>NZ_CP077083.1:0-4800000 GCF_014268375.2 Pseudomonas salmasensis
CCACCAAGCGCCCGGCATCGTCATACTGATAGGCCGTCACCGCGCCCATCGGGTCTTGCTCGACGGTCAGCCGGCCCTTGTCATCGTAGGATTTGAAATGCGTGGCGCCATCCGGATCGACGCGCTGCACCAACCGCGCCCGCTGGTCATGGACATACACCTCCTGGCTACCATCGGCGTTATGCACGGTGACGCGCCCGTCATCGCCCCAGGCATAACGCGTGTCCATCTGCGAAAAGCTCGCCCAATGCCGCACACAGCGTGACGCCTTGCCAGCGTGCTCCCACTCCCAGAAGAAACTTGCCCCACCGGCCAGTTGGCGCTCCAGAATGACGTGCTGATCGTCGTAGCGATAACGCTCGCTTTCCCCGACGGCATTGGTCGCGCAAACCAGTCGGCCGTGTTCGTCATAGGCGTAGGAAACGAGGTTCTGCTCGGTCTCCCACACGTAGGGCTCACGCCCTTTGGCACGATGTACTTGGTAGTCCACCGCGACGATGCGACCCAACTCATAACGCAACAGCAACGAGCGACCCGCACCGTTATCCAGCCGCTCAATCCGCCCTGAGTGATCCCGACAAAGGCGCAGCCGGTTGTCATACGCATCGCTGATGGTTGTCAGTACACCATCGCGAAAGTGATAGAAACGCGAGGCCTGGGCCAGCACCAACTCGTCAGGCGCCGAACCCAAATAGATCGCCGCTTCCGCCAGGCTATTGGTGATCGCAGGTCGAGCGGCAGTCGGCAAGGGAAACTGAGTAAGGCGGTTCTCATGGTCAGTCAACACCACCGAATCGCCCGACACCACCAGCCGATGGGCCAGCGCATGGCTCCAACCAAACCCCAACCCACAATCGACTTCCACCGCAGTGGTGCGGTACAAGCGCGTCCATTCAAACGGCAAGATCCCGTCCAACGCACCATCGGTGAGGGTCAGCAGTTCCTCGCCAGTGACCATCGACACCGGGCAACCGTTGGTAACGGTCTTGTCCGCAGGCGCCGCCGCATCCCCCTTCGGATTCGAAGCCACAACCGGCACATCATCCACACGCTCTTTCTGCATCAGCACCGCGTTCTGCCGCGCCCGCCAGCGCATCTGCATCGTGCCTTGCTTCAGCCCACCTACCACCCCGCGAACCGCCACCGCTTTGTAGCGGTCCACCGCCCGCATGAACTTTGTGAGGATCGTCAGCACACCGGTCACAAAGCCCACGGCTGACTGAAGCACCCGCGCACCGTACTTGACCAGGCGCATACTCAAATACGCTACGCCCGCTGCCGGCAGCGCGATGGTCAGCACCGCGCCAATCACCAGGTCAATCAGCAGCGACACCATAAAACCGGCGGCTGCTTGCGCGACTTCACTGGGCGGTAACGCCTCCAGCCAGATCATGGCGGTGCGCAGTATCAGGTACAGCGCCGCCTCATCACTGGCCAGCAACATCGCCTGTTCCATGACCTTGGGCGCATCAGTGGCGATTTGCGCCAACCTGGCCGCCTCGCTACCCAGTTGCTCGGCGTACTTGAGCGGGTCTTCAAGCATCGCCTGCACCTGCTTGATGCTGTCCCACGCGTCACGGATCGCTGCCCAACTGCCGGCTAGCACGCCGCTGCCAATTGCGCTGGCGGGGAATTGCTGCCAGTGCGGTTTGAAGCCTTGCCACTGCTCGCGCAGCCATTGCTCCAGATCCGCTGTCAGCCCCGCATAGGAAGCAAACAAGGCATCGACTTGCTGCGCTGAAACACCGCCTTGAACCCTCGCCTGATAACGCCCGCCGGCGGCGCAGTCGTGGGAACCTTCGCCGTGCTCGTCGAGCAGGATGACCCTGGAACTGCCGTCATCCAGCCCGATCACCTCAACCGGAATATTGCCGATTGGCACGTCGTACGCTGACTCGAACCTGCTCTGGATCTTCAGCACACCCCCTGTGGGGCAGCGGGTCACGGTGGCAAAATCCGCATCGCCAAGACTCACCGACTGCTGCGCATCCCCAGCCCGCAACACTCGGTCCATACCCAGCAACGACGGCATGTCCGCTGCATGACTGACCGTATCCAGCGCACGCGAATACCAGGCGCCCATCTGCTGGCGATACTCCGCCAGGCTCTGATGGAAACCATCCAGCTCGTGTTCGATAAAGGTAATTTGGGCTGCTTGGGTCATCCGCGACGGCTCCCCACGGGGGGCGGCCAGGTCACCAAGGCACTAACAGGAAAAACCATCTGCAATCCCTCGCACTGTTTGATCAGGCGAGGGACTTTGCAGCGGTTTACAGGGGAGGGGAGTAGAGCTTATCCGGCCGTTACGTGGGACGTTTCAGCAACCTTATCGCGCAGCACCAGACTGCACAGTGCGGGCAAAAACAACAGCGTCAACACCGTGCCCACCAACACCCCGCCAATCAGCACATAGGCCAGGGACGACCAGAACACCGACAACGTCAACGGAATAAACGCCAACGCCGCCGCCAGTGCCGTAAGGATCACCGGCCGCGCACGCCGCACCGTGGCTTCGATAATGGCCTCGCGAATCGCCATGCCGTGGTCCTGGTTCTGGCGGATCTGGTCGGTGAATATCAGCGTGTTGCGCATCAGGATGCCGCCGATGCCGATCAGGCCGAGGATCGCGTTAAAGCCGAACGGCTGGTTGAACAACAGCAAGGTCGGCACTGCGCCGATCAGGCCCAAAGGCGCGGTAGCGAACACCATGAACATCACGCCGAACGAGCGCACCTGGAACATGATCACCGTGAGGGTCAGCAAGATCATGATCGGGAACAGCGCCGCCAGGGCGACGTTGGCCTTGGCGCTTTCCTCAACCGGGCCGCCGATGTCGATTTTGTAACCGCTGGGCAACTTCGCGATCAGCGGTTGCAGGTCTTTGTACACGGCCATTTCCACGTCGGGCGGTTGTACGCCGTCGATGATGTCGGCGCGCACTTCCACGGTAGTGGCGCGGTCACGGCGCTTGAGGATCGGTTCTTCCATCACCGCCTGGAAATGCCCAACCTGGGCCAGCGGCACCGAGGTGCCGGCGCTGTTGGTCAGGGTCATGTTGTTAAGGTTGCCCAGGTCTTCACGCTGGCTGCCCTGGGCACGGGCCACCACCGACACGGTGCGGTTGCCTTCGCGCACTTCGGTGATCGGGTTGCCGCTGAGCAAAGCGTTGAGCTGGGACTTGACCTCGTCCGGCGTGAACCCCAGCAGGCGCAAGCGATCCTGATCCAGCACCAAGCGATAACCGCTGGCGCGTTCGCCCCATTCGAGGAAGGCGTCACGGGTCAGCGCGTTGCTGGCCACCACTTGACGCACCTCCTCGGAGAGCCCGCGCAACACGTCTAGGTCTGGGCCGGACACACGGAACACCACCGGGAACGGCACCGGCGGGCCGAACACCAGTTGCGTGACACGCACCCGCGCCGCTGGAAACTCCCCGGCGGCAATACGCTCGCGCATGCGCTGTTTCAAGGCGTCGCGGGCATGGGAATCCGGCGTTTGCACGATCAACTTGGCAAACGCCGGGTCCGGCATTTCAGGGTTCAACGACAGGAAGAACCGCGGGGCACCGCCGCCCACATAGGTGTCGACCATGCTGGTCTGCGGCTCTTGCAACAGGGCCTTCTCCACCTGCGCCGCCACGGCTTCGGTGCTTTTGAACGCGCTGCCGGGTGGCATATACACTTCCAGAATCAGCTCCGAGCGGTCCGAATCGGGGAAGAACTGTTTCTTCACCACGGCCATACCCAGGCCGCACACCACGAACGCGGCCACCACCAACCCGGTCACCAGCCAGCGCCCACGCACGCAGGCCTCCACCAGGCTGCGCAGTTTCTGGTAGTAGCGCCCGGCATAAATAGCATCATGCCCGCCGGGCACGGGCTTGATCTGCGGCAGCAGCTTCACGCCCAGGTAGGGCGTGAATACCACCGCGACCAGCCACGACGAAATCAATGCAAACCCGACGATCCAGAAGATATTGCCGGCGTACTCGCCGGCACCGGAGCGCGCAAACCCCACCGGCAGAAAGCCAATGATGGTCACCAGCGTACCAGTGAGCATGGGCGCGGCGGTGGAGCTCCAGGCATAGGTCGCCGCGTGAATGCGGTCAAACCCTTCTTCGAGTTTGACCACCATCATCTCAATGGCAATGATCGCGTCGTCCACCAGCAAGCCCAGGGAGATGATCAGCGCGCCGAGGGTGACCCGGTCGAATTCACGGCCCGTGACCAGCATGATCACGAACACGATCGACAGCGTCAGCGGCACGGCCGCCGCCACCACCAGCCCTACGCGAAAGCCCAGGGCCAACAGGCTGATCAGCATCACCACGGCCAGGGCGACGAAGAATTTGAGCATGAACTCATTGACTGCCAGGCTGATGTTTTTCGCCTGGTCGGAGACCTTGGCGAAGTTCACGCCCAGGGGCAGGTCGGCCTGGATCCGCGCTTCTTCGGCTTGCAGGCTTTTATCCAGTTCAAGGCCGTTCCAGTGCTTCTCCATGATCACGCCCAGCATCAGCGCCGGGTCGCCCTGATGGCGGATGCGATAACTGGGCGGGTCTTCATAACCCCGGCTCACGGTGGCTACATCGGCGATGCGCAATACGCGGCCATTGACTTGCAGGGGCACATTCTCGATCAGGGCCAGGCTGTCGAACGCGCCGTCGATGCGGATATAGGCGCGGGCGCCCGCCGTTTCGACGAAGCCGGAGGGCGCCACGGCGTTTTGTGCGGCGAGGGCGGCGAAGATCTGTTCGGGCTTGATACCCAGGGTCGCCAGGCGCTCATAGGAGAACTCGACAAACACACGCTGGGCCTGTTCGCCGAGGATATTGACCTTCTTCACCCCGGGCAGGTTGAGCAGGCCCTGGCGCAATTGTTCGGCCATTTGCACTTGCTGGCGGTGGGGCAGGTGTTCTGCCTCCAGGGCATACAACGCAAAGTACACATCGGAATATTCATCGTTGAAAAACGGCCCGATCACGCCCTTGGGCAATTGTGCGGCTTCGTCGCTGAGCTTTTTGCGCGTCTGATAGAACAGCGCCTGGATCTCGCTCGGGCGGGTAGATTCGAGGAAGGTCATGCGCATCGATACAAAGCCCGGCTGGGCAATGGTCTCGACGCGGTCGTAGTAGTCCAGTTCCTGCAGGCGTTTTTCCAGGCGGTCGGCCACTTGCTCCTGCATTTCCTCGGCGGTTGCGCCGGGCCAGGCAGCGGTGATGGTCATGACCTTGACGGTAAACGAGGGGTCTTCGGCGCGGCCCAGCTTGCCAAAGGCGAAGACCCCGGCGACGAGGATCGCAATCAGCAAAAACAGGGTAACGGCGCGGTGTTTGACGGCCAGTTCGGAGAGGTTGATCCCGCGCATACTCATTGATCCTGCTGACGGTTGAGGGCCAGCGCCTGGGCGGGCAGCAAGCGCACCGTATCGCCTGTGTGCAGCAGGTGAGCGCCGAGGGCGACGATGGTTTGGCCGGGTGTTACGCCGCTGTCGAGCAGGGCGTCTTCCTGGCCGAGGCTGGCGACTTTCACCGGGGCGAAGCTGATCTTTTGGTCATCGCCAATCAGCCAGACGCCCGTGCCTTGCCCGGCATCCTGCAAGGCGCCAATGGGCACGCGGGTTTGCAGGGGCTTGCCATTGCCTTGCAGGCGCACGGTGATGGTGGAGCCGAGGGCAAAACGCTCGACCGAACCCTGCAGCACATAACGTGCGCGGTAGGTGCGGGTGACCGGGTCGGCGCTGGCGGACAGCTCGCGCAGGGTAGCGGCCACGGCCTGGTCCGCTGCGCCAAAGGGGAATGCCAAGGCTTTTTGCGCGGCCAGGTCGCGCTGGTTTTCCGGCAAGTTGACGATGGCTTCACGGGCACCGTCATGGGCCAGGCGCGCCACGATTTGCCCCTCGGCCACCACTTGGCCGCGGTCGGCCAGCACATCGGTGATGATGCCGTTGCCATCGGCCTTGAGTACCGAATAAGTGCGACGGTTTTCGATCTGGCTGGCATCCGATTGCGCCGCGGCCAGTTCGGCTTGGGCAACGCGCAGGTTGGTGGCCGACTGGTCGAAGATCTGCCGCGACACCGCGCCGGTACTGGCCAGGCGCTGGTAACGATTTTCATCGTCACGGCGCTGGCGCAGTTGCGCCTCGGCGGCGTTGACGCGGTTCTTGGCCGAACGCAGCGCCAGTTCGAAGTCGCCGATGTCCAGTACCAGCAAGGTATCGCCACGGGAGACATGCTGGCCGGGGTCGACCTTGCGCTCGATCACCTTGCCGCTGACCCGAAAGCCCAGGTTGCTTTCAGTGCGAGCCGCCACCACGCCGGTGTAGGCACTTTGCTGGGTGCCGGCGGCTTCGACCTTGGCGGCGAGCACCGGGCGCGGCACTGGCACCTGGGCGGTATCGGCCTTGCTGTTGCAGCCATTGAGGAACATCAACAGAGCCAGGGGCGTGAGAAGACGCAGGGGGAGAGGGGGCATGGCGAACTCCGGAAACCATTGTGCAAAAAATTACGGTCGTAATTTTCTGCTTATATTATGGTTGAAATATAAATTAATCCAGCCCCCCGATAATCCCAGTCATCTATGCGCAGCTCTCCTGTGGGCTTGTTCCGAAAGCGGAGTGTCAGTCACTGATGAGTCAACCGAACCATCTACACATTTGTAGGTTGTAGCAGCCAACGGTAACCACGATGCGAAGCGAGCCGCTCTTGATCTTGATCTGCTTTTGATCTCAAGCGCCCCGTTAAACCACGCTGGCCGGAATTCGACAGGGATTTGGGGGGGTAAACCGGCAGGGATGCCGGTTTAGCGGCCCCGCGCCATGGATGGCGCGTGGCGGCGGCCCCCCAAATCACTGGCGGATTACGGGCACACCGAGCCTAGGCGAGGTGCCGAGTGGTGGGGCAAGAGCGTTTTGCTTACTTTTGCGCTGTTCAAAAGTGAGCCGCCGTCAGGGCGGAACCCTAAGTGGCCGTTACCGCAGGAATGGATATGTACACGGTCCAACTGTGTTGACTGCCAGGCCGCCTTCGCGAGCAAGCCCGCTCCCACAGGTTAAAGCATTGTTCTATATGTAGAACGATCAGGGCCAATTTTGCCGTCTAGTACTCAGGCGTGAGGCGAATTAGGCTGTACTCACTTTGGAGGTACACCATGAAAAAGCTGATTGGTATCTACACCAGCCCCCGCGCCCATTGGGTCGGCGATGGCTTCCCGGTACGCACGTTGTTTTCCTACGACACCATGGGCAAGCACATCAGCCCATTCCTGTTGCTGGATCACGCCGGCCCCGCCGAATTCACGCCCACCGAACAGCGCCGTGGCGTCGGCCAACACCCGCATCGCGGCTTTGAAACCGTGACCATCGTCTACGACGGCGAAGTCGAACACCGCGATTCCACCGGTGCCGGTGGCAAGATCGGCCCAGGCGATGTGCAATGGATGACTGCGGCCAAGGGCATTCTTCACGAAGAGTTCCACTCCCAAGACTTCGCCCGTAGTGGCGGCGCGCTGGAGATGGTGCAACTGTGGGTCAACCTGCCGGCCAAGGACAAAATGGCCGATGCTGGTTACCAGACCATCGTCGATGGCGACATTCCGGTGCTGCCACTGGCGAACGACGCCGGCCACCTGCGCTTGATCGCCGGGGAATTTGCCGGTACTCAAGGCCCGGCCCGCACCTTCACGCCGATTGATGTATGGGATTTGCGCCTCAACGCCGGTAAAGCGGTCACGCTGGACCTGCACGCCGGGCGTAACACCGCCTTGGTGGTGCTCAGCGGCACCTTGTTGATCAATGGCGAAGAAGTCGCACGCCAGGGGCAATTGGCGCTGTTCGAGCGCGACGGCAAGCAACTGACCCTGGAGTCCAACGACGACGCCAAGGTGCTGCTGCTCAGCGGCGAACCCATCGACGAGCCCATCGTCGGCCACGGTCCGTTCGTGATGAACACCGAGCAGGAGATTCACCAGGCATTTGCCGACTTCCAGTCGGGCAAATTCGGGCAGATGCACGCCTGACGGTTCACCGCAAACCCCTGTAGGAGCGAGCTTGCTCGCGAAGAACTTCAACATACCGCGTTCAATCAGGCAGCACGCGTCATCGTTGTGGTTTTTCGCGAGCAAGCTCGCTCCTACATTTTGTTTCCAGGGTTCTGATTTCATGCGATCTTCTCGGCATTCGCCCTGGAGTCGCCTGGATGCCCTCATTTATCGCTGATCACCCGATGCTGTGCGCCGTGGCGTTGACCCTGATCGACATCGCCGTATGGCGCCTTATTTCCCCCAACCTGGCCAACTGGAAACTCGCGGCGCGGCTGGTGATTTTCGCGGTGTTCAGCGCCGTGCTGTTCAACGACGGCATGAACCCCATGCAAGCGGCGCCCTATGCCGATGACACCACCTTGCACCTGGCCGCTACGGCGCTGCAGATCGGCTGGTGGTTGTTCGCGGCGCGCACCCTCACGGTGTTGCTCGGCGCGGTGATGATGCAGCGGGTTGGCCATACCGGGCGCTTGTTGCAGGACCTGCTGGGCGCGGTGATTTTCCTCATCGCGATCATCGCCGCCATGGCCTACGTACTCGACCTGCCGGTCAAGGGTGTACTGGCCACCTCCGGCGCCGTGGCGATCATCGTCGGCCTGGCCTTGCAAAGCACCTTGAGCGATGTGTTTTCCGGGATCGTCCTCAATACCACCAAGCCTTACCAGATCGATGACTGGATCTCCATCGACGGCACCGAAGGCCGTGTCACCGATATCGACTGGCGCGCCACGCGCCTGCAAACCTCCCAGGGCAGCCTGGCGGTGATCCCCAACTCCCTGGCAGCCAAGGCCAAGATCATCAACTTCTCGCGCCCGGCAGACATGTTCGGCCTGGCGGTCAGCCTGCAAGTCAGCCCCCACGCGCGCCCGCAAACCGTGATCGAAGCGCTGGAGCGTGCGATGCAGGGCTGCCGGCCGTTGCTGGCCCAGCCGGCGCCTAGCGTGGCGTTCAAGGCATCCACTGGCAGTGGCGTGGAATATGAGATCAGCGGCTTTGTGCCGGCCATGGGCCTCAAGCGCGAAACCCGCAACCAGCTTTACGACCTGGCCTACCGGCATTTGCAGGCGGCGGGCGTGGGCCTGTTGTCCGCCACCGAAGGCAGCACGCCGCCTGCGGTGTCTGGCGCCCGCGCCTTGCTGGAGCGCTCGTCGATCTTCTCAACCTTGCGTCAGGAAGAAAAAGACACCTTCAGCCAGAACATGACCCTGCACACCTACCGCGCCGGTGAGATGATCCTGGCGGCGGGGGAGGTCAGCGATCACCTGTTCATCATCGAGTCCGGCGTGGTCTCGGTGCTGTTGGTCAAGGACGGACACAAGTTCGAGGCCGGGCGTATGGGCCCGGGGGAGGTGATCGGTGAGTCCGGCATTCTCTCCGACCAGGCGGCGCTGGCGGATTTCTCGGCCAAGACCTACTGCACGCTCTACCGCATCGAAAATGAATACCTCAAGCCGTGCCTGGACGCCCGGCATGATATTGGTGAAGCCATGAAGGCGCTGCTGGACTTCCGTCGCCATGCCGCCCAGGCCCTGACCGAAGACGCACCCGTGGTGCCGGTGAAGAAGGGCTTCATACAGTGGCTGAGGAACCGTGGCCTGTAGATTGGTCACCTGTTCTTCGCCCGGATTGGCTATTTCTCCAGGACGCCGGGGTGACTAACCTGCTCACCCATCCCACTGTCCTGGAGCAACACCATGCAAACCCGTACCGATTTCTACACCGCTTCCCCAGACGCCATGAAAGCCATGCTCGCCCTGGAAGCGGCGGTGGGCAAACTCTCCATCGAACTGCCACTGCTGGAACTGGTGCGCCTGCGCGTCTCGCAGATCAATGGCTGCGCGTTCTGTCTGGACATGCACACCGCTGATGCTCGCAAGGGCGGCGAAACCGAGCGCCGCTTGTACACCGTGTCGGCCTGGCGGGAAACCCCGTTCTTCACCCCGCGCGAGCGCGCTGCCCTGGCCTGGGCCGAAAGCCTGACCCTGCTCAGCCAGACCCACGCCCCGGATGAAGACTTCGACGCACTGGCCGCCCAGTTCAGCCCCCAGGAACAAGTAGACCTGAGCGTCGCCATCGCCACCATCAACAGCTGGAACCGCCTGGCGGTGGGCTTTCGCAAGATGCCCAAGTAACTATTGAAGGGCAGCCGCTTTTTGTGGCGAGGTCAGAAGTTGACCGAAGCACTCAAGCGCGCCGTCAACGGTGCGCCCTGGAACAGGTAGTCATCGCCCATGTATTCGCCGGCGTCGCGCCAGTAGCGCTTGTCGAACAGGTTATCGACGCTCAGGCGAAACACCGTTTCGTAGCCATCGACCTTGGTGGTGTAGCGGCTGCCGACGTTGACCACCGCGTAGTCGCCCACTTCCACGTTGCCGGTGCGATTGGCGGACTTCTTGGCGCTGTATTGCACGCCGCCCAATACCGCCAGGCCGCTGAACCAGGGCAGGGCGTAGTCGGCGTAGACACTGGCGCGCAGCTTGGGCACGTTGATCGCCTGGTGGCCTTCGTACTCTGGCGTGCCGCTGCCGCTCACCCGCGCTCGGATCGCGGCCACGCTGGTGGCGATCTGCAGACGGTCGGTGGCCCAGCCGTTGGCGGACACTTCAATTCCGGTGTTTTTTTGCTGGCCCTGTTGCACGTAGTTGAACGTGCCACCTTCGGGCTTGGCGTACTGGTAAGCCTGGCGCGTCTGGAACACGGCGGCGGCGAAGCTGATACGGCGCCAGTCGTATTTCACCCCGGCTTCGAGCTGGCGTGAGACGGTGGGGGCGAGGGTTTCATCCGCATTGTCTGCAAACCACGGCGCGGTGCCGCCCAGGGACAGGCCCTTGCTGTAGCTGGTGTACAGCGAAACGTTGTCCACCGGCTTGTAGATCAACGAGGCCTGGGGCAGGAACACGTACTGTTGGGTGTGGCGTGTCTGGTTGCCGGTGTCGCCGTCAAAGGCTTTTTCATCCAGGCGCACTTCACGGCCGCCGAGGATGGTTTGCCATTGCTCGTTGAAGCGGATGCGGTCGGTGACGAACAGGCCGTACTGGCGGCTGTCGAGGTTGCGGTGGCTGTCTTTAAGCGGCTCGCTTGTAGGTGGGAAGCTGGGCGCATCCTGATAAATATTGCCACTGCCGATCCACGCGTTGATCGCCTCGCGCTTGTCGATTACCCGGCGAAACGCGCTGGTACCAAAGGTCAGCTCATGGCTCAGCCCAGCAGTGTCGAATAGCCCGGTCATCGCCGCCTGGACTTCATCGTCGCGGCGAGTGTCGTCGGGGCTGCGGTAGTCGTAGATGTCATAGTCACCCTCCGGCGTGAAGTAATTGCCTAGGCCGTTGGTATCGCCGCCCCACGCAAACGAACTGTAGTCATCAATCACCACCTTGCTACGCGCCGCGCTGACACTGCCTTTCCACTGATCGCTGAAACGGTATTCGAACTTGCCGTTGAGGTTCAGCGAATCAATCCCGACCTGCTTGCCGCCCGTCTGGTGCCCCAGCAGCTTTTTCGGCGACGCATCATGGGGCACTTCGGTGCCGCCCAGCAGTTGATAACCGGGCACTGAGCGCTGTTGTTTGTTCTGGTATTCGGCATCCAGTTGCAGCACGGCGTCGGGGCTGATGTTCCAGTCGAAGGCCAGGGACACAAAATCGCGCTGGCCGTTGGCGTGTTCCACATAGGAGTTGAGGTCTTCATGGGCGACGTTGGCGCGCAGGCCGAACTGCTGCTCGCTGCCAAACCAGCCGCCGACATCGGTGGCGATGTAACCACTGCCACGATCATCGGTGGACACCGTTACCGAGCGCACATCCTGCGGGCGTTTGGTCACGTAGTTGATCACTCCACTGGGCTCGGAAATGCCGCTCTGCAACCCGGCCAGGCCCTTGAGCACTTCCACTTGCTGCTTGTTTTCCAGGGCGACGTTTTGCTCGCCGGTGATGGTGCGCCCATTGATCTTGTAACTGCTGGCCGCGTTCAGCGAAAAGCCACGCACCACGAAATTCTCGTAATAACCAATGGGCGCGTAACTGTCGCCCACCGAGGCATCGTTGCGCAGCACTTCACTGAGCAAGCGTGCCTGCTGGTCCTTGATCAGCGCGGCGTTGATCACCGTGATCGAAGCGGGGGTGTCCAACAGCGGCGCTTCATCAAAACCACCCACCGACGCGGTTTCATTGCGGTAGCCCGACTCATCCTGGCCCTGGACCTTTACCGTCGGCAACTCGATCTCGGCGGCCAGGCTGCTGCCGATGCCGCCACTGAGCAACAGGCCGAGGGCGAAACGTGAGGTGACGACGGGGCGAAAACGCAAAACCATGGGGCAAGGCCTTAAAGCGCTGGGCGGGGCGCATAAGCTAGGGGGAAGCGCGGGGTTTTACAAGCTGCCGAGTACGAACTTGATCCAGGGTGAGAGGGGCAAGGTAGGAGCGAGCTTGCTCGCGAAAAACATCAACGATAACGCGGGCTTCCTGAATAAACGCGGTGCCCGCGGGTTTTTCGCGAGCAAGCTCGCTCCTACCGGGTGGCGTTAGGGCAAGCTCACTCCCACCCTTTTAGCCGCGCGTTTTCAGCAGGGTCTCGCTGGGCAGCTCCCGGAACAAAGCCCGATAGCTGTTGGAAAACCGCCCCAAATGCCAAAACGACCAATTCATCGCCACCTCGGCCACCGTGGTATCCGCGCCACTCAATAGCTCACGCCGCGCCCCGTTCAAGCGGCGCAACCTTAACCACTGCGCCGGGCTCATCCCCGTGTAGGTCTTGAAGCCTTGCTGCAAGTGCCGCAACGGCACGCCGGCAATCTGCGCCAGTTCCAACAGGTTGACGGTCTCATCCGGCGCATCCGCCGCCCATTCGCCAATGCGCGCCATCAAGCGGCGTTCTTCGCTGCGCTTTTGCAGCGAACTGCTGTCCAGGCATACGCAGGCGTTATCGAGGATAAACAGGCAGTCGTCGAGCAATTGCTGGGTGAGGGCATCGCGGCTGATGGGGTCGGTGAGGGCGGACAAGCGTGTGAGCGTGCCACTGAGCCAGCGGGTGAACAGCGCGTTTTGTTGGCTGGTGAGCGGTGCCATGAACAGGCCTTCGAGTCTGGCCATATCCAGGCCCTGGCGCTGGACGAACTGTGGGCCGAACACCACCGCCACTTCGCGGTAGTTGACCGGGGTGATCCAGGTGTTGCGGCTTTCGCCATTGAGCAGGTACAGCGCGTTGTCACTGGCGTCGAAGCAAAACGCCAGGGCGCCGGCAGGGGCGTTGAAATGCTGCTCCACGCGGGTGTTCATGCACTCTTCGTAAACCTGCACGCCTTGCAGGTCGAGGTAGCGCACGCGCCCGGCAAAATGCCCGGGGGACATCTGCTGGTACTGCTGCACCCAGCCGGGTGTCGCACTGCATTGGGCGGCCACATCGCCGGTGGCGAAGGCCTGTACGCGCAAAGCGGTTGCCTGTGTCATGGGTGATCCGTGCGCACTCTATTGGTGCGTTGTGCTGCGTGCAAAGTGGATAGATGCCGTTTCAAGGCTGGCCCAAGATAGACCTCAATGCGCTGGGAGTACAAGCCGGCGCCGCATCCCACCCAAGACGAGGTCCTTATGAACGCCCCCTTCGATCAGCTGTCCGCCTGGCTGAAAGAACACAAGATTACCGAAGTCGAATGCGTGATCAGTGACTTGACTGGCATCGCACGCGGCAAGATTGCGCCCACCAACAAGTTCCTGCATGAGCGAGGCATGCGCCTGCCGGAAAGTGTGTTGCTGCAAACGGTAACCGGGGACTTTGTCGACGACGATATCTATTACGACCTGCTGGACCCGGCCGATATCGACATGATCTGCCGCCCGGCAGCCAACGCCACTTACGTAGTGCCGTGGGCCATCGAACCCACCGCCATTGTGATCCACGACACCTTCGACAAGCAGGGCAACCCCATCGAGCTGTCGCCGCGCAATGTGTTGAAGAAAGTCCTGCAGCTCTACACCGACCAAGGCTGGCAGCCGATCGTGGCGCCGGAAATGGAGTTCTACCTCACCCAGCGTTGCGAAGACCCGGACCTGCCCTTGAAAACCCCGATTGGCCGTTCCGGCCGTGCCGAAACCGGGCGCCAGTCGTTCTCTATCGACGCGGCCAACGAGTTCGACCCGCTGTTCGAAGATGTCTATGACTGGTGCGAAGCCCAGGGCCTGGACCTCGACACCCTGATCCACGAAGACGGCCCGGCGCAGATGGAAATCAACTTCCGTCACGGCGACGCCCTGGACCTGGCCGACCAGATCACGGTGTTCAAGCGCACCTTGCGTGAGGCCGCCCTCAAGCACAACGTCGCCGCCACCTTCATGGCCAAGCCGGTGGCCGATGAGCCGGGCAGCGCCATGCATTTGCACCAGAGCGTGGTGGAGATTGCCACCGGCAAACCGGTGTTTGTCGATGCTGATGGCGCCATGAGCCCGCTGTTTTTGCATCACATCGGCGGCTTGCAGAAGTACATCCCCATGCTGTTGCCGATGTTCGCGCCCAATGTGAACTCGTTCCGCCGCTTCCTGCCGGACACCTCGGCGCCGGTCAACGTCGAGTGGGGCGAAGAGAACCGCACCGTCGGCTTGCGCGTGCCCACTTCCAGCCCGGAGGCGATGCGCGTGGAAAACCGCCTGCCGGGGGCCGATGCCAACCCTTACCTGGCGATTGCCGCGAGCCTGTTGTGTGGCTATCTGGGCATGATCGAGCACATCGAACCCAGTGCCCCGGTGGAAGGCCGCGCCTATGAGCGCCGCAACCTGCGCCTGCCGTTCACCCTCGAAGATGCGCTGGCGCGCATGGAGGAGTGCGACACGGTCAAGCGGTACCTGGGCGAGAAATTCGTGCGTGGCTATGTCGCGGTCAAGCGCGCCGAGCATGAAAACTTCAAGCGAGTGATCAGTTCCTGGGAGCGCGAGTTCCTGCTGTTGAGCGTCTAAAAACAAGCATAAAAGGGGTGACGATATGCGTCTTGTGAACAAGCTTCTCCCATTGGCCCTGGTCGCGGCGTTCAGCAGTGCCGGCCAGGCGGCACCGACGGTGAGTGTCTACAACTGGACCGATTACATTGGCGAGACCACCTTGGCGGACTTCCAGGCCAAGACCGGCATCAAGGTGATCTACGATGTGTTCGACTCCAACGAAACCCTGGAGGGCAAGTTGCTGGCCGGGCGCACCGGCTATGACGTGGTGGTGCCGTCCAACCACTTCCTGGCGCGCCAGGTGAAGGCCGGTGCGTTCCTCAAGCTCGACCGCGCGCAGTTGCCCAACTTCAAGCATCTGGACCCCAGGCTGCTCAAGTTACTGGAACAGAACGACCCCGGTAATACGCATTCGGTGCCGTACCTGTGGGGCACCAATGGCATTGGCTACAACGTCGACAAGGTCAAGCAAGTGCTGGGTATCGACCGCATCGATTCGTGGGTCGTGCTGTTTGAACCGGAAAATATCAAGAAGCTGCATGAATGCGGCGTGGCCTTCCTTGATTCGGCGGATGAGCTGTTCCCGGCGATCCTCAACTACATGGGCAAGGACCCACGCAGCGAGCATGTCGAGGACTACAAGCAGGCTGAAGCCAAGCTGCTGACGCTGCGGCCGTACATCACCTATTTCCACTCTTCCAAGTACATCTCGGACCTTGCCAACGGCAATATCTGCGTGGCTTTCGGTTATTCCGGCGATGTGTTCCAGGCCGCCAACCGCGCCAAGGAAGCCAAGAACGGGGTGAACATTGCGTACTCGATCCCCAAGGAAGGCTCCAACCTCTGGTTCGACCTGTTGGCGATTCCGGCCGACGCGAGCAACCCTAAAGAAGCCCATGCGTTCATCAACTACCTGCTGGAGCCTGAGGTGATTGCCAAGGTCAGCGCTTCGGTGGGCTATGCCAACGCCAACCCGGCCGCCAAGCCGTTCATGGCCCCGGAACTGGCGAACAACCCTGAGGTGTACCCGCCTCAGGAGGTACTCGACAAACTCTATATTTCCACCACGCCCACGCCGGCGACCATGCGCGTGATGACCCGCGCCTGGAGCAAAGTGAAGTCCAACCGATGATGCAGTCCAGTGAACATGCCCCGTCCTATTACCGCGCTTCGGCGAATGCCATGGCGCAGCGGCCCGCACTTGAGGCAGACCTGAGCGCCGATGTGTGTGTGATCGGCGGTGGTTTTACCGGGGTCAACACCGCCATCGAACTGGCCCAGCGCGGGCTCTCGGTGGTGCTGCTGGAGGCGCGCCGCATTGGCTGGGGCGCCAGCGGGCGCAACGGCGGGCAATTGATCCGCGGCATCGGTCATGACGTCTCCGGGTTTGCCAAATACGTGGGCGAGGAGGGCGTGCGCTATATGGAGCGGGCCGGTATCGACTCGGTCGCCCTGGTGGGCCAGCGCATTGCCGAGCACGGTATCGACTGCGACCTGCGCTGGGGCTTTTGCGAACTGGCCAATACTCCGGCGCAGTTCGCGGCGTTCAAGGGCGAACAGGCGCACCTGGCAGCCATGGGGTATGCCCCTGAAACGCGACTGGTCGGCCCGCACGACATGGCGCAGGTGGTGGGCTCGACCGTGTATGCCGGCGGCCTGGTCGACATGGGTTCCGGGCATCTGCACCCGCTCAACCTGGTGCTGGGTGAAGCGCAGGCGGCCCAGGCTCTTGGGGTGCGTATCTTTGAGCACAGCCCGGTGCTGGAGCTGATCCACGGCGAGACGGTGCAGGTGCGCTGCGCGGGCGGCAGCGTGCGCGCAGCCAACCTGGTGTTGGCATGCAATGCCCATCTTGAAGAGCTGGAGCCGCGCTTGAGCGGCAAGGTACTGCCGGCGGGCAGCTACATCATCGCCACCGAGCCATTGCCTGAGCCTTTGGCCCAGCAGTTGATCCCACAGAACCTGGCGCTGTGCGACCAGAAAGTCGGCCTGGATTACTACCGGCTGACCGCCGACCGGCGCCTGTTGTTCGGTGGTGCCTGCCATTACTCGGGCCGCGATCCTCAGGACATCGCCGCGTACATGCGCCCGAAAATGCTCAAGGTGTTCCCGCAGTTGGCCAACACCGCTATCGAGTTCCAGTGGGGCGGCAAGATCGGCATCACCGCCAACCGTTTTCCCCAGGTCGGGCGGCTCAAGCAGTACCCGAATGTGTTCTATGCCCAAGGTTATTCCGGCCATGGCTTGAACGTGACGCACTGGTGCGCACGGTTACTGGCCGAAGGGATACACGCGGGTGCAAGCCAGGGCCTGGATATCTTCAGCCAGGTGCCGCACATGACCTTTCCCGGTGGCAAGGCACTGCGCTCGCCGCTGCTGGCGTTGGGGATGTTGTGGTATCGCTTGCGCGAAGCGCTCTGAGATCCAATGTGGGGGCGGGCAAGCCCTAATGCCAGTCAGTTAAAGCGGTCGTCGCCTTCTGTAGGAGCGAGCTTGCTCGCGAAAAACGTCAACGATAACGTGTGCTTGCTGAATGAACGCGGCGCCTTTGAGTTTTTCGCGAGCAAGCTCGCTCCTACAAAAAAGCCTTAACTGACTGGCATTAGGGCTTGCCTGCTCCCACATTTGAGCAGCAGGGCGTCAGTCAGACAGGTTCGGTCAGCACTTTGCGAAAGGTTTCCACTAATGGCCTCAAGTTGACGCGGTGCCAGGCCGCCCACAGCGGTGTGGTGTAGGCCAGCCACGGCAGTTCGCGCAACACCACGCCGGGCGGTGCGTTGCGGCTCAGGCCCTTTTGCACCATCGCTACCCCCAGCCCCGACGCGACCAGGCCCAATGCGGTAAAGGGCTCGCTGGCCTCCATGGGGATCTGCGGGGTGAAACCGGCGCGGATACAGGCGGCGACGAAATCATCGGCCGGGTTGGCGCCAGGTTTGCGCTGCACGCCAATCCATTGTTGGTCGGCCAGGTGTTCGGGCAACAGTTCGCGTTGTCGAGCCAGCGGATGCTGTTCGGGCAGGGCCAGCAGCATCGGGTCGTCGAGCACTTGCCAGGCGGTCAGGTCCGGGTCATCGGCGGCGGGTGGTTCGCCCACCAGGGCGATGTCCAGGCTGCGTTGGCGCAAACCTTCCAGTTGTTCCAGGGAGGGCAGGTTATACAGCTTGATATGCACGGCGGGCCGGTCGTCGCGCAGTATGCGCAAGGCATTGGGCAAGACACCGGCGTGCATGGCGTTCTCGATATAACCGATGCACAAACCGCCTTCTTCCCCACGGCCCAGGCGCTTGCCCAGGGACTCCAGGCGGTTGGCGTGGGTCAGCAATGCCTTGGTTTCGGCCAGGAAGGTCTGGCCATCGCGGGTCAGGCGGATGCGCTGCTGGCTGCGTTCGAACAGGGTCAGGCCCAGGCGTTCCTCGAGCTGGGCGATCTGCCGGCTCAGGGGCGATTGGGAAATGTGCAAGCGCTCGGCGGCGCGGCCGACGTGTTCTTCTTCAGCCACCACTTCGAAGTAGCGCAACTGGCGTAGATCAATCATGTAAGACCTGCAAGGACTCAAGTTGGTCGCAGTATGTCTTGGACGGTCTGATCAGCGCAATCTAGCATCTGCTCAACGGTCACCGCGACCTCGCACCGATTGAGGAACCACCATGAGCTTGAAAGACACACTGCCCGGCGTACTGGGCTTTGGCACCGCCCCCTTGGGCAATATGTTCCGCGCTATCCCCGAAGAAGAAGCCCAGGCCACCGTCGAGGCTGCCTGGAGCCAGGGCGTGCGTTACTTCGATACCGCACCGTTCTACGGCTCGGGCCTGTCGGAAATCCGCTTGGGCCAGGCGCTGTCCAACCATCACCGCGATGACTACGTGCTCAGCACCAAGGTCGGCCGGGTGATTCTTGATGAGGTCGAAGACAGTGCCCGTGACCTTGGCGAAAAAAGCGGCGTATTCGAACACGGCCGCCCGAACAAAATACTCAATGACTACAGTGCCGACGCCACCTTGCGCTCCATTGAAGACAGCCTGACACGCCTGCAAACCGATCGCCTGGACATCGTGTGGGTTCACGACATCGCCCAGGATTTTTACGGCGACCAATGGCTGGAATACTTCAACCAGGCTCGCACTGGCGCCTTCAAAGTACTCACCCGTTTGCGCGAGCAAGGGGTGATCAAGGCGTGGGGGCTGGGCGTCAACCACGTCGAGCCTTGCGAGTTGACCCTGGACCTGGCCGAAGCCCAGCCCGACGGCTTTCTACTGGCGGGGCGCTATACGCTGCTGGACCACGACCGCGCCTTGCAGCGCCTGATGGACGCGGCCCACGCCCAGCAGGTGGAGATCGTCGTCGGTGGCCCGTACAGCTCCGGCATCCTCGCTGGCGGTGCGCACTTTGAATACCAGCAAGCCAGCCCGGCGATCATGGCCAAGGTCGAGCAGATCAAGGCAATTGCCCAGGCGTTTGGCGTCAGCATCAAGGCCGCTGCGCTACAGTTTTCACTGGCGCATCCGGCAGTGGCGGCGGTGATTCCCGGTGCCAGTCGTCCGGGGCGGATTGCCGAAGACGTCGCGGCGTTGTCTGAACAGATCCCCGCAGCCTTCTGGCAGGCGTTGCGCGAGGCCCGCTTGATCTCGGACCGTGCACCTTTGCCTCTCTCACGTTAAGGAGCTTGAACATGAAGATTGATGTAAGCGGCAAAGTGGCGATTATCAGCGGCAGCACCGCCGGGATCGGCCTGGGCATCAGCCAGGCCCTGGCGCAATCGGGTGCCACGGTGGTGGTGATCGGGCGGGATGCAGGCAAGGTGGACGACGCCTTGGCGAGCATTCGCCAGGCGGTTCCCGCTGCCCAACTGCGTGGAGTGGTGGCCGACCTGGGCACCGTTGAAGGCGCACAGAAACTCTTCGCCGCCGAACCCCGCGCCGACATTCTGGTCAACAACCTGGGCATCTTCGACGCGGTGGATTTCTTTGACGCGCCGGACAGTGAGTGGGCGCGCTTCTATGAGGTCAATGTGATCTCCGGCGTGCGCCTGGCGCGGCATTATGTGCCGGGCATGGTCGAGCAGGGTTGGGGCAGGGTGATCTTCGTGTCGTCGGAGTCCGGCGTGGCGACGCCGGCTGACATGATCAACTACGGGGTGACCAAAAGCGCCAACCTGGCGGTGTCCCACGGCCTGGCCAAGCGCCTGGCGGGTACCGGGGTGACGGTGAATGCGATCTTGCCGGGACCGACCTTTACCGATGGCCTGGAACATATGCTCAAAGACGCCACGGCTGAATCCGGGCGCAGTGCCCGAGAAGAAGCGGATGTGTTTGTGCGCCAAGCGCGGCCCACCTCCATCATCCAACGTGCGGCCAATGTGGATGAAGTGGCGAACCTGGTGGCGTACATTGCTTCACCGCTGTCTTCGGCGACGACCGGTGCCGCGCTGCGGGTCGACGGTGGCGTGGTCGACAGCATGGCAATCTGATTTTTTCCTGACTGGAGTATTGATCGTGGCAACAGCGTCTTCTGTGATTGAAATTGCGGTGCCGGCCGACCAGGTCTGGCAACTGATTGGCGGCTTCAACAGCCTGCCTGACTGGCTGCCTTTTATTGCCAAGAGCGAGCTGAGCGAGGGTGGCCGTGTGCGTCACCTGACCGCCGCTGACGGCGGTGCGATTGTCGAGCGCTTGCAGACTTTCGACAACGTGGTGCGCACCTACAGCTACACCATTGAAGCGTCGCCGTTTCCGGTGAGTGCTTACCTGTCGACCTTGCAGGTGGAAGCGTTGACGGACACCTCGGCGAAAGTGACCTGGTCCGGCGTGTTCACGCCGGCAGCGGGTACTACCGAAGCTCATGTAGAGGAACTGTTTGCAGGTGTCTACGAGGGCGGGCTTGAGGCGCTGCGCAGTAACTTCTAAGGATTGTGGCGAGGGAGCAAGCTCCCTCGCCACAGGGTGGGTTTTTAGCCTAAATGGAGCAAGGCTGCCGCGACAGCCTCTGCCGGCGTCATCTGCGCCGTATCCAGCCTGAACGGCGGCGCTTCCCAGGGTTCATACTCATGGACCTGCACCGATTCCCAGGTCGGCGGCACCAGCCCCGGAATATCCCCCACACGGCCTTCGACTCGACGCCGATGCGCCTGCTGATCGGAACACACCACCTCGATAGTGGTCAGCGCCACGCCGGCCGCTGTCGCCACCGCTTGCCAGGCATCACGGCTTTCCTTAACCGGGTTCACACAATCGGCGATCACCCGTTGCCCCAGGCGCAGGTTACTCAGCGCCAGCGCATTTGCTACACCGTAGCCACTGGCCCCCACATCGCCCGCCAACACCCCAGCCTCGCGCAACGCCTGCTCAATCACATCGATACGCAGGTAAACCGCGCCCAACTGACGTGCCAGTTCCCTGGCAATCGTGGTCTTGCCACTGCCCGGCAAACCGCTGAATACAATAAGCATGACCCATCAACCCCCTGTAGGAGCGAGCTTGCTCGCGAAAAACGCTAACACTAACGCGTACTGCCTGAATAAACGCGGCGCCTGTGGTTTTTTCGCGAGCAAGCTCGCTCCTACGTTTAGAACGTCACGGTAAAGATCGTGCCGCGTGTCTCACAGGAACTCACCGCCACATCGCCGCCATGCACCCTGGCCAGTTCGCGCACGATATACAGGCCCAGGCCCACGCTGCGTACGTCGCTGCCCTGGTCGGTGCCGCGGGTCATGGGTTCGAACAACCCAGCCAGCAGGGCTTGGGGTATCGCCGGGCCGTGGTTGTGCACCGCGACCGCGCAGGTGTTGTCGCCCAGGCGCGAGGTGATGGTGATCGGCTGCAGCAGGTCGCCATAGGCCACGCTGTTGGCCACCAGGTTACCGATCATCTGTTGCACGCGGTCGGCGTCCAGACAGGCGTCGCCCTGGCCCTCGGCGTGATGCACCAGCGTGGCCTTGGGGAAGGCCACCCGCAGTTCGTCGACGCTGCGATGAATCACGCTGTGCAGGTCCAGCGGTTTCGGCTTGATGGTAATGCCCTGGCCGACCCGGGCCTGGGTGAAGTCCAGCAGGTCGGCGATCATGCGGTGGGCGCGTTCGGACGACTGGCCGATATGTCCCAACAACTGGCGCTCCTTGGCCGTGCGCTCGCCGCGCTGGAGAAAGTCGGACGCCATGCGGATCGCCGTGAGGGGGTTTTTCAGGTCATGGCTGACAATCGCCACCATCTGTTCGGCAAACAACGCCCGGCGCTGGGCAATGGCATAGGCCTCGCTCAGTTCGGCCTGGGCCTGTTGCAGGGCCAGTTCCGTAGCAGTTTTTTCCTGCAGCAGGGCTTCGGCCTGCTTGCGGGCATTGAGCAGTTCGCGCTCGTACTTGTCACGGTCGGTGGTGCCGAACAGCGCCAGGTCATACACCACGCCGTCGGGCTGCTGGCGCTGGTTGGCATTGAGCAATACCGTGACTTTGTGCCCGTTGCAATGGCGGATGTCGAGCTTCACCTCGGTGACGCTGCCGTGCATGCGCAGCATCGGTGCCAGGTGCGTCTGGTAGAAAATCCGCCCGCCCATGGCCAGCAGGTCCTGGAAGCGCCGGCCCAGCAGTTGGGCGGCGGTAAAGCCCAGCCAATCGCACAAGCGCGGGTTGACGTGCAGGATCGTGCCATCTTCCTGGGTCACCGCCAGGGCGCAGGCCGCGTTGTCAAACAGCAAATCAGCGGGCATCGGCAGCCGCCCAAGTGGCCAGGAACCGGTCCATCGCCGCTGCGCACGCCTGGGGGGCGCTCATATGCGGGCAATGGCCGACATTCTCGACCAGGCAATAAGTGCTGTTAGGTAATACGGCGTGCAGGTATTCACCCACGGCCACGGGGGCGATCAGGTCGTCGGTCGATTGCAGGATCAGCACCGGGGTGGTCAGGCCGAATACATCCTGGCGGTTATCCGACAGGAAGGTCACGCGGGCGAACTGCTTGGCGATGTCCGGCTCGGTGCGGCAAAAGCTGTCGGTGAGCGCCTCGCTCAAGTGGGGTTGCGTCGGGGCGCCCATGATCACCGGGGCCATGGCGCTGGACCAGCCCAGGTAGTTGCTGTCGAGGGTGTCGAGCAGGTCTTCGATGTCGTCGTGCTTGAAACCGCCGACATACTCATCGGTGTCGATATAGCGCGGCGATGGGCCAATCATCACGTGCGCGGCAATACGGCCAGGGATGAAACGGTCGGCGAGGGTGCCGATCATCGCGCTCACCGAGTGGCCCACCAGAATCACCGGGCCTTGGGCGTAGGCGTCGATAATCTCGTTCAGGTCATGGGCGTAGCCATCCAGGCGGCTGTATTTGGCTTTGTCGAACGCACTCAAGTCCGACAGGCCGGCGCCGACCAGGTCATACAGCACCACGCGAAAGCGTTCGAGAAAATGCGGTGCCAGGGCATTCCACATGGCCTGGTTGCAACCAAAGCCGTGGGAAAATACCAGGGTCGAGGGACCGTTGCCCATCACATGTACATTGTTGCGGTGACTTAGGTCCATGGGCGTCTCGTTGATGGCTTATTGCTATATAGCTTGGCGGCAGTTTAGATAGTCGCAGGCCCTGGGTCACGCGTTTGCGTGCAGATAAGGTACAGTCGGCGCCTTCAGGGAGAGACTTCAGGTAACCATACATGATCGTGCTTGTGCGGCAATCGGTGTTCAGCCTACTGGTCCTGGTATTTTCCAGCCTGTTGATCGCCGCTCATGCGGACACCTCGCCCATTGGGGTTGCCCTTGATCAACGGGTTATCGACCTGACCAACACCCTCGACTCGGGCACCACCCAGCGCCTCAAGCAGCAACTCGCCGACCTTGAACAGCGCAAAGGCGCGCAAGTCGCCGTATTGCTGGTGCCGACCACCGGCAGCGCCGGCATCGAAGACTACGCCAACCAGCTGTTTCGCGCCTGGAAACTGGGACGCAAGGACGTCAACGACGGCATCCTGCTGGTGGTGGCCAAGGATGACCGCAAGGTACGCATCGAAGTCGGCTACGGCCTGGAAGGCATCGTCACTGACCTGCTGGCCCATCGCATCATTGAAGAACAGATCACTCCGGCGTTTCGTCAGGGCGACTTTGCCGGTGGCATCGAGCACGGCGTGAACGCGCTGGTCGTCTTGGTGGACGGCGGCAACCTGCCTGAAAGGGCCGGGCCGGGGCTTAACCCTCAATTTATCGCGATATTGGCGGCGTTTATCCTGGGGGCGCTTGCTGGTGTATTGATCGCTGCCGGTAAGTTGCACTGGCGAAGGGCGTTGATCATTTCGGTAGCGGCCACGCTGTTGTTGGCGCTGCTGGCGGGGGTGCGGGATTGGCCGATGTTTCTGTTTGTAGTGCCGCTGACGTTGTTGATTGGCGGCGCGCTATTTGGCGCGTTGTGGCAGGTACGTACGCTGTTTTACGGCGTGATCGGGCTGCTGGCTTATATCCTCGGGTTGGTGGTGGCAAACCAGTACGTAGACGTCAGTTTCACCCATTGGCTGCTGTGGCCACTGGGCGTCTTGGTGGTGCTGGGCTTGTACCTGGTGCTGCTGCTGATCATGAGGGCGACCTGGCGCACCAGCCGCGCAGGTTTTGCTGTACGGCTGCTGGCGGTGGTGGCCGTGTATGGGGTAGCGGGGCGGGTGATGGACGGTGATCGCGACGCCTGGTTGCTGGCGTTTCCTATTGCATCGTTTGTTGCGCTGATTATCTTTGGCAAGGTCGGCGAAGGTTCTGGCTCCGGCGGCGGGTCCAGCTCAGGTTCCAGCGGCTCCAGCTCCAGCAGCAGTTCGTCGGGCGGTGGCGGTTCCAGCGGTGGCGGGGGGGCTTCCGGCAGTTGGTAGATGACTCGCGGCTGTCCCATCGCGGAACAACCGTTGAACTGTACCTTTGAGGGTGAAGCCCCTGGGGACTGGTTGTTCGGCAAAGCCCTAAGAGCCAAGGCGGCTTAGGCCAAAAACAGTGGCGTTGTCACGCCTTGGTCCAACCGCCGTTACCGTCAGGTTTTATTTCGAAGTCGATCGGTTCACGCTGGGCATTGGACGCGGAGTCGTCTAAGGCCTTGTAATCCCACGTTGGGAAGGCGGGCAGGGTGCCGGTGCCGTGATACGGGGCTTGGGTATTGGCCTTTAAGTCATCAAAGGGATTGTAAGCTGGCGCTGGAAAGGCCGGCAGGGTGCCGCTGCGGTGATATCCGGCGCTGGTATTGACCTGGGCGTCATCAACGATCTTTTTGTCTGACGGCAAGAAGTTGCGATCCAGCCGAGTGCGGTTGGCGTGGTCGCGCGTCGCATTGCCAATGTTTTTCCAGCCGCCCTTGCCATTGGACACTTCGGCATCTTCTCCAGCCTGCTTGTCCAGAGAGTTTTTCCTCGGTACATCGTTATCGATAGGGTGTTTGCCAGCGGGCTGATACGCGGGTACGAATGGGGCGGAGCCATTGATTGAAGACATGAGTGCACCTCTCTGATTGCTGGGTAATTGACCTGTCAGAGGGTGGCCCTGACAGGGCGTTTCGCAGGCTACAGCGCCTGGGGCAGGCGCTCAACGAGGTCTGTTTTGGCTGGATGTAACACCGTGAAACTGCATCAGGTGTTGGTTTTCGAGTGGGTGAAAAGGCTATAGGCGCAGTCCGGCGCATGCTCCGAAAAGTCAGGTTGGTTGTCAGATAGCGCAGCGCAGTGCCAGGTTTTCACTCACCGAAACACATTCGGTCGTTGCAGGTTTTTTGGTGGCCTCACGCTTGGAAACACTTTTGCAATCACTCGTGCAACGGCTTGCATTAAAGCGTCCTCACCATCTCATGCCACGCCATACCCCCATGATCCGACGGCGAAGGGCGCACATAGGTGTAGCCCATTGCTCGGTACAACGGCACATGCTGCGCCTTGCACATCAGGTGGAGGGTGCGCTTGCCCATTGCCTGCATGCGTTGCACGAACTCAGTCATCAGCCGTTTCGCATAGCCCTTGCCTTGATAGGCCGGGTCGACCACCACCGACATGATCACCACATTCGGCGCCTCGGCCACATGGCCCACCAACTCCTTGAAGGCCTCGTCCGACATCACCACTTCATGGGCGCATCCTGAGTTGATGAAACCCACCACTGCGCCATCTTCCTCCAGGATCAAAAAGCCCTCGGGATACTGCGCGATACGCGTGGTGATCTTTTCAAGCGTGGCGGCTTCGTCGCCTTCGTAGGCGCTGGTTTCGATTTCAAAGCAGCGTGCGGCGTCGGTGGGCAGGGCGTTGCGCAGGGTGAGGGTGGGCATGGGCGGTTCCAAGGGTGTTCAGTGAAAGGCTACATCATAGAGAAACGTTGCATCGTTGGCACTGTAAGGCCACTGGCGCTGCCTGCGATGACGGCCGACCAGCCGACGCCTATCCACCAGAGACCCCAACGATCCAACTGTGGGAGCTGGCTTGCCTGCGATGGCGGCCTGACAGCCTCCGCATATCTACCTGACGCTCCGCGATCAAACTGTGGGAGCGGGCTTGCTCGCGAAGGCGGCCTGGCGGTCAACACAGTTGGACCGGGTACATATCCGTTATTTAGGTAACGGCCACTTAGGGTTCCGCCCTGACGGCGGCTCACTTTTGAAAAGCGCAAAAGTAAGCAAAACGCTCTTGCCCCACCACTCGGCACCTCGCTTGGGCTCGGTGTGCCCGTAATCCGCCAGTGATTTGGGGGGCCGCCGCCACGCGCCATCCATGGCGCGGGGCGGCTAAACCGGCATCCCTGCCGGTTTACCCCCCAAATCCCTGACGAATTCCGGCCAGCGTGGTTTAACGGGGCGCCTAAGATCAAGAGCAGATCAAGATCAAGATCAAGAGCGGCTCGCTTCGCATCGTGGTTACCGCCTGGGTAGGAGCGAGCTTGCTCGCGAAAAACTCATAGACGCCGCGTTTATTCAGGAAGCACGCGTTAGCGTTGACGTTTTTCGCGAGCAAGCTCGCTCCTACAGAAGGCGATGCGGGTAGGGTTGAGCTTCGCAAAAACCCGAAAACCCGCCGAGGCGGGTTTTCTCACAACTTACTGCACAGCAGGCGAATCAAGGCCGCGTTTTTCAATCACCGTAAACACATCCGCTACATCCTGGACCATGATCCGGGCGGTATTGGCGACGGTGTTGATGTCGTGCTCGGCATAGTCCGATACGTTGGAGCAGGCCATCAAGTGCAGGTAGTCGAGTGCGGCGTTGAGGCGTTCGCTGGCGCAGGCGTGCAACTCGCTGAGCGGCGCGTCGCTGTCGATCAGCAGTACCGGATAATCGGTTGCGGTTTGGGACATGGGGGTGAAGCGGCGGGGCGGGTGTTGAGTTGTCATAAGGTTCGATTCTATTTTAGGTAAAAAGAACTGCCACCTTGCTGCTGCGAAACAGATTGGGTGGCAACTGTGCGCGGGTTCGCAGACCAGGAAGAATCACCCCCGGCAGACCCGAAGGTCTCCCACGCACAGCCGCCATAAACAGGACGCAGGCGGGCTCCGCCTGTGGGTCTGATGACTGTGCAGGTTGATTCTATTTGTAGGGCTGCGAAACCCCATCGCCGACCAATGCCAGCGACGGGGCGAACTATAAAGTGACCATCGCACAGGCGCAACCGACAGGATGTATCAAACCCCACCCACCAACTTCCCACTGTCCATCCGGCGCTTATACGCACTGTCCCGGCTCGCCAGCCAGAAGTACAGCGGCGATGTCACCGCCAGCCCCACCACCCACGACAAGTCCGCGCCGTTGATGTGCTGCGAAATCGGCCCCACGTACAGCGGCGTGTTCATAAACGGAATCTGCACCGCAATCCCCACCGCATAGGCCAGCAGCGCCTGGGGGTTGTACTTGCCGTAGATGCCACCGTCCACGCGGAAGATCGAGGCGATGTCGTATTGGCCTTTGTGGATGGCGTAGAAGTCGATCAGGTTGATCGCCGTCCAAGGCACCAGCACCACGAGCAGCACCAGCACCATGTCGACGAAATGGCCGATGAAGTCTTGGGAGGCAAACACCGCCGCAATCGAACAGGCGGCCAGCACGATGAGGGAGATCACCGCTCGGCTTTTCGCGGTGGGGATCCAGCGGTAGGCGAAGGTCTGTACCAGGGTGATGATCGACAGCACCGCGCCATACAGGTTGAGGGCGTTGTGGCTGATCACGCTGAGCAGGAACAGCACCAGCATCAACGGGCCGATGGCGCCGGTGGCAAGTTTGACCGCGTCCATGGTGTCCATGCCCACCGGCGTGGCGAGTACCGCGACGGCGCCGAAGATAAACGCCAGGCTCGAGCCCAGGGCCGAGCCCAGGTAGGTGGTCCAGAAGGTGGCGGCTACCGGCACGTCGGCGGGCAGGTAGCGGGAGTAGTCCGACACGTAGGGCGCAAAGGCGATCTGCCACAGCGCAGCCAGGGAAACGGTGGCCAGCCAACCGGAAATATTGAAGCTACCGCGAGTGAGGAAATCCGTGGTCTGCACATGGGTGAAGATATAGCCAAAGCCCAGCACGATGCCGGCGCCGAGCACCCAGGTGCCGATGCGGTTGAGTACGTGGATGAAGCGGTAGCCGATGATGCCGATGATCCCGGAACCGATGGCGCCGATAACGATGCCTACCGGCACCGACACGGCGTCCACCACGCCATGCAGGGATTTACCGGCCAGCACGATGTTGGAGGCGAAGAAGCCGATGTACATCACCCCGGCGATTACCACCACCAGCAACGCGCCGAGGGAGCCGAACTGCGCACGGCTCTGGATCATCTGCGGGATGCCCATCTGCGGGCCCTGGGCTGAGTGCAATGCCATCAACACACCGCCGACCAAGTGGCCGACGAGGATGGCGACAATGCCCCACACCAGGTTGAGGTGGAACAGTTGCACACCCAGTGCGCCAGTGACGATCGGCAACGGCGCGATGTTGCCGCCGAACCACAGGGTGAACAGGTCTCTTACCTTTCCATGGCGATCTTGCGGGGGCACGTATCCAATCGTGTGTTTTTCGATAAGCGGGGCGCTGGATGTTGCAGTGGTAACCATGACGAGCTCCAAGGCAAGGTGAGTACGTGGACGTACTTCGCTGTGCGGCGCATGGGCGCCGCTTTGTTGTTGGAGTGATCATCTGCAATGGGCGCAGGCAGGTAAATTAGTAAGTTTGTTGCTATAGACCTTAAAAAAAGTATCTCGTGAGGTTTTTTGCTCCGGTATGTTGCGTGCACGTCAATGGCTTGAAAAACCGGTGTTTCTGCGCACTTGTTTGGGGCAAAACACCACGTTTAGGGAGGTGCCGATGGCAGCCTATAACCTGCGTCAGCTCAGATATTTTGTGACCACGGCCGAATGCGGCAGCGTTGCCGAGGCGTCGCGCAAGCTGTATATCGCCCAGCCGTCGGTTTCCACGGCGATCAAACAGCTGGAAGACAGTTTTGGCGTGCAGCTGTTTATCCGCCATCACGCCCAGGGCGTTTCGCTCACGCCCAGCGGCGCGCGCTTTTACCGCAAGGCGCTGGAGCTGTTGCGCGTGGCCCATGAGTTCGAGCAGAACGCCCTGGCCGATAACGATGTGGTGGCCGGGCAGATCGACATTGGCTGTTTTGAAACCGTGGCACCGTTGTACCTGCCGCGCTTGATCGCCGGCTTCAAGGCGCGCTGGCCGGGCGTGGAGATCCGCATCCGCGATGGCGAACAGCAGGAGCTGGTGCAGGCGCTGACGGCGGGCAGTATCGACGTGGCGATGCTGTTTGAGCACGACCTGGGCGGCACCATCGAGACCACGCCACTGATGCCGCCGCAACAGCCTTATGCGCTGCTGCCGGCCGACCACCGCTTTGCCCAGCAGGCCAAGGTGTCCCTGGCCGACCTGGTGCTGGAGCCGATGATTTTGCTGGACGTGTTGCCCAGCCGTACCTACTTCGTGAGCATCTTCGAAGAACGCGGGCTGACGCCGAATATCGTGTTCAGCTCGCCCTCCATCGAAATGGTGCGGGGCATGGTGGGGCGGGGGTTCGGGTTCTCGATCCTGGTGACCAAACCGTTCAGCGAGTACACCTATGATGGGCAGAAAGTGGTGTGCATTCCCTTGGCGGAAACGGTCACGGGGTCGGGGTTGTCGGCCGTCTGGCTGCGCCGCGCACCGTTGACCAAGCCGGTGCAGTTGTTTGTTGACTACTGCCGAGAAGAGCTTGTCCGTTTGCTCGGCTGAACATTGTAGGAGCGAGCTTGCTCGCGAAAAACGTCAACGATAACGCGTGATTCCTGAATGAACACGGCGTCTGTGAGTTTTTCGCGAGCAAGCTCGCTCCTACAGGGTGATAGAGGGTGATGGCCTCAGAGTGTGATAAAGCCCAGCAACCGCTGCAACATGGCATCGCAGCCGTCGAGCTGCTTAAGGCTCACAAACTCATCGGGCTTATGCCCTTGGTCCATGCTGCCTGGGCCGCACACCACGGTGGGAATACCCACCGCATCGAACAGCCCGCCCTCGGTACCAAACGCCACGGTGCCGAAGTCTCGCGAGCCGCAAAACGTCGCAATCAATTGCGCCGCCTGGCTGCGCTCATCCGTGACCAGCCCTGGGTAGGCCGACAACTCGGTGAACTGAATCGAACTCTGCTTGCTGACCGCCTGCATGCGCGGCAATACCTGTTGCCGGGCGTAGGCCTGTAATTCTTGTGCCACTTCGCCCGGGTCCATGGAGGGCAGGGCGCGCACTTCAAAGTCAAAGCGGCAGTCAGCCGGCACGATATTCAAGGCCTTGCCGCCGTTGATCATGCCGGTTTGTACCGTGCTGAACGGCGGGTCAAAGCGTGGGTCCTGACGCGTGCGTAAACGTTGGCCAATGCGCCCCAGTTCACCGATCAACTCGGCGGCGTGTTCAATCGCATTCACCCCCGAGGGCGCGTAGGCCGAGTGACAGGCCTCGCCCTGCACGTCGCAGCGCATCGCCAATTTGCCCTTGTGGCCCAGCACCGGCTTGAGCTCGGTGGGCTCGCCGATGATGCACAGCATCGGCTTGACCGGGCGCTGTTCCAGCACGGCCAGCAGCGAGCGCACGCCCAGGCAGCCGACTTCTTCATCGTAGGACAGGGCGATGTGCACCGGCAGGCGCAACGGTGCCTTGACCAGCGCTGGCACCAACGCCAGCACGCAGGCGATATACCCCTTCATGTCGGCGGTGCCGCGCCCGTACAACTTGCCGTCACGCTCGGTCAGCGTAAACGGCGGCAGGCTCCAGGGTTGCCCGTCCACCGGCACCACGTCGGTATGCCCCGACAGTACGATACCTGGCAGCTCCACCGGGCCGATGCTGGCAAACAGGTTGGCCTTGCTGCGTTGCGCGTTGTAGATCAACTCGCTGGCCACGCCAAACCCGGCCAGGTAATCGCGCACATATTCGATCAATTGCAGGTTGGACTCACGGCTGGTGGTGTCGAAGCCCACCAGGGTGTCCAGCAGTTCACGGCTGCGGCTCATCGGTCGTCTCCGGCCACGCCGTAGCCGGGGGAACGGTCGGGGGCCAGGGCGCGGTCGATATAGTCCTGCACTTGGGGGCGATAGGCGTCCCAGAGTTTTTGCAGTTCGCCAATGGGCGCTTCGTCGGCCCAGTCCACGCGCAAGTTGATGATCGGCCAGGTCAGCTCGCCTACCACCACCAGCGCGGCGGAGTGCACCGGGCCGGCTTCGCCGCCGGCAGCGATGGCGGCATGCATGGCCGCCAGCAGGCGGTCGGCCAGTTGGCCTTCGCCCTGTTCGAAGGCCGTGACCATCGCGGTGATCACTTCAGGGGCGGCGAGCATATTGCCCGCCGCCACGCATTGCTCGCCCGACACCGCATGATGGGTGCCCAGGGTCTGGCTGCCGCTGAAATGCACGCTGCGGCCCAGGTGGTCAATCGCCGTCAGTTGCCGGTACTGGCTGTAGCCGTTGCGGGTGAGCGCTTTATCGACGGCGTCGGCGGGGGCCAGGCCCTGTTCCAGCCCGTCGAGGACGTCCGGGCCCAGGGCCGGCAAAGTGATGTTCTGGGTCGACACTGCCCCCACGCCGGGGCGCAGCCACGGGCAGCGGGCGCCCACGGCGATGCTCGATGAGCTGATGGCAATGCCCAGTTGGCCGGTCTCTGCACACCGGCCGACGATGGAAAAGGTCATGGCTAGCCTCCTTACTCTGGAATAACCGCGATCACATCAATTTCCATCAGCCACTGCGGCTGGCCCAGGGCCGAGACCACCAGCCCGGTGGAAATCGGAAACACGCCCTTGAGCCACTTGCCGACTTCCTGGTACACCGGCTCGCGGTAGCGTGGGTCGATCAAATAGGTGGTGGTCTTGACGATATGGCTGAGTTCGCTGCCGGCTTCTTCCAGCAGTTGCTTGACGTTTTTCATCGCTTGCTCGGCCTGGGCCCGTGGGTCGCCGAGGCCGACCAGGTTACCGTCGAAATCAGTGCCCACCTGGCCGCGTACATACACGGTGTTGCCGGCGCGCACGGCCTGGCACAGGTCGTTGTCCAGGCTCTGGTTGGGGTAGGTTTCTTTGGTGTTGAACATGCGAATGCGAGTGTGGGTAGGCATCAAAAAAACTCCAGAAAAAAGGGTCAGGCGCTGACAGGGGACAGGCGGGCAACCGGGGCGGCTTCGCGGTACTCAAGGTACTGACGCTGGATGGCGATATGGTCGGCCACGTATTTGGCGTCGTGCCACACGCCCCAGATAAACGACGAGCCACGCCGCGATTGCCACGGCAAACCGAGGAAGTAGATGCCCGCTTCGCTGGAGACACCACGCTGGTGTTGCGGCTTGCCGGCGGCGTCGAAGGCGTCTACCTGCAACCAGCTGTAGTCCACGGCAAATCCGGTGGCCCAGATGATCGAGGTGATGCCCGCTTGTACCAAGTCCAGCTCCAGGATCGGCTGCTTGATGCATTCAGCGTCGGGGAACACCCGACGTGCCTCGGGCTCCAGGGGCAGGTCGAGGCCGTTGCGCTCGATATAGGCGTCTGCCGCATCCAGCAAGGCCAGGTAGTTTTCATCGCCGCGCGCCAGGTTTTCCACCAGGTTGGGTTGGAACGTGGCTACCGTGCCGTCGAAGGCCTGGGTCAGGCCGACCAGGGTCATGCCTTGCTGGGCCAGCTCGCGAAAGTCGATGGTCTTGCCGCCGTGGGCGCCGCTCACGGCAATGGTGACGTGCTCACGGCCGGGTTTCATCGCCGCCTGGTCCCACTCGCCGAGCACCCCCAGCCACCAGCAGAAATCCCGGTTGCGATAGGCGCGGGGAGGGCGGTCGTGGGCGCCGACCGACAAGTACACCTGGCGGCCGGAGCGCTGCAGTTCATCGGCAATTTGCACCCCGGACGAGCCGGCGCCTACCACCAGCACAGCGCCGGCAGGCAGTTGCCCTGGGTTGCGATAGTCGGCGGAGTGGATCTGGTGCAGCGCGCTGTCTTTGGGTGCGATAGCGGGAATCACCGGCTTCTGAAAGGGCCCGGTGGCGGCCACCACGCGGTTGGCTTCGATCACGCCTTCGCTGGTGTGCACGGTAAAGCCGGGGCGGCCGACGTTGCGTACCACTGAGGTGACGTCCACGCCGGTGCGGATCGGCGCGTTGAATTTACGGGCATAGGCTTCGAAGTAATCGGCCACACGCTCTTTGGGCGCGAAGCCATCGGCGGGGACGTCATCGAAATGCAGGCCGGGAAAGCGGTCATGCCAGGCCGGACCGTTGGCGACCAACGAGTCCCAGCGCCCGGTGCGCCAGCGCTCGGCGATACGGCTGCGTTCCAGCACCAGGTGCGGCACGCCTTGCTTGCTCAAATGCTCGCTCATGGCCACGCCAGCTTGACCTGCGCCAACCACCAGCGTGTCTATTTTTGTTATCGCTACAGTCATGTCTCTATCCTTGCGTAATGCAGTTGGATTCAGCTCGGGCATGACGTCAAGTTAGGGGGCGGGGGGTTATTAATAAAATATTATTAAGTTGGGAAGTGAGCATAAATATCGGATGCAGAGCGGGCGAAGGCCTGCCACACAGCACATACATGCAATTCCCCACACCGGCCAACCGGCGACACTCTCCCCATCGCTCAATGCTTTGGGGAAACACCCAGCCATGGATTCAACCGCCAACACCCGCCCCGACGAAGTCGTTACCCTGGTCGTCAAGCACCGGGTCAAACCTGGCTTTGAAGTCGAGTACGAAGCCTGGCTGCGCCGCATCGTGCGCATCGCGGGCGAACGCCCTGGGCACTTGGGCGTTGACGTGGTGCGCAGCCAGCAAAACGGCATGGCGCTGTTCACTTGCGTGCTGCGCTATAGCTCCACCACCGCCCTTGAGCTGTGGCTCGGTTCCCCGCAACGCCAGGCCCTGATCGATGAAGCCGCGCCCATGCTCGCGGACGGCGACCAGACCGAAATCGGTGCGGCCAATGAATTCTGGTTCGCGCCCCAGGCCGAGGGCGGTGCCAAGCCGCCGCGCTGGAAGCAGGCGGTGGTCAGCCTGTTTGTGATCTTGCCGCAAACCCTGCTGCTGCCGTTTATCTGGGGGCCGATCCTGCGGTTGCACCCGTTTCTGTCCAATTACGTGGTCTCCACCTTCCTGGTCACCCTGACCATCGTGTTGCTGGTGGTGTACCTGCTGATGCCGGCGGCCACCCGCCTGTTCGCTCCCTGGCTTGAAGCCTCTGTAAAGGAAACCCTATGAACGCCGATCTGATTCTGTTCAATGGCCAGTTCCACACCGTGGACCGGGAAAACCCACGCGCCACCGCCGTGGCCATCCACCAAGGGCGCTTTGTCGCCGTGGGTACCGACGGCGAAGCCATGGCCCTGCGCGGCAGCGGCACCCAGGTCATCGACCTCAAGGGCCGCACCGTGATTCCCGGCCTCAACGACTCGCACTTGCACCTGATTCGTGGCGGGTTGAACTACAACCTTGAACTGCGTTGGGAAGGCGTGCCGTCCCTCGCCGATGCCTTGCGCATGCTCAAAGACCAGGCCGACCGCACGCCCACACCGCAATGGGTGCGTGTGGTGGGCGGCTGGAACGAATTCCAGTTCGCTGAAAAGCGCATGCCCACCCTGGAAGAACTCAACCAAGCCGCCCCGGACACCCCGGTGTTCGTGCTGCACCTGTACGACCGCGCCTTGCTCAACCGCGCCGCACTGCGGGTGGCGGGCTACACCAAGGACACGCCGAACCCGCCGGGCGGTGAGATCGTGCGCGACAGCAACGGCAACCCCACCGGCATGCTGGTGGCGCGGCCCAACGCGATGATCCTGTATGCGACCTTGGCCAAAGGCCCGAAACTGCCTTTGGAATACCAGGTCAACTCCACCCGCCAGTTCATGCGTGAACTCAATCGCCTGGGCCTGACCAGCGCCATCGATGCCGGCGGCGGTTTCCAGAACTACCCCGATGACTACGCGGTGATCGAGCAACTGGCCAAGGATCAACAGTTGACGGTGCGCATCGCCTACAACCTGTTCACCCAGAAGCCCAAGGAAGAGCTCAGCGACTTCAAAAACTGGACCGGCAGCGTCACCCTGCACCAGGGCGATGACTACCTGCGCCACAACGGTGCCGGCGAGATGCTGGTGTTCTCGGCGGCGGACTTCGAAGACTTCCTCGAACCCCGCCCGGACCTGCCGCTGACCATGGAGCAGGAGCTGGAACCGGTGGTACGCCACCTGGTGGAACAGCGCTGGCCGTTCCGTCTGCATGCCACTTACGACGAGTCCATCTCGCGCATGCTCGACGTGTTCGAGAAGGTCAACCGCGACATCCCGTTCAATGGCTTGCCGTGGTTCTTCGACCACGCCGAAACCATCACCCCGAAAAACATCGAGCGCGTGCGTGCCCTCGGTGGCGGTATTGCGATCCAGGATCGCATGGCGTTCCAGGGCGAATACTTTGTCGAGCGCTACGGCGCCAAGGCTGCCGAAGCCACGCCGCCGATCAAGCGCATGCTGGCTGAAGGCGTACCGGTAGGGGCGGGCACCGATGCCACCCGCGTGTCGAGCTACAACCCTTGGACCTCGCTGTACTGGATGGTCAGCGGCCGCACCGTCGGTGGCCTGGAGCTGCACGCCGAGGGCTTGCCGCGCCTTACCGCGTTGGAACTGTTCACCCACGGCAGTGCCTGGTTCTCGTCCGAGCAGGGCAAGAAAGGCCAGATCAAGGTCGGCCAATTGGCGGATGTCGCCGCGTTGTCGGCGGACTTTTTCAGCGTCGAGGAAGAAGCCATCAAGTGGATCGAGTCGGTACTGACGGTGGTCGGCGGCAAGGTCGTGTACGGCGCTGGCGACTTCGAAGATTTCGCCCCGCCACGGGTACCGGTGCTGCCGGACTGGTCGCCAGTGGTCAAGGTGCCGGGGCACTGGCGCCCGACGTCGCCGATGCAGGCCCAGGTTCACCAGTGCAGCGGCCCTTGTGGCGTGCATGCCCACAGCCATGAAAAAGCGCGCCTTTCCAGCGTGCCGGTCAGCGACTTCCAGGGTTTCTGGGGTGCGTTCGGCTGCTCCTGCTTTGCTTTTTGAAAAACACCCCATCCCCAAAGGAGTTACCCATGACTTACAAGCGCTTGAACAAAGACGATGCTGTTGTGCTGTTGGTTGATCACCAGACCGGCCTGATCTCCCTGGTGCAGGATTTCTCCCCCAACGAGTTCAAGAACAACGTGCTGGCCCTGGCCGACGTGGCGAAGTTCTTCAACCTGCCGACCATCCTCACCACCAGCTTTGAAAGCGGCCCCAACGGCCCATTGGTGCCTGAGCTCAAAGAACTGTTCCCCGACGCGCCGTACATCCCGCGCCCTGGCCAGATCAACGCATGGGACAACGAAGATTTCGTCAAGGCCGTCAAGGCCACCGGCCGCAAGCAGATCATCATTGCCGGTGTGGTGACCGACGTGTGTGTGGCGTTCCCGACTCTGTGTGCCCTTGACGAAGGCTTCGAGGTGTTCGTGGTCACCGATGCTTCCGGCACCTTCAACGAAACCGTGCAACAAGCCGCCTGGGCGCGTATGACCGCCGCCGGTGCGCAACTGGTCAACTGGTTCTCGGTGGCTTGCGAGCTGCAAGTGGACTGGCGCAACGATATGGAAGGCCTGGCCAACCTGCTCTCGCCGCGCATTCCCAACTACCGCAACCTGATGAACAGCTACTCGGCGTTCGCTGCCAAGTAACCTGCTGTAGGCGCGAGCTTGCTCGCGAAAAACGTCAACGATAACGCGTGCTTCCTGAATAAACGCGGCGTCTATGGGGTTTTCGCGAGCAAGCTCGCTCCTACGGAGGGCATTAGGGCAAGTTCTCTCCCACATTTGATGGTGTTCACATTTTGGTTTGTGGTGTGGCCACTGACAGGCTATAAAACAGCCCATCGTCCCCTGAGAAGCGACAATGAACCCCTTCGAAGACATGCGCCTGTTCTGCCAGGTCATGGAATCCGGCAGTTTTACCGCCGCCGCCGAGCAATTGGGCTTGTCCAAGCAATTCGTCAGTCGCCGCCTGATCCAACTGGAAGACCGCCTGGGCGTGCGCTTGCTCAACCGCTCCACACGGCGCCTGGACGTCACGCCGCTGGGCCAGAGTTACTACGAGTCGGCCTTGCGCCTGCTCGGTGAGGTGGAGCAGGTGGAGCAGGGCATCGCCGGCCAGAACAGCGAACCGCGCGGCACCATTCGCCTCAGTGCACCCTTGTCGTTCGCCATGGCGCACCTGGGTTGCCTGCTGCCGTTGTTTTTGCGCCAGCATCCGCAGGTCTGCGTTGAAGTCGACCTGAGCGACCGCCCGGTGGACTTGATCGGCGAGGGCTACGACCTGGTGCTGCGCATCGGCACCCTTGAAGACTCCACCCTGATCGCTCGGCGGATTGCCGCTATCGAACGGGTGTATTGCGCCAGCCCCGACTACCTGGCACTGCGGGGCACGCCATTGAAACCCGAAGATTTAACCACGCACGACTGCCTGCCTTACGGCCACGGCCGCCAAGTGCAATGGCGTTTCAAAGGCAAGTTGCAAGCCTTGAGCGTGAGCGGGCGCATGCGTGTCAATAACGGTGACCTGCTGCGCGATACCGCGATTGCCGGTTTGGGCGTTACCTACCTACCGACGTTCATTGTCAGCGAGGCCTTGAAGGACGGCCGTTTGGTCAAGGTATTGGAAGACTTCGCCCCTGAGGCCTTGACGCTGTCGGCGGTGTACCCGCAGCACCGCCAGAGTTCACGCCCGGTGCAAGCGCTGGTGGAGTTCCTGCGCGAACGCCTGGCTAGCGGCTGCTGAACAGTTGGCGGATCAGGTTGGGCGTGCTGCCCGTCCACCGCTTGAACGAGCGCCGAAAATTCGCCGCATCGTTGAAGTTCAGGTACGCCGCGACTTCCTCGTTACTCAACCCCTTGGCCTGGTACAGGTGCAACGCCACGTGCTTGCGTACCCGGTCGACCTGTTGCTGAAAACCCGTGTCGTGCCGTTGCAACTTGCGCTTTAGCGTGGCCGGGCTCATGGCGAAGGTGTGCGCGGCCTGTTCCAGGCTCGGCGGCTGGCGGACATGTTCGCGCAGGTAGCCGTAGAGGCAATCCAGAAAGCTTGCGGCAAAGCCCAGTTGCTCGATTTGTTCAAGGGCTTGCTGGCGTGCGACCTGGCCCGCCGTGGCCGAAGCCCCCGGCCAGGTATGGGTGAGGTATTCCCGTGGGATGCACATCATATCCAGCGGGCGTTCGAAGCGCGTGTGTTCGCCCAGATGCACCCAGTATTGCTCGACGTACCGGGGTTCGGCATGGCTGAAACTGCACACCCACGGCAAGCGCTGGCCGCTGAGCCATTGGCTCATGGCAACCAGCGAGGTCATGCTGGCTTCCAGCAGAAAGCGCCAGTGTTCGCCGGCACCGCAACTGTCCAACCAGTACAGGTAGGCGTGGTGCTCATCCAGCTCCAGTTGCAGCGTGGCCAGCGGGCTGAGCAGCACTTGTTGCTGGACCAGGATATCCAGCGCCTGATGAAGGTTTTGTGCATGCCCCAGCGCATGGCTCGCGGCGCCGTAGTAGCCGGGCAGCAGGCGTTGGCCAAACAGGAAACTGCTGTCATCGGCGTCCAGTAATTTGCGGCTGTTGCCGATCAAACCCAGGAACTGCTGCGGGCTCAACCGCGCGTTGCCGGCCAGGATGTCTTCGTGGAACAGGCCGGTGCCGCGCAGCAGGCGATGGCTGTCGATGTCCCGGGACAAGCCCAGGTCGATCAACGTGGCGGGTTGATAATGACCGGGGATGAAGCGGCTGTCGTTTTCATACCAACTGGTTTTCACGGCCATTTCAGGCGCTTTTCGCAAGGGGCTGCTTGGCCCGGGCCAGACCCAGGTTCAGGCGCTTGAGCAGCTCAAAGGGTGACTCTTGCAAGGCCATCACCACCGCCGTGGTGGCCGCCAGTTGCAGGCGTTCGCCCTGTTGCCGGGTCTTGTGGGCCAGGCTTTGCACCGCGTGTTGCAACTCCAGCGCTAAGCCCTGGGCCTGGCGCTCGCCGGTGTTGGGCAGCAGCACCACAAAACGATCACCCGCCAGGCGGCACAACAGGTCCTGGCGGCGCAGGTTGAGCAACAGCACGTGGCTGACCGCCTGTAGCACCGCATCACCCTCGGCATGCCCGTAGGCCTGGTTGATGGCGGCGAAGTTGTCCAGGTCCAGGGCCAGCAGCGACAGCGGTTGTTGCTGCTCTTGGCTGTCACGCAGGCTGTCGGCGAGTTGGCGCTTGAGGTAGTCGGCACCGGCCAGGGGCGTGAGTTTGTCGAACAGCCGGTGCTCGCGAAACAACCGCTCGCGTTTTTCCATCTGCGCGCTGATCGCCAGTTGTTCGTGGTGCCAGTGGTAGATGCCAATTGTCAGCAGGATCATGCCCACCGGCATGGGCCCTGACTCCAGCCAGTGATCCCAGGAGATGCTGTCAGGCAGGCGGATTAATTCGTCGAGGCTGTCGATCCACCAGGAAAAAAAGATGCACGACAGCCCCAGCGCCAGGTATTGGGTGACCCGTCCGGCGGGGCGGCTTTTCAACACCAGGCCCAGCCAGATCAGTGCGAGCAGCGCCGAACCGCCTTCGCCGATGATATCCAGCCATACCCATTCGCTGACGCTTTTGAGCTCGCCGCAGGCCAGGTGCAGGATCAGTCCGAGGTTGGCGGCGATCAGTAGCAACGTGAGTTTCCAGCGGTGGGGTTTGAGCACGGAAAACATGGCCACGGGTCCTTGGGCGAATGAGTAATGGGCGCCAGCACAGCAGATGGATGTGACGGTTGGATGACGGGGTGGGAGGGTCGAATCAGCTCATGCCCTCGGCCTATTTTTCAGCTGGACATGGAGTCCATGTGGGAGCTGGCTTGCCTGCGATAGCGGCCTGCCAGTCGACGCCTATCCACCTGACACTCCACCATCCAACTGTGGGAGCGGGCTTGCTCGCGAAGGCGGCCTGGCAGTCAACACAGTTGGATTGTGTGTATATCCATTGCTGCGGTAACGGCCACTTAGGGTTCCGCCGGCGGCTCACTTTTGAAAAGCGCAAAAGTAAGCAAAACGCTCTTGCCCCACCACTCGGCACCTCGCCTGGGCTCGGTGTGCCCGTAATCCGCCAGTGATTTGGGGGGCCGCCGCCACGCGCCATCCATGGCGCGGGGCGGCTAAACCGGCATCCCTGCCGGTTTACCCCCCAAATCCCTGTCGAATTCCGGCCAGCGTGGTTTAACGGGGCGCCTGAGATCAAGATCACAAGCAGATCAAGAGCAAGATCAAGAGCGGCTCGCTTCGCATCGTGGTTACCTGTGGGGGCAGATTCGACATCTATGTCGATTGAAGCGCCGTCTTCGCAGGCAAGCCAGCTCCCACCTCTGACCGAGGTCATTTCAGCTCATTTGTACGCTCAAGAAGCCTATAAACCCTGCTTTGACAGGCTATGCCCGCAACCCTGTCACAGAACCGTCACGGCTCCCCCCTAGCTTGCCCTCCCAGTTGCCGGGCCCCTTGCCTGGCGCCAACGGATTCTTGGGGAGGGTTTCATGTACAAGCGCACCGGGCTCGTCAGCTTTACGCTTACCGCCTTGGCCCTGGCGATAGCCTGCGAGCGGGTCAATGCTGCCGAAGCAGCCACCACCGAGCATGTCGATGTGGTCGGCCAAGCCGCTGCGATCGACAGCGCCCTCAAGGAGCAGCGTTCTTCCGACAGCATCAAGAGCGTGGTGCATGCTGACGGCGTCGCGCAGTTGCCCGATGAGAACGTTGCCGAGGCGGTGCAGCGCTTGCCGGGCATCAGCGTTGAGCGTGACCAGGGCGAAGGGCGCTTTGTGAGCGTGCGCGGCCTGGGCCCGGACCTCAACAGCGTGACCATCAACGGCACCCTGGTGCCCTCGCCTGAGAGCGAGCGCCGCGCCGTGGCCCTGGATGTTCTGCCTTCGGAATTGGTGCAATCGCTGTCGGTGATCAAGACGCTCACACCGGACATGGACGCCAACTCCCTGGGCGGCACCGTCGATGTGAAGAGCCTGTCGGCATTCGATCACAAGGGCCTGTTCTACACCGGCAGCACCGAGGCCAGTTATGACAAGAACACGCACCAGACCAGCCCGAAATTCTCCGGCGCCGCCAGTAACCGGTTCAGCCTCGGCGACGGTATCGACAACTTTGGTGTGGCCGCGGCGCTCAGTTGGCAGAAGCGTGATTTTGGCTCGGACAACGTCGAAACTGGCGGCGCCTGGGACTTTACCAACGGTGCCCGGCTCAACGAATTCGAGCAGCGCGACTACGACATCAGCCGTGAACGCGCCGGTGGTGGCCTTAACTTCGATTACAAGCCCGATGACTTGAGCAGCTACTACCTGCGCACGCTCTACAGTCGCTACAAGGACACCGAAACGCGCAACGCCGCCAGCCTCGAGTTCGCTGACCCGCAAGCGCCGGGCGAATTGGGCGACGCCGAAGGTAAGCGCAAGCTCAAGAACCGCGAGGAAACCCAGGAAATCCAATCCTACGTAGTGGGCGGTGAACGCATGCTCGGCCTGTGGACCTTGAGCGGCCAGGCCGGGTACAGCCGTTCCAGCGAAGACAGCCCGGGGCATATTGCCGGGGCGACCTTCGACGGCGGTGACTTTGCCGACAGCGGCTTCTACGACAAGTCCAAGCCGCGCCCGATCATCGGCAGTGGTTTCTACGACCCCGCTAATTTCAGCCTCGACAAAGTCGACTGGGAAAAACAGCACACCCAGGACACCGAGAAAAACCTGCGCCTGGACCTGGCGCGCGACTATGACCTGCGCGGTTACGCATCCCAGTTCAAGTTCGGCGGCAAGGTCAGCCGGCGCCACAAGGACAATGACCTGGAGGCCTGGGTCTACAAGGACCTGGATGAACAGGGCTTGAGCGACGAACAACTCAACCTCACGCAGTTCCAGAAGGGCAACGTCGACTACCGCCTTGGCCGCTTTGGCCCAGGCATCAGCGCGGGCAATATCCGCCAGTTGATCGGCGGCCTCAATCGCGATGACTTCTATGACCCGACCGAATCCAGGGTTAACGACTTCACCATTCGCGAAGACATCAACGCCGGCTACCTGATGAACACCGTTGATATCGACGACTGGCGCTTCATCGCCGGCCTGCGTTACGAAGGCACCGAATTCGAAGCCAAGGGCACCGGCGCCACGGACGGCCAGTTCAGCGCCACCGAGACCAAGCGCCGGTATCACCACTGGCTGCCGGGCTTGCATGCGCGCTACCAGATTGACAAGAACACCCAAGTGCGCGCCGCCTGGACCAAGTCGGTGGTGCGTCCGACCTTTGGCCAACTGGCCCCTGGTTTTGTGATCGACGATGACGAGGCCACCTTCGGCAACCCCGACCTTAAGCCTCTGGAGTCGAGCAACCTGGACCTGGGCATCGAACATTTCATGGGCCGCGCCGGTACGGTGTCGGCGTTCGTGTTCTACAAAGACATCCAGAACTTCGTCTACAACACCGACGTGGCCGGTACCGGTGCCTGGGCCAACTTCGCCGAGGCGCACACCTTTGCCAACGGCGACAGCGCCAAACTCTATGGCCTGGAGCTGGCCTACTCACAGAAGTTCGACTGGCTGCCTGCGCCATGGAACGGCTTGATGATCGGCGCCAACAGCACCTTCAGCCGTTCCAGCGCGGACATCGAGGGCTTCGACAGCGCCAGCGGGCGCAATCGCAAGCGCAACATCAGCCTGCCTAACCAGTCCGACACGGTCGGCAACCTGATGCTCGGCTGGGAAGACGACACACTCAGCCTGCGCCTCTCGGCCAATTACAAGTCGGCCTACCTGTATGAATTGGCGTCGATCAATGACAAGGCCCATGACCTGCACGTCGACGCGCAAACCTTCGTCGACTTCAGCGCGCGTTACTCGCTGACCAAGAACCTGCAGGTCAGCTTCGAGGCACAGAACCTCACTGATGAGTCGTACTTCGTCTACACCGGCCACCGCAGCTACAACGGCCAGTACGAAGAGTACGGCCCCACCTACAAGCTGGGCCTGACCTTCACCCATTTCTAACCGTTGCCACCCTGTAGGAACGAGCTCGCTCGCGAAAAACCTCAACGATAACGCGTGCTGCCTGAATGAACGCGGCGCCTGTGCGTTTTTCGCGAGCAAGCTCGCTCCTACAGGGCATCAGGGCAAGCCGTCCCAAACGGGATCTCCATTGTTTTCGAAGGATTGTCTGTTCATGAGAATTTCCAAGCTGTGCCTGTTGGTTGCGTTGGTAACCAGCGGCAATGCGTTCGCCACCGAGCTACCGTTGACCCCTTGGGCCCCCAGCCTGAATGCCCAAGCCGTGGCCTTCCTGCCCGGCGGCACTCAGCGCGTGGCCGCCAGCGCCCGCGACGGCCTGCTGTTGCTCGACGATAAAGGCGCCGAACTGGCCCGGTTCAAGGGCCGTTTCAGCAGCCTCGACACCCGCGCTGCCGGCACTCAAACGCTGATCGCCAGCCTCGACAACGACCGCCAGCAGGCCTTGCTGATCGGCCTCGATGGCGCCGGCAAAACCTGGGGTACGCCGCTGTACCTGCCGCCCCGCGACTTTGCGGTGAACAGCCTGTGCCTCTATCGCGACTCGGCGGCCAACCTGTTTGTGTTCCTGGTGGGTGAAGAGGGCAAGGGCGAACAGTGGCTGGTGGGCAACGGTTCGACCCTGTTGGCCCAGGCGCAGCGTGTTCGCAGCCTGCCACTGCCGCCATCGGCGCAGTACTGCCAAGTGGATGACGGGGCCGAGCGATTGGTGGTGAACGAGCAAAACGTCGGCTGGTGGGCCTACCCGGCGCACCCGGAGGCCGAGGTGAAACGCACGCCCGTGGCGCTGTTCGACGACCCCGCGCGCGAAGCAGGCGCCATGGCGCTGATGCCGGGGGGGATGCTCGCGCTGGACCCGAAAACCGCGCAGTTGCAGCTGTTCCAGCAAGTTGGGGAGCGTTGGGTTGGGCAACCCAGCCTGGCCTTGCCGGGCCTCAAAGAACCGGAGCAACTGGTGATCCAGGGCCGGCAGGTGTTGGTGCGGGATGACGACAGCGGCCAGCTCTATCAGGGCCGCCTCGACTGGCAGGCCACGCCGGTACCGGTTGCCCCGGTGCTGGCGCAAGTCGCCGCCCTGCGCCAGACCGAACCCGTGGGTCGCCAAGGCGACGCGGCGGATGACCCGGCCATCTGGATTCACCCCGACACGCCGGCCAAGAGTCGTGTGCTGGGGACCAACAAAAAACAGGGCCTGCTGGCCTACGATCTCGACGGCAAGCTGCTGCAGGAACTGGCAGTGGGGCGCCTGAACAATGTCGACTTACGCCCTGGCTTCAAACTGGGTACGAATACAGTCGACCTGGCCGTGGCGAGTAACCGCGACCGCAACAGCCTGAGCCTGTTCAGCATCGACCGTCAGAGCGGCGAGCTGCGTGAAGCCGGTGAGGTTCCCACGCCACTCAAGGACATCTACGGCATCTGCCTGTTTCAGCCCGCCAGCGGTGAGCTTTACGCGTTTGCCAATGACAAGGACGGCACCTTCTTGCAATACCGCCTGAGTGCGCAGGCTGGCCGTGTGCAGGGCGAGTTGGTGCGTCAGTTCAAGGTCGACAGCCAACCCGAGGGCTGTGTGGCCGATGACCAGCGCCAGCGCTTGTTTATCGGTGAGGAAGATGTCGGCGTGTGGGCGATGGATGCCCGTGCCGACCAACCGGCCACGCTCACTTCGGTGATCAAAGTCGGCGCGCAACTGCATGCGGATGTCGAAGGCCTGGCGCTGTATCAAAGCCCCACACGGGATTACCTGGTGATCTCCAGCCAAGGCAATGACAGCTACCTGGTGCTGGACGCCGAGCCGCCATTCGCTGTGCGCGGCGCCTTGCGCGTTGGCCTCAATGCAGCGGCCGGCATTGATGGCGCCTCGGAAACCGATGGCCTGGAGGTCACTGCCGTCAACCTCGGCGGGCCCTGGAGCCAAGGCATGCTGGTGGTGCAGGACGGGCGCAAGCGCGTGCCCGAGCAAGCCCAGAACTTCAAGTTCGTGCCCTGGGCCGAGGTGAGCCGCGCGTTGAAATTACCCTGAGCTGTCATCACGCAGTCATCCGTTTTTAATCGAATAGGAGCTTCATCATGCACGCGACGATGGAACATATGACGATCTGGAGCTTGATCAGCGACGCCAGCCTGTTGGTCAAGGCTGTGATGGTCACCTTGCTGTTGGCCTCCTTGCTCAGCTGGTACCTGATCATCCAGCGCAGCCGCGTGCTGCGGGGGCTGGAACGACAGCTCAACGGCTTCCTGGCGCGCTTTCGCGTTGCGTCGGACCTGCAACCCCTGTATCGCGAAACCGCGCAGGCAGGCGAGGGCGGTGTGGCGCCGATCTTTATTGCCGGCATGCAGGAATACCAGCATCTGCACCACCACGATCCGGCCGTGCTCGAGGGGGTGGAGCGCGCCTTGCAGGTAGCGATCACCGAGCAGGAACTGGAGCTGGAAAAGGGCCTGCAATTTCTGGCGACGGTGGGGTCGGTCAGCCCCTATATCGGCCTGTTCGGGACCGTGTGGGGCATCATGAATTCATTCCTCGGCTTGTCCCAGGTGCAACAGGCCACGCTGTCGACCGTGGCACCGGGCATTGCCGAAGCCTTGATTGCCACGGCCATTGGCCTGTTTGCGGCGATTCCGGCAGTGGTCGCCTATAACCGCTTTGCGGCACGCAGCCAGACCTTGCTTACGCGCTACTACGCTTTTGGCAATGAGCTGCAAGTGCACCTGCACCGCACGCTGCGCGGTACCTCGAACAACCTGGCCGTGGCCGCCTGAACAAGGAGCAAAGCGATGTTGACCAGGCCGCAACGCAAGCACGGGCCCAAGGCCGAGATGAACGTGGTGCCCTACATCGACGTGATGCTGGTGCTGCTGGTGATCTTCATGGTCACCGCGCCCATGCTCACCCAGGGCGTGAAGATCGAACTGCCCAAGGTCGCCGCCGAGGCGCTGGCCACCGATACGCGCCAGCAGATCCTGACGTTATCGGTGAAGGCCGACGGTGGCTACTACTGGAACCTGGGCGATGAACTGGATACCCGCCAGCAGACCGACAGTGCGGTGACACTGGAAGAAATGAGCGCCAAGGTCATGCAGGTGGTGGCGGCGCGCAGCGATACCCAGGTGTATATCCGTGCTGACGACAATGCCGGTTACGGCCGTGTGGTGGCGGCCATGGCAGTGCTGCAGAAGGGCGGTGTCAGCCAGCTTGGGCTCGTCACCGAGGCCCCACAATGACAGCGATGAGCATGCACAGTCCGGCACTGGCCTTGGCGCCCAACGGCGATGGTTTCTGGCGTAAAAGCCTGGCAGCGGGCCTGGCCGTGGCGCTGCATGGCGCGGTGGCAGTGGCGTTGATGCTGGGCTGGTCAACGGAGCGGCCAGGGGTGGATGCGCCACGGGTGATGCACACGCAGTTGGTGGTGTTGCCAGCGCCGGAGCCGGCGGCGATACCTGAACCTGTCGCTGCCGCGCTGCCAGAACCTGTTGCCATCCCGCTACCAACCAAACCGACGGTCGATCCGCAGGTCCAGGCGCAAAAGCTCGAGAAAGCCGCCCTGGCGCGCAAGCGGGTTGAAGAAAAGAAACTGGAGCAACAACAGCAGCGCATGGCGACCGAGCAGCGCAATCGAGAGTTGGAGCAGCAACGCCTGAGCCAGGCGCGTGCCGCTGCGCAAAAAGCCCGAGCCGCCGTGCCTGCGCCTACCCCTGCATTCGACAGCCGCCAGTACCAGCCCTTGAGCAAGGCCGCCCCCGACTACCCCGAACGCGCCCTGGACAAGAACATCGAAGGCGACTGTTCGGTGGAGTACACCGTCAACACCCAGGGCCACGTGGAAAACCCCAAGGTGCTGGACGGCTGCCACCCGTTGTTCATTCGGCCCTCATTGGCCGCGGCCAATACTTTTCGCTACCAGCCGAGAATCGTCGATGGCAAGGCTGTTGCCGTACCGGCAGTGCGCAATACTTTCCACTACCGCATCCAATGAGGCTCTCCAAACAACCCCTGCAACCTGTGGGAGCTGGCTTGCCTGCGATGACGGTAGTTCAGTTACAGATTCATTGACTGACACGCCGCCTTCGCGAGCAAGCCCGCTCCCACAGGGGATCTGTGCCGGGCCCTGATTTTGTGGGCAATGCATGACCAATGTGGGAGCTGGCTTGCCTGCGATGACGGCCTGGCAGCCGACGCTGTTGCTTCGCCTCGTGGTTGCCGTCCGTCACTGTGCATCACTGCACTTCCACTCGCTGCACCTGCAGCCCTAACTGTTCATACGCCTGCACATCCGGCGCGTCCCACTCGGTAATCAGCGTATGAATACGGCTGCACGGCGCCACCACAAAGGGTTCCACCGCGCCGAGCTTGTCTGAGGTGGTCACGGCGATGACGTGGGACGCGCTGTCGAGCAGGGCTTGCTTGACGGCTACTTCACCAAAATGCAGCGAGGTGATGCCCACCTGCGGATGCAGTGCGCAAACCCCGGTGAACAATAGGTCGGCCTTTACGCTCTGGATCAGCCGCACCGCGTCATGGCCACCGGTGGAGAGCGTGGCGGGGTTGAGTTGGCCACCGGCCAAAATCACTTTTACATGCGGATGGTCGGCCAGGGCGATGGCGATCATCGGTGATGGCGTGACCACGGTCAGGTGCAGTGCATGGGGCAAGCACTGAGCGATCTGCAAGGTGGTGGAGCCAGAATCGAATAGCACGATCTGGCCGTCTTCAACCCGGCCCGCCGCCACGCGGGCGAGCTGGCGCTTGACCTCGTTGGTCTCGCCGACACGAGTAAAGAAATCCTTGCCGGTGTCCTTGGGCCGGGGCAGGGCGCCGCCGTGTACGCGTTGCAGCAGGCCGGCGGCGGCGAGTTCGCCGAGGTCGCGGCGGATGGTGTCCTGGGACACGGCGAAATGCTCGACCAACTCGGAGGCGGTGACCTTGCCGTCGCGTTCCAGCAACAACAGAATCTTCTGCTTGCGCAGGGAAGGCAGGTCGATGGCTTGATGAGTGTTATGCATGTTTGTGCGCTTTATTGCGGGTTTGTGCGAGATTAATCCCCGCTTCATCTAAACGCAACGGCTGGTTGCCCACGCTCCTGCCAGTTACTCTCTGTGTTCAGTTCAGGGAGAGGTGACCCGATGCCGTTGATCACAACCATCGAAGACTTACGCAAGCTGGCGCAAAAACGTGTGCCCCGCATGTTCTACGACTACGCCGATTCCGGCTCCTGGACTGAGAGCACCTACCGCGCCAACGAAACTGATTTTGCACGTATCAAGTTCCGCCAACGGGTGGCGCGCAATATCGACGAGCGTTCGATCCGCGCCAGTATGATCGGCCAGGACATGGCCATGCCCGTAGCGCTGGCACCGACCGGCCTTGCGGGCATGCAACATGCCGATGGCGAAATCCTCACCGCCCGTGCCGCTGCTGCGTTCGGGCTGCGCTACACCTTGTCGACCATGAGTATCTGTACGCTGGAGGACATCGCCGAGCACGTCGGCCAGCCGTTCTGGTTCCAGCTGTATGTGATGCGCGACCGCAGTTTTATCGAGCAGTTGATCGAGCGCGCCAAGGCTGCCGGGGTGGATGCATTGGTGCTGACCCTGGATTTGCAGATTCTGGGGCAGCGCCACAAAGACTTGATCAACGGCCTGTCCGCGCCACCCAAGCTGACCCTGCCGAACATTCTCAACATGATGACCAAGCCGCGCTGGGTGATGGGCATGCTGGGTACCCAGCGGCGTGGTTTCGGCAATATCGTCGGGCATGTGAAGGGCGTGGCCGACATGAGTTCGCTGTCGTCGTGGACCGCCCAGCAGTTTGACCCGCGCCTGAGTTGGGACGATGTGGCGTGGATCAAAAAGTGTTGGGGCGGCAAGCTGATCATCAAGGGCATTCTCGATGTGGAAGATGCACGCTTGGCGGCCGATTGCGGTGCCGATGCGTTGGTGGTGAGCAACCACGGTGGCCGCCAGCTTGATGGCGCGCCGTCGAGCATCAGCCAATTGCCGGCGATTGTCGAAGCCGTGGGCAACCGTATTGAAGTGTGGCTCGACGGGGGTATTCGTTCCGGCCAGGACGTGCTCAAGGCCATGGCGCTGGGCGCCAAGGGCACCATGATCGGCCGCCCGCATTTGTATGGGTTGGGGGCGATGGGCGAGGCGGGCGTAACCAAGGCCCTCGATATCATCGCCCGCGAACTGGACGTGTCGATGGCGCTTTGTGGCTATAAGGATATACGCGAGGTGAATCGCGAAATCTTGTTGCCCGGTACCTTTCCTGGAAGCACGGCTTAAGCAAAAAAAAACGCAAAAATATAAAAAGAGTTGTCCACGAAAACCGTGGGTATCTCTGTGGATAACTTTGCGAAGGCCCGGCTGCGTTGGCGATTTCAGCGAAGATCATTATTTGATCAACTTGTATTTCGGGCCAGCATGGCCAGGGTTTGCGCTTGACAGCCAAGCGCGAACCCAGTGCCGAAAAGCGTATTTATGAGGCGTTATCGCGGCCTGTGGAGTGTGTGACGACCTGGGCGGGCATCTTTGTGCGCATCAGGTTTTCCAGCGCCTGGCCATAACTGCGCCCGGCCAGGTTCATGCTGTTGTTGTGGCTGGCACCCGGCACCAGCAACAGGTGTTTGGGTTGCTGGGCGGCTTCGAACAACTGCTGGCTGAAGCGCGGCGGTACGTAGCGGTCGTTGAGGCCGTGGACCACCAGCAGCGGCATGTGGATGTCGGCAATCTTGTCGATGGAATCGAACTTCTGCGACAGCAACCAGCGCACCGGCAACGAGGTGTTGGCAACGGCCGTGGCGACATCCGCCAGGGAGGTGAACGTGGACTCGATCACCAGCCCACGCACCGGCAATGGCACCTGCTTGCCCAGCTCGGCAGCGAGGTCGATGGCGACGGCACCACCCAGGGAGTGCCCGTAGATCAGGCGCTTGCCGGGGTCTGGTTGCAGGGTCTGGAAACGTTCCCAGGCGATGCGAGCGTCCTCGTACACCGTGGCCTCCGAGGGCAGGTCGCCGTGGCTTTGGCCAAAGCCGCGATAGTCGATGGCCAGGACCGAAAAGCCCAGGGCATGCAATTGCTCGATGCGAAACAATTGGCCCGTGAGGTTCCAGCGTACCCCGTGCAAGTAGAGGATGGCGGGCGCGTCTTTGTTGGTTGCCGGGTACCACCAGCCATGAATGTTTTGCCCTGCTTTGAAACTGGCGGGCTTGAGTTCAAATTCCTGCACCGCCTTGGGCAGGCCGGTGTACCAGCCGGCGGTTCCCGGCTCGATGCGAAACACCAGTTCGCGCTCTTTGTGTTGCAGCACGGCGCAGCCGACTGGCAGGCCGACAATCAACACCGCCATGCACAGCCAGACAAACCAGCGCAGGCCCCGGCGAGGGATAGAAGCAGAAGACATGAAGGTTCCAGAACAAAGGTGAAGCACGGGTTTTACCAGATGGCCTGGGCGGGCAGGCATTAATGCGACGGCCGTGACCGATGAAAGTGTTACAGCATTGAACAATCCTCATGCGGATTGATAGGGTGGACGGCTTGAACCCGCCCCTCCTGTAAAGGCCCACACATGAACAACAGCCCCGTGCGCATCACCGCCGAAGAAACCCTCTCGGACAACTGGTACCTGCTGAAGAAATACAGCTTCGACCTGCGCCGTCGCGACGGCAGTTGGCAAGCCCAGACCCGCGAAGTGTATGACCGGGGCAACGGTGCCACCATCCTGTTGTACAACCGCGAGCAACGCACGGTGTTGCTGATTCGCCAGTTCCGCATGCCCACGTTCGTCAACGATTACCCCGGCTACCTGATTGAAGCGGCGGCCGGTTTGCTCGACAACGCCAGCGCCGAAGAACGCATCCGTCTGGAGGCCGAGGAAGAGACCGGCTATCGCGTCGGGCATGTGGAGAAAATCTATGCGGCGTTCATGAGCCCGGGATCGGTAACCGAGCGGATCCACTTTTTTATCGGCCAATACCAGCCAGGCGACCGAGTGGGGGCGGGTGGTGGCCTGGAAGAAGAGGGCGAGGATATCGAGGTGTTGGAGCTGGGCTTCGAGCAGGCGCTGGCGATGGTGCAGAGTGGGGAGATTGTGGATGGCAAGACGATTATGTTGTTGCAGCATCTGGAGTTGCGGATGTTGAAAGAGGGGTGGTGAGGTATGCCTTCATGTGCATAGGTATCTACGCAACTTCGGTACGACGCTAAATCTGTGGCGAGGGAGCTTGCTCCCGTGACGATTAGACAGCCGACGCCTATCAACCTGACACACCACGATCAAACTGTGGGAGCGGGCTTGCTCGCGAATGCGTCCTGACAGCCAACACAGTTATACCGAGTACATATCCATTTCTGCGGTAACGGCCACTTAGGGTTCCGCCCTGACGGCGGGTCACTTTGGAAAAGCCCCAAAGTAACCAAAGGGCTCTTGCCCCACCACTCGGCACCTCGCTGTGGCTCGGTGTGCCCGTAATCCGCCAGTGATTTGGGGGGCCGCCGCCACGCGTCATCCATGGCGCGGGGCGGCTAAACCGGCATCCCTGCCGGTTTACCCCCCAAATCACTGTCGAATTCCGGCCAGCGTGGTTTGACGGGGCGCCTAAGATCAAAAGCAGATCAAGATCAAGAGCGGCTCGCTTCGCATCGTGGTTACCGTCGTCGGCTACAACCTACAGAGTTATGTAGATACCTATGCCTTCATGTGGGAGCGGGCTTGCTCGCGAAAGCGGTGGGTCAGTTTTCACATGTGCTAGCAGATACACCGCCTTCGCGAGCAAGCCCGCTCCCACAGGTATGTGGCAACGAGCAGACTGACGGTTATTGTCAGAAATTTCCCACAGGAGTACAAATGTACTCCATGACTAACCTGACTCCCCGCCGCACTGCCATCCTGACCTTCATTCGCGAGCGCATCGCGCAACAAGGCCAGCCTCCCAGCCTCGCCGAGATCGCCGAGGCGTTCGGCTTCGCCTCGCGCAGCGTCGCCCGCAAGCATGTGGTGGCGCTGACTGAAGCCGGTTTTATTGAGGTCAACCCCAACCAGGCCCGTGGCATCCGCTTGCTCAACCAACCTGCGCGTCCCGAGTGGCTGGATGTGCCGGTGCTTGGCCGTGTGGCGGCCGGTCGGCCGATTGGCGCCGATGCCGAGGTGCACAGCCGCTTGCAACTGGACCCCGCCACTTTCGCCAAAACCCCCGATTACCTGCTGCGGGTGCAGGGCGATTCGATGATTGAAGATGGCATTCTCGATGGCGACCTGGTGGGCGTACGCCGCACTGCCGAAGCCTTGAACGGGCAGATTGTGGTGGCGCGCCTGGACGGTGACGTCACCATCAAACGATTCGAACGCCACGGCGACAGGGTTCGCCTGTTGCCGCGCAACCCGGCGTATCAACCCATCGTGGTCGGGCCCGAGCAGGACCTGGCCATCGAAGGCGTGTTCTGCGGCCTGGTGAGGCAAGGCTGATGGGCGCCGTGGTTGCCCTGGACTCGCTGTTCAATGGCGGGCGAGTCTGGAAGGGCCGGCCCGCCGCGCCACCGGCCAGCGTGCACCCCACGGGGCTGGCGGCGCTGGATGCGGTGTTGCCCAGTGGCGGCTGGCCGGAATCGGCCTTGAGTGAAATCCTGATGGCCCAGGACGGGGTGGGCGAGTTGCAACTGGTGCTGCCCACACTGGCGCGTTTGTCGGCCCTGGGCGAGCGCATTGTGTTGGTGGCGCCGCCTTATACCCCCTATCCCCATGCGTGGCAGAACGCCGGGGTGGATGTGCGCCAGTTGTCCATTATCCGGGCCGAGGAGCGCGACGCGCTGTGGGCAGTGGAGCAATGCCTGCGTTCGGGCAGTTGCGGGGCGGTGTTGTGCTGGCCGCGCAAGGCCGATGATCGTGCCTTGCGGCGTTTGCAGGTGGCGGCCGAAACCGGGCAGACCCTGGCGTTTGCCTGGCGCTCCCTGAGCGAGGCGATCAATGCCTCGCCCGCCGCCCTGCGCCTGGCGGTCGAGGCCAGGCCCGCGCAAGTGCGGGTGCTCAAGTGCCGTGGCGGGCTGGCCCATCCGGCGCCGATTGCCCTGGCGGGGCATTGAGGTTGCCATGCGTTGGGTGTGTATTGTCTTCCCGCAATTGGCGCTGGACGGGGCACAGCGTGTGCACCCCGAACCCGAGCAGCCGCTGGCGCTGCTGGCCGGCACGCCGCAGCGGCGCGTGTTGCAAACCGTCAACGCCGCCGCCCGCGCCTTGGGCCTGCGCCCCGGCCAATCGTTGACGGCGGCCCATGCCCTGGCCAAGCAATTTGCCTGTGTCGAATACGACCCGTTGGAGATCGAGCGCCTGCAGCAGTTTCTGGCTGCCTGGGCCTATCGTTTCAGTTCCCAGGTCAGCCTGTATTACCCGCGGGCCTTATTGTTCGAGATCGAATCGAGCCTGGGCCTGTTCGGGCCCTGGCCGCAACTCGAGTCGCGTTTGCGCAAGGAGCTGACCGAGCTTGGCTTTCGTCACCGCATCGTCGCTGCGCCCAACCCGGCGGCGGCGCGGGTATTGGCAAACGGCTACGACGGCCTGGCCGTGGCCGATGACCGCGCCTTGATGCAGGCCCTGGCGTCGCTGCCTGTCGACCGCGCAGGCCTTGAACCCCAGGCCGCCACCGCCTTGTCGCGCATGGGCCTGCGCACCCTGGCCCAGGTGCAGGCCTTGCCCCGGCATACCCTGGCGCGACGTTTTGACGCCAGCCTGCTCAAGCACCTCGACGCCCTGAGCGGGCAGCGGCCATTGGCCTTGGAGTTCTATCAACCGCCGGACCAGTTCGATGCACGCATCGAGTTGAATTTCGATGTGCAATCCCACCAGGCGCTGTTATTCCCCTTGCGGCGCTTGACCGGCGACCTGTCGGCCTTTCTGTGCGGCCGCGACAGTGGCGTGCAGCGCTTTGACCTGCACCTGGAACATGCCCAGGCATACGACAGCGTGATCAAGGTGGGCCTGCTCAGCGCCGAGCGCGAGCCTTCGATGTTGTTCGAACTGGCCCGTGGGCGCCTGGAGCAGGTACAGGTCACCGCGCCGGTGCGGGGTGTGCGCCTGGTGGCCGAGGACTTGCCGGTGTTCGTGCCGCAACGCCAGGACCTGTTCGACGACCGCCCGCAACAAACCCTGCCGTGGGAACAATTGCGCGAACGCCTGCGTGCACGCCTGGGGGATGAGGCGGTGCAGGGCCTGCGATTTCAGGCCGACCACCGCCCCGAATGCGCCTGGCAGGCCGCGACCGACAGCCAGCCGTGCCCGAGCTTGAACAAGGTCCGGCGCCCAGGCTGGTTATTGCCGCAACCGACCTTGCTGGCCGAACACGGTGTACAGATCCTGATGGGCCCGGAGCGCATTGAATCCGGCTGGTGGGATGGTGCCGATGTGCGCCGCGACTATTACCTGGTCCAGACCCGCGCCGGCCAGCAAGGCTGGGCCTACCGCACGGTGGGGCAAGGCGATGGGCTGTGGTTGCAAGGCTGGTTTGCATGAGCCTCCTTGAGCCGCCACCTTCTGTAGGAGCGAGCTTGCTCGCGAAGGCCGTCAACGATAACGCGGGAAACCAGGATGAACGCGGTGCCCTCGGGTTTTTCGCGAGCAAGCTCGCTCCTACAGGGGAGGGTGGCGTATGAATTATGCCGAGCTGCACTGCCTGTCCAGCTTCAGCTTCCAGCGTGGCGCCTCCAGTGCGCTGGAGCTTTTCGAGCGCGCTAAAGGCCAAGGCTACAGCGCCCTGGCGATCACCGATGAATGCACGCTGTCGGGCATCGTGCGCGCTTGGCAAGCCGCCAAAGCCGTAGACTTGCCGTTGATTATCGGCAGCGAAATGCACATCGAAAACGGCCCGAAACTGGTGCTGCTGGTGGAGAATCTGAGCGGTTACCAGCACCTGTGCCGGCTGATCACCCTGGCTCGGCGGCGGGCTGAAAAGGGCCGCTATCGCCTGCTACAGGAAGATTTCGAGCAACCGCTGCCCGGCCTGCTGGCGTTGTGGGTGGCACAAGACAGCGACACCCAGGCCAGCCTCGACTGGCTGCGCCGCACCTTCGACCAACGCCTGTGGCTGGCGGTGCACCTGCATTGTGGCCAGGACGATGCGCGCCACCTGCAACAGCGCTTGCAACTGGCCCACAGCCTGCAAATCCCTGCCGTGGCCTGTGGCGATGTGCATATGCATGCGCGGGGCCGCCGTGCCCTGCAAGACACCATGACCGCCATCCGCCACCATGTGCCGGTGGCCGAAGCCGGCACGCGCCTGCACCCCAATGGCGAACGCCACCTGCGCAGCCTCGACGCGCTGGCGGCGCTGTACCCCCAGGCCTTGCTGGACGAAACCCTCGCCATCGCGCGGCGTTGCACCTTCGACCTCGGCCAGTTGCGCTATCACTACCCACGCGAGCTGGTACCCGCGGGCCATGACGCCCAATCCTGGCTGCGCACCCTCACCGAAGAAGGCATCGCCCAGCGCTGGCCCGAAGGCATCGACGACAAGACCTTGCAGCAAATCCAGCGTGAACTGCAGCTGATCAGCGAGCTGGGTTACGAAAGCTATTTCCTTACGGTGCATGACATTGTGCGCTTCGCCCGCAGCCGTTCGATCCTGTGCCAGGGCCGTGGTTCGGCGGCTAACTCGGCGGTGTGTTTTGTCCTGGGCATCACCGAAATCAACCCGAGCCTGACCAACCTGCTGTTCGAGCGCTTCCTGTCCAAAGAGCGCAACGAGCCGCCGGATATCGACGTGGATTTTGAGCACGAACGCCGCGAAGAGGTGCTGCAATACGTGTTCCAGCGCTATGGCCGCACCCGTGCAGCCTTGACGGCGGTGGTCAGCAGTTACCACGCCACGGGCGCAGTACGCGATGTGGCCAAGGCCCTCGGGCTGCCGGCGGACCAGATCAACGCCTTGGCCGATTGTTGCGGGCGCTGGAGCGATGAAGCGCCGCCGTTGGAGCGCCTGCGTGAAAGCGGCTTCGACCCGGACAGCCCACTGCTGCGCCGGGTCTTGACGCTCACCCAGCAATTGATCGGTTTTCCCCGGCACCTGTCCCAGCACCCTGGCGGCTTTGTGATCAGCGAATACCCGCTGGACACCCTGGTGCCGGTGGAAAATGCGGCCATGGCCGAGCGCACCATTATCCAGTGGGACAAGGACGACCTCGACGCCGTCGGCTTGCTCAAGGTGGACATCCTCGCCCTGGGCATGCTCAGCGCGATCCGCCGCTGCTTCGATTTGCTGCGCCGGCATCGCCACCGGGACTTGAGCCTGGCCACGATTCCCAAGGAAGACCCGGCCACCTACGCCATGATCAGCAAGGCTGACACCATCGGTGTGTTCCAGATCGAGTCGCGGGCGCAGATGTCGATGCTGCCCAGGCTCAAGCCGCAGACGTTTTATGACCTGGTGATCGAGGTTGCCATTGTGCGCCCCGGGCCGATCCAGGGCGGCATGGTGCATCCGTATTTGCGGCGGCGGAACAATGAAGAACCCACGTCCTATCCGTCGCCGCAATTGAAAGCCGTGCTGGAGCGCACTCTGGGCATCCCGCTGTTCCAGGAACAGGTGATGCAAATCGCCATGGTCGCCGCCGACTACAGCCCAGGCGAGGCCGACCAGTTGCGCCGCTCCATGGCCGCCTGGAAACGCCACGGCGGCCTGGAGCCCCATCAGCAACGCCTGCGCACCGGCATGCTCAAAAACGGCTACACCGAAGCCTTTGCCGCGCAGATTTTCGAGCAGATCAAGGGCTTTGGCAGCTATGGTTTCCCGGAGTCCCACGCCGCCAGTTTCGCCTTGCTGACCTATGCCAGTTGCTGGCTCAAATGCCATGAACCGGCGGCCTTCGCCTGCGCCCTGATCAACAGCTGGCCCATGGGTTTCTACAGCCCGGACCAGATCCTGCAGGACGCGCGGCGCCATCGCTTGCAGATCCGCCCCGTGGATGTGCAGGCCAGTGACTGGGACTGCAGCCTGGAGCCCATCGACGGCCAGCAACCGGCGATTCGCCTGGGTCTGCGCATGATCTCGGGGTTTCGCGAGGACGATGGGCGGCGTATCGAAGCGGTGCGTCAGCATCGACCATTCAGCGACATCGCTGACCTGGACGCGCGCGCCGGCCTGGATGCCCGTGCCCAGGCGCTGCTGGCGGACGCCGGGGCCTTGCGCGCCTTGGCCGGCAACCGCCACCAGGCACGCTGGGACGTGGCCGGTGTGCATCAGCAATTGGGCTTGTTTGCCGGCCTGCCGAGCCCCGATGAAACGCGGGTGGCATTACCCGAGCCCACGGTAGGCGAAGATTTGCACGCCGATTACGCTAGCCTTGGTACCACCCTGGGGCCCCATCCCCTGGCGTTGTTGCGCGCCGAGTTACGCCGGCGCCGCTGCCGCAGTTCCCAGGAGTTGCTTGCGGTGGAACATGGGCGCAACGTGAGCGTCGCCGGGCTGGTCACAGGGCGCCAGCGCCCAGGCACGGCGAGCGGCGTGACCTTTGTTACCCTGGAAGATGAGTTCGGCAACCTCAATGTGGTGGTCTGGCGCGACCTGGCCGAGCGTCAGCGCCAGGCGCTGGTGGGCTCGCGTTTGCTCAAGGTGGACGGCCGTTGGGAGGCGGTGGGCGAGGTGCGGCATCTGATCGCGGGGCGCCTCACCGATTTGACGCCGCTGCTGGAGGGGATTGTGGTGCGCAGCCGGGATTTTCATTAGTTCCAGGGGTTTGTGCATTCCTCTGTGTTCAGGATGAAACCATCCACCGCTGGCGCGCTCCAAAACTTGCGACTGTCTTGTCCCCGCACAGAGCCCAATCATGCAATTTTTATCCAACCCCCACGGCTGTGAAGGCTGGGCCGGCGAAATGGCCCAGCGGATTCGCACATTTGACTGGTCCAGTACCGACCTTGGCCCCTTGGATCAGTGGTCCACAAGCCTGGCCTGCACTGTGCAGATGATGCTGGCCTCACCCGTGCCGATGGTGATGCTGTGGGGGCGGGCGGGGTACATGATCTACAACGACAGCTATTCGGCATTTGCCGGCGGGCGCCATCCCTACCTGTTGGGTACACCGGTGGAACTGGGCTGGCCGGAAGTGGCCGAGTTCAACCGGCATGTGGTGGATACGTGCCTGGCGGGCGGCACCTTGTCGTTCAATAACAAGGAGCTGGTGTTATCGCGTCATGGCCAACCGGAAAGCGTATGGCTGGACCTTTATTACAGCCCCGTGGCCGGGGACAACCAACAGCCGGCCGGGGTGCTGGCGATTGTGGTGGAAACCACCGAACTGGTGAAGTCCGAGCGGGTGCGCCAGGAGCTCACCCATAATCTGGAGCAACGCGTGGCCGCTGAAGTGCAGGCGCGGTCTGCCGCCGAAGACCAGTTGCGCCAGTCCCAGAAGCTGGAAGCGATTGGCGGCCTGACCGGTGGCGTGGCCCATGACTTCAATAACTTGCTGCAAGTGATCGCCGGCAACCTGCATTTGCTCGCCCGGCATGAGCCAGACAATTGTCAGGTGCAACGTCGCGTCACCGCGGCCATCGCCGCTGTGGAGCGGGGGGCCAAGCTGTCGTCGCAACTGCTGGCCTTTGCCCGTCGCCAGCCCTTGTCGCCGGCGGTGTACAACCCGCAGCGCATCTACGCCGGCCTGGGCGAGCTGTTGCAACGGGCGTTGGGGGAAACCATTCATATCGACGTGCAATTGCCCCAGGATTCCTGGTGCATCAATGTCGACCGTAACCAGCTGGAAAATGCGTTGCTCAACCTGGCGATCAATGCCCGGGATGCCATGCAGGGTGAGGGCGTGATTCGTATCACCGGGGAAAATGTCATCCTCAACCCGGACGATTGCGTGGGCAAAAGCATCAAGCCCGGCGAATACGTGCGCCTGGCGGTGGCCGACACCGGCGTGGGCATGTCCGAGGCGACCCTCAAGCGTGCATTCGAACCCTTCTTCACCACCAAGCGCGAAGGCCACGGCACCGGCCTTGGGCTGAGCATGGTGTTCGGATTTGTGCGCCAAAGCGGCGGGCATGTGGACATGTGGAGTGAGGAGGGCAAGGGTTCGGTGGTGCAGATGTATTTTCCCCACTGCCTGGAGCCTGAATGCCTTGAGGACTACAACGATGTGGACCTGCAAGCCAGCGGCCAGGAAACCATCCTGGTGGTCGAGGACAATGAAGGTGTACGCCTGACGGTGGTCGAGTTACTGCAGCAGTCAGGCTACACCGTACTGACCGCCGAGGACGGCGACCGCGCGATGCAAGTGTTGCAGCGCGGCGCGGCGCCGGACCTGATCTTTACCGACGTGGTGATGCCCGGCCGGGTCAAGAGCACCGACCTGGCCACCTGGGCCCGCGCACAGAACCCGCCGGTGCCGGTGTTGTTTACCTCCGGCCACACCCGCGACATTCTGTCCTCCAATCATCTGCTCGGCGCCGATATCCACCTGCTGAGCAAACCCTACAGCCCCGATGCCCTGACCCAACGCGTGCGCAGGGTGCTCGGCGCAAGACAAGGTTGCCCATGACATCACAGCGCAACATCCCACCGCTCACCGCCCAGCAAACGGGCTTCGTCAGGGTGCGTGGCGCCCGTGAACATAACTTGCGTAATGTCGATGTGGATATTCCCCGGGACGCCCTGGTGGTGTTTACCGGCGTGTCTGGCTCCGGCAAATCGTCCCTGGCGTTTTCCACCGTGTATGCCGAGGCCCAGCGCCGCTATTTCGAATCGGTGGCGCCCTATGCGCGGCGCCTGATCGACCAGGTCGGCGTGCCGGATGTAGACAGCATCGAAGGCTTGCCGCCTGCTGTGGCCCTGCAACAGCAACGCGGTACACCGAGTGCGCGCTCGTCGGTGGGCAGTGTCACCACCTTGTCGAGCTTGATCCGCATGCTTTATTCCCGCGCGGGCCGTTATCCGAAAGGGCAGGCCATGTTGTACGCCGAGGACTTCTCGCCGAACCTGCCTCAAGGCGCGTGCCCGCAATGCCATGGCCTGGGCCGTGTGTACGAAGTGACCGAGGCGCTGATGGTGCCCGATCCGTCGTTGACCATCCGCCAGCGTGCAGTGGCGTCCTGGCCGTTGGCGTGGCAGGGCCAGAACCTGCGCGACATCCTTGTGACCCTGGGCTATGACGTGGACATCCCATGGCGCGACTTGCCGAAAAAGCAGCGCGACTGGATCCTGTTCACCGAAGAAACCCCCACCGTACCGGTATACGCCGGCTTCACCCCGCAACAGACCCGCGAGGCGTTGAAACGCAAGTTGGAGCCCAGTTACCAAGGCACCTTCAGCGGCGCTCGGCGCTACATCCTGCATACCTTCGCCCACACCCAAAGCGCGCTGATGAAAAAGCGCGTGTCGCAGTTCATGCAAGGCAGTGCTTGCCCCTTGTGCGAGGGCAAGCGCCTGAACCAGGCGGCGCTCTCGGTGAAGTTTGCCGGGGTGGATATCGGCGAGTTGTCGCAACTGTCCCTGGCGCAATTGGCCGACTTGCTGCGGCCGGTGGCGGCGGGGCAGGACACCATGAAACTGTCGGTGGAAAAACGCCTGGCGGCCCAACGCATTGCCCAGGACCTGCTCGAGCGGGTCAATACGTTGATCGAGCTGGGCCTGGGTTATCTGTCCTTGGAGCGCAGCACGCCGACCTTGTCGTCCGGCGAGCTGCAGCGTCTGCGCCTGGCCACCCAATTGGGTTCGCAGTTGTTCGGCGTTATTTATGTGCTCGATGAGCCTTCGGCGGGTTTGCACCCGGCGGATGGTGAAGCATTGTTCACTGCGCTTGATCGTTTGAAAGCCGCAGGCAATTCGCTGTTTGTGGTGGAGCATGACCTTGAAACCATGCGCCGCGCCGACTGGCTGATCGACGTGGGCCCGGCTGCCGGCGAGCATGGCGGGCAAGTGCTGTACAGCGGGCCGCCCGCAGGGTTGGCGGATGTCGAGGCCTCGCAGACCCGCGAATACCTGTTTGCCCAACCTCGCCTGGCCAATGCGCCAAGCCGCAAGCCGGCCGGTTGGCTGAAGCTTACAGGCGTGACGCGAAATAACCTGAACAATTTGAACGTGGATTTCCCGCTGGGCTGTTTCACCGCAGTGACCGGTATTTCTGGCTCGGGCAAATCCAGCCTGGTCAGCCAGGCGCTGCTGGAGCTGGTGGGCACGGGCCTGGGGCGTGTGCTGGAAAGCGACGACGAACCGAGCCTGGAAGATGCCGCACCGCAAGCCAGTGGCGGGCATATCAGCGCCGGGCTGGAACACATCCAGCGCCTCGTGCAGGTGGACCAGAAACCCATCGGCCGCACGCCGCGCTCCAACCTGGCGACCTACACCGGCTTGTTCGACAACGTGCGCAAACTGTTCGCCGCCACGCCTGCGGCCAAGAAGCACGGCTACGACGCCGGGCAATTTTCCTTCAACGTCGCCAAGGGCCGCTGCCCGAACTGCGAAGGTGAAGGCTTTGTCAGCGTTGAGCTGCTGTTCATGCCCAGCGTGTATGCGCCATGCCCCACCTGCCACGGCGCGCGCTACAACCCCGACACCCTGGCGATCAAATGGCAGGGCTTGAACATCGCCCAAGTGCTGGGGCTGACGGTGGAGCAGGCGGTGCAGGTGTTTGCCGAGCAGCCGGGCATCCTGCGCTCGTTAGTCGTGCTGCGCGATATCGGCCTGGGTTATCTGCGCCTGGGCCAGCCGGCTACCGAGCTGTCCGGCGGTGAAGCCCAACGCATCAAGCTTGCTACCGAGCTGCAACGTAACGCCCGGGGCGCCACGTTGTATGTCTTGGACGAACCGACCACCGGCTTGCACCCCAAGGACGTCGATCGTTTGCTCAGCCAGTTGAATCACCTGGTGGAGGCGGGGCATACGGTGGTTGTGGTGGAGCATGAAATGCGCGTGGTGGCCCAGAGTGACTGGGTGATTGATATCGGCCCGGGGGCAGGGGACCTGGGCGGAACGGTGGTGGCGTGCGGCACGCCCCACCAGGTTGCCAAGAGCAAACACAGCCGTACCGCGCCTTATCTAGCCTGTAGGAGCGAGCTTGCTCGCGAAAAACGTCAACGATAACGCGCGCTTCCTGAACGAACGCGGCGCCTTTGAGTTCTTCGCGAGCAAGGGGCATAGATGTAGGAGCGAGCTTGCTCGCGAAAAACGTCAACGATAACGCGCGCTGCCTGAATGAACGCGGCGCCTTTGAGTTCTTCGCGAGCAAGCTCGCTCCTACAGGGGGATTGTGGTGTTCCCCTTACATATGTTTGTTGTGCTGGATCTGCTCTTTGGCCAGCTTCACCACGTTCTCCACGGTAAACCCGAACTTCTCCTGCAACTTGACCAGCGGGGCCGAGGCGCCGAAGCTGTTCATCACCACTTTGGCGCCGGTCTGCCCGACGTAGCGGTCCCATCCCAAGGGCCCTGCCTGTTCCACCACTACGCGGGCTTTCACCGCCGGCGGCAGGACGCTGTCGCGGTAGGCTTGATCCTGGTCTTCAAACAACTCCCAACTGGGCATCGACACCACGCGAGCACCAATGCCTTGGTCTTTGAGCTGCTCATACGCGGCCACCGCCAAGCTGACTTCGCTGCCGGTGGCGATCAGGATGACCTGCGGTTGATCCGCGCCGGCCAACACATAGGCACCTTTGGCGGCGCCGGAAGCTGCGGCATAGTGGCTGCGGTCCAGGGTTGGCAATGCCTGGCGCGATAACACCATACAGCTGGGCCGATGGGTTTGTGCCAGCGCCACCTTCCACAGCTCAAGGGTTTCATTCGCATCGCCCGGTCGTAGCGTCAACAGCCCTGGGGTGGCACGCAGTTGGGTCAGGTGTTCGATGGGCTGGTGGGTGGGCCCGTCTTCGCCCACGCCGATGGAGTCATGGGTAAACACGAAGATCACCGGCAACTCCATGATCGCCGCCAGGCGGATCGGCGGTTTCATGTAGTCGCTGAACACCAGGAAGGTCGAGGTGTACGGCCGCAGGTAGGACAGCGCCATGCCATTGGCAATCGCGCCCATGGCGTGTTCGCGGATACCGAAGTGCAGGTTGCGCCCGCTGTAGTCATCGGCGCTGAAACGCCCGGCACCGTCGAAAGTGAGGTTGGTCTTGGTCGAGGGCGACAGGTCTGCCGAACCGCCCAGCAGCCAGGGGATCTGTTGGGCGAAGGCATTCAATACCTCGCCGCCCGAAGCACGGCTGGCGACGCCTTTGGCATCGGCGGCAAAGCTGGGCAGGTGTGCTTGCCAGTGCTCGGGCATTTCCCCGGCGCGCATGCGTTGCAGTTCATCGGCCCTTTGCGGGTCGAGGGCCGCCAGGGTCTGGTTCCACTCGGCGTACAGCGGCTCGGCGCGTTCGTAAAGAGCATCGCGCAACACTGTGCGAGCCTCTTCGGGCACCAGAAAACTTGAATCCTGCGGCCAGCCATAGGCGGCCTTGGTCAGGCGAATCTCGTCCTCGCCCAGTGGCTCGCCATGGGCCGCAGCGGTGTTGTGTTTGTGCGGTGAGCCGTAGCCGATCACGCTGTCCACCACGATCAGGGTGGGGGCGCCGGTATTGGCCTTGAAGGTTTCCAGCGCCACGCTCAAGGCCTGCAAGTCATTGGCATCGGTGACGTGTACGGTGTGCCAGCCATAGGCCCGGAAGCGTTGGATCACGTCTTCACTGAACGCCAGCTCAGTGTGGCCCTCGATGCTGATGGTGTTGTTGTCGTAGATCCAGCACAGGTTATCGAGCTTCAAGTGCCCGGCCAGGGACGCAGCTTCGCTGCTGATGCCTTCCATCATGTCGCCGTCACCGCACAGGGTGTAGACGTCGTAGTCAAACAGCACCTGGCCGTCGCGGTTGAAACGCTGGCCCAGCCAACGCTCGGCCATGGCCATGCCCACGCTGTTGGCGCAGCCCTGGCCCAACGGGCCGGTGGTGGTTTCTACGCCGGTGGTCATGCGGTACTCGGGATGGCCTGGGGTCTTGGAGCCGATCTGCCGGAACTGCTTGATATCGTCCAGGCTGACAGCCGGCTGGCCCGAACGCTGGCCGTGGGCATCGATCTCTACCACGCCGGCCAAGTGCAACAGCGAATACAGCAACATCGAGGCATGCCCCACCGACAGCACAAAGCGGTCACGGTTGGGCCAGTCGGGATGCTCGGGGTGATAACGCAGGAAGCGACTCCACAACGTATAACCCACCGGGGCCAGACCCATGGGCGTGCCCGGATGCCCCGAGTTGGCCTTCTGCACGGCATCCATGGCCAGGGTGCGTAGGGTGTTGATGCATTGGGTGTCGGCAGCAGTGGCAACGTGATTCATAAAACCGTTCTCCCTGGGGTGGCGATCTACAGTGGAGGGCAGGGCGGGGCAAAGGTTTGATCCCATCGCTTGCGCCGCGACGAACGGGATGCGATTGACCTCAAACATGACAAGACCGGTTGGAATGGGCTAGCTTCAAGGGCGTAGACCATCGATCAATCTGTGGAGGTACGCCATGCCAGTGAAACATGACCTGTATCAGGACTTGGGGTTGAGCAAGGAAGTTGTTCACGAACGCAGGGCGCAGGACAAACGGTTGGATTCGTTGCTCACCCAATATGATGCTGCCGACGGGGAGGTGCTGGCGGCGGAAAAAGCCAGTGCCAGCGATGAGGAGGTGGAAAAGCTGAAGAAGAAACGGCTATTGATCAAAGACGAAATTGTTGGGCGGCTGGATTGAGCAATCTCTCGTCACACATTTGGAATGTGCACATTTGTTCAGAATTGTCTGGAGGACAAGTGCCGTTTCACTCCTTATGATGCGCCCCGTCCACTCGGCTCTGGGGCTTGTTGCGACGCAAGGATTGCGTTGTTGAGCCGGGTGGGCATCCTCAGAATTTTTGCAATACAGGGCCGAATCGGTCGGCATGAAAATGCTGCCTGTGGGAGCTGGCTTGTCTGCGATGCCGGCCTGTCAGCCGACGCCTATCCACCTGACACCCCCGTAGTCCAACTGTGGGAGCTGGCTTGCCTGCGATGACGCCCTCACAGCCGCCCCATATCTACCTGGCGCCCCAACGATCCAACTGTGGGAGCGGGCTTGCTCGCGAAGGCGGCCTGGCGGGCGACACTGTTATATCGAGTACATATCCATTGCTGCGGTAACGGCCACTTAGGGTTCCGCCCTGACGGCGGCTCACTTTTGAACAGCGCAAAAGTAAGCAAAACGCTCTTGCCCCACCACTCGGCACCTCGCTTAGGCTCGGTGTGCCCGTAATCCGCCAGTGATTTGGGGGGCCGCCGCCACGCGCCATCCATGGCGCGGGGCGGCTAAACCGGCATCCCTGCCGGTTTACCCCCCAAATCCCTGTCGAATTCCGGCCAGCGTGGTTTGACGGGGCGCCTAAGATCAAAAGCAGATCAAGAGCGACTCGCTTCGCATCGTGGTTACCATTAAGGCCGTGGCGCCTGGCATCCAGTCATTTCAACAGCGTTTCAACGCATATATCCATAGAGCGCTGCTGCGTCTGCTCATACAACTGCAACTCATCAATCGTCCTGCGCCCCAGCGCTTGCTCAAAAGCCGTCCGGTTGGAGTTGCCCGCGTAGTGACTCTGTGCCCCATCCCCCAGGTTTGACTGGAAAATCCCCGCCGCACTGACCGGCAGAAAATCCTCGTACACCAGTGGTTCCACCGCCACATGGCCGGCGTTGACCAGCCCCTCCAATGTGCGAGGCTGGTCGATCTGGCGGCGTGCCTCCAAGCCCCTGTCGGTGACGAAGTAGCGAAAATACGCCAAGCCCTGTTCGCGCATCTGCGGGTAGTTATCGGGGAAGGCGTGAAAGTGCTGCTCCATCAATTGCACATAGCGCTCAGCGTTGGCCTCAGTGGGGAACGCGCCGAGTTCGTCGCGGGCGGCGTTCAGAAGTTGGTCGTAAAGGGCGCGGCCTTTGGGCGTGAGCGCGACGCCGCGTTGTTCGATTTCGCCGAAACGCGCGCTGTGGCTGCCGTGGGCGTCGGTGAAGGCGATGGGTTCGTCCAGGGCCTTGAAGCTGGTCTGGCGCAGCAGGATAGGGCACTGGCGCCGGGGCGGGCCTTCGATTACGGCTTTGGGGGTGATGCCTTTGCCGGGCATGGCGGCCTGTACCTGGTCGATGTCCAGGATACGTGGGGTGAGGTGGTTGATGTGCGGGCCTTTGAACGCGACGACGTCGGCGATCAGGCGGTGCTGGTCGCTGAGTTGCTGGTACTGGGCGCTGGTGACCGTGGCGGTGTGGTGCCAGCGGAACGTCTCCAGGGCCTGGCGGATAAAGGCCTCGGCGTCGCTGGCATTCAGGCCGCCTTGGGTTTCTGCTTGTTCGATCAAGGCCAAGGCCTCGGCGGTAAAGATCGAGCGCTTGGCCAAGGCGCTTTCGGCGAAGGCGCGCAGGTCGGGGTTTTCGATCAGTTCCAGGCGCAGTAATGAGGTGAACACGCGAAACGGGCTGGTTTGCAGCGCGTGTTCATGCACGGCGCGAAAGGCGGTTGAGTGAACAGGCACGCCAGCAGGAGTGAGGTCGTAGTAGCCCACCGGTTGCATGCCCATCACCGCGAACAAACGGCTGATGGTTGCCAGTTCCGCAGCGGTGCCCAGGCGGATGGCGCCGTGGCGTTCCATGTCCAGGCGCTGGATTTCGCCGGTACGTTGCAGGTGGTGCGCCAGGGCCGGTTCGCTGTCGAGCACGCGGGCATTGGTCTCGGCCACCAATTCCAGCAGCGCGCCATACAAGGGCACTTCATCTCGATACATGTCGGACATGGCCTTGGAAAAGCCCTTGCGGATCTCGTCAGGGCTGACATGGGCGGTGGCGTGCATAGAAAAATTCCTGATGGCTGGGGCGGTGAACGTGGCCTTTGCCTGATTTTGTTGAGCGGCCGGCTGGCTTGCAAACGAAGATTCCTCTGGACTTCATTCTGCAAATGAATGAGTTGACCCTGCGTCCAAGTCTTCATGTGCAAGCGGGCGTCATTGGGCTCTACACTGCGCCTCACTGTGTAGGTGAAGGAAGACCCAATGACGGCCAAACCCGCAACCAACCTGCTGGGCACCATTGAAGGCCAGCGCCTGGCAACGCAACACGCCGAGCGCTGGCGCGAGTGGGGCCCGTACTTGAGTGAACGCCAATGGGGCACGGTGCGCGAAGACTATAGCGCCGACGGCGACGCCTGGGCCTACTTCCCCCATGAGCATGCACGCAGCCGCGCCTATCGATGGGGCGAGGACGGCTTGGCCGGTTTTAGTGATAAGGCCCAACGCTGGTGCCTGGGCCTGGCGCTGTGGAACGAGCGCGACGCAATCCTCAAGGAGCGCCTGTTCGGCCTCAACAACGCCGAAGGCAACCATGGCGAAGACGTCAAGGAGCTGTACTTTTTCGTCGATGGCGTGCCGAGCCATGCCTACATGCGCATGCTCTACAAATACCCCCATGCGGCCTTTCCCTACGCCGACCTTATCGCCGAAAACGCCCGTCGTGGGCTGGCGGATGCCGAGTATGAAATCCTCGATACCGGTGTGTTTGCAGACAACCACTACTGCGACATCAGCGTCGAATACGCCAAGCATCAACCCGACGATATCTTCATGCGCATCACCGTGCATAACCGTTCGGAGCAACCCACACGCCTGCAGGTACTGCCCCAGCTCTGGGCGCGCAATGATTGGAGCTGGACCCTCGATGCACCCAAGCCCAGCTTGACGCTGGACGGCGAGCGACTGCTGGCCCGCCATCATGAACTCGATGACCGCCACCTCAGCGCCTGGGGCCAGGACGGGACGCAGTGGCTGTTCTGCGAAAATCAAACCAACCGTCCCAAGCTGGACGGGCAACCGGCGCCGGGGCCATTCAAGGATGGCATCAACGATTACGTGGTGGGCGGGCTTGAGTCGGCCGTTCGCCGGGACGCCGGCACCAAAGTGGCCGCGCATTTCACCCTTGAACTGGCGGGCCAGGAAAACAAAACCCTCTACCTGCGCTTTGCGCCTGTGGACGCGCCGGATGTCAATGCGCGCAAGCTGTTCGAACAGCGCCGGCAGGAGGCCGATGATTTCTACGCGGTCTTGCAACAGGACCTTACCGATGACGATGCGCGAAATGTGCAGCGCCAGGCCCTGGCCGGGCTGCTGTGGTCCAAGCAGCTGTACTATTTCGACGTGAACCAGTGGCTCGACGGCGACCCAGCCCAGCCCGCGCCACCGCCCGAGCGCCTGCACATCCGCAATACCCATTGGCGGCACCTGTCCAACTTCGACATCCTGTCCATGCCCGACACTTGGGAATACCCGTGGTACGCCTCCTGGGACCAAGGCTTCCAGGCGGTGGCCATCGCGCTGATCGACCCTGGTTACGCCAAGCAACAGCTGTTGTTGCTGGTAAAGGACCGCTTCATGCACCCCAACGGCCAGTTGCCGGCCTACGAATGGCGCTTTGACGACGCCAACCCTCCCGTGCATGCCTGGGCCAGCTGGCGCGTGTATCAGCAGGACAAGGCGCTGACCGGCGTGGGCGATATGGATTTCCTGGAGCGGATCTTTCACAAGCTGCTGCTGAACTTCTCCTGGTGGGTCAACCGCAAGGACGCCGAGGGCCGTAACCTGTTCCAGGGCGGTTTTCTGGGCCTGGACAATATTGCCTTGTTCGACCGTTCGGCCACGTTGCCGCCGGGTTACCAGTTGGACCAGGCCGACGGCACCGCCTGGGTGGCGGCCTATGCCCTGGACCTGATGCGCATCGGCCTGGAACTGGCCAAGCGTAATGCGGTGTATGTGGACATTGCCGTGAAGTTTTTCGAGCACTTTCTCTACATCGCCGGCGCCATCAACCGCGTCGATGACAGCGCCGAAGGCTTGTGGGATGAGCAGGACCAGTTTTTCTACGACGTGCTGCACCGCCCTGACGGCCACAGCGAACCGGTGCGCCTGCGTTCCATCGTCGGCCTGATGCCATTGTTTGCCGTGCTGGTGCTGGAACAGCGCGAGCATGAAGGCCTGGAAGGCTTGCGCGAGCGCCTGCTGGGTTTTATGCATCATCGGCCGGACCTGGCCAAGCTGGTTTCGCGCTGGACCGAGCCGGGGCAGGGCAACCGCCTGTTGCTGGCGCTGCTGCGCGGTGAACGCACCAAGGATTTGCTGCGACGCATGCTCGATGAACAGGAATTCTTGTCGGCCTTCGGCGTGCGGGCCCTGTCCAAGGCGTTCGCCGAGCAGCCCCTGGCGTTGAAGATGAATGGCGACACCTTGTGCGCCAGTTACCAGCCCGGTGAATCCGACTCACGCCTCTACGGCGGCAACTCCAATTGGCGCGGGCCGCTGTGGATGCCGGTGAACTACATGCTGATTGAATCGTTGCGCGAGTTTCATCGCTATTACGCGGAGCAATTTTCCGTGGAGTACCCGACGGGCAGTGGGTATCTGGCGTCTTTGGAGGAGGTGGCTGACAGCCTCAGCGAGCGGCTGAAGCGGTTGTTTCTCAGGGATGAAAACGGGGTGCGGCCGTCGATGGCAGGGTATGCGCAGTTGCAAGAGGACCCGGCCAGTCGTGACCTGGTGTTGTTCCATGAGTATTTTCATGGGGAGACAGGGCGAGGGTTGGGGGCTTCACACCAGACCGGCTGGAGTGCATTGGTGGCGTTACTGTTGCAACCAAAACCCTGAGCAATCCACAAACCAAATGTGGGAGCGGGCTTGCTCGCGAATGCGGTGATTCGGTGCCTGATGCATTAGCTGACACTTCGCATTCGCGAGCAAGCCCGCTCCCACAGGGATTCAGGGTTGCCCTTGAATCAGGAAGGGAACAGCTCGCTCAGCTTCATCGCCAGCATCATGTCGCCTTCGGTGCGCAGCTTGCCGCCCATGAAGGCCTGCATGCCGTCGGTGGAACCGTCGACGATGCCTTCCAGGGTTTCGCTGTCCATCACCAGGGTGACCTGAGCGTCAGGGTTTTCGCCTTCTTTGAGTTCGCAGGTCTTGTCCTTGACTACCAGCGAGAAATTCTTGGTGTCGTCGATACGGAAACCGAATACCAGGTCCAAGCCTTCGGCAGCGCTTGGGTTGAATTTGGCTTTCATTGCTTCTACTGCTTTAGCTACGTCAGTCATGGTTTCGATCCTTAAGGGTAGAGTCCAGTGACCTTGGGGTCACGGTTGGCCGCAGTTCATCGGAAAGTGATGAGCTGCGGCGCCTTCAACAGTTGCAAGTGGGCGTGACTGTTGAAGGAAGCCAGTGCCACCTCGCGACCACGGAACTTGAGTTGGTTGAGCGAGGTGTTAACAATTTGCCAGTTCATGTCGAAGGCCTGGGCGGCAGGCATTCGGGTAATCAGGTGGAGCATGGCGGTGATGGTGCCGCCGGAGGTGAATACGGCGATTTTGTCGGTGTGGTTCGCGGCGTCAAGAATGCGCTGCAAGCCCCCCTGGACCCGCTCGACAAACCCCAGCCAGCTTTCCAGCCCCGGCGGATCATAGGTGCCGGCCAGCCAGCGTTCGATGATCAGGGCGAAAATGCGCTGGAACTCGCTGCGGTTCTGCGGGCCATTGCGCAGGATGTGCACGGCATCCGGTTCACTGCTGAGCAGGTCGGGCAACAGGCCGCGAATAATCGCTTCGCCGTCGAACTCGTTGAACGCGCTGTCTGTTTCCAGCGCCGGCACCGGCAAGCCCAGGGCGCTGTACTGATCGAACGTGGCGCTGGCGGTGTGCTGCTGGCGACGCAGGTCGCCGGCGATGCAGCGGTCAAATGCAATGCCCAGGTCTGCCAGGTGGCGACCGAGCACTTGCGCTTGTTCCACGCCAACGGGCGAGAGGACGTCATAGTCGTCTGCACCAAAGGAGGCCTGGCCATGTCGAATCAGATAAATGCTGCCCACGTCCGTTTTCCCGGTACGTTGAAAGTCTGGCGAGGTTATGAGGATGCCTGCGAGCTGTCAATGAAAAAACATACGCTTGTTTTAAAAGCGCGTTGGAGCCCACCTGCTGGCGGTTTGATCACTGGCTCCTGCGCGGTAGCGTCGGTATGCTGGGGCCATCCGCGCCTGGCGCAGTGTATTTTTTAAGGAGACCTATGGATTTTTTGGCCGAATACGCGAGCTTTCTGGCGAAGACCGTCACCCTGGTGGTCGCTATTCTGGTAGTACTGATCAGCTTTGCAGCCCTGCGCAGCAAAGGTCGTCGTAAATCCGCCGGCCAATTGCAGGTCAGCAAGCTGAATGATTTTTACAAGGGATTGCGCGAGCGCCTGGAGTCGAGCCTGCTCGACAAGGACCAGCTCAAGGCCCTGCGCAAGTCCGAAAGCAAAGCCGAAAAGAAGAAAGACAAGAAGAAGCCCGAGGCCAAGCCACGGGTATTCGTGCTGGATTTCGACGGTGACATCAAGGCTTCGGCTACCGAAAGCCTGCGCCATGAAATTACCGCGCTGCTGAGCCTGGCCACGCCCAAGGATGAAGTGGTGCTGCGCCTGGAAAGCGGCGGCGGCATGGTGCACAGCTATGGTTTGGCCTCTTCGCAACTGGCGCGCATCCGCCAGGCGGGCGTGCCATTGACGGTGTGCATCGACAAAGTGGCGGCCAGCGGCGGCTACATGATGGCGTGCATTGGCGAGAAGATCATCAGCGCACCGTTCGCCATTCTCGGCTCCATTGGCGTGGTGGCGCAGTTGCCCAACGTCAATCGCCTGCTGAAAAAACACGACATCGATTTTGAAGTGCTGACCGCCGGTGAGTACAAGCGCACCCTCACAGTGTTTGGCGAAAACACCGAGAAGGGCCGGGAGAAGTTCCAGGAAGACTTGGACATCACCCACCAGCTGTTCAAGAACTTCGTTTCGCGTTACCGCCCACAGTTGGCGATTGACGAGGTGGCGACCGGTGAAGTGTGGCTGGGCGTCGCTGCGCTCGATAAACAGCTGGTCGATGAGCTGCAAACCAGCGATGAATACCTGGCCACCAAGGCCAAGACCGCCGAAGTGTTCCACCTGCGCTATGCCGAGCGTAAGAGCCTGCAAGAACGCGTGGGCCTGGCGGCCAGCGGCTCGGTGGACCGGGTGCTGTTGACTTGGTGGAGCCGCTTGACCCAGCAGCGGTTCTGGTAAGCCGTAATACCCTGTAGGAGCGAGCTTGCTCGCGAAAAAATCACAGGCGCCGCGTTCATTCATCAAGCGCGCGTTATCGTTGACGTTTTTCGCGAGCAAGCTCGCTCCTACAGGTGAGATCAGATAAGGCGAGGTTGGATAGAGTCCGCCAACTGCGTAAGGATCAGGCAGCACGACACCGCCCCCGCATCCAGCACCCCCAGCGAACGCTCTCCCAAACGACTGGCCCGGCCAATCTTGGCCACCAGGTCCTTGGTCGAATCCCGCCCCTGAGAAGCAGCGCTTTTCATCGCGTCGAGCGCATCGTTGAACGAAGCCCCCGATGCCTGCGCCCGTTCAAAAGCTTCCACCGCCGGGATCAACGTATCCATCAAGCACTTGTCGCCCACCCCCGCTTCGGTGATGTCCTGCAACGAGGTCAAGCCGCCGCGTAGCAGGTGGGCAAAGGTGGCGGCGTCGATGTCGTCACTGCCGCGCACTTCGTCGGCCATGCCGATAAACAGGCTGCCATACAGCGGCCCCATGGAGCCGCCGATGCCTTCCATCAGGCTCAGGGTCAGTTCGTCCAGGGCTTCGGCCAGGGTCAGTTGGCGGCCTTCGATCGTGCGGCCGCAATGGGCAAAACCCTTGGCCATGTTGATGCCATGGTCGCCGTCGCCTATGGCGCCGTCGACTTCGCTGAGGTACTCACGGTTGGCCACGATGACGCTGACCAGGTCGGCGACGAGGGCGCTGCCGTCATGGGTGGAAAAATGCTGGCTCATGGTTCACTCCGCCTGGGTCATGCCGATGGAGCGGCAGGGTTGGTCGATCAAGGTTTTCAGCTCAGCGTCGAGGCCTAGCAGGGTCAAGGTCACGCCCATCATTTCCAGGGACGTGAAGTAGTTGCCCACGTAGCAACGGTGAATCTTCAAGCCTTTGGCCTTGAGCTGCTTTTCGACCTCGGCGTAGAAAATATACAACTCCATCACCGGCGTGGCGCCAAGGCCAGAGACCAGCACCACCACGCTGTCGTCCTGGCTGAAATCGCGGTCGGCGAGGATCGGCGCCAGCATGCGCTCGGCCATGGCGGCAGCCGGTTCAATCGGGATGACTTCGATACCCGGTTCGCCATGATGGCCGATGCCCAATTCCATCTGGCCGTCGGGAATCTGGAAGTTCGGCTTGCCCACCGCCGCGATGGTGCACGGTGTAAGGCCGATACCAATCGAGCGGCAGCGGTCGACGGTTTTCTGCGCCACCCGAATCACGCCGTCCAGGTCGTAATGCTGGGCGGCGGCGGCACCGCCGATCTTCCACATGAAGATCTCCCCGGCCACGCCGCGACGCTTGGCGATCTCGGCCTTGGGCGCGGACGCCACGTCGTCGTTGGCGACCACCGTGCGGATGCGCATGTCTTTGCTGGCGGCCATTTTCATCGCCAGCTTCACGTTCATATTGTCGCCCGCGTAGTTGCCATACAGGCAGGCAACGCCTGCGCCATGGTCGGCGGCGCGGAAGGCGTCGAAAAAGCTTTTGGCGGTGGGCGAGGAAAAAATCTCGCCGACGGCCACTGCATCCACCAGCCCCGGGCCTACATAACCGAGGAACGCCGGCTCATGCCCGGAGCCGCCGCCAGTGACAATGCCGACGCGGCCCTGGGCGGACGGCCTGGCCTTGACGATGACCCGTGGGTTGCTCTCGTACTGACGCAGTTCGGGGTGCGCGACCAGGATGCCGCGCAGCATGTCTTCGACCACTTGGTCGGGATCGTTGATGACTCGATTCATAACGCGGGTTCCTGTTGTTTTTATTAACTGTAGGAGCGAGCTTGCTCGCGAAAAACGCCAACGATGACGCGGGCTGTCTGATTCAGCGTGGCGGCCTTGAGTTCTTCGCGAGCAAGCTCGCTCCTACAGTAAAAGCGGTTGAGTAAACTTTCAGGGTTCGAGCACAACCTTCAGCGATTTATCGCCGCGCTCCATCACCGCAAACGCTTCCTTGAAATCCGCCAGCGCAAACTTGTGGGTCACCACGTCGCGCATGTCGATCTTGCGGTTGCCGATAAAGTCGATGGCCCTGGGGTACATATACGGTCCCAGGTGCGAGCCGAGAATATCCAGTTCCTTGCGGTCGCCGATGATCGACCAATCTACGGTGGCCTCGTCATTGAACACGCTGAATTCCACAAAGCGTCCCAGCTTGCGCAGCATCGCCAGGCCCTGGTTCACCGCCTTGTGGTGCCCGGTGGCCTCGATATAGATGTCGCAACCGTAGCCATCGGTGATCTCACGGATTTTCGCCAGCACATCGACCTCGGCCGGGTTCCACACTTCGTCGGCGCCCATCCGCAGGGCGAGGGCGGCACGTTCGGGTTTCATGTCCAGCACGATGAGCTTTTTGGGGTTGCGCAACCGCACCGCGCCAATGATGCCCAGGCCCAGGGTGCCGGCACCGGCGACCACCACGATGTCGTCATGGTCGACGTTGGCACGTTCCGCCGCGTGCAACGAACAGGCCAGCGGCTCGATAAGGATCGCTTCATCGGGGGCGATGGATTCCGGCACTTTGTGGATGATGCCTTCCTTGGTGAAGATCATGTACTGGGCCATGGCGCCCTGCACATTGTTCTGGAAGCCATACAGGTCGTGCTTCTGGCACATCCAGTACTGGCCGTGGTTGCAGAAGCGGCAGCCCCAGCACGGCACGATCTGCTCGGAGATCACCCGGTCACCCACGGCCACGCCGCGCTTCTCGGCGCCTGGGCCAAGGGCGACCACGCGGCACACGAACTCATGGCCGGGGATCATCGGTGGCTTCACGTAGCGCGGTTGCTCGGCGTCGCCCCAGAACGACGGCGCGCCGCGATAGGTCTTGATATCGCCCATGCAAATGCCGCACAGCTCGACCTTGGTGAGGATCTCATCGGGGCCGGGGGTGGGCACGTCGACGGTTTCCAGGCGGTAGTCTTCCGGGCCGTGGCAGACCACGGCTTGCATGGTTTTCGGGATGCTTGGGGCGAGTTGTTCAGGTGTGCGTTCGGTGACGGTGGACATGACAAAACCTCACGACATAACGATGAATTACTGAATGCTGTAGCCGCCGTCGATCACCATGTTGGCACCGGTGATCATCTGCGCAGCATCGCTGAGCAGGTACAGCGCCAGCCCGGCGATTTCTTCCGGCTGGGCGAAGCGGCCCGCCGGAATCTGCAATTTGGCCCGTTCACCCACGTCGCCGGCCCAGGCCTTCTTGCCCAAAGCGGTTTCGACGATGGTCGGGGAGATGGCATTGACGTTCACCTGCGGCGCCCACTCCATGGCCAACACCTTGGTCATGCCGACGATCGCGGCTTTGCTGGCGCAGTAGGCGACGTGACGGTCCAGGCCAATCACGGCGGCCTGGGACGCCAGGTTGACGATGCGGCCGCTGCCTTGGGCGAGCATATGCCTGGCGCAGGCCTGGGCCACGAAGAAACTGGCCTTGAGGTTGATGTCCAGGGTGGTGTCCCAGGCGCTTTCAGTCACCTCAATGGCTTTGTCCAGCAGCACCACACCCGCACTGTTGATCAGGTAATCCAGGCGTTGGAAGTGGGCGAATACGCGGTCGATGGTGGGTTGTATCTGGCCGATCTGGCCAAGGTCGACGGCAATACCCAGGTGCCCGGCACCCAGGCCTGCGGCCACCTCGACCACGGCCGGGTCGCGGTCCAGCAGCGCCACTCGGGCGCCGCGTTCCGCCAGCAAGGTGGCGCAGGCCAGGCCAATGCCGGCGGCGCCACCGGTGATCACCGCGCAACGGCCGCTGAGGTCGAAGGCTTGGTTCCAGAAACCAGACATGAATGACTCCCCGTACAGATCAAAAGGTAGAACTCGGTCCAATGTGGGAGCTGGCTTGCCTGCGATTGCATCGACCCGGTCTACCTGATGCCCCGAGGTGCCTGCATCGCAGGCAAGCCAGCTCCCACAGTGGACGGTGTTTCAAGCCACTGGCTACTTACCGCCGCTGACTTGCTTGTACAGCGCATCCGCATTGGCATTGGTCACCGGCACCCAAGGCAGGATGTAGTTCTTGGCCGTGCCGTCGGCCCATTTCACATCCTTGCCATAGCGCTCCCAAATCACCGACTGCGGCTTGTAGTCCTCGCCGGCCAGGGCCCGCAACGCCACGTCCAGCGCGCCTTGAGACTGGGCCTGGGCGTCCTGCAGGAAGGTGGTGACTTCGTCCTTTTTCGCCGCCTGGATCGCATCCGGCATGCCGTCGATGGAGGTGACGGGCACGTCCTTGGAGGTGAGGCCATGGGACTTCAGCGCCTGCACGGCGCCCAGGGCCATGTCGTCGTTCTGGGCGATCACACCGTTAATGCCCTTGGGGTGGGCATTGAGCCAGTCTTCGGTGAGGGTCATGGCCTGGGCGCGGTCCCAGTTGGCGGTTTTCTTTTCGATGATCTTGATGTCCGGGTGTTTGCCCAGCACTTGCAGCTCGCCTTTTTCCCGGTCGATCTGCGCCGACTGGCCAATCGGGCCCTGGATGATCACCACGTTGCCCTTGCCATTGAGCTTGTCGACCATGGCCTGGGCCTGCAGGCGGCCGCCTTCCACGTCGTCGTTACCCACATACGGCACGCTGGCATCGGCTACTTTCGTATTGGAGGCGATGACCACCACGTCGTTGCTCATGGCGGCCTTGACGGTGCCGACGCCGGCCTTGGTATCAATCGGCACGAACAGGATCGCGTCGTAGCGTTGGGTCACCATGTTTTCGATCTGGTTGTTCTGGGTCAGGGCGTCGTAGTTGCCGTCGAACACGGTCAATTGCACGGTGCCATCCTTGACGGCTGGATGTTCCTTGAGCTCGCGGACCCAGTTCTGCATGAACTGGCCCTTGAGGCCATAGACGGCCGCGCCGATCTTGTAGGTCTTGCCATCGGCGGCCAGGGCGATACTGCTGGCGAGCAGGGAGAGGGCCGCCGCGGCGGCCAGGGTGGTACCCAGTTTCATAAGTAGAACTCCGGTTATTGTTATGGGTCGTTCTTCAGCGTTTCTTCTTGCGCCACACGTCGATCAGGACTGCGAACACGATGATCAGGCCCTTGGCGACCTGCTGGTAATAGGAGGACACGCCGAGCAGGTTCAGGCCGTTGTTGATCACGCCGATCAACAGTGCCCCGAACAAGGTGCCGACAATGCTGCCGGTACCGCCAGACAAACTGGTGCCGCCGATCACCACTGCGGCAATCGCGTCCAGCTCATAGGAAACCCCGGCCTGGGGCAGGGCAGAGGTGGTGCGTGCCGACAGCACCACGCCGGCCAACCCGGCGAGCAGGCCGGAGACCACGTAGACCGAGAACATCACTTTGCGCACACCGATGCCGGAGGTGCGTGCGCTTTTTTCGTTGCCGCCCACCGCGTACACGTAGCGGCCGTAGGTGGTGTAGCGCAGCACCATCCAGAAGATCAGCGCGACCACGGCGAAGATGATGATCGGCACGCCCACCGGGCCGACCTTGCCGATGCCCAGGGCCAGGTAGGTGTCGGGCAGGTCGGTGATCGGGCTGCCGTCGTTGAGAATAAAGGTCATGCCCCGGGCGATGCTGAGCATGCCGAGGGTGGCCACGAACGGCGGGATCGACAGGTTGGCGATCATAAAACCATTGACCACGCCGAGCATTGCGCCGGCAAACATCCCCGCGCTGACCGCCGCCAACAGGCCGTAACCCTGGGTGGCGACCATGGCGCTGCACAAGCCGGCGAACGCCAGGATCGACCCCACCGACAGGTCGATGCCCTTGGTCAGGATCACGTAGGTCATGCCCACGGCGAGAATGCCGTTGATGGAGGTCTGGCGCAGGATGTCCATCCAGTTGCGCCAAGTCATGAAGTATTCACTGGAAAACGCCATCACCACGCACAGCAGGATAAACACCAGCGGCAGGCCAAAGCGGTCGAGGGACAGGCGCAGGCGGTTGCGCGGCGCGGCGGTAACGGGGGCGACGATGGTTTTGGCATTCATGAGGCAAGACTCAACAAGGCTTCCTGGGAAAGGGCGGTGTCGGTGCTGATGGTGACCAGCCGGCCGCCTTTGAAGACGGCGATGCGATCGCTCAAGTGCAGCAGTTCCGGAGCTTCCGACGACACCACAATGGCTGCGCCGCCGGCGCGCACGAACTGGTCGAGCAGGTGGTAGATCTCCTGTTTGGCGCCTTCGTCGATGCCGCGGGTGGGTTCATCGCAGAGCAGGCACACCGGCTCCGTGGACAGGCATTTGGCGAGCACCACCTTTTGCTGGTTGCCGCCGCTCATGGACGCCACCGGCAGCTCCAAGGAGCTGGTCTTGATCTGCAGGCGCTTGACCATGTCTTCGGCCAGTTGCGCTTCCTTGCGTGCGTTGATCAGCGACCAGCTCGACAAGCGCTTATAGGCCGACAGTGCAATGTTGGACAGGATGCTGCCGGTCAGCACCAGGCCGCTGTCCTTGCGGTCTTCGGTGACCAGCGACATGCCGGCGTCGATGGTTGCCTTGGGCTGCCCGATGGGCATGGGCTTGCCTTGCAAGGTAACGCTGCCGGAGTCCGCCACGGTCAGGCCGTAGATGCAATTGAGGAATTCACTGCGCCCGGAACCCATCAGCCCATAAATGCCGAGGATCTCGCCACGGCGCAGGTGCAGGCTGATGTCGTGGAACTCGCCGGTGCGGCTCAGGTTGTCGACTTGCAGGCAGGTGCTGGCCGCACATTCGCGCCCCACCTTGTGGTCGATGCGCGTCAGTTCCTGGCCGACAATGCCGCGCACCAGGTGGTCGCGGTCGATATCGGCCATGCGCCCGCTTTCGACAAAGGCGCCATCACGGAAGATGCTGTAGTCATCGGCGATCTGCGCCAGTTCGCTCAGTCGATGGGACACGTACACGATACCGGCACCCCGTGCGGTAAGGCGGCGAATGGCCTTGAACAGGGTTTCGGCCTCGCGCTCGCCGATGGCCGAGGTGGGCTCGTCCATGATCATCACCTGGCAGTCATGGCTGAACGCCTTGGCGATTTCCACCAGTTGCATCTGCGCAACGCTCAAGCGGTGCATGGGGCTGGTGGCGTCGACGTCGAACTCCAGGCTTTCGAGCAGTTCGCGGGTGCGGCGGTTGAGGGCCTTGCTGTCGACGATGCAACCGGCGCGGCGTGGTTCGCGGCCCAGCCAGATGTTTTCGGCGACGGTCATGTAGGGGATGGGTTCGAGCTCTTGGGTGATCATCGCGATCCCTGCGGCCAGGGCTTCACTTGGGCGATTGAACTGCACTGGTGCGCCGTTGAGCAGAATGCTGCCAGCGTCACGCTGGGTGATGCCCATCAGGATGCTCAGGAAAGTCGACTTGCCAGCACCGTTGCCGCCGCACAGGGCGTGGACGCTGCCAGCGCGCAGAGCAAGGCGCCCGTCACGCAGGGCAGGCACCCCGGCATAAGCCTTGGCGACGTGTTCAGCCTGGAGCAGTAATGGCGTGGCCATCGGCGTGTCCTCGTGCTGTGAATTCTTATTAGGTCGCACAGTCATGTTTCGCTGTGATCATATGTGTATCAAATGAAATTCTGATCAGTCAATCTCTTTCACTTAAAAGGTGTGATTCTCATCTGTGATGGGGTTATGGCCTTTATATGGGGCATTGACTGGCGAGTCAGTTAAATCTCGCTTGACAGTAAGGGGTGAATGCTTGCGAAATGCGTGAGAGATATTTCACTAAGTGATCATTTGATCAGTGGAGTTTGGCACCATGAACACACCTTTCCCGGTGGCTATCGGATGTGATGAAGCGGGTTTTGAGCTCAAAGAGCTGTTGAAGCGCCATATCGAGGGGTTGGGGTACCCGGTGACCGACTTCGGTACGCATTCCACGGCGCCGGTGCTGTACCCGGACATCGCCTTGGCTGTGGCCACCGCCATCAATGCCGGGCAGCAGCGCCTCGGCGTGCTGGTGTGCGGCACCGGGATTGGTATGGCCATCTCGGCCAACAAGGTGCTGGGCATCCGTGCGGCCCAGGCCCATGACACCTATTCGGCGGAGCGGGCGCGCAAGAGCAACGATGCGCAGATCCTCTCCATCGGTGCGCGGGTTATCGGTGCGGAGTTGGCCAAAAGCATCGTCAGCGCGTTTTTGGCCTCGGAGTTCGAAGCGGCGCGGTCCGGGGCCAAGGTCGAGCGCATCAATGCGATCGAGCGCGATGGGCATCAGTAGTGGACGGCGCGGGGCAAGAGTCGGGAGAATGCGCCTTTGACGCCGAAACGGAAGCCCGTCCCCATGAGTGACAGTACCCAGCGCATGGCCAGTGATATCGATCAGATGACCGAAGTGGCGATGCTCTATTACCTTGAGAACGTCACTCAGGAGGCCATCGCCAAGCGCTTTGACCTGTCGCGGGCCAAAGTCAGCCGCCTGCTCAAGCGTGCGCGCGATGAAGGGATTGTCGAGGTGCGCGTATTGCAGCACCCGGCGATGAATAACGAGTTGGAGCGGGCGCTGGTGGAGCGCTTCAAGCTTGACCGCGCCTTGATCGCCGTCGACCACAGCGACCCCGACACCCAGCGCTCGGCGGTCGCCAGCCTGGTGGCCAACTACCTCAACAAAACCCTGGGCGACGGCATGATCGTGGCCGTGGGCATGGGCCGTAACGTCGGCGCGGTGGCCGATAACGTGTTTCTGCCGGTGACCCGCAACTGCACCTTTGTGTGTGCCATCGGCGGTTCGCTCAAGGCCGGCGAGTACATGAACCCTGACCACATCTGCCGACGCCTGGCCCTGCGCTTTGGTGGCGAGAGTGAAAGCCTCTACGCCCCGGCGCTGGTGGCCAACCCCGAGCTGCGCGGGGTGCTGATCAACAACGATACGGTGCGTTCGACCCTTGACCGCGCCCGCCGTGCCGATATTGCCCTGATCGGCATCGGCGACATGAGCGAGAACAGCAACATGGTGCGCATGGGCTGGTTCTCGCCCCAGGAAATCGCCCAGGCGCGCCTGTCTGGCACCGTGGGCGACATGATGGGCTATGACTTTATTGACATACACGGCCAGCCGGCGGTCAACGCCATTCAAGGGCGCGTGATCGGGTTGACGGTGCAGGAGCTGTTTCGCATCCCGGATGTGGTGGCGATTGCCAGTGAGAACACCAAGGCGGCGGCGACCCTGGGGGCGTTGCGCTCGGGGGTGATCAATACGCTGGCGACCACCGTCACCAATGCCCACACCATCCTGGCGCTGGACGATGCCACTCGCAAAACCTGATGAGTCGTCTATCTGGCAGGCGGGCAGGCTTTTTGTGGGAGCTGGCTTGCCTGCGATTGCATCGACCCGGTCTACCTGATGCACCGAGGTGCCCGCATCGCAGGCAAGCCAGCTCCCACAAGAGTTGCTGAGCTTCTGATAGCGGTTTACAGGTTTTGTAATAGTTTTGCGCTGTGGGAAATTTGTATTTCGAATGTAGGATTCAAGTCCTTTTGTCATTTCAGGACTTGCATGAACACCCTCTCGGAGCCTCCCAGTCGTCTTTCCCCAAGACCACCGCTGTCGCTGTTTCCGCTCAAGCACCCCGTATTCCGTCAACTAATCTTGTCCCGGTCTTATCACCGCACTTTGCCGTGCCTGGCGTTCTGAACACTTTAAAGACAGAGATTCTATAAATGGAATGGTTAGCGGATCCCACGGCCTGGCTTGGCCTTGCGACCTTGATTGTGCTGGAACTGGTGCTGGGTATCGACAACCTGGTGTTTATCGCGATTCTGGCGGACAAGTTGCCACCGGAGCAGCGTGACCGTGCGCGCTTGATCGGCTTGTCCCTGGCGTTGTTGATGCGCCTGGGCCTGTTGGCGAGTATTTCCTGGTTGGTGACCCTGACCCAGCCGCTGTTTGAGGTGTTCGACAAGAGCTTCTCGGGCCGTGACCTGATTATGCTGTTCGGCGGTATATTCCTGTTGTTCAAGGCCACCATGGAATTGCATGAGCGCCTTGAGGGCCATGTGGCGCAGCACAAGGGCAATGTGGCTTACGCGATGTTCTGGCCGATCGTCGCGCAGATCGTGGTGCTGGATGCGGTGTTCTCCCTCGACGCGGTGATTACCGCCGTGGGCATGGTCGACGAGCTGGCGGTGATGATGATCGCGGTGATCGTGTCCATCGGCCTGATGATCGTGGCGAGCAAGCCGCTGACCCGTTTCGTCAATGCGCACCCGACCGTGATTATGCTGTGCCTGGGCTTCTTGATGATGATCGGCTTTGCCCTGACCGCCGAAGGCCTGGGCTTCCATATTCCCAAGGGCTACCTGTACGCGGCCATTGGTTTCTCGATTCTGATCGAGGTGTTCAACCAGATCGCCCGCGCCCGTCGCAAGAAATCGGCCCAGGGTGTGTTGCCAGTGCGTGAGCGTACCGCCCATGCGGTGATGCGCTTGTTGGGTGGCCGCAGCCTGGCGGTGGAAGAGGTGGGTGAAGAAGTGGCTGACCTGCTGGGCGAGCCGGATGCTGCCCAGGGCCCGCTGTTTGACCGACGTGAGCGGGTGATGATCAGCGGCGTGCTGCAACTGGCCGAGCGGCCGATTCGCACCCTGATGACCCCAAGGGCCAAGGTTGACTGCATCGACCTGGCGGACGACCCCGAGGCTACCCGACTGAAACTGATGCACTCGTCCTACTCGCGCCTGCCGTTGATCCGTAACGGTGCGGTGGATGAACCCCTGGGCTTTGTGCACAAGAAAGAATTGCTCAAGGAATACCTGGCCGGCAACGAGCCGAACCTGGAACACCTGGCGCGTCGGGCGATCAACCTGCTGGAGAGTTTTTCGATCCTCAATGCCTTGGAGCAGATGCGCCAGGAGTCCACCCACATCGCCTTCGTGATCAACGAATTCGGCGACTTCATGGGGGTGTTGAGCATGACGGACATTCTGGAATCCATCGCCGGTGAATTGCCCGATGCCAGCGAAATCGAAGGGCCTGACATTATCGAGGACGGCGATGGTTTCCGTGCCAATGGCGCCTTGAACCTCAACCTGGTGCGTCAGCGTACGGGCTTCAAGGCGATGGCGACCGAGGATTATCAGACCTTGGCGGGTTTGGTGATGAGCCTGCTCGATCGCCTGCCAGTGGTGGGCGATAGCCTGGAGCATGAGGGCTGGCGTTTGACGGTGGCTGAAGTGGAGGAGCGTCGAGTGACACAAGTGCACTTGCGCCCTTGCTCAGGTCATAACGGTTGAAGATGTCTTTCACGCACTGCTCTTGTTCTTCCAGTGCGCCGAAGCCTTTGAATTTTTCTACCAGGGCGCCCTTCAGGTAGATCAGCAGCGTTGGGGTGCCTGTTACGTCAGGGTGCCTCGGCGTATGGGCGCAGTCGAGTATCAGGCTGACGACCCACGGATGCTTCGACGCGGTCTGTTGGAATACATGACATGCCTGCGCGCAAGCGGGGCATTGCTCTGAAAAAAACAGAATAAACACTGGGCGTGGCGTGTTCAGCACCCATCCAAACTCTGTGGCGCTGGAAATTCTGCGCGTGGCGACTCCCATGTCGATCCCCCTGCCTGCCGTGTTGGTTTTTGCCCACGCTAGGCCAGTGGGTCGTCACCGTCTACTGTCAACCTTCACAGGTGCGCGTCACTTCGAGGCGACCCGCCTGAGGGCGTCGTAACACCGTTGTGGGGCGTTGCGTAGCACAGCCATACGGCGACGGCGCAACGCTGCTTACAGCCCCAATCACTATCTCCCTGATCCCTAACGCATTTCTTGCCCCCATAGGTTTCCTCCGGCGTCTGTGGCACACTTTCTGCTGTCTATTCCGTTGTTACATACCAAGTTCCGGTATAGCGGAATACACAATCCCTGGAGTGCTTGTCATGCATCACCGACCTTCCGTATTCAAAGCGTGTGTTTTTCTTGTCGCTGCATCGGCTTCCTTCGCCAGCGGGGTGCAGGCGGCCGACAGCAAGCTTGATGATGTGCTCAAGCGCGGGCACTTGATCGTGGGTACAGGCAGTACCAATGCGCCGTGGCACTTCCAGGGAGCGGATGGCAAGTTGCAGGGGTTTGATATCGACATCGGCCGCATCGTGGCCAAAGGCTTGTTCAATGACCCGAGCAAGGTGGAGTTTGTGGTGCAGTCGTCCGATGCACGTATTCCCAACCTGCTCACCGACAAGGTCGACATGAGCTGCCAGTTCATCACTGTTACCGCAAGCCGTGCGCAGCAGGTGGCCTTTACCTTGCCGTACTACCGTGAAGGTGTCGGCCTGCTGCTGCCCAACAACAGCAAGTACAAGGAAATCGAAGACCTGCAGGCGGCAGGCGATGACGTTACCGTGGCCGTGCTGCAGAACGTGTATGCCGAAGAGCTGGTGCACCAGGCGCTGCCCAAGGCCAAGGTCGATCAGTACGACAGCGTTGACCTGATGTACCAGGCCGTGAACTCAGGCCGCGCCGATGCCGCCGCCACCGACCAGTCCTCGGTCAAATACCTGATGGTGCAGAACCCCGGTCGTTATCGCAGCCCCACTTATGCCTGGAGCCCGCAAACCTACGCCTGCGCGGTCAAGCGCGGCGACCAGGACTGGCTGAACTTCGTCAACACCGCGCTGCACGAAGCCATGACCGGTGTGGAATTCCCCGCCTACAAAGCCTCGTTCAAGCAGTGGTTCGGCGTGGACCTGCCAGAACCGGCGATTGGTTTTCCCGTGGAATTCAAGTGACCCGCAACAACAGGGGCGTGCCTGAACACGCCCCATACAGGTACTGCTGACCATGAACTATCAGTTGAACTTTGCCGCCGTCTGGCGTGATTTCGACACCTTGCTCGCGGGGCTCGGCCTGGGTTTGCAGTTGGCGTTGCTGTCGATCGCCATCGGCTGCGTGATTGGCCTGTTGATGGCGTTTGCCATGCTCTCCAGGCACCGCGCGTTGCGTATTTTTGCCTCGGTGTACGTGACGGTGGTGCGCAATACCCCGATCCTGGTGTTGATCCTGTTGATCTACTTTGCGTTGCCCTCCTTGGGCATTCGTCTGGATAAGATCCCCTCGTTCATCATCACCTTGTCACTGTATGCCGGTGCCTATCTCACCGAAGTGTTCCGCGCAGGCCTGGTGAATATTCCCAAGGGCTTGCGTGAAGCCGGCCTGGCCATCGGCCTGGGCGAGTGGCGGATCCGCGCTTACATCACCGTGCCGGTGATGCTGCGCAACGTGTTGCCGGCACTCTCGAATAATTTCATCTCGCTGTTCAAGGACACCTCTCTGGCCGCCGCGATTGCGGTGCCGGAGCTGACCTACTACGCCCGCAAGATCAACGTCGAAAGCTACCGGGTGATTGAAACCTGGCTGGTCACGACCGCGCTCTATGTGGCTGCCTGTTACCTGATTGCCATGCTGCTCCGTTACCTGGAACAGCGTTTGGCGATCCGTCGCTGAGGAAGGGTCCCCATGTACGAATCCCCCAGTTGGCTGCATGAATTGTGGATCGCGCGCGAAACGCTTTGGGCCGGCTTCCAGGCCAGTGTGGCGGTCTCGGCGCTGGCGATTATCTTTGGCACCCTGATCGGCATCGTCGCCGGGTTGATCCTGACCTACGGTAAATTCTGGATGCGTGCGCCGTTCCGTCTGTACGTCGATTTGATCCGTGGCACACCGGTGTTTGTGCTGGTGTTGGCGTGTTTCTACATGCTGCCGGCCCTTGGCTGGAACATCACCGCGTTTCAGGCCGGGGCCGTCGGGCTCACCTTGTTCTGTGGCTCCCATGTATCGGAAATCGTGCGCGGTGCGCTGCAAGCCATTCCCCGTGGGCAATTGGAAGCGGGTAAGGCGATTGGCCTGACGTTCTATCAGTCCCTGGGCTATGTGCTGTTGCCCCAGGCGCTGCGGCAGATCTTGCCGACCTGGGTCAACTCCTCCACGGAGATCGTCAAGGCTTCCACCTTGCTGTCGGTGATCGGCGTGGCGGAATTGCTGCTCAGCACCCAGCAGGTGATCGCGCGCACCTTCATGACGTTGGAGTTCTACCTGTTCGCCGGGTTTCTGTTCTTTGTTATCAACTACGCCATCGAATTATTCGGGCGCTACATTGAAAAGCGGGTGGCCTTGCCATGAACCAAGCTCAAACCAACCCAGCGCTGCTGGACATTCGTGGCCTGCGTAAACAATACGGCCAGGTGGAAGTGCTCAAGGGCGTTGACCTGTCCATGCAGCGCGGCAATGTGGTGACGTTGATCGGCTCCAGCGGCTCGGGCAAGACCACCTTGCTGCGCTGTGTGAACCTGCTGGAAGAGTTCCAGGGCGGGCAGATCACCCTGGACGGCGAGTCCATCGGCTACAGCGATGTTGGCGGCAAGCGTGTACGCCACCCGGAGCGCGTGATCGCCCAGCACCGCGCAATGACCGGCATGGCGTTCCAGCAATTCAACCTGTTCCCGCACCTGACCGCGCTGCAGAACGTCACCCTCGGCTTGCTCAAGGTCAAGAAGATGGGCAAGGATGAAGCGGTAGCGCTGGCCGAAAAATGGCTGGACCGCGTCGGCCTGCTGGAGCGCCGCAACCACTTTCCCGGCCAACTGTCCGGCGGCCAGCAACAGCGAGTGGCCATTGCCCGGGCCATTGCCATGAACCCCAGCCTGATGCTGTTCGACGAAGTCACCTCGGCCCTCGACCCGGAGTTGGTGGGCGAAGTGCTCAGCGTGATCAAGGGGCTGGCGGAGGAGGGCATGACCATGTTGCTGGTCACCCACGAGATGCGCTTTGCCTATGAGGTTTCAGACCAGATCGTGTTTATGAACCAGGGCCGCATTGAAGAGCAGGGCAGTGCGAAGGACATCTTCGAACGGCCGCAGTCGCCGCGACTGGCGGAATTTCTCAAGAACATTCGTTTTTAACAAGGAGCAACTTTTATGAGCATTACTCGTTACGGCACCGGCAGCACCGCAGGTGGCGGCCAGCCACGTCCATTCGCCCGCGCCGTGGAAGCCGATGGCTGGCTGTACGTGTCGGGCCAGGTGCCGGCGGTGGACGGCGAAATCATCAGTGGCGGCATCATCGAGCAAACTCGCCAGACGATGCGCAACGTGGTGGCGATCCTCGAAGAAGCCGGCTACGAGCTCAAGGATGTGGTGCGGGTGGGCGTATGGTTGGAAGACCCACGGGACTTCTGGAGTTTCAACAAGGTGTTCGGCGAATACTTCACCCCGGAACACGCCCCGGCGCGCGCCTGTGTGCAGGCCAACATGATGGTCGATTGCAAGGTCGAGATCGATTGCGTGGCCTACAAGAAAAAGGGCTGAATATTTAAACCCTGTAGGAGCGAGCTTGCTCGCGAAGATCGTCAACGATAACGCGGGTATTGTTTGTGAACGCGTTGCCCTGGAGTTTTTCGCGAGCAAGCTCGCTCCTACAGAAGAATTCATACCACTGGGGACCGAGTCCACCATGACCGAAGACACCATCAAACGCCGCGCCAAAGGCCTGGACCGTGCGTTCGATATCCTCGATTTTCTCAAGGAAATCGGCCAGCCCCTGCGCCCGAATGATATCGCCAGTGGCATCGGCAGCCCCAAATCCACGGTCTACGAACTGGTGGCGTCGTTGCTGGAGCGGCGCATCCTGGAGACTGTGGGCAAGGACGGCCACGTGTACCTGGGCCGGCAGCTGTATTTCCTCGGCCAGGCACACCTGCGCCACTTCGATCTGACCCGTGAGGCCGACCACGCCTTGCAGGAGATCGTCAGCCAGACCCACGAAACCGCGCAGATGTGCCTGCTCAACGGGCGCAAATACACGGTGGCGCTGATGCGCGAGGGCCAGCGGCATTTCCGTATTTCTTCGGATATCGGCGAAAACGCGCCCATTCCGTGGACCGCCTCGGGGCGCTTGTTGCTGGGGCATTTGAGCGACCAGCAGATCGTCGACCTGATCGACCCCGACGATTTCATCCTGCCGGACGGCCTGCGCCTGCCGCTGGACACTTTCCTGGCGCAGATCCGCCAGGCCAGCCTGGAGGGGTTCTTCTCCTTCGACAGTGTGGCCGACACCTTCACCCATTGTTTTGCCGCCCCGGTGCGTGATGCCCAGGGCATCAGCATCGCGACCCTGTGCATCGTCGCCCCCCGGGCCGATGCCAGCAAAAACTACCACGACTATCGCCGGGTACTGATCGACAGCGCCAACAGCCTGGCCCGACGCATCAACGAATAGGAGTTTTCCATGTCTGCCCTCAATGCCGTTGAAAAAGGTGCCGCCGCCGTCGGTGCCCATATGGTTCGGGATGTCAGCCTGCCGGCCCTGGTGCTGCACCGTGATGCCCTGGAACATAACATCCGCTGGATGCAGGACTTTGTCCGCAGCAGCGGCGCCGAGCTGGCGCCCCACGGCAAGACCAGCATGATGCCCGCGTTGTTCCAACGCCAGATCGAGGCCGGTGCCTGGGGCATCACCTTGGCCACCGCCGTGCAGACCCGCGCCGCCTACGCCAGCGGCGTGCGTCGTGTGCTGATGGCCAACCAACTGGTGGGCGCGGCGAACATGGCCTTGATCGCCGACCTGCTGGCCGATAAGGATTTTGACTTCCATTGCATGGTCGATCACCCGGACAACGTCGCCGACCTGGGCCTGTTCTTCGCCGCCCGTGGCCAGCGCCTCAACGTGATGATCGAGTACGGCGTGGTCGGTGGCCGCTGCGGTTGTCGCAGCGAGCAAGAGGTGCGTGAGCTGGCCAAGGCGATCCAGGCTCAGCCGGCATTGGCCCTCACTGGTATCGAAGGTTACGAAGGCGTGATCCACGGCGAGCATGCCGTCAGTGGCATTCGCGACTTTGCCGCCAGCCTGGTGAGCCTGGCGGTCGAGCTGCAAGACAGCGGCCTGTTCGACCTGCCCAAGCCGATCATCACCGCATCGGGTTCGGCCTGGTACGACCTGATCGCCGAGTCGTTCGAAACGCAGAACGCCGCCGGCCGCTTCCTCAGCGTGTTACGCCCTGGTAGTTACGTGGCCCACGACCATGGCATCTACAAAGAAGCGCAGTGCTGCGTACTCGAACGCCGCAGCGACCTCAACGAGGGCCTGCGCCCGGCAATGGAAGTCTGGGCACACGTGCAGTCGCTGCCGGAGCCTGGTTTTGCGGTGATCGCCCTGGGCAAGCGCGACGTGGCCTACGACGCCGGTTTGCCGGTTCCGCTCAAGCGCTACAGGGCCGGGATCGTGCCTGCGCAAGGTGATGATGTGAGCGGGTGCAAGGTCACGGCGGTAATGGACCAACATGCGTTCATGACGGTGGCGCCGGGGGTTGAATTGCGCATTGGCGATATCCTTTCATTTGGTACGTCCCACCCTTGCCTGACGTTTGATAAATGGCAGGTGGGGTGCCTGGTGGATGAGCAGTTGCAGGTGGTTGAGTCTCTGCGTACCTGCTTCTAGACCGCGTCGCGGCTATCGCAGGCAAGCCAGCTCCCACATTCGACTGCATTCCTCCAGTTGGAATAGGGTCAAGTGTGGAGCCGGGCTTGCCCGCGATGGGGCCCTCCAGCACACCTGAGAACTCTGCCATGAACACCCACCCCCACATCGCCCTCATCGGCGAATGCATGATCGAACTGCAACACCGCGCCGACGGCAGCCTGCACCAGAGCTTCGGCGGCGACACCCTGAACGCGGCGGTGTACCTGCGCCGCGAGCTGGGCGAGGTCGGCAGCGTTGACTACGTGACTGCCCTGGGCGATGACAGTTTCAGCGATGCCATGTGTGAGCATTGGCACGACGAAGGCCTTGGCCTGGGGATGGTCCAGCGCCTGCCAGGGCGCTTGCCGGGCTTGTATTGCATCCAGACTGACGCCCAGGGCGAACGTAAATTCCTCTACTGGCGCAACGAAGCGGCCGTGCGCGACTGCTTTACCACACCGGCCGCCGAGCCGGTCCTTGCGGCCTTGCCGGGCTATGACGTGGTGTATCTCAGCGGCATTACCCTGGCGGTGCTGGGAGATATCGGACGTGAGCGCTTACTGCAGGCGCTGATCGAAGCCCGCCGGCGTGGCGCCAAGGTGGTGTTCGATAACAACTACCGGCCACGGCTGTGGGCCGATGTGCAAACGGCCCGTGAGGCGTATCGCAGGGTGTTGGCCGAGGTGGACATTGCCTTGCTCACCGAGGATGACGAACTCGCGTTGTTTGGCTATGAGAATAGCGAGCAGGTGTTTGCGGCGTACCCGTCGATTGCAGAAGTGGTGCTCAAGCGGGGAGCGGACGCCTGCCTGGTTCGTTGCGCGGGGGAGCGCTTTGCGGTGCCGGCGTTGAAGGTGGAGAAAGTGGTGGACACCACGGCGGCGGGAGATTCGTTTAGTGCGGCGTATTTGGCCTGCCGGCTCAAGGGTGGCTCGCCGCAAGAGGCTGCATTGGCGGGGCATCGGTTGGCGAGCCGGGTGATTCAGGTGCCGGGGGCTTTAATACCGAGATGAATGGCCGCCTGCGGCGGATCGCGGGCAAGCCCGGCTCCCACATTTGTGTGGGTGTGCACTGCTAAATGTGGGAGCTGGCTTGCCTGCGATAGCGGACTGAAGCCATCCACTCAATCCCGGTAAAACACCTGCACCAAGTGATACCCAAACTTGCTCTTGATCGGCCCGTGCACCACCTTCACCGGTTTCTTGAAGATCACCGCATCAATGGCCCCCACCATCTGCCCGGGCCGCACTTCGCCCAGGTCACCACCGCGTTTGCCCGACGGGCAGGTGGAGTACTTCTTGGCCAGCACATCAAAGGCTTCGCCCTTGGCAATGCGCTGCTTGAGTTGTTCGGCTTCTTCGCTGGTTTTCACCAGGATATGACGGGCTTGGGCTTTCATGGGGCTCTACCAGCTGTGCGACGGCGCGCGATTATGCCTGAACTCAGGCCTCGACGCCGATCATGCTACGGATTTTGTTGGCCAACAGGTCAATGGAGAAAGGCTTGGCGACCATGTCCATACCGTCCTCCAGGAACCCCTGGCGCTCGGCGGCTTTCTCGGCATAACCGGTCATGAACAGCACACGCAGGCCTGGACGATGCTGGCGGGCGATTTCTGCCAGTTGCCGGCCGTTCATGCCGGGCAGGCCAACGTCGGTCACCAGCAAGTCCACACGCAAATCCGACTCCAGCAACGGCAGCGCCGCACGCGCATCCGCCGCCTGGTGCGCGGTGTAGCCCAATTCGTCGAGTACATTGACCACCAGCATACGCACCGCCGGGTCGTCCTCGACCACCACCACCGCTTCACCGGCCAGGGCCACGGGGGCTTCGGTCAAGCTGGTGGGCAGGCTGCTTTCCAGCGCCGTGCCATACAAGCGCGGCAGGTACAGGCGCACGCAGGTGCCCTGGCCTGGTTCGCTCTGGATGGTCACATGGCCGCCGGATTGCTGGGCAAAGCCGTAGATCATCGACAAGCCAAGGCCCGTGCCTTGGCCGATGGGCTTGGTGGTGAAGAACGGGTCGAACGCCTTGGCGAGGATTTTCGGCGCCATGCCGCTGCCGTTATCGCTCACGCCGAGCATCACATAGTCGCCGGCCTTGACCGGTTCCAGGGTGGTGATGTCGGTGCCGTCCAGGTAGCTGTTGGCGGTTTCGATCAGCAACTCACCGCCGTCGGGCATGGCGTCGCGGGCGTTGATCACCAGGTTGAGCAGGGCGTTTTCCAATTGGCTGGCGTCAGTGTTCACCGGCCAGATGTCCTTGCCCAGTTGTACCTTGAGTTCGATATGCGCGCCCTTGGTGCGCCGGAACAGGTCTTCCAGGGACGCCACCAGTTGGTTGGGGTCGGTGGGGCGACGGTCCAGCGACTGGCGCCGCGAGAACGCCAGCAGCCGGTGGGTAAGGGCGGCCGCACGGTGCGCGGAAGACACGGCGGCATCGGCAAAGCGGCCGATATCGTCGCTGCGCCCGGCGGCAATGTAACGCTGCATCAGGTCCAGGCTGCCAATGATGCCGGTGAGCATGTTGTTGAAGTCATGGGCGATACCGCCGGTGAGCTGGCCGACCGCTTCCATCTTCTGCGCATGGCGCAGGGCATCTTCTGCACGTTCGCGCTCGAACATCTCGTTCTGCAGGCGCTGGTTGGCCTCGGCCAGCGCCTGGGTGCGCTGGGCCACGCGTTCTTCAAGGTTCTCGTTGAGGTGGCGCAGGGCCTCTTCGGTGAGCTTGCGTTCGGTCTCGTCGATCACAAAGATGTAGAAACCATTCACCGAGCCATCATTGCTAAAACGCGGCAGGTACTTCATCAACGCATGGCGCGGGCGGCCATCGCGATGAGGCGTCACCGTCATGAAGCTGCACGCCTTGCCCTTGAGCGCGGCGGCGATCTTGTCTGCGCGCCCGGCATACACCTCGTCGCCGAGCACTTCGCGGATGGTCTTGCCGTACAGTTCCTGGGGCGTCTTGCCGTACCACTCCAGGTAGGCGCTGTTGTTGAGGCGAAAGCGCTGGTCATGGTCAACGTAGCCGATCAACACCGGCATGGCGTTGATGATCAGTTGCAGCTCGGTCTGGCTCTGGCGCAAGGCCTGCTCGGTGTTTTTGCGCTCGGTGAGGTCCAGTGCGGCGCCGAGGAACCGCGCCGGCCGGCCGTGCTGATCCTTGTAGCAGCGGCCACGGGCGAACACCCAGCGCACCTGGCCGTCGGCTTGCTGCAGGCGGTATTCCTCGGCGTATTCGGTGCCGTAGGTGATGCAATGCTTGATGCTGCGCGTCACCGTGCCCCGGTCTTCGGGGTGCACGCCGTGCAGGTAGGCACTGATGGGCAGCAGGCTTGAATCGTTGGGGTCGACGCCATGCAGGTAGGCGAAATGGGCGTCGGCAATGAAACGATCTTCACCGATATCCCAGTCCCAGGTGCCCACCGCGTCGGTGGCCGCCAATGCGAGTTGCAGGCGTTGCTCGGTGTTGTGCTGGGCCTTGAGGCTTTCTTCGGAACGCTGTTGCAGTTCGAGGGTTTTACTGCGCCGCTCATTGGTTTCAATGGCCGTGACCAGGATGCCGGCCACCTGGCAGCTTTCATCGCGCACCGGGCTGTAGGTCAGGTCCAGCCAGATTTCGGTGTCGCGGCCCTGGCGGTGCAGCACAAAGCGTTGCTCGCTGAAGGTGCGCACCTGGCCGCCGAGCACGGCGTCGTAGACCGGCGCGGCGAAGCTTTCAAGCTCCGGCCAAGTGTGGTGCGCCGGCTGGCCCAGGGCGCCGGGGTGCTTGCTGCCAATCAGGTGGGCAAAGCCATCGTTATAGAGTTGCGTTAGCTGCGGGCCCCACAGCAGCACCATCGGCATGGGTGAATGCACGACGATATCGACGGCAGTGCGCAGGCTTTGCGGCCACTCACTGGCCTCACCGAGGGGGCTTTGCGCCCAGTCCAGCCGCTTGATCAACGCAGCGGCTTCGCTACCGGTGGATGTTCCATTCATAAAAAGCCCTGAGCATGACGCTTTGAAAAAATGACAACACCCATTGTCCCAAGGAAAGGCAACGGGTGACTATCCCCAAAAAATAGCATGCCTTGAGGGTTTTTCTTCAAAACGCTGCATCAGCGCTGAAACCTTTCATCTAACAGGCCAGCTCCGCTCTGTCGCGAAATTGCTCCAGCGCCTGGGGGTTGGCCAGGGCATCGGTGTTCTTCACCGGCTCGCCATGCACCACGTTGCGCACTGCCAATTCGACGATTTTGCCGCTGATGGTGCGGGGGATATCCGTGACAGCGAGGATCTTCGCCGGCACGTGGCGCGGTGTGGTGTTGGCGCGAATCACCTGGCGGATCTGCTGTTGCAGCGCCTCGTCCAGTTCGATTCCGTCATTGAGCCGCACAAACAGCACCACGCGCACGTCGTCCTGCCAGCGTTGACCGATGGCGAGGCTTTCCAGCACCTGCGGGACTTTTTCCACCTGGCGGTAAATCTCGGCGGTGCCAATACGCACGCCGCCGGGGTTGAGCACCGCGTCTGAACGCCCGTGGATCAACAGGCTGCCGTTGGCGCGTTGCTCGGCATAGTCGCCCTGGGCCCACACGCCGGGAAACTGGCTGAAATACGAAGCGCGCAGTTTTTGCTGCTGCGGGTCGTTCCACAGCCCGATGGGCATAGCCGGGAAATGCCGGGTGCACACCAGTTCGCCTTTCTCCCCGACCAGGGGCCGGCCCTGGTCGTCCCACACTTCGATGGCCATGGCCAGGCTCTTGCACTGCATTTCACCGCGCCGCACGGGCAGCACCGGGTTGCCGATCACAAAGCAGGAGACAATGTCGGTGCCACCGGACATCGAGGACAGGCACAGCTCGGCTTTGATCTCGCGGTACACGTAGTCGTAACTCTGGGGCGACAGCGGCGAGCCGGTGGAAATCAGGCCCTTGAGGCTGCCCAGGTCGTGGCTCAAGCGCGGCTGCAACCCGGATTTTTCCAGGGTGGCGAGGAATTTGGGGCTGGTGCCGAACACGCTGATTTTTTCCGCATCGATCAGGTCGATCAAGCGTTCGTGGCCGGGGTGGAACGGTGATCCGTCGTACAGCACCGCAGTGGCGCCGATCGCCAGTACCGACACCAGCCAGTTCCACATCATCCAGCCGCAGGTGGTGTAGTAGAACAGGCAGTCCTCGCGGTTAAGGTCGGCATGCAGGCCGTGCTCCTTGAGGTGCGTCAGCAATACGCCGCCCGTGCCGTGGATGATGCACTTGGGGATGCCGGTGGTGCCGCTGGAATAGAGGATATACAGCGGGTGATCGAACGGCACCGCGACAAATTCGGGATCGCCACAGGCTTGGTAGAAGTCGTCCCACAGCGCGACGTGGGCGTGGGTGGTGTAGTCCCCAGCCTGCGCCTCGGGCTTGGCGTACGGCACGATGATCAGCTGTTGCAGGGAGGGCAGGCGCTCAAGGATTTCATTGAGCTTGGCGCTCTGGTCGATGCGCCTGCCGGCATAGCGGTAGCCTGCGCAGGTGATCAATACCTTGGGCTCGATCTGGCCGAAGCGGTCGATGACGCCTTGGGTGCCGAAGTCTGGCGAGGAGCACGACCAGATCGCACCGAGGCTGGTGGTGGCGAGCATGCCGACCAGGGTTTGCCAGGTGTTGGGCATACACGCGGCCACCCGGTCACCCCTGCCGACCCCGGCCGCCCGCAGGCTTTTTTGCAGGCCGGCCACGTGTTCCGCCAGTTGGGCATAGCTCAATTGTTCGCGTTGGCCGTCTTCGCTGACAGCCACCACCGCAGGGTGATCATCGCGGCGGCGCAACAGGTGTTCGGCAAAGTTCAGGGCGGCGCCGGGAAACCAATGGGCGCTGGGCATCTCGACGTCTTCGATCAGTGTGACGCTGGGCGGGCTGCGAAACTGCACGTCGAAGAACGCGACAATCGCCTGCCAGAAGTCCGGGCGCTGGTCGATGCTCCATTGGTGCAGGGCGGGGTAGTCGTTGAGTTGCACGCCGTGGCGTTGGTTGATGAAGCGGCGGAACTGGTCCATGCGCGTGTTGGCGATGCGTTCCGGGGAGGGTTGCCAGAGGATCTCGGACATAAGCTGCCTCTTGTTAAAATTGTGGGGGCTGTGTGTGAATTACTGGGCCAGCCAGCCACCATCGATGTTCCACGCCGCGCCGCGCACCTGGGCTCCGGCTTCGCTGCACAGAAACAACACCAGCTCGCCCAACTGCGACGGCGTCACAAACTCCAGCGACGGCTGTTTCTCCGCCAGCAGATCCTGCTGCGCTTGCTGTGGGTCGACCCCGCTGGCCACACGATCATCAATCTGCTTCTGCACCAGTGGCGTCAGCACCCAGCCCGGGCAGATGGCGTTGCAGGTCACATTGCTGGTGGCGGTTTCCAGGCCCACCACCTTGGTGAGGCCAATCACCCCATGCTTGGCCGCCACATACGCTGCCTTGCCCACTGAGCCGACTTGCCCGTGCACCGAGGCGATATTGACAATGCGCCCCCAGCCTTTGGCCTTCATGCCCGGCAAGCTCAGGCGGGTGCTGTGGAACACCGAGGACAGGTTGATGGCGATGATCGAATCCCAACGTTCCACAGGGAAATCTTCCACGGCTGCCACATGCTGGATCCCGGCATTGTTGACCAGGATGTCCACGCCACCGAACTCGCGCTCGGCGTAGGCGAGCATGTCGGCGATCTGCGCGGGGTCGCTGACGTCGGCCGGGTGGTGCCCGACCTTGCCGCCAAACGCCTGCACCTGGGCGATCACCGCACTGGCGTCGCCAAAGCCGTTGAGAATCAGGTTGGCGCCGGCCTTGGCGAGGCTCAGGGCTATCCCTAAGCCGATGCCGCTGGTGGAACCGGTGACCAAGGCGGTCTTGCCATTCAAAGTCGTCATGAAAACCTCACACAATGCCGGTGGCGTAGAAAGTACCGATCACCACGAACACCGCAAGGGTCTTGATGATCGTGATGCCAAAAATGTCCTTGTAGGCTTCGCGGTGGGTCAGCCCGGTGACCGCCAGCAGGGTGATCACCGCGCCGTTGTGGGGCAGGGTGTCCATACCGCCGCTGGCCATGGCCGCGACTCGGTGCAGCACTTCAAGAGGGATATTGGCCGCGTGGGCGGCTGCAATAAAGCTCTCGGACATCGCGGCGAGGGCGATGCTCATACCGCCGGAAGCAGAGCCGGTGATACCGGCCAGCAAGGTCACGGTAATCGCTTCGTTGACCAGCGGGTTGGGGATGCCCTTGAGCCAGTCCGCCAGTACCAGAAAACCCGGCAGCGAGGCGATCACGGCGCCAAACCCATATTCCGACGCGGTGTTCATCGCCGCCAGCAATGCACCGCTTACCGCGCTTTTACTGCCTTCGGCCAGCTTGCTCTTGATCGCCGAAAAGCCGAACACCAACACCACGATAATCCCCACCAGCAACGCCGCCTGCACCGCCCAGATCGCGGTGAGCTTGGCGATTTCGGTGGTCACCGGCGCGCTCATGCCCGGCAGGCTGAGGCTGTGGGTCTTGCCGTACCACTGCGGGATCCAGTGGGTAAACAGCAGGTTCATCACCCCCACCAGGATCAGCGGCGACAACGCGAGCCATGGGTTGGGCAAGCTCAGGTTGTCGGCGGTTTCCGGCTCATTGCGCAACTCGGTGCCATAGCCTTCACCGGCCCGCTGGGCCTTGTTGCGCTGGCGCGCCAGGTAGAGCATGCCGGCGCAGAACACGAAGATCGTGCCGATCAGCCCCAGCCACGGCGCCGCCCAGGCGGTGGTGTTGAAGAAGGTACTGGGGATGATGTTCTGGATCTGCGGCGTGCCGGGCAGGGCGTCCATGGTGAACGAAAACGCGCCGAGGGCGATGGTTGCCGGGATCAGGCGCTTGGGAATATTGCTCTGGCGGAACATCTCGGCGGCGAACGGGTACACCGCAAACACCACCACGAACAGCGACACGCCACCGTAGGTGAGCAGGGCGCAGACCAGCACAATCACCAGCATCGCCTGGCGCGTGCCGAGCAAGCGGATCGCGGCGGCGACGATCGAGCGCGAAAACCCCGACAGCTCAATGAGCTTGCCGAACACCGCACCGAGCAGGAACACCGGGAAATACAGCTTGATAAAGCCGACCATCTTTTCCATGAACACCCCGGTAAAGGCAGGGGCGACGGCGGACGGGTCGGTGAGCAGCACCGCGCCAAGGGCGGCGATGGGGGCGAACAGGATAACGCTATAGCCACGGTAGGCGGCCAGCATCAGCAGCGCGAGCGCGGCCAGGGCAATGATCACACTCATGGTGTGTCTCCATCGGATTGTTATTGTTGTGGGTGACGCTTTGGGAGGGAGCTATAGCGAGATGTGTGCCATATTTGTAACGTGTTGATATATATGAAGTTATTTGATTTTTTGGATATCTTTCCAGAAGACAGTCTCAATCGAGAGACGAGTGGAGATCCTTTGTGGGAGCTGGCTTGCCTGCGATAGCGGTGGTTCAGCGGGCTTATAGGGCACTGTTATACCGCTATCGCAGGCAAACCAGCTCCCACACACGCATGTCTTGATATTGGGAATTGTGTCTCTTTATTGAGACTGGGTTAGTCCAAGCGCCAACATTTTTTTATACAACGTCGACCGCCCAAGCCCCAACCGCTTGGCCGCCTCTACCACATTGCCTTCACAGGCCTTGAGCGCCTCCGCAATCACCTGCCGATCAAACCGCTCCCGCGCCGCCGCAAAGGTTTCACCTTCGACCGCCGCCACCGCGCCCCGCTGTACCGGGCTGAACGTGCCAATCGCTGCGCGAAGGTCGCTGGCATTGAGCATCAGGTCATCACTCAACAGCGCTGCCCGCTCCAGGACATTGCGCAGCTCGCGGATATTGCCCGGCCAGGCATGTTGGGCCAACAGCGCCAGCGCATCGCGGTCCAGTTCGTGCTGGCTGCGCAACTCCTCAAGGATCGCCTCGCTCAACGCCGGAATATCCTCCAGGCGTTCACGCAACGGCGGCACCTGGATCGGCAGCACGTTCAGTCGGTAATACAAATCCGCACGAAACTCGCCACGCTTGATCGCTGCTTCCAGGTCCATGGACGTCGCGGCAATCACCCGCACATCGCTGTGCAGCATCTCGTTGGAACCCACCGGTTCGAATTCCTTTTCCTGCAACACCCGCAGCAATTTGCTTTGCAGTGGCAGCGGCATGTCGCCGATTTCGTCGAGAAACAACGTGCCGCCCTGGGCGATCTGGAACTTGCCAGGGCGTCCCTTGCGGTCGGCACCGGTAAAGGCGCCGGGTGCGGTGCCGAAGAATTCGGCTTCAAGCAGGTCATGGGGAATCGCCGCGCTGTTGATGCTCACAAAGGCTTTGTGCGCCCGTGGCGATGCGCCGTGGATGGCCTGGGCGAGCAGCTCTTTGCCGGTGCCGGTTTCCCCGAGCAGCAATACCGGCGACTCGGCGCTCGCACTGCGCCGCGCCCGGCGCTTGACCTCCAGGCTCGCCGCGCTGGTGCCGATAAAGTGCGCGAAGTTGTATTTGCTCTGCCGCGATCGCAGCAGTGAGCGCGTGGAGGCCAGCTCCTGCTGCATGCTCAGGTAGCGCTCGATCAGCGGCGACAGGTTGCGCAGTTCATCGAACAGCGCAAAGCCAATCGCGCCGATCACCGCCCCGGCCTCGTCGTGGATCGGCAGGCGCATCACCACCAGCGGGCCCTTGGGAGTGTCCTGGATGTCCAGCAGGATCGGCCGGTCATTGCGCACCACCTGGCGCAGCAGGCTGTTGGAAATCACCTGCTCGCACGGCTGGCCGATGGCTTGGTCGGCGCTCTTGAGGCCAAAACGCTTGGCGTAACGCTCGTTCATCCACACGATATTCGCATCGCGGTCGACGATGACCGTGCCTTCGCTGGACTGCTCGATGATCTCGAACAGCGACTGGATGGCCAGGCCGCGAACCTGTTGGTAGTCCTTGAGGCTGGTACTCATGGAAACAAAATCCTGTAGGAGCGAGCTTGCTCGCGAAGGTCGTCAACGATAATGCGGTGTATCTGAAAAAACGGGGGGTATTTAAGTTTTTCGCGAGCAAGCTCGCTCCTACAGGGGGATGTGCGCTGCTGCCAGCAGTTCTTTGGTGTACGGGTGTTGGGGCGATTCGAACACATCATGGCTGGCGCCACGCTCCACTACCTTGCCATCCTTGACCACGATCATGTCATGGGCCATGGCCCGCACCACCGCCAGGTCATGGCTGATAAACAGGTAGGTCAGGCCATATTTGTCCTGCAGTTCGCGCAGCAGCGCCACCACTTGTTTCTGCACCGTACGGTCCAGGGCCGAGGTGGGTTCGTCGAGCAGCATCAGCGCGGGCTTGAGCACCAGGGCGCGGGCAATGGCAATGCGTTGGCGCTGGCCACCGGAAAACTCATGGGGGTAACGATGCCGGCTGGCGGGGTCCAGCCCCACGTCCTTGAGCACCTGGATCACTTGCGCTTCGCGGTCGGCCAGGCTGCACGGTGCGTGCACTTCCAGGCCTTCGCTGATGATCTGCTGCACCGACATGCGCGGGCTGAGGCTGCCATAGGGGTCCTGGAACACCACCTGCATCTGCTTGCGCCATGGGCGCATCTGCTGATGGTTGAGCGGGTCCAGGGCCTCACCCTGAAAGCGGATGCTGCCGCTGGAGTCGAGCAAGCGCAGGATCGCCTGGCCCAGGGTGGACTTGCCGGAACCGGACTCACCGACAATCCCCAACGTCTTGCCGCGCTGCACGCTGAGGCTGATGCCGTCCACCGCACGCAGGTAGGTCTTGGCCCGGAACAGCCCGCCGCCGAGGGGGAATTGCACGCTCAGGTCGTCCACTTCCAGTACCGTCTCACGCGGCTCGCTGCACAGCACATCGCCCGAAGGTTCGGCGTCCAACAGCAGGCGGCTGTAAGGATGCTGCGGGCTGGTGAACAAGGCCTGGCAGTCGGCCTGCTCGACGATTTCCCCGGCGCGCATCACACAGACCCGCTGGGCGATACTGCGCACCAGGTTCAGATCGTGGCTGATCAGCAGCAGTGACATGCCCAACCGCTGTTGCAAGGACTTGAGCAGCAGCAGGATCTTGCGCTGCACCGTCACGTCGAGCGCCGTGGTGGGCTCATCGGCAATCAGCAGTTCGGGCTCGCAGGCCAGGGCCATGGCGATCATCACCCGCTGGCGCTGGCCGCCGGACAATTGATGGGGGTAGGCCTTGAGCCGTTCCTGGGGTTTCTGGATGCCCACCAGTTCCAGCAGTTCGAGGATGCGCGCCTGCGCCGCCTTGCCGCCAAGGCCCTTGTGCAGCAGCAGGGTTTCGCCGATCTGCTTTTCGATGCTGTGCAGCGGGTTCAGGGAGGTCATCGGCTCCTGGAAGATCATGGCAATGCGGTTACCGCGCAATTTTTGCAGGGTGCTTGGTGAGGCGCCGATCAGTTCCTGGCCGCGATACTTGATCGAACCCAGGGTTTCGGTGCCGGCTTGCGGCAGCAGTTGCAGGATCGAATGGGCCGTCACCGACTTGCCCGAGCCCGACTCGCCCACCAGCGCCAGGCACTCGCCGGGGCGCACGTCCAGGCTCAGGTTGCGCACGACGGTCTGGCCGTTGAAAGCGACGCACAGGTCGCGGATTTCGATCAGGTTCATACGCAGTCACTCATGAGCGGGGGTCGAAGGCATCACGCAGTGCCTCGCCGATAAACACCAGCAACGACAGAATCAGCGCCAGGGTGAAAAACGCCGTCAGCCCCAGCCACGGCGCTTGCAGGTTCTGCTTGCCCTGGCCGATCAGCTCGCCCAGGGACGCGCTGCCGGCGGGCATGCCAAAGCCAAGGAAATCCAGGGCGCTCAAGGTGGAAATCGCCCCGGTCAAGATAAACGGCAAATAGCTGAGGGTCGCGGTCATGGCGTTGGGCAGGATGTGCCGACGAATGATCTTGCCGTCGCCCAGGCCCAGGGCGCGCGCGGCCTTGACGTATTCCAGGTTGCGCCCGCGCAGGAACTCGGCGCGCACCACGTCCACCAGGGCCAGCCAGGAAAACAGCGCCATGATCCCCAGCAACCACCAGAAGTTCGGCTCCACAAACCCCGACAGGATAATCAGCAGGTACAGCACCGGCAGGCCAGACCACACCTCCAGGATGCGTTGCCCAAGCAAGTCCACCCAGCCGCCGTAGTAGCCCTGCAACGCCCCGGCGGCAATCCCGATGACGGCGCTGATGGCGGTCAGTGCCAGGGCAAACAGGATCGACACCCGTGCACCAAAGATCACCCGCGCCAATACATCGCGGGACTGGTCGTCGGTGCCCAGCCGGTTCACCGCCGACGGCGGGCTCGGAGCAGGGCGGGTAAGTTCGTAGTTGGGGGTGTCATCGCTGAACGGAATCGGCGGGAACAGCATCCAGCCTCCCTCCTGCTTGATCAGCTTTTGCACATAGTCACTGCGGTAGTCCGCCTGGAACGGCAATTGCCCGCCGAACTGCTGCTCGGTGTAGCGCTTGAACACCGGGAAATACAGCTCGTTCTTGAAACTGAGCACCAAGGGCTTGTCATTGGCGATCAACTCGCCGCCCAAGGTCAGGATGAACAGGCCGATAAACAGCCACAGCGACCACCAGCCACGGCGGTTTTTCTTGAAACGCTCGAAACGCCGACGCGCCACGGGAGACAGGTTGAGCATCAGGCGTTCCTCGCGGCGAAGTCGATACGCGGGTCCACCAGGGTGTAGCAGAGGTCACCGATGAGTTTTATCAAAAGGCCGAACAGGGTGAAGATAAACAGCGAGCCAAACACCACCGGGTAGTCCCGGGACACGGCCGCCTCGTAGCTCATGCGGCCCAGGCCATCGAGGGAGAAGATCACCTCAATCAGCAGCGAACCGGCAAAGAACACACTGATAAACGCCTGGGGAATCCCCGAGATCACCAGCAGCATGGCATTGCGGAATACGTGACCGTACAGCACCCGGCGTTCGCTCAAACCCTTGGCGCGGGCGGTGACCACGTACTGGCGGGTAATTTCATTGAGGAACGAGTTCTTGGTGAGGATGGTCAAGGTGGCGAACCCGCCGATCACCAGCGCCGTGACCGGTAGCACCAGGTGCCAGAAATAGTCGGCCACCTTGCCCACGGTGCTCAGTTCGGCGAAGTTTTCCGAGACCAGCCCGCGTACCGGGAACCAGTTCAGCGAGGTGCCGCCGGCGAACACCACGATCAGGAACATCGCAAACAGGAACGCCGGCATCGCATAACCGATGACGATGGCCGTGCTGCTCCACATATCAAAGCTGCTGCCATGGCGCACGGCCTTGCGTATGCCCAGCGGGATCGACACCAGGTAGGTGATCAGCGTGGCCCACAGGCCGAGGGAAATGGTGACGGGCATCTTTTCCAGGATCAGGTCAGTCACCGTCGCGCCGCGAAAGAAGCTGTTGCCGAAGTCCAGTTGGGCGTAGTTCTTGAGCATCAACCACAGGCGTTCCGGCGCGGATTTGTCGAAGCCGTATTGTTTTTCGATGTCCTTGATCAGCTTCGGGTCCAGGCCGCGGCTGGCCCGCGAGCCGCTGATGCCTTCGCCGGATGCACCGGCTACACCGCCGCCGCCAATGCCTTGCAAGTGCGCGATGGCTTGTTCCACCGGCCCGCCGGGCGCGGCCTGCACGATCACGAAGTTCACCAACAGGATGATCACCAGCGTCGGGATGATCAGCAGCAGGCGCCGTACGATATAGGCAAACATCAGTGGGCCTCTCCGCGTTTTTTCAATTCAGCCTGCATTTGTTCGTTCGTCAGCGGGGTGGGGCTGACTTCCCACCAGGTTTCCAGGGCTTCGTCGTTCTTCGCCTCGATGGCCGGGCGCCCGAAACGGTTCCACCACGCGGCGGAGGTGCCCGGTGGGTAATAGTTGGGGATCCACAGGTAATTCCATTGCAGTACACGGTCCAGGGCGTGGGCATAGGTGAGCATCTTCGCCTGGGTGTCGGCCTTGACCAGGCCATGGATCAGCGTATCGACGGCCGGGTCCTTGAGCACGATGTAGTTGTTGGCGCCCGAATCGAACGCGGCGGCAGAACCGAAATAGTTGTACAGCTCCATGCCGGGCGAGGTGGTCACAGGGAAGCCTGTGACGATCATGTCGTAGTCGCGGGCCATCAGCCGGTTGACGTATTGCGAAGAGTCTATGCGGCGGATATTCAGGGTGATGCCGATCTGCGCCAGGTTGCGTTTGTAGGGTAGCAACAGGCGCTCAACGCCGTTCTGCACATTCAGGAAGGTGAATTCCAGCGGTTCGCCCTGGGCATTCACGAGTTTGTCGCCCACGGGTTTCCAGCCAGCGTCTTCCAGCAGGGCCAAGGCTTGCAGCTGTTTATCGCGGATCATGCCACTGCCATCGGTGACCGGGGCCTTGAACACCTGGGTAAACACCTCGTCGGGAATCTGCCCGCGCAGGGGTTCGAGGATCGCCAGTTCTTCCGGAGTGGGTAACTGGCTGGCGGCCAGCGGGCTATTGGAGAAATAGCTCTGCTGGCGAATGTACAGGTTGCGCATCATCTGCCGGTTGGCCCATTCAAAATCCCACAGCATCGCCAGGGCCTGGCGCACGCGGCGATCCTTGAACATCGGTTTTTGCACATTGAACACATAACCCTGGGCCGGCTGCGGCATCTCCTTGGCCAGATGCGCGCGCTGCAAGCGGCCATCGTCCAGGGCCGGGCCGTTGTAGCCGATGGAGTAACCAGTGGCAGAGAATTCACGGTTGAAATCGTAGGCGCCGCCACGCAGCACCTGGCGCGCTACTTCGGTGTCGCCGAAGTACTCCAGGCTCAGGTGATCGAAGTTGTACAGGCCACGGCTGACCGGCAAGTCCTTGCCCCACCAGTCGGGGTCGCGGGTGAAGGTGATGGTGCTGCCGGAGTCGATCTTGCTGACCTTGTAAGGGCCGCTGCCCAGCGGGGCTTCGTAGCCGCCGCCGTTGGCAAAGTCGCGGGTCTTCCACCAGTGCTCGGGGAACACTGGCAAGGTGGCGATATCCAGAGGCAGGGTGCGGTTTTCGTTGCTGGAAAAGTCAAAGCGCACCTGACGTTCGCCTTCGACTTCGACGTGTTTGACGTCGGCAAACAACGTGCGATAGCGCAGGCTGCCTTGGGTCATCAACACGTCAAAGCTGTAACGCACGTCTTGCGCGGTAATGGGCGTGCCATCGGCAAAGCGCGCCTTGGGGTTCAGGTAAAAACGCAGCGACAGGCCGTCGCCTGCGCGTTCCATCTTTTGCGCCACCAGGCCATAGACAGTGTAAGGCTCATCCAACGAGCGCAACGCCAAGGGCGCGTACACCCAGCCGTCGACCTGGGACACGCCGATGCCTTTGTCGATATAGGGCAGCACGTGGTCAAACCGCCCCACCTCCAGCGCTGAGCGCCGCAGGCTGCCGCCCTTGGGGGCGTTGGGGTTGGCGTAGTCGAAATGGCTGAAACCTTCGGCGTACTTGGCGGGCTCGCCGTACACCGTCAGGTAGGTTTGCGGGGCCGCGATCACCGCAGTGCTGGCCATTAGCAAGGCCAGGGTGGAACAGAGCAGAGATGAAAAAGCCAATCGCATTATCAGCCTTGAACGCCGGGTAAAGAATAATAAGGATTTGTACGCTAACGGCCTGGGCATCGCCAGTCATCAGATGCACAACGGCCCACCAAAGGGCGGGCCGTTGTTTATAGCATCAGCGCAGATTGAATCAATCCTGGCGGCTGGTGACTTCCAGCAGGTGATAGCCGAACTGAGTCTTCACCGGGCCTTGCACGGTGTTGACCGGGGCACTGAAGACCACGGTGTCGAATTCCTTGACCATCTGGCCTGGGCCGAACGAACCGAGGTCACCGCCTTGGCGGCTGGATGGGCAGCTGGAGTTGGCTTTAGCGACTTCTGCGAAATCAGCGCCGCCTTCGATTTGGGCTTTGAGTTCGTTGCACTTGTCTTCAGTGGCAACGAGGATGTGACGGGCGGTGGCTTTGGCCATGGTGAGTAACTCCTAGAGTAAAAAACGGTGAGCGTACCGGATTCAGGCGGTTATTTCTCGGCAAAGTTCCACTGGGTGTTCAGCCGCCACTGTTCAGGCCGTGCCGGTTCAAGGCAGCACGAGATAGTCGTTGCGCTGCACGATCGGTCGGTGCGCCGCTTGCACCAGGTGTATATAGCGGCCGTCCACCAGGTCGATGGGCAGGCAGTCGTCGATATCCAGCACGGCGTCGGTGTGGGCCTGGGACCAGTGGCTGAGCATCTGCTGCTTGCCTTTGCGCATGGCCTCCTGTTTGTGATGGGCGACCACCAGTAGATAGTGATGGGCTTCGCCGAAGCTGTTGGCCTCGTAGCCGCCGAGGTTGATGAAGTACAAGCGCGGCGCATCGCCGTGGGGGGCCAGGGGGCTGAGCTCCACCTTCCAGCCGTCGACGCCATCGACGGCCATCCATGAATCGATGTGTAGGCCTTTGGGGCTGCCAAACCAGGCGTCTCGTAATTGCGGGTAGGTGGCTTGCAGGGTGTCGGCCACTGCGAATACCACATCGTGTACTTCGATCCTGGCCCGCGGGTGCTTACCCCCGAGCATGACGACAAACAGCATTACCGGTGTTTCCTGGGGAGTGGTGAGAGGGCAACCATACTGCGATTGAGCTGGTTTGTCCGGTTGGGATCGGGCCTTTGTGTCGCTATGCTGAACCTGTGGGAGCTGGCTTGCCTGCGATGACGGCCTGACAAGCAACACCTATCCACCTGACACCCCCCAATCCAACTGTGGGAGCGGGCTTGCTCGCGAAGGCGGCCTGGCAGTCAACACAATTGGATTGTGTACATATCCATTGCTGCGGTAACGGCCACTTAGGGTTCCGCCCTGACGGCGGCTCACTTTTGAACAGCGCAAAAGTAAGCAAAACGCTCTTGCCCCACCACTCGGCACCTCGCTTAGGCTCGGTGTGCCCGAACGCAGGCTTGACTCCGTGGGCCGCCGCCACGCGCCATCCATGGCGCGGGGCGGCTAACCCGGCGTCCTGCCGGGTTACCCACGAATTCAAGCCTGCGTTCGGCCAGCGTGGTTTAACGGGGCGCCTAAGATCACAAGCAGATCAAGAGCAAGATCAACAGCGGCTCGCTTCGCATCGTGGTTACCGTTAACCCGTCACTGGGCTGCGCCAGTCATCCGAGCCGGACGTCCCGGCGACTTCGTGCGTCCAGATGATCTTGCGATAGGTGAAGTGCACATCCTCCAGGTGGGTGAAGTGGGCGTTGTCTGGGTCCTGGCAGTTGGGCATGCGCGACTGGATGTCGACGATGGTGGCGCCTTCCAGCTCAATCGTGAAGTAGTGCTCCTGGGTTCCGGCCGAGGAGGTGCGCAGCCACTCCAGGCGGCAGGACACTTCTTCGCCGGTGGTCAGGGCGCTGAACAGCAAGGGTGAGGATTTATCGAAAACCTTGCTGATCATCAGCGGTTTATGCACGCGCTGACCGGTCGGCTGGCCCGATTGCGGGTCGCGGGGAATGATCACCTGATGAGCAAACGCCTGCACCAGAATCTGGTCCTCATGGCCTTCCTGATAAATGTTGCCTACCGAGTCCTGGGTAAATGTGCCTGCCGTAATCAAACCTTGTTTGACACCGGTGATGGAGAGGTACGCGGGTGTGGGCATGACGGGTTTCCTTGCCTGATTGAGTAGGTATTGCCGGGCAGCGAGAGCGCTGAACGGGCAGGAACCTATAACAAGAAGCGTGCCTGAAAGTGTGAGGGCCAATGAAATAAAGGCGAAGAGGGCGCAGGGGGAGGTTATTGAGCGTTTATTGTCGGGCTGGGGGTGTTTTTTAGCGCTATTAGTTGCGCGTTTATGCGCAATTAGTTGCTCATTTCATATGTTTGTTAAATGTGCGGCCGTGGCAGTCGAGGGGTGGTTTTGGCTTGGTTAAGCTGCGCAAATACCTGCGCATCTTCCTTGGTATAGGGGTGTGTAGGATGTTTCTTAAGTTCCGTTCTGTTACTTGCTGATTGTTTTTTTCGTGGCTAAGGTTCGCTCACTTCAATGTGTTTTGAGCGAAAGTTCAAGGGCGTTTTAACAATGACGTTAATTTTGCCTACTTTGCCTTGGATGGTTGTGTGCAGCCCAAAATGGTTTATTCAGAAAAGCAATATGCCTATTACTTAGAACTTGCACGGACAGCGTGTTCGCCCAGCAGTTTTGTTGGCAGCGATATGCGTTTTTCAAGCGAGTTTGAAGTGCTGGAAACCGAGCTGGGCAAGGCGCACTCCATTCATGGGGCGGGCCTGCCGGATTGGCAGAAGATCAGCGAAATCAGCGAGGGCATTCTGCGTGAGCACTCCAAGGATCTGCGCGTCGCCGCCTGGTTGGCCTGGGCCTTGTATCAACGTGATTCATTTGCTGGGTTGCTGGCCGGCCTCGGTGTGCTGCGTGACCTCTGCGAGCATCATTGGGCGCAGGTCTATCCCGTTAAGCTACGTACCCGCATTGCGGCGCTTGGCTGGTTGGTGTCGCGCCTTGAACAAGCGTGTGCGCACAACCTCCCGCTCGGTGATCAACGACCGTTATTCCAGGCGTTGTTGGAACACCTGGAATGTCTGGACCGGCTATGGGGCGAACAGCTAGGCAGCGAGGCGCCGTTGCTGTTGCCGGTTCGCCGGCAGTTGTCGGCGCGCTTGGCCCAGGCTGTAGCTGAACCAGGCAGCGTTGCGGGCGTCATTGCCCAGGTCAAGCCAGCGCCAACTGCGCTGCTGGAACCCGAGCAACCGCTCAATAACGAAAAAGACGCGCACAAGCGGCTGCGCGCATTGCAGGAGCAGGCTCGGCCTTTATGTGCCTGGTGGTTGCGTCAGGATGCCACCGACCCGCGCGCCGTGCGCCTGGGCCGAACCCTGGCGTGGTTGATGCTCGTCAATTATCCCGACGCCAATACTGAGCGGGTGACGGCGCTGCGCCCATTGGCTGGCGACAAGCGCAAGCGCTATCAAGACCGCTTCAGCCAAGGCCATTACGCCGATCTGTTGCTTGAGCTTGAGGTCAGCCTGGCCGGTGCGATGTTCTGGTTCGATGGGTTGCGCATGGTCTGGGAGTGCCTGGAGGCCTTGCACGCAGAGCTGGCCATGACCGAACTGGAAATGCAATTCGCTCTGCTGCTGCATCGCCTGCCGAACCTGCCTGAGTATCGGTTCGACGACGGCACGCCCTTTGCCGACCCCGCGACAGGTGAGTGGATCGCGCTTCACGTGATGCGTCACGTACACAAGCCCGAGCCCTCCAGTGTCGTCGTCGACAGCGTTGCCCAGCCCTGGGAAGCCGCGTTGCAAGCGGTGATGCCCTGCCTGCGCAAGGACGGTCTCAAGGCTGCGGTGGGCGCGCTCAAGCAAGGGCTGCGGGCGGCGAGCGGTGATCGAGCGAGTTTTCACTGGCACCTGGCACTGGCCAGGTTGTGTGTGGCGGCCGGCAAGCATGACCTGGCCAGGATCCAGCTGGAACAACTCGACCTGCAATTACAGCGCACTGGCCTGGAAAGTTGGGAGCCGGAGCTGGCCGTGCAAGTCGGCCAACTGCTGTATCGCTGCTACGAGCTGTTGCCACAAAACCAAGCCGTACAAGACGCAAAAGACACCCTGCATCGCCGGTTGTGCCATTTCGACCTGGAAGCAGTACTTCAATAGCGCCTCATAAAAAAGGAGAAGCACCATGGCCAAAGACGGTTCGGTAGCCCCCAAGGAACGTATCAACATTACCTTCAAACCCGCGGTCGGTGGCGCGCAGGAAGACGTCGAGCTGCCGTTGAAGCTGCTGGTGCTGGGGGATTTTTCCCTGCGGGCAGACCCACGCAAACTCGAAGATCGCAAGCCCATCGGCATCGACAAGCACACCTTTGACGAGGTGTTGGCCAAGCAGGCGTTGAGCCTGACGCTGAGCGTGCCTAACCGCCTTCAGGATGCAGCCGAGGTGGAAGAGTTGCCGGTTCAGGTGCGGATCAGCGCGATGAAGGACTTCAACCCCGCGAACCTGGTGGAGCAGATCCCGCCATTGCAAAAGCTGATGGCGTTGCGTGAGGCATTGGTGGCGCTCAAGGGCCCGTTGGGCAATACGCCCAGCTTTCGCAACGCTATCGAGCGGGCGTTGGCCAATGGTGATTCCCGCGCTCGAGTGCTTGCCGAACTCGGCCTGGATAGGCCTCAAGCCTGACATTTTCAGTAAAAGGACACTGACACCATGACCACGATTCAACACGGCAAGCAACCCGTTCAGGTTATCGAGGGCGGTAGCATCCTCGATAACATCATTTCCCAGACGTTACTCGGCGCCGACGACGAGGCTTATGGCATCGCCAAGCGCGGCGTGTCGGCGTTTATCGCAGAGCTGGTCAAGCCACATAATCGTGATGAGCCCGTAAAGAAACGCCTGGTCGACCGGATGATCGCCGAGATCGATACCAAGCTCAGCGAGCAAATGGATGAGATTCTTCACCACCCGGACTTCCAGGCGTTGGAGGCTTCGTGGCGAGGCTTGCAGTTGCTGGTCGATCGCACCAATTTTCGCGAAAACATCAAGATCGAACTGTTGAATGTCTCGCGCCAGGACCTGCTGGATGATTTTGAAGACTCCTCGGAAATTACCCAATCCGGGTTGTACAAACACGTCTACAGCGCCGAGTACGGCCAGTTCGGCGGCCAGCCAGTGGGCGCAATCATTGCCAACTACTTTCTTTCGCCCAGCGCACCCGATGTGAAACTGATGCAATACGCATCCAGCGTCGCCGGCATGGCCCACGCGCCCTTTATCGCTGCGGCGGGGCCGAGTTTCTTCGGCTTGGAAAGCTTCACCGGGTTGCCCGACCTGAAGGATCTGCGGGACCATTTCGAAGGCCCGCAATTTGCCAAGTGGCAGAGCTTCCGGCAGAGCGAAGACGCCCGATATATTGGCCTCACCGTACCGCGCTTTCTGCTGCGCACGCCGTATGACCCCCTTGAGTGCCCGGTCAAGACCTTCGCCTACCAGGAGAATGTGGTTAACAGCCACGAGCATTACTTGTGGGGCAATACCGCCTATGCCTTTGCCACTCGCCTGACCGACAGCTTCGCGCGCTTTCGCTGGTGCCCCAACATTATTGGCCCGCAAAGCGGCGGGGCGGTAGAGGACCTTCCGCTGCATCACTTCCAGAGCATGGGCGAGATCGAAACCAAGATTCCTACCGAGGTGCTGGTGTCGGACCGGCGCGAGTACGAGCTGGCACAAGAAGGTTTCATCGCCTTGACCATGCGCAAGGGCAGCGACAATGCGGCGTTTTTTTCCGCCAGTTCCGTACAGAAGCCCAAATCCTTTGGCATCAGTGAGGAGGGCAGGGCGGCAGAACTCAATTATCGCCTGGGCACCCAATTGCCCTACATGATGGTGGTCAACCGCCTGGCTCATTACCTCAAGGTGCTGCAACGGGAGCAGTTGGGCGCATGGAAAGAGCGGACGGACCTGGAGCTGGAACTCAACAAGTGGGTTCGCCAATACGTGGCGGACCAAGAAAACCCCAGCGCCGAAGTACGTGGGCGGCGCCCATTGCGTGCCGCGCGCATTGTCGTCAGCGATGTCGAAGGCGAGCCTGGCTGGTACCGGGTCAACGTCACGGTACGCCCGCATTTCAAATACATGGGGGCAGACTTCACATTGTCCCTGGTCGGCAAGCTCGATAAAGAATGAGCAGAGGCCAGGGCATGCTTGAGCACAACAGTCTTTTCGAACGCCTCGAGCAGGGGGCGTCGAACCCGGGCGCCGCGGTGGCGTCCATCGCCGCACATTTGGGGAAAATGCTCAGCACTCGTGCGGGCAGTGTCCAGACGCTGCCTGATTATGGCTTGCCTGATCTCAATGACATGCGGCTCAGCTTGCATGAGTCCTTGAGCCAGTCGCGGCTGCATATCGAACGATTTATCCAGGCCTATGAGCCGCGGCTGTCGAATGTACGTGTCAGGCTGCTGCCGGTTGTGCGTGACTCCTTGTCCCTGGCATTCGCCATTGAGGCTGAGCGGATGATTGACGGCGTCTTGCACGCCTTGGTGTTCCACGCGCGCCTTACGGATACCGGACGGGTTGAGGTCTGTGCCGATGACGCTTAACCGTTATTTTCAAAGCGAACTCAGTGCGCTGCGCCAACTGGGGCGGCGTTTTTCCGAGCGTAATCCCGCCCTGGCGCCGTTTCTCGGCGAAGCCGGCCAAGACCCGGATGTCGAGCGCTTGCTGGAGGGGTTTGCCTTCCTGACCGGGCGCCTGCGCCAAAAGCTGGATGACGAACTGCCAGAGTTGACGCACTCATTGATGCACCTGCTCTGGCCCCATTACATGCGGCCGATACCGGCCTTCAGCATTCTTCAATTCGACCCGTTGAAACGCTCCGGCCCCAGCGTACGGGTGGCGCGGGACACCGCGGTGCAAAGTGCTCCCATCCACGGTGAGCGTTGCCAGTTCCGTACATGCTACGCCACTGACGTCATGGCCTTGCAACTCAGTGGCCTGGAGTACAGATGCCAGGGCGATGGGGCCTGGTTGGATTTGCACCTGCGCATGAGTGTCGACGGCAGCTTCAGCGAGTTGATATTCGATTCGCTGCGACTGCACCTGGCCGGTGACCATTACATCAGTCAGGGCCTGTATCTGAGTCTATTGCGTCACCTGGAGTGCATCAGCCTGTTGCTGGTGGATCACGATGGTCTGCCGATCACCACCAGCGATGGCCACCCGGTGACGCTGCGGCTCAATGCCAGTCGGGTCCGGCCAGTGGGGTTTTCCCAGGAACAGGCGCTGATTCCTTACCCGCAGAACACCCTGGAGGGTTATCGGCACCTGCAGGAGTATTTCGCCTTTCCCGAGAAGTACCTGTTTGTCGACGTCGAAGGCCTGGACGTGTTGCACAGTTTGCCCCACGAGTTGCTACGGCAGACGCACGGCCTGGTGATGCGTTTCGAACTTCGCAGCCAGGGCCGTGAGCCCCTGCGTCCTACCGTGGATAACGTGAAGCTGTATTGCACGCCCATCGTCAACCTGTTTACACAGGATGCAATTCCCATTCGCCTGGACGGTAAACAGGACGAGTACCTCCTGGTGCCCGGGGAATATACGCCGGGCAATGCCTGCGTGTTTTCCGTGGACCGAGTCACCGGTTGGCGACCCGGTGGCTTGGGTTATCAAACCTACGTGCCGTTCGAGTCGTTTGAACATGACGGCAACAGCGAGCCACTGGCGGCACCGCCCAGCTACAGCATTCGCCAACGTTCGTCGGTTCAACATGCCGGACTCGACACCTGGATGGGGTTCGGCAATCGCCGCGAACAGGGGCAGGAAACCCTGTCGGTCGAACTGACCTGTACCAATGGCAACCTGCCACGGCAATTGCGTGCAGGCGAGATTAACCAGCCCGGCGAACAGACACCGGAGTCGTTGACGTTCCGCAATATCACCGCGCCAACGGCGAGCTACGCGCCGCCCCTGGACCAGGATTTCCTGTGGAAGCTCATCAGCAATATGTCGCTCAACTACTTGTCGTTGACCGATATCAACGCCTTGAAAGTGATTCTCGAAACCTACGACCTGCCGCGTTATTACGATCGTCAGGCGTTGAAGGTCAGCCAGAAAAGGCTGGGGGCCTTGCGCGCTATTCATCATGAGGCGATGGATCGCCTGCATCGTGGGTTACCCGTGCGAGGTGTGCGGGTCGATCTGACCGTCGATTCCCAGGGCTTTGTCGGTCAGGGCGACTTGTTTGTATTTGCTTCGGTCCTCAATCAGTTCTTTGCGCTTTATGCCAGCCTCAATTCCCATCACGAGTTGCGTGTCATCAGCACACAAGGAGACGTGTATCTATGGCCATCCCTGATGGGACAGCAGCCCCTGCTCTGACTCAACTTTGCCGTGGTATCCGTGAATACACGCTGTTCCAGGCAGTTTTGCAGGTCACCGAGCGATTGCGCGAGGCTCATCCGCTGCTGGATGAGGACGCGTTGTACGACCAGTTGGAGTTCCAGGCCAACCCTGGCTTGGGGTTTGCCGCGCATGATATCGACCGAGTGGAGTTCTTTATGGAGCACGGACATTTGCGTGCGCGCTTGCGGCTCAATGTACTGGGGTTGTTTGGCGCCGGGTCCCCACTGCCTGCGTTTTACGGTGAGCAGGCATTTGCCGAGCAGCCAGGCGGCAACCCCACTCGAGACTTCCTGGATCTGTTCCATCATCGCCTGCACCGGCTGATGCTTCCGATCTGGCGCAAATACCGCTATCGGGCCTGTTTCCGGGCAGGCGCCAATGATGGTTTTTCCGAACAGATGTTTGCCTTGACTGGGCTGGGCGGCACCGTGATCCGTGGTGCTTCCCGACTCGATTGCAAGCGCCTGCTGCCATACCTTGGCCTGTTGAGTGTGCGGGTGTACTCGGCGGCAATGATCGAGTCGGTCCTGCGTTACTACTTCAAGCACGACGCGTTGTTTATCGAGCAGTGGGTTGAACGCCAGGTGAAGGTTAGCCAGGTACAACGCAATGACCTTGGACGGGCCAATAGTGTCCTTGGTGAGGATCTGGTCCTGGGACGCCGCGTCGCTGACCGCAGTGGCAAGTTCAGGGTGCATGTCCTCGCGTTGGGGTGGCAGCGCTTTCACGACTTCCTGCCCACGGGAAAGGCCCATCAGCCGCTGCGCTCGCTGGTGCGCCTGACGCTGCGGGACCCATTGGAATACGACCTGCGCCTGGTAATGGCACAGGACCAGATCAGGCCGTTGCACATTGGCGAAAACACGGTGTGCCGCCTGGGCTGGACCACTTGGCTGGGGCGTGAACGGGCCGATGGCGTAATCACGCTAACCCGCAATTTTCATTAGGGATGAATAGGCATGATGAATAGGGATTTGCAACACATGATCGACGCACTGTCTGCCTGTTTCGCACGCTTGGGGTTCGAGCGCGATGAACACGCGTTACCTGACGTATGTGTCAGCGCGGCGGCCCGGCTGAGCCAGTGCGACGTCAGCCAGTTGTACCTGCTCGATGAAGTAACCGGCGGGCTTGAACTGATCGCCCAACATCTTGCCCAGGTGCCGTCGCTCGCCGTAGTGCCTTCACGGCCTAGTCAGCATTCCCACCAGTTGCTGCACGACACCTTGACCCAGGGCACAGCGTTGAGCCTGGAGGATGTGCAAGGCAGCGGCCATGACACGGGTTTCCTGCCAGCATTGGCGACACCTTGGCGGGCACTATTAAGCGTGCCGCTGTTCAACCGATGCGAACGCATGACCGGTGTGCTGGTATGCGCCCGCCAACACCCGGCCCAGTTGCAAGGCTACGCTCCCTCCTTGGGGCATTTGGGCAGCTTCGCCGTCAACCAGTTGCGGGTACTGCGCGATGGGCAGCCCAACGTTGGCACGCAGCCCGAACGCAGCAAACCGTTGGCTGGCGCATACGGTTTGATCGGCATCAGCGCGGCGATGGAGCAGGCGTGCCGGCTGATCAGTAAAGTCCTGCACACCCCTTACACCGTGCTGCTGCAGGGCGAGACCGGCACGGGCAAGGAAGTGGTGGCTCGTGCCATTCATGCGGCCGGGCCGCGCAAGGCCAAGGCCTTTGTGGTGCAAAACTGCGCGGCGTTCCCGGAAGGGTTGCTTGAAAGCGAGCTGTTCGGTTACCGCAAAGGGGCGTTCACGGGTGCCGAACGCAATCACGCGGGGCTGTTCGACTCCGCACATGGCGGTACGTTGCTGTTGGATGAGATCGGCGATATGCCGCTGCCCTTGCAAGCCAAGTTGCTACGGGTATTGCAGGAGGGTGAGGTTCGCCCGCTGGGTGCCAGTGCGGCACACAAGGTCGACGTACGCATCATTGCCGCGACCCACCGCGACCTCGCGGCGATGGTCGCCGAAGGGCGCTTTCGCGAAGACCTCTATTACCGACTGGCTCAGTTCCCCATCACCTTACCGGCCCTGCGCGAGCGAGGCGGCGATGTGCTGCAACTGGCGCGCCATTTCACAAGCAAGGTGTGCGCAGCGCTGGGGAGGCCACCTGTCGAGTGGTCGAATACCGCCCTCGATCAACTGTCCAGCCACGGTTTTCCCGGCAACGTACGCGAACTCAAATGCCTGGTGGAGCGCGCCGTGTTGTTGTGTGACGACAGCGTGATTCGGCCCGAGCATCTGGCGCTGCCCCTGGCAGCAAAGCCGGCTACTCCCGATGACGTGACACTGCGCCAGCGTATGGAGCGAGTAGAGCGCACGTTCCTGCTCGACTGCCTGCACAAGAACCACGGTAATCGCACCCGCACCGCACGGGAGCTGGGGGTCGCCCGGCGCACCCTGCTTTACCGCCTAGCCCGGTTGAACATTCCCTTTGGTGATGCCCGGGAGGAACGCTGAATGGCGCACTTGATTTTTACTGTGGGAGAAACCTGATGACTGATCGTCCATGGCACGTCGTCGTGCTGGTGATGTGTTTGCTGGGAGGCTGTAACGCCAACTATGTGTTCGATGATGCCGAGTACCACCCTTTGGGTGACCCGCAGGCGATCATTCGTGGCCGCTGAAAGGAGGGGGCATGAAGCAGCAGCTTGTGTTTGAGGTCTGCGCGTGCGAAAGCGACAAGAGCCTACTCCTGGCCCGCAAAGTATTTGACGGTGCTGGCGGCGTGATCGGGCGCGGTCCTGGGTGTGACTGGGTGATCCCTGACGCCAGCCGCGTGCTCTCCAGCCATCATGGGCTGATCGGTTACCGTGAAGGCCGTTATTTCCTCACGGATATCAGCCGCAATGGTATCGGGGTAGCCAACAGTCCCGAACGCTTGCGCAAGGGGCAGGCGCGATTGATCAGTGACGGCGACGTATTCGAGCTGGGGGTGTTGACGATACGTGCGCAACTGCTGGCATCGCCGCGACCTTCTGATGCGCTGCTGGCGCCTACGGCAGTACCGATCCCCGATGACGCTTTCCTGTCGCTGGACCCGCTGCATGGCTTGGACCTTGATTGCCAGAGGCAGGCCACGTCGGATGATCTGGAGGCCTTGAACAAGAGCGCCGATGAGCAAGCGGTATGGGCAGATCACTATGGGGCCGATTGCGAGCACGTGGTATTGCCGCGTCGGCAAGACCCCTCGGTAGCGCTTGGCGCGGTGCCCACTGTTGCGATGACGCCGTCGACCGACGAGGTGTTCTGGTCGCAATTTGCAGCGGTCCTGGGCATGGACCTTACGCCCCTCGACACACCGGCCCGGGAGGCACTGGCGATCAAGGTGGCGCGCTTGTTTCGCGTGACGATCGAAGGGCTGCAGCACAGTTTGCGCACCCGGGAAGAACTGAATAATGAACTGGGTACAGCAGCGTTCGCCAGTCAGGGCGTGGGCCAGAACCCTTTGAAAGCGCATAGCGACACTGATGCTGCGTTGGCCGCGATGCTCGATACCCGCGAGTTGGGGCAACTGCCCGCCGTGCGCGCCATTGCCCAGGCTCACCGAGAACTGCAAGTGCATCAGGTTGCGCTGCTGGCCGCCTGTCGAAGCGCCATGCGTAACGCCCGAGCTGCCTTTGAGCCCAGCCACCTGTTGGGGTGCTTTGAGTCTCAGGGCACGTCTGCCGGGTTTTTCTTGCGTGGTGGGCATTGGCGTGCCTACCAGCGTCACTACCAGCGTGTGGTGGCGCAAGAACTGTTGAATGATCGCCCTTTGGGCGGCGACTTCGCCAAGGCCTATGAGGAGCAGGTGCGCCTGATCTCCAGCCTGCACATGGATTTTCCAGGATGATAGTCATGTATCGAGCCACCCTTGCTTCGCTGTTGCTCTTGTGCGGGCTGTTGGCGGGTTGCAGCGCCGTCACGCCTTTTTCCACGCTGACCAAGCTGGATGTGACGCTGACCGCCAGCGAGCACGTCAACCCGGACCTGCACGGTCGTCCTTCTCCCGTGGTCGTGCAGTTGATCGAACTGCGCCATGGCGTCGCCTTTGAACATGCCGACTTCTTCAGCCTGTATGGCAATGCGCAGCAGGCGCTGCCCAAGGACTGGGTCGGCAGCGAGGAGGTTGAATTGCGTCCGGGTGACCGGCTGGCGCTCAAACTGCGCATCGCTGCTGACAGTCGTTTTGTGGGGGGGCTGGCCGCTTATCGAGACTTGCCCCATGTGCAGTGGCGGCTGTTGGTGCCCCTGGCGGTGCAGCAACGCAACCGTGCCGAGCTGGTGCTGGACCAGGGCGGTATACGTGTTGTCGACCCGCTCGCTGGTGTGGAGACGCAATAACATGCAGGTTCATAAAGTCATTTGGCAGGAAGGCATGCTGTTGCGGCCACAGCACTTGCAGCACAACGACCGCTATTACCACCAGCAGCTCAATCAGACCCGCCTGCTGGGCAGTGACACCTGGGGGTTGCTCACGCTTGAACTCAATACGCAGTACCTCAAGCTGGGCAAGCTGGTGGTCAGCCAGGCCAGTGGCGTGTTGCCGGACGGTAGCCTGTTTGACTTGAATGCCGCCATGGAGCCACTGGTGCTGCAGGTGCCAAAGGCTTCGGGCACGCAAGGGGTTTACCTGGCGCTGCCGCTGGCCAGCGGCAGTCACCTTGAAGTCCGCCAGCCTGAGCAAAGCGAGGTGTTGGCGCGCTACCTCAGCTGTGAAGTGGAAGTAGGGGACTCCAACGTGGGGGTGGATACGCGTTGCCGAATCCACTGCGCGCGCCCCGACCTACGTCTCCTGTTGGGTGAACAGCCGGGTGACCAGCACTTCGTCAAGCTCAAGGTGGCCCAGGTACTGGACGCCAGCGGTGAAGGCGGTGTGAAGCTGGATACGGCATTTATCCCGACGTTTATCTTCGTGCAGGAGCATGGGTACGTGGCGTCGTGTCTCAAGGAGGTGGTTGGCCTGCTTGCCTGTCGGGGTGATGCAATCGCGGCGCGCATTCGTGGCGAAAGCACCGCCGCAGGCACGCAAATCGCTGACTTCCTGATGCTGCAAGTGATCAATCGTTACGAGTTGGAGCTGCGCCACTGCCTGAGCCAGGCGCAGGTGCGGCCAGAAGCGGTGTTTCGTGCGCTGGTGTCGTTGTTTGGGGAGCTATCAACCTTCACCACTGACAGTAAACGCGCGCAGTTGGATGTTCATTACCAGCACGGTGACCAGGGCGCCAGTTTTCGCGCTCTGATGGCGCAGCTGCGCACGGCGCTGTCGGTAGTGCTGGAACAACAGGCAATCGAGTTGACATTGCAGCCACGCCAATACGGGGTCCTCGTATGCCCGGTCAGCGAGTTGAAATTGCTTGGCACCGCCACCTTCATCCTGGCGGCCACTGCGCAGTGTGAAGAGCAGGAACTGCGCCAGCGCCTGCCAGCACACCTGAAAGTCGCGCCGGTTGAACGCATACGTGAGTTGGTCAACCTGCATTTGGCCGGTATCAAGGTCAAGCCCCTGCCAGTGGCGCCGCGACAGATTCCGTTCCATGCCGGCAAGACCTATTTCATGCTCGATATGAGCCCCCGTGATATTGCACAGCTAGAGCAGTCGGGTGGTTTCGCTTTCCACGTGGGAGGTGAATTCACCGGGCTCGAACTCGACTTCTGGGCCATCAGGAACTGAATGCCATGGACAGTGAATACACCCAGGATGAAAAAACCGTCCTGCTCGACCGGGAAACTCATGAACCTGCCCAGGGGCCGTTGACGGATTTCCCCTCGCCGCCGCGCTACGAACAGCTGCAAGACCGCATGATCTACGCCGGCCACAGGCTCGATACCCAGAGCTTTCAGGCAGGGCTCAACCCGCTGGTAGCCGCAGCCTGGGCGGTACTGTTCGAGGTTATTGGGCTCAGGGTCTGCTCCGGCCGTGAAAACCTGGGCACGCTCAACGACCGATTAGCGTTGGCGATGACTCAGTTTGAAACCCGTGCCCTGCAGGGCGGGGTGGAGAACAGCCAGGTCATGTCGGCGCGCTATGTGTTGTGCAGCGTGATTGATGAGGCGGTGGTGACCACGCCATGGGGGGCGCAAAGCGAATGGTCGAAGATGAGCCTGTTGAGCCGCTTTCATAACGAAACCTTCGGTGGCGAAAAAGTGTTCCAGTTGCTGGAGCGCCTCACGCGCGACCCGGTGAAGCACTTGGCAATGCTGGAGTTGCTGTACTTGTGCCTGTCCCTGGGGTTCGAAGGCAAATACCGGGTAATGGAGCGGGGCGTGTTGCAACTTGAGGCTGTGCGCGATGCGTTGTATCGCCAGATTAGACACGTACGTGGAGAGCCGGCGGCGGTAGCGCTACTGCCTGCCCAGCAGAGGGCCGACCGGCGCAAGCAGGTGCGGGTCGTCCCTGCCACCTGGTGGGTAGGCCTCACCGTGGTGTGTGTGTTGGCGATGTACACAGGGTTTGCCTGGGTGCTGAGCAACGAGCGTACGCACGCGCTGCAACCCCTTCAACTGTCGGCGTCGGATCCGCTCCGCACGCCTTTGTAAACGCTGGGAGCAATGAATGATCGCATTCTTCAAGGGTGTGGGCACCGTGCTGGGCAGGATTTGGGTGTGGAGCCTGTTGCTGGTGCTTTCCTGTGCAGCAATGGTGTGGTTTTTGGGGCCGCTGCTGGCGGTGGCTGACCACCGTATCTGGGCCGGGGCGACTGCTCGGCTGGTTACCATCAGCAGTATGTTCTTGCTATGGGGACTGGCGATGGCGTTTGCGCGCCCAGGGTTTGCCACCTGGCGCCAAGCGTCGGAACGCGTGGCGCGCCGGCAGCCGATGACGCGGGTGGAAGACGAGCGCCGACACCTGCGCAGTCGGTTCAAGAAAGCCGTGCACCTGCTCAAGACATCCCGCCATTATGGCGAACGTAACGCACGTTGGCGTCATGAGTTGCCCTGGTACCTGTTGATCGGTGAATCGGGCAGTGGCAAGACGCAGTTGCTGGCGGCCGCGGGCTTACCGCTGGCGTTGGATCACGCGCAAGCGCGGCCGATTGGTAGCAGTGCTCATTGTGACTGGTATTTCGGCGACGAAGGCGTACTGGTCGACACCCCGGGGCGCTATTTTACCCAGCCCGACCCTTCAGTGGACGCCGCAGGCTGGGCCACCTTGCTGCAGTTGCTCCGGCGGCGGCGCCAAGTGCGGCCGCTCAGCGGTGTGGTGGTGACGCTGTCGGCCGATACGCTTTTGAGCACCACTGAATACGACTTGGATCATCACGCACGTCGTCTGCATTCGCGGTTGCAGGAGATCCAACAGACGTTGCATGTGGATGTGCCGATTTACCTGGTGTTGACCCACGCCGACCGGTTGCCGGGATTCGCTGAATACTTCGACTCACCCCTTGGAGAGAGTGCCGACAGCGTGCTGGGTCAGCACCTGCATACCTGCGCCGAGGGTATTGACGCCACACAGGTTCGTCAGGCGCTCGAGCAATTATTGCAGCGCTTGAACAGTGAGCTGATTGGGCGATTGCATCAGGAGCGCAATGTCGAAAGGCGCGGGCAGATGCTGGAGTTTCTCCAGCAGGCGGCACGAATAGGGGAGCGCGTCAGCCTGTTCGTTGACATGGCGTTTTGCGCTCATCGCTACCAACCCATCAACGGTCTGCGAGGGTTGTTCTTGACCTGCGCCGATGGCAGGCACCCGCGTTTTGTGCAGGGCCTGTTCAGCCAAGTGATCTTCGCCGAGGCCGACCTTGCGGGCTTGCAGGCCCAGGAACAGCAACGTCTGCGTTGGCGCCAGGGGGCGCAGGCGATAACGGCGGCGCTGGTTATTGGCGGTGTCGGCGGGCTGTGGGGGCACAGTTACTCTGTCAACCACCAACGCTTGGCGCAATTGGCAGCGCTGACATCTCACCCACCGCTCGGCCTCCCGGCCGGCGATGAGAGCACGGCGCTGCTGGCGCTGTTGGACGCGCGACTGGCGGCGATCCAGGTTTTTCCCGGGTCGGCAGATTTCCGCCTGGTGGAGCGCACCGGGTTGTATCAGGGAGAGTTGAGCCGTCCCAGTGTCGATCAAGCTTATGAACAGGCGCTGCAACAGCCATTGCTGGCCTGGATCACCGCCCAGTTGGAAGAGCAGGTACTCGCCAGCCTGGGGGATCGGGAGCGGCTGCTCGACGACCTGCGCGCCTACCTGATGCTCAATCTGCGTGAGCGCCGTGACACGACCTGGCTGGCGGAACATATCGCAAGCCTTTGGTCGGTGCGCTTTGCCGGGGATATGCCGACACAGAAACGCCTTAATACGCACCTTGCGCGGCTGCTGGAGCAACCCTTTGTGGTGCCACTCAACGAAGAACGGGTGGCGCAGGCCCGCGAAGCGCTGAGGGGCGAGTCGTTGGCCGATGGGGTCTATCGGGTATTGCGCGAACAAGCGCGCAGCCTGGAGCCGTTGCGGCTGGCCGAGGGCAAGGTGTTCGCCGCTATCGACCCGCCTGTGCCGGGGTTCTATACCAAACGCTATGTGCAGTACTTCGAGGCGCAGGGCCCGCGGTTGGTAAACGCCATCACCCAGGACAACTGGGTGCTAGGGCAGGGCGCCGACTTGAGCCCCCAGGACTTGCGGCGCCTGATGGCTGAACTGCAGCAACGCTATTTCAGCGAGTATGCCGATGCCTGGAGCGATGCGCTTGGCCGAGTCAGGCTGCAGGAGACCGACAACCTGCGCCAGGATGCCGAGCAACTGATGAACCTGACGTCGGCGCAATCGCCCTTGATTCGTCTGTTGCAACAGGTGCGTGAAAACACGCGTCTGTTGCCAGGCCCTGGACTGCTGGACAAAGTGGCCCAGCAGTCGGCAGACCTGGGCGAGATGGCCAAGTCGCGGTTGACGGCTGGGCAGGCGGCTATTGTCGAGGCGCCGCGGCGCGCCTTGCAGCGCCGATTCGAGCCTTTGCATCAATTGCTGGATGAGCAACACAACCCCGGCGTAGAGCTGACTCAGGCGTTGCGCCTGCTGGATGAACTGCACCTGCAACTGACGGCATTGAACCGGGACAGCGCACCCGAGCAGGCGGCTTTCCTGCGTGCCAGGCAGCGCATGGAGGGCCAGCAGGATGCATTGGGCAATCTGCGTGACGCCGCCGCGCGCCTGCCGCTGCCCGTTGCCGGCTGGCTAGAAGGTGTAGCCGATGACAGTTGGCGGCATCTGCTGGAGCAGGCCTATGTGCACGTCAACCAACGTTATCAGAGCGAGGTGCATAGCCTTTACGCCAAGGCGATCGGCCGACGTTACCCATTCAATGCGCACGCCAGCAGTGAGGTCGCCCTTCATGATTTTCAGGAGTTCTTCAAGCCCCGCGGGGTGATGGCGCGCTTTTATGAGGGCTACCTGCGGCCCTTTATCAGCGTCGACGGCAGCCGCTATCGACTGCGTGGGCTGGATGGCCAGAGTTTGCCGGTTTCGCGTGCGCTGCTGGAGCAATTGATGAAGACCCAGGTTATCCGCCGCGGCTTTTTTACCGAAGATGCGGGGGAGTTGTCTGTGCGATTCACCTTGGCGCCCTACAGCCTGGACCCATCGGTCAGCCGTGCGATCCTGCGGTTTGGCGACCAGCAATTGGAGTATCGCCACGGTCCGATCGTACCCATGGCGTTCCATTGGCCCACCGATGCAGACAATGGGCGCAGCAGCCTGGTTCTGGAGAGAGGCACCGAGCAGCGACCCTTGGGCATCGAAAAGAACACCGGGGCGTGGTCGTTGTTCCGGTTCCTGGACCTGCTGCAGAAAGAGCCCGCCGGTGGCCGAAATATACAGATCCTTAAGGCAGACCTCGCCGGCCTGCGCGCCAATTACCGGCTCACCAGCCAGCGTACGCCTGGCCCGTTTGACATGGACACATGGCGCACCTTTCGCCTGCCGGAGCAGCTGTGAACCCGATGGATAGCCCGTGGCGCAGCGCCGGGCGCACGCAGCGAGGCCAGGCGCGGTTGCGCAATGAGGATGCGTTCCTGGACAACCCGCGCGCCGGTTGTTGGGCGGTGGCGGACGGCATGGGCGGGTATCGGCACGGGGATGTCGCCAGTCAGTGGGTAGTCAGCCACTTGGCGTCGGTGCCGGCTGACGGCAACCTCGATCAGCGTATTCAAGCGGTTCGCCACCGTTTGCAGGAGGTCAACCAAGGGGTGAGACGTGCATGGACGGAACCTGGCGCAAGCGGTGACGTGACGATGGGCAGCACCGTGGTTGCCCTGTTGCTGGAGAAGGGCCGGGCGGCCTGTCTATGGGCGGGAGACAGCCGTTGCTATTTATGGCGCGACCAGAGCCTCTATCAGTTATCCAAGGACCACTCGCTGCTGCAGCGCCTTATGGATGAGCGTCAGTTGAGTGTGGCGCAAGCCAAGGCCCACCCGCGTGCCAGGGCCTTGACCCGAGCGGTTGGCGCGCGTTCGCGGTTGCACGTTGAAGTACTGGAGCTGCGTACCCGCCCGGGGGATGTATTTTTGTTGTGCAGTGATGGCTTGTATCAGGCCCTAAGCCACGTTGACCTGGGGCGGGCGTTGAGCATGGGCACGCCTCAACGGGCAGTGGAACGGCTATTTGCAGGGGCGTTGCGCAGGCCGGTAAGTGATGACCTCACTGCGGTTGTGGTGCAGCCTTGAACCCGGCGCCCCAACCCTCGCGCCTGCTGGCTGGGCGTTATCACCTTGAACGTGTCCTGGGCAGAGGCGGCATGGGCCGGGTGTACCGCGCCCGCGACCTGCTGCACGAGCAATTGGGCGAGCCCTGTTCCAACGTAGCGCTCAAGCTGCTGGACGAGCCCATTTCCCACTGCCCCGACGCGCATGTGTTGTTGTACAGCGAGTTTGCGCTGGCCCGCAGCCTGCGGCATGAGCACGTGGTGCGGGTGTTTTCGTTTGAGGTCGATACATACAGCCACGTCGCGTTTTTCACTATGGAGTTGCTGCAAGGGGTGACGCTGGACCGACTGCTTCTGGAGTGCCCCCATGGCTTGCCCTGGCGGGAGTTGCGACCCATCGCCTTGCAGTTGCTGGACGCGTTGGTCTACACCCACCAACAAGACGTTCTGCACGGTGACGTCAAACCCGCCAACGTCATGGTGGGCGAGGAGGGCGTGCGGCTGTTCGATTTTGGGCTGGGCCATGCCGTTGCACAGGCTGCGGTGGGTTTGCCGAGTGTGAGCCGCAGTCGTTTCAATGCCTGGACACCTGCCTACGCAGCCCCGGAGCTGTTGGCCGGCGGTGCGCTGACCGCCGCTGCCGACCTGTACGGCGTGGCCTGCATCCTGTACGAGCTGGCCGACGGCAGGTGCATTGGCGAACGCGCCTCTACAGACAGGCTGCCCCGGCCCGCCCAGTTGCCCAGGCATTGCTGGGCAGCCTTACAGGCCGCGTTGGCGATAGACCCGCAGCACCGAAGCATAACGGTGGCGGAGTTGCGTCACGTCATGGGGCGTAACCGACCACGCTGGTGCTTGTAGGGTAAAGGTCAAACGGCCAAGCCGTGCAACTGGCAGTACTGCGCCCAGTCCATGCCTGCCATCTGTGCGACTTCTTTATGCACTTCGCGGCGCTGGGCCTCGAAGGTTTCGGTGGAGTCGGCCGTCAGCTTGAGGGTCAATTCCCAGGCGAACAGGTTGTGCTGTTCAGCGTATGCTTCGAAAGCTTCATGCAGGCGGTCGGCGCGATACTGCGCCAGGGTTTCGCCCCTGGCCTGGGCTGCCAGCGGGTTAAGACTGTCCAGTTCGGCAGCGACCTGCGGTTGTTCGCGCAGGAATCTGTCCAGTGCAATCTGGTGCGTATCGTTGGGTGCCGACACAGGTAGACACCTTAATGAGAAGGGTGGGAACTGCTATCGGACGTGCGTGCGTTGAGGTGATGGCGAGCACGCTTGCGCGACCTGCGCCGCATCCAGTTCTGCAACGGCGCCAGCAAGAAAAACATCAGGTAAGCGACTAGCACCAGCGTGAGGTCTACCCAGGTTTCAGCCACAGGCCCGGTAAATAATTCAATGACATTCTTGATCACAAACAGCAACACCACGCTGCACAACCACAGCAGGATGGTGACAAATAGAGGACGCATGTTACTTGAGCGCTTGTCTTGCATAGTGAGGTTCTCTCCTTTGGCCTGTTGTCGTTCCAGGCAAGATTCCCTGAGTGCGTACCCATTATCAGACAGGTTGTAACATCGTATAACACGCACAAAACGTGCGGATGATACCGACTCAGACAGCCTTAGGGGATGATTCATGTCAGAAAGTTCGATAAATCTGTAGGGAATTAGTCTAGCAACCTCGCATTCATTGGTAAAAAAGCCGCGCAGGGACGGGCATAAAGGCTTTCGCTTCGGCTATCAGGGCGTGTAGCGTTAGCGGGTGTTACCGGCCCTGATCTTCAGCGGCAGTCGGTGACAGGCAGAGGACGGCCCATGGCGCACACCCTGTTCAAACTTTTCCTGACCCAGCGCCTGGCAGTCCTGGCCAGTACGGAGTCGTTGCGGGCGATTCGTGAAGGGCTGCTGTGGATCCTGCCGTGCCTGCTGGTGTCCGCCGGTTTCCTGATTCTGTCCGAATGTGCCCAGGCGCTGGGTTTCGACCCGCAGGTGGTGAGTTTCCTGGCGGGGTTGCATAAACAGATCAGTTCGGTGATTCCACTGCTGGTGGCGGCCTCCATCGGTTACATGTTGGCGATTCAACACCGTCTGCCACAGCTGCCGGTCGCCTTTCTGTGCCTGGCCCATGTGGTGGTCGCCACCTTCGTGCTGCGTGAGTACCCGCGTGCTTCGGCCACGTTCCTCCTGTTTATTGCCATTGCTTCGCCCTTGATCAATGTGCCGGCCATTGCCTGGCTGCACCGCTTTCGCTGGACGCGCCTGGTCAACCAAGACCTGGTCGGCCATAACCTCAAAGGCACCATCAACATGGTAGTGCCCGGTGCACTCACGGCCTTGTCGTTGGTAGCGGTGTTGTCGTTGCTGCTGTTGATCCCCCATGTGGCGCAAATCCAGGGGCCGCAGGTGCTTGATGCGTTGCAGACGCCTTACGGCAGCGGGTTGTTTGTCACCCTGATGAATTCGCTGCTGTGGTTCTTCGGCATTCACGGCGTGTATGCCATGCAGCCATTATTCGATGCCTTGGACCAGGCGGTGGCGCTCAATGGCGCAGCGTTGGCGGCGGGGGAGCCGGTGCTCTACGTGCTCAACAACGGCTTGCTGGGCAGTTTTGCGTTTATCGGTGGCTCGGGCGCAACCTTATGCTTGCTGTTGGCGATCCTGCTGTTTTCCAAGAGTCAGTCCATGCGTTTGCTGGCGGTGGCCAGTTTGCCGCTGTCGCTATTCAATGTCAGCGAGGTGCTGTTGTTCGGTTTGCCGATCATCCTCAACCCGCGTCTGTTCATACCGTTCCTACTGGTACCGGCGTTCAACGCAATGGTGGCCTTGATGGTGGTGCAACTGGGTTGGGTGTCGCCGGCGGTGGCCAGTGTGCCGTTTACCGCCCCGGTGCTGCTCAATGCCTACCTCAGCACCCACGGCGACGTGGCGGCGGTGGTGTTGCAGATCGTTCTGCTGGGGGCCGGTACGCTGGTGTATGCGCCTTACGTCAGGGCGATTCATCGCCAGTCCAGCGATGGCGGCACGGTGTATCTCAAATCTTTGGACATGACGTTTCGCGGCCTTGAGGAAAAAGGCCGCCTGCTGGAGTTCGACCCGGTGCTGGCCACCCACCAGACATTGGCCCGCCAGGCCGCAGAGTTGAACCGCATCCAGCAGATCAGCGATTACGAGTTCTACCTTGAGTTTCAACCCCAGGTCTCCACCCGCACCGGCTTGTGCACCGGCTGCGAGGCGCTGATGCGCGCCCGGGACAGCCAGGGCACGGTGCATTCACCCTGGGAGTTCCTGCAATGGCTGGCGCACGCCAGGCTGATGCCGGATGTGGACGTGTGGGTGGCGTCCCAGGCCGTGCGCCAGTATCAGAAATGGCAGAAGGTGGGTTTTGAACTGCCGATGACTATTAATATTTCCAGCACCACGCTCAAGGACGCTGCCTACGGCGATCGCCTGGTGGAAATTCTTGCCCAGGCCCGAGGGCGAGTGTCAGTAGAAATTACCGAAGACGCGCTGGTCAGCGATATCCCGGCCACTCGCCAGACCATTCAGAAGCTGCAGGCCATGGGCGCCAAGGTCTATCTGGATGATTTTGGCACTGGGTTTTCTGCGCTGAGTTACTTGCACCAGTTTCCGGTGGATTTCATCAAGATCGACCGCAGTTTTGTGGTGGCTCAGCGTGACCCTAAAGGCGCCCAGGTGCTCACCGGTATGTTGCGCTTCTGCGAGGCCTTGGACCTGGGCGTGGTGGTGGAGGGGGTTGAGACGGCCGAGCAGTTGGCGTTCTTGAGTCATGGGCCTGAGTTGTTTATTCAGGGTTGGTATTTCAGCAAGGCACTGCCTGGGGATCAGATGCCACGCTTTGTGCGGGAGCGCAGGGCGTTGGTGTGATGGCCGACGCTTATCTAACTGACACCTTGCGGTCCAACTGTGGGAGCTGGCTTGCCTGCGATGACGGCCTGTCAGCCGACGCCTATCCACCTGACACCCCACAATCCAAATGTGGGAGCTGGCTTGCCTGCGATGCCGGCCTGCCAGCCGACGCCTATCTACCTGACACCCCACGATCCAAATGTGGAAGCGGGCTTGCTCGCGAAGGCGGCCTGACAGTCGACGCAGTTATACCGAGTACATATCCATTTCTGCGGTAACGGCCGCTTAGGGTTCCGCCCTGACGGCGGCTCACTTTTGAAAAGCCGGAATGCCGGCCCAGACAAAAGTAAGCAAAACGCTCTTGCCCCACCACTCGGCACCTCGCCTAGGCTCGGTGTGCCCGAACACAGTCTTGAATCCGTGGGCCGCCGCCACGCGCCATCCATGGCGCGGGGCGGCTAACCCGGCGTCCTGCCGGGTTACCCACGAATTCAAGCCTGCGTTCGGCCAGCGTGGTTTAACGGGGCGCCAAGATCAAAAGCAGATCAAGAGCGGCTCGCTTCGCATCGTGGTTACCGTTGGTTGCCAAGCCTTTGAAAGAATTTTCCTACAGGTGTTGACCTTGCCACTACGGGAACCTTTAGGCTTTTTTCCGAGTACGCCCAACCACAAAAACAAGATTCAGGGGTTATCAATGGATACTGCTGCCCTGCAACAACGCTCGGATTCCGATCTCTTCGCCAACGCCTCGCGGCTGATGGCTAATGCCTTGGAACCCGGCGCCAATTACACCCAGGTCACCCGCGCGCTGGAAGCGCTGCTCGCACAGGCTCGGCAAGGCCTGGCGGGAGATTCCGACGCCTACGCGCACTATCAGTCAGCCCTGCTGCAACTGCATATCCCCGGTGACCCGCGTACCGAGCCGACTCGGCGCTGGATGGCCAGCGAGGTTTACCGCGTCGAAGATGAGTTCGCTGCCGACGTGCCGGGCTTTACCGCGTTGCCGGTGGACGAGTTCCGTCAGCAGGTCGACGCTGAAATCGCTGCGCGCAGCCGGGTCAATCACCCGATGTCGGTGCATCTGTTCCAAGGTACGCCGCCGGTTCAGGATGTGCGCTTCTTCCTGGAGCATCACTGGACCCGTTCCTACAACTTCTACAGCCTGCTGGCCGAACTGGCCTTTCGCTTCGAAGCCATCGAAGACGCCTCGGTGTTTTACCGCAACCTGTACGGTGAAGCAGGGGCTGAGACACCGGAGCGTTCGCACCCGGCGATGCTGGCTCATCTGATGGAGTATTTCGATATTCCGCTGGCCATCGACTTCCCTGCGCTGCATCCGCTGGAAAAGGCCTATCTCAATAATCGCATTCGCTGTGTGCGCCACACCGATGTCGCCTGGGGACTTGCACTGCTCTATGCGGTGGAGTCTGTCAGCTGCGTCAACCATCGGCGTATCTACGAGTTGCTGCAACGCCTGGATGTACCGGCGCAGCCCAGTGAGTTCCATCGCCTGCATGGCACCCAGGATGAGATTGATACCGAGGAAATGTGGGCACTGATTGCCAAGTTCGCCAGCGAGGAGGGCTTTCAGCGCACGTTCATGCGTGCCCTCAAGCGCCACTTCGAAATCAACAAGGCCTACTTCGACAACCTGTGGCAGCAGATGCAGGCCCAACGCCTGTCTGCCTGAACGACCCGCGATCCGAAAACAAAAATAATGGAGCACATGATGAGCCCACGTAATTTTTCCCTTCCGCAATTGCAGCATATTCACACGGCCGAAGCCCGTCTGTTGGCGGAAGCCTTGAAGCCGGACGCGACGTTCAATCGCATCGAAATTGCCGCCAACATGCTGCGCGCGTTGTGCGAGACCGGCCAACGTGGCGACGCCGCGAATGCAGCGCAGTGCCAGCAATTGCTGTACATCCTGTCGCTGAGCGATGACGTGGCCACCGCCTCCACCCGGCGCTGGCTGGCCAATGCCGTCTATAGCGTGCAAGAGCGTTTCATGCCGTCTGTCGACCTCGCATCGCCGTTGTCCGAGGCCGGTTTCCAGCAACGCCTGGAAGAGCAGATTGCCGCGCAGTCGCGGGAAAACCATCCGATGTCGCAGTATGTGTTTGAAGGCAAAGCCTCTCGCGAGCAATTGCAGGTGTTTTTGCGCCACCAATGGTTCCGTACTTACCGCCTGTACCGGGACGCCGCCGACCTGCTGGTCAACCTGACTGACGTGGACGAGGCGGCTGCCCTGGCGCGTTATCTCTACGGCGAGTTGGGCGAAGAGGATGAGCAACGTTCCCACCCGAAGCTGTTGGCCAAGCTACTCGCCGCCGTAGGCCTGAATGCCGATTTCGAGGCTCTTTCGACGATGCCCGAGGAAATCGCCTACCTCAACAACCGCGCACGTTGCTTCCGCAACCCCGATGTCGGCTGGGGCCTGGCGGTGTTCTACATCACCGAACTGGTGGTGCCAGGCAACCACGGCAAGCTGTACAACGCCCTGCGCAACGCAGGCTTGAGCCAGGATGACGCGGAGTACTACGAAGTGCACATCAGTTTGGTGCCGCCACGGGCCAAGCGTGAATGGGCGTTGATCTCACGGCGCATTCCGGACCTCGGGTTCCAGAACGCGTTCCTCACGTCCCTGGCCGAGCACTTCCGGCTGGAGCGGGCTTACTACGATGCAGTCTGGGAACAAGTGCAACGCGTGAAGTAGCCCTCCTTAGGACAACGCGAGTAACTCGACATGCCAAGTCATATCACTGAATCCCGTATCCACGGGGGCGCTTACTCGTCCCCGGAATTTGCCGCGATCTTCTCTGATGCCAATCAGGTGCAGAAGTGGCTCGATGTTGAAACTGCGCTGGCGGCGACCCAGGCGCAGATGGGCATCATCCCCCACGAGGCCGCCCGGGAAATTGCCCGGGTGGCCAGTGTGGAACTGCTGGACCTCGACGCGTTGGGGCGTGAGAGCCTGGAAACCGGGCACATCCTGGTGCCGACCCTGCGCGCCTTGCAGGGGTTATGCGCCGATGGGCTGGGTGAATACGTGCATTACGGCGTGACCACCCAGGACATCCTCGACACCGGGCTGATCTTGCAGATCCGCGATGCCTGGGGCCTGGTGGTGCAGCGTTTGCGTGGGATCCGTGGGCATTTGCTCACGCTCGCCTTGCGCCACAAGCACACGCCGATGGTCGCCAGGACTCATGGGCAGCAGGCATTGCCCACCACGTTTGGCTACAAGGTGGCGGTGTGGGTCGATGAGATCGATCGGCACCTTGAACGCTTTGACGAAGCCTATGCACGGGTGATGGTCGGTAACCTGACCGGCGCCGTGGGCACCCTGGCCGGGCTTGGCCCGCAGGGTTTGGATGTGCAGCGCCGCACCCTGGAAAGCCTGGGCCTGGCGGCGCCATTTAGCAGTTGGCACAGCGCCCGCGACCGCATCCTGGAGGCGGCGTGGTTGCTGGTGCAGGCGTCGGCAACCTTGGGCCGTGTCGCCAATGAGATCTACCACCTGCAGCGCACCGAGATCGACGAAGTGCGCGAAGGCCGGCGGGCAGGGCAGGTGGGGAGCAGCACCATGCCCCACAAGCAAAACCCGTCGACGGTGGACCTGATCAGCGCGCTGTCGCGGCTGGTGCGCGCGCAGATGGTTGCGCTGACCGACGCGGCGTTCCAGTTGCACGAGCGTGACGGCACCACCTGGCGCATCGAATGGGCGGCCTTGCCGGAGCTGTTCATTTACGCCGGCGCCTTGCTCGCCCGTATGGAAGGCTTGCTGCTGGCTGGACTGGAGGTGCGTGAAGCGCGCATGCGCAGCAACCTGGATTTACTGGGGGGGCTGATCCTGTCGGAGCGCGTGATGCTCGCGCTGGCGCCTCGGTGTGGCAAGCAGACGGCCCACCACCTGGTGCACGACATCGCCCTGCAAAGCCAAGACGCAGGCATCTGCTTTCGCGACGCACTGCTTGGCGACTCGCGGCTGCAGGGTTGTTTCAGCGCGCAAACGCTCGATGAGCTGCTTGACCCGACCACCTACACGGGGCTGGCGGCCGAGATGGTCGATTTGGTGGCAACTAAAGCACTGCCCCGCGCTTGCGGCCATGGCCTTGAAGCGACGCGGGCAACCCCAGGCAATACCAGTCAGTCCCAGTACGCGATGGAGGGTATGTGATGGATGCGCAAACATTGGAAATGACCGCCCGTGCTTCTTGTACCGCACGTTCGGACCGCCCGGGCTTTGAACATGACGGCGAGCAATGCCGCCACGAACACAGCCATATTCTTGACTCGAAAACCCACGGTTCAGGCTATGCCGGCCCGCAGAGCCGCAAGATCTTCTGCAGTCATTGTCGCCTGCAACGCTGGCTGGACGTGGAAGCGGCGCTGGCCATGGCCCAGGCCGACGTCAACATCATCCCGCGCGAGGCGGCGCTGGAGATCGAAAAGGCCGCGTTGCTGTCGGGCATCAATGTGCGCCAACTGGCCGAGGGCGTGGCGGCCACTGGGCATTCGCTGATGCCATTGCTCAGCGCCCTGCAAAAAAACTGCAGCCCCACTGCCCGTGAATACGTGCATTACGGCGCCACCACCCAAGACATCCAGGACACCGCTCAGTCCCTGGAAATGCGCGATGTGCTTGATGCGATGGACTCGGCCCTGGAGACCTTGCTGGGCAAGTTGTCGACCCTGGCCGATGCACACCGTGACTCGCTGATGGTCGCCAGGACCCACTCGATTCCCGCCTTGCCAACCACCTTCGGGCTGAAGGTCGCCGGCTGGATCGATGAGCTGTTGCGCCACCGTCAGCGCCTGGCCGAGGCGCGCCAGCGGGTGCTGGTGGTGCAGTTGTTCGGCGGGGTCGGCACCATGGCGGCGTTCGGCCCGGACGCCATGCCGATGCTGGAGCGTTTTGCCCAGCGCTTGTCGCTGCAAGTACCCCTGACGGGCTGGCATGTGTCCCGTGACCGCGTTGCCGAGTTCGTCAGCACCCTGGCCATGGTCACCGCCTCGTTGGCTCGCGTAGCCGATGAAATTCGTACGCTCAATCGCTGGGAAATCGCTGAAGTGGAAGTGGGCTGGAGCGACCAGCAGATCGGCAGCAGCACCATGCCGCACAAACGCAACCCTGAAGGTTGCGAGCAGGTGGTGGTGTTGGCGCGGCTGGCCAAGGCCCAGGTCATGCTCGCGCTGGACGCGATGATTCTTGAGCATGAGCGCGATTACCGGGGTACCCGGCTGGAGTGGTGCGCGGTCGCGGACGTTTCCCACTATGCGCTGATGGCGCTCTCGATTCTGACCGAGACCATCGACGGGCTCACCGTGAATGTGCAGAAGATGGAAGGCACCGCCCAGGCCTATGGCGATGCCATCTGCACCGAAGCGGTGGTGTTCGAAATGGCGCGCAAGCTGGGCAAGAGCAGCGCCTACCAGATCATCTTCGAAGTGTCCCAGGCCAGCCAGCGCAATCACGTGTCGATCCGCGAGGCAATCGAGGCCGATGCGCGGGTGCTTGCGGTCATGAATGACGGCGCCCTGGCCCGGCTGTTCGAACCCCGGACTCACCTGGGCATGTCCGAACGCATTGTTGACAACGTGCTGGCCAAACTCGCCGGCCACTGATCATTGATCTCTGAACAGACTTGCAAATTCATTAAGGAGCGACAGATGTCCAACGTTATGGAAGTTGATAAAGCCAAGGTCCAGCAATTTTCGGCGCGCATCATGGAGGATTACGGCAACACGCTGCGCGGCGCCATGCTCTACATCGGCGACCAGCTCGGCTTGTTCAAGGCATTGGCCGACGGCCACGCGGTGACCCTGGAGGAGTTGGCGCACAAGACCGGCTACAACGCACGTTACTTGCGCGAATGGCTGGGCAGCATGGCCACTGGCAATTACGTGACCTACGACGCGCAAACCCGCCGCTACCAGATGCCGGCTGAATTTGTGCCAGTGCTGGCCGATGAAGACTCGCCGTATTTCGCCGGTGGGATTATCCAACTGAGCGTGCCGTTCGTGAGCATGGCGCCCAAGGTCATTGAAGCCTTCCGCCACGGCGGGGGGTGCGCCGAAGAGGCCTTCCCGCTGGAAACCTGGAAAGGCATGGAACGCATGACCATGCCCTGGTACAAGCACTACCTGGTCCAGCACTGGATCCCGTCCCTGGACGGCGTCGAAGAGAAGCTCAAGACCGGCGGCAGTGTGCTGGATTTCGGCTGCGGCGCTGGCCTGGCGGCGATCACCATGGCCAAGGCCTACCCCGAGGCGCGCATTGTCGGCTGCGACTTCCACCTGCCTTCCATCGAGCTGGCGCGGGCCAACGCCGAGGCGGCAGGTGTGGGTGACCGGGTGCAATTCGAGGTGAACGACTCCGATGCCTTGCGCGGCCAGCAATTCGACTTCGTGACCACCTTTGTGGTGATCCACGATGCCACCGACCCTCAGCAGATGCTCAAGGATTTACGCGCAGCAACGGCCGAAGACGGCACTTACCTGATGGTGGAGCTCAACCTGTCCGAAGAGCTGCACGAGAACATGAACCTGTTCGGGCGCGTCATGTACCCGCAGAGCACCCTCTATTGCATGACCTGTTCACTGTCCCATGGTGGGGCGGGGCTGGGGGCGTTCATGGGCGAGAAGCGTGCCCGCCAGATGGCGCAAGCGGCCGGGTTCAGCCGCTTCCGTAAAGTGCCCTCGGAGTGGCCTCCAATGCCAGCGCTGTTCGAACTCAAGCCTTGATATGAGCCATCCGGCCATTGCGTTGCGCAGTAAGGCAATTTAATGGCCCCTTTGTAACAAAATCCTCGCCAAAATCACTTTTATTTTCAGGTGGTTAGGTGAGGATGCAAATGCGCTCTGTGGGAATGATGCTGATTGCCTGCTCCCTGGCCGGCGGCGCGACTGTCGCGCAGGCCAGGGAATTGCGCGAAGGTGACAAGTACATGTGCAGTTGGGGCGCCGGCACGGCCGCCAGGGCCCAGGAGCTCAAGTTATCCGGCGTTTCGCTGTACGCCGCCCGGCAGAAGATCCAGACCCTCAAGTTCAGCAAATCGTGGATGCGCATGATGGCCATGGGTATCACCGAGCAGACTTATGACAGTCGTTCAAGGCTTAAGCCGGAGGCGATTCGTCAGAGCTTTTACCAGGATTGCCTGCGCTACAAGGTTGCGCGCAAGTAATTCGTAGCCCCGCACCCGCTGTGAGGCCTTTACAAATCCACGACAAACCCTGTGTGAGTATTTGCATACAATGGCGCACTTCTTCATGGAGGCCTGTATGCAAGTGCTGATTCGAGCGGCAACACCCGATGACGTCGACACACTGTGCGCGATTCGCACCGCGGTGGTGCAAAACCACCTGAGCCTGGCACAGATGGCTGACCTGGGGATTACCCCACAGGTGTTGCGCGAAACGTTGCACGCAGCCCCTTGCGGCTGGATTGCGCAAGTGGACGGCCAGGCGGCGGGGTTTTCCATGGTCGATCTGGATGAAGGCGAAGTATTCGCGATGTTCGTGTTGCCCTCGCACGAGAAGCTTGGCCTGGGCCGTCAACTGATGGCGGTGGCCGAGGCGGCGCTGTTTGAGCGCCACGACAGGCTCTACCTGGTAACTGATGGGCGTGATGAAATCCGCGCCAATGGGTTCTATCAGCGCCTGGGCTGGTCCGTCGTGGGGCCGGTCGACGGCGATGATGTGCGCTATGAAAAGAGCAGGGCGCCATAAGGCCATGAATGCCCCAGAGCCTCCATCGTCCAACAGCTTGCGCTACTTCGCGGTGGGCGTAGTGGGCGTCGCCGTGTTACTGGGGTTCTATTTCATTCACCTTAACGCCAAGGTCGACCGCCAACGCGAAGAGGCCACTGAACGCCTGACGCTGTGTCGTCACCTGGAGGCCGTGGCGGGGGCCACCGCTTCCAGCCGTGAGGCGCTTCAAGAAACGTGCAAACAGTTAAGTGAACAGTTACTTAAAAGTGCAGCGGATTAATAACCCTTTTTTATACGTGGGCTTATAGCCGTTACTTGCACCAAAAGGTGGCATGGCTACAGCCTTCTACCTTAAAAAACATGTGGTTATTGAATGACTTACGGCACTTTCAATCCGACGAAAGGATTAAAATAATCTTGTTACATGTTTTTACAGTCGCTACTATAGCCGGGCGTTCACCTCCCACGGTTTATGCATTTTTAAATCCCAAGTTTCCATCAGCTACTTGGGATTTTTTTTGCCCGCGATTTAATCCTGGTTTGCAGTTCATGGCCCGCCACGCCCGACAAAATGAGTGCTGGCTAACACTATTGCATTAATTGTCCGGTGGCCGGCGAAACCTTATCTATGCTGCTTGCATCACCTCAATCGGGTAGAACCCAGGGACGGGGGGCTGATCATGATTTCCATCACCGAATTCAACCGCATCATGGCCTCAGGCTTCCTGCCGCTTTCGTGTGAGTGCTGCTTGAACAGCGATGGCTCACTGCGCATCAGCGTGTTCGAGCCTACGTCCGGCCGTGTCGACTTGCTGCTGACCCGCGTATCGCCCGAGGGCCTGGACAGCATCCGTGCCATCTCCAACCTGATTGGTGAGTTGCGTACCGAGATAAAGGCCGGGCGCCGTGGGTTTGCTGCAGTGGGTTAGCGGCTGCCCAGCGCGTCAGAGGCGCCGCAGGAAGGATTTGACGATGTGGCGGGTGGCGTCCGTGGTGTCCAGCTCATCCAGGGCGCTGTAGGCATACCACTGGCAATCGACAATTTCGTTGCACGGCCGTGCTTCGTCGATATTGACCACCGAGGCCTCGAACACATGGTGGAGGGTGTCGCGGGCCTTGAGCTCCTGCAGGTACAGCAAGCCATCCACATTTAAGCCGGTTTCTTCTTCCAGCTCGCGTTCCGCCGCGCCTACCGGGCGCTCGTCCGCTTCCACTTTCCCGCCGGGCAATGCCCATTTTGATCTGGCCTTGCGCACGAAGAGGATGTGCCCCGCATGTTCGCAAATGACGGTTGCCCTAATTTTCATCGAGTGTGCCCCCGTGCCGGATGAATGTCATAAAAGTGTAATGCAAATGTCATGCTAAGTGGTTATGGCGCGCCGGGGCCGGTATGTGGATACTGCCCGATTGACGAATTTGAACGAGGGCATTTAATGCAGACCATACGCTGGGGCATGATCGGCTGTGGCAGTGTCACTGAATTGAAGAGTGGACCGGCTTTCTATAAAACGCCAGGTTCGGCATTGGTGGCCGTGATGGGGCGGCGTGCCGAGGCGGTGCGCGATTATGCGGCGCGCCATGGCATTGCCCGTTGCTATACCGATGCCCAGGCCTTGATCGACGACCCCGAGGTGGATGCGGTCTACATCGCCACACCGCCCGACAGTCATCTTGAGTACGCCTTGATGGTAGCCGCGGCAGGCAAGCATTGCTGCGTCGAAAAGCCGATGTCGCTGAATGCTGAACAGAGCGCGTTGATGCAGCGCACCTTCGAGCGCGCCGGGCTGCACCTGTTTGTCTCCTATTACCGGCGTTCCCTGCCGCGCTTCGAGCAAGTGCGCACCTGGCTGCAGGAAGGCCGTATCGGCGAGTTGCGCCACCTGACCTGGACCCTGTGCAAGCCTGCGGCCGCAGCAGACACCCACGCTGCCAATTGGCGCACCGACCCGGCCATTGCCGGTGGCGGTTATTTTGCCGACCTGGCCAGCCATGGGTTTGACCTGTTCCAGTACCTGGCGGGCGATATCGTTGAAGTCTCAGGCTTTTCGGCGCGACAGGCTGGACGCTACGCAGCAGAAGACGCAGTGACGGCCTGTTGGACATTCGCCAACGGTGCCTTGGGCATGGGCTGCTGGAACTTTGTGGCGGACCGTCGCGAAGACCGGGTCGAACTGATCGGCAGTCGCGGCCGTATTCAGTTTTCGGTGTTCGAGGACCAACCGCTGCGTCTTGAAGGCGAGACCACCGAAGTGCTGGAAGTGCCGTGTCACACCCATATTCAATGGCACCATGTGCTGAACATGAATGCGCATATTCGTGGCGAGGCCGTGCATCCGTCGCTGGCCATCGAAGCGCTGAAGACCGATATCATCCTGGACAAGGTGCTACACCGTTACTCCCATCATCCCTAGTCGTGGCGATAGCGTAAGGCTTTACTCTTTTAAAGGAATACCGGGATGAAATACTGGATGGTGTTGTGGCTGCTGATCGCCACCGCGGCAACGGCGGCGCCACGCAGCCAAGGGCAGTCGGGCGAGTTTGATTTCTATGTGCTGTCGCTCTCGTGGTCACCCACGTTTTGCCTCACGCACCCAGGCAACGAGCAATGTTCGGGCAAGGGCTACGGTTTTGTGTTGCACGGATTGTGGCCGCAATACGCGCGGGGAGGGTGGCCGGCGTCCTGTACGCCGCAGACGCACTTGAGCGAGGCAGAAATAGACAAGGGCGCGGCGCTGTTTCCCACCCGTGCGTTGCTCAAGCATGAGTGGGCCAAGCATGGCACCTGCAGTGGGTTGCAGCCGTTGGAGTATCTGGAGAAGACCGATGTGGCGCTTGGTGCGGTGGTGATCCCGCAGCAGTTGCAACCGTTCAACACGCCGCCGTCATTGCAGGCCAAAGAGATCGAGGCGCTGTTTCGCGAGAGCAACCCACGCATGGGCAACCACGGGATGGCGGTGATCTGCAAGGGTAAGGTGTTGTCGGAGGTGCGGGTGTGCCTGACCAAGGACCTGGCCTTTGCCGGTTGCCCGCGCAGTGTGAAAAGCCAATGCCGTGGGGGCGATATTCGTATTCCCACGCAGCGCTGAGCAGCGCAGGCGCCTAGAGCTCGCCGGAATACTTCACCGCAGCTGCAGCGCGTGAGGGGACATTCAGGCTGCGCAGCAATGACGACACATGGATACGCACGGTAAACGGCGAGATGTTCAGGGCCTTGGCAATTTCCTTGTTGGTCTTGCCCTGGGCAATCAGGCGCAGCACCTCCTGCTGACGTGGGGTGAGGGTGTGGGTGTCGAGGGGCAGCAGGCCTGAAGGGGCGAACTTGACCAACACTTCGCCCTCGCGGATCGCCAGCAGGGCCTGGCCGATCTCATCCGGGGCGATGTTCTTGCCGATAAAACCGTCGGCGCCCAGCGCCATGACCTGTTCGATCAGCGCGGGGTCGTCGACCATTGACACCACCACGAATGTGGTACGGCGCAGTTGCTGGCGTAACTCGGCCAGTTGGCTGATGCAGGTCAGGCCGGGGAAGCGCAGGTCGAGGATCAGTGTGTCGACCTCGCCCGCCTCGCACAGCAACGCATTCACCGTGGCCAGGTCGCCGGCCTCCTGCACCACCGCGCCCGGCAGCAGGCGCTGCACGGTGCGCGTCATGCCTTCGCGAAACATGGGGTGGTCGTCGGCGATGATGATCCGGCCGGTCATGATGTGCTCCTTCCTGGGGCAAGGCCTGTGTCCAGGCATGCTAATTTATTTAACGTCGGTGTAGGAGCGAGCTTGCTCGCGAAGAACTCACAGGCGCTGCGTTCATTCAGGCAAAACGCGTTATCGTTAACGGCTTTCGCGAGCAAGCTCGCTCCTACAGATGATAGGTCAGGGATATGACGATGAGTCTTGAGACCAACTCCGAACTCGATCAGGCTAACCTGCGCATTGTGGTGGCCACCATCGCCATTGTGTATATAAGCCTACTGGGTTTCCTACCTGGGCAATCGCTGGACACCTACCTGCCGGTGATCCTGTATATCTTCCTGTTCCTGCTGGCGTCCATCGTGCTTCGCCAGGTGATCGCGCGCTGGCCCGGGCATTACCCGGCGCGGCGGATCTTCGGCATGATCCACGATTACACTGGCACCTCGTTCGGCCTGGTGGTGGGTGGTGAAGCGGCATTGCCGCTGTATGCGGTGATGGTCTGGGTAAACCTGGGCAATGGCATGCGCTACGGTTCGCGCTACCTGGCGATAGCCACGGGGTTGGCATTGCTGGCGTTGCTGATCGTGTACCAGCTTACGCCGCTGTGGCAGGCGCAGCCGTTCATGGTACTGATGCTGATGATCACCAGCACGGTGATCCCGGTGTATGCGCATATTCTGCTGGAGCGCACGCGCAAGGCTTCCGAACAAGCCATCGCCGCCAACCTGGAAAAATCCCGCTTTCTCGCCCAGGCCAGTCATGACCTGCGCCAGCCTATCCACTCCATCGGCCTGTTCACTGCCTGCCTGCGCGAAGCCCGCTTGGGGGAGGACGAACAGCGCTTGGTGGACAATATCGACCGTTCGCTGCTTAACGTCTCGCAATTGTTCCGTTCGATTCTCGACCTCTACACCCTCGACAACGGGCGCCTGTTGCCCAAATACCAAGTGATTCACCTGGGCGACTTTCTCGCCGACCTGGTGCGCCAGAATGCCGAGGCCGCACGCTGGGCGGGGGTGGAGTTGCGCTTGCGCCCCTGCGCCCATTGGGTGCTGGTCGATCCGGGCATGTTGGCAACCATGGTGCAAAACCTGCTCTCCAATTGCTTCAAATACGGCGCGCAACGACCGGTGCTGATCGGTGTGCGTGTTCGCGATAGCGGCTTGGTGGTGGAGGTGCACGACCAGGGGCGGGGCATTGCCAGGGAGCATCTGTCGAAGGTCTTCGAAGAGTTTTATCGCGTGCGCCAACTGCGTGACAAGGACGTCGAAGGCGTGGGCCTTGGGCTGTCCATCGTCAAGCGCCTGGGGCAGTTGATGGGGTTGCAGGTGAGCCTGCGTTCGCGGGTGGGCCGTGGCACTTCTGTCAGCCTGCATGGCTTGGCCCTGGCTAACGCGCCGCACCAACCGGCGCTGCGCGACGACGCACGTCAGGCCGGGCTGCTCACCGGGCTGAAAGTCTGCCTGGTAGAGGATGACTACAACGTGCTGCTCGCCACCCAGGCCCTGCTCGAGCGCTGGGGGTGCCAAGTGCAGGCCGAGTCCACGGGGCAGGGTTTGGTCAGCGACTGCGACATCATCGTCGCCGACTATGACCTGGGTAACCACGCCACCGGCATCGAATGCATCGACCAGCTACGCGAGCAACGTGGCTGGGCGGTGCCAGCGCTGATCCTCACCGGGCACGACGTGGAGAAAATCCAGGCCGCGTTGCACGACCGTCAGATCGCCATCCTGTCCAAACCGGTACGCCCTGCGGAACTGCGCGGCACCCTGCGTGAGCTCAGTCAGGAAAAAATTACTGCATGAACGGCGTCATTGCATTGCCGCGCGCGCCTTTTGGCTGGCAGTAGGCGGCAGGCTTCATCAGGCCAAAACTGGCGACCGCAAATAGGCCGCCGCTGGCCCCGCTGGGTACGGAGCAGTTGTATTCGCCGGACGCGGTGTTGGCTACATAGTAGGTGCTCATGGAATCGCTGCGCACATTGGAGATACGCTTCACGGGCTCGCCCAGATTGGTTTCAGACAGCTTTTTGAGATGGTCTTCGGTGGGCTTGATATTGCTGCAACCGGCGACGCCGATGATCAAGGCGCCCAACAGGGCAAGGCGAGTGACAGGGGAGTGGAGTTTCATGGTGCTTCTTCCTTGGGGTTGTTTTTGGTTTTTCCAACGCGCAACGAACCCACGCGCACTGAATGCGCGGTGTGGGTGAGAACGTTGGAAGTGCCGCGGAATATAGCGCCGCTGTGAGGTAGGGTCGATTAGCACAAATGGGCTAATGGCAGTTTGAGGTCATGGAAGGAGCTTGCGATGCTGGAGATAAAACGTGCCACGCCGGACGACGCCGAGCGTGCGTTTGAGATTCGTCGTGAGGCCATTCGTGGCCATTGCATTGGCGCCTATAGCGCTGAACAAATGGCGCTCTGGACCCGAGGTCGCGCCAGTGATGGCTACGGCGCGCTGATGGAAAAACAGTTCTTCATGGGATGGTTCAATGGCGAACCTGTCGCCACGGGCATGCTGGATCTTGCCAGCCATGAAATCGGCGCCTTGTTTGTATTGCCCGTATTCAGCGGGCGGGGGTTTGGCAAGGCGATGCTTGCTCACTTGGAACAGGTGGCGCAGCAGCAGGCGATTGAGCAGGTTGTGTTGGATGCAACATTGAACGCGGTGAATTTTTATAGAGCGTGCGGGTATGTGGGCGATGAGCAGGCGGTGTATCGCTCTCCGTCCGGGTTGGTGCTGGCGTGTGTACCGATGGTGAAGCCACTGCGGGTTATGACGCCTGTTTGAATGCAGTGCGCAGTTGCTCGATCACAGGCGCTATCCCTGGCCCTTGAATCGGCGGCGGGGTGGGGCTTTCGCCAAACTCGCGCCATACAAACAGGGTCAGCTCAGCGCCATCGGTCATGGGCTCGAGGGGCTGCGTACCGAAAGCGTTCAGCGAGCGATAGCGTTCGTCCCGCCAGAACGCTTGCTCTACCCAGTCATAGACGGGGATGCAATGAAAATGCAGTGGCAAGCCCGGCACATGGCCGTAACGGCTGATATACAGCCATTTGGGCTGGAGCTGGGTTTGCATCACCCGCTGGATAGTGGCGAGCAGGCCACCCAGTTCGGCCAGCGCGGCTTCAGGCATATCGGGGAGGGCGTCAATCGGCGCCCTGGCGCCCAGCATCAGGTAGCCCGGCAGCTTCGAGGTCAGGTGGTGGTTGAGTTGCCAGTGTTCGGTTTGGTGAAGGATAAAGGCTGGGTTGATTTGCATGCGCACGGGGCCCTGTGGGTTGGAGTGGCAGGATACCAAGGCTTATCCTTCCAGTTATCTACCTGACGCCCCACGATCCAAATGTGGGAGCTGGCTTGCCTGCGATGACGGCCTGACAGCCGGCCCATATCTACCTGACACCCTACGATCCAACTGTGGGAGCGGGCTTGCTCGCGAAGGCGGCCTGGCAGGCGACACAGTTGGATTGTGTACATATCCATTGCTGCGGTAACGGCCACTTAGGGTTCCGCCCTGACGGCGGGTCACTTTGGAAGAGCCCCAAAGTAACCAAAGGGCTCTTGCCCCACCACTCGGCACCTCGCTTGGGCTCGGTGTGCCCGAACGCAGGCTTGAATTCGTGGGCCGCCGCCACGCGCCATCCATGGCGCGGGGCGGCTAACCCGGCGTCCTGCCGGGTTACCCACGAATTCAAGCCTGCGTTCGGCCAGCGTGGTTTAACGGGGCGCCTGAGATCAAGATCACAAGCAGATCAAGAGCAAGATCAACAGCGGCTCGCTTCGCATCGTGGTTACCTGTGGGCGGCACGTTCGACATCTCTGTCGATTGAACGGCCGCCATCGCAGGCAAGCCACACATTTGGATCGTGGGGGCATCATTTGGATCGTGGGGGCATCAATTAGATCAGCGTCCGTTTCTGAAGTACCCAGGGGCATTTTCTTCAATACCCTCGTCGCCCTGCGCGTTACCGTGATCTCAATATCGTTGGCATCACACAAGGAACTGTAATGAGCTTGATTCTCTCCATGGCCGCTTTTGCCCTGGCCACGTCCATTACCCCGGGCCCCGTTAATGTGGTTGCTCTAAGTGCCGGTGCGCGTTTCGGTTTTGTCGCCAGCCAGAAACATGTGTTCGGCGCCGCCGTAGGTTTCACCTTGTTGTTGATACTGATCGGCCTGGGGCTGCATGAAGTGCTGGTGCGCTGGCCGATCCTGATCCAACTGATCCGCTGGGGCGGCGTCGCGTTCTTGTTGTATATGGCGTGGAAGCTGGCAGTAGATGATGGCCGGCTCGACGCCGACGGTGCGCACACCGCGCCGTCGATGCTGTATGGCGCGATCATGCAGTGGCTCAACCCGAAAGCCTGGCTGGCGTGTGTGGCAGGCATGGGGTTGTTTGTGGCCGATGGCGATGCGGCGCAGGTGTGGTTGTTTGCCGCGCTTTACCTGGTGATCTGCTACCTGTCGGTAGCGTGCTGGGCGTATGCGGGGACGTTTTTGCGCCGCTACTTGAACAACCCGAAGGGGGTGCGCCTGTTCAACCGCTCAATGGCCGCGTTGCTGGTGGCCAGTGTGGGTTATTTGCTGATGGCTTGAGGTTTTCTCGGTATTGCCCCGGCGTGGCCGCGAAGTGTTGTTTGAAGGTGCGCTGGAAGTGCGCCTGGTCGGCAAAGCCCGCAGCCAGGGCGACGTCGGCTATCAGCGCGCCATTGCGCAGTTGGCTGCGGGCGAACTGGATGCGTCGGTTGACCATGAAGGCGTGGGGCGTCAAGCCGTAATACTGCTTGAATGCGCGGATCAGGTAAGACGGCGACAATTCGGCGGCCTGGCAGATGTCTTCGAGTTTCAAGGCTTGTGTGCAGTGGGCGCGGATGTAGTCGGCGGCGCGTTCCAGTTTGTGGTTGACCTCGCGCACCGGCGCCAACGAAGGGTTCAGGCGCTGTTGTACCTCGGTGAAGTAACTCACCAGCGCGCTCTGTTTTTGCAGCAGATCGGCCTGTGCATCCACGAGCGTGCGGTACAGGTCGAGCAAGCCGTGGTACAGCGCGGTATCGCGGGTATGGGGCGTGTCGAAGGGCCGGTAGCCCTGGTCGGTACTGAACCCCAACTGGTATTGCAGGTCGGTCAGCCACGGCGTGTCGAGGTACAGCATGTGGTAGGACCAGGGCTGGTCATGGATGGGATTGCACGCATGCACATCGCCGGGGTTCATCAGCACCACGGTGCCGGCGCTGATGTCGAAGGTGCGCGCGCCGTAGTGGTAATAGCTGCAGCCGGTGGTGATCGCACCGATGGAAAAATGCTCATGGGCGTGCCGGGTGTAGGTGACCTTGCGCCCGTCGGCGATGGTGCGCGCTTCGATGAGCGGCAGGCGTTCGTCGCGCCAGAAGCGCGGTGCTGTAACGGCGGTCATGGGCAGGCGCTCCGGGTGGTAATTGAATGAGCAGGCCTGCAGCCTTATATAAAAAACGCGATTGTTCAAGCCTCAGGGATGTTCGAGGGCCAGGCCGCGCAGGTAGTCGGCCCAGGGGTCACTGCCGCTGGCGGCTGCCTGCAGGCTAATCGGCAACTTGGCTTGCTGGCTCAAAGCCAAGCTGTCGTGCAGCAGGTGCTGTTCGACAATAACCTGCGTGAGTGCGTAGCTGCGTGGTGAATCCAAGGTGCTGGGGACGCGCCGGCCCAGGCTGTCTGGTGCGGGAATGTCGTCCGCGCTGGGCAGCTCATGGTCGAGCTTGTTGAGCACCAAGCGGGTGTCAACATCCGTCACGGCGACTTTGGCCGGCGGCGTTCCCCGTGCATACGCCGCCCAGTCGAAGCGCATCCAGGCTTGGTGAGTGGCCGTGTCGACGGCCTGCATGACCTGGGTGTAGTTCAGGTCGCGTCGTGGGCGAATCAGCACCTGCTTGGGAAAGAACTCATAGAAGTGCTGGTCAGTGAAATACGTGACATACACCAGCACCGCCAATCGGCCCACCTCAGTAGAGGCGCGCGGCCCCCGCCGACTCACGCTGAAAAACTGCACATTGCCGTATTCCAGGGCTTCACGCCGCGGCAAGGTCAGGTGTGACAGCCAATAGCGAATGGACTCTCCATAGGCGGCCTTCACCTGCTGGAGCTTCTTGTCAAAGGCGCTGGCAAAAACGCTGTTGATCTGCCCCAGCAAATGAAAACGCTTGGCCATTTCCCGGTATTTGATCGCCGGGTTCGAGGAGTGCCAGCGGTTTGAGGTGGCGTCCAGGCTGCCAGCCATGTGCAGGTCGACGAACGAATACTTGGGGCCGGTATGTACATTCTCGAAGCGACCGTCTTCGGAAAACGGCGAGCTTTGCGGCAGCCACATCAACAGGGGTGTTTCGAGTAGGGGGTTGTCGGGATAGACCTCGCGCAGATCCTCCAGAGCGGTCTGGCGCAACGTTACGATGGGCTGGGCAAATGTCCGCAGAGTGGACGCCAGGCGTGTACGTTGAAAGTTGAGCGCTTGGCGCGCCGTGTTCAACGCCTGGGGCCCGGTACGTGCCTGGGCACGCAGCACGCCATTGGCCTCGGCCCAGTCCAGGATAGGGCCGGCCGCTTCGTGGCTGTCCAGGAAGTTTTTCCAGGTTCCCTCGGGGGGCAGGTAGGCCAGGCTCATGATCTGCTGATAGCTCAACTGACGAGACGAGCCTTGCACGACCTTTTCCATATAGCTCACGTACTGGCGGAACAGCACCCAGGCCTGAGAGCTCTGGCAAGGGGTCGATTCGGGGATGTCGCGAACCAGCAAGTGTGGGCTTTTCCCGCAGAGCAGCAGGTGGGCGGCGAGGGCTGCGACTGGTGCGCTGAGCCCATACAGGCTGGCTTCGATCTGGCGGCGAGTGAACGAGGCGGACTCGCCCCAGTAGTAATCACCCTGCCAGTCGATGCCGTTGATACGGGTGGGGTGCACGTGCGGCTCGGGGTCGAGACTCAAAATCAGCGCGGCCAGGATCAGCGCGTTGCGGCTGCCGCTCTCGGTGCGTTCACCGGCATGCCCGCCGTGCCAGTGCAGGGTGTTTGACAGGCGTTCACCCAGTTGTTGCGCCAAAGGGGACGCCAGCATGCGCATCAGGAGAAAGTCTGCTTCGGCGTGCACATCGGCTATGGACTTACCGGCCAGGTCGGCCCCGCCAAGCACTTCAAACAGCAGACCGTCCTTGTCCGTCATGAATGCGTTGCTGAGGGTCAAGACTTGCTGGCGCTCCGACGTCGACAACTGCCACGCCGTTGTCTGCCAGCCGGTCGACGGTTTGAGCGCCCGCCACCAGGCACGATCACTGACTGACAGCGGCTGGATGACTTCCAGGCGCTGCAACGTAGCGCGCGCTTCTTCCAGTGTGCGGGGCAAACTGAAGTGGTAAAGCTTCAGTGCCTGGGCAAGGGTCACTGTGTTGTCCGTGCGCAGATAGCCACCGGTTTTGGCTGCCGCGTCCTGAAGTTGGCGTAAGAGCGTCGCTAGCCTGGGTTGTTCCAGGACGGCATCGGTCAGCGATACCCGTTTGCCGTCCAGGTCATCGGCGCAGAGGCTACCGGTGGCGCTCAGTACCACTGGGCTGGAGGAGTCTATACGCTCGCGTACGCGCAAGGCCAGGAAGGCCAAGTCGTCGGTCAGGACGGTCAATTGGTCATAGGCTTTTTTCACGGTGGCCTCAAGGGCGTCCGGATCGGCGCTGATCACCCCATCAAGCCCGTCGGGCTTTAGTAGCGCGTCATCGTTGATGACCTTCGCCAATGCGGTGTGCAACGTATGACGGTCATTCAATACACCGACAAAGTGTTGGTGACGGTACAGCTCGGCAAAGGAGCGTCTGCCATTGAGTATTACCGGTACTGTCGGTGCGGGCACCTGGCGCAGGCGCCCGACCAGGGCGTTGATGGCCGATAAGCTCCAGGGCCGTTCGATGGCGTATGCCTGCAATGCCGCAGCCACGCTGAGGCTATGGTTCAGGTAAAGATCGAGGCCCAATTGCTTGCCGATCGACACCAACGTGTCCCAGCGCGCATCGCGATTGGCCGGCACGAGGAAGTTCCACTCAAGCGTACTGCCAATCAGGGGCACCGCCAGTTGTTGAAGCTGGAAGTCGAAGTACACGCGGGACGCTGTTTGCGTCGTTGCGCCCAGATCGTTTTCATCCACGATCGCCTGCAGCAGGCTCCCTGCCTGTTTCAAGGTCCTGGCCAGTCGCGAATCGGACGTCAGTTGTACACGCGTGCGATAAATGTCCAGGGGCGAATACGCCTCGCTGTCCAGGGCAATCCGGGCCAGCGCATCGGCCAGTTGCTGGCGGTCCTTGGCCTGTTCGGTCAATTCTGCGTAGATCATCGACTTGCTGCGCCCATTATCGTCAAAGCCCGGGAAACGACCCAAGGTCTTTAGTTCTTCGACAATCGCCTGGACCTGCAGGTGATTGGCAGGCATCGGCAAACCATGGAACGCCAGTGCCAGGTTTAACGGCCATGTGAGGGGGCTCGCCTGCGGCTGCGGGTCGATCAACGGCATGCCCAACGCTGTCGGGTCGATTAGCTGGCTGATGAAAATAATCGGGTTGGCGTGGGCCCACCAGCCGGACGCGTCGGCCAGCTTGAAGATTTTGGGCAGGTTGCCCACGGTAGCGCTCAGGGTGCTGTTGTGGACCCGCACGCTCTTGGGGTCAATGCCTTGGGCGTCGACCCAGGCCCTGAAACCTTTGGCGTTGACGGCTTTACCGAAGGCTGCGCTCCATTGACCGAGCAATGACCCTGCGGCAATCGGTATGGGGTGTGTGGGGGCTGCCACGGCCTCGCTCGCCGGGACGCAAAGCAGGCCTGTCAGTTGGTCGACCAGGTTGCGGTCACCCTTCGTGAGCAAGGCTTGGCGTTCACTTACAAAGGTGGTCGTGGGTGTGAGCGTGACCGGCAGGGCGGTATCGCTGGGCAAGGTATCCCAGGTCAGGGCGAGGGGGCGAAGGTCTTCCATGAGCACGGTTCCGGTCTTGAGGGCAAACCCGGATGTTGACAGTGGCGGCCGGCACCTTCGTAGCAGGGGGTTCCTGCAAAGCCGTGGCTTATATCAGCCAGCGTCGCGAGGGGCTGGCCTTTCGTCAGGCAGGTACTAGAAAGGCTGCCTTGAGCAACTGCCGGGTATAGGCATGCTGCGGGTCGGCAAAAATCGCCCGGGCATCGCCTTGCTCCACCACCTGGCCTTGCTTGACCACCATCAATTGGTGACTCAGCGCCTTCACCACTGCCAGGTCATGGCTGATAAACAGGTAGGTCAGGTTGTACTTGGCCTGCAAGCCGCGCAGCAACTCTACCACTTGGCGTTGTACCGTGCGGTCCAGGGCCGAGGTGGGTTCGTCCAGCAGGATCAGGCGCGGCTTGAGCACCAGCGCTCGGGCGATGGCGATGCGTTGGCGCTGGCCGCCAGAGAATTCGTGGGGGTAGCGATGCCGGGATTCGGGGTCCAGGCCCACTTCCTTGAGCGCTGCGATAATCGCCGCTTCTTGTTCGGCGGGCGTGCCCATCTTGTGGATGCGCAGGCCTTCGCCAACGATCTCGCTGACGCACATGCGCGGGCTCAGGCTGCCGAACGGGTCCTGGAACACCACCTGCATTTCCCGGCGCAGCGGGCGTACCTGTTGCTGGCTGAGGCGGTCCAGTTGCTGGCCTTCGAAGCGAATCCCGCCCTGGCTGCCGATCAGGCGCAAAATTGCCAGGCCCAGGGTGGACTTGCCCGAGCCACTTTCACCCACGATGCCCAGGGTTTGCCCCTGGGGCAGGCTGAAGTTGATGCCGTCCACGGCCTTGACGTAATCCACGGTGTTGCGCAAAAAGCCTTTCTTGATCGGAAACCAGACTTTCAGGTCGTCCACTTCCAGCAGCGGTGGGCCGACCGTGTTGTTGGCCGGCCCGCCACTGGGCTCCGCAGCCAGCAATTCTTGGGTATAGGGATGCTGGGGCGACTGGAACAGTGTCGCGCAATCGGCCTGCTCCACGATGCAACCTTGCTGCATGACGCACACGCGGTGGGCGATACGCCGTACCAGGTTGAGGTCGTGACTGATCAGCAACAGCGCCATGCCCAGCCGCGCCTGCAGCTCCTTGAGCAGTTCCAGGATCTTCAACTGCACGGTGACATCCAGCGCAGTGGTCGGCTCGTCGGCGATCAACAACTCAGGCTCGTTGGCCAATGCCATGGCGATCATTACCCGCTGGCGCTGGCCGCCGGACAGCTCGTGGGGCAATGCCTTGAGGCGTTTGTGGGGCTCGGGGATGCCCACCAGCTCCAGCAACTCCAACGTGCGCTGGGTGGCGACCTTGCCGGTCAGGCCCTTGTGCAGGCCGAGCACTTCGTTGATCTGTTTTTCGATGGAGTGCAGCGGGTTCAGGGAGGTCATCGGCTCCTGGAAGATCATCGCAATGCGGTTGCCGCGTATATGCCGCAGGGTCTTCTCTTTGAGCGTCAGCAGGTCTTGCCCTGAATACTCGATAGTGCCCGACGGATGCCTGGCCAACGGGTAGGGCAGCAGGCGCAGGATCGAATGGGCGGTGACCGATTTGCCCGAACCGCTTTCGCCCACCAGCGCCAGGGTTTCGCCGCGCTTGATGTCGAAGCTCACGTGGTTGACCACGCGGTGATGATGCTCGCCGGTGACGAACTCGACACTGAGGTCGCGAATTTTGATCAGATTGTCCGGATTCATCTCATTTCCTCGGGTCGAACGCATCGCGAGCGGACTCGCCGATAAACACCAGCAGGCTCAACATGATCGCCAGCACTGCAAAGGCACTCATGCCCAGCCACGGCGCCTGCAGGTTGGATTTGCCCTGCGCCACCAGCTCACCCAGCGAAGGCGAACCTGCCGGCAGCCCGAAGCCAAGAAAGTCCAGGGCGGTGAGGGTGCCGATGGCGCCGGTGAGGATGAAGGGCAGGAAGGTCATGGTCGAGACCATCGCATTGGGCAGGATATGGCGAAACATGATGGCGCCGTTCTGCATGCCCAGCGCCCGCGCCGCGCGCACGTATTCCAGGTTACGCCCGCGCAGGAACTCGGCGCGCACCACATCCACCAGGCTCATCCAGGAAAACAGCAGCATGATCCCCAGCAGCCACCAGAAGTTGGGTTGCACGAAGCTGGCCAGGATGATCAGCAGGTAGAGCACCGGCAAGCCGGACCAGATTTCCAGGAAACGCTGCCCGGCCAGGTCGACCCAGCCGCCATAAAAGCCCTGCAAGGCGCCGGCAATCACGCCGATGATCGAGCTGAGGATGGTCAGGGTCAGGGCGAAGAGCACTGACACGCGAAAGCCGTAGATCACCCGCGCCAGCACATCGCGCCCCTGGTCATCGGTGCCCAGCAGGTTGACCGAAGACGGCGGCGCTGGGGCCGGGACTTTCAGGTCGTAATTGATGCTCTGGTAGCTGAACGGAATCGGCGCCCACAAGGTCCAGGCGTCCTTGGCCTTGAGCAGTTCCTGGATGTACGGGCTCTTGTAGTTGGCTTCCAGCGGGAATTCACCGCCGAAGGTAGTCTCCGGGTAGCGCTTGAGCGCCGGGAAGTACCAGCCGCCGTCGAAGTGCACTGCCAGGGGTTTGTCGTTGGCGATCAACTCGGCGCCCAGGCTTAGCACGAACAGCACCAGGAACAGCCACAGCGACCACCAGCCACGCTTGTTGGCCTTGAACCGCTCGAACCGGCGGCGATTGAGGGGGGACAGGTTCATCTCAATGCTCCCGGCTGGCAAAGTCGATACGCGGATCGACCAGGGTGTAAGTGAGGTCGCCGATCAGTTTCACGATCAGCCCCAGCAGGGTGAAGATAAACAGCGTGCCGAACACCACCGGGTAGTCACGGTTGATCGCCGCTTCAAAGCTCATCAGGCCCAGGCCGTCGAGGGAGAAGATCACTTCCACCAGCAACGAGCCGGTAAAGAAGATGCCGATGAAGGCCGAAGGGAAACCAGCGATCACCAGCAGCATGGCGTTGCGGAACACGTGGCCATACAGCACGCGGCGGTTGGTAAGGCCCTTGGCCTTGGCGGTGACCACGTACTGTTTGTTGATTTCGTCGAGAAAGCTGTTCTTGGTCAGCAGGGTCATGGTCGCGAAGTTGCCGATCACCAGGGCGGTGACGGGCAGCGCCAGGTGCCAGAAGTAGTCGAGGATCTTGCCGCCCCAGCTCAACTCGTCGAAGTTGTTGGAAGTGAGCCCGCGCAAGGGGAACCAGTCGAAATAACTGCCACCGGCAAACACCACGATCAGCAGAATCGCAAACAGGAACGCCGGTATCGCATAGCCGACGATGATCGCCGAGCTGGTCCACACATCGAAATGGCTGCCGTGGCGCGTGGCCTTGGCGATCCCCAAGGGGATGGACACCAGGTACATGATCAGGGTGCTCCATAACCCGAGGGAAATGGACACCGGCATCTTCTCCTTGATCAGGTCGATGACCTTGGCGTCCCGGAAAAAGCTATCACCGAAGTCCAGCTGGGCGTAGTTCTTGACCATGATCCACAAGCGTTCCGGCGCCGACTTGTCGAAGCCGTACATCTTTTCGATTTCCTTGATCAGCGCCGGGTCCAGGCCCTGGGCGCCACGGTAGCTGGAACCGGCCACCGCGACTTCGGCCCCACCGCCGGCAATGCGGCTGGTGGCACCGTCGAAGCCTTCGAGCTTGGAGATCATCTGCTCTACCGGGCCGCCGGGTGCGGCCTGGATGATGACGAAGTTGATCAGCAGGATCCCGAACAGCGTGGGGATGATCAGTAACAGGCGGCGAGCAATATAGGCCAGCATTCAATTGCCTCCGCTCGCCGCATCGGCGTTCTGCGTGGTGTCGAGGGATACCGCCGGTTTGACGTCGGGTTTAGCCCACCAGGTGGCGGTGCCGACGTCGTAGCGTGGCGAGACCTTGGGGTGGCCCAGGTGGTCCCAGTACGCAACACGGAAGGTCTTGATGTGCCAGTTGGGGATCACGTAGTAACCAAACTGCAGCACACGATCCAGCGCCTTGGCGTGGGCGATCAGGCTTTGGCGCGAACCGGCGTCGATCAACTCTTCCACCAACTGGTCGATGGCGGGGTCCTTGAGGCCCATGTAGTTGCGGCTGCCGGGCTTGTCGGCGCTGGAGGATTTCCAGAACTCGCGCTGCTCGTTACCCGGCGAGGTGGATTGCGGGAAGCTGCCCACCAGCATGTCGAAGTCGCGCGAGCGCAGGCGGTTGACGAACTGCGAGACGTCCACCCGACGAATCACCAGGTCGATGCCCAGGTCTGCCAGGTTGCGCTTGAACGGCAGCAGGATGCGTTCGAACTCGGTCTGGGCCAGCAGGAACTCGATGGTCACGGGCTTGCCGGTGCTGTCGACCATTTTGTCGTCGACAATCTTCCAGCCCGCCTCTTGCAGCAGTTGGTAGGCTTCGCGTTGCTGGGTGCGGATCATGCCGCTGCCGTCGGTGTGGGACGGTTCGAAGGCCTGGGTGAAGACTTCACCAGGGATCTTGTCGCGCAGCGGCTCAAGGATCGCCAGTTCCTCCGGGCCGGGTAAGCCGGTGGCGGCCATTTCCGAGTTTTCGAAATAGCTGCGGGTGCGGGTGTAGGCACCGTTGAACAACTGCTTGTTGCTCCATTCGAAATCCAGCAACAGGCTGATGGCTTTGCGCACCCGCACATCCTGGAACATCGGCTTGCGCATGTTGAACACAAAACCCTGCATGCCGGTGGGGTTGCCGTTGGGGATTTCTTCCTTGATCAAGCGGCCTTCTTTCACCGCTGGAATGTTGTAGGCATTGGCCCAGTTCTTGGCGCTGAACTCCAGCCAGTAGTCGAACTGCCCGGCCTTCAAGGCTTCCAGGGACACCGTGCTGTCGCGGTAATAATCGGTGATGCGCGTATCGAAGTTGTAGAAGCCCTTATTGACTGGCAGGTCCTTGGCCCAATAATCCTTGACCCGCTCGTAGCGAATCATGCGGCCCGGCTTGACCTCGGCCACCTGGTAAGGCCCGCTGCCCAGGGGGATTTCCAGGTTGCCCTTGGAGAAATCCCGGCTGGCCCACCAGTGTTTGGGCAGCACTGGCAACTGCCCGAGGATCAACGGCAACTCGCGGTTGTTGGTGCGCTTGAACTTGAACAGCACGCGCAACGGGTCTTCGGCCACTACTTCATCGACGTCGGCGTAGTAGTTGCGGTACAGCGGGTTGCCTTCCTTGATCAGGGTCTGGAAGGTGAATACGACGTCTTCGGCGCGGATCGGGTGGCCATCATGGAAGCGCGCTTCGGGGCGCAGGTAGAAGCGCACCCAGCTGTTGTCCGGGGCTTTTTCGATCTTGCCAGCCACCAGGCCGTATTCGGTGATGGGTTCGTCCAGGCTCTGCATGGCCAGGGTGTCGTAGATCAGTGGCAGGTTGTCCGCCGGCACGCCCTTGCTGATGTAGGGGTTGAGGCTGTCGAAGCCGCCCATGGCCGATTCGCGGAAGGTACCGCCCTTGGGGGCGTCGGGGTTTACGTAGTCAAAATGCTTGAAGTCGGCGGGGTACTTGGGGGGCTCGTTGTAGAGGGTCAGCGCATGTTGTGGCGCGGCGTGCGCCGCGGTGCACAGCAACAGGCTGGCGAGCAGGGTAGTACGCAAGGACATCATTGGGCTTTCTCCGAAGCTTTCAGCCACCATGCGCTCAGGCCCAGGCTATAGGGCGGCGTGGTGACGAAGGCGAACCGGTTGCGGTACGCCAGGCGATGATAGTTGAGGTACCAGTTGGGGATGCTGTAGTGCTGCCATAGCAGCACACGGTCCAGGGCGCGGCCGGCGGCCAGTTGTTCTTCGCGGGTCTGCGCCGCCAGCAGGTGGTCCAGCAGGTGGTCGACCACCGGGTTGGCGATACCGGCGTAATTCTTGCTGCCTTTGATTGCAGCCTGGCTGGAGTGGAAGTACTGCCACTGCTCCAGACCGGGGCTCAAGGTCTGGCTGAGGGTCATCAGAATCATGTCGAAGTCGAATTGATCGAGGCGCTGTTTGTACTGTGCGCGGTCAACGGTGCGCAAGCGGGCGTCGATGCCGATGCGGGTCAGATTTTCGACATAAGGTTGCAGGATGCGCTCAAGGTTCGGGTTGACCAGCAGGATTTCCAGGCGCAGCGGTTGCCCGTTTTTATCGAGCAGGCGCTGCCCCGACAGTTTCCAGCCGGCCTCGCCGAGCAGGGCCAGGGCCTGGCGCAGCGTGTCGCGGGGGATGCCGCGGCCGTCGGTGTGCGGCAGGCTGAACGGCTGGGTAAACAGCGCGGCCGGCAGTTGGTCGCGGTAGGGCGAGAGCATCAGCCACTCATGGCCCACGGGCAGGCCAGTAGCCGAGAATTCACTGTTGGGGTAATAGCTCACCGAACGCTTATAGGCGCTGCTGAACAGCGTGCGGTTGGTCCATTCAAAATCGAACATCAACCCCAAGGCTTCACGCACCTTGGCCTGGCTGAATGCCGGTCGCCGGGTATTCATGAACAGGCCCTGGCTCTGGGTGGGGATCTGATGGGCGATCTGTGCCTTGATCACATCGCCGCGGTTGACCGCCGGGAAGGTGTAGCCCGTGGCCCAGTTCTTGGCCTGATGCTCGATATAAATATCGAATTCACCGGCCTTGAAGGCTTCAAAGGCCACGTCGCTGTCGCGATAGAACTCCACTTCGACCTTGTCATAGTTATATAAACCCTGGTTGACCGGCAGGTCTTTGCCCCAGTAATCCTTGACCCGTTCAAACACCAATTGCCGCCCAGGCGCAACCTTGGTGATGCGGTAAGGCCCACTGCCCAAGGGCGGCTCGAAGGTGGTGGCCTTGAAGTCACGGTTTTTCCAATAGTGCTGGGGCAGCACCGGCAACTCGCCCAGGCGCAGGATGAGCAAGGGGTTGCCGGCGCGCTTGAACACAAAGCGGATACGGTGTGGGTTGAGGATGTCGACCCGGGCCACTTCCTGCAGGTTGGTGCGGTACTGCGGGTGGCCTTCGGTCAGCAGGGTGCGATAGGAAAACGCCACATCATCGGCGGTGATCGGCTTGCCGTCGTGAAAGCGTGCTTCGGGGCGCAGGTTGAACACCACCCAGCTGCGGTCCTCGCTGTATTCCACCGATTGGGCAATCAGGCCATAGCTGGAAGTGGGCTCATCGCCGGAAGGCGCGTATTGCCCGGTGCCGACCATCAAGGGTTCATTGAGCTCGTTGACGCCGTACTGCAGGAAGTTGGCGGTGGAAACCGGGCTTGAGCCCTTGAAGGTATAGGGGTTGAGCGTATCGAAGGTGCCAAATGCCATCACCCGCAATGTGCCGCCTTTGGGCGCTGCAGGGTTTACCCAATCGTAATGGGTGAATTTGGCTGGGTACTTGAGTGTGCCGAACTGCGCATAACCGTGGCTCTCGGTGATCGTCGCGTTCGCCGCAAAGCTCAAGGCCAGGCTTATTAGTAGAAGGAGGGGACGCTTCAAGTCAGAGATCCGATCCGGGCGGCTTGGGCTTTATGATCGGTACAGTAACAGCTTGTTCCGGTTGGAAAAAGGCTGTCGGGAGGGCCATTTGCGGACTGCGAGCTATTGGACGGTGTGAAGGTCAAATGTGGGAGCTGGCTTGCCTGCGATAGCATCGACTCGGTGCCTGGGACACACACCGAGGTGTCTGCATCGCAGGCAAGCCAGCTCCTACATTGATTATCTTGGCCCGGAAACCACCAGCATCTGGCCTGGCTTCAATGCCTGGCCGGTACGCGGGTTCCAACGCTTGAGATGTTGCATCTCGACGTTAAAGCGCTTGGCCACCATGTACAGCGAGTCACCTTTCTTGACCTTGTACTGCACCGGTTTTTTCGCCGCGACTTTACGCGTGTCCTGCATCACCAGGGTCTGGCCGACCTTGAGGGCCTGGCCGTTGAGCTTGTTCCAGCGCTGCAGGTCATGCACATCGACCTTGTTGGCCTTGGCAATAAGCGTGAGGTTGTCGCCACTGCGTACCTTATAGCTGCGGGTACGCCCGGCAACCGCCTTGGTTTCGACTTCGTCGAACACCGGCTTTTTAGGGCGCATGCTCAGCAATTCTTCCGGCTTCATCGTCGAAAGGGTGCTGGTCAGCAGTTGGGCCTTGGAGGTCGGCACCAGCAGATGCTGGGGGCCGTCCAGGGTAGTGCGTTGTTTCAAGGCCGGGTTGAGCTGGAACAGTTCGTCTTCGTCGATCTCGGCCAGCGCGGCAACCCGTGAAAGGTCCATGCTTTGCTTGACTTCAACGACCTCGAAGTACGGCGTGTTGGCAATCGGGTTCAGGTTGACGCCGTAGGCTTCGGGCGCCAGTACCACCTGGGACAAGGCCAGGAACTTGGGCACATAGTCCTTGGTTTCCTGGGGCAGGGGCAGGTTCCAGTAATCGGTGGGCAGGCCGAGCTTTTCGTTGCGCTCGATTGCCCGGCTCACCGTGCCTTCGCCGGCGTTATAGGCCGCCAGGGCCAGCAGCCAGTCGCCGTTGAACATGTCATGCAGACGCGTCAGGTAGTCCAGGGCGGCGGTGGTGGAGGCGGTGATGTCGCGGCGGCCGTCGTAGGCGCGGGTCTGGCGCAGGTTGAAGTAGCGCCCGGTGGAGGGAATGAACTGCCACAAGCCGACCGCATCGCTGCGCGAATACGCCATGGGGTTGTAGGCACTTTCAATCACTGGCAGCAGTGCCAGCTCCAGGGGCATGTTGCGTTCTTCAAGGCGTTCGACGATGTAATGAATGTAGAGGCTGCCGCGTTCGCCGGCATTCTCCAGGAAGGAGGGGTTGCTGGCGAACCACAGGCGCTGTTGCTCGATGCGCGGGTTGACGCCGACACCGTCCTGCAATTGAAAGCCCCGACGCATGCGTTCCCAGACATCCTGGGGCACTTCGGGGCTAGGCTTCTCTGATAGCCAAATAGGTTTTTGCTTGATCTTGGCAGCAAGATTCGGTTTGGGTTGCACGGTGGATTGTGCAGCGTAATGAGTCGATTGGCAGCCCGCCAGAGTTGCGGAAACGGCCACCGCCACGGCTTGAGCCAGGCGGGTCAATGCGTCTGAAGAAATGGATTTACGAATAGATGACGACATTGGCTGGAAGTAAGTTCCGGGCAAAAATGTCGGGCGATTCTAGAAAGCGCTGTGGTTCCGGTCAACCATTCAGAAATTACGTATCAGATTGCATCCTGTTAGAACTTATCTTTCCAAGCCCTCAAGCTAGCAAACACCTCGGCCCCAGAGCGGTTGTCGCGGCCGTTCCGTTCGTCCGCTTTTTGTTTAACGGATGTTTCAGCGGTGCGCAGAAAAGGGTTAGTACGTTTTTCCAGGGCCAGGTTGGATGGCAGCGTCATCTCCCCAAGGGCGCGAAGTTGGGCGACTTTTTCCACGCGCTCGGCGATGTCGGCGTTGTGCGGTTCCACGGCTTGGGCAAATTTCAAGTTACTTTGCGTGTATTCGTGGGTGCAGTACACCAGCGTATCGGCGGGCAGCGCGGCCAGGCGTTCCAGGGAGCTGTACATCTGTTCGGGTGTGCCCTCGAACAGGCGACCGCAACCGGCAGCGAACAAGGTGTCGCCACACAGCAACACGCCTTGGTGGTAAAAGGCGATGTGGCCCAGGGTATGGCCTGGCACCGCGTACACGTGGAAGTCCCAGCCCAGCACGCTGATACGGTCGTTATCGTGCAAGGCCACATCCCGCGCCGGGATCTTTTCGTTGGCAGGGCCGTAGACCTTGGCGCCGGTGGCATTTTTCAGTTGCTCGACACCGCCTACATGATCATGGTGATGGTGGGTGACCAGGATGTCGCTGAGGCACCACTCGGCATTCTGCTTGAGCCAGGCCAGTACTGGCGCGGCATCGCCGGGGTCGACCACGGCGCAGCGTTGGGTGGCGGGGTCTTGTAACAACCAGATGTAGTTGTCGGTGAAGGCGGGTAGGGCACTGATCTGTATCATTCTTCGATTCGCCAAGCTGAACACATTGGTGCATCTTAGAACGTCTAGGCGAGTTGGAGAATGCAATGACTGATAAAGCGTTCGCCCAGGCCGATCCTGAGTGGCTGGCCCTGATCAGCGCGGCCCGCGAATGGTTGTCCGGGCCGATTGGGCAGTTTTTGCTGGAAGAAGAGCGGCGCATGCTCGAAGACGAGCTGGGCCGGTTCTTTGGTGGCTATCTGGTGCATTACGGGCCGTCAGCCGACACGCCGCCCTCGGCGCCGCAGGTGCAACGCAATGTGCGTCTGGGCGCGCCGTTGCCGGGGGTGGAGATCGTCTGCGAGGAACAGGCCTGGCCCTTGAGCGAACACGCCGCCGATGTGGTGGTGTTGCAGCATGGCCTGGATTTCTGCCTGTCGCCCCATGGTTTGTTGCGCGAAGCGGCGAGCAGTGTGCGCCCTGGTGGCCATTTGCTGATTGTCGGCATCAACCCCTGGAGCAGTTGGGGCCTGCGCCGTGTGTTCGCCCATGATGGACTGCGCCAGGCGCGTTGCATCGCGCCTTCACGGGTGGGCGACTGGCTCAACCTGCTGGGCTTCGCGCTGGAGAAACGCCGCTTCGGGTGCTATCGTCCGCCGCTTGCGACTGCCAAGTGGCAGGGCCGCCTGGCCGGTTGGGAACGCCGCGCAGGGGCCTGGCAGCTGTCGGGTGGCGGCTTCTATTTATTGGTTGCACGCAAGATCGTGGTCGGGCTGCGACCGGTGCAACAAGTACGCCGCGAGCCGATCGGCAAGCTCGTGCCGATGCCGTTGGCCAAGGTCAACCGCGAACAACGCGAACCGTAAAACCTCTTTTTGATTTCAGGCCGAATAACCGATGACCGATAGCGTAGAACTCTTCACCGATGGCGCCTGCAAGGGCAATCCCGGCCCAGGCGGCTGGGGCGCCTTGCTGGTGTGCAAGGGCGTGGAGAAGGAACTGTGGGGCGGCGAAGCCAATACCACCAACAACCGCATGGAACTGATGGGCGCGATTCGTGGCCTCGAAGAGCTCAAGCGGCGCTGCAACGTACTGCTGGTGACCGACTCGCAATATGTGATGAAGGGCATCAACGAGTGGATGGTCAACTGGAAAAAACGCGGCTGGAAGACGGCGGCCAAGGAGCCGGTCAAGAATGCCGACCTGTGGCAGTTGCTCGATGAGCAGTGCAACCGTCACGACATCACCTGGAAATGGGTACGCGGGCACATTGGCCACCCTGGCAACGAGCGCGCCGACCAGTTGGCCAACCGTGGCGTGGATGAAGTGCGCGGCTACAAGCAGAGCTGAACACTGACGCCGCAGCGGCCGTTCGAGCCGCTGCTTCACTGCCGCCATCGCGCGTGGCGAGTCGACTTTGCTAAACCTTGTAAAAAACTGTTGGGTGTTCACCGGTGGCTGGGTGCCATGGGGCGCTTCGTTTACAGAGCGTGCTAATATCCCGCCCCTTGAACTGTACCGAACCGTTGAGAGCTAAACCCTGATGGCCATCCGATCTGTTGTACTCGATACCGAAACCACCGGCATGCCGGTGACCGATGGTCACCGGATCATCGAAATCGGCTGTGTCGAACTGATGGGGCGCCGCCTGACCGGCCGCCACTTCCACGTCTACCTGCAACCGGACCGTGACAGTGACGAAGGGGCGATTGGCGTCCACGGCATCACCGATGAATTCCTCAAGGGCAAGCCGCGCTTCGCCGAAGTGGCCGATGAGTTCTTCGAGTTCATCAACGGCGCCCAGTTGATCATTCATAACGCGGCGTTCGACATCGGTTTCATCAATAACGAATTTGCCCTGATGGGGCAGACCGACCGTGCGGACATCTCCCAGCACTGCACGATCCTCGATACCTTGATGATGGCCCGCGAGCGTCACCCGGGCCAACGCAACAGCCTCGATGCCTTGTGCAAGCGTTATGGCGTCGACAACTCCGGCCGTGAACTCCACGGCGCCTTGCTCGACTCCGAGATCCTGGCCGACGTTTACCTGACCATGACCGGCGGGCAGACCAGCCTGTCCCTGGCCGGTAATGCGTCTGATGGCAGCGGTTCGGCGGAGGGCTCGGGCAACCGCCCTTCGGAAATCCGCCGGCTGCCGGCTGATCGCAAACCGACGCCGATCATCCGTGCCAGTGAGCAGGACCTGGCCGAGCATGCGGCGCGGCTGGAGGCGATTGCCAAGGCGGCGGGTGCGCCGGCGTTGTGGACGCAACTCACCCAGCAATAACAGCGTTCACCTATCTATCTGGCGCCCCGCGATCCAAATGTGGGAGCTGGCTTGCCTGCGATGGCTGCCTGACAGCCGACGGTAACCACGATGCGAAGCGAGCCGCTCTTGATCTTGATCTGCTTTTGATCTCAGGCGGCCCCCCAAATCACTGGCGGATTACGGGCACACCGAGCCTAGGCGAGGTGCCGAGGGGTTGGGGCAAGAGCCCTTTTGGTTACTTTTGGGGCTCTTTTCCAAAAGTGACCCGCTGTCAGAGCGGAACCCTAAGTAGCCGTTACCGCAGCAATGGATATGTACACAATCCAACTGTGTTGACTGTCAGGCCGCCTTCGCGAGCAAGCCCGCTCCCACAGTTGGATAGTGGGGTGTCAGGTAGATAAGTGTCGGCTGGCAGGCCGTCATCGCAGGCAAGCCCGCTCCCACAGTTTGATTGCGGTATGGCCGGCAGGCAGGCCGTCACGGGAGCAAGTTCCCTCGCCACAGGTTCAGCCCCGTACCGAAGTTATGTAGATACCTCTCGACCGCCTGTGAAATCTTCATTCGCCACTTTTGCTTCCAGCTTCTACCCTTGTGCAAAGCCTCCGGAGTAAGAGTGCTCATGTACAAAGACCTGAAGTTCCCCGTTCTGATCGTGCACCGTGACATCAAGGCCGACACCGTTGCCGGTGACCGGGTTCGAGGCATCGCCAGGGAGTTGGAACAGGAGGGCTTCAGTATTTTTTCTGCGGTGGACTACGCCGAGGGGCGGCTGGTGGCCGCGACCCATCATGGTCTGGCGTGCATGTTGATCGCTGCCGAAGGCGCCGGGGAAAACACCCACCTGCTGCAAAACATGGTAGAGCTGATTCGCCTGGCGCGGCTGCGCGCACCCAACCTGCCGATCTTTGCGTTGGGCGAGCAAGTCACCCTGGAAAACGCCCCCGCCGATGCCATGAGCGAGCTCAACCAGCTGCGCGGCATCCTTTATCTGTTCGAAGACACCGTGCCGTTTCTGGCGCGCCAAGTCGCCCGCGCCGCACGCACTTACCTGGATGGCCTGTTGCCGCCATTCTTCAAGGCGCTGGTGCAACACACCGCCGATTCCAATTATTCCTGGCACACCCCCGGCCATGGCGGTGGCGTGGCCTATCGCAAGAGCCCGGTGGGGCAGGCGTTTCATCAGTTCTTCGGGGAGAATACCCTGCGATCGGACTTGTCGGTGTCCGTGCCCGAACTGGGCTCGCTGCTCGATCACACCGGGCCGTTGGCCGAAGCCGAGGCCCGCGCCGCGCGCAACTTTGGCGCCGACCATACGTTCTTCGTGATCAACGGCACGTCCACCGCCAACAAGATCGTCTGGCATTCCATGGTAGGGCGCGATGACCTGGTGCTGGTGGACCGCAATTGCCACAAATCCGTGTTGCATTCGATCATCATGACCGGCGCGATCCCGCTGTACCTGTGCCCGGAGCGCAACGAGCTGGGTATCATCGGCCCGATCCCCCTGAGCGAATTCAGCCCTGAGTCGATCCGCGCCAAGATCGACGCCAGCCCCTTGACCCGTGGGCGAGCACCGAAAGTGAAATTGGCGGTGGTGACCAACTCCACCTATGACGGCCTGTGCTACAACGCCGAACTGATCAAACAGCAGTTGGGCAGCAGTGTCGAGGTGCTGCACTTCGATGAGGCCTGGTACGCCTACGCCGCCTTTCACGAGTTCTTCGCCGGGCGCTATGGCATGGGCACCTCGCGCACGCCGGACAGCCCCTTGGTGTTCACCACCCACAGTACGCATAAATTGCTGGCCGCCTTCAGCCAGGCGTCGATGATCCACGTGCAGGACGGCGGCGCACGGCAACTGGACCGTGACCGCTTCAATGAAGCCTTCATGATGCATATCTCCACCTCGCCGCAATACAGCATCATCGCGTCGCTGGATGTGGCCTCGGCGATGATGGAGGGCCCGGCCGGGCGCTCGCTGCTCCAGGAAATGTTCGACGAGGCCTTAAGTTTCCGTCGCGCCCTGGCTAACTTGCGCCAACATATCGCGGCCGAGGACTGGTGGTTTTCCATCTGGCAACCACCCTCGGTCGCAGGCATCGACCGGGTCGCCACGGCGGATTGGCTGTTGCACCCTGGGGATGAGTGGCATGGCTTTGGCGACGTGGTCGAAGACTACGTGCTGCTGGACCCGATCAAAGTCACGCTGGTGATGCCTGGCCTCAACGCCGGCGGGGCCTTGAGCGAGTGCGGGATTCCCGCCGCAGTGGTCAGCAAGTTCCTTTGGGAGCGCGGGCTGGTGGTGGAGAAGACTGGGCTGTATTCGTTCCTTGTGCTGTTTTCCATGGGCATTACCAAAGGCAAGTGGAGCACCTTGCTCACCGAGCTGCTGGAGTTCAAGCGTAGCTACGATGCCAATGTCAGCCTGGCCAGTTGCTTGCCGTCGGTGTATGCCCAAGGCCCGGCGCGTTATCAAGGCCTGGGGCTGCGCGACCTTTGCGACCAGTTGCACAGCTGTTACCGTAGCAATGCCACGGCCAGGCACCTCAAGCGTATGTATACGGTATTGCCGCAAATCGCGATGAAACCCGCCGATGCCTACGACCAGTTGGTCAAGGGCGAGGTGGAGGCGGTCTCTATCGATGCCTTGGCAGGACGCATCGCCGCCGTGATGCTGGTGCCTTACCCGCCGGGCATTCCACTGATCATGCCTGGTGAGCGCTTTACCGAGTCAACCCGTTCTATCATCGATTACCTGGCATTTGCCCGCACGTTCGATAGCAGTTTTCCCGGTTTCGTCGCAGATGTGCATGGGCTGCAACACGAAGATGACGGCAGTGGCCGTCGTTACACCGTCGATTGCATCAAGGGTTAAGGAAGTTTATGCAAGCTGTGATGAACCCGAAGTATCCAGGGCTCAGTGTGCGAGTCGCCGACGAAGGTTTTGACGCCTATGTGTGGGGCAATGATTTCAGCTTTGAAGTCAGCGCCTATGGAGTGCCGCAAATGGGCCAACGCGTTGACCAATGGCCAGTGGAGCGCGTGCTGCCTTACCGCAAGTGCTATGGCATCGACCCGGAAGAATTCGCCAGTTTCCGTGATGCCGCCGACAGCTCGATCTTCATGGCGTACCTGGATGACTGCGCGGTGGGACATATCGTGGTCAGCACCAACTGGAACGGTTTTGCCCACGTTGACGAGTTGGCCGTGGCGCTGCCGGCGCGCCGACATGGCGTGGCCAAGTCACTGTTGGATGTGGCGCAGTTCTGGGCCCGCAAGAAGAACCTGCCGGGCATGATGCTCGAGACCCAGAACAACAACCTCGGCGCCTGTCGCCTGTATGAGCGGTGTGGCTATGTGATGGGCGGCATCGATCAACTGCGTTATCGCGGAATTGACCCGCAAACCCGCGAGGTCGCGATCTTCTGGTATCGGTTGTTCAAGACCGAGCGGGATGCGGCTTGACGTCGCCCACCGTCAACATTGACGCCGCACCCCGCAGAGAGGCTTATGAGTCGAGCCAGGAATGCTCGCTGCCGATCTTGACCTTCAGTTGGTCACGAAACGTGCGGTAATGCTGCTTGGCCTCCTGTATTTTTTTCTTGAGCCCGATAGGCGCCTTCAGGCCTTTGCTCTGGTAATACTTGCGTATCTCCTTTTCCATGTCGAAAGGCTTGGCCCTGAAGTTTTCAGTGCCATCGATAAACCGAATGTCTTTGGTGGCGCCATCGAAGCCAACGTCATAAATATCCGGCCGGGTTGATTTGAGGGTGTCGTCAAACATCAAAGGGCCAACAGTTTCAAATACTTTTCTTTCGTACGTCTGAAACTCCGGGGTGAGGCTATAACCGCCCTTGGCGTTGCGCGTGATAGTCGGGCGGTGATTTTCAAAATAGGTTTTATTGGCGGTGAAACGCCGATTCATCTCGCTGATCATCTCGGTCATGACCGGGTTGTTGGGTTGTGTGGCGAAGTTACTCGTGTTGTAGAACGGTTTGTAGTCGGTTAACTGGTGCGCCACCGGATGATTCAACAGGATGTCCGAATCGCCTGCATTCAGCCCGGCAGCGCCGATGGCCCCTTTGATCTGGTCATCGGTGTCCAGATAAATACCGCCGTATTTGTTCATCAGTGGGTAGCGCGCCACATCGGAAGTCGCCGCGAGGTTCTTGCCCTGGCCCTGGCGGAAATAGCTATACAGTTCAGTATGTTTGAGCTGTGCAAAAAAATCGTCCTCATGCAAGTTCATGACAGTGATACCCGGAGCGTCTTTTTCCATCTTGAGTTTAATGGCCTGGAATAACTCCGGTGTGTCGGCGTCCACATGCACGATGGATTTGAACTCGGGCATTTTTTTAGCGTTTTTATTCATGTTCTTGATCAAGCGATCAGGCAATTCCCCGCCAGCCCAGAAATAGTGGATGTCCTTGGGCACTGGCCGCACGTTCGTGGGGGGCTTGGGGATGGCGGGCGGAGTGACTACAACAAACTGGAAGCGGTGCGAGTCTGCCTTTTGAGCCTGATTCATCTGATCGAGCGAGCCCTGCTGCCATTTGCCTTTCTTGTCCCTCCAGAAATAATCCGTTTGCAGCTCGTCACTGTCGCTGAGGCCTCGCCAGGCGCCCGCTTCGCTGTCAAAGCTGACGCAGGTGTTCCTGGCGACGTAGGGATACTCGTTGCCCGGCCTGAAAGTCACGCCATCCATCGGCAAGACGTAGGTGTGGTCGTCGAGTTTCCAGGCGGGCAGTGGGCCAGGTCTACCACCGAGCAAACGATTGGCCGTGGCCGAAGGCTCCCAACCGGCGCTGCCCATATCCTTGACCGCGATGTCATCCTTCGGGGCGTGGGGGTGTTGAATAACGCGCTGACCGTCCTTGACCGTGGACGGGTAGAGCTTATTGTCGATCTTTATATATTCCTGGTTGTTCGGGCCCATGTAGACGTTGCCCTGCAAGCCTTTGACCTGCAGCAGGTCTGGGGAGACGGCCGCTTCGTAACCCTGCAGTGACGGCGTGTTGAGCACCTTGAGCTCGCCGTTGGCGGCCACCACGGATGGGTGGAAACCCTGGAGTGGCGGCCCATAGGGCAGGCCCTTGACGGCGTCAAAGGCGTGCCAGTTGCCGCCTCGGAACACCGCCCCGACTTCCAGGTCATGCCCGGCAATCCTGGCGGTACCCGTGGAAACCAGGCCATGCTGGGTACTGGCGGCTTTGAGCAGGTCGTAGCTGCCGGTGGCGCCCCTGAGCGTATTGAAGGCTTTCGCGCCCTTGGACCAGGCCCAGCGGCTGATGCCCTTGAGCAAATCGCCCGCGCCGCCCAATGGGTTGAGCGCTTCGAGCGCCACGGTGCCGAGGAAGCGTGCGGCTCTGGCGGCGCCTTTGACCCCGCTGACGCCTTTGCTGAGCACTTTGCCGGCCTGGGCGGCTTTGCCTGCGCCCAACGTCACCAGGCCCATCACCTCGAAGCCGAGGTCCATCAAGCCATCACCGATGTTGCCCTGCATGAAATTAACAATCGTCGACCGGAAAGGAATCATGTTGAGGAAAAACTCACCGATAGCGTGGTTGGCGGCGCTGGTTTTGTCGTATGAAGTGGTTCCACGGGCGTGCTGAAGCAAGTCATCGCCGTGCAGGTCCAGGCGTTGGGTGAGCACTTTGGCGATGTAGCGGGTGCGCTCGGAGTCGAACACCTGCGGCGTTTCAACGCTTGCCGGCGTTTCCTTGGATCGTTGGGCGTGCTCGTCTGCGAACGGGTTGAAGCGCACGGTCCTGTGCAACGTGTTTGCGTCGCGCATATCGAGTCGGGAATAGGGCGGCGAATAAATATGCGCGAGGTAATTGTGTTTTGTAATGCTCCCGGCGTGGGTGTCGATCCGATAAATATTGACCTGCCCGTTGCGGGTGATTTTCACATCCAGCGTATGGCCTTTCTTGATCAGGGTCTTGCTCGAAAAATCGGCTTCTATGAAGTAGTCGTTGGTATGGAAAAATTCGAGCTGGCCATATTCGAAATTTTCACGATCTTGCGGTAGCAAGGTCGATATGAGGTGCTGGGTCATTCCCGCGTGACCCTTCTCCAACGTTTCCATTGCAGGCTTGTAGCGCTGGGTAAAGGCGTCTGCGACCGACAGCGCACCGGCATTGGAAAGCGCACAAAACGCCTTGATGGGGATGCGTGTGTCGCGAGTGATCCAATGCTCGCTGTCGTCGTTATTGACTTTTTCACCCTGCATGACCACATCCAGCATGGAGTGCGTGCCGGGAAAGCGACCTGGTCGTCCTTGAACCAGCCGGGCCTTGGTCAGGTGTTTTGCCCTGAAGACGTCGTCTGGCACATTGGGAAATGTTTCTCGAAGCAATTGCATGCCCATCTCCTCGCGCATCGGAATGGGGGTTGCCAGCGCCAGGGCCGTGGCCTGTAAAGATTGCTGCTGAGTGCTGAAGGCGGCTTGTGTGGCGCGCATCTGCGTATCGCTGGGGGAGGTGTCTGCTTTCAAGTGACCGTTGACGACTCCCCAGTTGTGCAAGGCTTCGCGATGGATCGTCTGCGTCAGTGCTGCACCGACATCGGTGACCTCGGCGGCAGCGAGTATCTCGCCGTAGGTCATCGTGAGCACACGCCCCGGCGATTCGACTTCCAGCTTGGCTACGGCGATTTCCAGCTGAGTCCAGGGCACGCTGCCGTAGGTCACGCTGGGCGGTATGTCCTTGACCAGATACTGCGGCGCGGTGCGTGCCAGCAACAGGCGAGCTGCAAGGTCGGCCGATGCCTTTGACGCTCGACCATCCTTGACCAGATGGTGGCTCAAACCCTCGATCACCGCGTTGGGCGGTTGATTCCAGAGGGCCCGTTGCCCGAGATCAAAGCCACTCACGCTGTTGCGTTTTGGTGCTCCCTGGGCTTGCGGGTCCAGGCCCAGCGCAATGGCCGCCAACAAGTAGTCATTGACGCTGGTGTTGGTCGCGATGCCGCCCAGTCTCGTTTGAATGAACCTGCCCAGTGCTTGGGCCTTGGCTGAACCCAGCAGCATTTCCATGGCGCTGGCCGGGAACTTGAAATCGTTATTGGACAGGTGGGTGACAGAACACAGGTAGCCCAGTACCCCTTGTTTATCGCTCAGCGGCAGTTCCGGCAGGGCGGGGTCGGGCGTGTTCAACAGGTCAATCAGGGCTTGTCGGTCCTGCCCCGACAGTGGGATGGGCCACGACAGGGCGCCACCGTAATTGCCCAGGGGGAACGTCTGGACATGCTTGATTGCCACCTGATAAAGCGCCAGCAATGCCTCAAGAGTCTTGGGTGCCGGCATGCCGCTGCCGCTGAGGAATGTACCTAGCTTGACCCGGCTGTTGGGCGCCAGGTTGTGTTGCAGCGAGTACCGTGAGCCTTCGCACACCGGTAGCGTGGAGGTTGCCAGGTGCGTGGTGAGCCGGGCTTCGAGTTCGCGTCGCTGGTGGTCAGACAAGTCGCCGGTAAAGGCGTCGTTCAGCTCCTTGAGGAGTTCGCCCAGGTTGTCTGCCAGTACCTGCCAGTTACAGCGCTCACTGAAGGCTTGTTTGAGGGCTGCCGGGTTGTCGAGCGCCTCAGGGGCCACGTCGTTGCTGGGGGCCTCCACTGGTAAGGGCTGCGTCGTGAGCGAAGGCGGGGGCGGTGCTTGAGTCCGGGCAGCAGGGTGCAGCAGCGGCAAGTGCGCCAGTACATTGGGAAGTGGGAGCATGGGTATCAATCCTTGGTTGCGCTGTTCATCCGGTAGAAAGTCCGTGCTTTGCTCTGGATAAGTGCGCTGCCCAAAGAATTGGGTTCCTGTTGTTTCTTTAAGGCGGTGTGTCGATGCCTGGAAGGGAAGGGAAGGGCGCGAAGGCCGTTACAGTGCTGGCGGGCCCGCCAGCAGGGCCTGGGCCTTTTGCGTGACGATTTCCAGCAGCGCATTCAGTGCGGGTGTGGCAGCGGCACTCTTCAACGTCAGCGCGTAAAGGCCGACCGGGATAAGCGGCGATAGCGGGCAGGTATCCAGCCCGGCCTCCTGCGCACCGAAGGCGGTGAACGGGTCGACAATTGCCAGGCCCTCTCCGGCCTCCACCAGGCCGCGCATCATCGGGTAGGTTTGCACCCGCGTCTGTACCACGGGCAGTGGTCGCAGGGCTTGCAGCTTGGCATCCAGCACGCGGCTGAGCGGGTCATGGCCTTCCAGGCCGATCAGCGACTGGCCGGCCAAGTCCTGCAATGCAATGTATTTTTGCTTGGGCTTGAGCCAGCCATGGGGAGCCAGCAGCTGCAATTTGCCTTGGGCCAGCACCGTGCTTTGGATCTGTGGATGCTCGGGGTCATGCAGGCTCAGGCCCACATCGGCTTCATGCAACAACAGACTGTTGATGATCTGCCCAGTGGGTTGGCTCGACAGGTTGCACGGCATGTCCTGGAAGCGTCGACGCAGCGCGGCAATGCTCTGGGGCAGCAGTTGGTTGGCCAGCGGCGGCGTGCAGAGGGCGCGCAAGGGCGGCGCGTGGTGGTGTTTCAAACGGCTGGCAAGGCGTTGCAGCGGCTCCAGGGCTTCGTACAGAGCAGTGATTTGCGCCTGCAACTCCAAGGTTTCCCGGGTTGCCTGCAAGCGCCCGCGCACGCTGGCGAACAGCATGAAGCCCAGTTGCTGCTCCGCGTCCTTGAGGGTGGCGTCTACTTCGCCCACGGAGAGTTGCAACCACTCGGCGGCGGTGCCGAGGTGGCCGGTCTGCAAAATGGCCTGAATCACTTCGATATGACGTAAACGCATGGCCGGAGTCTATGTGCAGTGCGCAGGGGTTTCAATGGCGCAGGCCCGCGTGCGCAAAAAAGACTGCCGGGGTCGTCCCGGCCTATGGCGTTCAGCCACGACCCTACTAGAATGACCGCTCTGATCAGCAACGACCCCTGCCGGTTTGCCGGTACTTAAAATAAAAAACAGGTCTGGTCTCATATGCCTCTGCCCTCGACGCTCTTCGGGGTAACGGCCAAGCAACTCCTGGTCCTGGTGACCGTGGGAGGCCTGGCGGCTTACTTCTTCAATCATCAGGATGAACCGACGCCGGACAACCTCGCACTGCAAGCCTTTATCCGCGCCCAGCAACAGGTGGACGAGCAGGTAGGCGCAGTAGTGGGGATTACCCTGGTCAGGGAGGTCGAGGCTTACCCCGCGTACAACGCGCCGGGTTACAAGCGCTCGATGTATACGGTGCAAGGGGAGCGCGGCCAGTTGCTGGTGACGCTCAAGCAAGACGAGCAGGGCATAGAGGTGACGCAGATCCGCAGCCCATGAGCGTCCCCAGCCCAGTCGCCAGGACTGAGCAGGTGAACAAGGCAAGCGCTTACGAGGCCAGAGTGGTTTCTGACTCGCGCACGAGAATGGTGCCCGACTGGATCAGTTTGAATTCATCACCTTCCAGCTTTTCTACACGGTCGCCAATGGCCAGCTTGTAGGTCACGGTGGGCGTCGATCCCGCCAGGTCGCCTTGCGCCGGGTTGGATTCCTGGAACTCATGCACCGAATACACGCGGCCTTCCGCGTCTCTGGCATGAAACTGTCCAACAAGTACTGCAGCCATCTGTTTAGAACCTCTGGAGATAAACACTCGATTTGCGGTTCTGTAGACCGTCAGGGAGCGGGGTAGTTTACCTATAAGAAAAAAATACTATTCGCTGATATTTTCAGACGCTTCCTACGTAAGCACTGGCAGGGAAAACGTCGAGGGAATCTGCACAGCCCTCTGGTGAACGCGCCGCGAAGCCTCTATAACTACAAGCTCCTTTATTCAGAAGTCGGGAAACCTCAATGAGCAAGGTCTACACGATTGCCGTCCTGGTGGGCAGCTTGAGAAAAGAGTCGATCAACCGCAAGGTCGCGCTGGCCCTGGCCGAACTGGCCCCTGCCAATCTCAAGTTGAACATTGTTGAAATCGGCGACTTGCCGCTCTACAACGAGGACATCGACGGTGCAACACCGCCAGCAGCCTACAGCACTTTTCGCAAACAAGTGAGTTCATCCGACGCGGTGCTGTTCGTCACCCCTGAATACAACCGCTCCGTGCCGGCCGCCTTGAAAAACGCCATCGACGTAGGCTCGCGCCCTTACGGGCAAAGCGCCTGGAGCGGCAAGCCGGGGGCGATCATCAGCGTCTCGCCGGGTGCCATTGGCGGCTTTGGCGCCAACCACCACCTGCGCCAGTCCCTGGTGTTCCTGGATGTGTGGTGCATGCAGCAGCCGGAAGCCTACCTGGGCGGGGCGGGCAATGTGTTCGATGAGGCGGGGAAGGTGTCGGACAAGACCAGGCCGTTCCTGCAGGCATTCATCGATGCCTACGGTAAGTGGGTAGAAAAACAGAAGGCTTGAAATTAGCCCGGCCCCTGTAGGAGCGAGCTTGCTCGCGAAAAACTCCATGACAACGCGCTCATTCAGGATGCCAGCGTTGTCGTTACGATCTTCGCGAGCAAGCTCGCTCCTACAGTAGGGGGTTATCGCAACCAGTTGGTGCGTGCCAGTTCGATAACCTCATCGCCGCGCCCGCTCATCACCGCCTTGAGCATATACAGGCTGAACCCCTTGGCCTGTTCCAGCTTGATGCTCGGCGGCATCACCAGTTCCTGAGTGGCGGTCACCACATCCACCAGTACCGGGCCATCATGGGCCAGCGCACGGCGCAGGGCCGGCTCCAGGTCTTCGGATTGTTCCACACGAATGCCCAAAATGCCCATGGCATTGGACATGGCCGCGAAGTCCGGGTTTTTCAGCTCGGTGCCAGTGTCCAGGTAACCTGCAGCCTTCATCTCCATGGCGACAAAACCCAGGGACGAATTGTTGAATACCACCAGTTTGACCGGCAATTGCAGTTGCGCCAGGGAAATGAAATCCCCCATCAACATGGTGAAACCACCGTCCCCGGACATCGAGATCACCTGCCGTCCAGGGAATGCCGCCTGGGCGCCGATAGCCTGGGGCATGGCGTTGGCCATCGAACCGTGGTTGAACGAGCCGATCAACCGGCGCTTGCCGTTCATCTTCAGATAACGCGCCGCCCACACGGTGGGCGAGCCGACATCGGCGGTGAAGATCGCATCATCATCGGCCAGTTCGCTGAGCAAGCGCGCCACATACTGGGGGTGGATCGGTCGACCGGCCTTGGACGGTTGCGCCAGGTCATCCAGGCCTTGGCGGGCTTTTTCGTAGTGCTTCAGGGAGGTTTCGAGGAAGCTGCGATCGGTCTTGCGGGTCAGGCGTGGCAGCAGCGCGTCGATGGTTTCACTGACATCGGCGGCGATGCCCAGGTCCAAGGTCGCACGGCGCCCCAGGGCTTGCGGGTTGCGGTCCACCTGGATGATCTTGGCGTCGGTGGGGTAGAACTGGCGATAAGGGAAGTCGGTGCCGAGCATGATCAAGGTGTCGCAATCGAGCATGGCGTGGTAACCGGAGCTGAAACCGATCAGGCCGGTCATGCCGACGTCGAACGGGTTATCCCACTCCACGTGCTCCTTGCCCCGCAGTGCATGCACCACCGGCGCGCCGAGGGCGTCGGCCAGCGCCACTACCTGATCGTGGGCGCCGGCACAGCCGCTGCCACACAGCAGGGTGACTTTCTCGCTGCTCTGGAGCATGTCGGTGAGGCGCTGCAAGTCCTGCTCAACCGGCACGGTGCGCGGTGCGTGCAAGGCCGGCCACGGCTTGAGCTTATCTTCCACTTCCAGCAGCGATACATCCCCCGGTATCACCACCACCGCCACGCCTCGGTTGAGGATCGCCGAACGCATGGCACGGTGCAGCACCTGAGGCATCTGCTCGGGGTTGCTCACCAGCTCGATAAAGTGGCTGCACTCCTTGAACAGTTCCTGGGGATGGGTTTCCTGAAAGTAATTCAGGCCAACCTCCGAGGACGGAATTTGCGCGGCAATCGCCAGCACCGGCACATGGTTGCGATGGCAATCGAACAAACCATTGATCAAATGCAGGTTACCCGGCCCGCAACTGCCGGCGCACACCGTCAACTCGCCGGTGGCCGCCGCTTCGGCACCGGCAGCGAAGGCCGCGACCTCTTCGTGGCGCACATGCATCCACTCGATGCTGTCCATGCTGCGCAAGGCGTCGGTCAGGCCATTGAGGCTGTCGCCGGTCAGCCCCCAGATACGCTTGATACCCGCTTGTTCCAGGGTGGTCGCCAACTGCTGGGCCAGGTTGATTTTCGCCATGAGGAACTCCAATCGTCAGTGAGGTTGAAAAACTGCTGATCAGTAGGGGACAGTTCAATCACGGCGAATGCTCCGCCTTTAATGTGAAGATTGCGTCATGCTCGCGCGATACTGCCGCGTACGCCGCGCGATAAACCACTGGTCACACACCAATGCCAGCCAGGGCGCGACGTTGGGGTTGGGCAGGCGGCCGCGGCTCAGGCGGCGCATCTGGTTGCGCACCACGGCGAGGGTGGCGAGGGCGGCCAGGGGTTTGCGTTTCCATTCCATGGGCTTGAGTTGTGGGTTGAGGTCGCGACCTTCACGCCACTGCTTGATCAGCTGTGGCTCCAGGGTCAGGGCGGTGGCGATGCCGGCCATGGCGATGCCGCTGTCCAGTACCTGCTGGACCACCGGCAAACGGCGAATACCTCCGGTCACCATCAGCGGCATGTTGGCGACAGTTGCCATTTCCCTGGCGAAATCCAGAAAGTACGCTTCACGGGACAGGGTGCGCCCGTCTCGGGCCTCGCCTTGCATGGCCGGTGCTTCATAGCTGCCGCCGGACAATTCAAGCAAATCGATCGGCAGTGTATTGAGCATCTCCACCACAGCGCGCGCATCGGTCTCATCGAAGCCGCCGCGCTGGAAGTCTGCCGAGTTGAGCTTTACCGACACACAAAACCCAGGGCTGACGCTGGCTCGCACGGCGCGGATGACCTCCAGCAGCAGGCGGGCGCGGTTTTCCAAGGAGCCGCCCCAACGGTCGGTGCGATGGTTGCTCAAGGGTGAGAGGAACTGGCTCAACAAATAGCCATGGGCGCCGTGGATCTGCACCCCGGTGAACCCGGCTTGCTCGGCCAGGCGCGCACTGGTGGCGAAGCGTTTGATGACGTCCTGGATGTCGTCTTCGGTCATGGCCTTGGGGGTGGCGAACATCTTGGAAAAACTGCCCACATCCAGCGCAATGGCGGACGGTGCCAACGCTTGTTGACCCAGGTTGGCCATGGTCTGGCGGCCCGGGTGGCTGAGCTGTACCCAGAAGTGCACACCTTTGGCCCGGGCTACGTCGGCCCATTCACGAAAACTGGCCAGGTGTTGCTCGTTTTCCAGCGCGACACCACCAGGGCCGGTCATGGCGCGGCGGTCGATCATCACGTTACCGGTCAACAGCAAGCCGGGCTCGCCGTCGGCCCAGGTCTTGTACAGCTGCTTCAATGCTTTGGACGGTGCCTGATGCAAGTCCGCCATGTTCTCTTCCATCGCGGCCTTGGCGATGCGGTTGGCGATGACTTGGCCGTTAGGCAGTTGCAGGGGGGTGAAGGGTGACATGGGTTAACTCCTGAGCAGGGGAGGCCTCAGGCTAAGCTTAAAGTTAACTTTAATGTCAAGCGGCAGTCGATCACACAGGATTGACTGGCGACGGAACTGTAGGAGCGAGGGGGACGCCTAGTTCTTGCTCGCGAAGAACGCGAGGACAACGCGTTCATTCAGGATGTCAGCGTTATCGTTCAGGTTTTTCGCGAGCAAGCTCGCTCCTACAGGGACAAGGTGTTAGCGGCGGCGGAACAGCGGCAGGGGTTCATCGGTGGCCGCTTGATAGGTCACCGAGAAATCCTTGAGGCTTTCCAGTGCTTCGTACGGGTCTTTGTCCGCGCGCAAGGCGAAGGCATCGAACCCGCAGCGGCGCAGGTAGAACAGCTGGTCACGCAGCACATCGCCAATGGCACGCAGCTCACCCTTGTAACCATAACGGTCACGCAGCAGGCGCGCGTTTGAGTAGTTGCGCCCGTCGGTGAAGGCCGGGAAGTTCAGGGCGATGACCTGGAAGTGCTGCACGTCATCGCCGATTTCTTCGGCTTCTTCATCGGCGTCCAACCACACACCCAAACCGCCATCACGGGCCTTGAGGGCGTGGCCGTGCTCGCGCCACAAGGCCAGCGGCACGATCAGGTCGTCGCAGTTGGAGATGCCGTCGAAGCTCGCGTCCTTGGGCAGCAGGTGCCAGGTTTCGTCGACGACTGCGTTGTTCTTAATGATTCGCTGCATAGACGCGCTCCTTGAACAGGTCGATGCCGATGCGCTGGTAGGTGTCGATGAAACGCTCATCTTCGGTACGCTGTTCGATGTATACGTCGATCAGCTTGCCGATCACCTCAGGCATGGCTTCCTGGGCAAACGACGGGCCGAGGATCTTGCCCAGGCTCGCATCGCGGCTGGCGCTGCCACCCAGGGACACTTGGTAGAATTCTTCGCCTTTTTTGTCCACGCCCAGGATGCCGATGTGGCCGACGTGGTGGTGACCACAGGCGTTCATGCAACCGGAGATGTTCAGGTCCAGCTCGCCGATGTCGAACAGGTAGTCCAGGTCGTCAAAACGGCGCTGGATCGACTCGGCAATCGGGATCGACTTGGCGTTGGCCAGGGAGCAGAAGTCGCCGCCCGGGCAGCAGATGATGTCGGTCAAAAGGCCGATGTTCGGCGTGGCAAACCCGCCTTCGCGCAGTTCGCCCCACAGGGTGAACAGTTGGCTCTGTTCAACGTCTGCAAGAATGATGTTCTGCTCGTGGGAGGTGCGCAGTTGGCCGAAGCTGTAGCGCTCGGCCAGGTCGGCGACCGCGTCCAGCTGCTTGTCGGTGATGTCGCCTGGCGCCACGCCGGTGGGCTTGAGCGACAGGGTCACTGCCACGTAGCCGGGCTTCTTGTGCGCCAGGGTGTTGCGGGTGCGCCAGCGGGCGAAGCCTGGGTGTTGCTGGTCGAGTGCAGCCAGCTCGGCGTCCTGATTGCTCAGGGCCTTGTACTCAGGGTCGACGAAATGCTTGGCGACGCGGTGCACCTCGGCTTCGGTCAGGGTGGTCTGGCCGCCGCGCAGGTGTTCCATTTCGGCATCGACTTTCTGGGCAAACACCTCAGGGGTCAGCGCCTTGACCAGGATCTTGATCCGGGCCTTGTACTTGTTGTCGCGACGGCCATAGCGGTTGTAGACCCGCAGGATGGCGTCGAGGTAGCTCAACAGGTCCTGCCACGGCAGGAACTCGTTGATGAACGCGCCGACCACCGGGGTACGGCCCAGGCCACCACCGACCAATACACGAAAGCCCAGCTCACCGGCGGCGTTGTACACCGGCTCCAGGCCGATGTCGTGCACTTCGATGGCCGCACGGTCCGAGGTCGAGCCATTGATGGCGATCTTGAACTTGCGCGGCAGGTAGGCGAATTCAGGGTGGAAGGTGGTCCACTGGCGCACGATCTCGCACCATGGCCGTGGGTCGATCAGCTCATCGGCGGCAACGCCGGCAAATTGGTCGGTGGTCACGTTGCGCAGGCAGTTACCGCTGGTCTGAATGGCGTGCATCTGCACGGTGGCCAGTTCAGCCAGGATATCCGGCACATCTTCCAGGGCCGGCCAGTTGAACTGCACGTTCTGGCGGGTGCTGATGTGGGCATAGCCTTTGTCGAAGTCGCGGGCAATCTTGGCCATCATGCGCGTCTGGCGCGACGTCAGTTGGCCATAGGGCACGGCCACCCGCAGCATCGGCGCAAAGCGCTGCACATAAAGGCCATTTTGCAGGCGCAGAGGGCGGAACTCTTCTTCGCTCAGTTCACCTGCTAAGTAGCGTCGGGTCTGATCACGGAACTGCTTGACGCGGTCCTCGATGATGCGCTGATCGTATTCGTCGTATACGTACATATAGGTCCTGTTCTCGGCAAATCTGCGCGCACGGCCGCGCACTCCCAACGGAGCCGGCGCACGATAACAGTTTGCGTATATGCGCAAAAGTGATGTTTGGGTATATGTAAATAACCAAACTGACTAATGAGAACCGTTATCGACATACCCACATTTGTCATAGGGGCAAGCGTGGTCTTTACTGTGATCGAGTCTTAGTGCAGTCACCTATAAAACCGACAAGAGGCGATGCGATGAGCAATTCCACCAAAGCCCGTAAACCCGACAGTACCGTGGACGCCTGGGCGATTTTGTTCCTGATCATTCTGGTAGTAGGGACCGCTGTGTTCTGGGTCAGCCACCAGTAAAGCAGCACGTTGATTGAGCCTCGATTGAATATCTAATTGCCACTATCATGGCGATCTATATTCAAGGTTCAGGCAACCATGTTGAAGGTTCTGATGGCGTGTGCGTGGCTGCTGGGGGCGGCGTACGGGGCAACCGCTCAGGCTGCGTCGGTGGTGTTTCTCAACCCTGGCTTGTCTTCGGAAACCTTCTGGGTCAGTTATGCGCAATTCATGCAGGCCGGCGCCAAGGACCTCGGCCTGGATTTGCGTGTGCGCTATTCCGAGCGTGACAACCAGGTCACCCTGGCCCATGCGCGGGAGGCACTGCTGGGCGCTGAGCGGCCCGATTACCTGGTGCTGGTCAATGAACAGTACGTCGGCCCGCAGATCATGCGCATGGCCCATGGCAGCGGGGTGAAGTTACTGGTCGTCAGCAGCGCGCTGACGCCCGACCAGGTGCAGCTACTGGATGCCTACAACAATACCGGCTTGATCGGCACGATGGTTGCCGACGACGAGCAGGCGGGCTACCTGATGCTCACCGACTTGTTGCGCCAGCACGGCCCGGTCGCCCCGGGGACGACCCTTGACCTGCTGGCGTTTTCCGGCGTCAAGACTACGCCGGTCGCGCAGTTGCGCGTGCAGGGCTTGCAGCGTGCCCTGGCCGAACACCCCGAAGTGCGGCTGCGCCAGTTGGTCTATGGTGAGTGGAGCCGCCAGCGCGCATTCGAGCAGGCCAGCCAACTGTTCAAGCGCTACCCGCAGACCGCCCTGGTCTGGTCGGCCAACGACGAAATGGCACTGGGTGCCATGCAGGCCTTGCAAGACAGTGGGCGAGTACCCGGCAAGGACGTGTTGTTCAGTGCCGCCAACAGCTCACCGCAGATCCTGGCGGCGCGCATTGATGGGCGCCTGAGTACCCTGGTGGCGGGGCATTTCACCCTGGGCGGTTGGGCAATGGTGCTGATCCATGATGATGCCAAGGGCGTCGACATCGGCGCCCGCGGTGGCCGCAACCGTCAGGAAACCATGTTCCAACTGATCGATGCTGCCCAGGCACGACGCCTGTTGGGCCCCATGTCATCGGTGGATTTTCGCGCGCTGTCAGCGCTGGGCAAACCTGCCTCCTACCGTTACCCGTTCAGCCTGCAACTGTTGCTGCGTTAAACCCCGGCCAGGTGCAGCACCAGCTTGACGATGCCAAACAGGGTCAAGGCAAACACCGCCGTGAACAGGATGCCCAGCAGCACAAAGTGGCTGGGCTTGCCGTGGGTAAAGTCACGTGCACGGTTCTTGCCGCTCTGCACGCCAAAGGCTGCGGCCATGACGCTGTGCAGCATTTGCCAGAACGTTGGCGGTTTATTGTCGATTGGATCGTCCATAAGCCCCTCGCGAGTGCAGTCATCCCCCTAGAGAATAGATCAACACGCCTACAAAGTGCTTTACCCCCGCTCACATGTGCAAGTCGATAAACCGTTTCGGAGTCGGCGGTCACATCCACGCCTCCTTTCCCTTGAGACAGCCGTCACATATGCACCACTTGGCATGACGGCTGGCATGGTGTTCTGGCACTCCATTTCAAAGGAGTGACACGATGGCCGATGTAACCCAACCTTCCACGCCTGTTGCGACGCAGAGCGTGCACGGCGACTTCCTCGAACGCGCCAGCCCCGCATGGCTGATCGAGGCCACACCTGCACGCAAGCAAGCGCTCAAGGACGCTGCCACGCCGCTGCCTGCCTGGCTCGAAAAAGCCTCGCCCGAGCAACGCAAGGCGTTGGCGACCAGCTTTTTGGCCAGCTTCACCGCACAGAACCAGCTGGACAAAACCATGGCCAGCTTCCAGGACATCGACGCCTTCGCCAGGCCCTTGCTGCTCAAGGCGTTGAAGGACCAGTATCAGGTTGAGGTAGACGTCGACAAAACCCTGCTATGCCTGCGCCGGCCGCTGGCGGTGGGCATTATCGAAGTCGAGGTGGCGGACTTCCAATTCCTGAAGCTGTCGATGCTGGAGGCGGCACTGCACAACTTCGAAGCCTACGAGTGCAAGGAAGGGGCGTACCACAAGACCTCGGGATTCATGGAGGCGACCAGCACCCCCGGCACTTACCATTCGGTGACCCTCAACCTCAAGGTCAGCCAGTTCCTCAGCCTGTGCCGCAGCCTGGATATCGGCGCCAAATACCAAGCGTATCTGCAGTCGTTTTTTTACCCTGAGGAGGGCGCTGCACAAGTCACCCTGCGCGAGCACTTCATTGCCAGCCAGAAGGCTGCATTGAAGGCCGCCGCCGAGCAGGCCGTGTTGACTGGAGACATCCAGCCCGCCGACCAGCGCATGATCCTCTCGGTGATCGAGGGCGAAATTCACCCGTGGATGGGCGACAAGCCAGTGTGGTTCAGGACCCTGGGCCTGATGAAACTCAGGATGACCGGCTGCATGGTGTTCTTGATCTGCAAGAAATACACCTACCCCGATGAGCTGATCATTTACATCCCCCAGGACCCGGTGCATCCGCTCAAACGCTACACCTGGGCGCAAATGGAAAAGGAGTTCAAGCGCCTGTTTACCGAGCGCGATGCTGGCAAACGCGCCGATCCAGCCCCGACGCCTTACCAGGCGTTCTTCCGCCGGTTCGTGCCCTACGCCAAAAGGGCCTATTACTTCAGCCAGTTCACCCGCAAGGCCGCTGACTCACCCACGGACATCTGGCGCTCGCCGTGGAAGAAACTCCTGGATTTCACCACGCCGCACATCATCACCGGTATCAAGGAGTTGCCACCCGAAGCCCCCGCCAAATTGGAGCCCAATAACGACCCGTACCTCGCGCCTTCAACCCGAACCCGAGCCGGCAAAGGCATCTGGGCGGCGAACATCGACCCCTGGAAGTACTTCTATGAGCAACACCGCGAGCAACTGATCGCCGACGCCCGCGCCCATGCAGTGCCCGCCGCAGACGTGGATGCCAAGGCGCGTGACGCCAAGCTCGCGCACCTGCTGGAGGTCGGCATGCTTGGGCTGAACATGGCCTCGATGTTCGTGCCGGTGCTGGGGGAGGTGATGATGGGCGTAATGGCCGGGCAATTGCTCTATGAGACATTGGAAGGTGCGGTCGAGTGGGGCGAAGGTGACTTGCAAGCGGCCAAGGCACACCTCATCGACGTTGCCGAGAACCTCGCGCAGATCGCGGTAATGGCCGGCGTGGGCGCTGTGGTCAGCTGGCGGGCGGCCAAGACGGAGCCTGTGATCGAAGCGTTGAATGAGGTAACGCTGCCCGATGGCCGAACCCGGTTGTGGCGGGCCAGCCTGGAACGTTATGCCAGCCCAGTGGTGCTGGAGCATAAGCTGAGCCCCAATGCCCTGGGCCAATATGTGAAAGAGGGCAAGACCTATATCCGGCTCGGTGCCCAGGCTTATGAGCAGACCTTCGACCCGTCGTTGCAGAAATGGCGGATCAAGCACCCGAGCGATCCTGAGGCTTACCAGCCGATCCTTGAACATAACGGCCACGGAGCCTGGCAACACACGTTGGAGCGCCCGCTGGAATGGGATCGCCTCACGCTGTTACGGCGCCTCGGGCATGCCACCGAAGGCTTCACTGACGAGGCGTTGCTCAAGCTGGCGGATATCAGCGGTGTCAGCGACAACACCCTGCGCAAGGTGCACGTTGAGCGCACGGCCGCGCCGCCCGAGTTGCTGGAGGCGATGCGCTTGTTCAAGGCGGACACCGCCGCCACCGAGGTGATCTTGCAACTTGAGGGCACCAAACCGATTGATGAGCTGTACCTGTATGCACTGCCGTTGATTGTGGAAATGCCCCGATGGCCCCAGGGCCGGGCGCTTGAAATCGTCGACGGCCCGGCCTTGACGGCCAAGCCGGTCAAGTATGGCGCCGGGCGTTCGCGCATTGGCGAGACCATCAAGGTCCGGCGTGAGCATATCCTGGGCGGCGAGCTGCCCGAGCGTATTTTGCAGGCTCTGGATGAGTTAGAACGTGTGCAACTGCTTGGCCCTGAGGCTGCGCGGGTTCGCGAGGCGCGCACAATGGAGTTCAACAAGCAGCTTGCCGACCATGCCCGGCAGCGCAAGCCGGCAATTTTCGACAGTATTTACGCCGGTACCGAAGCAGTGGACCCGCGTGTGCGAAGGCTGCAGCGTAATTGCCCGGGGCTCAGTGAGTCGGCGGCGCACGCCGTGCTCGAACACGCCCAGGCTGATGAGCTGGCCGTGTTCGACAGCGCGACGCGTGTGCCCTTGAACATGCTGGAGGAGGCGCGCTGGTATGCCCGCCAAGGGCGCCTGGTGCGTGCCTATGCCGGCTTGCGCCGCGAAGCCATTGCCACGGCGGACACGCGCCGGCTGGCGCTGCATACCCTGCAGACATTGCCGGGCTGGCCGTCAACGCTACGCCTGCAAGTGCGTGATGGCCGTGTCGACGGTGCGTTGCTCGACAGCATCGGGCCCGAGACTGCGAGCGAGAAAAAGTACCTGGTCAAACAGGGGCCTGCCTACCAAGCCTTCGATGAGCGCGGTGAAGCCCTCAATAGCCTGCCCAGCCATGGCGATAATTTTTTCGCCTCGCTGATGCATGCCTTGCCTGATGAGGCGCGCCAGAGTCTGGGCGTGCCGCAGGTGAGCCAGCATGCTGCGCTGCAGGCAAAAATCATCGAACAGGCCGATGCCTATCGCATGCAGGCAGTAGAGTGGCTGGAACCCAAGACCCGCTGGTTCAAGCCGCCGGTGCGTGTCAACGGCGTACTCAAGGGCTATTACGCCAGTGGGCGCGTGCCGGACCAGCGTCAAGCGGTTATCCGCGAAGTGCGCAAGATCTACCCGGATTTGACCGAGGCCCAGGTCGATGACTTTATCCTTGAGCTGCGGCAGGCGGGCAACGACGTCCGTGCGATTGCCGCTCGACTCAGGGCATTGTTTGAAGAATACCGCCAGATGCAGGCCGCCCTGGATGACTGGATCAGTCGCGCAGCGCCGGCCGAGCGCCATTACCACCTGTTGGCTGCGCAGGCCCTCAAGCGCAGTTGGCGCCAGGCCGTGCTGGCCGGCAAGGTGCCCGGCGCAGAGGTATTGTCGCTGAATCTGGAAACGCCGCTGCCGCCCCTGACCGCCAACTTTTCCCATGTGCGCGAGTTGAACGTCAGTGGAGGCGCCTTGCATGACGGCAATATCGACGAATTCCTGCGCTATTTCCCCACGCTTGAAAACCTGTCCATCGAAGCCACTCAGGGCCTGCGCGCTGAGCGCATACCCCGTCCGCTGCTGACCAACGTGCCGGCATCGCTGGCGCGCCTGGAAGGGCTCAAGCACCTGAGGCTGACCTTGAGGGCGTCTGAGCTGGCGGAGCAGTTTCCCGCCAGGCTGGCAACATTGACCGGCCTTGAGCGTTTGGAGATCGGCTACTTTGGCTATCAGAGCGCGCGCCTCGACAGCCTGGACCTTCTACCGCTGAGCCAGCTCAAAACGCTGAGAGTCGTTGCGCCCAATGTGACGTTGCAATGGCCAGCCTATGTCCAGCAACTGCCGCTGCTGGAGCGCCTGGACCTGGCGCAAACCACCGTGCTCAAGCTCCCGGACAGCCTCTACACCGGGTATGAGCGGCTGTGGCGCGGGCTGTCGCTGGACTGGTCGCAATTGAGCTATGAAGCGTTCAAACCGGCCTACGAACACGTCAAGAATTACGCGGGCACCTCGGGTCCACACCTGGTGAATCTGGATGAAATGGTCAGAGGTTTCGCCGAGGGAGAACTGGCGTTACTGATGGGCGAAAAGACGCTCGCCGAGCGAGTGACCAACGCGCTCATGAGCACCTGGAAGACCCCGCAAACACGCATGAATGCGCTCCAGGCGCTGCGCGAAGAACACCTGGGTATCTTCAAACAGTTCTATCAGCCGTCCACGCTCCCGGGCATCAGGCATAAGTTTCGGGTAGAGCGCTGGGGAGCAGGGTACAACGCGCGAATTTTGACCGCGCTTGAAAAAAGCTGGAGCTGGGCCGTGCGTAAGCGCTACGGGGTCAAGCTCGACGAGGAGATCAGGGGGCAGGTCGATGCCTTTGATGGTTCGGTGTTCGAGCTGCCAGCCTTTGACTTGGCCACCGCTGCCGAACTGAGCAGCGAGAAAATTCACGAGTTGCCGGTGTTGCCCGCCGGTACTTTTTCCCATGTGAAAATCCTGAAACTGAGCTGGCTGGAGAACGTACCCGCCGATCAGCTCAAAGGCTTCATCCACGCGTTTGGCGGCGTAGAGCAGCTGGAAGTGCGTTACAGCCACCTCAGTGACGTGCCTGTCGCCACCGACGTGCTGCCGTCTCTGACCCACCTGAACCTGTCCGATAACCATATCGTGGTGACCCCAGCGGTGCAGGCTCAATTTGATGGGATGAAGAATCTGCAAGTGTTGAACCTGCGGTACAACCGGCTGGGGCGTTTGAATGTCAGCGCGATGGCAAAACTGACCGCCTTGAATCTGCGCGAAACGCGGTTGCAGGCATGGCCGGCCGGCGCCGAAAACCTCGCGCAGTTAGCCTGCCTGGACATACGTGACAATGCGTTGACCAGTGTTGCCCCAGAAGCCCTCAGCCATCCGGATATGCTGCTGCGTACTGAACTGGCGGGTAACCCGCTGAGCACGCAAGGTGAGGCGGCATTGAAGGCGGCGCGCAACCGCATCGAGCGGCAGAGGGGGCTGCCTGAGGGGGCATTGAGCCGTTTTGCCCTGGCTCAAGAGCACTGGCCATTTCCACCTACCGAGACGGCCGCGTCGTTGTCACGGTATTTATTGACTTGGCGGGAGCTACCTGAAGACCCTGGGTACCCCCAGAGTTTCGTCGTGCGCTTGCGCCGTATGAACGCCAGGCTGGACGATGAACAAGGAGCGGCAAGGATCGAGCAGTTGCGCCAAGCCGGCCTGAGCGACACCCAACTCGATACGCTGCTCAGTCAATGGCAGCAGAGCTTTGAGGCTCTTACGCGAACCTTGAACGGCTGGGTATTCAGTCGGGAAATACGGATTGCCGATGGCGACACCGTCGCGTTTACCCGTACGCGAGCGGCAGAGTCTATCCGCTTTTCCTGGCAGCAAGGCGTGACGGCGGGACGCACCGGGGAGGCGGGGGGCACACTGAGCCTGAAGGGGCTGCAGACCGGCGATCTGCCCGCGCTCAACATGGCCTTCGAGCATATCCGCACACTCGATTTAACCGGCGTCAGGCTGACGGCCCAAGGCAGTAACGGGTTCCTGGGCGCTTTCACGCGGGCAAACCGTTTGATACTCAGCGCCAACCAACTGTCAGTACTGCCCGATGCGGTCGCAGGCATGGCGCAACTTGAACGGTTGGAACTGGCCTCCAACCTGTTCACACAGGCACCCACGCTGCCAACCCAGGTGGGCACCGAGCACCTGCGCTCGCTGGACATGAGCCACAACGACCTGGAAGCGTTCGATGCCAGCGCGTTCAGCCGCCTTGAGGTGCTGGACCTGAGCTACAACAGCCTTTCAACATGGCCTGAGGGGGTATTGGCCGCCCCGCGCCTGACCCGCTTGGACCTGAGTGGCAACCTGTTAACCAACGTGCCGCCCAGCCTGCTCAGTGGCGCCCATGACGCGTTGGTGGCAGGCACTGACTTGTCGGGTAACCACACCTTGACGCCGGATGCGCGAGAGGCTCTGTACCGTTACGCCGACACGCACCAACTGACTGAATTGATGGGGTTCCAACGGGCCGAGCTTGACCGCTGGCACCGGCGCTTTGAGGCGGGTGCCGACACTGATTTAGACGCCAGTTCCGAAACCGATTCGAGCTCCGATTCAGACCCGGACGGTGATGAAGGGGCAGTCGTCGAGCCCGTGGAGGCGCTGCCCGAACCGCAGCTCACTGTCGCTCCGGCGTCGCTGGAGCCCTGGCTGGAGGGTTCCAACCCTGGGCAGATAACGCAGCGCACGGCGCTGTGGGACCACCTGGCGCAAGCCCCTGACCACGACCGGTTTTTCTGGTTGATGTCGAGCCTGCGCCTGACCTCGGAGTTCAACTTCAACCGCGCCAGCCTTACACAGCGGGTGTGGGAGGTGATCGAGGCCGCCACCGCAAATGCGGAGTTGCGCGGCCTGTTGTTCGTCGAAGCCGAAACCCATGGCACCTGTATCGACGGGCGTATCCTCACCTTCAGTCAGATGGAGGTACGTGTATTCGAATACCGCGCCTTGCACGGCATCCCGCGGCAAAGGCCTGATCTTCGAGGGCGAGCGCTGCTGGATTTATCGCGGCAGTTGTTCCGGCTCGACCGGGTTGATCAATTGGCCGAAGCGTCGGCCACCGGCCTGGACCGGGCCGAGGAGCGCTTGAGGCATCGCATCGGCTTGACCCGTGGCTGGCCCGACGGTTTGGAGTTGCCAGGGCAACCGGAGTACATGGCGTATGGCCGCCCGATCGAGGGCGCACGGCGCGCGCAGATCCAGGCCAATATCATCGCGCAGGAAGGTTCCGATGCGTTCATCGAGTACTTGGTGGCCCAGGATCATTGGGCTCGGTACCTGCAGGAGCGCTACCCCGAACAATTCGATGCGCTGAACAAGGAGCTTGCACAGAAGTATGAAGCACTGGAGGACGAGCACGCCGAACGCGGCGATGATGAAAGCCAGCGTCGCTATGAAGAAGCGCTGACTCGGCTGGAGGTGGAGCGTGCGACCGCGCGTAACCTGAAGTTGATGCAGCTGTCGCGTATGGAGATACAACGCCTGGCCAGCATCCGCTGAGAACTAATGTAGGAGCGAGCTAGCTCGCGAAAAACGTGAACGATACCGCGTGCCTGCTGAATGAGCGCGGCGCCTGTAAGTTTTTCGCGAGCAAGCTCGCTCCTACAATAAGCCTTTTCAGTTGTCGTAACCCAGGTTCGGCGCCAGCCAGCGTTCGGTCACGGCCAGGTCCTGGCCTTTGCGAGCCGTGTAGCTGGTGACCTGGTCCTTGTCGATCTTGCCCACGGCAAAATATTGCGCCTGCGGGTGGGCGAAGTACCAGCCACTGACCGCCGCCGCCGGGAACATCGCGTAGTGCTCGGTAAGGAACACCCCGCTGCGCCCGGCCTGCATTTCGCGGGCCTCGGGGTCGAGCAGTTGGAACAACTGGGCTTTCTCTGTGTGGTCCGGGCACGCCGGGTAGCCGGGGGCAGGGCGGATGCCGCTGTATTGCTCTTTGATCAGCGCCTCGTTGTCCAGTTGCTCGTCCTTGGCGTAACCCCAATGCTCTTTACGTACCTGCTGGTGCAGCCATTCGGCGCAGGCTTCGGCCAGGCGGTCGGCCAGGGCCTTGACCATGATCGAGTTGTAGTCGTCGCCCGCGTCTTGGTAGGCCTTGGCGACTTCTTCGGCACCGATGCCGGCGGTGGTGATGAAACCACCAATGTAGTCGGTCACGCCGCTGTCTTTAGGCGCGACGAAGTCAGCCAGGGAGAAATTCGGCTTGCCGTCGGTCTTGATGATCTGCTGGCGCAGGTGATGCAACCGGGCAATCGGCTGGCCGTCGTCACCGTAGACTTCCAGGTCATCGTCCTGCACCTGGTTGGTCGGCCAGAAACCGAACACGGCGCGGGCGCTGATGAGCTTTTCGTCGATCAGCTTCTTGAGCATGGCCTGGGCGTCGGCGTACAGCGCGGTAGCGGCTTCGCCTACCACTTCATCGGTGAGGATGCGCGGGAATTTGCCGGCCAGGTCCCAGGAGATAAAGAACGGTGTCCAGTCGATGTACTCGGCCAACACGTTGAGGTCGATATTGTCCAGCACCTTGGCGCCGGTAAAGGTCGGCACCACTGGCGTGTAGCCGCTCCAGTCAAACTGCGGCTTCTTGGCGATGGCTGCCGCGTAGCTCAGGCGCTCGGTACGTGCGCTGCGGTTGGAGGTGCGCTCACGCACGTCGATGTATTCCAGGCGGGTTTTCTCGACGAAGCCAGCCTTCAGTTCCTTGGACAGTAACTGCGTGGCCACACCCACGGCGCGGGAGGCGTCGGTGACGTAGATCACCGCGTCATTGCTGTACTTGGGCTCGATCTTCACCGCTGTGTGTGCCTTGGAGGTGGTGGCGCCACCGATCATCAGCGGCAGATGGAAGTCCTGGCGCTGCATCTCGCGGGCCACGTGCACCATTTCGTCCAGGGACGGCGTGATCAGGCCGGACAGGCCAATGATGTCGCACTTCTGCTCCTTGGCCACTTGCAGGATCTTCTCCGCCGGCACCATCACGCCCAGGTCGACAATGTCATAGCCGTTGCAACCGAGCACCACGCCGACGATGTTCTTGCCGATGTCATGCACGTCGCCCTTGACCGTGGCCATGAGGATCTTGCCTTTGGCTTCGGGCTTGTCGCCTTTTTCCAGCTCGATGAACGGGATCAAGTGCGCCACCGCCTGCTTCATCACGCGGGCGGATTTCACCACCTGGGGCAGGAACATCTTGCCGGCGCCAAACAGGTCGCCGACGATGTTCATGCCCGACATCAGCGGGCCTTCGATCACTTCGATCGGGCGCGCAAACGACAGGCGCGATTCCTCGGTGTCTTCGACGATGTGCGTAGTGATGCCCTTGACCAACGCGTGCTCCAGGCGCTTGTTGACCTCCCAGCCACGCCATTCCTCTGTCTCGGCTTCCTTGACGCTGCCGTCGCCCTTGTACTTGTCGGCAATCGCCAGCAGGGCGTCGGTGCCTTCCGGCGTGCGGTTGAGTACTACGTCTTCGACGGCGTCACGCAGCTCGGCGGGGATCTGGTCGTAGATCTCCAGTTGGCCGGCGTTGACGATGCCCATGGTCAGGCCCGCGCGAATCGCATGCAGCAGGAACACCGAGTGGATCGCCTCGCGCACCGGGTTGTTGCCACGGAACGAGAACGACACGTTGGACACGCCACCGGAGGTCAGCGCATACGGCAGTTCGTCACGGATATAGGCACAGGCGTTGATGAAGTCGACGGCGTAGTTGTTGTGCTCTTCGATACCGGTGGCGACCGCGAAGATGTTCGGGTCGAAGATGATGTCTTCCGGTGGGAAGCCGACTTCGTTGACCAGGATGTCGTAGGAGCGTTTGCAGATTTCTTTCTTGCGCGCTTCGGTGTCGGCCTGGCCGGCTTCGTCGAACGCCATCACCACCACCGCCGCGCCGTAGCGCTTGCACAGCTTGGCGTGGTGGATGAACTGCTCCACGCCTTCCTTCATGCTGATGGAGTTGACGATGCCCTTGCCCTGGATGCACTTGAGGCCGGCTTCGATCACCTCCCACTTGGAGGAGTCGATCATGATCGGCACGCGGGAGATGTCCGGCTCGCCGGCGATCAGATTGAGGAAGGTCACCATGGCCTTCTTCGAATCCAGCATGCCTTCGTCCATGTTGATGTCGATCACCTGGGCGCCGGCTTCCACCTGCTGCAGGGCAACTTCAAGGGCTTCGGTGTAGTTGTCTTCACGGATCAGCCGGGCGAACTTGGCCGAGCCGGTGATGTTGGTGCGCTCGCCGACGTTGACGAACAACGAGCTGCGGTCGATGGTGAACGGCTCCAGGCCCGACAGGCGGCAGGCCTTGGGAATGTCCGGGATCGGGCGCGGTGCATACCCGGCCACGGCCTTGGCGATGGCTTCGATATGCCCAGGCGTGGTACCGCAGCAACCACCGACGATGTTCAGGAAGCCGCTTTGGGCAAACTCTTCAATGACTTTGGCGGTTTGCGACGGCAGTTCGTCGTACTCGCCGAATTCGTTGGGCAGGCCAGCGTTGGGGTGTGCCGACACATGGGTGTTGGCCTTGTTCGACAACTCTTCCAGGTAGGGGCGCAGTTCGCTGGCGCCCAGGGCGCAGTTCAAGCCCACCGAGATCGGCTTGGCGTGGGCCACGGAGTTCCAGAACGCTTCGGTGGTCTGCCCCGACAGGGTACGGCCGGAGGCATCGGTGATGGTGCCGGAAATCATGATCGGCAGCTCGATACCCAGGGCTTCGAACACGCCTTGCACGGCGAAGATCGCGGCCTTGGCGTTGAGGGTGTCGAAGATGGTTTCGATCAGGATCAGGTCGGCGCCGCCTTCGATCAGGCCTTGGGTGGCCTCGGTGTAGTTTTCCACCAGTTCATCGAAGGTCACGTTGCGGTAGCCGGGGTTGTTCACGTCTGGCGACAGCGAGCAGGTGCGGCTGGTCGGGCCCAGCACGCCGGCCACGAAACGCGGCTTGGCCGGGTTTTCGTGGGTCTTGGCGTCGGCGACTTTGCGCGCCAGGCGCGCGCCTTCCACGTTCAGTTCATAGGCCAGCTCTTCCATGCCGTAGTCGGCCATGGAGATGCGCGTGGCGTTGAAGGTGTTGGTTTCCAGAATGTCGGCGCCGGCGTCCAGGTACGCCTTCTCGATGCCGCCAATCACGTCGGGACGGGTGAGCACCAGCAGGTCGTTGTTGCCCTTGACGTCGCTCGGCCAATCGGCGAAGCGTTTGCCACGGTAGTCCTGTTCCTCGAGCTTATAGCTCTGGATCATCGTGCCCATGCCACCGTCCAGGATCAGGATACGTTCCTTGAGGGCGTGGTGAAGGGCTTGCAGACGAACGCTTCGGTCGGACATGGGACTACTCTGGTCAGGCATTTCGGAGGGCGTGAATCATAACAAACCTGCGGGCTTTTGGAGCATGTAGAGGTTTTGCATGAATATCGCTCATGTTGCTGGGGGGCATGGCCCGGTAGAATCACGCCACTTCAAACACCGCATGCCTTGAATCGGGACCGGATACATGTCACTTCGTTTAATCGTCAGCGCCGTCCTGGCCTTGATTGCCAGCAGCGCTCAGGCGGAAGGTCCCGCTTCGGCGATTTCCTACACCCGCGACATCCAACCGATCTTTACGCAAAAGTGCGTGGCCTGCCATGCCTGCTATGACTCCGCGTGCCAGCTCAACCTGGGCAGCGCCGAGGGCGCAGCGCGGGGCGCAAGCAAGATGCCGGTGTATGACGGCGAGCGCAGCCAGGCCACGCCAACGACGCGTTTGTTTTATGACGCATTCGGTAAGCAGGCGTGGCAGCAGAAGGGCTTCTATTCGGTATTGGACGCCCAGGGCAGCCAGGCTGCGCTGATGGCGCGCATGCTGGAGCTGGGGCACAACGCGCCGCTGGCGCCCAATGCCAAGCTGCCCGAGAACATTGTGCTGGGGCTCAACCGTGAAAATATGTGCGCGACGCCTGGCGAGTTCAATGCCTATGCCGGTGCTCACCCCAAGGAAGGCATGCCGCTGGCCGTCACAGGCCTGACCGACCAGCAATACCAGACCCTGCAACGCTGGCTGGCCTCCGGCGCGCCGATTGACGAGCAGGGCCTGGCACCGAGCGCCAGGGAAGCCTTGCAAGTGCAGCAGTGGGAAAACCTGTTCAACCAGCCGGGCGCCCGGGAAAGCCTGGTGGCGCGCTGGCTGTTCGAGCATTTGTTTCTGGCGCATATCTATTTCGAGAACGGCGAGCCGGGGCATTACTTCCAGTGGGTGCGTTCGCGCACGCCCAGTGGCCAGCCGATTGACCTGATCGCCACCCGTCGCCCCAACGACGACCCAGGCACCCAGGTGTATTACCGCCTGTGGCCGGTGCAGGGCGTGATCGTGCATAAAACCCACATCACTTATCCGTTCAGTGCCCAGAAGATGGCGCGGATCAAGGCGCTGTTCTACGGCGGCGACTGGCAGGTCACAGCCTTGCCAGGCTACGGCCCTGGCAGCCGCGCCAACCCGTTCGCGACATTCGAAGCGATCCCGGCCAAAGCGCGCTACCAATTCATGCTCGATAACGCCGAGTACTTCGTGCGTACCTTCATTCGCGGGCCGGTGTGCCGTGGGCAGATCGCAACGGATGTGATCCGCGATAACTTCTGGACGCTGCTCCAGGACCCCGACCACGACCTGTACATCACCGATGCGCGTTATCGCGGCCAGGCCACGCCGTTGCTGGCCATGCCTGGGCAAAATGACGACGTGGGCAGCGTGCTGAGCCTGTGGCTGGCGTATCGCGACAAGCGCAACCAGTACGAAGCCCTGCGCCGTGACAACTACGCAGACCTGCCGGCGCCGAGCTGGTCGACATTGTGGGCGGGCAATGACAACGCCTTGCTGAGCATTTTCCGTCATTTCGACAGCGCCTCGGTGACCAAGGGCCTGATTGGCGAGGTCCCGCAGACGATGTGGCTGTTCGACTACCCACTGCTGGAACGCACCTATTACCAGTTGGCGGTGAATTTCGATGTGTTTGGCAACGTCTCGCACCAGGCCCAGACCCGCCTGTATTTCGACCTGATCCGCAACGGCGCCGAGCAGAACTTCCTGCGCTTGATGCCAGCGGATACCCGCGAAGACTTCATGGACGACTGGTACCAGAACAGCGGCAAGCTCAAGCTGTGGCTGGACTACGAAGCGATTGACGATGACAAGGCCAGTGGTTTGCACCTGAGCGAAAAGGACCCCAAGCGTGACTTCGCCAACCAGTTGCTGAACCGCTACGGCCCTTTGAATGCCAGCCTCGACCCGATCAACCGCTGCAGCGGCGCGTTTTGCTCGCGCGACGGCATCGACCCGGCCTTGCAGGATGCCGAGCAAGCCCTGAGCCGCCTGACCTCACGCCCGGCGGCAGGGCTCAAGGTGATCGAGCAATTGCCCGAAGCCACGATGCTGCGCATCGAAACCGCCAGCGGCAAGCGCGAGGTCTACAGCCTGCTGCGCAACCGTGCCCACAGTAACGTGGCGTTCCTGCTGGGTGAGGCGTATCGCTATCAGCCGGGCCTGGATACGGTGACCATTTACCCTGGCGTGCTCAGCAGCTACCCCAACTTCATGTTCAACATTCCAGCCCGGCAAGTGCCTGAGTTTGTCGCGCTGATGGAGCAAGCCAAGGACGCCAAGAGCTTCGAGAAGATCGTCGACCGCTGGGGTGTACGTCGCAGTCACCCGCTGTTCTGGCAGTACTTCCATGACTTGTCGCGGTACATCCACGAAACCACGCCGGTGGAAGAGGGCGTATTGGACATGAACCGCTATGAGAACCTATAACTACCGCTATTGATCCGGTCATTTCTCCATGCGGGGGCTGAAGCAGTCGGATATCTGGCGATAGACTGGAAAAGGTACTCCGACGATGTTGATTTCAGTGCAGGCGCTACGTGCCTTGGCGGCGTGGATGGTGGTGGGCCACCATTTCATGCAGCTGTTTTTCGACTTTGAAGCCCACAACGCGCTGGAGTATGTACTCGCCGACAAAGGCGGTATCGGGGTGGATATATTTTTTGTGATCAGCGGCCTGGTGATTTTCCTGGCGAGCGCTGACAAGGCACTGACCCCCTGGCGTTTCATGCTGATGCGCGTGGCCAGGATCGCTCCGGCGTATTGGTTCTACACTTTGCTCTTGGCCGTGCTGGTACTGGCGGTACCCTCGATGTTTCCAGAGGTGCGACTGGAACTAAGCCACGTGCTTCTGTCGTTGTTCTTTGTGCCGGCGCAGAACCCCGGTGGGTTCGGCATCTATCCCCTGTTGGATGTGGGGTGGACATTGAACTTCGAGATGCTGTTTTACGTGCTGTTCGCCTGTGCCTTGCTGGTTCACCGGGACTATCGGCTAGGGGTGGTAGCCGTGCTGTTGTACCTGGTGTGCGGCCTTATCGGGCCGGCCTTCGACCTGGCCGGTGGTTTTTACCGCGATGACATTGTCATCGAGTTTCTGATGGGCATTGGGATTGGCATGCTGTATCGCCGCGGCCTGTGTCGGGCCAAGCCGTGGCTGCCGTTATTGGGGATCATGGTTGCGCTGGCGGCGATCTATCACGGCGCCGACGTTCCGCGCGCGTTGGAGTGGGGCGTGCCCAGTGCATTATTGGTCATCAGTTGCGTGACATTGGAGCCCTACTTCAAAGGTTCCCAGGTATTGAAGATGCTCGGCGATTGCTCTTATTCGGTGTACTTGATCCATGTGCTGGTACTGGTCGCCGGGCGGTGGGTTGTCGAGCGAACGGGTCTAGATCCCTACGCAGTCCTGGCGGTTTGCATCGTACTGATCCTGGTGGGCGGCTATGGCAGCTACCAATGGTTGGAGAAGGGAACCTATCGCACGCTCAAGCGTTGGTGGGGCATTGAGGGCCCGGAAATAATTTCCCGACAAAAATACTAGGACTTTGTACCTCTGTAATGATTTGGCGTAAACTGCGGGCAAGCCTGTGAGGAGTTTCCATGACTGCCATAACCATTACCGACGCCGCCCACGATTACCTGGCTGACCTGCTGTCCAAGCAGAACACCCCAGGTATCGGCATCCGCGTCTTTATCACCCAGCCCGGCACCCAATACGCCGAGACGTGCATTGCCTACTGCAAGCCCGGCGAAGAGAAGCCTGAAGACACCGCCCTGGGGCTCAAAAGCTTCACCGCGTATATCGATGCCTTCAGCGAAGCCTTCCTGGACGACGCCGTGGTCGATTACGCCACCGACCGTATGGGCGGCCAGTTGACCATCAAGGCGCCCAACGCCAAGGTGCCGAATGTCAACGCCGACAGCCCGGTCAATGAGCGCATCAACTATTACCTGCAAACCGAGATCAACCCGGGGCTGGCCAGTCATGGCGGCCAGGTGAGCCTGATCGACGTGGTGGATGACGGTATCGCCGTACTGAAGTTCGGCGGCGGTTGCCAGGGCTGTGGCCAGGCGGACGTGACCTTGCGTGAGGGCATCGAGCGCACGCTGCTGGAACGTATTCCTGAACTCAAGGGCGTACGAGATGTGACTGACCACACGCAGAAAGAAAACGCCTACTACTGAGCAAGGTGTTCACTGCGAACATAAAAAACGGCGCCCCGTGAGCGCCGTTTTTTATGCTTGAAATTCATAGCCTTGCGAGCTGCCTCGCCTTTTCTGTAGGAGCGAGCTTGCTCGCGAAAAACGTCAACGATAACGCGCGCTTACTGAATGAACGCGGCGCCTGGAAGTTTTTCGCGAGCAAGCTCGCTCCTACAAACAGCCTTACACGTTGTTGTTCGCATTTCAGGGTCGATAGAGGTGCGCATGCCCTGCGCGGTACAACGATGACTCGCTGAAACTGTCACTGGCCAACACCCGGCCCACCACAATCAATGCCGTACGCCGAAACCCCTTCGTCGCGACTTTCTGGGCAATGTCACTCAGCGTACCCACCACCCACTCCTGATCCGGCCAGGTCGCCCGGTGTACCACGGCAATCGGGCAGTCCGTGCCGTAGTGCGGTAGCAGCTCGGCGACGATCTTTTCCAGATGATTGACCCCCAGATGAATCGCCATGGTGGTGCCATGCTGCGCCAGGCTATCGAAGTCTTCACCGGCGGGCATGCTGGTTTTATCGGCGTAACGGGTCAGGATCACGCTCTGGGCGATGTCCGGCAGGGTCAGTTCAGCCTCCAATAAAGCCGCGCACGCCGCGACCGCCGTGACCCCAGGAATGATCTGGAAAGGGATGCCCAGTTCACGTAAATGGCGGATCTGTTCGCCAATTGCCCCATACAGGCTGGGGTCGCCGGAGTGCACCCGCGCCACGTCCTGGCCTTGGGCATGAGCGGTCTTGATCAGCTCAATGATCTGCTCCAGGTGCAATTCGGCGCTGTTGACCACCTGCTGCGCTTGATGACCTTCCAGTACGGCGGCGGGCACCAGCGAGCCGGCGTAGATGATCACCGGGCAGCTGCGGATCAGCCGCTGACCCTTGACGGTGATCAATTCCGGGTCGCCGGGGCCGGCGCCGATGAAGTAGACGGTCATGGAAAAGTCCTGTTCAAAACGGGTGAGCATGAACTTGGCTCATGCTCAAGAGCGGCAATTATCGGGATTTTAGCCCGCGCAGGCCAATGCAAGGGTGGCCTGTGCGCTTTTCTTGCGGGTGATCAGCAGGCGCGCGGGGCCATTAGACAGGTGCTCGGCCAAGGCCAGGGCGGCGCTTTCGGCCACGCCGTAACAGCCGGTGTGGGCAAAAGCCGGCGCCGAGCGATGGCTCAGCCGATGCTCATAGCCCGCCAGTTGCTCGACGCTGAAGCACTGCAAGGGCAGGTTCAACCGCTGGGCCAGGGCCAGCAGCCCAGGTTCATCGCGTTTGCGGTCAATGCTTGCCAACGCAGTCACGCGTGAGCGCTCAATGCCGGCCTCGGCCAGGGTACTGTCCAGCAACGCCAGCAGGCTGTGAACCTCACAGCCGCGCTGGCAGCCAAGCCCTACAATCAGGATCATGCCGAGTATTGATCGTCGCGGTTGCGGCGGAACAACCAGGCGCTGATCAGGCCCAGGGCCAGCCAGAAGGCGACGTTGGTCAATTGCGAGGCGATCTTGAACTGCGCTTCGAGCGCCTCCGGGGCCAGCATCGAATGCACTTGCGGTTGCGGCGCGCCGATGAAGTGGGGCACGGCAAGAATCGCCAGCCCAAGCCCTTTCAACAGCCAGTTGCGACCGAACACGATCAGCGCCAGGCCGGCGGCGGTGGAGGCTGCGGTGCCGATCCACCAGGTCTGGCGCAGTGTCAGGTCGGCGGCCGCTGTACCGGGCAGTTCCGGTGGCAGGCCCAGGGTGGGTGCCAGTACAAAGGTCGCGTAGCCGGCCAAGCCCCAGAGCAGGCCTTGGGCGGTACGGGTCGGCGCGCGCAGCGTATAGAGGCCGGCGAGCATCAGGGCAAAGCCTACGGCCACCACCAGGTTGCCTCCAGTGGTGGACAGCACACGCTGCCAGCCATCTTCGGGCTCCCAGGCTTGGGCATCGTGGCTGTGTGCAGCAGCGCCAGCGGCGTGCTCATGCACCACTTCGGCCGCTGGTGGGGCTTTTTCGAAGCTTTCTGCCTGCAGAATCAGCGGGGCGACCCAGAAGCTTTGCAACAGAGTCAGCAACAAGGCCGCCAAAAGCCCAGTGAAACCTGCGGTTTGCGCAATACGCTTGATCATGTCGGCAGCTCTCAATGGCACGGGAACGCAGCGCTGTGGCGGGTATCGTGGGCGGCGTTGTGCACCGCCTCGATATGCGAGAACCCGGCGAAATACACCAGGCACGCGCCCAGGATCGACGCGCCGATGGCGGCGGTCAGTCGTTGGCTGAGGGTGGCGGTGCTAGTGGCGGAGTGCGAAGTGCTGCTGATGATCGACATGGCGCGTCCCTTTCAGGTGTCAGGGTGGAAACGAGCGCATGAAAACCCCGCGCGCCAGGCACGCAGGGTTCTGAACAGCGCCCGCCCACCGCGGGTTTGTTATCTGAATTTTTCGGGCCGGTCTCCGGGCTTGCGAGGGGCGGCTCTTTAAAGAGTCCTCCTGAAAGCATCGCCTTCCCATGCAAAAGCACAGTGGCTGTGACGCTTCGCTCGCTTACCGTTGCGGGGGCAGCACCGGACTGGTCATAGGACTATGACGCACCGGTTTCCCGTTTCACCCTGTGAAGGGCACCCGAAACAAGAGGTGTAGGAGAGCATGGGCCGGGGACGGTAGTCAAATGCTGCAAGCCCCTGTAGCCTTGCACCCTCGAGGTTCTTCGGCCCAGGCCGAAGCTAAGAAGGGAACGCGGTTCAAGCCGCGGCTGCCCCCGCAACTGTGAAGGGTTCAGTTGACTGCCACGCCACTGCCGATACGGCGGGAAGGCGCAGTCAGCGTTGGTCGCAAGGCCTGCACACCCCAAGCCAGGAGACCTGCCTCGCGACTGATTTTCCAATTCAACCGGGCGGGGTGATCCGGTGACGAAATCCGCTGCTGCGCGCCGCCGCAGGGCCTGTCGTCCCGTATGCCCGCCCCAAAGGGCATCCGATGAAAACACTGGCCAAACTTCCCGTCACCATCGTTACCGGCTTCCTCGGCTCGGGCAAAACCACGCTGTTGCGCCATATGCTCGACAACGCTCAGGGCCGCCGCATTGCAGTGATCGTCAACGAGTTCGGCGAGCTGGGCATTGACGGTGAAATTCTCAAGCAGTGTTCTATCGGTTGCACCGAAGAAGAAGCCAATGGTCGCGTCTACGAGCTGGCCAACGGTTGCCTGTGCTGCACCGTGCAGGAAGAGTTCTTCCCGGTGATGCGTGAACTGGTCGCCCGTCGCGGTGACCTGGACCATATCCTCATCGAAACTTCAGGCCTGGCCCTGCCCAAGCCGTTGGTGCAAGCCTTCCAGTGGCCGGAAATCCGCAGCGCCTGCACCGTTGACGCGGTGATCACCGTGGTCGACAGCCCGGCCGTGGCCGCCGGCACCTTTGCCGCCTTCCCGGACCAGGTCGACGCCCAGCGCAAACTTGACCCCAACCTGGACCACGAATCGCCGTTGCACGAGCTGTTCGCCGACCAGTTGGCCAGCGCCGACCTGGTGATCCTCAACAAAACCGACCTGATCAGCGCCCAAGACCTGGCGCGTGTGCGCCTGGAAGTCGCCGAAGAACTGCCGCCGGCAGTGAAGATCATCGAAGCCAGCAGCGGTCGCCTGCCTCTGGACGTGCTGATCGGCCTGGGCGCCGGTTCCGAGGCGCATATCGACGCGCGTCACAGCCATCACGACCATCACCATGAAGGTGAAGACGACCACGATCACGATGCCTTCGACTCCATCTCCATCGACCTGCCCCAAGCCGATGAAGCGCTGTTGCTCGACGCCCTGACCCAATTGGTGGTGCAGCACGGCATCCTGCGTGTGAAAGGTTTCGCCGCGATCCCCAACAAACCGATGCGCCTGCTGATCCAGGGCGTGGGCACGCGCTTTGACAAGCACTTCGACCGTGCCTGGGGCGCTGATGAAGCACGCACCACGCGCCTGGTGCTGATCGGTCAGGAGCTGGACGCCGTGGGCCTTGAAGCGCAATTGCGCGCTGCCCTCAGCGTTTAACCATGCACCTGCTCAGGACCCAACCCGGTGGTTTCGTCGCGGACGACAATATTGCCGACCTTGGCCAGACCCCCGCTGAGCTGGTGATCCTGTGCAGCGGCGATTCCAGCCTGGCACTGCTCGCCGAAGCCGCCCAGCAATTGCCCGAGGATTACCCCAGCCTGCGCCTGGCCAACCCGATGCAGGTGCAGAACCATGCCTCGGTTGACCTGTACGTCGACGAGGTGCTGCGCCACGCCAAGGTCATCCTGCTGTCATTGCACGGCGGCATCGGCTATTGGCGCTACGGCATCGAGCGCCTGGTGGAGTTGGCCGAGCGCGGCGTCACCCTGATCCTGGTGCCGGGTGACGACCGCCCAGACCCGGAACTCAGCGGCCTGAGCACCGTTGCTGCCGAACACCGCGAGCGCCTGTGGCACTTCCTGCGCCAAGGTGGCCTGGGCAATGCCCTGGATTTTTACCACTGCCTGGCCAGTGCCCACCTGGGCCGCGACTATGCCTGGGCCGAGCCGCAAACCCTGCCGCGCACGGCGATCTACCACCCGCGCAACGCCAATGCCCGCCTCAATGACTGGCAGGCCGATTGGCACGCCGATTGGCCCGTGGCTGCGGTGCTGTTCTACCGCTCCCATTTACAGGCGGCCAATACCGGTTTTATTGATGTGTTCTGCCAGCGCTTACAGGCGGCGGGCCTCAACCCCTTGCCTATCGCGGTGGCCAGTTTGAAAGAACCCGGCTGCCTCACGGTGGTCGAGGACCTGCTGGATGACGTGCAAGCCGCGGTAATTCTGAACACCACCGGCTTTGCCCAATCGAGCCCGGAAGCGCCGCATTTGCGCCCGTTTCGCCGTAATATCCCGGTGATCCAGGCGATCTGCGCCCAGGACAACCAGCCCGGCTGGCAGGCCAGCGAACAAGGCCTGGGGCCCCGTGACCTGGCGATGCATATCGCCTTGCCGGAGCTGGACGGGCGCATCATCAGCCGGCCGATCAGTTTCAAGGACCTGGCCTGGCGCAGCGAGCGCAGCCAGTCGGACGTGGTGTGCTACCGCGCAGCGCCCGAACGCATGGACTTTGTCGCGGAGCTGGCACGCCGCTGGGTCGCGTTGGCGCGGGTGCCCAATGCACAGAAACGGATTGCGTTGATCCTCGCCAACTACCCAACCCGCGACGGTCGCATCGGCAACGGCGTAGGCCTGGACACCCCTGCGGCAGCGCTGAATATCCTGCGCGCCTTGCAAACCGAGGGCTACCCGGTGGCGGAGCGGCTGCCCGACAGTGGCACCGCGCTGATCCATGAACTGCTCGGCGGCGTCACCAACGATCTCGACAGCCTCGACCTGCGCCCCTGCCATCAAAGCCTGAGCCTTGTGGAATACCAGGCGATGTTTGATCGCTTGCCGGCCTCCAATCGCCAGGCCGTGCTGGAGCGTTGGGGCGCCCCGCAAAACGATCCGATGTGCCGCGATGGCCGCATGATGATCGCCGGCCTGCGCCTGGGCCTGACCTTCGTCGGCATCCAGCCGGCCCGGGGTTACCAGGTGGATGCCAGCGCCGTGTACCACGACCCGGACCTGGTGCCGCCCCATGGCTACCTGGCGTTCTATTTCTGGCTGCGCCATACCTACGGCGCCCACGGCGTGATCCATGTGGGCAAGCACGGCAACCTGGAATGGCTGCCCGGCAAAGGCGTGGGCCTGTCGGAGCACTGCTGGCCGGATGCACTGCTGGGGCCGCTGCCGAATATCTACCCGTTTATCGTCAACGACCCGGGTGAGGGCGCCCAGGCCAAGCGGCGCACCCAGGCGGTGATCATCGACCACCTGATGCCACCGCTGACCCGCGCCGAAACCTACGGCCCGCTGCGTGATCTGGAGCTGCTGGCCGACGAGTATTACGAGGCGCAATTGCTCGACCCGCGTCGTGCCCTGGAGCTGCAAAAAGACATCCTCAAGCTGGTGCGCGAAACCCGTATCGACCAGGAGCTTGAACTGGGCAGTGAGGCGGACGCGGCGGTGTGGCTGCCGCGCCTGGATACCTACCTGTGCGACTTGAAGGAATCGCAGATCCGCGATGGCCTGCATATCTTTGGTGAGTCGCCCGAAGGCCGTTTGCGTATCGACACCTTGCTGGCGCTGTTGCGCATTCCCCGTGGCGATGGCCGGGGCCCGCAGTCGAGCCTGTTGCGTGTGCTGGCCAAGGCGTTCGAGTTGGGGTTTGATCCGCTCGATTGCGCATTGGCCGAGCCCTGGACGGGGCGGCGCCCGTTGGTGTTGCAGAAGATTGACGATCAGTTGTGGCGCACGGCCGGGGATACCCGTGAACGTCTGGAGTTGTACGCGGCACGCTTGATCGAGCAGGCATTGGAAGGGCCCATCGAGCAGTTGGAAGAGCCCGGCTGGGAGGAGGTGAAGTCGGTGGTCGAAAGCCTGCGCATTGTCGTCGCGCCACGCCTGGATGCCTGCGGCCCGGCGGAGATGCGCGGTTTGCTCGATGCCTTGAGTGGGCGCTTTGTCCCGGCGGGGCCCAGCGGTGCGCCGAGTCGCGGTCGGCTGGATGTGCTGCCCACGGGGCGTAACTTTTTTACCGTGGACGTGCGCAACCTGCCAACCACCACGGCCTGGCGCATCGGGTTCCAGTCGGCCAACCTGATTCTTGAGCGGCACCTGCAAGACCACGGCGACCACCTGCGTCAGCTCGGCCTGTCGGTGTGGGGCACCGCCACCATGCGCACCGGCGGTGACGATATTGCCCAGGCCATGGCGCTGATGGGCGTGCGCCCGGTGTGGGCCACCGGCAGCCAGCGGGTGGACGACTTTGAAATACTGCCAATCAGCTTATTGGACCGCCCGCGTGTGGACGTGACCCTGCGTGTGTCCGGGTTCTTCCGCGATGCGTTTGCCAACCTGATCCGCCTGTTCGATGCGGCAGTGCAGGCAGTGGCGGCCCTGGATGAACCCGACGACATGAACCCGCTGGCCGCCAAGGTGCGCAGCGAACGCCAAGCGCTGCTTGAGTCGGGCCTGGATGAAGCAGCAGCGGCCAAACAGGCCGGCTGGCGCATTTTTGGCGCCAAGCCGGGTGCCTATGGCGCGGGCGTGCAGGGCGCGATTGACGGGCGCCTGTGGCAGAGCCGCGAGGACTTGGCCGAGGTCTACCTGAACTGGGGCGGTTACGCCTACGGTGGCTCCGATGAAGGCACTGCCGCCCGCGAGCAATTTGCCCAGCGTTTGAGCCAGGTGCAGGCGGTGTTGCAGAACCAGGACAATCGCGAGCACGATTTGCTCGACTCCAATGACTACTACCAATTCCAGGGCGGCATGCTGGCCGCCGTGGAAACCCTGAGCGGTGACAAGGCCGCCAGCTACCATGGCGACCACAGCCAGCCGGACGTGCCGAAAATCCGCACCTTGAAGGAAGAGCTCAACCGGGTGATCCGTTCCCGCGCGGCCAACCCCAAGTGGATCGAAGGCGTGAAGCGCCATGGCTATAAAGGCGCGTTTGAAATGGCCGCGACCGTGGACAACCTGTTCGCCTTCGACGCTACCACCGCGCTGATTGACGATCACCAATACGCCTTGCTCGCCGATGCCTACCTGCTGGACCCGGACACCCGCGCCTTCGTGCAGCAGCACAACCCCGATGCCCTGCGCGACATGACCGAACGCATGCTTGAAGCCCAGCAGCGTGGTTTGTGGCAAGCGCCGGGGGCGTATCGCGAGGCCTTGGAAAACCTGTTGCTGGACATAGAAGAAGACAGCTGATGACTGATACTCCCCATTTCCCGCTGTCCGCCGTGGTCGGCGCCGATGACTTGAAGCTCGCGCTGTGCCTGGCTGCCATCGACCCGAAGATCGGCGGCGTGCTGATCGAAGGGCCACGGGGCATGGCCAAGTCCACCCTGGCCCGTGGGCTGGCAGACCTGCTGGCCAGCGGGCAATTTGTCACCTTGCCCCTGGGCGCGACCGAAGAGCGGCTGGTCGGTACCTTGGACCTGGACGCTGCACTGGGCGAAGGCCGCGCGCAATTCTCCCCCGGCGTGTTGGCCAAGGCCGACGGCGGCGTGTTGTACGTGGATGAAGTCAACCTGCTGGCGGACCACTTGGTGGACCTGCTGCTGGACGTGGCCGCCAGTGGCACCAACCTGATCGAACGCGACGGGATTTCCCATCGCCATGCGGCGCGCTTTGTATTGATCGGCACCATGAACCCGGAGGAGGGCGAGCTGCGCCCGCAGTTGCTCGACCGCTTTGGCTTCAACGTGGCCTTGAGCGGGCAGACCTTGCCCGCCGAGCGCGGGCAGATCATCCGGCGTCGTTTGGATTTTGACACTGACCCAACTGCGTTCTGCGCGCAGTGGGCGCCAGCCCAAGCCGCCTTGCGCGAGCGCTGCACCCAGGCGCGAGCACGGCTTGACAGTATCGCCCTGGATGACCAGGCGTTGGCCCGCATCACCGAGCGCTGCTTTGCCGCAGGGGTAGACGGCCTGCGTGCCGACCTGGTCTGGTTGCGGGGCGCCCGTGCCCACGCGGCGTGGCGTGGTGCGGCCGCTATCGAGCAGGAAGATATCGATGCGGTGGCAGAATTTGCCTTGCGCCATCGTCGTCAGCAACAGACTCCGCCAGGCTCGCCGCCCCAGCCGAATGACGGGCCGTCGCCTTCCCCCTCTGACACCTCGTCCGGGCAAGGCCAATGGGGCGATATGCCCGCACTCGCCTTGCCCACGGGCGCTCGCCGCGATGTACCCACCTGGCCAAAAAAGCCCTAGGCATCCGCCCCCGACCTGACGCGGGGGCGGATGCCCGGCCCCAAGCGGGGCGATTGAACACCGGCCGGCAGGGCAAGGCCCGCAGCGCACAGCGCGGGGCGATCAATTGGCCGGGCACGTTGCTCGGTGGTCGGCCGCAATGCCGTGCGGACCTGCTGTTCCATTTGCGTAGCCGGTCAGCCCCCGAGCTGTGGCTGGTGATTGTCGATGCCTCGGCGTCCACGCGGCGCCACCGGGCGTTGACCGATGCCAAGGGGTTGTTGGCCCAGCTGTTTGACGATGCTTATCGGCAACGGGCGCGCATGGCGTTGCTCACGGCTAGCGGGCCGTCACCGAAGTGGCAAGTGCAAGGCATGAAGGCGGCGAAAGGCTTGGCCGAGTGGTTGGAGCAGTTGGGTGCGGGCGGCGGGACGCCGTTGCTGGCTGCGCTGACGGAGGCGGGGCATTGGTTGGCGGCACGGCGCAAGCGCTATCCCGCCGAGCAGCAGAAGGTGCTGGTGTTGACCGATGGGCGGCTCAAGGCGATGGGCGCGCTGCCGCGATTGGAGTGCCCAGGCGTGTTGATTGACATCGAGCGTGGGCCGATCAGGTTGGGGCGGGCGCAGGAATTGGCGGTGGGGTTGCAGTTGGATTATCAACATATAGATGATGTGTAGTGCCAGGGAGGGCGCATTCGCGAGCAAGCCCGCTCCCACATTTGTCCGCATTCCAAAGGATGTACTGGGTCAAATGTGGGAGCGGGCTTGCTCGCGAAGAGGCCCTCAAACACACCACACCTATCAGCCTGCCCCCGGCACATTCGGCCAAAGATCCGCCACCAGAAACAACCGCTCGGCTTCCTCCCACTCCTCACCGTTGGGCACCATGCGCACCAGCAACTGCGCCGGGGCCATCGGGTCCAGGTCTGCCAGCCAGTCTTGCATCTGCACTTCACTCCACATTTCATCAGTCGGGTAATGCGCGGGCGCCAGCCAGGCATGGCGGGGCAGGGGTTGCCAGCGGCCCGCTGGGCGGGTGCTCACAAACTCCGCCCAATCGCGCTGATGCAACCAGCGCCCACGCAGGTGCTGCGGGTGAGCTCCGAGGGGGGAGTGCGCCGCGCCGGGCCAGGGATAGAGCAGATAGCCGCCGAGCCACAAATGCGCATCGAATGCTTGGATATCCAGCGCCGCCAAGGCCTCGCGGCTTTCTGCCCGCGCGGAGATCGGCAGTTGATGCTGGGCCAGGTGCGCCAGTTTGCGGTCCAGCCGGTCATGGCAGCCAGGCCCCAGCCATTGCGCGGCGTCCTGGCCATTGCCATCCTGCGGGCCCAGGTAGAGTTTGATCGCCAGCTCCAGGTGGTGCACGCCATCGCGGTCGCGCAGCAGCATGTCCAGCTCGCCCAAGGTATGCCCGGCACGGCGGATCGGCAGGTTGGCAGCCAGTAACTCCACGCCTGGCGCATGCTGCACCGCGAATTGCCATAAGCGTTCGTAATACAGGCCCAGGCGCCGGGTGCGTGACAGGCTCAGCCACTGCTGCAACGCGCTGCTGTCCTGGTCCAGCTGGCGCAGCCAGGCTTCGAGCTGGTGAGGGGCCTGCACCCAGTCACTGCCGGCCAGCGGGTGGCGTTGCGGCCATGGCGTTTGCGCCAGCATCGGCGGCGCGAGCATCACCCACGCCAGGTCGCGCACCTCGGGGTGGCGCAGTTGGCGGGGCAGGGTGTGCAAGTCGGGGAATGGCGTCATGCTCCGAGCATAGCCTTTTCAGCGCGCAGAAGGTGCCTGAGAACCATTGTCATCAAGGCGTGGCGGCGACAAAGGATTTTGCCTGAGGCGGCCTTTCGCCCATAATCGCTCTTTTTGCCTCACCCCAGATCCCGCAGGAGCCCCATGGAGCACTTTCGCAATATCGGCATTATCGGTCGCCTGGGCAGTACCCAGGTGTTGGACACCGTCCGCCGGCTGAAGAAGTTTCTGCTCGAGCGCCACCTGCATGTGATCCTCGAAGACACCATCGCTGAAATCCTCCCCGGCCACGGCCTGCAAACCTCGTCGCGCAAGATGCTCGGCGAAGTGTGCGACATGGTCATCGTGGTCGGCGGCGATGGCAGCCTGCTCGGCGCCGCCCGGGCGCTGGCACGGCATAATGTGCCGGTGCTGGGGATCAACCGCGGCAGCCTGGGGTTTCTCACTGACATCCGCCCCGATGAGCTGGAAGTCGAAGTGGCCAAGGTGCTCGACGGCCATTACCTGGTAGAGAACCGCTTCCTGTTGCAAGCCGAAGTGCGCCGCCACGGCGAGGCGATCGGCCAGGGCGATGCCCTCAACGATGTAGTGCTGCACCCTGGCAAGTCCACGCGCATGATCGAGTTCGAACTGTATATCGACGGCCAGTTCGTGTGCAGCCAGAAGGCCGACGGCCTGATCGTCGCCACGCCCACAGGTTCCACTGCCTACGCGCTGTCGGCCGGTGGCCCGATCATGCACCCCAAGCTCGATGCCATTGTGATCGTGCCGATGTACCCCCATATGTTGTCCAGTCGGCCAATAGTGGTCGATGGCAACAGTGAGCTGAAAATCGTGGTGTCCAAAGACATGCAAATCTACCCGCAAGTCTCCTGCGACGGGCAGAACCATTTCACCTGCGCCCCCGGTGACACCATCACCGTGAGCAAGAAGGCACAGAAGTTGCGCTTGATCCACCCGCTGGATCACAACTACTACGAAGTGTGCCGCACCAAGTTGGGCTGGGGCAGCCGCTTGGGAGGTGGAGGCGACTGATGCTCGATCCCGCGCGTAGCTACGACCTGATTGGTGACGTGCACGGTTGCGCTCATACCCTTGAGCACTTGCTCGACCAATTGGGTTACCACAAGCAGGGCGGCACCTGGCGCCATCCGTCACGCATGGCCGTGTTCCTGGGCGATATCATCGACCGTGGCCCACGCATCCGTGAGGCGCTGCATATCGTCCACGATATGACCGAGGCCGGCCAGGCGCTGTGCATCATGGGCAACCACGAGTTCAATGCGCTGGGCTGGACCACGCCGGCACCGCCGGGCAGTGGCAAGCAGTTCGTGCGTGAGCACAACCCGCGCCACGCCCACTTGATCCAAGAGACCCTGACCCAGTTCGAACACCACCCGGCTGATTGGCACGACTTCCTCGGCTGGTTCTACGACATGCCGCTGTTTGTCGATGCCGGGCGTTTCCGCGTGGTGCACGCGTGCTGGGATGAAGGCTTCATCCAGCCGTTGCGCGCCACCTTCCCGGATGGCTGCATCGACCAACACTTCCTGCAATCCGCCGCCGTACCGGGCAGTTTCGCCTGCAATGCATTCGATCGCCTGTTGCGCGGCACCGATATGCGCCTGCCCGATGGGCTCACCCTGACCGGTGGCGATGGCCTGACGCGTTCGTTCTTTCGCACCAAGTTCTGGGAAGACGACCCCAAGACCTACGGCGACATCGTGTTCCAGCCCGACGCCTTGCCAGAGCCGGTGGCGCGCACGCCGTTGTCGTCCACGCAAAAGAATTCCCTGCTGCGCTACGGCGTCGATGAACCGCTGTTGTTCGTCGGCCACTACTGGCGCAGCGGCAAACCGGCGCCGATCCGCCCGAACCTGGCCTGCCTGGACTACAGCGCCGTGCTGTACGGCAAGCTGGTGGCGTATCGACTGGACCAGGAAACCCAACTGGATCCGCGTAAATTCGTATGGGTCGACGTTGAGCGACCAGAGGCCATCCCATGAGTACCGTAGCTGTATTGCGCTTGCCCCTGAGCGTCGACCTGGGCGGCTTCGTCAAGTTGCTGCACCGCATGCAGGTGCCGCACCGCGTCAGCGAGGAGGCGGGTGAGCAGGTGCTGTGGGTGCCCGAGGCCATTAGCGACGACGTGCGCGTGTTGTATCAACGTTTCCCCGCTGGCGACCCGGACCAGCAACTGGACATTCCCGAGCAGGCGCCGGTTGCGCGGCCAGGTTTTGTCCAGCAGGTGCGCCACAGCCCCGTCACCGCGCTGGTGCTGTTGGCCAGTCTCATCGTCGCTGCCGTGACCCTGCTGGGTGAAAACCTGCAAACCATGGCCTGGCTGACCTTCCTGCCGTTCCGCGTGCTGGGCGAGTACATCCAGTTCACGCCGCTGGCTGACACCCTGGCCTTGGGGCAGTGGTGGCGCCTGGTCACGCCGATGCTGATCCACTTCGGCATCCTGCATCTGGCCATGAATGGCATGTGGTACTGGGAGCTTGGCCGGCGCATTGAAGCGCGCCAGGGCGGTATCAACCTGCTGGGCCTGACCCTGTTGTTCAGCCTGGCCTCCAACTACGCGCAATACGCCTACGGTGGCCCCGGCTTGTTTGGCGGCTTGTCCGGCGTGTTGTACGGCCTGCTCGGGCACTGCTGGATCTTTCAATTATTGTCGCCCAACCCGGCCTATCGCCTGCCCCGTGGGGTGCTGGTGATGATGCTGGTGTGGCTGCTGCTCTGCCTGTCGGGGCTGGTCTCGATGATCGGTTTCGGCGAAATCGCCAACGCGGCCCATGTGGGCGGCTTGGTCATCGGTTGCTTGACGGGTTTGCTTGGCGGTTTGTACAACCGTCGCAAAGCGTCTATTTGATAAGGAAGAGCCTTATGTCCTCTTTTGCTGAAATGATCGAAAACATCACCCCGGACATCTACGAGAGCCTCAAGCTCGCGGTAGAGATCGGCAAATGGTCCGATGGCCGCAAGCTCACCGCCGAGCAGCGCGAATTGTCGCTGCAAGCGATGATCGCCTGGGAAATCCAGAACCTGCCGGAAGAGCAACGCACCGGCTATATGGGCCCGCAGGAGTGCGCGTCGAAATCGGCACCGGTACCCAACATCCTGTTCAAGTCGGATGCGATCCATTGATTGAAATTGGTCGCGGTGCAGTCAGCAAAATGTCGGCGCAACTCGGTGAGCCGACCGTTCAATACGCCTTTCGCTTAGGAAGCACCGAGGTGCCGGTCAATCCGCTGATCGGCACCCATGTACGCCTGGAGTACCTGGGCGCGATTCATTGCAGCCATTGCGGGCGCAAGACCAAGACCAGCTTCAGCCAGGGCTATTGCTACCCCTGCATGACCAAGCTGGCCCAGTGTGACCTGTGCATCATGAGCCCCGAGCGTTGCCATTACGACGCCGGTACCTGCCGCGATCCGGGCTGGGGCGAGACATTCTGCATGACCGACCACGTGGTGTACCTGGCCAACTCGTCGGGCATCAAGGTCGGCATTACGCGGGCTACGCAGTTGCCCACCCGTTGGTTGGACCAGGGCGCCAGCCAGGCGTTGCCGATCATGCGCGTGGCGACGCGCCAGCAATCGGGCTTTGTCGAAGACCTGTTTCGCAGCCAGGTGGCCGACAAGACCAACTGGCGCGCTTTGCTCAAGGGCGATGCGCAATCGGTGGACCTCAAGCAGGTGCGTGACGAGCTGTTCGCCTCTTGCGCCGAGGGCTTGCTGGGTTTGCAGGAACGCTTTGGCCTGCAAGCCATCCAAACCATTGCCGACATAGAGCCGATTGAAATCCGCTACCCGGTCGAGCAGTATCCGACCAAGATCGTCAGCTTCAACCTGGACAAGAACCCGATTGCCGAAGGCACGTTGCTGGGGATCAAGGGCCAATACCTGATCTTCGACACCGGCGTCATCAACATTCGTAAATACACGGCCTACCAGCTCGCCGTGCATCAGTAGAAGGATCCCCAGCATGCGCACCGAACAACCGAAGATGATTTACCTGAAGGACTATCAGGCGCCGGACTACCTGATCGACGAGACGCACCTGACCTTCGAGTTGTTCGAGGACCACAGCCTGGTCCACGCGCAGCTGGTGATGCGCCGCAACCCCGAGCGTGGCACTGGCCTGCCACCGCTGGTGCTCGATGGCCAGCAGCTTGAGTTGCTGAGCGTCACCCTTGCGGATCAGGAACTGACCGCCGCCGATTACCAGCTGACCGACAGCCACCTGACCCTGCAGCCTCAGAGTGAAACCTTCACCCTGGACACCACGGTCAAGATCCACCCGGAAACCAACACTGCCCTGGAAGGCTTGTACAAATCCAGCGGTATGTTCTGCACCCAGTGCGAGGCCGAAGGTTTCCGCAAGATCACCTATTACCTCGACCGCCCGGACGTGATGAGCGTGTTCACCACCACGGTGATCGCCGAGCAACACCGCTACCCGGTGCTGTTGTCCAACGGCAACCCGATCGCCAGCGGCCCCGGTGAAGACGGCCGGCACTGGGCGACCTGGGAAGACCCGTTCAAGAAACCGGCGTACCTGTTTGCGTTGGTGGCCGGTGACCTGTGGTGCGTTGAAGACAGCTTCACCACCATGACCAACCGCGAAGTCGCGCTGCGCATCTACGTCGAGCCGGAAAATATCGACAAGTGCCAGCACGCCATGACCAGCCTGAAAAAATCCATGCGCTGGGACGAAGAGACCTACGGCCGCGAGTACGACCTGGACATCTTCATGATCGTCGCGGTCAACGACTTCAACATGGGCGCCATGGAGAACAAGGGCCTCAATATCTTCAACTCCAGCGCCGTGCTGGCCCGTGCCGAAACCGCCACCGATGCCGCCCACCAGCGCGTCGAGGCCATCGTTGCCCACGAATACTTCCACAACTGGTCGGGCAACCGCGTGACCTGCCGCGACTGGTTCCAGCTGTCGCTCAAGGAAGGCTTCACCGTGTTCCGCGACTCGGGCTTCTCTGCCGACATGAACTCGGCCACGGTCAAGCGCATCCAGGACGTGGCGTACTTGCGTACCCATCAGTTCGCTGAAGATGCCGGCCCCATGGCCCACGCCGTGCGCCCGGACAGCTTTATCGAGATCTCCAACTTCTACACCCTGACCGTCTATGAAAAGGGCTCGGAAGTGGTTGGCATGATCCACACCCTGCTCGGTGCCGAGGGCTTTCGCAAAGGCAGCGACCTGTATTTCGAACGCCATGACGGCCAGGCCGTGACCTGCGACGACTTCATCAAGGCCATGGAAGACGCCAATGGCGCCGACCTCAGCCAGTTCAAGCGCTGGTACAGCCAGGCCGGCACCCCACGCCTGGCGGTGAGCGAAGCCTACGATGCGGCGGCCAAGACCTACAGCCTGACCTTCCGCCAGAGCTGCCCACCCACGCCGGACAAGGTCGAGAAGTTGCCCTTCGTGATCCCGGTGGCGCTGGGCTTGCTGGACGGGCAGGGCGCCGGCATTGCCTTGCGTCTGGCCGGTGAAGCGACGGCGGGCGACACTTCGCGGGTAATCTCGGTGACCGAAGCGGAACAGACCTTTACCTTCGTCGACATCGCTGAAAAACCCTTGCCTTCGTTGCTGCGTGGGTTCTCGGCACCGGTGAAGCTGAGCTTTCCCTACAGCCGCGATCAACTGATGTTCCTGATGCAGCACGACAGCGACGGTTTCAACCGCTGGGATGCCGGCCAGCAATTGGCCGTGCAGGTATTGCAGGAACTGATCGGCCAGCACCAGGCGGGCCAGCCGCTGAAGCTTGATCAACGCCTGATCGATGCGCTGCGCACGGTATTGAGCGATGAAAGCCTGGACCAGGCCATGGTCGCCGAAATGCTCTCGCTGCCGAGCGAAGCCTACCTCACGGAAATCAGCGAAGTGGCGGATGTGGACGCCATCCACGCTGCCCGCGAGTTTGCCCGCAAGCAACTGGCCGATAACCTGTTCGAAGGGTTGTGGTTGCGCTACCAGGCCAACCGCGAGCTGTCCAAGCAAACGCCTTACGTGGCAGAGGCCGAGCACTTCGCTCGGCGTGCGCTGCAGAACATCGCGCTGTCGTACTTGATGCTCAGCGGCAAGCCAGAAGTGTTGGCGGCCACCCTGGATCAGTTCGACACCAGCGATAACATGACCGAACGCCTGACCGCGTTGGCGGTGCTGGTGAACTCGCCGTTTGAAGCAGAGAAAGCCCAGGCCTTGGCGGTGTTTGCCGAGAACTTCAAGGACAACCCGCTGGTCATGGACCAATGGTTCAGCGTACAGGCCGGCAGCACCTTGCCGGGCGGGCTGGCGCGGGTCAAGGCGTTGATGCAGCACCCTGCGTTCACCATCAAGAACCCCAACAAGGTGCGCGCGCTGGTGGGCGCCTTTGCCGGGCAGAACCTGATCAACTTCCATGCGGCGGATGGCTCGGGCTATCGCTTCCTGGCGGACCTGGTGATTCAACTCAATACCTTGAACCCGCAGATTGCCTCGCGCCAACTGGCGCCGTTGACGCGCTGGCGTAAATACGACAGCGCACGGCAGGCGCTGATGAAAGCGGAGCTGGAGCGCATCCTGGGCGCGGGTGAGCTGTCCAGTGATGTGTTTGAGGTGGTCAGCAAGAGCCTGGCGTAACCCTCACTGCTTTATGTAGGAGCGAGCTTGCTCGCGAGAAACTCACAGGCGCCGCGTCCATTCAGGAAGCACGCGTCATCGTTGACGTTTTTCGCGAGCAAGCTCGCTCCTACAGACGGCAGGATTAATCCCTGACACTAGGCCGACTCATAGCCGCGGCGCGTACGCTCTATCTCTTCGACCAACCGGTCAATGCCCGCCAACCGCGCCCGGTTGTCATGATCCCAGGGATGAAAGCCCGGCTTGAAGTAATGCAGCCACGGCCGGAACATCCGTGGAAACACACCCTTGGGCCCATACAAGAATTTAACCATGCGCCACAGCCCCTTGAGCGTGCCACCCGAAGTGCGGTCGGCAATCAACAGGCGCACGTGAAAGTCCAGCACCACCACCCAGAACAGCATGCTGGTGGTCAGCATGGTGCCGGTGCGCAGCAGGTAACGCGCAGGCCCTGGCTTGATCACGGTGTTCCACACATCGAACGCCACGGCTTTATGTTCGGTCTCTTCCAGGGCGTGCCAGTACCACATCTGCTGGTACCCCTTGAGTGAGTCGCCAAAGCGCGACGGGTCGCTGAGCAGGATTTCCGCGAGCATCGCGGTGTAGTGTTCCAGGGCGATGGTCACCGCCAGGTTGAACGACGGTGGCAGGTGTTTTTTCTGCAGGTCGAGGAAGAACTTCAGGCGTCGGTCGAGGGTGTGCGCCGGCAGGCCGGCGGCTTGCAGCAAGTCGTTATAGGCCACATGCTCGCGGCTGTGCATGGCCTCCTGGCCGATAAACCCCTGGATCTCTTTTTTCAGTTCGGCATCGTCGATCTGCCCACGGTAGTGGCGCACGCTGTCCATGAAGAACAGCTCGCCCTGGGGAAACAGCAGCGACAAGGCATTGAAGAAGTGACTGACCACAGGCCCTTGTTCATGCCAGTTCTTGATGCGCTCGGCAGGTAAGGCAAAACGGATATCGCGACGGATCGGCAACATGGTGCGTGCTCCTGTTCAGAGTCGAGGCTCGTCGTTGGTTTCAAACACTGGCGTGCGCGGCTTGGGCGCCATGCGTTTGCTGGCAAACACCACCAGGGCCTGATAGGCCGCCGGCAGGCAACGGGCGAGCAGGTCGAGGAAATAGGCATCGCGGCCAATCAGCACGCGGCGCTTGTTTTTGCGTACGCCTTGCAGGATCACGTTGGCGGCCTGGTCGGCGTCGGTGATGAAGAGTTTTTCGAAGTCGGCGCGGGCTTGCTGCTCGCTGTGGATGAGAAAGCCGGTCATGTTCGCGTCGATGCGGCTGCTGCGGCAGATATCGGTACGAATGCCGCCGGGGTGTACGCAGGTGGCCGACACGCCGCAGCGTTGCAGATCGAGTTCCTGGCGCAAGGCTTCGGTGAAACCGCGCACGGCGAACTTGGTGGCGTTGTAGCCGCTCATGCCCGGCTGGGCGAACAGGCCGAACACGCTGGACGTATTGATGATATGCCCGTCGCCGCTGGCCTTGAGGTACGGCAGAAATGCCTTGGTGCCATGCACCACTCCCCAGAAGTTGATGCCGACGATCCATTCCAGGTCGGCGTAATCCACCCCTTCGACGGTGCTCGACAGCGCCACCCCGGCATTGTTGAACACCAGATTGACCTGGCCGTGCTCGGCCGCACAACGCGCTGCCCACGCCTGCATGGCCTGGCGGTCGGAGACGTCCAGCACTTGGGTGGTGACGGTAACCGGCGACAAAGTCGAGGTGTGGATCAGGTCCTGGGTCTGTTCCAGGCCCTGGCTGTTTTTGTCTGCCAGCGCCAGGTGACACCCTTCCCGCGCCAGGGCCAAAGCCAGTGCGCGGCCCATGCCGGAAGCCGCGCCGGTGATCGCCGCGACGCGGCCGTTGAATGACTTCATGACAGGCTGCCTTCTGTGGTGGAGTGGGGCGTTGCAACCGCTCGCGGCAGGGCGGGCGCGGGCGCCTGGCTGACGCTGTAGTCCTTGAGGGCAAAATGCCGGGTGACCTGCTTGAAGCGCCAGGTCGAGCCGGGCCACAGCGTGGTGTTCTTGCCAGTGCGCGGGTCGAGGTACCAGCTCTGGCAGCCGCCGGTGTTCCAGATGGTGCGCTTGAGTTTGTCCTGCAACTGCTGGTTGTAGGCGTGCTCCACGGCGGGTTTGACCTCTACCGTGGTAAGGCGCTGGCGCTGCATGTGTTTCAGGGCGTCGAGGATGTAAGCGACCTGGGCCTCGATCATCAGGATCATCGAGTTATGCCCCAGGCCAGTGTTGGGGCCGACGATCAGAAACAGGTTCGGGTAGCCCGGCACGGTGGTGCCTTTGTAGGCATGGGCGCCATCGCGCCAGGCGTCCATCAGGTCGATGCCGTCACGGCCGATGATGCAGCCACGGGGCAACGGGTCGCTGGCCTGGAAACCCGTGCCGAAGATCAGGCAATCGGCGGGGTGCTTGATACCGTCGGCGGTGATCACGCCGTCGGCTTCGATGCGCAGCACGCTGTCGGTGACCACCTCGACATTGCTGCGCGAGAGTGCCGGGTAGTAATCGTTGGAGATCAGCACGCGCTTGCAGCCGATGGTGTAGTCCGGCGTCAGGGTTTTGCGCAGGGAAGGGCGGGCCACCTGTTTGCGCAGGTGACGCAGGGCGATTTTCTGCACCATTTTCATCAGGCGTGGATGCAGGGCAAAGCCCACCACGCGGCCTTCCAGTGCCCAGTAAAGTGCAGCGCGCACCAGCCGTTGGGTGAGCGGTACGTGCTTGAAAAGCCAGCGTTCGGCAGCCGAAAGCGGCCGATCAGGCTTGGGCATGATCCACGGCGGCGTGCGCTGGAACAGGTCCAGGTGCGCCACCTGCGGTGCGATCTGCGGCACGAACTGGATGGCGCTGGCACCGGTGCCGATCACCGCCACGCGCTTGCCCTTCAAGGCGTACTCGTGATCCCACTGCTGGGAGTGGAAGCGCTTGCCCTTGAAGCTGTCCAGCCCTGGGATATCCGGCATGGCCGGGCGTGACAAGCCCCCCATGCCCGACACCAGCACCCGTGCGCTGACCTGGCGGCCGTCGCTGAAGGTCAGCTGCCAGCGCAGCTGCTGTTCATCAAACACCGCACGTTGCAGGCCCATGCCAAAGCGTAAGTAGGGCGCCAGCTCGAAGCGTTTGGCGCAGTCTTCCAGATAGGCGCGAATCTCGGGTTGCGCCGCGAACTGTCGCGTCCAGTTCGGGTTGGGCGCGAAGGAAAACGAATACACATGGGACTGCACGTCGCAGGCGCACCCTGGGTAGTGGTTGTCGCGCCAGGTGCCGCCGAGGGTTTGGGCCTGTTCGGCGATAAAGAAGTCGGTGAGCCCGGCTTCCTTGAGTTTGATCGCCATGCACAGGCCCGCGAACCCGGAGCCGATGATGGCGATGTCGATTGAGTCACTGGGGGCATTCATAAGGCTGCCTCGTCAATAAAACGCTTGGGCATCGGATGTGCTCCTGTTTTTGTTTTGTCTTTTAGATAGAACACCATTGCAAAGGAAAATTGAATTAATTATTTTAAAAAAGATTTTAAATAATCTACCTGAAAAATTCGCCTACGCTAGGACCTTGTTGCGCATGAGCGATTTGTCCGACGGACGAACGTGGTATGCATGAAGTGTAGGTCCAGGGTGTGGACGATGGCTGAGGCCAGGCCAATTCCGGTCGGGTCGCCAGCAGCAGGGAAGCAGAGGACCGAGCTATGGCTGTGGAGTGGGTTGTCGCTGCGGGTGTGCTGGTGGGCGCCAGCGCGGTGTTATGGGGCTTGAGTGCCTGGATGACGCGGCGCATTGAAGCGACCGTGCCAATCAACGGGCGCTTCGTCGAGGTGGATGGCGAGCGCTTTCATTATGTCGAAGAGGGCAAGGGCCCGCCGCTGGTGATGATCCATGGGCTGATGGGCAGCAGTCGCAACCTGACCTATGCCTTGTCCGGCCAGTTGCGTGAGCATTTTCGCGTCATCAGCCTCGACCGGCCGGGCTCAGGCTATTCCACCCGGCGCAGCGGCACGCCGGCAGACTTGCCAGCCCAGGCGCGACAAATCGCGGCCTTTATCCATACGCTGGACCTGGACAAACCGCTGGTACTGGGGCACTCCCTGGGCGGCGCGATTGCCCTGGCGCTGGCCCTCGACCATCCCCATGCCGTCTCCGGGTTGGTGCTGGTTGCGCCCTTGACTCACCCCCAACGCATGCTGCCGCTGGTGTTTCTGTCTCTGGCCGTGCGCCCGGCCTGGCTGCGGCGCTGGGTGGCCCACACCTTGACCCTGCCCATCGGCCTGCTGACCAAAGACTCGGTGGTGAAGGGCGTATTCGCCCCCGATCCTGCACCACCGGACTTCGCCACCCGTGGCGGCGGCTTGCTGGGCATGCGCCCCGACAACTTCTACGCCGCGTCCACCGAGATAAACCGGGTCAACGACCACCTGCCGGACATGGTCAAGCGCTACCCCCAACTGACCCTGCCCATCGGCCTGATCTACGGTGGGCAAGACAAGGTGCTCGACTTCCAGAAACACGGGCAGGCCCTGGCCAGCACGGTGCCAGGGCTGAAAATGCAGGTGATCGAAGGCCGCGGGCATATGTTGCCGATCACCGCCACCGAGCGCGTGGCGGCGCTGGTGGAACAGGTGGCCAAGCGGGTTCGACCCGGTGAAAACGTCAGGTCCTTACACCCACCTGTCGCCCTGGCGAGGCAGTAATAGCACTACCCGACTCGCGGTTCATGGGCGTTGATGCCTGCCTTCAACCCTGACCAAACGGCTGAAAAGAGACTGCCCGGTCACGGAAAAAAGGGCTGGAAAAACTAGTTGACGACCTAACGATTCCGCGCTATTTATTTAAAAAAATTATTTCAATGTGTAATTTGAAATTATTTTTGAAATGCCTAAGAGCGAATAAAATAATGAAAAAAACGCCTTTTATCGCATGCATGATTTTTCGCAGCAGTCAGCGCACCGCTGCCGCATTGCCTACCGTATGTGTACGGAGGCTGCCATGAACCAGACGCTGGCAGCTGCGACCGTGTGGGCCGACGGCAAACGTTACCTGTGGTGGCTCGGCATCATGCCGCTGGCCACTCCCTTACTCTCCGGCGCCCTTGCCATCACCACAGGCGTGCAACAACTGTGGTGGGTGGGCGTACTGGTGATCTTCGGCTTGATCCCGCTGATCGACGGCCTGCTCGGCGAAGACGTCAGCAACCCGCCCGAATCTGCGGTCAGCCACCTCGAATCCCAACGCTACTACCGCTGGATCGTCTACACCGGCGTGCTGTTTGTGATTGCCTCGGTGGTCATCACCGGTTGGCTCGCTGCGGGCGGTATCGACTGGATCATCAACGGCGGCCTGTTGCACGCCACGGCCAGCCTGGAACCCTCGAACTGGCTGGCCAAGACCGCCGCGTTCATCACCGCCCGCACCCAGCTGCACGGTGAGATCAGTGGGTGGACGTATGTGGGCATGGCCATGTCCACCGGCGCCGCCACGGGTATTGCCATCAATACCGCCCATGAGCTGGGGCACAAACCCAAGCCCCTGGAAGTGTTCCTGGCCAAGGTCACCCTGGCGCCGACGTTCTACGGGCACTTCTACACCGAACATAACCGTGGCCATCACGTACGGGTCGCCACGCCGGAAGACCCTGCCAGCTCGCGCCTCGGTGAGAGCTTCTGGGCCTTCCTGCCGCGTTCGGTGTGGTTCAGCGCCGTGTCGGCCTGGAACCTGGAGCGCGAACGCCTGCGCAAACTCGGCCTGCCGGCGCTGCACTGGAAGAACGGCGTGCTCAGCGCCTGGATGTACAGCGTGGTGTTGTGGGGCGCGATGATTGCCTGGCTGGGGGCGGCGGTGATTCCGTTCCTGATTATCCAGGGTATCTACGGGTTCTCGTTGCTGGAAGTGGTGAATTATGTCGAGCATTACGGCCTCAAGCGTCAGAAGTTGCCCAACGGCCGTTATGAACGCTGCTCGCCGCGCCACTCGTGGAACAGTAATCGGATTGTCACCAATATCTTTCTGTTCCAGTTGCAACGGCACTCCGATCACCATGCCAACCCCACGCGTAGTTATCAGTCGCTGCGTCACTTTGATGAATCACCGCAACTTCCGTATGGCTACGCCAGCATGATTGTCTGGGCCTATGTGCCGTACTTGTGGCGGCGGCGCATGGACCATCGCGTACTCAATCACTATGCCGGTGATATCAACCTGACCAATCTTCAACCGTCAAAGCGCTTGAAGTACCTGGAAAAGTACAGCGGTAGCGCCAAGCCATTTTGAGATGAAGTAAGCCTTCAGGGGGGACTCGGGATCTGTGTATCGCGCAGGTCCTTATCGCCCGGAATATTGAATGCAAGCACCTGGTTTGACCCTACAACAATAATTTCAAGGGAAGGACGTACGCCATGCAAAGTTCTGCCAAGTTCACCGCCCACATCCTGTTGGCGGCCATGGGCCTGATTGTGTATCACCAGGCCCAGGCTGCGCGTATCGAACCTGCGGGCAGTGCCTTCACTGCCCAGGGGCCTATCAGCTTCTCCAAAGGCAAGCTTATCAGTGCCGATTGCACCATCAAGGTGGCCGGCAAGGTTGCAGCCGATGGTTCATCGGTGAATGTCGACAAAGTCGAGTTCGACGGTGGCCTCAAGTGCAGCCGCGTCGAAGCCATCAACTTGCCCTGGGTGTTAATCGCCAAAGACACAACAAGTGGCTCCATGTCGAAGATCAGCGTGGATGTGCATGCCTTTGGCCTGGGCGGCAAGTGCGGGCCTTCGACGGCCGACGGTACCTGGGATAACGCCACCGGCAAGTTGGAGGCCAGCGATGTTGCGATTGGCGAAGACTGCAAGATCAAGACGGTGTCGATCAAGATGCCGCCCAACTTCAAAGTTGTCGACTAACGCGTTCCGACTGTTGCAGCGGTACATGCATTGAAATTTGGCTGGAAAGGGAAGTTCTGCAGTTTCACCGTGACCTCTCGATCATGGCCATTACCCCTGGCGAAATGAATCGCCATAACATGTGAGGAAAAACAATGAAAAGCTTGAAAACTCTCGTGTCGCTCTCTGCCTTGGCTGTTTGCATGGGTGCTGCTTCCATGGCCAACGCCTACAGCATCACGCCTGTTAACTCGAACTTTACGGCGCCTGGCACTATTTCGGTGAAATCACCGTCGTCCTATCAGGCCACCGTTAACTGCACCGCCAACTTTACCGGCAATGTCGACGCCACTGGGGTGGCCAAGATCACCGGGGTGACGGTGAGCGGTAGCGGCCTTTGCGCATTGCCAAAAATCACTGGGTTGCCATGGACATTGACCGCCACCGGCCCAGCGGCAGGTTCGGTCGCCAATGTCGGCTATACCATCGCCGCTTCGGTCCTGTACCCAGCCTCTAATTGTGGCCCATCGACCATCACCGTGGGCTACAGCGGTGGGGTGCTGACGGCGGCCAACCAAGGTCTCAGCAACAACTGCACCGTCGTGAGCCTGAGCGTGACCCCAAGCCCAACCTTCACCATCGTGCCTTGATGGCCGGTCGGAACACTGGGTTGATCACCTGCTGAAAAACTGGCGCCCTTACCGGGCGCCAGTTCAGGCAGTGCCGGGCAGCAAGACGAACGGGCGAGGCCGGTTCACAGGGATAACAAAAAGGAGTGCCGCATGAATAATAAGAAACAACACGTGCAGGTTTTGCTGGGGCTGGCGTTGATGGGAGGGGTAACCGCCTTCATCGCGCCTGCACAGGCTGGCGGTTTTTCAACCCCGACCTACGGCGCACCTGGTTGGGGCAGGGCGTTTGCCGGCGGCTCGTTGTTCAAGAACGACCCGAGCTCGGCCTACAACAACCCGGCCGCCATGGCGTTTGTCGAACACAATGTTGCGCAATTCACGGTCGACTATGCGCGCATCAAGATCAAGTACAAGGGCAGTGCCCAGGATTACGCCGGCAACCCGATTTCCAGTACGCCGTTGGACGAGAATGGTTTTCCCGATGGCGCCGCAACCGCTGTCAATAACAACGACGGTGGCCAGGGTGGCTTCACGGCGTGGCTGCCCACCGGCTTCATGGTGATGCCGTTGGGCGACCGGTTTGCCTTCGGTTTGAGCCAAGTGGTACCTCAGGGCATGCGCTCCACCTGGAATGAAGACTCCAAACTGCGCGACTTTGCCGTGGATACCAAAATCGAAACCGTCGGGTTGACGGGCTCGCTGTCGTTTAAAGTCAACGACCAGTTCTCCGTGGGCGGCGGCATGATCGTGCAGCACAGCAAGGGCTTCGTCAGCCAGAACGTCGACCTGTTGTCCGCTGCGGCAGTGTCGGACTCCGAGCTTGGCGGGATCAACTTCCCCTCAGACGTGGGCCATGCGCTGATGCGGGTCAAGGTCGACAATATTTCCACTGGCTGGTTTGCCGGCGTGGTGTGGAAGCCCACCGAGCGCGACACCCTGGGCCTGAATTACCACGCCAAGATCAAAAACAAGATGACGGGTAAGTACAACCTGTACGCCGATCAGTTTTCCTACAACCTTATGACTCAGCCCAGCCCATTCGGGGGCACCGGTACGCTGGTCAACACCGCCTACCCCGGGCTGGAATTGGCCCCCAACGGTGCGCATGCCAAGGTTCAACTGGATATTCCTGCCACCGCGGGCCTGGATTGGGTGCATCAGTTCAACGATCGCCTGACCTTGGGTGCCAGCGTCACGTGGACCGAATGGTCGTCGTTCAAGGATCTGACGCTCGACTCCGGCGATATGCGCATTGTCTCCATTCCCTACAACTACAAAAACACCTGGATGTACTCCCTCGGCGGTGACTACCGTGCGACCGATGAACTGACCTTGCGTGCCGGCGTGGCTATCGACCAGACGCCTACACGTAACTCCACCCGCGATCCACGCATCCCCGATGGCGACCGTACGTTCCTTTCGCTGGGGGCTGGCTACGATGTGAAGGCGGTCAAGGGCTTGAGCCTGGATGTGGCCTATTCCCATCAGTTCGTGCAGAAGGTCAATCTCAAGACCAAAAACATCGACCGACTGGGCGGCGCAAGCCTGGATGGCAAGGCCGAGTCTTCGGGTGATGTGGTCAGTTTGTCAGCGACCTATGCGTTCTGACGGGGCATAACGACGACGGCGGAGGGCGGCAAGCGCATCTTGCAGCCTTCCTCCGAGGTGCGTCCTTCTGCCGGGTGGTGATGTATTTCGGTGATGGCAGGCTGAGGCATTCAGCCGTGTTTTTTTTGGCTTAACGATTAAATAAAAATTTCAAAACAAAATTTGAATTTACTCTTTGAAGTTTGTAGTGTGGTTTTCAGCCGCAGTTCATATCGAGCTGCCCATGCGTTTGCCACGCCCTGAATCAAGTAGAGGTATCCCCATGCTTATCTGGTTATTGGTGGGTCTCGCCGCCGCGATTGCCCTGGCGTATCGACAAGCCGCCGCCACCTTGTGGCTGGGCGCTGGCCTGGTCTGGTTGGCGGCGGGTTACCTGTTCAACGTGGTGGCCGTGCCGGGCATGACCCTGGCGGCGGTGCTGGTGGTGCTGCCCGCCGTGGTGCTGGCAATCAAACCGCTGCGCCGCAAGCTGCTGACCGCCAAGGCCCTGGGCCTGTTTCGTACGATCATGCCGGCGATGTCCGACACCGAGCGTGCGGCCATCGAGTCCGGCACCGTGTGGTGGGACGCCGAGCTGTTCAGTGGCAAGCCCAACTGGCAGCGCCTGCTGCACGCCGCACCGGCCAGCCTGAGCGCCGAGGAGCAAGCCTTCCTCGACAACGAAGTCGAAACCCTGTGCGACATCGCCAACGACTGGGAAACCACACAAGTCTGGCAGGACATGTCCCCCGAAGGCTGGCAGTACACCAAGGAGGCCGGGTTCCTCGGCATGATCATTCCCAAGCAGTACGGCGGCAAAGGCTTCTCCCACTATGCGCATTCCCAAGTGGTGATGAAGCTGTCGACACGCTGCTCGGCGGCAGCGATTTCGGTAATGGTCCCCAACTCCCTGGGCCCGGCCGAGCTGTTGCTGCATTACGGCACCGACGCCCAGCGCAACTACTACCTGCCGCGCCTGGCACGCGGTGAAGACATCCCGTGTTTCGCCTTGACCAGCCCGTATGCCGGCTCCGATGCAGGCGCGATCCCTGACCTGGGCATTGTCTGCAAAGGTATGCATGAGGGCGAGGAAGTACTGGGTTTCAAAGTGACCTGGGACAAGCGTTACATCACCCTCGGCCCGATTGCCACGGTGCTGGGCCTGGCGTTCCGCGCCGAAGACCCGCAGGGCCTGCTTGGCGCGCCAGGTTCCCTGGGCATTACCTGTGCGTTGATCCCCACCTCCCATCCAGGGGTGAACAGCGGCCGGCGTCACTGGCCGTTGAATGCGGTCTTCCAGAACGGCCCAACCACCGGCAAGGATGTGTTCATTCCCTTGGAATGGGTGATCGGTGGCCGTGAGCAAATCGGTAACGGCTGGCGCATGTTGATGGAATGCCTGGCGGCAGGTCGAGCGATTTCCCTGCCTTCGGCCAACGTCGGCCTGGGCAAAGTGGCGGTGCGCGGTACCACCGCCTATGCGGCGATGCGCAAGCAATTCGGCCTGCCTATCGGCAAGTTCGAAGGTGTGCAGGCGCCGCTGGCGCGCATGGCCGGGCATCTGTATGCCTGCGATGCGGTGCGCAAGGTGTCGGTGGCGTCCCTGGACGCTGGCGAGAAACCCTCGGTGATCTCGGCCATCGCCAAGTACCACGTCACCGAGCGGGCGCGAATCATCGTCAACGACGGCATGGACGTCGTCGCCGGCAAAGGCATCTGCATGGGCCCCAATAACTTCCTCGCCCGTGCCTACCAGCAAAGCCCTATCGCCATTACGGTGGAGGGCGCGAACATCATGACCCGCTGCCTGATCATCTTTGGCCAGGGCTTGATTCGTTGCCATCCCTACGTGTTCCGCGAGATGGAAGCGGCGCACAACCCCGACCGGCGCAAGGCTTTGGAAGACTTCGACAGCGCGATGTTCGGCCATGTGAGTTTTGTCGTTGCCAACACCGTACGCGCAGCGGTGCATGCTCTGACCGGCGGGCGCCTGATTTCGGCGCCGGCCAAGACCGACCCGGCACTGGCTGCCTACTATCGCCAGGCCAATCGGCTGTCGGTGGTGCTGGCGCTGATCTCGGATGTTTCCATGGGCGTGCTGGGCGGTGCCCTCAAGCGCAAGGAAAGTATCACCGGGCGCCTGGGGGATATTTTGTCGCAGCTGTACATCCTGTCTTGCGTGCTCAAGCGTTTCGAGGATGACGGCAGGCCCCAGGCAGATTTGCCGCTGGTGCACTGGGCGGCCCAGGACGCGCTGCTGCGCGCCCATGAAGCCTTGGCCGAAGTGCTCGACAACTACCCGTCAAAACCCGCTGCGGCGCTGGTGCGCACCTTGAGTTTTCCGTTTGGCATCCCGCTGCGCAAGCCTTCGGACCGGCTGTTGGCGCAGGTGGCGGAGGTGGTGCAGACCCCTGGCGAGACCCGCGACCGTTTGCTGGCCAATTCCTACATCCCGCGGCCGGAAGTCGACAAGCTGGCGTATGGCGAACTGGGGTTCCGTTTGCTGCCCCAAGTGGAGCTGATCGAGGCGCGGCTAAAACCCGCCATCAAGCAAGGCCTGCTCGGCTCGCTGCCGATTGCTGCCACGGCCTTTACCGATTGGCGCGTCAAGGCGCGGGCACTGGATTTGATCAGCGACGACGAAGACGCCTTGCTGGCGCGCTATGTGGAATACGCCGACCACGGTATCCAGGTGGATGACTTCCCCCAGGACTTTGGTTTGCTGGAGGCCCTGCAGCAGCGTAAGCAGGCGCTCGAACCAGTGGCCAAACGGCGCAGCGTCCCGGTCAATTAATAGAAACCCGCCCCACAGGTGGGAACTGGATTGCCCTAACTGTAGGAGCGAGCTTGCTCGCGAAAAACTCACAGGCGCCGCGTTCATTCAGGCCGCCCGCGTTATCGTTGACGTTTTTCGCGAGCAAGCTCGCTCCTACAGAAGGCAAGAACTGTGTTGTGAGTGGAACCCACTATGAGTGACAGCTACCTTTCGTTCGTCAATTCCCCCTGGGGGCGGCGCCTGGCCCAGGCGGTCGGCTTGCCGCAACCCTTGCCCCTGCAACGGCATCGCAGCGGCCAGGTTGGCCTGGCTAACCCGGCGATCATCGCCGGGGCGGGGCGCCTGGTGGCCTCGGTGCAGCGTATCTTCAGCGCCACCGACACCGTCGCCGCGACCCTGGCGACGCTCAAGGCGCCGTCCACGGTCAAGGTGCAAGGCGCGGTGTTCGACGCCAGCGGCGTGACCGACCTGCAACAGCTGGACGAGCTTTATCTGTTCTTTCACAGCAATGCCAAACGGCTGGGCCAGCATGGCCGGGTGATAGTACTCGGCACCGCGCCCGAACATTGCCCCGACTTGCCCCAGGCCATCGCCCAACGCGCCCTTGAGGGCTTGGTGCGTTCGCTGGCCAAGGAACTGCGCCGCGCGATCACCGTGCAATTGCTGTACGTGGCGCCGGGCGCCGAAGACGCGCTGGACAGCAGCCTGGGGTTTTTCCTGTCGCGCCGCTCCGCCTATGTCTCGGGGCAGGTGGTGCGCCTGGAAAAACCGGTCGATGGCCACGCCACCATCAACTGGGACAAACCCTTTGCCGGCAAACGCGCCCTGGTCACCGGCGCCTCCCGTGGCATCGGCCTGGCAATTGCCCAGGTGCTGGCGCGCGACGGTGCCCATGTGGTGTGTGTGGACGTGCCCCACGCCCAGCAAGCCTTGCAGCAGGCGGCGACCAGCGTGGGCGGCTCGGCGTTGCCCCTGGACATCACCGCCGCCGATACCGCCGCGCTGTTGCACACCCACGTCAGCCAATATGGTGCCTTTGATGTGGTGGTGCACAACGCCGGGATCACCCGCGACAAGACCATCGCCAAAATGACCGAGGCCGCTTGGCGCAGTGTCTTGGCGGTCAATCTCGAGGCGCCGTTGCAGCTCAGTGAGGCCCTGCTCGACAGCCAGGGCTTGAACCCCGGCGGGCGCATTGTGTGCGTGTCGTCGATTTCCGGCATCGCCGGCAACCTGGGGCAGAGCAACTACGCCACGTCCAAGGCCGGGGTGATCGGCCTGGTACAGGGCCTGGCGCCGCGTGCGGCCGCCAGGCAGGTCACGGTGAACGCGGTGGCGCCCGGCTTTATCGAAACCCAGATGACCGCGAAAATCCCGCTGATGATCCGCGAAGCGGGGCGGCGCATGAATTCGTTGTCCCAGGGCGGGCAACCCATCGACGTGGCCGAGACCATCGCCTGGTTGGCCCATCCGGCGTCGGGTGGGGTCAATGGCCAGGTGGTGCGGGTGTGCGGCCAAAGCCTGTTGGGAGCCTGACCGATGGACTACGTGACGCAGATCATCGACCCACCGCCGTCGCGCACGCAGTTGTTGCTCGACGGCCTGCGTGCCTTGCGCAAACCCAAGCTCGACGGTGCGCCGCCATTGCCTACAGCACGCCTGGTGCGCAGCGCGGTGGAGCTTTCGCCGGCCGGTATCGCCGCTTACGCACGGGTGTGCGGCTTTCGTCGCGAGCAGGGCGTGCCATTGTCCTATCCCCATGTGCTGGCGTTCCCGCTGCACCTGATGTTGCTGACCCGGCCGAGCTTCCCGTACCCGGCCAGTGGCATGGTGCACCTGGCCAATCGCATTCGTCAGCACCAGCGCCTGCACGAGGGCCAGGCGTTGCGCCTGGAGGTGTATTGCGAGCGCTGGGTGGCCCATCCGAAAGGGCAGGCCTTGAGCATCGCCACTCGGGCCTACAGCCAGGAAACCCTGGTGTGGGAAAGCGACGGCCTGTACTTGCGCCGTGACGTCAGCAATCCGGTGGGTGAACCCTGGAATGACCCTTTGCCGCTGCAGGAAGACGGCCTGTTACGCACCCAGCGCTGGGTGCTGCCCGCCGACCTGGGGCGACGTTTTGCCAAGGTCTCGGGGGACTTCAACCCCATTCACACCTCAATCATCGGTGCCAAACTCTTCGGCTTTCGTCGCGCCATCGCCCATGGCATGTGGACCCTGGGCCGCGCATTGGCAGCGCTACAGCCGCCCGGTGGCCTGGACCAGGCCGAGGCCCATTGCGACTTCAAATTGCCGATCTTCCTGCCCGGCCAGGTTGCCTTGTGGCGCCACCCAGTGACCGGCCCACGGCGCGAGTTCGAAGTGCGCAATTTCGCCGGGGACAAGCCCCATATGCGCGGGCTATTGATTTGCAAAGAGAGCCAGCAATGAGTGACTACAGTTTTACCCCAGCCCCGACCCGCCGCGTGGCGATTATCGGCGGCAACCGTATTCCCTTTGCGCGCTCCAACACGGTGTATGCCCACGACAGTAACCAGGACCTGCTGGTCGCCGCCCTGCAAGGGTTGGTCGATCGCTACAACCTGCATGGCCAGCGTTTGGGCGAGTTTGCCGCCGGGGCGGTGATCAAGCATTCGCGGGATTTCAACCTGGCCCGCGAGGCGCTGTTGTCCACCACGTTGTCTGCGCAAACCCCTGCCTATGATGTGCAACAAGCCTGTGGCACAGGGCTTGAAGCCGCGCTGCTGGTGGCCAATAAAATTGCCCTCGGCCAGATCGAAGTGGGCATTGCCGGTGGCGCCGACACCACCTCCGACGCGCCCATTGGCATCAACGAATCTTTGCGTCACACCTTGCTCGCAGCCAATCGCGCCAAACGCCTGGGCGACAAGCTCAAGGCCTTGATGAAAGTACGCCCCTCGATGCTGTTCAAGCCGTTGCTGCCGCGCAATGGCGAGCCGCGCACGGGCCTGTCCATGGGCGAGCACTGCGAAGAAATGGCCAAGCGCTGGCAGATCAAGCGCCTGGCCCAGGACGAGCTGACCCTCACCAGCCACCAGCGCCTGGATGCGGCTTATAAACGCGGCTTCTTCGACGACCTGATCAGCCCCCATCGCGGCTTGGCCCGTGATAACAACCTGCGTGCCGATATCAGCCTGGAAAAGCTCGCAGGCTTGTCGCCGGCCTTCGACCGCCAGAACGGCACGCTCACCGCCGGCAACTCCACGCCCCTGACCGATGGCGCCTCGGTGGTGCTGCTGGCCAGTGAAGAATGGGCCGCCGCCAATGGCTGGCCGGTGTTGGCCTACTTGCGCACCGGCGAAACGGCCGCGGTGAATTTTGTCGACGGCACCGAGGGCCTATTGATGGCGCCGGCTTACGCCGTGCCACGCATGCTTGCGCGTGAGCGCTTGGGTTTTGCGGACTTCGATTTCTTCGAGATCCACGAAGCGTTCGCCGCCCAGGTGCTGTGCACGCTCAAAGCCTGGGAAGACGAGCAATATTGCCGCGAGCGACTCGGCCTTGATGCCCCTCTGGGCGCCATCGACCGCGCCAAGATGAACGTCAACGGCGGCTCACTGGGCTGCGGCCATCCCTTTGCGGCCACGGGTGGCCGGCAATTGGCGGCGCTGGCCAAGGCCATCCATGAACGCGGTGGCGGTCGCGGCCTGATCTCGATCTGCGCAGCGGGTGGGTTGGGCATTACCGCCATCGTCGAAAAGTAGCGCTATCAAAAAACAACAATAAGGACACTGCGATGAACGCGATCAGCCTGGAACACACCGAACGCATCTGGTTGAACACTTACCTGCCCGGCGTGCCGGCGGACATTGACGCCGGGATCGAGGATTACCCGTCACTGCGCGAAGTGTTCCTGGAGCACCTGGAAAAATTCCGTGAGCGGGTCGCCTACGTCAGCATCGGCACGCAAATGACCTATGCCGATTGGCGCACCCAGGGCATTGCCTTTGCCGCCTGGTTGCAGGGCCAGGGTGTGAAGAAGGGCGATCGCGTGGCCCTGATGATGCCCAACTGCTTGCAGTACCCGATCTGCCTGCTGGGCACGATCCTGGCCGGGGCGGTGGTGGTCAACGTCAACCCCTTGTACACCGCCCACGAACTCAAGCACCTGCTCAAGGACAGTGGCGCCGAAACCGTGGTGATCTTCGAAAATTTCGCGCATACCCTGGAAAAAGCCATGGTCGGCAGCAGCGTCAAGCGTGTGGTGGTCGCGGCCATTGGCGACTTGCTGGGCACCTTCAAGGGCGCGGCAATGAACTTCATCCTGCGCAGCGTGCAGAAGCAAGTGCCGGCCTTCACGCTGCCCGGCTCGCTGCGTTTCAACCAGGTGCTCAAACAGGGCAGGGCCATGCACCATTTGCCGGTCAGCCTGGGCCGCGAAGAACTGGCTTTTTTGCAATACACCGGCGGCACCACCGGCGATGCCAAGGGCGTGATGCTCAGCCATCGCAATATCATTGCCAACCTGCTGCAAGCCAAGGCCTGGGTCGGTGACCAGTTAAACCTGCACAAGCAGGAAACCAACGTGACCTTGCTGCCGCTGTACCACATCTTTTCCCTGACGGTGAACTGCCTGATGTTCATGTGCCTGGGCGGGCGCAATATCCTCATCGCCAACCCTCGGGACGTGAAGCGCGTGCAGATGATCCTGCGCAAGGAACGTTTCAATGGCATTGCCGGGGTGAACACGCTGTTCAATGGGTTGCTGGAGAACAAGGAGTTCTGTGCGCGGGACTTTTCCGACCTGCGCCTGGTGATTGCTGGCGGCATGGCCACCCACACCGCCGTGGCCAAGCGCTGGAAGGAAGTGACCGGGTTGCCGATCATCGAAGGCTACGGGCTGACCGAGTGCTCGCCCGTGGTGAGCATCAGCCCCATCGATATTTCGCGCATGCGCGAGATGGAATTCACCGGCAGCATTGGCGTGCCGTTGCCCTCGACCTGGGTGCGCTTTGTACGCGAAGACGGCGAACTGGCGGACATCGGCGAGCAGGGTGAGTTACAAGTCCGCGGCCCGCAGGTGATGCAGGGCTACTGGCAACGGCCGAAGGAAACCGCCGAGGTGCTGGATGCCGAGGGCTGGCTGTCTACCGGGGATATCGGCGTGATGGACGCACGCGGATATATCCGCCTGGTGGACCGCAAGAAAGACATGATCCTGGTCTCGGGTTTCAACGTGTACCCCAATGAGATCGAGGACGTGGTGGCCATGCACCCTGGGGTTGCTGAAGTGGCGGCCATTGGTGTGGAAGATGCGGTGACGGGGGAGAAGGTCAAGATCATCGTCGTGCGCAAGGACCCGAACCTGACGCAGGAGCAGATTCTTGCGCACTGCCGGGAGTACCTGACGGGTTACAAGCTGCCTAAATATGTGGAGTTTCGCACCACGGAATTGCCCAAGACCACGGTGGGCAAAGTGCTGCGCCGAGCCTTGCGCTGATCTGATGGCTCTGATGAGCAAATGTGGGAGCGGGCTTGCTCGCGAATGCGGCGGTTCAGGCACTGAAGGTGCCGACTGACACAGCGTATTCGCGAGCAAGCCCGCTCCCACATTTTAAACCGTGCCCACGTTCACCCAGCGTTCCTCACGGGCGGCCACTCGAATCGCCGTCGCCAACCGCTCCACCTCCCACGCCGCCTCAAAGTCCGTGCCCTGCGCCCCTTGGCCGGCCAGCGCCATGATCAACTCGTGCACCTCCAACGTCTTCAATTCGTTGTAACCCAGCTGATGCCCCGCCGCCGGGCTGAACGCCGCATAGCCGGGCAGGGCGGGGCCAGCCAGCAGGCGCTGGAAGCCGTCCTGGCCGATGCGGTACAGGCGCAGTTCATTCAAGCGTTCCTGGTCAAACGCCAGCGTGCCTTGGGTACCGCTGATCTCGAAACTCAGGTGGTTCTTGTAGCCGTGCTTTAGCCAACTGCTGCTCACTGTGCCACGGGCGCCGTTGGCGAAACGCAACAGCGCATGCACCTGGTCATCCACGGCAATGGCTTTTGAACTCGGGCTGCCGGCGGTGGCGGGGCGCTGGTTGTGCACGGTCTGGGTATCGGCGCATACATGGGTCACATCGCCCACCAGATAGCGGGCCATCGACAGCAAATGGCTGCCCAGGTCGGCCAGGGCTCCGCCAGCGTGCTCCACTTCGCAGCGCCACGACCAAGGGGACGCCGGGTCGGCCATGAAGTCTTCGCTGAATTCACCTTGGAAACTGATGATCTGGCCCAATTCACCCTGGGCAATCATCTGCCGCGCCAGCACGATCATCGGGTTGTGTTGGTAGTTGTAGCCGACCCGTGTCACCACCCCAGCGGTATGGGCGGCGCGGCGCATGGCATCGGCTTGTTCGAGGCTGACGGCCAAGGGTTTTTCGCAGTACACGGCTTTGCCTGCCGCAATCGCGGCCATGGCCATGGGGTAGTGCAGGTGGTTGGGGGTGGTAATGGCCACGACGTCGACTGTGGGATCGTTGATCAGCGCTTGCCAGTCGCCATGAGCCTGGGCAAACCCCCAGGCGTTGGCGCAACGCTGGGCGCGCTCGGTGTCGGCATCGGCCAGGGCGGCCAGCTTGAGGTGCACCGGCAGTTCAAATACCGCCCGGGCGTTATTGAACGCCAGCGCGTGGGCGCGGCCCATGAAGCCTGTGCCGATCAAGCCGATTCCGAGTTCACGCATCGTCGTGGTCCTTTGGATTATTGTTTTCAGGAAGGCTATTAATGGAATAAAAATTCACTAAGTTCAATAGGTGGAATAAAAATTCATTTTGCTCTGATCGCCGCTCACGCGATGTGCACGATCACGTCGGGCCATCATTTCGGCTGATACAGCTATATTCAGCACATGGCCAAACGCCGGCAGTTAACAAAAGATAACGTAGCGCCGATTGTCAGACGATTCCAAAGCCCGATAGGATGGCTCCTGCTTCCTCCAGGCGCTCTAGAGTGCAGGTTTCAAGGTCCTGGCAGAGAAGACGACCTAACAATAATAAATGGGAGAAAGGTCTATGAGTGAGCCTGTCATGGGTTGGGTTGTTTGCCGCCCACGCGCCGCACGCAGGGTTGCGTTGCTGGCCACAGCGCTCTCGCTGCTTGCTGGCAGCGTATTGTCGCTGCCGGTTCTGGCCGCCAGCGATACCTCCGCCGCCGCAGTCTTTGCAATTGAATCCCCCAAGGCCGCCAAAGGCTTGATGATCGACGTGGTTCACGCGGGCAAGCGCCTGGTGGCGGTCGGTGATCGGGGGCATATCCTGTATTCCGATGATCAGGGCAACACCTGGGCCCAAGCCAAAGTACCCACCCGGCAACTGCTCACGGCGGTGTTTTTCGTTAATGATCAGCACGGTTGGGCCGTCGGCCACGATGCGCAGATTCTTGCCAGTACCGATGGCGGCGCCACGTGGACCCAGCAATATCAAGACCTCAAACGCGAAGCGCCGTTGCTCGATGTGTGGTTCAACGACGCCAACCACGGCCTGGCCGTGGGCGCCTACGGTGCGTTGATCGAGACCACCGACGCCGGCAAAACCTGGAACGATGTCAGCGAGCGCCTCGACAACGAAGACCAGTACCACCTCAACGCCATCGCCCAGGTCAAGGACGCCGGCCTGTTTATCGTCGGTGAGCAAGGCAGCATGTTTCGCTCCAGTGACGACGGCCAGACCTGGGAAAAACTCGAAGGCCCCTACGAGGGTTCGCTGTTTGGCGTGATCAGCACTGCGCAGCCGCAAACCCTGCTGGCGTATGGGTTGCGCGGCAACCTCTACCGCTCCAGCGATTTCGGCAGCACCTGGGAGCAGGTCCAATTGAACGCGGCGCGCGGTGCGCTGGAGTTTGGCCTGTCGGGTGCGACCTTGCTGGAGGACGGCTCCATCGTTGTGGTCGGCAACGGCGGCAGCGTGGTGGTCAGCCATGACGACGGCCAGACCTTCAGTGTGTTCAATCGCCCGGACCGTATTTCACTCTCGGCGGTCACGGCGGCAGGCAATGGCAATTTGATCCTCGCGGGGCAGGGTGGCGTGCGAATTGCCACTTCGGCCGGCGCAGAGCTCTCAAAATAATAAGAAGGCGGGGATTCAATGAGCAGTCATCACAACGATAAAGCGACCTTTCTTGAGCGTCTGATCTTCAATAATCGCCCGGCGGTGATCGTCATCTGCCTGCTGGTGAGCCTCTTCCTGTTCTGGCAGGCGACCTTGATTCGCCCGTCCACCAGCTTTGAAAAGATGATCCCCCTCAAGCACCCCTTCATCGAAAAGATGATGGAGCACCGCAACGACCTGGCCAACCTGGGCAACACCGTGCGGATTTCGGTGGAAGCCAAGGACGGGGACATCTTCACCCAGGAATACATGGAGACCCTGCGCCAGATCCACGACGAGGTGTTCTACATCTCCGGTGTGGACCGCTCGGGCCTCAAGTCGCTGTGGAGCCCCAGCGTGCGCTGGACCGAAGTGACCGAAGAAGGTTTTGCCGGCGGGGAGGTCATCCCGCAGAGCTACAACGGCTCGCCGCAAAGCCTCGACCAGTTGCGCAATAACGTGCTCAAGTCCGGCCAGGTCGGGCGGCTGGTGGCCAATGACTTCAAGTCGAGCATCGTTGATATCCCGCTGTTGGAGTCCTACCCGGACCCGCAGGACCAGGGCAAGCTGCTGGCCCTGGACTACCGCAAGTTCTCCCATGAACTCGAAGACAAGATCCGCGACAAGTTCGAAACCCAGAACCCCAACGTCAAGATTCATATTGTCGGCTTTGCCAAAAAGGTTGGCGACCTGATCGATGGTCTGGTGATGGTGGTGCTGTTCTTCGGCGTTGCGTTCGTCATCACCCTGATTCTGCTGCTGTGGTTCACCAACTGCCTGCGCAGCACCATTGCGGTGTTGAGCACGACATTGGTGGCGGTGGTCTGGCAACTCGGGTTGATGCACTTCTTCGGTTTCGGACTGGACCCGTACTCGATGCTGGTGCCGTTCCTGATCTTCGCCATCGGCATTTCCCATGGCGTGCAGAAGATCAACGGCATTGCCCTGCAATCCAGCGAGGCAGACAACGCGCTGACCGCCGCGCGGCGCACCTTCCGGCAACTGTTCCTGCCGGGGATGATCGCGATTCTGGCGGATGCGGTAGGTTTCATTACGCTGCTGATCATTGATATTGGTGTTATCCGCGAACTGGCCATCGGCGCGTCTATCGGCGTGGCGGTGATCGTGTTCACGAACCTGATCCTGCTGCCGGTCGCGATTTCCTACGTGGGCATCAGCAAGCGCGCCATCGCCAAGAGCAAGAAAGACGCGAACCGCGAACATAGCTTCTGGCGCCTGCTGTCCAAATTCGCCAGCCCGAAAGTCGCCCCGGTTTCGGTGTTCCTGGCCTTGATCGCCTTTGGTGGCGGCCTCTGGTACAGCCAGAACCTGAAGATCGGCGACCTGGACCAAGGCGCACCGGAACTGCGCCCGGATTCGCGCTACAACAAGGACAACAACTTCATCATCAGCAATTACTCCACCAGTTCCGACGTGCTGGTGGTGATGGTCAAGACCAAGGCCGAAGGCTGCTCGCGCTATGAAGCCATGGCGCCCATCGACCAGTTGATGTGGAAGATGCAGAACACCGAGGGCGTGCAGTCGGCGATCTCGTTGGTGACCGTGTCCAAGCAAATGATCAAGGGCATGAACGAGGGCAACCTGAAATGGGAAACCCTGTCGCGCAACCCGGATGTGCTGAACAACTCCATCGCCCGTGCCGATGGCCTGTACAACAACAATTGCTCCCTGGCGCCGGTGCTGGTGTTCCTCAACGACCACAAGGCCGAAACCCTCGACCGCGCCGTGCATGCGGTGCAGGACTTCGCCAAGGAAAACAACAAGGACGGCCTGGAATTCATCCTCGCCGCCGGTAATGCCGGGATCGAAGCGGCCACCAACGAGGTGATCAAGGAGTCGGAGCTGATCATCCTGATTCTGGTGTACTTGTGTGTGGCGACCATGTGCATGATCACCTTCCGTTCCTGGGCGGCGACCCTGTGCATCGTGCTGCCGCTGGTGCTGACCTCGGTACTGGGTAACGCGCTGATGGCGTTCATGGGCATTGGCGTCAAGGTCGCAACCTTGCCGGTGGTGGCTCTGGGCGTGGGGATTGGCGTGGACTACGGCATCTACATCTACAGCCGCCTGGAAAGCTTCCTGCGCGCTGGCTTGCCGTTGCAAGAGGCGTATTACCAGACATTGAAATCCACCGGTAAAGCCGTGCTGTTCACCGGCCTGTGCCTGGCCATCGGCGTGTGCACCTGGATCTTCTCGGCCATCAAGTTCCAGGCCGACATGGGCCTGATGCTGACCTTCATGCTGCTGTGGAACATGTTCGGCGCGCTGTGGCTGTTGCCAGCGCTGGCGCGGTTCCTGATCAAGCCCGAGAAACTGGCGGGGCAGAAGGGCAATTCATTGTTCGCGCATTAAAACGGGGTAAAAAAGCCGCACAGTGCGTATATAGCCCTCTGTAGGAGCGAGCTTGCTCGCGAAAAACGTCAACGATGACGCGTGTGTCTTGATTGGACGCGGCGCCTGTGAGTTTTTCGCGAGCAAGCTCGCTCCTACAAAAAGCCTTAACTGAACGGCATTAGCCCACTGTGCGGCTTTTTGTTGGACCTCAGGGTTTCACAATTTCAAGAACAGTTTTTCAGCCAGTGGCCTGGTGATGTCGGCCTTGATAATTTTCTCCACGACTCCGTTATTTCCGGCTTCGGCAATCAGGTCCTTTTGGGTCTTGGTGCGTTGGGCCGGCGTCTTCAGATGCGCCGCCGTGTAGTCGTCGCGCGCCCAGCCCTTTTGCCGATAGTGGAAGTGGGCATACCACAGCGCATCGATCTTGTTTTTCTTGCGGACCACGTATTCGGTGAAGACATCGCCACTTTTAGTCGGGATGTCGCGCCGTACCAGGTTGATATCGACAAAACCGTGGCGCCACAGGTAATCGACGTTTTCCGCCGTGGGCGTCTGTACCAGATAGCCATCGGCGGTATGCTGACGGGCCTTTTGCAGCATTCCCTCGGCCGCTGCTCGCCAGCGCGCCACCCATTCGGCGGTTTCCGGTTTGTCACCGTGAGCGGCTTGCGCCTGTTGCGCCTTCTCGAAAAGCAGGTTGGCCTGGGCTTCGAGCATGTCGTTCCAGTCGCGGGGGCTGACGGTGTCTCGTCGCACCGGATCATCGAGTTTCTTTTTCTGAAAGAGGATAGTTTTTTCTATCTTCGGCACGCCGTCGATGAGGTTTTGCGCCTCACTTTTATACGTGGACCAGGACTTGGGCGGTGAGGCTGGGCGTGGTGCCGTGGGCTGCCCCTGGACGATCTTAACCCAGCCCCGTTCCCCCGGGTGTTCGCTGTAGCTGGCAATGGGTTGCCCGCTCCCTGGGTCGACCACGTCAATGATGTCGACGGTTCGGCCCGGCTCCGAAGGGCGCAACGTGCCGATAAATGTTTCCTGGTGTTCAGTCCTGAATACGCGTTGATTCTGCGGTTTCGCCCTTTGGCTGTTGCGCGCGGGCGCGGCAGGAAGCAGAAACTGCTGTTCCTTGACCACCTGGACCAGTTCGGTCTCGGCCTCGCTGATGAACTCATTGAGCAACTCGGTAAAGCGCTGGTGATACTCGAGCCGAAACAGCTCGGGGTACTGCTCCTGCATCAATTGACTGTCACTGAGTACCTGCTTGAATTTGTCGATAATAGTAGTCAGCGTGGCATGGCGTTCTTCCAGTGTGTAGCCTTTGTATTGGCGCAGGTCCTCGAAGGCGAGTATCTCGGTCTTCAGTCCCTCGGTCAGCAAGCGTTTCATTTGGAAATACGCGAGGTCCTCGGGACTGCGCGCTGCCCAGGTAGTGGTCAGTTGTTTGAGAAACGACAACCTGTTGAGTTGTGTTGTCAGCCTGCGAGACTCCAGGGACTGCGTATACCGTTGCTTGAGGTAGTCGTCGGCGGCCTTGTTGCCAAAGGGCGAGTCGTTCTTCCAGCGCTCGAATACGGAGTTGATGGTCTGTCGCAGTGGCAACAATATCTCGGTACCTCGGTAGCCCATTTCGCATACTTTCACGAACTCGTCATAGGCCTGCTCGGAGCCGTTATTGGATTGGTCGGTCAGTTCGGCCATTGACGCGCCATCCACGCCATGTTTGACCATGTCTCTGGCCAAGCGCACATACACATTCTCTATTTCGATCAGCGCGTACAGCGAGTGCTGGTATTCCAGCGAGCGGTTCTTTTTGAACTCGGATAAATCGTCAATGCCGCCGATCTTTTTCGGCGCCAAGGTGTCGATGTTGTGCTCGCTGGCCGCTATCAATGACTGCGTCAGGGGTTTGAGCTGTTCAAGTGCTAGATCCAGCTCGGCCCGCAGTGCGTCGCAGATCTTGTGTTGATTCGAGTAGGCCGGGGCGAACCGGCTTGCCGATGTGTTGTCGCTTACCAGGCTGTGCAGCGTCTTGAGTTTTTTTCGGGCTTGTTCGTAGTCGTCAAGGGTGGTGTGGACTTTTTCCATGCGGGCGGCATGTTCTTTTGAAGTCTTGCTGCGTGCCTGCCAGCCGCGTTGAAAATCCGCTTCGGTACGGGCCCTGGCTTGCAGGTTTTGTTTGATCGTACGCTGCACGTCTTTGGTTTTCGGCATTCCGCCCTTGAGCTTCGGCGTCAGGTCAAAATACCAGTTGCCCTGGGCATCGCGTGCTATCGAAGGCGCTATACGTGCCTTATTGTGTTCGTCGATTACGTAAGGGCCATCCAGGTCGGTCGCGACGCGAAACCAGTGGTTGTCGATGTTGGCGTACCAGCGGTTATCCACCTGATACAGGCCCTTCCTGATGCCTTCGGCTATCGGATTTGCGGAAGCTGCCGGTGCAGGCACTTTGAATGAGTCGATGTGTGCACGCAGCTCGGGGGTGAGTCCGCGGGGGCTCGACAGCCTGATATCGATGGCCGTGCCTGCGCCCAACCCGGTGGTGACCGGCGCGCTCGGGTCCTGTTGAATGATGGGCGCAGGGCGCACGGGGTCATTGCTCTGGCGGGGGCGAGGCGCAGGGTGGCTGGCCTCTGGCTCTGGCTTGAACGGCTCAAAGGTACGCGCAGGCGTAGGTTCGGCAACAGGGACATGGGTCAGGGTCATGCCCAGGTTCACCAGCAGGTCGACCATTGCCCCGGCCGGGTCGGGATCGTTCGCGGTGGACAGGCGCTTGATATCGTTTTCGGCATTGGCCAGTTGCAGCAACCAGCCGGCCATGGCGCCTGGCCCGCGCATCAGCGGCAGCAGGGTATTGAACAACAGCCAGCCGAGCTCCTTGTAGGACGCCCAACGGCTTTGCGCATCGGAAGTAGATTGGCCTTCTGCGAGGGTAACCAGGCTGTTGGCGTTGGAGTGGAACCAGTGTTTAGCCAAGTCGCCGTTGAGCAGGTCTTTACGTAGCGTGCTGGCAGCGGCATAGCCGTCGACAGCCAGGGTGGTCGGCTTGGGCGTGGCAGGCGGGTCGAACTCATTGAATACGGTAAAGCGGGCAATATTGGGCGTGTGAAAACCGCCATTGCCATACACGGCCCGTACTTTGTCGTCTGGCAACCAGGCCAGCACGCTCTCTTGCAGCGCACCGGGCTTGCGGATGGCCTCCAGCAGCGCGTCGCGGCTGGCGAACTCCAGCAGTGCCGGCTTCAGTTGGGGACGATACAAAACGTGTGGGCCGCTACCGCTGGCCAATGGTTCGATGGTGAACATATTGGCGACCACATCCGGCGTCGCTCCCGGTTTGCGCACAAACGCCAGGGGCCGCACGGTAATTTCCTGGCCGTTTACCTCCTTGCCGCCCGCGCCGGGCTGGGTGACTGCTTCGATAAACGCGTGGCCCTGGGCGGTGATGCCGGCCTCACCCTTGAGTTTGAGTTCCAGGGCCTGCATCGCGAGCTGCAGGGGCACCTGCTCGATGAAACGTGCCAGCCGATCACGGGCCGCTGGGCTGTCGTCCAGCAGTTCACGCTTGAGCAGCTCGGGATAGTGGCCGCCTATGTCCACGGTGTTGATCAAGTCCTTAAGCATTTTTGGCAGGCTGGCATCGCTGGCCCGTTGCCCATGCACGTGGACTTCCATCTCACCCTTGGGCAAGCCCGAAAGGTTTTCCAGGGCCATGTCCACCAGGCTCATCTTCACCCGTTCCAGGTAGTTGCTGCCCATGTCGCCCACCGGCACCTTGAACACCACCTCCACATCCTTGGCGGTGTAACCCTTGCCGGCTAAATGCTGGTCGAGCTGTTGCTCGGCGTAGGTGCGTATATCGGGGATGCCGTCGAGGAAGGTGCGACCATTGTTGCGGCGCACACTGCTGGCCAGGGCCAGTGCGTGCTGTCGATAGGTATCGCGTTCTGCGGCGCTTGCCGGGCCGAACCAGGTGGGCAACTGCTCATGCAAGCGTTCAAGCTCGCGCGCGTTGGGTGCATAGGCCCCGGCGAACCAGGGGCTCGGGTCGCTGGCCTGGGCGAAAGCCTGCTCCAGCGCCTCAAGCGAGCCGGTGCTGGGCACCTTGATGGACGCAACGTTCTCCACCATGGCATTGAGGATAACCGCCGCCTGGGTATCGAAAATATTCCCGGCAGGCTCCTGGCGCTTCCAGCTCAGGGACTCAAAGACGAAGGCATCGCCCATCTTCTTGCCCCAGGCTTGGCCGAACGCGTGCAAGGAGTCATAGGGCGTCACCACGCCGGCGGCGGTGGCGTGCAGCACCTGCGTGCGGCCATCGACCTGGCGCGTGATCAGCAAGTCTGGAGTGAGTTGCGAGGCATTGCCACCGGCATGACTCACGGCAGAGTCGAGGATAAACACCTGCGCCGCGGCGTCGCCTTTGGCCGCTAGACGCTGCGCACGATCCGGGTAGGTCAGGACCTGGTCGAGGGTCTCGCGCTGTTGAGCGCTGAGCCCCGGCTGTTTCAGGGCGGCGATGGTCAGGGTGTCGCGTAGCGTGTCGCTGAGCCAGCGCCAGGGGTTGTCGCCTTGAGAGTGGGCATCGGCGCTGCCCATGAAGTGCTTGAGCAGGGCCTGTTCGAAGGTTTTTTTGAGCGGGGCGCGCAGGCTGCGAATGGCCAGTTCGATGGCTTGCATATCAATGCCAGGCATCAAGGCGTCGGGCGCCGGCGACGGTTTCAGGGTATGCCCAGTGGCTGGGTCGATCAGCGTGCAGGGCAGCGCATGTTTGTCGGTAAAGTCGAGGTCACCGTCGGTGGTCAGGTGCTTTAGAGCGATATCCAGCAAGGGCGTCAGGCGGTACTGGGGTGGGTTGCTTGAAATGGGTTCGGCGACCGCGGTTTCGGCGGCATTGAATACCGAGCTGGGATACAGGCTTTTGATCGCCTCGTCGAGCATGCCCGACACCACTGACCGCAGCGTAGGGCGGTTATCGAACTGGTGGGCGACCGCCGTTGCGGTGAGCGGCGGCGAGCTGCTGGTGGCCGGGGGAGAAGCGCTGGTCCCTGTGGTGCGCAACGCAGCGGATGCACGCCGGGGCCGGTTCAACGGCTGGACGTGTCCGGTATTGGATAAGGGCTCATGCTGGGTATCGACTGCCTGGTGGGCAGCCTGGGTTGGCAGTGAAAGGGGCAGCTTAGGGTCAAAAAAACGTTGAGGGTAGTTTCCCTGGATCATCGTGCAGCTTCCTTGTCGTTGCAGTCGTGCTCGTCATAGAGGTGACCCTGTTCGCGTCATGCGGGCAGGTAAAACGGAAACTACCGAGCCGGGTTTTTCAGTGAAATCGGCAAAAGGTAATCAGCCATTTCCATTGGCTCGTGCTGGCCGTCAACGCCTGATTCGGCGCGGGGTGGAGCAGGGCGCGGGATATATGGCTGCATGTAAACGTGGTGCAGGCCACGCGAGGATTTACGCCGCTGCAACCATTTGACCTATCATGGGGTCTTTCCTCTGAACGATTGATGTTATGACTGCCGAATCCACCCCCTTGCGCCCTCAGCTTGAAACCAGCGACATGCTTGAAATCGACGGCCTGCATGCCTTTGATTTCGAGTTAACTGAACAAAAGCTAGTGATTAGCGCCATGGATGGCCGGGCCGAAAAACGCTGGAGCTTCACCACGGCGCAGGTGGACACCGCTACATTTGACGAGACATTGCAAAGCTGGACCCTTACCGGTGAGTCGGGCGAGCACCGCTTGATCTGCATGAGCGCCTTCACCGGCAACAATAACGATGAGGACGACGCGGATGATGATGCGTAAATTCTGGCCCCTGCTGATGGCAGGCAGTGTCGGTGCGATGTCGGTGCAGGCCGCACCCAGCGATGTGCATGAACTGCTGGTGGGCAGCTACACCGCCGGTAGCAGCGAGGGTATTTACCGCCTGCAGTTCGACAGCCGCACCGGGCAGTTCAGCGGCAAGCCGGTGCTGGCGGCGAAAACCGCCAACCCTTCCTGGCTGACGATTTCCAAAGACCAGAAGCAGCTGTTCGTGGTCAATGAAAACGGCCCGGGCCAGGAAGACCCGGTGGGGCGTGTCAGCAGCTACAGCATCGACCCGCAGAACCACCAGCTGACTCTGATCAACCAGGTGCAGAGCCTGGGCAATGAGCCCACCCATTCCAGTGTGGCCGCCGATGGGCGTTACCTCTTCGTCGCCAACTACTCGGTGGTGGAAGACCCGGGTGGCAGCCTGGCGATCCTGCCGGTGGACGCCAGTGGCAAGTTGTCGGCGCCGGTGCAATTGAGCGGGCACCCAGCCAGCCGTGTGAACCCGGAGCGCCAGGCGTCCAACCATGTGCATTCGGTGGTGTCGTCGCCGGACGGCAAGTATGTATTCGTGCAGGACCTGGGCGCAGACAAGGTGTTTGCCTACCGCTACGACCCCAAGGCCAATCACGAGCTGCCACTCACTGCAGCCAACCCGGCGTCGGTGCAGTTGCCACCGGGCAGCGGCCCGCGTCACTTGCTGTTCAGCGCGGACGGCAAACACGCCTGGCTGACCACTGAGATGAGCGCCCAGGTGGCCGTGTTCGATTACAACGACGGCAAGCTTAAGCAAACCCAGTTGGTGGACTATGCCGCAGGCCAACCGGTGTCCGACAGGGCCGGTGCGGCGTTGCATGCGTCAAACGACGGCAAATTCCTGTACGTGAGCAACCGTGGCACGGCCAATCAGATGCTGGTGTTCAGCATTGACCCGGCCACCGCGCACCTCAAGGAAGTCCAGCGCCGCTCTGTCGAAGGCGACCATCCGCGCGAGTTCAGCCTCGACCCGAGCGGTAAGTTCCTGCTGATCGCCAACCAGAAAAGCAATGAAATCGTGGTGGTTGAACGCGACCCCAAGACTGGCCTGCTGGGTAAAACCGTGCAGAAATTGCCGATCGATGCCCCCAGCGACCTCAAGTTCCTGGTGCGTCAATAAGCCACAGGCCCCGCAATGCGGGGCCTGAGCCTTTGTATTAATCGCAGTGATAACGGCTACTGTTTCAAAGCATTTCTAAGGTTCAACCCTCGGGCGTAAGTTGGGTTCCAAGGCCTTCCCAGGCCACCCAACCAAACGCACACAAGGGTTACCGCCATGAATTTCAATCTCTTCTCGATCATCGCTGCTTCTGCTGTTTCCGCTACCGTGGCACTGCCTGCCGCTGCCAGCGTGGAAGTCACCGGCAAAAAATCCAATGTCACGGCCTATACCCAGAAATACCTGCAGCAGAGCGCCAATTTCTACGCCGCGCTGGATCACAAGAGCCAGCACTGAGCCGCCATTGAGCCAAGGTCAACTGTGGGAGCTGGCTTGCCTGCGATGATGGCCTGCCAGCCGACACCTATCTACCTGAAACCCCACGATCCAACTGTGGGAGCTGGCTTGCCTGCGATGATGGCCTGCCAGCCGACACCTATCTACCTGAAACCCCACGATCCAACTGTGGGAGCTGGCTTGCCTGCGATGACGCCCTCACAGCCGCCCCATATCTACCTGGCGCCCCAACGATCCAACTGTGTGAGCGGGCTTGCTCGCGAAGGCGGCCTGGCGGGCGACACTGTTATATCGAGTACATGTCCATTGCTGCGGTAACGGCTACTTAGGGTTCCGCCCTGACGGCGGCTCACTTTTGAAAAGCGCAAAAGTAAGCAAAACGCTCTTGCCCCACCACTCGGCACCTCGCCTAGGCTCGGTGTGCCCGTAATCCGCCAGTGATTTGGGGGGCCGCCGCCACGCGCCATCCATGGCGCGGGGCGGCTAAACCGGCATCCCTGCCGGTTTACCCCCCAAATCCCTGTCGAATTCCGGCCAGCGTGGTTTGACGGGGCGCCTAAGATCAAAAGCAGATCAAGAGCAAGAGCGGCTCGCTTCGCATCGTGGTTACCGTTGGATGCTATAACTTGGCCTCAGGATTTTGCCATCACCGCCGTAAACAACGGTGAATCCAGAAACCGTTGCAGCCAGCCCTGCAAACGCCGATACGGCGTGCCTGCAAACCACTCCCGATCCACATGGGCAAACTGGCGCACAAACGGCATCAGCGCCGCATCTGCCAGGCTCAGGTGATCGGCGAGCAGATACTCACGGTCTGCCAGCAACGTTTCCAGTTTCTGTAAGAACACTTCACCCTCGGCCCGATAATGCTCCATCGATTGCTCCGGGTAGCGTTCGGCGTACTTGTATCGATTCAAATGGTGCTTGAACACCTGATCATTCTCGGCAATCAACGCTAGCACCCCAGGGTCACCTTGCAGCAGCCAATCATCGGGATCGTGCTGCGCCAGCGCCCACTGCATGATCTCCAGGCTTTCCTCGATCACTCGACCTTCGACGCTCAACACCGGCACCGTGCCCTTGGGCGACAGCTTGAGCATCTCGGCCGGCTTGGCTTTCAGGCTGACTTCGATAATGCGCACCGCCATGCCGGAGTAGCGCAGCGCCAGCCGCGCGCGCATTGCATAGGGGCAGCGCCGGAACGAATACAGCAGCGCTTCGCTCACTTGACCTCCAACGTGCTCAGGCCATTGCCCTGGCGCTGGACCTGAATCTGCACCGGGATGCGTTCATGCATTTCCTGTACATGGGAGATCACCGCCACTTTGCGGCCCTGGGCTTGCAAGCCGTCCAGGGCGTCCATCGCCAATTGCAGCGATTCGGGGTCGAGACTGCCAAAGCCTTCGTCGATAAACAGCGACTCGATCTTCAAGGTGCTCGACGCCATCGAGGCCAGCCCCAACGCCAGTGCCAACGACACCAGGAAGGTTTCGCCACCGGACAGCGAGTGCACCGAGCGCAGTTCATCGCCCATCTCGGTGTCCATGACCAACAGCCCGAGCATGCTGCCGCCGCGTTTAAGCCGGTAGCGGCGCACCAGTTGGCGCAGTTGCACGTTGGCGTGGTGCACCAGCAAGTCGAGGTTGTAGGCCTGGGCGATCTTGCGGAAGGTATCGCCGGTGGCCGAGCCGATCAGCGCATTCAGGCGTGCCCAGCGCTGCCACTGCTCGTAAGCTTTGGCGATCTGTTCGGCCAGGGCCTGGTTGGCATTCTGGCGACGCTGGTCTTCGGACTGGCGTGCGCGCAGTTCGGCGCAGTGTTTCTCACCCTCGAGCAGTTGCTGGTTAAGCGTGGCCAGGGTGGCGTCCAGTTGCTCGGCCTCCAGGTTGCCGTTGTGCAGGGCCTGGTGTTCGGCCAGGCGCTGTTCGCGCTCGTGCAGCAGAACCTTGGCTTGCTCCACGGCCTTTTCGCTGCTGTGCAGGTGCTGACGCAACTGCGTGACCTGGGCCTCATCGAAGGCCAACAGGCGTGCCAGGCCCTGATCATCCAGTTCGGGGTGCAGGGCGCGCCATTCGCTGATGCGTGTCGCGAGGGCTTGCTGTTCCGCCTCCAATGCCTGCTGGCGTTGCTGCTGGGCGTTGAGGTCGGCGGCCAGCTGTACCAGGGCCGTGTGCACGGCGTGCAGTTCCTGGTTGGCGTCGGTCTCGCTTTGGCGGGACTGAGTGACGGCTTGCTCCAGTTGCTGTTGCCAGTGTTCGGCGCTGGGGTGGTCCCCTAGCAAGGCGCGGAGTTTTTCCTGGACGGCGTGTTGCTGGTCGGCCAGCTCGGCGACTTGCAGACTCAAGGCGTCGAGTTGCTGCTGACGATGCTGTTGGTGGGTGTGTTGTTTCTCGATGGCCTGTTGGCGCTCCTGCTGCTCGGCCTGCTCATCGCGTTGATGGCCCAATTGCTCAAGGCGCTGGCTGACCTGTTGGTCGAGCTGCATGAAGGTTGCCGCAGGCGCGCTGCGCAAACCCTCCAGCGTCTGGGCGGGCAACAGGCTGGCGAAGGCGCTGAGTTCCGCCTCCAGGCGTTCGCGGTCGCCGGCCAGTTGCCTTTGCTGGTCCACCAGCAATTGCCGGGCTTGCTGGCTGGCGTCCTGGGCCGCTTGCAATTGTTGCTGCAAGCGCCCGGCGTTCTGTTGCAGGTTGAGCAGGGCGCCCTGGCGTTGTTCGTCCTGGCTGATGCTTTGGGTCAATTGGGCCAGTTGCTGGGCCAGCCAAGGGCTGCGCTTGGCGGCGTCCTGATTGAACAGCGAGGCAGACAGTGGGTGGGCTTGCAGGCTGGGTGCCAAACCCTGCTGCTGCGTGGCCAACTGTTCCTGCTGTTGCAGGAACTCTTTTTGCTGAGCGATAAGGCCGCCCACTTCACCGCGCAGTTCGGTGAGTTTTTCCTTGAGGCTGTCGACGGCTTTCTGCGCCGCGGCCTCTTCACTTTCATCATGGCGGCCCAGGCTTTGCAGCAGGGCCTCGGGCTGGTGATAGGGGTGCTCGTGGCTGCCGCACACCGGGCAGGGTTGGTCATCCTGCAACTGCTCGCGTAATTCCTCGACGCTGGCACTGCGGGCCAGGCGTTGGCGCTCAAGCAGTTGCTTGGTCACCGCCAGGGTTTGTTCGGCAACGGTGAGTTCGGCCTTGGTCTGCAGGCCGGTCTGGTTCAGTTGTTCGCGTTTTTGCGCGGCCTCGGCGAGCCTTTGCGTGAGCGCAGCGGCCTGTTGATCCAGCTGTTGCTGGCTGTCCCACAAGCGGGCCAGGTCTTCGAAGGCGCGCTGTTGCTTGCGATTGTCTTGCAGCAGGCTGGCGAGCAATTGGATTTGTTCGGCCACCGCATGCGGTTCGGCGCCGGCCTCATGGTAGAGCAGGTCCAGGGCTTCGCGCTGTTGGGTGAACTGTTCGGCAGCGGCGCTGGCGCGCTGTTCGAGCTGCCCCAGCTCGGCCTGGCCTTGGTTGAGGCGATTGCCGATCAACACCAGCTGTTGCAGACGGTCACGGTAGGCGTTCCAGGCATCGCTCAGCGGCGCGAGGGCGGCGCTGTGCTCAAGCTCGGTGGCCAGGCGTTGCAGGCGCTCGCTGCCTTGGGCCTGTGTGTGTTGCAAGCCGTCGAGCAGGGCCTGGCCTTCGGTGCAGGCGCTTTCGTGCTGGTGTTTTTCCTCATTACGCTTGGCCAGTTCCCGGGTCACATGGGCGAGGGTGTTTTGCTCCTCGATGGCCTGGCGCAGCAGGGGGGCGGCGTCGGCCTGGTTTTTCAGGGCCTCGGCCAGTGCTGCCTGGGCGGCCACTTGCTGGTGTTGCGCCTGTTCCTGGCGGGTGTGCAGGGCGGTTTGTTGCTCGAGGTGCTGGGCAATCTGCGCCGCCAAGGGGGTCAGCAAGGTGGCGAGTTCTGCCTGGCGCAGGAAGTGATGGCGTTGCGGTGCCAACTGCTCCAGCAGGCTCAGGTCCTGGCGTTGCTGGCCTTGGCTCGCCCAAGTTGCTTCGTCACGTTGCAGTTGCTCCACGGCATGCTGATGGCGCTCCTGCCATTCACGCAGCTCCTTGAGCCAGGTGTGTTGCAACTCCAACTGCTTGAGCTGGGCTTGTTGGGTCTTGAGCTGTTGCTGAGCTTCGGCCAGCTGTTGGTCCAGCTCGGCGCGGGCTTCGGGGGCCAGGGGCACCACGCCGGTGGCTTGGTCCTGTAGCTGTTTGTGGGCGTCCTTGGCCTCTTTGGCCTTGTCGAACGCGCGGCGGCCCAGCTGGGTGTAGAGCGCGGTGTCGGTGAGCTTTTCCAGCAGCTCGCTGCGCTCATTGTCATTGGCCTTGAGGAAGGCGCTGAACTCGCTTTGCGCCAGCAGCACCGCACGGGTGAACTGTTCGAAGTTCAGGCCCAGGGCCAATTCCAGCTGGGTCTTGTATTCGGTTTTCTGGCTGGCCAGCAGTTGGTCGCTGTCCAGGTCGATCAGGCTTTGCCGGCTGTTCTGCAACTTGCCGCTGGCTTTGTCGCGGGCGCGGTTGGCTTCCCAGCGGGCGCGGTAGCGACGGCCACTGACACCGACAAAATCCACCTCGGCATAGCCACCACCGGTGCCGCGGCGAATCAGGGTGCGCGGGTCGCCGATGGAAATATCCGTGTCGGCATCCGGCATTTTGGCCTGGCCGGTATCACCCAGGCGCGGCACCGCGCCAAACAGCGCCAGGCACAACGCATCGAGCAGGGTGCTTTTACCCGCGCCAGTCGGCCCGGTGATGGCGAACAGGCCCGCACTGGCCAGGGGCTCGGCGGTAAAGTCGATTTCGAACGGGCCCGCCAGGGAGGCGAGGTTTTTCAAGCGGATGGCGAGGATCTTCATGGCTGTTCGCCCTCCTGTTGCACTTCCTGGAGCAGCACGGCGAAGTCCTTCAAGGTCTGTTCATCCACTTCACTGCCGTAGCTGTCCTGCCAGGCGCGGCTGAACAACTCCTGGGGCGTGAGCTGGTCGAGTTCGATCAGTTGCGCATCGTCTGCCTCTGCGCTGCCGCGCGTGCCGGCGTATTCGGCGGCGATACGCACCAGGCGCACGGCCTTGCCTTGCAACGCGGTTTCGATCTGTTGGCGCAGGTCTGGTTGCGGCTCGTCGAGGCGCACGCGCACTTCCAGCCAAGGGTGGCGCTGGGTTTCAGCGAGCAGGTCGATGTCGGGCAACTCACCGAGTTGCTTGAGGATATCGGCCAGGGGCGCGGCTTCCAGGCGCTGCAGATTGACGGAGCGGGGAATCAGGATCGGTTCGCAGCCCACCAGCCTTTCGCCCTGGAACGTCACGTCGAGAATCTGGTGCTTGTAGCCGATTTCGGAGAACGATAAGGGGATTGGCGAGCCGCTGTAGCGAATGCGCTCCTCGCCATTGACCTTTTGCGGCTTGTGCAGATGGCCGAGGGCAACATACGCCACGCTTCGGTCGAACAGTGTGGCAGGCAGCGCCTCGGCATTGCCGATGATCAAGCTGCGTTCGGAGTCTTCGGATACCGACCCACCGGCCATGTGCGCATGGCTGATGGCTATCAACGCCTGGCCTTTGTTGCGCTTGGCATTGGCGGCCGCGATCAGCCATTCATGCACTTGGCCGATACCGCGCAGGTAATCATCGCCCAACTGGGCACCGGTGACTTCCGCCGGCCGCAGGAAGGGCAGCGCCAGGCACCAGGCGGCGATCTTGCCTTTGGCATTGGGCAGCGGGATCAGCAGGCGGTCGGCATCCAGTTGGCCATCGTCCAGCCACAGCACCCGGCCCAGGGCATGGGTGCGCAGACGCCGCATCAGGGGTGCAGGCAGTTCGATGCGCGAGCCGGAGTCATGGTTGCCGGCGATCATCACAATGGTCAGTGTCGGCTGTTGTTCGTGGGCGCTGATGATGAAGTCATACAAGCGCTCCTGGGCCTTGAGCGGCGGGTTGACCGTGTCGAAGATATCGCCGGCGATCAACAGCACATCCGGGCGCTGTGCCTTGAGTTGGCCCAGCAGCCATTCAAGGAAACAGGCGTGTTCGAAGTCGCGTTCCTGGCCGTGGAGGTTTTGGCCCAAGTGCCAGTCGGAGGTATGAAACAGACGCAAGGCGAACTCCGTGGAGAAGATGAAAAGGAGGGGAGTTTACCTGTAAAAGTGCACGCGGACTCATGGCCGACGCGATGGTTATTTGTAGGAGCGAGCTTGCTCGCGAAAAACGTCAACGATAACGCGGGCTTTCTGGATAAACGCGGCGCCTGTGAGTTTTTCGCGAGCAAGCTCGCTCCTACACAGGGGTTATGGGGTGTTAGTGGGGTTGGGTTGCAGGCAATCCAGCGCACGGTCGGCGAGGGTGCGGGCCATGTCGATCAGGTGAGCGGTGGAACAGGCCATGTCTCGCTGGGTGCCTTTGAGGCCTTCGGCGGTTTCGGTGGCGGTGGTGGCGGCGCAACGCAGTAGCGAGGAGATGCTGGCGATGGCGTCTTCGAAACTCAGGTCTTCGTGGGCGACGAAAATGGGAAAGGGGGGGGCGGGGACGATTTTGCTCATGGGTATAGCTCCTACTCAGTTGGGGCGCCGTCCTATGCCGTTTCCACACGACAAATTAGGTGGCAGCCATACGCGGGGTGGAAACCGGGGAGTAGGACCCAGTCAGACCGAAGTCTGCCCGCGCACAGCCGCCATTGAGCGTTTGCATACGATCATGACGCCTACTCATTCCCAGGTTTCCACACCCGATCGCTGATATGCAGCGACGAAGCGAAGGCTAGCCAGCGAAATGAGCAGGCGCAAGGCCAAAGGATTGTCTAGGAAACGTCCTGCAAATTAAAGGGATATGGATTGCTGGCCTTTAACAATGCATGTCGAGCGGGCGATGCTGGTCAACTGTGGACGGGCTAGCCCTGATGGTTTTTGGTAGGAGCGAGCTTGCTCGCGAAAAACGTCAACGATAACGCGGGCTTCCTGGGTAAACGCGGCGCCTGTGAGTTTTTCGCGAGCAAGCTCGCTCCTACACAGGGGCTATGGGGTGTTAGTGGGGTTGGGTTGCAGGCAATCCAGCGCTCGGTCGGCGAGGGTGCGGCCCATGTCGATCAGGTGAGCAGTGGAACAGGCCATGTCGCGCTGGGTGCCTTTGAGGCCCTCGGCGGTTTCGGTAGCGGTAGTGGCGGCGCAGCGTAGTAGCGAAGAGATGCTGGCGATGGCGTCTTCGAAACTCAGGTCTTCGTGGGCGACGAAAATGGGGAAGGGTGGGTCGGGTATGAGTTTGTTCATGGATAAAGCTCCTGCTTGGTTTGGGAGCCATTCTTTTGCCGATCTCACACGTCAAAAGGTGGCAGCTATGTGCGGGGTGAGATACCGGAAAACAGGACCCGGCCAGACCGAAGTCTGCCCGCACACAGCCGCCATTGACGGTTGTAGCGCATTGCGCCTGCTAATAACGGCATCTCACACCCGATCGCTGATAGGCAGCGACGAAGCGAAGGCTAGCCAGTGGGTTGAGCAGGCGCAAGGCCAAAGGATTGTCTAGGAAACGTCCCGCAAATTAAAGGGGTATGGATTGCTGGCCTTTAACAATGCATGTCGAACGGGCGGTGACGAACGAAGTGGAACCACAGGGTGAGTAGTGACCACGCACAACGTGGATTTCTCAATCAACCCCTGAATGAATCAGAGGCCCACCATGTCTTTTTCAGTAAACCCACCTTCCACTAGCGCTTTCACCGTTCTACCAGAGCAACTGGATGCTGATGCTGATGCTGACAGCCGCTCAGCCCAAGCTAGCCATCGTCAGGCACGAAGCACGGAAACCCAGGCCAGCGCCCCAGACCCGCGCCCGTACGCAAGCGTGACTGACCGGCAACTAATAGGGTTGATCCGCGACCACTTCCGTGAGTTCGCCGCAGGGGCGACAGACAGCTATGTGAACTTCAATGAGTTGAAAGAAGCCGCCGGCCTGGTAGCCACCGACAGGACATTTTCGCCAGAGGCACACCACGCGGCCAAGGAGTTACTCACACGGCCAAAATTGCTGCGCAAGCTGGATATCGGCATCAGCTTCTTCGGTGGCCCCGGTAAGGAGGACGGCCGGTTCGATATGGATAACCTGAACTATCTGTACAAATTCCCCCATCGTGAATGGAAGGTGCCGCGTCGTAATCACTAAGTGCAGGCGGGCGTCCGTGCAGGCGATGCGGATCAACTGTGGGAGCTGGCTTGCCTGCGATGACGGCCTGACAGCCGACGCCTATCTACCTGGCACCCCATCATCTTACTGTGGAAGCGGGCTTTCTCGCGAAGACGGCCTCACAGTCGACACCGTAATACCGAGTACATATCCATTCCTGCGGTAACGGCCACCTAGGGTTCCGCTCTGACAGCGGCTCACTTTTGAAAAGCGCAAAAGTAAGCAAAACGCTCTTGCCCCACCACTCGGCACCTCGCCTAGGCTCGGTGTGCCCGTAATCCGCCAGTGATTTGGGGGGCCGCCGCCACGCGCCATCCATGGCGCGGGGCGGCTAAACCGGCATCCCTGCCGGTTTACCCCCCAAATCATTGTCGAATTCCGGCCAGCGTGGTTTAACGGGGCGCCTAAGATCAAAAGCAGATCAAGAGCGGCTCGCTTCGCATCGTGGTTACCGTTGAGCGCTACAGAGTTGTGTAGAGACCTATGCTGCTATGGCGGAGTATCAGCCAGCACGTCGGCCGACTGTTACACCGCCATCGCGGGCAAGCCCGCTCCCACAGGGTTTTGTGGTGTTGGTCGAGGCTGGGTTACTTGGGGTAGAGCGGCGGCAAGCTGGTGGTGTCGGTCGCTGGGTCTTGCTCGCGTTCGGCCACGGGGATGGCCTTGATCGCACGCCATAGATCATCACCCAACCAGTATTGGCCGCTTTCGCTGTACAGCGCGCCATTCAACCCGTCCAGGGCATCCGACAGCGGCACAAACCGTGCGGCCATGTCGGCCAGGGTTTCCGGCTGTTGCCTTGCCCACGCGTCGAGGGCCTGGCGGGTAGCTTGAGGGTCGTTGGCCTGGGTGGCGCGCTTGAGGTCGTCGAGCAGCGTGCGTGGGCTGGGGCCGGTTTGGGCGGCGCGTTGTACCGCCGGTTGTCGGCGTGCGCGCCACCACAGGCCAAAGCCCAGCAGGGTGGTGCAGGCCAGTAACAGTGTGCTCAGTTGCCAGAGCCACAGGCGGTCATCGTCGGGGGCGGTGATGATGGTCGGTGTTGCGGGGGTGTCTACCACCAGGCTGGGGTTCACCGCCACTTGCACGGTGCGCGCCGGCAGGCTGGTGCGTTCCAGATGATCTTCGTGGGTGTTCCACCACACCACTTCCACGGTGGGCAGTTCCAGCTCGCCAGCGCGGGTCGGCACCAGGGCTTCGCGGTCTTCACGGCTGCCGGTCAGGCCGCGGTCGCTGGTGCGGTTAGCCATCACCGGTTGGTCGGGGTAGCGGCGCAGGCCGTTGACCTCGGTGCCGGGCAGCGCCGGCAATTGTGCGCTGGACAGGCCTTCGGCCTCCACGGTCAGGCTGCGGGTCAGGGAGTCGCCGACTTGCACGTGGTCCGGCGTGGGGTTCCAGCCTTCGCTCAGGGTCAGGCTGCGCGCGGGCAGCCAGGGGGCGTCGGCGGGGTAGGCGTCCGGTTTGGGTTTGACCGTCAAGGGCAGGGGTGCGGAGCTGACGTGAATCATCTTGCCCGGCTTGGTGCCCTGCAGGGTGTTTTCCTGGGGCGGGCGCGATTCCACCAGAGTGGCGCTGAAGGTCTGCGCCGGAATCACTACCGAGCCACTGTGTTGCGGGTAGAGGGCGTAGCGGGTTTCGATCACGCCATGGCGGATGCTGTTGATGACCTTTTCATAGGTGCGTGATTCGCCCAGTTGTTCGACACGTGCATCCGGTATCTGCAAGGGCGTGAGGCTGCTGTCGTCATACAGCGACACCGAGTGGTACACGCGCACGGTCAACAGGGCCTGGGCCTGCACGTACACGCTGGTCTGGTCGAGGTTGGCTTCGATGAACACCGGGGCCAGTTCGGCGCTGGTGTTCTGGCTGGCGCTTTCCACCACTTGCAGGGCGATCGGCTGGGTCTTGAGTGCGCCCACTTGCAGTGGCGGGATGACCACGTTGCCGTTCACCTTGGGCAGCAGGGTGATGATCCAGCGGGTGGTGGCGTGGTTGTCGCCGTCCAGCGTGGTGAGTTGGTTGATCTGGCGGGTGCCGCTGACTTCGAACTGCGCGTCCAGGGGCGACAGGTCCGGTTTGCCGAACTGGGTCACATCACTCGATTGCACCGTCAGTTCCACCGTTTCCCCGGAGTTGAGGCGGCTGCGGTCTACGCTGGCGACCAGGTCCGCCGCCTGGGCGTGGCCTGCCGACAGCGCGAGCAGGAGCAAAAGGGTGGTGCGGCGGCTCATCGAGTGGTGTCCTGATGTTGTTGCTGTTCGTACCAGAATTTGCGTCGCAACAGCTCGCCGGGGTTGTCCGGGATCTCCTGCAACCATTGCTCCAAGGCCTGGCGGCGCTCGCCTTCAAGACGCGTATCGGCAGGGCGCAAAGGCGGCGTGGTGGTTTGCTCGTCGCCCAGTTCGCTGCCTGGCACTTCATTACCGCCAGGCTGTGGCGTGGCGGCTGTCTGAGTCTCACCGGTGCCGGCTTCGCCCTGGCCGTGGGACGACTGCTCGCCACCCAGTGCCGTTTGTGCGCTGGCACCCGGTTGCGCAGTTTGGCCGGGTTGGGCGGTTTCGTCATCTTCGTTTTTTGCCGGCGGGTCTGGCTCGGGCTGCGTTTGCTGCTGCATCAGGGTTTCAACCAGGGCTTTGTTTTTCAGTGCCGGTTGCAAATCGGGCTGGGCTTCCAGGGCTTGTTCATACGCATCAATGGCCGCTTCAAACTCACCGGCCTTGGCCAGGGCATTGCCACGGTTGTAGTGGGAATAGGCATCGCTGCCTTGGGCAAACCGCTTGATGGCCTCGGCGTAATTGCCGGCTTCGTACAGCGCCACGCCTTGCCATTGCGGGTCCTGGAAGTGTTCGGCGGCTTCGGCCGGGCGTTTGTGCTTGAGCAGGTACTGGCCTTGTTGGTCGGGGCGCAGCCACAGGTCCTGCAGCCCGAAGGCGTAGCTGGGTTGCGGCGCGCCCATCAGCAGCAAGGGCAGACAGAACAGCCAGCCGCGACGCCCGGCGCACGCGGCCAGCAGCAACAACGGCAAGAGCAGCCAGTAACCCTGGTCGGCCCACGTGTCCAGGCGCAGCCGTTGGCCGTCGTCGCGCAGGGCCTGGGCGCTGTCGAGCATGCCGAGCTGGCGCAGATCTTTGTCATCCAGGCGCGCCGCACGGTAGCGGCCGCCCATTTCGCTGGCGAACGCCTTGAGGGTCGGGCTGTCGAGACGCGGCACCAGGATCGCGCCCTGGTCGTCCTTGAGGAATTCGCCGCTTTCCTGAGTCACCGGCGTGCCTTCGCGACTGCCGATGCCGAGGATCGACAACGTCGGCGCCTGGGCACTTTGCAGTTGCAGGCGGATGCCTTGGCGCTCTTGTTTGGACAGTGAGGAACCGATCAGCAGCAGGCGCCCTTGGCCGAGACCGCCTTGCTTGAGCAGGCCCAGGGCTTTTTCCACGGCCAGATCGGCACGATGGCCGGGCTCGGGCATGATCGAGGGGCGCAGGGCTTCCAACAGGTTGCGGCTGGTGGCCAGGTCATCGGACAGCGGTACCAAGGTGTGGGCGCTGCCGGCGTACACGATGATGGCTGTTTGCGCATCGGTGCGCGCTTGCAGCAAGTCATACAGCTTGCGCCGCGCCTGCTCCAGGCGGTTGGGCGGGCTGTCGGTGGCGAGCATTTGCGGGGTCAGTTCCAGCAGCACCACCAAGGGGTCAGAGGGTTTCTGGCTGGCCTGTTCAACCCGTTGCCAACTGGGGCCCAGCAACGCCAGCACGGCCAACAGCCAGGCGATGCCGAGCACCACCCACGGCGACTTACTCTCGCGGCCATTGCCACCACTGAGCAACTCGGCATGGAACGCCGGCGGCAGGATCATCTGCCAACGGCCGGCGCGTTTTTGCCGATGCCATAGCTGCCACAGCAACCAGCCAAGCAGGGGCAGCAACAACAGCCACCAGGGGCGCAACCAGTGCGGCCACAGGGCGATCATCGACGCCTCCGCAAACGCAGGCGCTGCAGACGCTGGCGCCATTCAGGGTGTTGCTGCAAAAAAATGCCCCTGCTCGATAGTCGATTGAAGGCGCGCTGCAAGGCGTTGTTCGGCCAGCGTTCCTGGACCACCAACAACAGGCTCAGAACCAACGCCAGGGCCAATGGGCCGCTGTACAGCGCCTGGGCCGGTCGGGCCTGGGTGGGTTGTTGCTCCACCGGCTCAAGGGTGTCGAGGGTGTCCTTGATCTTCAGCAGTTCCTCGCCGTCACGGGCGCGGAAATACTGGCCGCCGGTGGCCTCGGCCAGTGCCTTGAGCGCCGGTTCGTCGAGGTCCAGGCTCGGGTTGACGCCAAGGATGCCCAGGGAGCCGGTTTGCTCGGGGTCGGCACCGATGCCGATCGGGTAGATTTTCACACCTTCCTCGGCCGCCAGGCGCGCAGCGGTCAACGGGTCGATCTGCCCGGCGTTGTTGGCGCCGTCGGTGACCAGGATCAGCACGCGGCTTTGCGCCGGGCGCTGGCGCAGGCGTTTTATGGCCAGGCCGATGGCGTCGCCGATGGCGGTGTTCTTGCCGGCAATGCCGATGCGCGCTTCATCCAGCCAGGTGCGCACGGTGCGCCGGTCAAAGGTCAGGGGCGCTTGCAGGTAGGCTTGGCTGCCGAACAGGATCAGGCCCACGCGGTCACCTTCACGCTCCTCTAGAAAGTCTCCCAGCAGGTGCTTGACCAGGGCCAGGCGGCTGACGTCCTCGTCCTGCCAGTGCATATCGGGAAAATCCATGGAGCCTGAGACGTCCACCGCCACCAGCAAATCCCGACCGCTGGCAGCAATCGGCAAGGGTTCGCCCAGCCATTGCGGGCGGGCGGCGGCGGTCAACAGCAGCAACCACAGCACCACGAATGGGGCTTGCTGGCGCCAGCCGGGCAGGTTGACGCGGGCACGGCGGCGGGCCAGGCCTTCAAGGTCGCTGAGGTAGCTGACTTTGAGCGCCGGTTCGCCGCTGTCGGCCACGGGCAGCACCAGGCGCATGACCCAGGGCAGTGGCAACAGGGCGAAGATCCACGGCCAGGCGAACTCAAACATGTTTGCGAATCCAGGTGTCGACGGCTTGGGTGAGGCCGGCGATGGCTTTGTCGTCGAGCTTGCATTCGGGTTTGTAGGCGCCTTCCACTAACACCATCCAGCGCGTCAGGCCGGCGGCGGGGCAGCGGTTGTCCAAAAAGGCGAGCCATTTGCGCCCGTTGAGGGTGTGGCTCTGGCTATAAGGGTAGTCGTTGCGGCACAGGCGCTTGAGCAGGCCGTTGAGTTGCTGCAACCAGGCGCCAGCCGGCGCGCCGTCGTAGGGCTTGGGCATCAAAGCCAGCTCGGCCAGGGCGGCGATACGTAACGGGTCCAAAGGTTGTTCGGCACGGGCCACGGGGCGGCGGGCCGGGAGGAAACGGCGCAGCCACCACAGGCCCCAACCGAGCAGGGGGATCACCAGCAGCAACAGCCACCAGCCCGGCGCCGGTGGCCAGAAGCCAATGGCAGGCGGTGCGATCAGTGGTTGCAGTTGGTCCAGGCTGCTCATGGTTTTTTAACCGGGCGTTGCGGGTTGAGGTATTCGCGCAGTTGCTCGACCATTTCACTCTGGGTGCTCAAGGGCATCAATAACAGCCGCAGTTTCTGCGCGAGCCGTTCCCAGCGGGCGATACGTGCTTCGGCCTGGGCCTTGTAGGCCTGGCGCAGGTCAATATTCAGGGTGTCCAGTTCCAGTTGCGCGCCTCGTTGCGCGAAACGCAGCAGCCCGGCGGCGGGCAGGGCGTGGTCCAGCGGGTCGGAGATCGGTAATAACAGCAGGTCGCAATGGCGCGCCAGCAGGCTCAGCTGTTGCTCGGCGCCTTCGGTGAGGGCGCGCTCATCGCAGATCACCACCACCAGGCTGCCCGGGCGCAGCACCTCGCGGCCACGGCGCAAGGCCATGCCCAGGGCGTCGGCTTCCGGCTGACGCTCGGTGTTCAGGCTCTGGTTGACCCGCACCAGCCGGTTAAGCAGTTGCAACAGGCTCTGCTTGCTGCGCCGTGGCTTGATCTCGTAGTGCTCGCTGTCGCCGAACACCAGCCCGCCCACCCGGTCGTTATGGCCCAGGGCGGCCCACCCGATCAGGCTGGCAGCCTGGGCGGCAAGCACCGACTTGAACATTTGCCCCGAGCCGAAAAACAGCCGGCAACTTTGCTCGACCATGATGAAAATCGGTCGCTCGCGCTCTTCATGGAACAGCTTGGTGTGCGGCTCCTGGGTACGCGCCGTCACGCGCCAGTCAATGGTGCGCACGTCGTCGCCGGCCTGGTACACGCGCACCTGGTCGAAATCGACGCCACGCCCGCGCAGCTTGGAGTGGTGCAGGCCCACCAGCGGGCTACGTTGACCAGGCGTGGAGAACAACTGCACCTCACGCACGCGGTGGCGCATCTCAATCAATTCACTGAGGGTTACGCGGATGCCATCGCTTGCGTTCATCGACTTCAAGCGACGGCAACGACGTCGAGAATACGTTGCACCACGCGGTCCTGGTCGACCCCGGCGGCTTCGGCCTCGAACGACAGGATGATGCGGTGGCGCAGCACGTCGAACAGCACCGCCTGGATATCTTCCGGGCTCACAAAATCACGCCCGGCCAGCCAGGCATGGGCGCGGGCGCAGCGGTCCAGGGCGATGGAACCACGGGGGCTGGCGCCATAGGCGATCCACTCGGCCATTTCCGGGTCGAACTTGGCAGGGGTGCGCGTGGCCATCACCAGTTGCACCAGGTATTCCTCCACGGCATCGGCCATGTACAAGCCGAGGATTTCCTTGCGCGCGGCAAAGATGGCCTGCTGGCTGACCCGGCGCTCGGGCTTGGTTTCGCCATTGAGCGCTTCGCCACGGGCTTGTTGCAGGATACGGCGCTCGACGGCGGCATCCGGGAAGCCGATCTTGACGTGCATCAGGAACCGGTCGAGCTGGGCTTCGGGCAGCGGGTAGGTGCCTTCCTGCTCGATGGGGTTTTGCGTGGCCATCACTAAAAACAGCGGCGACAGCTCGTAAGTGCTGCGGCCCACGCTGACCTGGCGCTCGGCCATGGCCTCGAGCAAGGCCGACTGCACCTTGGCCGGGGCACGATTGATTTCGTCTGCCAGCACCAGGTTATGGAAGATTGGCCCCTGTTGGAACACAAAGCTGCCGGTTTCCGGGCGATAGATCTCGGTGCCGGTGATATCGGCGGGCAACAGGTCGGGGGTGAACTGGATACGATGGAACTGCGCTTCGATCCCTTCGGCCAACTCCTTGATCGCCTTGGTCTTGGCCAGCCCCGGTGCGCCTTCGACCAGCATATGGCCGTCAGCGAGCAGGGCGATCAGCAGGCGATCAATGAGTTTTTCCTGGCCGAGAATCTGCGTAGAAAGAAAGGTTCGCAGCGCAAGCAGCGCTTCACGATGTTCCATCGATGACGGTTCCTGGAAAAGATGAGCCTGGGTGTTGTGACAGAACACCGGGCCTGGGGCGTTTACTTTAATGCATCGTGGGGTGCGGCGACTAACGGCTTGATGGGTATTTTTGGCGAAACTTACAGGATTGCGGTGTGAGAGGCATAACAGCTGGGTAGGTAGAGCACGGTCACTGTGGAAGCTGGCTTGCCTGCGATCCAGTCAACTCGGTGATTCAGGCACACCGAGTCGATACCTTCGCAGGCAAGCCAGCTCCCACATTTGGATCGCCGTGCCTCAGCCAGATCAGCGTCGGCTGTCAGGCCGTCACGGGAGCAAGCTCCCTCGCCACAGATTTGGCGTCGTGCCGAAGTTTCAAGTGACCGGTTTCAAGTCCGAATGAACGTGCCGGTGCCTGTGAGGATGTTCTGCAGCGTTTCCTGCACTTCGGCCATGTCTGCCGCAGCGGTGCTGTGGGTGATCTCCAGCTGGTCCTTACCACCCAGGGCATCGGCATCGCCAGCCGCCAGTTCGATCAATAAGGTGGTGTCGCCCAACGTCACTTTCAGCCCGTCGAGAGTCGAGGGTTCGTAGTCCCAGGTCAGCTCCACTTCATCTTCATCCGGATAACGGGTGAGCATGAACATTTCGCCGTTCTTGCCGTGACAGCAAAGCATAGCCATGTTGTCTTCTTCGTCGTCACATGGGGTGGCCATCAGGGCGTCGGTTTTCAGATGCAGCATGGGGCAATCCTGTGTAGGGGAGGGCAATTGTGCCACTAAGGCGAATCTTGTGCTTCATCCTGTGTCGGAAGTTAGGCATGACCTGACGGGCCAGATCGGTCATTTCTGGTACTGATGGGGTTCAATGTAGCAAGATTTTCTACCGAAAATCCTGGGTTGCCCAAGTTGCAACCGGCACCCTGCTTACCGATGACCGAATATGTCGCAGCATCGCAAGCAGCGTTCTTCCTACACTCGTTAAGCTGCGCAACGGATGTGCCCTGTGCCAGGCGCCTGACCTGCCCGTCGTATCGTCACCTGGCCAAGAGCATGCCGTATGGAAGTTGTATGTGACCTGACTGTCTTGTCCAGCTTCACCCACCTGTCGCCCTGATTCGTTTATGGTGCTTGTCAGCACACCAGCGAACAGAGCTGACGGTCTCCCCGCAAGGGGATAACACGCGACGCTTTCATCAATAACAAGCCCAAGCGGAGTACCACAGATGGCGTTCTTCACCGCAGCCAGCAAGGCCGACTTCCAGCATCAACTGCAAGCGGCACTGGCGCAGCACCTCAGTGAACAGGCACTGCCACAAGTGGCGCTGTTCGCTGAACAATTTTTCGGCATCATTTCCCTGGACGAACTGACCCAGCGTCGCCTTTCCGACCTGGCCGGTTGCACCCTGTCTGCCTGGCGCCTGCTTGAGCGCTTTGATCACACCCAACCGCAAGTGCGGGTCTACAACCCCGATTACGAACGTCATGGCTGGCAGTCGACCCACACCGCGGTCGAAGTGCTGCACCATGACCTGCCCTTTCTGGTCGACTCGGTACGCACCGAGCTGAACCGCCGTGGCTACAGCATCCATACCCTGCAAACCACCGTGCTCAGCGTGCGTCGTGGCAGCAAGGGCGAGCTGCTGGAAATCCTGCCTAAGGGCACCCAGGGCGAAGGCATCCTGCAAGAATCGCTGATGTACCTGGAGATCGACCGCTGCGCCAATGCCGCCGAACTGAACGTGCTGAGCAAAGAGCTTGAGCAGGTGCTGGGCGAAGTGCGCGTGGCCGTGGCCGATTTCGAACCGATGAAAGCCAAGGTCCAGGACCTGCTGGCCGGTATCGACGCCAGTGCGTTCACCATCGACGGCGAAGAAAAAGCCGAGATCAAGAACTTCCTCGAATGGCTGGTGGGCAACCACTTCACCTTCCTGGGCTACGAAGAGTTCGTGGTACGTGACGAGGCGGACGGCGGTCATATCGAATATGACGCCAGCTCCTTCCTCGGTCTGACCAAGCTGCTGCGCGCCGGCCTCACCGCCGAAGACCTGCGCATCGAAGACTACGCCGTGGCCTACCTGCGTGAGCCGACCGTGCTGTCGTTCGCCAAGGCCGCACACCCAAGCCGCGTGCACCGCCCGGCTTACCCGGACTACGTGTCTATCCGCGAGATCAGCGCCGACGGCAAGGTCATCAAGGAACACCGCTTCATGGGCCTGTACACTTCCTCGGTGTACGGCGAAAGCGTGCGGGTGATCCCTTATATCCGTCGCAAGGTCGCGGAAATCGAACGTCGTTCGGGCTTCCAGGCCAAGGCGCACCTGGGTAAAGAGCTTGCCCAAGTGGTTGAAGTACTGCCCCGCGACGACCTGTTCCAGACTCCGGTCGACGAGCTGTTCAGCACCGTGATGTCGATTGTGCAGATCCAGGAGCGCAACAAGATCCGCGTGTTCCTGCGCAAAGACCCCTACGGTCGTTTCTGCTACTGCCTGGCCTACGTGCCGCGCGACATCTATTCCACCGAAGTGCGCCAGAAGATCCAGCAAGTGCTGATGGACCGTCTGAAGGCTTCGGACTGCGAGTTCTGGACCTTCTTCTCCGAGTCCGTGCTGGCCCGTGTGCAACTGATTCTGCGGGTTGACCCCAAGAACCGCCTGGACATCGACCCACTGCAACTGGAAAAAGAAGTGGTGCAGGCCTGTCGCAGCTGGCAGGACGACTACGCCAGCCTGGTAGTGGAAAGCTTCGGCGAAGCCCAGGGCACCAACGTGCTGGCGGATTTCCCCAAAGGCTTCCCGGCCGGCTACCGCGAGCGTTTCGCCGCGCATTCGGCTGTGGTCGACATGCAGCACCTCAACAGCCTGACCGAAGCCAACCCGCTGGTGATGAGCTTCTATCAGCCGCTGGGCCAGGTCTCCGGCCAGCGTGAGCTGCATTGCAAGCTTTACCACGCCGATACGCCGCTGGCGCTGTCCGACGTGCTGCCAATTCTGGAAAACCTCGGCCTGCGTGTGCTGGGCGAGTTCCCGTATCGCCTGCGCCACGCCAATGGCCGTGAGTTCTGGATCCATGACTTTGCGTTCATCGCCGCCGAAGGCGTGAACCTGGATATCCAGCAGCTCAACGACACCCTGCAGGATGCGTTCGTGCACATCGTGCATGGCGATGCCGAGAACGATGCGTTCAACCGCCTGGTCCTCACTGCCGGCCTGCCTTGGCGCGACGTGGCGTTGCTGCGTGCCTATGCTCGCTACCTGAAGCAGATTCGCCTGGGCTTCGACCTGGGTTACATCGCCAGCACCCTGAACAACCACACCGACATCGCCCGCGAGTTGACCCGGTTGTTCAAGACCCGCTTCTACTTGGCGCGCAAGCTCACTGCCGACGACCTGGAAGACAAGCAGCAACGCCTGGAGCAAGCGATCCTCAGCGCCCTGGACGACGTTCAGGTGCTCAACGAAGACCGCATCCTGCGTCGCTACCTGGACCTGATCAAGGCCACCCTGCGTACCAACTTCTACCAGACCGATGCCAACGGCCAGAACAAGTCGTACTTCAGCTTCAAGTTCGACCCGCGTGCTATCCCAGAGCTGCCCAAGCCCGTGCCGAAGTTTGAAATCTTCGTGTACTCGCCACGGGTCGAAGGCGTGCACCTGCGCTTTGGCAACGTGGCCCGTGGCGGCCTGCGCTGGTCCGACCGTGAAGAAGACTTCCGCACTGAAGTGCTCGGCCTGGTAAAAGCCCAGCAAGTGAAGAACTCGGTGATCGTGCCGGTGGGCGCCAAGGGCGGCTTCCTGCCGCGTCGCCTGCCATTGGGCGGCAGCCGGGACGAGATCGCGGCTGAAGGCATCGCCTGCTACCGCATCTTCATCTCCGGCCTGTTGGACATCACCGACAACCTGAAAGACGGCGCGCTGGTGCCGCCGGCCAACGTCGTGCGTCATGACGACGATGACCCGTACTTGGTAGTGGCGGCGGACAAAGGCACTGCGACCTTCTCCGACATCGCCAACGGCATTGCCATCGACTACGGCTTCTGGCTGGGCGATGCGTTCGCTTCCGGTGGTTCGGCCGGTTACGACCACAAGAAAATGGGCATCACCGCCAAAGGCGCGTGGGTGGGTGTGCAGCGTCACTTCCGTGAGCGCGGCATCAACGTGCAGGAAGACAGCATCACCGTGGTGGGCGTCGGCGATATGGCCGGTGACGTGTTCGGTAACGGTTTGTTGATGTCGGACAAGCTGCAACTGGTCGCAGCCTTCAACCACCTGCATATCTTCATCGACCCGAACCCGAACCCGGCCACCAGCTTCGTCGAGCGCAAGCGTTTGTTCGAACTGCCGCGTTCGGCCTGGACCGACTACGACACCAGCATCATGTCCGAAGGTGGCGGTATCTTCTCGCGCAGCGCGAAAAGCATTGCCATCTCGCCACAGATGAAAGAGCGCTTCGACATCCAGGCCGACAAGCTGACCCCGACCGAACTGCTCAACGCCTTGCTCAAGGCGCCGGTGGACCTGTTGTGGAACGGCGGTATCGGTACCTACGTCAAGGCCAGCACCGAGAGCCATGCCGATGTGGGCGACAAGGCCAACGACGCACTGCGCGTCAATGGCAACGAGCTGCGCTGCAAGGTAGTGGGCGAGGGCGGTAACCTCGGCATGACCCAGTTGGGCCGTGTGGAATTCGGCCTCAATGGCGGCGGTTCCAACACCGACTTCATCGACAACGCCGGTGGCGTGGACTGCTCCGACCACGAAGTGAACATCAAGATCCTGCTCAACGAAGTGGTGCAGGCCGGTGACATGACCGACAAGCAGCGTAACCAGCTGCTGGCGAGCATGACCGACGAAGTCGGCAACCTGGTGTTGGGCAACAACTACAAGCAGACCCAGGCCCTGTCCCTGGCCGCGCGCAAGGCTTACGAGCGTGCTGCCGAGTACAAGCGCCTGATGAGCGACCTGGAAGGCCGTGGCAAGCTGGACCGTGCCATCGAGTACCTGCCGACCGAGGAGCAGCTTACCGAGCGCGCCTCCAGCGGCAAGGGCCTGACCCGTCCGGAACTGTCGGTGCTGATCTCCTACAGCAAGATCGACCTCAAGGAAGCGTTGCTCAAGTCGCTGGTACCGGATGACGAGTACCTGACCCGTGACATGGAGACCGCGTTCCCTCCGAGCCTGGTGGCCAAGTTCGGCGAAGCCATGCGTCGCCACCGTCTGAAGCGCGAGATCGTCAGCACCCAGATCGCCAACGACCTGGTCAACCACATGGGCATCACCTTCGTTCAACGACTCAAAGAGTCGACCGGCATGAGCCCGGCGAACGTGGCGGGCGCTTATGTGATCGTGCGGGACATCTTCCATCTCCCGCACTGGTTCCGTCAGATTGAAGCCCTGGACCACCAGGTTTCCGCCGACGTGCAACTGGAGCTGATGGATGAGCTGATGCGCCTGGGCCGTCGCGCTACGCGCTGGTTCCTGCGCAGCCGTCGCAACGAGCAAGACGCCGGGCGTGACACCGCGCACTTCGGTCCGCATCTGGCGGCGCTGGGCCTCAAGCTCGACGAACTGCTGGAAGGCCCGACCCGCGAAGGCTGGCAGAACCGCTACCAGGCCTACACCCAGGCCGGCGTACCGGAGTTGTTGGCACGCATGGTTGCAGGCACTACCCACCTGTACACCTTGCTGCCGATCATCGAAGCCGCCGACGTGACCGGGCATGACGCCGCCGAAGTGGCCAAGGCCTACTTCGCCGTCGGCAGCGCCCTGGACCTGCCGTGGTACCTGCAACAGATCAGCGATCTGCCGGTTGCCAACAACTGGCAGGCCCAGGCCCGCGAAGCCTTCCGCGATGACGTGGACTGGCAGCAACGGGCGATCACCATCTCGGTCCTGCAAATGGCCGATGCGCCACAAGACATGGAAGCCCGCGTGGCCCTGTGGCTTGAGCAGCACCAGGACATGGCGGATCGCTGGCGCGCCATGATGGTGGAAATTCGTGCAGCAGTGGGCACGGACTACGCCATGTACGCGGTGGCCAACCGTGAGTTGCTGGACCTGGCGTTGAGTGGCCAGTCGGTGTTGCAACCGGCTTGATGCCTCGCTAAACCAAAAGCCCCCGCATCGTGAGATGCGGGGGCTTTTTTTTTTGATCTGGAATGCGATCAATGTAGGAGCGAGCTTGCTCGCGAAAAACGTCAACGATCACGCGTGCTTGCTGAATGAACGCGGCGCCTGTGAGTTTTTCGCGAGCAAGCTCGCTCCTACAATGGGATTAAGGCAAGCCAGCTCCCACAGGTTGATCTTCATTCACTGGGGATCAGTGGTGTTTGAGTAGTCGGGTTTCCAGGTGATCCAGGTGCTGGGTCATCAAGGCGACGGCCATGTGGGCGTCGCGCTGTTCCACGGCATCCACAATCGCCACATGCTCCTGCCACGCGCAATAGGTGCAGGCCTTGGCTTCAAATTGCGCAATGATCAACGACGTCAACGGCACCAGGCTGTTGAGAAACTGGGCCAGCGGCGCATTGCCTGCCATGTGCGCCAGTTGCAGATGAAACTCTCCCGAAAATCGAATCGCTGGGCCACGCTGGTCACGCTCAATGGCGTCGCGCTCCTGCGCAATCAGCTCGCGCAGTTGGTGAATCTGCATCGCGGTGGCCTGGGCGCAGGCCAGTTGCACCACGGTGATTTCGGTCAGGCGCCGTGCTTCCAGAATCTGCCGTGTGTGCTGGGCATCCGGCGCGGCGACCTGGGCGCGCTGGTTGGGGCGCAGGATGACTACTTGCTGATGAGACAGCTTGGCGAGCACCCGGCGAATCACGCTGCGGCTCACGCCAAAGAGCTCGCCCAGGCCTTCTTCGGTGAAGCGGCTGGCGGGCGCAATGCGTTGCTCAAGGATGGCGTCGAACAAGCGTGGGTAGATGTCGTCCACCGAGGGCTTTTTTTCGGGCGTCCAGCGTAAGGACGTGAGGGTGCAATTGCGTTGCAGGGCGTGAGCGTTCATGGCCGGTCTCCGAAAATCAACTGCCCAGATGGTCGTCCGGGATATTCAAGCGAATGCCCATGCGCAGGCCTTCGTGCAGGATGTGCCGGCGCATTTCGGCACTGGCCAGGGCGCTGTTCTTGTTGCGGATAGCGCGTACCACGGCTTCGTTCTCTTGCAGGCGTTCGGCCAGGTGTTCAGGGGAGTTGCGCAGTACCTGGGCGCTTTGTTTGAGCGCGGTGCTGGTTTGCTGCACCACGTTCTGGAAGATCGGGTTGGAGGTCAGGGCGAACAGTTCTTCATGGAAGTCGATATAGGCGTTCATGCCGGCTTCTGCATCGCCTGCATCGAGAGCCTCACGCATGTCCATCAGGGTCAGGCGCAGTTGGCCGATTTCCTTGCTGCTGATGGACTGGGCCACCAGCCCGACGATGAAAGGTTCGAGGGTGTAGCGCAGTTGCAGGATGTCCTCGAGGCTGGCATCGGCCACGGCGTCGCTCGACTGCGGCTCGCTGACGCTGGTTTCCAGCACGACCACGCCTTTGCCGGGCATGGAGCGCACCAGGCCGAGGGTCTCCAGTACGATCACAGCCTCACGCAGGCTCGGGCGGCTGATGCCCAGCTGTTCGGCCAGTTCACGCTGGCCAGGCAGCATTTCGCCACGCCGCCACTGGCCTCGCGCCAAGGCGGCGCGCAGTTTTTCTACCACTGAATTGACGACGGTTGAGGTGCTGATCACGTCGTGCGCTCCTTGATAATGAATAATCCCGCCATCTGTAGGAGCGAGCTTGCTCGCGAAGGTCGTCAACGATAGCGCGGGCAGCCTGGATGCTCGCGGTGTCTTGAAGTTTTTCGCGAGCAAGCTCGCTCCTACAGGGGCAGCGGTAACGTTGTTAGAACTCCTGATGCGCCGGCAGCACCGGCTTTTTGGCCTGGAAGGCATAACCTTGCTGGCCGTCGAGCACCTTGTTGGCGCGCTGGATATCAATGTCTTTTTCCCAGCGCGCAATCGCCACGGTGGCCACACAGTTGCCGATCAGGTTGGTCAGCGCACGGCCGATGCCCATGAACCAGTCCACTGCCAGCACCAACACCAGGCCGACCACCGGAATTGCCGGGATCGCCGTGAGCGTTGCCGCCAGGATCACCAACGCTGAGCCTGGAATGCCATGGGCACCCTTGGAGGTGATCAACGATACCAGGAGGATGGTCAGCAAGTCGGTCATCGACAGCGGTGTGCCGGTGGCGTTGGCGATAAACACGATAGCCAGGGTCAGGTAGATGGAGAAACCGTCCAGGTTAAACGAGTAACCGGTGGGAATCACCAGGCCCACGGTGGAGCTGCCAATGCCCAGGTGTTCCAGCTTGCGCATGATCTGCGGCAACACCGCGTCGGACGACGCGGTGCCCATCACGATCAGTAGCTCTTCGCGCAGGTACTTGAGCAGCGGCAACATGCGCAGGCCCGACAGGCGCATCACCAGCCCGAGGATCACCGCCACGAAGGCAAAGCAGGTCAGGTAGAAAAGCCCCACCAGGCTGCCCAAATGTTGCAGCGAGTCCAGGCCGTAGGTGCTGGTGGTGAAGGCGATGGCACCGAATACGCCAATCGGCGCCAGGCGCACGATCATGCCCATGATGCGGAAGATCACATGGCTCAATTCGTTGATCAGCCGCGAAATACCGCTGGCCGCTTCGCCCACCAGGTTCAGCGCGCTGCCGAACAGCACCGAGAACAACAGCACTTGCAGCACGTTGTTATCGGCAAAAGCGCCGACCACCGAATTGGGGATCAACTCCATCAGGAACTGGCTGGTGCCGCGGATGTGCTGGCCCTTGTCGGCCAGTTCATTCAAACCGGCGGAAGAAAGTTGCTCCAGGTGAATATTGGCGCCGCTGCCGATGCCGGTGCTGAAGGCCATGATCAGGCCGAGCACCAGGGCGACGGTGGTGAGCATTTCAAAATAGATCACCGACTTGAGGCCGATGCGCCCGACCTTCTTCAAGTCGCCCGCGCCGGAAATACCGCTGACCACCACGCAGAACACGATCAGGCCAATCAGCATTTTGATCAGCTTGATAAAGCCGTCACCCAAGGGTTTGAGTTGCGAGGAGAATTCGGGAAGGGCCAGGCCGCAGGCGATGCCGAGCATCAGGCCAATCACGACTTGCAGGAAAATCGAACGCGAGCACCATCTGAGCATGGGAGGGATCTCTATTCGGTGCCCTGGTGGTTCCAGGGCTTAATTGTTGTGGTCTTACCGGTAAGTCCAGTGCGGGGCCAGTCTACGCTCGGTTTTTTTCAAATCACAAGCAAATATTTGGCGGTTGGCAGGTCCCGGTCTGACCAGTTGGTCGGTAAGCACGATGCTTGAGCGGTTGGCGGGGATTAATTTTTTTTGCGTATCATCGCCCTCGGCATACGAGGTGACGGATGGACCAACCAGGGCTGACAACCGACGAAGCAGGGCGCATGTATTGCGCCTGGCGCACTGCAGCGCCTGCGTACCTGCATTACCACGACCACGAGTGGGGCGTGCCGGTGGCGGATGACATCGCGCTGTACGAGAAAATCTGCCTGGAGGGTTTTCAGGCAGGGATGGCCTGGATCACCATCCTGCGCAAGCGCGAAAACTTTCGCCAGGCGTTCGAGGGCTTTGATTTTCGCCGGGTGGCGCAGTACGGTCAGGCGGACGTCGAGCGGTTGATTAGCGACCCGGGGATCGTGCGCAATCGGGCGAAAATCGTCTCGGCTATCAACAACGCGCGCCGGGCCTGTGAACTGGTGGAGCAGACTGGCTCGCTTGCGCGCTGGCTGTGGGCGTTCGAACCCGGCGCAGACGAGCGGCCGGCAGTGGTGGATATGGCTTACTGGACGGCCAATCCGACCTCGGCGGCTTCGGTGCGTTTGTCCAAAGCCCTGAAGAAACGCGGCTGGACCTTTGTCGGCCCAACCACGATGTATGCGTTGATGCAGGCGATGGGGATGGTCAATGACCATTTGGAAGGTTGCGAGTGCCGGCCGCGTATTGAACACCTGCGCAACCTGTTCAAACGTCCCTGACCAGACACGGTTGAAACTGTGGGAGCTGGCTTGCCTGCGATAGCGGTGTATCAGCCAGCTCATCTTTTACTGGCCCACCGCTATCGCAGGCAAGCCAGCTCCCACAGGGGTTTGTGGTGTTGCTGATTATTTGGGAAGTGGGGTGAGTACCTCAGCCTTGTCATCCAGCACCATCACCACCAGCAGCTTGGCCGGTTGGGTCTGGCTGGCATTGCTTGACTCAAAATGTCGCGAGCCGGCCGGTTCGTAGAACGATTGCCCGGCTTTGTAGGTAATCGCCTTTTCATCATTGACCCGCGAGGTAATCTCGCCTTCGAGCACATACGCCACGGCAGTGCCGGTGTGGCTGTGGGGCACGGTCGCCTGGCCGGGGGCGTAGTCCACGGTGAGCAGGATGGTTTTCTTGCCCGGCACGTTGGTCAAGGCGTGCTCTTGCAGCACCTTGAGCGTTTCCTTGTTGTAGACCGGGTCGTGGGCAAATGCACTGAAAGAGGCGAGCATCAGCGTGGCAGCGAGTAAGCGTTTCATGATGAGGGTTCCATCGGGTGAAAGACCGCTTCACCCTACGCCGCCAGGGGCTTGCCACCAATGACCAATGCGCCGGAAAACCGCCTAGCCAATCTGCAGGAGAATATCGCGGACCTTGTCCAGCGCCGGGTCAATGTCCAGGGTCTCGATGGCGCCGAACCCCAGAATCAGCCCCGAACGCAGCGGCCGATCGTGAAAAAACACGTCCAAGGGATATAACCCCACCTCGACCTCACGCGCCCGTTCAATCAGTAAGGGAATATTCACCGGCACCTTGCACAGGGCCGCCAGGTGAAAGCCGGCCACCGTGGGTACGGCCTCGAACCACGGTGACAGATCGCCCGCCAGACGCTGCAGTATGCGTTCGCGACGCCCCGCGTAGACGCCGTGACAGCGGCGAATATGCTTGAGCAGGTAACCTTCGCTGATGAACTTGGCCAGTGCCCATTGCGGCAAGGTAGCGCTGTGCTGGTCGGTCAATTGCTTGGCCTTGAGCACCGCGCCATAGATGGCCGGCGGCAGCACCGCGTAGCCCAGGCGTAGTTCGGGCGACAGGGTTTTGGAAAAGGTGCCGACGTAGGTGACCACGCCTCGGGTGTCCATGCTTTGCAGGGAGTCGGTGGGGCGGCCCTCGTAGCGAAACTCGCTGTCGTAATCGTCTTCGATGATGATCGCGCCGAGCGCAATGGCGCGGTCCAGCAGGGCCTCCCGGCGCGCCTGGCTCATGGGCATGCCGAGGGGGAATTGGTGGGACGGCGTCACATAGATCAGGCGGGTGCCATCCGGGATCTGGTCGACCTGCAGGCCCTGTTCGTCGACGGCCACACTGGCAACATTGGCGCCCATCGCGACGAACAATTGGCGTGCGGGGCTGTAGCCAGGGTCTTCCATCGCGACCAGGCTGCCCGGCTCAAGCACCACGCGGGCAATCAGGTCCAGGGCCTGCTGTGCCCCATTGGTGACTACGATATTGCTGGCGCGGCATTTGACCCCACGGGAAAACGCGATATGCCCGGCGATGGCCTCGCGCAGCGCCGCCACACCTTCTGGCTGGCTGTAAAAACCGCTGTTCTGGGCGATACGACGCAACGCATCCTGGGTGCAACGCCGCCATTCGTCCTGGGGGAAGTGGTTGCGTGTGGTCGCGCCGCCGATAAATTCGTAGCGCAGGATGTCCTCGCGAGCGGGGTGATGCATGGGCGAGGGCAGTGCGGCCCATTTGCCCAGGTTGGCGGCGCACGCCAGGTCGGTGGCGGTTTGCACGCGGTCGGGCTGTGGCGCCCACGCGTTGACGAAGGTGCCGCGGCCGATCTTGCCGACCAGCAGGCCCTCGTAGGTCAAGGTGGCGTAGGTGTCGGATACCGTCTTGCGCGAGATGCCCAGTTGTTCGGCGAGCAGTCGGCTGGGGGGCAGTTGCGCGCCCGCCGACAGTCGCCCGGTGGCGATGGCTTGGCGCAGTTGCTGATAAAGTTGGGCAGCCAGGTCCTTGCGGCCGGTGATGACGAGGTGCAGTTCCATGTTTCATCCTGGGACAGATCGATCTGCGCCAAGGTTACGCGCAAATCGATCTGAAGAAACCCAGGCGAGATCAGGACAAGAAACCACCGTCCACATTCAGCGAAACCCCGGTGGTATAGCTCGACGCATCGCTGGCCAGGTACAACACCGCGCCGGCCATTTCGCTGGGGTCGGCCACGCGCTTGAGCGGGATTTGCGCCAGGGCCATTTTCAGGATCGAATCGTTCTTGACCAGCGCCGAGGCGAACTTGGTATCGGTCAGGCCCGGCAGCAGGGCATTGCAACGGATGCCAAAGGCCGCACATTCCTTGGCAAACACCTTGGTCATGTTGATCACGGCGGCCTTGGTCACCGAGTAGATGCCCTGGAACACGCCCGGCGAGATGCCGTTGATCGAGGCTACGTTGATGATGCTGCCGCCGCCGTGCTCGCGCATCAGCTTGCCGGCTTCCACCGACATGAAGAAGTAGCCACGGATATTTACGTCGACGGTTTTCTGGAACGCGCCGAGGTCGGTGTCCAGTACGTTGCAGAACTGCGGGTTGGTGGCGGCGTTGTTGACCAGGATATCCAGGCGGCCGAACTGTTCGCGGATGCCGGCGAACACCTGGGTGATCTGCTCCATTTCACCAATATGGCAGGCAATCGCCGTGGCTTTGCCGCCGTCGGCGATGATCGCATCGGCCACGTGCTGGCAACCTTCCAGCTTGCGGCTGGAGACAATCACATGGGCGCCTTGCTGGGCCAGCAACTTGGCGATGGCCTCACCGATGCCACGGCTGGCGCCGGAAACGAAAGCAATCTTGCCGTCGAGGTCGAACAGGTTGGTCTTGGACATGAGGGTTCCTTGTAGTTGCACTCAGAGCGCAGATTTGCCGATGACGTTCAGGCTCATCTGCTCCAGCAGCTTGTTCATGTGAATGAACTGCGCAAAGCGTTTGTCCTGGGTCTGGCCATGGAAGAAGCGGTAGTAGATCTGCTGCACAATCCCGGCCAGGCGGAACAGGCCGTAGGTGTAGTAGAAATCGAAGTTGTCGACCTGGATGCCGGAGCGCTCGGCGTAGTAATCGACAAACTGGCGACGGGTGAGCATGCCGGGGGCGTTGCTCGGCTGGCGGCGCATCAGTTGCACCGGCGCCGGGTCCGCGGCCTCGATCCAGTAGGCGAGGGTGTTGCCCAGGTCCATCAGCGGGTCGCCCAGGGTGGTGAGTTCCCAGTCCAGCACGCCGATGATCTGCATCGGGTTGTGCGGGTCAAGGATCACGTTGTCGAAGCGGTAGTCGTTGTGCACGATGCTGGAGGTGGGGTGATCGGCGGGCATCTTGTCGTTGAGCCAGGCGCGTACCGCCTCCCATTTTGGCGCGTCGGGGGTCAGGGCTTTTTCATAGCGCTCGCCCCAGCCGCGAATCTGCCGCGCCACGTAGCCTTCGGGCTTGCCCAGGTCCGCCAGGCCGCAGGCGGTGTAGTCGACCTGGTGCAGTTCGACGAACTTGTCGATAAAGCTCTTGCACAAGGCTTCGGTGCGGGTGGCGTCCAGGCCCAGTTCAGGCGGCAGGTCGGAACGCAGGATGATGCCGTTGACGCGCTCCATCACATAGAACTCGGCGCCGATCACCGATTCATCGGTGCAGTGCACGTAGGCTTTGGGGCAGTACGGGAAGCCGTCTTTGAGCTGGTTGAGAATGCGGTATTCGCGGCCCATGTCGTGGGCAGACTTGGCCTTGTGGCCAAACGGCGGGCGACGCAGCACAAATTCCTGGCCGGGGTATTCCAGCAGGTAGGTCAGGTTCGACGCACCGCCCGGAAACTGGCTGATGGTGGGTGTGCCATCCAAGCCCGGGATATGAGCCTTGAGGTAGGGATCGATCAGGCTGGCATCAAGTTCTTCGCCTGGGCGAATCTGGGTCGATTGGTCGTTCAGCGCCATGCTTATCCCTTCTGCTTATTCTAAAGGCCTTGGACTATTTCCTAATCTAATGCGCACAGCCGCCCAGCGACAAGGTCGGGGCGGCTTAATAGGTTAGCGTGTTGAAGCGTGATCAGCGTGCCTGATCGGTCATTTTGCAGGCGCTGGCAAGGCCACCGGTGTAAGCACGGGGCGGCCGGCAAAGTACTCCACCAGGTTGTCGGCGACGCGTTGCACCGTGTCATGGGCCGCTTCCGGGGACAGCCCGGCCACATGGGATGTCAGCACGGTATTGCTCAGGCGCTTGAGGGCTTCGGGCACTGCGGGCTCATCGTCAAACACATCCAGTGCGGCGCCGCCGATGCGTCGCTGTTCCAGCGCGGCGATCAGGTCGGCGGTCACCACCACGCTGCCGCGGCCAATGTTGACTAGAAAACCGTGCGGCCCCAGGGCGTCCAGAGCGTGGCGGTCGATCAGGTGGCGAGTGCTGGCACCGCCGGGCGTGGCCAGTACCAGGAAGTCCGAGGTGCGCGCCAGCTCCACAGCCGTTGCACAGTAGGTGTAATCCACGTCATCGCGGGGTTGGCGGTTGTGATAACTCACCTCCATGCCGAACCCCAGGGCGGCGCGCCGGGCAATCTCCATGCCCACCGCGCCCAGCCCGACAATCCCCAGGTGTTTGCCGCTCAGGGAAGGGCGCATCACCTTCGGCCACTCGCCGCGCCGCACTGCCGCATCTGTCTGGGGAATGCCACGCACCAGCGCCAGCAACAATGCCATGGCGTGATCGGCCACCGAAGGGGCGTTCACGCCGGCGCCGTTGGTGACCACAATCCCACGGTTGCTCGCCGCCTGCAGGTCTACATGCTCGTAGCCGGCACCGATCACGCAGATGATCTCCAGCAAGGGCAGCGCGGCGATTTCCTCGGCGTAAAGCCCCAATGGGCCACGGGTCAGCACGGCCTGGATCTGCCCACCATGGGTCTTGATCGCCTGGGCACGTTCAACGGGCGTCGGCGCCAGGATCACATGGAAGTCACTGCTTTCGATGATTTGCAGGTATTCGTTGATGGTTTCAACCAGGACCAGAACAGTGGTGGGCATCGCAAGGCTCTTCCTGAAGGGTTTGAGAGCATGAGTATGCGGGATTTGTAAGACAGAGCGTTTTATTGAGGTGGAAAAATTTCCTCGCTCGTAAGGCCCGTCTGATTTTACAGACCGTCCATCCGCGCCCGTTTTTTTGCGCAAGACTTCAATGACTTTCCCGCCAGCAGAGACGACATGGATGCCTGTTCCTGCCACACCCGAAGAGATCGAATGGACACCGTATGGTTACAAACACTGCCCCTCAGCCCAGGTTCCCTGGAGAACAGTGATCGCCAGTACGCTGATTGGCCCCGCCAAGTACAGGCCAGGTATCGCTATTGAAAAGCTTGAAAGGGAGGCTTATAAAAACGGAACGCCCACTACCAATGGAAAACCTTGGAAAGTGATGGAGTTCTCCCACTGCATTGGTGCCAGCCATGGCAAACTCAGCCGCTGGGTGCGGATAGAGCTCAGCGCTGGCGCTATTCATGGTCACCCGATTTCTGAACAGGAATTCAGGAGGTTAACAAATTGATCTCGCTTAACTTTACCGGTGGCACAGTCACCCATGACGATCTGTCGCACCTGCAGGATATTGCAGTGGCCAAGCAGGTCGATCTGTTAAAGGAAGATATGCTCCAAGTGGAGTTCGCCGAGGGATTGTTACTGGATGTGGGTTGGTACCCAGAATTTGATGCGGCGGGTGGTTTTCGGATAAATGTCATCAAGAACTATGACTGGGACCTCCCACTTATGGCGCTGACGGCCCACGAAACGTCTGAATTGTTAGAAAAACTGGCTATTGCGCAGAACGCCATACAAAGCGAGCTGCGCAATCCAAACCTGGGCACCTCGGCCACTTAGCAAGTGCGCCAGCTACTGCGCAGTCCCCGTTTGCCGTGCCTGGGCTCGCTCTCTTTGTGCGATCGGCATGAAATCGTAGGTCGGGAAGAATTCTGTCTTGTAGACACCCCACGCCGTGTTCTCGATGGCCAGGTTGACTTGGGCCAGGCGCGACGCCGGTAAACGCAGCACGATGACTTGCCCGATGCCCATGGTGATATTCCAGCTGACGACTTCGACACCTTCCGGCGGGAAGACTTTGTGAAATTCCTGCTTGGCCAGCTGGGCTTTCAATTCGCCAAGCGGTCGTGATTGATCGTGTTTAAGAAACACGGTCAACATGACGGTGTTATCGGGCGTGGCGGCGATGCTTTTGGTGGGCAGTGTGGTGCTGGCCTGTACCGTGGTTGCAATGGGCAACAGGACGGCTGCCAGCAGTGCAGGCATTAATAGAGATCTGAATGAAGTATATGGGTTCATCATAAGTGCCTCGTTTGTTATTGGTTTTTATGGCTGGATATAAATAGGGTGTTTAACTAGTTCGACATCTGCGTCTTTATTGGCCCCGTGTAAGGCGCATGTACCACATAGATTCTAACGGGAGGGTTGGTCGCTACCATGTCGCGAGGGACTTCACGAGAATAGGTAAATTCGGTGTTGTCCAATTTTTCCAGCCTTCTGACGATGGTGCGATGCGCTCCAAGGTCGGGCACCAGGATGTGGGTCTGTTTGTCGCCAGTGACCAGGAAATAGCCGCCTCCGCCGTCGGGGTGTTTCGAGCGCCCTGTATCGGTATAGAAGAATTCATAACGATTGCGCTGCGGGTCCCACATCGATATACCCACCACGCCGGGGTACTGGGCCTTGACGTCGTTTTCTGGCTCACCCTCGATATACACCTTGGTGGTCAGCCATTGAGGCGACGAGGCCAGGGCACGAATATCCGCCTCGGGCTGGGTTGATTTTGCGTAACTGAATGAGGGGGCGCCTAATAATCCCGTTATAAACAGGCCGGTAAGTACACCAGTGATTCGTCGCATCTCAAACTCCTTGAAAGTTGATTACATGCTGTTCGGTTTTCGCCTTCTTGGTCAGTGCGCGAGGATAGTAGTTTGGGAATTTGTGGGGGCTCAATAGCTATGTATGGTTCTGTAACATATGAGGTGCTGTATGGGTGAGAATGTGATTTTTGAATCGGATAAGTTCTGAACTTGTTGTCAGACACTTCTCGTGTATTTAGCGTGTTGAAGGAAAAGGTGCTTGTTTGTAAGACGCCTCAGTCATCCAAATCCCACCCCCTCATGGCGGCCTCTGAACGGCTGCACCGCCTAACCATTCCTCAGCTAAGTCTTTGCTTCTCCAAGAGAATCCCGGACAATCCGGCCCTTGTTTCGGCCAGGGCGCTGCCTGTCAGGTTTTTCTGACTCGTGCTGGCCGTGTGAATGCGGAGATCCGACCGGATGAATGATCAGGCCAATAGCGTCGACGAACGCTATGCAACGACACCTGCAACGCTCACAAGCTGGAGCCGCCAGGACACTACCTGGATGCTTGGGCTGTTCGGTACCGCCATTGGCGCCGGTACTTTGTTCTTGCCGATCAACGCGGGCCTGGGGGGCTTCTGGCCGCTGGTGATCCTGGCGTTGCTGGCTTTCCCGATGACGTTCTTTGCCCACCGTGGGCTGACCCGTTTCGTGCTGTCCGGCCGCGAAGGTTCCGACATCACCGACGTGGTTGAAGAGCATTTCGGTATCAAGGCCGGCGCGCTGATCACCTTGCTGTACTTCTTTGCAATCTTCCCCATCCTGCTGATCTACAGCGTGGCGCTGACCAATACCGTCAGCAGCTTCATGGAGCATCAGCTGCATATCCTGCCGCCGCCTCGCGCGATCCTGGCGTTTGTGCTGATCCTGGGTCTGCTGGCCGTGGTGCGTTGCGGTGAGCAGGTGATCGTCAAGGCCATGAGCCTGATGGTGTATCCGTTTATCGTGGCCTTGCTGTTCCTGGCCGTGTACCTGGTACCGCACTGGAATGGCGGCATTCTCAGCACCGCCAGTGAAGTGCCGGCACCGTCGGCCTTGCTCAACACGCTGTGGCTGGCGATTCCGGTGATGGTGTTCTCGTTCAACCATTCACCGATCATCTCGGCCTTTGCGGTGGATCAGAAGCGCCAGTACGGTGCCCACGCCGAGGAACGCAGTTCGCAGATCCTGTCCCGCGCGCACCTGTTGATGGTGGCGATGGTGTTGTTCTTCGTGTTCAGTTGTGTGCTGACCCTGTCGCCAGCGCAGTTGGCTGAAGCGAAAGCGCAGAACCTGTCGATCCTGTCGTACCTGGCCAATCACTTCGATAACCCGACGATTGCCTTTGCCGCGCCGTTGATTGCGTTCGTGGCGATTGCCAAGTCGTTCCTGGGCCATTACATCGGCGCCAGCGAGGGCCTCAAGGGCCTGGTGGTCAAGACTGGCCGCCGTCCGGCACCCAAGACCCTGGACCGCATGACCGCAGCCTTCATGCTGGTGGTGTGCTGGATCGTCGCCACGCTTAACCCGAGCATCCTCGGCATGATCGAGACCCTGGGTGGGCCGGTGATTGCGTCGATTCTGTTCCTGATGCCGATGTACGCCATCCGCAAGGTGCCGGCCATGGCCAAGTACCGTGGGCAGGCGTCGAATGTGTTTGTGACTGCGGTTGGTTTGGTTGCCATTACGGCGTTGGTGTATTCGCTGGTTGCGTAGGAGCGAGCTTGCTCGCGAAGAGCGTCAACGATAACGCGTGCTTCCTGGATGAGCGCGGCGCCGGTGAGTTTTTCGCGAGCAAGCTCGCTCCTACATTGGATTAGGGTAAGCCACACATTTGTTTTGTGGTGTGGCAGATGCCTTGTTCCAGGCATAAAAAAACGCCGCGTACCTTGCGATACGCGGCGTTTTTCACATCAACACACCGTTAAGCTTGAATCACCGGGATGTTGGCGCTCGCTGCGATCTTGCGGAACTCAGCGATTTGGTCGAAGTTCAGGTAGCGGTAGACGTCACTGGCCATGGTGTCCAGTTTCGCCGCGTAGCCCATGTACTCTTCGACGGTCGGCAGGCGACCCAGGGTCGAGGCCACGGCCGCCAGCTCAGCCGATGCCAGGTAGACGTTGGCACCATCACCCAGGCGGTTCGGGAAGTTACGGGTCGAGGTCGACACCACGGTGGAGTTCGGCTCTACGCGTGCCTGGTTACCCATGCACAGCGAGCAGCCTGGCATTTCCATGCGTGCGCCAGCCTTGCCGTAGATGCCGTAGTAGCCTTCTTCGGTCAGTTGGTGAGCGTCCATCTTGGTCGGCGGCGACAGCCACAGACGGGTTGGCAGCTGGCCCTTGACCTGCTCCAGCAGCTTACCGGCAGCGCGGAAGTGACCGATGTTGGTCATGCACGAACCGATGAACACTTCGTCGATCTTCTCGCCAGCGACGCTGGACAGCAGACGGGCGTCGTCCGGATCGTTTGGCGCGCAGAGGATCGGCTCGTTGATTTGGGACAGATCGATTTCGATGATTTCGGCGTATTCGGCGTCGGCATCGGCTTCCATCAGCTCCGGGTTGGCAACCCAGGCTTCCATCGCTTGGGCGCGACGTTCCAGGGTGCGTGCATCGCCGTAGCCTTCGCCGATCATCCAGCGCAGCAGGGTGATGTTGGAGTTCAGGTACTCGGTGACGGACTCTTTGGACAGCTTGATGGTGCAACCGGCAGCCGAACGTTCAGCCGAGGCGTCGGACAGCTCGAAAGCCTGTTCCAGCGTCAGGTCGTTCAGGCCTTCGATTTCCAGGATGCGGCCAGAGAAGGCGTTCTTCTTGCCTTTCTTCTCTACGGTCAGCAGGCCAGCCTGGATCGCGTAGTAAGGAATGGCATGAACCAGGTCACGCAGGGTGATGCCAGGTTTCATCTTGCCTTTGAAGCGCACCAGGATCGATTCCGGCATGTCCAGCGGCATGACGCCGGTGGCGGCGGCAAACGCGACCAGGCCAGAACCGGCCGGGAACGAGATGCCCATCGGGAAACGGGTGTGGGAGTCACCACCGGTACCGACGGTGTCCGGCAGCAGCATGCGGTTCAGCCAGCTGTGGATGATGCCGTCGCCTGGACGCAGCGATACACCGCCACGGGTCATGATGAAGTCAGGCAGGGTGTGGTGGGTGGTCACGTCGATCGGCTTCGGGTAAGCCGCGGTGTGGCAGAAGGACTGCATCACCAGGTCGGTCGAGAAGCCCAGGCACGCCAGGTCTTTGAGTTCATCACGGGTCATTGGGCCAGTGGTGTCCTGGGACCCCACGGTGGTCATCTTCGGCTCGCAGTAGGTGCCGGGACGAACGCCTTTGCCTTCTGGCAGGCCGCAGGCCTTGCCGACCATTTTCTGTGCCAGGGTGAAGCCTTTGCCAGTGTCGACAGGCGCTTCAGGCAGCTTGAACAGGTCGGTTGGGCCCAGGCCCAGCTCAGCGCGGGCCTTGTCGGTCAGGCCGCGGCCGATGATCAGCGGGATACGGCCGCCGGCGCGAACTTCGTCCAACAGCACCGGAGTCTTCATTTCGAAGGTGGTCAGGACTTCGTCGGTGCCGTGCTTGCAGACTTTACCAGCATGCGGGTACAGGTCGATCACGTCGCCCATGTTCATGTTGGTGACGTCGAATTCGATTGGCAGTGCGCCAGCATCTTCCATGGTGTTGTAGAAGATCGGAGCGATCTTGCTGCCGAAGCAGAAACCGCCGGCACGCTTGTTCGGCACGTAAGGTACGTCGTCGCCGAAGAACCACAGTACCGAGTTGGTCGCCGACTTACGCGACGAACCGGTACCGACCACGTCGCCCACGTAGGCGATCGGGAAGCCTTGGCCGCGCATTTCTTCGATCTGCTTCATCGGGCCGGTCTTGCCTTGCTCGTCCGGCACGATGCCTTCACGAGCCATTTTCAGCATGGCCAGGGCGTGCAGCGGGATGTCAGGACGGGACCAGGCATCAGGCGCAGGCGACAGGTCGTCGGTGTTGGTTTCGCCGGTGACCTTGAAGACACGCAGGCTGATCTTGTCGGCCAGGGTAGGGCGGTTGCGGAACCACTCGCCATCAGCCCAGGACTGGATCACACCTTTGGCGTGTTCGTTGCCGTTGCGGGCTTTTTCGGCGACGTCGTGGAACGCATCGAACATCAGCAGGGTGTGCTTGAGTTGGGCGGCCGCGACGGGCGCCAGTTCGGCGTCGTCCAGCAGCTCGACCAACGTCACGATGTTGTAGCCGCCTTGCATGGTGCCGAGCAGTTCAACAGCGCGTTTCTTGTCGATCAGGGGGGAGGTGGCTTCGCCCTTGGCCAGGGCAGACAGGAAACCGGCCTTGACGTAAGCGGCTTCGTCAACGCCTGGTGGAATGCGGTTGGTGATCAGGTCAACGAGGAATTCTTCTTCGCCAGCCGGAGGATTTTTCAGCAGCTCGACCAGGCCTGCGGTTTGTTCGGCGTTAAGCGGCTGGGGAACGATACCCAGTGCTGCACGCTCTTCGATATGTTTGCGGTAGGCTTCAAGCACAGTTATTACCCTCATCAGTGGTCCCACGGGACGCTCATCCAGAAATGAACGGCACGCATGCGCTCGGGGGCTTTTTGGGCCGCAAAGCCAGCGCTGCCGGCATTCCTTACAGAAGCTGCTTTCAAAGTTTTACGCCTGCAGAACGGAGCTGATGAGGGTTGGCGCGGGCTCTGACCTACCGGGTCGAACCTGCGCCAACACCGTTCTGAAGGAACGACTGTGCTCGTGACGCTTTGAAAACAGCTTCCAGCGGATTATTGGCGCCTTACAAGGCCGGGTGATTCTACGGCAAAAAAAATCTAAAGGTAAGTTGCCTGCTCAAGTTTGCTGGGTGATCAACCTTAGACAAAGGGCTAACATGGCGCACTGTTTCGCTGATTTGCGTGTTGTTGCCCATGCCCAACCAAACCATCAAGACCCCCTGCGTCGGCCTGTGTTCCACGGTCTACGGCGATCTCGTGTGCCGTGGATGCAAGCGCTTCCACCATGAAGTGATCCAGTGGAATGGCTATAACGAAGAAGAAAAACGCGCGGTCTGGCTCAGGCTTGAGCAGCTGTTGGTGCAGGTCATGGCCGGCAAAGTGGAGGTTTTCGACCCCAAGACCCTGCGCGGGCAGTTGGAGCAACGCAAGATTCGCTTTGTGCCGCACCAGTCCGAGTATTGCTGGGCCTACCAATTGATCGCCCGTGGGGCCCGGGTGATCAATAACCTGGAGGCTTATGGGATGGTGCTGTTGCCGGAGTTTCGCGACTGGGCGCTGCCGGAACTGCGCGATGCCATTGATCGCGAGTTTTTTATTTTGTCCGAGGCGCATTACCAGCGCTATATCGCGCCGGGGTTCTTGAAAGATGCGCTGGGTAACTGACCGACGAGGTCAATGTAGGAGCGAGCTTGCTCGCGAAAAACTTGAAGGCGCCGGGTTTATTCAGGAAACGCGCGTTATCGTTGACGTTTTTCGCGAGCAAGCTCGCTCCTACATTTGATCTTCGGTGTCAGGGCTTGGTCGCCAGCTCTTCCAGATGGTCCATGAGCGTCTGCGGCTTGAGCACCAGCACATCGCTTTCCACTGCGTCCAGCACCACCTCCGCCGTATTGCCGATCAACGCGCCGGAAATCCCCGTGCGTGCCACCGTGCCGATAATGGTCACCGCCGCCCGCAACTGATGGGCCATGTGCGGGATCAGCACATCGGCCGGGCCTTCCTTGATATGCAGGTGACTGTCGTCTACGTCGAATTCGGCCTGGAAGGCCTTGCATTGCTCGCGGTAGCGCGCCTCGATGGTTTCCGTGAGCTGAAAGGTCGGGTCGGCCGCCGACAGCATGGGTGACGGGTGAGCGCTGATGACATGCAATTTGGCCTTGGCCAGGCTGGCGATATCAAAGCCATGGTCGATGATCGAATGGTGCAGCGAGCGGTGTTCGGCATCGGTATTGCCCACGTCGATGGCCGCCAGGATCACGCCGCCCGCCCAGGGAGTAGCGGTCTTGACCAGCAACACTGGCGTTGGGCAATAGCGCAGCAACTTCCAGTCCGCCGGGGTCAGCAGGGCTTTTTTCAGCGGGCTGTCGGGGAAGTGCTGTTTGATCACCAGGCCACAGCCTTCGGCTTGCTGTACATCGATGATGGTTTCATGCAGGCTGTCGTTCCACGCTTGCTCGGTGGTGACGCTGTAGCCGTCGCCCGTCAAGCCTTCCTTGAGTACACTCAGCAGCGCCGAATGCTCGTGCTTCTTGTCACACACCAGCAAATGCAGGTGCGCGCCGGTCACCCCGGCAATCAGCTTGGCACGCTTGAGGGCCAGGCTTTCCGAATGCTCGGGCTCGATGACCACCAGGATGCTGCGGATGGCTTGCATGGTCGGGATCTCCAAAAAGGGCGGGCGTTGGATAACTATAGTTGCTTGCCGGCTGCCGTCATGTTGATACACATCAAGGCCGGTGGCTGGTGGTCTGCGGCGGGGTCGGTATAATCGCCGCCCTTTAGTGATCCTTTGCCCGTGAGCCCGATGAACCTGCCCGAAATCCATGAATTCCTCGGCTGCCGCACCCCCGATGCCTGGGTGCAGGCCGCGCTGGCCGATCAGGAAACCCTGCTGATCGACCACAAGAACTGTGAATTCAAAGCCGCCAGCACCGCCTTGAGCCTGATGGCCAAGTACTACGGCCACGTTGACCTGATCAACATGATGTCGCGCCTGGCCCGTGAAGAGTTGGTGCACCACGAGCAGGTCATGCGCCTGATGAAAAAGCGCAAGGTCGAGCTGCGTCAACTGCACGCTGGCCGTTATGCCTCGGGTTTGCGCAAGGTGGTGCGCAGCCATGAGCCGGTCAAGCTGGTGGATACCCTGGTGGTGGGCGCCTTTATCGAAGCGCGCAGTTGCGAGCGCTTCGAAGCGCTGGTGCCGCATTTGGACGAAGAACTCGGCAAGTTCTATTTCGGCTTGCTCAAAAGCGAGGCGCGGCACTTCCAGGGCTACTTGAAGCTGGCCTACCAGTACGGCGACGCCAAGGACATCGCCCAAGTGATCGAGCGGGTGCGGGCCACCGAGCAGGACCTGATCGAATCACCCGACGTCGAGTTCCGCTTTCACAGTGGCGTGCCAGCCTGAGGCCACGGCCACACCGATCAAGGCGGTGATCCCCGTCAGCAACAGGATCACCGTTGGCGTGCCCAGGGGCGCTGCCAGCACGGCAATCATCAAGCCTGCCAAGGGCTGGGCCAGGTTGTTGAGCAAGGTCATCACGCCGACTGTCTTGCCGAAGTCCTGCACCGGGATCACCCGTTGGCGGGTGCTGCGCAGGTACACGTTGAACATCTTGTCGAAGCCGGTTACCAGCAGGAAACCCACGGCATACGCCCACACGCCGGGGCTGAGCGCGGTGATCAGCGCGCCGACGGTGATCATCGAATACGACAGCCCGCCCAGTACCTTCAGCTTCAGTGATGAACGCGCCAGGTAGAACAGAATAGCAATGGTGACCAACGCCCCAGCGGCTTGCAGCAGGGCATAGGCGTCTTTGTCCACTGCGTAGTGGCCGGTGACTATGGCCGCCGAGGTGGCCAGCGTCACGCCGACTATCAGGTTCACACCGACCGCCAGGACGATGATGCGCTTCAACTCCACCCGCTTGAGGATATGACCAAAGGCGGTGCGCAGGGGTTGCAGCCAGATGCCCGGATGTTGTTCATGCAGGTGCAGGTCCACCGTGGTGTTGCGCTGCCAGATCAGCATCGCCAGGTCCGCCAGCACAAACAGCACGGCGACCCCCAGCACTACCCAAGGCCACGCCCAGACTTCCAGCACCAGCGCCGCCACCAACGGCCCGAGCACCAGCCCGCTCTGGTCGGCGATCTGCGAGTAGGACAAGGTCTTGGCGTAGGTGTACTGCCCGAAGACATGCGGCATCACCACTTCCCGCGCCATGATGCCCAGGGTGGTCAACACGCCGCACAACGCGGACAACATCACCAGCCAGTGGATACCGTCGAACAGCCCATACAATGCCATCGCCACCACGCAGGCCAAGGCCCGATACACCTGGCTGATATGCAGGATACGCACCGGGGAAAACCTGTCGCACAGCGCGCCGCACACCGGAAATGCCAGGTAACGCGGCAGCGATTCGACAAAGAATGCCAGCCCCGCCCACGACACGCTTTGAGTGGTCTGGAACACGATCAGCGGCACGATAAACAGCAAAACCTGGTCGGCCAGCCGTGACAAGAACAGCGAAATGAAGAACGCCAGGTAATCCTTGCGCATGGAACTCCCTGTCAATGGCGTTAAAAAGTGCGGGCTATTTGTTAAAAACTCTTAAAAGCATGAAGCTTCTTCACTGGGACGGGTCAGTCACAGCCGTCGGCCAGCTTGCCACCTATAATGGCCCCTTTTCAATCCGCGCATCCACACTGAGAACTTATGGAAAACCTGGGTATGGGCAAGGTCCTGCTCGTTGAGGACGATGAAAAGCTGGCAGGGCTGATCTCGCATTTTCTGTCGCAACATGGTTTCGAGGTGCGGGTGGTGCACCGGGGCGATGAAGCCCTGGCGGCGTTCCAGGATTTCAAGCCGAAGATCGTCGTGCTCGATCTGATGTTGCCGGGTCAGAGCGGGTTGCATGTCTGCCGCGAGATTCGCAACGTGTCGGACACGCCCATCGTGATCCTCACCGCCAAGGAAGATGACCTGGACCATATCCTAGGCCTTGAGTCCGGTGCTGACGATTACGTGATCAAGCCAATCAAACCCCCAGTGTTGCTGGCGCGCCTGCGTGCGCTGCAACGCCGCCAAGTGCCCGAACCCACGGTGCGCGGCGCCCTGGAGTTTGGCCGCTTGTCGATTGATCGCAGTTGCCGGGTAGTCCGCCTGGGCGGCGAAACCATTGACCTGACCACCATGGAGTTCGAGTTGCTGTGGTTGCTGGCCAGCAGCTCCGGCAAGATCCTCTCGCGCGATGACATCCTCAACCGCATGCGCGGCATAGCCTTTGATGGCCTGAACCGTAGCGTAGACGTATACATCAGCAAACTGCGCGGCAAGCTCAATGACAACCCTCGCGAACCAGTGTGCATCAAGACCATCTGGGGCAAGGGCTACCTGTTCAATCCGTTCGCGTGGGAGGTGTAGATGCTGCGCTTGTACCTGCGCCTCTATTTGATTCTCGCGATCGGCCTGGCCGGGTCGATCTGGCTGGTCAACTTTGGCCTGGACGCCTACATGCCCGAGTCCAACGAGACCTATAACCGTGAAGCCCTGCGTGGCCCGGCATGGGCCCTGGTGGAACAGCTGCGCCCTGTGCAGCCAGAGGCGCGCCAGGCCCGCCTGGACGAACTGCAACCGCATTACGGCTTGCGGCTTAAACTGGTGCAACGCGACAACCAGCAGTTGAGCGAGCGCGAGCAGAAACTCCTGGCGGCTGGCCAGGTGGTGGTGCGCGAAGACTTCATGAAATTCCTTGCGCCTATCGACGACGGCGCTCAATTACTCGAAATCAAATTGCCGGAAGAACCCAAGTGGTTGTACTTGTGGGCCTACGGCTTCCTGGGCGTGAGCCTGGCCATCGTCCTGTATTTCTGGGTGCGTCCACACTGGCGTGACCTGGAGCACATCCGCCTGGCGGCGCAACGTTTCGGTGACAACGACCTGGGCTCACGCATTCTGTTGCCCAGGCGCTCCACCGTGCGTTCCCTGGCCGGGCACTTCAACCAGATGGCCGAGCGCATCGAAGGCCTGATCGCCAACCAGCGCGAACTCACCAACGCGGTCTCCCACGAATTGCGCACGCCGATTGCGCGGCTGTCATTCGAGCTGGACCAGCTCAGGCAGCAGAGCGACCCACGGCAAAGCCGAGCGTTGATCAACGACATGTACGCCGACCTCGGTGAATTGGAAGAAATGGTCTCCGAACTGTTGACCTATGCCAGCCTTGAGCCAGGCGCTACCCAGGTCACCCGCGAGCGTATCGAGGCCCACAGTTGGCTCGACAGCGTGATTGGCAGCGTGGCCCTGGAGGCCGAGGCAGAAGGGGTGCAGTTGTCGCTGCGCACCTGCGAGGTGGACGTTATCCAGATCGAGCCACGCTTTATGGCACGGGCGGTGATCAACCTGCTGCGCAACGCCATTCGTTATGCCGACCGCCGTGTGGAAGTGTCGTTGGTCAAGTTTGGCAGCGGTTACGAAGTGCGGGTCAACGACGATGGGCCGGGGGTGCCGCTGGAGGGCCGCACCAAGATATTCGAACCCTTCCTGCGCCTTGACGCCAGCCGCGACCGCCGCACGGGCGGCTTTGGCTTGGGCCTGGCGCTGGTCAAGCGTGTCAGCCAGTGGCACGGCGGCCAAGTCGAAGTGCTGGATTCGGAGTGGGGCGGGGCGTCGTTTCGGATGACGTGGGCCTATGCCGAGTAAGAGGGCTTGCCCCAATGCCATCCTGTAGGAGCGAGCTCGCTCGCGAAAAACTCAGAGGCGCCGCGTTTATCCAGAAAACCCGCGTTATCGTTGAAGTTTTTCGCGAGCAAGCTCGCTCCTACAGAGGGCAAGGCAGATTATCCAGAGGTGGGAGCTGGCTTGCCTGCGATGACTGCCTGACAGCCAACCCGCATGGCGGATCAGGCCGAGTACCTGCCTAACGAACCAGCCCCAGCCGTTCATGCCAATCGGCAATAGACTCTTGCGGGTAGTCGTCGAACTGCAAGTCGCCCTTGAACGCGTTGATTTCCACCCACGGCGCCTTCGACCCCAGCATGAGGTGCGTGTGCTGCGGCGGCACTGGCAGTGGCGTGTCGATGGCTGAGGCAAATGGGTGGATCAGTGCTGGCCACTCCGGGCTGAAGAGCCACAGGCCGCTGCCGCATTGGGAGCAGAAGTGCCGCTCGGCGGTGCTCGCATGGGCACGGCTGGCGCCGTCGGGCTTGAGCTTGGCGTGGTAGATGGAAATCTGCTTGCGCCCACGTAACTTTAAACTCTTGGCATCGCCGCCCAGGTTTATCGCATAACCGCCGCCGCCCTGGGTCTTGCGGCAAATCGAGCAGTAGCAACGCTGGTAGGGATAGGGGTGAGCGCTGGTCAGGCTGAATGTCACGGCGCCGCAATGGCACGAACCTTCGAGTTGCATGGAGCGTCTCCTCTGGCAAGGTGACACTCAAGCTTAGGCGTTATTCGGCATCAACGTGGCGATCAGCGCGCGAATGGTCCCCGGCAGCGCTTCCAGCTCGCGTACCAGGATGCTGCGCTCGCGAATCGCCCAGGGCTCGTCCAGTTTCACCGTCACCAGTTGCATGGTGCGGCTGTGGCGCAGGGCGGCGGACTCGGGAATGATACCGATGCCTACGCCGGCCTCGACCATGCGGCAGATCGCCTCGAAGCTCGAGACCTGAATACGCAGCGACAACTGCTTGCCAAGGCGCTCGACGTGTTCGCGCAGGAAACTCAACAACGTGCTGCCTTCGTGCAGGCCGATATGCTGATACGCCAGGGTTTGCTCAAGGGTGACCGAAGGCTGGTCGGCCAACGGATGCCCGACGGGTACCATCAGCACCAGTTCATCGGTGCTGAAATGCAGCACTTGCAAGCCAGAGGCTTCTACGGGGCCGGCAATGATACCCATGTCACTGGTGCCATCGAGCACACCGCGCACGATGTCCCGTGACAGGCGTTCCTGCAGGTCGACGGTGACGCCGGGGCGCTGTGACAGAAAGCCTGCCAGAACCTCCGGCAAAAATTCGGTGACCGCCGTGGTGTTGGCGAAGATACGGATATGCCCGGCCGAATCCACGCCGTATTGGGTGAACTCGCTTTTGAGGTAATCCACCTGGCGCATGATCAACCGCGCATGGTGCAACAGGCGCTCGCCTGCCGGGGTGATCTCCACGCCCCGGCTGTCGCGGTACAACAGGCGCGTGTCGAGCTGGCCTTCCAGGGCCTTGATCCGCGCACTGGCGGCAGCCGGCGACAGGAAGGCGCGCTTGGCACCCTGGGTAAGGCTGGGGGATTCGGCGATATGGATAAACAGGCGCAGGTCGGCGAGATCGAAGTGCATGCAAGGCTCCCGAAGAACAGGTTTCCTGTGGGAGCTGGCTTGCCTGCGATAGCGGTGTGTCAGTGAGCATCTTCGTCACTGACACGCCGCTATCGCAGGCAAGCCAGCTCCCACATTGGTTCACGGTGTGGCTGTAAGCGTTCAGCATAACCGAACGCTGGTTTATTGAAATGCAAATTCTCAGAACGGGCAGGCCCTTGCATGATCCACGGCAGACACCCACTGCCTGAGGACCTGCACCCGATGAGCGCTACTGATTGGATCGGCCGAAGTGAGACCGCCCACGACCACCTGAGCCATAACCTGCTCAAGCGTATCGCCGCCACGTTCGGTGAGGCGGTGCCCGCCGATGGCGACGCGGTGCCTGCGTTGTGGCAATGGTGCTTTTTCCAGGACCCGTTGCCCGAATCGGCCCTGGGCAGCGACGGCCACCCGGCACGCGGCGGGTTCCTGCCACCGGCCGATAACCGCAATCGCATGTGGGCCGGTGGGCGTCTTGAGTTTTTGCACCCGCTGCGGGCTGGCGAGGCGGCCACGCGTGTGTCGACCATCACCCAGGTCGAAGAAAAGACCGGGCGCACCGGTTCACTGTTATTTGTCACCGTGCGCCATGACTATTCCCAGGACGGGCGCCTGGCCATCCGCGAGGAGCAGGACATCGTCTACCGCGAACCCACGCCACCCAAAGCGGGCAGCGGCGACGCACTGGCCCAAGGCGAATGGACAGAGGCCGTCGAGCCGACGCCGACCCTGTTGTTCCGCTACAGCGCCGTCACGTTCAACGGCCACCGCATCCATTACGACTACCCCTATGTCACCGGCACCGAAGGCTATGCCGGCCTGGTGGTGCATGGCCCGCTGATCGCCACCTTGAACCTGCGCGCGTTCTGCCGGGCGCACCCCGAAGCGACCCTGCGCCGTTTTGCCTATCGCGGCGTGCGCCCACTGATTGCGCCGCAGCCGTTTGAGGTCGGCGGGCGCATCACCGCAACCGGCGTCGCAGACCTCTGGGCCGGCAACGCTCAAGGCCTGGCGCAAACCGCCCAGGTGCATTTCGAATAACCCCATAACAACAGGCGGAGAGCCGTTAATGAATGCCCATGACAACGAAGAACTCACTGCCATCCGCGACGGCGTGCGCGCCTTGTGCGCCGAGTTCGATGCCGCTTACTGGCGCAAGATCGACGAAGAAAAAGGCTTCCCCGAAGCCTTCGTCAAGGCCCTGACCGACGCCGGTTGGCTGTCGGCAATGATCCCCGAGGAATACGGCGGTTCGGGCTTGGGCCTGGCCGAAGCCTCGGTGATCCTTGAGGAAGTCAACCGCTGCGGCGGCAACTCGGGCACCGTGCATGGCCAGATGTACAACATGTTCACCCTGCTGCGTCACGGCAGCGAGGCGCAAAAACGCTTCTACTTGCCCAAGCTGGCCAGCGGTGAATTGCGCCTGCAGTCGATGGCCGTCACCGAACCCACTACCGGCACCGACACCACCAAGATCAAGACTACGGCGATCAAACGCGGCGACAAGTACGTGATCAACGGCCAGAAAGTCTGGATCTCACGGGTGCAGCATTCCGACCTGATGATCCTGCTGGCACGCACCACGCCCTTGGCCCAAGTGCAGAAAAAATCCGAAGGCATGTCGATCTTCCTGGTGGACCTGCGCCAGGCCATCGGCAACGGTCTGACCGTGCAGCCCATTGCCAATATGGTCAACCACGAGACTAACGAGCTGTTCTTCGACAACCTGGAGCTGCCCCTGGACAGCCTGATTGGCGAGGAGGGCAAGGGTTTCAAATACATCCTCGATGGCCTGAATGCCGAGCGCACCCTGATTGCCGCCGAGTGCATCGGTGACGGCCGCTGGTTTATTGAAAAGGCCAGCGCCTATGCCCGCGACCGCGTGGTGTTTGGCCGGCCCATCGGGCAGAACCAGGGCGTGCAGTTCCCGATTGCCGAGGCGCATATCGAGATTGAAGCGGCGGACCTGATGCGCTGGCGCGCCTGTGAGGAATACGACAGCGGCAAGAACGCCGGGGCCAGTGCCAACATGGCCAAGTACCTGGCGGCGAAGGCGTCCTGGGAAGCGGCCAACGCCTGCCTGCAAACCCACGGCGGCTTTGGGTTTGCCTGCGAGTACGACGTGGAACGCAAATTCCGCGAGACCCGCCTGTACCAGGTGGCGCCGATTTCCACCAACCTGATCCTGTCCTACGTGGCCGAGCATTTGCTCGAACTGCCGCGCAGTTTCTGAGGGCCTTGAGCATGCATCATACCCAAGCCCTGTGCCGGTTCCTGGCCGAGCTGACTTACGCGCAGTTGCCCGAGCACGTACTGGCGCGCACCGAAGAGCTGTACCTGGATTGGCTCGCGTCCGCCTTGGCCAGCCAGGGCGCGCACCCGATTCCCCTGTTTGAACGCTACGCGCAGAAGATGGGCCCGAGCAGCGGCCCGGCCCAGGTGATCGTCAACGGCGCCAGCACCAGCGCGTATTTTGCCGCACTGGTCAACGCTGCCTCCTCGCATTTGGTGGAGCAGGATGACCTGCACAACAGCTCGGTGCTGCACCCAGCCACTGTGGTATTTCCCGCCGCATTGGCCGCTGCCCAGGACCTCGGCAAGTCCGGCCGTGAATTGTTGCTGGCCTCCGCGGCCGGCTACGAGGCGGGGATTCGCATCGGTGAGTTCATGGGCCGTTCCCACTACCGCATCTTCCACACCACGGCCACGGTCGGCACCCTGGCGGCAGCGGTCGCGGTGGGCAAGTTGCTGGACTTCAACGAGGAACAGTTCATCAACCTGCTCGGTAGCGCCGGCACCCAGGCCGCCGGGCTCTGGGAGTTTCTGCGCGATGCCGCCGACTCCAAGCAACTGCACACGGCCAAGGCCGCAGCGGACGGCTTGCTCGCGGCTTACCTGACGGCCGATGGGCTGACCGGCGCGCGCAATATCCTTGAAGGTGACCAGGGTTTGGCGGCCGGTATGTCCAGTGATGCCGAGCCGGGCAAATTGTCTGCCGGCCTGGGCAGGCGTTGGGCGCTGGTGGAAACCTCGTTCAAATTCCACGCCTCCTGCCGTCACACCCATCCCGCTGCTGATGCGTTATTGGACGTGATGCAGCGCGAGGGTTTGAGCGCTGCGCAGATCTCCCAGGTGCAAACCCACGTGCACCAAGGCGCCATTGACGTACTCGGCCGAGTGACGGTGCCGGCCACCGTGCACCAGGCCAAATTTTCCATGGGCACGGTGCTCGGCCTGATCGCCGTGCATGGCAAGGCCGGGTTGCCTGAATTCCATGACCTGGCGTTGACCGATCCTGCGGTCGCGGCGTTTCGCGACAAGGTCAGCATGAGCCTGGACCCCGAAGTCGACAGCGCCTACCCGCAACGCTGGCTGGGCCGCGTCACCGTCACCACCACCGATGGCCGCACGCTGCACGGTGCGATTGATGAACCCAAGGGCGACCCGGGTAACACCCTGAGCCGCGCCGAGCTGGCGGACAAGTTCCAGCGCCTGGCCCACTTCAGCGGCGCCCGCACCCCAGCCCAGGCCAACCGCCTGATCGAGCAGGTATGGAACCTGCGCACTACCGCGTCCATGGCCCATTGGCTTTGAGGAATTTGTGATGACTGAACAACGACCGCTGGACGGCATCACCGTCGTCAGCCTGGAACACGCGATTGCGGCGCCATTTTGCACACGCCAACTGGCTGACCTGGGTGCCCGGGTCATCAAGGTGGAGCGCCCCGGCACCGGCGACTTCGCCCGTGGCTATGACGAGCGGGTGCGGGGCCTGGCGTCGCATTTCGTCTGGACCAACCGCTCCAAGGAAAGCCTGACCCTGGACCTCAAGCAGGACGAGGCGGGCGCCATTCTGGATGCGCTGCTGGCCGACGCCGATGTGCTGGTGCAGAACCTTGCCCCCGGCGCGGCGGCGCGCATGGGCTTGTCGTTCGAGGCGCTGCACGCGCGCTTTCCACGGCTGATCGTCTGCGATATTTCCGGCTACGGCGAAGGCGGGCCCTACGAGAAAAAGAAAGCCTACGACCTGTTGATCCAGAGCGAAGGCGGCTTCCTCTCGGTGACCGGCGGCCCAGGTGAAGAACAGATGGCCAAGGCCGGTTGCTCCATCGCGGATATCTCCGCCGGCATGTACGCCTACAGCGGCATTCTGTCGGCGCTGCTGCTGCGCGGCAAAACCGGCCAGGGCAGCCGCATCGATGTGAGCATGCTCGAAAGCCTGGTGGAGTGGATGGGCTACCCGATGTACTACGCCTTCGACGGTGCGCCACCGCCACCGCGTGCGGGTGCCGCGCATTCGACGATTTACCCCTACGGGCCGTTTCCCACCGGGGGCGGCGGCACCGTGATGCTCGGCTTGCAGAACGAGCGCGAATGGGCGGCGTTCTGCGACAAGGTGCTGCTCACCCCAGCGCTGGCCACGGACGAGCGCTTCAGCGCCAACTTCAAGCGCTCGGCCAACCGCGAGGTGCTGCGCCAGATCATCGTCGAGCGCTTTGCCCCACTGGACGTCGAGGCGGTGATCCAGCGCCTGGAAGACGCGCAGATTGCCAGTGCCCGGGTCAACGACATGCAAGGCGTGTGGGACCACCCGCAACTCAAGGCCCGCGACCGCTGGCGCGAAGTCGACAGCCCGGCGGGGCCGTTGCCGTCGCTGCTGCCACCGGCGCGTAACGCCGCGTTTACCCCGCGCATGGACGGCGTGCCGGCGCTGGGGCAACACAGCCAAGGCATCCTCGACCAGTTGGGTTACTCCGTTGAGGCCATTAACAGCCTGCGCGAGCGCGGCGTTATCTAATCAGGAATCAAACGATGCGAAAGCCTTTAGTACGTTCTGCGCTGTTTGTGCCGGGCAGCCGCCCGGAGCGGTTTGCCAAGGCCCTGGCCAGCGGCGCCGACGCAGTGATTGTGGATTTTGAAGACGCGGTGGAAGAACCGCTCAAACGTCAGGCCCGGGATCATCTGGGGGCATTCCTGCACGCCCATCCCGAGGCTCACGTGTGGGTGCGCATCAACGCCCCGCAACATGCCGAGCATTTTGAGGACGTGGCGTTCTGCAAGGCCCATGCAAATGTGGCGGGGGTGTTGCTGCCCAAGGTCGAAAGTGCGGCCCAGGTGGCGGTGGTGGCCGCGACCGGCAAAGGTATCTGGCCGATTATCGAAAGCGCACGGGGTTTGCTGGCACTGGCAGAGATTGCCCAGGCGCCCCAGGTGGAGCGCCTGTCGTTCGGCGGCTTGGACCTGGCGCTGGACCTGAACCTGAGCAGTCACTCCCGTGCCGCCGAATTGGCCCTCGACCAGGCGCGCCTGGCGCTGATCGTGCATTCGCGCGCCGCGGGCCTGGCGGCGCCGCTGGACGGCGTGCACCCGGCCATCGACGACCCCGAGGGCTTGCACCGCTCGATCCGGCATGCTTATGAAATGGGCTTTGCCGGGGCGTTGTGCATTCATCCCAAGCAAGTGGCGGTGATCCACGCCGCGCTGGCGCCGAGCGCCGAAGAGCTGGCCTGGGCCAGGCGCGTGGTGGAGGCGGGCGCCCACGGGGCAGGGGCTTATCAGATTGACGGGCAGATGGTGGATGCGCCGGTACTGCTGCGCGCGCAACGGCTGCTGGCCGCGCAACTGTAACTGACAAAACCGGGAACAAAAGGTGGGAGCTGGCTTGCCTGCGATAGCGGTAGAACAGTCAATGTTTGTGTTGCCTGACACACCGCTATCGCAGGCAAGCCAGCTCCCACACTGGACGCGTTCGTCCTGGCCGAACGCAGGTATCTAAAATTCGAAATTCACGACACGCGTTACATCAGGCACCTTGCCTTACAACACAACAATAAGAAGGTGATTCCCATGCTCAAGCTTTCCCGGGCGCTGCTGTGCGCCGCCACCTTGTTTACCGCTGGCCTGGCCCAGGCGGCAGACCCGATTGTGATCAAGTTCGCCCACGTGGTTGCCGAAAACACCCCTAAAGGCCAGGGCGCATTGTTGTTCAAAAAACTCGCGCAAGAGCGCCTGCCTGGCAAGGTCAAGGTCGAGGTGTACCCCAACTCCTCGCTGTTTGGCGATGGCAAGGAAATGGAAGCGCTGCTGCTGGGCGACGTGCAAATGCTCGCGCCGTCCCTGGCCAAGTTCGAGCATTACACTAAGCAAGTGCAGATCTACGACTTGCCGTTCCTGTTCAACGACCTGGCCGCCGTCGACCGTTTCCAGGCCGCTGAGGGCAAGCAACTGCTGACCTCGATGCAAGATAAGAACATCCTCGGCCTGGCCTATTGGCACAACGGTCTCAAGCAACTGTCTGCCAACAAGGCCCTGCATGAACCCAAGGACGCCCGTGGCCTGAAGTTCCGCGTGCAGGCTTCCAGTGTGCTCGAAGAACAGTTCAAGGCGATCCGCGCCAACCCACGCAAGATGAGCTTTGCCGAGGTTTACCAGGGCCTGCAGACCGGCACCGTGAATGGCACCGAGAACACCTGGTCGAATTATGAAAGCCAGAAGGTCAACGAAGTGCAGAAGTACTTCACCGAGTCCAACCATGGCCTGATCGACTACATGGTGATCACCAACGCAAAATTCTGGAACGGCCTGGCGCCGGATGTGCGCAGCACCCTGGAGCAGATCATGGCCGAGGTCACCGTGGAGGTGAACAAGCAGGCCGAGGCGCTGAACCAGTCGGCCAAGCAAAAGATCGTCGACGCCAAGACCAGCGAAATCATCGAACTGACCCCCGCGCAACGTGCGCTGTGGCGCGAAGCCATGCGCCCGGTGTGGCAGAAGTTCGAGGGCGAGATTGGGGCTGACCTGATCAAGGCGGCGGACGCTTCCAACCAGTAATCCTGTTCACTCCTCTGTAGGAGCGAGCTTGCTCGCGAAAAACGCGTAGGCAACGCGTTTACTCAGGATGCCAGCGTTATCGTTGACGTCCTTCGCGAGCGAGCTCGCTCCTACACAGTTCGCGAGGTTTTGCCATGCAAACGCTAAGGCGCGTCTGGGAGCATCTGGAGGAAGGCTTCATTGCGTTCCTGCTGGCCGCCATGACCCTGGTGACATTCGTCTACGTCATGCTCAACAACGTCTACACCCTGTTTTTTACCCTGGCCGACAAATGGGCCTGGAGCAGCCCCTTCTTCAATGCCCTGGGCGACGGCACCATGACCTGGGCCCAAGAGATGACCTGGAGCGTGGCGCTGACCAAGGCCATGTTCGGCTGGTTGATTTTCTTCGGCATTTCCTACGGCGTGCGCACCGCAGGCCACCTGGGCGTGGACGCGCTGGTGCGGCTCACCCGGCGCCCGGTGCAACGCCTGCTCGGCATGCTCGCATGCCTGTGCTGCCTGGCCTATGCCGGGCTGTTCATGGTGGCCAGCTACAAGTGGGTGAGTGCGGTGATGACCGCGCATATCGGCGCCGAAGACCTCGACCAGTTCGGCATCGATGTCGGCGACATCGTGGTGATCGTGCCCATTGGTTTTGCCTTGGTCTTGATCCGTTACCTGGAAATTTTCTACCGCATCTTTACCCACCGCCAGGTCGGGTTGGGGTTGGCCGACGAGGCCGGTGAGGCCAGCAAGTTGGCCGGCAGCCATGAGGAGCGTCACTGATGGCCGTGCTCTGTCTGTTTCTGCTGTTGTTCGTGTTCATGTTCCTGGGCGTGCCGATTGCGATTGCCCTGGGGCTCTCCGGTGCGGTGTCGATCCTGATGTTCAGCCAGGACTCGGTGAGTTCCCTGGCGATCAAGCTGTTTGAAACCAGCGACGCCTACACCTTCCTGGCGATTCCGTTTTTCCTGTTGTCCGGTGCCTTTATGACCACCGGCGGCGTGGCCCAGCGGCTGATCGACTTTGCCAACGCCTGTGTCGGGCATATCCGCGGTGGCCTGGCGATTGCGGCGGTGCTGGCGTGCATGCTGTTTGCGGCGCTGTCCGGCTCGTCACCCGCCACGGTGGCGGCGGTGGGCTCGATTGCCGTGGCGGGCATGGTGCGTTCCGGTTACCCCAAGGAATTTGGTGCGGGCATCATCTGCAACGCCGGGACCTTGGGCATCCTGATCCCGCCGTCGATCGTGATGGTGGTGTATTCGGCGGCGACCGAAACCTCGGTGGGCAAGCTGTTTATGGCCGGGGTGATTCCAGGCTTGTTACTGGGCCTGATGTTGATGATTGCGATCTACATCGTCGCCCGCATCAAGAAGCTGCCGGCGCAACCCCGGGCGACGTTCCGTGAGTGGCTGGGCTGTGCACGCAGGGCGTTCTGGGGGCTGTTGCTGCTGGTGATCATCCTTGGGGGCATTTACAGCGGCATGTTCACCCCGACCGAAGCGGCGGCGGTGGCGGCGGTGTATTCGGCGTTTGTCGCGCTGTTCGTCTACAAGGACATGAAGCTGCGCGACTGCCCCAAAGTGCTGCTGGAATCCGGGCGGTTGTCGATCATGCTGATGTTTATCATCGCCAACGCCATGTTGTTTGCCCACGTGCTGACCACCGAGCAGATCCCCCAGCAAATTACTGCCTGGGTGATCTCCGAAGGGCTGACGCCGATTGGCTTTTTGATCATGGTCAACGTGGTGTTGCTGATTGCCGGCAGCTTTATGGAGCCTTCGGCCATTGTGCTGATCCTGGCGCCGATCTTTTTCCCGATTGCGATGAAGCTCGGGATTGACCCGATTCATCTGGGGATCGTGATGGTGGTGAACATGGAAATCGGCCTAGTGCACCCACCGGTGGGGCTGAACCTGTTCGTGACCTCGGCGGTGACGGGGCTGACCCTGGGGCAGACTATTCGCGCCGCGATGCCGTGGCTGATGATTCTGTTGGTGTTCCTGATCATGGTCACCTACCTGCCGTTCATTTCCCTCGCGTTGCCGCAGTGGCTGGGGATGTGAGGCCGCTGGACGGTGGGAGAGGGCAGCCCTCCCACCGTTGAGGGGCGTCAGACCTTGAACTGACGCAAAAGCCCATCCAGCTGTTCACTCAAGCCACGCAACTGCGCACTCGCCACGCTCGATTGCTCCGCCGCCAGCGCGGTGCTGTGGGACAGCCCGGCGGCTTGGGTGACGTTCTGGTTGATGTCTTCCACCACATGGGCCTGTTGCAGGGTGGCGCTGGCAATCGAGGCGTTCAGGCCGTTGAGGTTGTGCAGCGCCTGGCCGATGGCGGTGAGGCTTGCGCCCGCCTGGCCGGCTTGTTCAATAGTCAGTTGCGAGGCGCTGTGGCTGTCGCTGATCACCTTGACCGCCGCTTCCGAGTGGCCTTGCAGGCGCTCGATCATTACCTGGATCTCGGCGGTGGATTTCTGCGTGCGCTGGGCCAGCAGGCGCACCTCATCGGCGACCACCGCAAACCCACGGCCTTGCTCACCGGCGCGGGCGGCTTCGATGGCGGCGTTGAGGGCGAGCAGGTTGGTCTGGTCGGCGATGGAGCGGATCACTTCCAATACGCCGCCGATCTGCGTGCTTTCGCTGGAGAGCGTGCGGATCACCTCAACAGCCTGGCTGATGGTGGTGGAGAGCTGGTCGATCTGCTGCAAGCTGCCGTCGATATTGACCTGGCCTTGCTGTGCCTGGGCCTGGGCATCGCGCATTTCGCTGGCGGCGTGCTCGGCATTCTTGGCCACGTCTTGCACGCCGTAGGTGACTTCGTTGATGGCGGTGGCCACCAGTTCCATCTGCTGCGACTGCTGCTGGCTGCGGTCATGGGCCTGGCTGGCGTTGTGGCCCAGCTCGGTGGACGACTGGCCCAGGGCGTTCGCGCACACCTGCAACTGGCCGACCACCTGGCGCAGCTTGGCGGTGAAGCTGTTGAAGTGCTGGGCCAGTTGCGTTAATTCGTCACGGCCGTGGGTGTCGAGGCTGTGGGTCAGGTCGCTTTCGCCGCTGGCGATATTGCCCATGGCATTCACCGCCGCCTGCAACGGCTGCACGATGCTGCGGGCAATCAGCACCACCAGCACGGCCATCATCAACGCAATGCCCAGGCCAATGGCCGAGGCTTTCCACACCTGGCCCCTGAATTCGGCCTGCACATCGTCCACGTAGACGCCGGAGCCGATAATCCAGCCCCAGGGTTCGAACAGTTGGATGTACGAGGTTTTCTCTACCGGCGCTTCGGCGCCGGGCTTCGGCCAGCGGTAGTTGACGATGCCGGCGCCCTTGGCCTTGGCCAGGCTCACGAATTCGTTGAACACGGCAAAACCGTCCGGGTCGCGAATCGCCGAAAGGTTCTGGCCGTCGAGCTTGGGGTTGGCCGCGTGCATGATCATCACGGGGGTGAGGTCGTTGATCCAGAAGTAATCATCGTGGTCATAACGCAGGCCGCGCACCGCGCTCAAGGCCTGTTGTTGCGCGGCGTCGCGGGTCAGTACACCGGTTTTCTCCAGGTTCTGGTAATAGCTGAGTACGCCACTGGCGGTCTGTACCACATGCTGGGTTTGCTGGCGCTTGGCCTGGTAGAGGTCGCCGTGGATCTGGTTGAGCATCAACAGCCCCAAGGCCAGCAGCATCAACACGGCGACTATCAGGATCAGCCAAAGGCGGCGGCTGATCGACATGCTGCGCAAACTGTTCATCGTCCTGTCACTCCCTGCTCTTTATAATTGTGGTGCTGCTTCGAGATTTCCGGCGTGTCTGATAGGCTTTCGGCCCGGAATCGAAAAACCTGAGTACTGCCTGATTTTTCACGGATTTTTTGCAGACCGGCGTTGAGAATCAACCGCGGGCGCTTGTGTGCGCTCGTCGTCAGTGAACTTAAAAAAGACTAAGAGGCATGCCACGCGCATGACCTTTGGAGACAGCATGGATTTTTGGACCGCCATACAGGCATTGATTCTCGGCATCGTCGAGGGGCTTACGGAGTTCTTGCCGATCTCCAGCACCGGCCACCAGATCATCGTCGCCGACCTGATCAATTTTGGCGGCGAGCGTTTCGAAGCCTTCAATATCATCATCCAGCTGGGCGCGATCCTGGCGGTAGTCTGGGAGTTTCGCCGCAAGATCTTTGACGTGGTCATCGGCCTGCCGACCCAGCCCCAAGCCCGGCGCTTCACGGTCAACCTGATCATTGCCGTATTGCCGGCGGTGGTACTCGGGGTGATCTTCGCCGACTTGATCAAGCACTACCTGTTCAACCCGATCACCGTGGCCACGGCGCTGGTGGTGGGGGGCGTGATCATGTTGTGGGCTGAACGCCGCCAACATGCGGTGCGGGCTGAGACCGTCGATGACATCACCTGGAAAGACGCCCTGAAGGTCGGCCTGGCTCAGTGCCTGGCCATGATCCCCGGCACCTCGCGCTCTGGTGCGACGATCATCGGCGGGCTGTTGTTCGGCCTGTCACGCAAGACCGCCACCGAGTTCTCGTTCTTTCTGGCGATGCCGACCATGGTCGGTGCGGCGGTGTACTCGGGCTATAAATACCGTGACCTGTTCCAGCCCGCAGACCTGCCGGTGTTCGCCATTGGCTTTGTCACCTCGTTCATCTTCGCGATGATCGCGGTCAAGGCCCTGCTCAAGTTCATCGCCAGCCACAGCTATGCGGCGTTTGCCTGGTACCGGATTGCCTTCGGCCTGGTGATCCTGGCGACCTGGCAATTCGGCTGGATCGACTGGACTGCGGTCAAGCCATGAGCATCCAGCATCCACGCCTGAAGGCGCTGATCTTTGTGCTGCTGTGTGCCGCGCCGCTGCTGGGCTCGGCCTTGCTGTGGTATCGCGGCGAAACGGTCATCCCATTGATGGCTTACGGCGTGGTCAGTGTGGTGGCGTTCTTCCTGTACTGGAGCGATAAGCGCAAAGCACAGACTGAAGGCTGGCGCACCCCGGAAAACATCCTGCATGCGGTGGAGCTGGCCGGCGGTTGGCCGGGGGCGTTGATCGGCCAGCAGGTGTTCCGGCACAAGACGCGCAAGGTGTCTTACCAGGTGCTGTTCTGGGTGATTGTGCTGTTGCACCAGGTGTTCTGGCTGGACCAGTTGTTCTTGGGCGGCACCTTGCTGTCAATCCTCTAGCCGCAAGCCAATCTGCGTGCGCTTGGGCAGCTTGCTCACCACTAACTGGTGGGAGCGCTGCAACAAGCCACGCAGTTCCTCAGCGCCCAAAGGGTAGGGCGTGTTCATGATGACCCACTGCGCCCTCGCCAGGTAAGGCGCCGGGTGAATGCCCGGCCGGTCGACGTGGCCCAGGAACAGCTCCTTGTCGACCTTGAAGGCCAGCGATTCACCGCGCAGGTTCTGCAAGGCGAACATCTTGTTGCCGGCAATCGAAAACACCCGCACGCCGCCCCATTTATAGTCTTCCCGTGCGCCTGGCAGGCTCAGGCAGAAACCTGCGACTTGTTCTTCTGTCATGCTCATAACAGCCGATCTCCACAGCCTTTGAAGCCTTCTTCCAGGTAGTCGATCCAGGCCCGGATGGCCGGCAGCACGCCGCGCCGGTGCGGGTAGACCGCCTGCAGCCAGCCGCCTGGCAATGACCACTCCGGTAGCAATTGCACCAGCCGGCCGCTGGCCAGTTCTTCTTCGCAGTACATCATCGGCAGTATCGTAAAGCCCACCCCCATGATGGCGCTGGCCTTGCGCACGATGAAGTCCTCGATGCCCAGGCGCGCTTCCATCACCAACTCATGGGTATTGCCCTGGGGGTCGATGATGCGTTGATGCACCATTCGGTCTGCCTCAAGTGCGCCGAGTATGGGCAGTTGCTTGAGGTCTTCCAGGGTTTCGACCTGCCGCTCACGCATGAGCGCGGGGCTGGCCACCAGCACGGTATGCGCCCGGCGCAGGCGTTTGGTCACCAGCAACGGGTCCTCATCGCCGTGTTCGCGCACGCGCAGTGCCACGTCAATGCCTTCGGCTACCAGGTCGACGCGGCGGTTTACCAGGGTCATGTCCAACTGCACCAACGGGTGGGCGGCCAGAAAACCTGCGACCAACTCCGGCAGGATGTGTTGGGCCAGCCCCACCGGGCAACTGACCCGCAGCCGCCCACGCGGCTCGCTGGACATGCTGGCCACGGCCTCGTCAGCCATTTCCGCTTCCAGCAGCATGGCCTGGCAATGGCGCAAGTAGCGCTCGCCCACGGCGGTGAGGGTCAGTTGCCGGGTGGTGCGTTGCAGCAGGCGTGCGCCCAGGCGGTCTTCCAGTTCGGCAATGCGCCGTGACAGCCTGGATTTGGGAATCCCGAGTAGCCGGCCAGCCGCAGCAAAACCGCCGGCTTCGACGACTTTGGCGAAATAGTAGAGGTCGTTGAGGTCTTGCATGGTGGGCCTATTGTCCTGTCAGTGGGACAAACTATCGCATTTAAGCTGGCTTATCGACCATTGGTTTCATGCGTAGCATCACCACCATCTGATCGCCACTGTCGATCCCACCTCGGAGATCCATCATGAAACTGTTGCACATCGATTCCAGCATCCTCGGCGACAACTCGGCCTCCCGTCAGCTCAGCGCCGGTGTGGTCAAGGCATGGCAAGCCGCGCAGCCGGGTGTGGAAGTGACCTACCGCGACCTCGCCAGCGAAGGCATCAACCATTTCTCCGGCGCTACCTTGGGCGCATTGGGTACTGCTGCCGAACTGCGCGATGCGGCGCAAAAGCACGAGGCTGAACTGAGTGCATCGTCGCTGGCTGAATTCCTCGCCGCCGATGCTGTGGTAGTCGGTGCGCCGATGTACAACTTCACCATTCCCACCCAACTGAAAGCCTGGATCGACCGCATCGCGGTAGCCGGCCAGACCTTCCGTTACACCGAAGCCGGCCCTGAAGGCCTGTGCGGCAACAAGAAGGTCATTATTGTCTCCACTGCCGGTGGCCTGCATGCCGACCAGGCTTCGGGCGCTGCCCACGAAGGCTACTTGAAGCTGCTGTTCGGTTTCCTCGGCATCACCGACATCGAGATTGTCCGCGCCGAAGGCCTGGCCTATGGTGATGAAGTGCGCAGCAAGGCCATGAGCGACGCCAACGTGCGCATCAACGAGCAACTGTTCGCCGCTGCGTAAGGCTTATGTAAATTTGCTCTGTCCTCGGTTTCATTCTGAAACCGAGCGCCTAAACTCTGTATTCTGATCGCCTGAGCGCGAGCGGAGTACGGAGTTTTTTCGTTGTGGCCCAGGTTATGCAGACATCCATTCGATACCCTGGACTTTTTATTCGACAGGCCGGTTCTTGTGCAGCAAAGGTGGACATCCCCATGATGCGTCTTTGTGCTGTTTTGGTTCTTTCCCTGATTGGCGGCCTGGTTTCAGTGCACGCCGCGCCGGCACCGCACCCCCATTGGAGCGTGGGGTTTCATCGCATGAGTTTTCTCGACCCGCTGGATGCGCAGCCGATGAAAGCCATCGCGTTCTACCCCTCTACCGATGCCGAGCGCTCCACTGCGCTGGGCGCCTACCATGTGGCGGCCAGCGAAGATGCCAAGGTGGCGATCGGGCGATTCCCAATGCTGATGTTGTCCCATGGCAACACCGGCACGCCGCTGGCCCTGCATGACCTGGCCACCGCCTTGGCACGCAAGGGCTTTGTGGTGGTGGCGGTGCTGCATCCCGGGGACAACTACAAAGACCACAGCCGCCTGGGCACCGTGAGCAATTTGTATGGTCGGCCGATCCAGATCTCCCAGGCGATCACCGCCGCCCTGGCCGAGCCGATGCTGTCGCCCTTTGTGGATATCGATCAGATCGGCGTCATCGGTTATTCCGCCGGTGGCGAGACGGCATTGATCCTGGCCGGCGCCAAGCCTGATTTCGAACGTCTGCGCCGCTACTGCCAAGAGCGCCCCGAAGATCGCGACGCGTGCACCACCAAGGGCGAACTGGTGGTCGACCGCGACGATTTGCAACCCCAGGCGGACCCGCGCATCCATGCCTTGATGCTGATGGCGCCGCTGAGCTTGATGTTTGGCCGCCACACCCTGGCCGACGTGCATGTGCCGGTGCTGCTCTACAGTGGCGATGGCGACCAGTTGGTGGCCGTGGACAAGAACGCCGCCGCCCTGGCGCGCAAGTTGCCGCAGCCACCGGATTTCAAACTGTTGGCCGGGGCCGGGCACTTCGTGTTCATGGCGCCGTGTGACAGTGACCAACTGGCGAGCATGCCGGCCATTTGCACAGATGCCGATGGCGTCGATCGCGAAGGTATCCACCGTGATCTGGTCTCCGAGGCCGGGCGTTTTTTCAGCCATACCCTGGGTGAGGCGACCCGCGCCGGCTTGCAGACCGCTGATCAGTAGGCACGGCGTCTGAGCAGTACGGTCAGGCCGAGCGCGCTGACCGACAGCAACGCCGCGCAGAAGAAGATCCAGCCATAGCCGAGGTTCAACGCCACGGCGCCCATCAACGGCCCGGCAATCGCCAGGGCCAGGTCGAAAAACACCGCATAGGCACTCAGCCCCGCGCCGCGGCTGCTGTCTGGCACTTGCTTGATGGCTTCCACGCCGAGCGCCGGGTACACCAGTGACAAGCCAAAGCCGGTCAACCCGGCGCCGATCAAGGCCACGCCGGTAGACGGCGCCAGCCACAACAGCGTCAGGCCCAGGGTTTCGATGAGCATGCAGGCGATGGCGGCGGTGAACCCGCCAAACCGGCTGATGGCTGAGATAAACACCAGGCGCGAGAGAATAAAGCACACGCCAAACACCGTCAGGCAATACGCCGCGCCGGCCCAACCACGATTGAGGTAATACAGGGTGATAAAGGTCGTCAGCGTGCCGTAGCCAATCGAAGCCAGGCACAGGCTGGCGCCGAACGGCGCGATACGCCCGAACACCGCCCAGAACGGCAGCCGCTCGCCACGCACCACTGGCACCGAGGGTTTATTGCGGATCAGCACCAGGCCCAACGCCGCCAGCACCGCGAGGGCAATACCGAGGCTGGTGTAGCCGTAGTCAGCCACCATCACCACGCCAAGGGGCGCACCAATGGCAATGGCGCCATAGGAGGCGATGCCATTCCAGGAAATCGAGCGAGCGGTGTGCTCAGCGCCCACGGCGCCCATGCACCAACTGATGGTCCCCACGCCAATCAGGCCCTGGGCCACGCCGAGCAGCAGGCGACCGGCGATCAGAATGCCCAGGCTCACGCTCGGCAGGCTTTCGACCAGCGTGGCAATAAAGGTCAGTACACCGCTGATCAGAATGCCGGCCAGGCCCAGCACGATCGCGCGCTTGGTACCGACGTTATCCGACATCCGCCCAGCCATCGGGCGGCTGAGCAGCGTGGCCAGGTACTGCGAACCGATGGTCACCCCGGCCACCACGGCGCTGAAGCCCAGTTGTTCATGCACATAGCCTGGAATCACCGCAATCGGCAGGCCGATGCAGATGAAGGCAATGAAGGTATAGAAGACGATGGAAACGATCTGCAGGGTGATCGACAGGGAGGAGGGGGCGGCAGGCATGAATACTCAATCGCTGGCGGGCGGTAAAGCATCATTGCATATCCCGCATTACTGTAGGAGCGAGCTTGCTCGCGAAGAACGTCAACGATAACGCGGGTTGCCTGATTCTGGGCGGCGTCCTCAGGTTTTTCGCGAGCAAGCTCGCTCCTACAGTAGTAGAGCGTATGCAAAAAAGCCCTGTCACAGGGACAGGGCTTTTGCTTGCAGCTCAGTGCTGTTCTTAGAACACCACACCCTGGCTGCGCAGGTAGTCGTCATAGGTGCCGCTGAAGTCGATCACGCCGCTAGGGCTCAACTCGATAATGCGGGTGGCCAGGGACGATACGAACTCACGGTCGTGGCTGACGAAGATCAGCGTGCCCGGGTAGTTCTCCAGCGCCAGGTTCAGCGCTTCGATGGATTCCATGTCCAAGTGGTTGGTCGGTTCGTCCATGATCAGCACGTTCGGCTTTTGCAGGATCAGCTTGCCGAACAGCATGCGCCCTTGTTCACCACCGGAGATCACTTTGACCGACTTCTGGATTTCGTCGTTGGAGAACAACATACGGCCCAGGGTGCCGCGAATCATTTGCTCGCCTTGGGTCCATTGGCCCATCCAGTCGAACAGGCTCACGTCGTCTTCGAAGTCGTGGGCGTGGTCCTGGGCGTAGTAGCCCAGCTCGGCGGCGTCGGTCCACTTGATGCTGCCAGCGTCCGGGGTCAGTTCGTTGACCAGGGTGCGCAGCAGGGTGGTCTTGCCGATACCGTTCGGGCCGATGATCGCCACGCGCTCGCCGGCTTCAACCTGGAAGCTGAAGTCCTTGAACAGCGGCTTGCCGTCGAAACCCTTGGCCATCTTCTCGACCATGACCGCCTGGCGGTGCAGCTTTTTGTTCTGCTCGAAACGGATGAACGGGCTCACACGGCTCGACGGCTTGACTTCGGCCAGCTGGATCTTGTCGATCGCCTTGGCACGGGACGTGGCCTGCTTGGCTTTCGAGGCGTTGGCCGAGAAGCGGCTGACGAAGGATTGCAGTTCGGAGATCTGCGCTTTCTTCTTGGCGTTGTCCGACAGCAATTGCTCGCGGGACTGGGTCGCCACGGTCATGTACTCGTCGTAGTTGCCCGGGAACAGGCGCAGCTCGCCGTAGTCCAGGTCAGCCATGTGGGTGCACACGCTGTTCAGGAAGTGACGGTCGTGAGAGATGATGATCATCAGGCTGGAGCGCTGGGTCAGGATGTTTTCCAGCCAGCGGATGGTGTTGATGTCCAAGTGGTTGGTCGGTTCGTCGAGCAACAGCACTTCAGGATCCGAGAACAGCGCCTGGGCCAGCAATACGCGCAGCTTCCAGCCTGGGGACACTTCGCTCATCGGGCCGAAATGCTGTTCCAGGGGAATGCCCAGGCCCAGCAGCAGCTCACCGGCGCGGGATTCGGCGGTGTAGCCGTCCATCTCGGCGAACTCGGTTTCCAGCTCGGCCACGGCCATGCCGTCTTCTTCGCTCATTTCCGGCAGCGAGTAGATGCGGTCGCGCTCTGCCTTGACCTTCCACAGCTCTTCGTGGCCCATGATCACGGTGTCGAGCACGGTGAATTCTTCGTAGGCGAACTGGTCCTGGCGCAGTTTACCCAGGCGCACATTCGGCTCGAGCATGACCTGGCCGCCGGACGGGTCGAGGTCGCCACCGAGGATTTTCATGAAGGTCGACTTGCCGCAACCGTTGGCACCGATCAAACCATAGCGGTTGCCGGCGCCGAACTTGACCGAGACGTTCTCGAAGAGCGGCTTGGCGCCGAACTGCATGGTGATGTTAGCTGTGGAGATCAATTACTTTACCTATCAATGGGTTGCGAGCGTGACGGCAGGTGCCTTCAGGCATGCGTCAACAGCGACATCAAGGCGCGAAACCCGGTCGCTGAACACAAAATTTGGGATGTGTGTTGGAATTTGGCGCGCATTGTCGCATATGTCAGGCGACAGTTGTATGGCGAGCGAAGGATGGTTTTGCCAAGGTCTCCGGCATGGCCAGCCACAACAGCATCAAGGCAGCGGCTGCAACCGCCGCCAACGTCAGGAACGCCGCGTTGTAGCCAGCCTGCTGCACCACGAAACCGGCCAGGCTGCTACTGAGCGCCGCGCCGAGGCCAAATACGGTGGAGAGGGCGCCCAGGCTGACGTTGAAGCGCCCGGTGCCTTGGGTCAGGTCTTTGACGATCACCGGGAACAGAGCACCGAAAATGCCGGCGCCGATACCGTCGAGCATCTGCACGGCCACCAGCCAGTAGGGGTCGCTGGACAAGGTATAGAGCACGCCACGCAGCGGCAGTATCAGGAAACCTGCAAGCAACAGCGGCTTGCGCCCCCAGATATCGGCCTTGAGACCGACCAGCCAGGCCATCGGCACCATCACCAATTGGGCGGCGACGATGCAGGCCGAAGTCAGCGGGGTGGCCATCTGCAGATTGATTTGCGCCAGTTTCTGGCTGACCAGCGGCAACATTGCAGCGTTGGCCAAGTGAAACAGTGCGCAGCAGATGGCGAACAATAACAGCGGCTGGTTGGTCAGCAATGCTTTCAGGCCCGAGGGCTGTTCATGGTCGGTGTGATGGGCCGGATCGAAACCCCGGGCGACCTCATGATCAATCGCCTTGGCCGGCACGCAACTGACCGCAATGACACTGGCAACCGCCATAAACGCCATCAGGTAGAACACCACCACCGGCCCGAACAGGTACGCCAACCCGCCGGCCAGCAACGCGGCCACGGCATTGCCAGCGTGGTTGAAGGTCTCGTTGCGCCCGGTACGCCGGGTGAAGGCGCGCGGCCCGGTGATCCCCAGCGAGATGGCGGAAATTGCCGGGGCAAAGACAGAGGCAGCTACGGCGCTGGCGGCCTGGGTCAACGCCACCCAGCCAAATGAACTGACGAAGGGCAGCATCAGGCAACTGCCCGTCACCAGCAACGCGGCGATGGCAACCACCGCGCGTTTGCTGCGGGTGCGGTCGATCAACGCTCCGGCGGGGCCTTGGGTCAGCAAGGCAGCGATGCCTGCCAGGGTCATGACCACGCCAATGCTGGCCGGCTCCCATTGATGCACGGCCAGCAGATAGATTGCCAGGTACGGTCCGAGACCGTCGCGCACATCGGCGAGAAAGAAGTTCAGGCTGTCCAGGGATAAAGCGATGCGCAGGTCTGAATGACGGGCCACGGTGCGGACCTTCAAGAGCGGCGTTCAGGGGCTGAACGCACGTTGGGTTAGTGACCTGTGGGCTGGGTGATAAGTTCGCGGTCGGGGAGGCTTTCCTCCTGCGTGCATTTAACTTACTTTCCAGAGCCCACTGTAATGAGTTTCTGGAGAAGCAATGGACATGCCCTCAGCGCAAGAGGCGATTACCAGCAACAAAAATGCCTGGGATGAATCTGCCGGGTTGCACAAAGATACTCCGACCTGGACGGCACTGCTGGCCTCGGTCGCCGAGCCTGATTTTTCCTGCCTTGACCCGACCATCACCACCTTGCTGCAAGAAGTGGGCGTGGTGGGCAAGGACGTGGTGCAGTTGTGCTGCAACAACGGGCGCGAAAGCCTATCGCTGTATGGCTTGGGCGCGCGTTCGGTGGTGGGGGTCGATCAATCCCGGGCGTTTCTTGAACAGGCGCGGGAATTGGCCGAGGTCTCGCCGCATAGCCCAGAGTTCATTGAGACCGATATCCACCATTTGCCCGAGCGTTTGCAGGCACGGTTCGATATTGCCCTGGTGACCATTGGCGTGCTGGGCTGGATGCCGGATGTGGCGTTGTTCATGCGCCAGGTTGCCAGTGTGCTGAAGCCCGGCGGCACGCTGGTCATATACGAAACCCATCCCTTTCTCGAGGTGTTTGACCCCTGTGGGGCCAACCCGATGCTGCCTGCCAGCTCTTACTTTCAGCGCGAACCCTTTGTGCTGCAGGAGGCAATTGTCTATGAAGGGAAGGATGAACGTCCCGGGCCGACGTCCTATTGGTACGTACATACCCTGGGCAGCGTGGTCAGCGGGGCTATCGCTGCGCAGTTGCAGATCGCTCATTTGCAGGAATACCCGCATTGCAACCGGGAAGAACTCTACGATCAATATGAGCATCAGGCTGCGCAACTGCCGCTGTGTTTTACCCTGACAGCGACCAAGCGTGATGGCTGATCAAGGTTTGGGCACGCAAAAAAAAGCCCGCGAGGAGAGGGCGGGCCAAGTGATTCACTGGAGTAGGTAGGCTTCACCCTATAGATTGAAAAGTGAAGGCCTTGTGAAAATGCCGTGATCAAATCGGATGACCATGTCTAATGCCTTCCGTGTAGGAGCGAGCTTGCTCGCGAAGAACGTTAACGATTACGCGTTTTGCCTGAATGAACGCGGCGTCTGTGAGTTTTTCGCGAGCAAGCTCGCTCCTACAGAGGGGTATTCATGACCGCCGTACGAAGGTGCGCATGGTTTGCCCAGGGCCGGTGCTGAATACGGTGGGTCTGGGCATGCCTTCATCCGCTGCGATAAACACGAAATCATCGCCGTCGAGCCGGTAACTGGCGGGGAGCTGCTTGCCTGCGTCTTCGCCAATGGCATCTGTCCAGGTGATGCTTTTTGGCGTGGTACTGGCGTCCAACTCGAACCGTCCTGCCAATAATAGTTCGCCACTGACCGTGGTCACTTCAAAGCGATCCCCTGCAATTGTCGTTATCGCCCCTGGCGCGCTGTGGGCATCGGCGGGGTTGAGCACGCCACTGTCTTCAAGGGCTGTTTGTTCCCAAGTGCCTTGCAATGCGTGAAAGTCCGAGGCTGAAAGCGGTGACATGCAAACTCCTTATTGCTGTTCAAAAAAATGTTCAATTGTATTGAGGCTGACACTGTCCCACAGGTAGGCGAAATTTTTTTCTTTATAAGACAGGTATTTGACAGCTTTTTCATGTTGTATTGACTACGCTTGCAACCAGATCAGTCTGACATGGCTGTGTCATTTGTCTTACTCACCGAAATGAAACAGAAATAATCCCTAAGTCTGTGGGATATTTCAGGGGACTGAGTGGTCACATCGCCACTGGTCTGCCGTATCCAGGGCGTTGTCCCTGATTTTTGAAGTCATTCAGACTTCTGAGAATGATGGCCTTTTAGTATTATTTTAAGGTGTTCTTATTTTGAATCGTACTTCCCCGCTTCCGCCTTCCGCAGCGTCTGATGAAATTGATTTGTTTGAATTGTTTCACGCCATCTGGCGACAAAAAAAGCTGGTGGTCGGGTGTACGCTTCTGGCCGGGGTATTAGGCGCGGGTTATGCCTTCCTGGCACCCAAGACCTATGAAGTCAGTAGTGTGTTGCGGCCTGCTGCAATCAACGAGCTAGACGCCTTGAACCGTTCGGAAGTGTATAAGTTGCCGCCTGCCGATGCGTTGCTCAAAGTGGGCGCACAGCTGGACTCTTATGATGCGCGCCTGGGGTTCTTCAAGGACCATGAGGAGTTGTTCAAGGCGTTCAAGAAACCGGGGCAAACCCTTGAGCAGAGCTTTGAGGCGTTCAACCGCAATTCGGTCAATCTGATTTTGCCCGATCCGAAGAAATCCGATTCGTTGAGCAGCTATATTCGTCTGGAGCTGCAATACCCGACCGACGTCGACGGTGTTGCGATTCTCAACGGTTTTGTGGACTACGCCATTGCCGCCGAGCGTCAGCAGGTGGGTGCTGACCTGAAGGTGATCGTCAATAACCGTTTGAGCGAGCTCAAGGGCAAGATCGACGCCGCCCGCGCCAACTACGATACCGATAAAGAATCCAAGATCGCCAAGCTGCTGGAAGCCGACCGGCTCAAGCGTGCTCAACTGCAGGATGAACTGAGCGCTTTGCGCCTGCAGATGAAGATGGAGCGCACCAACCGCCTGGCCGAGTTGGCCGAAGCCATCAGCATTGCCAAGTCCATGGGCATCCGTACACCGACAACGCCGTCCTCTATGGCCGACTCCACCCGCACGGGTTCGAGCCAGGTCATGCGTACCGAGGTGAACAACCAGAAGATCCCGCTGTATTTCATGGGGACCGAGGCGTTGGAAGCCGAGCGCGCCGCATTGCAACAGCGTACCAGTGATGACTTCACCAACCCGCGCATTGCCGAGATCGGCAAAGAGCTGCAACTGCTGGAAAGCAACCGTGAGGTTGAAGTGTTGCGCAAGCGTGGCAACGAAGACATCTTCTTGCAGGACGTCGAGCCGCTTCGTGCTGAAGTCGCCAGGTTGCGTGGTTTGAACATCGACATGAGCAACCTCAAGCTGGTGACGATTGACCGTCGAGCCCAGGAGCCTCTTTCGCCGATCAAGCCGAAGAAGCCGCTGGTCATCGCGTTGAGCCTCGTCGGCGGCCTGTTGCTGGGCCTGATGATTGCGCTGATCCGCTACTTCGTTCGCAGCCGCGCTCAAGCCGTACCCTATACGGCATTAGGCGATCGCCGCGAGGGTAAAGACGCGCCGCTGTAACCCTGCAAACGCCCTCAAACAGGCAGGCTCAAGGGCCTGCCTGCTCCTACCCCCAGCACACTCAATAGACAGCTTTTCACAATTCTTAGTTAACCTTTGGTTACAAAGTGTGGCTAAATAACTGCCAATGGTGGCACGCAGACGGTTATCCCGCCGGCCGTGTCGCCTGTATGTGAATTGTGATTTCAGGTGCTGCTTATCCATCCTCGGCCGTTGTGAGCCCGCAGGAGCAGCCTGTTCTCTCCCTGACGTGTGACGAATCCCTTGAAACTCATCATTGTTGCTCTCTACGTTGCTTCCATTGCGTATGTACACCTGCGCGGTCGGGTGCGACACAAGCTGGGTCGCCAGCTTAGCGATCACTCGACGTTCCTGGCGCCGATCAACTGTTTCCTCTACCTGTTCTCCAAGCAGCCCAGCCGTCCCTATCTCTCACCCAGCGACTTTCCGGACCTGAGCCCGTTGCAGGAGCACTGGGAAGAGATCCGCGAAGAAGGCCAGAACCTGATGCGAGCGGGGGAGATCAAGCGCTCGGAGCAATACAACGACGTAGGTTTCAATTCGTTCTTCAAGACCGGCTGGAAGCGTTTCTACCTCAAGTGGTACGGCGACAGCCACCCGTCGGCGATGAAGCTGTGCCCCCGCACCACCGAACTGGTGCAGAGCATCGGCTCGATCAAGGCGGCGATGTTCGCCGAGCTGCCACCGGGCTCCAAGCTGGTGCGCCACCGTGACCCGTACGCGGGCTCGTACCGTTATCACCTGGGGCTGGATACGCCTAATGACCCAGGCTGCTATATCAACGTGGATGGTGAAAACTATTACTGGCGCGACGGCGAGCCGGTGATGTTTGACGAGACCTACATCCACTACGCGGAAAACACCACGCAACAGAACCGCATCATTCTGTTCTGCGACATCGAACGGCCGATGAAGTACCGTTGGGCGGCGGCGTTCAACCGTTGGTTCAGCCGCAATGTGATGGCGGCCGCGGGGTCGCCCAACGATGAGGGCGACAAGACCGGCGGCCTCAACCGGGCCTTCACCCGCCTTTACAAGATTCGCCTGCGTGGCAAAGAGCTCAAAAAGCGTAATCGCACGCGCTACTACCTGGAAAAGTGGGCGATCTTTGCCGGTCTGGCGCTGATCTTCATTCTTATCTGATCTGGTTCAGGGCGCGGATCACCCAGGTGGCTCCGCGCCCAGCTTGTCCCACATCTTTTTGCTGATCTTCTGCCGATTGGCATACCCCGCCCACGGGTCGTCCTTCAACGTTTGTAGCCGCTGATGCAGGTTCGCCACGGTCCACTGTTGGGCGCCGCGCAACCCTTTCAACTCCTCTCGACTCACCGGCACCGACACTGGCAAGCCTGGGCGTGCCCGCACTGAATACGCCGCCACGGTACTGGCGCCACGGGCGTTGCGCAGGTAATCGATAAAGATCTTGCCCACGCGGTTCTTGGGGCCGCTGGTGGCGGTAAAGCGTTCGGGCAGTTGCCGGGTCATGAATTGGGCAATGGCTTTGGCGAACGCCTTCACGGTGTCCCAGCCATCGCGCCGGGCTAACGGCACGATCAAATGCAAGCCCTTGCCGCCGCTGGTTTTAACGAAGGCTTGCAAGCCCAGCTCATCGAGTACTGACAGGGTCAGTTGGGCCGCTTCCAGCATGGCTTTCCAAGGCAGGGCCGGGTCCGGGTCGAGGTCGAGAACAAACAGGTCAGGCGTTTCGATCTTGTCTGCGGTGGCCCCCCAGGTGTGAAACTCGATCGTACCCATTTGCACGGCGCCGACCAGGGCATCCACGCTGTCTATTTCCATCAGGCGAGCGTGGCCTGGATCCAGCGCCGGGTCCAATTGCTTGATATGGGGAATGGCCATGCGCTCTGAGTGCTTCTGGAAGAACTGCTCACCTTCGATCCCTTCCGGCGCCCGCAGCAGTGACACCGCACGTGCGCGCAGGAAGGGCAGTATCCATTCACTGATATCGGTGTAGAACTGCGCCAATTGCTGTTTTTGCGTGCCGCTGTGCTTGTCGATAATGCGCTCGGGGTGAGTGATTTTCACGTTCTTCACCGTTGCCTGGGCTTTACCGGCTTTTGATGTCTGGGGTGTCTTGACGGACTTGGCCGCGCGCGGCTGTTCATGAATGATTTGCGAGGCTGGCTTGTCGGTACGCAGGCCCACAAAGGCGGCCTGGCGCACCACGCCTTCACGGGTCCATTCGGCAAATTGCACTTCGCCTACCAGGCTCGGCTCAACCCAGTGCACGCCACGGGCCTGGGCACTGGTCAACGGCTTTTGCAGTGGCGAGTCCTTGCGCTCAAGCGGGGTGAGCCTCGCATAGATACTTTTCAGCGCCGCCTGATCAAAGCCCGTGCCTACGCGCCCGGCATAGACCAGGCCGGTGTCATCGTTGACCGCCAGTAGCAGCGCACCAAAGCCGCTGCGCGAACCTTGGGGGCGGGTGTAGCCGACGATCACGAATTCCTGGCGCAGGCGGCATTTGAGCTTGATCCAGTTGTCACTGCGCCGCGACACGTAGGGGCTGCCAGCACGCTTGCCGATCACACCTTCGAGCGCCAGGTCACAGGCGCTTTCGAAAATATCGCGCTGGCTGGCGGCAAAGGCTTCGGAGAAGCGCAGCAGTTTGCTTCGGCTGCCGGACAATGCGGATTTGAGCGCAGCGCGACGCTCTTCGACCGGGTCTTCGCGTTGGTCGCGACCGTTCAAAAACGGGGCGTCGAACAGGTAATAGACGATGTCCAGGCTGCGGCCGATATCGAATGCGTTTTGCAACGCCTGGAAATCCGGCAACCCGTCGCCATTGAGGCTGACCACTTCGCCATCCAGCCAGCTGTCCTTGAGCTTGAGGGCCTGCAAGGCTTTGCACTGACGCGGCAGGCGCTCGGTCCAGTCGTGGCCGTTGCGGGTGAACAGGCGCACTTCACCGTCGCGAATGCGCGCCATGATGCGGTAGCCGTCGAACTTGATCTCGTAGCGCCAGTCACCTTCCGGGGCACGGTCGACCAAGGTTGCCAATTGAGGGGCGAACTCATCAGGCAGGGCCGCGCTGGGCTTGGGCGCTTTGGCTTTAGTCGCGGCCCTGGGTTTGGGTTTGGCTTTTGGCTTACCCACCACCGCATCGCTGAGCACGCTGGCGGGTTCGGCCTCGACAATATCGAATTCAGCCGCCGGGCGCGCTTGCTGATCGTTTTCTTTGATCAACAGCCATTGCTCCTTGTCGCCGCTGCCCTTGAGCCGGGTTCGTACCAGAGCCCAGTCACCGGAGAGCTTCTCACCGATCAGGGTGAATTTGAGTTTGCCCGCCGCATAGGCCTTGCGCGGGTCATCGTGGGGTTGCCAGATGCCTCGGTCCCACACGATAACATCCCCCGCACCGTATTGGCCGGCGGGAATGCTGCCCTCGAAACTGCCGTAGCTCAGTGGGTGGTCTTCCACATGCACCGCGAGGCGTTTCTGACTCGGGTCCAGGCTTGGGCCCTTGGGCACCGCCCAGCTCAACAGCACGCCATCAAGTTCCAGGCGAAAGTCGTAATGCAGGTTGCGCGCATCGTGCTTTTGAATCACAAAGCTTAGGGCCGAGGCTTTACGTTTGCTGGGTGAGCTGCCGGCGGGTTCGGCGGTGATCTTGAAATCACGCTTGCGGTTGTACTCGCTCAGGGGCTTTGCCATGTTGTTCTCCCGTCAATGGCTGGCTCAAGAGGCCTTGTTATTGGACTTTTTCGCGGGGCTCTTTTTCGCCGCAGGTTTACCCGCCAGGCTGCGTTTGAGCAGTTCGGTCAGGTCGATGACATCGGCGGACTTGCGCTCCTCGCCGCCTTCGGCCGTTTCCACGTCTTCGATCTTGCCGGCCTTGGCCTTTTTCGCCACCAGGGCCCTGATCTTGTCCTGGAAGCTGTCACGGTACTCATCGGGCTGCCAATCGGCGCTCATGTCTTCCACCAGGCGCTTGGCCATGTCTAATTCACCTTTGGCCAAGGTCGGTTTTGTCACATCGCTGCCCAGTTCCAGTTCATCCAGGCTGCGCACTTCGGCGGGCCAGCGCAGCATGACCAGCACCAGGGCCGACTCCAGCGGCATCAGCGCAGCCAGGTGTTGCTTGGTGTGCAGCACCACGTTGGCCAGGGCGACCTTGCCGGTTTTTTTCAGCGCTTCGCGCAGCAGTGCATAGACCTTGCCGCCGCGTTTATCCGGGGCGAGGAAGTAGGGCGTGTCGATGTTTTGCAGGGGGATCTGGTCGCTGGCGACGAAGGCGATGATTTCGATGGTCTGGGTGGATTTGGGGTGGGCCGAGCGAATTTCGTCTTCGCTGAGCACCACATAGCGTCCTTTTTCAAAAGCCACGCCCTTGACGATATTTTCCTTGGTGACTTCCTTGCCGGTGGTTTTGTTGATGCGCTTGTAGCCCACCGGGTCCATGCTGCGCTTGTCCAGCCAGTCAAAGTCGACGCCTTGTGAAGAGGTCGCCGAGACCAGTGATACCGGGATGTGAACCAAGCCAAAACTGATGGCGCCTTTCCAGATTGCCCGTGGCATAGGTGTGATTCCTCAACGAAGAGCCTGTGTGCTGGTGACTCGCAGCGCAGGGCAAAAGTTTCGGCGGATAGATGCTCGGACAGATCGTGTTACACCTGATGAGAAACTATTTAGTGTCACAACCCGAACCCACGGCGTAGCGTGTTATCGAAAGCACGTAGTACCTGGCATAGAGAGGTTTGGCCATGAACCGTTGTGTACGTCATCTTGCAGCATTGGCGCTGGGCCTGGCCCTTGCGCCGTTGGCCCAGGCACAAAACCTGCCGGGCCGCAGCAGCGACCACGGCCCTATCCATCGGGCCAACCCCAATAGCATGCAGGGCACCCAGCCCAATGCACCGGCGGTTCGCAGTATCCAGCCTGTCCCGGCCAACCCGCGGCCGACGCTGGAAAACGGCGGCATCGGCAACCGCTACCCCAAGCAGGAGGCGGCCCCCAGCCGCCCGGCCACCGCACCTAAAGCGCCCACCTATGATGCCAACGGCAATCGCCGCTAAGGATTTCGCCTTATGTTTGTACGTAAAACCCTGCTAGCCGCCTTGTGCGCCACCGCGTTGCTGCCGTTGAGCGCGGCGTATGCCGCCGATAGCCAACAGTTCCCCAGTGAGCAAGGCAGCATCACGGCCACGCCGGTTGCCAAGGGCCTGGATCATCCGTGGGCGCTGGCGTTTTTGCCCGATCAGCAAGGTTTCCTGGTGACCGAGTTGCCTGGGCACCTGCGCTTTGTCAGCCCCGACGGCAAGCTGTCTGCACCCTTGAAGGGCGTGCCGCAGGTATGGGCCAAAGGGCAGGGCGGGTTGCTGGATGTGGTGCTGTCGCCAGACTTCAAGCAGGACCGCCTGGTGTACCTGTCGTACGCCGAAGGCGGTGGCGAGGGCGGCAAGGCCGGCACAGCCGTAGGGCGAGGACGCTTGGCGGCTGACTTGAGCGGCTTGGAGGATTTCAAGGTGATTTTGCGCCAGGAGCCCAAGCTGTCTACCGGCAACCACTTCGGCTCGCGGCTGGCCTTTGACCGGGACGGCTACCTGTTCGTGACCCTGGGGGAGAACAACGACCGCCCCACGGCCCAGGATTTGGACAAGCTCCAGGGTAAAGTGGTGCGCATCTACCCGGATGGGCGCGTGCCGGATGACAACCCCTTTGTCGGTCAACCCGGCGTGCGTCCGGAGATCTGGTCCTACGGGCAGCGCAACCCGCAAGGCCTGGCCCTGAACCCTTGGAGCGGTACGATTTGGGAAAATGAACACGGGCCCCGTGGCGGTGATGAAGTCAACATCATCGAGCGCGGCAAGAACTACGGCTGGCCGTTGGCGACCCATGGCATCAACTACTCCCTGCTGCCGATTCCCGAAGCCAAGGGCAAAACGGCAGAGGGCACAGTGGCACCCCATCATGTGTGGGAGAAGTCGCCGGGCATCAGTGGCATGGCGTTCTATGACGGCGACCGGTTCAACGCCTGGCAGCACAACCTGTTTGTCGGTGCGCTGGTCAGCCAGGAGCTGATTCGGCTGCAGTTTGAGGGTGACAAGGTGGTCCACGAAGAACGCTTGCTGGGCGAATTGAAAGCGCGGATTCGCGATGTGCGGCAGGGGCCGGATGGGTTTCTGTATGTGCTGACGGATGAGGATGACGGCGTGTTGTATCGAGTGGGGCTGAATCAGGATTAATGGTAGGAGCGAGCTTGCTCGCGAAAAACGTCAACGATAGCGCGGGCTTCCTGAATCAACGCGGCGCCTGCGAGTTTTTCGCGAGCAAGCTCGCTCCTACAAATAGGGTTATAGCCCCAGTTCTGACAGGCCCGGATGCTCATCCGGCCGCCGCCCCAGCGGCCAATGGAACTTGCGGTCGCTTTCCTTGATCGGCATATCGTTGATGCAGGCAAAGCGGTTGGCCATCAAGCCGTGCTCATCGAACTCCCAGTTCTCATTGCCGTACGAGCGGAACCAGTTACCCGAATCATCGTGCCATTCATAGGCGTAGCGCACGGCAATACGGTTATCGGTAAAAGCCCACAGTTCTTTGATCAGTCGATAATCCAGCTCCTTGGCCCATTTACGGGTCAGGAACTGCTTGGCTTCTTCGCGGTTATGGGCAAATTCGGCGCGGTTACGCCAGTTCGTATCCAGGGTGTAGGCCAGGGACACGCGCTGCGGGTCGCGGGAGTTCCAGCCGTCTTCGGCCAGGCGAACTTTTTCGATGGCAGACGTGCGAGTAAACGGCGGCAGGGGCGGGCGGACTTCTTCTTGGGCTGACATGGGCGACTCCTCAATGCAATAAAGGTTAGGTCGAAAGTTGCCTGGGCTGTGGGTTCACAGTTGCAGTAAGGTCCGCGCCATGCATTGCGCATTATCGGCAGCTGTTGAATCACCCATGACCAGGGCAACGGTAATGGCGCCATCGATCAGGATCAGCAGTTGCGCGGCCTGCTGCTCCGGGTCGGGGGTGCCATGTGCTTGGCACAGTTCAAGTGCGTACTCGAACAGTTTGCGTTTATGGGCCTTGGCCAACAGGCGCACCGGGTCTTGGGCGTCGCCGGTTTCACCACTGGTGTTGATAAAGGCGCAGCCGCGAAAGTCTGCCGAGCCGAACCAGCGCTTGAGCGCGCTGAACACCCCCAGCAGGCGTTCGCCGCTGTCGTCGCTGCGTTCCACTTCGTTGCGCAGCCACTGCATCCAGCGTTCGTCGCGGCGTTGCAGGGCGGCCACCACCAACTCATCCTTGTTGGCGAAGTAGCGGTAGATACTTTTTCTCGACACACCGGCGGTTTTCACCAGTAAGTCCATGCCGGTGGCAGCGATGCCGTGGCGATAGATCAACTTTTCGGTGACGTCGAGGATGATGTCGCGGGTTTCATTCTGGGTTATATCGTTCATGTCGAGTACAGTAGAACGATCGTTCTTCATGGTCAACAGGCTTTTTTAAATTACCCACCGCGAGACCTGGGCAGCCTCATGGTGTAAGCTTTGGGCCTCTTCGGATTCGACCCATTGCGAGCCCTATGCCGTCGTTCTTCAAACGCTCCCTGTTGCCCAAGCTGCGCGGTTTTCCGTTGTCCAACGAGGCCATTGAGGTGCTGCCCAGCGCCGACGCCTATCGTCGCTGCCTGCTGGAGAAAATCGCCCAGGCCACGCGGCGTATCTACATCGTTGCCTTGTACTTGCAGCAGGACGAGGCGGGGCAGGAAATCTACGACGCGCTACACGGCGCCAAGGCCGCACGGCCTGAACTGGAGATCGTGGTGATGGTGGATTGGCTGCGCGCCCAGCGCGGGTTGATCGGCGCGGGCAAGCAACCGGGCAACAGCGCCTGGTACCAGGCGATGACCCAGCGCCACGCCACCGAAGTGCCGGTGTACGGCGTGCCGGTGCAAACCCGCGAGCTGTTCGGCGTGTTGCACCTCAAGGGTTTCGTGATTGATGACAGCGTGCTGTACAGCGGCGCCAGCCTGAACAATGTGTACCTGCACAAGTTCGACAAATACCGCTTCGACCGCTACCACCTGATCCATAGCCAACCCTTGGCCGATTCGATGCAGCACCTGGTGGAGCACGGCCTGGTGGCGTCCAAGGCTGTGCATCGCCTGGACCTGCCGAACCCGCCCACCACCCGCAGCCTGCGTAACGACATCGGCGACCTGCGCAGCCGTCTCAAGCATGCGACCTACGACACCACGGCCGGGCAGTTGCCCAATGGTCATCTGTCGGTCAGCCCCTTGCTGGGCGTCGGCAAGAACAACCCGTTGAGCCGGGTGATCCTTGAGCTGATCGCCAGCGCCCAGCAACAACTGACTATTTGCACGCCGTATTTCAACCTGCCATTGCCGGTGACCCGTGAGATCAACCGCGCCCTGGCACGCGGCGTGAAGATCGACATCGTGGTGGGCGACAAGACCGCCAACGACTTCTACATTCCGCCCACCGAGCCTTTTAAGGTAATTGCGGCGTTGCCGTACCTGTACGAGATCAGCCTGCGACGCTTTGCCAAGCGGCACCAGCCGATGATCAACAGCGGCCAGTTGAACCTGCACTTATGGCGCGATGGCGATAACACCTATCACCTAAAGGGCATGTGGGTGGATGAGCGCTACACCTTGCTCACCGGCAACAACCTCAACCCTCGGGCGTTTCGCCTCGACCTGGAAAACGGCTTGCTGATCGACGACCCTCAAGGCCAGTGGCTGGAGCCGCGAAGCGCCGAGCTTGCGAATATTTTCCAGCACACCACGCGTATCCAGGGTTACCAGCAATTGCAGACGCTGGTGGATTACCCGCCCGCCGTCGGCAAATTCCTGCGGCGTGTCAGCCGGGTGCGGATCGAGCGCTTGCTGTATCGCATTCTCTAACTGAGCAACGTGCCGGCAAAAAAACACCCAGGCCCTTCGACAGGGACTGGGTGTTTTTTTGTGCGCAGCAGTTAGTTCAAACCCAGCTTGCCGCGCAGGGTTGAGAGGTCTTCGGCCAGGGTATTGACCGGGCCGACCAAGGCCTTGCGGTCGTTGTCCTTGACCTTGTCATAGGTCTGGAAGCCGCCATCCTTGGTTTTGTACTTGGCCAGGATCTTGTCGACGCTGGCAAAGTTTTTGTCGACCTTGGCCAGGAAGGCTTGGTCTTGCTGCCCGATCTGGCCACGGAACAGGTCGACGATTTTTTTCGCACCGTCGATGTTGCCCTGGAAGTCATACAGGTCGGTATGGCTGTAGCGGTCTTCTTCACCGGAAATCTTGGTGGCCGCGACTTCTTCCAGCAACGCAGCGGCACCACCCACGACTTTCTCCGGCGGGAAAGTCAGGCCATCGACGCGGGTCTTGAGGTCATTCACATCCGCGTTGAGCTTGGCGGTCAGCGCTTGCAGGCCCTGGGTCGAGTTCTGCGAGAACAGCGCGTATTCAATGCGGTGAAAGCCCGTGAAGTCTTCGGCCGTCACGCCTTTTTCATGATCGTCCACACGCGAGTCGATGGACGCGTCGAGGTCGCTGAACAGCTCGGCGATTGGCTCAATGGACTCATAATGTACGCGGGTCGGCGCATAGAGCTTCTTGGCGGTGGCCAGGTCGCCTTTATTGATGGCGTCGGTGAACGCCTGGGTCTGGGTGACCAGTTCGCCGATTTCTTCGGTGACGTAGATCTTGTAATCCGACACCGGGCCCACCAGGTCCAACGGCGCAGTAGCGGCGAAGCTTGCCAGTGGCGAAAGGCTGAGTAACAACAACGCGATAGACGACTTCTTCATGGGAGACATTCCGCTCTGGTGTGTTTTAGGTCTTGGCAGGATTTTGAGAGTGCGTTGCCGCGAGCAGCGTTCGCCCGATGAAGTCCTGGGGCCCGGTGACCCCGGGCAACGTGAAGAAATACCCGCCACCCACGGGCTTGAGGTACTCCTCCAGCGGCTCGCCGTTGAGCCGGGTTTGCACGCTGATAAAGCCTTTCTCCAGGTCAGCCTGGTAGCAGATGAACAACAAGCCCATGTCCAGTTGACCGTTTTTGTTGACGCCGTTGGAGTAGTTGAACGGCCGCCGCAGGATCAAGTTGGCCTGGGTCTGCGGGGTGCGCGGGTTGGCCAGGCGGATGTGGGCATCGAGCTTGGTCAACTTGCCTTCTGGGTCCTTGCTGTAGTCCGGGACCTGGGTTTCATGCTGGCCGTCCATGGGCGCGCCCGTGGGTTTGACACGGCCGATGATGCTTTCCTGTTCTTGCAGCGGGGTGCGATCCCAGCGCTCGACAAAGTTACGGATGATGCGCACGGCCTGGTAACTGCCATGGGCGGCCCAGGCCGGTTCGTCGCTGGTAGGCTGTACCCAGACGATCTGGTCCATGGCCTTGTCATCATTGGAATTGGGGTTGGCCGAGCCATCGCGAAAGCCCAGGAAATTGCGCGCACTCTGCGCCGGCTCACCGGGTTTGGTCGGTGCCTGGGGCGGCACGCTGCCTTCTTGCTTCCAGCGCACCAGCAGCAGGTCGGGCAGGTTTTTGACGATGTCGCGCAGGGCGTGGATATTGGTGTCCGGCGTGTTGGAGCTGAACTGCAGGCTCAGGTCGCCATGGCACTGCGCGGGCTCCAGCGCATCGTTGGGGAAACCGACCATGCGGCTCAGGCGCTTGGGTTTGGCCGCGGCAAGCCCGAAGCGTTCGTCGAACAATGACTCGCCGACCGACACGGTGATGGTCAGGTTATCGGGTGTGACCACCGGGCCAAGGATGCCGGAATCGGTAGGCGGTAATTTCGGGTCGACCTGGGGCACGGTGCCGCCGGTCATCAGGAACGCGATGCGCTCGTTGAGGGTGCGGAACAGACGTTCCAGGTCTTCGCGGTCGCTGGCCAGCACATCGAACGCCACGACCATGCCGCAGGCTGGGCGCGGGGTGACGATGCCGCTTTGGTGCTTGCCGAAAAACACCTGGTGGTCCTGGGTCTTGTCACTGCGCGGTGCGGTGGTGACTTGCTCAGCCGCTGCCGCCATGGCCGGGCAGCTCAGGCTGCTGCCGGCAATCGCAACGCCGGTGGCCGCCATGCCCAACAGGACGCGGCGACGTTGGAGGTCAAACTGTTCTGTATCACTCATGTATGCGGTCGTCTTCACTGCAGGCCGGAAAGGCCAAGGGCGGGGTCGATTCCATCGAGTGCAACGGCCAGTGCCTTGGCCTTGTCGGCGATCTGCTTGCGCTGATCGGCTGTAACCTTGTCGTAGGTTGGGTAGCGGTCATTCACCTTGAGCCCGTCGAGTTCGGTGTCTAAGGCGCTGAGCGCGCTGTCGATAGTGGGCAACAGGTCGGCGGCGGACTTGCCCAGCAACGGGCGCATCAGGTCGACCACTTTGTGCGCGACCTGCAGGTTGGCGGCAAAGCCGTTCAAGTCGATGTGGCTGTAGCGTTCTTCTTCACCGCTCGCCGCCCGCACGTCCGTCAGGCTATTGAGGTTGCGCACCACAATGCTCACCAGTTGCTCCGGTGGCAGGGACTGGGCCAGTAACTGCTGCTTGAGCGTGGTGACGTCAGTAACCAGGCGTTGGGCGACCGGCGCCAGGTCATCGAGGCTGTGTTGTTGGAACAGGCCGTATTCGAGGCGGTGGAAGCCGCTGAAGGCGGGGTCTTGCTCGCGCTTTTCAAAGTAATCGGCGCGGGCGTTGATCGCGTTATCCAATTCGGCCAGGCGCTGGGACGCCGGCGCCAGGCGCTGATACGCCTCGCGGGCCGGTACATACAGCGCCTGGGCCTGGGCCAGGTCACCGGCGGCGATGGCCTGTTGCAGGGCCGTCACGGCCTTGACCAGCGCACCGCCTTGGCCGCTCAGGTACACGCGAAACTCCGACAGTGGGCCGATAAACGCCACCATCGACGGCTTGGCCTTGGCCTGGGCGTCAGACTCTGCCGTGGGCGTGACATGCAAGGTGCCGCGCGGGTTGCTCAGCAGGCCACAGGTAATGGCGTAGTCGCCGGGCAGCAGGTTGGCGTTGATCACCTGGCTAAGGCCCGGGGCAATGTTTTCCCGCTCTTCGACCACCAGCACGCCGTCGAGGATTTCCCACTCCACTGCGCGGTCGGAGCGGTTGATGATGCGAAAGCTGGCATGCCCGGCGGGTACCGTCAGGGCGTTGGGTTCGCAGGCGTGGCTGTGGATGGTCACCGCGATTTCATTGTGGTTGGCCTGGCGTTTGCCGGCGGCCAATTGCGAGGCGTAGTAAAACAGGCCACCGGCGGCGATCATCACCACCACCGAGCCGGCCACGCCCCAGCGCAGGGCGCGTGACGGCGGGGCCGATTGAGGGGTTGGGTTGGGCAAGAGACAATCCTTACTGGCTGGAAACGGAAGAAGTGTTGGCAACAGGCTGGGGCGGGGCCGAGGGCAGGAAGAACATCACCAGGGCCACCACCAGGTAAATCAGATAGGCGCCCAGGGTGCTGACGGTCGGTGCTTCCTGGTAACCGAACATGCCGGCCAGTACCGAGCCGAGGGGACTGTCCATGGGCAATGCGGCGCTGAAGTCGAACAGCACGGTCTGCCAGTGATTCCACACCCCGGCTTCATGCAGGGCTTGCACCGAGTTGGCGAGAATGCCGGCGGCGACCACCAGGATGAACAGGCCGGTCCAGCGGAAAAACGCGCCGAGGTTCAGGCGCATGCTGCCGGAATAAATTAGCAAGCCCACGATGATGGCCAGGATCAGGCCGAGCAGGGCGCCCACCGGAGCGCCTGGGCCTTCGCTCTGCTGAAACACGGCCAACAGGAAGAACACCGTCTCCAGCCCTTCGCGGGCCACGGCGAAAAACACCATGGCGATCAGGGCGAACACCTGGTGCCTGGAGCCGGCCAACGCATGGTCGAGGGATTCATGCAGCGAGTGCTTAATCGAGCGCGCCACCTTGCGCATCCAGAACACCATGGAACTGAGGATGCCCACGGCGACCAACCCGACGACACCTTCAAACAGTTCCTGCTGCTTTTGCGGGAATTCTGCACTCACCAACTCCAGGCCGCCGCCCACCAGCAGCGCCAGCGCCGCCGCAAGGAACACCCCGATCCACACTGCGGGCATCCACTGGCCACGCCCGGTCTGTTGCAGGTAACTGGCGATAATGCCAACGATCAATGCCGCTTCAATGCCTTCGCGCAGCATGATTAAAAAAGGAACGAGCATCGGGCACCCGGGCGCAACTAGTTAGGGAGCTAAGTTGTAACATAATGATACTCATTGCTAAACAAGAAATATTGACCTTTGCTGAACGTGGGCTGAACAGTGGTGGCGAAGCGCAACCGCCCTTATGATGCAGGCCAACCACACCGCAGCCGGACAGCTCAACGCCCCATGTCGGAAAAAGACACCATCTCCATCCACCTCGTGCGCGAAGCGCTGTTGCAGAGTTGCGCGCCGGGAGCGGCCACCGTTGAGGTATTGAGTAAAGTCGGGATTGACCCGGCGTTGCTTGAGCAGCCCGACGCTCGCGTGGCGGCCACCGCCTATGCACGCCTGTGGCGTTTGCTAGCGCGGCGCAGGGATGATGAATTCTTTGGCATGGACCCGCGCAAACTCAAATCCGGCAGCCTGGCGTTCCTGTGTCGCGCCTCCATGGCGCAACCCAGCCTGGCGGCAGGCCTGGAAACCGGCTTGGGGTTTCTCTCGCTGATGCTGGAGCACCTGCCAGCCCAGCTGGTGCGCCAACAGAGCCTGGCGGAAATTGTCCTGCTCGAGCCTGATGAGCCCAAGCGAGCGTTTACCTACTTCACCTACTGGATGATCGTCCACGGTGTCGCCTGCTGGCTGGCGGGGCGGCGTATTCCGATCCTCGCCATTGAGCTGCGCTGCGCGCAGCCGGACTTCTGTGACGATTATCGGGTGATGTTTTCTGACAACCTGCGCTTTGATCGGCCACGCACCCGCATGATCTTTTCTGCCGAATGCCTGGACTTGCCGATCAAGCGCAGCCCGCAGGAGCTCCAACGGTTCCTGGCTCATGCACCGGCTAACATCCTGGTCAAATACCGCGACCCCGAAAGCCTCGCCACGCGCATCAAGCACGACTTGCGGCAGATGCCCCCCGACACCTGGCCGGAAACCGAGGGGCTTGCCGCCAGGTTGTGTATTTCTGCGTCCACCCTGCGCCGCCGCCTGGCGGAAGAGGGGCAGACCTATCAAGGCCTCAAGGACAGCGTGCGCAAGGAACTGGCGATTGTGTGGCTGGCTGAACCGCAGATCAGCTTTGCCGAGATCGCCACGCGGTTGGGGTTTGCCGATGCGAGTTCGTTCTACAAGGCGTTTCGTAAGTGGGTGGGGTCGAATCCGGGGCATTATCGGAGTTTGATTCTTAACGATGCTACGACGGAGGAAGGGGCATAAGACTTGGGCGGCGATAGATTTGTATGAGGTTTCAATATCCCGCCCTGCTTTTTAAGTGAGTCCTTCTTTAAATCCATTAATATCAGATCATAGCGAGTTTGACAGGCATTACGCGGCGAGTCTGGAGAGGGTCGATACGCTGAGTTGGTTCAAATGTTTGGTCGTTCTAAGTGCTTTTTTGCTCGCCTAAAAGCAAGGTCACGCTTACACCAAGCAGGCCGAAAAAACAGATACCAGAAATTATAATCAAAGTTAACGAGAAGCCATATACATCTAGCAGTCCGCCGAAAACAGTATAAGAAATCCCGATGATTACTGAGTTTATTAAGTTTGCGACAGAGAGACAAGAAGCTCGGATATGTGACTCAACTTTATCATGAATATACGCTTCATATGAAGTTTCATATATGGCAGGAAGCGACATGATTATAAGAAAAATTATAATTGAGGTGATTGTGCCGGTGTTTAGCGACAAAATAAAAAGAAGAAAGGTAACGACGCTGGTAGTAGTAAGGGCAATTGCTCCAAGAGAGAATCTGGAACAAATAAATCCTGCAGCTATGAACATCGCTGCTGATGCGGCTTCAATGGCCGCATAAATGGCAGCAATCATGGTTACATTTAACCCTTGTGTTGCAAAAAACGGCTGCCCATAGATAAATAAAGGAACTGTTGACAACTCGAATAAAGCAAAGCCAATAAATAAAGGTATAAGGAGGGCGCCTTTTTTTGAGCGAAAAAAATCAATTAGTAAGGTGAAGCGCCCGAGTGTTGCTTTATTGTCGCTGCAACTTGTTTTATGAGGGGGCAGCGAGGAAGAAAGGAGCTTCATTTCTGGGGTTAGTGCGGCCACAATAGCCCCGATGAGTTTTGATATAGCAAAAAATATATATACGCTGTTCCAAGACCAAGTTTCTTGTAATACCCCACCCAGAAGCATAGACAAGCCTAATGATACCGCTCCGATAGCGCGGGCACGTGATAATATTTTAGGGTACTCATCAGCTCGATGTTCAGCCAGTAAATTGTCATAGAGTAATGCTCTATCTGAACCCGAGCCCATAGCAATACTGGCACCAAACAAGCAAAATATAATTGCAAAAGGAATGAAAGAGGAAAATAGCATGAAGCCAATACCGCTTATAAACAGCCCTAAGAAACCGATGATAAGAGAAAATTTACGTCCATAGCGATCTGCAAGTAAGCCAGATGGAATCTCTAAGGCGACGGCAGAAAAAAACAAAAAAGACTGAAGAATCCCTATCTCTCCCTGCGTGATACCAATCTGCAGCAGGTATAGCACAAACAAACTTCTCTGAACATCCAAATTCATAAATATTGATAGGGAGTAATAAAAGTTATCATTTTTTTGCTTTAAGGGATTTGATATGCCCATTCTATTTGAACGCCTGTTTTTTTGTAAGTTCAAGGGATTTGAAGTTCAAGCTTAAGGTGCATGCATCAACTTTTGAAGGGCAAATGTTTGCCAAATATTGAAAAGCTTCCCACGCTATAAAATTTGCAATAATTGAATTTGTTATACCGTTTGACGGAAAGCGCGCAGGAATAATTATTTGTTTACAAACGTGGTTTACCTCTTTGATCCAGCGTAGATAGGCCTGGAGTGAAGATCTATCTTTGAGGAGCGGTCCAAGTGTACCGTTGTTAATGCCAACGGCACCGAACAGCGCTGGTGTGCTTGTTATAAGCGCTGCATTAGCTACGTAACTCTGAATCGCTCCTTTAGGTTCATCAGCACAACAGATTATTAAATCTGCACCCTTGGATAATTTCGCTAATTGCCTGCTAGAGGTTATTTCAGATTTGATAGATTTAGCTTCGACTATTTGCTGGTTCTCCATTAATCGCTGAGCAAGTACATCTGTCTTGTATTGACCCACATCGTGTATGCTATAAGCAAACTGACGATTAAGATTGCTTGGATTCACTTTGTCGAAATCAATCAAAGTGAAAAAACCAACACCTGAACCTGCAAGGCTTTGCGCAACTAACGATCCTGTACCGCCGCATCCGACGACTACAATAGAAGAGTTTTTTATGGTGCGACTAATTTCTTGGTTTGGTGCAACAGCTTCATTCCACGACCACTGCATTGCTTGTAATGAAATCATTCCATCAGGTGGGGCGGCATGAATGAAATTAGCTTCTTTAAGTTTTCGAAGAAGGCTTCCCGCCGGCTCATTATCAAACTCTAATACTGCTCCTGTCGTACGAAGCAGATGAAGTAGCGTGGCAGTATCGGAGTTAGGGGGGTGAAGCTTTTCACTCCATCCTCCGCAACCAGTTTAAGCTGGTTATTCTCGTTAAGAATCACAATATCGCCACGTAACATCCATGGGTCGTGTTTTTTAAACAATGAAGGAGTCCTCAGTCAAGTTTTTAGAATCTAAGTGCTTTCCAAACATGGCCATAGGTCTATAAACTGTTTCGGCCAATAGCATGGGTAAGGCGTTATAACTAGACTTGGAGTACAGCTTTAAAAAATATTTTTAATAAGATTTATGGACTTTGTGGACGTGTCTAGACCGGATATTTTTCGTTGGAAAAGAGTTAGACGTAAGCTTTTCTCACTTGCTGCATTTACAATTAGCGTCTTCAATAGTTTTTGGTCTGTGCTTGTAAGCTCTTGCCAGAGCTGGTGGCATTCTGTAAATAGGTGAAGTGGTTTTCCTTTGTTCTTTTGTCGAGGCTCGACAAATGCTTGAAGCAGGGTTTCCGCGTGGCTCATTATTTCAAATGGACTATTTAACCGCTGATAGTTTGCAAGAATAGGGAAGGAGTAATATGAAGAAAACGCTGACCATGATAGTAGTGTTTTTGTATTTGGACCAGGGATGATATCAAGTGCCTTAGTTAGCCCGATGCCACGGTATTGTGGGTGTACAATAACTCGAAATGATTGCAATACATATTTATTGATTTCCAAGAATTCAGGGAATATCTCAAATGCTTTAGGCCATGGACGTATACACAAATTAACACCGATCACCTCTCCGTTAGAATATGCAGCGACAACATGGTCAACTAGAGGTTTTAACATGTCTATGTCATTTGGGTTGTCATTTTCATAATGATAGCGGGAAAGTTTTTTGTAATCCTCTATAGTGCTTTTTTTAATTACGATTTTCAGGTCTCTTAGTATGTTTGTATTTTTTGCTTTTATAATGTTAATGCGATGATTGCCATTTGGGCAAAGCTCGATATGGGTATCAGGTTTTAAAAAATTGACAATGTCGTCGTGACAGCTTGCAATAAAAGCGTTCTGTTTATTGGTGCGAAGCATTTTTCCTAAATTTATCGCAATAATATGGGCTGTACGTCTGTCCAATCGTGTAGTGAACTCGTCTAGGAGCAGTGGCCCTTCTCCCCGGAGCAAAGCTAACGCAATAAGGAAACGTTCTTTTTGTCCATCGGATAGATGAGAGAAAGGACTAATTAAAATGCGAGGTTCTCCTAAGCCGAATTTTGAAAGATAACGTATGACTCCACCTGCATCATCATAAGGGATGATCTCAGCGATTGGCTTCTCTAGATCAATATCATGTGGAATCTTTCTTATGGCTGAAAAATTCCGAGAAATTTCTTTAATAATAAGCTCTTTCCGACACCGCTTGCCCCTGTTATTAAAATGATCCCCTCTGTAGGAATGTCTAGATTTGATAGTGACTCTTGCCACCCTTCCTCAGATAGACCAAAAGTTTTTATTATGTTTCGGCAGACTGTACTTGAGCGTTTCATTGGCTGGATATTCAAATCCACTTTTGTATGTATGGTGTTCATGATGTGCCTTTCTATGTGTGTCAGCGTTGAAAATTGACGTTGCTCAAACAAATGCTTGGAATAGCGCCAATTATCACGCTCGGGCATAGGTCGCTTAGTAAATCATCAAGCGATTGTCTATGTGTGCTGCTAAATGTTGATGATTTTAATATGTCGATATATAGTTTTAGGGCTTTTGGCTCACTTCGCCAAGCAGGGCATAGTATTAATGACGCGTATCTACCCCAAGCATCATATGTTGGGCCAGATACGATCATTAATCGCATGGCCGCTTTGATTTTAGGATTTGAATAGCTATCAGAAACGGGAGTGCAAGAGATACCATGTCTATGAAGTGTTGTCGCAATAGACCAAGCGACTATGGCGTTAGGGTAATAGTCAGAAAAGGCTAGAGTAAGACCGTTTTTTGAGGCTGTAGCTGACCAGTCTAGAGTTGTAAGATTCTGCAGCGGGGCTGGATCATCAGACAGTGTAGAGGCGCTAGCCCAACCAATATGCTCTCCACAATTATTTTTTATTAGTATGTTTTTAATTTCTTTTCGAAGTAATTTTTTGTCATCTCCGACAAGCTCGTCTGAAAATACAATAATACCTCTTAGAGAAGTTTTCTTAACAATCCGCTGACCGTTTGCTGCCGGCCTTGAATTGAATGGAGTAGCAGTGTCTGCTGTCTGGTTAATAATTCCGTTTTCGTAAAGTATGATGTTTTCTTCGGGGTTGCGAACAACTTCTACAAGGATAGAGGGGATGCTATTAACGGGGCAAGAAGCTTCCCAGCGGTTAGGCGCAATTTCACAGATTTGTCGTGCCCCAGGCCATTTATCAGTACGAAATGGTATCCAGGCAGGGGAGGAAAGCAATCCTTCAAAGGCGGGAACTTTTTCAGCAAAATTGATAATGGCGCTGCCATCTTGTGTCAACCCTAACGTTGCTTTACTCATAATTAGATGGCGGACAATGATGTCGTGACTGGCCAAGTGATTAAGCCCGTTCAAATAATCTTGTCCTGAAATATTATTCAATTTGCAGCTGTCATTGGCTTTGGGGGAAAGAATGTATGTATGCCCCTCATTCTCAATATTTATATCGCAACCGCCCTCTATACTTACGTTTGGAAGTGGCGGAAACAATGGTGCTCGTGGGGGAAGCGCTCCCAGGCTTGCCAACTGTAGAGCACTATAATTACGAGGGGATTTCAATAATCCAGGAGGTGCATCCAAAGCGATCCTGATAGGTGTGTTGCCCTCTGCCATGCTGTCTCCTTACGTCTGAGGTATCAGTCTGTGAAGAGTTTTTGCCGTTGATTTGTATTGCAAGGCTGTAAAAGAAGCGCAATTAATTATTTGTTAATGCTCTGCGGATTCAAATGTATTGATCATTAATTGTTATTCTTTTTCGCGTAGTAGCTATCCAGGTAGGCTTCGGACTTATTTATGGACTCTTTAAGAAAGCGTATATAGTTTCTTTCATGCTCAATAAAGTTACCAGTTTTATGAGATAAGGGTGGGCTTAGTGACTTCTCGGCTTTCAATAATTCTTGTCTGGCCTCTCTTCCTAAATCTTCAATCTTTCTTAGGATTGGTAAAACGAATCCACGAATTTGCTGCTCAAAGAGTGGGAATCTATAAGTATCTACATGTAAATTTTGAACGGCGATTGTAAAGCCGCAATTAATTACGTTATGCCACCAGCCAGGGGGGATGTAGAATGCATCACCCGCCGATATAATACCTTCAAAAATGTCAGCTCCTTGCTGGAGTACTTCATTGGCAATTAAAGGATTAAATAGGTTTTGCCCACTCGAAACCGCATATGTGTGGAGGGGGGACACTATACGAGCTTTTTTTTCACCCACAATCATTGTTAGGATGGAGTTCACAAAGAAAGAGTCTGTATGTAGAGGGCTTGATACATGTTGATAGCCAATGATTAAGTTTGTTGGCGGTATTGAAATCGAAGGCGGTAATTTGTATAGCCAGTTGTCCGGAAAACAAGGTGGCGCCATATCTATGTCGTCTAGAAGCTCCGGGAATTCTTTGTGATAAATCCATCCGCCCAAGTAGGGTGGCTCTGTATTGTTTTCGGGAGATTTGTTTGTTTCTGCTAGGTCTATATAATTTTTAAGCGTTATTTTAACTTGATCATTATAGTGTTCTTGTTTTTTTGACTCGTAACAGACAGGTACTTTTACATGGCCGTACGTATTTCTGAAAAAATCTGCTGACCACCGATTAATTGCCGGCCAGTCCTTCCCCATTCCTTTTAAAATTACGGGGGTTTCATTTGCAAGGTATTTTTCTTGAAATAGTGTTGTGTTGCCAGCATCAATACTGTCAACAAGCAATATGTTTTTATTTGACAAGGGGGGCTCCTTGTTTTATTTGTGGCTGCTTTATAAAAAGGTCAATCAAATGAATGACCTTTTTATCCTAGCGCTAACGGACCATTAGCAACGACTAAAAACAGCTTGAAGCATCAATTCATCATCTGCTAGGTCAATGAAGAATGAGACATCTTCATTTTCATTGATGGCAGCAAATGTATTGTCCGACTCCAATGTGTGCTCAATGATTTCTTCGTTTTTCATCTTTTATTCTCATTGTGAATGGTGAGAGAGTTGCAAGTTTGATTAAGCAATCACTGCTTAATTTGACGTTGTTCGATACAGTGCAACGAGGTAGCCCCTGCTTTAGGCGGGGAGAACTGCGTAATCTCTGTACCCATCAACGCCTCCATGATTAAAGACCACGTTGCTGTTAGTTCGCAACTGCGTGCTTTGTGGTTTTGTGCATCAGTGCACTCGTACAGTGAGGAATGACTATTGCGAGAAAAAACAATGAAGTCAGGGAGCCCCATGCAGAGCGGTATTAGGACATTACTTACGAGCGCCTTCTTCTTTGCCTTACAGAAATAACTTTCAACATTTTAGGAAGTCCTGGCAAAAAAAAGCCCCACGACCGAATGGACCGCAGGGCTAAAAATTGGCTGGATGCGACCAACCAAAGGAGCTCTTTACCTCACTTGTTGCTGGCGACCACCGTATCCGGCTGCCAGCCACCACCCAACGCCTTGTAGATCGCTACAATGCCGCGATACAGATCTACTTCGGCTTGGGCCTGGGAATCTTCGGCGGCCAGGCGTTCGCGCTGGGCGTCGAGCAATACCAGGAAGTCCACGGTACCTTCGCGGTAGCGGATCGCCGCGAGGTCGGCGGCGGCGCGGCTGGATTCGCTTTGGCGGATCAGCGAGACCAGGCGTTGCTGGCGCTTGCCGTAATCGCTGAAGGCGTTCTCGGACTCTTCCAATGCCAGCAACACTTGCTGTTCATAGGTCGCCAAGGCGCCATCGGCTTCGGCATTCGCGCCACGCAAACGCGCGCGCACGCTGCCCAGGTCAAATGCGGCCCAGGTGATGCTCGGGCCCAGGGACCAGGCATTCGCCGCGGCCGAGCCGATCTGCGAACCGCGCCCGGCGGTGAAGCCGAGGAAACCGCTGAGGCTCACCCGTGGGAACAGGTCGGCCTTGGCCACGCCGATACGTGCGGTGGCGGCGGCCAGTTTGCGTTCGGCGCTGAGGATGTCCGGGCGTCGTTGCAGCAGTTGCCCCGGGTCGCCAATTGGCAACGCCTTGGCAATCGCTGGCAGGTCTTTGGGGCTCAGGTCCACGCTCAGCTTGTCGGGGCGCTGGCCGAGGAGGGTGGCGATGCGGTTGCGCTCGCGCACTTGTTCGGCCTGCAGTTGCGGCACGCTGGCTTCTACCGCTGCCAGGCGCGCGTCGGCGCGTTCAACGTCGAGTTGATCACCCACGCCGGCATCGCGCAGGCTGACGGTGATGGTGCGCGACTCCTGCTGGTTCTTCAGGTTGTCCAGGGCAATGCGTTCACGCAGTTGCGCACCGCGCAGTTGGCCGTAGGCATCCACCAGTTCGGCAATCATGGTGACTTGCAGCTGGTACAGGTCGGCTTCGGCCACTTGTTGGTCGGCGTCGCTGGCTTCCAGGTTGCGGCGGATACGCCCGAACAAATCCACTTCCCAGGCCATGTCCAGGCCCAGGTCGTAGCGCTCACTGTTGACACGCTTGGTGGTCTGGCCGGGAATCTGGCCCTTGCCCACATCGCTGCTGGCGCGGGAGGTGACCACCGGCATGATGTCGTTGGCCGCATCATCACGGATGGCCCGTGCCGCCCGCAGACGGGCAAAGGCCACGCGCAAATCACGGTTGCCGCTCAGGGACTGGGTCACCAACTGGTTGAGGGTCGGGTCGTCGAACTGCTGCCACCAGATGCCTTCGTATTTGGCGTGGTCGTAGCTCTTGGTGTCGGCGGCGGCCGTGATGTTGGCCGCCTCCAGTGGCTGGGTCTTGTAGTCCGGGCCTACGGCACAGGCGGCGAGCGCCAGCACCAGCAGGCTCGGCAGGAATATTTTCACACTCATTGCTGCGTCTCCAGCTTCAAGGCCTTGGCCGCTTTGCGCGCTTCACTGCGCTCGACATAGCGACGGATCAGTACGTAGAACACTGGCGTCAGCAACAGACCGAAGAAGGTCACACCGATCATCCCGGAGAACACCGCCACGCCCATGGCATGGCGCATCTCGGCACCGGCACCGCTGGAGAGTACCAATGGCACCACACCCATGATGAACGCGAACGAGGTCATCAGGATCGGCCGCAGACGCAGGCGGCAGGCTTCCAGTACCGCGGCGAGCGGGTCGAGGCCTTCCTGCTGTTTATCCTTGGCGAACTCGACGATCAGGATCGCGTTCTTGCACGCCAGGCCCACCAGTACGATCAGGCCTATCTGGGTAAAGATGTTGTTGTCGCCGCCCGAGATAATTACCCCGGTGATGGCCGACAGCAGTGTCATCGGTACGATCAGGATCACCGCCAGCGGCAGGCTCCAGCTTTCGTATTGGGCCGCGAGCACCAGGAACGCCAGCAGTACGCAGAGCGGGAACACGAACAGCGCGGTATTGCCCGAGAGGATTTGCTGATAGGTCAGGTCGGTCCACTCGTAGGTCATGCCGTTGGGCAGTTCATCTTTGAGCAGTTTTTCAATCGCGGCCTGGGCCTGGCCAGAGCTGTAGCCCGGCGCGGCGTTGCCGTTGATTTCTGCGGTGATGAAGCCGTTGTAGTGCATCACGCGGTCCGGGCCCGAGGTATCGCTGACCTTGATAAAGGTCGCCAGGGGGATCATCTCGCCTCTGTTATTGCGCACTTTCAGTTGGCCAATCTGGTCGGCGTCCTGGCGGAACTGTTGCTCGGCCTGCACGTTGACCTGATAAGTGCGCCCGAAGCGGTTGAAGTCGTTGGCATACAACGAGCCCAGGTAGACCTGCAGGGTGTCGAAGATGTCGCTGATCGCCACGCCGTGAGTCTTGGCCTTTTCGCGGTCGATGGCCGCGTCCACTTGCGGCACGTTCACCGTGTAGCTGGTAAACAGGCCGAACAGCTCAGGCACGCCGTGGCTCTTGGCGATGACGTTCTGCACTTCTTTGTACAGCTCGTCATAGCCGAGGTTGCCACGGTCTTCGATCTGCAGGCGGAAGCCACCGATGGTGCCCAGCCCTTGTACTGGCGGCGGTGGGAAGATCGCCATGTAGGCTTCTTCGATATTGGCGTATTGGCCGTTCAGTGCACCGGCAATCGCACCGGCAGACATGCTCGGGTCTTTACGCTCATCGAAGGGCTTCAAGGTCACGAACACGATGCCGCTGTTCGGGCTGTTGGTGAACCCGTTGATCGACAGGCCCGGGAAGGCAATTGCAGCTTCCACGCCGGGTTGTTTCAGGGCGATCTCCGACATGCGCTTCATCACGTTTTCGGTGCGGTCCAGGCTTGCGGCGTCGGGCAGTTGGGCGAAGGCCACCAGGTATTGCTTGTCCTGGGCCGGTACGAAACCGGTCGGCGTGTGGGCAAACCCGAAGAACGTCAGCACCATCAAGCCTGCGTAGACGAACAAGGCAATACCGCTGCCGCGAATCACTCGGCGCACGGTGCCTACGTAGCCATGGCTGGCCTTTTCGAAAAAGCGGTTGAAGGGACGGAACAACCAGCCACCGAACACCTTATCGAGGAACTTGGAGAAACGGTCCTTCGGCGCGTCGTGACCGCGCAGCAACACCGCGGCCAGTGCAGGGGACAGGGTCAGGGAGTTGAACGCCGAGATCACGGTTGAGATCGCGATGGTCAAGGCGAACTGCTTGTAGAACTGCCCGGTCAAGCCACTGATAAAGGCGGCCGGAATGAACACCGCACACAGCACGAGCGCCGTGGCGATGATGGGGCCGGTTACTTCACTCATGGCTTTTTCGGTCGCTGGGAAGGGCTCCAGGCCCAGCTCGATATTGCGCTCGACGTTCTCCACCACCACGATGGCGTCGTCCACCACGATACCGATGGCCAGTACCAGGCCGAACAACGACAGTGCGTTGAGTGAGAACCCGAACAGGTGCATCACCGCAAACGTACCGATCAAGGATACCGGCACCGCCACCAAGGGGATGATCGAGGCGCGCCACGTCTGCAGGAACAGGATCACCACCAGCACCACGAGGATCAGTGCTTCAAACAGGGTATGCACCACCGCTTCGATGGAACCGCGTACAAAGATGGTCGGGTCATAGGCAATGCGATAATCCATCCCCGCCGGAAAGCTCTTTTTCAGCTCGGCCATCTTGCTGCGCACATCGTTGGAGATGTCGATGGCATTGGAGCCGGGACGCTGGAAAATCGGAATCGCGACGGCGGGCTGGTTATCGATCAGCGAGCGCAGCGCGTATTGGCTGGAGCCCAGCTCGACCCTGGCGATGTCTTTGAGACGCGTGATTTCACCGTTGGCGCCGGCGCGAATCACGATGTTCTCGAACTCTTCTTCAGTGACCAGACGGCCCTGGGTATTGACCGACAACTGGAAGCTGGTGTCACTCGGCGCGGGCTGGGCGCCCAGGGCGCCGGCTGCCACCTGGCGGTTCTGCTCGCGGATCGCCGTGACCACATCGGTGGCGGTCAGGTTACGCGACGCGGTTTTGTTTGGGTCGAGCCACACGCGCAAGGAGTAATCGCCCATGCCGAACAACTGCACGTCACCGACGCCGCCCAGGCGGGCCAGTTCATCCTTGATATTGAGGATCGCGTAGTTGGACAGGTACAACATGTCGTAGCGCTGATCCGGGGAGGTCAAGTGCACCACCATGGTCAGGTCGGGGGAGGCCTTGTCCACGGTAATACCGATGCGCGTCACTTCCTCTGGCAGCTTGGGCTGGGTGCGCGTCACACGGTTTTGCACCTGCACCTGCGCGTTGTCCAGGTCGGTGCCCAGGGCGAAGGTGATGGTCAGGGTCAGCTTGCCGTCGGCGGTGGATTGTGAGGACATGTAGAGCATGTTCTCGACGCCAGTGATGGCTTGCTCCAACGGCGCGGCCACGGTTTCACCGATGACTTTGGGGTTGGCGCCCGGGAAGTTGGCGCGCACCACCACGGTCGGCGGCACCACTTCCGGGTATTCGCTGATCGGCAGTTGGAACAGCGAGATCGCACCGGCGATCAGGATCAACAGCGACAGCACCGCTGCGAAGATCGGCCGCGAAATGAAGAACTTGGAAAAATTCATCTTGAGTATCCCTTAACCGCGTGGAGTCGCGACGCTTGCGAGCTTGGGCGCGGGTTTTTCTGGCGCCACTTGCTCCAGGTTGCTGGCTTCAAGCGCTTGTCGTTGTTGGGCCAAGGCGGCGAGGGTTTCCTTGCTGGCCATCGGGATGGTTTCCGGCGCGACCGGCGAGCCTGGGCGCACACGTTGCAGGCCCTTGACGATCACGGTGTCGTCCTTGGTCAGGCCGCTGCGCACGATGCGCAAACCTTCGATTTTCGGCCCCAGTTCCACCGCGCGATAAGCCGGCTTGTCGCCGTCCATCACCAGCACGAACTTCTTGCCCAGGTCGGTGCCGACCGCTTCGTCATTGATCAACACGGCCGAATAGGTGCCGCTGCCGACCAGCTTCAAGCGCGCATACAGGCCCGGGGTGTATTCGCCCTTGCTGTTGTCGAACACCGCACGGCCACGGATGGTGCCGGTGGCCGGGTTGACCTGGTTGTCGACGAAGTTCATCTGGCCCAAGTGCGGGTTGCCGGTTTCGTTGGACAGGCCCAGGTACACCGGGGTGGTTGCGCCACGCCGGCCTTCACGGGCCAGCTCGGTGTACTTGAGGAACACGCGCTCATCGGCGTCGAAGTAGGCGTAGACCTTGTCGGTGGACACCACGCTGGTGAGCGCAGTGGTATCGGCGGTGACCAGGTTGCCGGCGGTGATTTCGGCACGGCTGACGCGGCCACTGATGGGCGAGGTCACGCGGGTGAAGCTCAGGTTCAGCTTGGCCAGGTCCAACTGCGCCTGGATCCCGGCCATGGCGGCGCGGGCTTCCTGGGCGGCGGTGGTGCGTGAGTCGGCCAGTTCGGCGGAGATCGCATTGCTCTGACGCAGGCGCTCGCCACGTTGTGCTTCGTTTTCACTGCGGGTGGCGGCGGCTTTGGTCTGCGCTAGCTGGGCTTCGAGACGGCGCACTTCGGCCTGGAACGGGCGAGGGTCGATCTGGAACAGCAGGTCGCCTTTCTTCACCAGCGCGCCTTCGGTGAATGCCACCTGGTCAATCTGGCCGGACACTCGTGGACGAATCTGCACGGTTTCCGGCGCTTCAAGGCGCCCGGTGAACTCGTCCCACTCGTTGACCGGCTGCTCCAGCACCTTGGCCACGCTGACCTTGGCTGGGGGCATGGCGGCCGCTTGTTCGGAAGACTTGCCGCACGCGCTCATCACCACCACGGCCAGAATCGCCAGGGGGAAGCGCAAAAGTTTGAGTGACTGTTCCATGAGGTGCATCCGCCAATGTATTTGAGATGGGCGGATCATGCGCGGGGAGGTGCGAGGTCACGAATCGAATGAAGCAAAGGTAACTATCATTCGGAATGATATAAGCGCGGAGTTAGCCCTCTAGCATGGGGGTTTTGTTAGGGAGCTATCAATGTGATTGATGACAAAAGACTGTTGCCGAGGGTGCAAGGAACTTTCGCAGCAAGGCGTGGGCGCATCACGGCGCGTCGAACGCATCACCCAGAAAGTCGATCAATGATCGCACTGAGGGCATCAGCCCACGCCTTGAGGGGAACACGGCGGTGATCACGCCTTCAGCGGGTTGCCATTCAGGCAATACGGCAATCAGGCGGCCATCGGCCAGTTCGTCTTTCACGACGACGTGCGGCAGGTTGGCGATGCCCACGCCCGCCAGTGCCGCGTTTTTCAGGGTAGACATGTCATCACTGACCAGGCGTGGCGTGTGCACTACCTGCGCCGTGGCGCCGTCCGGTCCGGTCAGTTCCCACAGGTATTGAAGCAACGGGTTGCCCCAATGGATAGTCGCCTGCCCGGCAAGGTCAGCTGGTAGCGAGGGCAGGGGAGCGCCCTGCAAAAAAGTCGCGCTCGCCACCAGCACCTGAGGACTTTTAGCCAATACCTTCATGACCAGCTCACTGCTTTCCAGCGGCGGGAAACACAGGTTCAAGGCCATGTCATAGCCTTCGCTGATGATGTCGACCTTGCGGTTGAAGCTCTTCACATTCAGTTCGACGCTGGCGCATTGCGCCATGAATTGGGCCAGCATCGGCGCCACCCAATAGTTGAGCAGTGCGGTGGTGCAGCTCAAGCGGATCACGCCCCGCGGCTCTGATTTGTTGAAGGCAATCACATCTTCGGCCGACTCGGCCTCGCTAATCATCGCTACGCAATGGCGATAGTAGGCCTGGCCGATATCGGTGACCTGGAACTGGCGCGTCGAACGTTGTATCAGCCGCGCCCCCAGCCTGGCTTCAAGCTGGCTGACTCTGCGGCTCAAGGTCGATTTGGGCAGGTTCAGCGCACGGCCTGCCGCCGCAAAGCCACCGTGCTCGACCACCTTGGCGTAGAGGAAGAGTTCGTTGAGGTCGAACATGGGCAGTGTTCCATTTTTGAGATGGCCAAGATTAATTCAACTTAGCCAGTATCGACAGCCATGTACACTCCGTTCAAATCGACGCAGTCACCGAGGGCACCACATGATCGACCGTTTGCGCTGGGCAACCCATCGTCTCACCAAGCGATTGTGGTTCAGAGCCTCCTTGTTCTCGCTCCTAGGGGTCGCTACGGCACTGCTTGCCGTTGTGTTCAAAGACTTCGTTCCCGAGTCCCTGCCCACGCGCATCGGTGCAGATGCGGTGGACAAGATTCTGGGCATCATTGCGTCGAGCATGCTGGCCGTCACGACCTTTTCGTTGAGTACGATGGTCACCGCGTACGGTGCCGCAAGTAGTGGTGTGACCCCGCGAGCCACCACTTTGGTGATGGAAGACACTACGACGCAAAACGCCCTCGCTACGTTTATTGGCTCATTTCTTTTCAGCCTGGTAGGCATCATTGCCCTGAGCACCGGCGCCTACGGCGCGCAGGGTCGCGTGCTGCTGTTCGCGGTGACTATCGCCGTGGTTGTACTGGTGGTCTACACCCTGCTGCGGTGGATCGACCATTTGTCCAAGCTCGGCAGGGTAGGAGAAACCATCGACCGCGTCGAAAAAGCGGCCATGGCGGCCATCAGCCAACGCGCCCAATGGCCCTGCCTCGGCGCTGCGGCCTACCCGACCGATCACGCTCTGGCCCCCGGCGCAATGACCATCGAAAGTGAGCAGACGGGCTATGTGCAGCATATCGACGTGTTGGCCTTGGGCGCTATCGCGCAGCATGACTGCACGCATATTTACCTGGAGGTGGTGCCGGGAACCTTCGTACACGAAGGTATGCCACTGTTGCACGTGGTCAGCCTGGGCACCAGGCAAGACGATGGCACACAGGCCACCAGGGAAAAGATCCTGTCTACGCTGACCATCGGTAACCGTCGCACATTCGAACACGATCCCCGTTTCGGGCTCTGCGTCCTCTCTGAAATCGCTTCGCGCGCGTTGTCACCTGCCGTCAACGATCCAGGTACCGCTATTGATGTGATTGGCCGGGGAGTGAGAACGTTGACATGCTGGGGTAAGCCCGGCGGGTCTGGCCGACAGACAGATCAGCAGTGTGAGCAGGTATTTGTTCGAGGGCTGAACGTCGATGATCTGTTTGAGGATTTCTTCGCCCCGATCAGCAGAGACGGTGCAGGTGTGTTCGAAGTGGATGCTCGCCTGTTGAAAGCCCTTATCAGCCTTGCCGAAATAAACCCTGTTCTGTTCAAAACGGCGTGCCTTAGGCAGGCGGACCAACTCATCACACGCGCGCATGCAACACTGACACTGCAGCATGAGAAGGAGCGACTAAGCGCCTTGGCCAAGGCGATAGGCGTGTAGGAGGCTATTGGGCCTGCAAGGGCCGTTTAGAGGCTATACGGATCCCCAAAATACCTGGCTTTGCATTGCTGTTGCCATTTCAGAGCTGGGCTGCGGTGCTCAAGGTAGGGAATTAATGGCCTTTATGACCGCATCGGCGATGGTCTTTGTAATAAGCCGACGCTGACGGTGATCAATCGTCGGGCTCAGCCATGTGGGCAGACTGTTCAGCACGGGCAAAATCGCCGTGAGCGCGCCCTCCCGCAATGGCCCACCGGGCTGATGGCCCAGTTGGCCCACCAACTTCATGAGTTCCGACTCGTAGGCTAGCCTCAATCGCTCAACGTTCGCCTGCATCGGCGCGCCCAGGCATTTGGCGTCCATGACCGCCAACTTGAAGTGCCCGGTCATCTGTTCATGCAATTGAAGGTGGCCTTCAATCAGTTTTGCCAGGCGTTGCGCAGGCGTCAATCTACGGGTGTTGATCCGGTCGACGTGCGACAACAGCGCCTGATACAGCTCTGTCAGCCACTCAAACAGCATGGCTTCCTTGCTCTCTATGTGGTGATAAATCGCGCCCGGGCTGATGCCAACATGCGCCGCCAATTCGCGCATGCTGACCTGGCTGAAACTACGCTCCTTGAACAGCTCCAGGGCTCTGCGCTGGAACTCAGAGCGGCTGAGCGCGGGAGCCGTCCTCATGTGTCGAGTGCCTGCTGCTTGGCAATTTCCTGGTTGCGCAGGATGAACCGCTGCAACTTGCCACTGGGGGTCTTGGGCAGTTGCTCGACGAACTCGATTTCCCGTGGGTACGCATGCGCAGCCAGGCGCTGTCGGACATGCAGGCGCAAGACTTCCGCCAACTCGACACTGGGCAGGTACTCACGGTTGAGCACGACAAACGCCTTGATCAGCTCGGTACGTTGCGGGTCGGGCTTGCCGATCACCGCGGTTTCGACCACCGCCGGATGTTCGATAAGCGCGCTCTCCACATCGAAAGGCCCCACGCGGTAGCCGGACGTGGTGATCACATCGTCGTTACGGCCGACAAAGCTGATACTGCCGTCCTCATTGAGCTCCACGATATCGCCGCTCAAGTAGTAACGGCCCACGAACGCCTTGGTGGGCATGTGAAGGTAGCCATTGAACCAGCACAGGGGCGAGCGCTCGCGATCCACCGCCAGGACGCCCGGCTGGCCTGTCGGTAATTCCCGCTGCGCATCGTCCAGTACGACAATCCGGTACCCCGGCACCGCATAACCGGCAGAACCCTCACGTACCTGATGGCGTAACCCATGGTGATTGCACAGCACCATGCCGATTTCGGTTTGGCCGTAATGGTCGTGAATGACCACGCCGAGCTGTTCGGCGAACCAACGGATGACTTGCGGGTTGAGCGGTTCGCCGGCGCTGCTGACGATACGCAGTTGGCCACGCACGGCGTCGGCGAACTCGGCCCCGGCATCGATCAGCAGGCGAAAGGCCGTAGGCGAGCCGGCCAGGTTGCTGATCCCGTACTTGGCGATAATCCGGCTGGTGCTTTGCACGGTGAAAGGGCCGTCATGGAACAGCGTGGCCCGGCCGCACGCCAGTGGCCCGGTCACTGCGTAATACAAGCCATAGGCCCAGCCGGGGTCGGCGAGGTTCCAGAAACGGTCGTCTTCGCGCAGGTCGATTGAATCGCGCATATAACGTTTGAAGGCCAGGATGGCGCTCAAAGGCACCTCCAGCGGCTTGGCCGGCCCCGTGGTACCCGAGGTGCACATCAGCAGGAACGGCGCACGGGCGTCCAGCAGCTCAGGTGTGCAGTCGGGTGGTTGATGCTCCAGCACATCCCAAAACGCGTAGTCGCTGGGGCGCTGTGTGGTGGCGTCGGTCACGATGACGTGGGGGCAGTCGAGGAGCTCGTCCAGCTTGGGACGGTTGTGGGCGTCGGTCACGATCCAGCGTGCGTTGGAACAGTCCAGTCGCTGTTCAATGGCCTTGGGGCCGAACGCGGTAAAGAGCGGTTGGTAGACAGCCCCGATACGCCAGGTTCCCAGGGTGGCGATCACCAGTTCAACCGTGCGTGGCATCAGGCCGGCGACCCGATCCCCCGGCTGCACGCCATGGGCTCGCAGGAAGTTGCCGAAGCGCGCCGCGTGCGCCTGCAGTTCGCTGAAAGTGTGCTGCGTGGCGCGGCCATCGCGCGTTTCGCAATACAACGCCACGGCATTGCCATGGGCGTGCCGGTCGCAGCATTCAATGCAGGCATTCAAGGCGCCGAGTTCGCCGTGCAAGTCCTGGGCAGCCAGGTGTAGATAATCGAAGGAAGAGACTGCTGAGTCGTAATCGCGCATAACGTACCTGATTATTATTGTTGGAATTTGTGCTGTGCCCACGCAGGCTGCGCGGGTGCCTGGTTGTCGCTAGTGGTCCATCATCTGGGCCGCTTGCTGGGTCGCGTGGCTGGTCCGCGTGGCCAGCTTACGCACTTCATCGGCAACCACCGCAAACCCGCGACCGGCTTCGCCAGCTCGCGCCGCTTCAATGGCGGCATTCAACGCCAACAGGTTGGTCTGGCTGGCAATGCCCTGGATCGTGGCGACAATCTGCGTCAGCTTGGTGAGGGTTTCCTGCATCACCTGGTGTTGTTGCGCCTGCGCCTCGCGCATCGCACTTTCTTCATGGTGGGCATGGATATCGGTGATGGCACCCACCACCCGTTGCGGCGAGCCGTCCGGCGCGCGGCGGGTTTGCCCCCGGCCGCGAAACCAACGGTAAGTGCCATTGGTGTGTTTGAGTCGATACTCCACATCGAATGGGGTCTTGCCGCTGCGGTCGTCCACATGGGCGACGAACGCGCCGATGGCCCGTGCGCTATCTTCGGGATGCAAGCGCGAGGTCCAGCTTTCCAGGGTGTTGGGGAACTCCTCCACCGTGTTGCACCCCAGCAGCCGGCGCATCTGCGAAGACCACCAAATGGTATTGTTCGGGTTCGCCGGGTCGCCGGCCGCCACCTCGATATCCCAGAGCCCGTCGTGCAGCATTTCTCGGGAAATGTCGAAACGTGTGGCCGCCAGTTCGAGCGCCTCGTGGTGCAGGTACTGTTCATGAATGTCACGCGCGGTTCCCCCCATGGCAAGCGCTGTGCCCTGCGCATCGCGTCGGGCGGCTCCGCTGATCCGGCACCAGCGATAGTCATTGCCGAGTGCCGACTTCATCCGCACGTCGAGCGCAAAGGCCGTACGCCCGCTGCGATCGGCAAGGTGCCGGGCGAGCGCCGCCCGATGCACTGGCTGGTCATCCGGGTGCAGTTGTTCGCTCCAGCCGCCAAACTGGTCAATCGCCTGGGCCAGGTTCGACGCAGACCCCGTCCACGTCATCGCAGCACCCGGTGCGGGGGCGGCGGCGCCATCCAGTTCCAGCTCCCAGAACCGTTCACCTGCACCCTGTGTGATCAGGGTCCAGCGCGCCTCCCACTGCCGCACCAGCTGGTCACGGCGGGCCAGGCGCTCTTCCAGTTGGCGGATCTCCAACGTCTGTGCGCGGGCCTGCTCCTTGAGGGTTCGTCGTTCTTGCAGCAGTTGTTCGACGCTTGCCAGGATGCGGCGCAACAACGGGTGGCTTGACGACAGCGGTGTGCCTGGCTGGTCAGGCTGCTCCAGTCGGTCGGCGAGCGGCGCCAATACGCAGCGGGTGGTTCGGCTGAAAAAGAGCATGGGGCACCTCTACCTCGGTCAAATAGGGTCAGCCTGCACGGACGACATCGGCGCCGATAAGGCCTGGGAGTCAAAGATTGCTGCCCCCGGCAGGGCTCGCCAGGCCGAGGGGCCGGCGGCGATTTCCTGAGCGCTCAGCAGGCAATTGTCGAGTGCGCGCTGCAGCGCTTGGGTGTCCAGGTCCTGGCCGATAAAGACCAGCTCCTGCCGGCAATCGCCGACAATGCTGTCCCACTTGGCCATGATGCTCTGCAACCGATATTCATCCTGCGGCCATTGCGCCTGCTCGATGAAGTTCCACCAGTGCCCGACGTAGTCCCACTGGAACTGCCTGCCGCTTTGCACCAGCAGGCCGGTTTCCAAGTGCCTGCTGGCGAGCCAGAAGTAACCTTTGCTGCGCAACAGGCGCCCGTTTTGCCAGGGCTGCTGGAGAAAATCGAGTAATCGCTGTGGGTGAAACGGGGCACGCTCGCGGTACACCCAGGAGGTCACGCCATAGGTGTCCGATTCAGAGGCCGGCGCGTCGTCGGCCTGCATTTTTTTCATCCAGCCGGGCGAGGCCACAAGGCTCGGCAAATCAAACAGGTGGGTACCGAGAATGGCGGATAACTCCACGTTACCCTGAGCCATCGGGATGATCCGCGCGCTCGGGTTAAGGCCGGCGAGGATCGCGTGCACGGCCTGGTAGCCGGGCTCGTCGATCAGATCCAGTTTGTTGACGAGAATGACGTTGGCGTATTCCACTTGCTCGATCAGCAGGTCGGTCAGGTGGCGCGTGGGTGCGTCGTCGCGGTCCACGATGTCCGGCGATTCGAGCAATGCCTCAAAGCGACTGCCATCGACCACCGTCACCAAAGTATCGAGCCGCGCCAGTTCGCTTAGGCTGAAGCCCTGCGCGTCGAGGAAGGCGAACGTCTCGGCAACCGGCATCGGCTCGGAAATCCCCGTGGACTCGATCAGCAAGTAGTCGAAACGTTGCTGGCGTGCCAGGGCGCTGATCTGCTCGAGCAAATCGGCGCGCAGCGTGCAGCAGATGCAGCCATTGCTCATCTCGATCAACTCATCGCGGCCCCGGTGCAGCGCCACGTCACGCTGCACCTGCTCGGCATCGATGTTGACCTCGCTCATATCATTGACGATGACCGCCACGCGCAGGCCGTCGCGATTGCGCAGGATATGGTTGAGCAGGGTGGTTTTGCCGGCGCCGAGGAAGCCGGAAAGCACCGTCACCGGCAGTCGGCCTGTCAGGGCGCCGCCCATCATGCGTTCACCGTGCTATCGGCGCGGTCCAGGTAGCTTTCGAACAGGTCGACCACCACGAAACCCTCATCTGCTGCGTCGCCCCAGAGATCTTTCACGCGAAACTCGACGTGGTAGGTCGGCTGATGCGCCGCGCTCAGATCACCGTGGCCGATCGCGTCAGGGAACGGCCACTTTTGCGCGGTGCGGTGCACAACCACGCCTTCTTTGCCGCGCACGTAGGCCGGCATGCGGGTATGCCCGGCCACATACTCGTCTCGCACCACCACCCGGTCGCCCACCTCAAAGGGCGCGCGGTCGGTGATCGCTGGGCGCCCACTGGCATGCGCGGGGTTCGCCAGCTTGAAGTGCGACCCCAAGGCCTGATCGAGTTCCGCCTGGGTGATTACACCGGTTTCGACCAGCAGTGTGGCGGTCGCGATGACATAGCGTTCGTAGTATTGGGTGCCGACATGTTGGCGCACATCCAGGCGCTCCACGGCGTGGCGCACTTCGTCCACGCTGAACTTTTTCAAGTGATCGGCGCCGACAAACATCAGGCTGTAGGCCAGGTGCTCCCAGTCCTGTTTGAACACGGGTTGGTAGCTCAGGCTGTTGATGGTGTGAGGGACTTTGCCAAAGCCTTGAAACCCACCGAGATCGTGAAAGCCATCCATTGTGAATACCTCTGAAAAATGCAAAAAACAAAGGGCACCGGTTACGCCACGTAAGGCAGCGCCACGCCGATAAGGACATCCTTGGTGATCAGTTTTCGCAGCGCCTCTTCATCCATCGATTCGCTGCCCTTGGGCCGTTCAGGCAGCACCAGATAGCGGGTTTCGGCGCTGGTGTCCCAGACCTTGACGATGACGTCGGCCGGCAGCTCGGTGCCCAGCTCCCGCAGTACGGTGCGCCCTTCGCGCACCAGCCGGGCGCGGAACTCGAAGCCCTTGTACCACTCCGGCGGCAAGCCCAGCACAGGCCAATTGGTGCAGGAGCACAGGCTGCACACAATCACGTTTTTCACGCTGGGCGTGTCTGGCAGCGCAACAATGTATTCACCCTGCGGGCCGGTATAGCCAAATTGGGCGCACGCCGCGGTGCCGTCTATGAGCAGCAGTTCGCGAAACTGCGGGTCCACCCAGGCCTTGGCCACCACCCGAGCCCCGTTCTCCGGGCTCCATTGGTGTGCCATTAGCTGTGTCATGTGTTCGATGTAACCGTCGGGGATCAGATCCTTCTGCTTGAGCACTTGCAGTAACGCTTGCGCGCGTTCGCCCGGTGTAGATGTGCTTGCTTCGTGTGCGCTCATAAGTTGACTCCTCATCGTTGAGCTTCTGGGCAGCGCCTGGCGGCTTGTTCTTTTTGCGCTGCGCGGGACTACCGGCTAACAGTTTTTCCAGTCAACCGACGCCTCGAACGCTGCGGCGGCCTGGTAAATCGTGCCTTCGGCATAGTGCTTGCCGACCAGCATCAGCCCGACAGGTAGACCGTCTACCAGGCCGCAGGGAATCGACATGGCCGGATGGCCGGTGATGTCCTGGGCGGAGGCATTGCCGATCATTTCCAGTGCGCGGGCCACATATTCGGTAACCGAGCAACCCGGCTGCGGGTGGGGCTGGGCGATGATCGGCACGGTGGGCATCACCAGCAGGTCATAGCGCGCCAACGCGGCGTCATACCCGGCGCGCGCCACGCGCCTGAGGTTTTGTGCCTTGGCGTAGAACCGGCCGTTGTAGCGCTCCAGACCGTATTGCCCGACGAACATGCACAGCTTGAGAGAGGCGGACAGCTCATTGGCCTGATCGCGCCACCCGGCTTGCTGGTCCAGCAAACCGAGGTCATACAGCCCTTGCCAGTTAAAACCGGCCCCATTGCCGTGCATCATCTGCATCATCAAGCCTTCGCAGCCGATGGGGTGCCACAGCGAACCGGCAATGCTGTGCTCAGGCACCGACACCTCCTCGACCTGCGCGCCCAGCCGCGCAAACGCTGCAATGGCCTGGCGTACGCACGAGGCCACACGCGGGTCCTGGTTGGCCAGTTCAAAACCTTCGCGCAGGATGCCGATCCTCAGCCCACTGACACCGCGCTCCAGGTAATCGCTGTAAGCGTCGATCTGCGGCGCGGCTTGTCGCGGATCAAGCCCATCGGCGCCGGCCATGACCTCCAGCATCAAGGCGTTGTCACGTACGTTTGCGGTGATGGGGCCGGCGTGATCGATAGTCGCCTCGATGGCCATGATGCCGGTGTAGGGCACCAGGCCGTGGGTCGGCTTCATGCCGTAAGTGCCGCAGAAGGCGGAAGGGATGCGGATTGAGCCGCCCTGGTCACCGCCGACGGCCAGGTCGACCTCGCCGGCGGCAACCAGTGCTGCGCTGCCGGAAGACGAGCCTCCCGAGGCAAACCCCTGGCGATAGGGGTTGTGCACCGGTGCAGGATCGGAGGTGTGGCTGCCGCCGGACAGGCAGTAGTGTTCGCACGTTGCCTTGCCGAGAATGGTCGCGCCGGCATCCAGCAAGCGGGTGACGACGGTGGCATCGAAGGCGGGGACGAAGCCTTCAAGCGGCTTGGCACCATTCATCATGGGCACGCCAGCCAGTGAAATATTGTCCTTGAGGGCGACCGTTTTACCCGCCAGCTTGCCTTCGCGCGCACCGTTGACTTCGGTGCGGAAGTACCAGGCGTTGAGGGGGTTGTGTGCGGCCGAGGGACGGTAGCCTGAGCTGCGTTCATAACGCACCGGCGGGATGAAGTCCGGCAGCTCGTCAACCAGGTCATAGGCGTCGAAGCTTGCCTGCATAAGCGCCAGGTATTCATCGGCTTGCTGCGCATCGAGCTGCATGTGCAGGCTGCTCGAAATAGCCAATAGCTGTTCAAGGGTGGGGCGAGCGATTGCCATGGTTGGCTGTCCTTATCGTAAATGGCCGAAGAGCATTGCGTGCTCACTGTCAGCGGGCCTGGGGCTCAAGATAGTCCGCGCATCCAGCCGGTGGCTTGGTTGAGAAAGACATCGACTTGGCTGAGCGGGACACCCTGGCGCCAGGGGCGTGCGGTCGCAGTTTCTGGCGTTAAAAAATGTGCGCGTAACGCAGGTTCATGCGGAAGTCTTCGCGGGTGCCGTTGTCCACCGAGAGGTCTTTGCCCAATTGCAGTTGCACCTGGTCTGTGGGGGTGACGAATTTGGTGGCGGTAAGGCGCACGTTGGTGGTGCCCAACTCGTTGTCCTGATTGACATGCTCGATGTTTGTCTCGCCTCCCCAGGTGCGCCCAAAGCCGATACCAAAGGTGGTGGTGGCGTCCGGCATGTAACGCCCCATGATCTGCGCTGCGTAGGACACGTCCTGCTTCAGGCGGTCGGCATTGGCACCGTAATCGGTGTTGTCGCCATACCAGGTCGCGCCGCCGACCAGGTCCATCGCCCATTTCTCTGTGAAGTGCTTGACGTAGGCACTCTGCAGTTCGAATTTCCAGCGATTCTCCCCGAGGTTGAGCGCATCGTCCTTGTCATACGTGCCCGAAGGCACATACACATAGGGGGCGATACTGAGGGTGTCGCGGGCTTCGTTGAACCGCCATTTCACCGGCGCGGTGAGGATCAAGTCGCCCACGCCGCGAGTACTGCCCAGTGCCGAGGCGTCACCTGCGCCGGAGACGTGGCCGAAAGGCAAAAGAAATTGCGGGTCGATGGTGACCGTGTCGCTGAGTGCATACACATGGAGCAGACGCAGGATGCCGACGTCGGAGGTCACCCTGAAGTCAGAGCTGGCCTTGTGGCCGTTGGCGTAAGCCGAGTCCGTAGTGGCGTGCTGGTAATAAATCGCCCCGATAGTGGCACCGACCGGATATTGCTCGTAGTCGCCAGGCGCGACTTCACCCGCGTTCGCGTGGAGGGCGGGTAACAGGGTGGAGAGGGTCAGCAGGTGGATCTTGTTCATTGTTTATTCCTCGCACAGGGGACCGGGCCACCCGTGAAGGGTGGCAAGGCGGTAGAAGCTGGGGGTTAAACGCCGAGGGCGCTCAGGCTGTGGGCGGCAGGGCGTCGCGCAACATGCCGGTTTGCGCGTGACAGTTGATGTACTCGAAGACCTGGCTCTTGGCGTCGGACACGGACACCTCGTGGTACAGCCTCAACTTCTTCAAGCCCGCGGCCACGCGAAAGAACGTCACGAAAATACGCAGGTGGGTCGGGTGGGATTCGGCCCAGCGTTCGAGTTTCTCCACTGAGCGCCAGTGACCGATGTTGTAGCTCAGGTCGAGCACGTTGCCGTCCAGGTCGATATTGCGCACGAACCTGTTGCTGTAGCAGCCCAACGGCTGGCCGTTGTCCCGCAGGAAGTCCATGCCGTCCTGTAACGTCGGCAAAATTTCATCGAGGTAGAGCGAGCGCTCCTCTGCCTCGGCATCCGCCCAGTCCTGGCCGGAACGAATCAGTGTGAGGTTGTCATGCCCCAGCACCACCACGCGTCCGCCCTTGGCGGGGTCGCCCGCGACCACTTGCAGCTCGCTCGTGGGCTTCATCCAGTCGGTCTGGGAGATCGGGAAACGGTCGCGCATCGAGCCCCAGTAGCCGTGCTCTTCGATCTCGCCACTGGTGGCATCCATAACTGCGCCGACCCCGGGCAGGTTCTCCTGGAAGGCGTATAGCGTCTCGAACTGCTCAGCGCGCGGCGCGGTGATTTCGCGGAAGTAACCCAGGCCTTCACCCAGGCGATCCGGCGAACTCCACCAGTCATTCACCTGGGGTGAACGCAACCAGCGGCAATGGGCGGCAGGGTCTTTCCAGTACCCGACCACAATCAGATTATCAAAGCCGCTGCTGTCGGTGTGCTGAGTCAAATCGTAGTTCTGCGGGCCGTCGGCCTGGCTGAAACTGCCGACGATATGACGCATAGCCTGCAATGCAGCCGCGCGCTGGGCATCGCCTTGAAATTGCACCCCCAGATAAGCCATCACCACTTGTTGCAGCTGCTCGTCAGCGCGCGCCACCCACATCGGGAACGGCGGTTGATACTCCTCGGGCACGCGGCGGGACAGGGTGCGTGGGCATTTGAGATGTGTGTCGATTGCAGATTCCATCTTGAGCTCCTCGTTATTTTGGTTCAGGCCTACGGGTGGGCGTCAGCGCGTCGGCGGCAGGCTGCGCTTGGCGACCTGCCGTCGGTGCAGCAGCTGCATGGTTCCCCATTCAATCAACCAATAAGCCGACTCCTCAGGCGCGAGGTCGCGCCGTTGCAGAAGCCAGGAGGAATCAGCCAATCGTGGTGCAGAGTGTCGATGCATGGCGTACCTCATCAGCGGGGTATGAGCTGCTGTGAGGTGGAAATTAGGCCGGCAGAGGAGGGCGCGCTTTGTTCGGTGAGACAACCGCTTGGTTGGCAAAGACAGGCCGGCTACGGAGGTTTACCTGTGGTCTTCGTTGGTGCACACGGGCTGATGATGTGATGTGCTGTGCCCTTAAACGGGCCACAACTGCGGTGCGACGCGGGCCAACTGTGGGAGCTGGCTTGCCTGCGATGGCGGCCTGCCAGTCGATATCTATCTACCTGACACCCCGCGGTCAAACTTGTGGGAGCGGGCTTGCTCGCGAAGGCGGCCTGGCAGTCAACACAGTTGGACCGTGTACATATCCATTGCTGCGGTAACGGCCACTTAGGGTTCCGCCTGACGGCGGGTCACTTTGGAAAAGAGCCCCAAAGTAACCAAAGGGCTCTTGCCCCACCACTCGGCACCTCGCCTAGGCTCGGTGTGCCCGTAATCGGCCAGTGATTTGGGGGGCCGCCGCCACGCGCCATCCATGGCGCGGGGCGGCTAAACCGGCATCCCTGCCGGTTTACCCCCCAAATCCCTGTCGAATTCCGGCCAGCGTGGTTTAACGGGGCGCCTGAGATCAAGATCACAAGCAGATCAAGATCAAGAGCGGCTCGCTTCGCATCGTAGTTACCGTTGGCTACAGCCGGCCTGCCACTGCGTTTGGCGTGTTAATTGCTTCGATGGCTGACAATTGGCCGCACGTTACAACTTCTCGCGCGCCTATTGCATCGTTGTCGAGGTCAGCGTCATGAACCCGAACACTCAGTATTCGACCCTTGCCGTCCCTGCAACACGTCGGTTTGATTATTGGAAAGAAGTGGTCTGTCGCCATTGCCTGGCGGCCGATAGCAAACCCTTGTCCCAGAGCCGCTTTGATGGCTCGCTCACCCTTAATACAGTCGGCGCGCTGGACATTTGTACGCTGTCTTCGCCGCTGCATTACTGGGAGCGTTCCGAACAGCACCTGCGCAGCGGCCCGGCTGAAGATTTATGGTTGGGTTTCGCTCGAAAGGGCCATGGGCAAATCGAGCAAGGCTCAAGAAAAGCCAACCTGGCAACGGGCAATTTGTTTCTTTATGACGCAACACAGGCGTTTCGCTTCAGCCTGGGTGGTACCGAAAACCACTTGATCCGTATTCCCAGAGCGTTGCTCACCGAGCGCCTGCCGCGCATTACCGAGTACACCGCGATGGTCCTCGACGACCGGCGCCCAGGTGTCGTGCCCTTGCGCGAAATGCTGCACCAGGCCGCGAGCACGCCTGCGTCGCTGCAGGATGAGCGCATCTCCAATCGTTACTCAAGTGCTGTGCTTGATCTGCTGGTGATCAGCCTGGAACTGCAGGACCTGAAAACCAGCCATCAGGAAATGGACCTCTACGGCCGCATCATGCAGTACATCCAACGCCACCTGACCGAGCCGGACCTGTCGATCGAAGCCATCGCCAAAGCCCACAACGTGTCCACCCGCACCGTTACACGGGCCTTCGCCCGCTACCAGAAAACCCCCGTTGCAGAGATCTGGAAAGAGCGCCTGAATGCCAGCCGAGAAGCGATCGAGCGGGGCCAGGTGCGCTCGGTGTCTGAGGCGGCGCTGGACTTTGGGTTTTCTGATTTTTCGCATTTCAGCCATGCGTTTCGTAAGGCATTTGGCGTGGCGCCGAATACGCTTTTGCGCCGGAATTGAGGTTGGCGGGGTATTAAATCGTTGAGAGAAGGGGCGCTTTTGCCGGGTAGCGAGCCTCTGAAAAGCCAGGAATGATCAGCCTTCCCGGCGACGCCTAGAGACTATCCGGATCCCCAAAGAACATCTGAATCCGCGACCTCAACCACCGCTCCCCCGGATCATTATCCTGCGAACCTCGCCACGCCATGTGCAGCTCAAACGAGCGCACCGGCAACGGCGGGTCTTCGGCCCGCAACCCACCCGCCGAGGTCAGCGCTTCCGCCGCATAATCCGGCACGGTGGCCAGAATGTCCGTACCCGCCAGCAACGTGCCCAGGCCATTGAACTGTGGCACCGCGAGCACAACGTGGCGCTTGCGGCCGAGTTTTTCCAGCTCTTCATCGATAAATCCGCTCAAGTCGCCGGCAAAGGACACAAGCGCGTGGGGCCGTGAGCAGAAGTCGTCCAGGCTCAGCGAGCCCGGTACGCTGTCGGCGCGCAGCAGTTTGGGCAGGCTGCGGCGCAGTACCTTGCGTTTGGCGTTGGCGGGCAGGTCGGCGGTGTAGCTGACGCCGATGGAGATTTCGCCGGAGGCGAGCAGGTTGGGCATCAGGATGTAGTTGACGCGGCGTACCACCAGCACGATGCCGGGGGCTTCCGAGCGCAGGCGTTTGAGCAGCTGCGGAAGCAGGGCGAATTCCACGTCGTCGGACAGGCCTATACGGAACACGGCAGTGCTGGTGGCCGGGTCGAATTCGGCGGCGCGGCTGACGGCGGTGGAGATCGAGTCCAGGGCCGGAGAGAGCAGGGCGAAGATTTCCACGGCGCGGGCCGAGGGTTCCATGCTGCGTCCGGTGCGCACGAACAGGGGGTCATCGAACAGCCCGCGCAGGCGTGACAATGCCGCGCTGATGGCCGGCTGGCCGAGGAACAATTTCTCGGCGGCGCGGGTCACACTGCGCTCATGCATCAAGGTTTCGAATACGATCAAGAGGTTAAGGTCGACACGACGCAGGTCGTTACGGTTCATCTTGTGTCCTGGAAGAGTCAGCAAACTTGATGTGAGCGGTCACGTAGCAACCCCTGAGGTTCGATTCAGAAGGATGACCGGCATGAATCTTACGGGGAAAGGCTGGTACTCTGCACCGGCTAATTGATTTTTCCTACGATAGTTGAGGGGTGTTCCTCCTTCGCGGAATCAATGACAGGCATGTCGACTATTAATGGTGACCGGTGGTCTTACCCCCAAAGCCCAGATAAAGTTCATGGCATTAGAGGTTACTTTGACGAGGTTTGCGATGTCCCGCACGATCCGTTTTCACAAGTTTGGTCCGGCCGAGGTGCTCAAATGCGAAGAGCATGCAGCCGCGCAGCCCGCACCGGGCGAAGTGCAGGTGCGTGTCGACGCGATCGGCATCAGTTGGTATGACATTCTGTGGCGCCAGAACCTGGCGTCTTCCCATGCACGTCTGCCTTCTGGCCTGGGCCATGAAATGGCCGGTGTCGTAGTTGCCCTCGGCGACGGCGTGGATGACTTGGCGGTGGGCGATAAGGTGGCCAGTTTTCCGGCCGAGAGCCCCAATGATTACCCGGTGTATGGCGAGCAGATCGTCTTGCCCCGTTCGGCCCTGACCCGCTACCCGGATGTCTTGAGCCCGATTGAAGCCAGCGTGCATTACACGCCGCTGCTGATTGCGTACTTTGCCTACACGGACCTGGCGAGGGTCAAACCCGGCCAGTTTGCCCTGGTGACCGACGCCAGCCACTGTGCCGGCCCTTCTTTTGTGCAACTGGGTAAGGCCCTGGGTGTGCGGGTGATTGCCGCCACCAAAGACAGTGCTGAGCGCGAATACCTGCTGTCCCTCGGGGCGGAAAAGGTCATTGTTACCGAAGAACAAGACCTGCTGATGCAGATCAACAAGTTCACGGACAACCGTGGCGTCGACGTGGTGTTCGATGGCCTGGGTGGCCCGCAGATGTCGCTGCTTGGGGACGTTCTGGCGCCGCGTGGCAGCCTGGTGCTGTATGGCCTGCAAGGTGGCAACCAGACGCCGTTCCCGGCCTGTGCGGCGTTTCAGAAGAACATTCAGTTCTTTGTGCACTGTATCGGCAACTTCACCGGCAAGCCGGAGTTGGGCATTATCCAGGACCAGGTGGCGTTGCAGCGTGCGTTACGCGATATCAACCAGCTGACAGCCGACCGGGTGCTTGTCCCACTGAAGACCACGGTATTTCCGTTCAGTCAGTTCGTCGAAGCGCACCGATACATGGATGAATGCCCGTGCCGCGAACGGGTGGCGTTGCAGGTTGAAGCTGTTTGAGCTGTAGGAGTATTCGCAAATGAATACTCCGGCGCCTGAGCTGATGAGGCAAATGCGCCATTTGACAGGGCTTAACCCGCACTGGGGTTGAGCCGCCGCAGGGGCGTTCTACCCCGCAAACAATACCGTTATTGCCGTGCGCCGCCCTGAAATCCAGTGCGGCGCTTGTGTGTGGGCGTCATTTAAGTTGGGCAGGCAGGTCATCTGAGCTGCTTTTTGACGCTGTTCTGTATCTGTTAATCATTATTTGAGTGCCGATAATTGAGTCTTCATTGTCATCTCAAGGATTGAGCCATGATTGATTACACGGCAGTTGCGTCACGCACCTTCAGAACTAACGAGGCTCGGATTGTTTTTCCCGGCAAGTGCAAAACGAATACCCTTTTGCTTTACGCGCAGCCCAGGCGCGCAGGTGATTAATATTCGTCGGACAATTCTCTAATTGCTTAGTTAAAACAGTGTAGGACGTTGTCGGAACATTCCTAAGGCTAACAGCTATTTCGCTGGAGCCCGCGCAGGCGCTGGATCCTCCGGCGGGGCGGCCATAGGCGCCATCAATGCTCTCACCTGCGCTTTTGTTGCAAGGTGCTAATGTTGACTCAAACTTGTGCTGCGCGCTGGATGACAAGCCTACAGATGTAATAGGTCGAGCAACGCTGTTTGGTAGTTGCTTGAAACTGATATTTCAACTCAGGTAGTAGAACGATGAGCACTATTCATGAACAAGCCATGAGCTATGTTTACCAGCAAGTTCTGCAACGTTTAATCGGGCACTTTACGCGTGCCGAACGAACGTCACTTCAATTGCTCGTTCAGCGAATCGTGGTGGCCGCAGGCGGCATGGAACAAGTGGGCAATTACAAAGTACTGATCGCCCACGGTGGCGGCGAAGTGAGCAGCTATACCCTCGCGTTGCTGCGTGCGGCGCAACTGACCATTGCCGGACGCTCGCCCAAGACTTTTCAGATACGGGTGGCAACATTGCGGCATGCCGGTATGACCCAGGCAACGCTCGACTCCCTGAATCAAGGCTACGCAGCGCTGTTCTTCCATGACGACCCACGGGTAGAGCTGTTGATGGTGGAAAACCATGAGGTGCTGCCCTTCAACCATCAGCGTCCGGCGTCCAGTGCCGCTCGGGAAATCAGCCAGCGTAACAAATTGATGATCGGGCACCTGACGTCCGGCGATATCCGCGCCGCCCTGTGCGACGACACACTCCTGGCCCTCGGCGATTTCTATCAGCGGGTCGCTACCTGGAACGGCGGCGTGCATGCCCTGGTCAGCGGTGATTCAGCGCGCAAGCAAAGCCAGTACATCGCGTGGCTGAAAAAAAATGCGCTGGCGACCGGCCTTGCCTTTGCGCCCGGCAAGCCATCGTCGCTCAACGGGTGGTTTGCACGCATGGAGGAATGGAGCGTGGGTTGCTACCGCGACCTCTATGGCGAGCACTATGCCGGCAACGAAAGTCCGGGCCGGGGCGGGCATCGTTATTTGGCCTATATCGGCATCGCCGACCTGCTCAAGGACGCCGACGTCGGCCATGCGCCACTGCTTACCGGGTTCCTCGCCCACAAGCGGGACCCGTTCGAGTTCCATTTCAGCCATCCTGCCTATCCCAACCCATTGCTCATGGCGCATTTGCACGGCGTGCAGGCCCAGTGTCTGCGTGAGCTGTCCTACGAACATGGCGTCGCGGGGTTTGTTCGACGTGCGGCAGACTTCCTGCACCGTAGGCAAGTGCCGGTCGCGCTGATCAAAGAAGCGTCCGGGCGAGAAGGGCAGTTGCTGTCCACCGCTTATATCCAGGAGTTCTCCGGCCTGGACGACAACCAATTGACCTGCCTGTTGTTTGCGCCCTTCGTTCAGCATGGCGAACGGTTGGAGAGTTTCCTGCGTCAATGCCATCCCGGCATGCTGGTGGCACTCCCCGAACTTCACAAGGCACTGCAGGGCAAGCCCGCTGCGGACATCCTGCACCAATGGCTGGTGGATACCAGTGGGCTGCCGCTGCCGCTGTTGCAGCACCTGTATCGCAAGCGCCCACTGTCGCAAGGGCGCGGCATGCGGGTACGCAAACAAACGTTGGCGCGGCCCAAGGCACGCATCGCCCAAGTGTCGGAGCGTTAGCAACGTGTATTTGTTAATGAAAGCCGGTGATCAACGATGAATCTTCGGGGGGAGCGGCAAGTAGACTTTGCCTATCAGGCGGTGTACCGCTACATGATCAACCTGATCAACGAAGTCAGCCGGGAAACGCCGGTGAAACTGCCGTCCCTGCGGCAGTTATCGACGCGCATGAATGTGTCGATCTCGACGATTCAGTACGCCTATTCGTTGCTGGAAAAGGAAGGGCGGGTGTACTCAGTGGCCAAATCCGGCTACTTCGCCTGGCCCGTGGCCGTGAACGCGCCCGTCATGGCGGGTACTGACCTGCTCGAGCGTTTGTACACGGCCGCACGGCGACCGGCGATGGTGGTGCTCAGTGGCGATGAGCCGGCGCTGTTGGGGTCGCTGGATGGCGCGTTGCTGGCGCTGGAACGCCAACTGGTACGTCGATATCCCCATTACCTGCAACCTTCGCAACCCTGCGGTGTGTGGGAGCTGCGCGCTGCATTGGCCGCCCGTTATACCTCGTCGCCCAGCCGTTGCTGGCAAGCGGATGAGGTGTATGTGGGCGCCGATCTTCAAGGCGTATTGGACATCCTGATTGACGCCCTGGGCCTCAAAGGCACGGTGGTGGTGGTTGAATCGCCCTGCGATTACCTGGTGTTGCGCCTGCTACAGGCCGCTGGCGTGCGGGTTATTGAATGGCCCTGGCGGGCCGACGGTCGCCCGGACCTGAGTACATTGGAGCACCTGCTGCGCCATGAGCCGGTGCACCTTGTGCTGCTCTCATCCGTGGTCAGCATGCCCTCGGGTGACGCCATGTCCGAACACGAGCGGCTGCATGTAGCGCGTCTGCTCGACCAGCACGGTTGCTGGTTGCTAGAGAACGATACCTTTGGTGACCTGAGCTTTGCGCCGCCCGGGTCGGCCTTGCGCAGCCTGGTCAACCCAGAGCGGCTGATTGTGTTTTCTTCGTTCGAAAAGGTACTGGGCCCGGAAGCGCCCTTTGGTTACCTGCTGGCGCGGCAGATGAGCAGTGAATTGCAGCGCCAATTCCTGCTGCGTTCGTTTCGACTGTCCGCCATTCGACAACGCGCCATCGCCCGACTGTACGAAAGCGGCCGGTTCGACCAGCACCTGCAGACGCTGCGCCAGCGCCTTCACGAGCAGGCGCATGCCATGAGTCATCGTTTGGATGCGCGTCTGCAAGGGCGTGTGCATTACCGCATGCCCGTGGCTGGGGCGAGTTTCTGGTTGCAGTCGACGGCGCCGGTGGACATGCGCTTGGTGTTCCAGCGCATGCTCGCCCAGCAGGTGGTGATTGCCCCCGGCGAACTGTTCAGCCTCAGTGGCTTGCACCACCAGCATATGCGCTTGAGCCATACCTTCAGCGGCCATCCCAACCTGGACATCGCCCTGGATACGCTGGCGCAGTCACTACGGCAGGCGCAGATTGAGTAGGAGCGAGCTTGCTCGCGAAAAACGTCAACGATACCGCGCGCTGCCTGAATAAACGCGGCGCCGGTGAGTGTTTCGCGAGCAAGCTCGCTCCTACAACGATCCAATGTGGGAGCTGGCCTGACAGCCGGTCAGGCTGTCAGGCCGAGTGCATATCCTCACCTAAATTATCCGAAATTTCTCTTCAGGCTGTCGGATCGATACCGTCGCGCAGTAGTCCAACTCTCAGTAAACTGTCATTTTTTCCGAAATCCTTCTTTATCGAGGTTTATGCATGACTATCAGTCCTTTTGCGGGCAAACCGGCGTCAGCCCAGTTGCTGGTGGATATCCCGCGACTGGTCACGGCCTACTACACCGGCCAGCCTGATGCAGCGATCTCCACTCAGCGCGTGGCTTTTGGTACCTCCGGGCACCGTGGCAGTTCGTTCGAACTGAGTTTCAACGAGTGGCATGTGCTGGCTATCAGCCAGGCCATCTGCCTGTACCGCGAAGCGCAGGGCATTACTGGCCCATTGTTTGTCGGCCTGGATACCCATGCATTGTCGACGCCAGCCGGTGCCAGTGCGTTGGAAGTACTGGCGGCCAATGGCGTGCACGTGATGCTGGCTGAGGGCGATGAGTACACGCCGACACCGGCGATTTCCCACGCCATCATTTGCTACAACCGTGGCCGTACCAGCGGCCTGGCAGACGGCATTGTGATTACACCGTCCCACAACCCGCCGCAAAGTGGCGGCTACAAGTACAACCCGCCTAACGGTGGCCCGGCCGATACCCACGTCACCAAGTGGATCGAAGCCAAGGCCAACGAGCTGCTGGCCAACAAGCTGGCCGGCGTCAAGCGCATCACGCACGCCCAGGCGCTCAAGGCAGACACCACCCATCGTCATGACTACCTCAACAGCTATGTGGCTGACCTGATCAATGTGATCGACATGGATGCCATCCGCAGCGCCGACCTGCGCTTGGGCGTCGACCCGCTGGGCGGAGCAGGGGTGCGCTACTGGTCGGCGATTGCCGAGCACTACCGCTTGAACCTGGACGTGGTGAATACCGAGGTCGACGCAACCTTCCGCTTCATGAGCGTCGACTGGGACGGCCAGATTCGCATGGACCCGTCTTCCAGCTACGCCATGCAAAGCCTGATCGGGCTCAAGGAGCGTTTCGACGTTGCCTTTGCCTGTGACCCGGACCACGACCGCCACGGCATCGTCACGCCTTCCGGTGGTTTGCTGGCGCCCAACAACTACCTGGCGGTGTCCATCGACTACCTGTTCCAGAACCGCCCGGACTGGCGCGCCGACGCGGCCGTGGGCAAGACCGTGGTCAGCAGCGGCCTGATCGACCGCGTCGCGGCGCGCATCGGCCGTCGCCTGTACGAAGTGCCAGTGGGCTTCAAATGGTTTGCCGATGGCTTGTTCGAAGGTTCGTTGGGGTTTGGCGGCGAAGAAAGCGCCGGCGCCTCGTTCCTGCGCAAAGATGGCAGCGTTTGGAGCACCGATAAGGACGGCCTGATCCCGGCCTTGCTGGCCGCAGAAATGACCTCGCGCAAAGGCCAGGACCCGAGCCAGATCTACCGTGGCCTGACCGATGCCCTCGGTGAGCCGTTCGCCATTCGCGTGGATGCCAAGGCCACCCCAGCGCAAAAAGCCCTGCTGGGCAAACTGTCGCCGGAGCAGGTGACGTCCACGCAGTTGGCCGGGGAGAGCATTCAACAGATCCTCAGCCATGCGCCGGGCAACAATCAGGCGATTGGCGGTTTGAAAGTCATGACCGACAACGGCTGGTTTGCCGCACGGCCCTCGGGCACTGAGGATATCTACAAGATCTACGCCGAAAGCTTTATCGGTGAAGAACACCTCAAGCAACTGGTGGAAGAGGCGCAGGTGTTGGTAGACGGCGCGATCAGCCAATAACTGACATTGTATGTAGGAGCGAGCTTGCTCGCGAAAAACGTCAACGATAACGCGTGCTTCCTGAGTGAACGCGGTGCCGGTGAGTTCTTCGCGAGCAAGCTCGCTCCTACATGATCAGGCCAGGTCCACCAGCACGATTTCGCTGTCTTCAATCGCCGTCACCCGCAGCACCTGCTCATCCTCAACCGCCACACCGTCTCGCGCCTGTGCCCGCACACCATTGACGTCAATCACGCCCGTGGCTGGCACCAGATAGGCACGGCGACCGCTGTCCAACCGGTACTCCGCGCTTTCCCCGGCCTTCAGGTTCGCGGCCACCAAGCGTGCATCCGCACGAATCCGCAAGCTTTCACTGTCGCCAGCCTTGCCGCTGGCCAGCGTTACAAAGCCCTCGCGGTCGCCTTGTGGAAACGGCTTGGCACCCCAGGATGGCGGCAAGCCGGCCTCATTGGGGATGATCCAGATCTGGAAGATTTTGGTCGGCGTGGCCTCCAGGTTGTACTCGCTGTGGGCAATGCCGGTGCCTGCGCTCATTACCTGCACATCGCCGGCTTCGGTGCGGCCTTGGTTACCCAGGTTGTCGGCATGGCTGATGGCGCCTTCGCGCACATAGGTGATGATTTCCATGTCGCGGTGCGGGTGCTGGGGAAAGCCGCTGCCGGGGGCGATGATGTCGTCGTTCCACACCCGCAGGTTGCCCCAGTGCATGCGCTGGGGGTCGTGGTATTCGGCAAAGGAAAAGTGGTGATGAGCGTCAAGCCAGCCATGGTGGGCGCCGCCCAGGCTGGTGAAAGGTCGAAGTTCAAGCATGATCGTCTCCTGTTGATGGGCCTATCATCCAGCAGCGCATGATCGAGAAAAAGCGTAAAAACTGCCGGATTATTATCTGTTTGTTCGATGGTTTATCCCGGTGTTCACTTTCACTTCATCGCTTAAGTGCATGACAGCAAAGCATTTGGCTGGAACTGAGCGGCGTTTCCGGCGACCATGACGGCCTGGTCAAAACAAGCTCACCGCAGGAGTCCGCGTGTCGCAACAACAGCCTGATCTACCCCCCGAACTGCGCCCCTTGGCTGAAATGCCGCTGTTGAAGCGGCTTGCCGCTCGCCTGTTCGGCCATGGCCTCACCCGTTTGCGTGCGCAGCATCGGTTTTCCTGGTTGCACGGCCAGGCGGACGGCTTTCGCAGTGGGCATGAGGCGGGTGTTGAATACGGCTACCGCGAGGGCAAGGCCGATGGCATTGAGGAGGGCCGTCAGGTCCTGTTGATTCGTGACTTTCGCCCCGATGAGCACCGTGCGCCAGGCGTCGATGACAGCCTGTTCGACGATTGGCGATTGCCGCTCACCGCAGAGGTGAAGAAACGCATGAAGGCCGATGTCGCGCGGCTGCTGCCAGCCCATGCGCAGCCAAGTGCGGCGCAATGGAAGATGATCTTCAGCGACACGCCCTCGACCTCGGTGATTGCGGGCGCAGGCGCCGGCAAGTCGACGTCCTTGGTGCTGCGCATCCTGCTGCTCAGCCATTACCTGGGCTTTGAGCTGAGTTCCATGACGGTGGTGACGTTCACCCGCGAGTCGCGCAAGGACTTCATCAACAAGCTCATGGAAATACTCAGCCTGTGGGGCGAACCCCTTGGCAGCAAAGAAGCCCAGGCGGTGGTGCGTACTTTTCATTCGCGCATCTTGCCGATGGTGCGCAGCCTGCCGGGTTTTGAGCGGCTGCAGGCCTTTGAGAACCTCAACGGTGGTTTTGAAGACGCCGACAGCAACGCCTTCGACCTGCGTATCAGCGATGCCCAGCGCCAGCAGATGAACGCCTGTTATCACCGCTTGTATGGCCGCCATCAGCGTTTTCGCGAGTTAATTGCCCCCTTGGCCCGCCATGGCCTTCAGCTCAAGGAGCTGGAGCGCGATCATCCGGACGTGCAAAAGCGCATGGCGGTGACCGAATTGGCGGCCAAGCGCGATGAAGAACTCTGTGATGTGATCGAAGACCTGTGGTTTCGTGCCGGTGCCTGGCCGATCAAAGGCATCGAACCCAGCCGTCAGACGTTTGAAATCAACGGCGCGCAATTTCATTGCCACGGCTATATCCCGGAGCTGGATGCCTGGGTGGTGCTGGGGTTCGATGGGCGCGAAAACCCGCAGATCAGTCGGCCGAACTCGAAACTCTCGGTGCGGGCCGAATGGGCGGTAAAACGCACCTTGTTTCAAGCTTTCTGTAATAAGCCTCTGATATGGATCGATAATTACGAATCTTCCAAGCGCCTTTTGAGCAGCCTGGGCGGCGAGGCCACTGCCGGGCCGGGCTTTGATTACAAGGTCAAAGGCGAACTCGCTTCGGCGCCCCTGTTGGACAGTTTTGTCATGGCGGCCGGGTTTATCGAGAACCTTGGCTTGGATGTGCCTACGGCGATTGGCCAGATGAGCTTCGCCAAGGACGAGCCGGACCGGCTGTTCTTCGAGGCCCTGAGCATTTTCTGGAAGGCCCTGGAAGATCACCTGCTGGAACAGTCGCCGCCGATCATGACCTACAACCGGATGTTCTCCCTGTTTGGCGAAAACACCCCGGAGAACCTCAAGCTGCTGAGTGATCCGCTGTTGCGGCCGATGTCGCACCTGATGATCGATGAGTTCCAGGACGTGTCGCCGCAGATCGTGTCCTGGCTCCGCGCCAGCCTGCGGGAAATCCGCAGCCGCGGGCCGGCCATGCATGTCGGGCGCGGCGCGCAACGCTCGTCGTTGCTGTGCGTGGGGGATGACTGGCAATCGATCTATGGCTGGCGCGGCAGTTCGCCCAAGTACTTCATGGAGTTCAACAAGGAGTTTGTTTCGCCCAGCACTACCCGCGTGATGCTGGGGGAAAACTACCGCAGCCACCAGCACATCATCGACGCCGCCGAACATATCGTACGCAGCGCGCCGGCCATCCCGGGCAAGAAGGCCAAGGCCAGTGGCGAGCCCAAGGCATTGGTGCCCGTCACGGTGTTGGAACGTGACGACGCGGCGCTGGGGCAGCGGTTGCTGGAGCATTATCAGCGGGGCGATTCGATCCTGATGCTTTATCGAAAAAGTAGCGATAAGCTATTGATTCAAGAGCATATTAAGTCTGTAGTTAATGTGGATTCTAGCTTGGCGCCACAGGCGCGCAGGCTCAAACAGCTGACTTATCACAGTGCCAAGGGCCTGCAGGCGGATGCGGTGTTTTTGCTGGGCGATTGTCAGCATGTCACCAGCTCGCCGTACAAGAACCAGGTCTATCGTATGGCCGGCTTGGGCAAGGATGGCGACAGCGAGCCTTATGACAATGCGCAGAGAGACGAAGTATTGCGCCTGGCCTATGTGGGGATTACCCGGGCGGTCAGCCATTGCTATTGGTATGTGGAAAAGCCGGAAGGCCAGGGCGTGAATGTGCCGAGGGCGTCTGAGCGGGTGGATGGCAGGAAAGCTTTTTTTGATGATCAGCGTGCAGTGAAAGGGGCTGGCTGATCTGCGCCGGCCTTGCCCCCAAAAATCACTGTCCAATGCCCGCTAACGCAAACTCCACAGCGGCCTGCGCATGCAGCGCGGTGGTGTCCAGCAGCGGCAAGGCGCTGTGTTCGGGCTGGATCAGCAGGCAGATTTCCGTGCAGCCGAGGATGATCGCCTGGGCACCGCGCGCGGCGAGTGCCTGGATCGCCCGCTGATACACCTGGCGCGAGGCGTCACTGATGACGCCCACGCACAACTCTTCATAGATGATGCGGTGCACCGCCTTGCGTTCATCCGCGTCTGGCACCAGCACCGTGAGCCCCTGGGCAGCGAGGCGCGATTTAAGGAAGTCCTGCTCCATGGTGAACGCGGTACCCAGCAAGCCCACCGTCAAGGTCCCGGCCTCCAGGGCCGCAGCCGCAGTGGCATCGGCAATATGCAGAAAGGGGATCGACACCGCCGCCTCAATGCGCGGCGCCACTAAATGCATGGTGTTGGTACACAGCACCACACAATCAGCGCCCCCGGCCTGCAAGCGTCGCGCGGCATCTTCCAGGATCAGCGCGGTATCGTCCCAACGCCCGGCATGCTGAGCCTGTTCCACCGGGCCGAAATCCACGCTGTACATCAACACTTGCGCCGAACGCAGCGCGCCGAGCTGGTCGCGCACGCGCTGGTTGATAAGGCGGTAATACTCGGCGCTGGACTCCCAGCTCATGCCGCCGATAAGGCCGATGGTGCGCATGTGATGCTCCGGACAAAAAGTGTGGCTTCACCTTACCCACTGCAGGCGGATCAGTCATACGCAGTTACCAGCCAATTCACCGGAGCAGTTCAAATAACCTTGATCAACGATCACTTCTGATCAATATCCGGCGCTAAATAAGGTGCGATGCCTCAACATTGGCTATACCTACCACTCGTTCTTACGATGATGGTCGCCAGGGAGTTCAATAATGAAATTCAGGTTAATGATCGGCACACTGTGCGTCGCTTCGCTCGGTATGGCCGGTTGCGCCAGCAAGGTGGTGCAGCCGGATGAGTATTCAGGGTTTCTTTCCAACTACAGCCAACTCAAGGAAGCCAAGTCACCGTCGGGGGCCGAGGTGATGCGCTGGGTCGATCCACAGCTGGACCTGAGCCGCTACACGGCGGTGTACATCGAGCCCACCCAGTTCTACCCCAAGCCCCAGGCCACCTCCCGGATTCCCGAGAGTACGCTGCGCGGCATCAACGACTATTACAACCAGGCGCTCAAGCGCGAGCTGGCCCAGTCACTGCCCGTGGCCAATGCCCCAGGCCCTGGGGTGATCGTGGTAAGGGCGGCGATTACCGCGGTGAGCAGCAAGACCGAAAGCCTCAAGCCTTATGAATTTATTCCCGTCGCCCTGGTGGCCGCGGCAGTGAGCACCGGCACCGGCATTCGCGATCAGGAAACCACTCTGGGCACCGAGGCGCAGTTTCTCGATGGCAGCACTCATAAAGTGCTGGCCCAAGTGGTGCGCAAAGGCACCGGCAAGCCGCTGGCCAATGATTCTCAGGTCATGAAGGCCGACGATGTGAAAAGCGTCATTGACGGTTGGGCGTCGGACCTGCACCAGTCTTACGTGAAACTGAAAAAACACTGAGTCAAAAAAAGCGCGGCGGGTAATCACCCGCCGCGCTTTTTTTATTCGCCGAGCTTATTTAAGCGGCGTCAACGCTGGCAGCTTCCACTGGCCGCTAGCGACTTCAGGCTTGGGCAGGTAAATGCGCAATACCGCGTAGAACGGGCCGGGCGGGGCTGGCAACCAGTTGCTCTGCTCAGCCTTGGGCGGTTCGTGGTGTTGCAATGCCAGGGTCAGGCCACCGTCGGCGTCGAATTTGAGCGCCGGCAGCATCTGCGAGTTGATCACATAGCGCTTCTTGTGGTTGGGCACCAGCCATTTAGTCTTGGCGTCGTACATCGTCAGCGACCAGAACGCATCGGTCGGCGGCAACTGGTCCTTGGCAAAATGCACGGTGTAGCTGTGGCGGGCACCATTGGCCGGCTTGCCCTCGCTGTCGATAAGGTAGCTTTGGTGCGCCGCTTCATCACTGGAGTGGCCGAACAGGCCCAGCTCGGCACCGGCGTAGCGGTACAGGTAGTTGTTTTGCAGGTGGTCGCGGCTGCCGTACAGCTCTGCGCTGGTCACTTGGTGGGTGTCGACCTTGGCCTTCTTGAACGCGGCGAATTCGGCGCGGCCATCGGCGATGCCGTCTTCCAGGGCCTTGCGCTGCTCGGCGGTCAACTGGTTCACCTTGAACGGCGCGCCTGGGGCGATACCGATCTTGGCGAAGCGCGCCAGCAGGTCTTTTTCGCTGTCCTGAGGCGCGGCGAAGGCCAGCATGAAGTTCAGGTAGCGAAACAGCTGCGGGCCTTCGGTCATGGTTGCCATCGGCTTGGGCCATTGGATCTTCGGCACGTTGGCGGGGGCCGGTTGTTTCACATAGCTGCTCAGCGCCTGCACCTTGTAGCCGTTCTGGATCTGCTTGACCTTGCCCAGGTCTTTGTCATCAAACAGCTGCGTGCGGTAAAGAGCGTAGGCGATGTTGCTTTCGCTGTAGATCACACGGTCGATGTCCACCGGCTGCTGACCTTTCCAGTCTGGCCCGGCAATCATGTAGTGGCCGCCGTTATTGCCGGTACTGCGGGTGCCCAAGTAGGCGAAATTCTGCGTATAGAGGTCGATCAACTGCACCGAGTAGTAGCGGTTGTCTTCGACCTTGGGCAGGGTCAGCACCAGCGGCTCTTTACGCAGGTCCATCCACACGAATGAGTAGGGCGTGTCGACGTTAGGGGTGGTAACTGCATTGTCCTTGGGGGTGAGCACCTGGGCGTTGTTGTCTATACGGTTGAACGGCGCCTTGAAGTGGGCGCCGCCTTTATCCACGGCCTGGGTGTAGAGCGTTTTGTACATCTGCACCACGGGGAAGCCGTACAGGTAGGCTTCCTTGGCGATGGCCCGGGCTTCGCTGGGGCTTGCGGTGAAGTCAGCCCAGGCGCCGGAGCTCATGAAAATCGAGAGGCTCGCCAACAGCAGGCGCGTCGGTTTTCCAATCATGTTGTTGCGTCCTTCCTGAGTGCTATCTGAGAGCGTGGCGTGAAGGCGCTGAGTTTCCTGTTTTATTGGGCGCACGTCACGTTAATCTCTGCAAAGGACGATGGCGGGAGGGGCGTTAAAGCATGGATTTGACTTTGTCGCGCAACTGATCGATCGAGAACGGCTTGGCAATCACCTGCATGCCGGCAGGCACGTCAATGTTTTCGGCATAGCCGCTGGCAAACAGAATCGGCAGGGTGGCGCGCAGTTCGCGCACTTTGGTTGCCAGTTGTTTGCCGTCCATGTCGGGCAGGCCGACGTCGGTCATCATCAGGTCGATGACCTGGGCGGTATCTTGCACCACCGTCAATGCTTGCCCAGCATCAGCGGCTTCGAGCACCTGGAACTCCAACTCTTCGAGGACATCGACGATCAGCATGCGCACGATGGCGTCGTCTTCGACTACAAGGATGGTGGAGGTGGAGGGCATAAGGGATATTCCTGAAAAATGGAGAGCGTACGGGGCTATGGGATTGACTGACTGCTTACTAGTGAGTGTTGCGCTTCCTGGCAAGTTCCCACAAAAGGTGCCTATTGTGATCATTGTGCGGGATAAAGTCTCACACGCGGGCGAAACCCTATGAGCGTTCGCTGGAAAACAAGCGCGCCAACATTCTTAGGCGCGCTGTAAAACCTTTACAGTGCGGCGTCCAACAGCTCTTTGTAAACGTCGTTCACCGTGTCCATATCGCTGGCGGAAAAATCACTGGTTTCATAGAAACTGCCTCCCTTACCCGTTTTGTGCGGATTTAAACTCGCTGCATGTCCGCCACTGTTGAGTGCTTTCTCCATGCCCTCCTGCATTGATTGCAACGTCGTGAATTTAGCCAGCCCGCCATTGGGGTCGTAGAAAAACCAGCTTGTTACGCCTCCTTCAACTTTTATTCCCGCGATCATTGCATGGTCCTTGGTCGCGATTCGGATGGTTTTTGACGTTGGGGAGTTGGTCAGTTCGTCGATGATTTCGAGATGACTTTGCTGCTTGAAGGTTTTGCCCATGTGAAACGCCGATCGGTCTCCCACGACGCGCTGAAAGTTCTGCATCTCCTGAATAAACTCAGCCGCTTTTGTGTCTCCCGGGTTTCTCGCCGCTCGGTAAAGGTTATTCATCAACTCGTCTTCTTTACCGAGCATGATCGCCAAGGCCATGAGGTTGGATAAACCTGCGCAATGGCCGCTGGATGTTATGTCAGTACGTGCGAGATAATCGATCTGCGATACAGGGGTAAAATGCACATCAGGCTTATACACGTCATGTTTGAGAACTGCTGATACGGCCTTGGCCTCCTCGATTCTGCGCGCGGTGAGTTCCTTGACAAGGGCGCCCAGTTGTTCAGGGCTCAAATGATTATTTAGCGCAATACGCAAGAGATGGTTGGAGGATACATTGGCGTCATAGCCCGGCAGGCTATGAGGAACGCCCTGAGTTAAACCTCGCTGATAGGCAACAGCATTCGCTGGCGATTGGGCGCGGGTCAGGATATGCCGAAAAGCCGCGTTATTGGAACCGTGGGCGCGGTCAATCAGAAGTCCCGGCGCACCCAACGGGGTAAAATCCCTGATCGGCGGCCCGTATACGCGGTTTTTCACCGGGTCATAGTGATGCCACTGATTGTTTTTTAATACGGCGACGGTATGACTACTGCGATTTGCGGAGGTATAAGTGCCGATCAGTGCGGTGCCGTGCTCCTTGCTCACGGCCTTGAGCACATCATAGCTGCCCGTAGCCCCGCGTACTGCATTCACGATCTTGGCGCCTTTGTTTCCAAGAAACTGAAGGCCCTTGCCGGCCAACCGTACCCCACCTACCGCTGCGTCGCCCAGCCCTCCCAACGGGTTCAGTGCGCTGAAAGTCGCCATGCCGATCACCTTGGCTACCCGCGCACCCTTGCTTGCAATTGAGGCTGCGGTGCCTGCAATCTTGATAACCTTTCCGGCCGTCGCAACACCTGCCGTCAGGAATCCGAACACATCCAGCCCCAGGTCAACCGCGCCTGCGCCGACATTGCCGTGGCTAAAATTTTTGATCGCGGAATAAAACGGCACCATGTCCAACAGAAAACCTTCGAACACTTTGGACCGTTTGTTATTCTTGTCGTCGTACGTAAGGCCCCGTGCCCGTTCCAGAATGGCCTCATCATCAAAGTTGGTGTGTTCTACAAACGCATCGGCAATGAGTTGACTGCGGGCAGAATTGAAGCTGTCAGGCACGGCGTTGTCTGTCGGTCGCTGTTCCTTGCCAAGCGCGTCGGCACCGTTGGAAGGTTTGAATACCTTGGTTTCGTAGGTTACGTTGCCATTTCGTCTCGTTCCGGGCTCCGCTTTACTGTGGTAAAAGCTCCGAATCGAGCCCTCCGCGAAGCTGATTTCATAAGCAACCGCCTTGCCATCGCGTTCGACGCGTAATAACAACGGCTCTTTTTTGGGGTGGACTTTGTTACGAAAGAACGGAAAGAGTTCTGTGCTCAAGGTTGTGGCTTGTTCTTGAAAAAAGGTGATCTTGCCTAACTCTAAATTCTGCCTGTCTACCAAGGGCAACTGCGCGATCAAGTGCCTTATGGCAGTGTTCATCGCAACTTTCTTTTCCTTAATGGCCGCCTTGAATTCCTGATTGAACGATTCACGCACGCCAAAGGTGGAGGTCGCGTTCAGTTTGTCTACAGGAACCTGCGGGTCTTTACTCTCGTAATGAAGTGGCCCTTTCAAGTCCATCATCACGATATCCCTGAGTGAGTGCGGGCCGACCGGGCCGGGCTCATAATAAAGGTCGCCCCACGGCCTGCGCCGCTCATGCGACACGTGAATCAACCTTTTGTCGTATATCGCTTCCAAGTCGGGAAAGCGCTCTTTGAGTACGATGTCGGCTTTCAGCGCACGAGAGGGCAGGTCTTTCTCGAAGACGTCATTTGCCGAAGCCATCGCTGAGTTGCGTGCTTCGAACTCGCCCATAAGGGCAGCCAGCTCTTCTGCGGTGTAGAGGTGGTCGGCTTTCTTGTCCAACACACGATTCACAACGCCCCAGTCGATCAGGGCTTCGCGTTGCGCATCGTGAGTGACTGACCGGTCGGCCAGGCTTGCACTCTCGGCCTCGAGCATGACCTGTGCGAATGTCATGCTCGCAACCCGGCCGGGGGTCTGGGCTTCAATGGTTGCTGCGGCAACGGTCAGGTTGACCCAGGCCGGGCTGCCGTAGGTCACGGTTTTAGGAATGTCTTTGATCAAAAACACCGGCGCCCGGGATGCCAACAATACGTATGCTGCCGCCGCTGCCATATCAGGGCTGGTCTTGCCGTTGGCCACCAAGTGTTTGCCCAAGTTGTCTACCACTTTCCCAGCGGTTTGGCCCCAGTGGTGTTCGTGGCCAAGATCGAAGCCAGCCAACAGGTTGCGGTTGGTCTCAGTGATGGACTGGGGGTCCAGTTGCAACGTCATCGCTGCCAAAAGATGGTCCATGGCGCTGCTGTCTGTGGCGACATGCTGCATGCTTTCCTGCAAGTGCTTGCCCAGCGCCTGGGCTTGGGTAGAGCTGACCAGCGCATTCAGCGTTTTGACCGGGTCGGCCAGCACCTCGGGCGATAGCGGCGTATGCCTGCACAAATACTCCAGCAGCGATCCGGTTTCCTTGACGGTGGGTTCATCAGGCGTAGCTGCGTAGTTCAGGGTGAAGTTGCGCAAACGCTCCTGCTCATCGGCGCTCATTGGCACCGGCCAGCCTAGTGCGCCTTCCAGGTTGCCCAGCGGGTGCACTTGAGAACGATCAATCACCGCGACAGACAGACCGCAGACTTTGAAATGACTGTCCGGCAATGGCAGCCCGATGCCTTTGATGAACGATTCCAGTGTGGTGCGGGCACCTGTTACCGCGTAAGTCGCCGAGTCCGGGTGTACATCCATCGGGGTTGCCTTGAGCGCCGCTAGCACTTCATGAGCGGGGGCATCCTGGCCCAGGCGCTGAGCGATCCCGGCCAGGGCATCGCCAAGGCGCTTCAAGTTTTGACGGCCGCCCAGTTGCTCGTTCAGATTGGAACTTTGGACGTCAGGGGTGGCTGAGAACACATCGTGGGGCTGCGGTTTAGGGGGAGGGGTATACGGTGTGCTGGTTATGGGTGTCGGCTGTGGCAGGTTAATGAAAGGATTAGAGTGGTTACGTTCCAAGGTGAACGACATATAAGGTACCTGGCTCAGAAAGAAGAATACGCCTGCCTACGAACTCTCCCTGTTCCAAAGGCGCACTGGTGTGTGGGAATGCCCAGTGGCCAGGTTCCCCACTCGCTGATTTGCAGCGGTGGGAACTGTTTCAAGGTACTTTAGGTTGCACGACTAACCGTAAGGGATCAGTGCTGCAAAGCCTCGAGCATTGAGGTTATCGCTGCCAATCAACGCACAAACATAGCGTTGAGCAATGTTATTCGGGCAAACTTGCGGTTTTTCCGCATTTGGCCAAGGCATGCCCATGACACCCGCGTCGTCCGTCGATGAAAAAAGCTTCCGTACCCTGCTGAGCCGAAACGTGGCCTTGCCCTTGGGCGTGGGCGTGCTCAGCGCGGTGTTTTTCGTCTGCCTGATTACCTATTTGCTTTCGGTTATCCAGTGGGTGGAGCACACCGACCGCGTCATTAACAACCTCAATGAGACGTCCAAACTGACGGTTGACCTGGAAACAGGTATGCGCGGCTTCCTGATCACCGGTGACGAGCATTTCCTTGACCCGTACGAAGTCGCCAAGCCGCGGATCATTGCCGACCTGCGCAATCTGCAAGACCTGGTAGCCGACAACCCGCAGCAGGTCGACCGACTCAAGCGCTTGGAAACCTTGCAAACCGAATGGAACAACTACGCGCAGTCGATGATTGAACTGCAGCGCAACAGCGGCGATTACCGGGGCGCTGTCAAGGCGGGCCGGGGCAAGCGGCTCACTGATGAGATCCGCAAGGAATACGAAGACGCGGTGGCGATGGAACAACAGTTCCGTATCACCCGTAACGCAGAAGTCACCCGTACGACGGTGATCAGTGTCACGTTGTACCTGGTGTTTGTACTGGGGTTGAGTGGCTTTCTGGCCTACATCGGCAGGAAGAATTTAATTTCACTTTCAAAGAGTTACAGTGCAAACCTCGCGTCACAACAGAAGATTGCACGGCGCCTGGAGCAAACCGCCTGGCTGCGCAATGGCCAGACCGAACTGGCCGAACAAGTGCTGGGCCAACTGACCCTGAACATGCTGGGGCGCAATATCCTGCAGTTCTTCGCCCAGTACATGGGTTCGGCCGTCGCCGCACTGTATGTGCGCGAAGAACACGGCGGCCTCAAGCGCGTGGCCACGTATGGCTTTTCCCGCGAGCAGGAACAACAGGAACAGTCGATCTACAGCGATGAAGGCATCGTTGGCCAGGCCGCCCAGCGCGATCGCCTGATTCGCCTGGACGATGTGCCGGTGGATTACTTCAAGGTCAGCTCGGGACTGGGCGAGGGCGCGACCCGTAGCGTATTGGTAGTGCCTACCAGCGATGACGACCGTGTCAATGGCGTGGTCGAGTTGGGTTTCCTGCGCCCACTGGATGAGCGTGATATTGAACTGCTGGAACTGATCGCCGGTAATATCGGCACCTCCATCGAAGCCGCACGCTATCGCCAGCGCTTGCAGGAAGTGTTGGCCGAGACCCAGCAGCTCAACGAAGAGCTGCAAGTGCAGCAGGAAGAACTCAAGACCGCCAACGAAGAGTTGGAAGAACAGTCGCGCATCCTCAAGGAGTCCCAGGCCCACCTGGAAACCCAGCAGGCTGAACTTGAGCAGACCAACGAGCAACTGGCCGAACAGACCCAGACCCTGGCCGAACAGCGCGACGCCATGGACCGCAAGAACATCGAACTGAACCAGGCCCAACTGGAGCTGGAAGACCGCGCCGATGAGCTGCAGCGTTCCAGCAAGTACAAGTCCGAATTCCTCGCCAACATGTCCCACGAGCTGCGTACACCGCTGAACAGCTCGCTGATCCTGGCCAAACTGCTGGCAGATAACCCCCAGGAAAACCTCAGTGCCGAGCAGGTCAAGTTTGCCGAGTCGATCTATTCGGCCGGCAATGATTTGCTCAACCTGATCAACGACATCCTGGATATTTCCAAGGTCGAAGCCGGCAAGCTGGAAGTACGCCCGGAAAACGCCAGCGTCGAGCGCCTGGTGGATGGCCTGCGCGGTATGTTCGAGCCGCTGGCAATGGACCGCAAGCTGGGCTTCCAGGTGGACGTGCAGCAAGGCTCGCCAACCCTGCTGTTTACCGATCGCCAGCGTCTGGAGCAGATTCTCAAGAACCTGTTGTCCAACGCCATCAAGTTCACTGAACAGGGCGAGGTCAGCTTGGCGGTGTCCCGTGCGCCGGGGGAGGGCATTGCCTTCACGGTGCGCGATTCCGGCATTGGTATCGCCCCGGACCAACAGGAAAGCATTTTCGAAGCCTTCCGCCAGGCCGACGGCACCACCAACCGCCGTTACGGCGGTACGGGCTTGGGCTTGTCGATTTCCCGTGACCTGGCCACCTTGCTGGGCGGCTATATCAGCGTGACCAGCGAGCCGGGCAAAGGCAGTATTTTCACGCTGGTGTTGCCGGAACAATATGTTGAACGCGACGAGGACGCGGCGCCCATCGAGCCCCCGCGCCAAGTGGTGGTCGCGCCGGCACCGGCGCCCGTCAAGGTGTCGCCATTGCCGGTGGCCGACGCCAAGCTGATCCCACGCTTTGCCGACGACCGCGAAAAAGCACCGTTCAGCACCCGTTGCATCCTGGTGGTGGAAGACGAGCCGAATTTTGCGCGCATTCTGTTCGACCTCGCCCACGAGCTGGGTTACCACTGCCTGGTCGCCCACGGCGCCGACGAGGGCTACAGCCTTGCCGAGCAATACATCCCCGATGCGATCCTGCTGGACATGCGCCTGCCCGACCATTCCGGGCTGACCGTGCTGCAGCGCCTCAAGGAACACGCCAACACGCGCCACATCCCGGTGCACGTGATTTCCGTGGAAGACCGCGTCGAAGCCGCCATGCACATGGGCGCCATCGGTTATGCAGTCAAGCCCACCACCCGCGAAGAGCTCAAGGACGTGTTCGCGCGCCTGGAAGCCAAGTTGACCCAGAAGGTCAAGCGCATCCTGCTGGTGGAGGACGATGACCTGCAGCGCGACAGCATTGCCCGCCTGATCGGCGACGATGACATCGAGATCACCGCCGTAGGCTTTGCCCAGGAGGCCCTCGACCTGCTGCGCAGCACTATCTACGACTGCATGATCATCGACCTCAAGCTGCCGGACATGCTCGGCAACGAGTTGCTCAAGCGCATGGCCACCGAGGATATCTGCTCGTTCCCACCGGTGATCGTATACACCGGACGCAACCTGACCCGTGATGAAGAAGCCGAGCTACGCAAGTATTCGCGTTCGATCATCATCAAGGGCGCGCGCTCCCCTGAGCGCTTGTTGGACGAAGTCACGCTGTTTCTGCACAAAGTCGAATCGCAGTTGTCCCATGACCGCCAGAAGATGCTCAAGACCGCCCGCAGCCGCGACAAAGTCTTCGAAGGGCGCAAAATCCTGCTGGTGGACGACGATGTGCGCAATATCTTCGCCCTGACCAGCGCCCTGGAGCACAAAGGCGCGGTGGTGGTGATCGGGCGTAACGGCCAGGAGGCCATCGACAAACTCAATGAAGTGGACGATATCGACCTGGTGCTGATGGACGTAATGATGCCGGAGATGGACGGTTACGAGGCCACGGCCTTGATCCGTCAGGACCCACGCTGGAAAAAACTGCCAATCATTGCCGTGACGGCCAAGGCCATGAAGGACGATCAGGAACGTTGCCTGGCAGCAGGCTCAAACGATTACCTGGCCAAGCCGATTGACCTGGACCGCCTGTTCTCACTGATTCGCGTATGGCTACCGAAGATGGAACGCATTTAAGTGGAGCAGTGTTTCTTGGATAAGAGCAGCGATATTGAGCTGCGCCTGTTGATCGAGGCGATTTACCTCAAGTACAGCTATGACTTTCGCGACTACTCGGGCGCGTCGGTCAAACGCCGGGTGGCCCATGCCTTGCGCCAGTTCGACTGCGCGACCATTTCTGCACTGCAAGAGCGCGTGTTGCACGACCCGTCGGCGTTCATGCAGTTGCTGCAGTTCTTGACCATCCCGGTGAGCGAGATGTTTCGCGACCCGTCGCACTTTTTGGCGATTCGCCAGGAAGTGGTGCCGTTGCTCAAGACCTACCCGTCGATCAAGATCTGGATCGCTGGCTGCAGCACGGGCGAGGAGGTGTACTCCATGGCCATCCTGCTGCGTGAAGAAGGCTTGCTGGAACGCACCATCATCTACGCCACCGACATCAACCCGGCGTCGCTGGAAAAAGCCAAGCAGGGCATCTTTTCCCTGGATAACGTGCGTGCCTATACCGCCAATTATCAGCAGGCCGGCGGGCAACGTTCATTTGCCGACTACTACACAGCGGCTTACGATTACGCGATCTTCGACAAGACATTGCGCGAGAACGTAACCTTCGCCGATCACAGCCTGGCGACCGACAGCGTATTTTCAGAAACTCAATTAATTTCATGTCGTAACGTATTGATTTATTTCAATAAAAAATTGCAAGATCGAGCGTTTGGCTTGTTTCATGAGTCGCTGTGTCATCGCGGCTTTTTGGTGCTGGGCAGCAAGGAAACCCTGGATTTTTCCGCCTATAGCAAGCAATTCGAGCCCTTGGTCAAGCAGGAACGGATCTACCGCAAATCATGAGCGACGCGCCAGACACCCCGATTCTTGGGATCGAAGCCATCGTCGTCGGCGCTTCCGCCGGCGGCGTCGAGGCGTTGCTGAGTATTTTCGGCCAACTGCCGAGCAGCTTCGGCCTGCCGATCGTTGCCGTGCTGCACCTGCCGGACGAGCGCCGCAGCCAACTGGCAGAAGTCTTTGCGCGGCGCCTGAACATCCCGGTCAAGGAAGCGAGGGACAAAGAAGCGCTGGAGGCGGGCACCTTGTACTTTGCCGGGCCCGGTTATCACCTGTCGGTAGAACAGGACCGCAGCCTGTCCCTGAGCCAGGAAGACCGGGTGCACCACTCCCGGCCCGCCATCGACTACCTGTTTTCCTCGGCGGCCGATGTATATGGGCCGCGCCTGCTCGCCATTTTGTTGACCGGCGCCAACCAGGACGGCGCAAGCGGGCTGGCCCACGTCAAGCAATCGGGTGGCATTACCATCGTGCAGGACCCACAAGAGGCGCGCATTGCCGTCATGCCCCTGGCGGCCCTGGCCTTGCACACACCAGACCATATTCTTTCCTTGAGCCGAATCGGCTCATTGCTGGCTTCCCTGGAACCTTTCCCATGTTAAGTACTGTCCAGGCCAAACTGCTGATCGTCGACGATCTGCCAGAAAACCTGCTGGCCCTCGAGGCGCTGATCAAGCGTGAGGATCGCCAGGTCTTCAAGGCATTGAGTGCCGACGAGGCGTTGTCCCTGTTGCTGGAACATGAATTCGCCATGGCGATCCTCGACGTGCAGATGCCCGGCATGAACGGTTTCGAACTGGCCGAACTGATGCGCGGCACCGAAAAGACCAAGAACATCCCCATCGTGTTCGTCAGCGCCGCTGGCCGCGAACTCAACTACGCCTTCAAGGGTTATGAAAGCGGCGCGGTGGACTTCCTGCACAAGCCTTTGGATATCCATGCGGTCAAGAGCAAGGTCAATGTGTTCGTCGACCTGTATCGCCAAAGCAAGGCGATGAAGCTGCAAGTCGAGGAACTGGAGCGCAGCCGTCGTGAGCAGGAGCTGTTGCTCACGCGTCTGCAGGCCACCCAGGCCGAGCTGGAACAAGCGGTGCGCATGCGTGACGACTTCATGTCGATTGTCGCCCACGAAGTGCGTACGCCCCTCAACGGGCTGATCCTGGAGACTCAACTGCGCAAGATGCACCTGGCCCGAGACAATGCGGCGGCATTTACCCTGGACAAGATGCACGCCATGGTTGACCGCGATGAGCGCCAGATCCAGAGCCTGATCCGCCTGATCGAGGACATGCTCGACGTGTCGCGTATCCGCACCGGCAAACTGTCGATTCGCCCGGCACCCATCGACTTGGCGCAACTGGTGCGCAACCTGGTCGATAACTTCGCGCCGCAAGTGGCCGCCGCCGAGTCGTCCATGCAATTGCAGGCCGAGAGCCCGGTGGAAGGCTGTTGGGATGAGTTCCGCATCGAGCAGGTGATCACCAACCTGCTGACCAACGCACTGCGCTACGGGGCCAAGAGCCCGGTGCAGGTGCGGGTGTATACCGAACATGGCGAAGCGCGGGTAGAGGTGCGCGACCATGGCATTGGTATCAGCGAGGAGAACCAGAAGCGTATTTTTCAGCAGTTCGAACGGGTTTCCGCCAACCACTCCGCCGCCGGCCTGGGGCTGGGCCTGTTTATTTCCGAACAGATCGTGGCTGCCCATGGCGGTACCATTGAGGTCGAGAGCCAGATAGGCGAGGGCGCGCTGTTTCGCGTATGCCTGCCCCTTGAGGTGGCCGAGTGAAATCAATCGTCACCCCAACGCAACCTCTGCGTGACCCCATGGTCGTAACTGCAGCAATTGACCGGACAAAGGCTTCCCATGAGTGAAGATGCACAAGATGTCGTACTGATCGTCGAGGACGACGAATCCATTATGTTTGTGCTGGGCGAGTACCTGGCAGGTTTGGGTTACCGGGTCTTGAAGGCAATCGACGGGGAGCAGGCCTTCGAAATCCTTGCGACCAAGCCGCACCTGGACTTGATGGTGACCGATTACCGCTTGCCGGGTGGGATTTCTGGCGTGCAGATTGCCGAGCCGGCAATCAAGTTGCGTCCGGAATTGAAAGTAATCTTTATCAGCGGTTACCCGCAGGAGATTCTCGACTGCCACAGCCCGATCACGCGCAATGCGCCGATCTTGGCCAAGCCGTTTGATTTGGATACGCTGCAGGAGCATATCCAGAGGTTATTGGCGTAATAACCAAGGTTCTTCTCGAACGCCGAGAAGAACCTTTTAATGCAGGGCGTTTCTTTTCAGCTTGATGCCGCCTTTATGCCGAAGGCACGAAATCCTTTAAAGGCAGGCCATAGGGCTGTTTGCTGACGGGATCAAGTGCATACCATTTGCCATTTTTCTGAGTGGCCGCAATTTTAGTCGTGCTGCCCTCCATCCTGGCGCTCCCCACGATGGCGTTCTCAACGTTCCTGAATATCTTTACAGGGTCATAGTTGACTTTAAGTCGGGGTTGGCTATTTCCGGTGGGGCCGAGGCTGGCTAAGTAACTGATACCTTCCTGCGCCCCGGCCAGTAGAAGGCCCTGGGCATCTATGGGGTTGAGCGCGCCTATTGCGCCACGCAACAACTTTTTCGCGGTGCCCCCCAGCGTAGACGTGGCCGTCCTGACGCCAGTGCCCGCGGCCCGTGCGACCCCGCCGGCGCCGGCCAGGATAAAACCAAATATATCGAGCGACAAATCGATGAGGCCTTCTTGCCAATTGCCTTTGATAAAGTTGGTGATGGCGTTGTAACCCGGAATAAGACCCAACAGGAAATCTTCTAATTTTTGATAAAAAGGTACTTCACCATCGAACGTGGTAGTACCCCGTAGTTCTTCTGCGTAACTGCGGATGTTAATTTTTTTCACCATCGCATCAGCAATGTACTGCGTCTTTTCGCTGGAGAAACTGTTGGGCGCGTTGTGGGTGCTGTTATTAGACCAGGGCGAGAGGACGTTTTCATGGTAGTTGCCATCAGGGGTGATAGGAACAAGGCTCCTTGTACGAGGCACGCTATCACCTATAGCACGGACGCGGCCGGTCGTGTTGTCACGTAAGGAAGGGATGGTGGCAGGCGTTTTATCATTCAGGTCCTCACGCTTTCGAATACTATTGCTTGCGTTATCTATTTCGTAACTATGAATACGTTTATTGCCGTTCTTATCTATAATTTCGCTTTGTACAATGATGCTTGTGGGAGAGCGTTCCACGCCTACCGGATCGCTGTTGTAGCCCCGGACAACATCAAGTTCTCTAGAGACGGTAATGTTCCCATGCTCAATAATTTTTCGATCTTCAAGTGGCAGCTTTGATATCAAATACTTGACTTGCGATTGCACGGCTCGTTCAGAGGCGTCGAGATACAACCTCAGCGCACCTTCAAAATGAGAGTTCACGAAATTGTGTTGGAAATCCCGAGCGGAAATGGTGCTAAGGTCAATGTTTTTATCGCTGGATGTATAGGTATGCAAATCGACTTCCTTGTGGATTTGCGCGGTGTGGACGAATATATCCAGCAATGAGTAGGGGCCTGGAAATGACAAAACGACCGATTCCTTAGGCGTCAGCACTTTTTGTCTGATTTGCTCATCCGATAAATGCGGGTTCTGCTCTTTTATGTAGGCCATTGTCATGTCATGAAGATTAGGGGGCCTCTTCGCAAACGTATTGGAAGCCTCATTCAAGCGATCCACTTGGTCTTTGAATGCAGCACGTACCTTCGCCATATCCTCTTCTGAGTAGCTATCTGCGCTGTTCCAGTCCAGCACGCCGCTCTGCACACCCCAATCTTTCAATGCGTCGTTTTGAGCCTGCTGCTCAACCAGTTTGTCTGCCAGCGTTATCGGTGCCAGCTCATTTCGCATCATGACCTGCGCATACGTCATTTTGCTGGTTGAGCCAGGGGCCTCGGCTTCTAGGCGGGCGACGGCGGTCGTAAAACTTACCCAGGAGTGGGTGCCCTTTACCACTGCTGCGGGTATGTCCTTGACCAGAAGTTCCGGTGCCTTGCGGGACAACAGGATTTCCATGGCAAGCTCCAGGTTTTCAACTGAAGCGATTTTGTTTATGAGTAAGTGCTGAGCCAGCTCATTGTGTATCTCGGCGGAGTTCTTGCCTGAGAGGTTAACGTGGGCCAGATCGAATCCTGCAACTTTGGTCCGGCTGGAGTCTGGCGCAGTCGTGTTGACGCCAAGTGCATCCATCGACGTGTAGAGCGCCGTCAACACCCATTCGGCGATTACGTCGGGCGATGCAATTTCGCCAAATTCACGTTCGGCTGCACGTGCAAAAATTTCAGCATTGGGTGACTTGAGGATGCGGTCGATGGCACCGCTACGGTCGTTCGACACGTCGTCTCCCAGATCAAGACCGCGCGTCAGATAGTCGAGCAAGTTGCGTTCTGGCTGGTCTTCCAAAAACGTATTAGTCATGGAGATGAGTGCACGCTGATCGACATTACTCATCGGCGTTGGCCATGAAAGCGCGCCTCCTAGATCACCATACGCCGGTGTTTCAATTGGCGGGCTTGCCAATGCCTGCGCAATGCTCTTTAACTCAGTCTCATTAGTCGGAAGTGATAGGCCACTTCCTACGAGGTAGTCGCGCAGCGTCACGGCCACACCTGGTTTCAGATTGCGGTCCTTGAAGTAGGACGACGCAGGATCTATCTGGATGGGCGTATCCAGAATAGCGTTAATCCTCTGCTTAATAATTAGGTTATATTCTGCGTGGTCTTTTTCATTGGCAAATGTATTTTTGGAGTCGTGGTCTTCCAGCCCCTCAACGACACTGTCTGCAACCTTTGTTATTTCCGCAATCACAGTATTTCGGTTATTCAGATCGCCCAGCTGCGAGGCTTGGCTATCCAGATGTTCCTTGGAGGGCTTATTGAAGTTTTCAGGGAACAGGTCATCTTTATGTTCCCAGTTGTTGATGTACTGCGTGATGGCTGCCTGTTGCTCAGCAGGCGAAAGAGCGCTGTCAAAAGGCAGGGTATGACCATGAAACTGGGCGATCTCAGCGATCTTCGCACTGGTCGCGGTGGTCGCGGGGTCAACCTTTATGACGTTGCCGGAGCCTGCCAGCGTTTTCGCAGCGCTCTTGAGCAGCGGCCAACCCATAAAACTTTGAAGGTCAAGGGTTCCGGCAGTGGGATTGGCCGGTGAGAAGTCGAAAGCATTTCGGGGCTTGGCGCTTAGGGTGGTGAAACCGATGGTACCGCTGTCGACATTGATCGTGATCTCTTTTGAGAGATCGACGTCATTCGTCTTGGCCCAGTCTTTGAACGCTGGGCTTTTAAGGAGGTTATCCAACAGCGCACGCGACTGCCCGAAGGACGAATCGGGCGGGATACGTTCAACAGTGGCCTGTCGATAGTCTTGATTGCCGGCCGACAATTCTTTCAAGTCCTGGGTGTAGAACTCGAGTAACTTTCGATCCCCCCTTTGCTGAAGGCTTCCTCCACGGCCCGGAAGCTCTGTCGCGATCTCGATGTGGGCAGGTGGTGGTGGATCGGCTTTTGCCGTTTGAGGGGTATGCAAATCCGGCACGCGTGAATTGGAAATAGCAGTCATCAGAAATATTCCTAATCGATGTGGGTAACATGTTGTTCGCCCCCATGTGTGGGCGAACAACCACAACGATTCCATCTATTTCCTGCTCAACCGTAACGCCATATTACGTAGCGCGGCCGCTCTAGGCCTTGATCATCTCCCGGACTTTGGCGGTTAATAAATCGAATGTAAACGGCTTGGTGATCAGTTGCATGCCAGGGTCGAGAAACCCGCCGCGCACGGCCGCATGCTCGGCATACCCGGTAATGAACAACACCTTGAGTTCAGGGCGAATTTGCCGGCCGATTTCCGCCAATTGCCGACCATTCATACCGGGTAAACCGACATCGCTGATCATCAGGTCGATACGCCGTTCGGACTCAATGATCGACACTGCCGTGTTTGCGTCCCCTGCCTCGATAAACCCATAACCCAGCTCCTTGAGCACGGCGCTGACCAGCACCCGTACGGCAGGGTCATCTTCGACGATCAACACGGTTTCCCCTGCATTGGCAAACGGCAGCAATGTCGGGTTGAGCGGTTCCTGGGCCGTGGTTTCGCCGATAAAACGCGGCAGGAACAAGCTGACCGTCGTGCCCTTGTTGACTTCACTGTGGATGGTCACATGCCCACGCGACTGACGAGCGAAGCCGTAGATCATCGACAGCCCCAGCCCGGTGCCCTGGCCGATGGGTTTGGTGGTGAAAAACGGATCGAATACGCGGCCCATCAGGTGTTGCGGTATGCCGCAACCGTTGTCGCTGACACTCAGCTCTACGTAATCGCCCGGTGTCAGGGTGCCGTAGGCGGCGGTGAACACGCTGTCGAGGTGGCGATTGGTGGTTTCCACCCTGAGCGTGCCACCGGTGGGCATGGCGTCGCGCGCATTGATGACCAGGTTGAGCAGGGCGCTTTCGAGTTGGTTCGGGTCGGCTTCGGCCGTCCACAACACCTCGCTCAAGCGCATGTCCAGGCTGATACTTTCATTGATGCTGCGTTGCAACAATTCGCCCATGGCCGTGACCAACTGGTTGATCTGCACGGGCTTGGAATCCAGCGATTGTCGACGGGAGAACGCCAACAATCGGTGGGTAAGGCTGGCGGCGCGGTTCGCGGAGGTCACGCCCAGGTCGATCAGGCTGTCCAGATCATCCAGTTTGCCCCGCGCCACACGCCGGCGCAGCAGTTCCAGGCTCCCAATGATGCCGGTGAGCATATTGTTGAAGTCATGGGCGATACCGCCGGTCAACTGGCCGACAGCTTCCATTTTCTGCGATTGGCGCAGGGCCTCTTCGTTGTGACGCAGTTGGGCGGTGCGTTCTTCCACTTGCTGCTCGAGGGTTTCCAGGGTGCGCTGCAGCCGCAGCTCACTCTCGCTCAAGTCAATCAAGCGGTCCCGCGCCTCGTATTGGCGCCGCCGACCGCGCAGGGCGGCGCTGACCAGGCTGATCAGGGTGATGGGATGGAACGGCCGCTCCAGAAACGTGACGTTACCCAGCAAGCCGCTCAGCCGGGTCGAGCCGTTCTGCTCTTTGCCGCCATGTTGGGTCATCAGTACGATCGGCAGGTCGGACCAAGCCGGCTGCTGGTGCAACAGCTCAAGTAACGGCTCAAGGTCGATGCCACGTAGTGCCTCAGCCGCAATGATGAGCAGGCCGGCGCCATGCGTCAGCTCTTGGCACAGAGCGGCGAGGCTGTTGGCGACGATCCCGCTGTAGCCGGCTTCGTTGAGCATCATCAGCGCCAATGAGCCATCGCGGCCCATGGGCGCCAGCACGATGGCGCGCTCGGAGGCGGGAGATAGGGCCGGCACTAGCCCTCATCCTTGAGCAAAGGAGAGCCGGCGCCCATATAGGTCGGAATGCCCCGCAGCACACCCTGGAAGTTATCCAGGGGAACACCCACCGTCATGCCGCGGCTGCCGATGCGATATTCGCGAATGGTGGACTCATGGGAGCCGGTTCTTTTCTTGATGATCGAAATCGCCCGGCGAACTTTACCCAGGGCCTCGAAATAACGCAGCAGGATCACGGTGTCGGCCAGGTAGGTGATATCGACTGGCGTCTGCATGTCGCCGACCAGGCCGTGCTGGGCCACCGTCATGAAGGTGGCAGCCCCTCGGCGGTTGAGGTACAGCAGCAGCTCATGCATATGCAGGATCAGCGCGTTCTCTTCGGGCATGGCCGCCTGGTAACCGTTGATACTGTCGATGACCACGGTCTTGATACCGCGCTCATCCACGCAGCGGCGCACCCGGTGCGAAAATTCGCCAGGGGAGAGTTCGGCGGCGTCGACCTGCTCGATCAGCAGATTGCCGGTGTCTCGCAACGCCGCGAGGTCGATGCCCATGTTCTTCATGCGCTCGAACAGCAGGCCCAGCTCTTCATCGAAAATGAACAGCGCAGCTTTTTCGCCACGGGCCACGGCAGCAGCGGCGAAGATCATCGAGATCAGCGACTTGCCCGTACCGGCCGGGCCAAGAATCAAGCTGCTGGAGCCAGTCTCGATACCGCCGCCGAGCAGAGAGTCCAACTCCTCGATACCGCTGCTCAAGGTTTGACGGTTGTAACCGCCGCGATGCTCGGCCGCCACCAGGCGCGGGAATACGTGAATGCCGTCGCCCATAATGGTGAAGTCGTGAAAGCCGCCACGGTATTTCTGGCCCCGGTATTTCACCACCCGGATGCGACGACGCTCGGCACCGTAGTTGGGGGTCAGTTCCTCCAGGCGAATCACTCCGTGGGCCACGCTGTGCACGGTCTTATCCAGGGATTCGGTGGTCAGGTCGTCCAGCAGTAATACGGTGGCGTCATAGCGCACGAAGTAGTGCTTGATCGCCAGGATCTGCCGGCGATAGCGCAAGGAGCTTTGCGCCAACAGGCGGATCTCCGACAGGCTGTCGACCACCACGCGGGTTGGCTTGACCCGTTCCACCACTTCAAAGATCTGGCGGGTGGCTTCGCCCAGCTCCAGGTCGGAGGAGTACAGCAGGCTTTGCTGGTGTTCGGCGTTGAGCAGGCTTTCCGGTGGGGTCAATTCGAAGATATGAATATGGTCATCGAGGTCCCAGCCGTGGGATTTGGCGCCCTGGCGCAATTCGTGCTCGGTTTCGGACAGGGTGATATACAAGCAACGTTCGCCGTTCTGTGCGCCGGCCTGCAGGAAGTGCAGGGCCACGGTGGTTTTACCGGTGCCGGGTTCGCCCTCAAGCAAAAACACATGGCTACGCGATAGCCCGCCGGCAAGAATGTCATCAAGACCTTCGATGCCGGTGGCCGCCTTTTCACTCAACTGCTGTTTGGATGTACTCAAGAAGTACCCTCAGGTCACGTACAAGTAGAGGGGCACGCCCGCTAGGACGCGCCATATTCACTTGACCGTAGCGGCACGTAGCGGTTCAACGTTTTGGATCAATTGCAGCCTTATAGGAGCGAGCTTGCTCGCGAAGACCCGGAGGGCGCCGCTGTGAACCAGGCAGCCCGCGTTATCGTTAACGATCTTCGCGAGCAAGCTCGCTCCTACAGGCCCTGCTGTAACGCCGGATCATCCGGGTTCTGTTGCTCCAGTTGGGCGAGCAGCACCTGGACATTCTGCAACTGCCCGGTCTCTTTCCAGTAGTTGACCAACAACACGCGGGCTTTGCGGTTGGCAGGATGCCGCTGGACGATTTCTTCCAATTGACGCTGGGCCGCCTCTACTTCGTCCTGGTCGTGCAGGGTCGTGGCCAGGTCGTAGCGATAATCCGGGTTGTCCGGCGCAAGCTCCACCGCCTTGGACAGGCCGAGCAGGGCGTAGGGGCGTTCACCATGGTGCAGCAGCCACATGCCCAAGGCATGTTGCAGGTAGGCCGACTCAGGGTGTGCAGCCAGTTGCCGGGCCAGCAGTTGGCGCGACTCGTCGGTCTTGCCTTGCTTGTCCAGCAGTTCGATTTGCGACACCACCGCTTGCAGGTTGTCCGGCTGCAAACGCATTGCTTGCTCCAGGGCGTTTTGTGCCTCAGGCAGCAGGGCGCTGTGGATGTACAGGCGCGCCAGTTGAATCCAGCCTTCGGCGGTTTCTGGCTGCGCCTTGAGGGTTTTTACAAATTCGTCGAGCACCTGCTGCAGCGGGCCAAAGTATAAACCCAGGGTGTCCGGCGACAAGCCGAGCAAGGCATTGGCGGCGGCAAAGCGCACCGACTGTTCGGGATCATCCAGCACCGGGCCGAGCAGCAAGGTGCGTTGGCCGGTGGGCACCAGCCCGACGATGCTGTGAATCGCGGCCTCGCGCACCAGCGCTGATTCATTGGCCAGGTCTTTATCAGCCAGCTTCAGCGCCTGGGGGCTGGGGTAATTGGGCAGTTCAGCATGCAAAGCGGCGCGGCGCTCGGGCGACAGGTCCGGCCGGCCCAACTGTTGGTACAACACTCGTGCGGCGCCGGGCTCGCCGTTATGCGCCTGCTTCAAGGCCTTGGAATAGCCATGGGCGATGGCCGGGGGCACGGCCACCGCCGGGGTGCGGGAGAAAAACCAGGTGATCAGTACGATCAGCAACAGGGCGCACAGGCCGATGATGGAGTAACGGCGTGACTTTGACATGCAGGCGTCCGAAAGCTTGGGCAGCTAAAAGTGGACAGCTTCGGTCAGCGCACGGCGAGTGTCAAACCGGTGGTTCAGTGCCACAGGGATTTACGCCTGGCGCTGATTCTGTGGGCGATACATAACCCCTGTGGGAGCTGGCTTGCCTGCGAAAGCGGTGGTGCAGTGACAGCTGTGTCGACTGACACACCGCCTTCGCGAGCAAGCCCGCTCCCACAGAAAGGCGAAAAAGCCCCCCGCGTTTCACTACGGACTGGCCAAACCAGTCAGCCAAGTTGAAAGCTTTGACCATTGCCGCTGCGCCGCTCTGGAGCGACTATTTCAGCGCTTTTATCGAGTTGAAAACGTCCTGAAAATAAAAACACAGAAGGATAGGAAGCGATGCGTGAGTATTTGGCTGCCACCACCGAGTTTGATTACCAGCACACCGTCGACGCCGCACTGGCCGGTAACCTGCAAGCGCTCAACGCCTGTGTGGAATGCTGTGACCGTCACGCGCTACCAGGGCGCATCGCGTTGTTCTGGGAGGGCAAGGACGGGCGTAGCGCCACCTCGACCTTTACCGAGCTGCAGGAGCAGGCCGCACGTTTCGCCAACTTCCTGCTCGCCCACGGCGTCAAGCGCGGTGACAAGGTGGCGGGCCTGTTGCCCCGCACCGCCGAATTGCTGGTGGTGGTGCTGGCGACCTGGCGCATCGGCGCGGTCTATCAGCCACTGTTTACCGCGTTCGGCCCCAAGGCGATTGAACACCGCTTGAACAGTTCCGGCGCAGCGCTGGTAGTCACCGATGCAGTGAACCGCCCCAAATTGGCTGAAGTCGCCGACTGCCCGACCATTGTCACCGTCGCGGGGGCCAAGGGCGAAGGCATCGTGCGTGGTGATTACAGCTTTTGGGCTGAACTGCCCAATTACTCTTCTCACTGCGAGCCGGTGCTGCTGGGCGCAGAGGACCCGTTCCTGCTGATGTTCACCTCCGGCACCACCGGCCCGTCCAAGGCGCTGTCGGTGCCGCTCAAGGCCATCGTCGCGTTCCAGGGCTACATGCGCGACGCCGTGGACTTGCGCCCCGAAGACGCGTTCTGGAACGTCGCTGACCCGGGCTGGGCCTATGGCATCTATTTCGGCGTGACCGGGCCGTTGTCCATGGGCCACCCGATCACCTTCTACGATGGCCCGTTCACCCTGGAAAGCACCTGCCGGGTGATCAATAAATACGCGATCACCAACCTCACCGGTTCGCCCACGGCGTATCGGCTGTTGATTGCCGGTGGCGAACAGTTCGCGCGTTCGATCAAGGGTAAGTTGCGTATCGTCAGCAGCGCCGGCGAGCCGTTGAACCCGGAGGTGATCCGCTGGTTCGCTGACAACCTGGGCGTGACCATCCACGACCATTACGGCCAGACCGAGCTGGGCATGGTGCTGTGCAACCACCATGGCCTGGCGCATCCGGTGCATGTGGGCGCGGCGGGCTTTGCCTCGCCGGGGCATCGCATCGTGGTGCTGGATGACAACCATCAGGAGCTGGCGGCCGGTCAACCCGGCATCTTGGCCATCGACCGCGAGCAATCGCCGATGTGCTGGTTTGCCGGTTACGACGGCGTGAAGACCAAGACGTTCGTCGGCAAGTACTACCTCAGCGGCGACACCGTGGAGCTGAACCCGGACGGCAGCATCAGCTTTGTCGGGCGCAGCGACGACGTGATCACCACGTCCGGCTATCGCGTGGGCCCCTTCGATGTAGAAAGCGCGCTGGTCGAGCACCCGGCAGTGGTCGAGGCTGCCGTGGTCGGCAAGCCTTGCCCGGAGCGCACCGAGCTGGTCAAAGCCTTTGTGGTGATCAGTGAACAATACCGTGCCACCCCGGAGCTGGCTGAAGAGCTACGCCTGCATGTGCGCCAGCGCCTGGCCGCGCATGCGTACCCACGGGAAATCGAATTTGTCAGTGACTTGCCCAAGACCCCGAGCGGCAAGTTGCAACGCTTTATTTTGCGCAATCAGGAAATAGCCAAGGCCCAGGCGGCCGTGGCGTGATCTCTTTAAAAGGAAACAACAATGCAGATTGAAAACAAGGTATTCCTGGTCAGCGGCGGCGCGTCGGGCCTCGGCGCGGCCACCGCTGAGATGCTGATTGCCGCAGGTGCCAAGGTGATGCTGGTGGACTTGAACGCCGACGCCGTGGCCGCCAAGGCCGAGCAACTGGGCGACAACGCCCGCTGCGCCGTAGCGGACATCAGCCAGGAAGCCGCTGCAGAAGCGGCCGTGAAGGCCGCGGTCGAAGCCTTTGGTGGCTTGCATGGCCTGGTCAACTGCGCGGGTGTGGTGCGCGGCGAGAAGATCCTCGGCAAGAACGGCCCGCACGGCCTGGCAAGCTTTGCCCAGGTGATCAACGTCAACCTGATCGGCAGCTTCAACCTGCTGCGCCTGGCCGCAGCGGCGATCGCTGAGACCGAGGCGAATGCCGACGGCGAGCGCGGCGTGATCATCAATACCGCCTCGGTGGCGGCCTTCGATGGGCAGATCGGCCAGGCTGCGTATGCCGCCTCCAAGGGCGCGATTGCCAGCCTCACCTTGCCTGCCGCACGGGAACTGGCGCGCTTTGGTATCCGCGTGATGACCATCGCACCGGGCATTTTCGAAACCCCGATGATGGCCGGCATGACCCCCGAGGTTCGTGAGTCCCTGGCTGCCGGCGTGCCGTTCCCGCCACGCCTGGGCAAACCCGCCGAATATGCCGCGCTGGTACGCCACATCATTGAAAACAGCATGCTCAATGGCGAGGTGATCCGTCTCGACGGTGCCTTGCGCATGGCTGCCAAATAAGGAGCAATGGCTATGAACGACCCTATTGTGATTGTCAGCGCCGTGCGCACGCCCATGGGCGGGTTCCAGGGCGACCTTAAAAGCCTGACCGCGCCGCAACTGGGCGCTGCCGCCATTCGTGCGGCGGTCGAGCGTGCCGGTATCGCCACCGATGCGGTGGACGAAGTGCTGTTTGGCTGTGTACTGCCCGCCGGGCTTGGGCAAGCGCCTGCTCGCCAGGCTGCCCTGGGAGCCGGGTTGGACAAGGGCACGCGCTGCACCACCCTCAACAAAATGTGCGGTTCCGGCATGGAAGCGACGATTCTGGCCCACGATTCGCTGCGCGCTGGCAGCGTCGATGTGGTGATCGCCGGCGGCATGGAAAGCATGTCCAACGCCCCATACCTGCTGGACCGCGCGCGCAGCGGTTACCGCATGGGCCACGGCAAGGTGCTTGACCATATGTTCCTCGATGGCCTTGAAGATGCCTACGACAAGGGCCGCCTGATGGGCACCTTTGCCGAGGACTGCGCCGAACACAACGGTTTTACCCGTGAAGCCCAGGACGCGTTCGCCATCGCCTCCCTGACCCGTGCACAAGAGGCCATCACCCACGGCAGCTTTGCCAGCGAAATCGTCCCGGTGCAGGTCACCGTGGGCAAGGAACAAAAAACCATCCTGCACGATGAGCAACCACCGAAAGCCAGGCTGGACAAGATTGCCAGCTTGAAACCGGCGTTCCGTGACGGCGGCACGGTGACAGCGGCCAACTCCAGCTCGATTTCCGATGGCGCCGCGGCGTTGTTGCTGATGCGTGAGTCCGAGGCGCTCAAGCGTGGCCTCAAGCCCTTGGCGGCGATCCATGGGCACGCCGCGTTTGCCGATGAACCTGGGCTGTTTCCGGTGGCGCCGGTGGGCGCGATCCGTAAGCTGATGAGCAAGACCGGCTGGAGCCTCGACGAAGTGGACCTGTTCGAAATCAACGAGGCCTTCGCCGTGGTCAGCCTGGTGACCATGAGCAAGCTGGAGATTCCCCACGACAAGGTCAACGTGCATGGCGGCGCCTGTGCATTGGGCCATCCCATTGGTGCCTCCGGCGCACGCATCCTGGTGACATTGCTCGCGGCCCTGCGCCAGAAGGGGCTCAAGCGTGGTGTCGCCGCCATCTGCATTGGCGGCGGTGAAGCCACGGCGATGGCCGTTGAATGCCTGTATTGAGGATGACCCATGTTGCCCAATGACGAACAACTGCAAATCAGCGACGCCGCCCGGCAATTTGCCCAGGAACGCTTGAAACCCTTCGCCGCCGAGTGGGACCGCGAGCATCGCTTTCCCAAGGAGGCCATCGCGGAAATGGCCGAACTGGGCTTTTTCGGCATGCTGGTGCCAGAACAGTGGGGCGGTTGTGACACCGGCTACCTGGCCTACGCCATGGCCCTGGAAGAAATCGCCGCGGGCGACGGCGCCTGCTCCACGATCATGAGCGTGCACAACTCGGTGGGTTGCGTGCCGATCCTCAAGTTTGGCAATGATCAGCAGAAAGAGCAGTTCCTCACACCCTTGGCCAGCGGCGCTATGCTCGGCGCCTTCGCGCTGACCGAACCCCAGGCCGGCTCCGATGCCAGCAGCCTGAAAACCCGGGCACGCCTGGAAGGCGACCACTATGTACTCAACGGCTGCAAACAGTTCATCACCTCCGGGCAAAACGCCGGGGTCGTGATTGTGTTTGCGGTCACCGACCCCGCCGCGGGCAAGCGCGGAATCAGCGCGTTTATCGTGCCCACCGATTCGCCGGGCTACACCGTGGCGCGGGTGGAAGACAAGCTGGGGCAACATGCCTCGGACACTTGCCAGATCCTCTTTGAAGACGTGAAAGTGCCGGTGGCCAACCGCCTGGGCGAGGAGGGCGAAGGTTATAAAATTGCCCTGGCCAACCTGGAAGGCGGCCGCGTGGGCATCGCGTCCCAGTCGGTGGGCATGGCCCGCGCCGCCTTCGAAGCGGCGCGCGACTATGCCCGTGAACGTGAAAGCTTTGGCAAACCGTTGATCGAACACCAAGCGGTCGCCTTTCGCCTGGCCGACATGGCCACCCAGATCGCCGTCGCCCGGCAGATGGTGCATTACGCCGCCGCCCTGCGTGACAGCGGCAAGCCGGCGCTGGTGGAGGCGTCCATGGCCAAGCTGTTTGCCTCGGAAATGGCCGAGAAAGTCTGCTCGGCCGCCTTGCAAACCTTGGGCGGTTACGGTTACCTGAACGACTTCCCCCTGGAGCGGATCTACCGCGATGTGCGGGTCTGCCAGATTTACGAAGGCACCAGCGATATCCAACGCATGGTCATCTCACGCAATCTTTAAGGAGCCGATACATGAGTTACGAAACCATCCTGCTTGACGTCCAAGGCCGCGTCGGGCTGATCACCCTTAACCGCCCCGATGCGCTGAACGCCTTGAATGCGCAACTGGTCAGCGAGCTGAACCAGGCGCTGGATAGCCTGGAAGCCAACCCTGAAATTGGCTGCATCGTGCTGACCGGCTCGAAAAAAGCCTTCGCGGCCGGTGCCGACATCAAGGAAATGGCCGAGCTGACCTACCCGCAGATCTACATGGACGACCTGTTCAGCGACAGTGACCGCGTGGCCAACCGCCGCAAGCCGATCATTGCCGCCGTGAATGGTTTCGCCTTGGGCGGCGGCTGTGAACTGGCCTTGATGTGCGACTTTATCCTTGCCGGCGACACCGCCAAGTTTGGCCAGCCGGAAATCAACCTGGGCGTGCTGCCAGGCATGGGCGGCACCCAGCGCCTGACCCGTGCAGTGGGCAAGGCCAAGGCCATGGAAATGTGCCTGACCGGGCGCTTTATCGACGCGGTAGAAGCAGAACGTTGTGGGATTGTGGCGCGTATCGTGCCCGCCGATGAGCTGCTCGAAGAGGCGCTAAAAGTGGCTACCCTGATCGCCGGTAAATCCGTGCCGATCAGCATGATGGTCAAGGAAAGTGTGAACCGCTCGTTTGAAGTGAGCCTGTCTGAAGGCGTGCGCTTTGAGCGCCGGGTGTTCCATGCGGCGTTCGCCACCCAGGACCAGAAGGAAGGCATGGCCGCGTTTGTGGCCAAGCGGGCGCCGCAATTCAAGGATAAGTAACACCGAATGTGTGTGGCTTGCCTACGGCGGCCACACAACTACAGGACGACGCGGGACCTGTGGTGACTGAGCTTGAGCCGCCCCACCGTCCAAGTGTGGGAGCGGGTTTGCTCGCGAAGGCGGCCTTACAGCCGCCACAGCTATACAGGTTGTTTCGCCTCACGCCCGCAACGACAACGGCGGCACAAAACTCTCCAGTTCATCCTCCACGGCCTCGATGATGCGCTCCACATCAGCCGCGTTCATCACCGTGGCGCACGGAATTCCCGCGATGGCGATCAATGTCTCGCCGCTGGCCCGGTCGAACAGGCGGGCGATCATGCTGCCGGGGGCGTCCATGCTGCCCTCGAAGCCCATCGGATGAAAATGCCAGCGCATCAGCTGGCAGGCGTTAGGGAATGTCACTTTGTTCATGTTGCCCACCTTGTTCATTGAGCGCTTCCTTTAGCTCGCGGCAGGGGCCAGGACCTTCACTGGTCATGACAGCTAAGGACTTAAAAATAGCATTCGTTCGCAACGCCAAGGTGACTTTTTGGCGGCCGTTCGGCGGTTGTTTCGCCTAATTTTGATATGGATCATGTCCTACAGAGGAATAGGCAAAAGGCCATTAGTCAGAAGCACGATCTGACCCTTGAAGGGCCGGGTAAACTTCGGCACTCTCAAGCATTTTCCCCCGCCGTAGAGCCCGATATGCCCGACATCGCTCCAGACGATGAGTGCCACAACTCCCACGCTACTGGCGCGCTGGTGCTGCGCCATCACCTGTGCTGGCGCCATCGCGATCTGGACGGGGTGATGGCCTACTATCACCCTGAGATCCAGTACCACGATTTCTTCCAGAACCGTGTGGTGGGCTATGCCCAGTTGCGCGAGTACTTGCAGGCCAGCATGCCCCGTGAGGCAGACGAGGCGATTGAACACACTGATCGCATCCGTGCCGATGGCGATACGGCGTTTATCCAGTACCGCATTACCTTGCGTGGCGGTCAGGGCCTGGTGTCGTTTCGCACCAGTGAGGCCATTACGGTGCGCGACGGGTTGATCTGGCGGGTGAATGAATATGCGTCCCTGGTGCATGAGCAACCGGCCCAGGCACTGCGCCCTACGGTCAGCCGCCTGGGCCTGTCGCCCCAGCAATTGGGTTATATGGCCAATGACCTGCAGCAGTATTTCGAGCGTCAACAGCCCTATCTGGACCCGGAGCTGGACCTGCAGCGGGTCGCCAAGGCCTGTGGCTACAGTCGCAATCAGATGTCCTACCTGCTGAACCAGGTGCTGGGGCAAAGCTTCTATCGCTACGTCAACCAGGCGCGACTCCAGCATGTGCTGGCCGCACTGGACAACGCCGCAGCGCCGGTCAAAGTCGATGAGTTGGCCTTTGCCGCCGGGTTCAATTCACTCTCGGCGTTCTACAGCGCTTTTCGCCAGCACACCGGGCAATCGCCCAAGGCGTACCTCAAACAAATTTCTGTGCGTGCACGCGCGCAAGACAGCCCCTGACGCTGCACTCTAGGATCGGCCCTATCGAACCGAGGTAGGGGAACCTGGCATGCCGGCATGGCGCAGTATCAGTTTATGGATGGACCAGTTGGACGACCCGCTGGCCGCGCGCCCGTCGCTGGAGCACGACCTGGACGTCAATGTGGCGATTATCGGCGCCGGCTACACTGGCCTTTGGACCGCCTATTACCTGAAGCGTCAGGCCCCCGAGCTGAAAATCGCCATCATCGAGGCACAAACAGCCGGTTTCGGCGCATCCGGTCGCAATGGTGGCTGGTTGATGGGCAACCTCTTGGGGGAAGACCGCCTGCTGGCTGAGCTTGCCCCTCAGCAGCGACGCGCTTCGTTTGACCTGCTGCACGGTATTCCCGATGAAGTGGCCCAGGTGCTGGCCCGTGAAGGCATTGACTGCGACTACCGCAAAGGCGGCGCCTTGTATTGCGCCGCACGCTACCCCGAGCAAGAAGTCAGCCTGCGCCGCTATCTGGACAAGCTGTACGCCCAAGGCCTGACCGAAGACGATTACCGCTGGCTCAGCCCGCAGCAGTTGGCCGAGCAGGTCCGCATTGCCAAGCCCTATGGCGGCATCTATGCCCCCCACGTCGCGACGATCAACCCGGCGAAACTGGTGCGTGGCCTGGCGCGCGCCGTTGAGAACCTGGGTGTAGCCATCTACGAGAACAGCCCCGTCACCCATTGGCAGTCCGGCAGCCTGCGCACCGCCAAGGCCAGCGTACGCGCTGCCTGGGTGGTACCTGCTGTCGAGGGTTACGCCAATACCTTGCCGCCGTTGGGCCGCTACCAGTTACCGGTGCAGAGTTTGATCGTCGCCACCGAACCGCTGCCAGCCAGCACCTGGGCAGACATCGGGCTCAGCCAGGGCCAGGCTTTTGGCGAGAGCAGCCGACAAGTCACCTACGGCCAGCGGACGGCCGACAATCGCCTGGTGTTCGGCGCCCGTGGCGGCTATCAATTTGCCGGAAAGTTGCGACACAACTTCGACCTGACGGACAGCGAAGTGGAGTTGCGTCGCTACCTGTTTGGCGAACTGTTCCCGCAGTTGAAGAAGGCCAGGATCACCCACTCCTGGGGCGGCAACCTCGGCATGTCGCGCCGTTTTCGTCCGCACATGCTCTGTGACCCTGCCACTGGCATCGCACTGTCCGGCGGTTATGGCGGGGAGGGCGTGGGCGCCACCAACCTCGGCGGCCGCACCCTGGCCGACCTGATCCTGGGCCGTGACACTTTGCTGACCCAACAACCTTGGGTGATTCGCGAAGGCGGCCTCCAGGCGCTCAAGGCCTGGGAGCCCGAGCCGTGCCGCTGGCTGGGTTACAACGCGATCATTCGCAGCTTTGTCCATGAAGACCAGGTCTTGGCCAACCCCAATACCCCACCCTGGCGCCGCAAGCTGGCAACCGGCATTGCCGGTTTCATGGAAGGCTTCATGCACTGACTCGTTCCACCCACAGGGGAAAACCCATGAGCATCACCCAATTCAAAGACACGCTGAACACCCCTCTGCCGGACTCATCACCGGTAGCGGCGCCCATCGGCGAGCCCATCGCCGTGGCCTCCACGCTGAGCGTGGAGCGCAACGATGGCGTGGAGACCGGCATTTGGGCGTGTACGCCGGGGCGCTGGCGTCGGCAGATCACGTCCCAGGAGTTCTGCCATTTCATCCAAGGGCGCTGCACCTTCACGCCTGACGACGGAGAAACCCTGCACATACAAGCCGGTGACGCACTGATGTTGCCAGCCAATAGCACCGGTATCTGGGATATCCAGGAAACCGTGCGCAAGACCTACGTCCTGATTCTGTAACGCTTTGATCCTTGATCGCCTGCCATAAAAACAGCCCTAAAACCGCCAGGAAATCGAACCATGAAAGCCATTGCCCTGTTGCCCTTGATGTTGGTGGCCTCTATCAGCCAGGCCGCCGAAACCGTGAAGATCTATAACTGGTCGGACTACATTGCACCGGATACCACCAAGAACTTCCAGAAAGACACCGGCATCGGTTTTACCCTTGACGTGTACGACAGCAACGAGACCCTCGACGGCAAGCTGATGACCGGTAAATCGGGCTACGACGTGGTGTTCCCCTCCAACCATTTCATGGCGCGGCAGATCCAGGGTGGGGCCCTTAAAAAGCTCGACAAGAGCCAGTTACCCAACTGGAAAAACCTCAACCCGGTGTTGCTCAAGGCCCTGGAAAACAACGACCCTGGCAATGCCCACGGTTTCCCGTACCTGTGGGGCAGCACTGGCATTGGCTACAACATCGACAAGGTCAAGGCGGTACTCGGCGACAACGCGCCGGTGGATTCCTGGGACTTGATCTTCAAACCGGAAAACATGGCCAAGCTGCAAAAATGCGGGGTCGCCATCCTCGACAACGGCCCGGAACTGCTGCCGGCCGCGCTGAATTACCTGGGCTTGCCGCACCACAGCAAAAAAGCCGAGGACTACAAAAAGGCCGAAGCCCTGCTGATGAAAGTGCGCCCTTATGTGGCCTATTTCCATTCCTCGAAATACACCGCTGACCTGGCCAATGGCGATATCTGTGTCGCCGTCGGTTTCTCCGGCGACATCCTGCAGGCCGAAAGCCGTGCCAAGGAAGCCAAGAACGGCGTGAATATCGGTTACAACATTCCCAAGGAAGGCGCGGCGATCTGGTTCGACATGGTCGCCATGCCCGTCGACGCACCGAATGAAAAAGCCGGCTATGCGTTCATGAACTACCTGCTGCGCCCCGACGTGATGGCGAGTATCACCAACTACGTGCACTACGCTAACGGCAACGCGGCGGCCGACAGCCTGGTAGACCCGGCGATCAAGGCCGATACCAAGGTGTATCCAAGCGCGCAAATGATGGGCAAGTTGTTTGCGCTGCAAGCCATGCCGTTGAACATCGACCGGGTGCGCACTCGGGTTTGGAACACCATTCGCACGGGGCGTTGATTAATACGAAAGCAGCGTTATCGGGAAGGCCGATAAGTCATCGGAATTGGGTTGGATAAATAATCACGTCATAGTTAAGACATTTGATGTCAATTATTTAAAGTGGAAAGTGTTGTTGCCTGCGTGAGAGATTTCGATCCGCAGCGCGCAACACTTTCATACACTCATTACCTGACAGGTGACTTATATGTCTTCCATACAAACCCTTCCCACCGGCGGTACATGGACCCATCCGGAAAACAGCCCGCCCACCTTGCGCGGCACAGACCAGCGTGAGCGCCTCGAAGCCAAGCGCGGCGAGCCCTCCGTCATCATCGGCGGCGGCGGTGCCGACCAGTTGGTGGGGCGCCAAGGTGAGAATACATTCAAATATGAAAAAAGCACCGACTCCCTTAGCGATGACCCCGACACGATCTTGAACTTCAACCCCAAGGAGGATGAAATCGATGTATCCGGGGTATTAAAAGACCACGACATCTCAGCTGTTAATATTCAGCCAGGCCCGCCCGTGGACGTGGGGGATGTGCAACTGACCCATGAGTTTGGCGTGAGCACTTTGAATATCAAGGTCACCCCTGAAGGGCCGAACTTTTCCGTACGTGTTGATGGCGTAAATTTATTGCCGCAGCATATTAATTTCTTTCATTCGGATTAAGCCTATGGATTCTCCAGGTCATGGCCCAACGACTGAATGAACAGGGAAAACAACTCAGGCTGCGACGAGATGTCCAGCTTGGCGTACAAATGCCGGCGGTGCACTTTTACGGTGTCCGGCGAGATCTTCAGGCGTTCGGCCATGGCCTTGGAGGAGAACCCACGCAACACCAGCCGGGCGATTTCCAGCTCGCGGTCCGACAGCACACCGCTGCCGAAATGACTCAGCGCATCGCGAATCTGGCTGTCCATGGCCGGTGCCCGCTGGGTGCTTTGCTGCCAATGCTGCTGCATGAGCGGCAACACCCAGGCCGACAGCGTGGTCAACAGCCCGGTTTCCTCAAAGCTGAAGCGCCGCTGCATGCCCAGTGACAGCGACAGTGTGCCGGCGCCAGGCAATTGCAGGATCAATTGCACCTCGTCTTCCAGCACGTTGTCGTGGAAATAATTGAGGAAGTACTCACTCTGGCGAAAATGGTCCGGCGCCACTTCCTCCAAGCGGTATACGCCGCTGGCATAGTGCTCGCGGCAGGCCTGGTAAAACGGGTCGAGCAGGTACAGGCCGTTGAGGTACACCAGCATCGACGCCGGCTTGCTGCTGGGTTGGGCGTCGTACTCTTCCAGGGCCTGGGGTGGGCCATCCAGCGGGTAGAAAATCGCCAGGGCATTATCGAAGGGCAGGCATTGGTGCAACAACAGCACCAGTTGCTTCCAGAACCGCTCGGTGCCGATCTGAGACAAGGTGCGGCCCAACCCCGCATGCATACCCACTTCCCGGAACAGGCTCATCCAACCATCCCCACCCTAAAATGATCGGCCAAGGGTTAGGCTTCTGGCGAGCACCGTCAAGGGGAGTACGCCAATAGGGGAATTGGCCGACAGGCCCGTCAGCCGATAACGTCGCCACTACTCAACGGGAAGCATATCCCGAGCAAATATCATTTTTCGTTTCTGCCTCACACCAAAAACAACGACAGAGGATAACGATATGAGTGCTACCCCCGCGCCCGATGGCGTGCTCAAGCCCACCCTGAGCGTCTTTGATGTCGTGGCCATTACCGTTTCAGCGGTAACGCCGGCCAGTTCCGTCTTTGTAATCGCCCCGTTTGCCATCCAGCAGGCGGGCAGTGGCGTGTTCCTGGCGTTCGTGATGGCGGCGTTACTCGCGTTGATGTTCGCCTTCTGTTACGCCGAACTCGGCCGCGCCCATAACAGCGCCGGTGGCGAGTACGTGTATGCCAAGCGCGTGTTTGGTGGCATGGCCGGTTACGCCACCTTCCTGACGGTGCTGGTGATGTTGCTGTTTATCCCCCCGGTGTTGGCCACCGGGGCGGCGACTTATCTGAATAACGCACTGGGCACGAAGTTCGACGCGCAAACGGTCGCCCTGGTGATCGTGGTGTGCAGCTACGCCCTGGGCATCCTCAATATCAAGCTCAACGCCTGGATCACCGGCACGTGCCTGCTATTGGAAGTGGCGGCGTTGCTGGTAATTGTGGTGATCGGCTTCGGTAACCCGGTGCAGCCGGCCAGTGTGTTGTTGCAGCCGCAGATCGTCGAAAACGGCGTGTTGCACCTGGCGCCCTGGGCCTTGGTGATCGGCGCCGTCGGCATCGGCCTGTTCTCGTTCAACGGCTACGGCCCAGCGGTGTTGCTGGCCGAAGACATGAAATGCGGCGGCAAGGGCGTGCACAAGGCGGTGCTCTGGTCGTTGGGGTTGGTGGTGGTGATCGAGTTGGTGCCGATCACCGCGCTGTTGATTGGCGCGCCGTCCCTGAGCGAGATGATCAGCAGCCCCGACCCGATCGGCTACCTGTTGACCAGCCATGGCAACGAAACCCTGTCGCGGTTGGTGAGCGCCGGGATTTTCCTGTCGGTGTTCAACGCGATCGTCGCCATCGTGATCCAGATTGGCCGGGTGGTGTTCAGCAGCGGCCGCGATGCGCTGTGGACGCCTGGCATCAACAAGCTGTTCACACGTATCCATCCGCGCTGGGACTCACCGTGGCTGGCGACGCTGTTCCTGGCGATACCCTCGGCGCTGTTGAGCTTCAGCTCCAACCTGGCCGACCTGACCTCGTTCAGTGTATTGCTGATCATGCTGGTGTACCTGGTGGTGGCGCTGAGCGCGCTGATGAGCCGGGTGCTGCTGCGTGATCGCGAGCATCCTTATCGCATGCCGTTATGGCCTCTGCCGGCCATGCTGGCGGTGCTCGGTGCCGGTTACCTGCTGGTCACCTTGATCCTGGAGGCGTCGGTACGCGACATCATGATCATCCTCGGCTTGCTGGCCCTGTCGGTGATTTTGTATTGCATCAGTGGCCGGTTGAGTCCGGCGTTTCAGAAATTGTAAGGAGTGGGTATGCGTGCACGTCAGTTGGGTATCACGTTGGGGCTGGGCATGCCCGGCGAATTGAATGCCATCACCGATGTTCCTGGGGTTCGCGTCGGCCATGCCACGCTCAAGGCGCAGGTCGACGGCAAGCAGGTGCGCACCGGCGTTACGCTGATCCAGCCGCGTGCCGGGGAAGCGCGGCATCAACCGTGTTTTGCCGGCTGCCACGTGCTCAACGGCAATGGCGACGCCACGGGGCTTGAATGGATTAGCGAGGCGGGGCTGTTGACCACGCCGATGGCCATTACCAACACCCACAGTATCGGGGTGGTGCGCGACAGCCTGATCGCCCTGGAGCGCGAGCGCCTGGCGGACCCGGCGGTGTACTGGTGCATGCCGGTGGTCATGGAGACCTACGATGGCCTGCTCAACGATATCTGGGGCCAACATGTGCGCCCAGAGCACGTGCGCCAAGCCCTGGAGCAGGCTGAAAGCGGCCTGGTGCAGGAAGGCGCGGTTGGCGGCGGCACCGGCATGATTTGCCACGAGTTCAAGGGCGGCATCGGCACCGCGTCACGGCGGTTGCCAGCGGAGCAGGGCGGCTGGACCGTCGGCGTACTGGTGCAGGCCAACCATGGCAAGCGCCAGGAGCTGCGGGTCGATGGCTACCCGGTGGGCCGTCACTTGATGGACATTGCCTCGCCTTTTACCGAGCGTGGCACCCCCGGCATGGGCTCCATCGTGGTGATCATCGCCACGGACGCACCTTTGCTGCCCCACCAATGCCAGCGCCTGGCACAGCGTGCGTCCATCGGCATTGCGCGCACCGGTGGCGGCACCGAGGATTCGAGCGGCGACCTGTTCCTGGCGTTTGCCACCGGTAACCGTGATTTGCCACCAGCGGACTATGGGCGCAAGGACCTGCCGCTCAGCACCGGGTTGCAGATGGTCAACAACGATCATATTTCGCCGCTGTTCAGCGCGGCGGCAGAGGCGGTGGAGGAGGCGATCATCAACGCCATTCTGGCAGGTGAAGACATGGCCACCCAAGACGGCGTCAAGGTACCGGGCCTGGCTGGCGAAACCCTCTTGGCGGCGTTGAAACAGTGTGGCTGGAGTGTGTCCCGGTAATGGGGGACAGCGCACTTTAATAGTGCCGATAGTGGCTCTTTAATGTTGCTAATGACACCGTGACAATATATTGGATCCATTAATCAAGTGGGCCGCTCACTTAGAGCGGCTTTACTTGTATTTAATATTTAAATAGTGCTGTGCGCCGATTCGGCCACGCAAACGCAACGGCCCCCAATAAACACTGCGTGGGACTTCTTCAACTTGAACCTGCGTCACAAGTGTGCGATGGAAATAGATGTAGACGAAAGATTTCAAGTTGTGTCAGTTTTCTTACGCCTTCAAAAGAGGTGAGTGATAGGACTATCCTCGCCCGCGAGGTTCCTATCGAACAAAGACTGATGCACTTGCAAACAAGGAAGTACGTTTATGTCAAAAGTAAAAGACAAGGCTATTGTATCTGCCGCGCAAGCCAGCACTGCTTACTCGCAAATCGATAGCTTCAGCCATTTGTATGACCGTGGTGGCAACCTCACGGTCAATGGCAAACCGTCCTACACCGTGGACCAGGCAGCGACCCAGCTGCTGCGGGATGGTGCTGCGTACCGGGACTTTGATGGCAACGGCAAGATCGATCTGACCTACACCTTCCTCACCTCGGCTACCCAGAGCACCATGAACAAACATGGCATCTCGGGGTTCAGCCAATTCAACACCCAGCAGAAAGCACAGGCCGCACTGGCCATGCAATCCTGGGCGGATGTCGCCAACGTGACCTTTACCGAAAAGGCTTCCGGCGGTGACGGCCACATGACCTTCGGCAACTACAGCAGTGGCCAGGACGGCGCCGCGGCCTTCGCTTACCTGCCCGGTACCGGTGCAGGCTACGACGGCACCTCGTGGTACCTGACCAACAACAGCTACACGGCGAACAAAGCGCCGGACCTGAACAACTATGGTCGGCAGACCCTGACCCATGAAATCGGCCACTCCCTGGGCCTGGCTCACCCTGGCGACTACAACGCCGGGAACGGCAACCCGACCTATAACGACGCAACCTATGGACAGGACACGCGTGGCTATAGCCTCATGAGTTACTGGAGCGAGAGCAACACCAACCAGAACTTCAGCAAAGGCGGCGTCGAGGCTTACGCTTCCGGCCCGCTGATCGACGACATCGCCGCGATCCAGAAGCTCTACGGTGCCAACCTCAGCACCCGCGCCACCGACACCACCTACGGGTTCAACTCCAACACCGGGCGTGATTTCCTCAGCGCCTCCTCCAATGCCGACAAGCTGGTGTTCTCGGTATGGGACGGTGGCGGCAACGACACCCTGGACTTCTCCGGTTTCACCCAGAACCAGAAGATCAACCTCACTGCCACTTCGTTCTCTGATGTGGGCGGCCTGGTGGGCAACGTGTCCATCGCCAAGGGCGTCACCATCGAGAACGCGTTCGGCGGTGCGGGCAACGACCTGATCATTGGTAACCAAGTCGCTAACACCCTCAAGGGTGGGGCCGGCAGCGACCTCATCTACGGCGGCGGCGGTGCGGACCAACTGTGGGGCGGCGCGGGCAGCGATACATTCGTGTACGGTGCCAGTTCCGACTCCAGGCCAGGGGCTGCGGACAAGATCTTTGACTTCACCTCCGGTTCGGACAAGATCGACCTGTCTGGTATCACCAAGGGTGCGGGCGTGACCTTCGTCAACGCCTTTACCGGGCATGCCGGCGATGCTGTACTGAGCTATGCCTCGGGTACCAACCTGGGCACATTGGCCGTGGACTTCTCCGGGCACGGCGTGGCGGATTTCCTCGTCACCACCGTTGGCCAGGCCGCTGCCAGTGACATCGTAGCCTGATGTAAAGCGCGCGGCGCTTCGGCGCCGCGCTCCTGGCTGGAGTTGGATATGCCACGTTTTTCCCCTTTGATCGCCTGTGTTGTGCAGGTGTTGTTCGTGTCGGCAGGAGCCCACGCAATGGCTAGCAGTCTTGTATTACCCACCGCCGCGCAGCTTGCCGGGCAGTGGGAGCTGAAGCAGCAGGATCAGGTGTGCGCGCTCAAGTTAGTGGAGCAAGCCAATGCCCTGGAAGGCGATATCGCCTGTGCCGAGCAATGGCTGGGTGACAAGCCGCTGACGTGGTCGCCCACGCCGGATGGCATCTGGTTGTTTAACGCTGAAGGCTCAGGGATCACCCATTTGAATCGCCAGAAAGAGGGCGACTATCAAGCCCGTACTAAAGCTGGCAATGTTGTAACGCTGCAACGAAAACGTTAATTAAAAGTTATAAGCATATAACTCGATTTGTTAGGCGGCCGTACCCTACTTGGTAGGGGTGACCCTTTTGCGTAATTCGCTGCAAGGAAAAACAATTAATATGGCGAAGTCCCATGGGGTGGCGCCCTTATTCAGGGCGCTGGGTGAGTATAAGAGCATTTTGATCAGCGTTGGCTGTTTCACGGCATTGATTAACCTATTAATGCTGGTGCCCTCGATTTACATGCTGCAAGTGTATGACCGTGTGCTGTCCTCCCAGAATGAAACCACCCTGGTGATGTTGACGCTGATGGTCGTGGGCTTCTTTGCGTTTATCGGCCTGCTGGAAGTGGTACGCAGCTTTATCGTGATCCGCATTGGCAGCCAGTTGGAGCGACGTTTCAACTTGCGCGTGTACAAGGCCGCCTTCGAGCGCAACTTGCAGCGTGGCCAGGGGCATGCCGGGCAATCCTTGGGCGACCTGACTGCTTTGCGCCAATTCATCACGGGGCCAGCGCTATTCGCGTTTTTCGATGCGCCGTGGTTCCCGATCTACCTGTTCGTGATTTTCCTGTTCAACGTGTGGCTCGGCGTACTGGCCACGGCGGGCGCGGTGCTGTTGATTGGCTTGGCGTGCCTTAACGAATACCTGACCAAAAAGCCGTTGGGCGAGGCCAGCGGTTATTCGCAGCAGTCCACCCAACTGGCCACCAGCCATTTGCACAACGCCGAAACCATCCAGGCCATGGGCATGCTCGGCGCGCTGCGCCAACGCTGGTTTGGCGTGCATTCGAAGTTCCTGGGCTTGCAGAACCAGGCCAGCGACACCGGTTCGATCATCACCTCCTTAAGCAAATCCCTGCGCCTGTGCCTGCAATCCTTGGTGCTGGGCCTGGGCGCCTACCTGGTGATCAAGGGCGACATGACCGCCGGGATGATGATCGCAGGCTCCATCTTGATGGGCCGCGTACTCAGCCCCATCGACCAATTGATTGCAGTGTGGAAGCAATGGAGCTCGGCCAAGCTGGCCTACCAGCGCCTCGACGAACTGCTGCGCGAGTTCCCGCCTGAGGTCGAGCACATGGCATTGCCCGCGCCCAACGGCCAGGTCAGTTTCGAGCAGGTCAGCGCCGGCCCGCCGGGGCGGCGCATGGCGACCTTGCATCAGGTCAGCTTCAGCCTGGCTGCCGGTGAAGTGCTGGGCGTGCTCGGCGCGTCGGGCTCCGGCAAGTCCACCCTGGCTCGCGTGCTGGTGGGCGTGTGGCCGACCCTGGCCGGTACCGTGCGCCTGGACGGTGCGGATATTCACCGCTGGAACCGCGACGACCTCGGCCCGCATATCGGCTATTTGCCCCAGGACATCGAGCTGTTCAGCGGCAGCATCGCCGACAACATCGCGCGCTTTCGCGAGGCCGACCCGGAGCGGGTGGTCAAGGCCGCGCAACAGGCCGGCGTGCATGAATTGATCCTGCGCCTGCCCCAAGGCTACGACACCGTGCTGGGCGACAACGGCGGTGGTTTGTCCGGCGGCCAGAAACAACGCGTGGCCCTGGCCCGCGCCCTGTACGGCGGGCCGCGCCTGATTGTGCTGGACGAACCCAACTCCAACCTCGACACCGTCGGCGAAGCTGCATTGGCCAGCGCCATCATGCAGATGAAAGCCCAGGGCAGCAGCGTGGTGCTCGTCACCCACCGTTCCTCGGCACTGGCCCAGGCCGACAAATTGCTGGTGCTCGGCGAAGGCCAACTGCAAGCGTTCGGGCCCAGCCAAGAGGTGCTGCGCGCGTTGTCCGGGCAGCAGGAAGCGCCGAAAGAAAAAACCGGTGTCAGTTTCAGTCGTCAGTACCCGGCCGCAAGGAATCCAGGCGCATGAGCAGCCTTACTGTTGAACCTCGTAGCAAAGAACGCGATGCCGGCTTTTTCGTAAAAATGGGCTGGGTGATGACCATTGTCGGTGCCGGCGGGTTTTTCCTCTGGGCCAGCCTCGCACCGTTGGACCAAGGCATCCCGGTCCAAGGCACCGTGGTGGTGTCGGGTAAGCGCAAGGCGGTACAAACCTTCAGCCCCGGCGTGGTCAGCCGCATCCTGGTGAAAGAGGGCGAACTGGTCAAACAAGGCCAGCCACTGTTTCGTCTCGACCAGACCCAGAACCAGGCCGATGTGCAATCGCTGCAAGCCCAGTACCGCATGGCCTGGGCCAGCGTGGCGCGCTGGCAGAGCGAGCGTGACAACCTCTCCAGCATCACCTTTCCCGCTGAGCTAAGCGCCAATCCAGACCCAGCCCTGATGCTGGTGCTCGAAGGCCAGCGCCAACTGTTCAGCAGCCGTCGCGACGCGTTTGCCCGCGAACAAGCCGGGATCCGCGCCAGCATCGAGGGCGCCACGTCACAGTTGAGCGGCATGCGCCGTGCGCGCAGCGACCTGACCGCCCAGGCCCAATCCCTGCGCGCGCAACTGAGCAACCTGCAACCCTTGGCCGACAACGGCTACATCCCGCGCAACCGGCTGATGGACTACCAGCGCCAGTTGTCCCAGGTGCAGCAGGACCTGGCGCAAAACGCCGGTGAAAGCGGCCGGATAGAGCAGGGCATTGTCGAATCGCGGCTCAAACTCCAGCAGCACAGCGAGGAATATCAAAAAGAGGTGCGCAGCCAACTGGCCGACGCGCAACTGCGCAGCCTGACCCTGGAGCAGCAACTGACCTCCGCCGGCTTCAACCTGCAACACAGCGAGATCAACGCGCCGGCCGATGGCATCGCCGTCAACCTCAGCGTGCACACCGAGGGCGCCGTGGTGCGCGCCGGTGAAACCCTGCTGGAGATCGTGCCCCAGGGCACGCGCCTGGAAGTAGAAGGGCATTTGCCCGTGCATCTGGTGGACAAGGTCGGCACGCACTTGCCGGTCGATATCCTCTTCACCGCCTTCAACCAAAGCCGCACGCCACGGGTGCCGGGCGAAGTCAGCCTGATCTCCGCCGACCAGATGCTCGACGAAAAGACCGGTGCGCCGTATTACGTGCTGCGCACCAGCGTCAGCGAGGCGGCGATGGAAAAACTCAACGGCCTGGTGATCAAGCCCGGCATGCCCGCCGAGATGTTCGTTCGCACCGGCGAGCGTTCCTTGCTCAACTACCTGTTCAAGCCGCTGCTGGACCGCGCCGGCTCCGCGTTGACTGAGGAATGAGCATGAAGCCAGTGTTCATTTCGCTGCTGCTGGCGTGTGGCAGTGCCCAGGCAGCCATGGGGCCGTTTGATGTTTACGAGCAGGCACTGCGCAACGACCCGGTGTTCCTCGGCGCCATCAAGGAGCGCGACGCCGGTCTGGAAAACCGCACCATTGGCCGCGCCGGCTTGCTGCCGCGGCTGTCTTACAACTACAACAAGGGCCGCAACAACTCCGAGGCGCACCTGCCTGACGGGCGCGGCGGCAGCTATCGCGACGACCGCAACTACAACAGCTACGGCTCCACCTTCAGCCTGCAACAGCCACTGTTCGACTACGAAGCCTATGCCAACTACCGCAAGGGCGTGGCCCAGGCGCTGTTCGCCGATGAAAGCTTTCGCGACAAGAGCCAGGCGTTGCTGGTGCGGGTGTTGACCTATTACACCCAAGCACTGTTTGCCCAAGACCAGATCGACATCGCCAGGGCCAAGAAGAAGGCGTTCGAACAACAGTTCCAGCAGAACCGGCATCTGTTCCAGCAAGGCGAGGGCACCCGCACCGATATCCTTGAAGCCGAGTCGCGCTACGAGCTGGCCACCGCCGAAGAGATCCAGGCCCTGGATGAGCAGGACGCCTCGCTCCGGGAACTGGGCGCGTTGATCGGCGTGCAAAGCGTCAACATCAACGACCTGGCACCGCTGAACCAAAGCTTCGCCGCGTTCACCTTGACCCCTGCCAACTACGACACCTGGCATGAGTTGGCGCTCACCAACAACCCCGTGCTGGCTTCGCAGCGCCAGTCCCTGGAAGTGGCGCGCTATGAAGTGGAACGCAACCGCGCCGGGCATTTGCCCAAAATCACCGCGTATGCCACCTCGCGCAAGCAGGAGTCCGACAGCGGCAACACCTATAACCAGCGCTACGACACCAACACCATCGGCGTCGAAGTGAGCATGCCGCTGTATGCCGGCGGCGGCATCTCGGCCTCCACTCGCCAGGCCAGCCGCACGATGGAGCAGGCGGAGTACGAGCTGGAAGGCAAGACCCGCGAAACCCTGATCGAACTGCGTCGCCAGTTCAGCGCGTGCCTGTCAGGCGTGAGCAAGTTGCGCGCCTATCAGAAAGCGCTGGCATCCGCCGAGGCGCTGGTGGTGTCGACCAAGCAAAGCATTCTCGGCGGCGAGCGGGTCAACCTCGACGCTTTGAACGCCGAACAGCAGCTGTACAGCACCCGCCGCGACCTGGCGCAGGCGCGTTATGACTACTTGATGGCCTGGACCAAATTGCACTACTACGCGGGCAACTTGCGCGACACCGACTTGGCCAAAGTGGACGAAGCCTTCGGCCCGGATGGAAAACTGTAGGAGCGAGCTTGCTCGCGAAAAACGTCAACGATGACGTGGACATCCTGGCTATACGCGGTGCCAGTGAGTTCTTCGCGAGCAAGCTCGCTCCTACAGGGGGAATAACAATAATAGGGAGTGTGCACATGATCACCGATTCACCGCGTTTCAAACCCTTCACCGCAGGTTCCTTGCTCTTGCTGTCCGTTGCGGCGCAGGCGCAATACACCGAAACCGGCCAACCCGGTAACCCCGCCAGTTGGCGCTCCGCCGAGTACCAGAGCGACTGGGGCCTGGGCCGTATGAAAGCCGATGAAGCCTACGCCGCCGGGATCAGCGGCCAAGGCGTGAAAATCGGTGCGTTGGACTCAGGGTTCGATGCCAATCACCCCGAAGCCGCCAAAGATCGCTTCCACCCGGTCACCGCCACTGGCACCTATGTCGATGGCAGCGCCTTCAGCACCACCGGCGCGCTCAACCCGAACAACGATTCCCACGGCACCCACGTCACCGGCACCATGGGTGCCGCCCGCGACGGCGTGGGCATGCATGGCGTTGCGTACAACGCGCAAGTCTATGTGGGTAACACCAATGCCAACGACAGCTTCCTGTTCGGCCCCACGCCAGACCCCAAATATTTCAAGACCGTGTACACCGCCCTGGTGGACTCCGGCGTGCGCGCCATCAACAACAGCTGGGGCAGCCAGCCCAAGGACGTCAGTTACCAGACCCTGGACAACATGCACGCGGCGTACGCCCAGCATTACAACCGGGGCACCTGGCTGGACGCGGCAGCGGACGTGGCCAAGGCCGGTGTGATCAATGTGTTCAGCGCCGGCAACAGCGGCTATGCCAACGCCAGCGTGCGCTCGGCCTTGCCGTATTTCCAGCCGGAACTGGAAGGCCACTGGCTCGCCGTGTCCGGGCTGGATAAAGCCAATAACCAGAAATACAACAAGTGCGGCGTCGCCAAGTACTGGTGTATTTCTACCCCTGGCGCGCTGATCAACAGCACCATTCCCGACGGCGGGTATGGGGTCAAGTCCGGCACTTCGATGTCGGCGCCCCATGCCACCGGCGCGTTGGCGCTGGTGATGGAACGTTATCCCTACATGACCAACGAGCAAGCCTTGCAGGTGCTGCTGACCACCGCCACCCAGCTCGACGGCTCGATTACCCAGGCGCCCAACGCCATCGTTGGCTGGGGTGTGCCCGACCTGGGCCGGGCGATGCACGGCCCAGGGCAATTGCTTGGGCCTATGGAGGTCAACCTGGCCGCCGGGCAGGGCGATGTGTGGAGCAATGGCATCTCCGACCAGGCACTCATCCAGCGCCAGGCCGAGGACCGCGCCGAGCACACGGCCTGGCAGCAAACCCTGATCGACAAGGGCTGGCAAAACGGCGTGGGCGCCACTGCCAGCCAGCAGGACCAGACCGACTACGCCATCGGCAATGCCCGCGACCAGGCTGCCGCCAACCGCGTGTACGAGGGCAGCCTGATCAAGGCCGGTGCCGGCAGCCTGGTGCTCAGCGGCGACAGCACCTACCGCGGCGCAACCCTGGTCAACGGCGGTCTCTTGGCCGTGAATGGCTCGCTGATTTCGGCGGTGACGGTGAATGACAGCGGCACCCTGGGTGGTTCCGGACGTATCGCCGCGTTGTCGGTAAACAGTGGCGGTCGTGTAGCGCCGGGCAATTCGGTGGGTACCTTGCAAGTAGCAGGAGACGTAAACCTCGGCGCCGGCTCGACCTATGCCGTGGAACTGACGCCCACCAGCAGCGACCGCATTGTTGCCGGCGGCCAGGCGATTCTGGGCGGCGGTACCGTCACGCTGGCGCTGGAAAACAGCCCCACCTTGCTCAGCCAGAGCGAGGCCCAGAGCCTGATCGGCCGCCAGTACTCGATTCTTGAGGCGGCGGGCGGTATCCAGGGCCAGTTTGGGCAAGTGCTGCCCAACTATCTGTTCCTCGGTGGCACTCTCGACTACGCCGCCAATGCCGTGCAACTGAATGTGGGACGCAACGACGCCAGCTTCGCCAGCGTCGGCGCTACCCGCAACCAGCGCAATGTCGCGGCCGCCGCCGAGCAATTGGGCGCCGGCAACCCGGTGTATGAAAGCCTGCTGCAGTCGCAATCGGTTGCCGTGGCCCAGCAGGGCTTGCAGCAACTGTCCGGGGAAATCTACCCGGCGGTGGGTGCGATGCTGATCAACGACAGCCTGCAACTGCGCAATGCCGTAGGCGAGCGCCTGCGCCATGCGCCAGTGTCCGGTGAAAGCAACCTGTGGTTCAAAGCACTGGGCGCCTGGGGCAAGACCGATAGCCGCACTGAAACGGCGGGGTCCACCACTTCCATCGGTGGCCTGTTGGCGGGCGTGGATGGCGCGCTGGATGAGCAGACCCGCGTGGGTGTGGTTGCCGGCTACAGCGACAGCTCGCTGAATATGGGCAGCGGTACCCATTCATCGGCGTCCATCGACAGCTACCACTTTGGCGCGTACGCCGGGCGTGAGCTGGGTGACTGGCGCCTGAGCGTCGGTGGCGCCTACAGCTGGCATCGCGGCGATGTGAAGCGCGACCTGCAATGGGGTGATGTCAGCGGCAAGCAAAAAAACAAGCTGGACGCGACCACGGCGCAAGTCTTCACCGAAGCCGCGTACCGCATCCGCCTGCAAGCAGTGGCGCTGGAGCCGTTCGCCAACCTGGCTTACGTGCATCTGAACAGCGAGTCCTTCCACGAAAAAGGCGATGCCGCTGCCCTGGAACGCGGCAGCGACCGCCGTGATGCGGCGCTCAGCACCCTAGGCGTACGTGCCATAAAAACCCTGGCCCTCAACGACCATCAGCAACTGGACCTGTCCGGTTCGTTGGGCTGGCAACACAGCCTGACCGCGGTGGAGTCCGAAGAACACTTGGCGTTTGTCGCAGGCGGCCCTTCATTTGCCGTGCGCAGTGCGCCATTGCTGCGCGATGCCGCCCTGGTGGGCGTGCAGGCCAGCCTGGCGCTGAATGCATCGACGCGGGTCAACCTGGATTACAACGGCCAACTGGGTGGGCGCGCGAAAACCCAGGGCGTGGGTTTGAGCCTGAACTGGCAGTTCTAAGCACACCGCGAACTTGTAGGAGCGAGCTTGCTCGCGAAGAACTCACAGGCGCCGCGTTGATACAGGAAACCCGCGTTATCGTTGACGTTTTTCGCGAGCAAGCTCGCTCCTACATTGGTGCGGCGGTGTTCTGGAGAAAGTGATTTACACACGTGCAATAAGAAAACTAAGGAAGGTCACCGTGAAAAAACGCAAGTCAGGGTTAACTACCGCCATCCACACAGGCCCGGGCTATCCGCTCAAGGCACTGAGCTGCGTGCCATACGGCGCGTTGCTGTGTTGCCTGGCAAGCCTGGGAACCGCCCAGGCCGCGCCCTACGTGGAAACCGGCAAACTGGGCGACGCCGCCAGCTGGCGCAGCAATGAGTTCAAGGCCGACTGGGGCCTGGGCGCCGTGCACGCCGACACCGCCTATGCGGCCGGCTATACCGGCAAGGGCGTCAAGCTGGGGATCTTCGACCAGCCGGTGTACGCACCACATCCGGAATTCGCCAGCCCCAACAAAGTGGTGACCATTGTCACCGAGGGCATCCGCCAATACACCGACCCGTATATCCCGGTGAAGGCCGGTGATGCATTCCGTTACGATGGCACGCCGTCCCTGGGCTCCAACGGCAAGCTGGGCAACCACGGCACGCATGTCGGCGGGATTGCTGCGGGTAACCGCGATGGCGGGCCGATGCATGGCGTGGCGTTCAATGCGCAAATCATCAGTGCCGAAAACGGTGACCCAGGCCCGGAAGACGGAATTATCCTGGGCAACGATGGCGCGGTGTACAAGGCCGGTTGGGATGCGTTGGTTGCCAGCGGCGCTCGCATCATCAACAACAGCTGGGGTATCGGCATCGGTGACCAGTACGCCAAGGGCGGGCGCGATCCGGCGTTTCCCAATTTCACCGTCAACGAAGCCCAGGCGCAATTCAACACCATTCGACCGATCCTCGGCACCATCGCAGGAGGGGCTTATCAAGGCGCCATCGATGCGGCCCGCAGCGGTGTGCTGACCATCTTCGCCGCGGGTAATGACTACAATCGTAACAATCCGGATGCCATTTCCGGTCTGGCGTACTTTGTGCCGGAGATTGCCCCGAACTGGCTGTCGGTGGCCGCTTTGCAGCAAAACCCGGATACCGCGAGTGCCAACCCCTATGTGATCAGCACCTTCTCGTCGCGCTGTGGCTATGCGGCGAGCTTTTGCGTATCGGCGCCCGGCACCAAGATCTACAGCTCGATCATCAACGGCACCAACCTGGACAACCTCACCAACGACTACGCCAACTTCAACGGCACCTCCATGGCCGCGCCTCACGTGGCCGGCAGCGCAGCGGTGCTGATGGAGCGCTTCCAGTACATGAGCGGTGACCAAATATCCACTGTGCTCAAGACCACCGCCACCGACCTCGGCGCGCCGGGCATCGACTCGCTGTACGGCTGGGGCATGATCAACCTGGGCAAGGCAGTTAACGGCCCCGGGATGTTTATCACCGCGGAGGATATTCCAGCCGAGTTCCGTATCGACGGCGCCTACGGCAGCGGCCAGTTCGTCGCGGACTTGCCGGGTGTCGGCGCGGTGGTGGATGCCGGCAAACCCACCCAGCGTGTGTGCGATGACCTGCACTGCGGCCGGGATGTGTGGAGCAACGACATTTCGGGCCACGGCGGCCTGACCAAGCAGGGCATCGGTACCTTGGTGCTGAGCGGCACCAACACCTACAGTGGGCCGACGCTGGTCAACCAGGGCTTACTGGCAATCAACGGTTCGGTCACCTCCGACGTTACCGTGAGCCAGAGCGGCGTGGTCGGGGGGGCGGGGCGTATCGGTTCGCTTAGCGCAAAAAGCGGCGGCACCGTGGCGCCGGGCAATTCCATCGGCACCTTGAACGTCGCGGGCAACGTCAACTTTGAACCAGGCTCGACCTACGCGGTAGAGCTGTCGCCCACCAGCAGCGATCGCATCGTCGCGGGCGGCACCGCCACCCTCAATGGCGGCACCGTGACCCTGGCCTTGGAAAACAGCCCGACCTTGCTGAGCGCGACCCAGGCCCAAAGCCTGATCGGCCGCCAGTACAACATCCTGCAAGCGGCAGGTGGCGTCACCGGCAGCTTCGCGGCAGTGGTGCCCAACTACCTGTTTGTCGGCGGCACCTTGAACTACGCCGCCAACGGTGTGCAGTTGGATGTGGCACGCACCAACAGCTTCGCCAGTGTGGCCGCCACGCCGAACCAACGCGCCGTGGCCGCCGCCGTCGAGCAATTGGGGGCGGGCAACGGTGTGTATGAAAGCTTGCTGCTGGCACCCACGGCCGCCTCGGCCCAGGGCGCGTTCCAGCAACTGAGCGGCGAGGTTTACCCGGCGCTGGAAACCGCGCTGGTCAATGACAGCCGCTACGTGCGCGAAGCCGTGGGCGAACGCCTGCGCAACGGTGAAATGGGCGCTGCCAGCCAAGCCATCGACAGCCGTGGCAACGTGTGGGTCAAGGCACTGGGTGCATGGGGCAAGACCGACAGCCGCAACGACACCGCAGGCTACACCACCTCCATCGGCGGCATGCTCGCCGGTGTGGACGGCGCCCTCGATGAGGCCACGCGCATTGGCCTGGTGGCCGGCTACAGCGATACGTCGCTGAACATGGGCAGTGGCACCCACAGCCGCGCCTCGGTCGACAGCTACCATTTCGGCGCTTATGCCGGGCATGAAATCGGCGCCTGGCGCCTGACTGGCGGCGCGACCTACAGCTGGCACCGCGCCGATGTCAAACGCGAGCTGCAATACGGCGACGTCAGCGGCAAGCAAAAGGCCAAGGTCGATGCCCACAGCACCCAGGTGTTCACGGAAGCTGCGTACCGCATCAACCTGCAACCCCTGGCCCTGGAGCCGTTCGCCAACCTGGCCTACGTGCACCTGGCAACTGACAGCTTCAAAGAGAAGGGCGACGCCGCCGCGCTGAAAAGTGGCGACGACAGCCGTGACCTGGTGCTCAGCACCCTGGGTATGCGCGCCTTGAAGACCTTCAACATCAACGACCATCAGCAACTGGAAGTCTCCGGCACCCTGGGCTGGCAGCACAACCTGAGCAGCACCGATTCGGAGCAACACCTGGCGTTTGCCTCGGGCGGCCCTTCGTTCACGGTGGAAAGTGCGCCGATGGTGCGCGATGCGGCGTTGGTCGGGGCACGGGTGAGCCTGGCATTGAGCAAGGATGCGCGGGTGAACTTCGATTACAACGGCCTGCTGGCCAGCAAGGAGAAGGTGCACGGCGTCGGCTTGAGCCTGGATTGGGCGTTCTAAAGCTTTAAAATCACTGTAGGAGCGAGCTTGCTCGCGAAGATCGTCAACGATGACGCGTTCCACCTGAAGGAACGTGGCGCACTTGAGTTTTTCGCGAGCAAGCTCGCTCCTACAGGTAACGGATAACAGGTGTTTTGGCTTTCTCTACAAATCCAACAACAGAGAGGCACTACCAATGGGTATCTTTGACTATAAAAACCTCGGTACCGAGGACTCCAAGGCGCTGTTCGCCGACGCCATGGCGATCACGCTGTATTCCTACCACAACCTGGATAACGGCTTTGCCGTCGGCTACCAGAACAACGGCCTCGGCCTGGGTTTGCCCGCCACCCTGGTCAGCGCGCTGATTGGCGGCAGCAACGCCCAAGGGGTCATCCCCGGCATCCCCTGGAACCCCGACTCGGAAAAAGCCGCCCTGGAGGCGGTGCAAGCAGCCGGCTGGACGCCTATCAGCGCCAGTACCCTGGGCTACAGCGGCAAGGTCGATGCGCGCGGCACCTTCTTTGGCGAAAAATTCGGCTACGGCACGGCGCAGGCCGAGGTGTTGGGCAAGTACGATGACGCCGGCAAGCTGCTGGAACTCGGCATCAGTTTTCGCGGCACTTCGGGGCCTCGGGAAAGCGTGGTCACCGACTCCATCGGCGACGTGATCAGCGACCTGCTCGCCGCCTTCGGGCCCAAGGATTATGCCAAGAACTACGCGGGCGAAGCCTTTGGCGGCTTGCTCAAGAACGTGGCGGATTACGCCACTGCCCAGGGCCTGAGCGGCAATGACGTCGTGGTCAGCGGCCACAGCCTTGGGGGCCTGGCGGTCAACAGCATGGCCGACTTGAGCGACAGCACCTGGTCGGGGTTCTATAAGGACTCCAACTACGTGGCCTACGCGTCACCCACCCAGAGCGCCGGCGACAAGGTGCTTAACGTCGGCTATGAAAACGACCCGGTGTTCCGTGCCCTGGATGGCTCGTCATTCAACCTGTCGTCTCTGGGCGTGCACGACAAACCCCACGAATCGAGCACCGACAACATCGTCAGCTTCAATGACCACTACGCCTCATCCCTGTGGAACGTGCTGCCGTTTTCCATCCTCAACCTGCCCACCTGGGTCTCGCACTTGCCCACCGGTTACGGCGACGGCATGACCCGCATCCTCGACTCGGGCTTCTACGAACAGATGACCCGTGACTCCACGGTGATCGTCGCCAACCTGTCCGACCCGGCACGGGCCACCACCTGGGTGCAAGACCTCAACCGCAATGCCGAGGCGCACAAAGGCAATACCTTCATCATCGGCAGTGACGGCGACGACCTGATCAAAGGCGGCAGGGGCGCGGACTTTATCGAAGGCGGCAAGGGCAATGACACGATCCGCGACAGCAGCGGGCATAACACGTTTTTGTTCAGCGGGCAGTTTGGCAACGACCGGGTGATTGGCTACCAGGCGACGGACAAGCTGGTGTTCAATGACGTGGCGGGCAGCAATGATTACCGCGATCACATCAAGGTGGTGGGCGGGGATACCGTCATTGGCTTTGGTACGGATTCGGTGACGCTGGTGGGGGTGAGCAGTCTGTCGGGGGAGGGGATAGTCATCAGCTAACGCATTCGGTATGGGAGCTGGCAAGCCAGCTCCCACATTTGATGGGTGTTGCTAGAGGATCATTTTTCCTTACGCACAGTGGCCACATCATCGGCCTTGATACGAATACGCTTGCCGGCAATATCGGTGAACTCGTAGAAGCCGTCGGCCGTCTTGGCGTTGGGCGTGTCCTTGGTCAAATATTGCGTGCCGTTTTGCAAGGTCACTACGGTTTGCGTGGAGCAACCGGCCAATACCAGAAAAGTGAGTGCAACCAGTGGCAGACCCAAATTCTTCATGTTCATAACCCTTACCTTTAACCCTGAAAAGTCCCGCAGCGTCTGGCTGCGCGGCCATAAATATTACTTGATCAACCCCCTCATCAGATTGTTTTTTTGCAAAAAGTTGCAGGCGCCATTTATCTATTACTGATTGCAACAACCCCTTTGCCCCGGCACTCTGTATGCATAACCAGTATTTGATTGCTTTGCGCCATGGCCAACCCTCTCGAAGCCCCCTTGTATTACCTGCATAACTTCCGCCAAGTGCTGGTGTGGTTGGGGCAACGCTATGCCGATTTGCTCGATGCGCACGAACAGCATTTCATTCAGCAATTTGACAGGTTGCCCCAGGCCTCCCAGGCGTTGTTGGTGCGGATGGTGATGCGCAAGGGCGTGCATTTTCGTGCCACCAAGCTCCATTACCTGGAAATCGGTTGCCCTCATGCGGCGGCGGGGCCATTGCGTGAGTTGGGATGGGTAGAGGATCAAAGCCCGCTGGCGTTTGCCACCCTGTTTGCGCTGCTGCAAAAGGGTGAACTGCTCGGCGCCTTCAAGCCCTGGATCGATCAACCCAAGGGCAACAAGGTCGATTGGCTTGAACCTTTGGCGGCGCAATTTACCGAACCGCGCAGCTTTGCCCAGTGGTGTCCCGACGTGGGGGATGTGCTGTATAGCCTGACGGTGATGGAGTTGTGTGATCGCCTGCGCCTGATGTTCTTCGGCAACCTGCACCAGGATTGGTCGGAGTTCGTGTTGGCAGACCTGGGCATCTACACCTATGAAAAAGTCGAATTCTGCGCCGAGTCTCGCGGCTTACGCAGCCGTGACGACGTGCACGGGTTTGTGTTCCTGCAGCAGTGCCAGCAAGCCTTTGAAGCCGGTGAGGCAGTGGATACGGTGCTGGCGCAGGTCGCCACGTTGTGTACTGACAACCCCTGGCTGGAAAAGCGCCGCGCCAAGCTGCTGTTCCAGATCGGCCAGTATTCTGAGCGTTGCGCCGAGCTGGCACTGGCCGAACAGATCTACCGCAATTGCACTCATCCCGGCGCGCGGGCGCGGTTGATTCGCGTACTGGAGCGTCAGGAGGATTACGCCCAAGCCATGGCCCTGGCGACCGAGGCGCAACAGGCCCCACACAGCGCAGCGGAACAACAACACCTGCTGCGGGTAGTGCCGCGCCTGCGGCGCAAACTAGGCGGGCCGGCGCTGCCCAGGGCCAAGCCCCAAGCGATTGCGCGCCTGGACCTGGCGCTGGTGCAAGAGCCGCTGCTGTCGGTGGAGTCCTGTGTGCTGGCGCACCTGAGTGAACCGGATGCGCCGGTGCATTACGTCGAGAATGGCCTGATCAATTCGCTGTTTGGCTTGCTGTGCTGGGAGGCGATTTTTGCGCCGCTGCCGGGGGCGTTCTTCCACCCATTCCAGCGCGGGCCGGCGGACCTGCACAGCGAAGACTTTTATCAACGCCGTGAAGCCTTGTTTGCCGCGTGCTTTGCACAACTGGAGGACGGTCGCTACAAGGCCAGCATCCGCCAACGCTACGTGGACAAATGGGGCATTCAGTCGCCGTTCGTGTTCTGGAACCTGCTCAGCGAAGAGCTGCTGGAGCAAGCCCTGGCCTGCCTGCCCGCCGAGCACTTGCGTCATTGGTTTACGCGCCTGTTGCAGGATATCCGTGCCAACCGGGCCGGGATGCCGGACCTCATTCAGTTCTGGCCCGCACACAACACCTATCGCATGATTGAGGTCAAGGGCCCCGGCGACCGCCTGCAAGACAACCAGTTGCGGTGGTTGGCGTTCTGCGGCGAGTACCAGATGCCGGTCACCGTTTGCTACGTGCGCTGGGCGGAGCAACTCGCTTGAGTTACAGCGTGGCCGTGCGGGCGCTGTGTGAGTTCACCGCCAAGGTCGGCGACCTCGACCTGCGCTTTACGCCATCGCCCAGCGCCCAGGAAGGCATTGTCGGCCATCGTACGGTGGCGTCCCGGCGCAGCGCGCATTATCAGCATGAGGTTGCCCTGGAGGGCGACTACCACCAGCTCAAGGTGCGGGGCAGGGCTGACGGCTACGACCCGGACGCCAATCGCCTGGAAGAAGTCAAAACCTACCGTGGCGATCTCGCTGCTCAGCCCGCCAACCACCGGCAACTGCACTGGGCCCAGGTCAAGGTGTATGGCTGGCTGATGTGCCAGAAGCTCGGGCTCGATCATATCGACCTGGCGCTGGTGTACTTCGATATCGTCGGCGAAGGCGAAACCGTGCTGAACCAGCGATTCGATGCGCCAGGCCTTGAGCAGTTCTTCAATCAGCAATGCGCGCTGTTCCTGGACTGGGCCCGGCAAGAGATGCAGCATCGCGACGCACGCAACGCCGCTGCGCAGAGCCTGGCGTTTCCCCATGCCGACTTCCGTACCGGGCAGCGCGACCTGGCCGAGTCGGTCTACAAAGCGGTGACTACGGGCCGGTGCCTGATGGCTCAGGCGCCCACTGGCATTGGCAAGACCATCGGCACTATTTTCCCGCTGCTTAAGGCCCTGGCGCCGCAGCAACTGGACAAGCTGTTCTTCCTCACCGCCAAGACGCCCGGGCGCAAGCTGGCCCTGGATGCCGCCCAAGTGCTGTACGACAGCAGCCCCGAGCTGTCACTGCGCGTGCTTGAACTGGTGGCTCGGGACAAGGCGTGCGAACACCTGGACAAAGCCTGCCACGGTGATTCCTGCCCGTTGGCCAAGGGTTTTTACGACCGCCTGCCTGCCGCCCGCCAGGCCGCGTCCCAGGTGCGCCTGCTCGACCAGCGCAGCCTGCGTAACGTGGCGCTGGCCCATCAGGTATGCCCGTACTACCTGAGCCAGGAAATGGCGCGCTGGAGCGACCTTATCGTCGCCGACTACAACTATTATTTTGACTTTGGCGCCATGCTGTTCGGCCTGGCCCAGCTCAACCAATGGCGCGTCGCGGTGCTGGTGGACGAGGCGCACAACCTGGTCGAACGGGCACGCTCGATGTACAGCGCCAGCCTGGATCAATACAGCCTCAAGACCTTGCGCGATAGCGCGCCCGAGACCCTGAAGAAACCCTTGCAGCGCCTGAACCGCGAGTGGAATGCGTTGCACAAGGACCAACTCGCGCCGTATCAGGCGTACGCGGCCAAACCAGACAAACTGCTCCAGGCCCTGAGCCTGTGCACCAGCGCCATGGGCGACTACTTCAACGACCACCCCGAAGCCCTCAGTGGCGACCTGCAAGCCTTCTACTTCGACGCGCTGCAATGGGCCAAAGTGGCCGAGCTGTTCAACGAGCACTTTATCTTCGATATCACTAAACGCCAGTTCAGCGCCAAGCGCAGCAGCTCGACCCTGTGCCTGCGCAATGTGGTGCCGGCCGAGTTCATCCGGCCCAGGCTGACCGCCGCACGCAGCAGCGTGCTGTTTTCCGCGACCCTGAGCCCGCGCCATTATTACGCGGACTTGCTGGGCCTGCCGGCGGATACCGCCTGGGTTGATGTGGCGTCACCGTTCAAGGCCGAGCAATTGCAGGTCAGCATCGTTGACCGCATCTCTACGCGGTTTGTGCATCGCCAGGCGTCGCTGGAACCCATTGTGGAGCTGCTGGCCCGGCAATTCGCCGCGCAACCGGGTAACTACCTGGCGTTTTTCTCAAGCTTCGATTACCTGCAACAGGTGGCCCAGTTAATGGCCGAACGGCACCCGCAGGTTGCGTTGTGGTTGCAGGCGCGGGGCATGGCCGAGGCCGAGCGCCAAGCCTTTTTGGACCAGTTCACTCACCACAGCCAGGGCATTGGCTTTGCGGTGCTGGGCGGCGCGTTTGGGGAAGGTATCGACCTGCCCGGTGCGCGCCTGATCGGTGCCTTTATCGCCACCCTGGGCTTGCCGCAGCTCAACCCGGTGAATGAACAGATCAAGGCACGCATGGGCGCGGTCTTCGGCACGGGGTATGACTACACCTACCTGTATCCCGGCATTCAGAAAGTTGTGCAGGCGGCGGGGAGGGTGATCCGCAGCCAGCAGGATCGCGGGGTGGTGATGCTGATCGACGACCGCTTCGGCGAGTCGCGGGTGCGCCAGTTGCTCCCACGTTGGTGGGCGATCAACCCCCTGTAGGAGCGAGCTTGCTCGCGAAAAACGTCAACGATAACGCGGGTTTTCTGAATAAACGCGGCGCCGGTGAGTTTTCGCGAGCAAGCTCGCTCCTACAGGTGTGTGTTAGACCACTTCCAGGTAGGAGCTTTGTATCTCCCGTGCCAGCTCACGCACGGTGTCGATGAATTCTGTCAGCCGAGTGTGCAGCCCATCTTCCAGAATCTCATCAATCCCCGTGTACCGCAGCCGCGCCTCGAACTCCGCCGCCAGGCGTTGCGCCGTGCGCCCATAACTGCCGGGCAGGTCGGCCAGGATATGGCTCAACTCCTCAATGCAGGCATGCAGCGAGCGCGGTACATCACTGCGCAACAGCAACAGTTCGGATACCGAGCGTGCATTCAAGGCATTCGGATACAGCTCGGTATACGCCTCGAACGACGACAACGCGCGCAGCAGGGCGCTCCACTGGTAATAACCGCGTGCCGAGAGGTCGCTGACTTCTTCGGACTCTTCGCCGAACATTTCATAGCGTGCATCCAGCAGGCGCAGGGTGTTATCGGCGCGCTCGACAAAGGTGCCCAGGCGAATGAAACGGTAGGCGTCATTGCGCATGATGGTGCCCGAGGTTGCGCCACGAAACAGGTGCGAGCGTTGTTTGACCCAGTCACAGAAGTGGCTGATGCCGTGTCGCGCCAGGCCACCGGCGGCGATGCTGCGCATTTCCAGCCAGGTGGCGTTGAGGTTTTCCCACATGTCGGCGGTGATGCGCCCGCGTACCGCATGGGCATTGCCTCGGGCGGCTCGCAGGCAGTTGTAAATGCTCGCGGGGTTTTCTGCATCGAGGGCAAAGAAGTGCAACATGCGCTCGGCATCCAGGGTCTGGTGACGTTCCAGGTAGTTGTCCAGGGTGCCGCTGCTGAGCAACGACATCGCCAATTCGTCCAAGCCATCGCTGCGCCCGGCCTGGGGCATCAAGGACAGCGAATAACTGACTTCCAGCATGCGTGCCAGGTTCTCGGCGCGCTCCAGGTAGCGCGACATCCAATACAGATCTGCAGCCGTTCTACTCAGCATACTCAGCCCTCCACCACCCAGGTGTCCTTGGTTCCACCGCCTTGCGACGAGTTGACGACCAGCGAGCCTTCCTTCAGCGCCACGCGGGTCAAGCCTCCGGGCACCAGGCGGGTTTCCTTGCCCGAGAGCACGAAGGGCCGCAGGTCGATGTGCCGGGGTGCGATGCCGTTTTCGACAAAGGTCGGGCAGGTGGACAGGCTCAGGGTCGGTTGGGCGATATACGCGTGGGGACGGGCCTTGATGCGCTGGCGGAAGTCTTCGATCTCGGCGGCCGTCGACGCCGGGCCCACCAGCATGCCGTAGCCGCCGGAGCCCTGGGTTTCCTTGACCACCAACTGCTCGAGGTTGGCCAGCACATGGGAGAGTTCATCGGGCTTGCGGCATTGGAAGGTCGGCACGTTCTGCAGGATCGGTTCCTCGTCCAGGTAGAAGCGGATCATGGCCGGTACGTAGGGGTAGATCGACTTGTCGTCAGCTACGCCGGTGCCGATGGCGTTGGCCAGCACCACATTGCCGGCGCAGTAAGCCGCCACCAGACCGGGTACGCCAAGCATCGACTCGGGGTTGAACGCCAGGGGGTCGAGGAAAGCGTCGTCAATGCGCCGGTAGATAACGTCCACGGCCTTGGGGCCGTCGGTGGTGCGCATGAACACCTTGAGGTCCTGCACGAACAGATCGGCGCCTTCCACCAGCTCCACGCCCATTTCCCGGGCAAGGAACGCGTGTTCGAAGAAGGCGCTGTTGAAGCGTCCGGGGGTCAGGACGACCACGTTGGGATTGTCCAGGCGGCTGGAGCTCTTCAAGGTTTTGAGTAGCAGGTTAGGGTAATGATCCACTGGCGCGATGCGCTGCTTGGCGAACACTTCCGGGAACAGGCGCATCATCATCTTGCGGTCTTCGAGCATGTAACTCACGCCGCTGGGGGTGCGCAGGTTGTCTTCCAGCACGTAGTAGGTACCGTCGCCGTCGCGTACCAGGTCCACGCCGGAGATGTGAGAATAGATGCCGCGGTGCAGGTCAAGACCGACCATCGCTTTCTGATAGCCTTCATTGCCGAGAACCTGGTCGGCGGGAATGATGCCGGCCTTGATAATGCGCTGGTCGTGGTAGATGTCGGCGAGGAACATGTTCAGTGCATTGACCCGCTGGATGCAGCCGCGCTCGATCAGGCTCCATTCACTGGCGGGGATGCTGCGGGGAATGATGTCGAAGGGAATCAGGCGTTCGGTGTCTTGCTCGTCGCCATACAGGGTGAAGGTGATCCCGGCGCGATGGAACAGCAAATCCGCTTCACGGCGACGCTGGGCCAGCAGTTCGGGCGGCGTATTGGCCAGCCAGCGAGAGAAGTCCTGATAGTGCGCACGGCATACGCCGTTTGCGTCATTCATTTCATCAAAGAAAGATCGAGCCATTCCAGTACCTTGTCAGTGCCCAGTGTGGCTTTGGGTGGCACTGCCGCTTAAAAAAACGCATGTTTTTATGAGCCCGTGGCTGAAGGTGCCAACAGGCCTGGTCCTTACTTTCTTATGGGGGCGGCTCTGGGTCGGGGGGTAACGCATGCTCCTGTTTTCGGGATGGTGAATGGATAAAGCAATGCCTGTGCCGGAATGCCAATAAACCTCTGTAGGAGCGAGCTTGCTCGCGAAAAGCTCACCGGCACCGCGTTTATTCAGGCAGCACACGTCATCGTTGACGTTTTTCGCGAGCAAGCTCGCTCCTACAGAGGGCGGTGGTTGCCCTGAATTGGTGCGCTAACCTACTTGAACTTCACCAGGCCCCGATTCTTCTAAGGAGTTTCGTCACCTTGTGGAGCACCGTCGTGTCCAGAATCATCTCACCCCATACTCCGGAAGCGGCCCTGAACGACCACAGCGAACACAACGCAAAGATCTTCGGCTCGCCCAAGGACCGCCTCGACTTTTACCGGCGCGAGATCCAGTACGAAACCAGCATCCTGGCCAACCGCACCGACGCCTACCTCACGGCGCAATCCTTCCTGGTGATTGCCTTTGTCTCAGGCATGGGCAACCTCAACCCGGAATGGGGCAAATTATTCACCCTGGTGGTGCCGATCTTCCTGGTTTCGCTGGGCATTCTCAGTTCGCTGAATGCCTGGCCAGGTATCCGTGCGGCCTATGAAATCATCGACCACTGGCACTACAAGCAAAGCGAATTGCTGCGCAGCGAGCCGGTGATGGGCATGGCCTACGATGAATCGCCGCTGTTTTCCGAGGTGGAGTCGAGCCACAAGGGCTATCGCAAGTCGTTGTTGTTTTCCATGCGTGCGCCATGGCTGTTCATGGTGTTCTGGCTGGTGTTGGGCATCTATGCGTTTTATATCCAGGTGGACAACCCACTGCGCTGAGCAAGCGAACGGAACTTCAGCCGTGGCCATGACGCCTTACCTCTATGCAGTACAGATTTTTCACCGGCCTGCCAAGAGGTGCCTCATGACCCAACCTAACGATCCCCAGACGAGCAATCGCAACGACCCTGCGATCGACGGCGGCGAGCCCGCCCCTGGCACCGCCGCCGATGCGCCCAAGGACCCAACGCCTGCGAGCGACCCAAAGGCCAAGGAGAACGACTACAGTCCAGACTTCAAGCCTGAGCGCGAGCACAAGCCTGAAACCGATGCCGATATCGATACCCAAGGCGGTTAGAGGAGACGCACATGTCAAAAGAACTGGAAGAAGAACCCAACGACCCGGGCAACGAAGACCCGGGTTCGCTGATGGACGATGCTCAAGTGCCGCTGAGCGAGCCGGATGAAGAAGTGGCAGACGTCGGCAACACTGAAAATCAGGACTGATCCGGCGGCGGACCCGAGGGATTGCTGAGCTTGAAGTAGACGTCTTCCTCGGCTTCGCCGTCCAGCGATACCTCCTGGCCCACCACGCGGTTATCGATCAGCGTCTGCGCCTGGTCGCGGCTGATATTGACCACCGTGCTGCGCTTGCCGGTAATCACATACACCACATCCACCCCATGCTCGGCCAAGGCTGCCAGGTAGTCGGCATGGGGCAGGTCCTCGCCCAGTTCATATTGGCGTTGCTCGCGTGTGGTCACGCCGCCTGCCTGCGCCAGGTATTGCTGCGAATATCCCAGGCGTTGGCGTTCTTCAAGCAAGCGTTGGGCGATCTTTTTCATTAGCTGACTCGCACTGTAGGTCCTGACTGTTTGAAACCACGGCGAGGTGCAGGATTCAATTTTTTTGCGCAGCCTGACGCTCATACCACGCCAGCATCGGCTGAGTGCTCAGGCCATGGACCAGGATGCTCAACGCGATAACCGACAGCGTCAGGTTGACCGCCACCGCACTGCTGGTGCCCACCAGCCCATGGTTGAGCGCATAAAACAGGTAGTAAATGCTGCCGATCCCACGAATGCCGAACCAACTGACCAGGCCGCGTTGCCGACGGTCCAGCAGGCTGCCCCAAGGCATTGCGAATACGCTGGCAGGGCGGATCACACAGAACAGCAGCGGCGCCACCGCCAACGCAGCCCACTCCCAGTGGCTGACCAGCACGATGCCCAAAACCGTCACCAGGAACACCTCCATGGCCCGCTCCACCAGGCTGCCGAAGGCCAGCATGTCGCCCATCATCACGCCTGCTGCGATCTGGGTGTCTTTCAGGTGGCTGACGTCGCCATGCAAGGCTTGCTCGGGCTCGATTTCAAGGTGGCCCACCACCGGTTGCGCCAGGTGCTCGGCGGGTGTCTGGGCGTTACCGGTGGACTTCACCTCGGCCTGACGCAACCCCAGGCCCGCCGCGAATACCGACAGAAAGCCGTAACCGCCCACGGCTTCGGCGCTCACATAAGCGAGAGCGATCAAGGCCAGTGTCAGGTAATCATTGGGCGAGAGGGTGCTGTCGGCATTGATCAGGCGCAGGCGCAACGTCACACGGCCGATACCTCGGCCCATCCAGTAGCCGATCAAAAGCCCGACCGGCACCGCCCACACCAGGTTTTTCAGCACCCAACCGCCGACCCAGTCGCCATCGAAACCGCCGTGTTGCATGAACAGCAGGCCGAAGATCACAAACGGAAAGGCGCTGCCATCGTTGAGCCCCGCTTCGCCCGACAGGGCGAAACGCAGCGCGTCGTAGTCCTGGGCATTGTTGACCTGAACCAGGCCCGCCAGCACCGGGTCGGTCGGCGCCAAAATCGCGCCCACCAGCAAAGACACGCCCCACGACAGATCCAGCAGGTAATGCAGCAACAGGCCGGTGCCGAGGATGGTCAGCAGCATGACCGGGCCGGCCAGGCCGAAGGCGATGCGCCAGGTGCGATGCTTGAGTGGCAGGCGCAGTTTCAGGCCGCTGACGAACAGCGAAAACAGCACCGCCACTTCGGTCAGGTGCTCCATCCAACGCGCCGAACCCTTGATGTCCAGGTGCAGCAGGTCCACGCCCAACGGGCCGATGGCGATACCCAGCAACAGGCACACCGCCGAGGTGGTGACTGGCATCCAGCGCAGGTAGGAGGAGGTGAGGGCGAGGGTGAGCAGCACCGCGCCCAATACGGCCAACCATAAAATGAACGTCATTGTGCGTGTACCCGGCCGTGGTTCATTCAGGTTGGAGGGCCGTGGCCAAGTGCGGGTTCAAACAATCAACGGGCTGAAGTGGCAATCTGTGGGAGCGGGCTTGCTCGCGAATGCGGTATACCCGTCAACATAGTCGGTGACTGACACCCTGTATTCGCGAGCGAGCCCGCTCCCACACTTGACTGTGTTTGGCCTGGAAGATCGTAAAGGGTCACAAGTAGCGATCGAGAAAGGCGCTCAGATCGTTTTTTGAAAAAATGCCTACCTTGGTTGCGTCATGTTCCCCCTTCGTGAAAAGAAATACGGTTGGTAGGGCACGTACGCCATATTTATTTGGTGTTTGTGTGTTTTCGTTCGTATTCAGCTTGGTAACGGTTAACCTGCCCGCGTAGTCAAGTGCTAAGCCTTCCAGAATAGGTTCCAGCAACTTACAGGACCGACTTAACTCATGCCAAAAGAACACCAGCACTGGGCCGTTTGCTTTGAGAACATCCGCGTCAAATGAATCATCTGTAACAACTTGAATGTAGCTCATGAAAATCTTCCTTTTATCTTTAATGAGCATCAGAACCGGCGCGTTGCCTGCCTTGTACTGCGAGGCATCACCGGAAGGCATTTAAAATTAACAACTGCCACAGGCACACGCACCTGTGAAAACTGACAGTTTTTTAGATTGATCGGCGATAGAGCTGGCCGAGTTCACATGCCGCCATGACCTTCCCTTGGCATGGCGCTAATCACAAACCTCAGCGATCCCCCAACGGCGGCAAACGCCGTTTCACCGGGGTTTTCTTCACGATCGCCGTGTTGGTTTCGGCATACCCATTGATCCGGTCCAGCAGGCTGTCCAACTGGTCCATGGTGCGCACATGCAGGCGGGCGATGAAGCAATCTTCGCCGGTGACCTTGTCGCATTCGGTGAACTCGGGGATCGCCTGGATCTGGCGCTCCACTTCCTGCAATTTGCCGGGCAGGGGGCGGATGCGCACGATGGCTTGCAGCAGGTAGCCGAAGTGCTTGGGGTCGATGTCGACGGTGTAGTGGGTCAGCACGCCGCGTTCTTCCAGGCGCCGCAGGCGTTCGCTGACGCTGGGCGAGGACAGCCCGGTGATGCCTGCCAGGGCCTTGAGGGACAGCCGCGAGTCGTCCATCAAGGCGGCGATGAGTTGCTGGTCGATGGTGTCAATCATGGTCTGTGCCTAATAAGAAAAGGTGAATTCGGGGTTTTGCCTTTTTTAGACGCTGTAGCCGTCGCGAACAGATTGCCATACTGGAGCCTCACTTGAGGAGCTTCAATCATGGACTCATCCATCCGTCGCGGGTCGTGGGAAATGGTCGCCGCCATGCTGATCTCGGGCAGCATTGGCTGGTTTGTGCTGGTGTCTGGCGTGTCGGTGATCGAGGTGGTGTTCTGGCGCTGCGTGATCGGCGCGCTGACACTGTTACTGGTGTGCGCCTGGCTGGGTTACCTGCGCCTGGACCTGCTCAGTTGGGCAAAACTGGGGCTGGCCGTGCTCAGCGGCGTGGCCATTGTCGGCAACTGGCTGTTGCTGTTCGAATCCTATTCCCGTGCCTCCATCGCTATCAGCACGGCGGTGTACAACGTGCAGCCGTTTATGTTGGTGATGCTGGCGGCGATGTTTCTGGGTGAAAAAATCACCGTGCAGAAACTGGCGTGGTTGAGCGTGGCGTTCCTGGGCATGTTGGCGATTGTCACCGCCCATGGCGAGCAAACGGGTGGCGGTGATTACCTGGTAGGCATCGCGCTGGCCCTGGGCGCGGCATTTTTGTATGCGATCGCAGCGCTGATCATCAAGCGCCTCAAGGAAGTACCGCCGCATTTGATGGCATTGATTCAGGTGACCACTGGCGCGGTATTACTGGCGCCCCTGGTGCCCTGGAATGGCTTGCCTGCCTCCACAAATGCCTGGGCTGCGCTGCTGACCTTGGGGGTGGTGCACACGGGTTTGATGTATGTGTTGTTGTATGGCGCGATCCAGAAACTGCCAACGGCCATTACCGGCGCACTCTCATTCATCTACCCGATTGCGGCGATCTTTGTGGATTGGATTGCGTTCGGACATCGCCTGGGGTGGCTGCAATGGCTGGGCGTGGCGGCGATTCTGCTGGCAGCGGCGGGGTTGCAGCGGGGCTGGTGGTGGCCCCGCAACCTCGGTAGGAGCGAGCTTGCTCGCGAAGAAGGTTAACGATAACGCAGCGCATCGGGTTGAAACGCGGCGTTCTCAGGTTTTTCGCGAGCAAGCTCGCTCCTACAGGTGAGGGTTAGTGCGTGCCTTGGTAGATAAGGTTTTCCGGGTTGAAATGCTCCACGGCGCTGCCAGGCTGCGGCAGGCCGAGGATATGCCCCTTGATCTTGCCTACCACGTGCATCTCGCAGGGTTTGCAGTCGAACTTCAGGGTCAGCACTTCGTCGCCGTGGATCAATTGCATCGGCGCCACCTTGGTCTTCACCCCGGTCACGCCCTTGGCCTGTTTAGGGCACAGGTTGAACGAGAAACGCAGGCAGTGCTTGGTGATCATCACCGGCACTTCGCCGGTTTCTTCGTGGGCTTCGAAGGCCGCGTCGATCAGCTTCACACCGTGACGGTGGTAGAAGTCCCGGGCCTTCTGGTTGTAGACGTTGGCCAGGAAGGACAGGTGCGCCTCGGGGTACACCGGCGGCGGCGAGGTTTCAGCCTTGCGCCCGCCACGGGGGTGCGCGGCGACGCGTGCGGCAGTCAGCGCTTCGATCACTTCACGGCGCAAGGCCTTGAGCTGCGAGTTGGGGATGAAGAACGCCTGCGGCGCATCCAGCTCGATGCGGGTGGCATGGTATTCGGTGGTGCCGAGCTGGCCGAGCAAGTCGCGCAGGGTGTCCAGCGCCTGTTCCGGCTTGTTGGCCACGCCAAACGGGCCGGGCAGGGTGACGCTGGCGCTGATGCCTTCTTCGCTGGTCGCGGTGATTTGCAGCTGCTCTTCACGCAGGCGCGCGGCCCATGACAAGCCGATACGGCGCTCGGCCGAGGTCTTGAGCAGGGCCTGTTGCCAGTTGTGGTCCAGGTTGCGATTGAGCGGGTGATGCGGGCGCAGTTGATGCAGGCCGGCCGGCATTTCGTTGGGCTCGACGCGGTAGCGGTAGCGCTTCTCACCGTCTTCTTCGAACTCACCCTTGGGCTCGGCGATGTTGGCACGAAAGCCCACCACTTCACGCTTGATCAGCACATTGAGACCGTCGCCGTTGGACAGCGGCTCATGGGTGACCACCTGCAAGTCGCGCTTGCCGGCTTTTTCCACGGTGCCCACGGGCAGGCCGGTGAAGGTCGGGGTGTCAAAGGCGCCGATGTCGATCTTGCGGTCGCTGACAAAATAATCGGTGCTGCCACGGTGGAAGGTTTTTTCCGGGTCGGGCAAGAAGAAGTGCGCGGTACGGCCGCTGGAAGCGCGGGCCAGGTCTGGGCGGTCTTCGAGGATCTCGTCGAGGCGCTGGCGGTAGTAGGCGGTGATGTTCTTCACATAGCCCATGTCCTTGTAGCGGCCTTCGATCTTGAACGAACGCACACCTGCTTCCACCAGGGCACGCAGGTTGGCGCTCTGGTTGTTGTCTTTCATCGACAACAGGTGCTTTTCAAAGGCTACAACGCGGCCTTGGTCATCTTTCAGGGTGTAGGGCAGGCGGCAGGCCTGGGAGCAGTCGCCACGGTTGGCGCTGCGGCCATTTTGCGCGTGGGAGATATTGCACTGCCCGGAGAACGCCACGCACAGGGCGCCGTGGATAAAGAACTCGATGGCCGCATCGGTCTCGTCGGCAATGGCGCGGATCTCTTGCAGGTTCAACTCGCGGGCCAATACCAACTGCGAGAACCCAGCCTGGTCGAGAAACCTGGCACGGCCCAGGGTGCGGATGTCGGTCTGGGTGCTGGCGTGCAGCTCGATCGGTGGAATATCCAGCTCCATCACGCCCAGGTCTTGCACGATCAGCGCATCGACACCGGCATCGTAAAGCTGATGGATCAGCTTGCGTGCGGGCTCCAGCTCGTTGTCATGCAAGATGGTGTTGATGGTGGTGAAGACGCGGGCGTGGTAACGGCGGGCGAACTCCACCAGTTGAGCGATATCGCTCACGTCGTTACACGCATTATGGCGGGCGCCGAAGCTCGGCCCGCCGATATAAACGGCGTCGGCGCCGTGCAGGATAGCCTCGCGCGCAATGGCGACATCGCGGGCAGGGCTGAGCAATTCCAGGTGATGCTTGGGCAAGGACATAGTTTTTTTAGTCAGGCTTGTCACGGTTGAGGCGCGCATTGTAGCCGCGAAATGCCTGGGCGGCATCTACCGCAGGGCTGTCGGCCTAATGCAAGCCCGTTAAGCGAACGCAATGCTCAACGCAACGAAGGCCCAATGTGGGAAGCTGGCTTGCCAGCCGACGCCAATCTAGCTGACACCGCACGATCCCACTGTGGGAGCGGGCTTGCTCGCGAAGGCGGCCTGACGGTCAATACAGTTGGACCGGGTGTATATCCGTTATTTAGGTAACGGCCACTTAGGGTTCCGCCCTGACGGCGGCTCACTTTTGAAAAGCCGGAATGCCGGCCCAGACAAAAGTAAGCAAAACGCTCTTGCCCCACCACTCGGCACCTCGCTTAGGCTCGGTGTGCCCGTAATCCGCCAGTGATTTGGGGGGCCGCCGCCACGCGCCATCCATGGCGCGGGGCGGCTAAACCGGCATCCCTGCCGGTTTACCCCCCAAATCCCTGTCGAATTCCGGCCAGCGTGGTTTGACGGGGCACCTGAGATCAAGATCAAAAGCAGATCAAGATCAAAAGCGGCTCGCTTCGCATCGTAGTTACCGTCGGCTGCTACAGGCTACAAAGTTGTGTAGATACCTATGCTGCGATAGCGGTGGTGAATGTTCCATCGCCATCGCAGGCAAGCCAGCTCCCACCTTTCTGACCGACTTCGACCTCCCGATCAGCTAGGCGCTAACGTCGCCAGAGATTCAAGCCTTGGCAGCCATCGCCGTCACTTCCACGCGCATGCCTTCCACCGCCAAGGCGGCAACGCCCACTGCTGCCCGCACTGGCCAGGGCTTGGCGAAAAAACGCTTGTAGACCTCGTTGAACGCGGCACGGTCGGCCATGTCGGTGAGGTAAATAGTCAAGTGCATAACCCGGTCCATGGAGCTGCCGGCTTTTTCCAGCGCGACTTTCAGCGCTTGCAGGGTGCACTCGCTTTGCTGGGTGATATCGCCCAGCTCCAGGCTGCCATCGGCGTGGGTAGGAATCTGCGTGGAGACCAGGATGCCGTTGAAGCCGATCACGTCAGAGGAGATGGAATCGGCGTCCGGATCAGGGGTATAGGACAGGTCGTGGTTGGCCATGGGCACCTCGTGTTGGCAGGAACAGAAAGGCGCCATGGTCGGTGAAATTCACCCCTGGGGCAAACCCTGGCTCATCTCCAGCGTCGGAACAGCACGCTGGCGTTCACGCCGCCAAAGCCGAAGCCATTGGACAGCGCATATTCAATCGCCATGGGCCGCGCCTCACCACGCACCATGTCCAGGCCGTCGGCGAGGGCGTCCGGGTTTTCCAGGTTGAGTGTTATTGGCGCGACCTGGTCACGCAGGGCAAGCACGGTGAAGACCGCTTCGATGCCCCCCGCAGCACCGAGCAAGTGGCCGGTGGCGGATTTCGTCGAACTGATCGCCGGGCTGCCGCCGGTACCAAATACCGTCTTGATCGCCGCCAGCTCGCCTTTGTCGCCCACAGGTGTGGAGGTTGCGTGGGCATTCAGGTACTGCACCTGCGACGCCTCGATGCCCGCCTGGCGCAACGCTTGAGTCATTGCCCGGCGCGCACCATCACCATCTTCAGGCCCTGCGGTCATGTGATAGGCGTCTGCGCTGGTGCCATACCCCACCAGTTCAGCAATCGGTTGTGCGCCCCGTGCCAGGGCATGCTCCAGTTCTTCAATCACCAGAATGCCAGCGCCTTCGCCCATCACAAAGCCGTCGCGCGCCTGATCGAAGGGCCGCGAAGCACGCTCCGGGCTGTCATTGAAATCGCTGGACAACGCTCGCGCCGCGGCGAAGCCGGCCAGGCTGACGCGATGAATCGCCGCTTCGGCACCGCCGCACACCGCCACGTCGACTTCGCCGGCGCGGATCATTCGCGCTGCGTCGCCGATGGCCTGAACCCCGGCGGCACATGCGGTGACTGGCGCACCCAGAGGGCCTTTCAAGCCATAGTTGATCGACACATGCCCGGCAGCCATGTTGCTCAGAAACGACGGAATGGTGAAGGGCGACAAACGACGAGGGCCCTTGCTGTCGGTGGTGCGCACCGCATCGGCAATGGCCGGGAAACCACCGACACCGGAAGCGATGATGGTCGCCGTGCGTTCCTGCTCATCGAGCGTTTTGGGGGCCCACTTGGCCTGTTTCAGAGCTTCATCTGCCGCCGCCAGGGCGAACAGGATAAAGCGGTCCATCTTGCGCTGTTCCTTGGCCGCCATCAGTCGATCAGGATCAAACCCGGCTTCGGGGTCTTGCAGCACGCTTTGCACCTGGCCGCCGATGCTGACCGCCAGATCACCGATCAATTCTTGCGGCAGACGGCGGATGCCCGACTGCCCGCCCAGCAAGCGCTGCCAAGTGGATTCCACGCTCGACCCCAGCGGCGTCAGCGCGCCCATGCCTGTCACGACGATACGTTTACTCATGCTCAATCGACTCCTGTTGCTTGAAGGATACACAGCGTATGGACGTTACTATCATAATGAAAGTAACATGGCGTCATACAAGTTTGTACTCGCACACAGGAATACTTATGCAGCGCAAATCCCTCATCAGTGCCGAATGCCCCATTGCCCGCAGCCTTGAACGAGTAGGGGAGTGGTGGAGCATGCTGATCATGCGCGACGCCTTGCACGGCCTGCGCCGTTTCGACGAGTTCTCGCGCAGCCTGGGCATCGCCCCCAACATGCTGACGCGCCGTCTTAATGGCTTGGTAGATGCGGGGATGCTGGAGCGCCGTGCCTACAGCGAGCGACCGCCACGGTACGAATATGTGCCGACGGCCAGAGGCGAAGACTTTCGTATCGTGCTGATGGCGTTGGTGGCGTGGGGCAATCGGCATTACGCCCAGGAGGGCATCAGTGTCGAGGTGGTGGAGCGCGAGACGGGCCGACCGGTGCAGCCGGTGATGGCGACGGCTGAAGGTGCGTTGGTGGCGATGGATCAGTGCGAGGTACAGCCCGGCCCGGCCGCCAGCGCGGGTATGCGCCAACGGCTGAGCCGTGAGTGATTGATTACTCTTTTACATCCATGAACTCTTCAGCCCACGCCACATAGCTCTCAGGCAAGGTGTAGGTGTGGGTCAGTTCTGTCGCACTGAGGTTCGAAGTGCTGTGAGTCAGCTGACGCTGGGCACGCAGGCTGTCGTAGGTGGCCTTGATCGCGGCGAAGTAGGCGCCATGCCCAGCCACCACAATGCGTACGCCCAGGCTGGCCAGGCGCTCGCTGTCGTGCAGTTGCGGGTTGCCGTAGGTTACCAGCATCAGCGGAACGCTGAGGTTCTGCGCGATCTGCTCCAGGTGGTCGAAGTCCTTGACGCCGACCATGCAGATGCCGTCAGCGCCGGCCTTTTCATAGGCCTTGGTACGCGCAATCACGTCGGCAGTAGGCAGTACACCGGCATTGGTGCGGGCAATGATCGACAGTTCTGGGTCGACACGCGCCTCTAAGGCGGCTTTGACCTTGCCGATGCCTTCTTCCACGGAAATCAGGTCTGTGGATTTACGCCCGAATTGCGCGGGCAAGAGTGTGTCTTCGATGGTCAGCGCCGCGACGCCGGCGCGTTCCAGTTCCTCGACGGTGCGCATCACGTTCAGGGCGTTGCCGTAGCCGTGGTCGGCGTCTGCAATGAACGGCAACTGCGCAACACGGCCGATACGGGTAGCCTGCTCGACGAACTCACTCAGGGTAATCAACGCAAAATCGGGGGCCGCCAGCACCTGTAGGGAGGCGACTGAACCGCCCAGGATCCCCACTTCAAACCCCAGGTCGGCCGCGATGCGGGCAGACATGGGGTCGAATACGGAGGCGGTTTCAACGCAGATCGGCGTTGCCAGCAGGTCACGGAAATTACGGCGTAGCGCTGAGTGAGAAATCTTGGGCATGGTCTTTCCTGGCTTTGGTCATCGTCAAGTGACGATCAATGTCTATTCGTGGTGCCGGGAGATTACCACGCAGATGCCCGTGTGATTATGACGTTTGAGCAGGGCAGGCTAACGGGTGACGACGCTGTATGTCTGGCCCAGGTCGCGGGCCCAACCGTCGAGCACCGCCTTGACGTTGTCGACGGTCACCACTTGCCGGTCGTTGTCCAGGGGCGTGCCGGTGCCTTTGCGTACCATTGCGGCCACGACATCGCCGGTCGAACCGTCTTCCAGGGACAACTCCGTGGCGATCTCACTGTCCTGGTCGCGGATGCCGGTGGCGGTGCTCACGCCTGCTGCGACCAGGGTGATCGGCAGCCATTCATAAAACCTCAGCCCTTGGGTGCTGGTGGCAATGCGCGTGATGGCGGGCCGTACCGTCAGGGTGTCTGGCCCTGGTTTTGCGGCCAGGTACACGACCTTGCCCAGTTCCGAGCGCAGTACCAGGTCGTAGTAGCCCGTCACGTGGGAGAGGGTGCTTTGGGGGATCCGAGCGCTGGGGGCAACGGCCGGGTAGAACTGGCTGGGCGCCAGGTAGACCTGCTTGTAGCGACCGCGCTTCAAGGCCGGGCTGATCCAGCTCAGGATGGCCTCGCCCGAAGGGCTTTGTTGTGCTTGGAGCAGGCTGTAATCGTGAAGAAACCCGGTATATCGCTCGGGCTCCACCGTTTTGCTGCTGCAGGCAGTAAGGCCCAGGGCGGCCGCTATCAAGAGCGACAGTGAATGCGTGCGGGTCATCAATGGGTGGCCTGTTCGTTTAAGGTGTCGTGGGAAGCCTCGATGTGCAACTGGCCATGGGTCATGATCCAGTGGACAAGCTCGGCGACGGGAATGGAATGGGCGTACTCGACCCAGCGCCCGGCATCCGGGCTGTAGTGTTCGAAGTAGCGACGCAGCACGATACGGTCCAGATCTGCGTTCAGCCCCAGGCACGACTCCTGAAACAACATCGGGCTATCCTGAGCGGGGGACGAGGTGCGCTGGCTCAGTACCAATGGCCGTACGTCGCCCGCGGCCTGCTCGGTGTACCTGCTGCTCGAAACTTTCATAGGCGTCTCCTTGAATGCAAGGCGTGCAGAATGCCGGACAGGTTTTGCCCAAAGATGTCCGGGTTGTGTCCGTGGCGAAGGAATGTTGCTCGATTGAAATAAATGACCCCGACACCGGAATGGTTTTAGATGTCTTTCTTTTTTTGGCTTGGGAACCTGTGAACGTGAGCAGACTGCTGATCGTCGATGACGACATGGAAGTGCTGGCATTGCTGAAGAAGTTTTTCGTCCAGCACGCCTATGAAGTCGACGTGGCCGCCGAGGGCGAGGCCATGTGGGCGGCCATCGCAAAGCAGCGGCCGGACACGATCATCCTCGACCTCATGTTGCCCGGCGAAGGCGGCCTCAGCCTCTGCCAGAAGGTACGGGGGCAGTTCGGCATTCCTATCATCATGCTCACGGCCATGGGCGAGTTGAGCGACCGCATTGTTGGCCTGGAACTGGGCGCCGACGACTACCTGACCAAACCCTTCGCCCCGCGCGAATTGCTGGCTCGCCTGCGCGCCGTGCAACGGCGTGCGGGGCAGGCAGTCAGTGCGGTCGACGAGCGTTCACGCCCGGTGATTGCCTTTGCCGGTTGGCATCTGGATATCACCTGTCGCGAACTGCGCTCGCCTGAGGGCGTCATGATCCCGCTGTCCGGTGGTGAGTTCGATTTGTTGGTGGTGTTTCTCGAACACCCCCAGCGCATCCTCACCCGAGACCAATTGATCGACCTGACCCACGGCCAGGGCCACGACGCCTTCGACCGCAGCATCGACGTGCAGGTCAGCCGGCTGCGGCGCAAGATCGAGCCCGACTGCAAACGCCCGGACCTGATTCGCACGGTGCGCAATGGCGGCTATCTGTTTACCGCGCCGGTGACCCGCTCATGATCCGCCGCCTGTTGCGCCGCGACACCCTGAACCGGCGCATCGCCCTGACCATCCTCGCTGCTATGCTCGCCTCGCTGGCCCTCAACGCCTTGTTCGTGCAGGTGGCCGGGGTGTGGGCGCGCCCGCCCATCGACCGCACGGGGTTGCTGGAGCAGATGGCCGCGACACTGAAAGTGATCGAGGCCGCGCCTGCGCCGTTGCGCTCGCAGCTGGCGACAGCGGCCAGCGATACCCGCCTGCATGTGGCATGGCATACCGACCCTGCGGATTTCGGCCTGCCCAGCGGCGGCAACGTGCTACAAGCCGGCGAAGTCCCTGGGATACAGGCGCTGTTTGGCAAAGGGCGCACCATTGAGGTGTACAGCCCGGACGATTGGCCGCGAGGAAGCCCCGACGCGCATTATGTGGCGCTGGTGGAGTTACTTGACGGTAGCTGGTTGTCTTTCATACCGCCCGAACGCAGTTGGGGCCTGAGCGCACCCACGCGGATTGCCGTCATCATCATCCTGGGGTTGATCGCTACCTTGCTGGTCGCCTGGATCGCCACCCGGCAATTGGCCCAGCCGTTGCAGCGTTTCGCCAGCGCCGCCAGACGCTTCGGTGGCGATCTGCGCGCACCGCCCATCGACATCGAAGGCCCCCACGAAATACGCCAGGCCACTATCGCCTTCAACGCCATGCAGGCGCAGATCCAGCATTTTATCGGCGAACGCACCCAGATGCTGGCAGCCATCTCCCATGACTTGCGCGCGCCCTTGACGCGGATTCGCCTGCGCTGCGAGTTCATGGAAGACCTGGACCATCAACACAAGCTGATTCGTGATGTCGAAGAAATGCAGTCGATGATCAACGCCGCGCTGGCGTTTTTTCGCGACGATACGGTGCTGGAGCACAGCACGGCATTCGATCTGTCTGAACTGCTGCAAACCATCATCGATGACTATCGCGACCAGCAGCTTGAGGTCGACTTTTGCGGGCCGCCCCATCTGGTCTATCACGGCCGGCCGCTGGGGCTTAAACGGGTGGTGGTCAACCTGCTGGAAAACGCCGCCAAATATGCCCGGAACCCCAGCATTGCTCTGAGTGTTGACGACCAGAGGGTATGCATCGAGGTCAGCGACGAGGGCCCGGGGATTCCTGAAGCGGACCTGGAGCGTGTATTCGACCCGTTCTTTCGTCTCGAGACCTCACGCAACCGCAACACAGGCGGTGTGGGGCTTGGGCTCTCGGCGGCGCGGGCGATTGTGCGCGAGCAGGGCGGTGAACTGAGCCTGAGCAATCGGCGTGGTGCGGGGTTGGTGGCCCGGGTTGAATTGCCACGATAGCTTGATGCGAGGCCGCCAAACGCGCCCCTCACCCTAAGGGGTGATTTCGATGACTTTGCGGGTGTGGGACTATCACTTCAGTCCCCGGCGCCAGTGACCTGGTGTCGCACCCCAACCGTTATGACGGCGAGTCTTCGACGTGGAAAATGATCGACTGTCTTCAGCCCAGTGGTTCGAACAGATCGCCAGGGTCACCGAGAGCATCGGGCACGCGGGGTTTGCCGCCACGTTGTTCGAAGCCCTGGGGTGTATCCACCCCATTCAGGCCACCACCTTGTACCTGTACCCCCATGACGGCATGCCCAGCGCATTGTTCGAACTGGACGGGCCATGGCTACCCCAGGGCAATGTGCGCCAGTACCTCTCCGGTTTTTACTTGCTCGACCCGTTCTACGGCGCCTGCGTCGAGGGCGCGGCATCCGGCTGCTACGACCTCGCCGACGTAGCGCCCGATCACTTTGAGCACAGCGAGTACTACCAGTCGTTTTACCGCCATTCGCACCTGGAGGATGAGCTCAACTACATCCTGCAAGCGAGCAACGGCTTGAGCCTGGCAGTGTCGCTGGCCTTTACGCAGAAGCTCGATGCGGCCACCACCTTGCAATTCAAGCGCATAGCGCCTTGGGTACTGGCGGTGCTGGGCAAGCACTTTGTCGGTTTGGATAACCAAGGCGCGCGTTTTGAAAGCCTGTTGGAGCAGCGCATTCACTCGGCGCTCAACAACTTCGGCTCGTCGCTGCTCACCGAGCGCGAATGCCGGATCACCCAGTTGATCCTGCGCGGCCACTCCACGCGCTCGCTGGCCGAACGCCTCGGGGTCTCTGAAGACACCATCAAGTCCCACCGCAAGCACATCTACAGCAAGCTCGACATCGGCACGCAATCGGAACTGTTTTCGCTGTTTATCGACTCGCTGGCCGAGGCCCAGGGCGGGCTGAGCAAAGACCCCCTCGAACGCTACATGAGCAAAGGCCGTTGACCGGCTGCATGACTACCCACAACAAGAGAAAAAGCCATGAACCTACCCTTTGAACCGCAACGCCAGACCCAGGACTACCAGGCCTCGGACGCGGCCCACCATATCCATGCCTTTGTGGATCAAAAGGCACTGAATGCCGAAGGCCCACGGGTGATGGTCCGCGGTGAGGGGCTGTACCTGTGGGACAGCGAGGGCAAGCGTTATCTGGACGGGATGTCGGGCCTGTGGTGCACGCAGCTGGGTTATGGCCGCAAGGACCTGACCGCTGCGGCGGCTGCGCAGATGGATCAGTTGGCGTACTACAACATGTTTTTTCACACCACCCATCCGGCGGTGATCGAACTGTCCGAGCTGCTGTTCAGCCTGTTGCCAGGGCACTACAGCCATGTGATCTACACCAACTCCGGTTCCGAAGCCAACGAGGTGCTGATCCGCACCGTGCGCCGCTACTGGCAGGTGCTCGGCCAGCCGCAGAAGAAAGTCATGATCGGCCGCTGGAACGGCTATCACGGCTCCACCCTGGCGGCGTCTGCCCTGGGCGGCATGAAATTCATGCATGAAATGGGCGGCTTGATCCCGGACGTCGCGCACATTGACGAGCCCTATTGGTACGCCCAGGGCGGTGAGTTGACCCCGGCCGAGTTCGGGCGACGCTGCGCTCTGCAACTGGAAGAAAAGATCCTGGAACTGGGCGCGCAAAACGTCGCCGGTTTTATCGCTGAACCTTTCCAGGGCGCCGGCGGCATGATTTTTCCGCCGCAAAGCTACTGGCCAGAGATCCAGCGTATCTGTCGCCAATACGATGTGCTGCTGTGCGCTGATGAAGTGATTGGCGGTTTCGGCCGTACCGGTGAGTGGTTTGCCCACCAGCATTTCGGTTTCGAACCCGACACACTGTCGATTGCCAAGGGCCTCACTTCCGGCTACCTGCCCATGGGTGGTTTGGTATTGAGCAAACGCATGGCCGAAGCCCTGGTGGAGCGGGGCGGGGTGTTCGCCCATGGCCTGACGTATTCCGGGCACCCGGTTGCCGCGGCGGTGGCGCTGGCCAACCTCAAGGCGCTGCGTGATGAAGGGATTGTGCGCCAGGTGAAGGACGACACCGGGCCGTATCTGCACAAGCTCCTGCACGACGTCTTTGGCAGCCACCCGCTGATCGGCGAGATCCAGGGCACCGGCCTGCTCGCCGCCCTGCAGTTTGCCGAGGACAAGGACACGCGCAAACGCTTTGCCAATGAAAACGACCTGGCCTGGCAGTGCCGCACCTTTGGCTTTGAAGCAGGCGTGATCATTCGCTCGACTCTGGGCCGCATGATCATGGCCCCGGCCCTGGTGGCCAGCCGAGCGGAGCTCGATGAGCTGGTCGACAAGACCCGCATTGCAGTAGACCGTACCGCACGGATTGCGGGAAAGCTGTGAAGGGCTGAGCGCCTGCATGCCGCTCGGTTGAACAAGGTGGGCGCCGGATAGCGGACCGCCCACCGCTCCCAATGGATGACTCATCAAGGGTGTCGATTTGATCGAACGCCGCGGCGCCCTGCATTTCACTTCCCAGGAGTCAGCAATGAATACAATAACAAACGTAGCCGATACTCCCGCCCACCACACTTGCTCTTCACGCCGTTTCCGACAACCCCTGGGCCTCGTCGGGTTGGTGCTGTTCGGCCTGGCGTATATGGTGCCGCTGGCGGTGTTCACCACCTACGGCCTGGTGACCCAGATGACCAAGGGCCACCTGGCCACCGCCTACCTGTTGACCCTGGCGGCCATGCTGCTGACGGCCTACAGCTATGGGTGCATGGTCAAGGCGCACCCTTATTCGGGCTCGGTCTACACCTACACACGCAAGGCGTTTGGCGCCTCTTTCGGTTTTATCGCCGGCTGGACCTTGCTACTGGACTACATCTTCCTGCCGCTGCTCAGCTATTTGCTGATCGGCATCTATCTGTCCGAATACTTTCCTGCCGTGCCCACCGCCGTGTGGGTGCTGGGCTCCATTGCCCTGGTGACGGCGCTCAATCTGGTGGGCATCGAGTCGATTACCCGGGTCAATTGGGTGCTGATCGTGGCCCAACTGGTGTTCATCGTGGTGTTCGTGGCGTTGTCGATCCACAACCTCAGCGGGCAGGCCGAGCCGGTGTCGCTGCTCAAGCCGTTTCACCACGAAGGTTTCAGTGTGCCGCTGATCATGACCGGGGCGGCGGTGCTGTGCTTGTCGTTCCTGGGTTTTGATGCGGTGTCGACCATGGCCGAGGAAACGCCGGACCCGCGTCGCACCATTCCCCAGGCGATCATGGCGGTGTCGCTGATCGGCGGGCTGTTGTTTTTGGTGGTGTCGTATTGCGCCCAGATGGTCTTCCCGCAATGGAATAGTTTTGCCGATCCCGACTCGGCTTCGGTGGATGTGATGCGCCGGGTCGGCGGCGAGCTGCTGGTGAGTGCGTTTACCGCCACCTATGTGGCGGGTTGTTTTGCTTCTGCGATGGTCTCCCAGGCCAGCGTGTCCCGCGTGCTGTTCGCCATGGGCCGCGACGGCGCATTGCCCAGGGTATTCGGCAAGCTGGTGACAAAAAAACGCGTGCCGGCCAACGCGATCATGCTGGTCAGCCTGTTTTCGCTGATTGCCCTGTTTATCAGCCTGGACACCGTGGCCAACATGATCAGCTTTGGCGCGCTGTTCGCGTTTTCGGCGGTGAACCTGGCCGTGATCAAGCATTACCTGGGCGACCAGAAACTGCGCGGCACGCGCAATTATCTGCTGTACGCCGCACTGCCGGGCCTGGGGTTTTTCAGCACGCTGTGGTTGTGGACGAGCCTGTCGGGCATGTCCTTCACCATCGGCCTGTGCTGGATGGGCCTGGGGCTGCTGTGGTTGCTCTGCCTCACCCGAGGGTTCCGGGTGGGGATGCCGCAATTGCACATAGCCGAATAAGCGACATATCCACCCCTTCCCACCGTAGGAGCGAGCTTGCTCGCGAAAAACGTGAACGATCACGCGGGCTTCCTGGAAAAGCGCGGTGCCTGTGAGTTTTTCGCGAGCGAGCTCGCTCCTACCGGTGTCAACCCCTTCAGGAGTACAACATGTTGGACCTCAGCTACTGGCAGCAACGCGCTGCCCGTCAAACCTTCATCAACACCGCCTTGATCGACGGCCAGGCCGTGGCCGCACTGTCCGGGGCGACCTTTGACGCCATCAACCCGGCGACCAACCAGCGCCTTGCACGTGTCGCCGCCTGCGGTGAGGTTGAAGTAGACCTGGCAGTGCGCTCTGCACGCCGCGCCTTTAACAACGGCCCGTGGCGGCGCATGCCTGCGGGCGAGCGCAAGAAAATTCTGCTCAAGCTCTGCGAGCTGTTGATGGCCCACCGCGAAGAACTGGCGCTGCTCGATTCCCTGAACATGGGCAAGCCGGTGATGGACGCCTATAACGTCGACGTGCCCGGTGCCGCCCATGTTTTCGCCTGGTACGGCGAAGCCCTGGACAAACGCTACGATCAAGTCGCCCCGACTGCCGCCAATGCGTTGGCAACCATTACCCGCGAACCCCTGGGCGTGATTGCCGCCGTAGTGCCGTGGAATTTCCCGCTGGACATGGCCGCCTGGAAACTGGCGCCCGCCTTGGCGGCAGGCAATAGCGTGGTGCTCAAGCCCGCCGAACAATCGCCATTCTCCGCCCTGCGCCTGGCCCAACTGGCGCTGGAGGCGGGCATGCCCGAGGGGGTGTTGAACGTAGTGCCAGGCTTGGGCGAGGGCGCCGGCAAGGCCCTGGGGTTGCACCCGGATGTCGATTGCCTGGTGTTTACCGGTTCGACCCAAGTGGGCAAGTACTTCATGCAGTACTCCGCGCAGTCCAACCTCAAACAGGTGTGGCTGGAGTGTGGTGGCAAGAGCCCGAACCTGGTGTTTGCAGACTGTCAGGACCTGGACCTGGCGGCAGAGAAGGCGGCCTTTGGGATTTTCTTCAACCAAGGCGAAGTGTGCTCGGCCAACTCGCGCCTCTACGTGCAACGCTGCATTCACGACGAATTCATCGAGCGCCTGATCGACAAATCCCGTGCCTGGATGCCCGGCAACCCACTCAACCCCGCCAGCGCCGCCGGTGCAATCGTCGACAGTGGGCAAACCGCACGCATCATGCAAGCCATCGGCCAGGCGCATGCAGACGGTGCCACGCTGTTGACCGGTGGCCAACAGGTGAGCATCGAGGGTTGTTCGAACTTCATCCAGCCGACGATATTCGCCAACGTCACCGCTGACATGAGCCTTTCCCGCGAAGAGGTGTTTGGCCCCGTGCTGGCGGTGAGCGCCTTCGATACCGAAGAACAGGCCATACAGCAAGCCAATGACAGCCTTTATGGCCTGGCGGCATCGGTGTGGAGTGATGACCTGAACCGTGCGCACCGCGTGGCGCGTGCCCTGAATGCCGGTACCGTGTCGGTCAACACCATGGATGCCCTGGACGTGACCGTGCCTTTCGGCGGCGGCAAACAGTCGGGGTTCGGGCGCGATTTGTCGCTGCATTCGTTTGATAAGTACACGCAGCTGAAAACCACCTGGTTCCAGTTGCGTTAACTGCCCCGTTTTGCATAACTGCTGTGCCGTCACAGGCATTCATCCGCCAGCGCGCAATGCCTATAGTCCACTCACCCCGTGCAGCGCGTTCAACCGCGCTGCGCGATCCAGCCCAAGACTGAGGTGAGCCTGATGAACCGTGAATTCGACCCCGCACTGACGGATATCAACCAAGTCGACGCCGAGTACTTCGAGTACAGCAAGGCGGCAAACCCCATCAGCGCCAATCTGATTTCCCGCATTCCCTACCACAGCTTTCCCGCCTCGCTGTATGACCGTGGCCCCTCGCGCGTGGTACCGCTGGACCTCAGCGAGGCCTTGGGCTGCGAAGGCCCTGCGACAGGCCCCGGACTGTGCGCGAACTTCATGCGCCTTAACCGTGGCGACACGTTATCCCTGCAACCCAGCGCCACCTCACAGGTGTTCTACGTGATTGCCGGGGAGGGCAGCGTGGTTCAGGGCGAGTATGAGATTCAATGGTCCAAGGGCTGCTTTATCGCCCTGCCTGGGTTACAGCAGGCGCACTTCAGTGCCCGCGAGGATGCGCGCCTTTACTATGTGCACGATGAGCCGTTGCTGCGTTACCTGGGGGTGACACCCAGCGCCGATCGCTTTGCGCCGACCCTGTACCCAGCGGCACTGGCCAACGCCAAGTTGCGCGAAGCGGCCGATGACCCCAGGGCGCAGGACCGCAGCCGCATCAGCATCCTGCTGGGCAACCGCCATTTCCCGCAGACGCGCACGGTGACCCACGTGCTGTGGGCCATGTATGGGATTCTGCCGGCGGGATCAATACAGAAACCCCATCGGCATCAGTCGATTGCACTGGACTTCATTATTGATTGCCCCAAGGGTTGTTATTCCCTGGTGGGCACCGAGCTGGACGCGGATGGGCAAATCCGTCACCCGCAGCGGGTCGACTGGTTGCCCGGCCTGGCGTTTGTCACGCCACCGGGTTATTGGCACGCGCACTTCAATGAGTCCGATAGCGAGGCGTTCCTGATCCCGATTCAGGATGCGGGGCTGCAAACCTACTTGCGCGCGTTGGATATTCGCTTCAGTTGAGTCACGTCCAGTCCGGTGTTTCGCCCAGTCGCTCGACAATAAAGTCGATAAAACACCGGACCTTGGACGACACAATGCGCTTGGGCGGGTAGACAAACCACACCGCAAACGCCCGCTCCACGCCCTGGATATGCCATTCCGGTAGCCAGACTACCAAGTCGCCGGCCTCGATACTTCGCGCCACGAGCCAGTCGGGCAACAGCGCAAAGCCCAAGCCTTGGCGCACGGCGATCAGTTGCGCGTCCAGGTCGTTGATTCGAATCGCGCCGTCATGCTGCAGCGGGAGCGCACGGCCGGCGGATACAAAACTGATATTGCCGGTGGTAACCGTGCCTAACACCGCGGGCACACCGGCCAAGTCCGTGGGCGTGGACGGAGGAGGGTGCTGCATGCCAAACGTCGGGCTGACCACCAAGCGGTAATGGCCGTCGCTGAGCTTGCGTGCCTTAAGCGTCGAATCGGCCAGCTCGCCAATGCGGATGGCTAAATCGACGCCGGCATGAATCAAATTGACCTGGCTGTTATCCAGCACCAGTTCCACGCTGATTTGCGGGTAGCGCACCAGAAAGTCATGCAACGCCGGCAGGATGTGGTGGCGAGCAAACGCCGGTGGCAGGTTGAGTTTCAACACGCCGCGAGGATGCTGGTTCAGCGCAGATGTGGCGGCCTTGGCGTGTTCCAGCTCATCCAGCACCCTGCGTGCGTGTACCAGGAAGGTCTGGCCGCCTTCGGTCAGGTGCAGCGTGCGTGTAGAGCGGTTGAACAGCGCGATGCCCAGGTCTTGCTCAAGGTCCTTCACGTAGCGTGAAACCGTTGAGGCCTTGATCCCCAGGCGCTCAGCGGCGCGGGAGAAGTTGTTGCCTTCGGCGGCTTCGATGAAGGCGGTGAGGGCGGTGAAATAGTCCAAGGGCAGCCTCAGGGCAGGGCGATGAGAGGTGCAGGTTGTTGAGTTTTGGCGGGGGCTGTCAACTGCACGACCGTAGAACCACGATGCAGCCCCCGTTTTCATAAATCAGGGCTGCTGGTAATGCCCTGGAATGTCATGGCCTTCATCCGCGGGCTTGTTGCGTTTTTGCACCTGGACGTCGCTCAATTTCGCGTCCTTGAGCTCTGCAAAGCGCTGCCTGAGCAGGGACTCGGCCCATTGCGGGTCCAGCGTGTCTGCATCGTGTTCAAGTGTGCGGCTTTGCGGCTGGTTGTCGAGGATGAAACTGATGAGGTAATGCGGTTTCTCGAACATGAACGTGGCTCCGTTACGGTTAACAAGGCGGACCCGAGCAGGGCATGTTCGTTTGATGAGTTGGCGGCGTGGTGATTCAGAAAAAATAGGCCGCTTTCATCTATTGATCTCGATCAGGTGGGAAGGCTGGCCCGCTCTATAACCTTGGGCGCTTATCGATGGCCAGGGACGGCTCAACGAGCAGCTCTGGTCGCACATTCTCAAGGAAGAGTCAGCCATGCGATCACTGAAGATCCTGTTGTTATCATCGGCATTCAACGGTTTAACCCAACGGGCCTGGCTGGATTTGCGCCAGGCGGGCCACGACCCCAGCGTTGTGGTGTTCACCGATCAAGCCACCGTGTGCCAGCAGGTCGAGGCGTCCGGCGCCGACCTGGTGATCTGCCCGTTTCTGAAGGACCGTGTGCCGCATCAATTGTGGAGCCATCCCCAGCGCCCGGTGGTGATCATCCATCCGGGCATCGTCGGCGACCGTGGCGCCAGTGCGCTGGATTGGGCGATCACCCAGCAGGCCAGCCGCTGGGGCGTCACCGCCTTGCAAGCGGTGGAGGAAATGGACGCAGGGCCAATCTGGTCGACCTGTGAGTTCGACATGCCCGCCCAGGTGCGTAAATCCGAGCTGTACAACGGCCTGGTGAGCGACGCCGCGATGGTTTGCATTCGTGACGTGGTGGCGAAATTCGCCAACGGCTTCGTCCCGACACCGCTCGATTACACCCAACCCAGCGTCATCGGGCGCTTGCAGCCGAACATGACCCAGGCTGACCGCACCTTCAGTTGGTTCGATTGCGCAGGCTTTATCAAGCGCAGCATCGACGCTGCCGATGGCCAGCCCGGCGTGTTGGCGAGCCTGCTGGGCGGGCAATATTACGTGTATGACGCGCACTTGGACGCCCGCCAGGGCACCCCGGGCGAAATCCTCGCGGTGCAGGACGATGCCGTGCTGGTAGCGGCTGGGGATCACAGCCTGTGGATCGGCTCGCTCAAACCCAAAGGCCCAGAGACTTTCAAGCTGCCGGCACGTCACGTTCTGGCTGAGCAGTTGGCCGGCGTGCCGGTGCTGGACAGTTCAATCGCCTGCCAGGCGTTCAACGCACAGGCCTATCAACCGATCCGCTACCAAGAGTTCGGCCACATCGGCGAACTGACGTTCGAGTTCTACAACGGCGCCATGAGCACTGAACAATGCCAGCGGCTGGTAGCTGCATTGCGCTGGGCCAAGGCGCGAGATACCCAAGTGTTGCTGATCAAGGGCGGGCGCGGCAGCTTTTCCAATGGTGTTCACCTCAACGTCATCCAGGCCGCCGACGTGCCGGGGCTGGAAGCCTGGGCCAATATTCAAGCCATCGACGATGTATGCCTGGAGCTGCTCACCGCCCGGCAACTGGTGATCAGCGGCCTGACTGGCAGCGCAGGCGCAGGCGGCGTGATGCTGGCGCTGGCCGCCGACATTGTATTGGCCCGCGAAGGAGTGGTGCTCAACCCGCACTACAAGACCATGGGGCTCTACGGCTCTGAATACTGGACCTACAGCCTGCCACGGGCCGTGGGCAGTGAAATCGCGCACAAGCTCACTGAAGAATGCCTGCCCATCAGCGCCATTCAGGCCCAGCAGTACGGCATGGTTCAGGCCATTGGCCCCCGCTGTCTGCAGGCATTCGGCCTGTGGCTTTTGCAAGAGGCTGACCGTGCGTTGACCGATGACAAGTACCTTCACGCACGCACGCGCAAAGCCACGCTGGAGACTCAGCAAGTTGAACGCTGTCGCGAGCAGGAGCTGACACAGATGCGACTGGACATGGTGGACAACCGCCAGCAGTTTGCCGGGAAGTGCAGCAACTTCGTGCTCAAGCGCAAAACCTGCCAAAGCCCGCAGCGGTTGATTGCGCCGTGGGCGTTGAGGTACGAGACCGGTGTGCCGCAAAGCCAGATGCTGAATGACTGACCGTCGATGCGGGGAGGGCGCGTCAGCCAGTACAGCCTCGCATTGGGCAATAGGGTTGCCCATAATGGAGGCCAACTCGCCCAACCGCACAGACCCCGAGGCCCCATGGAACTGCACAACCTGAACGATAACGCAGCGCTCGTATGACGCGGGCGCTGTTTATTTCGTTGGATGGGCCCAAGGGCACCGGCAAAACCACGCTGTTGGAGGCCGTTACGACAGCGCTGAGGGCCGACAACAAAAAAGTTGTCCGACTGTGCGAGCGCAAAAGCGATCCCTATCGAGCGCAAACGATGGCGCTGGTTAACAAATTCGCCAGAGACCCCAGCCGGGATCTGGAACTTGAGGTGTGTGAGCGCTTTGCTGACAGCCGCAGCTGGATTACCCGACACATACTGGCCGCGCAGCCACCTGACAGCATCATCCTGATGGATCGCTGGTACCCGTCTGATGCCGCGTTTCGTCGGTTGATACCCTTTGCAGACATTCTTGAGCTGAACATTAATCGGCAGGTGCAAGTGCCGGATCTGCATGTGGGGGTTGTCACCACGGCGCAAATATCCTGGGCGCGGGCGGCAACACGACGGCGCGGGCTGAGCAGTACGGTGATGTATAAGCTGGAGGAGCAAGTTGTGTGTACCGAGGCGTTTGAGCGGGCGGCTGTGGGGCAGGGGTGGGTGATGTGTCGCAATGAAGGGACGATTGAAGAGGCGATGAGGCGGGTGGTTTTGCAGATATATAAGGTCCTTCATTCCACGCATCAGGAGTAACGGAGTGCCGTTGAACCAGCAAGATCAGGATGATGTTGGTCATCAGAACAAACGTCACCGAACGAAGAAACTCTATGAAAACGTCGTGATAGGAAACTTCCTGTACGGTCTCGGATTCGCCGTGCGGTCATGTCTAGACGCAAACACCTCGATCCCAAGCGTGGTCAACCTGCTACAGCAGACGCCTGCAGACAAAGAGCTGGCTGACGTACTGCTGAGCTTTCCAGGTGTCGTGCGCTTGATCGAATTCAAGATGAAGGGCGCCAGCCTGAAAAAAGAGCGACTACGACATCGTTTACTCATGGCCGCCCTGACAGGTGAGAATCAGGTATTGGTCGAAACGTCCAGAAGCCTGCACTGGTATGTGGAGGTGGGCGCCAATGACACCGACACGCCTCTGGTTTCGCGAGCCGTTCCATATCTCGACGCCTTCGACGACGAACACTTGGCGTTGTCCGCGGGAAGCCTTGAACGACTCGTGGAGCAAACCGCGCGCGAAGCTGTTCGCGGCCTGGACCCGATGATGCGCGAGCGTTCACAGATATACCTGCGATTTTTACGCAATATTCAAGCTGACGACCCGGTGGGCGCAGGTGGTGTGCTTCTGGTCATGGGCGCAGGTGGAGCAATGCATTTTGTTCAGCTGCGAGACGTCTGTGATTTGAGTATGCCGCACAGGCAATGGCTGGAGCTGGAAATGAGCGGTCCGCAGCTGGAGCGATCTGTGCCTGCATTGGAGCGAAGCATGAAGCGTCCCAAACACCGCGACGGCCCCTAATATGGAAGGTAATGCCCCATGGACGAACACGTGAACGAGAATGACCTCAGCCTGCGGGCCATGGCCGTCGCTGCCAAGGGCATCATGAGCGCAGCGGAAAATGACAGAAAAGCCGCTGAGCAGGCGATTGCGCGTCTTGGCTATCTGGAAAAACGTGTTGAGCAGAGCTTGCAACAGATTCCGACGATACTGGGCGCTTCAGCGGCGCAGATCGCAGATTCAGTGGCTTCAAAGGCGGCCGAGCAGTTGGTTGGCAGGTTCAGACAGGCCGATGCCGCGGCGCTTGATGCGGCGCAAAAGTACCAGGCCGCCAGTGACAGCCTTAAGCGTCGATTCTGCCTCAGCATCTTCGCCATTCATCTAGGTGTGGTATTGCCTCTGGCGTTGCTGTTTTTCTTTGCGGTCCCCAGCACCGATGAGATTGCGCAAAGGCAACGAGAGTTAGCGGTGCTTGAGCAAAACATAGAAGCGTTGAAACGCCAGGGTGGTGACGCTGCCATTATTGACTGCGAGGGACGCCCGTGCGTGCGCACGCGAGAGGTCCCGGGCGAAAATCCCTATCACGATGCCGCTACAGGGAAGAAGACTTATCGGTTGATCTGGACCAAGTGAGCTTCATCAACTTTGAACTAATCACTAAGCCTGTCCACCTAACGCTTTGCACGTTGCCTCAAGCCCGGGGTTTTCCTGGGTTACCCAATCACACACGAAGGTTTGGTTAATCATGAAGAGCGAACAGGTAGAAGGCGTTGTAGAAAAGGTTGCTGGCAAAGCGCAGAGCGCAGTCGGGAAGCTTTTTGGCGATTCGAAGTTGGAAGCCGAAGGCGCTGGACGCCAAGCTGCGGGTCAACTGACGCAAACCTATGGCGACGCACTGGACAGCGTTTCTACATTCGTCAAAGAGAAACCGGTTGCTGCACTGGCAATCGGAGCTGTTGCTCTACTGGTGCTGAAAAGATTGCTTGGTCGCTGAACCTCAACAAGATTTCCCTCGTACTCCTTGGAGTTCCGCGCCAGGAGGTACGAGGGCGGTAAGCCATAGCCCTTAAACCAAGCCTTCGCGTTTGTATTGATTTGCCGAACTGTCAACGCGCTTGGGTTTTCTGGAACAGGTCAACTGGTAAGCAATTGCCAACCATAGGAACCACCCCGGCATGACCATCAAGGCAATTCGGGTGTCTGGTCTCAATGCCAGCAGACAAAGAACAAAGCCCAGAAACGCCAAAGAGAACCAGGCCATCGGCGCGCCGCCAGGCATCTTGTAGGTCGATTTTGCATGCAGGTCAGGGCGAGTGTTGCGATAGGCAATGTACGACGCGAGGATCGTCGACCAAGTGAAAATCACCAGAATTGCTGACACGGTAGAGACGATGGTGAAGGCGGTCATGACTTCTGGAACGATGAACAGCAACAACACGCCCAGCAGCATCAACAAGGTGGTGAACGCCAAACTCAGCAGAGGCACGCTGTTGCTCGACAGACGCCGGAAAATCCCCGGAGCGTTGTCCTGATTGGCCAGCCCGAACAGCATCCGACTGGACGAAAATACGCCACTGTTGGCCGATGAGGCGGCGGATGTCAGCACCACAAAGTTGACAATACCGGCTGCTGCGGGGAACCCCGCAACCAGAAACAGCTCGACGAAGGGGCTCTTGTTGGGCGAAACCTGTTGCCAGGAAGTCACTGCAATAATGCAGGCCAGTGCCAGCACATAAAACAAGATGATTCTGAGCGGAATCGAGTTGATGGCTTTAGGCAGGGTCTTTTCGGGGGAGCGCGTTTCGGCGGCTGCGGTGCCGATCAGCTCGGTGCCCGCAAACGAGAAAATCGCCATCTGAAACCCGGCAAAGAAACCGAACAAGCCGTTGGGGAATGCGCCCTGTTTATCCAGCAAGTTGTTCAGGGACGCGGTGACGCCACTGGGTGAGACAAAGGAGCTGGCAATCAGCACCATGCTCACCCCAATCAGGGCAACGACGGCAATGATTTTGATGATCGCGAACCAGAACTCCACTTCACCGAAGAGCCTGACAGTCAGCACGTTCAAGGCGAACAGTGTTATCAGCATGCCGATGGCTGGTATCCAGGCGGGTACATCAGGGAACCAATACTGAAAAAATCCACCCACCACGACTGCATCACCTATCACTGCAACGCTCCAGCTTAGCCAATATGACCAGCCGAGAAAGAATGCTGCGCGTGGGCCAAGATAGGCACCGGCAAAATCAGCGAAGGTTTTGAAGCTCAAGTTGGAAAGTAACATTTCGCCCATGGCACGCATGACGAAGTAGACGAACAGACCGATGATCATATAGATGAGGATGATCGACGTGCCTGAGAGGGCGATGATCTTCCCGGAACCCATGAACAGGCCTGTCCCGATAGCACCGCCCATGGCCATTAACTGAATGTGACGATTGCTGAGTGTGCGCTGCAGCGCGGGCTGTTCAACCCGCTCGGACGGAGTCGATTTCATTACAAAACCTCTTGATTTTATGTTTTTGAGTTTTGGTAGAAAAGTGGGAATCACGTGACCTTGATAGAGATGTAATGGCTACTGACGGTAGTGGTTTGCGGAGTTTCAGGCCCGTTTGCTCTCGTAACCATGCAGCACATTGACTGCATTGATCCCGATTTCATCGACCATGTAGCCACCCTCCATCACAAACAGGGCAGGGCAGCCCACGCCGGCTATCAGCTCGCCGATGCCGATGAAGTCTTCGCTTTCAAGCAAAAAGTGGCTGATGGGGTCGTCCTTGAAGGTGTCGACGCCCAGTGAAATAACCAGCACGTCAGGGGCAAATTGCTGGAGTTTCTTGCAGGCGTGTAGCAAGGCGTTGCGGTAGTTTTCCCAAGAGGTGTTCTTCGGCAGCGGATAGTTCAGGTTGTAACCTTCGCCGTGACCAGCGCCGACTTCGTGGCTGTAGCCTGAGTAGTACGGATAGGACACCGTCGGTTCGCCGTGCAGCGAGACAAACATGACGTCACTGCGCCCGTAGAAAATATTCTGGGTACCGTTGCCATGATGAAAGTCGACGTCCAATACCGCGACACGCTTGGCGCCTCGGGTAATAGCCTGTTGTGCGGCAATGGCCGCGTTGTTCAGATAGCAATAGCCGCCCATGTATTCACGTGCAGCGTGATGGCCGGGCGGACGGCATAGGGCAAAGGCACTGTCGTGGCCTTCATCGATCAGCGCCAGTCCGGTCAGTGCGATATCGGCACTGGTTTTTACCGCTTGCCAGGTGGTGGCAGTAATGGGCGAGCCGGCGTCCATGGCGTAGAAACCCAGTTTGCCGTCGATGAAAGTCGGGACTTGCTCGTTGGCCAGATCACGCACTGGCCATACCAGCGGCAACGCATCGTGGGTGCGCCCGGTTGCGCACCATTCAGACCAGGCAGATTCCAGAAAAGTTACGTAGCGCTCGCTGTGCGCGTTGACATAGCACGACCGATCAAATGCTCGCGGTTCGATGATCTGGCCAAGACCTACCTGTTTGACCCGATTGTGGACGGTATCGGCCCGACTGGGCTGTTCGAAGGACGGCTTGAGCACGCCGTCTTTCAATTCGGTGCCGTGGTGCAAACGGTGGGAATCACTGAAAACTGTAAACATTGTGCGCATCCGCTGATATGGGCCAGTGCAAATATTCTGTTCCGGCTCTGAAGCGCTTTCTTTGCTTTGTTTTCGTGGTTTACTGGATTATTCGGGCGTTTTTACTCAGGAATGACGTAATGCAGAAAAAAACATCCAAACGCATCAGTCTCGACAACACCGACCTGGCGATTCTCGCGTTGCTGCAGGAGGATGCGGGTATTTCCAACTCTGAGCTCAGTGAGCGCTTGTCGTTAAGCCTGACACCTTGTTGGAGGCGGCGTAAGAGAATGGAGGAGGCGGGTGTGATTAAAGGTTATCAGGCGAACCTTGATCGACGAATGCTGGGGCTGGATATCATGGCGTTCGTGCACATCCGTTTTTCCACCCACGCCGACCACGCTCCCGATGCTTTTGAGGCGGTGATTGCTCAACTGCCTGAAGTGTTGTCCTGTCACAAGATCACCGGGGATGCCGATTACGTGCTGCAAGTGTTGGCAGAGGACCTTGATAGCTACAGTGACTTTATCGAACAGGTGCTCAGGCGTCAGGTGGGTATTGCGTCCATCCAGTCCAGTCTGGCTTTACGCGAAGTTAAGACCAGTAGCCGTATCGCGATACCCAAATCGATTAAGGAGTGAGTGGGCAGGTTAGATCACCTCAGTGATTTAGGCTGCTCATGAACGTCTATGATATGTGATTTAACATAATATACATTATGCGAACCGCCCTATACGGAGCTGGGGGGCTCTTGGAGGCTGCTTTTCACCAGGTGATCAGCGTTAAGGTGTTGCTACTAGCAACACACGTTCAGGACGATGACTCCTAGGCTTGGCCATCTGCCTCGATACGAATCTTGGCGCGTGCAACAACGACCATGGCTTCGACAATGAAAGCCGCGTCACCGGTGTCGTGTGCATCAGCCAAAAATACAGCTACGGCCTCTGAATCAACCAGCGAGTCTGCTGGGTCATAATCATAAATTGGCTCTGTCATCTGATCACCCGGAGAAAATAATGAACCCGAAGCCCAAGGCTAAAAATACGAGCTGGAAAGTCTGCCAGGATGCAGCTGATGGCACTGGCGATTTAATCATACCGCTGACTGACGATCTCCTGTCGGCCATCAAGTTGGCCAGCGGCGACAAACTCGACCTGGAAGTTAAACCTAACGGCACGATAATCCTGACGCCAGTTCGTGCGTAGGACTAATTCAGCTATCTACGCGCCTGATGGCTGCAGCCCATAAAGCACGGGGTTGTTACCGATTACACGTGATTTCACTGGGTGCTAATTTCCTTTCCTTGAGAGATAGCGTTCAAATTTGGAAGATAACGAGCAAGGATGAACTACCCCTAGTTCATCTGTTGATCTACCCTCCTCCTTTTAATAGCCTTTAAGAATAACTAAACTAAATGACTATTTAGTATAGTTATATATGAGTGTCCTCCATCAAAGCCTAAACCTATCCACCGACTGCGAAAGCTTCCCCGCCAAACTCGACAATTCATCCGTCGTCGACGCCGTCTCGCCAATCACCCGACTATTACTTTCCGACATCCCCGCAATCCTCTCCACCTGATGGGCAATCTCATTACTGGCCAGGCTCTGCTCACTAATAGTGCGGGAAATATCATTGACCAATTCAGTGGTACTCAGCGTAGCCTGGAGAATCTCGCGAATGGCGCGTTCCACTTCGGCAGTCACTGCCATGCCCTTATCCACTTGGGCAACGCCCTCCTCCATGCTGATTACCGCTGCTCGGGTGTTCTGCTGGATGCTCCCAACCATGCTGGCGATTTCCTGGGTGGAGGCGCTGGTGCGTCCGGCCAGGCTGCGCACTTCGTCGGCCACGACCGCGAAGCCGCGCCCTTGCTCACCGGCGCGGGCGGCTTCGATGGCGGCGTTCAGGGCCAGCAGGTTGGTCTGGTCGGCAATCCCCTTGATCACCTGGATGATGCTGTAGATCGCTTCAGACTCCTTGTCCAGTGTGCGGATCACTTGGGCTGACTGTTGGGCAGAACGGGCGATGCCGTCCATGTCGCTGACCACCTGGTGAATGACGCGGCCGCCGTCCTTGGCCAGGGTTTCAGCCTGGCTGGCCATGTCCAGGGCACGCTGGGCGTGACGGGTGATTTCTTCGATGCTGGCGGTCATTTCGCTCGCGGCGGCGGCCATGGTGCTGGCGGCGACGCTTTGTTGCTGGCTGCTGCCTGCCACTTCATGGCAACCCTGGCTGAGGCGCTCGCTCATGCCATTGACGCCATGGGCATTGCTGCGAACCACTTCGATCATGCCGCGTAAATCCCGCTGCATCGTCGCCAGGCTGCGAATCAGTGCACTGGCTTCGTCCTGGTTCTTGGGTTCGACAATCGGCTCGCTCAGGTTGCCATGGGCAATGCTCTGGGCAATACGGCTGGCGGTGCGCAACGGCCCCATGATGCTCAGTGTCACCCAACGTCCTTGTGCCAGCAGCAACAGCAGACTTGCCCCCAATACGATGATCAAGGTCCAGTTAGCGTTACTGATGGTTTGCCGGGTACCGGTGCTGGTGAGGTGGGTATGACTTTCGATCAGCTCGCTCAACGCCGCCATTTGATCTTCCAGCTGGCTGAACGCGGCATTGAAGGTCTGCAGTTCCCCACGTGCGGCCTCGGGGTTGTCCAGGGCGAGCGCGACGATGCGCTCGCCGGCACCGATGTAGGTGTCCAGGCTGGGTTTGATTTTTTCCAGGCTGGCCTTGATCGAGGCGTCCAGCGGCAGCTTGAGATTGTCCGCCAGCACCTCGCGAAAGTGCTCGGCATGCTCCTTGATCGAGCTGTTGACCTCGGCCGGCGTGCTGGTGCTTTTGCCCAGCCCGACCAACATGGCCGACAGCACATCCGCACGCAGGGCGTCGTGCATCATGTCGGCTTCCATGTGATTGCGCAGTACCGTCATGCTGACGTCGTTGTCCTGTACCGCGTCGGCCATCCGCGTATTACCCAGGTAACCGGCCAGGCTCATGATCAAGGCGGTGAGCAACCCGGTCGCAATCAACAGCACCAAGCGTAATTTGATCGTCATAGTGATATCCCTGTACCAGGACCGCCGGTTGGGAACCCAACCGTTTCAGTGTCGCTGCTAGCTGTATCGGCAGCTGTTGCTTGTTAGTGAAGCCTAAGTTTGCGGATCTGCGCGGTTCCCTTAAGCTGACCGTCCATTGCTCTACCTGGATCTGCCAAATGCCTCAACGTATCGCCCGTCTCGCCCTGTTGCTGGGCTTGATTACCGCCGTCGGCCCGTTTGCCATCGACATCTATCTGCCAGCGCTGCCCACCCTGGGCACCAGCCTCCAGGCCTCGCCGGCGGCGGTGCAGATGAGTTTGACGGTGTTTTTCATGATTATCGGCGTGTGCCAGCTGTTCTACGGCCCACTCAGCGATGTGTTCGGGCGTAAACCACCGATTTATGCGGGTTTGGTGATTTTTGCCGTTGGCAGTGTTGGCTGCGCGCTGGCACCGACCATCGAAGTGTTGATCGGCTTTCGTGCGGTGCAAGCGTTCGGTGCCTGTGCGGGGATGGTGATTCCACGGGCGATTGTCCGCGACCTGTATACCGGCCATGAAGCGGCGCGCCTGATGGCGTTGTTGATGCTGGTGATGAGTGTTTCACCGATCCTCGCGCCACTGGCTGGCAGCCTGGTGATTTCGAACTGGAGTTGGCGCGAAGTGTTTGCCGTGTTGGCGGTGGTGGCCGTGCTGTGCCTGGTGATGACCGCCGTACAACTGCCAGAAACCCACCCGGCCGAGCGCCGCCTGGGCAAGACCCTGGGCCAGGCGTTCGGCAGTTATGGCGCCCTCCTGCGCGACCCGGTCTTCACGGGGTTGTCGGTGGTGTGCGGGTTTGGGCTGGCGACGTTTTTCGTGTTCATTGGCAGTGCGCCCTTCGTGTACATCGAGTTTTTTGGCCTGACGCCAACCCAGTTCAGCCTGTGCTTTGCGCTCAACGCGGCTTCGTTTTTCGCCATGAGCCAACTGACCGCCCGCCTCAGCGCCCGCTTTGGGCTGGCGCCGTTGATTCGCTGGTCGGTGGTGGGCGTGGCGGCGGTCATGAGCTTGCTGGCGGCCACCACGTTGTGGGGTGACAGCCTGGCCTTGATGATGGGGCTGTTGTTTATCGGTTTTGGCTTTCTTGGCCTGCTATTACCAGCGGCCGGGGTACTGTCGCTGGAGGATCATGGTGCGGTGGCAGGTTCTGCGTCTGCACTGCTGGGCGCGATCCAGATGGTCACGGCGGCTGTGGCGATGACCTTGGTGGGCGTGTTTGCTGACCATACACCGGCGCCAATGTTGATCGGTATTGCGCTGTGTGCGCTGGCCGCGATGCTGACCACCTGGTGGACCTTGCGACGTTTGCCTGCTCATTTGGCTTCAAGCGCCCCGCCCTCTTCCTGAGTATGGTTGTAGCAGCCAACGGTAACCACGATGCGAAGCGAGCCGCTCTTGATCTGCTTTTGATCTTGGCGCCCCGTTAAACCACGCTGGCCGAACGCAGGCTTGAATTCGTGGGTAACCCGGCAGGACGCCGGGTTAGCCGCCCCGCGCCATGGATGGCGCGTGGCGGCGGCCCACGGATTCAAGCCTGTGTTCGGGCACACCGAGCCCAAGCGAGGTGCCGAGTGGTGGGGCAAGAGCCCTTTTGGTTACTTTTGGGGCTCTTTTCCAAAAGTGACCCGCTGTAAAAGCGGAACCCTAAGTGGCCGTTACCGCAGCAATGGATATGTACACAATCCAACTGTGTTGACTGTCAGGCCGCCTTCGCGAGCAAGCCCGCTCCCACAGTTGGATTGTGGAGTGTCAGGTAGAGAGATGTCGGCTTTCAGGCCGTCATCGCAGGCAAGCCCGCTCCCACATTTGGATCGTGGTGTCCCCGCCCCCCTACAAATCAAACCGATCCACCGCCCGCCGCCGCTCATTGTCGTCACGCACGTCATAGCTGGCAGTGGTCTGGATGTTGGTGTGGTGCGCCAGCTTCTGCGCAATCGACAAATCATGCTCCTCGATCACCCGCGTGATAAACGAACGACGGAAATCATGGGGCATGATCTTGACCCCCACCTGATCACCACGCTGGCGCGCGATGTAGTAAATCGCGTGTTTGGTGATGCGTTCCCGGGTGATATGGCTGCCTCGACGAATGCGATTGAACAGGAAGCTATCATCCTGCTCACCTTCCTTGAGCTGCTCGCGACGAAACGCCAGCCAGGCCTGCAGTTTGGCAAACGCCCAGTCCGGCGCGTACTTGACCAGCTCTTTGTTGCCCTTGCCGATCACCCGCAAGCTGCGCTCGTCAAAGTTGATCTGCGCCAGGTCCAGATTCACCGACTCCGACTTGCGCATGCCCGAGCCATATAACAGCCCTATCACCGCGGCATCCCGCAGGCCCTGGGGCCGAGGGTCGGCGGCGCAGACGTCGAGCATCTCGCGGATCAAGGTGCGGCGCAGGTTGCGGCCCTGGCCCAGGCGCGTACCGGGTGTGGCCTTGACCGAGCGCATCTTCAACAGGTGGTCCTGGCTGATCAAGCTCATGCGCCACGCCTCGTTCATCACCCCGCGCACCGCATTCACATACAACGACGAGGTGTTCGGCGCAAAGCCGTCCTCGCGCAAGGCAGCCACCAGTGCGATGACGTGTTCGGGCTGCAGCAGGTGCCAGTCAATTTCTTCGAGGTTGAGGTCTTCGAAACCCAGGCGGTCGGCGGCATCCTGCAGCACGTAGCGCATGGTCAGTTGGCTGGAAGGCGCCAGGCGGGTGAGATAAAGGGTCAGCGGGTTGCAAATGGACTCGGTCAAGGTAGATCAGCCTTTGGATTAAATACACCGACCAACTATTTGATTAGTCGATGTATTTAGTGGATTGGCGAAGGCCGAGTCTAACCCAGGACCGGCCCTTGCACAAAATCACGGGGCGGTGTCGTCGTCCTCGCTGGCTGCCTGGGGTTGGGCCAGGGACTGGCTCCAGTCGGCGTCCTGTTGCTGCATCAGCGCGAACCACTGCTGGCGCATAAAGGCGAGGTAGCTGTCCGGTGCCTTGGCAAAGTCCTTCTCGTCGCCATAGCAGCCCGGCAGTGGCAGTTCGGTGCCCTGCTCCTTGTATTGGCTGACCAACGCTTGCTGCGCCACGACGCTACAGTCAGTAGGCAGTGGCATACCGCGCAAGGCGCCAGCGTCCTCGTCCCACCAACTGGCGCCCACGCGGTCAAGACCACGCAGACGATACTTCTCGGACTTGCCGACATGCATGATCAGCTTGAATTCGTTGGGGCTGACGTCACTGGTGCAAGCGCGTGAATAACCGACGGTAGCCTGGGTATTGCCGTCGCCCAGCAGGTCGGTGACCCTGGTGGCAGCCCGGTCAAAGCGCAGCCCGGCGTCAAACTCGCAGTGCTGCACATCGTCGTACAGCATCCACACGCGCTTGGGGCGCTCGCCACTCAGCACGTACTGCGCCGCGTAGACAAAGGCCGATTGGGTACCATCGTCATCGCGCTCACCGACTTGCTCGGCGAGTACCAGCAGGTTTTTGCCCTGGCGGTCATCCCAGGTATACGCGGCGACTTGCTTGCCGCGCACTTCCACCCCTTCCGGCACCTGGTCCAGAGGCGTCAGCGCGACGCCCTGTTCGGCCCGCACGCTGGTGACACAGGCCACCGTCATCAACAATCCCATCAGCACGGGCCGCAATGGGCCGCGCAAAAGCTGCACGCTATTCATCCGAGTACCCTGGCAAGAGAGGGCTTACTTTACCGGCACTTGAGCGCCAATGCAGAGAAGATTGTTGAAGGGCGCGCATTGGCCGGATCCCAAGGCTGAGATTGAACCAAGCGCCCTGTATAACGCTCCGATACTGCCATCGGACGTCTAGATGTAACGCCTTGATTACCTAGCTGAACCCTAGCTGTCTACCTGTCAAATAAACGGGTTTTTCATCCGCCTTTCATATTCGTTGAACATTTTTGCGCTTAACCTTGTATCCAACACTTCAGAGCAATCCGGGGTTTATCGACTAACCTATTGATTACGCTTTATCTTTAGCTCCGCGTTGTAGTCTGCGGGCTGTAGTTTTGCCCAATAATCACTGCCGTTTTCGCGCTCCAAGTTGCTCCAGCCCGAGGTCATGAATCTTTGAAACCCTACCCTATTCATTGCGTGTCGATCGTTATCCCGGTCTACAACGAACAAGAAAGCCTGCCTGAGTTGCTGCGTCGCACCACGGCAGCCTGCAAGCAACTGGCTTACGAATACGAAATCATCCTGGTGGATGACGGTAGCCGCGACAATTCGGCCCAACTGCTCGAAGACGCCGCCGCCGAAGACGGCAGCAACGTAGTGGCGGTGATCCTGAACCGCAACTACGGCCAGCACGCGGCGATCATGGCCGGCTTCGAACAGTGCCGTGGCGACGTGGTGATCACCCTCGACGCCGACCTGCAGAACCCGCCGGAAGAAATCCCGCGCCTGGTCGAACAAGCCGCCCTGGGTTACGACGTGGTCGCCACCGTGCGCAATAACCGCCAGGACTCGGCCTTCCGCCGCTGGCCGTCGCGCTTGATCAACCTCGCCGTGCAACGCTCTACCGGCGTGGCCATGAGCGACTACGGCTGCATGTTGCGCGCCTACCGCCGCACCATCGTCGACGCCATGCTCGCCTGCCGTGAGCGCAGCACGTTCATTCCTATCCTGGCCAACGGCTTTGCCCGCCACACCACGGAAATCCTCGTGCACCACGCCGAACGTGAGCACGGCGAATCCAAATACAGCGCCATGCGCCTGATCAGCCTGATGTTCGACCTGCTGACCTGCATGACCACCACGCCCTTGCGCCTGCTGTCCATCGTCGGCTTTAGCCTCGCGGCGCTGGGCGTGCTGTTTGCCTTTGCCCTGATCGTCATGCGCTTGGTGTTCGGCGCCGACTGGGCCGGTGATGGCCTGTTCGTGCTGTTTGCGGTGCTGTTCGTGTTCACCGGTGGCCAGTTTATCGGCATGGGGCTGCTGGGCGAATACCTGGGCCGCATGTACAGCGATGTACGTGCCCGCCCACGCTTCTTTATTGAAAAAGTGCTGCGCAACCAACCGGCAGCACCGGCCCCAGTCGTCGTGGTCGACGGCCTGGTGTCTTCCCATACTTCTACTTCTTCTTCGGATCAGGTCCAGTCATGAGTTCAAAAGCTGTTGTATTCGCCTACCACGATATTGGCTGCGCAGGCATTGAAGCGCTGCTCAGCGCCGGTTACGAAATCGCCGCCGTGTTCACCCATGCCGATGACCTTAAGGAAAACAACTTCTACGGTTCCGTCGCCCAACTCTGCGCACGCAACGGCATCCCGGTACATGCTCCGGAAGACGCCAACCACCCGCTGTGGATCGAACGTATTGCCAAGCTGAACCCGGAGTACATCTTCTCGTTCTACTACCGCAACCTGCTGAGCGAACCGCTGTTGGCCACCGCTCGCAAAGGCGCGTTCAACCTGCACGGCTCGTTGCTGCCTAAATACCGTGGCCGCGCTCCGGCCAACTGGGTGTTGGTCAACGGCGAAACCGAAACCGGCGTGACCCTGCATCGCATGGTCAAGCGTGCCGATGCCGGCGCCATCCTGGCCCAGCAGGCAGTCACCATCGAACGCAGCGATACCGGCCTGAGCCTGCACGCCAAACTGCGGGATGCGGCCGCTGCCCTGCTGCGCGATGCCCTGCCACAGCTGGCCCAGGGCAAGCTGAGCGAAACCGCCCAGGACGAGAGCAAAGCCACCTACTTCGGTCGTCGCACCGCCGCCGATGGCAAGCTGGACTGGAAACAGCCCGCCGAGCAACTGTTCAACCTGGTGCGTGCAGTGACCCAGCCGTACCCGGGCGCCTTCTGCGCCGTGGGCGAGCACAAGCTGATCGTCTGGCAAGCCGACGTGGTCAAGGGCAACGAAGGTCTGGCGCCTGGCCGTGTGATCAGCGTCAACCCGCTGCGCATTGCCTGCGGTGAAGATTCCCTGGTGGTCGAGTTCGGCCAGCGCAACGAAAACGGCCTGTACCTGGCGGGCCCGTCCCTGGCCGATGAACTGGGCCTGGTGGATGGCTCTGTACTGCGCGGCGCCGAGTCAGGCCGCAAGCCACGCCGCACTCGCGTGCTGATCCTGGGCGTCAACGGCTTTATCGGTAACCACCTGTCCGAGCGCCTGCTGCGTGACGACCGCTACGAAGTCTACGGCCTGGACATCGGCTCCGACGCCATCGAACGCCTGCGCAGCCACCCGAACTTCCATTATGTGGAAGGCGATATCAGCATCCACACCGAGTGGATCGAGTACCACATCAAGAAATGCGACGTGGTGCTGCCGCTGGTGGCTATCGCCACGCCAATTGAATACACCCGTAACCCGCTGCGCGTGTTCGAACTGGACTTCGAAGAAAACCTCAAGCTGGTGCGCTACTGCGTCAAGTACAACAAGCGCGTGATTTTCCCGTCGACCTCCGAAGTCTATGGCATGTGCCAAGACCAGTATTTCGACGAAGACACCTCCAACCTGGTGGTGGGCCCGGTCAACAAGCAGCGCTGGATCTACTCCGTCTCCAAGCAACTGCTGGACCGCGTGATCTGGGCCTACGGCGACAAGGGCCTGAAGTTCACCCTGTTCCGCCCGTTCAACTGGATGGGGCCGCGCCTGGACCGCCTGGACTCGGCACGTATCGGCAGCTCTCGCGCCATTACCCAATTGATCCTGAACCTGGTGGAAGGCACGCCGATCCGTCTGTTCGACGGTGGTGAGCAGAAGCGTTGCTTCACCGACATTGCCGACGGCATCGAAGCCCTGGCGCGCATCATTGATAACGACAATGGTGTGTGCGACGGCCAGATCATCAACATCGGCAACCCCGAAAACGAAGCCAGCATCCGCCAGTTGGGCGAAGAGCTGCTGCGTCAGTTCGAGGCTCACCCGCTGCGCCACAACTTCCCGCCGTTCGCCGGTTTTCGCGACGTCGAGAGCAAGGCGTTCTACGGCACGGGCTACCAGGACGTGGCGCACCGCAAGCCGAGCATCGAAAACGCCAAGCGCCTGCTGAACTGGGAGCCGAGCGTAGAGATGAGCGAAACCATCGGCAACACGCTCGATTTCTTCTTGCGTGAAGCCATGCTTGAAATTGCGGACAAAAAGTAATGCAGGCAGGTCTTCGCATCGACGTCGACACCTACCGCGGCACCCGTGAAGGTGTGCCGCGGTTGCTCGACTCCCTGGCCGAAGCCGGGGTCAAAGCGACGTTCTTCTTCAGTGTCGGGCCGGACAACATGGGGCGCCATTTGTGGCGCCTGATCCGCCCGCAGTTTTTGTGGAAGATGCTGCGCTCCAACGCTGCCGGCCTGTATGGCTGGGATATCCTGCTGGCCGGCACCGCCTGGCCAGGCAAGCCGATTGGCCGCGACCTGGGGCATTTGATGCGCCAGGCCAAGGCCGCCGGGCATGAAGTCGGCCTGCACGCCTGGGACCACCATGGCTGGCAGGCCAACACCGGGCGCTGGAGCGAGGCACAGCTGGTCGAGCAGATTCGACGCGGCGTAGACACCTTGAGCGACATCCTCGGCGAGCGCATCGACTGTTCAGCGGCCGCCGGTTGGCGTGCCGATGAGCGCGTGGTGCAAGCCAAGCAAAGCTTCAACTTTCGCTACAACAGCGATTGCCGGGGCACCAGCCTGTTTCGACCGACCTTGGCCGATGGCAGTGCCGGCACCCCACAAATTCCGGTAGACCTGCCGACCTTCGACGAAGTCGTCGGGCCGGTGGTGGCTGCCAGCGATTTCAACCGCTTCATTCTTGATCGGTTCAACGCGTCAAAGCTGAACGTCTACACGATCCACGCGGAAGTAGAAGGGATTTTGATGGCCAATGATTTTCGCCAGTTGCTCGCCCAAGCCGGGCAGCGCGGCATCGAGTTCAAACCCTTGGGCGAGCTGTTGCCCACGGATGTGACCACCCTTGCCCAGCAACAGCTGGTGCGCGGCGCCTTGAGCGGCCGCGAGGGTTGGCTGGGAGTGCAGCAGGCATGATTCGCCGCTGGGCTCTGCCCCTGCTCCTGCTGGTGTTCGCCGTGTTCTACCTGCTGCCGTTGGCCACCCACGGTCTGTGGATTCCCGATGAAACCCGCTATGCGCAAATCAGCCAGGAAATGCTGCTGACCGGCAAATGGGCCGCGCCGCACTTCATGGGCATTCGCTACTTCGAAAAGCCCGCCGCAGGCTATTGGATGATTGCGCTGGGCCAGGCGATCTTCGGACAGAACCTGTTCGGCGTACGGTTTGCCTCGGCGTTGAGTACCGGCTTGAGCATTCTGCTGGTGTACCTGGTCTCTCGCCGGTTGTGGAACGACCCGCAAAAGAGCCTGGTCAGCACGCTGCTCTACATGAGCTTCGTCAGCGTGGCCGCGTTGGGCGGCTATGCCAACCTGGACCCGCAATTCACCTTCTGGGTCAACCTGACAGGCGTGGCCTTGTGGTTCTGTTTCGACAGCACCACACGGCGTGCGCGCTTGTGGTCCTGGGCCTTGCTGGGCCTGGCATGCGGCATGGGCTTCATGACCAAGGGCTTTCTGGCCTGGTTGCTGCCGGTGTTGGTCGCCCTGCCCTACGCCGTCTGGCAAAAACGTTTTGGTGAGTTGTGCAAGTTTGGCCCTGTTGCCGTGGTGGTAGCGATTGCCGTCAGCCTGCCGTGGGCGTTAGCTGTGCACCTGCAAGAGCCGGACTACTGGCATTTCTTTTTCTGGCACGAGCACATCCAACGCTTTGCCGGTGAAGCCGCCCAGCACGCCGAACCGTTCTGGTATTACTTGCCGCTGCTGGTGGGGTTCGCACTGCCGTGGGTCGCACTGCTGCCGTCCACGCTCAAGCAGGCCTGGCTGCAACGACGCGTGCCGAAAACCGCGTTCCTGTTGCTGTGGTTGTTGATGCCCCTGGCGTTTTTCAGCCTGGCAAAAGGCAAGCTGCCCTCCTACATCATGCCGTGCATGTTGCCCCTGGCCTTGCTGATGGGCTCGGCCCTGAGTGACAAACTGGCTCAAGGGCGCGGCCGCGTGCTGCGCATCAATGGTTGGTTGAACCTGGCGATCGGTGTGCTGGTATTGCTGGCCCTCAGCTGGTTCCAGTTGAAGAAACCGGTATACGAACCGGGTGAGGAAACCCTCAGCCTGGTGCTGGTGTTTATCTTTTTGTTCGGTTGGATCGTGGTCAATCTGCTGCAAGCGGCACGCCCCTTGGCATTGTGGGCTGCGCCCTTGATCGGCAGTGGCTTACTGGTGCTGCTGGTGCCTGCGGCGTTGCCTCATTCGGTGGTTTACAACAAGACCCCGGACCAATTCATCATCGATCACATCGACGAACTGCAGCCCAGCGTTGCCCTGCTGAGTAACGACCTGGGTGCCGCCTCGGCGTTGTCCTGGCGCCTCAAACGCCCCGATATCACGCTGTACAACACCTCGGGTGAGGTCAAGTACGGCCTGGGTTACGAGGACACGGCGCCGCGCCTGGTCGACCGTAACCGCATCCAGTCATGGATGGCCGAAACCCGTCGTACCGGCGCAGTAGGCGTGGTGATGCGCGTCAATAGCACCGGCGAAAAGGAAGAGCTCGCCCTGCTGCCCACCGACGGCAAGCGTTATGCGCAGGGCAAGATCGTGATCCTGATTTTCCCGCAGGTCGCGCCATGATCACCCTGCTGCTATTGCTCACCGCCTGCCTGCTCACTTGCATGGGCCAGGTCTCGCAAAAATTCGCCGTGGAAAGCTGGCGCGACGTGCCGGACGGCTGGGCACCGAAACTGCGCTCACCGTGGTTGTGGTCGGCGCTGGTGTGCCTGGGCCTTGGCTTGCTGGTATGGCTGCTGGTGTTGCAGCGTCTGGAGGTAGGCGTTGCCTACCCCATGCTCAGCCTGAATTTTGTGCTGGTCACGCTGATGGCGCGCTTTGTGTTTCACGAACCCATTGATGGCCGTCACTGGCTGGGCGTGGGGCTGGTGATTGCCGGCGTGGTCTTGCTGGGGCGTCAGGTATGAGCCGCGTGCGGGGTTTCGCCCTGGCCCTAGGCAGTGTCGGCCTGGTGAGTGGCGCCCAACTGGGCATGCGCTGGAGCATGACGCGCCTGCCCCTCCCCACTGAATGGCTGGCCGCCTTCACCGATAACAGCATCGACCTGGGCGCCCTGAGCGTGGTGAGCCTGGCGATCATCGCCTATGCGCTGTCGATGCTGTGCTGGCTCGGCGCACTGAAGCACTTACCCCTGGGCCGCGCTTATTCGCTGCTCAGCATCAGCTACGCGCTGGTGTATTTGCTGGCCGCCAGCCTGCCGGTGTTCAACGAAGATTTTTCGCTTTCAAAAACCTTGGGGGTGGCCTTGGTCATCCTCGGCGTACTGGTTATCAACTCTCGTCGTGCTAGCACCTCAAGTCCCAGGAATACCCCATGAAAATCAGTGTATTTGGTAGTGGTTACGTTGGTCTGGTCCAGGCCACTGTATTAGCCGAAGTCGGTCACGATGTCATTTGCATGGACGTTGACAAGCACAAGGTCGAATCGCTGCAGAAGGGGCATGTGACCATCTTCGAGCCGGGCCTGGCAGCCATGGTCAAGGACAATCTGGAAAGCGGGCGCCTGCGCTTTACCCACGACGAAAAACTGGCCGTCGAACACGGCGAAGTGCTGTTTATTGCCGTGGGCACGCCGTCGGATGAAGACGGTTCGGCCGACCTGAAATACGTGCTGTCGGTGGGTGATGCAGTCGCTCGCCATCGCGTGGCGCCGGTAATCCTGGTGGAGAAATCCACCGTACCAGTCGGCACTGGTGACACGTTGCGCGACCACATCCTCAATAACCTGCGCGCCGCCGGCCGTGAGCTGCAGTTCGATATCGTCTCCAACCCGGAATTCCTCAAGGAAGGCTCCGCCGTTGCCGACTGCCGCCGCCCGGACCGGATCATCATCGGCTGTGAGCGTGAAGAAGTACGTGACGTGATGCGCGACCTGTACGCGCCCTTCAACCGCAACCACGACCGCATCATCTTCATGGACCTGCGCAGCGCCGAACTGACCAAGTACGCCGCCAACTGCATGCTGGCCACCAAGATCAGCTTCATCAACCAGATCGCCGAGCTGGCCGAACACCTGGGCGCCGACATTGAGTCGGTGCGTCTGGGCATCGGTGCCGACTCGCGCATCGGCTACCACTTTATCTACCCTGGCTGCGGTTATGGCGGCTCGTGCTTCCCCAAAGACATGCGCGCTCTGATCCACAGTGCCAAGCAGGCCAACTGCTCCAGCGATCTGCTCGAAGCCGTGGAAGCCATCAACCAGCGCCAGAAGAGCAAGCTGTTCGAGCGCATCAACGCGTTCTTCCAGGGCAACCTCAAGGGCAAGACGTTCGCCCTGTGGGGCCTGGCCTTCAAGCCCAACACCGATGACATGCGAGACGCCCCCAGCCGTGTGCTGATGGAAGCCCTGTGGGCCGCCGGCGCCAATGTGCGTGCCTTCGACCCGGAAGCGATGCAGGAAACCCAACGCATCTACGGCGACGACCCGCGCCTGATGCTGATGGGCACCCCGGAGTCCACCTTGGGCGGCGCTGATGCGTTGATCGTGTGCACCGAATGGCAGCAATTCAAGGCGCCGGACTTTGACCTGATTCACCAGCGCCTGAAAACCCCGGTGATCTTCGACGGCCGTAACCTGTACGACGGCGAACGCCTGACGCGCAAGGGCTTCAAGTACTTCCCCATCGGCCGCGGCGATTCCTGCGAGTTGCCGATCCCCCAGCAAAACTGGGTGGAACAGGTCAAGGACGCTTGCTAGGTGAACATCGCCTTACCGTCCGGGCAGCGTGCAACGATCCGTCACCAGTCGCTGGGGCTTGGGCTCTTGGCACTGGTGCTGTTTATCGCCGGTAACTGGCACCAGGCGATCATCGGCTTTGATTCGCGCTTTGTGCTGTTTGCCCAGGAAATGCTGCGCCATGGGCCAAGCTTCTTCCCCACCACCTATGGCCAGCCGTATGCCGATTACCTGGCGACGTCGACCCTGCTGACGTGGCTGCTGTCGGTGCCCTTGGGCCAGGTCACCAGCCTGACGGCGTGGCTGCCAACGGCGGTGGCGTCGGCGCTGATTGTGGTGTTGGTCTATCGCCTCACTGCGCCCTACTCACCGCGTTGGGGCCTGCTGAGCATTGCGATGCTGCTGCTCAGCAGTACCTTCGTCAGCGAAACCCGCGCAGTCTCCCTCGATCAGATGCTCGCCGCCGTCGCGTTGGCGGTGTTCTACCTGGGCTATGCCCATGACCATTTCGCCGCCGCCAAGCGCCTGCATTGGGTGTTTTTGCTGTTGCTGCTGGGGTTTGCCATTCGTGGCCCGATCGGCCTGGTGATCCCCACGGGTGTGTTGTGCAGCTACTACCTGATCAACCGCCAGTGGCGCCAGCTGTTCAGCTTCGGCCTGCTGGCACTGGCGCTGCTGGCGGCGTGCGTCGGCCTGTTGCTGCTGCTGGCCAAGCTCAGCGGCGGTGAAGACTTTATGCATGACGTGATTCGCATGCAGTTCCTGGGGCGCATGGACGGCAGTGAAGGCTCCGGCGGTGTGCTGTATTACTTCACCAGCTCTTTGGGCAATTACGCCCTGGCCTATCCACTGGCATTGTTAGTGCTGCTGGCGGTGCTGATGGGCGGCCGACGTGCGCCGGACCCGGCCTTGAAGCTGGTGCTCTACTGCGCAGCAGCGGGTGTGCTGGTGATGCTGGGGCTTTCGGTCCCCCAAGCCAAAAAAGCGCGTTATATCCTGCCGATGTTGCCGATGGCCGCGATCATTGCCGCGTATCCCTTCGTGGTCACGCAGGGGCGACTGTTTGCCTGGCTGCGCACTTTGATGCTGGGCATCTGGACGCTGTTGCCAACCCTGTTGGCCATTGGCCTGGTGGTGGCGCGGCGGCGCTACCCGGAGCCGCTGGCCGACCTTGCGCTGATCTTCGTTGTGCTTGGCATGCTACAGGTGCTGGCGCTGCTGGCATTGTTCCGAGCGCGGCTGCGCACCTGCGGCCCCGCCTTGGCCGCCGTGCTCGCCCTGTGGGCCACCTACATCATGGTGGTCGAACCCCTGGAACGTCAGGTGTACGACACCCGCACCTTCAGCCTCGCCGTCAAGGCGCACGTTCAGCAGCAACCGGCGCCGCTGGTGTTGCATGCACTGGGCAAAGACGCGAAAGCCATCAAGTTCATGGTCAACTTCGATTGCGACAAGGTGCCGTTGTTTACTCAGCTGCCCGCCGAATTGAAACCCGTCCAGGCGCCGGCCTGGATAGTGATGAGCCAGGCCGACTTCCAGGCGCTGGACGATCCGCGCCTGCGCTCAATCACGCCGACGCTCACGGCAGCGTTCGACAAAACCCCCTATGTGTTGCTGCATTTGGCAAAAACCTCGACGCCCTGAGTGCTTTTCCGGCTGCATTGTAAGAAAGAACGCCCACTGCTCAACGAGTGGGCGGCTTTCATCATAGGTACCAAGAAAGTGCCTACATTTGTTTGCGTAATAGCTGGTGCACTTTCCCTTCCGGTGCTCGGAGCCCAACTGTAGACTCGCTGCCACGTGCACTCATTATCTACCACCCGACCGTCAGGACTGCCCTGTAACGCTTGGGTCAGGGCACTTCATAACAACAAGGACGTTGTAGGCTGCCCACGCGCGATGGCTTACTTCATTGAGAGGAAAATGCCGTGCGAGATGACCTGTTAACCGTACCTTTACCCAGGCTGGATCGTTTGATGGCGTTGCGTGACGCACTGGTGGCGTTGAAGGGGCCGCTGGCCGACGATCCCAGGCTGCGCGAAGACCTGCAAGCGCGCCTGATCAACGAAGAAACCCATAGTCGCGTGCTGGGCAAGATCAACCCAGCTACGCCAAGAGCCACCGGGCCAATTACCTATGGCGAAGCGTTTTAATTACATTTATTTTGCATTTAACCCTCATTAATATGCAGTAGCGCCCTGTGTTCAGGCGCGGCACACTGCGCAGGTTCCTTCCCCCAATGTTGGAACCTTCAAAGGGCTGTTCCGGGAAACCAGGCAGGCCTTTTTTTTCGCCCGCCGTTTATGGACCGTCTTTCAATGCTCGCTCGCTGGTTACCCGCTGCAATCAACACCCGTCCCGCCGAATGGAGCCGTGCAGCCATCGGCATGGCCCTGGGCACGATGCTCAGTGTCTGGGCTTGTGCCCAAGTATTCGGCATGGAGGTGGCCCTGCACCTGCTCGGCCCTCTGGGTGCCTCGGCGGTGCTGCTGTTTGCCGTGTCATCGGGCGCGCTGGCCCAACCCTGGTCGATCATCGGCAGTTACCTGTGCGCAGGCGTGGTGGCTTTGCTGGTTGCCCGCGTCCTGGGGCGCACCTTGGGCAGCGCGTGCCTGGCGGCGGGTATGACAGTGGTCCTCATCTGCTGGCTACGCTGCCTGCACCCGCCGGCCGGTGGGCTGGCCATGACCCTGGTGCTGGCCGATCCGGCATCTGTCGCCCTTGGCTGGTACGAACTGGCGCCGGTGATGCTCGGCGCTGGCGCCCTGCTCGCCTGTGCGCTGGCCTATAACAACGCCACGCGTACGCGTTACCCCAAAGGGCTTGCCGAGCCTGCACCGGCCGTAGTCGCCAGCGCGCCCGTGATCGACCCTGCCATCACCGCAGCCGACCTCAAGCTGGCGCTGGCAGAGATGGAACAGTTCTTCGACATCGAGCCCAGTGAGTTGGAGCACCTGATTCATGCCGCCCAAGGCCATGCGCGGCGACGCAGTATTGGTGAGGTACTCGCCAGTCGCGTCACCTGATAGCGCTCGCGACGACTGGTGCATCGCGCCGCTTGCGATCAACCCCGTGACAGCTAAAGTTAAATCTACGCACTTGAAGTTGTCTGCCGTTCAACGATGTCTGGGCCCATGCAGTACCAGTAGCGAAGACAAGGAATGTCTGGCTGTGAATCAGTCGCACTGGCGGTCGCCCATCGTGTACCTCCCCCAGATGCACTCCTCGTATTTTTCCTGCCAGCCCTCCTGCCTGAGTGTTTCGAAAGATTGATTCGAAACAGGAGAGCTTCACCTTGGATAAGCTATTTCAACAACTGCTACGCTCGCCGCTGTTTGAACCGCGCCAGCGTCATCACATTCATCTGAAAACCTATATGGACCTGACCATCAAGCGTATGCATGCGCTTTTTGGCACAGGGCTGATCAATAACGACCTATGGCTGGGGCAACCACGGCAATCGGAATTTGCCTCATTGTGCGAGCTGATGGGCTATCTGGGGGCGTTCGATTACGCGCTCCACTCCTCGGTAGTCGATCATATGATTGCCGTCGACGCCTTGTTCAACCACGGCTCTGCCGCCCAGGTAAAGCGCTATCGAGACGAAGCGGTTCACCTGCACAAGGTCTACGCCTTCGGCTGTACGGAAGTCGCCGTGGGGACCGATGTGCGCAACGTGCGCACCACGGTGACGTACAACCGACAAACCCATGACCTCGTTCTCGACTCCCCGTCACCCGAAGCCTGTAAATGCTGGATAGGCAACGCTTTTCGCGCCGCTCAAGTGGTGATGGTGCTCGCCCGTCTGATCGTTGATGGAGAGGATCAAGGCCACCACTGGTTCCGCGTGGTTATTCGCCAGCGCGAAAATGGTCGACTGCGCAATGGCGTGAAGATAATGGCGTGTGATCCAAAGGGGGGGATTCATGCCAACCAAGTGGCGGCCATACGCTTCTGTCAGATGCGGCTGCCCCTTGATGCGCTATTGCAACGCCACGCCCGCTTCACAGACGAAGGCACGTTTGTCAGCGACTTACCGTTGCACCAGCGTTTTGTCACGGCCCTGAAGACCTTCCTGCAGGAACGGCTGCTGTTCATGGCCGGCATCCGTCATAGCGCCGGGTTGACAGCCCACCTGAGCTATCGCTTCGCCCTGCACCGCCTGCTTCATGCGCCTGGCGGCCAAGTGACGCTATTGAGCCAGCCCTTGTTTCGTCAACGTCTGTATGCCGTACAGCTCAAGGCGCTTGCGCTCAAATACCTGGAGCAGGCAGTGCGCAAACGCTTCGAGGCTGAGTGGGCACACGAGGCCAGGCGCAAGGAACTCCATGTGCTGGCAGCCGTTTGCAAAGCAGTGGGCGCCTGGCAAGGGCTGGAGGTGATGGCACGCTCTCGCGAGCTGTGTGGCTCCCAAGGTTTTCATCATTACAACCAGGTTGTTACTCAACGCATGGACTGCGAGATTGCCAATACCTTTGCCGGCGACAGTTCAGTCATGGCCTATCAAGTCATTAAAGATGCCCTTGCACGGCCTCGGTTCGTCGACAGCCCTCCCAACACTATCGGCCAGCGCGTCGAAGCGAAAATCATCGGGGAATGCCTCCCACCTGCCGGGTTTACCCACGGGCAGGCGTTGGGCGTTGTGTACGCCAGGGCGTTGGACCTGGTGATTCAAGAAGTCGAAGACGCAAAGCTGCTTACGCCCGCGACGGTGGAGGACCTGATCGGCGAGTTCGCTGACTACCTTTATCCCTGGGGTGTCCGTAAACCAGCAAGGGCCGGGCTGGATGTCAGACCACAGCAGATCGAAGCGCTGGCCATGTTGCTCAAACCACCGCAAATCCTGGTCAGCGCACTGATCGATTGCCCTGATTACATCCAGCAGTTCACCCGCACACTCTACGAGGAGCAATGACATGGCTCTGCAATCGCTACCGGACTTTTGCGACCCGACAACCATCGGTGACCCCTACCCAGCATTCGCTTATCTGCGCCATCACCACCCGTTGTACTGGTCGCCCCACTACAAAGCCTGGTTGATGACCCGGTTTGACGATGTCGCCAGCGCGCAATCCGACGCCCAGCGTTACTCCTCCAATCGAATGCGTGAACTGGTAAATGCCCAAGTGCCCGCGCACGAGCGAGCCGCACTGGAACCCTTCATCGAGAAGGCCGCACGCTGGATGTACTCCCAGGACGGCAAGGCGCACGAGGCAGGCCGCAAAGTGTTGGGCAAGGCGTTTACGCCGCGATCCATCGACGCGTTGGCGGGCGATATTCAACTGATTGTGGATGACCTTCTGGAACAACTAAGCCCGCAGCCAGAGTTGATGAGCGAACTGTTCAACAAGATTCCTGCGCTGATCCTCGCGCACATTTTCGGCATTGCCGCAAAGGACGCGCTGAAAGTGCGGCGCTGGACGGATGCGATCATCGTATTCATGGTGGGTAGCACCGACCCGGCATTCGGGCCTCGAGAAGCGTTGCAAGCCATGGAGGAAATGTACGCACACTTCGCCCGGTTGGTAGAGGACCGCCGCCAGTCACCGGGTGACGATCTGATCAGCCAAGTGATTGCTGCCGGTGACGAAGCCGGCATGAGCAAGGACGATGTGCTGGCTCAACTGGCCTTTATCGTGGTGGCGGCTACAACGACCAGCGCCGACCAACTGGGCATCATTTTGTTTTATCTGCTCACCCATCCACAGGCGCTGGCAGAGCTGAAAACCGACCCGAACCTGATCCCGAACGCCATCGAAGAGTCACTGCGCATCTGCCCGGCGGGGCAACTGAGCCATCGCGTCGTCACCGAGGACGTCACGTTGCACGGTCAGACGATGCGCAAAGGTGATCTGGTGTACTTGATCCGAGCGGCGGCCAATCGCGACCCACGCCATTTCACCGACCCCGAACGCTTCGACATCCATCGTAAGAAACACGACCATCTGGCATTTGGTCGTGGCCCGCACTTCTGTATGGGCACATTGCTCTTCAAGCTGGAAGCAAAGATTGTGTTCGGTCGTCTATTGCAGCGTTTTGCGCACCTGCGACTGATAGATGGGAAACCGCCGACATGGCGCACCAATAGTTTGCAATTTCGTGGGCTAAGTCATATCCACGTCGCGCTGGAACCTATGGACAGCGGTATCACCCGCTGCTTTTCTGCGGCGCCATGGGAGAAGAATGGCGGGTATTGTCGAGCACTCCGTGCAGGCAACCTGGTTGTCACCAGTGGCACGGTGGCATTCGATGAGCAAGGCAACCCCTATGCGCCAGGGGATGTGTACCGCCAGACCCGGCGTTGCCTGGAGATCATCGAAGCCGCGCTCAAGCAACTGGGAGTGGACAGAACCCTAGTAGTCGCTACGCGCATGTACACCACCGATGTTGCCTGGTGGCCGCAAATCGCCAAGGCTCACCAGGAGTTCTTCAGCCATTGTCCGCCGACCACTATGTTACTGGGCGTCAATCAATTGATCGCGCCTGCCTATCTCATCGAAATAGAGGCGCAAGCATGGACCGGCCTCTGATGACTCCCGAAGGGGCGCGCACAGCGGTACGTGACGCAGTGGTGATGGATGTGCAGGACCACTGGATTGAGGGGCCTGAGCGCAGGGTCCGCATACGTCTATATCGGCAACCAGCGGCCTTGCCGGCCCCGGTGCTGTTGTATTTTCACGGCGGCGGATGGGTTGCGGGCGATCTGGATACCCACGATAGCTTCTGCCGGATCATGTGCGAATGGGCGCGGTGTGCGGTGGTTGCTGTCGATTACGCCCGGCCACCGGAATATCGCTTCCCAGCTGCGGTGCAAGATTGTTACGCCGTTACCGAATGGGCCGCGACCCAGGGCTGTAGCCTGGGCCTGGACAGCACTCGGCTGGCGGTAGCGGGGGGTGGGTCCGGTGGTGGCCTGGCTGCGGTAATCTGCCAGATTGCCCGTGATCGTTGCGGGCCCTACATCGGTTTTCAAATGCTGTTGTACCCCGTGCTCGATTGCCTGGCGCGCAATCGTTCACGAATTCAGTTCGCCACTGGCTTTGGCCTCACCGCAGAAATACTGGACTGGTATCTCGCGCAGTATGTAAACGCAGGGCAATCGCTCGCCCATCCCTGGCTCTCGCCCGCACGCCATGCGTCTTTGCACGGTTTGCCCGAGGCGCTGATTCTGAGTGCCGACTGCGATTTACTGCGCGATGAGGGCCGGGCCTATGCACGGCAGTTGAAAAAGGCCGGTGTACGAGTGCGGCACACTGTATTTAGGGGAATGCAGCACGGATTTATCAATTACCCCGGCAAACACCACTCGGCACAAAAAGCCATACGCCTTTGCGCACAAGCCCTGATTGAGCACTTTGCCCTCGACCCAGGCACGCACGGCACTGCATAAATGCAACAACGACCTGCACGATTCCGGGTTGTACGGGGCAAATTTGCACTGGTACGATCACAAGAGAGTTCACCCGCGAACATCTTGATAAAGACAATAAAAGCAGGGAGTTAGAGATGACTGCTCAGGTTTCATCCCAAGCAAGCCACGCCGAGACCCAGCAGGACGCTGTTCTGGCACAGGTGCGTAACCATATCGGCCACCTCACCCTCAACCGCCCCGCCGGCTTGAACGCCATCACCCTGGACATGGTCCGCCAGTTAACCGCGCACTTGCAGGCCTGGGCCGACGACCCCGAGGTCTACGCCGTGGTACTGCGCGGCGCCGGTGAGAAGGCCTTTTGCGCCGGCGGCGACATCCGTTCGCTGTACGACAGCTTCAAGCAAGGCGACACCCTGCACCAGGACTTCTTCGTCGAGGAATATGCCCTCGACCTGGCCATCCACCACTACCGTAAACCCGTACTGGCACTGATGGACGGCTTTGTCCTCGGCGGTGGCATGGGCCTGGTGCAAGGCGCAGACCTGCGGGTGGTCACCGACCGCAGCCGCCTGGCGATGCCGGAAGTGGCCATCGGGTACTTCCCGGATGTGGGCGGCAGCTATTTCCTCTCGCGTATTCCTGGCGAACTGGGCACTTACCTAGGGGTGACCGGCGTACAGATCCGTGCGGCGGATGCCTTGTACTGCGGGTTGGCAGACTGGTACATCGACAGCGCCAAGCTGGTTGAGCTGGACCAGAAACTCGACGGCCTGCAATGGCACGACTCGCCGCTCAAGGACTTGCAAGGCGCACTCGCCAAGCTCGCCGTACAGCAATTGGCCGACGCCCCGCTGGCGGCCTTGCGCCCGGCCATTGACCATTTCTTCGGGTTGCCGGACGTGCCCAGCATCGTCGAGCAACTGCAACAAGTCACCGTAGCCGATAGCAACGACTGGGCGCTGACCACCGCCAACCTCATGCAGACCCGCTCGCCCTTGGCCATGGCCGTGACCCTGCAGATGCTGCGCCGTGGCCGCCACTTGCCGTTGGAGCAGTGCTTTGCCCTCGAGCTGCATCTGGACCGCCAATGGTTCGAACGCGGCGACCTGATCGAAGGGGTTCGCGCGCTGATCATCGACAAGGATAAAACCCCGCAGTGGAACCCTCCCACCCTCCATGCTCTGGATGCCAGCCATGTCGAGAGCTTCTTCCGCGACTTCGTGCAGATTGGGAAATAAGCCATGCAAGATCTTGAATACACTGAAGAACAAGTGATGATCCGCGACATGGCGCGCGATTTTGCCCGTGGCGAAATCGCCCCCCATGCCCAGGCTTGGGAAAAGGCCGGCTGGATCGACGACGCCCTGGTGGCGAAAATGGGCGAGCTGGGCCTGCTGGGTATGGTCGTCCCGGAAGAATGGGGTGGCACCTACGTCGATTACGTCGCCTACGCCCTGGCCGTGGAGGAAATATCCGCCGGTGACGCTGCGACGGGCGCGTTGATGAGTATCCATAATTCAGTGGGTTGCGGGCCTATCCTCAACTACGGCACAACCGAACAGAAACACACCTGGCTGGCCGAACTCGCCAGCGGCCAGGCCATCGGTTGCTTCTGCCTGACCGAACCTCAGGCGGGTTCCGAAGCCCATAACCTGCGCACCCGTGCCGAGTTGCGTGACGGCCAATGGGTCATCAATGGCGCCAAGCAGTTTGTCAGCAACGGCAAGCGCGCCAAGTTGGCCATTGTGTTCGCCGTGACCGACCCGGAACTGGGCAAGAAAGGCATTTCGGCGTTCCTGGTGCCGACCGATACCCCAGGTTTTGTGGTGGATCGCACCGAGCACAAGATGGGCATTCGTGCGTCAGACACCTGCGCCGTCACCCTCAACCACTGCAAGGTTCCTGAAGCCAACCTGCTGGGGGAGCGTGGCAAGGGCCTGGCCATCGCCCTCTCCAACCTGGAAGGCGGACGCATCGGTATTGCCGCCCAGGCCCTGGGCATTGCCCGCGCCGCGTTTGAAGCTGCGCTGGCCTACGCCCGTGATCGGGTGCAGTTCGACAAGGCGATCATCGAACACCAGAGCGTGGCCAACCTGCTGGCCGACATGCAGACCCAGCTCAACGCTGCACGTTTGCTGATCCTTCACGCCGCGCGCCTGCGTACCGCCGGCAAGCCATGCCTGTCTGAAGCCTCCCAGGCCAAGCTGTTTGCCTCGGAAATGGCCGAGCGGGTCTGCTCCAAGGCAATGCAGATCCATGGTGGGTATGGGTACCTGGAGGATTACCCGGTAGAGCGCTACTACCGGGATGCACGGATCACGCAGATTTATGAAGGCACCAGCGAGATACAGCGGATGGTGATTGCCAGGGAGTTGAAAAACTACCAACTCTAACTGACATGACAAAAAAACCGGGGAAGCTGGCTCGCCTGCGAGGCAGGTACCTCGGCACATCAGCGCAGTTGCGCCGAAGTTGTGTCGATACCTATGTTTACTGGATCAAGCCGACGTGCGCAGGCGTGCCATGCTCAGGGTATCGACAAACACGCCATCACGCAGGGCGTAGTCGCGCAGCCGCCCTTCCACCTCGAAGCCGAACTTGCGGTACAGGTTGTGCGCAGCTTCGTTGTCGGCGTAGACCGTCAGTTCTACACGGCGCAAGTTCATCCAGTTGTCGGCCACCTCCAGCGCGGCCGCCAACAGCCGCGAACCGACGCCCTTGCCCTGCCAGGCAGGCGCGATGCCCATACCCAATGAGCCAACGTGGCTCTGGCGTACGCGCAGGTACTGCTCAAGCCCCAATTGGCCAATCACCTCAGCGCCCTGCAACGCCACCAGTTGCAGGCGCCGCTCGTTATCCATCACCAGGCGCTTGCGCCACATCTCAACCGACTGAAAAGGCATTTGCAGCACCTGACGGCACACAGCCGGTTCGTTGTAGAGCGCGGCGACGCCCTCCAGGTGGGCCTCGGTAAAACGCTGGATCACGATAGACGGTTCAGGCACGTGCATTGCTTTTCATCCTTTGAAAGACAGGTGGCCGGCCAGTGTAGAGGCTAAGTCGCCCATCTGACGAGCCGGAGTTTTCCCACCGGCCAACCAGCACCATCCTGCATCTGAACGATGGCGATCCCTGCGCGCAGCGCCGATACTCAGCCCAGGCCCTGCCCCGTCAACCCGACGCTTTGGCCTTCACCCTGTGACGAGAACAACAAAAAAAGTCCCACAGAGGAACACCCATGAATCGCCTTGATCCCGCGAGCCTGTTGCAGGCTTTCAGCACCCTGACCCTGGACCTGCAACGCCTGGCCCAACACCAGGACATCGAACACTTTCAACACCATGCCCTGGCGCGCCTCAACCAATTGCTGGCCTTCGACAGTGCCTGGTGGGGGCGCTCGGCGGTCATCAATGGGGTGCCGCACGAACACAACAGCTACCTCCACCAGTTGCCCCCCGACTATCTGGCGGACTGGCAGTCGATCCGCCATCTGGACGTGACCGTTGCCCGGGTGCATGCCTCGCCCGGCGAGGCGGTGATCATCGATATGCGCGACCCCGCCAACGGCAGCGCCTTGAACTGGCTGGGGCAACGCCACGGCCTGGGTGAATTGCTGTGTGTGATCCATATCGACGCGCAAACCCATCTCAGCCACCACCTCACGCTCTACCGCCAACCCACCGCGCCCACGTTCAACGCGCAGGATTGCCAGTTGCTCAATAACCTGATGCTGCACCTGGTGGCGGCGGTCTCGGCGAACCAGATCCGCACCTTAGTGGCCATGCGTGAAACCCTGACCAGCCCGCGCAATCTCGCCCTGGCGGTGTGCGACCCACGGGGAGTATTGCAATGCGCCGAGCGCGGGTTTGTCGACCTGCTGCTCACCGAATGGCCGCAATGGTGTGGCCCCACCCTGCCAGTGCCCCTGGATGAGCGCGGGCATGACGGCAAGCACATCCATATCCAGGTGTCCCCCGTGGGCGACCAATTGCTGCTGGCCGCGCGCGTCAACCGCGCCCTGCCCCAGCTCAGCCCACGGGAAAACGACGTGGCCCAAGGGTTTGGCGAGGGCAAGACCTACAAGGAAGTGGCCCGCGACCTTGGCCTCTCACCCAATACCGTGCGCCACCATATTCGCGCCATCTACACCAAGCTCGGCGTCAAGGACAAGGCGCGCATAGCGCACCTGGTGCACGCCCCGCCCGACTGACCCTGCCCGTTTCTCCCACGGTTTACCACGGTCGTTTTTTAACGGTCACGGGCTGCTGTTGCCCTTTTTTCGGCCTTCTCACACGAGACGCTTCTTCATGACTTCCACATGCTTACGTAACCTGACAGTGCTGTGCGCAACCCTGCTCAGCCTCGACAGCCAGGCGGCCGACCTCAATGCTCGCGACTTTTTCGCCGCCCCACCGGGTACCAACCTGGGTGTGTTGTACCTGCCCGCCACCCGCGCCGGTGATTTCCATGGCCCCGCCGACAGCACGGGCAAGGCCGACCTGCGGGTCAACGCCGTGGCTTACCGCCAGGTGTATTTCACCGACGCCTGCGGCACCTTGTGCACGCCGCAATTCATCCTGCCCTTTGCCGACATCAGCGCCCGCCTGCCGGGCGCCAGCCAACGCAGCCGCGAGCGCGGCCTGGGCGACCCACAGGTGGGCGGTACGCTGTTTTTCGTCAACGACCCAACCTCGCGCACTTACAGCGGCCTATTGAGCCTGATCACCGTGCCGGTGGGTGAGTACCACAGTCAAAACCCGGACGTGTCCCCCGGTGCCAATCGCTGGGGCGCCACCTTTGTCTACAACTACACCCACGGCATCGGCGAGAAATGGGTGCTGGAAGCCAACCTGGAAGCCCAGCTTTATGGTCGCAATGACGATTACTTTGGCAGCGAACTCAAGCAAGCCCCGCTGTATCGCCTGCAGGCCTTCGCCTCGTATGACTTCAGCGCCGCCACTTACGGCGCACTGCGCCTGATCCAGGCCGACGGTGGCGCGCTGCGCCTCAACAACCGCCGCCTCGACGACACCCACAAACGCTATACGCAAGTCGGCTTCGAACTCGGGCATTGGCTCGACCGGCAAAACCAACTGATGGTCAGCCTTTCGCAAAACGTTGCGGCTTCCAATGGCTATGCCGGCACCGAGGCGTTATTGCGCCTGGTGCATGTGTTCTGACCCCTTTCCTGGAGCTTGAAAATGCCCATTTCCACCTCTGCAATAACGGCACGGCTGGCGGCGATCGTGCTGTTTGCCGCCATCACTCCGACTATCCTGATGACCGCTCCCGCCGTGGCCGCGCAGTTGGCCAGCCAGTGGCAACTGAGCCCGGCGCGTATTGGCGACTTGTTTTCCGTGGAGCTGGGCGCCATGAGCCTGGCGACATTACCCGCCTGGTGGTGGCTCAAACGGGTTGACTGGCGCACCGCCGCCCGGGTCGCCGCGCTGTTGTTCATTGCCGCCAACCTGCTGTCGATGCTCGCCGACACCTACGCCGTGCTACTGGTGTTGCGCGGTGCCAGCGCCCTGGCCGGCGGCTCGTTGATGATCCTCTGCCTGGCCAGTGCCGCCACCACCGCCAACCCCAGCCGGGTGTATGGCTTGTGGGTGATGGGGCAGTTGGTCGTCGGGGCCCTCGGCCTGGTGGCGCTGCCTGGCTTGTTCGAACGATTTGGCTTGAATGCCTGTTACCTGATCCTGGCGGGGTTGATGACCCTGCTGCTGCCATTGGCGCGGGCTTTTCCCGCCGGTAGCCCAGCGTTGCCGGCCAACCGCGACCCGGTATTGCCCGGCTCACGCTGGAAAGCCGCCCTGGGGGTTGGCGCGGTCCTGGCCTTTTACATCAGCCTCGGTGGCGTGTGGACCTTTATCGGTGCCCTGGGTGCCAGTGCCGGGATTTCTGCGCAGCACAGCGGTGAAATCCTCGCCATCGCCACCGTGATGGGCATTGCCGGCGCCGCGAGCGCCTCACTGATCGGCGCTCGCCTGCCGCGTGGAGTGCTGTTGTTGCTGGGTTACACGCTGATGGCGGCTGCGGTGCTCTTGCTGGTCGGCCAGCCCGCCTTGCTGCGATTCGCCCTGGCCGCGCTGCTATTCAAATTTACCTGGACCTTCATCCTGCCGCTGATCCTGGCCTGCCTGGCCGACCTCGATCACAGCGGCAAGCTGATGAACGCCTCCAACCTGGTCATCGGCGGGGGGCTGGCCATCGGCCCAGCGCTCGCCGGCCGCCTGATCGAAGCCAGCGGCGGGTTCAGCCTGCTGTTGCTCGGTGCTGCCGCTATCACCTTGCTGTCGCTGGTGATGATCGTCGCCAGCCGTCCCCACTCCCCCACTGAACTGGAACCGGTATGAACCCAACCACCGCATTTTTCTTCGACGAAATGAGCCTGTGGCACAGCGCCGGCGCGCATGCGCTGACCCTGCCCGTGGGCGGCTGGGTGCAGCCGCCGGCCGGCAGCGGGCATGCCGAATCACCGGAGACCAAGCGCCGCTTGAAAAGCTTGTTGGATGTCTCCGGACTGAGCCGCCACCTGCACCTGCATAGCGCGCCGCCCGCCAGTGAAGAGGACCTGCTGCGCGTCCACAGCCGTGCTTACCTGCAGCGTTTCAAGGCATTGAGCGATGCCGGCGGCGGTGAGCTTGGTCCCCAGGCGCCGATAGGGCCGGGCAGCTACGAGATTGCGCAGCTGTCCGCCGGACTGACCCTGGCCGCCGTCGACGCGGTGCTCAAGGGCCAGGCGTACAACGCCTATTCGCTGTCGCGGCCACCGGGGCATCATTGCCTGGCAGACAGCGCCATGGGCTTTTGCTTTCTCGCCAACATCGCCATTGCCATCGAGGCTGCCAAGGCCTGCAACGGGCTGGGCAAGGTCGCCGTGATCGACTGGGATGTGCACCACGGCAACGGCACGCAGTCGATCTTCGAAGAACGCGCCGATGTGTTGACGATTTCCCTGCATCAGGACGGCTGCTACCCGCCCGGTTACAGCGGCGAGCAGGATCGCGGCCGGGGTGTAGGCCTGGGCGCCAACATCAATATCCCGTTGCCGCCAGGCAGTGGTCACGCCACCTACCTACAGGCCATGGAGCGTATCGTGGTGCCCGCGCTGGAGCGCTTCGAACCGGAGTTGATCATCGTTGCTTGCGGTTATGACGCCAACGCCGTCGACCCACTGGCGCGCATGTTGCTGCACAGCGAATCGTTCCGGTTAATGACCCGCGCGCTGCGTCTGGCAGCCGATCGCTTATGTCAGGGCCGCCTGGTGCTGGTGCACGAAGGCGGCTACAGCGAAGCCTATGTGCCGTTCTGCGGCTTGGCGACCCTGGAGGAATTGAGCGGCGTGCGCACAGCGGTGCAAGACCCGATGCTTGAGTTTGTGCAATTGCAGCAACCCGGTGCGGCGCTGCAGGGGTTTCAAGAGCAGTGGGTGGAGCGGCTGGCGCGCGGGGTCAGCGAGTAGCTGCCAGACGCCATACCCGCGCAATGTCCGAGGCCCGCTCACGCAACAGGCGCGGCGCCTCGTGACAGGCTTGCTCCAGAGACATCGGCCCCGACGGCAAGGCGAACGCTGCATCCACACCGTGGGCGTACATCTGCTCGTAGCCGTCGCCCAAGGTGCCCGCGACCACTATCACCGGCACGCCATGCCGCTGGGCAATGCGCGCCACGCCGAACGGAGTTTTGCCCCGCAGCGTCTGGGCGTCGAAGCGGCCTTCGCCGGTAATCACCAGATCGGCGCCGCGCACCGCTTCATCCAGGCCAACCAATTCAGCGACCACCTCAACCCCCGGACGAAACTGTGCACCGAGGAACGCCTTGGCGGCAAAGCCCAGGCCACCGGCGGCGCCGCTGCCGGGTTCGTCGCGCACATCTTTGGGCAGCACCTGGGCGCAATGGTCGGCGAAGTGGTCAAGGGCAGCATCCAGTTGTGCCACTTGCTCGGGGCTCGCGCCTTTTTGCGGGCCAAAAATTGAAGACGCACCGTGAGGGCCGCACAGCGGATTGTTGACGTCGGCGGCGATTTCAAAACGCACCTGTGCCAGGCGCGGGTCCAGTTGTTCAAGACTGATATGGGCCAGGCGTGCCAATGCCAACCCACCCGACGGCAGTGACTGGCGTTCGCTATCCAGTAGCTGCACGCCAAGGGCCTGCATCGCCCCTGCCCCGCCATCGTTGGTGGCACTGCCGCCAATCGCCAGGATAATGCGCTGCGCCCCGGCATCCAGCGCGGCGCGGATCAACTCGCCGGTGCCGTAGGTGGTACTTGAACATGCGTCGCGCTGCCCCGGCGCGACAAGTTGCAAGCCGCTGGCCTCGGCCATCTCGATCATCGCCGTATGGCTGTCGGCCAGCCAGCCCCAACGCGCTTCAACGCTGTCGCCCAGTGGGCCTCGGACCGCTTGCCTGCGCAGTTCACCCTTACACGCAGCGAGCACCGCATCCACCGTGCCTTCACCGCCATCGGCCATCGGGCATTGAAGCGCGTGCGCATCCGGCCAGACCTGGGCCCAGCCATCGGCAATCGCCTGGGCGACGCCTGCGGCACTCAGGCTGTCTTTGAACGAGTCGGGGGCGATCACGATTTTCATGGGCTTTCTCCGGTTTTTATAACGCCCATGCTGCCAGTTGGCTGGGGCAATGACGCGGGGCCGATGCACAAGTGTGGGGCGGGTTTGTTGTTCATTCCGACAATACTCGTTGTAGGAGCGAGCTTGCTCGCGAAAAACCGGAGCGCGCCGCGGTGAATCAGGTGCCCCGCGTTATCGTTAACCACCTTCGCGAGCAAGCTCGCTCCTACAGGGGGTGGGGTAGTAGTTGGACGCCCAGGTACAAGGCAAGCATCCCATCGAGCGTCAGCGGGTCTACGCCGCTGAGTTCGGCTATGCGTTCCATGCGGTAGCGCAGGCTGTTGCGGTGGATGCCCAAGGCGTCGGCACACGCCTGGCTTTGCCCATCGTGTTCGCACCAACTGCGCAACGTGGCAAGCAGTTGCCCGTTGCTGTCCTTGGCCAACACCTTGCGCAACGGGTTGAGCAGCTCGTCCAGGGCATCGTCGTTGCGATGACGCCACAGCATCACCGGCAGGCGGTAACGGTTGAGGGTCAACAGGCGTGATTGCGGCAGGATATCGCGGCCATAGGCAAGCAGATCCCCTACCCTTCGGTAACAGCGGCGCAGCCCCGCCAAACCTTCCGCTTGCCCGCCGACGGCCACGCGCAGGATGTTCCAGCCCAGGCCGTCGAGTTTTTCCAGCAAGCGGGGGTTGTCGACCTGCACCGCAGCGGGTCGGCACCACAGCAAGGAAAATTGCGCAGAACTGACGCACCAACTGTCCGGGTAACGGCTGGCGAGCCAGGCGCTCAGCGTCTCAGCCGATTGGCCGGGGCCCAGTTCAAACAGGTAGGGTGTGCGCGCCAGTTGTGGCTTGAGCCCCAGTTGCTGGGCTTCGTCCACCAGGCGCGGAGAGTCGCCGCTGTCGGCCAACAGCAGGGCCAGCAGATCATCGCAGCGCTGGCGTCGCCATTGTTGCTCGGCTTGCTGATGACGCTGGCTGACCAACATTTCAGCGGTCATGCGCACCAGTTCGGCATAGGTGCGCAACCCATCCGGCTCACCGGTGATACCCAGCACGCCGATCAGGCGTTGATCATGCAGCAGCGGCAGGTTGATGCCCGGCTGCACGCCCTTGAGATGTTTGGCGGTCTGGCCGTCGATTTCCACCACACGCCCATTGGCCAGCACCAGTTGCGCACCTTCATGGCGAGTGTTGATACGCTCCGGCTCGCCGCTGCCCAGGATCAAGCCCTGGCTGTCCATGACATTGACGTTATGGGGCAGGATCGCCATGGTGCGATCGACAATCTCCTGCGCCAGGGCATGATCCAGCTCGAACATGGGGTTAATTTCCTAAAAAGGGTTGTTCACCGGCACAGCGCAAAGGCGGCTTGGCTGTGCGCCAGCACAAAGACAGTGGCCCATCACGTCACCGAGACTGTCAGGGCGGTCAACGTTACCCTCGCACCGCAAAAAATCATAATAAAGAGAGAATCCCATGTCACAGAGCGCCACTGCCGCACTGGCCAGCGATGACGATAAAAACGCCATCTACAAGCGCATCACCCTGCGCCTGATCCCCTTCATCTTTATCTGCTACCTGTTTAATTACCTCGACCGGGTAAACGTTGGCTTTGCCAAGCTGCAGATGCTCGATGCGTTGAAATTCAGTGAAACCGTGTACGGCCTGGGGGCCGGGATTTTCTTTATCGGCTACGTGCTGTGCGGCGTGCCGAGTAACCTGGCGCTGACACGCTTCGGCCCGCGGCGCTGGATCGCGTTGATGATGATCGCGTGGGGCACGCTCTCCACATGCCTGCTGTTTGTGACCACGCCTACGCATTTCTACACCTTGCGCTTGTTTACGGGTGCCGCTGAAGCCGGCTTCTTCCCCGGCGTGGTGTTGTACCTTTCGCAGTGGTTCCCGACCTTCCGCCGTGGGCGAATCATGGCGCTGTTCATGTCGGCCATTCCGGTGTCCGGCTTGCTCGGCAGCCCGTTTTCCGGCTGGATTCTCAATCACTTCGCCGCCGGCCAAGGTGGCTTGGCCGGCTGGCAGTGGATGTTCCTGCTGCAAGGCATCCCGACCGTAATCCTCGGCGCCCTCGCCTATTTCCTGCTCAGTGACAGCTTCGCCAACGCCAAGTGGCTCAAGCCCCATGAGCGTGCAGTGCTGGAAGCCGACCAGGCCACGGACCTGGCGAACAAACCCAAAGCCACCAGCGACTCCCTGGCCGACGTGTTCAAGAACCCGGCGATCTGGGCGTTCGGCCTGATCTACTTCTGCATCCAGAGTGGCGTGTATGCGATCAACTTCTGGCTGCCGTCGATCATCAAGAACCTGGGCTTCAACGACAACCTGGTAATTGGCTGGCTCAGCGCGATTCCGTATCTGTTGGCGGCAGTGTTCATGCTGCTGGTGGGCCGCTCCGCCGACTTGCGCAAGGAACGCCGCTGGCATCTGGTGGTGCCGATGTTGATGGGCGCCCTCGGCCTGGTCATTGCGGTGAACTTCGCCACCACGCCGGCCATCGCTATTCTCGGCCTGACCATCGCCACCATGGGCGCCCTCACCGGCCTGCCGATGTTCTGGCCGGTGCCCACCGCGATGCTCAGTGCGGGTGCGGCGGCAGGTGGCTTGGCGTTGATCAACTCCATGGGGCAGATGGCGGGGTTTCTCAGCCCGTATATCGTCGGCTTCGTGAAAGATGCCACCGGGTCTACGGACGTGGCGTTGTACCTGCTGGCGGCGGTGATCGTGGGCGGGAGCGTGTTGGCGTTGCGGATGACGCGTACGCTTAAAGCATAACGCTGTAGCGATAAGCGTCTTTGAAGCAGAGGTAAGCCTCAAGGGCGCCATTCGTGGTGACCAAAAGCACAAAGTTCGGAATAAAAACACCATCGTTTAAGCCTGTCATATTTGACAGTATTCAGCTTCTCTAAGGTTCATTACGCTTCTGGTGTGGCAATTCCACACTCACCTCAGAGGAGCATTGATATGAGCCGCGAAACAGTAAGAGGCACAACGGGAACCTTTGTAGTCACAGTCCGAGGTGCCCAAGACATCGATTTTGAAGGCGACCCCAGCGAAATGCGGCTGGAACGTGAGTGGAACGATGAATGGCATTTGGTGGGACTGCGCCGTTTATCCAATAAGCCCGAGGACTTTGAGGCTTGTGATGTGTATCTTCCGGCTGATCTACCCACGGACGGAACCCCAAAGAGTTACCAGTTTGGAAACAACACAGCCAGGCTTCACTTTTGGACCCGTGAAAATCAGGGCAACCAAACTTATGTCGCATTTGAAGGATCAGTGGAAGTGACTTTCGACGGTACGCATATAACAGCATCGTTCTCGTGTACAGCAGCATTTGGAAGCAGCCAGTTGAAGCTTACTAATGGCAAGGCAGACCTGACAGGTCTTTCCATTGCCTTGACCTCTCAATACCCAGCAACGGGCGAGTTGAGCGTGGACTTCCAGGGAGGGCCACTACCGGGTTCGAAATTTGTCGCAACTGAACTCAGAATTGATAGCTCAGATTTCGACGGCCACCGCCCAGATCGCCGAATATTTATTGGCGACCATTACGACAAAGACCTGCCGCTGACTCGAAATATTTTTGCCATCGTGATCAGGAAGGACGAGAAAGGCCTGACCCATGATTTAGCCGATAGCAACAACGTCTGGATTCAGTTTCAACGACTTGACATGTACGGGACGGTGACAGCCCATGCAGGTACGCTAACACTCAACGAAGAAGTCACCGACGACCATGCCTCTGGTGAGTTTTCCTGTTCCTTTCGACGAAATGACGGGCCTGTGTTTACAGCCGAGGGGACGTTTCGGCTCACCAGAGCCGAGTGAATCGGTTCACCGGTGGGGTGCCTTACACTTGCCCCCCACCGTCAATGTCAATGATGCTGCCAGTCATAAAGCGGTTCTCCATAGCCAGCACATACCCCGCCGCCACTTCTTGCGCCTGCCCCACCCGCCCAACCGGCAACGCCCCGCCCGCCTTGGCAAACATCGCCAAGCGCTGCTCTTCGCCAAGCCCTGCGTAGGCCGGTGTGTCGATCACCCCCGGGCTGATCACATTGACCCGACGCGGCGCCAGTTCCTTTGCCAGTTGCTTGCCCAGCGCCTCGGTCGCGGCGTTAATGCCGGTCTTGATGAACTGTCCGGCCGCCAATTTACGCCCCAGTTGGCCCGAGGTCAGGGTGATACTGCCCTGTTCGTGCAAAAAGCGCAGCGCGTGTTGAATGGCCCGTAGTGAGCCCCAGAGCTTCACATCGAAGTTGTCCTGAGCTTCATCCAGGTTGGTTTCACTCAAGGGCTTGGCCTGCACCGAAGGCCCCGAGGTGTAGACCAGATGGTCAAACCGCCCCACGGTCTCGAACAGTCGCTGCAAGGAGGCGCTGTCAGTGACGTCCACCGGCTCGCTGCGCAGGCCGTTGGCGGAACTTGATGCCAAGCGGCGCCCAGCCACGACCACCTGCGCGCCCCGTGCCAAGGCTGCCTGGGCCACTGCCGCGCCAATACCGCTGCTGCCGCCAATAACAATGACGGTTTTACCGCTCAGAGAAGAGGTCATGAGAAAACTACCTGGGTCAGAAAGTGAGCGTTCATCTTCCCAGCTTGGTAATCGATTAAAAATCCGGGTAAAACGACAAGATCTTTAAAGGATTTTTATCAATGAGCTCGATTCTCGACCTTGAAGTCTTCGTGCGCAGTGCCGACACCGGCAGCCTCACGGCCGCCGCCCGTGGCCTGGGCCTCACGCCAGCAGCGGCCAGTATTGCGCTCAAGCGCCTTGAAACCCGCCTCGGCATCCGCCTGCTCGCGCGCTCCACGCGTAGCATGCGCCTGACTGAAGAAGGCCGGCGTTACCTGGACAGCGTGCGGGTGGCGCTGGAGGCGTTGTCGGAAGGTGAGCACGCCATCAAGCAACAAGGCCAGAGTCTCAGCGGTTTATTGCAGTTGGCCGCGCCCTCGGATTTTGGCCGCAATGTGCTGCTGGGTTGGCTGGACGAGTTCAAGCTGGAGCACCCTGATATCCGCTTGCAACTGTTGCTCAACGACAGCAATGCCGACTTGTTTCGCGACACCGTCGACATTGCCTTGCGCTTTGGCGTGCCGAGGGACTCCAGCTTGGTGGCGCTGCCGGTAGTAACCGATCACCATCGCATTGCCTGCGCCAGCCCTGAGTACCTGGCGCGCCACGGCACACCGCTTAAGCCCCAAGACTTGGCCCACCACAGCACGCTGCGCTATATGCGCCGGGGCCAGGCCAATAGCACCTGGTATTTCCGCCAGGGGCCGTTGCTTCAAGAGGTTGAGGTGAGCGGTGACTATCTCAGCGACGACGGCGAGATTGTCCGCCGCTGGGCGTTGGCGGGGCATGGCATTGCCTATAAGGCCAACCTGGATGTGGCCCGTGATATCCAGGCTGGGCGGTTGGTACCCCTGCTACCCGACTGGCAAGGCGAACCCGCTCCGTTCAACCTGATGTGCCCGCACCGCCTGCAAGTGTCGGAACGCGTGAAGGTGCTGCATCGATTTTTACAGGCCCGCTGCGTGACTTTGCTACGCACATGAAGAAATGCGCCCAGGGCTTGTTCCAGAGCGCTCGGGTCTGGTATTGCATCACTTACATTTGCGTGCCATGAGGAGCTTTGCATGATTTACCGCACATTGGGCCAGTCCGGGTTAAAGGTCAGCGCTCTGACCCTCGGCACCATGATGTTTGGCGAACAGACCAGCACCGAAGATTCGCTGCGCATCATCGACAAGGCCTGGGACCAGGGCATCAATTTCATCGACACCGCTGACGTGTACACAGGCGGGCGCTCCGAGGAGATCGTCGGCGAGGCGATTGCGCGCAACCGCCAGGATTGGGTGGTGGCCTCCAAGGTCGGCTTCGGCCCTGCCGATGGCGTGCCCAACCGCAGCGGTTTGAGCCGCAAGCGTCTGTTCAACGCGCTGGACGCCAGCCTGGCACGCCTGGATACCGACTACCTGGACATCTACTACCTGCACCGCGAAGACCACGACACGCCGTTGGAGGTCACCGTGTCCGCCATCGGTGACCTGATCCGCCAGGGCAAGGTCCGCTACTGGGGCCTGTCCAATTACCGGGGTTGGCGCATCGCCGAAGTGATTCGCGTGGCTGAACGCCTGGGCGTCGATAAACCCATCATCAGCCAGCCGTTGTACAACATCGTCAACCGTCAGGCCGAGGTCGAGCAGATCACCGCTGCAGCGGCTTATGGGCTGGGCGTGGTGCCTTACAGCCCGCTGGCCCGAGGGGTGCTCAGTGGCAAGTACGCACCGGACGTCACGCCTGAACCCGGCAGCCGTGCCGCGCGCCAGGACAAGCGCATCCTGGAAACCGAGTGGCGAGTTGAATCACTTCGCATTGCCCAGCAGATCCAGCAATACACCCAAGGGCGTGGCGTGGGGATCGTCGAGTTCGCAATTGCCTGGGTGCTGAACAATGCGGCGGTGAGCTCGGCAATTGTAGGGCCACGGACCGAGGCGCAGTGGGATGCCTACACCGGTGCGCTGGCGGTGAAGATAAGCGCTGAAGACGAGGCGTTCATTGATTCGTTGGTCACGCCGGGGCATTCGTCCTCGCCGGGGTTCAACGATGTCGGGCATTTTGTATCCGGTCGATTGGCACGCCTGTAGACTACCCGCGCAATAATTGGCTTTCGCGAGGACAGCGTGTCTAAAGGTGTTGTGTTATCGGTCTTGGCCTCGGTGTTGTTTGCCGTGATGTATTACTTCACATCACTGCTTACGCCCCTGAGTGGCCTGGAGATTTTCGGCTGGCGCATGTTGCTCACCGTGCCGTGCATGACGGTGTTCATGCTCGTCAGCGGTGAGTGGCGCAGGGTCTGGGAGCTGCTGCGCATGCTGGCGGCCAGGCCACGGCTGATTGGCGGTGTGCTGGTGTCGTCGGCCTTGCTCGGCGTGCAGCTGTGGTTGTTCATGTGGGCACCGCTCAATGGGCGCAGCCTGGATGTATCCGTGGGGTATTTCCTGCTGCCGTTGACCATGGTGCTCACCGGGCGCCTGGTCTACGGCGAGCGCCTGTCACGCCTGCAACAGATCGCCGTGGTGTTTGCCGCGCTGGGTGTGTTGAACGAGTTGTGGCAAGCCGGTGGTTTTTCCTGGGCAACACTGGTGGTGATCATCGGCTATCCGGTGTACTTCGTAGTGCGTAAATACCTGAGCACCGATCATCTGGGTGGGCTGTGGCTGGACATGGCGTTGATGCTGCCGGTGGCCTGGTGGTTTGTACAAAGCGGCGAACAAGGCTTTGCCGTACTGGATGGGCATCCAAAGCTCTATGCATTGATTCCCATGCTGGGCCTTATCAGTGCCTCGGCGCTGGTGAGCTATATCATTGCCAGTCGTTTGCTGGCGTTCAGCCTGTTCGGGCTGCTGAGCTATGTGGAGCCGGTATTGCTGCTGGGCGTGGCGTTGCTGTTGGGCGAAGGTATCCAGGGCGCGCAATGGCTGACTTACATCCCGATCTGGTTGGCGGTAATGGTGCTGGTGTATGAGGGGTTCAAGCATTTGGTGCGTCAGCGCCGGGCTTGAATTGAAAGCTGGGAGTGAACGGGTACTGCGGGGGTATCCGTACCCCGCTGTGTGACAGCGAAGATAGATTCAGGCCTTCACTTCGGGTGTCGACTCTTCTGGGGTGCCCACCTTCCTTTCGATGACGTCAGCCACTGTGTTCAACCTATCCCGCCACTTGCCGTACTGGGGAATATTACTCTGGGCTTCATCGCCAAGTTTCTCCAAATGGGCATCCATCACTTCCTGGCTGACGCCAAATACCTTACCGAGCCGATTATCGCGGTTCAACTCAAGCAGCGTGCCCTTTACGGGGTTTTTCAGTACCTCTTCGATGGACGCCGCCACGTCGTCAGGCACTCCGAACTGCTGCAATGCAGTCCCAAGACCGTCACCGGGATTTCTGAGCTGCTTGACGAGATAATCCCAAAAGTCGCTCAGATCATTAGGCCCCGTTTTACTATAGGCTTGGGCTGCTACTTTCTGTTCGGTGAACTCAGCGAATGTAATGGGCTCACCAAGCGGGTCCTTATTGTTCAGCCCGTTTCTGACGAAGTAGTAACCGTCCTGACTGCCACCACGGAAATTCCCATACGCGTCGTAATCGAAGATGACCGCTTTTCCGTCTTCCCGGGTGCCTATATAGGTCGCTCTGCCATCGGGATGGAGTTCGTGGAGCTTAACGTTGGATAGGCCATTGACCTCAACTGGCGGGACGGTCACGTCCTTGTTCAAACGCTCGAAAATATCGCCTCGCTCTCGACCAAAACTTCCCACCACCACGCTGGAGTCTTTTTCTGAGCCAAACTGGCTTAGTCGTGTCCTGACCCGTTCCTCCTGCTTGGGTGCTTCAGAATGAGAAAAGTGCCGCGCAAATCGGTTCAGCTCGGCAGGGTCGTTGGCTACAGCCTTAACCCATTCAGTTAGCTCTCCAACGGTGTTGAACTCATGAAACGACGTCACTTCATCTTCCGGCATATACACGATGAAGTTAGGGCCTTCGGCCGTGGCGGGCACACGTTTGATTACCATCATGTCTTTGGATTGGACGCCATCGACGGCAAAAGTCGAAACGCTTACGCATGGCGCGCCGGGTTTGTCAGGCTTCACTGCCGCCTTCGTCAACTGATGCCCCCCGGCGGTGAGTGTGCCGCCCAAGTATTCGGTTTCACCGTCATCGAGAAACTTTTTACGCGCCTGATCGACCGGGTCTACACGACCGGTTGAACGGACATTGCGTACTGGCCCTGCCTGTTCCGTTGACACAGATGGGCCAATCGGGCGTTGAAGGGTGGGAGAATTCACATTCACAAGAGGGCCTCTTCATAGTGGGCACGCAAGCTTTTGTCTGCGTCCTACCCTCTGAGTGATATTCCAAGAAACATCCGTTCCCAATAAAGCGCAAGTTATTTGCAACACGATGCATCAGGCACAAAAAAGCCCGGTAAAAACCATAATCCTTGTAGGAGCGAGCTTGCTCGCGAAAAACTCACAGGCGCCGCGTTCATTCAGGATGCCCGCGTTATCGTTGACGTTTTTCGCGAGCAAGCTCGGTCCTACAAACAGTACGGTAAAAGCCGGGCTTTCTTGCTTTAGCCAGTCGCTTAATCGGCGGTCAGTACACCACGACGCACCTGGTCGCGCTCGATCGACTCGAACAGCGCCTTGAAGTTGCCCTCGCCAAACCCATCGTCGCCTTTACGCTGGATGAATTCGAAGAACACCGGGCCCATCAGGGTTTCCGAGAAGATCTGCAGCAGCAGGCGCTTGTCACCGGCAACCGACGAACCGTCCAGCAGGATGCCGCGCGATTGCAACTGGTCCACGGGCTCGCCGTGGTTCGGCAAGCGGCCTTCGAGCATTTCATAGTAAGTGTCTGGCGGCGCGGTCATGAAACGCATGCCAATCTTCTTCAATGCATCCCAGGTCTTGACCAGGTCATCGGTGAGGAACGCTACGTGCTGGATGCCCTCGCCGTTGAACTGCATCAGGAACTCTTCGATCTGCCCGGCGCCCTTGGACGATTCTTCGTTCAACGGGATACGGATCTGGCCGTCCGGCGCGCTCATGGCCTTGGAGGTCAGGCCGGTGTACTCGCCCTTGATATCGAAATAACGCGCTTCACGAAAGTTGAACAGTTTCTCGTAGAAATTGGCCCAATAGATCATGCGCCCGCGATAGACGTTGTGGGTCAGGTGGTCGATGACCTTCAGGCCAGCACCTACCGGATGGCGGTCAACGCCTTCAAGGTAGACAAAGTCGATGTCATAGATCGAGTTGCCTTCGCCGAAACGGTCGATCAAGTACAACGGCGAACCGCCAATGCATTTGATCGCCGGCAGGTTCAATTCCATCGGGCCGGTGTCGATGTGGATCGGCTGGGCGCCCAGTTCCAGGGCACGTTTGTAAGCCTGCTGCGAGTCCTTGACGCGAAACGCCATGCCGCACACCGACGGGCCATGCTCGGCCGCGAAATAGGAAGCGAGGCTGTCGGGCTCGTTGTTGAGGATCAGGTTGATCTCGCCCTGGCGATACAGGTGCACGTTCTTGGAACGGTGGGTGGCCACTTTGGTGAAGCCCATGATCTCGAAGATCGGCTCCAGGGTGCCTGGGGTGGGCGATGCAAATTCGATGAATTCAAAGCCCATCAGGCCCATTGGGTTTGCATGGTGGTCGGTCATGTTCGGTGCCTCATCATTCTTGTAGGTAGCAATTGATTAGTTGCGAGCAAGGATGAGGCTGGAGGGTGGCGCACAAGAAAGGCCTCGCACGCTGCGGGCGAGGAAGTCACCAAAGATGAGGGGGGAGCCAAGTAGCTTCATGGTGTCATCAGTCTCTGACGGCCGAGGCTTGCGTGAGCGCAAGTCCATATTCTTGTATGCGTAAACTGATTCTACACAGCGTAACCAGATTTGTCCGTACTCTTATCAAATCCCCATTGCCCTGCCCTGTGCAAGGGGTTTGTTGCACAGGTAGATGCCCAGCAGGATGACGACGCCGCCCAGCAACATGGGCATCGTCAGCGGTTCGTCCAGTAGCACCGCGCCGCAAATCACCGCCGTCAACGGGTTGAGGGCGATGAACACCCCGGCGCGTGTGGCGCCTATGCGACGAATGCCATCGTAATAGCCGATATACGCCAGCGCCGAGCCCATCACGCCCAGGTACATCAGGCTGAGCAGTTGCGGCAGATCAATGGCGCGCAGCGCTGCGACGGTCACGTTGGGTGAAACCAGCGCCGCAGCGCTTAGCATCAGCGTGCCCAGCAACACCGACCAGGTCACAGTCTGCAATGGCCCCAAGCTCTGATTGAGCCCACGGGAGAACAGCGTGTAAACGCCCCACCCCGCCACGCAACCGAGGATCAGCAGGTCGCCGGCCCAGGTCATGGTCGCGCCCTGCAAGGCCTGGGGGTTGCGACTGATGATGACAGTCGCCGCGCCTGCCAGGCAGAACGCGATGCCGACACATTGGATGCGGCCCAGGCGCTCCTTGAACAACCACCAGGACGCCAGGCCGATCACCGCTGGGTTCAGCGCGACAATCAACGAGGCGCGTGACGCATTGATGTATTGCAGCCCATAAAAGAAGCACAAGTTGTAAAAGAAAATCCCGAAGAACCCCAACACCGCCAATTGGCCCCATTGCCGCGTGCTCGGGCGGACCAAGGGCGTACGCGATAGGGCCATGAACAGCAGCAATGCAACGCTGGCCAAGGCGAAACGCAGGGTGGCGGCCAGCAACGGATGGACCTGGTCAGCCAAATAGCGCCCGGCGACAAAGGTGCCGCCCCAGATCATGGTGACAGCGGCAAGCTTCAGATAAGTGAGGCCATCGGCGATATGACGCATAAGGGGGTGCTCGGGTGAGGAAAGAATGGGGGTATTCTTTGGCTAATCACTCCTCATCGTAAAATGAGCTTTAACTCATGACCCTGACCCAACTGGAAATCTTTTCTCTTGTGGCCGAACTTCAAGGTTTCACCAGTGCGGCGCATCGCCTGGGGATCAGCCAGTCGGCGGTGTCCCACGCAATCAAGGCCTTGGAGCAGGAACTGGGGGTGGCGTTATTTCGGCGCCATCAGACGACGGTGGAACTGAGCGAGATCGGCGCCCAATTGCTGGGGCGCGCCCGGGCCATGCTGGGGCTGGCCAACACCTTGGCGCAGGAAGCGGCGGATGCGCGTGGCATGAAGCGTGGCACGCTGCGTATCGGCTCGTTCGGGCCGACCGCTTCGATTGGTTTGTTACCGCCTATCCTCAGTCGCTTTCGCCAGGTTTATCCGGGTATAGAAGTGCATGTGGACGAAGGCCCTGATCGCCAGGTCATCCAATGGCTGGACGAACGCCGAGTGGATATCGGTTTTGTGGTGCTGGAACAGGAACGCTTCGATACGGTCCCGTTGCTGGAAGATCAACTGGTGGCGCTGCTGCCGGCCGGTCATCGGTTGGCCGCCAGTGAGGCCGTGACCCTGCAAGCACTCTGCGATGAACCCTTTATCCTGACTGAAGCCGGTTCGTCCGAGCTGGTGATGCGCTTGTTCAGCCAGGCCCGTTTGCAGCCCCAAGTGCGGTACCGCTGTGCGCAGTTGCTCAGCACGTTGGAAGCGGTCAGCCGGGGCGATGGTTTGAGTGTGGTTGCGCAGGCTTCCTTGCCGGAACGTGCCGACTCGCGTTATGTGGCGTTGCCATTGGCGCCGCGGGTACCGCGTCGTATCGGGCTGGCGGTGCTGGATCGGCGTCTGTCTTCACCGGCTACCCTGGCATTCATCGCACTGGCGCAAAAGTTGTACCCCTCGTCCACTTAGTTACCTGCCTATGCGCAACGTCCTCTCATGCGTCGCACCATAGTCGTCCAATGTAGTGAAACGCAGCGTCGGCGTACCTCGCCAGGGTATAACCCAACCCGTCATCATCAGCTCGACCGTGGAGCGCGGGGCCAGCATCGGCGGGTTTTCATGGCGGTATTCGACGCCTTCAAGGCTCAGCACCACGCTGGATAACGTCACATGAAAGGCACTCGCGTTGCGCACCCGCAGCACTGGACGATCATCGGCCAGTTGCCATTGCAGCGCTGCGACGGCATCTTCCACCCTGCCTGGCAATGCAGTGGGGCGCAGGAACAGTTTGATGCGCGTGCGAAACGCCAGTTGCAGTTGATGGCTTGCCGCGTCAGTGGGCCGGATCCCCAGCACATTCAGCCAATACACCCCTTCCTGGGGATCGACCATGGCGGGTCTGGGAACCGGGTGATAGATCACCCGTAACGCGTGCGCCTTGCCCGCCTCCATTCTCAGGATCGGTGGCGTGACGGTAAAGGGTACGTCACTCAGTTCCGGCGTAACCAGGGGGTCGCCTTCATCGATCCATACTTGCACGAGTCTCGGGCTGTCCGCCTCGTTGCGCAGGTTGAGGGTTACCCCCCGTGCTGTGGCCGCATAAACGAGCCGGGTGCGATCAATGACGATTTCGGCCTGCGCCATCGCCATGTAAGCCGTCAGTGCCAGGGCGAACACGCATTTCCAGAAGACTCGGTGCATCACGCCGACTACCGATAGGCCATGGTGAAGGTCGCCAGCCCATTAGCCGTGCCAGGGCGGACGGTGGCGCCGGTCTGTAGGTAGCGCGCGGTCAACGGAATCTGGAAGGTGCCGTTGCCGGTGCTGCCTGCCAACCATTGATTCTGCGTGCCGATGGCGGCGGCATCGGGGCCGTAGCTGATCAGGCGATTGCCAAACAGCAGTTGCAGCGCCACGCCCTTGGCGGTGGAGTTGGCGGTCAAGGTCAGTTGATCGCTGCGATTGGCCGGTTGGGTCTGGTCGGTCAAGGTCAACAGCACATCGCTCTCTGCGCCGCCGCCACCGGCGCATTGCAAGGTGATGGTGCGGGTGGCATTGCCGGCCACGCTGCCAATACCCTTGAACGCCTTGCTGTCCACCGCCCCCAGCGCAATTGCCACGGAGGGCGTCGAGACGGTGCAGGTGGGTTTGCTCGGCGGGCCCACTTCGACACTGCCGAAGTTGAACGCATGATGTGTGTCGCTGGTGTACAGGTACAAGCCTGCGAAGGTTTGCGGCGTAATGGTGCCGCCCTGGATCGGGCCGGTCACCACGAAGAACAAGCGCCCACGCAGGCCCCACGTAGGCAAGCCCGGATGGATCGGGCCACGCAACACCGTGACGCCGGTGGTTACGGTTTGCATTGGCCCCACGTCACGATCCTGCGCCATAAAGGCAAACCCGACGCCATTCACGCCGGTCAGGTGCACCGGCATGACGACCCCGGAGTGGAAGAAGTTGCGCCCCGTCCAGGGAATTTCTCGAGCAATCCGCGTGGAAGACCAATAGCGAACAATGAGGTTGGGTGGGTAAGTACACCGCAAGCCATGCGCCACCTCTACCGGGTAACCGTTCGGGTTGCCCAGGGCCTGGCCGACCACAGGGTTGGCGGGCACCGTAATGCGCGGCACCGACAGCACCGTCGGCGGCGCGGGCGTACAGGTCGCCTTGGCCTGGGCATGGGGTGCGCTGGCGAGGGCGATGCAGGTCATCATGACAAGCCCTGCCAGATGTTGTGTACCGGTGCTGATCATCGGCTGCTGACCTCGTCGTTAGCGATGTTGGCGTAGCACCGGCTGGCCAATTGGTCGGCATTTTCCTGGCGGTACCCCGCTGGGCGCGGTGGCAGACGGTATTGGATATAGCAGCGGTCACCTGCCGCCTCGGTCCAACGTACGGTCAGCGTGCCCTGGTCGGCCACGCCGCGCACAAACGCCTTGCCGGCTTGCCCAATCACCCCGACTTCCCTGCCCTGCTCGTCGAACACCTGGGCGGCAAAAGGCAGTGGCTGGCCGTTACGATGGGTCGCCTTGATCACCACCGCACGGCCACTGACGGTTTCAAACTTGACCAGCGACACCGCGCCCCATGTCGGTACCACGGAATGATTCGACTCCTTGAGTTCCACATCCATGGCCATGCCCTCAGGGTCGATATCCACCTCATTGGGGTGGTAGGCCCGCAAGCTTGGCAGCACGCCGTAGCCGTGCGTGTCGATGCGTACACCGCCACCGATCTGCGCGCCCTGGGCATCCGGCGCATACACCAGTGCCGACGCTTCACCGAGGCTTTGCGAGAGGGTCACGCCACCCCCATGGGCAATCAGCCCGCCGTCGGCACTCATGGACACTTGCGCATTGTTGCCACTCTGGCCGTAACCGGCGCGCAGGTTGGCCGTGCTGCTGCGATACCCGGCGTAGGCATTGAAGCTGGAACCGGCCTGGCTCCCCGTGCCCTGGCTACCTGCCAGGCCGTAGTGCGCCTGTGCCGCGTCGCCGAGCAAGCCATTGATGCCCACTTGCTGCTGACGGCCCTTTGACTCACCGGTGTCGCGCGACAACGCGCTGCTCAGTGTCGGCGCCGAAGTGCCCTGGCCCAGCGGCATCGACAGCGTGAGCGCCAGTCGATTATCGACGCGACCGGGTTGCAACGTGCGCCCGAAGAAGATCGCGTCACTGCGCTCACGATCGCTGGGTTGGTGGGTGTCGCTGACCCTGGAGCGCTGCGCTGAAATGTTCCAGTTGAGCCGCTTCCAGCGTGACCCATAACTGAGGGTGAAGGATGTCTGGCGACCTTGGCGGCTCGCCCAGTAGTCAACCGAACTGCCGTACAGGCTCAAGGTACCTTCCCCCAATTGCTGGCTGATCGTCAGGTCCAGACGGCTTTTCTGTCGGGCATAACGCTCAATGTTCCCATGCTGACGCGCCAATTCCTGCACGTTCAAAGCATCCGGCAGGCTCAGGTAGCCGGCCGTGGAGAAACGGTAGGCGCCCAGCGCAAAATGCGTTCCGGAAAACGGCAGGTTCTTGTTGTAGGCCAGGCCCCAACTGTGGCCGCCAACCACCCCGCTGCCCTCAAGGCGGGTGCGCGAATGCGTGGTGTCCAGGGCAAATGCGCCGATGGGCGTACTCATCGCCAGCCCGGCCTTGCCCTGAAAGTAACCTTTGGAAAGCGTGCTGCCGCCATAAAGGCTCAGGCCATCGGTAAGGCCATGCTGCAAGGTGCCCTGAAATAACAGGGGGCTGTCACCGCTGACTCCGCGTTGCTGCACCTGGCCCAAGGTCGTGCTGTAGTGGGTGGCGCCCTGACGCAATAACTGTGGGGCCACCGAATACGGCACGACAAAGGTGGTGCGGCGCCCGTCCACCTCGGTGACGCTGACATTCAGGTCGCCGCCGTAGCCCGTGGGGTAAAGATCGTCGATGACAAAGGGGCCTGGGGCTACCTGGGTTTCGTAGATCGTGTAGCCGTTCTGGCGCACGGTCACCGTGGCATTGCTGTCGGCGATGCCGCGTATCTGCGGAGCATAACCTTGTTGCGACGGCGCCAGCATGCGGTCATCGCTCGACAGGGTGATGCCCCGTACCCGCACGCCGTCGAGGATCTGGCCGTTACTGAAGCTGTCGCCAAGGGTCAGTTGCGAACGCCAGGCCGACAAGGGCCGTTGCAGGTACGTGGCGGTGTGTTGATAAGGCAGCAGACCGCCTCGGGAGGTCCAGGCCTGGCCGCCTTGATGGCGCAGGCGCCAGTCGCCCAGGTTGAGGCCGCCGTTGAGGCCCAGGTAACCGCGACCTTCCCCCGCCCCCGAGGTCACCGCGGCGGCGCTGAAGGTGTAATTGAGCAGCGCAACGTCGAGCCCTCTGTCCCAGCGGGCCGGGTCAACGTAACCGCGCGCGGCACGGCTGAGGTGGGCTTGGGGGATACTGACGTCGAGCGTCAGGGTCTCGGTGTCGAGTTGACTGCTGGCCAGGGGAATCCATTGGGTAAATTCCCGGCACTGCGTGTCGGCGCTGCGTTCAACAGTTGGCAATACGATCCCAAGCTGGGCGAGTTCCAGCACGCTCACGCAGGGCTGAACGCCGTCCTGCGCCTCTCGGGAGACAAAGCTGATTTCACGGCGCCCCGCCGATTGCCCGTTGAGGATCACATCCACACGATAGACGCCCGGCGCCAATGCATTACCCGTATTGAAACGTGAAATATCCACGACAGTGGACAAGCCGCTGGTAAACGCCTCGATATCAAACAACAGCGGCGTGGCCTCGGCCGGCAACCATAAGGTAGTGAACACAGCCAGCGACACCATCAGCCGTGAGTTTCCCAACAGCCAGGTAACCAAGGGATGCCACGTAGATCGCAAGTAAACAGACATAATCAGAACTTCAGGGGCGCTCGCTGCGGCGCGGAGAATGCGCCGTAATCATTGATGTATTTGAAATGCACCTGAGCGTCCGCTGGAATCGTCGCCAGGGCACCGCGTACAGGCAGTTCCAGGCTGGCACCGGGGGGCACCATGCCTTCTTGTACCGGTATCAGATGGGCGTCAGGCCGAGGGCCCAGCGCCAGTGCCACCTCGTTGAAGGTCACGTGAAAGGCCGTAGGGTTGTGTACGCGCAGTACGGCTGCGCGCTCGGTGCGCCTCAAACTCCAGCGCAGTTGTGCGGGCGCCTGGTCTGCACTGCCCGGCAAATGACGGGGGCGAAAAAACACTTTGGTGCGGATACGAAAAGCAAACTGCAGATGGTTGCCCTCAGGGGTTTGCTCGTCGAGTTCGGCCGCGTTGACTCTTGGGGGGATCTCCAAGGCATTGAGCCAGAACAACGATTCTCGATCTGACGGCAGCGGCTCCTGGGTGTAGACCAGCCGCACGCCCTGGCTTCTGCCCGGGTCCAGGCGAAACACCGGGGGCGACAGGCTGAACGGCACGTCGCTAAGGGAGGGATCCCGAGTCGCATCGCCTTGATCCAGCCACACCTGGACCAGACGCGGTGCCCGTTTGTCGTCGTTGGTCAGGCGCAGGGTAATTTCGCGGCGCTGTTGGGGGTAGACGTGCCGTGTGCCATCGATCACCACACCCGCTACGGTCGTGGAGGGTAAGCCTGCGATGAGCGCGAAGGTGAGGCTCGCCAGTAATGTGCGAGAAAGCATGAGTCCGTCCTTCAAAGCAGGGCCTGGCACTTCGCCAGGTACCCAGGCCTTGATCAGGGGAAGGTCACGGAATACAGCACCTGCGTGCTGATCGGGCCGGCTGTCGCTGCCCCCGTGGCGAAGTATTGAGCCGCAAATGGCAACGTCACCGCGCCGCCGTCAGGCACTGTCGCGGTACTCGAACTCAGGCCCAGTCGAAGGTCCAGGGGCTGGTTGGTGACGCCGTCCACAATTTGTACTTCAACGAACTTTGCGGGTTCCGGCGTGGCCGGCGCCTGATTGACCAGGTTGCCGGTAGCCGGGTTGATCGCTGGGCTGCTGCTCTCAAATAGCACTGCGACCACCGTGTCCTTCGGGCAACTGCCCACCTGGATAAAGAACGGCTTTACCCCCGCCGTCTGCCCGGCTGCCTTGAGTGCGCTGGCCTGGACCTTGTGCAGCGCAATGGCAAAGTCCGGCCCTGCGCCAGGTGCAGCGCCTGCCCCGCCACTGATGCTGCAGGTGGTGCCAGTGATCTCACCGGTCAGGGTAATAGTGCCGTCCGCCGCGAACGCCGGTAGAGCGACAACGCTGTTAGCCATCAACCAGGCAACGGCCAGTGCGATTTTTTTCATTGCTGCAAATTCCTGTGGTGTCGTTAAAAGGCTGCAAGGCGACTTCCGACATTCGAAAGGCACGCGCCGACCGTCCCGCCAAAATTGGGCTGGCACGGCACTGAGAGAGGCTGGAGGGGTACGGTCCTGAGTCTCTTACTTCTTGCAACGATGTTTATGTTGCCTAGATGAAACGCCCGCCACAACTGACCGAACGGCTAGGTCAACCCGCTTGAAACAACTGAGCAGGCCTGCGTAATGCCATCTATCATCGGCTTATCTCACTCTTTTTCTCGCGACTGACTGCCCCTATGCCCCTGACCGTCAAAGGCCCACGAAGCCGAGCCGCACGCTATTTCATCAGTGCAACCAGCGGCGTATTGCCCATTTTGTTGGGGGTTGTGATTCTGTACTGGCAGGCCGAGCGCACCCTTGAACAAAGCACGGCGCAAACCGCTCAAGAAGCGGTGCGCCAGTTCGACCTGATGCTCGACAATACCGCCATCGCTGCCCAGGCTTTGCTGCCGCTGGCTGGTAAACCTTGTGACAGCGCCGCCAAGTTGGCGCTACGTGAACAAGTCACGCGTCGGCCGTTTGTGCGGGCCACCACGCTGTCCTGGCAGAAAAACATCTATTGCAGCTCGTTGTTTGGCGGTCGCTACCAATCGCCCGTCAACCCGGACGACTACGTGAATGGGCGCCTGTGGTTGATGAAAGGCAACCCCGTCACACCCGATACCGCCCTGCTGGTGTACCGCCTGGTCCAAGGCGATCAAGGTGCGTTTGCCTCGGTGGACGGCTACCACCTCACCAACGCATTGCGCTTGATCAGCCGTTACGCGTACTTGGTATTGCACGTCGGCCCGAACTGGCTGGGTGCGGACGGCAAGGTGCATCAAGGCGCGTTGCCAGTATTTGCCGTGGCGCCACAACGCCTGGCTTCCGAGCGCTATCAATACAGTGTCGAGGCCGGGATGCCCGAGGGTGAAGTCTGGCGCTACATGCAGGCGCGGTATCCGGCGCTGTTCAGCCTGGTGGTGTTCTTCGGGATCTTGGCGGGGCTGCTCGCTCACTGGCTGCAAAAACGTTCGTCCGCGCCGACCCACGAGTTACAACGTGCCTTGGGAGCCAATGAGTTCATCCCGTATTTCCAACCGGTGGTACGCGGTGACACACGCCAATGGGCGGGCTGTGAGGTGCTGATGCGTTGGAAACATCCCAAAGAAGGCCTGGTACGGCCAGACCTGTTTATCCCCCTGGCTGAAGACTCGGGCCTGATCGTGCCAATGACCCGCGCCCTGCTGCGCCAGACCGCCGCGCAATTGGCGCCCCATGCCGCACGCTTCAGCCCTGGCTTTCATATCGGCGTGAATATCACTGCGCGCCATTGCCAGGACATGGCGCTGGTGCAGGACTGCCGGGAATTTCTGGCCGCGTTCCCACCCGGCCAGGTCACCCTGGTGCTGGAGTTGACCGAGCGGGAGCTGATCGAACCCACCGAGACCACCCGCCGCCTGTTCGAGGCGCTGCATGATTTGGGCGTCATGATCGCCATTGACGACTTCGGCACCGGCCACTCCAGCTTGGGCTATTTGCGCAATTTCAATGTTGACTACTTGAAGATTGATCAGAGTTTTGTCGCCATGATCGGTGCCGATGCGCTGTCGCGGCATATTCTCGATAGCATCATAGAGTTGTCGGTCAAGCTCGACCTAGGCATTGTTGCCGAAGGCGTAGAAACAGCCCAACAGTGTGAATACCTGGTTGCCCAAGGTGTGGATTTCCTACAGGGCTATCTGTTCGGCCGTCCATTACCGTGCGATGAGTTCATTAAATCGTTGGGAGGCGAGTGAATAGCCTTGCGCAACCCATGATGAAAGATTGGTCTTTCTCCAAAAGACATGATTTACTCGGGATGAATTAACTACTACAATTTTTTCTGCCTGTGCAGAACTCGCAGAAGGGTCTTTTTCGTTGACGTGGCTTAACGTTCTTGGCTTATAGCTTTGTCTGCAGTTGATATCAGCAACTACATTATTGGAGTACAGATTTTGTCCAGACTCGCCGAATTTCGCGCAGCAGAAAAAGCCCTTCAAGAGCAGCTTGCACAGCTGGAGTCCTTGAAGAACGACGCTGGCCTGAAGAAAGAAATCGAATTCGAAGAAAAGCTCAAGACGCTGATGGGTAAATACGACAAAAGCCTGCGTGATGTGATCGCTATCCTCGATCCAGCGCCACGCAAAGGCGGCGCACCGGCCGCCGCAGCGCCAAAACAGCGCCGCGCACGGGTGGTCAAGGTTTACCACAACCCGCACACCGGCGAGCTGATCGAGACCAAAGGTGGCAACCACCGCGGCCTCAAAGCCTGGAAAGAACAGTACGGCGCTGCCACTGTAGACTCCTGGCTTCGCGGCTGAAACATGTACTAAAAAAAAGCCCCGCATACGCGGGGCTTTTTTTGCTCTAACAGTTCGAAATCGAACTTAAATCAGCGTTCATGTTGTTCAAATTCGCTCAGCTTGAGCGCTTCAAAGTTTCAGACTGTTACGCACCAAACTGACTTCCTCCTTGCTCGCCTCGTACGCTTGCGCCTGGCCGGCGTATGAAAAAACATAGGCTTTGTCGACATCCAGCGCACCGACTAATGTTTGCGACAATACGTGTCGACCATTCTCGGTAATCACACAGGTAGTTTCCAACGCGTCAAGACGACTCAATGTCGTGGGGTGCATTTTGCTGCACACGCTTTGATAACCGCCACGGGCAAAGTCTTTCTGGATCGACTTGCGCATCTCCAGCAACACGCCGGGAAGATTAACTTTATGGCCGGCCTCAATCGGCGTTCCGGTCAACTCCATGACCATCAACGTCGCACCATTTTCATCATTCTTGATCGCTCGCTGCCGGGACACTGCTTGGGGTTGGGCAGGAGGCTCGCCGTCAGGCACGACTTCTTCGACCTGCCAACCGCTGGGCCAATGAACTTCCGGCTCGGCGGCCAGCACAAACGGGCTGCCCAACAACCCGCACACAGCACTCAACAACAGCCTACGAAACTCGATCATTGCAAAAAACACCCAAGGTTCCAGCGGCAAAGTGTGCGGCCCGGCACGCGCCGGCCGCAAGGGCTTGGGCGCGTTTTTTCATTTGGCGCAGCCGGTGAGCCTTGCGTATCATGGCCTGCCTGCATGGAGGCAGGCCGCAAGCCAATGGACCGCTCATCTCACATTTTTTCTGGAGGGCCCATGAGCCTGCACGAATTGAACACCTTCCCGGGCGTCACTGCCCAGCCCGACAATGCCACTGCGAACTTCGTGTTCAACCACACCATGTTGCGGGTCAAGGACATCACCAAGTCGCTGGACTTCTACACGCGCATCCTGGGTTTCTCTCTGGTCGAGAAACGTGATTTCCCCGAAGCCGAATTCAGCCTGTACTTCCTGGCCCTGGTGGACAAGGCCCAGATCCCGACCGACGCCGCCGAGCGCACCCAGTGGATGAAGTCGATTCCAGGCATCCTCGAACTGACCCACAACCACGGCACCGAAAACGATGCCGACTTCGCCTACCACAACGGCAACACCGACCCGCGTGGTTTTGGCCATATCTGCATCTCGGTGCCGGACATTGTTGCGGCGTGCGAACGCTTCGAAGCCTTGGGCTGCGATTTCCAGAAGCGTCTGACGGATGGCCGCATGAAGAGCCTGGCGTTCATCAAGGACCCGGACGCTTATTGGGTCGAGATCATCCAGCCGGCGCCGATGTAATAAGCACTGCGTGACGCACAGCGTCACCGGATGCATTCCCACGCGTAGCGTGGGAACGAGAAAAACCCCATGATCACTCATGGGGTTTTTCATTTTCAGCTAAGGATTTAAGCCGGAGCAGAGGTACGGATCAGGTGATCGAATGCGCTCAACGAAGCCTTGGCGCCCTCGCCTACTGCAATCACGATCTGCTTGTACGGCACAGTCGTTACGTCACCGGCGGCGAACACGCCAGGCAATGAAGTCTCGCCACGGGCATCGACAATGATCTCGCCACGCGGCGACAGTTCTACGGTGCCTTTGAGCCAATCCGTGTTGGGCAGCAAGCCAATCTGCACAAAGATGCCTTCCAACTCGATGGTCTTGAACTCACCGCTGTCACGGTCCTTGTAGGCAAGGCCGGTGACTTTCTGACCATCGCCTTTGACTTCACTGGTCAATGCGCTGGTGATCACATCCACGTTCGGCAGGCTGTAGAGCTTGCGTTGCAATACAGCATCGGCGCGCAGCTTGCTGTCGAATTCAAGCAAGGTGACATGGCTGACGATACCGGCCAGGTCAATGGCCGCTTCCACGCCGGAGTTACCGCCGCCGATCACCGCCACACGCTTGCCCTTGAACAACGGGCCGTCGCAATGCGGGCAGAAGCACACGCCCTTGGCCTTGTATTCTTGCTCACCGGGCACACCCATCTCTCTCCAGCGCGCGCCAGTGGCCAGGATCACGGTCTTGGACTTGAGGGTCGCACCGCTTTCGAAGCGAATTTCGTGCAGCTCACCGGCATTTTTCGCCGGTACCAGGCTGCTGGCGCGCTGCAGGTTCATGATGTCGACATCGTACTGACGCACATGGGCTTCCAGTGCGCTGGCCAGTTTCGGCCCTTCGGTTTCCTGTACCGAGATAAAATTCTCGATGGACATGGTGTCCAGCACCTGGCCACCAAAGCGTTCAGCTGCCACACCGGTACGAATACCTTTACGTGCCGCATAGATGGCAGCCGAGGAACCGGCCGGGCCACCGCCCACCACCAAGACGTCGAAGGCGTCCTTGGCGCTGATTTTCTGCGCGGCTTTCTCGATACCGCTGGTGTCGAGCTTGGCGAGGATCTCTTCGAGGCCCATGCGGCCCTGGCCAAAGTTGACCCCGTTCAAGTAGACGCTTGGGACCGCCATGACCTGGCGCTCATCGACTTCGGCCTGGAACAGTGCGCCATCAATCGCAACATGGCGGATGTTCGGGTTCAGTACCGCCATCAGGTTCAGCGCCTGGACCACGTCCGGGCAGTTCTGGCACGACAGCGAGAAGTAAGTCTCGAAGCTGAACTCGCCTTTGAGGGCGCGGATCTGTTCAATCACCTCGACACTGGCCTTCGACGGGTGGCCACCGACTTGCAGCAGGGCCAGCACCAGCGAAGTGAATTCATGGCCCATGGGGATGCCGGCGAAACGCAGGCTGATATCGGCACCCGGGCGGTTGATGGAGAACGATGGCTTGCGCGCATCAGTGCCATCGGTGTTCAGGGTAATCAGCGTAGAGAGGCTGGTTACGTCCTGCAAAAGAGCAAGCATTTCCTGGGATTTCGCACCGTCGTCGAGGGAGGCGACGATCTCGATCGGCTGGGTGACCCGTTCCAGGTATGACTTCAACTGAGCTTTAAGATTGGCGTCCAACATACGGGCGATTTCCTGTTCATTCGGTTTATTGCAGACAAAAAAACGCCCGAGCGACTCTCGCCCGGGCGTTTTGAGGGCGGATGCAGCTTACTTAAGTGCGGATACCCGCCCTTGATACACGTTCACAGACTTAGATCTTGCCGACCAGGTCCAGAGACGGCGCCAGAGTGGCCTCGCCTTCTTTCCACTTGGCTGGGCAGACTTCACCTGGGTGGGCAGCAACGTACTGAGCGGCCTTGATCTTGCGCAGCAGCTCGGAAGCGTCACGGCCTACACCACCGTCATTCAGTTCAACGATCTTGATCTGACCTTCTGGGTTGATCACGAAAGTACCGCGGTCTGCCAGGCCAGCTTCTTCGATCAGCACGTCGAAGTTGCGGGAGATGGTCAGGGTTGGGTCGCCGATCATGGTGTACTGGATTTTGCCGATGGCTGGCGACGTGTTGTGCCAGGCCGCGTGGGCAAAGTGGGTGTCGGTGGAAACGCTGTAGATTTCGACGCCCAGCTTCTGGAATTCGGCGTAGTTGTCAGCCAGGTCTTCCAGTTCGGTTGGGCAGACGAAGGTGAAGTCGGCTGGGTAGAAGAATACAACCGACCACTTGCCTTTCAGGTCAGCGTCGGTCACATCGACGAAGCTGCCGTTTTTGAAAGCGGTGGCTTTAAACGGTTTTACTTGGCTGTTGATGATAGGCATCGTTGACTCTCCGTCAGGGGTTAAGAAGTTGATGAGGTGAATCCTACCGGCTCTTTCGGTCGATGGCTCATTGGCAAACCTGATGCTGACGATTGGCTTTCTCTATCAGGTGACTGTATTAATAGAAGAAATCTCAAATCAGCGGCTGGGTTGCCAGGGTCATGCCTAGAAACGGCGTCGCTTCAACATAGCGCATCGCAGATTTCATGTCGTTCCAGCCGACGTAACTCATCAGCGACTTCAAATCCCAACCGCTGCGATGTGCCCAAGTGGCGAAGCCCCGACGCAAGGAGTGGCTGGTGTATTGCTCGGCAGGGATGCCTGCGCGCTCAAGGGCCTGGCGCAATAACGGGATCACGCTGTTGGGGTGCAAGCCCTCCTCGCCCAGGTTGCCCCAGCGATCGATGCCACGAAATACCGGCCCTCGCACCAAAGCCGAGGCGCTGAGCCACTCGCTATAAGCCTGCACCGGGCACAGCCGCAGCAACGCCGGGGTCTGGTAGGTCTTGCCGAGATTGTCGCGATCACTTTTGCTGCGCGGCAAGTACAGGCTGATGCCTGCGCCTGGCACGGCCTGCACATGCTCAATGCTCAATCGGCACAGCTCATCACTGCGAAACCCGCGCCAGAAACCCAGCAGAATCAGCGCAGCGTCGCGCTTGGCCCGCAGCAAGCGCGGCTGGTCGTGATGCTCGCCGGCCTGTTTGGCTTCAGTGTCCAGGGCAGCGATTACTTGCTCCAACTGCGTGAGCTGCAAAGGCTCGGCCTGCCGCTCACGCGCCGGGTGCACGGCGCGGATGCCCTTGAGCACCTTGCGTACCACCGGCGCCTTCGTCGGGTCGGCAAACCCTTGGCTGGTATGCCATTGCGCCAAGGCCGAGAGCCGCAGTTTCAAGGTATTGACTGCCAACACTCCTGCATGCGCCACCAGGTAGCGCGCCACGCTGTCGCTGGTGGCTGGCAGGAACCCTCCCCAACTGACTTCGAAATGCTCGATGGCCGCGCGGTAGCTGCGGCGCGTGTTGTCGCGGGTGGCGGCGTTGAGATATCGGTCCAGGTCGCTCATAGGCGTCTTTTCGTACTGCTGGCGGATGAATGGCTGTTGAGATGCTTATGACACGGGATAATACGCCAATATCCCAGCTGTTAAATCATGAATTTAAACAAGTTTTCAATCATGATATGGTATGTATCTACATACCATGTACCACATTACTAAATCGACGGAGATCCCATGGCTCGCGGCGGCATTAACAAAGCAGTAGTGCAAACGGCACGCCTGGCGATCCTCGCCCGTGGCGAAAACCCCAGCATCGATGCAGTGCGTATCGAAATGGGCAATACCGGCTCGAAAACCACCATTCATCGCTACTTGAAAGAGCTGGACGAAAGCGAGACGCGCCAGACCATCACCCAAGCGCCGATTGATGATGAGCTGGGCGAGCTAGTCGCACGCTTGGCCCAACGCCTGAAAGAAAAGGCCCAAGAGCCGATCGACCTGGCCCTGGCGCAATTCGAGCAACACAAAGCCGCCCTGCTCGCCCAGGTAGAAACCCTGGAAGAGGCGCACACCCAGCTCAAACAGCAATTTGATATCCAGGCCGCAGCCCTGGCCGAAGAAAGCGCGGCACTGCAAACCGCCAGCACCAGCCTGCAGACCGAGCAGACCCGTAACGCCGGGCTGAGCCAGGCATGCAGCGATTACGAGCTAAGGCTTAACGACAAAGACGAGCAGATTCGCTCACTGGAAGAAAAACACCTGCACGCCCGTGATGCGCTTGAGCATTACCGCACTGCCATCAAGGAGCGGCGCGAGCAGGAACAGCGTCGCCATGAAGGCCAGTTGCAGCAGGTTCAGGCCGAATTGCGGCAGGCACAGCAAAGCGCGCTGGTGCGCCAGGATGAAATCACCCAGTTGCATCGCGATAATGAACGCCTGCTGAGTGAGCAGCGAGTGACCGCCAAGGAATTGAATGCACTGCAGGAGCAGACTCGCCAGGACCAGGCTCTACAACTGCAACTCAAGGAGCAGCTCAGCCAGATCGAAAGTGAACGCACCCTGCTCCAGGAACGCCTGCGCGTGGCCGTGCTGGACAGCCAATCACGCCAAGCCGCACTGCTTGAACATCAGCAGCACAACAAGGCGCTTGAGCTGAACCTGGTCAAGGCCCAGGCAAGCATCGAAGCCCTGCGCCTGGCGGCCGTCGTTGCAACGGCGCCAGAGGCAGCAGAGCCAAGCTGATCAGTCCGCCACAGGCGTGCGCATGGTGACGAATTCCTCCGCCGCCGTAGGATGCACGCCGATGGTCTCGTCGAAATGCTGCTTGGTCGCGCCCGCCTTGAGCGCGATCGCCAGCCCTTGCACGATCTCACCCGCATCCGGGCCGACCATGTGGCAACCCAGCACCTTGTCGGTGTCGGCGTCGACCACCAGCTTCATCAGGGTCTTTTCCTGGCAATCGGTGAGGGTCAGCTTCATCGGCCGGAAACGGCTTTCAAAGATCTGCACGTTATGGCCGTTCTTGCGTGCCTCTTCTTCTGTCAGGCCGACTGTGCCGATATTCGGCAGGCTGAACACCGCCGTCGCGATATTGGCGTAATCCACCGCGCGGTATTGCTCGGGCTTGAACAAGCGCCGCGCCACGGCCATGCCTTCAGCCAGGGCCACGGGCGTCAGTTGCACACGACCAATCACATCGCCAATCGCCAGGATCGACGGCTCGGCGGTCTGGTAGAGATCATCCACCGCAACGAAACCGCGCTCGTCCAGTTTGACCCCGGTATTTTCCAGGCCCAGGTTATCCAGCATCGGACGGCGGCCGGTGGCGTAGAACACGCAATCGGCTTCCAGCACGCGACCATCCTTCAAGGTGGCTTTGAGGCTGCCGTCGGCTTGCTTTTCGATACGTTCGATGTCGGCATTGAACTGCAAGTCCAGGCCGCGCTTGGTCAGCTCTTCTTGCAGATGTTTGCGCACCGAACCATCAAAGCCGCGCAAGAACAGGTCGCCGCGATACAGCAAGGAAGTGTGTGCACCCAGGCCGTGGAAGATGCCGGCGAACTCAACGGCGATATAACCGCCGCCCACCACCAGCACGCGCTTGGGTAGCTCTTTAAGGAAGAATGCCTCATTGGAACCAATGGCGTGCTCGCGCCCTGGAATCTCAGGGATCTGCGGCCAGCCACCGGTGGCGATCAGGATGTGCTTGGCAGTGAAGCGCTCACCGTTGATCTCCACCTGATGGGCATCAACCAGGCGTGCATGCCCTTCGTGCAATGTGACGCCGCTGTTGACCAACAGGTTGCGATAGATGCCGTTGAGGCGGTTGATCTCGCGATCCTTGTTGGCGATCAAGGTCGCCCAATCAAAGTTCGCCTCGCCCAGGGACCAGCCAAAGCCGCTGGCCTGTTCAAAATCTTCGGCAAAATGCGCGCCGTACACCAACAGTTTCTTTGGCACGCAGCCGACGTTTACACAGGTGCCACCCAGGTAGCGACTCTCCGCCACAGCCACCTTGGCGCCAAAGCCAGCGGCAAAGCGCGCCGCGCGAACACCGCCGGAACCGGCGCCAATTACATACAGGTCAAAATCGTAGGCCATTTCACTCTCCTCGGCAGGACACCAGCATACCGACTTACTTGGGGCTGAAAAACGAAAAAGCCACCCGAAGGTGGCTTTCGCTTAAAACGTACCGGCAAGCGTGAATCAGTAAGCCTTGCCCGTCTTGTAGAAATGCTCGTAGCAGAAGTTGGTCGCTTCGATGTAGCCCTCAGCACCGCCGCAGTCGAAACGCTGGCCCTTGAACTTGTAGGCAATCACGCAACCGTCTTTGGCTTGCTTGAGCAGAGCGTCGGTGATCTGGATCTCGCCGCCCTTGCCTGGCTCGGTCTCTTCGATCAGCTTGAAGATGTCCGGAGTCAGGATGTAACGACCGATGATCGCCAGGTTCGACGGTGCATCTTCTGGTGCTGGTTTCTCGACCATGTCGCGTACACGAATCAGGCCATCGCCAATATCGTCACCGGCGATAACACCGTACTTATTGGTTTCGGTTGGGTTGACTTCCATCACCGCAACGATAGTGCAACGGTACTTCTGGTAGAGCTTGACCATCTGGGTCAGCACACCGTCGCCTTCCAGGTTGACGCACAAGTCATCCGCCAGGACCACGGCGAAGGGTTCGTCACCGATCAGTGGGCGGCCGGTAAGGATGGCGTGGCCGAGGCCTTTCATCTGAGTCTGACGGGTGTAGGAGAACGAGCACTCGTCGAGCAATTTACGGATACCGACCAGGTATTTTTCCTTGTCGGTGCCCTTGATCTGGTTTTCCAGCTCATAGCTGATGTCGAAGTGGTCTTCCAGCGCGCGCTTACCACGACCCGTGACGATGGAGATCTCGTTCAAACCGGCATCCAGAGCCTCTTCCACACCGTACTGAATCAGTGGCTTGTTCACCACTGGCAGCATTTCTTTGGGCATGGCTTTGGTCGCTGGCAAGAAGCGAGTGCCGTAACCGGCTGCTGGGAACAAGCATTTCTTGATCATATGAGTCCTTACAAAGGGCTGTGCGTACGGAATTCGGCGCAGTCTAATCAGGCCGCAGTCACCTTACAATGGGTGCTGCTGGCGTTGCGATGTCATCATAGAGAAAAAATGTCGGCGTAAGTTCCGCTGATCCTGCAAAGGGTGTCACCAACGGTCAGTCAGAACCCACCTCGGCCCCTTGTTGAAGAAGGGTTGCATTGGTTTTAGCACGCTTTTGCCCCCCTGGCACTGACCTGCAACAACTTGCGCCCTGCCCCGGCATTTGGCGCTATCATGGGCGCCTTGAACCAAGACCACGAGATTGCCAACAGATGTCAGAACCCAAAGGTGTAAACGGCTACCTGATCACGAAGCGAGCAGACGGCTGGCACTTGATCAATTTTCACGGCGACAGCGTTGCCGGCGTATTCGAGACCGAAAGCATGGCGATTGCCGTAGCCGAAGTGTTTGTGGATGAGGCAGGTCATGCTTCGAGCAAGCGGCCGAAAACCAAGTAATCCACATCTGTTGCGCAAGAAGCCCCATGACAGGGGCTTTTTTGTTTGTCTGTACCTAGATGGCAGTTCGCTATAACCTTCAACAACGCCACGACAGTGTCAGCGCGCCCCTCCAATACCCTCGATGACGAACCTCTATGAAAAAAATCCTGGCACTGACCGCAGTACTGGCACTCGCTGGCTGCACCACCGCGTCCGACACCTTGCTGAAGAATGGCGAACAAGGCCTGACCATCGACTGCTCCGGCGAGGCCAATTCATGGGCCAGTTGCTACGAGAAGGCGGACGCATCCTGCGCGGGCACCGGTTACCGTATCGTCGGCACCAATGGCACGCCGGCGCTCAAGGAAAGCGACAAGACCCTGGGCCAGGACGTGGGCAACTTCAAAGGCCGCAGCGTGGTGGTGGTCTGCAAGTAAACCGGCTACAGGTGCACTTCAGCGAACTTGATCCCCAGGCCACGCAGGAGTTCGATCAGGTCATCCAGGCGCGCGAATGATTCGACCTCATCCTGCTCGTCCACCAGGAAGTAGCTGCGCCCGCCGCTCTTCTTGAAAAATACGATCCACTCGCCCAAATCGGCGGGGTTCTGGATGACATGGGTGGCCGAAATCTGCCCTTCGGCATGGCGGGCCTTGACGTGTTCTCGTTTCATAACGGGCTTTCCAGAAAAACAAATGCCGCTCAAACCCAGGGTTTGAGCGGCATCTTTGTGGTGAATGCCCGACAGTTTAACGGATGCAGCCCGTCCCTGCAGGGTGATGGCTTTTTTTATCGGGTTTGAGGGGTGGGCCTGTGGCTCAACCGGAAATGCACTCTTCCCCTGCCTTCTTCACGTCGCCCGGGCGGATGGGCACATTGGACATGCTTTCATAAAGCTTGATGCTGCTACCGCTGGAGCGGTCTTCGATTTCAAAGATTGCCGAAGGGTCTGCCGAAAACTTCTGCGGCACGATCACCTGAATGCCGTCTTTATGGGGCTCGATCTGCGGCGGCCGACGGGTCGCCTCCAGTTTGCGCACCACACACGCCGCATATTCCTGCGGCTTCTTCCCTGAGATGACCACCAATGTTGGCGGGGTCTGCTTGATATCTGCAACCGAAGCACACCCACCGATTGCCAAGGCCAGCACCAACACACTCCACTTCATACAAAAACCTCCGATAAAGACCCTACGACAGCGGGGATGGTAATTTTCTCCCACCAACGTAGGATTTATCTGTGATAACTCGGTAAATAACTGTTTTAAATTGTCGAAGTCGTCGACGACGGCCCGATAATAAACGCGCTGGGGCTGATAAACTCCATCTTAACCTACGTATCGTTCTGATTTTTCAGAAAAAGCCCTTCTGGAGACACCCCATGAAATTCATCCACCAGCGTGAGCACCTCAACGAGGGAGACATTGTTGTCATCGAATGCTCGCAGACCTGCAATATTCGCCTGATGAGTGATGCGAACTTTCGCAGCTTCAAAAACGGCGGCCGCCATACCTACCACGGCGGCGCATTTGATAAATTCCCGGCCAAGATCACCGCGCCCAGCACCGGGTTCTGGAACATCACCCTGGATGTGGTGACCCGTCGCGCCATCAGCGTGACCCGCAAGCCTGCGTTGTCCCACAAGATCCGCATCGTTCGTCGTACCAGCAGCAAGCTGAGCTGACCCGAACACCTGACAGGAAAAAAGCTGTGACCACCACAACCAAATACGTCATCAAGTACAAGCTCAACGGCGAACGCCGCTTTGAATTTGCCCAACTGCACAGCAACAGCGTCGAAGAAGCCAAACAAGCATTGGCGAAAATTCATGATGCCAGCGACGAAATTACCGACATCAACGTGAGCAAGGCGCTGTAAGCCATGCCGGGCCCTACCGCCGATTTGTTTGCCGATGATGCCCTGCAACAGCCTGCCGGGCGCGAGCAAATTGGCGAAGAGTCCTACGTACTGAGGGGCTATGCCCTGCCCTGGATCGAGCGGTTATTGCCTGAACTGCGGCGTGTCCTGGCTCAATCACCGTTTCGGCAGATGGTCACCCCCGGCGGCTTTACCATGTCGGCGGCGCTAAGCAGTTGCGGCGAGTTGGGTTGGACCACCGACACCCGCGGCTATCGCTATAGCCCACTCGACCCGCGCAACCAACAACCCTGGCCCGCCATGCCCGACACGCTGCGCCAATTGGCGGTGGCGGCGGCCACTGAAGCGGGCTTCGACGGTTTTTCGCCCGATGCCTGCCTGATCAATCGTTACGTACCGGGGGCGAAAATGTCCCTGCACCAGGACAAGAACGAGCGCAGCTACAGCGCGCCCGTGGTCTCGGTGTCCCTTGGGCTACCGGCGATTTTCCTGTTCGGTGGGCATGCGCGCAGCGACAAAACCCAAAAGGTCTCGTTGTTCCATGGTGATGTGGTGGTGTGGGGCGGCGTTGATCGCCTGCGCTTTCATGGCGTGATGCCGATCAAGGACGGCGTGCATCCGATCATGGGCCCGCAGCGCATCAACCTGACCTTTCGCACCGCTGGCTAATTTGACCGCAAGCTTCGGAGTGTCGATTGCGCGCAGCAGGCTTAATCTGCTCCTGAACCGTCAAGAGTGCAGGCCATGAACAACGAACACGATCCGCGCTGGGCTGCCATTGTTGCCCGTGATGCCAAGGCCGACGCCTTGTTTGTCTACGGCGTGAAAACCACCGGCGTGTATTGCCGCCCCAGCAGCGCTTCGCGTTTGCCGCGCCCGGAAAATATCGAATTTTTCGACACGCCGGCGCAGGCCGAAGCCGCCGGTTATCGCCCGAGTAAACGCGCTGCCGGCGACCAGACCCAGTTGGCCGCTCACCATGGGCAATTGGTGGCCGAGGCCTGCCGGCAAATCGAACAGGCCGAAACCCCGCCTAGCCTGGACATGCTCGCCCGATGCGCCGGGCTGAGTCCGTTTCACTTCCACCGCGTATTCAAAGCCAACACCGGTCTGACCCCCAAGGGTTACGCCAGCGCCCTGCGTTCGCGCAGAGTGCGCGACGGCCTCAAGGGCCAGCATTCGGTGACGGACACCCTGTACGACGCGGGCTTCAACTCCAATAGCCGCTTTTATGAAGCCGCCGACCAAGTGCTCGGCATGAAACCCCGAGACTACAAAGGCGGCGGCGCCAATAACACCATCCGCTTTGCCGTTGGCCAATGCTCGCTGGGGGCGATTCTGGTAGCGCAAAGCCAACGTGGCGTGTGTGCGATTTTATTGGGCGATGATCCGGGCAAACTGGTGCGCGACCTGCAAGACCAGTTTCCCAAGGCTGAGTTGATCGGCGCGGATCAGGGTTTCGAACAACTGGTCGCCCACGTCGTCGGCTTTGTCGAGGCCCCTGCACTGGGCCTGGATTTGCCCCTGGACTTGCGCGGCACGGCCTTTCAGGAACGGGTGTGGCAGGCGTTGCGGGAAATCCCTGTGGGCAGCACTGCCAGCTATGCGCAGATTGCCGAGCGTATCGGCGCGCCCACCTCCTTTCGCGCGGTGGCCCAGGCTTGTGGTGCCAACCACCTGGCGGTGGCCATTCCCTGTCATCGCGTGGTGCGCAGCAATGGCGAGCTGTCGGGCTACCGTTGGGGCATAGAGCGCAAGCGCCAGTTACTGGAGCGCGAAACCCAGCCCCACAAAACGCCGCTGTCGTCCAGTGAATAAAACAGACTGGCCGGGTGCCGATCGCCCTGCTAAAACAGCGAAAAGCCCGACTAACGCTGGAGACGCACCCCATGAGCAACTGGCCAGACACCCGCATTCTTGACCTGTTGGGCATTGAGGTGCCGATCATCCAGGCGCCGATGGCTGGCGCGACGACCACCTCCATGGTCATCGCCGCCCAGCAAGCCGGCGCCCTGGGCTCCATGCCTGCCGCAGCCTTGAGCCTGGAGCAACTGCGCGACGCCTTGACCCTCATCCGCCAGGCCAGCAACGCGCCGCTCAACATCAACTTCTTCTGCCATCAACCGCCTGATGCCGATGAAGCGCGGGACCAGGCTTGGAAGGCCTTGCTGCAACCTTACTACCATGAGCTGGGCGCCGACTTCGACGCGCCAACGCCGGTGTCCAACCGCGCGCCGTTCAATGACGCAGCCTGCCAGGTGGTGGAAGAATTTCGGCCAGAAGTGGTGAGTTTTCACTTTGGCCTACCAGAGAAGTCCTTACTGGACCGGGTAAAAGCCACCGGTGCCAAGGTGCTGTCATCGGCCACCACCGTCGAGGAAGCCGTGTGGCTGGAACAGCACGGCTGCGACGCGATTATCGCCATGGGCCTTGAAGCCGGTGGGCATCGTGGTCTGTTTCTCAGCGATGACCTCAACAGCCAGATCGGCTTGATGGCGCTGTTGCCACAGATCGTCGACGCGGTGAACGTGCCGGTGATTGCCGCGGGCGCAATTGGCGATGCGCGTGGCATCGTCGCCGCCTTTGCCCTCGGCGCTTCAGCGGTGCAGATCGGCACGGCCTACCTGTTCACGCCCGAAGCCACTGTAAGCGCTTCCCATCACCACGCGCTGCGCCATGCCCAGGCCAGCGAAACCGCGCTGACCAACCTGTTTACCGGTCGCCCGGCGCGGGGCATCGTCAACCGGGTGATGCGTGAGCTGGGCGCAATCAACTCGGCGGCGCCAGCGTTTCCTAAAGCCGGTGGTGCGTTGATGCCGCTCAAGGCCAAGGATGAAGCCGGTTTCAGCAACTTGTGGGCGGGCCAGGCCTTGAGACTGGGCAAGGACCTTTCCACTTTTGACCTGACACGCCAATTAGCCGAGCACAGCTTGAGCAAACTCACCTGCGGCTGACCTGAGCAGCAACTTGGCACTGTACCGGCAATGGCCAACCGCTATATATTCCCATACATAGCGGTAAGCCTTCTTACCTACACCCTGCCGTACACCTTCAAGGAGTTGCTTGATGATGACCCGCGTTTCGCGCCTGGCCCCCCTGCTTGCCGCCTTTGCCTTGGGTACGGCCCATGCCGATGAAGTGCAGGTGGCCGTGGCCGCCAACTTCACCGCCCCGATCCAGGCGATTGCCGCCGACTTCGAGAAAGACACTGGCCATAAACTGGTCGCGGCTTATGGTGCTACCGGGCAGTTCTATACCCAGATCAAAAATGGCGCGCCGTTTGAAGTGTTCCTCAGCGCCGATGACACCACCGCGCAAAAACTCGAAAGCGAAGGCGCTACCGTCAAGGGCTCACGTTTTACCTACGCGGTCGGTACCCTGGCGCTGTGGTCAGCCAAAGAAGGCTATGTGGATGCCATGGGCGACGTACTGAAGAAAGACCAATTCAAGCACTTGTCCATCGCCAACCCCAAAACAGCGCCCTACGGCCTGGCCGCCACCCAGGTACTGGCCAGGGAAGGCTTGACCGACAAGGTCAAGGACAAGCTCGTCGAGGGCCAGAACATCACCCAGGCTTATCAGTTTGTTTCCACCGGCAATGCCGAGCTGGGGTTTGTCGCCTTGTCGCAGATCTACAAGGACGGCAAAGTCACCGGCGGTTCGGCGTGGATTGTGCCGACCGCCATGCATGACCCGATCAAACAGGACGCCGTGATCCTCAACAAGGGCAAGGACAGCGCCGCCGCCAAAGCCCTGGTGGACTACCTCAAAGGCCCGAAAGCCGCTGCCGTTATCAAATCCTACGGCTACGAGCTGTAAATGCCCCTGTCGAGTGCTGATTTTTCTGCGATCTGGTTGACCGTCAAACTGGCCTCGCTGACCACGTTGATCCTGTTGATCATCGGCACGCCGATTGCCCTGTGGCTGTCGCGTACCCACTCCAAGTGGCGCGGCCCCATCGGCGCAGTGGTGGCGCTGCCGTTGGTGTTGCCGCCAACGGTCATCGGCTTCTACTTGTTGTTGGCCATGGGGCCCAACGGCTACGTCGGCCAGTTCACCCAGTGGCTGGGCCTGGGCACCCTCACCTTCAGTTTCGCCGGGCTGGTGATTGGCTCGGTGATCTACTCCATGCCCTTCGTGGTGCAGCCGTTGCAGAATGCGTTTTCTGCCATCGGCACGCGCCCGCTGGAAGTGGCCGCGACCTTGCGCGCCAACCCGTGGGACACGTTTTTCACGGTGATCCTGCCGCTGGCACGCCCTGGGTTTATCACCGCCTCGATCCTGGGCTTTGCCCATACCGTCGGTGAGTTCGGCGTGGTGCTGATGATCGGCGGCAATATCCCGGACAAGACCCGTGTCGTCTCGGTGCAGATCTACGACCACGTCGAGGCCATGGAATATGCCCAGGCCCATTGGCTGGCCGGGGCCATGGTGGTGTTCGCCTTTCTCGTGTTGCTGGCGCTCTACTCCAGCCGCAAAACCAAGATGGGCTGGAGCTGATCGCCATGATGGATATACGCCTGCACCTGACGTACTCTGCCTTTGCATTGGATGTAAACCTGCAATTGCCCGGCCGTGGCGTGAGCGCGCTGTACGGGCATTCCGGCTCTGGCAAGACCACCTGCCTGCGCTGCATCGCAGGTTTAGAACGCGCCGAACACGGTTTTGTGCAAATCAACGACGAGGTCTGGCAAGACAGCCGCAAAGGGCTGTTTGTGCCGCCGCATAAACGCGCCCTGGGCTATGTGTTCCAGGAGGCGAGCCTGTTTCCTCACCTGTCGGTGCGCGCCAATCTGGAGTTCGGCCTCAAACGTATCCCACGCCCGCAACGGCGCGTGGACATGGCCCAGGCCACCGAACTGTTGGGCATCGGGCACTTGCTTGAGCGTCACCCGCAACACTTGTCCGGCGGCGAGCGCCAGCGCATCGGCATCGCCCGCGCCTTGCTCACCAGCCCCAAGTTATTGTTGATGGATGAACCGCTGGCGGCCCTGGACAGCCAACGCAAAAGCGAGATATTGCCTTACCTGGAACGCCTGCACGACGAGCTGGATATCCCGGTGCTCTACGTCAGCCACGCCCAGGACGAAGTGGCGCGACTGGCCGACCATATCGTCTTGCTCAGCGACGGCAAGGCCCTGGCCAGCGGCCCTATCGGCGACACCCTGGCGCGCCTCGACCTGCCCCTGGCGCTGGGCGACGATGCCGGGGTGGTGATCGCCGGCAGCGTTGTTGCCTACGACGCGCACTATCAGTTGCTCACCCTGCAGTTGCCCGATTGCCCGTTGCAGATGCGCGTGGCCCATGCCCCTCTGGCAGTGGGCAACCCGCTGCGGGTCAAGGTCCAGGCGCGGGATGTGAGCCTGAGCCTGCAGGCCGAAGAACACAGCAGTATCCTCAACCGCTTGCCGGTGACCGTCAGCCAAACCATCGGCGCGGATAACAGTGCCCATGTACTGGTGCGCCTGGACGCTGGCGGCACGCCGTTACTGGCGCGCATCACGCGCTTCTCCCGCGACCAGTTGCAATTGCATCCGGGCCGGACGCTGTGGGCGCAAATCAAGGCAGTGGCGGTACTGGCTTAAGCATTTGGCACGACCGCAGGGCGCTGCGGTCAATCAGACATACCGGCCTGATTTGTTGCCAAGGAACCCGCCCTATGCCTGACTCTCCGTTACCCACCGACCTGCCCCGCGACCTGCATTATGTGGATGACACCCAGCCCGGCATCCGCCGAAAAAAAGTGCGGGGCACGTTCCAGTATCTGAACGCCAAGGGCGAGCGCATTACCGACGCGGATGAGATCAAACGCTTGAATGCGCTGGCGGTGCCACCCGCCTACACCGATGTGTGGATCTGCGCCGACCCTCGCGGCCACCTGCAAGCCACCGGCCGCGACGCCCGTGGCCGCAAGCAATACCGTTACCACCCACGCTGGCGCGAGGTGCGCGACAGCGACAAGTACTCGCGCTTGCAGGCTTTTGGCGCCGCGTTGCCCAAATTGCGCAAACAGTTGGAAGCGCAAATCGCCGAGCCGGGGTTTACCCGCGAAAAGGTGTTGGCCACGGTGGTGATGTTGCTGGACGCCACGCTGATCCGCGTCGGCAATACCCAATATGCCCGTGAAAACAAATCCTATGGGCTGACCACCTTGCGCAACCGCCATGTGGACATCAAGGGCAGCGAGATCCAGTTCCAGTTTCGTGGCAAGAGTGGCGTGGAGCATCAAGTCAGCGTCAAGGATCGACGCCTGGCCCGGGTGGTCAAGCGCTGCATGGAATTGCCGGGGCAAAACCTGTTCCAGTACCTGGATGAAGACGGTGAGCGGCATACCATCAGCTCCCAGGACGTCAACGACTACCTGCACAGCCTGACCGGCGAAGATTTTACCGCCAAGGACTACCGCACCTGGGCCGGCACGGCGATGGCGCTGGCGGTGTTGCGCGAGTTGGCGTGGCAGCCCGAATCCGACGCCAAGCGGCATGTGGTGGCAATGGTCAAGGATGTCGCCCGGCAGTTGGGCAATACGCCGGCGGTGTGTCGCAAGTGCTATATCCACCCGGCGGTGCTTGAACATTTCAGCCTCGGCCAATTGTCGAAGCTGCCCAAGCCGCGAGTGCGCAAAGGCCTGAAAGCCGAAGAAGTCGCGCTGGCGATGTTCCTGGAAAAACTCGCCGAAGACTTGCCGCGAAAAGTTAAGGTGGGTTAGGCTCTGCCTCCCTTCTGACTGACAGGATGACCGCCGACGTGAACATCTAAGCCTTCCAAAATGTATCTGCAACGAGCCGCCTGGCGCGCTTGTTGGCCTGTTCGACATTTTTTTGGAGGTGCTGATGACTGACGTCAAACGGCTGCCCGCGCTTGTTTCCCTGCAACACCTGTCTTTCCAGTTCGCCAATGGCGAAACCTTGCTGGCCGACGTGAACCTGTCCATTGATCAAACGCCTACCGGTATCGTCGGGCGCAATGGACGGGGCAAAAGTATCCTGGCGAAGTTGATGGCCGGCGTGCTGCTGCCCTCCTCCGGCACGCTGAAAAAACCCGCCAATGTTGCCTATGTGCCCCAGGCCATCGCGGTTCAAGCAAGGCAAACCATCGCTGATATCACCGCAACTGCCGCGGCCTTGGCTGCCCTTGAGCGCATGGCCCAGGGCGATGCACGCGTCGGTGACCTGGAGCTGATCGACGACCGCTGGGACCTGGCCGAGCGCCTGCGCCAGGCGCTGGATGCAGCGGGTTTGTCGACCCTCAGCGCCAGTACTCCGGCCGATCAACTCAGCGGCGGCCAACTCGCCAGGGTTGCGCTGATCGGGGCGTTGTTGGCGGCGCCGCAGTTGCTGATTCTGGATGAGCCAAGCAACCACCTTGACGCTGCCGGGCGCGATTGGCTGTTGCGCGTACTGGGCGCTTGGCGCGGCGGCCTGGTGGTGGTCAGCCATGATCGGCAGTTGCTCAACGCCATGGGCCGCATCATTGAACTGTCGCCCCTGGGCATTCAGGTCTATGGCGGCAACTACGATGCCTATCGCCAACAACGCGATACTCACCAGCAGGCCGCGATTGCCGCGTGGGAGCAGGCGCGTCTGGCCCGCAGCCGCGAACGTCGGCGCCTGCAAAAAGATCACGACGACCTGCAGCGCCACGCCGCACGCGCACGTAAACAGGCCGAGACCGCCAACGTCGACCGTTTTACCAAGGCCCGCTGGAAAAGCGCAGCCAAGGAGATTGTCAGCACGGTACGCAGTGCCCATCACGATCACAAAAACCAACTCGACGCCCAAGTGCGCCAAGCTTACGAGCGCGTGGCGGATGAGACGCCCACACTGCTCGCATTACCAGGCTCAACCGTCCCGAATGGCCGCCAGGTGCTGGGGCTGGAACAGGCGCAATTACCCTGGCTTGATCCCCTGGCACCCGCCAGCTACGTGACGCTCAACCTGACAGGCCCGGCTCGCGTTGCCGTGCGTGGGCCGAACGGTTGCGGCAAATCGACCTTGCTCAAACTGCTCGCCGGCCACTGGCGGGCGGTCAGCGGCGAGTGCAACGTCGCGGTGCCCAGCGCCTATATCGATCAGCACCTGGCGCTGCTGGACGACCGACGCAGCCTGGTCGAACAACTCAACTTGCTCGATACGCCATTGGCCGAAGCCGAACTGCGCACACGCCTGGCGTTGTTGCAGCTGGACGCGCTGCGGGTCACGCAGCCCGCAGGGCACCTCAGCGGCGGCGAGCGTTTGAAAGCCGCGATGGCGGTAGCCTTGTGGCGTGAAACACCGGCGCAGTTGCTATTGTTGGATGAACCCACCAACCACCTGGACCTGGAATCGGTACTGGCGTTCGAGCAGGCCTTGAAGGGCTTTACCGGCGCGCTGCTGGCCGTGTCCCATGACGAGGCGTTCTTGCAGGCGATCGAGCCGACTCACCATCTGACGTGGCACGCCACCGGCTGGCAACTGGAGCGTGTCTGAGGTCATTGCGCGGACAGGCAAAGCGTCCTACGGTAGTGGCCGGATAATCTCACCGAGGAAACCGGCCCCATGCTGCCTTCATCCCGCAAGCCTTACGCCAATGCCACGCTCGCCTATCGACAGCGCTGGCGTGGCCGCGTGGGCTTGATGCTGGTGGCCTGCCTGTCGGTGCTGGCGGGCATGACCGATGCCATCGGTTTTATGGCCAGCGGCGATTTCGTCTCGTTCATGAGTGGTAACACCACACGCCTGGCGGTGGCCATCAGCGCGGGCGACCTGGGGCTCACCGGGCGCCTGGTGTTGTTGGTCGCCACCTTCGTGGTCGGCAATGCCTTGGGCGTATTGGTCAGCCGTTTCAGCAAGCGCCACGCGTTGCCCTTATTGCTGTGCATCGGCGCCTTGCTCTGCGCTGCGGCGTTGTGGCCTGCCACCGACACCTTGCCTGCGTTGCTCGCAGCGATTGTTGCCATGGGCATGCTCAACGCGGCCGTCGAGGAGGTGAACGGATTACCGGTGGGGCTGACCTACGTCACCGGGGCGCTGTCACGTTTTGGTCGCGGGCTGGGCCGCTGGTTAATGGGCGAGCGCCGTAATGGCTGGCGCGTGCAACTGATTCCGTGGGCCGGGATGTTTATCGGCGCGGTGATCGGCGCCCTGCTGGAACAGCAGATGGGCCTGCGTGCACTGTGGGTCAGTGGTGCGTTGGCCGGGGCTTTAGGGGTGGTGACACTGTTGATTCCGCGACGCTGGCACTTGGGTTTTATGCCCCGTTGAGGTTGGAGTGGAGGAGCTCGTTCGACGTTTAAGCCTCGACATCCGTGTACCGGTAAAGAGCCATCACGTCGAACGAGCGAGTGAATCATAAGCCAATGCCCGGCGGCTGTCCCGCCAGGCGTTTCGGAATATGACTAAGGCAACCGACTTACAGACAAGTGGCCAGTGCTGCCAGGCGACGTTTAGCCGGCATAGTGTCCTGTGCGGCATAGTAGTTGACCTTGGAACCCGCACCGGTGCTGAGTACATCGACAAAGTAATCGCCACCGGTGGTGTACACCGTGAAGCCACCCGCCTCGGTCGCTTCCTTGAAGCCGCCGGCATCCACGCCGAACACGCTTTCATCCTGCCAGCCGAACTGGATGCACTGGGCAACCACCAGGGTGGCCTTGTCTGACGCCAGGGTCTTATAGGGGCTGCCTGCGCGCGCCTCTTTCATCTTCGAACCGGCGCAACCGGCCAGTGCCGCCAGTATCAATGCGCCCATTACCACTCTGTGCATGCCATTGCTTCCTTGGAAAAACCGTGACTCTACCATTGTGCCGAGGCCAACTGACGTGCCCATGAACTTTGTTTCACTGTGAAGGGTAAACACGCCGCCTATAGTGGCCTGGCTCATTTTTTAGAAGTCTCCCTTCTGCCCGCCACCCCGCGGGCTTTTTTTTGCCTGGGTATCAGAGCCACCAACGCAGCAGATAGAACAGCGCCATGCTCAATAGCACGGTGGTCAATACGCTGCGTGTCCAGTACATCAACGCCACGGCGCAGATACCGGCCAACAGGTAAGGGTTGGTCGGGCTCAGGTTGAGCTGATGGTCCGCCAGGAAAATAATCGGCCCGCAGATCGCCGTGAGCATGCCCGGCACGGCGAAGCCCAAAAATTCACGCGCACCGCGATTGAGCCGCACCGGCAGTCGTGGCTCGATAAACAGGTAACGGTTGAAGAACACCACCAGGCCCATGGCCACAATCATCAGGTAAATCATCGTTGCCCCACTCCCAGCCGCTTGCAGGCAAACCCCGCGCTCATCCCCAACACACCCGAGACCACCACCGCCGACTCCCAGTGCAAATAACTCAGCCAGACCGAGCACAACAGCGCGACCGCCACGCATACCACCGTGGGCACGTCGCGCACCACGGGGGTGATCAAGGCGATAAAGGTGGCGGCAATCGAGAACTCCAGCCCCAATTGATCAAGGCCGGGAATGCTCTTGCCCAGCACAATGCCGGCGAGGGTGAAGAGGTTCCAGATCAGGTAAAACGTCAGGCCGACGCCCAGGGCGTACCAGCGATTGAAGGTCTGGCGGTCATAGTGGTTGACCAGGGCGAAGAACTCATCGGTCAACAAAAAACCCAGGCTCATGCGCCAGCGGGTGTTGAGCGAAGACAGGGTAGGCCGCATGTGCATGCCATAAAGCAGATGCTGGGAGGTCAGCAGCAAGGTGGTCAGCACAATGGAAATCAGGCTGGCACCGCTCTTGACCATGCCAATGGCCACCAACTGTGCAGCACCGGCAAACACAATGGCCGACAAACCTTGGGCTTGCAGCGGGGTAAATTGCGCGTCGATGGCCATGGAGCCGGCCAGCAACCCCCAGGGCGCACAGGCCAGGGACAAGGGAATGACGGCGATGGCGCCGCGGGTGAAGGCGTAATGAGGTAATGCAGTAGGCATGGAAACGGCTCATCGACAGACAGTCGACAAGCATGCCAGCACCCACGAAGGCGTGTCTTGAACGATCTTGCTCAGGCGAGCTTTACCGACACCTGCTCTACCGAATCCCGCGCTTCGCGCAATTCGTAGGCATCCTGGTTCAGCCGGTGGATGGTGTTGAGCAGGCGCTGGCGCAGCACTTCATCGCCGAGTTTTTCCACGGCGCGCATCAGGTCGAACGCCGCGGTTTCGTTATTTTCCGCGACGGAATCCAGGGTCTTGCGCAGGTTGCGGGTGGCTCGGGTCACGCGGGGTCTTCCTTCATCAGCAATGGGCAGGCACGTTAGGACATTTGTGTTTCATTTTAATTTCAAACAGTTGTGGTGGTTTCACAGGCGTTTGATCCATATCAACTGAAACAAGATTTGACCGATATATATGGAAATACGTATATTCAAATATCTCTACTTGAACAGTCCTTGACCATGTCAGACCTCTTCTCCCCTCCCACCCTGTTCAAGTGCCTGGCCGATGCCACCCGTGCACGGGTGACCTTATTGATCCTGCGCGAGGGCGAACTTTGCGTGTGTGAGTTGATCCATGCCTTGGACGACAGCCAGCCAAAAATCTCCCGCCATCTCGCGCAATTGCGCAGTTGCGGCCTGCTGGTGGACCGCCGTCAAGGGCAATGGATCTACTACCGCATCAATCCGGCACTGCCCGCCTGGGTCACTCAGGTGCTGGACACCACCCTACAAGCCAACCTGCCATGGTTGCAGGACGACGCACTGCGTCTGAATGCAATGGGCGACCGACCACAACGGGCCAGCACCTGCTGCTGAGCCATCGGAGCGTTTATTCATGCTTGTCGCCATTGCGATTTTCCTCGTCACCATCGTGCTGGTCATCTGGCAACCCAAGGGCCTGGGCGTCGGCTGGAGTGCCACCCTGGGCGCGATCCTGGCGCTGGCGTGTGGGGTGATCAGCCTGGCGGACATCCCGGTGGTGTGGCACATCATCTGGAACGCCACCGGTACCTTTGTCGCGCTGATCATCATCAGCTTGTTGCTGGACGAGGCCGGCTTCTTCGCCTGGACAGCCCTGCATGTGGCGCGTTGGGGCCGTGGTCGCGGGCGGCGGTTGTTTGCTTATATGGTGCTGCTCGGTGCGCTGGTATCGGCGCTGTTTGCCAATGACGGTGCGGCGTTGATCCTGACGCCTATCGTGATGTCGATGCTGCTGGCCTTGCGATTTTCCCCGGCGGCGACCCTGGCCTTCGTCATGGGCGCAGGGTTTATCGCCGACACGGCGAGCCTGCCGCTGGTGGTGTCGAACCTGGTGAATATCGTCTCGGCGGACTATTTCAAGATTGGCTTCAACGAATACGCCGCGGTGATGGTGCCGGTGAACCTGGTCAGTGTCGCCGCGACGCTCGCGGTGCTGCTGTGGTTTTTCCGCCGGGATATTCCGCAGACCTACGACCCGGCCGACCTGGATGACCCCGCCAGTGCCATCCATGACCGTGCGACCTTTCGCGCCGGCTGGTGGGTGCTGGGTATTCTGCTGGTCGGCTGTTTTGCCCTGGAACCGCTGGGCATTCCCATCAGTGCGATTTCGGCGGCCTGTGCGGTGTTGCTACTGGTGATTGCTGCCAAAGGTCATCAGATTTCCACGCGGAAAGTCCTCAAGGAAGCCCCGTGGCAGATCGTGATTTTTTCCCTGGGTATGTACCTGGTGGTGTATGGCCTGCGTAACGCCGGCCTGACCGATTACCTGGCCACCTGGCTCGACAGCTTCGCCACCTACGGCGTGTGGGGCGCGGCCATGGGCACGGGGGTGCTGACGGCGCTGCTCTCCTCGGCCATGAATAACCTGCCGACCGTGCTGATTGGCGCATTGTCCATCGAATCCAGCCATGCCGTGGGCCTGGTCAAGGACGCGATGATCTACGCCAATGTGATCGGCAGCGACCTGGGCCCGAAAATTACCCCCATCGGCAGCCTGGCCACCTTGCTGTGGCTGCACATCCTGGCGCGCAAAGGCATCACCATCACCTGGGGTTACTACTTCAAGGTCGGGATCGTGCTGACCCTGCCCGTGCTGCTGATCACCCTCGCCGCCCTCGCCTTGCGCCTGAGCTTTTAAAGGAGCACACCATGAAAGTCCTGTTCATGTGTACCGCCAACAGTTGCCGCAGCATCTTGTCCGAGGCGATGTTCAACCACTTGGCGCCGTCGGGCTTCAAGGCGATCAGCTCTGGCAGCTTCCCCAAGGGTCAGGTCCTGCCCCGCAGCCTCGCCACGTTGCAGGCGGCGGGCATCAGCACTGACGGCCTGTACAGCAAAGGCAATGACGCCTTTAAAGACAGCCCGCCGGATGTGGTCATCACCGTGTGCGATAAAGCAGCCGGTGAAGCGTGCCCGGTGTATTTCGGCCCAGCGGTGAAGACGCATTGGGGCTTGGAAGACCCTTCCGAGGTGCAGGGTAACGAGGCGCAGGTAGAGGCTGCATTCACGGCCACCCTCGACATTATCGCTGCACGCTGCGAGGCGTTTTTTTCGCTGCCCTTTGCGAGTTTATCGCCGGATGAATTGAAGGCTGAAGTCGACCGCATTGCCTCAACACCGCAGCCGTTGTAGGAGCGAGCTTGCTCGCGAAAAACTCATAGACACCGCGCTCATTCAGAAAACACGCGTTATCGTTGACGCTTCTCGCGAGCAAGCTCGCTCCTACAGGGACCAGTGCCAGGCGCTGATTTTGTGGGTAATGCATGACCAGTGTGGGAGCTGGCTTGCCTGCGATAGCGGTGGTTCAGTTGAAGATTGAGTGGCTGACATACCGCCATCGCGAACGTTCCTACAGAGGACGTGGTATCCCCCTCCCGGACTGACGTATGCTCTGGCACTTTCTCGAAAGGACCTGAGCATGCTGTCGATCTTTGTTTATGCGTTGGTATTCGGCTTTGTCTTTTGCCTCTCCCCCGGCGCCGTACTGGCAGAAACCCTGCGCCGCGGTTTGCTCTATGGTTTCACACCGGCCTTGCTGGTGCAGTTCGGCTCGCTGGTGGGAGACGCCGTCTGGGCCGTGATTGGCCTCACCGGTATCGCACTGCTGATCCAGCATGATGCAGTGCGGGTTCCACTCACCATCGTCTGCGCGTTGTACCTGGGCTGGTTGGGCATTCGTAGCCTGATCGATGCGTGGCAGTTACCGGCAACCGACAACGCCCCTGCCAGCTCAGGCAAAAATGCGTTGGCGGTGGGCGCGGCGATCTCCCTGGCTAACCCGAAAAACATCGTCTACTGGGGCGCCCTGGGCAGCGCACTGTCGGGTATTGTCGGCGCCACCCCCAGCCATGGGCAGACCCTGACGTTTTTTGCCGGTTTTATGCTGGCGTCGGTGCTCTCGTGTTTTCTAACCGCCGCCTTGGTAAACCTGCTACGCAAGAACGCCTCCCCGACATGGCAGCGCGTCAGTTATGCGGCCTGCGGTTTAGTATTGATCTACTTGGCACTACTCGCCGCGCACGGTATATGAAGTTATCCAGCGAGTAACTTGCGCTTACCTTTTGTCTGAACAAACTCTGAACACCGGATAATTTAATTAATCATACGTTGACATTCACTGGTGCCCTGAGTAGATTGCCCGTGCCCGCAACTGGGGCCTTTTTTAAACCTCACAAAAGAAGCCAATGGACACAGTATCTAGTCGCTGTCCGAGCACCGCCTCTGCGGGCATCGGGCGCCAAACCCAGAATATGACAGGACTCGCGTTCCAGGTCCGGTAAGCTGCGCTAGAGCTTGATGCTCCACCGTAACTGCCTCACCGGTCGCCCGTCCGGTCCCGAGGTGTGTTATGACCTTCCAACTCCTTGTTTTGCCCGATACACGCACACTGGTGGCCGCCCTGCGCGCCAAGCTGTGCCGAGCACCCGTGGGCTTTTCGCCAACCCGCTCGACCTTTGCCATACCCTCCCCTCAAGTGCGCCCGGCCCCGCCGCTGGCGCACTGGCGTATCAGCCCTGAAAGCGGCCACCTGGTGCAGCACTGGGATCACGCCGACCCTCAAGACCCGCAGAGACCCAAGGTTTCCAGCCTGTCGCAAGCGCGCTTGCTGTTCGGTCTTTACCTGAGCGCTCGCGCCGCCTGACCTGGCTGGAAACAACAACTTTCTTATTGATGACCCTGGAGTTCGTTATGAACAGATCCAGTAGTAGCCCGCTGCACGTTAGTTAATTAACGCGCCGTTAGCGGGCCCTTCAGAAGTTATGTGAACACCTTATTTAAACCGATCGCAAAGTTTGCGGCTCGGCATGCTTTCGCTCGCCTGTCTGCAGGTAAGTACCGGTATGTTTTGTCGAGAATTGGCGACAGGAGTACAGACAATGAGCGCCGTAAAAAACACGCCTCTGCACAAGAAAAATGGCACCACCCCCGACACCAAGCTGTCGATGCGTGCCGCCCGCGAAGCCCACAATGGCCTGGCGGCCACCCTCGCCAATGTACGGGCCACCCAGGACGGCCTGACCGAACTGGACGCCTCGGCGCGCCTGCAACGGGAAGGCTATAACGAAGTCGCCCATGACAAGCCGCCGCACGCGATCATCCAATTCCTGCAGGCACTGAACAACCCGTTCATCTACGTGCTGTTGACCCTGGGCGGCATCAGCTTTGTGACTGACTGCTGGCTGCCGATGCAGGAAGGCGAAGAAGCCGACCCGACCAAGGTTGTCATCATCATGACCATGGTGTTGCTCAGCAGCCTGCTGCGTTTCTGGCAGGAACACCGCTCGGCCAAATCCGCCGAGGCCCTCAAGGCCATGGTGCGCACCACCGCCACCGTGCTGCGCCGCGAGCAGGTTGGTGCTCAGCCCACCTTGCGCGAAGTGCCGATGCGTGACCTGGTGGCCGGCGATATCGTGCAGTTGTCTGCCGGCGACATGATCCCCGCCGATATCCGCCTGATAGAGTCCCGCGACCTGTTTATCAGCCAGGCCGTGCTGACCGGTGAAGCCTTGCCGGTGGAGAAGTACGACACCCTGGGTGATGTCACGCAAAAATCCGCCTCTACCCTCGCCGCCGACCAGGGCAACCTGCTGGACTTGCCGAACATCTGCTTCATGGGCACCAACGTGGTGAGCGGCCGTGCCAAGGCTGTGGTAGTGGCAACGGGGCCGCGCACTTACTTCGGCTCCCTGGCCAAGGCGATTGTTGGCTCGCGGGTGCAAACCGCCTTCGACCGTGGCGTGAACAGTGTCAGCTGGCTGCTGATCCGCTTCATGCTGGTGATGGTGCCCATCGTGTTCTTCCTCAATGGCTTCTCCAAGGGCGATTGGGGCGATGCCTTCCTGTTTGCTCTGGCAGTAGCCGTCGGCCTTACCCCGGAAATGCTGCCGATGATCGTCAGCGCCAACCTGGCCAAGGGCGCTACGGCGATGGCCAAGCGCAAAGTGGTGGTCAAGCGCCTCAATGCGATCCAGAACTTCGGTTCGATGGATGTGCTGTGCACCGACAAGACCGGCACCCTCACCCAGGACAAGATCATCCTCGAGCATCACGTCAATGCCTTTGGCCAGCGCGATGACGCCGTGCTGTCCCTGGCCTGGCTCAACAGCTTTCACCAGAGCGGCATGAAAAACCTGATGGACCAGGCGGTGGTGCAGTTCTCGGAACAGAACCCCAAGTTCCAGGTGCCGTTTGCCTACAGCAAGGTCGATGAATTGCCGTTCGACTTTGTCCGTCGTCGCCTGTCGATCGTGGTCAAGGATGCCGCCGGTGACCATCTGCTGGTGTGCAAGGGCGCGGTGGAAGAGATGCTGAGCATTTCTACCCATGTCATGGAGGCCGGCGAAGCCTTGCCCCTAGATGACCGCCGTCGTGAGGCGCTGCTGGCGCTCGCCAATGACTACAACGAAGACGGTTTCCGCGTACTCGTAGTGGCGACCCGCAATATCCCCAAAGCACTGGCACGCCAGCAATACACCACCAGCGATGAGCGCAACCTGGTGATCCAGGGCTTCCTGACCTTCCTGGACCCACCGAAGGAAACCGCAGGCCCAGCCATTGCGGCGCTACAACAGATTGGCGTGGCGATCAAAGTGTTGACCGGTGACAACGCCGTGGTCACCAGCAAGATCTGCCGCCAGGTTGGCCTGGAGCCCGGCCAGCCGCTGCTGGGCGTGGAAATCGAAGCCATGGACGACGCCACGCTGCTGCGCCGCGTGGAAGAACGCACGGTGTTCGCCAAGCTCACGCCGCTGCAAAAATCCCGCGTGCTCAAGGCGCTGCAAGCCAACGGCCACACCGTCGGCTTCCTCGGTGACGGTATCAACGATGCGCCGGCGCTGCGCGATGCCGATGTGGGCATTTCGGTAGACAGCGGCACCGACATCGCCAAGGAATCGGCCGACATCATCCTGCTGGAAAAGAGCCTGATGGTGCTGGAAGAAGGTGTGCTCAAGGGCCGCGAAACCTTCGGCAACATCATGAAGTACCTGAACATGACCGCCAGCTCCAACTTCGGCAACGTGTTTTCGGTACTGGTGGCCAGTGCGTTCATTCCGTTCATGCCGATGCTGGCGATCCACCTGCTGCTGCAAAACCTGATGTACGACATCTCCCAGCTGGCCCTGCCGTGGGACAAGATGGACAAGGAATACCTGGCCAAGCCGCGCAAGTGGGATGCGAAAAACATCGGCCGCTTCATGATCTGGATCGGGCCAACCTCGTCGATCTTCGACATCACCACCTTTGCGCTGATGTGGTACGTGTTCGCGGCCAACAGTGTGGAAACGCAGACCCTGTTCCAGTCCGGCTGGTTTATCGAGGGGCTGCTTTCGCAAACCCTGGTGGTGCATATGCTGCGCACCCGCAAGATCCCGTTCTTCCAGAGCACGGCTGCCTGGCCGGTGTTGATGATGACCTGCATCGTGATCGCCCTGGGCATCTACGTACCCTTCTCGCCACTGGGTACCCTGGTGGGCCTGCAACCGCTGCCGCTGGCGTACTTCCCATGGCTGGTGGGCACCTTGCTGGCTTACTGCTGCGTCGCCCAACTGATGAAGACGATTTACATCCGCCGCTTCAAGCAGTGGTACTGACCCTCCCCGCCGTTCAAACGCAGGCGGCCGCCCGGTCGCCTGCGTGCAATACAAGGATTTGCTCATGCGCGTGTTGATCTGTGCAGGTCGTCATTACGCCGACACCAAAAAGTCCCGCCATGTGCTGGACGCTTACCACCGCCTGCGCCCGGTGCAGGTGCTGATCCACGGCGGCAACCAGTTCCTGGGCAGTGAGATTGAGGAATGGGCACGGGAAATCGGTATCGACGTGGTGCGTTACCCACCCAATTGGCAGCGCCACGGCAAACAGGCCGAACGCCAGCGCAACCATTTCATGCTGGCGGACAGCCGCCCCGACCTGATCATCGCCCTGCCGGGTGGTGACGATACTTCGGAGCTGGTCTGCCAGGCCAAAGCCAGCGGCATTTCGGTGCTGACCGTAGAAAGCTGAATTCAAGCGAGGTGCATCATGCACAAAAAATACACGCCGGCGCGCCGCGACGGGTTTACCAAATATCGCGCACGCCACGCTCGCCACACCCTGCTGTTACTGCCGCCAGCAAAGCGCCGTGCATTGCAGCGCAACTTGATCTTTATCGGCATAACGCTGGGCCTGGTCTTTGTCGTCGCGTTGATTTCAAAAGCGCAAGCCGCAGGCGGCGCTTATGTGGTGGATGACGGTGCGATCAACGCGCCGGGGGAATGCAACGTCGACGCCTGGTACAGCGCCCAGCGGCACGCGGGCAGTGCCCACAACAGCAATGTGTCGCCCGCTTGCACGTTCAGCGCCATGCCTGCCGTGCAATGGGGCGCCGCGTTGTCACGGGCCGTGGATGCAGGCAAAGGCGAGACGCAAATCAGCCCGCAAGCCAAAGTGCAGGTGCTGTCCCGGCAAGACTTGGGCTTGGAACTGGCGATTGCTGTCGGGGCGCATGTCGCGCTGGATCGCCATCACGGGTTTGATGGCGCAGACCTGAACATCCCACTCACATGGCAACCCCTGGCGCCCCTGCGGCTGAACCTGAACGCGGGCTGGAGCCACGCCTACAACGAGGGTGATCAACAGCATCGCCTGACGTGGGGCACGGGGTTCGAATATCAGTTGGCAGACGCGCTCACACTGATTGGCGAGCGCTATGGCCAGGAAGGCGGCGAACGGGCCTGGCAGGCTGGGCCGCGTTTGCACATCGGCGAATTTGTCGACGTGGACGTGCTGGTCGGGCGCAGCCTGATTGGCGATCGCGCCCAGTGGCTGACCACTGGGGCGACGCTGAGGTTCTAGGCTTTGGCCTGCTGCTCCAGATGCACCTGCAATTGCGGGTCGATTTGCAACTGACCGGCCAGGTCGTCGAGGTAATTACGCTCGGCGTCCTGTTGGTCATCGACCAGCATCACGCTCGCCAGGTAAATCTCCGCAGCGAGTGCCGGGTCATTGGCATACTCGGCAAAATCGGCGGCATCCAATGGCTTGGCGACTTCGGCGTCGAGCCACTGCTGCAATTGTGGGTCGTCGGTATCACGGCCGATCTCGGCAGAAATCATCTCCTTCTCTTGCTCATCGATCCTGCCATCCGCCTTGGCCGCCGCGATCATCGCACGCAGTAAGCCGTGGCTATGGGCTTCGGCTTCAGGCCCTTCAAGCTGGTCAACGGTCTGGATAGCTTGCTGCGGTGCCGAAGCCTGTTGGCGTTGCCAGGCTTGGTACGCCTGGAACGCCGCCATCCCCAGGGACGCCAGCGCCGCGTAGTTCATCCCACCGCCGCTACGCGTCTGGGCAGTACCACCTGCCGGCGCGCCGCCCAACAAGCCACCCAGGCCACCTAATAAACCACCCAAACCGCCGCCCGCCGAAGACGCATTGCCGGTGCCGGCGCCCTTCAACAATCCTCCGAGCAACCCGCCCAGGCCGCCGCCCGAAGCCCCGCCGCCTTGCTGCCCTGCGCGCAACAGTTGTTCCAGTAGATCGCTGGTATTCATGGTGTCGCCCTCCGGGGCGCAATAGTGGCGTTGATCAAACATAGTCCTCCCCTGATGGAACACCATGACCGTCGGGCGGGCAAGCTTTATGATGACGCCATCACGCCGAAGAGGGAGAACCGCGGTGAATCGCATCGAGCATATTGCGTTGATGGCCAGCTATAACCAATGGATGAACCGCAAGGTCTACGACGCCACCAGCACCCTGACGCCCGCACAATTGACCCAGGACCGCCAGGCGTTTTTCGGCTCGATCCTCGGCACCTTGAACCACCTGACGCTGGGCGACACCGTCTGGCTCAAGCGCTTTGCCGAACACCCGGCCCACTTTGCGGCCCTGGCGCCACTCAATGGCATTGCTACGCCCGGTGACCTCAAGCAATTAGCCTTCGCCAACCTTGCTGAATTATCGGCCCATCGCGCCTGGCTGGATCAACTGATCATCGATTGGGCCCACAGCCTGCACGAGTACGACCTCGACCAACGTCTGCGCTATCACAACATGCGCGGCGTGGCCGCCGAGAAACCCTTCTTCGGCCTGCTGGTGCACTTTTTCAACCACCAGACCCACCACCGCGGCCAGGTGACGACGCTGCTGAGCCAGGCGGGTGTAGATGTGGGGATCACCGACTTGCTGGCACTGATTGACTAAGTACAGACACGGTCAATGTGGGAGCTGGCTTGCCTGCGATTGCGGCGCCGCGGTGTGACAGAAATACCGAGATGCCTGCATCGAGCATAGGTATCTACACAATTTTGCAGACCGTAGCAGCCGACGGTAACCACGATGCGAAGCGAGTCGCTCTTGATCTTGCTCTTGATCTGCTTGTGATCTTGATCTCAGGCGCCCCCCCAAATCACTGGCGGATTACGGGCACACCGAGCCTAAGCGAGGTGCCGAGTGGTGGGGCATGAGCGTTTTGCTTACTTTTGCGCTTTTCAAAAGTGAGCCGCCGTCAGGGCGGAACCCTAGGTGGCCGTTACCTAAATAACGGATATGTACCCGGTCCAACTGTGTTGACTGCCAGGCCGCCTTCGCGAGCAAGCCCGCCCCCACAGTAGAATCGCGGGGTGTCAGGAAGATAGATGTCGGCTGTCAGGCCGCCATCGCAGGCAAGCCAGCTCCCACACTAATCACTTCACCTTGCTGCTCAAATTCTCCACACTGCGCTTCAACTCATCCAGGCTACGCTTGAGCCCGTCGATCTCGCCTTTCTGCCGCTCTATCGTGCTCTTCTGCTCATCCACCGTCCGCTTGAGACTCGACAGCTGGCTGTCACTGCTACTGGCACTCGAACCGTCCTTACGCTTGAACTCATCAAACGCACGCTCCTGGCCCTCCACTTTGCTTTTCAAGCTTTGCAGTTCGCTTTGACTCTGTTTCTGCCCAGCTTGCAGCGCCTCGATAGCACCCACGGAAACACCCGACGGCTTCAACACATAGGCACCGCCCACGTCCATCGAGCCGGCCGTCAACTTGTCTGAAGACGACGCACCAAACTCACCCCACCGCACCGCACTCCCCGCCTGCGCCGAGCTGAACACGGCAGTGCCCAACAAACCCGCCACACCCGCGGCCATGATCCAAGCCTGCTTACGGACACCGAGCATCACACGACTCCTTGGGAAATGCCGAAATGGCATATCGCTATGACTGTCATTTATGGGGCTTGTTCCTGGGTTGCTTGCGTTCATCAGGACTTGACACAAAGACCCTGTAGATCACTGATCTGCCACGCTTTTTCCTGCCCATCTTTATGCGGGAAAACCGGCCTGGAGGTTGCGCTGAAGCGGCTAGATCTATATATTCCCAACCCTGTTACACCGCGCTACCGCCCGAATGGCGAAACTGGTAGACGCATGGGACTTAAAATCCCCCGCTCGTAAGGGCGTCCCGGTTCGATTCCGGGTTCGGGCACCATAGATATCAAGGGCTTGCCGGGGAAACCTGGGCAGGCCCTTATCTTTTCTGTTCCGCAATTTTTCTGCTCTTGGAATTGTACTTCTAGGCGTTCTGCCAACCTGACACACCTACCAAGTCCGCCTGGGATCTTAAAGCGCAAATCTGCCCCCTTTTTCCCCGCTTTTTTCCTTTTTATAACCCTTAGGAGGCGCTAAAACGCCTACTCACAATTAAAGAGGACGCACACACCATCCCTCTTCCCGACCAGACTTATCGGCTTTCTATTTACCCCTCCATCAATCGAAATTTCAACCATGAGATCTTGATCTTCAAATGACTGCAACTCCTCAATCAGTTGAGAAATGGTTTTTCCACGCACTATCCAATCAGGAACTTTATTTTTGATCACTTTAAACACCTGCACACTTGATCTTCACATAAAAAACAAAATATTTTTCAGAATTTCATTGCCGAATCTCAAATACCCCCTCAAACTTGAAAATCAGTCCGCTCACTTTTTGTGTTGCTTTTCTGGGCTGACTCAATTCGAGGCTTCAGTCACGAGGCGTACAGCTTAAAACGGAAAACTCACGAGACAGCACTTCAAACCCAGAACCTCCGTAATCTTTAAACCTAAAATTTACGCCTTCAAGCTGGTCTGCCGAAATATTTTCTAACTCAATCTCGCTCAAGTAAAAATCGCCATTTACTTCAGGAACTTTAAAATACCTCACACCCATAAACTTAAGGCCAACGTCATATTCAAAACGATCAAGCTTATAAAGCATGAAAAGCATTATCTCATATGTCGAAACGCTCTCTCCCTCATACTCTTGCCGAACGCCAAAACTCAATACATAATTCAAATTATAGAAATTAAATTCTGGAATGATCGATAGCTTTTCAATTCCGTTCATATCACTTCCTATGGATTGCATATCCCCCCCCCTGACAATCCGATAACACACCAGGCCTAGCGCCCTTTACATTTTGATTTTCTCCATAGAAAAAAGGAAAAAGGACAGATTTATTTTCCAGAAAACCATTCGTTATATCTAAAAGGCCTCGTCAAAACTATAAATAAATCTGTCCCATTTTTTTGTCCCATTTTTTGTCGCTGACAATTTAAAAGTCAGTATGTAGTCTCGCCTAGCTACGCATTTTCCTGACTCCATTACATCCTCATGAAAAACAGATCAGAAGGTGTAAACCCTATTCAGGACAGGTCACTCCATTTAATCAACCGAAAACGATGCGAAATAAAATGACAATTTTTTATCCTCAAGCTCGCTAAACTCATAGCGCATTCTGTCAAAACCAGAATCCAGCTTATTCACACTCATATGCATCAGCTGAGTAAGACCCCCGCCAAAATCACGGGACGCAAACTCGGTGATATCAATGAATCTGATGCGCACGATCTCAGCCCCAATCTTTTCAGATGTCGAAACTGATAAAAATAAATCATAAGTCATCTCATCCATATTCAATTGAATGCTAATTGCATACAAACAATTATTAGCAACAAGCAGCTCATTCAATTCTGGAACATCAATCATTGTTCACCCTCGTTTCCTTGCCCTTGGGACCATAGCCAGGACCATATTCGTAGGTATGCGTGTGCGGATCGGAATGATATTCCGCAGGCTTTCCTTTGTCCCTATACCCGTGATTCGTGTAATCCGTTCTTTTAACCTGCCGCCCATATTGGTCGTACTCGATCACAGATTTTTCCAGCTTCCCGGTCGCAGGGTTATACCTTTCTTGTGCTGTAGTCCCCTTTTTCATTCGACGGGCTCGGCGGCAAGGGTCGAGCTCAGGAAAAATGGTCACTCGAAGTAAATTAAGTAAGTGCCATTCGGGACAGCTTTATTAGTTACAGACAATAACCAAATAAATCTGCCGCATTCTATACCGCCATCTTCTTATGCCGCGACTTAGCGCTCGGGAAACTCCCTTATGGCCTCTTCAACAGAACGAATCAAATTAGCCAAGCCTTTATCATCAACATTGAAAGGCAATGAGAACTCTCTGTCACTTGAGTAATCATACGCTGCGCCCTTAGGGTGGAAATTAAAGTCAAGTATCACTGCCAGCTGCATATCACCCAAATACGAAAATGCCAATTCCCCTTCCGTGAATGCAATCCTTGAAGGTCGCACTCCAGCTTTTAAACTTCTCAACCATCTCAACAGCCTTAATAGTTCATTAGTGCGCAGATAGGGCCCACACGCTCTCCATGGCTCCCCAGCCTTATATTCGACATCTATACTGACAACCAACCAATTAGCATCTACCTCATCCTGCGCACCGGGAAATTCATACCCTTTCACTTTGAGTGAAAACTTATTGCCCTTATCGAATAAGTCAATCATATTTCACTCCCTATTTTTCGCTGGCCTAAAAAAAAGGGGGCAGATTTATTTTCCAATTTTCCAGAGACTCATTCGTTATATCTAAAAGGACTCGTCAACCCTATAAATAAATCTGTCCCCTTTTTTTCATTTTTTATAATCACATCAGCTGGCTAGTTATTAAGTAAGCACCATCCAAATCTGCCACCCCTTTTTCCGTTGCCTTTCAGTCCTCCTCCTGATTAGCCGTATACTCACAATTCAGCAGCATGCACATTCCAGACCTTTTAACAACCAAGCTAATCGGCTTACTTGTCACCCCATCATCAACAGATATCTCGACAAGTAAATTTTTATTTTCAAAACTACTCAATTCCTCAATTAGTTGAGAGATAGTTTTTCCGCGAACAGCCCACTCAGGAATTTTTGGATTTTTCATTTCAATCACCAATACGTTTAAAGTTCACATCAAATGTTCCGTCTCTTGTTTCTCTTTTGCCAAGACCTTTAACTGAATCAGCCATTTTCCAAGCGCCTCCATTATGTCCATCAAGATCCCTCGTAATGTAGCTATTTCCTCGCTTGAAGACAGCCTGCCCATTATGCACCGTTTCATTAATCTTTTTGTACCCCGCGGCCTCCGCAGCCTGCTTAGCCTCCTTGTTGGTCTTATAAACCGGTTCGGCGAGAGGGCGGGGTGCCTTGGAATCTGCACTTTTCCCATTCTTACCTTTGCCGGCGGGCATAACCCCAAACAAAACAGCCGACAGCATTTCTCCACCGCCAATTAGGTATCTGTCGTCTTGAAATGCGGGATTTAGCTCTTTGCCTTCAACAATTTGAGCAACTTTCTGCCCTACGAAGGCGTTCAGTTTGTCCACGTTATCTGAAATCGCTTGGCCTGCCTCGGTCCCCTCGACGGCCTTCATTGCAATGAACTGGACAACTCCTTTTGGACCTTGGGCTGCGGCCAGAACATAAGCAATCGCATCCACACTCTCAGGATGCTCGTTTTTATAAGCCTGTATCGCCCCAAGTTGGCGAATCACACCCTGAAGCTCGTCAATCCCTGTCGGATTGACTTCCGACGTATCCAGTACCACTGCCTGAGGATCGGGTTTATAAGTGCTCGACTCAACAAGCTTCTGCGCGTCGCTAAGCACCTGAGGTTCGATCCCATTTAACGACGCCATACTTCTCAGGACGCTGTCTATGAATTCGGGATCCCCCATTTTTGCCATTGCCGATCGAGGGCTCATACCAGAGAGAATGAGTGCTTCAAGCGTGCTTTCTGCCAAGTCTTTGCCGGCCATGGCTTCTGCACGAGCATCCATCGGACGGCCCTGCATGACTTCCACTCGATTGACTAATGCATGCAATGCCCCGGCGGCCTTGTTGAAGTTGTCCAACGCCGTTTTATCGTAATTGAGTAGCCCATCAGACCATTGCTTCAGCGTTTCTCCAGGTTTGAGCACAGCATCGATGGACGAACTACTCGCATACAAATCCGTTCGTTTTTCATCATCCTTGGTGATCTCATAGGCCTTGCTTACATCCCGGTTCAACCCGGCCGTAGAGTCAGCCCCCGTCTCAGCATCCTTGCGTACAACGATTTCACCTGCCCCCACCGTGGCGCGGACAATCTGCTCTCGCTCTTTCTCGTAGTTCCAACCCTCAACGCTCCAGCCGGTCTTGCCTTCCTTGCCTTTGCCCGCCTGGCTACTGTCTTGTACGGTGTTGCCTTTGCTGTCGTTGCTCCCGGCTTTATAGGTGCCGCCTACGTTCAGGTAGTACCCATGCTCTTTGTCCTGCCCGGCGATATCGCTGAAGCCGAGGGTGCCGGTGTCCAGTTTCAGGTTGCCGTTGTCAGCGGCGATGACGGCTCCGTCGATCTGGGTATGGTTCTCTGTTTTGATATCGACGGCATTCTTGCCGGTGATGCGGGTTTGCTCTTCGACCCAGTCGGTTTTGCCTGTGGTCTTGCCAAAGCCGACCGAACCGCTGACACCGGCGCCCGGGCCGATGGTGGCCGTAACGCTGATATCAAACTCTTTGCCCTTGACCTTGCCCGTATCGGCAACAGACGAAACCTTGAGGTCGCCGCCCACACGCCCCACCACTTCATCGCCTCTGAGGTTCGCTCCGCCGATGGTGGTGTCTTTGCCGCTGGCGAAACCCAGGCGGTCGCCGGCATAGAGGTAAGCCTCTTGTTGGCGTTGGCCTTCTCGCTCCAGGTTACCCTTGCCCATACTGACGCTGACGTAGACGCCAATACCTTCAGAGCCAAACGTCAGGCCTGCTTCCCCGCCGCCACTGTGGCGGTTGTTTTCGCTGTTGCTGTCGTTATGCGCCGAACGAATATTCAAGTCGTTGCCGGCATTCAGCTCGATATCTCGCTGGGCTTTAGCCTGCGTTCCAATCAGGTTCAGGTCATTGCTGGCCTTGAGGTTGATATCGCGACCAGCATCCAGTTGCGAAGCCGTAGAGGAACCCTGGGTGCTCTCGCCTGTCGCCGTACCGAAGCTGCCACCGGCGCCCAACTTGATCCCGCCGCTGGTGCCACCATGAATGCCGCCCCAACTTTGGGTGTGGGTGGTTTCTTCACTGACGCCACCCTTGGCCACGTCAAGCGTGACGTCACGCCCTTTGATATTGATGTCGCGCCCGGCATCCAGTTGGCTTCCCTTCACCAACACATCGTTGCCGGCGTTAAGGTGCAGATCGTTACCGGCGCTTAGCGTCGAAGATCGGTTGGTTTGTTCGATAACCTGCTGGCTATTGGTTTGCTTACTGTTGCCAAACTTCCCGTCCAGCGTCGGCCCGCTGACAAACTGACTGACCGAATCAACTGCTTTGAGCGTGCTTGAGCCCTTGCTGACATTGTCCTCGCCTTTGCCTGCGCCGCTGACAGCGTCCTTGGTATTGGCATAGTTATGGTTGATCGATACGCCCAGGCCGTTGCTCTCTTTCTCGCGTATCTGCTCGGTGAGCACGCTTTCACGCGCAGCATCGATATTGATATTTCTGCCGGCCGTCAGCTCGATATCATTGGCGGCGCCAACGTCAGAGCCGCGTTGGTTGATATCACGCTTGGCGTTGATCGCCACATCTTGCCCGGCGCTGATCTGGCTGCTGGAAGCGGTCTCGTGTTCGACACGATTCTTTTCCCCACTGCCTTCGGTGCCAGCGAAGATGCTGATGCCATTACCGTTACTGGAGATGCTGGAACCTGTCTGTTTTTTCTTCTCCCAGCTACGTTCGCTACTGGTGTCTTGAGCGGCGACCACATTGACGTCGCGCCCGGCATCCAGATTTACATTGCGCCCTGCGCTGATGCCGCTGCCAACCAGGTTGATATCCTGCGCAGCCTGCAAGCTGGCATCACGATCAGCATTTACCTGGCTGCCCACGCTGGTGCTGCTTTGCGCTTCACGGCCGGCTTTTTTCGCTGACGAGATCGCGACCGACGTTGGCCTTTCCGTATATCCAAATTTCTTCTTATGTTCCTCGCTACGGCTATAGGCCGTGTCGTTCGCAGAAATCAGGTTGATGTCACCCGTGCTATTGACCAGCCCGGAGCGCAATTCAGTGTCGTTATCAGCGCTTATCTCACTGGCCCGCACCCGCACATCATTACCCGCAGCCACCACCACATCATTGCCCGCCTCCAACTCACTGCCCACTTGACTCGCAGTAGTCTTCAACTGGCTCTTGCCGCTTTTGGACAGCCCCAGGAACCCGGACTTGGTCTTCTTGCTGTAGGAGCCATGTTCCTCGACCCCCGACAACACCGCGATGTCACCCGTGGCCCCCAGCAACATGTCCCCACCAGCCTTCAACTGGCTGCCGATCACGGTGACGTCACGCCCGCCGTCGATACTCATGCCGCCATCGGCGTTCTTGCTGGCGTTAACGGTCAGGTCTTTGCCGGCTTCGACGACGGAGGCTACGTTGGTGCTGTCGTAACTTTCCCGCTGCTGGCTTTTGCTACGACCGAACGAGCCTTTGCTCTTTTTCGAGTAGAACGAAGCGTCTTCGTCCAGGGCCGAGAGGATGCTCACATCGCGCTGTGCATCGAGGGCCACGTTGCCGCCGCCGGCGATTCGGCTGGCGGTGAGTTCCAGGTCTTTACCGGCATTGAGCGACACGTCGCCGCCGGCCGTCAGCACGCTGGAAACCTGGCTGATGTGGTCCTTGGACTGGGTGACCTTCTTGGACTTGCTGGAGGAATGCTGTTCGTCGGCGGCCGACGAAATACTCAGGTCCTCAGTCGTCGTGATGCTCAAATCACGCTTGGCGTCGATGCGGCTGGCAATGGCGCTGAAGTCTCGCCCTGCCGATACCTTGAGGTCGCGGCCGGCCTCCACACTGGCGCCGTTTTGCGTCACGGTTTCGGTGTGCAGGCGGTTGCCCAGGTCCAAACCATTGCGTTGCTCAACGGCATCGATGTGCACATCGCGGCCAGCGACCAATGTGGTGTCACGCCCGCTTTGCAGCACGCCACCGGTATTGGCGATGTCACGGCCTGCATTCATCGTCAGGTCATTGGCAGCCTCGATGCGTGACGCACTGTCGAGATAGTCGCGTCGCTCGGCAGTACCGTTACCCGTACGGGTCACGGCACGTTCGTTGATCACATCACCTTTGATCGCCGTCAGCGTGACGTCGCGTCCGGCGATGATGCCGCCGGACTTGTTGACGATGTTGTTACCCGCCAGCAGGTCGAGGCGGTTGCCGGCTTCGATCAAGCCGCTGTTGATCAGGTCATTGCCCGCTTTGGCCGACAAATTGTTGGTGGCGCGCAGGGTGCCGGCGTTCTCCAGGTTTTCGCCGGCGATCAGGTTAAGGTCGTTGCCTGCGATCAATGCGCCGTTGGGTGCAAGACGATTGTCGGCCTGGGCCATGTACAGCACCGGCACCAGCACCTTTTCACCGTTCACTTCGTGCTGTTCGAGCCAGACGATGTCGTGGGTCAGCGCCGCGACCTGTTGCGAGGTCAAGGTAACGCCCACTGCCAGGTTCAGTTGCTGCTTGCTCTGGATCGCATTGTCCATCAGGTACTTGAACAGCTTTTCGTCGGTGTTCTGGCCGTCGATAAAGCGCTGCCCTGTGCGTGCTTGCACAGCCTGCTGGATCAAGCGTTGCTCATAGAGCCCGTCGCCCAGGCGCTTGGCACTTTCGTCCGGGTTGTAACCCAGCCCTGCGAGCAGGTAGTCGGAGCTCATGAACTGCTTGAGGTCCGTGAGCACCGGGTTGGTTTCGATCAGGTATTTATGCGGTTGCGACTTTGGCGCGGTAGGCGTGAAGCCTTGCACGCGGTTGATGGTCTGGCTGGCGACCGGAGTGGTTTGCGCCAGCGCATTGACCGGCTGGGCAATCACCTCTGCGACCTGGGTTGGGCTGCTGCCCGCACCTTGTGCGACGGGTGTATTCACCACCGGCTGCACGCCTGGCATAACCGGCGTCACGCCAGGGATGTTCAACGTCGGCCGAGTCGGCTCGCCCGGTGTGGCGACCTGAACGTGGGTGTTTCTTTGGGTCAGCGCCAGCTCTGGCTGATCCGCAGGCCCTGTTACCTTCGCCACTGGCGGCGTTGAACCGCTGGACGGATCTTGGGCGTTGATACCGTCGCCCCGGGCGATTTCACCTGGGGTGATCTGGCTGGGCGTCCAGCCACTGCCGTTGGCCACATCGCCGGCCCCGGCAACGTTAAGTGTTCTGGTGGTGGCGGTGACACCACTGACCTGACGTGCAGTGGAGTCCACCTGACGCGTAGCTGCGCCCTGTTGAGTGACGCTTTTGAAATCGAAGGTGCGCGTTTCAAGCGCCGGTTGTGCATCCTGGCGTTGAGCCAGGCCGAGGGTCGCACCGCCCATGGTCCAGCTTTGTGGGCCACTGGTGGCTTGGGTGGCCTGGGCATCCTCACCCGCCCGGCTACTGAGGCGGAACAGTCCGTGAGTGCCCGTGGGCAAGGTGAACCCGCGTAGCGTCAAGGGGTTGACTTGTTGTTGGGCCAAGTCCGGTGGCAGCTGTGGCGCGAGTTGCACGACCACCGTTGTCGGGGCGCTGGCAACACCCGTGTCCTCATTGCGCGCAGCGCGCCCGGCCAAGGCGGTGAAGGATGTCTCGATGCTGTTGATCAAGGATTTGGTGGCCGTGATGTTCACGGTACCGGCTGCCTGGATGATCGCGGGTGCCAATGACGCGCCAGCGGTCGATACCAAGGTGTCGCCAATCAGCCTGAAGGCTGACAACGCACTGACCGGCAGGCTTTTGGGTCCGGGCTGAGCGTTGTAGGGGTCCATGACACCACGTTTGAAGCGCCAATAAGTACCGTTAGTCGCTTCCATCCGCCAGGTACGGGTACGTGTTCCGGAGTCAGACGCAGCGCCTTTGTTGATCAGCGTATCCGCAGCAATGTTCATGTCAGCGCCAGCAGCGATGACACTGTATTCGTTGAGCACCGTACTGGCGGCAATATCCATACGTCCGCTCGATTGGATCGTCGAAGTGGCCGATGTCTTCAATAACTCAGTTTGATAGTTTTCCGTGCCGACAAAATCGACAACAAAGTGATCGCCACTGCAGTCCCAACAAATGTTGGTGAGTGACCCGCCGCTACCGGGTATTTCTTTAGTGGTGAACTCATCCCGACGGTTAGTCAGGCTGGCAACCTTAAGAGACATATCACCACTGGACTCGATGCTGCCGGATACGTTTTCGAGACTGGCTGCTTTGCTCACCCCATCTCGACCGGCCACATCCAACCGCCCTAGGCTGTAGATATCACCGTACTGGTTCGTGATGGTGTTGCTATGCAAGGTCATGTCGTTGCCGCTGAACAACAAGCCACGATCGTTCAACAAGGCTGCACTGGTGACTGTCACATTCTGTGCGGCACCCAACGTCCCGTAGTTGTTCAGCGTACCTGCCGAGAGTTCGAGATGGGTCGCAGAGGTCAACCGTCCATAGTTGTTCAATTGCCCATCGACGGTGATCAGCGTGTCGCCACCGCCGGTAATCTTGGCTTTATTACTCAGGTCCAACTGAGCCGCATGCAGGTTGAGGACACTCTGGCTGGTGACTCGCCCATTACCGCTGTAGGTGCCCGCGAGGTCGATAGTTGAACTGCCATCACTGGCAATCAATCCATTATTGACCCAGCTCCCCCCCTTCCCTTCCAAGTGCGTCGAAGCCAGCAACTGCCCGGTTTCGGTCTGGGTGAAGTTATTGACGTTAACGTTCAAACGCCCCGCCTGAATGACGCTGGTATTGGTCCAGGTATCCGCATTCAAGGTCAGGCCGCCACGGGTGACAACGGTGCCGCCGGCGCCGGTAACGTTAGGCAATGAGATGTCGAATGTGCCCTCACCCACATGCAGCAACTGCCCGCCGTTGTTCTGGAAGTTGGCGGCCGCCAGGGTCAGGTCCTGGTTGGCGGTTTCCACCGCGCCGTTGCGGTTATCGAACACACTGCCGATCTGGAACTCGGTCTTGCCCGAGCGTCCCAGGGCGCGCAACTTGCCGCCCTGGTTATCGATGGCGTTGGCGGCCACGGTCAGGTTGTTGGTGCTTTCGATCAGGCCGTTGTGGTTGGTCAGTTGGCCATTGAGGCCGAATGCGATCTGGTCGCCGGCTATCTGCCCGGCGCTGTTATCCAGGGCGCTGCCATTGATGCGCATCAGGCCCTTGGCATACAACGCGCCCTGCTGGTTATTGAGGGTTGCAACCGTAAGCAATGCATCGCTGGTTTGCGCGCCAAGATAGCCGCCCTGGTTATCGAGCTGACCGGCATTGAGTAGCAGGCGCTGGCCCTGAATCAGGCCGCCCTTGGGGCTTCCATTGAGGTCATGGCCATTGCGAAGCACTCCCACCACGCCGGCATCGATGGCGCCCTTGAGACTGGCGAGCACACCGCTACGGTTGTCGAAGTTCCCGGCCTTGAGGTGCACGTCACCGGTCTGGCTGATGATATTGCCGCCTTGGTTGTCGAGATCACCATTGACCTCGACCCGCAAGCCGTTTTGCCCCTGCACTTTGCCTTGGGCGTTGACCAGGCCAAAGGCGTTGATGTGCAGGTCGCCTTCCTGACTGTAGATCAAGCCGTCAGCGTTGTTTTGAACGATGGCGCTGGCATCGATGGCCAGCGGACCTTTGGCCGCGACGGTGCCGCCTTGGCTGTTGTTCAGGCCGCCCATGGCCAATGACAGGCGTCCCTGGCTGGCCAGTTGACCGCCGCGGTTATCCACCTCGATGGCACGCTGGAGTAGCAGCGACCCAGTGCCTGCGATCTTGCCGTTGACGTTGCCAAGGTTGCCTTGCAGGTTGAGCACCAGTTGGTCGTTACCCATCAGCGAGCCACCGGTATTGAGCAGGTTGCCACCCGAAACGTTGAGGTCACGCTGGGCGGTGATGTTGCCGGCACTGTTGTCGAGGTCGGCCGCACTCACATCCAATGTCGCACCACTGTCGATCAAGCCGCCCTGGGTGTTGTTCAGCGCGCCAAGCACGCTCAGCGTCTGCTGCGCGCCGCTGGAGATTGCACCGCTGGCGCTGTTATCCAGGCTGGCGGCGCTGACCGTCAATCGCCCTTGGCTGGCCAACGCGCCCTCGCCACTGTTGAGCAAGCGCCCACCGAGGCGCACATCCAGGTTGCCGTTGCGACTGGACAGCGTGCCTTTGTCGCGGTTATCCAAGTGAGTGCCGATCAGGTTGAGGCCCTGCCAACCCGAGATCAGGCCGCCGCGGTTGACCACGTCGCCCGCGTTGAGCGTGAGTAATTGTTGGCTGATAAGCGTACCGGCGCTGTTGTCCAGGTTGCGCCCCGTCAAGCTCAGGGCATTTTGACTGGACAGTTCGCCGCCCTGGTTTTGCAGGTCGCGCATGCGTTGCAAGGTCAGCGGGCCTTTGGCGAAGATCAGGCCTTTGCGGTTATCCAGATCACCGTTTGCCAGGTCCACGCTCAGGCGCTGTTCACCTATCAACCTGCCGCCACGCAAGGCCATGGACGTGAGTGTGAGGTCCATGTCCCCCTTGGCCGATACCTCGCCGCCGTCACTGGCGTCTAAACTTTGTGCAGTGAGTTCCAGGCCGCCCTGGCTGTTGATCAGGCCTTTGGCGCTGTTGTCCACGGCCAACGCATTGAGCGTCAGCGCGCTGGTACCCAGCAGGCTGCCGCCCTGGTTATTGAAGTTGCCCGCATTGACTGCCAATGCTTGCGCGGCGTTGATCAAACCTTGTTGCCCGTTGCTCAGCAGCCCGGTGCTGGTCAATTCAAGGCCGCCACGGCTGGTGAGCGTACCGCCGCTGTTATCGACCGCGGCCGCTTGCGCACTCAGGCTTGCACCCGCAACCAAACCCTTGACGTTAGTGAGTACCTGGTCGATACGCAGCGTCAGGCCCTGGTTGCTGAGAAGGCGGCCACTGCTGTTATCCAGGTTGCGCGCCACGATATTGAAGGCCTGGCCACTGGAGATTTCACCGGCCTGGTTGTTCACACCATTGAGCTGGCTCAGCACCAGCGGGCCGGTCGCGTTGATCAGGCCCTGCTGGTTGTTAAGCTGGCCGTGGTTCAGGTCCAAGGTGAGTCCGGCGTTGCTGAACAGCTTACCGCCTTGTTGGTCGAGTCCATCAACGCTGGCCGTCAGGGCCTGGGCGCTGCCGATGCTGCCAGCGCTGTTGTTCAGTAACCCAGCCTTCAGCGCCAGCGTGTCGCCGCTGATCAGACGACCGCCGGTGTTATTCAACGCGCCAGTGGTCACCCCGACCGCACCTTTGCCACTGAGCACACCGTTCTGATTACCCAGGCTGGCGCTGCGCAGTTGCAGGCTGCTGTCAGTCACCAGCTCACCGCCCTCGTTGTCCACACCACCTGTTAAACCCAGCTCCAACGCCTGGGCACTGGACATGCGGCCCTGACGGTTGACCAGGCTGGCGGCGTTGGCACCCAAACGGCCTTCACTGTTGATCACGCCCTGGCTGTTATTGAGCTCGCCTTTAAGTTCAAGTTGCACAAGCTGTTGAGCGAGCAGCCTGCCATTGCTGTTGTCCAGGTTTTGAGCGCTCAGCATCAGCTGTTTTGTGTTGAGCTGGCCTTGGTTGCGATTCAGCAGTTGGGTGAGCGCAAGGTTCAATGATTGACCCGCCAGCACACGACCCGCATCGCTGTTATCCAGGGTTTGCCCGGTGACGGTCAGGTCGGCGTTGGTCGACAGTTCGCCACCACGGTTGTCGATGCGATCGACGCGCAGTTCCAGCGCTTTATCGGCGCCAACCAGGCCCTTGCGGTTGTCCAGGGACGCAGCACGTATATCCACGGCTGTGGTGCTGATGAGTTGACCGCCGCGGTTATCGACCTGATCGACATCAGCAGTCAGCAAGGCCTTGCCCGATACATCACCGCCACGGTTGTCGAGCCGGGCGGACGACAGCCCCATGGCCCCGTCGGCAATCAGCGTGCCGCGTTGGTTGTCCAGCGCCTGGGTGGCAGAGACTTGCATGACGCCACGGCTGTTGAGCAGCCCATCCGTGTTGTCCAGTCGGGCGCTGCTGGCGTTGAGCGAGGCTGCGCTGATCGCACCTTTGGCGTTGCCCAAGGCGTCTTGAATCTGCAGTGTCAGGCCTTGGTTACTGATCAGCTTGCCGCCGCCGTTATCCAGGTTGCGAGCCGCCAGGCTGAAGGCTTGCTGGCTGGACACTTCGCCACGCTGGTTATTGACATCAGCCAGGTTTTTCAACATCAGCAGCGGGCTATTGATCAGGCCGCCCACGTTGCTCAATTGGCCGTGATTGAGGTCCAGATCGAGCTGGGTATTGCTGAACAGTTCACCGCCCTGCTGATTCAGGCCGGTGAGGGTGGCGGTCAGATTTTTGCTGCTGGCGATACGTCCGCTGTTGTCCACCTGGGTGGCTGCCAGATCCAGGCGATCGGCGCTGGTGATACGGCCATTGTTGTTCAGCGTGCCGGTGGTCAGGGTCAGTGCACCACGGCTGTTGAGCAGGCCTTTGGGGCCGTTGTCCAGGCTCGCGCTGGTGAGCGTCAGGGCGGCATCGGTCTCCATGACGCCGCCTTGGTTGGTGATAGCACCGCTGGCAGCAAGGGTGAGCGCACCTGCCGAAGAGACGGCACCCGCGTCGTTGTTGAGCGTCGCGCTGGTCACCTGCAGGGTGCCTTCGCTGCTGATTTTGCCCAGCTGGTTATACAGCCGACCATCCAGTTCAGTGCCGGGAATGGCTACCAGCGACATGCTCAGCGATTGCTGGCCCGCGAAAGTGCCTTGGCCGTTATCCAGGCGCGCGCCGTTGAAGCGGTTGTCCCGGGCGAAAATTATCCCTTGGGCCTGGTTGATTACATGGGCCACGGCCAGTTCCAATGCGGTACCGGCGATCAGTTTGCCCGCGCTGTTATCCAGGCGCTGCGCCTTGAAGTCGATGCTGCTCTGGCTGGAAATCTCGCCCGCACGGTTATCAACGGCGTCGACCGTGAGTTTCAGCGCTTTTGTGGCACCTACCAGGCCGCCCTCGCGATTGTCCAGGGAGGTCCCGCTAAGGCTCAGCTCATTCTGGGCGACCAACTCACCGCCTTGTTGGGCCAGTACACCGATAGTTGCCTGCAGATCCGCCTGGCTGGCGATGCGGCCAGCCGCGTTTTGTACAGTGTCGGCCGTCAGGCGCAGGGGCCCCACGGCACTGACCAGGCCCTTCTGGTTGCGCAACTGTTGCCCGGCGAAGCCCAAGGCCGCCTTGCTGTTGAGCGAACCGTGTTGGTTGTCCAACTCACCCACATGGAGTTGAAGGTCCTTCTGGGAAAGGATCACGCCTGAGCGGTTGTCGACGTTCGCACTGTGCACCGTCAACAGGTCCTGCCCGGTCAGCCGCCCTTCGCGGTTATCCAAACGACCGGCACGCAGCTCCATCGCACCCTTGGCCAACACCTGCCCTTTGGCCTGATTGTCCAGTAACCCATCAATCGTGGCCTTGAGTTGGCCGTCACTGCCCAATTTCCCGGCCTGGCGGTTATCCAGGCTGGCGGCCTGCACGTTCAACGAGGTGCCGGCCCCGAGTGTGCCGGCCTGATTATTCAGTGCGCCCTTGACCTTCACGTCCAGGCTGACATCACCGAGCACTTGCCCGGCAGTGTTACTCAAACTGGCCGCCTTCAGCTGCGTGTGGCCTGCGCTGACGATTTCGCCCTGGTCGTTAAGCAGGCCCTCATCGACCGCCAGGCGCGCATCCAGCGCGCTGCTGACCTTGCCTTCGCGGTTGTCCAGGCGCGCGGCGTCAAGCTCGACACCGGCGGCTGAAATCAGCCCCTTGACGTTAAGCAGCGCCTGTTCGATTTTTAGGGTCAAGCCATGGTCGCTGAGTACGTTACCGCCGCTGTTATCCAGGGTGTCGGCACGCAAGGCAAAGGCCTTGGCGCTGGAAATTTCACCGTTACGGTTGTCGACACTTTTGAGGTTTTTGAGCAACAACTGCCCTGGCGCGTTGATAAAGCCATCAGCGTTATTCAAGTGCCCCTGGTTCATGTCCAAGGTCAGTTCGCTGTTGCTGTAAAACTCACCGGCTCCGCGCTGGTCAAGGCTGGTGAGGCTGGCGTTGAGCGCCTGGCCACTGGCGATACGCCCCTCGAAACGGTTATCTACGTCGGTGGCTGTGAGGTTGAGGCGCTCAGCGCTGGTGACACGGCCTTGATGCTGGTTAAGCAATACGCCTGTGGTCAGTTGCAGCGCACCGTCAGCAACAATGCGCCCTTGGCTGTTGTCGACACTGCCGGCATTCACCGTCGCCGTATCAGCGCTGAGCACCTCGCCGTTCTGATTGGCAAGGGCATTGGCGGAGGTCAACAGTAACGCCCCGCCGCTGCTGATACGCCCGCCGTTGTTACCCAGGCTGGCGCTGCGCAGTTGCAAGGCGGCGTCGCTGCGCATCACGCCTTGGCTGTTGTCAGCCTGCCCGGCCAGGGTCACGTTGAGGTTGCGTTTGGCGTAGAGACTGCCCTGGGCGCTGTTATCCAGGCGGGTGGCCTTCAGGCTCACATCCTGTTGCGCAGAAACCAGGCCTTTGAGCTGGTTGTTCAGCCTGTCGAGCGTCAACTGAAGCGTGCTATTGGCCAGTACGCGACCGGCATTGCTGTTGTCCAGCTCACGGCCCGTCATCGTCAGTTCGGTAACACTGGAAACTTCACCCCCTCGGTTGTCCACTCTGCCAATGGCTAGGTTCATGGCCTCGCCCGAGTTGAGCAACCCGGCCTGACGGTTATCCAGCTCGTCACCCTTGACCTGCAACTGCCCGACCGAAGTGATGCGGCCACCTCGGTTATCCACGCGTCCCACCTCAAGTTGCGCCCCGGCCTTGCTGGTGAGGCGGCCGTTAGCCTGGTTGTCCAGGCTGGCAGCATTGAGGGTCAACGCTTGGTCGGCGGCAAACAGCCCGGCCTGATTCAACAAACCGGCTGAAATCTGCGCCGTCAGCGTGCCGTCACTGGTTAGCTTGCCGGCGCTGTTATCGAGGCTGGCAACATTGACCGTCAATGCTTGACCGGCGGCCAATGTGCCCTTGCCATTGTTGACGGCGCCGAGGCTGCTCAAGGTCAAGCGGTTATCGCCCTGGACGCGCCCTTGACTGTTATTGAGCGCAGCCGCTTTGACTGCCACCTGCTGACCCAGCAGTTCGCCGGTACGGTTATCCAGCTTACCGTCCACGCTGAGGTCCAGGTTAGAACCGGCACTCAACTTGCCGCCCTGGTTGTCCAGGCTGGCGCTGCTGACCTGCAAGGCCGCCGCGGAAATCAGGCCACGGGTGTTATCCAGTGCCTGGGCGATTCGCAGGGTCAAGGCTTGCTGGCTAAGTACCTTGCCGCCCGCCGTGTTCAAAGCGGTTGCCGCCAGCTCAAAGGCGTGGGCGCTGGAAATTTCACCGCCCTGGTTATCGACGCTGCCCAGTTGCTTGAGCAGCAATTGCCCAGGCGCATTGATCAAACCACCGTTATTGTTGAGGTGGCCACCTTGCATATCCAGGCTTACATCGGCTTGGCTTGCGACCTGCCCGTTACGGCTGTTGTCCAGTGCAGTAACGGTCATCCCCAACTGAGTGGCACTGCGCAGATCTCCGCCTTGGTTGCTCAGCTTGCCCGTTGCAATCTTCAGCTCACCGGCACTCGATAGCGTTGCGTCATCGTTGGTTAAACCGCCGGCATTGATGGTCAGGCGAGCATCGCTGCGCAGCGTGCCTTGGGCGTTGTTCAACTGACCGCCAACATCCACACCCAGCTGGTGTTTGGCGTACAGGCTCCCGCCCGCGCGGTTATCGATGCCTTGTGCGCTGATCTGTACCTGCTGAGCGGCAATACGACCGTTGAGCGAGTTGTTCAAGTCAGCGACGTTCACCTGCAAGTCAGTGCCGGCGCTCACCAGCCCCGCTTGGTTGAGCATATTCGCGGCTATACGCGCCGTCAGCGCCGCGTCGCTGGTCAGCTTGCCCTGACGGTTGTCCAGGCTGGCGCTGTTGACGGTCACGCTTTGCCCGGCGGCCAATGTGCCGGCCTGGTTACTGATCGCGCCACCCGCTTGGAGCCGCAGCGTCCCATCACCCTGCACCAGGCCCTCATCGTTATTGAGCGTCCCAACCCCAAGCACCAGGTGCTTGCCTAGCACCTTCGCGCTGCGGTTATCCAATTCGCCATCGACGTGCAGGTTGAGGCCTTCCATCGCAGCGAGTCGACCGCCTTGGTTAATCAGTGTGCCCGCGCGTACATCCAGGGCCTTGGCGGTTAACCCGCCTTTGGTATTGTCCAGTGCACGGGCAATGCGCACGCTCAAGGCTTGCTCGCTGAGCAGTTTGCCGGCGCTGTTATTAAGCTGGTCCGCGACCAGCTCGAAGGCCTGGGTGCTGGAGATTTCGCCGCCCTGGTTCTCGACGCTGTTCAGTTGGGTCAGCAACAACTGGCCAGGGGAGTTGATCACGCCACCCTGGTTGTTGAGGTGGCCCCGATTGAGGTTCAGGCTCAGATTGCCTTGGCTGAAAAGTTGGCCGCCATTGCTGTTGTCCAGGCTACCTACGGTCAACTGTGCGCCTGAATCGGCACTCACACTCCCGCCTTGATTGGCCAGCGAACCACCCACCCGGGCATTAAGCTGGCCACGGCTGTGAACTCGACCGCGTTGGTCATTGATCAAACTGGCAACATCAATATCCAGGCCGCTGGCTGCAATCAGCCCTGCACCGTTGTTGAGCGCCTGTACGATTTTCAGGCCCAAAGCCTGGTCGCTGAGCAGCTTGCCAGCGCGGTTGTCCAGGCTGTTGGCGGTGAGCGTGAACCCATGAGCGCTGGAAATTTCGCCGCTGCGGTTGTCAACGCTATTGAGATTGTTCAACGTCAGTTGGCCAGCGGCGTTGATCAAGCCACCGTCGCGGTTGTCGAGGTGGCCGTTGCCCAGGTCCAGGACTGCATCGCTGTTGCTGTAAAGGCGCCCCTGCTCATGCTGGTCGAGGCTGGTGACACGGGCAGTGAGGGCCTTGGCACTGGAAATGGATCCACCTTGGCTGTTAATTACCGGGCCGGCCGTGAGTTCGAGGGCGCCACCGCTGGAGAGCACGCCATGTTGCTGGTTGTTGAAGTTGCCGGCGTTGACCTGTGCAGCGGCACTCGATTCGATGCGGCCCTGCTGCTGATTATCCAACGTGCCGGCGATATTCAGCCCCAGTTCGCCCTGGCTGGTGAGGATGCCTGACTGGCTATTGTCCAGTTGCCCGGCGTTGACCTGCGCCATCTGCCCGGCCACCAGGCGACCGCTTTGATTGTTCACCGCCGCGCTGGCAGTCAAGCGCAACGCCTGGCCCGCAGATATCAGGCCGGCGACGTTGTCCAGGCTGTCGACCTGCAAAGTGACTTCAGCAAGGCTTGAGAGCTCGCCCTTGCGATTGACCAACTGCCCGATGCGGCCGCTGAGCCCTCGGTCGCCCACCACCAGGCCTGCGTCAGCATTGAGCAACCGTGCGGCATTCAACTCAATGCGTGCGGCGCTCAACACGCGGCCTTGCTGTTGGTTGTCCAGTTCTTCGGTCGTCACCTTCAGCTGGTTTTGCGCGCTAAGGGTGCCGCCGCGGTTGTCGAGAGTGCCATCCACATTCACGGTCAGGTCACGACTGGCGATGACGGTTTTGCCGTTGTTATTCAACTGGGCAGCAGTGACGTGGATATCGCCCTGAGCATTGCGCGTCTGATCAGCATTGACGCCCGCTTCGATGACGCCGTTGTTGGTCAACACCCCACCGCTTTGCAGCGCCACGCGATCACGCGCAGCCAGGCTTTTTTGATTGAGCAAGTCGCCTTGCGTCTTCATCTCAAGCACACTGCCCGCCGCGACCACGCCCTGGGCTTCAACGCTGCGGGCCTTTACGTCAATGGCACCGGCCGCCGTTGTCTGGCCCATGACCACATGGCCACCGGCATCAATCTGAATATCACCGCCAGCGACCATGTCCCCTGACAACTTCACGCCGACACCCGCCTCGGTCCCCACCAGCTTGACGGCGCCCACATACATGCCGCCCAGCGCCGACGAGTCAATCGCCAGATCCGGCGCCTGGCTGCCATCTGCGGCTCGCGCGGTGGCATTCAAGGTACGTGCGTCCACATCATTACGACCGGCGACGACCGTGAGTTTTTTCGCCTGGATCTGCGCGTTGAGGGTGGTGGCGCGGGTGATGATTTCGAACTGATCGACGTTGCTGGCGTTCAGGCCGGCGCCTTCGATGGCAACACTGCCCTGGTCGACCTGGTAACGAGTGATCTGGCCGTTTTCGATCACGGCTTTACCGGTGGTGAGCGTCGCTTGCGGCGTGTTGATAAAGCCGCAACCGTTACAGCTGATGCCATATGGGTTGGCAACGATCACATGGGCCGATTGCCCGGCCACTTCGGTGTAGCCGCGCAGTTGGCTGGGGCTGCCGCCGTTGACTTCGTTGAGAATGATATTGGCCGCGGTGCCATGGAGATTGGGGTTGCCGACGATAATGCCGCCCAGTTGGGTGGACTGGGTACGGTCGGTGGCGTTATTGAGGATGACCCCGTTGGCGCCGACGTTGTAGTCATGAAATTGGTTGTGCGAGAGTCCGTTGGCATTCGGCGTGGCGATGTTGACAATGGGCACGCCATTCCCCGCTTGCCCGACTGTCGTACCGGGGGCATTCACCACAATGCCGTCTGCCTGGGCCAGCAACGGGTGCCAGAACATGGCGTTGGCCAGAATCAATGCCAATCCACGTTTAGGCAGCCCCAGGAAATGGGAACGGCTTTTTACGGCAGCAGAAGGCTGACGCGCGAGGAATGCGTACTGGCGAACGTCCATGTCATGTCTCAAAGCCCGAAGGCGGTCAAAAATTTAAAGGAAAAAATCCAGACGGAAATAGATCGGCGCTTCACGGTCCGTGATCGCTTCCGGTCGTTCCAAAGAGTGTGCAAAGGTCACGCTGGCCGCGACGTTCTTGCCGCGCGCAAACAACTCCACCGAGTTGCTGCTCATGCGCCCATGCTGCTCGGCGTTGTAGCGCCCATGGCTGATCACGCCCTGGTCATAGCCCAGGCTGCTGCCGTATTCAGTGAACACCGGCTGCATCCAGGCCCAGGTTACCGGCCGGCTCCAGCGCAGGTCGTTGCGCCAATAGCCGCCGCTGTCGCCAGCGAGCATCTGGTCTTTGTAGCCCCGAATCGACGACTGCCCACCCAGGCTCATGCGCTGGGGGCTGAACAACACGTCCTCGCTGTGCTGGCCGGTCATCAAACTGCTGAAGCTGAACGACTCGCCCCACAGTTTGAATGGATACAAATAGCTCACCGTGGCGGTGTACTTGCGATAGCGCGCATCCGGCTGCCCAGGCTTTGGATCGTGATTGGCCTGGGCATCGAATGCGCCGATGCCGTTTTGCATACCGAGGTCAACGTTGAGAAACGAACCGCCGATACGCCGACCATGGTTGATACCTACTTGCGCTTCGCTGAGGCGGTTGCTGCTCAAGGCAAGCTTGCTGTCTTCAATGAAATTGTTGGTGCGAAGATAGGCGATGCCACTGTTCAGGGACGTTTTGCTCAAAGCGTCACGATGGATAACCCGCTCCAGGCGCAACTGGTGAGTCTGACTGTCGCCCGTCTGCTTGAACTTGAAATTGTTGGCCTCGGCCCGGGAGCGGTATTCACTGTCGATATAGCTATACGAGAGGTTCCACCAACCGAACGGCAGGCTATAACTGAGCATCGAATTACGTGAGGTTTTCTGGTGATCGCTGACGGCATCGTGGCCGCCACGCAGCGAAAGTTGGTCGGCCAGGCCCAACGGATTGTCCCAATCCAGGCTGGCGCCCCACTGCTGCTCACCGGTGCTGCGCTGGCCGCCGTTGTGCCGCGACAGGCCGACACGCCAGGGCTTTTGCGCGGTGTTTTTGACCAGTACATCACTGCCCCCCACCGCCTTGCCCGGCGCGAGCTCCATCTGCGCCTGGTTCGATGGCAAACGATTCAACTGATCGACCATCTGCTCGATTTCGCGCAGATTGAGCAGTTCGCCCTGCTTGCCGGGGAAACTCATGGTCAGTTGGCGCTCAGTGATGCCGCTGCCTTCGGCAGATTTCAGGCTCTCCAGCTTACCTTCAACCACTTGAATCTTGAGATTGCCGCTGGAAAGGTCCTGCTGCAGCAAGTAGGCGCGACTGGTGACCAGGCCTTTGGCCAGATAACGGTCGGTGATCACCTTGAGTACTGCGTTGAGCTGCGGCACACCAAGACATTGGCCGACATAGGGCTTGATCAGATCAGCGCGCTCACCGTCGCTCAGCGCATCCGCACCGCCCAGCTCAATGGTTTTGATCGCAAAGCAGCGTGTATCGACGGGGGTTGTCGGGGTTGCCGGCGCGGCGGCTTTACCGGGCAGGTCTTTGAGTTCTTCAAGGCGCCGTTGCTGCTCTTCGAGCAGGCGGTCCTGGCGGTCACGGATCAGGTCGGTGATGCCGGGAGCGTTCTGCGGCGTGGCCGCTTGCGCCCATCCGGAGGTGCCCAGGCAAAAAAAAGCGGACAGCAGGCTTAACCTGGTCCGACGCGGTAAACGCCACACTTTATAGATCCCTCTATATGGCTTTATGCCATCCAATGTGGCGATGATAAGATGTCATTTTGATGGCGTCAATTAACAGTGCAAATTCGTTCAACCCTTCACGCAGAGCTGCTCAGGCTTGAAATGTAGAGTTTTTGCGGGTTTTAACCCTGCCGCCAAGCACTGATGCAGCGTGTGGTATCGAGCCGTTGTGTGAAGCAACAAGCCATAAAAAACCCCACAGCATCAACGACCCTGTGAGGTTTTTACCTTCCGTTTCGCAGGTGTCGCCTCACACCACGCTGATCATCTCTGCACTCAACTGCGCCGCATTGAACCCTACCAAGGTGACACTGCTGTCCCCCGCCAGAATCACGCTGTCACTGCCATGCTGGGTAGTGGCTCCGAGCACAGCATCGGCGTTGGCAAACAGCGACTTGGCGAACACCAGCAGGTCCTGCCCGTTCTGGTGAATGTTGAAGTCGCTGATCACGTCGTGGCCAAACCCGCGTTGATCGAAAACAAACAGGTCGCTGCCCACGCCACCGCTGAGTTGGTCATTGCCCAACCCGCCGATCAAGACGTCATTGCCGCTGACGCCATACAGTGCGTCGTTGCCCGTGCCGCCCAGTAGCGTGTCGTTGCCCTCGCCGCCGTGCAGTAGGTCGTTGCCGGCGCCACCGTCGAGCCGGTCATTGCCGTTCTGGCCAAATATCAGGTCGCGCGCGGCGGTGCCTTTGAGGGTGTCGGCCAATTGGCTGCCTTCGATGGATTTGGCATACGCCTTATCGGCGCCGAACAGGCCTTCGAAGTCGAGTTTGCCACTGGCCACCGTATAGGCCGGCGTGAGGACCTCGCCAATGCCACCGAAGAGCCCGCCGAACACGGGCACATGGCCGAGGCTATTGGCCAGGCCGGTTTCGAACTCCACGTGTTCTACGCCGTGCAACTCCTTCAGGCCGTATTGGCCGCTGCTGTCGTTGAGAAACAACGTGCCATCGCTGAGTTTCACCGCTTCGTAGGAAGACGCGGTGCCTTTGAGGAAGACTTTGTCGTTGCCTTCACCGCCTGCGACGATATCGGTACCGGTACTCACGCGGAAACTGTCGTCACCCTTGAACCCATCCAGGAAGTCATCGCTGCGACCGTCCTGCAGCTTGTCCGAACTGTCGGTGCCCAGCAGGAAGGCCGGTGTGCCGTAGTGGTTGGAGGTGGCGGTCTGTTTGTCGCTGACCCAGGTAAAGCTGCGGCTGATGGCGTCGAGGTTACTGATGATGATGGTGCTGTCGCGTTCGATGTAATCGTAGAAAGTCGATTGGGCGATGCGCTGGATAGGGTTGATGAAAATGCCTTCCAGGTGCGCGGCCCACCCTGACAGGTTGGCAATCGAGAACGGACCATTGGGCCAGGTTGGCAGCGCGTAGATCGTGTCGAACAGCACGATGTTGTCGGTGGTCGAGGTGTAGCTGGCGTCACTGCCTTGAAGCGCGTCGATGATGGCGCTGCCCACGTCGGTCTCTTGCCCCGTGAGACGGTGGACCACATCGTTTTCAAAACCGAAGTTGAAGATGCCGTCGCTGTTGCTGGACTTGGGCGACTCCATGCCAAAGTAATCCGAATCCTTGAAAAAACCGTCTGCCAAAGTGTCCTTGCCAATATACATGCTGTTGGTAACCGAGCCGCCTTGGCTGTAGCCGGTCACCAGAACATCTTTACCGCTCAGGTTATGGCCCGTGGCGTAATCCTTGATTGAATTGAGCAGGTAGTCGTAGCCGTTGATATAAGAGTTGTCGATCATTGCTGGCCAACCCAGCAGATCAATTGGCGAGTTGGTGCCGGCAATGGAAAAACCCATTTTGACTAATTGGCCGCTGTCATCGTATTGACCAAACACCCTGGCCTGGGAGCCGAACACGCCGTCGCCGGTAAAACTTCCAGTGATGTCGGTGTGGCTGCTATCAACCTGCAGTTCGCTCGCGCCGATTTCACGCCAGCCCTTGGGCAGCGCGAAGGTGTTGCCCTCGCCCAGCACAAGCCCCGGAATGTTGTAGAGCGCGCCGACGGTCGCTACGCCACTGGTGTAAGTGGCGAGGGTCCAGGCATCTGAAATCAGGACGCGGGCGTCTTGCCCCTTGTAATCGAATATAGCCATGTCAGTACTCCTTGAGCCCAGCGATCAACACCGAAAGTCAACGGTAATACCTGATGCGTCGGGCTAAACAATATGCATTGAAGTTGTTGTTGTGCATTCTGTTCAGGCTGCTTCGTTGCTTAATATCGAGGTTGACCATTAAGGAAGCTCGTCAACACTAGCCTAGAAGTGCCGCCTTAAAATGACCGACTATCGGATGGCAAGGGTATGTACTCAGGGATATAGACGACAAAAGCGCCATAAGCGCTGTTTGCCGAACAGGAAGGGAAGTTTTGTGTTGTTCGTGACTAATGAGTCAAAGAAAATTAAACCCTTATAGCAAGTTGTGAACTGCAATAAGGGCTCAAGCAGTTCAGGTTTCTCTGGAACTCAGGAAGAATAAACCTCAGCACGTTGGCATACAGGCTGCTTGAACCTGGGCAATTGCTGACGGGCCAGTTGTGCCTGCACGCCCGCGACCGCTTCAAGTACTCTTTGCGCCCAGTGCTCATCCTGTGGGTCAACCACCACCACGCGAAAGCCGTGGTCGTTACCTTCAATGCGCACGCCCTCGGAATCATCCACGTGCAAATCAATATCGAAGGCCGGCGGAAATTTCGAGGGGGTGTTCGACAGCCCGTGCACCGTAAGGGCGTGGTTATGCCGCTCGCTATTGACCACGCCGTCTACACGGATGCCGTACAGCATCAGCCAACGCCTGATGTAGGAAGGCGCCCTGCCCGATGAGGTGTAGACCCAGATACTGCAACCCTGGCGCCGCAGCTCTCGCGTCAACGACCGGGTGCCGATACGCAGCGGTTCTCCCCACCAACGATGAGCGCAGGCCGGCAGCCAACTGCTCTCGACATCAGCGTGGTCAAGTTGGCAAGCCAGCGTGTCGTCGATATCAAAGGAGATGCGTACCCGCGGGCGCTTGGCGGCACGCGTGAGGACCGCTTGCTGGACGGCTTGCACGGCTCGGCTGGCGAGCGTTGGATACCAGCGCATTAATGGCCTCCCTGGTAGATAGGCTGTGGTGTATCGCTCAAGAAAAACGCCTTGGGATCCGGGGCCTGTTCCTCCAGGAAGGCGGCGTACTTTTTCTTGATCTTGGGCAATTCATACAACGCCTTGACCCCATGTTTGGCCGAGTTGCGGATGACCGAGGAAGGATTGAAGTAACCCTCGGCATTTTCCAACGTCAGCACGAACGGTGGCAACCCGGCGCGCATCAGCAGATAGCTGACGATCAGCGAGCCACTGCGGTTGTTACCTTCGATGAACAACTGCGGCTTGCTGAGGATGCGCACATACACGCCGGCCGCACGTTTCCACACCGATTCACTGCGATACGCGCAATACCAGTTGAACAAGTCCTTGATACCGCCTTCAACATTGTTGAAGAAGTGCTCCTCGGTGGCGGCCAGGTGCTGCGCGTATTCCACGCGGCGCGCCGGGTCGCTACCGCAGAGCACCGTGGCGTTGATCTCCAGCATCAGGTCCAGATGATGAAGGTCAAACAGGTCAACGCCCTGTGCGACATAGTCGTCAACCAGCGCATAGCCTTCAAGCACGTTGAGCAGCACTTCGTCGGTCAACGGGTCGCGCGGCTCGGTAAATTGCGTGCTGAGCTCGGCAAAGCGGCTCTGCACTTTACGGAGCGCGCGTTCAATCGCTGACAAATCAAGACGATGCGTTGCAGACATTGGCATTCCTGGGCTGACGGTGGCGCACATGCGGTTTTTATCGAACATAGGGACTCAGCTGAACTTGCCGCTGATGTAATCCTCGGTCATCTGTTCACGCGGGCTGCCAAAAATCTGCGCGGTCGGGCCCATTTCCACCAGGTAGCCGGTACGCGTGCCCTGGGAGATGTCCACCGAGAAAAACGCCGTGGTGTCCGCCACGCGGATGGCCTGCTGCATGTTGTGGGTGACCAGGGCGATGGTGTAATCCTTCTTCAACTCCACCATCAGTTCCTCTACCCGGCGAGTCGCAATCGGGTCGAGTGCCGAGCACGGCTCATCGAGCAACAGCACTTCTGGCTCGGTGGCGATAGCGCGGGCAATACACAGCCGTTGCTGCTGGCCACCGGAGAGCGACAGGCCGCTGACCTTAAGCTTGTCCTTGACCTCATCCCACAGCGCCGCACCTTGCAGGGCGTGCTTGACGCGGTCGCCCAAGTCGCCTTTGTAGCGGTTCAGGCGCAGGCCGAAGGCGACGTTGTCGAAGATGCTCATGGAGAACGGGTTAGGCTGCTGGAACACCATGCCGATGTAACGGCGCACCACCACCGGGTCTACACCCTTGCCGTACACGTCCTGCCCCAGGAAATGCACATGGCCCTCGAAGCGAAAGCCTTTCACCAGGTCGTTCATGCGATTGAGGCTGCGCAGTACCGTACTTTTGCCGCAGCCGGACGGGCCGATGAAACCGGTGATCTTGTTTTTCTCGATCGGCACATGGCTGTCACGCACTGCCATGAAGTTGCCGTAGAAAATCCTGTCCAGCTTGCAGTCCATGACCACAGGCGATTGGGTGACAAACGGAGCGGCTATTTGCGCAGTTGAGACGTTCAAGATTCAGATGCTCCCGTTCTTAATACTTAGGCTTGCCGAAGATACGGCTCACAATATTCACGACCAGCACGATCATCACCAACACCAACGAGGCCGCCCAGGCGAGCTCCAGCTGGTTGTCGAAGGGCATGCCGGAAAAGTTGTAGATCAACACGGCAAGGGACGCCGTGGGGTTCATCACCGCCAGGTCGCCGTCGTGGTAGATCCAGTAGTTGCTGAACAGCGCGGTAAACAGCAACGGCGCGGTTTCGCCTGCGGCACGAGCCACAGCAAGCATTACGCCGGTGAGGATCGCCGGCAGGCCGGTCGGCAAGATGATCTTCCAGATCACCTGCGAGCGGGTGCAGCCCATGCCGTAGGCGGCGTCCTTCATGATCTTGGGCACCATGCGCATCGACTCTTCAGCCGTCAGCACCACGATGGGCAGCATCAATACCGCCAGGGCCACGCCGCCTGCTGGTGCCGAGTAGGTGCCAGTAGTCATCACCACCAAGGCATAGGCAAACACGCCGGCCAGGATCGAAGGCAAGCCGGTGAGCATCTTGGCGGCAAAGCGTGCAGCGTTGGCCAGTTTGCTGTCCGGCCCCAGTTCGGCCAGGAAGATCGCGGCCATGATGCCGACCGGCACTGCGATCGCCGCAGCGATACCGACCATCACAAAGGTGCCGGCCATGGCGTTGCCGAAACCGCCGCCCGTTTCGAAGCCGGTGGGCGGCAGTTCGGTGAACACCTCCAGGCTCAGGCGTGCGCCGCCACGGGTGATCAGCATGTAGAGCACCGAAATCAGCGGCACACTGGCCAGCAGCGCGCCCAGCCATACCAATGTGGTCAACACCAGGCTGCGCAAGGCGCGGCCTTCGAACTTGCGCTGCAGGCTCGGTACAGCGGTGATAGGGGATGTGAGATTCGTCATCATCGATTACCCCGTTGGGCGTAGAGCATGATCATGGAACCAATGACATTCACCAGCAGGGTGATGAACATCAAAACGAGGGCGGCGTACATCAAGACCTCCACCTCGTTGGGCCCGGCTTCAGGGAAGTTCAGCGCCAACAAGGCTGCCAAGGTATTGGCCGGCGCGAACAGCGACAGGGAAATGTTGTTGGCGTTGCCCACCAACATCGCCAGCGCCATGGTTTCACCCAGCGCACGGCCGAGGCCGAGTACCAGGGAGCCGAAAATACCGGTGGCGGCAGACGGCACCATCACCTTGAGGATCGCCTCCCAGTGGGTGGTGCCCATGCCGTAGGCGGCCTGCTTGGTTTTCATCGGCACGCTGGTGAGCGCGTCCTGGGACACGGCGGCAATCGTCGGCAGAATCATGATGGCCAACACCAGCGCCGCCGGCAGCAACCCCGGCCCGCTCAAGGACGTGCCAAAAAATGGTATCCAACCCAGTTCGCTGTTCAACCAGGTGGTCAGTGGCCGAATGGCCGGGATCACCACATAGATGCCCCACAAGCCGTACACCACGCTGGGGATCGCTGCGAGCAGTTCAACGATGGTGCGAAACACCGCCGCCAGCTTGGCCGGCAGAAAGTCCTGAGTCAGGAAAATCGCCATGCTGACGCCGAAAAAGCCTGCAATCAGCAGCGCGATAAAAGCGCTGTAGAGCGTGCCCCAAATGGCCGGCAGGATCCCGTACTTGCCCTGGTTAACGTCCCAGACGCTGCCAAAAAGCACATCGAACCCGTGCTTTTCCATGCCCGGCAAGGCCTTGCGTCCCACCTCGAAGACCAAGGCTGCGACCAACGCCAGAATCAGTACCACCCCGATTCGCGCGAGCCCACGGAAGGTGCGATCGACCAGGAAGTCTTTGGCCGAGGGAGGTTGGCAGGCAGAATCCCGGTTAACCGGTACGACGAAAGGTTTGTTCATTGGCTAATTCCGGAACAGGGGGGAAACGCCCCCGGCGCGGCAAACAGCCCACACCGAGAGCGGCCTCACGGGTGTTACTGAATGTTGGCGGAGGCTTTGCGAACCTGCTCCACCACCGATGGCGGCAGCGGGATGTACCCCATCGAGTCGGCGATTTTCTGCCCCTCGGTCAGGCTGTACTCAACCATTTCGCGCATGGCCTTGGCCTTGGCAGGGTTGCCGTTGTCCTTGCGGAAAATCATCCAGGTGTACGAGGTGATCGGGTAAGACTTGGCACCGTCCGGGTCCGGCAACCAGGCCACCAGGCTTTCCGGCATCTTCACGGCGGCCAGGGCCTCGGCACCGCTTTCGGCGTTTGGCACTACGTACTGGCCGGCCTTGTTCTGCAACTGGGCGAAATCAACCTTGGCCAGTTTGGCGAAGCCGTACTCGATGTAGCCAATCGCGCCTGGGGTCTGGCGTACGGTGGCGGTCACACCATCGTTCTTGGGCGACTTAATGAATTTGTCGCTGGCCGGCCAGTTGACGGTGTTGCCCTCCCCCAGCGCCGTTTTGAATTCAGGGTTGATGGTGGACAGGTGCTTGGTAAATACCGCTGTGGTGCCGCTGGAGTCTGCGCGTACCACTACAGTGATCGGCGTGTCGGTGAGCTTCAGGTCCGGGTTGGCGGCAACGATCTGTGGGTCGTTCCACTTGGTGATCTTGCCCAGGAAGATATTGGAGTAAACATCGCGTGGCAGCTTGAGGCCCTTGGGATTGCCCGGCAGGTTATAGGCCAGCACGATTTCACCGGCGGTCATTGGCAGCAACTGCACGCCTTCGGCGACCTTGGCGATGTCTTCGTCTTTCATGGCCGAGTCACTGGCAGCGAAGTCGACGGTTTTATTCAGGAAGTCCTGCACACCTGCGCCGCTGCCCTTGGATTGGTAATCCACGGTGACGCCAGCGGTCTTCTTGCTGAAATCCTTGAACCAGGTGAGGTAGATCGGTGCAGGGAAGCTGGCGCCAGAGCCGGTGAGGCGTACGTTCTCGGCGGCAAAGGTCACGGAGGAGGCACACAGGGATACCGTAACGGCGAGTGCTGCGGACTTCATCAAGCTTTTCATTAAAAGGAACTCGTTGTGGTGACGGGCTCCCGAACTGTGAAGCAGGGTTGTTACATTTTTATGAAAGTTGAGTGGCGAGATGGCGTTTTGTCCCACTTTGCCGCCACAGGGCTGAATTTTTAGGACATGGGTTAGTAACAAAATACGACTAGAGTGCTGTCATCCTTCTAGCGGTGCTGATCTTGCTCCCGCGACGGTAGAAGCTGATCCCATTGATGCTTCGCGACCCAACTGTGGGAGCTGGCTTGCCTGCGATGACGGTCTGACAGCCAACGCCTATGTTGGAGGGCAATGCCGCCATCGCAGCATAGGTATCTACACAACGCTGTAACGGTGGACGGTAACCACGATGCGAAGCGAGCCGCTCTTGATCTTGCTCTGCTTTTGATCTTAGGCGCCCCGTCAAACCACGCTGGCCGGAATTCGACAGGGATTTGGGGGGTAAACCGGCAGGGATGCCGGTTTAGCCGCCCCGCGCCATGGATGGCGCGTGGCGGCGGCCCCCCAAATCACTGGCGGATTACGGGCACACCGAGCCTAAGCGAGGTGCCGAGTGGTGGGGCAAGAGCGTTTTGCTTACTTTTGTCTGGGCCGGCATTCCGGCTTTTCAAAAGTGAGCCGCCGTCAGGGCGGAACCCTAAGCGGCCGTTACCGCAGCAATGGATATGTACACAATCCAGCTGTGTTGACTGCCAGGCCGCCTTCGCGAGCAAGCCCGCACAGTTGGATCGCGCGTCGGCTATCAGACCTTCGCGTGAGCAAGCTCTCTGGCCACAGATCCAGTGTCGCATCGAATCGGTATAGACCCAGATCGCCAGCAGGCTTACTTGCCTTCAGTCAACGCGTTGTAGCTGGTGAACAGGTTACGGTAGTCCGGAATGTGGTTGGAGAACAACGTCCCCAAGCCCTCGATGTCGTTGCGCCAGTCGCGGTGCAGCTCGCAGGCCAGGCCAAACCAGGTCATCAGTTGCGCGCCGTTGGCCGACATGCGAGCCCAGGCCGATTGCTGGGTCAGTTCGTTGAAAGTACCGGAGGCGTCGGTGACCACAAACACTTCAAAGCCCTCAGCCAGGGCCGACAGCGCCGGGAACGCCACGCACACTTCGGTCACGACGCCGGCAATGATCAATTGCTTCTTGCCGGTAGCCTTGATGGCCTTGACGAAGTCTTCGTTGTCCCAGGCGTTGATCTGGCCTGGGCGCGCAATGTACGGCGCATCCGGGAACAGTGCCTTGAGCTCGGGCACCAGCGGGCCGTTGGGGCCGGTTTCGAAACTGGTGGTGAGGATGGTCGGCAACTTGAAGTACTTGGCCAGGTCAGCCAGGGCCAGCACGTTGTTCTTGAATTTGTCCGGGTCGATGTCACGGACCAATGACAGCAAGCCGGCCTGATGGTCGACCAACAGCACTGCGGCGTTGTCTTTGTCCAAACGAACGTAAGGTGTAGACATCTTCATACTCCTGATAAATAGAGGCAGCGCCCAACATGGGCTTGCCGCAAAAGGCCCCAGCGTATTTAGGTGCGCTGTGAGTCTAGTACTTCGTGGGTGTTTGCCACTGCCTTGGCCTTGATGTAGCTCTGGATCAGAAACCGGTAATACGGCATGGCCTGGGTGTAGACGTTGGCCCACCCAAAAAAACAGTGGAACCACCTTAGTCATCGCGTTCGGAGTTAGGTAGTAGCTGAAACGGGCCGCTCCATCCCATAAATGGAACGATGCAACTGCACCGTGGCAAGGGCACTTGGACGTGCCGGTCATTACAATGCGATCATCGGCTCATTTCCAGGCAGGTGCCTTCATGGACATCAAACAACTTAAATTCCTGATCGCGCTGGAGCAGACGCGCCATTTCGGCCAGGCCGCTGCCCGCTGCAACATCACCCAGCCCACCCTGTCGATGCGCCTGCGCAACCTAGAGGAAGAACTGGGCCTGGAACTGGTGACCCGTGGCCAACGCTTCGAAGGCTTCACCCAGGCCGGCGAACGCGTGTTGGCGTGGGCCAGGACCTTGCTCGCCGCCCATGACGGCCTGTTCGCCGAAGCCGCTGCGTGTCGCGGCCAGTTGGTCGGTAACCTGCGCCTGGGCCTGGTGCCCCTGAGCGGGTTCAACCCGATCAGCTTCATTCAGGGCTTGTCCCACAGCTTTCCGGAACTCAAGTTCAGCCTCACCTCCATGAGCTCGGACAAAATCATCGAAGCCCTGGGCACCAACCAGTTGGACCTGGGCGTGTGCTACCTGGACCACGTCAGCCCCAACTATCTGGAGTTTTTCGAACTGGGCGAGACCCGTGTCGGCCTGCTGTACGACACCCGCCACTTCCACTTCGAAGGCACGCAGATGAGCTGGGAAGAAGCCGCCGAACTGCCCTTGGGGATGATCAGCAATGGCATGCACTATCGAAAATCCATTGACTTGAGTTTCCGCAGCCGCGGTCTCGATCCCCAGCCGATTCTGGAAAGCGACTCCACCTATCAACTGTTCCAGGCCATTCACGAAGGCTTCTGCTGCGCGATCATGCCGTTGGACAGCGGCCTGGAAAGCCCCATCGAGAACCTGGCGTTTATCCACCTGCCGGATGCCAGCGTCCTAGCGCCCCTGGGCATGGTGATGCGCAAGACCGAACCGCGCTCGGCCATCGCCGAGAAATGCTTTGCCGAGGCCAGGCAGTTGTTTGCACCCAATACCCAGCCTTAGCGGGCAGGGTTTGCAGCGAGCACAAAAAAGGCGCCCCGCAGAGCGCCTTTTTACCGCCGATTGTTTTACTGCAAGCTGACCTGACGCAGCTCGGGCTTGGCCTCGCCACCAATCATGATGCGTTTTGGCTTGGCTTCTTCAGGCACCTCACGCAGCAGGTCGATGTTGAGCAACCCGTTGGTCAGGGATGCGCCACGTACTTCGATATGGTCCGCCAAGCGGAACGACAACCGGAACGCACGTTGGGCAATGCCCTGGTGCAGGTAAGCGACCTTATCGTCGGTTTCGCGTTTTCCGCCGGAAACCGTCAATACACCCCTCTCGACCTGAATATCCAGATCCTCCTCGGTCAGGCCAGCGACGGCGATGACAATTCGGTACGCGTCGTCACCGTGCTTTTCCACGTTGTGAGGTGGATAGGAATTCGGAGCCTCGCTGCGCAGCGCCGACTCGAACAGGTCATTGAAGCGATCAAAGCCCACCGATTGACGGAACAGTGGGGCCAACGACAGGGTAGTAGCCATTTTAAAATCTCCTGAGTTTCTCCAAGTGATTTAGTACGCGACCCGGATTCGGCATCGCGTGATCAAAAATTTATGGACGCGCTAAAAAAATTCAAGAGGGCTGAAAAAAATTTTCTTGCGCACGGGCAATCACCGAGCCCCTGGTGCGGTGGCCTGTGCTCTAATCACACTGCCAGGCGTGCTTTAACCCGTGAGCGCCTGAGACAGCCCTTGAGGTACAAAAAAATGAAAATGACATTCCCGGCCCTGGCATTGGGCATCCTGATCTCCCAAGGGGCCCTGGCCGCTGGAGATGGTACGGCGGCGCTGGGAGGCGGTGTCGGCGGTGCGTTGGGCAATGTGGTGGGCCAACAGCTCGGTGGCTCGACTGGCGCGGCCATTGGCGCAGGCGTAGGTGGCGCCGCCGGGAGTGCGGTGGGTGCGCAAAAGGGTAACAAGACCGAAGCGGCGATTGGCGGCGGTTTGGGCTCGGCGGGCGGCTCGCTGATTGGCAATCGCCTGGGCGGCACCACCGGGTCGACCATCGGCGCGGGCGTGGGCGGCGCAGCCGGTGGCGCGCTGGGTAATAACCTGGCCGATGACGAGAGCGGTCATCGTTCAGGCGGTGGCAAGCACAAAGGCAACAAACATAAGCACAAGAACAAGCACCACTGATCGTCTGGCACGGCTCGCCTTGTAGGAGCGAGCTTGCTCGCGAAAAACTTAACGACGCCGCGTTTATTCAGGACGCTCGCGTTATCGTTGACGTTTTTCGCGAGCAAGCTCGCTCCTACAGTAGGCGATAACGTTTACGGTTTGCCAAGCCCAATATCCCTTTACATCGGCGTGCTGCTCACCACCCGCAATGCCAGCCCTTCATAGGCGTCCAGCGTGATCGTGAACGCCCCCTCCTCGGTCAAATCGCCTTCCACCCGCTCATTGATGATATCCACCACCGGTCCCGGTGCGATGTTGGGCAGGTGCAAGGTTTCGGTGATTGGCGTGGCACCAAAGTTCAGCGCCGTGATTTGCGTGCCCTTACCCGCCGGCAGTTCGTGAACCATGATCAACAAGCCTGGGTGCTCGACATCCGGCACCAGGATCTGGCGGCTCGCGGCGATGTCGTAGGCGCGGCGCACGGCGAGGATTTTTTGCAGTTGGGAGGCAAAGGACTCTGGGTCCTGCAGTTGGCTGTTCAGGCTGCCATACAGGCTTTTGGAGCGCGGCATTTGCCCCGCCGACAGCTCAGCGTCGGGGTTCAGGTCTACCAGGTCGTAGGCGCCACGGTGGATCCAGCGGGTGTCGCCATCCTCCATCAGGTGCGCCACCTCTTCGGCCGCCAACGGCAGCGCGCCCACCAGGTCCCAGCCGGACAAGGCAAACACCCCAGGTTGCATGGCGTTGTACATCACCAGCAGCAAGTGGATCTGGCGAATCTGCTGGATATCCGCCGGGGTGATCGCCTCCAGGTCACGAATACCCAGGGCTGCGGTGATGATGCTGGCGGTGGTGCAAGACACGCCGTTGGTGACGAACTTGAGGTTATACGGCGCATGCTCACCGGTCAGCCGTTCGTACATCTGCTCGCGGATATGCTCGCGCAGGATGTTGCCGGGGAAGGTCTGGCCTTGGAACAGGAAGCTGTCATGGGCGTGCAGCGTCCAGAAGTGCACCAGCTCCAGGGTCAGCTCATCGTGGTTCTGTAGCGCGTGAATCAGCGAGCCAGGATCGATGCCGAGGCTGTGCATCTGACGCAGCATCAGGCGCAGGAACTCGGTGTCGCCCATCAGCAACGCATGCTGGTAGGCCGGCCGGGTGATGAAGTCATAGGACAGGTCGGCGCCGCCGTGGGACATAGACGCGATGTCGTCCACGGTAAGGTTGAGCTCCTGAAAACTGAACCCGCCCGCCTTGCGAATGGCGCCGCCGAGCAACTGGTTGCCGGTGATCGACAGCGGATGGCTTTCGGACCAGGCCGTGCCGTCGAGCTTGCGCTCCACGCCGAGAAAGCCGTTGGCATCCAGACGCAGGATTTTCGCGCCCATCACATCAATGGCGTGCAGCGCGTCACCAATGATCATCTGCTGCGCAGCAAACGAAGGGTCGAGCCAGTTGAGCGACGGCTGGCCTTCCTTGAAGTAATGCAGGTATACCCAGCGTCGCGGTTTGCCATCTACGCCGAGCACCACCGGGGTGGCGCTCCAGTCGGTTTCCTTGACGCCGGGCTCGAAGAAAATCACCCGCTGCAATTGGCCGACGATGTAGTGCTTGTCGCGCAGTGCATCCACCTGGGAGGGGCTGAGGTTTTGCGCATCACGCCCGTCGGCCACGTCGGGCAGCAACGGCCAGTCTTCCTCGCGGATTTCGACCATGTGGTAGAGGCCCGGATAGTCCTCATAGGCCATTTCCGCCAGGCGAAAATCCGCGCCTTTGCCGGTGTGGGACGGGATCACATCGTCGATGATCACCGCGTTGTGCGCGGCAGCCATGCGCGTCAAGGCCTGCAACTGCGCCTCGGTGCCCAGTTGCGGGTCGATGTCGAAGCTGATGCGGTCGAAATTGCCGTCGATGGTCGGGGTGTGTTCGGTGCCAGACAAACCACCGGACTTCTTCAACGGGCCGTTGTGAATACCCTGGATGCCGATTTTGGACAAGGTATGCCACAAGGTTTCGTCCCCCAGCGCCTCCAGCACCGTGCCGCCTTCGCGGGTGACAATCGACGCGGGATAAGCGGTGAACCACACGGACGACAAGGCTGAAGCGTCACGCGGCCGGGTCTGTGCATAGGGCTGCTGCCACAGGCGGCCTTGCCCCGAATAAAGCTTGGCCCGCTGCCGCGCTGCGTGGAGCATGGAATGTTGCACCAGCCAGTTCACATGATCGTTGTTCGCCGCGGTCATAAGCTCGGTACCTGTCGTGGTGAAAAGGGTCGGTGTAAGCATATGAGGGGCGTGGGCGCCATTCGTTGCATCGCAATAGAACGCTTACCCTGTAGGAGCGAGCTTGCTCGCGAAAAACTCACAGGCGCCGCGGTCATTCAGGAAGCACGCGTTATCGTTGAGGTTTTTCGCGAGCGAGCTCGCTCCTACATAAGACATTCATCTGCGCTGCCGCCTTGTGTGGCTTGCCGGTACTGCCTTGGGGTGAAGCCAGTTGAAGATTTGAACTGCCGGGTAAACGCGCTGTGATCGGTGTACCCGCATTGCAGCGCCACCTCGGTAATCGGCAGCTCGGTATGCAACAACCGACGGGCATGTTCCAGCCGGACTTTCTGGATCATTTGCCGGGGCGTGAGGTGAAACACGCGCTTGCAGTAGCGCTCCAATTGCGCCACAGAAATCCCGGCGATGCGGGTCAATTCACCCAGGGTGACACGGCGGTTGAAGTGGCTGCGGATGTGTTCGTCCACCGCCGCCAGGCGCTGATAGGCCGGGTGGGTCTCACTGGCCGATTGCAGGTCTACCGAGATTCCGGCCAGGCCGATGATCGCACCGAGCTGGTTGTACAGCGGCCATTTGTGAGTCAGGCACCAGCCCGGTTCGCGGGTGCCATAGAGGTGCAATTCGAGTTGGTCTTCCAGTACCAAACCCTGCTTCAACACACGCCGGTCCTGCTCGGTATAACCGGGGCCCAATTGCGCGGGAAACACTTCGGCGCTGGTCTTGCCCAGCAGCGGTTGCAGCTGTTTGAGGCCGCAGCGTTGCACCAGGGTGCGGTTGGCGAGCACGTAGCGGGCGTCGATGTCCTTGATGAAAATCGCCGCGCTGGGCAGCACATCGAGCATCGGCAGCAACTGCTCTACCCCGCTCAATAGCTGCTCGATGCTGTGGGGCCGGTTGCCCTGGAAAAGGCTCGCGAACGCGCTCTGCAACATGACTTTCTCAGCCCCTTTATTCGTCAACAGCCAGCAGATTGCGCCATGAAGCGAGCGCTGTCGAGCGCAGCAAATTGTGCTGAATTCGTCATCCATCGCCGCATAAAACATCAATCGTCAGCCAGGCCTGTGGGTTCAGGATAGCGCCACTGCATGCCTATCCAATAACTCACAAGAAGGCGCCGCTATGTCAGGCCAAGGCAAGTTCAAGAAACAGCTGTCACTGATGGACCTCACCTTTATCGGGTTGGGGGCCATCTTCGGTTCGGGTTGGTTGTTCGCCGCCAGCCACGTGTCTGCCATCGCAGGCCCGGCGGGGATTTTTTCCTGGTTGCTCGGGGGTTTCGCTGTGCTGTTGCTGGGCATTGTCTACTGCGAACTCGGCGCCGCCCTGCCCCGCGCCGGCGGGGTGGTGCGCTACCCGGTGTACTCCCATGGCCCGCTGCTGGGCTACCTGATGGGCTTTATCACGCTGATCGCGTTTTCCAGCCTGGTGGCGATTGAAGTGGTCGCCTCGCGCCAATACGCCGCAGCCTGGTTTCCCCAACTGACCAAGGCCGGCTCCAGCGACCCGACTACCCTGGGCTGGCTGGTGCAATTTGCCTTGCTGTGCCTGTTCTTCGTCCTCAATTACCGCAGCGTGAAGACCTTTGCCATCGCCAATAACCTGGTGAGCGTGTTCAAGTTCATCGTGCCGTTGCTGGTGATCGGCGTGCTGTTCACCTTCTTCAAGCCGGAGAATTTCCAGGTGCATGGCTTTGCACCGTTCGGCTTGTCGGGCATCGAGATGGCCGTGTCGGCAGGCGGGGTGATCTTTGCCTATCTGGGGCTCACGCCGATCATTTCGGTGGCCAGCGAAGTAAAAAATCCACAGCGCACCATCCCCATCGCCCTGATCCTCTCGGTGCTGCTATCAACGGCCATCTATGTGCTGCTGCAAACCGCGTTCCTCGGCGGTGTGCCCACCGAAATGCTCGCCAATGGCTGGGCCGGCATCAGCAAGGAGCTGGCCCTGCCCTATCGCGATATCGCCCTGGCGCTGGGCGTGGGTTGGCTGGCCTACCTGGTGGTGGCCGATGCGGTGATCTCCCCCAGCGGCTGCGGCAATATCTACATGAACGCCACCCCGCGCGTGGTGTATGGCTGGGCGCAGACCGGCACCTTCTTCAAGATCTTCACGCGCATCGATGAAAAGTCCGGCATCCCGCGCCCGGCACTGTGGCTGACCTTTGGCCTGTCGGTGTTCTGGACCTTGCCGTTCCCGTCCTGGGAAGCGCTGATCAACGTGGTGTCCGCTGCCCTGATCCTCAGTTACGCGGTGGCCCCGGTGACCGTCGCCGCCCTGCGCCGCAATGCACCCGACATGGCGCGCCCGTTTCGGGTCAAGGGCATGGCGGTGCTGGGCCCGCTGTCGTTCATCATCGCTGCGCTGATCGTGTACTGGTCGGGCTGGAACACCGTGTCCTGGCTGCTGGGCCTGCAAATCCTGATGTTTGTGGTGTACCTGCTGTGTGCACGCTGGGTGCCGACCGCGCACCTGAACCTCAAGCAACAGGTACGTTCCTCGGCCTGGCTGATCGGCTTCTACGCCGTGACCATCCTGCTCTCCAAACTCGGCAGCTTTGGCGGTATCGGCGTGATCAGCCACCCGTTTGACACCCTGGTGGTGGCGGCCTGCGCCCTGGGCATTTACTACTGGGGCGCCGCCACCGGCGTGCCCGCCCACTTGGTGCGCCTGGAGCAGGAAGAGGACGAAAGCGAAGCCGTCAGCGACGCGCACTACAGCGCCCCACTGTCCCCGACTACCCACTGATGGAGCGCCTTATGAAACGGCTGCACGTGATTGATTCACACACCGGCGGTGAACCTACACGCCTGGTCATGAGCGGTTTCCCCGCGCTGGCTGGCGACACGATCGCCGACCAGTTGGACCACCTGCGCACCCACCACGATCAATGGCGCCGCGCCTGCCTGCTGGAACCTCGAGGCAATGATGTATTGGTGGGCGCGCTGTACTGCGCGCCGGTCACGCCGGGGGCGACTTGCGGGGTGATCTTCTTCAACAACGCTGGCTACCTGGGCATGTGCGGCCACGGCACCATCGGCCTGGTTGCCTCGCTGCATCATCTGGGGCTGATCCAACCGGGCGTGCACAGCCTCGACACGCCGGTCGGCCCGGTCGCGGCCACCTTGCACGAAGACGGCAGCGTGACCCTGCGCAATGTGCCCGCTTACCGCTATCGCAAACAGGTGCCGGTTGAGGTGCCTGGGCATGGCGTGGTGCTGGGCGACATCGCCTGGGGCGGCAACTGGTTCTTCCTGGTGTCGGATCACGGCCATCAGTTGCAGATGGATAACGTCAAGGCCCTGACCGACTACACCTGGGCGATGCTCAAGGCTCTGGAGGCCCAAGGCATCCGTGGCGCAGACGGTGCGCTGATCGACCATATCGAACTGTTCGCCGACGACCCCCACACCGACAGCCGCAACTTCGTGATGTGCCCTGGCAAAGCCTATGACCGCTCCCCCTGCGGCACCGGCACCAGCGCCAAGCTCGCCTGCCTGGCTGCCGACGCAAAACTGGCCGCAGGAGAACCCTGGGTACAAGCCAGCATCACCGGCAGCCAATTCCTCGGCCGCTATGAATGGGACGGCGAACGCGTGCGCCCATTCATCACCGGCCGCGCCTACATGACCGCCGACAGCACCCTGCTGATCGACGAACAAGACCCGTTTGCCTGGGGCATCTGAGCCCTTGAACAATTCAACTGAAACCGGAGTTAGCACCATGAGCGACAACATCTTTACCGGCTGCATGCCCGCCCTGATGACCCCTTGCACCGCCGAGCGCCAACCGGACTTCGACGCCCTGGTGGCCAAGGGTCGCGAGCTGATCGACATCGGCATGAGCGCCGTGGTGTATTGCGGCTCCATGGGCGACTGGCCGCTGCTCACCGAGGCCCAGCGCCAGGAAGGCGTGGCGCGCCTGGTGGCGGCGGGTGTGCCAACCATCGTCGGCACCGGTGCGGTGAACAGCCGTGAAGCCGTATCCCACGCAGCCCATGCCGCCAAAGTCGGGGCCCATGGTTTGATGGTGATTCCCCGCGTGCTATCCCGAGGTGCTTCGGTCACTGCGCAAAAGGCTCACTTCGCAGCGATCCTCAACGCCGCCCCCAACCTGCCGGCGGTGATCTACAACAGCCCCTACTACGGTTTCGCCACCCGCGCAGACCTGTTCTTCGAACTGCGCCGCGAGCACCCGAACCTGATCGGCTTCAAGGAGTTCGGCGGCGCCGCCGACTTGCGCTACGCCGCTGAAAACATCACTTCCCAGGATGACGATGTGACCCTGATGGTCGGCGTCGACACCCAAGTGGTTCACGGTTTCGTCAACTGCAATGCCACCGGCGCTATTACCGGTATCGGCAATGCACTGCCACGCGAAGTGCTGCAACTGTTGACCCTGAGCAAAAAAGCCGCCAAGGGAGATGCCAAGGCCCGTCGCCAGGCCCGCGAGTTGGAAGCTGCACTGGCGGTGTTGTCGTCGTTCGACGAGGGCTGCGACCTGGTGCTGTATTACAAGCACCTGATGGTGCTCAACGGCGACCAGGGTTACGCCCTGCACTTCAACGAAACCGACGAGCTCAGCGCGGCCCAGCGCCGCTATGCCGAGCAGCAGTACGCGCTGTTCCGCCAGTGGTATGCCAACTGGTCGGCAGAACAGAACGTCGCTTGATTCTTTGTAGGAGCGAGCTTGCTCGCGAAGGTCGTTAACGATAACGCGCTCACCCTGAATGAACGCGTTGTAGGCGCGTTTTTCGCGAGCAAGCTCGCTCCTACAACACTCCTCTGTTTTCCAGGATTTCACCATGACTCTGACAGGCAAGATGCTGATCGGTCAGCAATCCATCTCCGGCCATCGCGATGCGATCCGGGCGATCAACCCCGCCACCAACACCCCACTGGAGCCCGCCTACACTGGCGGGGATGAGCAGCACGTCGATCAGGCCTGCGCACTCGCGTGGGCCGCATTCGACGCTTACCGTGAAACCGCCTTGGCAGATCGCGCCACGTTGCTTGAAACGATCGCCATCCACATCGAGGCCTTGGGTGATGAGTTGGTCGAACGCGCCTGCGCCGAAACCGGCTTGCCCCGCGCACGCATTGAAGGTGAACGCAGCCGTACCTGCGGGCAACTGCGCGCTTTTGCCCGCACCGTGCGCCTGGGCGAATGGCTCGATGTACGCGTCGATACCGCACAGCCCCAGCGCCAACCCCTGCCCCGTGCCGACCTGCGCCAGCGCCATATCGCCCTCGGCCCCGTCGCAGTGTTTGGTGCCAGCAACTTCCCTCTGGCCTTCTCCGTGGCGGGCGGCGATACCGCATCGGCCCTTGCCGCCGGTTGCCCGGTGATCGTCAAGGCGCATAACGCGCACCCCGGCACCAGCGAGCTGGTGGGCTGCGCCATCGCCCAGGCGGTGAAAGATTGTGGCTTGCCGGAGGGTGTGTTTTCACTGCTCTACGGCGCGGGTAACGAGGTGGGTATCGCACTGGTGAGCGACCCGCGTATCAAGGCCGTGGGTTTTACCGGTTCGCGCAGTGGCGGTATCGCCCTGTGCCAAGCGGCGCAGGCACGCCCGGAGCCGATCCCGGTGTACGCGGAAATGAGCTCGATCAACCCGGTATACCTGTTTCCTGCTGCACTTGAAGCTAGGTGCGAAGCCTTGGCCGAAGGGTTCGTCGCGTCGCTGACCCAAGGCGCCGGCCAGTTCTGCACCAACCCTGGCCTGGTGATTGCCCTGCAAGGCGCTGCCCTGGACCGTTTTATCCAGGTCGCCGGTGACTGGCTCTCGCGTTGCTCGGCCCAGACCATGCTCACACCGGGCATCTTCAGCGCCTACGAAACCGGCGTGACCACCCTGGCCAAGCACGCCAAGATCGCCGCCAAGGGCTCGCCAGCAACCGGGCCGAACCAGGGCCAGGCCCACCTGTTCGTGACCCAGGCCGAGGCGTTCCTGAACAATGAACACCTGCAAGCCGAAGTATTCGGCGCTGCCTCGCTGGTGGTGGAATGCCGCGATGTCGAGCAGATGCGCCAAGTGTCCGAACACTTGGAAGGTCAACTCACCGCTACCCTGCAAATGAATGACACCGACCTGCCACACGCACGGGCACTGCTGCCGGTACTGGAGCGCAAGGCTGGGCGCCTACTGGTCAACGGCTGGCCGACCGGCGTAGAAGTGTGTGACGCCATGGTGCATGGTGGGCCCTTTCCGGCGACTTCGGATGCCCGCAGTACCTCGGTGGGTACGGCGGCGATTCAGCGGTTCCTGCGCCCGGTGTGTTACCAGGACTTCCCGGACGTCTTGCTGCCCACCGCGCTGCAGCACGACAACCCGCTGCGGCTGCGGCGCCTGCTCGACGGCCAGCGAGAAGCATAACCATGGCCGAACCCAATCAAGCAGACATCGTAGTAGTCGGCGCCGGCATCATCGGCGTCGCCTGCGCCTTGCAGTTGGCACGCCAAGGCCGGCGAGTCGTGGTGGTCGACGCGCAGGCACCCGGCATGGGCGCCTCCTACGGCAACGCCGGCCACCTGGCGACGGAGCAAGTCTTCCCCATCGCCGACCTGTCGATTCTCAAGCGCTTGCCCGCCATGCTCCTGGACCCCATGGGCCCGCTGCGCCTGGACTGGACCTACCTGCCCCGCGCTTTGCCCTGGTTTATCCGCCTGTTGCTGAACCTGCGGCCTGCGCGTTACCAGCGCACCGTGGCGGGCCTTCGCGCCTTGAACGAAGGTAGCCTGGGCGCGTGGCAACGCTTGTTGCAATCGATTGGGCAAGCGCAACTGCTGCGCGAAGACGGTTCTCTATTGGTGTATGAGCGCGCCGAATCCCGCGCTGCACTGGATGCAGTGCAGCGCCGCATGACTCAGCAAGGCGTCGCCGTGGACTTCTGGAGCGGCGATGCGGTGCGCAAGGCTGCGCCGCAACTGAGCGACGCCATACAAGGCGGTTTGTTCTTCCCCGCTACCGGACACTTTCTGGACCCGTATACGGTGGTTGGCGAGATGGTGAACGCGGCCAAGGCCGAGGGGGTGCAATTTCTTCAGCAGCGCGTTCTGGATGCGCGCCTGGAGGGCAGCGGCGTTTCCCTGATGACCGACCAAGGCGTACTGACAGCGCAGCACGTGCTGATCGCCTGCGGCGCCCACTCGGCCAAACTCACCGCCGCACTCACCGGCAAACAAGTGCCACTGGACACCGAACGCGGTTACCACCTGATGCTGCCCCACGAGCAACAGCGCCTGCCATTCGCGGTCACGTCGCTGGAGCGCAGATTCATCATGACACCCATGACTGGCGGCCTGCGCCTGGCCGGCACGGTCGAATTCGCCGGCCTCGACCGCCCGGCCAATATGCAACGCGCCTGGCAGCTGCACCGGTTGAGCAAAGGGCTGTTCCGACACGACTTGAGCGACAGCGAAGCCACGCCCTGGATGGGCTTTCGCCCTTCCCTGCCCGACTCGCTGCCGATCATTGACCGGGTGTGCGAGGGTAAGGTACTGCTTGCCTTTGGTCACCAGCATCTGGGGCTGACACAAGCAGCGGTGACGGCCGAACGGGTTGGGCAGCTTGCGGCGGGTGAGCGGGTGCCAGAGCTACAGCCTTATCGGCTGGATCGTTTCTGAACCTTACCGTGGTAAGCGCGTAGTGCTGAATAACGCATCAGCCGTTTCTTGGATTTCATCGCGCATCCATAGCTTGTTCAACCAACCGACAGGGATAGCCTGGACGCCGTAATACGCCCCCGCCAGTTGCCCAACGATTGCGGCAGTAGTGTCTGCGTCATCCCCAAGGTTGGCCGCGGCGAGTATCGCGTCAGCAAAGTTGGAGGTCTGATCGAAACACCAGAATGCGGCCTCCAGCGAAGCCACCGCATAACCCGAGCCAACGATTTGAGCAGAGGTTTTATCGCGATAATCGCCAGAGGCGATAGCCTTGACCTTAGGGGCCGACAGCACGGTGTGGGAAAAGCTCAGCACCTGCTTCTTTGGAACACCGCTCAGGGCATTGCTGATAGCCTCGGCCAGCAGCAGGCAGCACTCGATAGCCTCCTGCGCGGCATGAGTAGTTCGCGAGCTTTGCTCGGCAAACAGGTGGATGTGCGCCCTATCTGGAAAGTAAAACAACACCACAGGTGCGAGGCGCATCATTGAACCATTGCCGGCCGAATACGGATGCGTTGAGCCCGCAAAAGCGTTGCCACTTTGCTGAAATTGCTCCAGCGCTTCGCGAACCGTCATGCCGATATCGAAACACTCTCCGGTAGAACTCAAGTAACCCCACTTCCACCAATTCAGGTAACGCCCCATCTGGTCCACCGCGTCAAAACCGCCTTTGCGCAACAGGCTTTCGGCCAGACACAGTGCCATGGACGTATCGTCAGTCCATTGGCCAGGCTTGAGGCTAAACGGTCCGCCGCCCAGCATATCCGTCACGGGAGAAAAGCTGCCACGGGGCATGAATTCAACGGTCGTCCCTACAGCGTCGCCACACGCCAGCCCAAGTAGGCTGCCGCGATAACGATCCAAAAGCGTGATGTCCATTACCACTCCTTGTGAAAATCTTTCTACACACTCCAGGCTACTTGACCAACCGCTTCTCCTTGGAGGGGCGATAGCCGAAATACGCGCTGTAGCATTTGCTGAAATGGCTCGGTGAGACAAACCCGCACGCCACCAGCACATCCACCTGGGACAACTCGGTGTGCTGCAACAGGCGTCGCGCTTCAGTGACGCGCAGTTCCATGTAGTAGCGTTGCGGCGTGGTACCCAGTTGTTCTTTGAACAGGCGCTCCAACTGGCGGCGGGAACGGCCGGCGTAGACGGCGAGTTGATCGAGTTCCAGGGGTTCTTCGAGGTTGGCGTCCATCAGCTTCACCACCTCGCGCAGCGGCGCGCTGACACACATGTTTTCGGTGGGTTTGATACGACGGTAGCGCGACTCTTCGAACGCCAGGATATCTTCGATGCCTTCGACCAAGGCTTTGCCATGCAGGCTCTTGATCCAGTCCAGGGCCATATGGAACGCCCCCGAGGGGCTGGACGCGGTGAGGCGGTCGCGGTCGATCACATAGGGTTCGCTGGTGACCTGCGCCGCCTTGGACACTTCCGCCAGTGCCGGCCGATGCTCGGGATGGATGGCACAGCGGTAACCCTGCAACAGCCCCGCACGCCCGAGGAACCACGAGCCGTTCCACAAACCGGCGAGGCGCACGCCCGCTTCACCCGCGCTGCGCAGCCATTGGATAAAGGGCTCGCTGGCCTTGAGCTCGGTGCGAAAACCACCGCAGATCACCAGCAGGTCCACGTCCTGCAAGCTCGCCAACATCAGGTTCGCATCCGGGCGAATGACCAGGCCCAGGTCGCTGATGACTTCGCCCTCACCCCACCCGAAGGTGCGCGTAACGAACAGATCGGGGCGCAACAGGTTGGCGGTCACCAGCGTGTCGAGGGTCTGGGTAAAGGCCGGAAGCGAAAAGTGTTCGAGCAGCAGGAAACCGACACGGGTGACCGAGGTTGATTGCTGAGGGTTATCACTGAGGTAGCGCAGGTTCTTGCCTTGCATGCCACCGCTGAACTGGCGTCTTTCCATCGAGGGTCGGCCCATGCTTATTGTTGTGCAGTGGGCGCTATCTTAGGGGCAAATGCCGTTTCTGTCTCAGGTGACGCTCAAGGCTGATAGCGGCAATAGCGCTGATCTTGATAAAAGCCGTTCGCGTGAAAAGCCACGGACCAGGCGCTGCGCGGTGATCTGATACGGTTTTTTCTTTTCGATCTGCGCCTGTATTGAAAAGCCCTTGAGGCGGACAATAGCCCCATCCCGACATTCCTGTCGTCCCCTTCCCCTCGGAGGCCTTATGACCAAGATGGCAATTTTCCTGTTTGGCTTTTTGGTGTTGACCATTGGCATCGGTATGTTGGCGACCATCTCGCCGGTCTAAGCCCGCATTAGCTTGCTCCCGCGACGGCCTGTTACCCGACGCCTCACGATTCAACTGTGGGAGCTGGCTTGCCTGCGATGGCGGCCTGACAGCCGACATCTATCTTCCTGACACCCCCGCGATTCTACTGTGGGAGCGGGCTTGCTCGCGAAGGCGGCCTGGCAGGCGACACTGTTATACCGAGTACATATCCATTCCTGCGGTAACGGCTACTTAGGGTTCCGCTCTGACAGCGGGTCACTTTGGAAAAGCCCCAAAGTAACCAAAGGGCTCTTGCCCCACCCCTCGGCACCTCGCCTTGGCTCGGTGTGCCCGAACGCAGGCTTGAATCCGTGGGCCGCCGCCACGCGCCATCCATGGCGCGGGGCGGCTAACCCGGCGTCCTGCCGGGTTACCCACGAATTCAAGCCTGCGTTCGGCCAGCGGGGTTTAACGGGGCGCTTCAGATCAAAAGCAGATCAAGAGCAAGATCAAAAGCGGCTCGCTTCGCATCGTGGTTACTTACTCAGCCCACAAACAGCATCGGATACAGCGACAACACCAACAGCCCGGCCATGGACCAGTTGAACATCCGTAACCAGCGCGGCTCACGCAGCAAGTTGCGTAAGCCGCTGCCACACCCCACCCACACGCACACACTCGGCAAGTTGACCACTGCAAATACCAGGGCGATCACCAGCACGTTGGTCACATAACCTTCAGCCGGCGTGTACGTGGTGATCGCCCCCAGCGCCATGATCCATGCCTTGGGGTTGACCCACTGGAAGGCCGCCGCACCGAGGAAGGTCATCGGCTTGCCGTGTTCATCCGGGTTGTCAGACATGCCGCCCGCATTGGCAATCTTCCACGCCAGGTACAACAAATACGCGGCGCCGACATAACGCAACAGCGTGTAGGCCCACGGGAACAGCTTGAACACCTCGCCCAAGCCCAGCCCCACACAGATCACCAACAGCATGAAGCCGATACTGATCCCCAGCGCATGGGGCATCGAACGGCGAAAGCCGAAATTCACGCCTGAGGCCAGCAACATGGTGTTGTTGGGCCCAGGGGTGATCGAAGAGACAAAAGCGAACAGCACGAAGGCTGATAACAGGCTGGTAGACATGAACATGGCGCGGCATCCAAGCGGTGGTGATGTGCCTGCGACAGTAGTGGGTTATGGCGCGCTGCGCCCCGTACAGCTAGGGGTGGATCGAGGCATACACTTGCACAGCCTTCATCGAGAAGTAGCGCTTACCGAGGCGCATCCGGAATCGGTGTGGGAACCTGCCATGCCGGTTTTTTGCCCTCCTCACTGTCGAAAATACGCCGAGCCTTGCGAAAGTCCTCCACGTTTTCGACCACCCAGGTCCAGACGGGCGACATGCGAATCAAAAGCTCCCTGCCCAGCGGCGTCAGCTCGTACTCGACGCGGGGCGGAATTTCACCGAACTCGCGCCGAACCAACAAACCATCGCGCTCCATGGCGCGTAGGGTCTTGGTCAACATGCGCTGAGTCACACCTGTCATCTGCCGTTTTATTTCGGCATGACGCATCGCACCGTACACACCCAGCGCATGCAGGATGCCCAGTGACCAGCGGCTACCGGCGTGCGCCAGGACTTCACGCCTGACGCCATCGTCTTCTTCCCTGAGCGACTGGCAGATAATTTCTGCCTGGCTGAGCGTTTCATGATCGGTCATTTCTACCCCTGGTATCACCCGTGTGCCTTCTTATGAGCGCTGCCGAATCGTGCCAGCATGAACTCATCTTATCGCCAACAGGTCTGCGGAGAAATCATGCCTGAAATGACCCCACTTCCCTCTCAATCGATCCTTGTTCTAGGTGCCGGCGAGCTCGGCCTGCCGGTTTTGCGCAACCTGGCGCGTGAGGCCAAACGCGCGCCCGGCTCCACCCTCAGCGTGTTGCTAAGGGAGTCGACCATCAACACGCAAGTGCCCGAGAAAAAGGTAGAGATCGATGAGCTGCGCGGCCTGGGCATTCAGATGGTCGCCGCAGACCTGGTGAACGACTCAATCGATCAACTTGCCAAGGTCTTCGCACGCTTCGATACCGTGATCGGCTGCGCGGGCATGGTCGCGGGCCGCGAAACCCCGATGAAGCTGGCGACCGCCGCGCTCAAGTCCGGCGTGAAGCGATACTTCCCTTGGCAGTTCGGCGTGGATTTCGAAGTGATTGGCCGGGGCAGCCCCCAGGATCTGTTCGATGCCCAGCTCGATGTGCGCGAGTTGCTGCGCGCCCAGGACAACACTGAATGGGTCATCATCTCGACAGGGATGTTCACCAGTTTCCTGTTCGAGCCGGCGTTCGAGGTCGTCGACTTCGACAACAACACAGTCAACGCCCTGGGCAGTCTGGAAAACAGCGTGACGCTCACCACACCGGACGACATCGGTACGCTGACAGCGCAAATCGTGTTCTTCGAACCGCGCCTGCGCAATCAGATTGTCTATCTTGCCGGCGACACCGTGACCTATGGGCAGGTTGCGAGCATGCTGGAGCGTGTTCTGGATCGCCCGTTCAAACGCAACGTGTGGACGGTTGACTACCTCATGCAGGCACTGGAGCAAGACCCCACACACCACATCAAGAAGTACCGTGCCGTATTCGCACAAGGTAAAGGTGTGGCCTGGCCTAAGGCGGCCACCTTCAACGAGCAACAGTCGATTCCGGTCACCACTGCCGAGCAGTGGGCTCGGGAAAACCTTGCAGACCTTTGAAAGCCGGATCCTGAGGCCAGCCGTAAAGGCTGGCCAGGTGAAGGGACGTTTAGCGGCTTTGAGCTTCACGCTGCTGGCCAGAGGCATGTTGTTTTTTTACACGCTTGCGCGACCTGAGCTCGTATTGATGGTGAATAAACCAGGCGACCAACAACACCCCAGTGACGCCAAAAACCAAGACCAATAGCTCTAGTGCAGTGCCTTCATGTGAAAACATTTTTCGTTCCTCGTCCTGAAGCCGTGTGACCGAAAAAACAGCCACACCGAAATTGTTTGTAATAATTCAAACATTTTCAGGGTAGACGGCAAATCCTCGGGTGACAACCCCGATCGGGCTACAACCCTTGATCTAGACGTGTCACTCGTCGAAAAACGGGTAAATCGCAGGCAATAAAAAACCCCGTAGACGCTAATCTACGGGGTTTGCGCGAGCTTATTTGCTGCCAGAAGCGTCCTGCTCAACCACCATATCCAACACGTAGACCGTCGAAGGCGCATCCGCTGGCGGATTCTTCCATTCGTACTGTTTGACCCGCAGCACAGTGCGCACGCCGTCATGATGCACAAAGCCTTCGATAGGCTGGTACAGCGGATGCCAGGTGTCTTGGGTCGCCAGTTGCAGGCCCGCGTCGTCATAGCGGCGCTCGCGCACTTGCAGGCACTGATAGTCCGGGATCAAAGGATGGCTGCACTTGACCGTCTTGGCCGCCACTTCCAGAAACTTGACCTCACCCTCGCTACCGTAGCGGGTCTGCGGGGTGGCCTCGCCTTGCAACTTGAGCACCGAGCCGTCCGCTGTCGTCAGTTGCAGCATCGGCGCCCCGTTATCGCCGGTGATCACAGCGCGCAGATCGCCCTTGAACAGCCACCCTACCTGGGCGTCAAGGTCCATCAGGCTCTTGTCACAGCCCATCAGCGTAGAGGCCAGTGGCTGCACCTTCAGAACCCCGTCCTGATACTGATAGCCGCCGAACTGACGATTGCAGCCACCGCTGATGCTCAGGTTCTTGTCGCCGAAGGCAACGCGCAACTTGCGCTCGATGCCTTTGTTCATCGCCATGAGAGGCTTTCCCGACGCATCCGTTGCCGAGACCAGGTTCCAGTCGTAAGCAAATAAGGTTGGCTGGGCTACAGCGGCTGAGGTAGTTGGCATCGAAGGTGATTCTTCATGGCTTTTGGAAGGGGCGGCACAGCCTTGGATGAGTGCAGCACACACGGCTACAAGAAGAATTTTTTGTTTCATGGGTCACTCTGTCAGCTTTGATGAGTGCGGGCGTTTCCTGCGTTGGCAGGATAAGCGCGCGGCTAAAACGGCGTGAGGAGGTCGCTTGAGACCTTACTGAGCCTAGACCCAATGCGTGCTTGGCGGACCTCATCCTTGGCCGATAGCAATCGGACATCATTTGCTTCGATCAGTTTCACGCAATGAGGGCGACGGCGGTAATGATTCGTTGCGTTCGATGGGCGCCATTCTGTACTCAGTTGCCTATACCTGTAGCTTATCTCAAGGATGTACCGATGCCTCGGCCAAAAGCAGTCAGTCATAACCGGCCGGCTGCCCTTGATGTAGCTGTGTTGTCGCCCTATCTTATTGGCATTCATGGAGGATTCTGACTGATGCCACGTGTGGGATTGATACTGACACCCGGTTTTGCGGACTGGGAATACGCTTTCATTGCTGGAACTGCGTCTGCGTTTTACGGGATCGACGTCAGGTTTTTCGCTTCTGCTACGGGGCAATTTCGCTCGCAGGGTGGATTGGCGGTAACGGTCGATAGCAGTTTGCAACAATGTCTGGACTGGAAGCCGGACGTTGTAGTCGTGATTGGAGGAATGGTCTGGGAGCGTGCAGAAGCACCCGATATTCGAGAGTTTCTTCATGCGAGCCGTTCAAATGGAGCGACAATTGCCGGTATCTGCGGGGGAACGCTGGCACTTGCCAGGGCCAGCCTTCTCGACACCGTTGCTCATACATCGAACAGCGCTGACTTCCTGCAACAGAATGCCGTAGGTTATGAGGGGCGCGCGCTTTATCGAAGCAGTCCAGTGGCTGTGGTTGCAGACCGCATCATCACTGCTCCAGGCCCTGCACCCGTTAGCTTCACCTGCGCAGTGTTCGAAGCTGCCGGGCTATCTTGCGAGACCACTTCTCAATTCAGATCAATGTTGGCAGCGGAGCATCGGTGACTGCGCCGCCTTACAAAACAGCCGGCTAGGTGATGTGTTCGAGTGGCCGCCCATGGACAATTTTTGCCTGTTATGAACGGCTGAAATCGCCATTCAATAAACCGGATCCCGAGAACGTCTTATCCAGGAATACTGGAAGGATTTAGCCTCGACTTGATGGCTTCGCCGCCGATAGCTGCCCAGCTGAGCGCTGCAGCAATAAGTACAGTGTTCGAGCACCTGAATCTGTTCAATACTCACGCCGCTCGCCACCAAGTGGCGCAGCGCATATTTGCGTAGATCAAACCAGGCTTCATTATGTGTGATCTCAGGTTCGACCCAAGGCGCACTTGCCGGTGGCACACGATGGGGGGTCCACGGCGCAGAATCGTGTTGCCAAAGATGGCTGTCGGCATATTCAATACCTTCGACAAACTTCCTGCTCACCTCATAACAACAGGGGCCGATAGATGGGCCTATCGCTATTCTCAATCCCGTAAGAGAAGCACCTTCTTTCTCTAGCCGGCTGATCGACTGACCGAGAATGCCTGCTTTCAAACCCTGCCATCCGGCGTGGATTGCCGCTACAAGTGGTTGATCAACCGAAGCAACCAGAACCGGCAAGCAATCGGCAGTGATGACCGCTATCGCACCCTGGGCTCCTCTCGAGAATAGTGCGTCCGCGACAGGACGCTCATCTCGCCCTTTCCGGTCAGCATCGACGATGTGCGTACCGTGAGCCTGAGCGCAGTAAAGTGTTCCTTCCGGCAGCGTTAAATTTCCCGAAGTCTCGAAACCGTGGTCCACGCCAGGGATCTCGAGCAGCAACGAAGACAGGTAGGTCATGGCGCATGATCCTATCGATGGCAATCCGGGTACCGGCATATCATCCGTAAGAGGGATGGGTCAAGTTCGTATGGAACTCTGTGTTTCGGATGAGGTGAGCGCACGTTTAACGGCGTCTCATTTGCTGAAAAAAGGCAGGGTTGCGCAAACGATCCGAAAAATTGCGGAAGCGATGACTAAATCGAAGGCAATAAAAAACCCCGTAGACGTTAATCTACGGGGTTTTAAGAGTGGAGGCCGAGGTCGGAATCGAACCGGCGTAGGCGGATTTGCAATCCGCTGCATAACCATTTTGCTACTCGGCCTCAAACGATCAATGCCCTTGTTGCTGACATTCACCGCATACAAACTTGAGTGGGCTATGTGAAGCTTGCCTCTACTCTAACTCATTGAATACATTGAAGTTTTTAATGCTTCGTTGCGTTCGATGGGCGCCATTATGTACTCATTTGCCTAGGCCTGCAACCCCTTGATTTCAAAAAATATTCTGTCTTGGCATCAAGGGGTTGCGCGTCAGCCCTACTCCTTCACCCTGTGGATCTGGTAGTGCGGGTCGGCCTTGATCTGGGCCTCGGTGAAGGGCAATGGGCGCAGGTTTTTCTCGGAGAAGGCTTGGGTCTGGTCCTTTGAGTAGGCGGACGCTGGGTTGCTGGACTCGGAGAAAGCGAGTACGCCGACTGCGTTGGGGCCTTTGTCGTCGAAGCTGACGATTTGCAGGTAGCTGGTGCCGCTGACGACTTCGCGTTTGCCGTCGGCGCGGGGCACGGTTTGCATGGCGTTGTAGATGCCCAGTTCTTGCGGGCCACCGTGGATGGGGGTTTGGCCGGAGACTTGGATATCGCCCCAGCGGGTCTGGCCCAGTTTGCCGACCTCTGCGCTGGAGGCCAGCATGGCTTCGCGCAGGGCCTTGGCGACCGGGGCGCGGTCGATGGCGAGGCCACTTGGGGTGATCAGGGGCTGGGTCGGGTCGAAGGCCACGCGCCAGGCGTCGGGGAGTTGCTGCAGGTGCTGCATCAGGTTGATGAAGTGCACCAGGCCCACGCCGCTGTCGAGGTTGGCGCGCTGGTCCCAGTTTTTCAGGCTGGTGCACAGCGGTTGCAGCGCGTTGGCGTCGGTGCCGAGCTGGTTGGCGCAGAACGTGAGCAGGTCGGGCATGACTTGGCCTGCCAGGTACACCTCGTTGTCCATGACCATATTTTGCAGGTCGGTGACGCTGATCGGCTGTTTCTCAAGGGTTTGCAGGCGCTGAAGCGCGAAGCGCGCGCGCGGGCCGAGGCCGAGGTTGTCCTGGCTGATCACCGGCGAGAAGCCGCTCAGGGGCGCCTTGGGGTTGGCCATCCAGGCAGAATCATTGGAGTGCTGCACGTAGTCGGTGCGTTGCAGCTGTGGCAACTGGTCGGCCGGGAAGATACCGGGCTGGGCCGCGCGCGGGTCGATATCCCAGGCGCAGGCGCTGTGGGCGCCGTCGAGCACGATCATTTGCAGGCCGGCCCGTGGGTCGCTGCAGGTTGCCAGCTTGGCGGCGCTGACGTTGGGCACCACCGACAGGTTCATGTACAGGCTCTGGCCCTGGTCATCGGCGGCCAGGGTGTTGACCCAGGGGATGCCTTGCAGGGTGTGCACCGAGGTTTGCAATTCCTTGAGGCTGCCGGCGCGGTTCATGGCGTACCACTGTTGCAGCACACGGTCGTTGCCCAGGTTGGCGTCGCGCAGGCTGAAGGCGTAGTGGCTGTCCCAGTTGAGCTTGCCAGGCCATTGCACCACGGGGCCGAACTGTGAACTGTAGACGGTGTGGGTTACCGCCTTGAGGCTGCCGTCGGCTTGCTTGACCTGTACCGTTACCGCCGTTTTTTCCAGGGGGATGGACTTGCCGTCCAGCAGGTAACGGGTGGCGTCCTTGGGGTCGAGGGTCAGGCGGTACAGGGTGAAATGCTTGGATGTGTCCACGGTATGGGTCCACGCCACATGCTGGTTGAAGCCGATGTTCACCACGGGCAGCCCTGGCAGTGCGGCGCCCATCACATCCAACTGGCCAGGGATGGTCAGGTGCATCTGGTAAAAACGCATGCCGCCCACCCAAGGGAAATGCGGGTTGGCCAGCAGCATGCCACGGCCATTGAATGAGCGGTCACGGCCCACGGCAACGGCATTGCTGCCTCGGTCCAAGGTGAAGCGTTGCTGGTTGGCTGCGGCCAATGCAAAGGCTTTGACACTGCGTTGCACACCAGCGGTGGCTTGGGGTGGTGCTGCCCCCACCAAGGCCTCGGCGAATTGGCCGACGCCACCTTCCACTAATAGCCTACGCGTCAACTTGACCAGGTCTTCCTTCACCAAGGGCCGTACCCAAGCGGCCTTGCACTGCGCGGGCGCGCCCTGCTCCTTGAGGTAACGGTTGTAGCCGGCCACGTACCCTTCGATGCGCTGCTGCATCGCTGGCGTCTGGGCTTTCCAGAATGCCGCCACGGCCTCGGGTGTATTCAGCCAGTTGAAGAACACATCGCTGGCGAGGTTGTTACGCTCCTCCAGGGTCGCCTGGTCCGGCCCAAAAAAACTGGCGCGCTGGCCATTGACCGTGGCCACCTCATTGGCCAACAGGCACAGATTGTCCTGGGCATAGGCGTACCCCATACCCACCCCCAGGCCACGCTCATCAACGGCGCGAATATGCGGCACGCCATAACTGGTACGGCGGATATCCGCCGACGCCTGCGTCACTTGTTCCCGTGCCGATGCGGCCAGGCTCAGCCCCAGCAACAGCCCTGCCACGCCCACTCTGGACAACCCGTTGGAAATAATCACGCCGACTCCACAGTCAAATTGAACACCCTCACAAGGGATGGTTACCCCACCGTAAGAACGCACATCGACCGGAATAATTTAGCCGCACACGGCTGTATATCGTCAGCGCTTGAAAAGTGACAAACCCGATACCGACAAATTTTCTACATCCGTCGTTTCATGATTTGCGCCACTCGTTCGTCTTATTACTCAAGAGCACCATCTTTTTCCTGATCAGGCTCTGAAAAGGAGTTTTTGCATGTATAACCCGCAAGTGCCCACGGATGGACATTCAAAGGCCACAGATACTCACTTTGGCAACGACACACGGGCGTTCGGCAACGCGCCCGAACAGCAGGGCAACCAGCGCATCCGCCATTTGCTCAAGTGTTTCGGTTTACGCACCAGCCTGATCCGGCTGAAGGTCATCGACGCCCTCCTCACTGCCGCCGACAACCAGCGCACCCTCGGGGTACGCGGCGTGCACAGCCACTTGCTGGAGCTGGGCATTCCGTTGTCGTTTCTCAGCGTGCGCGAGGTGCTCAAGCGTCTGTGCAGCGAGGGCGTGATCACCCTGAACGCCGACAAGAGCTACAGCCTCCATGAAGAGGCTGCCAAGGTACTCGAAGGTCGTGCCTGACTGACGCCCGTCAGAAGTTAGGCTTGACCTTGCGGCGCATGATGCCATTGATCACCACGACCACCACGGCAATCGCGATCGCCAGGTACTGAAAGGTTTTTTCGCTGATCACGCCTGTGTTCTGCAGATAAGACAGGCCGAACATCGCCCCCAGTACCGCCAGGGCAATCAGAAGCGAGTATTTCAAGCGTTGCTTTTGGGTCATGACAAGTTCCTGAACCTGAGAATGTATCCACTGTGTATCGCCGTGCATGCCAAGCACATACCCAATTTCGGGGATGGCACGGGGTCGGCGGGGTCTTATGTTACAGGCGATCAATAGTTTTGGCTTGTCCGGCGCCTGACTGACTTTGTAAGGCTCCCTTGAGGATCATTAAATGCTTCGACGACTCGTGCTGCTAATTCCCCTTCTGATCATGCTGAGCCTCAGCGGCTGCTTCTTCTTCCCGCGCGGCGGTGGCTGGCATGATCACCACGATGATGGCGGCCGGGGTTACGAACGGCGCTGATCCCCTCCATAAAATTTACCTGACCCTGCGTACACACTGCGTGCGGCAAGCTGGGCACCCCAGCATTGCCGCCACGGGGGTACATATTTGTAAATAACATTTCAGCGGGCCTGCTCGGAACCTTCCGACGCTTTCACCCCAATTATCCGAGGCCCAACTAAGGAAGAATCATCCACCGGATTACCATCAGGACGCCTGGGCCAATGCCATCGGAATAACTCACTTGCTTACAGGTATCGCCCACCCTCGCCTGCGCCGGGACATCTCCAGCGAGGAAACCACCCAGGCTTCTCACACCTCACAGATGTCACCCTCGGCCCAAGCCCCTTCTGCTCCTGAGGTAGAGGCTATCGCACCGGTCAGCGCGATTCGCTCTGACCTGATCAAGGGCCTGCAAATCACCGACCAACGCCTGCTGCTCAATCAATACCAGGCCCTCAACCAGGACATTCAGGCACTGCTGCTACGCCAGCCGACGCTCAGCGGTGTTATCGAGCAGCAACTCGCTCGGAGTTTCGGCATTACGCCTCCCGTGGACGTCTCGTCGCTGTACGTGCACCGCTACCACACCGATGAGCAGGGCCAACGCACGTTGGTCTCGGTGGAAGGCATCACTGAGGCGCTATTCAATGCGTTGCGCCAGCTCAAGACATCTCCCGACGCTCAGCCCTCGACCAGCACCGCCGGCATGGAAATCGGCTTTTACCGCAGCGACTCGCCAAGCGAAAGCAGCGAGCAATTGAAGGCTCGCGACCCCCTGCTTTCAATGGCACAAGCCATCGAAAAAGAACTGCCCCTGAGCCTTGCCCGATTCTGGACCGAGCCACGCACGGGCGAACCCAATCCTGAGTCAGCCCAAAACGAGTTACTGGGTATTCACCGAGAGATGCTCTCCACCCTGGCAGCGTTGGGCGTGGAAGACGGCGCGTTGACGCCCGCTGCCAAATCATTGATCGACAAGGCATTCGAATACCCGACCCTGGAAGCTCGGGAAAGCGCGATGAAAGATGGAGAACGGCCGGGTGTCTACCCGATCAAGCTCGAGGTACCACGCCCGGCCGGCAGCCTGCTGGCAGGTGCCTTCCTGGTCACCCGCAGCGATGGGTCGTCAGCGACACGCCCATTCGATAGCGCGAACACTGACCGGACCTTGCGCCCAGGCGATCAGCAAGGGCTGACCGTGCTCTACACCCCCCGCGATGGCTACGAAACATTCGACAGCCCGGCCGCGGCACTGGCGGCGCTGCGTCAACGCATCAATGACGACCCCGATGCCGCGCAGCAATTATTGCAAAGCTTGCCAGCCGTTGTTCAGCAGGGCCTGAAGGATGACTGGAAAAATCAGTTGAGCCAGAACCTCTCCCCGGTGGAGGCCGACGTCATTGCGGCAGGCGTGCCGCAATTGCTGGAGCGCCAGCGACAGCAGGTGAGCAACGAACTACGAGCGCTCTATGACGCGCACAGCCAAGAACCGATATTAGTAGACCCCTGGCGACACCTGTTGACTGAGAGAGGCCTGCATGAAGCCGCCGACCTGGGGTGGCATTTCGACGGCGACAACGCCTTGTTGACGCGCGAGCAATGGCTGGACAACCAATCACGCAATCAGGGCCCTCGCCAGGCGCTGGATCAAAGCCTTGGGGATCAGAAAAACTGGCAATACCTGGCTCAAACACTCAACGAGTCCGTCCAGACATTGCCGGAAAAACCCACAGAGCGGGACGTGTCGGCCATCCTGAAAAAAACACCGATGAATATCGCGCCAGACTCCGGCCATTACCAAACCTATATACGCGCACCTGGCATGTCCGTAAGCGTTGAAGCGTTCCTGACTGAAAACGGCTTGCCATTGCCCAAGACCCTCGACGACCTACTGGCCTTGGCGCAAACCGCGAACGTTCGAGCGCAGCAGCACCCCTTGGGCAATTTCGCAGGCGCCCTGTCATGGCCACTGCCCCTGAGCGTTGAAAACCAACGCGAACTGTTCAACGTAGTCGCAGGCAACAGCGCCAGCCTTGAGGGCTTGCCGTTGCAACATCCCAGCTGGGGCGCATTGGACTACCTGGTCAACGCCGTATCGTTGTCGCCAACCGACCTGCAAGACCCAACCAAAGCGCTGGAAAAACTGCTCGACTCGCCCCGTTACAAGGCCCTGGGCGAAGCGCTCCAAAGCAAGATCAATGGCATAGCCACCCACAGCAGTATCAACGATTACGTATTGGCGGCGATCCATTTGGGGCTTGATCACGAGTCCATCGACCATCCCAGCCAAAGCCGTGTGGCAGGCTTCGATCTCGCTGCCGATACATTCTGGAGCAAGCCGCCCTCAAACATTATCGGCGCCCTGGCAGAGCACCTGATTACCAGTGGCAAGACCTCCAAGGAGACAGCTGCATTGGGCGCGCGCCTGCTGTTGGGACGTGTCGCCCCTCAGTTCTTGGTCAAAGACATTCCTGCCGCCGTCACCGTCGGCAGCATGGCATGGGCGAATCTGTGCCTGGCAGTAGCCCGCATCGAAGCACAAACGCCTGGCAAGGCTGCGTCGATGAGTTTCAGTGAAGTCATGCTGGCTGCAGAAGACACACCGCCGGCCAGCGAAGCGGTACAGAAAGCGGTACTGATCGACTGGGCAGTTGCCAATCAAATTATCCATGTCCACCCTAGTGGCGTTCACCCGCAGGAGAACATCGAATACGCCCGTACGGTGTTCAACCAGCAACTGGATGCTCTGAAAGTAATGTCCGAATGGCTTGAAACACCGATGCCGAATCGAAGGGCAATGGCATTGGCTCTGCTCAAAGAAAAATTCGGCGATGATATCGATTTTGAAGAAAAGTGCCTGCGCATCAACTACGGGCCTGAATCTATCGGCCCTAGATTCGGCCCCGCCCATTCGATGCTGGACCTCACCATGGAGGGGATGAAACTCGATGAGTATTGGCAGCTCAGGGATGGCGCCACAATCAGCAAGCAAACATTTGACGACTTTGTCGCGTTCACTCGTAATAAAGCTGAATACAACGTCGTGGGCGAGTTCAGCAAGAAATTCACGGAGGTCACCAACCTCTACAAAGACATCAAAAAGCATCTGGTGATGAACGCTATCACGCACTTGCCCCTGGAAGACCGAACCCAACTTAACTTCGGCAAAATCCGGTTCTTCAAAGAAAACTCTTACAGGGCTTCTTACGTTCCATTCGTCGGTGAAAAGCTGTTCCATTCGAGCACTACCATTCAAGTGCAAACCGAGCTGAATGGAAAAAAGCAGTCATACTTGTTTGACACCGAGAAAGGCACCATTAAAAAAACCGGATTACACCCTGACAACCACAAACCCGTCACTTTTTCGGACGAAGTCATCAGGGTCGAGGAGTATTCCCCCAACTCCGGCTCTTTAAAGCATGGGATACCGCTGTATCACGGCAATAATCAGAACCACTTCCAAAACTCGCGCATTCAGGATGTAGCAAAAGCGGTCGTGGAGGGGCTGGGGATTGACAGTGACGCAGTCAGGCGCCGGGCCGAAGGCAGAACGGCCAGGGAACAACAGCGTGACACCCTCACCACGATAGGCGAGTTTTTGCTGGATCTTATCCCCTTCAGATCGGCCATCGTCAATTTTCGCAACGGTAACATAAAGGACGGTGCCATAGACTTGACGTTTGATTTGTTCGGCTTCCTCACTGCGGGCGTGGGCATGGTCGGAAAGTTGGCAAAAGGCGCCGGCAAAACCGGCAATGCGTTCGCCAAAGTCGCCCGCAGCAGCCGAATCATTGGGGCCACCGCCTTCAGCGCATTCAACCCGCTGGGTGGCCTAGGTGACTTGACGGTAGGCGCAGGGAAATTACTGACAGAAGGTGCTAGCTCCGCCCGCGCGGGTGTTCAACGAATGCGCGGCATGGCCACGGGCAGTAACCTGGTCGAAGCGAGCAAGCGTTTTGAGGCCGCCGCAACAGGCACTTTTAACATCGGCGGAAAGAGTGTCGAAGGCAGTGCGGTGATGCGGGATAAGCGTTGGTATGCATACGATGCGCATAAGCAGGACGCTTTCGGTGCACCTCAGGATTTCGATCCGGTGCATACGCTGATGCCCCCCTCCCCCCAGGCTGACTTTTCCCCTCGAGGGCATGTGAGCACTCGTCCCAACAACCGATTTCAGCCCTATAAAAAAACCAATACAAAAATGCCGTACAGCAATGGGAGCCCGGCAACGAAACCGCCGATAGTCGACAAAACCGATCATCTGGATGCCGTCGAAGGCGAATACATAAAGCGCTTTAATGGTGCTTCCAATGAAGCCCATTTCACACCGAGCCGCAGGGGGCCGACAGAGAAGCGGTTTGAGCATGAAATGAATGAATTTCTTCAAGCGTTTGACCCGCTGAACCCACCGAATCGCCCCGTGATTGCAGAAACGGCAGACTACGAAAACATACCCGATCTGATCGAAAAAGCCCTGGACAGCTCGGATGTGGTGATATTTGGGGAGAGCCACCAGAACCTGGCCATGTTCCGTGAAATAGACAAAAGCATAGAGATGTTCAAGCGCAAAAATGTAAAGGTGGTCGGCATTGAAGGTGTCGTCTATGACAGAGCCGGAAAGCTCATAGACGATGGCATGGGTTTTACAGGTCCTGGCCTGAGACCCGCCCACCCTCAATTCAATCTTGATACGCTGAGGGAAAAATTCGAAAAGGCCGGAATAAAGGTCGTGCCACTGGACCACATGTATCTGACACGCCACCGGCATAACCGCGACACCTATAGGGCGCTAGGAGAAGCCGATCGAAACCTGCAGCGACTCAAGCAATTTAACTACTACGCCACACGCATCATTGAACAACACAAACACGAGGGTAAAGTGATCGCCTTGGTGGGGCGCCAACACATCAACACTACCCAAGGCGTCATCGGCCTGGCTGAGGCGACCGGAGGGATCGGTATCGGTGTTTACGAACGAATAGGCATGAACGTGGGCTACGGCGCGAAAGCCGCGGACAAAGCCAAACCAGGCCCGATGGGCATCCTGAGCGAGGGAAACGATCTGACAGGAGACCTGCAAATCTATTCGCTACCAACCTGACAGTGCGTTAATTAAATAGTTGCCTGCGCAGCACGCAGGCAACGATCAAGTTCATCAGCCGCCATGCACCCACCGCCGGTGTAACCCACGCGCAAACGCATCCAGCGCAAACCCCAGCACGCCGATCACCACCACCATCGCCATCAACTCCGAATACGCGAGCCGATCACGGGTGTCGAGGATGTAATACCCCAGCCCCGCACTCACCCCAAGCATCTCGCACGGCACCAGCACGATCCACAGGATACCGATGGCCAGGCGCACGCCGGTCAGCACATGCCCGACGACGCCAGGAATGACCACCCGGCGCAATGTCTCCCAACGCGTGGCGCTCAAGCTCTTGCTCAGCTGCAACCAGCGCGGGTCCAACTGACGTACGCCCGCTGCGGTGTTGAGCATGATCGGCCAGACGGCGGCAAAGGCCAGCAGGAAGTAGATTGGCTGGTCGCCCACGCCCATCAGCATCACCACGATCGGCATCCAGGACAGGGGTGAAATCATCCGCAGAAACTGGAACGCCGGCGTGGTCGCCGCCTCCAGGTTACGCGAACTGCCCACCAGCAAACCGAGGGGCACCCCGACCAACAACGCCAGGAACAGCCCGACAAAAATACGCTTCAGGCTCACGGCGATATGCAGGTACAGCTCGCCGCGCCCGAGCAATTCCCACAGGCTGCTGGCAGTGGCCGCCAGGGAAAAACGCGCCGACAGGCCATCGGCCTCGCCAAACACGTTCACGCCCAACCACCACAGCACCAACAAACCCGCCAAGCCACTCAGCCCCAGCCACCAGCCGGGGATTGTGCTGTTGTTCAAACGCCGATCTCCTCGTGCCGCTCATAACCGTCCGGCAAACCGAAGGTCTGCATGCCGCCCACGGCTTCAATCGCCTTGCGCACGAAGCGGTCGTCCACCAGGTCCTTGGCCACGAAGGCTGGGTCCAGGTCTGCGAGGAATTTTTTGTCGCCTTCGATCAAGGTGTCCTTCAAGCGCCGCACCAGTTCTTCGGTGTAGCTGGGGAACGGGTAGGGTTGAAAGTCGATGCGATGCTCGTCCCAGTTGGCATGCTGGATCGCGCCGTCGGCCACATAGCCTGCGCGGTCGCTTGCTGCGGGGTTCAGGACTTTGCTCAACACCGGTTCGGCATGGGGGGTGTAACGGTTCGGGCCATCCTTGGACAGCAGCTTAACCGCCTCTTCACGGTTGTCGCGGGTCCACACCTGGGCCTTGACGATAGCATTCACCACCTTCTGCGACCACTGCGGACGGTTGGTCAGGTCGTGCTCATGCATGAACACCACGCAGCAGGCATGGTTGCGCCACACGTCGCCGGTAAAGCGCTGCACGCGACCGACCTTGAGGTTTTCTGCCAGGGCATTGAACGGCTCGGCGACGATGTAGCCGTCGATGCGTTTGCTGGCCAGGGCCGGAGGCATGTCCGAGGGCGGCAACACGATCAGGTTGACCTCATTGGCGGCAATCGAACTGCCAGTGGCGCGAGTAACGGGCGTGAGGCCGTTATCGCGGAACAGTTGCTGCACCACCACGTTATGAATCGAGTACCAGAACGGAATCGCCACCGACTTGCCGCCCAGTTGCTTCACGTCGGTAATGCCTGGGGATACGCTCAAGCCCGACCCGCCCACATGGTTCCACGCCACGACTTTGGCCGGCACCTTGCTGCCATAGCGCGCCCATACGGTCATCGGCGACAGCAGGTGTATGACGTTGACCTGGCCGGAGATAAACGCCTCGATTACCTGGGCCCAACTGCGCAACAACACCGGGCGCTCGGCCTTGATACCTTCGGCTTCGAACAGGCCGTTGTTGTGGGCCACCAGCAGTGGTGTGGCGTCAGTGATGGGCAAGTAGCCGATGCGCACCGGCGCGTCGGGCTCGCTGGCGGCGCGCGCCTGCAGGCTGCTCAACAGCGGCAAGGCGCCTGCGGCACTGAGCACGGCGGAGAGTTTGAGAAAGTCACGGCGCGAGTGGGTCAGGTCATCCAGACACATGGGTAAACTCCTGTTGTTCAAGGGGGTGGGGTTGAGGGCGGCTCGCCTGCCGTAAGGTTTTCAGAATTTCGATACGCAGCGCGCCAATGGCCTCGACCTGTTCTTCACGAGGGTGCGGCAGGTCGATAGCCCACTCGCCCAACGTCCGCGCCGGGCGGTTACCCAGTAGCAGGATGCGGTCCGACAGCAGCAGTGCTTCGTCGATGTCGTGGGTGATCAATACGGCCGCCGAGCCTTGCTCACGATTGACCTTGAGCAGCAGGTGCTGCATATCGGCGCGGGTGACTTCGTCCAGCGCGCCGAAGGGTTCGTCGAGCAGCAACACTTGCGGCTGACGCGCCAGGCAGCGAGCCAATGCCGTGCGCTGGGCCATGCCACCGGACAACTGCGCCGGGAACTGCTGGCGCGCAGGCTCCAGCCCCACCGCGGCAATGGCGTGGTCGACACGCCGGCGGAGCTCTTCAACACTCAAGTGCGGTTGGCGGGCGAAATCCAGACCAAAGGCGACGTTCTTTTCCAGGGTCAGCCAAGGCAGCAGGCTCGGGTCTTGAAAGGCCACCACCACGCGCGGATGCGGGCCGCTCAATGGCTCGCCCAATACCTGCACACGGCCAGATTGAGGTGCCTGCAAGCCGGCCAGCACCCGCAGCAGGCTGGATTTGCCCACGCCGCTGGGGCCCAGGATCGACACCACTTCGCCCGGTTGCAAGTGCAAGTCGAAGCCCTGCAGCACCGGCCCACTGCCATACCCCAGGCAAATACCCTGGGCCGTCAATACCGCCTGGCTCATAGACTGGCCTGGCGGTTAAGCTCGGTACGCAATTGCACCAGGCTGGGCGTCACGATCGGCACAAAGGCCGACTCGCGCCAGCGCCGGGCAAACCCGCTGCCGTGGGCGGTGAGATAGGCCTTGCCGCCGCTGGCTTGCAGTTCAAGCTGCACGGCGCTGGCGGCGGTTTCGGCCAGGGCGATGCGCAGCTTGAACAGCGGTATCGGCTCGGCGGTAAAACGCCCGGCCAACAACCCATTTTTAAGCTCGCTGACCAGATGATCCAGGGTCACGCGCAGGGCTTCCAACTCTTCGCGCAGTACAGTGCGACTGGCACCCAAATGGTGGGCCACTTCGGCCAGGGAACGCCGGGCCAAGCCAATCGACATGCCGCACTGCAAGCCCAGGAACGCCGGGCGTACCACTGGCAAGAACTTGCGCGCATCCTCGTGCAACAACCACTCGCGACTCAGCTCCACGCCTTCCAGGCCAAGCGCTGCGGTGTTGCTCGATTGCAGCCCGAGCAGCTCCAGGTCGCGTGAACGCTGTAACCCGGCCACCGAATCCGGAATCGCCAGGATAAACGGCGCGCCGCCGCCTGCATGCTCGATGGCCGCCGCAGCGACAAAACCGTTCTTGCGCAAATTGGTCACCCAATGCAGGCGACCGTTGAGGGTCCAACCGTGGTCGTTGGGCTCGGCGCTGATCTGCAACGTCTCGATACCCGACAGAAACTTCATCGCATTCGACAGCCCGGTGGCCCCGGCCAACTTGCCGCTGAGCAGGTCTGGCATCAGTTGCTCGCGCAGGCGCTGATTGGGACTCTGCAGCAAGTACTCGATAAACGAGCGCTGGCCCCAGCACACAAATGCCGCTGCCAGGGAATGGCTGGCCACATTGGCGATGGCCTCGACGGCACCCGCCACATCACCGCCCAGGCCGCCCAGTTGGGTGGGCACGCCGATTTTCAGAATATTGGCTTCTGCCAGCCGCGGCAGCACTTCCTGTGGATCGCAACTGCCCACGTCCAGGGCCTGCGCTTGAACATCGAGCCAACGGCTCAAGATTGGGTCAAGCATTCATGTCTCTCCTTTTACAGCAGGTGGGCCAACGCCGAATCAGTTGGCCGGTTTTTCCCAACGGTATTGCGCCAGCTCCGGGTTCAGCGGGGTGCGGGCAAACACGTTGGCGAAGTTGCACAGCGTTGCCAGGCTGACACCCAGGATAACTTCCAGCGCGTGGCCGTCGGTGTAGCCGGCGGCGCGGAATGCCTCAAAGCCCGCATCACTCACATCCCCACGGGTGGCGATCACTTCTCGGGTAAAGGCGGCGAGTGTCTCATAGCGCGCGTCAGGCAATTCACTGCGGCGGCGCAGGGCCTCGATCACCTCCTCTGGCAACTTGGCTTTATTTCGGGCAACTGCGGTGTGCCCGGCGACGCAGAAATCACACCCGTGGCTGGTGGCGGCAATCAACTGCACCACTTCACGGTCGGCCAGGCTCAGTTCGGCCTTCGCATTCAAGCCGGAGACGGTGATGTAGGTTTCCAGCGCAGCCGGTGCGTTGGCCAGTACCCCCAGCAGGTTAGGAATAAAACCCGAGCCTTTGAGCGCGTTTTCCAGGAAGGGTTTGGCGGCTTGCGGGGCAGTTTCCGGGGTGAGCAACGGTACACGGGACATGACGGGACTCCTGTTGGGTTCGAATGCCCCAGTCTGTTGGTTCTAAAAAAAGCGCTCAATAGGCTAAAGTAGCGATTACTTGCTCTTGAGTCTTTCCATTAGATGAATTCGTCCGGCGTACTTGTCGATTGGTTATTAGATAGCCTCGAACTCAACACCAGCCTGTTTCACGTCGGCCGCTATTGCGGTGACTGGCACGCGAGCACCCACGGCCTGGCACAGGCGAGCTTCCACTTGATCGTGCAGGGCGAATGCTGGCTGCATATCGACGGCGATCCAAGGCCACAACACCTGAATAATGGTGACGCGGTGTTTCTGCTGCGTGACTTTGCCTTCCGGCTCTCCGGCCAAGCCACGGCAGCCGGCGCCCAGGAGTGCCCACGCCGCGCGATGCTGCCCCTCGATAGCATGGCCACGGACGGTGTGGGATTAGTCTGCGGTTTCTTTCACTTCCAATCCGGCTTGTCGACACTAATCGTCGACACCCTGCCCAGCTGGATCATCCTGCGCGCCGGCGACCCGTCGCTGACGGCTGCACGCAACCTGTTCGAATTGATCCTGCAAGAATGCGCACGCGCACCAGCGCCCTCTTCCGCGCTGCTTGAGCGCCTGTGCCACCTGTTGTTCCTGTATGTGCTGCGTCAGCAAGTGCTCGATAACACCGAGCTTGGCGGCTTGGCGGCGCTGGGCCGAACACCTGCGTTCGCACATTTGCTGGAGCAATTGATCGCTCGCCCTGCCGAGCCCTGGAGCCTGGAAAGCATGGCGGCCTGCACGGGGCTTTCGCGCTCGGCGTTTTTCAAGCGCTTCAGCGAATTGTGCGGGCAGTCGCCCGGGCAAGTACTGCTGATGATCCGCATGCGCCACGCCTGTGGGTTACTCAAGGCGGACCAGACCGTGGCCGAGGTGTCGCTGGCGGCCGGGTATCAGTCGGTGGCGGCGTTTACCCGTGCATTTCGTAAGATCACCGGGCAACAGCCTGGGGCTTACCGCAGAGACCAACTGCACAGTCAGCCTGCTACCCGTGGCCAGTAAAACGCGACCTGACCGGTCGCCGATACAGGCTCGGTACAAACGCTTTGAATCACATCCTCCCTTCACCCACAGGAACTCTTTCGGCCGGTCTTCCACGCAAGAGTAGTCATGACGCCCCGTCAGACTTTCTACGATCAACCGAAGGACACCTAATGCTATCTCCTCTCACTTACCCAGTAGTAACACGACATTCCACGCCCTCCATCGAACCGAAAACAAACGACCCGTCGCCTTACGATCCGCCCTGCGACCTGACGCCAGGGGCCCAAAACGTGCGAACGCATCGGTTGCTGGAGAAAAGTGGCGTGACCTTCAGCCGCGAAATCACGTGGAACACCAAGGACGCTGAAAAGCCAAAAATTGTCTCCAGCCGGCTTGTGGTAGAAACCGGTGATGATGCCGATCGCATCCATGTGCGTCGTTGGCCAGGAGACAAGCTGCAGTTCATCATCAATGGCACGTCCTACCTGCTCGATGCCAAAGCACCACAAGGGCCGGAGCAAAGCCTGTGGATCAAAGCCAACGGTCGCGATGACAGGGTCATCGTCGATGATGACGTCAAGCATGTTCTGCAAGTCGATGGCGGCCGCGGCCACGACTTCATCCAGGCGGGAGGAGGCATTTCTGCGCTCTTTGGTGGGGCGGGCAACGATAACCTGATCTTGGGCAGCAACGACGGTTATGTCGAAGGCAATGACGGAGACGACCTGATCTTGGGTGGTCAGGGCAACACGGTACTATTGGGCAACGAGGGCAACGACCGGCTCTACGCAGGGGTTGGCAACGCGAATAAGCAGAACTTCCTGGACGGTGGCGACGGCGACGACAGCCTCTTCGCCGGTACCGGTAACAACGTGCTCAATGGCGGTAACGGCCGTGATCATCTGACAGGATATGCGCGTACCGCCTTCTATAACGGCGAAGTTCACCACACGTTGGGGGGCAATCAGAACAAAAGACTACTTTCACTCACCTAGGTCGCCCCTCCTCCCCATCAACGCTTTGACTGAGGAGAACCGTGAAGGGTCGCCTTGAGGGGTGTTGATCAATGGTCTGAATACTCCCGTGCAAAGCACAGGAGTCAGACTATTCTCACAGCTCCTAGTGTAAAAACCGCCACACAGGAGGTGTGTCATGCACGCGACTGAGCATTCGGTCCGCTTGGAGCAGATCAGTCAGGAGCGCTTCATCCAGGCGCCGATCGAGGCGGTTTATGACTATGTCACCCAGCCCGACCGCTGGCACGAATGGCACCCCACCTCCCTCAGCGCCGACACCGGTACCACAGGCTCATTGCCGGTGGGCACGCGCTTTACCGAAATCATCGACCTGCTGGGCATACGCGTCCCCATGAGTTACCGCGTACAAATCGCCCGCCGCCCCAGCGAGTTCAAAACCGTGTTCACCTCCCTGGCGGTTGACGGTTCCATCCATTACTTCTTGCACGCTCATCAGGGCGGTACGCTGTTCAAGCGGGTGCTGACTTACGAGACCGAACTGCAACTGGCGTCTTTGCATGAGCGCATGGTCGCGTTGTCGGCGATTGCGTTGGACCGGCTCAAGCAGCGACTGGAAAACCAGTGCTTCGTATAATTTAGAAACATTACAACGGCGACACATTGCAAACATGCCCGCAAAAGCAGGGAGAATGCCCGGCTTATTGCCGCGCCTTCAGTGAGACCCACGATGAAAACCCCATTGCGACTGGCCCTGCTCAGTGCCCTGTTCACCACCACCCTGGCTCAGGCCGCCGAGCTGATCCCCATCGACGTCCACCGCGACGCCAACTGCGGCTGCTGCAAAAAGTGGATCAGCCACTTGGAGAGTAACGGTTTCAAGGTCAACGACCACCTTGAAGCCGACATAAGCGCGGTAAAACAACGCCTGGGCGTGGCGCCACGCCTTGGTTCGTGCCACACCGCGGTCATCGACGGCAAATTCGTCGAAGGCCACGTGCCTGCCGAGCAGGTTCTGGCTCTGCGCAAGCGCAACGACCTGCTGGGCCTTGCCGCACCGGGCATGCCGTTGGGCTCGCCAGGCATGGAAGTGGACGGACGCAGCGAGGCCTATCAAATCATTGGCCTGACCCGAGACGGCAAAGACGTGGTGGTAGCGGACTACCCGGCTCACTGACCGGTGTTGATGGGTTACCTGGGGCTGTTCGTCGCGGCATTTGGCGCCGCGACGTTATTGCCCCTGCAATCGGAAGCCGTGCTGGTCGGCCTGCTGCTCAGCGAGCATTACAACCTGTGGCTGCTGCTGGGCATCGCCACCCTGGGTAACGTGCTGGGGTCGGTAGTCAATTGGCTGCTGGGCCGCTCGGTGGAACGCTTCAAGGAACGGCGTTGGTTCCCGGTCAGCGCCAGGCAGTTGGACAAGGCTCGCAGCCATTACGCGCGCTGGGGGCATTGGACATTGTTGCTCAGTTGGGTGCCGATCATTGGTGACCCGCTGACGTTGGTGGCTGGGGTGATGCGTGAGCCGTTATGGCGCTTTCTACTGCTGGTAACCCTGGCAAAAAGCCTGCGTTATGGCGTACTCGCAGCGCTGACGTTGCAGTGGGCGTTAATCCCCCGTTAATCGCGGGCAAAGAGCATCCGGGCATCTGTCTCGGAGCCAAAACCCATGCCTATCATCCGTACATTGTGCGTAGCCGGCCTGTTGTCGGTCAGCGCGGCACCCGTGTTAGCTGACACCTACGGCCCTGAGTTGCAGGGCTTTGAATACCCCTACCCCTTGAATCATTTTGCCTTCCAATCCCAAGGCAAATCCCTGCAAATGGGCTACATGGACGTCCCCGCCACCGGCACTCCAAACGGTCGCAGCGTGGTGCTGATGCACGGCAAGAACTTCTGCGGTGCCACCTGGGAAGGTTCGATCAAGGCCCTGAGTGACGCCGGTTACCGCGTTATCGCCCCGGACCAGATCGGTTTTTGCACCTCCAGCAAGCCCGACCACTACCAGTACAGCTTCCAGCAACTGGCGACCAACACCCACCAATTGCTGGAAAAGCTCGGCATTCAAAAAGCCACGGTGATCGGCCATTCCACCGGCGGCATGCTCGCCACGCGCTATGCGCTGATGTACCCCCAGCAAACCGAACAGCTTGGCCTCGTGAACCCCATCGGCTTGGAAGACTGGAAAGCCCTCGGTGTGCCTTACCAGAGCGTCGACCAGTGGTATCAGCGCGAGCTGAAACTGAGCGCCGACGGTGTACGCAACTATGAGCGCACCACCTATTACGTGGGGCGCTGGAAACCTGAATACGAGCGCTGGGTGGACATGCTCGCCGGCCTGAACAAAGGCCCGGGGCATCTGCAGGTTGCCTGGAACTCGGCGTTGATTTACGACATGATCTTCACCCAACCGGTGTACTACGAGTTCAAGGACCTGCAGGTGCCCACCCTGCTGCTGATCGGCACCAGCGACACCACCGCCATCGGCAAAGATGTGGCGCCGCCGGCGGTCAAGGCCAAAATCGGTCATTACGAGGTACTGGGCAAACAGGTGGCCAAGCTGATTCCCCGCGCCACGTTGGTAGAGTTCCCCGGCCTTGGCCATGCACCGCAGATGGAAGAACCTGAACAGTTTCATAAAGCCCTGTTGCAGGGGTTGAAAGCCCTTTAATTGCCACTTTTCGAGGCCCGCGTGTATGTCGATACAGATCGCAGTGTTGGATGATTGGCAGCACGTGGCCAGAGACGTAGTGGATTGGTCGACGCTGGACAGCGTGGGCAAGGTGCATTTTCTCCACGACTACCCCGCCGATACCGCCACCATGATCGAGCGCTTGAAAGGGTTCGAGGTGATTTGCCTGATGCGCGAACGCTCGACCTTTGACAAGGCGCTGCTGCAAGGGCTGCCCAAGCTCAAATTGCTGGTGACCGGCGGCATGCGCAATGCCGCCATCGATCTTCCCGCAGCCAAGGCTCTGGGCATCCAGGTGTGCGGCACCGACAGTTATAAGCACGCCGCCCCGGAACTGACCTGGGCCTTGATCATGGCCTCTACGCGCAACCTGCTCGCCGAAGCCAACTCGCTGCGCGCAGGTGGATGGCAGGTCGGCCTGGGCGGCGACCTACACGGCAAGACCCTGGGCATTCTGGGGCTGGGCAGTATTGGCCAGAAAGTCGCAAAGTTCGCCCAGGTGTTTGGCATGCGGGTGATTGCCTGGAGTGAGAACCTCACGCCTGAACGTGCGGCGGAGTCGGGGGTGACCTGGGTCAGCAAGCGCGAGCTGTTTGAGCAGGCAGATATCCTGACCATCCACCTGGTGCTCAGCGAGCGCAGTTGTGGCCTGGTGGATGCGCAAGCCTTGGGTTGGATGAAACCCAGCGCGCGACTGGTGAACACCGCACGCGGGCCGATTGTGGATGAGCAGGCGCTGGTGCAGGCATTACGCAGCGGTCGCCTGGCCGGGGCGGCACTGGACGTGTATGCCGAGGAACCGCTGCCGGCTGACCATCCGTTTCGCAGCCTGCCCACTGTGCTGGCTACGCCACACGTGGGGTATGTGAGCGAGCAGAATTACCGGCAGTTCTATCAGCAGATGATCGACGATATCCAGGCTTGGGCCAGCGGTGTGCCCATTCGCGGGCTCACCTGACGCACCATTAAAGTGCAATCTTGGTGGCTCGCGAAAAACGCCGACGATAACTTGGGCATTCTGGTTTTACGTGGCGCTCTCTGGTTTTTTGCGAGCAAGCTCGCTCCTACAGGGGCAGGGTGGCATATCGTTAAAAGTTTTTTGTCCTACAAAATCTGCATGAAAACCCAGCAGGCGCTGGGATCTGTCCTAGACTCATGACCGATGGGTCCGTTCCAAAACAAAAACCCCGCAAAAAATCTAAACTTTCGAAACCTGCCGCTGGTCAAGTTTTAGGTAAGGGCGAGCACGCGCGCTTCAGGCCGAATGCCCGCTCATCCAATCTTTTTAAGCCGACGTTGCAACTGGCATACGCCTTGCCAGCTTGTATAGCGCTTGTGTGCCTGGCCGCAGGATGCGGTCACTCGGAGCCGATGGCAGCGGGCCATTAGCCAACCAACAGATGGGAGTGCATTATGATCAGTGCCGCAGTAGATACTCAGGGAGAGCGTTTTAGTCAGCCGGCAGGAGGGCCTAAGTCTTTGGCCGACCTGCCCAACACTGTGCGGCCGGTCGTGAGTCAGAATCCGAATCGAAAGAAAGTCTTGTTTGTCACCTCCGAGTTCGCGGACCTGGTGAAAACCGGTGGCCTGGGCGACGTCTCCGCTGCCCTGCCCCGCGCCATGGCCCACCTGCATGATGTGCGGGTGCTGATCCCGGGTTACCCGCAAGTGATGGAAAGCGACAACCCGATTCATATCGTCGGTGAACTGGGCGGCCACGCTGCGTTGCCACCGTGCAAGATCGGGCGCATGGACCTTGCGGACGGTCTGGTCATCTACGTGCTGATCTGCCCCGAACTGTATGAGCGTGAAGGCACGCCCTACGGCGCCAACAATGGTCGCGACTGGCCAGACAACCATATCCGCTTCGCCCGCCTGGGCCTGGCCGCCGCCGACATGGCCGCCAACCTCGCGCAGATCCACTGGTGCCCAGACCTGGTGCACGCGCATGACTGGCCTGCGGGCCTGGCTCCGGCTTACATGCACTGGCGTGGGTCACGCACGCCAACCCTGTTCACCATTCATAACCTGGCCTACCAGGGCGTGGTCAGCTTGGCCTCGACGCCAGAGCTGGGCATTCCGCCCCACGCCCTGCAACAAGAAGGCATGGAGTTCTACGGCAAGATGTCGTTTCTCAAGGCGGGCATGGCGTATTCCAGCCATATCACCACCGTGAGCGCCACCTACGCCCAAGAGATCACCACCCCGGAATTCGGGTGTGGCCTGGATGGCTTCCTCGCCAGCAAGACCCAGCAAGGTCTGCTCAGCGGCATTCCCAACGGCATCGATGAGAGCTGGGAAACCTCCACCGACACGCACCTGACCCACAACTTCAATATCGGCGACTGGGAAGGCAAGGCCATCAATGCCGCCCATGTGCGCGAGCTGTTTGAGCTGCAGCCATCCAGTGGCCCGCTGTTCGCGGTGGTCTCGCGCCTGGTCTACCAGAAAGGCCTGGACCTCACCGAAGCCGTCGCCAGTTTCATCGTTGAAAACGGCGGCCAGATTGCGATCATCGGCCGTGGCGAGCCGGAAGAAGAGCAAGCCATGCGCGAATTGGCGCTGCGCTTCCCAGGCCAGGTGGGCGTACGCATCGGCTTCAATGAGACCGATGCGCGCCGCATGTTTGCCGGCAGCGATTTTCTGCTGATGCCGTCGCGCTACGAGCCTTGCGGCCTGAGCCAGATGTATGCGCAACGCTTCGGCTCGTTGCCGGTGGCGCGTAACACCGGCGGGCTGGCGGACACCATTGAGGATGGCGTCACCGGGTTCCTGTTCAATGAATCCACCGTGCAAAGCTACGAAGAGGCGCTGCGCCGCGCCTTCAAGGTATTCGCCTTCCCCGGTCTGCTCAATGCCATGCGCAGCCGTGCCATGACCCAGCCGTTCAACTGGTGCCAGGCCGTGGAACCCTACGCCGAACTCTACGAACAACTGGTGGCCAAGGCCCTGGGGAAATCGAACAAATAGCGATTGGAACAACTAAGGGAGGTCTTCATAGATGCCGTTACGGACTCTGGAAACCTGGCCCCACGGCGCAATCATGCTGGACGCGCACCGCACGCGCTTTGCGTTATGGGCGCCAGATGCATTTTATGTCAGCGTTGAACTGGAACAGGGTAAAACCATCGTCATGCTGCCCCAGGCCGGTGGTTGGTTCGAAGTCGAAGTCGCGTGCCCTGCCGGCACGCTTTACCGCTTTAACATCGATGGCGAAAACACGGTGCCCGACCCCGCCTCCAGGGCCCAGGCGCTGGATGTGCATGGGTGGAGCCGAGTAGTCGACCCCCTCGCCTATGAATGGCGCCACAGCCAGTGGCAGGGCCGCCCCTGGCACACGGCGGTGATCTACGAGCTCCACGTCGGCGCCATGGGCGGCTACGCTGGCGTCGAGAAACACCTGCCACGCCTGGCCGAACTGGGCGTCACCGCCATTGAGTTAATGCCTCTGGCGCAATTTCCCGGCGAACGCAATTGGGGCTATGACGGCGTACTGCCCTACGCGCCCCACGCCACCTACGGCCCCCCCGAGCAACTCAAGCAACTGATCGACAGTGCCCACGGCCACGGCTTGGCGGTGATCCTTGATGTGGTCTACAACCACTTCGGCCCCGATGGCAATTACCTGGGCCAGTACGCCCAGGGTTTCTTCCAGGAAGACGTGCACACGCCCTGGGGCGCCGGCATTGATTTCGAACGCCGCGAGGTGCGGGATTTCTTCCTTGATAACGCCTTGATGTGGCTACTCGAATACCGCTTCGACGGCCTGCGCCTGGATGCCGTGCACGCCATCGACAACCCTGGGTTTCTGCAGGAACTGGCACAACGGGCACGCCAGCAGGTGGACGGCGGGCGCCACGTGTGGCTGATGCTGGAAAACGAACTGAACCAGGCCAGCCTGTTGCAGCACGATTTTGACGCGCAATGGAATGATGACTTTCATAACGTGTTGCATGTGTTGCTCACCGGTGAAACCGACGCCTACTACAGCGACTTTGCCGAGCAGCCCACCGCCAAGCTGGCGCGCTGCCTGGCCGAGGGGTTCATCTACCAGGGCGAGACCACCCGCCATGGCCATGCACGCGGTGAACCCAGTGCGGATCTGCCCCCCAGCGCCTTCGTGGCGTTCCTGCAAAACCACGACCAGGTCGGCAACCGCGCCTTGGGCGAACGCCTGCACCAGTTGTGTTCGCCCCAGGCACTGAGTGCGGCGACTGCCCTGCTGTTGCTGTGCCCCATGATCCCGATGCTGTTCATGGGCGACGAGGTGAATGCCGCCGAGCCGTTCCTGTTTTTCACCGACCATCATGGCGAACTGGCCGAGGCGGTGCGCGAGGGGCGGCGCAATGAGTTTGCCGACTTCGCGGCGTTTCACGACCCCGAGCAACGCAAGCGCATCCCAGACCCCAATGCACTGCAAACCTTTTTGCAGTCGATGCCCTCCTTCGTCGAGAACGACCACACCCAGCTCTACCGTCACCTGCTGAGCCTGCGTCACACGCACGTGGTGCCGCACGTGCCCGGCACTGTGGCGCTCGGCGCGCGCGTGCTGGCCGACCATGCCGTCACCGCGCGCTGGCGCCTGGGCAATGGCCGTGTGCTGCAGATCGACCTGAACCTGAGTGAGCAGCCCCTGGACCATCCGGCGCCCCACCCGATTATTTTCCAAACGCCTGCCGAGCAAGGTGCGCACTTACCGCCCTTGAGCGCACGCGTTTGCTTATCCCCTGTTGGAGAAATGCTTTGAGCGAAGCGAACCTGGAAATTCTCGCCAGCCGCGCGGGCCTGGCCGTCGATTGGATCGATGCCAACGGTCGCCCGCAGCATGTAAAGCCTGACGCCCTGCGCGCCGTTCTCAAAGGCCTTGGGCACCCGGCCGACAGCGATGCCGAGATCGACGCCAGCCTGCAGCAACTTGAGCAGGCGCAGCAAGACACCCACCTGCCACCCTTGATGACCACCGACAGCGGCGCGGGCCTGGACCTGGCGCGCTATTTCGCCCCGGACACGCCGTGCCGCGTCAGCCTGGAAGGCGGCGAAACCCTCGAGTTGCGCCTGGACGGCGAAGCCGTGCTGCCCGGCGTCATTGCCCTCGGCTACCACCAGGTGCATATCGACGGGCAAACCTTCACCCTGGCCGTCGCGCCCAGCCACTGCTACAGCGTGGCCGACGCGGTCGACAGCCAACCCGCTCGCGCCTGGGGCCTGAGCGCCCAGCTGTATGCCTTGCGCCGCCTCGGCGATGGCGGTTTCGGCGATACCCTGGCCCTGGAACACCTGGTGCGTTCAGCCGCCGAACGCGGCGCAGACGCCGTGGCAATCAGCCCGATGCACGCGATGTTCAGCGCCGACACCGAGCGCTTCAGCCCTTATTCACCCTCCAGCCGCCTGTTTCTCAACAGCCTGTATGCTTCGCCGGCATGCATCCTCGGCGAACGTGAGGTGCGCAACGCCATCGAGGCTGCCGGCTTGGCCGATGAGCTGCATGCCCTGGAACAGCTCATGCTGATCGACTGGCCCGCTGCCGCCAAAGCCAAGCAACGCCTGCTGCGCACGCTGTATGAAGACTTTCGCCACGGCGCGCATCCCCAGCACGCCGACTTCCAAAGCTTCCGCCAGGCCGGCGGCGAAGCCCTGGAAAACCACTGCCGCTTCGAAGCCATACAGGCCCAGCGTGCTGCCGCCGGTGAGGACCTGGACTGGCGCCAATGGCCCGAAGCCTGGCGCACGCCGCAAAGCCCGGCCCTGGCGCAATTCGCCGAGGAAAACCGCGACGAAATCGGCTATTTCGCCTTCACCCAGTGGCTGATCGCCCGCAGCCTTGAGCGCGCGCAACAAGCCGCCCGTGGCAGCGGCATGGGCATCGGCCTGATCGCTGACTTGGCAGTGGGCGCCGACGGTGGCGGCAGCCAGGCCTGGAGCCGTCAGGACGAACTGCTGGCCGACCTGACCGTGGGCGCGCCACCGGACATTCTCAACCGCGCAGGCCAAGGCTGGGGCATCTCAGCCTTTTCACCCGAAGGCCTCAAACGCAATGGCTTTCGCGCCTTTATCGAAATGCTGCGGGCCAATTTCGCCCATGCCGGCGGCTTGCGCATCGACCATGTGATGGGCCTGCAACGCCTGTGGGTGATCCCCCTGGGTGCATCACCCCGCGAAGGTGCCTACTTGTATTACCCGGTGGATGACCTACTGCGTTTGCTCGCCCTGGAATCGCACCGCCACCAGGCCATCGTCCTCGGTGAAGACCTGGGCACCGTGCCCGACGGCCTGCGCGAAAAGCTCAGCGCCCGCTCGATCCTGGGCATGCGTGTGCTGCTGTTCGAACAGAACCATGACGGCCAGTTCAAGCCTATCCTCGACTGGCCCGACAACGCCTTGGCCACCACCAGTACCCACGACTTGCCCACCCTCAATGGCTGGTGGCACAGCCGCGACATCGAATGGAATATCCAGCTGGGCCTGATCGACGCGCCTACTGTGGACCAATGGAGCGAACACCGCCTGCGCGAACGCCAGGCACTGCGCCAAGCCTTGAGCCAGGACCCGCAGAACTTCATCGATGAGATCCGCAACGACACCGACCATATGATCGACGCCAGCGTGCGTTACCTGGGCCATACCCGCGCGCCCCTGGTGTTGTTGCCCCTGGAAGATGCATTGGGCATAGAGGAGCAAGCCAACCTGCCGGGCACGCTTGACACCCACCCCAATTGGCGCCGCCGCTTGCCCGGCGAAGCCGCCAGCCTGCTCGACAATGACAGCGCCGCGCGTCGCCTCGAACTGCTGGCCGTGGCGCGCAACCAAGCCTATGAGCGTGACCGATGAACGCACTGCCCATGCGCGCCACCCAGCGCCTGCAATTTCATAAAGGTTTTACCCTCGATGACGCGGTGCCGCTGGTGCCGTATTTCGCCCAACTGGGCATCAGCCACCTGTATGCCTCACCGCTGTTGAGCGCCCGCGCCGGCTCCATGCACGGCTACGATGTGGTCGACCCGACCCGCGTCAACCCAGAGCTGGGTGGCGAAGCGGCGTTGCGTCGCCTGGTCGACGCGCTGCGTGAGCACGACATGGGCTTGATCCTCGATATCGTCTCCAACCATATGGCCGTGGGCGGCGCGGATAACCCTTGGTGGCTCGACCTGCTGGAGTGGGGGCGCCTGAGCCCCTACAGCGAGTTCTTCGACATCCAGTGGCACTCCCCCGACCCGCTGCTCAAGGGCCAGTTGCTGATGCCCTTCCTCGGCAGCGATTACGGCGAAGCCTTGCAGAACGGTACTTTGCCGCTCAAGTTCGATGCCGCCCAGGGGAGTTTCTACGTCGAGCATTACGAACACCGTTTTCCGATCTGCCCCAGGGACTACGGCCTGGTCCTGGGCAACGATGAGTCACTCAAACCGCTGGCCGAACGTTTCGCCGCCCTCGCCTATCAGCACGACGCCTACGCCGAAGCCACCACGCTCAAACAAGCCTTGGCCGAACGCGCCAGCGAGCTGCTACCAACTATTGAACACCGCCTGGCCGCATTCGACAGTCGCCAGCCCGAGGGCTTCGAGCGCCTGCATCATCTGCTTGAACAACAGACCTATCGCCTGGCCAGTTGGCGCACCGCCGCGGACGACATCAACTGGCGGCGCTTCTTCGACGTCAATGAGCTGGGCGGCCTGCGGGTCGAACGTACAGCGGTGTTCGAAGCCACCCATGGCAAGATTTTCGATCTGATCAGCGCAGGGCTGGTCGACGGGCTGCGCATCGACCATATCGACGGCCTGGCCGACCCGCGTGGCTATTGCCGCAAATTGCGTCGGCGGGTGGATGCGCTGTCACCCCAGCGTCACCTGCCGATCTTTGTCGAAAAGATCCTCGGCGAAGGCGAAACCCTGCGTGAAGACTGGCAGGTGGACGGCACCACTGGCTATGAGTTCATGAACCAGTTGTCATTGCTGCAACACCACCCCGAGGGGTTTGCGCCGCTGGCCCAGATGTGGACGCGCTACAGCGAACGGCCCTCAGCCTTCAGCCAAGAAGCGCGGCTGGCGCGCCAGCAGATCCTCAATGGCTCGTTGGGCGGCGACTTCGAAAGCGTGGCCCAGGCCCTGCTGCAAGTGGCCCGCGATGACGTGATGACCCGCGACCTGACCCTGGGCGCCATCCGCCGTGCGTTGCAGGAACTGATTGTGCATTTCCCGGTGTACCGCACCTATATCAGCGCCAAGGGCCGCAGTGCGGACGATGACAAGGTGTTCCAGCAGGCCATGGAGGGTGCGCGCAGCACCCTCAACGAAGGCGACTGGCCGGTGCTCGACCACCTGGAGCAATGGCTCGGCGGCCAACCCTGGCGCAATCGCCCGGTGGGCCGCGAGCGCAAGATGCTCAAGCATGCCTGCGTGCGCTTCCAGCAACTGACCTCGCCCGCCGCCGCCAAGGCTGTGGAAGACACCGCGTTCTACCGTTCGGCGGTGCTACTGTCGCGCAACGACGTGGGTTTCAGCACCGAGCAATTCAGTGCGCCGCTTACAGACTTCCATGCGGCCAATCAACAACGCCTGAAGACCTTCCCTGGCAACCTGCTGGCCACCGCCACCCATGACCACAAACGCGGCGAAGACACCCGCGCGCGCCTGGCGGTGCTCAGCGAGTGCGCCCCCTGGTATGCCGAACAGGTCGAGCACTGGCGTCGTCTGGCCGAGCCCCTGCGCGAGAGCGCCGACAGCCCCTCGGCAGGTGATGAGTTGATTCTCTATCAGGTGCTGCTGGGCAGTTGGCCGCTGGAGCCCAACCCCGATCTGGAGGCGTACCAGCAACGCCTCTGGCAGTGGCAGCAAAAAGCCCTGCGCGAGGCCAAGCTGCAGAGCAGTTGGAGCGCGCCCAACGACGCCTATGAACAGGCAGTGGAAGGGTTCCTCAAGCGCCTGCTGCTCAGCGAGGCCGGTGCGCCGCTGCGCAGTGCGCTGGACAGCGCGGCCCAAGCCATCGCCCCCGCTGGCGCCCTGAACGGGCTGGCGCAAACCTTGCTTCATCTGACCGTGCCGGGTGTGCCGGATATTTACCAGGGCGATGAGTTCTGGGACTTCAGCCTGGTAGACCCGGACAACCGTCGCCCGGTGGATTTCGCTGCACGCCAACGTGCATTGCAGGCACCACCGGACATCGGCGAACTGTTGTTCAACTGGCGTGACGGGCGTATCAAACAGGCAGTGATCGCCCAGGTACTGCGCCTGCGCAAAGCCTGCCCCGAGCTGCTGCGCCATGGCAGCTACACACCGCTGGAAGTGCTGGGCCAGCACGCGGAGCGCGTGGTTGCGTTCTACCGTGAACATCAGGGCAAGCAGTTGCTGGTGGTGGTGCCGCGCTGGACTTATCTGCTGCTTGAAAACGGGATGTTTCCCCAGATCAATGCGCAGGTTTGGGGCGATACGCGGGTGAAATTACCGTTCGCCGCTCCTACGCAAAACTGGAAGGGACTTTTTCAAACGGGCGTAGTCACACCCAACAAGGAGCTGTTGATCAGCGCTGCCCTGGGGGATCTCCCGGTCAATGTCTTTATCAATCCTGATAATCAAGAAAGCTGAAAATTTTCTGTGAGGAGTTTGTGATGAGTAAAGAAGACAAACGCATTCGCGAACTGGCGCATCAGATCTGGGAGTCTGAGGGCAAGCCCGATGGCGCCCATGATCGTCACTGGGAGATGGCGCGCAAGCTGGCCGAAGCCGAGGCGCTGACGCCAAGCAAGCCCAAACCGGCCGCCAAACCGAAAACCGCGCCCAAGGCTGCGGCCAAGCCCAAGCCGGCTGCGCCTGCCGCCGCCAAGCCTGCGGCAAAGAAACCCGCCGCCCCGAAGAAGCCCAAACCGCCCGCCCCATGATTTCTCGGGCCTGCAGCACGCAATGCGCGCTGCAGGCCCTTCTCCGTCCATGCCATGCGCTGAAGCACCGTCAGTACGGCGGCGTTCGGCCCGAAAAAAGACCCCTTGCAGGAGCAACTCGATGAGCAAACCCGACAACACCACAGCGACGCCGGTTAATGAGCCGTCGCGGATCCGTGAAGGTTTGCCCTTCCCCCTTGGCGCCACCTGGGATGGCCTGGGTGTGAACTTTGCGCTGTTTTCCGCCAACGCCACCAAAGTGGAACTGTGCCTGTTCGACGATACCGGCGAGGTTGAGCTGGAGCGCATCGAACTGCCCGAATACACCGACGAAATCTTTCATGGCTACCTGCCCGATGCTCACCCTGGGCTGATCTATGGCTACCGCGTATACGGCCCGTATGACCCGGCCAATGGTCACCGTTTCAACCACAACAAGCTGCTGATCGACCCCTACGCCAAGCAACTGGTGGGCGAACTCAAATGGTCCGAAGCGCTGTTTGGTTACACCATCGGCCACCCGGACGACGACCTCAGTTTCGATGAACGCGACAGTGCGCCCTTCGTGCCCAAGTGCAAGGTCATCGACCCGGCGCACACCTGGGGCAACGACCAACCGGTACGGGTGCCGTGGGACCGCACGATCATCTACGAAACCCACCTGCGCGGCATCAGCATGCGCCATCCTTCGGTCGGCGAGTCAGTACGTGGCACCTGCGCTGGCTTGATGGAAGATGACGTACTCAAGCACATCCGTCAGTTGGGCATTTCCTCGGTCGAGCTGCTGCCCGTGCACGCCTTCGTCAACGACCAGCATCTGCTGGAAAAAGGCATGACCAACTACTGGGGCTATAACAGCATCGCGTTCTTCGCCCCCGACCCGCGCTACCTGGCCAGCGGCAAGATCGCCGAATTCAAAGAGATGGTCGCGCACCTGCACGAGCAGAAGCTGGAAGTGATTCTGGACGTGGTCTACAACCACACCGCCGAAGGCAACGAACGCGGCCCGACCCTGTCCATGCGCGGTATCGACAACGCCTCCTACTACCGGCTGATGCCCGACGACAAGCGCTTCTACATCAACGATTCCGGCACCGGCAACACCCTGGATCTGAGCCATCCGTGCGTGCTGCAAATGGTCACCGACTCCCTGCGTTACTGGGCCACCGAGATGCACGTGGACGGCTTCCGCTTCGACCTGGCGACCATCCTCGGGCGCTACCGCGATGGGTTCGATGAGCGCCACAGTTTCCTCGTGGCTTGCCGCCAGGACCCGATCCTGCGCCAGTTAAAACTCATCGCCGAGCCCTGGGACTGCGGCCCCGGTGGCTACCAGGTGGGCAACTTCCCACCGGGCTGGGTGGAATGGAACGACCGCTTCCGCGACACCGTGCGTGCGTTCTGGAAAGGCGACGACGGCCAACTCGCAGACTTCGCCGGGCGCATGACCGCCTCGGGCGAAATGTTCAACCACCGCGGTCGCAGGCCGTACAGCTCGGTGAACTTCATCACAGCCCACGACGGCTTCACCTTGCACGACCTGGTGTCGTACAACGACAAACACAACGAGGCCAACGACGAAAACAACCAGGACGGCAGCAATAACAACCTGTCCTGGAACCACGGTGTCGAAGGCCCTACCGACGACCCGGAGATCAACGCGCTGCGCCTGCGCCAGATGCGCAACTTCTTCGCCACCCTGTTGCTGGCCCAGGGCACGCCGATGATCGTCGCCGGGGACGAGTTCGCTCGCACTCAGCACGGCAACAACAACGCCTATTGCCAGGACAGCGAAATCGGCTGGGTCAACTGGGACCTGGACGATGACGGCAAGGCCCTGCTCAAGTTCGTCAAGCGTCTGATCAAGTTGCGCCTGGCGTACCCGATCCTGCGGCGCGGGCGCTTCCTGGTGGGCGACTACAACGAAGACATCGGCGTGAAAGACGTCACCTGGCTGGCTCCGGATGGCAACGAGATGACCACCGAGCAGTGGGAAGACAGCCAGGGCCGTTGCCTGGGCATGCTGATGGATGGCCGCGCCCAGGAAACCGGGATTCGCCGCGCCGGGGCCGACGCCACCTTGCTGCTGGTGGTCAACGCCCATCACGACCTGGTCAATTTCCGCCTGCCACCGGTGCCGGAGGGTGAGTTCTGGACCTGCCTGCTCGACACCAACGACCCGGCTGTGCGTGGCCAGGAGCGCTTTGATTTCGAACATGAGTACGCGGTCACCGGCCGCTCACTGTTGCTGTTTGAACTGCAGCACGAAGGCGAGGTGTGAGATGGCGTTGCACGGTTTCCTTCAGGGCTACCGGGGCTACGCCGACACGCAAGCCCTGGGGAATGCGCTGAGGGCTCTTCAAGAGGAAGGCCTTGATCAACTGCCGCTGCCGGGCAGCGGCCAGACCCTCGCCCGCCTGAGCCAATTGGCCCAGGTGGCCGGGCATGACCTGCGCCTGTGCAAGTTGTTCGAAGGCCATACCGATGCGCTGGCGATCATTGCCGAACTCAACAGCCCCTTGCCGCCGCTGGGCAGCACCTGGGGCATGTGGGCGGCCGAGCCGCCGACCGCCAAGGTGCGCGTGCGTCGCGACGGGCAGCAATTGCTCGTCGAGGGGCGCAAGGCCTGGTGTTCCGGTGCGGCGGTGGTCAGCCACGGCTTGCTGACGGCCTGGGACGAAGAGGACCGCCAGCAGTTGGTGGCCGTGGCAATGGATCAGCCTGGCATCACGGTGACAGATGAGGGCTGGAAGGCGGTGGGCATGGCGGCGACCGGTAGTGTCGACATCCTGTTCAGCGCCGCCAGGGGAATCCCCGTGGGAGGCCCGGGTGACTATCTGTCCCGCCCAGGCTTCTGGCACGGTGGGATCGGCATCGCCGCGTGCTGGTACGGCGCCGCGCAACGCCTGGGTGAAGTGCTGCGCGCCCAGTGTGCCGAACGAGGAGAGCCCCATGCACTGGCACACCTTGGCGCGGTCGACAGCGCCCTGAACAGCGCCGCCTGCGTGTTACGCGCCAGCGCCGCGCAGATCGACCGCGAGCCTCGCGCCGATGCGCGGCAACTGGCGCAACAGACGCGCGCGTGTATCGAGGACACGGTCGAGCAAGTGATCCAGCATGTGGGCCGTGCGGTCGGCGCCGGGCCGTATTGCAAGGACCCGCACTTTGCCCAGTTAATGGCGGATTTGCCGGTGTATGTGCGGCAAAGCCACGCCGAACGCGACTTGGCCGCCCTGGGCGAACAGGTCGCCGGCGAGCCTACAGGGAGATGGGCGCTATGAAGCCCAATCCGATTGTTGGCCAGGGCACCCCGTTAAGCCACTGGCAAAACTCTGAACGGCTGGCCGAGTTGCCCCACATCAGCGTGGCGCAGTTAGTGCCGCCAGGGCATCGAGCGGTGATCGTCGCCCCGCACCCGGATGATGAAGTGCTGGGCAGCGGCGGCTTGCTGCAAGGGTTGGCTGCGCTGGATCGCCCCATCCAGTTGATCTCCGTCACCGATGGCAGCGCCAGCCATCCGGGCTCCCGACGCTGGCCGGTGGAGCGCCTGAGCGTGGTACGCCCGCAGGAGTCGGCCCAGGCCTTGCACCGCCTTGGCCTGCCGCTGCACAGTTTGAAATGGCTGCGCGGCGGGTTTGCCGACAGCCACGTAGCCGAGCGTGAAACCCAGCTTAGCGAATTTATCCAGCGCCATCTCAAGCCCAACGACGTGGTGTTTGCCACGTGGTGCGAGGATGGCCATTGCGACCATGAAGCCGTGGGCCGCGCCAGCGCCAAGGCAGCCAAGGCCGTCGGCGCAGTGTTGTGTGAACTGCCGGTATGGACCTGGCACTGGGCCACTGCCGAAGACCACAAGGTGCCCTGGCATCGTGCGCGCAAGATCCCGCTCACCGCCGAGCAAGTGGCGCGCAAACGCCATGCGATCCACGCCTTTGCCAGCCAATTGGAGGGCGACCCGCAAATCGGCCTGCCTCCTGTGCTGGCGCCCTATGTGGTGGAGCGCTTGCTGCAACCTTTTGAAGTGGTGTTCGTATGAGTGTGGCAACCCCCTACTTTGACCAGTTGTTCGCCGGCAATGACGACCCCTGGGCTTTTCGCCAACGCTGGTACGAACAACGCAAGCGCGCCCTGACCTTGGCCGTGCTGACGCGGCCGCGCTATGCGTCGATATTCGAGCCCGGCTGTGCCAATGGCGAACTGAGTGCCGAGCTGGCGCCACGTTGCGACCGCCTGCTGTGTTGCGACACCGCCAGCGCTGCGGTGCGCCTGGCACAGGCGCGGCTGGAGTGTTTTCCTCACGCTCGCGTGGAGCAGCGTTGCCTGCCGGAACAATGGCCCAGTGGGCAGTTCGAACTGATCGTATTGAGTGAGCTTTGTTACTACCTTGATGCAGAGGATTTTAATCGCCTGATCGACCGCGCCCTCGCCGCCTTGAGCGCTGATGGTCAACTGCTGGCCTGCCATTGGCGAGCGCCCATTGACGGCTGCCCACAAACCGCCGAACAGGTGCACGCCGTGCTGCAACAGCGTCTGGGTATAGCACCGCTGGTGCAGTACCAGGACGCGGATTTCCTGCTCGACCTGTGGAGCCTCGACGGCACCTCGGTCGCTCGCCACGAGGGTTTACGATGATCGGTATTCTGATCCCGGCACATAACGAAGAAGCCTTGCTCGATGATTGCCTGAGGGCGGCGCGAATCGCCGCCGACCATCCTGGCTTGCTGGGTGAAGCGGTGCAGATCCTGGTGGTGCTCGACAGTTGCAGCGACGCCAGTGCAGCGATTGCCCAGGCCCACCACGTGCACTGTCTGCACGTGCAGGCTCGCAATGTCGGCCACGCGCGTGGCGTGGGTGCGAGGTACTTGCTGGAGCAAGGCGCACGGTGGATTTCCTGTACCGACGCCGACAGCCGTGTTGCCCCTGACTGGCTGGTGGCCCAACTGGCTCAAGGTTGCGACGCGGTGTGCGGCACCGTCACCGTGGACGCCTGGAACGAACGCTTCGACCCGGCTGCACAGATCCGCTATCAGCAGGCCTACCAAGCTCGCGATGGGCATCGGCATATCCACGGTGCCAACCTGGGCGTGAGCGCCCGCGCCTATGTAGAAGCCGGAGGGTTTGAACCGCTGCAATGCCACGAGGATGTACAACTGGTGCGCGACCTGGAGCGTTGCGGTGCTTCTATTGCCTGGAGCCATGCACCGCAAGTGGTGACCAGCGCACGCTTGGACTGCCGGGCTGAGGGTGGGTTTGGGGACTATTTGAAAAGTTTGATGCAGGCTGGGTGAAAACGAAAACGCCTTTAACAGCAGGCGGCTGGGGCGCCGTCATCGCAGGCAAGCCAGCTCCCACACTGGTCATGTATTACCCACAAAATCAACGCCTGGCACAGTCCCTGTGGGAGCGTGGGACAGCAGGATAATAGTCGACTGTCATGCGGCATCGCATCCAAAGTTGTGCAGATACCCAGGCCTGTCTATGCTCCTAACGCCTCGCACAGCATTCCGATAGTGGCATGCCACGCACTCACCCCAGCGGAGCCTGCGGTGAAGACAAGAGCGTCGTCCCGTCAACGGAGCACGACCCGGTATCAACCGACAAGGATGTGACACCCCATGAAGCCTGCCTCCTTAAGCGAAGGCCGTCGCGGCCCCGCGCAAATCTGGAACAGTGCGCCGCAGTTGGCGCAAACCCCCATCATCTCCCTGAATACCCTGGTACCGCCCGGCGCTCGCGTGGTGGTGATCGCCCCGCACCCGGGCGATGAAGTGCTGGCGTGCGGCGGTTTGCTGCAACTGCTCAGCACCCAGGAGCATCCACTGCAATTGATCTCCATCACCGATGGCAGCGCCAGCCATCCGGGCTCTCAGGTATGGCCGGCCAGCCGCCTAAGCGTGGTGCGCCCCCAGGAAAGCGCCGAGGCCCTGCGCCGATTGGGCATGCCCTTGCACAGCCTGAAATGGATTCGTGGCGGGTTTTGTGATGACGCCCTGGCCGCCCGTGAACAGCCCATGAGCCAATTCATCGCGCGCTACCTGCAACCCGGCGACGTGGTGTTTACCACCTGGCGCAATGACGGCAATGACGACCATGACGCCGTCGGTCGCGCGACTGCCAAGGCGTGCAGCCTGGTAGGTGCACAACTGTATGAACTGCCGATCTGGGCCTGGCATTGGCCAGCCCGGGAAAGCGCGGTAATGCCCTGGCAACGTGCACGCAAGGTCCGCCTGGACGCCTGGACCGTCGCACGCAAGCTGCACGCCGCCCACGCCTACGCCAGCCAGTTGGTGGGCGACCCGCAGATCGGCTTACCGCCGATGCTCGCGCAAATATTGCTGGAACGCATGCGCGAGCCCTACGAAATCCTGTTCACCTGAACACCCCCCTGTAGGAGCGAGCTTGCTCGCGAAAAACCTCAACGATAATGCGTGCTTGCTGAATAAACGCGGCGCCTGTGAGTCTTTCGCGAGCTAGCTCGCTCCTACAGAGTTCGGGCTTTTCCCTACAGACTCAATCTGCCAAACTGATGCGAATAATTATCAACAGATTTATTATTCGCCACGGACGGCGCTTGGGGAGCCCTACTTTCATGTCTGTGCAACAACGCGCCGCTAACGTTTTTACACCCAGCCTGATGGCGATCACTATCGCTCTAGCAACCTCCAATGCGGCCATGGCCGCCGACGCCCAAGCACCAGCCACCATTGAGCTGGGCGCCACCCAGGTCTCCGGCCAACAGCTTGGCGCAACCACCGAAGGCAGCGAGTCGTACACCACCGGCTCGATGAAGACCGCAACCAAACTGCCGCTGACCCTGCGCGAAACCCCGCAGGCCGTCACCGTGATCACGCGCCAGCGCATGGATGACCAGGCCATGACCAGCATCAACGACGTGGTCAACGCCACGCCGGGGCTGTTCCTCAATTACTCCAACGGCCCTGGGCGACAAGGCTTTACCGCACGCGGTTTCGACATCGACAACCTCATGTATGACGGTATACCCAGCGGCTACAACGGTGCCTCGGTAGGCGCCCAGCCGAACCTGGCAATGTTCGACCGCGTCGAAGTGGTGCGCGGCGCTACCGGCCTGGTGACCGGCGCGGGCAACCCGTCGGCCGCCATCAACCTGATCCGCAAGCGGCCACTGGACGAGCAGAAAGTCACGCTCACCGGCGCCGTCGGCAGCTGGGACGACTACCGAGGCGAGCTCGACGCCTCCAGCCCACTCAATGACAGCGGCACCTGGCGCGGTCGCGTCGTCACCTCTTACCGGGATGCCAACAGCTTTATCGAAAAGGCTGAGCAGGATCACGGCCTGTTCTATGCCGTCACCGAAGCCGACCTGGGCGAAGACACAACCCTGACCCTCGGTTACTCGAACCAGAAGGACAAGACCAACTACTTCTGGGGCGCTTCGATGGTCGGCCTGGATGGCCGCCACCTAGGCCTGTCGCGCTCTTACAACCCAGGCACCGACTGGGAAAACAAGGACCAGGAAATCAACACCCTGTTCGCCGAGCTGCGCCAGCGCCTGGCCAACGACTGGAGCCTGCAGGTCAACGCCAACTATGCCGAACAGAACGCCTTGTTCTCCGGCTCCTACCAATCGCGTTGGACCAAAAGCACCTTGGCCCGCACGGTGTACCAAGCCAGCTACGATGAAAACCAGGCCGGGCTCGACGCCTTCGCCAGCGGCCCGTTCGAGGCGTTCGGCCGTACCCATGAACTGGTGGTGGGCGCCAGCAAGCGCATCTACGACATGACCACCCACAACTACAGCCCGTACGACCTCAACTGGCCGATCAACGCCGGCAAACCGAACTTCACCCGCACCAACAATGTGCGCGAAGTCACCACCCAGGACGGTTTTTACCTGACCAGTCGCCTGAGCCTGGCCGACCCGCTGAAGCTGATCCTCGGCGCTCGCCTGGACTGGTACGACTACGACAACCGTGATGCCGCCGGCGACTACAAAGTCACCCGCAACCTCACCCGCTACGCCGGCCTGATCTACGACCTGGACGACCAGCATTCGGTCTACGTGAGCTACAGCGACATCTTCACGCCGCAAAAAGAAAAGAGCACAGCCGGCAGCCCACTCAAGCCCATCGTCGGTAAAAACTATGAGGTTGGGGTTAAAGGCGAATATTTTGGTGGCACGCTCAATGCCAGCGTGGCGCTGTTCCGCATCGACCAGGAAAACCGCGCCGTGCCGGTGGTGGTGCCCAACTGCCCGCAGGCGTCCTGTGCCGAAGCCTCGGGCGAAATCCGCAGCCAGGGTATCGACTTCGAACTGCAAGGCGCCTTGACCGAAAATTGGCAGGTCGGCGGCGGCTATACCTATGCGCGCACCCACACCATCAAGGACGACGCCAACCCGCAGAAGGTCAACAAGCAGTTCGATACCGACATCCCGGAACATCTGTTCAAAGTGACCACACGCTACAACTTCCAGGGCCCGCTGGAAAAACTCCGAGTCGGCGGCAATATCTCCTGGCAGAGCCGCATGTACAACGACATCAAGCTCGCGGACGGCAGCAACTATCGGCTCCAGCAAGGCGGCTACGCCGTCACCGACTTGATGGCGGGCTATCGGGTCAATCAGCACCTGGACCTGCAGCTCAACGCCAACAACATCTTTGATCGCCACTACTACCAGTCCATCTCCAACTCAGTGACTTATGGCGGCGACTCCTATGGCAGCCCCCGCAACATGATGCTGACCGCAAAGTACAGCTTCTGAGGCTCACGGCAACCTCGGCTGCCCGCTCGGGCAGCCGTTCTTAAAGTCCCGCACCCGCGTGCCGATAACGCGTGGGTAACCGGCGACAATCCTGAACATCTGCTTGACTCCACAGCGGCGCGCCTGTGTGGCACACCGCGTGCTTGCTTGACCTCGACGCCCCCTCTCATGGAGTAAGAGTGAATGCCCGTCCGTTTTCTAGAGCACTATCGCAAGGCCGACCGCATCATGCTGGCATTGATCTGGCTGATGTTCCTGTTCTCCCTCGGCCTGGCGTTCTGGCACGACACCCTCATGCAGGCCGTGATCGTCGGGGGAGGCACCGGCGTGGTGCTCACGGCGCTGTACCGCGTCATCGGCGGCACCCGCGTGATGCGCTGTGCACTGGGCGCCGGCTTGATGGTGATGGCGGCGTTACACATCAACCAGGCGCACGGGGTGATCGAATCCCACTTCGGCATTTTCGCGCTGTTGGCGGTGCTGACCTTCTACCGTGACTGGCTGCCGATCCTGGTGGCGGCGCTGACCATCGCGGTGCATCACGTGGTGTTCCATGCCTTGCAGCATCAGGGCTTCCCGGTGTTTGTGATGGAGCATCACGGCGGCTGGACGATGGTCTTCGTCCACGCCTTTTATGTGGTGATGGAGACCGTCGCCCTGCTCTACCTCGCCGTCCACAGCCAGGCCGAAGCGGTGGAGAGCCAGGAAATGCTGGAGAAGATGCTCGCCGTCACCTCGCAGTTCACCGTGGAAACCGCCCACGGTGAAGGCAAGGCCCACGTGTCCCTCGCCAAGCGTTTCGACCACTTCCTGCAGCAACTCACCCACCTGATCGACGGCGTCGCCCGTGACTCCCATGGCCTGGGCCAGCTCGGCCAGGAACTGGCCAGCGCCAGCGGCACCCTGGAAAAAGGCGCCCGGCATCAACTGGCACAGATCGGCGAAATGACCGGCTCGATGCAGCGCATGGAAGACGCCATGGGCCACATTACGGTGCAGGTCGAACAGGCAGTGGAACACGCAGGCCAGGCCAGCCAGCAGATTGTGCGCGGCCAGGAAAGCGTCGGCCGCGCCCAGCATGAAATCAGCCAATTGGCTTCGCGCATCAACGGCACGGAGTCGACCGTAGAATCCCTGGCGGTGCAGGCAGAGCAAATCGGCTCGGTGCTGGAAGTGATCAGCAGCATCGCCAACCAGACCAACCTGCTGGCCCTCAACGCCGCCATCGAGGCCGCCCGCGCCGGCGAGCAAGGCCGTGGCTTTGCCGTGGTGGCCGATGAAGTGCGCAGCCTGGCCCAGCGCACCGCCCTCTCCACCCAGGAAATCAAGGGCATCATCGAGGGCCTGCAACACGGCAGCCGCCAAGCCGTCGAAGCCATGCACGCCAGCCGCGAAGGCGTAGAGCGCTGCGTGGCCGACAGCCAAGAGGCCGTGGACATGCTACGGGCGGTGGGCGAGGACATCGCGCATATCGACCAACTCAACGGCCACATTGTCACCACCACCCGCGAACAGACCTCGGCCAACCTGGAGATCGTCGAGCGCTTGCAATCGGTGCAAAGCATCGCCCAGAACACCGCCGACGACGTCGAGACACTCGCCCGCAGCAGCGAACGCCTGCCACCGATCGCGGTGCGGCTGGATGCGTTGGGGCGCAGGTTTCATCCTTGAGCGTGTGGGAAATGGGCAGGCCCGGATACGCTACACTCGTGGCCTGAACCACGAGCCACGGAGGCAACCATGAGCACAGCCGGTAAAGACAGACAGATCGACAATATCGAATTCAACGTAAGCGACATTGCCCGCAGCAAAGCTTTCTACGGCGCCGCATTCGGCTGGACGTTCGTCGACTACGGCCCCACCTACAGCGAGTTCAGCGATGGCCGGCTCACGGGCGGTTTCACCACCGGCGAGCCTGTGCGACCGGGCGGCCCCTTGGTTATCTTGTATGCAGATGATTTGGACAGTGTGCAGCAGCGGCTTCAACAGCTGGGCGCGGTGATTACGCGCCAGACGTTTTCGTTTCCAGGAGGCCGCAGGTTTCACTTCACCGATCCAGATGGGTATGAACTGGCGGTGTGGAGCGTTGCGCTGTGATCCAGCGCTTTAGCTGTATCGTTGAAGCGCGACAGCTCCGACGGAGAATAAATTGTGTTGAGGGAGTCTTTTCTAGATTCAAAGCTGTTGCAGCTTGCGCTGCAAGCGGGTCATTAGCCGATTGACGATCAGCTTGTGCGCCGGCCCCACCGGCAGCATGTAGAGGCGCCCAAAGGTGTTGTGGGTGATCACCGATGAAGTGATCGTAAGCACACGATCAGCAAGTGAAAGGCAAATCATCACATCCAGGTGCCGGTCACGCTCGGTCAGCACCAGCCTATCCGGCGCGCAGTCCTCCACCAGGAAAAAATCAAGCCGCTCACCCGCTTGCACCGTCACGCACCGATTGCCGGAGAACCCGCCGATGCGCTTTACGCCAAACCTTGAAGAAATCCCATCTCTGATCCGAAAGGCCAATTTTAACAGCGGTCCCGTTTCGGCGGTCATGATGTTCCAGGCATCCAGCGCGCTGATCTCAGTCGACAATGGCACCGACCTGCAATCGTAATAATTGAGTTCAGACGGTGCACCCAACGTGTGACTGACAGAGTGAGTCGCCAAGATTTTTTCGTCCATGATCAAAACCGGGATTGGCATCATAACGCTTCAAGCGAAATGTTGCGCTAAGCTAGGTAGGGTCTGTGGAATTCAAGCGGAGTACCCATTATGGAATACGACGAAAAACGGATTGAGGAAACCGTACTTGCCCTGCTGACCACCTTCAGCTTTGATAACGGCAACTCATGGAAAGGCCACGACTTTCAAATAATGAACCGGCTTCACGAGCAAGGTTTTATCAGTAATCCGGTGAACAAAAACAAGTCCATTTGGCTGACGCAGGAAGGCTTGGAACGGGGCCGGCAAATCGCCGATCGGTTATTTGCCGCAACCCCTGAGGCCAAGCGTTCATCCAATCCGGACACCTGAAGCGCTCGCGGGGCCAGAAGCCCGGCCACGGAGTGTTAAACCGCGCTTCATCCGTTTATCCTCAAGACTCCCCGACCTGCCAACCCGGAGCCGCCATGGACCTCGCCACCCTCGCCCTCTTCCTCCCCGCCTGCTTCGCCCTGAACATGGCCCCCGGCCCCAATAACCTGCTGTCGGTGAGTAACGCTACCCGCTACGGTTACCGCACCTCCTGCCTCGCCGGTCTCGGCCGCCTGCTGGCCTTCGCCGGCATGATCGCCCTCGCTTCCGCGGGGTTGGCGGTGGTGCTGCAAACTTCGGAGCTGTTGTTCTACGGGATCAAGATTCTCGGCGCGGCGTACCTGTTTTACCTGGCGTATCAGCTATGGCGCGCAGACCCGCAGCAGCAGGTAGAAACCGCGACGAGCAAGGTGGGCCTTTGGGCCTTGGCACGGCAGGAGTTTCTGGTGGCGGCGGGCAACCCCAAAGCGATCCTGATCTTCACCGCCTTCCTGCCGCAATTCGTGGTGCCTGGCCAACCCGTCACTGCGCAATTTGCCCTGCTGGGTGTGATGTTCCTGGCTTTGGAATGGGTCGCCATCAGCGCCTATGCCTATATGGGCCTGCATATGCGCCGCTGGTTTGCCGAGCCCAAGGGCAAGCGCCTGTTCAATCGCTGCTGCGCGGGGTTGTTGTCAGCGGCGGCGGCGGTGTTGTTGACTGCGCGCAGGGCATGAGTGAGGTGGGAGTGCCCCGGGCAGCCGACGCCGATCACACTGTGCCCCGCGATCCAACTGTGGGAGCTGGCTTGCCTGCGATGGCGGCCTGGCAGTCAACACCGTTGGATTGTGTGCATATCCATTGCTGCGGTAACGGCCACTTAGGGTTCCGCCCTGACGGCGGCTCACTTTTGAACAGCGCAAAAGTAAGCAAAACGCTCTTGCCCCACCACTCGGCACCTCGCCTAGGCTCGGTGTGCCCGTAATCCGCCAGTGATTTGGGGGGCCGCCGCCACGCGCCATCCATGGCGCGGGGCGGCTAAACCGGCATCCCTGCCGGTTTACCCCCCAAATCCCTGTCGAATTCCGGCCAGCGTGGTTTAACGGGGCGCCTGAGATCAAGATCAAAAGCAGATCAAGAGCGACTCGCTTCGCATCGTGGTTACCGTCGGCTGCTACGGTCTGCAAAGTTGCGTAGATACCTACGCTATCTCAACGGCAAGTCATACCTCACCTCCACCAGCGCAACACCGCCCCTCTCAAGATGGCGCTCAGTCCCGGCCTCCTCCACACACCCCGCCCGGCGATAAAATCGAATAGCCCGTTCATTACCGGCCAAGACCCACAGCGTTAAACGCTCATAGCCTTGCGCCAATAGATCCTGCAAGCCGGCTTTCCACAAGGCCAGCCCAACGCCGGTTTGCCAATGCTCGGCGAGCACGTAGAGGGCCATGACCTCACCTGCATTAGTCTGCACAGCGTCTTCATCACGGCTGGCGCCCACAGCTATCCAGCCAACCACCTGCTGGCCCACCTCGGCAACCCATACCGTCGACTCACCCGAGGCTAGCGAACGAACCCAATGGGCTTCGCGCCTAGCCAGGGTTGCTTGCAACCCGCTCAAGAACTGGGCGGGCATCAAGTCACGGTAGGCGTCTTGCCAACTGCTGATATGCACCTGAGCAATGGCTTTTGCGTCGGCGGGTAAGGCCCTGCGAATCATGGAAATGTTCCTGAAATACGGTTATTCCAGTATGCATGCCCGTCGATGACAAAAAAGCCCTGCGCTGAACACCGCCCAATATCAATACCAACCCCAATGTAGGAGCGAGCTTGCTCGCGAAGAACTTCAACGATAACGCGGGCTTGCTAAGTGAACCTGGCGCCTGTGGTTTTTTCGCGAGCAAGCTCGCTCCTACAACTGCAAGGCGATTCCGGCGTCGATGAAGAACGCCGGGCCCCGCGTAAAAGCTCCAGCCAACATCACCCCTTGGTCAAATCCACCAAAGGCGTCTGCCGCACCTCAGTCTCCCGCCCACCCTGAATCTCGCTGACCTGCTTCAAGGCCCTTTCCACAGCCGCCTTATCCGCCAACAAGCTGTAGCTGATACGGAACTGCTTATGTTCCTTCGCCCCGATCGTAGGCACCAGGTTCAATGGCCGCTGATAACGACGGTTGTACGAAAAACTCGTCCCCGGCTCCAACCCCGTGACATAACCCTGCCCTTGGGTATCAGTGTTCTTCCACAGCGAAAACACCGGCAGCGTCTGCGTATTGAAACCAACCGAAACCCCCAGGCTGCCGGCTTTGTTATGCAGCACCGTCAAGGTATCGCCCTTGGCATCGGCATACGGCACCACGTTGTAGACCGTTTCGTCATAGTCCTTGGTCGGTGCGCGGTAGGTTTGCCAGTCGGCCAGTTCGCCCTTGGCCTTGTCGTTGAACGGCGACACCTGCTTCACCGGCGCAACGAAACGCGCGCCCTGCTCCAGGAATGGGGTGCTGAAGTTACTGTGATACAGCGCCTGATATTCCTTCGGATAATCGCCATTGTTGGTGAGCGTGTCGTTGAGGGCGAACACCACACTGCCAGGCTCGGTGACCAGTTCGGTCGCAACAGAGAAATCGACCTTCTTGAACGCCTGCTCTTTCAGCTCGCCACGCAGGGTGATGGCGTACGGCGGTTTTTCATCGATATGCAGGGTGACTTTATTCGCAGGAATATTGGCGGCCCGACCGTGCAGGGTCAGCAGTTCGCCGTTGTCGATGCCAGGATGCCCAACCCACTCGTAGCCGCAACGGGTGACCAGCTCATTGAACCCTTCCAACCAACCCAGACCACCACGGCCATTGAGCTCGATAAAGGACGGATTTACCACTTCCTTGACCGGCGAATCCCACCCCATGCGCACATCACCAACCGACGCCTGCAACACGTTCATGCCACGCGTCGGCACCACTGAGAGCTTCATCGTGCCGTTATCGATATCAACAATGCTCACACCCTCCTGCCGACCACCGTGCAAAGTGCGCAGGGTAACGCTGAAGGGTTTGTCGGTTTGGATGCCGAGCTGCTGGCTGGTGACCTGCCAGTTCTGGGCGGCTTTGTCGGTATCGAGCAGCACGTAATCCCAGGCCAGGGCGTGGGAGGCGGCAGAGAATGCGCTGAGGGCAACGAGGAGTTTTAGCGGGGTCATGGCGGTGGCCTTTATTGGAGTTGTTTGCGTTTTATAAACTCGATGAAACGTTTCAGCAAGCTTAAAAGACGAGACCGTGTGTGGAAAGGCCATGAAGCAGGTGGAACAGATCAGGAGGTCAAGGCGATGCGCTTGCGGGCAGGCTGGAACGAAAACGCGAGTGGGCGGTGTATGAGCTTTGGTCCATCCGTGCCGGATACAACCTTGCGTTGACTCATTGGCTGCAATCGGCCAGAAGCGGACGCTCTCCAGAGTCCCTATACATAGTTGATTGCCAAGCTAATCCCTAAGCTCGAATTGCTGAAACCCCACGCGCCTGACGTAAACCCAAAAGTCATCCTTTGGCTCATATTGCTCCATGCAAACACTTTGATCCTGGCACAGTTCATCTTCGTCGATCAGGATGCGATCCCAATCGAAGTCAGGGTTCTTGGAAATGGTATAGCTAGGGTAAGGTTTGTCGAGATCGAAGTGGATCGAGTACACGAACAACGGAGATTCCCACGGCATGTGGGTTTCGTACAACCGCATCAGTTCGGGCATCTGTGCTTTACAGTGCTGTTCGGCAAACCTCAATGCCTGGGGCAAATCATCCCACGTAGCCTTGACCGCGCGTTGCGCAGCGGCGAGCCTGGCATAAGGTGGCTCGTCATTGTGGTGCTGGACGTAAATCAATCGGCTGCCGAACTGGAATTCGCATTGCCAGACACCCGAGGGAGCACGCCAGTGACCAAGCATGGATTCGGTCAGTAGATTGATGTCCATATCGGTACCACAGATGGAAAGGTGCTCAGTTTACCCTCTCAAATATCAGCCTGGGAATGCGCAGGCGTTTGGGCTATTTGTCCGACATCCATGGGGTGTGACCGGCAGCAATGGGTCGAAAACTGCCGATCGTGAACGGCGGAAATCGACCCGAAGCGTGGTAATCCGCAATTTCTGGCTCTAGGCAGTGCCAGCAAACGTCTCGGTTAGGCGTTTGATTGTTCCAGGCTGCTTGCATAGTGCTGTATCGCCATTCGATACCCATCAGTGCCGAACCCTGCGAGCACGCCTTTGGCAACGCGTGACACGTAGGAAAAATGCCTGAAATCTTCACGCCTGTGGACATTTGAGATGTGAACCTCAATCACCGGTACCTCGGCTGCAATCAACGCATCGTGGATGGCTGCCGATGTATGGGTCCATGCTCCTGGATTGATCACAATCCCCGCAATCCTTCTACGGGCGTGGTGAATCCATTCAATCATTTGCCCTTCGTGATTGGTTTGCTGAAACTCAATTACAAGCCCAAGTTCTTCGCCGTACTCACGACATGTCTGCTCAACGTCGGCCAATGTTTCCGACCCATACACCTCGGGCTCTCTCAATCCCAACATGTTCAGGTTAGGGCCGTTCAAAACCAGGATGGTTTTCATCATTTAATCCTCGCGAGTCGCTTCATTTCTTTACGGTACTCATGGCTGCCAGACGTGCCTTATGATATTCGCCGGCTTCTGTGGATTGGGCATCGCGGTTACCGAGGTCGGCTGTAGGAATTCGAGAGGTCTCGGGCGCGCACCAGGCCGCGATACCAGCTAGCAACGTGCACACACAGGCGATCCCACCGACAATCAAGGGTATGTTTTCAGTCCCAGGGCCTGCGATCAGGGCAAACAGAGCAGGTAACATTGCGGTGATGAACAGTCCGCTGTTTTGCGAAATTGCCATCCCCGACACGCGGTAACGTGTTTCAAATTGCTCTGGGAAAAAGGATGGGAACACCGCGTTGTAGCCCTGGTAGATCATTCCCCACATCAGCAGTGAGGCGCCGAAAGCAAGCGGGAGGCTGTGAATGCTGATTGCGTATAAATAAGCAAAGGACATCAGCCCGCAACCAAAGGCGCTTGCGATGATCAGAGGCCGGCGCCCAACCTTGTCAGAAAGATTGCCCACGAAAGGGATGCACAGCACCGCCACGATGTTGCCAACGACCGGGATCCACAGGTACACGCTTTTATCGAAACCGATGCCATAGGCAGGTTGCACCGCATAGGCCGCTCCAAACACGGTCGTAATGACTGGAATAACATTCATCAACGAAACCCCAACGACCACCAGCATGCCTCTCCAGCTGTGTTTGAAAGCTCCGATAACCGGCGATTCAGACTTCTCATCTTTCTTTGTTTGCTCTACGAATACTGGCGGTTCCTCAACTTCCCGGCGAATGATAAAGCCAGCGATCAGCACCACAGCGCTCAAAAGAAAGGGAATACGCCAGCCCCAGCTATTGAAGGCTTCATCGGACATGAAATAGGCCAGAGGCAGGAAAATGGCTGCTGCGAGTACCTGACCTGCCTGTACCCCTTGAAGTGTGTAGCTGCCGAAGTATCCTCTTCGTCCTTGGGGTGCATGCTCCAGAATCATTGAGCTGGCTCCCGAGATCTCTCCCGCTACAGCAAACCCCTGCACCAGTCGCAGAACTACTAGCAGGATAGGTGCCCATATACCAATCTGGTGGTAGGTCGGCAGCAGGCCTACCGCCATGGTGGCGAATCCCATCAGGAACATGCATAGCAGCAGTACGTTCTTGCGTCCTCGAGTATCACCCCAGTGCCCCAAGAAGAACGCGCCGATAGGGCGAGCAATGTACCCAACCCCGTAAGTCGCCATAGCCGCCACGATGGCAATCTTTGGATCGGTTGATGGGAAGAAGAGTTGTGGAAATATCAGTGCTGCCGCTTGGGCATAGATGAAAAAGTCGTAATACTCCAACGCGGAGCCGATCCAACCACTCGCGGTGGCTTTCTTGGCTTGCTTGGAACGGTGCTGCTCTGTCGCTGTTGCTGTGTTCATCTGACTACTCCAGATATTGTTTTTATAGGTCTGGCAGGGCAGCAAAAACCGCCCCCGGTACACGCAAAACAGGGCATGACTGGAAGCCATGCCGGGCTCAAATACGGTCGATTTCTATGATCGAGCCGCTTTTTGCGGCCTGTGAAATAGCCTCAGTGATGATCAGATTCCGCAGTCCGTCGCGCACGGAGACCAAAGGCGTTTCCGTGCCTCGTATGACGTTGCAAAAGTGCTCAAGCTGGATCTCAAGGGGATCTGTGCGGTCGACAGCGCAGTGGCCCGTTTGGAAGGGCTTCCACCATGATCTGTCTTCGGCCTTCACGTAGTATTTGAGGCGCATTGTGGGCACTGACAGTGAGCCGTTCTTCCCACTGATGACGTAGCAATCCTCATCCTCGTAGGACGGATAGCTCGCGTTTTCTTGCGATGTTTGTTCCCAACTGCGGGCACATCCGGTGCTATCGGAAAGCAAGAAGGAACCGAGAGCTCCATTCTCAAAGCGCAGGCCGATACACACGGTATCTTCGACAGGAAATCCACGTGCGACACTCGACTGCATTGCTTGAACAGCAACAATTTCTCCGCACAGCGAACGCAGGTTGCCGATCTCATGGATCATATTGATCAAGATAGGGCCACCGCCTTCCTGGCGTCGCCAGATGGCAGCGTCGAAATAGTCATCTGGTTTGTAAAACAGAGCGCTGCCTTGCACGGCAACGATGTCTCCAAGAATGTCGTCACGGATGATCTCTCGCGCCTTGGCAAGAATTGGGCTATGCGCTCGATGATGCCCTACGAGCAGCTTGGCGTCAGTTGCATCGGCAACAGCGAGTAACCGCCTGCCCTCCTCAACGCTGTGCGCCACCGGCTTCTCTATCAGCGCGGCAACACCAGCCTCAATGCATTGCAAAGTCTGTTCGACATGTAAGGCGTTTGGAGTGGCGAGAATTACGCCGTCAGGCTTGTCCTCGGCGAAACAAGCCAGAAGATTTTCATACTGCGAGGCGCCCAGCGAGTCTAGGTAGGAGCCATCAAGTTCGAACGGATCGATAACGGCTGACAGTTCGCAAGAAGAACTCGCTTGGATGAGTTCGATATGGCGTCGACCGATGAGGCCGGCACCCGCTACCGCAATTCTGATTTTGGACATGCTTTGATCTTCGCGAGCGTTATTGTTTTAAATCTCGACGTACTGAAGTCGTGATTCGATCTGCTAGGATCAAGGCTACTATCAACGCGCAAAGCTATAATTGAGCCATATGGAAAATCAGAATTCTCCCTTAGTAAATAATGATCCCTTCCTGAGGGATCTGCTTCTATTCTCAGTCATCGCAAAACGTGGAAGTTTTAGCGCGGCCGGGACAGAGCTTGGAATTTCTCCCGCCCATGTCAGCAAGCGTGTTTTGGCGTTGGAAGAAACGCTGAGCTGCAAGCTCTTTAACCGGACAACCAGGCGGGTTTCGATCACCAAAGATGGCGAAACGATGCTCGTTTGGGCGCAGACGATCATGGACAACGTCAATGGGATGCTGGAGACATCACTGGGTGACCGGGTCGAGCCCAGAGGCACGCTGCGTATCAGCACAAGCCAGCGAATGGGACGATTTCACATCGCTCCAGTTCTAGCCTTGCTTCGTAAACGCTACCCAAAATTAGAGGTGTGGCTTGAGCTGGTTGACCGTCGAACTGATCTCATTGGGGAGCAGTTCGACATCGACATCCGAGTTGGAGAAGTTAACGAGCAAAATCTGATTATTCACAAAATCGCAGATAGCCAGAGGATTCTCTGTGCTGCTCCGAGTTACCTGGAAGAGCGCGGTAATCCAAACTCTGTGAGCGAGCTTCAACGCCACGATTGCCTGTTGTTTCGTGGGAGGGATCAAAGCTTTGGTGTATGGCGGCTCGAGGGGCCAAACGGTCTTGAGTCGGTGAAAGTCACAGGGCCGATGGCGTCCAATCACAGTGATGTCGTTCGAGAGTGGGCGCATGATGGTTTCGGCATCATCATGGCATCAACCTGGGATGTGGCCCCGAGCATCAGGAATGGGACACTCATTCGCATTCTGCCTGAACATTTCCAGCCGGCGAATGTGTCCGCAGTCACTACGATTCGGGCTTCTGGCTCGATGAAGATCAGGGTATGCCTGGAGTTTCTGAGTGCACACCTGAGTTCTGGCCCTTACGCGCTACGAAATGGCTAAGTCCCAGAGGGTGTCGCTACGACCGGCATTTATTGGCCGAAATCCGCCGGTCAGCCCCCTCCTCCCCAAAAATCCCGCCCCTCAACCCACATGCTTCTCCACCAAAAAATCCACAAACGCCCTAACCCGCGCCGGCATCGCCGCTCCCCCCACAAACACCGCATGAATCGGCTCCACATCCCCAGGATTAAATTCCTCCAGCAACGCCACCAACTCCCCCCGCCTCACCTCCTCCACCACACTAAACGCCCCAATCCTCGCCACCCCCGCCCCCAGCTTCGCCAACTGCGCCAATGCCTCGCCGCTGTTCCCCTCAATCGTCCCCGCTACTTTCAGCGAAAACTCCCGCCCCTCCACCCGAAATGGCCAATCCGGCGCCGCCCGGCGGAAGTTGAAGCGCAGGCAGTTGTGCTGCAGTAAATCCTGCGGCGTTACGGGGGTGCCATGCCGTGCCAGGTAGTCCGGTGAGGCGACGATAACCTGCCCGGTAGAGCCGATAAGGCGTGCAGTCAGGGGGCTGTCGGCGAGGGGGCCGAAGCGGATGGCAACGTCGGCCTGGCCGCCGAGGATGTCCACGACTTCGTCGCCGAGCATCAGGTCGACGACGATGGCGGGGTAGCGGGCGCTGAAGGCGGCGATCAGGGGGACGATGGTCATGCGGCCGTGGGCCAGTGCGGCGCTGACGCGCAGGCGTCCGCGTGGGGTGCCTTGGTCGGTGATGGCGTCTTCGACTTCGGCCATGTCGGCCAGGATGCGCCGTGCGCCGCGCAGGTAGGCTTCGCCTTCAGCGGTGAAGGTGATGGCACGGGTGGTGCGCAGCAGCAGGCGGGTGCCGATGCGCTGTTCGGTGCGGGTGATGATGCGGCTGATGGCCGAGGGGGTCAGTCCCAACGCCCTGGCCGCACCCGACAAGCTGCCGTGCTCGGCGACCATGGTGAACACTTCCATCTCTCCCGAACGCCCGCCGATGTCCATTTGTGCCTCCTGCGCAAAGCTGTAGTTCCCAACCGAGGGCTACTGCTGCAAAAGGCAGGATTGTAGCATTTGGCTCACAGATGAGGAGTCACCCATGCGTATCAATCCACCCCTTGTAGCATTGTCCGTCGGTGCCTTTGGCATCGGGGTCACAGAGTTTGCACCGATGGGCATGTTGCCCGGTATCGCCGCTGATCTTGATGTCTCCATTCCCGCTGCGGGGCTGTTGGTGAGCGCCTACGCCATGGGCGTGTTGATTGGCGCGCCGATCATGACCCTGGCGACGGCCAGGGTGCCCCGCCGCTATTTGCTGATCGGGCTGATGGCGATTTTTACCCTGGGTAATTTGCTGTCGGCATTGGCTAGCAACTACCAGACATTGATGATCGCCAGGCTGGTGACGTCGCTCAATCACGGGGCGTTCTTTGGGATTGGCTCGATCGTGGCCGCAAGCCTGGTGGCGCCCGAAAAACGCGCGGGGGCTGTGGCGGCGATGTTCATGGGACTGACCCTGGCAACCATTGGCGGCGTGCCCCTGGCGACCTGGTTTGGCGAGAACTTTGGTTGGCGCACCGCGTTCTGGGGCATCAGTGGGCTTGGCGCAGTGGTGATGGCGGCGCTGTGGTGGGCCTTGCCCAATGCGCCGGCCCCTAAAGGCGGCGGGCTGATGGCGGAAATTCGTGTGCTGGGTCGCGGGCCGGTGCTGGCGGCGTTGGCGCTGACCGTGGTGGGCTCGAGTGCGATGTTCACGGTATTCACCTACATCGCGCCGATTCTGCGAGACGTCACCCACGCTTCGACCAACTTCGTCACCGGGATGCTGGTGCTGTTCGGCATCGGGCTCACCCTGGGCAATGTGTGGGGTGGCAAGTCTGCGGACCGCTCGGTGGACCGCACCTTGATCATCTCGCTGGTGGTGTTGATTGCCGTGCTGTTGGCCTTCTCGGTGCTCATGCAATGGCCGCTGCCTGCGGCGCTGTCGATCCTGCTGTGGGGCGCTGCCAGCTTTGCCCTGGTGCCGCCGTTGCAGATGCGGGTGATGGAGGCAGCAAAGGATGCGCCCAACCTGGCTTCGGCGATGAACATCGGTGCGTTCAATTTTGGTAATGCGATTGGTGCGGCGTTGGGTGGTGCGGTGATTAATGCCGGGTTGGGCTATCCGGCCATTTCACTGGCAGGCGCACTGATGGCGGGCCTGGGCTTGCTGATGGTACTGGGTTTGGGCTGGCGTGCGCGGCGTGCGCGTACCTGCCCGGAAGCGGTGCAAGCGTAAGCACAGCTTCATGCCGGCGCTGGAAAGCCCCAACCAACTGCCTTATAACTACGCCCTTCAGTCAAGGAGACGCGTAATGAAAACCATGGTAGTTGGCGCCAGCAAAGGCCTGGGCAAGGCCCTGATCGAGGGGTTGGGCGAAGCCGGGGATACGCTGATAGGGGTATCGCGCAGCCGTCCTGACCAGCTCAACCACAAGGCTGATGTGCAGGTGCACTGGGTCGAAGCCAACCTGGCCGAACCCGCCAAAGCTGCCCAGACCATCGTGGCCTCGGTGGTCGAGAGCGGGCTGGATACCCTGATCTACAACCTGGGTATCTGGGAAGAGTTTGCCTTCGACCCGGCTTACAACTTTTTGGCCGACAGTGATGAGCAGCTCGAAGCCATTGTCACCTGCAACATCACCTCTACTTTGTTGTTGATCAAGCGCCTGCTGCCGGTGCTGCTCAATAGCGCCAACCCACGGATCATCCTGACCGGCTCCACCTCCGGCCTGCCGCAAAGTGGCCGCCCGGAGGTGGCCTTCGGTGCCTCCAAGTTTGCGCTGCGCGGGATGGCCGATGCCTTGCGTGAAGGTTATCGGCATCAGCGCCTGGGCGTGACCTGCCTGAACCTCGGTTACCTGAATACCGAAGACCCGTTGGGCACACCGCTAGCAGTGGCCGCGCAACGCGGTGAAGGTCAGTTGATCCCTGTACATGACGTGGTGCAGGTGGTGCGCATGACGCTGAGCTTGTCCTCGGCCAGCTTCGTCAAGGACATCACCTTGCCGGCGATTCTGGATGAGCGGTTTTAAGCGAGAAAGTATGCCCGCGGTGTTCGTCTAGACTTCATGCACCTTCCAACCCGAGGAGCCTTGCGATGAACAACAAGAATACGATCTGCCTCTGGTACAACGGCGATGCCCTGGAGGCAGCGACCTTCTACGCGCAGACCTTCCCCGACAGCGCAGTGAAGGCGGTACACCGTGCGCCTGGCGACTACCCGGCCGGCAAGCAGGGCGATGAGTTGACCGTGGAATTCACCGTGTTGGGTATCCCCTGCGTGGGCCTCAATGGCGGCCCGGCGTTCAAGCACAGTGAAGCGTTTTCCTTTCAGGTGTCTACGGATGACCAGGAGGAAACCGACCGTTTGTGGCATGCCATCATCGACAACGGTGGGCAGGCGAGTGCTTGTGGTTGGTGCAAGGACAAGTGGGGGCTGTCGTGGCAGATCTCGCCGAGGGTGTTGGTCGATGCGGTGACCAGTAAAGATCCTGCCGTCGCCAAGCGTGCGTTTGAGGCGATGATGAAAATGACCAAGATTGATATTGCCGCTATAGAAGACGCCGTGGCCGGACGTTGATGGGCATGATGTCGATCCGAACTTGAAGTTCGCCACCTGTCATACAGTTCACAAACATCCTTATTCTTAAAGGGGATTAAAACAGAAAACTCAAAACTATTTGATATAAAATACTGTGAACTCTCACAGTTATCGCAGGCTAACCGGCCGTGTAGTTTTCAAGTCGTAAACATCGCCCCCACGAAGGGGGCCTACTACGACATAAGGAAATGAACATGGCCCACAACCCAATGGGTACGGACCCTAGCGATTCCGAGAACGATCCGATTTTTAACGCCACCACTCAAAAACGCAACGTGGTCGACCCACGCACAGGCCTGTTCGAAACCTTTATTCCACTCCCCTCCATCGTCGGTAACGACGGCAGCGGCCCCGTGTTTGAAATGGGGCTTCATTGCGCGCCCACCTTCAATAATGTCTTCGCGTTGGGGGATGGCTGTTTTTTTGGAGTGACCACTTATAGCATCGCACTTAGCCGTTTAACACTACACTCAGGTGAAACGCTAAAAATACAAGAACACCACGATCCCGCCCCACAAAACGATGCCGTTCACGTGTCATGGGTCATGAATAAGCTAATCGTGAAGCGCAAGGACACGAGACATGAAGTCCTGGAATTACTGGGCGACACAGGCATTTATGTGACTAAAACATTGATAACCCATAACTCCCTCTACAAAAAGCAACAAAACTTAAACTTTACCTGGACATCAATACCCCACGTTATAGAGGGTAAAACTTATCATCAACTTCAATTAACAGGCATCACGGATAGCAGCGATCGAAACCTGCTTAAGATTGAATACACGTCCCCCACGCCAGATACATCACCGGCAATTGGGACGGTCAAGGTTATTTTCTGGCCTGACGATGCCAATCAAACCCTGACCTACACGTTGGCACTTAAAGATTACGCACTGCAGTCCGTTAACCTCGGGAGTACTCGCGAAACCACCCTCGAGTATCTGGACCACCCGGTGTGTGGTTGGCTGTTGAAAAAAATCACCAATTTCGATGGGCTCCAGGAAGAGGTCGAATATAAAGACAATGGGCTGACGTTCCCGAGCAATCCACAGTTGTCGGCGTTACCCTGCGTGAGTACTCATACGCTTACCCCAGTGGGTGGCGGCATGCCTGTTATCACAACCTATGCGTATGAGCGCCAGGATGAAAAAAAATACCGGACAATCATGGCTGAGGGCGTACCGGCCATTCGCACCACGGTTTATCAATACGACGGTGAACATGAAGTCAAGACTGAGACGCTCTCCCAAGGCTCTGCCAAAACCCTGACAACTTATGTCATGAGTAAAGACGATGACCTTGACAGTCGTGAAACCAAAGTAACTTATCAGCAAGCGAACAAAAGCCGGACAACAACTAACAAGAATACCTTTAACGGTACATCCGGCCTTAGAAAAAACCAGCAACATACAATTACTACCGAGATGGATTATCTGCGCAAAAACCCGGACTACAATGTTAGCGCCGGCACGCTGAAGGCCCGCGAGTTACTGAACGCAATCGCACGCGCTTCCAAGGAGGCGCCCAATGACTTACCGAGTACTCAGTGGGAGACCGACGAAGATCAATATAGGAGCGCGTTTCCATCTACCGCCATGGACACCAAGTTTGTCGAAACGCCCGGATTGCTCGCCATAATCCCTGGGCTGTCCGACTTGATCCCCGGTTTGCGGAATGTGGCTGAGTTCGAACTTCACCGATATGAAATGAGATTCTGGGAAGAAGCTAGACTTTATAGGACATTGCAGTGCAGTTTAGCGACCGATAAATTTTCCGATGCCGCGCTAGTAGGTCAACAGTACGAGTACTATGAGCCCAGTTACTCTACAACCGAGGACTTTTGCATCGGACGCGTGAAGAGTATCCGCCGTTCGACATTGAGTAACAAAAATTTGGCGCCCCTAGTGAGTGACCCACTACGCTCGTTCACCTATGCCTTGGGAGGCGTGGGTAATATCGAACTCACCACCACAACGACCGAAACCGATGAACACGGTAACAGCCGTATCTCTTCGGAAACCAAGAGCACCCTTGACGGACGCCTCATTCGCCAAGTCGACATTGATGGCAACCGCACCGAGTACGGCTACAACAATGACGGCCAACTGAGCACTTTGACGGTGTGCGCGCAGAGCGATACCTATCGTCAGGTCACCACATACACTTACCCGGGGCCCGGGCAGATACAAGTGAGCGACCCCAATGGTCAAACTCGCTTGAGTCAGTACGATGGCCAAGACCGGTTGGTCAGCGAATACCTGATCGAAGGTGGCCAGAAAAAACAGACCATCGCCGTCACCTACGACCGTATTGGGCGTGAACTGCGTAAAACCAAGTTTGATTACCAAGAGGGTATTACGGCCCAACTCCATGAGTGGCAGGAGTTGAAGTACGATGACTGGAATCAGGTCAGCGGTCGACGCTACGGTGATGGCAAGGAAGATTTCGACCTTAACGACCCCATCGCAAAGACGCGTACACAGTGGACCGGAAAGGCGACAGACAAGCACAGAACGATTACCACCTATAACTTGGATGAGACCATCAAGAAGATTGAATGGAAAGGCCAGGACGGCAACGTTTACCAGACCCAAACAGCCACCTACACCCGGGCCAGGCAGGTCAAGCAATTGCACACGGACGGCGAACTGGGCGACACCACTATTGATTACACCTACGATGGCAGTGGTCGGCTGTTGAGCGAAAAACATAGCGAAAAGAACAATGGAATACTGGCCCCCAGCTTGGTCTACACCTATTACTACACTTACCCTAAACACTGGCTGAGGACTGAGGCCACCCAAATCGATATCGAATTCTCGAATAAACGCCACGTACTGGGCAAACGCATCATCGACAGTTGGGGCCGAGTCACCTCACTCACACGCGGCACCTGCACTGAAACCTATACCTATACAGGCGCACGCTCAGTCCCTGATTCAACACTCACCGCCGATGGCACTCTCCTCAAACATGAATACATCAAGGAGCTTGGCAACCGTTTGGCAACCACCGGCACGATCAACGCTGCCGAACAGCAATCTCACACCTACGCGTATGGGACACAGAGGACTTCGTCGGGTAGCGAGGGTGAAAAGTTTCTCGAGTACAGCCATAACGCCAATCTGTATGTAACCCGCCAGCATATACAAACTCAGCCTGGTCAAGTCAAAGAGACACTTTCCGATTATTCAATGGGGGGACGTCTGCTCACCAGCACAGACCCTACAGGTTTCAAGTCACTTTTCATTTACAGCGCCGGCCAGCGCAGAGCGGTCAACAATTTTCATTTTATGTGTAGTCATGATTATGACAGCCAGGGACTTTTGAGTCAGGAGCGGATTATGGGTCCTTTTAACTCAGCCGACCCAGACGTCACCTTTGATGTGACCTACACCTGCGACGCACAACGGCGTGAAACTAGTCGCCGATTCACACTCAGTGGCAAAGTTGATCTCAACATCGAGAGCGCGTATTACGGCGACGGTAAATTGAAATCGGTGTTGTTAAAACAAGACAACGCCGTGCTGGGCGCGCGCATCATGACTTACACGCCGGGAGGGCGACTCAAGTCCTATACCACCAAGGGCGTATGGCGACCCAAGACCCCAAAAAATCAGGACATCGACAATCAAGAGTTTACTTACGATGCCCTGGGGAATGTCGCCACTTGCGTCACAAGCTTCGGTGGAGTCAAGAACACCACGACCAACACCTACGACAGCCTGAACGGTTTCAGGTTGACGACAGTCAAGAACAGCCATTCGGACTACCCCGCAACCGCCACATTGAGTTACGACACAGCCGGGCGGGTGACACAGGGTGCTTCGGGGATAAAATACGCTTATGACTGGCACGGCCGATTGAGCCAGGCCGGGAGTATCCGTTATAGCTATGACCCCTCCGACCGCCTGATGATCCGAGACAACAATGGAGAGCACACTCAACCCATCTACGACGGGCTAACGGTATCTGGAGAATATTCGGCGAATAACGACACCAGCCGGGTGCTGAACCCCGGAAGCACGGGTTGCACGGTTTTACAGATCAAGCGCTCGGGCGTGAAAAGAACCCTGTTTGAACTCAGAGACGCCCATGGCACGGTATGGGCGAGCTATGACCTTCAGGCGCAAACCCTCAGGCATCACGCCTATACAGCATACGGCGAGCACTTTTCGGCTGAGACCGATTCTATGCTGGGTTTCAAGGGCGAGTACCTTGACGCCGACACGGGGCAATACGTTCTGGGTGCAGGCGGGCAGGGACGCTATTACTCAGCGTCCAGTATGCGATTCAACACCCCGGACAGCCTCAGCCCCTTCGGGCCAGGGGGCCCTAATCTCTATGCCTACTGCGCCGAGGGTGATCCAGTCAATTTCAGCGACCCCAGCGGACATTATTCAAGTCATGATAAAGCATTGTGGGATACATGGCAGGGCCAAGACCGCATGCCTGGGCCACTCTCGACGGGGTTCGACTTTCCCGTGAGCAGCTTTATTTTCGGTGCGGTTGGCGTACTGGCCGCCGTCGTAAGCGGGGGCACATCGTTACTGCTCACGGCTGCGTTGGTCGGGCTCGCAGGCGTGTCATTAGCGGCAAATATCGCTTCGGTGATTATCGCAGATACCAATCCTGAACTCTCGAAGGCGCTTGCCTGGGTAGCTCTGGGCACAGGCGTATTGGGCGGTGGGTATATGCTCGCTCGCAAAGCCGCGTCTCTTGCCCTGTATCTAGGGCGCTCTGGGGCCGCGATGACCAGAAACCTCTTGGTTAAAGCAGCCCCGAGCCTGACACCCACACTGAGAAGACTTGGACAATTCAAAGACTATGGTCGTCTATACGGAGATTTTGCTTATGGCAAGCCTTCGCACATGGTCGGGCCGATTTCAAGGAACACTGTGCGGGCGTTGGAAAACGCGAACAGGGCCAAAAGCCTCTTTACTGCAGCTGAAGCCAACACGGTCGTATTTATCACTACAGGGGTACTTGGAAATGTTGAAACCTTTAGCTCTGACGCGGCCAACCTCACCAATAACGCTACTGGCAACTTAACATGGTTACCTTGGGGCTCTTTTATGACGCACTGGGTCAAGCTGCGATAGCTAGCCCGATAGCGCCATAAAAGCGTTCTACTATGCCTCTATCTGTGGGAGCGCTCGAGCCTTAGCGATGCCGCGATGGCGGTGGGTCAGGCAGCACAAATGCCAACAGCACCACCGCCATCGCAGCATAGGTATCTACACAATTTTGTAGGTTGTAGCAGCCAACGGTAACCACGATGCGAAGCGAGCCGCCCTTGATCTTGCTCTTGATCTGCTCTTGATCTTAGGCGCCCCGTCAAACCACGCTGGCCGGAATTCGCCAGGGATTTGGGGGGTAAACCGGCAGGGATGCCGGTTTAGCCGCCCCGCGCCATGGATGGCGCGTGGCGGCGGCCCCCCAAATCACTGGCGGATTACGGGCACACCGAGCCTAAGCGAGGTGCCGAGTGGTGGGGCAAGAGCCTTTTGCTTACTTTTGGGCTCTTTTCAAAAGTGAGCCGCTGTCAGAGCGGAACCCTAGGTGGCCGTTACCTAAATAACGGATATGTACTCGGTCTGAGCCAACATTCCGGCAGGCTTTCAGGCCGCCTTCGCAGGCAAGCCAGCTCCCACATTTGTATCGCGGGGCATCAGGTAGATAAGCGTTGGCTGTCAAGCCGCCTTCGCGAGCAAGCCCGCTCCCACCGTTTGATTGCGCGCCCTCCCCCCCATGCGGCAAAAAAAGTCATACAACGGACGCCCGGTTGCGACACTGGCGATACCGGCCTATGTTCCAAGCCATGCTGTTTTTTTGCTGTCCCCCGCCCTACGCCCATCCCGTAACCAGGAGACGACATGCCCACGCCTTCACGCCCTGCCGTACTTGAGCTGATCGGCAACACCCCATTGGTCAAGGTCAGCCGCTTCGATACCGGCCCCTGCACGCTGTTTCTCAAACTGGAATCGCAAAACCCCGGCGGCTCCATCAAGGACCGCATTGGCCTGGCGATGATCGACGCCGCTGAACGCGACGGTCGTTTGCGCCCTGGCGGTACCATCATTGAAGCCACCGCCGGCAATACCGGCCTGGGCCTGGCGCTGGTGGGCCGGGCCAAGGGTTACCGGGTGGTGTTGGTGGTGCCCGACAAGATGTCCACGGAAAAAGTGCTGCACCTCAAGGCCATGGGCGCCGAAGTGCATATCACCCGCTCCGATGTGGGCAAGGGCCACCCCGAGTATTACCAGGACGTGGCGGCACGTTTGGCCAAGGATATTCCAGGCTCGTTCTTCGCCGACCAGTTCAACAACCCGGCCAACCCGTTGGCCCACGAGACCAGCACTGCGCCGGAGATCTGGGCGCAGACCCAGCACGACGTGGACGCCATTGTGGTGGGTGTCGGCTCGGCCGGCACGCTCACCGGTTTGACGCGTTTCTTCAAGCGCGTGCAACCCGAACTGGCCATGGTGCTGGCCGACCCGGTCGGCTCGGTGATGGCCGAGTACAGCCGCAGCCGAACGCTGGAAACCCCCGGTTCCTGGGCCGTTGAAGGGATAGGCGAGGACTTCATCCCCTCGATCGCCGACCTGTCCAGCGTGCGCCACGCCTACTCCATCAGCGATGCAGACAGCTTCGACCACGCCCGCCAACTGCTCAAGGCCGAAGGCATCCTCGGCGGTTCATCCACCGGCACACTGCTCGCCGCGGCCTTGCGCTACTGCCGCGAGCAAACCGAGCCCAAGCGCGTGGTCACCTTCGTCTGCGACACCGGCACGCGCTATCTGTCCAAGGTTTACAACGACCAGTGGATGAACGACGCCGGCCTGTTGCAGTACAAACACTACGGCGACCTGCGCGACCTGATCGCGCGCCGCTTCGAAGACGGCCGCGTGATCAGCGTAAGCCCCGACGACACCCTGCTCACCGCCTTCCAGCGCATGCGCCTGGCGGACGTGTCGCAACTGCCGGTGCTGGTCGATGGCCAGACCCTGGTGGGCGTGATCGACGAGTCCGACATCCTGCTGGGCCTGCACCACGACGCCGCAGATTTTTCCATGACCGTCGCCAGCGCCATGACCAACACCCTGCACACCCTGGCCCCCAACGCCAGCCTGGCCGAACTGCAGGCTGAACTGGATCGCGGCCTGGTCGCCATCATTGCCGACGCCGCAGGCTTTCATGGCCTGATCACCCGCGTCGACCTGCTTAACCACCTACGGAGATCCCTTGCATGAGCCAGCCCGATAAAAGCGCGTTTGCCACCCGTGTGATCCACGCCGGGCAGTCACCCGACCCGACCACGGGCGCGCTGATGCCGCCGATCTACGCCAACTCCACCTACCTGCAAGACAGCCCCGGCGTGCACAAGGGCTTTGACTATGGCCGCTCCCACAACCCCACGCGTTTTGCCCTGGAACGCTGCGTGGCCGACCTTGAAGGCGGCAGCCAGGCGTTTGCATTTGCCTCTGGGCTGGCGGCGATCTCCACCGTGCTGGAACTGCTGGATGCCGGCGCGCATATCGTCTCGGGCAATGACCTGTACGGCGGCACCTTCCGCCTGTTCGACAAGGTGCGCCAGCGCAGTGCCGGGCACCGCTTCAGCTATGTCGAACTCAGCGACGTGTCGGCGTTTGAAGCGTCATTGCAGGACGACACGCGCATGGTCTGGGTGGAGACCCCGAGCAACCCGCTGCTGAGCCTGACCGACCTGCGCGCCGTCGCCCGCATCTGCCGTGCCCGCGGGATTATCTGCGTGGCCGACAACACCTTTGCCAGCCCCTGGATCCAGCGCCCGCTGGAGCTGGGCTTCGACATCGTGGTGCACTCCACCACCAAATACCTCAATGGGCATTCTGATGTGATCGGTGGTATCGCGGTGGTTGGCGACAACGCTGAATTGGCCGAGCGCCTGGGCTTCCTGCAAAACTCCATCGGCGCCATCGCCGGGCCGTTCGATGCCTTCCTGACCCTGCGCGGGGTAAAAACCCTGGCGCTGCGCATGGAGCGCCATTGCAGCAATGCCCTGGACCTGGCCACCTGGCTGGAACAACAGCCGCAAGTGTCGCGGGTGCACTACCCGGGCTTGGAATCCCACCCACAGCACGACCTGGCGAAACAGCAGATGCGCGGGTTTGGCGGGATGATTTGCGTGGACTTGAACAGCGACCTGGCCGGCGCGACACGCTTTCTGGAAAACGTGAAGATCTTCGCCCTGGCCGAGAGCCTGGGGGGCGTGGAAAGCCTGATCGAACACCCGGCGATCATGACCCATGCCAGCATCCCGGCGGCGACGCGAGCGCAATTGGGGATTGGCGATGGGCTGGTGCGGCTGTCGGTGGGGGTTGAAGATGTGGAGGATTTGCGCGCCGATCTGGCGCAGGCCTTGGCCCACATCTAACGCCGACATACCTGTAGGAGCGAGCTTGCTCGCGAAGAACGCAAAGACAACACGGGTATCCAGACAGCCCGCGTTATCGTTGACGTTTTTCGCGAGCAAGCTCGCTCCTACAGAGTTCAGCCTTTGATCGTTCCCACGCGGAGCGTGGGAACGATCAGTGTGGGTCAGCCTTGGGTGATGTTGGCCCGCGCCGCATGCAGCTTCTTGTAGCTGTCAATGAGGCGCAAATGCCGGTCCAGGCCTTCCAGCTTCATGCTGGTCGGCGTCAGCCCATAAAAGCGCACGCTGCCGTCGACCGAACCGATCACCGCGTCCATGCGCTCATCACCGAACATGCGCCGGAAGTTGGCCTCGTAGTCAGCCAGTTCCAAGTCGTCATCCAACTCCATCTCCAGCACCGCGTTCATCGCCTGGTAAAACAGGCCGCGCTCAACGGTGTTGTCGTTGTACTGCAGGAACATCTCCACGCACTCCTTGGCCTCTTCATACTGCTTCAGCGCCAGGAATATCAGCAGCTTCAGCTCCAGGATGGTCAACTGGCCCCACGCGGTGTTGTCGTCGAACTCAATGCCAATCAACGTAGTGATATCGGTGTAGTCGTCTAGCTCGCTTTCTATCAGGCGCTCGACCAACGCCTGCAACTCTTCCTCGTTGAGGCGGTGCAGGTTGAGGATGTCTTCGCGAAAAAACAGCGCCTTGTTGGTGTTGTCCCAGATCAGGTCATCCACCGGGTAGATTTCCGAGTAGTCCGGCACCAGGATGCGGCAGGCGGTAGCGCCCAGGTGCTCATACACCGCCATGTACGACTCTTTGCCCATGCCTTCGAGGATGCCGAACAGCGTGGCGGCTTCCTGGGCGTTGGAGTCTTCGCCCTGGCCGGAGAAGTCCCATTCGACGAATTCATAATCCGACTGGGCACTGAAGAAGCGCCACGACACTACGCCGCTGGAATCGATAAAGTGCTCGACGAAGTTGTTCGGTTCGGTGACCGCCTGGCCTTCGAAGGTCGGCTGCGGCAGGTCGTTCAAGCCTTCGAAGCTACGGCCTTGCAGCAGCTCGGTGAGGCTGCGTTCCAGCGCCACTTCCAGGCTGGGGTGCGCGCCGAACGAAGCGAACACGCCGCCGGTGCGCGGGTTCATCAAGGTCACGCACATCACCGGAAATTCACCGCCCAGGGACGCATCCTTGACCAGCACCGGAAAGCCCTGAGCTTCCAAACCTTCGATGCCCGCCAAGATGCCCGGGTACTTGGCCAGCACGTCGGCGGGTACATCCGGCAGGGCAAATTCGCCTTCGATGATTTCGCGTTTCACCGCCCGCTCGAAAATCTCCGACAGGCACTGCACCTGGGCTTCGGCCAAGGTGTTGCCGGCGCTCATGCCGTTGCTCAGGTAGAGGTTTTCGATCAGGTTGGAGGGGAAATACACCACCTCGCCATCGGACTGACGCACGAACGGCAGCGAGACAATGCCACGGGCTTCGTTGCCGGAGTTGGTGTCGAACAGGTGCGAACCGCGCAGCTCGCCCTCGCGGTTGTAGACTTTCAGGCAGTAAGCATCAAGGATTTCACTCGGCAGCTCATCGTTGGGGCCCGGCTGAAACCAGCGTTCATCCGGGTAATGCACGAACGGCGCGTTGGCCAGGTCCTCGCCCCAGAACTGGTCGTTGTAGAAGAAGTTGCAGTTCAGGCGCTCAATGAACTCGCCCAGCGCCGACGCCAGCGCGCCTTCTTTCGTCGCGCCCTTGCCGTTGGTAAAGCACATCGGCGAATGGGCGTCGCGAATATGCAGCGACCACACGTTGGGCACGATATTGCGCCACGAGGCGATCTCGATCTTCATGCCCAGGCCGGCGAGAATCGCCGACATGTTGGCGATGGTCTGCTCCAACGGCAGGTCCTTGCCGGCAATGTAGGTGCCCGCTGCGGACGTGGAGTTGGGCATCAATAACGCCTGGGCATCGGCGTCGAGGTTGTCGACTTCCTCAATCACGAACTCCGGGCCGGCCTGCACCACCTTTTTTACGGTGCAACGGTCGATGGAACGCAGGATGCCTTGGCGGTCCTTGTCGCAGATGTCCGCGGGCAATTCGACCTGGATCTTGAAAATCTGGTTGTAGCGGTTTTCCGGGTCGACGATGTTGTTCTGCGACAGGCGAATATTCTCGGTGGGAATATTGCGCGTCTGGCAGTACAACTTCACAAAATACGCCGCACACAACGCCGACGAAGCCAGGAAGTAGTCGAATGGCCCCGGTGCCGAGCCATCGCCCTTGTAGCGGATGGGCTGGTCGGCAATGACCGTGAAGTCATCGAACTTGGCTTCAAGCCGAAGGTTGTCGAGAAAGTTGACCTTAATTTCCATGCGGGCACACCAGAATAACGAGCTAAACAAATTGGCCGCCATTATGAAGCGTTTCGCCGGGAAGTCTCAGGGTTTTGCGTATGGGCTGCCGATCGGTGCTAACGTCCAACCTGTGGGAGCGGGCTTGCTCGCGAATGCATGCTGCCAGTTGATAAACAAGTCACTGATAGACCGCATTCGCGAGCAAGCCCGCTCCCACATTTGGACCGCGTTGCGCCAGTTGAATAGTGCTCACCTCTAAAGGACAGGCCATGGAACCGATAGCGAAGAACGCCGCATTGCTGATCATCGATATGCAAAAAGGGATGGCCGATCCCACACTAGGCCGCCGCAACAACCCAGACGCCGAACTGCGCATACAACAGCTGCTCAATGCCTGGCGCCAGGCGCAACGCCCGATCATCCATGTGCGGCATATCTCCCGCTCTGCCGCTTCGGTGTTCCGGCCAGGCCAGCCAGGCTGTGAGTTCCAAGACGCTCTGCACCCCCTGACCCACGAACATGTGGTGGAAAAAAACGTACCGGATGCTTTCAGCGCCACGGGCCTGGAGCGCTGGCTGCACGTGCGCTCGATCCAGCAGTTGGTGATCGTCGGCGTCATCACCAACAATTCAGTGGAATCCACCGCACGCTCGGGAGGCAACCTGGGGTTCGACGTGATCGTGGCGGCGGATGCGTGTTTCACCTTCGATCAAACTGACTTGTCGGGGCGGCTGTGGGCCGCAGAAGATGTGCATGCGTTGTCGCTTAGTAACTTGGCGATGGACTATGCCAGGGTGTTCCAGACGCGTGAAATCCTGACCAGGCATTAATAAGCAATGCGAACATGCATCAGGGCAAGCGCACCCCGGTATCCTCCAGCATTTGCGGCAACGCCTGCGGCCATACCGTATCGCTCGTTGCGCGCAGCGCCTCTGCCGACCACCAGCGATGGTCCGCCATCACCTGGGCCTCTTGCTGCGTCCACTCGGCCCTGGATAACGCCTCGCTGGGCGCATGCACCACGAAGTACCGCTCAACCGCCAGCACCGTTTCGCCGCAGGGCAGCATCAAGGTCACGTTGCGCTCTGCTACACATTCCCCGACGCTGCTGACCGTGATACCCGTCTCTTCGCGCAACTCACGAATCGCAGCGCTGTGGAAGCTCTCCCCTGCCTCCACGCCACCGCCCGGTGTGGCCCAGTAATCCTGACCGGCCAAGGCGCCGTGTTTATGCACGAAGCGAAACAGCAACACCTGCTGTGCAGGGTTTATGACCAGTAATCGTGCGGCTTTGCGTTCACGCATCAGATTGATTCCTTTCTATGACTGCCGAATTCATCCAGCTCAAAAAAGCCCGCAGGCGTGTCGTGAATGCCTCGCCCTCGGCGCTCGGGTTGCGTGCCTCAAACAGGAAGTAGGCGATTTGCACACGCATGTTCGGGTGATGCTGAACAAACAGCCCAACGTAGTCTTCCAGGGTGTGCGGCCAGGTTTGCGCATCTTGCGCTCGCAGGGTGTGGGTGGCGCGGATCAAGGCCCGCGATGCTTCCCGCTGCAAGCGATGGCGTACGTGCTCAGTGCTGGCCTGTTCGATACCTACCAGATACCCCGTGAGCGCCTGTTCAAAATCGCCGTTGACCGCCAGGGCGATGGCGCGAGACGGGCGAAACGGTTCGAAGTGCAGCGACAGGTCTTCGCCCCAGAGACAGCGGCAATGATGTTTGAGCCAGAAGCCCCAACGGTTTCGGTTCTCGGGCGCCAACACCTGAGCGCGGTGGCCGATGTCGAAGTCAATCTTGGTGACGCTCGGATGCCGTTGCTCCAAGGCGAGTCGGGCCGACTCCAATTGTTCAAGCGCGGGCGCATCCGGTGGCTCGACCAGTATCAGGGAAAGGTCAAGATCAGAAGCGCCGATCTCTCCTTCGCCCCGTGCGACGCTGCCATACAGGTAAATCCCGTGCAGCCCCAGCGCAGGCTGGGACAGGGTGGCGCAGATGTCCGTCAGCAGGGGCTGGAACTCGGGTTGTATCGGCCCATCGGCGACGGTGAGGATATAGCCGTCGGCATCGATGCCAGCAGATTTTTGGGTAGTCACGGGCGATGCACCTCAATCACCAACCCTTCCTCCTCCCTCGGCACACTGAAATGGCGAGTGATCAGGTCAAACTCGGCATCGGTGGCGGCAAAATCATGCTCACCCCGAGCGTTGCGCGCATGCAGGCGCGCACGACAGGTGGCATCGTCCAGCTCCAGGTAATGCAGGCAGTGCGGCACCTTGGCTGCCTGGGCCAGGCCAAGCAGCCATTGACGATTGGCGAGGGTGTTGGCCGGAAAATCCAGCACCACATTGACGCCGCGCGCCAACAGATCAATCACCAGCGGCTCAATTACCCCACGAACCCGCTGGGCACAGCGCAGGTAGTCGGCAATGCTCTGGATCTCACCGGGGTAGATACTGGCCAGCCACTGGTCTTCGCTGAGCACGATGGCCCCCTGCTCGGCGGCCAGGGTTTTGGCGAGTGTGGACTTACCGGATGCGATCTTGCCGCAGAGCAGATGCAGGGTGGGCATAACGCGATTCCTCATGTCGGGCCAGGAAGGATGAGTCATATAGCCGCTGTGGTAAACATATGCAGGCATAGGTATCTACATAACTTTGTGGGCTGTAGCAGCAGACGGTAACCACGATGCGAAGCGAGCCGCTCTTGATCTTGATCTGCTTGTGATCTTGATCTCAGGCGCCCCGTCAAACCACGCTGGCCGGAATTCGACAGGGATTTGGGGGGTAAACCGGCAGGGATGCCGGTTTAGCCGCCCCGCGCCATGGATGGCGCGTGGCGGCGGCCCCCCAAATCACTGGCGGATTACGGGCACACCGAGCCCAAGCGAGGTGCCGAGTGGTGGGGCAAGAGCGTTTTGCTTACTTTTGCGCTTTTCAAAAGTGAGCCGCCGTCAGGGCGGAACCCTAGGTGGCCGTTACCTAAATAACGGATATGTACCCGGTCCAACTGTGTTGACTGTCAGGCCGCCTTCGCAGGCAAGCCAGCTCCCACAGTTGGATGGTGGGGTGTCAGGTAGATAGATGTCGGCTGTCAGGCCGTCACGGGAGCAAGCTCCCTCGCCACAGGTTCAGCGTCGCACCAAAATTGTGTAGAGACCTATGCATATGCAGAGGAACGCCGGACCGAAACACACCTCGACACGCCCTCCCAGTGAACTTTCTTACAAGCGCCATGCTCCTTTCCTATGCAAAGTCAGCGCGTCCTGAACCCAGGGTGCAGAACGATAAGGAGCCGCCACCACCATGACTACCCTCCCCACTTACCCCGTCGTCAGGCCCGGGCCGTTGCACGGGACTTTGCTCGCCGGCACCGTGCCGTTGTTTCTCGGAGCCTTGCTCAGTGATATCGCCTACGGCCAGACCTACCAGATTCAATGGGCCAATTTCGCCTCCTGGCTGATCGCAGGAGCCTTGGTGTTCTGTGGTTTTGCCCTGCTGTTTGCACTGGTCAACCTGGTGCGTGCCGAACACAAGGGCGGGCGCCCGGTGGCGTACTTCCTGTTGTTGCTGGGCACTTGGGTGCTGGGGCTGGTGAACGCCTTCCAGCATGCCAAGGACGCCTACGCCATGATGCCCACCGGCTTGGTGCTGTCGGCGATTGTCACCGTGCTGGCGATTGTCGCCACCTGGATCGGCTTGACCAACCTGCGCTCAGGAGCTGCCCGATGAAACCACTCAACACACTGACCCTGCTCAGCGCCGCCCTGTTGCTGAGTGCCTGCGGCGGCGAAGGTGACAAGACCCAGGCGCGCGGCCCAGACCCCAAGCTGCCTGAGCAACAAAGCAGCCTGTTGCCGAGCATGAAAATTGCCGAGCCCACGCCGTGGGGCGACCAAAAGCCCAAGGTGCCCGAAGGCTACAGCGTCACCGCCATCGCCACCGACCTTGCGATCCCGCGCCAGACCCTGGTGCTGCCCAACGGCGATATCCTGGTGGCCGAGGGCCGTGGCGGCAGTGCGGCCAAGCTCAAGCCTAAGGACGTGATCGCCAGTGTGATCAAGGCCCAGGGCAACACCAAGGTCAAAGGCGGCAACCGCCTTACGCTGCTGCGTGACGCCGACGGTGACGGCACCTATGAACTCAAGACCGTGTTCGCCGACAACCTCAACGCCCCCTACGGCCTGGCATTCGCCGACGGCAAGCTGTATGTGGCCAACCAGGACGCACTGCTGCGTTTCGACTACGCCGACGGCCAGACCAAAGCCAGCGCCCCGCCGGTCAAAGTTACCGACCTGCCGGCACAGATCAACCACCACTGGACCAAGTCGCTGGCCGTAAGTGACGACGGGCGTCAGCTGTATGTGGGCATCGGCTCCAACAGCAACATCACCGAACGCGGCATGGAAGTGGAGATCGACCGCGCAATGGTCTGGCAGATCGATGCCGCCACCGGTGCGCATAAGCCCTACGCTACGGGCCTGCGCAACCCGACAGCGCTGACCATCCAACCGGGCACCGGGCAACTGTGGACGGTGGTCAACGAGCGCGATGAACTGGGCCCCGACCTGGTGCCGGACTACCTGACGTCGGTGCGCGAAGGTGCTTTCTACGGCTGGCCCTACAGCTACTGGGGCCAGAACGTCGACCCCCGCGCCCAACCGCAAAACCCGGCCAAGGTGGCTGCGGCGATCAAGCCCGATTACAGCCTGGGCTCCCACGTGGCCGCGCTGGGCGTGGACTTTTCCATCCCTGCCATGGGTGAAAAATTCGCTGACGGCGCGTTTGTCGGCGAGCACGGCAGTTGGAACCGTGACAACCCAGTGGGCTACAAGGTGATCTTCGTACCGTTCAGCAACGGCAAGCCGGCGGGCGAGCCTATCGACTTTGCCACCGGCTTTCGCGGCGACGACGGCAAGACCCGTGGGCGCCCAGTGGGGGTGACGGTGGACCCTAAAGGCGCGCTGATCATTGCCGATGACTTGGCCAATACGATTTGGCGCGTCACGCGTAACCAATAACCGCAGATGACAGGGGCAGCAACGCCCCTGTCAGCCGTCGCTCTGCAATTGCGCCTCAAGCCAAGCCAACAACGCGCTGACCTCGTCCCGACTGCCCGCCCCTTGCTGCCGGTAGACCGAAATAGCCTCGGGCAAAAACACGCTTTCTGCGCAGGGCCGAACCAGCGCGCCACTCTCGATCAGTCGGCTTGCGGTACGACGCCACCCCATGGCGATACCGTGCCCTTCCACTGCGGCTTGCAACATCAGCGGGTAGCTGTCGAAGGTGGCACTGCGCGCATCCCTGGCCAACATACGACCGAACACCTGCAGCCACTCATCCCACTCCATCAAGTGCGGCGGCTCTGAGCTGTGGTGCAGAAATGTGCAGGGCTGTAATTCAGCCAGCGGTAGCGGTTGGTCCGGGCAGAGGTAAGCCGGACTGCACACCGGGAACACCTCGTCGGAGGCGGTGAACATCAGCGTATGGGCGCCACTGGCGCGCCGGGTACTTTGCAGGGCCACGTCGAAATGCCCGTCGAACTGGGTGATCGGCCGCGTGCAGGTCACCACCTGAATCTCGATCTGCGGGTATTGCTGGTGGAAGGTTGCCAGGCGCGGCATCAACCAATAGAACGCCTCGCATAGCTGACACAGCAGTACCACGCGATTGCGCTGCGGTGATGTTCTCAGGCTGACCGCGCCTTCACTGATGCTTTGCAAGGCCAGGCTGACCACCCGCCCCAGCTCACGCCCTTCTTGCGTCAGGAACACCCCCCGGTTGCGCCGAGAAAACAGCTTGACCCCCAGGTTGTCCTCCAGCCCGCGAATCTGCCGACTGACCGCTGCCTGGGTGATGTGCAATTCATCGGCCGCCTTGGAAAAACTCTCCAGGCGCGCCGCCGCTTCAAACGGCAACAAACTGGTCAGCGGCGGTAAGGTTTTGCCAAGTGCATTCATAATCTGTGGTTATGCATCCAAGGCCGAAAACTCGTTTGTAGCACACCCGCCGCGCTGGGCACCATGAATCCCTCACTTCATGGATCAGCCTGATGACCACCGCCCGCGCCTCACTCTTTACCGGAGTGCTATTAGCCGTTGTCGCCACCCTGGGCTGGGCGCTGAACTTCATTGCGCCCTATGTCACCGGCGTCTACAGCCTCTACGATTTGATGGCCGTGCGGTTTCTGATGGCCGGTGGGCTGGGCCTCGCCGGGATGATGGTGTGCAGGGCGCAATTGAGTGCACTCAGCACCGCCCAGTGCCTGGTCGCCGCAGCACTGGGCGCGCTGGGTTGCCTCGGTTATGGCGTGTGCGTCGCTGGCGGTGTGATGTTCGGCGGGCCGGTGCTGACGCCAGCGTTTGTCGGGATGGTCCCGGTGCTACTGGCGTTGATAGGCAACGCCAGCCATAAGACCCTACACTGGCGCCAGTTGGTGATGCCGTTGTCCTGCCTCACCGTGGGGCTGTTGCTGTCCACCATCAGCAGCCTCCACCTGCCCGCCTCCGGCACCGGCTCCTGGCTGGCCGGGTTGTGCTTCTCCCTGGGCGCAGTGGCCTTGTGGCTGGGCTTCAGCGTCATCAATCAACAGCAACTGGCGCGCCTGCCTGCCCGCGCAACCGGCCTGTGGACTGCCCTGATGCTGGTAGGCGCAGGGGGCGCGGCGCTGTGCCTGCTGCCGTGGCTATACACGCTGGGCTTGTTCCGGTTGCCGACCCTTGGTGCGGGCTGGAACCAGGCATGGCCGCTGTATGCCTGGAGCCTGGGCATCGCCGTGATGTCCACGGTGGTCGGCGCCTGGGCCTGGAACGCAGCAACGCGGCGGCTGCCCATGGTACTGAGCGGCCAATTGATTGCCCTGGAATCACTCTTCGCCAGCCTGCTCGGCCTAGGTTTTCACCCGCGCTGGCCGACGCCAATGGAAGCCGTGGGCCTGGCTGCCGTGCTTGTCGGCGTGGTCATGGCGGTTCGTGTCCTCCTGGCACAGGCAAACCCCGCCACAACCCACCAAACCTTAGGGGAGATTCAACCATGACCCATTCAACCGATGCACTGGCACTGCCCCACACCTTTGACTTTTACAACCAAACCGTGCGCTGGGGCCAGCTTGGTACCCAGGGCCCGGCGCTGGTAATGGTGCATGGCACGCCGTTCTCTTCCCATGTGTGGCGCCGTATCGCGCCCTTGTTTGCCGCGCAATACCGCGTGTTCTATTACGACCTGGTTGGCTACGGCCAGTCTGAACAGGCGCCGGGCCAGGACGTCTCCCTGGGCGTACAAAACCTGCTGCTCGCCGCATTGCTGCACCATTGGGGCCTGGAACGTCCCCATGTGCTGGCCCATGATTTTGGCGGTGCCACGGCGTTGCGCGCGCATCTGCTCGATGGCTGTGACTATGCCAGCCTGACCTTGATCGACCCTGTCGCCATGGCGCCGTGGGGGTCGCCGTTGGTGCAGCATGTGCGCCGCCATGAACAGGCCTTCAGCGAAGCGCCGGCCTATATCCATGAGGCGATTGTGCGGGCCTATCTGCAGGGTGCTGCCTTCGCGCCGCTACCTGCGCAGGTGCTGCACGCCTACGTCACACCCTGGACAGGCGAGGTTGGCCAGCCCGCCTTCTATCGCCAGATTGCACAGATGGACCAGCGCTATACCGACCCGATTGAAAACCGACTCGCCGACATGCGTTGCCCGGTGCAACTGCTCTGGGGTGAAGAAGACCAGTGGATCAACGTGGCACAGGGCGACGCGCTCGCAGGTAAATTAGATGCCCGCTACCTGCGCGTACCGCGTGCGGGGCACCTGGTGCAAGAGGACGCGCCTGAGGTCATCGTCGCTGCCTTGATGACCTTTCTAGCTAGCGCTATAGATCAGTGATTTCCTTGTGGCGCGGCACCAGCGTCTTCATCACGCTCCAGGCCACCAGGTAAGCCAGGGCGCAGATGGCAAACATGATCATGTAGCCGGTATGGATGTCGTTGATGGACTTGTAATAGTCGAACACCCAGCCGCCGATCTTGGTCATGAGCACGCCGCCCAGGCCTCCAGCCATGCCGCCAATACCGACCACCGAGGCCACGGTTTTCTGCGGGAACATGTCGGACACGGTGGTAAAAATATTGCATGACCACGCCTGGTGCGCCGAGGCGCCCACGCCAATCAGCAACACCGGCACCCAGAAGCTGAGGTAGCCCAACGGCTGCGCCAGCAACACCACCAGCGGGAACAGCGCAATCACCAGCATGGCTTTCATGCGCCCGTCATAGGGTGCATCGCCGCGCGCCATGAAGTAGCTGGGGAACCAGCCGCCGCCAATACTGCCGACCATGGTCATGCTGTACAGCACCGCCAATGGCATCACGATATCGGCGCCTTTCATGCCGTATTGGGCAGCCAGGTAGGTGGGCAGCCAGAACAGGAAAAACCACCACACGCCGTCGGTCATGAACTTGCCGAAAGCAAACGCCCAGGTCTGGCGGTAGGTCAACAATTTGAACCAGGAGACTTTCTTCGCAGCGGTGCCCGTCGGCGCCGGGGTGAACGGTTGTACGGTCTGGTCGCTGCGAATGTAGGCCAGCTCTTCAGGCGACAGGCGTTTTTGCTGCTCCGGTTTTTCGTACACGGCGGCCCACACGGCTACCCACACAAAACCGAGCATGCCGATGACCATAAACGCCGCCTCCCAACCCCACATGCCAGCAATCAAAGGGACACAGATTGGCGCCAGGATCGCGCCGACGTTGGCGCCAGAGTTGAAGATGCCGGTGGCCAGGGAGCGTTCTTTCTTGGGGAAATATTCGGCAGTGGCCTTAATGGCGATCGGGAAGTTACCCGCTTCGCCAATCGCCAACACCGCCCGTGAAAGCATGAAGCCAGCAATGGACACCGGGATCACCGCCAGGCCAATGGCACCGCTGACGGCTGCGATGCCCTCGCCCATTGGCACCGAAAACGCATGCATGATCGCGCCGGTGGACCAGATACCAATCGCTACTACATAGGCGGCCTTGGTGCCGATCTTGTCGACGAAGCGCCCGGCAAACAGCATGGAAATGGCGTAGACAAACTGGAACACCGCCGCGATGTTGGCGTAATCGGTGTTGCTCCAGCCAAACTGCGTTGACAGTTGCGGTGCCAAGAGGCTGAGCACCTGGCGGTCGAGGTAATTGACCGTGGTGGCGAAAAACAACATCGCGCAGATCGTCCAGCGATAGCTGCCGACCGCCTGGCCGACACGAAGGGCACTGATGGGCTCGTTCAGATTCATGGCATCACTTTTTATTTTTGTTAGGTAGGACATATGTAACGTCATATGTCGTCGTACAACTATGAGTTTTATATCGGGGCGCCAACGGGGTGTCAATCGCAAAGATTGCAGCTTATCGAGGATTTACGTGGAATTGAAACATGTCAGGTAGGTGCAGTTGTAGGATGACAAACCCTGAGCACCAGGCTGGGCGCTTGACCGGGTACATCATCGAGCAGACCGAAACGTTGCATGCCCAGTTTTTCCAGTACGCGGATCGACGCGGCATGATCGGGCCGCACCAAACCAAACACTTCCGGTAATGACAGGGCGTCGAACGCCAGCGCCAGGGCATCCCGCCCCAGCTCAGTGGCATACCCCTGCCCCCAGGCCTCGACAGCCAGCCGATAGCCAAGGTTGATGCGCCGCTGCGTCAGGTAGTTAAGTGGCGCAATGCCGCCAAATCCGATGATGTGTTCGGGGCTCTCTTTGCGGGCAATCGCCCACCAGCCGTAACCCTGGGAGGCCCATTGCTCAAGCCAGTGATCCAATAGCCGTTGTGCCGCAGCCAGGTTGGGCAGCGGGCCGGCAGGATTGAACAAGTTGGTCTGTGGATCACCGAAGATCGCGAACAATCGCTGAACGTCTGCGGCCTGTGGTTGGCGGTAGGTAAGGCATGAATGGCTGCTTGGCATATGAATGACTTCCCTGTTTGCCTGACTGACAATGACAATCCCCTTGTGGGAGCGCTCGAGCTTTAGCGAGGCCGCGATGGCGATAGTTCAGGCAACACAAATGCCAACAGTACCGCCGCCTTCGTAGCCTCGCCGGGGCTCGACAACTCCCACATTTGATCTGTTTCGCCGCTCGTTATGCATAGGCCTCGAAAACCGAACGTTTCATCCCATGCGAGAAAAAATACACAAAGCGGTGAATTATTTCGTGTCCACTTGTATCTGAACTGACAGAGCGGTGCCATCGTAGCGATGGCACCTCCCCTGTTCAGCTTTTGAGTGGCCCGCATGAAACTACGTAAAAAACGCGTCAAACCCATCGGATTGAAAGACATCACCATTGTCGACGACAACAAGATGCGCAAGGCGATCACCGCCGCCGCACTTGGCAATGCCATGGAATGGTTCGACTTTGGCGTCTATGGCTTTGTCGCCTACGTGCTGGGCAAGGTGTTCTTCCCCGACGCCTCCCCTAGCGTGCAGATGATCGCAGCACTGGCCACCTTCTCCGTTCCCTTCCTGATTCGCCCACTGGGCGGCCTGTTCTTCGGCGCACTGGGCGACAAGTACGGGCGGCAAAAAGTCCTGGCCGCCACCATCGTGATCATGTCCTTGAGCACCTTTGCCATCGGCCTGATCCCCGGCTATGCCTCCATCGGCATCTGGGCGCCGATCCTGTTGCTGCTGTGCAAAATGGCCCAGGGTTTCTCGGTGGGCGGTGAGTACACCGGCGCGTCGATTTTCGTGGCTGAATACGCCCCGGACCGCAAGCGCGGTTTCCTTGGCAGCTGGCTGGACTTCGGCTCCATCGCCGGTTTCGTGCTCGGCGCGGGTGTGGTGGTGTTGATCTCCACCGTGCTCGGTGAGGCTGAGTTCGAGGCCTGGGGCTGGCGCCTGCCGTTCTTCCTCGCCCTGCCCCTGGGCATCATCGGCCTGTACCTGCGCCACGCGCTGGAAGAAACCCCGGCGTTTCAACAGCATGTCGACAAACTCGAACAGGGTGACCGCGAAGGCCTGAGCCACGGCCCTAAAGTCTCGTTCAAGGAAATCGCCACCAAGCACTGGCGCAGCCTGTTGACCTGCATCGGTATCGTCGCGGCTACCAACGTGACCTACTACATGCTGCTCACCTACATGCCGAGCTACCTGTCCCACAACCTGCACTATGCCGAAAACAGCGGCGTGCTGATCATCATCGCGATCATGGTCGGCATGTTGTTCGTGCAGCCGTTCATTGGCTTTGTCAGCGACAAAATCGGCCGCAAGCCATTCATCATCGCCGGCAGCATTGGCCTGCTGTTCCTGTCGATCCCGGCCTTCATGCTGATCACCAGCGGCAAGACCGGCCTGATCTTCGGCGGCCTGCTGATTCTGGCGGTAGTGCTGAACTTCTTTATCGGTGTGATGGCGTCGACCTTGCCAGCCATGTTCCCCACCCACCTGCGCTACAGCGCCCTGGCCAGTGCCTTCAACGTCTCGGTACTGATCGCCGGTGTCACGCCCACTGCGGTGGCCTGGCTGGTGGAGAGCACCAACAACCTGTACATGCCCGCTTATTACCTGATGGTGTTCGCAGTGGTTGGCCTGATCACGGGCCTGACCATGAAGGAAACCGCCAACAAGCCCCTGCGTGGCGCGGCCCCGGCAGCTTCCGACATGGAAGAAGCCAAGGAGCTGCTGCAGGAGCATCACGACAATATCGAGCAGAAAATCGAAGACATCGACGCCGAGATTGCCGCGTTGCAAACCAAGCGGGAAAACCTGGTACAGCAACACCCGCGCATCAATTAATAACCTGACTGTGCGTGGTCGCGGCCTGCGACCACGCCATTGGAGCGTTCAGCATGGTTTCAAGCGTCACCGCCGCACACAGGTTACTCAGCGCAGACGAGCGCGCCGCCATTGCCGAAATTGAAGCAACCACCAACATCCTCAAGCTGGTCACCCGCCTGACCGGAATGAGATTCGCCGGCATCGCCAAGTTCACCGACCAGGAATGGGTGGTGTGTTCGGCTTACGACCCGCTGCAAATGGGCATCAACGTCGACGACGTACTCGACCTTGAAACCACCCTGTGCAGTGAGTTCTGCATCAACCCACACACCCTGTTCATCCCCCAGATCAGCCAGAACGGCCGTTTCGCGGCGCGCCCGGTGGTCAAGCAATACGCCATCGAAAGCTACGCCGGCGCGCCGATCTTCCTGCCCGATGGCCGCCTGTTCGGGGCGCTGTGCGCGCTGGACTCCCGGGCCATGCTGTTCGACGACCCCAACCTGCCGGAAACCCTGAGCCTGTTCGCACGGCTGATTGGCTGCATCTTCTACGCTAATCTGACCCCGGCGGATCACTGACACCCGCCCGGCCCCGCAGTGTTGCCATATCGCGCTTGGGCGGCACCCCAAACAACCGGCTGTACTCACGGCTGAATTGCGACGGGCTCTCATACCCGACTTTGAACGCGGCACTGGACACATCCTGGTGCTCGTTCAACATCAATCGACGCGCTTCATTCAAACGCAGCCATTTCTGGTATTGCAGCGGGCTCATCGCGGTCAGTTGCCGGAAGTGATGGTGAAAGGTCGCCGCGCTCATTTGCACCCGCGCTGCCAGCTCTTCCACACGCAGGGCCGCGTCGAAATTCAACTTCAGCCAGTCGATGGCCTTGGCAATCCGATAACCCTGCCCGTCCACCGAGCAGATCTGGCGCAATCGGCCGGCCTGGTCGCTTTTCAATAGCCGGTAATGAATCTCGCGCTGGATCAATGGCGCAAGTACCGGGATAGCCTCGGGTTCATCCAGCAACGCCACCAGGCGCGCGAATGCGGCCAGCATGCCGTCGGTGACTGTACCGATCCCCACCCCCTTCATGACCGCACGCTCACGCACCGGCGGCAAGCCGCCCTGGGCGATCAGCTCGGCCAGCATGCGCAGGTCCAGCTTGAACGTCAGCCCCAGGCAGGGCTGCTCGGGGCTGGCCGCCAGCACCTCGGAGTTGGCCGGGATGTCCAGCGATGTCACCAGGAACCGGGACGTGTCGTAGGGGTAGCCCTCGCCGCCGACCCACAACTGCTTCTCGCCCTGGGCCACCAGCACGATGCACGGCTCAACCATGCACACCACCGGCGCAGCGGGTTGCTCACGCCGATAAAAGCCCAGGCCGGGGATCGGCATGGCGTAGTCGCCGGGCGACGGGGTGCGCGAACCAATCGACTGGATCAGCGCATTCAGGGGGGTGGGAGTGGACGTCATGACAGACCCTTTCATAGCTTCATTGCACTTTACTCGCGCAAGCCACGGGCGTCGTCACCTGGCGCTGAAACTCAGAGGATCAGGCAAGTAATCCACTCAAATGCACTACAGAAGCCCTGCCGTCACCCGGAAAATGTGCGGACACTTCACAAGGAACATCCCTATGAAACGCCTCTTGCTCGCCTTGGGTTTGCTGGTGACTTCTCTTTCTTCATTTGGAGCCGATATGTCCAACGGTGCGGATAACTTCTACAGCAGCGACACAGTGACGGCCGAACCTGTCACCTTCAACAATCAATACGGCATGCAGGTCGCAGGCATGCTGTTCGTGCCCAAGCACCTGGCCCCAGGCTCAAAGCACGCCGCCCTTGTCGTCGGCCACCCGATGGGCGCCGTCAAAGAGCAAAGCGCCAACCTCTACGCCACCAAAATGGCTGAACAGGGTTTCGTGACCCTGTCCCTGGACCTGTCGTTCTGGGGCCAAAGCGCCGGTACGCCGCGCAACGCGGTGTTGCCCGACCTCTACGTGGAAGACTTCAGCGCCGCCGTGGATTTTCTCGGCACTCGCCCACAGGTCGACCGAGAACGCATCGGCGCCATCGGCATTTGTGGCAGCGGCAGTTTCGTGATCAGTGCGGCGAAGATCGATCCGCGTCTCAAGGCAATCGCCACGGTCAGCATGTACGACATGGGCGCGGCCAACCGCAATGGCCTCAAGCACGGCATGACCTTGCAACAGCGCCAGCAGATCCTGCGCCAGGCCGCCAACCAGCGCTATGTAGAATTCCAGGGCGGCGAGACCCTCTACACCGGTGGCACGCCGCACAGCCTCACGGGCGATCCGGTCGGCGACGAGTTCTACGATTTCTACCGTACCCCGCGCGGCGAAGTCACCCCGGCAGGCGCCTCATCCCAAACCACCACCCGGCCGACGCTGACCAGCAACGTCAAGTTCATGAACTTCTACCCCTTCAACGATATCGAGACGATCTCGCCGCGCCCGCTGCTGCTAATTACCGGGGCCGACGCGCATTCCCGTGAATTCAGTGAAGACGCCTATCAACGCGCCGCCGAGCCCAAGCAATTGCTGGTCATCCCCAACGCCGGCCATGTAGACCTGTACGACCGCGTCGAACTGATCCCGTTTGACACGCTCACCACCTTCTTCCAGAGCCACTTGCAGTGAGGTCTGTTACCCCTCAACCGCAACGCTGGGGCGCGGTGCTGGCGATGTCGTTGGCGGCGTTTGCCTTGGTCGCCTCCGAGTTCATGCCGGTCAGCCTGCTGACACCGCTGGCCGCTGACTTGCAGATCACTGAAGGCCAGGCCGGCCAGGGCATTTCCGTGTCCGGGGTGTTTGCCCTGCTCACCAGCCTGGTGATCGCGGCGGTTGCCGCGCGGATGGATCGCAAGCGCCTGCTGATGGCCTTGACCCTACTGATGATCGTCTCTGGCAGCGTGGTGGCGTTCGCACCCAATTACGCGGTGTTCATGCTCGGGCGCGCGTTGATTGGCGTGGCGATTGGCGGCTTCTGGTCGCTGTCGGCGGCCACGGCAATGCGCTTGGTCGAGCCCGCCCAAGTGCCACGGGCCTTGGCCATCGTCAACGGTGGCAACGCCCTGGCGACGGTGATTGCGGCGCCGCTGGGCAGCTTTCTCGGCGGCCTGATTGGCTGGCGCGGCGCATTCTTTTGCGTGGTGCCGGTGGCCGTGATTGCGCTGGCCTGGTTGTGGCTGAGCTTGCCTGCGCTCAAGCACAGCGGCGCAGCGAACACCGGCAATGCACTGCGCCTGCTGAAAAGCCCCAAGGTGGCCTTGGGCATGGGCGCCGTGAGCCTGTTCTTCATGGGCCAGTTCATGCTGTTCACTTACTTGCGGCCATTTCTGGAGGGCGTGACCCGGGTCGAGGTGAGCACACTGTCGTTGATGCTGCTGGTGCTCGGCCTGGCCGGTCTGGCGGGTACGGTGTTGATTGAGCATTTGCTCAAGCGCCACCTCTACCCGACGCTGATTGCCATCCCGTTGATCATGGCCGGCATCGCCCTTGCGCTGATGAAGTTCGGCGGTTCAACGATTGCCACCTCCGTGCTGTTGGGCTGCTGGGGCCTGGTAGCGACAGCTGCACCGGTTGGCTGGTGGACATGGCTGGCGCGCACCTTGCCCGACGACGCCGAGGCCGGCGGGGGGTTGATGGTCGCCATCATCCAGTTGGCGATTGCCGCCGGTGCCACCGTAGGGGGCGTGGCGTTCGACTTGAGCGGCTACCGGGCCACCTTCGAGCTGAGCGCCGCCTTGCTGGTAGTCGCCACGCTGCTGGCTTACCTGGCATCGCGCCGCACTGCTCAGGCGCGCATGGCGAGCGGCGCTACTTGAAAAAATGACTCGGCGTTTTGCCAAACTGTTTCTTGAACATGCTGGTAAAAGCGCTGGGGCTTTCATAGCCCAACTCAAACGCCACATCGATAATCTTCTGCCCCACCGCAATGCGTTCCAGCGCCAGCAATAGCCGCGCTTGCTGGCGCCACTGGCCGAAGGTCATGCCGGTTTCCTTGCGGAACAGGCGCTGGATGGTGGTCTGGTCCAATCCCAACCGCGCACTCCAGTCGGCGACGGTGGAGGCATCACTCGGCTCGTCCTGCAACGCCAGGCAAATCGGGCTCAGGCGTGGGTCGGCAGGCTGCGGCAAAGACAGCGGCAAGGCCGGCAGGATGGCCAGCTCATCAAGAATCAGGTGCATGATCCGCGCGTCGCGTGAATCCTCGGCATATGGCGGTTTCAAACTGACCGAGGCCTTGATCAGTTCGCTCAGCAGCGGCGAGACCGTCACCGTCTTGGGCTCGGCCGGCAGGTTGGGGAAGCTGTCCGGGCGCACGAACACGCTGCGCATCTGCAGCGTACCCACGCAGCGCAGCGAGTGAACTTGACCGCAAGGCATCCAAAAACCACGATTGGGCGGCACCGTCCATTGCCTCAGGGCCGAGTACACCACCATCACACCGCCAATGGCGTACAGCAGTTGGTGCTTGTTGTGGCTGTGTTCGGGGATCACCCAGTTTTCGGGGTAATCGGTGGCCGAGCTGATGACGGCCCAGTCGCCCTCATCGATTTCTCGCAGAAATTTATCCAGTGATTTGATCATTTCGCCCTTTTTGCGATAGTTTCTGCCCGAATTGCGCGAGACAGGCATTGGCGCCGAATCTAGCATAAACGCCGAGTCCAGATGGAGTGGCGGTTCACATCACCGCCGCCCGCCTCCACGCCTGTTAGCTGCCTTGTACGGAATGCCCGCATGTCCACAGTCACAGCGTCACCCGCCGCACCTTCGACCAGCCCGCAAGTAAGCCCCTTAGTCATGCGCGTCCTGGGCGCCTGTGCCCTGGCGCACCTGATCAATGACTTGATCCAGGCGGTGCTGCCGTCGATCTACCCGATGCTCAAGGCCAACTACGGCCTGAGCTTCACCCAGGTCGGCCTGATTACCCTGACCTTCCAGTTGACCGCCTCGCTGCTGCAACCGTGGATCGGCTACCACACCGACCGTCACCCCAAACCCTGGCTATTGCCGGCGGGCATGGTGTGCACCTTGGTCGGCATCTTGATGCTGGCCTTTGTCGGCAACTTCCCGGCGATATTGCTCGCGGCAGCGCTGGTGGGTGTGGGCTCGTCGACCTTCCACCCGGAAACCTCCCGCGTCGCACGCCTGGCCTCCGGTGGGCGCTACGGCCTGGCGCAATCGACCTTCCAGGTTGGCGGCAACACCGGCAGCGCCTTCGGCCCGTTGCTGGCGGCGGCGATCATCATTCCCTACGGCCAAAGCCATATCGCCTGGTTCGGCCTGTTTGCGGTGTTCGCCATTCTGGTGCTGTACGGCTTGAGCCGTTGGTACCGCCACCACCTCAACCTGTTCAAGCTCAAGCAAGGCAGCCAGGCGACCCACGGCTTGTCCAAAGGCCGCGTGACCTTCGCCCTGGTGGTATTGGCCGTGCTGGTGTTCTCCAAATACTGGTACATGACCAGCCTGACCAGTTACTTCACGTTCTACCTGATCGAGAAATTCCAGCTGTCGGTGGCAAGCTCGCAGATGTACCTGTTCCTGTTCCTCGGCGCAGTGGCCGTGGGCACCTTTGCCGGTGGCCCGATCGGCGACAAGATCGGCCGCAAAAAGGTTATCTGGTTCTCCATCCTCGGCGCCGCGCCGTTCACCCTGGCCCTGCCCTACGTCGACCTGTTCTGGACCGCCGTACTCAGCGTGGTCATCGGCTTTATCATCGCCTCGGCGTTCTCGGCCATCGTGGTGTTTGCCCAGGAGTTGGTGCCGGGCAATGTGGGCATGATCGCCGGGATATTCTTCGGTTTGATGTTCGGCTTCAGTGGGATCGGCGCGGCGCTGCTCGGGATGCTCGCCGATCATCACGGCATCGAGTACGTGTACAAGCTGTGCTCGTTCCTGCCGTTGGTGGGTATCCTGACGGTACTGTTGCCGTCGACCAAAGGGGTTTGATCGGTTGCGGGGCCCCAAATAGCCTTACCTTAGGTATCGACACAACTCTGTAGCGCTCAACGCTAACCACGATGCGAAGCGAGCCGCTCTTGATCTGCTTTTGATCTTGATCTTAAGCGCCCCGTCAAACCACGCTGGCCGGAATTCGACAGGGATTTGGGGGGTAAACCGGCAGGGATGCCGGTTTAGCCGCCCCGCGCCATGGATGGCGCGTGGCGGCGGCCCCCCCAAATCACTGGCGGATTACGGGCACACCGAGCCTAAGCGAGGTGCCGAGTGGTGGGGCAAGAGCCCTTTTGGTTACTTTTGGGGCTCTTTTCCAAAAGTGACCCGCTGTCAGAGCGGAACCCTAGGTGGCCGTTACCGCAGCAATGTATATGTACACAATCCAACTGTGTCGCCTGTCAGGCCGCCTTCGCGAGCAAGCCCGCTCCCACAGTAGGATCTTAGGGGTGTCAGGTAGATAGGCGTCGGCTGGGAGGCCGCCATCGCAGGCAAGCCAGCTCCTACATTTGGATCGTCGTGTGTCAGGTAGATCAGCATCGGCTGGCAGGTCGTCACAGGAGCAACAAACCTCACTTCATGGCCCGACGAGAAAACCCATTAACCACGATATAGAGCAACGGCCCTACCGACACAAACACTGCCGTCAGTAGAAAATACGGCAACACTGAGGCCATCGACCGCCCTCGCCCACGCGCATCCCGGTACATCCACACACACGCCAGCACCGCCATCAGATACAGGTCAATCACCACCTGCGCCGTATCGGGCCTGGACATCAGTTCCCATCCAAAGGCCAACAGTGACTGCTCGGCCGTGAGCATGGTCGCCACGGTATAGACGGTAAATCCCAGCAAGGCCGCCAGGGCGATATAAGGTTTTTGCATGGTCTCTTCCTTGAAGTGCAACGTTAATCAACGCGGCCACCTTAGCGATAAGAGGCTGCCGCTTGCAATCCTGCTGAGGTCTTTCTCGAGATGTCCTGCGCGAAGTATGCCGCGCTGGTTTTGTGAAATATCTGTACGTAGACTGCCGCCATACCCCCACTTGAAGGCGGCGAAAAAAACGTGATGCAAGTTACTGAAGTCTCCATTGCCCAATTGCGCGCTGCGCTTGAAGCCGGCCAGACCACGGCGGTTGAACTGGTGCAGGCGTACCTGGCGCGGATCGATGCCTACGATGGCCCGCAGACGGCCACTGCACTCAACGCCGTGGTGGTACGTAATCCCGAGGCGCTGAAAGAAGCCCAGGCCTCCGATGCGCGCCGCGCCAAGGGGCAAACCCTGGGGCCGCTGGATGGCATTCCCTACACCGCCAAGGACAGTTACCTGGTCAAGGGGCTGACGGCTGCATCCGGCAGCCCGGCGTTCGCCACGCTGGTGGCCCAGCGCGATGCCTTCACCATTGAGCGCCTGCGGGCCGGCGGCGCCATCTGCCTGGGCAAGACCAACATGCCGCCGATGGCCAATGGCGGCATGCAGCGTGGCGTGTATGGCCGGGCCGAAAGCCCCTACAACGCCGACTACCTCACCGCGCCGTTTGCGTCGGGCTCCTCAAACGGCGCGGGCACCGCCACCGCCGCCAGCTTTGCCGCGTTCGGGCTGGCTGAAGAAACTTGGTCCAGCGGACGCGGCCCGGCCTCCAACAACGGCCTGTGTGCCTACACGCCTTCGCGTGGGGTGATTTCGGTGCGCGGCAACTGGCCGCTGACTCCGACCATGGACGTGGTGGTGCCCTACGCCCGCACCATGGCCGACCTGCTGGAAGTACTCGACGTCGTGGTGGCCGAAGACCCAGACACCCGTGGCGACCTGTGGCGCCTGCAACCCTGGGTGCCGATCCCCAGCGTCACCTCGGTGCGCCCGGCGTCCTATGCGGCCCTGGCAGCCGGCAGCGAAAGCCTGGCCGGCAAGCGCTTTGGCGTGCCGCGCATGTACATCAATGCCGACCCGGAGGCTGGCACCAGCGAAAAACCCGGTATCGGCGGCCCGACCGGGCAAAAGATCCACACCCGTGCCACGGTGATCGAACTGTGGCAAGCCGCGCGCCAGGCACTGGAAGCGGCGGGTGCCGAAGTGATCGAAGTGGATTTCCCGCTGGTGTCCAACTGCGAAGGCGACCGCCCCGGCGCGCCGACGGTGTTTACCCGTGGCCTGGTCTCCAAGGAATTCCTCCACGACGAACTGTGGGAACTGTCGGCCTGGGCCTTCGATGACTTCCTGCGCGCCAACGGCGACCCAAACCTGAACCGCCTGGCCGATGTAGACGGGCCGAAAATATTCCCCCACGACCCCGGCACCCTGCCCAACCGTGAAGACGACCTGGCCGCCGGCATGGACGAATACGTGCGCATGGCCCAACGCGGCATCACGCCATGGGACCAGATCAGCACCGTGCCCGATGGCCTGCGCGGCCTGGAACAAACCCGACGCCTGGACCTGGAAGACTGGATGGATACCCTGGGGCTTGACGCCGTGCTGTTCCCCACCGTGGCCGATGTAGGCCCGGCGGATGCCGATGTGAACGAAGCGTCTGCCGATATCGCCTGGAGCAACGGCGTATGGGTCGCCAACGGCAACCTCGCCATCCGCCACCTGGGCGTGCCCACCGTCACCGTGCCAATGGGCGTGATGGCAGACATCGGCATGCCAGTGGGGCTCACCTTCGCCGGGCGTGCCTATGACGATTCGGCGCTGCTGCGCTTCGCCTCGGCGTTCGAAGCCACCGGCAGCAAACGCATGATCCCGCCACGTACGCCACCGCTGGTAGCCCGCTAAACACGGTCAACCTGTGGGAGCTGGCTTGCCTTATGCCAGTCAGTTAAGGCTTTTGTAGGAGCGAGCTTGCTCGCGAAGAACTCACGGGCACCGCGTTGATTCAGGAAGCCCTCGTCATCGTTGACGTTTTTCGCGAGCAAGCTCGCTCCTACAGAATTGGCCGCAGCGCCGACTCCATGTGGGAGCTGGCTTGCCTGCGATGGCGGCCGTTCAATCGACAGAGATGTCGAATGTGCCGCCCACAGGTAACCACGATGCGCAGCGAGCCGCTCTTGATCTGCTTTTGATCTTGATCTTAGGCGCCCCGTTAAACCACGCTGGCCGAACGCAGGCTTGAATTCGTGGGTAACCCGGCAGGACGCCGGGTTAGCCGCCGTCAGGGCGGAACCCTAAGTGGCCGTTACCGCAGGAATGGATATGTACTCGGTATAACTGTGTTGGCTGTCAGGCCGTCTTCGCAGGCAAGCCAGCTCCCACATTTCGCCCGTATTTCAAATCAAACCCTGTAGCCGGGTGTTCGCTCACCACACCACCACCTTGCGCACCTTCACCAGCGCCTCACGCAACGCCGCCATGGGCACCGAACCCAGGGCCAGGCGCAGCGCGTGGGGCACCTGGGCCGAGACCGCGAACGGTTCGGCGGTTGAAACCGAGATGCCCGCGCGCTGCAAGGTCATGGCGACCTGATCGGCGCGTGCATCTTCCGCCAACGGCAGCCACAGAAAGTAGGAGGACGGGTGGCTGATCGTCCTCACACCGGTCAGCACCTGCGCCGCCAATGCCTGACGAGCCTGGGCATCCGCGCGCTTTTGCGCCTCCAGTTGCGCCACCGTACCGTCTTCGAGCCAGCCCACCGCAATCGCGCTCATCACCCCTGGCACGTTCCAGGTGGTTGCCATGATCGTGCGTTCCAAGCCGCTTACCCATGCCACAGGCGCAGCGATAAAGCCCACGCGCAAACCGGTGGCAACACTCTTGGACAGCCCGCCGATGTACACCGTGCGCTCCGGTGCGAGGGTCGCCAAGAGTGGCGGCGCTTCTTCGGCGAGAAACGCATAGGCACCATCCTCGATGATCATCAAGTTGTGCTGCCGGGCGATCGCCACCAAGCGCTCGCGCTGCGCCAGGCTCATCACCCAGCCCAGCGGGTTATGCAGGGTCGGCATGCTGTACACCGCTCGCACCGGGCGCTGGCGACACAGGCGGTGCAGGTGGTCGAGGTCCGGGCCGCTGCCGGTGACTGGGATAGCGACCAGTTCCAGGTGCAGGGTTTCGGCCAGCACCTTGAACCCCGAATAGGTCAATGCATCCACCGCGACCACGTCCCCAGGCTTGAGCAAGGTCATCATGCTCACCGCCAGACCATGCTGGGCACCGCTGACCACCAGCACCTGCTCGGCGGGCACCGTCAGCCCTCGGTTCAACAAGTGCCGGGCCACGGCGGCCCGCTCGTGCACACGCCCGGCATGGGGCTGGTAGCGCAGCAGCGCCTCCAGGTCGCCAGACAGGGCAAGCTGGCGCAACGCCGTGCGCAACAGCTCGGCCTGGCCTGGCAACGACGGGTAGTTGAAATTCAGGTCAAGCAACCCCGCCGTAACCGTCATCTGCCCACTGCCCTGCCCCGGCGGTAAGGCGATCTCACGCACAAAGGTACCGCGCCCGGTTTCGCCACTGACCAAGCCCATGGCTTCCAGTTCGCTGTACACCCGGCTGGCGGTGACCAAGGCCAGGCCATGCTCGGCGGCCAATTGCCGGTGGGTGGGCAACCGCGTGCCGGGCAGCAATTGGCCGCTGCGGATGGCCTCGGCGAAGGTATCGACCAGCGTCTTGTAGCGAGCACGGGACATAGGGATGTATCCATGACAATTTTTTGATTGTCTTAATCTTCAATCCTAGGATGCCCTGCACGCAACTGCCTTTTCAGGACGCCCTCCATGGAACGTACTTCTCCCCTCGACACTCTGGACAACAGCACCCAGGGTTGGATCAACGGCTTTATCGGCGTGGTGATTTTCAGCGGCTCGCTGCCGGCCACACGTGTGGCGGTGATGGAATTCGACCCGGTGTTCCTGACCATGATCCGCGCCACCCTCGCTGCGCTACTGGGGCTGTGCCTGCTGTGGTTATTCAAGGAAAAACGCCCCACGCGCCAACAATGGGCACCGCTGGTCATCGTTGCGCTTGGCGTGGTGATCGGCTTTCCGCTGCTGACGGCCCTGGCTTTGCAGTATGTGACCTCGGCCCACTCGATCGTCTTTATCGGCCTGCTGCCACTGGCTACGGCGGTGTTCGGGGTGCTGCGCGGCGGTGAGCGTCCGAGGCCGGTGTTCTGGTTGTTTTCGATCCTGGGCAGCCTGTTGGTGATGGGTTATGCCGTTGCCCAAGGCTTGAGCGCCGCGCCCGCAGGCGATGTGCTGATGCTGTTAGCGGTGCTGGTGTGCGGCCTGGGGTATGCCGAAGGCGCCAAGCTGTCGCGCAGCCTGGGCGGCTGGCAGGTGATCTGCTGGGCGCTGGTGGTGTCGCTACCGGTAGTGGCGCCCTTGAGCCTGTTGCTGGCGCCTGCCACCCTCAGCGGTATCAGCCTGCCGGCATGGCTGAGCCTGGGCTACGTGGCGTTGTTCAGCATGTTGATCGGCTTCGTGTTCTGGTACCGGGGCCTGGCCCAGGGCGGCATTGCTGCGGTCGGCCAATTGCAGTTGCTGCAACCGTTCTTCGGCCTGGCGCTGGCAGCGGGTTTGCTGCATGAACAGGTCAGCCTGGGCATGGTGCTGGTAACGGTGGCGGTGATTGGCTGCGTGGCTGGGGCAAAGAAGTTTGCTCGCTAACCCCTGGCCTGCTAAATAGAAGCGTCGCCCAAAAAAATAACAAGGACTCTGCATGCACAGCGCTTCTCTCCAGGACACCACGGCGCCGGAAGGCATCTGCTACGGCTGCGGCAGCAGCAACCCCCATGGCCTGCACATCAAGAGCCGCTGGGATGACGATGGCGTACACGTCATTGCCGAGCACCAACCCGAGGCTAAATACAGCGGCTGGCCGGACCTGGTCTACGGTGGCCTGATCGCCATGCTGGTGGACTGCCATTCCAACTGGACCGCCATGGCCTACCACTACCGCGCCGAACAGCGTGAACCCGGCAGCCTGCCGCGCATCGATTGCGTCACCGGCAACCTGGGGATCAAATTCATCAAGCCCACGCCCATGGGTGTGCCCCTGGTCCTGCGCGCTCGGGTCGAAGGCGAAGTCGGGCGCAAAAGCCGGGTGGTCTGCGAAGTGTATGCAGGCAGCGTGCTCACCGCCGTCGGCGACTCGGTGTTCGTGCGCGTTGATACCGGGCAACTGGCCGCTGCCGCCCATGGCCGCGAGGTTTGATCCTGGTCTACAGTGACGGCAACCGCTAATCGAGGACTGCATCAATGACTCGTCTGACCGCGAAAGACTTTGCTCCCGAACTGCTGGAACTCTACGACGGCTACGCCCACGGCAAGATCAACCGCCGCGAATTTCTCGACCGCGCCGCGCTGTTCACCCTCGGTGGCCTTACCGCTTCGGCCTTGCTCGCGGCCCTGAGCCCCAATTACGCCCTGGCCGAACAGGTGAAATTCACCGACCCGGACATCGTCGCCGACTACATCACCTACCCCTCGCCCAAAGGCAATGGCACCGTGCGCGGCTACCTGGTGCGCCCAGCCAAGGCCGCAGGCAAGCTGCCCGCCGTGGTGGTAGTGCATGAAAACCGGGGCCTGAACCCCTATATCGAAGACGTGGCCCGACGCCTGGCCAAGGCCGGCTTTATCGCGTTGGCCCCGGACGGCCTGACCTCGGTGGGCGGCTACCCTGGCAATGATGAAAAAGGCGTGGCGCTGCAACAGACTGTCGACCCGACCAAGCTGATGAACGACTTCTTCGCCGCCATCGAATGGCTGATGCACCACGACAGCAGCACGGGCAAGGTCGGCATCACCGGGTTCTGTTATGGCGGTGGCGTGACCAATGCAGCGGCGGTGGCCTACCCGGAACTGGGCGCGGCGGTGTCGTTCTACGGCCGCCAACCCGACGCCAAGGACGTGCCGCGCATCAAGGCGCCGGTCATGTTGCATTTCGGCGAGCTGGATACGCGCATCAATGAAGGCTGGCCGGCGTATGAACAGGCATTGAAGGCCGCGGCTACGACGTACGAGGCGTTTATCTACAAGGGCGCCAACCACGGTTTCCATAATGACTCGACGCCACGCTATGACGAGGCAGCGGCGAACCTTGCCTGGGAACGCACCCTGGGATGGTTCCGCCAATACCTGGTGTAGGAGCGAGCTTGCTCGCGAGAAACGACAACGATAACGCGGGCTTCCTGAATAGACGCGGCGCCTGGGAGTTTTTCGCGAGCAAGCTCGCTCCTACATTAACAATTGCATGCCTGCAACCAACCTTTGAACGCCACCATCGCTGACGTCTCAGCCCGCGACTGCAAGCGCGTCAACCAATAGCTGCCCGTCGTGATCCCCACCTCGAACGGCTGGCGGATCACATCGCTCTCCAATTGCCGCGAGAACATCCGGGCCGGCGCCAGCGCCACGCCAGCCCCCTGCAGCGCGGCCTCCATCATCGCCAGCGAGGAGTCGAATACCACGCTGCGCGGCACCCGGGTGTCGCTGGGCAAACCGGCGGCCTGGAACCACAGGCTCCACTCATCGGCACGGTAGGAACGCAGCAAGGTGTGCTTCAACACATCCGCCGGGCTGCGCAGTTGTTCGGCAATCTGCGGCACACACAATACTGTCAATGGTGCCTCAAGCAAGGGGCAGGCATCGGTGCCGTGCCACGCGCCGGCGCCAAAGCGGATGGCATAATCCAGGCCCTCGGCGGCGACATCCACGCGGTTGTTGTGGGTGGACAAACGCAAGTCGATCAACGGGTAGCGGCTGTGAAAATCCGCCAGGCGTGGCAACAACCAGCCCACCGCAAAGGTACCGACCGCCCCTACGGTCAGCACTTCGCGGTAATGCCCGCCTTCAAACTGATCCAGCGTCAGGGCGATGCGGTCGAAAGCGTCACGCAGCACGGGCAGCAGGGATTCGCCTTCGCTGGTGAGCATCAAGCCCCGTGGCAGGCGCTTGAACAGCGTGACGTTGAGTTGTGCTTCGAGGCTTTTGACCTGATGACTGACCGCCGCTTGGGTCACGCATAACTCGATGGCCGCACGGGTAAAGCTCAAATGCCGCGCCGACGCTTCGAAGGCGCGCAACGCATTGAGCGGCAGGTGGGAACGCAACATGGCTTGACCCAAATTTTTCTAATGGCAGGTGCGAGATATCATCGTTTGCCCAGGCCCGCAAATCCACCTACATTTGCCACGCCTGCGCAGGCTCCGATCGTCATTGCCTTATTTACATGGAAGCGAACCATGAAGCACACCCTGAAAAAATATGCGGTTTCAGCCTTGTTGCTCGGCGCCGGCAGCTGCATGGCCGCCACCGATATGCGCCAACTCGTGGACAGCCACGTCACCCCCTTGATGAAACAGCAAGGCATCCCGGGCCTGACGGTCGCGGTGGTCCAACACGGCACCGTGCAATACTTTAACTACGGCGTCGCCGCCAAAGACACCCAGGCACCCGTCACTGAAAACACTCTGTTCGAAATCGGCTCAGTGAGCAAAACCTTCAACGCCACCCTCGGCGGGTATGCCCAGGCCATCGGCAAGCTCAAGCTGTCGGACATGACCAGCCAACACTTGCCCGTCCTGGCTGGCAGCGCGTTCGATCGCATCAGCCTGCTGCAACTGGCGACCTATACCCCCGGCGGCCTGACGCTGCAGTTTCCGGAGGCCGCCGACAGTGCAACCACCATGATGGATTATTTCCAGCATTGGAAACCCACTTATGCGCCGGGGGAACAACGCCTGTATTCCAACCCCAGCATTGGCCTGTTCGGTTACGTGACAGCACAAACCCTGGGCCAGCCGTTCACCGTCGCCATGGAAAAAACCCTGCTGCCCAAGCTGGGCTTGACCAACACCTATACCCGCGTACCCGCCGACAAGGCCGGCCAATACGCCCAGGGCTATGACAGCCAGCAGAAACCGGTTCGCGTCAACCTCGGCGCCCTGGACTTCGAAGCCTACGGCCTCAAGAGCAGCAGCCAGGACCTGGCCCGCTACGTGATCGCGAACATGCACCCGCAAACCCTGGAGCAACCGGTGCAGCAGGCCATTGCCACCACTCACGCCGGCTACTACACCGTCAACGGCATGACCCAGGGCCTGGGCTGGGAACGCTACCCCTACCCCATCGCCCTGCAAGCGTTGCTGGACGGCAACTCCACACCGATGGCGATGGAGCCGCACAAGGTTAACTGGCTCAAACCCGCCCAGGCGCAGCCTGCCAACGTGCTCTACAACAAAACCGGCTCCACCGGCGGCTTTGGCGCCTATGTGGCGTATGTACCCAGCAAGGACATGGGGGTGGTGATCCTCGCCAACAAGAACTACCCGAATGCCGAGCGGGTGAAAGTGGCCTATGCGATCTTGAGTGCGATGGATAACTGAAGCAGCAAACACCCCAAGGGCGAGGGTTTGCCTTAGAGTTCGCGGTGCACGTTTGAAGATCGCCGACCTCTAGGTACAATCACCGCCCTCTCCCACTCCCCCAAGGATCCGCCATGTCCGGGCTTGAACTGTTCGCCGCCGCCCTGGGGGTGATCGCCGTCTGGCTGACGGTCAAACAAAACCCTTGGTGCTGGCCCATCGGCCTGGTGATGGTGCTGCTCTACACCTGGGTGTTCTTTGAGGTCAAGCTCTACTCCGATATGCTCCTGCAAGTGGTCTATGCGGCCTTGCAGGTCTACGGCTGGTGGCAGTGGACCCGCGCCGGCGAGGTCAAGCAGGGCCGTCAGGTCACGAGCCTGGGAGTGCCTGCGATCATGGTAAGCCTGGCTGTTGGCGCCGTCGGTAGCCTGTTGTTGGGCGCCGCCATGGCCCACTGGACCGACGCCGCCCAGCCCTGGCTCGACGCCGCGCTCACCGGTTTCAGCCTGGTGGCGCAGATGTGGATGGCGCAAAAACGTGTGCAGTGCTGGGCATTGTGGATCGTGGTGGATGTGATCTTCGTCGGCCTGTTCCTTTACAAAGGCCTCTACCTCACCGCCGCGCTCTACGCACTGTTTACCGTGATTGCCGTGCAAGGCTGGCGCGAGTGGCGCGCCGACCCGGCGTTGCGCGCATGAAAGTGGTGGTATTGGCGGGCCCCGAATCCAGCGGCAAGAGCTGGCTGGCGGCGCAGTTGCACGCGCACTTCGGCGGGTTGATGGTGGGGGAATATGTGCGCTACTTCATCGATCAGCATCAACGCGACACCACCTTGGCGGATATCCCGGCGATTGCCCAGGGCCAACTGGCCTGGGAGGACGCCGCCCGCGCCAAACGCCCCGCGTTGCTGATCCTCGACACCCACCTGCTGACCAACAGGCTCTGGAGCCAGACCCTGTTCGGCGACTACCCCGGCTGGCTGGATGATGAACTCCTGGCGCGGCATTACGATCTGCACCTGCTGCTCTCCCCCGAAGACGTGGAGTGGAGTGCCGACGGCCAGCGCTGCCAGCCGGAACTGGCGGATCGGCGGGCATTTTTCCAGGCCAGTCTGGAGTGGATGCAACAGCATCGACAGCCGCTGGTGGTGATTGGTGGCGACTGGCAACAAAGGCGCCAGGCGGCATTTGCCGCAGTAACCCAGTTGCTCACGCCCTGACACTCTGTAGGAGCGAGCTTGCTCGCGAGAAACTTACCGACGCCGCGTGTATTCAGGAAACACGCGTTATCGTTGACGTTTTTCGCGAGCAAGCTCGCTCCTACACGGGGCAGCGCCAGGCTTTAGTAGCCCAACGATAAGCCTGTATTGCGCCGTGGGTCATTCGCCCCATAGAAGCGGTTGTTACCCACCGGCTTGCCACCCAGGGACGGCGCGCCTACCAGGATCGCGGCCAAGTGGTTGGCATCTTGCGGGCCGGCGAACTTATGGCCCCAGCTTTCAAGGATCTTCTGGGTGTCCGGGCTGACCGCAAAGGTCTCCAGGTTGGTGGTCTCAGGCATCCACTGCTGATGGAAGCGTGGCGCGTCCACGGCTTCCTGGATGTTCATCTTGTAGTCGATGACATTCAGGATGGTCAGCAAGGTAGCGGTAATAATGCGACTGCCCCCCGGTGTACCGACCACCATCACCGCCTTGCCGTCCTTGGTGACGATGGTCGGGCTCATCGACGACAGCGGTGCCTTGCCCGGTGCGATGGCGTTGGCTTCACCCTGCACCAGCCCGTACATATTCGGTACGCCGACCTTGACGGTGAAATCATCCATTTCATCGTTGAGAATCACCCCGGTGTTGCTGGCCATCACCCCGGCGCCAAACCAGTCGTTGAGGGTATAGGTCACCGAGACCGCGTTGCCCCACTTGTCGACGATGGAATAGTGGGTGGTGTTGTTGCCTTCATGGGGCGATACACCCGGTTTGATCGCCTGGGAGTCACCGGCCTTCTGTGGTTCGATCGCCGCGCGTAGCTTGGCCGCGTAGTTCTTGTCCAGCAGATGCTCGATGGGGTTCTTCACGAAGTCCGGATCGCCGAGGTAGCTGTTGCGGTCCACGTAGGCATGGCGCATCGCTTCGATCTGGTAGTGCAGGCCCTGGGCCGAGTGATAGCCCAGATCGGCCATCGGGTAGCCTTCGAGGATATTCATGATCTGGCAGATCACCACGCCGCCCGAACTGGGTGGCGGCGCCGAGACCACATGGTAGCCACGGTAGTCGCACTCGATGGGGGCCAGTTCGCGGGTTTTGTAGGCGTCGAGGTCGGCCTGGGTGATGATGCCTTTGCCGGCCTGGCTGGAATCGACCACCGCCTTGGCAACCCAGCCTTTATAGAAACCGTCCGTGCCCTTGGCCGAGATTTCCTTGAGGGTCTTGGCCAGGTCCTTCTGCACCAGCTTCTGGCCCACCTGCATAGGCTTGCCGTTGTGCAGGAAGATCGCGCGCATGTCCTGGTCTTTTTCGAACTCACCGGTGGCGGTGTGCAACAGGTCAATATCGCCCTGCTCCAGCGCAAAGCCGTTTTCCGCCAGCTTGATCGCCGGGGCAATCACTTGAGCGCGCTTGAGGGTGCCGTATTTGCTCAGGGCCAGCTCCATACCAGACACCGTGCCCGGTACGCCCACCGCTAAATGGCCTTTGGCGCTGAGGCCTTCGACCACATTGCCGGCCTTGTCGAGGTACATGTCGGCCGTCGCCGCCAACGGGGCTTTTTCGCGGAAATCGAGAAAGGTCTTGCGCCCGTCCGCCAGTTGCACGGTCATGAAACCACCGCCGCCCAGGTTACCTGCGGCCGGGTACACCACCGCCAGTGCGTAACCTACCGCCACCGCCGCATCGACCGCGTTACCGCCAGCCTTGAGCACATCGACACCCACGTGGGTTGCCAGGTGCTGGGCCGTGACCACCATGCCATTTTCACCCGCAACCGGGGCTTGGGAAGCTGCGTGCACACCGTTGACCGTCAAGACCAGCGCGGTCGCAATCAAAGTGTGACTGAAGGGTTGGTATTTCATCCATGGCTACTCTGATTATTGAGATGCACCAAAATAGCTCCTAGCCGATTCAATCCCCAGCGCAATGGCGTTTTTATTACAGAACTTGTCGGTCATGGAACGCACACCGCTGCGCAAGTCGGCAATCAGCTCTGGCCTATAAAATTAATGGCGCTAGAATCGGCGCCATTCTTTTACCGCCGCCCTGATACGAGCCTGTCCATGAGCTTTGATTTCGACACCATCCACCCACGCTTCGATACCGGCAGTACCAAGTGGAGCCGTTACCCGCAAGACGTTTTGCCGATGTGGATCGCTGACATGGACATCGCCGCGCCACCCGCCATTTTGCAAGCCCTGCACGCACGCCTTGACCAGCAGATTCTCGGCTACAGCGTGGCCGGCCCGGACGTGCGCGACGCTATCGTTGCTGACCTGTGGGCCAAGTACGCCTGGCGCGTACAGCCCGAAGAACTGCTGTTTCTGCCCGGCGTCGAGCCTGGCTTCAATATGGCCCTGCACGCTTTCGTCCAGCCCGGCCAGGCGGTGGTACTGCAAACCCCCAACTATCGGCCGATTCGCCTGGCGCCCGGCAACTGGAACCTGCCACGCATCGAAGTGCCGTTCCAATTGATCGATGACGAATACCGCACACCGCTGCCGGCCATGCGCCAAGCCTTGAGCGGGGCCGGGGCGCTGTTGCTGAGCAACCCGCACAACCCCATCGGCAAGGTGTTTGCCCACGAAGAGTTGCTGGCGGTGGCCAATGCCTGCCTGGATACCGGCGCATTGATCATCAGCGACGAAATCCACGCCGAGCTGTGCTTCGACGGCCGTCACCACATCCCCACCGCCAGCCTCAGCCCCGAGATCGCCCAGCGCACCATCACCCTGATGTCAGCGAGCAAGGCGTATAACGTGGCCGGCCTGAAGACCTGCTTCGCCGTGGTCCAGAACGCCGAGGTGCGTGAGCGTTTCAATCAGGCGCGCTGCGGCATGGTCGACAGCGTCAGCCCACTGGGCCTGGAAGCCACCCGCGCCGCCTACAGCCAATGCACCCACTGGCTCGGCGCGCTGGTGCAGTACCTGCAAGCCAACCGCGACTACCTGCTCGACGCGGTAAAAACTCGCCTGCCCGGCCTGGTGATGCATGCGCCACAGGGCACCTTCCTGGCGTGGCTGGACTGTAGCGCCCTAGGCCTGGATGACCCGCAACGGTTCTTCCTGGAACAGGCCAAGGTGGGCCTGAGCGCGGGGATTGAATTTGGCGATGACAGCCAGCAATTCGTGCGCCTGAACTTCGGTTGCCCACGGGCGATGCTCGAGGAAGGTATACAGCGGATGGAACGTGCCTTGCGCCAGCGCTGACTGGCCAAGCGAAGCATTCGTGGGAGGGGTAAGCAATCCCCCCCCACATCATCCATCACAACTTGGCGATGGACACTTCCGTCGACTTCACAAAGGCAATCACTTCACTGCCCACCTTCAATTCGAGGTCTCGCACCGAGCGCGTGGTGATCACCGACGTCACAATACCCGACGCGGTCTGCACGTCGATTTCCGACACCACCTCCCCCAGCAGAATCTCCTTGATCACGCCTTTGAATTGGTTGCGCACGTTGATCGCTTTGATGGTCATGTCGGCTTTCCTTTTGGCTGTTGGGTCAATCCGCACGAATGCGCAGGCCCTCAAAATGCGCTGCCGGCCAAAACATTAAAAGGAATATATATCTATTTATTTATTCGATAACGGCATAAGCACAATTATGTTTCCTGGCCAGTCTTCTGCTGAACAGCGACCTATGACCGCACATCTTGTGCGTTGACCAACTTTGTCACACCCCATATAGTGTGCCCACAAACAGATCAGACCACTACATAGTGTGCAGCATCGGTATTTACCGACCACACTACGCGCAGTATTTCAATGCCTTGTAGCCTGCAAAAACATTTATTTTTTCGAGTACCAGGAAGGAGTATTTCCATGCTGAGTTGGGATGAAGTCGACAACGAAGACACCGGTGCAGCGGTGATCAAAGGCGCCAACGCCGGCCACGCCACCGAAGCCAACATGGACCGCCTCGACGGTGCTGGCGCCGCTGCCGCAGTGGAAGCCCGCGCCGTCACCGCCAACGACTCCGCCGCCATCGTGCGCGCCAAGGCCGCCCTGGACAAACTCGACGTCGCCGAAGGCCTCGCCGAGCTGGAAGGCGCCTCCGCCCGCGTCGCCGTTGACGAAAAGCGCATGATCAACTGCCGCGCCGACCTCAACCAACTCGTGCCATTCAAGTACGACTGGGCCTGGCAGAAGTACCTCGACGGCTGCGCCAACCACTGGATGCCGCAAGAGGTCAACATGACCGCCGACATCGCCCTGTGGAAAAACCCCGAAGGCCTGACCGACGACGAACGCCGCATCGTCATGCGCAACCTGGGCTTCTTCTCCACCGCCGACTCCCTGGTGGCCAACAACCTGGTACTGGCCGTGTACCGCCTGATCACCAACCCCGAGTGCCGCCAGTACATCCTGCGCCAGGCCTTCGAAGAAGCGATCCACACCCACGCCTACCAGTACTGCATTGAATCGCTGGCCATGGATGAAGGCGAGATCTTCAACATGTACCACGAGATTCCATCGGTCGCCAAAAAGGCCGCCTGGGGCCTGAAATACACCCGTTCGATCTCCGATCCGAAGTTCGAAACCGGCACCGTCGACACCGACAAAGAACTGCTGCGCAACCTGGTCGCCTACTACTGCGTGCTGGAAGGCATCTTCTTCTACTGCGGCTTCACCCAGATTTTGTCCATGGGCCGCCGCAACAAAATGACCGGCGTGGCCGAGCAGTTCCAGTACATCCTGCGCGATGAGTCGATGCACCTGAACTTCGGTATCGACGTGATCAACCAGATCAAAATCGAAAACCCGCACCTGTGGGATGCCGAGATGAAAGAAGAAGCGACCCAGATGATTCTGCAAGGGACGCAGCTGGAGATCGAATATGCGCGGGATACCATGCCGCGTGGGGTGTTGGGCATGAATGCGGCGATGATGGAGGATTACCTCAAGTTCATTGCTAACCGTCGCCTGTCGCAGATCGGCTTGAAGGAAGAATATCCAGGCACCACCAACCCGTTCCCGTGGATGAGCGAGATCATGGACTTGAAGAAAGAGAAAAACTTCTTCGAGACCCGTGTGATCGAATACCAGACCGGCGGCGCGCTGAGCTGGGACTGACATAACCTCTGTAGGAGCGAGCTTGCTCGCGAAGAACGTCAACGATAACGCGTGCATCCTGAATGAACGCGGTGCCCTTGGGGTCTTCGCGAGCAAGCTCGCTCCTACATGGGGGCAGCGGTGTTCTTCAAACTTTTGCAAATTGCCTTTATGCCCAACCAAACCATCAAGACCCCTTGCGTCGGCCTGTGCTCCACCGTCTACGGTGACCTGGTCTGTCGGGGCTGCAAGCGTTATCACCATGAAGTAATCCAGTGGAATGGCTATAGCGCCGAGGAAAAACAGGCGGTGTGGCTGCGCCTGGAGCAGTTGCTGGTACAGGTGATGGCCAGCAAGCTGGAAGTCTTCGATCCGCAGCGCCTGCGTCAGCAACTGGAAGCGCGCAAGATTCGCTTTGTGCCGCACCAGTCGCCGTATTGCTGGGCATACCAACTGATTGCCCGTGGCGCACGAGTGATCTCCAAGCTGGATGCCTACGGCTTGACGTTGCTGCCCGAGTTTCGCGAACGCCACCTGGCGGACCTGCGCGATGCGATAGACCGGGAGTTCTTTCTGCTGTCCGAGGCGCATTACGAACGCTATATCGCCCCGGTTTTCTTGAAAGAGTCATTCGGACCGGCGCTGATTGCCACGCGCTGACCCACATCGCAAACGCTGTGGCTTGCCTGCGATAGTAACCACGCTGCGAAGCGAGCCGCTCTTGATCTTGCTCTTGATCTGCTTTTGATCTTGATCTTAGGCGCCCCGTTAAACCACGCTGGCCGGAATTCGACAGGGATTTGGGGGGTAAACCGGCAGGGATGCCGGTTTAGCCGCCCCGCGCCATGGATGGCGCGTGGCGGCGGCCCCCCAAATCACTGGCGGATTACGGGCACACCGAGCCTAGGCGAGGTGCCGAGTGGTGGGGCAAGAGCCCTTTTGGTTACTTTTGGGGCTCTTTTCCAAAAGTGACCCGCTGTCAGAGCGGACCCCTAAGTGGCCGTTACCTGAATAACGGATATGTACCCGGTCCAACTGTGTTGACTGTCAGGCCGCCTTCGCGAGCAAGCCCGCTCCCACAGTTTGATCGCAGGGTGTCAGGTAGAGAAGTGTCGGCTGTCAGGCCGCTATCGCAGGCAAGCCAGCTCCCACAGTTGGACCGCGGGGTGTCATCCCCTTCACAGGCCAGCCCCCCTCCTACCCAATTGTGTTTAAAATGCCGCCCGCCCCGATGACCGACGCTTAACGATGACCCCAGACGCCCTCGCTACCCTGCACGCCCACTTGCTCACTGCCCTAGCTGACGCGCCTGCGGAAACCCGGCGCGTGTTCCATGGCCGTGGCCGTTGCTGGCCGGGCTTGGAACAACTGACGGTGGACTGGCTGCAAGGGGTGGTGCTGGTTGCTTTGTTCAAAGAAACCGAGCACCTGGATGCCCTGAAGCACACGCTGTTGCAGATCGAGTGGAGCCGTTTCGGCGTGCACACCGTGGCCCTGCAACACCGCTACCTGCCGCAAAGCACCACCGAATGGCTGGTGGGCGACGCCATCGACGAACTGACCATCACCGAGGGCGGCCTGCGCTACCTGATCAACCTGGGTAAAAAACAGAACAGCGGGCTGTTCCTCGACATGCGTTACGGGCGCAACTGGGTGCGCGAACAGGCCAGCGGCCAACGGGTGCTCAACCTGTTCGCCTATACCTGCGGTTTTTCCGTGGCCGCCATCGAAGGCGGCGCCGACCATGTGGTGAACCTGGACATGGCCCGTGGCGCCCTCAGCCGTGGCCGCGACAACCATCGCCTGAATGGGCACGACCTGAGCCGGGTGAGTTTCCTGGGCCACGACCTGTTCAAGTCCTGGGCCAAGGTGACGAACAACGGCCCTTACGACCTGGTGATCATCGACCCGCCCTCCTTCCAGAAAGGCAGCTTCCTGCTGACCAAGGATTACCAGCGCGTGCTGCGCCGCCTGCCAGACTTGCTCAGTGCCCAGGGCACCGTGCTGGCATGCATGAACGATCCTGCCTTCGGCGAAGACTTCCTGATCGACGGCGTGACCCGCGAAGCGCCGGGCCTGCGGTTTGTACAGCGGCTGGAAAACCCACCGGAATTCCCTGACATCGACCCGCAAAGTGGGCTAAAGGCACTGGTGTTCCGTCAGGGCTGATGCCCAAATGGCCTACGCTTGCTACGCTAACGGATACGCCGGGCGGTGAACCTTATCCTCCCCTTCCCGGTCGATACCTGCATTCCCTGGCCAGACTCGACAGCGCTACGTCGTCGGCTGCCCCGTTTGACCTTTTGGAGAACCGCCCGTGATATCGACCCTGCATGTAGCCAGACTCAAAGCCTGGGGCGCCCACGGCTTTACCGCCACCGGTGTGGTGCTGGCCTTTCTGGCCACCCTGGCGCTGCTGGAAAACTCCCCCAAGGCGTGCCTGCTGTGGCTGGGCCTGGCATTGGTGGTGGATGGCGTCGATGGCTCACTGGCGCGACGGGTGAATGTCAGCACGGTGCTGCCCAGCTTTGACGGCTCGGTGCTGGACCTGGTGATCGACTACCTCACCTACGTATTCATTCCGGCACTGTTTATCTACCGCTACATCGACCTGCCCGATTTCACCCACCTGTTTGCGGTGTCGGTGATCCTGGTGTCGTCGCTGTTCTGCTTTTGCAACGTGAACATGAAGAGCAAGGACAACTACTTCGTCGGCTTCCCTGCCGCCTGGAACGTCGTTGCCCTGTGCGTCTATATCATCCAGCCGGATGCCTGGGTCACCTTGCTGACCGTGATCGGCCTGGCGCTGTTGACCGTGACGCCGATGAAGTTTTTGCACCCGTTCCGGGTCAAGCGCTTCATGCCGATCAACATCGCAGTGACGACCATCTGGCTGTTGTGCAGCTTCCTGATGGTGGTGGATTACCCGAATACCAACCCTTGGACATTCGGCTTGTGGTCGCTGATGTCGGCCTACTTCCTGGGTATCTGCATCTGGCGCACGGCCCTGGAATGGCTGGGCGCGCACAAATAACGTTCTAGAACGCCCCGTTGTCGTGGGGTACGACATCGGGGAACACCGCCGCTACCTGCCACTGTTCAGCGATCTTTGCGTGCGCATCGACCCTGAACAGGTCCCAGAAGGTATGGGTTTGACCATTGACCCGTCCTTCTGACTGGACCGCGACAAACTCACCTTCAGCCACCACCTGCCTGATCGCGACATACTCCTTGTCGCTCACCGCCAACGCTTGCGCCAGGCAAGCCGCGCCATCGGCAATTTCCGTAATGTGCTGCGCCAACCCATGCTTGCTGATGAACTCGGGCAGGCGCTGATGCTGCCTGTCGACCAGCACCGTCTGGACGAAGGCGGTTGCAGTGTTTTTGCTGTGCGCGGTCCTATCCGCATGTTCGACTGTCGCCGGCCCGTCGAGTTGGGTGCGACCCGATGCCGAAATACGCATGACGGGCACCGACGCATCCCAATGCTCCTGGATCTGATCATCCGCAACGCGGAACATGTCGATGCCGACAACGGCTTCGCCGCCTGTGAATACGCCGTTGAGCCAGTTGCGATGAATGCCGTGCAACACCACCAGGTCACCGTCGCTGAAGATCCTGGTCAGCTCGTAGCTGTAGTCGTCTCGCAGGCTTGCCACTAACTGCTCAAGACCTTCTCGGCCGGTTTGCACATAGGGGCTGTGCTGCTTGTAGGTCGGGGCGACCCACTTCTGGATAACGGCCGGGTCCTTGGCGGTCATCAGTTCGGTCCACATCGTGGTTACCACATCTTTTGCGTTCATGTATCACCTCGTCTTTGCAATCAGGAGTGCCGCAGTCGCTACTTCGCGTCACCGTCAACCGGACGCGCCAGGCCGAAATCGAGCAGTGCGACGTAGGGGTTCCAATGCTCGCGATAGGTTTTGATCTTGCCGCCTTCCAGCGTCACGATCGAAATGTAGTTTTGCTCGTAGAGCTTGCCCGAACCCTTGATGGTGGCCGTGCCGGAGTATTCGTAGACGTAGGTGTGCGGCTGCTGCAGCCTGTGAATGGTCCAGTTCTCTACCGGCCCGATATCGAGGTTTTCCATATAAGGCACGAGCGAGCTGAAATAGCGCTTCATGGCCTCGGCCCCACGCACTTCCTTGAAGAACAGGCCAAACTCGGTGGGCGCGAACGGAAACTCCCAACCGCCGTCCGGGGTGAAATAGGGAATCATCCGTGTCGGGTTTTCGGTCCAGCCGTTGACGGCATTGCAGACAAAGCGCGCGACTTCCAGCGCATCGTCGGGGCCTTTGTAGGTGTGTTTCATGGTCAACCTCCAGGGGTCAGGTCATGCACGGGTGTGAATGGGATGGCTTCAGATGATGGGCGCAGTTCTCGCAGGAACAGCGACAGCGCCAGGCCGATCTCGGCCGGAGCGTCTTCCTGCAGGCTATGAATACCCGGCACGCTGACTTCGCGTTGATTGGCCCAGGTGCGGGCATAGGCCAACGCACGCCCGGTAAGCACTGCGCCTGGCTCCCCGACGATCAGAAGCTTGGGCAGCGCCTCGGTCGCCAACCACGCGCCGAACGCCTCGACGATCGTGACGACGCCTGCCGGTTCACCCTCGATAGGCAGTTCGCGGGGCCAGGCTAAGGTCGGCCAGCGATCTTCCCGGGTGGCGAAGGGCGCGCGGTAGGCGTCCATTTCCTTGGCGCTCAGGGTGCGCAATGTGGTGTGAGGCAGGATCCCCTCGATGAAGAGGTTCTCCTCAAGGATCATCTGCTCGCCGGCTTCCGAGCGCAGCGCTTTGAAGAGGTCCTTGCCTGCGCCGGCGTAATCTTCCCAACTTCCCGCAAACACCACGCCTTCCATATACACCAGCGCCTGTACGCGATCCCGGTTGCGGTTGGCCCAGTGCGCCCCCAGCGCAGTGCCCCAGTCATCGGTGACCAACACAACGTTGGTCAACCCCATGGCCTCGAACCAGGCATCGAGATAGCGGGCATGGTCCTCAAAACGATAGGCACGGGTCGGCGACTTGCCCGAAAGCCCCATGCCGACCAGGTCCGGCGCCAGGCATCTGCCGTGTGGCAGCGCGTGAGGAATGATGTTGCGCCATAGATACGACCACGTCGGGTTGCCATGCAGGAAGACGATGGGCTCGCCTGTGCCGACATCCACGTAGCTCATGTGGGTGTCGAGGACGGCAACGCGCTGGCGTGGATGGGGGTCGCCGTATTGCGCAAGATTGGCGGCGGTAAGCAGAGGCATGTCGGGGGCTCCTTGGGTACCAGCTGATTCGGTGAGTCATCAGCCTAACCAAAGGACAATCATCCCAGTAGATGCTAGTTTTGAACCCTCTGTTACTTAAAACCGGACAATCGAATGACCACCCAGGCTGTGCTGGAGGACCTCAACGATCTCTACTATTTCTCCATGGTCGCCGAGCACGGCGGGTTCTCGGCGGCGGGACGCGTGCTGGGCATCCCCAAGTCGCGGCTCAGTGCACGCGTCGCGGCGCTCGAACAACGCTTGGGTGCCCGCTTATTTCATCGAACCACACGGCATGTGTCCCTGACCGACCTCGGTGAGCGGTTTTTCATCCATTGCCGCGCCTCGATCACCGAAGCGCTGGCGGCCCAGGAAGTCATCGACATGGCCAGCGCCGCGCCACGCGGGCTGGTGCGCATCAGTTGCCCGGTGCTGGCGACGCAGGTATTCCTGGCGCCTTACCTGCCGGCGTTCATGACCCGTTACCCCCAGGTGCGCGTGCAGGTGCTTGCCACCGATCGCACGGTGGACCTGCAGGCAGAATCCGTGGACATCGCCGTGCGGCTGCGCCGGCCGGAGGACATGGACCCCGACCTGGTCGCCAAACCCCTGGGGATGAGCCGGCGCATCCTGGTCGCCAGCCCCGACTACCTCAAGCGCACGGGGCCGTTGACCCATCCGGACGAGCTGGCACAACGGCAGACGCTGTACTACGAAGCGGCGGATGAGCCACAGCCACAATGGCTATTGGTTGGGCCCGAAGGTGCATACACCACGGCGAGGCTGCGGCCGACCTTGATGTGCCGCGAGCATGAAACGATCCTGAATGCGGCCATCCACGGGTTGGGCATCGCGATGATGCCGGATGTCGCGTGCCTGCCTGCGCTGGCTCGACAGCAACTGGTGGTGGTTCTGCCAGCATGGAGTGCACCCGAGCTGACAGTGCACCTGGCGTATTCGGCGCGGCGCGGCATGCTGCCTTCGGTCAGGGCGCTGATTGACTTTCTGTTCGAGCATCTGCCACAGATTGTGATGCAGAACTCGGTTCGATGAGGCCAGGTGTCTACCCGCTTCCACGGGGAATCTGTGCCGGGTGCTGATTTTGTCGGCAATGCATGACCCATGTGGGAGCTGGCTTGCCTGCGATAGCGGTGGTTCAGTTGAAGATTCAGTGACTGACACGCCGCCTTCGCGAGCAAGCCCGCTCCCACATTTGCATCGCCTAGACCCGCTACATCGCAGTAAGATGCAGCCTTTCTGCGGCCCTCCAACAATAAGCCCTGCCCATGCCCTTTGAACTCAGCGTAGACCTCACCACCCTGGCCATCCTGGCCGTTGTCGCTTTTATCGCCGGTTTTATCGACGCCATCGCCGGCGGTGGCGGTTTGTTGACCACGCCTGCCCTGCTCACCGCTGGCATGCCGCCGCATCTGGTACTGGGCACCAACAAACTCAGCTCCACCTTCGGCTCGGCCACCGCCAGCTTTACCTTCTACCGCCGCAAGCTGTTCCACCCACGCCAATGGGTGCACGCCATCGTCGGTACCTTGATCGGTGCGCTGACCGGCGCAGTCGTCGCCCATTACTTGCCCGCCGAAACCCTGAACAAGATGCTCCCGGTGATCGTCTTCGCCTGCGGTGTGTACCTGCTGTTTGGTGGCACGCCCAAGGCACCCCTGGATGCCGAGGCACCGATCAAGAAGAAATGGCAAGCCACCCAGGGCTTCGGCCTGGGCTTCTACGACGGCGTGGCGGGGCCCGGCACGGGGGCGTTCTGGACGGTCAGCACGATGCTGCTGCACCCCATCGACCTGGTGAAGGCCAGCGGCGTAGCGCGCAGCATGAACTTCGTCAGCAACGCGGCGGCGCTGACGGTGTTTATCATCAATGGGTCGGTGGACTGGATTGTCGGCCTGGCGATGGGGGTATCGGTGATGTGTGGCGCGTTCTTTGGCGCACGCAGCGCGATCAGCGGCGGCGCCAAATTCATTCGCCCGGTGTTTATCACCGTGGTCCTGGGCCTGACCGTGCGCCTAGCCTGGCAGCACTGGTTCAGCGTGGCCTAAACGGCGGGCCAGGTAGAGGTCGATGAGGTAACGCGCAATCGAGCGTGACGCCGGCAACGGCGGCAGTTCGTGGATATTGAACCACTGCGCGTCCTCGATCTCGTCGGCCTGGGGCACGATATCGCCACTGGCGTATTCGGCGTGAAAGCCCAGCATCATCGAGTGCGGGAACGGCCAGCATTGGCTGCCCATGTACTGGATGTTCTTGACCTCCACCTGCACCTCTTCGCGCACTTCACGGATCAGGCAGTCTTCGGCGGATTCACCCGGCTCGGCAAAACCGGCCAAGGTGCTGTAGACCCCCGTGACAAAACGCGGCGAACGCGCCAGCAGGATCTCATCACCACGGGTCACCAGCACAATCATGCTCGGCGAGATGCGTGGGTAGCTGCGCAGGTCGCAGGCCTGACAATACATCGCCCGCTCCCTCGGCACCTGCACCATCGCCTGGCCACAACTGCCACAAAAACGGTGCTCCCGCGCCCAGGTACCGATCTGCGCGGCGTAGCCCAGCACCTTGTACAGGGTGTGATCACCTTGCAGCATAAAACCACGCAGGCCCTGCCAACTGCACCCTTGCACCTCTGCCGGCGCGTTGAGCTCCAGCAGGTACACCGGCTCGCCATCGAGGTGGCCGATGCCGTGTTCAGCGAACACCGACAGCTCTTGGCGCTTGAGCCATTCGCGCGGGAACAGCGGGCCGTTGGTGTCGTGTAAAAAGCCTTCGCGGCTGCGGGCGACGGCCCAGCCGCCAGGGGCGTCGTTGTCCAGAAGCGTTGTGGTAATCCAGCCTGGGGTCATGTCAGTCAATCCACGAATTCGGGTTTCTGCTTACTCATATGGGCCGCGATGGCCACGCGCAGGTCGTTGGATTGCAACATAGCCGAGTTCCAGGTGGCAACGTATTCCAGGCCGTCATTGACTGTGTGGTCACGCATGTAGCTGATCATGGCCTTGGTGCCGGTCACGGCAATCGGCGACTTGGCGGCGATTTGATAGGCCAGGTCCATGACACCCGCCAGCAGGCTTTCATGATCGGCAAACACGCGATTGACCAGGCCGATGCTGCGCGCTTCTTCGGCGCCGAATTGACGACCGGTGTAGGCCAGCTCACGCAGCATCCCGTCGCCGATAATGCGCGGCAGGCGTTGCAAGGTGCCGACGTCAGCGGCCATGCCGATGTCGATTTCCTTGATCGAGAATTGCGCGTCCTCGGCGGCATAGCGCATGTCGCACGCGCTGATCAGGTCGATGGCGCCGCCAATGCAGTAGCCCTGGATCGCCGCCAGCACAGGCTTGCGGCAAGTGTCCACGGCGTTGAACGAGGCTTGCAGCTCGAGAATCTTGCGGCGCAGCAGCCGCGCATTGCGACCCACGTCCTTGCCAAAATCATTGGCGATCGAGGCCAGCATCATCAGGTCGATGCCCGAGGAAAAATGCTTGCCCGCGCCGCTGAGCACCACGGCACGCACGGCGTCGGTCTCGTCGACCCATTGGAAGATGTCGATGATTTCGGTCCAGAACGCCGCGTTCATGGCGTTGATCTTTTCCGGGCGATTGATCTGCACATGGGCAACGTTGCCGCTGAGTTCGACAACGAAGGCTTGGTATTCGGACATGGCAGTGATCCCTGACTGGCGATTGAGAAAGGCCAGACTATATCAAGGGTGCGCCACGGCGCATCGGCCAAAAGCGGGACTGGCACCGCGCAGGAAAAGACGCTGGATAAAACCCCGCACACACGCCATCCTTCGCGCTTTAAGCCGCCCCAACCGCGGCGCTCGACGTTTAAAGGACATGCCATGCAACTTCATCCCCTCGCCCCTGCCGATTTCGACGCCATCGAGGCCATCTTGCTGCAATACGGCGACGACCACTCGGTGCTGAACATGGCCGAACTCGACGGTTACTTCACCGCGCTGGTCTCAAGCCCAGCCCAAGTGGACGTGGCCGAGTGGTTCCCGGCTATCTGGGGTGGGCAGAACCCCGAATGGGACAACATGGACGAAGCCCAGGGTTTCCTTGAGTTGTGCGTGCGGCATATGAATACCCTGGCCGCGCAGTTGGCCACCGACGCCCAGGCGTTCAAGGCCCGTTTCGATGACACCGAGCATCAAGGCCAGGTGGTGACCCTTGCCGAGGAATGGTGCTTTGGCTATGTGCGCGGCGTGGCGATCGCCAACTGGCCGCCATTGCCCGCTGTACAAGCCGGGCAACTGGAGCGGATTTCCTGGTGCGCCGAGCAGGACAATTTCGAACTGCCGGCAGACCTGGATGTAAAGGCCCATCAACAGCGGGTCAGCGAAATCGAACCGGCTGCGCGGGCGCTGCATGACTACTGGCTGAGCCAGCGTTAATTCAGTAGGAGCGAGCTTGCTCGCGAAAAACTTCCAGGCGCCGCGTTCATTCAGGAAGCCCGCTTTATCGTTGGCGTTTTTCGCGAGCAAGCTCGCTCCTACAGTTAGGGCAAGCCCCCCCCCACATTTAGGCCGGAGCGCACGCCAATACATCACGCAAATCACCCGCTCACTCGACAAGCATGGCGTGTTTGCCTGATGATTCGGGTCCGCATGTCGGCCACTCCACGCCACCTCGCCTTGACCAGGAGCCTTGTACCTTGAGTTCGCAGAAAACCGTGACCGTTACACCGCCCAACTTCCCCCTCACTGGCAAGGTCGCGCCCCCCGGCTCCAAATCCATTACCAACCGTGCGCTGTTGCTGGCGGCACTGGCCAAGGGCACCAGCCGTTTGAGCGGTGCGCTCAAAAGCGATGACACGCGCCACATGTCGGTCGCCCTGCGGCAGATGGGCGTTACCATCGACGAGCCGGACGACACCACCTTTGTGGTCACCAGCCAAGGCTCGCTGCAATTGCCGGCACAACCGTTGTTCCTCGGCAACGCCGGCACCGCCATGCGCTTTCTCACGGCTGCCGTGGCCACCGTGCAAGGCACCGTGGTGCTGGACGGCGACGAGTACATGCAAAAACGCCCGATCGGTCCATTGCTGGCCACCCTCGGCCAGAACGGCATTCAGGTCGACAGCCCCACCGGTTGCCCACCGGTGACCGTGCACGGCGTGGGCAAGGTTCAGGCCAAGCGTTTCGAGATTGATGGTGGCTTGTCCAGCCAGTACGTATCGGCCCTGCTGATGCTCGCCGCGTGCGGCGAAGCGCCGATTGAAGTGGCGCTGACCGGCAAGGACATCGGTGCCCGTGGTTACGTGGACCTGACCCTCGATTGCATGCGTGCGTTCGGTGCCCAGGTCGACGCCGTGGATGACACCACCTGGCGCGTGGCTCCCACCGGCTATACCGCCCATGATTACCTGATCGAACCCGACGCTTCCGCCGCCACTTACCTGTGGGCCGCAGAAGTACTGACCGGTGGCCGTATCGACATCGGTGTAGCCGCGCAGGACTTCACCCAGCCCGACGCCAAGGCACAGGCCGTGATCGCGCAATTCCCGAACATGCAGGCCACGGTGGTGGGCTCGCAAATGCAGGATGCGATCCCGACCCTGGCGGTGCTCGCCGCGTTCAACAACACGCCGGTGCGTTTTACTGAACTGGCGAACCTGCGCGTCAAGGAATGTGACCGCGTGCAGGCGCTGCACGATGGCCTCAACGAAATTCGCCCGGGCCTGGCGACCATCGAGGGCGACGACCTGCTGGTCGCCAGCGACCCCGCCCTGGCTGGCACCGCTTGCACCGCACTGATCGACACCCACGCCGACCATCGCATCGCCATGTGCTTTGCCCTGGCTGGGCTTAAAGTCTCGGGCATTCGCATCCAAGACCCGGACTGCGTGGCCAAGACCTACCCTGACTACTGGAAAGCCCTGGCCAGCCTGGGCGTCCACCTAAACGACTGACACACAAACCTGTAGGAGCGAGCTTGCTCGCGAAAAACGTTAACGAAAACGCGCGCTTGCTGAATGAATGCGGCGCCTGTGAGTTTTTCGCGAGCAAGCTCGCTCCTACAGTTGCAGTGAAACCTTGCCGGGAGCGTCAATGACCCTTCGCCAACCCTGCCCACCCGGCGCCTGTGTCTGCAACCGTGAACAACTGCTGGAAGCGCCCAGCGCTGATCTGCGCATTCTGCAACTGACGCGCCAGCAGGAAAAAATCCTGCTGGCGCGCCTGGAAAACCTCAAGAGCCTGCAAGACCTCAAACACCTGCAACAACGGATGTACGACCAACTGGGCATCCGCGTACACATCGCGCCGGGGCATACCGAGGTCAAGAGCATGCGCGGGATCCAGATCGTCATCGACGAACTGCCGGGCATGTGTCGCAAGACCCGCCAGTCCATTCCCGCCTCCATTCGCCGTGGCCTGGAGAAGAACCCCGAGATTGCCTACCGCTTGCTCGACGCCCACGACCTGTTTCGCGACGCTTGAATTATCCCGCCACTGCCTCACGCTCAAACAATCCCTGCCCCACCGCCCGGGCCTTGTGCAAATGCGCCTGGGCCGTGCCGCTTTCCGAGTCCAGCAACAACTGCGAGGTGAGTACCCGCGCCCCGCAATAATCAAAGATGCCGTAGTCGATCTGGGTGTTCATGGCCTTGGCATAACCGTGTCGCTCAAAGGCACTCTCATCGGCCCCACCCAGGGCCAGCAGATGCACCTGCAAATGCCGCAGTTTCTTCTGCACCGGTGTATCGGGGCCGTAATCAATCGCCCAGCCATTGACGAACACGCGGTCCACCCAGCCCTTGAGCAACGCGGGCATCGACCACCAGTAGATGGGGAACGCCAGCACCAGCGCGTCGGCGCGGTCAATACGGGCCTGCTCGGCCAGCACGTCAGCGGGTGGCACCGCCCGAGTACGGTGCACCGAGTGGTCGGCAGCGCTGTAGCGTGGGTCGAACCCTTCAGCCGCAAGGTCGGCCATTTCAAAGGTGTGGCCAGAGGCGGTCAAGCCCGCGCCCACCTCGGCGGCCACGCTGTGGGTGAGAGATTGTGGGTCGTGATGGGCAACAACGATCAGTGCGTGCATGACTTTGACTCCCTTTCGGCTTAATCTACTTTTAGTAAGTTACGTCAATTAAGTTACTTTTGGTATATAAGCATGTCAAGCAGTGAATCCCCTGCCCCACGTCGTCGTTTGTCCCGTGAAGGTCGCCTGCGTCAGTTACTCGACGTGGCCTGGCAATTGGTGCGTGACGAAGGCACCGACGCCCTGACCCTGGGCCGCCTGGCCGAGCTGGCGGGCGTCACCAAACCAGTGGTTTACGACCACTTCGCTACACGCGCAGGGTTGCTGGCCGCGCTGTATGCAGACTTCGACGAGCGCCAGGACCAGGTGTTTGCCGATGCCATCGCCACCAGCAACGCGACCCTTGAGGACCGCGCGTGGGTTATCGCGTCGTCGTATGTCGATTGCGTGTTGTTGCAAGGTCGGGAAATCCCCGGCGTGATTGCCGCTTTGAGCGGTTCGCCGGAGTTGGAAGCATCCAAGCGCGAATACGAGGCGATCTTCCTCGATAAGTGCAGAGACGCGCTGTCGCCCTTCACCCATGGCGCCAGCATCTCTCAGGCTGGATTGCGCGCCATGCTCGGCGCGGCGGAAGCGCTGTCCCACGCGGCGGCCAATGGCGAGATCAGCCGCGAGGAAGCCCAGCAGGAGCTGCTGGAAACTATCCTCGGGATGGTCAGGCGCGTCAGGCCGTAGGCAGACGGCCCTGGACGAACAGTTGCGCCTTGCGCGTCAACTGGTCCAGGTGCCGATCGCGCTGTTTCTCTGCGTCGACCATGGCGCGCTTGCCGTGTTTTTGCAGCAGGTAGGTGTGGATCTGCCGCACTTCCAGCGAGCTGTAGATCGAGGCCACATCCAACACGCCCATCAGCCCTTCGGTGGCGTAGTTACGGGTGTTCATCACGACCTGGGTACCCCGCGCACCGCGCACCTGAAAACCCAGGGCTTGGAACGCCGCAACCTTCTCTACCGCACAGGCCAGTTCGGCGTGGGGATAACGCGCCAACACCTCGTCCAGCATGCTGCGTGCCACACCCTGGCGACGAAAGCCGGCCTGCACCGCCATAAACGCGATGCCACAGGCGTGCGGATCACCCTTCACCGGCAGATACAGGCAAAAGCCTACAACCGTCTCGTCTTCCATCGCCACGACCAACTCCACCGCAACGCCCTTTTCGCCATTCAACGCCTCAAGGTACAGGTGCACCTCAAACCCGATGGCGTACTGGTAGATGTTGTAGAGCAGGTTGCTCGGTGCCAGCGCCACGCTGCTGATGTCGGTGAGGTTGTCCACCACCATCTGCAGGATCTGGCTGTTGATCGGTTCGGGGCACGGCGTGGTATAGCGGGTAAGGCTGAACATGCAAATTCCTGGGGTTTCGCGTCAAGGCAGCGGCGATTGTACCTGTTGCGGGCCGCTCATGGCCCGCACACCTCGCGCAAGCACGCGCGCAGCCAGCGATGGGCCAAGTCTGCGTCCTGTCGCGGGTGCCACAGCATCGCCACGGTGAACGGCGGCAACGTCACCGGCAGCTCAAAGCAGTGCAAGCCTTGAGGCGGCGCGGTGATGTAGCGTTCAGGCACGCTGGCGATCAGGTCGGTGCTCCGCGCCAGGGCGATGGCGGTGTTGAAACCGGCGACCACGATGCTGACCTGCCGAACCAGACCTTGCGCCTCAAGGGCATCGTCGATCTGGCCACGGTCCTGCCCGCGCCGAGACACGTAGATATGTTGTCCCTGGGCGAAACGCGCTGCGCTTAGCGTGCCGCGACTCAGCGGATGGCCCTCGCGCACCACGCCCACCAGCCGGTCACGAAACAGCGCTTGGGTCAGCACTTCGGGGCTGGCGCCGACATCGACCACACCGGTTTCCAGGTCGACGCCAGCGTCGCGCAACAACGTAGTGTCCTTGTCGCTCTTGTGCACGAAACGCAAGCGCACGCTCGGTGCCTCCTGGGCGATACGCGCCAATAGCGCGGGGCCGAAGCGTTCGACGAACTCCTCACTGGTGCGCAGGGTGAAGGTACGCACCAGCTCACCCAAATCCAGGGTGTGCGCGGGGCGCAATACGGCGTGGGCGTCTTGCACCAGTTGGCTGACCTGCTCGCGCAGTTGTAACGCCCGGGGCGTCGGCACCAGGCCGCGACCGGCACGCACCAGCAGCGGATCGCCGGTGGCCGCACGCAAACGCGCCAGGGCCCGGCTCATGGCCGAAGGGCTCAGGCGCAAGCGCTGGGCAGCGCGAGCGACACTGCCTTCGGCAAGCAACACGTCCAGGGTGATGAGTAAATTGAAGTCGGGCATGCGGGCTCCTTATCAGGCGTTCGGTGCAGCTATAACCTGCAACCCATGCGTCTTCCGCCATGTTAGGCGACGCCGTAGATTTGTGACAGGTGCATTCACTCAAGGAAACGCGCATGCAAACCTCCACACGCGGCGGCTTAATCGCTTTGTCGTTGTCCATGTTGCTGGCCGCCCTGGGCACCAGCATTGCTAATGTCGGCCTGCCCAGCCTGGCGCACGCCTTCGGGGCATCGTTTCATGCGGTGCAGTGGGTGGTGCTCGCTTACCTGCTGGCCATCACCGCGGTGATTGTCAGCGCCGGGCGCCTGGGCGACCGTCTGGGGCGCCGGCGCTTGCTGCTGAGCGGGTTGCTGGTGTTTGCCCTGGCCTGCGCCGGGGGTGCCGCCGCGCCAACCCTGCCCTGGCTGATCGGCGCACGGGCATTCCAGGGCCTGGGCGCGGCGATCATGATGGCGATGACCCTGGGCATGGTGGGTGACACCGTCACCAAAGAGAATACCGGCCGAGTCATGGGCCTGCTCGGCACCATGTCGGCACTCGGCACGGCCATGGGGCCGAGTGTCGGCGGGGTATTGCTCAGCCTGTGGAGCTGGCGCGCGCTGTTTTTGATCGGCCTGCCCTTGGCGGGTGTGGCTGCCGCCCTCGCCTACCGTTATTTGCCGGTGGATGCTGACCGCCGCGAAGCTTGGCCAGGCGATACATTCTGGGCCCCCATGCGTGATGCGCCGTTGCGCGCCGGCCTGGCCATGAGTGCCCTGGTGTCGGCGGTGATCATGGCCACGTTTGTGGTGGGCCCGTTCTATCTGTCGCGTGGCCTGGGCCTCGATCCCGCCTGGATGGGCTTGGCCATGGCCGTCGGGCCAGCGGTCGCGGCGCTTACCGGTGTACCGGCGGGTTACCTGACCGATCGCCTCGACAGCCAGCGCGTAACCCTCATGGGGTTGGGTGTAATGCTGTGCGGGAGCTTGTTGCTGTCGCAGGTGTCGGGGCTCGCCATGTATCTCGCGGCCCTGACCGTGTTGACGGCCGGCTACAGCCTGTTCCAGGCGGCCAACAACACGGCGGTGATGAGCGATATACAGGCGACACGCCGAGGCACGGTGTCCGGCCTGCTGAATCTGTCGCGCAACCTGGGCCTGATTTTCGGCGCATCGGCCCTCGGCGCAGTGTTTGCCCGCGTCACTCCGGATGTCAGTCACGCCGCGCCACAGGCGGTAGCTGCCGGCATGCACGCGACCTTTGCCGTGGCCGCGGGTTTGATACTGCTGGCCATTTTGGTGAAGGTCTTGGCCCGGCGCGATCAGGGCGCGAAACACTCGGCATTCAAGAACTGAGCAAAAAAGTTCGGACCAACGGGTGCATGGATGCACCTGGATCGCGCATCATGGGCACTTTCAAGCTCAAGGGTAACGTCCATGCGCGTTCTGTCATTGATGATGGGTCTTACGACGCTGGCCGCCACTACGGTGTTCTGCGCCAGCGCGATGGCGAATGAAGAAAGTCAGTTAGTCCAACAAATCAACCAATACCGCAGCCAGGTACAACGCTGCGGTGACCAGGGTTCCCAGGAGTTGCCACCGCTGGCCAGCGACACACGGCTGGTATTGCCGGCGTCCAATGTCGGCGATTTGCAGCAGTCGCTGGCGCGCGCTGCGTACCCCATGGTGAATGTGCAGGCTATCAGCCTGTCCGGGCCCAAGGATGCCGAGGCCGCGATGAAAGCGGTGCGCGAGAGCTTCTGCCGCGTCGTGCTCGACCCGCAGTTTGTCGATATCGGCGTCAGCAACAGCGGCCAGGACTGGCGCATCGTGCTGGCCCGCCCGCTGGTGACCAGCGGCCTGGGCGATTGGCAGACCGAAGGCAGAAAGCTGCTCGACCTGATCAACACCGCCCGTGCCGAGCCGCGCCAGTGCGGCACCCAGGCGTTCACGGCGACGGCGCCCTTGTCGTGGAACGACACGCTGGCCAGCGCGGCCAACAGCCACACGCGCAATATGGCCAACGGCAATTTCTTCGACCACCTGGACCCCGATGGCCGTACGCCTGGCGACCGCGCCGAATTGGCCGGGTATATCGCGAAGAGTATCGGCGAAAACATCGCCGCCGGCCTCGACACGCCGCGCAAGGTCGTCGACGGTTGGCTCGCCAGTCCCGGCCACTGCGCCAACCTGATGAACCCGCAATTTCGCGAATTGGGTGCCGCCTACGCCATGGACCCCAAGAGTGACGCGGGCATCTATTGGACGGGTTTATTCGGCACGCAATGAAGGTTGGGTGTCGGCCCAACCCGGCCAACAATGACGGCGTGCAAATAGACAATGAAATCAAAGTGCTATCAGGGAGATAATCGCGCTGAACTGAATGCGGTCATTCCGGTCTGTAGCTAGTCGGTGTGACTCTTCAAAGCTAAACAATGCGTGGCAAGCAAGGTGTGAACCCAATGATGAATTGGCTGCAAGGCAGCAGCGAAATGGCAGAGCGGGTTCGTCAGCATGATTGGGCCAATACGCCCTTGGGGCCACTTGAACACTGGCCCGACGTGTTGAAGACAACCGTTGCGCTGTCCTTCGCATCGAGTTTCCCCCAGGCCATCGTCTGGGGGCCTCAGTTGATTACCCTCTATAACGACGCGTTCACGCCCATCCTGGGTAGCAAGCCCGACGCGTTGGGCCGCCCGTTCAACGAGATCTGGCACGAGGTGTGGGACGATATCAGCCCTATCGCCGACGCCGCGTTCGACGGGCACGCCACCTATATCGAAAACTTCCCGCTGTTGATCCAACGCAACGAAGCGCCGGAACAAGCCTATTTCACCTTTTGCTACAGCCCGATTCGCAACGCCCAAGGCATGGTGGTCGGTCTGCTCGACACGGTCACCGAAACCACTGCCACGGTGTTCCTGGCCCGTCGTCTTGAAGTGCTGGACGCCATTAGCAACTGCGTGACCAACGCCACCGACGCTGAAACCATCATGACGTCGACCACCCGTTTGTTGGCCCAGCACCTGCAGGTGTCCATTTGCGCCTACGCCGACATGGACGAGGATCAAGACGGCTTCACCATTCGCGGCGACTGGTCGGCGCAAGGCTCGCCGAGCATCATCGGCCATTACAGCCTGGCGGCGTTTGGCGAGTGCGCGGTCAACTGCCTGCGTGCCGGCGAGCCACTGGTGATACGCAATAATCTGATCGAGTTGCCGCCCCATGATGCCGCAAGCTTCCAGGCGCTCGGTGTGACAGCCACCATTTGCATGCCATTGATCAAAGACGGGCGGCTCACCGCGCTGATGGCCATACACGACAAAGTGCCGCGCTTTTGGTCGTCCTACGACATCGCGCTGCTGGGTGAAGTCACCGAACGTTCCTGGGCACATATCGAGCGCGTGCGTGCCGACGCCGCCGTGCGTAAGGGCCTGGCTGCCTATACGGAACTCAACGCCAGCCTGGAGCAGCGCGTGAATGAGCGTACCCGTGCGCTGGCCGAAGCCGAAGCCGCGCTGCGCCAGTCACAGAAGCTGGAGGCCATCGGCCAACTGACCGGTGGCGTCGCCCATGACTTCAACAACCTGCTGACCATCATCCGCTCATCCGTGGATTTCCTGCGCCAGCCGGGCCTGTCCGAGGAGCGTCGGCAACGCTATATGTGCGCGGTGTCCGACACCGTGGAGCGGGCCAGCAAGCTCACCAGCCAACTGCTCGCCTTTGCCCGTCGCCAACCATTGAACCCGCAGGTGTTCGATGTCGGCCAGCGCGTGCAGAACATCGGCGAGATGCTCGAAAGCGTTACCGGTGCACGCATTCATGTGCAGGTTAAATTGCCCGATCAGCCCTGCTATGCGCGCATCGACCCCAGCCAGTTCGAAACCGCGCTGATCAACATCGCCCTCAATGCCCGCGATGCGATGGACGGCCAGGGTACCCTGACCCTGAAGGTCGCCGGGCAGCAAACGCTGCCCCGTATCCGCGGGGATGCCGAGTCGTGCATGCCTTACATCGCGATCTCCCTGGCCGATACCGGCACCGGGATTCCCAGCGATACCTTCGAGCGCATCTTCGAGCCGTTCTTCACCACCAAGGCCGTGGGCAAAGGCACGGGCCTTGGCCTGTCGCAGGTATTCGGCTTTGCCAAGCAGTCAGGCGGCAATATCGATGTGGCCAGCACCCTCGGCCAGGGCACGGTGTTTACCTTGTACCTGCCGCAAGTCGAAGGCGAAGCGGCGCCGCACCAAGACTCGCATACAGACTTGCCAGCGCCGCAAGAGGCGGCTCATCAGCATGTGCTGATCGTCGAGGACAACCTTGAGGTGGGACGCTTCGCCAGCCAGATCCTCAAGGACCTGGGTTACCAGACCACCTGGGCGACCAATGCCGAACAGGCGTTGAACCTCGCCGGCAATGACGTTCAGGGGTTTGACGCGATTTTCTCCGACGTGGTGATGCCCGGCATGACCGGCGTGGCCATGGCCAAACTACTGCGCCAGCGCCGCCCGGACCTGCCCGTGGTACTCGTCTCTGGCTACAGTGAGGAGCTGGCGGACAGCGGCTATGAAGGCTTTGAATTCCTCGCCAAGCCCTACTCCGCCGACCAGGTTGCGCGGGTGCTGGCAAAGGCGATGTGCAAGGATCAGTCTACGACCGCCACCTGATTGCGGCCCGATGCCTTGGCCTGGTACAGGGCCTTGTCGGCGCTGTTCATCAAGCCGTTCAAATCCAGATGCTGAGCGTGGGTGGACGCCACGCCCAGGCTGGCGCTCACCCCCTGGACCGGGTCGGCGGGCAAGTCACCAATTTTCTGGATCAACTGCTCGGCAATGTCGCGCGCGGTCTCCAACGAGGTATTGGGCAGCAACACCGCAAACTCCTCGCCTCCCAGGCGACCGTAGATATCGGTCTGGCGAAAGGATGCGCTGATCACTGCGCCAATCTGGCGCAACACCTGGTCACCGACTTGGTGGCCGTAGGTGTCATTGATGGCTTTGAAGTGGTCCATGTCCATCATCAACGCACACAACGGCTGCTGCTCGCGCAGGCACTGCGCGTACAGCAACTGGGCCTGCTCGTAAAACGCCCGACGGTTCATCAGCCCGGTCAGCTCATCGGTCTGGGCGGCACGGGTGGAAATATGATGAGCGCGCTCCATCTGCCGCGTCAGGCGAAAGGCTTTCTCCAGGGCATCGGAGAGCTTGCGTGTCGCCCCGACCACAAACGAGGCAAACACCAGCACCGCCAGCGCCACACCGACTTGCATCGGTGAGGGCTGGAGCAGCATCCATACCGTACAGGGAAGCAACACCAGCGCCATGGAACCCAGCGTCATGTAGCGATAGGCCGAATAACAGGACACCGCGCTGACCGACATGCCCACGGTAAACAGCATCACCAACACCTGGGATAAACGGTCATCGACCGGCATCACCGCCAGCGCCCCGCCGCCCCAGATCCCCGCCGACAGCATCAGCGTGACCCAGTAGTGGCGTTCCCAACGGGCGGGTGTGCGCCCCGCGTCAGGGCAGCGAAACCATTGCACGAACAAATGCAGGCGCACCAATGACGAGCCCGCCAGCAGCACCAGCCACGCCAGGATGACTTGATGATCGAACCGATCCCAGCACAGCCAGCAGAGCATGACAGCGCCCAGGTAGCTGCCGAAGATCGCCGAGAATGATTGACGAAACAGCTGGTGCAAACGGTCGGTTCGCACCTGCTCTTCGATTTGCTGACCCTGATCTTGCCCGAGGCTATTCATGGGATTGGCCTGTGTGAACGGCGACGACAAAGCGCCATTGTGGCACCTTGCCAGCAAGCCGAACAGCAGCATCCGCCGCGCTAGAGCGTTTCAGGCTCCTCGGGCCGCAAAATCAGCACGCCCAAGGGCGGCAAGTTCAGCGACAGCGACACCGGTTGCCCATGGCGCGGCTCATCCTGGGTAAACACTGCGCCACCGTTACCGTAATTGGAGCCGGCGTAGGTGTCGGCATCACTGTTGATCACCTCACTCCACCGCCCGCCAAACGGCACACCGACTGCGTAGCCTTCACGGGGCACCGGGGTGAAGTTGGCAACCACCAACACCGGTTTGCCATCCTTGCTCCAGCGCAGCCAGGCGTAGACGCTGTTGATCGCATCGTCACCGATCAGCCATTGGAAGCCCTGGGGCGCATCGTCCTGTTCGTGCAGCGCCGGCTCTTCGCGGTACAGGCGGTTCAAATCGCCTACCAGCTTCTGCACCCCACGGTGCTCGGGGTACTGCAGCAAATACCAATCCAGTTGCTGGTCGTGGTTCCACTCGCGCCATTGGCCAAATTCGCAGCCCATGAACAGCAGCTTCTTGCCGGGGTGCATCCACATGAAACTGAGGTAGGCGCGCAGGTTGGCAAATTTCTGCCAGCGGTCGCCGGGCATCTTGTCGATCAGCGAGTGCTTGCCGTGCACCACCTCATCATGGGAAATCGGCAGGATAAAGCGCTCCGACCAGGCGTACACCAGCCCGAAACTCAGCTCGTTGTGATGATGGGCGCGGTACACCGGGTCTTGCTGGATGTAATGCAGGGAGTCGTGCATCCAGCCCATGTTCCATTTGTAATTGAACCCCAGGCCACCCTGTTGGGTAGGCTGGCTGACGCCGGGCCAGGCCGTGGACTCTTCGGCAATCACCAAGGCGCCCGGGGCTTCAAGGGCAACCACGTCATTCAGGTGCCGCAGGAAGTCGATGGCTTCCAGGTTCTCGCGGCCGCCATGGCGGTTGGGCACCCATTCACCGGCCTTGCGCGAATAATCGCGATACAGCATGGAGGCCACGGCGTCCACGCGCAGGCCGTCCACATGGAAATGCTTGAGCCAGTGCAAGGCCGACGCGAGCATGAAACCGTGGACCTCGGTACGGCCCAGGTTGTAGATCAGCGTGTCCCAGTCCTGGTGAAAACCTTCCAGGGGGTTGGCGTATTCGTACAGCGCGGTACCGTCAAATTGCGCCAGGCCGTGGGTATCGGTGGGGAAATGCGCTGGCACCCAGTCGAGAATCACACCGATATCGGCCTGATGGCAGGCATTGACGAACCAGGCAAAGTCTTCCGGCGAGCCAAAGCGAGCACTGGGGGCAAACTGGGATAATGCCTGATAGCCCCACGAGCCACCAAAGGGGTGTTCCATGATCGGCATCAGCTCGATATGGGTGAAGCCCAATTGTTGAACGTAAGGAATCAGCCGCTCGGCCAGTTCGCGCCAGCCATATTGCCGGGCCACTTCACCGGCCTCGTCCAACTCGCACTGCCAGGACCCTACGTGCAACTCGTAAATCGACAACGGCGCGGTGGATGTCTGCTTGTCGCCCCGCGATTGCATCCATTCATGGTCCTGCCAATCCACTTGCAAAGGTGCGGCGACCTTGGAAGCGGTGTCCGGCGGCAATTGGGTGGCCAGCGCCACAGGGTCGGCCTTGAGCGGCAAAATGCCGTGGGCGCCGAGAATTTCGTACTTATAAGCCGCGCCCGGTTGCAGGCGCGGGATGAAGATTTCCCACACGCCCGATGGATGGCGCAGGCGCATCGGGTGACGGCGCCCGTCCCAGATATTGAAGTCGCCCACCACCGAAACCCGCCGTGCGTTCGGCGCCCAGACGGCAAAGCGCACGCCTTGCACGCCGTCGACGCTGACCACCTGAGCCCCCAGGCAGTTGCCCAGATCACGGTGATTGCCTTCGGCAAACAGGTACAGGTCCATTTCCCCCAGCAGCAATTGGCTGAAGCTGTAAGGGTCTTCGGTGATCTGCTCACCGCCGGCCCACTGGATTTTCAGCAGGTAGGGCTGGCGAGTGCTGAAGTGCCCGACAAACAGGCCCGGCACCTGGGTGGCGTCGAGGCTGCCAAACGGCTCGCCCGTGTCACGCGCCAGCACCTGGGCACTCAGGGCCTCCGGCAGGAACGCGCGGATAAACTGGCCGCCCTGCTCGTCATCATGGGGCCCCAGGATCGAAAACGGATCGGGGTGCTCGGCGCGCACCAGCGCATCGACGTCCTTGGACGCCGGCAATGCAGTCAACTTGGGCTGCAGCGGTTCTCTCTGTGTAAAACTCATGACGTCTCCCCACCGCGTACAGGTTTCGATATAGGTGTCAGCCCGTTCAGCAAACCGTGCAGCCCTTGCAGGGGCACCGGCAGCCAGGTCGGGCGGTTTTCTGCTTCGTAGGCCACTTCGTACGCGGCCTTTTCCAGGCTGAACAAGGTCAGCGCTGCGTCGTGGCCGTTGGCATCCTGCCAGTCATGCGCCAGTGTAGACGCAGCGGCCTGGTAAGCCTGGGTAAATGCTACGCGGGCTTCATTCAGGTAGCGGTCGGTCACGCGTTTGCGCGCCGCGTTCGCTTCTGGCGTGTGATCCACCCCTTGCACATTCAGCGCCATGGCCGCCGCATAATCGAAGGAGCGCAGCACACCGCTCACATCCTTATAAGGGCTGTGCCTGCCGCGCCGCTCATGCAGCGGCCGCGCCGGCTCGCCCTCAAAGTCGATCAAGTAGGCATCGCCCTTGACCACCAATACCTGGCCCAGGTGCAAGTCACCGTGGACGCGAATGCGCAACCCGCCCGCCGTGGCTTTGGCCAACGCCTGAACATGCGCCGCGATGGCTTTTTTCTGCGCCAGTAATTCACTGACCAACGCCTGGTCGGCGGGGTTCAACTGGCTTTGATGAAGCTTGAGCAACTGCAGGGCACGGTCGATCTGGGCCCCGACATCCTTGGCCCAGGCTTGGGTGTCCTTGGCCGTGGTGACTTCTGGCTTGAAGGCGTTATCGCTCGTTGGCGCACCCAATACCACGTGCATTTCACCCAGGCGCTGACCGAGCAAACCGGCAAAATCCGCCAACTCGCCGAGGGCGTTGTAGTGTTGTTCCTGTTCAGAGATCGCGTCGGCCAGCTCATCGCGGATCGCCCGCTCCAGGTTGTTCTGGGTCCAGCTCCAGGCATCGCCCTGGTTGCTCAAGTAACCCTGGGCAATCATCAGCAGGTTGTCCTGCCCCTGACCGTCGCGGCGGCTCATAAAGCCCAGCAGCGGCGAAATGTTCGGGTAGCCGGCAGCGGTCAGGTAGGCGCTCATTTCCAGTTCCGGGTGCACGCCGGCGCTGACTTTACGAATCAGCTTGAGCACCAGGCTGTCACCGACCACCACCGAGCTGTTGGATTGCTCGGCAGACAAATAACGCACCGGCGATTCACGGGTCAGTTGCAGCGCGGCCAAGTGTTCAGTTGCCTCAAACCGCAGATCGCCGTCAGGGGTACTCAGCACGGTACCGGCCTGCATGGCCTGGATCACCTCAAGGATAAAATGCTCAAGGCTGAAGGCATCGGTCACCAAGCCAACCTGGCGGGTACGTCGCACCCGGGCCAGGGCCAATTGCTGGGGCAAAGCACTGGTGAACTGGTCTTCGCCAAGGAAGCCCAAGGGCAGTTGGTAGCGGCTGACCTGGCCGGCACTGGTCACTTCGATCTCACTGAGCAACACCGGATGCTGCGGGTCGCCAAAACGCACGCCGTAGGCGATGTGCACCGTGTCGATTGCCGTGTCTTTGCCGGCAAACCAGCGACGCTTGGGCAGCCAGGCCGGCAGTGAAGTGTGCTCCAGGCTGGTGCGGCAAGGTTCTTCCAGTAGCTCTTCCATGCGTTTTTTCAATACCAAAGTGGTGAAGTCGGGCATGCTTTGCGCCGGTTCCACATGCCAACTGGGCATCTGGTTCTCCGCCGCCAGCACGAACCAATAAAAGCCATAAGGCGCCAGGGTCAGCAGGAAATTCAGCTGGCCGATCGGCGGGAAGGCATTACCGCCGAGCATCTCCACCGGCACCATCCCGGCAAAGGCCGACAGGTCCAGCTCCGCCGCCTGGGCGCTGCGCGACACGTTGGCCACGCACAGGATGATCTCGGTGTGGCCGTCTTCGCCGGTGTATTCACGGGTGTAAGCCAGGATGCGCCGGTTGGTCGGCGAGAGCATTTTTAAGCTGCCACGGCCAAACGCCTTGGACTGTTTGCGCACTGCGAGCATGCGCCGGGTCCAGTTGAGCAATGAGTGCGGGTCCTGGGCCTGGGTCTCGACGTTGACCGACTGGTAGCCGTATTGCGGGTCCATGATTGGCGGCAACACCAGGCTGGCCGGGTCGGCACGGGAAAAGCCGCCATTGCGGTCGATGGACCATTGCATGGGCGTGCGCACGCCGTCACGGTCGCCCAGGTAGATGTTGTCGCCCATGCCGATTTCATCGCCGTAGTACAAGGTCGGCGTGCCCGGCATCGACAGCAACAGGCTGTTAAGCAGTTCCACCCGCCGACGATCACGCTCCACCAGCGGCGCCAGGCGTCGCCGAATACCCAGGTTGATACGGGCGCGGCGGTCTGCGGCGTAGTAGTTCCACAGGTAGTCGCGCTCTTTGTCGGTGACCATTTCCAGGGTCAGCTCATCATGGTTGCGCAGGAAAATTGCCCACTGGCAATTGGCGGGAATCTCCGGGGTTTGGCGCAGAATGTCAGTGATGGGGAAGCGATCTTCCTGGGCCAACGCCATGTACATACGCGGCATCAGCGGGAAGTGGAACGCCATGTGGCATTCATCACCGTCGTCGCCCTTTCTATCCCCAAAGTACAGTTGCGTGTCTTCCGGCCATTGGTTGGCTTCGGCCAGCAGCATGCGGTCGGGGTAATGGGCGTCGATCTCGGCGCGGATCTGCTTGAGGACGTCGTGGGTTTCGGCCAGGTTCTCGTTGTTGGTGCCGTCCCGTTCGATCAAATAGGGAATGGCGTCCAGGCGCAGGCCGTCGATGCCCAGGTCGAGCCAATAGCGCATTACCGACAGCACCGCTTTCATGACTTGCGGGTTGTCGAAGTTGAGGTCGGGTTGGTGCGAGTAAAAACGGTGCCAGAAGTACTGGCCGGCCACCGGGTCCCAGGTCCAGTTGGACTTTTCGGTGTCGAGGAAAATAATGCGCGTGCCGTCGTATTTCTGGTCATCGTCCGACCACACATAAAAGTCCCGCGCCGCCGAGCCTGGCTTGGCCTTGCGCGCACGCTGGAACCAGGGGTGCTGGTCGGAGGTGTGGTTGATCACAAGCTCGGTGATCACCCGCAGCCCGCGTTGGTGGGCTTGGGCAATAAAGCGCTTGGCGTCGGCCATCGTCCCGTAGTCGCTGTGCACGCCGCGGTATTCGGCAATGTCGTAGCCGTCATCACGGCGCGGCGAGGGGTAGAACGGCAGCAGCCAGATGGTGTTCACACCCAGGTCGGCAATGTAGTCGAGTTTTGCGATCAGCCCGGCAAAGTCACCAATGCCGTCGTTGTTGGAGTCGAAATAGGATTTGACGTGAACCTGGTAGATCACCGCGTCCTTGTACCAGAGCGGGTCTTTGATAAAGGTGGCTGCCTTGGGTTTCTTGGCCATTGCAAACTCCTGGAAATACACAATTCTTCAGAGCAAACGCTTTCCTGGGGATAGGGGCTCATCGCGTTCTGTAGGAGCGAGCTTGCTCGCGAAAAACCTCAACGATAACGCGTGCTTCCTGAATAAACGCGGTGACTGTGAGTTTTTCGCGAGCAAGCTCGCTCCTACAAAAAGCCACTCCCCCTTCCCCTCTCAGGGTGTGCTGATGCGCCAGATCCCGAACGGCATCTGTGGCTCCAGCCGGGTCCATTGGGTCTTGCCGTACCAGGTCCAGCGATGGCCGTTCATCAAGTCCTCGCCCTGGGTCTGGGCATCGTCGGGCAAGCCCATCTCCCACAGTGGCAATTCGAAGTGGGCTTGCTGGGCGTTGTGCGGGTCGAGGTTGACGGCGACCAGAATGAAATTGCTGCCGTCCTCGCTGCGCTTGCCGAAATACAGAATGTTGTCGTTCCAGGCGTTGTAGAGCTTGAGCCCCAGGTGCGTGTGCAACGCCGGGTTCTGGCGGCGGATGCGGTTGAGCTGGGCGATCTCGGCGATGATGTTGCCGGGCGCGGTGAAGTCCCGAGGGCGAATTTCGTACTTCTCCGAGTCCAGGTATTCCTCTTTGCCCGGCACCGGCGCGGCTTCGCACAACTCAAAGCCTGAATACATCCCCCACAGGCCCGAGCCCATGGTGGCCAGCGCGGCGCGGATCAGGAAGCCTGCGCGGCCGGATTCATGCAGGAAACCGGGGTTGATGTCCGGCGTATTGACGAAGAAGTTCGGGCGGTAGCATTCACGCCAGGGCGACTGGTTCAGTTGGGTAAGGTACTCGCTCAGCTCAGCCTTGGTGTTGCGCCAGGTGAAGTAGGTGTAGCTCTGGGAATAGCCGACCTTGCCCAGGCGCGCCATCATGGCCGGGGTGGTGAAGGCTTCGGCGAGGAAGATCACCTCCGGGTACTTGGCACGCACATCGCTGATCAGCCATTGCCAGAACGGCAGCGGCTTGGTGTGCGGGTTGTCGACGCGAAAGGTCTTCACGCCCTCTTCCACCCAGCCCACCACGATGTCACGCAGTTCGGTCCACAGGCTCGGGATGGCATCGGCCGCATAGAAATCGACGTTGACGATGTCCTGGTACTTTTTCGGCGGGTTTTCCGCGTACTTGATCGTGCCGTCTGGGCGCCAGTTGAACCAACCCGGATGCTCCTTGAGCCACGGATGGTCCTGGGAGCACTGGATGGCGAAGTCCAGGGCGATTTCCAGGCCGTGGTCGGCAGCAGCCTGGACCAACCGGCGAAAATCATCGCGCGTGCCCAATTGCGGGTGGATCGCCTCGTGACCGCCCTCTTCACTGCCAATGGCATAGGGGCTGCCGGGATCATCGGGGCCGGCGGTGAGCGAGTTGTTCTTGCCCTTGCGGTGGCTACGGCCGATGGGGTGGATCGGCGGGAAGTACAGCACGTCGAAGCCCATGTCGTGAATCATCGGCAAGCGTGCGTGCACGTCGTTAAACGTGCCGTGCCGTGCCGGATCGTCGGTGATCGAGCGCGGAAACAGCTCGTACCAGCTGGCAAATTGTGCAGCTTCACGCTCCACGTCGATCGGATACGCGGGGCTGACGCTCAAATAGGCACGATGGTCGGCCTGCGTCATCAGGTGTGCACTGTCTTCGTGCAGGAACAACGCCACCTGCTCGGTTTCCAGCAGGCCGGAGAGTTCATGGTGCAACAACATCAAGCGCTCACGCAGTTCATTGTCACTGCGTTCGGCGGCCTGCAACACCAGGCTGCGGCCTTCCTGCAACTCGAGGCTGACCGGCACCCCGGCCTCATGCTTCTTGCGTAGCTCGTAGCAAAAGCTGGCGAACGTATCGATCCAGGCTTCGATGCAGTACTCGTGCGGGCCTTGGTGCGCAACGGTAAACGCGCCTTCCCAGCCATTGTTGCCGACATCCAGCATGACCACGCTGTGCCAGCTTTCATCTCCCAGCGCGCGCCAGCGGATCAACACCGCGAGTTTATCGTGGCCATCGGCGAATACTTTGCTGGTCACATGGACCCGCTGGCCCACCACTGCCTTGACGGCAAACTCACCGTTGTCGATGACCGGCATGGTGCTTTCGATCGCGATCCTGGGTAACAGCAGCGCCTGGGACAGCGGCAGCACGGAGTCTTCTGGAACCAGTGTTTCAGCAGTCATCGAGCATCTTCCCCTTACGCCCTGTGGACGCTCTTGGCTTGATCCGAATTCAAAGGCGGCGGCGCTCTTCCCGAGCGTGGCCGTTTAAGGTCCGAGCCTGGGCGCGCAGCAAAAGTTCAGGTGGATATACCGCCACTGGGCAGGGAATCAATTGCCCCAGGCAGCGGTCCACCGCTAGAGCAAAGCACAAAGGAGGCCACACCGATGAATATCCCGATCCCCCCTGAACCTGAAGATCCGAATATCGACAACCCGCCTCTGCCGCCCGGCGAACCGGCGCCCGTTCCGGAGAAAGAACCGCCGGAAAACGACCCACCGCCCGTGGAGGAGCCGCCGACCACTATGCCGCCGGTAATAGGGATACAAGCCTGGCATTCGCCAAGCATCCAGTGATCCATAATGCGGCATCATTTATCCAATATTTTGACGATTCTGGGCATGATGCTGAACACCGCCAGGGCCAGCAGGGTACTGAGTACCGCAGTCGATTCACGGCCCATGCCCGCCGCCACGCCAATGGCGGCGGTCATCCATAACCCGGCCGCCGTGGTCAGGCCCTTCACATGCTGGCCCTCCTCGTCTTCCTTGCCCTTGAGGATGGTGCCAGCACCGAGGAAGCCAATGCCCGCAATCACCCCCTGAACCACACGGCTCATGGCATCTGCCTGGTTGCCGGACATCTGCGGCACCAGCACAAACAGCGCGGCGCCCAGTGCCACCAGCATATGAGTACGCACCCCGGCCGCCTTGCCCTTGTGCTCACGTTCAAACCCCAGGATGCCGCCGAGGATCGCCGCGATCAGCAGGCGTACGGTCACTTGGGTGAGTTGCCGGGCATCGCCGATGTCCGCGAATTCGGCTTGCAGGGTTTGCCACACCAGATGCCACCAGGCGTCCATGGATGCGCTCCTTTTTATTGTGGATAGATAAAAGATGGACAGCGCAGACCGCCAGTCAGTTGCCTGGAACCTGCCTCCATAGGTGCCGCCTAAGGCTATATAGCCCATAGAAAGGAGATCGCCATGACCCTTCGCATCGACAACCATTTTTGCTACTTCAAGCTCGGCGTGGACGGCCAGGAGCAAAGCCTGCCAGCCACCCGCGTGAAGATCCTTACCGACAATGACAAAGCCATGTCGTATGTGGACCTGGCGGGCGAGCGGATCTATATCACTGAAGCCGAAGCCGACGCGCTGACGGTTGAAGGGGCCACGGATGGCCGTAACCATGTGAAGGCGCAAGAGCCTGGTTCGGTGATTTGATTGATCTGTATCGTCGAATCCAATGAATCCCTGCACCCCTATGCCCTGGGGGTGCAGCACATTGACGCACACGAACGCCCCAAACCTATCTGATCCGCTTTTTATCATTCCACCTGAGTCTGTTATGCAAACAGCCTGTCGCCCATAGTTCATCGGCCTGATGGAGGCTGATGAGCGAACGACCATGAGCGAACGAATCCCAACCGTGGAAACCTTTGAGCCCATTCACCCAAAGAAGGTGAAGGCCAAATCCAGCGACAACCTGATCCATACCCGCAGCTTTACCGGTTTGTTCCGCACCTTGCGTGTGGGCGGTGCCGGCCTGCTGTTCCTGGCTTTTTTCGGCACCGTGTGGCTGAACTGGGGGGGGCGCCAAGCCGTACTGTGGGACCTGGCCGAAAGCAAGTTTCACATTTTTGGCGCCACGTTCTGGCCCCAGGACTTCATCCTGCTTTCGGCGCTGTTGATCATCTGTGCCTTCGGCCTCTTCGCGATTACCGTGTTTGCCGGCCGCGTCTGGTGCGGCTACACCTGCCCGCAAAGCTCGTTCACCTGGCTGTTCATGTGGTGTGAAAAGGTGACCGAGGGTGAACGCAACCAACGCATCAAACTGCAGGCCGCGCCCTGGAGCCTGAACAAGCTGGCACGGCGCGCGGCCAAACACACGATGTGGCTGGGCATCAGTGTGTTGACCGGGCTGACCTTTGTGGGCTATTTCACCCCCATCCGCCCCTTGGCCGCCGAACTGCTGACCTGGCAGATGGGCGGTGTGAGCCTGTTCTGGGTGCTGTTTTTCACGGCCGCCACCTACCTCAATGCCGGTTGGCTGCGCGAAGCGGTGTGCATGCACATGTGCCCCTATGCACGGTTCCAGAGCGTGATGTTTGATAAAGACACCCTGACCATTTCCTACGACGCCGCCCGCGGCGAGCAGCGTGGCCCGCGTAAACGTGATGTGCAGCCAGCCGAGGTTGGCCTGGGCGATTGCATCGACTGCCAGCTGTGCGTGCAGGTATGCCCCACCGGCATCGACATCCGCGACGGCCTGCAAATGGAATGCATCGGCTGCGCGGCCTGCATCGACGCCTGCGATTCGATCATGGACAAAATGGGCTATGCCCGTGGCTTGGTCAGTTACACCAGCGAGCATCAACTACAGGGCGGCAAGACTCACCTGCTCAGGCCACGCCTGATCGGCTACAGTGCCGTGCTGGTGGTGATGATTGCAGCGTTGGTGGTGGCCCTGATTGAACGGCCGATGGTGTCGCTGGATGTGACCAAGGACCGTGGTATGTTCCGCGAAAACAGCCAGGGCTTGATCGAGAACATCTACAGCCTCAAGGTGATCAACAAGACCCAGCAGCGCCAGGATTACCGCCTGGAACTGGTGGATGCCGAGGGGTTCCAGCTGCAAGGCAAGACCCAGGTCAGCCTGGCGCCCGGGGAAATTGTCGATGTACCGGTGTCGGTGGCGTTGCTGGCGGACACACCGGCCAGCAGTTCTCAAACTATCCGATTTAAAGTGACGGATGTGGATGAACCGTGGATTTATACCGCTGCCGACAGCCGCTTCGTTGCCCCCTTGAATCGCTAAACAACTGTAGTAGCGAGCTTGCTCGCGAAAAACTCACCGGCGCCGCGTTCATTCAGGAAACACGCGTTATCGTTGACGTTTTTCGCGAGCAAGCTCGCTCCTACATTTCGCCCTGCGTACACATTCAAAAAGCTAATTAGGCCGCCATGAAACGCTACGAAAAATTCGCCGACGACATTGCAGAACTGATCCGCTCCGGCGTCCTCGGCCCCGGCCAGCGCGTGCCATCGGTGCGCTATGCCAGCCAGGCCTACGGCGTCAGCCCGTCCACCGTGTTCCAGGCCTACTACTTGCTGGAGCGTCGTGGCCTGATTCGCGCCCGCCCGCGTTCTGGCTACTTCGTCAACACCCATGCGCCCAGCCCGTTTTCCGAACCGGTGGTGAGTGAGCAGGTGCATGAGTCCACCGATGTAGGCGTGAGTGAGCTGGTGTTCTCGGTACTGGATTCGATCAAAGACCCCAACACCGTGCCCTTCGGCTCAGCCTTCCCCAGCCCCATGCTGTTCCCGCTGCCGCGCCTGGCCCGCTCCCTGGCCAGTGCCAGTCGCGAAATGGACCCGCGCCTGGTGGTCACCGACATGTCGCCAGGCAACCCGCAACTGCGCCGCCAGATTGCCCTGCGCTATATGGTCGGCGGCCTGATGCTGCCGATGGAAGAGTTGCTGATCACCAACGGCGCCCTCGAAGCGTTGAACCTGTGCCTGCAGGCCGTGACCGAACCGGGCGACCTGGTCGCCATCGAAGCGCCGGCGTTCTACGCCTGTCTGCAAGTGCTTGAACGCCTGAAGCTCAAGGCCGTGGAGATCCCGGTGCACCCACGCGACGGGATTGACCTGAACGCCTTGGCCCAAAGCCTTGAGCGCTATCCGATCAAGGCCTGCTGGACCATGACCAGCTTCCAGAACCCCATGGGCGCCACGCTGCCTGAGGAGAAAAAACAGGCGCTGGTGCAACTGCTGCGCAGCCATCAAGTGCCGTTGATCGAAGATGACGTCTACGCCGAGCTGTATTACGGGCAACAAGCCCCAAAACCGGCCAAGGCCTTCGATACCGAAGGGTTGGTAATGCACTGCGGCTCCTTTGCCAAGAGCCTGGCGCCCGGTTACCGCGTGGGCTGGGTCGCCGCCGGGCGCTTCGCGCAGAAGGTGGAGCGGCTGAAATTAATGACCTCACTGTGCCCGTCGATGCCGGCCCAGGCGGCGATTGCCGATTACCTGCAACACGGCGGCTATGACCGCCACCTGCGCAAACTGCGCTATGCCCTGGAAGAACAGCAAAGCGCCATGCTGGCGGCCATCGCCCGCTATTTCCCGGCGCAAACCCGGGTCAGCCAACCGGCGGGAGGCTATTTTCTGTGGTTGGAATTGCCGGAGCAGACCGACTCGCTGAAATTGTTCCAGATGGCCCTGGCCCAGGGCATCAGCATTGCGCCGGGGCCGATCTTTTCCGCGACCCAGCGCTTCAGAAACTGCATACGCTTGAACTATGGCAGCCCGTGGAACGAAGCCTCGGAGAAGGCCATGGAGACATTAGGGCGGATTGTGCGCTCGTTCTAAATGGAACCTACCGTCGCGTCTTAACGACTCAGAGGCCTCCACAGACCGAATAACGAGACCTGCGTGATCACTTGGAAAAACTGCTCGCTGCCAACACGTGTGCCTCGCAGCCTGAGGCCTTTTCCCGTCCCTCGCCACTATATGCGCTGGGCGGAACAACAGCAGGTGCGCCAGATGACAGGCCCGAACGGACGCCCTGCCGGTGATCATCGCTCGGCAGAGGCGATCATCGAGCACAGTAGCGTGACAAAAAACTTCCTCAAAGGCTGCGATTTCTATCAGGTCGTCGATGACCTCAAGCGACAGGTCGGTGACTGGACAAACGCTAATCCAGACCCCAAAGCTCGAGCCAATGCGGCCTACGACCTGGATAAAGTGCTGCGTTTTCTCGATAACGTCGATGACCGAACCCTCAATGGCAGCGATAGCCGTAATGGCCATATCGAGGGTTTTTCCAACTGCGGCTATGGCGTGCTGAAGCACTCCGAAGCCGACCTGCTCCGGCAGTTCTCCTGGTACGGGTACCAGGTGCTGCGCACGCTGCGGACCTGATCAGCCAGTGCCTTAACGGCCGCCGCCCAGGTCGATAAACGTGCCAGTGGAATACGACGCCTTGTCCGAGAGTAACCAGATAATCGCCTCGGCCACTTCATCCGGGCGCCCGCCACGCGCCATGGGAATGCCCGACTCCAGCTTGCTGACCCGGTCCGGGTCGCCGCTCAGGGCATGGAAGTCGGTAAAGATATAGCCAGGGCGTACCGCGTTGACACGGATGCCCTCACCTGCGACCTCTTTCGATAAGCCGATGGTGAAGGTATCCAGCGCGCCCTTGGAGGCGGCGTAGTCGACATACTCACCCGGCGAGCCTAGCCGCGCCGCCACCGACGACACGTTGACGATACTGCCGCCCTGCCCGCCATGGCGGGGCGACATGCGCAGCACCGCGTGCTTGGCACACAGGATCGGGCCCAACACATTGGTCTTGAGGATTTTGAGGATACGAAACTCGGACATTTCATCGACCCGCGACTTGTGCCCCACGGTACCGGCGTTATTGACCAGCGCGGTGACCCGGCCCAGCTCCGCATCAACGCGATTGAACAGGCCGATCACTTCATCCTCGATGCTGACATCGGCCCGCACGGCAATCGCCTGGGCGCCCAATGCGCGGACCTGATCAAGTACACGGTGGGCAGCGTCTTCATCCGCCTGGTAGTTGATGCAGATGCGATAGCCCTGGCGCGCAGCAAGCAATGCTGTCTGGGCGCCAATGCCACGGCTGCCCCCCGTGATGATGACGACTTTGTCCATGGCTGCGGCCTCCTGATTCAACCGGATGTTTAGGGTTGGATCCAAGAATACCGCCAACAGACAGTTTTTTCACCGACCCAGGTCAGCACCTTCGCAGTCGGCCTGGGTCAGCGTGTAGATCTGTGCTGATGAGACTGGCGCAGGGTGTGATACCGGTCGTGCCCCTCCGGCCACCAAAACCTCCCCAGAAGGCAGGCAAGACGCACTATGCCCGAAGCGCCCGTACGGCATCTGTGCTGTCAAAGCCCATTGGCCAGAACAGGGCTCATATAACTCAGCGGTCCGAGCGTTTTCGGGGGTTGAAATTGCGCTGTCACCGATGACCAATACCTGACCTGTCGCCAACCTGGTCGCACTGTGATTTTTGCGCGTAACGCACATCACAGACGTCTCCCAACTGTCCGACTTCGGATCATAGGTGTAGGCACAACTTTGTGCCGGCCCAAAAGGCGTATTCGAACCGCCGGCGACCAAGACCCGACCATCCGCGAGCAAGGTCGCCGTATGCTGCATGAGCGGCATGGGCATTGGCTGTACTTGAGACCATTGCCCGGTTGATACGTGATAGATAAAGGCGCTGGACAACGCCACGTTTTGCCTGCCGGAAAAGCCGCCGACGACCAAGACGTTCGTGTCCGCCAATAAAGTGGCCGTGTGATTCATGACGTCGACGGGAAGCCAGCGCTGAAGGTGCCAGAGGTCATCAAGCGGATCATATAGCTCAACGCTGTCTTGCACCTGCCCACCCGAAGGCCCCAGGTTATTTCCGCCGATCACCAGCACCCTGCCTGAATCGAGCACGGTGGTGGTGTGACTCAAACGCGGAGTCTGCAACCGCCCCGCTCCTCTCCAGCGATCTGCTGATACGTCATATAACTGAGCATCACTCAGCGCGTAAGACGCATTGCTGCCACCTACGACCAACACCACATCGGACGGTAAAAGCGCAACGCCACAGGTATGACGAGCCACCGGCAGCAACGCTCGTGCAGACCACTCACCCAACCCTTGATTGTAGAGTTCCACACCACTGGCTCCTGCAATCACCAAAACGCCAAGCCCGGTAGTCACTGCGCAATGCCCATATCGAGGCTCAAGCATTGACCCAGTGCTTTTAAACTCACCTGCTACAGTCGTATTCATGACGCAAGCGCTCGCGCTATCTTCGTAGCACTCAATCTAACCCTCGGCCTGTGCGGTCGCTACTGTCAGAATTAACAGGCACCGGCAAGATCAACCGCGCACTCGGTACCGCTCAACCGTTAGCCTTTTGAATTTCGGCGATGAACTGATCAGCTGGAAGTGGATGACCGAGCAGGTAGCCTTGCAAGGCGTTACACCCCAGACGAGTGAGGAACCGCTGCTGCACATCGGTTTCCACACCTTCAGCAACAATCCGCAGGCCCAGGGCCTGGCCGAGGGCCACGATGGCCGAGACGATGGCCGCGTCGTCGCTGTCGTGTTCCAGGTCACGCACAAAACCGCGGTCGATCTTCAACTCGTTGGCCGGCAGGCGCTTGAGGTACATCAGGCTGGAGTAACCGGTGCCGAAGTCATCGATGGACAGGTCCACGCCCATGTCCGAGAGCTGCTGCAACACCGTCATGCTCGCATCGGCATCGCTCATGGCAGTGGTCTCGGTGATTTCCAGCGTGAGGCTGTTGGCCGGCAAGTGGTGACGCTCCAGCGCCGCCGCTACGCTGTTGACCAGCCCGGCATGGCAGAACTGCAGCGCCGACAGGTTGACGGCGATGCGCCAGCTCTCATAGCCCTGGGCGTACCACACGCGCATCTGGCGGCAGGCTTCATCGAGTACCCACTCGCCGATGGGAATGATCAGCCCGGTTTTCTCCGCCAGTGCAATAAACGTAGCGGGCATCAGCAAGCCTTGTTGCGGATGCTCCCAGCGCAACAGCGCCTCGGCCCCCACGGCAAGGCCACTGACAGCGTCGAACTTGGGTTGGTAGTGCAAGCGAAATTGCGCTTGCTCCAAGGCATTGCGCAGGTCCTGCAGCAATTGCAGTTGTTTGCGCGCATTGGTGTTCATCGACACATCGAAGAAGCTGTAGCCGTTCTTGCCCATGCCCTTGGCGTGATACATCGCCGCGTCGGCGTTCATCAGCAGTTCCTGGGGGTTATTACCGTTGCCCGGGAACATGGCGATACCGATGCTGGCCGAGATTTGCAGTTCATGGTCGGCCACCGTGAACGGGCGGTTGATCAGGCTAACCTGGCGTTCGGCCAAGCCCATGGCATCGTCGGGCTGGGTGAGCTGCACCAGCAACACAAACTCATCACCGCCGATGCGGGCCAGGGTGTCCTGGCTGCGCAAATCCTCGCGCAAGCGCAAGCCGACCTCGCGCAGCAACTGGTCGCCCAGGTGATGACCAAAGGCATCGTTGACCGGCTTGAAACCATCCAGGTCGATAAACATCAAGGCAAAGCAACCGCCCCGCTCGTTCACCGCCTGGATGCCTTGTTGAATGCGATCAGCCAGCAACGTGCGGTTAGGCAGGCCGGTGAGCATGTCATGCAGGGCCAGGTGGGTGAGTTCCTGGTTGGCCAGGGTCAGGGAGTCGGTGAGCACGGCGGTGCGCGCTTCCAGGCGCGCATCCAGCACGGAGGTCAACAGCGCAATGACCAGCACGGCCAGCGAAGTGACCAAGACCAGGTTATCCAGGCCCTTGCCGCTCAGGCCGGTCAATGCGGCGCCGCAGAAGCTGCCATCGGCAAAGCGCGCCGCAGCCATCCCGGTGTAGTGCATCCCCACGATGGCCACGCCCATCACCACGGCGGCGCCACCCCGTGCCAGCCGTACATAAGGTGTGTTGCGCCGCAGGTTGAAGGCAATCCACAGCGCGGCGCCGGAAGCCACCACCGCGATCATCAACGAAGCGCCGAACAAGGTCGGGTCGTAATCAATACCCGGCGTCATACGCATCGCGGCCATGCCGGTGTAATGCATGCTGGCGATACCGGCGCCCATCACCAGCGCGCCAAATGCCAGTTGCCAGGCCGGTAAGCGTGGCTGGCTGACCAGCCATAATGCAAACCCGCTGGATAGCATGGCGATCAACAGCGAGAACAGGGTAATGGCTACGTCAAAACCCAGGGCAAACGGGAGGCGCAGGGCCAACATCCCGATAAAGTGCATGGACCAGATGCCCACACCCATCGCCACTGCGCCGCCAGTGATCCATAGGTAAACAGCCCGCCCCTTGGCGGTCGCGATGCGCCCGGCAAGGTCCAAGGCGGTGTAGGACGCCAGGATGGCCACGCACAGGGAAATCACGACAAGGGAGGTTGAATAGCTACCGATCAGCATGGCACGTCTCGCAGGCGACCGGCGCAAAAGCCCGTGCCGGGTGGCAAATCGGGCGATTGTAGCGAGTATGAATCCGAGGCAGGTGATTAATTGATCCGTGGGCCATGACGCCGTTTCTGGCGTCAATCGGCTGGCTTCATCAGGGTGTTTTCAACGACGCCACGGACATCAAAATGCGGGGTTGTCTGTAGGAGCGAGCTTGCTCGCGAAAAACTCACAGACGCCGCGTTCATTCAGCAAGCACGCGTTATCGTTGACGTTTTTCGCGAGCAAGCTCGCTCCTACAGTCGGTCACTCCTTTTCAGCCAGGGAGGTCTGGCCGTCCCAGCCTCCGCCCAACGCTGCGATCAACTGCACACTGGCCACCAGGCGCGATTGCAGCAAGGTCAACACCGTACGCTCGTTACTCAGGGCCGTTGCCTGCACCGTGACCACATCCAGGTAGGCAATCAGCCCTGCCTTGTACTGGTTTTCGGTCAAGCGCAACGATTCACGCGCGGCCTCCAACGCTTCGTTGCTGACCACCGCCTCGTCGGCTAGCACCTTGAGCTGCACCATGTAGTTTTCCACCTCACGGAAACCATCCAGCACGGTCTGGCGGTACTTGGCCACGGTCTCGTCATAGCTGGCCACGCTGCGGTCGACTTCCGCCGAGCGCTGGCCGCCATCGAACAGGGTCATCGCCAACTTCGGCCCTACCGACCAGAAGCGGTTTGGCAGGCTGATCCAGTCCTCGTACGTACTGCTGGAATAGCCGCCCTGCAGGCTCAGGCTGAGGTCCGGATAATAAGCCGCCTTGGCCACGCCGATATTGGCGTTGGCGGCAATGACCGAGCGCTCGGCCGAGGCGATATCGGGGCGACGCTCCAGCAATTGGGACGGCAGGCTCACCGGTATCTGCGGCAGGGCCGGGATGTCTTTGCTCACCGCCAAGTTGAAGTTGGCCGGTGCTTCGCCGATCAACACCGCAATGGCGTTTTCCAACTGGGCGCGCTGCCAGATCAGGTCAATCAGGCTGGCCTGAGTGGTCTTGAGCTGGGTTTGCGCCTGGGCGATAGCGTCCTTGCCGGCCACACCGGCGCGGTACTGGTTTTCGGTCATTTTCAACGAACGCTGGTAGGTGTCCAACGTGGCTTGCAGCAGGCGCGTCTGCTCGTCCATGACCCGCAATTGCAGGTAGCTTTGCACCAACTCCGACTGTTGGCTCAGGCGCATTGCGGCCAGGTCGGCCGAGCTTGCCTCGGCGCTGGCTTCGTTGGCCTCCAGGCCGCGGCGCAACTTGCCCCAGATATCCGCCTCCCAGCTCACGCCCAACTGCGCATTGAGGGTGTCGCGGATACCGCTGCTGGAACTGCTGAGGCTGGCACTACTGCTGCCGGTGCCCTGGCTGGCGCGGGTCTTGCCAACGCTCAGGTCAACGCTGGGGTAAAACGCCCCGCGTGAGCTGCGCACCAACGCCTTTGCCTGACGAAAACGCGCTTCGGCCTGGGCGACGGTCTGGTTGGATGCGTTGAGGCGTACCACCAGGTCGTTGAGTTGACGGTCACCGTACAGCTCCCACCAGGCGCCGCGGGCCAGGGAGTCGCTGGGGTTGGCCTGGCGCCAGCCCTGAGCCTCCTTGAACTGCACCGGCTCGATGACCTCCGGGCGGTTGTAGTCAGGGCCGATGGCGCAGGCGCTGAGCAACATAGCCAGGCCCACTGTAGGAGCGAGCTTGCTCGCGAAAGCCGTCAACGAGAACGCGTTCATTCTGGATGAGCGCGGCGCATGGGCGTTCTTCGCGAGCAAGCTCGCTCCTACAGGGGTTGCAGGGGCGTTGGTTGGGTCGGTCATAGCGCAGTGTCCAGGGCAGCATCGGTACGCACGCCGCGCCAGGCGTTGAAGCGGTGGCGCGCGCGGTCGAGGTAAAGGTAAACCACCGGGGTGGTGTAAAGGGTCAGGATCTGGCTGAAGACCAGGCCACCGATGATGGTCAGGCCCAACGGATGGCGCATTTCCGCGCCGTCGCCGCTGCCGAGCAGCAACGGCAAGGCACCGAGGATCGCGGCAAGCGTGGTCATCAGGATCGGCCGCAGGCGCAACAGGCAGGCGCTGCGGATCGACTCCAGCGGGCTCATGCCATCGTTGCGCTCCAACTGCAGCGCGAGGTCGATCATCAGGATCGCGTTTTTCTTCACCACGCCGATCAACAGGAACAAGCCCAGCAAGGAAATCAGACTGAACTCGCCGCCTAGCAGGTAGATCGCCAACAACGCACCGACACCGGCCGACGGCAGCGTAGACAGGATGGTCAGCGGGTGAATGTAGCTTTCATACAGAATACCCAGCACCAGGTACACCGCCACCAGCGCGCCGAGAATCATGAACGGCTGGCCTTTCTGAGTCGCGGCGAACGCATCGGCGGTGCCGGCCATCTTGGCGATCACATCTTCGGGCAGCCCGACCTTGGCAATCGCACGCTCGATGGCCGCCGTGCCCTGCTCCACAGTGACGCCAGGCGCCATGTCGAAGGCAATATTCTCCGAAGCAAACTGGCCTTCATGGCTGACACGGTCATCGGCCAGGCTGTTTTCATAATGGGCAATGGTCGACAACGGCACCCGTGCGCCGTCGGCAGTGATCACCTGCATCTGGTTGAGAGTGATCGGGTCCTGGGCGTATTTGGGGTTGACCTCCATTACCACCTGGTACTGGTTGAGGCTGTCGTAGATAGTGGAAATCTGCCGCTGGCTGTAGGCGTTGTTGAGCACTGCCGTGACCATGTCCATGTCGATGCCCAGGCGCTTGGCCTGGTCGCGGTCGACAATCAGCGTGACCTGGGCCGCGCCCCGGCCTTCACGGGCGTCGATGGCGGTCAGCTCTGGCAACTCACGCATGGCCGCCACCACTTTCGGGTACCACAGGCGCAACGCGGCCAAGTCACCGCTTTGCAGGATGTAGGAATATTGCGCGCTGGTCTGGTCGCGACTGCCGCCAAATTGCAGGTCCTGGTCGGCCATCAGGAACAAGCGCCCGCCCGGCACCAGTGGCACCTCTTTGCGCAGGCGCTCGATCACCGCCTGGGCGGAGATCTTGCGTTCGCCGATCGGCTTGAGGCGTACCAGCATCACCGCATTGTTAGTGCCTTGGTTGCCACCGATAAAGCCGGCCACGCTGAGCACCGCCGGGTCCTTGAGCACCGCCTGGCGAAAGATCTCCATCTTCGGCTGCATCACGCTGAACGACAGGCCATCGTCACCGCGCACGAAACCGATCAACTGGCCGGTGTCCTGCTGGGGCATGAAGGTTTTGGGCACCACCACGTACAGCGCGATATTCACGCCCACGGTGACCAACAGGCTGAGCAAGGTCAGGCGCCGATGGCGCAACACCCAATCCAGGCTGGTGGCGTAGCCGGCGACCATGCGGTCGTTGACCTTCTGGCTCCAGCGCTGCAAACCGGTCTGCCGCTCCTTCACATGCGGCTTTAACCAACGGGCACAGAGCATGGGCGTCAGGGTCAGCGAGACAATCAGCGAGACGATGATCGCCGCCGACAAGGTGATGGAAAATTCACGGAACAGGTTGGTGACGATGCCGCCCATAAACAGGATGGACAGGAACACCGCCACCAGCGACACGTTCATCGACAGCAAGGTGAAGCCGACCTCCTGGGCGCCCAGGTAGGCGGCTTTCATCGGTGGCACGCCCTCATCGATGTGCCGGGAAATGTTCTCCAGCACCACGATGGCATCGTCCACCACCAGCCCGGTGGCGAGGATCAGCGCCATCAGCGAAAAGTTGTTCAGCGAAAAACCGTACAGGTACATCACCGCGAAGGTGCCCACCAACGACACCGGCACCGCCAGGGTCGGGATCAGCGAAGCACGGAAGTTACCCAGGAACAGGTACACCACCAGGATCACCAGCCCCACGGCAATCAGCAGGGTCATTTCCGCCTCATGCAGGGTGGCGGTGATCACGGGCGAGCGGTCCATGGCCAGGCTGAGCTTGACGCTGGACGGCAACACCGCCTGCAAGGCCGGCAACTGCGCCTTGATCTGCCGCACGGTTTCGATGATGTTGGCGCCGGACTGGCGGTTGATCACCAGCAACACCGCCGAATCATTGTTGAAGAAGCCACTGTTGTAGCGGTCTTCCACCCCATCGGTGATCTTCGCCACGTCCTTGAGGCGCAGGGCGGCGCCGTCCTGGTAGCGAATCAACAGGGGCTCATAGTCCTTGGCTTTTTCCAACTGATCGTTGGCCTGGATCTGCCAGTTGCGCTCGCTGTCTTCCAGTGAGCCTTTGGGCCGGCGCTGGTTGGCATTGGCGATGGTGTTGCGCACATCGTCCAGGGCGACGCCGTACTGATCGAGGGCCTTGGGTTCCAGCTCGATGCGCACCGCCGGCAGCGAACTGCCGCCGATCTGCACTTCGCCCACGCCCGGCACCTGGGACAGGCTCTGGGACAGGATGGTCGAGGCCAGGTCGTACAACTGGCCCTTCTGCAACACGTCGGAGGTCAGCGACAGCACCATGATCGGCGCTTGGGACGGGTTGATCTTCTTGTAGGTGGGCATGCTGCGCATACCGCTGGGCAGCAGGTTGCGCGACGCGTTGATGGCCGCCTGCACTTCCCGCGCCGCGCCGTTGATGTCGCGGTCGGAATCGAACGCCAGAATCACCCGGGTAGAGCCCTGGCTCGAGGAACTGCTCATGGTGGTGATACCGGCAATCGCGCCGAATGAGCGCTCCAGCGGCGTGGCCACTGTAGACGCCATCACCTCGGGGCTGGCACCGGGCAAGCTGGCCGACACCACGATCACCGGGAAGTCGATCTGCGGCAATGGCGACACCGGCAGCAAATTGAAGCTGACGCCACCGAGCAGCATGATCGCCAGGCTCAGCAGCATGGTCGCGACTGGCCGGCGGATGAAAGGTCCGGACAGGTTCATGGCTCAACCGGCTCCAGGCGTTGTGGCTCTTTGCGCCAGCGCCGGCCAAGACGATCGAAGTACAGGTAGATCACCGGCGTGGTGAACAGCGTCAACACCTGGCTCACCAGCAACCCGCCCACCATTACCAGGCCTAGGGGCTGGCGCAGTTCGGCGCCGGAGCCACTGGCGAGCATCAACGGCACGGCACCGAACAAGGCGGCCAGGGTGGTCATCAGGATCGGCCGGAAGCGCAACAGCGCGGCCTGGTAGATCGCGGTCTGCGGGTCCAGGCCCTGGTTGCGTTCGGCGTCGAGGGCGAAGTCGATCATCATGATCGCGTTCTTTTTCACGATACCGATCAGCAGGATGATGCCGATGATCGCGATCATGCCCAGGTCATTGCCGCTGAGCAGCAACGCCAGCAAGGCCCCCACCGCCGCCGATGGCAAGGTCGAGAGAATGGTGATCGGGTGGATATAGCTCTCATAGAGCACACCGAGCACGATGTACATGGTGACCACCGCCGCCAGGATCAACAGCAAGGTGCTCGACAAGGAAGCTTCGAACGCCTGGGCCGCGCCCTGGAACTGGGTTTGCACGCCCACCGGCATGCCGATGTCCTTCTGGGTCTGGTTGATCAGCTCCACGCCTTTACCCAGCGCCACGCCGGGCGCCAGGTTGAACGACATCATCACCGCCGGGAACTGGCCGATATGGGCAATCGCCAATTGCGCCTGGCGCTGTTCCACATGGGCCAGGCTCGACAGGCGTACCTGGCCACCGTCGGTGGTCTTCACATGGATCTGGTTGAGGGCCGCCGGGCCGAGGGTTTCGCCGGACTGGGCCTGCAACACCACCCGGTATTGGCTGGCCTGGGTGTAGATGGTGGAAATCTGCCGCTGCCCGAAGGCGTCATACAGCGCATCGGTGATGGTCGAGACACTCACGCCCAGGCGCGAGGCCGCATCGCGGTCGATCACCAGGTACACCTGCAAGCCTTTGTCCTGCAGGTCACTGGCAACGTCGGTGAGTTCCGGCAACTGGCTGAGGGCATGCACCAGCTTGCCGCTCCACAACGCCAGCAGCTCGGCGTCCGGGGAGGACATGCTGAACTGGTACTGGGTACGGCTGACCCGGTCCTCGATGGTGAGGTCCTGCACCGGTTGCATGAACAAGCGAATGCCCACCAGCTTGTCGATTTGCGGTTGCAGCCGTGTGATCACCTGGGCGGCGCTCAAGTCGCGCTGGCCGTGGGCCTTGAGGTTGATCAGCAAGCGGCCGCTGTTGAGGGTGGCGTTATCGCCATCCACGCCAATGTAGGACGACAGGCTCTCGACCGCAGGGTCAGCGAGAATGATCTTCGCCAACTCCTGCTGGCGCTGGCTCATGGCCGCAAAGGAAATCGACTGCGGCGCCTCGGAAATGCCTTGGATCACCCCGGTGTCCTGCACCGGGAAAAAGCCCTTGGGCACCACCAGGTACAGCACCACCGTGAGCCCCAGGGTGGCAATCGCCACCAGCAACGTCAGCGGCTGGTGCTTGAGCACCCATTGCAGCTTGCGGCCGTAGGCTTCGATCAGCCAATCAATCCAGGCGCCGCTGGCTTTGTAGAAGCGGCCCTGTTCTTCTTCCTTGGGTTCGCGCTTGAGCAGGCGCGCGCACATCATCGGCGTGAGGGTCAGGGACACCACCAGGGAAATCAGGATCGCCACGGCCAGGGTGATGGCAAATTCACGGAACAGCCGCCCGACCACATCAGCCATGAACAGCAGCGGGATCAATACCGCAATCAGCGACAAAGTCAGGGATATCAGGGTGAAACCGATCTGCTTGGCGCCCTTGAGCGCGGCGGCCATCGGCGTCTCGCCTTCCTCGATATAGCGCGAGATGTTCTCCAGCATCACGATGGCGTCGTCCACCACAAACCCGGTGGCGATGGTCAGGGCCATCAGCGTCAGGTTATTGATGGAGAATCCGGCCAGGTACATCACGCCAAAGGTACCCACCAGGGACAGCGGCACGGCGATGGACGGAATGATCGTGGCGCTGACCCGGCGCAGGAACAGGAACGTCACCATCACCACCAGGGCAATGGCGATCAGCAGCTCATGTTGTACATCTTTGACCGAGGCGCGGATGGTCTGGGTGCGGTCGGTGAGCACCGTCACGTCCAGGCCGGCCGGCAGGTTGTCGGTGATGCTGGGCAGCAGGGCCTTGATGCGGTCCACCACCTCGATCACGTTGGCACCCGGCTGGCGCTGGATATTGAGCAGCACGGCCTGGTTCTCGTTGGCCCAGGCGGCGAGGCGCTCGTTTTCGGCGCCGTCGACGATCTGCGCCACATCCTTGAGCCGCAGCGGTGCGCCATTGTTGTAAGCCAGGATCAGTTCGGCATATTGCTCGGGCGAGACCAACTGATCGTTGGCGTCGAGCATCGACACGCGGGTGGGGCCGTCAAAGTTACCCTTGGGCTGGTTGACGTTGGAGGCGGCGATCAGGGCGCGCACGTCCGAGAGGTTCAAGCCGTTGGCCGCCAGGGCCTCGGGGTTGACCTTGATGCGCACGGCCTGGCGCTGACCACCGGCGATGCTGACCATGCCGACACCGCTGATCTGCGCGATTTTCTGCGCCATGCGCGTGTCGACCAAGTCATTGAGCTTGGGCAGCAACATGGTCTTGGAGGTGATTGCCAGGGTCAGCACCGGGGTATCTGCCGGGTTGACCTTGTTGTACACCGGCGGCGCCGGCAAATCCTTGGGCAGCAGGTTGGTGGCGGCGTTGATCGCGGCCTGCACCTGTTGCTCGGCGACATCCATATTGATGTCGAGGTTGAAACGCAGGGTCAGCACCGAGGCACCGCCGGAGCTGGTGGACGCCATCTGGGTCAGCCCGGGCATCTGCCCGAACTGGCGCTCCAGCGGTGCGGTGACCGCGCTGGTCATCACGTCGGGGCTGGCGCCGGGGTACAGGGTCATCACCCGGATAGTCGGGTAATCCACCTGGGGCAACGCCGATACCGGCAGCAGGCGGTACGCGATAATGCCGGCCAGGACAATGGCCAGCATGCTCAGCGTGGTGGCGACCGGGCGAAGGATGAACAGGCGCGACAGGTTCATGAACCGACCTTTTGCGCCTTGCCGGCGTCAGCGCCGGTCTCCCCTTTCGCTGCGGGCTTGCCTTGCAGGTGTTCGGTCGGGGTGGTCGGCACCTCGCTGCTGGCGTTGACCACTTCGATCTCGCTGCCGTCCTTGAGGCGGTCGGTGCCTTCCAGTACCACGCGGTCGCCAGCGACCAGGCCTTCCTTGATCACGGTGTTGTCGCCATCGGTGTCACCTACCACCAAGGGCTGGACCTTGACCTTCTTGTCGCCGTCAAGCTTGTAGACAAAGGTGCCATTGTTGCCGAACTGGATCGCCGCGGAAGGCGCCAGCACCACGTTCTTCAAGGTATCGGCCAGCAGGTGCACATTGACAAACTGGTTGGGGAACAGCGCCTGGTCCTTGTTATCGAAACGCGCCTTGAATTTCAGGGTGCCGGTGGTGACATCAATCTGGTTGTCCAGGCTTTGCAGTACACCGACCGCCTGTTTTTTCACGTCGCTACGGTCCCAGGCTTCCACGGGCAATTTGTTGCCGGCGTGGTAACGGGCCAACACGGTTTCCAGGGTATTTTCCGGCAGGGTGAAAGCCACGCTGATTGGCTGGGTCTGGGTGATCACCGCCAGGGCGGTGGTGTCGTTGGCGGCGACAAGGTTGCCGACGTCAAGCTGGCGCAAACCGACGCGGCCACTGATGGGCGCGCGGATCTTGGTGAATTCCAGGTTGAGCTTGGCGTCGTCCACCGCGCCCTGGTTGGTCTTGACCGTGCCCTGGTATTGCAGAACCAGTGCTTCGGCGGTGTCCAGGGTTTGCTTGGCGATACTGTCCTGGGCGTACAGGTCGCGATAACGCTGTACATCAACCTGGGCGTTCTTCAACTGGGCCTGGTTCTGCAGCAAGGTGCCCTGGGCCTGGAGCAAGGCGTTCTGGTAGCTGCGCGGGTCGATTTCTGCCAGCAGGTCGCCGGCCTTGACCATCTGCCCTTCCTCGAAGGCGATCTTGACCAGCTCACCGCCCACCCGGCTGCGCACATTAATGGTGTTCAGCGCAGTGACCGTCCCCAGGGCCTTGTAGTACACCGGAAACTCACCCAGCACCGCCGGCGCCACACGCACCGGTACCGGCCCGGTGGAACCACCGAAGCCTGGGCGCGCCATGCCGGTCTTGCCCGTGTGCCCCGCCGGAGCATCTTTATGGGCCGCGCCACTGGGCCAGAATTTCCAGCACAGGCCGGCGATAACCAGCAGCACGAGCAGGCCAAACAGCCAGCGGCGGGAGTTGCGGGAGGAGGATTGCATGGAGTGATCAACCATTGGGGGTGAGAGCTTCTTCTTCGGGAGGCTGAAAGATAAGCACTGGGGTGCGTTTAGAAAAGCACCTTTACCGGCTATTTACCTTAGGCTTACAACATTTAACTTTTGGTCTTAGTCCACCGGCTATTTCGCTAAGCCGCTGACGCTCAAATAAAAACGGCCTGGACTAGGCCAGGCCGCAATCATGCATCATACGTGTTACTGCCAAACGACAGTCATACGTAGAAACAGTTACTTCAACACAGCCAGGGCGGCGTCGTAGTTTGGCTCTTCAGCGATTTCCTTGACCAACTCGCTGTGCAGCACGTTGTCGTTTTCATCCAGCACCACGACAGCACGAGCGGTGAGGCCCTGCAGCGGGCCGTCAGCGATCGAAACACCATAGTCAACGGCGAAGTCGGCGTTGCGGAAATCCGACAGGTTCTTAACGTTTTCCAGGCCTTCGGAACCACAGAAACGCGCTTGGGCGAATGGCAGGTCGGAGGAGATGCACAGCACCACGGTGTTGGCCACGTCGTTGGCCTGGGCGTTGAACTTGCGCACCGACGTCGCGCAGGTTGGGGTGTCAACGCTTGGGAAGATGTTCAGCACTTTGCGCTTGCCGGCAAAGGTAGCCAGGGTGGCGTTGGACAGATCGCCGGCGGTCAGGGTGAAGTCTGCAGCTTTGGCGCCGACTTTCGGCAATTGGCCTTCAACCTGGACCGGGTTGCCTTTAAGGGTGACTTGAGCCATGAACAGAATCCTTATGCTGGGTTTGGTTAAACGAATTCGAGAGGCGGAAGTTAACCACAAAGTGCCGAAGCTACCTACCGCCAGACACAAATTGTCATGTCCTCACGCATGATCAATACCGACACCGTCTGGAATCGGGCGCGAACACGTGCTTACCCGCCGAAATTGCGCTGATTTAGATTCAGTTCGATAGACAGGAAATGCCGGGCACCGGAGGTGCCCGGCAAGACGTTGGCGCTCGCGAGCTAGATGCTTACGGCATGCGTCGCTATTGCCCGATCATCGGGTCCGGACATATCAAAGATAAACTCTGCCCTGAACGTTACCGTCTGAGTCCCGCTCGGAATCGCTACTGACTTGTAGTTTGACCAAGTATGCCACTGCCCATCCTGCTTACGGTCATCGGGCGAGTCCAGGTCCCATACCGTGTTGTTGCCGACCTTGACCTCGTAATTAATATTGGCTTTGTTACGTGAACTATCGCCGCTGATCATGTACTCCTCGGTGGTCAACGTCAGCGTGTTACCTGAGCGCTGAAACCTGATACGCAAATTGCCGCTATAGCCGGTAACACCCCTTGTCAATGTGACGTTATGCCAATCAGCTTTAACCGCGTTCCCCTTGTTGGTTTGTTTATGGTCATCCATGGTAGGCACCTCCTAAAAACGATTTGATGAGTTCCGACCGCCCTACATCCGGAAAGCTGTAGCGAACCTAACACCCTGCACAAGCCGCGATAACTGTGAACGTTGACAGGCCACAAGCTCATTTCGCAATTAAAAACCACGCATTAATCAGCATTTGCTCGCAAGGCTTGTTGCGACGCAAAAGTGTGATTTAATCATTCGCTTTTTAAGGCCCGCCGACGGCACGAAGGACTCATTTCATGCATCAACCCGCCACCAAAGTCCTGGTCATTGGCTACGTCTGGCCCGAGCCCCGCTCCTCGGCAGCGGGCGGGCATATGATGCAAATCCTTGAGAGCTTTCTTACGCAAGGTTGGGACATTACCTTCAGCAGCCCCGCCACCATTGGCGAGCACAAGGCCGACCTGCCCGCACTCGGAATCGCCGAACGCGCCATCGAACTGAATAACAGCAGTTTCGATGACTTTGTCCGCGAACTGGCCCCGGACATTGTGCTGTTCGACCGTTTCATGATGGAGGAGCAATTCGGCTGGCGCGTGGAACAATGCTGCCCCGACGCGCTACGGGTGCTGGAGACCTCCGACCTGCAAAGCCTGCGCGACGCCCGCCACCAGCGTTTCAAGGAGCAGGTGAAAGCCAACCCCGACAGCGACGACTTCAGCGCCCTGTTCGCGCCGGCATTGGAGGACGAGTTCCAGCGCATGGCCGATACCGACCTGGCCAAACGCGAAATTGCCGCCATTTACCGCTGTGACATCAGCCTGATGATCTCCGACGTGGAAATCCGCCTGCTCACCGAACAGTTCAAGGTGCCGGCCGCCCTGCTCCACTGGTGCCCGTTGATGCTGCAACCGCCCACCGACGCATTTGCGCCCTTTGAAGACCGTGCGCATTTCCTCAGCATCGGCAACTTCCGCCACGCGCCCAACTGGGATGCGGTGCTTTGGATGAAGCACAGCCTGTGGCCGCTGATTCGCCAACAACTGCCGGGCGCGCAGTTGCACATCTACGGCGCCTACACCCCGCCCAAGGCCACCGCCCTGCACAACCCGGCGCAGGGTTTCCATGTGATGAACTGGGCCGAAGACGCGCTGCAAGTCATGACGGCGGCGCGTATTTGCCTGGCACCGCTGCGCTTTGGCGCCGGCATCAAGGGCAAGTTGGTGGACGCCATGCTGTGCGGCACGCCCACTGTCACCACCCCCATCGGTGCCGAGGCCATGGGCGATGACCAACCCTGGCCCGGCGTGATCGCACAGGACGCCCCGGCCCTGGCTGCCGCTGCCGTGGCCCTTTACCAAAGCCGCGAGCGCTGGACCCAGGCCCAGGAACAAGGGCGCCAACTGCTGGCCCGACGCTATGACCAGGACGTGCACGGGCCTGCCTTGGTGGAATGCCTGGAACGTTGCCGCAGTAACCTCGCTGCCCATCGCCGGGACAACTTCACCGGCAGCATGCTGCGCCACCACGCGCATAAAAGTACCCAGTACATGTCCCAGTGGATCGAGGCCAAAAACCGCACCCTATAAACACTGGCGCTGGCGAGGTCGCGCGCGACGGGGCATTATCCTACGCAGCAACCACAATAAAGCGACGGCAGCATGACCCGAGCAACGCGCATCACCGACCCTTCCTACGAGTTGATGGACGACCACAACGGCCTGTCCATCATCTATCGCCAGCACGGCTTCCCCTGCCCCCTGGTGCGCTGGCATTTCCACAAGGAATACGAGCTGCACCTGATCGTCGCCAGCTCCGGCAAGGTGTTTATCGGCGACTACATCGGCAACTTCTACCCCGAAAGCCTGTTCCTCACCGGCCCCAACCTGCCCCATAACTGGATCAGCCAGGTGGAAGAAGACGAAGTCGTGCCCAAGCGCGACATGCTGGTGAACTTCACCGATGAATTGTTCGAACACGGCAGCCACATCTTCACCGAACTCAAAAGCCTGGCGCCGCTGCTTGAACGTGCGCAATACGGCATCGAATTTCGCTGCAAAAAAACCATCGCCCACGCCATGACCCTGATGCAACGTATCGAAGACGCCCAAGGCATGGCACGCCTGGGGCACTTCTTCATCCTGCTGGAAGTATTAAGCGCCTGTGAGGACTACCAGTTACTGTCCGGCGTCACCACGCCACAGCAAGCCGACGAACACAGCATCGACCGCACCAACCGCGCGGTGGACTACATCTTTGCCCACTACGCCCGAGAGTTGCCGCTGGAAGAAGTGGCGGAGTACCTGGGGATGAAGCCAACGTATTTTTCCAGGGTGTTCAAACAGGCGACCGGGCGCACTTTTATTGAATTCGTCAATCGGCTGCGCATCAGCAAGTCCTGTGAATTGTTGGCCGATGGGGACAAGGCCGTGACGGATGTGTGCTTTGAGTCGGGGTTTAATAATATTTCCAACTTTAATCGGCGGTTTCAGCAGCTTAAGGGGATGACGCCGTCTCACTATCGGCGGTTGGCGGTGCAGCGGTTGACGGAGCAGAATTTGGCTTGAAGTGATTACTCCCACGCGCTGAGTGTGTGAACATTACTACTTAGTCGAATTTAATTTTCAGAGCATGTTCAATTACGGTGCACATTGCCCAAATAGAAGCCCATGCTACATACCATATCGTCATTACGATATTGAAATCCGACGTGAACACCTGGATAACCAAAATCATCCATGCGGTAGATGTCGCTACCACCGTACCCCCGATATCTTAAAATTTTAACCGGTTCCTTCGACTCACAAGGTGCTCCAAGGATTTTACCGACAGTGATCCGACTCATACTGGCTGTCATCGATAAAGGTAATTCGCCACTGTAAGGGCGGGCACCGTCAACCATACTTATTAGTGAAAAAAGAACTTTTTCGAGAGCCGCATCTTTTGATCGAAACCATAGCTCAACTCCCTCCTCCGGCTTCTGTATCAAGTATTCATTATCACAATCTACTATCGATGATTTAAAGGCATCATGAGTAACCACACCATCAGCGAAGAGCTCAGCATGGGCAAAGCCTATCCTCGCAATCAGACGATTAACCATTACGACATCCATTCACCCTCCTTCATATCAGTCTCACGCTCGCAGACGGGAAAGACCATATCTATGAGTCACTCATCGTAAAGAGTGACAACCAGCGTATTAACCTTATAGTCCTGCGCATATTTAAATATCATTTTGGCACGTGGATGTATCGTTGCGTCGAGCCTGTATGCATCCCATCCGCCCGTTTTCTATTTAGGGGAAGCTCTGTCGGACCTTTCGACTCTAGAGGCAATCCGAACAACTCCTGTATGTCAGCCTTATTCATCGATAGCGCTAGCGGTGATGGCAGTTTACCTCTATACACCGGCTGCCCCTCGACGGTTTGAGCAAGAATAACGTATAGCGTTTCCAAACATCTGGAATCAGTCGCAAAGCTCAACTCCACTCCGTCCTCTGGCTCTATATCTAGCCAGTCCCTTCCCTCATAAAGCTCTCGTAGCGGCATATTAGGGATAACACCCTCTGAAATCAGCGATTCATAAGGGCGTCCCAGATTCTTTATCAACAATATGATCATTGAGGCGTTCATCAGTACCTCACCTTAGTCGTTCCCACGCTCTGCGAAGCAACGATCATCGAAAACGTGGCGGTTATGGTGCCAAGGTTTTTTTCCACGTTAGAGATGAATGTTCTGCTGTCTTAGGGATGCCCTCGGTTGATTAACGAAAAGACCAATGTTTTGACCTGCATTGATGATGTGTACTGAAAGGATACTTTCAAATTCGGGAAGTTAATCTGATCCAGCGAATAAGTATCAAAGCCACCTAATACGGTATCCAAAGGCAGCTTCGTCAGGCCTTGTGATTCCATGGGCATGCCAAAAGCTGCTCGCACCTCTGACTTGGATGCTAATAACGCAAAAGGCTTGGGAAGCTCACCCTTGTACTCTGTTGTACCTTCAACAGTAGAGCGCAGGGTGATAAAGAGTCGCTCGTACCTCCTCGTCTCCGCCCAGAAACTTAATTCCAGGCCGTCAGCTGGCTTTTTCAGCGATAACCAATCACGCCCGTTATAGAGCTCAGTGAGTGGCAGGTCTGGAATAATCCCATGGGAAATTAAATCCTCATAGAGCCATCCTAGATGTTTGATCCAACGCTCAATTGTCACGACGCCCATCAAGATCACACCTTTTTTGATTGATATCGTCTGTCTGAGAAAAAGCAATATCTGTTCTTGGTCAAATGAAAAATCATGGGAGGCTTGCATGATCGAATAGCTAATTGCCACTGGCAATCATGTTGGCAATTCGACGCTCCATAGCTATAGCAAGCCTCTGTGAGAGCTCAATCGTGTCCGGAATCAATCAAGGAGAAACTGATATTGTTAACGCTAAGATTTTCCAGATAGCTGAGAGTCACCATCACGTTGGGATGTACCTTTTGGTCCAAGTAATATATGTCTGCTCCGCCCCGCACGCCCAATCCACCGGGCAGTTTTACGGAGGGCTTGGATTTAGTGGGCACACCTAAAACCTCACGTACGTATCGTTGATCCATATCTAACTTGAACGGTTGAGGTAATTGCCCGGCATAGACAGGCTGCCCGACTGTTTGAATCAGGACGATCATTACTTGTTCCAGCCATTTTGTTTCTGCCCAGAACCATAACTTTACACCGGGTTCTGGATTTTGAATCAGCTCCTCGTTATCAGACGTATCAAAGAGCCGCTTGAGCAGTAAATCCTGAATGAGCCCTTCGCTCACCAATTTGTGATAAGGAAAACCAAGCCCTCCTACTAAACGACTGATCGTAACGGCGCCCACCAGTACCCTCCTGAGTTTGGTTAATGTCATCACTGCTGACGAGAGGCTCCAATACCGAACTCATCACCTGCACTTGATTAAAATCAAAGAACCACTTTCTGCGCTTGGCGTTGCAGCGGCGAACTGAACAGAAACTGGCTCGAAACGAGTCAAACTAACTGGCTTATTCTCCGCCGCACAATGCAAAAGTGAGCGTTTCGACCATCATTTCGGCATTGTAGCTGAAACCTACACGGACGCCGGGATGGGTTTCTTGATGCAGTCGATATGCGTCCCATCCACCACTTTTTTTGCTACCACTTCCTGGCAGTTTGCTAGGACCTATAGATTTATATGGCATACCTAGTTCGCTACGAACGCTGAACTGATTCATCTGGCTAACGAAGGGGGACGGTAGCCCCCCTTTGTAAACGTGATCGTTTTCGTCGCGTTGAATAAGCGTTAATAAGACCTTCTCAAATATCATATTTTTTTTGCAAACCAAAGCTCCACGCCCTCGACCGGAAACTGGACCCACTCTTCGTTTTCCGTGGTATCCAACAACGGCATCAATGAGTCTCTGGAAATCAAGCCCTCACTGATCAATTCGGCGTAAGTGCGTCCCAGCCGGCTGATCAACTTGTTAATCGCTATAGCGTCCATTAATACCACCCTTGTTTCTGATTGATATTGTGCCGTTGAGAATGATCAATCTCTATGCATAGATACGCAGAAATTAATTGGTGACTTTCTTGATCGAACGACTAATCGCCACAGGCGGACAGTGTCTCCTATCGAGGATTAAGGACAGCACAGAGCAAGCGATCACCCGTTTTGCAACTGGCAATCATATTGGCAGTTCACCTGCTCCATGCTTGAGGCAACACGACCCTAATTTATCACCGAGAAACTGATATTGTTTACAGCATAGTTTTCAAGATAACCAATTATAACTTTTGCATTCGGATGCCATTCGCTGGACAACTTATATGCATCCCACCCTCCCCGTATACCCAGCCCCCCCGGAAGCCTGGCACGACCTCTCGAATCCATAGGTTCTCCCAAAGCACTACGCACACTTTGCTGATTAATCATCAGGGAAAATGGAGTGGGTAACCCTCCAGCATAAACCGATTGCCCGACCGTCGGGATGAGTGTAATCAGAATCTGCTTCAGGGACTTGGTCCTGTCATTGAAGAGCAACTCCACTCCCTCTACTGGACGCATGGTCGGCCAATCGCTGTCCTCAAATGGCTTCACCAGCGGTTGATTGGGAATCTTCCCACTTGCTACAAGTTCGGTGAAACCGAGTCCTAAACTCTCCACCCACAGCTTAATCGTTGGCGCGTCCATTAATACCACCCCATTTCTTTATTGATTTTATGCATCTTGGTCCGCGCATCTTCAAGGTCCGCCTCTTTGAACCCTTCCTCAAGCATGTAGGGCTTTATTGCATTAAAATTTCGTTCTACCGCACCTCGTAAATCAGCTGCATCCACCTGTCGTTTGAATTTTGTGTTTCTGCCTCCGAAGGTCTCACTGTATTTCTGATGAACACGAGACGGTATCGCGATGCTCACAGCGTTTTTCATTGCCTACTTCCGATCAATCTCATCAAGATGTGGAAAATTTTCCACCAAGTAATGCTCTAACGCCGCTTGGGAAGGCATGTGATCCAAGTGCATGCCTTCACGAGGCCATCCACTGAAAGCCCTATAGATGTCGACCTCCAACGGCCTGACCGCCGGCTTGGCAAACACCAAATACAACGGCGGCACACCCGAATCAGCCGGAAACGAAATGATCGTATCCTGCCAGGTGATGTTTTCTGCATCCCGCCCTGGATAGTGACTGATCGCCGAATCTTGCCCCACCGCAACCGGATGAACAAACACGTTATCCAAGCGTTCCGGTGTTCCGGGATACGGGCTCGGCACGCTGACAACCGGCCCATGGTTCGGCGTCCATGTGATGCTGATGCCATCCAGCACCGCCACCATCGCGCTTTTGTCCATATTCCACCGGGCTTGCGCAACGGGTACGCGGTCGGCGCCACTGCCAGGCTGGGTATGTAGGCCGTAAACACGCAGTTCACCGGACTCATCCTGGCGAAACTGGAAACGCACTCGCGTGCTGGCCAAACGCATCCCCTCCAACTGCTCCGGGGTGTACAGCGTTGAGTCACCGATATCCCGTGGCCAGAATGCCAGCAGCACGAGGTTGAGGGCGGAACTGGCGCCGGCCAAGCCACGTACAGCCCAGGCACCGAGGTCGCTGCCGAGTGTACCGGCTACCCTGCCGACGGCGCCCGTGGTACCGGTTGAGGCCATAAGGGCCGTGGTACCAAAGTTTTTGGCGTTTTCCGGGGCGGTGCCCGCGGCCGTAGAACCGGCTGGCACCGAAACGCAGGATTTGGCAAAAACGCAGGCATCAGCGGCACGATTCGACGCTGCGGGCGCGGCATAATTCGCAGGGGGCGAGGCGGATGCAGTCGGCCTCATTACAATCGGGGTGACACGTTGAGGCTGGGGACCGAACTCCTGAGATTTGGAACTCTGATTGGCAATCAACTCCGGCGGCGGATCGCATTTGCAGATGCACAGATCACCCTCCAGCGCCGCTTGTTTGCCGTTCCACTCTTCGTGCAAATGAGGGCCGGTAAGCGCGATGAAGCCTTCAGTGCCGCATGCCGGACAAGCGACCCGGTCACCCTCCCTCGAGATCATTTCGCCGTTGAAACTGGTGCCCTCACAACCGCTGGTTACCTTGCCACCCACCGTGGTGGTTGAACCGGTGGTGATGTTGTAGCGCCTCACATCTGACTCTCCACGCGATAACCAGCCTTTAGAAGACCAGGAATACCCTCGCCGTCCGCGTACTCCACCACCTGAGCCAGGTTTTGCAGGCTGCTCGTCACGGTGTCGCCGTTGTCGGTAGCGCTGCCGACAATAGCGATGGGCAGACCTTTGTAGGTGGCTGCGAAACCTGCTCCCGAGACAATTTCGCTCTCTTTGCCATCGGGGTAGCGCACTCGGTCGCCGACGCAAGCGATGCGCAAGTCATGGATCTCGAGGCTGGTGCTTGCAGTGATAATTTCTCCGCCCATACGTGTTCTCGAGCCGAGCGTCGCGTAGTCGTAGATGGCTTTGATTGGGCGAGTTGATGGTTGGCTTTCAGTATCGATGTCTTTCATGTTTCGTCCTTTTTATTATCCGCACAGGAGGGGCCCAAACAGAGTCGTGGCACTGATTTATGCAAAGGGGATGGCGCGCAAATGGCGCAAGAAAGATGGTGCTGGCAGGTGCAAAGCCGAACAACTGTCCGCTCGGCTAGGTATTGGGAAAAACAGAAACGTCTTACAAGCCTTTGAGGTTGCCCCTAGGACACTCCATCTCTAGTCTCCGTACACCGCTGCACACTCAGCGGTCGGGCGTCGCGGCCTGTATTTCTCCGGATTCTTTAATACATCTGCGGAGCTTGACCATGATCAAACCCACCTCAAATCCCCCAATCGATCCAGCACCCAGCGTGCTATTCACCGTTAAAGACGGCATCTGCACCCAAGACCTGCTGGTCAACCTCAGCGAATCCCTCGCCTCTGCCCACGCCCTCACCTGCGATTTCGCCTTTGAACTCGACGGCTCGCGACGAGAAGGTGCGCTGGGTATTGCACAGTTGATCGAGGTGTCTCGGTTGTTGGCTGAACGTGTACTGGCTGATATTGAGCGTTAAACACTGCGCTGATCGTTCCCGCGCTCCGCGTGGGCATGCATTCCGTGACGCTCTGCGTCACCGGGGACGCAGAGCGTCCCAAGCGGCGTTACCACGCAGAGCGTGGGAACGATCAAGCGTTAAGCACTGCACTGAGGATCGTTCCCGCGCTCCGCGTGGGCATGCATACCGTGACGCTCTGCGTCACCCGGGGACGCAGAGCGTCCCTAGCGGCGTTACCACGCGGAGCGTGGGAACGATCAGGTGGTCGACGAGTGCAAAAAAGTATCAGTGAGCGTGCTCCCAAGGATTTGTCACCGCCGCTTTTGAAGGCTGTAATCAACGCACACTCTTCCTGACTCCTGGTAGGAAGACACAACAACAATAACCGTCCTTCTGTAGCCCTCTGGGCGCGGAAATGGAGTGCGCGATGAAGTTCACAGCAAAAGCATTGCTTGCCTGTACCTGCATGACCCTCAGCGCCGTCAGCCTTGGCGCGCAAACCCTGACCATTGCCACCGTCAACAACAGCGACATGATCCGCATGCAGAAGCTCTCGAAAACCTTCGAGGCCGAGCATCCGGAGATCAAGTTGAACTGGGTGGTGCTCGAAGAAAACGTGCTGCGCCAACGCCTGACCACCGACATCGCCACCCAGGGCGGGCAGTTCGATGTGTTGACCATCGGCATGTACGAAGCCGCACTCTGGGGCGCCAAGGGGTGGCTGGAGCCGATGAAGGACTTGCCGGCGTCCTACGACCTCGACGATGTGTTCCCTTCGGTGCGTGACGGCTTGTCGGTCAAGGGCTCGTTGTACGCCCTGCCGTTCTACGCCGAAAGCTCGATCACCTATTACCGCACCGACCTGTTCAAGGACGCCGGGCTGAGCATGCCCGAGCACCCGACCTGGAGCCAGATCGGCGAATTCGCCGCCAAGCTCACCGACAAGTCCAAAGAGCAATACGGCCTGTGCCTGCGCGGCAAAGCCGGTTGGGGTGAGAACATGGCGCTGATCACCACCCTGGCCAACGGCTTCGGCGCGCGCTGGTTCGATGAGAAGTGGCAGCCAGAATTCAACGGCCCCGAGTGGAAGAACGCGCTGAACTTCTACGTCGACAACATGAAAAAATCCGGCCCGCCGGGTGCTTCCAGCAACGGCTTCAATGAAAACCTGGCGCTGTTCAACAGCGGCAAGTGCGCGATCTGGGTAGACGCCAGCGTGGCCGGCTCGTTTGTGACCGACAAGAGCCAGAGTAAGGTTGCAGACCATGTGGGCTTTACCTTCGCGCCCCATGAGAAAACCGATAAGGGCACCTCGTGGCTGTACTCCTGGAGCCTGGCGATCCCCACCAGTTCCAAGGCCAAGGACGCCGCCAAGGTGTTCACCAGTTGGGCCACCTCCAAAGAATACGGCCAGCTCGTGGCCAAGACCGATGGCATCGCCAACGTGCCGCCCGGTACGCGCCAATCCACCTACAGCGACGAGTACATGAAGGCCGCGCCGTTCGCCAAGGTGACGCTGGAATCGCTGAAAGTGGCCGACCCGACCAAGCCAACCGAGAAACCGGTGCCGTATATCGGTATCCAGTTGGTGACCATTCCTGAATTCCAGGCAATTGGTACCCAGGTGGGCAAGTTCTTCTCGGGGGCGTTGACCGGTCAGCAGACCGTCGATGCTGCATTGACCGCCGCGCAGAACACCACCGAGCGGGAAATGAAGCGGGCTGGTTACCCCAAGTAACCCCATAACCTGTAGGAGCGAGCTTGCTCGCGAAGGTATTCCAAGCGCATCGCGGTGTCGGATGTACCTTTTTCGCGAGCAAGCTCCCTCCTGCAGAGCTTTTGCGCACCTGTCTCTATCTGGCCTTGATTATCATGAATACACCCACCAAAAAACGCCTGGCCAACCCCGGCTGGTTTCTCGTCAGCCCCTCGGTGGCCTTGCTGCTGCTGTGGATGATCGTGCCGCTGGGCATGACCCTGTACTTTTCGCTGATCCGCTACAACCTGCTCTACCCCGGCGAAAACCAATTCGTGGGGCTGGAGAACTTCAGCTACTTCATCACCGATTCGGGCTTCCTGCCCGGCGCTACCAATACCCTGTTGCTGGTGGGCAGCGTGTTGCTGATCAGCGTGGTGTTCGGCGTGTTGATCAGTGCGCTGCTGGAGGCCAGTGAGTTCCTGGGGCGCGGCATCGTGCGGGTCATGCTGATCTCGCCGTTCTTCATCATGCCCACCGTGGGCGCGCTGATCTGGAAGAACCTGATTTTTCACCCGGTGTCGGGGATCCTCGCCGCCGTGTGGAAGTTCTTCGGTGCCGAGCCGGTGGACTGGCTGGCGCATTACCCGCTGCTGTCGATCATCATCATTGTGTCGTGGCAATGGCTGCCCTTCGCGATCCTGCTGCTGATGACCGCCATGCAGTCCCTGGACCAGGAGCAAAAGGAGGCCGCACGCCTGGACGGTGCCGGCGCCATTGCGATCTTCTGGCACCTGACCTTGCCCCACCTGGCCCGCCCGATTGCCGTGGTGGTGATGATCGAAACCATCTTCCTGCTCTCGGTGTTCGCCGAAATCTTCACCACCACCAACGGTGGTCCGGGCTACGCCTCCACCAACCTCGCCTACCTGATCTACAACCAGGCGCTGGTGCAGTTCGACGTGGGCATGGCCTCGGCTGGCGGCTTGATTGCCGTGGTCATCGCCAATATCGCGGCGATCATCCTCGTGCGGATGATCGGCAAAAACCTGACTGACAAGCCTTGAGGGCCGCGCCATGACGCTTCAACAATCCCGCCGCCTGCAAAGCCTGTTGCTCGGCACGTTGGCCTGGGCCATCGCGATCCTGATTTTCTTCCCGATCTTCTGGATGGTGCTGACCAGTTTCAAAACTGAAATCGACGCGTTCGCCACCCCACCGCAGTTCATCTTCACGCCGACGCTGGAGAACTACCTGCACATCAACGAGCGCAGCAACTACTTCGCCTATGCCTGGAATTCGGTAGTGATCTCGTTCAGCGCTACCGCCCTGTGCCTGCTGATTTCGGTGCCGGCCGCCTACTCCATGGCGTTCTACGAAACCCAGCGTACCAAGGGCACGCTGCTGTGGATGTTGTCCACCAAGATGCTGCCGCCGGTGGGCGTGCTGATGCCGATCTACCTGCTGGCCAAGAGCTTTGGCCTGTTGGACACGCGCATTGCGCTGATCATCATCTACACCCTGATCAACCTGCCGATTGTGGTGTGGATGGTGTACACCTACTTCAAAGATATCCCCAAGGACATCCTCGAAGCCGCCCGCCTGGACGGCGCCACCCTATGGCAGGAAATGGTCCGCGTGCTGCTGCCCATCGCCAAGGGTGGCCTGGCCTCCACGGTGTTGCTGTCGTTGATCCTGTGCTGGAACGAGGCGTTCTGGTCGCTGAACCTGACCTCCTCCAGCGCCGCGCCGTTGACCGCCTTGATCGCCTCTTACTCCAGCCCCGAAGGCTTGTTCTGGGCCAAGTTATCCGCCGTCTCGACCCTGGCCTGCGCGCCGATCCTGATTTTTGGCTGGATCAGCCAGAAGCAGTTGGTACGCGGTTTGTCCTTTGGCGCCGTCAAATAATAATTCGAAAAGGAGGCCCATCATGGCCAACCTGAAAATCAAGAATCTGCAAAAAGGCTTCGAAGGTTTTTCCATCATCAAGGGCATTGACCTGGAAGTGAACGACAAGGAATTCGTGGTATTTGTCGGCCCGTCAGGCTGTGGCAAATCCACTCTGCTGCGCCTGATCGCCGGCCTGGAAGAAGTCAGCGACGGCACCATCGAACTCGATGGCCGCGACATCACCGAAGTCACCCCGGCCAAGCGTGACCTGGCCATGGTGTTCCAGACCTACGCGCTGTACCCGCACATGAGCGTGCGCAAGAACATGTCGTTTGCCCTGGACCTGGCCGGCGTCGACAAGAAGCTGGTCGAGAGCAAAGTCAGCGAAGCGGCGCGTATCCTTGAGCTGGGGCCTTTGCTGGAGCGCAAGCCCAAGCAGCTCTCGGGTGGCCAGCGCCAGCGCGTGGCGATTGGCCGGGCGATTGTGCGCAACCCGAAGATCTTCCTGTTCGACGAACCGCTGTCCAACCTCGACGCTGCCCTGCGTGTGCAGATGCGCCTGGAGCTGGCGCGCCTGCATAAAGAACTGCAAGCGACCATGATCTACGTAACCCACGACCAGGTCGAAGCCATGACCCTGGCCGACAAGGTGGTGGTGCTCAACAGCGGGCGCATCGAACAGGTCGGCTCGCCGCTGGAGCTGTACCACCAGCCGGCCAACCTGTTCGTGGCGGGCTTTCTTGGCACGCCGAAGATGGGCTTCCTCAAGGGCCAGGTCACCCGCGTCGACGGCCAAGGCTGCGCGGTGCAACTGGACGCCGGCACCCTGATCAGCCTGCCGTTGAGCGGCGCCACCCTGAGCGTGGGCAGCGCGGTGACCCTGGGCATTCGTCCCGAGCATCTGGAAATGGCCACGCCGGGGCAAACCACCCTCACCGTCACCGCCGACGTCGGCGAGCGCCTGGGCAGCGACACCTTCTGCCACGTCATCACCCGCAACGGTGAACCGTTGACCATGCGTATCCGTGGCGACATGGCCAGCCAATACGGCGAGACGCTGCAGCTGCACCTGGACCCGGCGCACTGCCATCTGTTCGACACCGATGGCGTCGCCGTGGCCCGCCCACTGCGCGCTGCCGCCTGATTTCGTGAGTATTTCCCGATGAAATTGAATAAAGCCAACCTCACCCGACTGGCGCCCGAAGTGCAGGTGCCGACCTACGCGCTTGCCGATACCCGCCAGGGCATCGCGCACATTGGCGTCGGCGGTTTCCACCGTGCGCACCAGGCGTTTTACACCGATGCCCTGATGAACACCGGCGAAGGCCTGGACTGGAGCATCTGCGGCGTCGGCCTGCGCAGTGAAGACCGCAAGGCCCGCGATGACCTGGCCGGCCAGGATTACCTGTTCACCCTGTATGAGCTGGGCGACACCGACGACACGCAAGTGCGCGTGATCGGCTCGATCAGCGACATGCTGCTGGCCGAAGACGGCGCCCAGGCGCTGATCGATAAGCTCGCCAGCCCGCAGATCCGCATCGTCTCGCTGACCATCACCGAAGGCGGCTACTGCATCGATGACAGCAACGGCGAGTTCATGGCCCACCTGCCGCAGATCCAGCATGACCTGGCGCACCCGAGGGCACCGAAAACCGTGTTCGGCTTTATCTGCGCCGCCCTCACCCAGCGCCGCGCCGCCGGCACGCCAGCCTTTACGGTGATGTCCTGCGATAACCTGCCCCACAACGGCGCCGTCACCCGCAAGGCCCTGCTGGCCTTCGCCGCCTTGCATGACGCTGGGCTGCATGACTGGATCAAGGCCAACGTGAGCTTCCCGAATGCCATGGTTGACCGCATCACGCCAATGACCAGCACCGCCCACCGCCTGCAACTGCACGACCAGCACGGGATCGACGATGCCTGGCCGGTGGTGTGCGAACCGTTTGTGCAGTGGGTGCTGGAAGATAAATTCGTCAACGGTCGCCCGGCCTGGGAAAAGGTCGGCGTGCAGTTCACCGATGACGTCACGCCTTACGAAGAAATGAAGATCGGCCTGCTCAACGGCAGCCACCTGGCCCTCACGTACCTGGGGTTCCTCAAGGGCTACCGGTTCGTTCACGAGACCATGAACGACCCCGTGTTCGTGGCGTATATGCGCGCCTACATGGACCTGGATGTCACGCCGAACCTGGCACCGGTGCCCGGTATCGACCTGACCGAGTACAAGCAGACCCTGGTGGATCGTTTTTCCAACCAGGCGATTGCCGACCAGTTGGAGCGCGTGTGCTCCGACGGTTCATCGAAATTTCCCAAGTTCACCGTGCCGACCATCAACCGCCTGATTGCCGACGGGCGCGAGACTGAGCGTGCCGCCCTGGTGGTGGCGGCCTGGGCGCTGTACTTGAAAGGCGTGGATGAAAACGGCGCGCGCTACAGCATCCCGGACCCACGGGCAGCGTTCTGCCAGAACCTTGTGAGCGATGACGCGCTGATCAGCCAGCGGTTGCTGGGGGTGGAAGAGATTTTTGGCACGGCTATTCCCAAGTCGGCGGCGTTTGTGGCAGCGTTCGAGCGTTGCTATGCAAGCCTGCGCGACAAGGGCGTCACAGCCACGCTGCAAAACCTCCTGAACAAACTGGATTAAACATGTAGGAGCGGAGCTTGCCCGCGAAAATCCTTAACGATGACGCGCAACTCCAGTAAAAGCGCGGCGCCCATGGGATTTTCGCGAGCAAGCTCGCTCCTACAGGAGCCCCTCATGACCCAGCAAAACCTTTACCTCGGCATCGATTGCGGCACCCAGGGCACCAAGGCCATCGTCCTCGATGCGTCCAGCGGCAAGGTGCTGGGCCTGGGCGCGGCCGCGCACAGCTTGATCAGCGGCGCCAATGGCCGTCGTGAACAAAACACCCAGGAATGGCTGGACGCCTTCACCGCAGCCACCCACCGCGCCCTGCAACAGGCTGGCGTGGATGGCCAGGACATCCTCGGCATCGGCGTATCCGGCCAGCAACATGGCTTGGTGCTACTGGACGAACAAGGTGAAGTGTTGCGCCCGGCCAAGCTGTGGTGCGACACCGAAACCACGCCGGAGAACGACCGGCTGCTGCAGCATCTGGGTGGCGAACGCGGGTCCCTGGAGCGCCTGGGCGTGGCCATCGCACCGGGCTACACCGTGTCCAAGCTGCTCTGGACCCTTGAACAGCACCCCGACGTCTTCGCCCGCATTGCCCATATCCTGCTGCCCCACGACTACCTCAACTACTGGCTCACCGGCCGCGCCTGCGCCGAGTACGGCGATGCATCGGGCACCGGTTACTTCAACGTGCGCCGCCGCGAATGGGATATGGCGTTGCTCCAGCACATCGACCCCAGCGGCCGCCTGCAAGCCGCGTTGCCGACACTGATCGAAGCGGACCAAGCGGTGGGCACGATCCTGCCGGCCATTGCCGAACGCCTGGGCATCAACCCCAACGCCGTGGTGTCCAGTGGCGGCGGCGACAATATGATGGGCGCCATTGGCACCGGTAATATCGCCCCCGGCGTGATCACCATGAGCCTCGGTTCATCGGGCACCGTGTATGCCTTTGCCGACCAGCCGAACGTCAGCCCCCAGGCCTCGGTGGCGACCTTCTGCTCCTCCAGCGGCGGTTGGCTGCCACTGATCTGCACCATGAACCTGACCAACGCCACCGGGGTGATTCGCGAGCTGCTCGAACTGGACCTCGACGCCTTCAACGCCCTGGTCGAACACGCGCCGATCGGCGCCGATGGGGTGAGCATGCTGCCGTTTCTCAACGGCGAACGCGTGCCCGCCCTGCCCCACGCCACCGGCAGCCTGCAGGGCCTGACGATGACGAACTTGACCCGTGCCAACCTGTGCCGCGCGGTGGTCGAAGGCACCACCTTCGGCCTGCGTTATGGCCTCGACCTGCTGCGCCAGACCGGCCTGCAAAGCCAGAGCATCCGCCTGATCGGTGGCGGCTCGAAAAGCCCGCTGTGGCGGCAGATGGTCGCCGATATCATGCACACCGAAGTGGTGTGTACCGAACAGAGCGAGGCCGCCGCCTTGGGCGCGGCCATCCAGGCAGCGTGGTGCCAGAGCGGCGAATCGCTGGCCAGCCTGTGCGACAAATGCGTGAGCATCGACCCGGCCAGCCGCACTTTACCCGTGGCCGCCAATGTCAGCGCCTATCAACAAGCGTATGAGCGTTATCAACAGCACGTGGCAACCCTTTAAGAGCGAGCGACTATGTATCTGGTGTGTGGTGAAGCGCTGTTTGATTTTTTCAGCGAGGAGGATGCCAGCGGGCAGGCCGCCAAGCTCAACTACAAGGCGATTGCCGGTGGCTCGCCGTTCAACGTGGCGGTGGGTTTGCGCCGCCTGGGGATCGAGTCCGGGTTCTTTACCGGCCTGTCCACCGATTACCTCGGACGGCGCTTGCAGCAGGTACTGAAAGACGAAGGCATCAGCGAGCGCTTTCTGGTGGGGTTCGACGCGCCGACCACCCTGGCGATGGTCGCCGTGGGTGCCAACGGCTCGCCGCAGTACAGTTTTCGCGGCGAAGGCTGCGCCGACCGGCAATTGCAACTGACCCACTTGCCACCTTTGGGCGACGAGATTCGCGGGCTGCATGTGGGCTCGTTTTCACTGGTGGTACAACCCATTGGTGACACGCTGCTCAGCCTGGTCAAGCGTGAAAGCGGCAAGCGCTTGATCAGCCTCGACCCCAACGTACGCCTTAACCCGCAGCCCGATATTCACCTGTGGCGCGCACGCGTCGCAGAGCTGGTGCAACACGCCGACCTGATCAAGGTCAGCGACGAAGACCTGCACCTGCTCTACCCCGACCTGTCACCGGAAAGCGTGCTGCAAGGCTGGCTGCAACACCGTTGCCAATTGGTGTTCCTCACCCGTGGCGGCGACGGTGCGTCGGTATTCAGCCGCCAGCATGGCACCTGGTCGCAACCTGCGGTCAAGGTGGTGATGGCCGATACGGTGGGCGCTGGCGATACCTTCCAGGCGGCGCTGATTGCGTGGCTGACGGAACAGCAGTTGGACTCGGTTGACGGGCTGCAAAACCTTAGCCGCGAGCAGATCGACGCCATGCTGGCCTTCGCGATTCGTGCCGCCGCACTGACCTGCGGCAAGACCGGCCCAGACCTGCCCTATCGTCACCAATTGGGTTGAGCTGAGCGGCTAAAATCTCAAAGTGCCATCACGCAGGCCACGTATTCCTTGGCCTGCGTGGCATGTACCAAAAAATTGCACTACTGAAAAACTGTGCTAAACCCAAAAACAGGAGCAGTTATTACAACAAACCTAGGACACCCCCATGCAAAAGCCCAGTGGTTTCTCGACCCGGGCCGTTTTAGCTGTCGGCCTCATCTCATTGCAGTACATGACCCCTCAACCCTCCCACGCCGCCTGCGTTCTCACCCCGGGAACCGGTAACGATACCTATACGTGCGACAACGGCAGCAGTCCCGGCTTGACCGATCTTTCCGGGGATAACAGCCTGACGCTCTCCACAGGCGGCACCATCAATGGCAACGTCACCTTTGGTCCTGGAATGGATACGGTGGACATCCGCGGCGGCGTGGTCTCCGCAATTGTGCAGCAAGGCGCCGGTGTCGACCGTTTCAATATGGAGGATGGGCTGATCGACGCCCTGTTCCAAGGCGATGGCCTCGACATCTTCTACATGACGGGCGGCAGAATCATTGGCGCCTTTGAAGACGGCGACTTGGCCTACCAGAGCGGTGGCACCATTGGCCGGGTCAATATGAAGCTGGACAAGAACTTCTATGAAATGACCGGGGGGATCATTGAAGGCAACCTGGTCACAGGTTTTGATATCGACACAATCCGCATTTTAAAAGGTTTCATCGGTGGCAACATCAGCACCAGCGGCGGCGATGACAACATCACCGTCAGCGGTGGCGTGATCAATGGCGAGATTCGCGCCAGTGTCGGCAACGATACGTTCCAATGGCTAGGTGGCGGCCAGATCAACTCGGCGGTATTGATGGGTGATGGTGACGACACCGCCCTGCTGCAAGGCTTGAGTGAAAGCACGCTGACCCACACGCCCTCTATCGATGGTGGCCTGGGCAACGATCAACTGACCTTCGACGCCACCACCTCCAGCACCGCTGCACGCTACATTGGCTGGGAGACGGTCAACCTCACCAACAACTCGCGCCTGGACCTGGCCGGGGAGTTTTTCGTGGGCGACAGTGGCACTGGCAAAGGCGCAATCAACATCGACAGCAGCAGTAAACTGGTCGTGGTCAACGGCAGCATCCTCCCCTACACCGCCGGCCAACTGGCGACGCTCAATAACGCCGGGACTGTCGACATGACCGCTGACAACAGCGCGACCAGTGTGTTGACGGTGCATGGCAACTACGTGGGCAACAACGGCCAGTTGCATCTGCACACCGTACTCGGCGATGAAAACTCAGCCACCGACAAACTGGTGGTATCGGACGGCAGTATCAGCGGTCACACGCAATTGGCCGTCAGCAACCTTGGCGGTGTCGGTGGGCTTACCCGCAATGACGGAATCGAGGTGGTCCAGGCGCTTAACGGTGCGGTCAGCAGCCCCGATGCGTTCGCTTTGAATCACCCGGTATCCGCTGGGGCCTTTCAATACTTTCTATTCCACGGCGGCACCGTCGCTGGCACGGAACACAACTGGTACCTGCGATCCTCAGTGGTCGCGGTGCAACCGCCAGCCGTGGTGACGCCGACGCCGCCGGTGACGCCCGCTGTGCCCGTAGCGCCCATTCCGGCAAATCCGCCAGTAGTCGACCCGGACGAGCCGCCTGTCGAACCCCCGACCGCGCAACCGGTAGCACCGGTCGAGCCCCCTGCGCCAGCACCCAACCAGGTTGCGGCGGCCCACTCACCGCAGTCCGCGGCGAGCAACCCGCCGTTGCCAACCGCTATCGCCGGTGCCGAGCCGATTCCGTTGTATCGCCCGGAAGTGCCGATCTATTCAGTGGACATTCCCGCTGCGCAGATCATGACGCTGCAAGCCTTAGGTACCTTCCATGAACGCCAGGGCGAGCAAAGCCTGCTGACCGAGACAGGCGCAGTGCCGGCAGGCTGGGGCCGGGCCTATGGCAGTGATTTCAACAAGAGTTGGTCGGGCACGGTAGCGCCCAGTTTTGACGGCACGGTCAAAGGCTTTCAGGTGGGTCATGACCTGTACGCGGCCGAAACCAGCGGCGGGCAGACGCAGCGCTTTGGCCTGTTTATCGGCCAAAGCCGCCTGCGCGGCGACGTCAAAGGGTTTGCGCTGGGCTGGCAGAACCATCGTGCCGGACGGGTCAAACTCGACGGTGACAACGTTGGCGCCTATTGGACCCTCACAGATCCCACCGGCTGGTACGTCGACCTGGTTGCCATGGGCACGCGCCTGGAGGGCAACAACAAGTCCGACCGAGGGCTGAAGATGGACACCAAGGGCCATGCCCTGGCGTTATCCGCCGAGGCCGGCTACCCGCTCACACTGTCGGAGCATTGGGTCGTGGAGCCACAGGCGCAGGTTATTGGCCAGAAGATCGACCTGGATAGCCAGCACGATGGTATTTCCAAGGTCTCCTTCGACTCTCAGGAGTACTGGACCGGCCGCCTCGGCGCACGCCTGAAGGGCCGCTATCTGGTCAGCAACATGCCGGTGGAGCCGTACCTGCGGGCCAATGTCTGGCACACCTTCGGCGGTAGGGACACGGTGACGTTCGACGATGTAGACCGCATCAAGAGCGATCACAAGGCCTCCACGATCGATTTTGGCGCAGGCGTCGTGGCTCAATTGTCGTCCGCGTTCAGCGTGTATATGGAGGGCAAGTATGGAACCCAGTTGGACGCCAATGACTTTGAAGGTATCAGCGGCACTGTCGGCCTGAGAGCGCGCTGGTAAAGCTGAAGGCTGGTCAGCATTGGGCCTGGTAAATACCAGGCCCACGGGGTCGACTTACACCCAAGCGATCACTTAATGATAGCCGCGCCCGCTGGCGCGGTGCAGCACCGGTGCGTGACTGTGCTTGAGGTCTTCACGCAACCCGGTGATCAGGTTGCAAATCGCTCGACTGCTGTCGAGCTTGTCAGGGTGTATACCTTTGACTTCCAAATCCACCCGGTCACGGTCGCGGTCGTCGTAGACCTTGATCGTCAACGAGGCGTCTTCGGCTTTGGTGCATTCGCACCGTTTAGGCAGGAAACTTCCTTCAATAATGCTGCGAAGCTCTAGTTCTGAAAGCATGGCTAACCTCTCCTTTTTTGAGACTGCCAACATGTATATGTAACCGGCAGGCACTTGCCTGCCACGTCTTACCAACCTTGGAAGACGCGTTCAATCAATAAGCCTACTCGGCAAAAACCGCCGTGGTTGTAACCTTTCCTCATAAGCAAACCGCTTGCTCATATTAAACAAAACACTCTTTTTGGCATTATCGTCGAACTCCATCGATTAAACGTTTAACCCGCTGCGTGGGGGGCAGGCATTTATGTGGAAATCCTTTTTTCGGCAACATATCGCAACCAATCAGCCCACCACCCGGTGGTTTGCGATAAACATACGAAACATATACGATTCGTATATCAATTAAACACAGTGAACCTCATGGGCATCGTCAAGATTACCGATCAACTGCACGAACAACTGCGCCTGGCCAGCGCCGCCATGGACCGCTCCATCAACGCCCAGGCCGAGTTCTGGATCAAGATCGGCCTGCTCGCCGAACTCAACCCGCACCTGCCCTACAACGAGCTGATCAACAAGCTGTTGCTGGACAAACCCGACCTGATCCGGGGGCGCAGCTGATGATCAAGACCCCCGCACAGTTGGCCGTGATGCGTGAAGCCGGGCGCCTGTTGGCGCAAGTCTTCGACATGCTCGACGGCTTCGTCGCCGCCGGCCGCTCTACCCTGGAGCTGGACAGCACCGTCGAAGCCTTCATCCGCAATGACCTCAAGGCCCGCCCTGCCAGCCTGGGGCAATACGACTACCCCTTTTGCATCAACACCTCGATCAACGAGGTGGTGTGCCACGGCATGCCCAGCGCCAAGCAGTTTCTCAAGGACGGCGACATCATCAACATCGACATCACCCTGGAAAAAGGCGGCTTCATTGCCGACTCCAGCAAGATGTACATGATCGGCAACGTGACGCCCAAGGCCAGGCGCCTGGTGGACATGACCTTCGAGGCGATGTGGGCCGGTATCCGCCAGGTCAAGCCCGGCGCGCGCCTGGGCGATATCGGCCATGCGATCCAGAGCCATGCGCAAGCCAACGGCTACAGCGTGGTGCGCGAATACTGCGGCCACGGCATCGGCCGGCAAATGCATGAAGAACCGCAAATCCTGCACTTCGGCCGGCCTGGCACCGGCCTGCAACTGCGCGAAGGCATGGTGTTTACCATTGAACCGATGCTTAACCAGGGCAGCGCCAAAACCCGCAGCCTGAAAGACGGTTGGACGGTGGTGACCAAGGACAACAGCCTCTCGGCGCAATGGGAACATACCGTGGCGGTGACGGCAGATGGGTTTGAAGTGTTGACCTTGCAAACCCCTCAAAACCTTCACACCCCTCAAACCCTGTAGGAGCGAGCTTGCTCGCGAAGGCCGCAAGGACTACACGTTAAACCAGGCTCCCCACTTTTTCGTTCACGTTTTTCGCGAGCGAGCTCTCTCCTACAGTGGCCTTGGCTTCCATTTCGCGCACCAGCGGCAATACCCGTTTTCCGAAATACTCCACTTCTTCCTGGAAGTGCAGAAAGCCTGCAAGCACCAGGTCCACCCCCACGGCCTTGAGTGCGACGATGCGCTCGGCGATCTGCTGCGGTGTGCCGATCAGGTTGGTCTTGAAGCCATCGTTGTATTGCACCAGGTCCTCAAAGCTGGACTTGGCCCAGTTGCCCTCGCCCTCCGGCGACGCCCTGCCCGCTTGCCTGGCCGCATCACCAAAAGCGTTGACCGCTTCCGGGTCGGCCTGGTCGATGATCTGCGCCAGCACCGCCCGCGCCTCCTCCTCCGTGTCGCGGGCGATCACAAAGGCGTTCACCCCCACCTTCACCGAATGGTGGTTGGCAGCGGCCTTGGCGCGAATATCATCGACCTGGGCCTTGACGCCTTCGGGCGTGTTGCCATTGGTGAAATACCAATCCGACACCCGCGCCGCCATATCCCGCGCCGCCCGCGAACTGCCGCCCTGGAAAATCTCCGGCTGGCCCAGGGGCTTGGGCTTGAGGGTGTAATGGTTGAAGCGATAGAAATCGCCCTTGAAGGTGAAATCGTCCTGGGTCCAGATGCCTTTGAGGGCACGGATAAACTCTTCGGAGCGCCTATAGCGCTCATCGTGCTCCAGCCAATGCTCGCCAATGGCCTGGAACTCGCCCTTGAACCAGCCACTGACGATATTCACCGCAATACGGCCATTGGTGAGTTGGTCGATAGTCGCCAATTGCTTGGCCGCCAACGCCGGTTGCCACGGCCCGGGCAGAATCGCCGCGATGACCTTGAGGGTAGTGGTCGCCGCCAGCAACGCATGGCTGAACGCCACGGACTCATGCTGGTTCTCGGCGCCATAGCCTGCGGTAAAGCGAATCTGCGTCAAGCCATACTCAAAGCCCGCCGCCTCCGCCAGTTGCGCCAGCTTGCGGTTGTACTCGATACCCCAGTGGGTGCGCTGTTCAATCTTACTGACGACCAACCCACCGCTGACGTTGGGTACCCAATAGGCAAATTTCACGGCTTGCTGACTCATCGGACGGTACCTCGCACATGGGATGTACAAGGGCTTACGCAGCAAGCGTGCCAGGGGCAGGCAAATGCCCGTAGCGTGGAGGTTACGGGGCAAAAAGGGGGATTGAAGCGCTGGCTTGCCAGTGTTTGGAATCGCAGTAGTTTGTGGATCTGCTGTTGCTGGAGCAACAGTGGCGACCGGCGCCAAGCGTACCCACGATGCGAAGCGAGTAGCTCTTGATCTTGATCTGCTTTTGATCTTAGGCGCCCCGTCAAACCACGCTGGCCGGAATTCGACAGGGATTTGGGGGGTAAACCGGCAGGGATGCCGGTTTAGCCGCCCCGCGCCATGGATGGCGCGTGGCGGCGGCCCCCCAAATCACTGGCGGATTACGGGCACACCGAGCCCAAGCGAGGTGCCGAGTGGTGGGGCAAGAGCGTTTTGCTTACTTTTGCGCTTTTCAAAAGTGAGCCGCCGTCAGGGCGGAACCCTAAGTGGCCGTTACCGCAGCAATGGATATGTACCCAATCCAACTGTGTCGCCTGTCAGGCCGCCTTCGCGAGCAAGCCCGCTCCCACAAGTTTAACCGCAGGGTGTCAGGTAGATAGGTGCCGGCTGGGAGGCCGTCATCGCAGGCAAGCCAGCTCCCACAGTTGGATCAAGGCGTGTCAAACAGAGCACTCAGAACGCCAACTTGTACCCCACCGCCATCAACATCACCGCCAGACACGGCCGCAGTACCCCATCGGGAATCTTGCCCGTCATATGGCTGCCCACATAGATCCCCGGCAACGACCCCATCAGCAAAAACCCCAGCAAATGCCAGTCCATATTCCCCATGCTGGCATGGCCCAGGCCCGCCACCAAGGTCAGGGGCACCGCATGGGCGATCTCGGTGCCAACCAGGCGCCGCGTGGCCAGGAACGGGTACAGGATAAACAGCGCCACCGTACCCAGGGCGCCAGCGCCGATGGAGGTCAGGGCCACCATGGTGCCGAGGATCGCACCCGTCACGACAGTGAGCGCGTTCAGATTACGCGGGCGCAGATGATAGGAATCGCCAGCATGACGCTGGGCAAAGGCCAACAAGCTTTTCTTGAACAGAATCGCCAGGGCCGTCAGCAGCAATACCACGCCCAAGGCCTGCTTGATCACCGCGTTCATCGCGCTGGGGTCGGTGTGCAGGCTGGCCAGGAACCATAACGTCAGCAACACCGCCGGCACGCTGCCCAGGGTGAGCCAGCCGGTAATGGTCCAGTCGATGTTCTTGTTCTTGCTGTGCACCAGCACGCCACCGGACTTGGTAATGGCGGCGTACAGCAGGTCGGTGCCCACCGCGGTGGCCGGGTTGATGCCAAACCACAGCAGGATCGGGGTCATCAGCGAACCGCCGCCCACCCCGGTCATGCCCACGATAAAACCCACGATCAGGCCGGCAACCACGAAACCAATATTACCTACATCCATTCCAGCTACCCGCGGCCTTATAAATTTCTGGCCGCAGGATAGCGATTTTTCTTATAACCACTTATACCGATGCGATCTGAGTTTATGCTTTTTTGGAAATCTTCACTTTTTTTGCAAAGCACTGCATCCAATGGGCGGGCCTGGGCCGTAGTCATCAACGTAACCCTGCTGTTCTACCCAATGGAGAAACACCATGAACGCTAAAACACTGCTGTGCTTGACCGGTCTGCTCATCGCCGCACCGCCGGCGTTTGCCCAGGCAGGCCTGCCAGACAGCATCAAGGTGCCGGATGGCCACAAGGTGGCGATGCAAACCACCGGGGTCGGCGAAATCACCTACGAATGCCGCGACAAGGCCAACGCTGCCGGCCAGACCGAGTGGACCTTCGTCGGCCCCAAAGCCGTGTTGAACGACCGTAACGGCCAGCAGGTCGGCACCTACTTCGGCCCACCCGCCACCTGGCAGGCCAAGGACGGCTCGACCATCACCGGCACGCAATTGGCAGTGGCGCCGTCAAGCCCGGGTAACCTGCCCTATCAACTGGTCAAGGCCAACCCGGCCGAGGGCAAAGGTGCGATGAGCGGCGTGGCGTATATCCAGCGGGTTGCGCTCAAAGGCGGGGTCGCTCCCGCTACGCCCTGCACCACGGCGAACAAAGGCGCCAAGGAAGTGGTGAAATACCAGGCGGACTACATCTTCTGGGCCGCCAACTGAGCAAACTCAGCTACGCTGGCCAGGTAGGCGCGAGCAACCTCGCGCCTACCACGCGTAGACGTCTCCTCAGTGGCAGGAATTCTGGTTTGGCTGAAATCATCTTCGATTATGAAATGTGCCTGTTAGCCTGCGCCCGCGGCGATCAACGCGCCCTGCATCAGCTCTATGAGCAGGACAGCAGCCGCCTGCTCGGTGTGGCACTGCGCATTACCCGCAACAAGGCCCTGGCCGAGGACATCGTGCATGACGCCTTTATCAAGATCTGGCACGGCGCGCGCAGTTTCGACCCCCTGCGAGGCTCCGCACGCGGTTGGGTGTTCAGCGTGACTCGCCACCTGGCCCTGGACGTTGTACGCAGCGCCGGGCGTGACGTGCCACTGGACGACCAGTACGAAGCGCTGGCAGAGCCGGCCCAGGCCATCGAGTTTGCCGCGCGCTCCGGGCAGATCCACCAATGCCTGGAACGGCTCGACCCGACGCGCCGCACCTGCATCCTGCATGCCTATGTGGACGGTTACTCCCACAGCGAAATCGCGCAAAAACTCAGTACCCCCTTAGGCACAGTCAAAGCCTGGATCAAACGCAGCCTCGCCGCCTTGCGGGAGTGCATGGCATGAACGACAGCCTGGATGAACTGGCCAGCGAATACGTGCTGGGAACCCTGCCCGCCGAACAACGCGCGCAGGTGCAACAACGCCTGGCCCATGATGCGCCGCTACGCGCAGCGGTGGATGCCTGGGAGCAGCGCTTGTTGCCTCTGGTGGCGCTGGCGCAACCGGTGCCGCCTTCGGCACAGCTGTGGCGGCGTATTGAACGCCGCATCAAGCCCACCGAAACGAGCGTGCCGTGGTGGAACCTGCTGGCGTTCTGGCGCGGGCTTTCTGCCGCTGGCCTGATGGCAAGCGTGGTGCTGGCGGCTTTATTACTGACGCGCCCGCCCATGCCCGCACCCAGCTTCGTGGTGGTGCTGATGGCGCCGCAAAGCCAGGCACCGGGCTGGGTGGTGCAGGCCAGTGATAATCAGCAGATTCAGTTGATCCCACTGGGGGTGATGGAGATTCCCGCTGACAAAGCCCTGGAGTTCTGGACCAAGGCCGATGGCTGGCAGGGTCCCGTCTCCTTGGGGCTGGTAAAACCGGGGCAGACCTTGTCGATACCCCTGGACAAGCTGCCACCGCTGGCGCCGAACCAGTTGTTTGAACTGACGCTGGAAGGGCCCAATGGCTCGCCTACCGGCAAACCCACCGGGCCGATCCACGGGATTGGCCGCGCAGTCAAAGTGCTTTGATCATGAAAGGTTAGGCAGCCACACACGAAACCGCGCCCCGCCCAGGGGCGACGCCAGGGCCGTCAAGGTGCCGCCCTGGGCTTCCAGGGCGCGCCGGCTGATCGCCAGGCCCAGGCCAAAGCCGCCGGTGGCGCGGTCGCGGCTACGGTCCAGGCGGTAGAACGGCTCAAAGATGCGCTCGCGCTGGTCCACCGGTATGCCGATGCCATCGTCGTCCACCCAGATTTCACAGCCTTTGGGGCATACGCGCACGCCCACCTGGATGCGCTTGTCGCAGTAGCGCGTCGCATTGCGCAGCAGGTTCTGCAAGGCCCTGGCAGTCAGGCGCGGGTCGAGGCTGAAGCGCTCCACGGCGCAATCGAGCACCACATCGATGACGATATCGGGGTTTTCCAGCTCATCGTCGACACTGCCCAACACGCTGTCGATAAACTCGTCGAGCGCCACCTCTACCCGCTCGGGCAATTGCGCCGGGTTTTGCAGGCGGCTGTAAGACAGCAATTCCAGCACCAGCTCATCCAGCTCCCGAATATGCGCCACCAGGCTTTGCAGGCGCTCGCGGCTGGCCGCGGGCAAGTCTTCGGAGAGCGCCAAGGCCAGCCCGAAGTCCAGGCGGGTGAGCGGCGTGCGCAGTTCATGGGAGACCGCATTGAGCAAATCGCGCTGCTGGTTCAAGAGGCGCTCGATATCGTCGGCCATGGTGTCGAATACCGCCGCCAGGCCGCCAATGCTGGAGCTGGGGGCGAGCCCCGTACGCGCCTCCAGATGGCCCTTGCCCAATAGCGCGGCGGTGCTTTTCAAGCGTTCCAGGTCACGCCAGTGCGGACGCAGCCACACCAGCAGGCACGCCAGCAAGGCGGCGCCGACCAGCACGTTCATCGACCAGTACAGCAGGTTCATGTCCAGCGGGTCTGGCGGCACAGTCAACTTGACTGCGAACTGCTGGTTGATCGGCGAACTGATTTCTTCCATCCAGCCCCATTCGCCCAGGCGGATCACTGGCTTGCCTTGCTCCAGTAGCTGTTCTTCCTCAGGGGTATAGCGGGCATCCTGACGCAGCAACAATTGCACCTTCAGCGGTGCAAAATCATGGCTCAATTGGTCGGTCACCTGGGACCAGCGCTCCACCGGCGCCCGCTGGTACTGCTTGACCATGAGCTTTTGCAGGCCGCGAGACTGTTCGATGTTGTAGTCCATGTAGCGGTGTTCGAACAGCTGGATCACCAGCTTGGGAATCAGGTAAATCGCCGCACTGTAGGTGACGATGGTGATCAGGTAGAGGCGCAGCAGTACGCGAAACATGGTTCAGCATTCCCACTCGGAACGGCTGAACAGATACCCCTTGCCCCACACCGTCTTGATCTTGCGCGCCTCGCCCGCATGGTCGTCGAACTTGCGCCGCAGCTTGGAGATGGCCACGTCCACCGAACGGTCGGTACCGTTGAACTCGATACCGCGCAGGCGTTGCAGGATCTGATCGCGGCTGAGCACTTCCCCAGCGTGCCGGGCCAGCACCACCAGCAGGTTGTATTCACCACTGGACAGCTCCACCACCTGCTCGCGCCAAGTCACGGTGCGCTCGGACAAATCAATGCACAGGTTGCCCATGACGATCTGGTCGCTGGCCACCTGGGGTTCGGACAGGCTGCTGCGACGCAGCAATGTGCGCACCCGGGCCAGCAATACGCGCGGCTCGCAGGGTTTGGTCACGTAGTCGTCGGCGCCCATCTCCAGGCCCAGTACCTGGTCGTGGCTGTCATCGCGGGCGGTCAGCATCAGGATCGGCAGGCCCGCCGAATCGGCGCGCAGCAAGCGGCACACCTGCAGGCCGTCGAGACCCGGCAGCATCAGGTCGAGGATCACCAGGTCCGGTGGGTTCAGGCGTGCGCGTTCACGGACATGGTCGCCACGGCTGAGCACGCTGACGTGGTAGCCATTGCGTTCCAGGTAGCTGGCAATCAGCTCGGAGAGTGCGGCGTCGTCTTCCACCAGGAGGATGTTGGGCATGGTGTTTCCAAATAATGCGGTTTGTTGGTGTGTTGCAGGATTGTGCAAGGATATACGCCCCCGGCGCCCTGCGCGCCGTACCTTACACTTCTTCACAGACCCGCTACACAGCTTCACAGCACCACGGCGCAGGTGCCCCTAGGATGCGCCAGTCAATATTGGGATAAGAGCATGTCGAAGAATCTATTTGCGCCGTTTTGCCTGTTGGCCCTCACCCTGGCGCTGAGCGCGTGTGGTCAGTCGGCAGACGAGGCGCCACAAATGCCCCTGGCCAAAGTGCGGATCGAAACCCTGCAGGCCAAGCCCCTCTCTATTACCAGCGAACTGAGCGGGCGCATCGCCGCACCGCGTATCGCCGAAGTACGCGCACGGGTCGCCGGGGTGGTCATGCAGCGGGTGTTCAACGAAGGCCACGACGTCAAGCAAGGCGACGTGTTGTTCCGTATTGACCCGGCGCCGTTCAAGGCCGACCTGGACAGTGCCCAGGCCAACCTGAGCAAGGCCGAGGCCAATGCGTTCCAGGCGCGCCTGCAAGAGCAGCGCTACAGCCAATTGGTTGAAGGCAACGCCATCAGCGCCCAGGAATACGACAACGCCCGCGCCACCTTGCGCCAGACCAACGCCGAAGTGGCTGCCAACAAAGCCGCCGTCGAGCGTGCCAAATTGAACCTGGGCTATGCCACCGTGACCGCCCCCATTTCCGGGCGCATCGGCCGTGCCCTGGTAACCGAAGGCGCACTGGTGGGCCAGAACGAGGCGACGCCGTTGGCGATTATCCAGCAACTGGACCCGATCCACGCCGACCTCACCCAGTCCACCCGTGAGCTGAACGAGCTGCGCCGTGCGTTTCGTGCCGGCAGCTTGAAGCAGGTCGGCCAGGACCAAGCCAAGGCCACCTTGATCCAGGACGACGGCAGCCAGTACCCATTGCCGGGAAAATTGCTGTTTGCCGACATCAGCGTCGACCCGGGCACCGGGCAGATCATTCTGCGCAGCGAGTTCCCCAACCCGGACCTCGACCTGCTGCCGGGCAGCTTTGTGCGGGTGCGTGTCGAACAGGCCGTCGACAAGCAAGGCCTCAGCGTGCCGCAACGCGCCATTACCCGTGACAGCGCCGGTATCCCGATGGTGTTGCTGCTGGATGCCGAGCAAACCGTCAGCCAGCAACCGGTGGAACTGGGCGCGGTGATCGACAATCGCTGGATCGTCACCAGTGGCCTCAAGCCCGGCGACCGCATCATCGTCGAGGGCCTGCAACATGCACGCCCCGGTGAAAAAGTTGAAGTGGACGACAGCCCGCTCGTAAAGGAATAACCCGTCATGCCGCAGTTCTTTATTGACCGCCCGATCTTCGCCTGGGTGGTGGCTTTGTTCATCCTGCTGGCCGGTGCGCTGGCCATCCCGCAGTTGCCGGTGGCCCAGTACCCCAACGTCGCGCCGCCGCAGGTGGAAATCTATGCGGTCTACCCCGGCGCCTCGGCCCAGACTTTGGATGAGAGCGTGGTCAGCCTGATCGAGCAGGAGCTCAACGGTGTCGACCACCTGCTGTATTTCGAATCCCAGAGCAGCCTGGGCTCGGCGACCATTACCGCGACCTTCCAACCGGGCACCAACCCGGAAATGGCCCAGGTGGATGTGCAGAACCGACTCAAGGTCGTCGAGCCGCGCCTGCCGCAAGCGGTAACCCAGCAGGGCTTGCAGGTGGAGAAAGTCTCCGCCGGCTTCCTGCTGCTCGTCACCCTGACCTCCAACGACGGCAAGCTCGACGACGTAGCGCTCAGCGATTACCTGGCGCGCAACGTGATGAACGAGCTCAAGCGCCTGGACGGCGTCGGCAAGGCCCAGTTGTATGGCGCCGAACGTGCCATGCGCATCTGGATCGACCCGCAGAAGCTGATCGGCTTCAACCTTACGCCGGCCGACGTCAACGCCGCGATCAGCGCCCAGAACGCCCAGGTTTCCGCGGGCAGCATCGGTGATCTGCCGGGTACTCACACCCAGGAGATCACTGCGGCGGTGCTGGTCAAAGGGCAACTGTCCACCCCGGCCGAATTCGCCGACATCGTGCTCAAGGCCAACCCCGACGGCTCCACCGTGCGCATCGGCGATGTAGCGCGGGTGGAAGTCGGCAGCCAGGAATACCAGTTTTCCACGCGCCTGAACGGCAAGCCGTCCACCGCCGTCGGCGTGCAGCTTTCGCCAGGCGCCAACGCCCTGAACACCGCGACCCTGGTGCGGGCAAAGATGGATGAACTGTCACGCTACTTCCCGGCCAATGTGGAATACAAAATCCCTTACGACACCTCGCCGTTCGTCAAAATCTCGATCACCAAGGTGGTCTACACCTTGCTGGAGGCGATGGCGCTGGTGTTTGCGGTAATGTTCCTGTTCCTGCAGAACGTGCGCTACACCCTGATCCCCACGCTGGTAGTGCCGATTGCGCTGATGGGCACCTTCGCCACCATGTTGCTGCTGGGTTTCTCGATCAACGTGCTGACCATGTTTGGCATGGTATTGGCCATCGGTATCCTGGTGGACGATGCCATCGTGGTGGTGGAAAACGTCGAGCGGATCATGGCCACCGAAGGCCTGTCGCCCAAGGAAGCGACGAAGAAAGCCATGGGCCAGATCACCGGGGCTATCGTGGGTATCACCTTGGTGCTGGTGGCGGTATTCCTGCCGATGGCCTTCATGCCGGGTTCGGTGGGGGTGATCTACCAGCAGTTCTCGCTGTCGATGGCCACCTCGATCCTGTTCTCGGCGTTCCTGGCCCTGACCTTGACCCCGGCCCTGTGCGCCACCTTGCTCAAGCCGATTGCCAAGGGCGAGCACCATGCCAAGGGTGGTTTCTTCGGCTGGTTCAACCAGCGCTTTGACCAACTCACCAACCGCTACGAAGGGTGGGTGGCCTATGCCCTCAAGCGCAGCGGCCGCTACTTGCTGATCTACCTGGTCTTGCTGGTGGGCATGGGGCTGTTGTTCAGTCGCCTGCCCTCCTCGTTCCTGCCGGTGGAAGACCAGGGCTACACCATCACGGATATCCAGTTGCCGCCGGGGGCCAGCAAGAACCGTACGGTGCAGGTGGCCGAACAGATCGAGGCGCATAACGCAGGCGAGCCTGGCGTGGGTGATACCACCATGATCATGGGCTTCAGTTTTTCCGGTTCCGGGCAGAACGCGGCGCTGGCGTTTACCACGCTCAAGGACTGGTCGGAACGTGGCAGTGATGACTCCGCTGCCTCGATTGCCGATCGCGCCAACATGGCCCTCAGCGAACTCAAGGACGCGATTGCCTACGCCGTTCTGCCGCCACCGGTAGACGGCCTGGGCACGTCCAGTGGCTTTGAGTTCCGCCTGCAAGACCGCGGTGGCGTCGGCCATGCCGGGTTGATGGCCGCGCGCACCGAATTGCTGGACGCCGCTGCGAAAAGCCCGATCCTGGCCAACGTGCGCGAAAGCGCCCTGGCCGAAGCGCCGCAAGTGCAGCTGGAAGTGGATCGCAAGCAGGCCAACGCCTTGGGCGTTTCGTTTGCCGACGTGGGCAACGTGCTGTCCTCCGCGATCGGTTCGGCGTATATCAACGACTTCCCCAACCAGGGCCGCATGCAGCGCGTGGTGGTACAGGCCGAAGGCGACCAACGCAGCCAGGTGGCCGACCTGATGAAGATCCACGTGCGCAACAACGCCGGGAAGATGGTGCCGTTGTCGGCGTTTGTCCAGGCCAAGTGGACCCAGGGCCCAACGCAGTTGACCCGTTACAACGGCTACCCGGCCATCGCCATCAGCGGCGAAGCGGCGCCGGGGCATAGTACGGGCGAGGCCATGAACGAAATCCAGCGTTTGGTCAGCCAACTGCCTGCCGGGCTGGGCCAGGAATGGACGGGCTTGTCGTTGCAGGAGCGCTTGTCCGGCTCCCAGGCACCGCTGCTGTTGGGCCTGTCGTTGCTTATTGTGTTCCTGTGCCTGGCCGCGCTGTATGAAAGCTGGTCGATCCCCACCTCGGTGTTGCTGGTGGTGCCGCTTGGGGTACTGGGCGCAGTGTTGGCCGTGTCGCTTCGCGGGATGCCTAACGATGTGTTCTTCAAGGTCGGCCTGATCACCATCATCGGCCTGTCGGCGAAGAACGCGATCCTGATCATCGAGTTTGCCAAGGACCTGTATGACCAGGGCGAGGACTTGATCGACGCCACCTTGAAGGCAGCGCGGTTGCGGTTGCGGCCGATCATCATGACGTCCCTGGCGTTCATCCTCGGCGTGGTGCCCTTGGCAATTGCCACCGGGGCCAGCTCGGCCAGCCAACAGGCGATTGGCATCGGCGTGATTGGCGGGATGGTCACGGCGACATTGGCGGTGGTGTTTGTGCCAGTATTTTTTGTGGTGGTGATGAAGCTGGTGCGCAAGCGCCATAAACCAGACTGATCAACGCCGTAGCGAAAGGTGGTGGCTTGCAGGTTGAACCCGTCGCCGGTAACCACGATGCGAAGCGAGCCGCTCTTGATCTTGATCTGCTTTTGATCTTGATCTAAGGCGCCCCGTTAAACCACGCTGGCCGAACGCAGGCTTGAATTCGTGGGTAACCCGGCAGGACGCCGGGTTAGCCGCCCCGCGCCATGGATGGCGCGTGGCGGCGGCCCACGGATTCAAGCCTGCGTTCGGGCACACCGAGCCTAGGCGAGGTGCCGAGTGGTGGGGCAAGAGCGTTAATGAGATGGTCAGCCCGGCACGGGAACCCCGGTAAATCTAGACTTACCGGGGTTCTCACTTACTTGAGGAGACCTCTCATGGACACCTTGGAACTGCTTGGCCTGGATATTGGAAAAAGCACTTTTCATCTCATCGGGCACAACGGCAAAGGCCATGAAGTACTACGCAAGAAATTCAATCGCAATCGCTTGCTTGAGTTCGCTGCAAAACTAAAGCCTTGCACCATCGTGATGGAGTCTTGCGGCGGTTCGCACTGGCTTGCCAGAAAACTTATATCTTTCGGGCATCAAGTGAAGTTGATCGCGCCGCAACATGTAAAACCTTACGTTACCGGCAATAAAAACGACTACATCGATGCTGCTGCCATCTGTGAAGCCGCGTCCCGCCCCAGAACGCGCTACGTCGCGATCAAGACAGTGGAGCAGCAAGTGCTTTCGACCCAGCACCGCCTTCGAGAGGCGCTGGTAGGTCATCGAACTCAAACCATAAATCGCATTCATGGGTTCTTGCTTGAGTTTGGAATTGCGTTGCCTGCGACAAAAGCGGCGATGAATCAGATTCACCAAATTCTGGACGATCCTGCCGCAGAGCTGCCTCAACAGCTGAAGTGCGATATTGAATATCTGCTGGAAGAGATCAAACGGCTCACCGGGGAAATAAAGGCAATTGACCGAAGTATCAAAGAGCAAGTGGCAGCTGATGATGCGGGAACACGCTTAATGAGCATCCCCGGCATCGGCCCGATCATCGCTAGCGCGCTGCTGGCCGACATCGGGGACGCTTCCAATTTTCATTCGGCTCGAGACTTTGCCGCTTCGCTAGGACTGGTGCCGAGGCAATACTCAACAGGCGACCAAACCGTCCTTTTGAACATCAGCAAACGTGGTGATAAGTATCTTCGAAAGCTTCTGGTCCAAGGTTCGCGGGCAGTGTTGGTGCGGATCGACAAACGCAACGATGCTCTTGGAAGGTGGTGCAGAGACCTCCTTGCACGAAAGCACCCAAACAAGGTTGCCTGCGCCTTAGCCAATAAATTGGCAAGAATCGTATGGGCCGTTTTAGCTCGTGGAGGCAGCTACAACGCGCAGTTGGTGACTTGAGCGAAACACTACCGGCTTTTGCGACGACAACGATGATGACGATAAACAGCTCAGATCCTGCTTGAAAACCTGGTAAGCAAAACAGCTTTCGAAGCTGAAGCGTTTTTCAAGGACAGGCGGGAGCGACTATTCATCAAGGGCCGAGCGGTGAAACTGCCAACTATGAGCCCGGATACATTAGCGCAAGCATGCTTTACCGCTCATCGCCTGTGGTTGCAGGAGGTGGGCTGACCATACATTTGCTTACTTTTGCGCTGTTCAAAAGTGAGCCGCCGTCAGGGCGGAACCCTAAGTGGCCGTTACCGCAGCAATGGATATGTACACAATCCAACTGCGTCACCTGCCATACCGCCTTCGCGAGCAAGCCCGCTCCCACAGTTGGATTGTGGGGTGTCAGGTAGATAGGCGTCAGCTGGAAGGCCGTCATCGCAGGCAAACCATCTCCCACAGGGTTGTTGATGGCATTCATGATCAGGCACACCCGAATAAGCTATGGTGCTCACACATAGTTATCTGTGAGCCACCATGCCCTTCCTCGCCCGCACCCACCCTCGCCTCTCATCCGCCGCCGTACTGGGCCTGGCCGTCGGCCTCCTGGTGCCGGCCGACACCCTCGCCAGCAAAATCCTCATCGGCTGGAACGCCGGAGTCTGGACCTACCTTGTTTTGATGCTGTGGCTGACCATTCGCGCCAAGGCCGAGGACGTCAAGCGCATCGCCGAGGTCGAAGATGAAAACGCCGGCCTGGTGCTGTTCATGGTGTGCATCGCCGCCATCGCCAGCCTGGCCACCATCACCTTCGAACTGGTGGGCAGCAAGGACCTGGCCCCTTCCGAGCGCTTGCTGCACTACGGCTTTACCGGGCTGACGGTGATCGGCTCCTGGCTGCTGATCGGGGTGATTTTCAGCGTGCACTACGCCAGGCTCTATTACACCTGGCCAGGCAAGGAACCCGCCTTGCGTTTTGCCGAAGGCTTGCTCACCCCCAACTACTGGGATTTCCTGTATTTCTCCTTCACCATCGGCGTGGCCGTACAAACCTCGGATGTGGGGGTCGCCACCCGTGGCCTGCGCAAGGTGGTGCTGGGGCAGTCGTTGATCGGTTTTTTGTTCAACACGGCCATTCTGGGCTTTTCGATCAACATCGCCGCCGGGTTGTTTGGCTAGACTGCACAAACCTTCTAGACGCCCCTCCCGGCGTCGCCGCTAATAGCCCTTCACTTTTAGCCTCGGTGTTGTATGCCTGCGCACAATTGGATCGACCTGTCCCAGGACGCCGACACCGGCATCGAGACCCTGCGCGCGCATTTTGAAGGCCATGCGTATGACCCCCATTGGCACGACAGCTACCTGGTGGGCGTGACCGAACAAGGCGTGCAGCAATTCAACTGTCGGCGCATGCGCCATGACAGCGTGCCGGGGCAGGTGTTCCTGCTGGAGCCTGGGGAACTCCACGACGGCAATGCCCCGACGGTCGACGGCTTCACTTACCGCATGCTCTACCTCGACCCGCACTGGCTGGAGCGAGAAATCTGCAGTGTCTTCGAGGAAGCACCCGCCCATCATCAACTGAGTTTCGCCAGCACCCTGGCCAGCGATCCGCGCCTGGCCCTGGCCACCAGCCATGCATTCCAGAGTTTGCATCACGGCGAACTGCGGATCGTGCGGCAAAGTGCGCTGGACCACTTGCTGGAACACCTCACCGGCCAGCTCTACTGGCGCATGCGCTACCGCGATGACCCGCGCTTGCCGCAGGTGGCGCACAAGGCGCGGGAATACTTGCACGCCCATCTGCATCAGGACGTGGGCATGGATGAACTCGCGCAGGCCTGCGGCGTCGACCGCTTTCGCCTGAGCCGCGCCTTCAAGAGCGCCTTCGGCCTGCCACCCCACGCTTATCTGGTGCAACTGCGCCTGGCACGGGCCCGGTATTTATTGGCCAAGGGCGACCAACCGGCAGACGTGGCGATGGCCCTGGGTTTCGCTGACCAAAGTCATTTGGGCCGCTGGTTCATGCGTGCTTATGGGCTGACACCGGCCGCGTACCGCAAGCGCTGCACAAATCTTCCAGACCGGTCACGCGCAGGCTTGTGAAGATGGACTCCCTTGATGCGTTCACTGGAGTCCCCCACCATGCTGTCCACCTTCGTGCCTTTCATGCTGTTCGCCTTTGTCGCCTCCATCACCCCCGGCCCGACCAATATCCTGGTGCTCAGCAACAGTGCCCGTTACGGTTTCAAGGCTGCGCTGCCAATCATTATGGGGGCTTGCGTGGGGGCATCGGGGATTGTGCTGCTGGTGGGTTGCGGTGTGGGTCAGTCATTAGTGCAACTGCCCAACGTGCAAACGGCGATGCAGTGGGCCGGTGTGGCTTGGCTGAGTTACCTGGCCTGGCAGATCTTCAGGGCGCCAGCCCAGGCCATCAATGCCGATGACGCGCATAAACCCTTGGGCCTGTTGGGCGCCGCGGCCCTGCAATTGATCAACCCCAAAACCTGGATGATGGCGCTGGCGGTGGTCAGTGTGTTCGCTGGCCAGGGTGGGCAGCGCCAGGTGGTGTATCTGTCCCTGGTGTTTTTCCTGATCGCCTTGCCCTGCCTCGGCGCCTGGGCCGTATTGGGTGCCGGGTCGAGCCGGCTCTTGCACGCACCCAGGGCCATACAAGCCTTCAACCGAATCATGGCCTTGCTGCTGTTGGGCTCAGCCTGGCTGAGTGTGCTGATCTGAAGGCAAAAAAAGGGGAAGCTAACGCTTCCCCTGTTCAGGTGGATGAATGAATTAAAAGTCGTAACGCACGCCGAAGTTGACACCCCATGGCTGGTCGACGGTTTTACCACGTGTATGCTCCAGATCCGCATGCAGCTTGACGTTCTGAGTCACCGACATCGCCACCCCACCGGCCATTTCGATGCGCGAACCGAACACATCGTTATTGAAGCGCTCGCCGTTAACCGTGACCTTGTTGTTGTGGTTGAACTCATGGGCCAACGCCGTACGCAAGTACGGTTGCAACACACCACCGCTGTCCAGTTGGATACTCTTGCCCACCGTGACGCCCGCCTTGCCCACGACCGACGCCGAACGGTCACCTTTAGCGTGCAGGCCATTGTCCAAATCGTAGCTCTGGGCCTGGGTGATCGCCGCGTTGAGTTGCCCGTAGGGTTCAACGAAGTAACCGTCATCGAGCTTGATATGCCGACCGACTTCCACCGAAGCCCCCACGGCGTTCTGGGTGTAGTTGCCCTTGGCTTTCTTGCCGTCGCTCATGCTCACGTTGACTTCGTTGTGCAAGCGGTTGAGCTTGACCACACCGTCGAAATACAGGCCGCTCTCGTCATTGAGCCAAGTGGCATAACCGCCCACGTAGTAGCTGTCGACCGTACCGCCACCGGAGCGGTTGAGGTCGATATCGGAGGTGCTGTGACCGGCCATCACACCCGCCACCCACTGCCCATCGCCACCGTACAGCGGGGTGTCGATACCCAAGGTAAAGCCGCGCTGGTTCTGCGTGTAGCCGCCACCATCCTGATTGCCGCTGACCTCGTACTTGTTGCCGTAGCCACGCATCCAGAAACCTTCGTTGTTGCCTTGGCTGAAGCGCAACTCACCCATACGGGTACGCAACAAGGTCATCTCGCCGTACAACACCGTGGGCGAGGTGTTGAACAACGCCATCACCGCTTTGGTGCTGTTGCTGGTGCCACGACGGTTAGGGTCCAGGTACCAGTCGGTGTCTTCCTGCTTGAGCCCGTAACTGTAGGCACCTGCGTCAACCGTTCCGCCGACCAGGGCGAACTGTGCATCACCGCCCTCGGTGCTCACCACGCGAATCGGCTCGGCCGTTGCCAGCTCCGACCCCGTGGCCGCCAGCAACAGGCTGTGGTTACCTTCGGCGATGCCATTAACGGCCAGCAAGTCGGTCTGGCCGCTGCCAAAATCCGTGTGCATGACGAACGTGCCATCGCCCGACAGGCTGTCGACATCCAACCGGTAGAACTCATTAGGCCCACCAAAATGCACGCTGCCGCCCGCCATTTTCAGGTCGCCGACTTCGCTGTCGCCCACCAGTGCCCAGTGGGAGGCGTTGTTCACGCTTAACTCGGCCACGTTTTTCAGCTGGCCGGTCAACCACGAGCCGTTGTTGAGCTGCAACTTGGCGGTGCTGCCCTCCTCGACCACGACGTCACCGAACAAGGTACTGCCGTCGACATTCATGTTGGCGAAGGAGCCGCCGGTAACTTCGAGGATGTTGCCGTTGCCGCCCTTGAGGGTGGAGCCGTTGACCACCTGAATGTCAGCGTTGGTCGTGCCGTATGCATCTCCCTCCACCAGCAGTGCCGCGCCGTTGCGGCCTTCAACATGCGAGCCGTCCAATACCAAGGTGCTGCTATTGAAGTCAGCACTTTCATAACTCAGGCGCACACCATTTTCGCCGCCGGTGATAGTACTGCCGACAGCATTGGCAGAACCGCCCCATAACAGCACACCGATGCCGTCTTCATCGGTGGCAATAACATCCGAACCAAAGATATTCAGTTCGCTGAATGCCGTGGCCCGTGCACCGGTGGTAGAGCCCTGGATGACACTGTCGAATACAGCGGCCGTGGAGCCATCCTCGGTGAGAAAATTACGCGCCGCCGAGAGGCCGACACCGTTGTTATTGATGACAGTACTGCCCCTGATGAGCGCTTGGCTCCCCACCAGGTTAATGGCGACGCCCGCTGAGCCTCTGGCTTCTACCGTGGCGTTGTTCAGGTAGATTTGCGCACCTTGGCTGGCGTAAATATCTTGGGCCTTGGTCCCGGCATTGAGCGTCAGCGTGCCTGCGGTGACGCGCGACTGCCGCAACTGGGCAGCATTGGCGGTCAAATGCGCGCCCTGGCCAATGACCCAGTCGTCGATCCGAGACCCCGACTCGATCGTGCGCTCCATGCCAGGATGGAGAGTGGAGGTGGCGTGGGTGACTGAGGCCCCCAGCAGCAGCAGGCCGACCGCCGGCACTTGGAGCGCCAGGGCCAGAGGGTGTTTTTTGAACCTTGCGTTAATCGACATTGCATGTATACCCGTAAAGAACCTTCCCGAAAGGGAACGAATTGACCGGCACCAAGCGAGACAGGCCCAGGTCATGACGGGGCGCAGATTATTAAGAGATGGGTGAATAGGTATGTAGGATTTATCTGTGGTTGATCAGTGAACTTCCCACTGATTTCGTACGTTTTCATGAAAAAGAGGAGCCTAGCTCCTCTTTTTTTGGTTCAGCCAAGGCCTATATTCCGCTGGGCCAGGGCGTATTGTCACAGTAGACCGGGCCGGGTCGAACACCACCGACCAGCAAGATGGCCTCTGCGGAAGTGACGGGGGTAGGCAGCCCGATGACCGGCACGGTATAGGTGATATTGACCGAGCCCATATCTACCGCTGCCTCATTGATGGGTTTCACGTAAGTTGCATAAGGCCCGACAGTGACATGGAAACCGACCCGCGTATCTTCAAAAGTCAATGGAAGGGAAGGGAACGATCTGGTCGCGCTGGGAATAGGTACGGCGCCATCATTGTCGCTGCATCCGGTCCAGTTCACTAAAACGATCATTCCCTCTCTCAGTAGATCGTGAGGCGGAACAAAAACATGCACCTCGCGGTTCGGCCCTTGCAGCGTACTGCACCAGATCTCCGCAGGTACACCAGCCGCTGCATCTTTGACCCTGGGGGGAGCGAATGAAATCACGTTGGCGTTGACGTTTATATCCTGAATGGGTGAGGACGTGCGGTTGTGGGTTGTGCTCAGCGCGATCTCATAACGCAGTGGGATGAGGTTATTGGAATGTTTCTGGATGAACGGCCATGGAACCTCCATATGGACTTCATCACCGGGCATGGCAGTTGTGTTATCCACCGATTTTCGATCGACCACCTCGTTCTGATAGTACAGTACGACGTCGAACGGATCTGCCGAGGGCAGCGGTGTGGCGCTCCACAACGTGACAACCACATCGGCGCTCTGCTGGTCATCATCTTTATCCAACTCATTGACCTTCCCTGATCCACGACCGGTCAGTACCGGCAACGGCAGGTTAGGGTTAGTGGGTTCAGGGTCCCAGGGATTGGTCGGGCCACCCACCTCCAGTTCGATTTCGATATTGGTGGGCGTTGGCACCCAATAAAACGTCCCACCCCTGACTACCGCATACTCGACCCTCAGGTTGATGGGCCCGTTGCTCGTGCCGTACAAGGCAAGGCAGGTTGGGAAATCCACGGCAAAATTGAACGGCAATGGGGAACTGCCCAGCGGGTATGGCCCTACGTCCCGACTGCCATGGAGGGTAGTGAGCCGCACAACCAATTGGTCAAGCGTGCGGTCGGCGTCATAATTGGGAATGATCACGAACATCCCACTGGAGGCTGCAGCATCGGCGCGGTCAAACAAGCGATCACCCACACCCGTCAGCGAGAGGGCATCCCTCACACCCGGCGAGGTAAGCGTCGGAGCCGGCTTGAGCGCCACATTGACTGGCAGCTCGAACGATTCGCTACTGATATTGCCAGCCACATCCACCAAACGGTACACAAGAGGCCTTGGACCATCCGCAGCATCGGCCATGGCCTGGGTGAAGAGGGCCTCCCTATTGGGGAACACCGGGCCCTCATTGATCACCTCCAGTGACTGACCGTAATACAACCGCCATCTGTCCCCAGGATGTGCCCCCTCCGCGTCGTAAGCCGGGATGCCAAAGGGTACGACGCCAGCATTGGCATCCAACAGCGCCTGGGTAATGCTGCCAGTCCATCCAGGCGGTAGCGTCAAACGGCGAGGCCCATCAGGAATGCTGTCGTAGGGCGCGTCGCGGTCGATGACCAGTGGAGCCTCGAACGAGTCAGAAGGATTGCCGCGGTGCGTAACCGTGTAACTGACCGTATGGTCGCCATCTGTCAAGCTACGCCGCCGGATTGTGACCGGATAAGTGCCCGGAGCAGGTTCCGTAAAAAAAATCGGTTCACTGCTGACAAGCTGACCATCCAAAAAATGATCCAACGTATCAAGTTGATTAGGATTATTGGACCTAGGGGTCCAGACCGGGATATTCACGATCAGCTCAGCTTTATCCGCCTCCTCCCTCGATATCAGCCCCGGATAAGCTACAGGGTCAATGAGCCCGGAGATTTGAGGGGGAGGTAACACCGGAACAAATGCCCGTGCGCCCGTTGTTTTGGTGATGGGTTTAGCGTTTGTTTTCTTCATCAGGTTTATCTCCGCGTACAGGTTTGTGTTTTTAAGTTTCAACGCCCCAACTAACTTCCGATAAAAAATTTCCACTCACTTCATACCTCGATGACAACCACACGCACGCTGCTTGTAAAACTGCTGATCCACCGTCAAGCCGCCGTGTCATCCAAGCTGGTTCAAGTTCACAACTAACTTACTGAGTGCCGCTACTTTGGTCCGCCCCTTCCCCCGCACAGCCCTCTTGCACATCATCACAAAATCCGAAATCTCCAGGCTGACAGGGACGCCCCGAACCCGAACTTATCCGATCAATCCGGACTCGCCCGATCTGGGAGTGTGCGATCAACGCGCCGCCGCGCCGGACGAAGTATTCAGCGGTTGCCGACGCGTAATTACGCATCGGTTCAATTTTTGTTTCCCACGGCCAAACCCTGACCGACTGGCCGCCCGGCACATAATTCACGGTGATGGAAAAGTCCGTGTCATCGATGGGCCCCTCCCAGTTATTCTCTAAATAACCTTGCCAAAAAAACTCGATCTCATCGCCGGGATTAAATCGGAAGTCATCGCGTATAAACCAATAAACACCGTGACAAATGGCAGGCGTTGATTCACAGGTGAGGTACTTGGCTGGGCCGTGCAAAGTGTGCTCTATCAAGGGCGCATCAAAACGAACTAATGGCGCGGCATGAACATTAACGTGTGTATTATCAGATTGCTGTTCATTCACGCCGTTACTGGTGGTGTAGTAGACCGGTAAATCTATATAGTTCCCGCCATCGACAATCACACTGCCGGGCACGTCCGTGAATTGCACCGGCAGATCAAACGTATCCCCAGGCTGAACGGTATAGTGGGCGACCGGCCCGACGCCGTTCCAATACAACTCCAGCAACTGGCCAGGCACTGGGTTCTGGTAAAGGCGCACCCACACTTCAGCCCCGGCAGTCGCATCGCGAAAATCGAGTTCGTTGTGCAACCCAGAGCCCTTGCCAAACACGTCCACCCGCCCCAGCGTCGGGTTAAGCAATGCAGGCGCATTGGCGTGGTCTTGCCCGGCGACGGTTAAATCAACCCAGAAAAAACTCGACGGTGAAGGCACAGGAGGGCGGCCGACACGATGGATTTCGTAACGCACCTCCACCTCGATGAGCGCCAGAGGACCTGGGCCGCGCAAGATATTCCAAGGTATGGGGACCTCAGCCGGGAACCCCGTGATGGTTTGTCCAGGTAGCACAGGACGTCCGTCCCAAATCATCACAACGCTGTCGCCCGGCGCAAAATTATCGTATTCACTCGGAACCCGCGCCGTGACGACCGCTCGTGCGTCGTCACGTTTGATCAGGGAGTCGATGTAGGCAGGAGGACGAATATCGGGCCGTGGCAGGTTACTCGGGGTGGCGATGAGCAGGACCTGAAAATCCATCGGCGCGCTATAGCCGGAAAAGTTGCCAGCGCGATCGTACAGACGGTATTGCAGGTAGGCCATGCCATTATTCAGGCCGCGAAAATGCTCTGCGGGTATCCTCAGAATCAAGGGGTCGGTAACCAATGCAAACGCCTGGCTACCCGTCTGAATGGGAGGAAATGGCGGAATATTATTGCTCAGGTAATACCCGACTCGGTCCAGACCGGCACGACCGATATAGGCGGGCACTTGCACTTCGATGAACGGGTTGGCGGCCAACACGGCCTCGGTAATACCGGAAACCTCAATTGCCGGGTCAACGAAGCGCGCCTTGTCATCCGGGTCCTGAAACCTTGGGGGATTGTTGTCCACCGTCAACGTCCAGGGAAACGATGGAACCGGAGCTCCTCCTCCATCGTCCACCGTATAGAACGCCTCCACCACTGCGTCGGTTTCCCGCATGTAATCGACGGGGACGTACAAGGGGTAAGGAAAAAGCGCCGGGTCGAGTGGGCCGGTAAATGTCTGCACGTCAGCCAGAACCTCCACACCGCGCACACGCCACCACAACGTAAGGGTATGGGTCCTGCCAATTCCCGGGCCAGGCACCCATTGCGGAACGCGACACTCCAAAGGCATCAACGATACCGGCAGCGGAATCAACCCCTCCGGGTCCGTCGGGTCAACCCCAACGACCTCATCAAAAACGGGCAATACCCTGGCCTCACCGCCGGAGCCAGCCAGTACGTGGAAATTGCGTGCAGAGGCCTTTTCTGAACGGGTCATGCGGAGTTCCTTCTGGTGATGCCTGGTCAGAATTAAGCACTCAATAGCCCGCCTCGCCTACTGTCAGAACTAACAGGTACCCCTAGCCATTCATCGGTTAATTAACGGGCGCACGCTGGGCATGCTCGTAATCGGCGCTTGACTAGGACGGCTGTCCTGGTGTCTTCTGAAACCGGTTTCAGTTACATGCCGTTGCCAACCACACCAATAAGAAAGGCCCGCTACCGTGACTTCATTCTCTGCCGCCCAGCGCAGCCGCGTGACCATGCTCGACGTCGCCGAGCGCGCCGGTGTGTCCAAGGCCAGCGTGTCGCGCTTTATCGGCGATGACCGCGCCCTGCTCTCCGATGCCATCGCCCTGCGCATCGAACAGGCCATCGACGAACTCGGTTATCGCCCCAACCAGATGGCCCGTGGCCTCAAGCGTGGGCGTACGCGCCTGATCGGCATGCTGGTCGCGGATATCCGCAACCCCTACTCCATTGCCGTGATGCACGGCGTCGAAACCGCGTGCCGCCAGCACGGCTACAGCCTGGTGGTGTGCAACACCGACCGCGATGACGAACAGGAGCGCCAACACCTGGCGGCGTTGCGCTCGTACAACATCGAAGGCTTGATCGTGAACACCCTGGGCCATCACCTCGACCAACTGCTGGAACTGCAACGGGAAATGCCCCTGGTGCTGGTGGACCGCAAGGTCGAGCCCTTGCACAGCGACCTGGTGGGCCTGGATAACCCGGCGGCGGTGCGTATGGCGATGGACCACCTGGAGCTGCAGGGCTACCGCGAGGTGCTGCTGGTGAGCGAGACCACCGACGGCACCAGTTCGCGCTTGGAACGCCTGGAGAGTTTCACCACCGAGATTGCCCAGCGCCAGGCGTTGACCGGTGCCGTGGTTGAGCTGGATGGCGAACTGGAACACCGTCTGCAAGCCTTTCTCGCCAAACCCGGCCCCAAGGCACTGTTTTGCGCCAACGGCGTGGCGGCGCTGGCCTGCACCCGTGCGCTCAAGGCCCTGGGCTGCGACCTGTTCGGCGAGGTGGGCCTGATCGCCCTGGATGACCTGGACTGGTACCCGCTGGTGGGTAACGGCATCACCGCCCTCGCCCAACCGACGCAAGCGATTGGCGCCAGCGCTTTTGACTGTTTGCTCAAGCGCCTGCGCGGCGACACCGCACCCACCCACACCCTGGATTTTTTACCCGAGCTGATTATCCGTGGCTCGACCGCTTTATCCCTTTGTAGGAGCGAGCTTGCTCGCGAAAGTCGTTAACAATAACGCGCAGCATCAGGTTGAGCGCGGCGCCCTCGAGTTTTTCGCGAGCAAGCTCGCTCCTACAAGGGTTGTGCGTTTTTTTTCAGAAAAAATGAAACCGGTTTCAGAGGTAAACAACAATGCATAAATACCCCGTCTCCATCAGCCTTTCCAGCTACGGCGCCGACCTGGTTCGCCAGCAGGGCCAATTGAGTTTTGTCGCGCTGCTGCGTGCCGCCGGTGCCCAGCGCATTGAATGGCGTGAAGAACTGCTCACCACCGAGCAACCGGCCGAGTTGGCCCTGGCCGCTGCAGAACAAGGCCTGGAATCTGTCTTTTCCTCGCCCTTGGAGCTGTGGGTCGCCGGCCGTGCCCAGCCCAATGCCGAGCTGGCCGCTACCCTGGACCGCGCCCAGGCCTTTGGTTCGGGCTGGTTGAAAGTGTCCCTCGGTTACTTCACCGACACCAACGATCTGGAAAGCCTGCACGCCCTGCTCAACCGCCACCCGGTCAAGCTGCTGGTGGAAAACGACCAGACCCTGCACGGCGGGCGCATCGAGCCGATGCAACGGTTTTTCACCGAAGTCGAACGCCTGGGCCTGCCGGTGAAAATGACCTTCGATATCGGTAACTGGCAGTGGCAAGACCAATCCGCGCTCACCGCTGCGCGGTTGCTGGGCCGGCATGTGGACTACCTGCACTGCAAGGCCGTGGCCCGCCGCGCCGATGGCAAGCTGGTGGCCTTGCCGCCGGGCGCCACCGACCTGCATCTGTGGGAACAACTGCTCAAACACATGACTCAAGGTATTACCCGGGCGGTGGAATTTCCATTGCAAGGCGATGACCTGATCGAGGTCACCGCACAACAGGTCGCAGCCCTTGCCCGCCTTGGCCAACCCCATGTGGAGAACGCCCATGTCTGAGATCGATATCCTCTCGTTTGGCGAAACCATGGCGATGTTTGTCGCCGAACAGACCGGCGACCTGGCCCAGGTCGGACAGTTTCACAAACGTATTGCCGGCGCCGACAGCAACGTCGCCATCGGCCTGTCGCGCCTGGGGTTCAACGTGGCGTGGCTGAGCCGCGTGGGTAACGATTCCCTCGGGCGTTTTGTCGTCGATACCCTGACTAAAGAAGGGCTCGATTGCCGCCATGTGGCCGTCGATCCACTGCACCCCACCGGCTTTCAACTCAAGTCCCGTGAAGAGGCAGGCGCAGACCCTCAAGTGGAGTATTTTCGCAAAGGCTCGGCGGCCAGCCACTTGTGCATCGATGCCATCCACCCGACGCTGCTGCAAGCCCGCCATCTGCATGCCACCGGCATTCCGCCGGCGTTATCCGACGCCACCCGCGCACTGTCGTTCGAGCTGATGACGCAAATGCGCAAGGCCGGGCGCAGCGTGTCGTTCGACCCGAACCTGCGCCCGTCCCTGTGGGCCAGCCAGGCGCAGATGATCCGCGAAATCAACGCGTTGGCCGCTCTGGCCGACTGGGTGTTGCCGGGCCTGGGCGAAGGTCGCCTGCTCACCGGGTTCGACGACCCGCAAGACATCGCCGCGTTCTATCTCGACCAGGGCGCCGAAGCCGTGGCAATCAAGCTCGGCGCCGAGGGCGCCTATTACCGCACCCATATGGACCAGGGTTTTGTCGCCGCCGTACCGGTGGCCAACGTGGTGGATACCGTGGGTGCCGGCGATGGCTTTGCCGTGGGCATGATCAGCGCCCTGCTGGAAAACTCAAGCTTTCCCGAGGCCGTACAGCGCGGCAACTGGATCGGCAGCCGCGCCGTGCAGAGCCGTGGCGATATGGAGGGCTTGCCGACCCGCGCTGAATTACCCACCCGATCCGTTGCGTGACCCATTACCTGTTGCCACAACTACAACAAGCTCAGGAGCAACCTCATGGAAACCGTGAAACTCGCCACCCGCCGTTGGTGGTACATCATGCCTATCGTGTTTATCACCTACAGCCTGGCCTACCTGGACCGCGCCAACTACGGCTTCGCCGCCGCGTCTGGCATGGCCGAAGACCTGATGATCACGCCGGGCATGTCTTCGCTGCTCGGCGCGCTGTTTTTCCTTGGCTACTTTTTCTTCCAGGTGCCGGGGGCGATCTATGCGCAAAAGCGCAGCGTCAAGAAACTGATCTTCGTCAGCCTGATCCTCTGGGGCGGCTTGGCCACGCTGACTGGCGTGGTGTCCAACGCCTACATGCTGATCATCATTCGCTTCATGCTCGGGGTGGTCGAGGCCGCCGTGATGCCGGCCATGCTGGTGTACCTGTGCCACTGGTTCACCCGTGCCGAACGCTCGCGGGCCAACACCTTCCTGATCCTCGGCAACCCGGTGACCATGCTGTGGATGTCGGTGGTGTCGGGCTACCTGGTGCAGCATTTCAGCTGGCGCTGGATGTTCATCATCGAGGGCCTGCCGGCGGTGTTGTGGGCGTTTATCTGGTGGAAGCTGGCCGATGAGCGTCCCAAGGATGCCAAGTGGCTGAGCGACGCCGAAAAGCACAGCCTGGAAACCGCCCTGGCCGCCGAACAGGTGGGGATCAAGGCCGTGAAGAACTACGCCGAGGCGTTCCGTTCGCCCAAGGTGATCATTCTCGCCCTGCAGTTCTTTTGCTGGAGCATTGGCGTGTACGGCTTCGTGCTGTGGCTGCCATCGATCCTCAAGGCCGGCTTGCAGATGGACATGGTCGAAGCCGGCTGGCTCTCGGCGCTGCCTTACCTGGCGGCGGTGATCGGCATGCTCGTGGTCTCCTGGGGTTCGGACAAGCTGCAAAAACGTAAGCGTTTCGTCTGGCCGCCGCTGTTGATTGCGTCGATTGCCTTCTACGCGTCCTACGTGTTGGGCGCCGAACACTTCTGGTGGTCCTACACCTTACTGGTGATCGCCGGGGCGTGCATGTACGCACCCTACGGCCCGTTTTTCGCCATTGTCCCGGAAATTCTGCCGGCCAACGTCGCCGGTGGCGCCATGGCGCTGATCAATAGCATGGGCGCGCTGGGCTCGTTCGGCGGCTCGTACCTGGTGGGTTACCTCAACAGCAGCACCGGCTCGCCCGGCGCTTCGTACCTGCTGATGAGCGGCGCGCTGCTGCTTTCCGTGGTGCTGACGATTTTCCTCAAGCCCGGCGCCAGTGACCGCTCGCCGGCGCCAACCCTGGAGTTGAAGGTAAAAACCTCATGAAAAAATCTGTCGTGTTGTACAAAAAACTCTCCGCGCCGCTCATGGCTCGCCTGCACGAACAGGTCGAGGTCACGCTGATTGACGCACTGGATGAAACCGGCCTGGCCAAGCTGCGCGATGCCTTGCCTACCGCCCAGGGCCTGCTGGGGGCAAGCCTGCGCCTGGACGCCCGGTTGCTCGACCTGGCGCCCCAACTGGAAGCCGTGGCCAGCGTCTCGGTGGGCGTCGACAATTACGATATCGACTACCTGACCGAGCGCGGCATCCTGCTCAGCAACACTCCGGATGTGCTTACCGAAACCACCGCCGACACCGGTTTTGCACTGATCCTGGCCACCGCCCGGCGCGTGGTCGAACTGGCCGACATGGTGCGCGCCGGCCAATGGAACAAAAACATCGGCCCGGCGCATTTTGGCAGCGATGTCCATGGCAAGACCCTGGGTATCATCGGCATGGGCCGCATCGGCGAAGCCCTGGCACAGCGTGGGCATTTTGGCTTCGGTATGCCGGTGATCTACCACAGCCACTCGCCCAAGCCGGCGGTTGAGGCACGCTTTGGCGCGCAGTACCGCAGCTTGCAGGGCTTGCTCAAAGAGGCGGATTTTGTCTGCCTGACACTACCGTTGACGGCTGAAACCGAGAAGTTGATTGGCGCCGAGGAATTCGCGCTGATGGGGCCAGAGACGATTTTTATCAATATCTCGCGAGGCAAGGTGGTGGATGAAGCGGCGCTGGTGCAAGCGTTGCAGCAACGCACTATCCGCGCGGCGGGGTTGGATGTGTTTGAGAAGGAGCCGCTGGATCATGCGTCGCCGTTGTTGCGGTTGAACAATGTGGTAGCCACGCCGCATATTGGCTCGGCCACTCATGAGACGCGGGAGGCGATGGCCAAGTGTGCGGTGGATAATCTGCTGCAGGCGTTATCCGGTGAACGGCCGCAGAACCTGGTTAACCCAGTCGCCTGGAAACACTGATTCCTGACACAACACAGAACCCATGTGGGAGCGGGCTTGCTCGCGAATACAGTGGATCAGTCAAAAAACTTATCGACTGACACTGCGCATTCGCGAGCAAGCCCGCTCCCACATTTTTTACCTCATTTCAGGTCAGACGACGAACCTGGCCACCATTCCATTCAAGTCCACCGCCAGCCTCGACAGTTCATGGCTGGCTGCGCTGGTCTGGTTGGCGCCCGCCGCCGACTGGGTGGCCAGGTCGCGGATGTTGACCAGGTTGCGGTCCACCTCGCGGGAGACCTGGGCCTGTTCTTCCGAAGCGCTGGCGATCACCAGGTTGCGTTCGTTGATCAAGCTGATGGACGCCGTGATCTGCTCCAGTGAGGCGCCGGCAGCACGTGCCATTTCCAGGGTGGTCTGGCTGCGCTGGTTGCTTTGTTGCATGGACTGCACCGCCTCACCGGTGCCGTTCTGGATGCCGGCGACCATTTTCTCGATTTCCTGGGTCGACTGCGCAGTGCGATGGGCCAGGGCGCGCACTTCATCGGCGACCACCGCAAAGCCACGTCCGGCCTCGCCGGCACGGGCGGCTTCAATCGCCGCGTTAAGCGCCAGCAGGTTGGTTTGCTCGGCAATCGCGCGGATCACATCCAGCACCTTGCCGATATCCCGGCCCTGCGCGGCCAGGCCCTCGATCATCGCGGAGGTATTCTGCACGTCCTGGGTCATGGTCTGGATCGCGCCGACGGTTTCCATCACCCGATCCCGGCCTTCCCGCGCTGCCTGGTTGGACTGCCCGGACGCCTCGGAGGTGGAAACCGCGTTACGCGCCACCTCCTCCACTGCCGCCGTCATCTCATTGACGGCCGTGGCGGCCTGGTCGATTTCATTGTTCTGCTGTTGCAGGCCACGGGACGCTTCCTCGGTGACCGCGCTCAACTCTTCTGCGGCCGAGGCAAGCTGCGTGGCCGAGCCGGCGATATGCTGGATGGTCTGGCGCAAGCTGGCTTGCATGGTCGACAGCGCACTGAGCAACCGTGCCGGTTCGTCCTTGCCATCGTCTTCGATGGTTTTGCTCAGGTTGCCGGCGGCAATGGTTTCAGCCACTTCCACAGCCTTGCGCAACGGGGTCACGATGCTGCGGGTCAGCAACCAGGCCAGCAGCACGGTGAGCAATGCCGCCACCACGGACACCGCCACCACACCGGTGATCGCGCCCTCGAAGCTTTGCCCGGCATCCGCGTCGGCCTGCTTGGCGTCGGCCGCATTGATGGCGATCAGCTTATTCAGTTGCTCGCCCATCTGGTCAGTGCCTTCCTTGATACGGCTGTTGATCAGGGCGCGCATCTCATCGACCTTGCCCTGCCTGGACAACGCCAACATCTCGGCCTGGGCCTTGAGGTAGTTGTCGAGGGTGACGCCAAAGGTCTTGTATAGCGCAGCCTCCTCCGGGCCCGCAGGCAGCGTGGCGTACTTGGCTTGGGCGGTCTTGACCTTGTCAGCCAGCACGCCGATGCGGGTCTCGGCTTCCTGCAGGGCGGCAGGCTCGCGGTTGACCAGCACGCGAAACGACAGGATGCGCATGCGCAGCACGTTTTCGGTGATGGTGCCCAGGTGAGTCATGCTGGGCAGTTGGTTGGCGCTCATGTCCTGGGAGGATTGGCGCATTTGCGTCATACGGTTGACCGCAAACACGCCCAGCAGCACCACCAGAACCGCAATGAAGGCAAAACCGATAAACGCGCGAGGGGCAATATTCAGGTGACGGAGGGACATAGGGCTGCTCTCAGAAGTAGTGTTTGCGAGCGTCCTTGCCGCGAAACGATCCGTCAGCGTCAACGCGCTGCCCAGACCTTGGTCACCACTGTTGTCGTTGTAGTGTGGGCCTATGCTTGATATCGGCTGGGCCATGGCTTTAGCGCAGGGTCTTTATAAATATTTTTTTACACTTCAGGCGCCTGGCACTTTCTGGCATCCTGCGCCTCCATTTTCTGACCCGAGCCATCATTTTGTCTGACGCTCAAGCCCCCCGCCCGCGCTATAAATCCGACCTCATGTACGGCCTCGAAGACCGCCCGCACTTCACCGCCGCGATTTTTGCCGCGTTGCAGCATGTGTTAGCGAGTTTTGTCGGCATCATCACGCCCACCCTGATCGTCGGCGGCGTGCTGGGGCTGGAAAGCGAAGTGCCGTACCTGGTAAGCATGGCGCTGTTTGTCTCGGGGCTTGGCACCTTTGTGCAGGCGCGCACCTTCGGGCCGGTGGGTTCGGGGCTGTTGTGCCTGCAAGGCACCAGCTTTTCGTTTATCAGCGTGATTTTGAGCGCTGGCTTCATGGTCAAGGCCCGGGGCGGCGGCACCGATGAGATCCTCTCGACGATCTTTGGCATCTGCTTTTTCGCGGCGTTTATCGAAGTGGTGCTCAGCCAGTTCATCGGCAAACTGCGCAAACTGATCACCCCGGTGGTGACCGGCACCATCATCACCTTGATGGGTTTGTCGTTGATCAAGGTGGCGGTCACCGACATGGCTGGCGGCTATGGCGCCAGCGACCTGGGCGCGGCGGGCAACATGGGCCTGGCGGCGTTGGTGCTGCTGACCATCGTGGTACTCAACCGCTTCAACAACCCGTTCCTGCGCCTGGGGTCGATCGTGATCGGCTTGACCCTGGGCTTTGTAGTCGCGTGGCTGCTGGGCCGCGTCGACATGGCCGCCCTGCCCCAGGTGCCGCTGATCAGCGTGCCCGTGCCGTTCAAGTACGGTTTCTCGTTCGACTGGGTGGCGTTTATCCCGGTGGCGGTGATCTTCCTGATTTCCCCCCTGGAAGCGGCCGGTGACCTGACCGCCAACTCGATGATTTCCCAGCAACCGGTCAAGGGCCCGCTGTATATCAAGCGTATCAAGTCCGGCCTGCTGGCCGACGGCCTCAACTCCGCAATGGCTGCCACCTTCAACAGCCTGCCGATGGTGACCTTCGCCCAGAACAACGGCGTGATCCAACTGACCGGCGTGGCCAGCCGCTACGTGGCCTACTTCATTGCTGGCCTGCTGGTGCTGCTGGGGTTGTTTCCGATGATCGGCGCGGTGTTGCAACTGATGCCCAAGCCAGTACTCGGCGGCGCGACCCTGATCATGTTCGGCACCGTGGCCGTGGCCGGCATCAAGATCCTAGCCGAAGCCGGCCTGCATCGGCGCAATGTGCTGATCGTGGCGATTTCCCTAGGCATGGGCCTGGGCGTCGCCGCCGTGCCGGAAGTGCTGCGCGAGCTGCCCAAGGCGCTGCACAACATCTTCGAATCACCGATCACCGTGGGCGCATTCTGTGCAATCGTGCTGAACATTTTCCTGCCCGAAGAGTTCATAGAGCTGGAAGAAGATGAATTCGAGCCGGAGTCCTCTACCCTCAAGGTCATGCAGGACCCGGACGTCACCCCAAAGTAGGAGCATTTCTCTATGCGCAAGCTCATGGTTCTATCGCTGTTACTGCTGACCTTGAGCGCCTGCGCACTGTTCCCCAACCGTGACCCGGTGAACATCAATGTAGTGGGCATCGAGCCGCTGCAAAGCCAGGACCTGGAAGTGCGCTTTGGCGTGAAGCTGCGGGTGCAGAACCCCAATGAAACGGCAATCGACTACAACGGCGTGGCCCTGGACCTGGAGGTCAATGGCCGGCCACTCGCTTCTGGCGTCAGCGATCAGGCTGGCAGCATCCCACGCTTTTCTGAAACCGTGCTGATGGTGCCCGTCAGCGTTTCAGCGTTTTCGGTGTTGCGCCAGACCCTGGGCCTGAGCCAGACCCAAAGCCTGAATAACCTGCCCTACGTGCTGCGCGGCAAATTGGCGGGTGGCCTGTTTGGCACCATGCGTTTTGTGGAACGCGGCACCTTGGACTTGCCTAACACCGCCACTTGGTAAGTGGCTGAAAACCAAATCCCCCGAACAGTCAAGATCAAATGTAGGAGCTGGCTTGCCTGCGATGGCCATAGGTATCTACACAACTTTGTAGCCTGTAGCAGCCGACGGTAACTACGATGCGAAGCGAGCCGCTCTTGCTCTTGATCTGCTTGTGATCTTGATCTTAAGCGCCCCGTCAAACCACGCTGGCCGGAATTCGACAGGGATTTGGGGGGTAAACCGGCAGGGATGCCGGTTTAGCCGCCCCGCGCCATGGATGGCGCGTGGCGGCGGCCCCCCGAATCACTGGCGGATTACGGGCACACCGAGCCTAGGCGAGGTGCCGAGTGGTGGGGCAAGAGCGCTTTGGTTACTTTCGCGCTTTTCGAAAGTGACCCGCCGTTGGGGCGGAACCCTAAGTAGCCGTTACCGCAGGAATGGATATGTACACAATCCAACTGTGTTGACTGCTAGGCCGCCTTCGCGAGCAAGCCCGCTCCCACAGTTGGATCGTGGGGTGTCAGGTAGACAGATGTCGGCTGTCAGGCCGCCATCGCAGGCAAGCCAGCTCCCACAGGTTGATTGGGTTTAGTCAGTGATATAGCGGACGCCTGGCTTGGCGCGCTCGTCCACCACCAATTCAAAAATATCCGGCCGGGCGTAATGCCCCACTACGTCATAGTCGTAGCGGGCCCGAACCAACTGATCAGTATCGATCTGCGCCGTCAACAACCCCGCCTCGCCCACCAACGGCCCGGCCAAAATGTCGCCCATGGGCCCGACGATCACGCTGCCGCCGGCAATCAACGGACGGTCCACCGGCCAATTAGCAACCTCCACACCCAAGGCTTCAGGCGATGCCTGCACCTGGCAGGCGCTGACCACAAAGCAACGCCCTTCATGGGCAATATGGCGCATGCTCACCTGCCACATTTCTCGTTCATCCACGGTGGGCGCACACCACACCTGAACGCCCTTAGCGTACATCGCGGTGCGCAGCAACGGCATCATGTTTTCCCAGCACACCGCGCCGCCGACACGCCCCACCGCAGTGTCGATCACCGGCAGGGTCGAGCCGTCACCCTTGCCCCAGATCAGCCGCTCGGTGCCAGTCGGCATCAGTTTGCGGTGCTTGGCCACCAGGCCGCCCGAGGGTTCGAAATACAACACGGTGCAATACAGCGTGCTGCCACTGCGTTCGATCACGCCCAGCACCAGGCTGGCACCGGTACGCGCCGATAAGCCGGCCAGCGCCTCGGTCTCTGGCCCCGGAACGTCGATGGCATTGGCAAAATACCGCGCAAAGGCTTCCCGGCCCTCGGGCAGGCGATAACCCAATTGGGTGCCAAAGCTTTCGCCCTTGGGATAGCCACCCAGCAACGCCTCGGGCATGACCACCAAGTGCGCGCCACTGCCCTGGATTTGTTCCTCATAGGCCAGGATCTGCGCCAGGGTGTCAGCCTTGCCGCCAGGCAAGGCGCCGATTTGCAGGGCTGCGACAGTCGATACAGGCATCAGGCTCACTCCGATAGATAGGGGTTGCCCATTCTCCGGCCAGACTCGATCATGAATAAAGCCCACCTCAGTGCTAAATGATATGAGCCAAATGAATATCGCCCAGGTTGACCTGAACCTGCTCAAAACCTTCGAAGCCCTGCATGACGAGTCCAGTGCCAGCCGTGCGGCGCTGCGCCTGGGCGTCACGCAGTCGGCGATCAGCGCGGGCTTGCGGCGCTTGCGTGAGCTGTATGGCGACCCTTTGTTCGTGCGCACCGGCCGCGGCCTGGCACCGACATTGCGGGCCAACCAGTTGAAACCGGTAATCAGCGAGGCATTGGATCGCTGCCGCCAGAGCCTGGCGATGATCAGCCCGCAAAACCTGCACTACGAGGGGCGCTCGGTGGTGCTGGGGCTGTCGGATGACTTCGAGATTGCCTATGGCCGAAGACTGATGGAGGCCATCGCAGTGCGCCTGCCCAAGCTACGGGTGATCTTTCGCCAGACCTACAGCCAGATCGTCGCCACTGCCCTGCTCGACCGCACGCTGGACCTGGCCATTACCGCCGGCGGTTTTACCGAGCGCAGGCTGAGCCGGCAGGTGCTGGGAGAAGGTGACTACCGTTGCCTGGTAGACCCGCACAGCCTGGCGCCAGGCCAGGAGGCCATCGACCTGCAGGGGTTTGTCACACGCGAGCATGTATTGGTGTCGTCAGGCGGGTTTATCGGCATTACCGATGAAGGCTTGGCGGCGCAAGGGCTGCGCCGCCACGTGTGCGCGTCCACCAGCCACTTTGCCGCGCTGCCGTATCTGCTCAAAGGCAGCAGCGCAGTGGCAACCATTCCCGGGCATGCGGCCCACGCCATTGCGCAAATGACCGGCCTGCGCGTGCTGCCCTGCCCGCTGGCGCTGCCGCACTACCCGGTGGAGTTGGGCTGGCGCACCCAGGCTCAGTTGGACCCGCTGTTGCTCAAGGTGCGCGAAGCGATTGTGGCGTGCTTTACTTCGCTGCAGCCATCAGCTTGTTGACTTCACTGCGCACCATGCTGGAAAACTCCGGCGGCGACATGCCGTCGAGTTCGGCACGCACCCATTCGGCCCACTTGCCCTTGCGCTTGGCGCGCTCACCGAACAAGCGTGCGGCTTCGCCCTTGGCCTTGCCCAGGTTGGTTTGCCACAGGTCGTAGAGGCGCGACTTTTCATCTTCCAGCTCGGCGCGTTCGGCGAGGGTCTTGTTGGCGAGATTGAAGCTCATGTTGAATTACCTGCTGCACAAATAGGTGACATCTTACACTGAGGCCCAACGTTCCCGATCCGGATTTTGCCTCGGATGAGTACGTGGGGAAAAAAACTGCAACTTTTGCCACCCCCCGATACTCCATTGTTCACTGCCACATCCACCTGCAAGGAGTCACTCAATGGCCCGCAAAACCGCCGCCCAAGCTGTCGAAGAGCAAATCAAGGACCAAGCGTTCAGCGAACTGAGCGCGTTGATCGAAGAGTCGGACAAACTGCTCAAAAGCAGCGCATCCCTGGTGGGCGAGGAAGGTGAAACCCTGCGCGAGCAGGTTGCCATCAAACTCAAGCAAGCCCTGGAATCGGTGTCCAACGTGCGTGAACGCAGCAAGCCGGTTGTGGATGCCACCGAGACTTACATCGGTGGGCACCCATGGCAGACCGTGGCCATTTCCGCTGGCTTTGGCCTGGTGGTCGGCCTGTTGCTGGGTCGCCGTAACTGACCCATTCAGGCTGCGCACCCGCGCAGCCTGTTTCACCCCGCCGCCAACGCCCTCAACTCGCGCAACGCCTGCGCATCCAGCTCTATCCCGGTTTCCTGCGACTTCGCCCGCGTACGATGGCGTCGATCCCCCGGCAATCGCCGCAGCCCCGCCGCATGCATCTGCCGCACCAGCTCCTGGCTGCGCTGGGCGAAGCTTTGCCCTGCGGTTTTACTTGGGTCGATCACGATCAACAACTGGCCTGTCCAGGGCGTACGCGCGCCTGGGTGGTCCGTCCAATCGAATTCGAACGAGAAGTTGCCACCCGTCAGTGCTGCCGCCAGCAACTCGACCATCATCGACAGTGCCGAGCCCTTGTGCCCGCCAAACGGCAACAACGCGCCGCCTTCCAGAATGGCTTTAGGGTCCTGGGTCGGCTGACCGAGGCTATCGACGCCCATGCCGGCCGGCAGGCGCTCGCCTTTACGCGCGGCGATCTGCACGTCGCCATGGGCGATGGCGCTGGTGGCCAGGTCGAACACAATCGGCGCACCGTCGGCCCGTGGCGCTGCAAACGCGATGGGGTTGGTGCCGAACAACGGGCGATCCGCGCCGTGGGGCACCACACAGGTCATGCTGTTGACCACGCTGAGTGCCACCAGCCCCTCCTCGGCAAACGGCTCGACGTCCGGCCACAGCGCAGCAAAGTGATGGGAGTTATGGATCGCCAGCAACGCGATGCCGGCGCTGCGTGCCTTCTCCACCAGCAACGGGCGCGCCGCTGCCAGGGCCGGTTGGGCAAACCCATTGCCGGCGTCGACGCGCACACAGCCTGAGGCCACATCGGTCACGTTGGGGACGGCGTTGCCGTTGACCCAGCCACTGGCCAGCGTCGACAGGTAACCGGGGATGCGAAAAATACCGTGGCTATGGGCACCGTCACGCTCGGCACTGGCGCAGTTGTGCGCAAGTATCGCCGCAACCTGCGGCGACGTGCCGTGCCTGACGAAGACCTGTTGAAGCAATTCCACCAACTCAGCGAAGCGTATCGAGGCACAAGCCGTGGCGACTGTCGGAGACTGCGCAGACATTTGAAGCTCCGTTTTTTATGATTGGAAGGGGCAACGAATGGGAGATCCAGACCCTCGATTAAACACCACGCACGCTCTGCGTTGTCAACGTGCGCAGCGCTGAATATTTACCGCCTTGTAGCGCGAGCGCCTGCCTACCCTGTACTTTTCCTGGCACGCCGGAGACAGGCTGTGGTCCGTTTAACACCCCCGTATTTCTTCCCTGAGTTTCTCAAACCCCAAGGCAAAGCCTCGCCCACCGCTCGGGAACGCACGTTGGGGCTCACCGCCAAAGACCTTGATTGGCTGTACAACCTCTACCTGGCCACCGACGAATCCAGGCAGGACACACGCCGGCATGATCACCCCATGCGCGTTGAAAAGGTGCTGATCAACGTTTCCGGCAAGCCCCCCATCCCCCTTGCCGGCGCGTTCGCGATCAGCCCGACACCCGACAACGCCAAGGCGTTGCTCTATACCCCGGACTACGGCATCCAGGTCTATGACAGCCATGCTGAACTGCTGAGCGAATTAACCGAGCAATTGGAAGACCCACAGCAGAGCGCCCCTTTGCTCAACTACCTGTCGATGGATCAACGCAACGCGCTGGGCGCTGACACGCCCATGGTGCTGACCACCCAGATCATCGAAGGTGACGTGATGCCAGAGCAAGCGCGCATGCTCCAGGCCTGCCAGCTGGATAACGTCAAGGCCATGCTCGGCCACCTGCAAAAAACCCCGACCCTGCCCGACATGCTCGACACGCTGCTGAGCGTCATGGCCCGCCCCCATTTCAAACACCTGGATCAACGGCACACACGGGTCAATGTCTTTACCCGCGAGACTGAGCAAGCAACGCCACGCTGGGTCAACTCGCTGACCTTGAGCGAAGCGCTGCTGCAATTTTATGTGCGCCATGGCTGGCCCATAGGGCAAACGCGCGAATATTTGAACCCAAAACATCACACCACTGACTTCACCCCCTCCGAACGTGAAGAAGATCATCAGCGTTGGGAGGCCTTGGTCGAACAAAGCTCCAGCACTTTTTCCAAGCTGTTGGAAAGCCTGCTACAGACTTACTGGAATGAAGATGTCGACAGCGGCACCTCGCGCGCGGATTTTTTTGCACAGGTGATGGCGCAGAAGTTTCGCCTCGATGTGCTGCTCAAGCGCCAGAGCGACATCATTACCGCGGATGAAAGTCACGCACTTCAGGCGCTGTTCCTCAGCGACCAAAGTGCCCGCAGCGCCCATGCCGAAAACCTCACTGTGGAAAAAGTGCGCCTTTATGCGCCCCATCAGCACTACGTTGAACCGGCGAGCACCTTGATGATCACCGAGCGCCACGCTTACCTCTACACCCAATCGCGCGGGTTACAAGTGCTGGAAAACCTCGATGACTTGAAAGACCGGCTACTGAGCATGCTCAAGGCCCAAAGCCACGAGGACGAATGGCTCAACGTCCTCTCGCTGGATGAGCGCGACACGCTGCTCGGCCTGGACCCGATCAGCATCGCGGCAAGGCCGATTCCCGGCAATGTGTTTGTAACCCTGGTGCAAGACATTGTGCGCAAGCAAACGGACAACCTTAACCACGCCCTGGAAATCTACCGGCGCAGCGATGGCCAAGTGGACTTGGCGGCCCTGCTCGACAGCGCTCTGGACGTGCGTGCCCTGCTGGACAATCAACTGGCCACGCTGGAAACGTCCGGGCGCTGGACCTTGCACCCGGTCACCCGCGGCGATGGCCGCCCTTCGACGGTCAAGGCCGAGCGTGCCCGGCTCCAGCTTCAGAGCCTGCAGGCGGTTGAGCGGGCACTGGCGCTGGAGCGCGCGAACCATCCGACGTTACGCAGCATCATGGCTGATACGCTCAACGCCGAACTGAAACTGCAGCAACAGGCCGTCAAGGCCAGCGAGGTGTATATCAACACCTACGCCACCCGTGCCCAGGAGCGTGAGGAACGCACGCCAGTGCAGTCATTGAGCATGCTTGAACACTTCATAGAGCGCCTGGCCCGGGAGGCGCCGGCAGTGCCCTTTTCATCCCGGACGAAGTTTTATACCAAGGGCGAAGGCAATGTGTTCGTGCAATTGCCGAGCATGACGCTCAAGACGTTCAACACCGTCATCGAGCGTGTGCTGCTGCTGTTCTCCAAGCACGCCATGCGCCAGCAACCTCATGATTTTCTCGTCAAGACTCACGCCCAACACGCCCACTCGATGCTGGTGGGGTTACGCAGCGAAGCCGAGCTGAGGTGGCTGGATAAAACCCTCGCGCCCACCAGCCAGGCCATTCTCGACACGCTACTGCGGCCTGAGAGTCTGTCGCGCTTGACCCGCCACGGCCTCAACGGTTTTTTGCCAGATGCCTATGGGTTGACGTTGGACTTTAACGCCGTCGATACACCACAACCGCTGGCCAATATTTTTGTCATCACTGAGCGCGGCGGTATCGACCCGCAGCGCTCGGGCCAGGCGTTGCTCTGGACGCCGCGCCTGGGCTACGAAGTGTTTGCCTCGGTCAACGCCCTGCGCGATGAAATCGCCCTGCGCCTGGCGCACCCGCTCAACCGCTTGAGCCTGCTGGAGAACCTGCCGTTCTGCTTGCGCGAGCCCCATCAGGCCTTTCGCCTGGGGCCGCTGCAACGTATTGACCAGGACCTTTTGAATGATCGAGTCAACAGCTACAACGACGCGGTCATGGAAGGCGTGGATCACTTGCAATCCATAGGCCTGGGGGCTCGCGCCTTGCAAGACCGGTTGGACGCCGTCATCGAACAGCCGCCGCCCACCAACCTTGGCAGGGCGATCACGCTGGCCGATGCCCTGGTCAACCAGCAGGCACTGCCGGTGTGGCTCGGCATGGCGCCACCTCAGGACCAAATCCACCAGGCCGAGCTTCTGGAGCAATACTGCAACAACGCCGCACAGGAACACGACTACCTGCATGACATCCAACCCATGCGTGCTTATGCCTTCACCACGCTGATGACGCTGCTTGAGGCGCGCTTTCCCGGCCAGGCGCTCAACCCCGATCACATCCTGATCCCCACCCACGCGGTGCTTGATCTGAATGTCGACAACCTGACCGACTTTGCCTTGCGGCACTGGCCAAACCTGGCGGCTCAACACATCCGCCCGCGCTCACGCACCGCCAGGCCATTACCGCAAGCCCTGGACGCCAATGCGGTGATACAGCTGGTGCGACAGCTGGACCTCAAAAGCGCTTATCAGCAACTGGTGCGAAGCCACCTTGAGGCGCAAACCGACGATGCACGCCAACGCAGGCGCCTGTTTTGCCGACAACTGCCGTGGCAAGCGTTGCAGCTTGCCCACGAGCAAAAGCTGCAGGAACGGCTTTCAACCCAGGCGTTGAGCCTGGTGCAACAGCTTTTCGATATGCCCGACGCCGTGGCCCGCGCCTCACTCAGCGGGGCCACGGCGATGATTCGACCGCTGGAACTGATCGCCACCGAAGGCGCCAGTACCGCCAAGGTGCTAGGCGTGTACCTGATCAGCCCGCAGAGTCCCAGCGATGGACCATGGGTACTTTACGCGCCGTACAGCAAACAGCATGTGTTCAAGGAATATGCGGATGAAACGGCGCTGCTCAATGAGATACAAACGCCGGGCGTACTGCAGGACTGGGTGCTTATGCACCTCGAAGATCCGCACCAGGCCACTTACCGCCACTTACTGAAAAACAGCCACCCTCGCCCGTCCGATATCCGCCTGGCCGCGTCGCCAGTGACGGGCAATGTGCTGCATTACCTGTTCAGTGAAAACACAGTGATGTTGCTCAAGGTGCTGGGCAGCCAATTCGAAGAAGGCGCCAAGACCTTGTGGGACCATGCGACCCGCTTGTTCGGCAAGGAAATCCCCACGGCGGTACAGTTCATGGCCGGCAAACTCGCCTACCCGCTGGTGGTATGGCGCAGCTACAGCTTGTTCAAGCGTTCGGCCGAAGCCTTGCAGCTGCATCAGTGGAAGGCTGCGCTCAAGGATTTCGTCAGGGGCGTGACGCAGATGGCCGCCCTGCGCAGTGCGCTGGACGGCACCGCCCTTGCACCGCCCACCGAAAAGGAACGCTCGCTGGCCGAGCTGACAGACACGTCACTGCCCGCAGCCACCACCCTCGCCACCTGGCATATCACCAGCCCTTCACGCACCCGGCTGCAGCCGTTCGAGGCGCAGGATGTCGCATTGCAAGACCTGAGAAAGAACACACTCAGCCAAGTGTATGAAGACCGGAAAACCTCGAAATACTACGTGCCGCTGGCCGGCAAGGTGTACAGCGTCAAGAAAGCCGCACAACACTGGCGCCTCGCCAACGACCAGCAGGTGGGGCCGTTCATCGGCCGCAATGCGCAGGGCATCTGGGTGCTGGAGCTGGGTGGCCAAGAGCCGCGCTTCGGCAGGGCCCAGTCGTACCTCAAGACATGGCGCAACGAAGCACGGGATATCAATATTGAAGCGGTGGGCATCCGCGATATCGGGGCGTTGACCTATTGGAAAGCCCAAGCCATCACCGAAGCGCTGAACTTTGCGACTTATTACACGCTGAACTGCCGCCGCAATGTCGCGCAATTCGCCACACAACGCGACCCGACCAGCCGGGTTGGACGTTTTTTGGGAGAGATGTTCGGTGTCGTCACCCTGACCCCGGACCAGGTCTTGAGAGTCACCAAAATAATCGACGAGATCCTCGATGAACTCACCGACCCCAGCTTGACCGGTCCGAATTCCATGCGCTTTGTGGTGGGTACCAGCCGACAGGATCCCGCGTCGGATTATGCGTTCATGATTCCCGCCGACAGGGAGCGAAAACTGTATCTGCTGAGCCGATTCTTCGACCCCAATCTGGACGTTTATCAGAACCGCTTGCTGGAGAATGTGGCATTCAACATATCGACGCACGCCAGGGCCAGTACGCTGATTCACGAACTGTCGCACTTGAAACTGGACACCGTGGACATTGCCTACCTGGACAGCATGCGGCCCTTCCCGGACTTGATCAATATCGACAGGCCCGGCGCCGAAATGCTTAAAACCACCCTGGAAGACCTGCGCAGCACGGCGTTATCGACGATGACGCCTGCAACCATGCTGTTCAAGACTCAAGACAGCCTCACCGCGTTATGGGAAGACTTCAAGCCAGGCTCGGCCATTGAAAAGAAAATTTTCAAGGCCACTGGCGCCAAGACCTTGCAGGACGCAAGGGTCATCTTTATGTCAGTACCTGACAAACGCATTGACACCATCCTGGCCAACGCCGACTCCGTGACATACCTGATCACCCATCTTGGCCGCCAATTGGAGCCGGGGGCCTGAACGGCCCCCGGCGAGTGCATCAGTCTTTCTGGTCACGCAGCACGTTGCCCGAGGCGCCATCGATGCGCGCTTCATACACAATGCCGTCGGATTTGCGGCCTTTGACTTCCCAATAGCCATTGTCATCGGCTTCAGCGGCGTAGACCTCGATGTAACCGGCCTTGGTTTTCGCCACCTCGATGGCTTTCTCAATGGTGATCCAGCCTGCACCCGGCTTGTCGGCCATGGCAGCGCCTGCGCTCAACAGCGCGGAAGTAGCACACAGGGCGATCAAGGTTTTCTTCAACATTTTCGTACTCCATAGTGGACGACAGGTTAATTCCTGATTTTTAGGCGCGCGCAAACAAGAATAAGTTCCAATTGATGTGCAATCGCCATGATGCGGTTCTCGCCGTCTGCCTTGGGAGGTTAGAATGTGGGAAATCAGGATGAGTTAATGAGCGAAAAGCCCCTTTCAGAAAGCGAATATGACGCCATCACCGACGCCGCTGCGCATTGGTGCATGCGCCTGCATGCTGCAGATTGCACGGCGGGTGAACGTCAGGCTTTTACCCAGTGGCACGATGCCCATCCGCTGCACGCCTTCGAATATGCGGCCATGCTCGAGATCTGGGACGTCGCCGATCATCTGCCCCGCGACAAGCCTGAGGCGGTGATGGTGCCCCTCAAGAAGCCGCGAAGCCGCTTGCGCACCTACGCGGTGGCTGCGGCGGTGTGCCTGGCGGCATTGCCGCTTGCTGCCTTCACCGGCTGGGAAGCGGGCTGGTTGCCCAGCTCTTATGAGCGCTTCGAAGCCGCCAATGGCTTGAAAAAAGTCACCCTTGGCGACGGCAGCCAGGTGGAGTTGAACCTGGGCACCGAGTTGGTCTACAGCCATTACAAGGACCAGCGCCGGGTCACGTTGAAAAAGGGCGAAGCGTTCTTCAAGGTCGCCCACGACCGCGATCACCCATTTATCGTGCGGACCGGCGAAGGCCAGGTGCGAGTGACCGGCACGCAGTTCAATGTCTGGGAATATGAAGACCAGGTGCGGGTGATGTTACTGGAGGGCTCGGTGCAGATCTCCAGCGACAGCGAGCACGCCAGTGTGCCGCTGAGCCCAGGCATGCAAGCCAGTTTCCGTCAGGGTGACGCCGCCCCGCAGGTCGCCGCGATTAATCCCGATGACACCGCGCTGGCATGGCGCCAGGGCAAGCTGGTACTCGACAACCTGACCCTGTCGGACGCCCTGCCCCTGATCAACCGCTACCTGAAAAAGCCGGTGATGCTCGCAGACGCCAGTACCGGCGCGATTCGCATCGGCGGTATCTACAACATCAACGAGGTCAATAACCTCGTGCCCTCCCTGCCCAAGGTGTTGCCGGTCTACCTGACCCAAAACCAGGACGGCAACCCTGTACTCAATTCCATTCCGCGTAAAACCCCCAAGGGCTGAGCCCGCCGCACGAACGGGTGCGCTTGGCCCGCGGGTGTCCATTTTTGAAACACCTGCCTCACCTGCATCGCCCGCCGTGCGCGGATTCATGGTTCTGTCACAGGCAGTGTTACATCGCTGAGACAGCATGAGGTGAGCATGGGCCTGTCTCAGGCTTTGCGGACTGTTTCAAGCCTGAAACAGGGGTGCTATCACTTTGCCTTGCCTTAATCCCAAGCCCTTGAATAACCACATCTAATAGAAAGCGGCACGCCTTCTGCTCCTTCCCTGATAACGCTGTTTAGGGTCAGCGTGAAGAATAAGGACTGCCGCCGTGAACACACTCACACACGCCTCGTCGATAAACGTACTGCTGATCAGCTGTGTGCTCAGTGCCGGTGTCAGCCTGACAAGCCAGGCGGGTGACGGCGTGATCGTGACCGGGCGCACCGTGCAGGGCCATATGTATGGGCGTACCTCCCTGCCAGACCCCTACCCCAGCACCGCCAATGCCAACCCCAGCAAAGAGATCAACAACGCTTTGACCGGCGAACTCAGCGACAGGGATATCGGCGGCATCAGCAGTGGCTCGAGCCTCGCCCGCTCCCCCCAGCCCAACGGCAGCCTGTCGGGCCTGGGCGCCAACCAAAACAGCATGTCGACACTCGGCGCTGGCGCAGCAGCCGGCCATGGTGCGGGCAGCGGTAGCAGCATGGGCGGGCAGATCAGCGACTCGATCCAGCGTGGCATGACGCCGCTCAACAACCTCGGCAGCATGATGGGGGGCAAGTGATGAAGCGCGCCCTGTTGATAGTCGCCCTGTTGGGCAGCGCCTCGGCCATGGCCGATAACACCGCCGTGATCAACCATAGCGGCCAGCAGTACGAGGGTGTGCTGTCGATCAACCAGGCCGCCGGCAACGGGCAGCAAATGTCCAACAGCCGCGCCATTGCGCTCGGTGGCCAGGCCACCAACGTCAACATCCAGCGCGTCGACGGCAAAGTCGACCCGTCCCTGAACGCCAAGGCCGCGATCCAGGGCAACTCATTTACCAATGGCAACGGTGTGCTGGGCGTCAACCAGTCCGCCGGGGCCAATAACCAATCCATCAACGCTGTGCGGATCAGCCTTCACCCTGGCCCGCAAAGCATCGATGACAGCGTCCTGTTGCAACAGAACACGACGACGCTGGCAACAGACTCGGGACTCACCCCCACCACTGGCAGCCGCCAGGTCGTGACCAGCGACCAGGCCTTCACCGGCAGCCGAGGAGTGACACAGGTGACCCAGAGTGCCGGGGTGGGGAACCGAGTGGCTAACACCCTGGGCATCACTATCAAGTAACCGCTTGGTAGACGTTCGTTAGTTAGACCGTACCAACACTTAACCAACTAATTAGAAGCAAGGAGAAACACCATGAAACCTCAAATGGCTCTCAAACCAATGGTTTTCGCTCTCGCCGCGCTCATGGCTGCTGCTGCTCAAGCGGGTGGCTGGCATCCAACCCCACAACCCAGCGGTACTGTGGCCGCTGTCGTCACTGACGTACAAAAAAGCGAACACAACAAATTCGACGATACCAACACCGAGAACAACGCATCAGCCGACAACTCGGTCAATAGCAACAGCGGTAATGTCGGGGTCAACGCACAATCAGGTTCTGGCAACCAGGCCGACAACGCCGGCGCCATCTCCAGTGCAAAAGGCGACTTTGCCACCGTGTTTGCCGTGATCGATGTGGACCAAGGCAGCTCGCACAACAACTTCATCAACAAAGGCACGCAAAACAACGCCTCCCTGGACGGCTCCATCACCGGCAACTCCGGCAACGTGGGCTACAACGGCCAGGCCGGCCAGGGCAACCAGGGTAAAAACAACCTGGCCATCACCACCGCTGACGGCAAGAACATCGCAGCGGCTTCCAACACCGAGCAGAACTCGCTCAACAACAGCTACCTGAACACGGCCGCCAGCAGCCATGGTTATGGCAAGCCTCAGTACGTGTCCAACAACGCAAGCCTCGACAACTCGGTTAACCGCAACTCCGGCAACGTAGGTGTGAACCTGCAATCGGGTGCGGGCAACCAAGGCAGCAACAGCCTGTCGATCGGCCAAGGTTGCAGCGTCTGCGCCAGCGGCGTGCGCTTCTGATCCAACGGGGCCTTGGCGACAAGGCCCTTTTTTATTCCAGTGTCCAACAGGTCATTCGATCATGCGTATCGCGACCCTCACCCTCCTGATGTTACTCACCGGCACGAGCTGGGCAGGCACCATGGCGGTCTCCGCCATGCCCGGTGGTGCGGTGATTTTCAAGAAGGTCGAGAGCATTCGCGAGCGAAGGTTCGCCAACCTGGTGGAACAGAAAACCGATTTCAGCTGCGGTGCCGCGGCACTCGCCACCATCCTGCGCCAGGCCTATTGGCTGGACGTCGACGAAGCACACATCATCAAAGGCATGCTGGTCACCGCCGACCAAGACCTGGTACGAACCCAGGGCTTTTCCATGCTGGACATGAAGCGCTACCTCGAAAGCATCGGCATGCGCGCCCGGGGCTACAAGATCGCGCCCGAGACCCTGCTGACCGTGAAGATCCCCGTGGTGGTGCTGCTGGAAATCCGCGGCTACAAGCACTTCGTGGTGTTGCAACGGGCCGACAAGGACTGGGTGTACATCGGCGACCCCGTATTGGGCCACAAGCGCTATTCCCATGACGATTTCGTCAAAGGCTGGAATGGCATTGTCTTCGCCGTACTGGGTGAGGGTTACGACAAGGCCAACGTCTTGCTCGACCCGCCCCTGCCGCTGACCGCCAAGAGCCAGATGAATGAGTTCCGGCCCGTGGGCGATGCCGAGCTGATGGATTTCGGTTTTATCCAGAGCGACTTCTTCTAGAAGCGCAATAAGGGGCAGGACGCCCCAGGAGCAGCAATGAACACTTCCCGTTGGCTGACGGTCTTGTGTCTGGCCGCCTCAATGCCTGCTTATGCGTCCTCGGGGTTCAAGCCTATCGAACTCAAGGATGCCGAAATGGCCGAGCTGCGTGGCCGTTACGTCATGCCGGGGCGCATCATCAGCTTTGGCATTGTCATGAGCAGCACCTGGACCAATGCCGAAGGTAGCAACATCACCGGCACGGCCAACATGCAGATCGACAAGAGCACCCTTACTCCACAGTTCTATGTACAAACCACCGGCTCGACCGGTACTGGCACCCCTCCCAACACAGGCACCGGCAATGTGGTGGGCGGTGCCGGCCTCGGCAGCGGCCAGGGCGTGACCCAAAGTGTGCGCACCGCTGGCGATGGCAACGCCGCCTACAACAACGTGGGCATCAACGTCGAAAATGGGGTTACCCCCGCCAATAACCTGCAGTCCGGCCAAGTGTTGGTGGCGGGCGGCACAGTGACCGGCGACAGCGCCGCAGGCCGTGTCAGCGTTTCGGCCAACAATGGCGGCGTGCAGATGGCCATCCAGGCCAATCACAACCAGGGCAACAGCCTGCAACAGATCGGCGCGGGGAACGTGCTGCAGGGCACGGTTTTGACCGGTGACAGCAACCTTGTCAGAAGCATCACCCAGATCAACGTCGTGATGAACAATAACGGGCTGAACAACGCCGCGTTGAACTGCAACCTGGATCAACTTAAAGGCCTACGCACGCTCGGTTATTGAACTACGCTGACCCTCGACACTTACGCATTAGAAAAGGACGGCTTATTTCATGCATCGATCGTTATCGCTTCGTGCGGTGGTTTGTTTGAGTACGCTCTTGCCCGCATCCGTGCTGTATGCCGCGCCAGACGCTGACATCGAAACCCTGAAGAAGGAACTGCTGGAACTCAAGCAACGTTACGACGTGCAGCAAAAAGCCTTGGCCGTGCTGGAACAACGTGTGCGCCAGGTCGAGGATCAACCGGCCACGCCTGCCCCCAGGCGCCTGGCCAAGTCACCGGCCGACTTCAAGAACGGCGCTAACGCTGTCGCGGCCAGCGGTACGGGCGCCGCCGCGGCGTCCGGTGGCGCTGGCGGGGGTGGCAGCTCCTACGGCCAGGCCCTCAAGGACGACTCGGCCCCTGCGCAAAGTGTGAGCAACCTGTACAACGAGGCCAGCGGCTTTTTCGGCAATGGCAAGTTCAGCGTGGAAACCGGTATCACCTATGCCCGTTATGACGCGCGCCAATTGACCCTCAATGGTTTCCTGGCGCTGGACTCGATCTTCCTGGGCAACATCAACCTGGACCGGATCAAGTCCGACAGCTGGACCCTGGACCTCACCGGGCGCTACAACGTCGACAACCGCTGGCAGTTCGACCTGAACGTGCCGGTGGTTTACCGCGAGTCCACCTACCAATCGGGCGGCGCCGGCAACGACGCCACCGCCACCTCCGAAGGCTCCGTGACCCGCGACCCAACCATTGGCGATGTCAACTTTGGCGTCGCCTACAAGTTCCTCGACGAAACCTCGACTTTGCCGGATGCAGTGGTATCCGTGCGCGTCAAGGCACCGACGGGCAAGGAGCCTTTTGGCATCAAACTGGTCCAGCAAACGAACAACGACAACCTCTACGTGCCCGAAAGCCTGCCGACGGGCAACGGGGTCTGGTCTGTTACACCGGGCATCTCCCTGGTCAAGACCTTCGACCCGGCCGTGTTGTTCGGTTCATTGTCGTACACCCACAACTTTGAAGACTCTTTCGATGACATCAGCAGTCAAGTCAATCAGAAGGTAGGAGGCAAGGTGCGCCTGGGCGACAGCTTCCAGTTCGGGGTCGGCGTCGCCTTTGCCTTGAACGAGAAGATGAGCATGTCGTTCTCGGTGTCCGACCTGGTGCAGCGCAAGAGCAAACTCAAGCCGGATGGCGGCGACTGGCAATCGGTGGTGTCCAGCGATGCCAACGCCGGCTATTTCAACGTGGGGATGACGATTGCCGCCTCGGATAATTTGACCATCGTGCCGAACCTGGCGATTGGCATGACCGATGATGCGCCGGACTTTACGTTCAGCCTGAAATTCCCGTATTACTTCTGATTGGCTTGCCCGCAGGCGGTGTGGCAGTTGCTGGATCTGTGACTGCACTACCGCTATCGCAGGCAAGCCAGCTCCCACATTGGTCATGTATTGCCCACAGAATCAGCACCTGGCACCAATCCCCTTTGGGCTTGCTCGCGATGGCGGTGTGTCAGTCGCTGCATCTGTGACTGCACTACCGCTATCGCAGGCAAGCCAGCTCCCACATTGGTCATGTATTGCCCACAAAATCAGCGCCTGGCACAGATCCCCTGTGGGAGCGGGCTTGCTCGCGAAAGCGGTGTATCAGTCGCTGCATCTGTGACTGCACTACCGCTATCGCAGGCAAGCCAGCTCCCACATCGGCCATGTATTGCCCACAAATTCAGCGCCTGGCACAGATCCCCTGTGGGAGCGGGCTTGCCCGCGATGGCGGTATGTCAGTCACTGAAACTCTAACTGAACCACCGCTTTCGCAGGCGAGCCCGCACACACTGGGTCACCCGCCCTAGCGAATCTGGTGTTTGTGCAGCAACCGGTAGAACGTTGGCCGGGAAATCCCCAGCACGCGGGCTGCGACACTGAGGTTGTCGCTGTGCCGGTTGAGCACATCGCACAACGCCTGGCGTTCGGCGCGGTGTTTGTAGTCTTCCAATGTCGCCATCGGCGCCGTAATGACTTGCTGGCCTTGCAGCCCCAGGTCAACCGCTTCGATCTGCCGCCCTTCGGCCAGCACCAGGCCGCGCCGCACGCGGTTGGCCAGTTCACGCACATTGCCCGGCCACGGGTGCTGCCCCATCGCCACCAGGGCCTCTTCGCTGAAACTACGCGGGCGCCGCCCGGTTTCCTGGCTGTAGAAACGTGAAAAATGGTTGGCCAGCATCGCCACGTCGCCATGGCGTTCACGCAACGGCGCGGTAACCACTTGCAGGACGTTCAGGCGGTAATACAGGTCTTCGCGAAAGGCGCCCTTCTCCACCGCCGCCTCAAGGTTGACGTGGGTGGCGGCCAACACGCGTACATCCACCGGGATCGGCTGGCTGCCGCCGACGCGTTCAATGTGCTTTTCCTGAAGAAAGCGCAACAGGTTAGCTTGCAGCTCCATCGGCAGATCGCCAATTTCATCGAGGAACAGGGTGCCGCCGTTGGCCGCTTCAATCCGCCCGATCTTGCGTTGGTGGGCGCCGGTGAATGCGCCTTTTTCGTGGCCGAACAGCTCGGACTGGATGAGGTGTTCAGGGATGGCCCCGCAATTGATCGCGACAAACGGCTTGGCATGCCGCTGGGACTGGCGGTGCAAGGTCTTGGCCACCAACTCTTTGCCCGTGCCACTGTCACCGCGGATCAACACCGGGGATTCAGTGGGCGCCAACTTGGACAACAACTTGCGCAGCTCACGAATGGGGCGGCTCTCGCCCAGCAATTCATGGGGCTCATCCACCGGCGCGTAGCCCTTGCCACGCAGGCGCGCCATGCCGAACGCACGGCCCAGGGTCACCTGCACCCGGGATACATCGAAAGGCAAAGTATGGAAATCGAAGAACCATTCGCAGACAAAATCGCCGACGTTCTGCAGGCGCAGCACATCCTGGCTGAGCACGGCGATCCACTCGGTGCCGCTGCGACCAATCAACTCCTTGACCGCTTCGGGGCGTTCCAGGTGGTCACGTTGCAAACGCAGCAGGCCCACATCGCAGGAGCGCTCACCCACCGCCTCCAGGGCACAGCTGTCCACTTCCCAGCCGGCGGTGCGTAAACCGGGCAATAGCCCGTGGCAGTCGTCACAGGGGTCGACCACCAGTAAACGGCGTTGGGGGGGCGTCGCAATCATGACTGTTCCTTGGCGCCAAAATTGTTAAAGTTATTTAGAAACAGCAGTTTGTGGCGACTGCTGGTAACCCTAGCAAGATCTTGACGCGTACCTTGTACCCTTTCGCTATAAGTGTGGGCAAAAAGCCATGCCTGTTTCATAGCGCAACAAAAGTTGCTCGCCAGTAAAAGGCTTATTGCGCTTTCAAAACAGCCGCTTACATGACGTCAATCAGGGAAAGTTAAAATTTCTTGCCCTAGCATGTGACCCGCACCCCACCATCGTGCATCAGTACAAGTAACCCACCGCACGGTCAGCCCAACCGCCGGTACTCACTTGAATGGGCATACAGAGAGAAGACCCAAATGAACGCTCCGCTGCGCATCAACGAAGCTCTTTTGATTGCAGACCGTGCTTTCCAGCCCTTTCAGTGCGTGGCCTGGCACGATGGCGTTGGCGCCCTCAGCCTAAGCGTCATCGACCGTACCAACACCCGCATCGGCAGCAAACAGTTGTCCTCTACTGCGTATACCGACCCGGCCCAACTTGAAAACCTGTTGTTGCAGGCCCGTGCCGAGCTCGATAAAGAGGGTCACCAGTTGCAACACTGGGCAATGCCGAAGTAATGCAATGCAATAACTTCCAGCCCAAGTAAAACTTGAGCTGGAAGTTGTGCAGCCACACTTCGTCGCTTAACGTGCAGCGAGAATAAAACGCTCGAACGCCTCGGCAGCGCCGTCCTCGACATTGCTGCCGGTGACCACATTGGCCTGGCGCTTGACGGTTTCTTCGGCCTGGCCCATGGCAATCGACAACCCCGCCACATGAAACATCGCCGGGTCATTGCCACCGTCGCCAATCGCGGCCGTTTGCGCAAGCGGCACGCCCAGGTGCTCGGCCAGGGTTTTCAAGGCTTCGCCTTTGTTGGCCAGCATCGCAGTTACGTCCAGATACACCGGTTGCGAACGCGACACCTGGGCCAACCCCTGCACTTTCGGCTGCAATTGCGCCTCCAGTTCCACCAACAACTGGGTGTTGTTGCTGGCGGCGACGATCTTGTCGACACGGTCCAGGTACGGCTCGAAACTCTCCACCACCACCGGCCCATAGCCCAAGCCATCGGCTTCGCGCTGCACCATGGGCCCGGGCGGATCACGGCGCAGCCAGTCGCCATCGGCAAACACCCAGACTTCCACGTCCGGCTCGGCCGAAAACAGCGCCAGGGTGATCAGTGCCGCTTCCGCCGGCAGATGGTGGGCAACCAGTATGCTGCCATCCGGGTTGACCAACGTGCCGCCATTGAAGCCCGCCACCGGCACATCAATACCGAAGGTTTCGATCAAATGCCGTATGGCCTTGGGCGGACGCCCGCTGGCCAGGCTGAAAAGCACCCCGGCTTCGCGCATGGCGCGGATGGCATCGGCGGTGCGTTGGCTGAGGCTGTGGTCGGGATGCAATAGCGTCCCGTCCACATCACTGAGGACAAACCGGATGGGTTGAATCGTCGCGTCACTCATCCGAGGCTATGCCAGGCGCGGCCATCGCGGGCCAGCAAGGCATCGGCCGCCGCCGGGCCATCTTCACCCGCCTTGTAGGCCTGGATACCGTCATCTTGCTTCCAGGCATCCAGGAACGGCTGCACCGCGCGCCAACCGTTCTCGATGTTGTCGGCACGCTGGAACAGGGTCTGGTCGCCGGTCATGCAGTCGTAGATCAGGGTTTCGTAACCCGTCGACGGCTGCATTTCGAAGAAGTCCTTGTAGTCAAAGCCCAATTCGATATTGGCCATCTCCAGGGTCGGCCCAGGCTGCTTGGCCAACAGGTCGAACCACATGCCTTCGTTCGGCTGGATCTGGATCTTCAGGTAAGTGGGCTTGAGTTCATCGACTTCGGTATCGCGAAATTGCGCATAAGGCGCCTGCTTGAAGCAGATCACGATCTCGGTATCGCGGATACTCATGCGCTTGCCGGTACGCAAGTAAAACGGCACACCGACCCAACGCCAGTTATCAATCATCACTTTTAGCGCGACGAACGTCTCGGTGCTGCTGTCGGGCGCGACGTTGGCTTCTTCGCGATAACCGGGCAACGGCTTGCCGGCGATTTCGCCGGCGGTGTATTGGCCGCGCACGGAGTTGGCCCGCGCATCTTCCAGCGACCAAGGGCGGATGGCACCGACCACTTTGGCTTTTTCACCCCGCACCGCATCGGCGCCAAAGGCGGCCGGCGGTTCCATGGCGACCATCGCCAGCAACTGGAACAGGTGGTTGGGCACCATGTCCCGCAGTGTGCCGGTCTTCTCGAAGAAATTACCCCGGGTTTCCACGCCAACGGTTTCAGCGGCAGTAATTTGCACGTGATCGATGTAGTGGTTGTTCCAGAACGCTTCGAACAGCACGTTGGAGAAACGGCTGACCAGGATGTTCTGCACCGTCTCCTTGCCCAGGTAATGATCGATGCGATAGATCTGCTTCTCGCTCATCACCTTGAGCAGGCAGGCGTTGAGCGCCTCGGCGGTGGCCAGGTCGGAGCCGAACGGCTTCTCGATCACCACGCGGCGAAAGCCATCGTCGGTTTCATTCAACAAGCCGGCGCTGCCCAGGCGCTGCACCACTTCACTGAAAAAGCGCGGAGCGGTGGCCAGGTAGAACACCGCGTTGGCGGTGCCGCTGTCAGCGATCTTGCTGGCGATATCGGCATAGGTGCTGTCGTCGAGGAAATCGCCCTCGACGTAGCTGATGCCCTTGGCCAGTTGCGCCCACAACGCAGGGTCGAGGGCGTTCTCGGCATTGCCCCTGACCTTGCTGGAGGCTTCGGTACGAATGAAGTCTTCGAGTTTCTTGGCAAAGTCCGCATCGCTGATGGCGTTGTGATCAACGCCGACAATACGCAAGCCATCGCCCAGCAACCCGTCGCGGCTCAGGTTGTACAGCGCCGGCATGAGCAGGCGCTTGACCAGGTCGCCATGGGCGCCAAACAGAAACAACGTGGTGGGTGGAGCAGGTTCGGCCTTGGTTTTTTTGCCGTTGGCGGTCATTTTTTGGAAGTCTCCACATGGCCACCAAAGCCGAAGCGCATGGCAGACAGCATTTTGTCACCGTAGGTGCTCTGCTGGCGGGAACGGAAACGCGCGAACAGCGAGGTCGACAACACTGGAACCGGCACGGCCTGCTCCATGGCCGCTTCGATAGTCCAACGGCCTTCACCGCTGTCGGCCACGGAGCCTGAGTAGCCGTCCAGTTTCGGGTCGGTGGCCAGGGCGTCGGCGGTCAGGTCCAGCAGCCAGGACGACACCACGCTGCCACGACGCCAGACTTCGGCGATGTCGCCAACGTTTAGGTCAAAGCGCTGGTCTTCCGGCAGGTTTTCCGAGTTCTTGGTCTTGAGGATGTCAAAACCTTCGGCAAACGCCTGCATCATCCCGTACTCGATGCCGTTGTGGATCATCTTGACGAAGTGCCCCGAACCCGCTGGGCCGGCGTGAATGTAGCCCTGCTCGGCACGTGGGTCGGCAGAGGCCGAACGGTCCTTGGTGCGCGGGATGTTACCCAGGCCCGGCGCCAGGCTTTTGAAGATCGGGTCGAGACGATTCACGGTCTCGGTGTCGCCACCGATCATCATGCAATAGCCACGCTCCAGGCCCCAGACGCCGCCCGAGGTGCCCACGTCTACATAGTGCAGGCCCTTTTCAGCCAGGGCCTTGCCACGACGCACGTCGTCCTTGTAGTTGGTGTTGCCGCCGTCGATGATCACATCGCCGTCTTCCAGCAGTTCGCTCAGCACGTTGATGGTGTCTTCGGTGGGCGCGCCCGCCGGCAACATGACCCAGACAGCGCGAGGCGTTTGCAGGCCGGCCACCAGCGCTTTCAAGTCGGCGACGCCGGTGGCGCCCTCCTCGCTCAGGGCTTTGACGAAGGCTTCGTTACGGTCGTATACAACGGTGGTATGCCCATTGAGCATCAGGCGCCGCGCAATGTTACCGCCCATGCGGCCTAGTCCGATAATCCCCAGTTGCATGTGCTGATGCTCCTAACTTCTAAAAAATGTGTGACATAGTTTATAGCGCAATGAGGCTAATGAGGGTTAGTCCAGAGCGGATCCATGTAGTTTCATGGCAAAAAAGTTGCCATCGTTTCACCATCACCCCGGCAAAAGTCACACGACCACCAAAAATAAAAAAGTTCCCTTGGCGCGAAAAAGAATTCAAACTTGCTTCCGACTGTTGCCAAAAACCTGTTTTGGCACCGCGATCTACCGGCTATTTGCGAGGTAAGCAATGAGCACAGCACAGATGACCCGTCCGCCACAGACCCTCTACGTCACTATCCGTCGCGATGAACTGCGCCAGTTGAAAGACGAGCGTGATCAGTTGCAACAGGAAGTCCTGCGCCTGCGTTCACACCTTCAAGCCCATCTCGATCAGCCGTCGGATGCCAAGCCTGCGCTGTGCTGAAGCCCGCGCCAGTAGCCTTGTAAGGCAATACCTACAGAAAACTCACAAAGTTTTCACATTCCCCTCTTGATACTCCCGTTCCGCGATGCCGCTCACTTCCTGGGCGGCCCGATGTTGCGCGCCTGTGCGCGACAATCTTTTTCTGATGGGGCGCTGGATGGCGATGTTCAAACGCAGCACGACGACTGCGAAAGGCTTTGATTGGGCCGGCCTTGGCTGGTTATTCCTGTTTTTCTGGTATTTCTCGGGTATTACCCAACTTCTTATCCAACTGACCGGTACCTCCGGCTTCAGCGGCTTCCGCCAGGCCTTCTTCATGAGTGCGCTGTGGCTGGCGCCGATGTTGCTGTTCCCCCGCCGTACGCGCCTGCTCGCCGCCTTGATCGGCGTGGTGCTGTGGGCGTGCTCCATGGCGAGCCTGGGTTATTTCTTCATTTACCAGCAGGAATTCTCCCAGAGCGTCATCTTCATCATGTTCGAGTCGAACATCTCTGAAGCCGGCGAATACGCCACCCAATACTTTGCCTGGTGGATCGTGCTGGCGTTCATTGCCCACACCGCCTTCGCTATCTTCCTGTGGACGCGCTTGCGCCCGGTGTACCTGCCTCGCGGCCAGTCGATCGTGGCAGCCATTGCCATCGTCCTGGCGGTGGTGGGCTACCCACTGGTCAAGCAGATCGCCACCAGCGAAACCATGGAATTGGCCATCGATCGTTTTGAAACCCGCATCGAGCCTGCCGTGCCTTGGCAGATGATCGTCGCCTATCGTCGCTACACCGAGCAGTTGGACAACATGCAAGGCATGCTCACCAGTGCAAGCAAGATCCCGCCCTTGAACAACCTCAAGGACAGCATGGCCGGCCAGCCGTCCACACTTGTCTTGGTCATCGGCGAGTCGACCAACCGCCAGCGCATGAGCCTCTACGGCTACCCGCGCAACACCACGCCGGAGCTGGACAAGCTGCGCGACCAACTGGCCGTGTTCGATAACGTCATCACCCCGCGCCCCTACACCATTGAAGCGCTGCAACAGGTGCTGACCTTCGCTGACGAAGAAAACCCGGACCTGTACCTCAAGACACCGTCGATTGTCAGCGTGATGAAACAGGCTGGCTACAAGACCTTCTGGATCACCAACCAGCAGACCATGACCAAACGCAACACCATGCTCACGACCTTTTCCGAACAGGCCGACGAGCAGGTGTACCTGAACAACAACCGCAACCAGAACGCCCGTCAGTACGACGGCGATGTACTGGCGCCGTTTTCCAAGGCCCTGGCCGATACCGCCGAGCGCAAGTTCATCGTGGTGCACCTGCTGGGCACCCACATGAGCTACCAGTACCGCTACCCGCAGACCTTCGACAAATTTACCGACCGCCAGGGCGTGCCGGCGGGTGTCAGCGATGCGCAGTTGCCGACCTACAACAGCTATGACAACGCGGTGCTGTACAACGACTTCGTGGTCTCCAGCCTGATCAAGGACTACGCCAAGACCGACCCCAACGGCTTTTTGCTGTACCTCTCGGATCACGGTGAAGACGTGTTCGACTCCGCCGGCCACGACACCTTGGGCCGTAACGAAGGCAAGCCGACCGCGCCGATGTACACCATCCCGTTCATGGCCTACGCCTCGCCCAAATGGCGCGAAAGCCACGACTGGAGCTTCGCCGGCGACCTGCAACGGCCTTACAGCAGTTCGCAGTTGATCCACACCTGGGCCGACATGGCAGGCCTGAGTTTCGATGAACTGGACCACAGCAAGAGCCTGGTCAGCGACAGCTTCAAGCCACGCCCCCTGTTGATCGGCAACCCTTACGAGACCAAGCAGAAGGCGCTGATCGACTTCAGCCTGATCAAACCCAAGAAGGCCGACGGCGCCGAAGTGGTGGCCAAGTAAGCCAGGGCCTTGTAACAGAAAGATAACAATCATTCTCGTTTGAGCCTAAAGTTCCGCAGTTCCTTTCGTCTTTGAACCAAGCCCTCCCCGCCTGGGGAGGTATCAAAGACGACAAGGAGTCTGCAGCGATGTTTGCGCCCTTCACCCGTTCCATGACCTTCACCCTCGGCCTGTTCAGCCTGGCGCTGAGCCCGGATTCGCGGGCCGACACCGACCCCGATACAGCCCCCGCCAAAGCCCTGGAACTGGGCGCGACCACCATCAGCGCCGACGGCCTGGGCGCCACCACCGAGCACACCGGCGCCTACACTACTGGCTCGATGAGCACCGCCACGCGGCTGAACCTCTCCGTCAAGGAAACCCCACAATCGATCTCGGTGATCACACGCCAGCAGATGGACGACTTCAATCTCAATACCCTGACGGATGTGTTGCGCCAGACCACGGGCGTCAACGTTCAGCATTACGACTCCGATCGTGTCTACTACTCCGCCCGAGGCTATGGCATCAGCAACTTCCAGGTTGATGGGATGCTCAACACTTTCGGCTACATGAAGACCGACGCCGACACCATCATCTACGACCGCATCGAAGTGGTGCGCGGCGCGACGGGCCTGACCACGGGCGCAGGCGACCCATCGGCCACCGTCAACATGGTGCGCAAGCGCCCTACCGCCCAGTGGCAGGCCAAGACCGGCATCAGTGGCGCCAGCCATGACAACTACTACAGCTACGTTGACGTGGGCGGCCCGCTGGCGTTCGACGGCAAGTTGCGCGGGCGCAGCGTGCTGGCCTACCGCGACAGTCGGTCCTTTCGTGACAACTATGGGCTACAGCGGGCAGTAGGCTACGGCATCCTCGAGGCTGACCTTTCCGACGATACCGTGCTGGCCGCAGGCTTTGATTATCAGGACAAACAGGTACAAGGCACCTCCTGGGGCACCGTGCCCTACTGGAACAGCCAGGGCGGCAAGGCCAGGCTGCCCCGCTCCACCAATATGGCGGCGCACTGGAGCTCCTGGCCGCTGACCGACAAGACCACCTTCGCCACGCTCGACCATCGGCTTGGCGGCGACTGGCACTTGAAGGCCGCCTACACCCATCGCCAGAGTAATACCGACGGCAAGGTGTATTACGGCGGCGCCGGCTTCCCCAACCCCGACCGCAGTGGCATGACAGCCTGGGCCAGCCATATGCGCGGCACCTCGCGCATGGAGGCCATCGACCTCAACCTGGCCGGCAGCTACACGCTGCTGGGCCGCGAACACGCGCTGATGATGGGCTATGGCGAAGCTGCACAACGGGATGTCTCGCCCTTTATGCGCAGCGACCTGCCAGCCAGCTACTACCCCATCCAGGACTGGAAGCACATGGGCGGCATCGGCAAGTTCACCGACCACGTGACCGACCTCAAGGGTGAGCACAGCAAGAAACAACAGAAAGCCGGTTACCTGGCCACGCGGCTGAGCCTCACGGACCGCTTGCATGCGGTGTTGGGCAGCCGTTACGGCAGCTGGGAGCTAGAAAGCGCAGAGCCCAAGTACGACGCCAACGACCAACTGACCGCTTCGGGCAAAACCAGCCAGACCCACAATGATATGTGGACGCCCTATGCCGGCCTGCTCTACGACATCACGCCGCAGTACACCGTCTACGCCAGCTATACCGACATCTTCAAACCCCAGGACTACCGTGATGCCAATAAGAAGTACCTGGAGCCGGTGGTCGGCAGTAACTACGAAGTGGGCCTCAAGGGCAGCGTGCTCAACGAGCGCCTGAACCTGGCCGCCGCGTACTTCTGGAGCACCCAGGACAACGTCGCCGAGCGGGATGACTCCGTCCCGCCCAACCCGGTAACGGGCGAGGAGTACTACAAATCCGGCGGCAAAGGTAACAAGGTCAACGGCTTTGAGCTGGAAGCCGCCGGGGAAATCACGCCGGACTGGAACCTGGCCGCCGGCTACACCTACACCCATTCGGTCAATGGCTCGGACAACCGCAACAACACCAGCCAACCCTTGAACCTGGTGAAGATTTCCAGCGCCTATCGCCTGCCGGGCGCCTGGCGCAAGCTGACCGTCGGCGGCGCAGTGAACTGGCAGAGCGAAACCTACGACTTCAGTAACCGCCCCACCGGGCAGCGCAACAACGAAGGTCGGCCGATCACCACCCGGGCGAAAATCACGCAACAGGGCTATACCGTGGTCAACCTGATGTCGCGCTACCAGTTCGACGAGCAGGTTTCGGCGTCGGTCAACGTGAATAATCTCTTTGATAAGAAATACTACGAGCGTGTTGGTTTTTATAACGGCGTGTATTGGGGCGAGCCGCGCTCCGTCACGTTGGCGTTGGACTGGAAACTCTAGCCTCGCACGTTGAAGTTAACAAAACTGTTAACTTCAACGGCACTTCCAGTTAATTCCCACTTAATAAGATATCGCCATAGTCGCTCCATGATCTGATCACGGAGCGACCGGACACCTATCACTTTTAATGGGAATACCGCGATGAAAATGTCGACCTTGATGCTGGCCAGCCTGATGACCCTGACCTCCGCTGCCGCCTTCGCAGAGGGCGGTGCAGAGCGCTCCAAGGAGTTCTACAACAACTTCAGTTTCATTCAGGAAAAAACCCACGGCAAGGCTGAACAGCAAGTTGCCAGCGCCGATGGCAAATCGGTTAAGTCTGAGACGGTTGATCAGGCGCAACCGAACAGCTGAGTGAATGCTTACTTAATCCGTAGCACCCTGCGCCATTCTGCTCCGTTGGCAAAGGTTTATTGGGCGCCATTGAATGGCGCCCTTTTTTTGCCGGTTATTTATTACAACGGTTTATGCCAGAACAACATCCGCCCATGCGCGGGATCAAACACGGAGTCGTCAAACCCGAACTTGCGGTATGCCGACTGTGCCAGAGCATTACCTTCCAGTACTTCGAGGGTGATCTTGCAGCAACCACGCTGCCGGGCGATTTCCTCAACCTTTTGCAGCATTTTCTGACTCAACCCCAGACCGCGGAATTGCTCCATCACCATCACATCATGGACGTTAACCAAGGGCCGGCAGGCGAAGGTCGAAAAGCCTTCGAAGCAATTGACCAACCCCGCTGGCTCCCCTCCGACAAACGCCAGCACACTGAACGCGTGTGGGCGCTTGGCCAGTTCGGCTGGCAGTTGCTGCAAGAGATCGGCTGGCAGGCTGTGGCCGCCACCCATCGGATCTTCAGCGTAATGGTTGAGCAGCAGGCCAATGGCGTCGGCGTGCACGGCGTTGGTATAGCTGGCTTGCAGCACCAGGATGTCTGGGGTGTCCATTTCCTTCCTCGATAGCGACAACCAGGGAATCGTTTCCCTTGAGAGGTGCGATTGTAAGCGTGGAGTCGGCAGTAGATGAAGGAGATAAGCGACAAATAGCTGACAGAAAGTGCGAAGCTTGCGCGCATCAAAGCGCGCAATGAGCGCGCAAGCGGCGATTTTTCCTAGGCGGCGAAGCGTTGCAGCTGCATCTCTTGCAGACGACTCAGGGTGCGGCGGAAAGGAAACTCCAGGTAGCCTTCGGTGTACAGGCTGTGCAATGGCACCTCGGCGTCGATAAAAAGTGGCACCTTGCGGTCGTAGCATTCGTCCACCAACGCGATAAAGCGCCGCACGCTGTCATCGTGCACCGACAACTGCGGCAACTCTCGATCCCCCGCCACCACGCGCTCGGCGCCGTCTTCAGTGCCACGGGCAATCCGGCCCGGGCGTTTTTGCGCACTGAGGTTGGGGACGTCTCCCAGCAGGATGGCGTGGAAGCGGTCACACAGCAGCATGAAGTCCATGGCTGCCAGAGGTTGCTCGCACAGGTCGGCATAACGACACCAAAGCACGGTGTCACTGGCCTGCACCGTCATGATGGAGCGGTGCCCTACGTTTACCGCCCCGCTGGTGACGGTTTGCCCTTGGCTCAATTGTCGGAACACCGCCGCCAGTGCCTCGGGTTGATTCACCCAATAACGCTGCACGCCCACGCCGGGATGCAAGCGATGATCCTCGCCACCGTCCACGGCCACCACCTGCATATGCTGCTTGAGCGCATCGATGCCCGGCAGGAAACGCTCACGGTTGAAGCCATCGGCATACAGCTGGTCGGGCGGCTGGTTGGACGTGCACACCATCACCACACCCTCCTCGAACATCACCTGGAACAGACGGCCGAGAATGATCGCGTCACCGATATCATTCACAAACAGCTCATCGAAGCACAGCACACGCACCGCCTGGCTCAGCTCCCGGGCCAACGCCTGCAAGGGGTCCTGGGTGCCCGTGAGCTGGAATAAGCGCTGGTGCACCCAGGCCATGAAGTGATGAAAATGCTGACGCCGAGCAGGCACACGCAGGCTTTGGTAGAACTGGTCCATCAACCAGGTCTTGCCACGCCCCACCGGCCCCCAGAGGTAAACGCCGGCAATCGACGAACGCCCTTGATGCAAGGCCTCGTGACAGGCTTGCAAGGCTTGTACCGCCCGGCGCTGGGCGTCGTCGGCGACGAAACCTGGCTGGGCGATGGCATGTTGATAAGCGGCGAGAGGCGAGTCGAAAGTCATAGGTGCCAGTATGACGGACGCAGAGTTGTTCAGGCACGAAATCTTGGCCTGCCCACGGTAACCACGATGCGAAGCGAGCCGCTCTTGATCTTGCTCTTGATCTTGCTCTTGCTCTTGCTCTGCTTGTGATCTTGATCTCAGGCGCCCCGTTAAACCACGCTGGCCGGAATTCGACAGGGATTTGGGGGGTAAACCGGCAGGGATGCCGGTTTAGCCGCCCCGCGCCATGGATGGCGCGTGGCGGCGGCCCCCCAAATCACTGGCGGATTACGGGCACACCGAGCCTAAGCGAGGTGCCGAGTGGTGGGGCAGGAGCCCTTTGGTTACTTTGGGGCTCTTTTCCAAAGTGACCCGCCGTCAGGGCGGAACCCTAAATGGCCGTTACCGCAGCAATGGATATGTACACAATCCAGCTGTGTTGACTGCCAGGCCGCCTTCGCGAGCAAGCCTGCTCCCACAGTTGGATCGTTGGGGTGTCAGGTAGATAGGGGCAGGCAAGCCAGCTCCCACAGATTCGCGTTAACGCGACACCGTAGCCCCCTGGCACGCCTGCCCCTCCCGCTCACAGATCTCCCACCCGCCACCCAGCGCCTTATAGATCCCCACCACCGCCAAGCGCTGTTCCGTGCGCGCCGCCGTCAACGCCCGGCGGCTGGTGAAGTCCGCGCGTTCGGCCTCAAGCACATCCAGGTACACACCCTCCCCTTGCGCAAACCGCTCGCGCGCAAAGCTGGCGGCCTCACGATTGGCCGCCGCCTCCAACAGTCGCAAGCCCAGCGCGTTGCCCGCCGTACGATTAGCCTGAAACGCATCATCGGTTTCCTGCAGGGCCCGCAACACGGTCTGGTCATAAGCAATCAAGGCGGCTTGGGTGCGCGCCTCGCTGGCGGCAATCCGCGCACGTACGCGCCCGGTGTCCAGCAACGACCAGCGAATCACCGGCGCGATAAAGTTCGACTGCATGCCCGCATCGCCCAGGGCGCTGAGACTTCCGGCCAGCAAACCGATGGAGCCCTGCACCTGGATATCCGGATACAAGCCCGCGGTTTCCACGCCAATCTGCGCGGTCGCAGCCGCCAGCGTGCGTTCGGCCGCGGCGATGTCGGCGCGGCGCGCCAGCAAGCCGGCGGGGTCTCCCACCTGCAGCGTGCGCAGGTTCAAGGTTTCACGCCCAGGCCGGGCCAGCGGTGGTTTGAAGCCTTGAGGCGCCTGCCCCAACAACACCGCCAGCGCGTTGGTTGCCCTGGCGCGACGTCGCTCCAGGTCAGGCGCTACCGCCTCCACATTGCGCAACAAAGCCTCGGCGCGCAGCCGGTCGAATTCGGTGGCGGCGCCGACGCTGACCATCTGCCCCACCAGGCCCAGGCTGTCGCGCTGGCTCTGGCTGATATCCGCAACCACGGCCTGTTCAGCTTCGATGCCTTGCAGGTCAAACCAGGTGGCCGCAACAGTCGCTGCGACGCTCGCTTGCACGTTGCGCAACAACGCCTGACGCGACCCCGCCTGGGCCTGGGCCGCCTCCACCGAGCGACGCACGCGACCAAACAAGTCGATTTCCCAGGCCGCATCCACCGCCGCGCGGGTGGTTTCAATGGAGCGCTGCTCGCCGAATGGGGTCTGGACCTCGCTGCGCTTGCGGTGCTCGTAGCCCAGGGCGGCGCCGCCGCTGGGCAGGAAGCCTTGCCGGCTTTCGCGCAACAGCGCCTTGGCTTCGTCCAGGCGTGCGGCGGCGATGCCGATGTCGTGGTTGGCCGCCAGTGCCTGCTGGATCAATTGGCTCAGTGCCGGCTCGTCGAACACCTGCCACCACTGCACTTCGACCTCGCCCGGACCAAGCCCGGCGATGGGCGCGCCAAAGCTCGTCGCCCGCTGCGCAGCGGGCAGCACCGGCGTGGAATAGTCCGGCCCCACCGAGCCGCAACCGGCCAGCAGGGTCAACGACAACACAAAAGCTGGATACGCCTGTTTCATGATGCGCTCTCCTTTAGCTGCACCTTCGGGCTCGCCCCCTGACGCTGCACGCGCAGCGCCAGGCTGCGCATCACCACATAGAACACAGGCGTCAGGAACAGGCCGAACAGCGTCACCCCCAACATCCCGGCAAACACCGCCACCCCCATGGCATGGCGCATCTCGGCACCGGCGCCACTGGCAAACACCAGCGGCACCACGCCAGCGATAAACGCCAGGGACGTCATCAAAATAGGCCGCAGGCGCAATTGACAGGCGTGGATCACCGCTTCCAAGGGGCTGGCGCCCTCGGCTTCGAGGCTGCGGGCAAACTCGACAATCAGGATGGCGTTCTTCGCCGCCAGCCCCACCAGCACCACCAACCCGATCTGCACGAACACATTGTTGTCGCCGTCCACCAGCCACACGCCGAGGATTGCGCTGAGCAGGCACATGGGCACGATCAGCAACACCGCCAACGGCAGCAGCCAACTGTTGTACTGCGCGGCGAGGATCAGATACGCCAGCAACACACACAGCGGGAAAATAAACAGGGCCGATGACCCGGCGAGCTTTTGCTGGTAGGTCAGGTCTGTCCATTCATAGGTCACGCCCTCGGGCAGTACCTCCTGGGCCAAGCGCTCCATGAGCGCAACCGCCTGCCCGGAGCTGACCCCTGCCATCGCGCCGCCAGAGATATCCGCCGAGGGATAACCGTTGTAGTGAATCACCCGGTCAGGCCCGGAGCTCGGCGTGACCGTGACAAACGCCGATAACGGCAGCATGTCGCCGGCGGCGTTGCGCACCTGCAGGCGGCCAATGGCTTCGGCCTGCATGCGGTGGTCTGCATCGGCCTGGGCCGTGACTTTGTAGGTGCGGCCAAACCGGTTGAAGTCATTGACATACAGCGACCCCAGATAGACCTGCAGCGACTCGAACACATCCGCCAGGCGCACGCCCTGGCTCTTGACCTGGGTGCGGTCGATGTCGACATTCAGTTGCGGCGCGTTGACGTCCAGGCTGGTCATCAACCCGGCCACCTGGCCTGACTCAGTGGCTTTGGTCATCAGTACCTGGGTCTGCTGCACCAACGCCTCAAGCCCGACGCCGCCACGGTCTTCGACCTGCAGCTTGAAGCCTCCGGTCACCCCGAGCCCCGGTACCGGCGGCGGCGGGAATACCCCGAGGAAGCCGTCGGGGATGCTCGCAAACTTGGCTTGCAGGCGCCCGGCAATGGCGACTGCTGTCATGTCCGGCGAGGTGCGTTCTTTGAACGGATCAAGCATGACGAACATCACCGCCGCATTCGGGACGTTGACGAAACCGTTGACCGACAACCCCGGGAACGCCACCACACTCTCGACCCCCGGCTCATCCAGGGCGATTTTCGACATTTGCCGCACCACCGCATCGGTACGCTCCAACGAGGCCGCGTTGGGCAGTTGGGCGATGCCGACCAGGTAGTACTTGTCTTGCATCGGCACGAAGCCGGCCGGTACCGCGTTGAAGCCAAACCAGGTCAGCGCGAGCAAGCCGCCGTAGGCCAACAGCGCCACGCCGCGACGGCCGACAACCGTGCGCACGGTGTTGCCATAGGCTTGCGGCGCACGCTGGAACGGCCGGCCCAGCACCTCCAACAGCCGCGTGGCGCGACCGCGCAGGCTGCGCGGGTCATGCACCACGGCGGCATGCCGTGGCCGCAGCAACAGGCCGGCCAGCGCCGGGCTGAGGGTCAACGAGTTGACCGCCGAGAGGATGGTGGAAATTGCGATAGTCAGCGCAAATTGCCGATAGAACTCGCCTTGCAGGCCACTGAGAAACGCAGTGGGAATGAACACGGCCGCCAGTACCGAGGTGATCGCAATGATAGGGCCAGTAACCTCGCCCATCGCTCGCCGCGCAGCCTGCATCGGCTCCTCGCCGTTCTCGATATGGCGCTCGACGTTCTCCACCACCACGATGGCATCGTCGACCACGATGCCAATCGACAGCACCAGGCCAAACAACGACAAGGTATTGAGGGAGAAGCCCATCAGGTGCATGACCGCGAAGGTGCCGATGATCGACACCGGCACCGCCATCAAGGGAATCAGCGACGCGCGCCAGTTGCGCAGGAACACCACCACCACGATCACCACCAGCAGGATCGCTTCCATCAGCGTAATGGCCACCGACTCCAGCGAAGCGCGTACAAACACGGTGGGGTCATAGGCAATCCGCGATACCAGCCCTTCGGGGAAGTTGGTTTGCAGGCGCTGCATGGTGTCGCGCACCGACTGCGCCACATCCAGCGCGTTCGCCCCCGGGCTCTGGATGATTTGCAAAGCCACCGCAGGCTCGCCGTCCAACAGGCTGCGCAGCGCGTAGGCATCGGCGCCCATTTCGATACGGGCCACATCGCGCAAACGCGTGACTTGGCCGTTATCGCCGGTGCGGATGATGATGTCGCCAAACTGCTCTTCGTCCGTCAGGCGCCCGAGGGTATTGACCGTGACTTGGAAGGCCGCAGTGGAATCCGGCGACTGGCCGACCGAGCCGGCGGCCACTTGCACGTTCTGCTCGCGCACGGCAGCAATCACATCACCGGCGGTCAAGCCACGGGCGGCGATCAGGTCCGGGTCGAGCCACAGGCGCATGCTGTATTCACCCGCGCCCCACACCAGCACATCGTTGATCCCCGGCAGGCGCGACAGCTCGTCGCGTACCTGCAGGTAGGCGTAGTTGGAGATGTACAGCGGGTCATAACGCTGGTCGGGGGACAGTAGGTGGACCACCATGAGGATGTCCGGCGAGGTCTTCTGCGTGACCACGCCCAGGCGCTGCACCTCTTCGGGCAAGCGCGGCAAAGCCCGCGAGACACGGTTTTGCACCTGGATCTGCGCCATGTCCGCGTTGGTGCCCTGGGCGAAGGTCGCGGTCAGGATCATGCGGCCATCGGTGGCCGACTGCGAGGTCATGTAAAGCATGCCCTCGACCCCGGTGATCACCTGTTCCAGCGGCGCTGCCACTGTCTCGGCAATTACCTGCGGGTTGGCCCCCGGATACGACGCAGTCACTTGCACCGTGGGCGGCGTAACGGCAGGGTATTCGCTCAACGGTAGATGGAAGAAGGCCACGATGCCGCCGATCATCATCAACACCGAGAGGACGATGGCGAAGATCGGCCGGTCAATGAAAAAGCGTGGGAAGCTCATTGCACGCCACCCACCGCCAGCGGTGCCTCAAGCGGCTTGCCCTCAATATTGGCAGCCAGCGGTGTCACCTGCATGCCGGGGCGTACCAGGCCTTTGACGACAATGCGCTCGCCCGGTTGCAGGCCCTGTTCGATGACCCGCAGGCCGTCGATCACAGGGCCCAGTTCGACCGGGCGGTACTCGGTCTTGTCGCCTTCACCGACGACCAGCACATAGCGGCGACCTTGGTCGGTGCCGATGGAGTGGTCGGCAATCAACACTCGCGGTTGCGCCGTGCCGGTGTCCAGCTTGACCTTGGCAAACAGCCCCGGCGTCAAGCGCCCATCCGGGTTCGCCACCACCGCACGTACGCGCACGGTGCCGGTCTTGCGGTCGGCCGAGTTGGCCAGAAAGTCCACGCGCCCTGCCCGTGCATAGGTGGTGTCATTGAGCATCGCCACCATGACCTTGGCGGCTTGTTCGCCCTTGGACCCGGCGTGCTGCCGCGTCGCTGCCAACGAATGCAGGTAGGTGCGTTCGTCCACATCAAAATACACATGCAAGGGGTCGATGGAGACAATCGTGGTCAGGGGTGTTTCCCCACGGGTGACATAGTTGCCTTCCGTCACCAATGCGCGGTCGATGCGCCCGCTGATAGGCGCGGTGACGCGGGTGTAACTCAGGTCCAGTTGGGCCGTATCCAGCGCAGCCCTGGCCGCTTCGACCTGCGCCCTGCCGGCATTCAATGAGGCAATGGCGGTGTCGAGGCGATCACGCGCTACCACTTTTTTGGCGTACAACTGCTCGGCACGGCCATGCTCGGCCTGGGCCAGCAACGCATTGGCCTCGGCCTCGCGCAAACGTGCCTTGGCGGCATTTACCGCGGCCTGGAACATGCGCGGGTCGATCGCAAACAAGGGGCTGCCCTTGGCCACGAACTGGCCTTCGGGCACGCTGACACTTTGCAGATAGCCACTGACTCGCGGGCGCAATTGAACCTGGTCGATGGCGGTCAACGAACCGGTGTACTCCACAAACGGCGTCACCGCCCGCGCCACTACCTGGGCCACCGGCACGCCGGGTGGTTGGGCGGCTGCGGCTGGCGGCGCCTTGTCCGAGCATCCGCCCAGCGTCAACGCTACGGCCAACGCCCCGGCAATCAGGCTTACTGGTTTGGTGTACATCGTTCACCCTCCTTGGAATTTTCAAGACAAATCGACACGTGGGGTTTTTATCCGGCTTGCCATACTGGGAAGGTCAAGCGCTATAAAACCGGGGGTGTGTTTTGTCTGAGAAATATCTGGAGGGTTAAACAGGTAGGAGCGAGCTTGCTCGCGAAAAACTCACAAGCGCCGCGCTTATTCAGGAAGACGCGTCATCGTTGACGTTTTTCGCGAGCGAGCTCGCTCCTACAGAGGAGCTCCATCAGGTCCAGGCGACTACCAACAAGCCTGCGCCCAACACCAGGCACAACGGCGAGTAAAAATACGTATCCAGGCGAGCAAACTTCGACCCGCCGACCTTCTTGAAAAATCCTACCAGCTCCGAATCCCCAATCGCCCGGGCAAACATCAGCACGGCTATCGCACTGATGCCCCACTGCAACGCCCCATGGGACACCGGCGAGAAATACAGCCCGGCGCGCAGGCACACGAGCAAGGCAATCGCCACCAGCCCCATCGCCACCAGGAAAGTGCCCAGCGCCGACGGTTTGAACGCCGGCCTGGGCCCGCTGGCAAACTCTCCGGGCAGTTGCGGGATAGCGGCCAGGCTACCGAGCTTGCCACCCGCAGCCCAATACAGATGCACCATGCTGATGAAGGTAAAGACCCCGACGATCCATCGCGCAATCACAAAGCTCATGGCCGGCGCTCCCTAAAAATGTGCGAATGAGGATAGTCGCCCTGAGATTTTTTGCAGGCATTTCGTCGGTCGCTGATGATAAAGTGCCGCCCCATGAAACTCGCCCGTGCCGACCGCTCGCTCATTGCCTGGATGCTCTACTGCTGCGTCCTGTTCAATGTGTTCGCCTGCAGCATTGGGCATGGGCAGATGGTGGGGATGCAGCTCAACGGCATCAGCGGCCAGTTCTGCACGGTCGACCCACGCACCCAGGCGCCGCTGCCCAGCAACTCGACGGACGAGAACCTGCCCACGCTGTCGAAGGCGTTTGGTTGCCCGTTGTGTTCTACCGGCGGCATGGGCCCGGCGCTCAACTCCCACCTGAATGTGGCGGTGCTGCCGCAACCCCATGCGCCGCCTGCTGCGGTGGTGCTTGCCGCTGACATTCCTGCCCGCTTCACCTGGCCTGCGGCTAATCCGCGCGCGCCACCTGCCTTCGCCTGATCCCTGCGCTTTCTGATCTGCATTGCCTCGTTTCCGTAAGGAGGACGGGTGGCTGTGCGTTGTTTTCGAGCCAAGTTTTCAGGATTCAACCATGAAACATTTACCCCTGTTGGCGGGCCTGTTCGGCTGCCTGCCTGTTTGCGCCTCGGCCCTTGAGCTGGCGCCGACCACCATTGATGGCGAGCAAAGTGCCGAGCCAGGCCTGGCCCTGGACCAATCCAGCGGCATGGCCTCGCGCCTGGGCCTGAGCGTGCGGGAAACCCCGGCGTCGGTGGCCATCGCCAACCGCAAGGATATCGAGCGCCACGGCGCCAAGACCTTTCGCGATGCGGCCAATACCCTGCCCGGCGTCAACGCCAGCGCGCCGCCCGGGTTTGGCGGTTTTGTCTCGTACCGAGGGTTTACCAGCAGCCAGATCACCCAGATGTTCAACGGCATCAATGTCGCCACCGGCCTGGCACGGCCGGTGGATGCGTGGATCTACGACCGCGTCGAACTGGTGGGTGGCCCCTCCTCCTTGATCAACGGCGCAGGCTCCGTGGGTGGCTCGCTAAACTACGTGACCAAGCTGGCAAGCCGCGAGGAACAGGCCGTCGAAGGCCAACTGAGCTATGGCAGCTACGACACCACTGGCATAGCGTTCGGCCTCAACCATGCGCTGACCGAACCCGGCGCAGAGGTACAGCATTACGCCCGCCTGGATGTGAGCCGCAACACCAACCACAGCTACATCGACCGAGACCAGCGCGATGCCTGGAGCGTCGCGTTCTCCCTGCTCAGCGACCTCACCCCGAACCTGTCCCACACCCTGGCGCTTGAGTATCAGGACGAGCATGAAGATAGCCCGTATTGGGGCACGCCGGTGCTCAACCCCAAGGCCGGTGAGCTGAAGATCGACAAACACAACCGCTTCAATAACTACAACGTTGCCGACGGTCGTTATGAGCAACGCACGATCTGGGCACGTTCGATCATCGACTACCGGATCAACGACAGCACCACACTGAAAAATACCCTATACCACCTCGACAGCCAGCGCGACTATCGCAACCTGGAGACCTATCAGTACAACGCCGACAACAGCGCGGTGAACCGCTCGACGGCCTATCAGGTGCGGCACCAGGGCGAACAGAACGGCAACCAGTTCGAGCTGCGCCATGACACCAGCGTGTTCGGCCTTGCCACCACCTGGTCGGGCGGTTTTGAGTACAAGGTCAACAGCACCACCAACAGCCCGTTGAATGTGCCGGGCAAGAGTACCGTAGACCCGAACCACTACGACCCAGGGCACTTCTATGATATTCCCGGTACCCGGCCAGGTTTCGTCAAGGACAAGACCAACCAGGTGACGACCAAAGCACTGTTCGTGGAAAACCGTCTGGGACTGACGGATAAGCTCTCGCTGCTGACCGGCCTGCGCTATGACGCCATCGATCTGGACGTGACCAACCATCGTACGATCACCGCCACCAACCCACGGCACTTCAAGCGCAGCTGGGAACCAGTGACCGGCCGGGTGGGCCTGACCTATCAGTTCATCCCCTCCGCCAACGTCTATGTGCAATACAGCACCGCCGTCGAACAGCCCAATACCACCACCCAGGTGTTCGACGTGTCCACCGGCAAGCAATGGGAAATCGGCAGCAAGTTCGATTACCTGGAAGGTCGGGGTTCGGCCACGGTCGCGGCCTACAAGATCGAGCGCAAGGACTTTGCCGTCACCGACCCGCTGGACCCGACCAGCAGCATTCCGGTGGGCGCACAATCGTCCAAGGGCATCGAACTGGCCAGCTCGTTGCGCATCACCCCGAGGCTACTGGCCGAAGGCAACTTCGCCTGGGTGGACGCGCAGTACGATGAGTTCAACGAAAAAATCGCCAGCGGCGCCGTGGTGTCGCGCAAGGGCAATACGCCAACCAACGTGCCCAAGCGCGTGGGCAACCTGTGGCTGACCTACGACTTTGCCGAGGACTGGCAAGGTGGCGTGGATGCGCGCTACGTCGCCCAGGTGTATGCAGACAATGCCAACACCCAGACCGTGCCGGCGTATACGCTGTTTGGCACGTTCCTGCGCTATAAGCTGGATGCGAACACCTCGGTCACCGGGCGCGTGCGTAACCTGACTAACGAGGTGTATGCCGAGTTTGCCCATGTGTCGCCGGCCTACTATCTGGGGTCGCCGAGGACCTTTGAGCTGGCTGTACAGACCAAGTTCTAACGCTGCAACGACCGTTGACTTGAAATGCAATTGAATGTGGGAGCTGGCTTGCCTGCGATGACTGAGTGTCAGACAACCTATTTTTATGCTGACCCACCGCTATCGCAGGCAAGCCAGCTCCCACATGTTGATCTTCACTGGATACAAAGACCGCCGCTTACTTGAGGCTTGCCTCGACCTTCTGCGCCACATCGTCCGTCAACCAGGCCTTCCACACCTGTGGATGTTCCTTGAGAAACGCCTGCGCCACTTCCCTAGGAGGCGTATGGCGCTCGCTCATCGTCGCCAAGGCTTTGTTAAGTGGCTCGATGGGAAACTCGACCTTCTCGAAGAACTGGGCAATCTGTGGATGTTCCTGCTGGAACGGCGTCGATACGCCAATGCTCAACTTGGACGCCAGTGAGCGTGTCGGCTTGGGGTTCGGGTTGTCGGCATCGGTCAGGGTCTTCCATGCGTCTGCGTCAAATGGCGGTTCTTGCAACTGGATCAATTTGTAGCGCCCCATCAACGGGGTCGGCGACCAGTAGTAGAACAGCACGGGCTTGCCCCGGCGAATCGACGAGGCAATCTCCGCATCCAGCGCTGCGCCCGACCCGCTGCGGAAGTTCACGTAGCTGTCGTCCAGGCCATAAGCCTTGAGCTTCTGTTTGTTGACCACTTCGGACGTCCAGCCGATGGGGCTGTTGAGAAAGCGCCCCTTGCCTGGGGATTCAGGGTCTTTGAACACGTCCTTGTAACGCGCCAGGTCCTGTACGCTTTTCAAATCCGGTGCCAGGGGCTTGAGTCCTTTAGAGGGGTCACCCTTGACCACGTATTCCGGCACCCACCACCCTTCGGTGGCGCCTTTGACGATATCGCCCAGGCCCGCCACCTTGCCTTCGGCTTCAGCCTTGACCCACACCGGGCTGCGGCCTGCCCACTCCTCGCCGATCACCTGGATATCATTCTTGGCCAGGGCGGTTTCCAGGGTGATGGTGGTGCCAGGCAAGGTGTCGGTGGGCAGGTCATAGCCCTTCTCGACGATAAAACGCAGTACTTCTGTGATCAGGCTGCCGCTTTCCCAGTTCAGGTCGGCAAAATGCACCGGCGCCTGGGCAGCCGATACCGGCAATGACAGACTCAGGGTCGTCAGGCCCGCCGCCAGCAGTGACTTCAATCCTTTCATGCCTTTGCACCTCGCGTTTTCGCAGTCATGGCAAACGGCTTTGCTGCGAATGCGCGAAGCCTCTGAATAGTTAAGTCAACTCAACTGTAGTAGAGGTTCCACAAGACAACGCTGCGCAACGTGTTCAGCGCCTACTCGCTGGCCTTGAAGGTCACCAGCTCACCCTTGCGCCACTTGGCGGCTTTGCCTGTCACGGCCTTGAGGGTTTTGGTCAACCCTTCCTGCAATTGCTCATGGGCGGCGAATACCAGCATCACGCTGTGGCCTTCCTTGAACACAATACCCTGGCCTTCGTTCGACGACACAAAGGCATAGTCGCCGAGGCCGTAGACGGTCAACTTGATATCGCGAAACCTCAATTCGAACTTGCCACCCTCGCGGCTGGGCAACACCGACGCGCGGAAATGGTCACCCACTTTAAGTTCCAGGCGCGGCTTGTCATCCACGACCAGCGCCGTTTCGGTATCGATCTCGGCGATATAAATACCTTCCGGCGTCTGTTCAGTGACGTAGACAAACCGAGATTGAAACTGCTTGACCAACTTAGCGCGCAAATCACCCAGCACGAATAACGCGTGCATATCCAGATTACTGACTGCCAAGGAAACGCCCCCACATCAAAAAAGCGCTGGCCGCCGAAGCGAACAGCACAAAAAATCGCCGTTACGACACGATCACAGAGTCATTAAAAAACTGAAGAGAACGCGTAAGACTAGTACAGACATCTGCGGCGGACCTCATGCAAGGTCATCCGGTGGTACAGCAAATCACAGGTTCAACGACCCGAGAATACAGGTCGACCAACTTCAGAGAATAACCCGATTAAAAATGCAGTTTTCCGACACCCAACACAAAAAAATATTCAAGACATGGAACCAGTCGCGAACTGCCGACGACAATACTAAAACAGCAACCGGGGTCAAAACCACCGCAAATGCTAACCACAGGCCAATAAAATCGATCGACAGGAGCTGAGCATGCAACGACGTCAACACGACGCTACGTCTTTCCACACTCGTTCATCATGTCCAGACGAACGCCAATACTACTGCTTGCTTAACCTTGACGGGTACTCCAATTCAGTGCTGTACCAAGTTGTACCGGCAGGAAAGAACTTTTTTCATATTCTTGAAGTGCCCAGCGGCAGGATCAAGGGTTTTCGCAGCGATCACAACAAGGCCTGTGAACTGGCCAAGACTCTGGAAGCAAAGCTGCACGCTCGTTGCGGTCGGGTCGTTTCGTCACCTGGCTGACTTTACTGCGCCACCGCCCCTCAACAACTGCCATACTGGCCCGTCCATTGAAGTTTGTCCCCTGCGGGTCAGGTTTCATCAACGCAGTTACCTTGAAGGGAAAGCTATACGTGACGGAATTTGATATTGGCGAATTTATTATCCACGGTGATGCGAGGGAAGTAGACGGCGAGTTTCAAGCGGTCATCATCATGCGAGCCAAACCGCCGCTGAACAAGGTCACCGCGCATCAGGTGGAAAAAGACCGCTGGTTCAAAACCGCCGACGCAGCTGCCGTGGCAGGCAAAGAAGCGGCCCAGGCGCTGAAAGCCGCCGTGGATTGCGGCGCGCTCAATTCCTGACAATCCGATAGAACTCTGGCGTCCCCCTACCCCTCACATGCATGACGATAAGCCCGCATGGAGAACGTTATGGACACCACCACCCCAACCCTTGAAACCCTGTTCGAACAACTGGGCCTGGATTCCAGCCAGGAAGCCATCGAGCGTTTTACCGCTGAACATCGCCTGCCCGATGAGGTAAAACTCATCGACGCGCCATTCTGGACCGAACAGCAGGCGAGCTTCCTCAGGGAACAATTGCACGTCGACGCAGAATGGGCGCCCGCAGTGGATGACCTCAATGCACTGCTGCATGAACGCCCCCACGTTTGATTCAATGCAGGCTGTCTGACTCTTCCAGGCGCAACAGCGCTTGCCAGGCAGCCTGGCATTCCTGCGCTTCATCCCGGCTGGCGAATGCAGTACCGCGCTGCTCACCGTTGAGCAACACCACCCAGCAAGCTCGCTGGCCCAGGGCACGCAGGGTTTCTGGTACGCCACTGCCGATCATCACGGCCACATCGACTTTGTTTTGCATGGAGCTTCTCCGCAGCATTAGTTAGCTGGCTAACAATGTTGGCCATGCTACGGTTTTATTCCAGTTGGAAAAAGCTATCTTCGGAATAGCTTCATTGCATAAACAGCAACAATGTAGAGACCGGGGCGGCCCACTCGAGAGCCGCCCCCTTCAACGCATCAGGCTTGACGCTGGTGCTTGTCGATCTGCTCGTGGCGCTCTTGCGCTTCGATGCAGTACTTGGTGGTGGGGCTGATCAGCAGGCGCTTGAGGCCGATAGGCTCGCCGCTGTCGTCACACCAGCCGAAGGAATCTTCCTTGATGCGCTCAAGGGCACGCTCAAGTTGCGGCAGCATGCGCTGGTCGCGGTCAATGGCGTTCACCAGCCAGGTGCGTTCTTCTTCGACGGAAGCCGCGTCAGCCGGGTCGGCCGGGGTGTCCAGGCTTTCGATGGCGATACGGTTCTGCTCAATGCGCTCGTGGTGTTCCACTTTCATGTCTTGCAGCAACTTCTCGAAAAAAGCGTGCTGTTCGGCATTCATGTAGTCATCCGCCGGCATGGCCAGCAACTTTTCCTTTGTCATTGATTTCTCTATAAAAAATACGTGCATTAAGGCGAATAAGGGAGCGTTCCGCAAGGCCTGTGCAGGTCTCGGAAGGGCGCCGTCCATTTCAAGCGCCACCCGGCACTCAATTTACGAGGGGCGGCAGTCTAAGGCCGACTTGAGGGCGCAGCAACTGAAAAGACAGGCATTTTTTCCCGATCAACCCCCAAAGGCACCAGGACGGGCTTGGCGAATGGTCATCGGAGTGCGTTTATAGCAAGAAATTCAGTGTAGTGGAGCTATATAGAAGACAAACGGTTGAAACAGACTGATCCCCTGTAGGAGCGAGCTTGCTCGCGAAGCACTCAAGGACACCGCGCTCAATCAGATAGCCCGCGTTATCTTGGCAGCTTTCGCGAGCAAGCTCGCTCCTACAGGGGTAGAAATTCAGCGCTTGAGCTTGCGCTTGTTGCGGTATTGGTCGATCACCACCGCCACCACAATGATCAGGCCCTTGATGATGTCCTGGATATACGCATCCACCCCGACAAAGGTAAACCCGCTGGCCATCACGCCCAGGATCAGCGCGCCGATCACCGTGCCGGTGATGCGCCCCACCCCGCCCGCCAGGCTGGTACCGCCGATCACCGCAGCAGCAATCGCATCCAGTTCGTAGGACATGCCCATGCCGGCCTGCCCCGTTGCAGCACGCGCCGAGGCCACCACGCCGGCCAGGCCCGCCAGAAGACCCGCGATGCTATAGACAATGATCAGGTGACGCTTGACGTTGATCCCCGAGGTACGCGCCGCCTGCATGTTGCCGCCGATGGCGTAGGTGTACTTGCCATATTTGGTGTAACGCAGGGCAATGTGGAAGATCACCGCCACCACCAGGAAGATAATCACCGGCATGGCGCCATGGCCGATCGCCGTGTAGGAGTCCGAGAGCATGCTCACCGGCTGGCCTTCGGTGTAGTAGCGCGCCAGGCCACGGGCCGAGACCATCATACCCAGGGTTGCGATAAACGGCGGGATGCCGGTGACCGCGATAATGCTGCCGTTGATTGCCCCCGCTAAAAGCCCCACGCCCAAGCCCATCGCCACCGGGATCCACACCGGCAAGTCGGTGAGGGACGGAAACACCGCCCGGGAAAAGTCGGAGGTCTGCGCCAGGCTGGCGGCGATCATCGCTGACAACGCCAGTACCGAGCCGGACGACAAGTCGATACCCGTGGTAATGATCACCTGGGTCACACCGATGGCCAAAAGGCCGATGATCGACACCTGCAAAATCATCAGCACCAGGCGCTGGGAGTTCATCAGAAAGCTCTGGTCGCGCACGATCCAGCCGAACAATTCAAACACCAGGCCGATACCGATCAGCACCAGGAAGATACTCAGCTCGGTGGGCATGCGTCGACGGTTCTTGACCGGTGCAGTTGCCGGCTTGTTGTCTGTTATTGCGTTCATAACCCATTACCTTCTTATTCTGTAGATCAGTGGACTGCGGTCATCCCGGAAGCCAACTGCATGACTTTTTCCTGGGTCGCCTCGGCGCGGTCCAGGGTGCCCATCAGCTCACCTTCGTGCATCACCATCACCCGGTCGCTCATGCCGAGCACTTCGGGCAGTTCGGAAGAAATCATGATCACTGCCATGCCTTCGCTGGCGAGGAAGGCGATCAAGCGATAGATCTCGGCCTTGGCGCCTACATCGATGCCGCGCGTCGGTTCATCCAGGATCAGCAAGCGTGGGTTGGTCATCAACCAACGCGCCAGCAAGGCCTTTTGCTGGTTGCCGCCGGACAAGGTGTCGATGCATTGCTCCAGCGAAGGGGTTTTCACCCGCAGCTTCTTGCACATGTCTTCACACAGGGCACGCAAGGCTTTCTGCTGGATAAAGCCGTTGCCCGAATAGTGCGGCAACACCGCCATCTCCATGTTCTCCAGCACCGACAGGCACGGGAACAGGCCGCTGAGCTTGCGGTCCTCGGTCAACAGCGCAAAGCCTTTCTCGATGGCCATATGCGGGTCGGTAATGCGCACCGCCTTGCCGTCCAGAGTGATTTGCCCGCTGGAGCTTGGGGTGATGCCAAAAATGGTTTCCGCCACGTTGGTGCGCCCGGAGCCCATCAGCCCGGCGATACCGAGGATCTCCCCGGCGTGCAGGTCGAACGATACGTCTTTGAAGACGCCGTCCAGGCTCAGGTCGCGCACCGACAGCAGCAGGTCGCCAATCGGCGTCTCGCGCACCGGGAACAACTGGCTCAGCTCACGCCCGACCATCATCGAGATGAGGCTGTCGCTGTTCATGCTGTCGGCCCGTTGCAAGCCGATGTATTGGCCGTCACGGAATACCGCCACTTCATCGGCGATGGCGAACACTTCGTTCATCTTGTGGGTGATATAGACGATGCCTTTGCCCTGGGACTTGAGGTCGGCAATGATCGAAAACAGGTGGGCCACTTCCTTGTCGGTAATGGCCGAGGTGGGTTCATCCATGATCAGGATGTCGGAGTCATAGGACACGGCCTTGGCAATCTCGACCATCTGCCGTTCGGCGATGCTCAGGTTGCCGACCTGTTCTTCCGGGTCGAGGTTGATGCGCAGGCGCGCCAGCAACTCGGCGGTGCAGCGATGCATTTCGCGGTGGTTGACCATGTGCAGGCTGTTGAGCTGTTCGCGGCCGATCCAGATGTTCTCGGCGATGCTCATATGGGGCATCAGGTTGAGTTCCTGGTGGATCATCGCGATCCCGGCCTTTTGCGCAGCCAGCGGCGTTTCAAAGGTGATCGGCTTGCCACGCAGGCGAATCTCGCCAGCATCGGGCTGGTAGATGCCGGCGATGATCTTCATCAGCGTCGACTTGCCCGCACCGTTCTCACCCATCAACGCCAGCACGGTGCCGGGGCGCACCCGCAGTTGAACATCGTCCAGGGCCACGACACCGGGAAAGCCTTTGCTGATGTTGAGGATTTCCAGCAGGTAGGGTTCGTCCAGCGCCAGCGCCGGGTGGGCGGCGGGCTGCGACGTGGCGGCTTGAGCAAGCATAGGGAGGTACTCCATCTGCAGGGCGGCCGTGACCGCCCTGCCAGCTTTTGTTGTTATGTGGGGGCTACTTGAAGTCTTTGACGTTGTCCGGGGTGATCAACTGGAACGGGATCACCACGTTCTGCTCGACCGGCTCGTTCTTGGCCATCTTGCGCGCCGCTTCCACCGAACCCACCGCCTGGCCCTTGGCGTCCTGGAACGCCGACACGGTCATGTCGCCCTTGGTGATCGCATTCAAGCCATCGGGCGTGCCGTCGACACCGGCAATCAACACGCTACCTTTTTCCTTGCCGGCCGATCTCAGGGCCATGGACGCACCGATCGCCATCTCATCGTTATTGGCCAACACCGCATTGAACTCCCGGCCCTGGGTCAGCCAGTCGTTGACCAGGGTCATGCCCCTGTCACGCAACCAAATGCCGGTTTGTTCCTGTTCGATCTTGATGTCCGGGTACTTGGCCAGTACTTCCTTCACGCCCTTGGTACGGTTGGTAGTGGAGTTGTTCGCCAGGTCACCCAGCAGGATCACGATCTTGCCCTTGCCGCCGAGTTTTTCGGCGATGTACTGCATCTGCAGGCGGCCGGCCTCGACGTCATCGGAGGTCACGGCCACTACGTCCTTGGGCAGGTCTTTCTGGTCTGGGCGACGGTTGACGAACACCAGCGGAATACCTGCCTTGGTGGCGGCACTGATGATGTTCTTGGTCGACGCGGTATCAACCGGGTTGACGATAATCGCGTCGACCTTCTGGCTGATGAAGTTCTCGACCTGGCTCAACTGCTTGACCACATCGGCACGGGCATCTTCGAACTGCAGTTGCACGCCATCGCCTTTTGGATAGGACTTGGCTTGCTTGTCCATGTCCTCGCGCAGGTAAGTGAGGAAGGTGTCATCGAACGCGGACATCGTCACGCCCACCTTGAGGTCGGCGGCGCCGGCAACGCCACTGGCCAGCAGCATGGACAGGGCCAGGGCGGTAAAACGGATCGGGGTCTTCATGAACGGTCTGTCTCCACTTTCTTGTTGATTTTTTTTCGACGTAGCGTTGATCAGGACTCGGCGGTCAGTCGCACCACCGGCGCGCCTGGAATGCAGCACACCAGCGCGCCCTGGTTTTCGACGCACAGCACATTCAGAAAGGAGAAGTAGAACGGCCGGGCACGGGGCAGTCCGCGTGGCGCTTGGAGGGGGCGTAAAACTCGCAGTACAGCGTTGAAGATTTTCATCTGACGGTACCTGGTTGTTTTTGATCTTGTTTTTGTTGAGTCGCCCGTAGGTTCCGGGACGTACTTTATGCAACCTGGAAAAGACTGTATTAGAAAATAATTTCCATATCAACCTGTTTTAGAATTTTATTCTATTTTTGTCGAAACCACCTGCTGGCGCTCGGCGCTCAGGCGTGCGGCGTCCAATATACGGGTGGTTTCCAGGGCGTCATAGGCGTCGACCGGCAGCGGCCCCTGCCCCACTACGGCCGCTTGCAACTGCCGATAGAATTGGGTCCAGCAGCCTTTCTCCGACGGCACCCGCTCACGCTCCGGCCCTTGCTCAAACCAGCCCCAGCGTCGATGCTCCTCAGCGCCCCAGTGTTCACCTTCGGTTTTCGGTGATTTGCCGGCCAGCAGCGCTTCTTCCTGGCCGTCCAGGCCGTCGACGGTGTAGCAACCCAAGCTGCCACTGACGCGAAAGCGCGGCGCCTGGCTGTTCTGCAACGCGTTGCCCCACAGGTGCGAGATCACGCCGTTGGCATGGGTAAGGGAGATAAAGAAACCGTGGTCCACGATGGGATGTTCAGGGGTGTAGTGCAATTGGGCGAATACCCGGTCCACCGGGCCGAACAGTTGCAACGCCTGGTCCACCAGATGGCTGCCCAGGTCGCGCAGCCACCCACCACCGCTGGCATTGCCCACGGCCTGCGGGCTGTAGCGCTCCACGCGGGATTCAAAGCGGGTGATGGTGCCCAGGGCGCCGGCGTCGATCAGTTTGCGCAGGGTCAGGTAATCCGAATCCCAACGCCGGTTCTGATAAACACTGAGCAACGAGCCCTGGCGCTCGGCGGCGGTGATCAGGGCCTGGGCTTGTTCGGCGTTGGCGGCGAAGGGTTTATCGCTGACCACCGCCACCCCGTGCTCGATGGCTTCCAGCACCAGGGCCGGGCGACCTTTGAGGGTGGTGGAAATCACCAGGGCATCGACGCCGGCTTCGACGATCTGCCCGATGGAATCGAAGGCTTTGACACCGGGAAGATCTGTACTCAATTGCTGGCGACGTTCGGGTGAACGCGTCACCACGCCGACAAAGGTGGCGCCAGGCAAAGTGGCGATCAGCGGCGCATGGAAAAAGCGCCCACCGTGGCCGTAGCCCACTAGTCCGATTCGCATGCTCAACTCCAGAATTGATTTGGAAACCCAATCAACTGTGGGAGCTGGCTTGCCTGCGATAGCAGTGTGTCAGGCAATGAATTTGTCACTGATAGACCGCTATCGCAGGCAAGCCAGCTCCCACAGTGTTAACCCCATTTCTTCAGTGAGTTAGCCGTAGAAGCGCGGGCGATCCGGCAGGCTGACTTTCACAATCTGCCCACTGCCCTGGGCTTCAATACACGCATCCGCCGCCACCGCCGCCGCAAACCCATCCCAGGCCGACGGCCCGCCGACTTGCCCGGCCAGCACGCTGTCGATAAACGCCTGCAACTCCACGTCATAGGCATCGATAAACCGGTCCTTCCAATCCATCAGGATCGCGTTGGACAGCTTCGCCTCGCTGCGCAGTTGCACCTGGGACGGCTCCGGCAACTTGGCGATGCCGCTCTCCCCTACCACTTCACACTGGATGTCGTAGCCGTATTGGCAGTTCACAAACACTTCCACGTCGATACGCGTGCCTTTGGCGGTTTCCAGCAGCACGATCTGCGGGTCACGCAGGTGCGCCAGCGCCTTGCTGGTCTTGCGCGGGAACACCACCTGCACGGACACGTAGTCGTCATTAAGCAGCCAACGCAGCACGTCCAACTCATGGATCAGGGTGTCGGTGATCGCCATGCCGGTGTTGTAGTTCTCGCCCACCGTGGGGTTACGGTGCGCGCAGTGCAGCATTAACGGCTCGCCAATCTGGCCGCTGTCGATCACCGCCTTGAGGGCGCGGTAGCCTTGATCGTACGGGCGCATGAAACCGACTTGAACCAGGCGTTTGCCGTGGGCCACTTCGGCCTCGACAATGTTGCGGCAGCCCTCGGCCGTCACCGCCAGGGGTTTCTCACAGAACACCGGTTTGCCGGCGGCAATCGCAGCCAGCACAAATTCTTCATGGCTCGGCCCCCAGGACGTCACCAGTACCGCTTCGACCTCTGGCGCGCTGATCAACGCATGGCCGTCCGGGTACACCTCGGCGTCCAGCTTCAAATCCGCCACCACCTGGGCCGCCTGCTCAAGGTTGATGTCGGTGACGGCCACCACCTGGCTGTTGAGCAAGGCCTGGCTGCAACGACGAATATGGTCCCGGCCGATGGCGCCCGTACCGATCACTCCAAGCTTCAAAGACATGCAAACACTCCTCTTGTTGTTAGTACTGCCGGGCCTTAGCCAGGTGTTCATTGAGTTTTTTTGCCGCTGCATTTGTGCGTTCACTGGTGGACACTTGCGCCACCCCCACCCGCCACCACGACAGGTAGCCGTGGACCATAGTCTTGGGCAGCACCTTGATATCGATCAGCGTGGAGACGGTTTGCACGCGGGCGTCGGCCAGCGCCGCTTCCAGCTGCTCCAGCGTGCTGACCTTGTAGGTCTTGCAGCCATAAGCCGCCGCACTCATGGCGAAGTCCACCGGTACAAGGCCACCGTCGAGCTTGCCGCTCTCGGGGTTGCGGTAGCGAAACTCGGTGCCGAAGCTGTCCATGCCATTGCCGATTTGCAGGTTGTTGATGCAACCGAACGCCATGTTGTCCAACAGCACCACGTTGATCTTGCGTCGCTCCTGAATCGAGGTGGCCAGCTCCGAGTGCAGCATCATGTAGGAGCCATCGCCAACCAGGGCGTACACCTCCTTGCCTGGCTCGGCCAGCTTCACGCCCAGGGCGGCGTTGATCTCGTAGCCCATGCATGAATAGCCATACTCGACGTGGTAGGTGTTGACGCCCTTGCTGCGCCAGGCGCGCTGCAAATCGCCGGGCAGGCTGCCAGCAGCGGCGACGATGATTGCGTCATCGGCCAGGCGTGCATTGAGCACGCCAAGCACGGCGCTTTGGGTCAGGCACGAACCGGTCAGCTCGATGAATTCGCGCAGGACGGCACGGTCCAGGTGGTCGTCGACTTCGGGGACGAACTCATCACCCAGGTATTGCACCTGATGCACGCGGTCGACTTCGGCATCGAGTTGCGCCTTGGCGTCGGCGATCTGCTCGCCCCAGCCCGAACGGTAATCGCCCAGGGCTGTGGCCAGTGCTTCAAGGGCCACTTTTGCATCGGCCAGCACTTGCACGCCGTCCAGCTTCAAGGCATCGGCTGGGCTGATATTGAGGTTGAGAAACTTCACCTGCGGGTGCTTGAACAGCGATTTGGACGAGGTGGTGAAGTCGGTATAACGGGTGCCGATGCCAATGATCAAATCGGCCTCGGGCGCCAGTAAGTTGGCCGCCAGGCAACCGGTTTCGCCAATGCCGCCGACGTTCAGTGGATGGCTGGACACCACGGCGCTCTTGCCCGCCTGGGTTTCGGCGAAGGGAATATCGAAACGCTCGGCAAAGGCTTGCAACGCTGCGTTGGCGCCAGAGTATTTGACCCCGCCGCCGCAGATGATCAGCGGCTTGCGCTTGCCGCCAAACGCCGCCAGCGCGTCGCCGATCATGGCGCTGGTAGCCGGGCGTCGGTCGATGCGGTGCACGCGTTTTTGCAGGAAGTAATCGGGGTAGTCCCAGGCTTCGGCTTGTACATCCTGGGGCAAGGCCAGGGTTACCGCGCCGGTTTCGGCCGGGTCGGTCAGCACGCGCATGGCGTGGATCGCCGCGGTCATCAGTTGCTCGGGGCGGTTGATGCGGTCCCAGTACTTGCTCACGGAACGAAAGGCGTCGTTGGTGCTGATGCTCAGGTCGTGGAACTGCTCGATCTGCTGCAACACCGGGTCGGGCTGACGGCTGGCATACACATCGCCGGGCAGCAACAGCAATGGGATGCGGTTGGCGGTGGCGGTGGCTGCGGCGGTGAGCATATTGGCCGCACCCGGCCCGACCGAGGCCGTGCACGCATAAATCTTGCGGCGCAGGTGCTGCTTGGCAAACCCGATGGCGGCATGGGCCATGCCTTGCTCATTGCGGCCCTGATGCACCACCAGGTCACCGCTGTCCTGCTCCAGGGCCTGGCCGAGGCCCAACACATTGCCATGCCCGAAAATGGTAAACACCCCGGCGACAAACTTGCTCTGTACGCCGTCGACTTCGATGTATTGGTTGTCCAGGAACTTCACCAAGGCCTGGGCCATGGTCAATCTTGTTGTGGTCATCACTTGCACCTTGTATGAATGCAATTGGAATGTTCTACACCGATCCACTGTGGGAGCTGGCTTGCCTGCGATAGCGGTCTATCAGTTGCACAGGTATTGCCTGACACACCGCTATCGCAGGCAAGCCAGCTCCCACATTTTGATCGCGTTATGGCAGGGGCTTTTGCAAATACGCAATGCTGCTGCCCAACGCCTGCTGGATATCCGCCAACCCATGCACGCTTTCGGCAAACGGCTCGAACGACAAGTAGCCGCTGTAACCGGTGCTCAGCAACGTGTCGATCTGCGCCGCATTACCGAGGATATCGTCCTCGCCCACCAACACGCGGTGGCCGTCGCGGATCGAGTCCAGCGGCGCCTCGCGGTCTTCCACCCCGGAGATATGCACCAGGCCGGTCAGTTCCGGGAAGAACTCATGCTCGCCGGCCAGGTGATGGTGAAAGGTGTCGTGCACCACCCGGAACACATCCAGGCCACCGATGGCCTTGATGGCATCCACTGCCACGCGCTTGCGGCGCAGGGCGGATACGGTGAAGCCCAGGGGCTCAATGAAACCGAGAATCCCGTACTCGCGCAGGATCAACGCCAGTTCGCTCAACGCCGTGCGCAAACCGGCGGCGCGCTGCGCATCGTTGCGCGTATCGCCAGGCTGATTGAACGGGCACATCACCAAGCCTTCGGCGCCGCACTCACGGGCGTAGGTGGCCAGTTCGATTGCCTGGGCACGACGTTCGTCGTTCCACACATCAAAGGGGTACAGCGCGTTGATCGACAGCACCTTGATGCCCTGCGCTGCGCACAACTCGCGCACGCGGCTGGCAGGTGTGCCGTATTCGATTTCACGGTTCTTGAGGTCATTGCGGATCTCAATGGCCTCGCAGTTGAGGGCCGCCGCCAACTGGATGAAATCCGGCAAGGACAGGTTGGGGGCGACCATGCGGTTAAGGGCAAAACGTAGCGGCGACTTCATTATTGTTGTTCTCCGTCCAACACCGGTTATAGGTCCAGCAGCCAGCTGTGCTGCGGGTCGTTATGGAAATGCCAGGCACGCTTGGGGCCGGCCATCACGTTCAGGTAATAAGACTCGTAGCCGTACGGCACGCTGACCGGGTGATAGCCCTTGGGCACCACCACCAGGTCACTGTTTTCCACGGCCATGGCCTGATCAATACTGCGGTCGTCCGTGTACACGCGCTGGAATACAAAGCCCTGGGGCGGGTTGACCTGGTGGTAGTAGGTCTCTTCCAGAAAGCTCTGGTGCGGCAGGTCGTCGGTGTCGTGCTTGTGCGGCGGGTAGCTGGAGGAATGCCCCGACGGCGTGCGCACTTCCACCACCAGCAGCGAATGGGCCGGCTCGCTGTCGGGCAGGATGTCGCACACGTAGCGGGTATTGGCGCCTTTGCCGCGCACACTGCGTTTGCACTGTTCCGGGCGGATCAGGCGCGGAGCGAAACCCTCGGCGCCCGGCGCGGCGCAGACAGCGATCTGCACATCGCTCAAGGCGCTGATCTGCGCATCGGTACCGGGCGGCAGGTAGGCGGCGAACGGTGATTTGTCGTCGAACACCGACTGGCGATCACCCAGGTTCTGCCAACTGAAACCCTGGCCTTCGATCGTCACCCGACCGCTGAGCAACACCAGGCACAGCTCCTGATCACCGGCGCTGACCGGCAGGGTTTCGCCCAGGCTCAGGCGGTAGGCGGCAAAGCCCACGTACTCCAGGCGCCCGGCTTCCAACGCCACCATGGTTTGCCCGCGTTTGCTGCTTTTGACCAACAAGCTCATCACTCAAGTCCTCTGGTTGAGAAGCGCACGCAGGGTGTCGTAACCCTTCTTCGCGTAGATATAGCTGGGCGCCACGGCCGGGTCCTGCTCGGCTTCCACCACCAGCCAGCCCTTGTAGCTCGCCGCGAGCAACACATCCAACAACGGTGCGAAGTCGATATCACCATCGCCGGGCACGGTAAAAGTGCCGTTGACGATGCAGTCCGGGAAGCTCCACATCTGGTTGCGCGCCAGTTGCACCACGGGTTTGCGTACGTCCTTGAAATGCACATGGCAGACGCGGTCGATATGCTTGCGCAGCACGTCGATGGGTTCACCGCCGCCCATGTAGCAGTGGCCTGAATCGAACAGCAAGCCGACTTCCGGGCCCGTGCGTTTCATCAACTGGTCGATGTCGTCGGGGGATTCGACGTACGCGCCCATATGGTGGTGGTAGGCCAGGCGCACGCCCTGGGACAAGGTGAAGCGCGCCAGTTCGGTGAGTTTGTCGGCGTAAGCCTGCCAGGCCTGCTCACTGTGAAAACGCGGACGCTCGATCAGGCGGATGCGCGAGCCCTGGATCGAGTCGGCCACTTCGCCGTATACCAGCACCGAGGCGCCGTTGTGTTTGAGCAGTTCGACATGGCCGGCAATGGCCTCGATTTCTTCAGCCACCGAACGGCGGGCCAGGCGGCTGGAGTACCAACCGGACACCAGCGCCAGGTCATAGGGGCGCAACACGTCAGCGACGCCCTGGGCATCCTTGGGGAACTTGCCGTTGAGCTCAAAACCTTCGTAGCCGATGTCCTTGCCTTCGCTCAGGGCCGTGCTCAGCGGGGTTTCACCGCCGAGGGCCGGGAGGTCGTCGTTGCTCCAGGAGATCGGGTTGATGCCAATTCGGATTGCGGGCATGGCTGCACCTTTATTATTCAAGTCGCTTCTCAACTGTAGGAGCGAGCTTGCTCGCGAAAAACGCAAGGGCAGCGCGTTTCGCCAGAATGCCCGAGTAATCGTTAACGATCTTCGCGAGCAAGCTCGCTCCTACAGGTATCGGTCATGCATCAGGTTCGGGCGCTGAGCCAGGCGTTGATGAGTTGTTCGAAGGTCTGCTGAACCTGCTGGATCAGCGTTTCATCATCAATCTCCCCCGCCATCCACGCCCGGCTCGGCTCGTGGAAGATCGTGCGGCCAACGGCAAACCCACGGCAGGTGCTGCTCTGGCTGGCCTGCTTGAAGCCATCGGCCAGAAACTCAGGCGAAGCATTCAGGCCCAGCAACACCACGCCACGGCAGTAGGGGTCGCGTTCCTGGATCAGTTCGTCGAGCTTTTTCCAGCCTGCGGCCGACTGGGTTTCGATCTTCCACCAGGCCGGGTAAATGCCCAGGTTGTAGAGGCGCTTGAGGCTGCGGTAGAGCACGTCCGGATAAGTGGACGGGTGATCCTTGGGCGGGATGACTTCCAGCAGCAGTTCGTGGCCACTGACCAGCGACGCCTCGTACACCGCCTTGAGTTGCGCTTCCTGTTCCAGGCGCAGCATCGGCTCGTCATCGGGGTGAAATTGCACCAGGCACTTGATGATCTGTTCCTGAGGCCAGGCAATCAGGTTGCTACCGATCGAGCGCCCGTGCTCGAACGCCAGGGGCCGCGAGTTCTGCACTTCCACCGGGCGAGCGATCCACCAGCCGCGACCGCTGGCGGCGTTGAGTGCATCCTGGCCAAAGCGTTGGTCGGCGAGCAGGCCCACATCCGCCTCGACGCCCTGCTCGCTGAGTTTGCGCTCCACGCGTTCGATGGCCTGGATAAACAGCTGCTTGATGTCGCTGATACGCTCAGGGGCCTGGCCGCCTTTTTGCGCCAGCTCCACCAATTGCCAACGGTGGTCGAAAGCAAACACGAACAGCTGCTTCCACGCCTTGCGCGGCACCGTGACACGGTGCAGGCGTTGCAGGGTCACGTCCTGGTCCGGCCGCGTGATGGGCACCGGGCTGTTGAACAGGTAATCGAGCTCGGCGGGTGTCGGCATCGCTGGCGCACAGGCGTGACGCGACACCACCAGGCCGCCGCAGGCGTTGGCCAACTGGCTGCAACGTTCATCGCTGGCGTCATTAATCCAGCCGCTGAGAAAGCCCGACATAAAGGCATCGCCGGCGCCCAGCACGTTGAGCACTTCAACGCGCACACCGGGGTAGATCGCTCCGTCTTCCAGGCGCGCGGGAATCGCGCCGTGGATCACCGTGCAGCCCTGGGGACCGAGCTTGACCACCAGGGTGGCCGGGGTCAGTTCACGTACGGTGCGCAGGGCTGTGAGCAGGTCTTCACTGCCGCCTGCAATCAGGAATTCTTCTTCGGTGCCGACGATCAGGTCGAAACGCGGCAGGATCTTCTGCACGTGCTGGCTGACATTCTGGTCGGCGACGAAACGGGTTTCGCCATCGGCCCTGCCCGCCAGGCCCCACAATACGGGGCGATAGTCGATGTCGAGCACGCGCTTGACGTTGTGCTTGGCCGCGTAATCCAGAGCCTGGAGGCTGGCCTTGTACACGCCGTCGGTGGAGAAATGCGTGCCGGTGATCAACAGCGCCTTGCTGGAGGCAATGAAGCTTTCGCTGATGTCTTCGGCGCGCAGAGCCATGTCGGCGCAGTTTTCGCGGTAGAACACCAGAGGGAAGGTTTCACGGTCTTTGAGGCCCAGCAGCACCAGGGCGGTGAGACGCTCCGGGTCGACCTTGATGCCGCTGACATCGCAGCCTTCGCGGGCCAGGGATTCCACCAGGAAACGGCCCATGTGGTCATCGCCCACCCGGCTCAGCATCGCCGACTTGAGCCCAAGCCTGGCCGTGCCGAAAGCGATATTGGCGGAGGAACCGCCCAGATACTTGGCGAAGCTGGACACATCCTCAAGCCGCGCACCGACTTGCTGCGCATAGAGGTCGACGCCCAGGCGCCCGAGGCAAATCAGATCCAATTGACGCCCACTGGCAAAACGAGTCTGGCCCATGCTGGCTCCTGTTATTTTTATCAGCCTGCGTTGTGCCGCCGTGGCGACGGCAAACGCTCTTGGTGGGAGCAGACTAGAACGTCCGGAGGCAGCAATCAATATTTATTCCATAATTATTTTATGTGGAATATTTTTTCCAATACTCCAGGATAGAGGCACGCCAGCGCCCATGCATCGTTTCAGCAGGCCACGCGGGCCGTGATGCCGGGGTATTTTTTTGCGCCTACCCTGTAGACTTGCGCCACCTATCAGCGCATCAGACGAACACGCCAGAAGGATTGCCCATGTCCCGCACCGATCCCGAGACCACCCTGGAAGAAACTGTCGCCAGCCCTCCGATCAATGCCGAACGCCTGTTGCAGCTGATCACCGACGAATACGAGAGCCTGCCGCGCCAGCTCAAACGCATCGCCAGTTACATGAGCCAGCAGAGCGACCGGATCATGGTCGACCGCATCAGCGACATCGCCCGGGAATGCGAAGTGCACCCCTCGGCCATCGTGCGGTTTTCCCAGCGTTTCGGCTTCAGTGGGTTCAGTGAGATGCAGGCGCTGTTTCGCGAGGCGTATACCCACAAGACCACGCCGGTGCAGAACTACCAGCAGCGCATCCGCAGCATGATCGCCAACAAGTCGCAGAAGGCCAGCGGCGGCGACCTGGCGCGCGAGTGCGTCAACGCTACCCTCTCGGGCATCGAACGCCTGGGGCTGGAGCTGGACGATGCGGCCTTCGAGAAAGCCGTGGACCTGGTGGTCAATGCCGACAACATCTACGTGGTCGGGGTGCGCCGCTCTTTTGCGGTAGCCGACTACCTGGTCTACAACCTGCAGCACACCAACAAGCGCATCCACTTGATCTCGGGGCTAGGCGGCAGTTATCGCGAGCAGATGCGCAGCGTGCGCGCCAATGACCTGGTGATCGCCATCAGCTTCACGCCCTACGGCAAAGAGACCCAGCACTGCCTGCGCATCGCGCAGCATCACCAGGCCAAGACCCTGATCATCACCGACAGCAACCTGTCGCCCCTGGCCAAGCGGGCGAACGCAGTGCTGTTGGTCAATGAAGGTTCTTCGTTTGCTTTCCGCTCGTTGAGCGCCACTCTGTGCCTGTGCCAGGCGTTGTTTATTGCGGTGGCGTATCGGTTGGAATTGAAGGTGGATGAGATTCACGAGCAGGTAGGATTCGACGACTGACAAGGCTTGCCCTATCTGCCTTCTATAGGAGCGAGCCAGGAGTGGGTTTAGTGCATGAAGATCGCGATCAGGATGATCACTGGAATCGGCACGCCGAGGAACCACAGCAGTAATGAGCGCATCATGTTCTCCTTGAATTAACGAACGTAGTTTTCGGTGTCGACGTACACCACGGCATCCCGGCGGCGACCGCCGAAGGTGGCGGCGAAGCTGGCGAAGAACGCACCGATGAGCAGGGCCACGAAGGTCCACAGCGAGGTGTAGGCTGCCACTTTCGCCGCAGTCTCAGCGGCTTGCTTGGCCTTGAGCTTGGCGTCTTCAACGGCTTTGCGCGCATCGCCATACACCTTGTCGATACGGGCTTCGGCATCGGCCTGGCTAAGGTTGGTGCGTTGGCTGATCAGTTGGGCCAGGTAGGCGCGGTCTTCCGCGGCCAGTTGGCCGTCGTTGCTCAACGTACGCGTCAGGATGCGTCCGACCACGGCATGCGCCGCATCATCGCTGACCGCCGCAGGGCGATCATCGCGGAACAGGCTGTCGACGTAATAACCGAAGTCGCCACTGTCGGCGCCCTTGGCCGCACTGCCGGCAGCTTGGGTAAGGCCGCTGGCGGCGCCCGATGCCACACTCGCGCCAGCTTTCACGCCGCCGCTGACCACACTGCTGACCGAGCCGACCACCAGCATCGCCGTGATCAAGGTGGCCACTGCCCACGCCAGGAAGCCATGGGCGGTATCGCGAAAGTACACCTCGTCGCCGTGCATATTGGCCCACTTCACCCGCAACCGACCGGCGATGTAACCGCCCAGGCCAGAAGCGACGATCTGGGTGAACGCCAGCCAGACAATCGTGGAAATGCCAAGGCCCTTGGCGCTGATACCGCTGTCCGCCCACGGCGACACCGCCGAGAAGCCCAGGCCGAAACCCAGCAACACCAGGATCAATGACAAGGCAGCCGCCGCAGCGGCCCCGGCAAAAATCGCCCCCCAGGAAACCCCGGAAAGCGTGCTTGACTCTTGCAGCGTGGATGAGGATGTGATCATTGTTGTTTTGCTCCAGGCACGAAAAATGATGTTACAAGTCTCAAAACGGACAGTGCAGGCAGCGTGCCAGCGGCGATTAAAATTAAATTCCTTTAATTTCAATGATTTATTTAAATTGAACTTAGCCAGATCATGCAGGTTGCAATAAACGGCGATATTAGGCGGGCGTAATGCACTCCCCTGTGGGAGCTGGCTTGCCTGCGATAGCGGCATGACCGCCAACGAATATGCCAGCAGGTAAGCCGCCATCGCAGGCAAGCCAGCTCCCACAGGGCGATGTCGGTTTGAAGAAGATGAAGTTTTATTTAGGAAACATTCAGCAACTTCTTGGCAAAATGTCGCCACTTCTAGTGTGAACGCTCACCAGGTAATCCTATGACCCGCATTTTGACCATCGAGGATGACGCCGTAACGGCCCGCGAGATTGTCGCCGAGCTGAGTAGCCATGGACTGGACGTAGATTGGGTGGACAACGGCCGCGAGGGCCTGGTCCGCGCTGTGAGTGGTGATTACGACCTGATCACCCTCGACCGCATGCTGCCCGAACTCGATGGCCTGGCCATCGTCACCACGTTGCGCACCATTGGGGTGTCTACGCCGATCCTGATGATCAGCGCCCTCTCCGATGTCGACGAGCGCGTGCGCGGCCTGCGTGCCGGCGGCGATGACTACCTGACCAAGCCGTTCGCCTCGGATGAAATGGCCGCCCGTGTCGAGGTGCTGCTGCGGCGTAAAAGCACGGTCCAGGAGTTCGAAACCGCCCTGCGCGTGGCCGACCTGGAACTGAACCTGATCAGCCGCGAAGCCAGCCGCGCCGACCAGCCGCTGACCCTGCTGCCCACCGAATACAAATTGCTTGAATTCCTGATGCGCAACACCGGGCAGATCCTGTCGCGGATGATGATTTTCGAGGAAGTCTGGGGCTATCACTTCGACCCCGGCACCAACCTGATCGACGTGCACATTGGCCGTCTACGCAAGAAAATCGACCCACCGGGCCTCACGCCGCTGATCCGCACGGTACGAGGCTCGGGTTATGTCATTGCTGAACCCCTCTAAAGGCTGGCGCTCTTCCAGCAGCCGCTTGCTGGCGCTGTACAGTTCGTTGTTCGTGGCCTGGAGCTGCATCCTCATGGGGGTGCTGTACTACGAGGTGTCGGGCTACCTCAGCGACTTGTCGCGCCATTCCCTGCTGCAGCGCCAGCACCTGTTCCAGCGCTTTGACGGCGAAGAATTGGTGGAGGCGCTTACCACCAGCATGACCTTCGACATGAAGGGCGTGGACGCCTATGGCCTGTTCGATGAGCAATTTCGCCCCTTGAGCGGGCCGATCCACGCCGTACCACCCGACCTGCCGCTGGACGGCAAGATCCACGCCCTCACCAATTGCGTGCAATCCGATGACCCCAAACTGCCCAAGGACAGCTGCGACGCCGTGGCCACCCACACCGAAGACGGCCGCTGGCTGGTGTTGGTGCGCGCCAACGGCTCGTTGTTCGGGGTCACACGGATTATCTGGCATGCCCTGCTGTGGGCGCTGTCCTTGACCATTATCCCCGGCGCTGCCGGCTGGCACCTGCTGCGCCGTCGCCCGTTGCGGCGCATTCGCGGGATCCAGGCCAGCGCCGAGGCCATTGTCGCCGGCGACCTCACGCACCGCCTGCCGCTGTCCAACCGGCGCGACGAACTGGACATGCTCGCCGCCATCGTCAACGCGATGCTCGACCGCATCGAAAAGCTGATGAACGAGGTCAAGGGCGTGTGCGACAACATCGCCCACGACCTGCGCACCCCGCTCACCCGCTTGCGCGCCCAGCTTTATCGCATTAAGCAACAAGCCGAGGAAGACTCGGCCCACGCGGTAAAACTCGATGACGCCATCGCCGAAACCGACACGCTGATGGCGCGCTTTCGCGGGCTGCTGCGCATCTCGGAACTGGAGGACCACCAGCGCCGCTCGGGCTTCCTGGTGCTGGACCCGCTGCCGTTGCTGCGCGAGTTGCATGACTTCTATCTGCCCCTGGCCGAAGAAGGCGAACTGGAGCTGGTGTTGCAGGCGCCTGACTCACTGCCGTGGATTACCGGTGACCGTGCGCTGTTGTTTGAAGCCCTGGCCAACCTGCTGAGTAATTCGATCAAGTTCACCCCACCCAAGGGCAAGGTGATTCTGCGGGCAGTCAACGACCTGGGCAGTACGCGCATCGAAGTGCTCGACTCCGGGCCGGGCATTCCGGCTGCCGAGCGCGCGTCGGTGTTCCAGCGTTTCTATCGGGTCGATGAGAGCGATCAGCAAGGCGGGTTTGGTTTGGGACTGTCGATTGTGGCGGCGATCATCAATTTGCATGGCTTCAAGTTGGAGGTCGGCACCAGTGAGCTGGGCGGCGCCCGGTTGGTGCTCGAATGCCGCCAGCAACTGATGCCGGAATAGAACCCTGACGCAATGTAGGAGCGAGCTTGCTCGCGAAAAACTCACAGGCGCCGCGTTTATTCAGGAAGCGCGCGTTATCGTTGGCGTTTTTCGCGAGCAAGCTCGCTCCTACGTTGGTGATAAGTATCAAGGCATCTGGCGCTATAACACGCTGCCCATGGCCTTGATCAACACCGGGTCACGCGCATAAATATCCGGCGCGTACACCAGCTCGCCCTGGCGATCCACTTCTACCGTCCAATACCCCAACAGCACCGGTACCGGTGTGGCCAGCCTGAACTCATGGGTTTCGCCGGTCGCCAGCAGTTCATCGGTGCGGGTGCGTTCGGCCGGCGTTACCAGCAGGTCGCGCAATAACAACGGTTGCTCGACCCGTACGCATCCCGAACTGAACGCCCGCGGGCCCTTGGTGAACAAGGGTTGGCTGGGGGTGTCGTGCAGGTACACCGAATACGGGTTGGGAAAGCGCATCACAATCTTGCCCAACGGGTTACGCGGGCCGGCCTGCTGGCGCAACAGGATATTGCCGGGGCGCGCCCAGTCGACTTGGTCGGCGGCCAATGGGTGACCTTCGGCGTCGAGCACTTGCAGGTTTTGCTGGCGCAGGTATTCAGGGTTGAGGCGGATGGCGGGCAGTTTGTCCTCGCGCATGATGGTCGGCGGGATGGTCCAGGTGGGGTTGAGGGTCAGCCGGGTGATGCGCGACTTGAGCAACGGCGTCTGGCGTTCGGCACGGCCCACTTGCAGACGGGTTTGCCACACCGGGATGCCGCTCTGGTACACGCTCAGTTGCGCGGCGGCCACATTGACCACGACGCCTTCAGGCTCCAGGTCCTGGGCCAGCCAGCGGAAGCGCTCCAGGTTGATGCGCAGCTGCTCACGACGCACCGCCGGGCTGATATTGAGTTCGGCCACGGTGCCGGCGCCGACCACGCCGTCGGCCTGCAACGAGTGGCTGAGCTGGAAGGCTTTCACCGCCTTGACCAGTTCGCCCTGGTACTGCTTGCCGTTGCCGCTGGGCAACTGGGCCAGGTAGCCACCGCTGTGCAGGCGCCGCGCCAACTCCGGCACGCGGGGGTCGTTCATCCCCGGGCGCAACAGCGCGCCCTCAGCGACCGGGTCCCACTGGGGCAGCGGTTGCGGGCGCACGCCGGCATAGGCATTGCGCAGGCTGCGGTACAAATCGGCGCTCGGCCGCGCCTGATCGAAGGCTTGGGCCATGTCTTGCAAGCCGGTGGCAGCGAACGCCAGTACCTGGGCATTAGGATCGCCATTGGGCGGCTGCGAATGCCATAGCGGCTCAAAGCGCGATTGCTGCAGGCGTCCGTAATGCAAATCCTGCAGGGCTTGCAGGTACTGCTGGCTGTGGGCGATATCGCTGCACAGCACGTTGGCCGTGGCATCCGCCGTGGGCAAGCTATAGTGGGTGGGGTCCAGGCCATCGTCGGCAAGCATCAGCAACTGGCTGTGCAAGGCTTGCCGGCGCTCGTCAGCCGCCCATAGCGGGGCATCACCCTGCTGCTGGTAAAAAGCTTGCAGGCGCACCAACGCCGCAGCATCGATGCGCGGGGCAAGTTGCGGGCAGACACTGGTCAACTGCGCCAATGCCTGTTGCAGCGGCGCCAGCGCGACCGGTGCAGGGGTGGTGACGGGCAATGGTTCCAGCGGCAGCGTTTGGGCTGTAGCGACCAATGGTGCAACGAGCAGGCAAATGCTCAAGTAACATGCGTGTTTTTTGAACAATTGACTTAGCTCCACTCCACAGCGGGGACTCGACTGTAGATGCTGACTTTTATACGCCTGCTCAGGCTAACCAGCCTGGGCTTGATCACCGGGGGCCTGGCTTTATTGAGCAATGTTGCGCTCGCCGCCAATGGCACCTCTCCTTCCCTGTATAGCAGCCTGGCGCGCTCGGCTCCAGAACTCAATCCCACCGTCCTCAAAAGCGCCCTGAGCGCCGTGCAGTGCGCGGTCAATAACGGCGAGGAACGTTCCGATCGCCTAGCGGTTATTGACTACTCCCAGCCCTCGACCGCCCGTCGCCTGTGGATCTTCGACCTGCGCAAAAAGACCCTCGTTTTGCGCGACCTGGTGGCCCACGGCGCCAAGTCCGGGGAAAACTTCGCCACCCAGTTTTCCAACCTTGAAGGCAGCCATCAGTCGAGCCTGGGGTTGTTCCGCACCCAGGAAAGCTACCTGGGTGCCCATGGCTACTCGCTGCGCATGGACGGTTTGGAACCCGGTTTCAATGACCAGGCCCGCGACCGCGCCATCGTGATTCATGCTGCCGACTACGTCAGCCCGTTGTGGAGCAAGCGCGACGGCCGTATCGGCCGCAGCCAAGGTTGCCCGGCCGTGCGTCCGCAAGTTGCCCGCCAAGTGGTGGACAAGCTCAAGGACGGGCAGTTCATGTTTTCGTGGTACCCCGACCAGCGCTGGCTGAAGTCATCGACCTACCTCAATTGCAAACCCCAACAGGTGGCGAGTAGTCGTACAATCCGTGGCGGATAGCCTGTCCCCATAGATAAAAGAGAGCGTCGCATGCTTCTACACACCTCCACCTGGATCGAAATCGGGCAGTTCCTGGAACGCAGCCGCACGGTGGTGATTCCCATCGGCTCCAACGAGCAACATGGCCCCACCGGCCTCTTGGGCACTGACTGGATGTGCCCGGAAATCATCGCTCATGAGGCACAGAAGCACGCCGACATCCTCGTCGGCCCGACCTTCAATATCGGCATGGCCCAGCACCACCTGGGCTTTCCCGGCACCATCTCCCTGCGCCCTTCCACCTTTATCGCCGCGATTGGCGACTGGGTGCGCTCGCTGGCCGGGCATGGTTTCGAAAAGATCCTGTTCCTCAACGGCCACGGCGGCAACATCGCGACGATTGAAGCGGCGTTCTCCGAGCTGTACGCCGAAGCCAGCTTCGCCGGCCGCCCGGCCGGGTTCGCGCTGAAACTGGTGAACTGGTGGGACCTGGAAGGCGTCACTGACCTGGCCCAGCGTCAATTCCCGGTCGGGCATGGCAGCCACGCCACGCCGTCGGAAATTGCCGTGACGCAGTGGGCGTATCCGGACGCGCTCAAGTCTGCCGAGTACTCACCGCAAATCGCCAACACCGGCCCGATCCGCGAAGCCCTGGACTTCCGTGCGCGCTTCCCTGACGGCCGCATGGGCTCGGACCCGGCGTTGGCCACCGTGGAGAAAGGTGGTGAGTTGGTGGCGTTGGCGGCGCAGGGGCTGGTCAAGACTGTCGACAGCTTCAGCAACGAAGCCAAACCCTGATCCAAATGGCCGCCAATACCCTGTAGGAGCGAGCTTGCTCGCGAAAGACGTCAACGATAACGCGCGGTTACTGAATAAACGCGGCGCCTGTGAGTTTTTCGCGAGCAAGCTCGCTCCTACAGGGTGTCAGAGGTTGCCCCCGCCCACATTTGGGTTTGCGTTGTGCCGGGGTTTATTTGCAATCCTGCGCGGCCTGTTCCAGCCGCGATGGCTTGATCGCCGAAGCCAGTGGCTTGCGCTCATACAGGAACACCTTGGTGCCGTCCTGGGACTTGTAGGCCTCCAGCACATCATCGGCGGCAATCTTGCTGGTCAACAGCACCTTGGCGTGACGCGAGTTCTGGGTGACGGTCGAGGTGATGCCGTGCTTTTCCAGCTTGGGCAATACGCATTGCACATAGCCGTCGGGGGTCTTGTTGGTGTGCAGGGTCAGCGAGGGGGCATTGGGCGCCGTGATACAGCCGGTCAGCAACAACGAAGCACAAGCCAGGGCCGGGGCGAAGAAAGAGCGCATAAACATTCCTGAAAATAACCAAATAGGGTTCACAACCATTCGTGGGTCAACCTGCGCGAACCAGGGCCTTGAGCGACGCATCGAACTGCTTCAGGGCATCTTGCTGTACATCGCGTTGTTGCTCGATCAGTGCAGCAATCTCCGGGGCCGCCTTGTCGTGTACCCACACTGACGGCACGTGCTTGTCCACCGAGCCTTCGGCCTTGGCGATAAACTGCAGGTTCGCATCATAGAAGCGTGCGACAAAGCGTGCTTCGACCTGGTCATTACGCTGGGTGAGCAATTGGTTATGGGTATCGAGCACCACCACCACATCCGGGTGCGCCTGCACCAGGGCATCCAGGCTGCTATAGACCGTCACCGAGAAAAAAGTGCCCTGCAACGAGTGCATCAACCAGTCGATCGCCAGTTCCGGGTCGGAGCTGTTGACGAACGCCTCGCGAATCCGCCCATCCAGCGCATCCTTGGCGCCGTTCAGCGCCATGGCGTGGTAGCGTTCAAGGTAGCTGAGGTTGTCGCGGGTGTTTTCACTGAACAATACCCCCACCGACTGGGCACGCTGCAGGGAGTCTACGCTACCCACCAGTGGCAGCAAATGGCCTGTACGCACTTCATCGGCCATCGCCGGGGTGGTCATGACCGCGGTGCCCAGCATCAGGGCCATCAAAGCCAACTGGATAATCGTCCTCATCGCGCATTTTCCTTGGGCTGCGTCTCGATGTGCAGATTCTGCGCGTTTGGCGAAAAAACAGAACTTGTGATCCTTGATGGTGACTATCATTTGAACCGATAGTGTCAGGCCGCCCATAAAATCTATAAGGACCCCGCCATGAAGCCCTACCAGAAAATCTTCGATCGTATCCGCGAGGCAGTACTGCCAGAGTTTCGCGAGCGAGTCGCCGACTACCTGGTCGAGTACGAAGCCGTGTTGCTGGACTCACACGCCGACGCCGCAAAAGGCAGCGCCAGCGCCGAGCAACTGCGCGGCTACTTGCGCGGCTTGAACACCATGCGCGTGCTGGGCATGGCCGACTGGGAAGACCTCGACCGGCGTGTTGCCCAACAGGCAGAGTTAGAGCGCGGGCCGTCGCAGCTCGACCCACTCGCGCACTGATGGCCGCTGCCACTGGCGCTGCGCGTAGGCCACCAGTTGCGCGGGTACGGCGTCACCGTTGAGGATCAGGCGATTGAGCATCACCGCCAGGTCCACATCGGCAATTGACCACTGGCCGCACAGGTACTCGCGGTTATCGGCCAGCAAGGCTTGCGCGCCGCTGAGCAACTTGGTCGCGGCGGCTTGAGCCTCTGCTGACAACGGCGGCCTCTTCTGCCCGCAGAACACCACCAGCGTCGAGCGCTCCTGGCGAATCGGCAGCAAGTCGCTGCGCAGCCACGCCTGAACCTGTCGCGCCCTCGCCCGCTGCTGCACATCCGCCGGGTACACGCGGGTCTCGGGGTAGGCCTGGTCCAGGTACTCGGTGATGGCCGAAGACTCCGACAGCGCAAAATCACCGTCGATCAGGGTCGGCACTCGCTGGGTCAGGGAGCGCTGGGCGTAATCTGCCGCCTGGTTCTGCCCGGCATCGAGGTCCAGGGCGACGGTCTCGAACGCCAGGCCTTTTTCGCGCAAGGCGACAAACACCGACATGGCATAGGGGCTGGTAAACAGCGAATCAACGTAGAGGTGCAGCGGGCCTTGGCTCATGGGCAATCTCCTGGGGTGAGCCATCACGCTACGAGATCCGGGCCGATAAAGACAATGCAGGGTTTTTATGGGGGCATTCCTGGCGGGAATAGCGCGGGTCGTGGCAATATTATGGCTACCGCTGATTTTCAAGGAAGGAACAGCACATGAAACAAGCAGTTGTGGTTATCCACGGCATCGGCGAGCAGCGCCCAATGGACACCTTGCGCGGCTTTGTCGAAGCGATGATCCCCACGGACACCCCCGAGGGCAAACCTCTGTACTGGAGCAAGCCGGATCGGCTGTCGCGCAACTTCGACCTGCGCGTACTGAAGTCCTCGGGCCGCACCTCGACGGATTTCTATGAGTACTACTGGGCCCACAAGATGCAGGGCACCAAGCTCGGCCATTTGCTGGGCTGGCTGTGGGACATCTTCAAGCGCCCGCGTCGCGACATTCCCGACGCCATCGTTCCGATCTGGCGCAGCACGCGCTGGACGGTGCTGGTATTACTGCTATTGATTGCCAGCGGCGCACTGGCCGCAGCCTGGGGTCAGTTGCCCGTCAACGACAACCCCTTCGCGCTGATCCCCCTGCTGCTCGCGGCCATGGGACTGGGGCTGCGCTATTCGGCGCTGGCGTACCTGGGAGACGCCGCGCGCTACTTAAGCCCCAACCCGCAGAACGTAATGGTGCGCGAGCAGATCCGTGCTGATGGTGTAGACCTGCTGCGCGCCCTGCACAATCAGGGCGACTACGAGCGCATCATCGTCGTGGGCCACAGCTTGGGCAGCGTGATTGCCTATGACATCGTCGGCTACCTCTGGCATGAATACCACGACCAACTGACCCAACTGATCCCCAGTAACCGTGAACTGGCAGCCCGTTATGCCAACCGCGAAACGCTGCAACCGGTGGTCAAGGAGGCCCTGCCCGCCGCCGGCGCCTTGCTGGACGGCAGCCTGGGCAGCCTGTTGAATTTTCGTCAGCAACAGGCCGAAGCTTTTGCCGAACAGCGCGGCCTGGGCAACCCCTGGCGCATCACCGACCTGGTCACGGTCGGCAGCCCGATGGCCCACGCCAGCCTGTTGCTGGGCCGCAGCGTCAGTGACTTCCAGCAGCGCATGGAACGCCGAGAGGCCCCGGCCTGCCCGCCTACCGAAGACACCCAAGGCTACGGCTACAACGCCCGCCAACCGCTGATGCTCGGCCAAAAGCCCTTCACCCCGCACTACCTGCACCACGCCGCGGCCTTTGCCGTCACGCGCTGGACCAACCTGTACTTCCCTGCCCCCTTCGGCGTATTCGGCGACATCGTCGGCGGCCCGGTCAAGCCGGTGATGGGCAGCGGCGTGCTGGACTTGCCGGTGACCGTGGGCAATGGCAAAGGCTGGCTGGCCAGATCCTGGCTCAGCCACACCCATTACTGGAGCGAACGCGGCGGTACACAGGGTTACCTCAGCGCACTGGGCAAGGATGAACAGGCGATCACCCAAGGCCCGCGCCCTTCAGCCACTGAAGCGTTGCGCTGGGCGATTGACCTTAAAGGGGTGCGGCGGTTTCGCCGTACGAAGGTAGAGCAGCGGGCGGCGGCGGCAGAAGCCTGAGAGTCCCCTATCAGTCCTCTTGCACTGATAGGAGAACCGTCAACAACGCCCCCACCCCTAAACTTAAAGCGAGTAAAGCTACGCCCTGCGTGCCAAGAGGAATGAGCAATGACGCCAACGTTCCGAACAGCAGGGCTACCAGCTGTTGTAAAAAACTGAACAGCATCATTGACTCCATTCCAGGGTATTTTTTTACTGCAAGAGACGCGACACAGGGATACATCATTGCCTGGGCATACCAGGCTGCAAAATATGCCAGCACCGTAAATTGGCGATCCAAATATCCAAAAGTTGTAAATAGAAATACTGACGTCGCTACAACCAACACACTACTACCTGTGATTGAAAGTGCATAAACACTCATAAAATTCAATGCATACCTTACAGTCAACGCCCCCGAAAAATAGGCAAGCCCTAGCCATACCCCGAGCATTCCGTATTGCACACTTCCCCACCCCAAAAGCACGTCAAAGACAAAGACGCCCACACCTTGATATACGACAAACACCCCATAGCTACATCCACCGACTATGACCGGCAAATAAAAGCTGGGCCGACTGATGATGGCTGCATACCCTGAACAGCTGACTCGACGCGTTCTATCCATGTCCAGAACCGACAAAATCCCTGCTGCCAGCAGCACTAGGACAAGGGTTATAACTGAGCCAAAAGCCATGATCACTGCCACTACTTCCCAGCGAAAAAAAGAAATTAAAAAGCCGCCTGCGAGTTGTCCTACCACCAAGGCAAAAACAAATGAATAGGATAAAAAAGACAACTGCTTCGCCAGGCGTGCTCCCGAGTAGATCTCGGTTAACAATGCGCGCCCAATTAAGGCTGCTCCACCACCACCAATGCCTTGGAGCAGCCTGGAAAGATAAAAACCATCATTATCATGGACCCATATAGATAAAATACTTCCGCTAAAGAAGACGCCACAAAACCCCAGCAGAACGACTGACCGGCCAAAAAATCGAATAAGTTGTACGGCAAAAACCAACGGAACTGCGGTACCGCCTAAATAGATTAGTAAGGCAGTGTAGCCTTCGGCATCACTCATACCGAAAGCATCAACAATATCAGGCGTGACGGGCAAATAAAGCGTCACGCCCAACTGAGCCATCATGGTAGTACTACAGGCTAAAGTCAGCACCCTTACATTCGACTGCACGTGCCCCCCACCAAACTTAGTTAACTTGGCAGCGATGTTTTAACACGCGAGAGCATTTTACAAGCAGACAAAGTATGGGATTAGCCCCAAAACTTTGTAGGCTATTTCCTCAGGTAACAATGACTACGGTTTAGCTCCATACTAGCCAACGCAACACATCGGGGACCAGTTAAAGGCGCTTGAGCAAGCGCCCCCTCCTGTACCTACCCCGCAAACCCACCCTCATCCAAAAAAACCTGTTCCGCAGCGGTGGTCTTCCTCCCCAACACCTCATTGCGATGCGGAAACCGCCCGAACCGCTCGATGATATCGGCATGCTCCTTGGCCCAGTGATAAGTGCTGGCATCCAACTGCTGGTTCAGGGCCAGAGACCGTTGCTGGTCCTGCGGGTCTTCCGAATGTTCAAAAGGCAAATAGCAGAACGCACGTAACTGAGGTTCGACCTGTTGATCCAATCCCGCCTCCACCATCGTTCGCGCATATAACCGCGCCAGCGGGTCGGTGGCGAACATGTGCGCCGTGCCGCGAAAGGCGTTGCGCGGGTACTGGTCCAGCAGGATCAATAACGCCAACGCGCCATCCGCCGTGGTCAACCAGTCTTCGAGTTCACGCCGCGCCGCCTGCATATGGGTGGCGTGGAAGCGGTCGCGAAAGGCCGCATCGAACGCCTCGTCCTTGGCGAACCAACGCTTGGGCCCCGCCTGTTTCCAGAACGCGATTACGGCTTCGGCCGATTGAGGGGTCATGCTTACCTCGCTTAATGTTATAGAATAACGTCAATATTTTGCCTGCGTGTGATCCTCACCTTATGACTGACGCTATGACTTTACGCAAACGCCTGTTGTCCATCGACGCCCTGCGCGGCTTGGTGATCCTGTTTATGTTGCTGGACCACGTGCGTGAAACCTTCTTGCTGCACCGCCAGGTCAGCGACCCGATGAGCATAGACAGCACCGAGCCTGCGTTGTTTTTCAGCCGCACCCTGGCCCACTTATGCGCGCCGGTGTTTGTGCTGCTCACCGGATTGTCGGCCTGGCTGTACGGCCAAAAATATCAGGGCCGTCGTGACGTGTCGGCATTCTTGTTCAAGCGCGGGCTGTTCCTGGTGGTGCTGGAGTTCACTCTGGTCAACTTCGCGTGGACCTTCCAACTGCCGCCCAGCGTGATCTATATGCAAGTGATCTGGGCCATCGGCATCAGCATGATCGCCCTTGCCGCGCTGGTCTGGCTGCCGCGTGCCTGGCTGATCGGCTTGGCGCTGGTGATTATCGCCGGGCACAACCTGTTGGATGGGCTGCACTTTGCAGCGGGTTCGATGTGGCATGTGCCGTGGACGATCTTGCATGAACGCAACTGGATTGAAGTGTCTGACAACCTGCGCCTGCGCACCACCTATCCGGTGCTGCCATGGATCGGTGTGATTGCCCTGGGTTACGGCCTCGGGCCATGGTTTGCCAATGCCACGCTGCCGGCTGTGCGTCAGCGTTATTTACTGGTCGCGGGGGTGGGTGCGTTGGTGGGCTTTGGGCTGCTGCGCGCGCTCAATGGCTACGGCGAGCAGCCTTGGCAGGTGTATGACAGCGGCGTGCTGACGCTGATGAGCTTCTTCAACATTACCAAGTACCCGCCTTCGCTGTTGTTCCTGGCGTTGACTCTGGGAATTGGCATGCTGTTGCTGCTGGCATTTGAACGCGCCGGGCATAAGCGCTGGATCGGCGTGCTGGCAGTGTTCGGCGCGGCGCCGATGTTCTTTTATCTGTTGCACCTCTATGTGTTGAAAATCCTCTATGTCGCCTGCGTTGCGTTGCTTGGCCTCAACCATGGCAATTACTTTGGCTTCGACGGTATCGGTGCGGTGTGGCTGGCAGCGCTGCTGTTGCCGATTGCCCTGTACTTGCCGGTGCGCTGGTTCGCCGGCCTGAAAGCCCGGCGGCGCGACCTGGCATGGCTCAAATACCTCTGAGCTGATGCAGGGGGGCGAATATTGCCCCCTTCCCTTGTAGGAGCGAGCTTGCTCGCGAAAAACTCACAGGCGCCGCGTTCATTCAGAAGCTACGCGTAATTGTTGACGTTTTTTCGCGAGCAAGCTCGCTCCTACAGGTTGACTCGGCACGCAGTTGGCGAGCGGCGGTGACCATGTGGATGAGCGCCGCCTCGGTTTCCGGCCAGCCTCGCGTCTTCAAGCCGCAATCGGGGTTCACCCATAAGCGCTCCGCCGGAATCCGCTTGGCGGCCTTGCGCAGCAAGTGGGCCATTTCCGAGGCATCCGGCACCCGTGGCGAGTGGATGTCGTAGACCCCCGGGCCGATCTCATTCGGGTAGGCGAAAGCTTCGAACGCGTCGAGCAGTTCCATGTCCGAGCGTGAAGTCTCGATGGTGATCACGTCGGCATCCATGGCGGCGATGGACTCGATCACATCGTTGAATTCGCTGTAGCACATGTGGGTGTGGATCTGGGTTTCATCGCCCACGCCACTGGCGCACAGGCGGAACACTTCGGTGGCCCAGTCCAGGTAGTGCTGCCACTGCGCCTGGCGCAATGGCAAGCCTTCACGAAAGGCCGCTTCGTCGATCTGCACGATCTTGATGCCGGCCGCTTCCAGGTCCACCACTTCGTCACGAATCGCCAGGGCCAGTTGCCGGGCCTGCATTTCGCGGCTCAGGTCTTCCCGTGGGAATGACCACATCAGCATGGTCACCGGGCCTGTGAGCATGCCCTTCATCACCTTGTCGGTGAGGCCTTGGGCATAGCGAATCCACTCCACGGTCATGGCTTTGGGACGGCTCAGGTCACCGACAATCACTGCGGGTTTCACGCAGCGCGAACCGTAACTCTGCACCCAACCGAAACGGGTAAACACGTAGCCATCCAATTGTTCGGCGAAGTACTCGACCATGTCGTTACGCTCGGCTTCACCGTGCACCAACACGTCCAGACCGAGGTTTTCCTGCACCTCAACCGCATGCTTGATCTCACTGTGCATGGCTTCGATGTATTCGGCTTCGCTCAACTTGCCAGCCTTATACGACTGGCGCGCCAGGCGGATCGACGCGGTCTGCGGGAACGAGCCGATGGTGGTGGTTGGAAACAACGGCAGGTTAAGCCCGGCCCGCTGTTTTTCGATGCGCTGGGCAAACGGCGACTGACGCTGGCTGTCCTGGGCAGTAATGGCGGCGACACGGGCCTGAACAGCGGGTTTATGGATACGTGACGATGCAGCACGAGCCACCTGCACGGCGCGGCTTTCGGCCAGGGCGGCGAGTACGTCAGGTGCTGAGGGCTGGTCAACCGCCTTGGCCAGTAGCGCCACTTCCGCGCACTTCTGCACGGCGAAGGCCAGCCAGCTTTTCAGTTCGGCATCCAACTGGTCTTCCCGCTCAAGATCTACCGGGCTGTGCAGCAGCGAGCAGGACGGTGCGACCCACAGGCGATCGCCCAACTTCTCATGGGCATGCTGCAAGGTGGCCAGGGCTTTTTCCAGGTCGCAGCGCCACACGTTTCGGCCGTTGACCACGCCCAGGGACAACACCTTATATGCTGGCAGGCGGTCGAGGATGGTCGGGTACTGGTCCGGCGCACGCACCAGGTCGATATGCAGGCCATCCACCGGCAGGTTGGCGGCCAGGCCGAGGTTTTCTTCCAGGCCGCCGAAGTAAGTGGCCACCAATTTTTTCAGCGGGTCGCGCTGGATCAGGTTATAGGCGCGCTCAAAAGCGTTCTTCCACTCCTGGGGCAGATCAAGCGCCAGGATCGGCTCGTCGATCTGCACCCACTCCACGCCCAATTCGGCCAGGCGCTGGAAGATCTGGCCATACAGCGGCAGCAGTCGCTCGAGCAGGTCGAGCTTGTCGAAGTCAGCGCCCTTGGCCTTGCCCAGCCACAAGTAGGTCAGCGGGCCGATCACCACGGGCTTGACGCGGTGCCCCAGGTCGAGGGCTTCTTGGACCTCTTCGAACAGTTGGTCCCACGCCAGGTGGAATTGCTGATCGACGCTGAACTCCGGCACCAGATAGTGATAGTTGGTATCGAACCACTTGGTCATCTCCTGGGCATGGGCACCGCCGCAGCAGCTGTCACTGACGCCACGGGCCATGGCGAACAAGGTATGCAGAGTGGCCTGGCCATCGGCCGGGCGGAACCGCTCGGGGACCACACCGAACATTAACGAGTGGGTCAGCACCTGGTCGTACCAGGCAAAATCACCCACCGGCAGCAGTTCGATGCCGGCTTGCTGTTGCAGCGCCCAGTGGGTGCTGCGCAAATCACGGCCAACGGCGCGCAGGCCGGCTTCGTCGAGCTCACCCTTCCAGAACGCTTCCTGCGCTTTTTTCAGTTCACGATCGCGTCCAATGCGTGGAAACCCGAGGGAATGAGCGACTGCCATGACTTACAACTCCGATGGTGTGATTGATGGCGGTCATTGTCGGCACAGGGGTGTCTTGAGACAAACTCATTTTGTTCTAGATCATCACAAGATTTACTCATGTTTAGGTGGGCATGATATTGGCGGCGCTACTGTGGGGTTTGTGTTGCCAGGGCGGCCGTCATCGCGGCCTCGCTTAGGCTCGAGCGCTCCCACAGTTTGGGCGGGGTGATTCTTATGAACGGTCATACTTACGCCCTATGCTTAACGTGGCGCGCAAAATCCGCCGGCTAACCTTTCGATCTGTTCCAAGTGCGGGCACAATGCGTGTCCTTTTTTGGCAGGCACCGCCGCAGGCTCTCAAAAATGATCAAAACGCCGTACTACCTCATCGATAAACAGAAGCTTCTGGTCAACATGCAGAAGATTGCCTACGTGCGCGAACAGTCCGGCGCCAAGGCTCTGCTGGCGCTCAAGTGCTTTGCCACCTGGTCGGTGTTCGACTTGATGCAGCAATACATGGACGGCACCACCTCGTCGTCGCTGTATGAGTTGAAGCTTGGTCGCCAGAAGTTCGAAGGTGAAGCGCACGCCTACAGCGTGGCCTGGGCCGACGATGAAATCGAAGAGATGCTGGAGAACTGCGACAAGATCATCTTCAACTCCATCAGCCAGCTGCAGCGTTTTGCCGAACGCAGCGAAGGCAAGACCCGCGGCCTGCGTGTGAACCCGCAGGTGAGCAGCTCTGACTACCTGCTGGCCGACCCGGCGCGCCCGTTCAGCCGCCTGGGCGAGTGGGACCCGGTGAAGATCGATAGCGTGATCGACCAGATCTCCGGTTTCATGTTCCACAACAACTGCGAGAACGGCGACTTCAGCCTGTTCGACAAGATGCTCGGCACCATCGAGGAACGCTTCGGTGCGCTGCTGCACAAGGTCAAGTGGGTCAGCCTCGGCGGCGGCATCCATTTCACCGGTGAAGGCTATGCACTGGACGCGTTCTGCGCGCGGCTCAAAGAGTTCTCCGAGAAGTACGGCGTGCAGGTCTACCTGGAACCCGGCGAAGCGGCGATCACCAACAGCGCCTCCCTGGAAGTCACCGTGCTCGACACCCTCTACAACGGCAAGAATCTCGCCGTGGTAGACAGCTCCATCGAAGCCCACCTGCTGGACCTGCTGATCTACCGCCTCAACGCCAAGCTGGCGCCGAGCGAGGGTGAACACACCTACATGGTGTGCGGCAAATCCTGCCTGGCCGGGGACATCTTCGGCGAGTATCAATTTGATCGTCCGCTGGCCATCGGCGATCGGCTGTCGTTCATCGACACCGCAGGCTACACCATGGTCAAGAAAAACTGGTTCAACGGCCTGAAAATGCCGTCCATCGTAGTGAAACAACTCGACGGTACAGTCGAGGTGGTTCGTGAATTTGGTTACGACGACTACCTGTCCAGCCTGTCCTGAGCTGGCGGATAAAGGAGAGATAAAGCAATTGAAAAAGAACGTTCTTATCATTGGTGCAGGAGGTGTCGCCAAGGTGGTGGCCCACAAGTGCGCGCAGCACAACGACGAACTCGGTCGTATTGCTATCGCGTCGCGCAACATCTCCAAATGCCAGGCCATCATCGACAGCGTCAAGGCCAAGGGTAGCCTCAAGGTTCCCGCCGATATCCAAGCCTTCGCGCTGAACGCCCTGGACGTGGAAGCGACCAAGGCCCTGATCCGCGAGACCGATTCGCAGATCGTCATCAACGTTGGCTCCGCCTTCCTCAACATGTCGGTACTGCGTGCCTGCATCGACACGGGCGTGGCTTACCTCGACACCGCCATCCACGAAGAGCCGGGCAAGGTCTGCGAGACCCCGCCGTGGTACGGCAACTACGAGTGGAACCACCTGCAAGAGTGCAAACAGAAGAACATCACCGCCATCCTTGGCGTGGGCTTCGACCCAGGTGTCGTCAACGCGTACGCCGCGCTGGCGCAGCAAGAGCATTTCGACCGCATTGATTCGATCGACATTCTCGACGTCAATGCCGGCTCCCATGGCAAATACTTCGCCACCAATTTCGATCCGGAAATCAACTTCCGCGAATTCACCGGGCAGGTGTGGAGCTGGCAGAACAGCCAGTGGACCAGCAACACCATGTTCGAAGTCAAACGCACCGACGACCTGCCAGTAGTCGGTTCGCAGAACCTCTACCTCACCGGCCACGATGAAGTGCACTCGCTGTCGAAAAACCTCGACGTGCCCAACGTGCGTTTCTGGATGAGCTTCGGCGAACACTACATCAACGTGTTCACCGTGCTGAAAAACCTCGGCCTGCTCTCCGAACAGCCGGTCAAGACCGCCGAAGGCCTGGAAGTGGTGCCGTTGAAAGTGGTCAAGGCCGTGCTGCCCGACCCGTCTTCGCTCGCACCGGGCTACACCGGCAAGACCTGCATCGGTGACCTGGTCAAAGGCACCAAGAATGGCCAGCCGCGTGAGATGTTTATCTACAACGTGGCTGATCACGAAGAGGCCTATGCCGAGACCGACAGCCAGGGCATCTCCTACACCGCAGGTGTTCCACCGGTAGCCGCTGCGCTGCTGGTGGCGCGTGGCGAGTGGGATGTGAAGCACATGGCCAACGTCGAGGAACTGCCGGCTGAGCCGTTCCTCAAGGCGCTGGATGTGATGGGCTTGCCGACTCGGATCAAAGACGAGCACGGTGATCGGGCTTGGGATGCGATGGCCTGATAGGCGATAGTTGACCGAGCAAAAGAATGCGCCCCCAGGGGCGCATTTTTTGTTTGGGCTCACCTGCAACTCAAAGAACAATAAAGATCAAAATGTGGGAGCGGGCTTGCCTGCGAAGGCGGTGTGTCAGTCAATGATTCTTCAACTGAACCACCGCTTTCGCAGGCAAGCCAGCTCCCACATTGGCCGTGCATTACCCACGGAATCAGCGCCCGACACCAATCCCCTGTAGGAGCGAGCTTGCTCGCGAAAAACGTCAACGATAACGCGCGCTTTCAGAATAAACGCGGCGTCTTTGTGTTCTTCGCGAGCAAGCTCGCTCCTACAAAAAGCCATTAGCGCTTGCTCGAGGGCGGTTGTAAGTTGAACCACCGCTTTCGCAGGCAAGCCAGCTCCCACAATGAATCGGCGGTGTATCTGGAGCTTCGGTTCACTCCAGATTGCGCGCCGAATTACTCAGTGCCCTTGAGCACTGCAACAGCGCCGGCGCTAGTTGTCGCTCGGCGTCCGCCTGGCTCCAGCGGCTGGTCGGCGCCACCACATGCACGGCGGCCACGGGCCGGCCATTGGCGCCCAGCACCGGCGCGCCAATGGTCATGTCGCCGAGGAACAGTTCCTGGGTGTTCACCGCATAACCCTGCGCCCTCACCTGCTCCAACGACGCCATGATCGCCTCGACCTCAGTCAACGTGCGGTTGGTATGCGCCACTCGCTGGCTGTTCTCGATCAAGGCCAATGCCTCCTCTTGCGGCAACGCACTCAAATACGCTCGCCCCGACGCCGTGCAGTACATCGGTACCCGTGAGCCAATCGGCATATGCACCGGCACGAACCCCGAGCTGACAAAGCGCGCAATGTAGGTCATGTCATAACCTGCGGGCTCAGTCAGGCACGACGTCTCGCCGGTCAACCGGGTCAACTCGGACAAGAACGGGTTGGCCACTTCAATCAGCGAATGCGCATCCAGGTAACTGAAGCCCAACTCCAACACCCGAGGGGTGAGTTGGTAATGGCGTGTGCGCGAGTGTTTCCGAAGGTAACCCAGGCTTTCGAGGGTAAACACCATGCGCTGAGCCGAGCTTTTGGTCATGCCGGCGGCCTCTGCCACCTCTGCAAGGCTCATGCTGCGGCGCTGTGCGCTGAAAGCCTTGAGTACCGACAGGCCTTTTTCCAGGGATTGGTTGTGCAAACTGTTGCGGTCTTCGGGCATGGCGAACTCGCGGTCAGGTGGCTCAGGCGTGGTGATACTTCTACCTTAAAAGCTCATTAATGACCATTAAATATCGCATATCGATACGAAAGGTGCATTTTTAAAACTTTATGTAGTCATTTACGATTTTTCCGATTCGAAATGGCATAGAGCTTGCGGTTTCATCGCCAGCCGCTTGCGGTACTGACTTTCCGTTTTTCTTCTGGAGTAACCCGATGAACAGTCTTTCGCCCTTGTTTCGCCGCCTTGCCTTCGGCCTGTGCGCCACGCTCTGCATCAGCGTCGCGCACGCAGGCAGTGCGCCCTCGTACAAAGTCGGTGCAACCGCCAGTGGTTCACCGTTTACCTTCCTCGATATCAAGAGCAACAGCATCCAGGGCGTGATGGTCGACGTGGCCGAAGCCGTCGGCAAGGCCGGTGGGTTCAGCAGCCAGATCGAGCAGACCAACTTTGCCGCGCTGATCCCATCCCTGACGTCCGGCAAGCTGGACTTTATTTCCGCCGGCATGCTCAAGACCCCGGAGCGCACCCAGGTGGTCGACTTCAGTGCCCCGGTTTACGCCTATGGTGAAGGGCTGATCGTCAGTGCCGACGACGATACCGCCTACCCTGACCTCATGCCGCTCAAAGGCCAGGTCGTCGGCGTGCAAGCCGGCACGATCTTCTACGACCAACTGAACAAGCTGGGCATCTTCAAGGAAATCCGCACCTACGACTCCATCGGCGAGATGGTTCGCGACCTGTCCCTGGGCCGCATCAAGGCGGCCGTGGGTGACCAGCCGGTGGTGGCCTACCAGATCCGCCAGAAGCTGTTCAAAGGCGTGAAACTGGCGCCTGACTACAAGCCCACCAATGTTGGCGAAGTGTGCCTGGTGGTGCGTAAGGGCGATGCCGCGACCCTCGAACGCTTGAACACCGCCATCGCCAGTATCAAGGCCGACGGCACGCTGGAAAGCATCCTCAAAAAATGGGGGCTGGACGCCCAGGAGCGCCCATGAACCTGGCTGAGTTCCTGCAGAACGCCCAGGACTTCCTGCCGATCCTGCTGCAAGGCGCCTGGGTGACGATCCAGATCACCGTGCTGTCGTTTCTGCTCAGCAGCGCCATCGGCCTGGTGCTGGCGTTGCTCAAGCTGTCGCCGATTCGTGCGCTGTCCTGGACCGCCAGCACCATCATCAACGTGATCCGGGGGCTGCCGATTATCGTGCAGCTGTTCTACATCTACTTCGTGCTGCCGGACATGGGCATTCACCTCACGGCGTTTTATGCCGGGGTGATCGGCATGGGCATCGCCTACTCGGCGTACCAGGCCGAGAACTTTCGCACCGGCATCATCGCCGTCGAACAAGGCCAACGTGAAGCCGCCGAAGCCTTGGGGATGCGCACCGGGCTGATGATGCGCCGGGTGATTCTGCCCCAGGCGTTTCGCATCGCCCTGCCGCCCTACGGTAACACCCTGGTGATGATTCTCAAGGACTCCTCGCTGGTGTCGACCATCACCGTCGCCGAGATGACCCGCCAGGGCCAACTGATCGCCTCGTCGACCTTCCAGAACATGACCGTCTACACCCTGGTCGCCCTGCTCTACCTGTTGATGAGCCTGCCGCTGGTGTATGGCCTGCGTCGCATGGAGCAGTACCTGGGCCGGAGGAAAAAAGCATGATCGAGATTCGCCAGCTGCAAAAACACTACGGTGACCACCGCGTCCTGCACGGCGTCGACCTCGACGTGGCCAAGGGCGAAGTGGTGTGCCTGATCGGCCCCTCGGGCTCGGGTAAATCCACCCTGCTGCGCTGCATCAACGCTTTGGAAGCCTACGACGGCGGGCATATCAACGTGTTCGGTGAAACCGTACAGCGTGGCAGCAAGACCGTACACGCTCTGCGCAGCCGCATGGGCATGGTGTTCCAGCGCTTCAACCTGTTCCCCCATCGCACGGTGCTGGAAAACGTGATGGAAGGCCCGGTGTACGTCAAAGGCGAACCGCCCCGCCAAGCCCGCGAAGAAGCGCTGGTGCTGCTGGAAAAAGTCGGCCTGAGTGCAAAGGCCGATGCTTACCCGGAACAGCTTTCCGGCGGCCAGCAGCAACGCGTGGCCATCGCCCGCGCCCTGGCAATGAAACCCGACGCCATGCTGTTCGACGAACCTACCTCAGCCCTCGACCCGGAACTGGTCGGCGATGTGTTGGCGGTGATGCGTACCCTGGCCGATGAAGGCATGACCATGATTGTGGTCACCCACGAAATGGGCTTTGCCCGCGAAGTGGCCGACCGTGTGTGTTTCCTGCATGGCGGCTATATCGTCGAAAGCGGCCCCGCCGAACAGGTACTGGGCAACCCGCAACATGCGCGCACCCAGGACTTCCTGCGGCGCGTGCTGCACCCCACGGGCAACACGCGGAGCCTGTCATGAAGTCGTTGTGGTCAGCCACTGCGCCGTCAGTGGTGTCAACGCCGGCCCTGAGCGAATCGGTGAAGGTTGACGTAGCGATTGTCGGTGCCGGCTATACCGGCTTGTCGACCGCGCTGCACCTGGCCGAGCGCGGCGTGCGCGTGTGTGTGCTGGAGGCCCATGAGCCAGGTTGGGGCGCCTCGGGGCGCAACGGTGGGCAGGTCAACCCTACGCTCAAGTATGACCCGGAGCAGTTGGTACAAAAGTACGGGCCGGAACGCGCCGAGGCATTGATCGCCACGGTGTCGAACTCGGCAGACCTGGTGTTCAAGCTGATCGAGCGCCATGGCATCGACTGCGCGCCGGTGCGCAAGGGTTGGATGCAGGTGTCGTACAGTGAAAAGGCGGTGGCCGGGCTGCATGCGCGGGCCGAACAATGGGCCCGCCGCGGCGTGCCGGTACAGCGCCTGGACGCCCACGCAGTGGCAGCGCGCATGGGCAGTTCGGCGTTTGCCGGCGGCTGGCTGGATGGGCGTGCCGGGGCGATTCAACCCTTGGCCTATGCCCGTGGGTTGGTGGCGGCGGCGTTGGCGGCGGGCGCCCGCATTCATGGCCAAAGTGCGGTGACAGGTTTGCAGCGCGAGGGCTCGGCCTGGCAGTTGCAGACCGCCGGCGGTGCCCAGGTCACGGCGGACCAAGTGGTGCTGGCCACCAATGGCTACAGCGATCACTTATGGCCAGGCATGGCCCAGAGCATCCTCGCGGCCAACAGTTTTATCGTCGCCACCAAGCCATTGAGCGGCCGCGCAGCCGAAAGCATCTTGCCGGGCCAGGAAACCGTGTCCACCGCGCAACGCTTGCTGCTGTATTTTCGCAAAGACGCGTATGGGCGCCTGCTGATGGGCGGCCGCGGCCTGTTCAACGACCCCACCGGGCCGGCCGATTTTGCCCACCTGGAGCGCTCCCTGGCGCTGCTGTTTCCGCAACTGGGCCCATTGGAATTCGACTACCGCTGGGCCGGGCGCATCGCGATCACTCGGGACTTCATGCCCCATGTCCACGAACCGGCGCCGGGGCTCACCTTGGCGCTGGGTTGCAATGGGCGCGGGATCGCGCTGTGTACCAGCCTGGGCCAGCAATTGGCTGGGCGGCTGTGCAACAGCACGGCAGACTTCGCCTACCCGATAACGCCGTTGCAGCGTTTGCCCTTGCATGGCTTGCAGCGGTTCTATATTGGGGCGGGCGTGGCCTGGTATAGCTTGTTGGATCGGTTGAACGTCGGTTAAATCGCCAATCACGCTTACAACTGTCAATTCCAACAGGTTACCGACTCCGTGAATGCCGTTAGTCTGAGCGAGCCAGTCATCGATTGGCTCACCCATTCACCATGTGCGAAAGGAATCGTCCATGATACGGCAACCCACTTCAAACAACTTCGCGGCACGCTTGGCTGGCCTGGTCTATAGCACCTGCTGCTACCTGGTTTTCCTATTCACCTTGCTTTACATGATGGGCTTCGTGGGGGCTGTGGTCGTACCCAAGCACATCGACTCCGGCGCGGGCGTCGACTGGGCACTGGCACTCATGATCAATACGTCACTGATCATTGTGTTTGGTGTCCAGCACAGCGCCATGGCGCGGAAGCGCTTCAAACGCTGGATGGCAGTCTTCGCCCTGGCAGCGGTGGAGCGTTCTACCTATGTGTTGCTCTCCAGCCTGATGCTCGCGCTGCTGTTCTGGCAGTGGCGGCCTATTACGCACACCGTTTGGGAAGTTGACGCCGCCTGGGCCAAGGCACTGCTGAGCGGCCTCTTCTGGCTGGGCTGGGGCATCGTGGTGCTGGCAACTTTCTTGATCAGTCACTTCGAGTTGTTCGGGCTGAAACAGGCCATTGATCGCTGGCGCAACGCCCCACCGTCGGGCCTGACATTCCGGACGCCGCTGCTCTACAAAGTCGTGCGTCATCCGCTGTACCTGGGCTTCCTGATCGCCTTTTGGGCAACGCCGCTTATGACCGTGGGGCATCTGGTGTTTGCGCTGGGGATGTCGGTGTATCTCTTCATCGGCGCCCGTTTCGAAGAACGGGATTTGGTGGCGCTGTTTGGTGAGCGGTATCGGCGTTATCAGCGTGAGGTAGGCATGATCGTGCCGCGCCTCAACAGGCCCCGCCACTAATCCACTGTAGGAGCGAGCTTGCTCGCGAAGATCGTCAACGATAACGCGGGCAACCTGGATGACCGCAGGGCCTGGGCGTTTTTCGCGAGCAAGCTCGCTCCTACAGTGGGGTATGGTCTCGGACGCTTCCCACAGCTGTTTCAGGTTGTCGCTCGGAACTTCACTGACTAACCTCTGGGCCGTCGCTGCCAATTCAGCGGCCGGATTTGACCGTCCGATTAATTAAGGACTGCTGCAGCCAAAACCTATTTCAGGCGTTTTTTTCACGCCTGAGGTATCGTGTCGCGGCGGCTGTACGCGGGATACCTTCGGGTATGCCGGATTTCCTTAGATTGCCGGTCGGTCAACCCGCGTACAGCTGCCACCCTCCTCGCTTGACCGCGAATGTTGGCAGCTCCACCAATCTTAGGACCTTCAACATGATCAAAGAGACCTCAACCCCACTAGAAACGCTCTTCACCGTGCGGCCTGACATCGGCACGGAGACCTTACTGATCAATGCCTCTCAAGACTTATCATCCATCACCGACATCGCCACCCACCTCGCCTTTGAAATCGACGGTACCCAACGCAACGTAGCGCTGGGCATCTGCCGCATGCTCGAAGGTGTGCAGTTGCTCGTGGACAAGGCGCTGGATGACACCCATCCAGCCACTTGACCTGATGCTCGCGCCGCGCCCTTACCCACTGTAGGAGCGAGCTTGCTCGCGAAGATCGTCAACGATGACGCGGGCAACCTGGGTGACCGCAGGGCCTGGAAGTTTTTCGCGAGCAAGCTCGCTCCTACAGTGGGGTATGGTCTCGGACGTTTCCCACAGCTGTTTCAGGTTGTCGCTCGGAACTTCACTGACTAACCTCTGGGCCGTCGCTGCCAATTCAGCGACCGGATTTGACCGTCCGACTCCCAACTGCACCTGTGCCACATCGAATCAGGCGTTTTCTTTACGCCTGCTGTATCGTGTCGCGGCAGCTGTACGCGGGATACCTCCGGGTATGCCGGGCTCCTTGGGACCGGTCGGTCAACCCGCGTATAGCTGCCACCCTAATTCGTTTGACCGCGAACCGTGGCAGCTCCATATCCCTTGGAGTTTCACCGTGATCAAAGACAGCCCCAACCCACCAGAACAACTCTTCAATGTGCGCTCCGGCCTGGGCACCGAAACCCTGCTGATCAACGCGTCCCAGGATCTAGCCTCCATCACCGACATCGCCACCCATCTAGCCTTTGAAATCGACGGCACCCAACGCAACGTAGCGCTGGGCATCTGCCGCATGCTCGAAGGTGTGCAGTTGCTCGTGGACAAGGCACTGGATGACACCCATCCGGCCACTTGACCTGATGCTCGCGCCGCGCCCTTACCCACTGTAGGAGCGAGCTTGCTCGCGAAGATCGTCAACGATGACGCGGGCAACCTGGAAGACCGCAGAGCCTGGGCGTTTTTCGCGAGCAAGCTCGCTCCTACAGTGACCGTTCCCAAGCTCTGCATGCCCGGGCGCTCTGCGTCAGGCTGTGCGAGGTGACGCCGAGCGTCACTGCATGCATTACCACGCAGAGCGTGGGACCGACCGAATAGCGGCCTCTACACACTGAAATATGCCACGCAAGCATTCAGTAAAGGGAGCCGGAAGGCGATCCTTATGAAGTAACATTATAAAAAACTGTCATTTCCTACAGGTTCTCGTAAGAGAACTGTCACTCAGTATGACTGCGTATCACTTTCTCTCTCGCTACTTATCAGGAACTGCCCATGATCTACTCTCTATCCGGAAACTACGACGGCGGATCCAGTAACGTATTCCGTCTGACTATTAAAAAGTTCGATCAGTCAGCAGGTTCCTTCAGTGGAGAATTTCATTATTTGCTTACCAGCATATCGGAGCCCGTCAGTGGCCACTATCACCTTTACGGAGATGGTCGAGACGAGACCGTGCTCTGGTTTGAAACCAGTGGCGGTTCGTGGCGTTGGGAAGCGGATTACGTTAACGGCTCCCCCTCTTTTGAGAAATGGACAGCCAAACGCACGTCCAGTAACGGCGACATCGAAACTGAATTCTTGAAAGAGACCGCCTAATTTATGACAACCTAGACTGAACGAGATGAAGTTTGGTTTTGAGCGCCGATTCGACTTCAGTCTGATGCTCGTCCCCATGCCCGTGGGAATGATCTCAAAAAACCGACCACCCAATCCGCTCACTCAACAATTCCAACGCCTTCATCCCCGCCAGCGAATTACCCGCTGCGTTCAGCTCCGGCGACCACACGCACACCGTGAACTGCCCCGGCACCACCGCGACGATCCCGCCGCCGACCCCGCTCTTGCCCGGCAGGCCCACGCGGTAGGCAAAATTGCCCGCCTCGTCGTATAGCCCGCTGGTGGCCATGATCGAGTTCACTTGCTTGGTCTGGCGCGCCGTCAGCACCTGCTCGCCACTGTGGGCACTCACGCCTTCGTTGGCCAGGAAGCTGAACGCCCGGGCCAGATCCAGGCAGCTCATCTGCAGCGCGCAATAGTTGAAGTAGCTGTGCAGCACAGCGTCCACATCGTTATGAAAGTTGCCGAACGACTTCATCAGATACGCCATGGCCGCATTGCGCGCACCGTGCTGGGCTTCCGATTCGGCCACCACGCTGTTGACCAGGATCTGCGGGTTGCCCGACAGGCGCCGTACAAAATCGCGCATCGACAGAATCGGCACGGCGAAGCGTGACTGGTTGATGTCGCAGATCACCAGCGCGCCAGCATTGATAAAGGGATTGCGCGGGCGTCCACGCTCGAACTCCAATTGCACCATGGAATTGAATGGCTGCCCCGAGGGCTCATGGCCCAAGCGTTCCCAGATGGTTTCGCCGCCATGGTCGATGGCCTGCACCAGGCTGAAGACCTTGGAAATACTCTGCACCGAAAACAGCGTGTCGGCATCACCGGCGCAGTAAGCCGCGCCGTCGTTGCCGTATACCGCGATGCCGAGTTGGTGGGCGGGCACGTCGGCCAGCGCGGGGATGTAATCGGCGACTTTGCCGAGGCCGATCAAGGGGCGCACTTCGTCGAGGATCGACTCCAGCAGCGCCTGCATAGCTTGTCCTGTCATCTTTGTTTGAATCAGTGGTAAACGAGGCGCGGAGGATACGTCACTGAGCGCGCAACACCCACACAATCTCTACCACCCGCTCGGCAACCACCACGTAGATCAGGATCAACAACAGTTGCAACGCCAAGTGATAACGCAATTTGGCCAGGCGGCGAATGCCGTCGCTGACGTTCAACAACATCAGCAGCGTCGACAACACAATCAAGCCCCAGCCCGCAACGCTGGACGCGAATACACCGATCAGCAACTCGTGCGGCCCCATCAACGCGTTGGTCCCCGCCGCAAACAACAGCGCGCAGACCAACAGGTTCTTGACGTTGTCGAAAATCTGCGTGCTCAGGTCGTTTTCCAGCAACGCCAGATACCGCGTCCATAAAGTGCGCATGCTTGAGTACCGAGTGGGAAGGCTCGTCAATCAAGGTAGTTCAATTGTGGACGCTGTCGAGCTTTGGCCAGGCTTAGAAATGCGCCACATCCGACACTTCCTCATCCAGCACGTCCTGGGCCAGCGCCCAGGCACGGTCCTTGGACTCCACCACCAGCAGCGGGTAGCCCCAGGCCTTGCCGAATGTCACGGCGAAAGGCTTGAGGGCCAGGCGCTTGGCGGCGCTGGGCTCCACCTGGATCATGCCTTTGACGTACGCGCGCAAGGCTGCTTTGTTTTTCTTCATCCAGATAGAGGCGCGCTTGCGCTCGTCGTGGGCGTGTTCGTGATTGTTTTCATCCACGGCTTTTTCGTGCAGCAGCAAGAAGGGCTGCTCACGGGCCAGCAGGCGTTCGAAGGTCAGGAAGGCGTCTTCCGGCCCGCCCTCGTTAGGCGCGTCAAAAAAGATTTTCACCACGGGGAAAGTTGAACTGTCGAGTCGCATGGCAAAGCTCCTTGGATGAGATTGGTTCTCATCATAGAGCGCAGGACGCTGGACAGCATTGCACAGAATAGCCAGAATATTTCGCAATCCAGCCAAGGCAGTTATCACCATGGTTCATCACCGCCTCGACCAGTACGACCCCTGCCGGGTTCGCGACGCCGCCGCCATCCCTCGCTCGATAGTGGCCGTGGGCGCTTCGAGTACGTCCGAACGCTGGGAACATACCCCTCACCACCATCAACACGGGCAGTTGATCTACACCCTGCGCGGCGTGGTGCATTGCGTGATCGAGGCGGGTATCTGGATCGTGCCGCCGCAATGCGCCTTGTGGATTCCCGGCGGTGTGACCCACGCGGCCCGCGGTGCCGGCGAAGCGGATGTGTACTGCCTGTTGATCAACCCGGACGCCGCCAGCGCCCTGCCCCGGCAATGTTGCACGCTGTCGGTGTCGCCATTGCTGCACGAATTGGTCGGCAAGGCGGTCAGCTTTCCGCCGCTCTACGACGAAGACGGCGCCCAGGGCCGGCTGGTGGCGACGTTACTCGACGAGTTGGCCCAGGCCCCCATCGAAGCCCTGCATTTGCCCATGCCCCAAGACCCTCGCTTGCATCGGCTGGCCAACAGTTTATTGGCCAACCCCGGCGACAAATCCACCCTGGGCGAATGGGCCGTGCGCATCGGCATGAGCGAACGCAGCATGACCCGCCTGCTGCTGGAAGAGATCGGCCTGAGCTTCGGTCGCTGGCGCCGCCAGTTGCATGTAATCCTTTCACTCCAGCGCCTGGCCAACGGCGAGAGTGTGCAGAGCGTGGCACTGGACCTGGGCTATGAAAATGCCAGCGGCTTTATCACCATGTTCCGCAAGGCCATGGGCCAACCGCCGGCGCGTTACCTGGCGGACCGTGCCAGTACCGCTGGGCCGCGAAGCAACGCATCAACTATTGCGCTGACGTGAGCTGTTTGGATCTGATCTGATCGTTCCCACGCTCTGCGTGGGAATGCCTCCTGTGTCGCTCCGCGTCACGCGTAGGGACGCAGAGCGTCCTGGGCCGTATTCCCACGCGGAGCGTGGGAACAATCCACCGGTCAACTCAGCAGCTTCAACGCCCGTTGTTAAGCTTCTCATTGATTGCATCCGTTTGCCGTTCAATCTCCTTGATCGAGGTCGGCGTCACGACTTTGTCGATGGTTTCGGTCTTGGGATTCGCAGGTTCAAGCGTTTGCCCTTGGGTGGACTCGGCATTACCTTTTTGCACGTCTTCAGAGCTGACGGGGTCGGGGGTTTTATCGGCGGTCTTATGATCGGTCACAATGCAATCCTCCTGGCAATAGCGGGCCCCTGAGATGACGGCCCTATGCAGCAGAACCCTGCGAATCCGGATTGGTTCAAGTCAATTACCCCCCCTCACCACTGGGCAAAAAAGCACAAAAAAATTTAAACCTTTTACCCCCCTCTCCATTCAACAGTCAGGTAACGGCATCCCGCCATTTCCAAGGAGAGACACCATGAAAACTCGACTGATGAAACCAATGGGCCTTACCTTCATGCTGATCGCAGGCTCGATGTCCACCGCGATGGCGGCGACCTCCAACGACTTTGTCGACAACGCCGCCGAGGGCGGTATCACCGAGGTGGAAGCGGGCAAGCTGGCCCTGGAAAAAAGCAGCTCGGCGGACGTACAGACCTTCGCCCAGCATATGGTCACCGACCACACCAAGGCCAATCAGGAACTGATGGCCCTGGCGAAAAAACTCGATATCGAAGTCCCCGATGACGCCGCACTTACCGACCAGGCGAAGAAAGCCATCCTGGAAATGCGCGATGAATCGTTCGACAAGGCCTACGCCAACAACCAGGTGGCGGCCCATGAAAAAACCGTCGAACTGTTCAAGAAAGAAGCGGCCTCCTCGGACAATCCCGAGCTGAAAGCCTTCGCCACCAAGACCCTGCCCACCCTTGAAGCCCACCTGAAAATGGCCAAGGAACTGCAAACCAAATACGCCCATTAATCGATCCATGACCCAAGGAGACACTCGACCATGAGTTCACAACTCAACGGCAAGCACATCCTCGTCATCACCTCCAACACCGGTATCGAGCGCGACGAGCTGCTCAAGCCTCTGCAGACGCTGCGTGGCTACGGCGCGACCGTGACGCACGCGTCCAGCAAAGGCGGCATCACCCAGACGTTTGTCGGCGATACGGAGAAAGACCAGGCCGTGGAATCCGATGTACAGCTGTCGGATGTGGTCAGCGCCGACTTTGATGCGCTGGTCATCCCAGGCGGCACGGTCAATGCCGATACCCTGCGCCAGGATACTGCCGCTCTGCGCTTGATCAATGAATTCGTGCAGGCCGGCAAGACCATCGCGGCGATCTGCCACGGGCCATGGACCCTGATCGACGCTGGCGTGGTCAAGGGCAAAACCCTGACCGCCTATAAAAGCGTGCGCATCGATCTTGAAAACGCCGGCGCTGCCAGCGTGGTGGATGCCGAGGTCAAGGAATGCCAAGCCAACGGCTGGACCTTGATCACCTCGCGCACGCCGGACGATCTACCGGCGTTCAATGAGGCGATTGCCAAGGCCGTCGGCGGCTGATCGGTTTAGCGCAATGAAAACAGGCGCCCCATGGGCGCCTGTTTTTTATCACTCACCGCTTCAGCTTTTACGGTGCTGCGCCATCTCACGCTTGGGCCCGAACATTGCCCACGCAAGCAACCCCAGCAGCGGCACAAACACCAGCACCACCACCCACAACCCCTTGGTCTCCCATCCGCCCGTGCTGCGCAATACGATATTGATCGCCCAGAGTTCCAAGAGCAGCAGAATCACCGCCAATACGATCCAGATATATTCAATTTGCATGATTCACCTCCTGAAGTCTAAGCGTTAGGTGCAGCAGATGCCCCAAGGGTTCCATTAGATTTTCAGGCCACGCTTCAGGCTGCTTCCCCGATGCGCTGGAGCGTCAGCCACCGGTTGGGCGTTGTGCAATGTCAACGCAACCCGACCATGCAAGCTGCACGACAGCCTAGCCCCAAGACAACTCCAACCTTCTGATTTTAAATAGAATTTTATAAACATAAAGTTGGTACGCCTGATGCAACACCCCTCCCCACGAGGCGCGCACTTCGACACGCCCGCACACCCTCCGTGAGGTTACCTATGAATGCCATCGACCTGCTCAAAGCCGACCATGAACGCGTCAAGACCCTGCTGACCCAGTTGAGCGAATCCACTGAACGCGGTGTGAAAAAGCGCACCGAGTTGCTGGCCAAACTGGAAATGGAAATTACCCTGCACACCCAGCTTGAAGAGGAAATCCTCTACCCCGCGTTCAGAAAAGCGGGGGGCAAGGAACAGGACATCATGTACCACGAAGCCAAGGAAGAGCACCGCACGGTCGACGCGCTGGTACTGCCGGACTTGAAGAAAACCGACCCATCGTCCACCGAGTTTTCCGGTCGCGTCAAAGTGGTCAAGGAGCTGCTTGAGCACCATATCGAAGAAGAAGAAACCGAGATGTTCCCCCAGGCTAAAAAGCTGCTGGGTAAAGCGCTTCTCGAAGAGCTGGGGGCCGAGATGGAAGCGATGAAGGCCGCGCATAAAAAAGCCATGGCGAAAAAACCTTTGGCGGCGTAACGGCTGCCTCCTCGCCGCAAAGTTCGCGCGACAGTGACCCACAGGCCCTGTCGCGCTATCGATTTGCACCGATGATTTCTCCTCGCTCACTCAGCGATCCGGCCGACCGAGCCGGCGTGGCGCCCCATGCTAGCGTGCCATTGCCCTTGGCAGTGGCCGGGGGCTTTCAGGAGATTCATCACAATGGACGCGCGTTCCCCCACCTATACCCACCTGTTCAAAGAGGACTGGCACCTGCTGTGTTCGCCCTCTTCCATGGCCGCGATCGACTCCCCGATCGCCTACCTGAAGGCGCTATACCTGTTTGCCCAGGCGCTGGAAAAAAACGGCAAAGGCAAACACAACAAGATCACCCTGGACCAGCGCCGCCCCGAACTCAAGACACTGCCCCTGGACGAACGCAGCCTCAGCGCTGTGATTGCGCAACTGTCGATTATCAACGAAACCCTGTCACGCCAGATCGACGCTCACCTCAAACAAACCCGCCGTGAATACCGCGGCCGCTCCCTTGATGAGGTGCTCGGCAAGCAACGCTTCCCCTTCGTGCTGCCGTTCGAACGCGCGCATCGCCAGTGCTGGCTCGGGTTATCCGGCGACAAGCCACAATTGGGCGAACTCAGTTACCGCATCAGCCTCAAGCTGCCCACCGGCCAGCGTGCGCAGAACACTTACGGCGTGGTCAGGCATGAAGCCTATGAAGCGCAACGTTTGCTGTCCGGGCTGAGCCCTGCCCAGCAGGTGTTATTGACGGAGCCCTTTATAGAGAAGACGGGAGACGTACAGGCAAAGGATTTTTTCACCCAGCACTATGGTACCCAGGAGCAGCCCCTTGAGGCGTTGTCCCACTGGTTACAACAAACCGGACTCACCGCCGATCAAACTGAAGCGCTATTAGCGTGTGGCAAGTATGTGCCGGTGCTGTCGGGCAAGGTCTTGGCAAGCGCCCTGCCACCGCCGCCGGCCAAGCTGCGCCTGCACAACGGTGCTGCGTACGTGAACGGGCCGATCACCGAGGCCGGCGCAGCCCAGTCGCCCCTGTCGATCGCTACGCAGGACCAGGCTGGCGCCCGCCTGCATAATACCTCATGGGAACGTTACCAGCGCCTGCACCGAATGATCCGCCTGCAACGTTGGACGCAGTTGCCCTTTGACGCACTCGACGCCCTGTTAACGAGCGTCGTACGGCGTGAAGACGAGGGTGACCCGGCGCGCCCCGCCAACGACAACACCCTGCGGGCACTGGGGGTCTATCGCTATCTGGAGCGTCGTTACGGCCTGTCATTGCAAGCCTTTGCGGCCGTGCTGGATGAGATACCGGTGTGGGCACCCGGCACTCGCCTGTCGCTGTACGACGAGGTGTTCAACCCCGGCCCGTTCCCAGGCCAGGCATTGATGCTGGACAGACCGACCCTGGCGTTGAAAGAAGAAATCCCGACAACCCTGCGCCACCCGCTCTGCGCCGGCCTGCACCTGAGCGATACCCCGGACTCGTTGCACTGGCTGATCAAGCAGGCCCGCCTGCATCTCCCCGCCTCTTGCCCGACACTGACGTTTTATAGCGCGCTGTATCGCCAAGCCCGGATCGCGCAGTTGTTCGGGCTGTCAGTGCTCGACAGCTACCAGGTGGCGGCGCTGCTGGGCGGTAAGGATTACACCGCCCAGCTGGTCAACCCGAGCCTGCGTCGCTCGGGCGTCAATGCCCCTGCCGACCTGCTCGATGTGCTGATGCAAATGGACTGGCTGGTCAGCTGGCTCAATGACACGGGGCAAACGGTTGATCAACTTCGCCGCCAATTGCTATTGGATGCCCAATCCCCACCGCCCCACGTGCAAACGTACATCACCCAACTCGATGAGGTGATCGAACTGACCCGGCATGGCCTGCTGGCGCAAGGAGACCTCGCTGACCTGTCATTGCCCCAGCCCGAGGCCGATACCAAGGCGGCGCCCATTGCCTGGCATGCCCTCATCGTACAAGGGCTGCTGCACAGCCAACCGCAGCTCAAGCCTGCGCCGCCCAAAGAACTGCCCAATGGGGTTGTGCAGCTTATCGAAGCCCAGACCCTGAGCCTGGACGCCGAACGCAACACGGTTCTGCGCAACGACGCCAAACAAGCAGTGACCAAGAAACTGGGCGCGTTCTACCAACAAATGCAGCCGCTGAAAGAAAAAATCGACACGCTGCTCAATGCCCCCGCGCACCTTGCCGGCGACCCGGCTACGTACCTGCAATGGCGCAGACTCGTGGTTCGGCAAATTGCCCGCACGGCCACGGCCGACTCCACCGCGGAGCTGCACAAAAATGTGTTGCTGAGCCTGCCGGATGCCGAAGTCTCCTTGGGGCTGGCGGTGAGCCGTGAGGCCTTGCAGGCCTTCGTGTTTCATCCGCACTGGCTGAGCACAGACTACACGGCGAGCTCGCTGCTCAAGCTGACGCTGAACACGCTGTACCTGCTGCAACGCTTTGCCCATTGCCTCAACACCTACGGGCTGGCCCAGGACAGCGTGCTCGCCTATTTGCAGTGCGCCAATTCATCCTCCGTTGAAGGCTCCACCGTGACTGACGATGGGGCTTGCACCGCGCAACTGGCCGCGTTGTTCAAGTGGGATGTCGACGAAATCAACCTGCTCGCTGAATACCTGTCTGCCAAACAGGTGAAGACCCTGGCTGACCTGGACTGGCTCATGCGTTGCCATGAAGCCGTCAGGCTCACCGGCCTCTCCGCCAGCGCCTTGCTCAAGGCTACCGACCTGCATGCCACCTTGATGAATGAAGACTGGCAACACGTTGGCTCGGCATTAATCGCCACAGCACCCTAACCCCGTTGTATTTCGCCCGGTTCAAGGAATGACCATGTCTGACACCCTCACCCAACACCTCAACCAACACCTGCGCGACGCGATGCTGGGGTTCTACCTCCACAGCGTGCTGCCTGAAGACACGGCAGTGGCCGATACCGTCAAGACCGCCGACGATGTGTATACCTATTGGCTGCTCGATCCTCAGGTCAGCCATACGGTGCCCACCACCCGTGTCGCCAGCGCCATTGCCAGCCTGCAGCAGTACATCACCGGCATTTACCTGGGCCTGGAGCCTGGCTACGACGAACAGGGCATGAGCGCTGACCAGCAGACCCAATGGCGAGACCAGTTGCTGTCCTATTCACTGTGGCGTGCCCACCAACAACTCCAGCACTACCCGGCCACCTACCTGAGCCCCACATTGCGCCATGACAAAAGCGACAATTTCAGGCACCTGGAGAACCAGCTCAACCAGTTTCGCATCGAGCCTGCGCCACTGCAGACAGCCGTCCACAGTTACCTCAGCCGCTTCGAAGCACTTGCCAACATCAAGACCCTCAATGGCTATATCGACGGTGATAAAGACAGCTTCGCCAGCAGCACTTATTACTTCACCGGCAAGTCCAGTTCGGAAAACACCTATTACTGGCGCACGCTGAAGATGGCCTCGGGCGACGCGGCCATCCCGGCAGCCTGGTCCGCTTGGCAAACCATCCCGCTGTCGATTGACGATAACGTCCCCGAACAGACGATTCGTCCGGTGGTGTTCAATGGGCGCCTCTTCGTGGTGTGGGCCCAATGCATCAACCCGACGTCGCCGTCGAGGGACATCACCCCGATTGGGCGCGGCGATGTTGAATCGGAGAAGGACTACCAGCAACGGCTGGAAACCCGGATAAAGACCACCTGCATACAGTTGCGTTTGTACTTTTCCTATAAAAAACTCGATGACAGTTGGAGCGTGCCGCAGGCCTGCATACAGGAATACAGCCTGGCACGGGGTCTGGACGATTTGAGCGCGGAAGACCTGATGAGCGCCACTGCGTCCATCGCCGTGCTCGATTCAAAAAGCCAACCGCCGTCACTGTTCCTGGGCCTGAGCGCACAGCCGAACCATCAAACGGCTTCATCGCACAACGGCCTGCATCGGCATTTCTTTCAAGCGGTACGGCTGGATCAACACTTCAACGTCCATTGGCTTGAAACCCTGGGCAGCACTCGGCGGATGTTCTCCTGGCATAAAGAGTCGGAGCTGGCCGGGCGCTACGTGGCCCTGTTCGGGCACCACAACAGGTCCAGGTTTCAATTCAGGGCACCCGAAACGGTCCAGGTCAAAGTCCAATCGCTGATCAACGGTACGCCCCATAAGACTACCAACGGCTGGAACTACGAAGAAAGCCAGCAGTACATTCGCAGCCTGTCGGCCGAAACCGATATCAGGTTCAACCGCACGACGTCGGTACTGGAGGTCACCACCCGCCTGGAAAAACGCTTCGAGCCGCACCGCACCATCAGGTTCAGCAAGGCAGATGCACTGGTCAACTTGACCATCACACTCAGCAGCAGCGGGCCTGCCGAAAACGAGACGCTGGCGTTAGGCCCCACCTCGGAGATTTTTCTGGAGGGCGCCAAGCTGGCAACCTTCTCCAACGTGCGCATCGACTTAACCCTCAAGTGCAATGAGACCGGCGTCAGCTATGCCCAATTTATAAAAAATGCAGAAAATCAGCCGGCGACCTTTACCCTGCCGCAGATTGAAAAAGATGAAGAGAACCCCAAAAGCACGACATTCAATCTGCGCGACAAACGCATTAGCGAGGAAGCCTTCGACTATTTTTTCAACACCCCGGACGCGACCTACACCGCTATTTTGTCGTTCTACAACAACCAGGCTGAGTCCAGCAACCACGCCTACGATCTGTTACTGGACAAGGTCCAGGTTCAACAGAAACAACGCCTGTACAAACCCGTATTGATGTATCCAAAACAGGGACATAGCGCATTACCAGAAAGCCCCCACCGCAATAACACGGTACTCGTCGGCCTGGCAGACGCCTCTCGGCGCACCCTGCGCGATACGTTCACTGAACTGTCCCAGACGCACACGTTTGAGGCGCAGATCGAACTCTCCCCCAAAACTTTGCACCCCTATAACGAGGACCTCACCAAAACGCCGGCTTCCACATTGACGCTGATTCACGGGGTGTTGCTGCTGGAAAGCGATGTGCATTACCCCGACCCGATCATACTGGGCTACGCGTTGAAAACCGCGACCTTCACCCTGCCGCCCGATAACAGCGCCCCCATCATTCCACTGGCTCCGTTTATCCGCCGCCTCCCTACCCCGCCCTATGGCACGGCAGAGTTCATCGACTTCAACGGTTCCACTATCGAGTCCCTCGACAAGCCTGAAAACAAACGGCTGCCCATACGTACCAACACCTGCGTGGCCGGCCTACTGGCAAAAACCGCCGGCGCAGGTTTGCATGAGCTGTTTGCCTTGGCACCGGATGCCTGGCGCGAGCCGCCATTGCCAGGCGAGAAAAAGCCCAGTCCACTGGACTTCCAGGGCCCCCATGGCACCTATTACTGGGAGTTGTTTCTTTACCTGCCCTGGCTGTTGGCACAACGCCTGAACCAGGAGCAGCAATACGCCGAGGCCGAAACGTGGATACGCTACGTGTTCGACCCCGTACACCCCTCCGAATTCTGGCGCCTGCCTGCGCTGCTTACCAGTGCGCCACACCAGCACCACGCCTCGTCCCTGTCCCACCCATTGGCAAAAAGCAGTGCGGTACATTTTCGTCAGGCGCTGTACCTGTTGTACGTCGACATCCTGCTCAATCGCGGGGACGCGGCCTATCGGCAAATGACCCGTGACGGCCTGGCCGACGCCAAGTTGTGGTACATCCGCGCCAAGGGCTTGCTCGGGCCAAGACCGCCGCTCAACCCGGTCGATCCCTGGGCAACCACGACCCTGGACAAACTGCAAAATCCTTCCACGCTCGACAGCAAGACAGTGCCGGCGGGCACCTCAAGGTTGTGTCGGTCCCTGAGCCCTGATTTACTGCTGCGCTGGGACAAAATCGAATCTCGCCTGCACAACCTGCGCCATCACCTGGACCTGACCGGCAAGCCCTTGAGCCTGCCGCTGTACGCCGCCACGCTGTCGCCGCAAACGCTGCTCGCCGCGTACCAGCAAGGATCTGTCGGCGCCAGCCTGCGCCCGTCGCTGCGCACCGCCCAGGCTGGGCACTATCGCTTCCAGGTGCTGCTGGGCCACGCGTTGCAGGCGGTCGACAACTTGATCCAACTGGGGACGACCTTGTTGTCGCTGTTCGAACGCAAGGAGCAGGCCCAGTACCTGGAAACCCAGCAACAGCAAGCCTGGGACTTGGCCAGGCTGGCCGTCGAGCAACAGGCCCAGGCCGTGCAGTTCGATGCCAGGAACAAAGAGGCGCTGTTGGCCGGGCGCAGCATTGTCCAAGCGCGCGTCGCATTCTTTGAACAGCAACTCAAGCGTGGCATCAGCCCGGCCGAAGCCCAGGCCACCCAGGAGTACCAGGACAGTGCGCGCTGGGACACCGCCGCCGCCGTGGCACAAGCCGGCGCGGGCCTGGCCATGCTGATACCGAACATTTTTGGCACCTCCAACGGCGGCGTACGCTACGAGGGCGCTTTTCACGCCCTGCACGCGGCGTCCCAAGGCATTGCCAATGAAAAGCGCGCCAACGCGGCCCATCTGGACCGCACCGACCTGTTTGCCCGGCGCGCCGCCGAGTGGGCCCATTCACTGGAGCAGGCACGCCTTGAACTGGCCCAGGTCGACGCCCAACTGCAGGCTTACACCGAGCAGCAAACCCATACCCGCTTGCAATTGAGCCTGGCCCAGACCAGCTTGACCCAAGCACGCACCCTGTACGACCAACTCGGCAAACGCTTCACCAACGCCCAGCTGTATCAATGGCTCAACGGCCAGCTGTCGACCTTCTACTACCAGGCCTATGACTCCACCCTGTCGCTGTGCCTGGCGGCCGAAGCTTGCTGGCAGGAGGAGCGCGCACAGTGGGACAAGCACTTCATTCAGACCCAACTGTGGACCCATCAGTACCGGGGTTTGAGTGCCGGCGAAGCGCTCAAGCAAAATCTACTGAGCATGAGCAGCGCCTACGTCACCCACAACGAGCGTTTGCTGGAGATCACTAAAACTGTGTCGTTGCGCCATCTGCACAGCCAAGACCCTGTGGCCACGCGCGACATGCCCTGGGCCACGCTTAAAGCCGACCTGGTAAAAACCGGCACCTTGACCTTTGAACTGACCCTCAAGCTGTTCGACGACGATTACCCAGGCCATTACCTGCGCCGCATCAAGCACGTCAGCGTGTCCCTGCCCGCCACGCTGGGGCCCTATGAAGACATCAAGGCCATCCTGACCCAAACCGCCAATACCACGCACCTCGCCCCTGCGACCAAACACACCGACGCTGCGGTAAAAAAAGACCTGCGCGCCAAACAGCAAATCGCCCTGTCCAGCGGGCTCAACGACAGCGGGTTGTTTACCTTGAACTTCGACAGCGACGAGCGATACCTGCCGTTCGAATACACCGGAGCCATTTCCACCTGGCAACTGACCTTTCCCAACCACGCCCGGCAAAGCGCGCTGCTCGAATCCCTCACCGATATCATCGTGCATCTGCGTTACACCGCTAAAAACACTGGAGGTCAACGATGAGCGCGCAACCGTTCGATCTCCTGGAACCGAAGATTCCGGCACTGCCCAAGGGCGGCGGCGCCATCCAAGGCCCCGGCGCACAATGGGGCGCCGTGGGCGCGCGGGGCGAAGCGTGCCTGGACGTGCCCTTGCCGATTTCGCCCGGCCGGGGCTTCACGCCTGCATTGAGCCTGGGTTATCGCAGTGCCCAGGGCAACGGGCCCTTCGGCCTCGGCTGGGCGATGGCGGCAGGCGCCATCAGCCGTGATACCCGCAAAGGTGTGCCCGCCTACGGCGATGACGACCGCTTCATCAGCCCCCAAGGCATCGACATGATCCCTGAGCGTGACACTCAGGGTGCGATTCAGGCCATGACCTGCGGCCACTACAACGGCTTGGCCCTGGATGAACCCCATCGGGTGGTGCGCTACCTTCCGGTGATAGAGGCGCGCCTGGACCGCATCGAGCATTGGTCCTCGCCCGGCGACAAGGCCGGGTTCTGGCTGGTACAGGGGGCCGACGGCTGCGTGCACTTGTTCGGTAAAACCGCAGGCGCACGCTGTGCAGACCCGAACGACAGCCTACGTGTTGCCCAATGGCTGTTGCAGGAAAGCCTCAACCCGCTGGGTGAGCAGATCTACTACCACTACAAACGCGACGACCAGCCGCCAGGCGCCGCCAGGGACTATCGCGCCCAGCGCTATCTGGCGCGAGTGTGCTACGGCAACCGCAAGCCCCTGGAACAGCTGGCGCTATGGAACACGGCTGCTCTGGCGGACAAACAATGGCACTTTGAACTGCTACTCGATTATGGCGAACGCCACACCGACCTGAGCCAAGTGCCCACCTACGCCGAACAACACCCGTGGCCGGCCCGCAACGATCCGCTCAGCAGTTATGCCTACGGCTTTGAACTCGGCACCCAGCGGCTGTGCCAGCAAGTGCTGATGTTTCATTACTTCCCCGACGAGCCGAGCCTGGGCGCCGAGCCGGTGCTGACGCGGCGCATGTTGCTGGAGTACACCGACCGCCATGCCATCGGCAGTTGCCTGAATGCCGTGCACAACCAGGCCTTTGACGCCCAAGGCAACGCCAGTGCCTGGCCGCCCCTGGAGCTGGCCTACAGCGCCTTCGTGCCGACGCTGGACGCCGCGCGCTACCAGGCGTTCGACGCCATGGCGGGCCTCAACGACGGGCAGCATTACCAGCTGGTCGACCTGCACCGCGACGGTTTGCCCGGCATCCTGCACCGCACCGATAAAAGCTGGTACTACCGCGAGCCGCTGAGGGCCCCCGGCCCGGCCGACAGCAATGCGCTGGCCTATGGGCCATGGCAGGCGTTGCCACGCATCCCCCTCGCCGATTCCACCCAAGCCACGCGCCAGGCACTGGCGGATCTTGACGGCGATGGGCATCTGGAATGGGTGGTGGCGCAACCGGGGTTGAGCGGTTTTTTCAGCCTCGACTCGCAGCGCCGATGGTCGGGCTTCGTGCCTTTTGCAGCTATGCCCCAGGAGTTTTTCCATCCCCTCGGCCAACTGGCTGATCTGATGGGCAGCGGGCGCCTGGACCTGGCCCTGATCGGCAACCGCAGCGTGCGCCTGTATGCCCAGCGCCAGGACGGCGGGTTTGATCCGGGCCAGGAGGTGCACCATGCGCCCGACGATGAGGGGCTGCCTACCCTCAGCCATACGCCCGCAGAACTGGTCGCCTTTTGCGACCCCCTGGGCAGCGGCCAACAACACCTGGTGCGTATTCGCCATAACGAAATCAAGTGCTGGCCCAACCTCGGTCGTGGGCGCTTCGGCAAAGGGTTTGTCTTCGCCACGCTGGCGTTCGACGCTGCCCGCTTCGACGCCGCCCATATTCGCCTCGCCGACCTGGACGGTTCTGGCGCGGTGGACCTGGTTTACCTGGCGCCTGAGCACATGCAGATCTACATGAACCGCGCCGGCAGCGGGTTAGCGTCAGCGCCACTGACACTGCGTTGGCCCGAGGGCGTGCGCCATGACGCAACGTGCCAGGTCAGCTTTGCCGACCTTCAAGGCCTGGGCTGCTCCAGCCTGATCCTGAGCGTACCGCACATGACATCCCAGCATTGGCGCTATGACTTTGTCAGCCTCAAACCCTATTTGCTAACCGCCACCCTCAACAACCGGGGGGCCACCACCCAACTGAGTTACCGCAGCAGCGCCCAGGAATGGCTTGACGAAAAACAGCACTGGCAAAGCCTGGGAATGCCCCCGGGCAATGGCCTTGCGTTCCCGGTCCCGGTGGTCAAGCGGCAACAGCAAAAAGACCTGGTCAGCGGCAACCGTTCCACCCAGTATTTTCGTTACCGGCAAGCCTGCTATGACCGTGAGGAGCGCCAGTTCCTCGGCTTTGGCCTGGTGTTGCACACCGAGCAACCCCCTACGGTCAATGCACCGCGTGGTGTGTTGACCAAACGCTGGTTCCACACACTTGAGCCCTCGCGGGAGGCTTTTTACCCGGGCGACCCGCAGGCGCCGGCGCTGGGGCCGACCCTGCTGAGCCAGCTGGAGGCCGCGCGCACGGAGGATACGCTGATCGCCACACCCAGTGCCTCCACCCGGCGCGCGATGCAGCGTGCGTTGGCGGGTAGCCTGCTGCGTGAAGAGGTGTATGCCGCCGCCGATGCGCCACAGCAGGCGGTGCCGTATTCGGTGCAGCAACAGCGCTATCTCATCCGCCAGCTAAACCCGTCGGCCAAGGCCGGCGAACCGGCGGTGCTGCTGCCGTTGCTGCTGGAGTCGTTGACCTGTCGCTACGAGCGCCAGCCGGACGACCCGTGCTGTCGGCACGTCCTCAATCTGCGCTGGGACCGCTACGCCGGCCTTTTGCACAGCGTGGTGGTCGACTATGCCCGTCGCAAGACGGCCACCGACGCGCCACCGCCGGGGCCGGCCCACGAGCAGCAGTGGTGGCGTGACGCACATGACTCGGCGCAGCAGGCGTATTACCTCAACGAAACCCGCGCCAGCTTCATTCACCTGGACGCCGCGCAGCGCTGGCGCTTGCACCTGCCCTACCAGCAACGCAGCAACCTGCTGGTGCTGAGCAAAGAAGCGTTATCGAGTGAGAAAATAAGCTATGAACACTTCATCGCACAGGGCCCGGCCGATCCACTGGGAACAGCTGCCCAACGTCGACTGGGCGGGCTGACGATGCAACATTACTGCCTGGCGGAGCACACCGAACCCTTGGCGGCTGGAACCGCGAGTTTTCAGGCGCTGCTCGCCTATGTCGAGACAGCCGAGCTCGATGAGCAGGCGCTAAAGGTGTATGAGGGCCACGCTGTCACTGCCACGCTGAGCGCACAGCACTATCGCCCCATGACCGCGTTCCTGTCACCGCACCCTGGGCAGGATGAAACCCTCACGCTGTGGTCGCTCGGCCAGGGTTACACCCGTTATGGCCAGGCCGAAATGTTCTACCGCCCTCGTCGTCATCAGGCGAGCCTGAGCCACGGGTTCACGCAGACCGAGTACGACCGCTATGGGCTGTACGTCGTCAAGGTGCAATCGGCGGACGGCTGCACGACCCAGGCGCGGTACGACTACCGTCTCGGCCTGCCGATAACGGTGACTGACGCACAGCGCACACAACGCTACGCGCACTACGACGCCCACGGTCAGCTGCTGGCGACCGGACTCAAGGGTGAGGAGCAAGGAAAGCCGGTCGGCCATGACGCCTCAACGCCCTTCACCCGCGCGCTCGATGCCAGCCCGGCGCAGGCGCTGGCCGACCCGAAGACGGCCTTGCTCAACGCTCAAAGCGCGTGCTTCTACGACGTGTTCAGTTGGATGGGGCACATTGCGCCCGCCCGCATCCAGGCGCAATGGGTAAGCAACGGTTACCTGCTGCCCAGCGGGCATATTCGTGCCTCGGCGCTGGCACGCCTCAACAGCCTGGCCGCTGCGCTGGCCCATCATAAAACCCTCAAGCGCCTGATTCAGGCGGCCAGGCAAGTGCCGGTGCACGCCGTGGTGCTGCAGGCCGACCGTTGGCAAGGCGCGTCGCAAAACCCGCAGATCCAGGTGGCCCTCGCCTTCAGCGACGGCTTTGGCCGCGTGCGGCAAACCCAGGAAAAGGCGCGACCGGGCCCGGCCTTTGCAGTCGATGATACCGGGGTGTTGAGCGCGGGCGCCGAGCCAATCGAGGCCACTGACCGTTGGCGGATCAGTGGCCGTGTGGAGTACGACAACCAGGGCTGCCTGGCACGCACCTGGCGCCCTTACTTCGCCGACCGTGCCGGCTATATCGACGATGCGGCCTTCAACACCTCGCGCCCCAGCGAGCAACACTTTCATGATGCCTTGGGGCGCCCGGTGCGCGTGCTCACTGCCAACGGTGACACGCGGCGCCAGACCTACTGCGCCTGGTACAGCATCGCTGAGGACGAGAACGATACTCACGCGCCGGCCTGACGCTGCGCACATTAACGGCGGTGAGGGTTCATCACCCTGACCGCCCGATAGTTGAGCCCGCTGACGTGCTGGATCATCACCCGATAGGCGCCACGGCCGCGCTGACCGCGATAGCCCGGCAAGTCAAAACTGCGGACATTCTGCCCACCCGCCATGGCATGGCCGGTATGAAAATCCAGGGTGCGGGCTTCCAGCCGGTTGATCACGTTCCGGATAATTCCCCCTCCAGGGCCACGTAATTCATTCAGAACAGGTTCGACGTCAATCACCAGGCGCTCAGGCTGTAGACCGGAAGAAGGCCCAGGGCTGACGGGTTGCGCGACGGGTTCTTCAGAGGCGGAGCCTCTGCGGCTCAAGCTCGTGACCCGGGTTTGCGGTTGTACTTCGGTGTGGGTCAGCCCAGCCGGTGGAAGCGGGCTGGCGCCCACCTTGCGGGCCGGGGCGCGAAGTTCTATCCCTACAAACCCCAACCTGGCAAGCGTAAAGCTGGGGTTGCGCTCCGTTCGTGATGCCGTTTCCGCCTGCTCCCTGCGCTCGGTGGGCCCAATGTAGCCATAGAGCCCGCCCCGCGCTGCAGGCGTCAGTCCGTAGGACAGGCTTTTAGTGTCGACGGTGGCCAGTCGGTGCTCCAGGAAAAAGTCCGCCAACTCGCTGACTTCCTGTTCGGTAGCACCCTGTCGGCGGCCTAGCTCTTGCGCACCGGCCAATGCCGATTGCTCATAAAACGCTCTGCGCCGAACTTCAGTAGTGCTTAGCCGTTGATTCGCGTAAAGGACGACACCCACCACTCCTGCAATCAGCCCAAAGTAAGCCAGCTCAACCCTGTATCCAACCTCTACACCGACCCCATGCCCGATCAATAACACCAGGAGCAGAACCGTCACCACCTCCAGCATCGAACGGCGCTGCAAACCGTCATCGTCCACATACCCCATAGGGTTGTTCCCCACCATCGCATACAGGTTCAACCCATCCACATCACCCGCCGGGTCTGCGCTGATCCACCGTAACAACCACGGCGCGTAGTACCTGAAGCCGTAGTAATACAACCCGCTGGCGTCGCGCTCCTTGCCCGAATACCGGCGAGTTTTATAGTTTGCCTCCAGCGCACTCTTTGCCGCCCACCAGGCGGTCGCGCCGAACGGGTAATAACTCTCCTGGCTCAGCAACCCGGCGTTGTCGTCCAGTTCCAGCGTACTGCTGCCCAAATGGTCGTCGAGACTGAAGCGCAGTTGCTCGTCGCTCATTTCCTCGGGGCGTCCCTGTTCCCATTGCAACCCTCTGACCGAATGGCGCCCGCCTGGGGCGAGCAACACGTTCAGCCATTCGCCGTCCGCCCCCTGGCGATGCAACTCCAGCCCGGGCAGATAAAGCACTTCATGGGTGTGGGCCTGCGTCTTGCCCTGTGCCACCCGGCGCTTGAGGATTCGTTGGCCAGCTGCGTCGTACAGATAAACCTCATCGTCATGTTTGCCATTGTCGCGCACCACCTGCGCGACACGAGCCAGCTGGTTGCGCCCATTCCAGGTCAACGCCTGCCCAGGCGCCAGGGCCACAAGATTGCCGCCCTGGTCGAAGCCGTTGCCCAGGCCCGGCGCCCTCGCGCCCTCGCGGGCAATCACGCTGTGATTACTGTGTTCGCCCACCTGCATGCGTTGGGTATAACCGCTGCCGGTGCTGGGCACATGGCGCATCTGCGTGAGGTTACCGGCCGAGTCGTAGGTGTAGTGGCGGGTGTAGTTGCCCCAGAGGTTGTCGTCTTTGGCGCCGAACGAGACTCGCGCCGGCAGTGCGGATGCGCCGGTGTTACGCGCATTTTCACGGCCGGTGGCCTTGATCAATCGCGACAGGCTGTCGTATTCGAATGCGCTTACTGCCTCCACCTGCACGTTGCTGGCCCAGCGGGTCGGCTGCGCCGCATCGCGGATGCGCAACACATTGCCGACCCGGTCGTAGCTGTAGAACAGGTCTTGCAGGCGCTTGCCTGCCGAATCCTTCAGGTAGGCGCTCAAGCGGGTCAAACGACCATCGTTATCCGAGTATTCGGCAACGCTGACCACGCCGTTACCCAAGCGCTCGCTCAACACCTGGGCCGAGGCATTGACGCTGCGTTGATCCACCAGGGTCTTGCGCGCTCCGCTTTTGAACAGCATCTCGCTTTTAGTCAACAGGCCGTCGACACCGTACTGGGATTGCTGGCGATTGCCACATGCGTCGACCTGCTCCAGGCGCTGCCCCAGTGCATCGTACTGCCAGGTGGTGGTGAAGGTTTGGGCTTGCAACAGGGCATCCCGTTCACTCACGGGCAGCGGCCAGTCGGGCGCGGTGTGCGACTTGCACAGGCGCCGGGTTTGCGCGGTGATGTTGCCTTGCACATCGTAGCGCTCAATGAGCAACGTGCCTGCCGGGTCATCGTGACGAATCATGCGGCCACAGCGATTGCGCGCAGCCTCCGTGGACGTCACGCCTGCGTAGGTCATGCGCTCCACGCAGCGTTCATCCGCCGCCTCCTGCGCGCGCTCGAATACCGCCACGGGGCGTAGCAACGGGTCGTATTCGAACCGCTGACGCGTGCCGCGACTGTCCCACTGTTGCACGACCTGGCCGCCACTGCCGAGCAAGCGCGTCTGGCGGCCTGCATCCACGCTGTCGGTGCTCAGCACTTGCCCGCCCAAGCTATAACGATGAGACAGATTGGGCGGCACGTCGGCATCGCCAGCGTGCAACTCAAACAACCTGGGGTCCCACTGTTGCTGCAACAGGCCGCGAGCGTCGAACACCTGCCGCGTGACCTGCGCGCTGGGTGATTGCTGCGCGGTAGTGCGATGGTACGCCACGCTGCGCACGGTCAACCCTCGCGGGTCGACCACCGTCAGCGTGGGCGTGTTGTGATGCAAAGAAGACATAGCTGATGACCTGAAAACCAGAGAAGCCTAGAGCCTAGTCATCAGCTCGATGCCAGCCTGCGGGCCGCGCACGCCGCGCCGTGTGCGGCGCTTCCGAGGGTGTCGTGAGGCTTACCGGGCGCGGCGCTTCAGGGCACTGGCCGCCAGCCGCTGAAGGTGCCTTGGGCACCCAACGGGCACCAGGCGAAATCCCAGGCCGGAGGCGACAATGCCGGTTGCTGCGCACCGATCGAAGGGCTGCCCTTCCAATCGAACAGGGTCCACTCACGCCAGCTCAGAACAATGCCTGCCGCCGGGCTGTCGTCCGTCAGCACCCATCGCGCGGCCGCGGCGGCCATGAAGGCCTCTATCGGCTCCTCATCGATCTGTGTGCGGTACGCCGAACCCAGTAACCAGCGGCATACGTTCAGGTGGTAGGTCCAGTCCAGCGGCGGCTGGTTGCGATAGGCCCAGGTCATGAAAGCGCGAAACAGGTTCAAGCCCTCCGGTGGGTCGAGCTTGAGCAGCGCGGGGCAGATGTCGAACAAGGTATGCCAATGAGGCAGCAGGCGCGCATCCAGGTGCACGAAACAGCGCGAATTGCTCGGGTAATCAGGCAGCGCCGGCTGCGCACGCAGGCGCCGCGACGCCTTGCTGACCAGGCGGCTGGCGCCGGCAGGCAATTGAGGGTTCATAAAACGTACTCACCATCGTGACGAGAGAATGCCTCCTGGTTACAGGAAGCCCAAGGCACACGTCAGGATGCGGGAGAAGCGCGGGGGTTGGCCGAGGGCCAGGAATAGCGCGGAGGCGCCTTGTTGCGCCGTTCATGGGTGGCACGCGGGGTTTGGGTGAGGCCGAGCAGCCAGGCCAGGCCGATCAGGAACACCAGGGCGACGGTAACCGCGTTGCACACCGGGCAGGCAAAGTAGTTCGAGATGTTGCTGGAAGATGGGTTTGCCAACCCTTTGTCGGAAATGGGCGACTGGCCGCCGTCCACCGAACAGAACAGCCCGCCGATGCCGTTGAGCTGCTGGCCCATCATCTGGCCATGCCCCAAACCGCAGGCGAACAGGTTCATCAGCACGCAGAAGTACAGGGCCCAGGCGATCAGTGAGCGGTCAGAGTGGCGCAATTTCATGGCGGCGACTCTACCACCGAAGCCACAAAAGGACGAAATGCGACGCGCCCCTGTGGCAGAACGTCGCAGATTACGCGCACCGGCCAGGGTTGCTAGACTCTGCACCCTTCTCGTTACTCCTTTTCAAAGCCTGGTGGGGCAGCTCTACTGCCTTGCAGGCGTTTCACAGGATGCACAGTTGATGAGTACGTTATTCACCCGCCGCAAAGTGCTGACCGGCATGGGCCTGTTGGGCCTGGGCAGCCTGCTGAGCGGCTGTGACTACAGCCCCAAGCTGAACTTCAAGTACGGCAAGGACCTCAGTGACAAGATCATGGGCCGCACTTTCAAGCTCAAGAACACCGACGGCGAAACCGTTACCTTAAGCTCGTACCGCGGCCTGATGCCGGTGGTGTTCTTCGGCTTCACCCAGTGCCCGGCCGTCTGCCCGACCGCCCTGGCGCGCGCCGCCCAGGCCAAGAAGCTGATGGGCCGCGATGGCAAGATCATGCAGGTGGTGTTTATCACCCTGGACCCCGAGCGCGACACCCCCGAGATTCTCGACAACTACGTCAAGGCCTTCGACCCCAGCTTCGAAGCGCTCTACGGCACCCCGGAAGAAATCGCCGTGGCCGCCAAGGAGTTCGGGATCTTTTATGAAAAGATCCCCGCCGGCGACACCTACACCCTCTCCCACACCGCCACCAGTTTCGTGTTCGACACCCGTGGCAACCTGCGCCTTGGCTTGCAGGCATCCCTTACCGCTCAAGAGTGTGCAGAAGACCTGCTCACCGTCATGGAGGTCTGCTAATGACTGCCGTTCAACACCTCAAGCGTCTTACCCTCGGCCTCACCCTGCTGGGCCTCGCCGCCCACGCCAGCGCCCAAGTACAAGTGACCGACGCCTGGGTACGCGCCTCCGTCGCGGGCCAACCGTCCAGCGGCGCCTTCATGACCCTCACCGCCGACAGCGACAGCAAACTGCTGAGCGTCGCTTCGCCGGTCGCCAAGGACGTGCAGATTCATGAAATGAGCATGAAGGACGACATCATGCGCATGGGCCCGGTGGACTCCGTGGTACTGCCCGCGGGCAAAGCCGTCAAGCTCGACCCGAACGGCTACCACGTGATGCTGATGGGCCTGACTGACCAGATCAAGGAAGGCGACCAGGTGCCGCTGACCCTGACGGTGCAAGATGCCAAGGGTGAAAAGCAGGCTGTCGAAGTGAAGGCAACAGCCCGTGGGCTGGATGGCATGGACCATAGCAAGATGGACCATAGCAAGATGCATTGAGAACCCTTCAGCTTGCTCCCACGTCACTACGATGCGAAGCGAGCCGCTCTTGCTCTTGCTCTTGATCTGCTTTTGATCTGAAGCGCCCCGTTAAACCACGCTGGCCGGAATTCGACAGGGATTTGGGGGGTAAACCGGCAGGGATGCCGGTTTAGCCGCCCCGCGCCATGGATGGCGCGTGGCGGCGGCCCCCCAAAGCACTGACGGATTACGGGCACACCGAGCCCAAGCGAGGTGCCGAGTGGTGGGGCAAGAGCCCTTTGGTTACTTTGGGGCTCTTTTCCAAAGTGACCCGCCGTCAGGGCGGAACCCTAGGTGGCCGTTACCGCAGCAATGGATATGTACACAATCCAACTGTGTTGACTGCCAGGCCGCCTTCGCGAGCAAGCCCGCTCCCACAGTTGGATCGCGGAGTGTCTGATAGATGGATGTCGGCTTTCAGGCCGTCATCGCAGGCAAGCCAGCTCCCACATTGGGGCCGAGCGGAGTCAGCCCCATCACACTTCCCGCGCCATATGCTCCGCAATCCGGCCCCTCAACCACCGCTCCGCCGGGTCGTTGTCATGCACCCCGCTCCACACCATCGACAACTCCGCTGCATCAATCGCAAACGGCGGGTCCTCGGCGCGCAGGCGTGTGCCTTCGGTCAGCGCGCACGCGGCGTAATCGGGCACGGTCGCGATAATTTGCGTGCCCGCCAGCAACGCCCTTAACCCACTGAACTGCGGCACCGCCAGCACCACCCGGCGCGAGCGGCCGATGCGGGCCAGGTCCAGGTCGATATTGCCGCTCAGGTCGCCGGAGAACGACACCATGGCATGGGGCCGGGCGCAGTAATCATCCAGGGTCAGCGGCGCCTCGCCGTCATCACCGCGCAGGACCTTGCAGGGAATATCCCGCAGTTTCTTGCGCTTGGCATTGGCCGGCAGATCGGTGGTGTAGCTGACCCCCACCGAGATTTCACCACTGGCCAGCAACGAGGGCATCAACAGGTAATTGGCCCGGCGCACCACTACGATAATGCCCGGCGCTTCATCGCGCAGGCGGCTGAGTAACGACGGAAACAGCCCGAACTCCGCATCATCGGACAAACCGATGCGAAACACCGCGCAGCTGGTGGAGGGGTCGAAATCCTTGGCGCGGCTGACGGCGCCCGAGATGGTGTCCATGGCCGGTTGCAGCTCCTTGAGTATCGCCAGTGCACGCGCCGTGGGTTCCATGGCGCGGCCGTTGCGCAGCAGCAACGGGTCGTCGAACAGATCACGCAAGCGGCCCAATGCGGCGCTCACGGCCGGTTGGCCAATAAACAGTTTTTCGGCGACTCGGGTCAGGTTTTTCTCGAACATCAAGGCTTCGAAAATCACCAGCAGGTTCATATCGACGCGGCGCAGATCGTTGCGGTTCATGGGCGCTATCCAAACGTTTTCCAGGGGGCCAGGGAAGCATGCACCGCACGCCTGGGATTGCATAGCTGTGCTGTCTTTTCCAGCACCCAACCTGGCGAAATTAACAACGATTAACTCGTCAGCCAGGCGGCCCGGCCACAAGATGAAGCGCGTCTACACTGCACCCATCCACCGGGAACGTTCCCATCGACTGCGGATATTTGTCATGGCCCGACTCGAGCAATATGCCCCCCGGTTGCCTGCCACCGGTGGCCTGTGCCCCCGGCGTGAGCGCATCGCCAAGCAACTGATCCTCGCCAACCTCGGCGAAAGCCTGGCGATCGCCGACCTGGCCCAGGCCTGCGCCTTGTCGCGCAGCCACTTTTCCCGCGCCTTCAAGTGCACCACCGGGCTGTCGCCCCAGGAATGGATTCGCCAGCAACGCATCCAGCGCGCCAAGGAATTGATCACCGGCTCGTCCCTGAGCCTCACCCAGATCAGCCTGGAATGTGGCTTTTGCGACCAGGCGCACTTTTGCCATATGTTCACCCGCAGCGAAGGCGTTAACCCGATGACCTGGCGAAACCACCACTCGCGCAGCAAACCTGATGTGATCGCTGCCTAGTGGTCTGCACGTACCTGGAATATGCTGGCCGCTCCCTTCCTCCAGAACCTGGGCAGCCATGAATGACTTGAGCGACCAGGCCGTGCATTTCGGCCCCTACCGCATCCACCCGCGCCAGCGCCTGGTGCTGGAGGCCGGCCGCCCGCTGCGCCTGGGGCGGCGGGCGGTGGACATCCTGCTGATCCTGCTGGAGCACGCCGGCAATGTGGTGAGCAAGCAGGAGCTGATCGCAAGGGTCTGGCCCAAAAGCGTGGTGGAAGACGGCAACCTGCGGGTGCACATGGCCGCGTTGCGCAAGGCGCTGGGCGATGGCCAGGCCGGGCAGCGCTATATCGTCACGGTCGCCCAGCGCGGCTACAGTTTTGTTGCGCCACTGAGCATCGAACCCATGACGCTGCCCACCGACGGTGCGCCCCAACGCCCCAGCCATAACCTGCCCCTGCGCCGCACGCGCATGATCGGCCGCCAAGCGCTGATCGACGCCCTGGTCCAACAACTGCCGCAGCAACGCTTCATCACCCTGACCGGCGCCGGTGGCATCGGCAAGACCACCGTGGCCTTGCGCGTCGCCGAACTGCTGATCGGGCATTACCGCGACGGTATTCACCTGCTGGACCTGGCGCCGCTCAGTACCGCGTCCATGATCCTGCCCAACCTGGCCGCCCTGCTCGGCCTGGCACCGGGTGAGAATACGACCCTGGCCAGCCTCGCCCGCAGCCTGCAGGCACGCCAGATGCTGCTGGTGGTCGACAACTGCGAGCACCTGCTCGACGACATCGCCCTGATCAGCGAAACCCTGCTGCGTCATGCACCGCACCTGCACCTCCTCACCACCAGCCGCGAAGCCCTGCGCGCCGAAGGTGAGTATGTGCAGCGCCTTGAACCGCTGGCCTGCCCACCCGCCACCGGCAACCGTGCCCAGGCCCTGGGTTACCCGGCCATGCAATTGCTGATCGAGCGCGCCATGTCCCACCAGGAGAGCTTCGCACTCAGCGAAGCTCAATTGCCCCTGGCGATTGATATCTGCCAGCGCCTGGACGGCATTCCCCTGGCGATCGAACTGGTGGCCGCGCAAATCGAACGGTTTGGCTTGCCGGGCCTGCTGGTGCAGATGGAGGACAACTTTCGCCTGCTGACCCGTGGGCGACGCAGTGCCCTGCCCCGCCAGCAGACCCTGCGCGCCACGCTCGACTGGAGCTTTGACCTGCTCACCGAGTGCGAACAAATCTGCCTGCGCCGCCTGGCGGTTTTTCGTGGCGGCTTCAGCCTGGTCAGCGCAGCGGCAGTGATAGCAGGTGAACAGATGGCCCCCGCCGAAGTGCTGGGCTCCATTACGCAACTGGTGGCCAAGTCGTTGTTGAATGTGGAGGCCAGCGATGACGAGATGGTCTATCGCCTGCTGGACATCACCCGCACCTACGCCCTGGAAAAGCTCAGCCACGCCTGCGAGCTGCATGCCACGCGAGAGCGCCACGCCGCACGCTGCCTGGCGCTGATGGAACAGGCCCAGGGCGACTGGGACTTGATCGCCACACAGCCGTGGATCGACCGCTATGCACCGCTGCGCGAAGACGTGCGTGCCGCCCTTGATTGGGGCTTTGCCGATGGCGGTGCGCAGTTGCTGGCTATCCGCCTGACAGTGAGTGCAATGCCACTGTGGCAAGAACTGTCGTTGCTGCGTGAGCACGGCGGCTATGTGGATCAGGCGCTGGCGCTGATCGATCAGGTCACCGCGCCTTGCACGCAATTGACCCTGCAACTGCAATTGGCCCTGGGCAGCCTCTCCTATCACGCCATGGGCGCTGCGCCTCGCACCATTGCAGCATTCGAGGGGGCCGCGCGCCTGGCCGAGGCGCGCCAGGACCGTGCCGGCCAGTTGCGTGCGGTCTCCGGGCTGATGGCAGTGAACCTGTGTGCCGGGCGCTATGGCCCAGCGCAGGAGCTGAGCGTGCAGTTCGAACGCCTCGACCCTCGCACCGAGCCGTTGCTGGACCTGAGCGCGCAGCGGCTGCGTGCGCTGGGCCAGCATTACACCGGTAACCAGGCCCTTGCGCGGCACCACGCCGAGCAGGTGCTGCAGCGTATGGCCCAAAGCGGTCACGTGAACCGCTTTGCCCTCGGGGTTGGCGTGCAATACGACCAGAGCGTCGCCTCCTTGACCGTGCTGGCGCGAATCCTGTGGTTGCAGGGCTTCCCCGAGCGCGCCTGGCGCACCGCCAGCCAGGCACTGGAGTTGGCCCTGCAGATCAACCACGGCACTTCGATCTGCTACACCCTGGCCCTGGCTGGGGTGGTGATCGCCCGCTACAACGGCGCCGAAGACGACGCCCAAGCCCTGCAACGGCTGCTGCTGGAGCAGTCGCACCAGCATTCGGTGCAGTTGTTCCAGACCTGGGCCGGGCATTACGCCGGTATTCTTGCCCACCCGGATTGGCAAGGCCTGGGCCTGATCCAAGACACCTTGATCACCTTCGGCACCCATGCGGTGGATGCGCCCACCCTGGAGCGCGCGCGCAGTGGTGCGGCGGGCTGGTGCGCCCCGGAGATTCTGCGGGTGTACGCCTTGCAGCTTGAGGATGAGCAAGCCGCCGAAGCCCTGCTGCTGGAAGCGCTGGGCCTGGCGCACCAGCAAGGTGCCCTGGCCTGGGAGCTGCGCTGCGGCGCGTCCCTGGCGCAACTGTGGCAACAACAAGGGCGTATTCAGGTCGCCAGGGACTTGCTCGGTTCAATCCATGCACGCTTCAGTGAAGGCTTCGCCACCCAGGATCTACTGCGCGTGCGCTGCCTGCTCGACGAGTTGCAGCACAAACGGCCGGCCTGAGAACGCGCCCAGGCAAGGCGCGTAGCCTTGCTGCAAACGCTGGACCTGGCGCGGGTCGCGCAGTTGCCCCAACGCGTAGCTGCGCACACAGCTAAGCAGGCGATAGCGTGGCGGGCCCAGGCCGGGCTCGACGCTCAGCAACGAGACGTTGACCAGGCGTGCCAGCAGGTAAGACAGGTCGGCATGTTCAAGCTCGGTACCGGTCACCAGGTCATTCAGGGTGGGTAAGGTGACCGCCATCTTGAACAGGCTCAGTTGCAGAAACAGCCAACACTGCGGCAGGCTCAGGCGCTCGTAGCTCCAATCCAGGGCCGCGGTGAGTGATCGATGGCGTTCCACCGCCGTGCGCCGCCCTCGGGCCAGCGCTTGCAAGCCGGTGCGTACCTGCATCTGCACACCGCCGATGCCCAACGCATCCACCTGGGCGGCCGCCAATTCCAGGGCCAACGGCAGGCCGTCCAGGCGTCGACACAGGTCGCGCAGCGGCGCCAAATCCTGGGCCCGCAAATTAAACCCCTGCTGATTGGCACGCGCACGGGCAACGAACAGCTGCACCGCAGGACAGGCCATCGCCTGTTCGACATTGGCCGACGGCGACGGCACCGCCAGCCCAGGCACGCGTACCACCCACTCGCCAGGGGCCAGCAAGGCTTCGCGACTGGTGATCAGCACGCTGATGCCAGGCGCCGTCTCGCGCAGCGCACGCAGCAGCTGTCGACACGCGCCCAGCAGCAGGTCGGCGCCGTCGAGTACCAGCAACAAGCGGCGCGAGGCCAGGCGCCGGCCCAGTTCGTGGAGGCTGGCGGGCGTCGAATGCAACTGCAACACCCTGGCCAGGCTGCCGAGCAGTTCGCTCGGCGCTTGCACAGCGGCCATGTCGAGCCACCATACGCCGTCGCGATAACGCGGCAACACCCGCTCGGCCAGGGCCAAGGCCAGCGTGCTCTTGCCAATGCCAGCCACGCCGGTGAGGGTCAACAAGCGCTGCACAGGCAACCGCCGCGCCAGAACCCCCACCAGTTCATCACGCCCCCACACCGGGCCGAGCCGCGCAGCCAGGTTGTGCTGAGGCAGTAGCGTCGGCAGCGCGTCCTGCGCCGGTGCGGCGAAGCAGTAACCGCGCTGGGGATGATTGAGGATCCAGCGTTGCCCGTCCAGGGCGCGACGCAGCGCGGCAATGTGCACGCGCAGGTTGCTCTCTTCGACAACGCTGTTGGGCCACACCCGCTCGATCAAGGTCGCCTTGCTGATGAAGTGCCCGGGCGCTTCGAGCAGTACCGCCAGAATATCCAAGGCTCGCCCGCCCAGCGGTACCGGCCAGCCCGCCTTGCTGACCAGGCGCTGCTGCCGATGAAAGGTATAGGGGCCAAAGCTCACCGCCGTAGCATTTTGCATGTCCGTCACAGCGCTGAAACACCCGTGCTTGAGTGCCTGCGCATCCTTTTTCCATGGGCTCGACGCTATCTTGCCAGTTGGCGATGACAGGACAATGCTGGCACGGGGAGCGATACGGACAATCGGGTGCCTGAGACGGACATGCTGTCGTTAACTGAACTGTTGTCGGTATTGGGTAGGGTTCAAACCGAGCTTTTCGCTGAACAGAAAGCGCATATGCCGCACGCTGCCAAAACCTGCGTGGAAGGCCACGGTCTTGAGCGGCAGGTCGGTGGTTTCCAGCAGGTGCCGGGCCCGGTCGATGCGCGCGCCTTGCAGGAACGCCATGGGCGTCATCTGTACGTCCTTGGCGAACAGCCGCGCAAAGTGGCGCGCGCTCATGCCTGCCAGCTCGGCCATGGACTCGATGGTAAAGGGTTGATGCAGATGCGCCAGGACATGGTTCTGCACGCGGGTGATCGGGGTTTCCTGGGGCGCCACGGCCGCGGTCATCGGGCTGAACTGGGCCTGGCCGCCCTGGCGCTTCATCACCACCAGCAGCACCTTGGCCACGTCCACCGCCACTTGTTTGCCGTGGTCCTGGGCCACGACCGACAGGGCCAGGTCGATACCTGCGGTGACGCCGCCAGAGGTAATCAGGCGCCCGTCCTGCAAATAGATGCGATCGGTCTCGACGATGGCGTTGGGAAACGCCTTGATCAATCGCTCGGTGTAGTGCCAGTGGGTGGTCACGCGGTGCCCGTCGAGCAAGCCTGCGTGGCCGAGCACAAAAGCGCCGGTGCAGATCGAGCCGAAACGCCGGGCCCGTGGCGCCGCCGCTTTCAGCCAGGGCAACAACGCCGGGTGGCATTCGTTATAGGCGCCGGGGCCGCCCGGCACCAATAGCAGGTCATAGGCCGCCTGGGCCTGTTCCAACAACAGGTCGGTCTGCACGCTCACGCCATTGGAGGCCTGCAACGGGCCGGGCTCGGTGCCGATGGTCAGGATCTGGTAGTGATCGGCCGCCGGCAGGTAGCGGTTGGCAATCGAAAACACTTCCAGCGGCCCGGCCATGTCGAGTAGCAGGAAGTCCGGGAACAGCGCCATAGCCACGGTTTTCATAAGCGTGAAATGTCCATCGAGAAGGAGTGCGGCGGGCATTATGGCACGACTTTAACTGTCAACCTGAAAGAGACAGTTATTCTATTTTCATCTTCTTAATCAATAATTCGTTAACCATTAACCTTCTTCTCAACGCAAGCGCCCTGCATCTCGCAGCCCGCGCTCACTTGAGGACTGGACCATGCTGACCCTTCGCAAAGCTTCCGAACGCGGCGCCGCCAATCACGGTTGGTTGAAGTCGTTCCACACCTTCTCTTTCGCCAACTATTGGAACCCCAAGGAGCAGGGTTTTTCCGACCTGCTGGTGATCAACGATGACCGCGTCGCCGCAGGCAAAGGCTTCGGCCAGCACCCGCACCGCGACATGGAAATCTTCTCCTACGTGCTCGAAGGCGCGCTGGAGCACAAGGACACCCTGGGCACCGGCTCGGTAATCCGCCCCGGCGATGTGCAACTGATGAGCGCGGGCAGCGGCGTGGCCCACAGCGAGTTCAACCACAGCCAGCGTCATGGCGTGCACTTCCTGCAAATCTGGATCGTGCCCAACGAAGCCGGCGCCAAACCGCGCTATCAGCAGGAGCATTTCACTGAAGCGCAAAAACGTGGGCGCTTGCAGTTGATCATCTCGCGGGAGGGCGCCAACGGTTCGCTGAAAGTGCGCCAGGACGCACGGGTGTATGCCGGCCTGTTCGACGGTGACGAAAGTGCCCGCCTGGAACTGGCACCGGATCGCTACGCCTACATCCATGTGGCGCGCGGCAGCGTGGAACTCAACGGCCAGCGCTTGCAGGAAGGCGACGGTGTACGTGTACGGGACGAACGCCAGATCCGCCTGAGCCATGGCGAAGACGCCGAAGTCCTGGTGTTTGACCTGCGCTCCAACGAACTGCCGCAAATGCCATGACGGCCACAGTGATGGTCCCGCCAACGGGACCATCGTTGGCGTCGATAGTCACCATCAGCGCAATGAAGTTCTCTTAAAAAATGCAACGCGTAACATCAAACCCATGCCAAACGGCACCCAACTAAAACACTCGGAGCACACCCTCATGAAACGCCAACTCTTGCTTAGCCTCGCTTTCTCGGTACTCGCTGCAAACGCTTTTGCCCACCCGGTTGTCGCTGAAGGCGGCGCGGATCGCCTGATAGAAACCCGTGTAGCCGAAGGCGGCGCGGATCGCCTGCAAGAACGTGGTTTGGCTGAAGGCGGTGCCGATCGCTTGCAGGAACGCGGCCTGGCTGAAGGCGGTGCCGATCGCTTGCAGGAACGTAGCCTGGCTGAAGGTGGTGCCGATCGCTTGCAGGAACGTGGCCTGGCTGAAGGCGGCGCCGATCGCTTGCAGGAACGTGGCCTGGCTGAAGGCGGTGCCGATCGCTTGCAAGAACGTGGTCTCGCTGAAGGTGGTGCCGAACGCTTGCTGAGCACCCACGTATAACCCCGCACTGTTGGCGGGACACCCCAAACCGGCCTGATCAGCCGGTTTTTTTTCGTCTTCAATTTCTACATCACACTGCCCCCCGTAACCACGATGCGAAGCGAGCCGCTCTTGATCTTGATCTGCTTTTGATCTCAGGCGCCCCGTTAAACCACGCTGGCCGTAATTCGCCAGTGATTTGGGGGGTAAACCGGCATGGATGCCGGTTTAGCCGCCCCACGCCATGGATGGCGCGTGGCGGCGGCCCCCCAAATCACTGGCGGATTACGGGCACACCGAGCCCAAGCGAGGTGCCGAGTGGTGGGGCAAGAGCGTTTTGCTTACTTTTGCGCTTTTCAAAAGTGAGCCGCCGTCAGGGCGGAACCCTAAGTAGCCGTTACCGCAGCAATGGATATGTACACAATCCAACCGTGTTGACTGCCAAGCCGCCTTCGCGAGCAAGCCCGCTCCCACAGTTTGATCGTGGGGCATCAGGTAGATAGGCGTCGGCTGAGAGGCCGTCATCGCAGGCAAGCCCGCTCCCACAGTTGAATCACGGGGCAATCAGGAACTTCTTGCGATACGCCGCCGGCAGCATCCCCACCCGTTGCAGAAACAACCGCCTAAACGAATTACTGTCCTCATAACCCACCGCATACGTGATGCTCTCGAGCGTCATCCGTGTCGACTCAAGCATCTGCTTGGCACGCTCCAGACGCAGGCTCTGCAGATAACCAATCGGTGTAGAGCCGGTGGCTTCCTTGAAGCGCCGCTTGAAATTACGCACGCCAAAGCCAAAGCGCTGGGCAACCTCGTCGATCACCAATGACTGCGCAAAGTGCTGCTCCAACCAATGCTGCACACGCAGGATCTGCGCATCACCATGGCTCTTGGGCAGCGACCACATCGCGTAGGCCGACTGCTCAGTGCGCCCAGCATCGATCAGCAAGTACTTGCCGCAGGTATGAGCCAGCTCCGGCGAACCGAAACGGCGGATCAGGTGCAGCATCAAATCCATTGCTGCCGTAGCGCCCCCGCACGTGATCAGGCGATTTTCTTCGCAGAGGATCTGCCCCTCATCCAGGCTGACCTGGGCATATCGACGCCGGAAGAACCCGGCAAATGCCCAGTGAGTCGTCGCGTGCAAGCCGTGCAATAACCCCGTCTCGGCCAGCATGAAGGCCGCCGTGCACATCGAAGCCAACACGGCGCCTTGCCCATGCTGTTCACGCAACCAGGGGCCGTAGGCGCCAAACGTCGGCATGGCTTCCTTGAGGGTAAAGAGAAACCCGGGAATCAGCACCAGGTCGGTGTGCGCGATCTGCGCCAGAGAACCGTGCACCTGCAGGCATTGCCCACCCCATAGCGTCACCGGCTGGCCGTCCAGAGACGCGAGCGTCACCTCGAAGGGCGGGCTTTGAGCGAACAGATTGGCCGCACTGAGCATTTCCATGGCCAGGGTGGCACTGGCAGCGGAACACTGATCCGCCAGGAGCAAGGTGACGTGCATGTAAAAACTCCAGCTTGCACTTTTCGCATGTAATAAGTCATTTACGCATCTACCTTAGCCGATTCCGTCTCCGTACAGTGCGGCCATTGATCAACTGTCTGGCGTTTTTATGAATCTCTGGTTTCGATTACTGCTCATGCTGTTGCGCCGCCCCTGGCGCAAACCGGTCGACGGCCTGGCCACCACGGTGGTACGCATGCGGGTCTGGCCGCTGGATCTGGACCTGAACCGGCATGTCACCAATGGCCGGTATTTCACCTTGGCCGATGTAGCGCGCATGGATTTTGTGCTGCGTACGGGCGCCTTTCGCGTAGCGCTGCGCCACAAGGCCATGCCGATAGTCGGCGATACCTGGGGCAAGTTTCGCCGGGAATTGAAGCTGTTCGAGGCATTCGAAGTGCATACCCGCATTCTTGGCTGGGACCACAAGTGGAACCTGATGGAGCACCGCTTCGTCAGCAATGGGCGGGTGGTCGGCGTGGTGGTGATGCGCGGGCTGTTTCGCTCCGCCAAGGGCACCCTGCCCCCGGCTGAATTTATCCGCGAGCTGGGCTTGGACGACACCTCACCGCCGATGCCGCAATGGTTGAGCGACTGGGCACGCAGCTGCGATGAGATGAGCGTGCAATTACGAGCACAAGAGCAAGCCTGAAAGCTATTGAGCCCACAGGAAGGAATCCTTTGCGTGTCGCTATTGGTCACACTCCAGTCACTGCCGCAGAGGAACCCTCGCGCTCTTTTCCTTCACCCAACAAACGCGTCAGAAGTTCAGACGCACACCTCAGGAAACTTGCCTATTTGATATTCGCCCTACAGGTCCTCTATCCATGCTCAGCACGATCACGCACACAGAATCACACTGGTATGACACCCTCTTTCATACCCCTAAGCCTGATAGGCCACCCAGCCAGGCGACAACGATCGAACCGACAGCCCAGTCCGCTGCCGCCGCATCCGAGAGTCGCACCTATGCCCCGATAACCTTCAAAGAAGCGCTGGGCGAGCGACACAACCTGCAGACGTTGACAACGAAACTCACCGACATCGCCGCCCAACTGGCGGTAAACGCCACGCCTCAGGCGATACTGGCTACCTTAAGAGCCCCCTTCGATATCCATCCTGACGCCTCCTTCCCTATACGCCCCAGTGAAGGTGCGACATTGGAGAGCTTTATCAGGGCCAAGGGTTGGCCGATGCCAACCACCCATCGCTCGCTGCTTGAGCTGATAACAACGGTGAAACAGCACGCCCTGACGCATCCGCTGGGTAATTTTGGTGGCGCGTTGTCATGGTCAATGCCCCCGAGCCAGGCTGAGCAGAGCCGACTACGCATTATCTCCATGAGGTCTGACTACCTGAATGCGCTGGATGCCTTGCTAGCCCAGCACCCACTGACCCCCGAGGTACAAAGTGACCCCGCCCAAGCGCTGGAGGCCCTGCTCGGTTCACCCGCAGGGCAAACGCTGGGTAAACACCTGCAAGAGCAATCCGGCGGTATTGCCACTGCCAACAGCGCCACCGACTATCTGATGGCCGCCATTGGGCTGCAATTGGACCCTGAATCCATTAGCGCCCCTCAACGCAATAACGTGGCCGGGTTTGACTTGGCGCACGAACGCCACTGGGGCAAACCTGCGTCTAGCGTGCTGGATGCGTTGAGCAAGCATTTGGTCGACAGTGGCAGGATCAGCCCTGCGTTGTCCAAAGTGGCCGCGTATATGTTGCTGGCGAAGAAAGCCCCTGTCTATCTGATCAAAGACATCCCGCCCTCCGTGAAGCACGGCAGCCCCGCCTGGCTGAACCTGGTCATTGCCGCGGCGAGCATCGAAGCGGGTGAGCCCGGGAAAGTCCCGAACATGACTTTTGCCCAAGTGATGCAAGAAGGTGAACGTGCACGGTTGGCGCAACCAGAGGCGGCTGCGCAGGCCCGCACGGCAGCCCTGGTAGATTGGGGGGTTTGCCATAACGTGATTGCACGCAAGGACGACACGCACTACACCGTGCAAGAGCTGGACACTCTAAAAACCACCTTCACAGCCCGACAGCAAGACATGCTCGGTGCCTCTGCCGCCCTGGATCTGGAACTCCCCACCCGAGAAAAGATGGCCATGGCCGTACTGGTGGAGCGGTATGGCGACCTGGGTGATCTGTTCAAACAAAAATTGATCAAGTTCAGCACCACTGCGCGCAGCGGGCAGAACACGGCACACACCTGGCTGCACGGTCTTCACTCGATGCTGGACATCGCAATGATGGACCTGAGAGTGCCCTACGTCTTTGAAGCAGTGGACAAACGTGTACCGATCAAAGACTTGAACGCCCGCTATCGATTTGGTGTGAGCGGTCACTTCGAAAAGCGCTTTGAGGAAACGATCAAGCAGAAAAAGATCGCCCTCGCCACGACGGTCAAACACCTGGTCGCGCAACTTCCCCTGCAAGACCGTAAAAACTTCGAGTATGGCAAGATCACCTATTATCGAAACTCATCCGCTCAGCTGGGTTTCTGGAGCAAGTCCGACCCGGTTTATGAAAAACCCCTGCTGGTAAACATTGAACGCGACGGCCAATCCACCGGCTACTGTATCGACGTAACCAAAGGCACAATCGTGCCCGTTGAAAGGTGGGCGGTGAAAGAGCGCGAATCCAGGGAAGGTAATGTGGAGCTCAAGACCAGCGTATTCGTACCCAAGGGTGTGAGCGCCAGCCACGCAAACGAACGCGCCTCCTCCACTGACACAACTATTGATAGTTTTGCCACAGCCCGCACGCAACACATCGCTGATGCCTTTGTGGAGCACTTCAATCTCGATGACCCAGACATTGAGAAATACGCCACAGGGCAAACCACCCTGGACCTGGCGAACGAAAAAGCCAATCAGGTCAACGATTTCTTCATGAACTTGATTCCTTTCCGCTCGGCGATTGAGAACCTTAAAAAAGGTAACAACGTCGAGGGCGGGTTTGACTTGGCCCTGGATGTGTTTGGCTTTCTGACAGCCGGCGCAGCCAACATCGGCAAACTGACCAAGGTCGCCGCCAGTGCCGCATCCCTGGCCACCAAAGCCGCACGCGCGGGCAAAGTCATCGGCATGGTCACATTGAGCAACTTCAACCCGCTGGACGGGTTGGCTGACCTGGCCGTTGGCGGTGCAAACCTGATAAGCAAAGGGTTGACCAAAACCACCGCATGGCTGGCCAATATACGAAACACGGATAAAAGCCTTGATTGGCTCAAAGCGATCAGCCGGGAACATGGCAACGCAGTGCTCGGTTCGATCACCTCCAGCGGACACACCCTTGACAGTGTCGTGGTACTCAAAAACGACCAGTGGCACCACTACGATCCCGTCACCCGCCAACCCTACGGCACGCCAATCAATGGCTTCACCCCCAAAGTCCTGGCCACACAAGGCGAGATCAACGGCAGCCTCAGCGAGTGGGTTGCCAACTGGTTCAACCCGGCGAAATCCGACATCCCGCTCTCGGAAGCCTTTAGCGACGCAGTTGATGCAGCCAAAGCAACTACCACAGGACAGGCTGCGTTCCATCAGGGTTACAACACGGCGGCCCCGCCAAGCCTCACGGGCTATTCAGCGGAACTGGGCATCACGCAGTTGAAAAAACTGGCCATGGACGCCACCGCGTCACCTGAGGTGCTGGGTAGCCTGTCCAGGCGCATAGACGAATTGGAGGCGCTGCCAGACAAAGTCAAAACACTCTATGAACGGCTCATCCCGCCCAGAAAACCAACGCCCGGCCAGCCGCCAACGCCGGAACAAATGCAGTTTGAGGAGTCCCTCGCGCGGGGCATTCCAGATGGGATCGCGGGGTTTTCACCCACGATGAAAATGCACCAACTGCGCGAATTGATATTGAACCCGAACCTCACACCTGCCGACCTCGGGGCGCTTTTCAAGCACATGCAAAGTCGAGCGATGGAGGCCAGCTTCGCGAGCAGCAAAAAATTCATTGATGACATGAGCGCAGCCGGGGGCACGGTGATCGCCATGCCGCAAGGCTTCTACCTGAGCCAGGTCAACCTTATGTCCAAGGGAGACTGTGCGGCGTTGTCGAACGGTATGGCACTGGCCATTCTCGACAACGCGGAAGACACCCTGATCAAGAATTTCTTTATCAGTATGGCGCACCCCAAACATCCCAATACGGAACGATTTCGCGACAGCCTGGAGACATTCCAGAATACCCTCACAAGCGACTTTCACTCCGGGCAGCTCACCCGAAATGCGACATACGACAGGATCATCTCGGATTTGGCAGCGGCCACCACCTCCAAAGCCTTGCTCATCAGCAATTCGAAGCATGGCGTCACAGCCGGCGTCAGAGTCATAAATGGCCATAAAACCTGGTTTTATTATGATCCCAACTTCGGGCTCGCCAAATTTCCCACTGAGGCGGCCATGCGCAGTGGCATGGAGCGTGCGCTCAACAGTGGGCAGACCAGCCATTACTTCCAACCGCTCAAGAGGGCCGATGGCTACACCGTGTCTGAATTCAACGAGTTATACCTGATCAATAAGATGGGTGATCCTCGCAGTGTCAGCGGCCTGTATGCGGCAGAGATATCCATAACCTAGAACGCTTCCACGGCCTTCAAAGCGTGCGCGTGAGCTTCAAATGCCGCGCGTACCAGGGCCTGCGCGGTACACGTTTGAACAAGCCCTTGAGTACGTCCTCGTCGGCGCCGAAAGTAATGCGCAGGGCCAGCCTCATGACTTCCGGATCCATTTCCATCGAGCGGCCCTGTTGCAACCCCGGCGTGGTGCTGCAGCCGTGGGTGTCAGGGCCCAGCCATGGGTCGCCTACTTCGACCCAGCGGCCTGGCGCGAACCAGGCCACGCCGTTGACTTCCAGGCGGGTCACCTCGCCTGGGTTGAAGCGTTCGTGGGCACGAAACCAGTCTTCGATGCGGTCATCAATCCAGCCGTGGAAATGCCAGAACACCGGGTTTACATGGGATGAAAACGGGTCGCCCAGAAAGTCGTTCTCCGGCGCATACCAGCGTGCGGCAAAGTCTGCGGGGTCACGGGCGAAGGGTACCGGGGCGCCGTTGGACGGGTCGCGAGGTACCGAGGCCCAGCGCATATGCAGCCAGTCGTGCAGGCCCAGCTCCATTTCCGATCCCAGTTGGCCCAGGCTCAACTTGGCCAGGTAGCGCGGATCGCGGTACTGGGATTCCCACACCTGGAAGTTGCTGTGGTAGGTCTCTGCCGCCTTGATATCGCTGACCCACTGGGTGTAGTCGGCGTCATCCGGCGCCGACCAACAGGGCGGCAGCGCGAAACCGTCGTGGTTGTCGAAGTAGCGCACAAAGCCCAGGCGATCGCGCTCCAACGGCGGTTGCGGCTCGGGGAATTGCGGCCAGGACGGCAAGTCTTGCATGGAGCGTGCGGTGCCGAGCATATGGCGGTGCATGAAGAAGAAGTCGATGCCCGAGCCATTGCGGTCCTTGCGCTCGCCTCGAGCGTCGCGCTCCTGGCCACGGGGCCCGGGTTGCCAGCCGATGCCGCGCAGGGCCTCGCGTTTTTCTTCGGAGAGTTTGTGCCACTGGTCGCGAGTGGCGTGCCACAGTTGGTGAAACAACCGGTGCTCGGGAGAAATCAGCCAGGCCAGTAAGGTCGGGTTGAGGCCGATGCGCTGGCGGGCTTCGGGGAACAGTTGTTTGTGGGCGATAAAACGGTTGTCGCGTTCGGTCAGCGCCAGGGGCCGCTCAAGGTCGAGGATGTGCCCGCTGAGGGTGGCGCTGCCGGCATTGCCGAAATCGGCCCAGACTTCATCCAGGGTCATCTTGAATTCATAGGCCGGCGCGCCGCCGTCGGAATCACGGTCGATCAAGCGCCAATAGAGCACGGCGCCGTCGCCCGTCAGCAGGTCGCCCAAGACGCGGTAGCGCGGCTCGCTTTCAGCGCGCAGCTGCTCGGCGGTGTCCAGGTAACCGCGCAGGCCACGGCCACGGGGGGCGATGTCCAGCAGCAACTCCAGGCCTTGCAGCGGCAAGCCCGCAAGGCCCGCATCGCGGCCTTCCAGGCGCAGGCTCCAGACACCCCGCAGGGTGTTCGCCAGGTGCTGGCCCTGGGTGTCGGCGAGGTCGACCGTGGCTTCGCCGGGGGTGATGGGAAACGCTTCTTCCCGCGTCAACTCGCGATGGGCATAAAAGGCCGCGGGCACGGCTGCACCGGTCAGCGCCAGGCCTGCGATGAACCCACGTCGAGAGATTGTCATTGGCTACCTTAGGAAACAGCTTGATCAGAGCTAGAACGTTTGCAGCCCGATGAAATTTACCGCCCTGCCCCCGCCCGCTAAATTTCCCCCGCCATCGCTCGTTCTTCCCTGATAGCAAAGGCCTCAACTGACTGAGATGGCAATGACAAAATCACGTTCGAAAAAGGCGCTGTATATCGGCCTGCCGCTGGCCCTGGCTATCGGCGCCGGGGCGGGCTTGCTGGTCTGGGATCAGTGGTTCAGGGGCAACGCCGGCTACCCGCTGGAGGTGATCAAGCAGGCCAATGAAATGCAGGATCGCCTGTTGTCGTTCGACAGCCACATCACCCTGCCCCTGGATTTCGGCACGGCGGGCAACGAGGCCGACAAGGATGGCAGCGGCCAGTTCGACCTGGCCAAGGCCGCCCGCGGCCGATTGTCGGGCGCTGCGCTGACGATCTTCGGCTGGCCGGAAATCTGGAACGGCGCCAACGCCCCGCACAAGCCCACCGACGGTTTTGTCGAAGAGGCCCGCCACGAGCAGGAAGTGCGCTACAAGATCATCTCCGGCATGGTGCGTGACTTTCCCAACCAGGTGGGCATTGCCTACACACCGGACGATATGCGCCGCCTGCACGGCGAAGGCAAGTTCTCGATTTTTATCAGCATGCTCAACGCCTACCCCTTGGGCAATGACCTGAACCAGCTGGACTTGTGGGCCGCACGCGGCATGCGCATGTTCGGGTTCAGCTACATCGGCAATAACGCCTGGTCCGACTCGTCGCGCCCGCTGCCGTTTTTCAATGACTCCACCGATGCCCTCGAGGGCCTGTCGCCTATCGGCCAGCAAGCGGTGCATCGCCTCAATGACCTGGGGGTGATCATCGACGTGTCGCAGATGTCGACCAAGGCCCTGGAGCAAGTCGCGCAGTTGAGCCGCACGCCGATGGTGGCGTCGCACTCGGCGCCACGGGCATCGGTGGACATTCCGCGCAACCTCAGTGACAAGGAGCTGCAACTGATCAAGAACAGCGGCGGCGTGGTGCAAGTGGTGGGATTCCCCGCCTACCTGCGCCCCTTGAGCCAGCCGACCCAGGACAAGCTCAATACCTTGCGCGCACGCTTCGACCTGCCGCCACTGCCCAACCTGGCCATGGCCCTGATGCCCGGCGATGCAATCATTGCCGCCTGGCCCGAGCAACGCTTCGGCCAATACGCCAGCGCGCTGTACGGCATTCTCGAGGAAGAACCCAAGGCCACCCTCAAGGACCTGGGCGACTCCATCGACTACACCGTGCGCAAGATCGGTATCGATCATGTCGGTATTGCCTCGGACTTCAATGACGGCGGCGGCGTGCAGGGCTGGGAGAACGTCGGCGAGGTGCGCAACGTCACTGCCGAACTGATCCAGCGCGGCTACTCCGAAGCCGATATCGCCAAGCTGTGGGGAGGCAACTTCCTGCGGGTGTGGGAGCAGGTCCAAAAAGCCGCCAAACCCTTGGCCAACCGCTAACCACTCACGAAGTAAGTCCATGACCGACCGCCGTACATTTCTCAAGCAGGCCGGCGTCTTTGCCGCAAGCCTGCCGCTGGGCACCGCGTTGCTGCCTCAGGCAGTGGCCGCCGTTACGAACGACCCATGGACGGGATTGAAACAGCTGTTCAACCAGGACCCGAGCTACCTGCACTTTTCCAACTTCCTGGTGGCCTCGCACCCAAGGCCCGTGCGCGAGGCCATCGAGCGCTACCGCCAGCAGATCGACCGCAACCCCGGCCTGGCCATGGATTGGGACCAGCAGGAAACCTGGAAGCGTGAAGGCCAGGTGCGCGAGTGGGCCGGCCGTTACCTGAACGCCAAACCGGCGCAGATCGCCCTCACCGGCAGCACATCCGAAGGGCTGGCGATGATCTATGGTGGAATCAAGGTGCGCGCCGACCAGGAAATCCTCACCACGGTGCATGAGCACTACGCCACCGCGTTCAGCCTGAATTTCAGGGTGCGCAAGGAGCGGACCCAGGTACGCAAAATACGCCTATTCGACAGCGCCAATCAGGTCTCGGCCGACGAAGTGCTGGGCAATATCCAGCGCAATATTCGCCCCAACACTCGCGTGCTGGGCATGACCTGGGTGCAGTCCGGCAGCGGCGTGAAATTGCCCATCGGCGAGATCGGCAAGCTGGTGGCCGAACACAACCGCAACCGCGACGAGCCGGACCGCCTGCTTTATATCGTCGATGGTGTGCACGGCTTCGGCGTGGAAGACCTCGACTTCCCCGCCATGCACTGCGACTTCTTCATCGCCGGCACCCACAAGTGGATGTTCGGCCCCAGGGGCACTGGCCTGGTGTGCGCCCGCGAGACCGAGAACAAATACATCACGCCGATGATTCCGACCTTCTCAGAAGACAAGGACTTCGCCACGACCATGACGCCCGGCGGCTATCACGCCTTCGAACATCGCTGGGCCGCCGACGAAGCCTTCAAGTTGCACTTGCAACTGGGCAAGGCGCCGGTGCAGGCACGTATCCATGCCCTCAACACCGAACTCAAGGACCAACTGCTGGCCCACCCGCAGATCGAACTGGTGACACCGCGCAGCCCCGAGCTGTCAGCCGGATTCACCTTCTTTCGGGTCAAGAACCGGGACAGCGATGCCGTCGCGGCCTACCTGATGAAAAACCGCGTGGTGGTGGACGCGGTGGACCGTGACGTTGGCCCGGTGATTCGCACCTCGCCGGGCCTGCTTAACAACTCCGATGAGATCCAGCGCTTCATGACCCTGCTGAGCCAGCGGTTATGACCCCTTTTCCCTTTGAACGAGACGCCTCCATGATGCCATCCCGACTCAAACCGCTCACCGCATTGGCACTCACCGCCCTGTGCGGCGCCCTGCTGCCCGGCCTGGCCCAGGCCGCCACCCCACAACCGGGCAAGGTGTTCAAAGACTGCAAGGACTGCCCGGAAATGGTGGTGCTTCCCGCAGGCACCTTCACCATGGGTACGCCGGAAGACGAAGTGGGCCGCGAGCCCGACGAAGGCCCGATGCACGAGGTGACCTTCGCCAAGCCGTTCGCCATGAGCCGCTTCCATATAACCGCCGGCGAATGGGACAGCTACGTGCGCCAGACCGGGGTCAAGATCGCCAATGGCGACGACCGCCCCGGCCGCGAATGCATCGCCAGCAAGCCGCGTTACCCCCAGGGGCCACGTCAGCCGGCGGTGTGCATGGACATGGACGACATCAAGCAATACGTGAGCTGGTTGTCGAAGAAAACCGGGCACACCTACCAGATGGTCAGCGAAGCCCAGCGTGAATACGCCGCCCGCGCCGGCACCGCCGGCCCGTTCCCCTTCCCGTTCGACGAAGGCAAGGGCTACAGCATCGCCCAGCACGCCAACACCTACGGCCCGGCGGACGGCTACAGCTATTCGTCGCCCGTGGGCAGCTACCCGCCGAATGCGTTTGGCATGTATGACATGCACGGCAACGTGTATGAGCGGGTGGCTGATTGCGAGCACCCCAACTACGTCGGCGCGCCGACTGATGGCAGTGCGTGGGTGGAGCCCAACTGCGAGGCCTACCAGATTCGCGGCAATGACTGGGGCGAGGCGCCGGTGTTCTCACGCTCGGGCAATCGCAACAACATCTACCCGCAAACGCGCGGGGACTGGATCGGCTTTCGGGTAGTACGCGAACTCTAATACCTTGTAGGAGCGAGCTTGCTCGCGAAAAACTCACAGACGCCGCGTTTATTCAGGAAGCACGCGTAATCATTTACGTTTTTCGCGAGCAAGCTCGCTCCTACGAGGTTCGCGTCCGCATGTTTAGCCTTGTTTGGCCAACAGCTCCAAGCCTTCATGCAGCGCCGGGAACAGGCTGTTGTTGAAGTTGTTCCAGCGCAGCTCAAGGATGGTGTCCTCAGGCGAAATCTCGGTCTTGAGCACGTCGTGGAACACCTCTCCCGAATCGATGCCGTTATCCACGTAGTGGAATGACGCACCGGTCCAATACAACGGTTCGCACGCCTGGGTCGCTTTGCTCGCCCAGTCGGTAATTGCCTGCCCACGCGCGCCGTACAGCGCATTCCAGGTGGCGTACGCCCCACGGCGCTCATAAGGCGATTCGATGCGGGTAATGCCCGGATGAATGTTCATGATGCGCCGCGCAAACGGCGCACCCGGGCGCACCAGTTCATCGAGGATCACCAGCAAACCATCCAGCACCACGATGTCAGCCTTCAACTCCACCAGGGTGTCATGCAGGCGACGCTCGAAATCCTGCTTGCCGGCGACATGCTCGGCGCTGCCTCGTGGCAGGCGACGATAGGTCGACGGCACGCTGAGCAGCAGGTCGTTGACCAACGTGCCCTGCACACGTAAGTCCGCCGGGTACAGCCACTGGCGACCCGGCTGGTAGGCGAAGCCATAGTCCGCCACCAACTGCTGGTCGCGCGGGTTGTGCTCATCGTCGTCATACACCACGCCCACCAGGTTGTAAGCCTCGCCCAGCGGCGTGTCGTTGAGCGAGCCCACCAGAAACTCCAGCACCGATTTCATATAGCGCTCGTGGTCTTTATAGGCCACCGGCTGCCCCGCCTTGTCGGCGGCGGCATTTCTCAGGGACCAGACATACACCAGGTTCTTTTTCGTCATGTGTTTCGCTCTCGCTCAAAGGGCCACGCACGGCATTGATACACGTGCGCCTACAGAACAAGAACGAACCAGCCTCCGGGCAATTTATCGCTGACGGCCACCGCCCGGCACGCCGCGCTAAATAGTCACGGCACAGCTTCGTTTGTCATGGGTAAGGGTCTGTGTGCCCAGCCCCCTCTTTTTCACTTTCCGGGAAGTATTTATGACCGACCCCAAGCGCGGCGCCTTCAAAGGTTTGCTCGCATTGCTCAGGCCCTTTCGTACCATCGTGACGGTCTCCGTAGCCCTCGGCATGGCGGGCGGCCTGGCCATTACCTTGCTGTTGGCGACGATTAATAATGCGCTGCATTCGTCTACCGGCATGACACAGGGGGTAATCCTGACCTTTGCTGCACTTTGCCTACTGGCCCTGACCAGCTCGATCGTTTCCGATATCGGCACCAACTACGTCGGGCAACGGATCATTGCCGCCCTGCGCAAAGATCTCGGCGAAAAAGTCCTGTCAGCACCCATTGAACAGATTGAACAGTATCGTTCCCATCGCCTTATCCCGGTACTGACGCACGACGTCGATACCATCAGCGACTTTTCCTTTGCCTTCACCCCACTGGCCATCGCTACGACCGTGACCCTGGGCTGCCTTGGCTACCTGGCCTGCCTATCGGTACCTATGTTCCTGATGATGGTGGTGGCGATCATCATTGGCAGCAGTGTGCAGTTCATTGCTGGCGCCAAGGGGATACGCGGCTTCGACGAGGCCCGCGACCAAGAGGACGAGCTGCAACGCTACTATTCGGCAATCGCCTCGGGTGCCAAGGAACTGCGCATACACCGGCCGCGCCGCTATCGCATGAACACTCACCGCATCCAGGAAACCGCCGACCGGATCAGCGATATCCAGGTACGCTCGGTGAACATCTATATTGTCGCCAAGACCTTTGGCTCGATGCTGTTTTTCGTGGTCATCGGCCTGGCCCTGGCGATGCAAGCCTACAACCCTAACCCGGACCCGGCAGTCATCACCGGCTTCGTGCTGGTACTGCTGTACATGAAGGGTCCGCTGGAACACGTGGTGGGTTACCTGCCGATCATCGGCAAGGCGCGCATTGCGTTTGCACGCATTACCGAACTGTCCGAACGCTTCTCCTCCCCCGAGCCGCACTTGCTGATGGACGGCAGCGAAGCGCCAACACCCGTGGTGCACAGCCTGGAATTACGCGGTGTGAGCTACAGCCCGCCGCCAGTGGAAGGCAGCCAGCCGTTCCACCTGGGGCCGATCAACCTGAACATCAAGCAGGGCGATATCGTGTTTATCGTCGGCGAAAACGGCTGTGGCAAGACCACCCTGATCAAGCTGTTGCTGGGCCTGTATCAACCCCACGCCGGCGAAATCCGCCTCAACGGCGAAACCGTGACCGACCCGGCACGCGACGACTACCGACAACTATTCACCACGGTATTCGCCGACTACTACTTGTTCGATGACTTGGTCCAAGGCAGCGCCACTCAATCGCTGGACAGTGCCGCAAGGTACCTTGAGCGCTTGGAAATCGCGCACAAGGTCAGCGTCAAGGACGGCGTGTTCAGCACCACCGACCTCTCCACTGGCCAGCGCAAACGCCTGGCACTTGTGAATGCCTGGCTGGAAGAGCGCCCCGTGCTAGTGTTCGACGAATGGGCGGCCGACCAGGACCCAGCCTTTCGCCGCGTGTTCTATACGGAGCTGCTGCCGGACCTCAAACGCCTGGGCAAGACCATCATTGTGATCAGCCACGACGACCGTTACTTCGACATTGCCGACCAGTTGGTGCGCCTGAGTGCGGGCCAGGTGGTGCATGAAATGGAACCCGCGTGAATTTCTTTTCCGGTTTCTGCAGGTAGGAACGTCTCACTAGTGGTAATGAGAATTGACCTCAATAAACACCTATAAACTGCCCACCTAAAAACACAGAAGAGAACGCATCCATGTCAGTACGACTCGGTCTCAGCCCCCTGAGCAAAGCGCTATCCATGCGACGGGCACTGAATTTCAACCTCAAGCCTTGCGCGCTTGCCCTCGCGGTGTCCCTGCCCATGGCCAGTTATGTGCAGGCTCAGGAGATCGAGATCGACATTCCCGCACAGCCGTTGGGGATGGCGCTGCAGGAATTTGGTCGTCAGACCAACCTGCAGGTGCTGTACAGCCCGACTGATGTGCAGGGCAAGAACAGCACCGCGGTCAAGGGCAAGCAGGAGCCCAACAAGGCCATCGCCACCCTGCTCACTGGCGCCGGCGTCAGTTATGGCCTGCAAGGCAATACGATCACCATCAGCGCGGTCGCATCTTCGGGGCTGGAGTTGGGGACCACGCAGGTCACCGCCAACCAGCTGGGCACCGTGACAGAAGGCACAGGTTCGTATACCCCGGGGACCATCGCCACGGCGACGCGCCTGGTGCTGACGCCACGGGAAACGCCGCAGTCGATATCGGTGGTGACGCGTCAGGTGATGGATGATTTCGGGCTTAACGCTATCGATGACGTGATGCGCCATACCCCGGGCATCACCGTGTCGACCTATGACACCGAGCGCACCAACTACTATTCCCGTGGTTTCTCTATCGTCAACTTCCAGTACGACGGTATTCCGACCCTGCGCGACGCCCAATACTCGGCCGGCCAGACCCTGACCGACATGGCGATCTACGACCGCGTCGAGGTGCTCAAGGGCGCCACCGGTCTGTTAACCGGCGCCGGCGGCCCAGGCGGCACCATCAACCTGATCCGCAAAAAACCGACCTCCGAGTTCAAGAGCAGTATCGAACTGGGCGCCGGCTCCTGGGATAACTATCGTTCCCAGGTCGACGTCAGCGGCCCACTGACCGAAACCGGTAACGTGCGTGGCCGTGCCGTTGCGGCCTATCAGGACAAACACTCGTTCCTCGACCACTATTCGCGCAAGACCGGTGTGCTTTACGGCATCCTCGAATTCGACCTGGACGAAAACACCCTGCTGACCGTTGGCGCCGACTACCAGGACAGCGACCCGAAAGGCTCCAGCTGGACCGGAACACGCACCATCTTTGACGCTACCGGCAACAAGCTGGACCTGCCGCGGTCGTTCAACAACGGCCCAAAATGGGGCTCATGGGAGCAGTACAGCCGCACTGCGTTCGCCACCCTGGAACATACGTTCGACAATGGCTGGGTCACCAAGGGCCAGTACAACCACCAGATCAACGGCTATAACGCGCCCCTGGGTTACATCTCCCAGGATTCCGCCACAGCCAGCTCCATTTATGCGCGCAAATACGTCGGCGACACTACCAGCGACAGCCTCGATGTGTACGCCTCAGGGCCATTCGAGCTGTTCGGCCGCGAACACGAACTGGTGATCGGCCAGTCCCTTTCCATCTCCAAATGGAAAGCCAAGGACTACACGGCGTCCACCTACTTCAACAACTCCTATGACTTCTACAACTGGCACGGCCAAGCCATAGAGCCGCTGTGGACTGCTACCAAGATCAACGACGAAACCACCCGCCAGACCGGTACCTATGTGACAGGCCGTTTCAGCCTGACGGATGAGCTGCACCTGTTACTCGGCTCACGTATCGCCAACTATCAGGTCACCGGTACCAGCGACACCCAGGAAAGCGGCAAGGTAGTGCCCTACGCCGGCTTGACGTATGACCTGAACGACAACTTCACCGCGTATGCCAGCTACACCGAAATCTTCCAACCACAAACCCAGTACCGCACACGTACCCGTACCATGCTCGACCCGAACGAAGGCAAGAACTATGAGCTGGGCCTCAAGGGTGAATTTTTCGAAGGCCGCCTGAACTCCAGCCTCGCTTACTTCGAAGTGCACGAAGAAAATCGTCCGCTTGCCGATACGGCCTGGAACTCCCAGCCAGGCGTCGACTTCTCGTACATCGGCACCAAGACCAAGACCAAGGGCTACGAAGCGGAAATCTCCGGCGAACTCGCCCGAGGCTGGCAACTGCAAGCGGGTTACACCCACAAGATCGCCCGCGATGACGATGGCAAGAAGGTTGCCACCTGGGAACCGGAAGATCAGGTGAGCTTCTATACCACCTACAAACTGCAGGGCAACCTGGACAAGCTCACCATTGGTGGCGGCGCACGCTGGCAGAGCGCCGGCTGGCAGACCGTCAACAACTGGGGCTACCCCGGTGGTGGCCGCTCCGAGAAGTTCACCCAGGACCCGTACTGGATAGTTGACTTGATGACCCGCTACCAAGTGACCGAAAACCTCTCGGCCACCCTCAACGTCAACAACCTGTTCGACAAGCACTACTACACCAACATCGGTTTCTATGACTCGGCCTACCCTGGCGACCCACGCAACGTAATGGTCACCACACGCTGGGACTTCTAAGCCTGCCCCCCAAAAGCCCCTGATCACCACGTGACCAGGGGCTTTTTTGTACCCTTTACGCATGCCTGGGTGAATGCAGTGCCTGGGTGTTTTTCGCCGGCAAGCCGGCGCTTACGGAAGATGCGTATACCCGAAGGAGCCGGCTTGCCGGTGATGGGCACACCAGATAGCAAAACGCCCCTGGTCATCACTGACCAGGGGCGTCTGTTACCGCAGCCGCTTACTCCATTGCCGAGACAAAACTGCTGATGAACTCGGCGTTGTCCACGATCCGGTGGTGTGTCGTGTCGATCACCACCGAGCGCTGGATGCCTGACTGGCCAATCACTTCGCGCATGCCGGTCTCAATCAGCGCCTGGTGAATACCGCCTTCGCTCAGGGCGGCCCACCAGCAAATGACCGGAGCCTTGATCGCACGGTAGTCGGTGTCTTGCAGGCGCTCGTCCAGCACCTGTTTGAGCGCCCAGGAACGCTCGGTCTCGCCGCCGCTTTGCAACTCATCCTTGAGTATGCGGAAGCTGTCGCCCAGGGTCAGTTCGGCCCACTCGGACACAGTTTGCCACTGCTCGTCCTGCTCGCCGACAGCCATCTGCCAGACGTTCTGGATCTGCTCGGCATACGCCGGGAACATCACCGCCAACAATTCCACGCGGCGTTCGGCGGCAGAAATCACTCGCTCGTCCACCCCCGCGCCCTCTTGCCAGAATGCGGTAAAGCGTGCAGGCGGCGGCGCGTCGATCCAACTCAGCAATTCCACGGTCCGGCCAGCTTGTTCCAGGCGATACGCCACCTCCATCGCCAGGTTGCCACCCAGTGACCAGCCACCCAGACGGAAGGCGCCGTGGGGCTGGGCCAGCAACAGCTGTTGGGTGTAGTCCTCGACCATCTGCGCCCAGGTCGGCACCTCAACCCCCTCTTCCACCAGGGCCCGACAAATCACACCCAACACCGGACGCTGCTCACGCAATGCAAGGGCGATAGCCTTGTAACAATGCACCGAGCCAAAACTTGGGTGGAACAGGTACAGCGGCGTGCCCTGGGTCTGGCTGTTGAGCCTGACGATCAGCGATTCACCGACATCCCCATCGATACAGCGCGCCTGGCCTGCGATCGTCGGGTGCAGCATCAGCTGATTGACGGCGAGCGTGGCACCGCAGGCTTTGTGGATGCGGTCCTTGAGCACCAACACCAGCAACGAGTGGCCGCCCAGTTCGAAGAAGTTGTCGTGCAACCCCACACGCTCCACCTCCAGCACCTGCGCCCACACCGCGGCAAGCTGATGCTCCAGTCCGGTCTGTGGTGCAACGTAATCGCGGCCGCTCACTTGCGGTTTGGGCAGGGCCTTGCGATCCAGCTTGCCGTTGGGGCTCAGGGGCATGTGTTCCAGCAATACCCATTGCGACGGGACCATATAGTCCGGCACGTGACTGGCCAGATAGGCGCTCAACCGCTCGCGCCAATCGTCGCCGGTCTGTTGCAGTACCAGGTAACCCACCAGATGCTTGCCATCGACTGCCAGCACGGTGGCCTCACGCACAACCGGGAGTTCAAGCAGGCGTGCTTCGATTTCTCCCAGCTCGATACGCAAACCGCGCAGCTTGACCTGATGATCGAGACGACCCAGGTATTCAATGATGCCATTTGCACGCTGGCGCACGCGATCGCCAGTGCGATACAGGCGTGCGCCGTTGTGGAACGGACAAGGAACGAAACGTTCGCCGGTCAGCGCCGAACGGCGGTGATAACTGCGTGCCAGGCCCGCGCCGCCGAGGTACAGCTCCCCGGCGACGCCGACCGGCACGGGTGCCAATTCAGCGTCCAACACATAAGTGCGCAGGTTGGCGATGGGCTCACCAATCGGCACCGTGTCGCGGCCTTCGTCGCGGCAGGTCCAGTGCGTCACGTCGATGGCTGCTTCGGTCGGGCCATACAGGTTGTACAGGCCGGCCTGCGGCAATTTGGCGAAGACTTGCTGCTGGGCATCCACGGGCAGCGCCTCGCCGCTACACACAATGCGCTGCAGGCTGTGACAGCTGGCAACCGCCGAATCCTGGAGGAACGCTTGCAACATCGAGGGCACGAAGTGCAACGTGGTGATGCGCTGCGCATTGATCAGCGCAACCAGCTTTTGCGGATCGCGATGATCCCCCGGCGCGGCGACGACAAGTCGCGAGCCGGTCATCAGTGGCCAGAAGAACTCCCACACCGACACGTCGAAACTGAACGGCGTTTTTTGTAGCACGCTGTCGCGGGCATTCAGGCCATAGGCTTCCTGCATCCAGCACAGCCGGTTGGTCAGTGCCGAATGACGGTTGCCGGCGCCCTTGGGCTGACCGGTGGAACCGGAGGTGTAGATCACGTAGGCGAGATTTTCGCCGTGCAAAACGATACCCGGGTTCTCTTCGCTGTAGCGTTCGAACACAGATCCGTCCAGCACCAGGGTTTCCAAACCGGGTGGAATCGGTAACTGGTCCTGCAAGTGCGCCTGGGTCAGCAACAGTTTCACACCGCTGTCTTCCAGCATATAAGCCAGCCGCTCACGCGGGTATTCAGGGTCCAGCGGCACATAGGCACCGCCAGCCTTGAGTACTGCCAACAAGCCGATGACCATTTCGATGGAGCGCTCAACGGCCAGCCCTACCAGGACATCCGGGCCCACACCGGCTTCCATCAAGCGATGGGCGAGCCGGTTGGCGCGGTGGTTCAACTCGGCGTAGTCCAGGCACTGTTGACCAAACACCAGGGCAGGTGCATCCGGTGTGCGGACGACCTGTTCTTCGATCAATTGATGCACGCAACGTTGCAACGGGTATTCGCGCGCGGTGGAATTCCAATCGTGGACCGCTGCTTGCTGCTCCTGAGGTTCGAGCAGCGGCAACTGGCCGATACGCTGCTGGGCATCAGCTGTCATACCATTGAGCAGGTTCAGCCAATGGGCCGCCATGCGCGCCAATGTGGCGAGCTCGAACAGGTCCGTGGCGTAAGTCAGCGAGGCGGCAAGCCCCTCGGCGGACTCATTGGTGTTGAGGCTCAGGTCAAACTGGGCGGTATGGTTGTCCCACTCCAGGCCACTGACGTGCAGGCCGGGTAATTGCTCACCTTCGTCGCGGCCACTGGTTTGGGTCTGATGATTGAATAGCACCTGGAACAACGGGTTGAAACTCAGGTTGCGCTCAGGCTGCAAGGCTTCCACCAACTGCTCAAAGGGCAAGTCCTGATGGGCCTGGGCGTCCAGCGCACGCTGTTTGACCTGGGCGAGCAACTGAGCAACCGTCTGTTGGCCATCGATATCGGCCTTGAGTACCTGGGTGTTGACGAAAAAGCCGATCAGCCGTTCGGTTTCCACGCGGTTGCGGTTGGCCACGGGCACGCCCACGCGGATATCCGACTGACCGCTGTAACGATGCAACAGGGTCTGGAACGACGCCAGCAGTAACATGAACAGGGTCACGCCCTCGCGCTGGGCCAGCGCGCGCAGCGCCGTCACCAGCGCGGGCGGCACTTGGATGTCCAGGCTCGCGCCGCGATGGCTTTGTTGACTCGGGCGGGCGTGATCCAGCGGCAGCTCCAGTACCGGTTGTTCACCGCCCAGCAGGCCGCACCAGTACTCCAACTGGCGGGCCTTCTCGCCCGCCTCCATCCACTGGCGCTGCCACACGGCATAGTCAGCGTATTGGATCGGCAACGCTGGCAATTGCGGCGCCTGGCCCAGGCTGAAAGCGGCGTACATCTGCACCAACTCATCGACCATGACCTGCATCGACCAGCCATCTGAAACGATATGATGCTGCACCAGCACCAGCACATGATCGTCTTCGGCCACACGCAGCAGGCTCGCCCGCATCAGCGGCTCCTGAGTCAGGTCGAAAGGCCGCGCGATCTGCGACTCCACTTCGGTACGGATCGCTGATGCGCCGATGTCGACCCGGGCGATCTCGACGCTGGCCTGCGCGGCGATCACCTGCACAACACGCTCACCGTCTTGCTGAAGGTAAATCCGCAGGTTTTCGTGACGCGCTACCAGGGTGTCAAAACTGCGCTGCAGTGCCGGCAGGTCAAGGCGCCCTTTCAGGCGCAGAGCGCTCGGCACATGATAGGCCGCGCTGTGCGGGTCCAGTTGCCAGAGGAACCATTGGCGCTCCTGGGCATAGGACAGCGGCAAGGGCTGATCGCGCCCGACCGCAACCAACGCCGGTGCCAGTGGCATGCCCCTGTCGGTCGAAAGCGCGGCGACAAACCCTTGCAGACGCGGTTGTTCGAACAAACTTCGCAGCGCCACTTCCCGGCCCAACAGGTTGCGCAAGCGTGAGATGACCTGCATCGCCAGCAGCGAGTGGCCGCCAATCTCAAAGAAGTGATCGGTCAACCCGACCCGCTCGGCGCCAAGGATACCGGCCCATACCGCTGCAACCTGTTGCTCAAGCTTAGTCACTGGGGCAACCCAGGCCTGCTGTGATTGGCTGGCGTCGGGTTTTGGCAACGCGTGGCGATCCATCTTGCCGTTGGGGTTCAGCGGCATGCGGTCGAGGAAGACCAGGTGCGCCGGCACCATGTAATCCGGCAGTTGTTCACGCAGGGCATTTTTGAGTGCTTCACCGTCTTGCTGCTCGGCGACCACATAAGCGACCAGTTGATTATCGGCAGCCAACACCAGCGTTTCACGTACGCCGTCCTGGGCCAGCAGCAATGCTTCGATTTCCCCCAATTCAATGCGGAAACCGCGAATCTTCACTTGGTGGTCCACGCGGCCGACGTACTCGATCACGCCGTCGGCGCGGTAACGCGCCAGGTCGCCCGTGCGGTAGAGGCGCCCGCCGGTTTCACCAAACGGGTCCGGCACAAAACGCTCGGCGGTGAGCAATGCGCGGTTCAGGTAAGCGCGCGCAAGACCGCAGTGGCTGCCGATATACAACTCGCCCACGGCTCCCAGCGGCGCCAGGTTCAAGTCGCGGTCCAGCACATACAGGGCACGGCCCGGCAGCGAGCGGCCAATCGGGCTGGCAGTGGCGCCGATGGTTTCAGTACCGGACGTACAATCCAGCACGCTCGACACCACAGTGGCTTCGGTCGGGCCGTAGGTGTTGAGCAAACGCACACGGCCAAGACCGACTTTCATCCATTGTGCAGGGCCATCTAGCGGCATGGCTTCGCCGCCAATGTGAATTTGACGCAATGCACCATAAGAGCGAGGGCCGGCGGCCAGGCAGTCAAGCAAAAACAGATTCCAGTAGGCCGTTGGCAAATCGGCCAGGGTGATGCCCTGGGCAATGATTTCTTCGTACAGTCGAGCGCTGTCCCACAACTCCGGGCCGCGCAGGACAACCGTGGCGCCATGGGTCAGCGCCGGGTACAGCTGCTCGACGAAACCATCGAAATTCAGGGTGGCGAATTGCAGTACGCAATCATCTTGAGTGAGTCGCGAGTAATCTGCCGCAATACTCGAGAATTCGGTGAGTGCTGCGTGGTTGATTGCCACGCCTTTGGGCTTGCCGGTAGAACCGGAGGTGTAGATCACATAGGCGAGGTTTTGCGGGTCGACCGTTACCTGTGGATTGGTCTCAGCGTATTGAGCCAGGTCCGCATCACTCAGGTCCAGCGTCGCCATACTTTCGGGCAATGGCATGTCGGTATGTGATTGGGTCAGCACCAGCCGCACACCACTGTCTTCGAGCATATGCAGCAGGCGTTCGCGTGGGTATTGCGGGTCCAGCGGCACATAGGCACCGCCTGCCTTGAGCACCGCCAGCAGGCCGACCACCATCTCGAACGAGCGCGCCACCGCGACGCCCACCAGCACTTCCGGGCCGACACCCCGGGCGATCAGCGCATGGGCCAAACGGTTGGCCTGAAGATTCAACTCGCCATAACGCATGGACCGCGCACCCAGGCACAGCGCAACCGCATCCGGGCGCCGTTGCGCCTGATGCTCGAACAGGTGCTGCACGCCCTGTTGAATCGCACATGCAGGGGCGGCGCTGTTCCATTCCTGCAGTATGTGCAACTGCTCCTGGTGATCGAGCAGCGCCAGTTCGCCGATGGGCTGCACGGCATCCCGCGCCACATCTTCCAGCAGGTTCTGCCAATGCTGCGCCAGACGTGCAATGGTGGCGGCCTCAAACAGATCGGTGGCATACGTCAGCGACGCCCAAAGACCGTCACTCGACTCCTGGGTATCCAGGCTCAAGTCGAAATGCGCGGTATGGCTGTCCCACGCCAGCCCTTCCACCCGCAAGCCGGGCAGTTGTTCGCCACGCGGTACACGGGCCTCGGACTGATGGTTGAACATCACCTGAAACAGCGGATTGTGGCTGAGGCTGCGTTCCGGCTGCAGCACTTCCACCAGTTGCTCGAACGGCAAATCCTGATTGGCCTGGGCATCGAGGGCGCGACGCTTGACCTGCTGCAACAGCTGGGCAAAGGTCATCTGCCCGTCGATATCAACTTTTTGTACCTGGGTGTTGACAAAAAAACCGATCAGCCGCTCGATTTCTGCACGATTGCGGTTGGCAATCGGCACACCGACGCGGATATCCGACTGGCCGCTGTAGCGATGCAGCAAGGTCTGGAACGACGCCAGCAACAGCATGAACAACGTCACGCCCTCGCGCTGTGCCAACGCCTTGAGGCCTGTAACAAGACCGCTATCCAAACCGACTTCCAGCAAAGCACCCCGGTAGCTCTGCACCGCCGGGCGCGGATGATCCAGCGGCAACTCCAGCACCGGCTGTTCGCCGCCCAACAGTTCACGCCAGTAGTCCATTTGGCGCTGCTGCTCACCGGCGTCCATCCAACCACGCTGCCACGCCGCGTAATCGGCGTATTGCAACGCGATCGCCGGTAGTTGCGCCGATCTGCCCTGACTGAACCCCGCGTAGAGTTGCACCAGCTCATCGACCATCACTTGCATCGACCAGCCATCGGACACGATATGGTGCTGGACCAGTACCAGCACATGTTCCTGCTCGCTCAGTTGCAGCAACGTCACCCGCAGCAACGGGCCCTGGCGCAGGTCGAAAGGCCGGGCGATTTCCGCTTCGACACGCGCCTGCACCTGTTGTGCAGACGCACCTTCCAACCGGGCAAAATCCATCTGCAATGTGGCGATTGGCAGGATGTGCTGCAGCGTGCGCTCACCGTCCGTGACAAACACAGTGCGCAAGGCTTCATGGCGCGCGAGCAAAGCGTCAAAACTGCGCTGCAGGGCCGGGCGATCCAGCTGCCCGCTCAGGCGCAACGCATTAGGCACATGGTAGGCCGCGCTCTCGGGTTCCAATTGCCAGAGGAACCACTGACGTTCCTGGGCATAGGACAACGCCAGTGGTCGGGCACGGGACACGGCCACCATCGACGGTACCAGCATGGTGTTATCCAGCGCTTGCAACGCCAGTACAAAGCCTTCCAGTTGCGGCTGTTCGAACAAAGTGCGCAGGGCGACTTCATGCCCTAGTAACTGACGCAGGCGGGAAATGACCTGCATGGCCAGCAGTGAATGCCCGCCCAGTTCAAAGAAGTGATCAGTGAGGCCGATCCGCTCGACACCGAGGACGTCGACCCATATGGCCGCTACCTGCTGCTGCAAAGGGGTAACCGGCTCGACAAATACACCTTGGGATTGGGTAACGTCCGGCTGCGGCAAGCTTTTTCGGTCGAGTTTGCCGTTGGGGGTCAGCGGCATCTGGGCAAGAAGCATGAAGTACGCCGGGACCATGTAGTCCGGCAGGCGGGTTTTCAATGCACGGCGCAGTACTTCACGGAACTCGACCTGATCAATGAGGGCTGGATCGGCGGGTACGACATACGCCACCAGCTGCTTGCCGGTCGGCCCTTCCTGGGCCACCACTACCGTTTCGCCAACGTTGTCCTGCTCACGCAGACGCGCTTCTATCTCGCCCAGCTCGATACGGAAACCACGGATTTTCACTTGATGGTCTACACGACCGAGGTAGTCCACCACACCGTCCGGGCGGCCACGGGTCAGGTCACCGCTGCGATACACGCGGCCGCCGGGCTTGCCGAACGGGTCCGGCACGAAGCGCTCGGCGGTCAGGGCCGGACGCTCCAGATAACCCCGAGCCACGCCCTCGCCGCCCAGGTACAACTCCCCGGCCACGCCGATGGGTTGCAGGTTGAGTTGCGAATCCAGCACGTAGCCGCTGCGGTTGCCCAAGAGCGTGCCGATCGGTGCGTAGACGGCGCCACACGGATCGCCCTTGCGCGCTTTCCACAGCAAAGGTGTGACCACGGTTTCTGTCGGGCCGTAGCCGTTGAACAGGTAGGTCGGTTTGAGTGCTCGCCAGGCCAGGTCATAGCTGGCCTGGGCCACCGCGTCACCGCCAAAGCAATACACACGAACAGCAGGAGGATTACCGTCACGCTCGGCATGCTCGGCCAACTGCTGCAGGTACACCGGCGGGAACACGGCCATGGTCACGTGATGGCGATGCATTTGCTGGTAGGTGTATTCCGGCAGCCACAGGCTATCGTCACGGATCAACACGCTCGCGCCGTTGATCAGCGGGTGCATCCAGCCTTCGTGGGAGCCGTCGAAGGCAAATGACATGAAGTGCAGTTCGCAATCGGATGGCGAGGTTTCATAGCGCTCGCCGGTGGCGATGATATGGGCCACCAATGGGCCGTGGGATACTGCCACGCCCTTGGGCATGCCGGTGGAGCCGGAGGTGTATATCACGTAGGCCAGGTTGTCGCCATCCAACTTCACCTGAGGAGGAGTGTCGCTGAATCCTGACCATTGCTCGGTGCGATCAATCGCCAGGCTATCGAGGCCGTCTGGGATCGGCAGTTGCTGCAACGCGCTGGTGTGGGTCAGCAGCAACTGCGTGCGGCTGTCCTGCATCATGTATAGCAGGCGATCACGCGGGTATTCGATGTCCAGCGGCACGTAGACGCCACCGGCTTTCATCACCGCGAGGAACGCCACCATGCTCTCGGCACTGCGCGGCATGGCGATAGCCACACGCACTTCGGGACCAACGCCACGCGCCATTAGCGCATGGGCCAGGCGGTTAGCCTGGCGGTCCAGCTCGCCGTAGGTCAGGGTTTGTGCGTCGAATTTCACTGCCACGGCATCGGGGGTTTCCCGAGCGCGGTCGGCCACCAACTCGTGAACAAAGCGCTCGGCCGAGAAGCCGGCGTCGGCCTGGTTCCACAGCTGCAGGATATGTTGTTGCTCAGCCTGGTCCAGCAGACTCAATTGGCTGATGGGTTGCTGTTGGTCGGTAACCATTGCCTGCAACAGGTTCCGCCAGTGGCCAGCCATGCGCTCGATGGTAGAAGCCTCGAACAGATCGGTGGCATACCCCAGTGACGCCCAGAGCCCGTCCGCTCCCTCCTGAATATCCAGGTCCAGATCGAAATGTGCGGTACGCCGGTCCCACGCCAGCCCTTCGATGCGCAAATGGGCCAGTGACTGTGGCTCATCACCTGGACGCCCTTGCGCCTGGTGATTGAACATCACCTGGAACAATGGATTGAGGCTCAAGCTACGCTCGGGCTGCAAGGCTTCTACCAGTTGTTCGAAGGGCAGTTCCTGGTGCGACTGGGCATCCAGCGCACGCTGTTTGACCTGGGCCAGCAACTGGGCAACGGTAGTTTGCTCATCGATCTCGGCCTTGAGCACCTGCGTGTTGACGAAGAAGCCAATCAGCCGTTCGGTCTCGATACGATTGCGGTTTGCGATCGGCACACCGACGCGAATATCCTGCTGGCCGCTGTAACGGTGCAACAAAATCTGGAACGACGCCAGCAGCAACATGAACAAGGTCACGCCCTGTGCCTGGGCCAAGGCCTTGAGTTCGGCGGCCAGGGCGGTTGGCAGCGGCACATCCAGCCGCGCACCGCGATGGCTCTGTTGCGCCGGACGCTGATGATCGAACGGCAGTTCCAACACCGGCTGCTCACCGCCGAGCAGGTCACGCCAGTAATCCAGCTGTCGGGCCTTTTCGCCGGCCTCCATCCAAGCACGCTGCCACACGGCATAGTCGGCATACTGGATCGGCATATCCGGCAGTTGCGGCGCCTGGCCTTGGCTGAAAGCGGCATACAACTTCACCAGTTCTTCGACCATCACCTGCATCGACCAACCATCGGATACGATGTGATGCTGCACCAGCACCAGCACATGATCGTCCTCGGCCAGGCACAGCAAGGTCACACGCAGCAACGGCCCTTGCTGCAAATCAAATGGTCGGGCGATCTCGGCTTCAACCTGCTCCTGCAGATCAGCCTCTGCGACCTGGTCCAGCCTGATCGGCAAAGCAGCGTCAGGCCGAATCACCTGCAGCGCTCCGTTCGGTTGCTCCTGCACACAGGTGCGCAGGCTTTCGTGACGGGCCACCAAGGCATCGAAACTGCGTTGCAGTGCCGAAATATCCAAAGCGCCCTTGAGTCGCAATGCACTGGGGATATGGTACGCGGCACTGGAGGGGTCCAGTTGCCAGAGAAACCACTGACGCTCCTGCGCGTAAGAGAGTGGTAGCGATTGTTCGCGACCGACCGCGAGCAACGGTGGTGCCTGCTCGCCCTCACGCGCCTCCAAGGCTTGCAGAGCGGCGGCGAAACCTTCCAGACGCGGTTGCTCGAAAACCAGTTTCAGTGGAACTTCGCGGCCCAATACATGGCGCAGGCGCGAGACCACCTGCATTGCCAAAAGCGAGTGCCCGCCCATTTCGAAGAAGTGATCGGCCAGCCCTACCCGTTCAGCCCCAAGAATGTCTGCCCAGACGGCGGCAACCTGTTGCTCCAGTTCCGTGACCGGGGCAACCCACACTTGTTGTGAATGACTGGCATCCGGTTTCGGCAGTGCCTGGCGATCCAACTTGCCATTCGGGTTCAGCGGCATGCGTTCAAGAAAAATCAGGTGCGCAGGCACCATGTAGTCCGGCAGCTGTTCACGCAGGATCGACTTGAGTGCCTCGGCATCGTGCTGTTCGGCTACCAGATAGGCCACAAGCTGGGTATCGACAGCCATTACCAAGGTTTCACGCACGCCCGCCTGGGCCAGTAGCAGCGCTTCGATTTCCCCCAGTTCAATGCGAAAGCCGCGAATTTTCACCTGATGGTCAACCCGGCCGACGTACTCGATCACGCCGTCGGCGCGGTAGCGTGCCAGGTCTGCGGTGCGGTACAGACGCTCGCCGGGTTCACCGAAAGGATCCGGCACAAAACGCTCGGCTGTCAGCACTGCGCGATTCAGATAGGCACGCGCCAAGCCGCAGCTGCTACCGATATACAGCTCGCCCACGGCGCCCAACGGCGCCAGGTTCAAGTCGCGGTCCAGCACATACAGGGCCCGACCCGGCAGCGAGCGGCCAATCGGGCTGGCAGTGGCGCCGATGATTTCAGTACCGGACGTGCAATCGAGCACGCTCGATACCACCGTGGCTTCGGTCGGACCGTAAGTGTTGAGCAAACGCACATGGCCAAGACCGGCTTTCAACCATTGCGCTGGGCCATCTAGCGGCATGGCTTCGCCGCCAATATGAATTTGACGCAATGCACCGTAGGAGCGAGGGCCAGCGGCCAGGCAGTCGAGCAGAAACAGGTTCCAATAGGCGGTTGGCAAGTCTGCCAGGGTGATGCCCTGGGCAATAATTTCGGCGTATAGCCGCGCGCTGTCCCACAGTTCGGGGCCGCGCAGGACAACCGTGGCGCCATGGGTCAGCGCCGGGTACAACTGCTCGACAAACCCATCGAAGTTCAGGGTAGCGAATTGAAGCACGCGGTCTTCGGCGGTCAACTGCGAGTAACCGGCGGCAATACTGGAGAATTCGGTCAGCGCCGCATGGTTGATAGCCACGCCCTTGGGCTTGCCAGTGGAGCCCGAGGTGTAGATCACGTAGGCCAGGTTTTTCGCGGTAACAGCCACCTGCGGATCGTTTTCAGGACACAGCGCCAAGCGTGCATCCGCCAGATCGATCGTCGCCATGCCTTCGGGCAATGGCATCGCCACATGGGCTTGGGTCAGCACCAGGCGCACGCCACTGTCTTCAAGCATATGCAACAGCCGCTCACGCGGGTATTGCGGGTCAAGCGGCACATAGGCGCCGCCGGCCTTGAGTACCGCCAACAGGCTGACCACCATGTCGAACGAACGCTCGACCGCTACCCCCACCAGCACTTCCGGGCCAATGCCCTGGTCGATCAGCTGATGGGCCAGACGGTTGGCCTGACGGTTCAGCTCGGCATAGCTGATGGACTGATTATCCAGGCACAGGGCAATCGCATCAGGCCGTTGCCGGACCTGGGCCTGGAACAAGCCGTGCACGCCCACGACGTCTTCAAACGCCGCGGCGCTGCAGTTCCAGTCTTGCAATAGCCTGCGTTGCTCGTCATCTACCAGCATCCCAAGCTGTGCAATACGATTGCCAACGCGCCCCACCACCGCCCGCAACAACATTTGCCAGTGCTCGGCCATACGCCGCACCGTCGCAGCCTCGAAGAGGTCGGTCGCATAACTCAGCGAGGCCCAAATCCCTTCCGCAGATTCCTGGGTATCCAGGCTCAGGTCGAACTGCGCACTCTGGCTGCCCCACTCCAGAGCCTCCACACCCAGGCCTGGCAACTGCTGCTCGCCCCGTGGCCCGCGGCCTTCGGTCTGGTGATTGAACATCACCTGGAACAACGGGTTATGACTAAGGCTACGCTCGGGCTGCAAGGCCTCCACCAACTGTTCGAACGGCAGGTCCTGATGACTTTGGGCCTCCAATGCACGTTGCTTGACCTGGGCCAGTAACTGGCTGAATGTCATTTGCCCGTCGATGTCAGCCTTGAGCACCTGGGTATTGACGAAAAAGCCGATCAGCCGCTCGGTTTCCGCGCGATTGCGGTTGGCAATCGGCACACCGACACGGATATCCGACTGCCCGCTGTAGCGATACAACAAGGTCTGGAAGGACGCCAGCAACAACATGAACAGCGTCACGCCTTCGCGCTGGGCCAACGTCTTGAGTCCGGTGACCAATGCCGCGTCCAGGCCGATATCGAGCCGGTCACCGCGATAGCTCTGCACGGCCGGGCGCGGGTGATCCAGAGGGAGTTCAAGCACCGGTTGCTCGCCGCCCAACTGCGCGCACCAATAGCCCAACTGACGCTCTTTTTCGCCGGCCTCCATCCAGCTGCGCTGCCACAAGGCATAGTCCGGGTATTGGATCAACAACGCCGGCAGGCGTGAATCATGGCCTTGGTTGTACGCGACGTACGACTGCACCAACTCGTCGACCATCACCTGCATCGACCAGCCATCGGAGACGATGTGGTGCAATACCAACACCAACACGTGCTCATCGGGTGCCAATTGCAACAACTTGACCCGCAACAGCGGACCTTGTAGCAGATCGAAGGGCTTGGCGATTTCTGCTTGCACCAGCCGTTCAAGCTGCGCTGGATCAGCGCTTTCAAAGGCGATTTCAAGCGACAACTCGGGCCTGACCACCTGCAGCACTTGGTCGAGATCCTGACGCAAGTAAGTACGCAGGCTCTCGTGGCGGGCGATAAGGCTATCGAAGCTGCGCTGCAAGGCGGCCCGGTCAAGGTGACCTTTCAAGCGCAAGGCGCGCGGCAGGTGGTAAGCCGGACTCTGCGGCTCCAACTGCCACAAGAACCACTGCCGCTCCTGAGCATATGAGAGCCGAAGGGGCTCACCTTCCTGGCGCTTGAAAACCGGAGCGATCTCAAACAGGTTGATGCCTTGCTGTTTGAGCATAACCGCCAACGCTTTCTTTTGTTGCGCCGAAAGTGAACCTACCGACTCGATTAATGCTTGCACGCCACGCCCCTCAGGAAATCAATTTATCCAAATCTTCTGCTGATAGACGTTTGAGGGCCTCCAAGGATTTAGCCAATGCATCCTGCACCGGCGAATTATTTGTCTGCTGGGCCGCCACATGGGCACTGAAATCAGCCAGCGTCGGGGTGGTAAAGATCGATTTGACGTCGAATTCAGCGTGCAACTGTTCGCGCAGGCGCACCACCACCTGGGTGGCCAGCAGGGAATGCCCACCCAGTTCGAAGAAGTTGTCGCGCATGCCCACCCGTTCAACGTTCAGCACCTCGGCCCAGATCGCGGCGATCTGCTGCTCCAGTTCGCTTTGCGGGGCGACGTATTCCCGGGCTTGCAGGTTGGCGTCGACCTTCGGCAGGGCTTTGCGGTCCAGTTTACCGTTGGGGCTCAGGGGCATTTGGTCCAGCAGCATCCACTGCGCCGGCACCATGTAATCCGGCAGATGCTGGGCCAGGTGGGCACTCAGCACATTGCGCCAGTCATCACCGACGTTGTGCAGCACCAGGTAGCCCACCAGGTACTTGCCCTCGACCGCCAGCACGGCGACTTCCCGGACCCAGTTGTGTTCCAGCAGGCGTGCTTCGATTTCGCCCAGCTCGATGCGCAGCCCGCGCAGCTTGACCTGGTGGTCGATACGTCCGGCGTATTCAATCACCCCATCCTCACGGTAGCGCGCCAGGTCGCCGGTGCGGTACAGGCGCTCGCCTTTGACAAACGGATGCGCGATAAAACGTTCGGCCGTCAAGGAAGGACGGCGGTGATAACCACGGGCCAGGCCAACGCCGCCCAGGTACAGCTCGCCCAGCACGCCGACCGGCACCGGTTCGAAGTGGCTGTCGAGGATGTAACACCCCAGGTTGGCAATCGGGCGGCCGATCGGCACAGCATCGCGGCCTTCGTCCACGCACGTCCAGTAGGTCACGTCGATGGCGGCTTCGGTCGGGCCGTACAGGTTGTAGAGCCCGGCTTGGGGCAGCTTGGCGAAGACCTGCTGCTGGGCGTCCACCGGCAGGGCCTCACCACTGCAGACAATGCGTTGCAGGCTTTGGCAGCTCGACGCCGCCGGGTCCTGCAGGAACGCCTGCAACATCGACGGCACAAAGTGCAGCGTGGTGACCTGCTGCTGATTGATCAGGCTGATCAATTTGGCCGGATCACGATGATCCCCCGGTGCTGCAACCACCAGGCGCGAGCCGGTCATCAATGGCCAGAAAAACTCCCACACCGACACGTCGAAGCTGAACGGCGTTTTCTGCAGCACGGTGTCGCTGGCGTCCAGGCCATAGGCTTCCTGCATCCATTGCAGGCGGTTCAGCAACGCCGAATGACGGTTACCGGCTCCTTTGGGCTGACCGGTGGAGCCCGAGGTGTAGATCACGTAGGCAAGGTTTTCGCCGTCCAGCTCGATGCCAGGGTTGGCATCGCTGTAGGCTTCAAAAGCCGACTCGCCCAGCACCAGGCTTTCCAGGCCATCCGGAATCGGCAGTTGATCAAGCAAATGCGCCTGGGTCAGCAGCAGTTTCACGCCACTGTCGTCGAGCATGTAGGCCAGGCGCTCACGCGGGTATTCCGGGTCCAGCGGCACATAAGCACCCCCGGCCTTCAACACCGCCAGCAGACCCACAACCATTTCGAGGGAACGCTCCACCGCCAGGCCCACCAGCACGTCCGGTCCCACGCCGGCTTCGATCAGGCGATGGGCCAGGCGGTTGGCGCGGCGGTTCAGTTCGGCATAGCTCAAGCGCTGCTCGGCAAACACCAGCGCCGCAGCGTCTGGCGTGCGCGCCACCTGCTCTTCAACCAGGTGGTGCACGCAGTGTTGCAACGGGTAGTCCCGCGCTGTGGCGTTCCAATCGTGGGTCACCTGTTGACGCTCAGCCGCATCGAGCATCGCCAGGTCGCCCAAACGCTGCTGGCCACCCTCGAGCATGGCGCGCAGCAGGTTGATCAGATGGCGGCCATAGGTGTGCACCGTACCTGCACCGAAGTGTGCACGCGCAAAGCTGAACTGCACCGACAGCGTATCACCAACGTCCACCAGCACGGTTAACGGGAAGCTGGTTTGCTCACGGGAGTCCGGCAGGCCAAAACGGATACCGCTGCCTCCGCTCTGCTCCAGGGCCTTGGACACCGGGTAGTTCTCGAACACCAGGATGTTGTCGAACAAGGCTTCACCACCCTGCCCGGCCCAGCGCTGGATATCGTAAAGCCCGGTGTGTTCATGCTCGCGCAGGGCCAGGTTCTGCGCCTGCACCGCCTGCAACCAGTCGGCTACGCTTTGCTGACCATCCACTGCGCAGATCACCGGCAGGGTATTGATAAACAGGCCGATCTGCTGCTCTACACCCACAAGATCCGCCGGGCGTCCGGCCACGGTGGCACCAAAGGACACCACCGACTGCCCGCTATGGCGCTGCAACAGCACCAGCCATGCCGCCTGGATCAGGGTGTTGAGCGTGACCTTGTTGCTGCGTGCGAAGGCCTCGAGACGTTCGGTCAGCGAGCGATCCAGGCTCAGTTGATGTTCGCCATGCCCACCTGCCGTCATCGGCTGGCTGCTGCCCAGGCGAGTCGGTGACTGCAGTGTGCTCAACTGCTCGCGCCAGAAGGTTTCGGTCGCACCGGCATCACGCTGCTGCAACCAACCGATGTAGTCGCGATAACGCCCGGCCGCCTCCGGCACAGCCACGCCGGCGTAGCGCTGCAGCACTTCACCGAACAGCCGTGAATTGCTCCAGCCGTCCATCAGGATATGGTGGTGGGTGTAGATCAGCTCATGGCGTTGCTCGTCGGTGCGCACCAGCACCATGCGCACCAGGGGTGCCTTGGCCAGGTCAAAGCCCTGGCAACGCTGGGCTTCCTGCAAGTTTTGCAATGCCAGCTCACGCTCCGGCATCGCACGCCAATCAAGGTGTTCGATCGGCAATCGGGCCTCGCGGTACACCACCTGGCACGGCCATTCCAGCTGACCCTCCCAGAAGAACCCACTGCGCAACACGTCATGGGCGCGCACCGTGGCATCCCACGCTTGCTGGAATCGCGCCACATCCAGGCCCTCGGCGGTCACGAGGATCTGGTTGATGTAGTCGCCGGCTGCCTGTTCGTACAGGGTGTGGAACAGCATGCCCTGCTGCATGGGCGACAAGGTGTAGATGTCTTCAATGGCGTCGGCAGCCAGCGGCAAGGACTCCAGTTGCTGTTGGTTCAAGCGCGACAACGGGAAATCGGAAGCGGTCACGCCACGGTTGCCGGGGGTGCAGCAATGCTCCACTAACGCCGTCAGTTCGCGGGTAAAGGCTTGGCTCAAGGCGTCGATTTGCGAGGCCTCGAACATCAGCGGGCTGAAGGTCCAGCCCATGTGCAGTTCACCGCCGTACACCTGGCCGTTAAGCGTCAACCAGTTGCCCAGCGGCGCCTCGGGGCTCTGCTCGGCACCCGCGCTTTCTCGCGCTGGCACGAACAAACCGTCTGGCTGATCAAAGCTACCGTCGATCTGGCCCAGGTAGTTGAAGGTGATGCGTGGCACCGGCAACTCACTGAACGCCTGGCGCGTGGCGTCGTCGCCGAGGTAGCGTAGCGCGCCGAAACTCAGGCCTTTGTCTGGCACGGCGCGCAGTTGTTCCTTGATTTGCTTGATCGAAGTGGCAAGTGATTCGGTCGGAGTCAGGCGCACCGGAAACAAGCTGGTGAACCAGCCCAGGGTACGGGTCAGGTCGATGTCGTCGAACACGTCTTCACGGCCATGGCCTTCCAGCTGGATCAGGCTCGAAGCCTGCCCCGTCCACTGGCAGATAACCCGCGCCAGGGCCGTCAGTAGTAGGTCGTTGATCTGGGTGCGATAGGCAGTGGGCGCCTGTTGCAGCAATTGCCGGGTGTGTTCGGCGTCCAATTGGCTGACCACGGTCTGCGCCAGGTAACCGGGACGTGCGCCGTGTGGATCCCGGCACGGCAAGTCGGTCGGCACGCCCTGGAGCTGTTGCAACCAGAAGTGTTTTTCCGCCTCCACCGCTTCGCTGCGCGCATGGGCCCGCAAGCGCTCGGCCCAGACCTTGAACGACGTGGTCTTGGCCGGCAACTGTTGCTGGCGATACAAGCTTTGCAGGTCTTCGAGGAACACCCGCCAGGACACGCCGTCCACCACCAGGTGGTGCATGACGAGCAGCAGGCGCTGGGAACCGTCAGCCATCTGGGCGAGTACCGCGCGCAGCAACGGGCCTTGCTGCAGGTCGAGGCTACGCTGGGCGCGCTCGCACAGGGTTTGCAGTTCGGCAACGTCCAGCACGTTCGCCTGCCACAGCAGGGTTGCAGGTTGCGCATCATGCCGTGCGGTCCAGGCCCCGGCCTGCTGGCTGAAGCTCAGGCGCAGCACATCGTGGTGCTGGGTGAGTGCTTGCAGCGCCGTTTCCAAAGGCTCGGCCTCAAGGGGCTGGCGTGGCGTCAGCAGCAAGGACTGGTTCCAGTGGTGACGGTCCGGCAGGTCCATCTCGAAGAACAATTGCTGGAACGGCAGCAACGGCGTCTCGCCCTGCACCGGGCCTTGGTCGATCACCTGCGCTGTCTGCAACTGCGCCACGCGGGCCAGGCTGCGCACCGTTTGGTGCTGGAACAATGCCTTGGCAGTGAAATGGATACCGGCGGCACGGGCGCGGCTGACCACTTGAATGGAGATGATCGAATCACCGCCACGCTCGAAGAAGTTGTCGTTCAAACCCACTTGCTCAACGCCCAGCACCTCAGCCCAGATTGCGGCGATCTGCTGCTCCAGGCCACTCTGCGGCGCTTCGTAGTGGTGGGTGGCTTCGGGCTTGGGCAGGGCTTTGCGGTCCAGTTTACCGTTGGGGCTCAGGGGCATTTGGTCCAGCAGCATCCACTGCGCCGGCACCATGTAATCCGGCAGATGCTGGGCCAGGTGGGCACTCAGCACATCGCGCCAGTCATCACCGACGTTGTGCAGCACCAGGTAGCCCACCAGGTACTTGCCCTCGACCGCCAGCACGGCAGCTTCCCGGACCCAGTTGTGTTCCAGCAGGCGTGCTTCGATTTCGCCCAGCTCGATGCGCAGCCCGCGCAGCTTGACCTGGTGGTCGATACGTCCGGCGTATTCAATCACCCCATCCTCACGGTAGCGCGCCAGGTCGCCGGTGCGGTACAGGCGCTCGCCTTTGACAAACGGATGCGCGATAAAACGTTCGGCCGTCAAGGAAGGACGGCGGTGATAACCACGGGCCAGGCCAACGCCGCCCAGGTACAGCTCGCCCAGCACGCCGACCGGCACCGGTTCGAAGTGGCTGTCGAGGATGTAACACCCCAGGTTGGCAATCGGGCGGCCGATCGGCACAGCATCGCGGCCTTCGTCCACGCACGTCCAGTAGGTCACGTCGATGGCGGCTTCGGTCGGGCCGTACAGGTTGTAGAGCCCGGCTTGGGGCAGCTTGGCGAAGACCTGCTGCTGGGCGTCCACCGGCAGGGCCTCACCACTGCAGACAATGCGTTGCAGGCTTTGGCAGCTCGACGCCGCCGGGTCCTGCAGGAACGCCTGCAACATCGACGGCACAAAGTGCAGCGTGGTGACCTGCTGCTGATTGATCAGGCTGATCAATTTGGCCGGATCACGATGATCCCCCGGTGCTGCAACCACCAGGCGCGAGCCGGTCATCAATGGCCAGAAAAACTCCCACACCGACACGTCGAAGCTGAACGGCGTTTTCTGCAGCACGGTGTCGCTGGCGTCCAGGCCATAGGCTTCCTGCATCCATTGCAGGCGGTTCAGCAACGCCGAATGACGGTTACCGGCTCCTTTGGGCTGACCGGTGGAGCCCGAGGTGTAGATCACGTAGGCAAGGTTTTCGCCGTCCAGCTCGATGCCAGGGTTGGCATCGCTGTAGGCTTCAAAAGCCGACTCGCCCAGCACCAGGCTTTCCAGGCCATCCGGAATCGGCAGTTGATCAAGCAAATGCGCCTGGGTCAGCAGCAGTTTCACGCCACTGTCGTCGAGCATGTAGGCCAGGCGCTCACGCGGGTATTCCGGGTCCAGCGGCACATAAGCACCCCCGGCCTTCAACACCGCCAGCAGACCCACAACCATTTCAAGAGAACGCTCCACCGCCAGGCCCACCAGCACGTCCGGTCCCACGCCGGCTTCGATCAGGCGATGGGCCAGGCGGTTGGCGCGGCGGTTCAGTTCGGCATAGCTCAGGGACAGCTCGTTGAAGCGCAACGCCGACGCCTCCGGCTGGGCCAGCGCCTGGGCCTCGAACAGCTGATGCACCCACTGTCCTTGCGGATAGTCGCGCTCGGTGGCGTTCCACTCAGAGAGAATCTGCTCGCCCTCACGGGCGCTGAGTATCGCCAGGCCCTGCAAAGGCAGCGCAGTATTCGCCACGGCGGCACGCAACAGGCTCAGCCAGTGCTCAGCCATGCGCGCCACCGTGGCGGCATTGAACAGGTCGGTGGCATAGGTCAGGGAGGCCCAGATCGCGTCGCCGCTCTCCTGGGTATCCAGGCTCAGGTCGAACTGGGCGCTGTGGCTGTCCCATTCGAGGTTGGCCACGCGCAAGCCCGGCAGCGGGTGCGCTGCTGCTTGAGTGCTGGCCTGGTGATTGAACATCACTTGGAACAGTGGGTTGTGGCTCAGGCTACGTTCCGGTTGCAGCGCTTCCACCAGTTGCTCAAAGGGCAAGTCCTGATGGGCCTGGGCCTCCAGCGCACGGCGCTTGGTGTGTTGCAGCAACTGGGCGAAGCTCATCTGGCCGTCGAGGTCGGCCTTGAGCACTTGGGTGTTGACGAAGAAACCAATCAACGACTCGGTCTCGACGCGGTTGCGGTTGGCAATCGGCACGCCGACGCGAATATCCGGCTGGCCACTGTAGCGATAAAGAAAGGCCTGGAACGAGGCCAGCAGCAGCATGAACATCGTCACGCCTTCACGCTGGGCCAGGGCTTTCAACCCCGCAACCAATGCCGGCTCCAGCGCGATGTCCTGGCGCGCGCCGCGGAAGCTCTGTTGGGCCGGGCGCGGCTGGTCGAAGGGCAACGCCAGCACCGGCTGCGCGCCGCTGAGCAGTTCGCGCCAGTACGCCAGTTGACGGGCCTTCTCCCCCGCTTCCATCCAGCTACGTTGCCACAGCGCATAGTCGGCGTACTGGATCGGCAGCGGCGCCAAGGCACAGTCCTGGCCCTGGCTATAGGCGGCGTAGAGTTGCATCAACTCCTGCACCATCACACCCATCGACCAACCATCGGAAACGATATGGTGCTGCACCAGTACCAGCACGTGTTCTTCTGCATTCACTGCGAGCAAGCTGACCCGCAGCAATGGGCCTTGCTGCAAATCGAAGGGACGGGCAATTTCCGCTTCGACGCGGGCCTTGAGGTGTGCTTCGTCGACGGCGCTTTCGGCGATCTCGATCACGCTGTGGGCCAGAACCTCCTGGGCACGCTCATCGGCGTCCAGATGCAGGCGCGTGCGCAGGCTTTCATGGCGTGCCACCAGGGTGTCGAAACTGCGTTGCAGGGCGGCCTTGTCCAACTGGCCGCTCAGGCGCAGGGCGCCGGGGACGTGATAGGCGTCGCTGTCCGGGTCCAGCTGCCAGAGAAACCACTGGCGCTCCTGGGCGTAGGACAGCGGCAGCTTCTGGCCATCCTCGCGGATCGAGGCAATCGGTAGCTGGGCGAAGCTCATGCCCCGGCTTTGCAGGCGCTGGTAAAACTGCTGGCGCTGTTCCAGAGGCAGGCGAAGAAAGCGCGAAACCAGATCGATATTAGGGTTGGAAAGCATGGTTCAAATCGCCTCTAGTTCGCTCAAAAAGTCACGAAGATCATCAAAGTCTTCCGCGCTGCCGGCGCGGAAGGTGGCGGCGGCCTGGACATAGGCGCGCAGCGTTTCGGTCTGGAATACTTCCACCAGTGGCACTTCCAGCCCCAGTTCGGCCTGGACCCGCGAGGTGATCTGGATCGCCAGCAGGGAATGGCCGCCCACTTCAAAGAAGTTGTCGTTGAGACCCACTTGCGGCAAGCGCAGCACGTCAGCCCAGATCGCGGCGACCTGCTGTTCAAGCTCGGTTTCGGGGGCCACATAGGCCTGTTGCAACAGGCTGGCGTCCGGCTCGGGCAAGCCCTTGCGGTCGAGTTTGCCGTTGGGAGTCAGCGGCATCTGGGCAAGGAACATGAAGTGCGTCGGCACCATGTAGTCCGGCAGGCGGGTTTTCAGGGCGCGGCGCAGGCTGTCGCGCAACTCGGCCTGATCGGCCAGGTTGGCATCTGCCGGAACCACATAGGCCACCAGTTGTTTGCCAGTCGGGCCATCCTGGGCGACTACGACGGTTTCACCGACGTTGTCCTGTTCACGCAAGCGCGCTTCGATTTCGCCCAATTCGATCCGGAAACCGCGAACTTTTACCTGATGGTCAACGCGCCCGAGGTAGTCCACCACACCATCCGGGCGGCCACGGGTCAGGTCACCGCTGCGATACACGCGGCCGCCGGGTTTGCCGAATGGGTCCGGCACGAAACGCTCGGCGGTCAGTGCCGGGCGCTCCAGATACCCACGGGCCACGCCTTCCCCTCCCAGGTACAGCTCACCTGCTACGCCGATCGGTTGCAGGTTGAGTTGCGAGTCCAGCACGTAGCCACTGCGATTGCCCAACAGCGTGCCAATCGGCGCGTAGACGGCGCCGCACGGATCGCCCTTGCGCGCCTTCCACAGCAATGGCGTGACCACAGTTTCGGTCGGGCCGTAGCCGTTGAACAGGTAGGTCGGCTTGAGTACGCGCCAGGCCAAGTCATAGCTGGCCTGGGCGACGGCATCACCGCCGAAGCAGTACACGCGAACCTTCGGCGGGTTGCCGTCACGCTCGGCATGTTCGGCCAACTGTTGCAGGTACACCGGTGGAAACACCGCCATGGTCACGTTGTGACGATGCATTTGCTGGTAGGTGTATTCCGGCAGCCACAGGCTGTCGTCACGAATCAGCACGCTGGCGCCGTTGATCAACGGGTGCATCCAGCCTTCGTGGGAGCCGTCGAAGGCAAATGACATGAAGTGCAGTTCGCAGTCGGCTGGCGAGGTTTCATAACGCTCGCCGGTAGCAATGATGTGCGCCACCAGTGGACCGTGGGACACCGCCACGCCCTTGGGCATGCCGGTGGAGCCGGAGGTGTAGATCACGTAGGCGAGGTTGTCGCCGTTCAATTCGATCTTCGGCACCGCGTCACTGTGATCGGCCCACTCCTCGGTGCGATCAATCGCCAGGCTATCGAGGCCGTCTGGGATCGGCAGTTGCTGCAAAGCGCTGGTGTGGGTCAGCAGCAACTGCGCGCGGCTGTCCTGCATCATGTACAGCAGGCGATCACGTGGGTATTCGATGTCCAGCGGCACGTAGACGCCACCGGCTTTCATCACCGCGAGGAACGCCACCATGATTTCGGCACTGCGCGGCATGGCGATAGCCACGCGCACTTCGGGGCCAACGCCACGGGCGATCAACGCATGGGCCAGACGATTGGCCTGGCGGTCCAGCTCGCCGTAGGTCAAGGTTTGTGCGTCGAACTTCACTGCCACGGCATCGGGGGTTTCGCGGGCGCGGTCGGCCACTAACTCGTGCACCAGGCGCTCGGCCGAGAAGCCGGCGTCGGCCTGGTTCCACAGCTGGATAATATGTTGCTGCTCTTCGCCGTCCAACAACTGCAACTGCCCAATGTTCTGCTGCTGATCGGCAACCATTGCCTGCAACAGGTTCTGCCAATGGCGCGCCATACGCTTGATGGTCGCGGCCTCGAACAGGTCGGTGGCATAACTCAGCGAGGCACTTAACTGCTCCCGGGACTCTTCGATGTCCAGGGTCAGGTCGAATTGCGCGACCGTCTCGTCCCAGCTCACAGGACTGACTTCAAGCTGGCCCAGGCGTTGCAAATGCTGGCCGGCTAGGCTGATATGGTGGTTGAACGCCACCTGGAACAGTGGGCTCAGGCTCAGACTGCGCTCGGGCTGCAGCGCCTCGACCAGTTGTTCGAAGGGCAAGTCCTGATGGGCCTGGGCTTCGAGCGCGCGGCGCTTGACCTGGGCCAGCAACTGGCTGACGGTGGTGTGCCCATCGATCTCGGCCTTGAGCACCTGGGTGTTGACGAAGAAGCCGATCAGGCGCTCGGTCTCGACCCGGTTGCGGTTGGCAATCGGCACGCCGACGCGAATATCCGGCTGGCCACTGTAGCGATGCAGTAACATCTGATAGGACGCCAGCAACAGCATGAACAGCGTCACACCCTCGCGCTGGGCCAGGGCCTTGAGGCTGTCGAGCAACGGTATTGGCAACGGGATGTTCAAGCGTGCACCGCGATGGGTCGGCACTGCCGGGCGCTGATGATCGAATGGCAGTTCCAGCACCGGTTGCTCGCCACCCAACACTTCACGCCAGTAATCGAGTTGGCGAGTTTTCTCGCCCGCTTCCATCCAGCTGCGCTGCCACAGCGCGTAATCGACGTACTGGATCGGCAGCGCCGGCAGTTGCAGCCCTTCGCCTCGGCTGTAGGCGGCATAAAGCTGGACCAGTTCATCGACCATCACCTGCATCGACCAACCATCGGAAATAATGTGGTGCTGCACCAGCACCAGCACATGTTCGTCTTGCGCCAGGCGCAACAGGCTGAGACGCATAAGCGGGCCCTGGCGCAGGTCGAATGGCTGGGTGATGCTCGCTTCTACCTGGGCTTTCAGACTTGCTTCATCGGCGTCCGCCAAGGCGAGCTCAACCCTTGCTGGCGGGCTGATCACTTGCACGGTGCGGCCGGCATCTTGCTGCAAGTGGGTACGCAAGCTTTCGTGGCGCACGACCAATGTATCGAAGGCGCGCTGCAGGGCGTCGCGGTCGAGTTGCCCTTTGAGGCGCAACGCGCGGGGTACATGGTAGGCCGCGCTGTGGGGGTCCAGTTGCCACAGGAACCATTGGCGCTCCTGCGCATAGGACAGCCCCAGCGGCTGCTCACGTTCGACGCGCTCCATACGGCTGCTTTCAACGTGTGCCTGGGTCAGGCTATGGACAAAAAGGCCCAGCACCGGCTGATCGAACAGGGCTTTCAAGCCCACATCGAGGCCCAGCCCATGACGGATGCGCGAGACGGCCTGAGTGGCCATCAACGAATGCCCGCCGCGTTCGAAGAAGTGGTCATTGAGGCCGACACGTTCGACACCGAGTACTTCGGCCCAGATCGTAGCGATCTGTTGCTCCAGTTCGCTTTGCGGGGCGACGTATTCCCGGGCTTGCAGGTTGGCGTCGACCTTCGGCAGGGCTTTGCGGTCCAGTTTACCGTTGGGGCTCAGGGGCATTTGGTCCAGCAGCATCCACTGCGCCGGCACCATGTAATCCGGCAGATGCTGGGCCAGGTGGGCACTCAGCACATCGCGCCAGTCATCACCGACGTTGTGCAGCACCAGGTAGCCCACCAGGTACTTGCCCTCGACCGCCAGCACGGCGGCTTCCCGGACCCAGTTGTGTTCCAGCAGGCGTGCTTCGATTTCGCCCAGCTCGATGCGCAGCCCGCGCAGCTTGACCTGGTGGTCGATACGTCCGGCGTATTCAATCACCCCATCCTCACGGTAGCGCGCCAGGTCGCCGGTGCGGTACAGGCGCTCGCCTTTGACAAACGGATGCGCGATAAAACGTTCGGCCGTCAAGGAAGGACGGCGGTGATAACCACGGGCCAGGCCAACGCCGCCCAGGTACAGCTCGCCCAGCACGCCGACCGGCACCGGTTCGAAGTGGCTGTCGAGGATGTAACACCCCAGGTTGGCAATCGGGCGGCCGATCGGCACAGCATCGCGGCCTTCGTCCACGCACGTCCAGTAGGTCACGTCGATGGCGGCTTCGGTCGGGCCGTACAGGTTGTAGAGCCCGGCTTGGGGCAGCTTGGCGAAGACCTGCTGCTGGGCGTCCACCGGCAGGGCCTCACCACTGCAGACAATGCGTTGCAGGCTTTGGCAGCTCGACGCCGCCGGGTCCTGCAGGAACGCCTGCAACATCGACGGCACAAAGTGCAGCGTGGTGACCTGCTGCTGATTGATCAGGCTGATCAATTTGGCCGGATCACGATGATCCCCCGGTGCTGCAACCACCAGGCGCGAGCCGGTCATCAATGGCCAGAAAAACTCCCACACCGACACGTCGAAGCTGAACGGCGTTTTCTGCAGCACGGTGTCGCTGGCGTCCAGGCCATAGGCTTCCTGCATCCATTGCAGGCGGTTCAGCAACGCCGAATGACGGTTACCGGCTCCTTTGGGCTGACCGGTGGAGCCCGAGGTGTAGATCACGTAGGCAAGGTTTTCGCCGTCCAGCTCGATGCCAGGGTTGGCATCGCTGTAGGCTTCAAAAGCCGACTCGCCCAGCACCAGGCTTTCCAGGCCATCCGGAATCGGCAGTTGATCAAGCAAATGCGCCTGGGTCAGCAGCAGTTTCACGCCACTGTCGTCGAGCATGTAGGCCAGGCGCTCACGCGGGTATTCCGGGTCCAGCGGCACATAAGCACCCCCGGCCTTCAACACCGCCAGCAGACCCACAACCATTTCGAGGGAACGCTCCACCGCCAGGCCCACCAGCACGTCCGGTCCCACGCCGGCTTCGATCAGGCGATGGGCCAGGCGGTTGGCGCGGCGGTTCAGTTCGGCATAGCTCAGGGACAGCTCGTTGAAGCGCAACGCCGACGCCTCCGGCTGGGCCAGCGCCTGGGCCTCGAACAGCTGATGCACCCACTGTCCTTGCGGATAGTCGCGCTCGGTGGCGTTCCACCCCTCCAGCACCTGCCGGCGCACCGCGTCCGTCAGCGACGGCAACTCGCCCACACGCCGCGGCGTGACACTGGTCAAGCCGTGAAGCAGGTGCTGGAAAGACTCGGCCAACTGCCAAATCTCATCGTCGCCGAACGACTGCACGTCAAAGCTGAACTCGAACTCCAGAGCCACCCCGGCGCTAAGCAGCACCGTCAACGGATAATGGGTCTGCTCAAAATTCTGCACATTACTGAAGGTCAGCCCGGCCGGTGCGCCTTCGGCCAGCGCTGTGGACACCGGGTAGTTTTCAAACACCAGCAGCGTGTCGAACAACGCTGCGCCGCTCGCACCCGCCCAGCGCTGGATATCGAACAACGGCGTATGTTCGTGTTCACGCAGGCTGAGGTTCAATGCCTGCACCTGCTGCAACCATTCCTCCACCCACAACATCGGACTCGGGGTGGCGATAACCGGCAAGGTGTTGATAAACAGACCGACCTGCTGCTCCACCCCCGGCAACCCTGCCGGTCGACCGGATACCGTGGCGCCAAACACCACGGTGTCCTGGCCGGTCTGGCGTTGCAGCAACAACAGCCACGCGGCTTGCACAAGGGTGTTCAGGGTGATTTTGTGGGTCTGGGCAAACCCCTTGAGTTGGTCAGTCTGTGCGATGCTCAGGGCCAGTGTGTAGCTGCCTTTGGCGGACGAAGGATCCGACCCGGGGCCGCGCGCCAGGCGCGTTGGCTCCTGCATCGTGGCCAACTGGTCCTTCCAGAAGGCTTCGCTGGCAGCCGATTCCTGAGCTTGCAACCAACCGATATAGTCACGGTAGTGCCCTTGCAGCGTCGGTAACGGCCGGCCGGCGTAACACTCCAGGACCTCGCCGAACAACTGCGCACGGCTCCAACCATCCAGGAGAATGTGATGATTGGTGTAGATCAGATGGAAGCGATCGGCACCGGTGCGTACCAGTTTCAGGCTCAGCAGCGGCGCCTGCTCCAGCACAAAGCCTTGTGCCCGCGTCGACTCGCTCAACGCATCCAGCGCGGCGTGCTGATCCGGCAGGGCCTGCCAGTCGTATTCGGCGAACGGCAGGCCCGCTACGCGATACACCGCTTGCAACGGCTGCGTCTGGTCCTGTTGCCAGACAAACCCGGTGCGCAGCATGTCATGCCGCCCCAGCACCTGCTCCCAGGCGCGCCGGAACCGAGGCACATCAAGGCCGTGGATGTCGGCGCGCAACTGGCTGACATAAATATCCTCAACGCCCTGCTGGTACAAGCTGTGGAACAGCATGCCCTGTTGCATCGGCGACAGCGGATACAGGTCCTGTACCTCGCGCGATGGGAGCGCCAGATCATCCAGTTGTTCTTGCGTCAGGTGAGCAAGGATCACATCGGCCGGGGTGAACGCACCGTGTTTCGGGTCGACGCAATGTGCGATCAGCGCCAGCAGTTCCTGCTGGAAACCATCCGCCAGACGCTGGACAGTCGCCACCTCGAACATCTCCCGGCTGAACCCCCATTGCAACGACAGCTCGCCGCCATACACCTGCCCTTCCACCGTCAGCCAGTTGGCCAGCGGTGCTTCCGGGTCCTGGGCCTGCCCACTGCCCTGGCTGGCCGGCACGAACAGTGCCGATTCGTTGAACTGGCGGTCGAACTGGCCCAGGTAGTTGAAGGTGATGCGCGGCGCGGCCAGGGTCGACAACGCTTCGCGGGTGTCAGGCGTGCCGAGGTAACGCAACAGGCCGTAGCCAATGCCTTTGTTCGGCACGGCGCGCAGTTGCTCCTTCACCGACTTGATCGCCGCCGACAGTTCGCCCTCGGCGTGCAGGCGCACCGGGTACAGGCTGGTGAACCAGCCGACGGTGCGGCTCAGGTCGATGTCATCGAACAGGTCTTCACGGCCGTGACCTTCCAATTGGATAAGCGCAGCAGGTTGCTCGCTCCAACGGCTGATCACCCGCGCCAGGGCGGTCAACAGCAGGTCATTGACCTGAGTGCGATAGGCCGCTGGCGCGTCTTGCAGCAATCGGCGTGTGTGCTCGGCGTCGAGGCGCGTTTCCAGCTTGGCGCCCAGGCGGTTCTGCAGGCCGCCTTCGGGATGATCGCACGGCAGCTCGGCGTCGATGGCTTGGGCTTGCCAGTACGGCAGTTGCTCATCGAGGGTTTGCGCGTGGCTGTGCAACTGTTGCGCCCAGTGCTGGTAAGCACTGGTTTTCGCCGGCAGTGCCTGTTTGCGGTAGGCCTGTTGCAGGTCTTCAAGCAGGATGCGCCACGACACGCCATCCACCACCAGGTGATGGATCACCAGCAGAACTCGTTGGCTGCCGTCAGCCATGTTCACCAACGCGGCGCGCAGCAATGGGCCTTGGGCAAGGTCGAGGCTGCGCTGGGCTTCATCACACAGCGCCGCCAACTCGGCGTCGGTGCTGGCCTGGCATTGCCACAATAGCGGCTCGCTGACGTAGGCGGCATGGCTCTGCTGCCAGCCGTCAGCCTGCTGCACAAAACGCAGGCGCAAGGCGTCGTGATGCTGGATCAATTGCGCCAGCGCTGCCTCGAGACGTGCGGGCTCAAGCGCCTCGCCGGGCACCAGCAACAAGGACTGATTCCAGTGATGCCGCGCCGGGATCGGCTGGTCGAAAAAACTGTGTTGGACGGGCGTCAGCATGACCTCGCCGCTGACCGGGCCCTGGTCGATCAGGCTGACCTGCTCGAAGCGGGCCACCAGCGCCAGGCTACGAATGCTCTGGCACTGGAACAGGTCACGCGGGCTCAGGCGAATGCCGGCCTGACGGGCGCGGCTGACCACCTGGATGGAGATGATCGAATCGCCGCCCAGTTCGAAGAAGTTATCGTCCTGGCCGACCTGCTCAACGCCCAGCACATCACTCCAGATGGCGGCCAGGGCTGTTTGCAGGTCGCCTTGAGGGGCGACAAATGCCTGCTGCTGCGCCGCATCCGGCACTGGCAACGCCTTGCGGTCGAGCTTGCCGTTGGCGGTCACCGGCAGCTTGGGCAGCGCAATGAAATGCGTCGGCACCATGTATTCCGGCAAGCTGCTGAGCAACCAGGCTTTGAGGTCCGTTGGTGCCTCGCCCTCGTGCACCAGATAGGCAACCAACTGCTTGCCGCCATGTACCAGCACCACGGCTTCGCGCACGTGTGGATGTTGCATCAGGCGCGCTTCGATTTCGCCCAGTTCGATACGCAAGCCACGCAACTTGACCTGATGATCGAGACGGCCAAGGTATTCGATCACCCCATCGGCGCGTTGGCGCACGCGGTCTCCGGTGCGATACAGGCGCTGGCCCGTGACGAACGGGCTGGGCACAAAACGTTCGGCGGTCAACGCCGGGCGTCGGTGGTAACTGCGCGCCAGGCCGACGCCGCCGAGATAGAGCTCGCCACTGACACCAGCCGGCACCGGGTTGAGTTGCGCGTCCAGCACGTAGGTGCCGAGGTTGGCGATGGGGCGGCCGATTGGCACGCTGTCGACGCCTTCGTCAATGCAGGTCCAGTGCGTGACGTCGATGGCCGCCTCGGTCGGGCCATAGAGGTTGTACAGCGCCGCAGCGGGCAACTTGGCGAACACTTGCTGTTGCGCATCCAGGGGCAAGGCTTCGCCGCTGCACACAATGCGCGTGAGGCTCGCGCACGCCTGTACGCCCGGTTCATGGATAAACGCCTGCAGCATCGAGGGTACGAAGTGCAAGGTGGTGATGGCGTGCCGGCCAATGGTGTCGATCAGGCGCGCCGGTTCACGGTGCTCCCCAGGCGCCGCCACCACCAGACGTGCGCCGGTCATCAGCGGCCAGAAGAACTCCCACACCGACACATCAAAGCTGAACGGGGTTTTCTGCAACACCGCGTCATTGGCTCCCAGGCCATACGCCTGTTGCATCCAGCTCAAACGATTGACCAAGGCGCGATGGCTATTGCCGGCGCCTTTGGGCTTGCCGGTGGAGCCCGAGGTGTAGATCACATAGGCCAGGTTCAGGGCATGCAGGGCCACGTTCGGCGATTGGCTGCTGTAGCCGTCGAGCCATAACGCCGGCTGGTCCAGGGCGATCACCTGGATACCGGCGACGGGCAGCGACGCCAGCAGGCTCTGCTGGCTGAGCAGCAGTTGTACGCCGCTGTCTTCGATCATGTAGGCCAGGCGTTCCTGAGGGTACTCAGGGTCGAGGGGTACGTAGGCGCCACCGGCCTTGAGAATCGCCAGCAGGCCAACCACCATTTCGATGGAGCGCTCGATGCAGATACCCACCAGCACGTCGGGCCCTACGCCCTGCTCGCCCAAGGCATGGGCCAACTGGTTGGCGCGTGCATCCAACTGCGCGTAGGTCAAGGTGGTGGTACCGAACACCAGTGCCGGTGCATCAGGGCTGCGCCGCGCCTGGTCTTCGATCAGGTGATGAATGGCGCGCTCGGTCGGGTAGGCCTCGGCGGTCTGGTTCCAGGTGTGGACCAGCCGTTGCTGTTCACCCGCATCGAGCATGGGCAATTCGCCGATGCGCTGTTCGCCATCGAGCACCATGGCCTGCAGCAGGCGGGTCCAGTGCCGGGCCATGCGCTCGATGGTGGGCGTATCGAACAAGTCATTGGCGTAGGTCAGCGCCGCATGCAGGGTGCCGGACTTTTCATAGGTGTCCAGGGTCAGGTCGAACTGGGTGGTGCGGCCTTGCCATTCAACCAGTGCCAATTCCAGCCCCGATGCGGTGCTGACCGAGGCGATGTCGGCAACTACCGGTTGGTGGTTATACATCACCTGGAACAGCGGCGTGTGGCTCAGGCTGCGCTCGATTTTCAGCGCTTCCACCAGACGTTCGAAGGGCAATTCCTGATGAGCCTGGGCGCCCAGGGCATGCTCCTTGATCCCTTGCAGCAACTCGGCAACCCGGGTTTGCCCGCTCAGTTCGGTGCGCAACACCTGGGTGTTGACGAAGAAACCGATCAGCCCCTCGACTTCGGTGCGATTGCGATTGGCAATCGGCACACCGACGCGGATATCGCCCTGGTCGGTATAGCGGTGCAACAGCACATTGAAGGCGCCGAGCAGCAGCATGAACAGAGTGACATTGTGTTTTTGCGCGCAACTGCGCAGTTGCACGGCCAGCGCCGGCTCAATCGCGAAGTTATGCCGTGTGCCCTGGTAGCTGGGCATGGCCGGCCGCGGGTGGTCGGTGGGCAGTTCCAGTACCGGATGCTCATCACCCAGGCGGGCCTGCCAGTATTCCAATTGGCGTGCCTGCTCGCCCGCTTCCAGCCAGCGACGCTGCCACAGGGCGTAGTCGCTGTACTGGATGGGCAGCGCCGGCAGTTGGGGCGCTTCGTTGCGCTCATGGGCGTCATAGCAACGGATGAACTCGTCGATCAGTACATTCATCGACCAGCCGTCGGAGACGATGTGGTGCAGGGTCAGCAGCAGCACGTGTTCCTGCTCGGCAAGCTTGAGCAGTTGCACGCGCAGCAGTGGCCCGTGTTCCAGGTCGAACGGCAACAGCGATTGACGGGTGGCGGCGGCGTTGACGGCCTGCTCCCGCGCATCAAAGGCCAAGGCCGTGAAGTCCAGGTGCTCGACGGTCACCGACGGCTCCACCGCCACCTGCGCCAGCCGCTCATCGGCCTGACGCTGGAACACCGTGCGCAGGGTTTCGTGCCGCGCCACCAGGCTGGCGAACGCTTGCTCCAGCGCTGGCAGGCTCAACACGCCACTTAAACGAACCGCGCCGGGCAAATTGTAGGCGCCGCTGGCCGGGTCCAACTGCCATAGAAACCACATGCGCTGCTGTGCGTAGGACAGCGCCTGGCGGTCCTCCACCTCCACCCCTGCCGGAATCGGAAACCTTGAAAAGTCCACGCCTTCTTTCTGCAAGGCTTGCAGGAACAATTGGCGCTTTTCCAGGGGCAGCCCGATAAACCGGCGAGCAAGTTTCAAGGAGTCTTCAGCATTCATTTCTTGGAATCCGGGGCAATAGGCGGGAAGCACAAAGGCACGTCGTCCCTATAAAACGAACCGGGCGGGGAAAAATTAGCGGGGGGATGGGAGGCGTCGAGTGAGCTGTCATCAGGGGTTACATCAATCCTCGGGAAGCGACGCGAACCTGGGCTAGCATTGACGAACACCACTTTTTGCAACTACATTTAGTTACACGCAGGGCACGCCGTGTCCAAAAATGAAAAGCTGCTCGCCAAACTGCTCAATGAGCACATGGCATTTACCTGGTCTGAGCTCGTCACGTTATTCCGCCGATTGGGATACACACAGATTGAAGGGGCTGGAAGCCGGGTCAAGTTCGACATGGGCGACCCCAGTGCAATGATCACCCTGCACAAGCCTCACCCCGGCAACGAACTGAAACACTACATTCGGCGCCAGATCATCGAACAATTGAAATCAGGAGAACTGATTCCATGAATAACCAACTGAAACACAAAGGCTACATCGGCTCCATCGAAGCCAGCCTCGAAGACAACTGCCTGTTCGGCAAGATCCTCTTCATCAAGGCGCTGGTGAGCTACGAAGGCAAGACCGTCGCAGAGTTGGACGCCGCGTTCAAAGAGGCGGTGGAGGATTACCTCGCAACGTGCCAGGCCCTGGGACAGACACCCGAAAAACCCTGCAAGGGCTCCTTCAACGTGCGTGTCGGCCACGACCTGCACCTGGCTGCCGCCCTGGCGGCGACTCGAAAAAAAGTGACGTTGAACGACCTCACGCGCCAGGCGCTCAACGAGTTCCTGCTGCAACATGGCGCAGAGGGGCTTGCCGCCGTTTGAACGCGAGCGTGCGGGCCAGGCGCCAGCGTCCCTGGGGTCTTTCGAGGCTGGGGACGGGCGCCAGAAGCTGGCTCATGGTGCGTCCTTATCCCTTTCTCCAACCAAATTGATTCCAAACAGAACTAACCGATCCAATTGTATTTTTCGTCCGGGCTTCTAGATTGAAAAATCACACGCCTTCCTTTCCTGACCCTTGGTCCGCAGTAACGTCCAATGGCATAGACACGCGGAGTCTTGCTATGAACGACATCACCCCACACTCAGCCCCGCCAAAAACCACAACCCGCCTCCAGCTTCCGGCCCTTGAATGCCCGCTACCGCTACGGGTCGATGAGGCGCTGGGCGACCGCATCAATGAGCTGTTAGTGGGATGGGTGCGGCGAACCGGTATTTTCAAGGGCCAAGTGGCGCACGTAAGGGCCTCGAATTTCGGACGTTTCGTGATGCTGTGCCACCCCGACACCGACGACGTGCAACGCCTGTTGTTGGCGGCAAAATGCATGGCTGCATTGTTCGCGGTGGACGATTACTACTGTGACGACGAACGACGGGGCGCCAACCCCACGTTATTGGGCGCGCGGTTATCACGTGCGCTGGCCACAATGGACAAGGCTTACCTGAACCCACCCCACGATCGCGCACTGAAACACGCCCTCGAAGATGACCCGGTGCTGCGTGGCCTGAAAGGCTATATGAGCCATCTTGACCGCTACAGCACGGCGTCCCAAAAGGCGCGCGTACAACACGAGACCATCGCCATGTTCGTCAGCATGAGCGCAGAAGCGTCATGGCGGATCGAACACAGCCTGCCCCAAATCTGGGAGTACCTGGCGCATCGCCAGGTCAACAGCTTTATCCCGTGCATGGCCCTCATTGATATCGTTGGCGGCTATGAGCTTGAGGCCGATATCTATTTCTCTGCGCCTGTGCGTGAAGTGGTAACACTGGCCGCCAGTACAACCATGATCGTCAATGACCTGTTTTCCGCCGCCAAAGAGCAACAGCCTGACCTCAGTGATTTCGATCTGCCCTCGTTGCTCGTACACGAACAGGGCCATTCGTTTCAGGATGCACTGGCGCTTAGTGCAGACATTCACAACGCACTCATGCGTCGCTACGAAACCAAGGAAAGACGAGTGCTGAAACACGCCTCGCCTTCGCTCCAACGGTTCCTCGGTGGCGTAAAAGCCTGGCTGGCTGGCAACTACGAATGGCACCGGTACAGCGCTCGCTATCATGTGTGAGCCGACCCGACATTCAGCTCAAACGTCGATACCCCAACACGGCTGAGCCCATGACGATGCCCCCCGCCGCCAGCGCCACCCAAAACCCGCTGGTGGCGCCAAAGTGGTCGATCATCCACCCTGAACTGGCGGCGCCAATGGCCACGCCGATACTCAGGCCGGTAATCAGCCAGGTCATGCCTTCGGTCAGGCGGCTGGCCGGGACGATCTGCTCCACCATGGCCATCGACACAATCAAGGTGGGCGCGAAGAACAGCCCGGAGATAAAGATGGCAGCGGCCAAGCCGGGAATATTGCTCACCAGCAGCAAGGGCAAGGTGGTCAACGCCGTGGCTACGCCGCAGTACAGGAACTGGCGTGGCAACGGTGCCTTGAGTTTGAGGGCACCGAAGGCCAACCCGGCCAGGCACGAACCAATGGCATACACCGACAGCACGATACTCGCCGCCGCTGGCTGGCCCTGATGCTGGGCGAAGGCCACGCTGACCACATCCACCACGCCGACGATCACGCCCATGGCCAGCAGCAAAATCATCAGGATCAATACCGACGGTGAAGCAATCAGCCAGCGACCGTGCGCGCCCTGATGCGCGTGTACCGGTGGCTCGGTTTGCCGTTGCAGCACAAAGGTGGTGACGCCCACCGCCAGCAACAGCGCCGCCACCAAGGGCCCGGCTTCTGGGAACACCGCCACGCTCAACCCCACCGATATGGGGGGGCCGATGATGAAGCACACCTCATCGAGCACCGACTCCAGGGCAAACGCGGTTTGCAGCCTGGGCTGGCCACGGTACAACTCGGTCCAGCGTGCCCGCACCATGGCCGACATATTGGGCATGCAGCCCGCCAGCGCGGCGAACAGAAACAGCGTCCAAGTCGGCGCCTGCAACCGCGTACACAACAGCAACATCAAGAGCGCGCCGCCGCCGATCAGCGCGGCAATCGGCAGCACCCTGCCCTGGCTGTAGCGGTCCACCCAACGCGACACTTGCGGCGCGCAAACCGCCGTGGCCAGGGCGAACACTGCCGCCACCGAACCGGCCAGGCCATAGCCGCCATGCACCTGGGACAGCATGGTGATCAGGCCGATGCCAGTCATGGATATCGGCATGCGCGCCAGCATGCCGGCGAGTACAAAGGCCCTGGCGCCGGGGACCTGGAATAATTCAGCGTAGGGGTTTGCCATCCTGCTTGACCTCTTGCTCGACGCCCTGGGCTTGCTATCTGAAACCATCAGGGCAGAATACATACGGTGCGTATGTGGCAGATCATGCTTCGCATACGCAGCGTATGTCAATCACTTAGCCAAGAGACTCCCATGAGCCGAGCCCGAGCCGAAATGATCGAAGACACCCGCGCCCGCCTGATAGCGAGCGCGCGCCGGGCCTTCGCCACCCAAGGCTATGCCAATACCTCGATGGATGACTTCACTGCCCGCGCCGGGCTGACGCGCGGGGCGCTGTATCATCACTTTGGTGATAAAAAAGGGCTGCTGGCGGCGGTGGTCGCCCAACTCGACAGCGAGATGGACGCGCGCTTGCAACGCATCTCGGAGCAGGCCGTAGAGCCTTGGCGTGGTTTTTGCGAGCGCTGCCGCGCCTATCTGCGCATGGCTCAGGACCCGGAAATCCAGCGCATTGTCTTGCAGGATGCACCGGCGGTACTGGGCGACACCGGCTCCCAACAACACTGCGTGGAGTCCTTGCGCCAATTGCTGGAAGCCCTGATGCAAGCAGGACTGATACCCGCGGCACCCAGCCACGCACTGGCGCAGTTGATCAACGGCAGCCTGGTCAATACCGCGTTGTGGATTGCCCGGGATGAGCCCCCGAACACACGGCTGGAAGAAGGCTTGCAAGGCCTCGAGTTGCTCTTGCAGGGGCTGGGCCTCACACCAACCGCTTGATCTGCTTATGCCGCCACACCAACCGGTAATAGGCGATCTGCAACACCAGCATCGCCAGGTAGGTCACCGGAAATGCCATCCACACCCCTTCCAACCCGAAGTGGGCGTTGAACAGATAGGCCATTGGCAGTTCCACGCAGAGCACGCAGAAGATCGAGATCGCCACCGGCATCAGCACCACGCCGCTGGCGCGCATGATGCCGCCGATCACTGCCTGGAAGCCAAATACCAGAATGCTCCAGAGCATGATGTGCAGCAGATGTTCGGCCCGCACCCGTGCGCTGTCGTCGGTGATGAACAGGCCCAGCAACCAGTGGGACAACCCATAGCCGAGCACGATCAAGCCACCGGTGAGGCACAGGTTGATCACAAGCCCCGTGCGCAGGATCGGCCCAATACGCTCCAGGCGCCCGGCGCCAATCGCCTGGGCGCCGAGGATCGAGGCGGTGATGGCAATCGACAGCGCCGGGAACTGTACATAGTTGACGATCTGCGTCACCGCGCCATAGGCCGCCGTGGCCTGGGAACCGTGGCCGTTGACCAGGGCCAGGATGACCAGTTCCGACAGCGACAACACCACCATCTGCAAGCCCGTCGGCAGGCCGATGCGCAGGACTTTGCCGAGGATGACGCGGTCCAGGCGCAAGGCCGCAAGCAGCTCGCGGTCTGGCGCCATTACGTGGTTTTTGTGCCGCAGGCGCAGGACCAAAAACAGCATCGCCAAAGCGTTACCCACCAACCCCGCATACACCGCACTCTGGATGCCCATGGGCGGCAGGCCGATCCAGCCGCGAATCAGCGCAGGCGTCAGCAGCAAGCCCACCAGGGTCGAGACCATCAATGCCAGCAACGGCGAAATCGTGTCGCTGACCCCACGCAGCAGTTGGGTATAGAGGATGAACACCAGCAGCAACGGCATGATCAACATCATCATCTGGGCGTAGCCCACCGCAGCGTCGAGCACGTCCACTGGCGTGCCCAACGCCTGCAATGCCGGGCGCGCGAACAGGCTGCCCAGCACCGCGGCAACCAGGCCCACCAATGCGCCCAGGGTCAGGGTGGCACCGGTGATCGCCTTGACCATCCCGGTCTCCTGGGCGCCCCATGCCTGGCCGATCAACACCGAGGCGCCCGCCCCCAGGCCGATCACCAGGGCGATAAAGAAAAACACGATGGGAAACATCCCCGACACCGCAGCCAACGCCTGGGTGCCAAGCATCTGCCCGACGTAAATGCCATTGAGGGTACCGGAAAAGCTTTGCAGGAAATTGGACAGCACCATCGGTGCCAGGAACAACAGATAGATTTGCCACAGCGGACGTTGCAAAGGGTTTTGCATGAAAAACGGGGCCTCGAATGACGAAAGCGTCTCAGGGTTATACCGTAACTGGATCCAATATGCTGTTGTGAAGGCTCGGGTTAACCCCCAAAGGTCTGCGACGGCCTGCGCAACGTCGGATCAAACGGATTGAGGCGCGGCCCGATGGCCGCCGCCTCGCGCTTGAGCAACTCCACCACCATCGGCAGGCGGCTCGGCCCCAGGCGGTCGCTGATGGTCGCCACGCTCAATGCCGCGACCGCGTACCCGTCGCGGTTGAGGATGGGCACCGCCAGCCCCGCCATGCCTTCCAGCACACCAGTGTTGCGTGCCGCGTAACCGAGGTGGCGCACGCTCTCCACTTCGGAGCGCAGCAGCACTTCGTCATACAGGTGGAAGTCCTTGAGCCGTGGCAGGTTGTAGCGGATCACTGTCTCGCGCTCTTCCTCTGGCAAAAACGCCAGGATCGCCAGGCTGCCCTGCCCCACGCCCAGGGCCACGCGCCCGCCGATATCACCGGTGAAGGTACGGATCGGGTACGGGCCCTCGCTGCGGTCCAGGCAAATGGCGTCGAAGCCTGAGCGCGCCAGCAGGAACAGCGAGTCCCCCAGCGACGCGCTCAGGCGCAACAGGCTGGGGCGCACCAGGTCGCGCAGGTTGCCGGTCTTGCCTGCGTTGGCCGCCAACGCGAAGAACTCCAGGCTCAGGCGATAGCGTTTGCTGCGCGCATCCTGCTCGACCATGCCTTCGTCCATCAGGCTGCGCAGCAGGCGGTGGGTGGTGGGTTGGGACAAGCCCACCTGCTGGGCGAGCTGGGTAACCCGCTCGCCACCCTCCGGTACCTCCCCCAGGGCTCGCAGCACGGCAAACAACCGGGACACGCTGCCCGCACCGATATTCTTACCGCCGCTATTCCGCTCAGTGGAATCCATAACACCTAATCTCGTTAATAATTCTGCTCAATGAATAAATCTTAAAATAGTAGTCCGCTGAGTGAAATCCTATCTTCCGCCCATCCTAGTCTTCGTCCTAATCTGCGTCCACAGGGGCGAAATGAACAACAACCGGCAGCCGACTTGAGATCGAGCGCCAACGCACCGGCACCGCACTTTTCGCATCTGCCCAAAACAAGAAAGCGCGTTTTTGACGCGACTGAATAAAGGTGGAACGCAAACATGGCATTTCTCCAACTCAAGGCCTTGAGCAAACGCTATGGCGCCGTCGATGCGGTGGTCGCCACTGATCTGGCGGTGGAACAAGGCGAGTTCGTTTCCCTGCTCGGCCCTTCAGGCTGTGGCAAGACCACCACCCTGCAAATGATCGCCGGTTTCGTCGACGTCAGCGGCGGCCAGATCCTGCTCGACGGTCGCGACATCACCCGCGCCAAGCCCGCCAGCCGTGGCCTGGGCGTGGTGTTCCAGAGCTACGCGCTGTTCCCGCATATGAGCGTGCGCGACAACGTGGCCTTCGGCTTGAAGATGCGCAAGGTGCCAGCGGCCGACATCGCCACCCGCGTCAACAGCGTGCTGGAGTTGGTACGCCTGGCCCAACATGCCGAGCGCTACCCCCGCGAGCTGTCCGGCGGCCAGCGCCAGCGCGTGGCCCTGGCCCGTGCGCTGGTGATCGAACCGCCGGTGTTGTTGCTCGATGAGCCACTGTCCAACCTCGACGCCAACCTGCGTGAAGAGATGCAGTTTGAAATCCGGCGTATCCAGTGCGCGGTGGGCATCACCACTCTGATGGTCACCCATGACCAGGCCGAAGCCCTGTCGATCAGCGACCGCGTGGTGGTGATGCAGGCCGGGCGTGTGACCCAGATCGACGCGCCGTACAAACTCTATGAACACCCGCGCACGCGCTTTATCTCGGACTTCGTGGGCAAGGCCAACCTGCTGGTCGGCGACTACGACGCGCTCGGCATCCCTCAAGTGCGCCACGACGGCGGCGCAGGTGAACTGACCCTGAGCCTGCGCCCGGAAAAAATCCAACTGGTGGACCCTGGTACCGGGCGCATGCAAGGCACGGTACTGGACCGCTACTTTTTCGGCAGCCAATGGCTGTACCGCGTTCACACCTCCCTGGGCGAAATCACTGTAGTGCGCAGTAACGACGGCAGCGCGCCCTTGGCTAACGGCGCAGCGGTAGGCCTGCAATGGCAGGCCGATTTGCTGCGCGTACTGGCGGCCGATGAGGTGCACCCATGAGTCGCGGTTACCTGCTCTCGCTGCCGGCGCTGGTGCTGTTTGCCGGGCTTTTGATCATGCCGCTGGGCTTGACCCTGGTGCTGTCGTTCAATGTGTTCGACTACCAAGCGGGCGTAAAGGCCGATGAGTGGACCTTGGCCCATTACTGGGCGCTGTTGAGCGACGCCTACTTTTACGAGATCTTCTGGCGCACGTTCTGGATCAGCGCCCTGGTGACGCTACTGTGCGTGGTGATCGGCGTGCCGGAGGCCTACATCCTCAGCCGCATGGGCACGCCGTGGCGCTCGATTTTCCTGATCGTGATCCTCACGCCGCTGCTGATTTCGGTGGTGGTACGCGCGTTTGGCTGGAGCCTGCTGCTGGGTGCCGACGGGCTGATTAACCAAATGATCCAGGCCCTCGGCGGGCGCCCGATGAAGCTGCTGTATACGCCGTTCGCCGTGATTATCGCGTTGGTGCACGTGATGCTGCCGTTCATGATTATTCCGGTGTGGACCTCCCTGCAGAAGCTCGACCCGTCGGCCGAACAGGCGGCGCTATCCCTGGGCGCCAGCCAAGCCACGGTGATGCGCAAGATCGTATTGCCCCAAGTGATGCCCGGTGTGCTGTCCGGCACCCTGATCGTGTTCGGTTTGGCTGCCAGCTCCTTTGCGATCCCAGGCCTGCTGGGTGGGCGACGCCTGAAGATGGTCGCCACCGTGGTGTACGACCAGTACCTCTCGGAACTCAACTGGCCCATGGGCGCGACCCTCGCGGTGGCGCTGCTGTTGGTCAATCTGCTGATCATGCTGAGCTGGAATCGCATGGTCGAAGGCCGCTACAAAAAGTCCCTGGGGGTTTAAGCGCATGTCCAGAAACGGTCCGTTGGCCCTCGGCTTCCATGCCATGGTGGTGCTGTTCATGATGGCGCCGCTGGTGGTGGTGTGCCTGGTGGCATTCACGCCAGAGAACACCTTGAGCCTGCCCACGTCGGGCTTCTCCCTGCGCTGGTTTCGCGCGGTGTTCGAACGCGCCGACTTTATCCAGGCGTTCTACAACAGCCTGATCCTGGCCTTCACTGCCGCCACCCTGGCCACCCTGATCGCGGTGCCGGCAGCCCTGGCGATCAGCCGCTATTCATTCCCGGGGCGCAATTTCTTCAGTGCGCTGTTCCTGTCGCCCATCATCATTCCGCACTTGGTGCTGGGGGTGGCCATGCTGCGCCTGTTTGCGCTGATGGGCGTCAATGGCAGCTTTACCTGGCTGATGCTCGCGCACGTAGTGATCATTACGCCCTACGTGTTGCGCCTGGTATTGGCGGCGGCCATCGGCATTGATCGCAGTGCCGAGCAGGCCGCCGAATCCCTTGGTGCAGGGCGTTTTACGCTGTTCCGGCAGATCACCCTGCCGATGATTTTGCCCGGTGTGGCCGGTGGGTGGTTGCTGGCGTTCATCAACAGTTTCGATGAAGTGACCCTGTCGATTTTCGTCAGCTCGCCAGCCACGCAAACGCTGCCGGTGCGCATGTACGTGTACGCCACCGAGTCCATCGACCCGATGATGGCGGCCGTGTCGGCGCTGGTGATCGCACTGACGGCAGCGACCATGATTGTGCTCGACCGGGTCTACGGCCTGGACCGCGTGCTGGTGGGGAAACACTGATGGCCTTGTTCAAGCGACTGAGCGAAACCCAACGCCCTGCCCTGGCCTTCACCCTTGATGGCCAGCCCGCCACGGGGTTGCTCGGCGATACCCTGCTGACCGCCATGCTGACCTGCGCCGAGCACCTGTGCGGCAGTGATTTCAGCGCCGAGCGTCGCGCCGGGTTTTGCCTGATGGGCGCGTGCCAGGATTGTTGGGTGCGCCTGGCCGATGGGCGGCGGGTGCGCGCCTGTTCGTCCCTGCTGGAAGAAGGCCAGGCGATCAGCCGTGATCCAGGGCGCCAGCCATGAAGCCGGTGGTGATTGTGGGTGCAGGCCCGGCGGGGATCAGCGCGGCGCGCACCTTGCTCGACCATGGCATCACACCATGCCTGGTGGATGAGAGCCCGCGCGGTGGCGGGCAGATTTATCGGCGCCAACCCCCAGGGTTCCAACGCACTGCCCGGCAGATCTACGGGTTTGAAGCACGCAAGGCACAAGCCGTGCACCGCACCATGGATGAACTGGCAGCGCTGATCGACTACCGGCCGGACACCTTGGTATGGAATGCCGAGAATGGTCGCCTGGACATGCTCAATAACGGGCGCGCCGACAGCCTCGACTACGCGCAGGTCATTGTCGCTACCGGCGCCACCGACCGCATCCTGCCTGTGCCGGGCTGGACGTTACCCGGCGTCTACAGCCTGGGCGCGGCGCAAATCGCCTTGAAGTACCAAGGCTGCGCGATAGGCGAACGCGTGGTGTTTTGCGGCTCCGGGCCGTTGCTCTATTTGGTCGCTTACCAATACGCAAAGGCCGGTGCCAAGGTGCTTGCGGTGCTCGACAGTGCACCGCTGAGCGCCCAATGCCGTGCCTTGCCGGCGCTGCTCAGGCAACCGGCGACCCTGGCCAAGGGCATGTATTACCGCGCCTGGCTGACCGCCCACGGGATTCCCGTGCATCAGGGCGCAATGCTCAAGCAGATCGATGGCGACCAACGGGTGCGCGGCATTCGCTGGGGCGAGCAGACCCTGCCATGCGATGCGGTGGCCTTCGCCCACGCCCTGCGCAGCGAAACGCAATTGGCCGATCTGCTCGGCTGTGAGTTTACCTGGAACCCCCTCAACCGCGCCTGGCTGCCGCAACGCGACAGCGCCGGGCGCAGCAGTGTCGAAGGGGTATACCTAGCGGGCGACGGCGCCGGCATCATGGGCGCCGATGCCGCGCACATGGCCGGCGAATGTGCCGCGCTGGCGCTGCTGGAGGATACCGGTGTCGCGGTCGACCAGCGCCGCCGGGCCACACTGGAGCGTCAGTTGGCGCGTATCCAGCGCTTTCGCCAGGGCCTGGAAACCGCGTTCCCCTTCCCCGAACACTGGGCCGCGCAGGCGCCGGACGAACTGGTCCTGTGTCGCTGCGAAGAGGTCAGCGTCGGCGAGGTGCGCGCCGTGGTGGATGAAGGCCACTGGGAGATCAATCGGGTCAAAGCCCATTGCCGCGTCGGCATGGGCCGCTGCCAGGGGCGAATGTGCGGGTTGGCGGCGGCGGAAATCGTGGCCGAGCGTAGCGGGCGTGACCTCCCCCAAGTTGGGCGCTTGCGTGGCCAGGCGCCGATCAAGCCGCTGCCGTTTGGCGTGCAGGTGCAGCCATGATCGACGTCATCGTCTTGGGGGGCGGCATCGTCGGGGCTTCGGCGGCCTTGATGCTCGCCCAGAAAGGCCAGCGTGTGGCCCTGGTAGAACGGGATTTTTGTGGCTCGCATGCAAGCGGCGTCAATTACGGCGGCGTGCGGCGCCAAGGGCGGCCCTTGCATCAGTTGCCGCTGTCGCAACGCGCTCACCAACTGTGGGCCGACCTGCCCGGACTGATTGGTATCGAGGGTGAATACGTGCGCTCCGGGCATTTGAAGCTGGCGCGCAGCCCTGCGGACTTTGCCGCACTGCAAGCCTACGCCGAGCAGACCCGTGGCTTTGGCCTGGGTTTGCAACTGTTGGACCGCAGCGAGTTGCGCAGGCGTTTTCCCTGGGTGGGCGACGTGGCAGTCGGCGCCTCGTTGTGCCCGGACGACGGGCATGCCAACCCGCGCCTGGTGGCCCCGGCTTTTGCTCGAACCGCCCAACGCCACGGCGCTGCGGTGTACGAGCAAGCCGAGGTGATCCGCATCGAGCACGACAGCCACGTGTTCCAGGTGCACTGCGCCAACGGCCTGCACTTGCAAGCGCCCTGGCTGCTCAACTGTGCGGGCGCCTGGGCCGGCAAGGTCGCCGCGCAATTGGGCGAGCCGGTGCCGATCATCTCGGCGCACCCGGCGATGCTGGTCACCGAGCCGCTACCGGGGGTGATGACCGTCAGCACCGGCGTCGAGGGTGGCGGCATCTATGCCCGGCAAGTCGCCCGCGGCAATTGCATCCTCGGTGGCGGGCGCGGCTTTGCCCTGGGCCCGCAGCAGGCCAGGCCGGGCCAGGCGGCGGTGCTGGAGATTCTGCGCAACGCCGGCGAACTCTACCCGTTTCTCCAGGGTGCCCAAGCCATTCGCACCTGGAGTGGCACCGAAGGTTACCTGCCCGACCACGAACCTGTGATCGGCCCCAGCAGTACCCAACCTGGGCTGCTCCACGGTTTCGGCTTTGCCGGCGCCGGGTTCCAGCTCGGCCCCGCCGTCGGTGAAGCCCTGGCAGAGATCGTCTGCGACGGCGCCAGCGGCCAACCCATCGAAGCGTTTTCCATCCGTCGTTTCCAAGCCTGAGAGGAAAAACCCCATGCAATCACGTCTCGCGTTGTCCTGCTTGTCCCTCGCCTTGCTCACCGGCACGGCCCATGCCGCACCCACGCTGTACCTGGGCATGAACGGCGGCACCATGGAACGGGTGTACGCCGACAAGGTGCTGCCCGCCTTCGAAAAGGCCAATAACGTCAAGGTCGTGATCGTACCTGGCACTTCCTCGGACATCCTCGCCAAGGTCCAGGCCAACAAGGCCAACCCGCAGATGCATGTGATGTTCCTCGACGACGGCATCATGTACCGCGCCATCTCCATGGGCCTGTGCGACAAGCTCGCGCCGAGCCCGGCGCTGGAACAGATCCCGGCCAAGGCCCGCATCAAGGACGAAGCCGTGGCCGTGACCCTGGGCGTCACTGGCCTTGGCTACAACGCCAAGATGTTCAAGGACAACGGCTGGGCCGCGCCCACCTCATGGATGGACCTGGCCGACCCGCGCTTCAAGGACAAAGTGGTGTTCCAGTCCCTGGCCTCCTCCACCTTCGGCCTGCATGGGTTCCTGATGTTCAACCGCATCCAGGGTGGCGATGAAACCCATGTGGAACCGGGCTTCAAGGCCTGGCCTAAGACCGTTGGCCCCAACGTGCTGGAATACATCGCCAGCTCCGCGAAGATCTCCGAGATGGTGCAAACCGACGAGGCCGCGATCTTCCCCCTGACCCCGACCCAGGTCGCCACGCAAAAGCTGCTCGGCATACCGATGGAGTATGCGCAGCCCAAAGAAGGTGCGGTGGTGCTCAACGTGGCCGAATGCGTGATCGCCCGCAATGACCAGCCGGAACTGGCGCAGAAGCTCGCAGCGTTCTTGCTGACCGCCGAGGCCCAGGCGCCGGCGTTGGAAGAAGGTGACCAGATCCCGTCGAACCCGACCACCCCCACCACCGACAAAACCCGTGCGCGGGTGGAAGCCATGCAGGGTTATCTGCAAACGGCCATTTCGATTGATTGGGACCAGGTCAACCACGCACGGCCAGAGTGGAACGCGCGGTGGAGTCGCTCGATTGAACGTTGAGGCTTAGCCCTGCGCAATCAGGGCCAGTTCTTCGCGGGTGCGGCTGATGTGTGCACCGGCCTTGAGCAATTCGTCGACGGCCTGTACACCGCCCTCCTCGCTGATGCTGCGGCACGCCGGCAAATGCAGAACAACGTGCAAGCCGGCCTTGAGCAATTGCAACGCGGTAGTCTTGACGCAGTAGTCCAGCGCCAAGCCGCCGACGATCACACGAACCACGCCGTGGGCCTTGAGGTACTCGATGACGCCGGTGGACAGCTTGTCGTGCAGGTCGTGGTAACAGGCGCCGTAGGGGTGCAGGTCGGGCTCGACACCTTTCCAGATGAAGTAGTCGTAGTCATAGGGCGTGGGCAACTCATCGAGCAAGGTGAACCCCTCGGTGCCCGGCACGCAGTGGCTGACCCAGGTCACATCGGCATGGGCCAGGCCGGTGGGTTGCAGCATCTCGCTGTGTTGCGCGACCACCCAGGGCGCGTGGGGGGTGTGGGCGTCCTTGCTACCGATGCGGTGGCCGGCAAGGCTGGCCATGTAGTTGAGTTCGGCACCAATGTGGTCGCCACCGGCTACCGGTAATTCATTGGGGCATAAAGGTGTGAAGCTCTTCTGGGCGTCGACGTCGAATGAAGCGATGGCGGCTTTCGAAAGGCTCATGGTCGTTCTCTGGTGGTCTGCACGTACGACCGCCTCAGGGCGAGCGTAGAAATCTTGAAGTATGGGACAGTTTACTGCGGGGATCGATGCGTTGCTAACTCACCCTATTCTCAAGAACGCTGAAGTTCAAAGGTGGGAGCTGGCTTGCCTGCGATGACGGGAGTGAATCCACCAACGCTATCGCAGGCAAGCCAGCTCCCACAGTTGGGTCAGCGTCAAACACTAGTTCATCCAATTGCCGCCATCGACGTTATAGGTCTGGGCCACCACGTAGTCGGCCTCCGCCGACGCCAGGAAGATCGCCATGCCGGTCAGGTCTTGCGCCGTGCCCATCCGCCCAAACGGCACCTCATCGCCTACGCGCTTTTTCTTCTCGCCAGGCGCCAGCCCTTCATGCCTGGCGAACAGCGCATCCACCCCATCCCAATGCTCGCCGGCCACTACACCGGGGGCGATGGCGTTGACGTTGATGCCTTGCTTGATCAGGTTCAACCCCGCCGATTGCGTCAGGCTGATCACCGCCGCCTTGGTCGCGCAGTAGACCGCCACCAACGGCTCACCCCGCCGCCCGGCCTGGCTGGCCATGTTGATGATCTTGCCGCCATGACCTTGGCTGATCATCTGCCGGGCCGCGGCCTGCAGGGTGAACAGAGTGCCGGCGACGTTGATCGAGAACAGCCGCTCAAAGCTGTCGCGGGTGATGTCGACGATGGGGGCCAGGTCGAACAAGGCGGCGTTGTTGATCAGGATATCGAGCTTGCCGGCGTGGCTCACCACTGTGGCGATGGCTGCGTCGATGGAGGCTTGGTCGGTGACGTCCATCGCCACGGCGTAAGCCTGGGGGCCCAGCTCGGCGGCAGTGGCCTGGGCCCTGTGCAGGTTGATGTCAGCAATGGCCACCGTGGCGCCTTCAGCGATGTAAGCCTGGGCAAACGCACGGCCAATACCCCGCGCCGATCCCGTGATCAGCGCGCTTTTACCTTCGAGTCGTTTCATGGGGTGTCCTGTAAAGGTTATTGCCGGTAGCCGGTGAGCGCTGCCGAGAACGGCTTGCCGACCTGTGTTGTTGAGCTTCGATTACAGCAGCTTGGCCTGCCGGCTCACAAACGACTGACGAAGGCTCGGCTGATACTTTTTTAACCGCAGGCATAGGATCAAAAAAGTATCAGCCTCAGGCGAAACCGGGGCTAGCGCACCGATTGCCAGTGCGGGTATTTTGGGGCGATTGCACCCTCACAAGAGGCAGCACCATGCCCATCAGCCCCGCCACCCTGTTCGAGCACCGCCCTGCGGAACTTGAAGTGATCCTGCCCGAACCAGAACATGGCTTTCGCTGGTTCGAACATGACTATCCCTATGAATTGGCGCGCTGGAACCATCACCCTGAATTCGAAATCCACCTGATCCGCCAAGGCAGCGGCAAGTTGGTGGCGGGCGACTATATCGGTGCGTTCAGCGCCGGGCATGTCGCGCTGATCGGCCCTGGCCTGCCGCACGACTGGATCGGCGAACTGGCCCCGGGCGAATACCTGCACGGGCGGGATGTGGTACTGCAATTCGACGGCGCCGCCCTCCTCGCCCTGCGCACCACCCTGCCTGAGCTCGGTGATTTACAGCCACTGTTTGAACGGGCGCGCCGGGGCATCGAATTCACCGGCGAGACCGCAACGGGCGCGGCACGGCTGATGGAGGCCATCGGCAGCGCCCATGGGCTGCAACGCCTGACCCTCTTCCTGCAACTGCTCGACACCCTGAACAACGCCTCACCCTCACAGGCCAAAACCCTGGCCAGCCCTTGCTACGCACCAACCCTGGACGCGCGCAGTGCCCAGCGCATCAACAAGGCGTTTGACTACTTGATGCGAGAGCTGACCGGCGATGTACGCCTGTCGGACATCGCTCGGCAATTGGACATGAGCGAACCGGGCTTTTCGCGGTTTTTCAAGCGCAACACCGGTCACGGCTTTATCGACCTGATGCGCAAGTTCCGCGTGCAGCGAGCCTGCCGCTTGCTGTTGCACAGCCAGATGTCAGTGGCGGACATCTGCTTTGAGGTGGGCTACGCCAACCTGTCGAATTTCAACCGCCACTTTCGTATCGAAATGCACCAGACGCCGAGTGAGTACCGGCGTCAGGCCGCACTTCAAGTATTCAACTGAGCCAGTGCCTGCTGTGCCAGGCGAGCAACCTGCAACTCATTCATGGCACGCTCGCGCTCCTGGTCTTCCAGAAACCAGGCGGCGGACAACCCGGCATGCGCCACTACCCATTGCAACAATCGCGGACGCGAGAGGCTGGCCGCCTGGGCGATAACCCCAACCTGGCGGCTGAAACGCAGCGGGTCGCTACTGGTCGGCAGATCCGGGTTGCAGATCAAATTAGCGTAATCGTAACCGCGTTCGCCCATCACCCGCTTAGGATCAATCGCCAGCCAGCCCCGCGGGCCAAAGTCGAGGATATTGTCGTGATGGCAATCACCGTGCAGTACCACCACCTCCTGTTGCGCAGCCAGCAATGTGCGGGCCATCGTCGCGCAGTCGCGTAAGTCGCCGCCCTCCTGTTCGGCGGCGTGCCATAAGGAACTGAACCACTCATCCAGACCAACCAACCCTTCAGGCGGCGACGCACGAGGCGCATGCAGCCGGGCCAGGGTGGCGCAGGCTATCTGGCTGGCTTCATCGTCCTGGCCATTGAGGGCCATGCGCAGCAAGGAACCTGGCCCCGTGGCGCGTTCCATCAACACAGCGGTGTAGTCATGGGCGAACACGCGTGCCGCGCCGTCGCCTGCCCACCAGCTCAACAGGCGGCCGCCGAGTTTTTCTTCAGGGGTATGGGCAATTTTCAGCATCGCCGGCACGCCTTGCCAACGCACCGGCAAGAGGTGGCTGCCCGGTGTGACGATAGGCTCTCCATCGGCACTTAGGTTCCAGGCACGCAGGTAGTGTTCGAACATCGGGTTCCTCCACAGGGTTGGCGCGTCAGGATGACAGAAAACCCACAGTTTTCCTGACCAAAGCGTCGGCAAATTCGTCTTTTTTCTAAACAGTTCAAGCCATTGACCCAAGTTGGTACAGGCTGTGCAAACGTTTGCGGAACGAACTTGACCGCCAAGTTCACTCCTCCCCGTCAAATCGGGTTTAAACCGCGTAAGAATAAGGACTTTCAATGCACCCCACCTCAAAGCCTCGCGCTTGTCTTGGCGCTTCTTTGCTACTGGCCGCCGTTACGGGAGTACTCAGTGCACCCATTTTGGCGCAGCAAAAGCCCATGGATGACTCAGCACAGGGCGAAACCCTCAGCCCTGAAGCCAACCCCCCGGCGAAAAAAGGCGTGTATCTGTCGGAGTGGTTTAACCAGGACCTCACGCTGATCGGCAGCAAAGACATCAGTTTCGGCCCCAAGCCCCAGGATGACGTCTATCTGGAGTACGAGTACTTCGGGCGCAAAGGCCCCTTTGAGTTGTACGGCTATATTGATGTGCCGAAGATCCTCACCATCGGTAACAGCAATGACAAAGGCGTGTGGGACCATGGCTCGCCGGTGTTCATGGAGCATGAACCGCGGATCTCCATCGACTACCTCGCAGGACGTAGCCTGGCGTTCGGCCCGTTCAAGGAATGGTATGTGGCCTTTGACTGGATCTACGACCACGGCAGCCGCAAGGAAAACCGCGCCAACACCTTGTACAGCGGCCTGGGCACCGACATCGACACCCACTCGCGGGTCAACCTGTCGGCCAATTTCTACGGGCGCTACCAGTGGGAAAACTACGGCGCCAGCAATGAGTATTCCTGGGACGGCTACCGGGCGCAGATGAAGTACATCGTGCCCATCGGCAAGTTCGACAACGGCGCCTCGCTGACCTACATCGGTTTTACCAACTACGATTTCGGCTCGGACCTGCATAAGGACAACCCAGCGCGCACCGCCAATTCCCTGGTGGCCACCAACGTGTTGCTGTACTCGTTTACCCACCTGCGCTTTACCCTGGTCGGCCGTTACTTTCACAACGGCGGTAACTGGGAGGACGGCAGCGAGTTGAATTTCGGCGAAGGCAACTTCCGCGCACGCTCAGACGGCTGGGGTTACTACGCCGGCGTGGGCTACCAATTCTGATCAAGGAGCTGTAGATGAACGCATTGACCCGTATCTCGCTGGCCGCAGGCCTGGCCCTATTGCCCCACGTGGTGCTGGCGGATAACCCGGCGCCGATCAAACCCAAGGTGATGCTGATCACCATGTTCGCCCCCGAGGCGCAAACCTGGATCGACCGCCTGGCCCTCAAACAAGAAGTGCGCGTACCGGGCTTGTCCGCCGAATACCCGGTGATTCGCTGCAACGCCCAGGACGTGTGCCTGCTGGTGACCGGCATGGGCCAGACCAACGCGGCCGCGTCTACCCTGGCCCTAGCCTTGTCGCCCAAGTTCGACCTGCGCCAGAGTTACTTCCTGGTTGCCGGGATCGCCGGCATCAGCCCCAAGCACGGCACGATTGGCACCGCTGCCTGGGCTCATTACCTGGTGGAGTTCGGCACGCAGTGGGAGCTGGATTCACGGGATGCGCCCAAGGACTGGCCGACGGGCTATATCGGGATCAACACCAAGGGCCCCAACGAAAAACCACCGCTGGACTACAAGACCGAAGTATTTGAGCTCAACCAAAAGCTGCAAGCCAAGGCATTTGCTTTGTCGCACAAGGTGGAGCTGACAGAAAGCACAGAGTCCGCCGCCTGGCGCAAACACTACCCCGCCGCCCCGGCCAACCAACCGCCGCAGGTTACCCGCTGCGACACCCTGGCGGGCAACACCTGGTTTTCCGGCACGCGGTTGAGCGAACGTGCCGAGGTCTGGACCAAGTTGCTTACCGACAACAAAGGCGAATATTGCACCACCCAACAAGAGGACAACTCCACCTACGAAGCGCTGCTGCGCGCCAGCCGTGAAGGTTTGGTGGATATCCAGCGCCTGGCCGTGGTGCGCGCCGGCTCCGACTTTGACCGGCCTTATCCGGGCTACAGCGAGGTAGACAACCTGCTCAAGTATGCGGACCAGGGTGGTTTTGTACCGGCGCTGGAAAACCTGTATCGCACGGGCAACCCGTTGGTCCAGGCGATTGTGCAGAATTGGTCGGCGTGGGAAAAAGGCGTTCCCGAAACCGAATAAAGATCAAAAAAATGTGGGAGCGGGCTTGCTCGCGAATGCGGTGTATCAGTCACCTATATATCGACGGACACTCTGCATTCGCGAGCAAGCCCGCTCCCACATTTCTATCCCATCAAGGCAGGAAGATGATTTTGTCGGGGCTGCCGCTGTTCACTTCTGCATAGCATTGAACCCCGTCCACCAACGCCACTTCACGTAATCCCGTAGGCAGCGGCAACAGGCCTTCATCAAAGAAGCGCCCAAACGCCTCCAGCATCACCGCGCATTGTTCGCAGCTATAGAGCAACGAGTTAACCCCCACCACCGCCCCCCCCTTGCGGTACAGCGCCAGGGCCGGTAACTGCACGTGGCCGTCAACCGGGGCGGCGATGATCGCAATGCGGCCGAACGGTGCAAGCCCCGCCACCGCGGCAGGCAGCCAGAAGCCGGTGGTGTCAAAGATCACATCGGCGCCGCCCTTGAACACGGCCTGCACTTGCGCGCCCAGTTCCTCCGGCTTGCCCAAGGCAATCACCTCCAGACCTTGAGCCTGCAACAACTCGAGCTGATCGGCCTTGCGCACAGCCGCCAGCACCTGCGCACCGCGTATCTTCGCGAGCGCCAATGCCGCACTGCCGACCGCGCCGTTGGCGCCGACCACAAGCAAGCGCGTGCCCTGGCCAACGCCGCTGCGTTCCAGGGCATCCCAGGCGGTGGTATAGGGCACGCCGAGGCTGGCCGCCTGGGCAAAGCTCAAATGTGTGGGTTTGTGCGCCACGCCTGTGGCTGACACCCGCAGGTATTGGGCATGGGAACCGTCAGCGAAAAAGCCCAGGTCACGACCGGTGCCCCAGACTGCCTGCCCGAGCAATGCCTGCGGGCCTTCCACCACCACGCCGGCAAAGTCACGCCCGGGAATGCGCGGCAGCGTGGTGTAGGGGAAGCGGCCGAGCACGTTTTTGACGTCGCTGGGGTTCAGGCCCGCAGCTTTAATCTGAACCAGCACCTCACCGGCAGACGGCACCGGCACGGGCACCTCCACCAGGCTCAGGTGGGCGAGGTCGCCGGTGGCGGTAAATTGCAGTGCGTTCATCGAGGGCATCCGTCAAAGGGAAAAGGGATCAGGACAACCAACCACCGACCAACTGCCGCGCCATGGGCCAGAGCTTTTCGCCGAGCAGCATGCCCATCAGGCCGACCAGTGCGATAGCGGGCGGTGCCGGTGAGCGGAAATCCAGCGCGCCGTAGATCACGCCGACAAACAGGCCGATGGCCAAGGAAATCAAATAGCTCATGAAGGCTGCGCCCGGTGGATTGATGGGCTCAGTCTAGGGCGCGCCTACCGTGGGTATCGGCCAAGTGCTTCAGGATTTCGGCCAACCCCGGTACTGCGACGGCGACACGCCCAGTTCACGTCGGAACATGTCGCTGAAGCTGCTGGGCGAGTAACCCAGGGTGCGCGCTATGCCGCTCACCGACTGGCCCTGGATGAGCTCCGCCGCCGCCGTGGCCAACTGCACCTGACGGCGCCACTGGGCAAACCCCATGCCCAGGTGCTGCTGGAACAACCGCGCCAGGGTACGCACGCTGGCGCCCGCCGCCTCGGCGTGCTGTTCAAACGGGATGTCCAGGGAAGGCGCAGCCATGACCGCCTGGCACGCATTGATCAGCCGACGATCCGCCGCCACCGGCATGGCAATGCGAATAGACGAGCGACGTGCGCGTTGCAACTCCAGCAGGGCCAGGCCTACGACAGCCTCGTAGTAGGCCCCATCGCCGTGATCGCCCTGCTCCACCAAGGTCACGATCAACTCCCGCAACAAGCGGCCCACTTCGATCACCTGCACCTGGCTGTCCAGCGTCGCGGCCAACGCCGGGCGCAGGTAGATATTGCGCATCTGCAAATCGGAGGCCACACGGATGCCGTGTTCCACTCCCGGCGGCAACCAGACCGCGCGCTGGGGCGGCACCACCAGGGCTTCGCGGGGCGTCTCGACCCACATCACACCGCTCATGGCGTAGAGCAACTGGCCCCAATCGTGACTATGCGGCTCTACGTACAACCCACGCGGGTAGGTACGCGCCAACGGTTGCACGGGAACGGCGTGATCAGTGAGGTCGGGAGGCGCGGCCAGGGCCATGGCGGGTACATATTAATCAAGGATGGGCCACCATGGTAAAGACTGGCCGCGGGCAAGCGAACTGTTTTTACTCACCCTGCAGGCACCGGGTATCCGGGCCCGCAGGTCAATGCTGTCAACCGTGGGCCGACTTGGCGCATTCGCAACCCGTTGCGGCGGCGCAGGGTTCACCGTGAGCATGGTGCTCGGCACAGCCCTGGCAGCAATAGCCCTTGCCGTCTTTCATGATTGCGTCAGCGCCCAATACACATTTGCAGTGAGGGCAAGCACAGGTTTGATCTGGCATGGTCAGACTCCTTTTTCATGGTCGTCCGGTGCGGCGAGCGCCGCACCTTAAGCAGTGACCCTGAGCAAGCAAGCATGGTTCAGCGCCGTCAGTCGGCCCGGCGGCTATTGCTGCGGTACATGAACACCAACGCCAGGGCGAGCAACAGCATGGCGAGGATACGGCTGCCCGACAGCTCGATCGCCGGGTTGCCCAGCCAGCCAAAGTTGTCGATCAACATGCCCATGCCCAATTGCCCGACAATCACCGCCACCGTGGCGACGGCCGTGCCGACCACAGGCACCGCGCCGACCATCACCATCATGTACACCACGCCAAACAGGGCACCGGTCAATTGCCACTTGGGCACCTCCAGCAGGCTGACGGCCTGGGCCGGCTCGAAGAAAAATATCAACAGCGCCGTGGTCAGCGCGCCCACCGCAAAGGTCAACAGGCTGCTGCGCAACACCCCCACAGTCTGGCCCAGACGCCCATTGATAGCGGCCTGCACACTCAGCACCGCACCCGCTGCAATCACCACCACCAACAACATAAACAGATTCATCGCCTTAACCTCGCGCAATCAGAACCAGAGCCGCCACAATCAACGCCAACGCGATCCAGCGCTCGCCATTGACCCGTTTGCGCGCCGTGCCGAACCAGCCGAAGTGGTCGATCAACACGCTCTTGCCCACCTGGCCCGAGAGGATCGCGATCATGGTCATCGCGATGCCGATGTGCGGTGTGGCCAGGGTTAGCACCACCACGTACATCGGCCCCAGAAACCCGCCGATCAACTGCCAGCGCGGCAACTGCGTGAATGCCGGGCCCTTTTGCGGGCCGCTGAACAGCAGCAGTAAAAACAGAATCGCCGTGCCAACGCCAAAGATGCTCAACGTCGCCCACAAATGCCCGACCTGCGCGCCCAATGGCCCGAGCAACCCGGCCTCCACCGACAGGCCCATGCCCGCCAGAATTACCAACGGCAACAGCAGCAGCCGTAAAAGGTTATTGCTCGGCCTGGCCTGCGCCAGCCCCTCGGTAGAACGTGCCTGCATACATCACCCGTGTATCAAGAAAGAAAAACATGGCGCGCATTATCCGGTGGCCGTCCTGTGCGATAAATGGGAGTATGCGGACAACACCTTTGCGCAAAACGCACAGCCTGGAGAGATGATGCAGGGCTTGAATGAACTGAGTTTCAAGGCGCTACGCCTGTTTGTGGCCGTGCTGGACCAGGGCAGCTTTTCTGAAGTGGCCCGCCGCGAAGGCCTGGCGCCCTCCTCCATTTCGCGGCAGATCCAACTGATGGAACAGGCCGTCGGCCAGCAATTGCTCTACCGCCATACGCGTGCCGTCAGCCCCACCGAAGCCGGCCGCCTGCTGGGCCGCCACGCGCGCTTGCTACTCGAGCAGTTGGAGACGGCGAACCAGGCCCTGCAGGAGCAAGACAGCGAACCCAGCGGCCTGGTGCGCATCAACGCGCCCATGGTGTTCGGCCAGCGCCACCTTTCACCCTGGTTGGGAGCGCTGTGCCGGCGCTACCCGAAGTTGCAGCTGGATATCCAGCAGACCGACACCTTCGTCGACCCGCTGCAAGATGGCACCGACCTGCTGTTTCGTATCGGCGTGCTCAATGACTCGGGGATGCAGGCGCGCATCTTTGCGCCGCAACGCTTTCGCATCGCTGCCAGCCCTGCCTACCTGGCCCAGCACGGCACGCCGCGCCACCCCGACGAACTGGCCCACCACCACTGCCTGGCCTACAAAGGCATCACCGGCCAGCAGCGCTGGTTCTTCCGCCGCGGCCAAGGCGACTGGACAGCCTACAGCGTCAGCGGCCCCATCACCGGCAACCACGCCGATACCCTCACCCACGCTGCCGAACAAGGCCTGGGCCTGGTGGTGTTTCCGTCCTGGCTGATTGGCGAAAGCCTGCGCGCCGGCACCTTGCAGGCGGTGCTCGGCGAATACGAAGTTGCGACAACCCTGGAGCCCCAACAGATCGCCGCGTTGTGGCCGGGCAGCAGGAGGCTGTCGCTGAAGGTGCGCACGGTGATCGACTATTTCGTGGAGTGTTTTGGGGCGGTGCCGTATTGGGATCGGTGACGGATGTTGGCGCTGCTGAACGGCGCCAGTGAAGGAATATTCCTAGTAGGAAAAGTAGGCTCGTTCTGATTTTGGGGGCCAGTATTTCTGGGGACGGTGCGCTGGGGCAGACTTCGGCAACGTCCACTGCCGAGATACCGACATGAACGCTACGTGTTCGACACTGACTGTCTCACTCAGCCAAGCAAAAGCCGATTTTTTGAAATTGGCTCATCAGGCCAGCACTGGCCAGGTGATAACTATCACCAGAACTGGAGTGGCATTTGTCCAGCTTTTGGCTGTGCGAAAGGCTCCTCAACGCCGGATAGGAGCGATGAAAGGGAAACTGATTATTCCTGATGACTTTGATACACCGCTTCCTGACAGCCTGCTTCGGGAGTTTGAGAAAAAGAGCACATGACTCAACCCTAGCTCAGAACAACCACTGCCCAATCAACCAAGCATTCGCCCCACTGATCACCGCGAACAGAAACCACGCCAGCAGCCGCGTGGGCAGCCGGTTGACGAAGGGCCCCATCAGTTGCTTGTCGCCGGTCATGCGGATCAGCGGGTACAGCGCAAAGGGCAACTGCAGGCTCAATACCACCTGGCTGAGAATCAGCAGCTTGCCGATGGCATCGTCGCCCATCAGCCATACCCCCAGGAACGCCGGGATCAGCGCCAGCCCACGGGTGATCAGGCGGCGCTGCCAGCAGGGTATGCGCAGGTTCAGGTAACCCTCCATGATCACTTGCCCGGCAATGGTGCCGGTAAAGGTCGAGCTCTGGCCCGAAGCCAGCAAGGCGATACCGAACAGGATGCTGGCGAAAGCACCGCCGACCAGGGGGTCGAGCAGGTGATAGGCGTCCTGGATTTCCACCACATCGGTATGGCCGGTCTTGTAGAAGGCCGCAGCCGCCAGCACCAGGATCGCGGCGTTGACCAACAGCGCCAAGGCCAGGGAGCCAATGGTGTCGATACGCGCCAGCTTGACTGCATCCTGCTTGCTCGCCAGGTCCTTGCCGATCAGGCGGGTCTGCACGATGGAGGTGTGCAGGTAGAGGTTATGGGGCATGACCGTGGCGCCGAGGATACCGATGGCCAGGTACAACGGCGCCGCATCGCTGATGGCCGACAGTGACGGGGTGAACCCGCTGAGCACATCGGGCCAATAGGGTTTGATCAGCACCAGCTCGATGAAAAAGCACACGCCGATGGTCGCGACCAGCGCCAGCATGATCGCTTCGAGGCGGCGAAAACCACGATTTTGCAGGGCCAGGATCAACAGCGTATCGAATGCCGTGATGACGATGCCGGTGGTCAGCGACACGCCGAGCAACAGGTGAAACGCCAGGGCGCAGCCGAGCACTTCGGCAAGGTCTGTGGCGATGATGGAGATTTCCGCCAATGCCCACTGGGTACGAGCAGAGCGCTGGCTGTAGCGCTCACGGCACAGTTGCGCCAGGTCCTTGCCGGTGGCGATGCCCAGCCGCGAACACAGGCACTGCACCGCCATCCCCGCCAGGCTGGCCAGCAGCACCACAAACAACAGGCTATAGCCGTAGCGTGAACCGGCTTCGATGGCCGTTGCCCAGTTGCCGGGGTCCATGTAGCCGATGGAGATCAGCAGGCCGGGGCCAGCAAACATCAGCACCCGTTTAAAAAACGAGGCCTTGGGATCAACAGCGACAGAGCCGGCCACTTCCGGCGGGCAAAACGGAGCGGTAGCGATTTTTGGCAGGCTGAATTTCACGCGGTATTCCAGGCAAATACACAAGACTTGGGCAGCAGCTTATCAGTCGGTGGCGACCGTGCGCATCACCGTATCCCGTGGCAGGTCAAACGCTTCCACCACTTGCACCACCAGATCCAGCTCCTGGTTAAGCGCCTCGCGCTCCATGCGTTGGCGGATCACACCGATCACCAATACCGCCAAGGTAGTGATCGAATACGCCGGGCCGGAAAACGCCCGAACGCCGCTGACCAGCAACATCGCCGCAGCCAGCGCCTGGCCCACCACCGGAATCGCCGTGGCCGCCCCGCGCCGCAGGATAAACCCGGTCAGCCCGGCCAACGCCGTGCCGCTCAAAGCTGCGGTAGCCGAACGGCCCACATCCAAGCGGTTGAACAACCCCTGCTCTTTTTGTGCAGCCGCCTGGAGCTCGGCCTCGAACGCCTGGCGATCAGCGCGGCTGAGTTTGTCCTTGTACTGCTCGATCAGTGTTTCTGCGACCTGCCCTTCGATCTCTGCCAGCGTCACGTGTTCAAGTGGTTGGTCGAACTTGATGCCCAGGCGTTGCGCCACGTCTTCGGCAATCTGGCGATAGCCCACGCCATGGCCACGGGCCAGGTTCATAAAGCTGTCGCCGCCCATGCGCTGCAACTCAATGGCCAGTTTCAACGGTTCGCGCACACTGGCATCAATCGCGGCACTGCGCTTTTGCGCCATCAGTTCGGCAAGAAACTTCAGCTCCTCCGGCCGTGCTTGCATCAATGCCGGGTACAGGTCCACGTCTGCTTCGGCAAACCGCACTTCACTGCTGCGCGAGTCCACACGGATCATGCCGCGCCGTTCCTGCAGCAAATCGGTGTACTGCACCACCGTCTTCAACTGCGGCCAATAGGCGGCATGATCGAAGCTGGCCAGGTGCACATTGGTCACCTTGGCCTTGAGCGCGGGCGTCACGTCAATCGCATAGCGGCCAATGCAACGCTCGGTATCGGGCTTCATGGCCAGCGCCCAGTCCTTGCTGGAATGGCAGTTGATCAACCGCCCCTTCAGCGGCGCCGACACCTCGTCCCAGGGGCTCGAGGTACAGATCGCGCCGCCCATCAACAACAGGTTATTCAACGGCAGTTCGCGAGCGATCTCGGGGCTGGCCAGCAGGCTCTTGACCAGAATGCGCGCGCCCAGGGAGTGGCCGATCAGGTTAATGCGTCGCACCGGCAGCGACTGGTCGTGCAGGTAGCCGGCCAATTCTGGCAACAAGGTCTTGGCCACTTCATCCACCCGCGCCTCGACGCTTTTGTAATGATCAAGGAAATAGGCAATGGCCTTGCCCACGCCCACCGTCGCCGCGCCCAGGCCGCCACCGCCGAGCAATGAGGCGAGCACGTCCTTGAACGGTGCAAACAGGTTTTCCAGAAAATGCCCCGCCGGCCAGAACAGCATCAGGTTGGTCGAGCCTTCGATAGCCGCCAACTGTTGCTTGAAATTGCCCAGTTGCTGGCGGTTGAAGAACGCCGAGTAACCGTGAACATAGAGATTGAGCACATCCCCCTGGGGCTCGCCACACAGGACGAACGTGGGCTTGCGGGTGCGGTGCATTTCATCCCACTGGTGTTGCATAGAGCGGCGACTCCGGGTGACGGGATGGCGATAGTAACAAACAGAGGCGATCAGAAAGGTGAATCCTGACCGACGTTTGCAGAAGGGCCTGGCCAAAACAGTATTCAACCAAGACCAAACACTGCGCGACTGCTTAAACTGACTGGCGGGACATGGTAAAACAGGGCCCAGCCCCCTCACCGGAGACCGCCACCATGCCAGGCAAACTTGAACAACCCGAGCAATTGAGTGTGGTCATGGGCGCAAACTTCAGCACCTTGAGCCAAATTGAGCAACTGACCAGCGCATGACCGCACTCTCCTCGCTTGGCCAACCCCGCACTCTGGTGTTCCTGACCTACCCGCACATGGGCCTGCTTGACCTGACCGGCGCGCAAACGGTGTTCTGGGCCGCGACCAAGGCCATGGCCGAGCGCGGTTTGCAAGGTTATGTGCTGCACAACGCCAGCCTGACGGGCGGGCTGATGCCAACCGCCGAAGGCTTGAGCGTCGACACTGTGGCTTTGGCGCAGTTGGACCCAGCCACCATCGACACTCTTGTGGTACCCGGCGCGCCCGCCATTGAGCAAGCCATGCTGGACAATACTGCGCTGGTGGACTGGCTGCGCAACGCCTCCGGCCAAGCGCGACGTACCGCCTCGGTGTGCAGCGGCACTTTTTTGCTGGCGCTGGCGGGCTTGCTGGAGGGGCGCCGCGCGGCAACGCATTGGGCCATGTGCGAGCTGCTCAAGCAACGCTTCCCGAGCATCGAGGTGGACGTGGACGCGATCTTCGTACAGCAGGGCCAGGTGTGGACCTCGGCGGGCGTCAGCGCCGGGATCGACCTGGCGCTCGCGCTGGTGGAGGCCGACTGCGGGCGCGAAGTGGCGCTGCAAGTGGCACGCGAACTGGTGGTGTTCCTCAAGCGCCCCGGTGGCCAGGCGCAGTTCAGCCAGGTGCTGCAAGCGCAAACCGCCGACAGCGCCGGCTTTGATGCGCTGCATGCCTGGATCAGCGACAACCTGCGCGACAGCGACCTCAGCGTCGAACGCTTGGCCGCGCAGAGCCATATGAGCCCACGCAACTTTGCCCGGGTCTACAAGCAGAAAACCGGTCGCACCCCGGCCAAGGCCATCGAGCTGTTTCGCATGGAAGCGGCGCGCCGCATGCTCGAAGACTCCCAACGCAGCATCGAGCAGATCGCCGGGCTTTGCGGGTTTGGCGATGAAGAACGCATGCGCTGCACCTTCCACCGCCATCTGGCCATCTCACCGCGCGACTACCGCGAGCGTTTTTCCCGCTAGGCCGACTGACCTGGCAGTTATCCAGGGTTAACTGTCCTTTCGGACAGACCCTGCTGCTTTTACAGTGATCCGGCAATGCCTTGCGGCTTACCTGGTCTCTGGAGCAACCCATGAAACAACATATTCTGATCATTGGCGCCGGGTTCGGTGGCGTGTGGAGCGCCTTGAGCGCCGCTCGGCTGCTGGACAAGCACGACCGCAACGATGTGCGCATCAGCCTGCTCGCCCCCCAAGCGGAGCTGCGTATTCGCCCGCGGTTCTACGAGCCCGATGTGCATACCATGCTGGCCCCACTTGATGCGCTGTTCGACGCTGTGGGCGTGACCTTTGTGCAAGGCGCCGCCGACAGCATCGACCCCCCTAATAAGCAAGTGACCTATCGCAACGCGGCCGGCATCCCGGCCACCCTCGCCTACGACCGCCTGGTAGTGGCTGCCGGCAGCCGCTTGAACCGCCCAGACATGGACGGCATCGCGCATGTGTTCGATGTGGATCAGATCGAAGACGCCGCGCGCCTTGAGGCCCATATCAAGGCCCTCAAAAATCTGCCCGACAGCCCGGCCCGCAATACCGTGGTGGTGGCCGGCGGCGGCTTTACCGGTATCGAGACCGCCACCGAAATGCCGGCGCGCCTGCGTGCGGCACTGGGTGAAACGGCCAACATCCGTGTGATCGTGGTAGACCGCGGGCCGCAGATTGCCGCGTCGATGGGCGATGGTATACGCCCCTCGATCATCGAAGCTAGCCAGGCACTGGGGCTTGAATGGGTACTGAACACCTCGGTGGCCTCGGTGGATGCCGGTGGCGTGACCCTGGCGGATGGGCAGCGGATTGAATCAAGCACCGTGATCTGGACCATCGGCTTTCGTGCCAACCCGCTGACCGAACAGGTGAGTGCCACCCGCGATCCCCAGGGCCGCCTGCACGTGGACGCCACCCTCAAGGTCAAGGGCCAGGCCGCCATCTTTGCCGCCGGCGACGTGGCCTACGCCGCCACAGACGAGCTGGGCAACTTCGCTGCCATGTCCTGCCAGCACGCCATCGCCCTGGGCCGCTACGCCGGCAACAACGTCGCCGCCGATCTGATCGGCGTAGCCCCCATGGCCTACAGCCAACCCAAATACGTCACCTGCCTCGACCTCGGCGCCTGGGGCGCGGTGTACACCGAAGGCTGGGACCGTCAGCTTAAGCTGGTGGGCCAGGAAGCCAAGGACCTCAAACAGCAGATCAATAGCGTGTGGATCTACCCACCGGCGGCGGATAGAAAGGTGGCGTTGGCGGCGGCGGATCCGTTGATTCCGGTGGCGTAGAACTTCGCGTTGCTCACTACAATGACAGGATGTGAACGATCCAATTTTTTGATGTCATCCACTTCCCGGTTGCGATGGAGCATCGCGCAGGCTACTCTTTCAACTCGCAGCAAGTGCTGCGATTGGACTTGGCGGTCCGACCAGATATAGGCGCAACGGCGCCCCCAACACGATTGCAGGCGCTTTTTTTGCGCCCGTGATTTCGTGCAATGGCGGGTTGCGCAGGGACTTCTTCGGAAGTGCCGGGTCCTATATCCCCGGTCCGCCAACCTTGCGTAATCCGCCACCCTAATTCTGCTTGGCGGCAGAAGGTGACGGCTCACTTAGATATAGGAGCAAGAACCATGACCTCATCTGATCGGTATATGCCCATAACGGGCCCCGATTGCACCATACCTACACTGCTAATCGATACTCAGGCGCCGCTTGATGCTTTGCATGACGCAGCAGTTTTTCGTATTCGGGCAGTCACTCAAGTTCTGGAAAACCTGGCACTTCGCGATGAAATCAGCAGCGATACCATAGTGCTGCAGGACTTCGCGTTGCTGTTGAGTATTCCATTGCGGGACGGCTGCGATTTACTGGATGTGATCGGGCGTAGGCTAAGGGCAAGGATGTCGTAACCGAAAACAGGCGACCTTACGGTCGCCCTCTATAAACTCAGCAAATCAGCAAAGCCGCATTTATTCAGCGTACCTTGTGATAGTTGGTCAAAGCATTCATATAGGCTGCTTTAACTGTCATGCCTACAGTATCCAATACCTGCGCGTTAAGGGCAGCAAGCTTGTCACCTATCAAGCTTTGCCCCGCCTGCTTCAACTTGAGCCGGGAATGCCCGGCATATTTCGTGCCGGCGATATCCACCGTCAGGCTAACCTCACAGGCGTAATAGTCAGGAGAGTTCCAAGTCTTGACGAAGACTCTGTCGATCTCGACGCTGGTTTTGAGTGTCGAAGAGGGAGAAACGCCCACCGCACGTTTGGTGAACTGGGTCCAGTCATCAACAGGAACGTTGGCGAACCCCTCGTAAAGGCCGACATTGTAATTAGCAGCATGCCAAACAAGCTTGCTCGACTCCTTGCAGCGCGTACACTTTTCAGCGCCAGTCACTTGCACGATGTCGGCCTGTACAACACTACTTTTGATTGCCGCCAACTCGGCCTCCGTCGAGTACGCCGCGAAGTGCAACTGGTTGGTAACGCAACCACTGAGCCCTAACAGAACACATGCAACGATCAAGTACTTCATCAATCACCAATCCCTGTGAAATTCATTTGTTAAGCGGCACACCCTGCCCAAACCGCCGAATCGCCAGGCAATACCCCACCAACGCCAACCCCGCCAGCAAACCGCCCGCCGCGCCGATCCAGGCGAAGCCGAAGTGGCTGCCCACCCAACTGCCCATCAACGCGCCGCCGCCGATGCCGATGTTGTAGATCCCGGAAAACATCGCCATGGCCACATCGGTGGCGTCCGGTGCCAGCACCAGCACCTTGGACTGCATGGCCAGGCCAAAGCCCATGATCGCCATGCCCCAGAAAATGCTCAGCCCCACCAAGTAAGACTCGGCGCCACTCAACGGCAGCATCAGCGCCAGGCACGCGGCCAGGATAGACACCGCGCCGATCACGAACAGATGGGGGTTGAAGCGATGCACCAGGCTGAACAACAACGAACCGATGATGCCAGCACCACCGAACACCAACAGTATCAGGGTCACGGCACTGCCGCCCAGGCCGGCGACGCCTTCGACGAAAGGTTCGATGTAGCTGTAGGCGGTGAATTGGGCGGTGACGGTCATCGCCGTCAGCACGTACAGCGCCACCAGCGCCGGACGCTTGAACAACAGCGGCAGGCTGCGCAGGGAGCCGGAGTTCTGGCTGGGCAGCAGCGGCAAGGTGCGCGCCAGCCAGAACACCAGCGCGGCGGCGAACGCGGCGATCACCAAAAAGGTAGTGCGCCAACCCATGGCCTCGCCCAACAGGCGGCCCAAGGGAATGCCCAGCACCATCGCCAGGGATGTGCCGGTGGCCAGCAAGCCAAGGGCCTGCACCTGCTTGCCCTCTGGCGCCAGGCGTACAGCCAGCGAAGCCGTGATCGACCAGAACAACGCATGGGCCAGGGCAATGCCGACCCGACTGACCATCAGCAAGCCGAAACTGGTGGCGACGCTGGAAAGAATATGGCTGGCGATAAACAGGCCGAACAGCACGATCAGCAATTTGCGCCGTTCAACGTTGCGGGTCAGCAGCATCACCGGCAGCGAGGTCAGCGACACGATCCACGCATAAATGGTGAGCATCAGGCCGACGCTGGCCACGGGCATGTCAAAGCTGGCGCCGATGGCGCTGAGCAGCCCGACGGGGACGAATTCGGTGGTATTGAACACAAACGCGGCCAGCGCGAGGGCGATGACCGGTTGCCAGTTGGCTTGGGGGGTTGCGGCTGAAAGGCTCATTGACGGGCGCGATACTCTGACGATGATCAAGCGGCCACCCAGGACAAGCGCCGCCGCCGAGCATTCTATAGGTTTCTCGCACCGCTGTTGCTGCGGATCGTCGCCCGAAGGCCTACGGCGAAGTCATGGTAATGATGTAGTTGCCTGACTGGATGAGCTTGCCGGCGCGGTCTACCAACACGTAACGCTGATCGTAATAGCGCCCCTCGCCGCTGTCCGCCACCAGCCGCACATGGGGTGCGTCGACACTGGCCACCGGCGCGACACTGCGCACCTCGATGCGGCTACCACGACTGGATTGGGCACAGCCGCGCAGTTCCATTACCGAACCGCTGCGCGCATTTGTCGCACACCCTGACTCGACAATGGCGCCGCTGAACCTGATGGTGCCCTGCCCCACGGTTTGTGCGGCGCCGCAGGTACTTGCCCACAAGCCCAGGAGGCCAGTCATTACCGCTACACGATGAACGTTCATGCCGACACTCCTTCTTGGGTTAGTTAAGAAGTAAGTCGTCGGCACGCCGGTTAACTTGAGCTCATTTACCCGCGAATGAGAGGTGCATCACGGATCCACCTGCCCCATCAACTCAGGAATGCTCTCCGGCCGCTGGGCATAGCGTTGGGCCAGCGCCGCGCAGACCATCAACTGGATCTGGTGAAACAGCATCAACGGCAAAATCAACACGCCCATGCTTGCCCCGGCAAACAGCACCTGTGCCATCGGCACACCGGTTGCCAGGCTTTTCTTCGAACCACAGAACAAGATGGTGATGCGGTCCTCTTGGTTAAAGCCAAACGCCTTGCCCAGCACCGTGGATGCCACCAGCACCAGGGCCAGCAATACGCAGCAGGCCACCACCAACCCGCCCAATTCCCACAGTGGGATCTGGTGCCAGATGCCTTCGTTGACCGCCTCGCTGAAAGCTCCGTAGACCACCAGCAGAATCGAGCCCTGGTCGACGAATTTCAGCCAGGCTTTATTACGCCCAACCCAGCCCCCAATCCAGCGACTGGCGATCTGCCCGGCGATGAACGGCAACAACAACTGCACGCTGATTTTGACAATCGCGTCGACTGTGGAGCCGCCATCCCCGTGCACGTTGAGCAGCAGCGCTACCAGCAGCGGTGTCAGGAAGATGCCGAACAGGCTGGACGCCGCGGCGCTGCAGATGGCCGCCGGGATATTGCCGCGGGCCAGGGAGGTAAAGGCAATCGCCGATTGCACGGTGGCCGGCAAGGCGCAGAGGTAGAGCATGCCCATGTACAGCTCGTCGCCGATCAACGGCGACAGCAGCGGCTTGAGCGCCAGGCCCAGCAGCGGGAACAGCACGAAGGTCAGGCTGAACACCAGCAGATGCAGGCGCCAGTGGCCGGCACCGGCGACGATGGCTTTGCGCGACAGCTTGGCGCCGTGCAGGAAAAACAGCAGCGCGATGGCCAGGTTGGTGACCCAGCCGAACGCCACGGCGGTCTGGCCGCTGGCGGGCAGCAGTGAGGCGAGGATCACCGTGGCAATCAGGGTGAGGGTGAAGTTGTCGGGCAGAAACCGGGGCCGGGTCATAAGCAATTCTTCCAGGGGTTGCCAAGAGCGTCGCGACGACTCTAACGTAACCACCTGTTACCGACTAACGCCAATGAGCCAGTAAATGCCGCCTAAAGGACATGAAAAAGCCGTGCGCCGCAGTGTCCCTGGGCTTTCCAGCCTGCCACGGCCGGTGTACGGGCGCACTGAATCCTTGCCCAACCGTGCGCTGACGCGACGCCACAGCCACCCGTGGGTGCAGTTGTCCTACGCGATTTCCGGGGTATTGGAGATCCAGACCAGCGTCGGCCGTTTCGTCGCGCCACCCCAGCGCGCGGTGTGGATCCCGGCCGGCATGCCCCATCGGGTGTTCAGTTCGCCCCATACGGAAATGCGCAGTTTGTATCTTGATTGCAGCGTCACCGCCTGGGCCGCCGAGCGTTGCCAGGTGCTGGAGGTGAGCAGTTTGTTGCGCGAGTTGATCCGCAACTTCAGCCAATTGCCGGTGGAATATACCGAGGACGGGCCGGACGGACGCCTGGCCCAGGTGCTGCTCGACCAGCTCGCCGCCGCGCCCCAGGTGGATTTGATGTTGCCGCTGCCTCACGACCCACGGTTGCGGCAGATCTACCGCAGCCTCAACCTGCACCCCGAGCAGCAGACCACCTTGGGCGATTGGAGCCGCAAGCTGGGGGTCAGCGAAAAGACCCTCAGCCGGGTGTTCCTGAGTGACACCGGGCTGACATTCCGCGCATGGCGCCAGCGCCTGCGCCTGTTGAGCGCCCTACCCGCCCTGGAACAAGGCGAGCGGGTGACGGATGTGGCATTGGGGTGTGGCTATGAGTCGACCTCAGCGTTTATCAATGCGTTTCGTCAGCAGTTTGATTCCACCCCCGGTGAATTCTTCCGCTGACCCTCCCCAAGATGCAAATAATCCCCAAACCCACGCTCGGCTGGTATTGTGCCGCGCTTTGAAACACAGCAACCGACTGCGAGGAAATGGACGTTGAACACTGACGAAAAAATGACCGGGGACCTGTTCGAGGTTGATAAGCGCCTGTCACTCAAGCCCGTGGTGGACTTCAACGCCTACCTGCGCAGCGCCTTCGGCGACGGCCCTTGCACCTGCGTGCGCTGCACGGCCAGCGGTGGTGATGAAAGCGGCTATGAGTTCCAACACACCTTTACCTTCGAGGGTAAGCCCGTGCACCGCCGCTTCGCTTCGACGGCGGGCAGTGATGTGTTGATGGCGTTGAAGAAGGCCTGGTTGTCGTACACCAAGGCCGAGCTGCCGCTCAGTGGTGTGTTGGCGCTGGATACAGTGAAGGAGTTTGTCGAGCCACAGCTGCACAAACGCCTGGCGCCGCTGTTTGTAGCCAGTGGGTTGGTCAAGGATGTCGACGGCGAACTGCGCATCCAGCCGCAGGCCGCAGCCTGACACCGGCTAATGTGAGAAACACCATTCTCGAAGCAAAGAAGAACCATGTGGGAGCTGGCTTGCCTGCGAAAGCGGTAGCGCAGTAACAGATGCAGTGACTGCCACACCGTTATCGCAACATACAACTCTGTAGGCTGTAGGCGCAGTCGGTAACCACGATGCGAAGCGAGCCGCTCTTGATCTTGATCTGCTTTTGATCTTAGGCGCCCCGTCAAACCACGCTGGCCGGAATTCGACAGGGATTTGGGGGGTAAACCGGCAGGGATGCCGGTTTAGCCGCCCCGCGCCATGGATGGCGCGTGGCGGCGGCCCCCCAAATCACTGGCGGATTACGGGCACACCGAGCCTAAGCGAGGTGCCGAGTGGTGGGGCAAGAGCCCTTTGGTTACTTTGGGGCTCTTTTCCAAAGTGACCCGCCGTCAGGCGGAACCCTAAGTGGCCGTTATCGCAGCAATGGATATGTACACAATACAACTGTGTCGCCTGTCAGGCCGCCTTCGCGAGCAAGCCCGCTCCCACAGTTGGATTGTGGGGTGTCAGGTAGATAGGTGTCGGCTGGGAGGCCGCCATCGCAGGCAAGCCAGCTCCCACACTGGTCATGCATTGCCCACAAAATCAGCGCCCGGCACAAATCCCCTGTGGGAGCGGGCTTGCCCGCGAAGGCGGCGTGTCCGTCACTGAATATTCAACTGAACCACCGCTATCGCAGGCAGCCAGCTCCCCTATTTTCCCGGGTATCGGCTTAGAAACCGGGAACGCCTTGTACGCGCAACTCAGGGGTCAGTTCGTCCAGCGGTTCGGTCAGCGGCCGGTCGTTCCCACCCGGCAGCAGGATCACCTTGCGGCATTCCTCCTCGGCTTTATCAAACAGCTCATACCCCCGCGCCGCCTGCTCCAGGGGCAGCCTGTGAGTGATGATCGCCTCCGGGTGCAGATGCCCCAGCTCGATATGCTCCAACAACTCCGGTAAGAACCGCTGCACATGGGTCTGGCCCATCTTGAAGGTCAGACCCTTGTCGAAGGCATCGCCAAACATGAAGCCATGGATAAACCCGGCATACACCCCGGCGACGCTGACCACGCCGCCACGGCGCACGGCGGCGATGCACTGGCGCAGGGCCTTGCCGCTGCTGCCCTCGATCTTCAGGGCAGTGAGCAGGGTTTCCGTGGTGCTGCCCTTGGCCTCGAAACCTACCGCATCCACCACGCCGTCGACACCGCGCATGCCGGCGGTCTGGCGGATGATGGTGTCAGCCGGGTCCTCGTCTTCTTCGAAGTTGATCGGGATCACGCCGTACATTTTCTGCGCATAGGCCAAACGATACGGATGGTCGTCGACCATGAAGATCTGCTCGGCGCCTAGCATCTGCGCGCACGCCGCACTGAGCAGGCCCACCGGCCCGGCGCCATAAATCGCCACACTAGAGCCTTTGCCAATGCCGGCATTGGTCACTGCCTGCCAAGCGGTGGGCAGGATATCGGAGAGGAACAGCACCTTCTCATCCGCCAAGGTGCCGGGCACCTTGAACGGCCCGGTGTTGGCCTTGGGCACTCGCACCCACTCCGCCTGGCCGCCGGGAATACCGCCATACAGACGGCTGTAGCCGAACAGCGCGGCCCCCGGTGGAATGGCTTTTTTATTCAGGATCGCACCGCGCCCATCGTTGGTGGTTTCACAGGCGGCGAATTGCTGGAGCTGGCAGAAAAAGCAATCGCCACAGGCAATCACAAACGGAATCACCACACGGTCGCCAGCTTGCACGGCGGTGACGGCCGGGCCGGTTTCTTCGACGATGCCCATGAACTCATGGCCGAAGATATCGCCATGCTCCACGGTCGGGATCTTGCCGCGATACAGGTGCAGGTCCGAACCGCAGATCGCGGTGGCGGTGACCCGCAGAATGATGTCGTCGGGTTGTTCAATGATCGGATCGGGCACGGTATCCACCTGCACCTTGTGTGCGCCCTGGTAAGTCATCGCTCGCATGCTCTGCACTCCTGCCGTTGAGGGGTTACTAATTAAGGACAGAGCAGCCCCTCAGTGTTCCTTCGACGTAGAGCGACACCCGATCAATGGTCGCCGCGAGTCTGGGCCAACAGCAGGTCGACTACCTGGCGCACGCTGGCAAGCGCATCGGCGCCGCTGGCCTGGGCCTGGGCGTGCCAGCGCAACTGTTCGGTCGCGCTGTTGCCGCGTTGCAGCAAGGCATCCAAGGTATCGAACAACAGCGGCTCGCCCATGGCCTCTGCGGTAGCGGCAAAGGTTTGTCGGGCGTATTGCAGCCATTGCCCAGCGCTGCCCAAGGTGCCGGTGTCGTCCAATGCAAAGGTACCAGCGGCCCCATACCGCTTGGCCTGCCAGCGATTCTCCTTGAGCAGCCAGCGCGCCTCGGCACTGAAACCGGCGCCAGGGCGCTGCATCGCGCAGGCATGGGTGACCATCACTCGAAACAACGTGGCGAGAGCCAAGGCGTCCGTCAGCCGTGGGCAGGCGTCGGTCATGCGCAGTTCCAGGGTGGGGTAACGCGCCGCCGGGCGGATGCCCCACCAGCCATTGCCATCGGCCTTGATCGCGCCGATGCGCTGCAACAGGGCCAGGTAGCGCTGGTACTCGGCCCAGTCGCTGAAGTGTTCCGGCACGCCCATGCGGGGCCACTCGTCGCACGCGGCCTGGCGGTAGCTCATAAAGCCGCTGGGCGCGCCGTCCCAGAAGGGGGACGAGCAACTGAGCAGCAGCAACAACGGCAACCACGGCGACACCTGGTTCATCACCGCGATACGGTCCAGCGTTTGCGGCACCTGCACGTGCACGTGCAGCCCGCACAACACACTGCGCCGCGCTACGTATTGAATATCGTCAAACAGTTGCCGGAAATGCGCCTGATCGGTCGGCCGTTGCCCACGCCAATCGGCCAGAGGGTGGCTGCCGGCGCACACCACACCGAGGCCGAATTCGGCCAGGGATTGCGCCAGGTTGCCGCGCACAGTCGAGAAATAATCCGCCGCTTCGGCGCTGGAGGTAAACACCGGCGAGGCCGCCTCGATCTGCCCCTGGAACATCTCATAGGAGAAGCCCGCGCCAATCGCTTCGCGGCAGGCCGCCAGCACTGCCGCCGAGGGCTCGCACACCATCTGGCGGCTGTGCAGGTCGGTGATGAAGTATTCCTCTTCAATACCAAAGGTGAGCATCGACATTCAGCGCAGTCGGGTGACGGTCAGCGCGACCACGGCAATGCGCTCCACCTGCTCATAGCCTGGCTTTTCCAGTTCTTCACCGAAAACGTCCGGGTCCAGTTCGCGGTAGGTCCAGCCGTAGGCGTCGCTGCCCAGCAGTGGCTTGACCGCCTCCAGAAAGGGGTCGCTGCCGGCCACCATCGCCACCCCGGTATACAGCAGCAGGCTACCGCCCAGGGCCAGGCGCCCGATAGACTCACTGACGATGCGCAGCGACAACTGCTCCCCGAGGGCGCCACCGCCATGGCGATAGGCGCGCTGGCGGTCATCTTTCATGTACGGCGGGTTGGCGACGATCAGGTCGAATTCGCCCTCCACACTGGCCAGCACATCACTGTGATACACGCTGAGGTTATTCAACCCGGCCAGCTCGGCATTTACCGCCGTCATGCGCAGGGCACGGGGGTTGATATCCACCGCCAGCACCTGGGCGTCATGCCGGGCTTTAGCAATCACCAGCGCGCCGACGCCAGCGCCACAGCCGATGTCCACGGCGCGCTTGAGGGGCTCGAAACGCTGTTGCAAGTAGCCTTCGATTACCTGGGCAAAGCGGTAGCTGTCGGGGCCGAAAAACACCGCGTCCGCTTGGTCGGTGGGATAAGGCGAATGAGCGAACAACAGATCATCGAGGCTCGACCAACGCACCGCACTGCGCCATAACGCGCCGTGTTTTTCGATCACATCCGCTTGCTGCAACTCCTCACGCAAGGCCTCGGGCAACAGGCCTTGATCGAACGGCATCGACCACCCGAACACATCGCGCAGCGTCATTGCCAGGGGCGTCGCCAGCCGCCGATAGACACGCTCATGGGTCAAGGGCGTCGGTGTGATAAAGCGATAACCGCCCTCCTTCAACCCCCGGCCCAGGTTCAACAAGGCACGATCAGCCAGTTGTTGCGCAGACATAGGCACATTCCTTAGCGCAGGCGCGCACGCAGTTGGATAAAGCGGCGAGTGGCATACAGCCCGGCGGGCGTGCAGTGACGGCGTGCCGACAGCCAGGGGATCAACGCATTGAGCTGTTGCACATCGGGCAAGTTGCACAACGACTCCGCCAGGGCCTGGGTATCCGGGTCTGCGGGTCGATGCTGCTCGCGGGAAAACCGGCTGCCGCGTCCCGGCCGTACAGGCGGCACGCGTTCGCTGGCAACCCATTCACCGGCGATCCAGTCATGGATCAGTTGTTTTTCATAACCGCTGAACACCCCAAACATCGCGGCGCCAGCGCCCTCGATCAATTGCCAGAAGCGGCTGTTGGCGGGGTCCTGGTTGTGCTGGATCCAGCCTTTGTCTTCCAGGGCCTTGAGGAACGCGCCGATCTGCCCAGGCTGGGCCAGCCATTGGTTGACGGTCTGGCCTTCGAAGCGGCAATAGTCCGAATGCATGTGCTGGCCGAAGGCGCGCTTGCGTTCGAGCATCGCCACCACTTGGTCCTGCAGGTTGAACTGTTTGATGACAGACGTGGTACCCAGGCCCAGATCATTCAGACGGTAGCCTGCGGCCACCCGGCGATAGAAGTCTGACCTGCCCTCACCCAGCGGCAACAGGTTCAGCACCGATTGTGCGGCCTTGCAGGCGTGGCCACTGCTGGCGTTGTCGATGGTGACGTGCAGCGTGAAGTAATAAGGGTCGATACCCAACTCACTGAGTTCATAGGCGGTGATCAACAGGTGCAGCGGCAGTTGCTCATAACCCAGGTTGAAGCCAATGACCTCCGGCAGGAACTCGTCGGCACACACACCCAGCGCCAGTTGCAGCGCGCCTTGCAGGTAATGGTCATCCTCAAGGCCGGCTTCGCTGTCGGCATCGTGCTCGCTGAGCAACTTGCGGTAGATCACTACATGGTTCTGGGCGGCTTCACCGTCGCCCAATTCTTCCAGGTAAGTGGTGAGCAGGCCGTCGAAGCGCTGGTCTTGCCAATAGCGCAGCAAGCCGTAGAGCCAGGCACCGTCGACCTGTTTGGTGGGTGCCACGCACTGCAGGAAATACAACGCATGGGCCTTGTTCTGGAAATACCGCCGTGGCCCACCGTTTCGGCGCTGTTCCAGATAGTCGGCATAGGCCTGGGCCACCTCGGCGCAGCGCTGCTCGACCCAGGCCAGCAGCTGTTCGGGCGCCTCTGGCAAGTCGCAATCGGTTGCCTCTACCAGGGCCAATTGATCGTGCAGGTATTCACGCGCCAATTCAGCGGCATCTTGGGTTTCGCCGTGCAGTTGTTGGTACACCCGTTGATGGCGGCCCTGAGCCGAATCGGTGAGAGAGGCCGGCTGGCCTGACAGCGCTGTAAGGAGTGTCATGATGGCAGTTTCCGCAAAGTCCGTTACAACGGGCCTCCCACAAGGTGGCCCCGCAAGAGCGCTCACAATCGCGCGCTTCTAAAATGCAGAACCTCGGGGGGTGCAGAAAATTCAAACGGGGTTGGGTTGGGAGGGATAAGCGGTCGTTTGTAGGTGCTCACAAAACCAAAATATCTGTAGAAGCGAGCTTGCTCGCGAAGAACTCACAGACGCCGCGTTTATTCAGGAAGCACGCGTTATCGTTGACGTTTTTCGCGAGCAAGCTCGCTCCTACAGGGTTTGAGATGGCGCTGTTACTTACGCGCCGCCTCCCACTGCTTGAGCAGGTCGTTGTAGTTTACGGTTTCGCCCTTCGGCTTCTCGTTGGCCAGTTTCGGCTTCGGCGCGCCCGGCTGGTCGAACCAGTATTGCGCGTCACGCTCGGGGTTCATTTTCGGGCCGCACACCGGTTGCACCTTGGAGCGTTCCAGGCGCGTCATGATCGCGTCCTGCTCCTTGGCTAGGTTGTCCAGCGCCTGTTGCGGGGTTTTCTCGCCGCTGGCCGCTGCGGCGATGTTGCTCCACCACAGTTGCGCCAGGCGCGGGTAGTCCGGCACGTTGGTGCCCGTCGGGGACCACTCGGTGCGGGCCGGGCTGCGGTAGAACTCCACCAGCCCGCCGAGTTTGGGCGCCATGTCGGTCATGGCCTGAGAGTTGATATCAGACTCACGAATCGGCGTCAGGCCAACGATGGTTTTCTTCAGCGACACGGTTTTGGAGGTCACGAACTGCGCGTAGAGCCAGGCCGCGAGCTTCTGCTTTTCGGGGGTGGACTTAAGGAAGGTCCAGGAGCCTACGTCCTGATAGCCCTTCTTCATGCCTTTTTCCCAGTACGGCCCGACCGGCGAAGGCGCCATGCGCCATTTCGGCGTACCGTCGGCATTCACCACCGGCAAGCCCGGCTTGACCATGTCGGCGGTAAACGCGGTGTACCAGAAGATCTGCTGGGCGATGTTGCCCTGGGACGGCACCGGGCCGGATTCGGAGAAGGTCATGCCCGCCGCTTCCGGTGGCGCGTAGGCTTTCATCCAGTCCACGTATTTCTGCGTGGCGAATACGGCTGCCGGGCCGTTGGTGTCGCCGCCACGGGTGACGCTGGAGCCCACCGGGTGGCAGTCCTCCACACGAATGCCCCACTCGTCCACCGGCAAGCCGTTGGGCAAGCCCTTGTCGCCGCCGCCGGCCATGGAGAACCAGGCATCGGTGAAACGCCAGCCCAGGGACGGGTCTTTCTTGCCGTAGTCCATGTGCCCATAAATGCGCTTGCCGTCGATTTCCTTGACGTCTTCGCTGAAGAACTTGGCGATGTCTTCATACGCCGACCAGTTCACCGGCACGCCCAGGTCGTAGCCGTATTTCTCCTTGAACTTGGCCTTCAGCTCCGGCCGCTCGAACCAGTCGGCGCGGAACCAGTAGAGGTTGGCGAACTGCTGGTCGGGCAACTGGTAGATCTTGCCGTCCGGCGCGGTGGTGAACGACAGGCCGATAAAGTCCTTGAGGTCCAGAGTGGGCGAGGTGAAGTCCTTGCCCTCGTTGGCCATCAGGTCGGTGATGGATTCGGTCTTGCCATAGCGAAAGTGCGTACCGATCAAGTCGGAATCGTTGACCCAGCCGTCATAGATGTTCTTGTCGGATTGCATCTGAGTTTGCAGCTTCTCCACCACGTCGCCTTCCTGCAGCAGGTCGTGGGTCAGCTTGATGCCGGTGATTTCACTGAAGGCCTTGGCCAGCACCTTGGATTCGTACTCGTGGGTGGTGAGGGTTTCCGACACCACGTTGATCTTCATCCCACGGAACGGCTCCGACGCCTTGATAAACCACTTCAACTCCTCCAGCTGTTGGGCTTCGGTAAGGGTCGAGGGTTTGAACTCGCTGCCGATCCATTTTTTAGCGGCATCTTCATACGCATCGGCCCAGGCCGAAGCGCTCAAACCACTGAGGGCCAGTACGGCGGCCAATGAAATGCTATGTCGCAGCTTATTGTTTTTATTCAACATAGAGACCTCCAGGTTAATTTCAAACGGGGCTATCGGCAATCACCTCCCTTGTAGGAGCGAGCTTGCTCGCGAAGAACGCAAAGACACCGCGGGCTACCAGGAGCACTGCGTTATCGTTGACGATTTTCGCGAGCAAGCTCGCTCCTACAGGGTTGCGCACAGCTAGCCCCAACGCATCACACTCAACAGCCATACCAGGGAGAGCGCGGACGCCACCCAGATGCTCCAGTCGGTAACGCCAATGACCAGCAAATGCAGGTAGGCGCTGCCGAGCAGACCGATAAACAAGCGATCGCCACGGGTGGTGCTGATCGGCAGCAAACCGCGCCGCGGGATACTCGGCGAACGCAATTCCCAAGTGGTCATGCCCGCCAGAATCAGGGCAATACCGCCAAAGAACAGCGCTGTGGGGGTGGTCCAGGCCATCCATTCCATCATCGACTCCTCTAGACCCGGCCCAGGGCAAAGCCCTTGGCCACGTGGTTGCGAACAAACCAGATCACCAGCATGCCCGGCAGGATGGTCAACACCCCCGCCGCCGCCAGCACGCCCCAATCAATGCCGGAAGCCGACACCGTACGGGTCATCACCGCTGCGATGGGCTTGGCGTTGACCGAGGTCAGCGTGCGCGCCAGCAGCAGCTCGACCCAGGAAAACATAAAGCAGAAAAACGCCGTAACGCCGATACCGGAGCCAATCAGCGGGATAAAAATCTTCACGAAAAACTTGGGAAAACTATAGCCGTCGATGTAGGCGGTTTCGTCGATTTCCTTGGGTACACCGGACATGAAGCCTTCCAGGATCCATACCGCCAACGGCACGTTGAACAGGCAATGGGCCAAGGCCACGGCGATGTGCGTATCGAACAGGCCAATGGATGAATACAGCTGGAAAAACGGCAGCAGGAACACTGCCGGCGGCGCCATACGGTTGGTGAGCAGCCAGAAGAACAGGTGCTTGTCACCCAGGAAGCGGTAGCGCGAGAACGCATAGGCCGCCGGCAGCGCCACGCTCAGGGAGATCACCGTGTTCAGGCTCACGTAGTACAGCGAGTTGAGGTAACCGGTGTACCAGCTTGGGTCGGTGAAAATCACCTTGTAATTGGCCAGGGTGAAATCCTGCGGAAACAGGGTCAGGCCGCCGAGGATTTCGGTGTTGCTCTTGAAGGACATGTTCAGCAGCCAGTAGATCGGCACCAGCAGGAACAGGATATAGATCAGTAACGGAATCAGCTTGCGCTTGCTCATGTTGGCGGCCTCAGCGGTTGGCGTCGGAATGGGTCATGGCGGTGTAGAACAGCCAGGACACCAACAGGATGATCAGGAAGTACACCAGGGAAAACGCCGCCGCCGGGCCCAGGTCGAATTGGCCGACGGCCATCTGGGTAAGCGTCTGACTCAGGAAGGTGGTGGCGTTACCCGGTCCGCCGCCAGTCAGCACGAAGGGTTCGGTGTAGATCATGAAGCTGTCCATGAAGCGCAGCATCACTGCGATCAGCAGCACGCTTTTCATCTTCGGCAACTGGATATGTCGGAACACCGCCCAGGCCGATGCACGATCAATTCGCGCAGCTTGGTAGTACACGTCCGGAATCGCGCGCAAGCCGGAGTAGCACAGCAGCGCGACCAATGAGGTCCAGTGCCACACATCCATCACCAACACGGTGACCCAGGCGTCCATGGTATTGGCCGCGTAGTTGTAGCTGATGCCCATAGCATTGAGGGTCGAGCCCAGCAGGCCGATGTCGGCACGGCCAAAAATCTGCCAGATAGTGCCGACCACGTTCCACGGAATCAGCAACGGAATGGCGAGGATGATCAGCACCAGCGAGGACCAACGGCCCTTGGTGGGCATGGTCAGCGCGATGGCGATGCCCAACGGGATCTCGATCAATAACACGCAGGCCGAGTAGATGAACTGGCGCAGCAACGAATCGTGCAGGCGCGGGTCGAGCAGCACCTGCTTGTACCAGTCGGCCCCGACGAAATAGCGGCTGGACTGATCGAAAATATCCTGCACCGAATAGTTGACCACGGTCATCATCGGGATCACCGCACTGAACGCCACCAGCAGGAACACCGGCAACACCAGCCACCAGGCCTTGTTGTTCTGCACCTTGTTCATGGCGCCACCTCCAGCAGGTAATCGTCGGCGTAGAGCATCAGCCATTGCGCGGGAAAGCTGATGGAGGCCTTGCCTTCCGGCACCGGCTTGTCCTCGGCCAGGCGCACCTTGAGCGTGGCGCCGTCGAGGTTGAGGGTCATGATTTTGTAGGTGCCAAGATCTTCCACATGGACGACGTCGGCTTGCAGGGCGTCAGGGTTGTACTCGTCCCACACGTGGATAAATTCCGGACGAATGCCGACCTGGAGCTTTTTGTAGTCGGTGGTGTTGAGACGTTGCTGCAACGCTTCGGACAGCGGCAACAGGGTATTGGCGAACCCTACACCGCCAGCCTTGGCCTGCACCTCGATCAGATTCATCCCAGGGCTACCGATGAAATAACCGACGAAGGTGTGGCTGGGCCGCTCGAACAATTCACGCGGCGTCCCGAACTGCACGATTTGCCCGCCGTACATCACCGCGATCTTGTCGGCGAAGGTGGAGGCTTCCAGTTGATCGTGGGTGACGTAGACCATGGTGATATTGAACTGCTCGTGAATCTGCTTGAGCTTGCGCCGCAGTTTCCACTTCAGGTGCGGGTCGATCACCGTCAGCGGCTCATCGAACAGAATGGCCGACACGTCATCGCGTACCAGGCCACGGCCCATGGAGACTTTCTGTTTTTCGTCGGCGGTAAGGTTGCGGGCTTTTTTGCTCAGCAGGTTTTGCAGGTCGAGGACTTCGGCGATCTCCTGCACCTTGCTGTGAATTTTCGCTTCGGCCATGCCCTGGTTGCGTAGCGGGAACGCCAGGTTGTCGAACACCGTCATGGTGTCGTACACCACCGGGAACTGGAACACCTGGGCGATATTGCGTTTCTCCGGGGTGAGCTCGTTGACCACTTGGGTATCGAACAGCACCTGGCCTTCGGACGGGCTGAGCAGCCCGGAAATGATATTGAGCAGTGTGGACTTGCCGCAGCCTGATGGCCCGAGCAAGGCGTAGGCACCGCCCTGCTCCCATACATGGTTCATTTCCCGAATGGCGTAGTCTTCTGGCCCTGTGGGCGTAGGGCTGTAGCTATGGGCCAGGTTGCGCAAATGGATCTCGGCCATCAGGCAACCCTCGCGACACGGCGCCCGGGGGCCTGGACCAAGCGGCCCTGACCATCGAACACAAACAGTTTATGGGTGGGGATATACACGCGGATCGGCGCGTCGACATCGTATTCATGCACCCCCGGCAGGTGCAGCACCAACAGGAAGTGCTCACTGCGCACATGCAGGAAGGTTTCCGAGCCACTGATTTCGGCGACTTCCACGGTCACCGCCAGCTCCAGGTCATCATCGTTGCTGGGCACCAGGCTGATATGGCTGGGGCGCACGCCAAAGCGGAACTCGCCTTCGCCGATGGGGCGCAGGTCAACGTTGAGTGGGAAATGCACGAAATTGGCGAAGCTCACTTCGTTGCCGCTGATGCGCCCTGGCATCAGGTTGATCGGCGGCTCGGAGAACAACTCAGCGGCGAGCACAGTTTGCGGCTGGTGATAGACCTCGGCGGCCTTGCCACTCTGGATCACCCGCCCCTCGTGAAGAATGGTGGTGGTGCCACCCAAGGCCAGGGCTTCGTTGGGCTCGGTGGTGGCATAAATGGCGATGGTGTGGCGCGCCTTGAACAGTTCGCGCATTTCCTGGCGCAGCTCTTCGCGTAGTTTATAGTCCAGGTTGACCAGCGGTTCATCGAACAGAATCAGTTCGGCGTCTTTCACCAGGGCGCGGGCCATGGCGGTGCGTTGCTGCTGCCCACCGGACAGCTCCAGGGGGTGGCGCTGCAGGAATTTCTCGATGCGCAGCATCTTGGCGGTTTCCAGCACCTTGCTCTGGATCACCTCATTGGACACACCGGCCTGACGCAACGGCGAGGCGATGTTCTCGAACACGGTCATGGTCGGGTAGTTGATGAACTGCTGGTAGACCATCGACACATTGCGCAGGCGCACCGGCTTTTGCGTGACATCCACGCCGTTCATCAGGATGCGGCCGCTGTCGGGCTTGTCCAGGCCGGCCATCAGGCGCATCAGGCTGGTCTTGCCGGACAGGGTGCGGCCGAGCAGGACGTTGAAAGAACCGGCTTCGAACCGCAGGTTGGCGTCGTCGATCCAGGTTTGGCCGTCGACAACACGGGAGACATGTTCCAGGGTCAATGACATGACACGACCTTTTTATTATTGGAATGAATCTGGTCCGTTGTCAGAGCGAGTTTCGTGCCAAAACTGCAAGCGCTTGATGTGTAAGGAAATGGGTGAACCCTGATGTTCAGGAGTGAACAATCTGGCTGAACAACTGAACACTGCCGGGGTTGACAATGAACAGTTGTGAACAACACTTTATGCGCGACGAAGATCAAATGTGGGAGCGGGCTTGCCCGCGATGGCGGTGCATCAGTTTGTAGATGCTGTGCCTGACCCATTGCCATCGCGGGCAAGCCCGCTCCCACATTGTTCGATGTCTGACGTTAGATGGCGTAAGACCCGACAACAATAATAAAGAAGGTCGCACGATGGCCGAACCCTTGACCCACGACACCCTTATCCAGGAATCCTGGCGCCGTTGCCGCGCCTACGGCCTGGATCACCAGAGCGCCCCCAGCTTTGACCAACTGCCCGCCGAGGGCATTCGCCAACTTTTGGAAAGCCAGCATTCCCTGGTACAGACCACCCACCAGGAAGTGTTGCCCTACTACGAAAACATCCTCAGCAATTCCAATTGCCTGATCATGCTGGCCGACAATCAGGGCCAGGTGCTGACCTCGTGGGGTACCCAGCGGTTTATCGAACCCACGCTGGCCCGTGGCTTCAGCCCCGGCGCCAGTTGGATGGAACGCGCCAGCGGCACCAACGCCATCGGCACCGCGCTGGCCTGCGCCCAGGCCGTGCATATTGAACACGATGAGCACTTCCTCAAGGCCAACCGCTTCATGACCGGCTCCGCGGCGCCGATTTTCGACGCCCAGCGCGAAATCATCGCGGTGCTGGACGTGTCCAGCGACAGTTACCTACCGCCCTCCCACACCCTGGGCATGGTCAAGATGATGAGCCAGACCGTGGAAAACCGGCTGATCCTCAACCTGTTTCGCGGCGAACACTTCCAACTGACCTTCAACACCGGCCTGAGCAACCTCGACAGCCAATGGGCCGGCCTGCTGATCTTTGATGAAAGCGGCCAGGTGCTGTCGGCCAACCGGCGTGCGGATAACCTGCTGGGCATCAGCCTGTCGCGGGTGATGATCGACAGCCTGTTCAAAGTGTCGCTGCTGGAGTTGCTCAACCAGCCGGAAGGGCTGCCCTTTGCCTTGCAAGCGGCGGGACGCAATCGGTTCCAGTGCCTGTTGAAGCGGCCCAAGCAGATGCCGGTGCAGGCGCGGGTGTTCAGCCAACCGTCGCCGCCAGCACCGACCTCGATCAACCTCCAGACCCTGCATTTTGGCGATGTGCGCGTGGAAAAAGCCGTGCGCCAGGCCGAGCGCCTGCTGGAAAAAGACATTCCGTTGTTGATTCACGGCGAGACCGGCGTGGGCAAAGAGGTATTCGTCAAAGCCCTGCACCAGGCCAGTTCCCGCAGTCGACAGGCGTTGATCGCGGTGAACTGTGCGGCGATCCCCGCAGAGCTGGTGGAATCGGAACTGTTCGGCTACGAAAAAGGCGCCTTCACCGGCGCCAACCAGAAAGGCAGCATCGGCCTGATCCGCAAGGCCGACAAGGGCACGCTGTTTCTCGACGAGATCGGCGATATGCCGCTGCCGACCCAGGCCCGCCTGTTACGGGTGCTGCAAGAACGCTGCGTGCAGCCGGTGGGCAGCAGCGAGGTGTTCCCGGTGGATTTGCGCATCATCTCGGCGACCAACCGCGCCTTGCGCGAACTGGTGCAGGCCGGGCGCTTTCGCGAGGACTTGTACTACCGCATCGGCGGCTTGACGCTGGAGCTGCCGCCATTGCGCGAGCGTACCGACAAGCAGGCGCTGTTCCAGCAACTGTGGCAGCAACACCGCGAGCCGACGCAATGGGCCGGGCTGAGTGCCGAGGTGCTGAAGTTATTCGAGCAACACCCGTGGCCAGGGAATTTACGCCAGGTGAGCAGTGTGTTGCAGGTGGCGTTGGCAATGGCCGAAGAGCAGCCGATCCGCGCAGAGCATCTGCCCGATGATTTTTTTGTGGATTTGCAAGCGACAGTGCCGCAGTCCAAACCCGAACACCTGGATGAACGCCTTGACCTGAACCAGCGCCTGGAAGCCGTGGGCGGGAATATTTCCCACCTGGCGCGGGAGCTGGGGGTGAGTCGCAACACCCTGTACAAGCGCCTGCGCCAGCACGAAGGCTGAGTTAACGCCAGCTCCAGGAAACGCCGGTGTAGATACCCCGCCCATCAGCGGGGGTGGAACGTGCAGCGTCCATGCCGTTGTCGTCGTAGCCCGGCGTGACGGTGTTGGCGTAACGGCGGTTGGTGAGGTTGCGCAGGTCGACCCAGGCTTGCCAGTCCTGCTTGGGCGCGTCGTAGCCGAGGGTGGCGCCGAGGGTGGTGTAGGCCGCCGCGTAGTAGGAATTGGCGTAGTCCACCGCCACCCGTGAGGCATGCTCGGTGTTGAGGCTGGTGTAGAAACCCGTCGGGTGGCTGTAGCGCAATTGCGCCTGGTAGTAGTGCTTGGGAATGCCGGGCAAGGTGTTGTCGCCGAAACGGTCGTCGTCGCGGTAATGGAAGTCGCTGAAGGTGTAGGCCTGGCGCAGGTCGAGTTTACCGCTGCGGCCGCCGTCCCACAGCGGGCTGAGCAGGCTCAACTCCACACCCTGGTGCACGGTGGGGCTAGCGTTGGACTCGGCGATGATCGCGCTACTGTTGGCGGTTTGGGCCTGGGTTTCCACGGAGAGCAATTCGTGACGCACTTCGGAGCGATAGAGCGCCAGGTCCCATTGGCCAAGCCAGGCTTCGCCGCGCCCGCCGATTTCCAGGGTGGTGGCGGTCTGATTACGCAGCTTCACGCCTTCGCGCTGCAACCCCGTGGCTGCCCCACTGCCCGGGCCAAAGTATTTGTTCGAGCCCCAGATCATCGACCACGCGTGCGGTGGCTCTACCGAGCGGCTCAGGTTGCTGTAAATCTGCAGCTGCGGGGTGAAGTCGTAACGCAAGCCAATGCGCGGCGCATAATCCCAATCATGCTGACTTGTCGGCGCCTGGCCGTCGGGGTACGTGACCTGGGTTTCGCGGCGCGTATAGATCGCGGCGAGGCCGGTGGTCAGCCATAGATCCTCCACCAGTTCCAGCTCATTGCCTACATGCAGCACGGTATCGGAACCCAGGTAGCTGTAGTCGCGGGTCTTGGTGCCGGGGGCATAAGTGGCGGTATTGCCCGCAGGGATGCGGACGTATTCCGACGCGCCATTGTTCGGCATCGCCTGGGTAGTACGCAGGCCGAGCGTGGTGGTGCTGGCATGGCCGAACAGGCTGTCCTGGCGGATGTAATTCAGGGTGCCGCTGATATCGGTGTAGGCAACTTTGAGGCGGTTGGTGCCTTCGCGCAGGTCCATGGGGTAATCGTGATAGGCCAGCCCGACCTCGACCCGTGAATTATCGTCCAAGCGCAAGGTGGTCTTGTTGGCGATCCAGGTGGAGCCCGGTTGCAGGCGTTTTGAATCGCGGGCGGCATTGAGGCTGTTGGCGGCACGCGGATCATGGCTGATCTGGTCACGCGTGAGCCTGCCGGGAGAATCGTTGGTGGTTTCGCGATACCGCAAATAGAAGCGCGTTTCCAGGTCTGGGTTAAAGCGGTAGCCGAAATTGGCAGCGATGCCCTTGCCGGTACCAAAGCTTTGGTGCTGATAACCGTCGGACGCCGAATCGGTGAGGCTGATGTAATAGTCGGCGTCCCCCAGCACTTGCCCCGAACTGACTTCACGTTGAGCATAGCCGCGACTGCCGACCTCATAGCGCACTTGCAGCTTGGGCGCGTCCAAGCCGGTGCGGGTGACGTAATTGACCGCACCGCCCAAAGCCAATGCACCCTGATCGAACCCGTTGGCGCCACGCAGCACCTCTACCCGGCTTTGCCACAGCGGGTCCTTCAGCTCATAAGGCGTACCCCCTGGGCCGGTAAGCGGCAGGCCGTCGAACATTTCATACAGGCCGGAGGCATGGGCACCGGGGGCGCGGTTCAGGCCCGAGCCACGAATGGACACCTTCACCCCTTCGTTATTGGCCGCCTTGGCATACACACCGGCCTGGTACTTGAAGACATCCTCGTTGCTGCTGACCCGCCCCTGCTGAACGCTGTCCATATCGATGTAATTAGTACCACCGGGCACGCTTTTGAGTTGTGCCTGGGCGATTTCTGCGGCGCTGGCCTCAGCCGTGGTGACTTCAACCGGCGCCAATTGCAGGCTTTCAGCCTGTACCAGCGAACTGAGGGTCAAGGCGGCGAAAATAAACGGGGGGTGGCGCAGCAGCATTGGGGCAGGTCCTTGGAATCCGGGAACGTGCCGGGCCGAGCCCACCACGCGAACAGTGATGGGAAGGCAGGCACGCCCGTCGAGTCACTCCTTAATGACGGGCAGGGGCGTATCAAAAACAGGGATGAATCAGTTTAGCCATCGGTAGTTGCCAATGCCCGCAGCAGATCATCGGCATCCGACCCCGGCGCAAAGCGAAAGCCATACATTTCGTCAGTGGAGAGAATCTCCCCCAAGATGTCGCGCAACTGGGCCTCCGTGGGCGAGTCACGCAATAACTTATGCGCCGGCAGCAACAACTCGGCAGACACGCCCTGGGCCGTCGCGGCGTCGATCACCGCATAGAGGATAAACCGCAAGCGTATTTCGCGATCCGTGGGCCAAACCGTTTTTCGTTTACCCAAGGTAGGGCCTCGTGTTTAAGAAAAATCCGAGGCTATTGCCCGCAGGCAAGCGTTTCAAGCCACAGGAGGCAAGATAGGCCGCTTCCTACAGCGGAAAGGGAAACACCGCACCGATTGGTCGATGCGATGGGCCTTATTGCACCGGCAGGAAATTCATCAGCAACAGGCTTTGTGCGTAATTGAGGCCAATGCGCCGGTAGCGCTCATCGAGGATTTGGGTCAACAGGTCCAACCGCGCGACGATCTTGCCGAACTCAACGGCAAAACTGAGGTTACTGCCCTCCTCCGATATTTCATTGGAAAACAACAACAGCACACCATTGGCATCCTGACGCTGGCTGAGCAACCAGGTGGCCTTTTCGATATTGCGCGCGGCGTTGCTGACAAACTGCGGGTTGATCGAATCGGTCACATAAAACTGCGTGCGCCCGCCGTGAGCGGTCACAAGCATGCTGCCAATCGCATAGATGAATGCGCCGACGCGGTCGCCGCGAAAGTCGGGGCTCAAGGAATAACTCAGGGCAGCCAAGTCACGCCGGTCACCCAGTGCGGGCAAGGGTTGGCGATTTTCGATGGCCTGGCGGATTTGCCGGGCGGCAGTCACCGCATCCGGATAGCCCGATTGACGCCATTGGTTGGGGTTGCGCAGGTAGAGCTTGCTCATCAGCAAGTAGAGGCTTTGCAGGTTGTCACGCATGCCCAAGGTGGCCATGCGGTCGACGCTGGTCTGGAAGAACTCATCGGGCTTGCCATCGCTGAACTGCCTGGCGATATCGCGGCCCTGTTGTTGGCTGCAGCCTGCGGCACACAGCGTTAATATCGCAGCCAGCAGCAGCGGCCATCGGGAAGTGGAAACAGTTGACGTTCGATCCATCGGCACCGGGTCTGATCTGTGGGCCACGCGCAGGAGTCGGGTGGCTGGGACAGGGGTAGATCAGCAAAATGCAAAAAAGTGCAGCGGTGCGGGTCGGATCGCCCTCTGTAGGAGCGAGCTTGCTCGCGAAAAACGTCAACGATAACGCGTGTTTCCTGATTGAACGCGGCGCCTGTGAGTTTTTCGCGAGCAAGCTCGCTCCTACAACCGCATTACGGCACAGGGCCGGGCTCGTTCGCCTGAACGCCTTCAGGTGTCGGGATGTTCGCTTGCGACGGAATCGGCCGCATCTACATCCGACATATCTTCTTCAAGAGGCGCCTCGTCATCCGGCGGCAGCGGGATATTGTCCTCGTCACGCCGCGGGTCATGGCCGGTCTCGTTATCGGTGCCCCGGGTAACCGCTTGCTGGGAAATGTTGCCTGGGGCTTTCTCGTTGATTTCCATGCTGGCACTCCGTTTATAGGCTCGGGATATCCGCGCTTAGGAATGAGAGGCTGCATCGGGATTGAGAGTGCCGGGCGTTAGACGAATGGCGTTTAGTAGGCAGTCGGGGTGAAAGAAAAACTGCTGCCGTGCTGAGAAATTCTGCGGCGAACAAGGTCTCCCGGCTTCATATCAATTTCTGATTCGATGATTCTTGAGGTGCCGAAAAGCATGTATTTCGAGACACCAAGAATATGCTTGCCAGGGGCCAGCCCAAACCTGGCAACCTCCCCAGGGTGAAACTCGGCAGCCGGTTTCCCATCAATATGCAGAATAAAACGGACTTCAGCTCCGTAGATGCCCGAGTCTCTAGTCACCACCAACTGAGCCGCGTTCTTTTCCGTGAAGGCATACATTCTTGTGGATGGCACAGGGTCTGCGATGTCGGCAGATATAGGCGAAGTGGAGCACCCACCAAGAGCAGCAAGCAGTAATGCTCCGATTAAGCCTCGCATATCGTTCCCTCAAAAAATTTGTGCGACTTTAACATCCACGATAACCATAACAAGCTGTCTGTTCGCTATGTCTTATCTGATGGTCGTTCTCCCCACCCACCGTTTGCCGCAGCAGAGCGACACCGGTCATCAATCTTCGGGATTGTTGTCAGCAAACGACTTATTCAGTAGGCCCTGAACGACACTGTCGGGATCACCCAGCAATTGCTTACTGAATGCCTCTCCCTCGGCTGGACGCGTCGCGAGTAGCCCCCAGGACTTTGTTCCATCTGTGTTAAAGACCACGATTAGCTGATTGTCTGCACAATCATGTGGCTTGCACATGTGGCCTACCGTAAAGCGCTTACCATCCGCCGAAACCGTCTCGACTGGCGACGCTGTGCCCTGAGCTTTACTGACCCAGTCCGGATAACTGAGCATCTCTGCGTAGGCTTTTTTGTAAGGCGCTTTGCTGGCAATCTCGGGCAGATATTGCTCAGCCCAAACGCCTTCAGAGACTAGCATCATGGAGGCACCCGCCAGCATCGAAAGGCTCAGTATTTTCATTCGAATGACTCCATCTCGCTGACTTTTCAGCCGCTTTCGCAGGTTGCACTTAAACATCGGTATGAAAGCTGGGACAGGGCACTGTTTTAGAAGTTTCGACGCTCACCTAACAAACAAGCTTGAAATCATGAGGCAGGCCATGGCTGCCGTGTAGAGGAATAAATCAGTCAAGCTAAAAGCTCCGTACTGTGCTTAGTAATGAATATGCAGTGCGAGGGCACGTGCACGATGACAGCTCCATACGGATCAAGTAAGACAGCATAGTCTTGTAGAAAACGTGCTGTGATGACGGCGGCCATTTGCTTCGTGTACTTTCGACCCTCGACTTCACTTACGGATGAGTATCATGAATGACGATTTGAAGCAGTCAGGCTCTACGACTACATCACAAGCCACCACCTCTCTAGAGCAGGTCAAAACCGGCAGGGTCCTGGATTTTACCTGGGCGCCAAACGCCAACACCACGACCACCATCGTCTCGGCAGACTTTGTCGACTACAAGGTCGATACTGCCCAAGGCAGCCCCACTGGCGACAGCCATTCCATTGCACGATTTACCTATGTCCAGGGCAAAGGCGGTGGCCAGATCAGCCAGCTCTTTCTGGAAGAAATGCGTGCCGGTGTACGTGCCAATACCCAGATCGGGTTGATGGTAGGACGCAAATGGGTTCTGGACCCCAATGGGGAAGTTTCCGGCAGCATTGGTACATACGTGGTTGAGCAATTCGACGACATGCGCGCCAGTGTGAATTATGTCGGCTCCTTCGCTCGGGTCTTCGCTGATCCGAGAATGGTCAGTTACCACGCTGGCGGACATGTGCACACCAATGTTTCTATCACCGGCAGCAGGCCCTTGACCATGGCGGACTCAGGCAAGTCGATCCTGGTCATCAGCGATACAGATGTCACGCTGACAATCGGTGATGACGTGATTGAAGGGTTCAAGGTGACTTTAATCCAGGCCGCCGCCGGCAAGGTCAACATTGCCGTATCGAGCAGCCATGTGATCTACAGCAACGCTGGAAGCCGCACGCACACGCTCAATCCACTGGATGAACTGGAAGTCAGTACCTTCCCATTCGGGCCGGTGTTTCTGGCCTTTCGAGTTAGACCAACTGCCTAAATAGCCCGATATAACCAAACCCCAGAAACGCAAAAGCCCCGCTTTCGCGAGGCTTTCGTGTAAATCTTGGCGGGAAACCAGGGATTCGAACCCTGGAGACGCTATTAACGTCCGCCGGTTTTCAAGACCCGATAGGCGAATCCAAGCCGATCGGTGTGTTGACGTCGACCACCGTTCCCTAAATCTCGTTTAACCATCAAGCTACAAGACTCATTTTACAAGGGGCGCGGTTTGAGTTTGGGAACTGTTTTTGCCGCCCCCCGTCGCTCGCCACTTTAGCGTAATCTGCGAAGGTCCTGCCATGAAATCGTCGAGCCCCCGCTTTATCGGCTTCACTCCGTATCAAAGTCGATCCGACCGGTTTCCATCACCCGCATGCCACCTAGGTAGCGTGGCTTCAATGGCATCCTTCCAGGCATATCCTGGTGGATATGAAGCCAGTACCCAGATTGACCGGACTTAGCAACGGTCTCGACCACAAAATGACTTGCATCTTCGACCGACCATTTCATGGCGGCGGCCATTTTTTTGCGTTGTTGCTTGGAGTTCAAGGAATCATAGCGAATACCTTTCATAGAAATGGTATCGATAGAACATCTATAAATCATGATAAAGAAACCCACTACTTATCCTATCCGGCAACGGGGGTTGGCGGCTAGCCGGAGACAGTCCTCGAGTTACCGCGCTTATTCAACGAAGCAGCATTGGATACGCGTCGAGACTGATCCACCATCGGTGGCTTCGATATCAAACCGCGCTTGGTTGTGCCATCCTATCGCGAGAAAATCTTTTTCCTGAAAGCAGCAGTCTGACAACCTTTGATCTATTTGGAAACGAGAAGCTAGATGGCAGAACACGGCGGTTCTACAACCCAGGATGGGATCTTTTACCAGAATACGGTAGCAGCCCGCTCACTTGCAGATCTCCTCGATTTACGGCATCAGCCCCCACGCGAAAGAGTCGTTGAGGTTCGCCTGGAAGCTCCCGCGGATGTGGATGACATCGTTGTAATGTATGCCGATGGACATCGCGATTGGATTCAAGCGAAGACTCGAGTTCGTGTTTCAAGTAAGCCATGGAAAGGTATGTGGGCTGATTTAGCCACTCAATTTTCAAGAGCAGACTTTATAAGCGAGGATCGTCTTGTGATTGTCATGGGCGACGCAGACGAAACCGCGCGTTCGATACGGGACATGGCCGAAAGGGCATTAACTTCGGTAGACGCTTCTGAATGGATTGAGCGCCTTTCCGAGCAACATAAAAAAATACTGGCAACAATCGAACCCTGTTTGGGGGGAAAGGTCAGCACCATCGAACTGCTTCGTCGCACAACAGTTGAAATTCAGTCATTGGGAGAAATCGAGAAGACATTTGAAAGGCGCCGACTTGGTACCGCCTTCACTCTCCCCGCCACGTTCTTATCGGTGCTAAGAGACATCGCTGGTGGAGAATCACGCCGCAGATCCCTAATTCTTGCTGTTCCACTTCGGACTCGATTAGCTAAAGAATTTGGGTTCGAGGTGACAGAGCCGTCAGACTGGGGATTGCCTGCCTACCGCTCTACTATTCAGCGCCTTGCACAGATTGAAATCCCCGGTACGGGAATTTCTGGGAGCAGTGAAGAACTCTTTGTATGGCCACGCGTGCGTGATTTCGATCGTGCCGCCCTTGCAGATTTTGAAAGCGAACAACCTTCTTTAGATTCCTCTCAGAAGGGGAATAGCGTAGATCTCAAATGTTTTCCGTCGCATCACACCGACCGATATATAATTGTTGCTGGACCTGGATACGGGAAATCTGCCTTATTGAACGCAGTCGCAGCGCGGCTCGCCAGTACGCCATACGTGCCGGTACTTGTACCTCTCGCCACTTTCGCAGCATGTAACCAAAGCGTGTTAGAGTTCTTAACCAATGAAATCAATCGCGAACTCGACGTCAGAGTGGACTGGCCGCGACTTGCCGAGCAGGGCTCAGTAGTACCTCTATTCGATGGATTAGACGAAATCCCATCTAATCAGCGTAAGGCGGTACTTAATCGAATATCCAATTTTTCTGCTAGACATCCTCTCGCACCATGGCTCATGACGGTGCGTGACCCAGCAGTTATTTCAGGCCCTGCAGACGCACGCCTTGTCGAACTAATGCCTCTGGATAGCGAAGATATTGTGCGCTTCGCAGATGCCATGAAAAGCCGTATTCCTGATTTGAATGGTTGGAAATTTGTCCGGCGTATTGAGGCATATCCCGATGTAGCTCGCCTAACCCAAATCCCTCTTTTCCTAACAATGCTGCTCGCGTTCAATAGCTCAACTTCGATGATGCCTTTAGGGAGGGCGGACCTTATCGAAAGCTATCTCAAAACGCTTTTCTGCCCCCATGAACACAAAGCCCTGCTATCCCCTTCGATAGATCCATCTCACTTACGGCTTGTGGCAGAGGCTTTAGCCTTTAGCCGTTTAGAGGCTCAAGAAATAGGTGCAACGGAACGCGAGGTGCTTGATACTGCGGCACGTATAGGAGCTAATAAAGAATCGCCAGACGCAGTGCTAGCCTGCTTGTTGACACAAGGAGTATTACGCAGGCAGAGTACAATCAGACTTCAGTTCCCCTATCCCATAGTCCAAGAATATCTCGCGGCTTGCTATCTGATTCGCGAGTTGCCTGAAATGCTTTCACAGCGAATCGAAGACGCAATTCAACGCCCCTGGGCACAAGTAGTTCAGTTTGCACTCGAATTGCACCCTGAACCATCATCTATTATCCAAAAAATGCTGGGACGTCCGGATGATGCATTCTCAACTGGTTTACGGCTAGTTGCTCGATGTATTGTCAATGGCGCAAATGTTAACATTGCAATTAAAAACACAGTGGCGAGACTGCTCGCTCCAATTTGGAGCGAGTCTTCATGGTTTATCAGAGACCGCATAGGTAGAATCGTCGCGGATGGCTTCTCTACGCCACTCCTACCCGAAATCCGCGCATTGCTTGACAAGCACAGGTTAGTATCAAGTGGGGCAGGCGACATAGTTACCGCGGCCAAAGACCTATCCTTAACGCGGGAAGTGCTAAATAGCTTGCTTGAAAACGAACTCAGCAGTCACATGAGTTTACATTCTCTTCAGCCAGCAATAGATCAACTCGGCGATGAAGCGCTTAATATCTATATAAACAAATATCGAACGCATGATCTATCTGATGATCAAATTAGCGGATTAGCGAGCCTCATAGGCTCGCTGAACCCTTCAAACGTCACACCAAATTTAGCACTGGGCATTGCTTGCGACGAAACGCTAACCGATACAATGAGATTGGAGGCGTTTTATATTGCGGGAGAAACCATAGACGATCGAGCATGGCCAATCATCGACCGCATAATCCGCTCAGGAAATGTTCGTTGGACTGCTTTAAAAGCTTTATCTAAGTGCAAGGACCCGCAGGAAGCTGTACTGAAGTTTCTATACGACAACACCATCGCGCTAAGCACACGAGAGGAAATAGCAGGATCAGTCAACCTTGTCCTAAAAACGGAATCGGAGCAGCTATGTTTCGTCAAAGACTGCGCCTACGATGAAAGACTCCCCACGAGTGTGCGCTACGTCATGCTGCTCCTTTCCGCCAGGCATAATGATGAGCAGGCTTTCAGGTTTATGGTTGAACACTTGGGAATGTTGGAGTCACGTTTCGCCGAAATCACCATTTCTTTATTCGGGCACTATCCCAATCGTGATCTAGGATTAAACGCAGCTTCATTTATTAGGGCCCGTGTCCAGGACTCACAGGCCGCATCAGCATTTGCAGACCGCGCAGTGATTGGTATGACATGTATTTTCGAAATGGATAGCTTCGGCTGCGGAGTCCTTGAACCAGCGCCTCAGCATCCCGCACAAAGTATATGGGCAGATCTTGTTGATAGTTGGATGGACCGGAACGACTCTAGCGAGATACAGAAAATTTCAATTACACTTGCCGCAATGAAATTAGGTTCAACTAGAGCAATTGATCGACTGAAAAATCTTATTTATAAATTAGAGGACCCTGATGATGCGCGGTTCGACGAAGAAGACGAGTACGGACACAAGATCCGAAGTGCCATAGATGAATTACACCGTATGCGCAACCTAATACCTTTATCACTTGCGGAACGCTTTGCGCGTAGTAAGCGACCTAATATTCCATTTGCTGGCATCAACGCTATCGCTGCACATGGTAACCGGTCAGCGCTTGATTTACTAATAGAGCTTCATAACGACCAATCTAAAACCATTCTTAGAAGCGCCACCCTCGGAGCAATTGAGTCTATCGCTAGCCGGCTAGAAACTGTAGTCATAAAAACTGGCAAGCACCTCGCAATTATGCAAGAAAACTAGCAAAAATCAGTCTACTGGAGCTTCGTCATTTACAATAGTCGCAACCAACCGTCTAAATGCTCTCGCCCAAGCGAGAGCTTAGCGCTTATTACCAAAGATAACTAGCAGCATGGATAATGAAATTAACGGCTGTGCAGCGACGCACCGACTTGGCTGGCGCACAAAGCTTTTAGTCACACTTAAGTAGCATTTATTTAATAAGCGTCGTCTTTGAAGTGCTTACCCAAAATTCGCTTCATCATCCCCTCCATTCCTTCAGCTTCTTTAAGGGCCTTATCGAACTCAGCTTTGTTTTTTGGTCAACGCCCAGACTCGGCCTGAAAAAGTAATTTCCACTCCTACTTTTCATCATTGTAAAACCAACCTGAAGGGCCGTAGCGTAGCTGCGAGGCAATAGAAACCTTCCCAATCTGCTCCATAGTGTCGTTTTGAGATAACGCTCAGGAAATAGCTCATCCTCTGTACAGCTAGCGATGTAGCGTTCCGCACGAGGCTTGACTATGACATTTACTTCTCGGACACGCTTCTCTGAAAGCTGTCTTCCTCTTTGTATTCCGTCGTAGTAATCATTGGATTATCGTAAGCGCTCCATAAACCCCACATTCAAAGCGCTTAGCTGATCCCAGATGCTGTGCTCCCGACTCCCTCAGGAGCGAGCCGCCATGATGCGCCCCGATGCCAAGTCGAAAAATCTATTTCTACCCCAAACCGGTCGACTTCCGAAAATCCATTGACGGACTGGCTGCGCTGGTCGTGTTGGATATCAAGATTGCATATTCGACCCGGTACTTTTTGTTTTCCTCAACAAGCCACGTAACCGCGTGAAGATCTTGTACTGGGAGCGCAACGGTTTCTGCCTTTGACTCAAACGCCTCGAATCCGAACGTTTCAAAACATCGCCCGACGCAGCGGACGAAGCGATTGTTCTGACCGTGCAGGAACTCAACTGGCTATTGGAGGGTTTCGACCTCTGGCGTAATCGCCCTCATCAGGTTTTGACGCCGCGATTCGTGGCCTGATTCGGTATAATCCGGGGCATGAATCACATGCCTGAAAACCTTCCGATGCCCCCGAATTGCTCAAGCAGATGCTTGCGAAGATGCAATCCAGAGTCGGCTTTCTGGAAGAGCAGGTGGCTCTGCTGCGCCAGCGACTATTTGGCCCACAATCCGAGCAAGCGGTCGATCGTGCGACGCCGCAAATGGCGTTGTTCCACGAGGCAGAGCCCGTCGACGAATCCACTGAGGAAGAAGTGGTTTCACCCGCCAAGCGGCGCGGCAAACGCAAGCCGTTGCCCGCCGATCTGCCGCGCATTGAAATCATCCACGAACTCCCTGAACATGAGCTGACGTGCGTATGTGGGTGTCGAAAGCACGCTATCGGCGAGGAAGTCAGCGAGCAGCTTGAAATCGTGCCTATGCAGATCCGCGTCATCAGGCACGTGCGCAAGGTGTATGGTTGCCGCGACTGCGAAATAGCCCCCGTGACAGCGGAAAAACCGGCCCAACTGATCAAAAAAAGCATGGCCAGCCCCAGCGTGCTAGCCATGCTGCTGACTACCAATTACGTGGATGGCTTGCCGCTTCACCGCTTTGAAAAAAGTCCTGAGCCGCCACGGCGTCGACATCCCGCGCCAGACCCTGGCCCGCTGGGTTATCCAGTGCAGTGAGCATTTACAGCCACTGCTGAATCTGATGCACGATCAACTGCTGGAAAGCCGCGTTATCCACTGCGATGAAACACGCGTGCAGGTCTTGAAAGAGACAGGCCGACAGCCCGGCAGTCAGTCCTGGATGTGGGTGCAGACCGGCGGCCCGCCCGACAAACCAGTGATCCTTTTCGACTACTCCACCTGCCGTGCGCAGGAAGTGCCGGTGCGTCTGCTCGAAGGCTATCGCGGCTATCTGATGACAGACGATCACGACGGTTACAACGCACTGGGCGCGCAGGATGGCGTCGAGCGTTTGGGGCGTTGGGCTCATGCACGGCGCAAGTTTGTTGAAGCGCAGAAACTGTAACCCAAAGGCAGGACGGGACGTGTGGATATAGCGTTGAAGCTGATCAGCAAGCTATACGGCATTGAGATCGCGTACAAAGAAAATAGCGATAATGGCCGCAAACGAGGTCGTCAGGATTTAAGTTGCCATGTGATGAGCGAGCTAAAGGCTTGGGTCGATAAACGCTCCCCTATGTCACAACGCAGAACGCACTGGGCAAGACCGTAACCTATCTGGCCAACAACTGGAACAAACTCGAGCGATATGTCGAGGAAGGCTATTTGCCGATCTACAATATCCCAGCCGAACGCGCCATCAGGTCCTTCGTGACCGGACGAAAGAACTGGTTGTTCAGCGACACGCCCAACGGCGCGACGGACAGTGCCCAGCTTTACAGCCTCGTAGAGACAGCCAAAGCCAACGGCCAAGAACCCTATGCGTGGCTGCGCCACACACTGGAGCGGTTGCCGCAGGCCGTATCAGTTGAAGATTACGAAGCCTTGCTGTCTTGGAACTGTACGCCACAGGTGTATGGCTAAACGCTCTGCCCTCCTTTTGTTAGGTGGGGTTTATGGGGCGCTTACAGCCTTTCGGTCTGGGCATGGATTCAGACTTCGGCAGCTGCGACCTGTGTTGGAAGAAAAACGAAGGCAAGCTGATAAAGACCATCATGGATGACCCGCCGCGGGTGATCTGGTGGTCTGTTACCGAAGAGTGATTCGGTCAGGTGTTTCGGCAGGATAGAGCAGACTACAAGATGATGGACTGGTCTGCCGAACAACGATCCCGGCAGACCGACTTCGACTTTAAATGTCTCGCCGAAGAGATCGACTGCTTCCGCGGCGACTAAAATTTTATTATTTATCTTTATTTTTAAAAGTAAACCAATCCAACGGCCTGAAATTACTCCTTGAATTAGCGCAATCCTCAATTGCGCCAATGAACACAGCCACGAAATACTTCATATCCTCTACCCGATCACTGAGAGAAATAAGCGAATCACTTTCGCGACCCAGCATAACAACACCTTTTCCATCGCAGTACACATGCGCGCTTTTAATATCACCTTTTCTTGATGAAACAGCTGCTTTGAAATCACTTATATTTGTGGAAAACCCAAACATGCCACACAGGGGATAATTTGCATGCCCACCTGATAGATTGCCAGAGGAAGCCATCTTAAGACCATCCGAATTACTCGGATGGAAAGCCCAAGCCTGCCTGAAAAACTGATCGATAGCCGCTGTATCCACGCAACTTTTCACTTCGATAACACGGAGGACGGAATCGATCGGGTATATCCCGTGCCCATCTCGCTCAAGCAAAGGTGGCATTCTACGCCGATCATAAATCACCAAATCGACTTGGGGGCTTTGCCTTCCCCATTTGTCAACCACGACGCCCGAGCCGATTCCATAATGTCTTGGCAATACAGACACAAACAACTGCTTAACAAATTCCTCTCGGAAGCTTCCCTTCTCGCCTCTATGATTCAAACCACCAGTTACGGAAAATAAGTTCCAAAGCTCACTTACCTTTGTTTTGAATATTTCGTCAAACATCATTCATTTCTCATCATGAGTAGGACTCTAAACCATCGCAGGTTTGACATTCTTTTTCTAGTTCGAGGTATCCCATGACCACAGAAACCCTATAGAACTGACTCAGCAATCAACCGGTCCCCGACCTTGCGCCCAGCTTCCTGCGCCAGCCCAAGGTCAACATAGGTTCAGTCACCAGCAACAACCGGCACCAGCACTTCACCACTGCGTTTTACTTCGACGTTGACACTCCAGGTCTACCGGCCTCCCTCGTCCTTGTCGCGCTCCATGTAGTTCCAAACATGAAAGCCTTCGATCTCATCTTAAATATCGTACTTGGTCATGGTCCAGCCCATTTAGAGGAATGGTGCCATCATAGCTCAAAAGCTCCCGGTGCGGATTATCAAGACGATCAAGCGAAGGAATGCGATGATCAGATTTATACATTCGGTCATGCGTTTCATGCTGTCGCGCTCCAGACTTATGAAATCCACATATTGGCGCCAAACCCCCAGCCGCTCAACGCACAAGCTTGTGGATAAAGAGCGGCTCCGCGCCGCTCCCCTCTACCCCTCCACCGTCCGAGCATGGCCCGGAAAAGATTCGTCATGCCTAGAGAAAACAAACCGTCGTGCGGTTGCAGATGGGGCATTCGACACTTACGAAGTTTGTTATCACTAACACTCTAAATCTCGACTTAACACATGCAAAAGGAAGTTCACCTTCGACTGCTGGATTTAGGTTACCACACGATTAAGTAGACGTGCGTTGGTAAAGTCGAATTAACCTTTCAAAAGGTCATCAAGTAATCGGCAAACTCACCATCCTCAGCCAAACCCATAGCTCTCAGGTAGTCCATAACTTTATCCTCATCCTTACTCAGACCAACAACAACCTGAAAAAGATAAAAGATACTAATGCCCGCACCAAGCATAAAGGTTGTGCCATCATCCCGACTTGCGATATGTTCAGCCCGCTCCAATATTCCAGAACGATAGTCCTGCAACATTTTTTCCAACTGATCCAAAGTATTTACACCAAACATCTTGAAAATTTCAAATTCTTCTGGGAGAAAGTAGGGCTTACCAATCGTCACCCCGAGTATATCCCCGATCTCTCTATCTAGTTCAACAACAACATGGTTCGACATAGCAAAACTATCCAACGATGTTTTATCAATCTCAAATTCCTCGAGATCCGTGCCAACGGCTTTTTTGACACTTTCAGCATAGGCGTCTACTTTCGTGCGAATGTCCATAAACTCTTCATCTGCCAGCTCCAACAACCCGGACAACCTTGAGAATTTCCGCTTGACATCCTTAGGAACTTCGTCATTGGCCTTGTAGCCTATGTCATGCTCGATTTCCGCCCAAGCATGTTGAAGAATTGATCGAATCTGAATTTCGACTTTAATATCGCTAAATTTCAAGTATTCCGAAAGCTTTAAACGATCATCACTTAGTGCAACCACATAATGTAGAGATGTGTATCCGAACCTGTCTGGTTCTTGTGCCAATCTTTTATCGATCGAATTATCGAAATCGACATTAAATTCGTGCTCAACAATTTTTGCGATCTCATCGACATCGTTGGCGAAGTGGGTGATGACCCGAACACCCGCCAAATCCGTTACTGATTTAAGGCTGGTATATTCAGAGCCTTTATCTAATTTTTTCTGCGCCTTCACCTCCAAGCTGCCAGGCGTTTTACAACGTGACGACACGGAGTGCACAACCAAACCTTTAGCCTCTAGAAAGCCTTCAAGCAACTCTTGTACTTTCTCGGAAAAAGAATGATACGTGCCACGAACCAATTCAAACTCAGCTCTAAGTTGTTTCCCTTGCATAAAAACTCCGTCCAGGCTCAATCTTGTTATTTCATGCACACTACCTTAACACTAGAGTCAAGTCCAAAAAATAGATCTTTGAGTGTGCAAGAGCTAGTCCGGTGCTGAAAGCTGTTCGATTACTGTGATTACGCCTACTCCATCCCCCCCTTAAGTCAGCCGCTATAGCGGCAAGGGCGAGTCATGCCTGAAGAAATTGCACTCAGCCTCAATCGAGCGGCGCGGGACGTCATCCACGAGCGTCAACGCCAGTTTTCAGCCGACGATTATTCGCTGTACCGCTATGACCTTTATGTGAATGGGGAGCTCGCCGAAGCCGGCGCGACCTATGCAAGTCTTGCCGGAAAGCCGACCACGCGCAGTACAGCATGGCCATGGAAGCAGGAGACGTGCAAACCAAGCGCTGATCGGCGTCGTGACATGGTCAAGGCAGCAGCACTGCTCTAGGCAGAGATTGAGCGCCTGGATCGAGCAGGCCTTATCAATCATCGACTTGTCCGGCGTGACGAAAATGGCATGTTCCAGCAGCCCGACATGCCGGTGTTTGAAGAGGGTGATGGCGACAAGTGTAAGGCTTGGATTTTTCTGAGCAGAGCCTGACGATTCAGATGGTCAGCCTTGAATATGGAGACGAAGCGATTGCCGATCATTACTTCAAATCTCATGACCTTGATTGCAGTTACCGTGAGCCGGTTTGGCCTGATGGCAAAGGCTAGTTCTGCCTGACCATTCACGACACCGACGACGGCCCTGCCTGCTGGTGGGCACGCCGGGAAGTGACACCATGAAGCTCACGCAAAAGCAGCAGAGCATCCTTGATGATCTGCGCATGATCGGGGGCGAAAACGTGTACCGATATCACGGCGTAACAACCCATCTGCATGAGCATGACCGTGCGAAGGTGGCAGCAGGTGACAGCATTGCGTCTTCGGCATTGGCTGCCTTACTTATCAAATTGGACACCGCCTTGAAATCAGCGCTGGCTCAGTGCTCAGCGCATTCAAGGCGCTACATCGAAAGGGCCTGGTGATACGGGAGGAATCCCACGCTTGGTACCAACGCCCGCGGTATTGGTGGCATGCTGGCCTAGCCGCCGAACTGCAGGCTGAAACCGGGGGGACGCCATGATCTCCACCCTCGCGCTCGCCTACGTCCTCATCTATTGATAACTCCACCTCTGCCGCCCAGCGCGGAAAGGACACCCCCTGTTCGCTATGAAACTCACCCTGTTACTGCTGGGCGCTTTGCTGTACCTGGTCGGCAGCGGATGCTGGTTCTTTTGGATCGACCCCGCCTTCTGGCCGACGGCGAAACGGTCGACATCCTCTACGCCTTCGCCGGCACACGCGTCTGGCTACTGATCACCTTTGCCCTGGCCATCCACATCATCAAGACAGCGCGGCCCACGGCGGCCGGCCGGAGGTAGGCATGCAAGCAGAGATCCTGTCGGACGACGAGCTCGCCGACCTAACCGGCTATAAGCATCGCGCTCACCAGCGCAAATGGCTGAAAGACCGAAACTGGGTGTTCATCGGGAGCCGCGTCGGCCGCCCTCTGGTGGGTCGTATGTACGCGCGCATGAAGCTTGGCTTGGTTAACGCCGCAATCGCAGATCCAACCCCGCCGCCGGCGCGTCCAGCTTGGACGCCTTATTTCTCCAGAGTGAACTGATATGCGCCCCCGAAACACGGAAACAGGGACTTGCCGCCAGGAATGGTGCACCGTAAGCGCCCAAGGAAGAATGGCAAGGTCTGGATCGGCTACTACTACCGTGACTCAGCGGGAAAAGAGATTCCGCTTGGAACAGACCTGAGCAAAGCCAGGCTGAAGTGGGCCAAACTGGGGGCCAAAGAAAAGCCTGCCGACGTGACAACGATGAAGGGCATCTTCGACAGGTACGCGCGCGGCGTCATTCCAAAAAAGGGGGCGCGGACCCAGAAGGACAACATGGCCGAACTGAAACAGCTTCGTCCTACGTTTGATGAGGCGCCCATCGATTCAATTACGCCGTTCAACATCGCCGGCTACCGTGATGCCCGCTCAGCGAAGGTTCGTGCCAACCGCGAGATCGCGCCCCTGTCCCATGTTTTCAACATGGCCTGGGAGTGGGGATTGACGGAGCGGGAGAACCCTTGCCAGGGCATCAGAAAGAACAAGGAGGCGCCGCGTGATTACTACGCCAACGCGACTGTTTGGGATGCCGCCTACGCAGTTGCGGAACAAGAACTCAAGGAAGCCATGGACCTGGGCTATTTGACCGGACAGCGACCTGCTGACGTGCTGATCATGCGTAGCGACGATACCGAAGGTGACTACTTCCTGGTAACGCAGGGCAAGACCGGCCAGAAGCTTCGAATCCTGATGCGCACGGAAGCCGGGGAAAACAGCTTGGGGAAATTGGTCAGGGAGATTGGCGAAAGGAATGTCGGTCATTCATCCAAGTACTTGTTGATCAACAGGTATGGAAAGCGAATGACGAAGGGGATGTTGCGCTTGCGCTGGGACAAGGCTCGAGAAAAAGCCCAGCAGAACGCCATCGAACAAGGCGACCCGCTGCTCGCGGCCAGGATTGGAGGGTTTCAGTTCCGCGACATCCGGCCGAAGGCCGCGTCGGAAATCATCGATATCGGGGATGCCAGCCTGCTGCTGGGACACAGCAACAGGAGATCACAAAGCGGGTTTACAGGAGGATTAGCGCCACCGCGAAACCGTCCAACTAGGCAAAGTTTCGGAACGCCTACCCGAAAGTTTCGGAACCCCTCTCAGAAACCGCCTCTGCCTATCCAAACCCCGAAAACGCAAAAGCCCCGCTTTCGCGGGGCTTTCGTGTAAATCTTGGCGGGAAACCAGGGATTCGAACCCTGGAGACGCTATTAACGTCCGCCGGTTTTCAAGACCGGTGCATTCAACCACTCTGCCAATTTCCCTTGTGCATCACAGGATTATAGTAGCCCATCCCGTGTCAGCGGGCGCCATAATACCCGAATGAAACACACTGTCAAACTCTCTGCATCGCTTGTTACAGGGCGTCTGTTATGATCTTTGCGACTGAACGTTTCAAAACTGAAGGAGTGTCGCCATGCGCGAACAGAATTACGCAGTGAATGGCAACGCGCAGGCTGAGCAGCTTGAAGTCAGCCGCGTGTTGCGCAACACCTACGGCTTGCTCGCCCTTACCCTCGCATTCAGCGGCGTGATGGCTTACGTGGCCCAGCAGATGCGCGTCGGTTACCCGAATATCTTTGTCGTGTTGATCGGCTTCTACGGTCTGTTCTTTTTGACCAACAAGCTGCGTGACTCGGCCTGGGGCCTGGTGTCGGCGTTTGCCTTGACCGGTTTCATGGGCTTTATCCTCGGCCCGATCCTTAACCGTTACCTGGGCATGGCCGGCGGTGCGGAAGTGGTCAGCTCGGCATTTGCCATGACCGCCTTGGTGTTTGGTGGTCTGTCAGCCTACGTGCTGATCAGCCGTAAAGACATGAGCTTCCTGGGTGGCTTCATCACCGCAGGTTTCTTCGTGTTGCTGGCGGCCGTGGTGGCCAGCATGTTCTTCCAGATCAGCGGCCTGCAACTGGCGATCAGCGCGGGTTTTGTGCTGTTTTCCTCGGTGTGCATCCTGTTCCAGACCAGCGCCATCATCCATGGCGGTGAGCGTAACTACATCATGGCGACCATCAGCCTGTATGTGTCGATCTACAACCTGTTCATCAGCCTGTTGCAGATCTTCGGCATCATGAGCCGCGATGACTGATCAGCCAGCGCCTTAAAAAATGCCCCGTATCGCAAGATACGGGGCATTTTCATTTTCAGGCCCGATAAAGCTCAGTACTGATTGGGTTCCATTTCCAGCTCGACCTTGAAGCGCGTGAAGATATCTTGCTGGATGCGTAGCGCCAGCTGGGCAATCTCCTGCCCGGTGGCGGTGCCGTAGTTGACCAGCACCAGCGCTTGCAGCTTGTGCACGCCCGCATCGCCCTCCCGGAAGCCCTTCCAACCGGCCTTGTCGATCAGCCAGCCGGCGGCGAGTTTCATTTGGCCGTCGGCCTGAGGATAGGCCACCATGTCTGGATACTGGCTTTGCAGCTCCACAGCCAGGGCTTGGGGCACCAGCGGATTCTTGAAGAAGCTGCCCGCATTGCCCAGCTCTGCCGGGTCTGGCAGTTTCTCGCGGCGAATGCTGCAGATCGCGCGGCTCACATCGCTTGGCGTGGCGTGGGTGACGCCCTGCGCGGTCAGGCGCTGTTGCACCGGGCCGTAGTCGAGTTTCAGGTGAGTGGCGCGGCTGAGGGCAAAGCGTACCCGCAGGATCAGCCAACGCCCGACTTCGTGCTTGAACAGGCTGTCACGGTAAGCAAAGTTGCATTCGTCGAGGCTGAAGTCCCGCAGTTCACCCGTCTGGCGATCCAGCGCGGTTAGGCCGGCGAAGACATCCTTGATCTCTACGCCATAGGCACCGATGTTCTGCATCGGCGCCGCACCGACCGTGCCGGGGATGAGGCTGAGGTTTTCCAGGCCGCAGAAGCCGTGTTCAAGGGTCCACAGTACAAACGGATGCCAGGCTTCGCCCGCTTCGGCTTCGACCACCACGTGCGTGCCATCGTCGCTCAGCACGCGAATGCCCTGGGTCGCCATACGCAACACCAGCGCCGGAATATCCTGGGTCAACAGTAAATTGCTGCCGCCACCGATCACCAGCAACGGCACCGCGTGCGCGGCGGCATAGGCAATGGCCTCGCGCACGTCAGCATCACTGTGGGCCTCGGCGAACAATTGCGCGTTCACATCGATGCCAAAGCTGTTGAATGGCTTGAGCGATACCTGCGCAAGCACTTGCAAGGTCATAGCCGCCCCTTCAATTCGATCACCAATAAATCACAGGCGCGTTCGATCAGGTCCAGGACCCGTTCGAAACCTTGCTCACCTTCATAGTAAGGGTCTGGCACTTCGTCCACTTCGCCAGCAAAGCGACGCAGGAACAAATCCAGCTCTGCCTTGCCCTGCCCCGGCTGCATGGCCTTGAGATTGCGCAGGTTGCTATTGTCCATGGCCAGGATCAGGTCATAGCGGGCAAAGTCCGCGCGGGAAACCTGCTGGGCACGCTGGCTCGACAAGTCATAACCTCGCGCCAGCGCCGCACGTTGGCTGCGCTGGTCCGGTGGGTTGCCGACATGCCATTCGCCGGTACCGGCAGACGCCACCTCAACCTGGCCCGCCAAGCCGGCTTCGCGCAATTTATGGCGCAAGATGCCTTCAGCGGTTGGCGAGCGGCAGATATTGCCCAGGCATACAAACAGAACTTCCATCAGGCGCCCAGCAGGCGACGGACGCGTTCGAGGTCTTCCTGGGTGTCGACACCGGCTGGCGGTGCTTCCAAGGCATCACCGACGTGGATACGCACGCCGTGCCAGAGCGCACGCAGTTGCTCCAGGGACTCGGTGTTCTCCAGCCAACACGGGCCCCAGCTGACGAAGTCATGCAGGAAACCGGCGCGGTAGGCGTAAATGCCGATGTGGCGGCGATACGGCACACCTTCCGGCAACACATCAGCGCGCTTGGCGAAGGCATCGCGCGCCCAGGGCAGCACTGAACGACTGAACGTCAAGGCCAGGCCGTTGATATCGCTGACTACCTTCACCACGCTCGGGTTGAGCAGCGTCTCAAGGTCTTCGATCGGCTCGGCCAGGGTCGCCATGCGCGCTTCGGCGTCGGCAGCCAGGTTGGCCGCGACCTGGTCAATGATGCTCGGCGGGATCAACGGCTCGTCACCCTGCACGTTCACCACGATGGCGTCAGGTGCCAGGCCAAGCTTGGTCGCCACTTCGGCCAGGCGGTCAGTGCCGGAATTATGGTCTTCGCGGGTCAGTACCGCTTCGGCACCAAAACCTTTGCACGCCTCGATAATACGCGGGTCATCGGTGGCCACTACCACGCGCTCGGCGCTGCTTTTGCAGGCTTGCTCCCACACCAGCTGGACCATCGGCTTATCGCCGATCATTTGCAACGGCTTGCCCGGCAGGCGCGTCGAGGCATAGCGCGAGGGAATGACAACGGTAAAGGCGGTGGTCATTTATCCAGGCGCTCATCGGTGGTCAGGGTACGGGCTTCGCTTTCGAGCATGACCGGGATGCCATCACGGATGGGGTAAGCCAGGCCGGCACCTTTGCTGATCAGCTCGGTTTTGTCGGCGCTGAGCTTGAGCGGGCCTTTGCAGATCGGGCAAGCGAGGATATCGAGCAGTTTGGTGTCCATGAATGTTTCCTGGAAAGAAGCGTTTTAAGGCAAGAGACGGTTGGGCAGCAGACGCATCAGCTGCGTGTCGAACCAGGCGACGAACGCCGGCGACGGTACCGCATCCACCGCAAGGTACCACCAGTCGGGCTGGGCAAAGGCGCGGCACTTCACCGCGTCCTTTTCGGTCATGACCAGCGGCAATGACGGGGTAAAACTCAAGACCTCGGCGCTGTAGGGCGCGTGGTCGGCAAAAGCATGGGGTAGCGGCTGCCAGTGTAGCGTTTCAAGGGTATTGAAGAAACGTTGCGGGTTACCGATACCGGCCACCGCATGCACCTGCTGGCCCTGCGGGAAATAGGTGACCGGCTGGCGCTCGCCGCTGTGCAGGTTAACCAGCGCTGTGGGCTGCAGGCGGAAGGCATAACCCTCTTCACGGTCCGAGGCGGCACCGTTATAGAGCACCGCATCCACACTGTGCAGGCGCTCCACCGGTTCGCGCAACGGCCCGGCAGGCAGGCAGCGGCGGTTGCCGAGGCCGCGGGCGGCATCGATCAGCACCAGTTCAAGATCGCGGGCCAGGCGGTAGTGTTGCAGGCCGTCATCGGAGAGGATCAGGTCCAGGGGCTCATTGGCCAGTAGGGCCTTCACCGCACGACTGCGATCGGGGTCGATCATCAAAGGCACGCCACTGCGCTGCACGATCAGCAAGGGTTCATCACCGGCCACCTCGGCACTGTGGCCGGCCTCGACCCGCCACGGCAACTGCGGCGGCTTGGCACCGTAGCCTCGACTGACCACGCCCACGCGCAAACCGCTGCGGCGGCAGTGCTCGATCAACCACAGGATCAACGGCGTCTTGCCGGTGCCGCCTACAGTGATATTGCCCACCACGACCACCGGCACCGGCGCTTGATAAATCTCGCCCTCGCCTGCCACAAAGCGCGCACGCTTACGTTGCACCACGCGGCGATACAGCGATTCCAGTGGCCGCAACAATGCCAGTGCCGGGTGGCCCTCGTACCAGGCCTTGAGTAAGCGATCGGACATGGCCATCAGGGCGGGCTCGCCGCCTCGACGGTGGTCATGCGCAAATGGCTGAAACCGAGCTTGCCGGCAGCGTCCATGGCGGTGATCACGGCTTGATGCGGGGTCTTGCCATCGGCGCTGATGGACAGCGGCAACTGGGTGTCGCCGCCAGATTCCTTCTGCAACGCCTCCATCAAGCTGGCAAGGTCGTTTTTCTCCAGCAACTGGTTATTCACCGAAAACACCCCTTCGGCGCTGATGGCGATGTCCAGTTGCTTGACCTGCTGGTCTTCGGCAGGCGAGCCGCTTACCGCTTCAGGCAAGTCGACACGCAGCTGGGTTTCGCGGGTGAAGGTGGTGGTCACGACAAAAAACAGCAGCAGGATAAACACCACGTCGATCAACGACGCGAGGTTGATATCGATATTTTCCCGTTGCTTGCGGCGAAATTTCACGCTTTGCCCTCGACCAGGTCTACATCACGGTCGCCCTGCACCACTTCTACCAGCTTGATGGCTTCCTGTTCCATACCGACCACCAGCTCATCAATGCGCCGCTGTAGGAAACGGTGGAAGAACACCGAAGGGATCCCCACCATCAAGCCCGCTGCGGTGGTGATCAGGGCCTTGGAGATACCCCCGGCCAGTACCGACGCGTTGGTGGTCATGCCCGAGCCCGTGAACGCACTGAAGATATCGATCATGCCTAGTACCGTGCCGAGCAAACCCAGCAACGGCGCCATGGCGGCGATAGTGCCGAGGGCGTTGATATAGCGCTCCAGCTCATGGATAACCCGGGCGGCCGCTTCTTCAATGCACTCTTTCATGATCTCGCGACCATGCTTGGAATTGGCCAAGCCGGCGGCGAGGATTTCACCCAGTGGCGAATTGGCACGCAGCTCCTTGAGCTTTTGCTTGTCGAGCTGCTTGTTCTTGATCCAGCCCCAGACCTGCCCCAGCAAGTGCTCGGGGGTGACGCGACTGGCGCGCAGGGTCCACAGGCGTTCGGCGACGATGCCGAGTGCGACGATGGAGCTCAGAATGATCGGCAACATCATCCAGCCGCCGGATTTGACCAATTCCCACACAGTGAATGTCCCCTCGAAAAAGTGCGCCACTTTACCATATAGGGTCAACAGAGGGGTTCACCGGCTACAGGCCCTTCTGTCGCGGTTCGAAACTTTGGTAACGCCTGATTACGGTAACGGTTCGCGCCAGAAACGACGTTGGCTGCGCGCAACCGTCGCCGGCACAAACGCCCCCAGGCGCAGGCGCACGGCGCCCTGTTCGGCGCTGTCATACACCCGGCTGCCCAGCGCTTGGTAGCGCTCCAGGACCTGCGGATGAGGATGGCCGAACGTATTGCTGCGCCCGCGGGAAATCAGCACCGAGGTGGGCGCCAACCTTTGTACGAAAGGCCAGGACGAAGAACTGCGGCTGCCATGGTGCGGGGCCTGTAGCCAGTCGGTCGGAACCGCCAGCGGGGAAGCCAGAAACGCCTGTTCGGCGGCGCGATCAATGTCGCCGGTGAGCAGCAGGCGTTCGCCATTGGCCTGGACGTGCAGCACGCACGACCTCGGATTGCCCTCAAGCCCACCCGCCCACTGCCACAGTTCAAACCACACGCCGTCCCATTCCCAGCGCTCGCCGCTGGTACAGGGCTGGGTGGCGAGAAAGGCTGGCAAGCCCTCGGTTTCGCCGCCCACCACGCGTTTGACGGGCAGCCCCCGAGCCACTGCTGCCGCACCACCGGCGTGATCGGCGTCGGCATGGCTGAGCAGCATCATGTCCAACTGCTCTACCCCGAGTTTTTTCAACGACGGCAACACGACGCGCGCGCCGAGGTCGACAGGCCCCGAGCGCGGCCCGGCATCGTAGAGCAAGGTGTGATGACGGGTGCGCAGGATCAGTGCCTGCCCCTGGCCGACATCCAGTTGCAGCACCTCTACCTGTCCGTGGGGCACCCACTCCCGGGGCGGAAAAACGGCCATCAACAGCATGGGCCAGCCCAACACCCGGAACGGCACCCCTTTGGGCAGCAGTAACACCACCGCGCCCATCAGGCTGACCAGCCAATACCCCAGCGGCACCTCGGGCGGCACCCAGGCCGGCAATTGCCCGGCCAGCAGCGCCAGGCCCTTGAACAATCCGTCCAGCGCGCCGCCGGCCAGCCACAGCACACCTTCTCCCGCCAGCGGTACCCACAACAACGCCGTGCCCAGCAGCGCCAAGGGCAACACCACCAGGCTGATCCACGGCACGGCAAACAGATTGGCCACCGGTGCGCTGAGGCTGATGGGCAGACCCAGCACCAGCAACACCGGAAACAAGCCAATGGCAATCAACCACTGGGGCCGGGTCCACGCCTGCCAGACGCTCCACGGCCCCAAGCGCCCTCCAAATGCCAGCAGCAACACCGCGACCGCCGCAAACGACAACCAGAACCCCACCTGCAGGCTGGCCAAGGGCTCCAGCACCAGCACGCCATTCAGCGCCAGCAGCAACGGCCACCATAGCCCCAAATGGCGGAACCGCAGACGCCACAGCAACACCAGGCCGACCATTACACAAGCCCGCTGCACCGGCACGCCAAACCCCGCCAGCAGGCCATAACCCAACGCTGCGCCAAAAGCCAGGCCGCACGCCCACGGCAGCCACGGCCAGGTTCGGGGCCAGCAACCATAGCGCGCCAAAACAGCGACCAAGCCGTAGATCAAGCCCGCCAACAAGCCGATGTGCTGCCCGGAAATCACCAGCAGATGCACCGTGCCCGTGTCCTGCAACACCTGCCAATCCTCAGGCGCCAGGCCGGAACCGTCGCCCAATACCAGCGCCGCCAAGCCCGCCTCGCGGCCTTGGGCATCCACCGCCATCAGGCGCTGGCGAACAGCATCGCGCCATGCATTGCGGGCCGGTGCGAGACGTTCACCGTCTTTCACCGTTGCAGTGGCACCGATACGCTGGGCGAGCAGCCAGGCTTCATGGTCAACCCCATGGAAATTGAGCAGGCCCGCAGGCCGCTTGAGTGTCAGCGCCAGGCGCCAGCGCTCGCCGCTGTTCACCACTGGCCCGCCGTGCCAGGACACGCGGATACGCTTGGGCAGCCGCCCCTTGCGCAACCGGCCGTCGGCCAGTTCAAAGCGCACGCCCGTACCCGTCTGCTGGGGCAAGCCGACCACACGCCCCTCCACCCAACGAGTCTGCCCGTCCAGGGCCGGCTGCAGTCGATCATCCAACGCCCGCTGCGCGCTGAAGCAAGCCCAGCTCAACCCCACCAGGAAGAAGGCCAAGGGATAGGACCGAAAAGGCAACAGCATCAAGGCCAGCACCAGCATGGCCAATAGCACGGTGCCGGGCGGCAGGGCCGGCAACCAACGCAACGTCAGCAACCCCAGCGCCAACGCCAACATCCCTGTCTTCATGGATCATCCTTTCTCCGTGATCCACTCAGTCTTAGCCGGCTGAACGACAACGCCTATGATGTTTTGTCACAAAGTCTGAATTTTCTGTTTATAGAATCCGGGCATACTTGCCCCTCGAATTGACCTGGACCCCTTATGCCCCGGCGCTTATTCAAACGGTACATGCCCGATCCCAGCAGTATCAGGGAACACAAGTCATTACAGTTTCTTGGCACGCTGCTGCATGACCCCAACCTCTGGCACCTGAACCGGCACTCCGTGGCGCGCGCCATGGCGGTGGGTTTATTTGCGGCGTTTATCCCGATTCCGTTGCAGATGTTGCTCGCCGCAGTGCTCGCGATCTCGGTGCGCGGCAATATGCCTATTGCCATCAGCCTGGTGTGGTTGACCAACCCCATCACCATGCCGGTGGTGTTCATCTGCACCTATATGACCGGCGCCTGGCTGATGAACGTGCCGCCACGCAGCTTGCCCGATAACCTGACGTGGGAATGGATCAGCGGCCAGCTGAGCACCCTCTGGCAGCCGTTCCTGCTGGGTTCGGTGGTATTGGGGGTGGTATTGGGCGCCCTGGCCTATTGCCTGACCATGGCGTACTGGCGCTGGTGGGTGGCGCACCAGTGGAAAAAACGCAAACTGCGTCGGCGCTGAACGCTAACGGGCCAGCAAGTGCAAATGCACCCGCAGACCCTGCCCGGTGTTTTCTGCCCATAAGCGACCGCCCTGGCGCTGCACTGCGTTGCGGGCAATGCTCAGGCCCAGGCCGAAACCGCCATCGCCGGGCCGCGAGCCGTCCAGACGGGTAAAGGGCGCGAAGATGCGCTCCAGGTCACCCTCGGCAATCCCCGGGCCCTGATCCTGCAGCCAGATATGCCAATAGTCTCCTTCACGACAGCCGTCGAGTTGCACGCAGCCGCCCTTGGGCGAGTGGCGTATGGCGTTGCGCAGGATATTTTCCAGGGCCTGGGCCAGTGCATTCAGGTTGCCGCGCACCCAACTGTCCGCCGGTAACAGGCACGGCAAGCGCGATGCGGGCCAACCGCTTTCAAAACACGCGTTCTCACGCAATATGTCCCATAACGCCTGGAGCTGAATATCTTCCTGGGGCAGCGGCGTGGTTTCGCTGTCGAGCCAGGCCAGTTGCAGGCTGTCTTCCACCAGGCGCTGCATGGCGTCGATTTCACGGCCCAGGCGCTCGCGCAGTTTGGCCAGGTCTTGCTCGCTGTCGCAGGCTACTCGCAGGCGGCTCAAGGGTGTGCGCAGTTCATGGGACATATCGCGCAGCAACTGCTGCTGCAAACGCACCGTGCCCTGCAAGCGTTCGGACATATGGTCAAAAGCCCGGCCCAGCTCGCCCAGTTCATCCTGGCGGCTGGTGGCATCACGGGACATTCGCGTATTGAGTTGGTCGGCACGCCAGGCATTGGCCTGCTCGCGCAATTGATTGAGGGGCATGATCAGCAGCCGATAGAGGCCGATGCACAGCAACAGGGTAAATAGACCGGGAATCACACCATTGGTGACCACTCGCCAGAACAGTTGATAGCGCCCTGGCATAAAGCGCTGCGGCAGCTCGATCACCAACGACCCCGCGCCAGGGTCGACCGGAAACGGCACCTTCATCCAGGGCAAACCGATGACATGCCGGCTGACCGGCCAATCCAATCCACGCAAGAACGTCAGGCGCTGGCTTTCCTTGTCACTCAAGGGCGTGCTGCTAAGGGACTGCAAGTCGTTACCGATCACGCCAACCCAGGTGCTTTCACGCTCGGCCATTCGCTGCAGCCAGGCATCCACGCCAGCACTGCCCTGTGTGCTCCACGCCAGTTCGGCACCGGCGGCATAGCCAGTGAGAATCTCCCGCGACTTCTCGGACAGGTACGCGCTCTGCTGCTCCATGTAGCGGCCCCACGACCAACTGAGCCAAATCATCAGCAAACAGAAGGCGATCAACAGGCAGGCCAGCTTCCAGAACAACGAGTGTTTGCCGGGCAGTCGCTCAAAGCCCTTCATCGTGACCGCTCAGCACGTAGCCCTTGCCCCACACGGTGCGCACTTCACGCTCGATGTAACCGATGGCCTTGAGCTTGCGGCGGATCTGGCTGACGTGCATGTCGAGACTGCGGTCATGGGGCGCATAACCGCGCTGCAACACCTGCTGATACAGGAAGGCTTTGCTGAGGACTTCTTCGGTATTGCGGTGCAGGGTTTCCAGCAGGCGGTATTCGCTGCGCGTGAGCCCGGCCCACTGGTCCTGGCAGGACACATCGCAGCGTTCATCATCAAAGTGCAGCACCCGGGCATCTTCGGGTGCCGGGGCACGCGGCGGCTCGGGCCGGCGGTCCAGGGCAACGCGGCGCAGAATCGCTTCAATACGCACGCACAGTTCAACCATGCTGAACGGTTTGGGCAGATAGTCGTCTGCGCCCAGGCGAAAACCGCTGATACGATCGGCCTCAGCGCCCAGGGCCGACATCAGGATCACCGGCATGGCGTGGCTCTGGCGCAAATGGGTGAGGACCGACAAACCGTCCAGCCCCGGCAGCAGAATGTCCATCAGCACCAGGTCAAAGGCCTGGGCGCGGGCCAGTTGCAGGCCCTGCTGACCGTTCCGGCACCAGGTCACCTGGAAGCCACTGCGGCCAAGCTGCTCGTGCACATAGGCGCCCAACACCGGGTCGTCTTCGATGGTCAGGATACTGGGTAGGCCAACTGCTGCGGGAGTCATTAGCGTCTGCAAGTCATTCTCAATCACTGATTATTCAAGATTAAACGTTCACAGGCAATCGCCACCCGGCGCCGAATGGCCCGAAGATTGCCGCATGTCATTAATTTGCAAGATTCCAGGCCGCGCAAATGGCTACACTGCGCAGGTGGCGCGGGCCGGATGCCGGCGTGGATAATTGATAACAACGTGGTAGCAGGAGAGTGGCGTGCTTAGAAGAATGGGGATAAAAGGCCGCGTACTGTTGCTGACCTTATTACCGACCAGTCTGATGGCGCTGTTGTTGGGCGGCTATTTCACCTGGATGCAGCTCTCGGAATTGCAGACCCAGTTGCTACAACGCGGCGAAATGATCGCCGAGCAATTGGCACCCTTGGTGGCGCCTGCCCTGGGCCACAAGAACACCGACCTGCTGGAGCGCATCGCGACCCAGTCCCTGGAGCAGCCGGATGTGCGCGCGGTGTCTTTCCTCGCGCCAGACCGCTCTTCCCTGGCCCACGCCGGCCCGACCATGCTCAACCAGCCACCCACCGGTAACAGCTCGCACCTGTTGCAGCGCACCGGCAACGACGCCACCCGCTATCTACTGCCGGTGTTTGGCCGCCATCGCAACCTGGCGGGCGAGTTGATTCCCGATGAGGCCGACCGCCTGCTGGGTTGGGTCGAAGTGGAGCTGTCCCACAATGGCATGTTGCTGCGTGGCTATCGCAGCCTGTTCGCCAGCCTGCTGCTGATCGCCATCGGCCTGATGTGCACCGCCGCCCTCGCCCTGCGTATCAGCCGTACCATCAATTCGCCGATTGGCCAGATCAAGCAAGCAGTGGCCCAACTCAAGGACGGCAACCTGGAGACACGCTTGCCTCCCTTGGGCAGCCAGGAGCTGGACCAGCTCGCGTCAGGCATCAACCGCATGGCCGAAACCCTGCAAAATGCCCAGGAAGAGCTGCAACACAGCATCGACCAGGCCACCGAAGACGTGCGCCAGAACCTGGAAACCATCGAGATCCAGAACATCGAGCTAGACCTGGCGCGCAAGGAAGCCCTGGAAGCCAGCCGTATCAAGTCGGAGTTCCTGGCCAACATGAGCCATGAGATTCGCACCCCGCTCAACGGCATCCTCGGCTTTACTCACTTGCTGCAAAAAAGCGAGCTGTCGCCGCGCCAGTTGGATTACTTGGGCACTATCGAAAAGTCTGCGGACAACCTGCTGGGCATCATCAACGAAATCCTCGATTTCTCGAAGATTGAAGCCGGCAAACTGGTGCTCGACAGCGTGCCTTTCAACCTGCGCGACTTGCTGCAAGACACCTTGACCATCCTCGCCCCCGCCGCCCATGCCAAGCAGCTCGAACTGGTGAGCCTGGTTTACCGCGACACGCCGCTGGCGTTGGTGGGCGACCCGCTGCGGCTCAAGCAGATTTTGACCAACCTGATCAGCAATGCGATCAAGTTCACCCGCGAAGGCACCATTGTGGCCCGAGCCATGATCGAGGATGAGCAGGAAGACAGCGTGCAATTGCGCATCAGCGTGCAAGACACCGGCATTGGCCTGTCCAATCAGGATGTGCGCGCCCTGTTCCAGGCATTCAGCCAGGCCGACAACTCGCTGTCGCGCCAGCCCGGCGGCACCGGTTTGGGCCTGGTGATTTCCAAGCGGTTGATCGAGCAGATGGGCGGCGAAATCGGCGTCGACAGCACGCCGGGTGAAGGTTCGGAATTCTGGATCAGCCTGAACCTGCCCAAGACCCGTGACGACGTCGAAGACCTGCCCGCCGCGCCGCTGCTGGGGCGGCGTGCGGCCGTGCTGGAAAACCACGAACTGGCGCGCCAGGCCCTGCAACATCAGTTGGAAGACTGCGGCCTGGAAGTCACGCCCTTCAACACCTTGGAAAGCCTGACCAACGGCATCACCAGTGCGCACCAGACCGAACAGGCCATCAGCCTGGCGGTGCTCGGTGTCACGGCCAATGACATTCCGCCCGAGCGCCTCAACCAACACCTGTGGGACCTTGAACACCTGGGCTGCAAGGTGCTGGTGCTGTGCCCCACCACCGAGCAGATGCTGTTCAACCAATCGGTGCCCAACCCCAACAGCCAATTGCAGGCCAAGCCCGCCTGTACGCGCAAACTGCGCCGCTCCCTGGCCGACTTGATCAGCCCGCGCCCTTCGCGCAGCGAACCCGGTGAGCCGTTGTCCAGCCGTGCGCCACGGGTGCTGTGCGTGGACGACAACCCGGCCAACCTGCTGCTGGTGCAAACCCTGTTGGAAGACATGGGCGCCAAGGTGCAGGCGGTAGAAAGCGGTTACGCGGCCGTCGACGCCGTGAAGCAGGAAACTTTCGATTTGGTGCTGATGGACGTGCAAATGCCCGGCATGGATGGCCGCCAAAGCACCGAGGCGATCCGCCAGTGGGAAAGCGAGCGCCACGGCACGCCGCTGCCGGTGGTGGCCCTCACGGCCCACGCCATGGCCAACGAAAAACGCGCTCTGCTGCAAAGCGGTATGGACGACTACTTGACCAAACCCATCAGCGAGCGGCAATTGGCCCAGGTGGTCTTGAAATGGACCGGCCTGGCGCTGCGTAACCAAGGCCCGGAGCGCGCCCACGAAGGTGCGGCCCAGGGCGTGCAACTGTTGGTACTCGACCACGAAGAAGGCCTGCGCCTGGCCGCCAACAAGGCCGACCTGGCCGCCGATATGCTCGCCATGCTGCTGGCCTCCCTGGAGGCTGATCGCCTGGCAATTACCGTCGCCCGCGAAGCCAATGACAACCACGCCTTGATCGAACGCGTTCACCGCCTGCACGGCGCCACCCGCTACTGTGGCGTGCCGCAATTACGGGCAGCCTGCCAACGCGCCGAAACCCTGCTCAAGCAGGATGACGCCAAGGCCATGGCCGCGCTGGACGAACTGGACATGGCGATTGCGCGGTTGGCCAGTGAAGCCAGAGTGAGTGCCTGACCGTCCGACTGTAGGAGCGAGCTTGCTCGCGAAAAACCAAAGGACACCGCGTTAAACCAGAATGAACGCGTTATCGTTGACGTTTTTCGCGAGCAAGCTCGCTCCTACAGGTACGCATCTATTTTGTCATTGCAGGGAGCCTTTTTAATGCGCGTCATTCTCTTCAGCAGCCAAACGTACGACCGCGAGAGTTTCCTCGGCGAACCGCTGCCGGCCGGCCTGGAACTGCAATTCCAACCGGCACGCCTGAACCTCGATACCGTGGCCCTGGCCGAACACCACGAGGTGGTCTGCGCCTTTATCAACGACGACCTCAGCGCCCCCGTGCTGGAGCAACTGGCCAAGGGCGGCACACGCCTGATTGCCCTGCGCTCGGCGGGCTACAACCATGTCGACTTGCCGGCCGCCCAGCGCCTGGGCCTGAGCATCGTGCGCGTACCCGCCTATTCGCCCCACGCGGTGGCTGAGCACGCGGTCGCGCTGATTCTGGCCCTCAACCGCCGTCTGCACCGTGCCTACAACCGCACCCGCGACGGTGATTTCAGCCTGCACGGGCTCACCGGTTTCGATCTGGTCGGCAAAACGGTCGGCGTGGTCGGCACCGGGCAGATCGGCGCGACCTTCGCCAAGATCATGGCCGGCTTCGGCTGCCAGTTGCTGGCCTACGACCCCTTCCCCAACCCGCAGGTGCAGGAACTTGGTGCCCGCTACGTAAGCCTGCCTGAACTGTTGGCGCAGGCGCAAATCATCAGCCTGCATTGCCCGTTGACCGCCGACAGCAAACACCTGATCAATGCCCGCTCGCTCGCGCAGATGCAACCCGGTGCGATGCTGATCAACACCGGGCGCGGTGGCCTGGTCGATACGCCGGCACTGATCGAAGCGCTCAAGGTTGGCCAGTTGGGCTACCTGGGGCTGGACGTCTACGAAGAAGAAGCTCAATTGTTTTTCGAGGACCGCTCGGACCTGCCCCTGCAGGATGACGTGCTCGCCCGCCTGCTGACCTTCCCCAACGTGATCATCACCGCGCACCAGGCCTTCCTCACCCGTGAAGCCCTGGCGGCGATTGCCGGCACCACATTGGCCAACATTGCCGCGTGGGCCGATGGCCGGGCGCAGAACCTGGTCGAGGGATGATCAGTGGTCACATACCAGGCTCATGATAGGCCGGCACCCGTGATAGGATGCCGCGCCTATTTGGAGGATCCATGGCCGAACACGATTTCCGCTTCAGCTTGCTGAGCCCGCAACACACCCTGATCGAATGCCGCGCCCTGGTGCCGGGCCGTTACCAGGTCACCGGCAACGGTGGTTCGATCAAACATGGCGACGTCCTGATCGTCAGCCTGCGCGGCAGTAAAACCCTGTCGATGCGCCTGACCGTCGAAGGTGACGCACGCTACTCCATCCGCCCGGCGGGCCAGTGGGTCGCCATGGCCCAAGGGCCGAAGTTTGGCGAACTGGAAATTCACACCTGGAAGGTCAACTGCGACAGCTGCGACGCCGTGCTGGAGTTTGAATTCGCCGTAGAAACCAAGCTGACCAAGGCACCGCTGCAACCGGCTGCCAACGCGCGTATCAAAGAACTGGGCTGGGCCAGCGAAGGCGATAAGCACCGCTGCCCGAAATGCCAGCAGGCCGCGCAATGAAAGGCCCGCTGCTGCTCGCCGCCCTCGGCGTAGGCCTGGCAGGCTGCGCCGCCGATGGCGCCAAGCTCGAACGCGACCACAGCTACGTAGTGGAATGGATCGGTGAGCGGCCGCTGATGGACTACGCGCACCTTACCGTCACCCTGGGCGCCGATGGCCGGGCCTATGGCAATGGCGGCTGCAACCACTGGTTTGCACCGTACACCGTCGAAGGCAACAAGCTCAGCTTCGGCCCGGTCGGCAGCACCCGAAAAATGTGCGCCGAAGCCCTGATGGAGCAAGAGCATCGCTTCTTCCAGGTCCTGAAAGGCGTGCAGCGCTGGGACATCTCGCCGATCGAGCAGACGCGGTTCTGGCCGGCCGAAGGCAAGCCGATCCGCTTGTGGCTCGAAGAAGGCTGACCTAGGCGCACGCTCCTGTATTAACGCGGTGTCCTCTGGTTCTGTGGGAGCTGGCTTGCCTGCGATCCAGTCAACTCGGTGATTCAGGCACACCGAGTCGATACCTTCGCAGGCAAGCCAGCTCCCACATTTGGATCGCGGTGCGTCAGTTAGAACAGCGTCGGCTATCCGGTCGTCACGGGAGCAAGCCCCCTCGCCACAGGTCCAGCGTCGCACCAAAGTTGCGTAGATACCTATGGCCATCGCAGGCAAGCCAGCCCCACAGTTTTAGCCTTTCAGGGCCTTGAGCTTGGCCAACACCCCTTCCGCCGTCTGCTCACCCATCAACTGCTCACGCACCTTGCCCTTGTCGTCGATGATGTAAGTCACCGGCAAGGCCTCGCTGCGTGGAATCTCGAAGATCCCGTCCGGGTTCTGGGCCAGTACCGTGAACTTGATCCCCAGCTTGTCGCTGGCGGCCTTGAGTTCTTCACCCTGCCCATTGTCGAAGTTGACGCCGAACACCCCAACATTCTGGCCTTTCAACTGTTCTGCCAGGGCATTGAGCTCGGGGATTTCCGTGCGGCACGGGCCACACCATTCGGCCCAGTAGTTGACCACCAGCCACTGTTTGTCCAAGCGTTCGGCCGCCACTTTCTGGCCATATTGGTCAACGCCGTAATCGTTACCGCAGCCGCTGAGCAGCAGGGTTGTGATGATCGCCAATGCACCGATCAGTCGCCTTGTCATGGGGTATTCCTTCGCAAAAATGAACGTTGGCTGCGGCCTATCGCCTCTTACGGTTTAAGGACAGGCGCCAGCGCAGGTAGAATACCCGCCACCTTACGCAAGATGCGACCCGCACATGACCGATCTGACGCTTTATCACAACCCGCGCTGCTCGAAATCGCGCGGTGCGCTGGAACTGCTGGAAGCCCGCGGCCTCACCCCGACCGTGGTGCGCTACCTGGAAACCCCGCTGGATGCCGCGCAAATCAAGGCCCTGCTGAAAAAGCTAGGGATTAGCGCACGCCAACTGCTGCGCACCGGCGAAGACGAATACAAAACCCTGAACCTGGCCGACGCCAGCGTGAGCGAAGCGCAACTGATCGCCGCCATCGCCGCCCATCCCAAGCTGATGGAACGTCCGATCCTGGAAACCGCCGACAAAGCCATCATCGGCCGCCCGCCCGAGAACGTGCTGGAGATCCTGCCGTGAGTACGCCCTATGTGCTGGTGTTGTATTACAGCCGCAACGGCTCGGTGAGCGAGATGGCCCGGCAGATTGCCCGGGGTATCGAGCAAGGCGGCATGGAAGCGCGGTTGCGCACCGTGCCGGCGATTTCCACCGAGTGCGAAGCGGTGGCACCGAGCATTCCCGACGAAGGCGCGCTGTATGCCAGCCTGGACGACCTGAAGCACTGCTCGGGCTTGGCCCTGGGCAGCCCGACCCGGTTCGGCAACATGGCTGCGCCACTCAAGTACTTCCTCGATGGCACCAGCAACCTGTGGCTCACCGGCGCGTTGGTCGGCAAGCCGGCGGGCGTGTTCACCTCCACCGCCAGCCTGCATGGCGGCCAGGAAACCACGCTGATGTCGATGCTGTTGCCGCTGTTGCACCACGGCATGCTGATCACCGGCCTGCCCTACAGCGAACAGGCCCTGCTCGATACCCAGGGCGGCGGCACGCCGTATGGCGCCAGCCACCATTCCGGGCCAGACGGCAAGCGCATGCTCGACCAGCATGAAATCACCCTGTGCCGGGCCCTGGGCCTGCGCCTGGCCAAGACCGCCACGCTGCTGGAGAACGGCCGTGGCCAGGAAGCCTAAGGTCCTGCCGCCACGGGAGTGGCTGGAGCCGCGGGTCAAGGTGGCACGCGCGCTGAGCCTGCTGGCGTTTTTGGGCCTGGTGGGCTTGTTGTGCGCGTACTACCTGTTTGTCGCCGACCTGCATGGGGCACGCCCCTGGGTCATCCTGCTGATCGAGCTGGTGCCGCTGCTGATACTCGCGCCAGGCATGCTGATGGGCAGCGCACGCGGGCATTCGTGGATGTGCTTTGTGGTGAACCTGTATTTCATCAAGGGCGCGCTGGCCGCGTATGACCCGAACCGCCAGTGGTTTGGGGTGCTGGAAATGCTCGCGAGCCTGGCGGTGTTTTGCACGGCGTTGCTGTATGTGCGTTGGCGGCATCAGCTGAACCGGCGACTGGCCAATTGACTGATCGTGACTGATCATTCCCACGCTCCGCGTGGGAATGCATCCTGTGACGCTCCGCGTCACCCTTGCACGAGGCCTGGGACGCAGAGCGTCCTGGGCAGCATTCCCACGCGGAGCGTGGGAACGATCAGTATCAATGGTTGACGGTATAGGCCAACATCATCGACAGCTGACACATCGGCCGCCCACTCTCGGCATGCCACTGATTGAAGGCGCCCTGCACTGTCGCCAAATCGCGCAAGCTGGTCGGGGCCTTGTCGACGATCTTCTGCGCATTCAACGCCGCCACCACGTCATCGCTCGGCACAAAGGTGTCCTTGCCGACCATGCGCAAAAAGCGCGGCGCCGACAGCCCGCCCAGCTGGTGGCCATGCTTGCTCAGGTACTTCCACAACCCGACGATATCAGTCACCGGCCAATCGGCGATAAACGCGCCGAAGCTGCCTTTTTCCTGCTCGATATCCAGGATCATCTGCGCATTACGCGGCACGCTCTTGAGCTTGCCCAAATGGCGGATGATGCGCGTGTCCTGCATCAGCCGTTCCAGGTGCTCGGCGCCCATCAGCACGACTTTTTCCGGGTCGAAGCCAAAGAACACCTGCTCGAACGCCGGCCATTTGGCATCGACCACGCTGTGCTTCAAACCGGCGCGGAACACCCGCAGCGCCAAGGTCGACAGGTAACGGTCATCGGTGATCTTGCGCAATTGCGCCGGGGTCTTGGGCACCGGCAGATGGGCTTCCAGCTTGGCCGCCGAACCGAAGCGGTTCAGACAATATTCGTGCAGCCACTTGTAATCGCGCATGCCCTCTCCTGTCAGTCGAATTGAAAACGGCGCCCGCAAGCGCCGTGTACTAGAGCCTTGGGAAGACTCAGAGGTTCACTACATTGACGAAACGCGATGCGGCGGTCTCATCGATTTTCAAGCTGGTGAAGTCGAACAGGTTGCGGTCGGCCAATTGCGACGGGATCACGTTTTGCAGGCTGCGGAAGATACTTTCGGTACGTCCGGGGGTCTTGCGCTCCCAGTCCACCAGCATCTCCTTGACCACCTGGCGCTGCAGGTTTTCCTGGGAGCCGCACAGGTTGCACGGGATGATCGGGAATTGCTTGAAGTCGGAGTAAGCCTGGATGTCCTTTTCGTTGCAATACGCCAGCGGGCGGATCACTACGTTGCGCCCATCATCGGCACGCAGCTTGGGCGGCATGGCCTTGAGCGAGCCGTTGAAGAACATGTTGAGAAAGAAGGTCTCGACGATGTCATCGCGGTGATGACCCAGGGCCATCTTGGTCGCGCCGATCTCATCGGCAAAGGTATAGAGCGTGCCACGGCGCAGGCGCGAGCACAGCGAGCAGGTGGTCTTGCCTTCCGGGATCAGCTCCTTGACCACCGAGTAGGTGTCTTTCTCGACGATGTGGTACTCCACGCCCAGCTCTTTCAGGTAGGCCGGCAGCACATGCTCGGGGAAACCGGGTTGTTTCTGGTCCATGTTGACCGCCACGATCTCGAACTTGATCGGTGCGACCTTTTGCAGGTGCAACAACACGTCGAGCATGGTGTAGCTGTCTTTGCCGCCAGAGAGGCAGACCATGACCTTGTCGCCGTCCTCGATCATGTTGAAATCGGCGACCGCTTCACCGGCCAGGCGACGCAGGCGTTTTTGCAGTTTGTTCTGGTTGACTGTAAGAGTGCCCATGGCGCTTGGATCCGCAAAGGTGTGTGACGAAAAGCGCAGCATTTTACCGGCAAGACTGGCGCAGTTCCAATGTGGGAGCTGGATTGCATGACTCCCGACAGACCGCACCGCGATTAGCGCCTGTGTTTACAGCGCAATTTGCTCTAAAGGCCCTACGGTTATTCCGGTCATCCCTTCCTATACTGCGACTTGAGGTCGCACATCTATCCAGACCTTTCAGGCCATTTTGGCCCGTGGGCGCTCCGATGGGGGGCGATGGTAATAACGACAGGAGTGACTGGCATGATCCATCACGTCGTGGGGCTGTTTACCCATCCCGACCAGGAATGGCGGGAAATCCGTGGCGATAAAGAAGAAAGCATCGGCCACATGTACCTCACTCATACCCTGATTCTCGCGGCGATCCCCGCCATTTCCGCCTTTATTGGCACCACCCAGGTCGGCTGGGTCATCGGCAACCGCGCCCCGGTCATGCTGACCCAGGAAAGCGCGCTGTGGATGACTCTCATGTCTTACGCGGCCATGCTGTGCGGCGTGGCGGTGATGGGCGCGTTCATTCACTGGATGGCTCGCACCTACGACGCCAGCCCAAGCATGGCCCGCTGCGTGGCGTTTGCCACCTACACCGCCACGCCCTTGTTTATCGGCGGGCTGGCGGCGCTCTACCCGCATATGTGGCTGGGCATGGTCGTGGGCACGGCGGCGATCTGCTACACGGTGTACCTGCTGTATGTGGGGCTGCCGACCTTCATGAGTATCGACCCGGATGAAGGTTTCCTGTTTTCCAGTTCGGTATTGGCCGTGGGCCTGGTGGTGCTGGTGGCGATCATGGCCTTTACCGTGATCGTCTGGGGCCTGGGCGTCGGGCCGATCTACACCAGTTGACCGAAAAAACCCGCAGGCAAGGCCACCGCAAGGTGGCTTTGTGCGTTATGCATGACCATTCGGCGCCTGACAGATTCGGAAACCCCCAGCTTTGCGGCATACTGGGCGTCTCTGGAGATATGTACAGCATGCCCGAGCAACTCAATACCCGCGTCGAAGATTGTTTCCTGCAAGCCGAATCCTTTTTCAAACGAAGCTTCAAACGCCCCCAGGTCAGTCTCAAGCTGCGGGGCCAGAAAGCCGGTGTCGCGCATTTGCACGAGAACCTGCTGCGCTTCAACCCTCAGTTGTACCGTGAAAACAGCCAACACTTTCTCAAGCAGACCGTGGCCCACGAAGTGGCGCACCTGATTGCCCACCAGTTGTTTGGCGAGCGTATCCAGCCCCATGGCGAGGAATGGCAGCTGATCATGCGCGGGGTTTACGAACTGCCGCCCGACCGTTGCCACACCTATGAGGTCAAGCGCCGGCAGGTGACTCGCTATATTTACCGCTGCCCGTGTGCGGACAGTGACTTTCCGTTTTCACCGCAGCGCCATGGGCTGGTGGGCCAGGGGCGGCGGTATTTGTGTCGGCGGTGTCGGCAGACTCTGGTGTTTACCGGGGAAACTCGGGTGGAATGAGGGCCTCATCGCAGGCAAGCCAGCGATAGCGCCCTTTCAGTCACCCCACAACCTTGGCCTGGCGCAATTGCTCTATCCGCTCAACACCGAACCCCAACGCCACCAACACCTCATCACTGTGCGCCCCCACCGCCACCCCAATATGCCTGGGCGCTGGTAACCCCTCGGAGAACTTCAGCGGGCAGGCCAATTGCGCTTGTGTCGAGCCATCCCCCCGGGGCACCTGGCTGACCAACTCCCGCGCCTTCAACTGTGGATGCTCCACCGCCTCACTCAGACTCAACACCGGCTCCACACACGCATCCACCCCGGCAAACAACTCACATAACTGGTCAAAACTGCGCTTCTCGAACTCCACCTGCAGCGCCTGCTTGAGCACGGCCTGGCGTTCGGGCGTCACACTGTGTGCCGCCAATTCCGGCCGCCCCAGGGCCGCGCACAGCTGCTGCATAAACCCCGGCTCCAAACTGCCCACCGACATCCAGCGCCCATCGCGCGTGCGGTAATAGTCATAGAAACTCCCGCCATTGAGCACATGGTTCTCCCACCCAGGCTCGACCCCGCAAGCCAGGTAACCGGCCCCAGCCATGGCGTTCAGGCTGAATGAGCAGTCGGTCATGCTCACATCCAGGTATTGCCCCACCCCGCTCTGCTGCCGGGCAATCACCGCCGCCAGCAAACCCACCACGGCGTGCAGCGAACCACCCGCCACATCCGCCAGTTGTACGCCCAGGGGCAACGGCCCGGTGTCCTGGCGCCCGGTATGGCTGGCTACGCCGGCCAGCGCCAGGTAGTTGATATCGTGCCCGGCGCGGTCCTTATAGGGGCCGGTCTGGCCGTAGCCGGTGATCGACACATAGATCAGCCGCGGGTTGATCGCCTTCAGCGCCTCATAGCCCAGCCCCAGTCGCTCCATGACGCCGGGGCGGAACTGTTCGAGCAGGATGTCATAGCCCTTGACCAACTCACGCACGATCTCGATCGCCTCGGCCTGCTTGAGGTCCAGGGCCAGGCTGCGCTTGTTGCGGTTGAGGTAGGCGTGGCTGGCCGACGTGCCACGATCATGGGGCGGCAATACCCGCAACAGGTCCATCCGCGTGGGCGATTCGATACGCAGCACCTCGGCGCCCATGTCCGCCAGCATCAAGGAGGCAAACGGGCCGGGCAGCAAGGTGGAAAAATCCAACACTTTAAGGGACGCCAAGGGACCTGACATAGGGACTCCAGTTGGGCTGCGAATACCTACAGACTAGGCAGCCGGGCGCCTGCCGGCAATCGTCAGAACGATCAACCACAGTGACCGTTTTGATCACGGCGGGCTTTTTCGCGGCGGCGGCTTTATCATTGGCCGACGTTTGTTGGCAGAGTCTTCCATGAAGTTCGCGATTGCACTGTATAGCGCCACCCACGCGCCCTCCTCGCGCCGCGCCCTGTTGTTCGCCCAGGCAGCGCTGGCCGGCGGGCATGAGATTGTGCGGCTGTTTTTCTACCAGGACGGCGTGTACAGCGCGTCCAACAACATTGTCGCGCCTCAGGATGAGCAAGACACTGCGCGCCAATGGCGCGAGTTTGTCAGCCAGCACCAACTCGACGGCGTGGTGTGCATCGCCGCCGCCCTGCGCCGGGGTGTGCTGAATGCCGAGGAAGCGGCGCGTTATCAACGCAGCGCGGTCAACCTGGAGGCACCCTGGGCGTTGTCGGGCCTGGGCCAACTGCATGACGCGATCCAAGACGCCGACCGCCTGATCTGTTTTGGAGGGCCGTGACATGTCCAAATCCCTATTGGTGATCAGCCGCCAGGCCCCGTGGTCCGGGCCGAGTGCGCGGGAAGCGCTGGATATCGTGCTGGCCGGTGGCGCGTTCGATCTGCCCATTGGCCTGCTGTTCCTGGATGACGGTGTGTTCCAACTGGCGCCGTGCCAAGCCGCCAAAGCCGTGCAACAGAAAGACCTGAGTGCCAATCTGCAGGCCCTGGGCCTGTTCGGCATTGATGACGTGTTCGCCTGCGACCACAGCCTGTCCGCACGCGGGCTGCCGCCACCCGCCAACGCGCAGTCGCTGGACAGCCAAGCCATTTCCCAACTGATTGACCGTTACGACCAGGTGATTACCCTCTGATGTCGACTCTACATGTGGTGTCTCATTCCCCGTTTACCGACAGCCGCCTCGACAGTTGCCTGCGCATCTGTGGCACCGAGGACGCCATCCTGCTGTGTGGTGACGGAGCCTACGGCCTGCACACGCCCGCCCTGCAAACCAAAGGCGTGAAGGTGTTTGTGCTGGCCGAAGACATGCAGGCGCGCAACCTGCCGCTGCCCGACTGGGCTGACAGCGTCGATTACCCAGGCTTTGTGCAACTGTCGATCGATTACGACAAGGTCAACACCTGGCTATGAACACCCTGACCGTCGGCGCACGCACCCTGGAACTGGACAAGGACGGCTACCTCGTCGACCTCAACGATTGGTCCGATGAAGTGGCGAATGCCCTGGCCGCTGCCGAAGCCTTGGAACTGACCCCGGCACACTGGGAAATCCTCACCCTGCTGCGCCAGTTCTACACCGAATTCCAGCTGTCCCCCGCCACGCGCCCGCTGATCAAGTACACCGCCTTGAAGCTCGGCCCGGAAAAGGGCAACAGCCTGCACCTCAACAAACTGTTCAACGGCACTCCCGCCAAACTCGCCGCCAAGCTGGCGGGCCTGCCCAGGCCGACGAATTGCTTATGACCGACTTTGCCCCCCTGACTCTCGTAACGCCCCAAGAGCATCCCTTTGCGCAGTTCGTGCGCATCCTCGGCAAAGGCAAGCGCGGCGCGCGCAACCTCACCCGTGAGGAAGCGCGGGAAGCCATGGGCATGTTGCTCGACGAAGAGGTCGAGGACACCCAGCTCGGCGCCTTCCTGATGCTGCTGCGCCACAAGGAAGAAAGCCCGGAAGAACTCGCCGGTTTCACCGAAGCGGTCCGTGAGCGCCTGCACGCACCAGCGTTGAACGTGGATATCGACTGGCCGACCTACGCCGGTAAAAAGCGCCACCTGCCGTGGTTCCTGCTGGCAGCCAAATGCCTGGCACAAAACGGCGTGCGCATCCTGATGCACGGGGGCGGCGCCCACACCGCGGGGCGCTTGTACAGCGAGCAATTGCTGGACAGCTTGAACATCCCGCTGTGCCGCGATTGGCAACAGGTCGAAAGCGCCTTTGCCCACGGCAACCTGGCGTTTATCCCTTTGGGTGATTGGGCGCCACAGCTGCAACGCATGATCGACCTGCGCAACACCCTGGGCCTGCGCTCGCCTATCCATTCCCTGGCGCGCCTGCTCAACCCGCTGAATGCGCGCTGTGGCCTGCAAAGCATTTTCCACCCCGGTTACCAGGGCGTGCATCGCGATGCCAGCGGCCTGCTGGGTGACAACGTGATTGTGGTCAAGGGCGACGGCGGTGAGATCGAGATCAACCCCGACACCCTCAGTCATTTGTATGGCAGCACCGGCGGCCAGAGCTGGGACGAAGAGTGGCCCGCCCTCTCCGACCAGCGCCACGTCAAGCCAGCCACGCTTGAGCCCGAGCACCTCAAAGCGCTGTGGCGCGGCGACGTTGAAGACAGCTACCCGCAACTGGCGCTGATCGCCACCATGGCGTTGGCCCTGCGCGGCCTTGGCCACCCACGGCAACAGGCGTTCGAATTGGCCCAGCAATACTGGGACGCACGGGATAAATCGATTTAATCGATCATTCACGCCGGTTCTTTGCGCTTTTAGTTCGAACTCATCCCTTTAGACTGGGCTCCAACGCTTATCAGCCAAGGAGCCAGTCATGGGTTTATTGATCGAAGGACAATGGAAGGACCAGTGGTACGAAAGTAGCGCAGACGGCGCTTTCCAACGGGAACAGGCACAACGCCGCAACTGGGTGACCGCCGACGGCGCGCCAGGCCCGAGTGGCGAAGGCGGCTTCAAGGCCGAGGCCGGTCGCTATCACCTCTATGTGTCCCTCGCCTGCCCGTGGGCGCATCGCACCTTGATCCTGCGCAAGCTCAAGGGCCTGGAAGGCCTGATCGACGTCTCGGTGGTCAGCTGGCTGATGCTGGAAAACGGCTGGACCTTCGACAAGGCCCACGGCTCCAGCGGCGACAAACTGGACGGTTTCAACTTCATGCACCAGCGCTACACCGCCGATACCGCCGACTACACCGGGCGCGTCACCGTGCCGGTGCTGTGGGACAAACAGCTCAAGCGCATCGTCAGCAATGAATCGGCGGAGATCATCCGCATGTTCAACAGCGCGTTCAATGAACTGACCGGCAACACCCTGGATTTCTACCCCCAAGCCCTGCGCCCGACCATCGACGCCCTCAACGAACGCATCTACCCCGCCGTGAACAACGGTGTGTACCGCGCAGGCTTCGCCACCTCACAACAGGCGTATGAAAGTGCGTTTGATGATGTGTTTGCCGAGCTGGATCATCTTGAACAGCACCTGGGCAGCCATCGCTATCTGGCCGGCGAGTACCTGACCGAAGCCGATGTGCGCCTGTTCACCACGCTGATTCGTTTTGATGCGGTGTATTACAGCCACTTCAAATGCAACCTGCGGCGGATTGCCGACTATGCGAATTTGTCGAACTGGCTAAGGGAGATGTACCAGTGGCCGGGGGTGGCCGAGACGGTGGATTTCGAGCATATCAAGGGGCATTACTATGCCAGCCATCGCACGATCAACCCGACGGGAATTGTGCCGAAGGGGCCGTTGCAGGGGTTTGATACAAAGCATGATCGCCCTACATTGCCCGGCAACGGTGTGTGGAGCTGACGTAAACCGCCGCCTGTAGGAGCGAGCTTGCTCGCGAAGAACGCCAACGATAACGCAGCGCTATCAGGTAGCCCTTGGCGTCTTTGAGTTTTTCGCGAGCAAGCTCGCTCCTACAGTGGGTCAGGCGTTCAGACTTGGGACTGGGCGCCCTCGAACCACTTGAGCTTCTCACGCAGTACCACCACCTCACCCACGATCACCAGTGTCGGCGCATGCACTTCATGCTCCGCCACCATGCGCGGCAAGTCGGCCAGGGTGCCGGTGAACACGCGCTGGTTGGACGTGGTGCCCTGCTGGATCAGCGCCGCTGGGGTATCCGACGCGCGCCCGTGCTTGATCAACTGCTCGCAAATGATCGGCAAGCCAATCAGGCCCATGTAGAACACCAGGGTCTGCGAGGGGCCGACCAGGTCCTGCCAAGGCAAGTCCGAGGTACCGTTCTTCAAGTGCCCGGTAATGAAGCGCACCGATTGGGCATAGTCGCGATGAGTCAGCGGAATCCCGGCATAGGCCGCGCAACCGCTGGCTGCGGTGATGCCCGGCACCACCTGGAACGGGATGCCGTGGGCCGCCAGTTCCTCGATCTCTTCGCCACCACGGCCAAAGATGAACGGGTCGCCACCTTTAAGGCGCAGCACGCGCTTGCCTTGCTTGGCCAGGTCGACCAGTTGCTGGTTGATCTGGTCCTGGGGCACCGCGTGATCAGCACGACGCTTGCCGACGTACACGCGCTCGGCATCCCGACGGCACAGTTCCAAAATTGCCGGCGCCACCAAACGGTCGTACAGCACCACGTCGGCTTGCTGCATCAGGCGCAATGCGCGGAAGGTCAGCAAATCCGGGTCGCCTGGGCCCGCGCCCACCAAGTACACCTCGCCGGGCGCGTAAGGCGGCGCGCCATTGACCTTTTCGATCAACAGGCGCTCGGCCTCATCGCCCTGCCCGGCCAACTGGCGGTCGGCAATCGGGCCCTGGAACACTTCTTCCCAGAACGCCCGGCGCTGCTGCACATCCGGGTACAAACCTTTGACCTGAGCCCGAAAACGCGCGGCCAGCCCAGCCAATTGACCGTAGGTGGAGGGAATCCAGGTTTCCAGCTTGGCGCGGATCAGCCGTGCCAGTACCGGCGCGTCACCGCCACTGGAGACGGCAATCACCAAGGGTGAACGGTCGACAATCGCCGGGAAGATCACGCTGCACAACGCTGGCGCGTCCACCACATTGACCGGCACGCAGCGACGCTTGGCATCACTGGACACTTGCGCATTCAGTGGCTCATCGTCGGTAGCCGCGATAATCAGGGTGCAACCGTCCAGGTCGGCCTCCTGATAACCGCGCAACATCAGTTCCCCGCCACTGCCCAGCACCAGCTCACGCAGCTGGCTTTCGATCTGGGGAGCAACCACCCGCAACACCGCGCCGGCGTCGGCCAGCAGCCGGGATTTGCGCAAGGCAATCTCCCCGCCACCGACGACCAACACACGACTGCCGCGCAGGTTATGAAACAGCGGCAGAAATTCCATTTAGCGGATGACCTCAACGCCCGCCATGTACGGCTTGAGCACCTCAGGTACACGGATCGAACCGTCCGCCTGCTGGTAGTTTTCCAGCACGGCCACCAGGGTACGGCCTACGGCCAGGCCCGAACCGTTGAGGGTGTGCACCAGCTCCGGCTTGCCGGTTTCCGGGTTGCGGAAACGCGCCTGCATGCGACGGGCCTGGAAGTCACCGCAGTTGGAGCACGACGAAATCTCGCGGTACTTGTCCTGGCTCGGCACCCACACTTCCAGGTCGTAGGTTTTCACGGCGCTGAAGCCCATGTCGCCCGTGCACAGGGCCAGTACGCGGTAAGGCAGCTCCAGCAACTGCAGCACGCGCTCGGCGTTGGCAGTCAGGCCTTCCAGGGCCTCCATGGAGGTCGACGGCTCTACTACCTGGACCATTTCAACCTTGTCGAACTGATGCTGGCGGATCATGCCACGGGTGTCTCGACCCGACGCGCCGGCTTCGCTACGGAAGCACGGGCTGTGGGCAACCAGCTTCAACGGCAGTTGCTTGGCGTCGAGGATTTCGCCGGCGACGATATTGGTCAGCGACACTTCGGCCGTCGGGATCAGGTACAGGTCGGCTTCGCCGTCGCGGCTGATCTTGAACAGGTCTTCCTCGAATTTCGGCAGCTGGCTGGTGCCCATCAACGCCGGCGCCTGAACCAGGTACGGGGTGTAGGCTTCTTCGTAACCGTGTTCGCCGGTGTGCAGGTTGATCATGAACTGCGCCAAGGCACGGTGCATGCGCGCAATCGGGCCGCGCAGCAAGGCAAAGCGTGCGCCGGACATTTTTGCCGCGGTTTCAAAATCCAGGCCACCGGTCAATTCGCCCAGGGCGACGTGGTCCTTGATCTCGAAATCGAAGGCTTTGGGCGTGCCCCAGCGGCGCACTTCAACGTTGCCGTCTTCGTCTTCGCCGACCGGCACGGATTCGTGGGGCAGGTTCGGAATGCCCAGCAGGATCGAATCCAACTGGGTCTGAATGCCTTCCAGCTCGACTTTGCCGTCGGACAGCTCAGTGCCCATGCGCTCGACATCCGCCATCAACGGCGCGATGTCTTCGCCGCGCTGCTTGGCCTGGCCGATGGACTTGGAGCGCGCATTACGTTCAGCCTGCAGTGCTTCGGTGCGGGTCTGGACGGTCTTGCGCTGTTCTTCCAGCGCTTCGATGCGCGCAACATCCAAGGCAAAGCCACGGGATGCCAGGCGGTCCGCTACGTCCTGAAGGTTGCTACGTAACAGTTTGGAATCGAGCATGTCGGTCTCTCGTTATCAAAGTTTGGTCAAGGACAGGCCAGCCCAGGTGGCGAGCAGCCCGCCGAATACGCTGATGGCCGCATAGCCAATCGCCAGCGGCACTTGCCCGCTTTCCAGCAGGCGCACGGTATCCAGTGAAAAGGATGAAAAAGTCGTCAGGCCGCCAAGAAAGCCAACCATCAAGCCGGCACGTACCTCGACAGGCACTTCCGGGCGTAGCAAAAACAGGCCGTATAACACGCCGATCAACAGGCAGCCCACGATATTAACGGCGAGCGTCGCCGTATAGAAGTGTTTCGGCCAATTGGCGTTGATCCAATTGCCCGTAGCAAAGCGCAGCAGTGTACCGGCGATACCTCCCGCCGAAACCGCGACCACCAAAGGAATCATGATTTTCTCCGCTGCCGAGGGCTCAGGCGGTCGAGGGTGGCCAGATGATTGAGCTTCTCACCGATCTTCAGCTCCAGGCCACGGGGCACCGGCTGGTAGAACGGCTGCGGCGCCAGCTCATCCGGGAAGTAGTCTTCGCCGGCCGCGTAGGCGTCCGGCTCATCGTGGGCATAACGGTATTCGTCGCCATACCCCAGCTGTTTCATCAGCTTGGTCGGCGCGTTGCGCAGGTGCAGCGGCACTTCGAGGGAGCCGTGCTCGGCGGCCGCACGCAGGGCCGACTTGAAGCCCATGTACACCGCGTTGCTTTTCGGCGCGCAGGCCAGGTAAGTGATGGCCTGAGCCACCGCCAACTCACCTTCCGGGCTGCCGAGGCGCTCCTGCACTTCCCAGGCGGCCAGGCACAGGCTCAGGGCGCGCGGGTCGGCATTGCCGATGTCTTCGCTGGCCATGCGCACCACACGGCGCGCCAGGTACAGCGGGTCGCAACCGCCGTCGATCATGCGCGCAAACCAGTACAGCGCGCCGTCAGGGTTGGAACCGCGTACGGATTTGTGCAGCGCGGAAATCTGGTCGTAGAAGGCTTCTCCGCCCTTGTCGAAACGCCGGCGTGTGTCACCCAGCAGGCTTTGCAACAGATCGACGCCAATCTCGCCGCCGTCTTCGGCCAGGTCGGAGGCGTTCTCCAGCAGGTTGAGAAAGCGCCGCCCGTCGCCATCAGCGGCGGTCAGTAAAATCTTGAAGCCTTCATCGCTGAGGCTCAATTGACGCTTGCCCAGGCCCTTGTCTTCACTCAAGGCACGGTGCAGCAGCTTGCGCATCGCCGCTTCATCCAGGCTCTTGAGCACATAGACCCGCGCCCGTGACAACAAGGCGTTGTTCAATTCAAAGGACGGGTTTTCGGTGGTGGCGCCGATAAATATCAGCGTACCGTCCTCGACATAGGGCAGGAACGCATCCTGCTGTGACTTGTTGAAGCGATGCACTTCGTCGACGAACAGGATAGTGCGCTTGCCGTATTGCCCGGCCTGCTGCTTGGCGACTTCCACCGCCTGGCGAATCTCCTTGACCCCGGCGAGCACCGCCGAGACCGTTTCAAAGTGCGCATCCGAGACTTTCGCCAGCAACCGCGCCAGGGTGGTCTTGCCCACGCCCGGCGGGCCCCAGAAAATCATCGAATGCAGCGCACCCTGCTCCAGGGCTTCGCGCAAGGGCTTGCCGCGAGCGAGCAGGTGTTCCTGACCGACGTACTCATCCAGGTTGGTCGAACGCAAGCGCGCGGCCAACGGCTGGGCAATCGGGTCACTTCGAAACAGATCCATGGGCAGCGTTTGAAACCTCTGGGCAGTTTATTCCTGGATCACGTCGGCACCCTTGGGGATGTCGAACTTGAACTTGGACGCGGGCACCGGCTGGTTGGCCTTGACACCGGAGAACAGGATATCGGTGCGTTGGCCGACGCTGTCGACCAGGCGCATGTTGTTGATCACGCCGTTGCCGAACGACAGGGACAGCGTGTCAAACAACGTGTCCTTGGATTTTGGCTTGAGGGTGAATTCGATGACGTTGCTGGTCTGCTTGGAGGTGATGTCGAAGCTGTCATTGATTTTCGACACATCGCCCGACAGCAGCAGTGCCGGGGTCTGGTTCAGACGTGGGTCGAGCTTCTTGATGGTGGCCTGTTCCAGGTCCGGGTCCCACAGCGTGACTTTCTGACCGTCGGAAACGATGGTCTGCTCCGCCTTGCCTTCGGTATGCCAGTAGAACAGCCCTGGGCGCTGCACGGCCATTTCACCGGCGGTTTCCTGCAACTGGGTGCCGCCGGCATCCAGGGTCAGCTGGGAGAAGCGCGCGGTGAGGGTCTGGGATTTGTCCAACAGGTTCTTCAGGCTGGCGACGGAAGCCGGGTCAGCGTGAGCCGAAACAGCGGTCAGGGCCAGGGCTGGCAACAACAGCATGCGGATAAAGCGCATGGGAGTCCTCATTGAGTAGTCAGGGCACGCCGCGTGTTGCCACGCGGCGCGGAATCAGTCGCGCATCTGCCCGGGGGCGATGACTTCACGCGAGCCATTGGTGTTCATTGCGGTCACGACGCCGGCCATTTCCATGGCTTCGATCATGCGGGCGGCACGGTTGTAGCCGATTTTCAGCTTGCGCTGCACTGCCGAAATCGAGGCCCGGCGGCTTTCCAGTACGAAGGCCACGGCTTCGTCGTAGAGCGCGTCGGTTTCAGCATCATCGTCGCCACCGCTGCTGCCACCGTCAAAGCCGCTGCCAGCCTCTTCCACGCCAGCGAGAATGTCGTCGTTATATTCTGGCGCGCCGCGCAGTTTCCAGGCTTCGACCACGCGGTGGACTTCGTCATCGGAAACAAAGGCACCGTGAACGCGAATCGGCAGGCTGGTGCCCGGCGGCATGTAGAGCATGTCACCGTGGCCCAACAGTTGCTCGGCGCCACCCTGGTCGATGATGGTGCGCGAGTCGATCTTGCTGGAGACCTGGAACGCCATGCGCGTCGGGATGTTGGCCTTGATCAGACCGGTGATCACGTCCACCGACGGCCGCTGGGTCGCGAGAATCAAGTGGATACCCGCCGCCCGCGCCTTCTGGGCGATACGGGCGATCAGTTCTTCAACCTTCTTGCCGACGATCATCATCATGTCGGCAAATTCATCGACCACCACCACGATGGTCGGCAGCTTGGTCAGCAACGGCGCTTCATCGTGAATGCTTTCGCGCTTGTACAGCGGGTCGGTCAGCGGCGTGCCGGCGTCCTGGGCTTCCTTGACCTTGGCGTTGAAGCCCGACAGGTTACGCACGCCCATCTTCGCCATCAGCTTGTAGCGGCGCTCCATCTCGGCAACGCTCCAGCGCAGGGCGTTGGCGGCGTCCTTCATGTCGGTGACCACCGGGCACAGCAGATGCGGGATGCCTTCGTAGATCGACAGTTCCAACATCTTCGGGTCGATCATGATCAGCTTGGCGTCATCCGGCCCGGACTTGAACAGGATCGACAGGATCATGGCGTTCACACCCACCGACTTACCGGAACCGGTGGTACCGGCCACGAGCAAGTGAGGCATTTTCGCCAGATCGGTGATCACCGGCTTGCCGCCGATGTCATGGCCGAGCGCCAGGGTGACCGGCGATTTGAAGTTGTCGTATTCCGGGGTCGACAGCACTTCGGAGAAGCGCACGATCTGCCGGTCTTCGTTGGGGATCTCGATACCCACGGTGGTCTTGCCCGGGATCACTTCCACCACGCGCACGCTGGTCACGGCCAGGGAACGCGCCAAGTCTTTGGCCAGGTTGGAAATGCGGCTGACTTTTACCCCGGCGGCCGGTTGGATTTCGTAACGGGTAATCACCGGGCCCGGATGGATCGAGTCCACCGACACTTCGACGCCGAACTCCTTGAGCTTGATTTCCAGCAGGTGGCCGACGGCCGCCAGGGATTCCGGGGAATAGTTGAGTTGTTTCTTTTCGGCCGGGTCCAGAATCGAGATCGGCGGCAAGGTGCCTTCGACGGCGCTGTCGATAAACAGCGGTGCCTGTTTCTCTTTTTGCACGCGATGGCTGGGCTCCGGCGCCTTGGGCGGAGCCGGGGCGATCACCGGCGGCACCTGCTTTTCACGGTCCGACATGTGCTTGCTCAGGGCCTGCTCGCGCTCGATCAAACGCTCCTTGACCTTGGCTTGCTCGCGTCGATCCGGCGTGCTTGGGGCCACCACCTCGTTGACACGGGTGTCGACCTCACGCAGCTGCGCCACCATTTGCTTGCGCTCGACACGGGCGGCCCACCAGCGGTTGGCGGCACCCTGGAACAATTCGAACAGGTCGAGGGTGATCTTGCCGGTCACATCCATCACCTTGAACCATGACAGGTCGGTGAATACCGTGAGGCCGAACAGGAACAGCGCGATGAACATCAGGGTGCTGCCCTGGATATTCAGGGTCCTGCGCGCCAAGTCGCCAAGGCTTTCACCCAGGGCCCCGCCCGCGCCCGCCGGCAGACCGGTCGGCGCATGGAAGTGGATATGCGCCAGCGCAGCGCCCGACAGCACCAGAAACACCAGGCCGATCAGGCGCCAGGAGAACAGCCAGCCGCTCCACTGCCACGGCTCGTGACGCTGGCGGAAGATCTGCCAGGTCTTGATCGCCAGCAACAGCGGGAAAATGTAGGCAAAGTAACCCAGGATCATGAAGAGGATATCGGCGCTGTAGGAACCTACAGGGCCGCCGAAATTCTGCACGTCATTGATCTTGCTGTTATGGCTCCAGCCCGGATCGTCCTTGCCATAGGTCAGCAAGGCCATCATCAGGAACAGGCACAGCGCACCGATGGCAATCAGTGCGCCTTCCTTGAGTCGGTAATGCAGGTGCTGGCGCCAGGCCGGTACGACTGCTGCTTTAGGTGCTGCGGCGGATTTCTTCAAAACGGGTCTATTCCTGCGCCTTTAGCGCGTCCATCTGTTGAATGACTACACACGACTGCTCTATCCGGAGCAGCTGAAAAATGAACGAATGTTGCTGAATCTACTTTTAACACCCGGTGACGGATAGGTGAAATGGCGATAACGCCACAATGGCCGCATTGTACGGGTTTGCGTGCGCGATGCCACACACTTGCCGCTCACCTGACTGCACGCACAATTTGAGCATGCATTGCCTTTGCTGACAAAGGCTTATGAGCTGTATTTAGCAATCCAGGCAAGCTTGGCAAAAGGCCGGCCTGCGCCAGACCCGATTACGACCACACCCTGTGTGCAGAGTTGCAGAAACACCCGCTTATGCTAATCCTGTCCAATAGCCTATTCGGGCTGGCCCCGTGGCGCCGGGTCGTCAATAATCAACACTTGCGGCGCAGGCGAATGACCTGCCACTCCCCTCCCCTACCGTAAGCCTGGATGCCATGCTGACCTGGTTGCAACGCGACACCCTGACATTCCCACCCTTGGCCAAGGCCATGCGCGAACCCAACGGCCTGCTCGCCGCCGGTGGCGACCTGTCGGCCGAACGACTGATCCAGGCCTACCGCCATGGCTGCTTCCCCTGGTTCTCCGAAGGCCAGCCTATCCTCTGGTGGTCACCCGACCCGCGCACGGTGATTTTCCCCGACGAGCTGCATGTTTCCCGCAGCCTGGGCAAATTATTGCGCCAGCAGCGCTATACCGTGACCTTCGACCAGGACTTCGCCGCCGTCATCCAGGCCTGCGCCGCGCCCCGCGCCTACGCCGATGGCACCTGGATCACCGAAGGCATCCAGCAGGCCTACCTGGAGCTGCACCAACGCGGCTACGCGCATTCCGTCGAGGTCTGGGACCAGGGCGAACTGGTGGGCGGCCTTTACGGCCTGGCGATGGGCCAGCTGTTTTTTGGCGAGTCCATGTTCAGCCGCGCCGACAACGCCTCCAAGTTCGGTTTCGCCACGTTGACCCGGCAACTGCAAGCCTGGGGGTTTGCGCTGATCGACTGCCAGATGCCCAACGATCACCTGCACAGCCTGGGTGCCCGCGGCATACCGCGCAGCGTCTTCGCCGACTTCCTGCACAAACATCTGGACCAGCCCAACGCTGGGCCGTGGGTTTCCTAGGCGACTTTCGCGCACGTGGCTTACACTTATTTCAAAGCTTATCCCGAGGGTTGATCATGACCGAGCTGGCGCGCTTGAAGTTCTATGCCACTCAAGCCCACTCATGCAGCTATCTGCCCGACGAGCAGGCCACCACGCTGTTCCTCGATCCCAGCCAGCCCATGGACGTGCACGTGTATGCCGACCTGTCCGAGATGGGCTTTCGGCGCAGCGGCGACCACCTGTACCGCCCCCATTGCCAGAACTGCAATGCGTGCGTGCCTGCGCGTATCCCGGTGACGCAGTTTTCGCCCGACCGTAACCAGAAACGCATTCTCAAGCGCAACGCCGACCTGACCGTACACGCCACCAAACCCCAATACAGCGAAGAGTATTTCGATCTTTACCAACGCTATATCGAACAGCGTCACGCCGACGGCGATATGTTTCCGCCCAGCCGCGACCAGTTTTCCACGTTCCTGGTGCGTGACCTGCCCTTTTCGCGCTTCTACGAGTTCCGCCTCGACGGCCGCCTGTTGGCCGTGGCGGTGACCGACCTGCTGCCCAACGGCCTCTCGGCGGTGTACACCTTCTATGAGCCGACCGAAGAGCGCCGCAGCCTCGGGCGCTTTGCCATCCTGTGGCAAATAGGCGAAGCGCTGCGCCAGGAACTGGAAGCGGTGTACCTCGGATACTGGATCAAGAACTGCAAAAAGATGAACTACAAGACCCAATATCGGCCCATTGAGCTGCTGATTAATCAAAGATGGGTCACGCTTAACTAGAACCCCTTGGCTTGAACACCCTTTTTCGGGCACAATGCACGCCGCTTTTGCCTGGCGCAGTTGCACCGGGCCATTCACTGGATACCGAGGGCTTTACTGCATGTCGAAAGAAGACAGCTTCGAAATGGAAGGCACTGTCGTCGACACCCTGCCCAACACCATGTTTCGTGTGGAGTTGGAAAATGGGCACGTCGTAACCGCGCATATCTCCGGCAAGATGCGCAAGAACTACATTCGTATTCTTACCGGTGACAAAGTGCGCGTCGAGCTGACGCCCTATGACTTGAGCAAAGGGCGCATCACTTACCGCGCTCGCTAAGCAAGTCAATACAAAACGCCCGGTTATGCCGGGCGTTTTTGTGTGCGCAGGATTTATAGGGACTGCAAAAACAACTGTAGGAGCGAGCTTGCTCGCGAAGAACCCAAGGACAACGCGGCGAATCAGACAGCATGCGTTATCGTTGACGATCTTCGCGAGCAAGCTCGCTCCTACAGATTTACCCTTCCTGCAGGTCGATGTGCACCATGCCGCCATGCTCGAAGAATACAAAACGCCCGGTTATTTCGGGCGTTTTTGTGTGCGCAGGATTTATAGGGACTGCAAAAACAACTGTAGGAGCGAGCTTGCTCGCGAAGAACCCAAGGACAACGCGGCGAATCAGACAGCATGCGTTATCGTTGACGATCTTCGCGAGCAAGCTCGCTCCTACAGATTTACCCTTCCTGCAGGTCGATGTGCACCATGCCGCCATGCTCGGAGAATACAAAACGCCCGGTTATGCCGGGCGTTTTTGTGTGCGCACGATTTATAGGGACTGCAAAAACAACTGTAGGAGCGAGCTTGCTCGCGAAGAACCCAAGGACAACGCGGCGAATCAGACAGCATGCGTTATCGTTGACGATCTTCGCGAGCAAGCTCGCTCCTACAGATTTACCCTTCCTGCAGGTCGATGTGCACCATGCCGCCATGCTCGGAGAATACAAAACGCCCGGTTATGCCGGGCGTTTTTGTGTGTGCAGGATTTATAGGGACTGCAAAAACAACTGTAGGAGCGAGCTTGCTCGCGAAGAACCCAAGGACAACGCGGCGAATCAGACAGCATGCGTTATCGTTGACGATCTTCGCGAGCAAGCTCGCTCCTACAGGTTTACCGCTATCAGGCCATTTCCGCCGTGGTCTCGAACTCGAAGGTCAGCTCGCCATCCTTCAGGTCGATGTGCACCACGCCGCCATGGTCGGAGAGTTCGCCGAACAGGATCTCTTCGGCCAATGGCCGCTTGATCTTGTCCTGGATCAGACGCGCCATTGGGCGAGCGCCCATTGCCGCATCGTAGCCGCCCTCTGCGATCCAACTGCGGGCCGCTTCCGTCACATCCAGCTGCACGCGCTTGTCTTCCAGCTGCGCTTGAAGCTCGGTGAGGAACTTGTCCACCACGCTTTTGATGACCTCATGGCTGAGGCGACCAAACTGGATAATGGTGTCCAGGCGGTTGCGGAACTCCGGCGTGAAGCTCTTCTTGATCACTTCCATGGCATCGGAAGAGTGATCCTGATGCGTAAAGCCGATCGAAGCCCGCGCCGCGGTTTCAGCACCGGCGTTGGTGGTCATGATCACGATCACGTTGCGAAAGTCTGCCTTGCGCCCGTTGTTGTCGGTCAGGGTGCCGTGGTCCATGACCTGCAACAGCAGGTTAAAGACTTCCGGGTGCGCCTTTTCGATTTCGTCGAGCAGCAATACGCAATGCGGCTGCTTGGTGATCGCCTCGGTCAACAGGCCGCCCTGGTCGAAGCCGACATAGCCCGGAGGCGCACCGATCAAGCGCGACACCGTGTGGCGCTCCATGTACTCGGACATGTCGAAACGGACCAGCTCGATGCCCATGGCCTTGGCCAACTGGCGAGCCGCCTCGGTCTTGCCGACGCCGGTCGGGCCTGCGAACAGGAACGAACCGACTGGCTTGTCCGGCGACTTGAGGCCCGCACGGGACAACTTGATCGCCGTGGACAGCGAGTCGATGGCCGCATCCTGGCCAAACACAGTGAGCTTGAGGTCGCGCTCCAAGTTACGCAGCAGCTCCTTGTCGGAACTGGTGACGTGTTTTGGCGGAATCCGCGCGATCTTGGCCACGATATCCTCGACCTGAGGCACGTCGATGCGCTTCACGCGCTTCTCGACCGGCTGCAGGCGCTGGTAGGCACCCGCCTCGTCGATCACATCGATGGCTTTGTCTGGCATGTGGCGGTCGTTGATGTAGCGCGACGCCAGCTCAGCCGCCGCACGCAGGGCCTCATCGGTGTACTCGATGCCATGGTGCGCTTCAAAACGCCCCTTGAGCCCGCGCAGGATGCCGATGGTGTCTTCAACCGACGGCTCGGACACGTCGACTTTCTGGAAGCGACGCGCCAGGGCGCGGTCTTTTTCGAAGATGCCGCGAAATTCCTGGAACGTGGTCGAACCAATGCAGCGGATATCACCCGAAGACAGCAATGGCTTGAGCAGGTTGGAGGCGTCCATCACCCCACCGGAAGCCGCACCGGCGCCAATGATGGTGTGGATCTCGTCGATGAACAGGATGGCCTGCGGGCGTTTTTTCAGCTCGCCGAGCAACGCCTTGAAGCGCTTCTCGAAGTCGCCACGGTACTTGGTCCCGGCGAGCAACGCGCCCAGGTCAAGAGAGTAGACGACACTGCTGGCCAGCAGGTCTGGTACCTGGTTGTCGACAATGCGCTTGGCCAGGCCCTCGGCAATCGCGGTTTTACCAACGCCCGCCTCGCCCACCAGCAACGGGTTGTTCTTGCGACGACGCGCCAGGATCTGCGCTACACGTTCAACCTCATGCTCACGTCCCACCAGCGGGTCGATCCGCCCCTGGCGCGCCATTTCATTGAGGTTGCTGGCATAGGCATCCAGCGGGTTGCTGGAAGAAGAAGACTCACCGCCCTCCTCGTCCTGCATATCCTGCTCGCCCTCGGAATGATCCCCGTGCCCAGGCACTTTAGAGATACCGTGGGCGATGTAATTGACCACATCAATACGGGCAACGCTCTGCTGCTTGAGCAGGAACACGGCCTGGCTTTCCTGTTCGCTGAAAATCGCCACCAGCACGTTCGCGCCCGTGACTTCACGCTTACCGGAGCTCTGTACGTGGAACACAGCACGCTGCAATACCCGCTGGAACCCCAGGGTTGGCTGGGTTTCGCGGTCCTCGTCATGCACGGGGATCAGTGGCGTGGTGGAGTCGATAAACTCCTGCAGATCATGCTTGAGCTTATCGAGGTTGGCGCCGCACGCACGCAGAACGGTGGCGGCAGCTTCGTTATCCAAAAGTGCCAGCAAAAGGTGTTCGACGGTCATGAATTCATGACGCTTCGAACGAGCCTCCTTGAAGGCAAGATTGAGGGTGACTTCGAGCTCGCGGTTTAACATAGCTTCACCTCATACCCAAGTGGTCGGCGTTAACCGTCCTTCTCGATTTCACAGAGTAGCGGATGCTGGCTTTCCCTGGCGTACTGGTTGACCTGCATGGCCTTTGTCTCGGCGATGTCGCGGGTAAACACTCCACATACTGCCCGTCCTTCTGTGTGAACGGCCAGCATTACCTTGGTCGCCAACTCGCGGTTCAGGTTGAAAAACACCTCGAGCACTTCGACGACGAAATCCATCGGTGTGTAGTCATCATTAAACAAAACCACCTTGTACATCGGCGGCGCCTGTAAAGCAGGCTTCGCCTCCTGAACAGCAATGCCTGCAGAACCGTCGTCGTCATGTTCCTGATCCGGGCGATCCTGATTGAATGTTAGTCGAATCTGGCTGTTTGCATGCATGGGAAAGAAAGGTTCGTCAGTGGTTCAATTACAGTGGTGGGGGCGACCTGTCAGAATTTCAACTCTGACCGCTTGGTCGCCTTGACTATCGGCGAAACGGTGTTACAACAAATAGAGCCCACAGTGGGTAAAAAAGGTCCGCGCAGTCAACCTTATTTATTCGGGTTAGGACGGATAGACAGGATGATACTCCAGTGATGGAGTCTGGTGCAGAGGGATATGGGAATGGCTAGTGGTAAGGTCAAATGGTTCAATAATGCCAAGGGTTTCGGCTTCGTCATTGAAGACGGCAAGACTGAGGACCTTTTTGCGCATTTCTCAGTGATCAAGATGGAAGGCTACAAAACGCTGAAAGCGGGTCAGCGTGTCAACTTTGAAATCATTCAAGGGCCAAAAGGCATGCATGCCGTAAATATTGTTGATGCGCCTGCCACTGCGGAGGGTGCGAAAGAGACAAAGGTTGAAGAATCAGAAAAGCAACAAGCCTGACCAGCCATAAAGCAAACCGGCCGCCCCGAATCATCAGGGCGGCCGGTTTTCTCTGCCTGTTTACATATGTTTGATCAACGCATCACCAAAGCCCGACGACGACACCAACGTAGCGCCTTCCATCAGACGCTCGAAATCATAGGTCACGGTCTTGGCCGAAATCGCGCCATTGGTGCCCTTGATGATCAAGTCAGCCGCCTCGACCCAGCCCATATGCCGCAGCATCATTTCCGCCGACAGGATCAATGACCCAGGGTTGACCTGATCCTTGCCCGCATATTTAGGCGCAGTACCGTGGGTGGCTTCGAACATAGCCACGGTGTCCGACAGGTTGGCCCCCGGTGCAATACCAATACCGCCCACTTCCGCCGCCAAGGCATCGGACAGGTAATCACCATTGAGGTTGAGGGTCGCAATCACGTCATATTCAGCCGGGCGCAGCAGGATCTGCTGGAGCATGGCGTCGGCAATGGCATCCTTGACCACCACATTCTTGCCGGTCTTGGGGTTCTTGAACTGCATCCACGGCCCGCCGTCGAGCAGGGTCGCGCCGAACTCTTCAGCCGCTACCTCGTAGGCCCACTCCTTGAAGGCCCCTTCGGTGAACTTCATGATGTTGCCTTTATGCACGATGGTCAGCGAATCGCGGTCGTTATCCACCACATACTGCAGAGCCTTGCGCGCCAGGCGTTTGGTGCCCTCTTTGGAGACCGGCTTGACGCCAATCCCGCAATCCTGGTCGAAACGGATCTTGGTAACGCCCATTTCTTCCTTGAGGAATTTGATCACCTTGATCGCTTCCGGCGAACCGGCCTTCCACTCGATGCCCGCGTAAATATCCTCGGAGTTCTCACGGAAGATGGTCATGTCCACGTCACCAGGCTTTTTCACCGGGCTGGGCACACCTTCGAACCAGCGCACCGGGCGCAGGCACACGTACAGGTCGAGTTGCTGGCGCAGCGCCACGTTCAGCGAGCGGATGCCGCCACCCACCGGTGTGGTCAGCGGACCTTTGATGGACACCACGTAATCCTTGACCGCATCCAGGGTTTCCTGGGGCAGCCACGTATCCTGGTCGTAGACTTGCGTGGCCTTTTCGCCAGCGTACACCTCCATCCAGGAGATTTTGCGCTTGCCGCCGTAAGCCTTTTCAACAGCGGCGTCGACCACCTTGATCATCACCGGGCTGATGTCGACGCCAATACCGTCACCTTCGATGTAAGGGATGATCGGTTGGTCAGGAACATTGAGAGAATGGTCTGCATTGACGGTGATTTTGTCGCCGACTGCCGGAACCTGAATCTTCTTGTATCCCATGCTGAACTCCATCTATGGATTGAACATCTGGCTGCGTTCGAGCCTACTCCAGATAAATGGCGACTGAAACCTCACGCCATGCTCATTTGCATCGAAAACAGCATATTGGGTGGCCTACAAGCCTGAAAGCAAAGGGAAAAGCGCCAATCTTGAGCACATCCCACCACCCCGTGCACCTGCGACCTTTAGACCAATGGACGAGCCTCCTTTTTCATGAAGGCTCAGCGTAAGCATAGCGACCTATGTATAATGCCGCCGCTGACCAAAGAGTCACGACGGCGGACCGCTCTAGAACGTAGCCTTTCGCCAGAAAGCCGGACTATTACCATAGCCCACCCGCTTGACGCTCGACTGATGCAAACCAACATCACCGCGAAGAAACCTCGACATTTCGCTCATGGATGACTTTGAACGAACGCGCTCTACCCGGCGCATCTCGAGTTTCTGCGCACGCTTTCAGCAAAGAAGAGAGTTAATCCGAATATGCCCACCCGCTCGAAGATCATCTACACCTTCACCGACGAAGCCCCAGCCCTCGCCACCTATTCACTGCTGCCTATCGTAGAGGCCTTCACCGCTTCCGCTGATATTGCCGTGGAAACCCGCGACATTTCCCTCGCCGGGCGCATCCTCGCAAGCTTCCCCGAGCAACTGGGCACCAAGGCCATCCCGGACCACCTCGCCGAACTGGGCGACCTGGCCGTTACGCCTGAAGCCAACATCATCAAGCTTCCCAACATCAGCGCCTCGACCCCGCAGCTGCAAGCCGCGATCAAGGAACTGCAGGCCCAGGGCTACGCCCTGCCGGACTACCCTGAAACCGTAACCACCGACGCGGAAAAAGAAACCCGTGCACGTTACGACAAGGTCAAGGGCAGCGCCGTGAACCCGGTACTGCGCGAAGGCAACTCCGACCGTCGCGCACCGCTGTCGGTCAAGAACTACGCACGCAAGCACCCGCACAAGATGGGCGCCTGGGCCGCCGACTCCAAGTCGCACATTGCCCACATGAACAACGGCGACTTCTACGGCAGCGAAAAAGCCGCGCAGATCGAAGCCGCTGACGCTGTCAAAATTGCGCTGGTTGCAAAGGACGGCACCACCACCGTCCTGAAGGAAAAGACCAACGTACAAGCCGGCGAAATCATCGACACCGCCGTGCTGAGCAAGAAAGCCCTGCGCAGCTTCATCGCCGCTGAAATCGAAGACGCCAAGAAGCAAGGCGTGCTGCTGTCGGTTCACTTGAAAGCCACCATGATGAAGGTCTCCGACCCGATCATGTTCGGCCAGATCGTTGCCGAGTTCTATAAAGACGCCCTGGCCAAGCACGCCCCGTTGCTTGAGCGGATCGGCTTCAACCTGAACAACGGCATCGGCGACCTGTACGCCCGCATCAAGGCCCTGCCGGCCGACCAGCAAGCGCAGATCGAAGCCGACATCCAGGCGGTCTACGCCGCGCGCCCTGCCCTGGCGATGGTCAACTCCGACAAAGGCATCACCAACCTGCACGTGCCGAGCGACGTGATCGTCGACGCCTCGATGCCAGCGATGATCCGCGACTCCGGCAAGATGTGGGGCACCGACGGCCAACTGCACGACACCAAGGCTGTGATCCCGGATCGCTGCTACGCCACCATCTACCAGGCGGTCATCGAAGACTGCAAGGCCCATGGCGCCTTCGACCCAACCACCATGGGCAGCGTGCCAAACGTTGGCCTGATGGCCAAGAAAGCCGAAGAGTACGGCTCCCACGACAAGACCTTCCAGATCAAGGCTGACGGCGTTGTCCGCGTCACCGACAGCCAGGGCAACCTGCTGATGGAACAGAACGTCGAAGCCGGCGACATCTTCCGTATGTGCCAGACCAAAGACGCGCCGATCCAGGACTGGGTCAAGCTCGCCGTCAACCGTGCCCGCGCCAGCAACACCCCGGCCATCTTCTGGCTGGACCCTAAGCGCGCCCACGATGGTGTAGTCGTCGAGAAAGTTCAGGCTTACCTCAAAGACCACAACACCGAAGGCCTGGACATCCGCATCATGGCCCCGGTCGATGCGATGAAGTTCACCCTGGAGCGCACCCGCAAGGGCCTGGACACCATCTCGGTGACCGGCAACGTACTGCGCGACTACCTGACCGACCTGTTCCCGATCATGGAACTGGGCACCAGCGCCAAGATGCTGTCGATCGTGCCGCTGATGAACGGTGGCGGCCTGTTCGAAACCGGCGCTGGCGGCTCGGCTCCAAAACACGTGCAGCAACTGCTGGAAGAAAACTTCCTGCGCTGGGATTCTTTGGGCGAGTTCCTGGCCCTGGCCGCCTCCCTTGAGCATTTGGGTGTGACATACAACAACCCGAAAGCCCTGGTGCTGTCCAAGACCCTGGACCAAGCCACTGGGCAGTTCCTGGACAACAACAAGTCGCCATCGCGCAAAGTCGGCAACATCGACAACCGCGGCAGCCACTTCTACCTGGCGCTGTACTGGGCACAAGCCCTGGCCGCCCAGACCGAAGACACTGCACTGCAAGCGCAGTTTGGCGAACTGGCCAAAACCCTGGCCGAGAACGAAGCAACCATCGTTGCCGAACTCAACGCCGTACAGGGCAAGCCAGTGGACATCGGCGGCTACTACGCACCGAACCCAGAGCTGACCAGCAAAGCCATGCGCCCAAGCAACACCCTCAATGCGGCAATTGCCAAGTTGAAGTAAGGTTGTAAGGATGCAAAGAAGCCCCGGCCAAGTGCCGGGGTTTCTGTTTCGGGGCTTCATTGAAGAAACCTAATCAAATGTGGGAGCTGGCTTGCCTGCGATTGCAGTCTGTAGGAGCGAGCTTGCTCGCGAAAAACGTCAACGATAACGCGTGCTTACTGAATGAACGCGGCGCCTTTGAATTTTTCGCGAGCAAGCTCGCTCCTACAAAAAAGCCTTAATTGACTGGCATCAAGGCAAGCCAGCTCCCACATTGACCGTGCCACCTTCCAGATACCGAGGCTTGCAATGACCTGGCTCCCCCACATCACCGTCGCCACCATCGTCGAAGACAACGGCAAGTTCCTGATGGTCGAAGAACTCAAGGGCGGCCGCGCCGTGCTCAACCAGCCCGCCGGCCATCTGGACCCGAACGAAACCCTGACCGAAGCCGCCGTGCGCGAGACGCTGGAAGAAACCGGCTGGGACGTGGAAGCTACCGGCATCGTCGGCATCTACCTGTACACCGCACCCAGCAACGGCGTGACCTATCAACGGGTCTGCTTTATCGCCAAGGCCCTGAAACACCACCCGGGCTACCAACTGGACGAAGGCATCCTGCGCGCCCGCTGGCTAACCCGTGACGAGCTGATGGCCGTGCGCGACGACTGGCGCAGTGAGCTGATCATCCGCTGCATCGATGATTATCTGGCCGGCCAGCGCCACAGCCTCGAATTGATCCGCCCTTCTCTTTAGCCTTGCGGGCCCAGGCCTGCTAGAATCGCGTCCTTTTTCAAGACACCCGTTGAAACCCTATGCGTGATACAGCCCCTTCTGACACACAAAAGAAGCGCGTCATCGTCGGCATGTCCGGCGGCGTGGACTCTTCCGTTTCCGCCGTTCTGCTCATGGAGCAGGGTTATGAGGTGGAAGGCCTGTTCATGAAGAACTGGGAAGAAGACGATGGAACGGAATACTGCACCGCCATGGACGACCTGGCGGACGCCCAGGCCGTGTGCGACAAGATCGGCATCAAGCTGCACACCGCCAACTTCGCCGCCGAGTACTGGGACAACGTGTTCGAGCACTTCCTGGCTGAATACAAGGCCGGCCGCACGCCGAACCCGGATATCCTGTGCAACCGCGAAATCAAGTTCAAGGCGTTCCTTGACTACGCCATGATGCTCGGCGCCGACCTGATAGCTACCGGCCACTACGTGCGCCGCCGCGATATCGATGGCCGCACCGAATTGCTCAAGGGCCTGGACCCGAACAAGGACCAGAGCTACTTCCTGCACGCCGTGGGCGGCGAACAGATCGCCAAGACCCTGTTCCCGGTCGGCGAGCTGGAAAAGCCCGAAGTGCGCAAGATCGCCGAGAAACATGGCCTGGCCACCGCCAAGAAGAAAGATTCCACCGGCATCTGCTTTATCGGCGAGCGTCGCTTCAGCGATTTCCTCAAGCAATACCTGCCCGCGCAACCGGGCGAGATCAAGACCACCGACGGTGAAGTGATCGGCCGCCACCATGGCCTGATGTACCACACCATCGGCCAGCGCCAGGGCCTGGGCATTGGCGGCCTGAAGGACGCAGGTGAAGAGCCGTGGTACGTGCTGGTCAAAGACCTGGAAAACAACGTGCTGGTGGTCGGCCAAGGCAATGAGCACCCGCTGCTGTTCTCCGGCGCCCTGCTCGCTTCCGAGATCTACTGGGTCAACCCTATCGACTTGAGCACCCCGCGCCGCTTGACCGCCAAAGTGCGTTATCGCCAGAGCGACCAGCCCTGCACCCTGGAAAAGACCGCCACCGGTTACCGCGCCACCTTCGATGACCCGCAACGCGCGGTCACCCCTGGCCAGTCCGTGGTGTTCTATGACGGTGAAATCTGCCTGGGCGGCGGCGTGATTGAAGTCGCGCAAGCCTGGAGCAACCCGGCATGAGCCCGACCCAGGAGCAATTGACGGCCCTTGGCGGTGTGTTTCTCGCTGCGGTACTGGTGGACAAGATCGCCAAGACCGGCCAGGTCACCGAAGCCGGCCTGACCTGCATGCTCGGCAGCCTGCTGATCCGCGACCCCAAGGACACCCTTGAGGTTTACGGCGGCGACGACCTGGCCCTGCGTGAAGGCTATCGCGCCCTGATCGGCGCCCTGGAGCGCGACCCCAGCACCTTGCAGCGCGAGCCGTTGCGCTACGCCCTGTCGATGCTTGGCCTTGAGCGCCAGTTGGCCAAGCGCGACGACCTGCTGGACACCATCGGCAAGCGCCTGCCGCAGATCCAGTCCCAGGTAGAACACTTCGGCCCTGCCCACGAAAACGTGATCGCAGCCTGTGGTGCGCTGTACCAGGACACCTTGAGCACCCTGCGCCAGCGCATCCAGGTGCACGGCGATATGCGCAACCTGCAACAACCCAACAACGCGTCGAAAATCCGCGCATTGCTGCTGGCCGGTATTCGTTCGGCACGCTTGTGGCGCCAGCTGGGCGGTCATCGCTGGCAGTTGGTGATCAGCCGGCGCAAATTGCTCAAAGAGCTTTACCCGTTGATGCGCAACGAATAAGTCGCACCAGCAGGCTGTTTTCAAGCCATTACGCGTAATACGCCGGTCAGTTGGCGACGGACCGGCGGATTTTTTCATGTATGATACGCGCCCCATTTCGTTGCCCGACTGTCCGAGAACACCCCATGCAGCTCTCTTCGCTCACTGCGGTTTCCCCTGTTGACGGCCGCTACGCCGGCAAAACCCAGGCCCTGCGCCCTATTTTCAGCGAGTACGGCCTGATCCGTGCCCGTGTCCTGGTTGAAGTGCGCTGGCTCCAGCGCCTGGCCGCTCACGCTGCCATCAGCGAAGTGCCGGCGTTTTCCGCCGAGGCCAACGCTGTATTGAACACCTTGGCGGAAAACTTCTCCCTGGAGCACGCCGAGCGTGTGAAAGAGATCGAGCGCACCACCAACCACGACGTCAAAGCCATCGAATACCTGCTCAAAGAGCAAGCGGCTCAGTTGCCGGAGCTGGCCCAGGTCAGCGAGTTCATCCACTTTGCCTGCACCAGCGAGGACATCAACAACCTGTCCCACGCCCTGATGCTGCGCGAAGGCCGTGATGACGTGATGCTGCCACTGATGCGCCAGACTGCCGAAGCCATCCGCGAGCTGGCGATCCGTTTCGCTGGCGTGCCGATGCTGTCGCGCACCCATGGCCAGCCGGCCTCGCCAACCACCCTGGGCAAAGAACTGGCCAACGTGGTGTACCGCCTGGAGCGCCAGATCGCCCAAGTCGCCGCCGTGCCATTGCTGGGCAAGATCAACGGCGCCGTAGGCAACTACAACGCCCACCTGTCGGCCTATCCTGAGATCGACTGGGAAGCCAACGCCCGCGCCTTCATCGAAGACGAGCTGGGCCTGGGCTTCAACCCCTACACCACGCAGATCGAACCGCACGACTACATCGCCGAGCTGTTCGACGCGATTGCACGCTTCAACACCATCCTGATCGATTTCGATCGCGATATCTGGGGTTACATCTCCCTGGGCTACTTCAAGCAGCGCACCATTGCCGGCGAAATCGGTTCGTCGACCATGCCGCACAAGGTCAACCCGATCGACTTCGAAAACTCCGAAGGCAACCTGGGTATCGCCAACGCCCTGTTCCAGCACCTGGCCAGCAAGTTGCCGATCTCTCGCTGGCAGCGCGACCTGACCGACTCCACTGTACTGCGCAACCTCGGCGTGGGCTTTGCCCACAGCGTGATCGCGTACGAAGCCAGCCTCAAAGGCATCAGCAAGCTGGAGCTCAACGAGCAGAAGATTGCCGCTGACCTGGACGCGTGCTGGGAAGTACTGGCCGAGCCGATCCAGACCGTGATGCGCCGCTACAACATCGAAAACCCCTACGAGAAGCTGAAAGAATTGACGCGCGGCAAGGGCATCAGCCCCGAAGCGCTGCAAACTTTCATCGACGGCCTGGACATGCCAGCTGCGGCCAAGGCCGAGCTGAAACTGCTCACCCCGGCCAACTACATCGGCAACGCTGTAGAGCAAGCCAAGCGCATCTGATCCAAGCAAGCTCCTTTGAGACGCCCGGCCGCGCCGGGCGTTTTTATTCCTGTCTTAAAAGTGCTTTTTTTCAATAGGTTACACATGAATCCTGATATCCCTCTTCAACTTCTGGGCGGCATCACGGCACGGGAATTCCTGCGCGACTACTGGCAGAAAAAACCGCTGCTGATCCGCCAGGCCATCCCTGACTTCGAAAGCCCGATCGACGCCGACGAACTGGCAGGCCTGGCCCTGGAAGAAGAAGTCGAGTCGCGCCTGGTGATCGAACACGGCGAGCGCCCGTGGGAACTGCGCCGCGGCCCGTTCGCCGAAGACGCTTTCAGCACCCTGCCCGAGCGTGAGTGGACCCTGCTGGTGCAGGCGGTCGACCAGTTCGTGCCGGAAGTGGCCGAGCTGCTGGAGCACTTCCGCTTCCTGCCGAGCTGGCGTATCGATGATGTGATGATCAGCTTCGCCGCGCCGGGTGGCAGCGTCGGCCCGCATTTCGATAACTACGATGTGTTCCTGCTGCAAGCCCAAGGCAAGCGCAACTGGAAGATCGGCCAGATGTGCAACTCCGAAAGCCCGTTGCTGCAACACGCCGACCTGCGCATCCTCGCCGAATTCGAAGAAAGCGCCGAATGGGTACTGGAACCGGGCGACATGCTCTACCTGCCGCCACGCCTGGCCCATTTCGGCATTGCCGAAGATGACTGCATGACCTATTCCGTGGGCTTCCGCGCGCCGAGCGCCGCTGAAGTGCTGACCCACTTCACCGACTTCCTCAGCCAGTACCTGACCGACGAAGAGCGCTACACCGACGCCGACGCCCAGCCGGTCAGCGACCCGCACCAGATCCAGGGCGACGCACTGGACCGCCTCAAGGGCCTGCTCGCCGAGCACATGAGCGATGAGCGCATGCTGTTGACCTGGTTCGGCCAGTTCATGACCGAGCCACGCTACCCGGAACTGGTGGCCGGCGAAGAGTTGGGCGAAGAAGACTTCATCAACAGCCTGCAAGACGGCGCGATCCTGGTGCGCAACCCAAGCGCACGCCTGGCCTGGTCCGAAGTGGACGACGACGTACTGCTGTTCGCCAGCGGCCAGAGCCGTTACCTGCCAGGCAAACTGCGTGAACTGCTGAAGCTGGTGTGCTCGGCCGATGCACTGCACAGCGAAAACCTGGGCGAGTGGCTGGCCGACGAAGACGGTCGCGACCTGCTGTGCGAACTGGTCAAGCAAGGCAGCCTGGGGTTTGCGGATGAATAAAATTCACGTAAGTGTCGCGGACTGGCGAAAGGATATCGACGAGATTCGGCGCATTCGTGAAGCGGTATTTATCGCTGAACAATCGGTCCCGCCTGAACTGGAGTGGGACGCGGACGATGCCGATGCGGTGCATTTTCTGGCATTCGAAGGCGATTTCCCGATTGGCACTGCTCGACTGCTGCCCAGCGGCGAGATTGGTCGCGTATCGGTGCTCAAGGACTGGCGCGGGCTGAAAGTCGGCGACAAGCTGATGGAAACAGTGATTGGCGTGGCCGAGCAACGTGGCCAGACCCGGCAGTTCCTGAGTGCGCAGGTGTATGCGGCGCCGTTCTATGAGCGACTGGGTTTCAAGATTGTCAGCGATGAGTTTCTTGAAGTCGGGATTCCGCATGTGGATATGGTGCGCGATAGCTGATTTGAGACCGCGTCGCCTTTATCGCAGGCAAGCCAGCTCCCACATGTGAATGCATTCCAAGTGTGGGAGCTGGGTTGCCTGCGATAGCTATTTCAGCAACACCCTAATGCCCTGCCATGCCAGGGCATTTTGCCGTCTACGATTCAACTTGCACCCTGCCAGGCCGACAAACTGGCACTATCAAGCAAATGACTCGCAGAGATAACGGACATGTCCCTACGCACCCTGCTCACCGCCCTCCTGATGACCGTCAGCGCTTGCGCCATGGCCGCCACCGAAGTCGTCAACCTGAACAACCGCACCAGCACCGACCTGTTGCCGGTCGCGCAAAACTTCATCGGCAAGGACGGCACCGTCAGCGCCTACGGCAACCAGCTTATCGTTAACGCCGAGCCCGCCAAAATCGAGGGCTTGCGCGCACTGCTCGGCCAATTGGACACACCGGCCAAACGCTTGCTGATCACCGTCGACACCAACGAGAACAACCAGCAGAACAGCGGTGACAGCCAGACCCGCATCATCAGCTACGGCACTGCCAGCCGCGACGGCGGCGTGCAGCAGATCCAGGCCAGCGAAGGCGTACCCGCGCTGATCCAGGTCGGCCAGAGCGTGCCGCTGACCACCACGCAGCAGGACAGCTATGGCCGCCTGCAGAACCAGACCCAGTATCGCAACGTCACCCAGGGCTTTTACGTGACCGCCAGCGTCACTGGCGAGACCGTGCACCTGGCTATCAGTACCAACCGTGACCGGATGAGCCAGGAACGTCCCGATGTAGTGAACGTGCAAAGCACCGACACAACCGTCAGCGGCCGCCTGGGTGAGTGGATCCCCCTGGCCGGCATCAATCGTGAAACCCAGGCGGACAAATCCTCTACAACCCGCAGCTACTCTACTCAGGGCCGCGATGACCTGACTTTACGGGTCAAGGTCGACACCCTGAACTGAAGCACCGAAAACTGACTGGCAAGTCGCATTAGACTAAAGATGTAGTGCTTGAAAAAAAGCACTACAAAACATTTGACGAGCCAAAAAAGCATGGGCATGATGGCCTCGCTCCCGCTAATCAGAGGCCCTGGCTAGGGCCTTCGGATCGCCGCTCTAAGCTACCCACCTGAGCCGATTCGTGTCTGTACCACCCACAAGGTGTGTTTGACGTTGGTTGCGACTGGAACGAAGTTGTCCCGAGGGACGGAAGCTAACCAGGTAACCCGGCTACACACTGATGGATCGTACAAAGGCCCACGACGCCCGAAGACCGTTCGCAGTTTGCCCTTACCTGCTCAACTCCCCCTTTGAGCCCCATCGTTCATCCCGTCGCCTACCTCCGTCAGATTTGACTTGAACACCAAAGCTTCTGGTCAGCGAGCAACCCTACCCAGGCAACGAATGCCGGGCTGGCAAACGGATACTTCAAACAAGACGCGACGAGGTTTTTCCCCATGGCACTGACACGCGAACAGCAAATTGCAGCCCTTGAAAAAGATTGGGCTGAAAACCCACGCTGGAAAGGCGTAACCCGCGCTTATTCCGCTGCTGACGTCGTCCGCCTGCGTGGCTCGGTCCAACCTGAGCACACCTTTGCAAAACTCGGCGCCGAGAAGCTGTGGAACCTGGTCACCCAAGGTGCCAAGCCTTCTTTCCGTCCCGACAAAGATTTCGTCAACTGCATGGGCGCCCTCACTGGCGGCCAGGCAGTCCAGCAGGTAAAAGCCGGTATCCAGGCGATCTACCTGTCCGGCTGGCAAGTGGCAGCGGACAACAACTCCGCTGAATCCATGTACCCCGACCAATCGCTGTACCCGGTGGACTCGGTACCAACCGTGGTCAAGCGCATCAACAACTCGTTCCGTCGCGCCGACCAGATCCAGTGGAAAGCCGGCAAGAACCCGGGCGATGAAGGCTACATCGACTACTTCGCGCCAATCGTGGCCGACGCCGAAGCCGGTTTCGGTGGCGTACTCAACGCCTACGAACTGATGAAGAGCATGATCGAGGCAGGCGCTGCCGGCGTGCACTTCGAAGACCAACTGGCCTCGGTGAAAAAATGCGGCCACATGGGCGGCAAGGTACTGGTACCGACCCAGGAAGCCGTACAGAAGCTGACCGCCGCTCGCCTGGCTGCTGACGTGGCCGGTACGCCGACCATCATCCTGGCCCGTACCGACGCCAACGCAGCAGACCTGCTGACGTCGGACTGCGACCCGTACGACCAGCCGTTCGTCACTGGCGAACGTACCCAGGAGGGCTTCTATAAAGTGCGCGCCGGCCTCGATCAGGCCATCGCCCGTGGCCTGGCCTACGCGCCGTACGCCGACCTGATCTGGTGCGAAACCGCCAAGCCAGACCTGGACGAAGCACGCCGCTTTGCCGAAGCGATCAAGAAGGAATACCCGGACCAACTGCTGTCCTACAACTGCTCGCCTTCCTTCAACTGGAAGAAGAACCTGGACGACGCGACCATCGCCAAGTTCCAGCGCGAACTGTCGGCCATGGGCTACAAGCACCAGTTCATCACCCTGGCGGGTATCCACAACATGTGGCACAGCATGTTCAACCTGGCGCACGACTACGCCCGCAACGACATGACTGCCTACGTGAAGCTGCAGGAGCAGGAATTCGCTGACGCCGCCAAAGGCTACACCTTCGTGGCGCACCAGCAGGAAGTGGGCACCGGCTACTTCGACGACATGACCACCGTGATCCAGGGCGGCACCTCGTCCGTGACCGCGCTGACCGGTTCGACCGAAGAAGAGCAGTTCCACTAAGTACCGCGTACACGGCCACTGCGGCCCCACGGAAGACCTAACCGCAGTGCCGCGCAACAATCACGCCCCGACTGGTTCGGGGCGTTTTTTTTGCCTCAAAAAAAGGCTCATAGCCCCCCTGTAGGAGCGAGCTTGCTCGCGAAAAACCTGAGAGCACCGCTGGCTGGCTGATTACCCGCGTTATCGTTGACGATTTTCGCGAGCAAGCTCGCTCCTACAGAGAGCGCGCGTATGAGCTGGGTTTTTGCGCAAAACATTGATCCAGAGCGGTATCCGCACAGGCCCAATCGGTTAAAAGGACCGTTGCGACAACTAAGCGACACTCAAGCAAGTAACGGTAACTTCCCGCGCCACATGAGAAACACTCGCTTACACCCCCCGCAAACAATATTCATTATCATTTGGCGCCTGAAAACTTCGTTACAGCTTAAACAAAACATAATTGATGAAAAGCCCGCTAATGCCCACACCACAAGGGCTACAGCCCCAAGAAGGTGCACTATGTGCTTATTCCACCGAATAATTTCGCCCTGGGAATTTTACTTGCCCGGTGTTTAGCCATAAAATCACCGCGATTGATTGCAGTGCGACATATCGTCACTGCATCGTTACTTTTTCGAGCTCAGAGACCTTTGCTCTCTGTTAAGGATTTCCAGCATGACCGACGCGACAGGACTCATGGCCCACAACTGGGGCTTTGCCATTTTCCTCCTCGGTGTTGTAGGCCTTTGCGCCTTCATGCTCGGTGTGTCCAGCCTCCTCGGGTCAAAAGCCTGGGGCCGCAGCAAAAACGAACCGTTCGAATCCGGCATGCTACCTACAGGTGGCGCCCGCTTGCGGCTCTCAGCCAAATTCTATCTGGTCGCGATGCTCTTCGTGATCTTCGATATCGAAGCCCTCTTTCTCTTTGCATGGTCTGTGTCCGTCCGCGAAAGCGGCTGGACCGGATTCGTCGAAGCTCTCGTTTTCATAGCAATTCTGTTGGCAGGTCTTGTCTACCTGTTCCGAGTGGGCGCCCTTGACTGGGCTCCGGAAGCTCGTCGCAAGCGGCAAGCGAAGCTGAAACAATGAGGCTTTGGCAATGCAATACAATCTCACCAGGATCGACCCGGATGCTCCTAACGAGCAGTACCCCATCGGCGAGCGGGAAACCGTTTCCGACCCGTTAGAAGACCAAGTCCACAAAAACATCTACATGGGCAAGCTGGAAGACGTGCTGAGTGGCGCGGTCAACTGGGGGCGTAAAAACTCCCTGTGGCCGTACAACTTCGGCCTTTCGTGCTGCTACGTGGAAATGACCACCGCCTTCACGGCGCCCCACGACATCGCGCGCTTTGGCGCCGAAGTTATCCGGGCCTCGCCGCGCCAGGCGGATTTCATGGTTATCGCCGGTACCTGCTTCATCAAGATGGCGCCGATCATCCAGCGTCTCTATGAGCAAATGCTCGAACCAAAATGGGTTATCTCCATGGGTTCGTGCGCCAACTCCGGTGGCATGTACGACATCTACTCGGTCGTTCAAGGGGTGGACAAGTTCCTGCCCGTGGACGTCTACGTGCCTGGCTGCCCGCCCCGTCCCGAAGCATTCCTTCAAGGCCTGATGCTGTTGCAGGAATCTATTGGCAAGGAGCGTCGCCCACTGTCCTGGGTGGTCGGTGATCAAGGCGTTTATCGCGCCGAGATGCCGTCTCAAAAGGAACAGCGCCGCGAACAGCGAATCGCAGTCACCAACCTGCGCAGCCCCGACGAAGTCTGATCCAGCCCGCTTCTTTTATAGAACGAAAACCTGGCTTCATTCTTTACGTTGACCGAAAGCGATAAAAAACCATGACTACAGGCAGTGCTCTGTACATCCCGCCTTATAAGGCAGACGACCAGGATGTGGTTGTCGAACTCAATAACCGTTTTGGCCCTGACGCCTTCACCGCCCAGGCCACACGCACCGGTATGCCGGTGCTGTGGGTGGCGCGTGCCAGGCTCGTCGAAGTCCTGACCTTCCTGCGCAACCTGCCCAAGCCGTACGTCATGCTCTATGACCTGCATGGCGTGGACGAGCGTCTGCGCACCAAGCGCCAGGGGCTGCCGAGCGGCGCCGATTTCACCGTGTTCTACCACCTGATGTCGCTGGAACGTAACAGCGACGTGATGATCAAGGTTGCCCTGAGCGAGAGCGACCTGAGCATCCCGACCGTGACCGGTATCTGGCCGAACGCCAGTTGGTACGAGCGTGAAGTCTGGGACATGTTCGGTATCGACTTCCCCGGCCACCCGCACCTGACGCGCATCATGATGCCGCCAACCTGGGAAGGTCACCCGCTGCGCAAGGACTTCCCTGCCCGCGCCACCGAATTCGACCCGTTCAGCCTCAACCTGGCCAAGCAGCAACTGGAAGAAGAAGCCGCGCGCTTCCGCCCCGAAGACTGGGGCATGAAGCGCTCCGGCACCAACGAGGACTACATGTTCCTCAACCTGGGCCCGAACCACCCTTCGGCCCACGGTGCCTTCCGTATCATCCTGCAACTGGACGGCGAAGAAATCGTCGACTGCGTCCCGGACATCGGCTACCACCACCGTGGTGCCGAGAAGATGGCCGAGCGTCAGTCCTGGCACAGCTTCATCCCGTACACCGACCGTATCGACTACCTCGGCGGCGTGATGAACAACCTGCCGTACGTGCTCTCGGTCGAGAAGCTGGCCGGTATCAAGGTGCCAGACCGCGTCGACACCATCCGCATCATGATGGCCGAGTTCTTCCGCATCACCAGCCACCTGCTGTTCCTGGGCACCTATATCCAGGACGTCGGCGCCATGACCCCGGTGTTCTTCACCTTCACCGACCGTCAGCGCGCCTACAAAGTCATCGAAGCCATCACCGGTTTCCGCCTGCACCCGGCCTGGTACCGCATCGGCGGCGTGGCCCACGACCTGCCGAACGGTTGGGAGCGCCTGGTCAAGGAATTCATCGACTGGATGCCCAAGCGTCTGGACGAGTACCAGAAAGCCGCCCTGGACAACAGCATCCTCAAAGGCCGCACCATCGGCGTCGCGCAGTACAACACCAAAGAGGCCCTGGAATGGGGCGTCACCGGTGCCGGCCTGCGTTCCACCGGTTGCGACTTCGACCTGCGTAAAGCGCGCCCGTACTCCGGCTACGAGAACTTCGAGTTCGAAGTACCGCTGGCGGCCAATGGCGATGCCTACGACCGTTGCATCGTGCGCGTCGAAGAAATGCGCCAGAGCCTGAAGATCATCGAGCAGTGCATGCGCAACATGCCGGCCGGCCCGTACAAGGCGGATCACCCGCTGACCACGCCGCCGCCAAAAGAGCGCACGCTGCAGCACATCGAAACCCTGATCACGCACTTCCTGCAGGTTTCGTGGGGCCCGGTCATGCCGGCCAACGAATCCTTCCAGATGATCGAAGCGACCAAGGGTATCAACAGTTATTACCTGACGAGCGATGGCGGCACCATGAGCTACCGCACCCGGATTCGTACCCCAAGCTTTGCCCACTTGCAGCAGATCCCTTCGGTGATCAAAGGCGAGATGGTCGCGGACTTGATTGCGTACCTGGGTAGTATCGATTTCGTTATGGCCGACGTGGACCGCTAAGCATGAACAGCACGCTTATCCAGACAGACCGTTTCACCTTGAGTGAAACCGAGCGCTCGGCCATCGAGCACGAGCTGCATCACTACGAAGACCCGCGCGCGGCGTCTATCGAAGCCTTGAAGATCGTTCAGAAGGAACGTGGCTGGGTGCCCGACGGCGCCCTCTACGCCATCGGCGAGATCCTCGGTATCCCCGCCAGCGACGTTGAAGGCGTGGCCACGTTCTACAGCCAGATCTTCCGCCAGCCGGTAGGCCGCCACATCATTCGCGTGTGCGACAGCATGGTCTGCTATATCGGCGGCCATGAGTCCGTGGTCAGCGAGATCCAGAACAAGCTGGGCATCGGCCTCGGCCAGACCACCCCGGACGGCCGCTTCACGCTGCTGCCGGTGTGCTGCCTGGGCAACTGCGACAAGGCGCCGGCGTTGATGATCGACGACGACACATTCGGTGACGTACAGCCCGCTGGCGTTACCCAATTGCTCGAGGGCTACCCATGACCCTGACTTCCTTCGGCCCGGCCAACCTGATCAAGCGTTCGGCCGAGACTCACCCCCTCACCTGGCGCCTGCGTGACGACGGCGAGCCGGTATGGCTCGACGAGTACCAGGCCAAGAACGGTTACGCGGCTGCGCGCAAAGCCTTCGCCGACATGGCCCAGGACGATATCGTCCAGACCGTGAAGGACGCCGGCCTCAAGGGCCGCGGCGGTGCGGGCTTCCCCACCGGCGTGAAGTGGGGCCTGATGCCCAAAGACGAATCCATCAACATCCGCTACCTGCTGTGCAACGCGGATGAAATGGAGCCCAACACCTGGAAAGACCGCATGCTGATGGAGCAACTGCCCCATCTGCTGATCGAAGGCATGCTGATCAGTGCCCGTGCGCTCAAGACCTACCGCGGCTACATCTTCCTGCGTGGCGAGTACACCACCGCCGCCAAGCACCTGAACCGCGCCGTGGAAGAAGCCAAGGCCGCAGGCCTACTGGGCAAGAACATCCTCGGTTCCGGTTTCGACTTCGAACTGTTCGTGCACACCGGCGCCGGGCGTTATATCTGCGGTGAAGAAACCGCACTGATCAACTCCCTCGAAGGCCGCCGCGCCAACCCGCGCTCCAAGCCGCCCTTCCCTGCCGCCGTGGGCGTGTGGGGCAAGCCGACCTGCGTGAACAACGTCGAGACCCTGTGCAACGTGCCGGCGATCATCGCCGACGGCGTGGACTGGTACAAATCCTTGGCGCGCGAAGGCAGCGAAGACATGGGCACCAAGCTCATGGGCTTCTCCGGCAAGGTCAAGAACCCTGGCCTGTGGGAGCTGCCGTTCGGCGTGACCGCTCGCGAGCTGTTCGAGGACTACGCCGGCGGCATGCGCGACGGCTACACCTTGAAAGCCTGGCAGCCAGGCGGCGCCGGCACCGGTTTCCTGCTTCCTGAGCACCTGGACGCACAAATGTATGCCGGCGGCATCGGCAAGGTGGGCACCCGGATGGGTACCGGCCTGGCAATGGCGGTCGACAACACCGTGAACATGGTCTCGCTGCTGCGCAACATGGAGCAGTTCTTTGCCCGTGAATCCTGCGGCTTCTGCACCCCCTGCCGTGACGGTTTGCCGTGGAGCGTCAAGCTGCTGATGGCCCTGGAAAACGGCGAAGGCCGCGAGGGTGATATCGAAACCCTGCTGGGCCTGGTCGGTTTCCTCGGCCCAGGCAAGACCTTCTGTGCTCACGCACCGGGCGCCGTGGAGCCATTGGGCAGCGCAATCAAATACTTCCGCTCGGAGTTCGAAGCCGGCATCGCGCCCACCAGCGCCGCCGTCCCGCCTCTGGCGAAGCCGATCGTAGTCGGCGCATAACGCTTAAACAGGCGAAGGGTCCGTGCCCTTCGCCTGCTCATGTGCTGACGCCTTCAAGGCTGTGTAGATGCACATGAATAACAAGATTCCATTAGCCACGCCCGCTGACAACGGGCCAACGAAGAACTTTGAACCATGGCCACTATCCACGTAGACGGCAAAGCGCTCGAAGTCGATGGGGCAGACAACCTGTTACAGGCGTGTCTGTCACTCGGCCTCGACATCCCGTATTTCTGCTGGCACCCCGCGCTTGGTAGCGTCGGTGCCTGTCGCCAGTGTGCGGTCAAGCAATACACCGACGAGAACGACACCCGTGGTCGTATCGTCATGTCCTGCATGACCCCAGCCACCGACAACACCTGGATCTCCATCGACGATGAAGAATCCAAGGCGTTCCGCGCCAGCGTTGTCGAATGGCTGATGACCAACCACCCCCACGACTGCCCGGTCTGTGAGGAAGGCGGTCACTGCCACCTGCAAGACATGACGGTGATGACCGGCCACAACGAGCGCCGTTATCGCTTCACCAAGCGTACCCACCAGAACCAGGACCTCGGCCCGTTCATTTCCCACGAAATGAACCGCTGCATCGCCTGCTACCGCTGCGTGCGCTTTTATAAAGACTACGCCGGCGGCACCGACCTGGGTGTATTCGGCGCCCACGACAACGTGTACTTCGGTCGCGTTGAAGACGGCGTACTGGAGAGCGAGTTCTCCGGCAACCTCACCGAGGTCTGCCCCACCGGTGTGTTCACCGACAAGACCCACTCCGAGCGCTACAACCGTAAGTGGGACATGCAATTTGCGCCGAGCATCTGCCATGGCTGCTCCAGCGGTTGCAACATCTCCCCGGGCGAGCGCTACGGTGAACTGCGTCGTATCGAAAACCGCTTCAACGGTTCGGTCAACCAGTACTTCCTGTGCGACCGTGGCCGTTTCGGCTATGGCTACGTCAACCGCGAAGACCGCCCACGCCAGCCCCTGCTGGCCGATGGCGCCAAGCTGAGCCTGGACGCCGCGCTGGATAAAGCCGCCGACCTGCTGCGCGGGCGCACTATCGTGGGTATCGGTTCGCCACGCGCCAGCCTCGAAAGCAACTATGCGTTGCGCGAGCTGGTGGGTGCCGAGCACTTCTACAGCGGCATCGAAGCCGGCGAGCTGGAGCGTATTCGCCTGGTCCTGCAAGTGCTGAACGACAGCCCGCTGCCCGTGCCGAACATGCGCGACATCGAAGACCACGATGCGATCTTCGTGCTCGGTGAAGACCTGACCCAGACCGCCGCGCGTATCGCGCTGTCGCTGCGTCAATCGGTCAAAGGCAAAGCCGAAGAAATGGCCGACGCCATGCGCGTGCAGCCTTGGCTCGACGCCGCCGTGAAGAACATCGGCCAGCACGCGCTGAACCCGCTGTTTATCGCTTCCCTGGCTGAAACCAAGCTCGACGACATCGCCGAAGAATGCGTGCACGCCGCGCCGGACGACCTGGCCCGCCTCGGTTTCGCCGTGGCCCACGCCCTCGACGCCAGCGCACCTGCGGTTGAAGGCCTGGACACTGAAGCCGTGGAACTGGCCCAGCGCATTGCCGACGCCCTGCTGGCCGCCAAACGCCCATTGATCATCGCAGGCACCTCGTTGGGTTCCAAGGCGCTGATCGAAGCCGCCGCCAACATCGCCAAGGCCCTGAAGCTGCGCGACAAAAACGGCTCCATCAGCCTGGTAGTGCCGGAAGCCAACAGCCTGGGCCTGGCCATGCTCGGTGGCGAGTCCGTGGACGCTGCGCTGCAAGCCGTGATCGACGGCAACGCCGATGCCATCGTGGTACTGGAAAACGACCTGTACACCCGCACCGCTGCGGCCAAGGTTGACGCTGCGCTCAACGCCGCCAAGGTGCTGATCGTCGCCGACCACCAGAAGACCGCCACCAGCGACCGCGCCGACCTGGTGCTGCCAGCCGCCACCTTCGCCGAAGGCGACGGTACCCTGGTCAGCCAGGAAGGCCGCGCCCAGCGCTTCTTCCAGGTGTTCGATCCCAAGTACATGGACGCCAGCATCCTGGTGCACGAAGGCTGGCGCTGGCTGCATGCCCTACGCGCCACCCTGCTGAACCAGCCGATCGACTGGACCCAGCTCGACCACGTCACCGCTGCCACCGCTGCCAGCGCGCCGCAACTGGCTCGTATCGTCGATGCCGCGCCGTCCGCTGCGTTCCGTATCAAAGGCCTGAAACTGGCCCGCGAACCGTTGCGTTACTCCGGTCGTACCGCCATGCGTGCTGACATCAGCGTGCACGAACCGCGTACCCCGCAGGACAACGACACCGCGTTCGCCTTCTCCATGGAAGGTTACTCGGGTTCGGCCGAACCGCGTCAGCAGGTGCCATTTGCCTGGTCGCCGGGCTGGAACTCGCCGCAGGCCTGGAACAAGTTCCAGGACGAAGTCGGTGGTCACATCCGCGCTGGCGACCCGGGCACCCGCCTGATCGAAACCAGCGGTGACTCGCTGAACTGGTTCGCTGCGGTACCGCGTCCGTTCAACCCGGCGCCGGGCACCTGGCAGGTCGTGCCGTTCTTCCACCTGTTCGGCAGCGAAGAAACCTCTTCCAAGGCCGCGCCGGTGCAAGAGCGCATTCCTGCCGCCTACGTGTCCGTGGCCAAGTCCGAAGCCGACCGCCTGGGCGTCAACGACGGTGCCCTGCTCAGCCTCAACGTGGCCGGCCAGACCCTGCGTCTGCCGCTGCGTATCAATGACGAGCTGGGTGCCGGCCTGGTTGCACTGCCTAAAGGCATCGCCGGTATTCCGCCTGCCATTTTCGGCAAAACCGTTGACGGTCTGCAGGAGGCAGCGCAATGACTTGGTTCACGCCGGAAGTAATTGACGTGATCATCTCGGTGGTCAAGGCCATCGTGATCCTGTTGGCCGTGGTCGTCGCGGGCGCCCTGCTCAGCTTCGTCGAACGTCGCCTGCTGGGCTGGTGGCAGGACCGTTACGGTCCGAACCGCGTTGGCCCGTTCGGCATGTTCCAGATCGCTGCCGACATGCTGAAAATGTTCTTCAAGGAAGACTGGACCCCACCGTTTGCCGACAAGGTGATCTTCACCCTGGCACCGGTGGTCGCCATGAGCGCCTTGCTGATTGCGTTTGCGATCATCCCGATCACCCCGACCTGGGGCGTGGCGGACCTGAACATCGGCTTGCTGTTCTTCTTCGCCATGGCCGGTTTGTCGGTATACGCGGTGCTGTTCGCCGGTTGGTCGAGCAACAACAAGTTCGCCCTGCTGGGCAGCTTGCGTGCCTCGGCGCAAACCGTATCCTATGAAGTGTTCATGGGGTTGGCACTGATGGGCATCGTGGTGCAGGTTGGCTCGTTCAACATGCGCGACATCGTCGAGTACCAGGCACAGAACCTGTGGTTCATCATTCCGCAGTTCTTCGGCTTCTGCACCTTCTTCATCGCTGGCGTGGCCGTGACTCACCGTCACCCCTTCGACCAGCCGGAAGCGGAACAGGAACTGGCCGACGGTTACCACATTGAATATGCCGGCATGAAGTGGGGCATGTTCTTCGTCGGTGAGTACATCGGCATCATCTTGATCTCGGCCCTGCTGGTCACGCTGTTCTTCGGCGGCTGGCACGGTCCGTTTGGCATCCTGCCGCAGTTGGCCTTCTTCTGGTTCTTCCTGAAGACCGCGTTCTTCATCATGCTGTTCATCCTGCTGCGCGCCTCGATTCCGCGCCCACGCTATGACCAGGTGATGGATTTCAGCTGGAGATTCTGCCTGCCGCTGACCCTGATCAATTTGCTGGTGACGGCTGCCGTCGTGTTGTTGAACACGCCCGCTGCCGCGGTTCAGTGAGGATTTGACCCATGTTCAAATATATTGGCGACATCGTTAAGGGTACCGGTACCCAGTTGCGAAGCCTGGTGATGGTGTTCGGTCACGGCTTTCGCAAACGCGACACCCTGCAATACCCCGAAGAAGCGGTGTACCTGCCGCCGCGCTATCGCGGCCGCATCGTACTGACCCGCGACCCCGACGGCGAAGAGCGTTGCGTAGCCTGCAACCTGTGCGCCGTGGCGTGCCCGGTGGGTTGCATTTCCCTGCAGAAAGCTGAAACCGAAGATGGTCGCTGGTACCCGGACTTCTTCCGCATCAACTTCTCGCGCTGCATTTTCTGCGGCCTCTGCGAGGAAGCTTGCCCGACCACCGCGATCCAGCTGACGCCGGATTTCGAGATGGCCGAGTTCAAACGTCAGGACCTGGTGTACGAGAAAGAAGATCTTTTGATCTCTGGTCCCGGTAAAAACCCTGATTACAACTTCTATCGTGTTGCAGGTATGGCCGTTGCCGGTAAGCCAAAAGGCGCCGCACAAAACGAAGCCGAGCCGATCAACGTGAAGAGCTTGCTGCCTTAAGGAAGAAAGATGGAATTCGCTTTCTATTTCGCATCGGGTATTGCAGTGGTGTCCACGCTTCGCGTGATCACCAACACTAACCCCGTGCACGCCCTGCTCTACCTGATCATTTCGCTGATCGCCGTGGCCATGACCTTTTTCAGCCTCGGCGCACCGTTCGCCGGTGTGCTGGAAGTGATCGCCTACGCCGGCGCCATCATGGTGCTGTTCGTGTTTGTGGTGATGATGCTCAACCTGGGGCCGGCTTCGGTCGCCCAGGAGCGCGTCTGGCTCAAGCCCGGCATCTGGCTCGGCCCGGTTGTCCTCGCAGCCCTGCTGCTGGGTGAACTGCTGTATGTGCTGTTCGCTCACCAGAGCGGCCAGGCCATCGGCCACACCACCGTAGACGCGAAAGCCGTGGGCATCAGCCTGTTCGGCCCGTACCTGCTGGTGGTCGAACTGGCTTCGATGCTGCTGCTCGCCGCAGCCATCACTGCCTTCCACTTGGGCCGCAACGAAGCCAAGGAGCAATGACGATGCCTGCTATCCCTTTGGAGCATGGTCTGGCGGTCGCCGGCATCCTGTTCTGCTTTGGCCTGGTCGGCCTGATGGTTCGCCGTAACATTCTGTTCGTGTTGATGAGCCTGGAAATCATGATGAACGCCGCGGCATTGGCGTTCATCGTGGCAGGCGCACGTTGGGGCCAGCCGGATGGGCAAGTGATGTTCATCCTGGTGATCAGCCTGGCAGCCGCCGAAGCCAGTATTGGCCTGGCGATCCTGCTGCAGCTGTATCGTCGCTTCCACACGCTTGATATCGACGCTGCCAGTGAGATGCGCGGATGAACATGATCTTTCTGACTTTCGTATTCCCCCTGATCGGTTTCCTGCTGCTGTCGTTCTCTCGCGGGCGCTGGTCGGAAAACCTCTCGGCCCTGATCGGCGTGGGCTCCATCGGCCTGTCGGCTATCGTGGCCGCCTACGTCATCTGGCAATTCAACGTGGCACCGCCCGAAGGCGGCCACTACACCCTGGTGCTGTGGCAGTGGATGGCGGTTGAGGGCTTCAAGCCCAACTTCGCCCTCTACGTCGACGGCCTGTCGATCACCATGCTCGGCGTGGTGGTGGGTGTGGGCTTCCTGATCCACCTGTTCGCGTCCTGGTACATGCGCGGTGAAGCGGGCTACTCGCGCTTCTTCTCGTACACCAACCTGTTTATCGCCAGCATGCTGTTCCTAGTGCTGGGCGATAACCTGTTGTTCCTGTACTTCGGCTGGGAAGGCGTGGGCCTGTGCTCGTACCTGTTGATCGGTTTCTACTACAGCAACCGCAACAATGGTAACGCGGCACTCAAGGCGTTTATCGTCACCCGCATCGGCGACGTGTTCATGGCCATCGGCCTGTTCATCCTGTTCCAACAGGTGGGCACGCTGAACATCCAGGAACTGCTGGTACTGGCACCGCAGAAATTCCAGGTCGGTGACTTCTGGATCACCCTGGCGACCCTGATGCTGCTGGGCGGCGCCGTGGGTAAATCTGCGCAACTGCCGCTGCAAACCTGGCTGGCGGATGCGATGGCCGGCCCTACCCCGGTATCGGCACTGATCCACGCCGCCACCATGGTAACCGCCGGTGTCTACCTGATCGCCCGTACCCACGGCCTGTTCACCCTGGCGCCGGACATCCTGCACCTGGTGGGCATCGTCGGCGGCGTGACCCTGGTACTGGCCGGCTTCGCCGCGCTGGTGCAGACCGACATCAAGCGTATCCTCGCCTACTCGACCATGAGCCAGATCGGCTACATGTTCCTGGCCCTGGGCGTCGGCGCCTGGGACGCGGCGATCTTCCACCTGATGACCCACGCGTTCTTCAAGGCCCTGCTGTTCCTCGCCTCCGGTGCGGTGATCGTGGCCTGCCACCACGAGCAGAACATCTTCAAGATGGGCGGCCTGTGGAAGAAACTGCCACTGGCCTACGCCAGCTTCATCGTCGGTGGTGCCGCCCTGGCCGCCCTGCCGTTGGTGACCGCCGGTTTCTACTCCAAGGACGAGATCCTCTGGGAAGCTTTCGCCAGCGGTAACCAGAACCTGCTGTACGCAGGCCTGGTGGGTGCGTTCATGACCTCGCTGTACACCTTCCGCCTGATCTTCATCACCTTCCACGGTGAAGCCAAGACCGAAGCGCACGCAGGCCATGGCATCTCCCACTGGTTGCCACTGTCGGTGCTGATCGTACTGTCGACGTTCGTCGGCGCGATGATCACCCCGCCGCTGCACGGTGTACTGCCACAAAGCGTCGGCCATGCCGGCGGCGAAGCCCAGCACAGCCTGGAAATCGCCTCGGGCGCCATCGCCATCGCCGGTATACTGCTGGCGGCCCTGCTGTTCCTCGGCAAGCGTCGCTTCGTAACCGCCGTGGCCAACAGTGGCATTGGTCGCTTCCTGTCGGCCTGGTGGTTCGCGGCCTGGGGCTTCGATTGGATCTACGACAAACTGTTCGTCAAACCATACCTTGCGATCAGCCACGTGCTGCGCAAAGACCCGCTCGACCAGACCATCGGTTTGATCCCGCGTGCCGCCAAGGCCGGTCACACCGCCCTGAGCCGCAGCGAGACCGGCCAATTGCGTTGGTATGCAGCGTCCATGGCGGCGGGTGCCGTTCTGGTGATCGGCGCCATCGTCGTGGTAGCGGTCTGACTATGTTTAAGTGCACTGCGTACTTTGCGAACTTGCGAAAGGAAACGAGCCCGTCATGATTCTGCCCTGGCTAATCCTGATCCCCTTTATCGGCGGCCTGCTCTGCTGGATGGGTGAACGCTTCGGCGCCACCCTCCCCCGCTGGATTGCGTTGCTGACCATGTCCCTGGAACTCGCGCTCGGCCTCTGGCTGTGGGCCCATGGTGACTATTCATTCGCTCCGGCACCGGGTGTCGATCCCACCTTCGCGCTTGAATTCAAGCACGTGTGGATCCAGCGCTTCGGCATCAACGTACACCTGGCCCTCGACGGCCTGTCGCTGTTGATGATCCTGCTGACCGGCCTGCTGGGTATCCTCTCGGTACTCTGCTCCTGGAAAGAGATCCAGCGTCACGTGGGCTTCTTCCACCTGAACCTGATGTGGATCCTGGGCGGTGTTGTCGGCGTGTTCCTGGCGCTGGACCTGTTCATGTTCTTCTTCTTCTGGGAAATGATGCTGGTGCCGATGTACTTCCTCATCGCGCTCTGGGGTCACAGTTCTTCGGACGGCAAGAAAACCCGGATCTACGCGGCGACCAAGTTCTTCATCTTCACCCAGGCTTCCGGCCTGATCATGTTGGTGGCGATCCTGGGCCTGGTACTTGTCAACTTTAACAACACCGGCGTGATTACCTTCAACTACGCCGACCTGTTGAAAACCAAGATGTCGCTGACCACCGAGTACGTGCTGATGCTGGGCTTCTTCATCGCCTTCGCGGTGAAGCTGCCGGTGGTGCCGTTCCACTCCTGGTTGCCTGACGCCCACGCCCAGGCGCCGACTGCCGGCTCCGTGGACCTGGCCGGTATCCTGTTGAAGACCGCTGCCTACGGCCTGCTGCGTTTCGCCCTGCCGCTGTTCCCGAATGCTTCGGCCGAATTCGCGCCGATCGCCATGACCCTGGGTCTGATCGGGATCTTCTATGGTGCGTTCCTGGCCTTCGCGCAAACCGACATCAAGCGTCTGATTGCCTTCTCGTCCGTTTCCCACATGGGTTTCGTACTGATCGGCATCTACTCCGGCAGCCAACTGGCGCTGCAAGGCGCGGTGATCCAGATGTTGGCCCACGGTGTTTCGGCCGCTGCCCTCTTTATCCTGAGTGGCCAGCTGTACGAGCGCCTGCACACCCGTGACATGCGTGAAATGGGTGGCGTGTGGTCGCGCATCGCGTACCTGCCGGCGATCAGCCTGTTCTTCGCCGCCGCGTCGCTGGGCTTGCCGGGTACCGGTAACTTCATCGGCGAGTTCCTGATCCTGATGGGTGCCTTTGTGCAGACGCCGTGGATCAGCGCCATCGCCACGTCCGGCCTGGTGTTCGGTTCGGTTTACTCGCTGATCATGATCCACCGTGCCTATTTCGGCCCGGCCAAGTCCGACACCGTCCTGCAAGGGATGGATGCGCGCGAACTGATCATGGTGCTCGGCCTTGCGGTATTGCTGATCTTCATCGGCGTGTACCCGCAACCGTTCCTGGACACTTCTGCCGCAACGATGCATGGCGTGCAGCAGTGGTTCGGCACCGCCTTCTCCCAACTCGCTTCGGCCCGGTAAGAGCGCTATGGAATTCACGATCCAACACTTTATCGCGCTTGCGCCGCTGCTGATTACCAGCCTCACCATCGTGGTGGTGATGCTGGCAATCGCCTGGCGCCGCAATCACTCGCAAACGTTCCTGCTGTCCTGCGCCGGGTTGAACCTGGCCCTGCTGTCGATCATCCCGGCCCTCAAGGTCGCGCCACTGGCGGTCACGCCATTGATGATGGTCGATGACTTCGCGTTGCTGTACATCGCCCTGATCCTGGTGGCGACCCTGGCCTGCGTCACCCTCGCCCACGCCTACCTCGGCGAAGGCGGCACCGGCTACCCGGGCAACAAGGAAGAGCTGTACCTGCTGATCCTGCTGGCTGCGGCCGGCGGTATCGTGCTGGTCAGCGCGCAGCACCTGGCGGGCCTGTTCATCGGCCTGGAACTGCTGTCGATCCCGACCTACGGCCTGGTGGCCTACGCCTTCTTCAACAAGCGCTCCCTGGAAGCCGGCATCAAGTACATGGTGCTGTCGGCTGCAGGTTCCGCGTTCCTGTTGTTCGGTATGGCCCTGCTCTACGCCGAAGCCGGCAGCCTGAGCTTCACCGGTATCGGCCACGCCCTGGCCGCCACCAACAGCCCGGCGCCGATTGCCCAACTGGGCCTGGCGATGATGCTGATCGGCCTGGCGTTCAAGCTGTCGCTGGTGCCGTTCCATCTGTGGACCCCAGACGTGTACGAAGGCGCCCCAGCGCCGGTGGCCGCGTTCCTGGCCACGGCGTCCAAGGTGGCCGTGTTTGCGGTGATGGTGCGTCTGTTCCAAATCTCCCCCGCCGCCAACACCGGCGTGCTGAGCAACGTGCTGACGGTGATCGCCATTGCGTCGATCCTGTTCGGTAACCTGCTGGCCCTGACCCAGAACAACCTCAAGCGTCTGCTGGGTTACTCGTCTATCGCCCACTTCGGCTACCTGCTGATCGCCTTGGTGGCGAGCAAAGGCCTGGCTGTAGAAGCCATCGGCGTGTACCTGGTCACCTACGTGATCACCAGCCTGGGTGCGTTCGGCGTCATCACCTTGATGTCGTCGCCGTACAAAGGCCGTGACGCCGACGCCCTGTACGAATACCGCGGCCTGTTCTGGCGCCGTCCGTACCTGACCGCCGTACTCACCGTGATGATGCTGTCCCTGGCCGGTATTCCGTTGACGGCGGGCTTTATCGGCAAGTTCTACATCGTCGCGACCGGTGTCGAAGCCCACGAATGGTGGCTGGTCGCCTCGTTGGTACTGGGCAGCGCCATCGGCGTGTTCTACTACCTGCGTGTGATGGTGACCCTGTACCTGATCGAGCCAAACCTGCGCCGTGTGGATGCCGAGCTGCACTGGGAACAGAAAGCCGGTGGCGTGATGCTGCTGGCGATCGCCCTGCTCGCGTTCTTCCTGGGCGTGTACCCGCAACCGTTGCTCACCCTGGTGCAGCACGCGGTGCTGGGCGTTTGATCGCTTAGGTTGATGCAGTGAAAAGAACGGCGCCTTTGGGCGCCGTTTTGCGTTTCAGGGGTAAGGTATTAGAGAGGCGGAGCATCCACCATCGCCTTCGCGGGCAAGCCCGCTCCCACAATTGGAATGCGTCCCCCTGTAGGAGCGAGCTTGCTCGCGAGAAACGTCAACGATAACGCGTGCTTCCTGAATAAGCGCGGCGCCTGTGAGTTTTTCGCGAGCAAGCTCGCTCCTACATGCCATCAATACACAGGCCCTCATTGCCCCTATCGTGGCGCAAAAGCTACGGATATAAAAACGCCTCGATTCACATCGAGGCGTTTGTGTTCAGCTTGAGGTTTGCCCGAGCGACAGCGTCAGAACGCGATACCCACCTTGAAACCATACTCATCGCGCTTGAGCTTGGTGTTGTCGGCCACATAGGAATCGTTATCGAGCTTGTACTCAGTGCGGGTGTAGTACAGGCCCGCCATCACTGGCAGGTCGCCCTTCTGGTTCATCAGCAGGCTGACTTCGGCGTAAGGGTTGGTGCGGTCCTTGAGGTCTACGGTGTCGCTGCCAACGCCGTCGACCTTGAGCTTGGCGCGGCCATCGATGGTGTGACGGGCGCCGGCTTCAACGCGCAGGGTCATGTCATCGAACTGGTGGTTGTAGCCCAAAGCGGCCTTGGCAAACGGCGACTTGTTGGTGAGCTTCATGTCGTAGCCATTGGTGTCCGGCTCGTAGCGGGTCCAGCTGTAGCCACCACCCACGATCACGTCGACAAAATTGCGCGCATCCAGCGCGGCACGCCAGCCGAGGTCGAGGTCGGCCTGGCCTTCCTTAAGTTTGTTATCGCTTTTTTCGCCGTACTTGGCTTCGATACCGGCCTGGTAGATAAAGCCCGACTCGGCAGTGAGCTTGTTGCCGAAGTTGTAGAACAGGCCGGCTTCGGGCATGTGGTCTTTGTCGCTTTCGCTACCGCCTTCAAGTTTGAAGTCGTTGTAGCTGCCCATGATCCCGAACGTGGAAATCGGGTCAGTGGAAGGTGCTGCGAACACCACGCCAGGCGCAGCCACCAGGGCCAGCAACGAGGTGTTCTTGAGGAATTTTCCGAATAGTTTGGACATCGTTTTACATCTCCATTTTAAGGTGGGCAAAGTATTCAGGAATCGGTTCGAACCTTGGCGTTTGCAAAAAGTTCGAACGGATTTGCACCAAAATGGAGGAAAAACGATTCAGCGAAGGCTCTATCTCAAGACTCTTCAGGATTCATGCGAATCAGGTGTTCAACGGCTTCGCGAAGTTGAGGCTGCTCCGGCAGCCGAATGCCGAAGGTGTCGCGCAACAGTCCCAGTAACTCATCGACACTCTCCAGCGTGCGCTTTTCGCTGGGTCGATCCAGATAATGAAGGGCATAGCGGGCGTTGGCCAAGGTATGACGTTTACCGGGCGCAAGCAGCGCGGCTTTCAACTGCCCTACGAACGGTGAGCCAGGGTGCGTGGAGACGTACCAGTTGCCGATTTCATAGTCGATGTCGGCCTGGGTTTGCAGGTCGAACACGTACAGGCCGCGCCACTCCTCGCCCACCTGGGCCCATAGCGTGTAGCTGCCTTGATTGAGCGTCAGTCGATAAGGCTCATGAGCGGTGGCCTGGGGCGCTTCGGTGTCCAGTTGCAACGGACTGCTGGGCACCATGCCGCCAAAACCGACATCGGTGATATAGCGCACGCCGTCGAGGGTCACCAGGCTCAAGCGATGGGTTCGCCCGGTGTGGGCGTCCGGTGGGCCGCCGATCACAACGCGCCCGGTGATGCCACGGGCATCAAAGCCCAGTTCCAGCAACAGCGCCAGAAACAGCTGGTTCAACTCGTAGCAATAGCCGCCACGCCCCTCATGCAGCACCTTACGCTCGACGCTGGGCAGGTCGATCGGCACCGGTGCATGCATCAGGGTCGACAGGCTTTCAAAGGCGAAGGTGCACACATGGCGCAGTTGCAGGTCCCGCAGGGTTTGCAGGGTGGGCGGCGGTGGCGAGGCATAGCCCAGGCGTTGCAGGTACAGGCGGCTATTGGCGAGTGTGTGCATGGCGCGATCCTTGGGCGCAGGGCAAGAGCGTCACTATGCCGCGCCTCTGTGTGCGTTGTCATTTTGAATGAACCTTTTGGAGCGCCAGCCTATCCATCTATAACAAGATTGGGAGGCAACATGAGTACCGCAAAAATCTACACCGTCCACTATCAGCTACACGGTAAACCCAAGTCTTTCGTGGTGCGCGCCGAGGTGATGAACAACGCCGAGGCCTGGCATTGGGCGGCCGTCGATGCCGACATTGCCCATGTCAGCCGCATCGGTCGCGTGGGTCACGAGCAGGTGAAAAAAACCACCCGGCCCTGGGCGGAAAAATACGGCATCAGCGACGTCAGCTGGTCCCCGCCCAGATAAACAAAGCCCCGCACACAGGCGGGGCTCGGTTCACTGCTTCAAGTCGCCCAACGGATCGTAGGGCGGCTTTTTTTTCGCGGTCTCGTCGTCCTTTTTGTCCAAGGGCGCAATAGCCGGGCCGATTGGATCGACCTGCGGGTCGGCCAGGTCCGGCGAGTCCGGGTCGAAGCCCAGTTCATCCTTGCCACTGGCATGTTCGTTGGAATGGGGGCCATCGGTACGCTTGTTCATCAGGTTCTCCTGTTAAAGCGGGCGGGCTTTGTCGTGGAGGTTTTCCAGGTCTTCTTCGACGCGCTGCACATCGTCTTCCGGGCCGCGTTCTTTCGGGTCATTGGGGCGCAATGCATCGTTGTCGCGCTCCTCTTCACCGGGGGTGCGGTGCGGGTCGGGTGTACCAGGCGGTGGTTGTTTATAGTCGGGCATGACGGCTGACCTCATGAAGGGTTCACCGTTTTAGAGAAATCGCCCGCAGCCATCGTTCAACTTCATTGCGCCAGGCATGAGAAGATGAGCGCCCTTTCTGGAGACCTGCCCCGGATGTTCGAGCTCAAACCCTGTGACCCCGCCACCTATCGCCAACAGACCCGCCGCAGCACGCTGATCGTCGCTGTGCTGTTCCTGGCCTTGGCCATGCTGCTGTCGAGCCTGGCGGTGATGCTGTTCGGTGAGCCTGGCGGTGATAATTTTCGCTTCAATGTCGGCGGCGTCTTTGCTGGCGTGTTGATCACCGTCGCGCTGGTACGTGGCCCGTTCTGGACCCAACCCTGGATGGCGTCGGCGGTGTATGGCTGGCAACTCAAACGCAGCCTGATGAGCGTGACCAATGTGATGCACAAGGTCAGCGAGCGGGTGCAGGCCAATGACCCGTCAGCCATCAAGCTGTTGCGCTTCTATCACCTGGGGCTGACGCAGATGCACGAACTGGACGCCAACTCCAGCGCCCAGGCGCAACTGGTGGGCGAGATCCAAGCCCACCAGGCAAAGATGCAGGCGCTGGGCATTGATCTCGCGCAAACCCGGTTGGACCCGGCCTGGCTGGACAGTCTGAAAAACGCATAAGGCCGATCAGCGCCTGGGCTAAAAAATTAACATACTGAAAAACAAGAAAATTCTTACATCATTTCACGGCGGTCATTCCCACTCTACGCACCTCCCTCTTTAAACTCGCCTGAGAACCGTGCCTATGTGCGATCGCCACCCCTCTATGAAAGGCCGACGAAGCTTCCTGCAGCTGGCTGCCGTCAGCGCAGGTGCAACCCTGCTTGCCGGCGCAATGCCCTCCCTGGTGCACGCAGCCCCGACACCCGCGAGTATGCCCAAGCCCACCAACGACCTCAGCCCACCGCTTGCCCTGCAGCGGCTGATGGAAGGCAACCGGCGTTACGCCGATGGCGTGACCAAGCGTCATGATTTTATGAGCGAACGCGAAGCGTTGGTGGGCGGGCAAAATCCGTTTGTCGCGGTGTTGAGCTGCGCCGATTCGCGCATCGCTCCCGAATACGCTTTCGACACCGCCCGCGGTGACCTCTTCGCGGTGCGGGTCGCGGGCAACTTCGTCACCGATAACGGGCTTGCCAGCCTCGAATATGCCGTGGCAGTATTGGGTACGCCGTTGATCATGGTATTGGGGCACGACCAGTGCGGCGCCGTCGCAGCAGGGGTCAAGGCGGTCAAGGATAACGCCCGCTTCCCCGGCAAGATCCAGGGCTTGGCCGACACCTTCAAACCCTCGGTGAACAAGGTATTGAAAGCGCCCGGCGACCTGCTGGAAAACGCTATTGCACAAAATGTCACCGACACCATGGCGCGGCTCACGGCTGAATCAAGCCTGTTGGCCGACGCGGTCGCGGCGGGAAAACTGCTGATAGTCGGCGGCGTGTACAAGCTGCACAGCGGCAGGGTAAAAATGCTCGGCTAAGCGTTTTGTAGGAGCGAGCTTGCTCGCGAAACACGCGAAGGCGCCGCGTTGATTCAGGCGGCGCGCGTTATCGTTGAGGTTTTTCGCGAGCAAGCTCGCTCCTACAGGGGGCAATAATCGCTCAAGGAAGCGGCGTCTCAAAAACCACGCCCAGGTCCAGGCGCCCGTCCTTCAGCGGCGGGCACCAGTAATAGCCCCCCGTCAACGGCTTGCTGATGCGATACAGGCCATCGACAATCCCATCTTCCAACCCACTCATGCGTCGCAACTGCGCTTCGAACGCATCGAAAGAATGACCAAATGCGAGGAACATCAAACCCGCCTGGCCATTTTCGGCCCAGGGCATGGAGCGGCGCACCACGAAGGCTTCCGGGGTGAAGCTCTCCTGGGCGGTGCGCTTGGTATGGGCCGACTCGGGGGCGTCGTCGAGCTCTTCGTTATCGCCATGGCGGCGGCCAATGATGTGGTCACGCTCCTGGGCAGGCAGCGCGGCGAAACCGTCAAGGTCGTGCTGCCATTGCTGGATAGCGGCGAAGCTGGCGCCGCTGTCGGTCAGCGCGGCCTCCACGGCGGCATCGTCGTGGGGGTTTTCGGTGCCGTCTTCGTAGTCGGTCAGGTCAAAACCGGTCTTGTAGCGGAAGCCTTCTGTCGACTGCACCAGGCGAAACGCCGGGGCCAGGGCTTTTTCCACGGCCCGGCTGCGCAGCAGCAACTCACCGCGATCCACCCCATGCAGCCATACCCACAGCGCCTGTTGAGTCGACGGGTTGTGGGCGCCAGGGCCGCTGACGGCCGGGAATGAGCGCAGCCCTGGGATCTGGGCACCCAGCGCCGTTACCAGCGGCTCACCGAAACCCACCACGGCCGCCGCATCCGTCAACTGCACCAGTGCGTCCAGCGCAGCGGGCACGGCTTGCAACGAATCGAGGGCGAAAAACAGATGGCGGGCCTGCAAAGGCACCGGTGCGGCAAGAATGCCCGGCTGGTACTGACTCATGTGAACTCCTTCTGAAAAGCCGCGCAGTTTACCCGGCGCACACCGCGCTGCGAACAAGAATGCGCGCAAGCCTTGCGTTAGAGCCGCTTGTTGGGTGACTCTCTAGTCATGTTTTGCAACTATTCCAGGGGTAGCGACATGACCACCAGCAACCTGCTCGCCCAGCTGTTTCCCACCTCCACCGCGCAGATTCCCGAGCAATTTCGCCTGGCCGCGCCCATTGAGCAACGTGAATACCTGGTCGATGGCCAGTTGCAGGTGTGGAACGGCCCGCTAGCCCGCGTGCAAAGCCCGGTGCAACTGGGTGACGAGCGCGTGCACATCGGCAGCACGCCGCTGCTGGATGCCGACACCGCCCTCACCGCCCTGGATGCTGCCGTGCGCGCCTACGACCGAGGCCAGGGTGCATGGCCGACGATGCGCGTGGTTGAGCGTATCCAGCACGTCGAGACGTTCTTGCGGCGCATGCGCGAACAGCGCGATGCGGTGGTCAAGCTGCTGATGTGGGAGATCGGCAAGAACCTCAAGGACTCGCAGAAAGAATTCGACCGCACCTGCGACTACATCACCGACACCATCAATGCCCTCAAGGAACTCGACCGCCGCAGCAGTCGCTTTGAACTGGAGCAGGACACTCTCGGCCAGATCCGCCGCGTGCCCCTGGGCGTGGCGCTGTGCATGGGGCCTTACAACTACCCGTTGAACGAGACCTTCACCACGCTGATCCCGGCCTTGATCATGGGCAATACCGTGGTGTTCAAGCCGGCCAAGCTGGGTGTGCTGTTGATCCGCCCCTTGCTGGAAGCCTTCCGCGACAGCTTCCCGGCCGGGGTGATCAACGTGATCTACGGCAGCGGCCGCGAGACCGTAAGCGCGCTGATGGCCAGCGGCAAGATCGACATCTTTGCGTTTATCGGCACCAACAAGGCCGCCAGTGATTTGAAAAAGCTGCACCCCAAGCCGCACCGTTTGCGTGCTGCGCTGGGGCTGGATGCCAAAAACCCGGGGATCGTGCTGCCCGAAGTGGACCTGGACAATGCAGTGAACGAAGCCGTCACCGGTTCGCTGTCGTTCAACGGCCAGCGTTGCACCGCGTTGAAAATCCTGTTCGTACATGAAGACGTGGTGGAACGCTTTATCGAGAAATTCAACGCCAAGCTGGCGACGCTCAAGCCCGGCATGCCCTGGGACGACGGCGTAGCGCTGACCCCATTGCCGGAAGTGGGTAAGGTCGATTACCTCAACGAGCTGGTGGCCGACGCGGCGCGCCATGGCGCCAAAGTGATGAACCCCGAGGGCGGCAGCAGCCGTGGTTCGTTCTTCTACCCGGCGGTGCTGTACCCGGTGAACCCGCAGATGCGTGTCTACCACGAAGAGCAATTCGGCCCGGTGGTGCCGATCGTGCCCTACCGTGACCTGGACACCGTGATCGACTACGTGCTGGACTCGGATTTCGGCCAGCAGCTGAGCCTCTTCGGCACCGACCCCGTGGAAGTCGGGCGCCTGGTGGACACCTTCGCCAACCAGGTGGGCCGCATCAATATCAATGCCCAATGCCAGCGCGGGCCGGACACCTTTCCGTTCAACGGGCGCAAGAACTCGGCCGAGGGCACGTTGTCGGTACATGACGCCTTGCGCGTGTTCTCGATCCGCACCTTGGTGGCGACCAAGTTCCAGGAGAGTAACAAGGCGTTGGTCAGCGACATTTTGCGCAACCGCGATTCGAGTTTCCTGACTACCGACTACATCTTTTAAGAGCGCCGCCGAACAAAATGTGGGAGCGGGCTTGCTCGCGAAAGCGGAGTGTCATTCAACAAACTTTTAACTGATACACCGCTTTCGCGAGCAAGCCCGCTCCCACCATTCAGACCGAGCCTGCCCTACTTACTGAGGCCACTTCAATACTGATGAACCTGCCCTTCTTTGCCCGGCGCCTGCTGCGCCCCTTGCTCGACCCCTACCGCCGCTTTCGCCATGCCAAGCTGATCCATGCCGCGCGCGTGTCGGTGGGTTTGCTGGCAACCATCCTGCTGACCACCGGCCTCAACCTGCCCCACGGTGAATGGGCGTCGGTGACCATGCTGATCGTGATCGGCGGGTTGCAGCACCACGGCAATATCGGCAAGAAAGCCGTCGAGCGCGCCTACGGCACCTTAATCGGCGCCAGCGTCGGCTTGCTGCTGGTGGTGCAACAGGCTTACTTCGGCGTGCCGTTGCTCACCTACCTGTTGATGTCGGTGGTGTGCGGGTTCTTTTCCTATCACGCCATCGGCAAGGGCGGTTACATCGCGCTGCTGTCGGCGATCACGGTGTTTATTGTCGCCGGCCATGGCGACAACCCGATCTCCGATGGCCTGTGGCGCACCGTCGATATCCTGATCGGCATCGTACTGGCCCTGGCGTTTTCCTTCGCACTGCCGTTGTACGCCGTGTATTCGTGGCGCTACAACCTGGCCAGCGCCCTACGTGACTGCGCGCAGATTTATAGCCGGATCATCAATGGACAATCGATAACCGACGATGAACACCTCAAGCTGCTCAACCGCTTGAATGGGGCAATGGTGCAACTGCGCTCGTTGATGCCGTCGGTATCCAAGGAAGTGCGGATTTCCATGACTGAACTGGATGCGATCCAGCGGCATCTGCGCATGTGCATCAGCACTCTGGAGATTCTGGGCAATACCCGACCGGACCCGCGCGATGAACAGGCCACGGCAAGGATGCGGGTGATGTTGAAGGCCGAGCATCGGCAGATTCGGGTGCAACTGGTGGGGATGGCGCGGGCGTTGAAGTCGGGAGTGACGGAGCGGTTGGAGCGTAGCAGTGACGCGACAGGCAGTACGCCTGCGCTGGATGCGCCGGTTTACAGTGCGCTGGATGGGTATCGATTGTTGACGGTGCAATTGGCGGCGAATGTGAACGCGATGCGTCAACGGTTGGCCAAGCATTCATCGCACTGGAAGATTTAAATTTATAAGAATCAGGGACGGATCCATAACTAAACTAGAGCCGTCCCTTTTCATTCCTTTATCTGGCGTACTTGTAAATACAATCGACACCAATTACTCCCTGCAGAGCTACATATCGGCGTTGCCCAGTGCGCTTGCTATAGGCCAACGAGGTGCCATTATTGATAGCAGCTGTTGTCCATGCTTCATCGTAGGGGACTTGCCAATAAATCGGCACGTTGCCATATGCGGCGTATATAGCGCTCCATTCTGCTGGGCTGATTTCATAATTCGGGGGAATTACTACTTGGGCGAAAGCATCATGACCTGTACCGAAACGGTGACCAATTTCGATCTGCCAGCAGTTTGATACAGCGACAGAATAGCTAGCGGTCCTTCCATCTTGGTCCGTAACCGTTACGACCCCTGAACCATTGGTATGACCCGTGACCTTACCTGTGGAGGCATTGATATCGAATGCCCCCCCAGTTCGTGAATAGCGATAAGGTGGACGTCCGCCACGGGCTGTTCGGGTGGCGGTCTTTCCTGGGTAGTCTTGTTGCTGCGTGCCATAGCCGTTATGTATGCTGACAGCCGACAGCGTCAAAAGCGAAGTATCAATTTCAAGTTTTGGTGCGGCAACCGTATAAGTTGTCGAGGGGAACTCGACTGCATTTTCCTTGTTCGTATTACCACTGTACTCCACCTCGGCGGTTACCGTGATTTGCGCGTTATCTGCAAGCCCCGTTAGCCAGCTACGAAGTACCGCTTTGTTCACAAGGCCATTGGCAGCCTCTGTTGAGGTGATCAACGCCCCGTTAGCCGTGAGTACATGAAAGGGTGACACTCCCAAACTGCTGCAGGTGAGCCACGCACGATTCCACTTTGAACTCAAAGACCATTTGATCACTGATGCCAGGGCATTGCCTGCGAAGCTGTTCAGGTTCAACGTGCCGCCGGGTGCAATATTATTGATCCGTGGCTGCGGCAAACTGGCAGCAGGAATGGCATTGACCCTCACCGTTTGCACATTTGACGGAATCGGGTCCGCCACACCCTCACGCTTCACTGAATACTTCAAGCACACCGTGCTGTTCACACTGCGATGCAACACTTCATCCGTGGCCAGGTTGAATGCCACCATGCCTCCATCCAATCCATTCTTGCCCGCCGTATGGTGAGTGCCATCGGCAAAAATCCATTCAAGCGTTATGTAGTCTTGGCCACTCATACCGGTGTAGCGAACGGTCACGGTCGTATCGTGCTCAATCGGCAGCGGGTCTACCGTCACACTTGGCCCGGTATCTGCGGTTCCGTTGATAAACGGATGAGGCAATATTCCCGGCAAGGCCTGGATGGTGTAATGGCGCACACCGAACAGCACGGCAGTGTTCTTGTCAGAGCGTTCCGCCAGGCTGGCCCAGAACTTGATTGTCAAATCCACACCGTCCCCCAGCAGCTTGATCTTGTCCACGGGGGTGGGCGGATTGATCCCATTCAGCACGCCGTCGTCCGTGACCTCGTTGGCGGTGTAGGTGTCTTCAAACACAACGCCTTCACTTTCGTACGTCATCCACATTAGTTGATCAGCATGGATGAAGCTCCACACCGGGATGTAAGTCCGCGCGGTCGGGCTGAGCTGCGACAAGTCCAGAACTGGCCCGCTGATGCCTTCGATAGTCGGCGTCGGCAATCCGGTCAGCGGCAGCAGCCGCAGGGGCACGATCACGGACTCGTAGAGGAACGTGCCGCGATGGAAGTGATATTGCACATTGATGGTGTTGCCACCCTCACGAATCCCGCGGGCGATGGTGCGAGCGTCGATCCACACGCTGGCTTCATGGGTAGTTGGGTTACCAGCGACATTATCTGCGAAGCTGCCGTGATGATCAGCGGTGATCCAATCCACCGTAATAAGGTCACTGTCCAGCATCGGCCGAAATTTCACGATTACCCGTGTGCCGCTTATTGCCGCCAACGGATTGAGTTCATCGGGAGAGGTGGAGGCCCCCTCGATAATCGGCCGTTCCAATTCCACACCTTTGCCCACGGTGAGCATCAGTACTTCTGAACGCAGCACTACTTTCGGCGGGCCAGCGCGCTCCAGGCTGTAGGAAATGCGCAGGCTACCGTTAAGGTTTTTATCAAGAATGTCGCGGGTGACTGGATAGTTTAGCTCCTTGCCAGCGGTTGCCGAGTTGATCGTGAGGGTGCCACTGGCGGATCCGCCAAGACCCGAGCCAACGCACGACCAGTGAAGCGTGTCGCCGGCCTTTGTGTCCAAGTAGGTAAAGGTCACCAGCGCATCACTGCCGGGCACATCAGCCGGGTCCACGTTGTTACCAATAGCGCCTTGCAAGCGTGGCGCCGGCATGTCGGCGGTGCGCTCACCGACTTGCGCCCCGAGCATCGCCGATGGACGAATCGCCAACGCGCCGCCTCCCAGGATATGGGCGGCGCCGTCATTGGTGGTGTAATAGATCTGGATTGGACCCCGCCCGTTGAATTGCTCCAACTCAGCGGCCGTGACCGAGTAGGTGCCACCCTGCGAACCTGCATATTGTGCTCGACTAAAAATAGTCGCATTACCCCCTCCCGGCGGTACATGGGTGATGTACAACGTTTCCAGCCAGCCGGGGTCATGCGGCTCGTAAGCCGGGATGGTGACCGTGATGTCCTCACCTGCCGGAATCAACCCCAGTTCGATAGGGCTGACGCTGGGCACGGGCATTGAAACCTTGGTGCCAACCACGGTGATCGTGATGCTACCGGACTCGCGCGGTAGCGGCGCATCGGCTTGCCAGGAAAATGACACCCGAAGTGAGCCACCGACGACTTTCGCAATGATGTCGTTCTCGATGGGAATAGAGGTAAACCCCCTGTTCAAATCAGGCACAGGTCCCAACCGGATAGTTTCGCTGGTGCCATCGTCTCGCGTGCAAAGCAAGGAAACGGTGATCTTATACTTGGGGTCAGGCTCTGGAAACTGCCGGTCTGTCAGGGCGATGAGTGTGAAGGTCGAGCCGCTCTGGGTATCGAAGTCGATCTGCCGGGACTCTCGGTCATCCACCAGAAAAATCGGCGCGCCCAACAGGTTGGGATCCAGTTCGGCGTTGAGGAAATAGGGTTTGGAGTACTGATATTTTTCGCCGGAGAAGTTCTCTACCACATCCCGCACCCGAAAACGCAGGGTTAATGTGCCCCGTTGTCCGCCCTGCGCAATGATCGACTTATCCACAAACACACGGATCGGCTCCGCTGCGCCCGCTTCATCGGACGTGACGGTATGCAGTACAAAAATGCCATCCCAGGACAGTTCGATCACATCGTTCTTGCGAATGTGTTCGTACGACTCAATCAGGCAATACACGCCAAGGCCGATATTTTCCAAGCGCAGGGTCTCGCCTTCGGGGAACCCTTCGACTTCCATGACCAACCCGGTATGCCATGAGCTGCCCGGGTCGATATCGGTGCCTCCCGGCCGGGTGGTCTTGATCAGAATAATCTGTTGAGGGGATGTGCTTTCGGAGCCACTGCCTGCCCGCCGTACTCGACCATAGGTCACCACCTCACCCTCGGGCATACGCTCCTCGGGAATGGCCAGGTTCTGGCGAACCAGGGTGGTATCCTCAACGAGATCGTCAGCGGCCGCGTAAACCAAATCGTCAAAGTAAATGGCGAAGTAGTCGTTGGAACTCTGAGAAGTCCAATTCTCAAAGGAATAGAGCGCATAAGGACGCACATGCCGGATGCCCAGGCCATAGACCGCAACCTCACCAGGCACATAACTTAGCGGTATAGCCGGGTAGGCCGAGTAAGGATGGTCCAGGTCTTCCACGCGCTGTGGGCCGGCGGCAATGGATTCTCTCTGGCGGGGCAGGCAGGCGATGGGCAAAGAAGTGTCGTCAGAGGCGGAGGGCGCGCGATCACTATCCGAATCAGGGTAACCAGACATGAAGTGTTCTCCTGGCTGAAGGGCACGCACAGAAAGTTATGCGTGGGGCCAGGAAGATCAAACAGCGGTGAGGGAAGCCGCGTCTAGCTGTGAGAATTGACAGTGGCGACAAACGGTATATTGGGTCGAGTGAAAGTGCCGTTAATACAATGCCCGCATATTCACACCTTTTCTTACATATTTTTCACGATTTATTCACAAGCCAAGCCGTAGTGTGAAGCCTCATCCGTTACAAACGTTGCATATCAAGCCCGCCGCCCCAGCGGGCTTTTTTTTGCCTGCTTTTTGGTCAGCAAACGGCCTCACCCTGTAGGAGCGAGCTTGCTCGCGAAGAACCTCAACGATAACGCGAGCATTCTGGTTAATCGCGGCGTCATTGCGTTTTTCGCGAGCAAGCTCGCTCATACAGGAGGCAATGATCGTTCAAGGAAGTGCGGATTTCCATGACTGAACTGGATGCGATCCAGCGGCATCTGCGCATGTGCATCAGCACTTTGGAGATTCTGGGCAATACCCGGCCAGACCCGCGCGATGAGCAGACTACGGCGCGGATGCAAGTCATGTTGAAGGTCGAGCATCGGCAGATACGGGTGCAACTGGTGAGGATGGCGCGGGCGTTGAAGTCGGGAGTGACGGAGCGGTTGGAGCGCCCAGGCAGTGTCGCACCGAATGCCGTACTGCTGGAGGGCCAAGTGCTCAATGGGTTGGACGGCTATCGACTCTTGACGCTGCAACTGACCGCCAATGTCGATGGATGCGCGAGCGGCTTTTGAAAAGCTCGTTACATTGGAAAATTTAGTAACAGCCAGAGAAGCAGGTCCTACAACGCCATGAACCTGCTTTGCCTTTTTTCTACAGTGCACTGATATTCAGGGTTGCAAGCACCAGGCCCACCCAAGCGACTGCTTTTGATTACACCAGACTACTTCTGGGTCGATGGAATCCCAGAGTACTCCGGTCCAGGCGTCGCATTGAGGCTCTGTACATACCCAATACCAAGAATCATAAGGTACCGGCAGTGGCCAACCATAAGCGTTGCCCATGAAGCGAATAGCATCGCCGTAATGGCCAATAGCGCCTGGCAGGGACTTTCTCCAATTGACTGCCGCGCCCCAATCCATTCCGCGACGGTCTTCACGTACCTGCCATACATTACTGACGCTGACGGTGTAGGACACTTGGCCACCCGCCCTGTCAGTGACAACAATGTTCGTACTGCCATTACGCATCCCTGACACAAACCCTGTAGATGTGACCGTCGCCACGGACGGGTTTTGGGAGGTGTAGGTATAAGGAGGCCGACCACCTGTTGCCGCTCGGGTTTGCGTATTACCGGGGTATTCTGCTCTCTTTGGCCAGCCGGCCACGATATAGGCGGTTCCATTTAACGTCATCGTGGCTGTACTGATATACAAGGCTGGATAGGCAACGGTGTATGACGTAGTAGGAAATACGACGGCACGTGCTTTATCCGTATTACCGCCATACTCCACTTCACAGGTTATCGTTATCTGCCTGTTGTTGGGTAATGCCTCCAGCCAACTCCGTAGTACCGCTTTGTTCACAAGGCCATTGGCAGCCTCTATTGAGGTGATCAACGCCCCGTTAGCCGTGAGTACATGAAAGGGCGACACTCCCAAACTGCTGCAGGTGAGCCACGCACGATTCCACTTTGAACTCAAAGACCATTTGATCACTGATGCCAGGGCATTGCCTGCGAAGCTGTTCAGGTTCAACGTGCCGCCGGGTGCAATATTATTGATCCGTGGCTGCGGCAAACTGGCAGCAGGAATGGCATTGACCCTCACCGTTTGCACATTTGACGGAATCGGGTCCGCCACACCCTCACGCTTCACTGAATACTTCAAGCACACCGTGCTGTTCACACTGCGATGCAACACTTCATCCGTGGCTAGGTTGAATGCCACCATGCCTCCATCCAATCCATTCTTGCCCGCCGTATGGTGAGTGCCATCGGCAAAAATCCATTCAAGCGTTATGTAGTCTTGGCCACTCATACCGGTGTAGCGAACGGTCACGGTCGTATCGTGCTCAATCGGCAGCGGGTCTACCGTCACACTTGGCCCGGTATCTGCGGTTCCGTTGATAAACGGATGAGGCAATATTCCCGGCAAGGCCTGGATGGTGTAATGGCGCACACCGAACAGCACGGCAGTGTTCTTGTCAGAGCGTTCCGCCAGGCTGGCCCAGAACTTGATTGTCAAATCCACACCGTCCCCCAGCAGCTTGATCTTGTCCACGGGGGTGGGCGGATTGATCCCATTCAGCACGCCGTCGTCCGTGACCTCGTTGGCGGTGTAGGTGTCTTCAAACACAACGCCTTCACTTTCGTACGTCATCCACATTAGTTGATCAGCATGGATGAAGCTCCACACCGGGATGTAAGTCCGCGCGGTCGGGCTGAGCTGCGACAAGTCCAGAACTGGCCCGCTGATGCCTTCGATAGTCGGCGTCGGCAATCCGGTCAGCGGCAGCAGCCGCAGGGGCACGATCACGGACTCGTAGAGGAACGTGCCACGATGGAAGTAATATTGCACATTGATGGTGTTGCCGCCCTCACGAATCCCGCGGGCGATGGTGCGAGCGTCGATCCACACGCTGGCTTCATGGGTAGTTGGGTTACCAGCGACATTATCTGCGAAGCTGCCGTGATGATCAGCGGTGATCCAATCCACCGTAATAAGGTCACTGTCCAGCATCGGCCGAAATTTCACGATTACCCGTGTGCCGCTTATTGCCGCCAACGGATTGAGTTCATCGGGAGAGGTGGAGGCCCCCTCGATAATCGGCCGTTCCAATTCCACACCTTTGCCCACGGTGAGCATCAGTACTTCTGAACGCAGCACTACTTTCGGCGGGCCAGCGCGCTCCAGGCTGTAGGAAATGCGCAGGCTACCGTTAAGGTTTTTATCAAGAATGTCGCGGGTGACTGGATAGTTTAGCTCCTTGCCAGCGGTTGCCGAGTTGATCGTGAGGGTGCCACTGGCGGATCCGCCAAGACCCGAGCCAACGCACGACCAGTGAAGCGTGTCGCCGGCCTTTGTGTCCAAGTAGGTAAAGGTCACCAGCGCATCACTGCCGGGCACATCAGCCGGGTCCACGTTGTTACCAATAGCGCCTTGCAAGCGTGGCGCCGGCATGTCGGCGGTGCGCTCACCGACTTGCGCCCCGAGCATCGCCGATGGACGAATCGCCAACGCGCCGCCTCCCAGGATATGGGCGGCGCCGTCATTGGTGGTGTAATAGATCTGGATTGGACCCCGCCCGTTGAATTGCTCCAACTCAGCGGCCGTGACCGAGTAGGTGCCACCCTGCGAACCTGCATATTGTGCTCGACTAAAAATAGTCGCATTACCCCCTCCCGGCGGTACATGGGTGATGTACAACGTTTCCAGCCAGCCGGGGTCATGCGGCTCGTAAGCCGGGATGGTGACCGTGATGTCCTCACCTGCCGGAATCAACCCCAGTTCGATAGGGCTGACGCTGGGCACGGGCATTGAAACCTTGGTGCCAACCACGGTGATCGTGATGCTACCGGACTCGCGCGGTAGCGGCGCATCGGCTTGCCAGGAAAATGACACCCGAAGTGAGCCACCGACGACTTTCGCAATGATGTCGTTCTCGATGGGAATAGAGGTAAACCCCCTGTTCAAATCAGGCACAGGTCCCAACCGGATAGTTTCGCTGGTGCCATCGTCTCGCGTGCAAAGCAAGGAAACGGTGATCTTATACTTGGGGTCAGGCTCTGGAAACTGCCGGTCTGTCAGGGCGATGAGTGTGAAGGTCGAGCCGCTCTGGGTATCGAAGTCGATCTGCCGGGACTCTCGGTCATCCACCAGAAAAATCGGCGCGCCCAACAGGTTGGGATCCAGTTCGGCGTTGAGGAAATAGGGTTTGGAGTACTGATATTTTTCGCCGGAGAAGTTCTCTACCACATCCCGCACCCGAAAACGCAGGGTTAATGTGCCCCGTTGTCCGCCCTGCGCAATGATCGACTTATCCACAAACACACGGATCGGCTCCGCTGCGCCCGCTTCATCGGACGTGACGGTATGCAGTACAAAAATGCCATCCCAGGACAGTTCGATCACATCGTTCTTGCGAATGTGTTCGTACGACTCAATCAGGCAATACACGCCAAGGCCGATATTTTCCAAGCGCAGGGTCTCGCCTTCGGGGAACCCTTCGACTTCCATGACCAATCCGGTATGCCATGAGCTGCCCGGGTCGATATCGGTGCCTCCCGGCCGGGTGGTCTTGATCAGAATAATCTGTTGAGGGGATGTGCTTTCGGAGCCACTGCCTGCCCGCCGTACTCGACCATAGGTCACCACCTCACCCTCGGGCATACGCTCCTCGGGAATGGCCAGGTTCTGGCGAACCAGGGTGGTATCCTCAACGAGATCGTCAGCGGCCGCGTAAACCAAATCGTCAAAGTAAATGGCGAAGTAGTCGTTGGAACTCTGAGAAGTCCAATTCTCAAAGGAATAGAGCGCATAAGGACGCACATGCCGGATGCCCAGGCCATAGACCGCAACCTCACCAGGCACATAACTTAGCGGTATAGCCGGGTAGGCCGAGTAAGGATGGTCCAGGTCTTCCACGCGCTGTGGGCCGGCGGCAATGGATTCTCTCTGGCGGGGCAGGCAGGCGATGGGCAAAGAAGTGTCGTCAGAGGCGGAGGGCGCGCGATCACTATCCGAATCAGGGTAACCAGACATGAAGTGTTCTCCTGGCTGAAGGGCACGCACAGAAAGTTATGCGTGGGGCCAGGAAGATCAAACAGCGGTGAGGGAAGCCGCGTCTAGCTGTGAGAATTGACAGTGGCGACAAGCGGTATATTGGGGCGAGTGAAAAGCCCGCCGCCCCAGCGGGCTTTTTTTTGCCTGCTTTTTGGTCAGCAAACGGCCTCACCCTGTAGGAGCGAGCTTGCTCGCGAAGAACGTCAACGATAACGCGGGCATTCTGGTTAACCGCGGTGTCATTGCGTTTTTCGCGAGCAAGCTCGCTCCTACAGGGGGTTGGGGATGGGTTTCAGCGTGTGGCTTGTTCGCGAATGGCGCGCTGGGTCTCCAGCACCTTGGCCAACGCCGTTTCAGCCTCGGCACTCTGCTGCGGCACCCGAATCGCTGCCGACACCAGCGTGATCAGCTTGGCCATCACCTCGGCATCCGTGGCCGGGCGGCCCAGGCTCATGGAGTTCATCAGCAGGCGCAGTTCGGTGCCGGCCATGACCCCGGAAATGGCCTTGAGGGCAAATTGCAGGCGCACCCCCAGTTCATTGCGCGGCAAATCCGGCAAGGCCAGGGCGAAGGCTTCAAAGAAACGCTGGAACACCGGCTGGTAATGCACCTTGAGGTACTCCTGGATAAACGGCGAGGTGTCGCTGTAGACCCGGCCCAGGAAGCGGATAAACGAGCGCCCTTCCCCGCTGGCCGGGTCGCTGCGTTCCAGGCCCATGGCCGGGGCAAACAGCACGCCCAGCAACGTGTCGCAGTCCAGCGGGCCGTCGGATTCGGCTTCACAGCGCGCCAACAATTCCAGGCGCTGCTCGTTGAGCGGCTCCAGGCGCTGCATCAGCAGGGTTTTCATCAGGGAGTCCTTGTCCCCGAAGTGGTAGTTCACCGCCGCCAGGTTGACCTGGGCGCGTTCGGTTATCTGCCGTAGCAACACGGCGTCATAGCCGTACTTGATGAAAAGAGCCTCTGTCGCATCCAGCAGTCGAGTCTTGGTAACGTTTGGAGCGCTGAGTTTCTTCGCGACCATATGGGTTCCACGGCGGAAATATTGTTTTAAAAAATAATTTGATTTTTTATACCGGGGCGGCCCGTCGAAAGCAAGTAGTGACACTCCGCCATATCTTGCAAAGCCCGTATATTCGGGCTTTTGAGGCAAATAGAAGGTTTTTTAACTGCCTCTGACACCCAGCGAGAAAATCGTTTCAACCGGTAAAACCGCTCTACCTCGACGGCTGGCGAAGCGTGAGGAAGGCAGTTACTATTCAAACAATATTTTAAAAACAAGAAATAAAACCAGTCCGTGACGCGTACAGGCAGCTTCCGAACTTGTTACAAAGGTTTTCCGGGGGCAAGGCGGTACCGTCGAGACTGCAGGCGTAGTCATGATGACACAGACCCCCGCGCACCCAGGTTTGATTTCCCTGCAAGGCATCGGCAAGCGCTATCAGCTCGCCGGGCAAGAATTGAGCATTCTCAATGATGTGTGCCTGTCCATCGCCAGCGGTGACAGCTGCGGCATTCTCGGGGCCTCTGGCTCCGGCAAAAGCACCCTGCTCAACATCCTCGGCCTGCTAGACCTGCCCAACTGCGGCCAATACCACTTTGCCGGCCACGATATCTTCAACGCCACCCCCGATGAGCTGGCGGCGATCCGCAACCAGCAGATCGGCTTCGTATTCCAGAGCTTCAACCTGCTGCCCCGCCTGAGTGCCCTGGACAACGTCGCGCTGCCCTTGAGTTATCGCGGCGTGTCGCGGCATGAATCGGTGGAACACGCCCAGCGCATGCTCGCACAGGTCGGCCTCGGCGAACGCGCCCATCACCGCCCTGCCGACCTCTCCGGCGGCCAGCGCCAGCGCGTGGCCATTGCTCGCGCTTTGGTCGGCAACCCCTCGGTAATTCTGGCCGACGAACCCACCGGCAACCTCGACAGCACCACCGCCCAGGAGATCATGGACCTGCTGTTGAACCTCAACCGTGAACAACAGGTGACGCTGATCATCGTCACCCACGATCCGCACATTGCCGAGCGCCTGGAGCGCAAGATCCTGGTGCGCAACGGCGTGGTGCATGAGGCCGGGCGCCCATGAGCCTGCGGGTCGAGCAGAGCCTCAGCCAGTTGCTGCATGAAGCCTTTATCAGCCTGCGTACCCTGGGCAAGCGTTCGATCCTGGCGCTCTTGGGGATCGTCATCGGCAGCTCCTCCGTGGTGGCGTTGATCAATATCGGCCACAACGCGGCGGTGGATGCCGCGATGATCTTCAAGGACATGGGCACCGACACCCTCATCGCCCAGTTCCCGCCCAAGGGCAGCAGCAACGTGCCGATGCGCACACAGCTGGACCTCGACGCGGTGCGCCAGGCAGTGCCGGGCATTGCCCATATCGGCGCGCTCAGCCTGTTCAGCGGGCCCATCGTGTTTCATGGGCGCACCACCAATGCCAGCTTTGTCGGCAGTACTGCCGGTATCCAGCACGCCATGCGCCTGGCGCTGCGTGAGGGGCGCTTCCTGTCACCCTTCGATGCCAACGAAACCTACGGGGTGATCGGCGACCAACTCGCCCAGGCCCTCGGCACGCCGGGCGACCCGCTGCAACTGGGCGACCGTGTGCGTATCAACGACTACCTGTTTCTAGTGGTGGGCATCCTGCACAACCAGCCCCGGGCCATGCTGATGCCGGTGCAAGCCAACGAATCGCTGTTTATTCCCGCCGAAGGCATGCGCCGCATCTACGCCACCCCGCAGATCAACAACCTGATCATTCGCGCAACGCCTGGGCAAGACATGGAACGTATCGCCAGGGACGTCACCGCCGCGTTGCAGCCCCAGCTCATCGACCATGACGTCGACATCACGGTGCCCCAGCAAATGATCGATGGCATGACTCGCCAAAGCCGCACCTTCGCCTACCTGCTGCTGGCCCTCGGCGCGATCTCCCTGGTGGGCGGCGGTGTCGGGGTGATGAACGTGATGCTGATGAACGTCTCGGAACGCCGCCGTGAGATCGGCATCCGCATGGCCTTGGGCGCGCGCCAGCGAGACATCCGCAACCTGTTTTTGCTCGAAGCGGTCACCCTCACCGCCGTGGGTGCGCTGTGCGGCGCGGTGCTAGGTATGACCGCTGCTTGGCTGTATGCGTGGCTGTCGGGCTGGGCCTTTGCCTTGGCAGTGGCTGCCCTGCCCCTGGGCGTTGGCAGTACGTTGCTGGTGGGTTTGTTCTTTGGCATTTACCCGGCGGTGTCGGCCTCACGCTTGCAGCCGGTCGAGGCCCTGCGCGATGAATAAGTACCTGCCACTGCTCATGCTGATCAGCCTGCCGGGCATGGCCGCCGACGTGGTCATCAACCCTCAGGCACCCAGCACCACCCGCAGCGGCTACGAGCGTAGCGTCTCGCTGAATGCCCAGGCCACCACCATGACCCTGGGCGACGCGGTGTACCTGGGCCTGCGCAATAACCCGGCGATTCGTAGCGCCTACCTGCAGCGGGTGGCGCAGAAGTTCGACCTGCGCGTGGCCGAAGACGTGTTCAACCCCAAGCTCACCCTCAACAGCTATTACCGCAGCACCCGCGGTTCCCAAGACAATGCGCGCAACGCCAACGTCGCGCCCAGCAGCAGCCTGCTGGGTGAATACGGCACGCGCTTGAGCATGGCCTGGACCCAGCAGCTAAACAACGCCAACCGCGCCGGCCGCTACCGCAGCGATGGCCTGGACCTGGCGATCATCCAACCGCTGATGCGCGGGGCCGGCTGGGATGCCACCACCGCACCGCTGCGCCTGTCGCGCCTGGCCGAGCAGGCCAACCGCCTGAACCTCAAGGCCACCGTGGCGCAGACCATCAGCCAGATCATCGCCACCTACCGCGAGTTGCTGCGCGCCCAGGAACAACTGGTGATCGTGCAGGAAGCCCTCAAGCGCTCCACGACCTTGCTGGAGGTGAACAAGGCGCTGATCAGCGCCGGGCGCATGGCCGAGTTCGAGATCGTGCAGACCGAAGCCGATATCGCCACCCAGCAATTGGGCGTGGAAGAAGCCCGCAACCAACTCGACACCAGCCGCCTGGCGTTGCTGCGCCTGCTGGCCCTGGACCTGTCGACACCGGTGCGCGCCACCGAGGCCCTGGAAGCCAGCCCCATGGAGATCGACAAACGCCAGGCCTTCAACCTCGCGCAAAACCAGCAACCGGAATACCTCGCCGCCCTGCTCGGCAGCCAGCAGGCCGATCTTAACCTGGTGATCGCCAAGGATTCCGGGCGCTGGCAGGTGGACCTGGTGGCCGGCGCCAACCAGATACGCGCCGCTACCGATAACGACGACGGCCATAACAATAACCGCACCTGGGACAGTTACGCCGGGGTGCAAGTGCAGATCCCCATTGGCGATATCAGCACGCGCCAGGCCGAAGTGCGTGCGCGGGTAAATGTGGAGGATCAGGAAATCCGCATCACCGACGCTCGCCAGGAACTGGAGCGCAACGTCAACAACGTGGTGCGTGACCTCGGCACCCGCTGGCGCCAATATGAAATCTCCAAGCGCGCCGTGGAGTTGTCGCGGCGCAAGATCGAGATCGAGCGGGAAAAACTCAGCGCCGGGCGCTCCACCAACTTCCAGGTGCTGAGCTTCGAAACCGACCTGCGCAACGCCGAAAATGCCCAGCTCAATGCGCTGATCGCTTATTTGAACGCCCAGACCCAGCTCGATCTGACCCTGGGCATGACGCTGGAAAGTTGGGAAATCGCCCTCAATGACTACTAATAAAAAATTGCTGATGGCCGTTGCCTTGATCCTGTTGCTGGGCGGCGCGGCAGTCAGCCTGCTGAGCCAACGCAGCGGCACCGAGCCGGCGAACACGGCCGAGCAGTGGCTGGCCGTGAAGCCCGACCCGCTGGTGCACCAGATCGGCCTGGTGGGCAAGATCGAGCCGCAGACCACCGTCACCCTGACGGCACCGTTCGACGGTAATGTGCTGGCCAACCTGGTCGAACAAGGCCAGCGCGTCGAAGCCGGCCAGGTCCTGTTACGCATGGACCCAGCGACGCTTGAAGTACAACTGCGCGACGCCCTCTCCGCGCAACTCAAGGCCCGGCGCACCGTGCAGGAAATGCAGGACTGGGGCAGCAGCCCCACCGTCAGCCGTGCCCGTCGCAGTTTACGCACCGCTGAAATGACCGCGGGCAACACCCAACGCAAACTCACCGAAAGCGAAAACCTGTTCAAGCGCGGCATCATCCCGCGCAACGAACTGGATGACCTCAAGCAGCAGACTCAGCAGCAGCAACTGGACCTGGCGGCGGCGCGCAGTGAACTGCAACAAGCCCTGGACCAAGGCCAGGGCGAATACCGGCAGATCGCCGAGATGGAACTGACCAATGCCACGGTGAAGTACGAAGCCTTGCAAACACTGCTCGAAGGCAAGGAGGTCAAGGCGCCCTTCTCCGGCATCGTGGTACCGGCACCCGGCAGCACCAATACGGCTCAAGGTGGCGGTAATAACAGCGCGCCGGTGCAGGCCGGCAGCAAGGTCAGCCAGGGCCAGGTGCTGTTCGGCCTGGCCAATATCGAACAGTTGAAAATCGTCGCCAAGGTCTCAGAGCTGGATATCAACCAGTTGCGTCAGGGCCAAGCCGTGGAAGTGATGGGTGATGGCTTTGATGGCGAACGGCTGACGGGTTCGGTCAGCGTGGTCAGCGGCTTGGCCATCGCCAGCGACAGCCAGGGCAGCGCGCAGTTTCCGGTGACCTTGTCGATCCCCAGGCTGACGCCACAGCAGTTGCAGCGGGTACGCCTGGGCATGAGTGCGCGGTTGACGATCGTCACCTACAACAATGACCAGGCGATCGTGATTCCCAGCCAGGCGATCCAGGCGGACATGAGCGTGGCGTATCGGGCGGCGATGGATCAGCCGGTGCAGCGGGTAAAAGTAACCACTGGGCAATCGACGCCCCAGGGGGTTGAGGTGTTTGGGCTAGAGGCGGGGTTTGTGAGGGTCGGGGAAGTCAGTCACTGACACTCGATCCCGGGTATGCCCTAACTGTAGGAGCGAGCTAGCTCGCGAAAAACGTCAACGATAACGCGTGCTTCCTGAACAAACGCGGTGCCCTCAGGCTCTTCGCAGGCAAGCCAGCTCCTACATCTGGCCCTGTGGCATCCGTTAGATAGCCGTCGTAATCCTGGCGGCCAGTGCCTTGGCCTGCAGCGCCACATCGGTCACCGCCGTGCTCTCCCACCACATCCCCCGTAACGGCGGCCCCATGGCGAACAGTCGCGGGCTGACCTGGCCGCGAGCATCCACCACCGCCCCCGTTGCATCCGCCGCAATCCCCAGCGCCAACGGCCCAGGCTGGACCAACCCACGCTTGAGCAGTTGCTGCGGTAACGGCCGGGCCACCCGCCGCCAGTCGTATTCAATGCCGCTGGAATTGATCAGCGCGGCGCCCACAACCTGATTAATCATCTCTTCACCACGGTAGCGCAGTGCAATGGCAACCCCCTCTTGCGATGGCACCAAGCCCTTGAACGACGCCGCGTGAATCCGCAACCGCCCTTGCTGGTGCAACCACGCCACCAACTGCGCGCTCAAGGGGGGCGAACGGTGATGGTGGCTTTCCCACCAGGGCCGCACATGCCGCACGAACTGGCGTTTCTGAGCCTCAGTGGCCTGGCTCCACAGGCGTGCTATATGCACGCGCACCGTGTCCAGCGGTGCCTGCCAGTCGATGCCTTGCTCCAGCGCGAGCTGGCACTGGCGTCGCACCTCACGCAGCAATTGTCGGGGGCTGCTCAGGCGGTGGTCAGCGGCGAGGAAGTCGTTCCAGCTCGGCGGTTGCCGGCGTACATGGGGCAACAAGCCGTGGCGCGAAAAAACATCGATAGGCCCGCGATGCCCGGCCTGCTCCAGGGAGACCACGGCATCGACCATGGTCAGGCCGGAGCCGATGATCAGCACCGTCGATTGGGGGTCCAATTGGGTCATTGCGTGCACGTCCCAAGGATCCAGCGCAGCGGCGTTCAAACCTGTGGACTCGGTTTGCGGGGTACGCGCCGCCGGGAACATGCCGGTGGCCATTACCGCACAGGCGCCCCGCAGTTGCTCGCCATTATCGAGGGTCAACAATGTCGAGGTGGCGTCGACTTGCAGGTCTACCACTTCGGCGCGGATGTGCTCGACGGTCGAGGTGGACAGCGCCTTGGCCTGTGCCAGGCGCTGCTGGGCGTACAGGCCAAAAATCCCGCGCGGCGGGAACAGTTCGCTGATGGGCACGTGCTGTTGATACGACTCGGGCCATCCCCCGGCGTTGATGTGATCGGTGAGCCACTGGGTGAGGTCGTCAGCATTGTCCGGGTCAACGCTCATGCGTGCGGCATTGCCATTCAACGTGTGGCCCAATTCGACTGCGCTGTAGGCTTCGCCGCGCCCCAGCTCGGCACGCGGTTCGACTATCAGGATGCGCCGCGTGCCTGGCAGGCGCAGCAGTTGCACGGCCAGCATCGTGCCGCTCAGGCCACCGCCGATAATGAGTACGTCAGCGTTGCGGGTGGAGTCGCTCATGCAGGTTCGCCCCTAAAATTTAGCCAAATACCTGTGATGCCAGTAACGCGCCCTGCAGAAACATTCGGTTGCATCTGCATCGTGGGCCGGACGGAACCGCATAGGTGATGACTACCAATAAACGTCGAGCGTTCTTTTCGCTCAAACAACTATTCCATTTCTGAACAGGTGTTGAAAATGACAACTATCCCGACCGGTATCCCGCCCGCTTTTTTCCCACAGGCCGATACACCGTCAGCACCGGGCAATCAAGCGGAACACGAGAAACCGCCCGCGGCGAAACCACCGCACGACAGAGACTTTATCTCCCCGAGAGAGGAAGAGGGTGGGTGGTTGGGAGGGCGCGACGGAAAACCCCCACCGCATTGGAAATGGTAAGTTCTAAAAATTCCTGACGCCTTCATCACATGATTAGCAAGAGATAAGGCCATGGGCACCTCTGAAAAAAGGTGCCCATGAAAACCATTTGCGCTCAAATCACCACATTTCGAACAAACCGCACCGCAGCATTCCCATCATTGCGATAAGCATGGGGCTGGTGGCTGGCGAACATAAAGAACTCTCCAGCCTCGATGACATTTTCCTGATCACCTATTACCAGTGTCAGGCTACCCTCGAATACAAACAGCTGTTCGCTCCACCCTTCCAGGTCAGGGTCCGGGCAATAACGATCACCGGGCTCAAGACGCCACTCCCACAACTCGACCTCACGCCGTGCCGTGGCCTTGGCCAGCAACACCGCCTTACTGCCAGCAATGTCGCCCGCCCAAGCCAACTCATTGATACGGCTATGATCGCGCACATCCGGCGCCTGAATCAGGTCACTGAACGCCACGTCCAACGCTTCGGCGACACGGTCCAGGGTCGACAGGCTGACGTTCTTCTCCCCCGCCTCAATCGCCACCAACATGCGCCGGCTGACACCGGATTTTTCCGAGAGCGCGGTCTGGCTCAGGTCGGCGGCATGGCGCAGGCGACGAACGTTCTGGCTGACGTGCTGCAGGACCGAAGCCCGTTGCGGATTTTCTTTGTGCACTATATTGCTCAATAGGTGGGTGTGCGCAGTATACTGCCCAGCGTGCGGCGCATTGTGCGGTCCGTGCTTTCCCCTTGCAAGACCGAGCCGCCATGACCGCCCCGAACTCCCCGAACTCCCCGTCGCGTTTCAACCGTTTCAGTAAAGCCGAATGCATCCTGGTGGTGATCACGATGATCTGGGGCGGCACCTTTTTGCTGGTGCAGCACGCCATGACCGTCAGCGGGCCGATGTTTTTTGTCGGCCTGCGCTTCGCGGCGGCGACGATCGTGGTGGGGTTCTTTTCCTTGCGCACCCTGCGCGACCTGACCCTGTTCGAATTGAAGGCCGGGGTGTTTATCGGGGTGGCGATCATGTTCGGCTACGGCTTGCAGACCATCGGCCTGCAAACCATCTTGAGCAGCCAGTCGGCGTTTATCACCGCGTTGTATGTGCCGTTCGTGCCGCTGTTGCAGTGGCTGGTGCTGGGCCGTCGCCCGGGGTTGATGCCGAGCATCGGCATCATGCTGGCGTTTGCCGGGTTGATGCTGTTGACCGGCCCGGCGGGGGCTTCACTGAACTTCAGCCCAGGTGAAATCGCCACGCTGATCGGTGCCGTGGCTATAGCGGCCGAGATCATCTTGATCAGCGCATTTGCCGGCCAGGTGGATATTCGCCGGGTGACCGTGGTGCAACTGGCCACCGCTTCGGTGCTGTCCTTCATGATGGTGGTGCCGATGGGCGAGGCGTTGCCGGGCTTTTCCTGGCTGCTGCTGTTCAGTGCCGTGGGCCTGGGCTTGACCAGTGCGGTGATCCAGGTGGCGATGAACTGGGCACAGCAGAGTGTCTCGCCAACGCGAGCGACGTTGATTTATGCTGGTGAGCCGGTGTGGGCCGGCGTTGTGGGGCGAATCGCCGGGGAGCGGTTCCCACCGATTGCTATGTTGGGGGCTGTGTTGATTGTGGTGGCGGTGATTGTGAGCGAGTTGAAGACCAAGGGGCAGAAGGCCGTTGAGTTGGCAGAGGCGTTGGAGCAGGAGCGGCAGGGGTAGCCCACGATCAACAGTAACCACGATGCGAAGCGAGCCGCTCTTGCTCTTGCTCTTGACCTGCTTTTGATCTCAGGCGCCCCGTCAAACCACGCTGGCCGGAATTCGACAGGGATTTGGGGGGTAAACCGGCAGGGATGCCGGTTTAGCCGCCCCGCGCCATGGATGGCGCGCGGCGGCGGCCCCCCAAATCACGGGCGGATTACGGGCACACCGAGCCCAAGCGAGGTGCCGAGTGGTGGGGCAAGAGCGTTTTGCTTACTTTTGCGCTGTTCAAAAGTGAGCCGCTGTCAGAGCGGAACCCTAGGTGGCCGTTACCGCAGCAATGGATATGTACACAATCCAACTGTGTTGACTGCAAGGACGCCTTCGCGAGCAAGCCCGCTCCCACAGTTGGATTGTGGGGTGTCAGGTAGAGAAGTGTCGGCTGATAGGCCGCCATCGCAGGCAAGCCAGCTCCCACAATTGGATCGTGGGGTTTCAGGGAGACAAGCGTCGACTGGCAGGCCGTCACGGGAGCAAGCTCCCTCGCCACAGGTACGGCGTCGCTGCAGATAACGGCTCCCACAGAGGTCGGCATTTTAATTCAAGGGCCGGTTCAAACAGTGCCAAATGGGAAATTTCAGCTTACCTTGTAGGATCCTGCCACATCTTGGCGTTTGGTGATCGTGAAAGCGGCACGTATGATGCATCCCAAACTCCCGCAGATTAGAAGCCTATGTCCCTGATAGTTCTACTGCTTCTGCCTTTTATCGGCAGCTGTCTGGCGGCCTTGCTGCCGCATAACGCACGTAACACCGAATCCCTGTTGGCCGGCCTTGTGGCATTGGTCGGTACTATTCAAGTCGCCCTGCTCTATCCCCAGATCGCCCACGGTGGCGTGATCCGCGAAGAACTCATGTGGTTGCCCAGCCTTGGGCTGAACTTCGTGTTGCGCATGGATGGGTTCGCCTGGCTGTTCTCGATGCTGGTGCTGGGCATCGGCACGCTGGTGTCGCTGTATGCGCGCTACTACATGTCACCGGACGACCCGGTGCCGCGTTTCTTTGCGTTTTTCCTGGCGTTCATGGGCGCCATGCTTGGCCTGGTGATCTCCGGCAACCTGATCCAGATCGTATTCTTCTGGGAACTGACCAGCCTGTTCTCGTTCCTGCTGATCGGCTATTGGCACCACCGTGCCGATGCGCGCCGTGGTGCGTACATGGCGCTGATGGTCACCGGCGCAGGTGGCTTGTGCCTGTTGGCGGGTGTAATGCTGCTGGGGCATATCGTCGGCAGCTATGACCTGGACCAGGTGCTGGCGGCGGGCGATCAGATTCGCGCGCATTCGCTGTACCCGGTCATGCTCGCCCTGGTGCTGGTCGGGGCCTTGAGCAAGAGCGCGCAGTTCCCCTTTCATTTCTGGCTGCCCCACGCCATGGCGGCACCGACACCGGTTTCGGCCTACCTGCACTCGGCGACGATGGTGAAGGCCGGCGTGTTCCTGCTGGCCCGCCTGTGGCCATCGCTGTCCGGCAGCGAAGAATGGTTCTGGATCGTCGGCGGTGCCGGCGCCCTCACTCTCCTCCTCGGCGCTTACTGCGCCATGTTTCAAAACGATCTCAAGGGCCTGCTGGCCTATTCCACCATCAGCCACCTCGGGCTGATCACCCTGCTGCTGGGCCTTAACAGCCCGCTGGCCGCTGTTGCCGCCGTCTTCCACATTCTTAACCACGCCACGTTCAAGGCTTCGCTGTTCATGGCGGCGGGCATCATCGACCACGAAAGCGGCACGCGGGATATCCGCAAGCTCAGCGGGCTGGTGCGCCTGATCCCGTTTACCGCGACCCTGGCGATGGTCGCCAGTGCGTCCATGGCCGGGGTGCCGTTGCTCAATGGCTTCCTGTCCAAAGAGATGTTCTTCGCCGAAACCGTGTTTATCTCCTCGACCCAATGGGTGGAAATCGCGCTGCCGGTGATCGCGACCATCGCCGGTACGTTCAGCGTGGCCTATGCCCTGCGCTTTACCGTGGATGTGTTCTTCGGCCCGCCCGCCACCGACTTGCCGCACACGCCCCACGAGCCGCCGCGCTGGATGCGCGCACCGGTCGAGCTGCTGGTGTTCACCTGCCTGCTGGTGGGGATTTTCCCGGCCCAGGTGGTCGGTTCGATCCTCGCCGCTGCCGCCCTGCCGGTGGTGGGCGGTACCTTGCCCGAATATAGCCTGGCGATCTGGCACGGCTGGAACGCGCCGATGATCATGAGCCTGGTGGCGATGACCGGCGGCGTGGTGCTGTACCTGATGCTGCGCAAGCAACTCAAGCGTGGCCGCTTCGAATACCCACCGCTGATCGGCTATTTCAACGGCAAGCGCGGTTTCGAGCGCTGTCTGGTGGTGATGATGCGCGGCGTGCGCCGCATCGAGAAACGCATCAGCACCAAGCGTCTGCAAACCCAGTTGTTCCTGTTGGTGCTGCTGGCGGTGATCGGCGCGATGATCCCGATGATCAACAGTGGCCTCAGTTGGGGCGACCGCCCGAAAATCCCGGGCTCCATCGTCTTCGTCACCCTGTGGTTGCTGGCGATTGCCTGCGCACTGGGTGCCGCCTGGCAAGCCAAGTATCACCGGCTGGCGGCCCTGACCATGGTCAGCGTGTGCGGCCTGATGACCTGCGTCACCTTCGTATGGTTCTCGGCGCCGGACCTGGCCCTCACCCAACTGGTGGTGGAAGTGGTCACCACCGTGCTGATCCTGCTGGGCCTGCGCTGGCTGCCAAGGCGGATCGAAGAGGTCTCGCCCCTGCCCAGCTCGCTGCGCAAGGCGCGTATCCGTCGCCTGCGTGACTTGCTACTCTCCACTGTGGTGGGCGGCGGCATGGCGCTGCTGTCCTACGCGATGCTGACCCGCCAGACGCCCAACGATATCTCCTCGTTCTACCTAAGCCGTGCCCTGCCCGAAGGCGGCGGCAGCAATGTGGTGAATGTGATGCTGGTGGACTTCCGGGGCTTCGACACCCTGGGCGAAATCACCGTACTGGGCGCCGTGGCCTTGACCGTGTACGCCCTGCTACGCCGCTTCCGCCCGTCCAAGGAAAGCATGGAGTTGCCGCCCCAACAACGCCAACTGGCGCCGGACGTGGCGACCGACCTGGTCAACCCGCGCCAGGCCAGCGACACCGCCCTGGGCTTCATGATGGTGCCGGCGGTGCTGGTGCGCCTGCTGCTGCCGATTGCGCTGGTGGTGTCGTTCTATCTGTTCATGCGCGGCCACAATCAACCGGGTGGTGGTTTCGTCGCCGGGCTGGTGATGTCGGTGGCGTTTATCCTGCAATACATGGTCGCCGGTACCCAGTGGGTCGAGGCGCAGATGAGCCTGCGGCCGATGCGCTGGATGGGCTTCGGCCTGCTGTCGGCCACCTTGACCGGGCTGGGTGCGCTGTTCGCCGGCTACCCCTTCCTCACCACTCATACCTGGCATTTCAGCCTACCGCTACTGGGCGATATCCATATCGCCAGTGCGCTGTTCTTTGACGTCGGCGTGTACGCCATGGTCGTGGGCTCGACCCTGTTGATGCTTACCGCCCTCGGCCACCAGTCGGTGCGCGCGCATAAACCGAGCAACCAGCCCAAAGTGGTTGCTGCAACCGAAGGAGCCGCCTGATGGAAGAAGTCATCGCAATAGCCATTGGGGTCCTGGCGGCCTCCGGCGTCTGGTTGATCCTGCGGCCACGGACGTTCCAGGTGGTCATGGGTTTGTGCCTGCTGTCCTACGGGGTCAACCTGTTCATCTTCAGCATGGGCAGCCTGTTTATCGGCAAGGAGCCGATCATCAAGGACGGCGTGCCCCAAGACCTGCTCAACTACACCGACCCACTGCCCCAGGCCCTGGTGCTCACGGCCATCGTCATCAGCTTCGCCATGACCGCGTTGTTCCTGGTGGTGCTGCTGGCATCCCGGGGCCTGACCGGCACTGACCATGTAGACGGCCGGGAGCCCAAGGAATGACGTGGATGAATCAACTGATTGTCGCGCCGATCCTGCTGCCGCTGCTCACCGCCGGGCTGATGCTGATGCTGGGCGAGAAACGCCGCCCGCTCAAAGCCCAGATCAATCTGTGCTCCAGCATCGTCGGCCTGGGCGTTGCCGTGCTGCTGTTGTACTGGACGCAACAAGGCGGCCCCGGCTCCATTGGTGTGTACCTGCCGGGCAACTGGCAAGTGCCGTTCGGCATCGTGCTGGTGGTGGACCAGCTGTCGGCGATGATGCTGGTGCTTACCGGGGTGATCGGCGTGAGTGCGCTGCTGTTCGCCATGGCGCGCTGGGACCGTGCGGGCACCAGCTTCCATGCCCTGTTCCAGATCCAACTGATGGGGCTGTACGGCGCCTTCCTCACCGCCGACCTGTTCAACCTGTTCGTGTTCTTCGAGGTGCTGCTGGCCGCCTCCTACGGTCTGATGCTGCACGGTTCCGGCCGTGCACGGGTGTCGTCGGGGCTGCATTACATTGCGATCAACCTGCTGGCGTCGTCGCTGTTCCTGATTGGCGCGGCGATGATCTACGGCGTCACCGGTACGCTGAACTTCGCTGACCTGGCATTGAAGATCCCGCTGGTGCCAGAGGCCGATCGCGGCCTGTTGCATGCCGGTGCGGCGATCCTGGCGACGGCGTTCCTGGCCAAGGCCGGCATGTGGCCGCTGAACTTCTGGCTGGCGCCCGCCTACTCCTCGGCCAGCGCGCCGGTGGCGGCGATGTTCGCGATCATGACCAAGGTCGGCGTGTACACCGTGCTGCGCCTGTGGACCCTGCTGTTCTCCGGCCAAGCCGGCGCCTCGGCGCTGTTTGGCGGTGACTGGCTGGTGTACGGCGGCATGGCAACCATCATTTGCGCGGCACTGGCGATGGTGGCGGCGCAGCGCCTGGAGCGCATGGCCAGCCTGAGTATCCTGGTGTCGGCGGGGATCCTGCTGTCGGCGGTCGGGTTTGCCCAGCCGAGCCTGACTGCTGGGGCGCTGTTCTATCTGGTCAGCTCCACCCTGGCACTGAGTGCGCTGTTTTTGCTGGCGGAGTTGATCGAGCGTTCGCGTTCGGCCAACGACCTGCCGCTGGATGAGGAGATTGATGCGCTGCCCAAAGCCATGGAATCGCTGCATCCGCGCCCGGGCGTGAACCTGGACGATGAGCAAAAAGCAGTGATCGGCCAGGTCATCCCTTGGACCATGGCCTTCCTGGGCCTGAGCTTTATCGCCTGCGCGCTGCTGATTATCGGCATGCCGCCGCTGTCCGGGTTTATCGGCAAGCTCAGCCTGTTGAGCGCGCTGATCAACCCACTGGGCCTGGGCAACGCCGTGGACGAGTCCATCCGCCCGGCGGCCTGGGGCCTGGTGGCGCTGCTGATTCTCTCTGGCCTGGCCTCGCTCATCGCTTTCGCCCGCCTCGGCATCCAGCGCTTCTGGACCCCGGAAGAACGCCCATCACCGCTGCTGCGCCGCTACGAGTGTGTGCCGATCTTCCTGCTGCTGGGGTTGAGCATCGCGCTGACCTTCAAGGCCGAGGCGCTGATGCGCTACACCCAGGCCACCGCCGAAAGCCTGAACAACCCGGAACACTACGTGATGGCAGTGCTCGCGACCCGGCCAGTGCCTAGCCCTGAAGCCAAGGCCGCCGCCCTGGAGGTGCAGCCATGAAACGTCTGTTCCCGGCTCCCTGGCTGTCGTTGGCGTTGTGGGTATTGTGGCTGGTGCTGAACTTGTCGATCAGCCCCGGCAACCTGCTGCTGGGCGCACTGTTGGGCTTTCTTGCGCCGCTGATGATGGCGCCGCTGCGCCCGCTGCCGATCCGCATCCGCCGCCCTGGGGTGATCATCCGCCTGTTCTTCCGGGTCGGCCTCGACGTGATTATCTCCAACCTGCACGTGGCCTGGGGCGTACTCACCTGCGGCTCACGCCCACCGCGCTCGCGCTTTATCAAGATCCCCCTGGACCTGCGCGACGCCAACGGCCTGGCTGTGCTGGCGATGATCACCAGCGTGACCCCCGGCACCGTCTGGTCGGAACTGGCCCTGGACCGCAGCATCCTGCTGCTGCATGTCTTCGACTTGGATGACGAGGCCTCGTTTATCCAGCAATTCAAGCACGCCTACGAACGGCCCCTGATGGAGATCTTCGAATGAGCGCCCTGCTCGCCAATGCGATCCTGTTCAGCCTGTTCCTGTTCTCCCTGGCCATGGTGCTGACCCTGGTGCGCCTGTTCAAAGGCCCCTCGGCCCAGGACCGGGTACTGGCGCTGGACTACCTGTACATCCTGGCGATGCTGATGATGCTCACCCTGGGTATCCGCTATGCCAGCGACACTTACTTTGAAGCGGCGCTGCTGATCGCGCTGTTCGGCTTCGTCGGCTCGTTCGCCCTAGCCAAATTCCTGCTGCGTGGCGAGGTGATTGAATGATGCCGTTATGGGTTGAAATTATCGTGGCGGCGTTGCTGTTGCTCAGCAGCCTGTTTGCCTTGATTGGCGCGATTGGCTTGCTGCGGATGAAGGCGTTTTTCCAACGCATGCACCCGCCGGCACTCGCCTCGACGTTGGGGGCGTGGAGTGTGGCGTTGGCGTCGATCATCTACTTTTCGGTGCTCAAGTCCGGGCCGGTACTGCATGGCTGGTTGATTCCGATTTTGCTCGCGATCACCGTGCCGGTCACCACACTGCTGTTGGCGCGAACCGCCCTGTTCCGCAAACGCATGGCCGGCGATGACGTCCCCGCCGAAGTCAGCAGCCGCCGCTGATTCATCAAACGAACGAATTAAAAATGTGGGAGCTGGCTTGAGATAGCCATAGGTATCTACACAACTTTGGTGCGACGCTGAACCTGTGGTGAGGGAGCTTGCTTCCGTGACGGCCTGACAGCCGGCGCCCATCTACCTGGCACCCCGCGATCAACCTGTGTGCGGGCTTGCTCGCGAAGACGGCCTGACAGCCTACCGGGATTTAGGATCAGACTGAGTACATATCCGTTATTTAGGTAACGGCCACCTAGGGTTCCGCTCTGACAGCGGCTCACTTTTGAAAAGCGCAAAAGTAAGCAAAACGCTCTTGCCCCACCACTCGGCACCTCGCCTAGGCTCGGTGTGCCCGTAATCCGCCAGTGATTTGGGGGGCCGCCGCCACGCGCCATCCATGGCGCGGGGCGGCTAAACCGGCATCCCTGCCGGTTTACCCCCCAAATCCCTGTCGAATTCCGGCCAGCGTGGTTTAACGGGGCGCCTGAGATCAAGATCACAAGCAGATCAAGATCAAGAGCGGCTCGCTTCGCATCGTGGTTACCGTTTGCTGTTACAACCCACAGAGTTGTGTAGATACCTATGGCCATCGCAGGCAAGCCAGCTCCCACATTTGGTTTGGCGCCAGGCAATCGAGCGGATACGCGCCGCCCATTGCGCCAGCTCAGCATCATCGCGCTACGCGCCACACCGGGAAGCGCCCGGTCGATCAGCAAAGCGGTTCTTGGTGGTAACCATTACCTCAGCTGGCACCTGATCCATCTAGGCATTGACGCCCAGCCAGAAATTTCCGACAGCGTTTTAGGGTTGCCCCTCGGAAGATGCCTGCCTAATCTTCGGCGGTCGCTGCAAATTCAGCGACCGGGTTTCGCAGCTCGGTTAAACTCTAGACGCACAGCGTCCACCTCAAGATAGCGGGCGCTTTTTTATGCCTGATGTTATGGCGGCTGTGCGCGGGATACCTTCGGGTATGCCGGGAGCCTAGAGTCCCGGTCTGCGAACCTGCGTACAGCTGCCACCCCAATATCGTTTCGCAGCGAGGGGTGGTGACTCCAATACTCTAGGAGCTTCGCCATGATTAAAGACAGTCCTAATCCGCCTTCAGATTCAATCACGCTTCACACTGCTGCTCATCGAGCAATCAACCACTATCTGAACCCGTCTGAGAAACCAGAGCCGCCTGCTGAGGGCCATGGCTTGTTTACCGTGCGAGAAGGACTAGACGTCGAGACGCTGCTGGTCAACGCATCTGAGGATCTAGCGTCGGTTCATGCACTGGCAAGCCACTTGGCTTTTGAGATCGACGGCAATCCTCGCAGCGTCGCCCTGGGGATTTGTCGGATGCTGGAGGGGATCCAGTTAATGGTGGATAAAACACTAAGCCTCAAAGACCATCCAACTCACACATAAATCTGAAACCGAAGAGTTCGCAAAGTGGGCACGGTAAAAAATTTGGGAGCTGGCTTGCCTGCGATTGCAGCGGGTGAGCCAACATTTTCGGTAACTGACACTCCGTCATCGCGGGCAAGCCAGCTCCCACAGTGGATCGAATGAAACGTTAAACAGTGTGCAAAAAAACGCCCCGAACCAGTCGGGGCGTTTTTTATTCAGCGTGCAGCTATCAACGGTCAGTCAGCCAGCCGCCACGTCGTCCCACCCTTGCCGTCTTCCAACACCACACCCATCGCGGTCAGTTGGTCGCGGATACGGTCGGATTCCGCCCAGTCTTTATTGCTGCGAGCCGCCAGACGTGCCTGGATCAGTGCATCTACCTCAGCCGCATCCACACGCCCTTCAGCGCCGGCTTGCAGGAAGTCATCGGCCTCCATCTGCAACACGCCCAGCACGCTGGCCAGTTCTTTCAGACGTGCCGCCAGGCCCGCCGCTGCGTCGATATCGGTCTCGCGCAGGCGGTTGATCTCGCGCACCATTTCAAACAGTACGGCGCAGGCTTCCGGGGTGCCGAAGTCGTCGTTCATCACTTCGGTGAAGCGTGCCACGAAGGCTTCGCCGCCAGCCGGTGCAACCGCGGGCAGGCCTTTCAACGCGTGGTAGAAACGCTCCAGGGCGCCCTTGGCGTCCTTGAGGTTGTCTTCGGAGTAGTTGATGGCGCTGCGGTAGTGGCTGGACACCAGCAGGTAGCGCACCACTTCCGGGTGGTACTTTTCCAGCACGTCGCGGATGGTGAAGAAGTTGTTCAAGGACTTGGACATCTTCTCGCCATTGATGCGGATCATGCCGCAGTGCATCCAGGCGTTGGCGTAGGTCTTGCCAGTGGCGGCTTCGCTCTGGGCGATTTCGTTTTCGTGGTGCGGAAACTCCAGGTCGCTGCCGCCGCCATGAATGTCGAAGGTCTCGCCCAAGCAGCAGGTGGACATCACCGAGCATTCGATGTGCCAGCCCGGACGCCCAGCGCCCCACGGCGACTCCCAGCTCGGCTCGCCCGGCTTGGTGGCTTTCCACAGCACGAAGTCGAGCGGGTCCTGCTTGGCTTCGTCGACTTCGATACGCGCGCCGATGCGCAGGTCTTCGATCTTCTTGCGCGACAGCTTGCCGTAGCCCATGAATTTGGCGACGCGGTAGTACACGTCGCCATTGCCCGGGGCGTAGGCGTAGCCCTTGTCGATCAAGGTCTGGATCATCGCGTGCATGCCCGGGATGTGGTCCGTGGCACGCGGCTCCATGTCCGGCTTGAGGATGTTGAGGCGCGCCTCGTCCTCGTGCATGGCGGCGATCATGCGCTCGGTCAGCGCGTCGAACGACTCGCCGTTCTCGTTGGCACGGTTGATGATCTTGTCGTCGATGTCGGTGATGTTGCGCACGTACGTCAAGTCATAGCCGCTGAAACGCAACCAGCGGGTCACCAGGTCGAAGGCAACCATGCTGCGGCCGTGGCCGATGTGGCAGTAGTCGTACACGGTCATGCCGCACACGTACATGCGCACCTTGTTGCCATCCAGCGGCTTGAAGACTTCTTTGGTCTTGCTGAGCGTGTTGTAGATCGTTAGCACGATGTTTCCCTTAAATCACTGGCCCCACGAATCTCGCAAGGTCACGGTACGGTTGAATACCGGAGCACCAGGTTTCGAGTCCTTGATATCCGCGCAGAAGTAGCCTTCGCGCTCGAACTGGAAACGGTCTTCCGGCTGTGCGTCGCCAAGCGATGGCTCGGCACGACAACCAGTGAGTACTTGCAGGGAGTCAGGGTTGATGTTGTCGAGGAAACTGGCGCTGTCTTCAGCCTTCTCAGGGTTGGGCGAGCGGAACAGACGATCGTACAGGCGCACTTCGCACTCGATGCTGGCAGCGGCCGGTACCCAGTGGACCACGCCCTTGACCTTGCGACCTTCAGGGTTCTTGCCCAGGGTGTCCGGGTCGTACGAGCAACGCAGCTCGACGATGTTGCCATCGGCGTCCCTGATCGCTTCGTCGGCACGGATCACGTAGCTGCCGCGCAGGCGCACTTCGCCGTTCGGCTCCAGGCGCTTGTAGCCTTTTGGCGGCTCTTCCATGAAGTCGTCACGGTCGATGTAGATTTCGCGGGCGAACGGCAATTTGCGCACGCCCAGCTCTTCTTTCTGCGGGTGACGCGGCAGTTCGAGGTTCTCGACCTGGCCTTCCGGATAGTTGGTGATCACGACTTTCAACGGGCGCAGCACGCACATGGCGCGCGGCGCGTTGGCATCCAGGTCCTGGCGGATGCTGAATTCGAGCATGCCGAAATCGACCACGCCGTCGGAGCGGTTGGTGCCGACCATGTCGCAGAAGTTGCGGATCGACGCCGGGGTGTAGCCACGGCGACGGAAGCCCGACAGGGTGGACATGCGCGGGTCATCCCAGCCATGTACGTGTTTTTCATCGACCAGTTGCTTGAGCTTGCGCTTGCTGGTGATGGTGTAGTTCAGGTTCAGGCGGCTGAACTCGTACTGACGCGGGTGCGCCGGCACCGGCAGGCTGTCCAGGAACCACTCGTACAGCGGGCGATGGCTCTCGAACTCCAGGGTGCAGATGGAGTGGGTGATGCCTTCGATGGCGTCCGACTGACCGTGGGTGAAGTCGTAGTTGGGGTAGATGCACCATTTGTCACCGGTCTGGTGGTGATGGGCATGGCGGATGCGGTACATGATCGGGTCGCGCAGGTTCATGTTCGGCGAGGCCATGTCGATCTTGGCGCGCAGTACGCGGGCGCCGTCCGGGAACTCACCGGCGCGCATACGGTTGAACCAGTCCAGGTTCTCTTCCACCGAACGGTCGCGGAACGGGCTGTTCTTGCCCGGCTCGGTCAGCGTGCCACGGTACTCCTTGGCTTGCTCCGGGGTCAGGTCGTCCACATAGGCCTTGCCGGCCTTGATCAGCTCGACGGCCCAGTCGAACAACTGGTCGAAATACTTGGAGGCATAGCGCACTTCACCGGACCATTCGAAGCCCAGCCACTTGATGTCGCTTTCGATGGCGTCGATGTATTCCTGGTCTTCCTTGGCCGGGTTGGTGTCGTCGAAACGCAGGTGCGTGACGCCACCGAACTCCTGGGCCAGGCCGAAGTTCACACAGATCGACTTGGCGTGGCCGATGTGCAGGTAGCCGTTGGGCTCAGGTGGGAAACGGGTGACGATCTGCGTGTGCTTGCCCGAATCCAGGTCCGCCTGGATGATCGGGCGCAGGAAATTGACCGGGACGGCAGGTCCGGCCTTGGTATTCGAGGTAGGGTCGACAGTGGGCTTGCTCATAGGATCCTTGAACAGACAGGTGCGTGGCCAGGTGGGGCCAGATAAAACAAAGGGCTCATAATAGCCGAAGCAGTCAAGACACATACAGAGCGCGGCCAATTAATTGCCCGGGCGGTAAAAAACCACCTCGAAATTCCCGCAGGGCACGCTAAACTGCGCGCCTTGGCCGTCGTTTAGCCAGACAGGTAAGGTGCCCAGGCGCCCACACCCACGAATTCCCTGAAAAGAGTAGCGCACATGACTCAAGTCAAACTGACCACCAACCACGGTGACATCGTCATCGAGCTGAACGCCGAGAAAGCGCCGATCACCGTCGCCAACTTCATCGAATACGTTAAAGCCGGCCACTACGAAAACACCGTTTTCCACCGTGTCATCGGCAACTTCATGATCCAGGGCGGCGGTTTCGAGCCTGGCATGAAAGAGAAGAAAGACAAGCGTCCAAGCATCCAGAACGAAGCGGACAACGGCCTTTCCAACGACAAGTACACCGTCGCCATGGCCCGTACCATGGAGCCGCATTCGGCCTCCGCGCAGTTCTTCATCAACGTCGCCGACAACGCCTTCCTGAACCACAGCGGCAAGAACGTGCAGGGTTGGGGCTACGCAGTGTTCGGTAAAGTCACCCAAGGCACCGACGTTGTCGACAAGATTAAAGGCGTATCGACCACCTCCAAGGCCGGTCACCAAGACGTTCCAGCCGAAGACGTGATCGTCGAGAAAGCCGAGATCATCGAAGCGTGATATTGCTGATTTCAGACTTGCATCTGGAAGAGGAACGCCCGGACATCACCCGGGCGTTTCTGGATCTGCTCCACGGCCGCGCCCGTGGCGCCCAGGCGTTGTACATTCTGGGGGACTTCTTTGAAGCCTGGATTGGCGACGATGGCATGACCTCCTTCCAGCGTTCCATCTGCGCGGCTCTGCGCGAGCTGAGCGACAGCGGCACCCCGATTTTCATCATGCACGGCAACCGCGATTTCCTGATCGGCAAGGCGTTCTGCAAAGCGGCAGGCGCCACCTTGCTCAAGGACCCGACGGTCGTGCAACTGTATGGCGAGCCTGTGCTGTTGATGCACGGCGACAGCCTCTGCACCCGCGACCTCGGCTATATGAAGCTGCGGCGCATCCTGCGTAACCCGATTGTGCTGTTTATCCTGCGCCACCTGCCCTTGGGCACCCGCCACAAACTGGCGCGCAAGTTGCGCAGTGAGAGCAGCGCCCAGGTGCGCATGAAGGCCAATGATATTGTCGATGTCACGCCGCAAGAAGTGCCCCGGGTGATGCAGCAGTTCGGCGTGCGCACCCTGGTTCACGGCCACACCCACCGCCCCGCCATCCATAAGTTGCAGATCGGCGACCAGGCGGCCAAGCGCATTGTGCTGGGGGACTGGGACAAGCAAGGCTGGGCGTTGCAAGTGGATGAGCAAGGGTTTCAGCTGGCGGCGTTTGACTTCGTCAACCCGCAGTTGGCATTGCCTGGCGCATAACCTGCGACACAACACCGATCAACCTGTGGGAGCTGGCTTGCCTGCGATGCAGACACCTCGGTGTATCAGATGCACCGAGGTGATGCTATCGCAGGCAAGCCAGCTCCCACACAAGCCAGCTCCCACAGGGACCGCGCTGACCTTATGATCAGTGCCCCGACGCCGCCGGCCCGGCCTTTGCCGTAAACGGCGGTTTGGCCAGCCACACCAGCAACATCAAGCCCATGAACATCCAGCCCAGCAACGTGAAGTAATCCACGGTGGACATCATGTATGCCTGGCTGGTGAGGATCTGGTCCAGTTGGGTATAGGCCTTCTGCCCTGCCCCGCCCAGCGCCTGCAACGCATCGCGGGTGGTCGAGTCGTAGACGGTCATGTTCTCGCTCATGTAGGCATGGTGCTGGTCGGCCCGGCGGATCCAGATCCAGGTGGTCAGCGAGGCCGCAAAGCTGCCGCCCAAGGTGCGCAGGAAGGTCGCCAGCCCGGCGCCGTCGGCAATCTGGTGCGGCGGCAAGTCGGACATCAGGATGCTCAAGGTCGGCATGAAGAACAGCGCCACGCCGATGCCCATGAACAGCTGCACCAAGGCGATATGGGTGAAGTCCACTTCGTTGGTGAAACCGGCGCGCATAAAGCAGCTCAAGCCAATCGCCAGGAACGCCAGGCCCGCCAGCAGGCGCAGGTCGAACTTGTGCGCGTACTTGCCCACGAAGGGCGACATCAGCACCGGCAAAATGCCGATGGGCGCCACCGCCAGCCCGGCCCAGGTGGCGGTGTAGCCCATCTGGGTTTGCAGCCACTGCGGCAGGATCAGGTTGATGCCGAAAAAGCCCGCATAACCGAGGATCAACACAATGGTGCCGATCCGGAAGTTACGGTGCGCGAACAGCCGCAGGTTGACCACCGGGTGCTTGTCGGTCATCTCCCAGATCACGAACACCGCCAGGGCAATCACCGAAATGGCCGCACCAATGATGATGAAATTGGACTCGAACCAGTCCAGGTCATTGCCCTTGTCGAGGATGATCTGCAAGGCGCCAACCCCGACGATCAGACTCAGCAGCCCAACGTAGTCCATCGGCTGGTAGCTGGTGACCACCGGGCGTTTTTTCAGCTGCGCACGCACCACCATCACCGCAAAGATACCGATGGGTACGTTGATGAAAAAGATCCACGGCCAGCTGTAACTGTCGGTGATCCAGCCACCAAGGATGGGACCTGCAATCGGCGCCACCACCGTGACCATCGCCAATAACGCCAAGGCCATGCCGCGCTTGGCGGGTGGATAGACCGCAATCAACAGCGTCTGCGTCATCGGGTACAACGGCCCGGCGACCAAGCCTTGCAGCACGCGAAAGCCGATCAGCTCAGGCATCGAGGTAGAGATACCGCACAGGAACGACGCCAGCACAAACAGCAGGGTCGCCCACAAAAACAGCTTCACCTCGCCAAAGCGCCGGCTCAACCAACCGGTGAGCGGCAAGGCGATGGCGTTGCTCACCGCAAACGAGGTAATCACCCAGGTGCCCTGCTCCGAACTCACCCCCAGGTTGCCGGAGATAGTCGGCAACGCCACGTTGGCGATGGTGGTGTCGAGCACCTGCATAAAGGTCGCCAGCGACAGGCCAATAGTGGCCATCAACAGGCTGGGTGGCGTGAACGAGGCGTTATTGCTCATCAGCGTTGCGCAGCCTTGGGAGCGGCGACGCTGTTGTCATGGATCAACTGGTTGATCATGGCATCGGCTTCGGCCAATTGGCGGTCATACACGTTGGTGGTGAACGAGGCTTTTTGCGGCGCCTGTTGCGCCAGCACCGGGCCGCTCTGGTCGTGCAGGTCGACGTTGACCACGGTGCTCAAGCCCACGCGCAGCGGGTGCTTGGCCAACTCTTCGGCGTTGATGTGGATACGCACCGGTACCCGCTGCACGATCTTGATCCAGTTGCCGGTGGCGTTCTGCGCGGGCAGCAAGGCGAACGCGCTGCCCGTGCCGGCGCCGAGGCTGTCGACGGTGCCGCTGTACTTCACGTCGCTGCCGTAGATGTCCGACTCGATATCCACCGGCTGGCCGATGCGCATATCCCGCAGCTGGGTTTCCTTGAAGTTGGCATCGATCCACAGCTGGTCCAGCGGGATCACCGCCATCAACGCAGTACCCGGCTGCACGCGCTGGCCCAGTTGCACGGTGCGCTTGGCCACATAGCCGGTGACCGGCGCGATCAAGGTGCTGCGCGCATTGGTCAGGTAGGCCTGGCGCAGTTGCGCGGCGGCCGCTTGCACGTCGGGATGGGACGAAATCACCGTGTCATCCACCAGGGCGTTGGTGGTTTTGAGTTGTTGCTCAAGGTTGGTCAAGGCGTTCTTGGCGGCGGTCAGGCTGTCGCGGGCGTGGGACAGTTCTTCCTGGGAAATCGCGCCGCCCTGGGCCAGGGTCTTACGGCGGTTGTAGTTGTCCTGGGCGGTTTGCACATCGGCTTTCTGCGCATTGACCTGGGCTTTCATACCATCGACGTTGCTGTACAAACCGCGCACTTGGCGTACGGTGCGGGCCAGATTGGCCTGAGCACTTTGCAGGCCGACGGCGGCGTCGTTGGGGTCGAAGTTGATCAGCACCTGGCCTTCGTGCACCAGGTCGCCATCGTCAGCGCCAATGCTGACCACGGTGCCGGTGACCAGCGGGGTGATTTCCACCACGTTGCCGTTCACATAGGCGTCATCGGTGCTTTCATTGAAGCGCCCGTAGAACTCATACCAGGCCCACACGCCCACCACACTGAGGATGACGATCAGCGCCAGGCCGATCAGCATCACTTTGCGTTTGCGCGGGTTGGTGTCGTTGGGTTGTTCGGTTGCGTTGTTGCTGTCGGCAGTGGCCATGACAAATACCTCAAATTATTCCGTGCGTGTAGCTGGGGTGGTCGCGGCCACGCTGTTGGCGTGGTACCCGCCACCCAGGGCCTGCATCAATTGAATCGACAGGTCGATCTGCGCCGCATTCAGGGTGGCCAGCTGACGCTGGGCCTGTAGCAGTTGCTGCTCGATGCTGAGCACATCCAGGTAGTTACCGATGCCGGAGCTGTAGCGTTGCACCCCGGTGTCGTAGGACTGTTGCGCGATGTCGGCGGCGTGTTGCTGGGCCTGGATCTGCCGCCCGGTGTCGCGCAGTTGCGAGAGGGTGGAGCCGATATCACCCAAGGCTTGCACCAGGGTTTTGTTGTACTGGGCCACGGCCAGGTCGTAGTCAGCGTCGCGGGCATCGAGGTCGGCGCGCAGGCGACCGCCGTCAAAAATCGGCAATGAGATCGTCGGCGCAATATTGAAAAAGCGGCTGGCCGAACCGAACATCGCATCGCCCAGCAACGACTCGGCACCTGCGCTCGCGCTCAGGTTGAGGTTGGGGTAGAAGCGGGTCTTGCTGGCGTCGATGTTCTTGCTCGCGGCCTCTACGCGCCAGCGTGCGGCGACCAGGTCCGGGCGACGGCCGAGCAGCTCGGCAGGCAACACCGCCGGCACGGCAACGGCGCTGGGTTTGAGCACCGCTGGGCGAACCAACTCGTCACCGCGGTCCGGGCCTTTACCCAGCAATACCGCGAGCGCGATCTTGGCGCTTTGCAGTTGTTTTTCCGCGTCAATCAGTTGCGACTGGGAGCTGGCTTCCAGGCTCTCGGTCTGCTGGTACTGGTATTCGCTGTCGATACCGGAACTCAGGCGACGCTTGCTCAGGTCGAGCATCTGGCGGGTACGCTTGAGGTCATCCACGGCCAGGTCACGCACGATATGGGCCTGGCCTAGGTCGCTGTAGGCCTTGGCCACGTTGGCAGCCAGGGTCAGGCGCGCAGCCTGCTGGTCGACTTCGGCAGCACGGGCCTCGCCCAACGCGGCTTCCCAGGCGGCGCGCTGGCCGCCCCAGAGGTCGAAGTTGTAGTTGAAGCTGGCGCCGATGTTACGCACCGTCGAATAGGCATCGCCCTGCCCGCGTGGGTCCTGGTCCTTGGCCAGGCGCGAACGGCTCACGCCGGCGCTGGCATCCACCGTCGGCATACGGGCGGCGTTAGCGGCATAGGCGGCGGCTTCGGCCTGGTGGGCGCGGGCGTCGGCGACTTGCATGTCGGGGCTGTTTTGCAGGGCTTCCTGGATCAGGCCGTCAAGCTGTGGGTCGCCCAGGCTTTTCCACCAGTCAGCGGCCGGCCAGGCGGCGCTCGACAGCGTCACGCCGCTCAGGGACTTGCCGGTTTGCAAGGTATTGGCGTCGAGGCGCCGGCCCTGGGTGTCGAGGCCGCTGTAATTGGCGCAACCGGCCAACGTCATCGCCGCCAGCACCAGGCTGAGTGCGCGTGTGTTCATGATCGACCTACCCGCTGGATCGTGATGGGGTCACCCGCAGCGATCAGCATTTTCTTCAGGATCCGCTCCAAGGTTTCCAGCTCGCCCGGCTCAAGCACGCCGGCCAACTGGTTGAGGGCCTTGGCGCCGATGTTCGGGAGCATATCCGCCAGGCGCTGGCCCTCGGCGGTCAGCACCAACTGCACCTGGCGCCGGTCCAGCTCGGAACGCTTGCGGCTGAGCAGATCTTTTTGCTCGAGCCGGTCGAGCATGCGCGTCATCGAGCCGCTGTCCAGGGACAGGTTGCGGCACAGCTCCGCCGGGGTATCGACGCCGAACTGGGCCATGATGATCAACACCTTGAACTGCGCGGCGGTGATGCCGTGGGGTTCCATATGGGTGTCGATGATGCGGTCCTTGAGAATCGCAGCGCGGCCCAGCAACAGGCCGAGGTGGCAGTTGTGGAAGTTGTCAGGGGTGAAGTGAGGCATCGAAAGTCACCTTATTACTGCCTAGGCAGTGAATGTGTGACGAGATGTTACTGCTTAGGCAGCGAATGTCAAATGGAATAGTTAGGTTGCTTGGTAGTTGAGTAACTTAGAGAGAATCCAGTTAAGGCTTTTGTAGGTGCGAGCTTGCTCGCGAAAAACTCAGGGGCGCCGCGTGCATTCAGGATGCACGGGTTATCGTTGACGTCTTTCGCGAGCAAGCTCGCTCCTACATTTTTTGACCCGGCAAGGCTTAGAAATCGCGCTTGTAGAAGATATCCAGAGAACTGGCCACACCCGTCGCCACCTCCAGGTACACCTTCTTGCTCAGCAGGTAGCGCAATGCAATGGTGTTAGCCGGCTCGAACACCCCGACCCCGTAACGCAGGCTGAGCTTCTCGTTGATCTTGCCGCTGGCCACCACGGCGGTGCTGTTACCCGTACCCTGGGTGTCCAGATCAAAATCCTGAATCCCCAGCTTATTGGCGATATCCGTGGTCACCCCGGCGCTGCCCATCAAGCCCAGGCCCAGGGCGGCTTCGGCGAGCATGTTGTTGTCTTCGCCGGTGTTGGTGCGCGAACGGCCCAGCACCAGATACGACAGCGCGTCTTCCTGGGCCATGGCCGGTTCGGAGAAGATTTGCGTGGTGGGCTGTTCGGCGCTGCCGCTCAGGCGAATCCCAGCGGTCACGGTGCGCGACGATTCGATCACCACGCGCACGGCTTCGATGTCCAGGAACGGTTGGTCCAGCGGCCCGGCAAACAGCAGCCGTGCACGGCGCACGTTGAGGCGCTGGCCGTAGGCGCGGTAGCGGCCGTCGTTGAGCCACAGCTCGCCGCGGGTGTCCATGTTGTCACCGATGTGCACATGGCCCTGGACCTTGGCGGTGAGGCCGAAGCCGGCGAAGTTGAGCTGGTCTTCGCCTACCTCCACGTCGATATCCATCGCCATGGCCATCGGCGGTTTGCCCTCTTCGGTCTGGCTGCCGATGATCACCGTGTCGTCGGACACCTTGACGGTCGAAGGCGGCAGCTCGCGCACGGTGATATCGCCACGGGGGATGTGGACTTTGCCGGCAATCGCCAGTTTGTCGTCCTTGAGGCTGATCTTCAGGTCGGGCGCCACTTCCAGCTTGGCGTAGGGCTCAACGGTGACCGGCAGTTGCGAGCCTTTGAGGCTGAGGTCGACTACCAGGGCGCGGCCCCAGTCGATCTGGCCCGTAAGGCTGCCCTGGCCAGCCTTGCCGCTGTGCCAGCCGCCGTTGAGCTGCACGCTTTCGCCAGCGATCTGCGCCTGCAGGTTCAGGCCTTCGAGGCTGATGGGCAGTTCCGGCCCGGAGACTTCACCGTCCACCAGGTTCAGGTTGCCGTTGACCAGGGGCGCGAGCAAGCCGCCGGAGATGCGGCCGTTGCCGTTGAGCTTGCCGGTGAGTTTTTCCACCATGGGCACAAAGGGCCGCGCTACGGAGAGGTCCAGGCCGGCGAGGCTGAAGGTGCCAGTGATCGGCTTGTTGTTCGGCAGCGGGTTGATCTGCGCCTGCAACAACAACTCGCCGAGTTTGCCGCCACGGAAATTCAGCTGGGTGTCGATGCGCTTGGGGTTGAGGGTGGTTTCCAGTTTCAGGGTGTCGTAGGGGAAATCCAGCCACTGGCCCTTGTCGCGCACGCGCAAGGTGCCGCCACTGGCGTCCACCGCGACCACGCCTTTGGGGCCGCTCTGCGGCAGGTCCAGTTGCACATCGGCGTTGAGCCTGCCCTGCCAGGCGAAGTCTTTGGGCAAGAAGGCCGCGAGGCTGTCGAGGGGGAATTGCTTGAGGTGGTAGCGCAGCTTGGGCTCGGGCATCAGGCGCTGGTCTTCGCCACACAGGCTGGCGCCGCCGGAGACCCAGCAGTGTGCGCCAAAGGTCAGCTTGCCATCGGCCAGGCGTTCGATCTTCGCCGGGGCTTGCAGCCGCCAGTCCTGGCCACCGGCTTGCACGTCGCCACTGGCCAGGCGCCCGCGCCAGTTGTCTTTGTCGAGGTTGCCGTCCAAGGCCAGGGCCAACTTGACCAGCGGGCCAGTCAGGGCCAGTTGGACCTTCTGGTTCTTGATGTCGCCCTGGGCGCTGGCGGTGAGGTTGCCAACTTGCGTCTCGCCGCTTTGAATGCCGCTGGCCTTGAGGTCGAGCTTGGCGCGTTGGGCGCTATCGAGGTTGGCGTCCAGGTTGAGGCTTTGCAGGCGGTTGTCGGCAAAGGCCAGTTGCTGGCCCTTGAGGTCGAGCTTGCCTTGAGGCGCTTGCAAGGTGCCAGCCACCTCGACACGCCCGTTGACTTGCCCGCGCAGTTGCGGCCAGAGCTGGGCCAGGCGCGCCAGCTTGATGTCGATCTGCCCGGCCAGGCGCTGTTGCAGGCTGCCGCTGCCGTTGATGCGGTTGTCGCCCAGACGGATGTCCAGGTTGGCGAGGGTCCATTGTTCGCCGGCGCCTTCGGCCTTGGCCGCGAGCACGGCGGTTTGGCCACGCAGGCGGCCCTTGAGGTCCAGGTCGGCGTTGAGCTTGAGCTGTTCATTTTTGAACTCGCCTTTGCTGCGCAGCGGTCCGGCCAGGGTGCCGGGCAGCTCCGCGACCCAGTAGGCGGGGTTCAGCGCTGACAGATCCAGGGCGGTGTCCCAGGCAATGCCGTCGGCAAATTGCAGGTTCAGGTGGCCTTCGGCCTTGCCTTGGCCGGCACTCAGTTTCAGCTCAGGCAGGAAGAGCTGCTTGAGGTCGCCACTGAACGGCGTGACCACATTGAACTTGCCCGCCGGGCCGTCGAGGTCAGCCTTGAGATTGCCCAGGTAGTTGCCGTCTTTATAGGAGATTTCACCGTTGAAGGTGCGCAAGGCCACTTGCGGTTCGTCGATGACCGGATAGAGGCGATGCCAGGGGAAGTCCAGCCAGTCGATCTTGGCGTCCGCACTGAAGCCTTGTTGCCAGTCCAGGTTGGCACTGAGCGTGAGGCTTTGCTTGTCGCCGGCCGTCAGGTCCAGGCCGGCAATCTGCGCGCCCTTGGCGTCAACCTTGCCCTTGAGCAGTAAGTCCACCGGGCCTTTTTCGGCCGGGAGCACGGCCTTGCCCAGCAACTGGTAGCCACTGTTCAGGTCGCCTTTGGCGCTCAGGTCCAGTTGGTTGAGTTGCAAGGTATCGGGCAGGTCTGCGCTGGGTTTGAACGACTCGGAGGTGATGTGCAACTGCGCCGGCAGGTGTTCCACCAGGGGTTGCAGCTCGCCAGTGAGCTTGGCCGGCAGGTAGCCGCTGCTGTCGGCGTCGAGCTTGAGGGTCTTGAGCAGGTCGCCGTCGATCTTGAGCGCGACCGTCCAGGGGGCCCCGCCTGGGGCGTAGGGCAAGCTCAGGTTGCCGGTGGCATTCAGCGGCCAGTCGCCGGTGGGTTGCAGCAGGCCGGCGAGGTCCAGTACCAGATCGTCGCGCTGCAGGTGCACCGAGTCGATCTGCAAGCCGGCGGCGGTCCAGTGTGCGGCCAATTGCAGGCCCTTGAGTTCTTCACTGCCGTTGAACAGCAGGCTGCCGATGCGCACATCGCCCAACTGCAGGGCAACCGGCAGCTTCAGGTCGGGCAGTTGAATCGGCCCGCTGTCGCTTTCTTCGGCACTGGGGGCGAATGCCAGGCTGACCTGTTCCACATCCAGTCGGTTGATGCACAGGGTCATGCGCAGCAGGCAGCCGGGCGACCAGTCAAAAATCGGCGCATTCAGCTCGACGCGACTGCCATCCTGTTGCCACAGCAGATGGTCGGCGCGCCACTGCCCGCCCAGACGCCCCTGGAAATTTTCCACGCTCAAACCTGGCACCTGGCTTAGGGCCCAGCGACTGCCCGCCTGGGTACCGAGCACCGACCACAGCACCACTAACAGCAAAACGAGGATAGCGACCAGCGCCAGCCCCGCTATTTTCAAACCACGCATCACAGCTCAGGCCCCATGGAAAAGTGCAAGCGAACGCCGCCCGGATCTTCGAGGGCATGGGCCAGGTCGAGGCGAATCGGCCCCACCGGCGACACCCAGCGCACGCCGACGCCCACACCGGTTTTCAGGCTGGGCAAGTCCAGGTTGTTGAAGGAGTTGCCCTGGTCGATGAAGGTCGCGATGCGCCATTTATCGGTGATGGAGTATTGATACTCAGCGCTCAAGGCCACCATGTAGCGGCCACCGATGCGGTCGCCGCGATCGTTCTCGGGCGACAGGGTCTGGTACTCGTAGCCGCGCACGCTCTGATCGCCACCGGCAAAGAAGCGCAAGGAAGGCGGCACGGATTTGTAGCCATTGGTGGCACTGCCGCCAAATTGCGCACGGCCCAGGAAGCGGTGGTTATCCCACACGGTGGTCAGGCCCTTGATGGTCGCCGTGCCGTAAAGCAGGTTGGTGTCGGACCCCAGGCCCTCTTTCGCGACCTTGGTGTCGAACATCAGGCGGTAACCATGGTGCGGGTCGATGCGGTTATCACTGCGCAGGTAGGAATAACTCACGCCTGGCATCAGCAGGTTACTCAGGCCCGAGTCATTCCCCAGGCGGTATTCCTCGCGCTGGTACTTGAGGGAGATCACCCGCGTCCAGCCACTGGGCAACTTGCTGTGCCATTCAGGGCCGATGGTGAGCAACTTACTCAAGGTATCGGTGTTGGCGATCTCTTCATTCTGGTAGCCACCGGCAAAGCGCAGTTTGTCGGTGAGCGGCGGGTCCAGCGGGATGTCGTACCACAGCCCGACGTTCTGCCGTGGCGCCGACAGTTCGGCTTCCCAGCCATAACTGTGGCCCTGGGGGTTGACCCAATGGCGCGTCCAGTTGGCTTTGCCCCGTGGGCCGACGTCGGTGGAATAACCCAGGCCCAGGCCCATGGTGCGCGGCTTGCGAGTGTCCAGTTGCACCGCCACCGGGATCACGTCATCGGTGGCGGCGGTGGGGCTGGCATCCACGCGCACGCCTTCAAAAAAACCGCTGGCTTGCAGGTTCTGGTTGAGTTCGGCGACCAGTTCGGAGTCATAGGGCGTGCCGGGCTTGAACGGCACCATGCGCTGCAACAGCTCTTCATCAAAGGGCGTGTCGCCGGTAAAGCTGACCTTGCCCATGCTGTAGCGCGGGCCGCTGTCGTAAATCAGCTCGATGTCGGCCACGCCCGCTTGAGGGTCTACGGCAAGTTTCTGGCTGGTGAAGCGCCCGCTGAAAAAGCCGTAGCGCGAGGCCTGGTTCTGGATCAGGCGCTTGGCGTCTTCGTAATGGCCGTGGTTGAGCACGGCGCCGGATTTGAGGTCGTCGCTGGCGGGCAAGCGAAACGCCTTGAGGCTCGCAGCCGGGCCATCGACTCGCAGGGTCACGTTGCGCAAATGCACCGGTTCGCCGGGGTCGATGGTGAGGGTCAGGCGCGGGTTCTTGCCGCCCTTCACATCGCTGGCGATCTGTGGCTGATAGTAGCCCAGGGCCTGCGCGGCTTTGCGCGCCTGCTCCTCGGCACCACGGCTGAACCGCAGCAAGGCTTCTTCATCACGATCGCCCACCCCGCCGATATAGCCTTCGATGTTGGCTTTCAGCGCGTCGTTTGAGGGTTTGATCCGCACGTCCAGTTCGCTTTGCGCCAAGGCGCCGCAGCTTGTGAACAGCAGAATCAAGCCGCTGGTAAATCTTCCTGGAAACTTCATAGGCGCGGATGCTACACGAGCGAGGGAGGAACTTTGAACCCGGATTAGTCTGAATAATTCTGCGCTAAGCCGTTGCAGGATGTAACGCCTGGGGATTGGGATGGTAAAACACATGCTCGCGCACCGGCCCTACGGCGACTTCGCCGATTTCCTCATAGCCCTGGCGCTTGTAGAAATCCAGATAGCGGGAGTTGCCAGTGTCGAGCACCACGCCGGATGAATGCGGGTCGTCGGCACACCAATTGTGTACCGCTTCCAGCAACTGCTCACCATGGTGCTTGCCCTGGAACTGCGGGTGAATGCCCAGCAGCGGCAGCACATGCACAGATGCGTTGGGCAGGCATGCCATGACGGCATGATGGTATTCCAGATAGCGCCGCGTACCGCGCACGCCAGTGCTCAGCCACATACGGATTTGCCAGGCCCAACTTTCGGTGATGCCCAGGCGCCGCTGGGGCGGTGCGATCAAGGCGATGCCGATCAGCCGGTCATTGACGAACAGGCCGATGGCCGGGAGTTTCTGGAAGAAATGCTGCTTGACCAGTTCGCGCACGGTGGCACGTACTCGCTGTTCATAGCCCGGCCGCTCGGCTTCGAAGATGTAGGCGAAGGTCGGCTCATGGCGATACGCCTGGTACAGCAAGGATCGCGCTTCACGGGAGTAACCGCTATTGAGCAGACGGATTTCGGCAGTCGAAGTTTCAGGCATACAGTCAATCTCCCTGGGCGCCACTGAAAAAGATGGCGTTCTTATGGGTACGAACCTACACAGCACCAGTCGTTCCCACATTAGCAGCGCATTCACCCTACCGCCACGCTGGCACCCGTCCGACTTGTCGGCTAGCATCGCCCTTTTGCCAGACTGGACTGCCGACCATGAAAATCGTCTCCTTCAATATCAACGGGCTGCGTGCTCGCCCTCATCAGTTGGCGGCGCTGATTGAAAAGCATCAACCGGACGTGATCGGCCTGCAGGAAACCAAGGTCCACGACGATCAGTTCCCATTGGCCGAAGTGCAGGCCCTGGGTTACCACGTGTACTACCACGGGCAGAAAGGCCACTACGGCGTGGCCCTGCTCTCGCGCAAAGAAGCGTTGAGCGTGCACAAAGGCTTTGCCAGCGATGAAGAAGACGCCCAGCGCCGGTTTATCTGGGGCACCTTCGCCGATGAAAACGGCCAGCCGGTGACCATCATGAACGGCTACTTCCCCCAGGGCGAAAGCCGCGACCACCCAACCAAGTTCCCGGCCAAGCAGCGCTTCTATGCAGACTTGCAGCACCTGCTGGAAACCCAGTTCAGCAACGACCAGGCACTGGTGGTGATGGGCGACGTGAACATTTCCCCGCAAGACTGCGACATCGGCATCGGCGCCGACAACGCCAAGCGCTGGCTGAAAACCGGCAAGTGCAGCTTCCTGCCGGAAGAACGCGAGTGGATGGAGCGCCTGAAGAACTGGGGCCTGGTGGACAGCTTCCGCCACCTCAACCCGGACGTGACCGACCGCTTCAGCTGGTTCGATTACCGCAGCCGTGGGTTTGAGGACGAGCCCAAGCGTGGGCTGCGCATTGACGTGATAATGGCCTCCACTGGTTTGGTGCCACGGGTCAAGGATGCCGGGGTGGATTACGATTTGCGCGGGTTGGAGAAACCTTCGGACCATGCGCCGATCTGGCTGGAACTGAGCTGACCCTACGGCCCAATGTGGGAGCTGGCTTGCCTGCGATTGCCTTACGCATCAACACAACCTTACAGGCTGTAGCAACCAACGGTAACCACGATGCGAAGCGAGCCGCTCTTGATCTTGATCTGCTTTTGATCTTAGGCGCCCCGTTAAACCACGCTGGCCGAACGCAGGCTTGAATTCGTGGGTAACCCGGCAGGACGCCGGGTTAGCCGCCCCGCGCCATGGATGGCGCGTGGCGGCGGCCCACGGATTCAAGCCTGTGTTCGGGCACACCGAGCCTAAGCGAGGTGCCGAGTGGTGGGGCAAGAGCGTTTTGCTTACTTTTGCGCTTTTCAAAAGTGAGCCGCCGTCAGGGCGGAACCCTAAGTGGCCGTTACCGCAGCAATGGATATGTACACCATCCAACTGTGTTGACTGCCAAGCCGCCTTCGCGAGCAAGCCCGCTCCCACAGTTGGATGGTGGGGTGTCAGGTGGATAGATGCCGGCTGGGAGGCCGTCATCGCAGGCAAGCCAGCTCCCATAGCTTGAATCGTGTTGTGTCAGTCATATGGCTGCAATCCAACTGACTTAATCTTGCGGCACTCCCTTTGGCCTAAGAAGGTGCCGGCATGATGCTGCGCGTTCTATTCCTGTGTTTTGCAATCGCCCTCCCCGCCGTGGCGACCCCGTTGCCCATTCCCGACCAAGGCCCGGCCCTGCGCATCCAGGGTTCCAACACCATCGGCGCGGCACTCGGCCCGGCGCTGGTCAAGGGTTTGATGGAGCATCAGGGCTTGCAGGACGTACACGCTGAAGCGGGTGCGGGGGCCAATGAACAACGCGTGGTCGGCAAGACACGCCGAGGCCAGACAGTCACCATCGAGGTGGCGGCCCACGGTTCCAGCACCGGCTTCGCGGCACTGAAAAACAACCGCGCCGACCTCGCCGCAGCGTCCCGCTCGATCAAAGACAGCGAGCTGATGGACCTCGCCCCCTTAGGTGACTTGAAAAGCCCAGGCGCTGAGCATGTGATCGCCATCGATGGCCTGGCAATCATCGTCAACCCGCGTAACCCACTCAGCACCCTGAACACCGAACAATTGGCGCAGATCTTCAACGGCGAAGTCAGCACCTGGGAGGCACTCGGCGGTACGGGCGGGACCATTCATTTATATGCCCGGGATGATCAATCCGGCACCTTCGACACCTTCCGGGAACTGGTGCTGAGCCGCCGGGGCCAACCACTCGCGCCGTCGGCCAAGCGCTTTGAATCCAGCGAACAACTGTCCGATGCGGTGAGCCAGGACCCGCAAGGCATCGGCTTTATCGGCCTGCCCTCTGTGCGCCAGGCCAAGGCGGTGGCGATTATCGATGGCGACTCGCAACCCATGTTGCCGCTGACCAGCCTGATCGCCACCGAAGATTACCCGCTGTCACGCCGGCTGTTCTTCTACTTGCCGCCCTCTTCCCGCAACCCGTGGGCCAAGGCGTTGGTGGAGTTTACCCAAAGCAGCAAGGGCCAGGCGATGGTGGCGGCCAATGGCTTTATCGCCCAGCAGGTACAAGCAATTAGCGTGACGCCGCGCCCGTCGATGCCCGACGACTACCAAGCCATCGCCCGTGACGCTCAGCGCCTGACAGTGAATTTTCGCTTCGATGAGGGCAGCGCCAGCCTCGACAACAAGGCACGCCAGGATGTGCAGCGGGTGGTGGCTTATATAAATAGCCACGGCAAGCTGGATAAAAAAGTGACGCTGGTGGGGTTTGGCGATACCAAGAATGATCCGCAACGTGCGGCCTTGTTGTCGAAGTTGCGGGCGATGGCAGTGCGCCGGGAGCTGGTCAAGAGCGGTGTGGTGCTCAAGGATATTCGTGGGTTTGGCGCGCAGATGCCGGTGGCGGCCAATACGGCGGATGAGGGGCGGATCAAGAATCGGCGGGTGGAGGTTTGGGTGTACTGAGGCTTGAGTGTTGTGTTGTTGATACTGGCCTCTTCGCGAGCAAGCCCGCTCACACACTGGACCGCATTCTCATGTTGGAAATCGGTCAAGTGTGGGAGCGGGCTTGCTCGCGAATACAGGCGACGCGGTGTTACTGCCCGCCGCGCATCAATTCCCGCGGCACATATTTGCCAATCTCAAACTTGCCAATCGCCGCGCGGTGCACTTCGTCCGGGCCGTCGGCCAGGCGCAGGGTGCGTTGCATGGCGTACATATAGGCCAGCGGAAAATCGTTGGAGACCCCGGCGCCGCCGTGCATCTGGATCGCGCGGTCGATGACCTTCAAGGCCACATTCGGCGCCACTACCTTGATCTGGGCGATTTCGCTTTTCGCCACTTTGTTGCCCACGGTGTCCATCATGTACGCCGCCTTCAAGGTCAGCAGGCGAGCCATGTCAATTTCCATGCGTGAGTCGGCGATCTTGTCGATATTGCCGCCCAACCGCGCCAAAGGCTTGCCGAACGCGGTACGACTGACCGAGCGTTTGCACATCAACTCCAATGCCCGTTCAGCCATGCCGATCGAGCGCATGCAGTGGTGGATACGGCCTGGGCCAAGGCGGCCCTGGGCGATCTCGAAGCCACGACCCTCGCCCAGCAATACGTTTTCATACGGCACACGCACATTATCGAACAGCACTTCGGCATGGCCGTGGGGCGCATCGTCGTAGCCGAATACCGGCAGCGGCCGCAGGATTTTCACGCCAGGGGTATCGACCGGCACCAAAATCATCGAGTGCTGCTGGTGACGCGGCGCATCGGGGTTGCTCAGGCCCATGAAGATCAGGATCTTGCAGCGCGGGTCGCAGGCGCCGGAGGTCCACCACTTCTTACCGTTGATCACCCACTCGTCGCCCTGGCGTTCGGCGCGGGCGGCCATGTTGGTGGCGTCCGAGGACGCCACATCCGGTTCGGTCATGGCAAAGGCCGAGCGAATCTCGCCGCGCAGCAGGGGTTCGAGCCAGCGCTGTTTCTGCTCTTCGTTGGCGTAACGCACCAGTACTTCCATATTGCCGGTGTCTGGGGCTGAGCAGTTGAATGGCTCCGGGCCGAGCAACGAGCGGCCCATGATTTCCGCCAAGGGTGCGTATTCAAGGTTGCTCAGGCCGGCGCCCAACTCGGATTCCGGCAGGAACAGGTTCCACAAGCCCTCGGCCTTCGCCTTGGCCTTGAGTTCTTCCATGATTGCCGTGGGCTGCCAGCGATCACCTTCGCTGACTTGGCGTTCAAACACCGGTTCGGCCGGGTAGACATAAGCGTCCATGAACGCAGTGACGCGTTCACGCAGTTCCTGAACCTTGGGCGAATAGGCGAAATCCATGAGCAGCTCCCTTCTCTGAGAGGTTGTTTAGGTCATGCATTCGATGCTAGAACAGCGCTGATAATTTACCTAGCCTATTCTCGGCGTGTATTAACATTCATCACCGATATATGATCGGCGCATGGGCACCTCACAATAAGAGCGCAACGAAATGAATCTGAGCAAGGTCGATCTCAACCTCTTCATCGTCTTTGATGCGATTTACACCGAAGCCAACCTGACCCGCGCCGGGCAGATCGTCGGTATCACCCAGCCGGCGGTGTCCAACGCCCTGGCACGGTTGCGCGAGACCTTCAACGACCCGCTGTTCGTGCGCACCGCCCAAGGCATGGTGCCTACGCCCATGGCACAGAACATCATCGGCCCGGTGCGCAATGCGTTGTCGTTGCTGCGCGTGTCGGTGCAGGAAAGCCGCATCTTCAACCCGCAGCAGGCGGCCAAGACCTACCGCATCAGCATGACCGACCTGACCGAGGCGGTGATCCTGCCGCTGCTGTTCCAGCGCCTGCGCCGCCTGGCGCCGACGGTGGTGATCGAGAGTTTCCTGTCCAAGCGCCGCGAAACCACCAAGGAACTGGCCGCCGGGCGCCTGGATTTTGCCGTGGATGCGCCGCTCAACACCGACCCGCAGGTGCGTCACGTCAAGCTGATGGAAGACCGCTACGTGTGTGCCATGCGCAAGGGCCACCCGATGGCGGGCAAGGACAAATTCACGCTGGATGATTACTTGTCGCTGACCCATATCCATATCTCCAGCCGCCGCAACGGTTTGGGTTACGTGGACCTGGCTCTGGGCAAAATGGGCATCCAGCGCAAGATCGCCCTGCGTTCCCAGCATTACCTGATGGCCTCCCAGGTGCTGCAACAGACCGACATGGTGATGACCGTGCCCGAGCGTTTCGCTCGCCGTCATGAACTGCACTGGTTCCATCTGCCGGTCAACAACGTGCCGCCGGTGGAAACCCATTTGTACTGGCACGAAAGCACCGACCAGGACCCGGCGAACCGCTGGATGCGTGAACAGATGATCGAGTTGTGCCAGCAGGTGACGGCCCAGGAAAAGAAGTTGGATAAACAACAGGCTTGAAGTTGAAGGGCTAGCCCTGTGAGCGCATAGGTATCTACACAACTTCGGTATGACGCCGAACCTGTGGCGAGGGCGCTTGCTCCCGTGACGGCCTGACGGCCGGCGCCTATCTCCCTGGCGCCCCAGGATCCAAATGTGGGAGCTGGCTTGCTCGCGAAGGCGGCCTGACAGTCCACATAGTTGGATTGGGTACATATCCGTTCCTGCGGTAACGGCTACTTAGGGTTCCGCCCTGACGGCGGGTCACTTTGGAAAAGAGCCCCAAAGTAACCAAAGGGCTCTTGCCCCACCACTCGGCACCTCGCTTTGGCTCGGTGTGCCCGTAATCCGCCAGTGATTTGGGGGGCCGCCGCCACGCGCCATCCATGGCGCGGGGCGGCTAAACCGGCATCCCTGCCGGTTTACCCCCCAAATCCCTGTCGAATTCCGGCCAGCGTGGTTTGACGGGGCGCTTGAGATCAAAAGCAGATCAAGATCAAGAGCGGCTCGCTTCGCATCGTGGTTACCGTGTGCTGCTACAGCCCAAAAGTTGTGTAGATACCTATGTCTGTGGGAGAAGGCTTGCTCCCGATGGCTGCGCAGCGGCCCTTGACGTTTACGTCAACCTGCAATTAGCTTAGCGCCAAGACTTTCTTGAGCACTGCCATGAGCACCACCTACAGCATCTCCGACCTCGCCCGCGAGCTCGACATCACCACCCGCGCCATTCGTTTCTATGAAGAACAAGGCCTGCTGGCCCCGGAGCGTCGGGGCCAGGAGCGCATTTACTCGGCGCGCGACAAGGTCAGCCTCAAGCTGATCCTGCGTGGCAAGCGCATCGGCTTCTCCCTGGCCGAATGCCGCGAGCTGATCGAACTCTACGACCCCACCGGCGGCAACCAGATCCAACTCAACAGCATGCTGGCCAAGATCGCCGAACGCCGTGAGCAGTTGGAACAGCAACTGCTGGATATCGAACAGATGAAGCTGGAACTGGACACCGCTGAAGAGCGTTGCACCCAGGCCCTGGCGCAGACCATCAGCCAAGCCGGCCATTGAACAGAAGGTAACTGCCATGTCCCTCCCCTCCCACGTACGCCTGGTTGAAGTCGGCCCGCGCGACGGTTTGCAGAACGAAGCCCAGCCCATCAGCGTGGCGGATAAAGTCCAATTGGTAGACGCGCTGAGCGCCGCCGGTTTGAGCTATATCGAAGTCGGCAGTTTTGTCTCACCCAAGTGGGTGCCACAAATGGCCGGCTCCGCCGAAGTGTTTGCGCAGATCCAGCGCAAGCCCGGCGTGACCTATGGCGCACTGGCACCGAACCTGCGCGGCTTCGAGGATGCGCTGGCGGCCGGGGTCAAGGAAGTCGCGGTGTTTGCGGCGGCGTCCGAGGCGTTCTCCCAGCGCAATATCAATTGCTCCATCAGCGAAAGCCTGGAGCGCTTCGCGCCGATCATGGCCTCGGCCAAGCAGCACGGCGTGAGCGTGCGCGGTTATGTGTCCTGTGTGCTGGGTTGCCCCTATGAAGGCGAGATCGCACCGGAGCAAGTGGCGGCGGTCGCCCGCGAGTTGTATGCCATGGGCTGCTATGAAGTGTCCCTGGGCGACACCATCGGCACCGGCACCGCGGGCGCTACCCGACGCCTGTTCGAAGTGGTCGGCGCGCACGTACCACGAGACAAGCTGGCCGGGCATTTCCACGACACCTACGGCCAGGCCATCGCCAACATCTATGCCAGCTTGCTGGAGGGCATCACGGTGTTCGACAGCTCTATCGCAGGCCTGGGCGGCTGCCCTTACGCCAAGGGCGCCAGCGGTAACGTCGCCACCGAGGACGTGCTGTACCTGCTCAACGGCCTGGGTATCGACACGGGTATCGACCTGGAACGCTTGATTGGCGCCGGCCAACAGATCAGCCAAGTGCTGGGACGGCCAACCGGGTCCCGTGTGGCGAAGGTGCGTAACGCCGGTGAGTAGCGCAGCTGTGACAATGTGTTACCGCACCCCGGCATAACGGGTAACGCGGGAACAAAATCGTCCGCACCGTTTGAAAGAAAAGGCTGACCAAAAAACCAAGCCATTGATTTTAAAGGCTTTTAAAAAGTTGGCACGCCTTCTGCTATCTCTATGGCATAACAAGAATAAAAAGCGCCAAACCTAATAAAAATAAGACGAAACGACTCTGACATAACAAAAACAACACGGCAGAGACGCAGCTAACAGATTTTTTTGGAGAAGATGTGCTTCCCAGGGTACGGCATGCCGCAACCCGCAACCGGCTAGAGAAAAATAAAACTACCTCAGGTAGCTACCCACTGGTTGGATCGTTTACGAAGAAGCAGGTCAGCGTTCAAAAAAATACGTTTGCTCTTGACCCCGGATGGGGGTCGCCAAAAAAGCGGTACGGGCCACGGCTACCAAAAACAACAACAGGCCGCCCCTCAATAATAAGAAAAGAGCAGGCAACGACAAATTAAAGGGGACCTTCGGGTCCCCTTTGTGCTGCTCGCACTTTTTGGCTTAAGTGGATGCCACCTTCTTCGCTGAGAAATTATTAAGCACTGTGACCGTCAGGGCCTGCATCGCCGCTGTCTCCTTGGCTTGTCGCTGCGCCCCCAGCTGTCTCATTTGCTGATGGTAAAAAGCATCGGTCATGGAACCGTCGATCAGAATTTGATCCCGGTTCTTACCCAGCAGGGTAGCAACGCTGTCAACCGCTTCGTCGTACTCGCGCTGCCACACCCGTTTTGCATCTTGATCTACAGGGCGATCCGGGCTTTTTTGCAGTTCAGCTACCTTTTCCAACGCCTCTCGCTTTCCAGTTATCAACTCAAAATCGGTGGCCGTCAGGGCGTTGAATTCCTGTGTGTATTGGGTGCAAAGCTGCTTCCTCCAAAACGCCATATCTACAAAAAAACGACTCTTTTCGCTTATGTTTTTTTCGTCCTCAAGCACTTTCAGATAAGCAGCATCAAGAGCCTCTGGGCTCACACCCGCGGTTTGGCGATAGAGCATTTCGAAGGTTTTGATCGGCAAATTCAGCCGCTGTGCCAAGCCGGTGCGATACGCAAGAACGACTTCGGTCTCCTCCGCAAAGTCGGGCCCTCGCGCCTCGACATCACGCAGAGCGATGATATCCACCAACCTCAGGCGAAAAAGCCGCTCGCCCGTGCTGATAAAGGTCGCTTCTACCTCATGCTCCCCCACCCTCTCAAGCGATTGTTCCACTAACAAATCAGTTTCCAGCTTCATGAACTCAAGTACGCTTCCGTCACCACAGGTAGCGCGGCCATCGGCGGACTTAAACAATACGTCACGGGTCTTTTGATTCTCATAGACCGCTTTAATCATGTCCCAGACGCGCTCGGCCAACTGCGGTCGAGTAGCCCCGGATACGTACTCTGCGCAACGTGTCGTGTCCGCCACCACGGCGAAAAACGCCGCTGCCTGAGGACTGGAGCTGAGCTGGTCCCACATATCGCCGCGACGGGTTTGCATGTCTGCGGGAGAATCGTGCAGCCATAACCTGCGCCCCTCCAAGAGGGTGACGTGGTCATCGGTCAAGCGTTCTTGCGATAAAGGATTATCATGCACACTGATTCGATCTGGATGATCGAGGGCGTACCGAGGCAATTCAGTCATCGCGTTTGTATGCAGATCGATCCAGGCCAAGTTATTCAGATGTTCGGCGCCTCTGGGGAACGTTGTCGTTCCGGTATTCGCCAGATTCAGCCGGTTCAAATCATGCATGTTGCTCAGGTCGGCCGCCCATCCCAAATGGCGGTTGTGGGAGAGATTGAGCGTGGTCAAACTCCGCATGCCCTGGAGGCGTGCCTGGCTTTGCCTCGTCAGCCGTATGTCATTGCCGCTCAAATTGAGCGTGGTCAGACCCGCGCCACCCTTGGCGAACTCCGGCAAACGCGTGAAGTGGCTGTAGCTGATATCCAACCAGCGCAAACCGCCAAACCCATTCAAAAAGGGCAAGGATGCATCCGAAAGATACATTCTCGATAAATCAAGACAGTCCACATGATCCATGTTCGCCGTAATCGGAGGCAACTCACCGACTTGCTCATCGGCCAAGCGCAGGATGTATTCCATCCCCTCCTGCTCGGAAGCCTGGGCTTGTTGCGATGACCTACGCTGCCATGCGTCTTTGAGTGTGTTGGCGACCCGCCCTCGGGCCCTGCGTTGTTGCCACTCTCCTGCGTCGAGCCAAGCGTCCAGGTCGGTCTTGAGTTGCGTAAACTCGCGATTGAGTGCTTCCATTTTTGCCAGGAACTCAATATCGCCGACGCCTTGCAGCCCCAACATTTGCTCCACCTGCTCGATGGACTTTGACGGATAAAGATCTATCGCTGCCCTTTCACACGCATAAGGCCGACGCCCCTCGCCAACTACCGGACTCAACGGGTAACCCATGCGCCCATCGGCAAGACGCATTGGCGGTTTGTAGCGTGGTTTGACAGGCTGCATCCCTAACAGCCGGCGCAATTCATCGCGTGGCATCAGCGACATTTGCTCCAGCGCCTGTTTCAGGCTCGCGCCACGATCATGAGCGGTCAATTTCATCGCCCTCCAATCCTCGGGCGACACCGCTGACTGGACAGCCCCATAGATATCCGCCTGCGAACTCAATAGCGCAAACTTATCGTCTTGGACTTCATAAAGATTTTGGGCGCCAAACCTGATAAAGCGACGCTTGACGGCCGCATTCTCTGGCCCCAATGAATCCAGCAGACGCTCCCCTACGGGCAGCCGCTCGACGATATCGATGCGCAGGTCGCCGGGCCAACCAGGCAGCTTACTCAGGCTGTGCAGCACCATGCGTTGTGTATCGTCATTACCCAGGGTCTTGCGGTACAGCCCTTCATAAGCCCGCGCCAAACGCACTTGCTGTTGATAATGGCGAGCCTCTTCCGCCAGGCGCAACGGCACACGATTGTGTTCGGTGAGACTCTTCATTTCTGCGGAGTTGGCAGCGTTCAACAGTTCTTCAATAACGGCCTGGGGAAGCGAGGGAAACACACGCTTGATCAACCTTGCGGCCTCGCTGCCTGCGCTCTGGGCAGCGGCATAGCGCTGAGCGAAAAGCTCAGACAGGTGCGCCGCCCTCTGTGAGGCGCTGACAGTGTTGGGTTCCTGCGCCACTGCACTGTCCATTTCCAATCGCTTCAAGGTATCGGCCAGGAGGGCAGGCAGTGGTGACTGATCTGCATGCATTTTGCGCAGAGCGTCCATGGTGGTTTCAGACATTTGCACAATACGTTCAAGCTTGAGTGGTTCATTTGCAAAACGCTCTGCTGTCGGGCCAAGCCGCTGCATCAACTGCGAATCGGTCAATGTCAGCGGGTTTTCATGCTCATGGGCCCAAGCCCCAGCGCGCGTACGGCTTACCTTGGGGGTGTAAGCTGCCGCGTTGTCCGGGTGCAGGATTTTATAGTCATTGCTGGTCCCCACCCTCTCCACCCGGTAATACGTAGCGTTTTCCCGCAGGTACAAGCCGCCTTCATGTTCGTATAAGCCATGCTCATTGGCCGAGAGCCCATCGGGCAGTGTGACCTGTCGCTGGTAGGGTTTGAGGTCAGGAGAATACAGACGGATATTGCCGTCAGGGCAACGCACGTGAGCCAGGCTCTCGACAAATGCTGTATTGACAAGCGGTAAAAACTTGGCGCCCACATATATTGTTGCCGCATTGAAGAGGATGGTTGAAACGTGGACCCACGCGGCTTTTTTATCCCCCTCTTCCCACGCCTCTATACCTGAGCCGACCTCATACAACATTTGCACCGCGCCAACCAGCAACATGACGGGCGCCAGTTCTGGAAAGACAAGGACTGCCACGTTCAAGACATTCAAAGCCGTACTGCCTAACTTAACCAGCCACGCGTTACGCGCACGTACCTCTGCCGCATCGGTGGAAACGGCGATCGCCTGGGCGTTATTGAGCATGAGATCGACGTTTTGCCGAGCATAGTCTTGCCACAACAACGAAAGACGCAGCCCGTAGCCAATGGTGAATGTTTTTATGTCTTTTTTGTCGGCATCAAACTTTTCAAGTTCAGAAAATTGTTCAGTAGGGTCAAGGTGCCGCTTGAGTTTGGTAAAAAATTGTGACTGGCTCGCGTGCGGAACGAACTGACTGAAAAAGAGCCGGTAATCCGCCTGGCATAATCGCTCCACCACATCGACTTTAAAGTCATTTAAGCCTTTGTACTCCTTTAGCATGCAAACAGGATCTCCCGGAATGAATACTAAACAGGGCTCGCGCTTGTACACAAATACACCGTGCACGGGGTAAATATTCAAATGACCGATAACAATAATTTTTGCCAACGGCTGACCCAGCACGTTCAAACATGAACAACTGACTGTTTTGCCCCGCCACGTCAGCGCCTGCTGATGCCACACCAACTGTTGTATCAGTTGGTAGGCATCTTGCTGGATGTCCCCGCGCTCAACCGCCACTTCGGCGGCGAACGCCAACTGCTGCAGGGTCGCGCCAATCATGAGGTGACGAACGGCTCTTGCCGAGGTGCCCATCGCTAAGTTTGGCGTATCGACAGGGCTGACAAACGACTCAACATGCCTCAAGTATTGCGCGCCTAAATCCAACGTTCTGCACAGACGTGCAAACAAGGAGGGTTTTATCGACGTTTTACGAGCGAGGACCTCGGCCTGATTAAATGTAAGAGACCGCTCGTGAAAATCATACCGTGTGATAACACTGGCATCCTCGTCAGCCACTTCAAGCGTCTCTTCGGTCGCGAAGTTATTTAACGCGGCCTCGATTAAACTGACGCCCTCATAGCGGCAATATCCAGTGGCCTCCAGACCAAAGACTTTTGAGCGATCGGCAGGCACAAATACCTTCCGCGCAAAAAACAGCCGCCTGACATCGTGATCCTCACCAAACTCCTTTTTCATTGCCGCCACGAGAAGAGGCTCGCAGAATGCTACAGCACCATGCATTTTACTGAACTTCGCATCCAGCTTGTTCAGTGCTCTAAAACTACGCGTATAGGCCGTCGTCACGACCAGCTTTCTCTGCGGCGATAAATTTGTATACCACTGCGGCACGACTAACTGTGTTTCAGAGAACGCCTTTTTGTGCTTGAGAGTAGCGCCGCCATACCACGATGGCACCCGATCCAGAATGACATTCGCGTGCACACTCTGCGCCGCCCCCGATTGACTGCTATCGCGTTGATCAAGATCGCTCATTTACCGAATTCCATTTGACAGAACAAACAATCAATATCCGATCATTGCCCCATCAAACAGGGGTATCCACATACCCCACACTGCGATGACACCCTCCCTCAGCCGCGAGTAGACGCCAACTCCTCTATGCTGATCTCCCGCATGCGAAATTTCTGGATCTTGCCCGTTACCGTCATCGGAAACTCATCCACGAATTTGAAATGCCTGGGCGTCTTGAAATGGGCGATACGGTCCTTGCACCAGCTCAATAGCTCCAGCTCGTTGGCCACATGGCCGGGATGAAATTTGATCCAGGCGACGATTTCTTCACCGTAACGCTCGTCCGGGACACCAATGATCTGCACGTCCGCCACCGCCGGATGGGTAAAGAAAAATTCTTCCAGCTCACGCGGGTACACATTCTCGCCCCCGCGAATGATCATGTCTTTGTTACGCCCGGCAATGCACACGTAACCCTGATCATCCATGGTCGCCAGATCGCCAGTGTGCATCCAGCCGGCGTCGTCGATGGCTTCACGGGTGCCTTCAGGGTTGTTCCAGTAACCGAGCATCACACTGTAACCCCGGGTGCACAGCTCACCGATCACGCCGCGCGCCACGGTGTTACCGGCCTCGTCGACAATTTTGGTTTCCAATTGCGGTTGGGTGCGGCCCACGGTGGTGACCCGCCGTTCTATATCGTCATCCGCCCCAGTCTGCAGCGACACCGGGCTGGTTTCGGTCATGCCGTAGGCGATCTGCACTTCCCCCATGTGCAGCTCATGGATGACCCGGCGCATCACTTCGATCGGGCAGGTCGCCCCAGCCATGATGCCGGTGCGCAGGCTGGACAGGTCGAACTCGGCCCGGCGCGGGTGATCGAGCAGCGCGATGAACATGGTCGGCACGCCATATAAGCCGGTGGCTTTTTCTTCGGCCACGGCGCTCAGCGTCAGCAACGGGTCGAAGCCGTCATTGGGGTAGATCATGGTAGTGCCATGGGTGATACAACCGAGGTTGCCCATGACCATGCCGAAGCAGTGATACAGCGGCACCGGGATCACCAGGCGGTCCCCTGCGCTCAGGCCCAGGCTTTCACCGACCATGTAACCGTTATTGAGGATGTTGTGGTGACTGAGGGTGGCGCCCTTAGGGAAGCCGGTGGTGCCGGAGGTGTACTGGATATTCACAGGTTGATCGAAATGCAGGCTGGCCTGGCGGCTGTGCAGTTGCTCGGGCGACACGCCTGCGCCAAGGGCCGCCAACTGCGACCAGGGCATGAATCCCGGCGGCGGGCTGGGGTCGAGGCTGATGAGGCCGCGCAGCTCGGGCTTCAGCACCTGGAGCATGGCGTGGTAATCGGAGGTCTTGAACGAACCGGCGCATACCAGCCATTGGCAACCGGACTGCTTGAGCACGTAATCCAACTCGCTGCTGCGATAGGCCGGGTTGATATTGACCAGGATCACCCCGAGCTTGGCGCTCGCCACCTGGCAGATCAACCACTCGGCACAGTTAGGCGCCCAGATACCCAGGCGGTCACCGGTTTGCATGCCCAGGGCGAGGAACGCGCGGGCGTGTAGCTCAACCGTCTCGGCCAGCTGTCGCCAGGTGTAGCGCCGCTGCTGGTGGCGCACCACCAAGGCTTCGCCCTGTGGAAACTGCGCGACGGTGTGATCGAATGCCTGGCCAATGGTCATGGCCAGCAAGGTCTTATCCTGGGAGCCACGGCTGTAGCTCGGGTGCGGTTGATCCATAACGACCCCTGTTATCTTTTTTGTAGGTTGACGTATACGTAAACTACGATTGACAGCGCCGTAACGCAAGCTTACGTTAACGTAAAGGTGAGCGCCCTCCTCCCGCGCCCCGCCCACACAACAACAAAGCTCACATTAAGGTGCCTGTCCATGAGTTACCCGTCCCTGAACTTCGCCCTCGGCGAGACCATCGACATGCTGCGCGACCAGGTGCAGTCCTTCGTGGCCAAGGAGATCGCACCGCGCGCGGCCCAGATCGACATCGACAACCTGTTCCCCGCTGACCTGTGGCGCAAGTTCGGCGACATGGGCCTGCTGGGCATCACCGTGCCCGAGGAGTACGGCGGTGCCGGCCTGGGTTACCTGGCCCATGTGGTGAGCATGGAAGAAATCAGCCGTGGCTCAGCTTCGGTGGCGTTGTCGTACGGGGCGCACTCCAACCTGTGCGTCAACCAGATCAACCGCAACGGCAACCACGCACAAAAACTCAAGTACCTGCCCAAGCTGATCAGCGGCGAGCACATCGGCGCCCTGGCCATGAGCGAGCCGAATGCCGGCTCCGACGTGGTCTCGATGAAACTGCGCGCCGACAAGCGCGGCGACCATTACGTACTCAATGGCAGCAAGACCTGGATCACCAACGGCCCGGACGCCAATACCTACGTGATCTACGCCAAGACCGACCTGGATAAAGGCCCCCACGGCATCACCGCCTTCATCGTCGAGCGCGACTGGAAAGGCTTCAGCCGCAGCAATAAATTCGACAAGCTGGGCATGCGCGGCTCCAACACCTGCGAGCTGTTTTTTGACGATGTCGAGGTACCCGAAGAAAACATCCTCGGCGTGCTCAATGGCGGCGTGAAAGTGTTGATGAGCGGCCTGGACTACGAACGCGTAGTGCTCTCCGGTGGCCCTACCGGGATCATGCAGGCATGCATGGACTTGATCGTGCCCTACATCCACGACCGCAAGCAGTTCGGCCAGAGCATCGGCGAGTTCCAGCTGATCCAGGGCAAAGTCGCCGATATGTACACCCAGCTCAACGCCAGCCGCGCCTACCTCTACGCGGTGGCCCAGGCGTGCGAGCGTGGCGAGACCACGCGCAAGGACGCTGCGGGCGTGATCCTTTACAGCGCCGAGCGCGCCACGCAAATGGCCCTGGATGCGATCCAGATTCTGGGCGGCAATGGCTATATCAACGAATTCCCCGCCGGGCGCCTGCTGCGTGACGCCAAGCTCTACGAAATTGGTGCGGGCACCAGCGAGATTCGGCGGATGTTGATCGGTCGCGAACTGTTCAACGAAACCCGCTGAAGGAGCACGCCCATGGCCACCTTGCACACCCAGCTCAACCCGCGCTCGGCGGAATTCGCCGCTAACCGCGCGGCGATGCTTGAACAGGTCAACGCCCTGCACAGCCTGCTCGCCCACGTCCACCAAGGTGGCGGCGCCAAGGCCCAGGAGCGCCACACCTCTCGCGGCAAGCTGTTGCCCCGCGAGCGCATCAACCGTCTGCTCGACCCCGGCTCGCCGTTTCTGGAGCTGAGCCAACTGGCCGCCCATCAGGTGTACGGCGAAGACGTCCCGGCGGCCGGGGTGATTGCCGGCATCGGCCGGGTGGAAGGCGTCGAATGCATGATCGTGGCCAACGATGCCACGGTCAAAGGCGGCTCCTATTACCCGCTGACGGTGAAAAAACACCTGCGTGCCCAGACCATCGCCGAGCAGAACCGCCTGCCGTGTATCTACCTGGTGGACTCCGGCGGCGCCAACCTGCCACGCCAGGACGAGGTGTTCCCCGACCGCGAGCACTTCGGGCGGATCTTCTTCAACCAGGCCAATATGAGCGCCCAGGGCATTCCACAAATTGCCGTGGTGATGGGCTCGTGCACCGCAGGCGGCGCTTACGTGCCGGCCATGGCCGACGAAGCGATCATGGTGCGCCAGCAAGCCACCATCTTCCTCGCCGGCCCGCCGCTGGTAAAGGCCGCCACCGGTGAGGTGGTGAGCGCCGAAGACCTGGGCGGTGCCGATGTGCATTGCAAAATCTCGGGCGTGGCCGACCACTATGCCGACAGCGATGAACACGCCCTGGCCCTGGCGCGGCGCAGCGTGGCCAACCTTAATTGGCGCAAGCAAGGTGAGCTGCTGCAACGCCCACCGGTGGCGCCGTTGTACAGCAGCGACGAGCTGTACGGCGTGATCCCGGCGGATGCCAAGCAACCCTTTGATGTGCGCGAAGTCATCGCACGCCTGGTGGACGGCTCGGTGTTCGATGAGTTCAAGGCCTTGTTCGGCACGACCCTGGTGTGCGGCTTTGCGCATTTGCATGGCTACCCTATTGCGATCCTGGCCAACAACGGCATCCTGTTCGCCGAAGCCGCGCAAAAAGGCGCGCACTTTATCGAATTGGCCTGCCAACGCGGGATTCCCCTGCTGTTCTTGCAAAACATCACCGGTTTCATGGTCGGCCAGAAGTACGAAGCCGGCGGCATTGCCAAGCATGGCGCCAAGCTGGTGACCGCCGTGGCGTGCGCCAAGGTGCCGAAATTCACCGTGATCATCGGTGGCAGCTTTGGTGCGGGTAACTATGGGATGTGTGGCCGCGCCTACGACCCGCGCTTTTTGTGGATGTGGCCCAACGCACGCATTGGCGTGATGGGGGCCGAACAGGCCGCCGGGGTGTTGGCGCAGGTCAAGCGCGAACAGGCTGAGCGCGCCGGCAACGGTTTCAGTGCCGAGGAGGAAGCCGCGATCAAGCAGCCGATCCTCGACCAGTATGAAACCCAGGGCCACCCCTACTACTCCAGTGCACGCTTGTGGGATGACGGCGTGATCGACCCGCTGCAGACCCGCGACGTGCTGGCCCTGGCCTTGTCTGCCGCACTGAACGCCCCCATCGAGCCGAGCCGCTTCGGCGTGTTCCGTATGTAACCTGTAGGAGCGAGCCTGCTCGCGAAGAACCTCAAGGCAACGCGGTCATCCAGAAGCCCCGCGTTATCGTTGACGACCTTCGCGAGCAAGCTCGCTCCTACAGGAAGCCTCTCATTATCATGGAGCTCCTTGCATGAGCGACTTCAACACCCTCGAACTGATCACCGACCGCCGTGGCTTTGCCACGCTGTGGCTCAGCCGTGAAGCCAAGAACAACGCCTTCAACGCCCAGATGATCCGCGAGCTGATCCTGGCCCTTGACCGCGTACAAGGCGACCCGTCCTTGCGCTTTCTGGTGCTGCGCGCGCGCGGCAAGCACTTCAGCGCCGGTGCCGACCTGGCCTGGATGCAGCAGTCGGCCGAGCTGGACTACCACACCAACCTGGACGACGCCCGCGAACTGGCGGAGTTGATGTACAACCTGTCCAAGCTGAAAATCCCCACGCTGGCGGTGGTGCAAGGCGCCGCCTACGGTGGCGCGCTGGGCCTGATCAGTTGCTGTGACATGGCCATCGGCGCCGATGATGCGCAGTTCTGCCTGTCGGAAGTGCGTATCGGCCTGGCACCGGCGGTGATCAGCCCGTTCGTGGTGCAGGCCATCGGCGAACGCGCTGCCCGTCGTTATGCGCTGACCGCCGAGCGGTTCGGCGGCCAGCGCGCACGGGAGATCGGCTTGCTGGCGGAAAGTTATCCCGCCGAGACTCTGGATCAGCAGGTCGCCCTGTGGGTCACCAACCTGCTGCAAAACAGCCCGGCGGCCATGCGTGCCAGTAAGGATTTATTGCGTGAAGTAGGCAACGGTGCCCTCACCCCCGCGCTGCGCCGCTATTGCGAAAACGCCATTGCGCGCATTCGGGTGAGCGCCGAGGGCCAGGAAGGCTTGCGCGCGTTTCTGCAAAAACGTGCGCCGAGTTGGCAAACCCAGGAGCCGCGCTCATGAGCACACTCACCACCGTTCTGGTGGCCAACCGTGGCGAGATCGCCTGCCGGGTCATGCGCACCGCCAAGGCCATGGGCTTGACCACCGTGGCCGTGCACAGCGCCATCGACCGTGATGCCCGCCATAGCCGTGAAGCGGATATCCGCGTCGACCTGGGCGGCAGCAAAGCCACCGACAGTTACCTGCAAATCGACAAGCTGATTGCCGCCGCCCACGCCAGCGGCGCCCAGGCGATTCACCCCGGCTACGGCTTCCTCTCGGAAAACGCCGGCTTCGCCCGGGCCATCGAGGCGGCAGGCTTGATCTTCCTTGGCCCGCCCGCCTCGTCCATCGACGCCATGGGCAGCAAATCCGCGGCCAAGGCCCTGATGGAAACGGCTGGTGTACCGCTGGTGCCGGGCTATCACGGCGAGGCCCAGGACCTGGAGACCTTCCGCGCCGCCTGTGAGCGTATCGGCTACCCGGTACTGCTCAAGGCCACGGCGGGCGGCGGTGGCAAAGGCATGAAGGTGGTCGAGGACGTCAGCCAATTGGCCGAAGCGCTGGCCTCCGCCCAGCGTGAGGCGTTGTCGTCCTTCGGCAACGGGCAAATGCTGGTGGAGAAATACCTGCTCAAGCCGCGACATGTGGAGATCCAGGTGTTTGCCGACCAGCATGGCCATTGCCTGTACCTCAATGAACGCGACTGCTCGATCCAGCGGCGCCATCAAAAGGTCGTGGAAGAAGCCCCGGCTCCCGGCCTGAGTGTTGATCAGCGCAAGGCCATGGGCGAAGCAGCCGTGCGCGCTGCCCAGGCCATCGGGTATGTCGGCGCAGGTACGGTGGAGTTTTTGCTGGATGCCCGTGGCGAGTTTTTCTTCATGGAGATGAACACGCGGCTGCAAGTCGAGCACCCGGTGACCGAAGCGATTACCGGCCTCGACCTGGTGGCCTGGCAGATTCGGGTGGCCCAGGGCGAGGCGCTGCCGATCACGCAAGAGCAGGTCGCGTTGAACGGTCATGCGATTGAAGTGCGGCTGTATGCCGAAGACCCGGCCAATGACTTTCTGCCGGCCACCGGGCACCTGGCGCTGTACCGCGAGTCCAGCCCGGGCCCTGGGCGTCGAGTAGATAGCGGCGTCGAGCAAGGCGACAGCGTGTCGCCCTTCTACGACCCAATGCTCGGCAAGTTGATTGCCTGGGGCGAAGACCGCGAACAGGCGCGCCTGCGCTTATTAAGCATGCTGGATGAGTTTGCGGTCGGCGGGCTCAAGACCAACCTGGGCTTTTTGCGGCGCATCATCGGGCACCCTGCGTTTGCGGCGGCCGAGTTGGACACCGGGTTTATCCCGCGCTATCAGGATGAGCTGTTGCCCACGCCAGGTGCCTTGAGCGATGAGTTCTGGCAGGCGGCGGGCGCGGCGTTTATGCAGAGCTTGCCGGTGGGTGACGGGCCGTGGGCAAGTCATCAGGGCTTTCGTGCGGGCCTGCCTGCCGAAGTGTCGCTGCACCTGAGCTGTAATGGTCAGGATCGGCTGGTGAAACTGGCGGGGCACACCACGCAGTTATGCGACGAACAGTTGCTGACTGAACACCAGGGCGTGCGCCGTGCCCATCTGGCGGTGCGCAATGAAGGCAGCCTGTACCTGCGTTGGGACGGCGAGATGCATGCTGTCAGCCTGTTCGACCCGATTGCGGCGGTCGAGGCTAATCAATCTCATCAGGGCGGCCTCACTGCCCCCATGAACGGCAGCATCGTGCGGGTGCTCGTAGAAGTGGGTCAAACCGTTGAGGCTGATACTCAACTGGTGGTGCTCGAAGCCATGAAGATGGAGCACAGCATCCGTGCGCCCCACGCCGGGGTGGTCAAGGCGCTGTTCTGTCAGGAGGGTGAAATGGTGGCCGAAGGCAGCGCATTGGTGGAGCTTGAAACGGCCGGCTAGAACTTCGCCGTGGCTTGCACCACCACACCCAGGAGGCGGCAGCCGTCGGTGAGCAGCACCTTGGGGTAAGTGGGATTGAGCGGCACCAGGTAGTGCTGGCCGCTTTCTTCCTGCAATTGGCGAAAGGTGGCCTGAGGGTTGCCCGCCCATTGGGCCACCACCAGCCTGCCGGGCTCGGGCGCGATGGCCGGGTCAACCAGGATCATCATGCCAGCCGCAATGCTCATGCCCGTGGGCGCAGTCATGGCGTCTCCCGTCACCGGCAGCCAGAACGCCTCGCCTCGCGCGTGGTAATCGGTCAATTCGTAGCGCTCGGTTCTGTAAGGTGCCCGCTCCTCACGCAACTCGCAGGCCTGCTTCCAGTCGCTGACCGGGTAGCGGAAATACGGGTTGTAGTGCAATTCCAGCTCAGGCGCTTGCGCGGCCCGTTCACGAATCTCCAGCGCCACCTCCAAATACCCCAACCCCAGTTCGGCCAGTACGCGGTTCATGTCCGCCAGGCTCGGCACACGGCGTTTATTGAGCCAATGGCCGATGCCGCCCTGGGACATGCCCAGGCGCTGCGCCAGTTCATCCTGCGTGACCTTGCGGTCTTTCATGTTGGCTTTGACCAACGCTATCCAGTTATCCATGGTGCATCACCATACGGCGCCTGTTTTTGCGGGCAATAAACAGTTTGTAGTAATCCATAAAACGACAGGAATACGATACGTACTATCATCAAGCCCAAGGATTTCGACACCCACCGGAGTACTGCCGCTTATGACCACCCGCCCACATCCATTGCCCGAAACACCCGAACTGACTGAAGTAAACGACATGTGCACCAGTGGCGCTGCACAGCGCGCATTGGACTATTACTTGAAAGAACACCGGTCGATGCCGGCCTCGGACGGGGCCCTGTTCGCAATCAAACCCGACGTCAGTCAGGAGGAAGCCCTGGTACACGCCTCGGACCTGTTGCGCAGTGCAGCGGCTAGCGCCTACGAATCGGCGTGCAGCCATCAGGGCAACCAGCGTGACCTGGCGTTTTCGGTGGTGTATTTGATCGATATGGCGAAGGCGATGGTGGAGCGATCGTTGCAAGCGCCAGGGGCGACGGCAAACGCATAGCAGACACGAAAGAAAAATATTTCTATCCCACGGATAAAAACATTTGACTTGCAAATGATAATGATTATTATTGGGCTCAGCTGATCGCGAGATCAGTCGATAGACCAAGAGACCTTAGGTCGGACTCTTGGAATATCTCCTCATCAGGCTAATCACGGTTTTTGACCCGGCTCTTTGGCCGGGTCTTTTTTTGCCAGTTTCCCTGGCGTGGCTTCAGGCTAATGAAGACTGTGTGTTGCTTGATGGCGCGCATGGTAGCAAAAGACTATCGCCCAAAGAAAGTCGTCCGAACGCTCTAGCCCGTATATCTGCGAATTAGCGCTTGAGAATCAATCTCATAGACTCTAAGCTGCCGCGGCGTCACGGATGACGCCCCCTCCCCCTGCAACAATTTTTGCATCCAGGTTTTACCGAACGCCTGTGTAAGATAGCCGCCACATCACTCATATTCAGGCAACCAGACTATGACCGTGGCCTTGACCTCCATCAAGATCTGCACCGACTTCGACAGCGGCAACATCCAGGTCCTGGATGCCAGCGACGCTTATCAGTTGTTGCTGGCAATCAAACCCGACACCCGCAGCGATCACTATCAATGGTTCCACTTCAAGGCCGAAGGCATGCATGTGGGGCACACCCACACCTTTCGCTTGAGCAACGCCGGGCGCTCGTCTTACAAAAATGCCTGGAGCGGCTACAACGCCGTGGCGTCCTACGACCATATCAACTGGTTCCGGGTACCGACGCGCTTTGATGGCGAGATCCTGCACATCACCCTCCAGACCCGGCAAAAGCACGTCTGGTTTGCCTACTTCGAGCCCTACAGCCGTGAACGCCATGACTGGCTGATCGAGCAAGCTTTGAAGTACGCCGGGGTCACCCTGCTGGCCACCGGCAAAAGCGCTGAAGGCCGCGATATCCAACTGCTGCGCCGTGGCAAAGGGATCGAAGGCCGGCGCAAGGTGTGGATCATCGCCCAGCAGCACCCCGGCGAACACATGGCCGAATGGTTTATGGAAGGCGTGATTGAGCGCCTGCAAAAGGACGGCGACGACGAACTGAAAAAACTGCTGGCCGTCGCCGATCTGTACCTGGTGCCGAACATGAACCCGGACGGCGCCTTCCATGGCCACCTGCGCACCAACGCCATGGGCCAGGACCTCAACCGCGCCTGGCAAAGCGCCAGCCAGGAACTCAGCCCCGAAGTGTTGTTCATCCAGCAACAGATGGAAAAATACGGCGTGGATATGTTCCTCGACATCCACGGCGATGAAGAAATCCCCTACGTGTTCACCGCCGGCTGCGAAGGCAACCCCGGCTACACGCCGCGCATCGAAGCCCTGGAAAAACACTTCCGCAGCCACCTGAGCCACCTGACCCGGGATTTCCAGACTACCCACGGCTACACCCGCGACCTGCCCGGCCAAGCCAACATGACCCTGGCCTGCAACGCGGTGGGCGAAAAGTACGACTGCCTGTCCCTGACCCTGGAAATGCCGTTCAAGGACAACGACGACGCGCCCAACCTGCGAACTGGCTGGTCAGGCGATCGTTCCAAACAGTTGGGCAAGGACGTGTTGAGCAGCGTCGCTGATATCGTCGGGCGTTTGCGCTAGCGCCTGAGGCGAGCGCTGGTGGCGAGCGAGCTTGCTCGCCACCAGAAGCGGTCAATCTTTACTGCCGGTCATGCTTTGCAAGACACCATCGCGGCGGATCAAACCGTGGAACAACGCGGCCGCCAGATGCACCAGCACAGTGAGAAACAGCAGATAGGCCAAATAACCGTGAGCCTTGCGCAACAACGCAAACAACGGCGCATTCGCCCCCACCAGTGCGGGCAGTTGCAGGTTACTGCTGAGCATCACCGGGTCACCGGCCGCCGAAATCATCGCCCAACCCAGCAGCGGCAACACCAGCATCAAGGCGTACAACAGCACATGGGAAGCCTTGGCTGCCAGCTTTTGCCACACCGGTAAATCCGCTGGCAACGGCGGCTGGCGCGTCGAAAAACGTACCACCAGGCGCACGATCACCAGCGCCAGAATCGCAATGCCCAGCGGCTTGTGCAGGTGGATCAGCCACTCATGGCGCTCCGACACCGACGCCGCCAAACCCGCGCCGATAAACAACATGGCGATGATCATCAGCGCCATCAGCCAGTGCAGCACGCGCGCCAGAGGCGCAAAAAACCGCGGTTGAGCATTCATGGCTTCGACTCCTGAGGGGCGCTGTGCAACGGGCTGACTTCACCGGCGCGGCGCAGGTACGAACTGGCATACGCGGCCGAACGTGCCGCCAGCAGTGGGTCGTTTGAGGCTTGGATACCGCTGGGCAGAATCAGCGGGTCAAAGTTGATATCGCGGCAATCGCCGTCCGCCTGTGGCTGGCTGCTTTGCAGCACAAGGGTGCCAGCGTTGAGCACCTTGTGCGTGCCGGTCCAAGTCTTGCTCGCGTCGTCCAGCGGATCGCCGGGGTTGGCCAGGGTCATGTTCAACTGCCAACGCAACGGCCCGGCAGCCAGGCGTCGCACCAAATCCTGCTCCAGGAAGTCACTGCCAGCAGGTGCGGTATCACCGGCTGCGTCCTGGCTCTGGGGCACCACCTCCCAACGCACGGCCTGGCGTGCGCCATCGGCAGCCACCAAGTAAAACGCGTTGATGCCGTTATAGGTTTCGGTCGCGTAACTGGCCGATGGCTTGGCGGTCTTGACCCAGGCCAGGAATGGCGCGGTCTCCGGGTGTGCGGCAAAAAACGCCGGCATGCTCGACGGGTTCGGCTTGCCGGTAGCCGGGTCTGGCGCGCCGGCCTTGAGCAACTGGTAGAACGCCTCGGGCGTGCCCACCGGGAACACCGGCATGCTGTTCATCCCCGTACGCCATTGCTGGCCGTTGGCCTGGCTGAATTGCACGGCAAAGCTGCGAATCGGCACACTGCTGTCCGGCGCGTAGGGGTTACCGCTGGGCAAGGCAAAGCGGCCGATGATCGGGGTCTTGGCCTCGCTGAACACCTGGGCACTGGAATACGCACGGGCCTCGCTACTGCTCTGGAAATACCCCGCCACGCATACGCCCTTGGCATGGTTGCGGCGAAAGCCCGGATGCACGCCGTTATTGGTTTCCAGGGCATTGACCAAGGTTTTTGGCCGCAGGCGTTGTGGGTCGAGCGTGCCATTGACGTAGGCAAATGCCCCGGCAACAACCGCAACCACGGCACCGATGCCGGCGAGTCGTGCGATCAGGCTCGCAGTGCTCAAAGGAGGACGAGGGGGTGATGAGTGATCTACCATGCAGGAACTCCAGGGCCAGAGGCCTCAGGCTGAAACATAAGGTCGGAGCATTAAGACGAACGCCGATGAGCTCTATTCCCAAGCCCTGGATTTATTTTGCGGGACGGGGAATAACCTTCAACGCCGGACGTCTCTCTAGTCCCAGCGTAGTGACCAGCCAGACGCCCATGCATGAACTCGACGAACAGTTACGTGAACTCATCCCCAGGTTGCGGCGTTTTGCCGTGTCCCTGACGCGCAACAGCAGCGGCGCCGATGACCTGGTGCAATCGACCCTGGAGCGCGCGATCGTCGCCTGGGCCGATAAACGTCTGGAGGGCGACCTGCGCGCCTGGCTGTTTTCGATCCTCTACCGGCAATTTCTCGACGCCCACCGCCGCAGCCGCCGCTATGCGCGCATGCTCGAATTCTTCACCGGCCGCGATGACGTGCAACCTTCGGTGGAACGCACGGTGCTGGCCCAATCCACCCTGCAAGCCTTCGATCAACTGAACACCGAACAGCGCGCCCTGTTGCTGTGGGTGTCTGTCGAAGGCTTGAGCTACAAGGAAGTGGCCGAGATCCTCAAGGTGCCCATCGGCACCGTAATGTCACGCCTGTCCCGCGCACGCCAAGCGTTGCGTCAACTCAGCGATGGCGAGATGACCGGCCCTTCCCTGCGGAGACTCAAATGATCAGCCTGCCCCCCAGCGAACGCGATTTACACGCCTATGTCGATCACCAATTGCTGGACAGTGATCGCCGCGTGCTTGAAACCTGGCTGGCCAGCCACCCCGAAGTGGCGGCCCAGGTACAGGCTTGGCAACAGGATGCGCAGTTGCTGCGTGCGTCGCTGAGCGGCGCCCTGCAACAGCCGCACAACCCGGCATTGGACCCGGCGCTGATTCGCCAGCGCATCAAAAAACAATCCCGTCGGCACCTGGCCACGGCGGCATTGCTGCTGATCGCCGTGAGCCTCGGCGGGGTTGGCGGTTGGCACGTCCGCGAAGCCACCCAGCCGCCGCTGCTGCCGATGACCGACGCCATGCAGGCCTACCGCCTGTTTGCCCAGGACGGCATCATGCCCGCCGACTACAACGCCCAGGACCGCGGCACCATGCAGGCCTGGCTCGACCGCTATTTCAACCAGGCCCATCGCCTGCCTGACCTGAGCCAAGCCGGTTTCAAGCCGGTCAGCGGGCGCCTGCTCACCACCGACCAAGGCGCGGCAGCCATGGTGCTGTACCAGGACGCCCAAGGCCGGCGCATCAGCTTCTACATCCGCCCGCCTGGCCCGAACAACGGTTTCCTGCCTCGCGGCAGGCGCAGTGCCGATGGCTTGCAGGCCGACTACTGGTCGGGCGGCGGCTACAACTATGCGATGGTCAGCCCGGTGGATCAGGCTGCCGCGCTGCAGACGCCCTTCTAGAAACCGACGTCCAGCACCACATTGTCCAGATAGGTGCCAGCCGGCGGCGTGGGCTGGTCGGTGTAGACCTTGGCGTTGTAGTTGTACACCTGGCTACCGATGCCCAGGCCATTGCCAGGATTGACCTCAGCCGTGGAGCTGGCCCGCCGCGCCGCGCCGACACTGCCCCAACGCGTGGTGCCGGCGCTTTTAAAAATGTCATAAGCCAGGTAATTGCCGCCGGAAACCATACGCCGCCGACCGCCGACACTCACCGGGTTCTGACCATCGCTCAAGCCCACGGTATAGGCGCTGCCCTTGGTGCAGGCGATGTTGATGGTCTGCCCGGTCACCGCAGTGAACCCACTGACCACCGGTGCGCTGCCAAAGCTGATATTCGGGGCAGTGATCTGGCAGTCGTTGGTCACGGTCATGTTGACGGTCAGGGACGCCGTGCCGCTGCCAATGTCACGTCCCAGGCAAATGCCGCCAAGGCCGATCCCCGAGCAATAATTCCACACCCAGGCGATGCTCAATGTCTCGGTGTACACCCCGGCGGCGACGTTGCTGCCGGTGATACTGCTCAGGTACAACGGCACGGTTTTCGCGCCAGGCCCAGTGACAAGGCCAATACTCTGGGCGATGCCGCCAGCGCCGCCGAAATCGAACTGCGCACCACGGGTAATAGGATAACTGGTGCTGTTGTTGCCATAAATCGTGTAGCCGATCACATCACCGGTCGGCCCGACCATGCCGCTTTGGGTCGAGGTGATCGTGGCGTAAAAGTGGTCGGTGGGTACCAGCAACGAAATCAATGCCGGGGTGCAACTCAAGCCCGAGTTTGTCGTAGAGCTGGTTTGCGCGGCGGTACGCACCGTCATCGAACTGATCGAGCCAAAACTGGCCGGCACGGTGGACACCACCGAACACGCCGCCATGGCCTGCCCGCAAAACAACACACCTACGCCATATAACCCTACGCTGCCCCTCACCTGAACACTCCCTGTTCAATCTCTCATTGGCACACTAACGGCCCGATCAAGGGCACATCCTGTTGCTGCTCATCCATATCGAAGGTTGCCTGGCAGGTGCGGCCCTCTCCCAAAGTGACCTGCAAGGTGTTGTGGGCGCTGAGGTTTTCCAGATACACCAGGCCATCCCAGCCGACCACCGCCTGAGTGTTGCTTTGCTCATGCACCACCAGGCTGCCCAGCGGCAATTCCTGGTGCTGGCGGTCCACCAGGGTGATGCTTGCGGCGAGCACACGGCGCAGCGGGAATTCCAGCAGGTAGCCACTGCCTCGGCGTACCGACACGCGCTGTTCCACATTGGGGCTCTGCACATTCGCCGGCAGGTTCAACGGGTCGATCTCATATTTACCGCGGTAGTAGGCACTGCTCCACGGCACCAGCAAATGGCCGTTGTGGTCAGTCTGGCCCACCAGTTGGTTTTCGTAGCGCACCGGAATCCCGGCGAAACCCTGGGTGCTCACCACCACAAACGCGTCATTGATACGGTTGGCGGCAAAGGTTTCGCCGCCCATCCATACCAGCGAGCCGCTGGCATCGGCCCAACGCGTCATGGCCTCGCTGCTGCCGTACACACCGGCCTGCAACTGCACCGACTGCAAGCGCCAGGTCAGGTCGGCCTGCCGATAGCTGGGGGCATCCCCCTGGGCATAGCCGAGGTTGTAGCCCACCCCGCCTTCGCTGGGCACCGCTCGGCTGTAGTTGATGCGCTGGCGACTGGCGCCGTCCTTGCTGCGCTCGGTGCTCAAGGCCAGGCTGCCGTTGAGGTCGAACGGGATGACCAGTTGCGCCTGCATGGCCCAGTTGCTGTCGCCGATTTCGCGGTTGGCCGACAGATAAAAGCTGGTGTTGCGCCACAGCGGTTTGCTCCAGCTCAGGTTGAGCAGGCGCGTGCGCGAGTCGTCCGCCGCCTGCACGTCGAAATAGCCCAGGCCCAGGCTGCCGAAACGCTGGAGGTTGAGGCTCAGGGTCACCTGCTCGCTGCGCTTGCTGAGGCTGGCGTAAGGGGTATCGACCAGGGTCAGGTCGGCGTAGTCGTCGCGACGTTCCACCCGTTGGTACATAAAGCTGTAGCGCGTGCTGTTGTACTGGTAACCGAGGCTCAGTTGCTGGCCGGTGCGGCTGTCGAACTGGCTCTGGCTGAGGGCGGTATTGAGCACACCGAAGTTGCCCAGGCGCAGGTTGCCGCCGAGCCCGCCGAGGGTCAGGTCGCTGGAGGCTTCGGCGTGGCTTTCCAGGGTGAGGTTATCGGAATAGCCATAGCGGAACGTGCCACTGGCCACGCCCGGCCCGTAGCCGAAATCCCGCAGGGTGTAGTCACGGCGCAAGGTACCGGCGGCCAGCGAAAAATCCGTCAAGCCTTGTTGCAGCAAGGTGCTGGTGACGTAGAACGGCACCGTGGTCGACACTTGGCGGCCCAGGGCATCGGTGGTGACCACCACGGCCTCGCCGGCACCGTTGATGAACGGGATGTTGGTCAGGGTGTAGGGGCCGGGTTGCAGTTGCGCGGTGTCGGATTTGTAGCCGTTGATAAACAGGTCCACCGACGACGGCACCGCCGCCTCACCGGCAAACTGCGGCAAGGGGTACGTGACCAGGTCGGGGCGCACGGCAAAATCGCGCGACAGTTGCACCCCGCCCAGGCGCACCGAGCTACTCCAGGGCAGCGCGCCGCTGATCACGTCGCCGGCCTCGTAGGTGAGCAGGCGCTCATCGTCGGAAAAACGCCAGGTGGTGTCGTAACGCCGATAACCCTTGTTGAGGGTGCCACCGCTGATTCCATCGGACAGGGTCTGGCGCAGTTGCCCGGTAGTGGACAAGGTGCCCCAGGTGTCGAACAGCCGCACTTCGTTCCAGGCCGCGAGGTAACTGCCGCCGTCGTCGGTGTCATTGAAATACACGTCATAGTTGAGCAAGGCGCCGAAGCTGCTCATGGCCTGGGTGCGCGGATAGGTGTTGCGGTTGCCGATGAACTGTTCCTGCAACCACGAGGGCGGCACATCCAGCAACAGGCGCTGGCCGTTGCTGTCGTAATCGCTGTGCAGGCCCGGCACTTGGTCCAGGGCTACGCTGCCGACGGGTTCACCCGGCAGTTTCATGCCCACGTCCTGCAACGCGCTGGCCGGCACAAACAGCTGGCCGGCGCGCTGCTCCACCGCAATGACGCGGCCGGTATCCATCTGGTTGACCACCAGTTCCAGAAACAGCTGTGCATCGGCAACTGCCTCCATGCTACCGGGCGGCGGCGGCAAGTCGCCTGCCATCGCTGCGCCCCACAGCCAGCTTGCTACCGCCACCGACGGCCATAAAACCCGAGCCCAACCACGACTCACCATGGCGTTGTGTCCTTCAATGGACATCTCCATCCTGTCAAAACCCGGGCGTGTGCCCGTCCAGCTGCTTAACAATCAGCGCGTGGGCGCCAGGCTCTCCAGTTGCGGCGCGCCGTTGACCCGTACCTGCAACGGCTGGTCGGACGATACGGCGTCCGGCACCGGCCAGCGCATGCTCGCGCCCGGCAGCACATAGCCGAGCAAGCCGTCCACCAACGGCCGGGTCTGCCCGCCCTGTTTGAATGACGCATCGGTAAGCCGCGCATGCACGGCGCCCTGGTTGCGCACCTCGATGTAGTTGCGCCCTGCCACGTTGACCTTCTGCCAGCTCAACTGCGGCTTGCCCGCGCCCTTGGGATCGCGTTGGCGGGTAGCGTCGTCCTTGCTCCACAAGCCGGCGCCGTAGGCAAACAACGGCACCGAATAACGCATCTGGAAGCGAATCGCCGCCGCGGTGTTCTTGCCCTCCGGCGGCGTGGGCACCTGCAACGCCGAGGGGATTTCATCAATGATGATGCGATAGGCCAGCTCCTGCCCCGGCGGTACTTCCCGGGTGCGGGTCAGGCGCACCAGTTGTTTCTGGCCCGGCTCGATTTTGGCCACCGGCGGGCTGCCGATCACATCGCGCTGGTTCTGGTACTGCTCGTCAAAGCCATTCTGGCTCCAGGCAAACACACGGATCTGCAGGTTGGCGGTCTCGGTGCCACGGTTCTCCAGCCACAGCGCGCTGGCCTGTTGGTCGGCCTCCAGCACTGGGTCGATGGGCCAGATCAGCACCGAACTGGCCGCCTGCACAAAACCGGCAGAGCACCACGCCCCCCAGGCGAAACCTATGGTCCATAACCGTCGCAAAGCACACCCCATAACACCCCTCCTTAAAACCGTTAGCCCTACCACGTCAGCTGCACCTGCAGCGTGTCGCTGTACGTCCCCCCAGGCTGATTGCCCGGTAAAACCACTCGCCCGTAAATCGGCAGGCTGATGTTGCTCGCATCGCTGTACGTCACGCTGACGCTCTGGCTGATGCCCAGGCTCTGGCTGAACGCCGCATCGCGAAACAATTGGTAAGCCACCCGCGCGCTGCCACTGTTGAGCTGCAAGTTGCGCCCGGTGCTGCTGTGCAGGCCGCCATCGACGCTCATGCTCAGGGCTACGCCCGGCGTGCATTGCAGGGTTACGCCGCCGGTGAGAGCCGCTGTGACCGTGCTGGTGGCCAGGGCCGAATAGCTGCCGTAGGCCAAGGTGCCGTAGTTGGAGCTACCGCCCACGATCAGGCAGCCCGGCGTGATGGTCGCGCTCACCTGGAAGCTCTGGTTGACCACCGCCGACAGCGGCAACGGCATCGCCAGGCCAATGGCGAGCAACACCCTGGGCCACATCGTTAGAACGTCAGTTCCACGGCCACCGTGTCGGTGTAGGTGCCCGCTGGCAGCCCCGCCTTGCCCACCGCCCTGCCGTAAAGGTTGACGGTCTGCGCCACGCCGGTACTGGTGGCGAGTGTCACCACGCCATCAATCGCCAGAAGCGCGGAACGCCCACTGTCAGTGTAGAAATCGTAGGGCACGAAGTTACCCACGCCATCGGCCAGCGCACGGGTGCCTCCTGGGGAAGCGCCATCGTGGGCGCCGGCACGCACCTTGATCGTTGGCGCGGTGCCAGCCGAACACAGAATCGACAACGCGCCGCCGGTACCGGTGCCGCCGAGCAACTGGGCGTCGGCATTGGTAAACAGGCTGTTGGTGGTACCGAAGTTCAAGCTACCGAAATTCAGCCCGGTGGCCGCGCCGGAGCCGTTGACCTGGCAACTGGCAATCAAGGTCAGGCTGGAACTGATCTGCCCGGTCACCGTGGTCGCCGCGTTCAGGCTGGACGCCAGCCCCAGGCCCAGGGCACAGAGGCCGATTCGCGATACAAGTACATGCATGATATCCATCCTCATGGTTTACCAATCCAGAGTCACCGTCAGGGTGTCTGTGTAGATGCCGGCCGGTAGGGCCCTGGTATTCGCCACCACGGAGCCGAATACCGGGATCGGTATCTGCGTGCCCTGGGTCACGACGAAATTGCGTTGCTGGCCGATGCGGTAGGCACTGCGCCCCTGGGGGTCGGCCGAGAGTCGATAGGGAATGGTCTGGCGGCCATTGCTCAGGCGCCGCGTGGTGCCGTCGCCGTTGGCGCCCCCGTCGATGGTCACCGTGAAACTGCTGACCACCGAGGGGTTGCAGGACACCGACAGCGGCGCCTTGTCGCCATCGGAAATCGCCGCGTCCAAGGTCTCGTTCCAGGTCGGCCCCTGGCTGCCAAAGTCCAACAGCGCGGTGCCGCCTTCGGGGGTGACCGGCGCGGTTTCCACGCCCTTGCTCACTTCGCAACTGGCGGTGATCACCAAGCGCGCGTGGACCTGACCGTTGACCACCGCCGCCTGCGCGTCATCCGCCAGCAACAGCAGGCCGCCCAGGGCCGTCACGGCCAGGTAGCGGCTTACCATGTGACCGTGACCTTGAGCAGGTCGGAATAACGGCCGACGGCGGGGATGTCCTTGAGCGGTTCGATGCGCCCATACAGCGGCAGGTCTACAGAGCCGGTGTCCGGCACGCGGCCACTGACGGGCACGTCCACCGGCAAGGGGATCAGCCGCGCGGCGTCGGCATAGATTCGATAGGGAATGGGCCGGCTGGAGGGTGCCGGATTGGCGAGATAACGCACTTCGCCGACGCCGCCATGCAGGCCGCCGTCAACGCGCACCTGGTAAGGCGTGTCGGGGTTACATTCCAGGCGCGGCTGGCGCTGGCTGATCAGGGCCGCACTCAGGGGGCCGGCCGGGTCATCCAGACGCGGGCCGCTGCCGAAATCCAATACGCCAAGTTGCTCGATGCCCGCACTGCGGGTGGTGCCCACCAACTGGCAACCCCGCTGCACGTCGATGCGCACCTCTACTTGGAGTTGCGCAGCAAAAGCCGTGTTGCAGAGCATCGTGCCCATGACTGCCAATACCGCCGGTCCCTTCACAGCCCCAATTCCTTATACAGGGGTGACAACTGTGTATGAGGTTAGCCAGTTAACCCGAAAGTGCCAGTTTGCAAGGCTTGGGGCCCTTCGCTATTGGTCAAATGGTTTCGAGCGTCTTACAGTGAGCGACCATCGTAATACAGAGTGTTTATTCTTGGCCGTGCTTGCCCTGCTCCAGCGCCTGCTGGGTAAAAAAACCGACGCCTCGGACGCCTCGCCTATCCCGGCATACTTTCAAAAAAAGGCCGAACAACAGGGCTATACCCTCAGTGATGGGCAAATCCGGGCGATTACCGCCCTGAATCGCGAGGCCCAGCACCTGCTCAACGGCCAGCCCACGCGCAGCCTGTACCTGCACGGCCCGGTGGGGCGCGGCAAAAGCTGGCTGCTGGACGGGTTTTTCCAGGCGCTGCCCCTCGCCCAGAAGCAGCGCGTGCATTTCCACACCTTCTTCGCCCGGCTGCACCAGGGCATGTTCTTGCACCGCGAGCATGACGATGCCCTGGGCGTCACGCTGGACGAGCTGCTGGCCGGCTGCCGAGTGCTGTGTTTCGACGAATTCCATGTGCACGATATCGGCGATGCGATGCTCATCAGCCGCTTGTTCAAGGCCCTGTTCCAGCGCGGCGTGCTGGTGCTGGTGACCTCCAACTACCCGCCCGAAGGCTTGCTGCCCAACCCGCTGTACCACGAACGCTTCAAACCGGTGATCGAGCTGATCGCCGCGCGCATGGAGGTGCTGGAAGTCAGTGCGCCCCAGGACTTTCGCAGCCTGGCCCAGGCCCACACGCAACAGCGCTTCACGGGCGGCCAGTACGTCTGGCCAGGTACGACTGGCCAGCGTGAAAGCCTGGGCCTGCCTGCCACAGATTGCCCGGCGCACACCCTGAAGGTCGGCACTCGGCAGTTAAAGTGCCGAGGCCATCAGGCGCGAACCATCGCCTTCACCTTCAACGACCTGTGCGAACAACTCACAGCGGTCATGGACTACCTGTTGTTGTGCCAGGACTTCGACCACTGGATCATCGACGGCCTGCCGCAGCTGGCCGAATGCCCCATCGCCGTGCAGCAGCGCTTTATCAACCTGGTAGACGTGCTCTACGACCAGGACAAGCAACTGACGCTGATCGGCCACCAGCCCCTGGATAAATGCCTGGAAGGCCAGGCCATTGACCTCGCCCGCACCGCCAGTCGCCTGCGCCAATTGCACACGCTGTGCCCGCAAACCGCGCCCGAGCCGCTATCATGAGCGCCTTTTACGCCCTCTTCCGAGCACCGCGCCCTGCATGAATACCCTCGCCCAACTCAAGGCTGGCCAATTGGCCGGCGCGACGCGCCTGGACCTGGCCTGCGGGCTGACCGAGTTCCCCCGGGAAATTTTCGATCTGGCCGACTCGCTGGAAATTCTCAACCTCACCGGCAACGCCCTGAGCAGCCTGCCCGACGACCTGCACCGCCTGACGCACCTGCGCGTGCTGTTCTGTTCGGACAACGCCTTTACCGAACTGCCGCAATGCCTGGGCCAATGCGCCCAACTGAGCATGATCGGCTTCAAGGCCAACCAGATCCGCCAGGTGCCCGCCGCCGCCCTGCCCCCGCTATTGCGCTGGCTGATCCTCACCGATAACTGCATCAGCCAGTTACCCGATGAGCTTGGCCAACGCCCGTTGCTGCAAAAGTTGATGCTGGCCGGTAACCAGTTGACCCACCTGCCGCCAAGCCTGGCCCAGTGCCAAAACCTGGAGTTGATCCGCATCGCCTCCAACCGCCTCACCCACCTGCCACAGTGGCTGCTGACCCTGCCGAGCCTGACCTGGCTGGCCTACGCCGGCAACCCGGTGGAAATGGCTGTGCAGGTAAGCAGTGATGAGGCGACGCCGAACATCGCCTGGCACGAACTGGCAATGGGTGAAGTCCTGGGCGAAGGTGCCTCGGGGATCATTCGCAAGGCGCTGTGGAAACCCCGGGCGTTGCCGGTTGCGGTCAAGCTGTACAAGGGCACCATCACCAGCGACGGTTCACCGCTGCATGAAATGCAAGCCTGCATCGCCGCCGGGCTGCATCCCAACCTGATCAAGGTTGAAGGACGCGTCATCGGCCACCCCGACAACCAGGCCGCCCTGGTGATGGACCTGATCGACCCGAGTTACCGCAACCTCGCGGCCCTGCCGAGCCTGGCGTCGTGCACGCGGGATATCTACGCACCTGCCACCCGTTTCAGCCCGGAGGTGGCACTGCGCATGGCGCAGGGCATTGCTTCGGTGGCGGCGCACCTGCATCGGCACGGCATTACCCATGGCGACCTGTATGGTCACAATATTTTGTGGAACGCAGCGGGTGATTGCTTGCTGGGAGACTTTGGCGCGGCGTCATTCCATACCACGGAGGACACGCTGCAAACCCGTGCGCTGCAGCGTATTGAAGTGCGCGCGTTCGGAGTGTTGCTGGGGGAATTGTTGGAGCGGGTTGAGGCCAGTGACGAACGCTTGCAGGCACTGCAACAACGCTGCTGCCAGCCGGATGTGCTGACGCGGCCGGGCTTTGAAGAGATCGAAGCCTTGCTGCACGCTATCTAACTGTAGGAGCGAGCTTGCTCGCGAAAAACGTCAACGATAACGCGTGCGTCCTGAATAAACGCAGCGCCGGTGAGTTTTTCGCGAGCAAGCTCGCTCCTACAAAGCAATTTGACCGCTTGTACTCAGATAGAAATCAGCCCGCCAGGCCGACAAACATATCCTGCACATCATCATGGTTGTCCAGGCCTTCCAGGAACGCCTCGACTTCAGCCATCTGCTCATCGGTCAAACCGCTGACCGGGTTCTTGGAGATATAACCCAGCTTGGCCGACAACACGGTAAAGCCCTGCTCCGGCAACGCCTTCTGCACGGCATCCAGGTCGGTGGTTTCGGTGATGAACAAGGTGGCGCCTTCTTCGCCCTCTTCAAAGTCCTGGGCGCCTGCTTCAATGGCGGCCATTTCCGGATCGGCGTCCGAGGTGTCCGGCGATGCTTCGATCAGGCCCACATGGTTGAAATCCCACGCCACCGAACCGGAAGCGCCCAGTTGGCCCTTGCGGAACGCCACGCGGATTTCCGCCACGGTGCGGTTGATGTTGTCGGTCACGCACTCGACGATCAGAGGTACCTGGTGCGGCGCGAAACCTTCGTAGGTCACGCGGTGGTATTGCACGGTTTCACCGAGCAGACCGGCGCCCTTCTTGATCGCGCGGTCCAGGGTTTCCTTGGGCATCGAGGCCTTTTTGGCCTGTTCCACCACCAGGCGCAGATGCGCGTTGGTCGCGGTGTCGGCGCCGTTGCGGGCGGCAATGGTGATTTCTTTCACCAGCTTGCCGAAAATCTTGCCCTTGGCATTGGCTGCCGCTTCTTTATGTTTGACTTTCCACTGTGCGCCCATGACTCACTCTCTTATTTCCATCGCGCCCAAACGTCTACTGGCCGGCGCTTTGGGGGCAGAGTTTATAGCGCGAGAACGCTTCGTTCCACCAAAAAACCGGCCAGGGTACTCAGGTGCGCAAGGGTTTGACCGCAACGTGTGTAAGCGCCTTCACGCCAACTCGAAAAACGCCTGAATCAAGCGCAGCGAGCGACGGCGCTCCATGCAGCCGAGCATGTGCCGGTTCAGCAGGCCATCGCCGAGGATCGGCACCGCTTGCACACGCGGGTCCGGGCTGACCTCCATCGACGACACCACACCCACGCCCAACTCTGCCGCCACCGCTTCGGTCACGGCTTCACGGCTGTCCAGTTCCAGCAGCACTTTGGGTTGCACATTTGCCGCAAGGCAGGCGTCATCAAAGGTGCGTCGGGTGATGGAACTGGGCTCGCGCAGCACCATGATCACCTCATGCAGCTGCGCCAGTTCAATTCCCTCGGGCTGCCTGGCCCACGGGTGCGCGGCCGGCACCAAGGCGCAAATCCGTGACTGGTCCAGGGGTTGCACGTGCAGGCCATTGCGCGGCTCCACCTCGGTGAGCACCGCCACATCGGCATGTTCGGACAGCAGCGCCGCCAGGGTTTCCTGGGCATTGCCCAAACGCAGGTTCACGGTAATGCCGGGGTAGCGTGCGCGCAGGCTGGCGATCATCGGCATGACCAAGTGGGGCCCATCCGCCGCCACTTCCAGGCGCCCGGTGAGCAACTGGCGGTTGGCCTCCAGCATGGTTTGCGCCTCGTCGACCAAACCGAAGATCGCCCGGGTGATGGCCGCCAGGCGCGCGCCTTCCTCGGTCAACTCCACCCGGCGTGCGGTGCGGCGTAACAACGGGATCTGGTAGTGCTCTTCAAGGGCCTTGATATGCCCGGTCACCGCCGGTTGGCTGATAAACAGCCGAGCCGCCGCACGGGTAAAACTGCCCTCGCGGGCCACGGCATCGAATGCACGCAGTTGAAACAGGTTCATAGCTATCGGCCTCACTGATAGCTCGCATAACAACAAACAATTTTATTGATGACAAGCCAAACTGCAATTTAGACGCCGTAGCTTGACCCCGACACCTTGCGAGGATTTGACATGACCCCTGCCGCGCCGATCCTGTTGACCCCCGGCCCCCTGACCACATCGAACCGCACCCGTCAGGCGATGATGGTGGACTGGGGTTCATGGGACGACCGCTTCAACCAGCTCACCGCCAGCGTGTGCACGCAGTTGCTGGCGATCCTCAACGGTGCCGACAGCCACCACTGCGTGCCGTTGCAAGGCAGCGGCACCTTCGCCGTCGAAGCTGCGATCGGCACCTTGGTCCCCCGCAATGGCAAGGTGCTGGTGTTGATCAACGGCGCTTACGGCAAGCGCCTGGCGAAAATCTGCGAGGTGCTTGGCCGCGAATTCAGCACCTTTGAAACCGCCGAAGACGAGCCCACCACTGCCGCCGATGTGGATCGCCTGTTACACGCCGACAGCGCCATCACCCACGTCGCGCTGATTCATTGCGAAACCAGCACCGGCATTCTCAACCCGTTGCCGCAAATCGCCGAAGTCGTCAAAAGCCACGGCAAGCGCCTGATCGTCGACGCCATGAGTTCCTTCGGTGCACTGCCGATTGATGCCCGCGAAATCCCCTTCGACGCACTGATTGCCGCCTCGGGCAAATGCCTGGAAGGCGTGCCGGGGATGGGCTTTGTCTTTGCCGAAAAAGCGGCGCTGGCTGCGTCCCAGGGCAACTGCCATTCCCTGGCGATGGACCTGTTCGACCAGCACAGCTACATGGTCAAGACTGGCCAGTGGCGCTTCACCCCGCCCACCCACGTGGTCGCCGCCCTGCATGAGGCGCTGTTGCAATATGCCGAGGAAGGCGGCCTGCCCGCCCGTCACCGGCGCTATGCGAACAACTGCCAGGCATTGCTGGACGGCATGGCCGAACTGGGCCTGCGCAGCTTTCTACCGGCGGCGATCCAGGCGCCGATCATCGCCACCTTCCACGCCCCCGACGACCCGCGCTACCAGTTCAAAGCGTTCTACGAACGGGTCAAGGCCAAGGGTTTCATTCTGTACCCGGGCAAATTGACCCAGGTGGAAACCTTTCGCGTGGGCTGCATCGGCCATGTCGACGCGACCGGTATGCGCGCAGCGGTCAAGGCCATCGCCGAGGTGCTGCACGAAATGTGTAGGAGCGAGCTTGCTCGCGAAGAGTGTTAACGATAACGCGGGCGTCCTGAGTTAACGCGGTGCCTGGATGTTTTTCGCGAGCAAGCTCGCTCCTACATAGATGAATGTTATTACCCCACAGGATCTGAACGATGAACTATCAAAACCCCAATACCCTCCAGGCCGTTATCCTCGACTGGGCCGGCACCGTGGTCGATTTCGGCTCCTTCGCCCCCACGCAGATTTTTGTCGAGGCCTTCGCCGAGTTCGACGTGCAGGTGTCTATCGAGGAGGCCCGTGGCCCGATGGGTATGGGCAAGTGGGACCATATCCGCACCCTCTGCAACCAGCCACAGGTTGCCGAACGCTACCGCCAGGCGTTCGGCCGCACGCCCACCGACGACGACGTGACCGCCATCTACCAACGCTTCATGCCGCTGCAGATCGAGAAGATCGCCGAACACTCGGCCCTGATCCCCGGTGCCCTCGACACCCTCGCCGCCCTGCGCGACCAAGGCATCAAGATCGGCTCCTGCTCCGGCTACCCCAAGCAGGTGATGGACAAGGTCGTGGCCCTGGCCGCCACCAACGGCTACGTCGCCGACCACGTCGTGGCCACTGACGAAGTGCCCAACGGCCGACCATGGCCGGCCCAGGCCCTGGCCAACGTGATTGCGTTGGGCATTGATGATGTGGCGGCCTGCGTGAAGGTCGATGACACCGTGCCGGGCATTCTCGAAGGCCGACGTGCGGGCATGTGGACCGTGGCTCTGACCTGCTCGGGCAACGCGCTGGGCCTGACCTACGAGCAGTTCCGCGCCCTGGACAGCGCCACCCTGGCCAGCGAGCGCCAGCGCATCGAAGCGATGTTCGAAGGGTCGCGCCCGCATTATCTGGTCGACACCATTACCGACCTGCCACGGGTCATCAGCGACATCAACCAGCGCCTGGCCCGCGGGGAAATGCCGCAGGCCTACTGACCGAGGTCAACACAACGGCATTGGCAACAAGCGCAGCGCTCGAAACAGGCATAAAGTTAATGCACTCCATCGCTAAAGAATGGAGGTATGCCCTGATGAGTGAGGAACACAGCAATGCCGTGGAAAAATTCCGATACGCGCTACAGCACCATGTCGATTGCGTTGCACTGGTTGATGCTGGTGCTGCTGGCGGTGGTCTACGCCTGCATTGAACTGCGCGGCCAATTCCCCAAAGGCAGCGGTGCGCGCACGCTGATTGTGGAAATGCACTTTATGCTCGGCCTTACCGTGTTTGTGCTGGTGTGGCTGCGCCTGTTCGCACGCAGCCTGGGAGTGGCGCCGAAGATCGTGCCGGCACCGCCGCAATGGCAAAGCCTGCTGGCGACGCTGATGCACTGGGCGCTGTATGCGTTGATGATCGGGTTGCCGATTGCCGGTTGGTTGATCGTCAGTGCCGAAGGACATTCGGTGATGTTCTATGGGATGGAACTGCCGCCATTGATCGCTGAGAACAAGGCACTGGCCAAGGAGATTGAAGGCTGGCATGTGCTGTTTGGCCAGATCGGTTACTGGCTGATCGGCCTGCATGCGGTGGCGGGGATCTTTCATCATTACGTGATGCGCGATAACACGGCGCTGCGCATGATGCCGGGTAGGCAAAAACGCATCATCTGATAACCGCTACCCTGTAGGAGCGAGCTTGCTCGCGAAGAACTCCCAGGCAACGCGATCATCCAGAATGCACGTGTTATCGTTCAGGTTCTTCGCGAGCAAGCTCGCTCCTACAGGAAGCCTCGGCGGCCTTGCAGGCCGCCGGTGTGGATGAAGATCAGGCGCGTGCCGGGGGCGAAGCGTCCGGCCTCGATCTGCTGTTTCAACGCCAGCAGCGCCTTGCCGGTGTAAAGCGGTTCCAGCGGTAGACCGCACGCTTGTTCGGTGCGCTGGATGAAGTCGAGCAACAGCGGATCGACCTTGGCAAAGCCACCGCGACTGGCGTCCAGCAATGTATAACCGTTGTGCACGATCGCACTCACGTTCTGCGCCACACCGTGATCATCCGGTACCGCCATTGCGCCATACACCGGATGCGCGCCCGCCTCCGCCAGCACCAACCCCGACACCGTCGTGCCGGTACCCGCCGCCAACCACCAGGCGTCGTAATCGCTCCAACCGAGGCTGCCCAACTGCGCCCGCGCCTGCTCGACCAACACGCCACAGCCCTGCGCCCCGGCCAGCCCACCGCCGCCTTCGGGTACCGGATGAAAGCCGGGATACTGCTCGCGCCAGGGTAACCAGAAGCCCGGTTCATGCCGCGCCCGATAACCGCCATAACCCAGCCAATGCAGCTGCATGCCGAAGGCTTTGAGGTCGAGAACCGTGGGGGTGTCTTGAGGATGGCCGCGCAACAGGCCGACGGTGGGGAAGCCAAAACGCTTGCCCGCCGCCGCCAGTGCATGCAGATGGTTGGAGTAAGCGCCGCCGAGACTGATCACCCCCGTGGCCCCGGCATGTCGGGCCTGGGCCAGGTGCTCGGTGAGCTTGAACCACTTGTTGCCGCTGATCAGCGGGTCGATACGGTCCAGGCGCAGCACGGCCAACTCGACCCCGTTCAGCCAGTCCAGCTGCAAGGGTTCAAGGGGTGCGTGAGGAAGCCAGTCGAAAGGGCCCATCGGCAGGTATCTGAATGAAAACGGGGCGGTAGTCTACCACCGCCCCGCTTGGCGCCTTACAGCTCGGCAGCCAGGCGCGAGCCCTGGTTGATGGCGCGCTTGGCGTCCAGTTCGGCCGCCACATCGGCGCCACCGATCAGGTGCACGTTCTGGCCGGCGGCGACCAGGCCGTCGTGCAATTCGCGCAGCGGGTCCTGGCCGGCGCAGATAACGATATTGTCTACTGCCAGTACCTGCGGCTCGCCCTCGGCGCCGATGCGGATATGCAAGCCTTCATCGTCGATCTTCAGGTACTCGACGCTGTTGAGCATCTGCACCTGCTTGTTCTTCAAGCCGGTGCGGTGGATCCAGCCCGTGGTCTTGCCCAGGCCGTCGCCCACCTTGGAAGCCTTGCGTTGCAGCAGGAACACTTCACGGGCCGGCGCATGGCGCTCGGGTTTGATCCCGGCCACACCGCCACGGGCTTGCAGTTGAGTGTCGATGCCCCACTCTTTCCAGAACGCCTCGCGATCCAGGCTGGTGGAGACGCCTGGGTGCACGAGGAATTCAGACACGTCAAAGCCGATACCGCCGGCGCCGATCACCGCCACGCGCTTGCCCACCGGCTTGCGTTCGAGGATCACGTCCAGGTAACTCAGGACCTTGGCGTTGTCGACACCGGGAATCGCCGGGGTACGCGGTGCGATGCCGGTGGCCAGGATCACCTCGTCATAACCACCCGCTACCAGTTGCGCAACGTCCACACGGGTGTTGAGGCACAGCTCGACGTGGGTGGTCTGCAATTTGCGCTTGAAATAACGCAGGGTTTCAAAGAACTCTTCCTTGCCCGGCACGCGCTTGGCGATATTGAACTGGCCGCCGATCTCGCTGGCGGAGTCGAACAAGGTCACCTGATGCCCGCGCTCGGCAGCCACGGTAGCAGCGGCCAGACCCGCAGGGCCGGCGCCGACCACCGCAACCTTTTTGATCTGCTTGACCGGCAGGTAATTGAGTTCGGTTTCGTAGCACGCTCGCGGGTTGACCAGGCAGGTGGTGAGCTTGCCGCCAAAGGTATGGTCCAGGCACGCCTGGTTACAGCCGATGCAGGTATTGATCTCATCGGCGCGCCCGGCGGCGGCCTTGTTGACGAACTCAGGGTCGGCGAGAAACGGCCGCGCCATCGAGACCATATCGGCGTCGCCTTCGGCCAGGATCTGCTCAGCAATTTCCGGAGTGTTGATGCGGTTGGTGGTGATCAGCGGAATCTGTACCGAACCGCGCAATTTGGCCGTGACTTTACTGAACGCACCGCGGGGCACTTTGGTGGCGATGGTCGGGATACGGGCTTCGTGCCAGCCGATACCGGTGTTGATGATCGTCGCGCCGGCCTGTTCGATGGCCTTGGCCAGTTGCACGATTTCTTCCCAGACGCTGCCGCCTTCCACCAGGTCGAGCATCGACAGGCGGAAGATGATAATGAAGTTCGGGCCTACGGCTTCGCGTACACGGCGCACGATTTCCACCGCCAGGCGCATGCGATTTTCAAAGCTGCCGCCCCAACGGTCGGTGCGATGGTTGGTATGGGCAGCGAGGAACTGGTTAATGAAGTAGCCTTCGGAACCCATGATTTCGACGCCGTCGTAGTCGGCGACCTGGGCCAGCAGCGAGCAGGTGACAAAATCCTGGATCTGCTTTTCGATGCCCTCTTCATCCAGTTCCTTGGGCTTGAACGGGTTGATCGGCGCCTGGATCGCGCTCGGTGCCACCTGCTTGGGGCTGTAGGCGTAACGCCCGGCATGGAGGATCTGCATGCAGATCTTGCCACCCGCGTCGTGCACGGCCTGGGTAACGATCTTGTGCTTGCGCGCCTCGTCTTCGGTGGTCAGCTTGGCCGCACCGGCGTACACGCCGCCTTCATCATTGGGGCCAATGCCGCCGGTGACCATCAGGCCCACGCCGCCACGGGCGCGCTCGGCAAAGTAAGCGGCCATACGCTCGAAACCGCCGGGCTTTTCTTCAAGGCCTGTGTGCATCGAGCCCATCAGGGTACGGTTGCGCAAGGTGGTAAAACCCAGGTCCAACGGGGCCAGCAGGTGCGGGTAGGCAGCAGCGGTCATGGTACAGCTCCACAACGGATCATCACGGGACGTGGCGCACTCGAACGGCGTGCCATCGGTTTATGTCCCACAGACTAAGAGGCGGTGGACCACGGCTCAATGACTGAAACTGACAAGTTATTGATCCAAATGCACAGCGCCCCTTGGCAAGCCGCGCCATGGGCCCTACCCTAGTCGCGAACCCTGCACCCGGTCTGTTGTCTGTTGCCCCATGCGTAAACTTCTAGCGTTCACCGTCATCATGGCCCTGGTTGCCTCCCTCGCTGCGTATCTGGTCTGGACCCAGGAGCGCCCCGTGGCGCATTACCTGTCCGACCTGCGCATCACCCTCGCCGTTAATGAGGGCGAACCGGCCGACCGGGGCAACCTGCTGGGCATCAAGCCGGAGCTGTTCCCTGCCGATTACCAGAGCCTGGAACGCCTGCACCTGAAGCTGTCGGCCTACCTGCAAAACGCTCGGGACCTTGGGCTGATCAACGCCAAGACCGTGGTGGTGCTGCCGGAGCATATCGGCACCTGGCTGATGCTCGGCGGCGAAAAGAATGAGCTGTACCAGGCCGCGCACCTCAAGGACGCCATGAACTGGCTGTCGATCAGCAACCCGCTGCAATTTGCCAAAGCCTGGATCAGCGCCACCGGCGACAACCGCATGGATGATGCCTACCTGCGCATGAAAGCCCCGGCCATGGCCCGCGACTATCAAGTGTTGTTTGGCGGCCTCGCCAAAGAATTTGGCGTGACCCTGGTGGCCGGCTCCATCGCCCTGCCCAACCCGAGCGTGATCCAGGGGCAACTGGAGATCGGCCACGGCGCGCTGTACAACGCCAGCGTGGTGTTTGCTGCCGACGGTTTGCCGCTGGGCCAGCCGCAGCGCCAGCTTTACCCGATCTACGATGAGCGGGGCTTTATCGAGCCTGGCGATGAGCATGTCGTCAATGTTGTCGATACTCCCGCCGGGCGCCTGGGCATCCTGGTGGGCAGTGACAGCTGGTACCCGGACAACTACCGCAAGCTCAACGAGCAAGGCGCGCAATTGATCGCGGTGCCGGCCTTTGTCACCGGCCGCGACACCTGGGAGCGTCCGTGGCGTGGCTTCAAGAGCGTATCCACGCCCTCTGAAGTGAGCCTCAAGCCTGAAGAAACCAGCGAGGGCGCAGCCTGGCGTCGTCTCACCCTGATCAGCCAGCCACCCGTCAGCCAAGCCACCGCCGGCATGAGTGTCTTTCTGCGCGGGCAGTTCTGGGACCTGGGCAGCGCCGGCCAGAGTTTTCTCAGCCGCAATGGGCAAGTCTTCGCCGATGGCGACGCCCGTGGTGCGCGCCTGCTGAATATCTGGCTGTAGCGCCTTGAAGCCGGTGCGCCTGGGGGATCTGTCGGTGGGCTTCGTGCACACCCTGGCCGACGCCATCCACAGCCACGGCCAGGACCCGCAACCCCTGCTGCTGCAATACGGCCTCGACCCGGCGCGCCTGGCTGAAGCCGGCGCACGCTTGTCGATCCCGCGCTACATGCGCCTGGGCCACGCGGCCATCCAACTGACCGGCAACCCCGGCCTGGGCCTGCGCATGGGCCAGCTCAGCCGCTTGAGCCAAGCCGGCCTTGCCGGTGTCACTGCCGCCCAAGCGCCCACGGTGCGCGAAGCCGCGCGCACGCTCACACGCTTTGAAGCGCTGTATGGTTCCAACTATCGCGGCCAATCGAGCTTTCATGAAGACGCCGAAGGCGCGTGGCTGCGGTTTTATTCCATCAGCCCCTATAACGCCTATAACCGCTTTGTGGTGGACTCGATCATCGCCGGCTGGCTGCAACAACTGTCGGGCCTCGCGCAACAACCGGTGCAGGCCCAGCGGATTGAAATCGAATTCGACGCGCCGGACTACCACGACCACTACAGGGTACTGGGAGAGGGGGTGGTGCACTTCGGTGCCGAGGTCAATCAACTGCGCCTCAGCCAACCGACCCTGGCGCTGCGCAACCCACAGCATTGCCCAAGCACCTGGCACCTGTTGCTGCAGCTGTGTGAAAGGGAGTTAGAGCAGCTGACTCGCACCCGCAGCCTGCGCGAGCGCATTACCCGGTTGCTCGGGCCGATGCTCAATGGCGGGCGGGAACCCGACCTGGAAGAAGTGGCGGCACGCTTGAAGCTGCCAACCTGGACGCTACGGCGCAAACTGGCCGAGGAAGGCACGCAGTTTCGCGCGATCCTCAATGACACCCGTCGCGACCTGGCCATGACCTACATTCGCGATACGGAACTGGCGTTCGGCGAGATCGCCTACTTGCTCGGTTTTGCTTCGGCCCAAGCCTTCCAAAGGGCCTTCAGACGCTGGAACAACCAGACCCCAGGGGAATTTCGCCGCAGTCAGCGGCATTCCGCCTGAAGTCAGCGTTACAGCTCGGTGGCATCGTCGACCGGATCCAGCGGGTCCAATTCGAATGCCTGGTACTCCAGCAGCTCTTCCTGGTAATCGTCCATGGTGGACTCCTTTTCGTGTTGAAAGCGGTTGCAGATTAATGACCTGCGAACCCAGCCTAAAGTGCCGTCATGACGAAAAAATGTCGACGTCGTGACATTCCTGCTCTTCAGGATTAAACGTAGCAGCGATCACTGGATTTAACTTAACCCAACCTCGGTCAACATGTGGGAGCGGGCTTGCCTGCGATAGCCATAGGTATCTACGCAACTTTGTGGGCTGGAGCAACAGACGGTAACCACGATGCGAAGCGAGCCGCTCTTGATCTTGCTCTGCTTTTGATCTTAGGCGCCCCGTTAAACCACGCTGGCCGGAATTCGACAGGGATTTGGGGGGTAAACCGGCAGGGATGCCGGTTTAGCCGCCCCGCGCCATGGATGGCGCGTGGCGGCGGCCCCCCAAATCACTGGCGGATTACGGGCACACCGAGCCTAGGCGAGGTGCCGAGTGGTGGGGCAAGAGCGTTTTGCTTACTTTTGCGCTTTTCAAAAGTGAGCCGCCGTCAGGGCGGAACCCTAAGTAGCCGTTACCGCAGGAATGGATATGTACACGGTCCAACTGTGTTGACTGTCAGGCCGCCTTCGCAGGCAAGCCAGCTCCCACATTTGGACTGCGGCGCGTCAGGTAGAGAAGCGTCGGCTGACAGGCCGCCATCGCAGCATAGGTATCTACACAACTTCGGTACGACGCTGACCTTGTGGCGAGGGAGCTTGCTCCCGTGGCGGCCTGTCAGCGACGCTTCTCTACCTGACACCCTTCCCACATTCGAGCATTGCGTTATTGCGCAGGCATCGGCAGCGGTGGAATCGCTTCCGTCGGCGCCGGCAAGGCAGGATCAGTCGGCGCCGGTGCAACGGGAGCAGGCTCTGTCACCGGTGCAATCGGTGCAGCCTCAGGTGGCGGCGCGAGCGGCTCTGCAGCAGCGGGCGCTACAGGCACGTCCTTCGGCGCTTCGACCTTCTCGGGTGCCGGAGCGGCCTTGGGCTCGGGAACACCCAGGTCGGCCTTGGGCTGCTCGGGAATATGCTCGGCCTGCTTTACTTCCTGCGGCAGGAACACATCCACCAACGCGAAGTATCGCTCGTAGAACTTGGGTGCCGAGACGGTCTCGCTGGCCACTTTCACCATCGAGTCGTCGGTGGAGCCAATCGGCATCGACACCGAGCCCAGCACGCCCACACCGAGGCTTGCGGAGTTGTTGACCTTCTTCAGCGCATAGCGGTCCTGCAAGGCGTTGGCAAACATCGTCGAGTGATTGCTGCCCTTGCCATCAGCGGCGCACACCACATTGAAACTGATCTGCAGGTGGGTCTCGCCGGTCTGCTGGAAGCTCTTGTTGCCGGCCACCAACTTCGGATCGCTGCTGGTGATGATGTAGCCCTGGCTCAGCAAGGCGCGGCGCGCAGCTTCACAGGCGGCCACATCGCTGACCGGGTAATCGCGGGAAAACGTACCGGAGTCGTCGAAGTTCTCATGTTCGTAGATAGCGGTCTTGGGTGACGAGCAGCCCGCAGCGCCCGCCAGCACCAGCGCCACCCCGAGAGTGCGCAAGTGAAATGATGTCGACATTGAAAATCCTGAAGAAAACGGTCCGGACGGTATTGTGCAACAGAACGCGACATTGAAGCGCGATTCCTGTCGGTAAAACATCTCAGGCTTAGACAGCAGCGTCAGTAGGAAAAAGCCCGGCGCACATATGATCGATAAAGGCCCGCAGCTTGGCCGAAGCGTGGCGACTGGCCGGCCACAGCAACCAGAAACTGCCGCGATGTTCGAGGTGCTCGTCCAGCACCCGCCGCAAACGCCCATGCTGTATGGCCTGGTTGACCATGTAGTCGGGCAGGCACGCAATGCCAAGTCCTTCTTGCACCACATGATTGAGGGACTCGATGGTGCTGCTGACCAGCGGTGCACGCAGGTTCAGTTCTGCGGCCCCCGGCACGGAACGCAGCGGCCAGGGCTCCAGCTTGCCGGTGGCGCAGAATTTGTGCCGCAGGCAGGCGTGATGATTCAGGTCCTGGGGTCGATGGGGCGTGCCGTGCTGCTCGAAGTAGCCGGGCGTACCGACGAGGACCAACCGGTAGTGCCCTAGATGGCGCGCCATCAAGCGCGAATCTTCTGGCTTGCCGGTGCGAATCACCGCGTCGAAGCCCTCCTCGATCACATCCACCATGCGGTCGGAAAAATCCACATCCAATTCAATGTCCGGGTAGGCACGCATAAAGTCGCTGATCACCGGCATCAACAAACCGCGCACTTGGGGCACACTGATCCGCAGCTTGCCGCGAGGGCTCGCAGTGACCTCAGTCAACTCCTGTTCGGCCGCTTCCAGTTCCGCCAGGATGCGCCGCGAACGCTCCAGGAACAGCGCGCCCTCGCCGGTCAAGGTGATGCTGCGGGTGCTGCGGTGGAACAACCTGACGCCCAGGCGCTCCTCCATCCGCGCAATGCTTTTACCCACTGCCGACGAAGACACGCCCAAGACGCGGCCCGCAGCGGTGAAGCTCAGGGTTTGCGCGACCTGCACGAATACCGAGAGGCTGCCCAGATTGTCCATGGTGATGCCTTTACCGATTACGGACATCAACGTCCGATAAGTTCGGAACCTTAGCCTGTTTTTCCGCGACTTGCAGCCCCCTACCCTGGCTCCTTGCCCTTTCAAGGAGAGCCCCCATGAACGACAGTCCCCTATTGGTCGACACAGCCCCCCACGCTGAGCCCCTGCCGCTGGCCGGTTTACTGGCGTTGGCCTGCGCCGGCTTTATCACCATTCTCACCGAGGCAATGCCCGCCGGCCTGTTACCGCAAATCGGTGCAGGGCTTGGGGTCTCCCAGGCCCTGGTCGGGCAACTGGTGACGCTCTATGCGCTGGGCTCATTGCTCGCCGCTATCCCGCTGACATTGCTGACCCGGGGTTGGCGCCGGCGGCCGTTGCTGTTGATTGCCATCGGCGGCTTTGCAGTGGTTAACAGTGTCACTGCGTTCTCCAGCCACTATGGCTTGACCTTGGCTGCACGATTTTTCGCCGGTGTGTTCGCGGGCTTGTTGTGGGCCTTGCTGGCGGGTTACGCCAGCCGCATGGTCGCGCCCCACCTGCAGGGCCGGGCGATTGCCGTGGCCATGCTGGGCGCGCCGCTGGCCTTGTCCCTTGGCGTGCCCGCCGGCACCCTGCTGGGTACGCTTGTCGGCTGGCGCGCCAGTTTTGCCATCATGACCGGCCTGACCCTGTTACTGCTGGTATGGGCGCGCTGGCAACTGCCGGATTTTGCCGGTGAACCGCCAAGCAAACGTCTCGGCTTGCGTCAGGTACTGGCGTTGCCAGGCATCCGGCCGGTGCTCTGGGTGACCTTTACCTACGTGCTGGCCCATAACATTCTCTATACCTACATCGCCCCTTTGCTAGTGCCCGCCGGCATCGACGGCGAGATCGATCGCGTGTTGCTGGTGTTCGGCTTGATGGCCCTGTTGAGCATCTGGCTGGTAGGCGTCTGGATTGATCGACACCTGAGGCTGCTGACCTTGATCAGTTGCGCGATGTTCGCCGTTGCGGCCGTGCTGCTCGGGTTGTGGTTCAACTGCGTAGTCGTCATTTACGTCAGCGTGGGTTTGTGGGGGCTCGCCTTCGGTGGCCTGCCCGCGCTCTTGCAAACCGCGCTGGCCAAATCGGCTGGCAATTCGGCCGATGCCGCCCAATCGATGCTGGTCACGGTATGGAACCTGGGCATCGCCGGAGGTGGATTGGCGGGCGGGCTCTTGCTCGAACGTTGGGGCGCCGTGGTATTTCCATGGGCCGTTCTAGGATTGATCGTGTTGGCGCTGGGCGCAATCCGGGCCAAAGGGTTGCCCGCACGATGACAAGTTTGTTTACAACTTATTCCTCACCTTTCTATCATCGTCCCTGGGTGCGTTGCTGCATAAAGTACGGCGCAGGTTAAAAGCCAAGCATTGGTCGGGCCGCCAATGGAGAGTTGTCGTGCCTGATAAACACCCCGCCATCCCACGCCCTCAGCGTTTGACTGAGGGCGCGCTGTCCGCCCTCGAGCGCTTTTCACACATCGAAGCCGTCAGCGGTATCGTGCTGCTGCTGGCCGCCATCGTTGCGCTGGTGTGGGCCAACAGCCCCGCCGCCGCGACCTACGAGCATTTCTGGAACACGCCCATCACCCTCGGGCTGGGCGACTACAGCGTGTCGCGCTCCCTGCATTTTCTAGTGAATGACGGGCTGATGACCATTTTCTTCCTGGTGGTCGGTGCCGAAATCCGTCAGGAAATCAAAGACGGCGCCCTCGCCAACCTGAAGCTGGCCACGCTGCCATTAGGCGCAGCCCTGGGCGGCGTGCTGATGCCGGCGCTCATCTACACCCTGCTCAACCACGGCACTGCCGCCGCGAGTGGCTGGGCGGTGCCTACCGCGACCGACATCGCCTTTGCCGTCGGCGTGCTCGCACTGTTGGGCAAGTCGATTCCCAGTGGCGTGCGTATCCTGCTGCTGGCCCTGGCGATCATCGATGACATCGTGGCGATCCTGATCATCGCGATCTTCTTCACCGCCAGCCTCGACTACATGGGCTTGGTAATAGCCGCAGGCGGGCTGGCTCTGGTGCTGGTGTTCCAACGCATGGGCATCAGCAAGGCGGCGATCTACCTGCTGCCGGGCGCTATTGTGTGGTTTGGCCTGCTCAAGACCGGCGTGCACCCGACGCTCGCCGGGGTGATCCTTGGCTTGATGACCCCCGTCAATTCCAAGCCCACCAGAGAACGCCCGCTGGAGACCATCGAGCGCACCTTCAACGAACTGATGGACCGGTTCTCGCAGCCAGCCGAAGGGGCCCAGCAAGTCGCCGCGCCCCTCAAGCAATTGCGCGAAGCCCAGCGGGAAATATTGCCGCCGGTGCAGCGCGTTCAATCAGCGCTGCACCCGTGGGTAGCCTTCGGCGTGATGCCGCTGTTTGCCTTGGCCAACGCCGGCGTGAGCCTGGACGGCTTCAATCTGGATGACCCGCTGGCCCACGGTGTGTTCATGGGCGTCATCTTCGCCCTGGTGCTCGGCAAGCCTATGGGCGTGATGTTGGCGAGCCTGGCGCTGGTCAAGCTGAACATCTGCAAGCTGCCGGACGGAGTGACCTGGACGGGTGTCGGCCTGGTCGGCCTATTGGCGGGGATCGGTTTTACCATGTCGATCTTTATCTCGTCCCTGGCATTTTCCGACCCGGCCCTGCTGTCGGCTGCGAAGCTGAGCGTATTGGCCGCTTCAACCCTGGCGGCAGTGATCGGGTTGACGTGGGGCAAGCTCAAGTTTGCAGCCAAGAGCGCCTAAAGCGCATTCAGCACTCACTTTATCAAGGGCAAAAAAAGACCCCGGCCTTTTCAGGTCGGGGTCTTTTTATTCAGGCCGGCATCAGTACTTCTTGATGTCTGCCTGGGTTTCCAGCTGCTTGCGGTAGGCCGCGAAGTCCTGCTGGCCAATACGAGAAGCGAGGAAGCGGCGGTATTGCGCCTTTTCTTCGTCCGTAGGGGCCGCCGCTTCGTTCACGCCGTTCAAGCGCACGATCATCAGGCTGCCATCGCGCAGGGTCACGGTGGTGAAGGTCGGCTTGTCCTTGGCCGCAGGCTTAGGCATGCGGAACAAGGCTTGCAGCACGGCCGGGTCGATAGACTCCTGACCACGGGTAGCCGCCTCAGTCACCTTCCAGGCCTGACCGTCGACCGGCTGGTCCAGCGCGGTCTTGCCATCACGCAGGCTGGCGATCAACTCGTCGGCACGGGCTTTGGCAGCAGCGCTCGCGCGCTCCTTGGTCATCTGGGTGCGAATGGCCGCAGCGACGTTCTCCAGCGGCAACTGGGCCGGCTTGAGATGCTCTTTGGCACGCAGCACGATGATGGTTTCCGGGTCCAGCTCGATAGCGCTACTGTTGGCACCTTCATCCAGCACTTCCGGGCTGAAGGCTGCAGTGACCACGGCACGGTTGGCCGCAACACCTTCGCCACCTTCACGGCCAAACGGCGCGGAGGTGTGAACGGTCAGCTTCAGGTCAGACGCCGGCTGGGCCAGGTCAGAGGCTTCGAATGCCGCATCTTCCAATTGCTTGGTCGCTTCGACAAAACGCTGCTCAACCTGCTGAGCCTTGAGTTCGCGGGTCAGCTTGTCTTTCAGGCTGGCGAACGATGGCACCTCAGGCGCTTCAACGCCCAGCAACTTGATCAAGTGCCAACCGAACGTGGTGCGCACTGGCACCGACACCTGGTCTTGCTTCAAGCCGTACAGCGCGGTTTCGAAGTCCGGGTCATAAACGCCAGGGCCGGCAAAACCAAGGTCGCCGCCATTGTTGGCCGAACCCGGATCCTGGGAGAACTCCTTGGCCAGGGCTTCGAACTTCTCACCCTTGGCCAGGCGCGCCTGGATGTCTTCGATCTTGGCCTTGGCTTGCGCCTCGGTGACCTTGTCGTTGACTTCAATCAGGATGTGCGCGGCACGACGCTGTTCAGCGAGGTTGGCGGTTTCCTTCTCGTAGGCAGCCTGCAGCTCATCGTCCTTGACAGTAACCTGGTCGAAGAAGGACGACTTCTTCAATTCCAGATAGTCGATGACCACCTGGTCCGGGGTCATGAACTCTTTGGCGTACTGGTCGTAGTAGGCCTTGACCTCGTCGTCGGTGAGTTTCACCGCCGCTGGGTCAGCCTTGATGTTGACGGTGGCGAAGTCGCGGGTCTGTTTTTCCAGACGGGCAAATGCCAGCACCTCGGCGTCGGTCACAAAACCACTGCCGGCGATGCCTGCGCGAACCTGGCCGATCAGCATTTCCTGGGTCAGCATCTGACGGAATTGCATGCGGCTATAGCCCAGCTGACGGATCACCTGGTCAAAGCGTTCGGCGTTGAACTTGCCGTCCACCTGGAATTCCGGCGTCTGCAGGATCACCTGGTCCAGCGCAGCTTCGGAGAAGCCGAACTTGGAATCGGCAGCACCTTGCAGCAGCAGCTTACGGTCGATCAGGCCCTTGAGGGCAGCATCGCGCAGCAGTTTTTCGTCCAGCAGGGAAGCATCGAAATCCTTGCCCAACTGTTGCATCAGCTGGCGCCGTTGCATGTCGACAGCCTGGCTCAGCTCGGTCTGGGTGATTTCTTCACCGTTGACCTTGGCCACGTCCTGCTTGTTATTACCCGAAGCCTGGAAAATGGCTTCGATACCGGTGAACGCCATCAATGCGACGATGATCCCGATAATAGTCTTGGCAATCCAGCCTTGTGAATTGTCCCTGATATTTTGCAGCATGCGTCCCCCAGAAACGGTTGAACTTCAAAAATTAGGCAACCGTGGAGCGTGGGTAGAGTCCGGATAGAAGAAAGGCGCATCCGAGGATGCGCCTTCTCGTAACTGGCGGAGCGGACGGGGGTTCGAATCTGCACCCCCGGCGTGGCGACCCGATACGTGGGTCAGCTACCGCTCCGCTGCCAGGCCAGACCTGCGTCCGACCCGGGTAAGCAAAGGCTTGAACGAAGCTTAGTTAACGGCTTCTTTCAGGGCTTTACCGGCTTTGAAACCTGGTTTCTTGGCAGCAGCGATTTGCAGTGCTTTGCCGGTCTGTGGGTTACGGCCAGTGCGAGCTGGGCGGTCAGTCACAGAGAAAGTACCGAAGCCTACCAGTACCACGGAGTCGCCGGCCTTCAGAGCGCCAGTGACGGATTCGATTACTGCGTCCAGCGCACGGCCAGCAGCAGCTTTCGGGATATCAGCGGATGCAGCGATAGCATCAATCAGTTCCGACTTGTTCACTCTAAGTCCCCTTATATATCTATTGAGTATGATTCTAAGTTTTTTGGTAAAAAGCAAAACCAGTGCTGAATGGCCTACAGACACTTAAGAGCCGCTTTATAACAAGGGCTCTAAAAAGCTGTCAAGGAAGCCCCCAGGCTCCAACACATTAATGCGTGCTAATTCTTTCCTTGGAATCGGACTCGCGTTTTTCGTCCTTCGCGACAATCTCCGGGGCCACATCCGGCAAGGGCTCCGGCGCGTATTGCAGCGCAATTTGCAGGACCTCGTCAATCCATTTAACCGGTTTAATCTGAAGATCCTGCTTGATGTTGTCAGGAATTTCCTTCAAGTCGCGAACATTCTCTTCAGGAATGATCACGGTCTTGATTCCACCCCGGTGGGCGGCGAGCAATTTCTCTTTCAGGCCACCGATAGCGAGTACCTGGCCACGCAGGGTGATTTCCCCGGTCATGGCCACATCGGCGCGCACGGGAATGCCGGTCAAGGCCGACACCAGGGCCGTGCACATGCCTACGCCAGCGCTAGGGCCGTCTTTGGGAGTCGCCCCTTCCGGCATGTGGATATGGGTGTCGTGCTTCTCGTGGAAGTCCAGCGGGATGCCCAGGCTGCGGGCGCGGCTGCGTACCACGGTCTGCGCGGCGGTAATGGATTCGACCATCACGTCACCCAGGGAGCCGGTCTTGATCAATTGACCTTTGCCCGGAATCACCGCAGCTTCGATGGTGAGCAATTCGCCACCCACCTGGGTCCACGCCAAACCAGTCACCTGGCCGACCTGATCCTGCTGCTCGGCCAAACCGTAGCGGAATTTCTTCACGCCCAGGAAGTGCTCCAGGGAGTCGGCAACCACTTTCACCGAGAAGCGTTTTTCCAGCGCGTGCTCCTTCACAGCCTTGCGGCAGATCTTCGCGATCTGGCGCTCAAGGCCCCGCACACCGGCCTCGCGAGTGTAGTAACGCACGATGTCGCGGATCGCCTCGACCTCGAATTCGATCTCGCCCTTCTTCAGGCCGTTGGCCGAAATCTGCTTGGGCGCCAGGTACTTGACCGCGATGTTGATCTTCTCGTCTTCGGTGTAGCCCGGCAGACGAATCACCTCCATCCGGTCCAGCAAGGCTGGCGGAATGTTCATGGAGTTGGAGGTGCACAGGAACATTACGTCAGACAAGTCGTAGTCGACTTCCAGGTAATGGTCGTTGAAATTGTGATTCTGCTCGGGATCGAGCACTTCAAGCAGCGCCGAGGCAGGATCGCCACGCATGTCGCTGCCCATTTTGTCGATTTCATCGAGCAGGAACAGCGGGTTGCGCACACCCACTTTTGTCATCTTTTGAATCAATCTTCCCGGCATCGAACCGATGTAGGTACGGCGATGACCGCGAATTTCCGCTTCGTCACGCACGCCACCCAAGGCCATGCGCACGAATTTGCGGTTGGTGGCGCTGGCGATCGATTCCGCCAGGGACGTTTTACCCACACCCGGAGGCCCGACCAGGCACAACACCGGGCCACGAATTTTCTTCACGCGCTTTTGCACGGCGAGGTACTCAAGGATGCGTTCCTTGACCTCTTCCAGGCCGTAATGGTCGGCGTCGAGGATCTCTTCAGCACGGGCCAGGTCCAGGCGCACCTTGGTCTGGGCCTTCCACGGCACTTGCACCAACCAGTCGATGTACGAGCGCACCACGGTGGCTTCGGCCGACATCGGCGACATCTGCTTGAGCTTGTTCAGCTCGGCGGTGGCCTTGGTCAGAGCGTCTTTGGGCAGGCCAGCGGCATCGATACGCTTTTTCAGCTCTTCGATTTCGTTGTGGCCTTCCTCGCCGTCGCCGAGCTCCTTCTGAATGGCCTTCATCTGCTCATTCAGATAGTACTCGCGCTGGCTACGCTCCATCTGCTTCTTCACGCGGCCACGGATGCGCTTCTCAACCTGCAACAGGTCGATTTCGCCATCCAGCATCGCCAATACGTGTTCGACACGGGCCGACAGGTCGATGATTTCGAGGATGTCTTGCTTCTGCTCGATCTTCAGCGCCATGTGTGCGGCCATGGTGTCGACCAGGCGGCTTGGCTCATCAATGCTGTTGAGCGAAGACAGGACTTCGGCCGGGACTTTCTTGCCCAACTGCACATACTGCTCGAACTGCGACAGCAGGCTGCGCACGAACACCTCGGACTCACGTTCCGGGGCTTCGACTTCTTCGATCAGCGCCACTTCCGCGCGCAGGTGGCCGTCCACCTCCATAAAGCGCTCTACGGCACCGCGCTGCTCGCCTTCGACCAGCACCTTGACGGTGCCATCGGGCAACTTGAGCAATTGCAGGACAGTGGCAATGGTGCCGACGCGATACAGGGCATCTTCACCCGGATCATCATCAGCAGGATTCTTCTGGGCCAACAGCAGGATTTGCTTGTCGCCCGTCATCGCGGCCTCGAGGGCTTCGATAGACTTCTCGCGCCCCACGAACAGCGGGATAACCATGTGCGGATAGACGACGACATCACGCAACGGCAGGAGAGGCAATTCGATGGTTGTCTTCATGATTTCGCCTCTATGACAGTTCAAAAATAAGCTTGAAACCAAGATGGGGGTTGCATGCAAAAAAAACAAGCTCAATGCCAGCAGTTAAACGCATGAATACACGCGAATTTACCCACCGCCTCGAAAAAACGCCCCAAAAAACAAGGGGCCTCTAGAGGCCCCTTGCTTGTACCGCAACTGCTGAACGCTTACGCGTCGGGTGCAGCCTTGGCAGCCGGCTCACTGTTTTCGTAGATATACAGTGGCTTGGACTTGCCTTCGATCACGCTTTCATCGATCACCACTTTACTCACCTCAGACTGCGAGGGGATTTCGTACATGGTGTCGAGCAACACGCCTTCGAGGATAGAGCGCAGGCCACGTGCACCGGTCTTGCGCTCCAGTGCCCGCTTGGCCACCGATTTCAGCGCGTCGGTACGGAACTCGAGGTCTACACCTTCCATCTCGAACAATTTGCCGTATTGCTTGGTCAGCGCGTTTTTCGGCTCGGTGAGGATCTGAATCAGAGCCGCCTCATCCAACTCGTCCAACGTGGCCAGGACCGGCAGACGGCCAACGAATTCCGGGATCAGACCGAACTTGACCAGATCGTCAGGCTCGACTTCACGCAGGGACTCGCCCACCTTCTTGCCTTCTTCCTTGCTACGCACTTCCGCACTGAAACCAATGCCGCCACGGGTGGAACGTTGCTGAATCACCTTCTCAAGACCCGAGAACGCACCGCCACAAATGAACAGGATGTTGCGTGTATCAACCTGAAGGAATTCCTGCTGCGGGTGCTTGCGACCGCCTTGCGGCGGTACGGATGCAACCGTGCCTTCGATCAGTTTCAACAGGGCCTGCTGCACGCCTTCACCGGAAACGTCCCGGGTGATCGACGGGTTGTCCGACTTGCGCGAGATCTTGTCGATCTCGTCGATGTAGACAATACCCATCTGGGCTTTCTCTACGTCGTAGTCGCACTTCTGCAGCAGTTTCTGAATGATGTTCTCGACATCTTCACCCACGTAGCCAGCCTCGGTGAGGGTGGTGGCGTCGGCGATGGTGAACGGAACGTTCAGCAGGCGAGCGAGGGTTTCTGCAAGCAGGGTTTTACCCGAGCCTGTAGGACCGATCAGCAAGATGTTGCTCTTGCCCAGTTCAACCTCGTCACCTTTCTTGTCACGCTGGTTCAAGCGCTTGTAGTGGTTGTACACCGCTACGGCCAGAACCTTCTTTGCACGCTCTTGACCAATGACGTATTGGTCAAGGATGCCGCTGATTTCTTTAGGCGAAGGTAATTTATGCGCACTGCTCTCGGCCTGGGCTTCCTGCACCTCCTCACGGATGATGTCATTGCACAGGTCGACGCATTCGTCGCAGATAAACACCGAGGGGCCGGCAATCAATTTGCGTACTTCATGCTGGCTTTTGCCACAGAAGGAGCAATAGAGCAGCTTGCCGTTGTCCTCGCCGTTGCGGGTGTCAGTCATTCGTTCGATCCAAATCCGATAGGCTTGCAACACAAGATGAAGGCTTATGCGGGCTTTTTCAAGCCCGCCAGTGGTCGGACATGCCGACCAGCCCTATTTTGAGCGGCTTATATTATGCGGGGCGCTTGTCGATCACTGCGTCGATCAACCCGTATTCCTTGGCGGCTTCAGCGCTCATGAAATTGTCACGGTTGGTATCGCGCTCGATTTCTTCCAGGGTGCGCCCGCTGTGCTTGGCCATCAGCGTGTTGAGACGCTCACGAATGAAGAGGATTTCCTTGGCGTGGATTTCGATGTCCGACGCCTGGCCCTGGAAGCCGCCCAGTGGTTGGTGAATCATCACGCGCGAGTTCGGCAGGCAGAAACGCTTGCCTTCGGCACCCGCGGTCAGCAGGAAGGCGCCCATGCTGCACGCCTGGCCAATACAAGTGGTCGACACGTTTGGCTTGATGAACTGCATGGTGTCGTAGATCGACATGCCCGCAGTCACCGAACCACCCGGCGAGTTGATGTAGAGATGGATGTCCTTGTCCGGGTTTTCCGCTTCAAGGAACAGCAGCTGCGCACAGATCAGGTTCGCCATGTAGTCCTCTACCGGGCCAACCAGAAAGATCACTCGCTCCTTGAGCAGGCGCGAGTAGATGTCGTAGGCGCGTTCGCCACGAGCGGACTGCTCGACAACCATCGGGACCAGGCCGCCTGCGGCCTGGATATCAGAGTTCTGCTGAATATAGGAATTACGGAACATGCTCTGCAGTTACTCCCAAATAGTCATGTCTTGAAAACGCATAAGCCAGCGCGAGGCTGGCTTATGGTTGAATTTCCAACGAGTTGGACAATCAGTCGGCTTGTGCTGCTTCCGCCGGTTTGACTGCTTCTTCGTAAGAGACCGCTTTATCGGTCACCTTAGCCTTCTGCAGAACAGTATCCACAACTTGTTCTTCCAGCACAACCGAACGTACTTCGTTCATCTGCTGCTCATTCTTGTAGTACCAAGCCACGACCTGCTCAGGCTCCTGGTAGGCCGAAGCCATTTCCTGGATCATTTCGCGAACACGGTCTTCGTCTGGCTTGAGGTCGAACTGCTTGACCACTTCAGCCACGATCAGGCCCAGCACAACGCGGCGCTTGGCTTGCTCTTCGAACAGCTCGGCCGGCAGTTGGTCAGGCTTGATGTTGCCACCAAACTGCTGAACCGCTTGAACACGCAGGCGATCCACTTCGTTGGACAGCAGGGCCTTAGGCACTTCGATCGGATTGGCGGCCAGCAGACCGTCCATGACCTGGTTCTTGACCTTGGACTTGATGGCCTGGCGCAGCTCACGCTCCATGTTCTTGCGAACTTCGGTGCGGAAGCCTTCGATGCCGGTTTCCTTAATGCCGAACTGAGCGAAGAACTCTTCGTTCAGCTCTGGCAGCTTAGGCTCGGAAACGCTGTTGACGGTAACGGTGAACTCGGCGGCTTTGCCAGCCAGGTCCAGGTTCTGGTAGTCAGCAGGGAACGTCAGGTTCAGAACGCGCTCTTCGCCGGCTTTGGCGCCAACCAGGCCGTCTTCGAAACCAGGGATCATGCGGTTGGAACCCAGCACCAGCTGAGTGCCCTTGGCGGAGCCGCCAGCAAAGACTTCGCCGTCAACCTTGCCAACGAAATCGATGTTCAGTTGATCTTCGTTCTGGGCGGCACGGTCGGCCACTTCGAAACGGGTGTTCTGCTTGCGCAGGATTTCCAGCATGTTGTCCAGGTCCGAATCAGCCACTTCGGCGCTCAGACGCTCGATTTCGATACCGTCGAAACCGGCCACTTCAAATTCCGGGAACACTTCGAATACGGCAACGTATTCCAGGTCCTTGCCCGCTTCCAGGGACTTGGGCTCGATCGAAGGCGAGCCAGCCGGGTTCAGCTTTTGCTCGACAACGGCTTCGTAGAAAGAAGCCTGGATCACGTCACCTACAGCTTCCTGGCGCGCATCGGCACCAAAACGACGCTTGATTTCGCTCATCGGCACTTTGCCTGGACGGAAACCAGCGATCTTGGCCTTCTGGGCAGTCTGCTGCAGACGCTTGTTGACCGCAGTCTCGATACGCTCTGCCGGCACGGTGATGCTCAGGCGGCGCTCGAGAGCAGTAGTATTTTCAACAGAAACTTGCATGGATATTCCTCGTTGCACAGACATTAGCCGGCCATTTCCGACCCCAATCAAGGGCATGCATTCTAGTGGGTCAAACTCAAGAAGTCACCCTACTGAAAACACAGCGGAAAACAGCCGGCAATTTATCGGTACGAAAGCACTGAAGTACCTCGCCCCGGTGACAAATACAGCCAAATTGCGCCAGGGCTCTGCGCCGCTCCTCTCTATATATAGAAGGAACAACCATTCATCTCCCTGACGGCCCGCCCTGCGAACAAAACAGGCAAGCAACGCAGCATCATCGAGATACACAAATACGACGACACGCCCTGCCAGGGCAGCCCAGCACCTGCGACCACCCAATCTCAAACCGCCAAAACCAAAAAAGGCGCCAGACTGTTAAATCTGGCGCCTTTCGAATATGGGGTGGACGAAGGGGATCGAACCCTCGACAACGGGAGTCACAATCCCGTGCTCTACCAACTGAGCTACGCCCACCATATTGCGTTAACAAAGAAACCAAACCACTTCTTTGTTGAGCCCTGCCCCGCCTGACGACCGGGAAAAGCTTTAATTGGTGCGGATGAAGAGACTCGAACTCTTACGCCTCGCGGCGCTGGAACCTAAATCCAGTGTGTCTACCAATTCCACCACATCCGCGCTTGAAGCTCTTAAAGCAAAGGCGCCAGACTGTTAAATCTGGCGCCTTTCAGAATATGGGGTGGACGAAGGGGATCGAACCCTCGACAACGGGAGTCACAATCCCGTGCTCTACCAACTGAGCTACGCCCACCATATAGCGCTACTTGTGCCAAAGCTGCCTAATGGCGCACCCGGCAGGACTCGAACCTGCGACCATCCGCTTAGAAGGCGGATGCTCTATCCAGCTGAGCTACGGGCGCCTTATTAATCTGTACTCTTGGAGGATTACAAACTAAGTGCTTCCAGCCTTGCAGTACAACTATTCTGCTCGACCTTCTTAACCAGTGCTAGGCTGTGCCCGACAAGTGCGACGAATAGTATAGATGCCCCGGAAACCCGTCAAATCTTTTTTGAAAAAAACTGATTTTATTTAAGGGGTTAGGGCAATTTGCAGACCAAGCGCCTTTGCCCTCGCGCCTTGGCATGCGAGAATGCGCGCACTTTTCTTCCCCCTCTCGATGGTTAATCACGCGTAATGACTGCACAACTTATCGACGGCAAATCAATCGCCGCCAGCCTGCGCCAGCAGATCGCCAAACGAGTCACCGAGCGCAGCCAGCAAGGCCTGCGCACGCCTGGCCTCGCGGTGATCCTGGTCGGCAGCGATCCTGCCTCTCAGGTTTATGTCTCGCACAAGCGTAAAGACTGTGAAGAGGTCGGCTTTATTTCCAAGGCCTACGACTTGCCTTCGGACACCACTCAACAGGCCCTGACCGACCTGATTGACAGCCTCAACGATGACCCGGGCATGGACGGCATCCTGCTGCAACTGCCGCTGCCCGAGCACCTGGACGCCTCCAAGCTGCTGGAGCGCATCCGCCCGGACAAAGACGTCGACGGTTTCCACCCTTATAACGTCGGCCGCCTGGCCCAACGCATTCCACTGCTACGCCCATGCACCCCCAAAGGCATCATGACGCTGCTGGAAAGCACCGGTGTGGATCTCTATGGTCTGGACGCCGTCGTGGTGGGCGCATCGAACATCGTCGGTCGCCCGATGGCCATGGAACTGCTGCTGGCCGGCTGCACCGTGACCGTCACCCACCGTTTCACCAAGGACCTTGCTGGCCACGTCGGCCGCGCTGACCTGGTGGTAGTCGCCGCTGGCAAGCCGGGCCTGGTCAAGGGTGAATGGATCAAGGAAGGCGCCATCGTCATCGACGTGGGCATCAACCGCCAGGAAGACGGCAAGTTGGTGGGTGACGTGGTGTATGAAACCGCCCTGCCCCGTGCTGGCTGGATCACGCCGGTGCCAGGCGGTGTCGGGCCGATGACCCGGGCCTGCCTGTTGGAAAATACGCTGTATGCCGCAGAAACCCTGCACGGTTAATAACCAGGCATGATGAAAAAGCCCTGCCTTATCGCAGGGCTTTTTATTGCGCGTGAAAACCCGTGTTGCAGGCTGTTATTGCATTAAACAAACTAGCCAAAAGCCGCCACTCTTCCGGAGCTCGAAATGCCTGGCATCTTCCCAAAGCCAGCCTTGCCTGGCATCGCGCTCAGGCGGTGGCGCTTGTTGCACCGAGTCAAACAAGCCCACGCTGCGCAGTTGTTCAACGTCACCCAATCCACTATTTCGCGCTGGGAAAGCGGCGTACAGGCAATCGACCCCTGCGCGCACCAACAGCTTGAGCAATTACTCGCCGCCCGCCTTGATGCCGCCGCCGATCAAGCCTTGGCTCGCTTGGTCAGGGAAAGCTCACGGCCCGTTCATCTCATGTGCGACCTGACCCATCGTCTGCTGGCTTGCTCCCCTGCCCGCGCAGCCCAGTTCGCAAGCCCCGTCAGCGAATTGCTGGGGCGTTCGCTATGGCGCTTTGCGACACCGGAGATCATCAGCAAAGAACTCTCCCTGGATGAAACCGGGTGGAGGGAAGTCAGTGCGCCACCGACGATCGAATTCGTCACCGGCCACAATGACTCGCTTGTTGTGCCTATCAGCCAGAGCGCCTGTCGGTGGACGCGCATCCCTCTTTCAGACGGTACATCGGCGCGTTTGGTGGAGACGCTTTGACTGCCCTGCGCTATGCATATTGTATGCGTGGACGCTCAGCCTACCCGGGCTTAATCTGACTCCAATAGCATAGCCTTCGCCACCGGAGACAGAGAACTTCATGAACATCGACAAAATCAAAGGGCGCCTCGAATTCCTGCGAGAAACGGAAAAACTCAAGGATGTTCTCAGAAGTGCACACACCTCTTCCGGGCGCACCGAAAGCACGGCAGAACACAGTTGGCGTCTTTGTCTGATGGCTATTGTTTTCGAGGATCAACTGGCCGAACTCGACATGCTGAAGATTCTCAAGATGTGCGTCATTCACGATTTGGGTGAGGCCATCAATGGAGACATCCCGGCCGTCAGCCAGGCAGCGTTTCCCAACAAGGGCGAGCAAGAGAGAGACGATCTTGTGCTTCTGACCTCTGCCCTGGATGAGCCGCTGAAAGCTGAGATATTGGCGCTCTGGGATGACTATGAGCACGCACAGTCTGCGGAGGCAAAAGCCGTCAAGGCGCTGGACAAGCTGGAAACGCTGCTCCAGCACAATCAGGGCAAGAACCCACCGGGCTTCAATTACGAGTTCAATCTGGCTTACGGTAAGAAGTACACAGATGCCGACCCTCTGTTTGAGCAACTTCGACATCTTATCGATGAGGACACTCGGGAAAAAATTTCAAAGCAGTAGGTAAAAATCGCTACAAGCCCGACCAATCATCGGCTTACAGCCTTTATTTAAAGGCTCTCTATCGCTTTCTGATCCATACTCCTAAAATGTAACGTCATTTGTCACAAGATCCGTTCTACAACGGCATTTCCTTACTTTTTTAGCGAGTTCATCCGCGTGAAAATTCGTCTTTCTATTGTCAGCCTGTTTTTTGCTTTTACAGGCACTTTCGCCCACGCCGCCGAATCCACCCTGGCCCCGCGTGACGCCTCCAAGCTGCAGATCGCCTCTGGCAGCGCCATGCTGGTCGATTTGCAGACCAATAAAGTCATTTATTCCAGCAACCCCGACGTGGTGGTACCCATCGCTTCGGTGAGCAAGCTGATGACCGGCCTGATCGTCCTCGAAGCCAAGCAGAATATGGACGAGTACATCGACATCAACATCACCGACACGCCCGAGATGAAAGGCGTGTTCTCCCGGGTGAAGATCGGCAGCCAGATGCCGCGCAAGGAAATGCTGCTGATCGCGCTGATGTCCTCGGAAAACCGCGCCGCTGCGAGCCTGGCCCACCATTATCCTGGCGGTTACGCAGCCTTTATCGCGGCGATGAACGCCAAGGCCAAATCCCTGGGTATGACCAGCACCCACTATGTGGAGCCCACCGGCCTGTCGATCCATAACGTGTCGACCGCCCGCGACCTGAGCAAGCTGCTGGCCTATGCGCGCAAATTCCCGATGCTGAGCCAGTTGAGCACCACCAAGGAAAAGACCGTGTCGTTCCGCAAGCCCAACTACACCTTGGGCTTCTCCAACACCGATCACCTGATCAACCGCGCCAACTGGGATATCAAGCTGACCAAGACCGGCTTCACCAACCAGGCCGGCCATTGCCTGGTGCTGGTGACGAGCATGGGCAATCGCCCGGTGTCGCTGGTGATCCTGGATGCCTTTGGCAAGTTCACCCATTTTGCAGATGCCAGCCGTATTCGTAGTTGGGTCGAAACTGGCAAAGGCGGCGCAGTGCCGGATGTGGCGCTGCGGTACAAGGCCGATAAAAACCTCAAGAATCGAGCGACCGCTACGGAAGTACGTCGATAAACAGTGATGTGATTTAGTGTGGGAGCGGGCTCCCACATTATTTGAGTTTCACTTCTTCTCTGCCAACACCTTGAGCGCTTGGGCCGCTGCCTGCTCCTGCCCCGCCTGCGCCGTGGCATTGGCCGCATCGCGCCAGCGCTGCGCGTCCACATTGGCGGGCAACTGGCTCGGGCGCTGGGTCAGGATGGCCCAATGGCCCGCGCCCTTCCACGCCGACTCAAAGTCGCTGAAGCTCATGCTCAAGCGACGCTCATTGCCTGAGCGCAACAGCACCGTACTTTTTTGCTGGTTAAACCCCACCACCACGACATAACGCGCCCCGGACCAATAGCTGGCGTTGATCCGCGCCATCACCGGGTAACCCGCCGCCACCTGCGCCAGCACGGCGGTCAGCTTGGCGTCCAATGGGTACACCATCAGCCCGTACTCGCGCGCCAGCACCTGCATATTGCGCTCAAGGTCGGCCTCGGCACCGGGCAGGCGCAGCGGCTTATCAAGCAAACCCGGTGTCATGACAATGCCTTGTTGCGACAGCATGCTGGCAAGTGCTGTAGGACCGCTCTGATAAGCCTCGCTGCGAAAGGTCGGCACGCCATTGAGTTCAACGCGCTCCGGCAAGCCTGGCAGTTTTGATGGAGTGTTGCTGGAACAGGCCGCCAACCCGAGGGCAACGGCCAATAGCAAGGAAGTTTTAAGGTTCGACCGTAAGCGCAATTTTTTCACTCTCTTGATCAACTGCCAGTAAAGGCCCCGATCATAGCCCAATCGCGCTTTCTCTATCCCGTAGGAGCGAGCTTGCTCGCGAAAAAATTGGGGGCGCCGCGTTTATTCAGGAAGCCCGCGTCATGGTTGGCGGTTTTCGCGAGCAAGCTCGCTCCTACAGGGGGGGGGCGGCGCAAGATATCTATAGCCGACGCGTGCAATAAAGCGGTGACGATAGAGCAAACAAGTTGGACGGACTCGACCATTGGTCAATAGCAGGCAACCGTCAGCTGACTAGACTGTCCATTGAGAAGACTGTGTGTGCCCCAAGCGGGCGAAAGGAGGCCCGAATGAGCCTTGCAACAACGATTTTCCTGTTGATCTGTGGTTGGCTGGCCGTCGCCGCCGCCATGCTGTGGGGGGTCATGCGCGTGACGCGCCGGCATCATCACCCCCACGTCAAACCTGCTGAACCCGCCGAGCCGCGCAAGGCGACGGCGCATCACGCCTAGCCAGGCATGCAATTGAAGTCCTGGGTCGCGGCAATTTCCTTGCCGTGGCCGTCCTCAAGGGACGCGCGCACCGTGGTGCCCAGGCTCGACTCCACCAGGGTGTAGTGCTCACCCGCCTTGAAATGCTTGTACTCGATGCGGCCCTGGCAGTCCTGCTGGTTGTCGTCGCCCGGCTCGTCTTCAAATAAGGTCACGTCCAGGCGATGGTCCCCCGGGGTCACTTCAAAATAGCGCCCATCGTCCACGCGCTTGCCATCGACACGCTCGGCCATCAGGTCATTCGGCGCCTCTTCCTGCAAGCCTATCCAGGCTTGGCTGGGGTCCGCCTTGGGGATCGGTCCGGCGCACGCCGACAGCAAACAGACAACGCCAAGGACGGGAACTAACAACAGTGGTTTGAGTGACATGACAGCGCTCCAAAGGGCAGGTATTAAAAGGTCGTATCCGATGGCTGACAAGCTTGATGAGCCACCCTTCCTGGAACAAATGAATCCCTATGAAAGGATCTTCAGCCATTAACTAAAACTTCCTTCACTTGGCTGAAAGGCGCGTGTTAGGTGGGTCGGGCAAGACTGCCGGGGTTTGCAATCCTGCTCTTCTCGGAGACTCACGCATGCTCGGGCTGGTAAAGACCGCACTGCACAAGCCGTACACCTTCATCGTGCTGGCTATATTCATTTGCATCATTGGGCCGATGGCGGCCCTGCGCACGCCCACGGATGTTTTTCCCGATATCGGCATTCCCGTGGTCGCCGTGGTCTGGCAGTACAACGGCCTGTCCCCGGACGCCATGGCCGGCCGGGTGATCTACACCTACGAACGCTCCCTGAGCACCACCGTCAACGACATCGAACACATCGAGTCGCAATCGTTGCCCGGCATGGGCATCGTCAAGATCTTCTTCCAGCCTGGCGTGGATATCCGTACCGCCAACGCTCAGGTCACGGCGGTGTCACAAACCGTGCTCAAGCAAATGCCGCCGGGCATCACCCCGCCGCTGATCCTCAACTACAGCGCCTCCACGGTGCCGATCCTGCAAATGGCGTTCTCCAGCCCGAGCCTTTCGGAAGCCAGAATTCGCGACCTGGTGCAGAACAATATCCGCCTGCCCTTGAGTGCCCTGCCCGGCCTGGCCATGCCTACACCGATGGGCGGCAAGCAACGGCAGATTACGCTGGACCTCGACCCCCAAGCCCTGGCCGCCAAAGGTTTGTCGGCCCAGGATGTGGGCAATGCCCTGGCGCTGCAGAACCAGATCATCCCGGTGGGCACCGCCAAGCTGGGCCCCAACGAATACACGATCCTGCTCAACAACAGCCCCAAAGCCATCGATGAGCTCAACGACTTGCCGATCAAGACGGTTGACGGTGCGCTGATCACCATCGGCCAAGTGGCCCATGTGCGCGACGGTTCACCACCGCAAACCAATATCGTGCGGGTCGACGGCCATCGCGCCGTGCTGATGCCGGCGCTGAAAAACGGCAGCATTTCCACCCTGTCGATCATCGACGGTATCCGCCAGATGCTGCCGCGCATCAATGAAACCCTGCCGCCGTCATTGAAAACCTCGCTGCTGGGCGACGCCTCGGTATTCGTCAAACAGTCGGTGGGCAGCGTGGCCCAGGAAGGCATCATTGCCGCATTGCTCACCAGTGCGATGATCCTGCTGTTTCTCGGCAGTTGGCGTTCGACCTTGATCATCGCCGCGTCGATTCCCCTGGCGGTGCTCTCGGCCATCGCGTTGCTGGCGGTCAGCGGGCAAACCCTCAACGTGATGACATTGGGCGGGCTGGCATTGGCGGTGGGTATCCTGGTAGATGACGCCACGGTGACCATCGAGAACATCAACTGGCACCTGGAACAAGGCAAGACGGTGAAGACCGCGATTCTCGACGGCGCCGCGCAAATCGTCGGCCCGGCGTTCGTCTCACTGCTGTGCATCTGCATCGTGTTCGTGCCGATGTTTTTGCTGCAAGGCATCGCCGGTTACCTGTTCCGGCCCATGGCATTGGCGGTGATCTTCGCCATGGCCAGCTCGTTCATTCTCTCGCGCACCCTGGTGCCGACGCTGGCGATGTTTTTGCTCAAACCACATAGGCCCGAGCCAGGCGCGGGGCATCATCCGGAAGATGCATTCATCAACCACCACGAGGGTGAACAGCACCTGAAACCGCGCAATGCGTTGCTGCAATCATTGCTTAATTTTCAGCAGGGGTTCGAGCGGCACTTTTCCAATGTCCGCGACACCTACCATGGCCTGCTGACGCTGGCATTGGGCGCACGCAAGCGCTTCATTGTCGGGTTCCTGGCCTGCGTACTCGCGTCGTTCCTGCTGTTGCCCAGCCTGGGCCAGGACTTTTTCCCAGCCACCGATGCGGGTGCCCTGGCCCTGCATGTGCGCTTGCCCCTGGGCACGCGCATCGAGGAAAGCGCCGCGGCGTTCGACCGCATCGAAGCGCGGATCCGCGAGGTCATCCCCGCCGAAGAACTGGACACCATCGTCGACAATATCGGCATTCCGCTCAGCGGCATCGACATGGCCTACAGCAGCAGCGGCACCATCGGCCCGCAGGATGGCGATATTCAAGTCAGCTTGAAAACGCACCACGCGCCCACCGCCGACTACGTGAAAAAACTGCGCGAAGCCCTGCCGCAAAGTTTCCCCGGCAGCCACTTTGCGTTCCTGCCCGCCGACATCAGCAGCCAGATCCTCAACTTCGGCGCACCCGCCCCGCTGGACGTCAAAATCTCCGGGCGCAATGACGCAGACAACCGCGCCTATGCCGTCGAGCTTGAACGGCGCTTGCAGCATGTACCGGGGATTGCCGACCTGCGCATTCAGCAGTCAACCGGCTACCCCTCATTGCAAGTGAATGTAGACCGCATGCGCGCCAATGGCCTGGGTATCACCGAGCGTGACGTCACCAACAGCATGGTCGCCTCCCTCGCCGGCAGCTCGCAAACCGCGCCGACCTTCTGGCTCAACCCGGCCAACGGCGTGTCTTACTCCATCGTCGCCGCCACCCCGCAATACCGTCTCGACAGCCTGCCGTCCCTGGAAGCGCTGCCGGTAACCGGTGCCAATGGCCAGGCGCAAATTCTCGGCGGCGTGGCGACCATCTCCCGGGTACAAAGCCCGGCCGTGGTGACCCACTATAACATCGAGCCGACCCTGGACCTGTACGCCAACGTGCAAGGTCGCGACCTCGGCGGTGTGGCCCGCGATGTGCAAAAGGTGCTGGATGACACGGCGTCCATGCGCCCCAAAGGCGCGACCATCAGCCTGCACGGGCAGATCGATGCGCTGCATGAGGCGTTCAGTGGTTTGAGCTTCGGGCTGCTCGGCGCGGTGGTGCTGATCTACTTGCTGATCGTGGTCAACTTCCAGTCGTGGGCCGACCCCTTTGTGATCATCACGGCGTTGCCGGCAGCATTGGCGGGCATCGTGTGGATGCTGTTCCTCAGTGGCACCTCGTTGTCGGTGCCAGCACTCACCGGCGCCATCTTGTGCATGGGCGTGGCCACCGCCAACTCGATCCTGGTGGTGAGCTTCTGCCGTGAGCGCCTGGCCGAACATGGCGATGCATTGAAAGCCGCGCTGGAAGCGGGCTACACACGCTTTCGCCCGGTGTGCATGACCGCCCTGGCAATGATCATCGGCATGTTGCCCCTGGCGATTTCCGAGGAACAGAACGCCCCGCTCGGTCGAGCGGTCATCGGTGGCTTGATCTTCGCCACCATCGCCACTTTGTTGTTTGTTCCCGTGGTCTTCAGCCTGGTCCACGGCCGTCATCCTACTCGCGCAACTGCTGGAGAAACGCCCCATGTCGCCTGATCAAAAACCCTCGCGCAAGCGTCTGATGCTCCTGGGTGTCGGTGGCCTGACGTTGGCTGCCCTGTTGGTCGCCAGCGGCCTGCACGCACGAACGCTGCACGAGCAATCGGTCACTGCCTGGACCGAAGCCGCCGCTGTCCCCCAGGTGATGGTGTTCCAACCCAAGCCAAACGCCGCCGGTGATACCCTGCGCCTGCCCGCTCACCTGGAAGCATGGAGCCAGGCGGCGATCCATGCACGGGTCAGCGGCTACTTGAAGGACTGGAAAGTCGACATCGGCGCCCAGGTCAAGGCCGGGCAAATCCTCGCCGAAATCGACAGCCCCGAGCTCGACCAACAACTGGCCCAGGCCCATGCCCGCCTGATCCAGCAACAAGCCAACGCACGCCTGGCAGCCACCACCGCGACCCGCTGGCAAAACCTGCTGGCCAGCCATTCGGTATCGCGCCAGGACGCCGATGAGAAAACCTCCAATGCCGCAGCCGCCAAGGCCAACACCGAAGCTGCGGCGGCGGACTACGCGCGACTGTGCGCCCTGGAAAGCTACAAGACCCTTCGCGCGCCGTTCGCCGGCACCATCACCGCCCGCAACACGGACATCGGCCAGTTGATCAAGGCCGATAACGCCAGCGATCCGGAACTGTTCAACATTGCCGACACCCACCAATTGCGCTTGTACGTGCCGGTGCCGCAGAACTATGCAGCGGTGATTCATACGGGCCTTGAGGCTGAACTGACCGTCCCTGAGCACCCCGGCGAGCACTTCAAGGCACGCCTGATCGGTGACTCCACCGCCATCGACCGCCGCTCCGGCACCCTGCTCGCCCAGTTCGTTGCCGACAACCCCAACGGCGAACTGCTGCCAGGTGATTACGCCGAAGTCACCCTGCCGATTCCGGCCGATACCCATGGCGTGAGCATCCCGGCCAGCGCCTTGATCTTCCGCGCCCAGGGCACCCAGGTTGCGGTGCTGGACGGGCGCAACCATGTGCACCTGCAAGACATCCATATTGGCCTGGACCTCGGCGAGCGCCTGGTGATCGACCAAGGCTTGAAGCCTGCCGACCGCATCATCGACAACCCGCCCGACGCCCTGCGTGAAGGCGACCCGGTGCAACTGGCTGACGCCACCGGAGGTGCCCATGCGCCCAAGGCTTAAGCCGCTGGCGGCGTTGATGCTGCTGGCGTTGCAGGGTTGCTCGATGGCACCCACCTATACAGTGCCGTCGGTTGACCTGCCCGCGAACTACCGTGAACAAACCAGCGATGGCCCCTGGCACAGCGCGCAACCGTCGGACCAATTGGCGCCCCAGTGGTGGCAGCTTTACAACGATTCGCGCCTGAACTCGCTGCAACAGCAACTGCTCAAGGCCAACCCGGACCTGGCCGCGGCGCTGGCGCACGTGGATGCGTCCCAGGCCTACGCCAGCCAATTGCACGCGGGCCTGTTCCCGCAAATCACCGCCAGCGCGCAACCGCTGCGTCAGCGTCAATCGGATTCACGACCGTTGCGCGGCACTACACAGCCGTCGGTGTACAACAGCAATACCGCTGGGTTTTCCCTGGGTTACGACCTCGACCTGTGGGGCAAAATCCGCAACCAGGTGGCCGCGGGCGATGCCCAGGCGCAAGCGTCTTTTGATGATTTGGCGGTGGTGAGCTTGAGCCTCCAACAGCAGTTGGCGAGCCTCTATGTGCAGCTCAATGGGCTGGATGCACAGGGCCGAATCCTCAACACGTCGTTGCAGGACTTCAGCAAAGCGCTGCAACTGACCCGCAGCCGTTATGAAGGCCAGATTGCGTCGGAACTGGACCTGACCCGCGCACAAAACCAACTGGCCGAAGCCAAGGCACAGCTGGACGAAGTGCGTGGCCAGCGCAACCTCGCCGAGCATGCCATCGGCGAATTGGTGGGCGTGACGGCCAGTGATTTTTCATTGCCGCCCAGCTCGCAATTAATGGCGTTGCCTGGCATTCCGGCGCAGTTGCCCAGCCACCTGTTGCAGCGTCGCCCGGACATTGCCGCCGCTGAACGACGGGTGTTTGCGGCCAATGCAACTATCGGCGTGGCCAAGGCAGCGTGGTTTCCGGATTTCAGTTTGACCGGTGTGCTGGGCGGGCAGACCCAAGGCGTCGGCAACCTGCTGTCCGCCGGCAACCGGTATTGGGCGCTGGGGCCACTGATGAACCTGCCGATCTTCGACGGCGGGCGCTTGAGCGCCAATGAGCGCCAGGCCAAGGCCGAGTTCGAGGAGGCCTCGGCACAGTACCGTAGCCACGTGTTAAAAGCCGTGCGCGAGGTGGAAGATAACCTCGCCCAACTGCGGGATTTGCAGCAGCAAGCCGAGGACGAGCAAGCGGCGGCAGAGGCAGCGCAACATACCCAGGCCTTGGCGATGAACAGCTATCAGGCCGGGGCGGTGAGTTACCTGGATGTGGTCACCGCCCAAACCGCCGCGTTGCAGGCGCAGAGAACATTGCAGGCGGTGCAGACCCGGCAATTGCAAGCAAGCGTGGGACTGTTGACCGCACTCGGCGGCGGCTGGCAGCCCGGTTAATACCCTGTAGGAGCGAGCTTGCTCGCGAAAAACTCACAGGCGCCGCGTATTTTCAGGAAGCACGCGTTATCGTTGGCGTTTTTCGCGAGCAAGCTCGCTCCTACATTTTTTAGCGCATTTCAGGCCGCGAGCTGGCCGCTGGCGATGGCCGCTGAGGCGGCTACCATCGCGCGCAACAACACCGCACAGCCCGCCGCGAGGTCATCCGGCGCGGCATTCTCGATTTCGTTGTGGCTGATGCCGCCTTCACACGGCACAAAGATCATCCCCGCCGGGCCCAGCTCAGCCACGAAGATCGCGTCGTGCCCCGCCCCGCTGACGATATCCATGTTCGACAAGCCCAAGCCATTGGCGGCATTGCGCACCGCGTCCACACAGCCTTTGTCGAAGTACAGTGGCGGGAAGTCCGCCGTGGGCTGCATGTCGAAACTCAAGCCGTGTTTGGCGCAGGTGGCCTCGATCACCTGGCGAACCTGGGCAATCATCGAATCCAGCCGTGCCGGTTCCAGGTGACGAAAATCCAGGGTCATGCGTACTTCACCGGGAATCACGTTGCGCGATCCCGGATACGCTTGCAGGCAACCCACCGTGCCGCATGCATGGGGCTGGTGCGCCAGCGCCGCCGCGTTCACGGCGGCCACCACTGCCGCCGCGCCTACCAGGGCGTCCTTGCGCAAGTGCATGGGTGTAGGGCCCGCGTGGGCTTCAACACCGCGCAGCTTCAGGTCGAACCATTTTTGCCCAAGGGCGCCGAGCACCACGCCGATGGTTTTGTGTTCATCCTCCAGAATCGGCCCTTGTTCGATATGCGCCTCGAAATACGCGCCGACCTTATGCCCGCTGACCGGCCGTGTTCCCGCATAACCAATCGCGTTCAGCGCCTCACCCACGCTGACCCCTTCCGCATCGACCTTGGCCAGGGTATCGGCCAGGCTGAACTTCTCGGCAAACACCCCTGAGCCCATCATGCACGGTGGGAAGCGCGAGCCTTCTTCGTTGGTCCATACCACCACTTCCAGCGGCGCCTCGGTTTCCACATTCAGGTCGTTAAGGGTGCGCAGCACTTCCACACCGGCCAGCACGCCGAAGCAACCGTCGAACTTGCCGCCCGTGGGCTGGGTGTCGATATGGCTGCCGGTCATCACTGGCGGCAGGTCGGGATTGCGGCCGGGGCGACGCGCAAAGATATTGCCGATGCCGTCGATGGTCACGGTGCAACCAGCCGCTTCGCACCACTGCACGAAGAGGTCGCGAGCCTTACGGTCGAGGTCGGTGAGGGCCAGGCGGCACACACCGCCCTTGGGGGTGGCACCGAGTTTGGCCAGGTCCATCAGCGACTGCCACAGACGGTCGCGGTTGATGTGCTGATGGGTCGATTGCAGAACGTCGAGGGCAGCGTTCATGGAGGTCTCCTCAGGCTGAGTTTCTTATGAATTGACGCGGTCAAGTGTGGGAGCTGGCTTGCCTGCGATAGCGGTGTGTCAGTCGACACGGCTTTAGCTGATAATCCGCTATCGCAGGCAAGCCAGCTCCCACCTGGACCGTGTTTACAACGGGGATTTGACGGTGAGTGGAGTGCTAGCGCGCTTGGCATTGAGCCCGTAATACAACACCCCGCCTAACGCCGAACCGGTAAACCAGCCGTAGCTGTAGAACCAGCTGAACGCGTCGCTGCCCAACGACAGCAGCGTCAGCACCACCGGTACGCCAAAAGCGACAAACCCGCTCCAGTTCCAGGCCGGGTACACGTCGTCGCGGTACAGGCCGGCCAGGTCCAACTGTTGTCGGCGGGTAATGAAGTAGTCCACCACCATGATCCCGGCAATCGGCCCCAGCAGGCTCGAGTAGCCGAGCAGCCAATTGGAATACACGGTTTCCAGGCTGACGTCCGAGACGATCAGCCCGAGTTTTTTCAGCAGTTCATGGGCCATCAGCGCCAGCCCTACCAGGCCGGTGAGGATCACCGCTGTGGTGCGGTTGATCAGCTTGGGCGCGATGTTCTGGAAGTCGTTGGTGGGCGAGACGATGTTCGCCGCAGTGTTGGTGGACAACGTTGCGACGATGATCAGCGCCATGGCGATGGCTACCCACACCGGGCTCTGGATATGGCCGATCAGGCTCACCGGGTCGGAGACGCTCACCCCCACCAGTTTTACCGAGGCGGCGGTCATGACCACGCCGAGGGCGGCGAACAGGAACATGGTCAGCGGCAAGCCGAAGATCTGCCCCAGAATCTGGTCTTTCTGGCTGTTGGCGTAGCGGCTGAAGTCGGGAATGTTCAGCGACAACGTAGCCCAGAAACCCACCATCGCCGTAAGCCCCGCCATGAAGTAACCGGTGAGGCTGGCGCCTTCGGGGCGCTTGGGTGGGATCGCCATCAACTCGCTGAGGGACACATTCGGCATCGCCCATACCAACAGCCCAACGCCCACGGCGACCAACAGCGGCGCCGACAAGGTTTCCAGGCGCTTGATCGACTCGGCGCCGCGCAGCACCACCCACAGGTTCAGGCACCAGAACAGCATGAAACCGATCACCTCGCCAGTGCCGCCGAGGGCTTTCCAGCCATCGAAAATCGAGCCCAGAAACAGGTGGATCGCCAGCCCGCCGAACATCGTCTGGATACCAAACCATCCGCAGGCCACCAGCGCACGGATCAGGCACGGTACGTTGGAGCCGAGGATGCCAAAGGACGAACGCAACAGCACCGGAAACGGAATGCCGTACTTGGTGCCGGGAAACGCGTTGAGGGTCAGCGGGATCAACACCACGATATTGGCCAGCAGGATCGCTACCAGCGCCTCCCCCACCGACAGCCCGAAATACGCCGTGAGCACCCCGCCCAGAGTGTAGGTGGGCACGCAGATCGACATACCGACCCATAGCGCGGTGATGTGCCATTTGTTCCAGGTGCGCTCGTGCACTTTGGTAGGTGCCATGTCGTGGTTGTAGCGAGGGCTGTCGAGGACGTCGGGGCCGGCGTCAAGTTCGTACAGGCCGTTGCGCTCGATGACTTGCGATCTGTTCTGTTGCATGGCCGCTCCACGGTTTTTTTTAAAATTATTGTTGCTCACCTGCACGCTAGGTTCAGGTGGCCGGAGTACCGCATCAACAACATGACTTCCAGGGTTCCGGCCAACTGCCCGTGCACTCAATAACCGTGCCGACAACCGCCTCTGAACCCGCACCGCTTATATAACGTGCTGATGTTTATCAGCTTTCCAATTGAGCCTACGGTACTTGCCGCACGCGTCAGGCTAAACAATACGCAAGTTGCTCGAACTTCAGGTCTCAATCTGGTGCATCACAATTATTTTTATTTCTCGACGCCGTCAAGCGGCATATCTCAAGCGCCTGATTTGCAATAAGAAATATTGATCAGATCAAGAACCTGTCAAGTGCGTCAAAACAGGGTGGGCGTGCTTCATTTTGGTGAAAATAAGATTTTTCTTATAAAAATCAAAAGGATAAAACCTATAAACGCTTGCGAAAAATCTTCTTGCTCATTCGAAAAACTCGGGCTAGTTTCTATTCCTGTCACCGATGACAGGAATTAATCCGTCATCGATACGCAGTATTACAACACTTAGAACTGGCACAAGCCGGTCAAGCCTGTGAGGAACTCGACATGTCGCTGTTGATCCGTGGCGCCACCGTTATTACCCATGATGAAAGTTACCGCGCCGACGTGTTATGCGCAGAGGGTCTAATTCGCGCCATTGGCACGAATCTGGATATTCCCGCAGGCTGTGAAATACTCGATGGCAGCGGCCAATACTTGATGCCGGGCGGCATCGACCCTCATACCCACATGCAACTGCCCTTCATGGGCACCGTGGCCAGTGAAGACTTTTTCAGTGGTACGGCGGCAGGCTTGGCCGGTGGCACCACGTCGATCATCGACTTCGTGATTCCCAACCCGCAGCAGTCGCTGATGGAAGCTTTCCACCAGTGGCGCGGCTGGGCCGAAAAGTCTGCCGCCGACTATGGGTTTCATGTAGCGATCACCTGGTGGAGCGAACAGGTACGCGAGGAAATGGCCGAGTTGGTCAGCCATCACGGCATCAACAGCTTCAAGCATTTCATGGCCTACAAAAACGCGATCATGGCTGCCGACGACACCTTGGTCGCCAGTTTCGAACGCTGCCTGGAACTCGGCGCGGTGCCCACCGTGCATGCCGAGAATGGCGAGCTGGTGTATCACCTGCAACGCAAACTGATGGCCCAGGGCATCACCGGGCCGGAAGCCCATCCGCTGTCGCGCCCCTCCCAAGTGGAAGGCGAAGCGGCCAGCCGTGCTATCCGGATTGCCGAGACCATCGGCACGCCGCTGTACCTGGTGCATGTGTCGACGAAGGAAGCCCTGGATGAAATCACCTACGCCCGAGGCAAGGGCCAGGCGGTGTACGGTGAAGTACTCGCCGGCCACCTGTTGCTCGATGACAGCGTGTACCAGCACCCCGACTGGCAGACCGCCGCTGGCTATGTGATGAGCCCGCCATTCCGCCCGCGCGGGCACCAGGAGGCACTGTGGCATGGCCTGCAAGCGGGCAACCTGCACACCACCGCCACCGACCACTGCTGTTTCTGCGCCGAGCAAAAAGCCGCCGGGCGTGACGACTTCAGCAAGATCCCCAACGGTACCGCCGGCATTGAAGATCGCATGGCGCTGCTGTGGCACGAAGGCGTCAATACCGGGCGTTTGTCGATGCAGGAATTCGTCGCGCTGACCTCCACCAACACCGCGAAGATTTTCAACCTCTACCCCCGTAAAGGCGCGATACGCGTGGGCGCCGATGCCGACCTGGTGCTATGGGACCCCGAGGGCACGCGGACCATTTCAGCCAAGACCCACCATCAGCAGGTGGACTTCAACATCTTCGAAGGCAAGACCGTGCGCGGCGTGCCCAGCCACACCATCAGCCAGGGCAAGCTGGTGTGGGCCGATGGCGACCTGCGGGCCGAGCGAGGCGCCGGCCGGTATGTGCAGCGGCCGGCGTATCCGTCGGTGTTCGAGCAGTTGAGCAAGCGGGCAACGCTCTCCAAACCAGTGGCCGTGAACCGCTGAGTCCAAAAAAAGCGGACGCGGAGCGTCCAGTGAGGCATTCCCACGCAGAGCGTGGGAACGATCGCCCATCAGAGGCAGCACCTCAATAACCGTGAGGCCAACACCGTGATTCAGACCCTGACCCACCTCCCCCACCCCCGCGAAGACGGGGCCACCCTCGCCAACCAGTTCACCGACCTGGCACCGCCACTCAACGCGCGCCAGGCCCAGCTGGAAGCCTCGCGCTGCCTGTACTGCTACGACGCGCCCTGCGTGAATGCGTGCCCCAGCGAAATCGATATCCCGTCATTCATCCGCAATATCCACACCGACAACGTGCAAGGCGCCGCGCAGAAAATTCTCTCGGCCAACATTCTCGGTGGCAGCTGCGCGCGGGTGTGCCCGACGGAAATCCTTTGCCAGCAGGCCTGCGTACGCAATAACACCGAAGAATGCGCTCCCGTGCTGATCGGCCTGTTGCAACGCTACGCTATCGATAATGCGCACTTCAGCGAACACCCATTCCAACGCGCCGCGCCCACCGGCAAGCGCATCGCCGTGGTCGGCGCCGGGCCCGCCGGTTTGGCCTGCGCCCACCGCGCCGCCTTGCACGGCCATGACGTGGTGATTTTCGAAGCGCGGGAAAAAGCCGGCGGCCTGAATGAGTACGGAATCGCCAAATACAAACTGGTGGACGACTTCGCCCAGAAGGAACTGGATTTTCTCCTGCAGATTGGCGGCATCGAGGTTCGCCACGGCCAGCGCCTGGGCGGCAACCTGACCTTGAGCGAACTGCACCAGCAATTCGATTCGGTGTTCCTCGGCCTGGGTCTCGCGGCCAGCAAACGGCTGGGCCTGCCCTTTGAGGACGCCCCCGGCCTGCTCGCCGCCACCGACTATATCCGTGAACTGCGCCAGGCCGATGACCTCAGCCAATTGCCCCTGGCCGACCGTTGCATCGTACTCGGCGCCGGCAACACCGCCATCGACATGGCCGTGCAAATGGCCCGCCTCGGTGCCCGCGATGTCAACCTGGTATACCGCCGTGGCCTCGCGGACATGGGCGCGACCCACCACGAACAGGACATCGCCAAAGCCAATCAAGTACGGCTGTTGACCTGGGCCCAACCCGACGAGGTTCTGCTCGACGACCAGGGCCGCGTACGCGGCATGCGCTTTGCCCGCACACGCTTGGAAGACGGTCGCCTGCTGCCTACCGGGGAAACCTTCGAACTGGCCGCCGATGCGATCTTCAAGGCGATCGGGCAAGGCTTTGACAACGACGCCCTGCACGACCCGCTGGCCCAGCAACTGCACCGCGTCGACGAGCGCGTCTTCGTCGATGAGCAACTGCGCACCAGCATCCCAGGGGTGTATGCCGGCGGCGACTGCGTCAGCCTCGGCCAGGACCTCACCGTCCAGGCGGTACAACATGGCAAGCGGGCTGCCGAAGCCATGCACGCCCAACTCATGCTGACTGTGGAGGCTGCGTAATGGCCGATCTCTCGATTGTATTCGCCGGAATCAAAGCGCCCAATCCGTTCTGGCTGGCCTCCGCGCCACCCACCGACAAAGCCTACAACGTGGTGCGCGCCTTCGAGGCCGGCTGGGGTGGCGTGGTGTGGAAAACCCTGGGGGAAGACCCGGCGGCGGTGAACGTGTCGTCGCGCTACTCCGCGCACTACGGCGCCAACCGCGAAGTGCTGGGCATCAACAATATCGAACTGATCACCGACCGTTCCCTGGAGATCAACCTGCGGGAAATCACCCAGGTGAAAAAGGACTGGCCGGACCGCGCGCTGATCGTCTCGCTGATGGTGCCCTGTGTCGAAGCGTCCTGGAAAAACATCCTGCCCTTGGTGGAGGCGACCGGCTGCGACGGCATCGAGCTGAACTTCGGCTGCCCCCATGGCATGCCCGAACGGGGCATGGGCGCCGCCGTCGGCCAGGTGCCGGAGTACGTGGAGCAAGTGACGCGCTGGTGCAAGACGTATTGCTCGCTGCCGGTGATCGTCAAGCTCACGCCGAACATCACCGACATCCGCGTGGCGGCGCGGGCGGCCTATCGCGGCGGCGCCGATGCGGTGTCGCTGATCAACACCATCAACTCCATCACCAGCGTAGACCTGGAGCGTATGGTCGCCCTGCCGGTGGTCGGTTCCCAGAGCACCCATGGCGGTTACTGCGGCTCGGCGGTCAAGCCGATTGCGTTGAACATGGTCGCCGAAATCGCCCGCGACCCACAGACCCACGGCCTGCCGATCTGCGGCATCGGCGGTATCGGTACCTGGCGGGATGCGGCGGAGTTTGTTGCCCTGGGCTGCGGCGCGGTGCAGGTGTGCACGGCGGCGATGCTGCATGGGTTTCGCATCGTTGAAGAAATGAAGGATGGCTTGTCGCGCTGGATGGACAGCCAAGGCCATGCCAACCTGCAGGCGTTTTCCGGGCGGGCGGTGGGCAATACCACGGACTGGAAGTACCTCGACATCAACTACCAAGTCATCGCCAAGATAGACCAAGACGCGTGCATTGGCTGTGGGCGTTGCCATATTGCCTGCGAGGACACCTCGCACCAGGCCATTGCCAGCTTGAAGCAGGCCGATGGCACGCATCTGTATGAGGTGATCGACGATGAGTGCGTGGGCTGCAACCTGTGCCAGATCACCTGCCCGGTGGCCGACTGCATCGAGATGGTGCCGATCGATACCGGCAAGCCGTTTTTGAACTGGACGCAGGACCCGCGCAATCCTTACCGGGAGGCTGTGTAGTTCTTTAGGTCGCTATCGCAGGCAAGCCAGCTCCCACAGTTGATCGCGCCCGGCCACACACTCCACGATGCGAAGCGAGTCGCTCTTGATCTGCTTTTGATCTTAGGCGCCCCGTTAAACCACGCTGGCCGGAATTCGACAGGGATTTGGGGGGTAAACCGGCAGGGATGCCGGTTTAGCCGCCCCGCGCCATGGATGGCGCGTGGCGGCGGCCCCCCAAATCACTGGCGGATTACGGGCACACCGAGCCTAAGCGAGGTGCCGAGTGGTGGGGCAAGAGCGTTTTGCTTACTTTTGCGCTGTTCAAAAGTGAGCCGCCGTCAGGGCGGAACCCTAAGTGGCCGTTACCGCAGGAATGGATATGTACACAATCCAACTGTGTTGACTGCCAGGCCGCCTTCGCGAGCAAGCCCGCTCCCACAGGTTGATCGCGGGGTGTCAGGGTAGATTTGCATCGGTTGTCAGGCCGTCACGGGAGCAAGCTCCCTCGCCACAAGTCCAGCGTCGCTTCGAAGTTGTGTAGATACCTATGCTGCGATAGGGCCTTGAGCCTCACTACAAGGCTCAAGGTTCCAAGCCAATCCCGCGCAAAATCACACCGGTCACGGTCTGAATGGCCTTTTCGAACTGCCTGTCCGACAACGGCTGGTGGTCATTCAAAATCTTCACCTGATGATCGAAGTCGGCATAGTGCTGGGTCGAGGCCCAGATCATGTACAGCAGGCTCGAGGGCTCCACCGGCAGGATGCGTTTGTCTTGCACCCATTGGCGAATCTTCGCTTCCTTCATCTTGGCCCAGTCATACAGGCTTTCATCCAGGGCTTCGCCAAGTGTGGGCGCGCCGTGGATGATTTCATTGGCCCAGACCTTGGAGCCATACGGCCGCGTGCGCGAGCGCTGCATCTTGGCGCGGATGTAGCTGCTGAGCACTACACGAGGGTCGTCAAAGGTTTCAAAGCTCAGGGCGTCCTGCTTCCACAACTCCAGCAGGTCGAACAGCACCGCGCTGTACAGCTCGCTTTTGGTGGTGAAGTAGTAATGCAGGTTGGAGCGCGGCAGTTGCGCTTCTTCGGCGATGTCGGCCATGGCGGTGCTGCCATAGCCCTTGTTGGCGAAGACCTTCTCCGCCGCCAGCAGGATTTTCTCGACGTTGACCCGACGAATTCCGATCTTGTGATTGCCCATAAGGGCTCCCTGACAACAACACGGCCTAAAGACTACCACCGGCTCTAGATCGGGGCGACAGGCCAAGCCGAAACTTCGTACACTGCCGGCTCCTGTCCTCTGATTGGTATTGAACAATGTTGCTCAAGAAGTCCCTGACCGCTGCTGTCCTGTTCACTGCCCTGCTGGGCGCCTCGGCGGCGTTTGCCCACGCCCATCTCAAGAGCACGGAGCCTGCGGCTGACAGCAACGTCGCCGCGCCGAAAGACCTGCGCCTGACCTTCAGCGAAGGCGTCGAAGCCACCTTTACCAAGGTGTCCCTGAGCAAGGACGGCACCGAAGTCGCCATCAAGGGCCTGGAAACCCAGGGAGCCGACAATAAAACCCTGGTGGTCACGCCTGCCGCTCCGCTGGCAAGCGGCACCTATACAGTCCAATGGCATGCGGTGTCCGTCGACACTCACAAAAGCGAAGGCACTTATAGCTTCAAGGTCGGCCAATAACCCATGGCAACCCTGCTGGTGCTGTGCCGCTTCCTGCATTTCATCGTCGTGCTGTTGATGTTCGGGGCCTGGGTGTTCAGGCCCTGGCTGCTCGGCGCTCATGTGCAACCGACACTGGACCGGCAACTGCTGCGCATCACCCGCGGCCTGGCCGGCTTGGGGCTTGTCACCGGGGTTGCGTGGTTGCTGTTGATCACCGCCAGCATGGCCGGCAGTTGGGACTCGGCGCTGCAACCGGCCACCGTGCAGTTGGTGCTGGGCAAGACCTTTTTTGGCCAGGTATGGGCCTGGCATCTGCTGCTGAACCTGCTGCTGGTGATCGTGCTGATCAAGCCCTGGCCGATCTTGCGCTTACCGCTGCTCGCTCTGCTGCTGGCGACCCTGGCACCCGTTGGCCACGGCGCCATGCTCGACGGGCTCCGTGGGCAGTTGCTGATCCTCAACCAGGTGGTGCACCTGCTATGCGTTGGGGCCTGGCTAGGGGGGCTGCTGGTGTTGGTGCTGATCTTCAGGCATGCGCAAGACCAGCGCCTGGAGCCGATTTTGCGCCGCTTCAGTGGTGTGGGATATGGCCTGGTCGGCGGCCTGCTGGTGACCGGTTTGATCAATGTGCGTGTGCTCACCGGGCAACTGTGGCCCACGCCGCTCTTCCAAGGGTTTGCCTTGATTTTGCTGATCAAGGTGGGGCTGGTACTGGGCATGCTGGGGTTGGCGCTGCTGAACCGGTTGCGTATCAAGCGCTGCGAGCAACGCCTGGGCAGTTTGAGAGCCAGTGTGATGATGGAGTGGCTGCTGGGCATTGCAGCGGTGGCGGCGGTTTCCCTGCTTGGCACCCTGCCGCCGATGGTCATGGCTGGCTGAAACCTGCGTTGCAATGCAATCCATGTAGGAGCGAGCTTGCTCGCGAAAAACTCACAGGCGCCGGGTTCATTCAGGAAGTACGCGTTATCGTTGACGTTTTTCGCGAGCACGCTCGCTCCTACAGAGACGTTGAATCGTTTCACCCAAGTCATCGTATAACTTCTGCTTGACACGCCCTTAAAACCTCGCAAATATCGCGCTCAATGTTGTACGACGACGTATAACAAATAATAAAAACAACAAAACAAAGGGAGCCTCACTGTGAGTCAATCCGCCCGCCATTCCTGCACGCGCCTGGGCCTTCTCGGTCTCGGCAGCCTGGCAGTCACCCTGCCGCTGGGTGCCAACGCCGAAGGCTTTATCGACGACGCCAAGGCTACGCTCAACCTGCGTAATGCCTACTTCAACCGCAACTTCACCAACCCCAGCAACCCCCAGGGCAAGGCCGAAGAGTGGACGCAGAGTTTTATCCTCGATGCCAAGTCCGGCTTTACCCAGGGCACGGTCGGTTTCGGGATTGACGTGTTGGGCCTGTACTCGCAAAAACTTGATGGCGGTAAAGGCACCGCCGGCACGCAACTGTTGCCGGTGCATGACGATGGCCGCCCCGCCGACAATTTCGGGCGCCTGGGTGTCGCGCTGAAAACCAGGCTGTCGAAGACCGAGTTGAAGGTGGGCGAATGGATGCCGGTGCTGCCGATCCTGCGTTCCGATGATGGCCGTTCCCTGCCCCAGACCTTTCGCGGCGGCCAAATCACCTCCAATGAAATCGCCGGCCTAACGCTCTACGGCGGCCAGTTTCGCGGCAACAGCCCGCGCAACGACGCGAGCATGGAAGATATGTTCATGAACGGCAAAGCCGCGTTCACCTCGGACCGTTTCAACTTTGGCGGCGGCGAATACACCTTCAACGACAAACGTACCCAGGTCGGCCTGTGGTACGCCGAACTGACTGATATCTACCAACAGCAGTACCTCAACCTCACCCACAGCCAGCCGGTGGGCGACTGGACCCTGGGCGCCAACCTCGGGTTCTTCAATGGCAAGGAAGACGGCAGTGCCCTGGCCGGCGACCTCGATAACAAAACCCTGTTCGCCCTGCTCTCGGCCAAATACAACGGCCACACCTTCTACGTGGGCCTGCAAAAACTCAGCGGCGACAGCGCCTGGATGCGCATCAACGGCACCAGCGGCGGCACCCTCGCCAACGACAGCTACAACGCCAGCTATGACAACGCCCAGGAAAAGTCCTGGCAGGTGCGCCACGACTTCAACTTTGTGGTGCTCGGCGTTCCGGGGCTGACCTTGATGAACCGCTATATCAGCGGCAGCAACGTACACACCGGGGCGATCACCGACGGCAAAGAGTGGGGGCGGGAGTCGGAACTGGCCTACACCGTGCAGAGCGGTGCGCTGAAGAACCTCAATGTGAAGTGGCGCAACTCGACCATGCGCCGGGACTTCAGCAATAACGAGTTCGATGAGAACCGGATTTTTATCAGCTATCCGATTTCATTACTCTGAATGTTGGATGGCTTGGTCAGATTTTTGTAGGAGCGAGCTTGCTCGCGAGAAACCCATGGGCGCCGCGTTTAATCAGGAACACGCGTTATCGTTGAAGTTTTTCGCGAGCAAGCTCGCTCCTACAGAGAGCTGGACGTTGACAACACCAGGAATCCCTAACACTATTTCCCTATAGTCATACGACAACCTACAACAAAAATCTGGAAGGCTCATGACCACCACCACCCCCGCTCCCTTCAACCGCCTGCTACTCACCGGTGCCGCCGGCGGCCTGGGCAAAGTCCTGCGTGAACGCATGCGTCCTTATGCCCAGGTGCTGCGCCTTTCGGATATCGCTGAAATGGCCCCTGCCACCGATGCGCGCGAAGAAGTGCACATCTGCGACCTGGCCGACAAACACGCCGTGCATCAGTTGGTAGAAGGCGTCGACGCCATCCTGCACTTTGGCGGCGTGTCAGTGGAGCGCTCGTTCGAAGAGGTGCTGGGCGCGAACATCAGTGGCATTTTCCATATCTACGAAGCCGCCCGCCGCCACGGGGTCAAGCGGGTGATCTTCGCCAGTTCCAACCACGTGATCGGTTTCTACAAGCAGGGCGAGCAACTCGACGCCCATTCCCCGCGCCGCCCGGACAGTTACTACGGCCTGTCCAAATCCTACGGCGAAGACATGGCCAGTTTCTACTTCGACCGCTACGGCATCGAGACCGTGAGCATCCGTATCGGCTCCTCGTTCCCGCAACCGCAGAACCGCCGGATGATGCACACCTGGCTGAGCTTCGACGACCTGACTCAACTGCTCGAACGCGCGCTGTACACGCCCAACGTCGGCCATACCGTGGTGTACGGTATGTCGGCCAACCTCGACACTTGGTGGGACAACCGCTACGCCGCGCACCTGGGTTTTGCGCCCAAGGACAGCTCCGAAGTGTTCCGCGCCGAGGTCGAAACGCAACCGCCCGTGGCCGCCGATGACCCGGCCAAGGTCTACCAGGGCGGCGCGTTCTGCGCGGCGGGGCCGTTCGGTGACTGAGTGCCCAGCAACCCAAGGGAATGACCATGCGTGCTGAATTGATTGTCGACGCCCGTAACGCCGTGGGCGAATGCCCGGTATGGGTAGTGGAAGAAAACGCGCTGTATTGGGTGGATATCCCCAACGGCGGCCTGCAACGCTGGAGCGCCGCCACCGGCCATCTGGCGGCGTGGAAAGCCCCGCAAATGCTGGCCTGTATTGCCCGCACCAACACGGGTAACTGGGTGGCCGGCATGGAAACTGGCTTCTTCCAACTCACGCCCCACAACGACGGCAGCCTCGACACCACGCCGCTGGCCAGCATCGAGCATTCACGCAAGGACATGCGTTTGAACGATGGCCGCTGCGATCGCCAGGGCCGTTTCTGGGCCGGCAGCATGGTGCTGGACATGGGCTTGAACGCCGCCGACGGCATCCTTTATCGCTATGCGTCCGGGGCTGCACCCCGCGCGCAACTGGACGGGTTCATCACCCTCAACGGCCTGGCCTTCAGCCCCGACGGTCGCACGATGTACGCCTCCGATTCTCACCCGAAGGTGCAACAGGTCTGGGCGTTCGACTACGACATCGAGACCGGCACACCGTCCAATCGCCGCGTATTCATTGATATGAACAAATTCCCCGGGCGTCCCGACGGTGCGGCCGTGGACGCCGAGGGCGGCTACTGGATCTGCGCCAACGACGCCGGGCTGATTCACCGTTTCACCCCCGACGGTCGGCTGGACCGCTCCCTGAGCGTGCCGGTGAAAAAACCCACCATGTGCGCCTTCGGTGGCAGTCGCCTGGACACTCTGTACGTCACCTCCATCCGTGACGACCCGAGTAAACAGTCGCTGTCCGGTGGCGTGTTCGCCCTCAATCCCGGCGTCCAAGGGCTGCCCGAACCCCGCTTCATCGTTTAATCGCTGTGCCTTGAATACAACAATAACAAGACAGGAGTGACTTCCATGGACTTCAAACGCACCTTGCTCGCCGCTGCAATCTTCACCCTCAGCAGCGCCGCCCACGCGCTGGAAATCAAGTTCGCCGACATCCACCCCGCTGGCTACCCCACCGTGGTCGCAGAAGAAAACATGGGCAAGGCCCTGACCAAGGCGAGCAACGGCGAGCTGACCTTCAAGTATTTCCCCGGCGGTGTGCTGGGCTCCGAGAAGGAAGTGGTCGAACAGGCCCAGGTCGGCGCCGTGCAGATGACCCGCGTCAGCCTCGGTATCGTCGGCCCGGTGGTGCCGGACGTGAACGTGTTCAACCTGCCGTTCGTATTCCGCGACCAGGCGCATATGCGCAAGGTCATCGACGGCGAAATCGGCGATGAGATCCTCGCCAAGATCACCAACTCCGAGTTCGGCCTGGTGGCCCTGGCCTGGATGGATGGCGGCACGCGCAACCTCTACACCAAGAAACCGGTGCGCAAGATCGAAGACCTCAAGGGCATGAAGATCCGCGTGCAAGGCAACCCGATTTTCATTGAAGCCTTCAACGCCATGGGCGCCAACGGCATCGCCATGGACACCGGCGAGATCTTCAGCGCCCTGCAGACCGGGGTCATCGACGGCGCGGAAAACAACCCGCCGACCTTGCTGGAACACAACCACTTCCAGAACGCCAAGTACTACACCCTCACCGAACACCTGATCCTGCCTGAACCCATCGTGATGTCGAAAATCACCTGGAACAAGCTCGACGCCGCCCAGCAGGAGATGGTCAAGGACGCCGCCAAGGCCGCCCAGGCCGATGAGCGCGTGCTGTGGGATGCCAAGTCCGCCAGCAGTGAAGAGAAACTCAAGAAGGCCGGCGTGGAGTTCATCACTGTCGACAAAAAGCCCTTCTATGAGGCCACTGCGGCGGTGCGTGCCAAATACGGTGCGCCGTATGCGGACATGATCAAGCGCATCGACGCGGTTCAATAACCTCCCCTGCCCCTGCATAAGGCCCGGTGCGGTCGGCATCGACGCGCCCGGTCACGGTGAACGCCATGAAGACTTTACTGCTGCGCTTCAATGACCGCCTCTACATGACCTGCATCTGGGTCGCCGGCCTTTCGGTGCTGGGGGTCGCCTTGATCATCCCCTGGGGTATCTTCACCCGCTACGCCCTCGGCACCGGTTCCAGCTGGCCGGAGCCCACCGCCATCCTGCTGATGCTGGTGTTCACCTTTATCGGCGCCGCCGCCAGTTATCGTGCCGGTGCGCACATGTCGGTGGCGATGGTCACTGACCGCTTGCCGCCTGCCCAACGCCGCCTCGTCGGCATCCTCTCGCAACTGCTGATGGGCACCATCTGCGTGTTCATGACGATTTGGGGCACCAAGCTGTGCCTGTCCACCTGGAACCAATTCATGAGCGCCATCCCTACCCTGCGCGTAGGCATCACCTATATGCCGATCCCGATTGGCGGCGTGCTGACCCTGGTGTTCGTGGTCGAAAAGCTGCTGCTCGGTGATCAGAGCAACCGCAAGGTGGTGCGTTTCGACCTGGTTGAAGAAAACGAAGGGGCCGCCTGATATGGACGCATTGATTCTGTTGGGCAGCTTTGTTGTATTGATTCTGATCGGCATGCCGGTGGCCTATGCATTGGGGCTGTCGGCGCTGATTGGCGCGTGGTGGATCGACATCCCGTTCCAGGCCCTGATGATTCAGATTGCCGGTGGGGTGAACAAGTTTTCGCTGATGGCGATTCCGTTCTTCGTGCTGGCCGGGGCGATCATGGCCGAGGGCGGTATGTCGCGGCGCCTGGTGGCCTTTGCCGGGGTGCTGGTGGGCTTTGTGCGTGGCGGGTTGTCCCTGGTCAACATCATGGCTTCGACGTTTTTTGGCGCGATTTCCGGCTCATCCGTGGCCGATACCGCCTCGGTCGGCTCGGTGCTGATCCCGGAAATGGAACGGCGTGGTTATCCGCGCGAATTCGCCACCGCCGTGACCGTCAGCGGTTCGGTGCAGGCACTGCTGACGCCGCCCAGCCATAACTCGGTGCTGTATTCCCTGGCGGCGGGCGGCACCGTCTCCATCGCCTCGCTGTTCATGGCCGGTGTGGTGCCGGGCTTGTTGATGAGCGCGTGCCTGATGGTGCTGTGCCTGATCTTCGCGAAAAAGCGTGACTACCCCAAAGGCGAAGTCATCCCTCTGAAGCAGGCGCTGAAGATCGCCGCCGATGCGCTCTGGGGCTTGATGGCCATGGTGATCATCCTCGGCGGCATCCTCTCGGGCATCTTCACCGCCACCGAGTCGGCGGCGATTGCGGTGTTGTGGGCATTCTTCGTGACCATGTTCATCTACCGCGACTACAAATGGCGCGAGCTGCCCAAGCTGATGCATCGCACGGTGCGCACCATTTCCATCGTGATGATCCTGATCGCTTTCGCCGCCAGCTTCGGCTACATCATGACCCTGATGCAGATCCCGGCGAAGATCACCACGCTGTTCTTGACCCTGTCGGACAACCGCTACGTGATCCTGATGTGCATCAACGTCATGCTGTTGTTGCTCGGCACGGTGATGGACATGGCGCCGCTGATTCTGATCCTCACGCCTATCCTGATGCCGGTGATCCTGGGCATCGGCGTCGACCCGGTACACTTCGGCATGATCATGCTGGTGAACCTGGGTATCGGCCTGATTACCCCGCCGGTGGGCGCGGTGCTGTTCGTCGGCGCGGCGGTGGGCAAGACCAGTATCGAGAAAACCGTAAAGGCCCTGCTGCCGTTTTATGCGGTGTTGTTCTTGGTGCTGATTGCGGTGACCTACGTTCCGGCGTTGTCGCTGTGGTTGCCCCACTTGGTGCTGTAAAGGCGAACCAGTGTGGGAGCTGGCTTGCCTGCGATAGCGGTGTATCAGTCATGAATGCATTGACTGACAGATCGCTATCGCAGGCAAGCCAGCTCCCACAGTTGAATCCTCAGTGTTTGTTTTGACTTCACTAGGCAGGTCAATCGTGATTGAGCTTTCGGATCAATTCACCCATCTGGTGCTCGCCCCCGCCATCGGCGGCAGCCTCGTCAACTGGACGGTACGCGCCACCGGGCAGCCGCTGTTGCGGCACAGCGATGCACAGGCGATCAATACCGGGCTGCCGGGCAAGCTGGGCTGTTATCCATTAGCGCCCTGGTCCAACCGCATCGCCCAGGGCGGGTTTGACAACCCCGATGGCTGGCTGGCACTGGCAGCCAATAGCCTCAATGATCCTTTGCCGATTCACGGCTCGGCCTGGCAGCAGGCATGGCAGGTGGTGAGCCATACCCCACATGAAGTGGTGCTGGAGATGGAATGCGCGACGCCCTTCGCCTATCACGCCAGCCAGCGGATTCGTTTGAACAACGGTGAGTTGAATATCCAACTGTGTGTGACTCACCTCGCCGAGCAACCGGCGTGGCATGGGCTGGGCTTGCATCCGTATTTGCCGCGCCGGCCGGGTACGCGGCTGCAGGCCAGGGCTGGGCAGGTGTGGATGAGTGATGCAACCAAACTGCCCACCGAGTTGGCACCGGTTCCCGAGGATTGGGATTTGCGCCAACTCAAAGGATTGCCAGAGGGGCTGGTGGACAACGGCTTTTGCGGCTGGGATGGGCACTGTTTGATCGAACAACCGGAGCTTGGCTACCGCCTCGAATGCCAGGCCAGCGGTGCTGATTACTTCCTTCTGTACTGCCCGCCGGGGTTGGAATTTTTCTGCATCGAGCCGGTGAGTCATCCGGTCAATGCCCATCACCTGCCTGGCAGGCCTGGCCTGAAATTGCTGGAGCAAGGCCAGTCAACCCACCTGGCATTCAACCTGAAATACACTCCAAATACCTGAACTGTAGGAGCGAGCTTGCTCGCGAAAAACGTCAACGATAACGCATGTTTCCTGAATGAACGCGGCGCCTGTTAGTTCTTCGCGAGCAAGCTCGCTCCTACAGTTGGAACATGCGTCAGTGTCAGGGCGGGCTGTTTTTCAGGCGCCCGGCCGTGTCGATACTCACCACCACCGACAACCCCGGCCGCAAGCGCTCGCTCTCGGCCTGGTCCGGGTCCACGGTGATGCGCACGGGCACCCGCTGGGCGATCTTGACGAAGTTGCCGGTGGCGTTGTCCGCCTGCAACAGGCTGAACTCGGAACCGGTGGCCGGGGAAATATGCTGCACCGTGCCATGGAATTTGCGGTGGTTCAGCGCGTCCACGGTGAAGGTCACTGGCTGGCCGACCTGCACGTTGTCCATCTGGGTTTCTTTCATATTGGCAATCACCCACAACTGCTTGGGCACCAGCGCCATCAGTTGCGCGCCGGAATTGACGTAGGCGCCCAGGCGCACGCCGATCTGCCCGAGCTGACCATCCCGTGGCGCCGTGATGCGGGTATTGGACAGGTCGATGCGCGCCAGTTCCACCGCCGCCTCGGCACTCGCGACGGCTGCCTCCAGGGAGCCGCGGTTGACGATCACCGTCTGCAGATCCTGGCGGGCGATTTCCAGGCTGGCCTGGGCCTGGGCCACGGCGGCGATGGTCTGCGCGTTGGCGGCACGGGTCACGTCCAGTTCGCGCTTGGACACCGAACCATCGCTGATCAGCTCTTCATTGCGGCGCAAGTCCGCAGTGCTCTTGCGTGCCTGGGCCTGGCTGTCGACCAGCGCGGCCTGGCGCAGCTTGATGGTCGCTTCGGCGCTGTTGCGTTGCTGCACCACGTTGGCCAACGAGGCCTTCTGCACCGCCAGTTGCGCCAGGGCCTGGTCGAGGCGCTGCTTGTAGATGCGGTCGTCCAGGCGCACCAGCAGGTCGCCGGTCTTGACGTACTGGAAGTCCTGCACCGGCACTTCGAACACATAGCCGCTGAGCTGCGGGCCGATAATCGTCACCTGCCCACGCACCAGGGCGTTCTCGGTGGTTTCCACCGCGCTGCTGAACGGCGGCAGTTGCCAGGCGTACAGCACGATCAGCACACCGATGATGGCGATGGCGGCAAAGCCCAGGGACGAGATGATCCGCACGCGCAAGGGCCGCAATTGGGTGGGCACCGCGCCCGGTGGCGTGCTGCCTTCCGGCGTGGCGGCAATGGCGGTCGTGGTGGTGGTTGAAGGTTCGGTCATGAAGTTGCGCCGCTGGGTTGAACAGGAGGAGTTGCCTTGGTGGTACTCATCAGCCACAGGCTGCGGGTGAAGATCCACAGCATGGTCAGGATCGCGATAATCGCGATCAGCATAAAGACATCGTTGTAAGCCATGACGTTCGCCTCACGGGTGGCCGCCGTGGCCAGGCTGCGGATGCCCATGAGGTTGCGCAGTTCCGGGTCGGCGACGATCTTGCCATAGGCCGCCCCACCACTCTGCACCCGCGCCGCCACAAGCGGGTCGATCAGGGTCAGGTGCTCGACGAGCATGCTCGAATGGTACTTCTCGCGCACGATCTGGAAGGTGCCCAGCAACGCCGCGCCGATCAGGCCGCCGAGGTTCTGGCAGATCCCGAACATCACCGAGAAGCTCACCAGGTTGCGCGGGTTGGTCAGCACGTTTTTGGTGCCCAGCACCATAGTCGGCCCCAAGAAGAATGTGCCACCAAAGCCTAGCAGGAACTGGCTGATATAGAGGTTCTGCGGGCGGGTCAGGTTGCTGGAAAAACTGTCCATCACGGAACCTGTCGCCATCAGCGCCAGGGAGATGATCAGCGGCATCAGCAAGTGCGCCGGGTTGATCGTCAGCGCGCTGACCACCAGCCCGGCAATCGCGCCGGCCAGCATCACCACGTACAGGGTGTGCATCTGCTGGTAGCTCATGTTCAGCATCTGCATGAACCCCACCGCACCGGTGGACTGCTCAGACAGCACCATGCGAATCAGCACCACCGCCAACGCCAGGCGGATCATCACGCCGCTGCCCAGCCAGCGCGTCATCAGCATGGGGTTGCTACGGTTATGCTCGATGGCCAGCCCGGCCATGATCAGCACCAGGGAACAGGCCGAGGCCACGCCGATCCACGGCGCTTCCAGCCACCAGTCAATCCGTCCCAAAGACAGCACCGCGCAGAGCAAGGCCACGCCGCTGGCGAGGATGGCGAAGGTGAGAAAATCGAGTTTTTCAAAGGTCTTGAAGCGATCGCCCGGCGGCAACTTGAGCAGGAACACACAACCCAGGCAGATCAGCGCCAGGCCCAGTTCGAACAAATACAGCCCGCGCCATTCAGCGATTTGCAGCAAGTCTTCGGAAAACAGCCGCGCCAGGGGCAGCGCCAATTGCGCGGTGCCCAGCCCCAACACCAACGCTTTCAACCGCCACTTGGCCGGGAACGCCTGGATCATGTAGTACAAGCCCAACGAACTCAGCGCCGCGCCCACCATGCCGTGGGCGGCCCGTACCGCAATCGCCGAACTGAGGTCATTGACGAACAAGTGCCCGAAGGTCACCAGCGCGTAGAGCACCAGGAACACCTCGGTAAACGCGCGCAGGCCGAACTGCTGGCGAAACTTCACCAGCAGCAGGTTCATGCACACGTTGGTCATCACATAGGCGGCGGGCAACCAGGCCATTTCCGCAGTGGTCGCGCCCAGGGCGCCTTGCAGGTATTGCAGGTTGGCGATAACCAGGGCGTTACCCAGGCCGCCGGTAATTGCCACCAGCACGCCAACCATCGCGAAGAGCCAGCGCTTATGCGTAGGGTGCAGCGGCGTCGACGGCGAGCCAGGCAGGCTCGGCCGCTCGTGGGGTTGCCAGGTGTGGGGGGTGTATTTATCCATTCGGTGACCTTGGTAAGCCGGGGTGCAAGGCCGGTGAATCCGTTACACAGAGGAACAGTAACCTGAGAGGCGTTCATGTTGCCATCTTGAGGACGCAATTGGTCGACCAGGGGGCACAGTCAAATGGCGTCCCCTGCCTGCGCTCATTTGTCTTGCCCCTGCGTTCGGCCTGTATGCCCAGCGCTTGAACTCAGCGATCAGGGTCCGGCTTGATCGCTATATCAGGCACCGGCTTGTAGAACGGACCATAGTCCAGCAGTAACTCTTCCCCTTTCTTGATGTCCTTGAGCGCCACATAGAACGTCAGGTTTTTTCCCACCGAAATCGACACGACATTGTTTGATTTCCAGGCTGGCCCAGTACCCAATTGCGAGGTATTGATCAGGCTCAGGGTGTTGCCCGTATGCAGCCCACTCACCGTGCGCTCGAGCGAACGTGTGCCGAACAGGTAAGTCAGCACCGCCCGCGAGCCTTGCTTGCGCTGCTCTTCGAACAACGACGCCTCTGAGGCATGGAACTTGCCCGCATACGGGCCAAGCACTTCAAACTGGGGAATATCGCGTCGTGCCCACACCGAAGCGCCACGAGCCGGCCCTCCATCGTCCAGTGGCGTAACCACCTCCAGCACTTCATCAAACCGAGACTGGTGCTGGCCTTCGGTGCGCAGCCAGTCTTTTATCGACGCCTTGATCTGGGCGGAAACCCGCGCTTTTGTCGGGCTATCAAGGCCGTCCAGCACGCCATTCCAATAGGCAATGCGGATGTCATCGATGGGACCTTCCAGGGACTGGGTCAAACTGAGCCTGGGGTTGGTCGGGTCCTGCAGAATCGGCAGCGTGTTGTCGATTTGATGAGGGGGCAATGTCGGGAAGTCGCTCGGCTCAACCTTGATAACAACGGGCGGGATTGCCGAAGAAGAGCCCGCAGCCTCTACGCTCTGTGGTGTTTGCGCGCGCGGGGTCAGATCCGCAACCTTGGGTTGCGGCGAGTCCAAAGGCTCTGATGCGGGTCGTTTTCGTGGGGTATCTGCCGCCAGTATCTCAGGTGTCATGTGCGACCCGGTGCTTTGCTGCAAGCGTTCAAGACGTTGCGAGGCCATCGCTGTGAAGGAGCCGTCGGCTTTAACGTACTTTTTCCAAAGGTCGGGACTGAGCCTGTGCTGTTGCAGGAACTGCGCCTGTGTGACGGCGTTGTCCGCATCGCCAGCAAGCAGTTGCCACTGGCGTAAAAGGTCAGTGGTGATCCTGCGATAAGAGCCATCGGCTGCGCTTTTCAGCAAAGCTTCGCCAGCGGCCGACAGGCTGCCATCAGTCCGTACGTTGGCTCTTAACCCATGCACGCTAAGGTTATGCTGGCCGGCGAAACCTTCCATGGTCATGGTTTCACGCGCCTGCGGCGTCATATTTTGCCACGCTTGGATATGTAGTTCGGTCACCCTTTCGGCCGGCGTATTGGCCGCACGATCTCGCACGAGCACGCCGGTAGGGCTCAATTTGCCGTCAGGCTGCACGTAATAGTCAAAGGTTCTTGGCGATATATGTTTTTGTCGGGCAAAGCCTTTACGGGTAACGCTCTGCTGTCGAGCACGCGGCAACGCCTCCCATTCGCGCAGATGTTGAGCCGTGATCACCTCCATGACCGCCCTCGGCGCATGAACCATGGGGCCCAGTGCGGCTCGCTCCAGACGGTTCGTAGCGTTCTTTTTCAAAGACCCGTCCACGTTGACCCAGTCTCTCCACGTGCCTGGATGGAGCCCGTTCTCGCGGGTGAACTGCGCTTGCGTGACCACATTATCCGGGTCATCGGCGAGCGCTTTCCATTGGCGAAGATGGTCATCGGTAATCTTGCCAGGGACAACACCGGCTACCCTGTCCATCAACTCTCTGCCAACGCGGCCCAGGCTTCCATCTCGCCGCACATGCGTTTTGAACGAGCCCGGATTCACGTGATACATCTCGGCAAAACCTTCGAGAGTCAATGCGTCACGCTCTGCCTGTGGCATGTCTTGCCAATCACGGATATGGGTTTCAGTCACCCCATAAAAGGGTGTGTTGGGCGCGCGATCGCGCACCGCCACGCCGATGACGGTCAGTTGCCCGTCAGGTTGCACATAGCGCTCAAAAACTCGGGGGTGGATGTGTTTCTGCCGAGCAAAGCCTGCGCGAGAAAGGCTTTGCTGCTGCTCGAAAGACAACGCCTGCCAGTCGCGCAAATGCTCAGCTATGCAGGGCCGGGGCTGAACGCCAGACACCAGTGCGGCGTTTTGCCGAGCCCGCTCCAGTCGCTGCGTACCCGCCTCTTTCAAGGAGCCATCGGCCTTCACGTACTGCGCCCAGCTACGTTGACTGAGCCCGTGCTGGCTCACGAACTGCGCTGACGTCAAAGCGTTGCCGGGTTGCCTGAAAAGCTCATCCCATTGGCGTAAATGGTCATCGGTAATCTGGTTGCTTTTGGTGGGAACGGAGGAGTTAATCAGCGTTTCCCCGCGACTCATCAGGGTACCGTCCTTACGCGCATACGTTTTGAAGGTGCCCGGTCGAAGATTATGAAGAACGGCAAATCCGTCCTGGGTCATTTCGTCACGCTGCGCTTGCGTCATGTTTTGCCAATCACGCACATGCGTTCCGGTCACCTTTTCGGAAAAAGTGTTGGCGGGGCGATTACGCACGAGCACGCCGCTATCGCTTAACTGACCGTCTGTTTTGACAAAAAACTCGAAGGTTTTCTGGGGCAGGTTATTCTTTTTGGCAAAGCCCTTGCGGGTCAGGCTTGTCTGTTGCGCAGGTGACAATGCCTCCCAGGCCCTCAAGTGTTCAGCAGTAACCTGCCCTCCACCGGGCGCCCCCAGGCGCTGCCATTCGTCACCCTGTACATGCTGGACCAACAATTCGGTTTGTCGGTTGTTGTGATAAATCCGCGCCTGCACGCCCCCCTCTTCGGTGCGAGTGACCTGGCGAACCTCGTACACCGCTGTTTCACCGTTGCTGTCGGTATGGCGTATGTGCGACACGTGCCCATCGGTGGCGACATACACGCCCTGGCTATTGCGTGTCAGCCCCGCGATTTCGGACTCGGGCACCTTGAAGTGTCCGAACAACTCATGGTTCAGCTCACTCAACTGATCGAGGTGCGCCGTGTCCACCTCCCCGGCGACAGCTTGGGTCGAGGCCTTGAACTCTTCCAGCGGGCTGCCATAAGGCCGCATCGTATCGGCATCGAACGCATACCACTTGCCACCCTTGAGCACCGCGGCTCCCTCCACCGTCTGGCCTGCCACCTTGACGGTGCCTGTTGCAGCGGCTTCATACTGTTTGCTGATGCTTTTCAACACGTCGTAACTGCCCGTGGCGCCTCTTAGCTTGTTGACGGCCTTGACGCCTTTGGACAGCACATAAAGAGCACCGGAAGCCACCAACCGAGGTAAATCACCCACCCCGCCCACGGGGTTGAGCACCTCAATGGCCGCCACACCCACGACCTTGGCGGCCCGCAGTGCCTTGGCGCCGGTGGACAACGCAGAGCGGCCGACCTTGAGCAGTTTTCCGGCCGTAGCGGCGCCAGTGGTCAGAAAGCCGAAAACATCCAGCAAGAGATCGAATGCGCCTGCGCCGTACTGGCCGCTCTGAAAGTTGACGATGGCGGACCTGAACGGGATCAGGTTCAACAAAAACTCGCTCAACTGTGCGTTCGCCGTGTCCAGGGCAGTCTGCCCGCGGGCTTGTTGCTTGATAGCAGGGGCATCGAGATCCAGATGTTCCACGAAGGCCATGCCGATCGCCTCGGATCGCGCGCTGGTAAAGCTATTGCAGGGTGAGTGACTCAGCGGTCGCTCACGGCCCAGATCATCGGCTTTATGGCTGGGGCTGAACGCTTTGGTCGTTGAAACCCTGTTGCCGTTCCTGTGTTCCTTGATCTTCGCATCGTAAAGGCTCGCCCTTTCAATCGTGCCTTTGTTGAAGTCGATGACGTAGGCGTGCGAAGCACCTTGCAGCTCAGTTTTGACCAGCAGTCCCGGCTTATTTGGACCGTACGTGTTATTGAAATGACCATCCATGACGTATGAGCCTTCCTGGAAAAAGCTGATTTTTCCAAACTCCAGACGCTGGCGATCCTCCAAGGGCAGTTGCGAGATCATGTGCCTGACCGTTGTATTGACGGCGGCTTTTTTTTCCTTGATCGCACGGCTGAACTGCCGGTCGAATTCAGCCGGCACGCCAAAATGCCGGTTGGCGTTCAAAGCCTTTAATACCCTTTGCAGGTCCTTGCCCTTGAGCGAACTGCTGGGTTCATGTGCCTTGAAGGGCCGGTATTCCAGCCAGTCGATCATGGCGATATCCAATAGCGAAAACCGTCCCCCTTCTATCACCACGTAGTGCTGATCAACCGCGAATACTTTTTCTTCGAAAAACGCGCCAAGGTCGCCAAATCGCTCCTTGAGCCTGGCCAGTGCAATCTCTTTTCGCGTGGGCAATGGGTTGTCCAGTGCCTGGGAGGCGGCGAGCCGGGTGTCCAACTGCGCGTTGAATGCGGCTCTTGCCGATTCAAGTTGCGCAGGGAGATAGTCGCCATCCGGTCTTTTTGTGAGCTCGCCACTCGCCACGGCCCAATCCAGCAAAGCCCGCGTTTCTACCGCTTGGGTAACTGCTGGGGCAATCCGCCGCGCTTCTTGCGCATCGCTCATGACCTGGGCGAACGTCATGCCGGGGACTTTGCCCGGTGTCTGCGCCTCAATCGCCATTGCGGCAATCGTCAGGCTGGCCCACGCCTGGCTGCCGACTTTCACCGTCGCAGGAATATCCTTGATCAAAAACTGCGGTGCTGCCTTGGCCAACAACAGGTACGCGCCGACGCTTGCCAGTGCGGCACTGGTTTTGCCCGTACGACTCAAATGTTCGGCCAAGCCGGCAACGACCGTGCAAGCATGGAGCCCGGCATGCGTATCACTGCCCAAGTCGAAGTCGGCTACGCTGGTGCGATCAGGCGTGGTGATCGACTCAGGGTCCATCTGCAGGACGATGGCCGCCAGCAGGTAATCGCTTGCGCTGCTTTCGCTGTCAATGCCTTGCATGGTTTGCTGCAGCACTTTGCCCATCCGTTGCCCTTGCGGGGAATTGACCAGTGCTTCGAGTATTTTTGCTGGGTCGTTCCCCGCTTCTGCCGGCAGCGGCTGCCGATAGCGCAGGAACTCCAGCACGCCGCCGTCGGTTTGCATCACCAGCGGCTGGTCGCCCAGGTGGTGTGCGTGATTCAGGGTAATCAGACGCAAGCGCCGCTGCTCGTCCGCGCTCAAGGGGATCGGCCAGGATAATGCCCCTCCCAGAGCGCCCAGTGAGAGGACAGGGTTGCTGGATAACGGCAGATCCTGGTTGGGGCGCTGGGGCAGCAACGTATCATCGGTCACAGGCGCGGGCCGATGTTCAGCTGCAGGCAGTGGAAGCGAAAAGTGCGTACGTGCAGCGATAACGTTTGTCATGAAAGCGACCTGTCCAGTGTCAAGAATCAGCCAAAGCGCGCGTTGGCGCTTGCGCAAGCTCACTGAGTGTCAACGCTCAGTGAGCAGTTCCTGGCCAAGTACAAGACTTTGTGACAGTGCCCTCACGGGCAATCGCCGATGATCGTACTGATCGCCGGAACGGGCTCAGCGCAAGGCGTTAATGAACATTCCAATCGCCACTACCACGCACAAACTGGCAAACCCCACTTGCAAGGCCCGCGCAGGAATCACCGAACACAACCGCCGTCCCGCCAACATGCCGACGATACTCGCGCCGATAAACCCCCAGCCCACTGGTTCGATACTCACGCCCGCATGAAAGGCACCTGCCACGCCAATCAGCGACAGCAGGCTGACCACCATCAGGGAAGTGGCGACGATGCCGCGCATCTGCACGTCGGTCAGTTGCTTGAACGCCGGCACGATCAGAAAGCCGCCACCCACACCCAGCAACCCCGACACGGCGCCGGTCACCGCCCCCAACGCTGCGAGGGTGGCGCTGCATTTGGCGGTCCAGGCCAGGCGCCCGGTCTGCTGGTTGAGCATGCAGTTCTTCTGCCCCCACGACGCCGAGCCATGGTCACTCGGCCCGGCCTCGCGCTTTTCCCGTTGCAGCATGCGCCAGGCCACCAGCACCATCAGCGCGCTGAACAGGCCCATCAGCACCGGTTCCGAGAGTTGGTGGGCGAGGAACACGCCCAACGGCGAAAACAGTGCGCCGAGCAACGCGATGAGTAACGCGGCGCGGTAACGCACCAAGCCATGGCGTAAACCATCGATGGCCCCCACCGCCGCCGCCGCGCCCACCGCAAGCAATGACACGGGCGCGGCCTGGGTCATGGTCAAGCCTAGTCCCAGCACCAGCGCCGGCACCCCGAGGATGCCGCCGCCCGCGCCGGTCAGTCCCATGACCAGGCCCATCAATACCCCTAACAGACTGGCGAGCAGCATTCAGCCCACCTTGCTCAGACGGGTCAGCCACTCGCGGCCCTTGAGCATGCCGTTCCAGTAGAACCACGGCAGCAGCGTGGCCTTGAGGAACCACATCGAACGGCGCGCCTGCGTCGGGTCGAGAGGAAAAGTCGGCAGCAACTTGCCGCCATAGCCGAACTCGGCCAGCACCACCTTGCCCTTCTCCACCGTCAGTGGGCATGAACCGTAGCCGTCGTATTTGAGCGGCAATGGCGCCTGCTTGCGCAGGGCCAGCAGGTTTTCGGCCACCACCACGATTTGCTTGCGCACCGCTGCCGCCGTCTTGGCGTTGGTGGTGCCGCATACATCGCCCAGGCCGAAGATGTGCGGGTAGCGCAGGTGCTGGAGGCTGTGGGGGTTCACTTCGCACCAGCCGGCGGCGTCGGCGAGCAGGCTTTCGCGGATAAAATCCGGGGCGACCTGCGGCGGTACTACGTGGAGCATGTCGAAGGTTTTCTCTTCGACCGTCGCGTTGCCTTCGGCGTCCTTGACTTCAAACCAGGCTTTGCGCGCCGGGCCGTCGACCTTTACCAGATTGGAATTGAACGCAAGGCGCGCATTGTATTTTTCCACGTACTTCATCAAGGGCGGCACAAAGGTCGGCACACCAAACAACGCGGCGCCGGCCAGGTTGAATTCGACGTCGATGTGTTTGAGGTTGCCCTGCTTGAGCCAGTGGTCGCAGGACAGGTACATGGCTTTTTGCGGCGCGCCGGCGCATTTGATCGGCATGGCCGGCTGGGTGAACAACGCCTTGCCGCCCTTGAGCTGCTGCACCAACTGCCAGGTGTAGGCGGCGTGCTCATAGCCGTAGTTGGAAGTGACGCCGTGTTGGCCCAGGGTGTCTTGCAGGCCTTCGATTTTTTCCCAGGCCAGGCGCAGGCCGGGGCAGACGATGAGGTTCTTCCAGGTGACGCGCTGGCCACTGTCGAGCACCAGGGTGCTTTCATCGGGCAGCACTTCGCTGACGGCGGCCTGCACCCAGCTGACGCCATTGGGTAGCACGTCGGCCAGGGGCCTGCGGGTCTTGTGCAGGTCGTAGGCGCCGCCGCCGACCAGGGTCCAGGCCGGCTGGTAGCAGTGGTAGTCGTTAGGTTCGATGAGGGTGATGTTCAGGTGCGGGTCACGCTTGAGCAGGCTGGCCAGCAGGCCGATGCCTGCCGAGCCGCCGCCGATGACTACGATATCGCCACTGATGGTGGGTCCCCAGTGTTGTTCGGTCATTGTCTACTGCCTTTTTGAGTCAATGCACACAAGGGTCGCTGCCGGATGGCGTCACGCCCAGCTTTTTATGACCGCGCCGCAATACAGCCCGGACAGGGTCTTCATCACTTGAATCACTTCGTGGCTGGCCAGCCCGTAGAAAATGTATTTGCCTTCCCGACGGGTGGCGACCAACCCTTCATCGCGCAAGATGCCCAACTGTTGTGACAGGGTGGGCTGGCGTACGCCGGTCAGGGCTTCCAGCTCACCGACGTTGCGCTCGCCCTGGGTCAACTGGCACAGGATCAACAAGCGGTCTTCATTGGCCAGAGCCTTGAGCAAGGCACAGGCCTTGGACGCCGATGCACGCAACTGGGCGACCTCGCCCTCACTCAACGTAGATTCCATTTGCCTCGGGTCCTTTATGTCACTTAAGCTCAAAACATTATGTGTAAACGTAAACTGATTGTAACCACTTTTTTCTTCAACACTTTTTCCTAACAGAGGCGGCCGCCATGCCAGCGTTGATTCAAGCCTTTCTGGATGACGCATCGTCGACCTACACCTATGTCGTCTATGAAGCCGATGGCGGCCCTTGCGCCATTGTCGACTCGGTGCTCAATTACGACCCGGCGTCCGGGCGCACCGACACGGCGCAAGCCGACAAGGTGATTGCCTTTGTGCGCGAGCATGGCCTGCACGTGAAGTGGCTGCTGGAAACCCACGCCCATGCTGACCACCTGTCCGCCGCGCCCTACCTGCGCCGCACCCTGGGCGGCAAGATCGCGATCGGCGAATCCATCAGCAAGGTGCAGGGAGTGTTCAAGAACCTGTTCAACCTGGAGCCGGAATTTCGCGTGGACGGCTCGCAGTTCGATCACCTGTTTGCGCCGGATGAAATCTTTCACATCGGCAACTTGAAGGCCCAGGCACTGCACGTACCCGGACACACCCCCGCCGACATGGCCTATCTGATCGACGGCCGCTTGATCCTGGTGGGCGACACCCTGTTCATGCCCGACGTCGGCACCGCCCGTTGCGATTTCCCTGGTGGTGACGCACGGCAGTTGTACGCGTCGATGCGCAAGCTGCTGGCGTTCCCTTCAGACACCAAGCTGTACGTGTGCCATGACTACCCACCCGAAGGTCGAGAGGCGAAGTGCCAGACCACCGTGGCGGAACAACGGGCGGGGAATATTCATGTGCATGATGGCGTGGATGAAGCGGCGTTTGTCCAGATGCGCACCCAGCGCGATGCAGGGTTGGGGATGCCGACCTTGTTGCTGCCGGCGATACAGGTAAATGTGCGAGCGGGAAATATGCCGCCGGCAGAAGAGAACGGCGTGACCTACCTGAAAATCCCCCTCAACCAACTCTAGAAGCACAGCGTTGTAGCGATCAACGGTAACCACGATGCGAAGCGAGTCGCTCTTGCTCTTGCTCTGCTTTTGATCTTGATCTTAGGCGCCCCGTCAAACCACGCTGGCCGGAATTCGACAGGGATTTGGGGGGTAAACCGGCAGGGATGCCGGTTTAGCCGCCCCGCGCCATGGATGGCGCGTGGCGGCGGCCCCCCAAATCACTGGCGGATTACGGGCACACCGAGCCCAAGCGAGGTGCCGAGTGGTGGGGCAAGAGCCCTTTTGGTTACTTTTGGGGCTCTTTTCCAAAAGTGACCCGCTGTCAGAGCGGAACCCTAAGTGGCCGTTACCGCAGCAATGGCTATGTACACAATCCAACTGTGTTGACTGTCAGACCGCCTTCGCGAGCAAGCCCGCTCCCACAGTTGGATTGCGGGGGTGTCAGGTACATAGGTGTAGGCTGGCAGGCCGTCATCGCAGGCAAGCCAGCTCCCACAGTTGGATCGTGGAGTGTCAGGTAGATTGACGTCAGCTGGCACGCAGGCAAGCCCCACATTTTGCCCCGTATTGAATCAGGAACCCAGGCTGATGCCGTTGGCTGGCAATGGCAATGCGGTTTTGTAGCGCACCTGCTTCAAGGCAAAGCTGGAGCGAATGTTCGCCACCCCCGGCACCTTGGTCAAAAAATCCATCATGAAACGCTCCAGCGACTGAATCGTGGGCACCAACACGCGAATCAAATAGTCCGGATCTCCGGCCATCAGGTAACACTCCATCACCTCCGGCCGGTCCGAGATCGCCCCTTCAAATTGCTGCAGCGCCAGCTCGTTCTGTTTCTCCAGGCTCACATGGATGAACACATTCACGTGCAGCCCCAGCAAATCAGCATCCAGCAGCGTGACCTGCTCCCGAATCAACCCCAGTTCTTCCATCGCCTTGACCCGGTTGAAACACGGTGTGGGCGATAGGTTGACCGAGCGGGCCAGGTCGGCATTGGTGATCCGCGCATTCTCCTGCAGGGCGTTGAGAATGCCGATATCGGTACGGTCCAGTTTGCGCATGAGACAAAATCACCTGTTTATTATGTTTATGCAGTTTTTTTATCCGCAAATGGCCGACGACGCAATGAAACAGAGATAAATATTCTTCTACGCCACGCCTATGATTGTTGTAGGACAAGATTTCTTCTACCCGAAGACTGACTGTCAGCTAGCGCGCCCACTACAAGAAATTCACAAGATAGAGCGTAGAAAGCCATGACCCAGCCGTATGCACCGCTGCGCCTGCACGTTCCCGAACCCTCGGGCCGCCCAGGCTGCAAGACCGACTTCACCTACCTGCGTTTGACCGACGCCGGCCTGGTACGCAAACCCGCCATCGACGTAGAACCGGCCGACACCGCCGACCTGGCCAAGGGCCTGATCCGCGTGCTCGACGACCAGGGCCAGGCGCTCGGGCCGTGGGCCGAGGGTGTCTCCACCGAGATCATGCGCCGCGGCATGCGCGCCATGCTCAAGACGCGCATCTTCGACAACCGCATGGTGGTCGCCCAGCGTCAGAAAAAAATGTCGTTCTACATGCAAAGCCTTGGCGAAGAAGCCATCGGCAGCGCCCAGGCCCTGGCCTTGAACATCGACGACATGTGCTTCCCCACCTACCGCCAGCAAAGCATCCTGATGGCCCGCGAGGTGCCGCTGGTAGACCTGATCTGCCAACTGCTGTCCAACGAGCGCGACCCGCTCAAGGGCCGCCAGTTGCCAATCATGTATTCGGTCAAGGAGGCGGGCTTCTTCACCATTTCCGGCAACCTTGCCACCCAATTCGTCCAGGGCGTGGGCTGGGGCATGGCCTCGGCGATCAAGGGCGATACCAAGATCGCCTCGGCCTGGATCGGCGACGGCGCCACCGCGGAATCGGACTTTCACACCGCCCTCACGTTCGCCCACGTGTACCGCGCGCCGGTGATCCTCAATGTGGTCAACAACCAGTGGGCAATTTCCACCTTCCAGGCCATCGCTGGCGGTGAAGCCACCACCTTCGCCGGACGTGGCGTCGGTTGCGGCATCGCTTCCCTGCGCGTGGACGGCAACGACTTTATTGCCGTATACGCCGCCTCGGCCTGGGCTGCCGAGCATGCGCGGCGCAACCTGGGGCCCACCCTGATCGAGTGGGTCACCTACCGCGCCGGCCCACACTCCACCTCCGATGACCCGTCCAAGTACCGTCCCGCCGACGACTGGAGCCACTTCCCCCTGGGCGACCCGATTGCCCGCCTCAAGCAGCACCTGATCAAGATTGGCCAGTGGTCCGAAGAGGAACACGCGGCGGTCAGTGCCGAGCTTGAAGCCGAAGTAGTCAAGGCGCAGAAGGAAGCCGAACAGTACGGCACCCTGGCCGGTGGCCAGATTCCAAGCGCCGCGACCATGTTCGAGGATGTCTATAAAGAGATGCCGGAGCACTTGAAGCGCCAGCGTCAAGAGCTGGGGGTGTGACATGAACGACCACAACAACAGTATCGAACTGGAAACCGCCATGACCACCACCACCATGACCATGATCCAGGCCCTGCGCTCGGCCATGGATGTGATGCTTGAGCGTGACGACAACGTGGTGGTGTTCGGCCAGGACGTCGGGTACTTCGGCGGCGTGTTCCGTTGCACCGAAGGCTTGCAGACCAAGTACGGCAGCTCACGGGTGTTCGACGCCCCCATCTCGGAAAGCGGCATCGTCGGCGTGGCCGTGGGCATGGGCGCCTATGGCTTGCGCCCAGTGGCGGAAATCCAGTTCGCCGACTACGTCTACCCCGCCACCGACCAGATCATTTCCGAGGCGGCGCGCCTGCGTTATCGCTCGGCCGGCCAATTCACCGCACCACTGACCATGCGCATGCCCTGCGGCGGCGGCATCTACGGCGGCCAGACTCACAGCCAGAGTATCGAAGCGGTGTTCACGCAAGTGTGCGGCCTGCGCACGGTGATGCCGTCCAACCCCTATGACGCCAAGGGCCTGCTGATTGCCTCCATCGAAAACGATGACCCGGTGATCTTCCTCGAACCCAAGCGCCTGTATAACGGCCCGTTCGACGGCCACCACGACCGCCCGGTAACGCCGTGGTCCAAACACCCCCAAGCCCAGGTGCCGGACGGTTACTACACCGTGCCCCTGGACGTGGCCGCCATCGTGCGCCCAGGCTCGGCCGTGACCGTGCTGACCTATGGCACCACCGTGTATGTGTCGCAAGTTGCCGCCGAAGAAACCGGCATCGACGCCGAGGTCATCGACCTGCGCAGCCTGTGGCCCCTGGACCTGGAGACCATCGTCAATTCGGTGAAAAAGACCGGCCGTTGCGTGGTGGTGCATGAAGCCACGCGCACCTGCGGCTTTGGTGCCGAGCTGGTCTCGCTGGTGCAAGAGCATTGCTTCCACCACCTGGAAGCGCCGATCGAACGCGTCACCGGTTGGGACACCCCCTACCCGCACGCGCAGGAGTGGGCGTATTTCCCAGGGCCGTCCCGAGTGGGCGCGGCGTTGAAACGGGTCATGGAGGTCTGAATGGGCACGCACGTTATCAAGATGCCGGACATTGGCGAAGGCATCGCGGAAGTTGAATTGTCGGTATGGCATGTAAAGGTCGGCGACCTGGTCGTTGAAGACCAGGTGCTGGCGGATGTGATGACCGACAAGGCGATGGTGGATATTCCCTCGCCGGTCCACGGCAAGGTGATTTCCCTCGCCGGCGAGCCGGGTGAGGTCATGGCAGTGGGCAGTATTTTGATCAGCATTGAAGTGGAAGGCGCAGGCAATACCAAGGATGTGCCGGTGGTTGCCGAACCTGCGAAAGCCGCGCCTGCTGTGGCCGAAGCCAAACCGGTACAGGCGCCGGTAGAAAGCAAGCCCGCAGCAGTAGTGAAAGCACCGCAAGCCCCCGTGGCCCGCGAAGCCAGCGAACGCCCATTGGCCTCGCCTGCCGTGCGCAAACACGCGCTGGATGCCGGGATTCAACTGCGCCTGGTCCAGGGCACAGGGCCTGCGGGGCGGATTCTGCATGAAGACCTGGAGGCTTATTTGCGCCAGGGCCCGGCAACGGGCGCCAGCGCCGCCAACCCGTATGCCGAGCGCACTGACGAACACCAGATCCCGGTGATCGGCATGCGCCGCAAGATCGCCCAGCGCATGCAGGACGCCACGCGCCGCGCCGCGCATTTCAGCTACGTGGAAGAGATCGACGTCACCGCCCTCGACGAGTTGCGCGTGCACCTTAACGAGAAGCACGGGGCGACACGCGGCAAGCTGACCCTGCTGCCGTTTATCGTACGGGCCATGGTTGTCGCCTTGCGCGACTTCCCGCAGATCAACGCTCGCTACGACGACGAAGCCCAAGTCATCACGCGCCTTGGCGCCGTGCACGTGGGTGTCGCCACCCAAAGCGACGTGGGCCTGATGGTGCCAGTGGTGCGCCACGCCGAAGCCCGCAGCCTGTGGGGCACTGCCGAAGAAATCGCACGTTTGGCCAATGCCGCACGTACAGGCAAGGCCAGCCGTGAAGAGCTGTCCGGTTCGAGCATCACCCTGACCAGCCTTGGCGCTCTGGGCGGCATCGTCAGCACGCCGGTGCTGAACCTGCCGGAAGTGGCCATCGTCGGCGTCAACCGCATCGTTGAGCGGCCGATGGTGATCAAGGGCCAGATCGTGGTGCGCAAGATGATGAACCTCTCCAGCTCCTTCGATCACCGTGTGGTCGATGGCATGGACGCGGCGCAATTCATCCAGGCCATTCGCGGCCTGCTCGAACAACCCGCCAGCCTGTTCCTGGAGTAAGGGCATGACTCAGACATTGCACACCACGCTGCTGATTATCGGCGGCGGTCCCGGCGGTTATGTGGCGGCGATTCGCGCAGGCCAACTGGGCATCCCAACCATCCTGGTGGAAGGCCAGGCACTGGGCGGCACCTGCCTGAACATCGGCTGCATTCCCTCCAAGGCGCTGATCCATGTGGCCGAGCAGTTCCAGCAAACCGTGCACCATAGCCAGGGCTCGCAACTGGGCATTGAAGTGGACGTACCGACCCTGGACATCCGCAAGAGCGTGGAATGGAAAGACGGTATCGTCGACCGCCTGACCACCGGCGTCGCCGCGCTGCTGAAAAAGCACAAGGTGCAGGTGGTCCATGGCTGGGCCAAGGTCATCGACGGCAAGACCGTCGAGGTGGGCGAGCAGCGCATTCAGTGCGAACACCTGTTGTTGGCCACTGGCTCGAAAAGCGTCAACCTACCGATGCTGCCGATTGGCGGGCCGATCATTTCCTCCACCGAAGCCCTGGCACCGACCCGCGTACCCAAGCGCCTGATCGTGGTGGGCGGTGGTTATATCGGCCTGGAACTGGGTATCGCCTACCGCAAGCTCGGTGCCGAGGTCAGTGTGGTCGAGGCCCAGGCCCACATCCTGCCGGCCTACGACGCCGAGCTGACCCTGCCGGTGGCTGAATCCCTGAAAAAACTCGGCGTGAAGCTGTACCTGGAACACAGCGTCACCGGTTTTACCGACGGCAAACTGCAAGTGCGCGCGCCCAACGGCGACACCTTGGCGCTGGACACCGACCAAGTGCTGGTGGCCGTGGGGCGCAAACCCAACACCCAAGGCTGGAACCTCGAAGCGCTGAACCTGGACATGAACGGCGCGGCGATCAAGATCGACAGCCGCTGCCAGACCAGCATGCGCAACGTCTATGCCATTGGCGACCTCAGTGGCGAGCCGATGCTGGCGCACCGGGCCATGGCCCAGGGCGAAATGGTTGCCGAACTGATCAGCGGCAAAGCCCGCGAATTCAACCCGGCGGCAATACCCGCGGTGTGCTTTACCGACCCGGAACTGGTGGTGGTCGGCCAGACCCCGGACGAGGCCAAGGCGGCCGGCCTGGATTGCATCGTGTCGAGCTTCCCGTTCGCCGCCAATGGTCGGGCCATGACGCTGGAGTCCAAGGCCGGCTTCGTGCGGGTGGTGGCGCGGCGTGACAATCACCTGATTGTGGGCTGGCAAGCCGTGGGGGCTGGGGTGTCCGAGCTATCGACCGCGTTCGGCCTGAGCCTGGAAATGGGCGCGCGCCTGGAAGACGTGGCCGGCACCATCCATGCCCACCCGACCCTGGGTGAAGCGGTGCAGGAAGCCGCGCTACGGGCGTTGGGCCACGCGTTGCACCTTTAAAACCACAACCCCTGTAGGAGCGAGCTTGCTCGCGAAAATCGCCAACGATAACGCGGGCCACCCGGTTAAACGCGGCGTCCTTGCGTTCTTCGCGAGCAAGCTCGCTCCTACAGGGGATGCGAACAGCCCTGTGAATGCAGTATTGTTGCGCCCATCCAGGAAAAAAACCGACTTGACCAGAGATAGAGGGTGTCATGGGTAACGAGAGCATCAATTGGGACAAGCTGGGTTTTGACTACATCAAGACCGACAAGCGGTTTCTCCAGGTCTGGAAAAACGGCGAATGGCAAGCAGGCACCCTGACCGACGACAACGTGCTGCACATCAGCGAGGGCTCCACTGCCCTGCATTATGGCCAGCAATGCTTCGAGGGCCTGAAGGCCTACCGCTGCAAGGACGGTTCGATCAACCTGTTCCGCCCGGACCAGAACGCCGCCCGCATGCAGCGCAGCTGTGGCCGCCTACTGATGCCACAAGTGCCGACCGACGCGTTCATCGAGGCGTGCAAGCAAGTGGTCCAGGCCAACGAGCGCTTCATCCCGCCGTACGGCAGTGGCGGCGCGCTGTACCTGCGCCCGTTCGTGATCGGCACCGGTGACAACATCGGCGTGCGTACCGCGCCGGAATTCATCTTCTCGGTGTTCTGCATCCCGGTCGGTGCCTACTTCAAGGGCGGCCTGGTGCCGCACAACTTCCAGATCTCCGGCTACGACCGCGCCGCGCCGCAAGGCACCGGTGCCGCCAAGGTCGGTGGCAACTACGCCGCCAGCCTGATGCCAGGTTCAGAAGCGAAGAAATCCGGCTTCGCCGACGCGATCTACCTGGACCCGATGACCCATTCGAAAATCGAAGAAGTCGGCTCGGCCAACTTCTTCGGGATCACCCACGACAACCAGTTCATCACACCGAAGTCGCCTTCGGTATTGCCAGGCATCACCCGCCTGTCGCTGATCGAACTGGCCCAGACCCGCCTGGGCCTGGAAGTGGTCGAGGGCGAAGTGTTCATCGACAAGCTGGACCAATTCAAGGAAGCCGGCGCCTGCGGTACCGCTGCCGTGATCTCGCCGATCGGCGGCATCCAGTACAACGGCAAGCTGCACGTGTTCCACAGCGAGACCGAAGTCGGCCCGATCACCCAGAAGCTCTACAAAGAGCTGACCGGTGTACAGACCGGTGACGTGGAAGCGCCAGCGGGTTGGATCGTCAAGGTCTAACAGCCATAAACGCCAGCTCCCACACTGGTTTCTGCGCCTTCAAGAGCGTGGGAACGATCAACTGTAAATACATCCACCCTGTCAAGTTTGACAGTAGAGATGCCCAGGGATCGAGATTATAAATGCAGAGGCTGGATTCTCACCAAACCTCAAGGAGATACCTCATGGGCAGCTTTATTATTCACCTCACGACAAATGACTTCGAAGGTGACGCAAGCAAAGAAATATTGATGGAAGTACTGAATGCCCCCAACGATCCCGACCCGCTTCTGGTGTATGCCAGCTCCAGCGAAAAAAATGGTTTTTATGACCGTTCCTCAAGCCCGGGGGATGCCGACGGTGACGGCGATGTCGAAGGGGACATTGACGACAAGATCCTGTTTCTGAACTTGGCGAATGCTTTTGCGGCAATGAAAGGCTATACCGCGAAGCGGAAAAAAAAATAAGCGTAAGCCTTAAAGGTTAGACGGATGATCAGATTGCTGTCGGTCATCTACTTTGTCCTGGAATACACTCAACGATCCTCTTGCCCATACTGATCCTCGGCTCCACCCCATACCCCAGCGCCTCATAAAACCCCACCACCGCGTCATTGCCGCCGGTGATCTGCAGGTTGATCTTCATGCAACCCAGCGCCGTCAACGCCTGTTCGGCATAGCGCACCAACGACGATCCCAGGCCATGGCGCCGATAGTCGGCATGTACCGCCACCGAATACAACCAGCCACGATGGCCGTCATAGCCAGCGAGGATGGTACCGATCACGGCTTTGTTGTCAGTGGCGACAAAGAACAACCCGTCATTGACCGCCAGTTTCTTATCAATCGCCAGGCTCGGCAGGTTATGGGCCGTGTCATAGCCAAACGCCTGCTGCCATAACTCGATGACCTGGGCACGGTGTTGACGGTCGCGATACGGCCCGATGGGGTGGCGGGACAACAGCGCCTTTTCCATCACCAGCGTGCGCTCGTTGCCGTGGTACACGTCGCGCACGTTGTGAAAACCCAACTTGGCGTAGAAGGCTTGCGCCGTCAGCGAGGACGGCACGCTCAAGACCGTCACGCCGGCTTCACGGGCACGCAGTTCGATCTCGATCATCAACAATCGGCCAATACCCTGCCCTTGCAGCGCTGGGTTGACGAACACCGAGCGCACCACATTGCCATCCAGTGCGGCCGTCGCGACGATCAGTTGAGCCTGAGTTGCCACTAACACCACCCGCCGCTGGAGCAACGCCAGCACAGCGTCGGGGGTGAAGTTGCTGGCAACCCGCGCAATCACATCCGCGGGGTAATCCCGTGCGTTGCTGCTGTGCAGCGCAGCCAGGATGACTTGGCTGATGCCCTCGGCATCTGAAGGTTGGGCAAGGCGAACAGCGGTAGACATGGTTCCTCCTGGCGGACACAACGATAACAATCACCACAATACCAATGTGGGAGCTGGCTTGCCTGCGATAGCGGTGTGTCAGCCAGATAAATGGGGCTGACACACCGCTATCGCAGGCAAGCCAGCTCCCACCCTTTGATCGCATTTCAAGCCGGCAGCCGATTCGGCTGCGCCACTCCCGTTTTCAGCTTTCTTGGCTGAGCCACCCCGCTGTTTCAGCCGGGATCCTTTCCTCACAACGCACAAAATAGCGGTACAAGATCCACCACGGACCCGTGCCCCCATGCAAACCACCAACACCGTCCTGATGATCCGCCCGGCGCGCTTTGCCTTCAACCCGGATACCGCGATCAACAACCGCTTCCAACGCCCGCCGCTGGACCCGCTCAGCGCACAGCACAAAGCACTGGAGGAGTTCGACGGTTATGTCGACACCCTGCGCCAGCACGGCGTGGAGGTACTGGTGGTGCAGGACACGCCGGCGCCCCACACGCCCGACTCGATCTTCCCCAACAACTGGTGGAGCAGCCATGCCGACGGCAGCCTGGTGCTCTACCCCATGGAGGGCCAGAACCGCCGACTGGAGCGCAACAAGGGCGTGCTGCAAGTCCTGGAGCAACGCTTTGCGATCAACACCACCATCGACCTCAGCCACCTGGAACAACAGAACATCTTCCTGGAAGGTACCGGCAGCATGGTGCTCGACCGCCAGCACCGCATCAGCTACGCCTGCCATTCGGGGCGCACCCACCACGCGGCGCTGCGCCAGTTTGCTGAACGCCTCGACTACCAACTCTGCGTGTTCCACGCCCTGGACCGCCACCAGGCACCGATCTACCACAGCAACGTGATGATGAGCGTTGGCCGCGACCTCGCGGTGGTGTGCCTGCAAGCCCTGCCCGACGACAGCGAGCGCCTGGCCCTGGAACGCTCCCTGCGTGACACCGGCAAGGACATCCTCAGCCTGGACTTCGACCAGCTGGAAGCCTTCGCCGGCAACATGCTGGAGGTCCACGACCGGGACGGCCAGCCGTTGCTGGTGATGTCCGCCAGCGCCTGGGGCGCCCTGCAGCCGGCGCAGCGCCAGCACGTGGAGCGCCATACGCGGCCGGTGGTGGTGAATATCGACAACATCGAACGCATCGGCGGCGGCAGTGCCCGCTGCATGCTGGCCGAAGTGCATCTGCCGGCCCGTCCCTCATTTCAATAAGGAGTCTTGCCATGACCCGTTATATCGACGTCAACGACCTCAGCTACCTGGTTTCGCAAAAAGGCCTGCAAACCTGCATCACCGAGATGGCCGACTACATTCGCGCCGACTACCTGCGTTGGCAGGATTTCGAAAAATGCGCGCGCCTGGCCAACCATTCACCGGATGGCGTGATCGAGCTGATGCCGGTGTCCGACGCCTCGCTGTACGCCTTCAAGTACGTCAACGGCCACCCGAAAAACACCCTGGCCGGCATGCTCACCGTGATGGCGTTCGGTGCCTTGGGCGACGTCGACACCGGCAAACCGGTGCTGCTGGCGGAAATGACCCTCACCACCGCGATCCGCACCGCTGCCACCTCGGCCCTGGTCGCCCGTTACCTGGCCCGCGCCAACAGCCGCAGCATGGCGCTGATCGGCAACGGCTGCCAAAGCGAATTCCAGGCCCTTGCCTTCCACGCCATGCTCGGCATTACGGAAATCCGCCTGTTCGACATCGACCCCCAGGCCACCGCCAAGCTCGCCGCCAACCTCAAGGCGTTCCCGGCGATCAAGGTGATCCTGGCCGCCAGCGTCGCCGAGGCGGTCAAAGGCGCGGACATTGTCACCACCGTTACGGCCGACAAAGCCTACGCCACCATCCTGACGGACGAAATGATCGAGCCGGGCATGCACCTCAATGCCGTGGGCGGTGACTGCCCGGGCAAGACCGAGCTGGACCGCCGTATCGTCGAGCGCGCCCGGGTGATCGTCGAGTACGAACCGCAAAGCCGCATCGAAGGCGAAATCCAGCATATGCCCGAAGATTCGCCGGTCACCGAGCTGTGGCAAGTGATCAATGGCCAACAGCCCGGCCGCGAGAATGACCGCCAAATCACCCTGTTCGACTCGGTGGGTTTTGCCATCGAAGACTACTCGGCCCTGCGCTACGTACTGGACGTGGCCAAGGCGCTGGATGTGGGCAGCGAGCTGGAACTGGTGCCAGACCTGGCCGACCCGAAAGACCTGTTTGCACGCCTGGCCCAGCAACCGGTTGTACAGCACAAAAAGCGCGCCTGAAACCGCTCTGGCCTGCCGCTTTGCGCCCAGGGCAGGCCAGATTTTGATGGGCTTAAAGCCGATTTTGCCGGTGCCGCAGCCGATTCCGCTGCATTGCTTGTTTTAACAGCGCAATTTGCGCTTTGCGCAGGGGGTAAACGACACAAAAAACGCACCATCATGAAGCATTCTCTGCTCCCAGTTATTCACTGCCCCTGACATCAATTACAAAATATAGGGACCGACACATGACTCCTCTGCGATCACTCTTCGCTGCGTTGCTGTTGCCACTGTGCGCCACTGCTGCCCACGCCCAGGACTGGAAAGAAATCCGGTTTGGCGTGTTCCCCGAATACCCGCCCTTCGAATCCGTCGCCGCCGACGGTAGCCTGCAAGGTTTCGATATCGAATTGGGCAACGCCATCTGCGCCAAGCTCGAAGTGAAATGCACCTGGGTGCACAACGAATTTGACGGCATGATCCCGGCCCTGCGGGCGCGCAAGTTCGACGCGATCATGTCCTCCATGGCCGTGACCCCGGCCCGCGAGAAAGTCATCGACTTCACCGACCGCCTGTTCCTCAGCCCCACCTCGGTGATCACCCGCAAAAACGCCACCTTCGGTGATACCCCCGAATCGCTGAACGGCAAGCAAGTTGGCGTGCTGCAAGGCTCGTTGCAGGAAGCCTATGCCCGCGCGCACCTGGCCAAGCTCGGTGCACAGATCAAGGCGTACCAGTCTCAGGAGCAGAACTACGCCGACCTGCAGAATGGCCGCCTCGACGCCACCCTGACCGACAAGCTCGAAGCCCAGCTCAACTTCCTGTCCAAACCCGAAGGCGCCGACTTCAAGACCGGCCCGGCCTTCAAGGACCCGACCCTGCCCCTGGACATCGCCATGGGCCTGCGCAAGAACGACCAGGCATTGCGTGAGCTGATCAACAAGGGCATCGCCGCCGTCCAGGCCGATGGCACCTACGCCCAGATCCAGAAGAAATACTTTGGCGATCAGGACATCTACAACGAGTAATACCCGCGCTAGCAAAACCCCCTGTAGGAGCGAGCTTGCTCGCGAAAATCGTCAACGATAACGCGTTAAACCAGCATGAACGCGCCGCCCTTGAGTTTTTCGCGAGCAAGCTCGCTCCTACATATAAAGAGATCTCCTTTCCATGAACGACCTCCTCAACCTGCAAGGCTACGGCCCCATGCTGGCCCAGGGTGCCTGGATGACGCTCAAGCTGGCGTTCCTCGCCCTGGCCCTGAGCCTTACCCTGGGCCTGGTCGCCGCTGGCGCCAAACTCTCCAGCGCCAAATGGCTGCGCGTGCCGGCCACGCTCTACACCACGTTGATTCGCAGCGTGCCGGACCTGGTGCTGATCCTGCTGATCTTCTACAGCCTGCAACTGTGGCTCAACGATCTGACCGAAGCGTTCGGCTGGGACTACGTTGAAATCGACCCGTTTACCGCCGGGGTGATCACCCTGGGGTTTATCTACGGTGCATATTTCACCGAGAACTTCCGGGGCGCGATCCTCAATGTGCCGGCAGGCCAACTGGAAGCCGCCACCGCCTACGGCCTGAGCCGCTGGCAGCGCTTTCACCTGGTGCTGTTCCCGCAACTGATGCGCTTTGCCCTGCCGGGTCTGGGCAATAACTGGCTGGTGCTGCTCAAGTCCACGGCGCTGGTGTCGATCATCGGCCTGTCAGACCTGGTCAAGGCCGCGCAAAACGCCGGCAAATCCACCAGCGAGCCGCTGTACTTCCTGATCCTCGCGGGCCTGGTGTACCTGGTGATTACCACCCTCTCCAACCGCATCTTCAAGCGCCTGGAACGGCGCTACAACCTGGGCATCAAGGGGATGGCGCGATGATCGAACTGTTCCAGCAATACGGCCTGGCCTACCTGTTCAGCGATGGCAGCGGCCTCTCCGGTGTCGCCATGACCTTGTGGCTGTTCATTATCTCGGTGGTGCTGGGCTTTGGCCTGTCGATCCCCCTGGCGCTGGCACGCGTGTCAGAGCACTTCTGGCTGCGCTGGCCGGTGGAGGTCTACACCTACCTGTTCCGTGGCACGCCGCTGTATATCCAACTGCTGATTTGCTACACCGGGCTGTATAGCCTGGAAGTGGTGCAAGACAACGCCTTGCTCAACCAGTTTTTTCGCAATGCGCTGAACTGCACGCTGTTGGCGTTTGTACTCAACACTTGCGCCTACACCGTGGAAATCTTCGCCGGGGCGATCCGCAACATTCCCCATGGCGAGATCGAAGCGGCACGCGCCTATGGCTTGCACGGCTGGCGGCTGAACCTGTTTGTGATCGTGCCCGCCGCCTTGCGTCGCGCCCTGCCGGCCTACAGCAATGAAATGATCCTGATGCTGCACGCCACGTCGCTGGCGTTTACGGCCACCGTCGCCGACATCCTCAAGGTCGCCCGCGATGCGAATGCCGAAACGTTCCTGACCTTCCAGGCCTTCGGCATCGCCGCCCTGCTCTACATGCTGCTGTCCTTTGCACTGGTGGGCCTGTTCAGGCTGGCCGAACGTCGCTGGATGCGCTTTCTTGTTCCTACCCGAGGCTAACCCATGAATCAGTCCGCGCAGGCCCTGGCCGCTTATCCAATAGATGTACCCGTCAGCAAAACCGCCACGGCGGCCATCAAGCTGCAAGTCGAAGGCATCCATAAACGCTACGGTGAACACGAAGTGCTCAAGGGCGTGTCCCTCAATGCCCGCCAGGGCGATGTGATCAGCCTGATCGGCGCCAGCGGCTCGGGCAAAAGCACGATGCTGCGGTGCATCAACTTTCTGGAACAGCCCGACGCCGGGGTGATCACCCTGGACGGCATCAGCATCGAAATGCAGCCAGGCCGCGCCGGCACTCGCGCACCGCACCAGGCGCAACTGCAAAACCTGCGCACGCGCCTGGCCATGGTGTTCCAGCATTTCAACCTGTGGAGCCACATGACCGTGCTGGAAAACATCACCATGGCCCCGCGCCGGGTGCTGAACGTGAGCGCCGCCGAAGCCGAGAAACGTGCGCGGCTGTACCTGGACAAGGTCGGCCTGCCCAGCCGCGTGGCGGACCAATACCCGGCGTTCCTGTCCGGCGGCCAGCAGCAGCGCGTGGCCATTGCGCGGGCGCTGGCGATGGAGCCGGAGATTATCCTGTTCGATGAACCCACCTCGGCCCTGGACCCAGAACTTGTAGGAGAAGTGCTTAAAGTCATACAGACGTTGGCCGAGGAAGGTCGTACCATGCTGATGGTCACCCACGAAATGGGCTTTGCCCGCCAGGTGTCCAGCCAAGTGCTGTTCCTGCACCAGGGCCGAGTCGAGGAACACGGCGGCGCCGAGATCCTCGACCATCCCACCAGCGAACGCTTGCAGCAATTTCTTTCCAACCGTTTGAAGTGAACTCATGGATACCAAGGCCAACGGACCCCATTCTTCCCCTACGCTGGATCGCATCGACGAAGCGATCATCGACGTACTCAGGCATCAGGGGCGTATCACCTACGAAAAGCTCTCGTCATTGGTGCACCTCACCCCCCGGCCCTGCCTGGAGCGGGTGCGCAAGCTGGAGCGACGCGGGGTGATCCGTGGGTATGGGGCGATCATCGATGTGCAGATGGTCTCACCGGGGCTGTCGCTGCTGGTGCTGGTGGCCTTGTCCAACCAAAGCGGGCGCTCGGCGCAAAAGGCGTTCGAAGCCTGCGTGAAAGCCTGCCCGCAGGTGTTCGAATGCCAGTTGATCAGCGGGCCGTTCGATTACAGCCTGCGCATGCGTTGCCGCGACATGGAGCATTACCGGGTGCTGACCGAGACCTGGTTGAACAATGATGAGTTGCACATTGATAAGTTGGTGGCGCATCCGGAGTTGGCGGTGGTCAAGAACACTGCGACCGAACTGGCCTGATCCAGTTGGTTTGTGTAGCTCGTTCCCACGCTCTGCGTGGGAACGCATCCAATGACGCTCCGCGTCACAACTTCAAGAGCAGACGCGGAGCGTCCAGGGTGGCATTCCCACGCAGAGCGTGGGAACGATCAACATAGCGGTGCATCAGTCACCCCACATCTGACTGGTCGACCGCCATCGCAGGCAAGCCAGCTCCCACATTGAGTGGGTTTGCAATTCTTTTGCCTGGCTTGGCCCCCACCAGCTTCGCCTGCCCATCCTTTTGCTTGCCCGTACGCGCCTCGCTGATCAGCCCCGGAATCAACTTGCCCTCCGGCAAATTCTTCCAGAAGCGGCTGGGCAAATGCCCTTCCATAACCTTGGGATTCAACCGCGCCGGGTTGAAGATGTGGCTGTAGTAGGTCAACCACATGGCGCTGTGGGGGTCTTCGACATTCTGTGCCAATTGCTGCCAGGCCTCGGGGCACTGGCGCTGGTGAATCAGTTGCTCGCCGTCGTAATACACCCCGTCCAGGGGCGTGGCGATCATCCAGCGATGGCGGCCCATGCGCCCGATAAAATGCTCGCTGGCGCTCTTGAGAATGTCATGGGCCGGCTCATGCCAGGCCACGTACTCCGGCAGTTCCGGCCCCGCCCCGGCCGGCAGCGCGATGAAGCGCACAAACGCGTGCAAGTGGTGAGCCTCCCGGCTGACTTGCTTGATGCGCCGCTGCAATTCGCTGCCAAGCTTGTCCCCCGCGAGCATGGCCGTGCGATCACCATGGCTGACCCGCCACAGCACTTCATACAACAGGCTCCAGCGTTGATCACCGTGATAACAGGCGGCGGACTCCAGTAATTGCAACAGCGCCTTGGGTATGCGCGCCTGAAACGGCCCCAACTCCGGCGGGATCGGTTCATCGGTGGCGAACAGGTCCGCCGCCTGCATCTGGCCCCAGCTGACCTGGCTGGGGTCGACCTGATGGCTGAGCAACCAGCGTGCCTGTTCGCGCCAGGTGCTGAACAGGTTGTCGCATTCCAGGCTGATCATCCCCACAGCCCCATCTGTTGCGGCTGCGGGCGATCACGCAGTTGTTCACGCAGCAACACACTGGTGCTGTCGGCCTGTTGCGGGTGGTAGTCGCTGGTGATGAAAAACGGCTTGGCCTTGGCCAGCACGCAGCGCATGCGCGCCAGGTCTTCGAAGCGGATCTTGCGTTCACGGCGCAGGTCGACCAGGCGCTGGGTGGTGCGCAGGCCGATACCGGGGATACGTGCGATCAGGGTAGGCTCGGCGCGGTTCAGGTCCAGGGGGAACACCTCGCGATGCTCCAGGGCCCAGGCCAGCTTGGGGTCGATATCCAGTGCCAGGTGGCCGGGGCCGGCGAACAGCTCATTGGCGCTGAAACCGTAGCTGCGCAACAGGAAATCAGCCTGGTACAAGCGGTGCTCGCGCATCAAGGGCGGCGCGGCCAAGGGTACGCTTTTCGGACTGTTGGGGATGGGGCTGAATGCCGAGTAATACACGCGGCGCAGCTTGAAATTGCCGTACAACGCCTCGGCACCGTGCAGGATGGTGCTGTCGTCGGTGTCGTCGGCACCGACGATCATTTGCGTGCTCTGCCCGGCCGGGGCGAAACGTGGCGCGCGGGGTTCGTTGAGTACCGTCTGCTCGCCGGTGTAGATGGTCTGCATGGCCTGCTTGATCGAGCCGATCTGCTTCTCGGGCGCCAGGGTTTGCAGGCTGGCATCAGTGGGCAGTTCGATATTCACGCTGAGGCGATCGGCATAACGGCCAGCCTCGGCGATCAGGGCCGGGTCGGCATCGGGGATGGTCTTGAGGTGGATATAGCCGCGAAAGTCATGCTCTTCGCGCAGCAGCTTGGCGACCCGCACCAATTGTTCCATGGTGTAGTCCGACGAACGGATGATGCCGGAGCTGAGGAACAGCCCGCTGACGCAATTGCGCTTGTAGAAATCCAGGGTCAGGGTGACCACCTCCTCCGGGCTGAAGCGCGCACGGGGCACGTCGCTGGAGCGGCGGTTGACGCAGTATTGGCAGTCGTAGAGGCAGAAGTTGGTGAGCAGCACCTTGAGCAACGACACGCAACGGCCATCGGGCGTGTAACTATGGCAGATGCCCATGCCATTGGTGGAGCCCAGCCCCGCCTTGCCCTCGGAACTGCGCTTGGGCGCGCCACTGCTGGCGCAGGACGCGTCGTACTTGGCGGCGTCGGCGAGGATGCTGAGTTTTTCGATCAACTGCATGGAGGGCTACCGATACTGGTTTTTTGTACAGTACCAATAGCCACACCTTGTCACAAGTGCCGTCTGTAGGAGCGAGCTTGCTCGCGAAGAGCGCGAGAGCGCCGCGTTCATTCAGAAGAGGCGCGTTAGCGTTGACGTGCTTCGCGAGCAAGCTCGCTCCTACAGGGGATCGGTCAGCTGGCGGTTGCCAGCAGCAAGTCCTGCACCGAACGCGCTTTGCCACGGTGATGGTCCAGCGCATACAACGACGCCGCAATCTCATCGGCCCGAATCGGCAGCACCGACAGCAAGGTATCGCTCAAGCCATGGCTGGCCTGGCTGAAGCCCTGGATGTAGATGCCGGCCTTGCAGCGTTCGTCGGTGACGATGCGGTAGTCGCGGGCCACCTCAAAGTCGCCCATGTAGGCCTCCAGCGGCGCCAGCAGTTCACGGTGCATCTGGCGCTCGTAGCCGGTGGCCAGGATCACCGCGTCGTAATGGTTGAGGCTGGTTTCGCCGGTGGCGGTATTACGCAGGGCCAGTTCGATGCCCAGCGGGCCAGGGGTGGCCTTCTCCACCACGGTGAGGGTACGGAACGCCTGGCGGGCGATGCCGGAGACTTTCTGGCGGTAGAAAATCCCGTAGATGCGCTCGATCAGGTCCAGGTCCACCACCGAGTAGTTGGTGTTCTGGTATTCGGCGACCAAACGCTCACGCTCGGCACCGACTTGCTGGAATACCAGGTCCGTAAAGGCCGGCGAGAACACTTCGTTGACGAACGGGCTGTCATCGGCCGGTTTGAGCGCCGAGCCGCGCAGGATCATGTCGACCTGCACCGACGGGAAGCTGTCATTGAGGTCGATAAAGGCTTCCGCCGCGCTCTGGCCACCGCCGATCACGGCGATGCGCATCGGCTTGCCGTCTACACACGGCTGGTTGGCCATGCGCTCCAGGTATTGGGAATGGTGGAACACCCGGCTGTCGCCCTTGAGCGCCTTGAACGCATCGGGGACGCGCGGCGTGCCGCCGGCGCTGACCACCACCGAACGGGTGGTGCGCACATGCTGCTCGCCCTGGGCATCGCGGGAGATCACGCGCAAGGCCTCGACCTGCTGCTGATGCAGGATCGGCTCGATGGCCAGCACTTCCTCACCGTAGTTGGCCTGGGCCTGGAACTGCCCCGCCACCCAGCGCAGGTAGTCGTTGTACTCCATGCGGCAGGGGTAGAAGGTGCCCAGGTTGATGAAGTCCACCAGGCGGTCGTGGGCCTTGAGGTAGTTGACGAAGGAGTACGGGCTGGTGGGGTTGCGCAGGGTCACCAGGTCCTTGAGGAAGGAAATCTGCAGTTCGCTCTGGGTCACCAGGGTATTGCCGTGCCAGCGGTAGTCGGCTTGTTTGTCGAGAAACAGCACGTCCAGCTTGCCCTGGGCCTTTTCACGCTCCTGCAGGGCGATGGCCAGCGCCAGGTTCGAAGGGCCGAAACCGATCCCGATCAGGTCATGAACCGCGGGCGAAGCAATTGCCTGTGTCATTCCAGTGTCCTCTGGATAAGCCCCATGGCGGTGGGGCGGGAATACCTTCATGGCCTGAACAACAGGCCGTGTGTTGATAGGAAACGAGGACAGTGAAATAAAATTTAACTAACAGCCGATCAGTGCGCTTCCCACTCGCGCATACGTACCCGGCAGTGCTTCATCGCGTTGACGATATGTTTTTCCACCAGGCTGCGGGAAATGCTCAGGCGTTCGGCAATTTGCAGGTGGGACAGGCCTTCGAGTTTGCGCAACAGGAAACTGTCGCGACAGGCCGCCGGCAGCTCGGCCAAGGCGCGTTCGAGCATCTCCAGGCGCTGGCCCTGGTCGTGGCTGGCGTGGGGTGAACAGGCGGCGAAGCGTTCTTCGCTGTCCAGCACCTCCAGGGGCTCAACCTGGCGCAAGGCGTTGCGCCGATGACCGTCGATCACCAGGTTCAAGGCGGTGCGGTACAGGAAGGCGCGGGGCTGTTCGATCGGGGTGTCGCTTGCGCGCTCGAGCACCCGCACATAAGCGTCATGCACCACATCTTCGGCCACCTGACGGTTGCCCAGCTTGGCGTTGAGGAAACACACCAGCTCGCGATAGTAGTTTTCCAACATGACTCCTGACCCCACGGCCTTATTACAAACGACACCCACCCCCTGTAGGAGCGAGCTTGCTCGCGAAAAACCCAAGAGCACATCCCCTTACCTGGACGCACCCTCAACCATTGGCGGTTTTGCCATCACCGATGATGGCAGTTTGAGTGTGTGCAATTTATAGTAATTCTCATCTACTTTTAAAGAACTCTCTCATCAGCGGTCGGTTTTTTTCGCCACTGGAGCTGTAACTACTTATGTAACAGCCTAAATTCCGGGGCATTTTCCTCGTTTACCTGTCAGCTCTGCGCGACTGCGCCCCGAACTTTCCTGGCTGGAAGCTACCCATGAAACGCCCTCGACCTGCCCGACGCGCCCTGCTTGTGGTGGCGTGCCTGATTCCCATCGTTGCGTTTGCCACCTGGCAGGGCCTGACGCCGGGCCGCGATGCCCTGGCCACCGTCACCGTGACCCGCGCCGACATCGAAAACAGCGTCACCGCCCTGGGCACCCTGCAACCGCGACGCTATGTGGACGTCGGCGCCCAGGCCTCCGGGCAGATCCGCAAGATCCACGTCGAGGCCGGCGACCAGGTCCAGGAAGGCCAATTGCTGGTGGAGATCGATCCTGCCACGCAAAAAGCCAAGCTCGACGCCAGCCGCTATGCCATCGAAAACCTGCAGGCCCAGTTGCAGGAGCAGAAAGCCCAGCACCAACTGGCCCGCCAGAAGTACCAGCGCCAGCAGCGCCTGAGTGCCGGCAACGCCACCCGCGAGGAAGACGTGCAGACTGCCAAGGCTGAACTGCGCGCGACCCAGGCCCGGGTCGAGATGTTCCAGGCACAGATCCGCCAGGCCCAGGCCAGCCTGCGCAGCGATGAGGCCGAGTTGGGCTACACACGCATCTACGCACCGATGACCGGCACCGTGGTGGCCGTGGACGCGCGCGTCGGCCAGACCCTCAACGCGCAACAGCAAACCCCGCTGATCCTGCGCATCGCCAAGCTGTCGCCCATGACGGTGTGGGCGGAAGTCTCCGAAGCCGACATCGGCCATGTCAAACCCGGCATGAGCGCGTATTTCACCACCCTGAGCGGGGGCAGCCGGCGCTGGACCAGCACCGTGCGCCAGATCCTGCCGATCCCGCCCAAGCCCTTGAACGAAACCCAGAGCAACGGCAGCCCGAGCAGCACCAGCAAGAGCGGCACTGGCCGAGTGGTGCTGTACACCGTTCTGCTCGACGTAGACAACGCCGACAACGCGCTGATGGCCGAGATGACCACCCAGGTCTTTTTCGTCGCAAGCCAGGTTAAAGATGCCCTCACCGTACCGGTCGCTGCCTTGCAAGGTGTGCCCGGCTCCGCAGCGCAAATCGCCCGGGTGGTGGCCAAAAACGGTGCCATCGAAGACCGCGAAGTGCGCCTGGGTATCAGCGACCGCCTGCGCGTCGAAGTGCTCGGCGGGCTGAACGAGGGCGACCACCTGTTGATCGGCCCGGCTGACAGCCATGGGGGCTGAATTGACCACGCCCCTGATTGAACTCAAAGGCCTGCGCAAATCCTACGGCGGCGGCGACAGCCCACAGGTCGATGTGTTGCGTGGCATTGACCTGTCGATCCATGCCGGCGAGTTCGTCGCCATTGTCGGCGCGTCGGGCTCGGGCAAATCGACGCTGATGAACATCCTCGGCTGCCTCGACCGCCCCACCGAGGGTGACTACCTGTTCGCCGGGGAAAACGTCGCCCACCTGGGCAGCGACGAATTGGCCTGGCTGCGCCGCGAAGCCTTTGGTTTCGTGTTCCAGGGCTACCATTTGATTCCCTCAGGCTCTGCCCAGGAAAACGTCGAGATGCCGGCGATCTATGCCGGCATCAGCGCCACCGAGCGCCATGCCCGCGCACGCGCCCTGCTCACCCGCCTGGGCCTGGCCGAGCGCACCGGCAATCGGCCGCACCAGTTGTCCGGTGGGCAACAGCAACGGGTGTCCATCGCCCGCGCGCTGATGAACGGCGGCCATATCATCCTCGCCGACGAACCCACCGGCGCCCTCGACAGCCACAGCGGCGCCGAGGTCATGGCCTTGCTCGACGAACTGGCGAGCCAGGGCCATGTGGTCATCCTGATTACTCACGACCGTGAAGTGGCGGCGCGGGCCAACCGCATCATCGAGATTCGCGACGGCCAGATCATCAGCGACTCGGCAGACACCCGCGCGGCCACCCCCAGCGTGGCGGCCGGCGCCTTGCACGCCGTAGACCTGCGCCAACGCCTGGCCGACGGCGCCGAGCACAATGGCGCCTGGAAAGCCGAATTGGTGGACGCGGTGCAAGCCGCCTGGCGGGTGATGTGGATCAACCGTTTTCGCACGGCGCTGACGCTGCTGGGCATTATCATCGGCGTCGCGTCGGTGGTGGTGATGCTGGCGGTGGGCGAAGGCAGCAAGCGCCAGGTCATGGCGCAGATGGGCGCGTTCGGCTCCAATATCATTTACCTCAGCGGGTCTTCGCCCAACCCGCGTACGCCGCTGGGTATCGTGTCCCTCAACGACGTCGCTGCCCTGGCGACGCTGCCTCAGGTCAAGCGCATCATGCCGGTCAACGGCACCGACGCGGGTGTGCGTTTCGGCAATGTCGACTACATGGCCTATGTGGGGGGCAACGACACCAACTTCCCGGAGATTTTCAACTGGCCGGTGGTCGAGGGCAGCTACTTCACCGAGGCCGACGAACGCGCCGCCGCCACGGTCGCCGTGATTGGCGCGCGCATCCGCCAAAAATTGTTCAAGGACGTGGCCAACCCCATCGGCCAGTACATCCTGATCGAGAACGTGCCCTTCCAGGTGGTCGGCGTACTGGCGGAAAAAGGCTCCAGCTCCGGCAACAAGGACAGTGACGACCGTGTCGCCATTCCCTACAGCGCCGCCAGCGTCCGCCTGTTCGGCAGCTACAACCCCGAATACGTGGCGATTGCCACCACCGATGCGCGCAAGGTGCATGAAGCCGAACGGGCCATCGACCAGTTGATGCTGAAGCTGCACAACGGCAAGCGCGACTACGAGCTGACCAACAATGCCGCGATGATCCAGGCCGAAGCGCGTACCCAGAACACCCTGTCGCTGATGCTCGGCTCGATTGCGGCGATTTCGCTGTTGGTGGGCGGCATCGGCGTGATGAATATCATGTTGATGACCGTGCGCGAACGCACCCGTGAAATCGGCATCCGCATGGCCACCGGGGCTCGCCAGCGCGACATCCTGCGCCAGTTCCTCACCGAAGCGGTGATGCTTTCGGTGGTCGGTGGCCTGTTCGGTATTGCCCTGGCCTTGCTGGTGGGCGGCGTGCTGGTTCTGGCTGAAGTGGCGGTGCAGTTTTCCCTGGTGGCGGTGCTCGGTGCGTTTGGCTGTGCGCTGGTCACCGGTGTCGTATTCGGCTTTATGCCGGCCCGTAAAGCTGCCCGGCTCGATCCGGTTAAGGCGTTGACCAGTGAATAAACGATCTCTCACTCCACAACTGTCAGCGCTCAGTGTGTGCCTGTTGCTCACGGCCTGTGGCGCTAACCCGCCCGCCATCGACAGCGGCATCGCTGCGCCCGCCGCCTGGCACTATGCCGAACGTGAGGCAAACCAGGCCACCAATCAACGCTGGTGGACGCAGTTTGGCAGCCCGGCGTTGAACCGCCTGATCGACCAGGCCCGCCGTGACAGCTTCGACGTGGCGGCCGCTATGGCACGTGTCCGCCAAGCCCAGGCCACGGCGGTGATTGCCGGTGCACCGTTGTTGCCGGAGCTGAAGTTCAACCTCGGCGCCAGCCGCCAACGGCTGTTGCGCGGCAGCGGCAACTCGGAGCTGGACGCCACCGAGAGCAACAGGACCGTCACCAACTATGACGCCAACCTCACGGCCAGCTACGAAATCGACTTCTGGGGTGGCCGCGCCGCTGCCCGCGACAGCGCCGTGCACAGCCTGCAGGCCAGTGAGTTCGATCAGGCCAACGTGGAGCTGACCCTGCTCAGCAACGTCGCCGACCGCTACGCGCAAACCCTGGCCGCCCGCCAGCGCTTGCAGATTGCCGAGCTCAACCTGGCGAATGCGCGCAATGTACTGAACCTGGTACAGACCCGCTTTGATGCCGGTTCCGCCACGGCCCTGGAACTGGCGCAACAGAAAAGCCTGGTGGCCGGTCAGCAACGGCAACTGCCGCTGATCCAGCAATCGGCCGAAGAAGCGCAAATCACCCTCGCCGCCTTGCTCGGCCAACCCGTGCAGGCCCTGGAGCTGGGCACAGAACCCTTCCAGGCACTGAGCTGGCCAAGTATCGGGCCCGGCGTGCCCAGCCAGTTATTGAGCCGGCGCCCCGACCTCGCCCAGGCCGAGGCCCAGTTGGCGGCGGCCAGTGCCGACGTCACGGTGGCCCGTGCAGCCATGCTGCCGACGGTGACGTTGGGTGCAACGCTAGGCTCGGGTGCGTCCAAGGCCGAAGAGATCCTGCGCAGCCCCTTCTACACCCTGACCTCGGGCCTGATGGCGCCGATCTTCAACAATGGCCGGCTGAGCGCCGAGCGCGACAAGGCTCGGGCGCGCCAGGATGAACTGCTGCAAACCTACCGCGGGGCGATCATCAACGGCTTTGCCGATGTGGAAAAAGCCCTCAGCAGCATCACCCGCCTGGACCAGCAACGCCAGTGGCAAACCGAGGAACTGCAACAGGCGCAGACCGCCTTCCAGATTGCCCAAAGCCGCTATGAAGCCGGCGCCGAAGACCTGCTCACGGTCCTGGAAACCCAACGCACCCTGTACGACGCCCAGGACCAGAACGTGCTGCTGCGCCTGTCGCGCCTGCAAGCCAGCATCGCCCTGTACAAGGCACTAGGCGGTGGCTGGAACACCGATATCTGATAAACGAAACTCATATTTCATACATGAGTTGTTTCTTCACCTTACATTTTCCACCCCAAGGTCCTTGGTAAAAAAGCCGTTATCACACGGATGCCCGGGACCTCATGATGAAACCCAGCGTTGTTGTAAAAGGCCTGGCCTGCATTGGCTGCTGGCTGATACCGAACCTGGCGCTGGCCGAGCCCTTGATCGCGCCCACCGCAATCGACTGGTTGCTGGACTGCCCCCTCACTGCAACCGCACGCCTGGACCCGGAAGTGGTTGGCCGCACCCAATGCGGCCTGGTCAGCGTGCCCCGCGACCATGCCGAACCCCAACGCGGCCGTATCCGCCTGAGCGTGACACGGGTAGGCGCACGGCAGCCGCTCAACCGTGAAGGTGTGGTGTTCATCCAGGCCGGCGACCCCCAACAGGCCAAAGGCGCCCCCTTCGTCCTTCACCTGGCCAGTCGGTGGGAGTCGCTTGCCACCCAGGCCTATCGCACCCTGGTCGACCGGTATGACGTGATCGAGCTGAGCACCCGCGACCTGCGCCAAGGCAATGGCGTGGACCAGGCCGCGCAGGACATGGAGTTCGTGCGCGGGCAACTGGGCGAGGCACGCCTCAACTACCTGGGCAACGCCGCTGCCACCCGCCTCGGCAGCCGCTACGGCACGTTGTTTCCCGAACGCGTCGGGCGCATGGTGCTGATCAATACCGAGCCTGGCGAACCACTGGCCACCGGTGTCGAGCAACTCTTGCTCAAGGAGTCGGCACACGCAGGCGCTGACGGCTGTGTGAACCGCTGGCTGGGGGATTTTTTGGTCTATGGCAAGCAGCCGCCGGCGTCCGCACGCTGCCTGGACTTGGGCGCCTGGGAATAATCTGCGCATTTACGACCCCTATTCACCGAAAACGACCCCTTGCGTTGACGCATCTGCCCAATCGTTATTAAGTGCTATTTATCCGCATTAATACGATAAATCACCGCCATGCTGAGTCGACCGCTACGCCGCAAACGCCAGAAGCTGTCCGATGTGATTGTCGAGTCGGTCAAGCGCTCGATCGTCACCGACGCCTTGAAGCCCGGCGACCGCTTGCCCACCGAACGCGAGCTGATGGAAAGTTTCCAGTGCTCCAAGGGCTCGGCGCGCGAAGCGCTCAAGGCGCTGGAGGTCGAAGGCCTGGTGAGCACGCGCACCGGCCCCAGCGGCGGGGCGTACTTGAACCAGGCCGGCACTGAACCTGCCAGCCGCGCCTTGCGCAATTACCTGCACTTCCAGCACCTGGACGGCGAGCAGGTCTACCAACTGCGCAAGGTCATCGAAGTGGAACTGGCCGTGTCGGTGCTCGGGCGTTTGAGCGAAGACGATTACATCGCCCTGCAAGCCAACGTGGATTTTTGCAGCGCCCCCGAAGACAGCGAAGCCGGCCAGCGCGAACAGCGCCTGGCGGAACTGGAGTTTCACAACCTGCTGGCCCGGGCCTGCCCCAACCCGCTGCTGAGCTTCATGGCGCAGTTTCTCAACGACTTGCTGCGCGACCTGGTGGTGCTGAAAAAAGCCTACAAGCCCAAGCGCAAGCAATTCGACGCGGCCAACCTGGACTATCACAAGCAACTGCTGATCGCCTTTCGCGCCGGGGATGAAAGCGCGGTGCGCAGCTTGATGCATGAACACATGTGCGATGCCGAACACCATATGACCGCGCTGGAAGGCCAAGTGAGCCCGCACTTCCTACTGGAGTTCGACCACTCATAAGCACACCAAAAATCCAAGCTGGGAACCCGAACAGTGTGGGAGCTGGCTTGCCTGCGATGGCATCGACTCGGCCCTCCCTGTAATACCGAGGCGCCTGCATCGCAGGCAAGCCAGCTCCCACATTTGACCGCGTTCATCTGTTGAGTCGAGTTACCCAATAACAGGCCTGCCCACAGGCCCTTGCTCCACCGTATCGCCCTTGCCGCTCCTGCCAATAACTAAACCAGGGAGTCACCCCATGCAGCGTCGTACGTTATTGAAAGCCAGCCTCACCGCGGCCGCCGCCCTCAGCCTTCCGCTGAGCGTGCGTTCGGCATTCGCCGCCGAGCCCTTTACCTTTTACGGCCTCAAGTCCATGTCTGGCGCCTTTGCCAGCTATGGCAAATTTGCCGATATGGGTTCGCGCCTGGCGGTGCAACAACACGCCCAGTTGCTCGGCCGCCCGCTGAACTACAAGGTCATCGACACCGAAGGCAACGCCGGCAAGGCGGTGCGCAAGGTGCAGGAGGCCATCGCGCAGGACGGCGCACGGTTCTTCCAGGGCTGCACGCTGTCGTCTTCCGCCCTGGCAGTGGCCAAGGAAGTGGACAAGGCCAGCGGTGTGTTCATGACCCCGGTGGGCGCCGATGAAGTCACCGGCAAGGATTGCAACAAGGCAACCTTCCGCTGGTCGGTGCCCACCTACGGCGCGATCCGCGAGACCATGGTGCCGCTGATCAAGCTGCTGCCGGACGCCAAGCGCTGGTACACCATCACCCCGCAATACGTGTTCGGCGAAGCCTTGCTCGAAGGCGCCAAGAACGTGCTCAAGGAGCACGGCCTGGAACACGTGGGCAACAGCTACCACTCGCTGCAGGAACAGGAATTCTCCGGCTACCTGACCAACGCCATTTCTACCAAGCCCGATGTGCTGGTGCTGCTCAACTTTGGCAGCCAATCGTCCAACACCCTGCGCCAGGCCGTGAACTTTGGCATCAAGGAGCGCATGAAGGTGCTGCTGGTGTGGTCTGCCGGCCTGGATCAATTCCAGGAACTGGGCAGCGATGTACTTGAGGGCGTGTACCTCGGTGCGCAGTACTGGCACCAGGTCGACACCCCGCTCAACCGCGAACTGGTCAAGCTCACCCAGGCCACCTACGGCATCAACCCCACCTACCCGCTGGCCGCCGATTACATCAGCACCAAAGTCATGCTCGACACCATCATTGCCACCGGCAGCTTCGACGGCCCGACCGTGGCCAAGGCCATGCAGGGCTTGAGCTACGAAGGCCCGACCGGCAAGGAGTCGATCCGCGCCGGCGACCACCAGGTGATCAAGGATTACTACCTGCTGATCGGCAAGGCAAGCGGCGACATGGCCGACAAGGACGACCTGGCCAAAGTGCTCAGCGCTGGCCAGTCGTTCCCTGCGGTCGAGGCGACGGGCTGCACGCTCGGCTGACCGTTTAACTTTGTCGCGCAGGGCCGTGCAAGCGGCCGTCTGCGGAGGGTGCCTGCATGCTTAATCTGTACCTGTTCCAGATCCTCAACGGCCTCGGGTTGGGAATGATCTACTTCCTGATCGCGGTGGGGCTGACGATCATTTTCGGCCTGCTCAACTTCGTCAACTTCGCCCACGGCGCGTTCTTCCTGCTCGGCGCCTACATCTGCTACACCGCGGTGAGCCTTACCGGCAACTTCTGGCTGGCGCTGCTGATCGCGCCGCTGGTGGTGGCCGCGCTGGCCTGGGTGATCGAGCGCTTGCTGATCCAGCGCATCTACCACTTGCCGCACATGTTCCAGATTCTGGTGACCTTGGGCATCGCCCTGATCATTCAGGAAGCCAGCGTGATGATCTGGGGGCCGGTGGGCAAAAGCGTCGCCGTACCGGAGTTGCTGCGCGGCGTGCTGGTGGTGGGTGATTTCGTCTACCCCTACTACCGCCTGTTCCTCATCGTGTTTTCCGGGCTGGTGGGCCTGGGCCTGTGGTTGCTGCTGGAACGCACGCGCTTCGGTGCCCTGGTGCGCGCCGGCAGTGAAAGCACCGAAACCGTGTCGCTGCTGGGCACCAATATTTTCCGCCTGTTCTCCATGACCTTCGCCCTTGGCGTGGCCCTGGCCGGCGTCGCCGGGGTGTTGTTCGCGCCCTTGCGCGGCGCCCAGCCCTTTGTCGGCCCGGAGATTCTGGGCATCGCCTTCGTGGTGGTGGTGATCGGCGGCATGGGCTCGTTCAGCGGTGCGCTGGTCGGCGGTTTGCTGGTCGGCGTGGTGCAAAGCCTGATGACCACACTCTGGCCCCAGGGTGCGAGCCTGATGATCTACGGCGCCATGGCCGTGGTGATTCTGGTGCGCCCTTATGGCCTGTTCGGGAGAGCCTGACATGAGCGAGAAAAACCCCCTGCCGTTCGCCAAGACCCAATCCAGAGCCATGTTGCTGTGGGTGCTGGCCGTGCTGATCGGCCTGCCGTTGGTGCTGCCCTCGGCGACCCTGGCCACCGAGATCCTGATCTTTGCCATGGCCGCCCTGGCCTGCAACCTGCTGCTGGGCTACACCGGGCTGCTGTCCTTCGGCCAAGGCATCTTCTTTGGTGCCGGCGCTTATTGCGCGGCGCTGCTGATGATCCACCTGCAACTGGGCCTGTTCACCGCGTTGCTGGGCGCGGCGTTGGCCGGTGGCTTCCTGGCCTTGCTGGTGGGAGCCCTGGCGATTCGCCGCACGGGCATTTACTTCGTGATGCTCACGTTGGCGTTCAGCCAGATGGCTTACTTTGTCGCCTACACCTTGAGCGACTGGACCGGCGGCGACAACGGCCTGCTCAGCGTGCCGCGCCCGGAAATCCGTGTGGGTGACACCGTGCTGCTGTCCCTGGCCGATGCCCGCGCCTTCTACGGTTTTGTCGCGGTGCTGTTCCTGCTGATCTTCATCGGCACACGCCGGGTGATCGCCTCACCGTTTGGCAGCACGCTGATGGCGATCCGCGAGAATGAAACCCGCGCCTCGGCCATCGGCTACGACACGCGCCACTTCAAGATCCTGGTGTTCGTGCTGTCCGGCGCGGTCACCGGGATTGCCGGGGCGCTGTACGCCATGCTGCTGCACTTTGTGCCGCTGTCGAATATCGACCTGGCGATGTCCGAGAACATCCTGATCATGACCATCGTCGGCGGCACCGGCTCGCTGTTCGGCTCACTGCTGGGCGCCGGCTCCATCGTGCTGCTGGGCGACTTTCTCTCCGACCTGTGGCCGCGTTGGCTGATGCTGCTGGGGGTGATCCTGATTCTGGTGGTGATCTTCATGCGCGGCGGGTTGTGGGGCGGCCTCGCGTCGCTATTCGAGAAGGTGCGCGGCACGCGTAAAACCGTGGTCGTCGCCAAGGAGGACGGGCTATGAGTATCTTGCTGGAAACCACAAACCTTGAGCTGGCCTACGGCGCGTTCCATGCGGTCAATGGCGTCAACCTCAAGGTCGAAGCCGGCACCATTCACACCATCATCGGCCCCAACGGCGCGGGCAAGACCAGCCTGTTCCACTGCCTCACGGGTGAACGCCAGGCCACCGCCGGGGCGATCCATTTCGATGGCAAGAACCTGATGCGCAAGCCCGCCCACGGCCGCGTCGGCCTGGGCATGGCGCGTTCGTTCCAGCTCACCAGCCTGTTCCAGAACCTCAGCGTGCGCGAGAACCTGCGCCTGGCCGCCCAGGGCCGCGACGGCGTGCGCGCCTTGAACTTCTGGCGTCGGGTCGACAGCAAGCGCGAACACCTGGAGATGGCCGACCAGGTGCTGGAGCGCCTGCAACTCACGGCCCGCGCCGACACCCTGGCCGGTGAGTTGTCCCACGGCCAGCAACGGGTGCTGGAGGTGGGCATGTCGATCTGCTCCAAACCCAAACTGTTGATGCTCGACGAGCCCACCTCGGGCATGGGCATCGACGATATCCCGATCATGACCCAATTGATCAGCGACCTTGGCCGCGACCATACGGTGCTGTTGATCGAACACAACATGAGCATCGTCATGTCCATCAGCCAACGCATCACGGTGATGAGCCACGGGCAGATCCTGGTGGAAGGCACGCCGGAATTCGTGCGCGCCGATGAACGTGTGCGCACTGCCTATCTTGGGGAGGCTGCCTGATGCTGATTGTCGAGAATATCCATTCCTACTACGACAAAAGCCATGTGCTGGAAGGCGTGTCGCTGCGCGTCAACCCCGGCGAACTGGTAACTCTGCTGGGCCGTAACGGCGCCGGCAAGACCACCACCCTGCGCAGCATCCTCGGCATCATCTGCCCGCGCCAGGGCCAGATCCACTTCAACGGCCAGGCGCTGGTGGGGCAAAAGATCTTTGAAATTGCGCGCCAGGGCTTGGCGCTGGTGCCGGAAAACCGTGGGATTTTCCGCCTGTTGACGGTGGAGGAAAACCTGCGCATCGCCGCCCGCAAGCACAGTCGCTGGCAACTGGAAGACGTGTACGCCATGTTCCCGCGCCTCAAGGAGCGGCGCAAAAACGCCGGCCACGCGTTGTCCGGCGGCGAGCAGCAGATGCTCGCCATCGCCCGCGCCCTGCTGAACGACCCCAAGCTGCTGATCCTCGACGAACCCACTGAAGGCCTGGCCCCGGTGATCGTCGACGAGCTGGTGAAGATCCTGCGCAAGGTCAAGGACGAGGGTCTGCCGGTGTTGCTGGTGGAGCAGAACCTGATGGTCTGCGACAAGCTCGCCGACCGCCATTACGTGCTCGAACAGGGCCGCGTGGTGTACGAAGGCAGCGCCGCTGACTTCCGCGCCGACCCGACGATCAAAAACCGTTACCTGGCCTTGAGTGCCTGAGTGGAGATTCCTGATGAACAGTCTTGCGCAACCGCTCCAGAGCAATGCCCCACTGATCAACCGCGACCGCTTGTGGCAGTCGCTGATGGACCTGGCCCAGCTCGGCGCCACGGCCAAGGGCGGCGTGTGTCGCCTGGCCCTCACCGACCTGGACCGCCAGGCCCGCGACCTGTTCGTGCAGTGGTGCGAAGCCGCCGGGTGCAGCGTCAGCGTGGACGCCATCGGCAATATTTTCGCCCGGCGCCCTGGGCGCAACCCCGCCCTGCCCCCGGTGATGACCGGCAGCCATATCGACACCCAGCCCACCGGCGGCAAGTTCGACGGCTGCTACGGGGTGATGGCCGGGCTGGAAGTGATCCGCACGCTCAATGACCTGCAGATCGAAACCCAGGCGCCCCTCGAAGTGGTGGTGTGGACCAACGAAGAAGGCTCACGCTTCCCGCCGTGCATGATGGGCTCCGGGGTATTTGCCGGGAAGTTCGACTTGCAGGACACCCTCGACAAGCGCGACGACCAGGGCCTGTCGGTGGGCGCTGAATTGCAGCGCATCGGCTATGCAGGTGCCCGTGCGGTGCTGGGCCACCCGGTGGGGGCGTATTTTGAAGCGCATATCGAGCAAGGCCCGGTGCTGGAAGACCAGGCGATTACCCTGGGCGTGGTGATGGGCTGCCTGGGCCAGAAGTGGTTCGACCTGACCCTCACGGGTGTGGAGGCGCATGCGGGCCCTACGCCCATGCACCTGCGCAAGGACGCCCTGGTGGGCGCTGCCGAGGTGGTCAGTGCGGTCAACCGTATCGCCCATCAGCATCAGCCTCACGCCTGTGGCACCGTTGGCTGCCTGAGCCTGCACCCTGGCTCGCGTAACGTGATCCCCGGCCAAGTGCACATGACCATTGACCTGCGCCACCTGCACGCCGACAAGCTGCAAGCCATGGTCGATGAAGTGCGCAGCGTGATCCAGGACTCCACCGCCCGCCACGGCTTGACCTTTGAACTGACGCCCACCGCCGACTTCCCGCCGCTGGACTTCCACCCGGCCTGTGTCAACGCCGTGCGTGAAGGTGCCAAGGCATTGGGCTTGAGCCATATGGACATCGTCAGCGGCGCCGGGCATGACGCGATCTTCGTCGCCGAACTGGGCCCGGCCGGGATGATCTTTGTGCCGTGCGAAGGTGGCATCAGCCATAACGAAATCGAAAACGCCGCGCCGGATGACCTGGCGGCGGGTTGCGCGGTGTTGCTGCGCGCCATGGTGAATGCGGCCCAGGGGGATCTGGCATGAGCGAGATTAGCCAACTGACAGCGGTGCAGTTGTTGCAGCATTTTCGCGACAAAAGCTTGTCCCCCGTGGAGGTCACTGAAGATGCGCTGCTGCGCATCGAGCGCTATAACCCGGTGGTGAATGCCTACTGCCATGTCGACCCGCAAGGCGCACTGGACGATGCGCGAGCGTCGGAGCAACGCTGGTTGAAAGGTGAACCCTGCGGCGCGCTGGATGGCGTACCGGCGTCGATCAAAGACCTGACGCTGACGGTCGGCATGCCCACCCGCAAAGGCTCGCGCACCTCATCCGCCGAGGGCCCATGGGACGTGGACGCGCCCTTCTCGGCCTTCATGCGCAAGGCCGGCGCGGTGCTGCTGGGCAAGACCACCACCCCGGAATTCGGCTGGAAAGGCGTGACCGATAACCCGCTGTACGGCATCACCCGCAACCCGTGGGACACGCGCACCACCGCCGGTGGTTCGTCCGGCGGTGCCGCTGCGGCAGCGGCGTTGAACCTCGGCGTGCTGCACCAGGGCAGCGACGCCGGCGGCTCGATCCGCATTCCCTGTGCGTTTACCGGCACCTTCGGGATCAAGCCAACCTTCGGCTACGTGCCGCAATGGCCGGCCAGTTCCATGACGATCCTGTCGCACCTGGGGCCGATGACGCGCACCGTGGAAGACAGCGTGCTGATGCTGCAAGCCGTGGCCCAGCCAGATGCGCGGGACGGCTTGATCGGCGCGCCGCGAACCACGCCCTGGCTCGTTCCAGGAGCGGACCTGAAGGGATTGCGTGTCGCCTACAGCCCCACGTTCGGCTATGCGAAGGTCGACCCGCAGGTCGCCCAGGTGGTGGATCAAGCGGTGCAGGGCCTGGTGCAACTGGGCGCCCATGTCGAACAAATCGACCCTGGCTTCAGCGACCCGCTGGAGGTGTTCAGCACCCTATGGGCCGCCGGTGCCGCTCGCCTGACCGGCACAATGAGCGAGGCGCAAAAGCAACAGCTCGACCCCGGGTTGCTGCGTATTGCACAGCGAGGCGAACGCTTGAGCCTGGATGATTTCAACGCAGCCCTGGAAGCCCGAGCGGCGCTGGTCGCACGGATGGCCACGTTCCATGAGCATTACGATGTGCTGGTGTCGCCGATGATGCCGATCACCGCATTCGAAGCCGGGCACAACGTACCGCCGGGCTCGGGGATGACTGAGTGGATGCAATGGACGCCGTTCACCTACCCCTTCAACCTCACCCAACAACCGGCGGCGTCAGTGCCGTGCGGGTTGGCAGCGAATGGCCTGCCGGTGGGCTTGCATGTGGTGGGCGCGCGGTTTGCCGATGAGCAGGTGTTGAGGGTGTGTCACGCGTATGCAAAGGCATTCCCCACAGAACACTTGCACACACCGAGAAGCCCGACCTGACATACGACTCTACTGTGGGAGCTGGCTTGCCTGCGATAGCCATCGGTATCTACACAACTTTGTAGGCTGTAGCAGCCAACGGTAACCACGATGCGAAGCGAGCCGCTCTTGATCTGCTTTTGATCTTAGGCGCCCCGTTAAACCACGCTGGCCGGAATTCGACAGGGATTTGGGGGGGTAAACCGGCAGGGATGCCGGTTTAGCCGCCCCGCGCCATGGATGGCGCGTGGCGGCGGCCCCCCAAATCACTGGCGGATTACGGGCACACCGAGCCTAGGCGAGGTGCCGAGTGGTGGGGCAAGAGCGTTTTGCTTACTTTGCCGCTTTTGCAAAGTGAGCCGCCGTCAGGGCGGAACCCTAAGTGGCCGTTACCGCAGCAATGGATATGCACCCAATCCAACCGTGTTGACCGCCAGGCCGCCTTCGCGAGCAAGCCCGCTCCCACAGTTTGATTGCGGGGGTCAGGTAGAGAAGCGTCGGCTGAAAGGCCGCCATCGCAGGCAAGCCAGCTCCCACAGGTTTGACCGCATTCCTTTACACTGTCCCCCATTCATCACCCGGGGCGCTTATGGACATCGAACTGGCACGCACCTTCCTCGAAATCACCCGCTGCGGCAGCCTGGCCGCGGCGGCCGAGAAACTGCACGTCACCCAGACCGCCATCACCGCCCGCGTGAAGAACCTGGAAAGCCAGCTGGGCAGCACGCTGTTCGTGCGCAACCGTGCCGGTGCGCGGCTGACCGCCGACGGCGAGGCCTTCGTGGTATATGCCAACCAGTTGCTGCAAACCTGGGAAGCGGCGCGCCGTGACCTGCCATTGCCAGACGGCTATCGCAATGTGCTGCATATCGGCGGTGAGGTCAGCCTGTGCAACCCGTTGATGCTCGGCTGGGCCAAGGCGCTGCGCGAGCACATACCAGGCCACGCGCTGCGCACCGAAGTGCGTGAAGGCGAGTACCTGCTGCGCCAACTGGAGCTGGGTGTGCTCGACGCCGCCTTGGTGTTCCAGCCGCAATACTGGCCGGGTTTGCAGGTGGAGCAGGTGCTGGAAGAAAAACTGATTCTGGTGCAACTGGCGAGCAAACCCGAGCCTTACGTGTATATCGACTGGGGCCAGGGTTTTCGCCAGCAGCACGACGCCGCCCTGCCCGACCGCGCGCGTGCTGCGGTGAGTTTCAACCTGGGGCCGCTGGCGTTGCAGTACATTCTGGAAAACGGCGGTGCTGGCTACTTCCGCACACGGGTGGTGCAGAGCTACCTGGACAGCGGCGTGATGCAGCGCGTGCCCAAGGCCCCGGAATTCAGCTTCCCCACCTACCTGGTGTATTCGCGGGCGCGGGATTCGGCGGTGTTGCAACAGGCTTTGGAGCTGCTACGTACAGTGGTGAAGGCCGAAGGCGACTGGTCGCAACGCTGGGACCCGCTGATTTGAATCACTCTACGCCTGCGCACATGCTAGCCTGCTGGTGTTTCCCCTCGCAGCCTTACCGATGAACAAGAAAAAGTCCGTCACCATCAGCGACATTGCCAAACGGGTCGGCATGACCACCATCACGGTGTCCCGGGCCTTGAGCAAACCCGACCTGGTCAAACCCGCCACCCTGGCGCGCATTCTGGAAGTGGCCCGCGAGCTGGACTACGTGCCCAACGCCTTTGCCCGCGGGCTCAAGCGCAGTGAAAGCCTGATCATCGGGGTCATCACCGCTTCGGTGGACAACCCGTTCTACAGCGAGATGATCAAGGCGATTTCCCGCGAGGCCAAACAGCACGGCTACACCATCATGCTGGTGGACACCGATGAGCTGGAAGAACTCGAAAGCAAGGCAGTGGATACCCTGCTGGGCTACCGCGTGGCGGGGATCATCCTCTCGCCGGTCTCCGATGAACCGAGCTACCAACCCGACTACCTGGAGCGCCTGAGCAACGGCAAAACCCCGGTGGTGCTGCTCGATCGCACGATCCACGACAGCCCGTTCAGCCGCGTGGTGCTCGACAACTACCACAGCGGCCTGCAAGCCGCGCATTACTTGTTGCGCCAGACGCCGAACCTCAAGCGCCTGCTGGTGCTGACCGGCCCTGAGCACTCACGCATCAGCGTGGAGCGCCTCAAAGGCCTGCGGGAAGTGCTGGCCGAACACCCCGACATTCAGGTCGAGGTGCAAGCGGGCGACTACACGCTGATGCCGGCTTACCTGCATACCCTCGACTACCTGGCCGCACACTCGGCACCGGACGCGATCATGGGTTTCAACCAGTTGATCACCCTGGGTGCCCTGCGCGCCTTGCGCATGCACAACATCGCCCATGACAGCCTGACCATCTGCGGCATCGACCGCCTGCCCTTCGCCGATATCTTTGGCGTGCCCATCGCCTGCGTGGCCCACGACGCGTCCTTGGCCGGCAGCAGCGCAGTACGCCTGCTGCTCGACCGCCTGCAAGACCCCTTCAAGCCACGGGACAAAGTGGTGATCGCCGGCCAGTTGGAGAACGGCTAGCGGCTGGTGTAGCCACCGTCGACCGGCAGGCTGACGCCACTGATCATGCTCGCCGCGTCACTGAGCAGGAACAGCACCGGCAGCGCCACTTCCGCCGGTTGCGCAAAACGCCCCAGCGGAATCGCGGCCAGTGCCGGGTCGCGCTTGGCCGGTTCGGACCAGGCCATGGCCGCCATCGGCGTCAAGGTCACGGTGGGGTTGACGCTGTTGACACGAATGCCAAAACGGCCCCACTCGGCGCATTGCACACGGGTGATTGCATCCAGCGCAGCCTTGGAAGCGCAGTAGCTCAGGTGATCGTCCAGCGCCACCAACGACGCCTGGCTGGAGACGTTGACGATGCTGCCGGCCATGTTCGCCTCGATCATCTTTGCCGCGACCCGGCTGGCCACTTGCGCAGCGGCGCGGGCGTTGACGCTCATCACCTGATCGAAGGCATCGGCGCTGATGGCGGCGGCGGGCTCCAGGCGTGAAATCCCGGCGCAATTGACCAGGCCGTGCAGGGGCGGCAAATCTTGCAAGGTTTTATCGAGGGCGATGCTGTCAGCGATATCCACGCACAAGGTGCGGCACCCCAATGCCGCCAACGCCTGGGCATCGCGACCAAGGGCGAAGACTTGGGCGCCGCTGGCGATCAGTTGCTGGGCAATTTCGCGACCGATGCCGCTGCTGGCACCGGTGACGAGGATGCGCTGGTGAGAGAAGTCGAAGGTGGTGATCATAAATAAAGATCTCAAAACCAATGAAGATCCACTGTGGGAGCTGGCTTGCCTGCGATAGCGGTGTATCAGCCCCCCTTAAGGAGACTGACACTGCGCTATCGCAGGCAAGCCAGCTCCCACATTTCTGGACCGTGTTGAATCAGGTGGTCTGCAGGTTGTGCATGACTGGTTTCAGGGCCGGGTACAACTTCAGGTACTCGGCAAACGCCCGGTCATAGGTCATGACATTCTCCCGCTTGGGCTGCGCCCGCAATTGCAACTGCACCCAGCCGGTGTCCATCGCCTCATCACTCACCAGCCCCACGGTATGCGCCGCCAGCAACGCCGCGCCCAGGGCCGCTTCTACCTCCTGCACGATGGTGTACACCGGGTAGCGTGTGACATCGGCGATGATCTGCATCCACAAGTCCGAATGGCTCGCTCCACCCACCACAATCAGGCGCGGGTCCAGGGAATGCGCGCCTTGAGTACCCGCCTCGATATTGTGGCGCAGGGCAAAACTTACGCCCTCCAGCACCGCGCGGTACAGGTGCACGCGGCTGTGGTACAGGTTAAGCCCGACAAAACTGCCGCTGGCGCGGTCATCCCACACCGGGCTGCGTTCACCCATCAGGTAGGGCAAAAACACCACGCCTTCGCTGCCTGCCGGAATCTTCATCGCGCTCTGCTCCAGCAGCACCAGGCTGTCTTGCCCCGTGGCCTGGGCTTGCTGTTCTTCGGCCTGGCAAAACTGCTCGCGAAACCAGCTGACCGAGGCTCCGGCGGTGATCGCACCGCCGAAGATGTACAGGTCGCGGTGGCCGTTGTAGACATGGGGCATGCTCACCAAACCGTGGCGTGCATCCACCCGCTGGTTCAGGTAGCCCCAGCACATGCTGGTGCCGATCATCGCCACATGATTGCCCGGCTGGGTGACACCCGCCGCCAGGGTCGCCATGGCCGCGTCCACGCCCCCAGCGAGGATCGGCGTGCCCGCCTGCAAGCCCAGGCGTGCGGCCCAGTCTGCAAGCAAACCACCCACCACCTCGCCGGAATACAGCAACCGCTCGGGCATCATCGACTGCTCGATACCCAGCGCATCCAGCATCTCGCCTGACCAGTTGCGCGCCGCCACGTTATAGACACCGCCGATATTCCCGGCACTGCTGTGGTCCACCGCCAACTCGCCGGTCAGGCACCAGTTGATGTAGCTGTTGGGCGGCAGCAGGTAACGGGTATTCGCCCACACCTGGGGCTGGTGCTGCTTGAGCCAGAGCATCTTGGTAAAGCCGTAGTAGCTGTCCACCGAGTTGCCGGTGATGGCGAACAAGCGCTCCAGGTCCACCTGTTCGCGCACCCAGGCCACCTGCTCGCCGGCGCGCCGGTCCATCCAGATCAGGCACGGGTGCAACGGCGTCATCTGTGCATCCACGGCAATGCCCGAACCGCCGTACAAACTGCTGATGCACAGCGCCTTGACCTGCGGCGCCGGCACCCCGGCCTTGGCCATGCACTGGGCCACGCAGGTTTGGACGGCATCCAGCCACACCTGCGGCCACTGCTCGGCCCAGCGCACTTTCGGGGTGTCTACCCGGTAGCCGTGGCTGTGTTGGGCGATGATCGTGCCCTGGGCATCCACCAGCAGCGCTTTGGTGCTCTGGGTGCCAATGTCTACACCGATGACGTAGTCCATCTCAGAGCACCGGCTTCAACAGCACCTTGATCGACTTGGTCGAATTGGCCAGTTCAAACGCCTCGGCCCAGTCGTCCAGCGGGAAGTCATGGGTGACGATGCCTTGGGAGGTGACCAGGCCGCGCTCAAACAGGTCGATGGCGATCGGGTAGCAATACGGCCCCAGGTGCGCGCCGCGTACGTCCAGCTCCTTGCGGTCACCGATGATCGACCAGTCCACGCTGGTCTCGGCACCAAACACGCTGAACTCGACAAAGCGCCCGAGCTTGCGGATCAGGTCCAGGCCCTGGGTGACGCCGGCCGGTACGCCAGTGGTTTCGATATAGACGTCGCAGCCGTAATTCTCCGTGAGGCCGTTGATGATCTCGCGAGCGTTGTCACGGGTCGGGTTGATCACCACATCGGCGCCGAACTTTTTCGCCAGCTCCAGGCGTTCATCGACCATGTCGATCACCACCAACTTCTTCGGGGTCTTCAGCGCAGCGACCTGGACCATGCACAGGCCCAGGGTACCCGCGCCGGCAATCACCACCACGTCGTCGAGCTGGATATCGCCACGGTTGACGGTGTGGATCGAGCAGGCCATTGGCTCCACCAGCGCCGAGTCTTCCAGGGACACCGACTCGGGAATCTTGTGCACGATAGCGGTCTTGGGAATGCGCATGTACTGGGCCATGCCGCCTTCGGCCACTTCGCGCTGGAAGCCGAAGATGTTGTGCACTTCGCACATCCAGTACTTGCCCGATTTGCAGAAGCGGCACTTGCCACACGGTACGATCTGTTCGGCGATGACCTTGTCACCCACCTTGACCTCAAAGTGCTCCTCGGCGCCCTCGCCGGCTTCGACCACGTAGCCGAAAAATTCGTGGCCCGGTACCACGGGTGCCTTGACCCAGGGGTTGTCGCCGCCCCAGAACATCGCCGCGCCCGAGTGGCACTTGCAGTCACTGGCGCAGATGCCGCAGGCGGCGATACGGATCACCAGCTCATTGGCACGCGCCTGGGGTTTGCCGATGCGCTCCAGGCGGTAGTCTTTGGGGCCGTGGCAGACGACGGCTTGCATGTGAGTGTGCTTGTCCATGGTGTTCGGTCCTGTGTGGTGAGGTATTAACGATGGCGCTGACGGCTGATGAAAATCGCCAGCAAGATGATCCCGCCCTTGATCACGCTCTGGACGTAGGGCGACACGCCAAGCATGTTCAAACCGTTGTTCAACACGCCCAGCAGCATGGCGCCGAGCAAGGTGCCGATGATCACCCCGCGCCCGCCGGCAATCGACGCGCCACCCAGTACCACGGCGGCAATCGCATCCAGCTCGAACGACACGCCGGCATTCGGCTGGCCGCTCATCAAGCGCGAGGTAAGCACCAGCCCGGCAATCGCGGCGGTGAAGCCGCTGATGCCGTACACCAGCAGCTTGAAGCGCGCCGCACGCACCCCGGACAAGCGCACCGCTTCTTCATTGCCGCCGATGGCGTAGATGTAGCGACCGATACGCGTGTGCTGCAGCAGCACATAGGCCGCCAGGTAAGTGATCAGCATGATCAGGATCGGCACCTGCAGGCCAAACACACTGGCGCGACCGAAGAACGCGAACCACTCTGGCAACCCGGAAATCGGGTAGCCGTCGGTGTACATCAGCCCGAACCCGCGGGCGATACCCATGGTCGCCAGGGTGACGATGATCGGCGGCATGTGCAGGTACGCCACGAACAGCCCGTTGCCGATGCCGAAGGCCACGCCCACCAGCAGCCCGACGCCAATCGCCAGGCCCGGCGGCAACCCGGCGACCATCAGCCCGGCGGTCAAGGTGCCGGACAACGCCATCACCGGCCCCACCGACAAGTCGATCCCGCCGGTGAGAATCACGCAGGTCATGCCCACCGCGATGATTGCGTTGATCGACACCTGGCGAGCGATGTTGGAGAGGTTGCTGGCGGTGAGGAAGGTGTCGCTGGCGAGGATCATCACCAGGGTCACCACCACCAGCCCGACAAAGGGATAAAACGCGGGCGAACGCAGCAGCCGCGCCAGGTTCAGGCGCCACCGGCCGGTGCTGGCGGTGTTAATGGACGTATTCACTTGAGCCCCCTGTTGCATGGCGCATGACCTCTTGAGGATTGACGGCGGACGCTTCCAGTACCTTGACGATCGCGCCTTTGTGGAACACGGCGACGCGGTCGCACATGCCGATGACTTCGGGCAGCTCGGAGGAAATCATGATGATCGCGTAGCCCTGTTCGGTGAGGCTGCGCATCAACGCGTAGATCTGCGCCTTGGCACCGACGTCGATGCCGCGTGTGGGTTCGTCGAACACCAGCACGTCGCAGTGGTGGTTGATCCAGCGGGCGATCACGACTTTTTGCTGGTTGCCGCCGCTGAGGTTCACCACAAGGCTTTCGCCGCTGGGCGCCTTGATCGACAGCTGGCGCATCAGCGCGTCGACACTGGCGCATTCCTTGGCCTTGTCGATCAGGCCCGAGGCGTTCTGATATTTGGGCAAATTGTTCAGCGAGATATTTTCGCGAATGCTGAAGGCGGTGATCAGCCCTTCGCTCTTACGGCTTTCGGGCAGCAGGCCAATGCCGTGGGCCAGGGCTTGGGCCGGGTCGTCGAGGCTGACTTTTTCCCCGCGCAGCCACACGTCTTTGCTCACCGTGGGCAGCGCGCCCATCATGCCCAGGGCCAGCTCGGTGCGGCCCGAACCCACCAGGCCGGCGAAGCCGAGGATCTCGCCTTTGTGCAAATTGAAACGGTTGCGGGGGCCATTGCGCACCAACTGGATGTCCTTGACCTCTAACAGCAAGGGGCCGGGTTCGCTGCTGGGCTTAGGTGGAAAACTGCATTCCAGGCGGCGGCCAACCATCATCTCGACCAGGTGATCAATATCGCTGTCGGCCACATCGGTAACGCCTGCGTTGCCGCCGTCGCGCAGCACACTGATGCGGTCGCAGACTTGGAAAATCTCTTCCAGGTGATGCGAGATAAAAATCACCGCCACGCCCTGGCGCTTGAGTTCGCGCATGATCTCGAACAGCAACTCGGCTTCACTGGGTGTCAGCGTCGCGGTCGGCTCATCGAGCACCAGCAGGCGTGCATCCAGGGCCAGGGCCTTGGCGATTTCGACAAACTGCTGCTCGGCCACGCTCAGGTGCTTGACCGCGCAGTGCAGATCGATACTGACCCCGAGGCGCTCGAACAACGCCTGCGCGGCCTCGGCCATTTCGCGCTTGCGCAACAGGCCGAAGCGGTTGCTCAGCTCATGGCCGAGGAAGATATTTTCTACAGCCGTGAGGTAGGGAATCAGGCTGAATTCCTGGAATACGATGCCAATCCCGGCGGCAATCGCATCCCGATAGGTCGCAAATTTCCGGGCCTGCCCGTCGATAAGAATCTGCCCTTCGTCCTGATGTTCGACACCGCCCAAAATCTTCATCAGGGTGGATTTGCCCGCGCCATTTTCCCCGAGCAACGCGTGGATTTCGCCGCGCTCCACTTGCAGGTTGATGGCCTTGAGGGCCTGTACCCCCGGGTAACGCTTACAGATGTTTTCCAGCTTCAGAAGACTGCTCATACCGCCGACCTCGCACTCAGAAGGAAGACCTTGGCCCCACGCATTGCGTGAGGCCTGGGGGGTTTACCAGCTGAAGTCCTTGGCCTTGGCCTGATCGATCAAAGTGATGTCCACCGGCACGCTGGCCGGTACCTGGGCGCCCCACTTCTTGGCCAGGGCAATGCCCAGAGCGAGGCGGATCTGGTCGCGGGGATATTGGGCCGAGGTGGCGATGAAATGGCTGCCGGGTTTCTGGATCGCCTTGATCGCTTCCGGCGCGCCGTCGACGCTGACCAGCTTCACATCCATGCCGCTGGCTTCGATGGCCGAGAGTGCGCCAAGGGAGCCATTGTCATTCACGCTGAAAATGCCCTTGAGGGTGGGCTGGGCCTGCAACATGTTTTCGGTGACCGTCAGGGCCTGATCACGCTCCTGCTTGCCGTTCTGGATGCTGACAATCTTGATGTCCGGGTGCTTGGCCACCGCCTCTTTGCAGCCGCGCACACGTTCGAGGATCGGCACCACGGCGATGCCGTCGAGGATGGCGATATTGCCTTTGTCACCGATGGTTTTAGCCAGGTACTCACAGGCCTGGAAACCGGCGTCGAAGTTCTTCGAGCCGACGAACGAATCCAACGGGCCATCCGCCTGCGCATCCACCGCCACCACTACGACACCCGCAGCATGGGCCGACTTGACGGCCGATTGCACGCCGACCGAATCAGTGGGGTTGATCAGCAGGATGTCGATGCCCTTTTGCAGCATGTCTTCGACATCACTGACCTGCTTGGACACGTCGTGGCGGGCGTCGGTGATGATCAGCTTGGCACCGATGGTCGCGCCGGCTTCTTCCAGGGCGTTTTTCATGGTGACGAAATAGGGGTTGTTGATTTCCTGGAACGAGGCGCCGATACGGATGGGCTTGGCAGCGTCGGCAAACGCGGGGCTCGCGCTGCCCAGGGTGATGCTGGCAGCCAGTAAACACAGGGTTTTGGGGAGCATTTTCATGGCGTGGGTCTCTGTTTTGTTTTTATTTTTAGAGCAAATGTTATCGTTAACATTTTGTCAGAAACTAACAAGTAATTCCGACCGGTGCAAGCCTCCACTGGTCGGTCTGGGGCAAAAGTGTGGGAGCTGGCTTGCCCTGTTGTAGGAGCGAGCTTGCTCGCGAAAAACTCACAGGCGCTGCGTTTATTCAGGAAGCCCGCGTTATCGTTGACATTTTTCGCGAGCAAGCTCGCTCCTACAGGGGGGATGGGGTTGCCAGTAAAAACTCGCACATCCGCCCATGGCAACTAAGCTCAGCCTCAAATAAAAACACAGCGAGCAGCCGGCCATGCCCCACCCAACCGAGACTTTCCGCGCCCGTTATCGCGCAAGCGTCAACCCGCGTTACAACCCCTGGCTGCACGCCGCGTTCGTGCTTGGCTACGGCATCGCCTGCATCACGCTGGCCTGGTCGTCCACTGCCGATATCACCGCCCTGCAGTGGCTGACCGTGCCTCTGACCCTGCTGTTCTTCAACCTGTGCATCTACCTTGTGCACCGCCACTTGGGCCACCACAAACATGCGTTCGCCCGGCTTTTCTACGCACGCCACACTGGCGATCACCACAGCTTCTTCACCCCCGATCACATGACCTACGACAGCCCCCGGGACTGGCGCGTCATCCTGTTTCCGGCCTGGCTGATCATGCTGCACAGCCTGGCCATCACCCTCCCCGCCTGGTGGCTGCTCAGCCAACTGAACGCCAACGTTGCCGGGTTGTTTGCAGGCTGCATGATCCTTGGCTACCTGCTCTACGAAGTGTTCCATGCCTGCGAACACCTGCCTGCCGAACACCCGGTGGCACGCCTGCCATGGATTCGCCAGATGCACCGTCTGCATGCCTTGCACCACCGTCGTGAGCTGATGCAGGGGCGCAATTTCAATATCGTGCTGCCGTTGATGGACTATCTGTTTGGCACTTTGTATTGGGAGCCCACGGAAAAAAAAAGGGGCAGTCCAACTGGACTGCCCCCCGCTTCACACACATAGATCAATCAGCGCACGATGGTCTGGCTGCAGATGTGCCCGAGGCTGACGTATTGGACATTATTGCCACCCACGCCCACACCTGGGAACTCCCTGAGCTCGATGCGCCAGCCGCCCTCGTTGAACCAGGTTTCCCAGTTGTAGGTCTGGCCCGAGGCGCTGTCCGGGTAGCGCACTTTGTAGTCGCCAGAGCAGGTGCCCAGCGCGACATTCCCCGAGGCTGCACCGGTGATGCCGGTCTTGGCCTCATAGTCGACCCAGTTGTAAGTGCCGCCAAAATGCTTGTCGACCCGCAACACAGGGGTGACGCCGCGCAGGGGTTCGCCCGTGCTGTCTGACCACTGGGTGCTCCAGCTCAGATTGCGGGCCGCCTGGGTGGCCAGTTGGAAGATCGAGCTAGGGATGCGCACCACATTATCGCCGTTCACATTGTGCTGATTCAGGCGTGGCGCCGAGCCGAGGGTCAGCTTGTATTGAGCCTGAGGGTTCAATGCCACCGCCGGGTTGGCCCGTACACGCACCTTGACCGTGTATCCTGGCGTCAGGTTGGGATAGGTGGAGGTGGAACCCTGCGGGACTTCCACCCACTGGGTGCCATCGAACCGTTCGAAGATCCACTGGTTACGCGTGCCCGCACCGTCATCGCCCAGGAACATGCCCACACCTTGGCCACGCAACGAGACGAAGGAGAAGTAATCCACGTCATTGACGCTGTCGAGGTTACCGGTCACCTGGTTCAAGGCATCCGGTAGGGCGAACGCGGTTTGCTCGGTGTCGTTAGGCTCGTAGGCATCCACATTGCTGTCCACTGCCACACCAAAACTGAACTGCGAGTTGCTCGCGGCATTGGCCACCATGAACCAGTAGTAGTCACCGGCCGGCAACACCCCGTTGAGGTATTCATCAGCACTGCCGGGGTTATCCGAGGTGCCCAATGGCGTCAGGTTGCCTTGGCCGTCGTCATGGAACAGCGTCAACGACATATCCGTGCCGGCACTCTGGTTCAGCAGCTGTACCTGGATTCGCGCGTTTTTCGGCAGGTTAAAGTGGTAAGCGATTTGCGCGCCGGTCTCCACACCGGTGAGCGTATAAAGAGTGTTGATATCCAGGGTGGGAAACAACGGCGTGAAGGCTGCAACTGCGGCCTGTTTCATGTGCGCCGAGTCAGGCTTTTCCAGTTGGCCAACCGGGGAGTCAATCGCCACATTAGCGGCGGCCGCCTTGCTTTTTTTGACGACGTTGGACTGCCCGGCTTTGGCGGCATTGAGCTTTTGCTTGAGCTCGCCCGAGACGCTGGCCTTTTCCAGCGTACCGCCAGGTTTCAATGCTTTTTCCACGGCCTGCTTGACCGCCTGCGCGCTGAGTTTTGCCGGGGTTTGCTCGGCCAGGGCAAAGGCCGAAACGAAGCAAGAGGCCGCCATGGCCGCGCCCAGAATAAAGGCTTTTTTCGATTTCATTTTTTATCCATCCATAGTTAAAAAATTGAAGCTCAGGTAACCGGTGACATCCGGTCACCTGGGATGGACTGTAGGATAAGGCTGTATATATGTACAGTATTTTTTAAAAAAATGTGAGCTTTGGAATTCAGGTCTAAGAAGCGAGCCGCGAGGCCTCATTTTATGGAATTGGGATATCGCACCACCTGCGCCAAACCTCCCACACAATGATTTCGATGATACAAACATCCGCGAGGCGATACGGCCACAAGGCCCAGCGCTTAAGCGTCAAGGGGACAGATGCCAGCTCGGCTTCGGTCACAAGGCCTGCCTTCAGAAAAGCTTTCGGCCCTGACAGGATATCGATCATCAGGCTCATGCGATGATATCTATCGATCGGATCATATCCTTCCCTGAAACGCTTATGCCTAAGAACCTTCTCGTTCTCACTGAAGTAACTTTCCAGTTCATCCAGCTTTGCGTATTCAGCAAACACTATCAGTACGAACACGACAAACACCCAAGCGAACATCACAATGCTATATACAAGAAAAAGGGACATCGTTATGTTCCCTCAGGTTGGAATATCAGATCGCCGTCGACTTCCAATATTCTCCCCCCAAAAACCCACCAAACTCACCAGAGCAATGGGCACTGGACATTTCTGGAACGATCACCAACTCACCCGGCCTCACCATTCCTTGGCTCAGGTGTTTATTCAGCACATCAAAATGATCTGGGCCCTGCAACAAGCCTGCGTGCCATAGCTGTGATTTCAAAAATGAGTAGGGCGTAGCCTGTGGATTGATGTAGCCGTACGCCATGTCCTGGATTCCGATACCGAGAGAGATGGCATCGAAATATAAGCAAGCGCCTACAGCCCGGACACAAGCAGGCGGGGGTCAAAAAGTACGTTTGGGAAGTTGCCTACACAGCAAAAGATGAACGCCTACAGAAAGCACCCCTAATACCCCGTCATCTCCAAATACCCCACCCCACCCTCAAACCGCACCGGCCCTTCCCAGTACGGAATACCCAGGTCCATCCACGCCTTGGGGTTGACGGCCTCGGTGGTGATATCCAGCTGTTTGCCGGGAATTTTCAGCGACCAGCGTGTGGGAATGTTGCGCCCGTCGATGGCCGTGGTGGTCAGCGGTGTGAGTTGAATATCGCTGTTGTGCAAGGTCTGGGTGTGGCCCTGGGCGTCGATCCAGGTGCCGGTGAGGTAACCGTCGCTGTCTTTCTCCCGCACGCGAAACAGCATCAGTTGCGCGCCGCGGTCCAGGTGCAGGGAGAACCAGTCCCAGCCGGTCTGGCTGGCGGCCAGGGGTTGGCTGCTCCATTCGCGGTCGAGCCAGGCTGGGCCACTGACCTGGTAGGTATGGCCGTCGAGGCTGACGCTGCCGTTGGCAGTGAAAAACGGTTGGCTGTAGTAGTACGACGCCTGGCCCTGGTCGGATTTGCGGCTGTAGCCCTGGTCGCCTTGCAGCACCAGCGGGCGACTGGAGGTCAGGTGCAGGTCGTAGGCAAATTGCGCGCCGCTGGCCTTGAGTTGCATGTCGGCCAGGGGGCTGGCGGCGCCGGGGCGGGTAGCGAAGGTCCAGTCGTCGATCCAGGCGTTGAACGGCAGCGCCTGGGCCCCGGCCTGGCCGACGCCACCTCGGGCCAGGCGTTCGGCGGCGTAGTGGTGGGTGGCCGAGGTGACGGCGGCGTGGCCGAGCCACACGGTGGAGTCGCGCCAGCCAGGTTCAACAGGGCCGGCCTTCAACGCGTTGCGAAACAGCGTCCATTGCACGCCGAAGACATTGCCCTGGGCATCCTTGAGGTTGGCGGTGACGTACCACCATTCGATACGAAAGCCGTCGTGGGGGCCGTGGTCCTCGGGGAAGCTGAAGACTTTGCCGGGCACCACCTGGGCAAATTCCGCCGCATCGCTGCCCAGCCCGGCGAAACTGTCCTCGGGTGCGGGCGCCTGGTCGCACCCGCTCAGCAGTAACCAGACGATGCACGCCAGTGCCTTAATCTTCATGGGCGAACGTCCTCAACAAATCCGCCGGGCGGCTGCGGTACAGCTGCCATAGGGGCCAGGCCGACGCGAGCAAGGTGGCGAGCATCGCCAGCCCCAGCAATTGCGCAAGCTGGCCGGGGAAGACTTGCAGCGGCAGGCGCCAGCCGAAGGCCTGCACGTTGATCACCGCATCCAGGCACCACGCCAGCAACAGCCCCAGCGGTAACGCCAGGATCAACGTGAGTACCGCCAGCAGCCAGGTCTGGCCGAGGTTGAGCAGCATCAATTGTCGGCGCGTCACGCCCAGCGCCCACAACGGCGCGAGTTGGCCGAGGCGGCTTTGGCTCTGGGTCAGCAGGCTGATGAACAACGCCACGCCGGCGACGCCAAGGGTCAGGCTGTTCAACGCGGCGGTGGCGGCGAAGGTGCGTTCGAAGACCTGGCTGGACCAGCCCTTGAGTTGTTGTTGATCGACGATGCGGCTGTCTTCCAGGGCAAACTCACGCTGCACTTCACGGATCAGCGGCGGCACGTCGGCGGGCGCCACCCGCAGGTTGAAGCGTGCCGGTGAGAGCGTCGGCCAATGCGCCAACAGGTGCTGGGCATTGACCAGCAGGTGGCCCTTGGGGTTGCCGTAGTCGGCGTAGATGCCGACGATCTTCGGCGCCCAGGTGCCCTGTGGAGTGGGGATGGAAACCGTGTCGCCCAGTTGCACCTTCAGGCGTCGCGCCAGTTGTTCGCTGAGCATCAGGCTGTCGTCTTGCAGCAAGCGATCCCAAGGCGCGTCCGCCGCCTCCAGCAGCGGCCAGTGTTGACGATAAGTGGGGTTGTCGACCACGCCGAACACCTCCGCAGGCCAGCCTTGCAGTTGCACCGATACCTGCCAGGCGGGCAATACGGCCTGCACCAGGGGCTGGCGGGTCAACCATGCATTGAGTTGCTCGGCCTGCTGGGGATTTTGCGGGTTGAGGTACAGCTCGGCGGTGAGACGCTGCTCCAGCCAATGGGTGAAGGTCTGGCGAAAGCCCGAGGTCATGGAACCGGCACCGATATTCGCCGCCAGGGCCAACAGCAACGCCATCAGCGCCAGGCTCAAGGCCGGCAGTTGCTGACGGCAATCGGCCAGGAACCACTGGCCCAGCACCGAGCGACTGCGCCCCAGCACCGCTTTCAATAAGCCGTTGAGCAGCACCGGTAACGCCAACGCCGCGCCCAACAGCAAGGCCGCCATCAGCACAAACCCGGCGGCCAGGCTATCGCCCAGCCACAGTGCCAGCAACGCGATCAGCAAGGCGGCGGATGCCACCCAGCCCTGGCGCCGCAACCAGCGCCCATGGGCTTGATGCCAAGCCTGGGCGTTGGCCAGCGCCAGTAACGGCAAACGTGCCGCGCGCCACAGGCTGCTGGCCCCGGCAAGCAACGCGCCCAGCAGGCTCACGCCCAGGCCGGCCAGCCACCACCAGGGGCTCAAATTCAATTGGCCGGCGACTTCGGCGCCGTACAGGCCGCGCAAACTGGCGGCGACATCCGGCAGCAACAGGCTGGCCAGCAAGTAACCGCTGGCGATACCGAGCACACCGCTCAGCACCGCCAAAGCGCCCAATTCGACGCCCAGACTCAAGATCAACAGGCGTGCGCTGACCCCACAGGCGCGCAAGGTTCGCAGCAGGCCACGGCGCTGTTCCAGGGCCAGGCCGATGGCCGCATGCACAATAAACAGCCCCACCACAAAGGATAAAAAGCCCACCGCATCCAGGTTCAGGTGAAAGCTTTCGGTCAGGCGTGAAAGATTGTTGTCCTCGCCCTGCTTGAGTTGCAACGCGGCGGGTGGCGTGGGGTGGCGGGCGGCGAAGGTGTTGTCCACCAGTAAGCGCGACAGGCGCCCAGGCATGTTGAGCAGAGGTTGGGCAAAACCGATATCGGTCAGCAGCAGGCCGGGGGCCATATCGGCCTGTACTTGCAATGGTGGCAGGCGCTGCCCGGTGGACGTCAGCGGCTGCTCGCCCGCCTGCAACCCCAGCGCCTCTAACGTTTGCGCAGCGACCCAGGTACGCCCCGGCGGCTCGAAAAACGCCAGCATCTGCGCCTGGCTCAAGCTTTGCCCTGCCACGCTGCCGCTGCCGGGCAACGACACCGGGTCGATGCCCATCAATTGCAGGCGCTGTTGCTCACGCCCCTGGAGCACCACCCGCCCCTGTACCACTGGGGATACCGGCCAACCGGCGCGGCGTAGCTCGGCAAACAGTGCCTGGGGGAAACTGGCGGCGTCCGGTGCAATCAGGCTGGCCTGGGGTTCGCCACCGATCAATTGGCTGGCGCGTGCGTAGCTGTCCCGCGCCTGGCTGTTGAGGGCCTGCACGCCGGTCAGTAGCGCGGTGGCCAGCCACAAGCCGGTGAGCACGCTGAAAAATTGCACCGGATGGCGCCGCCAGTGGCTCAGCAATGCGCGCAGCGTCCAGTAAAACAGCGCCATCTCAGCGAGCGTCCATCGGCACGACACGGCCACGGTGCAGCACCACTTGCCGGTCAAGCCGTGCGGCCAGGCGTGGGCTATGGGTGACCATCAGCAGGCTGGTGGGGCTGTCTCGCAGCAGGTCCAACAGCAGTTGCAGCACTTCATCGCTGGTGGCTTCGTCGAGGTTGCCGGTGGGCTCGTCGGCCAGTAACAAACCCGGCCGCGAGGCCAGCGCCCGCCCCACAGCAACCCGTTGCTGCTGGCCACCGGAGAGTTGTTCGGGGTAACGCCGCAGCAAGTCGCCCAGCCCCAGGCGCTCCACCAATTGGGCTTGCCAGTGCGGGTCAAAACGCCCCGCCAGCCGCGCCTGGAACGCCAGGTTGTCTTCCACGCGCAAGCTGCCGATCAGGTTGAACTGTTGGAAGACCAAACCGATTTGCGTACGGCGCCAATGGGCCAGTTGCCCCTCGTTGAGTTGGTCGAGGCGCTGCTCGCCGATGCGGATGCTGCCGCCGTCTACTCGGTCCAACCCGGCCACCAGGTGCAGCAAGGTGCTTTTGCCGCTGCCCGACTCGCCCATCAGCGCCAGGCTGCTGCGCTCGCCCAGGTGCAGGTCGACGCCGGCCAGGACGGCCAGCGGGCCTTGCGGGGTCGCGTAGTTTTTTACAACACCTTGCACCTGCAACATAAGAACGCTCATCTGAAGGACCCGCAATGAGAATAACGGCTGACGCTCCTGCCCACGCAAATTTTTCACATGGATTTCACCGCCTGCCCATCCACCGTACTTTAAAGTGCCCGCCAACTCGTGGTAACCGACAACTTCTTAGTTAATTCAAGTGACACTCTCACTGTGCAAATGTTCAGCAAAAAGACAGCAGTGCTGTGACAGTCTCCTGCCTCACTAAGGGCAACTGCCCCGTCATGCAGCCTTTTTATAAACACAATAAACAATGCCGAGGGTGAACCGCGTGGCAGACATGATCCTGGCCAACCGCCAACCTAAAAGGTCTAGGTTAAAACGCCTGAGAAAATACCGCCTGCACCTGCTTGGCATCAGCGTTGCCGCCTTGTTGTTCGGGGGCTTTTTATTCTGGCCCAGCTCGCCGCTGGACCTGGGCGTGGGCAATCGCCTGCTGACCTCCGGGGTGCTCGCCAGCTGGCGCGAGGGCGAACTGGTGGTGCTGGTGCGCCATGAAGAGCGCTGCGACCGCTCGGCCAACCCCTGCTTCGGCCCCGCCGATGGCCTGACCATCAACGGCACTGAACGCGCCGTCGAACTGGGCAAAGCCTTTGATTCACTGGGCATGGCTCTTACCGACGTGCTCAGCAGCCCCACCACGCGAACCGCCCAGACGTCACTGTTCATGTTCGGCAAGACCGAGCTGTCCCCCGGCCCATTCGCCATCTGCGGCGACGCCATGGGCGATGAAATCCTCGGCCACAAACAGCCGGGACGCAACCTGATGCTGATCACCCACAGCGCCTGCATGAGCGACTTCCAGACCAGCCTGGGCTTCCCCCACGCAGCCGCTGCAGAGTACGGCAGCGCGCTGTTCGTCAAGGTGCTGCCCAATGGCACCTTCAAGGCCGTGGGCACCATGAACAGCGAAGAATGGACCGCCGCACTCAAACAACTTTAATTACACTTGTTTACATATTAAGCCACAACGTGTTCAGCAAAACGACAGCCCCGTTCTGGCATGTTTAGTCGCGCCTGTTAGTTATGTTTTCCTACAACTACTTAGTGATCCTTACGATGCGTCGCCCTATTAAGTTAGTGCTGCCACTGCCCCTGTTTGAACGTTATGGAGCGATGTGCGCATGCCCCGCATAAACCCTCTGGCCTGGCTATTGCTGGGCGTTGCCGTGTTCATCTTGTTGCCCCTGGGCTTTCACGGTTTATGGACGCCGGACGAAACCCGCTACGCCCAGGTTAGCCAGGAAATGCTGATGAGCGGCAACTGGGTGGCGCCGCACTTCATGGGCGTGCGTTATTTCGAGAAGCCCGCCGCCGGCTATTGGCTGATCGCCCTCGGCCAGGCGGTGTTCGGTGAAAACCTGTTCGGCGTGCGCATCGCCTCAGTGCTGAGCACGGGCCTGAGTGTAGCGCTGGCCTACCTGCTCGCCCGGCGCGTGTGGAACGACCCGCGCAAGAGCTTTGCCTGCGCCCTGCTCTACCTGAGCTTTGGCCTGGTGGCCGGGCAAGCCGGGTATGCCAACCTCGACCCGCAATTCACCCTGTGGGTGAACCTGAGCCTGGTGGCGTTGTGGTTTGCCCTGGACTGCCGCACGCAACGCGAACGCCTGGGTGCCTGGGCAGTGTTGGGCGTGGCCTGCGCCATGGGGTTCATGACCAAGGGTTTCCTGGCCTGGCTGTTGCCGGTCTTGATCGCCGTACCCTACCTGGTCTGGCAGCGGCGCGTCGGCGAGTTGATGCGCTACGGGCCGTTGGCGGTGCTGGTCGCAGTGCTCGTATGCCTGCCCTGGGCCCTGGCCATCCACTTGCGCGAACCGGATTACTGGCATTTCTTTTTCTGGCATGAGCACATCCGCCGCTTTGCCGCCGACAACGCACAGCATGCACGGCCGGTGTGGTTCTTCCTGCCGATCATGGTGGTGGCGTGCCTGCCGTGGGCTGCCTTGTTACCTGGCACCCTGCTCAAGACCTGGCAGGAAAAGCGCCAGCCGGCGATTGCCTTTCTTGCCCTGTGGCTGCTGCCCCTGGGCTTTTTCAGCCTGAGCAAGGGCAAGTTGCCGACCTACATCATGCCGTGCCTGTTGCCCCTCGCCTTGTTGATGGGCCACGGCTTGGTCGACCTGATCAAGCAAGGCAAGGCGCGTACGCTGGTCATCAACGGCGCGCTCAATTTCGTCCTTGGCATGACGGCCATGGTGGCGCTGATCTACCTGCAAATCACCCGCCCGCTGTACGGCAATAGCCACGCGGAGATGTTCAACCTGTCGCTGACGTTTATCGTGCTGCTGGGCTGGATCCTCGCCAACCTGCTGCAAGCGGTGCGCCCGCTGACGTTGTGGGCGATGCCCGCCCTGGGCATTGGCTTGCTGGTGGCACTGCTGCCGGCGGGCATGCCGGCCCTGATCGAAGATAACGAGATGCCCGACCAATTCGTGCTGGAACATCTGGCCGAACTGCAACCTGCCCGTGCTTTGCTGAGCAATGACCTGGGGTTGGCATCGGCCTTGACCTGGCGCCTGCGCAGGCCCGATGTGGCGTTTTATAACACCCAGGGCGAGCTGCGCTATGGCTTGAACTACCAAGACGCGGCACAGCGCAAAGTCACGCCGGACAGCGTCCAGGCCTGGTTGGCCGAGGCACGCCAGCAGGGTTCGGTCGGCGTGCTGATGCAAGTCAAGAGCACCAGCGAACACCGCGAAGAAGGGCAATTGCCCCCCGGCGGCAAGCGTTATCGCAAGGGCAACCTGGTGCTGACGATTTACCCCCAACACCCTTGAATGCAGCGCCTGCCACAGGGACCACCCCATGAGCTTCTGGAAAACCGAACGCGGCGCCCTGGCGTTACTGCTGGGCACCTCGGCCTTGCTGCTCTTGCTGGGCCTGGGCAGCCGCGACCTGTGGGGCCCGGAAACGCGCTGGGCGAATATCGCCTTGCAGATGCTGCAAAGCGGTGACTATTTCGACCCGTACCTCAAAGGCACGCCGTATTACGACAAGCCCCTGCCCTCCTACTGGCTGATCACCGGGTTTGCCCACCTGCTGGGCGGCCTCGGCCCATGGTCGCTGCGCCTGTCATCGGTGATTGCCGCGTGGTTGAGCATCTGGCTGGTGTACCTGATCGGTGAACGCCTGTTTCGCAAAGGCACCGGGCTGATCGCCGGGTGGATGCTCGCCACCACCTTCTACTTCCTGTTCTGGGCCCGCGTGGCCACCGCCGATGTACTCACCGTGTGCGGCGTGCTGGCGGCGGTGTGGTGGTATTGGCGCGGGCCGGATGACACGCGACTGGGGCGCTACACGGTGTTTTCCCTGTTGCTGGCCGCCACCTCACTGTTCAAGGGTTTGATCGGTGTGGTGCTGCCGGGCCTGGTGCTGTTGCCACACCTGCTCAGCGAACACCGCTACAAACGCCACCTCAACCTGCGCCTGGTGCTTGCCCTGCTCATCGCAGGCATCGTGTACGCGATCCCCTTTGTACTGTCCCACCACTACGGCGCCCCCACTTACGGCGAGAGCGGCCTGGAACTAGTGTTCCGCGAAAACGTGGTGCGCTTCTTCGACCCCTTTGACCATATGGGGCCGATCTACACCTACCTGATCTACCTGCCGGTCTACACCCTGCCCTGGGCACCCTGCTGGTTACTCGGCCTGTGGCTGACCGTGCGCAACTGGCGCAAGGCGCCGCCCAACGTACGCTGGCTGGTGTGGGGCCTGGGCCTGTTATTTGTCTTCTTCACCGCCAGCGGCAGCCGTCGCAGCTACTACGTGTTGCCGCTGGTGCCCTTTGCCCAACTGCTCGGCGCCTGGTGGCTGAGCGAGCGCCTGCACAAAAAACCTTCGCGCTGGCCGCGCTGGCAAACAGGCTTTGGCCTCAGCGCAGGCCTGCTCTTGCTGGTACTGGGCGTGATCTACCCCTGGACCAACGGCAACGGCGGCGTCACCCGCTTCGCCACCGACCTGCAAGCCCAGGCAGAAAAAAGCGCGCCCTGGAACCAATGGCAACTGGTGCTGATGGAGGTCGACAACAAACTGCCCATGTACCTGCAAAACCACGGCAAGCCCTTCTACTACGTCAGCGAAGCCCAGGACTTCCCGCGCCAAGGCGACAGCGCCGCGTTCATGGCCTGGCTGGAAAAAACCAGCGGCCAGGGCTTTGATCCGCAACGCACGATAATCGTCGCGCAGTATTCCAAGGACGAGCCGACACCGTTGGCGTTTCTGGGGGTGGATCATCAGGTGGTGACGACGCAGCCGGATAATGGGGAGCGGTTGTTCAGGGCGCGTGAAGGTGGGAGTGTGGCGTTTGTTCCGGGGATACGCTGAGGCACTGTGTTTGCTGGCCTTTTGTCATGGTTTGTAAAGGGCCAGCAAGCCGTGTCCCTTTAAATTGCAGGACGTTTCCGAGACAATCCCCGCCGCCTTGTGCCGGTTGGAATCGGTGGCTAGTCTGCGGTCCATCACTGCTCATCAGTGATCGGGTTTAGTCGCTCGGGTTTCATATGGCGCATGGTTCCATGATGTTTCATGGTGGCTGTGCGTATGGGCGCCTTCGGGCGCGCCGGTTTGCCATGTGGCCGGTCGACTAACCTGCGTACAGCCGCCACCCATTCGTTTAGTCGCGAGGGGTGTCAGCTCCAAACCATGTGGAGTTACACAATGAATAAAGTCCTACCCGATCCACCCCTCGATCCTGCAAAAGACCGTGCCGCGTTCAACCGCGCCATCGACCATTACCTGCCCAGCCAGGGTTTCCACAACGTCAACGACGACCTGAGTTTTGAAGATGCTTTGCTCTACACCGCCAGCCTGCTCGACAGCGCTTCGGCAACGGCGCTCGATTGCGGCGAGCTGCTGGATAGTCCGGGGCGGGCGAAGATTCTGGCGGTGTGGCATTTGTTGGAGATTGCCAAGACGACGGTAGATCGCTCTCTGTAGGAGCGAGCTTGCTCGCGAAAGACTCACAGGCGCCGCGTTTATTCAGGAGGCATGCGTTATCGTTGAGGTTTTTCGCGAGCAAGCTCGCTCCTACAGTGGTATTGATGCAAATACCTTGGTAGTTCAGGCGAACCGAGTCGATGCCATCGCAGCATAGGTATCTACACAACTTTGTGGGCTGTAACAACGGACGGTAACCACGATGCGAAGCGAGCCGCTCTTGGTCTGCTTTTGATCTTAGGCGCCCCGTTAAACCACGCTGGCCGGAATTCGACAGGGATTTGGGGGGTAAACCGGCAGGGATGCCGGTTTAGCCGCCCCGCGCCATGGATGGCGCGTGGCGGCGGCCCCCCAAATCACTGGCGGATTACGGGCACACCGAGCCTAAGCGAGGTGCCGAGTGGTGGGGCAAGAGCGTTTTGCTTACTTTGCCGCTTTTGCAAAGTGAGCCGCCGTCAGGGCGGAACCCTAGGTGGCCGTTACCTAAATAACGGATATATACCCGGTCCAACTGTGTTGACTGTCAGGCCGTCTTCGCAGGCAAGCCAGCTCCCACATTTGGATCGCAGTGCGTCAGTTAGAACAGCGTCGACTATCCGGCCGTCACGGGAGCAAGCTCCCTCGCCACAGGTCCCGCGTCGGCTCTAAATTGTGTAGATACCTATGGCCATAGCAGGCAAGCCAGCTCCCACATTGGATCGCAGTGCCTGAGCTAAATCCGTCGACGGCGGTTGAGTTGGGGGATGGCGGTTTGGGGGGCTTGCACGCGCGGGGACTGCGCTACCGTTTTCGCGGCCAATTGCGCCAGCGTGGGCTGGCTGAACAAGGTGCGTGCGTCCACGTCCAGCCCGGCCTTGCGCAGGCGGGCGACGAGGTTCACTGCCAGTAGGGAGTGCCCGCCCAGTTCAAAGAAGTGGTCATGGCGCCCTACCCGTTCGAGTTTCAACACGTCGGCCCAGATCTGGGCCATCAGGGTTTCCACCTCGCCCACTGGCGCTTCGTAGGCCCGGCTGAGCACAGCCTCCAGCCCTGGCGCTGGCAGGGCCTTGCGGTCGAGTTTGCCGGCGGGGTTGAGAGGCAGTGCGTCGAGTTGCACGAAGGCGGCCGGCACCATGTATTCCGGCAGGTGTTCCAGCACATGCTCACGCAAGGCTTGCAGGCTCGGCGCCTGGTCGCGCAGGGTGAAGTAGGCCACCAGGCGCTCATCGCAAATCAATACGGCCACCTCGTGCAACGCTGGGTGGGCGGCCAGGCGTGCTTCGATCTCGCCCAGTTCCAGGCGCACGCCGCGCAGTTTGACTTGAAAGTCGTTGCGCCCGAGGAATTCAAGCGTGCCGTCGGGCAGGTAGCGCACCAGGTCGCCGGTGCGATACAGGCGGTCGCCGGGTACGAAGGGGCTGTCGATAAAACGTTCGGCAGTCAGCTGCTCCAGGCCCAGGTAACCACGGGCAACGCCGACGCCGCCGATGTGCAACTGGCCGCTGATGCCCATGGGCACCGGCGCATCATGGGCGTCCAGCACGTACAGACGGGTGTTGTTGATGGGGCGGCCAATCGGCAGTTGCAGGGCAGGCACTGGCGCGCCGGGTTCGAGGGTCCAGGCGCTGCTGTCCACCGTGGCTTCGGTGGGGCCGTACACGTTATGCAAGCGCACCTTGGGCAAGCGCGCCTGTACGCCCCGGGCCAGGGCGGCGGTGAGTTCGCCCCCGCCGCACAGCACATCGGTGAGGCTGGTGCACAGGGCCGATGCGTCCAGGTCGAGAAACTGCTGCAACATGGCGGGCACGAACTTGATCACGCTGATCTGCTGCGTGCGAATCACCTGGGCCAGGTACGCCGGCTCACGGTGCCCATCGGGCCGCGCCAACACTAGGCGCATGCCGTTGCTCAACGGCCAGAACAGCTCCCACACAGAACCGTCGAAGCTGAACGGCGCGCGCTGCAACAAGGCGCCGCCTTCGGCGTTCGGGCACAGGTGCGAGCCCCACTGCAGCAGGTTGCCCAGGCCGCGATGCTCGATCATCACGCCCTTGGGCGTGCCGGTGGAACCCGAGGTGTACATCACGTAGGCGAGGTTGGCGACGCTCAAGCCGGGCACTTGTGGGTTGTCCATCGGTGCCTGGTTCCAGGCGCAGTGGTCGAAGTCGATCAGCGGGATCGAGACATCGCCCACCACTTTGCGGGTGGCGGCCTGTACCAGCAGCGCCACCGGCTGGCTGTCGGCAAGCATGTAGGCCAGGCGCTCGCGCGGGTAACCGGGGTCGAGGGGCACATAGGCACCGCCCGCCTTGAGAATACCCAGCAAGCCCACCACCAAGTCCAACCCTCGCTCCACACACAACGCCACCCGCGAGTCGGGCTGTACGCCGTGCTCGCGCAAGTGGAAGGCCAGTTGGTTGGCGCGTTCGTTGAGCTCGCGGTAGGTCAATGCCTGCTCATCCGTCTGCACCGCGATGGCATCGGGGATTCGCCGCGCATGGGCTTCAAACAGCGCTTGCACGGTCAACGTGTGCGGGTAGTCGGTGGCGGTCGCGTTGAAGTCCACCAGCAACCTGTGCAGTTCGCTGGCGGGCAATACTGGCACCTCGCGCAGCGGCATTTTCGGCGTATTTTCCAGTGCGTCCACCAGGCCGTTCAGCGTGGTGTCCAGGTAGTCCAAGACCCGTTCAGCGCCGACTGCGCGTGGCGTTTTAGCCTTGAGCCGCAAGCCGCTGCCCAGGTCGTCCACCGTGAGCATCAACGGGTAACTGAGGATGTCTTCACTGCTGAGCAAGGCAATGCCGGGCACCAGGTTCAGCTCGGGGTCGGCCGAGGTGTGACGGTAGTTGAGCAGGCTGTTGAACAGCCCCGTCACCCCACTGCAGCGCTGGGCCAATGCCAGGGACGCCTGTTCATGGGCGAGCAAGGCACTCAGTTGCGCGTGGGTGTCGTGCAGCGCCTGTGCCACGTTTTGCCCGGCCAGCCGCAGGCGCAGCGGCAAGGTGTTGATGAACATGCCCAAGGCCCGCTCGGCACCCTCGCCGGCTTGCAAACGGCCGAGCAGCACCGTGCCGAACACCACATCTTCGCGGCCCGCGACACGGCTGAGCACCTGGGCCCAGGCCAGGTGGAACAGGCTCGCAGCACTCACCCCCAGGGCTCGGGCCTGGCTGCGCAGGCGCACATTGAGCGTGTCGCTGAGCGCGCGTTGCGCCTCTTCGGTCTCGGCGCGATTGGCCTGGCGCTCCTGCAGGCCGAACGCCAAGGTCGGCTCATCCACATCCGGCAGACGCGCTCGAAAGAACGCCTCGTGAGTTGCCTGGCGAGCCGCTGAACGGGCCTGCGCCACCATGTTGCGATAAGGCACGGGCGCGGGCAGTTGCGCCTGTTGGCCCAGCAAATGGGCACGAATCTCGTCCACCAGCAACGTGGTCGACGTGGCATCGTTGACCAGATGATGAAAGCGCAGCCTGGCGACCCAACGCTGGTGCTGGGGCTCCTCTGCGTAATCCAGGGCCATCAGCGGCGCCTGGCGCAAGTCCAGGGGTTGCGCCGGTTCACGCAGCGGTTCGACCCGCAGCTGCGCCTGGCGCCACACCACCTGCATCGGTTGTTCAAGGGCATCCCACGCCAGGCTGGTGCGCAAAATATCGTGGCGATTGATCACCTGTTGCAGGGCGCTGGCGAAGGCCTCCAGTTGCTCGCGGCGCGCAAAACTGAACAGCGCCTGTTGCTGGTACGGGTCGTGTGCTTCGGTGAGGTGGTGGTAGAGCAACCCTTCCTGCAACGGCGCCAGGGGATAGATGTCCTGCACGTTGGCGGCACCACCGGGGATGCCGGCGACGATGCGGTCGAGGCTGGGCTGATCGAGTTCGGCCAGGGCGAGCAAGTCCGTGGTGATATGGGTGCAACCGGCCGGGATTCGATTGGCCGGCACCGCCTGTTCGTGACCGACACACGCCGCCGCCAGCGCCGCCACGGTGGGCTGGCCGAACAGCACCTTCACATCGGCGCGCAGGCCGGCCTCGCGCATACGCTGCACCAGCTGCACCGCTAACAGCGAATGCCCGCCCAGCTCAAAGAAATGGTCATGCCGGCCCACTGGCTGCACGTGCAGCAACTCGGACCAGATCTGCGCCAGTGTGGTTTCCACGCCCTCCTGTGGCGCTTCGAAGCAGCGGGTGATAAAGGCTTCCTGGGTCGGCGACGGCAAGGCCCGGCGGTCGAGCTTGCCGTTGGCGGTGAGGGGCAAGGCGTCGAGGCGCACGTAAGCCGCGGGCAGCATGTAGTCCGGCAGCGAGGCTTGCAGGTGGGTGCGCAGTGCTTCGATTTCCACAGGCTGACGTGGCACAAACCACGCCCATAATTGCCCGTCGCGAAACTGCACCACTGCATCCTGAAGCGCCGGATGGCTGGCCAGGGCCGACTCGATTTCTCCCAGTTCAATGCGCACGCCACGGATTTTCACCTGGTCGTCATTGCGCCCCAGGTAGTCGAGATTGCCGTCTGGCAGCCAGCGCGCCAGGTCGCCGGTGCGGTACAGGCGAGCGCCGCTGAAAGGGTCATCAAGAAACCGTTCGGCACTGAGTTCCGGACGGTTCAGGTAGCCCCGCGCCACGCCATTGCCGCCAACGTACAACTCCCCCGCCACGCCAATCGGCACCGGGCGTTGTTGCGCGTCCAGCAGGTAGACCTGGGCATTGGCGACCGGCGCGCCGATATGCAACGGCTGGCCCACCTCGACACGCCCCGAGGTCGCCACAACGGTGGCTTCGGTGGGGCCATAGTTGTTCACCACCGCAAACGTCTGCGCCTGGGTGAAGGTGCGCAGGCGGTCGCCGCCGATCAGCAAGGTGCGCAAGGTGGGATGCCCCAGCCCCTGGCTGAACGCATATTCGGCCACAGGTGTGGGCAGGAAACACACCTCCAACGGTTGCAAGCGCCACCAGTGAAGCAACGCGTCAATATCTTCCGCGCCTTCATGGGCGGGCGGCAGGTGCAAGGTCGCACCCACGCACAACGCCGGCCAGACCTCCCAGGCCATGGCATCAAAACCGAAGCCGGCGACGCTGGCGGTGTGGCTGCCCGCGTGCAGGTCGAACGCCTGGCAATGCCAATCCACCAGGTTCGACACGCTGTGATGTTCGACCATCACGCCCTTGGGCAAGCCGGTGGAACCCGAGGTGTAAATCACATAAGCCAGGTTCGACGGCGTGACTGCAACCTGAGGGTTGCTGTCGATGGACGCATTGCCAGGCTCCAGCGCGATCATCGGTACCGTCGAGACGGGCAGACGCTGGCGTAAATCGTGCTGGGTCAGGATGGCCACGGGCGCGCTGTCGTGCAGCAGGTACTCCAGGCGTTCGGCGGGATGGGCCGGGTCCAGCGGCACGTAGCAGGCGCCGGATTTAAGGATCGCCAACAGCCCCGCCAAGGTGTCGGGGCCACGCCGGGCCAGGATCGCGACGCGGTCATCGGGCTGTACGCCGAGCGCCACTAATTGGTGGGCCAGCGTATTGGCCTGGCGGTTAAGTTGGGTGTAGCTCAGTGAGCAGTCCTGATACACCGCCGCAATAGCATGGGGCGTACGTGCGGCCTGGGCTTCAATGCGCTGGTGCAGGGTGTGCGGCGTGGCATTGGGCTGCGCAGTGGCGTTCCAGTGCTGCAATCGGGCCTGCTCGTGGGGCAACAGCATGGAAAACTCACCGATGGGCAGCGCAGTGTCTTCCAGCCCCTGTTCCAGCAGCCCGATGAAACGCTGGGCCAACGCCTGCACGTCGCCCGCCTGGAAATACGCCTCGTTGTAGACACAATGCAGCCAGGCATTGTCCTGGTAACGATGGCTGCGCAGGTGAATGGCGAGCGGTAGCGCTTCATGCTGATTGGAGACCTTGATCGCGCGGGCCTGGACCTGGCCGAAGCGCAGGTCGTGGTCGTCCTGCTCGAACGATACCGACACGTCGAACAGTTGCCCGCGATCCGTTCGGCGCAGGCCCAGCTCGCGGTTCATCTCACTCAACGGAAAGCGCTGATGACGAAAGTCCTGCTTGAGCTGATCACGAATGCCCCGCACCAGGGCGCCGAAAGACACGCCCTCGCTGAACGCAAAACGTACCGCGCTGACCTGGGTGAACAGGCCCACAGTGGCGCGAAAACGCGCGTTGGAGCGGTTGAGAATCGGCAGACCCACGCCCCATTCCTGCCGTTGGCTGGTGCGGGTGAAATACACATACATCGCCGCCAGCAACACATGAAAGGCCGACGCCTGGTAGTGGTTGGCAACCTGCTCCATGCGATTGAGCAACTGCACCGGGAAGTCTTGCACCCAGGTGTTGCTCGACGTCTTGGCGTTGTGCCTGGGGGTGAGCAGCGGCTCGGGCAGCACCTGGTATTTGCCCAGCCAATAGTCGCGGTCGCGGGCGTAGCGGGCCGATTGCAGGTAGCGCTGGTCGGTGTCGATAAAGTCGATGTAGGACGGCGCCAGCGGCTCGGTGTTGCGTCCCTGTTCCAGGGCGCTGTAGAGCTGCGCGAGGGATTGCAGCATCTGGCCGAAGCCCCAGCCGTCGAGGATCAGGTGATGGGCCTGGGTGCCAAGGCGGTAGTGATCATCGCCGAGTTTGACCAGGAAAAATCGGCACAAGGCCTCGCCGCTCAGGGCGTAGGGCCGGGCCATTTGTGCCTGCATCAAGGCTTGGGTTGCCGCGGATGGGTCGGGCAGCGCGGAGAAATCATGCAGCGCCATTTCCACCCTCAGCTCAGGGGCGAATGTTTGCCCCGGCAGGCCATTGGCGTCGGTGTGCAGTTGGGTGCGTAGCGCATCGTGCCGGGCCACCAGCAGTGCGATGGCCCGCTGCATGCGTTCGGGCGCGACGGTGCCGGCAAAATCCAGGTAGCCGCCAATGTTGTACAGCGGCGAGTCGCCCACGCGCAGTTGGTCGAGCCAAATGTCTTGTTGGGCGCCAGTGAGGGGGAAGCGGGCCGGCAGGCTGGAGGAATGCTGCATAAGATCCTTCTCATGGGGGTCAGGCACTGGCCGCGCAGAGGTGGCCCATTACACCGAAGTGGCCGGATTTGAGCATGGGCGCCGGGGGGTGTCTGACACCCGAAACCCGGACATTCAAATGGATGGATAGGCCCTGGCCGAACGTTCATGACTGGGACGATTAAAACGCTGTAGGAGATTGGCTATAGCTGATCCATACAGAACCTTTGGATAACCCCTTTAATTTATAAATTCTTCATTTACATCAACACGTTAAACAACACTAAAAATAACTTACGCCCGTACGTAGCCGGCTTTAATCACGAGAAACGTCGGTTTAATGGCGCAGTTTTTATGGCAGCTTGTGTCCCTCGTTTCCGCTACATACGTAGGACAAATCCCTATGGCTAAATAACATCTCGAACGCCGAGTTACGTTCAAGCAGTACGGAGCGCCCTGCGCAGGCCCTGGGCAACCGTTGACGGTTTTCGACATCAAGGATGAGATGGCTATGAGTCTGACCTCAAGTATTGGCGACACATGCGGCCCGCATTTTTACGCCGAAATGGGCGAGTTGATTTTAAACAGCGGCGACGAACATTTCGCTGCCACGATGTTGCAGTTGGTGGGCAAGTGGGTACCGGTTCATCTGGTGGACCTCAGCGAATGGACCCTGGATGAACTGCGCGACCGCGTGCTGGACATCAAGTTACTGGGCAGCGCCGGGGTGAAAACGGATTTGTCTGTGCCCCAGACCTTGCATGCGCTGAACGACCACCCGTTGCTGCAGCAGATGCTGCACATGCAAGACCCGCTGCTGATCCAGATGAACGCCAAGGCCAACAGCGCGCACCCGCGCGGCACTTCGCATCAGTGCAACTTGGTATCGCGCCAGAGCAACCGACGCTGTGTGATTTCGTTCTACCGCCCGCCGACCCAGCAGGGGTTTTCCCTGGCTGAGTTGTCGTTTCTCAAGTGCCTGTCGGACACGCTGTTGCCGTTGATGGAGCGGCACGCCCAGAGCCTGCGACAGGCGCCACATGCCGAGACTGAGCCTGCCCATACTCTGTTGGAACAATCGCAATTGCAGCGTGAGTTCTACAAGCGCTTGTCTTTGAGCGACATCACCCTTTCGGCCCGGGAACAGGAGGTATGCCTGGGCCTGCTGACCGGCGGCACCGTGCCGCAAATCGCACAGAAACTCAGTGTCAAAAACAGCTCGATCGAGACCTACCTCAAGCGCGCCGCCGCCAAGCTGGGCGTGAGCGGCCGGCATGGCCTGGCCAAATGGATGGTGGGCGCCTGATGAACAAAGAGACGCTGTGCACCCTCGGCATGGCCTGGATGCTCGGCGGTTGCTCGCTGATCCCCGAGTACCAGCGGCCAGCAGCACCGACGCCGGCACAGTTCCCCCAAGGCGGCGTCTACCGCCTGGCGCAGGCTGGCAACTTGGCGCAGAACCCGGACTGGCAGCAGCTGTTCCACGACCCAACGCTGCAACAGCTGATTGATGATGCACTGGTCAACAACCGCGACCTGCGGGTGGCAGCCCTGAATGTGCAGGCGTTCCAGGCGCAGTACCGTATCCAGCGCGCGGATTTGTTCCCAGCGATCTCTGCCACCGGCGCCGGCAAGCGCCAGAAGTTGCCAGGGAGCGTGACCGGCACCGGCAATTCAGCGATCACCTCCAACTATTCCGCCACCTTGGGCCTGAGCGCCTATGAGCTGGATTTGTTTGGCCGCGTGCGCAGCCTCAGCGAACAGGCGCTGCTCACGTACCTTGGCAGCAAACAAGCGCGGCGCAGCGCGCAATTGAGCCTGGTGGCCAATGTCGCCAATGCCTACCTCACCTGGCGGGCCGATCAGGAACTGCTGGCCCTGGCCGAGCAAACCCTGGTGGCCAACGACCACAGCTGGCAATTGACCCGCCGTAGCAAAAGCGCGGGCAAAGCCTCGGCGCTGGACGTGGTGCAAGCGCGCACAGCGGTAGAAAGCACTCGCGCCAGCGTGGCCCGCTATGAGCGCCAAGTGGCCCAGGACCTCAACAACCTCATCCTGCTGGTGGGTGGCCCGGTGAATGAACACTTGCCCGCGCGCCCACTGGCCGACGACTTGGTCGCCCGTGTGCCCGCCGGCTTGCCCTCGGACCTGTTGCAACGCCGCCCGGATATCCTCCAGGCCGAATACCAACTGCAGGCGGCCAACGCCAATATCGGTGCGGCCCGTGCCGCGTTCTTTCCTTCCGTGACCCTCACGGCAAACGCGGGCAGCACCAGCAAGGAGCTGTCGGGGCTGTTCAAGGGCGGCTCGGGCAGCTGGACCTTCCAGCCGCAGATCAACCTGCCGATTTTCAACGCGGGCAGCCTGCGCGCCAGCCTCGATTACGCCACGCTGCAAAAAGACATCACCGTGGCCCAGTACGAAAAATCCATCCAGGCTGCCTTCCAGGAAGTCGCCGACGGCCTCGCCGCACGCCAGACCTTCAACGACCAACTGGCGGCACAACAAGATTTCGTCGAGGCCAACCAGACCTATTACAACCTGGCCCAGCACCGCTACCGCAGCGGTGTGGACAGCAACCTGACGTTCCTCGATGCGCAGCGTTCGCTGTTCAGCGCGCAACAGGCACTGATCGTGGACCGGCTGGCGCAGTTGGTCGCCGAGGTGAACCTGTATACGGCGCTGGGTGGCGCGTGGACGCAATGGCCAAACCTGGCGGCTGCACGTTAAAGCAACTTCAGCCCAACCGCGGCATGACGGTTTGCATCGCGGTTATCCAATGGTTGTTTGTGCCCATAACTGTCCAGGAAGCCCCCCACAGCGACCATCGAATGAAACCCGCTGTTGACCGTGCCGATAGCGCCGTTGAGGAAGTCCTGGAGGGTTGCGGGCGCAACAAAGTCCTTCAAGCCCAGGCGACGCAATGCCTGCCCCGGATACTCGCCATCATTGAGGCTGCGTATGGCGGCGGCAAAACTCTTGTTGGCCTCCCCGTCGTTATTTTCGAGGTAGGCGCGTTTGGCACTGACGGCATATAGGAAATGAGCATTGACCAGAACATCGTTGGGCCGGTCGGTGCCGAAGTTGGCGCCGGCCTTGGCCTGCTTCAGTTCGTCATGGGTGATGTGCAGCTTGAACCCATCGCGCATGACAATGCGATAGCCGCTATCGGTGGCTTCAATGGTTTTGTAAATACCATAAGGGTTATGGCCGAACCTCATCATCGCGGCTTTAATGGCGGATATCGTCACGCAATTACCTTCGGCCAATTGGTAAAAGTCTTTGAAAATATCATTGGGTTTGATGCCCGTATTCGCAGGCGTACCTTTCAAGAATTCGTCACGTCTGACGGTGCGGTTATCGGTGAACTGCGCAGGCGAAGGTGTTGAATTGACTTCAGGTTTTAACCGCGCAGATAACAGCGCCAACAAACGCTCCAATTCGCCGACCAGGCGACTGAGTTGTTCAGAAGTTCCAGTTGGGGCAGATGCGTTGGCGAAGGGCAAAACACGTGGAGAAGTGACGGCGTCGCTTGCCCTGGCATGACCAAAAGCAGCAGTGTTAACAGAAGACACTAACATGTTGAATAACCCCTATTATTCACTAAATACTTTAAATCACCCGCGAAGCGTGACCACCTTCAATGACGGTGAAACCGGCTTGTTATATAACTGCCCCTCCATCATGCCCTCAATAATCACGCCATTCTTGTTTCTCCCACCCTTGTCCAACGGCACGCCGACCTGCGTGCCCAATGCACTGGCATCGATGACCTGAAGATGATCTTCAAGGCCCAGATAAGAGAGCGCCGCGTCTCCATCGATGCCGCCTCCGGCCCCCGACAGCACACCGGGATAAGTGCGATGGGCGTGGTATGCGCTGTCTTTGCCGTACAGGTTCATGAAGGGGTCCGTTGCGCTGTCGCGCTCAAGCTCCAGGTATTGACGCTTGCTCATCACAGCAAACAGAAATTGTGCGTCCTTGACCATGCCTTCATCGCCGCCACTGAATTTGGCCGCCTTGGCCGCCAGTTGCAGTTCTTCGCGGGTGATATGCAGCCTGAAGCCGTCCCGCATGGTCACGTCATAGCCGTCACCATGCGGGACGACTTCCTTGAAAATTCCGGCTGGGCTTTGCCCGAATGTGGCCATGGCCACCTTGATCGCGGCCACATGTTCTTCTCGGCCCAAGGTGCCCAGGTAAGGAAAGTTCTCATACGTGGCACGCAACCCGTTGCGCAGATCATCGGGCTTTTGCCCTTTGGGTGTGTCAGACAGAAACGTGGTGATTGGTTCCACGTTTTTATCTGAAAACATTTCAATAAGTTCGGTATCAAACGCGTTACGGGTACTGGCCAGGTTCGACCTGTTCATGAACGGGGCCAAGTGTTCTTTCCATTCACTTTTGACGGTTGGTCCAGTGTTCGCCACAGGCACGGTATTAACCAGCGGCCGGTGCGGCGAACTCACAGAAGAGGTGGGGTGAACCGCTACGGGTAGTTGTGTTTTTGCAGCCTCAGCGTCCTTGCTCATCCATGTTTTAAGTGCCACGACTAACGTGCCCAGCAACTTCAACAGCTCCCCCAGTTCTGCATCACGGTGTGAGTTAACGCTTGGGCCAATCGGAGGATGGGCCGATAACTTGTCATCGTAATTGAGTTGACGGGTAACGGAATGATCCAGCGTTTTAGCCGGCGGTGTGAAGGTTGAGTGCGCAGGAGCATAAGCAGGCTGAGTGTGCGTGAGCATTGAAGGGAGTCTCATATGATCGAAGGAGGATAATCGCGGACTGTCTAGCACTACTTGCCCACTGCCGAACCCTGCACTGAACAAGTACTCTTGCGTGGCCAGACGGTCAGAAAAGTTCCTGCTCGACAGGTAACACCATCCTTCTCGTTCAACGGATCACTATCAGCCAATTCCTCAGCGTTGCGCTTTGTGTCCGAACCACTTTCAGCGCATCCCCACCTGCCGTACCCGATACTCCCCCGGTGTCATCTGCGCGTATCGCAAGAAAAACCGGCTGAAATACGCCGGGTCCTTGAACCCCAGTTGGTAGCAGATTTCATTTGCCGAACTGCCGGTAAACAACAGCAGGCGCTTGGCCTCCTGCATCAGCCGCTCAAGGATCAGGCGTTTGGAGGGCAGGTCAGCGATGCGCCGGCACACTTCATTGAGCCGCGCCTGGGTCACCCCAATACTTTCGGCATAACGCGCCAACGGCCAATGTTCCAGGTAGTGGGCTTCGATCAGCTCGTTGAAACGATGGAAGATGCGCAGGTCTTCATGGGCTGTGGGGCGTGCCGGCTGGGCGTGGGCGCACAGGCGCAGCAGGCGGATCATGATCAGCCTTGTGAGGCTGTCGAGGGCGGCGGCGCGCCCTGCCCGCTCAGCGTTGATCTCACTGCACAGCGCCTCAAAGAGTTGCTCCAGCCCCTCGGCGTCGCCAGTCAACGCAACACAGGCCGCACCGGAGGCAAGGCTGGGGTCGGCGTCGATCAAACTCCACACCAACTGCTGGCGCACCGTCAACACATGCCCGTCGGCATCGGCTTCGGTGACAAAAGCATGGGCCACGGTGGGCGGCGTGAGGAAAAACATCGGCCCCGATTCGACGTACTGGCGGTCATCCAGATACACCCGCACCGCGCCACTCTTGACGTAATGCACCTGGAAAAACCGGTCATGGCGATGCACCGCCATGTTGCGCCCGAAAAAACCCGCCAGGTTGCCGAGCTTGTCGTAATGCACCTCGGCATCGCTGTAGCGCTGGTCGTAGACCTGCCCGATGTTGATGTTGGGGATCGGCTTCACGGGGCTCTCTTCTTGTTGTTGTGAGGCCAGCGCAGTGTGCCACGCTTGACGGTAGTTAACATATTAATTATAACATTAACAACTTAACGAACTGCCTACGCAGCCGTCGTCACCGCCAGGAGAAACGCATGAGCCGTACCCTGCATGATGTTGCCAGCGGCACCCTGTTCGGCGTTGCGCTGAACTACCAGGGCCTGCTGGACCAGCATCTCGCCGCCTTCCAACAGGCGCCCTACCAGAAGCCGCCGACCAAGCCGGTGTTGTTTATCAAGACGCCCAACACCCGCAATGCCCATGGCGGCGTCGTGCTGCAGCCTGCGGGCGAGCGCCTGCAACCGGGCCCGGCGTTGGGCGTGGTGATCGGCCAGCGCGCCAGCCGTGTCAGCCTGGAGAACGCCATGGCCCATGTGGCCGGCTATGTGGTGGTGAATGAATTCAGCCTGCCGGAAGACAGCTACTACCGCCCTGCCGTCAAAGCCAAATGCCGCGATGGGTTTTGCGCCCTGGGCCCACAGCTGGTTGCGCGGGATCAAGTGGCCAACCCCAACCAACTGAGCCTCAAGCTGTTCGTCAATGGCGAGCTGCGCCAGGAAAGCTCCACCGCTGACTGGGTACGGGACATCCCGCAATTGATCGCCGAGATCAGCGAGTTCATGACCCTGCACCCCGGTGACGTGTTGATCACCGGCACCCCGCAAGGCCGCGTGGACGTGCAGCCAGGAGACCAGGTTGAGGTCGACATCACCGGCATTGGCCGCCTGAGCAACACCATTGCAGCAGAGGCATCGGCATGAAACGCGCACGTATCCGCTTTGAAGGTGCAACCCACAACGTATTGGTGCAAGCCGACAGCAGCGTGCGCCTGGACGATGGCCGCGTGCTCACAGAACAGCAGGTGCAATGGCTGCCACCCGCCACCGGTAACATGTTTGCCCTGGGTTTGAACTACGCCGACCACGCCGCCGAACTGGCCTTTACACCGCCGACCGAACCGCTGGCTTTTATCAAATCGGTGGGCACCTACACCGGGCACCGCCAAGTCACCTGGCGCCCGGACAACGTCGCCTACATGCACTACGAGTGCGAGCTGGTGGCGGTGATCGGCAAGACCGCGCGCAACGTCAAACGCGCCGACGCCCTGGACTACCTGGCCGGTTACACGGTGTGCAACGACTACGCGATTCGCGACTACCTCGAAAATTACTACCGCCCCAACCTGCGCGTAAAAAACCGCGACGCCACCACCCCGGTGGGCCCGTGGATCGTCGACGTGGCCGATGTGCCCGACCCAGGCAACCTGAAATTGCGCACCTGGATCAACGGCGAACTGCGCCAGGAAGGCAGCACGAAAGACATGATTTTCGATATCCCCTACCTCATCGAATACCTGTCCAGCTTCATGACTCTGCAACCGGGCGACATGATCGCCACCGGCACGCCCGAGGGCCTGGCCGATGTGGTGCCGGGGGATGAAGTGGTGGTGGAAGTCGAAGGCGTGGGCCGCCTGGTCAACCGTATTGTCAGTGAGACGGAGTTTTTCTCCGCGCGCAAAGAGGCTTGAGCACCATGATCAAACACTGGATCAACGGCCGTGAGGTCGAAAGCAAAGACACCTTTATCAACTACAACCCGGCCACCGGCGAGGCCATCGGTGAAGTGGCCAGCGGCGGCGCCGAAGAAGTCGCCCAAGCCGTGGCGGCGGCCAAGGCGGCGTTTCCCAAGTGGGCCAATACGCCAGCCAAAGAGCGCGCACGCTTGATGCGCAAACTGGGCGAGCTGATCGAACAGAACGTGCCACACCTGGCCGAGCTGGAAACCCTGGACACCGGCCTGCCGATCCACCAGACCAAAAACGTGTTGATCCCGCGTGCCTCGCACAACTTCGATTTCTTCGCCGAAGTCTGCACGCGCATGGACGGCCACACCTACCCGGTGGACGACCAGATGCTCAACTACACCCTGTACCAGCCGGTAGGCGTGTGCGCGCTGGTGTCGCCCTGGAACGTGCCGTTCATGACCGCCACCTGGAAGACCGCGCCGTGCCTGGCGCTGGGCAATACGGCGGTGTTGAAGATGTCGGAGCTGTCGCCGCTGACCGCCAATGAACTGGGGCGCTTGGCGGTAGAAGCCGGGATCCCCAACGGCGTGCTCAATGTGATCCAAGGCTACGGCGCCACCGCGGGCGATACCTTGGTACGTCACCCGGACGTGCGGGCAATTTCCTTTACCGGCGGCACCGCCACCGGCAAGAAAATCATGCAGACCGCCGGCCTGAAAAAGTACTCCATGGAACTGGGCGGCAAGTCGCCGGTGCTGATTTTTGAAGACGCCGACCTGGAACGCGCCCTCGACGCCGCACTGTTCACGATCTTCTCCCTCAACGGCGAGCGTTGCACCGCTGGCAGCCGCATCTTTATCCAGGAAAGCGTCTACCCGCAATTTGTCGCCGAGTTCGCGGCGCGGGCCAAGCGCCTGATCGTCGGCGACCCTCAGGACCCGAACACCCAGGTCGGCTCGATGATCACCCAGGCCCATTACGACAAGGTCACCGGCTACATCAAGATCGGCCTGGAGGAAGGCGCCACGCTACTGGCCGGTGGTCTGGAGCGCCCGGCCAACTTGCCTGCGCACTTGAGCCGCGGCCAGTTTATCCAGCCCACGGTGTTTGCCGACGTGAATAACCGGATGCGCATCGCCCAGGAGGAAATCTTCGGCCCGGTGGTGTGCCTGATTCCGTTCAAGGATGAAGCCCAGGCGCTGCAACTGGCCAACGACACCGAATACGGGCTGGCCTCCTACATCTGGACCCAGGACATCGGCAAGGCCCACCGCCTGGCGCGCGGTATCGAAGCGGGCATGGTATTTATCAACAGCCAGAACGTGCGGGATTTGCGCCAGCCGTTCGGCGGGGTCAAAGGCTCGGGCACCGGGCGTGAAGGTGGCCAGTACAGCTTCGAAGTGTTTGCCGAGATCAAGAACGTGTGTATTTCCATGGGCAGTCATCACATTCCGCGCTGGGGCGTCTGAAGCCCGCATTGCCTGTAGGAGCGAGCTTGCTCGCGAAGCACCCGCAGGCACCGCTGGCTAACTGAAGCGCTGCGTTATCGTTGACGTTTTTCGCGAGCGAGCTCGCTCCTACAAAAGAATAATATTCAGGAGAATCATCATGGGCGAAGTGGTTCTGGCAGCCAAGATCTGCCACGTACCGTCGATGTACCTGTCGGAACTGCCCGGCAAGCATCACGGCTGTCGCGAAGCGGCCATTGCCGGGCACAAGGAAATCGGCCGGCGAGCCCGCGAACTGGGGGCCGACACCGCAGTGGTGTTCGACGTGCACTGGCTGGTCAACAGCGGTTATCACGTCAATTGCGGTGAACAGTTCCAGGGCACCTACACCAGCAACGAGCTGCCGCACTTCATCAAGAACATGGACTACGCCTACCCCGGCTGCCCCGAGCTGGGTGAGCTGATCGCCGCCGAAGCCAACCTGGCCGGCGTGCGCAGCATGGCCCATAACATCCCGAGCCTGGAGCTGGAATACGGCACCCTGGTGCCGATGCGCTACATGCACATGGGTGTGCCCGACGCAGAGAAATTCAAGGTGATTTCCATCGCCGCCTGGTGCGCCTGGCATCGCCTGGAAGACAGCTTTGCCTTCGGCGCCGCCGTGCGCCGGGCGATTGAAAAGAGCGACCGCAAGGTGCTGGTGCTGGCGTCCGGCTCGCTGTCCCATCGGTTCTCGGACGACCGCCAGGCTGAGGCGAATATCCACAACTGGACCCGCGAATTCGACAAGCAGGTGGACCTGCATGTCGTGGAAATGTGGAAGCAAGGCCGCTTCAAGGAGTTCTGCGCCATGCTGCCCGACTACGCCGAACACTGTTTTGGCGAAGGCAAGATGCACGACACCGCCATGCTCCTGGGCCTGCTGGGTGGGCCGGACTATGCCAAGCCGGCCGAGATCATCACGCCGCCGTTCGGCAGTTCGGGCACCGGCCAGATCAACGCGATTTTCCCGCTTTAACCCTGGGAGAGCCCCATGCCGCACTTTATCGCTGAATACACCGACAACCTCGAACAGCAGGCCGATTTGCCCGGCCTGTTTGAAAAAGTCCACCGCGTGCTGGGCGACAGCGGTGTGTTTCCGTTGGGCGGCATTCGCAGTCGCGGCGTGCGCCTGGACACCTGGCGCATGGCCGACGGCAAGCACGACTATGCCTTTGTGCACATGACCCTCAAGGTCGGCCATGGCCGCGACCTGGCAACCCGCGAGGCCGTCGCCCAAGCAGTGTTCGCGGTGATTACCGAGCACTTCGCCGAGCTGCAAGCGCAGCGGCTGTTGGCGCTGTCGTTCGAGATGATCGAGCTGCACCCGCAGCTCAACTTCAAGCAGAACAATGTGCACGCGTTCCTGAACAACCCGGCAAGCTGAAACGGCCCCGCCTCTCCCCCTGTAGGAGCGAGCTTGCTCGCGAAAAACCCACAGGCACCGCGGACCCAACAGCGCTGCGTTTTCGTTAACGTTTTTCGCGAGCAAGCTCGCTCCTACAACAACAAAAAGAACAACACCATGAGCACAGCCCATTCCACTGCAAGCCTGCAGCTTGCCGAGCACGACCGCACCCATCGTTTGGTGACCTGGCGCCTGATGCCCTTGTTGCTGGTGTGTTACCTGTTCGCCCATCTGGACCGCATCAACATCGGCTTTGCCAAGATGCAGATGAGCAGCGACCTGCACTTCAGCGACACCGTGTATGGCTTCGGCGCCGGCCTGTTTTTCATCGCCTACGCACTGTTCGGCGTGCCCAGCAACATTGCCCTGGACCGCGTCGGGCCACGGCGCTGGATCGCCTGCCTGATGGTGGTGTGGGGCTTGCTCTCCACCGGCATGCTGTGGGTGGAGAGCGCGCGCGGGTTCTACGTGCTGCGCTTTTTGCTGGGGGTGGCCGAGGCGGGTTTTTTCCCAGGGATCCTGGTGTTTCTCAACCGTTGGTATCCGGCACGCCGTCGCGGCCAGGTTACCGCCTTGTTTGCCATTGCGGTGCCCATGGCCGGGGTGTTGGGCGGGCCGATTTCCGGGGCGATCCTGGAGAACTTCCACGATGTCGGCAGCCTGCGCGGCTGGCAGTGGATGTTCCTGATCGAAGGTGCGCCCGTGGTGCTGCTGGGACTGGTGGTGCTCAAGTGGCTGCCGGACAGTTTCGAGTCGGTGCACTGGCTGACTGCCGAGCAAAAACAGCAACTGCGCACCCAATTGAGCAACGAGGAACAGCGCAAGACCATCACCTCGTTCGGCGGCATCCTGCGTGACCCGCAGGTGTGGCTGCTGGTGGCCGTGTACTTTGCGGTGATGCTGGCGGTCAACACCCTGGCGTTCTGGATGCCCACCCTGATCCACGGCGCCGGCATCGGCCGTGACAGCCAGGTGGGCTTGCTCAGCGCCGTGCCGTACCTGGCCGGCTGCTTCTTCATGCTCGGCTGCGGGCGCTCCTCCGACCGCCACCGCGAACGCCGCTGGCACCTGTGCGTGCCGTTGCTGATGGCGGCGCTCGGTATCGCCGTGGCGGGCCTGGCGCCCGGCAATGCGCTGCTGGTGATGAGCGGGCTGGTGGTTGCCGGCATGGGCGCCAGTGCCGCGCTGCCGATGTTCTGGCAACTGCCACCGGCGTTTCTCTCCCACACCACCCAGGCGGCGGGCATCGCCATGATCAGCTCGTTCGGCAGCATTGCCGCGTTCCTCGCGCCGTACCTGATCGGCTGGATGCGCGACGCCACCCAGAGCGCCAGCCTGGCCCTGTACGTACTCGCCCTGTTTATCGCCCTCGGTGGCTTGCTGGTGCTGCGCACCCAGGCCGCCATCGTCAACCCACACTAGAGACCGTTGCCATGCTCGACTCCCAGCAAATCCTCGCGGCCGCCGCCCACTTGGACCGCGCCGAACGCAGCCGCGAACAGGTGCGCCAGTTTTCCCTCGACTACCCCGGCATGACGATCGAGGACGCCTACGCCATCCAGCGTGAATGGGTCGCGCAAAAGATCAAGGCCGGGCGCACGCTCAAAGGCCACAAGATCGGCCTGACCTCACGGGCCATGCAGGTGTCGTCGAATATCACCGAACCCGATTACGGCGCCTTGCTCGACGACATGTTTTTCGACGAAGGCAGCGACATCCCCTTCGAGCGTTTCATCGTGCCACGGGTGGAAGTGGAACTGGCCTTCATCCTCGGCAAGCCGCTCAAGGGCCCCAACTGCACGGTGTTCGATGTGCTCGACGCCTCCGAATGGGTGATCCCGGCACTGGAAATCATCGACGCCCGCATCCAGCAGGTCGACCCGCACACCAACGCGACCCGCAAGGTGTTCGACACCATCTCCGACAACGCCGCCAATGCCGGTGTGGTGCTCGGCGGCCGCGCCGTGCGCCCCACCGAGATCGACCTGCGCAAGGTGCCGGCAGTGCTGTATCGCAATGGCGTGATCGAGGAGTCCGGGGTGTCGGCGGCGGTGCTCAACCACCCGGCCAAAGGCGTGGCGTGGCTGGCCAACAAGCTGGCGCCCTATGACGTCACCCTGCTGCCCGGCCAGGTGATTCTCGGCGGCTCGTTTACCCGCCCGGTGGCGGCCCGCCCTGGCGATACCTTCCACGTCGACTACGACCTGCTCGGCTCGATTGCCTGCCGCTTCGTCTGAACCCAGGAGTGCTGTCATGGACATGCCTGTCAACCGCTTCAAGCAACGCCTGCACCACGGCGAGGTACAGATCGGCCTGTGGCTGGGCCTTGCCAACGCCTACTGCGCGGAACTGGCCGCCAACGCCGGTTTCGACTGGCTGCTGATCGACGGCGAACATGCGCCCAACCAGTTGGGGGACATGCTCGCGCAGTTACAGGCCATCGCGCCCTACCCCAGCCAGGCGTTGATTCGCCCGGTGATCGGCGACACGGCGCTGATCAAGCAACTGCTGGATATCGGCGCGCAGACGCTGTTGGTGCCCATGGTGGAAAGCGCCGCCCAGGCCCGGGAACTGGTGCGCGCCCTGCGCTACCCGCCCCAGGGTATTCGCGGGGTGGGCAGCGCCCTGGCCCGTGCTTCGCGCTGGAACAGCATCGCCGATTACCTCGACCAGGCCGATGCGCAGATGTGCCTGCTGGTGCAGATTGAGAATGCCGAGGGCCTGGCCAATCTGGACGCTATCGCCGCCGTCGAAGGCGTGGACGGTGTATTTATCGGCCCGGCAGATTTGAGCGCGTCCATGGGCCATCGCGGTAATCCTGGGCATCCTGAAGTGCAGGCGGCGATTGAGGACGCCATCGTGCGTATCGTCAAGGCGGGTAAGGCGGCAGGGATTCTCAGCGCGGATGAAAATCTCGCACGACGCTATATCGCGTTGGGGGCGACGTTCGTGGCGGTGGGGGTGGACACCACGGTGTTGATGCGGGGGCTGCAAAGCCTGGCCGGGAAGTTCAAAGACATTCCGGTGGCTACCCATACCGGTGGCGTGTACTGAGATCCAATGTGGGAGCTGGCTTGCCTGCGATAGCGGTGTATCAGCGACAAATAAGCCAGCTGACCCGGCGCTATCGCAGGCAAGCCAGCTCCCACAGTTGATCGGTGGTGGTTCAGCAATTGAGTCAGCGCTTGATGTTCTTCAAGTCATCCAGCAAACCTAACAGCATCTGGAATTTCTCTTCACCAAACTGATCCTGCAAACGCTGGTAGTTGGCCTCCATGCACTGGCTCATGGACTCGAAACTCGCCTTGCCCTTGTCCGCCAGGGTAATCAGCACGCGGCGCTGGTCCTGTTCGGCCTTGCGCCGGTGCACCATGCCGGCCGCTTCCATGCGCACCAGCACGCCGGTCATGCTCGGCTTGAGGATGCAGGCCAGTTCCGCCAGTTGGTAAATCTCTAACTCACCGTGCTGCTTAAGGATGCGGATGATGCGCCATTGCTGTTCGGTCAGGCCGTGTTCATTCAGGGAAGGACGGAAAAAACTCATCGCGGCCTCGCGCGCTTGCAGCAAGGCCAGGGTCAGGGATTGTCGAGGTGTGGACATAGGGCTCAGGGTCACGAAGTATTTAGTTAATAGTTTAACGAAACTCTAACATTCCCGGCCGGCGAGCGCGCTATAACTTGTAGGTGCCCTTGCCCGTGGCGCGCTGAATCAAAAACCCGGGCACGCAGGATCAAGACTTCCAGCCCGCCAGGGGCCCTAATGGAGGCATCCGCTTTAGCGCCTTCCTTCACTTTTTCAGGCTGCGCCATGATCAACATCGAAACCCCCACGTACTACACCGCCACCAAGAAATACAACCTCAGCTTCCCCACCCTGGAACAGGATATCGACGCGGACGTCGTGGTCATCGGCGGCGGTTTTTCCGGGATCAACACCGCCCTTGAGCTGGCGGAAAAAGGCATCACCAACATTGTTGTGCTTGAAGCGCGCTACCTGGGCTTTGGCGGCACGGGCCGCAACGGCGGGCAGATCATGGCGGGCATCGGCCATGACCTGGAGAAGATCAAGAAGGACGTGGGCGAAGACGGCCTGCGCCAGGTGTTCGAGATCAGCGACCTGGGCGCCGACATCATCAAGAACCGCATCGCCAAGTACAACATCGACGCCGACTTTTGCCACGGCTACGGCTACATGGGCTTCAACGCCCGCCAGGAAAAAACCCTGCGCGCCTGGGAGAAGGACTTCAAGTCGATCAACAGCCAGCACGAAATCCGCTTTCTCGGCGGCTCCGACGTGCAGCAGATCATCGGCTCCAAAGCCTACACCAGCGCCCTGTTGCACATGGGTGGCGGGCATGTGCATTCACTCAACCTGCTGCTGGGCGAAGCCACCGCGCTGGCCAGCCATGGTGTGAAAATCTTCGAGAACAGCCCGGCCCTGGAAGTCAGCTACGGCGAGCGCATCACCGTGCGCACCGGCCGCGGTTCGGTGCGCGCCAGCAAGTTGCTGTGGGCCTGTGACAGCTTTCTCAACAAGCTGGAGCCGGAACTGCACCGCTCGACCATCAACACCTACGCGTTCCAGATGATGACCGAGCCGTTGTCGGAGGAGTTGATCCAGCGCATCAGCCCGATCCGTGGGGCCTACAGCGACATCCGCCCGGTGATCGACTACTACCGCGTAACCAATGAAAACCGCCTGCTGTTCGGCGCCGCCACGCCTTTGGTAGAGCACATTCCCGGCGATCTGAAAGCCTGGAACCGCCAACTGATGCTGAAGATTTTCCCCTACCTCAAGGACGTGAAAATCGACCTGGCCTGGGGCGGCCCAATGGCCTGCAGCCCGAACCTGTTCCCGCAGCTGGGTACCTTGCCGGGGCGCAGCAATGCGTTTTTCGTGCAGGGCTATTCCGGCTTTGGCGTCACCCCCAGCCACATCATCTGCAAGGTACTGGCCGAAGGCATGAGCGAAGGCTCGGCGCGTTATGACCTGGTCAGTTCGATCCCCCGCCCCACCATCATCGGCAAGGACGCGATTCGCCCCCTGCTGCTGACGGCGGGCAAATCCTGGCACCAACTTTCCGGCTACTGGAACGGTCGCCGCTAACCCCTGTAGGAGCGGGCTTGCCCGCGAAAAACGTCAACGATAACGGGTGCTTTCTGAATGAACGTGGCGCCTGTGAGTTTTTCGCGAGCAAGCTCGCTCCTACAAAAAATAATGTCGTATTTATCAGGAGCATCTGCCATGACCCTTACCGCTATCAAACACAACGTCCAGCTGTCGGAACTCGACGCCTGGGGCACCGTGGCCGACCTCGGCTCGCAAATCCTCGAAGGCGAAGTACGCGCCTTCGGCAAGATGACCTTCGGCACGCCCACCGATGCGGTCAGCAGTGCGTACTTCGGCACCACTCAGGGCAAGTTCCGCATGGTCTACCCCTTCGCCGAGCAAGCCACGGTGGTCACCGGCGAAGTGGTGCTGACTGACGAATCCACCGGCCAGTCCACCCGCTACCAGGCCGGAGACAGCTGGTTCGTGACCAAGGGCACGCCTGTGCTGTGGGAAGTGGTCAGCGAGAGTTTCGTCAAACACTACTTCGCCGTCGTGTAAGGGAGGCGTTGCCATGTCGAATTCATCTGACTGGATCACCGTAGGCGCGTTGGCTGAGGGGTTTGCACCCCAGGCGTTCATTCTGCCGAACCTGGCCGACCTGGCCGGCCAGACCTTCACCCTGCATTTTGCCAATGGCTGGCAGATCGAACACCGCTTCGAACAGGAGCGCCTGGCCTGGCACGCCGCCGATGGCCACTCCAGCGGCAGCGCCGCCTACCGCGCCAGCTCGATTCGCCCCGGCCTGTACCTGGTGGACTTTATCAAGCACGAGGCCGGGCAAAGCTGGTCGATCAGCCTGGTGCTGGACACGCCAACTGCCTCCTTTACCGCCGTGATTGGCCGTATGCCAGAACCGGCAGAGACCTACGAAGGCCTGTACCACCGTGCCCTGGCCGGCAAGCCGCTGACCTCGGTACAGGTTGACTTCCTCCACGGCAGCCTCGACCGGCCGTGGCAGGACGGCCACTGCCTGCACGCCCCCACCGAAGAGTTGGTCGGCCTGCGCAACCACTATCGCTACAGCCCCAGCGAGGTCTACGAGCACATCTACCTCAACCCGCGGTTCTACGCCTGGCAATGCCTCGAGGGCGTGGAGAAAGGCCTGTGCGACACCGACCGCTGCCATTACTACAAGATCGCCGAGCAGCTTTACTTGTTCGTCTGGCAGGAGAAGATCGTGCCGACCCTCGGCCTGGTGCTGATCGACCTGCAACAGCACCGCAGCGACGGCAAGATCTTCGGCTATGCCGGGGCGTCCTTCGACGCGCTGTCGAACTTCCCGATCAGTTCCTATTGCCAGGTGCTCAACCACACGGAGTACCCCCGTGACTGAGCCGCGCACGGTGGTGATCACCGGGGCCGGCACCGGCATCGGCGCCGCCTGCGCACGCTTGTACGCACAGGAAGGCGCGCATCTGGTGCTGATCGGTCGGCGTCGTGAGCCACTGGAACAGGTGGCGCAGGACACCGGCGGGCTGATCCTGATGGGCGATGCCGCCTGCCCGGACACCTGGGACGGCTTTATCCAGCAAATCCGCACCCACTTCGGGCGCCTCGATGTGCTGCTGGCCTGTGCCGGTGGCCACGGGCTGGGCAGCGCGACGCAGACCAGCCCCGCCACTTGGGAAGGCGCGCTGCGCAGCAACCTCGACAGTGCGTTCTACAGCGCTCGCGCCTGCCTGCCGCTGTTACAGGAAAGCGCCGGGAACATGGTGCTGATTGGCTCCATCGCCTCATTGGCGGCAGGCCCCGAGGTGTGTGGCTACACCACTGCCAAGCATGCGTTGCTAGGGCTCAATCGCTCGCTGGCCCGTGACTATGGGCCCCATGGCGTGCGGGTGAACGCGGTGTGCCCAGGCTGGGTGCACACGCCGATGGCCGACGCCGAGATGCAGCCGTTGATGGAGGCGTACGGCGAGACCTTGCAGCAGGCCTATGCGCGTGTGTGTGCCGATGTACCGCTGCGGCGCGCCGCCCATGCCGACGAGATCGCCAAGGTGTGCCGCTTCCTGGCCAGCGACGACGCCTCGATCATCACCGGCGCCACCTTGGTGGCGGACGGTGGTTCCAGCATCGTCGACGTGCCGACGCTGGCGTTTACGCGCCTGGAGCCTGCCCATGACGAATGACCTGGATTTCAGCGGCCAGGTCGTGCTGGTCACCGGCGGCGCCCAGGGCATTGGCCTGGGCATCGTCCAAGCCTTTGCCGAACGCGGTGCGCGGGTGGTGATTGCCGACCGCCTGCTTGAACAGGCTGAAGCCGTGGCCGCCGGGTTGTGCGCGCAGGGCTATCAAGTGGAAGCCGTTGGCGTTGACCTGGCGGATGCCGAAGCGGTGCTTGCTTGCGTCCAAGGCTTGGCGCAACTGGATGTGCTGGTGCACAACGCCGGGTACTTTCCGCTGACAGCCTTTGCCGACATCACCCCAGCGATTCTGGAGCGCACCCTGGCGGTGAACCTGTCGGCGCTGTTCTGGCTGACCCAGGCGGCGCTGCCGAGGTTTCGTGCGCAAGGCCGGGGCTGCGTGCTGGTGACGTCTTCGGTTACCGGCAACCGCGTGGGTTATCCGGGGCTGAGTCACTATGCGGCGTCCAAGGCCGGGGTGAATGGGTTTATCCGCAATGCAGCGCTGGAGCTGGCGCCGTTGAATGTGCGGGTCAACGGCGTGGAGCCGGGCATGATCGCCACCCCAGCGATGGATAACCTGGGCGATGCGGCCGTGAATGACAGCATCGCCCGCCGTGTGCCGCTGGGGCGCCTGGGCGCGGCGGCGGATATTGCCGGGGCGATGGTGTTTCTGGCCTCTGACCTGGCGGGCTATATCACCGGGCAGACGCTGGTGGTGGATGGTGGGTCTACCCTACCCGAAACCTGAACCCCGAACTAACTGTAGGAGCGAGCTTGCTCGCGAAAAACGTCAACGATAACGCGTGTTTCCTGAATGAACGCGGCGCCTGTGGGTCTTTCGCGAGCAAGCTCGCTCCTACAAAATGCCTTGCCTGCTCCTAGCTTGAAGAAGCTGTTTATGCCTGCACCGCCTGCAACCGGCTCGAACGAAAATCCTTGGGCGATACCTCGAACTGCTTCTTGAACGAGCGGCTGAAATGCGCCGAGTCGGTAAAGCCCCATTTGTACGCAATGGAGGTAATCGACTCACTGCGCAGGAACGGGTTGGTCAAGTCATCCGCACTGCGCTTGAGGCGTGCGCGCTGGATGTAGCGGCAGACGCTATCGTCCTGTTCTTCAAACAGACGGTACAGGTGCCGCACCGAGATATTCAGGCGGTTGGCCAGGCCGATCGGGCTCAGGCCTGGCTGGCTCAGCGACTCATCAATAACCTTTTGCACATAGCTGCGCAGGTTATTGCCCTGCAACGCGGCCACGCCTTCGCGGCACTCGTCGCCCTGCTCCAACGCCGAACCCAGCAGCGACACGAAGGCCGCTTGCAGCGCCTCTACTTGCGTGGCGTCTTCGTCGATATCGTCCTTGCACAATTGGTCCATCAGCACATGCAGCATGCGCCCACAGGCCTTGGTCGAGGAGACCTTGCCGAAGGCCCGTGCCTGGCCGCCCAGGTGCTTGCACACCGCCGTGCGCGACAGGGACAGCGAGGCGTGTTCGATCAGGCCGAAGGGGGTGATTTCGATGGAACCCACCGAATCCATCAACAGCATTTCGCCGGGGGCCAGTTGCACCGTCTGGTCGTTCTGGGTGATTTGCGAATAGCCGCTGCGCTGGCTGACCAGGAAACATTCCTGGTCGTTGTCATGGTCGGCGTGGTGCGTCGGGCGCCTGATCAGCCCGGCATTGGTGCGCAGGATGGCCAGGCCACGCGACAGGTTGTGGATCTCGCCGATAAACAGCGAACGGTTGAAAGCCAGTTCGGTATCGAAGTGGCCGCACGCGGCGCGCAGTTCGCGGTTCCAGCTGTCGAGCCCGTCGGGTGCATGCTGTGGGATGCTCATGGGGTGTCTCCGCAGTGGCGTTATTCTTTTTGTTCTGGGTGCAATAGTTAACATGTTATCTATATGCACGCAACAACAACCTGTTTGCCCTTTGCAGAAGCACTAATGGTGCCAATCACAGGCCCGACAATACTCGTTGTAGACCCACCAATGCAGCCAGCAGATACCCGCGTTGCTCGGCGCTCAACGCAATGTAGCGCCGAAACGCCGGCATGCGGTTGACCACCTCGCTGCCACCCATATGCTCCAGGCGCACGCACCACTGCTGGCCTTGAAGCTCGATGCGCAGGCGCTTGAAATCCAGCGGCATCAACGCCTGGAACAACGCGCTGTCAGCCTGCAAACGCGCCTGCAACTCCCGGCCCAGTGCCTGGTTGCCAGCGCGGCGCCGCACATGAATGCCGCTGCGACGGATCGCGCCGCCATGGTGCACCTCAACGCGGGCGGTGCCACCCGCTGCAGCAGGAACGCGCAGGACACACTCGGTCAGCACCAGGTGCATCAACAACTGCGACTCGGTGCGCTCGACAATCTCGAAGGCCACACCGTCCACTTCAAGGGTGGCCAGGCCCAGATCACGCCGCAGGTGGGCCAGGGTCACCCCCGGCCGGTACCCGCTGGGTGCGCGATCGGCACGAAACAGCTCAAACAGTTTTTGCCGCAAGGTCGCTATAACTGGCATGGGCGTGCCCCGGTTCATGATTGAATTCCCTGGCCAACACCTCTTCCACGCAGGCGGGCTTGAAGGGGTTGACCTTCTGCACCACCAGGGTCCAGAACAGCGCATAGGTGGCCGTCACGCCAAGCATCACGCCAAACGGCACGTAAATGTCCGCCGGGTTCATGCCGGGCGGGGTGATAAACCACATGCCCAGCAGAATGCCAATGCTGGAGACGATCTGCGGCAGCGGGAACCACGGCGAACGGTAGGCCCGGGGCAAGTCCGGACGCCGAATGCGCAGGATCACCACCGACAGCGTCACCAACAGGTAAGCAAAACTCCACGCGCACACCGCCGCCAGCACCAGGTGCATGATGTTGTCGGTGTTGCCGCCCAGGTACAGCGCATGCAGGCACGGGATCAACATGGCCACGAGAATGCACAGCAGCGGCGTTTTAAAGCGCGGATGCAGGTAGGTGAACACCTTGGGCAAGGCGCCGTCCACCGCCATGCCGTAGAGGATGCGCGGCACGCCGGCCATCAGGGTATTGATGGTCGCAGCGCCAGCGAACAGAAAGCCGATGCCCAGCCACAACGGGCCGATCTGCCCCATCACTTGTTCGGCGAACCGGGGGATGGCCATGGGCGTGTCCAACAGGTGCACACCGGAAGCCGCATCGAGCACCACGTTCTCCACCTGGCGCTTCATTGCCGCGCCATAGATGAACATGCACGTGGCCACGCCCATCAGCCCGAGCATCATCGCCCGTGGCATCACCTTGGCCGATTGGCGCAGGTCCGGCGCCAGCGGCGTGACGAACTCGCAGCCCACGAACATGAACATCGCCATGCCCACCAGCGACAGCACGGTGACCAGGTCGGTGCCCACCAGCGACTCACCGAACCAGCCCTCCAACTGCACCGCCGGCGCGGCGATCAGGCCCAGTACGCCAAACACCATCAGGGTGGCCCACATGCCGAAGGTCAGGATGATCTCCGCACGGCCAAATGCGCTGACGCCAAAGGCATTCAGCACGCCGAACACCAGCACGAAACCGACGCCCAGCAACCACGAGCCACCGGCCGACTCTGCCAGGGTATTGAGGTGTTCGAAGTTGACCAGGGCCATGACCCCGGCGAGGATGGTTTCGGCGGTGCCGGCGAACACATGCACGATCAGGTAGGCCGACAAGGTGCCGGTGATCGCAAAGAACCGGCCCATGCCGCAGTTGATGTAGTCGTACACCGAACCGGTGGTGGGCAGTATCGACGCCGCCTCGGCGAAGGTGGTGGCCTGGGCCAGCATCATCACCACGGCGATCAGCATCGCCAGGGCAAACGCACTGCCACCGATGCCAAAGCCCATGGTGGCGGTGAGGATCACCGGGCTGGCCATGATCAGGCCGATGGTGCTGGCCAACGCAGTGGGAAAACCTACCGTGCCCCGGTTGAGGTGTGCGGTGAGTCGGTCGTTGATCGACATGGAGGGGTCCTCGAAGCGGTTTTTTTTAATGTGTCGGCACTCTGCGCCCCACTCCCGTTGATCGTCTTGCCCCTGTCTGCCGCCGGTTTTGTTGCTGCCTGCCAGGGCGTGTGGCCTGGCGGCCAGAGTCAATTGCCTGGCACGCAGGGAAAAGACTTGGCCTCATACCGCTCGCCCTAATGCGCCCTCACTCTTAACCAAGATGGGGGCAATAACAATGGAGCACACACTGAAAAACCGCCGCCTGCGCCAGGCGGTCGGCCTGGGCGTGGCACTGCTGGTGGGCCAGGCGCAGGCCATCGAGTTGTATGCCGACGCCGACACCCAGGTCACCGGCAACTTCCTCGCCGTGTACGGTATGTTCAACAGCCCGAAGAACTACGATGGGCGCAGCGGCGGCTCCACCTGGCGCGAAGCCTTCATCAAGTACGGTTTGAGCGTCGAACAAAGCCTGGGCCACCTGGGCGGCGTGTATGGCACGGCCAACCTGGTGAGTTCCGGTACCTGGGGCGATGGCGATGCGGCAGGGCTGACCAACGGCACCGAGCGCACCACCAAGTTTGACGAGGCCTTTGCAGGCTGGCGCTCTGGCGAGCTGTTACCGGCGCTGGGCAAGGACGGCCTGGACCTGTCGTTCGGTCGCCAGATCATCATGCTCGGCGACGGTTTTATCCTTAACGACGACGGCCCCAACCTGGGCAATGGCGTGGGCGACGGCGAGTTCAATCGCGGCGGCGCCTACTACATCGCCGCGCGCCATGCCTTCGATAAAACGGCGGTGATTCGCCTGGGCGGCAAGGACGGCGTGCATGGCAGCCTGATGTGGATCAAGTCCGACAACCGCGCCCAGGCGCTCACCGAAATGGCCGCCGGCACCCTGGAATACACTGCCGCGCCGGGCACCCTGGGGCTGACCTACATTCACGGCATCGACGTGGATGAGCGCTTCGCCACCGACCTGCAGCGCCAGCGCAAAGGCATGAACCTCTACAGCCTGCGCGGCGCCGGCAGTGCCGGTATCGACAACGCGCACTTCGCCTTCGAACTGGCGCGCCAAAGCCGTCGCGACGGCCAGGAAAATGCCGGTTACGTCGAAGCCGGCTACACCTTCGCCAACCTGCCGTGGTCACCGGACCTGACCTATCGTTATGCACGCTATTCAAGGGACTGGGACGGCATGTTCTCAGGTTTCAACCGTGGCTACGGCACCTGGGTGCAAGGCGAAGTGGCGGGCAACTATTCCGGCCCCTTCAACAGCAACACCGCCGTGCAGCACGTGGCGCTCAAGGTCAAACCCTTGGAGAACGTCACCCTTGGGGCGCTGTTCTTCGACTACAACACCGTGAGTACCCGTGACCAGCCCAATCTGGATGGCCGCGAACTGGACCTGTATGCCGAATGGGCCGTCAACGAGCACCTGATCATCACACCGCTGCTCGGCCTGTACAAACCGAATAAATCAGCCGAAAACGGCGGCAATCAGGTCGGCGGCAGCGGCACCAATGTCTACAGCCAACTGGTGGTCGCCGTGCCGTTCTAAACCGCCTCGGGCGCGCACGGAGGCAGCGCCCGGACCTCGGCATAGGCGCCCTGATGATAGAGCAGCGGCGCACGGCCAAAGTCATCAAAGGCCACCACCTTGCCGATCATGATCCAATGGTCACCGCCGTCCACCTGCTGGTATTTCTCACAGTGAAAACGCGCCGAGCAATCGGCGAACACCGGCGAGCCACCCTCCCCCGGCTCGTATTCGATCAGGGCGAAGCGGTCCTCACGGGGGCGCGCGAAATTGTTGGATAGATGCACCTGGTCCGCCGCCAACACATTCACCGCAAAGTGGCTGGCCTCCTCGAACACCGCATGGCTGTTGGAGCGTTTGTCGATGCTCCACAGCACCAGCGGCGGGTCGAGGGACACCGAGTTGAAACTGTTGGCGGTCACGCCCACCTTGCGCCCGGAAGCGGTGGCGGCGGTGACCACGGTCACGCCAGTGGCAAAGTTGCCCAAGGCGCGACGAAAGGCTCGTGGGTCGAATACGTCAGACATGCAAGACTCCCGGGTGGCCTCTATGGGCCGCCCTGATTGTTGTAGGGAAAACGCGGCTACACCATGCTCGGGTCGGGTTCCAGGCCCATCAGCTCACGGCCAAGGATCTGCGCGCACACGTCATAGTCGGTGTAGGCATGGGCGCCGGTCATATGGGAATCGCGGAACAGGCGCTGCATTTCGTTGTGTTCGAACCAGGCATTGCCACCGGCGGCGGCGAACAGGCGGTCTACCGCTTCGATGCACATCTTGGTGGCGTAGGCCTGGTTGGTGCGCCAGAACGCCAGGGTTTCTCGCGTTGGGTAGCGGTGGGCGGCGCTGTGTTCGGCGTGGTCTTGCCAGGTCTTTTCCAGAAACGCCCGGGCGGCGGCCACTTGGTGGGTGGACTCGGCCAGGCGCATCAGCGCCGGGGTCGCGGCGCCGACGGCGGCACCGGTGTAGGCACGTACGCGGTTTTTGGTTTTTTCGCGGAACACCTCCAGCATGCGCTCGGCCACGCCGAGGCTGACGGTGGAGAAACCACTGGCGAAATACGGCCGGTACGGCGCGTAGAAAATCTGGCTGTCTGGGTACAGGCCAAAGCCTGCAGACTTGCCTTCCATCATGTCCTTGGCCTTCTGGATCCGGTGCTCCGGCACCCAGGCGTTGTCGATGATCAGGGTCTTGGTGCCGCTGCCTTTCATGCCGGCTGCAAACCAGTCATCGCGGATCTGATAGTCACTGCGCGGCAGCACGGCAAAGCAGTAATCCTGGGTGCCTTCGGCATTCTGGCGACGGCAGCCAACAATCGCCCATTCGCCATGGTCACAGCCGCTGCTCCAGCCCATCTCGCCACTGAAGTACACGCCGCCCTCGCCCTCGGTCACCCGGCCGAACGGCGCAATACTGCTGCTGGCCGTTGCATCCGGGTTGGCGCCCCAGATCTCCTCCTGCAACTGCGCCGAGAACAGCGCCAGTTGATGGCTGTGGGTGCACAACAAACTCATGGCCCAGGCGGTGCTGGCGCAACTGCCGGCGAGCAAGGCGATGCAATCGGCGAATTCGGGCAGCGACAGTTCCAGGCCGCCGAATGCCTTGGGCTGGAAGGCGCGGTGCAGGCCGATGCTTTTGAGCAGCGCGATATTCTCATCCGGCACTTGGCGCAGCTGTTCGGCACGGCTGGCGTTCGCGGCAATGGCAGGCAGAAGAGGCTTGAGGTCTTCGAGGAGCGGGTTTGGCTTTTTCATGGACGGCCCTGCTTATTATTGGAAGTCCGGCAGGCGCTCCAAATCGTGGAACGGCGCGGGATGCAGGGCCAGTATCGACCGGCTTGCGCCAGCACAACATGCACGTTCGGCAGGCAAGGTTGTACTTTTCACAGGCACGGCAGGCACAGGCATAAAACCTGGCAGGCACAGTCAAGCCGCGTACCTGCGCGTTGGTTAACCTCGAGTTTTCTTTTGTGAACTGCCAGGAACCTGCCATGAGCGATATCCCGCTGCTGCCTCACGTCGAAGCCTTTTTGCGCCGCCGTCATGGGCTATTCATCGACGGCGCCAGTGTGCGCAGCCACGCCGATGCACGCCTGAGCGTGACCAACCCCGCCACCGGCCAGGTGATCGCCGATGTGGCCGACGCAGACCTGGCGGATATCGACGCTGCGGTCGCTTGCGCCAACCGAGGTTTCCAGTTGTGGTCACAGACCGCACCGGCCATTCGTGGCAACGTGCTGCTGAAACTGGCCGACCTGCTGGAGCACCACCGCGAAGAACTGGCGCAGATCGAAACCTGCCAGTCGGGCAAGATCATCCAGATTTCCCGCGCCTTTGAGGTCGACCAGGCCGCGCACTTCCTGCGCTACTACGCAGGCTGGGCCACCAAACTCAGCGGCCAGACCCTCACGCCGTCGCTGCCTTCGTTCAATGGCGAGCGCTACACCGCCTTCACTTTGCGCGAACCGGTGGGCGTGGTGGTGGGCATTGTGCCGTGGAATTTCTCGACCATGATCGCCATCTGGAAGCTCGCCTCGGCGCTGGTAACCGGCTGCAGCATCATCATCAAGCCCAGCGAATTCACGCCGCTGACCCTGCTGCGCATCGCCGAACTGGCCATCGACGCCGGGTTGCCGGCGGGCGTGCTCAACGTGCTGACCGGTGGCGGCCATGTCGGCAAGGGGCTGGTGGAACACCCCGGCACCCACAAGGTGTCGTTCACCGGCTCAGTGCCCACCGGTATTGCGGTGGGCCGCAGTGCCATGGGCGCAGGCCTCACCCGCGCGACCCTGGAACTGGGCGGCAAGAACGCCGCCGGCTTCCTGCCCGATATGAACGTGGACAAGGCTGTGGATGGGATCATCGAAGCAGGCTTCTTGCACTCAGGGCAAATCTGCGCGGCGGCCGAACGCTTCTTCGTGCACCGCTCGCAGATTGACGCCGTGCTGGAAAAACTAAAAGCACGCCTCAGCCGACTGAACATTGGCTCGCCCCTGGACGAACTCACCGACTTCGGCCCGGTGACCCACCAGCAACACCAACACAAACTGCTCGGCTACTTCAACCAGGCCCGCGCCGAAAACAACACGATCATCCACGGCGGCCACCTCATCGACCGCCCGGGCTGCTACGTCGAGCCCACCGTGATCCTCGCCAACCACCTGCACGACACCCTGCTCAACGAAGAAACCTTCGGCCCCATCGCCACCTTCTTGCCCTACGACAGCGAAGACGAACTGCTGGCCATGATGAACCACGGGCCCTACGGCTTGAGCGCCAGCCTGTGGACCAATGACCTGGGCAAGGCCCTGCGCATGATCCCGGCCGTCAAGGCGGGCACCGTGTGGGTGAACATGCACACCCTGCTCGACCCGGCAGTGCCGTTTGGGGGCAGTCGGTCTTCGGGGCTGGGGCGGGAGTTTGGCAGTGCGTTTATTGAGGATTACACCGAGCTTAAGTCGGTGATGGTTCGGTATTGAATGGCTGTAGGAGCGAGCTTGCTCGCGAAAAACCCACAGGCGCCGCGCTTACTCAGGACGCCCGCGTTATCGTTGACGTTTTTCGCGAGCAAGCTCGCTCCTACATGGGGTATTTAGCGTACCCGCAATGGCGCGGTTATCGGACCGCTCTTACACAACTTTCGGGTTGCGTCCGATGAGCCTCGCCGCTAACCATAGCGTCCAAAACTCTCAAGGGTGTTGTGGCGGCTGTGCATGGGAGGCTTCGGCCTGCCGGGTTTCTATGACCGGTCTACCACCCCGTGTACAGTCGCCTCCTTACTTCGTGTGGTAGCGAAATGCTGGAGTCCACGACTGTCTGTGCCGAACAGCTTGACGGTCACGCCCGCAAGCAGGTGCTGGCGGTGGTGCAGATGATCGAGATTGCGCAGTTGCTGGTAGATGAAGCGCTGAACCGTGAGTGCCCGGTGGCCTGATGAAAACGCACAACCCCAACAGGCAATGACATTCCCCTTTGGGAGCTGTCGAGCTTTAGCGAGGCCGCGATATGAATATGTTGACCGTGCCGCCGCCATCGCAGCCTCGCTAAAGCTCGACAGCTCCCACATTGGATCGGCTGCATCTCAGTAGAGAGTGATCCATGCTGGAACTTCACTGCTATCATCCAGCCACTACTTATGACATGGAGGTCGCTATGCACCAGGTAACAACCCTCGCTTGCTTACTGGCATGCGGCGCCCTCACCGGCTGCAGCATCACGCAAACCGTCACGCCCGTCCCCTCCTCTACTGTTCACTCCCCTGAAATCTGCATGATCCCCGCCGCGGGCTTGCGTGAAGGCTTCAACACGACTTACACCGCTCAATTACGCACTAAGGGCTTTCAACCCCGCGAGTTGCCGCCAGGCGCCCCGCCCGCCAGTTGCGCGCTGTCGACCACTTATATCGGTACATGGAGCTGGGACATGGCGCTGTACATGAGCTTCGCCGATATTCAGGTGTTCGAGAACGGTCGAAGGGTCGGACAGGCGTTGTATGACTCAACTTCGGGTGGCGCCCGAATGGGCAAGTTCATCGATGCGCGAAGCAAAATCATCGAGATGACCAATCAGCTGTTTCCCAATGCTGATTACGGCATGACTCGACCGTCTTCCCTAGAGTGAGCTCACCCACCAGCCTGCGCCACGCTTCACACCACCTTCTGTAGGAGCGAGCTTGCTCGCGAAAAACCCACAGGCGCCGCGTTTACTCAGGACGCCCGCGTTATCGTTGACGTTTTTCGCGAGCAAGCTCGCTCCTACATGGCATTATCGTGCCAGGCTACCAGGTGCCCATCGCCAGGCTGTGCGGTGAAAATTCAGCGAATTGCCAACGCAAGGCCAACGCTGCCGGGCGGCGGACCACATGTTCCACCGTCACCGTCCATAAGCGCTGCGCGCCTTCGAACTCAGCCACTTGCGGCCCGCTCAGGATCAGCGAGGTACGCCCGGCCACTTGCAGCACGTCGCCCGTCTCGAAATCCACAAACAACAGCCCCGCCACCGGGTTGGCGTGCAGGTTACCAAGGGTGTTGAAGAACAGGTTGCCGGCGAAATCCGGAATGGTCAGTACGTTGCCTTGCACCCGCACAAACCCCGTATTGCCGCCTCGATGGGAGACGTCCACCGAGCGTTCGCCGTGCAGGTCGACGTAGCTGGCGACGAAGAAGGTGTCGGCGTGGCGGATCAGCGCTTGCGCCGCATCGTCCAGACGGTTGCTGCGCTCGGCCAGGTTGCCGGGTTTGCGCGCAATGCCGGCGACGGGGCGCAGTTGGATGTACTTGGGGCAGTTGCCGAAGGTGTGCACCACGTCCACCGTGAAGCCCTCATGCTCAAGCGTTCCAATGCGGCCATTCATGCGGTTGCGGCGGCGGGTGTTGAGGTCGATGCCCAGCAGGCCGATCGCCGCGCCATCCGCTATCCCAGCCCAGGCAGGATCGCTTTTGGCGGGCAGGCTGTCGATCTGCAGCCTGTGCGGATCCGGTGAATGCGCAAACCCTGGTGCGCCTTCCAGCATCGTTGCCCAGGGGATGCCCTGTTCGTCCACCACGCCTGCGATCAAGTACGGCAGCAGCGGATAGAAATCGCGGTGCTGCTCAGGCAAATGATCACGAATGACCTTGGGCCCGATCATGGCCATGCGTTCAGAGACGCCGGCACTTTCCTGCATGTGTCGTTCGCCGACATGCCAAGGGGTTGCTTCAATCGAGTGCATGGCGCTCACCTCCGGTTAGAGACTGAAGATGCTGCGCCCAGGCCGTGATAGAGAGAATGCCCACCCTGGGCAATCCACTATTACGCCAACTGAAACGCCGGATGCTCGCGCAACGCCGTGACGCAGTGGTCGACAAAGCTGCGCACGCGCATCGACGCATGACGGCCTTCGCGGTAGACCACATACACCGGCTGCGGCGGCAACTCAAAGGTAGGCAACAGGCGCTGCAACTGGCCACTCACCAGGTGTTCGTGCAGCGGGTAACTCAAGGTTCGAATCACGCCCGCCCCCTGCACCGCCGCATTGATCGCACCTTGGACAGTGGCGCAACTCAGCCGGGCGCGAGCCTTGAGGGTGTAATGCAGGAAATCCCAGTGCACCGGGTCGGCGCTGGCAATCAGATGATGCTGCTTGAGTTCAGCCGGATGCCTAGGTTCGCCCCGGGTCGCCAGGTAAGCAGGGCTGGCGCAAAGGACAGTGCCCACCTGCCCGACCTGCCGCGCAATCAGCGACGAACTGGGCAATTGGCCGACCAGCACCGCCACATCCAGCCCTTCTACGTGCAGGTTAGGGAAATAGTCGTGGTAGTGCGCGATGACACGCACCGCCGGGTAGCGATCCGCATAGCCGGCCAACAGCGGCGCCATGACGTAGCGGCTGAACAGTAACGGCAGGAATATCCGCAGGTCGCCCTGGGCCTGCACATGCAAACCGTTGGCCGAGGCCTCGGCCGCGTCCACCGCTGCCAGCAGGCGCACGCAGTCGGCAAGGTACGCCTGGCCTGCATCGGTCAGGTTGACCCCACGTGTACTACGTTGCAGCAACACCACGCGCAGGCGTGCCTCCAGGCGCGCAACCGCTCTTACCAGCGTGGGACCGGAAACCTGCGCATGGCGTGCCGCTGACGCCAGGCTGGGTTGCCCGGCCAGCGCGGCAAACAGCTGCATATCGCGAAAACGCTCCATCAGGCGCGCTGCTTGGTCGCCGCGTTCAGGGCCGGGTCCTGCCCGAGGCGCTGGCGGAGGAAGTCCACAAAAGTATTGACCTTGGCCGGTACGCGGCCGTTTTGCTGGAACACCACGTGGATCGGCAGCGGCGCCGGTTCGAAATCCTCCAACACCAGCTCCAGCTCACCCGCCGCCACCGCTGCCGCGACTTGGTAAGACAGCACCCGCGTCATGCCCCAGCCCAGGCGGGCCAGGTTGATCGCAGCATTGTTGGCGGTGACCACCAGGCGTGGCTCGATCGGTACCTTCAGCGGCTGGCCGGCGGCAATGAATGTCCACTCACTCACCAGTTGGCTGGACGATGAGGTGACGAGCTTGGCCTCACGCAACTGCTCGGGGCGCTGGGGCCGCCCGTGTTGGTCAAGATAAGCCGGCGATGCGCACACCACCCGGCGTACTTCGCCGACCTTGATCGCTTGCTGTCCGGATTGGTGCAGGTGGCCGATACGCACCGCTACATCCACACCTTCGTCGGTCATATTGACCACCCTGTCGACCAGCAAGGCGTTGATACTCACCAACGGAAAACGGTCCAGATAATCCCCCAGTACCGGCGCCACATACAGCTCGCCAAACAGTACCGGTGCGGTCACCGTCAACTGACCGCCCGGAATGGAGTAACTGCCCGCCGCCGCTTCCTCGGCCTCGTCCAGCTCGGCAAGGATGCGTCGGCAATCTTCCAGGTAACGTTGGCCGGCTTCGGTCAAGTGCAGGCTGCGGGTGGTGCGCGCCAGCAACTGAGTGCCGATGCGTTGCTCCATGGCGGCAATGGCCCGGGTCACGCTGGGCGGCGAGGTGTTCAGGCGGCGTGCGGCAGCGGCGAAGCCCTCCTCCTCGGCCACGGCCATGAACACCTGCATTTCATGAAATCGGTCCATCGGCGCCCCTCGGTTGTTATTGCGATTGCAGCCCCACCGCCGTGCGCGGCATGCCAACGAAACCCGGCAGTGCTTCGATGCTGGCCAGCCAGGCGCGTACCTTAGGGTAGTCGGCCAGGGACACATTGCCTTCCGGCGCGTGGGCCACGTAGGTGTAGAAGGCGATATCGGCAATGCTGGGCTGCTCACTGGCGAGGAAACGGCTCTGGTTCAGTTGCTGCTCCATCACGCTCAGCAAGGCATGGGCACGGTTGATTGCGCTGACCGTGTCCACCTCGGCGCCAAACACCGTGGCCAAACGCGCCGTGGCAGGCCCGGCATGCAGTGGGCCGGCGGCGGCAGAGAGCCAGCGTTGTACTCGCGCGTGGCCAGTCGGGTCGCTCGGCAGCCATTGGCCGTTGCCATAGGTGCTGGCGAGGTACACCAGGATCGCATTGGAGTCGGCCACTACCGTGCCGCCGTCATCAATCACCGGCACCTGGCCAAAGCTGTTCAGGGTGGTGAGAAACTCAGGCGTTTTATGCGCGCCTTGCTTGAGGTCCACCAGGACAAATTCACTCGCCAGCCCCAGCAGGGACAACATCAGCTCAACCCGATGGGAGTGGCCGGACAGGGGGAAACCATAGAGTTTGATCGCAGGTTGGGTCATGACAGGCTCCAAATGAGTGGGTATCGACGCCAGGGATGTTCTACCGCTGTCTTATTGGGCGGAATGACCAGGATTCACAATCCAGCATTTCATCCAGCGAAACAATCCTTCGTTGACGTCGCAGCCAAGCGTGCCGCGAGCATTTCATGAAAAAATTCAAACTATCGCCTTCGCCATCGTTCACACCTTCACGTGCAACGTTAAGTAGGAGGCAACATGCAGTACCGACAACTGGGTCATTCCGGCCTGCTGGTATCGGAAATCATCCTGGGCACCGTGCCCTTTGGCGGTCGCGCAGAATTTGAAAAATGCGGTGCGGTGGACGTGCCCCTGGCCAAGCGCATGTTCGATATGGCGTTCGACGCCGGGGTGAACATGGTCGACACCGCCGACCTCTATTCCCACGGCCTGGCCGAAGAAGTGGTGGGCAAGGCGTTGGGCGACAAGCGCAACGACATTCTGCTGGCCACCAAAGGCCGCAGCCCGGTGGACGACAACCCCAACAACTCCGGCTCGTCGCGCTACCACTTGATCCGCGCGTGCGAAGCCAGCCTCAAACGCCTGGGCACCGACCACATCGACTTGTACCAACTGCACAACTGGGACGGCATGACGCCAATCGAAGAGACCCTGGAAGCCCTGCGCCTGTTGGTGGGTTCTGGCAAGATCCGCTACTTCGGCACCAGCAACTTCACCGCCTGGCAGATGATGAAAACCCTGGGCAAGGCTGAGCTGCACGGGATGCTCAAGCCGATTACCCAGCAGATCTACTACACCCCGGAATCCCGCGAGGCCGAGTACGAGTTGCTGCCGTTGGCCCTGGACCAACAGGTCGGCACTTTGGTGTGGGGCCCGATGGGCGAAGGCCTGCTGACCGGCACGACCCGACGCGGGCACAAGCCGCCGGCCAATACCCGCCAGGGCAGCGGTTGGCCGGAACCCTATGTCCACGACCAGGAACGTGCGCTGGACATTATCGAGACCCTCGCCGCCGTCGGCGATGAACACGGCGTCTCGGTCGCCCGCACCTGCCTGGCCTGGCTCAAGGATCGCCCCGGGATCACGTCGCTGATTGTCGGCGCCCGTACCGAAGCACACCTGCGCGACAACCTGGCGGCCACCGAGCTGAAACTCACCCAAGCGCAGTCGGCGCGCATCGAGGCGGTCACGCGTCGTCAGCCGTTGTACCCCTACTGGCACCGCTTCACCGCCGGGATTGATCGTTTTGACCCCGCGGAGCAACCGTTCCTGGCCGAGCATCAGAAGACCCTGGATGCGCGCCAAGACAAGTAAAAAGGCTCCATTGGGGCAGGCTTTTTTGTAGGAGCGAGCAAGCTCGCTCCTACATTTTTAGGGTTGCACGCAATGGCAATGCTGCCTATATTTGCCGCCTGGCGCTCTCTACGCCACCTTCCGCGGAAAGGGCTGCGCCCAAGACATCCCAGCTGCACCTCATTTCTACGACTCCCAACCTTAAAGCGGAAAAGGTTTGTGCAAGGAGCTCGTATGTCGCAACGCCCTTTGGCCTCCACTACCAACGGTCGCCTCAACCTTGAGCAACAGCGCAAACGTGCCAAGGAACTGTTGTCGCACCTGAAAAACCAAAACCCCAGCGCCACCTTGGCCCAGGCCCAATGGCAGGTCGCCAAGCAATTGGGGTTTGCCAGTTGGCCCAAGCTCAAGGCGCATATTGATGCCCTTGACTTTGTTGCGCGCCACCAAGGTTTCGAGGCCAGCGACGAGGCACGCACTCGCCATTGGCGCTGTGGCAATGACATTGCCCACAGCTTGCAGGTGGCAGGGTTCAAGGGCCGCTTCCAGATGCTCAGCGACCCGCTGTGCATGGGCCCGGTACGCGACCTGCCCAGCGCCGAATTCCGTCGCCTGCGCAGCACTTTTATCAGCCAGGCCTTTGCCCTGGCCCCTGCCGATGTAAACCTGCGCGTTGACGAGGAATACACCCAACTGGACTCACTGGCCGGCGCCGAACATAGCGTGCTGTGGTGTGAAGCGGATGCCTATGACCAACTGTTCCTGATTCGCGCACTCTCAAGCCTGGAATGCGCGCCGAAAAAACTTGAGTTGATCGAGGTAGACCGCATACCGGGCGTCGAACGGTTTGTCGGCATAGGCCAACTGGCACCCGACGTGCTTGCCTGGCTGTGGCCACAGCGACGCTTGATCGACGACACGGCGGTGCACCTGGCCAAACGAGCCTGGTCGGCTTACTGCGACACCTCGCCAATCAAGCTGGCAGAACTGGCCCGCACTGCTCACCCGAGCCTGCCGCTGCTTGCACCGGCGTTACGCCGCCAATTACAGGAGTTGCCAGGGGTTAAGGATGGCCTTTCACTGACCGAACGCTTGGCGCTGACCTATCTCGCTGAAAGCGGGCCAGTGGCGTTTGCCCGCGTCTTCGCGGAGTTGATGGCCAAGCGCGAACCATTGCCGTTCCTGGGCGACCTGATGTTTCATGCGCTGATGCGGCCGTTGATCGATGGCGGGCAGCCTTTGCTGGTGGAAACCCAGATAGATCAACCATGGCCTCAGCGCCCCTTGGCGTTGACGCCACTGGGGCACGCCGTCGTAAATGGCGACGCCAATTGGATGGACCACGCCAGCCATGAGCGTTGGGTCGGCGGTGTGTGCCTCAGCCCTCGGCATCCCCATTGGCGAATGGGCAACGACAACCTGCCGACCTGGGTTGGTTGAGGCTCAACGCTTGGGTGACATCCCGGCGACGCGTGCCATCGCCGCCGGGTCGAGCATTTCCAGGCACCGGCACAAGGAATTGAAATCCGGCGATTGCGACAAGGACAAATGCAAGGTCTGGCTCGCCGACACCGGCACCACCGACCGCTGCGCGCACTGCCCGTCATAGATCAGCGCATGCCGGATCATCGGGTTTTCCCGGCAGAACTTCAGCAGGTCGACCTGACGCGAGCGCACCAGCGCGGTGTTGATGATCAACAGGTCGAACATCACGCCGTTCGAACGCGTCAGCGCCTGCACCTCGTCGAACCCGCTCAAGGGGGCGATACGGTGATAGCCCAACTGGTTGAGCATCTTCTCGATCTTGACCCGCTGCAGATGCTCTCCATCGGCGATCAGAAAACGTAATGCTTTATTGGGCATAGGCAAACCTGGCAGAGGGGCAGCGACGACGATCCTTCAACGCTCGCTACATTACCCGCCAAGGGTGAAGCCTGGCTTTAAGACGATTCCGAAATGGCAACGAGCAGCCAGCCCCTCAAGTGATTAGACTGGCGTGCTGACCACGCCTCCACGCTCTTCGAGACCCAGCCCATGCGCAACCTGTTCTTTGCCAGCCTCTGCTTGTTCACCACCGCCCTCGCAGGCTGCCAGCAACACCCGCCGGCCAATGACCAACTCGACGCCGTGCTCTGGACCCAGACCTCCATCGAGCACGAGTTGATCTACCGCCAGCTCTTCGCCAATGCCACCCGTCAACTGGACGTCGCCCTGGCCGACCCGAGCTGGGACGCCCTGCCCTTTGCCCCACGCAACCTGGCCGGCCTGCCCCCGGCGGTGGTGGTGGACATCGACGAGACGCTGTTGGACAACGTGCCCCTCAACGCCCGCGATATCATCAACAATCAGGTTTATTCCTATGACCGCTGGAATACCTGGGTCGAGCAGGCCAAGGCCCAGGCACTGCCAGGCTCGGTGGCGTTCCTGCAGGCGGCCCGGCAAAAAGGCATCCAGGTTTATTACCTCACCAACCGAGAACACAGCCAAGTCGCGGCCACCGCCAAAAACCTGCGTTTGCGCGGTTTCCCGATTGAGAGCGACGCACAGATCCTGGCGGCCAGCACCCCCACCGGCCACTGCGAAAGCGCGGGCTACGGCAAGAACTGCCGCCGCCAATGGGTCGCCAACCATGCCCGCGTGCTGTTGATGGCCGGAGACTCCCTGGGCGATTTCGTGCAGGCCGAACACAACACCCTGGATGCGCAGCGCAAGGCCGTCGAACCCTATGTAAATTGGCTGGGCCAGCGTTGGTTCCTGCTGCCCAACCCGAGCTACGGCAACTGGTACAGCGCGCCGTATGGGGACGATGAGCGCTTGCCGTTTGCACACAAACGCAGGCTCAAGCAGCAGGCGTTGCTGTTGCAGCAAGAGGGTTGAGCCCTGCCGTGATGATCGTTCCCACGCTCTGCGTGGGAACGATCATCACATAGGGCGCAACAGCTGCATTTGCTGGCGATAATCATCCGTCACCTGCCGCGCCTGGCTGCTGCTGGTGATGACTCTTGGCGTGATCAACACAATCAGCTCGGTGCGGTCCTTGGACTTGCCGGTATTGCCAAACAACCAGCGCAACCCCGGAATCTTCCCTAGGTAAGGCACGGCGCTGACACTCTGCGCGTTGTCCTGCTTGATCAACCCGCCGAGCAACACCGTCTGGCCACTCTGCACCGCTACCTGGGTCGATACCGAGCGCGTTGAAATACGCGGGTTCACCGGCGTCTCACTGCTCCCCGTCGGGTTCTGGGCATCACTGACCTGTTGCTGGATATCCATGTACACCAGCCCGCCCGGATTGATGCGCGGCACCACATCCAGAATCACCCCCGTCTGCACATATTCGACACTGCTCAAGGTGGTGTCGGCGTCGCCGGTATTGACGGTGGTCTGGCTGATGGGAATGTTGTCCCCCACCTGAATCTGCGCCGGCTGGTTGTTCATCACCACCAGCGATGGCGCCGACAGCACCTGGGTGCGGCCGTTGGTCTCCAGGGCGTGCAGGGCCACTTGCAGGTTGGAGCTGACGAAGGAATAGAACAACGAGTCCGCCGCCCCAAGCCCTGCCCCGCCACCGCCCAGGGCGCCTTGGCTGCCGGAGGCGTTGGCCACCGTGGTGCTGGTGGAATTACCGGCCAGGCGGCCCAGGTACCACTGCACGCCCAGGTCCAGTTCGCCGGTGAGCTTGACCTCCAGGATGCGCGTCTCGATCTGCACTTGCAGCGGGGGATTGTCGAGGCGTTTGATCGCCGCTTCGATCTCTTTCCATTGCGCCGGGCGGGTGCGCACCAGCAGTTGGTTGCTGCTCTTTTGCGCGGTGATGCGCGTGCCCGCTTCGAGGTCGCTGGTGGGCGATGCCGGGGGGGGGTCGGCGGGCTCGGCTTCAGGCTCTTCGGCTGCGGGCACCGGGGCGTTGGCCTGTAAACCGACGCTGGTGGACGAGGACAAGGTGGTGGTACGCAACCCCGGCGCTACCTTCGCCGGGGCGTCATCCTTGATCGCGCCGTTGCCGTAGATCTGCCGCAGGTACTTGGCCAGATCAGCGGCCTTCATATTGCGCACGTCGTACACATACATCTGCGGCTCGTTGCCGCCGCCCTCGTCGATGGTGCGGATCCAGTCGCTCACTTCGCTGAGGTACTGGGGCTGGGAAGAAATCGCCACCACCGAGTTGGTGCGCTCCACCGGCAAGAACCGCAGCATGCCGGCCAGAGGCGTACCGCTGTCCGCGCCGAACATGGCTTGCAGCTCGGGCATCAGCTCGGCCACCGAGGCGCGTTGCAGGCCGAACACCGCCACCGACATGCCCTTGAGCCAGTCCACATCGAAGGTGTCGATGGTGTCCTGGTAGTTGGCCAGTTCTTCAGGCGTGCCGGCCAGGCTCAGGACATTGCGCGCCGGGTCCACCAACAAAAAAGCGTTTTCACGGGCGAAGGGTTTGAGCAGTTTCTGCATCTCGGTGGCCGAGATATAGCGCAGTGAAAACAGACGTGCCGAGAGGCCGCTGGCCGGTTGCTCCACGCGCATCTGCGGCACCAGCTTGCCCGCCACTGCCTGGTTGGCCGGCAGGATCACATAGCGGTTGCCCTGCTTGATCATGGCGTTGTCGGTCCAGGACAGCAGGGTTTCGAGAATCGACAGCGCCTGCTGTTTGTCCACGGGTTTGGAGGTGGAGAAGCTGACAGTGCCCTTCACGCCCTCGGCGATGCTGTAATTCTCGTGCAGCAGATCACCCATCACGCTGTTGATCACGGCCTCGATGGGCTGGCCGGCGAAGTTGAACACGATGTCGCCGCCCTGCTCCGGCACGTTTACAGGCGCCTTGGGCTGGCGCACGAACGCTTGATTGCCACGAATCAACTGGCGCTGTGGCGGGGCCTGGGTGGCAGGTGGAGGGCTTTGGGCCACAGGCGCCTCAAGCGGCGGGCGTTGTGCGCCGGTGCCCTGCAGGGCCTCGTGCAGCAGCTCGTCGTCCGGGTCGAGGGTGTCAGGCAAGGAGCCACAGCCGCCCAGGGAGACGGCGGTAGCCAGGCAAAACAGCGAAGTGCGCATATCGATCAAGGGAGAGACTCGCGGGGATGTGAGATCAGGGGTAGCCGCTTACCGTAGAGGCTCAGGGTTTGGGTGCGCCCGCCCAAGGCAAAACGGGCGTATTGCGGGGTCAGGTGTTCCAGGCGCCAGCCATTGGGCAACGCCTGGCCCAAGCGCACCGTGAGCGTGGGGCCACCGGCTTGCTTGAGCATGGCCATTTGCAGGTTGCCGGTGATCATGATGCCGCTGAGGGTCAGGTTGGCCAGGCTCGCCACCTGGGTTTTACCCACCTCCCGGTCTGGGCGGCGATCCGGGCTGAACAGCGGCGCTTGCCAGGTGCCGGCAAGGTCTTGCAACGCTGGCGTGGGAGCGGCCTGCAGCTGGAACGAGGGTGGCGCGTGCACCGGCGCATCGGGTAACCACCGCGGGGCATCACCGATGCTGCTGAGGATCATCGCCATCAACAACCCCAAGAGCCCGGCCACGCCGAGCCAGCCCCATTCCAGAGGACGCAAGGGGCCGATCATGGTGCCACCCGTGCCGGTTGCAGGTAGCCGCGCACCAGCAATTGCACCGCCAGCTTGCCTGCCCCGCCATTGGCCGGCGCCTGTTTGTCGCGACGAATATGCAGCTCATCGACGAACAGAAAAGGCGGCTGATATTCCAGCCCATGCAGGATCGCGGTCAGCGGTTCGATGGCGCAATTGAGCGTGAGGCTGACCTTGACCTGACGATAGGGCTCGCTGTCGTCCTGTTCAGGCGTGATCGGCTTGCGCTGGGTCAGGTTGCAGCCGCCGCCGAGGTTGGCGTGGCTGTTGATCAGGTCGGCAAGACGCTGCATCAGGTCGGCGGCGACCACGTCCGGGTCGTCCCCCGGCAACAGGCTGGCGCTGCTGGCCGGGTCTTGCTGTGCCTGCGCCAGCTGTTCGCGCAACGCATCACCCTGGCGTATGACGCTGGCATAGCGCTGCTGCTGTTCACGCAACTGTTCGGCCTGTTCACCCATGGCCCGCAGTGGCCCGGCGAACCAGCTGTCGATCAACAGCCAATAGGCCGCGCCGAGCACCAAAGCCAGGGTCAACAAGGCGGCGCCGCGGCGTTCACGGGGTGTGAGGGGTCGGCGCATCGGCGGCCTCCTGGCGTAAGTGGGCACGCAAGGCAAACTGGTCTTTGCCGGTGCGTGCGTCGGGTTGGATCACCCCTTCGAACTGTGCGTTGTCCAAGCGCTGGCAGCCTTTGATGCGGCTGATCAGGCCACTGGCCTTGGCGCTTTGGCCGGAGAAACTCACCTCGCCGTCCTTGACGTCCAATTGGTCGAGCCAGGTGTCGGCGGGCAGGCAGCTGGTCAAGTCATTCAGCAGCGCGGCCAGAGGCGGTTGCGCCCGTTTGCGCTGGCTGAGGTACTGCGCCGCGCCACGGGTGTTGAGCAGTTGCTGGCGCAGGGCGTGCACCTGGGCCACCTCGGCTTTTTGCTGTTGAACAGTGGCGTGCATGCTGTCGAGGACCCGCTGGCGGTCGTTGAGCCACAACAGCATCGCCGCGATCAGCAACGCGCCGCACAACCACGGCAGGCTGCGCTGCAATTGCTTGCCGGCGGGACGCGAACGCGGGCGCAGCGGCGCGGGCAGCAGGTCGATACCCAGGCCCGCTACATCCACGCGGTGCGGGTACAGGCCGAGGGCAGCGCAGTCAGTGAGGATTTGGTCCAGGCGCTCGCGCAGGATCGCCACCACCCTCACCTCTAGGTGGCTGGGTGTGCGCAGTTCCTGACGGGCGACAAAGTAGAGTTGCTCGGCGTCGAACGGGGTGTAGCGGTCCAGCTCATAGCCAACCACTTCCATGAGGTTACGTGCGGCAGCCAGAGGCAGTTGCACGCTTTGTTGCAACACGGCATCAGGGGCAAGCATCAGCACCTGGCGCGCATTGCCTGGGACCACCGGTGTCGTCAGCGGCCAGTGATGAACGTGCTCGGGCGGTTCCTGGAACGCCAGCCACTTGGGCACACAGCCGCGTAACTCCGTGAGCCACAGGCGCCAGCCTTGTTGCAGCAGGCTGCCGCGCCAATAGCGGGCAATCGGTTCGAGTTGAATCATTCTTGCCACCGCACTACCCGGTAGGGCTGTGCGCTGTCCTCCGCAGGGCTCAATAAAAGGGTGAGTCGCAGGCGTGCCTGATAGCCGCCGGGGCGCTCGGCGCGGCTGTCGATTTCCAAGACCTGGCCGGGGTCGACGCCCTCGGCGTCCTGGCGTGGCAGGTTCAGCGCCTTGCGCATCAAGGGGCTGGCGAATGCCGGAGCGGGCCGGTCGAGGTCGCTCCACAAAGTAATTTCCGGCAGCAATTGGCTGTAGAGCGCCTGGGTCATACCAGGCAGTTGACGCACCTCCTCCAGCACCCGAAACGGCGCCAGGCCCTGATGGCGGCGAGTCTCAAGGGCCTTGGCCAACTGCTGGGCCTGGGCCGCTGTAGCGCCGCAGGCCAGGGCCAGGCGCGTGACGTCTTGGAGAGCGGCGTTGACCAGGTACAGCTTGCCGCGCTCACTGCGCACACTGACCTGTAGGCGCGCATCGTCGAAGGCCAGCGCGACAGCACGGCCGTCCGCCAGCCAATGCCCTTGCGCCATGACCTGAGCGACACCGGCCTGGGCAGCCAACAGTGTCTGGGTGTGCTGGCGCAGCCACAGCGCCTGGCGACTTTGCAGTTGCACCCACGCGGCCAGACCCGCGAGCAATACGCTGAGCAAGGCCAGCACCCACAGCACCAGCAACAGGGCCACACCGCGTTGGCGCTTCATTCTTCGCTGCTCGCGCTGGACAGGTTCAGGCGCAGCGCAACCACCTGGGTGACCCACGGCACCGGCCCGTCGACGGTGGCGTCGATGCGCACCGCTGTGGGCAGGCGCCGGGGCCAGGGCCACGGGCTCAACCAGTCGGTGGGCTGGCCCAGTGGCGATATACCGCGATAGCTGAACTGCAGCGCCTGGACGTTATGCAAAAGCACCTGCGGCTCATCGCGCTGCGCGTTGGCCTGCGATGCCCTCTGCGAAAAAGCCACCTGCAGATCCTGCCCGACCCGTTGCAGGGTAAAGCGCTGGATCCCCCCGCCCAATACACCGGGCAAGGTCGCCACAAACTGCAGGCGTTCAGGTGTGCCGATCAAGAAACCCTCGGCCTGGCTGTTGTCGTCAGTGAGCTTTAGCGGCAGCGCCTCGCTGATCGAGGTGCGCAAAAACTGTTGGGCGGCGCGCATTTCATCCAGGCTGGCGGTGTAGGCCTGGGCCTTGGCCACCGCCCGATTGGCCCCCAGCAACGCTGCGCTCACCAGCAGTAACAACACCGACAGCAAGCTGAGCACCACGAGCACTTCCAGCAACGTGAAGCCCTGCTCACGGCGCTTCACAGGCGTGCCTTCAAGGTGCTGAAGTGTGCCTGATGCACGCCTTCACGCACGTTCAGATCAAGACGAAACAGGTGCGGCTGTTGGCGGGTGCTGGTCAGTTGCCAATGGATGCCGTCGAGTTGGCCTTGGCGGGTTCCCTCAATCAGCGAGCCGGCAGCTTCCTGGTCCAGCAGCGTAAGCGCGGCATGGGTGAGGCGGTCGCTGTGGGCCACCTGGGACAAGGAACGCGCGCTCTGGCCGAAGGCAACCAGCAACACGCTGCTGCACACCGCCATCAACGTCAGGGCGGCGAGCATTTCCAGCAAGGTGAAACCGGCCTGGTGCTTCATGGCAGCGCCTTGGACTGCACACTGCCGGTGAGCCAGCCGATGTCGATGCGCCAACGCCGGCTACCGTTGGCCAGCAGCAGGTTACCGCCGGTGGAACTGCCGTCGGGATAGAACACCACAGCGGCCCCGGCCTGCTCGGCACTGTGCAAGATCACTTGCACCTGCGCTGGCCACTGCTGTGACGCACGCCCTGGCGCCTGGAACGTGCGGCCCTGGAGGTCGAATTGAGTGTGCGCTGCCTGGCCGCTGACGATCGCGCTCGTCCGTGTGGCGCGTAACGCCTCGACTATCTGCGCGACCACCCGCCGCTCCTTGGCCACCTGCAACCCTTGTCGTACACCCAGCCCCAACAACCCGGCAGCGATGCCGATCAATACAATGACCACCAGCATCTCCAGCAGGGTAAAGCCTCGCTGGGCCACGGGCGGGTTACTCCCAGTTGCCCAGGTCGGCACTGTAGCCTTCACCGCCGGGTTGGCCGTCCTGGCCGTAGAAGATCAGGTCGAAGGCGCCGTGCTCACCGGGGAAGCGATAGCCGAACCCATGGCCGAACGGGTCTTTCAACTCCGAAGGCTTGGCGTAGGGGCCGGCCCAGTTGGACGCACTGGCGGGCTTGTCGAGCAGCTGTTGCAGGTTGTTGGGCGGCGCGCCCACGTCCAGGGCGTAGCTGTCGATCTTCATGCTCAAACTGGCCAGTTGCGCCTTGCCCGCGCCGTACTTGCCCTTGTCCACATTGCCACCGACCTGGCGCACCACAATGGTCGCGACAATGCCCAGCAGCACGATCACCGCCAGCATTTCCAAGAGGGTGAAGCCGCCTTGGCGGTGTCGGGTTTTCATCGGTTCTGCTCCTTGAAAGTTCATATATGGCTGGTGAGGCTCATCAGCGGCAGCATGATCGCGAGCATGATCACTGCCACCAGTACCGCCATGACCACGGTCAGGGTCGGCACCATTGCCGCGAGCAAGCGTTCGATGGCGCGCTTGGCCTCGACGTCGAAGATGTCGGCGACCTTGAGCAGCATGCTGTCCAGTTCACCGGCCTGTTCACCGACTTCGATCATGTGCAGTGCCAACTCAGGTAGCAGCGGCTGGCGACCGAACGCATCGGCCAGGGTGCCGCCGCCCTTGACCCGTTGCGCCGCCAGCGCCACTTGCGCCTGGAGCGCACGGTTGCTGCAAACCTGCCGGGCGATCACCAGCGCGGGCAGCAGCGCCACGCCATTGCTGAGCAACGTGCCGAGGGTGCGGGCCAGGCGGGCGGCTTGCACCCGTTGCAACAGCGGGCCGATCACGCGGATGCCCAGCAGGTGACGGTCGTAACGCTCACGACGCAGGGGGTCGCGCAGGCGCGCCGCCAGGACCCATGCACTGATCGACAACCCGGCCAGCACCACCAGGCCATAGGCGCCGAGGAACTCGCCGAGCGCCAGGATCACCTGGGTGATCAGTGGAATCGGTACGCCGAGGTCTTGGAAGATCGGCACGAATTGCGGCACCACATAGGCCAGCAACAGCGCCAGGGAACCCAGTACACCCACCACCAGGAACGCCGGATAGATCAGCGCATTGATCACCTCACCGCGCAGCAACTGGCTGCGCTCCAGGTAGTCGCTGAGCTGGCGCAGGGTGCCTTCCAGCGCCCCGCCGGCCTCACCGGCGCGCACCATGCTCAGGTACAGCGGGGAAAACGTGCCGCCCTCCTCCTCCAGCGCAGCCGAGAGCGGTTTGCCGGCCTTGACCTGATCGCGAATGCGCTCGATCAAGGCCCGCACCTGGGGATGGCGGGCTTGCTTGAGCAACAGGTTTAAAGCGCGTTCGAGGGGCTGGCCGGCGCCCAGTAGCGTGGCCAATTGCTGGGTAAAACTCACCAGCGCTGCGCCCTTCAACTGCCCGCGTGCCTGGCGCAACAAGGGGCCGCTGGCCGTTTCGATGTGCAGCAGCAACCAGCCACGCTGATGCAAGATGGCGACAGCGGCCGCCTGGTCAATGGCTTGCAACGTGCCGCTCTGGGCCACGCCCTGGCTGTCCAACGCGCGGAACTTGAACAGGCTCACACCTCATCTCCACGGGTGACGCGCAACACTTCTTCCAGGGATGTGACACCGGCCAGGGCCTGGCGTAAACCGTCTTCATACAAGGTGCGCAAACCGGCGCGGCGGGCGGCGTGTTCGAGGCTGGCGGCGTCGGCGTGGCCCATCAGCAGGCCACGCAACTCGTCGTTCATTACCAACAATTCAGTGAGGGCGCTGCGACCGTGATAATCGCCGCGGTAAAGCAGGATCGGGCGCTGCTCGGTCAGGCGATCCAGGCCGTGCTCCTGGATCAATTCCGGCGGGGCCTGGAAGGCCACGCGCGTGGCAGGGTCCAGGCGGCGCACCAGGCGCTGGGCGAGGATACCGCTGACCGTGGAGGCAATCAGGTAGCTTTCCACACCCATGTCCAGCAAGCGCGTGATGCTCGCCGCGGCGCTGTTGGTGTGCAGGGTTGAGAGCACCAAGTGACCCGTGAGAGAGGACTGGACGGCGATACGGCAGGTTTCCAGGTCGCGGATTTCGCCGATCATGATCACGTCCGGGTCCTGGCGCACGATAGCGCGCAGCGCACCGGCAAAGTCCAGGCCGATGGCCGGCTTGACTTGGATCTGGTTGATGCCTTCAAGCTGGTATTCCACCGGGTCTTCCACGGTGATGATCTTGCGTTCGGCGGTATTGAGTTGCGACAACGCGGTGTAGAGCGTGGTGGTTTTGCCCGAGCCCGTAGGCCCGGTGACCAACAGGATGCCGTGGGGCCGCGCCAACAGGTCCAGAAAGGCCGCCAGGCGCGGGCCATCAAAGCCCAGGCTGGGGAAGTCGAACTGCACGGTTTGCCGGTCCAACAGGCGCATCACCACCGACTCGCCAAAGCTGGTGGGCACCGTGGACACCCGCAAATCCAGCGCCTTGCCCTGAATGCGCAGCATGATGCGCCCGTCCTGGGGCAAGCGCCGTTCGGCAATGTCCAGGCGCGCCATGATCTTCACCCGCGAGATCACCGCCGCCGACGAACTGGCGGGCGGCGCTTCGGCGTCGTGCAGCACGCCGTCGATGCGGTAGCGCACCTTGAGTTGGTTTTCGAAGGGTTCGATATGGATATCCGAAGCACGCTGTTCCACCGCGCGCTGCAGGATCAGGTTGACCAGGCGAATCACTGGCGCTTCGGAAGCCATGTCCTTGAGGTGTTCGATATCTTCCAGGGCGCCCCCCTGCTCATCGAGGTTTTCGATCAGGCTGCCCATGGCGGAACGGCCCTGGCCGTAATAGCGCTCGATGAGTGTGTCGACTTCAGTACGCGAACCGATGGCCAGCCACACCGGCACCTCACAGGCGTACGCCAGGGCCTGGAACGGATACCACTGCGCGGGGTTGGCGGCCATTACGCGCAACCCACCCTGCTGCCAGCCTATGGGCACAACCTGGTAGTGACGCATAAAGCGCTCGGCGAGCACGGGAAGCGGGTCGAGCAACGGCGGCGCGGCGTCGGCCAACAGCAGTGGTGCATTCAGCAAATCAGCCCAGGCGCGAGCCAGTTCGACTTCGGACACCAAGCCCAGGCGCGTGAGTAAACCGAGCAGGTCGCCAGGCTCAGTGGATAAACGCTGGGCGCGTTCCAGATCAGCGGTTTTGAGCCCGGCGTGCTGCATCAGCCACGCGCACACCTGGTCGGTATGCGGGATCTGCATCTTGCAAGCATCGATGGGCGCTGACGGCATCATTGAGGAATATCTAACGTTGCGAAAAGTATGGCTATTTAGAACTACCGAACAATGCCATTAGTTCGCCATAGCCCAGGCAGGCGTTAGCCGGGTGTATCGACTGGAAGTTATAGCCCTAGTTCCGGATGAGGGGGTAATTAAATACAAAACATTGCCAAATGCACTGATTTAGAGCGCTGGCAGCCAATAGCCACTAGTTGCACTTAGCCATAACACAGGGTTGTTCAGGTGCTCTCTCGTTCAATTAGCTGACAATGCAAAAGATTCAAGCGTTTAACTTCCTCATTGGTGGCTAATACACCCAGACTTTGCAGAACGCGTGTGGCCGCGAGTACACCAATCTCCAACGCGGGTGGCTGGAGGGTGCTGAGGCTGGGCAGCAACATGTGTGCAAACGGGTAGTCGCCAAACCCCAATACGGCGCAGTCCTGGGGGATGCTCAGCCCGGCGCGTTGACCGGCCAGCAAACCGCCGGCGGCGAGGTTGTCATTGGCGAAGAAAATTGCGTCGGGCGTGATCGCCTGCCCCATCAGCGCTTCCATGGCCTGCTTGCCGGCGTCGAAGGGGGCGCGGTCGGCGTCCGGCACAAAGACCCAGGGCTGCACACCCAGCTCGGCGAGGGTCGCGGTAAACCCATCGCGGCGCTCCAACGCGCTGAAGTCGCCTACTGCGCTGTTCTGTACGAAGGCGATGCGCCGATAGCCCTTGCCGTGCAAGTAGCGCGCGGCGCTGACGCCCACTTCATAATGGGAAAAACCCACTTGCAACGGCGCGCGTTCCGGCACGTAGTCCCAGGTTTCGACGATCGGTATATCTGCCTCGGCGATCATCTTCTCGGTGCCAGGGCTGTGAAAGCGGCTGGTCAGCACCAGCGCTGCCGGCGACCAACCGAGAAAGGCACGCACCGCGCTTTCTTCCTGCTCGACGCTGAAATAGCTGGAGGCCAGCAACAGCTGGTAGCCGTGACGACTGAGGGTGTCGCTGAAGCCCTGTAGCGTATTGGCAAAAATCGGCCCCGAGATATTCGGAGTCACCATCGCAACGATTTTGCCGCGCGCGGAGGCCAACCCACCGGCCACCAGGTTCGGCACATACCCCAACTGCGCGACCACCTCGGCGATACGTTCACGGCGCTCGGGTGACACCTGTTCAGGTTGGTTGAAGTAACGCGACACGGTAATGGCCGACACCCCGGCCTGGCGCGCCACGGTGTTGAGGGTGACGCGGCCGGCGCCTCGACGTTTGCGCGGTTTGTGTTCGCCCACGGCAGAGTCCTCAAAAAAGGAATATAAAACTAATTTTTTAGTATTTGACGCTCTAAACAATCGCCTTCAATAATGCCGATGTTAGCGCTAACAAAGCGCACTGTCTGCTACTCGCTCGAGCGAATGCCCAAGACATTTTCACAGGCGCTGAAGGTCGCAGAACCGCAGCGGACCAGGGTATTTTTTCGAGCGGGCACAGCATGCATAACGTTCCACGGCACACCCCTTTGTTGCTTCTGGCAGGCCTCTGCGCCTTGCCCGTCTGCGGCGCTGTTGCGGCTGACGCGCAGGAACCCACGCTTCAATCCGTGACAGTCACCGCTACCCGCCGCGAGGAATCGCTGCAAAAAGTCCCGGTGGCCGTCTCGGTGCTCGAGGGCGAGCAACTGGAGCGTGACAATCGCAACGGGGTGGCGAGCATCGCGCAGCAAGTACCGTCGCTGAACTTTCGCACCGGCGCTTCGAACAAGGACACGTCATTGTTTGTGCGCGGCGTGGGCACCATTTCTACCTCGCCGGGCGTGGAGCCAACGGTGGCCACGGTGATCGATGGCGTGGTCTATGCACGCCCCGGCCAAGCCACGCTCGACCTGTTGGACTTGGGGCGCATCGAGGTGCTGCGTGGCCCGCAAGGTACGCTGTTCGGCAAGAACGCGTCGGCCGGTGTGCTGAATATCACCAGTAAGGCGCCGACTGCCCAGACCCACGGCTTTATCGACCAGTCGTTCTACAGCGGCAATGAAAGCCGCACGCGCTTCGGCATCGGCGGCAGCCTGGTGCCGGAGGTGCTAAAGGGCTCTGTCAGCACCTTGTTCGGCAGCTACGACGGTAACGTCGACAACCGCCACAATGGCCAAGAGGTCAACGGCTACAACCACAAGGGCATTCGCGGCAAACTGGAATTCACGCCCAACGACGACGTGAAACTGACGCTGATCGCCGACTACATGCAATCCCACGATGACGCGCCCAATGGCGTGGTCAGCAAGTCCCTGAGCCCGGCGTTCAGCAATGCCTTGAGGCCGGTGCGCGCCTCAAGCGACAACCGCGATATCAACACCGATACCCGCAGCCATGTGCAAGACACCAACAAGGGCCTGTCGGCACAGTTGGACTGGAACCTGGGCGACTACACCCTCACCTCGATCACCGCCTGGCGCGGCTGGGACAACACTCAATATCAGGATGGCGACCGTCTGGGCACGGTCACCGCCGTGTTCCCCGGCACCGCCGACAAAGGCGATCTGGCGTTCGACCAGTACTCCCAGGAGCTGCGCCTGGCCTCGCCCAAAGGTGAGTTCCTTGAGTACGTAGGCGGCCTGTTCTACATGCACGGCAAGGATGAGGAGACCTATCAGCGCACCCTCACCACCACGACGCGGGTCGATCGAGGCATTGCCAACTACAGCACCACCAGCGACAGCTACGCGGCATTCGGCGAGACCACGCTCAACTTCACCTCGCGCTTTCGCGGTATCGCCGGTTTGCGTTACACCCATGACGACTTGAAGTACGACCATCGGCGCGTGTCCACCTCCCTCACCACCGTCAGCGGCATCCAACCGGCAACATCAAGTTCGGGTTCGGTGGATGAGGACGGCTGGTCCGGTCGGCTGGGTGTGCAGTACGACCTCAGCGACAACATCACCAGCTACCTCACCTACTCGCGTGGCTACAAAGGACCTGCCTACAACGTGTTCTTCAACATGCAGCCGCGCGACACCGACGCGCTCAAGCCAGAGACCTCCAATACTTGGGAAGCCGGAATCAAGGCCACTGCCTGGAACAACCGCCTGACCACCAACCTGGCGGTGTTTCACAGTGACTACGACAACTACCAGGCCAACTTTTTCGACACCGTCGCCGGCCAAGTCGTAACGCGCTTGATCAACGCTGGCAGCGTCAGCACCGAAGGCGTCGAGCTCGATTACGCCCTGCAAGCCACCCAGCAACTCAAGCTCTCCGGCGCCCTGGCCTATACCCGGGCGCGCATCGATCAGTTCGCGTGCCCGCCAGGCGCGGCGGCGACCTGCAACGTCAATGGCAAGCCACTGCCCTTCAGCCCGGACTGGAAAAGCTACGTGCGCGCCGACTACAGCATCCCCTTGGATAACGGCCTGGATATCGAACTGGGCACTGACTACAGCTGGCAGAGCGAAGTGCAGTACGACATCAGCCAGAACCTGGACACCAAACAAGGCGCCTACGGCATCTGGAACGCCAGCGTGGCCCTGGCCGACTACACCAACGGCTGGCGCGTGGCGCTGTTGGCGAAAAACCTCGCCGACAAATCTTACTCACCGCTGCTGGCCAGCGGCGGCAATTACATCTACCGCGCCGTGCCTCGTGACGATGAGCGTTACTTCGGCGTGCAACTGCGCAAGGATTTCTAGCATGAGCCGTCAACTCAAACTCGGTGCCTTCCTGATGGCGACCGGACACCACGTGGCCGCCTGGCGCCACCCCGACGTACCGGCGAACGCTGGCCTGGACTTCGCCCACTACAAGCATTTGGCACGGGTGGCGGAAGCCGCGAAGTTCGACGCCCTGTTCGTGGCCGACAGCATTGCCGCTGGCACCGGCGAGGTCGCCAGCCAGATGGCGCGCTCGGATCATTTCGAGCCGCTCACCCTGCTCTCGGCCCTCAGTGCCGTGACCGAACATATCGGCCTGATCGCCACCGCCACCACCAGCTACAACGAGCCGTACCACGTGGCGCGCAAATTCGCCTCGCTGGATCACCTCTCCGGCGGTCGCGCAGGCTGGAACCTGGTGACCTCGGATAACGCCGCCGAAGCGCTGAATTTCGGTCGCGACGAACACCTGGGGCATGCCGAACGCTACAGCCGCGCACGGGAATTTCATCAGGTGGTGACGGGGCTGTGGGACAGCTGGGACGACGACGCCTTCGTGCGCGACAAGGCCAGCGGGCGCTATTACGAGCCGAGTAAACGCCATGTGCTGGACCATGTGGGCGAACACTTCCAGGTCAAAGGCCCCCTGAACGTGGCGCGCTCGCCCCAGGGCCAGCCAGTGATCGTGCAGGCCGGCTCCTCGGAAACCGGCCGTGAACTGGCCGCGCAGACCGCCGAAGTGGTATTTACCGCGCAGATCTCATTGGCCGACGCGCAGGCCTTCTACAGCGACCTCAAAGGTCGCCTGGGCCAATACGGGCGCGAAGCCGATTCGCTGAAAATCATGCCGGGCGTGTTTGTGGTGGTGGGGCAAACCGAAGCCTTGGCCCAGGCCAAATTCGAAGCGTTCCAGGCGCTGGTCGAACCCGAGGTGGGAGTGGCGTTGCTGGGGCGTATGCTGGGTAATTTCGACCTGTCCGGCTACCCGCTGGATGGGCCGCTACCCGAATTACCCTTGACCGACAGCGGGCAACGCAGCCGCCAGCAACTGCTGAGTGAACTGGCCCAACGCGAACAACTGACGCTGGCGCAACTGGGCCGACGCATTGCCGGTGGACGCGGTCATTACAGCGTGATCGGCACACCGGTGCAGATCGCTGATGAACTGCAGCGATGGTTTGAAGAAGGTGCGGCGGATGGGTTCAATATATTGGTACCGCACCTGCCGGGTGGGCTGGAGGATTTTGCCCGCTGGGTGGTTCCCGAACTGCAGCGGCGCGGCCTGTTTCGCAACGAATACACCGGCACAACGCTGCGCGAAAACCTCGGCCTGGCGCGCCCGGTCAGCCGTTACAAGGCAGCTCGATCATGAAGAACCCGGTCCGCGCGCCGAGCAAAGGTGGCCTGAGCGATTACTGTTTTGTCGCCAACACGAACCGGTGCACGAGCCCACCAAACACGCCACCGAGCAAAGGCACCACCCAGAACACCCACAACTGGGCCATCGCCCAATCGCCTTGAAACAGTGCTACGCCCGTACTGCGTGCCGGGTTAACCGATGTGTTGCTCACCGGAATACTGATCAGGTGAATCAAGACCAAGGCAAAACCGATGGCCAGCGGCGCAAAACCGGCCGGCGCCTTTTTATCGGTGACGCCCAGGATGATCAGCAGGAAAAACGCCGTGAGTACAAACTCGGTGACCACCACTGACAGAAACGAGAAGCCACCCGGCGAGTGCTCGCCATAACCATTGGTGGCAAACCCGGCCGACACATCAAACCCGGCCTTGCCGCTGGCGATCAGGTACAACACCCCGGCAGCTGCAATCGCACCTAGTACCTGAGTGAGGATATAAGGCACCACGTCCTTGCCATCAATACGCCCCGCGGCGAGCAAACCCAGAGTGACCGCCGGATTGAAATGACCGCCGGAAATATGGCCGACGGCGTAGGCCATGGTTAATACCGTCAAGCCAAATGCCAATGCCACGCCGACAAAGCCGATGCCCAGCTCAGGGAAGGCGGCAGCCAGAACGGCACTGCCGCAACCGCCCAGTACCAGCCAGAATGTGCCGAAGAACTCGGCGGCTAGACGTTTTGTCATCAGGGAACTCCTTGAAGTCAGGTCAAAGAGTTGGAGCGTAACAACGGGGTACTGGGGTTGGATGTGGGAAATTTCCTTGGTGTGTGGTGCTTGTGAAAAATGGCGGAGGATGGTGCTTGAGCGTGGACAATGTGGGGAGTGCTATTCATCGGGCGACTCTTGCTTGCGATTGAAGAACGCCCCACCGCTAGGTTTCGCGCGCACTCCTCCCTATGCCCCGCCTGGATAACACCGATCAACACGGGCAAGTTGCAATGACCGTAAGCTTCCTTGGACGGCGTGAAGACAGGTGCATAACCACACGGTGAGCACACCTCATCTGGTTCCCAGACCACCTCTCAATTCCCCACCAACCTTAAACCATCGCACGACATCAAACCGCAACAGTCATCCAAGTCATTCTGACCTGCTGGCGAAAACGCATCTTCATCTCGGGGACTAGTGGGATGAGGGTTGCTGGAAGGTACTAAACGGGCCAAATCGAGAGGGTTCGGGTCCTGATCAAACCAAACCAGGCCTCCACGCGCAATCAGATCCAAATGCAGTGGCCAATCGTAACCTACGCGTTGAGGGTCCTGATTATGTTGACCGAACCCAAGGTGGACGCCAGGACAACGTTCATTGATATGCGAATTCAACTGAAGCCCCGTGCGAATGCCGATATTCGTACCAAAACCTAACTCGCCAACATTTCGCACGCAGGGAGATGAAAAGGCGTTATCCAAAAAACCTCTAACTTCTGGGCTACCACACGACCAATTGATAGCTCGCCCCTCGCTGACCTCCACCGTCACTGGGTAAGCTTGCAAGCGAGCATCACGATCAGTAACCGTGTTGACGTTAAATGCAAAATCAGCAACCAACACACCGTCGACACTTGCCGGAAAGGTGGCGACCTCGCCTGCGGGCAAAACAACTGTGCCTCCTGGGCGAGCACGGCCTCGATTACTGACCCAACGGTACGCGTTGTTATCCAACGTTATAGATAGCCGGGTTCCACCCGGTGACTCAACACGTAACCGCGAAGATAGAAGTGCTCTTTCCAGCAAAGCAGTATTCCGTGCAGATAGTTCATCGGGCCCTATTTGCAAAGCCGTCGAGAACAATGCCTCACACGCATTTATTACTCTGAACATATAGCAACGTGATGTTTCAAAAGGCACAAGAGCTTTACGCAACACATCATGATTGGAAAGGGTATCTCTTTCCAATGTAAAGACGACGAGACGCCCAGCAAATGAATCGGGCGCCGGAAGTGCATTTATAAGACGCGAGAATAAAGCCTCATCTTTGAAAGGCTGCATCCAGACTCGCTGAAAAACAATGCCCTGACACTCCAATGCGGTGCATACCCAGGCCGCCTGTTCGGCACTATCATCAGCATAAACCACTAGGACTCGATCATCGGACTTGACGTTAGCGTATTCATTTAACAGACGTTGCACACCTTGCCAGGTTTCAATATTCATTTTTGAACACCTCATCCGTGTCTTCGTGTTGAAAACACCCGACCCCGGTGAAAACCTAGAGCCGGGCGGACCTATACAAAAACACCTAGCTTATTCTTTCCTGTTCCTGTGTATTCCAGGTAATAGACCAAGGTGCGGCAACCCCATCCTTGCCTAGATCGTCGTACTTCAACACACTGGAAACATGACGATTGGATTCCTGCACTACTTGAGCAGTATTTTTATCCAACAACTGCTGCACGAGCTCTGTAAGTTCTATCATGGTCTTCTCCAACTATGTGATGCCTGCCCAAATGCAGACTATTTAACATTAGTCGTCAACTGAAATAACACACGTCAGACGCTGCCTCTTAAGTGGTAGGATATCGGCCCTCGTAAAGAGAGAGCACACCTACACAAGGGCAAGGAATTAATCATTACGTTTAAACTTGGTTAATTCAAAGACCAAATTGATCGGTCTTTGCCAGCCCTGCATCTAACAGCGAGCCATTTTCAGCGTTACATCAAAGGATTACTCGAAACTAGGCGTCAGACGTTCTATTCCTGACAGAATCACCAGCGGAGACTGAGCCTTTTATTTTTGCCGCGTACGCAGCCACCTTACGCTGGAAAGCGCTTGCCTTATGAAGCACCGTAAGCGTCCAGCGAAGTCACCTATCCGATCCCAGCGATAAGGGCGATGTTCTCCATCAAAAAACACGTGGACACCATCACCCTTATTGTCAGGATTACCATGCGCCAAAGAACTTCCTATCCCAAACCCTTTAAAGCCCAAGTCGTCCAAGAATGCCTGCAACCTGGCGTGTCTATGACCAGCGTAGCCCTGCGTCATGGCATCAACGCCAATTTAGTTCGAAAGTGGATACCCACTTATCGTGATCATCAGCCGCCGACGTTGCCAGCTTTCGTCCCGATGAAACTAGCGCCCGCGATCCAGCCCGTTCAGCAAATGCCTGTCAGTATCGAGATCCCTTTCGGGCAGCAAAAATTGACCGTGCAATGGCCATCTTCAGACCCTGAAGGGTGCGCTCGTTTTATCCGTGAGCTTGCCCAGTGATCCGTATCGACGACATCTGGCTTGCCACCGAGCCCATGGATATGCGCGCCGGTACAGAGACTGCGCTGGCTAGGGTGATCGCAGTGTTCGGTGCGGCGAAGCCGCACTGTGCCTATCTGTTCGCCAATCGCCGCGCCAACCGGATGAAAGTTCTGGTGCATGACGGCGTAGGTATCTGGCTTGCGGCGCGGCGTTTGCACCAAGGCAAATTTCACTGGCCCGGCATCCGTCACGGATCGGAAGTCGAACTCGATAACGAGCAACTTCAAGCCTTGGTGTTGGGTTTGCCATGGCAGCGGGTCGGCGCGGGCGGCTCGATCACAGTGCTTTAGCACCGGCTATTAGCCTATCGGTTTATCGCCGCTGACGGCCTGCTCTGGCACAATCAGCGGCATGACTTCCTCGCCCAATCTCGACCAAATGACACCGGAAGAACTGCGCGCCTTAGCCGAAAAGGCCTTGCAGTTCCTGTCCCAGGTCGACTCGATGGGCCAGAAAATCCACTGTCTTGAAAAGGTTAACGAGCAACTCGCTCATGAGATCGCCATCCTAAAGCGGCACAAGTTTGCAAAGCGCAGCGAACAGCTAAGTCCTGGCCAAGGCAGCTTGCTCGACGATCTACTCGACACTGATATTGCGGCTGTCGAAGCTGAGCTGAAGGCGGTCATTCCGCCAACGGCACCCGCCGAGCTACGTCAGAAGCCCAAACGTGCGCCACTACCGTCGCAATTCCCACGCACCGTCATCCATCATGAGCCTGAAAACACTCAATGCGCTTGCGGCTGCCAACTTCAGCGCATTGGCGAAGACGTCAGCGAGAAGCTCGATTACACGCCCGGAGTGTTCACGGTCGAGCAACATGTGCGTGGAAAATGGGCCTGTCGCCAGTGTGAAACACTGATCCAGGCGCCGGTACCGGCTCAAGTAATCGACAAGGGCATCCCCACAGCAGGCCTGCTGGCTCATGTGATGGTGGCGAAGTTCGCTGACCACTTGCCGCTGTACCGGCAGGAGAAAATCTTTGGCCGAACTGGGCTGATGATCGCCCGCTCAACGCTGGCACAATGGGTTGGACAAACCGGCGTGCAGCTTCAGCCTTTGGTCGATGCGCTGCGTGAAGCGGTGCTGGCCGAAGGCGTAATTCACGCCGATGAGACCCCGGTTCAAATGCTCGCGCCGGGGGAGAAGAAAACCCACCGAGCGTATGTCTGGGCCTACAGCACTACGCCGTTTTCGACATTGAAGGCAGTGGTTTACGACTTCAGTCCGAGCCGAGCGGGCGAGCATGCGCGTAACTTCCTCGGCGCTTGGAATGGCAAGTTGGTGTGCGATGATTTTGCTGGCTACAAAGCCGGTTTCGAGAAAGGAATGACCGAAATTGGTTGCATGGCTCACGCCCGCAGGAAGTTTTTCGATCTGCATATGGCGAACAAAAGCCAGCTGGCCGAGCAGGCGCTTCTCTCGATTGGCGGCTTGCACGGAGTTGAGCGGCAAGCACGATTCATGAGCGATGAGGATCGCTGGCGAATACGGCAGGAAAAGGCAGCGCCGATCATCAAAACGCTGCATGACTGGATGTTGGCCCAGCGAGATCTTGTACCCAATGGATCGGCAACGGCCAAGGCCCTGGATTACAGCCTTAAACGCTGGGTAGCGCTGACGCGCTACCTAGATGATGGGGCCGTGCCCATAGACAACAATCAGGTCGAGAACCAGATCCGGCCGTGGGCACTTGGTCGCTCGAACTGGATGTTTGCTGGGTCGTTACGTAGCGGAAAACGGGCGGCGGCGATCATGAGCTTGATCCAGTCGGCACGCATGAACGGGCACGATCCGATCCATATGTCTATCTGAAGGACGTTCCGACTCGCCTGCCGACGCAGCGCGCCAGTCAAATAGATCAGTTGCTGCCGCATAGGTGGCAACCGGTGTAATTATCCAAGACGTGATGGCCGAGTTGCTACCGCATGACTGGACGTCCGGCTCACATCGCAGATGTCAGCGAGACATACGTCTACTGAACCAGATCCGTACATCCTGTGGCGGCAAACGGCGTCGGTTGACATCAGAGCTTCCTTTCGAGAATATATAGCGCACTATACAATAGCGAGCTATCAAGTGACCTCGAACCGGAAACGAGTGGGTACCCAACTATCTTTTTCGCTCTATGCGGCGGCGAATCGCGTGGTGCGATTGCACAAACCTTTCCTTGAACCGTTGGGCCTGACCTTCCCGCAGTATCTCGTCATTCTGGAACTTCTAAACGGCTCGCCACTTACAGTGGGTGAGCTTGGAACCTGCTTGGCAATGGACGCTGGAACAATTACGCCATTGCTGAAGCGGCTTGAGGCTGCTGGGCTCGTCACTCGCACGCGGGATCCTGCTGATGAGCGTCGCGTAATCGTCGACTTGACGGCGAAGAGCCGCTTGTTGGAAGCCGACATACGGGGAATTACTAGCAAAATCAAGTCAGCTTGCCAGCTCGATGAGTTGGGCATTGATGAGCTTCGGCGCACTCTTGATGCGCTTGGCCATCCGGCAACCGACTGAAAATTTTTACATTTGCTCAAAGAGGAAATCATGACTATTTCAATGGCTAGGTTCGATGCTGATACAGCGCTGGATGACACCCTATCGTTTCAAAAGACGGCCCGCACTCGGCGGTCTTTTCGTGGCTTTTTAGACACTCCTGTGCCCGACCGCATCCTCCAGGAGGTGCTGAAAGATGCCCAGTGCGCCCCCTCCAACTGCAACACTCAGCCATGGGACGTCCATATTGTCCGTGGCCAAAAATTGATCGAGCTTTCGCAAACCCTCCACGCGAAAAACAATGCCGGAGAGTTCACACCTGACTTCTCATTCGATATGGGTGCTTTTTACGGCCGTTATGGGGATCGCAAGAATGCTCAGGGCAAAGCCTACTATGAGGCCATGAACGTTATGCGCGAAGACAAAGAGGGGCGGCGGCGAGCGGCGGCTTTGAACTTGTCCTTTTTCAACGCGCCCCAGGCTGTTTTTTTATTCATGCCTGTCTTTGGGGACAATGTTCGCACTGCTGGCGACATTGGCATGTATGGGCAGACCTTCCTACTGTCGCTTGCTGCCCGAGGGTTAGGCGGCATTCCACAAACCTCGCTTGGTTTCTATGCCGAAACGATCCGCGAGGTGCTAGGCATTTCTGAAGAAATGAAAATGCTGTTTGGCATTTCATTCGGCTACCCAGACGAAAGCGCTCCGGGCAACCGCATGCATATGGATCGCGTGCCGATTACTGACAGCGTGACCTTCCATTCTTGAATAGCCTTATTTACGCGAGCCAGGCGGCATGCGCGCACCCTCCCCAGAGCGACGGGTGCGTGACAGGCTTAATTCATTCGCATATCTAACCAAGCAGGCACTCGAGTGTTGGTTATAGGAAAGGAGGTTGAAGTGAAAATCGGAATTATCGGCGCCGGCAATATTGGAGCTACCCTTGCCCGAAAGCTCGCTGCGTGCGGCCATGAAGTTAAGCTGGCAAACTCGAAAGACCCTAGCAGCATCCAGAACCTTGCCAATGAAATCGGCGTGAACGCGGTAACCAAGGAAGATGCGGTTTCCGGGGTAGACGTTGTCATCCTCTCGATCCCCTTCGCAAAATACCCTGAACTAAAACAGACGTTGAGCAGTGTTCCGGCGAAAACCATCGTCATTGACACGTCCAATTACTATCCGGGACGCGACGGGGCAATCAAAGAAGTTGACGACGGCAAGCCTGAGAGCGTTTGGGTAAGCGAGCAGCTTGGCCGCCCGGTCATTAAGGCTTGGAACGCCGTCCTCGCAGCTACTCTTGCCGACAATCGGCAACCAACTGGATCTTTGACACGCATTGCCTTACCTGTAGCAGGGGATGACATTCATGCTGAGGCCATCGCGCAGGATCTCGTTGAGGATACGGGCTTTATCGCGCTTGCCGCTGGTAACCTTGAAGATTCGTGGCGTCAGCAACCAGGAACACCAGCCTACTGCACCGAGCTAACATTGCCGGAGCTGAAGATGGCGCTGGAGGCGGCAGACAAGGTACGGGCGCCTCAAAACCGAGACGCACTGATCGCAAAATTTATGGTTCCCGGCAGTCAGTTTACACATGAGCAAATTGTTGCCACGAATCGCGCTATGACGGCCTGACTACCGGATTAGGCGGGATTTTTTACTAGAATTTCGCCTAATTGATCTAGTCGCTAAACTCATTTGTTTACGTAAACAGGGCGCTGCAGACGCGTGCCTAACTCAGCGTCTGGATGAGGCCGCGAATTTCCTGTCCTGTATCGCGGCCAAGGCCACGTCACGCTGTTCAAGCATCCGCTCAATCTCAGCGCCAGCTAAAGCGTCGCAAGCGTGCGGCGTAGTCTACTACCCGATCTCAACCATAAAGGCGTTGGCGTCAGGAAGGCGTGTTTACCGGACGCTTACGAAGCACATCCCGTAAGACCTCAATCAAGCTCTACAAATGCCGAGCAAGTTCTGAACGTTGGGCTAGCACTTGCTACCCGCAGCAAAAAGACCAGAATTAAGACCTATATAGGAGTCTTATCTATGCAAAATATTCTGGCTGACTTAGCGGTGAGCGTTTCCGAACTCAAGAAAAACCCATCATCCGTCTTGAGCGGCGCCAACGGCCTGCCCGTGGCGGTATTGAACCACAACCGCGTCATCGGCTACATGGTTCCGGCAAATGTCTACGAAGCGATGGTAGAGCGCCTGGACGAACTGGAACTGGCTCACTTGGTAAAGGCTCGGCTCGACGCCAATGAAACACCCGTTCGAGTATCTCTCGACGATCTGATTGGCGAGGCGGAGGCAGATATAGCCAATGGGCGCTGAGTACGAGGTGAATGGGATCCGAAGGCGCTCAAGGAACTGCGAAAACTCGACGGTATGATACGTCTCCAGTTTCTGTAAAAGCTTCAGGAGCGACAGGCCGGACCGCGAGTGCCAAGTGATGCGCTTCACGGTATGAAAGATTGTTACAAGATCAAATTACCCGGCGCCGGCTACCGGCTGGTATACCGCGTTGAGGATGAGCGGATTGTCATCTTGGTTCTGGCCGTCGGAAAACGCGAACGCAGCTCCGTGTACGAGCAGGCAGCGAAACGGTAGATAACTGCGAGGAGGCTGGCGCGGTGCAGGGATTTGCCTTCAGGCTACCCATCAGGTGAGCCAGTTGCTTTGGCCCCGCTTCCAGAACTGCTTCATGTATTGCGGGGTGTACCTGGTCCATTTCGGGAAACCTCTTCGTGGTTGTCGTGGCGGACGTTCAGCTCATGGCGAAGATATGCGCCCTCAATCAGGGCTTCTTTTAATCGGGATTAAAGATTTGGCTCTTGGCCTGAATTGCGCAGATAGGCCCAGTCAACATGGGGCCGGAGCTCTTCACAGGTAACCGCCCTGCTCGACTCCCTTTCAAGATTGATGGCGAGGCCTGGACCTGCCCGGCGAAAGCCATGGGCGATCTGTTTAAGGTTCCCGGCACTGGTGCCGCTGCGCTTGGCCAACGACTCCACCGAAGGTGTGTCGAGGGACCGGATGAGTTCGAGTAGCGTCATGTTCGTCTTCGAAAGAAGCTAAGATTGCATTTTGCTAATCTCAATAACAATATCATTTAGTAATTTACCGTTTGCTAACGTAGGGACACTATTCGCCTATGGATATCAAAACTCTTCGGGTCGACGCGCTGCGGCGTGTCATCGGCCCACTCAGCCAGAAAGACTTCGCCGACCAGCACGATCTGGACGCTTCGTATTTGTCACAGATCCTCAATGGGCACCGCTCCCTCGGCGAGAAGGCGGCGCTCAACCTCGAGAAGAAAATCGGGCTCACGCCTGGTGTGCTGGTCAACCCGAACGGGCACGGACCAGCATTGATCGAGGGTGAGTACACTCGTCAGGATGTGGTGCGAGAGGCGGCGTCTGCCTACCAGGCCCTTCAGGACAAGGCTACGCCGCGGGCAGTTGCGGTTATCGAGAAACTCGCCAGGGCCGCGGCGAAGGGACGACTCAAGGAGTCGGATTTGGTTCTGCTTGAGGGCATAGCCGCCCTGCTTGAGAAGGCCAACGCTGAAAAGCCTTGAGCCAGATACAAAAAGCCCAGCGCGAGGCTGGGCTTAGGACACGAATACGGAATTATTGAGGTTTTACAGTCAGGATTTCGCCAAGTTTCACTGAGCGGATTACTTCCCTCTGCTCCTCAATGGCTGCACTAGCTGCCATATGATAAATCGCCCGTCTTTCCTCCACGGACCCGTGGCGGAAAAAATCAGACATTTTCGACGAACCATGAATCTTCGTCGAAGCGTCTGCTGCCTTTTCGCCTTTCATTGGGATTCTCCGTTCAAAATACGTTCAAGCTCGTTTTGATCATAGGGCTGGCTGACAAACACGTCAATTTCGTCAGCCGAAAGGTCAATGCCAATATCCTCGTTTCCTCCATCGGTATCCTTGATAATCACATCGACCTGCAACGCATCCTGGAACTCACGCTTTAGAGCGCACACAGATGTTTTTGCAGCATAAAACTGTCTGACAAACTCAGGGCAAGGAATATTTCTGCCGTCTTTTTTCTCTCTCGCTAGAACAAACTCCCACGCAAGCTCAGGACGCTGGTACACGTAAATGACTTGGGCAGACCTGTTCTGTTTATCAAGGGCGCGCGAGATGTTTCGCCGCGCTACTTCGAGATTCGCGAGGGTCCCATCCAACAGGAACGATTGGCGTTGCTGATAAACCAGATCCAGAGTGCGCTCAACAAATATTGTCACGCCACGTTGGAAAAGACTTGAATTTCGCCCTGTGTACTCGAGGAAATAATTTCTGAAATCGTCGGGGTCGATTCGTAACGCGTTTGAACCACCAGCCTGCATCATCCCGATAAATGCCCTGGACACTTCGGTTTTCCCCGCTCCTGGCGATCCTGCCATGAATACAGAGACTGGGTACTCATCGCTCGGATACGTCTCCAAACTCGCCAGTTCCCGGGCGATACGGGTTCGGTTTTGCTTTGCAAATGCCACAGCGCGTTCAGAAACGGCTTTGTCTTCCTGCGTCATGGACTCATCCCTCAAAAAATAGAGGCAGGACTTTAACACTCGCTATCCTGCCAGACATCCAGTGTAGTGGCGGCATCAGGCGGCCCCCGCGCCGATGCTCTACCCTGATCTCGCTTTTTTGCTTTAGTGGACGTCGTTGAGATCGGGGACCATCAGCTCGTAATTACACATGCCGGCGCTAGCTACTTTGAGCAAGATAAAGCAACGATGAACGAGATCATCGCCGCCCTTCCCGTGTTGACCAATCCGGCCCTTGTGCCCTCAAACTAGCCAATAGGCTGCGTGTAAAATGAACACAAAAGGTTTGATTGACGGCCTGACAGTGTTGATCATTAAGCACTTAATCAAAATGGAGCGGCTATGACTCGGGTACGGAAAATCTCAGCGCTTGTCTTATCGGGGCTTCTTTGTTCCTGCACCATGACAGGGCAAAAATTCGCGCCACTTGAAAACGTGGACTCACAACGCGGTGTGATCTATGTGTACAGGCCCAGTAACTTCGATATGGGCCTAATGTCCGCGTTGATTTCTTTGAATGGAACGCAGATAGCATCTCTGGAGAACGGTGGTTACGTAGCCGTGCCTGTTAAGCCAGGTGAGTACAAGATCACTCAGAAATGGAAAGCTGGAATCTTAGGGAACTCTAACCTTGAGAGCGGCACCACCACGACTGTAGTCAACGTTAAAAGCTCAAATGCCTCGTATGTTAGCCTCACATCCAGCGGCAAGAGAGTGGAAGCAAACCGATTTAATGCGGTTGCGGTTGAACTGAAGTGGCAACTCAATCAAGTCTCTGCAGACCAGGCACTGCCCGAAATCTCTCAATGTAGAGAGGTTGAGGCGATCTAGCCTGATCGATGGACGATACCTAGATCCAAATCGCAGACAAAGAAAAGCCCGCGATGGGAAGGGCGGGATTAAAGGATGTTCAATAGGAGCTGGGCTGAACATAGACAATCGACTGTGAAAAGGTCGTGGAATAAACTACGACTCTAGTTGGGTTATATATTCACAAATTATCCTTTTAGGGCTTTTATCTGGCGGCGATTTCTTTTTTGACTTCGCTAGGTACTTCCGTATTGTTGCCGAACTCACAGTAAGGTTGGTTTTTTGCCAATATTGGATCTCGAACTCCATCATCAGCGAGTTGTTTTTGCATAAGCGGCCAGTTACTTTTTTTGGTCAGTTCACGTTGTTTCTCAGGAACCCAGCGTGGCATTCCTAGACTGACAGCCTCAGCATTGTCATTCCATGAGCCTTGGCCTGCGCCTCGGACAGCTCTATATATGGTCCATCTCCTGAAATCGCTCACCCCGTCTTCTTTCATGGCTATTAGAAAGATATTGTCGGCTTGGAGTCGCGTGCATGATTGAGTCCAGTAGAGATAATCATGAATTGTTGCAGCCTCACTGTAATCGGAATGAGGAGATGCAATGCTCCATAGGGATTTGGGGATACTCGCGTAATCGGTGACGAAGCCGGCAGGGATTATTACTTGAGCCCCTGATGAGCCTATGTCGTACGTCTTATCTTTTAAAAGAATCCAGAAATCGTGTGCTGGGAAAGGCACCACAGGCGTAATCGACGTTCGTGCACTACAGCCAACCAAGGCTAGGACTAAAAAAAAGAGAGTTGGTAGTTTCATTTTTTCGCTGCTCCTGATCTTTCCAAGAGCATAGACAGGAACCCTTCGAACACAAGCCGTGGACGCTGACAGGGGAGCTATCAGTGAAAAAGTACGGCGAATATTCTTCTCAATTGCTGGTGTCAATGGCATAAGAAAGGCCAGATACAAGAAGCCCGGCGCTGGGCCGGACTTATAAATTCAATTATTGAAGATGGTCCATCGGAAGCTCAAGTGTCTCTCCACGTTTTGGTAACACTTGATCAACAGTTTTGATGAACCTCTCCCAACTATGTCCGTTCGCAATTGCCAAGCGTTGAAACATCACTAAAGTATGCATGTGCTGGGCGAGCATCGGATCGCCGATGTCTTGAGTGAGCCATTGATGAAGCTTCGTTTTTCGCTGGCCCTTAGCGTTCTTTGGGCTCTTACTTTCAAGCTCTGGTAGCAGGCCGGGAGCGAGGCGCTCGAATACGAGGTTCCTCGTATACTTACCTACAACGCTATAGCGATTTTTCTTCATTCCCGGCCAAACCCAGCCTTTTAGCTTATAAATATTTTCGTAGAACTCGTCAGGAAATTTCTTGACCCAGGCAGCAAGCTCTTTACTGACTAAGAGTTCTAAATATTGCTGGAGCGCGTCCGCAGGACGCTCGTCTTGAAAGCCGGTGGCCTCATCCACGAGTGCAATAATGCCTACTCGCGCGAATGAACGGATCAACACATCAGCAAATTGCGCATACCGAACTTCTTGCTCTGTCTTGAGCATGTCGGCATCGCGGGCTTGAAGCAAAGCCTCACACAGATCCTGCAGTGTAGATGCTTCAAATCCGTCGCTAGGCGCCCCTTTTCTAGGTGAACCACCTAGAAATTGAATAGGGTTTTGCATGGCCAGCATCAATGCATTGTTTTCAAACGTTTTTATGACCTTTAAGCTGGTAATTCGAGCGATACCTTGGCCACGCCCTTTCATGCCAATTGCCGCTGTCATTCCCCGTCCAGAAATCACTCTGCGACCGTCGTCTAGAACAAAACAATTTATTTCCAAGTCTGCAATTTTCAGCACGCCCTTGTGCGTAGCTGTTGGGAGACCTGCGGCACTACCAGCATCGACTTCCTTGACCATTAGCACTTCCCTCAGTGGTTGAAACGAAAAAATTGAAGACGGCAGCTTTTGTGGCCCGCCCCGACGATCAGGTGGCGGCGACACATAAACTATTCAGTCTTTCCTTACGTATTCGATGTCATCTCGTCAAAACTTCAACCGCGAACGCCATAGAAGTGGTTTAGCGCTATCAGCTCAATCACCGCCACGAAAACGCACAGAGCAATGAAATTAGGGCTGAACACCCGCGTACGGCCGGATGAGCCTCCGCTCAGACCAGCGACGTTAGAATAGCCGGGGAGCATCATAAGGAAAGCCAGGCAAGCAATGACCCCAACCTTGCTCCAGAAGGGCTGCTCTCGCCATGCAGTCATAGGTTCACCTAGGGCAGCAGCATCAGGAAAACCAACCGTATCCAGGGCACTTCATGGCTCTGAGGCGACGCAAAAGCGCTAAGCTCTCTGTAAATCCATATTCCGAGGCGCTGAGATTAGGTTCCTGTCCGATTCGCAAAAAGTCGTCAATCTCCTGGTCGTCAGCGACTCGCTTGAAGTTGCGGCATTGCTCTAAACGATCAGCCTCTGTTACGGGCATTGGTACTGCGTCGATCTTTTTTTCGTACTCGGTTTTTTCTTTTGGCATGCTGTAGCAGCCGGCGAAAAGAAGCGGCGCAGCTATTAGAGCGGCTATCCGTAAGGCATTCATCACTACATTCCCTTGCCCATACGAGCCCTGCTCAGCTCGCGGTAGTTCGATTTAGGTTGTCGCGCCCGACCAGGTATCTATTCGGGCTTGTTTCGATTTATTTGCCCCGCCTTCACCTCATCCCATACCCAGCCAGCCGCCACCCGTCCGTATGAAGCACCGCGTTCATCTTCAACACGGTCTGCGCGACTGCCCCATTCCCTGCCAGCCTCAGCCGCCCCGCAAACCTCAGCGGCTCAACGGCAAACCACATGAGGCCGGAGGCGACGCCCTGCAGCTCGCGCTTAAGGACTTGGTTAGGATTGGTGAAGGCATGACCAAATATCCAGGCAGGCCTATTGCGCCATTATTTCCTGATAGCGCTTCTGGTATTCGTCATAAGGCAGGTTCTGCTCAGTGAGCTTCTGGAGCTGGACCTGCTTGTACTGACTCTTAGTCATAGGTCCAGGTGCCGACTGCACGGGCGCAGCAGAGTATTTTGATGGAGCCCCTCCCCCAACCTTTGACCCGCTACGGGCATAGCTGCTCACAGTCCCGTCAGGAGCAATGGTCACCGTAGTGCTCTCTACCTCTGTGCCGATACCTGCGAAACCGACGTAGGCATAGCCCCAGCCCAAAACCTGCGAGCCGTCAGAATTCTGGGTGACTGCTGTGGGCGGGCCGAGAAGGGCAATCACTTCATTGCTGGTGGTTTTGCCTTTAATCAGGCTATCGATCTGGGCTTGTTCGATTTTGGTGCCACTGCTAGCGCAACCCGAGAGAAGCGCTGCCATTGAGAGGCAAAGAAGCATCTTTTTCATAAAGTCCCTTTCTGTCTTGAAGCCGGCAACTCAAGCCCTAGCTGGTGCTGCCAACCAGTCGTAATGAGGCGAATCTAACACCATTATTTAGCCACTACGAGTTGAAAGCTTTCTCCCCGAGAAAAATTAGCAAACGTCAAATCGCAAAAAAAATTTGCTAATTTATTTAGCTATTGCTAATTTGCAGCCACTCCTTCGCCACCTCATGGCGAAACAAGAGCACCTCAATTTTTGCGAAAGCCAACAACGCGGCGGGCCCTTGCTCGCCCTGGAGAAAGTGAATGTCACCCATCACACCGCTTCAGCTATTCAAGGTGATGATTTCCATCCTGCTCTACATAACCGCTTCTGGCGCCTGGCTGCTTTTCGCCGCGCGCGACCTGATCAGCAGTTCCTCGGATTTCGACGTGGCTGCGGCTTTCTTCGGTACCTCGGTCTGGCTCATTGCGAGTGCCTGCTTGTTCCTCCTCATCACCACGCCGAAATCAGGCGAATAACCCACTCATTCAGCTCCCAATACGTAGAGGGGCTCGCAAGGAGATCATCATGACTACCGACCAATACGATTCCCGCACCGCAGACAAGTTTGTGGTGCGACTGCCTGACGGTCTGCGCGCCGACATTGAAGCGGCTGCGAACGCCTCGGGTCGCAGCATGAACAGCGTATTCATCCAAGCCGTGCGCCAGTATCTGGACGGACAGAATCGCCAAACCTTGCTACTGGACGCACTGGCAAATGCCGGCGCCCCGCTCCCACCTGCTGTGAGTTCTAGCCTATGAGCCGCCGCAACGGACAACTGGGCGAGCGCCTGGTCGAGCTGTTCAACGCCCTGCAACGTCGGGAAACCACCTTCGGCCAGATCTACGCCATGTCCGCATCGTGCGGCATCGACGCGCGCAGGGTGCTGGCAGACCACTTTCGAGGTGGTGAACTCCATGGCTAAGACAGTACTGCGGGTGCGCCTTGATGGCGTCGCGTTCTACATGAACACCGAGACCTCTTCACCCGGTACCGGACACCGAAACAGGTATCGCTTGTCAAGACAGAAAACTACGGGCGCGATAAATCCGGCTGGATTCAGGTGGGTTCGATGGCTGGCCAGGAGTTGTTGGAAATAGAAGATGAAGGCGCCTTGCTGAAGGCGTGTGAAAAGCTGTTCACCAGCAAGAAGCCCCACCGCTACGACCTGCATGGCGCGATACGCGGCAAACCCGGCAAGTGGGAGGGGGAGGCCTTTCCCGTCAGGAAGTCAGTGCAAACAATGTCCTCTATCGAACAGTGATGACTCCATGGCCAAGTCAACTGCATTACCCATCAAAGAGACCGCGCCTCGCTTCCTCAGAGCGTCAACTGCCCCTGCGTACCTGGGCATGTGCCGGGAAGAATTTAATAAGACGGTTCGGCCTAACGTCCGTGAATTTCCCATTGGGAAACAGGGCGTTGGCTTCGACCGCATTGAGCTGGATGAATGGGCAGATTCCTGGGCCGAGTCCATGGCAATTGAAAAGCAGGCCGATCGGGACAACAATCGCCCCCGCAGTGAGCGCCAGGGCAAGAAGAAAGGAGAATTGCCATGGCCCAAAAAGCTATCACCGGGCTCCAGCAAATGCCGAACGGCATCTGGAAGATCGACAAAAAATATAGAGGAGAACGAATTCAAGAGAGTACTGGCACTTGTAACCGCGCCGAAGCAGAGCAATACCTGATTCACAATCTGGAGAAGTTGCGCCAGCAGAAAGTATATGGCGTTCGGCGGGTCAGGACCTGGCGAGAGGCGGCGACTCGTTTCCTGCTGGAAGTGAAGGATCAGGCCTCGATCCATATCTCGGCAACTTATATGGAACAGCTAGACCCATTCATTGGCGACATGCCGCTGACCCACATTGATGACGATGCGCTCGCGCCATACATCCAGTCGAAGCTGAATCCGGCGGCAGGGAAGCCAGTCACGAACCGGACAGTGAATATCGCGCTTCAGCGTGTCATCAGGGTGCTAAACCTCTGCGCGCGAAAGTGGCGGGACGAAGAACGCCGGCCATTGCTCGACGTAATGCCGATGATTTCCTTGTTGGATGAGAAGACGAACAGCCGAAAGCCCTACCCGCTTTCATGGGAAGAGCAGTCGATCCTTTTCGCCGAACTCCCGGCGCACCTTCAGACCATGGCGACGTTCAAGGTCAATACAGGTTGCCGGGAGCAGGAGGTTTGCAAGCTTCAGTGGAATTGGGAGATTGCTGTACCGGAACTGGGAACGAGTGTGTTCCTGATCCCGGCTGGTTTTGGGGGAAGGAGTGCCAGGGCTGGCGTGAAGAACCGCGACGAACGCCTGGTCGTGATGAATGACGTTGCCAAGTCAGTGATCGAGAAGCAGCGTGGCAAGCATTCGCTCTACGTCTTCCCGTTTGGCAAGCCAGATGGTGATGGGAATGAAACAACGGTTCACCGCATGAATGACTCGGCCTGGAAGAAGGCACGGATTCGGGCGGCAAAGAAGTGGCAGGAGAAGTACTTGCGGCCGGCACATGACGGCTTTACCAGGATCCGCATACACGACTTGAAGCACACCTTTGGGAGAAGGCTGCGTGCTGCTGGCGTGACTGAGGAAGATCGGAAAGCGCTGCTCGGCCACAAGAACGGAAGCATCACCAGTCACTACTCGGCGGCTGAGCTGGATCAGCTTATTGCGGCGGCAAACAAGGTATCAGCAACCGACTCACGCGCACCAGCGCTGACGATTCTGAAACGGAGAGAGGCATGATGAAAAACGCCAGGGTCACTTGGAAAGTCACTATGGCAGAAACAACAAAGCCGCTCGAAAGCGGCTAAGTCATTGAAAAATATGGTCGGGACGGAGTGATTCGAACACTCGACCCCTAGCACCCCATGCTAGTGCGCTACCGGACTGCGCTACGCCCCGACTAGGCGTGTTACTGGGTTTGCTTCTTAACGAAGCGAACCGGAATATACCGCAAGCTTTTGAAATGTGGAAGTATTTTTAAAGCTTGAATCATTTTTTCAGCACCACCAGTACATCTTCCAATTCGGAGATCATCTGGCGGATCAGTTGCTTGTATTGGGTGGTGTCGTCTTTGGCTTCATCACCGGACATACGCTGGCGTGCGCCGCTGATGGTGAACCCCTGGTCGTACAGCAACGCACGGATTTGTCGGATCATCAGCACGTCCTGGCGCTGATAATACCGACGGTTCCCGGTGCGTTTGACGGGGTTGAGTTGAGGAAACTCCTGCTCCCAATAGCGCAGCACGTGCGGTTTTACCGCACACAGCTCGCTGACTTCACCAATGGTGAAGTAGCGTTTGCCTGGGATGACGGGTAGCTCGTCGTTATGACTTGGTTCCAGCATAAGCCTCAACTCGGGCCTTCAACTTCTGCCCTGGACGAAAGGTGACCACACGGCGAGCCGTGATCGGGATTTCTTCTCCCGTTTTTGGATTGCGGCCAGGCCGCTGGCGTTTGTCTCGCAGGTCAAAATTGCCGAAACCGGACAATTTGACCTGTTCGTTGTCTTCCAGAGCGTGTCTGATCTCTTCAAAAAACAGCTCGACCAATTCCTTGGCCTCGCGCTTGTTCAGACCCAACTCTTCGTACAGACGTTCCGCCATCTCAGCTTTCGTCAAAGCCCCCATACGTCACTTCCTTAACGTGGCGTTCAACCTTTGTTCGAGCGAGGTGAGGATATTTTGCGTCGTGGTATTCACCTCATCGTCATTAAGAGTGCGCGATGGATGCTGCCAGGTCAAGCCAACTGCGAGGCTTTTTCTATGCGGATCAATGCCTTTACCCTGATAGACGTCAAATAGCCTGAGGTCTGTCAGCCATTCCCCTGCATTTTCACGGATTACATCCAGAACTGCAGTGGCGGCGACTTCACGGTCGGCAATCAGGGCCAGGTCGCGACGCACTTCAGGGAAGCGCGACAACTCGCTGAATTTAGGCATCTTGCCCGACGCAACTTCAGCCAAGACTAGCTCAAACACGAAGACTGGACGGTCCAGACCCAAGGTTTTCGACAGTTCTGGGTGAATGGCGCCCACGAAGCCCACCAGGCGACCTTCGCGCTCGATACGTGCTGTCTGGCCTGGATGCAAGGCTGGGTGGCTGCCCAGTACAAACGTAAAGGCGTCCAGCGCACCGGCAAAGCCCAGCACCGCTTCCACGTCTGCCTTGACGTCGAAGAAGTCCACGACCTCACGGCCTTGCGCCCAGCCTTCCGGCAGACGGCTGCCGCAGACAACACCCGCCAGCATTGGCTCTTGCTTCAAGCCATCGAGCTGGCCGACGAAACGCAAGCCGCTTTCGAACAGACGCACGCGGTCTTGTTGGCGGTTCAGGTTGTGGGAAAGTGCCTTCACCAGGCCCGGCCACAGCGACGAACGCATGGCGGCCATATCGTTGGAGATCGGGTTGGCCAGCAGCAACGGCTCAACGCCAGGGTTGAACAGTTCGAACTGTTTTGGATCAATGAAGCTATAGGTCACGGCTTCCTGGTAACCACGGGCAACCAGCAAGCGACGCAGTTCAGGCAGGTGCGCACGCGCTTCGGCCTTGGGTTGCGGTGCCAGGCGTGCTTGCGGATAGCGAACCGGCAGGCGGTTGTAGCCGTACAGGCGCGCCAGCTCTTCGATCAGGTCGACTTCCAGGCTGATGTCGAAGCGATGGCTAGGTACTGCAACCTGCCACTGCCCTTCCCCACCCGCAGAAATACCCAGGCCGAGCGCAGACAGCAGTTGCTCGATTTCAGCCGGCTCGATGACCAGGCCGAGCATTTGCTCAACGCTTTTGGCACGCAAGGTGATCGGCGCAATCGACGGCAGGTACTGTTCGCTGACGGTCTCGGTGATCGGGCCGGCTTCGCCACCGGTGATTTCCAGCAGCAGGCCGGTGGCGCGCTCCATGGCTTCACGGGCGAGTTTCCAGTCCACGCCGCGCTCATAGCGGTGCGACGCATCGGTGTGCAGGCCGTAGGAACGGGCCTTGCCAGCGATCGCGATCTGGTCGAAGAACGCGCTTTCAAGGAATACATCACGGGTGGTCGCGGATACACCGCTGTGCTCGCCACCCATCACGCCGGCAATCGCCAGGGCGCGAGCGTGGTCGGCGATCACCAAGGTGTCGGCACGCAGGCTGACTTCCTGGCCATCGAGCAGCACCAGCTTCTCGCCTTCTTCGGCCATACGCACGCGGATGCCGCCGTTGATTTCGGCGAGATCAAACGCGTGCAACGGCTGGCCCAGTTCGAGCATCACGTAGTTGGTGATGTCGACGGCGGCGTCGATGCTGCGCACGTCGGCACGACGCAGGCGCTCGACCATCCACAGCGGAGTTGGCTTGGACAGGTCGACGTTACGAATCACACGCCCCAGGTAACGCGGGCAAGCGTTGGGGGCCAATACTTCAATCGAGCGCACTTCGTCGTGCACCGCCGGTACGGCAGCGACCACTGGACGGGTGACAGGTGCGTTGTACAGCGCGCCCACTTCACGGGCCAGGCCAGCCAGGGACAGGCAGTCGCCGCGGTTGGGGGTCAGGTCGACCTCGATGCTGGCGTCTTCCAGTTCCAGGTAAACACGAATGTCCTGACCCACTGGCGCGTCGGCCGGCAGTTCCATCAAGCCATCATTGCCCTCACCCACTTGCAGCTCGGCCTGGGAGCACAGCATGCCGTTGGATTCAACGCCACGCAGCTTGGCCTTCTTGATCTTGAAGTCGCCCGGCAGCTCGGCACCGATCATGGCGAACGGGATCTTCAGGCCCGGGCGCACGTTAGGCGCTCCGCACACGACCTGAAAGGTTTCCGAACCGTTGCTGACCTGGCAAACACGCAATTTGTCGGCATCCGGGTGCTGCTCGGTGCTCAACACCTCGCCCACCACCACGCCGCTGAAAACACCGGCGGCCGGCGTAACGCTATCGACCTCAAGACCGGCCATCGACAGACGAGCAACCAGCTCGTCGCGATTTACCTGCGGGCTTACCCAGCCACGCAGCCATTGTTCACTGAATTTCATCCTGCTCTCCTAAAGATTCGTTACGACTAGCGAAATTGCGCGAGGAACCGCAAGTCGTTGTCGAAGAACAGACGCAAGTCGTTCACGCCGTAACGCAGCATGGCCAGACGCTCAACGCCCATGCCGAAGGCAAAGCCCGAGAACTCTTCCGGGTCGATCCCGGACATGCGCAGCACGTTGGGGTGAACCATGCCGCAGCCCATCACTTCCAGCCAGCCGGTCTGCTTGCACACGCGGCAGCCTTTACCGCTGCACATCACGCATTCCATGTCGACTTCAGCCGATGGCTCGGTGAACGGGAAGAACGAAGGACGGAAACGTACCGCCAACTCTTTTTCGAAGAACACCCGCAGGAATTCCTCGATGGTGCCTTTGAGGTCGGCGAAATTGATATCCCGATCAACCAGCAGGCCTTCAACCTGGTGGAACATCGGCGAATGGGTGATATCCGAGTCGCTACGGTACACACGGCCTGGGCAGACAATGCGGATCGGCGGCTTGTTCGCTTCCATGGTGCGGACCTGTACCGGCGAGGTATGGGTGCGCAGCAGCATGTTGGCGTTGAAATAGAAGGTGTCGTGCATCGACCGGGCCGGGTGATGGCCTGGGATGTTGAGCGCCTCGAAGTTGTGGTAGTCGTCTTCGACCTCAGGGCCTTCGGCAATGCCGTAGCCGATGTGGGTGAAGAACTGTTCGATACGTTCCAGAGTCCGGGTGATCGGATGCAGACCGCCCGAGGCCTGGCCACGACCGGGCAAGGTCACGTCAATGGACTCGGCGGCGAGCTTGGCCGCAAGATCGGCCTCCTCGAGCGACGCCTTGCGCGCATTGAGAACCTCTGTGACACGCTCCTTGGCGACGTTGATCAGCGCACCGACTTGCGGACGCTCTTCAGCGGGCAGATTTCCCAGGGTCTTCATCACCTGAGTCAATTCACCTTTCTTGCCAAGGTAGTGAACCCGGATTTGCTCCAGGGCATTTACATCTTCAGCGCTTTGCACAGCCTCAAGGGCTTGGGCGACGAGCGCGTCCAGGTTTTCCATGTACAGACTCCAGATACAAAATAGGGGAAGAGCTTGAAGGCTCTTCCCCTATTTATGACGTTTACCACCTTGGGCCACAGGAGTAGCCCAGGGTGACTGTCGGGGGTACTTAAGCCAAGGAGGCTTTAGCTTTCTCGACAATCGCAGCAAACACCGCTTTTTCGTTCACGGCCAGTTCAGCCAGAACCTTACGGTCGATTTCGATGGACGCTTTTTTCAGGCCAGCGATGAAACGGCTGTAGGACAGACCGTTAACACGTGCACCAGCATTGATACGAGCGATCCACAGAGCGCGGAACTGACGTTTTTTCTGACGACGGTCGCGGTAGGCGTATTGGCCTGCCTTGATTACCGCTTGCTTGGCAACACGGAATACGCGTGAACGCGCGCCGTAGTAGCCTTTAGCAAGTTTCAGAATTTTTTTGTGACGCTTACGGGCCATGACGCCACGCTTTACACGAGCCATGAGTTACTTCCTCTATTCTTGAACCAAAATTAACGAAGGCGCAGCATGCGCTCGACTTTTGCCACGTCAGACGGATGCAGCAAACTGCTACCGCGCAGTTGACGCTTACGCTTGGTCGACATTTTGGTCAGGATGTGGCTCTTGAAAGCGTGCTTGTGCTTGATGCCGTTAGCAGTTTTCAGAAACCGCTTAGCAGCACCACTTTTAGTTTTCATCTTTGGCATGTTCGGTACTCCGCATTCAGTTGATAAACATAATCAGAAGGCCTGCCGTGCCCTGTTGATTACTTCTTCTTTTTCGGGGCGATGACCATAATAAGCTGGCGTCCTTCCATCTTAGGATGCTGTTCGACCGAACCGTACTCGAGCAGGTCAGCTTCAACCCGCTTGAGGAGTTCCATCCCCAGCTCCTGGTGGGCCATCTCACGGCCGCGGAATCGCAAGGATACCTTGGCCCTGTCCCCATCACTCAGGAAACGTACCAGGTTGCGCAGTTTTACCTGGTAATCCCCTTCCTCCGTCCCTGGACGAAACTTGATTTCTTTTACTTGAATCTGCTTCTGGTTCTTCTTCGCTGCGGCAACCTGCTTCTTCTTTTCGAAGATCGATTTGCCGTAGTCCATCACCCGACAAACAGGTGGGATTGCATCGGCGGAGATTTCCACCAGGTCCAGCTTGGACTCTTCTGCAATACGAAGCGCTTCATCAATCGAGACGATGCCAATCTGCTCGCCATCAGCGCCAATTAACCGAACCTCGCGTGCCGAGATATTCTCGTTGATCGGGGCTTTCGGTGCAGCTCGTTTATCTTGTCTCATTTCACGCTTAATAATAATTACTCCGAATCTGGGCGACCACGCCGGGAAACCGCTTGCGCGAGGAACTCAGCGAACTGGGCGACGGGCATCGAGCCCAGGTCAGCACCTTCACGAGTACGCACAGCGACAGTCTGCATCTCGACTTCCCGATCTCCGATAACCAAGAGATAGGGAACCTTGAGCAAGGTATGCTCGCGGATTTTAAAGCCGATCTTTTCATTTCTCAAGTCGGACTTGGCACGAAACCCGCTTTCGTTGAGAGTTTTTTCAACTTCAGCGGCAAAATCTGCCTGTTTATCAGTGATATTCATGATCACTGCCTGGGTCGGAGCCAGCCACGCAGGGAACGCGCCCTCGTAGTGTTCGATCAGGATACCGACGAACCGTTCGAACGAGCCGAGGATCGCCCGGTGCAGCATAACCGGGTGTTTACGGCTGTTGTCTTCGGAGACGTATTCGGCTCCCAGACGGATCGGCAGGTTAAAATCGAGCTGCAGGGTACCACACTGCCAGACACGGCCAAGGCAATCTTTGAGCGAGAACTCAATCTTGGGACCGTAGAAGGCGCCCTCACCCGGCTGCAGATCGTATGCAAGGCCCGCACTGTCGAGCGCTGCGGCCAGTGCCGCTTCGGCGCGATCCCACAGTTCGTCGGAACCGACGCGTTTTTCCGGACGAGTGGACAGCTTCATCTCGACTTCGGTAAAGCCGAAATCGCGATAAACGTCCATGGTCAGTTTGATAAACGCTGCGGACTCGGCCTGCATCTGCTCTTCGGTGCAGAAGATGTGGGCGTCGTCCTGGGTGAAGCCACGCACGCGCATGATGCCGTGCAGCGCACCCGATGGCTCGTTACGGTGGCAGGCACCGAATTCGGCCAGGCGCATCGGCAACTCGCGGTAGCTCTTCAGGCCCTGGTTGAAGACCTGCACGTGGCACGGGCAGTTCATCGGCTTGATGGCGTAGTCGCGGTTTTCCGACTGGGTGGTGAACATGTTGTCGGCATAGTTGGCCCAGTGCCCGGATTTCTCCCACAGGCTGCGATCAACCACTTGCGGGGTCTTGATCTCCAGGTAACCGTTTTCGCGCTGCACCTTGCGCATGTACTGCTCAAGCACTTGGTACAGGGTCCAGCCATTCGGGTGCCAGAACACCATGCCCGGAGCTTCTTCCTGAAGGTGGAACAGGTTCAGGCGCTTACCGATCTTGCGGTGGTCGCGTTTTTCGGCTTCTTCGATGCGCTGGATGTAGGCGGCCAGCTGCTTCTTGTCAGCCCAGGCCGTGCCGTAGATCCGTTGCAGTTGTTCGTTCTTCGCATCACCGCGCCAGTAGGCACCGGAGAGCTTGGTCAGCTTGAACGACTTGAGAAAGCGCGTGTTCGGCACGTGCGGGCCACGGCACATGTCGACATATTCTTCGTGGTAGTACAGGCCCATGGCCTGCTCGTCCGGCATGTCTTCCACCAGACGCAGTTTGTAGTCTTCGCCACGCGCGGTAAACACGTCGATCACTTCGGCACGCGGGGTGACTTTCTTGATGACGTCGTAATCTTTTTCGATCAGCGCGTGCATGCGCTGCTCGATGGCCGCCAAGTCGTCCGGAGTAAAAGGACGCTCATAGGCGATGTCGTAATAGAAGCCTTCTTCAATGACCGGGCCGATCACCATCTTGGCGGTTGGGTACAGTTGCTTGACCGCATGGCCAATCAAGTGCGCGCAAGAGTGGCGAATGATCTCCAGCCCCTCTTGATCCTTGGGCGTGATGATTTGCAGGCTGGCGTCGCTGATGATCAGGTCGCTGGCGTCAACCAGCTTGCCGTCGACCTTGCCGGCCACGGTGGCCTTGGCCAGGCCTGCACCAATGGATGCGGCGACCTCGGCTACGGAAACCGGATGATCGAATGAACGTTGACTGCCGTCGGGAAGAGTAATAGTTGGCATGGCGCCTCCTCTCCTAGTGGTGACCCCTACCAAAGGTCACGTGGGTTGGGATGAGCCAGTACAAGATCCAACACCAGGCCGCTCAATGATGAACGCCTGCCTTACAGCGGCAGGAGCCTTTCGGCCAACCGATAATCGAACCAGAGTGACTGGAGTGAACAAAAAGAACCTGGCAAGGCGGCAAATGGCGCGCCGGGAAATAGCCAGGCAGGGATGCTAGCACAGATGAACGGTCATCGCGTCGGCCAAGCGCTGGGTAAAGAGCAATTCATGGCTTTATAGCTGCGAAAGTGAACTTGAGCTGTACGTGAGGCCTCAAAGCCACTGAGAATCGCCGTTCGTCCTCGACCCAAAGGAGCATCCCATGATGCGTTTTACCTCTACCCTCGCTGTCGCCGCCACCCTGAGCCTCCTGTCCCTCGGCGCGCAGGCTGCAGCCCCTTCCAACTGGCCAGCGGGCGCCCGTGACGCCTTCGTCAACGACTGCAGTGCCGCCGCCAGCCAGAACGTAGACGTCAAAACTGCCAAAGCCCACTGTGAATGTGGCGCTGACAAGATCAATGCCGAATTGAGCACTGCCGAGATCAAGGAATTGATGACCAACCAGAACGCCAGCCCGGAGCTTAAAAACAAAGCGGTCGCGGCTATTTCGTCCTGCAAAGTGGTGAAGAAAAAGTAAGAATGGCTGACGATTCGACGGTCATTTCGCTGGAAAAACAGCCTGAAAACTGCCATTTCACACAAATTATGCAGGTTTTACGGCTTTTTTTAACAGCTGATATTTCGTCGCAAAGCCCCGTAAATCGGGGCTTTCAGCCTAAAGACGGATCAAACGCAAAGCGATTGATTAGCAAACAGTGCCTTGGGGGGGCTCCCAAGCCGAACATTTCGACTATGATAGCCCAGTGTGCCCAGTTGGCCTGAGCAGCACAGCACTACTGAAAATATATGTTTCTTGGAGATACACCATGTCTAATCGCCAAACCGGCACCGTTAAATGGTTCAACGATGAAAAAGGCTTCGGCTTCATCACTCCTCAAGGTGGCGGTGACGACCTGTTCGTACACTTCAAAGCTATCGAAAGCGACGGTTTCAAAAGCCTGAAAGAAGGCCAAACCGTTTCCTTCGTGGCTGAGAAAGGCCAAAAGGGTATGCAAGCTGCACAGGTTCGCGGCGAGTAATTCTCCGCTGAGCTAAAAAAACCCCGTCCATGTGACGGGGTTTTTTATGGGCGATGCAAAAGCCGCATCAGCCGCAGTTGACCCGGTTGATCACCAGGTTGTTGTCGGTGTTCAGGTTCAAGCGGTCGGAGCGATACTCCAGCGTGATCATGTCATTAGGCTTGAGAATGCGTGCATTCTGCGCGCCGGCACGGGTGCGGGCTTGCTCCAACAACTGGGGCGAGGCTTTCTGGCCGATGGCGAACTCTGCAGCCTTCGACTCACAGCGGCTATGACCGGCATCGGTCGCAGTGGCAGCTTTGCCTGGCTCAGAGGCACCCGGGGTACTGCAACCCGCCAACGCGAGCGCAGCCAACAAAGTACCGAATGATGCGAGCTTCCAAGGCATGAAGCCTCCTATGATAAAAAGTGGACAGAGATCGTGCGACAGCAGTCAAAGCGATTGGTTTCAAGACGTTAACCGCCTGTAGGCAAGTCTGCCTGAGTCCCGGCCTGCAATCGCTCGGTGAATCGTGACTAGATATGAACGTATTCAGTAGATGTCGATGTAGTCCGACGAAGGCGTAGGCCAATTCTGCTTCAGCGCGTTGAAAATCTGCATAACCCAGACTTCGTCACTGGCCGCCACGAGACCGACATAACCGGAACCCTTGGCCCAGGTCTCCAGGCGAAACAGCAGGCCATCGATATCGGCCCCCCCGACTACGCCGGAAGAAATGTAGGCGACGCCTTTTTTGGTCACCCGCAGCTGGGTATGTTCGTCGTCACTGGCGCTGCCAAGCAGTTGGCGCACGGCGTCCAGCGTCAGGTTTTCGGGCTTGCTCAAATCGATTTGCACGCGGTGTTTCCCGGCCATTTAACAGGCCGACAGTGTCGCACAGCCGCTACGTCATGCCTAAGTAGCAGTGCCAAATGCCGTACAAAATGCTTAACTGCGCCCCTCTGGAACAGCGTTCCAGTGCACTGCCCCGCATTTTCAGCCCGTGAGATTTCCATGACCACCGTAACGCTTCAAGCCGACATCAAAGCCAAGTGGCCCCAAGGGCAAAGTTCCTACAGCCCCGGAAGCCCGGAAGAACTGGCGATCATTGGTATCGACCTGCTGGTCAAGGAGCTGGGCACCCAGGCGGCGCAAGCGTTCATCGGCCAGATATTCGAGAAATACCCGGCCGACTACGGGGGCGCCCAAGGGCGCGAATAAGAACCGGACGACGAGCGCCGCCCGGCAAAACACCTTACTTCAGACGCGCCAGGCGCTCGGTCAGCAGATCGAAGAAGCCCTGGGCGTCGCCATTCTCAACCCAGAACACATTCTTGGGCTGCTTGAGGCCGTCGTACCAATCGACGATGGTCTGGCCGAAGGTCGGACCTTCGCGGCTGTCGACCACCACATTGGCCTCACGACCGCTGAACAGCGAAGGCTTGAGCAGGTACGCCACCACGGTAGCGTCATGGACCGGGCCACCCGGAATGCCGTAGTGCTCCATATCGCCTTTGACGTACTCATTCAGAATACTGCTGACCACCTTGCTCGCGTTGTTGTTCAGGTCCGCAATCTTCTTCAGGCGGGCGTCGCTGGTGAGGACTTTATGGGTCACGTCCAACGGCAGGTAAGTCAATTTCACACCGCTTTTGAGCACGATCTCAGCCGCCACCGGATCGGCGAACAGGTTGAACTCAGCCACAGGGGTGATATTGCCGCCATTGAAGTGGGCGCCGCCCATCACGACCACTTCCTTGATGCCCTGGGTTATTTCGGGCGCTTGAGTCAGTGCCAGTGCCAGGTTGGTCTGCGGGCCGAGCATGGCGATGGTGATGCTGTGCGGCTTGGCGCTGCTCAGGGTCTTGATCAGGTAGTCAACGGCATTGCCTTCGGCCAGGCCTTTTTTCGGTTCATGCACCGTGACGCCCGAGATGCCTTCCTTGCCATGGATATTTTCGGCGTAGATTGGTTTGCGCAGCAACGGCGCTGGCGCACCGGCGTACACCGGGATGTCCTCGCGCCCTGCCCACTCACGCGCCAGGCGCGCGTTGCGGGAGGTCTTGTCCAGGCGCACATTGCCGGCGACGGTAGTCAGCGCACGAATGCTCAGCTCCTGCGGCGAGGCCATGGCGAACAGCAAGGCCACCACGTCATCGGCACCCGGGTCGGTGTCGATGATCAGGTCGATTTTTTCCGCCGCTTGGGCGCTTGCAGCAGTGAGCGCGGACAAAAGCAGAACACTCCGGAACAGGTTTTTCAGGGTAGGTAGACCACGTTGCATAAAGCACTCCTTGTCATAGGGGGGACGCTAGAACGTTACGCCGGACACCAGCGCGATATTGCAGTACGGCTGGCACTCGCCAGTGCGTACCACGGCGCGGGCATTGCGGCTCAATTGCTTGAATTGGTCATGGCTGAGCAGGCGCCGTTCGCCCAGTGCAGCCTGCTCTGTCAGCGCATTTAGCGCGGTCAGCGCGGGCGGTTGTTTCAGCAGGATCTCTTGCGCCAGCACATGGCTTTCCACCTGCATTTCGCTAAGCACGATGCGCAAGGTGCTGATGAAGTCCGGGATGCCCTGGGTCAGTGCCAGGTCGATCAATTCGACGCCAGGAGGTACCGGCAGGCCGGCATCGCCGATGACCAGGATGTCACCGTGGCCCAGGGACGCGATCACGCGCGACAGGGCGATATTCAGCAAAGGTGTCTTTTTCATGCGGGCACAAAACCTTGTACGTCGTGCAGCGTAGGAATGGAAGGCTGAGCGCCGGCGCGGGTCACTGACAACGCCGCCGCCACCTGGCCAAAACGGATCGCCTCGGCTTCGCTCTGGCCCGCGGCCAGCGCGGCGGCGAAGCCACCAACAAAGGTATCGCCAGCAGCGGTGGTATCCACCGCCTTGACCTTCGGCGCCACCAGGTGCTCAAAGCCCTTGCCGTCGGCAAACAGCGCGCCCTGGGCGCCAAGGGTGATGATGACCTTACCAGCGCCCGCCTTGATCAGTGCTGTCGCGGCGACCTTGGCGCTGTCGAGGGAGTCGACCGTCACGCCGCTCAGGGCGCTGGCCTCGCTTTCATTGGGGATCAGATAATCGATCGAGGCATACCAGTCAGCGGGCAACGGTCCGCTTGCAGGGGCCGGGTTGAGGATGACGGTCTTGCCCAGCTCGCGACCCCGCTTGAGCGCATACCCAACGGTCTCCATTGGCACCTCAAGCTGGCAGATGATCACGTCTGCCGCCTGCAGCACAGCGTCGCACGTTTGCAGCGACGCGGGCGTCAGCTCAGCGTTGCTGCCGGCCACAATGACAATGGCGTTCTGGCTGCTGTCATCGACCACGATCAACGCCACACCGCTGGAGCCGTCCACCGTGCTGACTGCCTGGCAATCGATGCCTTCCACCAGCAGCGCATCGCGCAATTGGCTGCCGTAGGCGTCGGTACCGATGCACCCCACCATTGCGACACTGGCCCCCAGGCGTGCCGAGGCGACGGCCTGGTTGGCGCCCTTGCCACCGGGCACAGTGGAGAACGTCTGGCCGATCAGGGTTTCACCGGCACGCGGCAGGCGACTGGCGCGGGTGACCAGGTCCATGTTCAAGCTGCCTATTACCACTACTTTTGCTGGCATACATCAGTACTCATCAATTCGGTTCAGCGGTATTGGGCGAACACATCAGCCAATGGCGCGGTCGACTCACGCAAAACAATACTGGGCGTCACGATACGTTGATCGATCGGCAGTTGGGGTGTTGCTATTCGTTGCAGTAATAATTCGGCGGCCGTCTCACCCAATTGCAGGATCGACTGGCCGACCGTTGTCAGCGCCGGGTAGACGTAGCGCCCCATCTGAATGTCATCAAAACCGATGACCGACAGCTCGCCCGGCACCCGCACATTGCGCTCGGCGGCGGCGCGCAGTACGCCAAACCCGATCATATCGTTGCTGGCGAAAATCGCGCTGGGCGGGTGTTGCGATAATAACTGTACGGCTGCGGCATAGCCGCCCGTGCTGGTGAAATCGCTTTCCAGGGTACGACTGGCCAGCACCTCGATGCCCGCCTCGCGCAATGCACGCTGGTAACCCGCCAGGCGCATCTGCGCCACGCGGGTATGCCCAGGGCCGCCGATACAGGCGATGTCGCGGTGCCCCAATTCCAATAAGTGCCGGGTCGCCAGGTAAGCGCCCTCTTCGTGATCGATGCGCACCAGGTCCACATCAATCCCATCCAGCGCCCGGTCGACAATCACCATGGGCGTGCGCACGGCACTCAAGCCTGCGGCAAGGCCACTGTCATCGCCGCCCACGGAGGTCACGATCAAGCCGTCGACGCGTTTTTCCAGCAACACGCGCAAATAACTGCGCTGTTTCTCTGCGTCGTCATCGGAGTTGCAGAGGATCACGCAATAGCCATTACGCTCGCAGTAATCCTCGATACCCCGGGCCAGTTCGGCAAAATACGGGTTGAGGCTGTTGGGCACCAGCAGGCCGATGGTTGCCGTGGTCTTGGCCTTGAGCGAGCGTGCGACGGCACTGGGCACGTAGTCCAACTGCTTGATCGCCGCCTCGACCTTGATGCGTACCGGCTCACTCACCGGGCGCGTCTTGTTCACCACATGGGACACGGTGGTGTAGGAAATACCTGCAAGCGCTGCCACATCCTTGATCGTTGCCATGGTTCAGCCCCGCCGACTGGCGCGCTGGCTGCGGTAAGTGTCGAGGACCACGGCAATCACGATCACGGCACCGGTAATGATGCGTTTAGTCGGTTCCGTCGCGCCGATCTGCGCCAACCCGGCAGCCAAGACCGAAATGATCAACACGCCGAAGAACGTACTGATGACCGAGCCACGCCCGCCCATCAGGCTGGTGCCACCGATCACCACGGCGGCGATCACTTGCAGCTCCAGGCCCGAACCGGCATTCGGGTCCGCCGCTTCCAGACGCGAAATCTGAAACAACGCCGCCACACCGGCCAACAGGCCCATCAGGCTGAACACCAGGATCTTGTAAGGCTTGGGATTGATACCCGCCAGGCGCACCGCTTCTTCGTTGGTGCCGATGCCGATCAGGTAACGACCGAAGACCGTGCGGGTCAGTACCAACTGGGCCGCGATGATCACCAGCAGCGCGATGATAAACGACGGGGAAATGCCGAAGGCAATCGGGTTGGACAGCCAGGCAAACGAGTCACCGATATAAGCGGTGCGCGAGCCCGTCATCTGGTAGGCCACGCCGCGTGCCATTTCCAGCACGCCAAGGGACACGATAAATGACGGAATGCGCCAGGCCACCGTAATGGAACCGGTGATAGTACCGGCCAACGCCGCGCAGCCCATGCCCAGCAGAGCAGCAGGCAACACGCTCCAGCCCCAACCCAGGATCGCCACGCTGACTGCCGAGGCCGCCAATGCCAGTACCGAGCCCACGGACAGGTCGATGCCGCCAATGATAAGGATGAAGGTCATGCCCACCGCCAGCACCATCAGGTCCGGGATCTGGTTGGCCAGGGTGCTGAAGGTGTCATAGGACAGGAAGTGATCGCTGAGCACCGAGAACAGCGCAATCATCGCCAGCAAGGCACCCGCCAGCCCCAGGTAGGTACCCAGGCCATAGAAGTTGCCGCCAGTTTTACCGGGGGAAATGCTTGTTTTCATGGGGTATTCCTAGGCACTGCTTCGTTGAGCAGCGCATCACGTTTCTGATAGCCGGCAAAGGCGGCGGCGAGCAATTCGTCCTGGGTCCAGCTGTCACGCTCGAAGGTTTCGATCAGGCGGCCAGCGGACAACACACCAATGCGGTCACAGATCAGCATCAGCTCACGCAGGTCACTGGACACCACCACCAGCGCTTTGCCCTGGCGGGTCAGTTCACCGAGCAAGGCATAGATGTCGAACTTGGCACCGACGTCGATGCCGCGGGTGGGCTCATCGAACAGCATCACCGCGCAATCGCGCTCCAGCCAGCGGCCAATCACCACCTTTTGCTGGTTACCACCTGACAGCTCGGACACCAGTTGCGTCGGGCTGGAACTGCGGATACGCATGGCATCGATCTGGCGCTTGGCCAGAGCAGTTTCGTTGCGGCTGTTGACGACGCCACCGCCGGAAATTTCCGGCATGTTGCCCAGGGCGATATTGGCGCTGATGGACTGGGTCAGCAGCAGGCCCTCGCCCTTGCGGTCTTCGGTGATCAGGGCAATACCGTGACCGACCGCGTCCACCGGCGAGCGAATGCTCACCACCTTGGCCGGCGAACCCAGGGCCACGGTACCGCTGTCGGCCGGGTCGGCGCCGAAGATCAGGCGCAGCAATTCGGTGCGACCAGCGCCGATCAGGCCGGAAATGCCATAGATTTCGCCGGCGCGCACTTCAAAGGACACATCGCGGACCTTGTCCGAACGGGTCAGGCCCTTCACCGTCAAGGCCGGGCTACCGATGGTGCGTGGGCCCAGGTCGATGTGTTCGCCCAGCTCGCGACCGACCATCAAGGTCACCAACTGCTCACTGTTGTAGTTGGCCATCGGCTCGACGCAGACCAGTTTGCCGTCGCGCAATACCGCAATGCGCTGGGCGACACGGGCCAACTCTTCGAGCCGGTGCGAAATATAAATGATCGCCACGCCACGGGCCTGCAGGCGCGTGATTTGCTCAAACAGCATCTCGACTTCACGGGCGGTGAGCATCGCCGTGGGTTCGTCGAGGATCAGCACATGGCAGTCGCCGATCAGGTTACGCGCGATCTCGACCATTTGCTGGTGACCGATGCCCAGGCTGCCCACCAGCGTGTCCGGGTCGATCGCGTCCAGGCCGACTTGGGCCATGGCTTCGATCGCGGCCTTGCGCAGTTGTTTGCGGCTGATCCAGCCACAGCGGCTCGGCAGGTTATCCAGGAACAGGTTTTCAGCCACGGTCAGCGTCGGCAGCAGGTTGAGCTCCTGCATGACCATGCGCACGCCCAAGGCTTCGGCCTGGGTGCGGCTGGCGGGGCGGTAATCCTGACCATTGAATTGCATGTGCCCGGTGGTGGGCGTGACCAGGCCGCCGATGATCTTCGACAAGGTACTTTTGCCTGCGCCGTTCTCACCGGTCAGCGCCAACACTTCCCCGCGATTAAGCGTCAGGGTGATGTCGGACAGAACCGGTTGGGCATAGGTCTTACCGATACCGCTGACCGAGAGGACAGCGTTCGGGGCGGAAGATGACATAGGAAAATCTCCAGGCGCCCGCTCAGGACGAGCGGGCGCTGTTGGGTACTGCCAGGATTACTGCTTGATGACGAGTTCGACCGGGGTTTCGATCACGCCATCTTTGGCATCGACTTTCTCACCCTTGACCAGCTTCAGCGCATTCTGAATACCGAACACGGCTTGCTGGGCGGCGGCCTGGTCAGCGGTGGCCAACACGCGGCCGTCCTTGAGCATTGGTTTGATCGCGTCAATGTTGTCGTAACCCACCACCAACACCTTGCCGGCCTTGCCTGCCGCACGCACGGCGGAAACAGCGCCCAGGGCCATGTTGTCGTTACCGGCCAGCAGCGCCTTGATATCTGGCGTTTCGCTCAGCATCGCTGCGGCGATCTTGTTGCCTTGGTCGATTTCCCAGTTACCGGATTGGGTGGAAACAATCTTCATGCTTGCCGCGTCCATCGCATCCTTGAAGCCTGCGGTGCGCTGCTGGGCATTGGTGGTAGTGGGTACGCCCTCGATGATGCCGACCTTGTCACCGGCGGCCAGTTGCTTGGCCAGGTAGTCGCCCACCAGCTTGGAGCCTTTGCGGTTATCCGGGCCTACAAATGGGATATCGAGTTTTTTGCTTTTGAGTACTTCCGGGTCCAGGCGGTTGTCGATGTTGACGACTTTGATACCGGCATCGGAAGCTTTCTTCAGCACACTGGCGAGTGCCTTGGAGTCGGCGGGAGCGATGACAAGCGCATCGACCTTGGCGTTGATCATTTCGTTGACGATGGCGATCTGAGCGCTGGTATCGGTTTCGTTCTTGATGCCGTTGGAGATCAACTTGAATTCTGTTGGGTGCGCTTTCTGGTAGTCCTTCGCACCGTCGGTCATGGTGACAAAAAACTCATTGGCAAGGGACTTCATCACCAAACCCACGGTAGGCGTTTTGGCAGCGTCATCGGCAAATGCAGAAGAGAGAGGCAAAGCGACGGATGCGGCAGCAAGCACAGCAACAGCAAGAAGACGTCCAGCAAATGGCAGCTTCATGGGTTCACTCCGATCTTATGATTATTGTAAGCAACGCTTGCACCGAAGAGCCCTTCGGCAGCCCTCCCACCTGGGCGGCTGATACGAGCTGTCACGATGTGCCAAGGGCGCAGTGAAACATCTCGCAAACGTTTGCGTTGAGCAAACTATGAGAACCTTGTCGAGATTTGTCAACGGTAGCAGCGAGCCTTTCATGGGCGCCCTCCAAACTTAATCTTCAGCTACTGACCGCTGATACGTTTAAGCAAACTCACCCTATGTGACCGTTCTCTGAAACGACAGGCTGGGTGGCGAATGATCACGCAGGGCGCCCGAACAAATCGTGAAGGCTTTCGGACAACCGAACACCACAGCCCTTCTCGTTCGGAAAGCCGGACAGCGCCCCGCCCCATCAAACCGAAACCTCACTTTAAGTTGTTTTAAATCAATAAGTTAATTTAAAAAACCCAACATGCTCAGCCTGGTACAAATCCTGCTCTTTCTCAGCACCTCGCGGCGTTCAGAACCGCCCGGGTGTTCTAGATGAACCTGCTACAGCACTCATCAAAAACCAGAGAGAAAAATAATGAAATCTGCATTGAAGAACGTTATTCCGGGCGCATTGGCCCTTCTGCTGCTGTTCCCCGTTGCCGCCCAGGCAAAGGAAGTTGAAAGCAAGACCAAACTGTCCAACGTGGTCATCCTCGCCACCGGCGGTACCATCGCTGGCGCCGGCGCCAGTGCGGCCAACAGTGCCACCTACCAAGCGGCCAAAGTCGGCATCGAACAACTGATCGCCGGCGTTCCTGAGCTTAGCCAGATCGCCAATGTTCGCGGCGAACAAGTGATGCAAATTGCGTCGGAAAGCATCAACAACGAAAACCTGCTGCAACTGGGTCGTCGTGTCGCCGAACTGGCCGACAACAAGGACGTGGATGGCATCGTGATCACCCACGGTACCGATACGCTTGAAGAAACCGCCTACTTCCTGAACCTCGTGGAAAAAACCGACAAGCCTATCGTGGTGGTCGGCTCCATGCGCCCAGGCACCGCGATGTCGGCCGACGGCATGCTCAACCTGTACAACGCGGTTGCGGTCGCAGGTAGCAAGGAAGCCCGCGGCAAAGGCGTGCTGGTGACCATGAACGACGAGATCCAATCGGGTCGCGACGTCAGCAAGATGATCAACATCAAGACCGAGGCCTTCAAGAGCCCGTGGGGCCCAATGGGCATGGTCGTCGAGGGCAAATCCTACTGGTTCCGCCTGCCGGCCAAGCGTCACACCATGGATTCTGAGTTCGACATCAAGACCATCAAAAGCCTGCCTGACGTTGAAATTGCCTACGGCTACGGCAACGTGAGCGACACCGCCTACAAGGCACTGGCCCAAGCGGGCGCCAAAGCGATCATTCACGCCGGCACCGGCAACGGGTCGGTATCGTCCAAGGTCGTTCCAGCGCTGGTGGAATTGCGTAAACAAGGCGTGCAGATCATTCGCTCTTCCCACGTCAACGCCGGTGGCATGGTTCTGCGTAACGCCGAACAGCCAGACGACAAATACGACTGGGTCGCCGCCCTTGACCTGAACCCGCAGAAAGCCCGCATCCTGGCCATGGTCGCCCTGACCAAGACCCAGGACAGCAAGGAACTGCAACGGATCTTCTGGGAGTACTGATCCCTGCTGACTCACCCGTAGGAGCGAGCTTGCTCGCGAAAAACTTGATAGCGCCGCGTTAAGTCAGGCTTTACGCGTTATCGTTACGTTCTTCGCGAGCAAGCTCGCTCCTACCATTGCTGCCCTCCCTTCTCAACAAACTTCCTGATTCGCTGTCAGACGAACTTCTTGAAATTTAAGCAGTTGCGAAATTGCCTACAGTTAAATACTGTATGTGCGTACAGCCAATTAAGGAATGCTCTGTGGCAAAGCCCTCTTCCGCAGCACCTGCAGCGCCTGACGCCTATCAGCGACTGGCCATTCGCGTGCAAAAAATCATCAATTCGACCAACGCGCAGAAAGCCAAGGCAGCGTTGATCTTCCGTTTACCCGATGAGCCGGAGAACGATTGGCAACGTTTACTGGAAGAGATTGCGGAAAACGACAACGTCACCCTCGCCTATAGAGATGACGGTGGCGTGCAGATTTTCTGGGTTGTGCCGAAGGAAGATTGATTCAATGAGTGCCCGTTTTATTGCTGTGTGCTGTCTGTTTTTCACCGTCACCGTCACCGCCAACGCCCAGGCCCCTCGAACCTTCAGCGAAGCCAAGAAAATCGCCTGGAAGCTCTACGCGCCGCAATCCACCGAATTCTATTGCGGCTGCAAATACACCGGTAACCGGGTGAACCTGAAAGCCTGCGGTTACATACCGCGTAAAAACGCCAACCGCGCCGCGCGCATTGAGTGGGAACACATCGTGCCGGCCTGGCAAATCGGGCATCTGCGTCAATGCTGGCAAAACGGCGGGCGAAAAAACTGCACGCGTCATGATGAGGTGTTCAAGCGCGCCGAGGCAGACCTGCATAACCTGGTGCCGAGCATCGGCGAAGTGAATGGGGACCGTAACAACTTCAGCTTTGGCTGGCTGCCAGTGCAAAGCGGGCAGTACGGCTCATGCCTGACCCAGGTGGACTTCAAGGCAAAGAAGGTCATGCCGCGCCCATCCATCCGCGGAATGATCGCACGCACGTATTTTTATATGAGCAAGCAATACGGCCTGCGCCTGTCGAAGCAGGACCGGCAATTGTATGAAGCCTGGAACAAGACTTATCCGGTGCAAACCTGGGAGCGCCAGCGCAACCAGACCGTGGCTTGCGTGATGGGGCGTGGTAATGAGTTTGTCGGCCCGGTCAACCTGAAGGCCTGCGGCTGAACGTGGGCGGGGTGCCCGCCCACTTCGCCTGCTACTGCGCGGCGTTGTGCTGGATAATCTCCGACACGGTGTCGGTTTTCTTGGCCCGCGCCATTTTTTCGTTCAGCAGCGCCTGCTTGGCTTCTGCCTGCGCCTTGGTCGCAAACGGCCCCAACAGCACCTCATCCTTGCCGTCGACTTTCACGATATAGAAATTGAAACCGTGTTCCAGCAACCAGGCGGTCAAGTCGGTGATCGCCTGCAGCTTGTGGTCCGGCGGGCCGACCCGTATATCCCATTCCTGAGCGGCAATCGCACCGGCTTGCGGCAGGCTTTCGGTCACGGCAGGCTTGGCCTTGGGGGCATCGACCGATTTACCTTCACCGCATCCGGCCAACGCCAACACCACAATTGCCATCGCTACTTTACGCACTGCCCTGCTCCTTTGAGGATCAAAGAGGCAACTTTACCATTCACTGTCTATTCTGGCCGTCATAAACGTTGGCTTAAACAATGCGAATCATGTATCGCGACCTGTATGATACCGCCATGGGAATTAATGTCGCCTCTATGCGTCCTAAAAGAGGCAGTCACAGGGAAGCGCTTCGCAGTAAGCTACACACATCCGACACCTGCCCTGTCTGAAACATGTGTCCTTAAAAGTAATTCAAGGAGAAGTCCATGCTTATACTCACCCGCAAAGTCGGTGAAAGCATAAACATCGGTGATGACATTACGATCACCATCCTGGGCGTTAGCGGCCAGCAAGTACGAATCGGCATCAACGCGCCTAAGGATGTTGCCGTGCATCGCGAGGAGATTTACCAGCGTATCCAGGCCGGCCTGACTGCACCCGACAAAAACCAGACGCCTTGAAACGCCTCCAGTAGCCAGCCTTTTCGTTCACTGTAACGGCTGGCGAAAACCCAATTGGCCTGCTCGCGCTTCCTCGCGTGACCAGCGCGCCTTGAGCCTCCCCTTCGCTGCAAGATGAAACTGTCAGGGTATCCGGAACTTGTCGCGCTATTGGCAGCCCAATTTCTGACACTTTATCCTGCCATCCGAGTGCATTTCAGGAACACGTCGATGAGGCCAGCCGCGTCGCAACCCCTTGTTTCAAGATCGTGGATGATTGCCCTGCTGATAGGGCTGGTCTTTGTGGCACTCGGGTGTGGGTTGAGAATGGAAGTTGAGGGGGCCGACCCCGACACCCATTCCTGGGTGGATCTGGCGCTTCTGCTCTGCGGCTACCTGCTTGTGTTCTGCCTCAAGCCTATCCAGAAGGTGATCTTGCGCAAGTTGCGCCAGCGCGCCGCCCATCGCACCCACGAGAAAGCCCCACGCTGAGCGCTGTTGCCTGTTATCGGATCACCGGTATTTACAGCGCCGCCACACCACCTATCATTGGGCTTGCGCAGTCAGTCAAAGGGGCAGAGACAGATGGACACCCTCAGCAAAACCCAAATCGAATCGGCACTGGCAGCGCGCCTGCCCAGCTATACCGTTGAGTGCACACTGCATGCCGACGGTACCCTATCAGCCGTTCTCAGCGGCCCAGGGACCGATCACTTCGCGGTTACCGGCATCGTGCGTGCGCACTATCACGGTACAGAAGCCATCAACCGACTCGCCACCGAGATACTCAGGGAAATGGTGGTGTCACGCCAACGGATGAAAAACAGCCGGTTGCAGGCATTGTCAGATCCCATCGACTGCATGGAAGGCCGAGACCGGTGACAGACTCAAGGACAGCAAGCCATCAGCCCCACGCAGGGCTTTCAACGCACCGTATTCCTCGATACAAGCATGGGCAGTCACCATCGGCGCCAAGTGTGTCGAGGTCACCACCATGATATCCGCCCCCGCCGCTTCCCCAGCCTGAATGCCCACTGTGGCGTCCTCGAACACCAGGCAATCTTGCACCGGCACACCCAGGCGCTGGGCTCCCAGCACATAACAAGCCGGATCGGGCTTGCCCGTCTTCACATCTTCGGCTGTCACCAGTACCGCCGGCACGGGGATACCCGCCGCTTGCAGTCGGCGCACGGCCAAGGCTTTGGGCGCAGAGGTGACCAACGCCCATTGATCGGCGGGCAGGCTCGCCAAAAACGCCACCGCGCCAGGAACAGCCACGACGCCTTCGACATCGCGCAGTTCAGCTTCGGTGATCCACTCGGCTTCTATCTGTGGATCGACACCCGGCAATGCCTGGCGGGTGATCGTATCAATCGCGCGGGCACCATGAATGGTGTGCAGAAACGCTTCCACATCCAAGCCATGCCGAGCAGCCCAGATACCCCAGACACGCTCCGCAGCGGCAATGGAGTTGAGCAGGGTCCCGTCCATATCGAACAGGAAGGCGCGGTAACGGCGGGTAAATACACTTGGATTTGGACTGGACACTGCGCGGTTTCCTCATGGGCTGGGCCCCTGCAATCTACGGATCACCTCGTCGCTTGTAAACGCCGAGACCTGGCCCGTCAGCGCCAAGGCAAAAATGACGAACTTGTCATCATCCTGTTGGTTGGCTGTTGGGGTCGCCTGGTTACCGTGAACTCACTACCAACCCGGAACGTGAGACCACCATGAAACTGTTCGCCTTAGGCTTCGCCGCTTTACTCGTCACTGGCTCGGTATTCGCTGCCGACGCCGCCCCTGCTGCCAACGTGATCCATGACAAAACCGGCTTCTTCGTCCATCTGGATGTCGCCAAGGTGCTCTCGAGCACCGACACCTACGGCCAATGCGGGATTGTGCCAGCGCAACTGCGCTACCTGGACCACCAAGACCGCGAACATGTGCTGGATTACCAAGTCCAGGGCACCGGTTGCACCAATGACAATTGATCGGGCTACACTGGCGCAACTTATTGAAGCAGAGCACTTCCCATGAACATCCTTGTAGTCGAAGACGAACCCAAGGCCGGCAATTATCTGCTCAATGGCCTGCAGGAGCTGGGGCATTGCGTGAGCCTGGCCCGCGATGGCGTGGACGGTTTGCACCAGGCCCTGGAGACGCCGTTCGACGTGATCGTACTGGACGTGATGATGCCGAAAATGGATGGCTGGGAAGTGCTGCGCCGCCTGCGCAAAGAAGCCGATACCCCGGTGTTGTTCCTCACCGCCCGCGATGACATCGCCGACCGCATCAAAGGCCTTGAGCTGGGTGCCGACGACTACCTGATCAAGCCCTTTTCGTTCGCCGAACTGGTGGCGCGCCTGCGCACCCTCAACCGTCGCGGCCCGAGCCGGGATGAAGAACACCTGCAAATCGCCGACCTGCACATTGACGTACTCAAACGCCGAGTGACCCGCGCCGGCACGCGCATCACCCTGACCAACAAAGAATTCGCCCTGCTGCATTTGTTTGCGACGCACCAGGACCAGGTGCTGTCCCGTTCGCTGATTGCATCGCGGGTGTGGGACATGAACTTCGACAGCGACACCAATGTGGTGGATGTCGCCGTACGCCGCCTGCGCCTGAAAATAGACGACCCGTTCCAGCTCAAGCTGATTCACAGCGTGCGGGGCATTGGCTACCGCTTCGATACCCAACCATGAACCGCCAGCCCCCTTACTCCCTGACCCTGCGCCTGGCGTTGATCTTCGCCCTGCTCGCCTTCGCCCTGCTGGCAACCCTGGGCGTGGCGCTGTACCGGGAGCTTGAGCGCGAACTGGTCCGCCGCGATGACGCCGCACTGATATCTCGCGTGGATCAATTGCGCAACCTGCTCAACGACAGCAATACCCTGGACCTGATCAAGACCAAGCCAGAGCTGTTCCAGAACATGTTGGGCAACCGCGAATCGGTGCTGAGTATCGCCGCACCCGGCCAGCAGCCGCTGCTACTGGTGAACCCGGGGAACATTGAGCTGCCGTCGATCCAGCCGCTGCCCAAGGATCACCGGCTCATGTTGAACGACGTGCAACATTTACCAGGCCTGAACGGTATTCCCTTCTCGATGGTGGCCGTGGCTATCGACTCCGGCGACCTGGGCAGCCTGCAAATCACCAGCGGCCGCCTGATGACCGAGCGCACCGCGGTGCTCGCCAGTTATCGACTTAGCGTATACATCCTGGCGAGTATCGCCGCGATTATCCTGGCGCTGGTGGGTTACTTGCTGGTCCATCGTGGCTTGTTGCCGTTGCGCCGCCTGGCCCGGCATGCCCAAGGGATCGGCGTCAGCAACCTGGCCGAACGGCTCGACAGCCACGGTGCACCGAAAGAATTGCTGCCCATGATCGACTCGTTCAACACCATGCTTGAACGCCTGGCCAAAGGCTTTGTACAACTGGGCCAAGTGTCCACCGACATGGCCCACGAACTGCGCACGCCCATCAACAACCTGCTCGGCGAAACCCAGGTGGCCCTGCAACAGCAGCGCAGCATCGAGAGCTACCAGCAACTGCTGGCCTCCAATGTCGAAGAGCTGGAGCGCCTGGCGCGGATGCTCGACAACATGCTGTTCCTGGCCCGCACCGACCCCGCCAGCGCACTGCGCCAACGCCAGGCACTGGACGCGGCGGATGAAGTGGAACGTATCGCGGATTACTTCGAAGGGCTGGCCGGTGATGTGGACATGCACATCACCGCCCTGGGTGAAGGGGTGATCTGGGCTGAACCGATGTTGCTGCGCCGTGCCTTGGCCAACCTGTGCGCCAACGCCATCAAATATGGCGCGCCGGGCTCGGAACTGAGTATCCAGGCAGTGTCGGATGGCGCGGGTATCAACCTGAGGGTCAGTAACCACGGCCAGACGATCCCGGCCGAGCACCTGCCACGGCTATTCGAACGGTTTTACCGGGTGGATGAATCTCGCGAGCGGTCATCCCAGTCCAACGGACTGGGACTCTCGATCGTGGCGACCATCATGCAGTTGCATAACGGGCGGTACCGCGTCAGCAGTGAAGATGGCGTGACCTGTTTTGAGTTGTTTTTCCCTGGCCGTGAAGCCTGAGGGCGCTGCAACTCAATCAAGAACACCGTTGAGCACTTCGTAAATGATGCCGGTCGCAATAGCCACCAATATCAAATCGGTTCCCGCTTGCTGCCACTCGTAACCATTGTAGTGAGGCAACTGCCCCAGCAAGCGGTCATCGAGTTTCTTGGCAATACCCGGCGGCAGGGGCTTGCCGCGTGCCAGGTTTTTCTGAATGCCAGGCGGCAAGGCCGGGCCAGGGCGCCAATAATCGCGGTGGCCGCCCAACACATTCACCACCAAGCCGCGATCAACACTGAAGTTATTATTGGCTGGCCCGTCGTTGCCTTTGCCCTTGCCTTGCCCACCCTGGGCATTACCTTTGTTATTACCCTGGCCTTTACCCTTGTCCTGCCCACCATAGGCATCACCCTTGTTATTGCCTTGACCTTTGCCCTGCCCTCCGTAGACATCACCTTTATTGTTACCCTGGCCTTTGCCATTGCCTGGATCGGCAAGGGCAAGGCCACTGGTCACGGACAGTGCAAGCGACAACGCAACCGACACGAACTTCGTACGCTTTAACATGGCGACTTTCCAAGGCAATGATGTACTTGAACTGTAGTTGAAATCGCAACACCGCGTACAGCGTCAGCTGATCTGGCCACCGGCAAGGACGACATCCGCCTGGGTTTGCCAGGCGGCCAACGCCGCCACACGCAACCCTTCCACGGTCGTCGATAACGCCATCGAAGGCTCGCCCGACTCAGGCAAGCCAGGCACATGAATAAACCCACTGCGCACCCCAGTCCCCGCCAGCGCATGCTGCAAGCGGTAAAACACTTGGTTACACACAAACGTCCCCGCCGTCTGCGACACCGAAGCCGCAATGCCCGCGTCACGCACCGCCTTGACCATGCCCTTGATCGGCAACGTCGAGAAGTACGCCGCCGGGCCGCCCGCCACCACCGCGGTATCAATCGGCTGCGCGCCCAGGTTGTCGGGAATACGCGCATCGTTAACGTTGATCGCAACGCGCTCGATGGAAATATCACTGCGCCCATGCCCCAAGCCTGTGGCGATGACCATTGCCGGCTGCAGTTCGTTGATCACCTGCAGCAAGGTCTCGGCAGCGGAGGCAAATGCGCAGGGCAAGCAGCGCGCAACCATCGTCACGCCCTCGCTCAACGGCACACCGTCCAACTGGCGCACGGCCTCCCAAGAGGGGTTTACCGCCGCCTTATCAAAGGGCTCGAAGCCCGTCAGTAATACGCTTTGCACAATGACCTCACATCAACAGGTAAAGCAGCACGATATTGACCACCAGCATCATCAGCGCCGTGGGTATCTGGGCCTTGATCACTGCATTTTTGTCCGGCAGCTCCAGTAGCGCCGCCGGTACGATATTGAAGTTGGCCGCCATCGGCGTCATCAACGTACCGCAATAGCCCGAGAACATACCAATGGCCGCCATCACCGCAGGGTTGCCGCCGTAAATCCCCACCAGCACCGGCACGCCGACACCACCGGTCATTACCGGAAAGGCCGCAAAACCATTGCCCATAATCACGGTAAACAAGGCCATGCCCAACACATAGACCATCACCGCCACCAATTTGTAGTCCAGGTTGATGTAAGTGGTGGTGACATGAGCGACCGCCGTACCCACCCCGGCCTCATTAAACAACAGCCCGAGCATCGCCAGCATTTGCGGGAGCACCATGGCCCAGCCCAGGGCTTCGGTCAGGCGCCGGGATTCGCGCAACGCCTGTACCGGCGTATCACGGGTCAGCCAGCAGGCCAGGCCAAGGGCGATCAGGCAACCGATGCCGAGGGAGACAAAGGTGGTGTTCTTCGGATCCAGCAGCGGTACACCGCCGATTTCGGTGTGTTTAAGCAACACCGAACCAATCACCGTGGTCAGCGGAATCGCCAACGCCGGGATGAACAATTTATGGCCCAGGCGCCCGGCACTGGCTCGGGACGCCTTATCGTGCAACTCGGCGTGCTGGCCACGACCTACGCCGCCCAAGCCCGCAATCAACGCCATCACCACCACACCCACCCCGATGACCACCGAAGGCAGGCGCTCGCCTATAAGGAACGGCACGGCGAACAACAACCAGAACAGCGCACTCGACCAACGTTTGGGGTGGGAACGGTCGAGCAGGATCATGCCCGCGGTGATCAGCAACAGCACGCCCGCCAGCCAGTACAGGTATTGAATGGAAATAATCATTGAGCGGCCTCCACCGGGGTGGTGGCCGAACTCATTTCGCGGGTCAGGCGCCGGTCGAAACGATGCAACCGGATCGCGTGAATGATAAAGGCGCAGATCGCCGTCGGGATGCCCCACACCGCAATGTGCAGCGGCTCCACATCAATCCCCGAGCCGAGCAGGAAGGTGTGCATCAACGCAATCGCACCAAAGGCCACGAAGATGTCCTCACCAAAAAACAACCCGACATTGTCGGTGGCAGCGCACATGGCCAGTACCTTGTGACGCAGCTTGTCCGGCAGCTTGCCATAGCGTTTTTCCGCTGCGCCCTCGGCCATCGGCGCCAGCAGCGGCCGCACCATCTGCGGATGCCCACCCAGGCTGGTCAACCCCATGGCCGCCGTGGACTCACGCACAAACAAATAAATGATCAACAAGCGGCCGACCGTGGCGCGTTCAAAGCGTGCGATCCAGTTCTGCGCATGCAGACGCAGGCCATGGCGCTCCAGCAGGCCAATCACCGCCAGCGGCAATAATAGAATCAGTTGCAGGGCACGGGTCTGAAGGAAGCCATCACCCATGGTGGCGAGAATTTTTTCCAGCGGGAACTGGGCGGCAAGCCCGGTGGCGATGGCGGCGGCGGTGACCACCAACAGCGGATTGAAGCGCAATACAAAGCCGACCACGATGACAAGTACGCCGATCAACGGCCATAAGTTCACAACAGTTTGCATGGCGGGGAGGTCCTTTAGTGCGCGCTGCGGCGCCATTACAGCAGGATGTGGGCAAAGGGCTCACAGCTTGAAAGTGGCGTGCAGTCGGCTCGGTTTTTTATTGTTGACCTGAAAGGTCGAGCGTCAGTGGCGGCAACTTTGCTGCCTGGGGCCGGGGGTGTCCAACAAGAAAAATTGTTGCTGCAAACCAATAATTTTTGTGGGGGGATGACACTGTGCGGTACGGTGCCTGGAAGGAATTGAACCCAGTTTTTTTGGACAAATTGCGTGGGTGAGCTCGCTATGGCGTCGGAAGTGAAAATTCCTGATCAGCACCTATACTCCACGATGCAGCTGTGTGTACTTGTAGTTCATTCACGGCGTCATGCCGACAATGAGGGGTTCCCGCTATGTATGCCGGACAACTGAGTAATATGGCGACCACGCTTGGCGAGATACGCTGCCAACTGTTCGCCCAGGTAATTTGCCTGCTGGCGGTGGCGACGCTGTTCGCCTGATTGGACTTTCAAGCCCTGAAAGGACGCCGCCAGGCGTCCTGGCTTTGCTGCGCCAAAATTTCAGGCAACAAAAAAGGGCCCACCTTTCGGTGAGCCCTTCTAGACCGCCCAGCAGAGCGGATTTTGTTTGGTAGGCGCGATTGGACTCGAACCAACGACCCCCACCATGTCAAGGTGGTGCTCTAACCAACTGAGCTACGTGCCTGCTGTGAGGCGGCATTCTACGGAATTCCGAAGGGGTGTCAACATCTTTTTTGCAGCTAACCCTATGAATATGCGAATTTTTTATTTGCGCCGGGTCCACCCGTGATTTCTGGGTGGCTGGCAGGCAATTTTCAACTCAGGTAGGATCGGCGCACTCGTAAAAAATATAAAACAGAGGTTCCAGGATGGCGAACACCCCCTACCCCCAGTCGTATTACGCCGCTTCTGCGAATGCAGTTGCGCCCCGTCCTGTGTTGCAAGGTGAAGTCGAGACCGATGTGTGTGTGATCGGGGCCGGCTATACCGGGCTCTCCAGTGCGCTGTTTTTGTTGGAGAACGGCTTTCGCGTCACGGTGCTGGAAGCCGCCAAGGTCGGTTTTGGTGCTTCGGGTCGCAACGGTGGGCAGATCGTCAACAGTTACAGCCGCGATATCGATGTGATCGAGCGCAGTGTCGGGCCTCAGCAGGCGCAGTTGTTGGGGCAGATGGCGTTTGAAGGCGGCAGGATCATCCGTGAGCGCGTGGCCAAGTACCAGATCCAGTGCGACTTGAAGGACGGCGGCGTGTTCGCCGCCCTTAACAGCAAGCACATGGGCCACTTGGAGTCGCAGAAGCGCCTGTGGGAGCGCTACGGCCATACGCAACTGGAGTTGTTGGACGAGCGCCGCATCCGCGAAGTGGTGGCCTGTGACAACTATGTGGGCGGCCTGCTGGACATGAGCGGCGGCCATATACACCCGCTCAACCTGGCGCTCGGTGAAGCGGCGGCGGTGGAATCCCTGGGCGGCACGATCTATGAGCAATCGGCAGCAGTGCGCATCGAGCGCGGCGCCAACCCTGTGGTACACACCGCCGAAGGCAGGGTCAGGGCCAAGTTCATTATCGTCGCGGGCAACGCTTACCTGGGCAACCTGGTGCCGGAGCTGGCGGCCAAGTCGATGCCGTGCGGTACCCAAGTGATCACCACGGCGCCACTGGGCGATGAAGTGGCCAAGACGCTGTTGCCCCAGGATTATTGTGTCGAGGACTGCAACTACCTGCTCGACTACTACCGCCTCACCAGCGACAAGCGCCTGATCTTCGGCGGCGGCGTGGTGTATGGCGCACGAGACCCGGCGAATATCGAAGCGATCATTCGGCCGAAAATGCTCAAGGCATTTCCGCAACTCAAGGACGTGAAGATCGACTACGCCTGGACCGGCAATTTCCTACTGACCCTGTCGCGTCTGCCGCAGGTTGGCCGCCTGGGTGACAACATCTATTACTCCCAGGGCTGTAGCGGCCATGGCGTGACCTACACGCACCTGGCAGGCAAAGTACTGGCGGAGGCGTTGCGGGGTCAGGCTGAGCGTTTTGATGCGTTTGCGGGCTTGCCGCATTACCCGTTCCCGGGTGGGCAGATGTTGCGCACGCCGTTTGCGGCGTTGGGGGCTTGGTACTACGGGTTGCGGGATAAATTCGGGATGTAACCACTGTAGGAGCGAGCTTGCTCGCGAAAAACTCACAGCCGCCGCATTCATTCAGAATAAACGCGTTATCGTTGAAGTTTTTCGCGAGCAAGCTCGCTCCTACACCTACAGGGCTGCGCTTCAGAGCTGGTCGCGAGCAATCCCGCTACGAATCCGTACGATATCGGCCAATACTGCCAGCGCGATTTCCGATGGCGTCCTGCTGCCCAGGTTAAGCCCGATGGGTGCGTGTATCCGCGCCAATTCAGCCTCCCCTAACCCACCGATGCGGCGCAGTCGCTCAAAGCGTTTCTGCGAGGTCTGCAACGACCCCATCACGCCAATGTAGAACGCGTCGGTACGCACCGCTTCCATCATCGCCAGATCGTCGATACGCGGGTCATGGGTCAGCGCCACCACCGCCGTATCACGGTGACAGCCGCCGTCGGCAATAAACACCGACGGCAACTGGCGACGAATCTCCACGCCATTGAGCACCACACCTTCCAGCACTTCATCGCGCGGATCGCAGAGGATCACCTCAAAACCGAGGCCCACCGCAAACTCGGCACATGCCTGTGCCACACTGGAGTACCCGGCCAGCAACAGACGCTGAGCCGCACCAACACGGATGCGCACCCGCTCACTGTCACGCTCGATGCGCGCGCCCTGCTCGCGATCAACGAGCAAGCTGCGCGCCCCGCTGCCCAGGTCGACCTCGCGAATCAAGCGGCGCTGCCCGAGCAGCGCCGACTCCACTTCACGCAGGTGCGCCTGCACCTCGCAGTCTGGCTCGAGCTTCTCAACCAAGACATCGAGAATGCCGCCACAAGGCAGGCTGACCCGCGAGCGCGGATCGTCCCCTGCGCCGTAGCGCACCACGCTGACCGCATCGAGAAACGCACCTTCGGCGACGCGTTCGAGAAAGTCTTCCTCGACGCAACCACCCGACAACGACCCAATCCACTGCCCAGCGGCGTTCACCGCCAGCAGCGAACCCGGCGCACGCGGCGCCGAGCCGTAGGTGGCCAGCACCGTACAGAGCCAGATGCGCTGCCCGGCCACCGACCACTCCAGCGCCCGTCGCACCACTTGCAGATCCAGATGCTGCATGTCAGTGCGCCTTGTGCTCGATGGACGGCGCCTCGGCCTGCAGCTTCTGCACATCGCTCACCGCCAGCTCCGCCGATTGCCCGCCCCAACCTTGGCGCAGGTAATTGACCAGGTCGGTGAGTTGCTCCGAGCTGAGTTTTCCAGCGAAGCCCGGCATCGGTTGCATGTGCTCGAACCCGGAGAACTTCTGCTCGCCGATCCCGTCCTCGATCACCCGCACCAGGTTGCGCGGGTCTTCCAGACGCAGCGTGGTGTTGCCGCGCATCGCCACCGCGATATGCGGCTTGCCTTCGCCACCTACCGCATGGCAACCGGCACAGACGTTCAAGTATTCCTGACGACCGCGCTGGGCGCTCGGGCCAAGCTTGTCCACCGGCACTTCGACCAACGCCTTGGCTGCCGGCGGTTTATCGCCGAGCAGGAAGGTCGCCATCGCAGCCAGGTCCGCATCGCTCAGGCCCTGGGTGCTGTTGTGGAACACCGGGAACATCTCGTTGAACATCGTGCCTTGGGCGCTCATGCCGTGCTTGAGGAAGGTGCTCAGGTCCTGCTCATTCCAGCCGCGTGCGGCCAGGTCCGTGGCGAGCAGGCTGGGCGCCAGATAGCCATTGAGGATGCCGCCGGTCAGGCGCTTGTCCAGCTCCATCGCACCGGGCAGGCCGCGTGGCGTGTGGCATTCGCCGCAGTGGCCGAGCACTTCGACCATGTATTGGCCGCGCTTCCAGGCTTCGCTCTTGCCTTGGGCCGGTTCCAATTTCAGCGCTTTGCCGTACAGCACGTTCCAGCCCATCAGGCCCAGGCGCACGTTGAACGGAAAGCTCAGGCTCGTCACCGGCGCTGCGCGCTCGATCGGCTCGATGGTCTTGAGGTACGCATGAATCGCGTCCGAGTCTTCACGCGGCATCAGGTGGTAAGAGGTATAGGGCATCGCCGGATACAAGTACGCGCCGTCGCGACGCTTGCCTTCGGTCAACGCGGCGAAAAACTCATCATCGCTGTACAAGCCGATGCCGTGCTCTTTGCTCGGCGTGATATTGGTGCCGTAGATGGTGCCAAACGGCGAGACAATCGGCAGGCCGCCCGCAAACGGCGCGCCGCCCGGTGCCGTGTGGCACGCCATGCAGTCAGCGGCGCGGGCGAGGTATTCGCCGCGCTTGGCTTGATCATCAGCGTGGGCAAACAATACCGGCGCAGCCAGGCCGACCGTCAAGGCCAGGCGGGTCAGAAAAAGCTTCATGCTTAACCCTCCTTGACCAGGCCGAGATCGGTCAGCACGTTGCGGGTGGCGTTGTAATAACGCACGTACCCGGTACAACGGCAGACGTGATGACCGAGGCTGTCCTCGATGACTTGTTCCAGCTTGCTGTGCACGGTCGGCTGGCGTTGCAGTTTCTCCACCAACACGGTGGCCGCATTGACGAAGCCCGGCGCGCAGTAACTGCACTGAAAGGCGAACTCATCCACAAAGCGCTGCTGGATCGGGTTGAGCTCAGTGACCTGGCCCGACTCATCGCGCTTGGCGTGGCCTTCGATAGTGCGCACTTTTTTGCCTTCAAAGTAATGCGCGCCGGTGATGCAGGTGCGCACTTCTTCGCTGGTGCCGTCCGGGTTGTCGACGATCACCACGCAGGCGTGGCAAATGCCTTGGCCGCAGCCCAACCGCGAGCCGGTGAGGTTCTTGTACTCGTGCAGGTAGTCGATCATCGGCAGGTCATCAGGGATGTCCACCGGGCCGACGGGTTGACCATTGAGGGTCAGTTGAAGCGGACGGTTAGCCATTGAGGGCCTCCTTGATGCGGGCAGCCGTGATTGGCAGGTCGCGAACACGTTTACCGATGGCGTGCGCCACCGCATTACCGATGGCCCCGACAATCGGGATCATCACCACTTCAGCGATACCTTTGGACGGGTCGCTCGGCGACAGCGCCGGCAGAATCTCTGAGGTCTGTTTCCACACGGCAACGTGACGTGCCATCGGCAGGCGGTAGCGGTTGAAGTTCCAGTCACCCTCCCCCGGCCCGCCTTCGTACAGCGGCATTTCTTCCATCAAGGCGTGACCGATGCCCATGGCCACACCACCTTCGAGCTGGCCCTTGACCAATTCTTCCACCAGCACCCGACCACACTCGATCCACGAATGGTGATTGAGCACTTCGACCTGCGCCGAACCCTTGTTGACCTTCAACTCGACCAACGTGGCGACGGGGCTGTAGTACGTCACCGCAGCGTTGTTCAACTGGGTGGCGGGATAGCTGATGTTCTGGCGGTCCAGCAGGTGGAAACCGGCAGTGCTCATCAGCGCTTGCTTGGCTTTCGGTGCGCCGTTGCCATATTTCACCGCCAGAGCGTCGAGTGGCAGGCGCTCGCGCACGCCGTCGATGCTGTACTCAGCCTCGGCCCAGCTCCAGCGGTTAAACCCGTGGACCGTGGCAGCGGTGACCAGGCCGCGCTCATGAGCACGCTTGGCCAGCTCTTCAAAGCTCAACGGCTGCATGCCGTTGGCGGTGAGCTTGCCGTCCACCCAATGCGCGTCTTCGCGACGTACCACATAGGGGTTGGCCTGGCCGCCGAACGGGCCCTGGCGCCAGATCTCCAGCGCCGCTGGCCACAGGCCGTGGTTGAACAGCACACGCGCCGCTTCACGGGTGGCGTGGCTGAAGTAGTACGCCGAGTTGGTCGCCGAAGACGCCGAAGCGAGCTTGCCCACCCAACGCGGGTTGCGCAGCAGGTTGTCCTGCTCGGCCTGGCTCATGGTGTAAGGGTTGCCGCCGGTGACCAGCTGCATTTCCTTCCACTCTGTTTCGCCAGTCTTTACTTCGTGGGCCGGGCTGCCGAGGAAATCGGCGACTACCAGCGATTGCGAAGTGGACATGCCGGTGCCGATTTCGATACCGATATGACGCAGGCTGATGCGACCGTCAGCGCTGAATTCAACACTGGCCATCGGCGCTTCGGAACCGGTGCCGAAGTCTTTCTGGCAGATGGCAAAACCGACGCCATACCAGTTATCCGGGTCGGCGGCTTCGCGTTGTTGCTTGATCGCGTCGCGGTTTTTCCACACGTCGTGCACAGCGGCCTTGTCGAGTATTTCGTGCAGCCGCAACGCACCGGCAGGAATGGCGCCCTGGGTGTTTTTCATGCCCGAGCGCAGTGCGTTCTTGCGCCGCAGCTCAATAGCATCCACACCGAGGCGACCGGCTATTTCGTCGACCATCATCTCGGTCGCCGCCATGCTTTGCAGGGTGCCGTAGCCCCGCATCGAACCGGCTTCAACGCCACGGGAGTGGTACGCAGTGACCTGCAGGTCGTTCTGCGGCATGTAGTAGATCGATTGCGCCGCCGTGGCGCCGACCGCAGCCACCGATGGGCTGTAGTTGATCCGGCCACCGCCATCGACGCTCATGTCGGCGAGGAAGATTTTGAAGCTGTGGTCGCTTTTGTCGACCGCCAACTGGTAGCGGATATCGAACGGGTGACGCTTGATGCCGCTCTGGAACTGCTCGTAACGGTCGTTGGCCAGGCGCACCGGCACGCCGGCGCCATACAACGCAGCGAGGGCGGCGTAGTAGACGAAAATATTGTGGTCTTTGGAACCGTAACCCACGGTGTAACCCGGGTGCATATTCAGGTGGGCCAGGCCGAAGCGCGACGGCGAGATCATCTTGGCGGTCTCGGTCGCGACTTCCAATGGGCACTGGGTGGCCACCACAAAGTGCAGGGTCTTGGTTGCCGGATCGTACCAACCGTTGCCGTTGTCCGGCTCCATGGCGGCCGGTTCGATCGATGGGGTTTTGTAGCGCTCGTCAAACACCAGCCAGTTGTCCGGCGGCGTGTTGATCTGGCTCTTCATCCGGTCGGCGTAAAACAACCCGCGCTCAGTCAGGTTGCCGTGCAGGTTCGGCTGGGAATTCCACACCGGGCGACGGTTTTTCAGCATCGGGAACAGGATCGAATCCTTGAGGCTGGCGAATTCGTCTTCGTCGGCCGAGGTCGGGCCTCCCACGCGCACGTAACGGAAGCTGCCGTAGGGGTCACCTTCGTAATACGGCACTTTGGCACCGTAGCGAATCGCCTTGTCATTAAACTTGAGCTTGTTCTTGGCCTGCCGGAAACGCTCGAAGTCGTTCCAGATCAGGATCGCCACCGGGTGGCCGATAAACATCGGCACTTTGCCCTCGGGCAGCAACGGGTCCGGCGCATGTTCTTCCGGGAAGACGATACCGTCCTTGTCCAGGTCGGCAGCAGTGACGATACGATCCGGCTGCAGATCGGCGCCAAGCCACGACAGGTCGTAGCCCGCGTAGATGTGGTCGGCCTTGATGGTTTTGAGCAACATGGCGTGACCTTGCTGCTGGGGCCAGCCCGGCATGTCCTTGGAACGGATGTCGCGGGCAAACACCTTGCTGCCGCAGACTTTCGACAAGGCATCGTTACGCTGGCGCGCCTTGCCGTTATGGCCGAGCCACTTTTCAGACGGCACGGTCACGCTGTTTTCCATCAAGGCAGCCAGCGCCTGGGTGCTGAGCGGCGTGAGCGTGACACTCACACCCGCCACCAGCCCGCCCTGGAGGAACGAGCGCCGGGTTATTTCACGGTTGGACATGGATCATCCTCTGAGCGGTTATAAATCCGCCCTTATGGTTAAGTACACCGAATCTGGAGACTTGCAGAAGCCTTTCTCGACGAATCAAAAGGCCATGATGACAGTGCAAAGTTGACCGAAGGGTTAACTTTAAAGGTTTCTGCGCCTGCGGCAAATAACCACATTGAAATTTTTTGACACAAGAACGCAAAACGGCCGACAGAATCGAAAAGATCTGTCGGCCGTTTGCCGATAATGAGCGCTGGTGGTAGCGAAGAAGATGAGGTTTTTTCCAAACCCCAGACACAAAAAACCCCGGTCTTTCGACCAGGGTCTTTGCTATCGGATCAAGGTGAGCCAGTGGCTTTCCTTGTGCTTCAAGGCGTTCAGTGGGCCTTGAGGCAGATATGGCGCAGCGGACGGGACTCGAACCCGCGACCCCCGGCGTGACAGGCCGGTATTCTAACCGACTGAACTACCGCTGCGTATCGCTTGGCTGGCTGAGCATGAAACCTCAACCACCTTTAAACGTCTGACCGATCAGCCTTGGCTGTTCAATCTCAAGCCCGACGGATCGGACCTGGAAAATATGGCGCAGCGGACGGGACTCGAACCCGCGACCCCCGGCGTGACAGGCCGGTATTCTAACCGACTGAACTACCGCTGCGCGTCGGTGCAACCTTTAACGTTGCGTCTTGCCCTAAGGCAAAACTCTCAAGAAGTGGTGGGTGATGACGGGATCGAACCGCCGACCCTCTGCTTGTAAGGCAGATGCTCTCCCAGCTGAGCTAATCACCCTTTGCTTCGTTGAGGCCGCGAAATTTACGCAGGTAGCGGACCTAAGTCAATAGCCTGCTTGAAGTTTTTCTGAAAAAGACAAAATGACTTCAAGACGGCCACCGGCCCTACTCGCTGTAAATCATCTTCTTGCTCATGCCACCGTCCACCACGAACTCTTGCCCGGTGACGAACCCGGCCTGGCGTGACAGCAACCAGGCCACCATCGCCGCCACGTCCTCCACCGTCCCTACCCTGCCCGCCGGATGCTGGGCATGATCGGCGTCGGTGAGCGGTTCTGCACGCCGCGCCGCCGGGTCACGCGCGTCGATCCAGCCAGGGCTGACCGCATTGACTCGCACTTCAGGCCCCAGGCTCATGGCCAGGGCGTGAGTCAGGGCCAACAACCCACCTTTGCTGGCCGCATAGGCCTCGGTGTCGGGCTCGGATTGACGCGCCCGGGTCGAGGCCAGGTTGACGATGGCACCGCCATGGGCACGCAGGTAAGGCGCGCAGTGCTTGGCCAGCAGCATCGGCCCACTGAGGTTGACCGCCAGCACGCGATTCCAGTACGCCAGGTCGAGGCTTTCCAGGGTGATATTGCGTGGGTCGGCCACCGCCGCATTGCACACCAACGCATCCAGGCGCCCGAACTGCCCCAGCACCTCGGCAACCCCCTGGGCCACTTGTTTCTCGTCGGCCACGTCCATGGTGATAAACCAGGCATTGTCGCCCAGCACCTTGGACACCTTGGCCCCGCGCTCGCGGTCCAGGTCGGTCAACACCACCTGCCAGCCTTCACTGATCAGCCACGCGGCAATCCCGAGGCCAATGCCCCGCGCCGCGCCCGTCACCAACGCCACGCGCCCGTTACTGGCCGCTGCGGCCTCCATGGACCACTCGATCACAAGGCCGCCAGCCCGCGGGCCAGGTCTGCCTGCAAGTCAGCAACGTCTTCCAGGCCCACTGCAATGCGAATCAGGCTGTCACGGATGCCGGCCGCTTCACGCTCCTGCGGTGCCAGGCGCCCGTGGGAGGTGGTGCTCGGGTGGGTGATGGTGGTCTTGCTGTCACCCAGGTTGGCGGTGATGGAGATCAGGCGCGTCGCGTCGATAAAGCGCCAGGCGCCGTCTTTGCCACCCTTCACTTCAAAGCTCACCACCGCACCGAAACCACGCTGCTGGCGCTGAGCCAAGGCGTGTTGCGGGTGGCTCTTGAGGCCGGCGTAATGCACCTTCTCGATACCGTCCTGTTGTTCCAGCCACTCGGCCAGGGCCTGGGCGTTGGCGCAATGGGCTTTCATGCGCAGGCTGAGGGTTTCCAGGCCTTTGAGGAAGATCCAGGCGTTGAACGGGCTCAGGGTCGGGCCGGCGGTGCGCAGGAAGCCCACCACTTCTTTCATTTGCTCGCTGCGACCGGCCACCACGCCGCCCATGCAACGGCCCTGGCCGTCGATGAACTTGGTTGCCGAGTGCACCACGATATCCGCACCCAGCTTCAGCGGCTGCTGCAAGGCCGGGGTGCAGAAGCAGTTGTCCACCACCAGCATCGCGCCTTTGGCATGCGCGACTTCGGACAGCGCAGCGATGTCCACCAGCTCAGCGAGCGGGTTGGACGGCGATTCGACGAACAACAGCTTGGTATTGGCCTTGATGGCCGCCTCCCAGCCGGACAGGTCCGCCAGGGGCACGTAATCCACTTCAATACCGAAACGCTTGAAGTACTTCTCGAACAGGCTGATGGTCGAGCCGAACACGCTGCGCGATACCAGCACATGGTCACCGGCGCTGCACAGGCTCATCACCACAGCGAGGATGGCCGCCATACCGGTGGCGGTCGCCACGGCCTGCTCGGCACCTTCCAGGGCCGCAATACGCTCTTCGAACGCGCGCACGGTCGGGTTGGTGTAGCGCGAATACACGTTGCCCGGCACTTCGCCGGCAAAGCGCGCAGCAGCGTCGGCGGCGGTACGGAACACGTAGCTGGAGGTGAAGAACATCGGGTCACCGTGCTCACCTTCCGGGGTACGGTGCTGGCCGGCGCGCACAGCCAGGGTATCGAAAGCTACGCCATCGAGGTCGCTGTCCAACCGACCGGCATCCCATTCCTGACTCATGCTGCGACTCCTTATTCAATTCTTTGTTTAAGATACAAAACCGGCCCCTCAGGGCCGGTGTTTACTCAGTTGTTATACAGGTCGATGATCGCGCTGACCGCCTGGGTCTTGATCTTCGACGAGTCGTTGCGCGCCTGCTCGATCTTGTTCAGGTAGGCCTCATCGACATCGCCGGTCACGTACTTGCCGTCAAACACGGCGCAGTCGAACTGCTCGATCTTGATCTTGCCACCGCCAACCGCTTCGATCAGGTCAGGCAGGTCCTGGTAGATCAGCCAGTCAGCGCCGATCAGGTCGGCCACGTCCTGGGTCGAACGGTTATGCGCGATCAGCTCATGGGCGCTCGGCATGTCGATACCGTACACGTTCGGGTAACGCACCGCTGGCGCGGCGGAACAGAAGTACACGTTCTTCGCCCCGGCTTCGCGGGCCATCTGGATGATCTGCTTGCAGGTGGTGCCACGCACGATGGAGTCATCCACCAGCATCACGTTCTTGCCGCGGAACTCAAGCTCAATGGCGTTGAGCTTCTGGCGTACCGACTTCTTGCGCGCCGCCTGGCCGGGCATGATGAAGGTACGGCCGATGTAGCGGTTCTTCACGAAGCCTTCGCGGAACTTGACGCCCAGATGATTGGCCAGCTCCAGCGCGGCGGTACGGCTGGTGTCCGGGATCGGGATGACCACGTCGATGTCGTGCTCGGGACGCTCGCGCAGGATCTTCTCGGCCAGCTTCTCGCCCATGCGCAGGCGCGCCTTGTAGACCGAGACGCCGTCGATGATCGAATCCGGACGCGCCAGGTAGACGTGCTCGAAGATGCACGGGGTGAGTTTCGGGGCTACAGCGCACTGACGGGTGTGCAGCTTGCCGTCTTCAGTGATGTAGACAGCCTCGCCCGGCGCCAGGTCGCGGATCAGGGTGAAGCCCAGCACATCCAGGGACACGCTTTCGGAAGCGATCATGTACTCGACGCCTTCGTCGGTGTGACGCTGGCCGAACACGATCGGGCGAATGCCGTGGGGGTCGCGGAAACCGACGATGCCGTAACCGGTGATCATCGCCACCACCGCATAACCACCGACGCAACGGTTGTGCACGTCGATCACGGCAGCGAACACGTCTTCTTCGGTCGGCTGCAGCTTGCCGCGCTGGGCCAGCTCGTGAGCGAACACGTTGAGCAGCACTTCCGAATCGGAGCTGGTGTTGACGTGGCGCAGGTCAGATTCGTAGATCTCCTTGGCCAGTTGTTCAACGTTGGTCAGGTTACCGTTGTGCGCCAAGGTAATGCCGTAAGGCGAGTTGACGTAGAACGGTTGAGCTTCGGCCGAGGTCGAGCTACCGGCGGTCGGGTAACGCACATGGCCAATGCCCATGTGCCCGACGAGGCGCTGCATGTGACGCTGATGGAACACGTCACGCACCAGGCCATTGTCCTTGCGCAGGAATAACCGGCCGTCGTGGCTGGTCACAATACCGGCAGCGTCCTGGCCGCGGTGCTGGAGGACGGTTAGCGCGTCATACAGCGCCTGATTGACGTTCGACTTACCGACGATACCGACGATGCCACACATGCGACGCAACCCCTACTTAATGAATCTTGACTGAACACAGCTTACTGAGGCGTTTGCGCCGGCAAGAGGTGTTCCTTGAACGGAAGATCAGCGGGTACGCTGATTCCGCTGGCCAGCCACTGACTGCTCCACCCCAATATGAGGTTCTTGGACCAGTCTGCAACCAATAGAAATTTTGGCACGAGTACCGACTCCTGCCACCACGAATCCTGCTGTACCGGCCCCAGGCTCAACAGCCCGACCGCCACGACCACCAGCAGCGCGCCACGCGCAGCCCCGAAGGCCATGCCGAGAAATCGATCGGTCCCGGAGAGGCCGGTGACACGTATCAACTCGCCAATAAGATAATTGACCATTGCCCCCACCAGCAGCGTGGCGATGAACATGATGGCGCAGCCCGCGATGACGCGAGCCGAAGGTGTCTCTATGTACCCGGCCAGGTAGACCGACAGTGAACCACCGAACATCCAGGCTACGACTCCTGCGATGATCCAGGTCAGCAACGACAGTGCTTCTTTTACGAAGCCGCGGCTCAGACTGATCAAAGCGGAGATGGCGACGATTGCAACGATCGCCCAATCAACCCAGGTAAATGGCACAGTGCAGCCTACGTACGGATAAGGCGGCGCATTTTAGCAGAGCGCCGGGCTATCGGTAAGCGGTGATTGCGGGTGCTTTGCAAATCAATAGATTGTGACGGGCCAATCGTATTTCAACCCCGGCACACACCAATGTGGGAGCGGTATCTACATAGCTTAGGGCCGACGCTGAACCTGTGGCGAGGGAGCTTGCTCCCGCCCGTGACGAACTGACAGCTGACACCCCACGATCCAACTGTGGGAGCGGGCTTGCTCGCGAAGGCGGCCTGGTGTGTACATATCCATTGCTGCGGTAACGGCCACTTAGGGTTCCTCTCAGCGGGTCACTTTTGGAAAAGAGCCCCAAAAGTAACCAAAAGGGATCTTGCCCCACCACTCGGCACCTCGCTTAGGCTCGGTGTGCCCGTAATCCGCCAGCGTGGTTTAACGGGGCGCCTAAGATCAAAAGCAGATCAAGATCAAGAGCGGCTCGCTTCGCATCGTGGAGTGTGTGGCCGGGCGCGGTCGACTGTGGGAGCTGGCTTGCCTGCGAAGGTATCGACTCGGTGTACCGGAATCACCGAGTTGACTGGATCGCAGGCAGGCCAGCTCCCACATTCAGGCCGTATTACCAGCCAAAGCCGGCAGTTGTTCAGCCGCGCTCGGGCTGGAAACGCACCACAAACCCATTGAGGTTTTGCTGGCGACCCAGCAAATCGCGCAGGCGATCTGCCTCGGCACGCTCGATCAGCGGGCCGACAAATACGCGGTTCTTGCCGTCGGCGCTGCGGATATAAGCGTTATAGCCCTGGGCACGCAGCTTTTTCTGCAGGGCGTCGGCACTTTCGCGATTGGCCAGGCTGGCCAACTGGATCGACCAACTGACCGGCAGGCCATTAGGGTCGATGCGGCTCTGGCCCACATCCGGCTTGCCCGGTGCCGCAGGCTGCGGCGCTACCGGTTTGGGCGCTGGTGCCGGTGCGGCCGGCTTGGCAGCAACGGCCGGTGCCGGGGTCGGTTTGACTACCGGGACACTTGGCTGCACCGGCATCGAAGGCGCCTCTTGCGCGGCAACCTCCTCATCGGTGGGCACAGGCTCTTGCGGCAACGCCTGGGGCTCAGGCACCACCACCGGCTCGATCTGAACCTGCGGCACCACCGGTGCCTGGGGCGCGGCGGGGGCTTCAACCACCACTTGGCGCTGTTCGTCCTGGCGGGAAAACAGCATCGGTAGAAAGATTACCGCCAACGCCACCAGCACCAGGGCCCCGACCATTCGCTGCTTGTATGCGCTATCCAGTAATGCCATGTGCAGCTTCCTCCGTGGAGCGCCGGGCCAGCCATTCAAGCGCCTCGGCAACACAATAAAATGATCCGAACAACAGGATTTCGTCCTCGGCCGTCGCTACCGCACACTGCGCTTCCAGGGCGGCAGTGACGCTTGCATACGACGTCACCGGCGCGCCAAGGTTCTGCAAGGCCGTTTCCAGCTCAACAGCCGGACGACTGCGCGGCGTATCCAGCGGCGCAACCGCCCAAGACTGGACGCTGCCCAGCAGTGGCGCAACCACGCCGTCCAGGTCCTTGTCGACCAGCAACCCGAACACGGCCAGGCGACGCCCCACCGGCGGTGTGCGCGCCAGACGCTGCGCCAGGTAGTCGGCAGCATGGGGGTTATGGCCTACGTCCAACATCAGGCTCAGGCGCTTGCCTTGCCAGTCGAAGGTTCGGCGATCCAGGCGCCCCACCACTTTGGTTGCCAGCAAGGTCGCGGCAATCTGCGTGGCATCCCACGGCAGGTCCAGCAACAGATAGGCTTGCAGCGCAAGCGCGGCGTTTTCCATCGGCAGGTTCAGCAACGGTAAATCAAGCAGCTCTACCCGTTGGCCACGTGCATCCTGCCCACTCCATTGCCAATGGGTCTCGCCGATATCCAGAGTGAATTCGCGACCCCGCAGATAGAACGGGCAATCGAGCTCACGCGCCTTGTCGAGCAAGGGTTGCGGCGGATCCAGGTCACCACACAGCGCCGGACGGCCCTGGCGGAAGATCCCAGCCTTTTCAAAAGACACCGATTCACGGGTATTGCCCAGATAGTCAGCATGATCGACACCAATGCTGGTCACCAGCGCTAGGTCGGCATCCACCACGTTGACCGTATCCAAGCGCCCGCCGAGACCGACTTCCAGCACGACCACATCCAGCTGAGCACGCTCGAACAACCAGAACGCCGCCAGGGTGCCCATCTCGAAATAGGTCAGGGAAGTGTCGCCACGCCCGGCCTCCAGCGCAGCAAAGGCTTCGCACAGTTGGGCATCAGTGGCTTCTACGCCATTGAGCTGCACCCGCTCGTTGTAGCGCAGCAGGTGCGGCGAGCTGTACACGCCGACTTTGAGGCCCTGGGCCTGCAACAGCGCGGCGACAAAGGCACAGGTGGAGCCTTTGCCGTTGGTGCCGGTCACCGTGATCACACGCGGTGCCGGCCGGCCCAACCCGAGGCGGGCCGCTACCTGTTGCGAGCGCTCCAGGCCCATGTCGATGGCGGACGGATGCAACTGCTCAAGGTAGGCGAGCCATTCGCCCAGGGTTCGTTGGGTCATAGGTTTGCAGGCACCGGCGGCACGACGATCGGCTCGACCTTAGGCGCGATGTACACAGGCGTCGGCAGGCCCATCATTTGCGCGAGCAGGCTGCCCAGGCGCGGGCGCAGTTCGCCACGCGGGATGATCAGGTCGATCGCACCGTGCTCCAGCAGGAACTCGCTGCGCTGGAAGCCTTCCGGCAGTTTTTCCCGCACGGTCTGCTCGATCACGCGGGGGCCGGCAAAACCGATCAGGGCTTTAGGCTCGCCAACGATCACATCGCCCAACATTGCCAGGCTGGCGGACACGCCGCCGTAGACCGGGTCGGTCAGCACGGAGATGAACGGGATGCCTTCTTCACGCAGACGCGCCAGTACCGCCGAGGTCTTGGCCATTTGCATCAGGGAAATCAGGGCTTCCTGCATACGCGCACCACCGGAGGCGGCGAAGCAGATCATCGGGCAACGGTTTTCCAGGGCATAGTTGGCAGCGCGAACAAAGCGCTCACCGACGATGGCCCCCATGGAACCGCCCATGAAGGAGAATTCGAAAGCCGAAACGACCACTGGCATGCCCAGCAGCTTGCCGCTGACCGAAATCAGGGCGTCTTTCTCGCCGGTCTGCTTCTGCGCACCGACCAGGCGGTCCTTGTACTTCTTGCTGTCGCGGAACTTGAGACGGTCAACCGGCTCCAGGTCGGCGCCCAGCTCATTACGGCCATCGGCATCCAGGAAGATGTCGATACGGGCGCGGGCGCCTATACGCATGTGGTGGTTGCACTTGGGGCAAACGTCCAGGGTCTTTTCCAGCTCGGGGCGATACAGCACCGCGTCGCAGGATGGGCATTTGTGCCACAGACCTTCAGGAACCGAGCTTTTCTTCACCTCGGAACGCATGATCGAAGGGATCAGTTTGTCTACTAACCAGTTGCTCATGCTTTCTTTTCTCCAGTACCGGTGGCTTGAACACAGCCCCGCGTATGCCCTTGAGCTAAATTCATATGTGGCGATGACACAGGTGGGACGGGGTCAGACGTTGGACCTGCCATTTCCCGCCCGTATCCTCAGCCTTCCAGACAACCTGCCAGCGCAGGGTTGCCACTTCGTTTCCGGGCCACCCACAGGCGGCGCCGGGCTGTTTTACACAGTGGTAGTTATGGACGGCGGCAGACTGCCAGCCGTCACATCCCACCCCTGCTGTTGCGCACGGCCTGCATGAACGCGCGAATCTTGCTCGGGTCCTTGATCCCCTTGCCCTGCTCCACCCCACCGCTGACGTCCACGGCATACGGCCGGACCTGCTCGATGGCCGCCTGGACATTCTCAGGGGTGAGCCCACCCGCGAGAATAACTGGCTTGCTCAACCCCTCGGGAATCAGCGACCAGTCGAACGCCTCGCCCGTACCACCGGGTACGCCTTCGACGTAGGTGTCCAGCAGAATCCCGCGAGCGCCGGTATAGGCGGCGCAGGCTGCGGCGATATCGTCCCCGGCCTTGACCCGCAACGCCTTGATGTACGGGCGCTGATAGCTTTCGCATTCCTCTGGCGTTTCGTCGCCATGGAACTGCAACATATCCAGCGGCACCGCATCCAGGGTTTCGTTGAGCTCGCAGCGGCTGGCGTTGACGAACAACCCCACGGTGGTCACGAAGGGCGGCAACGCAGCGATAATCGCCCGCGCCTGCAGCACATTCACCGCCCGTGGGCTCTTGGCATAAAACACCAGACCGATGGCATCCGCCCCCGCTTCGACTGCCGCCAGCGCGTCTTCTATGCGGGTAATCCCGCAAATCTTGCTGCGAACGGCTGGCATGTCGTAGGAACCTCAGGGTTGGACCGAGAAAGTCCCGGATGGTAACAAAAGCTTTTCCGGGCGTCAGCCGCCAAGTTCGCTGAAACCGGTGAGGAAGTGCGGCCCGATATAGCGTTCCGGCAGTTCGAACTCGTCGCGGTACTCCACATCCACCAGATACAGGCCGAACGGATGCGCCGTGACCCCGCCCGTGCGGCGGATGCGGCTTTCCAGCACTTCCTTGGCCCACTCCACCGGGCGCTCACCGGTGCCGATGGTCATCAGCACCCCAGCGATATTGCGCACCATATGATGCAGGAAGGCCCCGGCACGGATATCCAGCACGATCATCTTGCCGTGCCGCGTCACCCGCAGGTGGTGGACTTCCTTGATCGGCGACTTGGCCTGGCACTGCCCGGCACGGAAGGCGCTGAAGTCATGCACCCCCACCAGATGCTGCGCGGCTTCGGCCATGCGCTCGGCATCCAGCGGGCGGTGGTTCCAGGTAATCTCTTCATTGAGGTGCGCCGGGCGGATCTGATCGTTGTAGATCACGTAGCGGTAACGCCGGGCGATGGCCTTGAAACGCGCGTGAAAGTGCGCCGGCATGACCTTGGCCCAGCTGACGCTGACGTCATGGGGCAAATTGATATTAGCGCCCATCACCCACGCCTTCATTGAACGGTCGGCCTGGGTGTCGAAGTGCACCACTTGGCCACACGCGTGTACGCCAGCGTCGGTACGCCCGGCGCACATCAGCGACACCGGCGAGTTGGCGACTTTGGACAGGGCGTTTTCCAGGGTTTCCTGCACCGTCAGCACCCCGGAGGCCTGACGCTGCCAGCCGCGATAGCGCGAGCCTTTGTATTCCACGCCCAGGGCGATGCGGTAAAAGCCTGCGGCCGCCATTTCGGCAGCCGCGTTATCTATATTTGCCAAGAACTGTGAGCCTGATGAGTTGCGCAAAGGCGGGCATTATAGGGCGTCAGGGTGCATGAGTGGACTTTAAATGTGGGAGCGGGCTTGCTCGCGAATACGCCGTATCATCCAGCACATCAGCAGCTGAACCAGCGCATTCGCGAGCAAGCCCGCTTCCACATTTTTCTGCGTCGGCCGTTAGATTCGGCCGAGCATTTCCTTGGCTTCGCTACGCTGACCTTCGTCGCCTTCGGTCAGCACTTCGGACAGGATGTCTTTCGCGCCTTCGGCATCGCCCATGTCGATGTAGGCCTGGGCCAGGTCAAGCTTGGTGGCCACTTCATTGGTGCCGGAGAGGAAATCGAACTCCGGCTCATCCTCAGCGCCCTTCGCGGCATCTTCAGCCGTGAAGGAAGGCTCGATCGACGGATGTTCCAGGCTCTGGGACAAGCGATCCAGCTCAGCATTGACGTCGTCCAGCTCCGAAGCAAAAGCATCGGGCTTGGCCGCTGGCGCGTTCGGCTCGTCCGCCAGCGACAGGTCAAAGTCTTCCGGCAGGTCGAATTCGTCCAGCGCAGCCGGCGTCAGGGTCGGCGGCTCTACCGGCGGTACATCCTTGATCTGCCCTTCCAGGCCCGACAGGAAGTCGTCATCAGATTGCGACGCAGGAGGGTCCAGTTGCAGGTCTAGGTCAAAGTCCGACAGGTCCTGCGCATCGGCCTTGGGCTCGGTCTGTTGTTTGAGCAGTGATTCAAAGGTTTGCTGGTCTTGCGCGATCTCGGCCGGTGAGGCGGCTTCCAGATCATCCAGGCTCAGGTCGAAATCGGTGTCGAAGGTATCTGCCTGCGGGGCTGGGGCCGGCTTGTCGTCGAGCAGGTCCTTGACGTATTGCGCGTCCAGGGCCGCAGCAGCCACTGCGGCACTGACACCCGCCGCCAACACGGCCATGGCCGGGAAGCGCGCTTTGAGCTGCTCGACCTGGGCATGGTTCTCACCGTTGGCCACCAACTGGCGCTCCTGGGTGACGAACCCGTCCTTGTTGTTCTGCAGACCATAGACTTCCATCAGCTTCAAACGCAGGTCGCTGCGCTTGGGCTCGCGCTTGATGGCTTGCTCAAGCACATCCGCCGCCTGGTTCAGGTGGCCACGGTCGATATGGGATTGGGCCTGGGCCAGGGCGTCGCTGGAGTTTTCCTGAGCCACGGCAACCGCCAACGGCGCCAGTACGGAGGCGACCGTCGGTGCCACAACCGTCTCAACCACCGGTGCAGGCGCAGGTGCTGGCGGCGTTGCGGTGTCGAGCTTGACGCTCGGCGGCGGCACTTCAAGGCCCTCGAAGCTGTCAGGCGGCAGGTCTTGATCGATATTGGAAACGAACACAGGCTCTTCGGCCAACGCCCGCGCCATGCGCAGATGCTTCTCTTCTTCACGGCGAGCATTGCGATGGCGCGCCCACAGCAGCAGAAGCAACAGCACCACCAGCAGGGCCGCACCACCAAGGATGCCGAGCACAATCGGGTTGGTCAGCAGGTCATTGAACTTGCCTTCGGTGCTGGCCGGCGCGGCAGCCGGCTTGACCGGTTCAGGCGCTGGCGCGGGTGTTGCGGCGGGAGCCGCAGGCTCGGCTGCAGGTTCACCCGGCAACTGCGCGGGCATCGCGGCGGTCTGTGGTTCACCCGTTTGCGCCTGCAAACGAGCCAACTGGTCATTCTTCAGCTGGATCAGCTTCTGCAGCTTGTCCAACTGGCTTTGCAAGTCGGCGGCGCGGCTTTTCAGTTCTTCGTTGTCACGCCGCGTGGTGTCGAGCTCTTCCTGGGTCATCGCCAGCTTGTCGCTCAGGGCGCGGCTGTCACCGACGGTGCCCTTTGCGCCTTTTTTGGCGGCTTCGGCAGACACCAGGCTCAAGTTGTCCTTGGCCTGGGTGCTCGACGGCGCATTCCCGGCCTGGGTGCGCTTGGTCGCGTCCAACTGTGGCTTGCCGGCCACTTGGCTCTGAGGGCCACGGCGGCCCTGGCGCCAGGCGGCGTTCTGTGCGCTCACTTCGGCAATCGCTTGCGGCTGCGCCAGGGCGGTACTTTGCGTAGCGTCCGGCAGGCGCAGGACCTGGCCGGTTTTCAGGCGGTTGATATTGCCGTCGACAAAGGCATCCGGGTTAAGCGCCTGGATGGCCAGCATCGTTTGCTGGACCGAGGCGCCATTGCGGTTCTTTGCGGCAATTTCCCACAAGGTGTCGCGGGATGTGGTGGTGTGCTGGGCAGGCGTGCTGGCGGCAGGTGCAGTACTGGCTGGCGCGGTGCTGGCCGGCGCGCTCGCCGTCGGGGCCGGCTGGTCAAACTTGGCCGGGTCGAGCAGCACGCTGTAGTCACGCATCAAACGGCCATTGGGCCATTGCACCTGCATGAGGAAGCGTACATAGGAATCGGGCAGCGGCTTGCTGGAGGTCACGCGCACCACGCTGCGACCTTCGGGGTTGATCACCGGGGTGAACGTCAGGTCATCGAGGAACGCCTGGCGATCGACACCCGCGTCCACGAAGGCCTGGGCAGACGCCAGGCTGGGGGTGATCTCGGACGCCGTGAGGCCGCCCACATCGCGCAATTCGATTTCCACCGACAGCGGCTGGTTCAACTTCGACTTGAGGGTCATCTCCCCAAGTTGCAGCGCCTGCGCCATACCGGAGGACAGCGCCGAGGCGGCCGCTATTGCTAACACCAGTTTGCGAACTTGAACCATAGCCTCATCCTTTGTTTGAACGCTTCCCGCCCTGCGAGAAGGTTGGTAACCGCTGCCATTAGGCATGGCGAGCCGATAGGTCACCGACGCGCTTGTGTTTCACTTGGGACCAAGCATAGCGCCTGGTTAGAATCAATCTACAAATTGCCGCCAAGTATCTTTTACACAAGGCCTTTTATCAACAACTGCGCCAGCTCCACGGCGTTCAGGGCCGAGCCTTTGCGTACGTTATCTGACGTCAGCCAAAGATTTAGTTCCGCCGGGTCGTCGATACCGGCGCGAACTCGCCCTACGTACACCACGTCTTGGCCAACGGCATCGCCTACGGCCGTGGGGTAATCACCCTCCTCCACCAGCTCGATACCCGGTGCAGCGTCGAGGGCGCGGTTCACCGCGGCCAGGTCGACCGGCCCTGCCAGTTGCAGCGACACAGTCAGGCTATCGCCGAAAAACACCGGGGCTTGAACGCAGGTGGCAGAAATCTTTAGTAACGGTGTTTCCAGCACGGCGCGCAGTTCGTGTACGAGACGTTTCTCCAGGGCGGTATGACCTTGGGCATCCGGCGTGCCGACTTGCGCCAGCAGGTTGAACGCCACTTGCCGATCGAAGAACGCCGGCTCCAACGGGCGCACGTTCAACAGTTCGGCGGTCTGGCGCGCCAACTCGCTGACGGCCTCGCGGCCCTGGGCGGAGATTGCCAGGTTGGCGGTGACGCTGACGCGCTGGATGTCTACCACACCACGCAACGGCGCCAGCACCACCGCAAGGTAAGTGGCACAAGGGCTCGGGCTGCCGAGCTGAAAAGGTTTCTTCAACGCTTTCAGCACATGGGCGTTGGCCTGCGGCACCACTTGCGGGGCCTGCTCGGCGGGCAATGCGCCAGACAAGTCGATCACCGCGCAGCCAGCGGCGGTGGCACGCGAGGCGAAGCTCAGGGTCACCGCCGGGCCTGCGGCGAAGAACGCCAACTGCACCTTGCTGAAGTCAAACGTGTCGACTTCTTTGACCCGCACGTTCTTGCCCCGAAACGGCACCGAGGCCCCCGCCGAGTTGCTGCCCGCCAGCAGGTACAAGGTGCCCACCGGGAACTCCAGCTCTTCGAGGATCTGCACCAGGGTTTCGCCAACGGTACCGGTGGCGCCGATCACGGCGATTTCAAAGGTCTGGGTCATGGGATTGCCTCGGGCATTACGGGGGAGCGGCACTTTACCGGGTGGTGGCAAGTGAGGCAATTGGGCTGCTTTTTGCGGTGTGGTTGAGGGCCTCATCGCAGGCAAGCCAGCTCCCACATTTTGACCTGTGAATACAGTCAAATGTGGGAGCTGGCTTGCCTGCGATGAGGGCTTCAAAGGCAACAAAAAACCCGCGCCTGTCACCAGAACGCGGGTTTCTGTTATTGCCTCAAGCGATCAACGCTCCAGCAAAATCCGCAACATGCGACGCAACGGCTCTGCCGCGCCCCACAGCAGTTGGTCGCCGACGGTGAACGCGCCGAGGAACTGGCTGCCCATGTTCAGCTTGCGCAGGCGGCCCACCGGCACATTCAGGGTGCCGGTGACCTTGGTCGGGCTCAGCTCCTGCATGCTGATATCACGGTTGTTCGGCACCAGCTTGACCCAAGGGTTGTGCTGGCTGATCAGCCCTTCGATATCGGCGATCGGCACGTCTTTGTTCAGCTTGATGGTCAGTGCCTGGCTGTGGCAACGCATGGCGCCAATGCGCACGCAGATGCCATCCACCGGGATCGGGCTCTTGAAGCGACCCAGGATCTTGTTGGTTTCGGCCTGGGCCTTCCACTCTTCGCGGCTCTGGCCGTTAGGCAGTTCCTTGTCGATCCATGGGATCAAGCTACCGGCCAATGGCACGCCAAAGTTCTCGGTCGGGTAGGCGTCGCTGCGCATGGCCTCGGCCACACGGCGGTCGATGTCGAGGATCGCGCTGGCCGGGTCAGCCAGTTGGTCGGCGACAGCGGCGTGGGTCGCGCCCATTTGCTTGATCAGTTCACGCATATTCTGCGCGCCGGCGCCGGAGGCCGCCTGATAAGTCATGGCGCTCATCCACTCCACCAGGCCGGCTTCGAACAGGCCGCCCAGGCCCATCAGCATCAGGCTGACGGTGCAGTTGCCGCCCACGTAGTTCTTGGTGCCGGCGTCCAGTTGCTGGTCGATGACCTTACGGTTGACCGGGTCGAGGATGATCACTGCGTCGTCCTGCATGCGCAGGCTCGAGGCGGCGTCGATCCAGTAACCCTGCCAGCCGGCTTCGCGCAGCTTGGGGAAGACTTCGCTGGTGTAGTCGCCACCCTGGCAGGTCAGGATCACGTCGAGGCTCTTCAACTCTTCAATGCTGTAGGCATCCTTGAGTGGGGCAATGTCCTTGCCCACGGACGGCCCTTGGCCACCTACGTTCGAAGTGGTGAAAAACACCGGCTCAATAAGATCGAAATCCTGCTCTTCCAGCATCCGCTGCATGAGCACGGAACCGACCATACCGCGCCAACCGATCAGACCTACACGTTTCATCGCAACTACACCTTGTTAAAAAGTGGGCCGCCTTGCAGCAACAACTGCAAGCGGGCCCGAGAGATTACAGATTCCGCAGCGCGGCGACTACTGCGTCGCCCATTTCTTGCGTCCCGACCTTGGTGCAACCCTGGGACCAGATGTCGCCGGTGCGCAAGCCCTGATCCAGCACCAGGCTGACGGCCTTCTCGATTGCGTCCGCGGCATCGCTCAGGTTGAAGCTGTAACGCAGCATCATCGACACCGACAAAATGGTCGCCAACGGGTTGGCAATGCCCTGCCCCGCGATGTCTGGCGCCGAACCGTGGCACGGCTCGTACATGCCTTTATTGTTGGTATCCAGGGATGCCGACGGCAGCATGCCGATGGAACCGGTGAGCATCGACGCCTGGTCGGACAGGATGTCGCCGAACAGGTTGTCGGTGACGATCACGTCGAACTGCTTGGGTGCGCGCACCAGTTGCATGGCGGCGTTGTCGACGTACATGTGGCTCAGCTCGACGTCCGGGTAATCCTTGGCGACTTCTTCGACGATTTCACGCCACAGTTGGCTGGAGGCCAGCACGTTGGCTTTATCCACCGAGCAGACCTTTTTACCGCGCACGCGCGCCATGTCGAAACCGACACGGGCGATACGGCGGATTTCGCTCTCGCTGTATGGCAGCGTGTCATAGGCCTGACGCTCACCATTTTCCAACTCGCGCACACCCCGTGGCGAGCCGAAGTAGATACCGCCGGTCAGCTCGCGCACGATGAGGATATCCAGGCCCGCCACCACTTCTGGCTTGAGGCTCGACGCGTCAGCCAGTTGCGGGTAGAGGATGGCCGGGCGCAGGTTACCGAACAGGCCCAGTTGCGCACGAATCTTCAGCAGGCCGCGCTCAGGGCGAATGTCACGTTCGATCTTGTCCCATTTCGGCCCACCCACGGCGCCGAGCAGCACGGCATCGGCAGCGCGGGCACGGTCGAGGGTCTCGTCGGCCAGGGGCACGCCGTGCTTGTCGATGGCCGCGCCGCCGATCACGTCGTGGCTCAGCTCGAAGCCCAGGCTGTACTTGCTGTTGGCAAGCTCAAGGACCTTGACCGCTTCGGCCATGATTTCCGGACCAATACCGTCGCCAGGGAGAATCAGAATCTGCTTGCTCATGGGTTCCTCATTTCATCAAGCGACCCGCCCGTGGGCAGGTCGGGAAAAATCAATCAGCGTTCGGCGAAGACCACCAGCACATCGGTGCTGAAGGTGCCGTCGGCTTGAATTTCGTAATAATCGCGTACTTCCTGGCCCATGGCCTTTTGCAGCTCAAGGATTGCTGCACGCAGTACCTGTGGCGTGCGCATGCGCTCGACCCACGAGGTTTATTCCAGGCGCAAGCGCTGGCGGCTGCTGTTGCGTACGTGCAGGCCAGCCTCACTCAACTGGCGCATCCACTCGGCGCCGGAGTAATCACGCACATGGCTGGTGTCACGCAGCACTTCGACGGTTTGCAGGTAAGTGTCCAACAGCGGGCTGCCCGGTGACAAGACATCCACAAATGCCGCTACGCCGCCCGGCTTGAGCACCCGGCGCACTTCACGCAGGGCCAGGCCGAGGTCGCTCCAGTGATGGGCCGAATAACGGCTGAATACGAAGTCGAATTCACCGTCAGCGAAGGGCAGGCGCTCAGCGGCGCCGTGCACGGTGCGGATGTTGGTCAGGTTGCGGTCTTTGGCGGCGGCGGCTACCACGTCGAGCATAGGCTGGGACAGGTCGTAGGCCACCACCTCTTTGACCAGAGGCGCCACGTGGAAGCTGACATGACCGGCACCGCAGCCCAGGTCCAGCAGGCGTGCAGCGCCCTGCCCGGCCAGCTCGGCTTGCAGCACGGCGAATTCGGCGCCCTGGGCGTGCACGGCACTGCTCAGGTAGGCCGAGGCTTGCTCGCCGAATTGTTTTTGCACGACTTGGGTGTGGGCGGTGGTGGTCATGAAAAGCTCCTTATGAACGGTGCTTATTTGTAGGAGCGAGCTTGCTCGCGAAGATCGTCAACGATAACGCGGGGCATTTGATGCCCCACGGTGCCCTTGAGTTTTTCGCGAGCAAGCTCGCTCCTACAAAGGGTCAGGCATCGCGAAACAACCAGGGCTGGCTCGCCCGATGCTTGGCTTCAAACGCAGCAATCGCATCGCCGTCCTGCAAGGTCAGGCCGATGTCGTCCAGGCCGTTGATCAGGCAGTGCTTGCGGAAGGCATCCACTTCAAAGTGGTACACCTTGCCATCCGGGCGGGTCACGGTCTGCGCGGCCAGGTCTACCGTCAGCTGGTAGCCGACATTGGCCTCCACTTGCTGGAACAACTCGTCCACTTCTGCGTCGCTCAAGATGATCGGCAACAAGCCGTTCTTGAAGCTGTTGTTGAAGAAGATATCGGCGTAGCTCGGCGCGATGATGCTGCGAAAGCCGTATTCTTCCAGAGCCCACGGGGCGTGCTCGCGGCTGGAGCCGCAGCCGAAATTTTCCCGGGCCAGCAACACGCTGGCGCCCTGGTAGCGCTCGGCGTTGAGCACAAAGTCCTTGTTCAGCGGGCGCTTGGAGTTGTCCTGATAGGCGTAGCCCACGTCCAGGTAGCGCCACTCGTCGAACAGGTTAGGGCCGAAACCGGTGCGCTTGATCGACTTCAAGAATTGCTTTGGGATGATCTGGTCGGTGTCCACATTGGCACGGTCCAACGGCGCTACAAGGCCTGTGTGTTGGGTAAAAGCTCTCATAGGGGTTTCCTCAGATCAATTCGCGAACGTCGATGAAACGACCGTTGACGGCAGCAGCGGCGGCCATGGCCGGGCTCACCAGGTGAGTACGCCCACCCGCGCCTTGGCGCCCTTCGAAGTTACGGTTGGAGGTCGACGCGCAATGCTCGCCCGACTCCAGGCGGTCCGGATTCATCGCCAGGCACATCGAGCAGCCCGGCTCACGCCATTCAAAACCGGCTTCGAGGAAGATCTTGTCTAGCCCTTCGGCTTCCGCCTGGGCTTTAACCAGCCCGGAACCTGGCACCACAATGGCTTGTTTGATGGTCGAGGCCACCTTGCGGCCCTTGGCGATCACTGCCGCGGCGCGCAGGTCTTCGATCCGCGAGTTGGTGCAGGAGCCGATAAATACACGGTCCAACTGAATATCGGTGATCGCCTGATTAGCGGTCAACCCCATGTATTTCAAGGCGCGCTCGATGGAGCCGCGCTTGACCAGGTCGGCCTCTTTGGCCGGGTCCGGCACGTTCTGGTCGACTGCCAGGACCATTTCGGGCGAAGTGCCCCAGCTGACTTGCGGCTTGATCTGCGCAGCGTCGAGTTCGACAACGGTGTCGAACACCGCATCGGCGTCGGAGACCAGGTCTTTCCACGCTTCGACGGCAGCAAACCACTCGGCGCCTTGCGGCGCGAACGGGCGCCCCTTGACGTATTCGACGGTTTTTTCGTCCGCGGCCACCATGCCCACGCGGGCACCGGCTTCGATGGACATGTTGCAGATGGTCATGCGGCCTTCGATGGACAGGTCGCGGATTGCACTGCCGGCGAACTCGATGGCATGACCGTTACCGCCGGCGGTGCCGATCTTGCCGATCACGGCGAGCACGATGTCTTTGGCGGTCACGCCAAACGGCAATTGGCCTTCGACACGCACCAGCATGTTCTTCATTTTCTTGGCCACCAGGCACTGGGTGGCGAACACATGCTCCACCTCGGACGTGCCGATGCCGTGGGCCAGGGCGCCGAATGCACCGTGGGTAGAGGTGTGAGAGTCACCGCAGACCACGGTCATGCCCGGCAAGGTGGCACCCTGCTCCGGGCCGATGACATGGACGATGCCTTGGCGCACGTCATTCATCTTGAATTCGGTGATGCCGTACTCGTCGCAATAGTCGTCGAGGGTCTGCACCTGCAACCGCGAGACCTGGTCGGCAATGGCTTCGATGCCGCCTTTGCGCTCAGGGGTGGTGGGCACGTTGTGGTCTGGCGTGGCGATGATGGAGTCGACGCGCCAAGGCTTGCGCCCGGCCAGTCGCAGGCCTTCGAACGCTTGGGGCGAGGTCACTTCATGGATGATGTGACGGTCGATATAGATCAGCGACGATCCATCATCGCGACGTTTCACTTCATGGGAATCCCAAAGCTTGTCGTAAAGCGTTTTGCCGGCCATCAGTCGGTCCTCATCAGCGGTGCTTCTATACGCCGGGCTTTTCAATAACCCTTTGGCTTGTGAGGCTGATGGTATGGCGCTACATTAAATAACTCAAATTCATATTTTTTATGCTTTGGATTACCAACTGGAATAGCACCATGGACCTGGCCAACCTCAACGCCTTTATCGCTATCGCCGAGACCGGCAGCTTCTCCGGTGCCGGCGAACGCTTGCACCTCACCCAGCCGGCCATCAGCAAGCGCATCGCCGGCCTGGAACAACAATTGAAGGTACGGCTGTTCGACCGCCTGGGCCGCGAAGTCGGCTTGACCGAGGCCGGGCGGGCCTTGCTGCCCCGCGCCTATCAAATCCTCAACGTGCTGGACGACACCCGCCGGGCCCTGACCAACCTCACCGGCGAAGTCAGCGGGCGCCTAACACTGGCCACCAGCCACCATATCGGCCTGCATCGCCTGCCGCCGATCCTGCGCACCTTCACCCGGCAATATCCGAAGGTGGCGTTGGATATTCAGTTTCTGGATTCAGAAGTAGCCTACGAAGAAATCCTCCACGGCCGTGCGGAAGTCGCGGTGATCACCCTGGCGCCAGAGCCCCACAACCTGGTGCAAGCTACCCGCGTGTGGGACGACCCGCTGGATTTTGTGGTGGCGCCCGAACACAGCCTGATCAGCAACGGCTCCGTCAGCCTGGCCGATATCGCCGGGCATCCAGCGGTGTTTCCCGGCGGCAACACCTTTACCCACCATATTGTCAGCCGCCTGTTCGAGGCCCAGGGCCTCACGCCCAATATTGCGATGAGCACTAACTACCTGGAAACCATCAAGATGATGGTCTCCATCGGCCTGGCCTGGAGCGTGTTGCCGCGCACCATGCTCGACGATCAGGTGGCAAGTATCGCTTTGCCGGGCATACAGCTCAGTCGCCAGCTAGGCTATATCGTGCACACCGAAAGGACGCTGTCGAACGCTGCGCGGGCTTTCATGAGCCTGTTGGATGCACAGGTCGATCTGCCAGGGTTACCGGCATGACACTGTGTGGGCCAGGGGTTTAGGTCAAACCGCGCGGTTTTCTCAATGAGCCAAGGCCCTTTGATAATGCGCAACCCCGTTGACCCGGTTCCACCCCTGCCCCGCATCTACGCCCTGGACCCTCAAGCGGCGGAACAAAGCTGGGACAGCGCCCCGCAACTGCTGACGGCCCTCAATGCCGCGCGGCTGGGTGCCTGGTGCTGGGAAATCGACACGGGAAGAATCAGCTGGTCGCGGGGTACCCAGGCGTTATTCGGCTTTGACCCGCGCCAGCCTCTGCCCAAGGACCTCGACTACCTCGACCTGCTGGCCCCGCAAGACAGTGCGCGGGTGCTGCGCGGCTTTCATGCGGTGCTCGCCGGAGAGCCGTTCGACCGCGCCATGCATCACCGTATCCAATGGCCCGATGGCAGCCAGCACTGGCTGGAAATCAGCGGCAGCCTGGTTCCCGACAAGGCCGGGCGGCGGCGCATGATCGGGGTGATCCGCGAGATCACTCACCAACGCGACCGTGAACACGCCCTCAGCCACTCGGAAAAGCGCTTCGCCACCCTGTTCCACCTGTGCCCGAACATGGTGCTGCTGACCCGCCAGGCTGACGGTTTGATCAGCGAAGCCAACCAGTATTTCGAGATGCTGTTCGGCTGGCCGGTGGCCGATGCCATCGGCCGTACCACATTGGAACTGGGCTTGTGGCGAAACCCGGAACAGCGGGCGCTGCTGGTCAAGGCCACGCAGCGCAAAGGCGAACCCATCACCATGGAAGTGCAGTTCTGCGCCAGCAACGGCCAGATCCATGACGGCACCCTCAGCGCACAAAAGGTCGAACTGGACGGCGAGGCGTACCTGATCAGCACGTTCCTGGACACTACCGAACGCAAAAACGCCGAAAGCGCGCTCAAAGACAGCCAGGAGCGCCTGGACCTGGCCCTGGACTCTGCGCAACTGGGCACCTGGGACTGGCACATCCCCAGCGGCATGCTCTACGGCTCAGCGCGTGCCGCCCAATTGCACGGGCTGGAGCCAGCGCCGTTTCATGAGTCTTTCGAAGCGTTTTTTGAAGGCATGTCCGATGAGGACCGCGAGGGCATGCGCCATGCTTACCGCAGTTTGCGCGAAGGCCCGGACGGCAACTATCAGCTGACCTATCGCGTGCAAATGGAAGACGGCAGCCCGCGCTACCTGGAGAGCCGCGCACGCCTGTATCGCGATGAGTCGGGCAAGCCCCTGCGCATGGCCGGCACCTTGCTGGACATCACCGACCAGGTCGAGCGCGAGCAACGGCTGACCGCCTCGGAGGAAAAGTTCGCCAGCCTGTTCCAGGCCAGCCCCGACCCGATCTGCGTCACCTGCCTGGAGAGCGGCGCGTTTATCGAGATCAACCCGGCGTTTACCCAGACGTTTGGCTTTACAGCCGCCGAAGTGCTCGACAAAAGCGCCGAACAAATCGGCCTGTGGGACGATTCCAGCAAGCGCCTGCAGCGCATCGAGCAGGTGATACGCGAACAGGCCCTGAGCAATGTGGCGATCGTGGTGCATCACAAGGACGGCCAAAGCCTGACCTGCATGATTTCCAGCCGCTTGATCAAAGTCAGCGACCAGCCGTGCATCGTCACTACGCTGCGCGATATCACCCAGCAGCAACGCTCGGAAGCCGCACTCAAGGCCAGTGAAGAGAAGTTCGCCAAGGCGTTCCACTCCAGCCCCGATGCGATCTCCATCACCGAACGCGACACCGGCCGTTATGTAGAGGTCAACGACGGCTTTTGCCGCCTGACCGGTTATCGCACCGAAGAGACCATCGGCCTGACCCTGTACCAGATCGGCATTTGGGCCGACGAGAACCAGCGCACCGCACTGTTGGCCGAGTTGCAGATCAAGGGGCGCATTCACCACCTGGAAATGCTCTGGCGCAACAAGCGTAACGAGGTGCTGGCGGTGGAGGTCTCGGTAGAGCCGATCACCCTGAATGAAACCCCCTGCCTGCTGCTGACCGCGCGGGATGTGAGCCTATTGAAGAACGCCCAGGCGCAGATCCGTCACCTGGCCTATCACGACCCGCTGACCAACCTGCCGAACCGCGCACTGTTGATGGACCGCCTGAGCCAGCAGATCGCCCTGCTCAAGCGCCACAACCTGCGCGGCGCCCTGCTGTTTCTGGACCTGGACCACTTCAAGCACATCAACGACTCCCTCGGCCACCCCGTTGGCGACACCGTGCTGAAAATCGTCACCGCGCGCCTGGAGGCTAGCGTGCGCATGGAGGACACCGTGGCGCGCCTGGGCGGCGATGAGTTTGTAGTATTGCTCAGCGGCCTGGAGGGCACCCGCCAGACGGTCAGCAGCCAGGTGCAAGCGCTGGCCGATACCCTGCGCGAATTGCTTTCGGAACCGATGTTTCTCGACGGCCATCGGCTGCAGGTCACGCCGAGCATCGGCGTGGCGTTGATCCCCGACCACGGCATCACACCCGCCGATCTGCTCAAGCGTGCCGACATCGCCCTGTACCGCGCCAAGGACTCCGGGCGCAACACCACGCAGATGTTCCACAACAGCATGCAAAAAACCGCCAGCGAGCGCCTGCGCATGGAGACCGACTTGCGCCTGGCCTTGTCACGCGGCGAATTCAGCGTGCATTACCAACCCCAGGTAGATGCGCGCGGCAACAGGATAGTCGGCGCCGAAGCCCTGGTGCGCTGGCAGCATCCTCAGTTGGGCGCGCAGTCGCCGGCGGAATTTATCAAGGTATTGGAAGACAGCGGCCTGATCCTGGAGGTCGGCACCTGGATTCTCGATGAAGCCTGCGGCGCCTTCGCCCAGTTGATTGCCGACGGCCTGGTGGACCCACTCAATTTCAGCCTGTGCGTGAACATCAGCCCCCGGCAGTTTCGCCAGAACGACTTTGTGGAACGGGTGGAGCACAGCCTCAAGCAACACGGCCTGCCGTTCAGCCTGCTGAAACTGGAAATTACCGAAGGCATCGTGATCCAGAACCTGGACGACACCGTGGTGAAGATGCGCCGCCTGAAAAAACTTGGCGTGAGCTTTGCGATGGATGATTTCGGCACCGGCTACTCATCCTTGACCTACCTCAAGCGCCTGCCGGTGGACGCGCTGAAGATTGATCAGTCGTTCGTGCGCGATGCGACCCACGACCCCAATGATGCAGAAATCATCCGCGCCATTGTGGCGATGGCGCGCAGCTTGAACCTGGAAGTCATCGCCGAGGGGGTGGAAACCCTGGAGCAGTTGGCATTCCTGCAAAAGCTGGGCTGCCATTTATTCCAGGGGTATTTGCACAGCCGACCGTTGCCGATCGAGGGGTTCAGGCGGCTGCTGGATGCGGCATACCCAGCAGGCGGCTGACTTGGTTCAAGTCCGTCTCGCGGCGCAGGGCGGTGAACAACTCCACTGCCTCCGGGTAGTTGCGCGTGAGCATCGCCAGCCATTGCTTCAAGCGGCCAGGCGCCTGCTTTTCCGTGAGTTGCGCCACCGACTGGCGCCAGAACTCCTGAAGCATCGGCTGCATCTGCGCCCAGGTCATCTCGACTACCTCTTCGCCGGCTTTGGCCGCCACAATCTGCCGTGCCAGATCGGGCCGCGCTACCAGGCCACGGCCCAGCATGATGTCTTCGGCACCGCTGATTTCGCGGCAGCGCTTCCAGTCTTCGACGCTCCAGATATCGCCATTGGCAAACACCGGCACCTTGACCACGTCCTGCACCCGCGGGATCCACTCCCAATGGGCCGGCGGCTTGTAGCCATCGGCCTTGGTGCGCGCATGCACCACAATATGCGCCGCGCCGCCCTCGGCCAGGGCCGTGGCGCACACCAGCGCGCCATCCGGGCTGTCGAAGCCCAGACGCATCTTGGCGGTCACGGGAATATGCGCGGGTACGGCGCGACGCACGTGCTCGACGATCTGGTTGAGCAGCTCAGGCTCCTTGAGCAGCACCGCGCCACCTCGGGATTTATTCACGGTCTTGGCCGGGCAACCGAAGTTCAGGTCGATGACCTCAGAGCCCAACTCACAGGCCAGGGCGGCATTTTCCGCCAGGCACACCGGATCGGAACCGAGCAATTGCACCCGCAACGGCACACCGGCCGCCGTGTGGGCACCGTGCAGCAGTTCAGGCGCGAGCTTGTGGAAATAGGCAGGCGTGAGCAGGCGGTCGTTAACACGGATAAATTCGGTCACACACCAGTCGATACCGCCCACGTGGGTCAACACGTCCCGCAGGATGTTGTCGACCAACCCCTCCATGGGCGCCAAAGCAATTTGCATGGAAAACACTCAACAAAAATCGTGGCGCAGTTTACTGGGTTTCCAGCGGCAACCGTTAACCCCCTGTCAGGGCGGGGCCGTAACCGTCAATAAACTCGGCGGGCATGCGCTTGGGCTTGCCGCTGGACAACTCAATGCACACGAAGGTTGTTTGCGCACGCAGTAGGGTCGCGCCGTCGCGGGGGCGTACCAGCTGGAAACGACGGGTCATTTTCAGCCGTTGGTCCCAATCGACGATCCAGGTGGCCAGTTGTAACTCATCGCCCTCATAGCCTGCTGCCAGGTAGTCGATCTCATGGCGCACCACGGCCATGGCGCGGTCCAGGCGGCGATACTCGGTGAGGTCCAGCCCCAGGCGCTGGGAATGGCGCCAGGCACAACGCTCCAGCCATGAGACGTACACCGCATTATTGGCGTGCCCCAGGCCGTCGATGTCCTCAGCCGCAACCTGCAGATCGATGATGAACGGCGTTGCCAAATCCCAGCCCATGCCTTGCTCCAGTCGATTGATGTCGGCGGGGCAGTGTATCAGGCGCTCTGGCGCTCCTGTAGACGGCAGCCGGCCAATAGGGCGAGTACAGCGTCGATCACCTGCGGGTCGGCGAGCACTGTCTGGTGGCCGCCCTGCTCCAGGCGCAGCAGGCGGCTGTCGAACCAGGCTTCGTGAATGGCTTGAGCCGCCCTGACCGGAACAAAGGTGTCGTCTTCGGCGTGCACGATCAGGCCGGGAATATTCAGTTGGTAGTGGGCCACGTCCAGATGCTTGAGCGGCATGCCCATGCTCAACTCCACCTCTTGGATAAAGGCTGAGCGCGCCCGTGGTGGCAAGCCGACCATGCGGGTGAACCCACGCAGCACATCCAGAAAGCGCGACGGTGCGGCAATACTCACCAGTGCCTGTGTACGCAACCCCAACTGCACCGCCAGCATCGCACTGGCGCCGCCCATGGAATGGCCGACCACCGCATACAGCGGCGGCAGCTCGGCCGCCGCCTCAAGCATGGCGCGGGCAAACAGCAGCACATGGGCTTCACGCCCTGGTGAACGGCCGTGGGCGGGACCGTCCAGGGCAATTACCGAATAGCCGTTGTCGACCAACGCTGTGATCAAACTGGCGAACTGAGTGGGCCGGCCTTCCCAGCCATGCATCAGCAGCACCGCCGGGCCATGCCCCCACCGCAACGCCGACAGGCCGAAACGCAGAGTGATGCGCTCCGATTGCGCCAACAACGGCAGCTCCCAGTCACGCGGCGGCAGATCGCGCGGGGTCATGAAGGTGCGACGCATCTTGCTGGCGACCGCATGCGGCGCAAGGCGCCCCACCGTGCCATTGAAACCACGAACCCAGGTCAATGCGCCCATCTTGCGTCCCCTTTTTAGCGTACCGCCGACTTGGCCGCACGTATCACCCGATCCGATAACTCGCCCGGCCCCAGCGCCCGCGCCAGGGTCAGCCCTCCTACCATCAAGGCCATGTCCGCCAGGGCCTTGTCGATCTCTTCTGGGCTGCTGGCCAATTGCGCGGCCATCAACTCGACGTGTTCGTTCAAGACCTCGCGAAAAGCGTCCGGCAAGCGCCCCATCTCCCCCACTGTCGCGGGCAACGGGCAGGCCTGGGTCGTGGAGTCGCGGTGCTTGCGTGACAGGTAAAACGCGGCGACCAGCGTGCGGCGCTCTTCGCCGGTCAGCTGTTCGTCCAAGTCATCGATGGAGGCGCGGCGCTGCGCCAGTAACTGGTTGAACGCTTCCAGCATCAAGGCGTCTTTGCTTTCAAAATGCGCGTAGAAGCCTCCGACCGTCAGCCCCGCCGCCCCCATCACTTCGCCCACACTGGGTTCAGCCGGGCCACGCTGGATCAACGCCGCGCTGGCGGCCTGCAAAATACGTTCGCGGGTTTGCGCTTTTTTATCGCTCATCGAAGCCTCCGTCTTTCATGGGTTGAATATTATTACCATAATAATATTTGGCAAGCGACAAGCACGACCGCCGGTCAGAACAGAAAAATGGGTGATAAAGGAGGGAATTGGCCAAACGCCAGACAAACAAAAGGGCCATTCAATAATTGAATGACCCTTAAAAATCCCGCAGAGCGGGTAATCGTGGCGTCCCCTAGGGGACTCGAACCCCTGTTACCGCCGTGAAAGGGCGGTGTCCTAGGCCACTAGACGAAGGGGACACAAACCTTCTATACAACTGATCAGCGCTGAGAACTGATCGATTCAAGGACGGTGTGGCCGGAACCTTGAACCTGTAAAATTGGTGGAGCTAAACGGGATCGAACCGTTGACCTCTTGCATGCCATGCAAGCGCTCTCCCAGCTGAGCTATAGCCCCGGATTTTTCGTCTCGCGACGCAGCAGACCTTTCGAGCTGCTTGTTGAAACTGGCGTCCCCTAGGGGACTCGAACCCCTGTTACCGCCGTGAAAGGGCGGTGTCCTAGGCCACTAGACGAAGGGGACAAAACCTTCTGTACATCTGATCAGAGCTGAGACCTGATCAATTCAAGGACGGTGTGGCCGGAACCTTGAACCTGTAAATTGGTGGAGCTAAACGGGATCGAACCGTTGACCTCTTGCATGCCATGCAAGCGCTCTCCCAGCTGAGCTATAGCCCCTCATCGGTGAGGACGGGGCGAATCTTAATGGCGGTTTGGAAACGTGTCAAATTTATTTTCAACAATTTCCAAAATTTTTTGCCGGGATAACAATCACTTACCGACGAAACCCCGGAAAACCGGGGTTTCGTGCCGCAAGCGGCCTGCTTAAGCGATAGCGCCCAGCAGCTTTTCCCATTCCTTGTTTTCTTTCTTCGATACACCACCAAGCAAATCAAGGGCTTGGCGCAGGCGGAAACGGGTCAGGTCCGGGCCGAGAATTTCCATCGCATCGAGCACCGACACCGAACTGGCCTGCCCGGTGATTGCGGCAAACATCAGCGGCATGGCGTCACGCAGCTTGAGCTCCAGGGATTCGACCACCGCCTGGATGGTCGCGGTGATCGCATCCTTCTCCCACTGACGCAGGCTTTCAAGCTTCCACAGGATCAACTGCATCAGCTGGCGAACCTGGTCACCGGAAAGCTTCTTGGACTCGAACAGCTTGGGATCGGGATTCACGCCGCCAGCAAAGAAGAAACTGGCCAAGGGTGCGACCTGGCTGAAGGTCTCCACCCTGCCCTGCACCAGCGGCGCGATCTTCATCATGTACTCGGGGTTCAACGCCCACTGCTGCACGCGGCTGGCAAACTCCTCCACCGGCAGGTCACGCAGCCACTGGCCGTTGAGCCACGAGAGTTTCTCGATATCGAAGATCGGCCCGCCGAGGGAGACGCGGGACAGGTCGAAGTTGTCGACCATTTCCTGCAGCGAGAACTTCTCGCGCTCGTCCGGCATCGACCAGCCCATGCGGCCCAGGTAGTTGAGCATCGCCTCGGGCATAAAGCCCATGCGCTCGTAGAACGTCACCGACGTGGGGTTCTTGCGCTTGGACAGCTTGCTCTTGTCCGGGTTACGCAACAGCGGCATGTAGCACAGCTGCGGTTGCTCCCAGCCAAAGTATTCGTACAGCAGGATGAGCTTGGGTGCCGATGGCAGCCACTCTTCGCCGCGCAGCACATGGGTGATGCCCATCAGGTGGTCATCGACCACGTTGGCCAGGAAGTACGTCGGCAAGCCGTCGGTCTTCATCAGCACCTGCATGTCCATGCGGTCCCACGGGATCTCGACGTCACCGCGCAGCATGTCCGGTACCACGCACACGCCTTCGCTTGGCACCTTCATACGGATGACGTGAGGCTCACCGGCGGCCAGGCGCGCAGCCACTTCTTCCTTGGACAACAGCAGCGCACGGCCATCGTAGCGCGGGGTCTGGCCACGGGCCTGTTGCTCGGCGCGCATCTGGTCCAGCTCTTCAGCCGTGCAGAAGCACGGGAAGGCATGGCCCATATCGACCAGTTGCTGGGTGTACTGCTTGTAGATGTCGCTGCGCTCGCTCTGGCGATACGGGCCGTGCGGGCCGCCCACGTCCGGGCCTTCCGCCCAGGTAATGCCCAACCAGCGCAGGGCATCGAAAATCTGCTGTTCGGACTCACGGGTGGAGCGCAGTTGATCGGTGTCTTCGATCCGCAGGATGAACTCACCGCCATGCTGCTTGGCAAAGCAGTAGTTGAACAGGGCGATGTAAGCAGTACCGACGTGGGGATCCCCAGTGGGCGATGGCGCAATGCGCGTGCGGACGGTGGTCATGGCAGGTCTCGAATGGGCGATATAACTGAAAATTCAAACAAGGGGCGAATGGTAACAGCCCAAAGCGCCTTATTGTAGGAGCGAGCTTGCTCGCGAAGAACGCAAGGACACCACGTTTAGCCAGGAGGCCCGCGTTATCGTTGACGATTTTCGCGAGCAAGCTCGCTCCTACAGTGGGTGGGTTTATACGGCCAACAGGCGCTCACGCAACTTGCCAATCTCATCGCGCGTCTGCGCCGCCGCTTCAAACTCCAGATCCCGCGCCAACTGGTACATCTTCTCTTCCAGCTGTCGAATCCGCTTGGTGATCTCACTCGGCGAGCGCAGTTCGTTCTCGTACTTGGCGCTCTCTTCGGCGGCCTTGGCCATGCCCTTGCGCTTCTTGCTGCGCGAGCCGGGCACGGTGGCGCCCTCCATGATGTCGGCAACGTCCTTGAACACGCCTTTGGGGGTAATGCCGTGTTCCAGGTTGAACGCGATCTGCTTGTCGCGACGACGCTGGGTCTCGCCAATCGCCCGCTCCATGGAGCCGGTGATTCGGTCCGCATAAAGAATCGCGCGGCCATTGAGGTTACGCGCCGCTCGGCCGATGGTCTGGATCAACGAACGCTCGGAGCGCAGGAAACCCTCCTTGTCTGCGTCCAGAATCGCCACCAGCGACACTTCCGGCATGTCCAGGCCTTCGCGCAGCAGGTTGATCCCCACCAACACATCAAAGGTGCCCAGGCGCAGGTCGCGGATGATTTCCACGCGCTCCACGGTGTCGATGTCCGAGTGCAGGTAACGCACGCGCACGCCGTGGTCGGCCAGGTAGTCGGTCAAGTCTTCGGACATGCGCTTGGTCAGGGTGGTGACCAGCACCCGCTCTTCCAGGGCCACGCGCTTGTTGATCTCCGACAGCAAGTCGTCGACCTGGGTCAGCGCCGGGCGAATTTCGATTTCCGGGTCCACCAGGCCTGTGGGTCGCACCAGTTGCTCGATAACGCGGCCCGCGTGCTCGGCTTCATAGTTGCCGGGCGTAGCAGAGACGAAGATGGTCTGCGGGCTGATGGCTTCCCACTCGTCAAAGCGCATCGGCCGGTTGTCCAGCGCCGACGGCAGGCGGAAACCGTACTCCACCAGGGTTTCCTTGCGCGAACGGTCGCCCTTATACATGGCGCCCACCTGCGGCACGCTGACGTGGGATTCGTCGATCACCAGCAAGGCGTCCGGTGGCAGGTAGTCATAGAGCGTCGGTGGCGGCGCCCCGGAATCACGGCCCGACAGGTAGCGCGAGTAGTTTTCGATGCCGTTGCAGTAGCCCAGCTCCAGGATCATCTCCAGGTCGAAGCGGGTGCGCTGCTCCAGGCGCTGGGCTTCCACCAGCTTATTGTTGGAGCGCAGGTATTCCAGGCGCTCGGCCAGCTCGACCTTGATGCCCTCGATGGCGCCCATCAGGGTTTCACGCGGGGTCACGTAGTGGCTTTTGGGGTAGAAGGTGAAGCGTGGCAGCTTGCGGATCACTTCACCGGTCAACGGGTCGAAGGCTGACAGGCTTTCGACTTCATCATCGAACAGTTCGATGCGGATGGCTTCCAGGTCGGATTCGGCCGGGTAGATGTCGATCACATCGCCGCGCACCCGGAAGGTGGCGCGGGCAAAATCCATGTCGTTACGGGTGTACTGCAGGCTCGCCAGGCGGCGCAACAGTTCGCGCTGGTCGAGTTTGTCGCCACGGTCGACGTGCAGCACCATTTTCAAATAGGTTTCCGGGCTGCCCAAGCCGTAGATGCACGACACCGTGGTAACGATGATCGCGTCCTTGCGCTCAAGCAACGCCTTGGTGGCCGACAGGCGCATCTGCTCGATGTGGTCGTTGATCGACGCATCCTTCTCGATAAAAGTATCGGAGGACGGCACATAGGCTTCGGGCTGGTAGTAGTCGTAGTAGGAAACGAAGTACTCCACCGCGTTATTGGGAAAGAACGCCTTGAACTCGCCATAGAGCTGCGCCGCCAGGGTTTTGTTCGGCGCCAGCACCAGGGTTGGGCGGTTGGTCTGGGCGATCACGTTGGCGATGCTGAAGGTCTTGCCGGAACCGGTCACCCCAAGCAGCGTCTGGTGCGCCAGGCCGGCTTCGATGCCTTCGACCATCTGACGAATGGCTTCCGGTTGGTCGCCGGCGGGTTCAAAACGGGTAACGAGCTGGAAATCCGACATAACGTACCTCGTGAAGTCACCCCAGACTCGACACCGCCAGGGACGAAATAGCTCAGCAACCCGCGAATAATCATCGCAGGTTGCAGGAAAAAACCATGATAGCTGTAGAAGTGGTGTCGAATGTGACGGGTTTCAAGGCCGTCGTCCCACACGACCTTTCTCGCCAATGTTGCAATAAGACTAACGGTCAGCAAATAAACCGAAAAACATGGCCGAAAAGCCGTTTCCGTTGTCGCTCTCAGCCGTGATGGCCTCTATACTAGCTCCCCGTTTGTGCACCGCTCTAGTGCATTCGGCTGGAGCGCGACACGTCCCTCCTACCCCCCATAGAGCTGCCGCAAAAATGAGCCTGTTCTCCGCTGTCGAAATGGCACCACGCGATCCAATCCTGGGCCTCAACGAAGCATTCAACGCCGATACACGAACCACCAAGGTGAACCTTGGCGTGGGCGTTTACTGCAACGAGGAGGGGAAGATTCCACTCTTGCGTGCCGTTGCCGAAGCGGAAGCCATTCGTGTGGCGCAACATGCCGCCCGTGGCTACTTGCCGATCGACGGCATCGTGGCGTACGACCAGGCCGTGCAAAAGCTGCTGTTTGGCGCTGAGTCGCCGCTGTTGAGCGAAGGCCGTGTGATTACTGCCCAGGCCGTGGGCGGCACGGGCGCGCTGAAAATCGGCGCCGACTTCCTCAAGCAACTGCTGCCCAACGCCGTCGTCGCCATCAGCGACCCGAGCTGGGAAAACCACCAGGCGCTGTTTGAAAAAGCCGGTTTCCCGGTACAGACCTACCGCTACTACGACGCCGCCACCCACGACGTGAACCGTGCCGGCCTGCTCGAAGACCTCAACGCCCTGCCGCCACAGTCCATCGTGGTGCTGCACGCCTGCTGCCATAACCCGACCGGCGTGGACCTCAGCCCGGCCGACTGGCAAGACGTGCTGGACGTGGTCAAGGCCAAGAACCTGGTGCCATTCCTCGACATGGCCTACCAGGGCTTCGGCGACGGCATCCACGAAGACGCCGCCGCGGTGCGCCTGTTCGCGGAATCGGGCCTGACCTTCTTTGTGTCCAGCTCGTTCTCCAAGTCGTTCTCGCTGTACGGCGAACGCGTGGGCGCGCTGTCGATCGTCAGCGAGTCCAAGGAAGAAAGCGCGCGCATCCTGTCCCAGGTCAAGCGTGTGATCCGCACCAACTACTCCAACCCGCCCACCCACGGCGCAGCCATCGTTGCCGCCGTGTTGAACAACCCTGAGCTGCGCGCCCAGTGGGAAGCCGAGCTGGCCGAGATGCGCCTGCGCATTCGCGGTATGCGCGAGCAGATGGTGGCCGAACTGGCCAAGGCTGCGCCAGGCCATGACTTCAGCTTCGTCGGTCGCCAGCGTGGGATGTTCTCCTACTCCGGTTTGAGCGTTGAGCAAGTCACCCGCCTGCGTACCGAGTTCGGCATCTATGCACTGGATACCGGTCGCATCTGCGTAGCGGCGCTGAACCAGTCGAACATTGGTGCAGTGACCAAGGCGATTGTCGAGGTGCTGTAAGCCGGCAAGCGTTATACGAAGGGGGAAGCCATGGGCTTCCCCCTTTTTATTGGCGAACACACTAGACTGAACACCGACTGCCCCCTTGCTGTGAGAGCTTTATGAGAAACGACGACCTGGACCTGCGCGCCGACCGCGACGAACTGCACGACTACGCCCCACGCGCACCGCAAGCCAAGCGCCAGAAGAGCCTGGTGCTGCAAGTGGCGCTGGGGGTATTTCTGGGTGGGCTGGCCTTGTGGCTGGTGCAGTTGGGTGCAACGGCGATCATGGCCAAACTGGCGATGGGCACCCTGCAATTTGGTGGCTGACCCCACCTTTCCTGTAGGAGCGAGCTTGCTCGCGAAAACCCCAAAGGCACCGCGTTCATCCAGAATGCCCGCGTTATCGTTAACGGTCTTCGCGAGCAAGCTCGCTCCTACAAAACCCGCGCTCTTCCAGTAGCTTTACGAAACTATTCAAGCTCTGCGACACCGTGCCCCGGCGCCAGATCAGCCAGGTATTGAGCAGGCGGAAGCTGTCGGGCAGCGGCCACACGCTCACCGCCGCACACCCCGGCATACTCTCCAGCATGCTGCGTGGCATCAGCGCCAGCCCGGCCCCGGCGCTGACACACGCCAACATGCCGTGGTACGACTCGATCTCGAAGATCCTGCCCGGCACCGCGCCATCCTGTGAGAACCAGCGTTCGAAGTGATGCCGGTACGAGCAGTTGGAGCGAAACGTATAGATGTTCTCGCCATTCACCTCCTGGCCACGGGTGATCGGCGCGTGATGCAGCGGTGCAATCACCACCATCTCCTCCTCGAACACTGCCACACCCTCTAGCGTGGAATGCAGCACTGGCCCATCGACAAAGGCCGCCGTCAGCCGGCCCGACAGCACGCCTTCGATCATGGTGCCCGAGGGGCCGGTGCTCAGGTCCAGCTCGACCTTGGTGTATTGCTGGTTATACGCCGCCAGTAACGCCGGGATACGCACCGCCGCCGTGCTTTCCAGCGAGCCCAGGGCAAATGCGCCTTGAGGCTCCTCCCCCGCCACCGTCGCACGGGCTTCTTGCACCAGGTCGAGAATGCGCCGCGTATAGCCGAGGAAATTCCACCCGGCCGGCGACAGGCGCAGGCGGCTTTTCTCGCGGATAAACAACTCCACGCCCAGGTCCTGCTCCAGTTGCTTGATGCGCGTGGTGAGGTTTGACGGCACGCGATGAATCAACTGCGCGGCAGCGCTGATGCTGCCTTGCTCGGCAACGGCCTTGAAAATTTCCAGTTGCACCAGATCCAAGTCATTCTCCATTCGTGAACGCATTGCTTAATATTATTCAGTTTCCAGAAAAGATACAGCCCCGTACGCTGGCCCCATTCCACTCATTCAGCCGGACGGTGCCATGAACACCCCTATTTCCCACCAGACCCACGCCCTGTCGATCAACCCCGCCAACGGCGAGACAGTCGGCAGCTACCCCTACGAAAGCGCAGAACAACTGGATGCCGCCCTCACCCGCGCGACCGAGGCCTTCCGTACCTGGCGCCACACTTCGGTAAGCCAGCGCGCCGAATACCTGCTGGCCCTGGCCGCCGCCCTGCGTGAGCAAGCTGAACACATGGCGCAAATGATCACCCAGGAAATGGGCAAACCCATCGCCCAGGCCCGCGCCGAAATCGAAAAGTGCGCGCAACTGAGCGAGTGGTACGCCGCCCACGGCCCGGCCATGCTTGCTCCGGAACCCACTCTGGTGGACAACGGCACCGCGCACATCGAATACCGCCCACTGGGCCCGATCCTCGCGGTGATGCCGTGGAACTTCCCGGTGTGGCAAGTGCTGCGCGGCGCGGTGCCGACCCTGCTTGCCGGCAACACCTATGTGCTCAAACATGCGCCCAACGTGATGGGCAGCGCGTATCTGATCCAGCGGGCGCTGCGTAAAGCCGGTTTCGCTGAAGGCGTATTCGAAGTGATCAACGTGACCCAGGAGGGCGTTTCCACCGCCATCGCCGACCCACGCATCGCCGCCGTGACGCTCACCGGCAGCGTGCGCGCCGGCATCGCTATCGGCTCCCAGGCCGGCGCCGCCTTGAAGAAGTGTGTACTGGAACTGGGCGGCTCCGACCCCTTTATCGTGCTCAACGACGCCGACCTCGACGCCGCTGTGCAAGCCGCCGTGATCGGCCGGTTCCAGAACAGCGGCCAAGTCTGCGCCGCCGCCAAGCGCCTGATCATCGAGGCCGGCGTGGTGGACGCCTTCACCGCCAAATTCATTGAAGCCAGCCGCGCCCTGGTGATGGGCGACCCAGCGTCAGCCAACACCTATGTGGGCCCGATGGCCCGCTTCGACCTGCGCGACGAGCTGCATGGCCAGGTGCAGGCCACGCTGGAAGAAGGCGCCACCCTATTGCTGGGCGGTAACAAAGTCGCCGGTGCAGGCAATTACTACGAGCCGACTGTGTTAGCGAACGTCACCGACCAGATGACCTCGTTCAAACAGGAGCTGTTCGGCCCCGTGGCGTCGATCATCACCGCCCGCGATGCCGAGCACGCCGTCTCCCTGGCCAATGACAGCGAGTTTGGCCTGACTGCGAGCATCTTTACCAGCGACGCGGCAAAGGCGCGGGGTATCGCCGATCAGTTGGAAACCGGTGGGGTCTTCGTCAACTCGTTCAGCGTCTCAGACCCTCGGGTGGCATTTGGCGGCGTGAAGAAGAGCGGGTTCGGCCGCGAGCTGTCGCACTTCGGCGTACGCGAGTTTTGCAATGCGCAGACGGTGTGGCTCGATCGTAAGTAGCTCGCCAAGAGCCACAAATCAGCCTTGGCGCGCTTCAACAATTTATGTGCCGCCGCACGCACTGCACCAACCCGTCCAGTGCCGGGGGATTCACCGGCGCGAGCACACAAACCGTGTGCTCGCGCTTGCCCTCCGCGACTGTCAGGGTGTAATGCACCCGGCCTGGGTTGCCAGGCTCGGGATCGGTACTTTGTGGCAACTTGAAAAAATCGGCAGCTTCGATCAGTTGCCGCAACTCCTGCTGGTCGGGTTCGGGCAGCGAGTCCAGTTCCACCGTACGCGGCTTGGCCAGCCCCGGAAAATACGCCGCCCCGCCGCTTTCCTTGATTGAAATTCGCATGGCTGTTCCTCGCCGCCCAGGCGGCTTCGTCAAACGTTTATGCCCACCGCTTTCCAGCCTGCCTTGACCGCCTTCTGTTCATCCTTGTTCACGCCATAAAGCTGGCCGGCAATATCGTGGGTGATGCGCGCAAAACGCAAAAACCCGGAGTTGGGCCGCAACCGCGAATCACGCAGTGCGTCGTACCAGATACGCCCGGCACGCTCCCAGGCGAACCCGCCTATATTGATCGCCACCTGGTAGAACGCATGGTTGGGAATGCCGGAATTGATATGCACCCCACCATTGTCCTCGTAAGTCTGTACAAAATCATCCATGTGCCCCGGCTGCGGGTCTTTGCCCAACAGCTTGTCATCAAAGGCGGTGCCAGGCGCTTTCATCGAGCGCAGGGCGGTGCCTTTGATCTTTTTGGTAAATAGCCCCTTGCCGATCAACCAGTCGGCGTCCTCGGCCTTTTGCTTTAACGCGTACTGCTTGATCAACGAGCCGAACACGTCCGACAACGACTCGTTCAGCGCGCCGGACTGGTTGAAGTACATGAGCTTGGCCTCATCCTCGGTGACGCCGTGCGCCAGCTCATGGCCGATGACATCGAGCGCCACGGTGAAGCGGTTGAATAACTGCTGGTCGCCGTCGCCAAACACCATCTGGGTCGAATTCCAGAATGCATTGTTGTAGTCCTGGCCGAAGTGCACAGTGGCATCCAGGGCCATGCCCGCGTCGTCGATGGAATTGCGGTCGAACACTTGGTCGAAAAAGTCGAAGGTTGCGCCCAGGCCGTCATAGGCCTCATCCACCGCAGCATCGCCACTGGCGGGCTGCCCTTCGCCACGGATCAGTTTTCCGGGCAGGCTGTCGGTGTTGTTGGCGCTGTAGATCGAGCGCTGTTTTTCGCTGCCCGCCGCCAATGCCATCCGCGCGGGGCTTTTGGCGGGTTCGGCGACCATGCGCAACGAGCGGAACGTGCTGTCCTTGGCACGCGTGCGTAACGCGACCTCCCGTTGGGCTTTGTCGCCGTGGCGTGCGATCTGGTCGAGCATGTACGGCGGGATGAGGCAGAAAATCGGATTGCGCGGTTGGCGAACACACATGAGCTGGCTCCTTTTTGGCGTGTGATGAACGTCCGGGTAACGCTTTTCAGGATAGCCCTGGGATCGCCACCCGGGCCAAATTGTCATGAGTTTGTGTTTCAGTGGTGTTTATCCGAGGCCCATAAGGAACATGCCCATGCCCGCCCGCACAGTCAAAATCGATCTGTCGCACCGCCCCAGGCTTGCCGACCTGCGACCGTTGATCGCGCCCAGCCCCACCCTGCTGGAAGCCAGAGCCACGACGCCGCGCGTCACAGCGGCCAAGGACCTCAAAAACCGCGTTGGCTATGCCGACGATTTCCTCAGCGACTTCGTGGTGCCCTGGCCCACGGTTGGCGAGCCATTGGTGGGCGACGTGCAACCCAAGCGCCTGGACTACACGCATTTCTCCATCACCATGTCGCGCACCCGACGACTGGCACTGTATGTTGGCGTCAACATCGACGGCGCCAAGCACCTGGACATCACGCGCAGCAACGACACCTGGGCCTACGATGGCCGCCTGCCCACCGACGCCCAGGTCGGTGAAGACCTATACGCCGGCAACGGCCTGGACCGTGGCCACCTGGTGCGCCGCCAGGACCCCAACTGGGGCGACGACGCGAACACGGCCAACCTCGACACCTTCCACTTCACCAACTGCTCGCCACAAATGAGCGGCTTCAACCAGAAGACCTGGCTGGAGCTCGAGGACTATATCCTCGACAACACCCAGCGCTGGAAAGCCCGGGCCACGGTGTTCAGCGGCCCGGTGTTCAGCGACAACGACCGCGTGTATCGCGGGGTAAAAATCCCCCAGGCATTCTGGAAAGTGGTGGCCTACCTCAGCGACGACGGCAAACCGTCCGCCAGCGCCTACATGATCGACCAGCGCCGCGAGCTGGACCAATTGGACCTGGTGTTCGGCCAACTGAGAACCTACCAACGCAGTGTGATTGCGATCGAACAATTGACCGGCATTCGCTTCGGCCAACTGGCTGACTACGACGGCTTCAGCAACGAAGAGCGCGCCAGCGGTACGCGCATCGAAGCCCTGATCCGCGGCCCCCAAGACATTCGACTCTAACCACTCCCCCCTGTAGGAGCGAGCTTGCTCGTGAAGACCGTCAACGATAACGCAGGGGCGCCTGATACCCCGCGGTGTTCTCAAGTTCTTCGCGAGCAAGCTCGCTCCTACAGGGCGTGATGGCTTACCATACCGGCGCCGGTTCCCACGTGGGACTAATAGGGAATTCGAAACGCCGCCCAAGCGTCAATCGAAACTGCCCCCGCAACTGTAGGTGCTGAGCCTGCCCCTGAATGCCACTGGACCTTGTCCGGGAAGGCGGGGGCGTGGCGATGACGCATCAGTCAGGAGACCTGCCGGCCCAGCAACATCACTAACCGGCGGGGTGTCCGGGAAGGACATCCTGGCCCTGCGCACCTGTAGCGTCCCAGGGCGTATTTCCGAGCCGTAACTCCCCAGCTGCACCCCTGGCTCACTCGGAGATCGCCCCATGCTGCCACGTGTTATCGCCCTGATCGCAGGCTTGAGCGCCTGCGCCCTGGCCCACGCCGCGCCAAGCCACTACCCGCTGACCGTGGAAAACTGTGGCAGCACCCTGACCTTCCAACAAGCGCCCGCCCGCAGCGTGAGCATCGGCCAGGCCGCCACCGAGATGCTTTATGCCTTGGGCGTGGGCGATAAAGTGGTAGGCACGTCGCTGTGGTTCAACAACGTGTTGCCACAGTACAAAGCGCAGAACGACCGCATCGAGCGCCTGGCCAACAACGAGCCAAGCTTTGAAGCGGTGATCGCCAAGCGCCCGCAACTGGTGGCCGCCGAACTGGAATGGGTGGTGGGCCCGCAAGGCGTGGTCGGCACCCGTGAGCAATTCCATGAGCTGAAGATCCCCACCTACGTGCTGCCGTCCGACTGCGAGGCCAAGGACAACCTGGTCGGCGCCGACGGCACGCGGTTGCAGCCGTTTCGCATCGAGACGATTTACCAGAGCATCCAGCAGCTTGCGCAGATTTTCGACGTGCAGGCGCGCGGCCAACAGTTGAACGATGAGCTCAAGGCGCGCCTGGCCACATCCATCGCTACCGCCCAAGGCAAAGGTTTGAAGCAGGCCAGCGCACTGGTGTGGTTCTCCAGCGCCGAAATGGCCAGCGACCCTTATGTGGCCGGCCATAAAGGCGTGCCGCAATTCATGCTGCACACCTTGGGCCTGCACAACGTGGTGCAGTCCGATGAAGAATGGCCCGCCGTCGGCTGGGAAACCATCGCCAAGGCCAACCCCACCTTCCTGGTGATTGCACGCATGGACCGTCGCCGCTACCCCGCCGACGACCACGAAAAGAAACTCACCTTCCTGCGCAGCGACCCGGTGACCCGCAACATGGACGCGGTGAAATACAACCGCATCATCATCCTCGACGCGCTGGCACTGCAGGCCAGCCTGCGTACGTTCGACGGCCTGGAACAACTGGCTACCGCCATCGACGGCTACGACCTGGGCCAATGATGCGCACCCTCCTTGCCCTCGCCCTGCTGTTGCTCGCCCTGCTCGCTGGCGTGGCCATCGGCGAAACCGCCATCGAACCGCAGGTGGTGTTGCAGGTGCTCGCCAATAAACTCTGGGCCGCAGGCTACGCGCTGGACCCGATCGATGAAGGCGTGGTGTGGAATTACCGCCTGACCCGCACCCTGGTAGCCGCAGCCTGCGGTGCCGGGCTGGCGACCTGCGGGGTGATCCTGCAATCGTTGCTGCGCAACCCGCTGGCAGACCCGTACCTGTTGGGCATCAGCGCCGGCGCCTCCACCGGTGCCGTGCTCGTCGTGCTGATCGGTGTGGGCGGCGGGCTGGTGTCGTTATCGGCGGGGGCGTTTGTCGGCGCCATGGCCGCGTTTGCCCTGGTGATTCTGCTCGCCCGCGCCAGCGGATCGTCCAGCGGCACCGGGCAGATCATCCTCGCGGGCATCGCCGGCTCGCAATTGTTCAACGCCCTGACCGCGTTCCTCATCACCAAGTCGGCCAGCTCCGAACAAGCCCGCGGCATTATGTTCTGGCTACTGGGTAACCTCAGCGGCGTGCGCTGGCCGTCGGTGTGGTTGGCGGTGCCGGTGGCGGCCCTGGGGCTGGCGGTGTGCCTGTGGCACCGTCGCGCACTGGATGCGTTCACCTTCGGCAGTGACTCGGCGGCGTCCCTGGGCATCCCGGTGCGCCGCGTGCAATTTGTACTGGTGGCCTGTGCGGCCTTGGTCACGGCGGTGATGGTGTCCATCGTCGGCTCCATTGGTTTTGTCGGGCTGGTGATTCCCCATGCTGCACGCCTGTTGCTCGGCACCGGGCATTCGCGGTTACTGCCGGCCAGTGCCTTGGGCGGCGCGCTGTTTCTGATCGCCGCCGATGTGCTGTCACGCACCCTGATCAAGGGCCAAGTGATTCCCGTTGGGGTGGTCACGGCGCTGGTGGGCGCACCGGTGTTTGCGCTGATCCTGATTGGCCGGAGGAACGCACGATGAGCGTGCTCAGTTGCAGCGGCCTGGGTTTTAAGGTGCGTGAGGCCCAGTTACTGCACGGTATCGACCTGGACGTGCAGGCGGGCGAAACCCTGGGCATCGTCGGGCCGAACGGTTCGGGCAAGTCCACCCTGCTCAAACTGCTCGCCGGCTTGCGCCCGCCGGCCAGCGGCGAAGTTCGCCTGGGTGGCAAGCGGCTCGGTGAGTTGTCGCGCCGCACCATCGCGCAACAGTTGGCGGTGGTGGAGCAACAGGCCGACACCGATGACGCCATCCGCGTGTTCGACGCCGTGGCGCTAGGCCGCACGCCGTGGCTGTCGGCGCTGAGCCCGTGGTCGCGTGAAGACGACGCCATCGTGCACCAGGCGCTGCACGACGTAGACGCTACCCACCTGAGCCAACGCGCCTGGCGCAGCCTCTCTGGCGGCGAACGCCAACGCGTGCACATCGCCCGCGCCCTGGCGCAACGCCCGCAGATTTTGTTGCTGGACGAGCCGACCAATCACTTGGATATCCAGCATCAACTGGCGATTTTAAAAGGCGTGCAAGGCTTGCCGGTGACCACCCTGATTGCGCTGCACGACCTGAACCAGGCGTTGACCTGCGATCGCCTGGCCGTGCTGGATCGCGGGCGGCTGGTGGCGCTGGGTACGCCACTGGAGGTGCTGACGCCGCAGCGTTTGCAAGAAACGTTCGGAGTGCAGGGGCATTACCTGACGGACCCGTTCGACGGCGCACACATCCTGCGCCTGCGCTCCAACTGAAACTGAACCTGTAGGAGCGAGCTTGCTCGCGAAAAACCCACAGGCGCCGCGTTCATCCAGGAAACACGCGTTATCGTTGACGTTTTTCGCGAGCAAGCTCGCTCCTACAGAAGGCGGTGCATATGGGTTGTGTGCCAGACCGGGTCTGCCTCGACATCCACCACCTCGAAGCCCTGCCGCCGCCAGAAATCAATCGCCCCCGGCAGAAACGGATGGGTGTGCAGGTAAACCACTGCCACACCCGCGTCCCGCGCCAACGCCTCCAACGAGCGGTATAACTGGCCCGCCAGGCCCAAGCGACGGAACGCCGGGCGCACATACAGGCGCACCACTTCCACTGTCTTGCAACCTTGGTAGTCCAACTGGGGAAAGCGACCGTCATAAGGCCGATACCCCACCGCGGCCACGATTTGGCCGTCGGCACGGGCAATCAGAAACTGCCCGCCACCCTGAAGGTAAACGGCTTCGAACTGCGCCAGATCATCGGGTATTCCGGTTGCGCTGAGCGTTGGAAACAGCTCATCGCGAGCCTGCAAAGCGAAGCTCAGCACCTCGGGAATATCAGCGGCTTTTACCGCCCGAATGCTAACGCCCATTGCCAAGGATTCGACCTGTTATCCACTGGCGGCTGTACGCCAACACCCTGTCGGCCATCGCCACCGGAAAATGAATAAAACCATGAGCCGCCTCCGGCAGCAGGTGCGCCTCAACCCCTGCCCATCGTTGGGCGATCAGCAGGGTGTCATCCTTGAGCGGGTCCAACTCGCCCACGAACATCAGCGCAGGCGGCAACCCGTCAAAATCCCCATACAAGGGCGACAACGGCGGCTGCTGGCGCGCTTCGTCGCTGAGCCCCGGCGTCAGCAGGCGCAGCGCGTCGACCATGCCCGGCCCGTCCAACAACAAGGTGTCCGGCCCGGCCGTGCGCACGCTCGGTGTGCCGGTCAGGTCGTAAACGCCGTAGTACAGCACGGCCCCGCTCACCCGTTGCAGCAACTCGGGCCATTGCTTGAGCGCCAACAACGTGGCCGCCGCCAAGTGCCCGCCGGCCGACTCACCGACAAAAATCACCGGCAGGCCGGCAAACTCCGGGCAGTCGGCCAACAGCCAACGCGCCGCCACCAGGCAGTCGTCCAGCAGCCCTTCAATCGGTGTATCGACCGCCAGCCGGTAATCCACCGAAACCACCGCGACGTCGCAGGCGTTGACCATGCCGAGGTTCAGGTCGTCATCCATTTGCGCATTGCCGATCACCCAGCCACCGCCGTGGATATCCAACACCACGCCTTTGGGCTTGCCGCTGGGGCGCAGGATGCGCACGGGCACCGTGCCTACCTTTTTCAGCTCCACCACGGGCGCCTTCTTGAACATCTGGCTGGCGCGCAGCAGTGCCTGGATCAGGCGCGGCGTGACGCGGTTGCGGATCTTGAACCGCGGCGTCCACGCCAGTTTCTGATTGAAGCGGCGCATCTGCGCCAGTTCGGGCTCGCTGGCGGGCCAATGCTGGTAGGCCATCAGCGGTTATTACGCAGGATCGAGAAGTTCAACGCCGCGGCCACGCACAGCCACACCAGATACGGGAACAGGATCAGGCCGGTAATCAGGTCCAGGCGCACGGCCAGCAGCACCATCGCTGCCACGGTCAGCCACAGCAGCACGATAATCACCATCCCGGCGAACAACCGATGGGCGCCGAAGAACACCGGCGTCCACAGCGTGTTCAACGCAATCTGCGCCGCCCACAGGGCCAACACTATTTCGCTGCCGGGGATCAGGGTCAGGCGGTAGCCGGCCCAGGCCAGCAGCAGGTAGATGATCGTCCAGGCCACCGGGAACAGCCAATTGGGCGGGGTGAAGCTGGGCTTGACCAGGGATTCGTACCAGGCGCCCGGTTTGAAGATCACCCCGGTACTGGCGGCAGCGGCGCAGGCAAGCAGGAAGATGAAGAAAGTCATGGTCGGTCCTTGAGGTCGAGTGGGTGGAAAACAACGCTCTGCTTTCAGTGACTCAAATCAGCGCCCATAAATTCAATGTGGGGCGCAAAAATGACATGCGGGCGGCCTCTTCTACGCGTCATAAAAAATGGTTAAGGTGCTGAAACCCTATCGATCTGCGCTGTATTGAACAGCTCGCCCCGAGGCAACCCTTGCCCCCTATCGCCGATCACCGTAGCAGCCCCTGGTCAGTATTTCTGATCTTCCTGCGCCTGGGCCTCACCTCCTTTGGCGGCCCGATTGCGCACCTGGGTTATTTTCGCGAAGCGTTCGTCATTCGGCGCCAGTGGCTGAGCGAGCGCAGCTACGCCGAACTGGTTGCCCTGTGCCAATTCCTGCCCGGCCCGGCCAGCAGCCAGGTCGGCATCGCGCTGGGCCTGTCACGGGCGGGCTACAGCGGCGCCGTGGCGGCCTGGGCCGGGTTCACCCTGCCGTCGGCCATCGCCCTGATCCTGTTTGCCTTGGGGTTGGCCCACTACGGCGGCGCCCTGCCCAACGGCGCGCTGCATGGCCTCAAAGTTGTCGCCGTGGCCGTGGTGGCCCAAGCCGTGTGGGGCATGGCGCGCACCCTGTGCCGAGGCGCCTCGCGGGTGGCGTTGATGTTGATTGCCGCAGGCGTGGTGCTGCTGGCACCTTCCGCCTGGGCTCAAGTCGGGGTCATGATCGCCGCTGGCATGGCTGGCCTGCTGTTGTTCAAGCCCCAGACCCGTGCCGAGCCCGACGCACTGCCCATCGCCATCAGCCGCCGTGCCGGGGCCCTGTGGTTGATGCTGTTTGTGCTGTTGCTGATAGGCTTGCCGATCCTCGCCGGCTGGGTGTCCAACCCCACGCTGGCACTGGTAGACGCCTTCTACCGCACCGGCTCACTGGTATTCGGCGGCGGCCACGTGGTGCTGCCGTTGCTGCAAGCCGAAGTGGTGCCCAGCCAATGGGTCAGCAACGATGTATTCCTCGCCGGTTACGGCGCCACCCAGGCCGTGCCCGGCCCGCTGTTCACCTTCGCCGCCTTCCTCGGCGCCTCCATGACCCACGCCCCGAGCGGCTGGCTTGGCGGGGTGATAGCGCTGCTGGCGATCTTCGCCCCGTCGTTCCTGCTGATCTTCGGCGCCTTGCCCTTCTGGGCCAGCCTGCGCAAAAGCCCGCGTACCCAGGCGGCGCTGGCCGGTGTCAATGCGGCGGTGGTCGGCCTGCTGTTGGCAGCGCTGTATCGGCCGGTCTGGACCAGCGCGATCTTCAACGGCTACGACCTCGCCCTGGCGTTGCTGGCACTGGTCGCGTTGATGGTGTGGAAACTGCCGCCCTGGCTGGTAGTGATAAGTGGCGGCCTACTCGGCGCCGCACTTCTGTAGGAGCGAGCTTGCTCGCGAAAAACTTACAGGCGCCGCGTTTAATCTGAAGGCACGCGTTATCGTTGACGTTTTTCGCGAGCAAGCTCGCTCCTACAGCATTGGGGCTGCAATCTTGAGCCATGGCCAACGCGCCTGATAACTCCTGGCCTTGTGCAAAAACAGCTCCGGCTCCGGATGCAAAGGGTTGATACGCAACAGCCCCTGCTCCACATCCTCCAAGCCATAAGGCGCATACACCTCGCCCGAGGCAATCTCCAGCGCAATGCACGTACCCGCCACCAGGTAACGGTCAACCCCCTGCCGAGCCGAATGCAACTGCGGGTAAGGCCGGCCAAACCGCTGGCCGTACCAAAGGTGAACCCGCGCCTGATTCCTGACCTCGACGTTCACGCCCAGGTCTTGGAATAGCCCCTGCGCCGCACGAATTACCGCGTCTTCCGCCTCGTAGGACAGGTCCTCGTCAAAGTAAAAAACGTCGTAGTCCTTCACGCTCTGAGCCGCCGGCAGATTCGCCTGATGGTTCCACACCGCCTGGAACAAACAGCCCGCCGTGAGCATGCACTGCTGCACACCCAGATCCGGCAGTCGCGCGGTGATTTGCGCATTGATAGGGTTGGCCATGGCCAATTCGAGCAGGGTGTCGACCGTCAATGTCATGTTCAGTCCTCCATCGTCAGCGCCAACCATAACACCGGAATATGCACTTCTGTAGGAGCGAGCTTGCTCGCGAAAAACCCAAACGATCACGCAGCGCCTGAAAGCAAAATTCGATTCCCCCGCCGCGCCTTGCGCCATTGTGCGGACTTGAGCGCCAGGGTGGCCGTCTCTAAGGTATGAAGGATGATCGTTAACACCGGCCCCCATCAGAGATTCAATGAAAGGCCGAATGACGAGAGCGGCGATTGCGTTCGACCTGTTCCGTCATGCCAAAAGCACGGCATCTGCGGTCGTTACTCCACCTCCCAGAGTAACAAGCACACTTCTCCCTGCTCACCATCACTAAAGTCTTTTTTCGAGTCTGGCGCGGCCCAAAAAGGCATATCCTCAAACCAGTAGGCCCACTGGGTCTGAAGGTCTGTTTCTACATCACTGCACAGCAACATCAACTGAACCTTGCGAACCCCTTGTGCAACGGCGCCTTGGAGTTTTGCCCGATCTTCTGTGATTTTGGCTTTCCATTTATTTTGCGTATAGGCATGCACCAACGACGTTTCCACCAACCAGGTTGTACCATCCTTCGCCGAAATCGCGATATCACCCAATTGGCCAGATGCGTGGCCAGTAAAGTGTGTCTTGTAGCCAGGTTTGGGATTGCACTCGAACGCTAGAGCGGTAAACGCGCTGAACTGTTCCCAGTTGAACCACTCTTCAAACGAGTAGCCGGTGCCTGCAAAGCGCGTGATGTCACGGGCCTTGGGCCTGAAGTGGTCTTCCAATATCTGAGCGAGATCACCTAGGGTCATGCGCATCGTCCTTGTATTGCTAATGGGGAAACACCCAGCGTGCGCCTACAGGTGCCTTGTAGAACCACTTAACTAATTTGTAAGGCGACTAACAGCCGCCTAGCTCAACCGCACCAGTCCGAGGATGGCCTCGCTGAGGCTAGTCGCGCCTTTGTTGCTTTGGGTCAGCACCACATCCACATTGGTTCCGTCACGCTTGACCATCGTCAGCTTTTTATTCATTAGACCGCTGATGGTCACGTCGGCAATATCGGCAAGTGCCACGCGGTGCGACTCCTTGAATTGCAGGCGCACGTATACGTACTCAAGATCAACCAGTACGCCCTTGTCGCCAGAGCCGAACACTGTTTCGTCGAAGAAGAACACAACCTCGTCCTTGGCAATGTTCAACGCGTTCTTGGATTCGAAGGTCAGGACCTTCTTCATCGGCAAGTCCGGCGCCACATAGAACTTGTGATCGGCGTTGGACCTGAAACCTTGGGCGGCAGTCGCCACGGTCAACCCGCAGCCGCCGCGTTTCGCTGAGCCTGGTAGTACAGGTGTAACAACCGATAGCGCGCTTGCCTGCGTCTCGCGCGCCACGATTTTCTCGATCACTCGCTCACAGTATTCATCGAAACGTTCATAATTGATAAATTGCGCATAGCGCTCGATGTCCGGGCGACTGGCGCTGAAACTTTCAACAGTGCTGAGGTCGCACTGGCGCAATTGCTCCTGGATAAGAGCTTGCTTTTCCTTGAGCAGGCCGCCCATGCCGAAGTACTCCACAACGCCATCAAGTCGTCCTTGATCACCGCCAAACTTTCGTAGCAGGATCGGATAGATACGCTCGTTGTAGGGATAAACGCTGATCGCCTTGACCGCCGACGGCAGCACGGCCTCGTCGGGGATCAGGCCTTTTTCAATATTCTCGGTAATCGCCTGGGACTTTCTGATCTCGTCCTTTGAATAGCTGTGCAACTTGCCGGGCGAATCGGCATTGATCGCGTCGAGGGTCGCAAGGTAGGCCGCATTAATGATCTTGCTGGCACCGTCTGCAAAAGCCTTGACCGTTGCCGGGCTCTTGAAAATCTCATCTTTCTTGAACGAGTCGCCGAGTGCGCTGACCCCTTTGGCCATCAAGTTGAATACGCCATGACCAATATTGGACATCAGGTTTTTTGCGTCGGCATCGTATACCGCCTTCTCTGAGCCATAGCCTACCCATTGGCGACGACCACGGCGACGATTGGTGCGATGCGCATCCACCTCGGCTGAACGCTCGACAATGGCTTCGTATTGCTCGGCCAATACGCCGAAGTCTTCGTCCCATGAGTCGTAGCGCTGCATGAACATGTCGTAGAAGCGTTCTTCGTCGATATCGTAGATCCCGTGGGCCACGGTGAGCTTGATACTTTGGCCTATTGCCTGGATGCGGATCTTGTCTGCCAGATCATCGCCGCCTTCGTAGAGGTTATCCAGGTTGGAAAACAGATCGTAAAAGCCGGCATTGATTTTCTGCGACCACGTCGCAGCAATCGTCGAGAATGCTTGCCGGACCTGGTTTGTATCAAGCTTGCTTTGCGGTGTTTCAAGTGCGTGGCCGTAAAGTTCAATCGTCCGAATGCTGGCATCCATTGCGTGTCACCGTTCCAAGATCGCGGGTAGAAGGAGGGAGTAAGGCAGCTTTATCAAAGGCGAGGCGCAGCCCTCAGCAAGGGTAGCACAAGGCCACTACCCAATATCTGTATTACTCCCCGTTTCGACAACAACCAAAGTCGCTGACAGCCCACCGCGTCGTTTTTGTGGAGTACTTGCCTTGGAAAAAACAGGTGGGGAGATATTCAGAGTAAGGCCCGCACTTTATGCGCGATCCTGCTTATCCCTACCTTTAGTCGGATATTGCTGAGGGTTTTAGCGCAACGGCTAGCCTTCAGCCTAGCGTAAGGGATAACGCTGAACTATCGGTCCATGAAGGGCCAGTACGCCTCGTCGTCCCGACGCTTTATCTGCTGAGGAGACGATAATGAAAATAACCTTGAAACGGTTGGCGTGCCTGGGTGCAAGCTTCACCAGCGTGCTCGCCATGGCCGATGCGGCCAGCCCGCCGCTGCTGTCACCTGCGATCCCCTTCGACGTCACCGCCAATGCCCCCTTCACTCTGGACAACCTGCAACACGATTTCGACGTGCTGTCGTGGCAGACCTTCGTCGCCCTGAACTGGCCCGCCAACGCCGACGGCAGCGCCAACACTTCGGCGCAGATCGGCGCGCCGGGGCAGACGGTTTGGGAGTCGTGGAAGGAGAGCTACGAGATTTTCCTGCCCCAAGGCCAGAAGCCTGTCGCCTGGAACCAGAAGGCGCCGCTGCCCCCGGCCTGCCAAGGCAAGGGAGACCTGCCCGTGCTGCAGCAGATGGGCAAGGTCGCCGGTGTGCTCGACGAGACCATCCAGCCGTTCAAGACCGGCCCACTGGTGGATCAGAGCGGCACTTACACGCGCAACGCGATCATGGTCAACCAGCCAATGTTCGACAACATCGTCAACAATGGTCTGTACAGCAAGGAAGGCCAACAGGCTTTCTTCACCAAGGCCGACAACCGCATCGCCTTCTCCTGCGGCACGACGGAGACTAAGCAGGTCGGCGCGATCATGGTCAAGTCGGCCTGGAAGGTACTCGGCGGCAACGACAACCCGCAGGACTTCCACGCCATCGACGCGCTGGTCTACACCCCAGGCAACGCCGACCCGAGCAAGGGCGCGGTGATCCCCGAATCGTGCAACGCGCAGAAGGTCGGGCTGGTCGGCCTGCACATCGTGCACAAGACCAAAGATGCGCCGCAGTGGGTGTGGTCCAGCTTCGAGCACGTGCGCAACGTGCCGGAAAAAACCACCCCCATGAACGAGCGCAAGGGCCCCTACCTGTTCTACAACGCCCAGGCCAGCAACCTCCCGGTGAACGAGCCGCCCGCGCGGCCGTGGGACCCGTCGAAGAAAGCAACACCCTCGCAGATCGTGCGAGAAATACCGCTCACCCCCGCGACCCACCAGCTCAACGCGCAGTGGCAAGGCGCACTCAAGGGTACGGTGTGGGCCAACTACCAACTGATCAGCACTCAATGGCCAACCGCCCCCGCCGATGACTGCCTTGTGCCGTCGCCAACCAACCCGCTGGGCACGCCTGCGCCGAACTTCCTGGCCAACGCCACGCTGGAAACCTACAACCAGGGCACTACGCCGCAGGCCTCATCCAGTTGCATGGAGTGCCACAACAACGCAACCACCCGGGTGACCCAGTCACCGCGCACCAGCTTCGCCGATTTCACCTTTCTGCTTGAACGTGCCCAATCCACCGGTGCCAAGGAGTGATGCCATGAGCGACCCGAACCTGCAAGACTTCGTCGACCTGTCCGCCGTGCTCACTGGCCTGTCAGCCAAACTGCTGGCGCCCTCCCTCGACCCGATCAAACTGCCGCCGCTGTTCTTGGCCACAGCCCAGCAAGGCATGGGTACCGCAGCGTTGAACAACCTGCTGGGGCTGTACGCCAGCATCAAGAGCCAACCGCCTGAGCAAATCGCCAGCACCGTGCTCGGCAACTCAGACCCGCAAATCGCCCAGGGCGCCCGCTCGATCATGAAGCTGTGGCTGCTGGGCAGCTGGTACCAACCTTATGACCAGGGCACCGCCCACAAGGGTGACATCCGTGTGGTCTCCGACCAGGCTTACAAGGAAAGCTGGGCGTGGAAAATCGCTCAATCCCACCCCATGGGCTACAGCGAGTACCACTTCGGCTACTGGGCCGAGCAGCCACCGACCCTCAAGCAATTCACCGGTGTCGACGCCAAGGAAGGGCAGCAGCCATGAGCACTCTAAACACCCAGAACATCGAAACCGCCGACGTGATCGTCGTGGGCGCCGGCATGGCCGGCAGCGTCATGGCCTACCAGCTGGGCCTGGCCGGCTTGAAAGTGCTGGTGCTCGAGTCGGGCCCGGCGATACCGCCTAACCGCAGCGAGTACCTGGAGCGTTTCTATACCGCCGTGCTCAAGGCGCCCGAGTCGCCCTACCCACCGGAGCAGAGTGAGCAGACCCCGGCCAAACAGTTCGCACCGCGAGCGACTATCCAGGACTTGATCACCGCCGGCAGCCACGACAAGGACAAGGTGCAGAAGAGCTATCTGGTACAGAACGGGCCGCAACTGTTCGCCAGCACCTACGAGCGGGTAGGCGGCGGTACCATGTGGCACTGGATGGGCACGGCCCTGCGCCTGTTGCCCAACGATTTTCGTATGCAGAGTGTGTACAAGGTTGGGGTCGACTGGCCGATCAGCTACGACGACCTGCAGAGCGCCTACTGCCGCGCCGAGGAAGAGATGTGCGTCTCCGCCGATGTGGCGTCGCAGACTTACCTGGGCGTGACCTTCCCCCAGGGCTACCAATACAGCATGCACGGCATTCCTCCATCGTTGGTCGACCAGGGCGTGGGCAAGGCCATCAATGACAAGCAGTACCAGGGCTTCACCCTCAACGTGCGGCAAACGCCAGCCGGGCGTAACTCGCAGGACGACAACGGCCGGCGGGTATGCGCCGGCAACACCAGTTGCACGCCGATCTGCCCGATCCAGGCCAAGTATGACGCCACCGTGACCATGGCCAAGGCGCTGGATACCGGTAACGTGCGGATCCTCTATCAGTGCGTGGCGAGCAAGGTGCAGGTGGATGCCAATGGGGTCACGGGTATCGATTTCATCCAGTACCAGAACAACGGCACGCAACAGAACGGCACGGCTCAGGGCAAGCGCTACGTGATCGCCGCCCACGCGATCGAAACGCCCAAGCTGCTGCTTAACTCCATCGGCCCGCACAGCCCCAACGGCGTGGCCAACAGCAGCGGCCAGGTCGGCAAGTCGTTGGCTGACCACCCGGTGTACCTGGCCTGGGGCCTGATGCCTGAAGGCAAGCCGTTGTTCCCGTTCCGTGGGCCACTATCCACCTCGGGGATCGAAGACATGCGCGATGGCCCGTTCCGCAGCGAGCGTGCCGCCTGGCGTATCGAGATCGGGAACGAGGGCTGGAATTGGTCGGCGAATGATCCGTACGCTTCAGTCTGCGATTTCATCGACGGCACCAACATAGGCGGCGCTAACCCCAGCAAGCTCAAGTTGTCCGGCCAGGCGCTGGTGCGGCAGCTCAACAGCGTGCTGACCCGCCAATTCCGCCTGGGCTTCCTGATTGAGCAGGTGGAGAAAGAGCCCGACGAAGCGCTGTGCCGGGTGGAGAGTAGCAAGCATTTCACCGACGGCTTGGGCCTGCCTCGGCCAGAGATCGCCTACGAACTGTCCGACTACACCAAGGAGGGCTTCAAGCAGGCGCGCCTGGCCGCCACGCATATCATCACCAAACTGATGGGCGCCACCGAGCTGACCGACCTGAAGCCTGAGCTCAAGCCCGGCTCGCAAACGGTGTTCGAACACGGCGGTCAGAACTACGCGTTCTACGGCGCTGGCCACCTGATGGGCACCTACCGCATGGGCTCGGACCGCAACAAGTCGGTGGTGGACAAGGACCAGCGCAGCTGGGACCACCCCAACCTGTTCCTGGTCGGCGACGGCGTGTTCCCCTCCACCGGCACCGCCAACCCGACCTTGACCATCACCGCGCTGACCTTCCAGGCCGCCGACGTGGTCGCCAGCGACCTGCTCAAGCGTACCGTGCAGGTGCAGGCCAGAGACCCCTGGCAGGGCACCGGCGTGCAGATCAACGGACAGAGCTGGCAACTGGCGGTGTGCACCGGTGGGCAGTGGACGGCCAACCCGGGCACCGGCATGGTTGGTGCGGCGGGCCACCCAGGCCTGACCGCCAAGCCCGGCTATACCTTGCCCGGTCAAGCGGAAGGCGCATTGATCGGGCGTATCGGCACCAGCGGCGCGCCGTTCCTGGTCGGCAACCAGGCGCAATTGCCGCGTGGCCAGCAGGGGGAGTTGCAGTTGTGCATCAATGACGACCTGGCCGGGCGTTACGGGGCTGGCCTGAGCGATAACCAGGGCAGCCTGTCGGTGGAGGTGCGTTTCGGGGCCGTGTAGGCGCTGGCATAGCAACTCCACCGTGCTGCGGCGAGTCCGCAGTATTGTGGGGTTGCTCTTTCAATCCAAGTGAATCAAGCGACTTGGCGAATTGGCTTGACGGGAAAGCGTATAACCAAGGTGTACCAAGGAAGCTGCTTATGCGCAGCCGTCACTTGCGAGAGCCACACCTGTGCACAGACGAAACGCTCAAAATGACACTGCAAGGAGACCTCTATAGACTAAGATGCCAGCGCAATGATGGGTTCCAAGGCACAGTATTTCCAGAAACTTGATCGTTGAAGCCCCGACCCTGAGCATGAGAGGCGGCGGTGGGAGCGCTTGAGTATGGGCTGCCCCACCCGCAACCGCGCAGCAAAAATAAATATGCATTCCACCAGCAGTTAGCAGATAGGGATATCACATGAGCCTTCCCCACACCCCAGACGTAACCATAGAGTTTGCTGAGCCGAACGGGCGTTGTGCCCAGGACGTATGGGATCGAGAGTATGAACAAGCGCCTACCATTCCATCATCGCTAAGAGCTGCACCGGCACATGCACTCGTCGAGCTGATGAAAACCTGTGAATTCCCCACTGCACGGGTCTTGGATCTTGGTTGCGGTAACGGTCGTAATAGCCTTTTTCTCGCGAGTTTGGGTATGCAGGTCGTCGCTCTGGACTTCTGTCCAAAAGCGGTGGCTTTGACACGTAGGCGTGTTGAGGAAGCCGGACTGTCAGGTGCTGTCGAAGTTGTGAAGCAAGACCTGCTAGAGGGAATCCCAGGGGGCGACGGGACTTACGATCTTGTAATGGATGCTTATTCGCTTTGCCATTTCACCCGCGACGAAGATCAACAGCGTGTTCTGCATGAGATTGCACGCGTGCTGAAGCCTGGGGGTCACTTTATCAAGATACATATCGACAGCTCGGACGCTTATTACTTAGAGCGGCTTCATACGCGAACACCCTACGGGCACATCAGCTTTGACCCCGCCAATGGCTTAAAGAAGATGCATTGCAGCTTGGCGACTTACACCGAGCAGGTCACTCCAAACTTTACCCTTGTCAAGGCTGTAAACGTCAACTTTCCTGACGACGTCCGCGGCAAAGTATATGAGCGAAGCATATTTGCCTGTTTGATGCAGAACGTTAAGGGGGTGATATGAACGAAAAGAATCTGGACCCCTCGACGGGCCAATTCATCGATCCAATGTTTGCAGTCATGATCGCTGCTGCCGTGGCCGAGACCATTTTAGTGTGGGTCAAGGAAGGCGCTGTCCCTGACTGTTTCACATTACTGGTGGTGATGGTCGGTTATGTGAATCTGCTATTGAGTTGGTTTGGCTATCATAAGTCGGTATTGAAAAGCCCAATACTTGGCAGCCTTCGATTTATTGTAACCATCGTACTCTTGCCCCTCTACTTGCTCACCGTAGTGCTGGCGACAAAACCTTTTTATTGCGTCGCCTTGACCTACACAAGCATATTTTTTCTATGGTCTTTTTGGGAGTACTTAAAATACCGAGAACGCTCGTCAGACGAGAGCTTTTTATCATTGCAGTTCAGGCCATTCAATATGATGGTCTATTTTGCGACGATCTATGTCGTCATGGCCAAGTTTATCCCTGCCTCAAGTATCTCAATACTGCCTGAGTGGCTTTTCACGCTTGCCGACCCTATAGGCCTATTTTTGATTATCTGTGCCATCGTCGTGCTCCGCGCGAAGAAAAGCAGTAAAGATAGCAATGCGCCCCTTTCGAAGATTCTCGGCCAGATCAAGATTTTGCTATTTGGTGATCAGGCGGGCGCTTAGAGGATGCCCTTAACCATCTTCATCGCCTGACCCACCGCTTTCGCAGCCTCGCTAAAGCTCGACAGCTCCCACAGGGGATTGGCGGTGCTGCGAAAAGGGAACAAGGGGACAGATTTATTTTCTAGAGATAAATCCGTCCCCTTTTCCATTAGTTAAATGCCCACAGCTTATTGAAAGGCGGCTAAGCCCCGCTCATTCGACAGTCTGCAGCCATTTGAGCAATTCCATTTCCAAGCTGCCATTCTTGAGCGCTGCGGGAGAGAGCAGGCAATAGCGTGAACCGTCCTCGACAAAGCCCAGTGGTGCGGCCAACACACCGCTATGAACATCGTCACGCACCAAATGCCAAGGACCAATGGCCACTCCTAGTCCTGCAACCGCTGCTTGGATGCTGAAATAGAAGTGCTCGAAAGATTGAACCTGCATAGCTGAAAGACTGAGCCCTTTGGCAGCGGCCCATTCCTGCCAAGCTGCAGGTCTGCTGATAGTCTGCAGCAATGGAGCCGTTGAGTGCAGACCCTTTCTGGCTTTGCCAAACCATTGGTCTAGCTTTTCTGGCCGGCAGACCGGGCCAACCTTTTCAGTGAACAGTGTCTCGACATGGTATTCGGCCGGCCGAGGAAAATCATCTCGCCGAATGGCCAAGTCTATGCCGTGGTCAAACGAGAAGTAGCCACCACCGGCCACTAAGTGGATGTCCTGTCCTTGATGATTTTTTTGGAAGTCGCTCCATCGAGGGATCAACCAACGCATCAGCAACGTTGGTTCGCAAGACAATACAAGCGGACGGACACGCCGGGCCTCGGTGCGTATTTCGCGAACTGCCTGACTCATCATGCCGAGCCCCTCGCTCACCGCGCGAGATAAGTGCTTTCCCGCTTGCGTTAAATAAACCCTTCGACTGCGCCGCTCGAATAGGTCGACACCCAGATCCTCTTCAAGCAAGCGTATTGCTCTGCTGATAGCACCCGGTGTCAGGTGCAATTCGTGAGCAGCTCGGGCAAAGCTTTCGAATCGCCCAGCTGATTCGAAGCAACGTAATGCTAGTAATGACGGCATTCTCGCCTCAGTGATGCGTGACTTATAGTCACTATTCCCATCAGAAATCATCGTTAGTGCTCAGTAAAATACTTTGCAAATATTGGCTTCAATTTTAATAACCGCAGGGCTCATCATGAGCGAATGGATAGCAGTAGTCACTATTACAATTCTCGCGTGCATCAGTCCCGGGCCCGACTTCGCACTGGTTTCACGCAATGGGCTGTTACTGTCTCGACGTGCTGGCTTGCTTACAGCTGTGGGAATTGGAATTGGGGTTCTCGTTCATATTTGTTACACATTGCTCGGTCTGGGCTTGATCCTTCAGCAGACACCTTGGCTGTTCAGTGCACTCAAGCTCGCTGGAGCTGCATATCTCATTTACCTGGGTATCAAGATGATTTTTTCAAAGCCGGAGGTCGAACAGCAAAACGTGTCTCCACCAGCGATCTCGGGCCTATCCGCTCTGCGGTCGGGGTTTCTGACAAACGCGTTGAATCCAAAAACATCGATCTTCATAGTCAGTCTGTTCATGGGCGTAGTTCGACCAGACACCGGCGTAACTGTGCAAATCGCATACGGTATATTCATCGCGAGTGCGCACATAATCTGGTTTGGTTTGGTCGCACTGTGTTTCTCAACTGGCAAAATGCGAGAGAAATTGCTGTCTTCACGACAATGGATTGACCGAGGTTTTGGCGGCCTGCTTGTGAGCTTTGGAATAATCCTAACAATTTCGTAGCGCTCCGACTGAACTGCCTCAGCTTTGGAGAAGAGACGACTCCCTACAGCGGGGAAGCCTCCGAAAAAGGGACAGATTTATTTTTCCTAGAAATTAATCCGTCCCCTTTTCCCCTGATGATCAATCCTTCAATTCAATAGCTCGATAACTCGCCGCGTCGTCACAAGCCACCTACAACGACTCGGCGATTTGGCTTGATGGGCGTGTGATGGGAGAGTCGGCTGACGACAGCCACGTCTGCTCCTGACTAGCAGCTGTAGGTCGACTGACTAGAGCGAGACGGTTACGCTGACGTTTTTCGCATGACGGGAAAAACGCATGACAACGGTGTACCAAGGAAGCTGCTTATGCGCAGCCGTCACTTACGAGCTATCCGCCACGCCCAAATCAGTGAGCCATTGCCATTGCCGCCAGTGCCGCAAGAGTCACGGGGCCGCATTCGCTTCTTACGGCAGTGTTCCCCGTAACGCACTACGCCTACTTTCCGGTGCCAACAGCATCAAAACCTATGCATCCTCAGAGGCGGTGCTGCGCGAGTTTTGCGCACACTGTGGCTCGACATTGTTCTGGTCACGGTCTCAAGGCGAGTTTGCCGACTGGGTGTCGATAGCGCTGGGCACGCTCGATACGCCTTTCATAGCTGAAAAGCAAAAACACGTTCATCTCGACTCCGCAGTCCACTGGTGCAGCTACCCGCCTCAGAAACCGCCAAGCTGCATAATATGAGTCGCCTGAGCCTCATCTGTTCGCGTGAAGCCACAGCGCTCATAAAAGGCGCTTCCTTCAGCCGTATCCGTAAAAAGACGCACGACCTGAAACCTGAAAGCGGCACGTTCAACAAGCGCCTTTACCAGCGCCTGCCCGACATGTTGCCCCCTTGCCGAAGCTGCGACGTACACCCGTCGCAGTCTGGCCACATTATTGTCAGCATAGGGATCAACTGAAAGACCGCCGATGCCTATCAATTGCTGATTCAAATAGGCCGCCATCAGACACTCGCCGGGTGCATCAAAACGGTTTGCTCCAGAGTGCCATTCGTTAATCAGACGAGTGAGGAACCTGAAACCCTCGCCAACGGCTTCCTTTTCCAGCGCTAGTATCTGGCGCGGAAGGTGTGTGATCGGCTGAACCTCATATCGTTTCATTCCATCCCTGCCTCCAATATGAAACGCGTTCAATGCTAACAATTTCGTTTGAAGGCCACTCCTGTAGGAGCGAGCTTGCTCGCGAAAAACCCAAACGATAACGCAGCGCCTGAAGGCAAAATCCGATTCCCCTGCCGCACCTTGCTCCATTGCCTACGCCTGCGTCAGAATCCGCCGGCTTGTGCGCTGAGGTGGCCGTCTCTAAGGTGGCTCGGTCGCTGAATTGTTCAGTGATCGGGTTTAGTAGCCCACCTTAGACCTAACAAGTGCACACGCTTCATCCATCAGACGCTCCCGTCTGTGCTTGATGGTGGCTGTGCGTAGGGCGTCCTCGGACGCGCCGGTTTTGTTAGGTTCCACCGGTCTACTAACCTGCGTACAGCTACCGCCCTTATTGTTTAGTAGCGATGGGGAAGTGGCCCAAGCAAGGAACTTAACCATGGTTAACGATTCAACCACCCTCTTCAACGTTGCCCCCAACGCCAGCAACGAAACCCTCCTCACCAACAGCTACGAAACCTTCACCAGCGTCAGCACCCTGCTGCTCGACCTGTCCGAAGACCTCAACGGCAAACACCGCGACATCGCCCTGGCTATTCACCAACTGAGCGAACTGGGCGTACTCCTCACCGCCAGACTCCTGGATCGTGAAGTGCCCTGCCCCGGGTGATGGTTACCCCTTCGATTCAATAGCTAGATAACTCGCCGCGTCGTCGTAAGCCCCCTACAACGACTCGGCGATTTGGTTTTTGGTGGTTTCGGTGCATTCAGCCTTAACAGAAGGTCCTCTGCAATGACTGGAGCGGCGACTGCTTTCGGCCAAAATCGGACACTAGAAAATAATCTGTCCCCCTTTCGCCTTTTCGAACGCTGTGGGATGACGGTGGCGTGCCGACGGACGTTGAACAGGCAAGACTCAAACTCGAACGTACGGGCGAGATACAGAGCTATTACAACCTGATCACCCACACCTCCGAACACAAGATCCGCGGCTACGCGTCGTTCTGCCGGGCGGGCGTGGATCTAGGTGAAGGTTTCGAGTTTATTTTTCAAATTTCGTCAGACGCAAAGATCCGGCCTGAAAGTGATCGACAGCGGCAGCCTGATGTTCTGGAAGCACATCGAAACCGGCGAATGGGCGCTGTACTATGACTTTTACTAAGTTTTAGAGCGCTCAATGCATGAAAAGCGGACATTTCGTGGAAATAAATCCGTCCCCTTTTCCGCAGAAGCGGCCACTGGTGATACAGCCACTCGCGATACGCGGCTTACCCAAAAGTGGTGGTAACATTATCAGTAGCACAGTGCACTGACTAACGGACTACCAAGTAATGAGCGATTTCCAAGCAAAAGTATCCAGAGGTGAGCACAAAGGAAAGCCGCTTTATCCACATTTGCACGAGGACGGAAAATACGTAGCAAGCCCTACTCGTTTTGAGATTCACTACATCCGAGTCGATGAGCTTAATGAGCTTGAAGTTCTGGTTCGATCTGGTTACGCCGCGCGCATGTCTAATCCTGAAATCCCCAATGCCCCATCGCTCATCGTTAGTAAAAACATCCACTTCACTGAGGTTAGTACAGTGCTCACTCCGGCCGAGCTATTGCCCAGCATAATCGACCAAGTGGACTTGGACCGCGACTGTATTTCAAAAGCGAGGAAGGAACAAGCCTTCCTAAGAGCCCATCTGCTAAGAGGATCTATCACAGGAGAATGCGTCATTTGTCATCACATCTTTCCCGTCGACATGCTTGTAGCTGCTCACCTTAAAATGCGATCAGCCTGTAACAACTCTGAGCGCAAGGACATCGACCATGTCGCCGCCCTGATGTGTAAAACAGGCTGTGATGACCTTTATGAGCGTGGATATATATCAGTGGATGCGGGGAGGGTTATATCCACAAACGCAAAACCTGCAACTCCGCGTCTGACTGATCTGATCACAAGCATTGAGGGACGTGTCGTTGCAAACTGGGCGGCTAGCTCTCATTACTATGAATGGCACCGAGGGAAAACAGCTAAGTAATGCTCTCGGCATCCGACACCCTCTCTGTCAGTCCCAGGGGCGGTCAGTACAGTGGTTTTCTCCCGCTATTTGACGATTACTCTCCATTGCCAGGTAGTGGTGGAATAAATGCGGGCCAGTTCCTGATAGCGACTGTAGTCCGTTTTGACTCGCAAGCTGTCGGTCATCACTGACAGCTTGCGAGCCAAAGCAGACGGCCATACAACTCATACGAAGCTTCACCAGACATCCAAGCCCTCATACAAACCTACAAAACATGATCACCCGTTCTAGTAATTTTATTCATAAAACGTGGGCTGATCAAACCAACTAAGCTCTACCCTCAACAGCCTTAGCCTTTTCCGATTGCTGATAACTCGCTTTAAGTGCCTTAAAAACTCTTTCACTTTTTCTCCTACCCACCGAATAGATGACCGGAGGACTGCCTGCCCTCATCAACTTATCGTAAGTGACTGGTCATATTCGAAATAAAAGTCCAACTACATATTGGAAAAAAACAGATTTTCACCACTCTTCATTGGAAACACTGTGTCGCGTAGCGCGCCCGAAAAGGGGACAGATTTATTTTCTATAGACATAAATCCGCCCCCTTTTCCGTCATAAGCCGGGCTACACAGTAAACCTACGTTGCCCGGCGGGGCTTACCCCTGTTCCCAATGAACGTACGGGATAGTGCAGCCGTCGTCTGCACGACATGGCTCATTGAAAGGATTTTTGCCAACGGCTAGCGCGTTGGTGCCGAAGCCTAAAGCCAGCAAAGCAGAAAAAAGAACGATATGTAGTTTCATGAGGTTCTCCTTGAGCGACATTGCTCGCCTTAAGCATAGTACGTGCTAGGCGGCAGATCGCCCGCCCACAAAGCGCTTAAAACTCAATTCAGATTTTTCCTACACACCGTCGTGTTGATCGCGGAGCTGGGCGAAAGCGGCGTCGACTTTCTTTTCAGCCATGGCGAAAAGGGAAATTTCCTAGAAATAAATCCGTCCCCTTTCCCACCAACAGCTACATACGAAATCTTCACCAGCGTCAGCACCCTGCTGCTCGACCTGTCCGAAGACCTCAACGGCAAACACCGCGACATCGCCCTCGCCATCCACCAACTGAGCGAACTGGGCGTACTCCTCACCGCCAGACTCCTGGACCGCGAAGCGCCCTGCCCTGGCTGATGATCAGCCCTTCAACTTGCTAGCCCGATAAACCGCCGCGTCGTCATGAGCCACATACAACGACTCGGCGATTTGGCACTTGATGGCTTTGGTGGATTCAGCCTCGACACAAAGCCCTCTGCGATGACGAGAGCGACGACTGCTTTAAAAGTGCGCTTGTACTTTCGCTGGCTCGAAACTGATGGGCGATGAGTTTCCTAATCCGCTCAAGTACTAGCTGGCTTCGCGATGCGGTATCCTAACCAACTCGTTAAACAAGGAAGAATAATGCGCTCGTCGTCATTTTTGTCGTATCTCAAACTCCCAGCTGTTCTGCTGATTGCCGGTCTCACAACCGCTTGTTCCAACTACCACTACAAGGATTACCAAGGCGATTGGGCACCGGAGTTGATGACGCCATATGACCTGTCCAATAACGCGGCCAATGCGCCAGTGGTGTATTTCGCCACCACCCGTTTTCGCGGATTGGGAGTAAAATTCCATCGATTGTTGCTGGCCACACATGTGGACGACCAACTACTAGAGGGTTCCGGGCGGCGCTCAATCCTTGACGTTTCAGGCAAGCAGGCACTGCGCTTGACCCCAGGCAAACACTCCTTGAGCTGGTGTTGGGTATCGATGAATGCCTTGGGTACCGGTGGCGCGAAGTGCGGCTTCGGTGCTCGCGATGTGGAATTCCGCGCAGGCCAGCGATATGTCGTGGACTTCACCACCCGCGACGACATCAATGGGCCCCCAGGGCGTCAGGTCTCGACCATTACTATCGAATCCGAGATTCGAAATCTGGACACCCATGAAGTGATCTACCCGGTGAGAGGTATTGCAGAGCTGGAGAAGGAATAACGATTGCGACGATCACCGTCACAAACTGAGTTGGGCGGTGATCGAATGCTACGTGGCAAAGGAGAGCATCCGACGCTAACCTACCCTTCACGAAGGGCAGCAATCGGCCAGAAGCAGACATTCAGCGATTGGGGCTAAACGATGTCTGCGCCCCCATCAGGAGCTTGAGAAAGCTTTCAGCCTCTGAGCGGTTCTGGAACATTAAAGTGAAGGTGCCCAGAGTAAGCAAGCAGCAAGGGGGAGATTCGATTTCTTCGAAAACGATTTTCACAGACGTCCTCCAGTCAAACCTTAATTACGTAGTTACAGGACGTAGCGGTTTGACCTGCCTTCCATCCTGAAACACCCGATCCTTACCATCATGCTTCGCTTTATACATATTGCTGTCGGCGCATTTGAGCACTGCGGACATGTCCGATGTCGCTCGGAACTGCGCGACGCCCGCGCTGCAAGTGAAGTGATGCGGAGGCAATACACTGCAACGGATGTTGCCCAGCAGGCGCAATGCGTACTCATGAGCAACCGCATCATCTTCGCCCAACAACAAGACACCGAATTCCTCACCTCCAATCCGCCCGACACTGTGGCTGCCAGGGGTGGATTTCAGGCACGCGGCCATGGCACACAAAATCTTGTCACCGACATCGTGACCGTACTGATCGTTTTTTAATTTAAATTCGTCAATGTCCAACATTATAAAGTAGCCGCTGTGGCCTTCTGCCAATGCATTTTGGAAGAACCCCATAAAGGCCCGTCGATTAAGTAAGGAGGTGAGAAAATCTGTCTCCGCCAATGTCCTGAATTCACTTTCGACCAACAACACTGAGCGCATGTTTCTTAGATAGGTAAAACTGAGAGTAAACCCTATGGACATGGAAGCAACGCAAAAAATGACCAGATAAACTTCCAGTTCCCGGTAAAAGCCAACGTCCAAATTGGGCCACATCAGTATCCAGACCAGCAATGTAGAGAGAAGATAGTCCTGAACCGTGACGAATAAGATAGCACTGCTTACCACGATGATCACAGCTAGGGGCAGCGTAAAGACGCGCAGCTGCACATTGATGTCAATCACATGCGCAAAGCCGAGTGACAAAATCAATATATACACGCCGCCGAGCATTCTCCATATGCGAAAATCAGCAACTACGCGATGAACGTACCAAATAACCAACAACGATGCTGTAACCAACATATTTAACAGATTTAACGTTGTCGCAGGCTCAATCAGCAACACACAAAGCCAGGAAACAATTCCCGCCATTTCAATCTTGGTTACCGCTGGTGACAGCAGTGTTCGCATTCTTGGTCTGATTTTGAAAGTCGCCGGCATCCCTAAACTCCTTTTCCGAAACGGCCTGAATGTGATGTCAACGTCTGGGCAATACCTAATCAATGAATTAAGTGTGCTTTGGCATCCAAATTCCTGTTATCAATCGGAAAACCGTACGCAAAAACTTCCATATTGCTTTCACCAAAGGAGGAGGCGTTAGCGCGACGCAGATAAAGCGTTCAATGCAGATCGCTGGTGACTCTACCAATGGCTTTCACTACTTGCTTTGCGCCTGACTGGATAGCTGCCATCGCCATACCTGCCTGTTCGGACAGTTCCAATAAAACGTTGGCTTGGTCTCTGCTGCACTGGACATGCAACGCGGCTTCGCCGGCCAATTCTCGATTTTGCCTGACCACACCGTTAATCTCCTGGGTGGCCGCACTGGTACGGCCGGCGAGCTTGCGCACTTCATCCGCCACGACAGCGAATCCTCGTCCATGCACTCCAGCGCGTGCAGCTTCGATAGCGGCGTTAAGCGCCAAGAGATTGGTCTGGGTGGCAATGGCGCCGATCGTGTCGACGATGGAAGCGATCAACTGCGACTGCGATTCAAGCGCGGTCATGCTGTCGGTCACCAAGGCCATCTGTTGGGAAATATTCTGTGTGCCGAGCACGGAGTCGGCGACCAGTTCCATCCCTCGGTTAGCTTTCACATCGGTATCTAGCGACACGTCGTAAGCCATGGTCGCTGCTTGTTTGATTCCGTCGGCTTTTTCAACTTGCTCGGTCACTACGCTGGCGAATTTGGCAATTTTATAAACCCGACCGGAAGCGTCTCTGATGGGATTGTAAGTGGCCTCCAGCCAAACCACTTTTCCGCTTTTATCTACCCGGCGAAAGCGACCAGCGTTAAACACGCCCTTGTTCAGACTCTTCCAGAATTCGTCGTAATGCGCCGACGCCACGTCCTCCGCCAGGCAGAACAGACGGTGATGCTTGCCCTGTATCTCCGCAAGGCTGTAACCCATCGCCTGGACGAACGATTCGTTGGCGTAGACGACCTCACCCGCGAGACTGAACTGGATCATCGCCATCGAGCGGTTCAGTGCGCTGAACATTTCGATAACCTCCTGTTCGTCCCGCGCCAGCGGAGGTGCAACCATGCCGTAGCCTTGAAACGTCCGGTTCGCTGCAGCGATCCAGCCTATATTGAGTGTCACAGCACGGCCGTCGGAGGCACGATAGCGTTGCCGTTCGATGGCGCACAGGTTGGGTGCAAAATCATTCTGCGGTTGCGCGTTGATGTCACTCATTACCATTTTTGAAAGCTGTTCCACCGAGTATCCCAGCGTTTGCGCAAACCGCTGGTTGGCCGAGATAATCCGGCCAGCTCCATCGACACGTACTGAAAGAAACACCGCTTCGACGTCGGCGACTGTCCCGAGCGCCAGGCACAATTGCTCTTGGCAGGTAAAAAGAGCATTCTTCAACTGGCGATTAAACACGCTAAACTCCGGCATAAAAATTACAACAAAAAGGACATTGCTTAGTGATTAAATCGCTCCCCAAAATAACAAGCGAACTCGCGCTAACGCTCACACACACAGCGAATACCGCCAGGCTCGTTTCCTACTTCGCTCTTATCAACTCCCAACTCCATGCTGACACGGGCAATTGCAAAGTAGATTGACATGGCCCGCCGCATCAATTCGAGAAAGGCCGGACTCAACCCCACCAAACGTTTGTCGCATTTGAAATAGCCCTGTAACTGGCCTTCTTTGATCATGCGCTGCATGTGTGTTTTGGACACGCCCAGACGCGATGAAAGCTCCACGTAAGAGGATACGTTGTAGCCGGTCTCTAACGAGCCGGTGCGCAGGGCATCGGCATAGAGTGCGAGCATCGGCAGATGACCGCCGTCCCGATTGAGAATCCATTTCGCTTCAGGCAACAGCTTGTCGAGCAGGAAGTCCCCTTCAAGTATCTTGGCAAACCCTCGAAAAAATACGCGCAATAGATCAACATTCTTCCCCACAACCGATAACCCACTGTCGTATGGAGAGATCATCTGCGAAGGCAGCAAATAAGATTTGATTAGCTGCACGGTATTGCTTAGCGCTTTTTCCGTAGGTCGGAAACTACGTTGACGCCCGTCCTGCACATGTAACCGAACATCCAGATATCCGGCAATGGACAAAAATGAACAATAAGAATCCAGGCTATTTCGAGACATATAGCCACGTTCGTAGCAGAATGCCTTTACTCTGGACAAAGGAACTTTCTCGTCTTTGTAGCTGAAGCTCAATAAAGACAGGGCAACCATGAATCGGTCATATTTCAACAAATTTTTATAAAACGAAGGCTTTTCTCGATAGCTTTCCATGACCAAATCGAAATGCAGCAGAACAGCTTCATCTATATTGTCTCGGGTCATTTCCGAACTGGTCTCTTTCAAATACTCAAGCAGATCAGTCTTGTTCATCGAAGTTACACAACCTTTAGCCGGCAATATCAAACTGCTACCATTCGCAATACGCACAGTATATGCGTATTCGAACCGCTGGCAGGTTCACCCCAAAAATGTTTTATGACCTGACGCGCTTCGATCGCAGCTCACCCGAGCGTGTCTGATCGATGCCCACCGGCCTAAAGGTGAGCTGCGTGCAAGAATCTCTTCGACCAATAGCAGCCATCAACGCGTCACTATAATTCCCGCCCTTGCATCATGATGCTCGCCACGATCCATCAGGTTGGTAGAGCGGTTGGGTGAGAGGCGGATTTGCTCAATCTGAATTTGAATCTGAGCCAAGCCGATATTCAGGTTTGGAGTTCAGCGGACGTCGTTCAACGTCCGCTAATGGCCGATTTCTGCCGTTCGTGCAGGCCAGCAATCGCAAACCCGATGCCCAGAGCTAACCCCCCGGTATCTGATACACAACCGAATCATATTTTTCCGCCGTCCGCCTTTCGATGACGACTCCCCCCAGAGCTTCAGCAATACGTCGACTCGCACGGTTCTGCGTCGCAACAGGGTAAATGAAGTGCTTTGCTGCCACCCACTGGCTAGCCCATTGAACAACCGCCCGCACCGCTTCACCACCAAAGCCCAACCCATGTTTATCTTCACGAACCCAGATCCCCAACTCCGGTGTTTCACTGCCGGTATGGTGCAGCCCGACCAAGCCGGTAAAACGAGCACCTACCCGCTCCCTGACCGTGAACACGATGTCGCTGCCATCCGCTATCGCAGGCAGCCACCGTCCCCAGACTTGCGCGTACTCTTCCAGCGAGGCAGGCGCTTCCCAGGACATGTAGCGAGTCAAAGACGGTGTGATACAAGCGAAAGACTCAGCAGCGTCCTGCTCGCAGAAGGGCTCGATGCTCAGGCGTTGCGAGAGAATGCGGATTGGGTGGGTGTCCACTGGCATGGCAATTTCCTTCCTGGGGTCCGTTACTCCATGTATGCCGTGAACATATCATGCGGGTCGCTTCATCAGTATCAGGCTCTCTATACTGAGCCCCAAAGATGGTAGTTGGAGCACCCAATATGCCCGTCGCACCCAATCAAAATTCCCCGATCATTTTGGTCCCGGTTCAACAAAGCGACTTGGATAATCTGGTAGCCATTCGAATCGAGGCCATGCGCGAAAGCCTGGAGCGTGTTGGGCGATTTGATCCAGCCCGTGCGCGGGAGCGGTTTGTTGGCGGCTTTGAAGCTCGCGACACACGCTATATCGAGGCATCTGGAGAGCGGGTGGGTTTCGTAGTGGTCAAACATCACCCCAATGAACTCTTGCTCGACCATTTGTATGTAAGGCCGAGCGCACAAGGGTCAGGGGTGGGGTCTGCTGTTCTTACGCAGATTTTCAAAGAGGCGGATGCGGCTGCGCGTCCCATTAAAGTGGGGGCTCTCAAAGAAAGCGCTTCGAATCGCTTTTATACCCGCCATGGCTTCCAGTTCATCGAAAGCAGTGAATTCGACAATTATTATGTTCGTCAGCCTATTCCGGCGATTGGCGCTCATTCCGGAACCATGGACTGACTTGTACTAGCCCTTCAACTCTGCGGCCCGATTGCTCGTCGCGTCGTCATACGCCACATACAACGATTCTGCGATTTGGCTTTTGATCGCCTTGGTGGCCTCCAGCCCCAGCACAAAACCCTCGGCTTTTCCGCCAGCACGGTTGAGTTCTTCATGGGTGGAAGCGCCAGTAATAGCGTCGAGAAGCTTGGCGGCGTGAGGGCCGACGCCTTTGGGGAGGGAGATCTGGTCGATGGACATTATCGCTACCTTGAAAAATTGAGTTCGGGAGCGAGTGGAACCACTGCCGGGGCTGGCATGGTAGACCTGTTTGCCTTGAAAGGGGTCGCTTTACGCGCAGCGGCGCTATTCTTTGCGGCTATGCAGTCAGATGGGGCCATTGGTGAATCTGGAGGGGTTTATGGCGTATTGCGTTGAGGGCTACTGCCTTCGGGCATTGGCATGTGACGATTTCGAGAGGGTCAGCCGTTACGAACGCGTCAATCGCAGGCATCTGCAACCCTGGGAGCCGCTCAGGGACGAGGAATATTTCACCACTGGCAACGCCAAGGCCAGGGTGGAGCAGCAGGTCAACAATATGCAGGCTGGCAACGCTCTATGTTTCCTCTTGCTTGAATCCGAGAGCGGAGAGGTTCTAGCGCGGTGTAACTACACGAACATTGTGAGAGGCGTTTTTCAGGCCTGTCATCTTGGCTTCTCGCTGGCGGAATCAGCCCAAGGCCGTGGCCTGATGAAAAGAACACTCCAGGTCACTAACCGTCACTGCTTTGAGCAACTGGGTCTTCATCGGATCATGGCCAATCATTTACCCCGCAATGTACGCAGTGAACGTCTTCTGGAGTCGCTGGGGTTTGAGAAGGAAGGACATGCGCGAGCCTATCTGAAGATCGCTGGCATCTGGGAGGACCATACGTTGAGATCGTTGATCAACCCTGAACAATAAGCGCCCCACCCACCCCGCTCAGGAAAAAGCTGATGTCTACCGAGCCCCTCTGCCTGGTTTTCGTACCCTCCCTGGCAGCCTTGCTGACAGCCGCCGAATCGAAAAAAGGTGCCACTCTCAGCGAAGTCGAAGTGTGCGATATCCGCGACCAGGCCACCTGCATTGCGGTAACCTTCTCCACCGCGTTGGCGATGGAACAAGAACGGGGTTACCCGGATATCGTTGCCGAGGATTGCTGGAATGAGTGGCAACGCTTGCGTCCCTCGCTTCAATAGCGCCCGCTCTGATGAGCATAGGTATCTACACAACTCTGTAGCGCTCAACGGTAACCACGATGCGAAGCGAGCCGCTGTTGATCTTGCTTTTGCTCTGCTTTTGATCTTAGGCGCCCCGTTAAACCACGCTGGCCGGAATTCGACAGGGATTTGGGGGGTAAACCGGCAGGGATGCCGGTTTAGCCGCCGTCAGGGCGGAACCCTAAGTGGCCGTTACCGCAGGAATGGATATGTACGCAACCCAACTGTGTCGACTGTCAGGCCGCCTTCGCGAGCAAGCCCGCTCCCACAGTGGATCGTGGAGTGTCAAGTAGTAAGGCGTCGGCTAGTAGGCCGCCATCGCAGGCAAGCCAGCTCCCACAGTTTGATTGCGGGGTGTCAGGTAGATTGGCGTCGACTAGCAGGCCGTCTTCGCAGGCAAGCAATCTCCCACATTTGGATTTCGGAGCGTCAGATGGATATGCATCGGCTGTCAGGCCGTCACGGGAGCAAGCTCCCTCGCCACAGATTTAGCGTCGTGCCGAAGTTGTGTAGATAGCTATGCTCTGATCAGCGCCCCAACCCACTCCCGGGATTCACGGACCTCCTTTTTATGCCGCCAGCCTCACGCGACCACGCCCGTATCGAACGCCATCTCATCGCAGCCCTGACCGACGCCTGCGAAATCGCAAAAGCTGAAATCCCGGGCTTCGAATGGCTGACTCACACCGTCGACTACCGCGCCTTCCCCCAAAGCCTGCGGGTGATCTGGGTGTTCGACAACGTCGCGAGCAAGGCTCACGCCTTCGCGACCGGCGCGGACGCCCGTATGCGCGAGCTGACCACCGCCGCGCTGGATGACGCTGACGTGCACGTCCCGAACATCGCCCGCTGCGTCAGTTTCGATTCCGAAGAGGAATGCCACCTTCGGCATGGCGGCGATTGGCGTCGGCGGCTGGCTACTCTCTCGGCTCACTGAGCAAGGTGAGACCTTGCTACCCCACCTTGCACGTCAACCAAGCCCCCCAGAACAGGCTGCTGAAGAAACGGGTCGCGTCGCCAAACCCGGCGTCGTGCAACAGCTTCTGAACCGCGGCCTCGGAATGTGGCGGGTCAGCGCCTTGAAGGATTTTGCCGAGCTTGGCCTTCACTTCGTCCGAGGTGGCGCCATGCTGACGCCAGCGTTGGCCCCATGCCGCCAGCAGTAACGGCTGGCTGGCATAAGCATATTGATTGCCCGCGACAATCAGCGGTGCACCCGGTTTGAGATGCATCCGAATCGAACGCAGTATCTGGCGCTTGGCTTCATCACCCTCCAGATGGTGGAGCACACCGATCAAGGTGGCGGCGTCGTATGACGCGTTTGCTGGCAGGTCTTCGAGCTGCCCGAGATGCAGGGTGGTTCTGTCCAGCAAGTGGTTGGCTTCCAGCTGTTGCCTTGCCGCTTCCAACATCGGCTGGGAGGGATCAACCGCCATAAAACGCCAGCCCGGTTCAAGGCTGGCCATGGCAATGATCTCCTGCGCCGTACCGCCCGCGCCGACCACAAGTATGTTGGCCGAGGGCGCATCGCCAAGGCTTGCCGCCAGCATGCAGGCTGCCAGATCCTGGCAAGCGTCATATCCCGCCAACGCAATACGGCTCTGGCGGGCGTACTCATTGGCTCTTGAGGTATCGAATTTTTCAGCAGGGTTGGATGGGGTCGAGTTCAAGGCGGTTCTCCGTGGCCTTGAAGCAAATTACGGCACCTACAGAGATAAGAAAAATTCATTAATTTTATGCGCTGCATTCCCATGGGGAATACGCGCAAAGGCCCTCGCTTGCATGCCCAACACTCGGAAGGCTCTATAGTAATTGCCCCACTCGATCCCTATCATGCCTGCGTAAGGAGCGCCCGCCCCATCAAGGAGAATGCAATGAAAGCGTTAATAGCCGCGGCCTTACTGGTCACCCTGGCAGGTTGTGCATCATCGGGTAAAAGTGACCAGCAGATTTACCAGGAAGCCGCTGACGCCCATGTCATGACACTTGCTGCCGGCCAGAACACCGTGAGCCTGCCCAGTGTAAAAATTCCAAGTCATGGCCTGATCGGCGACAGCATGGCGATTGCTGCGGGCGGTGGGGCCAATGCAACGGCTCTCAAGCAAGCCGTGCTGCAGGCAAAAAGCGCGGGCGACAGCGGCTTTTTAATTATGGGTGCGGGTACCGCGCTCGACGTGGCGATTATCAAGAATGCGTTTGATTCGGTCGATTTGAGTGGCATGCGTATCTATTACGCCGGTAATGAAGCGCAAAAAGACGCAGTGCGCAGCGCAGTCGAAAAAGCGCAGGCGCATTTCCAGTACATCAGCATGCAGTAACGGGTCATTGCCACATCCATCCTGTGCACTTGCTCCTTCGTTATGAGTCAGCCCGCGCAGCGGGAGTTCAGTTGCGCAGGCTGAACGAAGCAGGCCCTGGCGCAGTCGGAACAGCAGGCCCTAAAGGCAAGGAACCCTGCTCATGCCGTTACGCTGCGCCGCCCTCCTCAGCGTGTTCACCTTGGCTGCCAGCTCGTACGTAGTGGCCCAGGAGCCGTTGCGCCTGGAAAACCTCAAGCGGTGTGGCGACCTGCTGGAAAACCGTCAGCAGCACTGGTGCCTGACCGTGCGCGGCCTCGGCGCTGGCACCCCGCAGTTGAAACTGGCGGGCCAGGCATTGCCGGCCAAGGCCCTCCAGCGCGACGGGAACCAGTTGCGCTTGCACCTGGACAGTGCCGCTTACCAGAGTGGCCCGCTGTGGCTGGAAGACGGCCCGCGTACCAGCAATGCGGCCTGGTTGACCCTGCGCTACAGCCAGGTGGTGGCCGCCGGGCCAAGTGAAGTCGCCAAGAACATGGATGGGTTGACCACCTATGTTGACCTGGTCAGCGTGCTGATTGAAGAAGACCACGACGGTCGCCAAGAAGCCGAGCGCCTGGCGCGCAAATACGGCGCAACCGTGGTGGGCAGCATTGCGCCGCTGAACGTCTACCAGCTGCGCCTGCCGGCCAAGGACCTGATGCAGCGCGATGCACTGGTGCTGCGCCTGGGCAGCGAGACCAGCGTGGATGCGGTGGTCATCGAAGAGTCCGCAGCCGAAGAAGCCGAGCAGGCGCCCCCTGAAAAACCAAGCAAGCCGGCGCCAGACTCTGACGAGTGGGCCGCCAACCGCTTTCTTGACGCCGTGGCTTACTATCAGCGACGCATCCCTGGGCAGCACACGCCTATAGCGCCCAAACCGGTGCGCATCGGCGTGATCGAGCGCGGGGTGGATTTCGACACCGCGGATTTCGCCGACTACCTCGGCCCCTGCCCGCCCAAACGCACCTGCGTGTATGCCCGCGATACGCAGGCGCCGGACAGCCATGGCACCACCGTCACCGGCGTACTCGCGGCAGGCTGGGATAATGGCGGCAACAGCGGCTTTCTGCGCGGGCTGGACAAGGCCAGTAATGGCTTTGAGGTGATTGTCGACCGCAACGCTGATGCCGGCATTACCGCCAACATCGCCGCGTCAGTCAACCTGGTAGAAGACGGCGTGCGCGTGCTCAATTGGAGCTGGGGCATTCATCGCGTCGGGGCCAAAAACGTCCATGGCAACGACGTCGATTCCCTGGTGCGCTCGGGCATTGCCATGAGCGGCTATGAAGAACTGCTCGAAGAGTTTTTCCTGTGGCTGCGCAAGGAACATCCCGACGTGATCGTGGTGAACTCTGCCGGCAATGGCTCGGCGTTTTCGGGCAGTGATGACTACCGCCTGCCCTCCTCCTTCATCACCGAACAATTGCTGGTGGTCGGCGCGCACCAGCGCAACCAGCGCACCGGCATTGCCGTTGAAAACCCGGCTTACGCCGTCACACGCAGCTCTTCGAATGTCGACATGCGCGTGGACATCACCGCCGCCGCCTGCGCCCATGCCTCCACCGCCACGGCCGGCGAGGAAGGCGCGGTGCATTGCGGCACCTCCTACGCCACGCCGATGGTCGCGGGGCTGCTGGCGGCGATGCTGTCGATCAACCCGCAACTTGAACCCGAACAACTGCGCATGCTGCTGCGCCGCAGCGCCATGGCGATTGGCGACAACCATGATTTCGAACGCAGCGATGCCCAGGACCTCACCGCGCCCATCCTACCCTCAGAGCGCAACTACCAACTCAATGACAAGGACGTGGGCCGTTCGGCGCGGCTGGATATGCAAAACGCGTTGGACCTGGCGGTGCAGAGTCGTACACGGGTGCGCTGAGGTTGCAGGATCGTACAAGCCTGCCGACCCGTTGGCTGGGTAGTCTGGCCTTCTCATCGACAGGAAGACCCCGCATGACTCAAGCACAGCCTGTAAACCTCGCGCAAAAAGCCTCGCTTATCGACCAGCAATGGAGCCCGAGGGTGGTTGCCGAAATGAACGACTACCAGTTCAAGGTGGTGCGCATCGAGGGCGAATTCATTTGGCACTCGCACCCGGAAACCGATGAAGCCTTCCTGGTGCTCGAAGGTACGCTGCGCATCGACCTGCCGGACGGCCCGGTGTATGTGAAGCCGGGTGAGTTGTATGTGGTGCCGCGTGGCATTGAGCACAGGACGGCGGCCGAGGGGGAAGCCAGGCTGATGATGATCGAGCCACGGGGCATTTTGAATACCGGGCATGAAGGTGGAGAGCGTACCGCGTTGAATGACCAGTGGATTTGAGTATGCCGCTGAACCCTGTAGGAGGGAGCTTTCTCGCGAAAAACGTCAACGATAACGCGTGCTGCCTGAATGAACGCGGCGCCTGTGAATTTTTCGCGAGCAAGCTCGCTCCTACAGGGGGCAAGAGGGCAAGCCCTATCGCCTTTGAATCTGCACCGTGGCAAACGTCGGCTCGTCGCGCGCCTGCTCCAGTGTATTCCTAGGCTGTTGCGGGGCCCGGGATTGCCCCTCTGGCCGTAACGCAGGCGGCGGATGCAGGCGCATGTCCGAGCGCTCATCGCTGGGCGCAACGCCGAAGAAATCCCGGTAGCACTTGGAAAAATGCGGCGTGGACACAAAGCCGCAAATCACCGCCAGCTCGACAATCGAAATGGGCGTCTGCATCAGCAACTGGCGGGCACGGGTCAGGCGCAGTTTGAGGTAATAGCGCGATGGCGTGCAGTACAGGTGCTTCTGGAACATGCGCTCCAACTGGCGGCGGGACACGTGCACGTAGGCCGCCAGTTCGTCGAGGTCGATGGGTTCTTCCAGGTTGGATTCCATCAGGGCGACCACTTCTTGCAGCTTGGGCTGTTGCGTGCCGAGCAGGTGCTTGAGCGGCACGCGTTGGTGGTCGCGCTCGTTGCGAATGCGCTCGTACACGAACATCTGGGAGATCGCCGCCGACAGCGTGTGCCCGTGATCGCGGCCGATCAGGTGCAGCATCATGTCCAGCGGCGCAGTGCCGCCCGAGCTGGTGAAACGGTTGCCATCGAGCGTGAACACGCTGGAGCTGACTTTGACGCGGGTAAACGCCTCCTGCATCGACGCCATCAGCTCCCAATGCACGCTGCACTGGAAGCCATCGAGCAACCCCGCCTGGGCCAGTGCCCAACTGCCGGTGCACACCGCGCCAAGACGTTTGCAGTACAGGCGCGCCTGGCTGCGCAACCAGGCGATGAGCGCAGGGCTGATAGCCTGTTGAATGCCCACGCCGCCGCACACGATCACCGCATCGAAGCCGCGCTGGTCCTGCGCGCACGCGTCCGGGGTCACCGACACGCCATCGCTGGCCCACACCGGCTGGCCGTCCAGGCTCAGGGTTTGCCAACGGTAGAGTTCTTCGCCCGCCAATTGGTTGGCCATGCGCAGCGGCTCGACCGCACACGACAGCGATATCAGCGTGAATTGGTCCAGCAGCAAAAAGCCGATGGTCTGGCAAACAGGTGCCTCGGTTTCCATCACCGCTACCCCAGAGGCGTGATCAGGAATGTTCCAGCGCCACCGGCTTGGGTGCCCGGTTGTGCTGACGCGCCGTGACTAGGCCGATAAAGGAAATCACCAACGCCAAGCCAATGGTCGAAGACACTTCGGTGCGGTGCTCGGGCGTCACCATCATCACCCCCAGGGCCAGGCAGATGAACACGATTACCAGGTAAGTCAGCCACGGAAACAGCCACATGCGAAAGGTCAGCTCAACCTTTTGCCGCACCAGCAACCGACGCATGCGCAGTTGCGAGATAGCGATCACCAGGTACACCAACAACGCGATGGCGCCGGAGCTGGCGAGCAGGAACTGGAACAACCCGGCAGGCATGAAATAGCTCAACAACGTAACGCCCGCGCCGATGATGGTACTGGCGATCACCGCCGCCCGGGGCACGCCCGCCTTCGAGGTAATTTTAAGCGCCGCTGGCGCATCGCCGCGCTTGCCCAGGGAAAACAACATGCGCGAAGAAATGTAGATCGAGGAGTTCATGCAACTGGCCACCGCAATCAACACCACCACATCGACCATGAACTTGGCGTTGGGGATGTTCATAATTTCCAGTGCGCGCTGATAGGAACCCACGGACGCCAGTAGCGGGTCGTTCCAGGGCACCACGGAAATCACGACGGAGATCGACAGCAGGTAAAACACGCCAATGCGCCAGATCACCGAGCGGGTGGCCTTGGCGATGTTCTGCGCCGGGTTGCTCGATTCGGCTGCGGCGATGGTCACCGCTTCGGTGCCGATGAAACTGAACATGATGGTGATAAAAGCCCCCACCACCGCCGACAAGCCGTTGGGGGCAAACCCGCCGTGCTCCTCCATCAAACGGCTCAAACCACTGGCTTCGCGATCCGGGATCCAGCCCATGAGTACGCTGAACCCCAGGCCGATAAAGCCGACGATGGCAATCACCTTGGCCATGGCAAACCAGAATTCGAATTCGCCGTATTTGGCCACGCTGAACAGATTGGTGATCACCAGCAAAACGATTGAGATCAACGCAAACAGCCACGCATCCACCTGAGGGAACCACTGGTTGAGCACATGCCCGGCAGCCAATGCCTCGATAGGAATGACCAACACCCAGAACCACCAATACAACCAGCCGATGGTAAAACCCGCCCAAGGGCCGATGGCCTGGTCGGCGTAGGTGGAGAACGAGCCGGTGTCCGGTCGCGCCACCGCCATTTCCCCCAGCATGCGCATGACCAGCACCACCAGCAGGCCGGAGAACAGATAAGCCAGTAAAACGGCCGGCCCCGCTGCGGCGATGGCATGACCGGAGCCGACAAACAGCCCCGCGCCGATGATGCCGGCGATGGACAACATGGTCACATGGCGCGGCTTGAAGCCCTGCGCCAGTTGACCGTTGGAATCGTTGCAGTTGAGGCTAGTCATTGTTTTTGTTGTTCTCGGGCGGCCAATGACCCACACCTTAAGTGCCCGAAGCCAGGCACAAGTAGCCTGGTTACGCCACCATCGTGTCTGATATCGACATGGGTGATGGCGATTGAGAGCCGCATGTAGCTTCACCCAACGCCCAGCATCTGCCACAACGACGCGCCTACGCCGGTAATGCTCTCACCGGCGATCAGCCCCGCCGCTGCCGTGATCGCAAAGCGCTGCGTCACACTCGGCCAGCGACAGCTCATCGCCCAGGTCATCACCGCGCCCAGCGCCATCATCAGCGACACCGACGCAGGCAAGACGAAGGCCAGCCCCAAGGCTGCCGCACTGGGCAGATAGCGGGCGCGATGGGTGGGTAATGTGCTGTCGAGTATGCCCAGCAGCACGCCGAACAAGCTTGCAATGCCGATGGCCCAGCGGATGCTGGGGGACAGTGAATCCAAACCGTGGGTCAGGGTTTGGGCCACGGCTTTCCAGGTGGCGACGGCCGGGGCTGGCCATTGTTCGGTGAGCAGCATGGTTTGCGGGTCGGGGATCAACGCCAGGTACGCGAATACACCGACGATGCTGCCGACAAAAATTCCGAGGATCTGGGCGATCACTTGCTTGTGCGGCGTGGCGCCAATCGCCTTGCCCACCTTGAAGTCATTCATCAGGTCTGTGCACTGCCCCGCCGAACCGCCAGCGGTGTTGGCGCTCATCAGGTTGATCGGCACATGGCCCGGCGCAACGATGCCGAAACTCAGTTGGGACAGTTGCCCGATGGCGCCAATCGGTGGAATGCCGGTGGCGCCCACCACCCGCGCCGCCACGGCGGCCAGGCAGATCGCCAGGGGAATGGTCAGCAGCGCCATCCCGAGGTGGATACCGAACAACAGCGCTTGCAGGCTCACCACCAGCACGATCGCCAGGGCAAAACCGGCGGCCGGCCCGGGCTTGGGAACAGCCCAGGGCGTGCCGCCAGCCGCTCGGGTTGAGCGATGCAACGCCCACAAGCGAATCGCCAGGGACGCCAGGGTTGAACACACCATCAGGCTCACCCCAGGCCACAGCAGCCATTCCACCAGCGCGGCAAATTGCGGGCCGCTGCTGTCGCCGGGCAGGCTCACCAGGCCGTTGGCCAACAGCCACGGCCCCAGCCCGCCCCAGGCCAGCAAGGCGCCTAGCAACAGGGTCAGGCCCACGCGAATGCCGATAATGCCGCCGAACCCCAGCAACAGCAGCGAAGGGTCTGCGGTGAAGGTCAGGCGCTCCAGCTGGGCGTTCGGCGACCAGCGTGGGAAGGCCCACATAAAGGTATCCACCCACTTGACCAGCCCGGACAACAGCGCCGCGCCGAGCAGCACTTTTAAACGCGTGGCGGCTTCGCGGCCATGGTTGTAGATGTGCAGCAGGGTTTCCAGGGTGGCCATGCCTTCGGGAAATTTCAGCGCCTTGTCATTGAGCAATGAAGGCCGCAGGTACCACGCGATCCAGATCCCCAGGAAGCTCACCGAGAACACCCAGGCGATCATCGGCAGCGCCGCCAGTTGGTTACCCGTGAGCAAGGTATACGCCGGGATGGGTGCGACCAGCCCGCCGGAAATGATCGACGCTGCGGCCGAGGCCACGGTCTGGTTGATATTGCTTTCGTGCAGAGTCCACGCCAGGTGCTCGCCGGAGCGCCGGGCCAGGCCTTGCCAGATGCCATAGCCGACCAGCAAGGCGATGATCGACATGTTGAACGACCAGCCGATCTTCAAGCCTGCGTAAACATTGGAAGGGGTGAGCAGGATACCCAGCACGATCCCGGTGATGACCGCCCGCAGGCTCAATTCGCGTTCTACCGGGACGCTTGAGGAGGTGGAGTGCATGCAGATTCCTTTCGAGAAAAGCCAGTGCCACCTTTTAAGTGAGCACCGGGAGACTCGAAGGTTCACCTGCCGAAGCGGGTTCTGTAGGAGCGAGCTTGCTCGCGAAAAACCCAAAGGCGCCGCATTCATCCAGGAAACACGCGTTATCGTTGACGTTTTTCGCGAGCAAGCTCGCTCCTACAGGAGGCGGTGTGTCGGTGGGCCCGCTATTTGGCGAACGCGTATTCCCCGCCTCGCTCCACCGCCTTGCGATAAGCCGAGCGTGCCTGGAGCTTTTGCAGCCACGCCGCCAGGTTCGGGTAGGCCTGCAATTTGCCTTGAGCCTGGGCGACTTCACCAATAAAGCTCATCTGGATATCCGCCCCGCTGAGTGCGTCACCCACCAGATACGGCGTGTGCCCCAGCACGTCGTTCAGGTAGCCGAGGTAGTTGGCCAACTCCGATTCAATCCGCGGATGCAGCGGTGCGCCCGCTTCACCCAGGCGCCCCACGTAGAGGTTGAGCATCAACGGCAACATGGCCGAGCCTTCCGCAAAATGCAGCCATTGCACATAGCTGTCGTAGGCGTCGGTGGCCGGGTCGGGTTGCAGTTGGCCGTTGCCGTGGCGGCGGATGAGGTAGTCGATAATCGCAGCGGATTCGATCAGCACGCGGGAACCGTCTTCGATCACCGGGGACTTGCCCAGGGGGTGAACAGCCTTCAGTTCAGGCGGTGCAAGGTTGGTTTTCTGATCGCGCTGGTAGCGCTTGATGTCGTAGGGCAGGCCCAGTTCTTCAAGTATCCAGAGAATGCGTTGTGAGCGGGAATTGTTGAGGTGGTGGACAGTGATCATAGCGGGCAGCTCCGTTAGGGTTAAGCACAAGACTACACGACGGAGGTGGAGTGCCCTGAATGTTGTTCGCCTCAAGAGCAATCACGTAATATCGCTCAAGGCTCGACTGTTCCACAGCAAAGGACTGCACATGCAACGCATCGTGATACTGGGTAACGCAGGCAGTGGCAAATCAACCCTGGCCCGCGACCTTGGCAGGCGCCTGAATTTATCCGTGGTGCACCTGGACAGATTGTTCTGGGAGCCTGATTGGGTGGAGGCCGACAATGAGGTCTTCCGCGCGCGGGTACGGCAAGCGGTTGCATTGGACCGATGGGTCTGTGAAGGCAATTACGCCCGACGGACTTTCGATCTACGCCTGCCGCGCGCAGACCTCATCATATGGCTCGACACCCCTCGCACCACCTGCTTGCGACGAGTGCTTATACGCAGCCTGCTGGACCGGCCGCGTGCAGATAAGCCCGCAGGCTGCAAGGAGAAACTGGACAGGGAGTTTCTGAACTTCCTGAGCTTTTGCTGGAACTACGACCGGGTGAGCCGACCTGGCATTGAAGCGGCGCGCATGAATATCGGGCCGCAGATTCCAGTGATTCACTTGCGCAACGTACGAGAAGTAGACGAGCTCTTACAACGCGCGGATCAACCCTGTGGGTTCACCAGCCTGTACTGACTGAAATTATTGATGTGATCAACCAGATTGCCTTCAAGCATCATCCGGTACTGGTCGCAAAAATACGTGAGCATGGCTTCGTGCGCATCGCGCCATGAACCGGTGGCATTCAGGCGAGCAACTGGTTGATCCACGCTATCTGTTGCTCAATCTCCTGCACCTTCTGCACAGATAGCCCCTGTCGCGCCTGTTCAAGGCTGGCCAAAGCCTTGCGTTTCTGGCGCAGCAGGCGTTGCCATTTCGCCAAAAATTGCGGGGTACGGGCCTGCATTTGCACGGGGCCGAAGTACAGCTGCTCGGCACTGTAGCTCACGCCCTCTGCACATTCGGCAACGATGATTTCGTAGTAAAAACGGTTCTCCCGCAATACCTCTTCGTGCAGGATCTGGTAGCCGTTCTCCATCAACCATCGTCGCAGCGGCTGCTCGCCGCCGTTGGGTTGCAGGATCAGGCGTTCCCGGCCATTGAGGTGCGCCTTGCCGCTGTCGAGAATGTCGCGGATGGTCTCGCCACCCATGCCGCACAGGCTGATGGCGGTAATGTCATCGCCGGCTTGAATCGCCGCCAAGCCATTGGCCAGGCGCACGGTGATGTGCTGCGCCAAGCCGTTGTCGGCCACGGTACGGTTGGCCGCCTGAAACGGTGTAGCGGCCACTTCCCCCGCCACGGCCGCCGCAATAGCGCCACGGCGCATCAGCGCCACCGGCAGGTAGGCGTGGTCCGAGCCGATATCGGCCAGGCGGGCACCGGCCGGTACATGCGCGGCCACGCGCTCCAGGCGCTGGGACAAGGTGTGTTCGTTCAACGGTGGTTCCTTAAGAGTGCCCGGAAAATCGATCCCGGCTGTTGGTCAAGTGCAGCACCATGGCCGCCCGTGCGGCGTCTGGGTCCTGGCGCTTGATAGCGTTGTAGATGGCCTCGTGTTCCAGGTTCGCCAACTGCCCCAGTTGGGCAAAGTCCGCGCCGCCGCGCTCGACGGCATTCACCTGGGTGCGCGGAATCATCGCCGTGCCCAGGTGCTGCATGATGTCGGTGAAAAACGTATTGCCGGTGGCCTCGGCGATCAGTTGGTGAAAGCGCTTGTCCTCCTCCACACAGCTGTCGTTGTTGGCCAGGGACGCCTGGTAGTCGTCCAGCGCCTGGCGCATGTGGGCCAGTTGCACTTCGCTCCTGCGCAGCGCGGCCAAGGCCACCGCTTGCACTTCCAGGCCCAGGCGCAATTCGAGCATGTTGCGCACGCTGGCAACCGTGTCTACGTGCAAGCGCAAGCCTGGCTGGGTGTGCGGCTCGAGCACAAAGGTGCCGATGCCGTGACGCGTCTCCACCAGCCCCGACGCCTGCAGCTTGGACAAGGCTTCACGCACCACGGTGCGGCTCACCCCATGCTCAAGCACGATGGTGGATTCGGACGGCAGTTTTTCACCCGGCTTGAGCTGCCCCAACTGGATGCGCTGGGTCAGTGCCTCGACCACACCCTGGGCCAGGTTGGCGGAACGTTTACGCACAGGCGGTGTGCTTTTAATCGGCATCGAGACGGGTCCACGGGGTTGGGCTGGGGGGAGCTTATCACCCTGAGCGCACGCGGCGAGGAGTGGCGGCGAAAAACACGCAACTTGTATGACAACACACTCATCCCACCACACCGGACCATGTCTTCGCTTTGAGAGAAGCGCACATCCCGCCCCGTCAACAGCGGAGATAAACCCAATAAAATCTAGCAAATAACCAAAATAGCCAATCTCAATACCGGCTTATAAGAACAAAAACACCCCTCACAGGATTGCGGCTTTCAAAAAACAACTTGTATGATGTCTGGCAACAAAACACCAAACCCGCATAAAAATAATCAGGGGGAGTTTTCATTCGTGAAGCATTCAAGCCCAGCGTCAGCCGCACCCGAAAATGATTCAGCACTCACCCGCGCCGTGAGCAAAGTGAAGGGCCATGTGCTCCCACTGTTCGTGGTCATGTTCATCCTCAACTACATCGACCGGGTCAATATCGGCTTCGTGCGCACGCACATGGAGCATGACCTGGGCATCGGCGCAGCCGCCTACGGCTTCGGCGCCGGGCTGTTTTTCATTGGCTATGCGTTGTTCGAAGTGCCGTCCAACCTGCTGCTGCAAAAAGTCGGTGCCCGTATCTGGCTCACCCGCATCATGTTCACCTGGGGCATCGTTGCTACGCTGATGGCGTTTATCCAAAACGAAACCCACTTCTACATCTTGCGTTTCCTGCTGGGTGTGGCGGAGGCAGGGTTCTTCCCCGGCGTGATCTATTACTTCACCCGCTGGTTGCCCGGCGTGGAGCGTGGCAAGGCCATCGCGATCTTCCTCAGTGGTTCGGCGGTGGCGTCATTGATCTCCGGGCCGTTGTCGGGTGCGTTGTTGCAGATCGAAGGCTTTGGTTTACATGGCTGGCAATGGATGTTCGGCATCGAGGGCCTGGCTTCAGTGGCGCTGGGCTTCTTCGTGTGGTTCTGGCTGGACTCCAAGCCCCACGACGCCAAGTGGCTGAGCCGCGAAGAACAGGATGCGCTGGTGGGCGCCATCGATCAGGAGCAACGTGATCGCGAAGCCCTGACCACGGTCAAACCTACTATCGGCAAGCTGCTCAAGGACCGCCAGATCCTGCTGTTCTGCGCCTTGTATTTTTGCATCCAACTGACGATCTACGCCGCCACCTTCTGGCTGCCGAGCATCATCAAGAAAATGGGTGACCTGAGTGATGTGCAGGTGGGGTTCTTCAACTCGATCCCCTGGCTGATATCGATCATTGCCATGTACGCCTTCGCGTCGCTGTCGGGCAAGTTCAAGTTCCAGCAGGCCTGGGTCGCGGTGGCCCTGCTGATCGCGGCGGCCGGCATGTTCATGTCCACCACCGGAGGGCCGATCTTCGCTTTCGTTGCGATTTGCTTTGCGGCCATTGGCTTTAAATCTGCGTCTTCGCTGTTCTGGCCGATCCCCCAGGGCTACCTGGATGTGCGCATCGCCGCCGCCGTGATCGCGCTGATCAACTCCATCGGCAACCTGGGCGGTTTTGTGGCGCCGACTACCTTTGGCTTTCTGGAGCAGACCACCGGCTCGATCCAGGGCGGGCTGTATGGCCTGGCCTGCACGTCGGTGCTCGCGGCCATCCTGGTGTTCTTTGCCAAGACCTCACCCTCTGCCGTAACGGCCGTGCCCAGCGGCGCCGCCATCAGCAAACCTCTTTGAACTCAGCTAGGAACGCGCCATGAATACCCCTGTAGTCACGCATTTCCAAGTCGTCCCCGTCGCCGGCCACGACAGCATGCTGCTCAACCTCAGCGGCGCCCACGGGCCCTACTTCACGCGCAATATCGTCATCCTCAAGGACAGCAGCGGCAACACCGGCGTGGGCGAAGTGCCCGGCGGCGAGCGCATTCGCCAAACCCTGGAAGATGCGCGCAGCCTGGTGATCGGCCAGCCGATTGGCCAGTACCAGCGCGTTCTCAACCAGATGCGCAGTACCTTTGCGTCTCGAGACAGCGCGGGCCGCGGCCTGCAAACCTTCGACCTGCGCATCACCATCCACGCCGTCACCGCCATGGAGGCCGCGCTGCTCGACTTGCTCGGCCAATTCCTTGAGGTGCCGGTGGCGGCCCTGCTCGGTGAGGGACAGCAGCGCGATGCGGTAAAAATGCTCGGCTACCTGTTCTATGTGGGGGATCGCAACGCCACCGACCTGGCCTACCGCAACGAGGCCGACGCCGATGATGAGTGGTTCCGCCTGCGCCATGAAACAGCTCTGACCGCCGACGCGGTAGTGCGCCTGGCCGAAGCGGCCCAGGCCAAATACGGCTTCAACGACTTCAAGCTCAAGGGCGGCGTATTGAGTGGCGATGCAGAAATCGAAGCCGTCACCGCGCTGGCCGAGCGCTTTCCCGATGCACGCATCACCCTTGACCCCAACGGCGCATGGTCGCTGAAGGAAGCCATCCGCCTGTGCCGCGACCAGCATCATGTGCTGGCCTACGCCGAAGACCCCTGCGGCGCAGAAAACGGTTATTCAGGCCGTGAAGTCATGGCCGAATTCCGCCGCGCCACGGGCCTGAAAACCGCCACCAACATGATCGCCACCGACTGGCGCGAAATGGGCCACGCCATCCAGTTGCAATCGGTGGACATTCCCCTCGCCGACCCGCACTTTTGGACCATGCAGGGCTCGGTGCGCGTCGCGCAAATGTGCAACGAGTGGGGCCTGACCTGGGGCTCGCATTCCAACAACCACTTTGATATTTCCCTGGCAATGTTCACCCAGGTGGCGGCGGCCGCACCGGGCGAGATCACCGCCATCGACACCCACTGGATCTGGCAGGACGGCCAGCGCCTGACGCGGGAGCCGTTGAAGATTGAAGGGGGCTATGTGAAGGTGCCGGCCAAGCCTGGCCTGGGCGTGGACATTGATATGGACGCCGTGGCCCAGGCTCATGAACTGTACAAAGGCATGGGCCTTGGAGCGCGGGATGACAGTGTGGCGATGCAGTTTCTGATTCCGGGTTGGGGCTTTGATAACAAGCGGCCTTGTCTGGTGCGGTAAATCGGCTTTAGGAATGCTCAGCGCAATTTGAGCGTGACGCAAAAAATCCGATGCCCAAACAGGCATCGGATTTCAGTCAGATCAGAAGCTTAGCGGTTTGACCTCTGGCACGTCTGCCAGATGCCTCTTTGCGCTACTGCTGATTGGCGACCTCCAGATCCGCCGCATCCTCTTCCAGGCCAGAGAGAGCAGTGCCATTGATCATCGGCCCATAACGGCGGCTGAATTCCCAGTTGTAGGGCACGCGGTCTTTGCTGATCCCGTTGTCCCAATTCACCGACCAGGTCATCAGGCCCTTGATCGACAATCCTTTGTCGTGCAAACGCTTAAATGTATTGGTCACGGCTGTTGGGTTGATCACATAACCGGTGGCAGCCGCATCGACGTTAGCGGGCAGGCCAATGACGAACTTGTCTGCCGGGATTTTGGTAAACCCGCGCGTCCCGCTCACCAGGCTTTCGGTCAGGTAAAACAGGAAGTCCTCTTTCATCGCGTCGTTGTTCTGGGCAATCCAGGCGCCGTTGCCGTTGTTGACCTCCTGCACCCAGATGCCGTCGCCACCCTGGTTGTAATACTGCGGGGCAATGAAGTCGTAATAGCCTTCCAGCGCCTGGATGTAACCGACGTATTTGCCGGCGGTGGTCAGATACGGAAACTCCGGCGCCATGCTGATGATGAAGTGTTTGCCTTGACCCGCGTAGTGGTCCTTGACCAATTTCAACGCGGCGGGCAGGACCGTCTTATTGTCGGCGAAATCAATCGCGCTCTGTTCAAGATCGATATCCAGGCCATCAAAGCCATAGGTTTCCACCAGGCGGATAATCTCGTTGGCCAGTGGCTGTTCGTTGCCTTTACGCAGTTCGATGTGTGCATCGGCGCCGCCAAGGGAAATCAGCACCGCCCTGCCCTGGCTGTTCAGCACGCCCACCTGGCGACGGAACTCGGCGTCGGACAGGTTGTACGGCTTGAAGGTTGGGATACCGTTGCCTTTCATGAAGGCCACGGCCACCACGTTGTAATCCTTCGGCACATCCGCCAGGCTGATAGTGGCGAACTGGCCACGCTGGTAGCCATCGCTCGGCCCGGCAGGCCAGTTGTGCCAGAAGCCCATGAGGATCTTTTTGCCGGCCATGCTCGGCATCAGCGAAGCGGCATCGTTGAGCGGCGATTGCAGTGAGGTAAAGTCAATCTTTGACATGTTCTAATCCTTCAGAACGTGGGGGTTTAACGGTGCGGGCTTATTTGAAGTCCACATCGAAGGCTTGATAGAAGGCGTTGCCGGTGTTGGCGACGATCCACATCAACACAATCACATGCTGGCCCTTTTTGTTGGCCGGCAGTTTCACTTCATGATTGACCTTGGCCTTCAACTCGCCTGCATGGCTGTAGTAAGGCACCTGGGCATAGAAGTCTTCAGCGAACGGCTGGGTTTCCAGTTGTGCGCGGGTGATGCGCTGTTTCGGGTCCCAGCCATCCTTGGTGATCAGCCAGCGATAGCCACGGGTGGTGTGCGGCGCGGTGTATGCCCAGGTGACCTTGAAGGTCTGGCCCGGCTCGACATTGAGCAACGGCCAGGTGAAGGCACGGCCGAGTTTCTTGGCCATTTCCTCGTGGGTGAAGTTGACGCAGTCACGGGCATCGGTCTTGCCACCGCTGAGGATGAAGCCGTCGGCTGGCGGGGTGACGCTGTCACTGTCGGTTTGATAAGGCGCCGGGAACGGACCGGCCGTCAGTGCCGGGAAGTTCTTGCCGCCTTCCATTTCATTGACCTGCCAGGTCTCCAGCAGGCCGAGATCCACGGCGACTGCGCCACGGCTGGAAGGGGATGTGACACGACCATGGCGAAGAGGTGTCTGGGTTTGTGGTTTGTTCATTTTGTAACTCCATTGATTTGATTAAGAACTCTCCTTTCCTTGAAGGAGAGGACCTCAACCTAACGGAGTTGCTTTTTTTTGCTACAGGCGCATTTTTCACTCATTTTCGGTTCATGAGCGCGCAGACCCGCAAATACTGGATATATAACCAGCACTATAGGGGAACCCTTACGCTTACAGAGGTCGATTTCCTACAAGACCATGCGCATTTCAATACAGCTTCTCTGTACCGATGGCAGCCGTTTTTTTAGGGGTGGTCGCGGTAATCGGTCGCACCGTCAGCTCCACCCCCAATGCCAACATCAGCTTCTGGACCGTCTCATAACGCGTCTTTGAGCCGCCTTTCAGGGTTTTATACAGGCTCTCCCGATTCACCCCCGCCGCTTCGGCAACCTTGTTGACACCCAGGGCCTTGGCAACCTCGGCCAGCGCCTTCATAAGGACTTGCGGGTCATGGCACGCCATGCTTTGCGCAAGATAAGCACTGACGGTTTGCGGGCTATCAAGGAAGCGCGAAGCCTCATAGGCACTGGTGCCGGATGTATCCAGCTTGAGGATCGGCATGTCCTCTGGTTTGAATGTTGACTGACTCATGTCATTGACCTCTCAGGGCATCAAGAATCTCTTTTGCCCGCTTGATTCCTCGTTTCTGGTCGGTTTTATCGCTTCCCCACAGCATCAGGTAAGCGGTGATGCCCGTGCGCACAAAGTAAATCCTGTAGCCGGGCCCGACAAACACACGCATTTCACTCATGCCATCGCCTACAGGCTGGCAATCGCCAAAATTGTTTTCTTCGGCTCGATCCAGGCGGATCAGTACAGCCGTCTTACCCCACACATCCTTCATACCGTCGAGCCATGTATCGAACTCGGGCGTCCTGCCGATCGTATTGGTCACAGATTCAAATGTAGCCTACTGGCTACTCCTTGTAGATGCCAGTGAATTTTTAATGTCGGTGTGCACCGCCAGAAAAAATCCTAGTCCAGCCGCCGCGCAGGCAGCCGAGCAATACTATTAGCGCTTGTGTCCTCAAGGCCGAAACGTTGCGTCGCAACTGAGGCATCCTCTCTGTAGGAGCGAGCTTGCTCGCGAAGAACGTAAAGATAATGTGTTCATCCAGAATGAACGCGGCGCCTATGGTTTTTCGCGAGCAAGCTCGCTCCTACAGGGAGGGAGTGAGTGGGCCGGCGTTGATGTAGACCCGTCCTACAGCAAGCTGCACCACCTTGCTCCATTGCCTACAGTTGCGTCAGAATCCGCCGGCTTGTGCGCTTGGATGGGCGTCTCTAAGGTGGCCCGGTCGCTGACAACTCAGTGATCGGGTTTAGTAGCCCGAGGGTCAATTACACTTAGTGCATGAGCTTCATCTATCAGACGTTCCTGTCTGTGCCTAATGGTGGCTGTGCGTAGGGCGCCTTCGGGCGCGCCGGCTTTGTGTAATTCCCCGGTCTACTAACCTGCGTACAGCTGCCACCCTTTCGTTTAGTAGCGAAACGGTGTCGGCCCCACTCAGGAATTACGCATATGTACAAAGTCACGCCAAACCCTCCAAACGATCCAAACCTAAAGCTTGATCAAGCAGCCCGTCGTGCAATCGATCACGCCCTCAACCCCAACGCCGAGCCCCCTCCTCCATCCTCGACACCGCTGTTCAGTGTTGCCGACGACGCCAGCAATGAAATGCTCGTCGCCAATAGCTATGAAACCTTTTCCTCAGTAACCGCCCTGCTGCTCGACCTGTCGGATGAACTGACGGGCAAACAGCGCGACGTCGCGTTGGCAATTCATCAGCTAAGTGAATTGGGAATGCTGTTGGTCGATAAGTTGATGGAACGCGAGGCTGCTGTAGCGGCTGGCTAAACGTTCAACACGCCCAAAAAAAGCCGAGCCGTCGCGCCACAAGACGACTCGGTTTTTTTTGCCAAAGCAGGGGTTGACCTTAAAGCGAGGTTTAAGGTGAGCATGCACGAACCGGCAGGATTACTGGACCCTGGATCATGCTCAAAACCCTTATTTCTTTTGCGTTGGTCGTGATAGGTGGCGCGCTTATGACATTTGCACAGGCTGAACCCGGCCCTTCCACGGCCGCTGCGAACAATCGCCAGATCCTGGTGATCATGACCAACCACGCCAGTTACCCCTCAAGGACCGATACCACGGGCCTGTGGCTAACCGAGCTGACGCATTTCACCGAGGTCGTGGAAGCGGCTGGCTACACGACGGTATTTGCCAGCCCCAAAGGAGGTGTTGTGCCACTGGACGAGCGCAGCCTCGGTTGGCTGTACATGGATAAGGCGGCGCGTGAACAGTTGCAGTCCACGGCCTTTCGCGCCCGGCTGCAAAACACGCTGCCCATCGTCAATGTCGATCCGTCGCAATTTCGCGCGATCTACTTCACCGGCGGCCACGGTGTCATGTGGGACTTCCCAGGCAACCTCGACCTGCAACGTGTCGCCCAAACCATTTACAACCAGGGCGGCATCGTCTCGGCCGTGTGCCACGGTGTGGCAGGCCTGCTGGATCTGAAGGATGAACAGGGCAATGCGATCATCAAGGGCAAAAACATCACCGGCTTCTCCAATCGCGAAGAACTGCTATCGGGCATGAAGCGTGAGGTGCCGTTCTTGCTTGAAGACCGGCTGCTGAGCCAAGGGGCGCGTTACCGCAAGGGCTGGGTGCCGTTCACCTCATTTGTCATCACCGATGGCCGCCTGATCACGGGCCAGAACCCGCAATCGCCCAAGGCCGTCGCACTCGCCGTGATAACCGAGCTGTCCCACGAACGATAGCGCCTAGCCCCTCCCTGGAGAAAACCGATTGAACATCCCAAGCGCCGTTTTAACCGCATTGCTGCTCACCCCTTTTGCCAACCTTGCGTTGGCGGGAACACCCGAGATGCCCAGCCCGAACGACACAACCCACATCGATATCGCCGGCCAGCAGGTGCCCGTCGTCAAGGGCGGCTTGTACGACCGCTTTCGCTCCAACCCGCCGTTGTCGGTGGTTGCAGCAGAATTACCAGGGGTTGATTTAAGCTGGTTCAAAGGGTTGCAAAAGCACAAGGTCGACATCGGTTTTGAATCCTACTCGCCCAATTTTTACTACCAGAACAGTCGGGTAACAGCGGTCTATACGGCTGACATCGATAAGCTTCGGGCGTTGATGCCACCGCAGGTACTGGCCGCCGTGCAGCCCTTGCAAGTCTGGCCGGGTCGCGGACTGATCGCGTTTACTGCGTATACCTATGAGCATTGCGATAACGACGCCTATAACGAAGTCGCCGTGTCGATCATCACGAACAAACCTGGCAAAGCCAACCTGGGTCCCTTCACGCTGGTGGGCCAGTCGATGTCGCAGGATTTTTGGGGCTATGTGCTCAAGCTGCCGGTGAATACCGAACTGGCGCGGGTGCGCGGGGTGGTCGGTTACAACCTGCCGAAATGGCTCACCGGCATTGATCGCAAAGAGGATGGGCACTCGGTGGTGTATGACATTACCGATAGCCAGACCGGCAAACTGGACGTGTCGTTCAAGGTTAAAAAGCTTGAGAAACTGTCCCGTGATGTGGACCTGGTCACCAGCAGTTTCACCAATCTGGATCACCACGGCCAACTGGCCTATGGGTATGCGGTTTCCCGCCAGCTCAGCCATGGCTCCAGCCGTGACGCAGACTCAGCCACCCTCACGCTGGGCGATGGCAGCCTGTCCGATTACCTGCGCGCCCTCAAGCTGGGGAAAATGCTGAAGTACGAATACGTACCCGAGTTCCAGAGCGCACTCTATGCGCCAGAGCCGCTCGCCAACCTGGTTGGCGAACGCTGAACCTTGTGCGCCGGTCAGGTCCTCGGGGCCCGGCGGGCGCTTTTTCTTGTGGATGAGGCTGGAGCGCCCCCTTCCTCGCGCAGACGGTTAATCAGCATCTGCGCATTCTCCGCACAGGCCATGCCCTCGGGCTTGCCTTCGATGCCCTTGATGACGTTCAGCAACTGCGCCTTGTTCTGGGCCAGCCGTTGTTGCAGCACCTCGATTTCCTCGACCTTGTGCTTGAGCCCGCTGAGCAACTCGTCATGCTGCCAACCACCGGCACTGCGGGGCATTAGCTGACGGATTTCTTCCAGTGAAAAACCGGCTGCCTGGGCACCCTTGATGATCTCCAACACCGCCTCGGTGCCGGGCGTATAGTCCCGATAGCCGTTGGATTTACGCTCAACCGATTGGATCAGACCGCTCGCCTCGTAGAAACGGATACGTGAAGCCGCCAACCCGCTGATTTTTGCCAACTCGCCTATTCTCATGTACCACCCACAAAAAACCATTGACCTTAAAGTTGACTTTAAACCTAAAGTCATTGGGCGGCCAAGGCGGCAATTCGTGGACGGCACTTGCCAGACACGAATGGGCTGCAGTGGGTCAATCCAGCGCCATGATCGCGATTCGATCAGGCCATCATTTCATTTGGGAGAGGCGAACATGGGCTACGTCACCACGCGGGACGGTGTTGAAATTTTCTACAAAGACTGGGGCCCACGCGATGCCCAGGTCATTTTCTTCCATCATGGCTGGCCACTGAGCGCAGACGACTGGGACGCGCAAATGCTGTTCTTCCTGGGCGAAGGTTACCGGGTCGTTGCCCACGACCGGCGTGGCCACGGGCGTTCCAGCCAGGTCTGGGACGGGCACGATATGGACCACTATGCCGACGACGTCGCGGCCGTGGTCGAGCACCTGGGCGTACAAACTGCGGTGCATGTCGGTCACTCCACCGGCGGCGGTGAAGTGGTTCATTACATCGCCCGCCACGGCGAAGACCGCGTCTCGAAGGCCGCCATCATCAGCGCCGTGCCACCGTTGATGGTCCAGACCCCGAACAACCCTGGCGGCCTGCCCAAGTCAGTGTTCGACGACTTGCAGGCGCAGCTGAAAGCCAACCGGGCACAGTTTTACCAGGACGTTCCCGCCGGCCCTTTCTACGGCTATAACCGCCCAGGCGCCAAGCCTTCCGAGGGCATCATCCTGAACTGGTGGCGCCAAGGCATGATGGGCTGTGCCAAGGCGCACTATGACGGGATCGTGGCGTTTTCCCAGACCGATTTCACCGATGACCTGAAGAGCATCCAGATACCCGTATTGGTCATGCACGGTGACGACGACCAGATCGTCCCCCATGAAAATGCCGGGGTGCTGTCCGCCAAACTATTGAAAAACAGCACGCTGAAAATCTACCCGGGCTTCCCGCATGGCATGCCTACCACCCACGCCGATACGATTAATGCGGATTTGCTGGCGTTTATAAGGAGCTGATTGATTGGGGGCGGGTAACCGCCCCTTCTTCAGGGTTTTAGATTCTTCATCCATTTGAGTAAATGCCCAGGCCAGAGCCATTGCGCACTGGACTGGTCTTGGTTGACTGCAAGGGTGTCTACAAGAGAGCGCGTCGTCAGGGCGTCTGCTACAGCACCCGCAACGCCACTGTGCGCCTGTCGTTCGTCGACCGTCGGCGCAACCGCCCGACGCGGCTTGCCGGTCGCCGGGTCCATCGTGTAGCCAGCAGCCTTGCCTTTTTCGGTAATCGTCCATAGGCCATCCGTGTTGATAAGCACGGGGTCATCGAATATAAGCGTCACCTCTTCGGCCACTGTGACTACCATGTTGTCCTTGATACTTGTCGGCACGTAAGTGGTGAACTCGCGGCCCAACGAAGCTTGCGCGGCGCCCTCGCTGGAAAATCTCAGCACCATCTGTTCAAGGAAGGCAATGCTCCCCATGTTGCTCAATGCGCCGAAGTCCGGGTTCAGGACATGCCGCAAAAAACCCTGATCGAGCCGGGTTGAGTCAATCGCCGAACCGCTCAGAATGCGTGAGGCTGTCGCTATATCGTGTGCCTTGAAATTGAACGTCACCCTGCGCCCCTCTTGGTTGTAGCCTTCATTGCCACTCAACAGTTGGCGACCGTTATCATGATGACGATAGTTGCCGAGGTCGTAAGCCAACATATCGACATACGCCAAGTCGGCACCTTGTTCCTGCGCATAAGCGTACATATCAGACAGCAGAGTGCGATCATCGCGAGTGAGAAAGTCGTAATTGCTTTGGGCCATGTTGCTGCGGTTCAGGGTGCCTTCGGCCACCGCAGGCTCATGTCCCAGAAAGAGGCGAGAAATCATCAGTTCACGACCTATGGTAGAACCTGAAGAAGCGCTGGCCCTCTGCTCATTCAAGCGAGCCTCTTGCCAGGCAGCCCGCCGTTCGTTGACGGTGAACGCACCGCTGTCGTCGCGGGCAATCAGAGTCAATTGATCGACCGTAAGGCCTGTGAATGGGTTACTGGCAGAACCGTTGGCGAAGGCAGTGGCTTGCTTGGCGCGCTCATGCAATTCCAAGAACGGCGTATCGGGGACTTCGGCATCATGCTGAGCCTTGTTAGCGAAATATCGCTCGTCACTTATCCCATCGAGCGGATTGAGGGCGTTGTGCCTTGGGTCCAGCTGGCGAAGGCGGACTTCACGGCTAGCAGCATCACTTAATTGCCCCGCCAGGATCGAAACGGTACTGACGGTACTGGCTTGAACCTTATCGCTGGAGGAGCCGGTATTGTCTTGAATAGACGACACAGAAACCGGGCTAGGGCGGGTGGGAACAGCACTGCCCAAGTGGTTATTAGTTAACGATGTATAAACACTGACGTTCATCATGATTACACCCGCCATCGACAAAGAATGTTTCCTGATCGGCAAGTAAGCCCCGCAGGCGGACCTTACGCGAGCCTCGCAACCTAATCTCTGTACCGAACCGTCACCGCATCGCTGCCAGCAGGGTAACCCACTCGCGCACCGCCCCCCAGGACATGGTGTTTTATCGTAATACGTGCGCCTTGCCCGAAGCGCTGATCATTGAAGTTGGTCAGCGTTCCGGAAGTACCTGGCCAGATCGGCACACATGTTTGCTGGGCTCCGTTATAGGGCTGCGAATAGCACAACTCAACGCTCTCCTTTATGTTTTCGGGATAAGACGTTGTGCTCCAGTCGATCCCTAACAACTGCTTGGGAACGCCAAAGGACCCTGCAGGAAAATAGGCGTGGGACAAGTCAAAGACAGCGAGTCCAGTACCTCCGATAGAAATGACGTTGATAACACTTGGTGTGACCGTTTTGCTGATCACTTTTTCTTCGGCACACACTGCGCCGTAGGGGAGTAAAGATATTCCAATCAATAGAACAATTAAATAACGACGCATGGATATACCCAGCATCAGTTTTGAATCTGGTAGCGCGTTCATAGCTTCCATAACCATCACCCTCAAGTTAAAAAGCATAAAACTCAGATCATCATCGATACGGCAGTAGGACTCACGCTCAGACAGTGCACGATTCATAGCGCCAAGTAAGCCGGCCACTTCCTAAAAACATGAAGTCCCCATCTGTAATACCCGAAAGTAGGAATTCGTAGGCCACCTCCTAGTCCCGCCTGCCCTCTACCTAAACCGCCCATTTCAGTTCATGCTGCGCACCTCATTTCAAGGACGATAAAAACAATGAAAGCCATCCTCGCTGCCCTGCTCCTGATAGGTTTTACCGCGCCTGCACTCGCCAACGACAACCCCATCGGCTTCCAAACCACCACGCTCCCCGACACTCACAACATTCGCCCATTGGAGATGGCCGTGTGGTACCCCGCCACCAGCACCGCCCAACCCAAGCTGATCGCCGACAACCTGGTGTTCATCGGTGTGCTTGCGGTGCCTGATGCCGCACCGACACCCGGCAAACATCCGGTGGTGGTGCTCTCCCACGGCTACGGTGGCAATTGGGGTAAACAGGCGTGGCTGGCCAGTGCGCTGGCCCGGCGGGGTTATATCGTGGCGGCAGTGAATCATCCTGGCACCACCAGCCAGGATCGCAGCGCGCAAGCCGCCGCGCAGTTGTGGCAACGGCCCAGGGATTTGAGCCGGGCCATTGATGCGCTGCTGGCGCAGGCCACGCCATTTGGCGCGGTAGATAGCAGCCGGATCGCGGTGATAGGCCATTCCCTGGGCGGCTGGACGGTCATGGAGAGCGCGGGGGCGCGTTTTGACCCGGCGTTGTTTGCCCGGGACTGCGACGCCCATCCGACGTTGGTGGCGTGCACGGCCTACCGTGAGATGAACCCTGAAGGTACGCCGAGCGGAAAGGCTCAAGTGGCCGCGGACTTGAGCGACAAACGCGTGAGCGCTGTGGTGTCCCTGGACCTGGGCCTGTCACGCGGTTTTACCGATGCGAGCCTGGCGGCGTTGCCAGTGCCGGCCCTGGTGATCGCCGCCGGTGTGCCGTCAGCGGATTTGCCGGCGCAGATGGAATCGGCCGACATGGCCAAGCGGCTGCCAAAACCGTCGACTCAGTACGTGGAGATCCAGGACGCCAACCATTTCAGCTTTATGTCCCAGTGCAAACCGGGCGCGGCAGCGGTGCTTGATGCGGATGTGCCCGGCGACAGCATCATTTGCCAGGACGGCGAAGGCGCGCGGCCACGGCCCGTGATCCAGCAGCAGGTGATCACGCTGATCAGCGAGTTCCTGGTGCGCTGAACCGGTAGTATCATCCGCGTCTTTCCCCTTCAGGCAACGGAACATGAACCGCCAGAAAAAACTTCAGCAGCTCTTCAAAGCCAAAGCGAAAAAGGCCAGTGCCAAGCTGGCGCCTAAAAGCAAAGACAAATACATCAGCAAGGCGGATCGCTTGAAGCTGGCGACCGAAGCCGGCCAGGAGCCGGTCACGGCTGTCGAGACGCCTGCTGAGTAAGACGCATGGCTGAAGGGGTTGCCGCTTCGTATTTGCCCCAGATACGCCGCAGATGCCGCGCCGAGCCAAAGCCTGCGCGCTCGGCGATGGTTTCAATGTCCAGGGCCGACTCGGCCAGCAGTTCCCGCGCCACCGCCAGGCGCAGGCGATGCAGGTAATCCAGTGGGCTGATCTGCACATGTTCCTGGAACAGGCGCGCCAGGTGTCGGCTGCTGGTGCAGGCCAGGCTTGCCATGCGGGTGAGCGTCCAGGCCTCACAGGGGGCGGCGGCGATGGCGTCCTGCACGCGATGGACCGCCGGGTGCAGGTGATTGCGCCCGGTCACCCAAGGCGATAGCTGCGGGTCGCTGCCGCTGCGGCGCAGGTACACCACCATGTCTCGCGCCACCGCGCAGGCCAAGCGTGGCCCGGCCAGTTCGGCGACCAAGTGCAGCATCAGGTCGATACCCGCCGTGATACCGGCGCTGCAACTGACCGGGCCATCGGTGACGTAAAGGCGGTTTTCCAAAACCCGGGCCTTGGGGGCGAGGGCCTGCAAGGTGGCGCACAGCGAATGGTGCGTGGTGCATTGGCGCCCATCGAGCAGCCCGGCCCTGGCGGCGCTCAACGCGCCGGCGCACACGCACACCAGGCGTTCGGCCGAGGGCGCGAAGACGTTTTGCAACCACAGGGTGAGCTGATGGCTGGCCGATTCGAAAGCCTTTTGGTGGGCCTTTGATACGTTCATCGTGGAGCCCACCAATACCACCAGCGTGCCGGGCGCCAGGGTCGATGGCAGTGGCGCCAGCCCGGTCAGTGGCAAGCCGATGGAGCTGTGCAGCGACTCCACCGGGCTGACGTACTGCAAGTCGAAATCCACCGCCGCCGGGTCCTCGGCTTGCGCGGCCAGGCGCAACACTTCGGCAGGCCCGGCCAGGTCGAGCATCAGCACATTGGGCAGCAGTACAAACAGCACCGGCACGCTCACGGGTTCATCCCTCCAAGGCCAGGTCGACCGTGACGATGCGCGCAAAACGCTCTTCCAGCACCAGCTCCGTGCGTTCGCGGATTTGCGCCGGGGTGTACTCACGGCCGCTACGCAGGTGGGTCATGGGGAATGTCAGTGTGGCTTCACTGACAAAGTCCACCTTGAAGCCGCTGTCCGACGCCTGCCGTGTGGTGGTCTCGCAGCATTGCTCGGTCCGGATGCCACTGATGATCAGCGTGGTGACGCCCATCTCCGTAAGGCGTGCGGCCAGTGGCGTACCGGCAAAGGCGCTGTGGTAACGCTTATGGATCACCAACTGTGGATTGATCGACAGCTCGCTCAAGGCCCTGACGTTGCCCGATTGCATGGAGAAATGCCCTTGGTCTTCAACATGGAAGACTTGTACCACCGGGATGCCTTGCTGAACACAGCCATCAATGAGGGCCTGCTGTTTTTCCAGGTAATCGGGCAGGTCATTTTCGGACCAGTAGGTTGAATGACGGAACGAATGTTGGGCGTCGATCACGATCAGGGCTTTATGACTCACGGGTTGTCCTTCTGGCTTGTGTCTATGGGGAGACGATAGAGCCATGGTAAGAACAACGTCGAGAGACCGACAGACACAAGGCGGACCACTTCAGGACGGATTCGGACCTGACACTGTGTACGCCATGGCACAGCGGCTGCCGGCGGCGAAGCCCTGGGCGTACTCATTCACCAAGGTGTTTTCCAGGCGCTGATCGGTATGGGGTTCAAAGCCCAGGCGCCGATAGAACGGCGCATTCCAGGGCACATGCTTGAAGGTGGTCAAGGTCACCGCACGCAGTTGCTGGGTGCGTGCATGGTGGATCGCCGTTTCTACCAGCCTGCGTCCCCAGCCCTGGCCTTGCAATGGCTGGGCAACCGAGACTTCATGGATATGCAGGTCATCGCCAAAGCGTTCTGCACTGAGGAAGCCTTGGAGCTGGCCGTGGGTGTCGACCACCACCCAGCAGGTCGATAGCGCGATCCACTGGCGATGGCACTCGACACTGATCGACGCAGCATCCGCCAGCCAACCCAGGCCTTCAATGGCCCGGAATGCCTGGGCAGCGCAATGCTCGATGGCGGGTAATAACCCAGCCTCTTGCGCTCGCGCCAGGCGAATGTGAGTGCACGGCTCAGCAGCCACTCAAGGCCACCTTGGGCCGCTCACCCGCGAAGAAAAAGGGCCGCAAGCGCACACCCACGCTGTTGCCGATAAAGGCCGCCACCAGCCACACCCAGCCATGCAGGCTGCCCGAGGCGATGCCGCTGAAGTAGGCGCCGATGTTGCAGCCATAGGCCAGGCGCGAACCGTAGCCGAGCATAAGGCCACCGATCACAGCCGCGATCAACGAGCGCCGCGGGATGTTCAGGCTAGGCGCAAAACGCCCGGCCAGGCCTGCGGCCAGCAGCGCGCCGAGGACAATGCCGATGTCCATGACGCTGGTGATGTCTTCCCACACCGGTGCAGCCAGGGCCTTGGCATTACCGGGCATTTGCCAGAATGCCCAGCTGGCGACGTCCACGCCCAGCCCGCTCGCCACCTTGGCGCCCCACAGCGCGAACGCCGAAGTAATGCCCCACGGCCGCCCGGCCAGAGCCAGGGTGGCGTAGTTGAGCAGCGCCAGGCCGATTGCGCCCCACACTAAAGGCCATGGCCCGCGCAGGAAGCGGCGTAGCCCTTGGTGCTCGCTTTGCACGCCTTGTTCAAGTTGGCCGTGACGACGCTTTTCCAGGCGCACGGTCACCATTGCAATCAACGCGAACACCGTCAGGCTCAGGCCCAATGCAGGCAGCACACCGAAGGTTTTGACGATGGAAACCGCCGGAAACGATGGCAGTGCAAACCACCAGTCGACGTGATGGGTGGCGATCAACGAGCCACAGATAAAGAACAGCAGTGTCACCAACATCCGCGCATTACCACCACCGACAGTGAACAAGGTGCCCGACGCACACCCGCCGCCCAACTGCATGCCGATCCCGAAAATAAACGCCCCGAACACCACCGACACACCCGCCGGCGCCACCAGCCCGGTCACCGGCTGGCCAAACAAAGTGCCCGCGCCCAGCGCCGGGAAAAACAGCACCACCGCCACCGCCAGCATCACCATCTGCGCACGCAAGCCGGCGCCACGCCGATCATTGATAAACACGCGCCAGGCCGAAGTAAAACCGAAGGCAGCGTGATACAGGGTCAGGCCCAGGGCGGCGCCGACCACCAGCAACAATACCTGGCGCGCGCCCACCGTGTTTTGCAGGAACAGAGCGCCCACCACCAGGATGATAAAGGCGATCAGTGGCGCGACGGGCTTGCGCACGGGCGACAGGGAAAGAGAGGTGCTCATGGAGATCTCGATTGGTTGGAAGGAGGCAAGTATAGCCTTAGACGGAATTTGATCAGGTGGGGGCATTGCCGAAAGGCTCATTGTTTGAACCACCGCTATCGCAGCCTCGCTAAAGCTCGACAGCTCCCACAGGGGGTCGGCGGCGTATGTGGAATATCGGTTTGCAGGGCCATCGCGCCAAACACAACTCTCGACAACAGCTCCCACAGGCGATGAACAGGCCTGACTAACCCAGGCTGATCGACTTCCACGCTGCTTCAGCCAGCAGTTCGCGGTAGTCAAATGGACTCTTTTTGACCTTCGCCGACAACCACGCACGCGAGTAACTTTCCGCCGCGCCGATGATCAGCGAGGGAATCAGTTCTGCCGGCAAGTGGCTGAAATGCTCCTTGCGCCCTTCCCCGCTCATCCATTCCTTCAACTGCTGGTTGCGCTGTTTGTTGCGCGCAAGCAGCTCTTCCTTGAACGGGCCGCTGGACACGGCAAAGCGGCTTTGGAACACAAACCGCGCCCAGTCCGGCTGCTCGGTTACCCATTCAACATAGCTGTACACCAGCCCGACGACGCCAGCGTGGGCGGTGTCCGCTGCTTGCAGATAGTGGTCACGCAGGCTGGCCTGGTCCTCCAGCGCCGCAAAGAACAGCGCAGCGACCAGCCCTTCTTTATTGCCGAAGTGGTGATAGATAGCGCCCACGCTGGTGTCGCAGCGCGCGCGAATGGTTTCGATAGAAGTCGCCTCGATGCCCACCTCGTTAAAACACGCCAGTGCTTCGCGCAGGATGATGCGCTTGAGGTCGCTGCGCCTGCCGGGGAAGGTGCGCTCGATAAGATCGGTGGAGTGCATGGAAGAGGGCCAAATCAAAACAGTTTATAGGCTGAGCGCCCGGCAGAGAAAGCTCAGGTTGACAGGCAGAGAATTTACAGAATATTGTTCCGTTACAGAATATTATTCTGCAACTGACCCTTGAGGATATTTCGATGAGCCAAGCCCTGAGCATGTTCAATAGCGTAGGCCCCGCTGCATTCAGCAACCTGGCCTGCCAGATGGCCCCCTACTTCAGCACCATCACGCCCGAGATCGCGGCGCTCAAACCCAACCATGCGGTGGTCACCGTGCCGTTTCGCAAAGAAATCACCAATCACCTGGCCTCCGTGCACGCCATCGCGCTGTGCAACGCCGCCGAACTCGCGGGCGGCATGATGACCGACGCCTCCATTCCCGCCGGGGCGCGCTGGATTCCCAAGGGCATGACTGTGGAATACCTGGCCAAGGCGAAAACCGATATCCGCGCTGTCGCCGATGGCAGCGCTATCGACTGGCAAACCGCCGGCGACAAGATCGTGCCGGTAGAGATCTTCGATGCGGGTGGCGTCAAGGTCTTCACCGCCCACATCACCATGAATGTGAAACTCGCTTAGGCACTCAGTCGTTCAGTACCCCGCCACCGCGCAGGCAGGCCAGCTCACTCACCCGGTGAAATGCACAGCCTGCCTTTACCCTACCGACTCCACAGCCCGCAACTTCACCACATCAAGCATGACCGTAAACCGCTGCTGTTCACGAATCACCTCAATCTGCCAGCCCAGCTTTGCGCATAACTCGCGCATCAACTGCAACCCCAGCCCATAGCCAAAATCATCGGACTCCTGCTGTGGCCCCGTCTCCCTGATGTGATTGGCGATCATCAGCCGGGGGTATTTGAAGCGGATTTCCACGGTGCCTTCTTCGGCATATTGCAGTGCATTGCGCAGGAAGTTGCCGATCACGATGCGGCATGCGGTAGGAGGCAATCGGCAAGGTCCGTCGTGGATGTCGATACTCAACTCGATATCGCGGTTGCCGATCAGGTAGCGGTGTTTTTCAATCAGGTCGCCCACCAGCTCGCTCAGGTCAACGTCTTCTTCCGGCAGCGGCTCGGGACGCTCGCGGCTCATCCACAGCAATGTCTCGGCGATCAGTTGCATGTTCATCACCGAACGTTCTATGCGCTGCAATGAGGGTGGCAGGGCACCGCCCGATTGCAGGGCCAACAATTCGATCGTGGCCTTGAGCACCGCCAGGGGCGTGCGCAATTCGTGGCTGGTGTAGCGCAACAAGCGGCCTTCTCGCTCGCTGGCGGCCTGCACCTGCTCAACACTTTTGGCCAGGGCATCGGCCAGCATATTGAACTCCTTGAAGCTGAAACCCGGCCGTGTGCCGGTCAGTGCCTCAGGGTCTTTGAGTGTGCCGGACCATTGCACCAGGCGCCCCAGCGGCCGAACCAGCCACCAGACCAGCAAGGCGATGATGATCAGCGCCGGCACGAATACCGCCAGGCTGATGAACTTGACACTCTCTATGACCTGATCGAAATAGGCGTCAGACAACGGCGTCTCCACCTCCCCGCCTGCTTCCTTATCGTGGTCGATGTCGTACATGTAGAGGGTGTTGCCGTCACCCAGGGGCTGTTCGAGGATGATCTGGAACGGCTCGTCGTCGTCATCGGAATAAAGATCGCCGAAGATATTCACCGCGCCGAAGGACAGGCTCGGCGATGTCTTGAGCAACTCGCGCACGTCCTGCGGCAACGCCTCCTTGCCGATGACGCTGGTATAAAAATAATTGTGCGGCGTCGGCGTGGTCGGGTCCTGTTTGTAGTGCCGGAGAAAATACTGAGCCTCCTCCTCCATCATCGCGCTGGCGGTGTAGAACAGGCCGCGCACGGTGAATTCAGGCAGCAGCTTGCTGTAGATCACCAACACCACCGCAATCAGACACAGGAAACTGCCACTGATCACCCACTTCAAGCTCAGGCCGTTACGCATGGGGTTTTACCTGAATGCCGACACCCGCCAGAGTGTGGATCAATGGCCGGCCAAACGGTTTGTCTACCGCCTTGCGCAGCCGGTGCATATGCACTTTGAGGGTATTGCTGTCGGGTGGCTCATCGCCCCAGATTTTGCTTTCCAACCGCTCCCTGGGAACAGGCTCGGGACTGGCGCGCATCAAGTGCTCGAGCAAGGCCCAGCAGATGGGTGACAGATGCAGCTCCTGCCCTGCCCGGCTGACTTTGCGGGTGGTCAGTTCCATGATCAGGTCGTCCACTTGCAGGCGGCTGGTCTGGCCGCTGCGCCGCAGGCTCAAGGCGCGAATCCGCGCCACCAGTTCGGCGAGTTCGAACGGCTTGACCAGATAGTCGTCGGCGCCCGCGGCAAAACTGGCGAGCTTGTCGGGCAACGCATCCAGCGAGGTCAGCATCAGGATGGGGGTCTGGATGCCTTGCTGGCGCAACCCTGCGCACACCTGCTGGCCGTCCAGTCGCGGCAGCATGATGTCCAGCACAATGACGTCGTAATGCTGGTTGAGCGCCAGGTTGAGCCCGGCCTGGCCATTGCTGGCGTGATCGCAGACGATGCCGCTGATCTCCAGGTACTCGATGACGGTGGTGGCCAGGTCCAGGTTGTCCTCGACCAGCAGCAGATGAATATGCACGGAAAAAACCCCTCGGGCAGGCAGTGCGCAGCGGTGTGAAGGATAGCGGAAGTCGGGCGGTTTCCCGTGATGTTTACCTGACGTTAACCCCGTGCTGCTTAGGCTAAGGCTCTTCTTATCCAGAGCTCGTCACCGTCATGAACCTGTATTCGATGATCAAAGGGGTGCTGTTAGCCGTGATTTTCTTCGCGCTGATGGTGGGCATCCTTCCACAGCAAACGCAGTTGGTACGCATGGGAGGCAATGGCTGGTTTCTGGTTGGCCAGAATGTTGAGCAGACAGGGTCGTGTGATGTCGCCCGTGCGTCGTGATGAGATTGGCGCCAGCTATACCGGCCAGTTGGTCGCCTGCGTGGTGCTGGTTATTGGTGTGGCGGTTTCGATGGGCATCTATATCGCGCGCTTGAATACGCACCTGGATGCGCAACGCGACCTGTCTTCGGTGTATCTGCCCGACTGCCCTGACGGGCGCGGTGGTTTTATGGTGTATCCCGATGACAGGCGCAGTGGTGACCAGTGCTACACAGCCAATGATGAGGAGTCGATGGAGGTCGATGAGGTGCAGCGGCTATCAGGCTCGAACCTGGCGCAATGGTTCGACTACCTCCTGCCTGCAATTCAAACCCCGAGCAGGCTCTAGATACGTAATACCGTTCAGTGACCTCTGTAGGAGCGAGCTTGCTCGCGAAAAACGTCCACGATAACGCGTGCTTGCTGAATGAACGCGGCGCCTGTGCGTTTTTCGCGAGCAAGCTCGCTCCTACGAGCCTATTGCTCTGGCCAGCCGCCGCATGGCTGTTTCGATTTCATGGGCGGTCAAGGATGAATACCCCAACAGCCAACCTTGTTTCTTCTCCTGGCCTGCGTACAACCGACTGAGGCCGGGCAACTGCACGCCTGCGCTGGCAGCTTGGCGGATGGTGTTTGCCTCCGACCAGCCATCGGCCAAAAGGCAGGGCATCTGCAGCCCGCCATGGGGGCACAAGGCTGTGGCAATTCCTTTCAAGTGTTTGCCGATGGCGGTGAGCATGACGGCACGGCGCGCAGCGTAAAGTTTGCGCATGGCCCGGACATGGGCGTGGTAGTGGCCGTCCTCCATGAAGCGCGCCAGCGTCAGTTGGAGGATCTGTGGCGTGTGACCGTCCATGATGCTTCGTGCATAAGTGAAGGCGCTGACCAGCTCGGCAGGCAGCACCATGTAGCCCATCCGCAACCCGGGATAGAGGGTTTTGCTAAAGGTGCCGAGGTAGATCGTGCGCTGGTACGGGTCCAGGCCCTGGACGCAGGCAATCGGCGGCCCGTCGTAGTGGAACTCGCTGTCATAGTCGTCTTCGATGATCCACTTGCCCTGCTCGGCCGCCCAGTTGATCAAGTCCAACCGGCGCTCCAGCGCTAACGTGGCGCCGGTGGGGTATTGATGCGAAGGCGTCACATAGACGCAATTGGCACCGCTGCGGTCTGCCCGCAACAGGTCGGTGCGGATACCCAGTGCATCGACATCAATAGGCACCACCTGGGTCTGGGCCGCTTCAAAAGCCTTCTTGGCACCGTAGTAACCGGGGTTTTCCAAGAGGATGGGCTTGCCGGCATCCACTAACAGTTGGGCACACAGGTACAAGGCCTGGCGAGTGCTGCTCAATACCAGAACCTGGCTGGGTGAGCATTTGGCGCCGCGTTCGAGGTTCAAGTAGGTGGCGATCGCCTTGCGTAAAGGCTCGGCGCCTTGCGGGTCGCCATGCAGCAGGACGTTACCCCGGTAGTCCTTCATGGCCTGGCGTTGCAGGCGTTCCCATATATCGACAGGAAAGGTACGGGTTTCCGGCAGCCCTGTGGCAAAGGCCTTGACCGCCTGTTGATCGGTCACGCCACCGGTGTCGAATATCATCCGGCCGCGCCGGCTCAAGCCCGACCCTGGCGCTGCATCGCTGCGTTGGGTGTCTTGCATTTTGATGTGCCGACGCGCAGCCCCGCGTAACTCTGCGCCCACAGCCGCCGATACATAGCTGCCCGAGCCCTCGCGCCGCACTATGAAGCCATCACGATGTAAATGCACGTAGGCGTTCTCGACCGTGTCGCGGGCAACGCCGAGCGTTTTGGCCAGCACCCGGGTCGCCGGCAGCTTCAGGCCTGCATCGAGGACGCCCTCCAGAATCAATGCACGCAGGGCGCGCTGGATCCGCTGATGCAGATCCAGCCGCTGAAACTCGGCATCGTTGAGCCGGATTTTCAGTGTTTCGAGCTCGAAGGTGTGCGCCATGCGGTCTGCTCTATCTGAATAAATTGGCAGGAAGGAGCAGGCCAGTTTATCCGTAGACTCTGCGCATCGCCATTAGCAATGGAGCACCGTAACGCCATGCCTACGTCAACATTCCACTCATCTGTTCGCCTCAGCGACCTCATCCCGCCGATTGTGGCCGGCCTGATCTCGGTCATCGTCAACTATGGCGGTACCTTCATTCTGGTGTTTCAGGCCGCCAAGGTCGCTGGGCTGAGCCCTGAGTTGACGGCTTCCTGGGTGTGGTCGGTGTCGATCGGCGTGGGAGTTACCGGGCTGTTTCTCAGTTGGGTTTCCCGCACCCCCATCATCACCGCTTGGTCGACACCGGCGGCAGCCTTTCTGGTGGTGGCCTTGTCCACTACCCCCTATGCCGAGGCGGTGGGCGCCTACATGATCTCGGCCGCAGCCTTCGTGCTGCTGGGCTTATCCGGCTATTTCGAAAAAGTCATCCGGCTGATCCCGCCAGGCGTGGCCGCCGGGTTGCTCGCCGGTATTCTGTTGCAGTTCGGCATCGGTGCTTTCGGCGGCATGAGCCTCGACCCGATGCTGGTCGGCTTGCTGATTGTTGCCTACCTGGTGCTCAAGCGCCTGACCGCACGCTACGCGGTTGTGGGTATTCTGGCGTTGGGGCTGGCCTTCTTGCTGGCTCAGGGACGGGTCGACTTGTCGGGCGTGGAACTGCAACTGGCGGCGCCCATGTTCACTCGGCCTGAGTTCTCGCTCAATGCCTTGCTCAGCGTCGCGCTGCCGCTGTTTTTGATCACCCTGACCGGCCAGTACATGCCCGGCATGCTGGTGCTGCGCAACGATGGGTTCACCACCAGTGCCAACCCGATCGTGACCATCACCGGGCTGGGCTCCTTGCTTATGGCGCCCTTTGGTTCCCACGCCTTCAATATCGCGGCAATCACCGCCGCCATCTGTACCGGCAAGCAAGCCCACGAAGAGCCCTCCAAGCGTTGGATCGCCGGGATTGCCGCGGGCGTCTTTTACATCCTCGTCGGGGTTTTCGGCGTGACCCTCGCCGCGCTGTTCATGGCCTTTCCAGCCACCTTCATCACCACCCTGGCCGGGCTCGCCCTGCTCGGCACTATCGGCGGCAGCCTGGCCGGCGCCATGGCCGATGCCAGCTCCCGTGAAGCCTCGCTGATTACCTTTCTGGCAGCGGCCGCCAACATCACGTTGTTCGGGATTGGCGGGGCGTTTTGGGGGCTGCTGATTGGGTTGGTGGCGTACGTCGTGCTTAATGGTCGGTTGCCGCGTCGGGGGCTTGCTGCTCGTGAGAACGCGGCTAACTGAGGCACGCCCAGTTTTTTGATTTCTTCTGGCCCACTTTGGGTTGACGGGCCAAATCCCAGATAAAAAAGCCTGCATCTCTGCAGCGCGCCTTCCGAGCAAGAGTCTCTCCCCGGTATCCTAGCTGAGCCAGACGCTACCAAGGCGGCTAGGAAAAAATTCCGTTTTGTGGAAGTTGTTTCTATCAGGTCGATGTAATTCATAGGAAATGAGAGCCATGTACTTCAAGTTCATCACTCTGCTCGCACTCGCATTGCTCACTGGCTGCACGGCAATCCCCTACGAAAAACCGCAAGACCAATTGAGCATCCAGAAAGACTTGTCTTTAAAACCTGAGGAAATCGTCACAATGACCCAAGTGAATTGGTGCGCCTACGCCTATGGAGAAGTGACGCCTTGCCACCCTCAGGAAGCGCTGGGGGTTCAGACTCGTACGAAATTGATATTGGCCAGTTACGACAAGCCCCACTACAAAACAATGGTTGAAGTACAAGCCAGCGACGTCATGTGCGCGCACTTACAAACGCCGGTAGATACCGCTCCAAATCTGATTTTGTTCACCCAAGACTACGCCGTGCAGATTTGGCCAGTAGAGCCGAGTTTTAAACCGGATATCGCGAAGAAAAAACTCATCGTCGATACCATGCTCCAATCTGGAAAGCGAACCTTGGTGGGCACTGAAAAGGATTACGTGAGGGCCACGGGGCGAGGGAGAGCGGGGATGACGATGACCTCCATCGTAAACCTGGTCAATCCTTGTTCGATTTGAAGGGTAACCGTCCGGCTCCCCCACCGTAAGCGTCTACCGAACACATCTTGCTAGCCCGTCTTGGTGCGGAGTCAGCCTATGAGCCAAGGTTAGTGCGCGGTGAACCAATTGGGGTGTAGCACAGGAAAATCTTCCTTCAGCCAATCCACAAATGCGTCCACCTGAGGCGCAAGATGCGTTCTGCTTGGATAAAGCACGGAAACCAGGCGAGGCTTTGGACGAAATGCCTTGAGCACTTCAACCAGTTCTCCGCTTGCGAGGAATGTCTCAACGGTAATTCCAGGCGCTTGAACAATGCCGAAGCCTGCAACACCGCATTGAACGTAGGCATTTGATTCATTCACGGTGATTCCACCCCGAGGCGTATGTGGACGATCTTCGCCGTCTACCGAGAAGTGCCAAGGCAGCGGTCTGTTATTTTGACCGGAAAGGAAGCTGACACATGGGTGGTCTAAGGTAGTAATCAAAATCGCGTAAGACCAAGCCGCTTCAATCTCACTCGCCCGCTGCGACGGCAGGCGCGTGAGCACGGCCTTCAAATAAGCATGCGGATCATGCCCGTTGATGGCGTCATGCTAAGCGCGCTAAGCGTCTGGATTGCTGGGTCAAATCCCAAGCAAAAAAAGCCTGTATCTCTACAGGCTTTTCTCTATCTGGCTCCCCGACCTGGACTCGAACCAGGGACCCAATGATTAACCGTCATTTGCTATCTGTTAGTCACAACGGTGCCACGAAAAACGTGGTGGAGACATAGAAACGCTGTGTAGCGCGAGCGCATGAACGCATCACGCCATGAAAGTTAGTCTCCTTCCAAAAAAACAGCGTAAAGCCACCTATTAAATTGCATTGATATTAAAAATCGATATGAACTCGTTGAAACCCTACCAACTGGATGGTAGCGTTGTTGCAGATTTTAAACTCCTGCAACCCACGACATCCCTGCGAGAATCCCATGCAAGACTGGAAGCAAACCCGAAAAGACATCAACACTCGTTTGGTAGAGCTGAATAGCTTGTCACCTGAAACCATGAAGGGTATGGCTGCTCTCGGTGCCGCCGCAAGCAAAACCAATCATCTGGACGCCAAGACTCGAGAGCTCATCTCCCTCGCAGTGGCCGTGACGACTCGCTGCGATGGCTGTATTGCATTTCACGCCGCTGAAGCAAAGAAGCTCGGTGTGACCAGTGAAGAGGTCGCCGAAGCACTGGGTGTAGCTATCAACATGAATGCCGGTGCCGCGCTGGTCTACAGCACTCACGTACTCGACGCGTTCGATAAGTCCTAATTCAAACGCCGATGTTCTTCCCCTTCAACGACGTCGAGATTAATTATGAATAAGCTGTTTGCACCTTACGATCTGGCCGGTACTCCGCTGAAAAACCGTGTTGTCATGGCCCCCATGACTCGCACCCGAACCTTGAACAACATTCCGAATGAATCCAACGCGCTTTACTACGCGCAACGTGCTTCTGCAGGTTTGCTGATCACCGAAGGCCTGCCTATTTCCGATGAGGCTCGGGGCTATCTGTACACCCCTGGCATTTACGAAGATGTGCACTTACCAGGCTGGCGCAGAGTGACTGACGCGGTGCACGCCAAGGGCGGGAAGATTTTTGCGCAGCTCTGGCACGTAGGCCGTATGTCCCACACCTCGGTACACAGCATGGTGCCGGTCTCCTCGGGCACGGTGCCTGCGGTAGATACCACTGTGTATGCCTGGATTGAGCCTGGCAAATCCGGCCCGGTACAGCCCAGCATTCCACGTGCGTTGGAAACTGAGGAAGTGAAACGCGTCATCGCTGACTTCGTGAAGTCCGCACGGATGGCCATGGACGCCGGCTTTGACGGTATTGAAATCATGGCAGCCAACGGCTTCCTGTTCGACCAATTCCTGAGCAGCGCCCTGAACACTCGTACTGATCAGTACGGTGGCTCTATTACGAACCGTCAACGCTTCCTGCTGGAAACGATTGATGCGATTGCTGCTGAAATCGGCGGATCGAAGATTGGTGTGCGGTTCTCTCCGTTTGGTCGACTGTATGACTTCGGTGTGTACGAAGGCGAAGAAGAAACCTGGATGAGTATGGCGGCTGCCCTCAACGAAAGAGAGCTGGCATTTGTTCACCTGAACTACCAACCGACCATCCTCGCCGCGCAAACGCCACCAGGTTTCGGCGCTGCGATCCGTGAAGCGTACAAGGGCACCTTGATGGCTGCAGGCGGCTTCACCAAAGAGATTGCAGAGTCTGAGTTGGCCAAAGGCGAGCTAGACCTGATTGCCTTTGGCACCGCCTACATTGCCAACCCTGATCTGGTAGAGCGCATGCAGAACGATTGGCCATTGGCCGAGGGTGATCGCGCAACCTACTACGGTGTAAGTGGTTCGATTGATAAGGGCTACACCGACTATCCGGAATACGCAGCGACCAAAGCCTGATATTCCTTCACAAACATTTAGGAGAACACCATGCCACTCGTAACTATCAAAGGGATTGAAGGCGTTTTTTCCGACGAGCAAAAGGCTGAAGTGATTCGCAAAGTGACTGACGCTATGGTGTCGGTTGAAGGCGAAAATATGCGCGCCCTCACCTGGGTCATCTTCGAAGAGGTAAAAAGTGGAGACTGGGGTATTGGTGGCAACCCCGTGACCGCGCAGGAAGTATTGAAGCTGCAAGCCGGCCAGTAAGGCTTCACCTTCAGGTCATTAGCTCCCTGTTTGTTGAGTGCGATTATGCTCAGCGAACAGGGAGCTTTTTCCGTTCTTAAAGAACGCCAGGTTTGTGGGGATTACTCCGTGATTCTGATCATTTACGCCCATCCTTACCCTGACAAATCTCACGTCAACAAGCTGATGCTTAAGCTAGCAGCCAATCATCCTGATGTCGTAATACGTTCGCTGTACGACCTATATCCCGATTTCAATATCGACGTTGAAGCTGAGCAGAGGGCGGTGGAACAGGCAGATCTCCTCGTTCTGCAACACCCTCTGTACTGGTATAGCTCCCCACCTCTCCTGAAGCTGTGGATCGATAAGGTTTTCACACAGGGCTGGGCCTACGGCGCGGGCGCTACTGCCTTGAAAAACAAAAAAATGCTGTGGGCCGTGACCACTGGCGGTGAGCATGATCATTTTGAAGGCGGCGACTACCCAGGTTTTGCCGTACTGTCTCAGCCCCTTCAGGCAACGGCGAGTTACTGCGGGATGCATTGGCTAAGCCCAGTTGCAGTCCATGGCGCTTACAGAGCAGATCAAACCGCACTGCTCAAGCAGATCCATATTTATGGCGAACGCCTGACGTCATGGAAGGAAGATTGAATGGACACTCATAGTCTGATTGAAATGCTGATCTACCTGGGCTCAGCTGCCTTGATAGTCCCAATCGCCGTTCGGTTAGGGCTTGGCCCGGTTCTAGGCTACTTAATAGCCGGCTGCCTGATCGGCCCATGGGGTTTGAAGCTTGTGACCGATGTCGAGTCCATCCTGCACTTTGCTGAAATTGGCGTGGTGTTGATGCTGTTCATCATTGGTCTCGAACTCGACCCCAAACGTCTTTGGGCCATGCGCCGCATGGTCTTCGGCGGCGGCGCGTTGCAGATGCTGGTATGCGGTGCGGCCATCGCAGTGTTTTGCGCTGCACTTGGCTTGAATTGGACGGCTGCGTTGTTGGTCGGGCTAACATTGAGCCTATCTTCAACCGCTATTGCGATGCAGGCCATGAACGAGCGAAACATGACCTCGACCGCCGTGGGCCGCAGTAGCTTTGCTGTGTTGCTTTTCCAGGACATCGCAGCGATTCCCCTCGTGGCCATGATCCCACTGCTAGCCGCAAATGGTGGTACGCCCTCAGGTGCAGAGTTGGCCCTGTCCATCGCAAAAATCGTCGGAGCGATTGTCGCAGTGGTTCTCCTGGGCCAATACGTATCTCGCCCTGTCCTTCGCTTTGTAGCGCGCTCCGGCTTGAGGGAAATCTTCAGTGCCGTCGCATTGTTCCTGGTGTTCGGGTTCGGTCTCTTGTTGGAAGAGGCCGGCTTATCCATGGCCATGGGCGCTTTCCTCGCCGGCGTTCTCTTGGCCAGCTCGGAGTATCGCCATGCTCTGGAAAGCGATATCGAACCCTTCAAAGGACTGTTGCTAGGTCTGTTTTTTATCGGTGTAGGGATGTCTATTGACTTCGGCACGCTGATCGATTCGCCACTGAAAGTCATCACCCTGACCTTGGGCTTCATCCTGATCAAACTGCTCGTGATTAAGCTCCTGGGTCGCTTTCTGAATGTCCCTAGTGACCAGCGTTCATGGCAGGCGGTGTTCCTTGGCCAAGGCAGTGAGTTTGCCTTTGTAGTCTTTGGCGCAGCGACCGTCGCCGGCATCCTGGTCGACCCTTGGTGTAAGAGTCTGACGCTAGCGGTGGCGTTGTCGATGTGCGTGACGCCTTTGTTGATCCTTTTGCTCAATCACCTGGAGTCGTCGAGCAAACAGGGCAGTAATGAAGCTGACACCATTGATCAGAGCAATCCTCGGGTCATCATTGCTGGTTTCGGTCGATTCGGTCAGATCGCTGGGCGTCTGTTGATGTCCTGTGGTTTTGAGGTAGTGGTCTTGGATCATGATCCAGACCACATCGAGACGCTGCGTAAGTTCGGGGTCAAGGTGTTCTACGGGGATGCCACCCGCCTCGATTTACTGCTCGCTGCGGGTGCTGCCCAAGCGGTGGTGCTGATCAACGCCATCGACAATCAAGACGATAACCTTGCACTGACCAAGTTGGCCCAGGAGCATTTTCCATCCCTAAAACTGGTGGTGCGCGCTCGAGATATGGGGCACATCATTACCCTACGTCAGATGGGTGTGGAAGAAGTCGAGCGAGAGACATTTGAAAGCGCATTGTCCCTGGGGCGCAGGGCTTTGGAGCAACTCGGGATAGGACGCTACGAAGCTCGTGAGCGTGCGGATCGATTCCGTCGCCTTAACTTGGAAATGCTAGAAGAGATGGCCGCTCAGCCCGAGGACGATACCGAATTCAAGTACGACGCTTACAAACGAGCCAACGCTTTACTAACGGAAATATTCAATGAAGACCGCGCTCATCCAATTGACGCAGGCCCAGGAAAGGTGAGCCTTCCACGCAGCGAGTCAGATAGCTGACTGACTTACCGGTCGAGGAGGATGCTTGTTTAGCTAGCGTCCTCCAGCTCAGTGACGATTGCTTTTTTCAAGGCTGAAACTGATTTAGACCCGGCGAAGACTTTCAACAATCGGCCTTCGTGGAACACTGCCAAGGACGGCACAGTACGAATGCCATACATCTGCGCAATCGTCGGTGATACCGCAATATCAATTTTTCCAAACACTGCCAGAGCATGGAGCTTTGCTTCCAAGTCCACGAAGACTGGCTTCATCTCTTTACAAGGTTTGCACCAAGATGCTGAGAACAGTACGACACTGCTGCCTTTGGCAACAAAGCGGGCAAATTGGGGAGCGCTCAACTCAACGATACGGCTCATTTGGGTCTCACGTGTTGTGTTAAGGAAAAGGGGGCACCTTGTGAGTGCCACGTTCCGTTGCCGATCAAACTTTGCAGCCATCGACGCCGCAGACTTGGCCTATCAATGAGCTATCGTCGACTTTCGCGCTTTCTACCATTTGATTGAGCGCGTCAAGAAAAGCAGCTTCAGGTTGTGCACCGGAAACAGAGAATTCTTCGTTGAAGACAAAGAGAGGCACGCCAGAACCCAACTGGGCGGCGAAATGCTCATCCGCTTCCATCTCTACGCGCAGTTCTACAGATGACCACGCCAATTGAATTGCCGCATCCGACACACCTGCATCTTTCGCAATCACCGCCAAGCTGGCGCGATCAAAAAGTGACTTACCGTGGCTGGTGCTTTTTTCGTACAGCGCTTCCACAAGGCGCTTTTTCACTGCCCCGTCTTCAACCGCTTTCACCAAGACATGAGCATCAGCAGTATCGCCGAACATCATAGTGTCGAAGCGGTAATCCAGCCCGTCGGCCTGGCCATATTTACTCACAGTGTTCATCATCGCTGCTGCGGAATCTGGGTTGCCGAGCTTACGTTTCAGTGCTGCGACCATCGGTTCAGGGGCGTGATTTGCAGCCAGTCGATAGGCCCGAACGTTGACCTGTACATCGTCTTTCTGCGGGAAGTTTTCGAGCGCTTTTTCAAAACGACGCTTGGCAATCCAGCACCAAGGACACACATAATCAGACCAGATATCGACTACATATTTTTTCGAAGGGGTTTGCATAATTTATCCTGCACGGAGAAGTGAAGATTGCATTGCGGCTATTTCAAGCAGATGGTTAAAGCCAGCCAACGGGTCGGCTGAGCGGCCCAGTGTCCAATCAATGAGGCTTGCTCCCTCCAGCATGCTCAGCAGCATGAAAGCGAAGTGCTCAACAGATGTTCCCAGCAACCAGCTGTGCTGCCGGACTGCGTCATTGAGGGTGCTTTGGAGCCAGGTGAGCTGCGAATTGAAGAAGTCCCTTGTGAGGCCTTGGAGCGACAAAGGCAACGCAGCCATTTCTGCCGCCAAGGCGCCGCATAACGGCAGCAGCCCCTCATTCGCGCTTATCACGAAAAGTCGGGAAAAAGCCTGTAAGCGCTGCTGTGGCTCGGGATGCATGATCTCGATTGACACCAACGTCTCGTTGAACCGAGCGATGTAGTCGTTGATAAGCTCCGCGCCTAAGCACTCCTTGGTAGGAAAGTGATGGTGAATACTGGCTTTTCTAATACCGACTTTCGCTGCGAGATCCGCGTAACTGAACGCTGAGTAACCCTTTGAGCGCATCTGGGTTTCCGCGTAGCTCAGCAGCGCGGCTTTTGTCGTGATAGACATTTGAAACTCCTACAGCCAGCACCCTTGTCACCGAAGCAACTGCTGGAACGCGCCCCAATGAGAGGCGCTTCACGCAGCGCTTGCCTCGGTGTTTAGGCACGTACCGCCATCACCCCTGCATCAACATCCCAGATAGCACCGGTCACCCAGGAGGTTTTATCGGATAGTAAGAAGAGGATGGTATTGGCGACGTCTTCAGGAACACCGACTCGACCCAGTGGGTGGAAATCGTTTAGCGACTTCATCGCATCCGGGATCGCTTCCTTGTCCATGAAGCCTTCATAGATCGAGGTGTGAACGATGCCAGGCGAAACGGCATTGACTCGGATACCTGAGTGAGCCAATTCAATTGCCAGGTTTCGAGTGACTGCGTGCAGGCCCGCCTTGGCCATCGAATAAGCAGTTGCTGGAGAGCCGGCCAGCGCAGCTTGCGCGCCAATCGAACCGACGTTGACAATGGAGCCTTCGCGCTTGGCAGCAAGCATATTTTTGACCACTGCCTGCGTGATAAAGAATGTGGCGCGGTTCAGATCCAGGTACATGTCGTAGTCAGCCTCATCGTGCTCGATGAAAGGCTTCGGAATGAATATGCCTGCAGAGTTCACCATAAAGCCGATGTCACTGTGGTTGGCATTGATTTCGCTGCGTACATGATTCATCCCTTCCTCGGTCATGAGGTTGGCAACGATCACTGATACGTTCCCCAGCGGACTCAGCTCGGCGCGCACAGCATCGGCTTTATCCTGTTTACTGCCGGTGAGAACCACGCTGCCACCCGCCTTTAAAAACTGGCGCGCTGTTTCCAGACCCATGCCGCTCGTGCCGCCGACGACCAACAGTTTTTTGCCTTTAAAAAAATCGTCCATTACAGACTCCGGTATCAGATAAGTGAGAGGTGGTCAGCGGCCAGGTGCCGTGCTGACCTGTGACCAGGACAGTTAGCCTTCGATGACTTCGAGCTTAGGGAGCATGCGGATGGCTTTAGAGAAGTTGGCGTAGTTGACCGAAGTCTTGAGCACCACGTTGTGCAGCTCCTCAACACGCTCACGCGAAGCATCTGTGTGCAGGCGAATCACGACACTCACCTCGTCGTAGCCTGGGTTAACGCTTTCGTCGATCCCCAGGAAGCCACGCAGGTCGAGAGTGCCGTCGGTCTCAATTTCCAGGCTGTGAATCTTGATGCCCATCATTGCGGCATTGGCGGCATAGCCGACCGACATGCAGGCGTTTAGAGCAGCCATCAGCAGCTCCTGAGGGTTGGGCGCGGTGTTCTCGCCCAGCAATTCATTCGGCTCATCGGCTGCAATTTCAAAATCGCGGGAATAGGTCTCACCGGCCAAGCTGTAACGGCTGACTTTGGCTACAGAACGGGTCTGACCCTTCCAAGCGGTTTTAACGTTGAAGCTTGCGTGGCGCTTGGTCGCATCACCAGCAACGCCTTCGGCGAAATTCTGGAGTGCGGCGACATCGATACCATTCAGGTTGCTGCTCATGTGGACGTTCCTCTTCAGATAAGCCGGACGATTAGACCGGAAGAGAAACAAGCCTACCAAGTAGTAGGTTGGCTTACAAGAGAGGTGACGATACCAATAGTTTTGAAAAGCTAGGCTGCATAGAGGAATTGGGAATATTGATGACAACACAGTGAGTGTCGTGACCAACAGAGTCACTTCGAAAGCGACGCCATGAAACGATCTTTCACACCTCTATGCATCGGGTGAAATTTGTGTGATCGTACGAATTGATGGCATAAGGCCGTCACCACATGGATAAAAATCAGGGAGGTTTTATGGCTGCTTATGCACCAGGGCACGTGTTGGGGCGAGATGGAGGTTCGTTTCAAGAAGTCACTTTGAACGCAGCCAAGAGCGCGGTCGTCGCTAAGCATGGACGGTACTGTACAATTCGCGATCACGAAAAAGCGCCGCCTACAAGCAAGCCTTCGCGTCATTGGCTGCAAATCTACCGCACACCAGATAATACCGAGTGATCTATTCGGTGGATTTTAGTCTGCACTAATTGATACAAGCGTAGATCGGCACGCGGCCCTGAATCAAATAACTCAAGGCCGCCTGCTCTTGGCAGGCGACCAAATCGAGAAGCTTTTGAAAGATGTACTAAAGATACAGCGATGAAAGATGCCCCCTGGAAAGGGAATGCAGCGATAGAGTCGATAAGTGTGCTTGCTAGAGTTTTCAGTGACGAAGGGTAGATAAAATCAAATCAAATCCCGAAGATTTCTCGTAATCATCGCTCATCGCCCAAGAAACAAAGCTCGCACCTTCCAAAGTATTCAATATGAACCTTGAAACTCTGATTACATCCAGGTCGGCTTTAAGCTCTCCTCGATCTTGACCCTGCTTAATGTTTGCTTGGAGCCAAGTGAGATGGATCTCAAAGAAATCCTTTGTCATTTCTTTGAGGCTTTCAGGCAGGGCCAGAAGCTCTGCGGCGAGGGCTCCACAGAGTGGGAGCATCCCGTTTAGACTGCTGTGTGCGAACATCAAGGCGAACGCATTCAGCCGGTCGACAACACTGACGTGTTCATCATTGATAGCGTCCAGCTGCTTTTTAAACCGGAACAGGTAGCTCTCGACGATGGCAATTGCCAAGCCTTCCTTGGTGGGGAAGTGATGGTGAATACTCGCCTTTTTAATGCCGATGTCGTCCGCAAGGTCGGCATAGCTGAAGGCCGCGTAGCCCTTCGTGCGCAGCAGAACCTCGGCGCTGGTCAAAAGGTCTGAACGTGTACTCATGATTCTGAATCCAAATTTATCATCTGGGCATCATAAATTAGTCACACATCATAAGACAGCGTCCGAACTCTGAACTGAGCTAGCTATGCGATTTGCCGATTTCGAGCACAACGGAGCGTGCGCCCTAGGTGTCGACAAGGATCAGATCGAAATCCTGAGCGAACGTCGTTATCAAATTCTTGAGGCGAAAGCGTCCATCAGCAGCATGAAACAACAAACTTCCAAGCTGATTTAACGGATCATTCTGATGGATCAGTGAGAGATTAGGGATGTAGGTCTTGGAAATGACCTGATTGGCACGCGTCTCGTCATTGGCGATCAGTTGGCAGTTCCCGCCCCGAGTCTCATACGTTAGCGTATAGAACGAGGACAGTGACGGCTGGGTATCGAGATCGATGAGTAAGGTCCGAAGACCCGCGTCGGCGCAGAACGCGCCTAGATTGACACCAGCCGTGGTTTTCCCGGCCCGCCTTTGGTTGAAACGACTGCTGCGACTTTCATTGGCCTTACCTCTAAATCGAAGGATTAGAGATGGCGTCATGCTAAGCGCGCTAAGCGTCTGAATTGCTGGGTCAAATCCCAAGCAAAAAAAACCTGCATTTCTGCAGGCTTTTCTCTATCTGGCACGACCCGGGCTCGAATAGAAAAATAAGTAAAAGTTTTACAAAGACATTGTACAAAATATATAAAATTATATCCCTGAGGTTATCCTAATTAATCCGATACTTTATGGAAACTCCTGGATCACCATGAACACCGCAGTTGCGTGCATTCCGCTTACCGATTGGGGGCACGCAACCCGGTTCACAGATGCCGTGACACCCCATCCGTCAGATAGCCTCAGGTAAGTTCTGAGCCTTTTCCGGCGGCTTGATTGAGCCGATGTACACCGCGAAGATAGTCAGTAGCGCGCCAGCGATCTGTAGCGAGGAGCTTGCCTTGCCGAGAAAAGCGACGTCGATGAAGTAAGTGATCACCGGTTCGAGCAGCAGGATCAGTCCGGCCAACCCCAGGCTGAGGGCGCCGATCGAACGATTGACCAGCAGCCAACCGACGAATTGCACCAGTACCCCGTAAATCACCAGCATCACCAAGGTTTGTCCGTCCACGATGGCCAGGCTTTCCCCGGTCGCCAGCGCGTATACCAGCAATACCAGGGCTGCCCACAGACTCAAGTTGAGCATCTGCGCAATCTTGTCACCGCCACCATCAGGCAGCTGAGTATTGAGCTTCAGGAAGTACACGCAAATGGCATACGCCAGCCCCGACAGCACCCCATACACCACGCCTTTGATCCCGACTCCGCTGGTCATTTCCGGCAACAGCAAAAGGTACAGCCCGACGAAGGCCAGCGAGATGGAAATCAGGAAGTAGATCGAGGGCTTTTCTTTCAACAGGTACAGCCCCAGCAAGGTCATGAAGAACACCTGGCAGTTGGTCAGGATCGATCCGATGCCCGGGCCAACGATGTAGATGCTCTGATGCCACAGCACCAGGTCGATCGCCAGAAATACTCCGGCCAATGCAGTGTAGAGCTGGGCCTTGGCGCTTTTGAGTCGCACCGGCGTCTTGCGCACCTTGAGGAGCAGGAAGAACAGGATCGAGGCGATCAGCATCCGATAGAATCCGGCACCACCAGCGCCGATATGGGCGAAAGCCACCGCCAGTGCTGACAGGCTGAGCATCAGCCCGCCGATGGTCAGCTCGATGATTGCCCGGTTGTTATTAGTCGACATGGGAGACCTCATTGGTAAAGCGCAACGTATCTGTATCAGTGTCCGATTCGCTGGACGGGGGGCATTCCAGTACCTGCTGCATGGCCTCGAAAATGCTCGCCAGTCCGCTCTGCAGGGTGTCTGCATCGATGGTCAGGGCCGGCATCAACTTGAGCACCTGATCTTGCGGGCCGCAGCGCTCGATGATCAATCGGCGCGTAAAGCACGCGCGCGTGACCGCGGCGGTCAAGGACGCATCGTAGAACTCGATGCCATAAAACAGCCCGCGCCCACGCACCTGCTTGATATGCACAGCGAAGCGCTCGGTGACCTTGGCGAACCAGGTCTTTAGGAGCGTTTCATTGGCATGGATATGCTTGACCAGACGGTCGTCGCTCCAGAATTCCTGCAAGGTTTTGGTCGCTGCGACGAAGGCCAGGGTGTTGCCACGGAAGGTGCCGTTGTCTTCGCCGGGCGACCATTGATCCAGCTCTGGACGATGCAGCAGCAGGGCGAACGGCAGTCCGTAACCACTGAGGGATTTCGACAGGCAGACCATGTCCGGGGTGATACCGGACGGCTCGAAACTGAAGAAGGTCCCGGTGCGGCCGCAACCGGCCTGGATGTCATCGATGATCAGCAGGATGTCGTGCTCAGCCGTCAGTTTGCGCAAGCGCACCAGCCAGTCGGCGGACGCTACGTTGATTCCGCCTTCGCCCTGAATGGTTTCCAGAATCACCGCCGCCGGAAGATCCATGCCAGAGCTATTGTCGTTCAGCAAACGTTCGAAATACTCGACGGAATCCAGACCTGTTAGGTAACCGTCGTAGGGCATGCGGAACACATAGGGGTCGACGCCAGGTTGGCGATTATCGCGGTTGCCGGTCAGCCCCAGCGAGGTGTTCGACATCCCGTGAAAGCCATTGGTGAACGCTACGATGTGCTGCCGCCCGGTGACCTTGCGCGCCAGTTTGATGGCCGACTCCACCACGCTGGTGCCCGTGGGCGAGGTAAATTGCATTTTGTAAGACAGCGCCCGTGGCTCAAGAATGATCTTGCGCAAGTTGAAGAGAAACTCCTGCTTGGCCCGGCTGTGCATGTCCAGCGCCGCCTGGATCCCGTCACGCTGCAAGTAGTCGATTACCGCTGCCTTGACCGGTTTAGGGTTGTGACCATAGTTGACCGAGCCGGCGCAACTTAGAAAGTCGATGTAGGCCTGACCCTTGAGGTCGTACAGATAGCTGCCCTGAGCCTGGTCGAAGACCACGGGGAAACTGCGGCAATAACTTCGCGCCTGGGACTCGACCTCGGCAAATATACCCAACTCATCCATTCCTGAAATTTCCATTTACGGCCTACTCATATAAGGGGTCGAGGTGCGTGCGATCAAAGGCGACTCAGGCGATTTTTTCTGCGGCGTCTTCCAGCCCCAGTTGTTCGCTCAACGACGTGAAAATTTCCCGGGCCCGCAGCGACAACAGGCTGAAGGAGCCTGCATCGCCGTAGCCGTGGGACGACTCGCACAAACCGTTGAGGTAAAGCGCCGGTAAGTTGCAGCCTGCGCGCGCGGACAGGCGATAATCACGTCCGATGCGAATCACGCCCTGGGTATCACAGTCCAGGCTTTCGGCCAGGTCGCGCAGAATGGCGGGGAAACGTTCGTCTTGGGTGCCGGTGCCCAGGTTGCGGAATCCGGTAGCCAGCACGACAGCGTCCAACTCAGGCAGTTGTTCGGTGGTCCCGGCCTGGGTGTCCAGTAGCGTCAGCGAGTAGCTGTGGCCGGTGGCTGTGCAAGCCTGGATGTCACTGAAACTCTTGATGGTGGTTCTGTTTTTACCCTGCAACTTGTCTTCATACATGCCTACATACAACTCCGAGATCACGTCGGCGTCGGCAGCGGAGTAGTTGGTGTAATGCAAGTGGCGGTTGATGTTCTTCTTCGCTTCGGCGGAACTGTTGTAGTACTGGTCAACAAAGGACGGGAAGTACACATGCTCGCTGAACTGGCTGGTGTCCTTGAGGCGGAAACCGTAGCCGCGCTGGATGTTGATGATCTCGAGGTGTGGGTAGCTATGGCGCAGGTGCAGCATGATCTCGATCGCACTCTGGCTGCCGCCTACTACCGCGACCCGCTTCAACTCGCGCTGTTGCGCTAGTTGCGCCAACCGCCCGAGGTACTGGGTCAAATGGAAAACCTGATCGGCGGCGCAGTCGGTGAATGCCTGCGGGATCACGGGTGTCCGCCCGGGTGCGACGACCAGCGAGCGGGCAAAAAACTTGCTCCCGGTTTGCGTAGTCACGCAATACAGGTTGCTGACAGGGTCTGCCTGAATCGATGTCACGGCCTGGTTGTAAACCACGTCTTTGGCAAAGAAACCCGCGACCCAGCGCACGTACTCGGCGAATTCGCTGCGCAGCGGAAACTCCAAACCAAGATTGAGGTGCTCGAAAAGCCGATCATTTTCGAACAGGAAGTTGGTGAAGGTGTAGCGGCTGCGCGGGTTGCGTGGCGTCACCAGATCGCGGCTCGGATGATTCTGGATATCGCTGCCCGACAGCATCATCTGCGGTTGCCATTTCGTACTGCCCTGGCGCTCCAGGAACAGGCGTGTTCCCGCAAAGCCTAATTCTTCCAGGGCAATGGCCAAGGCGATGTTCGCGGGCCCAAAACCTATACCGATGACATCGTAGACTTGCCCGTCACGCCCTGAATCACTGGTATTAACGTTATGAACACTCACAGCTTTATCCCCATTTATTACAAAAGTCAGACTCGGCAAAGCAGAAAAGCCCCTGAGGTCTTTCCTGCATGCGGTCAACAAAAGTTGTTTGTCGTTATCTTTAATCGATATCGGTAGTGCTGTTCTTTAAACTTCTTGTGCCGCCAGCTTCAACCATTGTTGTACCGGTGCATACGCCAGGATGTTGTCGACATATCCCTGCAGTTGTGCCGGTATGGCAATACCATAACGACGGAAACGAAATACCACCGGAACAAACATGGCATCCACAATGCCGAAGTCGCCGCAGAGGAACTGCTTCGAACCGCTCAGCGCGCGCAGGTTGTTCCAGATATCGAACACGCGCATGACTTCTTCACGCGTCTGTGCGGTAAGCGTTTCAGGGGTATCACCGGTGTTCAGTCCGAACGACATCTGTGTGCGCAGGTGCGTGAAGCCGGAGTGCATCTCCGCCGCTGCGGCGCGCGCGAGTGCTTTGACCTGCGGGTCTTGGGGCCAGAGGTTGGTGCCAGGATAGGCGTCGGCAACGTATTCGCTGATGGCCAGGCTGTCGTTGATCACTATGCCATTGAGTAACAGTGCCGGGACTCGGCCAGAAGGCGAGTGTTCGAGGATTTGCTGGCGGGTGTCGCTCTGTTCCAGTTTCAGCTGAAGGGTTTCAAACGAAACGTCGGCTGTCACAAGAACCAGCCACGCACGAAATGACCATGACGACTTATTAAAATCCCCAATTACCAGTTTTGTAGACATCGCATCCCCTAGCTTGTTTTATGAAATAGGTGCTAAATTTAGCGACCTTTTTTTCATACGTATTGCACAAAACTGGACAATGGATGGACGGGATTCGCAGTGAAAAAGCCCCTCAAAAAGATAAGGATTTTGTTCAATTCTGGCGTATACCCGAAGGCGACTGCGAGTTGCTATCTGCGCGTTATAGCACCCAATCTTTCGGCCGACATTCACATGACAGATACGCTATCGGCGTTATAAGTAGCGGTGTTGAAAAGCTATTTTATCGCGGCAGTTACTACATGGGGGTCGCTGGCAGTGTGGTCACCATTACCCCTGGGGAGATCCACGACGGCTTGCCAGGCCACGACGAGGGCTGGATGTATCGAATGCTCTATATCGACCCCGAATGGGTCAATCGTGTGGTGTTTCAAGGGCGCTTTTCAAAGGATCATATTCACCTTTTTCAAACAGCTCTGAGCCAGGCCCCCGACTTCGCCCGGATCTTTTTGCATCAACATCAACTCATTGAAAAATCCCCACCCAGTCTTGAGCGGGAAACTATCCTTCTGGATCTGGTGACAGCGCTTTTCGAGCGCAGCGGAGCGCCCATCGAACCAGTCACTGCGGCTGAGCAACACGCCGTGCAAAAGATCAAGAAGAAGCTCGAAGACGAGTTCGATAAACATCTGTCGCTGGAAGAACTGGCGCAACTGGTGAACCTCGACCCTCTTTACCTGATCCGGGTGTTCAAAAAAAGCGTTGGCATCTCCCCTCACAGCTATCAAATCCAGAAAAGAATCGCCCAGGTCCAAAAACTGCTGCGCACCGGGTCCAGTCTCGCAGAAGCGTCATTCACTTGCGGCTTCTTCGATCAAAGCCACATGACCCGGGCCTTCAAAAAAGTAGTCGGCATTACACCGGGCAGTTTCCGTAACAGCAGTGCCTGAGCCTGTAAGTGCCATCTTGGATGTTGACCTTGCCGTAGTGCTCGGTCTCACTTTTTAAGCGCGTTAATTCGGCCAAAAAATGGCCTCGCGCAGCCGCATGCCGGTGGCTCACTTGCGCAGAAGTGCGCGGGTGGAGACTGCACTGGCTGACGAAACCGACGCCGCGAGATTCTGAGTCGGGTGAAGGCAGTGAAGCGATGACTGGGGCATGCCTGACTGTCAGTCAGGTGCACTCCATTGCGTGGGCTGCAGCACCATTATCTGTATCGCCGTTGCGGGTGACTTCGGTGTTTGTCACGCCGATTGTCATGAGGGGGATGCCGCAAAGCCTTGTAAGAGTAATTACAGCGATAGACTTACAGAACACCAGTCTTAAACTAAGGCGGAGCCACAGGCAAACCGGATCAATTTGGCTGTCATTAACTCCCCCCAAACGGGTCCAGAACGCGCAGCTCACTAGATGCCGCACGTTTCCTACAATATTCCAAGAAATGTCTGACTGGATCGCCATAACGTTTAAGTCGATTATCTGGACTGGTTCGCTGTCGTAGACAGCAGTTGCCTAGGTGACATGGATCTTGAAGGTCACCACGCTATCCGCGTTGATCAGCTGTAGTTCGCAAAGCATTCGGTAGCGCGAACAGTCGTCGACATTCTCGCCGATCGGATGCAAAACCCTCACTGTGACGGGAACCTGCCGTCAGGTGGGGTCTTTACGTCACTTGCCAATCGCAGGAGACATGATGAAAATATCGCTTGCCTTATATGACGCGCTGACATCCATCAGTGTGCCAAATAACAAAGCTAAAGCTGTTGTAGATGCATGGGAGGACGATGTGAAAGATTTCGCTTCAATATCCGACTTAGAGCGTACCGAGTCGCACCTTCAGGGTTCGATCACTGCATTACGTACTGACCTCACCGCCTTGATTAAGGAGCAAGGCGCGGATTTGCGAACACTGGTCGAACGCCAAGCCAGTCAATTTCAAAGCTCAGTGTCAAAACTAGAATCAAACATAACGGTGCTTCGTTGGCAATTCTGGCTCCTGGTTCTCTGTTTTGGCTTCCCCATTTTGAAGAGCCTTTACGAGGTTTACGGGAAAGTCGTCACATCTTGATCCATCGCGACACCCTCAGCCATCACTAACCAACCTGTGGTCTATTAGCTCTAAGGCATCGGCCATGTCTGTGTCCTGATACATACCTATTCAGCCCATGCGGGTAACACTCCCCGTACGGGCGACGTGTCTCTCCGTTTTGGGCTTTTTTCGGAGAGACACATGAAACTCGAAAAGCTCACCCCGCTGCAAACTCAACGGTTCAAACTGCCCGTCGTCTTCACAGAGTGCGCTTGGTACGAAGCTGCCTACCTAGAGCAACCTGCGAGCTTCGGCGACTTGGGCAGCCGCTTAGGCGACACCCTCGAAGCTGCCTATACATGCCTCTTCCCCCCGTGTCGACAAGGATCAAATCGAAATCCTGAGCGAACGCCGGTATCAAATTCTTGAGGCGAAAGCGTCCATCAGCAGCATGAAGCAACAAACTTCCAAGCTGATTTATCGGATCATTGGAATGGATCAGTGAGAGATTAGGGATGCAGGTCTTGGAAATGACCTGTAAGCGTTTGGATTGCTGGGTCAAATCCCAAGCAAAAAAAAGCCTGCATCTCTGCAGGCTTTTCTCTATCTGGCTCCACGACCTGGACTCGAACCAGGGACCCAATGATTAACAGTCATTTGCTCTACCAACTGAGCTATCGCGGAATGCGCCGTATGTTACTGATTAAAAAGAAGAAGTCAAGCATCCTCTGACACTTTCCGTAAATCGCCCCCCTGCTCGCTTGAATACGACGGTTCCCTGGCCAGCTCCAACCAGGCTCGCGCTGCCGGTGGCAGGTGGGCGCTGGCGCGCCAGGCCAGGGCGATGTGCCAATCGGTGTGGGGTTCGTCCAGGGGGATCAAGGCGATGCCGGGGTGTTGGTGTTTGTGCGCCAGCATCCGGGGCAGGAAGGCGACGCCCAGCCCAGCGGCGACCAGGTCGACGATAAAATCTATCTGCCCGCTGCGGGCGGTGACTTTGGGGGTCACGCCTTTACGCTCGCACGCGCTGAGGATCTTGGCATTGAGGGCAAAGCCGGCCTCGAACAGGATAAACGGTGAGTCGGCCAGATCGGTAAAGTCGATGCGTTCGCGCTGGGCCAGTGAGTGGCCTATGGGCAACACGGCAATCAATGGCTCGTTGCGCACCGGTTGGTAGTCGAAGCCTTCATCAACCGGTAGCAGCAAGGCGGCGAGGTCCACCTCCCCTGCTTCCAGGCATTCGCGCAGCCTTTTACTGCCGTATTCGGTCAGTTCGATGTCGATGCCCGGGTAGCGGCTGCGGTAAGTGGCAAACATGGCCGCGAACAGTACGCCGCACCCTACCGGCGGCAGGCCGATGCGTAGCACGCCGCGCTTGAGGCCGCGCAGGTCGTTGATTTCAGCCATCAGGTCGGTGCGTTCGGCGAGCATTACCAAGGCGCGGCGGTAGGCAATTTCGCCGGCGGCGGTGAGTTCGTTCTTGTGGCCGAGACGATTGAGCAGTGGCATGCCCAACTCGTCCTCAAGGGTCTTGACCGCTTTGCTGACGGTGGACTGGGTCAGGGCAACCACTTCGGCTGCCTGGGAGAACCCGCCCTGGCGCACCACTTCGACAAACGCACGCAAGGTTCGCAGGTTCATCAGTATTCCTTTTGCGACTGGATGGAAGTGATAAAAGTTGTTTTCATCATGGCATAACTTTGCTTAGGGTGTAGCACTTTGCCCTGTGGAGACACCGTCGATGATCATCTCGTCCGCTTCCGACTACCGCGCTGCGGCCAAGCGCAAGTTGCCGCGCTTTCTGTTCGATTACATCGACGGCGGCGCCTACGCCGAGCACACGCTGCGCGCCAACAGTTCGGACCTGGCCGAGATCAGCCTGCGTCAACGCATCCTGCGCAATGTCGACGACCTGAGTCTTACCACCCAGCTGTTCGGCACCGAACTGGCGATGCCGGTGATCCTCAGCCCGGTCGGCCTGACCGGCATGTACGCGCGACGCGGTGAAGTGCAGGCGGCCAAGGCGGCGGCCAATAAACATATCCCCTTTTGCCTGTCGACGGTGTCGGTGTGTTCGATTGAGGAAGTGGCTTCGCAGAGCCCGCAGTCGATCTGGTTCCAGCTGTATGTGCTCAAGGATCGCGGTTTTATGCGCAATGCTCTGGAACGGGCGCAGGCCGCCGGGGTGACTACCTTGGTGTTCACCGTTGACATGCCGACACCGGGCGCACGCTACCGTGACGCGCACTCGGGCATGTCCGGCCCCTATGCGGCGCAGCGGCGCATGTTGCAGGCGGTAACCAAGCCGCAATGGGCCTTCGATGTGGGCTTGATGGGCCGCCCCCACGACCTGGGCAATATCTCCAAATACCTGGGCAAACCCACCCACCTTGAGGACTACATTGGCTGGCTGGCCAACAACTTCGACCCGTCGATCAGTTGGAAAGACCTGGAGTGGATCCGCGAGTTCTGGAAAGGCCCGATGATCATCAAGGGCATCCTCGACCCGCAGGATGCCAAGGACGCGGTGAGTTTCGGGGCCGACGGCATCGTGGTCTCCAACCATGGCGGCCGCCAGCTCGACGGGGTGCTCTCCACGGCCAAGGCGTTGCCGCCGATTGCCGAAGCGGTGGGCGATGACCTGACCGTGCTGGTGGACTCGGGCATTCGCTCCGGGCTCGACGTGGTGCGCATGCTCGCCCTGGGTGCCAAGGCGTGTTTGCTGGGGCGCGCTACCGCCTACGCGCTGGCCGCCGAGGGCCAGCATGGGGTGGAGAACCTGCTGGACATCTTTGCCAAGGAAATGCGCGTGGCCATGACCCTGACCGGGGTCACCTCCATCGCGCAAATCGACCGTACCACCCTGGTCTAGTGGTGATGGGTGCGATGTACTTTGTTCACGAATAACCGAAGCGTTGTTTATTTGCGACAAACAACTCGCCCCACCGAAACAGTAAGGTTAACCGGGCCGGCAGTAACGCCGGCCCAAATCAGCCAAATAACTGGCGCCATGCTTTAACGGACTTTTCTTACTTAAAAATTAGTTAATTGATTTATAAGGATTTTCACCATCCAAATACACTTGGCATGAATCTCGCTCTAGTACTGTTCAAGCAGGTTCGGCGATGACAAGACGTGCGGCAGTGCCCCGGGGTTATAACCCAAGGAAAAGCGGTTTAAACTGTTTCCAATGTTTTACGGAACTGACGGATCAGTAAGACGCTTGGCACTCGCCACTCTCATCCCGCCTGTAAGACAGCCCAGTGCTTAGAGGCCACCCGCTTATGAAAACCCCCACCCAGACCAACGCAATTGACTTTGACAGTGCCAAATTGCAACGCCTGGGATTTGGCCAGCCATCCTTACGTCCACGCCGCCCCGCCACCCTCGCCGAACTTCGCCAGCAACTGAACCAGCAGTTGCAGACCAGCCTGGAGCCGGAGCGCATCCTGGGCCTGTTCTTTCGTGAGGTTCAGCGCCTGGTGCCGCTGGACGCGTTGCAATACCGTCACGCCGCGAGCGACCTGCGTCTGGAGTTTGGCCACCGGGGTCATCACTCCGTCAGCTACACCCTGAGCCATGAAGGCGAGCATCTGGGGGAACTGGTCTTTCGTCGCAACCAGCGGTTGCTTGAAGAGGAACTGAGCCAGCTTGAACTGCTGCTGGTGACCTTGCCTTATCCGATGCGCAACGCCCTGCTCTACCGCGCCGCCACCCGCAGCGCCCTGCGTGACCCGTTGACCGAAACCGGCAACCGTGTGGCCATGGACCAGACGCTGCAGCGAGAAATCGACATGGCACGCCGGCACCTGCACCCGCTGTCGTTGTTGATGCTGGATATCGACCACTTCAAGAAAATCAACGACACCCATGGGCATGCTGCCGGTGACAATGTCCTGCGCGCCGTGGCCGGGGCGATCAAACGCCAGCTGCGCAACGTGGACATGGTGTTCCGGTTTGGTGGGGAAGAGTTTTTGATCCTGCTCTCCAACACCGGGCGCGATGCCGCGCGGATGGTGGGAGAGCGCCTGCGCCAGGCGGCACAAGCCCAGGACTACTGGGTGGAGGGCACGCGAATCGAACTGACCGTGAGCCTCGGTTGCTCGACATTGCTGGCGGCAGAATCGGCTGAAAGCCTGCTGCGTCGGGCCGACAATGCGTTGTATGTAGCCAAGCGCGAAGGTCGTAACCGCTTGGCTATGGCGGGGTAAGGTCAGTTGTGGAGAGGGAGCTTGTCCCTCTCCACAGTTACCGCTACGCCTCGCTGGCGATGCGCACAGGGCGCTCGCGAACGGCTGGCGCCTTGTCTTTCTCCGCATTCTCTAGACGCATGCAGCTTTCCAGGAACAAGTGCATGTAGTCGTAGCTCTTGCACACCGCCTGGCGCAACTCTTCCTGCAAGACCTTGCTCGGGTTGGTCCCGGCCAGGGTGCAGATGATTTCCAAGGCTTCCCAAGGGTGGGCATCGTCGTACTGGGCGTGCATCTTCAGCCACTTCATCGCCCGCTTGCGATCTTCCTCCGGGAAGGCGGCGGCATACACACCGGTAGAGCAGACCACGGCGGACCACTCCCCCGTCGCCCCCTCGATCGCGTAGTTGGTGGCGGCAATCGCGACGATCAACGCATCCGCCGAGCTGGTGTGCCAGCACCAATGGCTCAGGGCGTGCAACTCGGGCGGCACCTCCTGCGCTTGCAGTTCTTCAAGGCTGACGCCGTGAGCCCGCGCCCAATTGACCCAGTAGTCGGCATGGTTGAGCTCCACACGAATGTTGCGCATCAGCCAACGGCGCGCCATATCCTCCCCTGGATGGCGGGCAAACTTGGTCTTGGTCAGGTTCTGCGCCATGTACAAGGCAAACTGTTCCACCACCGGCCAACCACCAATGAGGTAGTGGCGCATGGTCTTGGCGCTGAGGGCGTTGTCACGCATGCGCTGATACAGTTCGTGCTCGACAACCCGACGCTTGCTCTCGCTACAGTCCTGGATCAGTTGCTGCGCCCAGGCGGGGTAACTCGAGGCTTCCATAAGCGGGCCGGTTCTGTTGAAGGTGTCGATCACTGTGGGGCTCCTTTTCAAGTGTGATTGTACAGACCAGCAAATGTTTCAGCGGAAAGTGCCGGGCGCCTTGAATAACAGTGGCTGCGGCCGCTCAGGGCGGCACTGCAGGCTATCAAAGGTAAACAATTGCGGGCGTTCAATCAGGTAGCCCTGAGCGTAATCCACACCTATCTCAAGTAAAGCCTGTTCGATCTGCGGTGTTTCAACAAACTCGGCAATTGTGCGCTTACCCATGACGTGGCCGATGTGGTTGATCACTTCGACCATGGCGCGGTTAATCGGGTCGTCCAGCATATCCTTTACGAAACTTCCATCGATCTTCAGGAAGTCTACAGGTAAATGTTTCAAATATGCGAATGAGGACATTCCGGCGCAAAAGTCATCGAGGGAAAAATGGCAGCCTAACGCTTTGAGTTCATTAATAAATCGAATCGCGCTGCCCAAATTGGCGATAGCGCTGGTTTCAGTTATTTCAAAACAAATCATTTCCGGTGGAATGTTGTAAGTATCGAATTTCTGACGTAAAAATCCTAAAAAGTCATCGTCGCCAATGGTTATTCCTGACAGATTAATCGCACACATGGCCATGGGTCGGCCCGGACGCTCATGCATGCAGCGGGCGATAATCTTGAATACGTTTTCCACTACCCAACGGTCCAGGGACGTCATTAAACCGTAACGCTCGGCCGCCGGAATAAAACTGTTGGGCAAAATGATCCGCCCCGCTTCGTCATGCAGGCGCAAGAGAATTTCGATGTGCCCATTGCCGGCGTCGGTAGTGCCCAACGGCGCAATTTCCTGGGCGTAGAGGCAAAAGCGGTCTTCCTCAAGGGCGATATGCAGCCGCTGCACCCAGGCCATCTCGCCAAACCGCAGAGACAATTCCGAGTCATCGACGTGGTAGACCTGCACGCGGTTGCGCCCTTTTTCCTTGGCCATATAGCACGCCATGTCGGCGGCACGCAGGGAGGTTTCCAGGGTGGTCGGGGTTTGCGTGATATGCACCAGGCCGATGCTGACGGTGGTCATGAAGGGCCGCCCCTTCCAAACGAAGTGCAAGCTCTGCACGGTATGGCGCAGGCTCTCGGCGATTTTTTCCGCCACCGGCGCCGGGCAGTTTTCCAGCAGGATGCCAAACTCGTCGCCGCCCAACCGAGCCAGGGTGTCGCCCTCGCGCAGGTCCGACTGCAACAACGCGCAGATGTGGCGCAGCAGCTCATCACCCGCCGCGTGGCCACAGGTGTCATTGACCAGCTTGAATTGGTCGAGGTCGAGGAACATCAAGGCATGGCGCCCACTTTGCTGGCGCGCGACCTGTTGCAGCACCTGTTCAAGGCGGAACTCGAACTCGCGACGGTTGGCCAGGCCGGTCAAGGCGTCGTGGGTGGCCTGCCAGGAAAGGTTGGCGATGTACTGGCGTTCCTGGGTCATGTCGTGCAGCACCAGCACCGCACCGCTGATCTTGCCGGCGCTGCGGATCGGCGCGCCCACCAGAGTGACCGAGACCGTGCTGCCGTCCAGGCGCTGGATCAGCTTGGAATGCTCGCTGCCGCCGCTGAACTGGCCCTTGACGATGTGTTCAATCAGGGTGAAGCCGTCGGGCTCGGCGTTTTCATCCAATAGCTTGAACAGCGCCGCCAGCGGCAGGCCCTGGGCCTGCTCCGAGCGCCAGTGGGTCAAGGCTTCGGCTGCAGGGTTCATGTAGGCAATAGCCCCGTCGACGTCGGTGGTAATCACCCCGTCGCCAATCGACTCCAACGTGATCTGCGCCCGCTCCTTCTCCGCTTGCAGCGCATCGGCAAAGGCATGACGCTGGGCCAGCAACTTGTGGGTGCGCAGCAACGCCAACACGATCAGGCCCAGGGCGGTCGCCAGGTTGGTGATCAACAACAGGCGCAGGATCATCCGCGAACCTTCGCCCAGGGCATCGCTGAACGCCTTGGCGGCGGGCGTCACCCCTTCATTGATGGCCGTGATGCGCGCCTTCCAACTATGGACATCGTCATCGCTGACGTAGCCGGAGGTAATGGCGCCGTGCATCTCCTGGGCCAGCTCATCCAACTGCACCAGATAGCCGTCACCCACTGTCCACAGCTCAATGGCTTTTTCCAGGTAACTGAAATGGCGGAAGTTGAGGTACAGCCAGATCAGGCTGGAAACGTCGTCCGGATGATTGCCGCCCTTGAGAATCCCCAGGCGGGCGGCCTCCATGTCGGGATTGGGACGGTCCAGGGCAATGCGCAATTCATGCCCGCCCTGGGGCACGGCAATGGCCTGCTGGTATTTGAGGTAGGTGGCGTCGTTGCGGTTATCGGCGTAGAGGGTCAGGTAGTAAATGGCATCTTTCTGGCCCTTGGACCACAGGCTTTCGCCCGCCACATAGCCCCGCACTGCCGAAAGCACGTAGAGACTGACGCAGCCTAACAATGCCTGGAACAACACGACGGCGATAAAGGGCCAGACAATACCCAACAGGCGTGGCGTTCCGAGAGTCCGCTTTTGCTTCATGAAGTCCCTTACACATGCACAGCTTAATACGCACGCGAAAATCCGCTCCCGATAGCACAGCCTAAGCTAAATCAACGTACTTGTTGCAAGTGTCCGTACAGTTTGGCGTACAACCCGCCATCGGCAATCAACTGCTGATGGTCGCCGTCCTCGGCAATGTGCCCGCCATCGAACACCAGCACTCGGTCAGCCTGCTTCACCGCAGACAGCCGGTGGGCGATGATCAGTGTAGTACGCCCGCTGAGAAACCGCGCCAGTGCCTGGTGCAGGTTGTACTCGGTGGCCGCGTCCAATGCAGACGTGGCCTCGTCCAGAATCACCACTTTAGGCTCGGCGAGCACCATGCGGGCAATGGCCAGGCGTTGGCGCTGACCACCGGAGAAGCGCACGCCCGAGCGCCCGACCACGCTGTCCAGGCCCAAGGGCAGTGCCTTGACAGTAGCATCCAGTTGGGCGATTTCCAGCGCCTGCCAGCAGGCTTGATCGGTGCGGGTACGGCCCATGGTCAGGTTGGCGCGCACGGTGTCGTTGAACAGCGCCGGGTGTTGCAGCACCACCGCGACGTTCTCGCGGATGGTTTCCAGGCCGATCTCCTGCTGGGTGGCAGCGCCAAAACGAATACTGCCGGCCTGGGGCGTATAGAGCCCCAACAACAGTTGCACCAGGGTGCTTTTACCGCCGCCGCTGGCGCCGACAATCGCCACCTTCTCACCCGGTGCGATGGCCAGGTTCAACTGATTGAGCACTAGGTCTTCGCCGTAGCCAAAGTCGAGGCCACGCACTTCGATGCCGACCGTTTCGCGCCCGCTAAACGGGTCTGCGCCGCCTGGGTATTGCGGCTCATCGGCACGCGCCAGCAGCTCGTTGATGCGCGACAGCGCACCGCCCGCCGCGTAATAGGCGTATTGCAGGTTCAGCAGTTGCTCCACCGGGCCAATCATGAACCACAGGTAACTGAACACCGCGAGCATCTGGCCGATGGACAGGTCGGAAAACAACACGGTGAGCATGGCCGCGGCGCGGAAGATGTCGATGCCGAACTGGAACAGCAAGCCACTGGCGCGGCTCGATGCGTCGGTTTTCCACTGGGAATGAATCGCGTAGTCACGCACTTCCTGGGCACGTTGGCCCAGGCGCCCGAGGAAAAAGCCCTGGCGGTTGCCGGCGCGCACTTCCTGGATGGCATCCAGGGTTTCGGTCAGCGCCTGGGTAAAGCGTGAGGTGCTGTCGTTTTCCAGCTTCTTGAGGTGCTTGACGCGCTTGCCCAACTGCACCGTGGCGTAGATCACCAACGGGTTGAACAACAGGATCAACAACGCCAGTTGCCAATGCATCCACACCAGGATTGCCGAGGTGCCGACCAGGGTCAGCATCGCCACCAGGAAACGGCTGAGGGTTTCACCGACGAATTTGTCCAGGGTGTCCAGGTCGGTCACCAGGTGGGTGGTGACCGTACCGCTGCCCAGGCTTTCGTACTCACCCAGGGAGATACGCTTGAGGCGTTCGATCAGGCGCACGCGGATGCGGTACACGATGTCCTTGGCCAAGCGCGCAAACAGCCGCGCCTGCACCACGTTGAACACCAGCGCGCCGCAGCGCAGGGCCAGGGTGACCATGAGCATCAGGCCGATATAGCCAGCAGCTTTTTGCCAACCCAGGGGCAGCGCGAGGTTCATCACCTTGAGGGCCGCATCGCCATGGCCCAGCAGCACTTCGTCCACCAGCAACGGCAACAACAGCGGGATAGGCACGCTGCACAGGGTGGCGAGCACGGCGACACCGTTGGCGACCCACAGGGATTTCTTGTGACGCAGGGCCAGGCGGCGAATTTCCGCCCAGGTCAGGCGGTCGGTGCGTGGAGGCTGTTCATACACAGGCAGCTCGCTCCAGCCATCGACCCAGTAACGGCGACAGCTCGGACAGCGGCTGGTAACCATTGGTCAGCAAGGCCAACTGGCCGTTGCGCTCGGCCAGCAGGGTCGGGAACCCGGCAATGCCCAGGTCCTGCACCCAGGTAAAATCAGCCGCCGTGGCCGCGTGCTGATTGGCACGGTCGAACTCGCCGGCAAACTCGATGCGTGGAATCCCAGCCTGCTCGGCCAGTTCCACCAGCACAGGAGCCAGGGTCACGTCCCGGCCTTCGACGTAGAACGCGCGCTGGATCAGCCCCAGCAGCTTCCAGGCGCAATCCGGCGCCAGGCTGCGTGCGGTGACGATCGCGCGGCACGCAGGCTCGGTGTCGTAGACAAAGCCGTCGGGCAACGCGCCTTCTCGCTTGAACGGCTGGCCGGTGGCGTCGGTGACGGCCTGCCAGTGTTCAAGGATATAACGCCGGGTAGTCGGCTCCAGCGCAGCGCCGCTGCCGGTGCGCAAGCCGCCCACCACCAGGTGCACGTCCACGCCGGCCGCCTGGGCCTGCTCCACCAGCGCTTGTGCCACCGGGGCAAAGCCCCAGCACCAGGAACACATCGGGTCCATTACATAGAGCAGGCGCGCAGACATGGCTCAGGCCTCGGAAGGGGTTTGCTTGTAGTTGTAACCAATCGGGTGCGGCATGTTGCGGGCCTTGGCCAGTTCGATCTGCTTCTGGCGGTCGATTGCGCTGCGACGGGTCTTCTCCGGCAGCTTATCCCAGCAATGGGGGCAACTGATGCCCGCCACGTAATGCTCGGAGGCGCGGTCTTCTACGCTCACGGGTGTGCGGCAGGCATGACATTGATCGTAGTCGCCTTCGCTCAAGTCGTGGCGCACGGTCACGCGATTGTCGAACACAAAGCAGTCGCCCTGCCATTTGGTTTCTTCCTGGGGCACCTCTTCGAGGTACTTCAGGATACCGCCCTTGAGGTGGTAGACCTCATCGAAGCCTTCGCTGAGCATGTAGCTCGACGCCTTCTCACAGCGAATGCCGCCAGTGCAGAACATGGCGACCTTCTTGTGCTTGGCCGGGTCGAAGTTGGCTTTGATGTAGTCGGGAAATTCGCGAAAACTGGTGGTTTTCGGGTCGATTGCGCCTTCAAAGGTGCCAATGGACACTTCGTAGTCGTTACGGGTGTCGATCAACAGCACTTCCGGGTCGCTGATCAACGCATTCCAATCCTGCGGGTCGACATAGGTACCGACTTTTTTATTCGGGTCGACGCCTTCGACGCCCAGGGTCACGATCTCTTTCTTGAGCTTGACCTTGGTGCGATAGAACGGCTGGTCATCGCAGTAGGATTCCTTGTGGTCGATGTCGACCATGCGCGGGTCTTTTTTCAGCCAGGCCATCAGGCCGTCAATGCCTTCGCGGCTGCCGGAAACGGTGCCGTTGATGCCTTCTTCGGCGATCAGCAAGGTGCCTTTGATGCCGTTATCGACCATCGCCTGCAGCAGAGGCTCGCGCAGGGCGACGTAATCTTCGAGGGTGACGAACTTATACAGTGCCGCCACGACAATCGGTTGAGTCATGGGTGTTCTCTCCAGGTGGCTACCCTCGTAAGGGGTGAACCGGATGCAAAAAAAACGCGCCGGCTAAGCGGCGCGTTGCGGATTCTATCAGGGTTACCCCGTCAATGTCCGCCGGCGCAGGTCGGCGAGGCCGGGGCTGCGTCGATTGTCGCCCATTCTTCGGGCGTATAGGTATGCAGCGCCAGCGCATGAAATTCGCTCATCAGGCTACCCAGGGTGGCGTAGACCTTCTGGTGGCGCTTGACGCGGTTGAGCCCCTCGAACTGCTGGCTGACCAGCACGGCCTTGAAGTGGGTCTGCAACCCACGGCTGTGCATGTGACTTTCATCCAGCACGCTCAAATATTCCGGGGCCAGGGCGGCAAGGGCCGTTTCGATACGCTGTTGCATGGTCATTCCTGCTTACTTCTTCTTGGCCGGTGCGGCGGCTTTTGGCGCCAGCTCGTTGGTCATGTCTTCCAACAGCTTGTTCACCACCGGTACGGCGCTTTCCAGCTTGGCCTGGGTCATCTGGGCCGATTGTTGGGTCAGCTGTGGCATTTTTTCCAAAACTTTCTTGCCCAGTGGCGACTTGTAGAACGCTACCAGGTCCTTGAGCTCCGATTCGCTGAAGTTGGTGGTGTAGAGCTTGACCATGTCAGGCTTGAGCTTCGGCCAGCCGATGGCCTGGTCCAGAGCGGCGTTGGCCTTGGCCTGGTAGCTGTCCAGCACGGACTGCTTGGCGGCAGGCGCCTTGGTCTGTTCGAAACGCTGGGCGAACATTTGCTGCACTTGCATGTACACCGGGGTCCCCAGCTTGTCAGCATGGGCCAGGGTAAGGAAGGCTTCGGCACTGGCGTTGTGGCTGGCGGTATCGGCAAGAACCTGGCCGCTGGCGCAAACCAGAGCAACCGCGGTACAGATGGCACGAAGACGAGTCATCGAGTTTCCTTTTCTAGCAGGCGAGGTAAGACCCCAAGGGCGACCATTCTGCGCCTAAAAAACCTCGCGGCTCAACCCCACCCCATGGCAAGCCCCGGTTTCACGGGGCGCGGTGACACAAAAGCGCTTTTAGGGAACCCACGCTGGCCGCCAGGGCCTAAACTGACCAATCACGACAGCATAAGGAGGGTGACCGATGAGCCGTATCGAAACCGACAGCCTGGGGGAAGTACAGGTCCCTGATGACGCCTATTGGGGCGCGCAAACCCAACGTTCGCTGGTCAATTTCGCGATTGGCGAGCAGCGCATGCCGCTGGCGGTATTGCATGCCCTGGCCTTGATCAAGAAGGCTGCGGCGCGGGTCAACGACCGTAACGGCGACCTGCCCGCCGAGATTGCCCGCCTGATCGAGCAGGCTGCCGACGAGGTCCTGGACGGCCAGCACGATGACCAGTTCCCGCTGGTGGTCTGGCAGACCGGCAGTGGCACCCAGAGCAACATGAACGCCAACGAAGTGATCGCTGGCCGCGCCAACGAACTGGCCGGCAACAACCGTGGCGGCAAGAGCCCGGTGCACCCTAACGATCACGTCAACCGTTCCCAGAGCTCCAACGACTGCTTCCCCACCGCCATGAGCATTGCTGCGGTGCAAGCGGTGAACAAGCAACTGCTGCCGGCGATCGCCACCTTGTCCGGTGGCCTGGCGGAATTGGCCGCACGGCACATGAAGTTGGTCAAGACTGGCCGCACCCACATGATGGACGCCACGCCGATCACCTTCGGCCAGGAGCTGTCAGCGTTTATCGCCCAGCTCGATTACGCCGAGCGGGCAATCCGCAGCGCCCTGCCCGCGGTGTGCGAACTGGCCCAGGGCGGCACCGCCGTCGGCACCGGCCTCAATGCCCCCCATGGTTTTGGCGAAGCGATTGCCTCCGAATTGGCCGCGTTGTCGGGCTTGCCCTTTGTGACCGCGCCGAACAAATTCGCCGCCCTCTCCGGCCACGAGCCGCTGGTGACCCTGCACGGCGCGTTGAAAACCCTGGCCGTGGCCCTGATGAAAATCGCCAACGACCTGCGCCTGCTGGGTTCCGGCCCTCGCGCCGGGCTGGCCGAAGTCAAGTTGCCGGCCAACGAACCGGGCAGTTCGATCATGCCCGGCAAGGTCAACCCCACCCAATGCGAAGCGCTGTCGATGCTGGCCTGCCAGGTGCTGGGCAACGACGTGACCATCGGCATGGCCGCCAGCCAAGGGCACTTGCAATTGAACGTGTACAAACCGGTGATCATCCACAACCTGCTGGAGTCGATCCGCCTGCTGGCCGATGGCTGCAACAACTTCCAGGAGCACTGCATTGCCGGCCTCGAACCCGACGCCGAGCAAATGGCCCAACACCTGGAACGCGGGCTGATGCTGGTTACCGCCCTCAACCCGCATATCGGTTATGACAAGTCCGCCGAGATCGCCAAGAAGGCTTACGCCGAAGGCCTGACACTGCGCGAGGCCGCACTGGAACTGGGCTACCTCACTGATGCCGAATTCGACCAGTGGGTACGCCCGGAAAACATGCTGGGGAGCTGACTACACCGCCGTACGCAGCCGCCGGGCCTTGAGCCCGGCGAGCAGCGAAGGCGCCAGCGCCACGGTCGCCGACCCCAGCACCACCACCAAGGCACCGAAATACCCCAGGGCATTGATCTGCTCAGCCTGCACATAATCCGGCCATAGCCACGCCGCCACGGCCACTGCCACAAACGTCACCAAGGGCGTCAACGCCAGGGTTGCACTGACCCGCGAGGCCTCCCAATGCGCAAGGGCTTCGGCAAATGCGCCATAGGCCACCAGGGTATTCATGCAGCACGCCAGCAGCAGCCAGCCTTGCAACGGGCTCAACTGCAACGCCTCCAACGGATGTGCCCAGGGCGTGAGCAACAGCGCGCACGACAGGTAGATCACCATCATCACCTGCAGCGAATTCCACACCGTCAGCAACTGCTTCTGCCCCAATGCGTAGAACACCCAGATGGTGGTGGCGAGCAGAATCGTCAGCACACCGGCGGTATAGGTGCCCATGGACGTCAGTAGTTCCACCAGGCGTTGGTTGAAGAACAAGCCAAAGCCTGTGATCAACACCACCAGCCCGATAACTTGCCCCAGGCTAAAGCGCTCCTTGAACACAAACACACTGGCAACCATCAAAAAGATCGGCCCCATCTGCACCACCAACTGCGCCGTGCCTGGGCTGAGCATTTTCAGGCCCACCAGGTACAACACGTAGTTGCCCACCAGGCCACACACCGCCATGCCCACCAGCCAACCCCCCTTGGGGCCAAGCACTTTGCGGCTGGGCAGGCGCTTGGTGGCGGCCAGGTAAACGAACAGGCAAGTGCCCGCTACCATGAGGCGAAACCACGTCACGGTGATGGGGTCCATCACCTGCAACACTTGCTTGAGCTTGATCGGAAGAATGCCCCACAGAAACGCGGTCAGCAGGGTCAGGAAAAAACCGTAGACCCAGCGGCCGGAAGAGATGTGCATGAGAGCCCCAGATGCCAGAGGAAGTGGAGCAGGCATTCTAGGGGCAAGTCACTGAGTTCGGATACGTCACAGTCTTGAATGTGAGGGCTGGCTTGCCTGCGATGGCCATAGGTATCTATACAATGCTGTTGCGATCAACGGTAACCACGATGCGAAGCGAGCCGCTCTTGATCTGGCTCTTGATCTGCTTGTGATCTTGATCTCAGGCGCCCCGTTAAACCACGCTGGCCGAACACAGGCTTGAATTCGTGGGTAACCCGGCAGGACGCCGGGTTAGCCGCCCCGCGCCATGGATGGCGCGTGGCGGCGGCCCACGGATTCAAGCCTGTGTTCGGGCACACCGAGCCCAAGCGAGGTGCCGAGTGGTGGGGCAAGAGCGTTTTGCTTACTTTTGCGCTTTTCAAAAGTGAGCCGCTGTCAGAGCGGAACCCTAAGTGGCCGTTACCTAAATAACGGATATGTACCCGGTCCACCTGTGTTGACTGTCAGGCCGCCTTCGCGAGCAAGCCCGCTCCCACAGTTGGATCGTGGGGTGTCAGGTAGAGAAGTATCGGTTGGCAGGCCGCCATCGCAGGCAAGCCAGCTCCCACATTAGCCCTCCCACACTGGCGCTGTTCCAACCGCAGTCAGCGCACGGCTTCGAAAAGCCCGGTAGCGCCCATCCCGCCCCCCACGCACATGGTGACAATCCCATAACGCAGGTTGCGCCGTTGCAACTCCCTCACCAAATGCCCCACCTGCCGCGAACCAGTCATGCCGAACGGATGCCCGATGGAAATCGAGCCACCGTTGACGTTGTACTTGGCATTATCAATCTCAAGGCGGTTGCGCGCATACAGGCACTGGGAAGCAAAGGCTTCATTGAGCTCACACAGGTCGATGTCCGCCACCTGCAAGCCCTTGGCCTTGAGCAACTTGGGCACCGAGAACACCGGGCCAATGCCCATTTCATCCGGCTCGCAACCAGCCACGGTAAAGCCCCGGAAAAACGCCTTGGGCTTGAGGCCTAACTCCAAAGCTTTTTCCAGGCTCATCACCAAGGTCATCGACGCACCGTCGGAAAGCTGCGAGGAGTTACCTGCCGTCACCGAGCCATCCTCGGCGAATACCGGCTTCAAGCCGCTGAGGCTGGCCAGGGTGGTGTCCGGGCGGTTGCAGTCATCCCGGTCGACCACACCGTCCAGGATCTGCACCGCGCCAGTGTTCTTGTCCTCGACCTTATACTTGACCGCCATCGGTACGATTTCATCATTAAACAAACCATCAGCCTGGGCCTGGGCAGTGCGCTGCTGGCTTTGCAGCGCGTAAAGGTCCTGCTCTTCGCGGCTGACGTGATAGCGGCGCGCAACGATTTCGGCGGTCTGGCCCATGGGGAAGTAAATACCTGGCACCTGTTCTTTAAGCAGCGGGTTGATCAGGTTATCGGTGTTGACGCTCTTCATGGTCAGGCTGATGGACTCCACGCCACCGGCAACAATGATGTCGCTGCAGCCCGAAGCGATCTGGTTGGCGGCAATGGCAATCGCCTGCAAACCCGACGAACAGAAACGGTTGAGGGTCATGCCCGCCGTACCGGTGCCCAGTTGCGAGAGCACCGCCACGTTACGCCCGATGTTATAGCCCTGGGCGCCTTCGTTGGAGCCGGCACCGACGATGCAGTCTTCCACCGTCGCCGGGTCGATACCGTTGCGGGCCAGCAGGGCATTGACACAATGGGCCGCCATGTCATCGGGACGGGTCTGGTTGAACTTGCCGCGAAAGGATTTGGCCAGGCCGGTTCGCACGCTGTCGACGATCACTACTTCACGCATGGGCTACCTCGATCTTGTGGTGGTGGATCGAGGATAGATCCATGCCTGGCCGACCGCGATGATCATTCACTGCGTGGATGCAAAAGCATGGGGGCCTCTGTAGGAGCGAGCTTGCTCGCGAAAAACTCACAGGCGCCGCGTTCACTCAGGAAGCACGCGTTATCGTTGACGTTTTTCGCGAGCAAGCTCGCTCCTACAGGCTATTTCTTTTTCTTCTTGTCGTGCTTGTCGCTTTGATCAAACGCCTCTTCCAGCGCAAGGTTGATGGTGCGCAGCACCTTGACCCGCGCCCAGCGCTTGTCGTTGGCCTCTACCAGAGTCCACGGCGCCACCTCGGTGCTGGTGCGGTCAACCATATCGCCCACCGCCGTGCGGTAGTCGTCCCACTTGTCGCGATTGCGCCAGTCGTCTTCGGTGATCTTGAAGCGCTTGAAGGGGATTTCTTCACGGGCCTGGAAGCGCTCCAGCTGCGTCTCCTTGTCGATAGCCAGCCAGAACTTGACCACGATCACCCCCGCATCGCGCAGTTGTTCTTCGAAATCATTGATCTCGCCATAGGCGCGCATCCAGTCCGCCGGGGTGCAGAAACCTTCGATGCGCTCCACCAGCACGCGGCCGTACCAGGAGCGGTCAAACACGGTGAACATGCCGCGCGCTGGGATTTTCTGCCAGAACCGCCATAGATAAGGCTGGGCCCGTTCATCTTCACTGGGTGCGGCAATCGGCACGATATGGTACTGGCGCGGGTCCAGTGCTGCCGCTACACGGCGGATCGCCCCGCCCTTGCCCGCCGCGTCGTTACCCTCGAACACGCTTACCAGCGCGTGCTTGCGCATGCGTTTGTCGCGCATCAGGCCAGAGAAGCGTGCCTGTTCGGTAATCAGTTGTTCTTCGTAATCGTCCTTGTCCAGGCGCAGGGTCATGTCGAGGCTGTCGAGCAGGCTCTTGCGGTCCACCGAGGCCAGCAACGGTGCCGGGTTCATGCCGCTGGCCTTGACCTTGGCCTGCTTCAGGGCGCTTTGCAGCCCATCGAGCAGGATCTTGCCCACGGTCAGCCCACGGTAATGGGGGTCGACGCCTTCGATCACGTGCCACGGCGCGTAATCGCGGCTGGTGCGGCGCAGCACCCGCTCACCGAAATGCACGAACTTGTCGTAGGTCTTGGACTGCTGCCAGTCCAATGGGCTGATGCGCCAGCTGTGCAGCGGGTCGTCGGCCAGGGCCTTGAGGCGCGCCTTCATCTGTTTTTTGGACAGGTGGAACCAGAACTTGAAGATCAGCGCACCTTCATCGCAGAGCATCTTTTCCAGGCGTTCGGCGCCGGCGATAGCCTGGTCCAGGCGCGCATCCTTGATCTGCCCATGCACACGGCCTTGCAGCATCTGGCTATACCAGTTGCCGAAGAAAATGCCCATGCGGCCCTTGGCCGGCAGTTGCCGCCAGTAGCGCCAGGCCGGAGGGCGCGCCAGTTCTTCGTCGGTTTGCTGGTCGAAGGTGCGCACTTCGATCAGGCGCGGGTCCATCCATTCATTGAGCAGCTTGACGGTTTCACCCTTGCCCGCGCCCTCGATGCCGTTGATCAGGATGATCACCGGGAAGCGCTTCTGCTGTTGCAGCTCGTATTGAACTTCCAGCAAGGCTTCACGCAGGGCCGGCACTTCGGCGTCGTAGGTGTCTTTGTCGATGGCGTGACCGATTTCGGCGGATTCGAACATGGGCAGCTCCGTTTCAAGATGGCTCAAGACTAGCGGATTGGGCCCCGACACGCGCAAGGAAATACAACCCAGCCTTGCCATAGGTCAATTCAACGCCTGTTGATCGGCTAGAATGGCCGCCTTGTCTTTGCCCGCTTTCATTTTATGAGTCGCCATGAACCCCATCACCCACGCCCAGCTCGACTGGGATGACCAAGGCCGCCCGCATTCGCGGGTGTTCGACGATGTGTATTTCTCCGACCAGTCGGGCCTGGAAGAAACCCGCTACGTGTTCCTGGAACAGAACCGCTTGCAGGAACGCTTCGCCGCCTTGCCGGCAGGTGGGCGCCTGGTGATTGGTGAGACTGGCTTCGGCACCGGCTTGAATTTCCTCTGCGCGTGGCAGTTGTTCGAGCAGCACGCGGTGGCCGGTGCGCGGCTGCACTTTGTCAGCGTGGAAAAATACCCCCTAAGCCATGCCGACCTGCAACGCGCCCTCGCCCTCTGGCCTGAACTGCAACCCTTGGCCGAGCAACTGCTGGCGCACTACATTGCCATTCACCAGGGCTTCCAGCGCCTGGTACTGGACAACGGCCGCGTGACCCTGACCCTGCTGATCGGCGATGCGCTGGAGCAGTTGCCGCAACTGGATGCTCAGGTTGACGCGTGGTTTCTCGACGGGTTCGCCCCGGCGAAAAACCCCGACATGTGGACCGCCGAGCTGTTCGCCCAACTGGCACGCCTGGCGGCTCCAGGCTCGACCATCAGCACCTTCACCAGCACCGGCTGGGTAAGGCGGTTGATCAATGCCGCCGGGTTCAAGATGAAACGCACGCCGGGCATCGGGCATAAATGGGAGATCCTGCGCGGGGAGTTCCTCGGTTGGCCCGAGGACACCCCAAGGCCCGCCGCCACCGCGCCGTGGTTCGCCCGCCCGGCACCGCACGCTGGCGAACGCCGCGCCTTGGTGATCGGCGGTGGGCTGGCCGGGTGTGGCACGGCGGCCAGCCTGGCGGAACGGGGCTGGCATGTGTGTCTACTGGAACGGCACACCGCCCTGGCGCAGGAAGCATCTGGCAACCCCCAAGGCGTTCTGTACTTGAAACTGTCAGCCCACGGCACGGCGCTGTCGCAATTGATCGTCAGCGGCTTCGGCTACACCCGTCGGCTGCTTGAGCATTTGCAACGTGGCGTCGATTGGGATGCCTGCGGCGTGCTGCAACTGGCCTTCAATGCCAAGGAAGCCGAACGCCAGGCGCAACTGGCCAACGCGTTTGCGCCCGATTTGTTGCACAGGGTGGACGCGGCCCAGGCCCAGGTGCACGCGGGCATCCCGCTGGAGCTGGGCGGGTTGTTTTTCCCCGAAGGCGGCTGGGTACATCCGCCGTCATTGTGCGAGTGGCAAGCCCGGCATCCGAATATCGAGGTGCGTTTGCATCAAGAGGCACTGACGTTGCAACGCGTCGATGGGCAATGGCAAGCCTGGGACGGTGATACCCAGGTGGCGGCTGCGCCCGTGGTGATACTGGCCGGCGCCGCCGAGATCAAGCGTTTTCCCTTCAGTGCCGCGCTGCCGCTCAAGCGTATTCGTGGGCAGATCACGCGCTTGGCGCAAACCGCCGAAAGCCAGCCGTTGAGCACCGTGGTCTGCGCCCAAGGCTACGTCGCACCAGCACGGTTAGGCGAACATACCCTGGGCGCCAGCTTTGACTTCAACAGCGACGACCTGACGCCCACCCTTGCCGAGCACGCCGACAACCTGGAGATGCTGAGGGAAATTTCCCCGGCGCTGCTGCACGCCCTGCACCCGGATACCGCGGCGCTCGACACCCTGGAAGGCCGCGCCGCCTTCCGCTGCACCAGCCCCGACTACCTGCCGATTGTCGGCCCACTGGCCGATACCGAAGCCTTCGCCCAGGCCTACGCGATACTGGCACGGGATGCCCGACAAGTCCCGCAAACGCCCTGCCCCTGGCTGGACGGCGTGTACATCAACAGCGGCCACGGCTCGCGCGGCCTGATCACCGCACCGTTATCAGCACAACTGTTGGCGGCATGGCTGGACAATGAACCGCTGCCCTTGCCCGTCAGCGTCGCCCAGGCCTGCCACCCCAATCGATTTGCCTTGCGCGAGTTGATTCGGCGCAAGGCGTAATACCAGTCAATTTAGAAGGTGCACTTCAATCCACCGTGGGCGCTAGCGAATTTCACACACCCCCAGCTCGTCCGCGCGCATGGCAGCCAGGGTCAGGCGCTGTAACTCGGCGTCTTCAGCCACTGTCTGCTCTGCCAGGATGCTGTCCATGCGCGAACGGTAGAGCACATCACTGAGCGTTTCACGCTGGTCGAACACCGCCTGTATACGTGTTTCGAATGGCGCATAAAGCTGCGAAAAACGCGTGGCATAGGCGCGCTTGAGGTAGTCCGTCCAGAACGGCAACTCATTCAGAAACCGCAAGAGCGCTGGCGACACCTCGGCCGCCTTGACCTGAAGTTCAGCCTCGCTCAAGGCCGCCGGCGTTACGCCGCTCAACCGGGCATAGCGCATATGCCGCGGTTGCCCCGGCAGGTAAAATCGGCTGGCCAAGCCGGTACGCAAGGCCAGGCTGACTTCCAGCGGATCGGTGCCGGGATGGTTGAGGCTGTGATTGAGGGCAATGCGCTCCAGGCGATCGAGTCGGAACAAACCCCGCCCCAGTGCCAACAAGGGCCGTGCGGAGATCTGCCCACCCTCGATCTGTTTTCGCGCATCACTGATTTCCACCAATATTTCCAAGGCACTGAAACTTACCGCCGCGCCATCGTCACAGTTGAATGGCGTAGCGGCGCGCTCAAACACTTCCTCGGCCAGGTCAGCACGCTGGCTGCTCGCCTCAAGCACTCGCCATACCCGCTGCGCCATATCTTCATGTACGTACTTGCTGTCTGCTGTGCCTCCCAGTTCGGCCAACAGCTTGAACAGCCCGTCACTGCGCGGCTCGTCCTTGAGCATTTGCCAGATCGTCTCTTTGCGCGGGGAGTCCGCCAACCGTGAGTCGGGCATCCACAGCGCTCGCGCGGCTTGCTCGTTCAGACGCGCGATATCGTCTTCATAGAACCCCATGCCCACACCGTGCTGGCGCCGGTAGTCGAAAACTTTGCGGCTGGTTGCCGCCGACAGCGGGTTGTGGCGCAAATTGATGACCTGGGTTCTTTCCCGTTTGGCGTCGAACAGCCAGGCCGGCAGTTCGGTTATATCGTTCTGGCGCAGGTCGACATTTTCCAGGTAAGGCAAGCGCCAGAGGTTTTCGGGAAAGGTCTTGAGCTTGCACTCGCGCAACACCAATTGGCGCAAATCGAGCATCCGCTCAACCAGCGGCGGATCGATCAACGGGTTGCCCGTCAGGTTAAGTAGCTTGAGCTGCCGCAGGTCCGCCAGCTTGGTGCGTGTGTAGGCCGTCAGCACCAGTTGATTGCCATCAAGGTACAAGGATTCAAGTTGGGACATGTGCGAGAGGATTTCCGGCAGGCGCGTCAAACGGTTGCCCGACAGGTCCAGGGATTTGAGGCGGGTGAAATGCTTGAGAAAGTAAGCGACCCCATCACCGGCGCCCATGTTTTTCAGGCTCAGGTGGTGCACATGTTCGAAGTTGATCTGGGCCGGCAAGGTCGGCAGCGGCCCGCCGAGCATGTCGTCGAGTGACAACCGCGACGCCTCCCCCGCACCACTCATGCGCCGCCAACAAGCCTCAATCCTCTGCGCGATGATCTTGCGGCTCAGGCGTGCATCCGCCAGTGGGCCGGCGACCTTCGCCAGTGCCGCCTCATCACTGCGCCATGCAGCGAGCACCGAACGCAAGGTTTCATAGCGCTGCTGCAACACTTTGAGCGCTTGCGCACGAGCCAGATGATCCGCTCCCAGCGCCTCGATAAAGGTCGACGCCTGGGCGTTATCGAACAAGGGAAAGAGTTTTTTCGCCTTGCGCAGCAGTGCCGGTGGCTGGGGTGCAATCTCGGGTGGAGCGGCCTGCACGCATCCCTCGCGCCACGCGGGCAAGGGTTCAGAGGACGGCTGGCGCAGGTAGCGGGCGATCCCAGCGCGTTCATCCGCGACCCGCCAACGCAACTTCAATTGCAGCTTCATGGCGCCCCGCTCGCCCGTGTCATAAATACCCAGGCCGGTGCGTTGTGCGGGCGACAACGTACTGAGCAGTGCCTGGTAAAAGCCGGACGGGCCCGGTACCGGATCGTGCAAAGCGACACCGCGCTCATCAAAGGCCTGATAGCCGTCCGCGGACTTCACCACTTTGCGTAAAACGCTGGCGGACGCACTTTCCTGCTTGCCCAGCAAGGCGCCGTCCAGGGCCTGCGCGTGAAGCTGCACACGCAAGGCTGCCGGCCACCCCGGCAACTTGCCGAGCAAGGCAATCGCTAGGCGCTCGGTCGGCGTGGTTGCCAGTTGCGGCAAATAAAACCCCGCCACCGCCCGGTCCTCTTGCAGCGCTTGCAGCGCCTGCTGCGCACGGTGTGCCAGGCCCAGGGGCACTCGGCGGGTGTTATGCAGGTGCAGGCGTTCCAGTGAGGAAGACTGGGCTACCAAGTGCTGTGCCATGGGCGTCGGCAATTGCGGGAAGTAACTCTTGAGCACCGTCGCGCTGCCCCGAGGGAGTGGGTCTGCGGCGGTGCAAAGCTGCTCGAACAACGCCCCGTAGTGCTCTTTGACCACGCTCAACAGGCGGGCCGACAAGACCTTTTGGGCCTCATTCGGCGTTAAGTTTTTCCCCAACAACGTCATGCGCTCTTCATGACTCAGGGCGTCGAGCAAGGTAGGCATCAACTGCCCGTTGTGTATCTGCTGTTCGCTGACGTGAATGCTCAAGTCTTCGTAATCAAACGGCGCCGTATCCGGGAACCGTCGGAGCAAGTTGCCGTGTTCATCCAGCAGCTCGAAAAAGCGCCCCTGAGGCCAGCCCTTCAACAGGGGCAAGGCCAGCATTTGCAAGCGGGCGGTCGCTGGATCGGTGTGGCTTTGAAACTGCAACTGCCAGATCAGGTCGCGAATCAGTTGTTCCTGGCGCCAGCGCACCACACTGTCATGCAGACGTTGCGGCAAGGCCTGGTTGTATTGCGCCAATTGCCGCAGCCAGGGCAATTGGCTGTCGGTGGTGCTGATGATTTCATCCAGCCGCCCCTCCGGCAGCGACTTCAGGCCAGGCGCCAGGCGCTCAAGTACATAGGCTGGCGTGTGCCATTGATCAACTTGCTCGGACTGATGGCGCCACCCGCCGAAACCGTTGTATTCGAGCAGCGGGCTGTAAGCGGTTTCTCGTAGCGGATGAGCCACACGCCAGCGCCCCAGCGCGGCATCGAAAAAAATGCGGTAAAGCGCGCCGTCAATCTGGGCATAAGAGCGGCCCTTGTGTTGATAAATACCTCGGTAACTGGGCGTGGCAAGCACTTCATCATCGATAGTTTGTTGATAGGGGCGCAGGTCACGCCGCCAAAGCCTGGGCTTACCGCCCGGCGCTCGCACCGCCTCAAACTGCTCGAAGAAGGCCGCGGACGACGCCGGCGTATGCCTGAACAACGACCCCACCACCTTGCTTCCCGCCGCCAGCAGCATCATTGAGCCCACGCTTTCAGCTACGTTGAACAGGTGCTCCAACGCCTCGGCTTTGTGTTGATGCCGCCAGTCCTCAACGCCTTCATAGACCTCCCCCAGCAACTGCCCGACCCCCACGCCCAGCATCAGCTGGCCCAGGACGGGAATGAATAAACCGGCGACATTGGCCAAGGTCAAACCCAGCTCCACATAGCGCTCCAGCAACGCCGTACCGGCCTCTTCGTCCACTTCCGCCACCGGCACCGCCAGTACCCTGGCGTCCAGTTGCGCCTTGCCTACATACACATCAAAAAAAAACCGCGACAGGCTGACGGCAACCGACACCGGCTCCAGGCTCTCCACGGCATCACGGGTATCGAACCGCAGGAAGAAATCCAAGCGTTCGGACTCATCCAGATAGCCCTTGAAAAACTCACGATACGCAGGCACCTGCAGCTTGGAGGACAGGTAACCCTTGAAGTCCTCCAGAGCGTCGTATTCGAACCACGGTCGTTCCGGCTCGTTGGGCATGTACACCACGCAATGCCCCGTAGGCAGACTGCTTGTGGCGCCGCCGGAGAACACCAGTACGCTCCAGATGCACGCCTGATCGACATTCAGCCCCTGCCAGGTCAACGCCTGCCCATCCATCAGCACATGCTTGATGGGCGGGGTGTCGCCATTGCTCCTGAGCACCTTGGTCAACAGCTCACCCGTGTCCTTGCTCACATGCCCCTTGCCCAAGGCCATGTGCAGATCCAGGCGCATGTCACACAGCTTGAGCTCGCCAACGTCCCGTGCCACCGGGTTGTACAGGTCGGTACTCGACATCTCGGTCGGTGCCGGTAAATCAAACACCTCGCGCAGATGGCGTTGATAAGTGCTGCCCAGATCCAACTCACGGCAGCACCGCACAAATTCAAGGGCGCTGAGGGAGTCGACCTCCAGGCCGGTGGCGGCGCTGCGAATCAATGCACCGACCGCCAAGCCATTGGCCTGCGCGCGTGCGGCGCTGAAGTTCTGCATGGCGGCCTGCAACAGGGTGTGCTTGACCACAGTGACCGTCACCACCATCGGCCCGATCAGGTCAGGGTTGAGGTTCGTCAATTCGCGGTGCGGCAGTTCCAGCACATCGTGCTGCACATCCAGGGTGTGCCCCTTGGACAGCAAAAAGGCTTCAAGACGTTCCAGGCAAAACTGATCGAGCGGTTCCAGGGCCGCCAGCCGCGCGCTGACGCTGCTCTGCAGCGGCCCTCTGAGTCGGTGCCCGCGCCAAATGTGCACGAGCGTTTCGGGTTCGGCCTTCACCACCCAGCCGGGCAGGGTCTCGAGGAGCGCTTGGGCAATATCCAGGTCCTGGGTCATTTCAAGTAGCTTGGCCGGCAATTGGGCATTCACTTGCGGGCTGACTGATTCGCTTATCTGCGGCATGCGCACTCCCTGGGCCCGAGCCCGCCGCACCGGCCTTGTTCTTGGTTTAAATGCATCGATAACCTTCCTTGATTGCACTGACTGATAGCGCTCCACGATAAGCCCGGCGCGATGCTCGATGGGTTTGAATACTCGCTGGGTTCACCCGGTTAACGACCCGCAATTCGTATCGAATCCAAATGTAAGTACCGCGCTTTGCACGCAAGCCGCGCCGGTCGGCAGATCGGATACGGGCCATTAGCCATAAACCCCTTATAACTTATCGTTCTAAAACTCCCTGGTTTTGCCTGGGTCAGTTTCTGGGTACGCGCCTTTTCGGCGTATTGAGTGTTGCCCCTCCCCAACGGAAAAACCGGTAAGGAATTTATGTGTGGACTAGCTGGCGAGTTACGCTTTGATCATCAACCTGCCGACCTGGCAGCCGTAGAACGCATCACCCATCACCTCGCCCCCCGAGGCCCCGACGCCTGGGGCTTTCATGCCCAAGGGCCGATTGCCCTGGGCCACCGCCGCCTGAAAATCATGGACCTGTCGGACGGCTCCGCCCAGCCGATGGTCGACGCCCACCTAGGGCTGTCACTGGCGTTCAATGGCGCCATCTATAACTTCCCGGAGCTGCGCCAAGAGCTGGAAGCCCTGGGTTACGCCTTCTATTCCGGCGGCGACACCGAAGTGTTGCTCAAGGGCTACCACGCCTGGGGCGAAGCGTTGCTGCCCAAGCTCAACGGCATGTTTGCCTTTGCCATTTGGGAGCGTGATGCCCAGCGTCTGTTCATCGCTCGCGACCGTCTGGGGGTCAAACCTCTGTACCTGTCGCGCACCGGCCAGCGCCTGCGCTTTGCCTCGGCGCTGCCAGCGTTGCTCAAGGGCGGCGATATCAACCCGATCCTCGATCCGGTAGCGCTCAACCATTACCTGAATTTCCATGCCGTGGTGCCCGCACCGCGCACGCTGTTGGCCGGCATCGAAAAGCTGCCGCCCGCCAGCTGGATGCGCATCGACGCCAGTGGCAAGACCGAACAGAAAACCTGGTGGACCCTGCCCTACGGGCCCCATGAGGACGAAAAACACCTGACCCTGGAAGACTGGACCGACCGCGTGCTGGACAGCACCCGCGAAGCCGTGGCCATTCGCCAACGTGCGGCGGTGGATGTGGGCGTGCTGCTCTCTGGTGGCGTCGATTCGAGCATGCTCGTCGGCCTGCTGCGCGAAGTGGGCGTGGAGGATTTGTCGACCTTCTCCATCGGTTTTGAAGACGCTGGCGGTGAGCGTGGCGATGAGTTCCAGTACTCAGACCTGATCGCCAAACACTACGGCACCCATCACCACCAACTGCGCATCGCCGAAAGCGAGATCATTGAGCAACTGCCGGCGGCCTTCCGCGCCATGAGCGAGCCGATGGTCAGCCATGACTGCATCGCCTTCTACCTGCTGTCGCGGGAAGTGGCCAAGCATTGCAAAGTGGTGCAAAGCGGCCAGGGCGCCGATGAATTGTTCGCCGGTTACCACTGGTACCCGCAAGTGGACGGCGCCAGCGACCCGTATGCAGCCTATCGCGAGGCGTTTTTCGACCGCAGCTACGACGACTACGCAGCCACCGTCGCGCCCAAATGGCTGACCGCCAACGATGCTGCCGGCGACTTCGTGCGCGAGCATTTCGCGATGCCCGGCGCCGACGCGGCCGTGGACAAGGCCCTGCGCCTGGACAGCACCGTGATGCTGGTGGACGACCCGGTCAAACGCGTAGACAACATGACCATGGCCTGGGGCCTGGAAGCGCGCACACCGTTCCTCGACTACCGCCTGGTAGAACTGTCAGCCCGTGTGCCGGCCCAGTTCAAGCTGCCCGACGGTGGCAAACAGGTGCTCAAGGAAGCGGCGCGCCGGGTGATCCCCAGCGAAGTCATCGACCGCAAGAAAGGCTACTTTCCCGTGCCCGGCCTCAAGCATTTGCAGGGCGATACCTTAAATTGGGTGCGTGAGCTGCTGCTGGATCCGAGCCAGGACCGCGGGTTGTTCAACCCGGCCATGCTCGACCGCTTGCTCACCGACCCGCAAGGCCAACTGACCCCGCTGCGCGGCTCCAAGCTGTGGCAGCTGGCGGCGCTGAACCTGTGGCTGAGCGAACAAGGAATCTGATCCATGAAACCGAATGCCGCGGCTTACAGCCAACGCTTACTCAAAGGCCAGGCGCCGACCTACGAGCGCCTGCAAGCGCGCCTGGCCGAAGATGGCAGCGCACTGGCCGCCGACCCGATTGCCGTGCACTGCGGCTGGGGCCGTTTGTTGATCGGCCACACCTTTCCCGACCCGGCAAGCCTGGCCCAGGAACTGCTCAACGAGCAGCCCGGCGAGCGTGATATCGCGCTGTACGTGGCCGCGCCCCAGCAGATCCTGGGCATTGACCCGCAGCAACTGTTCCTCGACCCGTCCGACACCCTGCGCCTGTGGTTCTCCGACTACCGCCCGGCCACCCGGGTGTTTCGCGGTTTTCGCATTCGCCGAGTGCAGAGCGAGGCCGACTGGCAAGCGGTCAACCACCTGTACCAGGGGCGCGCAATGCTGCCGGTTGACCCGGAACGCCTCACCCCACGTCATCAAGGCGGCCCGGTGTATTGGCTGGCCGAAGATGAAGACAGCGGCGCGGTGATTGGCAGCGTGATGGGCCTCAACCATCACAAGGCCTTCCACGACCCGGAGAACGGTTGCAGCCTCTGGTGCCTGGCCGTCGACCCGCAATGCACACGCCCTGGGGTCGGTGAGGTGTTGGTGCGCCACTTGGTGGAGCACTTCATGAGCCGAGGCTTGAGTTACCTGGACTTGTCGGTGCTGCACGACAACCGCCAGGCCAAGAGCCTTTACGCCAAGCTCGGCTTTCGGGCGTTGACCACCTTTGCGATCAAGCGCAAGAACGGCATCAATCAACCGCTGTTTCTAGGCCCGGGGCCCCAGGCGGAGTTCAACCCTTACGCGCGCATCATTGTCGAAGAAGCCCATCGGCGCGGTATTGATGTGCAAGTGGACGATGCCGATGCGGGCCTGTTCACCCTCAGCCACGGCGGGCGTCGCGTGCGTTGCCGTGAGTCCTTGAGCGACCTGACCAGCGCCATCAGCATGACCCTGTGCCAGGACAAGAGCCTGACCCACAAGGTGCTCAAGGCTGCGGGCCTGCAGGTGCCGGTGCAACAGTTGGCGGGCAGTGCCGACGACAACCTGGAGTTTCTCGACGAACACCAGCGCATCGTGGTCAAGCCGCTCGACGGCGAGCAAGGCCATGGCGTCGCCGTGGATTTGCAGAGCATCGAGGAAGTGCAGCAGGCGGTTGAAGCGGCGCGCCAGTTCGACAGCCGCGTATTGCTGGAAAGCTTCCACGAAGGCCTGGACCTGCGCATCCTGGTGATCGGTTTTGAAGTGGTCGCGGCTGCGATTCGTCGCCCTGCCGAAGTGATCGGCGACGGCCAACATTCGATTCGCGCGTTGATCGAAGCCCAGAGCCGTCGTCGCCAGGCGGCCACCGATGGCGAGAGCAAAATCCCGCTGGATGCAGAAACCGAGCGCACCCTCAAAGCCGCAGGCTACGACTACAACAGCATCCTGCCCCGTGGCGTGCAACTGGCCGTGCGACGCACCGCCAACCTGCACACCGGGGGTTGCCTGGAAGATGTCACGGCGCTCCTGCACCCCACGCTGGTGGACGCGGCCGTGCGTGCGGCCCGTGCCCTGGATATCCCTATGGTCGGCCTGGACCTGATGGTGCCTGCGGCCGACCAGCCGGAGTATGTGTTTATCGAAGCCAACGAACGAGCCGGCCTGGCCAACCATGAACCGCAACCTACGGCTGAGAAGTTTGTGGATTTGTTGTTTCCACACAGTCAGCCGGCTACTTGAGTGATGTGTCGCCTGTACCGGCGCTATCGCGGGCAAGCCCGCTCCCACAGTTGACCGCATTCCAATGTGGGAGCCGGGCTTGCCCGCGATGAGGCCGGGCCCCCTCATCGAAACCATCGATGCCCTCAACTCATCAGGAGTTTCCATGACCCGAACCATTCCCGAACCCGATCTCGCGTACCTGCAAAAAGTGCTGCTGGAAATGCTCGCCATTCCCAGCCCCACCGGTTTTACCGACACCATCGTGCGTTACGTCGCCGAGCGCCTGGAAGAGCTCGGCATTCCGTTTGAAATGACCCGGCGCGGCACCATTCGCGCCACCCTCAAGGGCCAGAAAAACAGCCCTGACCGCGCCGTCTCCGCGCACCTGGACACCATCGGCGCAGCCGTGCGTGCAATCAAGGACAACGGGCGCCTGACCCTGGCGCCGGTGGGCTGCTGGTCGAGCCGCTTTGCCGAAGGCAGCCGTGTCAGCCTGTTCACCGACAACGGTGTAATTCGCGGCAGCGTATTGCCGTTGATGGCCTCCGGACACGCGTTCAACACCGCCGTGGATGAAATGCCGGTGAGCTGGGACCATGTGGAACTGCGCCTGGACGCCTACTGCGCCACGCGTGCCGACTGCGATTCCCTGGGTATCAGCGTCGGCGACTATGTGGCCTTCGACCCACTGCCCGAGTTCACTGAGAGCGGGCATATCAGCGCCCGCCACCTGGACGACAAGGCCGGCGTTGCCGCCCTGCTCGCTGCGCTCAAGGCCATCGTCGACAGTGGCCAGCCCCTGCTGATCGACTGCCACCCGCTGTTCACTATTACCGAAGAAACCGGCAGCGGCGCAGCGGCCGCCCTGCCCTGGGATGTGAGTGAGTTTGTCGGCATCGATATCGCCCCGGTCGCCCCCGGCCAGCACTCCAGCGAACACGCGGTGAGCGTGGCCATGCAGGACTCCGGCGGGCCCTATGATTATCATCTGTCCCGCCACTTGCTGCGCCTGGCGTCGGACAACGACCTGCCGGTACGCCGCGACCTGTTCCGCTATTACTTCAGCGATGCGCACTCGGCGGTCACCGCCGGCCATGATATTCGCACGGCGCTGCTGGCCTTCGGTTGTGACGCCACCCACGGTTACGAGCGCACCCATATCGACAGCCTCGCTGCCCTGAGCCGCTTGCTGGGCGCTTACATCCTCAGCCCGCCGGTATTTGCCAGCGATGCGCAACCGGCCCAGGGTTCCCTGGATCGGTTCAGTCATCAGATCGAGCATGAAACGCAAATGGAGAGCGACACCCGCGTGCCATCGGTGGACAGCCTGGTCGGCCAGAAGTCCTGACACGGGGTGAGTGGATACTGGCAACAACGGTCCCGGCACAGTAGCATCGCCGGGACCTGACACCTGAGGCTTGTATGCTGATTCCCTACGATGCACTTGAAGTCGACACCCTGACCCGCCTTATCGAAGACTTCGTCACCCGCGACGGCACCGACAATGGCGACGACACGCCCCTGGAAACCCGCGTACTGCGCGTGCGCCAAGCGCTGACCAAAGGCCAGGCGCTGATCGTCTTCGACCCCGAGAGCGAGCAATGCCAACTGATGCTCAAGCACGATGTGCCCAAGCATCTGTTCGACTGAAAGCTGCGCCTAAGGATTGGGCGCCGGCACGGGAGCCGGGCCCTGGCGCTTGAGAATCTTGCGGTACACCTCGGCGCGGTGCACGTTGACGCCCACCGGCGCCTCGATGCCGAATTTCACATGAGTACCGTTCACTTCCAGGATATGCACGGTGATGTCATCGCCAATGGCGATGGCTTCGCCTACGGCACGGCTTAAGACCAGCATGGCGGTTGTCCTTTTCCAGTAGCAGGACCTCGACCATGCCCCCTTGGCGCCGGGCCGGCAATGGCTTGCGGGCAAATCAGGCACTGCCTACGCAGGTAGGTAATTTGTCTGACAGACCCCAGCCGAATCAGCCCTTCACAGCCTGCGCTTTGGCGCGCATCTTGTCGGCCATCAGTGTCATTTCGTCATACAGCAGTTGCGGATTTTTCTGTTTCAACGCCCAAGCCATGCGGCCTTGCTCATGAGGCAGGATCATGAATTCGCCTGCGGCCACGCGCTGGTAAATGTAGTCGGCAATATCCGCCGCCGAGATGGGCGAACTCTCAAGCAGTTTGCCCACTTGGGCCTTCATGGCGGGGGTTGGCCCACGGAAGGAGTCGAGCAGGTTGGTCTGGAAAAACGACGGGCACACCACATGCACACCCACTTCCTGTTGCTTGAGTTCCACCAGCAGGCTCTCGGACAATGCCACTACGCCCGCCTTGGCCACGTTGTAGTTGCTCATGGCCGGGCCTTGCATCAGCGCTGCCATTGACGCGATGTTGATGATGCGCCCCTTACTCTTTTCCAGCAGCGGCAGGAACGCCTTGCAGCCTTTGACGACGCCCATCAGGTTGATTGCAATCTGCCAGTCCCAATCCTCCAGGGACAATTCAGCGAAGAACCCACCCGAGGCCACACCGGCATTGTTGACGATCACATCGATGCCGCCGAGCTTCACTTCACAGGCCTGGGCGAAGGCCGTGAGCTGACTGTAGTCACGCACGTCACAACGCTGGGTAAAACCATCACCGCCCGCCTCGCGAACCTGCTTGAGGGTTTCCTGTAAACCGGGCTCGCTGACATCGGACAACGCCAACTGCCAGCCTTCACGGGCCCAGCGCAGAGCGATTTCGCGACCCAGGCCAGAGCCGGCGCCAGTGATCATCATGCGGTTTTGCATAGGAGGTAGCCTTGTGGTTCACGAAAGAAGTGACCGGCAGTGTAGCGAAGGTTTTTGCTCTGCCCACGCACCATCAGGGTGATGAATGCCCCGGGCAAACCGCGGGCTCGGTCGCAGCTGTGCGCATAGACTAAGTTCAATTTTTTTCAACTGATTAGTTCAAGTTGCGTACGCGTTAAAAGAAATAAGCGACGCATCAAAATGTTTTATAAAAACAATGAATTTTCTACGAAGCGGCAGAGTCGGAATGGGTAAGGCGTCCCACTGTACATGGACGAACCAACGGTTAAACAGCCGGTTTTTGCAAAGAACCTATAAGGAATAAAACCATGAGCCTCATTCTGATTATTATCCTGATCCTCCTGCTGGTAGGCGGCCTGCCGGTGTTCCCGCACTCGCGTAACTGGGGTTATGGACCGTCGGGTATCCTGGGTGTGGTACTGGTTGTTCTGCTGGTGCTGTTGTTGCTCGGCAAGATATAAACGCCGCGGTTTTGTAGGAGCGAGCTTGCTCGCGAAAAACTTGCAGGCGCCGCGTTTACTCAGGACGCGCGCGTTAGCGTTGAGGTTCTTCGCGAGCAAGCTCGCTCCTACAGTAAAAAAGCAAAAAAAAGAGGCCTTCTAGAAGGCCTCTTTTTTATTGCCGGTCAGTTAGTCCGGCTTACCGTCCACCACACCTGCGGTGTTATCCAGCAGGCTCTTGGTTGCGGTTTGCAGGAACGACTCAAGTTTCTGCTTGAGCACAGCTTCGTCCGGCGACTCAGGAATCACCTTGCCAGTCGGCTCGGCGCCCAGTGTGTACGCCCACAACTTGGGTGGCATTTCCTTGGGCAATACCAGTACGCGGTCACCGGTGAGCAAGGCCACGGTCTGGTCGCTGCCCGAGGGCTTGATCACGCCGAAACCCTTGTCGCCTTCCGGCAGGTTCAGCAGGTCGCGGCCCCAGCACTGGTGCAAGGTCTCGCCGCCCAGGCGGCCCATGATGGTGGGCACGATGTCGATCTGGGTGCCCACGGTGTGGTCACGCTCACCGAACTTCTCGCGCATGCCCGGTGCGATCATCAGCATCGGTACGTTGAAGCGGCCCAGGTCCATCTCGGTGATCTGCTGCTCGTTGCCGAAGCCGTGGTCACCGACAATCACGAACAGGGTTTCCTTGAAGTACGGCTCCTTGCGGGCCTTTTCAAAGAATTGGCCCAAGGCCCAGTCGGAGTAGCGCATGGCCGTCAAATGCTCGTTGAGGCTGCCACGGTCGGTGACTTTCTCAACCGGCAATGGGGTCGGCAACGCGTACGGGGTGTGGTTGGACAGGGTTTGCAGCAGCGCGTAGAACGGCTTGCCACCTTCGCGCGCCTTCAGCTCTTCCAGGCCACGGTTGAACATGTCCTGGTCGGACACGCCCCAGGTCGGGTCGGAGAATACCGGGTCGACGAAGTCATTGCGGCCGATGAAGTTAGTCATGCCCTGGTTGCTGAAGAAGCCCGACTGGTTGTCCCAGGCGAAATCGCCGTTGTAGACATACACATCGTCGAAATCACGCGCACTGAGCAACTGCGGCAGGCCCGACAGCTTGTGGCTGCCTTCCGGGGTCTGCATCAGGTATTCGAAACCCGGCAGGTTCGGGAAGCAGGCCATGGTGGCGAACATACCCTGGTGGGTGTGGGTACCGTTGGAGAAGAAGCGGTCGAACAGCAGGCCCTCTTGGGTCAGCTTGTCGAAGTACGGGGTGATATTGCCCGGACGTCCCAATGCGCCCACCGAGTGGCCGGCGAAGCTTTCCATCAGGATGACCACGACGTTCTTGATCGGCAGGGTTTTCTCGGCCGGTGGCGTGAAGTCACGGCGCACGGCAGCGGTGTCGGTGTCTACCAGCTTCTCTTGCGGCAGCACCAGCATGTCGCGCACCGTCTGGGTGGCCAGCGGTTGTTCCAGCGTCGCCTTCCAGATATTGGCGCGGTCTTCACCAAAGCGCGCCTTGGCCGCCGCGATCAGCGACAGAGTGCCATTGAGGCCCAACTGGTTGGCGAAGTTCGAATCGGTGGTGTAGACGTCACCCCAACGCAGCGGCGGCCCCTGGCGCAGGGTGCCACGGATGGCGACCACGGCAACCAGCAGGCAAACCATGAACACTGCGATGCGGCTGTACCATGGCGCCACCTGGCGCGTGCTGATCGTGCCGCCGCTGAAGGGGCCCCGTGGGCGCGTTGCGCGGTCAGCGCCCTTGAAGGCCATGCTCAGGATCAGCGTGCCCACGGCCCAGGCCAGCAGGTAGCGCACCACCGGGAAACCGTACCAGAGCATGCTCATCACGGTTTTCGGGTCTTCCTTCACATACTGGAAGACCAGGCCGTTGAGGCGCTGGTGGAACTCGCGGTAGAAGTCCATCTCCATCAGGCCCAGGAACAAGGCGATGCTGGACGCGACGGTCAGCCACAAACGGAAGAACCCGCGCGCCGCCATGGCCCGCACGCTGAACAGCGACAACAGCAGCGGAATCAGCAGGTACATCACCAGGCGGATGTCCAGGCGCAGGCCGTTGGCGAACGCTTCGAGGAACGTCGAGGCCGGCGTGTCCAGGATCATCTCGCGGTTGTAGACCAGCAACGCCAGGCGCAGCAGGGAAAACATCACCATCATGACCAGTGCGCAGAGCAGCGTGTACGCCAGATGGGATTTGACGGTCGGTTGCAGCAGGCGATTTGAAGCTCGCTGCTGATTCAGGGCGTCCGGGTTTGCCATGTCGTTTTAGGACCCATTGGAAGTTTAAGTTGCGAAATAATGCAGTGGCGTCCGTCCCTCGCCCAGGCTGGCTGGGGTAGGCGGTTAACGCGGTGGCACAAATGGTGCCCGATCAAGGCCGGCAAGGCTATTAATTACTGAACGTAAGGCACGGCCATGCCTTTAAGGGCACTGGAGATAGAGCCCTGGCAGCCGGTTAAAGCCGGCGAATTGTCTTGGATGGGATGTGAAAATTTCGTGCGGCGAATAGTTTCGACACACAAATCTAATGAATGCTGTGCCCCACACCTGTGGGAGCTGGCTTGCCTGCGATTGCGGTGTGTCAACCAAAACAATGCAAGCTGACCCACCGCTATCGCAGGCAAGCCAGCTCCCACATTGAGGGTGCCCACCGCAAATCGAGCAGGTCGTCAGATCCGCACGTTACCGCGCGGCCCGGCGATAGCCCAGATGATCAGGCCCAGCACTGGCAACAGCAGGATCAACAGGATCCACAGCACTTTGGCGCCGGTGCTGGCGCCGCTTTTGAACACGTTGATGATCGCCCAGATGTCCAGCGCGAGGATGATCAGGCCAATCAGGCTATTAAACGTGGAACCCATGGTGTCGCTCCTAAGTGAGGGCATGCCCTTGTAGGATAGTCAGCCTTGGCGGGGGTTCCGTTTTATTTCAGACGTGTGCGGCAATCTTCAAGGCTTCAAGCGAGGGCTCGGCCTTGATGCCGACTTCGGCACACAGTTCCAGCACCCGTGGCAGGTCGTTGCCGAACACCAGCACCGCCTGGATCTCGTCGTCCAGCAATTGGCTGAAATTCACCAGCACATAACCGCCGTCTTCCGGGCTCAGGGCGCTCATCTGGATCTGGATGCGGTTGAGCGCGGTCAGGTCTTCGGTCTTGGCCAGTTGCTTGGGCTTGAGGTTGAACGCCACACCCGGGCCAAACGACGCGACGATCTGGGCAAACAGGTCGCCATAGGTATCAGCCTGGAACAATACCGTGTCTGGCAGGCTACCCACCACCACCCACTCTCCCAGTGGGATAGGGAAGCTGTCGTCGTAGTTGATATCCGGGTTGGCCGCCAGGAACGCCGCCGGGTCCGCATAGGCCTGGGCCGCTTCGTCGGCGATACGCGCTACTTCGTCCGCACCCATGACGCCGGCGCTGATTTTGCTGATGAGTTCGACGAGGGCGGTTTTCATGGGGCGTTCCTGTAACGGGCAAATTTTGAAGGGCGCGTAGCCTACACCAGTTTCTGCAACTTCGCCGCCGTATCCACCGCGCCCATGGTTTGCGCCGCCGCCAGCGCCGTCGCGCCTTGTGCATCGGTGGCCTTGGGGTTTGCGCCTTTACCGAGCAGGTAATCAACCATCTCAACGCGGTTGAACATCGCCGCCATCATCAACGCCGTACGCCCGTCCGAGGAGGCCGCCTCAACCGGCGTGCCGCCTTCGATCAATGCCTGGACCACCGGCAGGTTGCCTTTGAACGCCGCACCGGCAATCGGCAACTGGTTCTTGTCGTTGGCGATCAGGGGGTCGGCCTTGAACTCGAGCAGCACTTTGACCGCCTCAGCATGGCCGTGGTACGCCGCGAGCATCAACAAGGTGTCGCCATTGTGATTACGAAAGTTGGCCGGCAGGCCTTTGGCCAACAATGCGGCGAGCATGGCGGCGTCGCCGCGACGGGCGACGTCAAAGACTTGCTCGGCAAACTCGGCGGCTTCGTCTTCGGTCATTTGTTTAGGCTGATCTGACATGGGGGCTCCTTGCTGAGGCGACTGACATAACTGTTTAAGGCGCCCAGTGTCGCGAGGGAGTTCCCTGGTGTCATGGCTTTTTTGTCAAAAGCCACCATAGCTAGAATCAATAACGGAAGTGGCCGCCCTGGATCTGCGCCAACAATTGCCCAGTCACCGGCACATAGCTGTCCGAACCCGGCAACCAGGCGTAGACCGGGTCATTGTCAGCCTTGTCCGGGTCGAACCCTTGCTCCTTGAGCTTCACTTTCTGGTACTTGAACGTGCCGGTGGTTTCCATCTTCACCTTGATCCGCAAAAACAACGGCACGGCATAAGGGGGCAACTGGCCGTGGGCGAATTGCAGCAGCTCGCGCATGTCCAGGCTGGCCAGGGATTCGCTGGGGGTGATGGCGACCATGCCGGCGCGGCCGTTGGTGTTGTCGATCTCGACGCCATAGGCCACCGCTTCAGCGATCTGCGGGTGTTGCAGCAAAACGTTTTCCACCTCGGTGGTCGAGACGTTTTCGCCCTTCCAGCGATAGGTATCCCCCAAGCGATCGACAAATTGCGCATGGCCGAAACCGATACTGCGCACCAGGTCGCCGGTGTTGAAATAGCGATCGCCTTTTTCGAACACGTCGGTCAGTACCACCTTGCGGTTCTTTTGCGGGTCGGTGTAACCGTCGAAGGGCGACTTTTCATCAATGCGCGCCAATAACAGGCCCTGCCCGCCAGTAGGCACCTTGACCATCAACCCATTGCTGCCGCGCAGAGGTTCGCCAGTGTCATGGGCGTAATCCACCAGCGCCCAATGCTGCAGGCAAAAGCCGATGGTGTTGTCAAAGTTCAGCACGTTGGTAAAGCCGATATTGCCGTCGCTGGCGGCATACAGCTCGCAGATATGCGCCACACCATAGCGCTGCTTGAACTGCGCCCATACACCGGGGCGCAAGCCATTGCCGACCATCTTGGTCACGTGGTTATCGCGGTCCTGCGCACTGGCAGGCTGGTCGAGCAGATAGCGGCACAGCTCACCGACATAGCCCAGGGTGGTCGCCTTGAACTTGCGCGCGTCATCCCAGAACTGGCTGGCGCTGAATTTGCGCCGAATGGCAAAGCCCGACGCGCCGATAATCGCTGCCCCCCAGCACACGCACAGGCCGGTGGCGTGGTACAGCGGCAAGGTGCAGTAGAGGACGTCCTGCGGGCCCATGTCCAGGGCGATACTGCCGAAGCTCACGGCGGTTTTGGTCCAGCGCCCATGCTTCATGATGCCGGCCTTGGGCAAGCCGGTGGTGCCGGAGGTGTAGATATAGAAGCAGGGATCATTGAAGAACACCTGCGCGGAACTCGCCGGGTTGCCCACCGGGCTTTCGGCACTGGCGGCCATCAGGTCGATATAGCCATCGGGCGTCGCACTGCCGGGCTGATCGGCCACGAACCAGGTGCGCTCGGCCGGAATCTGGACTTGATCGCGCACCGCTGCGTAAGGGCTCAGCAATTCGGCACCGACCACAATGGCAACCGGGTTGACCAGGGTCAGGCTGTGTACCAGCGCCCCTTGAGTTTGCGCCGTGTTGAGCATGGCGCAGATGCCGCCCAGCTTGGCCACGGCGAGCACGTTGAGCAGCAACTCGGGGCGATTTTCGATAAACAGCGCCACCACGTCACCCTTGCCGATGCCCTGGGCTTGCAGGTGGTGGGCAAGACGGTTGGCGCGCTGATTGGCGTCGCGGTAGCTGATCACGTTGTCCCCATAAAGCAGGGCAGCACCGTCCGGGTTACGCAAGGTGGCTAGTTCGAAATGCCAGCCCAGGCCGCAGGGTTGCCTGGGGTCGGTGACGTTGGCCGCGCGCATGCCGCGCACCACGCGTGGTAGGGCTCGAACGATGGCAGGCACCTTACGTAGCATCATGCTCCAGGTGATCATGTCGTTTTGCTGATGAGTCATGGCGGGACGTCCTTTTCTTATTCTTGGTCGGGCCCAGGTACATCGACTGGTGTAGCGGAAAGTACGTCAGCGGTTCTTTGGCTGTACACGCGGGATTTGAAAAGTTTTGTATCCCGTGGCGGCTGGCCGATGCTTATCTCCCGGACATCCCGCCATCCAAATGTGGGAGCTGGCTTGCCTGCGATGACGGCCCGCCAGCCGCTCCATATCTACCTGACACCCCACAATCCAACTGTGGGAGCTGGCTTGCCTGCGATGACGACCTACCAGCCGACACTTCTCTACCTGACACCCCACGATTCAATTGTGGGAGCGGGCTTGCTCGCGAAGGCGGCCTGACAGGCGACACAGTTGGATTGTGTATATATCCATTGCTGCGGTAACGGCCACTTAGGGTTCCGCCCTGACGGCGGCTCACTTTTGAAAAGCGCAAAAGTAAGCAAAACGCTCTTGCCCCACCACTCGGCACCTCGCTTAGGCTCGGTGTGCCCGTAATCCGCCAGCGTGGTTTGACGGGGCGCTTAAGATCAAGATCAAAAGCAGATCAAGAGCGGCTCGCTTCGCATCGTGGTTAGCGCGGCGGATACCACCAATATCGTGTAGATGGATTTTTCCAAGAAAAAGACGGTCAGTATCATTACAGCCCTCCCCCTCCTTCCGGAAAAATCACCGGGCAGATAGCGCAAAATGCAGGATGCACGATGGCCCTTCATGCAAATTGCACGAAAATGAAAATCCTATAAATTTATAAGCTACTGATTTATAACGTTTTTTTAGAATACCCAATACTGGCACAATCACTGCACCTATCACTCCATGCTTGCCAACTTGAGCCAATGGAGCTGATAGACATGAGCCTGATCCAAGATAAATTCGCTTCGGTATTCTCCAACTACGACGTCACCACCCAGCCACGTCCGGACGGCGGCATCCTGTTGACCCTGCGCAACAGCGAAGGTAAGCAGGTCAAGCGCTCGATCTCGTATCAGCAGCTGCATACCGCCGACCAACTGACCTGGGTGATCAGCGCCATTCGCCGTGACTTGGCTGAACAGGCCAGCGAACTGCCGCAGATTTCGATGTTGCAAAGCCAGAACCGCTTTGCGCTGCCGACTTATCATTCGGCCTAATAAGCTACAAACCTGAAAAAGGGCCGCGACGCTATTCAGCGTCGCGGCCCTTTTTTATGCCGTTAACATAAGCCTTGGCGGGCGGCCTCATTCTTTGCCTGTACGCGGTTGGTGACATCCAACTTGCCGTAGATGTTGCGCAGATGAAATTTCACCGTGGCTTCAGAGGTGGCGCGAATCTGGCTGATTTCCCAGACCGTCTTGCCCTCGGAGGCCCATCGCAGGATTTCCAGCTCTGTGGCAGTCAGGGGCTTGCCGCACAAGCTCAGGCGTTTTCTGATAGCCGTCGGCACAATAACCAACGGGCGATACGTCTCCTCGGGGCCACTCATTGCTCTCTCCTTTATGTCTGCTGATGCGCTGCCACCTTTCGGATTCCTCCTATTGACAGATGGCATAAACATTGACGTTAAGCAGAGAGTTACATAACGAGTGGAATCAAAGCGCACAGCAGAGAACAAACAGCTTTGCCCTACAAATAATTAAGTTTCTTCCCACAGCAACTTCCAACTTGCCTGGGTTGAACATTTAGCTATCTGTGCTTAGTCATCCAGCCCCGGAAAGCGTGTGGCAATCTCATTGCCCGTCAATGAGGGCACAATGCCCTGGGCCGTGTTGAACAAACGCAGTGTCACACAGTGCGGGTTCTCGCCCATGTCGAACCAGTGCGGTACACCGGCCGGGATGATCAGCAGGTCATTCTTCTCACAGCGCAGGCTGTACACATAGTCGCCTATGTGCAGCGTAAACAGCCCCTGGCCTGCGATGAAGAAACGCACCTCGTCTTCACTGTAGGTACGTTCATCCAGGAACTGCGCACGTAACTCGTCCTTCTGTGGATGGTCGTGGGTCACGCTGACCACTTCCACAGCGGCGTAGCCGAGGGCTTTGATCTGAGCCTGGTAGGCGGCAATCATTTGAGCGTCCGAGGCGCCCTTTTCGATTGGGCTGGGCTGCCAGCGTTCGAACCGCACACGGTGCTCTGCCAGGATCGACTGGATGTCGTCGGCATGGGTCAACACTTTGTTTGGGGTGTCCGGGGTGGCGATGGAGTAGACGGCTACATAGCTCATTGCACGGTTCCTTGGTTCGGCTCTTGCAATCGAAGGCCAATGATAATGGCGGCGGCCAGGGCCGCGAGGCTGGCGATACTGAACGTGAGGGTTGGCCCCAGCAGGTTCCAGCTGTAGCCGGAATACAGGGCGCCGAGCGCGCCGCCGGTGCCGGCCAGCGCGGCATAAAGGGCCTGGCCCTGGCCTTGCTGGCGGTCGCCGAAGCTGCGTTGCACAAAGGCAATCGCCGCCGCATGGAAGCTGCCAAACGTGGCGGCGTGCATCAGCTGCGCCACCAGCAGCAGCCAGAAAACCTCGGCAAATGAACCCAGCAGCCACCAGCGCAGCGCGGCCAGCAGGAAACTGGCGAGCAGCACCCGGCGCACCGAAAAGCGCGTAAGAATACGGCTCATGGCCAGGAACATCAGCACTTCCGCCACCACCCCCAGCGCCCACAGCAGGCCGATCACGCCACGGCTGTAGCCCAAGTGCTCCAGGTGCAGGGTGAGGAAGGTGTAATACGGGCCATGGCTCATTTGCATCAGCGCCACGCAGGCATAAAACGCCAGCACGCCGGGGCTGCGTAATTGCTTGAGGAACCCCTCACCGGCCAGGCGGTTGCCGTGGCTGGCAGGCTGCGCGTTCGGTACCCAAAGGCTGGCGCCGATGATGCCGGCCATGATCACCACGACCGCCACCGGGTAAATATCCAGGCTCAGCCAATCGAACAGGCGCCCCATGACCACCACAGTAAGGATGAAACCAATGGAGCCCCACAGACGGATCTGGCTGTAGCGCGAGGTTTGCTTGTGCAGGTGGGCCAGGGTGATGACTTCGAACTGCGGCAGCACCGCGTGCCAGAAGAACGCGTGCAGGGCCATTACCAGCGCCAGCCAGGCGTAGGTCTTGCTGACGAAAATCAGGCAGAAGCTGGCCAGGGTGCACACCGCGCCGAACCGGACGATGGCCAGGCGCCGACCGGTGTAGTCGCCGATCCAGCCCCACAGGTTGGGGGCCACGCAGCGCATCAGCATGGGGATGGCTACCAACTCGCCGATGCGTGCGCTGGAAAAGCCCAGGTGATCGAAGTACAGCGCCAGGAACGGCGCGGTCGCCCCCAGCAGGGCGAAGTAGAAGAGGTAAAAGCTGGAGAGGCGCCAGTATGGGAGGGCTGGGGTCATTTTATTCAGGGCTGCTTCGCAGCCCAGCGCGAGCAAGCTCGCTCGCCACAACAAGCGCGCTCATTGCCCCAGGCGATCACAGCTGGCCCAGTATCGGGGTACTCACGCGCACATCGGCATTTTGCCCACGGTTACGCAACAGGTGATCCATCAGCACGATGGCCATCATGGCTTCGGCAATCGGTGTGGCGCGGATGCCGACGCACGGGTCGTGGCGGCCCTTGGTGATCACGTCTACCGGGTTGCCGTGCACATCGATCGAGCGGCCTGGTGTGGTGATACTCGACGTAGCCTTGAGCGCCAGGTGCGCCACAATCGGCTGGCCGGAAGAAATACCGCCGAGGATGCCGCCCGCGTTGTTGCTGAGGAAACCTTCAGGGGTCATCTCATCGCGATGCTCGGTACCGCGTTGGGAGACGCAGGCGAACCCGGCGCCGATTTCCACGCCTTTCACCGCGTTGATGCTCATCAGCGCGTGGGCCAGTTCGGCGTCAAGGCGGTCGAAGATCGGCTCGCCCAGGCCCGGCTTCACGCCTTCGGCCACGACGGTGATCTTCGCGCCGACCGAGTCCTGGTCGCGGCGCAACTGGTCCATGTAGGCTTCCAGTTCCGGCACCTTGTCCGGGTCGGGGCAGAAGAAGGCGTTGTCTTCGACGCTGTCCCAGGTCTTGAACGGGATTTCAATCGGGCCCAGCTGGCTCATGTAGCCACGGATGACGATGCCCTGGGTGGCCAGGTATTTCTTGGCGATGGCGCCGGCGGCCACGCGCATGGCGGTTTCGCGCGCCGAGCTGCGGCCACCGCCACGGTAGTCGCGTTCGCCGTATTTGTGGTGGTAGGTGTAGTCGGCATGGGCCGGGCGGAACAGGTCCTTGATCGCCGAGTAGTCCTTGGACTTCTGGTCGGTGTTGCGGATCAACAGGCCAATGGCGCAGCCTGTGGTGCGGCCTTCGAACACGCCGGAGAGAATTTCGACTTCGTCCGGTTCCTGGCGCTGGGTGGTGTGGCGGCTGGTGCCGGGCTTGCGGCGGTCGAGGTCACGCTGCAGGTCGTCCAGGCTCAGCTCCAGGCCTGGCGGGCAGCCGTCGACAATGGCGACCAACGCCGGGCCATGGCTTTCGCCCGCGGTGGTGACAGTGAACAGCTTGCCGAAGGTATTGCCGGACATGCAGGGCGCTCCGTGAAATCAGTTGAATCAAGTCAACCGTAATAACTTAAGGCGGCCAGTATACGCAGGCTAACCGACTAGTTCATCCTCGAAACCTTACCGGTAGACGTTGGTCCAACCGGCACCTCTCCAATGATGGCGCTATGATGCTGCGAGTTCTGCTGTTCACCCTCACCCTGTTTACCGCCGTGGCCCAGGCCGCCTCCCCTGTCGTCCTGCAACGCCCGATCAGCCTGGACACCGGCAGTGGCCAACTCTTTGGCTCGCTGCTGTTGCCGCAATCGGATAAACCGGTGCCGGTGGTACTGATCATCGCCGGCTCCGGCCCCACCGACCGCAACGGCAACAGCGCCGACGGCGCACGCAATGACAGCCTCAAGCGCCTGGCCTGGGTACTGGCCCGGCATAACATCGCCAGCGTGCGCTACGACAAGCGCGGCGTGGCCGCGAGCCTGGCGGCCACGCCAGACGAGCGCAACCTGACTCTGGAGGCCTATGTGGCCGACGCCGTGGCCTGGGGCAAGTTGCTCAAGGCCGACAAGCGCATGGGCCCGCTGATTGTGCTGGGCCACAGTGAGGGTGCGCTGGTCGCCGCCCTCGCCGCGCCGCAGTTGGAACCGGCCGGGGTCATTTCCTTGTCTGGCAGCGCACGCCCGGTGGACCAGGTGATCCGTCAGCAACTGGCCGATCACCTGCCCCCTGCCCTGCTGCTGCGCAGCAACGAAATTCTCGATCACCTCAAGGCCGGCCAGGTGGACGCCGATGTGCCGCGCCCGCTGGAGGGCATTTTCCGACCCAGCGTGCAGCCGTATCTGATCAGCCTGTTCCGCGCCGATCCGTCGGCCGCTTTTGCCCGCTTGGACATGCCGGCGCTGATTATCCAGGGCACCAACGATATTCAGGTTGGCGTAGGCGATGCCCGGCAACTGAAGCAGGCCAAGCCCGACGCGCAGTTGACGGTGATCGAAGGCATGAACCACGTGATGCGCATCGTGCCCAATAACGTGAAGCAACAACTGGCCTCCTACAATGACCCGAAACTGCCGCTGGCTGCGGAGCTGGGCCAACGTATCGTCAGCTTTATCGAAGGACTTCAACCCCGTTAAGCGGCAATTGGCCTCCAGTCCTGGAAAAAACGGCCGATAAGTCCAGAGTCGACAGTAAAAAGACTGTCGGCTCGCAGGGCTTGGACAGGATCGCGCCGCATGACAACCACCGAAACAACACCCGAATCGACCGCCGACACCCCGGCCGCAACCGAAGCTGCCGCGGCAGCAGCCTTGCCGTGGGCCGACGTTCACGCCGAACATTTCAAGATGCTGCGCCTGGCCCCACTGGCCACCGACCGCGCGACCGGCGCACGGCCCTTGCGCTTTGTGCAGTTCGGCTATGCCGAGCGCCATGATAAACACCACAGCCTGTTGCGCATGGTCATCCAGTTACCGGGCCAGCGGGTACGGCGCGAGCAGAACCATTTGGATATCTGGGTGGATCACGATAAACACCGCGTGCACTTCGGCCCCGGCAACAGCCTGGAAATCGAGCCGGCCAACCGTGGTATCGGCCGCTTCCTGGTGGCCCAAGGCGCCGCCTGGGCGAAGAAGAAGTGGTCCCACTACCGCGTCGACGGCGTGGACCTGGCCAACAAAGACGCCCTCAACGAAGCCACGCGCCTGCGCCGCGATCACTTCCTGCGTATCCAGGGTTTCGATGTGGCCTACGCCGATGTGCAGCACCTCAAAGGCAATGTGCAACCGGGCAAGGTCAGCGACGTGCTGGACAGTTGGAACACCGAGAAAGTGCAGTTCGTGGAGATCCTGGAAGCCGCGCAAATGCTGCAACAGGCCGAGCAGAACCTGGCGGAGCAGGAAGTGAAGCTGCGCAAGGAAGAGGAGAAAGTCACCAAGTTCAAACGTGAGGACAGCGGGCTGCGCTTTACCATCACCTGTCTGGTGGCGTTTACGGTGTTTCAGGCGGGGTTGTTGATCTGGATTGCCACACACCGTTAACAGACTGAAATGCGGTCAGTGTGTGGCTTGCCCTGATGCCAGTAGGAGCGAGCTTGCTCGCGAAAAACCCATAGGCGCCGCGTTTACTCAAGAAACACGCGTTATCGTTGACGTTTTTCGCGAGCAAGCTCGCTCCTACAGCGTGCCTACAATTAGACCCGGGCAGCGAAAACTGCCTGATGCGCACGGCACTGTTCAGCCGTGAGCATGAACACCCCATGCCCACCGCGCTTGAAGTCCAGCCAGGCAAAGTCCACTTCCGGGTACAACGCCTCGACATGCACCTGGCTGTTGCCCACTTCGACAATCAGCAAGCCCTTCTCGGTCAGGTGGTCCGCAGCTTCAGCCAGCATCCGGCGTACCAGGTTCAGGCCGTCGTCACCGCAGGCCAGGCCCAGTTCCGGTTCGTGCTGGTATTCGTCGGGCATGTCGGCGAAATCTTCGGCATCCACGTAGGGCGGGTTCGACACGATAAGGTCGAAACGCTGACCGGGTAACCCGTCAAAACCATCGCCCTGCACGGTGTAGACGCGCTCGTCGACGCCATGGCGCTCGATATTCTGGTTCGCCACTTCCAGGGCTTCGAAAGACAGGTCTCCCAGCACCACTTCGGCCTCCGGGAACTCGTAAGCACAGGCGATACCGATGCAGCCAGAGCCGGTGCACAGGTCGAGGATGCGTGCCGGCGGCTGGGCCAGCCAGGGTTCGAAGTGGTCTTCGATCAGCTCGCCTATCGGTGAACGCGGGATCAACACGCGCTCATCGACGATAAACGACATGCCGCAAAACCAGGCCTCGTTCAACAGGTAGGCCGTCGGCACTCGCTCATGGATACGGCGATGCAGCAAGCGCTGCACGTGGGAGATTTCCTCTTCTTCCAGGTTGCAGTCCAAATAGCTGTCGGCGATTTCCCACGGCAGGTGCAAGGCGCCCAGCACCAACTGCCGGGCTTCGTCCCAGGCATTGTCGGTGCCATGGCCAAAAAACAGGTCTTCCCCATGGAAACGGCTGACAGCCCAACGAATATGGTCGCGCAAGGTGCGCAGGCGGGAAGTGATCACGGGGCAAGCTCCTGGAAAAAACGACTGGCGATTCTAACAGCCTTCACCTGTACCGACGATGTACGAAACACCTGGCACCGTACGTCGGATTTCATCCAATTTGCCCGCATTGTGGTAAACAGGCCTGCCTCTTGACATGGCTGCACGCCAGCAACGGCGTACCTTACGATAGTAGCGATTCACAGAAGCGCTCAGCCAGTGGACAATGTCGCAAAAGCCCCACTCACAGGAGCCCCAGAATGTCCGTTCCAAAGACGATGTTTCAACTCAGCGGTCGCGGTTACGCAGCAGCCAACCTCAATCATGCGACCCTGGTGATCATCGACGCCCAGAAAGAATACCTCAGCGGCCCGCTCGCCCTCTCGGGCATGGACGCAGCGGTGCAGAACATCAAGCAGCTGGTGACCGCAGCGCGCAGTGCCGGGCGCCCGATTGTGCACGTGCGCCACCTGGGCACCGTGGGCGGCCTGTTTGACCCCCAGGGCGAGCGCGGCGAATTCATTCCGGGCCTTGAGCCTGAAGGTGACGAAACTATCATCGGCAAACTGCTGCCCAGCGCCTTCCATGGCACCGGCCTGGAGAAACACCTGCAAGACCTGGGCTCCCTGGACCTGATCGTCTGCGGCTTCATGAGCCACTCCAGCGTCAGCACCACCGTGCGTGCGGCCAAGAACCTGGGCTTTCGCTGCACCCTGGTGGAAGACGCCTGCGCTACCCGCGACCTGCCCTACAAAGGCGGCATCCTGAGCGCCGAGCATGTGCAACAAACCGAAATGGCCATCATGGCCGACAACTTCGCCACCCTGGCGCTGGCCAAAGATCTGATCTGATCCCGTTGGCGGTGAGCGGCGTGTTTATTGCTCCGCTCATCCGCAAAGCCCTTTCATTTGGCGCATTTACCTCTCCCCCCGGAACAACCTGTGTATCTTCCGGTCGAAGGGCCGATACCCTGGAGGAAAGGTCGGAATGAAGATATCCGATGGTTTTGATGCTCGTCGCTTGCGCCCCAAGGGCCCGAGCAATTGGCGTCTGCGCCTGGTAGCGTGCATTGCCGCGTTGCTGGCGATAGTAGGCTTGTTGTTGGCGGGCGCTGGTGGCGCCGGCCTGTTTGGACGTTCGCCGGCTCTGGGCGAGCTGAATGCCAGCCCGGGCGGCTCGGCGCTCCTGCTGGGTGTCGGCTTGCTGGTGCTGTGGTTGGGTGTGTGGCTGTGGCGTCGCAGCCGTCGGAAAATGCGCCAACCGCTGTCGTTGAATATCGCCTCTCACCTGATGAAAAAGCACGACTGATGGCGCTTGGATAGCGTTTCCTGCGCCCTGGCCGCCGCGATTTAGGTAAACTGCCCGCCCTTCGCGGAGGCTGACATGCAAGACGACGATTTTTCCCTGTTCAAAAACGAGCTGCGCGGCGTCAAGCCGATCAAGCACGACCGCGCCGACACCGGCAAACCCAAGACTGACCGGGCGCAGATCGCCAAGCTGCGCCAGGCCGCGACCGTGCGCACCGATGCCACCACCGTGGATGGCCTGTCGGACCAGTTTGTGATCGACGTCGGCCCTGAAGATGAACTGATGTGGGCCCGCGACGGCGTGCAGGAAAGCCAGATGCGCAAGCTCAAGGCCGGCCAGATCCCGTTCGAAGGCAGCCTCGACCTGCACGGCATGACCGTAGAAAAAGCCCGGGAAACCCTCTGGGCCTTCCTGGCCGAAGCGACCAAATTCGAAATCCGCTGCGTGCGCGTCACCCATGGCAAGGCTGTGCGGCTGGACGGCAAGCGGCCGATGATCAAGAGCCACGTCAACACCTGGCTGCGCCAGCATGCCCAAGTGCTCGGCTTTACCTCCTGCCAGGCTCGTCACGGCGGTGCCGGCGCGGTGTATGTGATGCTCAAGCGCACCATGATGGAAGGGCGCGACGAGTAACAAGTGCCATCGTCAGGCTTGCAGCGATGTGTCCGCCACCGTAACCTTGCGCTTTGCGAAAATCCCACAGGTAGTTTCATGTCCCTGGAACAGAATTACACCGCGATCCTCGGCCAACTCGGCGAGGACGTGTCCCGCGAGGGCCTGCTCGACACGCCAAAGCGTGCCGCCAAGGCAATGCAGTATCTCTGCCGCGGTTATGAACAGACACTCGAGGAAGTCACCAACGGTGCCTTGTTCAGCTCTGACAACAGCGAAATGGTGCTGGTCAAGGACATCGAGCTGTACTCGTTGTGCGAACACCACCTGCTGCCGTTTATCGGCAAGGCCCACGTGGCGTATATCCCGAGCGGCAAAGTGCTGGGCCTTTCTAAGGTCGCGCGCATTGTCGACATGTATGCGCGCCGCCTGCAGATCCAGGAAAACCTCAGCCGCCAGATCGCCGACGCTGTGTTGGAAGTGACAGGCGCCCTGGGCGTGGCCGTGGTGATCGAGGCCAAGCACATGTGCATGATGATGCGCGGTGTCGAGAAACAGAATTCGTCGATGATCACCTCGGTGATGCTGGGTGAGTTCCGCGAAAACGCGGCCACCCGCAGCGAATTTCTCAGCCTGATCAAGTAACCGGCCAGGCAGGAAAAAACCGGCGTTCATCGCCGGTTTTTTTTCGCCTGCAGAAATCAGGTAAGCTGCGCCCCCTCAGTCATGGGCAAGAGGTTTCAGCCATGTTCGTCAAAGCACTTCGAGTGGGCCTCGGCCACGTCATCATCGCGGGCGACTTTCTTACCCGCCCACGCAAAAAACAACGCCCTGCCGAACAACAGGCCAAGGTCAATGCTGCGGCCAAGGACCTGACCCTGTATCAGTTCCACGCCTGCCCGTTCTGCGTGAAGACCCGTCGCACCCTGCACCGCCTGAATGTGCCGGTGGCCTTGAAGGACGCAAAGAACAACGAACAGGACCGCCAGACCCTGCTGGAGCAAGGCGGCAAGATCAAAGTGCCGTGCCTGCGCATCGAAGAGAACGGCCAGACCACCTGGATGTATGACTCCAAGGTGATCATCGAGTACCTGGACAAGCGCTTCGCTGCGATCTAGGACACGGCGATCAATGTGGGAGCTGGCTTGCCTTATTGTAGGAGCGAGCTTGCTCGCGAAAAACTCACAGGCACCGCGTTTATTCAGGCCGCCCGCGTTATCGTTGACGTTTTTCGCGAGCAAGCTCGCTCCTACAGAAATCAGGTCGGTATTTTCAGGTCTAGATCCAACAGTGCCGAGCCCAGGCACTTGCCGTGGGCATCCAGCGCCAGTGAGCGGGTCACGCCGCCGCGCAGGATGCCCGGCAACACGAAGTTAAGCGCCTGCACGTTCGGCAATTCATAACGCCGAACCGGCTCAGCGCCGGGTTCCATTAAATCCGCGAAGAACGCTGCCACGCGCTCGGCCGTCAGCTGTTCGCACAGCAACGGGTAGTCCTGCTCACGATAGGCAATGATCGAGATGTTCGACGTGTCGCCCTTATCCCCGGTGCGGGAATGGGCCAGTGTGTGCAGTTTCATTCTTCAATCCTCGGTTTGACCGCTTCACGGGGCAACAGTAACGACGCCACCGCCACCACCTGGCGCACGCTCTTGCTGGCCCCACCGCCGCCGGACGGGCCGTTGGTGTAGAGGGTTTCCACTTCATTGCCGACCCGTACGGCGTCGCTGCGCTCTTCACAACGGGCGGCAACCCGCAGGCGCACTTCCCAAGGCTCGACGCTGCTGCGGGGGCCGTGCAGTGAGTCCATGCCGATCAACTCGGCACGCAGGTCCTGCATGTTTACGCCGATCAACGCCAAGCGCTTGAGCACCACTTCCCGCGCCAACTCGGCCCGTGCGACAGCACCGGGACCGCCGTAGGACATCTGCCCTTCACCGATCCAGCCGTCCAGATAACCGACGCTGACCTTCAGTTGATCAGGCCGGGCACGCCCGCTCGCCCCCTCAGCGCGCACCCGGTCCACGCCCTCCTCGACAAACCCCACCCGGGAAAAATCGGCCGTCACATCCGGGGTCAAATAGGCTGCCGGGTCGTGAACTTCATAGATCAGTTGTTCAGCGCAGGTCGCGCGACTGACCCGCCCACCGGAGCCTGCCACCTTGGTGAGCAACGCATTGCCGTCGGCGTCGATCTCGGCCAGGGGAAAGCCCAGGCGCGCCAAGTCCTCCACATCCTTGAAACCGGGATCGGCGAAGTAACCGCCACTGACCTGCCCCGCGCACTCCAGCAAATGCCCCACCAACGTGCCCCGGCCCAACCGCTGCCAATCATCGAAGGCCCAGCCGAACTCAAACATCTGCGGCGCCAGAAACAGCGAAGGGTCGGCCACGCGTCCGGTGATTACCACATCGGCGTCGGCGTGCAAGGCTTCAACAATTCCCTCCACGCCCAGGTAGGCATTCGCGGAAATCAGCCGCTCGCCCAGCGCACCCACGGTCTGGCCGTTATCCAGCATCTGCTCGGCAGGCAAGGCGTGCAGCACGTCATCGCCGACCACGGCCACAACCTTGAGGCCCAGGCCCAGCTCGCCCGCAATGCGCCGTACTTCACTGGCCGCCGCCAACGGGTTGGCCGCGCCCATGTTGGTGATCACCCGCAGGCGTCGACGCCCCACCCGCTGCCCCACAAAGGGCAAGACACGGCGCATGCGCTCAGCCAGCAGCGGGTCATAACCGCCCTGCGGGTCGCTGATACGCACCTGTTGCGCCAGGGCGATGGTACGTTCGGCCAGGCATTCGAAGACCAGGTAATCCAGGTCGCCGTGTTCGGCCAGTTCCACGGCAGGTTCTATACGGTCGCCGGAGTAGCCAGCGCCGGAGCCGATGCGCAAGGTATTCATCTCAAATCACTCCCAGGAGCAACGCCGTCAGGGTCATCAACACCGAGGCGGCAAACAGGAAAGGAATGGTGAAGCGCTGGTGATCGGCCAGTTCGATCTTGCACAGGCCCACCAGCAGGAAGGTCGCAGGCGTCAGCGGGCTGACCGGGAAGCCGGTGGTGTGCACGCCCAGCAGCGAAGCCTGGGCCACTTGCAGCGGGTCGACGCCCAGGGCCTTGCCGACCTCGGCGATCACCGGCATCACGCCGAAATAGTAGGAATCGGGGTCAAACAACATGCTCAGGGGCATGGACAAGAAGCCCACGACGGCCGGGATCAATTTGCCGTGGCCCGCCGGAATCTGCGCCACCGCCACTTCGGCGATGGCCTTGAGCATGCCGCTGCCTTGCATGATGCCGGTAAATACCCCGGCGGCGAGCAGGATACTGGCCATGGTCAGCGCGGTTTTCGCATGGGCGTCGATGCGCGCACGCTGGGCGTCGACGTTGGGGTAGTTGATGCACAACGCAACCACCGTGCCGAGCATGAACATCACCACCGGGTCGACCCAGCCGGCGATCATTACCACCATCACCAGCACAGTGAGGATCAGGTTGACCCAGAACAGCCGTGGACGACGCAGCTTGATGTCGTCATCGCTGAGCACTCGTTGCGGTACCGCCTCCACGCTGGAACCCGCGCCCAGGCCCAGGCGTTTTTCTTCACGATGGCCCAGCCACCAGGCGCAGGCGAAGACAAAGATCAGCCCGACGATCTGCACCGGAATCAGCGGCTGGAACAGGTCGGCCACCGGCACATGCAGCGCCGCCGACGAACGCAGCACCGGGCCAGTCCAGGGCAGGAAGTTGACGCCGGCGGCCATCGCACACACGCAGGCGAGGATGCGTTTATCTATGCCGAGGCGCGTATACAGCGGCAGCATCGCCGGCACCGTCACCAGGAAGGTCACCGCGCCAGAGCCGTCCAGGTGTACCAGCAACGCCAAGGTCGCAGTACCGACGACAATCCGTGTAGGACGGGTCCCGACCGTGCGCAGGATGCGATCAATGATGGGATCGAGCATGCCCGCATCGGTCATGATCCCGAAAAACAGGATCGCGAACACAAACATGCCAACCACGGGGGCGACGTTCTTGATACCGATAATGATGAAAGCGCTGGTCTGCAGGCCAAAGCCACCGATCAGCGCGGCAATGATCGGCAAGGCGATCAAGGCCACCAGCGGCGAGAGGCGTTTGCTCATGACGGCAGCGAGCAGGCACAGGATGGTGATGACACCCAGGGTTGCGAGCATGGGTTACTCCAGGGCGGCCTTATTGGCCGGTTATTGTTTTCCCTGGAGTATTGGAATCACGCTAGGCTTTGTAAATTGCAATATTCAGCCACCGGCGTTCGGAAAAACAAAATGAAGCGGCGCTTATGAAAAACAGCATCCAGCACATTCAAGCCTTCCTCGCGGTTGCCCGCACAGGCAGCTTCACCAAGGCGGCCAACGAGCTACACCTTTCACCCTCGGCCCTCACCGTGCAGGTGCAACAACTGGAAGACTGGCTCGGCGTCGCCCTGCTCGACCGCAGCCCGCGCCACGTGAGCATTACCGCCGCAGGCCAGGATGCGCGCGGGCCTATGGAAAAGCTGCTGCTGGACCTGGACAACATCGTCACCGGCTCCCGCGACCTCGCCGCCTTGCGCCGTGGCGTGGTGACCATCGCCGCCCTGCCCTCAGTCTGCGCTGGCGCCCTGCCCCCGGCCTTGCGCCTGTTCCGCGAACGCTTCGCCGGCATCGAAGTGCGCCTGCATGACCTGGTGGCCCAGCGCATTCACGCAAAGGTTCGCAACGGCGAGGTGGATTTCGGCATCGGCGTGCGCGCCCGCCTGAGCCACGGCCTGGACTTCGTGCCGGTGCTCAATGATCGGCTGTGCGCGTTTGTGCCATCGGGTCATGCGCTCGCCCATCACCGCCAATTGACCCTGGAGCAACTGGCAGACCAGCCGATCATCCTGACCGGGCGCGACAGCAGTGTGCGTGAGCAAGTGGATACGCTGTTCGATGAGACACGACTGACGTTGAACGCTGGCATGGAGGCCAACTACATGTCGACCGTATTGGCATTGGTGCGCCAGGGGTTGGGTGTCAGTGTACTGCCGGAGTCGGCGGCGGATAGCCTGGAGGGTTTGCAGCGGATCAGCATCGATCATCCCGGGGTGAATCGGGAGATCGGCTTGATCAGCCGTAGCGGCATGGGCTTGAGCCCGGCAGCGCAGCGCTGCTTTGAACTGCTCAACAACGCATTACCTGACACGCCGTCGCGCTGAATGTGGGAGCTGGCTTGCCTGCGATGCAGGCACCTCGGTTTATCCGTGGCACCGGGGTGATGCTATCGCAGGCAAGCCAGCTCCCACATTGGACCGAGTAAGTCAGTCGAGCATCGGCACATACCGAGGATGGCTGGCCACCCGCTGCAACCATGCCTGCACACCCGGATAAGCGTCCAGATCAAAGCCGCCCTCTTGGGCCACATGGGTATAGGCATATAACGCCACATCAGCGATGGAGAATCGGTCGCCTACCAGATACGGGGTCAACTGCAGTTGGCGCTCCATCACCTTTAGGGCCTTGTAGCCGCCTTTGTGCAGTTTCTTGTATTCCTCCAGGCGATCTTCCGGCAGCCCCAGGTAGAACTGAATAAACCGCGCCACCGCAATGTAAGGCTCATGGCTGTACTGCTCGAAAAACTGCCACTGCAATACCTGGGTACGCAGGCGCGGTTCGGTCGGCAGGAATTCGCTGCCATCGGCGAGGAAGTTGAGGATCGCGTTGGACTCCCACAGGCAGGTGCCGTCTTCAAGCTCCAATACCGGAACCTTGCCATTGGGGTTCTTGGCCAGGAACTCGGGGGTCTGGGTGTCACCCTTGAGGATATCGATATCGATCCATTCATACGGAATGCCCAACAGAGTGAGCATCAATTTGACCTTGTAGCAATTGCCCGACTTGTAATCGCCATAAACCTTGTACATGGGGCTCCCCTTTCGCCGCGCTGACCGAATGCTTGCGCCCACAAGGTGCGGGTATCGAAGGCTTGTTTCAAGGCGTCGCGCAGAATAAATCCCCTGGCGTGGGCCTTTCATCCCTTTTCGCCCAGATAATCGAAAACATTATTTGCTTTATTTGTATACAAAAGCATAATTCGCTTCGTGCGAGTTCCTGACCTTTTGGTCAACAAACCCGCCAGTACCTCAAAGCGCCGTTGCCCACTCATGTAACCGGCGCTGGAAATAACAATAAAACGATTGAGGAGTACTCGCTGTGGATAGCCGCAAAACCGAAGCCCCTACGTTGGACCTGGCCGCGCCCCGAGGCGGTTGGCTGGAACGCCTGTTCAAACTGCGCTTGCATGGCACCACAGTGAAGACCGAGCTGATCGCCGGCCTCACCACCTTTATCACCATGGCCTACATCATCTTCGTCAACCCCAACATCATGGCCGATGCCGGTATCGATCACGGCGCGGCATTCGTCGCCACCTGCATCGCGGCGGCGCTGGGTTGCCTGCTGATGGGCCTGTACGCCAACTGGCCCGTGGGCTTGGCGCCGGGCATGGGCTTGAACGCGTTTTTTACCTACACCGTGGTCGGCACCATGGGCTACACCTGGGAGACCGCACTCGGCGCGGTGTTTATTTCCGGCGTGCTGTTCATGATCTTGACGCTGTCGCGCATCCGCGAATGGCTGCTCAACAGCATTCCAGTCAGCCTGCGCCATGCCATGGGCGCCGGCGTGGGCTTGTTCCTGGGAGTGATCGGCCTGAAAACTGCCGGCATCATTGTTGACAGCCCGGCGACGCTGATCAAGCTCGGTTCCCTGCATGAGCCGGCACCGCTGCTGGCGGCCGTGTGTTTCCTGTTGATCGCCATCCTCAGCTATCACCGCGTATTCGGCGCGATGCTGATCAGCATCATCGCCGTGACCCTGGCCGGCTGGGGCCTGGGCCTGGTGCACTACAACGGCATTCTCGCCACCCCACCGAGCCTGGCACCGACCTGGATGGCAATGGATGTGATGGGTGTGTTCAATGTGAGCATGATCAGCGTGGTATTTGCCTTTCTTTTTGTACACATGTTCGACACTGCCGGTACACTGATGGGCGTTGCGCAACGCGCAGGCCTGGTGAATGCCGATGGCAAGATCGACAACCTGTCTCGCGCATTGAAGGCTGACAGTGCATCCAGCGTGTTCGGCGCCATGGTCGGTGTACCGCCGGTGACCAGTTATGTGGAAAGTGCCGCGGGTGTGGCTGCTGGCGGCCGTACGGGTTTGACCGCGGTGACCGTGGGTGTGCTGTTCGTGGCGGCGATGTTTTTCGCGCCGCTGGCCGGCATGATCCCTGCCTACGCAACGGCAGGCGCGCTGATTTATGTAGCGATGCTGATGATGGCGAGCATGGCCCATATCAATTGGGATGAGGCCACCGACAGCATTCCGGCGATCGTCACCGCGATCATGATGCCACTGACGTTTTCGGTCGCCGACGGCATCGCCCTGGGCTTTATCACCTATGTGGCGTTGAAGGCCGGCACCGGCAAGTACCGCGAAATTTCCATCAGCCTGTGGGTGCTGTGCGCGATCTTTATCGCCAAGTTCATCTTCCTGTAGTTCGGGAACGGCTGAAAAACCGCCTCACCTTCGGGTGGGGCTTTTGCATGAAGGGAGGACTGTAAATGACCTTGGAAACCTGGCTGCTGTTCAGTGGCGCTGCGCTGGTGGTGATCCTGATTCCTGGCCCGCTGTCGCTGTTGATGATCAGCAACAGCCTCAACTACGGCCTGCGCCGTTCGTACCCGGCATTTCTGGGTGGTGTGTTCGCCTCGATCTGCCTGTTGAGCGCCTCGGCCCTGGGCCTGGGCGCGCTGTTGCTGGCCTCCGAGCAGTTGTTCAGCGCATTGAAGATCGTCGGCGCGCTGTACCTGTTTTACCTCGCCTGGCAGAGCTGGCAACAGTCGCGCCAGCCAAGCCAGGGCGCAGTGGTGCCGCAAACCCCCACGGTGCCGCGCTTTCGCGCCCTGTTTGGCCGCGCGTTTGTACTGGGTGCCAGCAACCCCAAGGACATTCTGTTTTTCGCCGCCTTCCTGCCGCAATTTCTCAGTGCCCAGCAGGCCTTTTTACCGCAACTGCTGATCATGATCGCCACCTGGACGGTACTCGACCTGCTGTGCAAGCTGGCTTACGGCCTCGGCGCCCATGGCGCAGCGCGGTATTTGCGCAGCGGCGCCGGCCAGAGCTGGTTCAACCGCGTCAGTGCGGCTCTGTTCGGTTGCGCCGGCCTGGCCTCGCTGATGAAGGTCAGGGGTTCAGTTTGATGAAGTACACCGTGGGCGAGACATCGCTGCCGGTCGGCCACTGAATACCCGCCAGGATCCGTACCAGGCGCTGCTCGCGCATGGCACTGCTGACTTCGTCAGCCAAGGCCACGTTGGTATAGTTCCTGAGCCCGGTCACAAGCCAGTTGTCGCTTAACGTCGAGAAAAGACGCAAAGACGGCTTTTCCGCCCACAGGTAGGACACGTAATACAGCCGGGATGGGGAGTTTGGGTGGGTGGCCAGCGTCTCGCGCCGGATTGCCCCGTAACGTCGCACATGGACATGCCTGAGGGTGAAGCCCTGTTCCTCAAGCAACGTACTGACCGCCGCATATTGCACAGTGTTTCTTTCGCTCGCGACAGCCTTGCCACCGCGACGCAGCCGGCGTAGCGGCCTGACAGGTGGCAGGAAGTCAATGCGTGTCATGCCCGGCGCAGCCCCCTGGAAGCTGATGAAGGTCGAATTGAGCGACCTGTCGGTGGGTCGCAACAGCCGCAATAAATCATCGGTTCGGCCAGGCCGTGCGGGGGCCGGCGGCAACCATTCGTCCAGCGTTGCACGCACTCTGAGCAGATGCGTGGCAGTTGCCGGGCGCGCCGAACCCGACACTTCGATCAAGCGGCTTACCACGTGATCTCGGGTTCTATTGGTCAGGGTGGGAAAGGCGATGGCCACGGACTGCTCCAACGGCCGGTCGAAAATCGGCGCATGCAAATGCCAGGCGCCCGTTGCCGTGCGGGATGCAGGTAACGGCTGTTCGTGAAGGTCGGTGCTTGTCCAGCGCAGGATGTCAACGCTGGCCAATGACACCAGCGGTTCATTCTGGGTGATGAACACGATGCCATGGAGCCCGGCATCCTCACCTGGGGGCAGCAACCGGTAAAAACGGCTGCTTGGATCCGTCAGGCTGGAACGTTCAGGCGCCACACGCAGCACATGGTGAGGATAGCCTTGAGGGTCGGCCGCGACATGAAATATCCCTGGCGCAGGCGAGCTCGATAGCTGGCTTGCGTGAACCGGCGCATGCCAATCCAGCCAGTGCGTGGTTGTGATGGAGAATTGGCGGATCCTGTCTTCGCTCACCACACGCACCGGCGGTTGCCAGTCCGACACCTCAGGCCTGGGGGGTTGCCACGGCTGATGGACTCCCGAACTCGGCCCCGGTGCTGGTGCGTCCGCGCCCAGCAACCATTCCTGGGGCTGATGGATATGCACAATCAGCTCATCCTCCTCCGGGACCTGTTTGTTTTTCAGGCGCAGCGATTGCTCGCTCTGGCGCCGGTACACCGGATAACGGTGCGTGGCGTCGGCCACGAATGCCTCGCCATTCTTGACGTACACACCCTCTTCACCCACGCCTTTAAGCGCAACGGCATCTTGAGGCACACCCTTGAGCCGAAAAGGCTCCAAGGCTTTGAGCTGGGTGGTGGGGCGTGACAGGCCACCCACCGGTGTTCGGGGTGCACTCATGCGCAGATGCCGGATACGGCTCAACCCGCTTGCCAGCGAGCGCCGAGTGATGGCACCCACCACGCCCGCTCGCGGCTTGGTGCCGGGGACCACACTCAACAACAGCTCAACCATCAAAAAGGCGCTCATGAACCCCACGTCCACCGCGTCCGAAGCCTGGCCAAAACGGTGGTAGCGCCGCGCCGCCAGCAATAACTCGTAGACATCATTGAGCATGCCGTACGGCGGCACGAAAAACCCCACCAGCGCGCGCAGGCGCGTATCACTCTGCTCTTTCAGGCGCTGGGTTCGATAGTGGTCCAGTGCCTTGGCGGAATGGCTGGCCGCCTGGGTCTTGCGATGCAAATCGAGCACTCTGGCCTGGTACAGCAAGGCGCTGGCATCGCTGTGGGTGGTGGGCACGATCGCCAGCGCGTTCAGCGGGTCAGTGGTGACCTGTTCCTGGAATTGCTTTTCGATCTCTTCCAGCACCGGCGTCGGCTCCAGGTGCTTGATCGCGAAGGAGCGAATAAACTCCACGCCTCGCCACACGCCGTAAAAGTAGGTCACCTGCAGCAGATCATCCAGGACGGTGTCGTCAGCACTCTGCTCGACGGCATGGATGGTGGCCTCGAATGCCCAGCCGGGTGCGACTTGCCGCGACAGCTGCTTGGCAGGCTCGGCCTGGGCCGCAATACGATTGAGCGCCACATGCGCCTCTTGCACGTTGGCGTACTCGGTGACGGCCAATGCATGGTCGGCGTTCGGCCAGTACACCACACAGCGCCCACTGGCCTGATCCTGCATGACCACAATGCCGGCGATGTAACGATCATGCTGTAGCGTGTGCCCCACCAGATGCACCACCGACAGGCTCAGTCGATGGCCGTTTTTCAGCAAGTCCTGGGGCGTTCGTGCAGCCATCGCCGTGTTGAACAGGCTTTTTGCAGGCGCACTCAGCCCCTGGCGGGTGGCCGAGTACAGCCGTACCTTGGCGCAGTCGCGCAGCAGGCGCTGCATCAGTTCGGGAATACGGCCTTCGCTCACCCCTTGGGCCGCCGGCTTAAAGGTGCGCTCGATCTTCGCTGCGTATTGGCCACCGATATCCAGCGCGGAGATTGTCTTGATCAGGTAGTCCGCATCCAGCCGTTTGCGCCAGTCCGGCTGCAGGTAGGTGGCGTGGTTCAAGCGCTTGCGCGTCCAGGGCGCTTGCGGGTCGAGGTTATGCAACGCCAGTTGCAGCAGGCTGAAGGTGGTGCGCTCAAGGCTGGGGGTCTGGATTTCCTTGCGATCGCCCGGTGTGCAGCGGCTTTCATAACCGCAGAAAGTGCTGACGACATCGTCCGGCATGGTCAGTAAGGGTTGGTCGATATCCAGCCCCGGATAGAAACCGTCCTTCGTTAAACGGGCGATCAGGGCCGTGCGTGCAAAGGTCTCCAGGTCTTCCAGGCGCTGCCCAAGCCGGTTTTCAGCGGCAAGAGCGCTGGCCAAGTATCGACCCTGTCGTTTCTTGAAGGTCTTGCGCTGGGCGATCGAAGCGCCCGCCAGCCATGCTGGCAGCTTTTTCGCATCGACGGTGGCTGTGCGCAGTACATCAAGATGGGCCTGGCTCTGCTCAAGAAGATCATTGGCCGGCACTTTCAGATGCTCGCCCAGCTCTATCAGCAGCAGATCGCGGCTGAACGCAGGGCTCTTGACCTCAGCAAAAAGCTGCGTCGCGCCCGCCGAGCTTTTGTGCAACGTCCCATAGTGCTTCATCAGTTTTTTGAACAACGACTCCAGAGGGCTTTTTTCGATCAGCTCGTAGCGCACTGCCAAGGTGCCACGTGCGGCATGCTTGCGTAGATCCTTGCGCACCTTTCGCTCGATGCACTTCCAGAGCACTGACTCATCGCTGCTCTTGAAACTGGCCTGCAGGCTTTTAGTCAGGGCTTTCAGGCTGGAAAAAGGCACCACCCCGCCCGATTGTCCGAACCCACATAACACCACCGGAACCGAGCGGCCGGGCGTCTCAATGGCCGTCGCCTTGGTGACCACCAGCAGGTTATGCACGTGGTAGAACGCATCCGGCGCGCTGCCCACCGAAACCGACAAGACGCGCGCTTCACCGTACTCACGCTGGGCGGCCTGGTGCTGATCCACCACGCTGATCACCAGGTCTCGATGTGCCGTCGGTATCAGCTTGAGCCGGTGTTGCAACTGCACCTCGCAGCGCAAGGCCTCGCCTTGAGCCTGCAAAAACAGGGTGGCGCGTTTTTCGGTCTGGGTTGGACGTTCGAGCCAGAACCCATACTCATACAACCGTTGCTGCGCCCCACGACTCAGTGAGTCCATGGTTTGCGCATGCGCCTGGCGCTCGCGTTCGAGGGTCAGAACCTCCTGAAACCGCGCGGTATCGACGCTGGGGTCAGCCACATCGAGTAACGCGAGCAAGCCCTTTTCGTAGCGCTTGAGCCGACCATAGGTCGCGAGCACGGGCTGGCCGGACAGCCGATTGGCAAAGCAGATGTCGCGTTGCCGACGCCGCGCATCCCATTCAAGTAACAACTTGCCTGATACGCCAAGCCGCGCCTCACCGACCAACTGCTTTCTGGCACGTTCGACGAACGCCAGAAAAGGCGCAGCCGTCAGCGGCGCAGGCGGCGTCCGTCGTTTGGAATACAGGTGGCTCTGATTGATCGCCAAGGCACAGGCCAATTCATTTTCCCACTGCCCGTCCAACAGCGCCTGTGCGCTCAGCGCCAACGCATCGCCGTCCAGTACCGAACCACGGGCGACACTGCTCGCCGGGGTGTAGTGCGTGGGCCGGCAAAGTTCATGGCGGCGCTTGAGCGGCAGGCACTGCCAAAGCTCGTCGAACAACGCCTGGCTGGTCAGTTTCAGCAGGCCGCACTGCAGGAAGAAGAAGCTGGGATACTCATAAAAATTGCGCGCTACACCCGGCAGGTAGATCACATGCGGCACATCACTGGGGTCATCCGCACGATAGATGTGCAAGGCGCCGGGGATCGCTACCGCGGGTGAGCCGGGCCACATCAATTGGCTGGCGCGCGCACTGGCCCAGTCGCCCCCGGCCCGCTGGCGAGCTTCGGGGCTCGGCGCATCGATCAGCGCCTGGACCAGGCTTGACGCCTCACTCGACAGCTCGCCCAACTGCCCCGCGATAAAGGCCCGATCAGCGAACAACTCGGCATGCAATTGGCACCAGTGCTCCTGACGCGTCTGCCAGGAGCCGGCCGCCAGTGTTTCCCAGTAGCGGCTGAACGCGGCGCCCAGACGTTCGAACAGCTTCATGGCGATCACTTGCTGCAGCACCTGCAAGGGCGTCAACGGCCAGACACGGGCCGGTTCATCCTTGACGCTCAACGTGGTGAACTGGTTAAGGTTGATCGGCACGGCAGGCAGCGCCAGCAAGAGCAGCGCCCGTTCCGTCAGGGTGTCGACCCTGTGCAGTGCTGGCGGCGGCATGGCTTGGGTGAACAGTAGTTTGTCCGGGTCGATGTCGAACGCTTGGCGCAATGCTGCGCGAATCACCGTCAGGATCTTGGGCGCGCGTACCGTCAAATGCATCAGGGCTTTGGTTGTGTTGGCGCATCGTTGGTCGGCAAGGCCGATCTGATTGATCAGGCGGCTGGGCTGCGGGTGGCTGTTGATCCGTCGTGACAGTTGGCTGCGCATTTGCTGTATGGACGCTTGCGCAGTGGGGTCGGTCGTGTCGATGGGTGGGGCCATGATGTTTTCTTAACCTGAGGAAAACACCCAGCCTAGGCACGCCACTGACGCAACAGGCGTTAGATAGTTGAACAAACGCCAGGCAAAAAAAAGCCCGCAGTGTGCGCGGGCGAAACCAACGAAGAGCATTTGGGGGTGTGAAGCGAGGTGACGACTCAGCTACCGCGATAGGTGGAGTAGCTGTAAGGCGAAATCAGCAGGGGCACATGGTAATGGTCCTGTTCGGCACTGATGCCAAAGCGCAGTACCACCACGTCCAGAAAAGCCGGCTCGGGCAACTGCACGCCGCGGGCCCGGTAGTAATCACCGGCGCTGAACTGCAGTTGGTACACGCCGCTGCGGTAGTCGTCGCCTTGCAGCAATGGCGCGTCGCAACGGCCATCGCTGTTGGTGGTGGCGCTGGCGACCAGCTCCAGCTGCGCGCCTTCGACGCGGTACAGCTCAACCTTGATGGCGCTGCCGGGGCAGCCGTGCGCGGCGTCCAAAACGTGTGTGGTCAAACGTCCCATGGCTTCTATGCGCCTCCCGAAGTCAGTATTAGAGAAACCCGCACTCTTTCAGGGCAGTGAAAAAGCCGGCGATGGCTGATTAAGACATTTTTCTAAAAAATTGTACACAATAAATTCAACAGCCTTCCAACCCCCTGTAGGAGCGAGCTTGCTCGCGAAAAACGTCAACGATGACGCGGACTATCAGGATTAAAAGTGGCGCCCTCAGGTTTTTCGCGAGCAAGCTCGCTCCTACAGTGGGCTTTTTGATTTTAACCTGACCACTTAGGCAAGTTTCTTGCAAAGACCCGTAGAGAGCCCGTTCAGAAAAAATGCAGAAATGCAGGCTTACAAAGTTTGCGATAAGTTGTATACAATCACTCATCGCTGTGACGCCATTCAGTCATTCCACTGCCCGGCCGCCACACATCTGCTACCACGAACAAGAAGGAAGACTGCAGTGAGCGCTGACTACCCACGCGACCTGATCGGTTACGGCAGTAACCCTCCTCACCCCCACTGGCCGGGCAAGGCACGCATCGCGCTGTCGTTCGTACTCAACTACGAAGAAGGCGGCGAGCGCAACATTTTGCACGGCGACAAAGAGTCGGAAGCCTTCCTCTCGGAGATGGTCTCGGCCCAGCCGCTGCAAGGCGAGCGCAACATGAGCATGGAGTCGCTGTACGAATACGGCAGCCGTGCCGGCGTGTGGCGCATCCTCAAGCTGTTCAAAGAATTCGATATCCCGCTGACCATCTTCGCCGTGGCCATGGCCGCCCAGCGTCATCCGGATGTGATCCGCGCCATGGTCGCCGCCGGCCACGAGATCTGCAGCCACGGCTACCGCTGGATCGACTACCAGTACATGGACGAGGCCCAGGAGCGCGAGCACATGCTCGAAGCCATCCGCATCCTCACCGAACTCACCGGCGAACGCCCGCTGGGCTGGTACACCGGCCGCACCGGCCCCAACACCCGCCGCCTGGTGATGGAGGAAGGTGGCTTCCTGTACGACTGCGACACCTACGACGACGACCTGCCCTACTGGGAACCCAACACCCCCAACGGCAAGCCGCATTTGGTGATCCCCTACACTCTGGACACCAACGACATGCGCTTCACCCAGGTGCAGGGCTTTAACAAGGGCGATGACTTTTTCGAGTACCTCAAGGACGCCTTCGACGTGCTGTATGCCGAAGGGGCCGAGGCGCCGAAGATGCTATCGATCGGCCTGCATTGCCGCCTGATCGGTCGCCCGGCACGCCTGGCCTCGCTCAAGCGCTTCATTGAATACGTCAAAGGCCATGACCAGGTGTGGTTCACCCGCCGCGTGGACATCGCCCGTCACTGGCACCAAACCCACCCTTTCCCGGGAGCGGCGAAATGACTGCGTTCCAAACCCTTAAACCTTCGACCTTGAGCCGCGACGCCTTCGTCCAGGCCTTCGCCGATATCTACGAACACTCGCCATGGGTGGCCGAAAAGGCCTTCGACCTGGGCCAGGACGCGTCGATCGACCAGATCGAAACCCTGCACCAGCGCATGAGCGATATCCTGTTGAGCGCTGATCACGCCTCGCAACTGGCGCTGATCAATGCTCACCCGGACCTGGCCGGCAAAGCTGCCGTTCAGGGCCAACTGACCCAAGCCAGCACCGATGAACAAGCGGGCGCGGGTATTCACCAATGCACGGCCGAAGAGTTTTCTCGCTTCACCGAGCTGAATGAGGCCTACAAAGCCAAGTTCAAGTTTCCCTTCATCATGGCGGTAAAAGGCAGCAACCGGCACCAGATCCTCGCCGCGTTCGAAACGCGCATCCACAACTCGGCAGACGCTGAGTTCAAGTGCGCGCTGGACGAGATCAACAAGATCGCGTTGTTCCGTTTACTGAACCTCTAGCAGTCCATCTCCAGCCACTCTATCTAAGGCAGACAAGAAGAATGAAAGCTTACGCCGTACCTTTCGAGAAGTTCGTCAACCTGGCCGACGCCCGCCTGGGCACCAAGATCATCTCGGTGACCGATGACTGGTTCGCTGACGCCAACCGCCTGTTCCAGCCGACCCCGGCCGTGTGGAAGGAGGGCGTTTTCGATGACAACGGCAAGTGGATGGACGGCTGGGAGTCACGCCGCAAGCGCTTCGAAGGCTACGACAGCGCGGTGATCCGCCTGGGCGTGCCGGGTTCGATCAAAGGCGTGGACATCGACACTTCATTCTTCACCGGCAACTTCCCGCCGTCGGCCTCCCTGGAAGCCTGCTTCCTGGCCTCGGGCGAGCCGGACGCCAACACCCAGTGGGTGCAAGTGCTGTCGGCCGTCGAGCTGCAAGGCAACAGCCACCACTACCACGAGATCAACAACGACCAGGCGTTCAGCCACCTGCGCTTCAACATCTACCCGGATGGCGGCGTAGCGCGTCTGCGTGTGTACGGCGTGCCGTTCCGCGACTGGTCTTCGGTGGGCGACAACGAACAGGTCGACCTGGCTGCCGCGCTCAATGGCGGTCGTGCCCTGGCCTGCTCCGATGAACACTTCGGCCGCATGAGCAACATCCTCAACCCGGGCCGTGGCATCAACATGGGCGACGGCTGGGAAACCGCACGTCGTCGCACGCCAGGCAATGACTGGGTGATCGTGGCCTTGGGTCATCCGGGCGAGATCGAGAAAATCGTCGTCGATACCCTGCACTTCAAGGGCAACTACCCGGACACCTGCTCGATCCAGGGCGCCTTTGTGAAAGGCGGCACCGACAGCCAGATCGAAACCCAATCGCTGTTCTGGCGCGAACTGCTGCCGGCACAGAAGCTGGAAATGCACGCCGAACACACCTTCGCCGAGCAGATCAAGGCGCTGGGGCCGATTACCCACATCCGCTTGAACGTGTTCCCGGATGGTGGCGTGAGTCGCCTGCGTGTCCTGGGCAAAGTGTCGAAGTAATGCTGAGCCTGTAGGAGCGAGCTTGCTCGCGAAGATCGTCAACGATAACGCGCCCATTCTGGATATACGCGGTGTCCTTGAGTTTTTCGCGAGCAAGCTCGCTCCTACAAAGATCCAATAACAATTCAAGATTAAGAAGACAGCCATGCGCACACTGATGATCGAACCTTTGACCAAAGAAGCCTTCGCCCCCTTCGGAGACGTTATCGAAACCGACGGCAGCGACCACTTCATGATCAACAACGGGTCGACCATGCGCTTTCACAAACTGGCCACGGTCGAAACCGCAAAGCCGGAAGACCACGCCATCATCAGCATCTTCCGCGCCGACGCGCAGGACATGCCGCTGACCGTGTGCATGCTGGAGAGACACCCGCTGGGCAGCCAGGCTTTCATTCCGCTGCTCGGCAACCCCTTTCTGATCGTGGTCGCGCCACTTGGCGATGAACCTGTATCGGGCTTGGTCCGCGCCTTCGTCACCAACGGCAGGCAGGGCATTAATTACCATCGCGGCGTCTGGCACCACCCGGTGCTGACGATCGAAAAGCGGGATGACTTCCTGGTGGTTGATCGCAGTGGCACAGGCAATAACTGCGATGAGCATTTTTTCAAAGAGGATGAGCGTTTGATCCTCGCCCCCCACCAATAAGAGAAGGTCTGATCACCCGACAACAAGGGTGACAGGCGAGAGGTAAAGACTGTGGAAGCACATCTGTTGGAATGGCTGAACCTGAGCGTGCGCTGGGTTCACATGATCACTGGCGTCGCCTGGATCGGCGCTTCTTTCTACTTCGTCTGGCTGGAAAACAACCTTAATCGCGTCAACCCCAAGAACGGCCTGGCCGGTGACTTGTGGGCGATCCACGGTGGCGGTATCTACCACCTGGAAAAATACAAACTGGCCCCGCCGACCATGCCGGACAACCTGCACTGGTTCAAATGGGAAGCCTATTTCACCTGGATGTCGGGCGTCGCGCTGCTGTGCGTGGTTTTCTACCTCAACCCCACGCTGTACCTGCTCGCCCCCGGCAGCAGCCTCAGCGGCACCGAAGGCGTGTTGCTGGGCATCGGCTCACTGTTCGCTGGCTGGTTCATCTACTCCTTCCTGTGCGACTCGGCCCTGGGCAAACGCCCTGCCCTGCTCGGTTTGATCCTGTTCGTGCTGTTGATTGCGGCGGCCTACGGCTTCAGCAAAGTGTTCAGCGGCCGCGGTGCGTACCTGCACGTGGGTGCGGTGATCGGCACGATCATGGTGGGTAACGTGTTCCGCATCATCATGCCCGCCCAACGCGCGCTGGTGGCGGCCATCGCCGAGAACCGCACACCCGACCCGGCGCTGCCGGCCAAGGGCCTGTTGCGCTCACGCCACAACAACTACTTCACCTTGCCAGTGCTGTTCATCATGATCAGCAACCACTTCCCGAGCACCTATGGCAGCCAATACAACTGGCTGATCCTGGCCGGGATCGCGGTGGCGGCGGTGTTGGTGCGCCATTACTTCAACACCCGGCATGACAGCCAGAAGTATGCGTGGACCTTGCCCGTGGGCGCCTTGGCGATGATCAGCCTGGCCTATGTGACCGGGCCCAAGCCGGCTGAACCGATTGCCAAGGCACCGGCTGCCATCGAGTACCAACCCCTGCCGGAAACCGCATTGGGCGGTGGCTTGAAACCGGCCGCGCCTGCCGCACCCGCCGCTGAACCGGCACCGGCCCAGGCCACCACGGACTTCGGCCAGGTGCACCACGTGATCGAGCAACGCTGCACCGTGTGCCACTCGGCCAAGCCCACCAGCCCGTTGTTCAGCACCGCTCCGGCTGGGGTGATGTTCGACACACCGGCACAGATCCAGCAGCAAGCCGCGCGCATTCAAGCGCAGGCCGTGGCCAGCCAGATCATGCCGCTGGGCAACATTACCCAAATGACCCAGCAGGAGCGGGATTTGATTGGCACCTGGATCAACCAGGGGGCGCGCACCAATTAACTATGTGCATCACCCACTGTAGGAGCGAGCTTGCTCGCGAAGGACGTCAACGATAACGCGCACGTGCTGAATGAACGCGGCGCTCTTGGGTTCTTCGCGAGCAAGCTCGCTCCTACAGGATTGAGAACAGCGCTAATGGCAATTGAATGCCAAACAACACAAAAATAAAAAGATTCGAGGTGTTGCATGTCCCAGTTAGAAACGCAGACTCCTGCCGCGCCCGCCATGGTGCGGCTGCCCCTCTTGCAATTGATTCTGGTAGGCCTGCAACACGTCTTGCTGATGTACGGCGGTGCCGTCGCCGTGCCACTGATCATTGGCCAGGCCGCCGGCTTGAGCCGTGAAGAAATCGCCTTTCTGATCAACGCCGACCTACTCGTAGCCGGTATTGCCACCATGGTGCAGTCGTTCGGCATCGGCCCGATGGGCATTCGCATGCCGGTGATGATGGGTGCCAGTTTTGCCGCCGTGGGCAGCATGGTCGCCATGGCCGGCATGCCCGGTATCGGTTTGCAGGGCATCTTCGGCGCGACCATCGCCGCCGGGTTCTTCGGCATGCTCATCGCCCCGTTCATGTCCAAAGTGGTGCGCTTTTTCCCACCGCTGGTGACCGGTACGGTGATCACCGCCATCGGCCTTTCGCTGTTTCCCGTGGCAGTGAACTGGGCCGGCGGAGGCAGTGCCGCCGCCACGTTTGGCTCGCCGGTCTACCTGGCGATTGCCGCCCTGGTACTGGCCACTATCTTGCTGATCAACCGCTTCATGCGCGGCTTCTGGGTGAACATCTCGGTGCTGATCGGCATGGGCCTGGGTTACGCGCTATGTGGTGTGATCGGCATGGTCGACCTCAGCGGCCTGGCCCAGGCGCCGTGGGTGCAGGTGGTGACGCCGTTGCACTTTGGCATGCCCAAGTTCGAGTTGGCGCCGATCCTGTCGATGTGCCTGGTGGTGGTGATCATTTTTGTCGAGTCCACCGGCATGTTCCTCGCGCTGGGCAAGATCACCGGCCAGGAGGTCACGCCGAAGATGCTGCGGCGCGGCCTGCTGTGCGATGCCGGCGCGTCGTTCTTTGCCGGCTTCTTCAACACCTTTACCCACTCCTCCTTCGCGCAGAATATCGGCCTGGTGCAGATGACCGGCGTGCGCTGCCGCTCGGTCACGCTCATGGCCGGGGCGTTCTTGATCGTGCTGAGCCTGTTGCCCAAGGCGGCCTACCTGGTGGCGTCGATTCCACCTGCGGTACTCGGCGGCGCGGCGATTGCGATGTTCGGGATGGTGGCGGCGACTGGGATCAAGATCCTGCAGGAAGCCGACATCGCCGACCGCCGTAACCAGTTGCTGGTGGCGGTGAGCATCGGCATGGGCCTGATCCCCGTGGTGCGCCCGGAGTTCTTCGCACAGCTGCCGTTGTGGATGAGCCCGATTACCCACAGCGGCATCGCCATGGCGACCCTCAGCGCGCTGTCGCTGAACATTCTGTTCAACATTCTCGGTGGCGCTGAGCGCCCCGAAGTCGCGCATACGCATTGATTCCTTTGTTAGTACAAAAATAACAACAAACAGGGAACACCCACATGCACAACCTTGACATGGGGCCGGCCACACGCCGCGCCCCATTCTTGCCCCTCGCGCTCTGTTACAGCGCACTTGAGCCCAGGCCTGGGAGCCAGTATTCTCCGCGCCCGCTCGAATCGACTCAAAAAAAAACAGCGAATGTAAAAGCTGACCTCAAGGCCAACTTATCCCGGCCTGATGTTTGCTGCCAAAGTGCGCAAAAGTCCCCTGAATTCGACTGCATCCGTTGCAGCCGACGGGGATTTTTTGGCTTTTTGAACACCTTGGCGCAGCTCTTGCTAAAAGCATCAAAGCTGACCGAACAGACGATTTTTGCAGCGAACCAAAAGGCGCCACACCAGAGCGCCTGCGTAGAAGAAAAACCATAAAACTTTAACTCGGGAGCAACCGAATGAAACCTATGTTCAAAGGCCTGATGCTGGCAGGGTCGCTATTGGCCGGTGGCCAAGCCGTGGCCGGTGACTTGTTGCAGTGGCAAAACAACAGCCTGACTTACCTGTGGGGCAAGAGCTTTACCGTCAACCCGCAGATCCAGCAAACCGTCACCTTCGAACATGCCGACGCGTGGAAGTATGGCGACAACTTCTTCTTCCTCGACCGCATCTTTTACAACGGCAAGGAAGACGGCAACGTCGGGCCCAACACTTACTACGGCGAGTTCAGCCCGCGTTTGTCGTTCGGCAAGATTTTCAACCAGGACCTGTCATTCGGCCCGATCAAGGATGTGTTGCTGGCCTTCACCTATGAGTTCGGCGAAGGCGATAACGAGTCCTACTTGCTGGGCCCGGCATTCGATTTGAACATCCCCGGTTTCGACTACTTCCAGCTGAACTTCTACCAGCGCCAGACCGAAGGCAATCGCCCGGGTGACGGCGTATGGCAGATCACCCCGGTATGGTCGTACACCATTCCCGTGGGTAACTCCGATGTGTTGATCGACGGTTTTATGGACTGGGTGGTGGATAACGACAAAAACGCCCGTGGCACTTACCACGCCAACCTGCACTTCAACCCACAGGTCAAATACGACTTGGGCAAGGCGCTGCATTGGGGCGACAAGCAGTTGTATGTGGGTTTTGAGTACGACTACTGGAAGAACAAATACGGGATTGAAGACAGCGGCGCCTTCAAGACGACTCAGGACACGGCGAGCTTCCTGGTCAAATACCACTTCTGACGGCCCTGTGTAGGAGCGAGCTTGCTCGCGAAAAACTCAAGATCACCACGCTCATGCTAAATAAGCGCGGCGTTCTCAGGTTCTTCGCGAGCAAGCTCGCTCCTACAGAGGTTCACGTCAGGCCTAGGAAACGGGTGATTTCTTCGCGCTTGGCCAGCGCATCCTTGCGCCCCAGCTCGATCAATTCACTGCAATACCCCGCCTCGAACAGCAGATAACTCAACACCCCTGCACCGCTGGTCTTGGTCGCCCCCGGCCCACGCAAAAACACACGCAGTGCCGCCGGCAACTCCTGGCGATGTCGTGCGGCGATTTCATCGATGGGCTGGCTGGGGGCAATCACCAGCACTTCTACCGGTGCCAGGCCCTGCACCGCCGCATCCGCAGGCACGACGCGGCTGAACTGGTTCAAGCGCTCCAGCAGCTCGATATCGCTTTCCAGGCTGTCAATGAACGTGCTGTTGAGCATGTGCCCGCCGATCTGCGCCAGGGTCGGTTGCTGGCCGGTGTAGGTGCGTTGCACCGAAGGTTCATTGCCCCGTGGGTTGCCGCTTACCCCCACCACCAACACGCGGCTGGCGCCCAGGTGCAAGGCCGGGCTGATGGGTGCGGACTGGCGCACCGCGCCATCGCCGAAGTACTCCTGGCCAAGCTTGACCGGGGCAAACAGCAGCGGAATCGCCGAACTGGCCAGCAGGTGTTCCACGGTCAATTGGGTGGGCACGCCGATACGCCGATGGCGCAACCAGGCATCGATGGTGCCGCCGCCCTGATAGAAGGTCACCGCTTGCCCGGACTCATAGCCAAACGCGGTCACCGCCACCGCCTGCAAATGCTGGCGACGGATCGCCTCGTCGATGCCGTCCAGGTTCAAGCGCTCCTGCAACAGCTCGCGCAGCGGTGAGCTGTTGAGCAACGCCACCGGCACCTGGGCGCCCAGGCCCAGCAGACTGTGGATCAGGAAACGACTGGCCTGGCGCATCACCCCCGGCCAATCGCTGCGCAGCACCTGATGGCTACGAAAGCCCTGCCAGAAGGCCGTCAGCCGTTGGATGGCCGCGGAAAAATCGCTGGCGCCACTGGCCAGGCTCACCGCATTGATCGCACCAGCGGAGGTGCCGACGATCACCGGAAAAGGATTCGCTGCCCCCGCAGGCAGCAACTCGGCAATCGCCGCCAACACCCCCACCTGATACGCCGCGCGCGCCCCGCCGCCGGAAAGAATCAAGCCTGTGACCGGTTCCGCTGGGCGCATTGCGTCACTCCATGTGAGAAGGGGTTGGGGTTATCGACGGCGCTTTTCGTACAACTTGGGCTCACCCGGTGGCCGGCTCTTGAACCGGCGGTGCGTCCACAGGTATTGCTCGGGGCATTCGCGTACCGAGGCTTCAACCCACTGGTTGATGCGCAGGCAGTCGATCTCGTCGGTTTCACCCGGGAAGTCGGTCAGCGGCGCATGGATTACCAGGCGGTAACCGCTGCCGTCAGCCAGGCGCTCCTGGGTAAACGGCACCACCAGCGCCTTGCCCAGGCGGGCGAACTTGCTGGTGGCGGTGACGGTGGCGGCCTGGATGCCGAACAGCGGCACGAAGATGCTTTGCTTGGCGCCGTAGTCCTGGTCCGGTGCGTACCAGATGGCCCGGCCGGCGCGCAGCAGTTTGAGCATGCCGCGCACGTCGTCACGCTCCACGGCCAGGGAATCGAGGTTGTGGCGTTCGCGGCCACGGCGCTGGATAAAGTCGAACAGCGGGTTGCCGTGTTCGCGGTACATGCCGTCAATGGTGTGCTTCTGCCCCAGCAGCGCCGCGCCGATTTCCAGGGTGGTGAAGTGCAGCGCCATGAGGATTACGCCCTTGCCTTCCAACTGCGCCTGAGTGAGGTGCTCCAGCCCTTCGACATGGGCCAGGCGCGCCAGGCGCGGCTTGGGCCACCACCAGCTCATGGCCATTTCAAAGAAGGCGATGCCGGTGGAAGCGAAGTTTTCCTTGAGCAGGCGTTTGCGTTCCTTGGCGGATTTTTCCGGGAAGCACAGCTCAAGGTTGCGTGCCGCGATACGGCGACGATCGCCCGCCACGCGGTACATGCCCGCGCCCAGCAGGCGACCAATGGTTAACAGGGCCCGATACGGCAATTGAGTGACCAGCCACAGCAGGCCGAGCCCCAGCCATAGCAGCCAAAAACGCGGGTGAAGAAATACAGCTCGAAAACGCGGGCGATCCATTACAGATTCCGGTAAAGACAAGGGCCGCGCATTCTACAACGGTTCGACTCGGCTTGCGGCGGGTGAGTGTTCTCGTTATAAGTCTCGACACTTTTCGTGACAAGCCGCTTTCGCCGACCATGAGCCAAACCGAACCGCTAGACCAAGATCCCGTGTTCCAGCTAAAAGGCAGCATGCTCGCCATTACCGTGCTGGAACTGGCCCGCAATGACCTCGACGCCCTGGACCGCCAACTGGCCGCCAAGGTCGCCCTGGCGCCGAACTTCTTCAACAACGCCCCGCTGGTGCTGGCCCTGGACAAGCTGCCGGCCGGCCAGGGCGTGATTGATTTGCCCGGGCTGATGCGCGTATGCCGTTCCCATGGCCTGCGCACACTGGCCATCCGCGCCAGCCGCATCGAAGACATTGCCGCCGCCATCGCCATTGAACTGCCAGTACTGCCACCGTCCGGCGCCCGCGAGCGTGCGCTGGAACCATTGGTCGGCGAAGAAAAGAAAAAACCGGAAAAACCGCCCGAGCCTACGATCAGGCCCACCAAGATCATCACCTCGCCGGTACGCGGCGGGCAGCAGATTTACGCCCAGGGCGGCGACCTTGTGGTGGTCTCCTCGGTCAGCCCGGGGGCGGAACTTCTTGCCGATGGCAACATCCATGTATACGGCCCGATGCGCGGACGCGCCCTGGCCGGCATCAAGGGTGATACCAAGGCGCGTATTTTTTGCCAGCAGTTGACCGCTGAGCTGGTTTCCATCGCGGGTCAGTACAAGGTTTCCGAAGATTTGCGCCGCGATCCACTGTGGGGCGCTTCGGTACAGGTCAACCTGTCGGGCGATGTGTTGAACATCATCCGTCTTTAACGGATACTGCCGCATTTTCCAAGCATCTCTAGACTCTGATAGCAAAGCGAAACCGGCAAGACTTGTGTAGGACTTTTTGGAAGTTGGTGTTTCCCCATGGAAACCCCGACTTTTTCCTGCAAAGGCTGTCCGCCTGCGGCGAGCTCCAAGAGATGTTTTTCAGGGACCGAAAGTCCTTTTTCCTTAGGGGTGAAACACCTTGGCCAAGATTCTCGTGGTTACATCCGGCAAGGGTGGTGTGGGTAAGACCACCACCAGCGCCGCTATCGGTACCGGCCTCGCTCTGCGCGGCCACAAGACAGTCATCGTCGACTTCGACGTCGGCCTGCGTAACCTTGACCTGATCATGGGCTGCGAGCGCCGAGTGGTGTATGACTTCGTCAACGTGGTGAACGGCGAAGCCAACCTGCAACAGGCCCTGATCAAGGACAAGCGCCTTGAGAACCTGTACGTGCTGGCCGCCAGCCAGACCCGTGACAAAGACGCGCTGACCAAAGAAGGCGTGGGCAAAGTCCTGGCCGAACTCAAAGAAACCTTCGAATACGTGGTGTGCGATTCCCCGGCCGGTATCGAAACCGGTGCTCACCTGGCGATGTACTTCGCCGACGAAGCCATCGTGGTCACCAACCCGGAAGTGTCCTCGGTACGTGACTCGGACCGCATGCTCGGCCTGTTGGCCAGCAAGTCCAAGCGCGCCGAAGAAGGCCAGGACCCGATCAAGGAGCACCTGCTGCTCACCCGCTACAACCCGGAGCGCGTCAACAACGGCGAAATGCTCGGTGTTGAAGACGTGAAGGAAATCCTCGCCGTGACTCTGCTGGGCGTGATCCCAGAATCCCAGGCGGTGCTCAAGGCATCCAACCAGGGCGTACCGGTAATTCTCGACGACCAGAGCGACGCCGGCCAGGCGTACAGCGATGCCGTGGATCGCTTGCTGGGCAAGACCGTGGAACACCGCTTCCTCGATGTCAAGAAGAAGGGATTCTTCGAGCGTATCTTTGGAGGCAACTAAACAATGAAATTTCTCGACTTCTTTCGCGCCAACAAAAAACCCAGTACCGCATCGGTCGCGAAAGAGCGTCTACAGATCATCGTGGCGCACGAACGCGGCCAACGCAGCACCCCGGACTACCTGCCAGCCTTGCAGAAGGAACTGGTCGAGGTGATCCGCAAGTACGTCAATATCGGCAACGATGACGTGCATGTCGCCCTGGAAAATGACGGCAGCTGCTCGATTCTGGAACTCAATATCACCCTGCCCGATCGTTGATCGAACGGGCGGTCGCCACGGCGGCTCTGCTACCTGGTCCCTGTACTGCTGTAGGAGCGAGCTTGCTCGCGAAAAACTCAACGGCACCGCGTTCATTCAGGTGAAATGCGGTGTTCTCAGGTTCTTCGCGAGCAAGCTCGCTCCTACAAGGTGAGGGGGCGGTCAGTGGAGCCGCCGTTGGCGTTTGTTACGAGGCTGTTTAATGCCGCTGTCCAATATCCATATCCTGCATCAGGACGACGCTGTCCTGGTGGTGAACAAGCCGACCCTGCTGCTCTCGGTGCCTGGCCGCGCCGACGACAACAAGGACTGCCTGATCACCCGCCTGCAGGAAAACGGCTACCCCGAAGCCCGTATCGTCCATCGCCTGGACTGGGAAACTTCGGGGATCATCTTGCTGGCCCGGGACGCTGATACCCACCGCGAACTGTCCCGCCAGTTTCACGACCGCGAGACCGAAAAGGCCTACACTGCCCTGGCCTGGGGCCAACCGGCACTGGACAGCGGCAGCATCGACCTGCCCCTGCGCTACGACCCGCCGACCAAGCCCCGCCATGTGGTCGACCATGAGTTCGGCAAACATGCACTGACCTTCTGGAAAGTGCTGGAGCGTTGCGGCGACTGGTGCCGCGTGGAGCTGACACCCATCACCGGGCGTTCGCACCAGTTGCGCGTGCATATGTTGTCCATCGGGCATCCGCTGCTGGGTGATGGCTTGTACGCCCATGAGCAAGCCCTGGCGGCCTGGCCACGACTGTGCCTGCATGCAAGCATGCTCAGCTTCACCCATCCGCAAAGCGGCGAGCGTTTGCGCTTCGAGTGCCCTGCGCCTTTTTGAAGGCACAGACGCTTACCTGTAGGAGCGAGCTTGCTCGCGAAGAACCTGAGAGCACCGCGTATAACCTGAATGGCTGCGGTGCCATTGAGTTTTTCGCGAGCAAGCTCGCTCCTACAATGAATCGGCGGGGCCAATACGGTAAACTCCGCGCATTGCTGTCTGGAGCTATTTATGCGCGAAGCGTTGAATCAAGGCCTGATCGACTTCCTCAAGGCCTCCCCTACTCCTTTTCATGCCACTGCTGCCCTGGCCCATCGCCTGGAAGCGGCCGGCTACCAGCGTCTCGACGAGCGCGACACCTGGGCCACCGAGGCCAACGGGCGCTACTACGTGACCCGCAACGATTCCTCGATCATCGCCTTCAAGCTCGGCCGCCAATCGCCGCTGCAAGACGGTATCCGCATGGTCGGCGCCCACACCGACAGCCCGTGCCTGCGGGTCAAGCCCCAGCCGGAGCTGCAACGCCAGGGCTTCTGGCAACTGGGCGTGGAAGTCTACGGCGGCGCGCTGCTGGCGCCCTGGTTCGACCGCGACCTGTCCCTGGCCGGGCGTGTCACCTTCCGCCGCGATGGCAAGGTCGAGAGCCAACTGATCGATTTCAAGCTGCCGATCGCCATCATTCCCAACCTGGCCATTCACCTCAACCGTGAAGCCAACCAGGGCTGGGCGATCAATGCCCAGACCGAGCTGCCACCTATCCTCGCGCAGTTTGCCGGTGACGAGCGCGTGGACTTTCGCGCCGTGCTCACCGAACAGTTGGCCCGCGAGCATGGGTTGAATGCCGATGTGGTGCTCGACTACGAGCTGAGTTTCTACGACACCCAAAGTGCCGCCGTGATCGGCCTCAATGGCGACTTCATCGCCGGCGCGCGCCTGGACAACCTGCTGTCGTGCTACGCCGGCTTGCAGGCCTTGCTCACCAGCGACACCGATGAAACCTGCGTGCTGGTGTGCAACGACCACGAAGAAGTCGGTTCCTGCTCGGCCTGCGGCGCCGATGGCCCGATGCTGGAACAGACCCTGCGTCGCCTGTTGCCCGAAGGTGAAGAATTCGTACGCACCATTCAGAAATCCCTGCTGGTGTCGGCAGACAACGCCCACGGCGTGCACCCCAACTACGCCGAGAAACACGACGCCAACCACGGCCCGAAACTCAACGCCGGCCCGGTGATCAAGGTCAACAGCAACCAGCGCTACGCCACCAACAGCGAAACCGCCGGGTTCTTCCGCCACCTGTGCATGGCCCAGGAAGTGCCGGTGCAGAGCTTTGTGGTGCGCAGTGACATGGGCTGCGGCTCGACCATCGGCCCCATTACCGCCAGCCACCTGGGCGTGCGCACGGTGGACATCGGCTTGCCGACCTTTGCCATGCACTCCATCCGCGAGCTGTGCGGCAGCCATGACCTGGCGCATCTGGTCAAGGTGCTGGGAGCGTTCTACGCCAGTCGCGATTTGCCCTGATATTACGAACTGAACTCAATCAAAATGTGACTCCATCATGTAGGAGCGAGCTTGCTCGCGAAGAACGTAAACGATAACGCGTGCTTGCTGAATGAGCGCGGCGCCTGTGAGTTTTTCGCGAGCAAGCTCGCTCCTACATGGAGTTAGGGCATGCCCCTCGTACATTGGGTTCTGTGTACTACCAAACTGACCTGTATCACCTGCACTTCTGCCAATCCAGCCTAGACTTGTCAGAACTTCCAGTCCGACAAGGCCGCCCCGTCCATGATCTCAATGTCCTCGTTCCACGCCATGCTGATCCCTATCATGATCGGCATGATCATGCTCGCGGTCGGCTTCAACTTTCGCGACAAGCCTCTGGGCGTGTTTGGCATGTGGATCGGCATGCTGTTGATCCTCGGCACTGTGGTCTACAAGATCCTCGCCAAACTGGCGCAGTGACAAATGCGCTCGCATTGGGCATAGCGGCCTCGTACACTCGGTCAATTCGTCGTTTTCAAGGTTGACCGCCTCGTGTTCTCCCGTCTGTTTGCCCTACCCTGCTACCTGCTGATCGCCCTGCTCACGCTGCTGCCAGTGATGCCCGCCCAAGCCGTAGGCTTGCCCGGGATGCTGGGCGGCTCCAGCAAGACCCAACCCCAGGCGGAAGTGCCCCTGGGGCAGTCGCTGGACGAAGTGATCAAGACCCTGGAAAACGACCAGCAACGCACCCAGTTGCTCAGCGACCTGAAGAAGCTGCGCGCCGCCACGCAAAAGGCCCAGCCCGCCGCCGAACTCGGGGTACTCGGGTTGATCGGCAGTACGCTGTCGGGCTTTGAGCAGCAGTTTTCCGGCGCCGACAGCCCGCTGGGGCGTTGGTCCAATGAAGTCGACCTGGCCAAGGATGAACTCGCCGCCCTGATGTTGCCGGCCAGCGAATGGCTGCCGATCATCTTCGGTTTTGCTGTGATCCTGGCGGTGTGGAGCCTGCTGGCCGCCGCGCTGATCTGGCTCAGCCACCGGGTGCGCGAGCGCTTCGGCCTGCCCGAAGAGCTGCCGCAGCACCCGCGCACCTGGGACATGCTGCGCTTCGCCCTGCGCAAGCTGGGCCCATGGCTGATCGCCCTGGTGATCACGGTGTACCTGAGCTACGCCCTGCCCTCATCCCTGGGTAAATCGTTGGCCATGGTGCTGGCCTATGCCCTGGTGGTCGGCACCTGCTTCTCGGCTATCTGTGTGATTGCCTTCTCGCTGCTCGACGGCCCGCACCGCCACCGCGCCCTGTATATCCTGCGTCACCAAGCGTTCCGCCCGCTGTGGTGGATCGGCAGTTTTGCCGCCTTCGGTGAAGCCTTGAGCGACCCGCGCCTGGTTGCAGCCCTCGGCCAGCACCTGGCCCACACTGCCGCGACGGTGGCCAATGTAATGGCCGCGTTGTCCACCGGGGTGTTTATCCTGCGGTTCCGCCGGCCGATTGCGCACCTGATCCGCAACCAGCCGCTGTCGCGCCGCCTCAACCGCCGTGCGCTCACCGATACCCTGTCGATCATCGGCACCTTCTGGTACCTGCCGGCGCTGTTGCTGGTGGGCATTTCGCTGTTCGCCACCTTCCTCTCCGCCGGCGACACCAGCACCGCCCTGCGCCAGTCACTGCTGTGCACGGTGTTGCTGGTGTTGTGCATGGTGATCAACGGCCTGGTGCGCCGCCACGCCCTCAAGCCGCAACGCGGGCACAAGCGCCACGCGCTGTATTCCGAGCGCCTCAAAGGCTTCGTCTACACCCTGGTGCACCTGGCGGTGTGGCTGGTGTTCATCGAGCTGGGGTTGCGCGTGTGGGGCCTGTCGATGATTCGCTTTGCCGAAGGCGACGGCCATGAAATCGCCGTCAAGCTGGTGGGCCTTGGCGGGACCTTGCTGTTTGCCTGGCTGATCTGGATCCTCAGCGACACGGCCATTCACCACGCCCTGACGCGCTCGCGCAAAGGCTTGGCCAACGCCCGTGCGCAGACCATGATGCCGTTGATCCGCAACGTGCTGTTCGTGACCATTTTCATCATCGCCGCCATCGTCGCCCTGGCCAACATGGGCATGAACGTCACGCCCCTGCTGGCCGGTGCGGGTGTGATCGGTATCGCCATCGGTTTTGGTGCACAGTCGCTGGTGGCGGACTTGATCACCGGCCTGTTCATCATCATCGAAGACTCCCTGGCCATCGACGACTACGTGGATGTGGGCGGCCACCTCGGCACGGTGGAAGGCCTGACCATCCGTACCGTGCGCCTGCGCGATATCGACGGCATCGTGCACACCATCCCGTTCAGCGAAATCAAGAGCATCAAGAACTACTCCCGCGAGTTCGGCTACGCAATCTTTCGCGTGGCGATCCCCTACAACATGGAAATCGACGACGCGATCAAACTGATGCGCGAGGTCGGCCATGCCATGCGCAACGACCCGCTGCAACGCCGCAATATCTGGTCGCCGCTGGAGATCCAGGGCGTGGAAAGTTTCGAGTCCGGCAGCGCGATCCTGCGCGCACGCTTCAAGACCGCGCCGATCAAGCAGTGGGAAGTGTCGCGGGCGTTCAACCTGTCGCTCAAGCGGCACCTGGATGAAGCCGGGCTTGACCTCGCGACGCCGCGCTTGAGCGTGCAAGTGCTGACCGCCGGCAGCGTGCAGGAGAAAGATCCACAACAATAAGCAAGGAGAGGTTGGTATGCGTATGAACGGTCTGACACACCAATGGGTTTTGGGGTTGCTCGGCGCGGTCGCAAGCAGCGCAGTGATTGCCGCCAGCAGCGGCCAGGACAGTGCCCGGGAGGAAATTGCCGCCCAGGCGAAAATCCTCGAACCCAGCCTGTTGGAAACCCGCCGCGATATCCACGCCCACCCCGAACTGGGCAATACCGAAACGCGCACCGCCGAGCTGGTCGCCAAACAGTTGCGCGAACTCGGCCTTGAGGTAAAGACCGGAGTAGCCCGTACCGGCGTCGTCGCCATCTTGAAAGGCGCCCTGCCCGGCCCGACCGTGGCCCTGCGCGCCGACATGGATGCGCTGCCGGTCAAGGAAGTCGCCGACCTGCCCTTCGCCTCCAAAGCCAAGGGCACCTACCTGGGCAAGGAAGTCGACGTGATGCACGCCTGCGGCCACGACGCCCATACCGCTATCTTGCTGAGCACTGCGAAGATTCTTACCGGGATGCGCGAGCGCCTGCCCGGCACCGTGGTGTTTTATTTCCAACCGGCCGAAGAAGGCCCCAGCGACTTTATCCCAGACGGCAAGAACACCTGGGGCGCGAAGATGATGGTGCAGGAAGGCGTGATGAAAGCGCCCAAGCCTGATGCGGTGTTCGGCCTGCATGTGTGGGCCGGTGTGCCTGCCGGGCAAATCGCCTACCGCCCGGGCCCGACCCTGGCAAGCTCCGATGACCTGCGCATCAAAATCCTCGGCAAACAGACCCACGCCGGCCGCCCTTGGGACGGTATTGACCCGATCACCGTCGGCGCGCAAACCATTGTCGGCCTGCAGACCGTGGTCAGCCGCCGTACCGATATTTCGTCATTCCCCTCTGTGGTGAGCATCGGCACCATCAACGGTGGCACCCGCTATAACATCATCCCCGAGTCGGTGGACATGAGCGGCACCATTCGCTCCTACGACTACGGCATTCGCCAGAAGCTGCATGCAGACGTGCGTCAAACCGTAGAGAAAATCGCCGAAAGCGGTGGCGCCAAGGCCGAAGTAACGATCATCGAGAAGTACGACCCCACCATCAACAACCCGGTGCTGACCGAGAAGATGCTGCCGAGCCTGCGCTGGGCGGCTCAGGATGATGTGGTGCAAGGCCCATTGGTAGGTGGCGCCGAAGACTTCTCGTTCTATGCCAAGGAGGCGCCGGGGCTGTTTGTGTTCCTGGGGGTGACACCAAGGGACCAGGACATGAGCAAGGCGGCGCCGAATCACAACCCAGGGTTCTTTGTGGATGAGTCGGCGCTGGTGGTGGGCGTGAGGACGCTGGCGTCGTTGGCCACGGATTACCTCTACACCCACACTCCACTGTAGGAGCGAGCTTGCTCGCGAAAAACTTCAGAACGCCGCGTTTATTCAGGGTAAACGCGGCGTTCTTGCGTTCTTCGCGAGCAAGCTCGCTCCTACACGGGGTATGGGGGTGAATCAGTTGGCGAGGGCCGCGCCATCCATTTTCTGGCGCAGGCTCAGCGGGCGCATGTCGGTCCACACGTCCTCGATGTAGGCCAGGCATTCTTTCTTCATGCCGCTCTTGCCCACGGTGCGCCAGCCTTCTGGCACGGCCTTGTAGTCGGGCCAGATCGAATACTGTTCTTCATGGTTGACCACTACCTGAAAGAGGATGTCGTCGCGGTCAAATACTGAGGTCATTGCTGTTCTCCGTCGCTCAAAGGCTGGCTGCGCACCACGCGCAGCACTGATATCTGTAGAAACGTACCAAGGGCCTGGAAAATTAGACGCTGGCCACGGCCGCCGCCAAGGCGCGCCCGAAAATCTCGGCCACCTGGTCTACTTCGCCAGCGGTGATCACCAGCGGTGGCAGAAAACGCACCACACTGCCATGGCGCCCGCCCAGTTCCAGGATCAGCCCGCGCTTGAGGCATTCGCGCTGCACCAGCGGCGCCAACTGGCGATGCACCGGTGGGTGGCCCTGACTATCAGGCGTGCCCGTCGGGTCGACCAGCTCCACCCCCAGCATCAACCCACGCCCGCGGATATCCCCCAGGTGTGGGAAATCGCGCTGCAGGATGCGCAGGTGTTCGCCCAGGCGCTCGCCCATGGCCGCCGCATGGCCTGCCAGGTCGTGATCCTTGAGGTAGCGCATCACCGCCGAGCCCGCCGCCATCGCCATCTGGTTGCCACGGAAGGTCCCGGCATGAGCGCCCGGCAGCCAGGTGTCGAGCCAGTCGCGGTACACCACCACCGCCAGCGGCAGGCTGCCGCCAATGGCTTTGGACATGACCACCACATCCGGGATGATGCCAGCGTGTTCGAAGGCAAACATTTTGCCGGTACGCCCAAAGCCACTCTGGATTTCATCGACGATCAACGCCACCCCCGCTTGCGCGGTGATACGGCGCAGGCCACGCAGCCAGTCGAGGTCCGCCGGGATCACACCGCCCTCACCCTGGACCACTTCGACAATTACCGCCGCTGGCAGCAACACGCCGGCTTCCGGATCGTTGAGCAGGTTTTCCAGATAATGCAGGTTGACCCGCACACCCTCAGCGCCACCCAGGCCGAACGGGCAACGGTAGTCATACGGGAAGGGCAGGAATTGCACGCCATTGCCGAGCAAGGCGCCCAAGGGTTTCTTCGGCCCCAGGCTGCCCATCAAACTCAGCGCGCCCTGGCTCATGCCGTGATAGCCGCCCTGGAACGACAGCACAGTGCTGCGCCCAGTGGCGGTGCGCACCAGCTTCAACGCGGCTTCCACCGCATCGGTACCGGTGGGGCCGCAGAACTGGATTTTGGCTTCCCGCGCCAGCTCCGAAGGCAGCAAACCGAACAGGTCCTGCACGAATTGATCCTTGACCGGCGTAGTCAGGTCCAGGGTATGCAGGGGCAGTTCGTCGCTCAGCACTTGCTGGATGGCCTGGATCACCACCGGGTGGTTATGCCCCAGCGCCAGGGTGCCGGCACCGGCCAGACAGTCGATGAACCGCCGCCCCTCCACGTCCTCCACATAAATGCCCTTGGCACGCTTGAGCGCCAGGGGGATGCGCCGTGGGTAACTGCGGGCGTTGGATTCCTGCTGGCGCTGACGGGCCAGCAGCGGGCTTTCGTCAAACTGATAGAGCGTTTCCGCGGCCTGCACCGGGGCGTCTTCGATACGGCTGGTAGCGACTGACATCTCTGAATCCCTCAATACGCTGATGATCGTGACCAAACTGCCGATCCGTTGGCGTCTGGCCCAAGGGCATGCGCACGGATTTCCTGTTGTGGAGACGCTTCAGATGCACGGGGATTTAGGAGGTTGGTCGGATATTTACCGACTGTGCAGTTCGCCACAGCCACCGCTAACCACGATGCGAAGCGAGCCGCTCTTGATCTTGCTCTGCTTGTGATCTTGATCTGGCTTTTGATCTTAGGCGCCCCGTTAAACCACGCTGGCCGAACGCAGGCTTGAATTCGTGGGTAACCCGGCAGGACGCCGGGTTAGCCGCCCCGCGCCATGGATGGCGCGTGGCGGCGGCCCACGGATTCAAGCCTGCGTTCGGGCACACCGAGCCCAAGCGAGGTGCCGAGTGGTGGGGCAAGAGCGTTTTGCTTACTTTTGCGCTTTTCAAAAGTGAGCCGCCGTCAGGGCGGAACCCTAAGTGGCCGTTACCTAAATAACGGATATGTACCCGGTCCAACTGTGTTGACTGTCAGGCCGCCTTCGCGAGCAAGCCCGCTCCCACAGTTGAGTTGCGGGGTGTCAGGGAGAGAAGTATCGGCTGGTAGGCCGTCATCGCAGGCAAGCCAGCTCCCACAGTTGGATCGCGGCGCGTCAGGTAGATAAGCGTCGGCCGTCAGGCCGTCACGGGGGCAAGCCCCCTCCCACATGGAGCCCCACATTTGAACAGTGCTCGGCATCAAATCCCGCGGTACTTTTCGTTCAATGCATACAAGACCGCACAAGTCTCTGCATCCAGAAACCCACAATAATCCCGTGGCCGAAAGTGCATCTGGAACGCTCGGGTGCGCTGCTCAAAGGCCCGGCGATTCTGCGCGGGCTTGTAGCCATACCGCTGAAACGCCCGCTCCACTTCCACCTCCGGCGGCAAGCCAACACAAAAGCGGCGCTGGTACATCGCCCGGGTCGATTCATCAAACCAGGCCCCGATGCCGGCTTCATGCAGCACACGCCAGGGCAGCCGAGGCCCAGGGTCGCTCTTGCGCCAGTAGGCCACGTCCGAATGCCCGAGCCAGTCAGTAGGGCCGACCTGCGGATAGCGTTCCAGCAGGTCGCGAAGCAATTCAATCAATACATCAACCTGCGCCGGTGCATATTCAGGAAAGGTAAAGACGCCCGCGTCATCGCGCGCCAGGTTGACGATTTCAATGCCCATCGAGCGGCTGTTGAGGTCGGCCTTCCCCGCCCAATAACTCACGCCTGCATGCCAGGCGCGCTGCCCCTCGTCCACCAGGCGAAACACCCGCAGCTCTTCATAACCGGCAGCGCGGTAGCTGGGTTCATCGGGGTCGGGCAGCAGATAGTGGGCGCTGACGCCATCTTGAGTGAGGGTGCGCAGCGAGCAAGCAAAGGGCGAAGCGGTGTAGTGCAAAACCACCTGTTGCACGGTTTCGCCGCGGCGGTCGTTGAAATCCCTGGCGGGGAAACTGGTGTCGATCACCAACATAAGAACGGTCCTTTTCAATTCAGGCCGACTCATTCGGCCCGTTCAAGCGCAAAAAAATTACCGCCATCCTGAAGGCTTGAGCCTCAGGCGGGCGGTAATTATTTGCCACGTGAAAAGTCAGTTCAGCGCCGCAACGGCATACCCAGGTCGACCCGCATACCATCGGGCTGGCTGTCAAAATGCAACGAGCAGGAGCAGCGCTGCACGATCGCCTGGACAATCGCCAGGCCCAGGCCACAGCCTTCGCTGCTGCCATTGCGCCAGAAACGTTGGGTGAGGTATTGCAGGTCTTCGCTGGAGATCTGCTGGCCATGGTCACGCACGCGGAACACCACATTATCCGGGGTAGAAAACACGTGCAGTTCCACGCGGGTATCGGCCGGGGTATGGCGCAAGGCGTTGTCCAGCAGGTTACGCAAGGCCGCGACGGCCAGGCCCACGGGCATTGCCACTGGCACAGGGGAAAGCGCCGGCGCCAGGATCAGATCGATGCGTGAGTTGTCACCGGCATTGGCATCCTGGATCGCCAACCTGGCGACTTCCTCGGCACTGGATTGCAGACCATCGTCAAACGATAGGCTGCCCTCCACTCGCGCCAGCAACAGCAGTTGCTCCAGGGTGCGATGCAAGCGGTCGGCGCCCTCCTCGGCGTGCGCCAGGGACTGGTCGCGGGCCGCGCCCTCGGTCATGCGCGCGACTTGCAGGTGGGTCTTGATCGCCGTCAACGGGCTGCGCAGTTCATGGGCGGCGTCACCGGTCAGGCGACGTTCGCGCTCGATGGTCTTGGCGATGCGTTGCAGCAACTGGTTCTGGGTGTCGAGCAACGGTTTGAGCTCACTGGGCAGCGGGTGAATCTGCAAGGGCTCGAGGGAGTCGGCACTGCGCCGCATCAGCGCATCACGCATACGGTTGAGCGGCACCAGGCTCTGGCCGATGCCCAGCCACAGCAGGCACAGGCAGCCCAGCAATGCCACGCCGACCGGCACCGAGGCCGCCAGCAGGATCGACAGGTTGAGGGCTTCACGCTCCACCTGGCGGTCGGCGGTGGTGATCAGCAAGTCGCCACGGGACAGGGTAAAACTGCGCCAGCCCACGCCGTCGATGATCTGGTCGCGAAAGCCGCTGCGGCGCGACTCCAACCCTTCCTCTGGCGTGGTATGGCTACGGGCCAGAATCTCGCCGCGCAAAGAGCTGACCTGGCAAGCCATGCCGCCCGGCACATTCAGTTGTTCGGTGCGCAAATGCGCGCCACCGCTGACACTGGCCAGGCCCGGCATCTGTTCGGTGAGCCCGGCCACCATGCGCGCCGAAGCCACCAGGCGCTGGTCGAGGGAAAACATCATCTGGTTGCGCAAATCGTTGAGCATCCAGGCAGCCGCCAGCACCCAGATCAGTACAAAAGCGGCGCCCAGCTTGAACGTCAGGCGCAGACGCAAGCTCATCACGGGGTGTTTTCTCCCCCATCAGCCGTGCCCAGGCGATAGCCCAGCCCCCTGACGGTTTCGACGATGCCGTTGCCCAACTTGCGCCGCAGGTGGTGGATATGCACATTGAGCGCGTTGCTTTCCAGTTCGTCGCTGAACCCGTAGACGCTGTCTTTGAGCTGTTCGCTGGACAGTACGCGGCCCTTGTTGTGCAACAGCGCCTGCAACAACGCCTGTTCACGCCGGGACAAATCTACCGGCTGGCCGCCGAGGAAGGTCTCGCGGCTGCTGGGGTCATAGGCCAGGCGGCCATGTTCGATCAGGTTGACGCTGCGCCCCGCCACCCGGCGCAGCAAGGTTTGCAGGCGAGCGGCGAGTTCGCGCAGGTCGAAGGGCTTGAGCAGGTAGTCGTCGGCGCCGGCCTGCAGGCCGTCGACGCGGTTGGTCACCGAGTCCCGCGCGGTGAGGATCAGCACCGGAATCTCCAAGCCCTGGCTGCGCTGTTGTTGCAACAGCTTGAGGCCGTCTTCGTCGGGCAGGCCGAGGTCGAGCACCATGATGTCGAAGGCCGCAGCCTTAAGCATCGCCCGCGCAGCCGACGCCGTGGCCACGCGTTCCACGGTAAAGCCCTGGGCGGTCAGGCCGGCCACGATGCCACTGGCGATCAGTTCGTCGTCTTCACAGACCAGTACGTGCATGGTTAACCCTTCATGAATGATGGCGCGATTAGAAAAGCCACGGATTAAGCGCGCATTATGCCGCTAAAGTTCGCAACACCGGATAATCCCTACACTCTAGAATAGCGGCGGTTAATCATCGGTTAATCAACGCCACACATTGTGTGCCTCACTTGCATCGAACTAAGGCTTGACCATGCGGCATCTGTTTACCTTTCTGCTGGTGTTGTTCGCGGGATTCGCCCAGGCAGCGCCGGGCAGCCCCTTCGAAACCAAACCCGACTTCCTCCCGGTGGGCAAAGCCTTCGCCTTTACCTCCGAACGTCTTGAAAGCGGCGAAACCCAGCTGTTCTGGCAGATTGCCGACGGTTATTACCTGTACCAGCAGCGCATGAAGTTCGACGGCCTGGCCGAACAACCCGTGCTGCCCGAGGGTGAAGCCCATAGCGACGAGTTCTTTGGCGAGCAGCAAGTGTATCGCCAGGGCCTGGAAGTGAAGATCCCCGCCGGCACCACCGGCCAGGTCAAGCTCGGCTGGCAGGGCTGCGCCGATGCGGGGCTGTGCTATCCGCCGCAGTCGATCACCGTGGACCTGGGCGGCAACCCGGCCGTCGCCGCCACCGCGCAGGCCCAGGATCAAAGCCTGGCCAGCGGCCTGCAGCAGCGCAGCCTGGGGTGGAGCCTGCTGGTGTTCTTCGGCCTGGGCCTGCTGTTGGCGTTTGCGCCCTGCTCGTTGCCGATGCTGCCGATCCTCGCCGGCCTGGTGGTGGGCAGTGGCGCCAGCCCGCGCCGTGGCTTTGCCCTGGCCGGCAGCTACGTGGTGTGCATGGCGCTGGTGTATGCCGCCCTGGGGGTGATGGCCGCATTGCTCGGCGCCAACCTGGCGGCGTTGCTGCAAACGCCGTGGATTCTCGGCAGCTTTGCCGCGTTGTTCGTGCTGCTCGCCCTGCCGATGTTCGGTTTCTTTGAACTGCAACTGCCCGCCTTCCTGCGCGACCGCCTCGATAACGTCAGCCGCCAGCAAAGCGGTGGCAGCCTGGTGGGTGCCGGTGTGCTCGGCGCATTGTCCGGCCTGCTGGTGGGGCCGTGCATGACCGCGCCCCTGGCTGGCGCCCTGCTGTACATCGCCCAGAGCGGCAACGCGCTGCACGGTGGGCTGATCCTGTTTGCCATGGGCATCGGTATCGGCATTCCGCTGTTGCTGCTGGTCACCGTGGGCAATCGCTTCCTGCCCAAGCCGGGCACCTGGATGAACGTGCTCAAGGGCGTCTTCGGTTTCCTGTTCCTGGGCACCGCCGTGCTGATGATTCGCCCGGTGGTCGGCGACAGCCTGTGGATCGGCCTGTGGGGCGCCTTGGCGCTGGTGATGGCGTACTGTGGCTGGGCACTGGCCCGTGAGTCCGGCCTGGCGGCCAAGGTATTCGGCGCCGGTTCCCTGGTGCTGGGCCTGTGGGGCGCGGTGCTGGTGGTGGGTGCGGCCGGTGGCAGCGATGAGCTGTGGCAACCGTTGAAGGTCTACAGCGGCTCTCGGGTCGCCGATGCACCCAGCGCTCACGACGCCTTCACCACGGTAAGCGACCCGGCGGTATTGCAAAGCCAACTCGACAGCGCCAAGGCCCAGGGCCAATGGGTGCTGTTGGACTACTACGCCGACTGGTGCGTGTCGTGCAAGATCATGGAGAAACAGGTGTTCGGCAAACCCGAGGTGATGGACGCGCTCAAAGACGTGCGCCTGTTACGCCTGGACGTCACCGCCGACAACGCCGCCAGCCGCGAGCTGCTGGGCCGCTACAAAGTGCCAGGGCCACCGAGCTTCGTGTGGATCGGCCCGGACGGTGAAGAACGCCGCGCCCAACGCATCACCGGCGAAGTAGACGCCGCCGCCTTCCTGCAACGCTGGACCCAGACGCGGGACGCTCGCTGATGCTGACCCTCACCATCGGCACCTTCGCCATCGCCCTGAATCACCTGCTGCTGATCAGCGCGCTGATTCTCGCCACCTTGGTGGGCTGGCGCGTGGCCAAGCGCGGCGGCGAAAACCCAGAGTCGGTGCTGTTCAGCCTGTTCCTGCTGGGCCTGCTCGCCGCCCGGGTCAGCTTTGTGCTGATGTACTGGAGTTATTACAGCAACGACTGGGTGGAGATGGTCGACCTGCGTGACGGCGGCTTTCTCGCCTGGCCTGGGATCATCGCGCTGATCCTCGGCGCGCTGGCGTACGGCTGGCGTCGCCCGGCCCTGCGCAAGCCGCTCAGCGCCGGGGTGATTACCGGCCTGTTGTTCTGGGGCATGACCAGCCTGTCCCTGAGCCTGTATGAAAAAGGCACGCGCCTGCCGGACATCACCCTGCGCAATGCCAATGGCGAAGTGGTGCAACTGGCGGATTATCAGGGCGGCCCGTTGGTGATCAACCTGTGGGCCACCTGGTGCCCGCCGTGCCGACGCGAAATGCCGGTGCTGGAAAACGCCCAGCGCATGCGCCCCGACGTGACCTTCCTGTTCGTCAACCAGGCCGAAAGCATGCAAAGCGTCAGCACCTACCTGGCCACCCAGGGCCTGAACCTCGACAACGTGCTGTTTGACGCCAGCGGTCGCCTCGGCCAGGCCGTGGGTTCCATGGCCCTGCCGACTACGCTGTTCTACCAAGCCGATGGGCGCCTGATCAACAGCCACCTGGGCGAACTCTCCGAAGCCAGCCTGGCCCGTGCCATGGAACCCTTCGACAACGCCACGATAAGGAAACCGACATGCCTCGCCTCCGCCACCTGCTGACCCTGCTGCCTTTGACACTAGCCGCTGCGCTGGCCCAGGCCGAAGACCTGCCGGCCCCGATCAAACAGATCGAAGCCAAGGGTGCCAAGATCATCGGCAAATTCGACGCCCCCAGCGGCCTCACCGGCTACGCCGCCCAATACCAGAACCGTGGCATGGCCCTGTACTTGACCGCCGATGGCAAAAACGTCATCGCCGGCAACCTGTACGACGCCCAGGGCAATGACCTGAGCACCGCGCCCCTGGAAAAACTGGTGTACGCGCCGATGGCCAAGGAAGTCTGGGCCAAGATGGAAAACAGCAGCTGGATCCAGGACGGCGATAAAAACGCCCCGCGCACTGTCTACCTGTTCAGCGACCCCAACTGCCCGTACTGCAACATGTTCTGGGAACAGGCGCGCCCGTGGGTCAAGGCCGGCAAGGTGCAGTTGCGCCACATCATGGTCGGCATCATCCGCGAAGACAGCCCAGGCAAATCCGCCGCCCTGCTCGCCGCCAAAGACCCGCAAAAAGCCCTGCAAGAACACGAAGCGGCCGGCAAAGGCAGCAAGCTCAAGGCCTTGGAGAAGATCCCGGCCGAGGTTGAGGCCAAGCTTGATGCCAATATGAAGCTGATGGATGAACTGGAGCTGTCGGCGACGCCGGCGATTTTTTATCTGGATGACAAGGGTGGGTTGCAACAGCAGCAAGGGGCGCCGTCGCCGGATAAGTTGGTGAAGATTCTTGGGCCGAAGTAAGCTGACAAAAAAGATGTGCATAAAGCGCCCACCTTAAGCAGGTGGGCGTTTAGTCAAGCTGACTGAAGCTACAACCAGAAGGTAAAGAAATCAAAGTACATCCAATCGCCAGACGATATTTCTATGTAACCTATCACCGAACCTACCGGTGCAGGAAAATCGATCCAACTGTGCGTTGGACTCCCATTTAAACTGACTGCGCCTAAATATCCGCCAGACGGACTGTAAAAACTCACTGTTGTAGGATAGTGGTTCCAGGTATAGGCACACTTCACACGCTTACAGGTAAAGGTTAAATCAAGACGCACTCTTTGATGACTCGGTGCCTGGCCTAATCTATCAGCAAAAACAAGTGCCTGTCCCTCTAGCATCCCTGGTGTCGATGGATACGTTGAGATACCCATTGTTCCTGGACCAGATAGAAAACGTATGTTCATCGTCGGGATGCTAATACTTCCGCCTGCAGAAATCAGTCGGGTCGGCTGCCCAGTAAAGTTTTCATAGCGAATTTTGGGGGGCACAATGACTGTCAATTCCAAAGATGGAAACCGCACTGCGTCCGTTGCACTTGAACTGCCGTCAGTCGTGACCTCGCAAAAAACAGTCAACGGGCTGTGATCTTTCAGTTTTTCCAATTCAGATCGCAGCAGTACTGCCGACAACCCGTTATTGACTTCCTCTAAAATTACGCGTGGGTCCATACGTACGTTGATTGTATGGGGGGCACCAGATTCGAGAGTCCCGACAACACGTAGCCAAGCATTTTGCCCTTCAAAAGCAAACCACCACGCTTTGTCGAAGTTTGCGTCATACACGGTGATATGCGCATCACCGGTAAAAGTCTGCAGATCTAAAATCCCGCCTTGAGTAGCAGGTGGCGTAGCCTCTGGCACAACGGGTGTCGGCAACCGGGTCGGTACACTGATCTTCAACGCAAGCGTCTTCGACGGCGCCAGCTTACAACTACTGGTCACTATGTAATTGATCAGGATGGTTTTACCTGCGCCCTGGATCACCGCTTCACGCGGGATCGCAAAATCGACATAGCCAGGATCGCTGTTGCCCGGTTTTGATTCCAACGGCAGGCTCGTACCGTCAGGCTTGACCCACTTGAGGTCGATCATTTGTTTGGGGCCGATCCGTTCATATTGAACCCGGACAGTCACACCGTCACGGCCATTCCAGATAGTCAGTTGGTCCTCCACCGCTTGGCACACCTTGGGAGGGGGTAGTGTCAAAGCCTCTTGCTCGATGCTAAATTTCCCAACAGGGAACTCAACGGCAGTCTCCAGCGCACACTGGCCATCGAAGTTCGCCGCAAAATGCAGCTCAAACTCGCTGCAATCCGCCAGCTTTTGCAACTTGGCCCGGGAGATTGGTGTATCGATCCCATCATGTAACCAGGCAGCGTTGAGCGGTACGCCCTCCAACACATAAAAATGATAGTCGCTGCCATCCTCAAGCGTACCGGTTACCCACATCCAGCAGCAGTCCGGCTCAAGGGCATAGCTCCAAATGGGCATCAAGCCTGTTGCATCGCCACGAAAGGTATTGAGGTCCAGCCTATTGCCCGTGGACTGTTCAATATCCGACTTCGGCAACCCCGTGATACCCAGCACTTTCATCTTACGCTCGGGTGAAGACCACTGGCTGCCATCGCAGCGCGTGACGCCGTACGTCAAGGTAATGGTTTGGTCAAAGTTGGCGCGAATCGCTGAAGGCGCTACCGCAAACACCAGGCTGGTTTCACCCTCAATCACCTGGCGACACTCCAGTACCGGCGTTCCTGGCCCCGGCATCCCGGAAAGTTTCGGGCACACAGTATCGCCGCTGCACATGCCCTCATACGCCACAACAATATGCGCGCCGTTAACCGTGTTTATGGGGTTGACCACCCAGCCGTCGAACTCGGTGTGTACCGCTTCTTTGAGCTCAGGTGACGAGAGTTCCAGGTGAGGCTCGGTGAGCAACGTCAACACTAGCGAGGGGAACGTTCTATAGGGGTTAGCCAGACTGAAACGAACGGACGCTGAAACAAACAGTTCGCTGTCGTTCTTAAGCTGTTGGAGCAACTCCCGAGGGATAGCCCGACGCCACCCAACGCGTACGTCTTCGTCTTTAACCGCTTCATCCTTGAATGGATAAAGCCTGGCCTTGGAGCCATCGGGATAGACGCCGCCTATATAGCAGTTGATCGTTTGGATTGTGCCGATAAATGCCCAGGGTGGAATGTAAAGAATCGGATCTTTACAGCACAGTAAAGAAAGATCCAGTTTGCCATCAACCGCTTCGACAATCCGTTCCTGGGGCATGTTGGAAGGCAGGCTGATCCATACTTGACCTTGCAAAGACGTTTGATCCTCACCGTTTCGAGTAACGGTGTAGGTGAACAATACGTAATTGTCCAACCATAGTGCTATGTATTCGGGAGGGATATAAATGTTGATACACCCTGCGTCGTTGCCATTTTGGGGTGGTATCGGCGGATAGGGGCTGCCCGCCAGTGGCCAATTGAGCGTGATACGGTCAGTTGCCTGCATATTGTCGTAGCAGACGCTGACATTGCCTCCGTCTAGCAGCGTGAGTGAGTCGACACGACCATTTTCGTCAGCCTCAACCAGCGTTGGCCTGGGCAGATCAAGGGCATCCGGCAATAAATTGGGCATGGGGAGAATTCCTTTCAGTGGACAGGTAGCGCCGAGAAGCAGGTGTTAGTCCTAATCGGCGCTGTTTCATCACATCGAAAAAACACTGCTTTTCCTACTGTCAGAATTCACAGTTCTCTTCCAAAAAAAGCACTATCCGACCATTGGACAATGCCCACTACACCTTAAAACGCTCTCAGAAAGACACCTGCGTCCAACGGATGTCGCGGCCAGGCTAGAGGCCAATATGAAATCGATGGAGTGGTCGGCGATTTTCTATCTGGATGACAAGGGGGGGAAATGCTCCTGGGTTACCGGGAGCATTTTAAAAAAGCACTTAGGCCGACAAGCCGGCCCACTTAGTCAGTAGTAGAACTGAAAGCTATCCAAGTACGAGTGCTGCTGACTAACAACGCTGATCTTGTTGATTAACTTCCCATCCGGGGCGCTGAAGTCTACCCAGCTATTGACTGACAGTCCCGAACGCGTCCCAAGGAGTTCGCCGTTGCGGCCATAGAAGTAGCACACCCCATAATAGGCATTGCGCGTAAAAGCAAACCTGACACGCAGATACTCACGTTTCAGAAATAGGTCAACTGTCTGAGAGGGGACCGGCCCCTCAGAGCCAGTAGCACAACTCAACGCGATGGCGTTGCCTGTAGTCATGGAAGGGACGGCCGGGGACGCCGCGTGAATTCCGACGATACCGCTCCTGGCTGTGATCGTCATTGTCGGCGCCTGCACTAGATAGCCTGCCGGAAATTGCCCCGCCGATGTAGTCGTAAAGTCCTCGGTGACTAACGTGATCACGCGCACGACCAGTGTCCGCGAGGGACACACCACATTCTCATTCAAGCTAGCGTCCGTTGCCACACTGAATGTCAGCGTCAACTGGGTGTTGTCTTTTAACTTATCCAACTCCGATCGCAGGACTGGATAGGTCACCCCTTCTGTCACCTCCTGGGGTGTAATGGTCCTGTCGGCATATATATTGAACGTATAAGGGGTGTCGTTTTTATCCGTTCCCGTCGCCCGCAGCCAGCACTTTTGCCCTTTCCGTAAGAACCACATTGTGTCTTCGTGAGAGTTGGCATCCCCAACAAATACCCTGGTGTCCAAGATGGCATTTTGAGTCCTTGGCGGCGTCGCCTCCAGCACGTTCGGAGCATTCAGCCGTGTAGGCAGATTGATCTTCAAATTCAGCGGCAATGAAGTCTGGGCCTTCTCCCTACAGGTGGTGGTCACGGTGTAAATAATCTTCGGGGTTTTGCCCATGCTCTCGATCACGGCTTCAGCAGGCAGGCGAAATTTGACAACGCCTTCACGACTGCCGTGTTGAGGCTCCAGGGTCCAGTAGAGTCCGTTGGGTCTCTCCCAACATAGGGCGATCTGATGTTTTTCACTCATACGCAGGTAACTGACAGTCACTTCCAGGCCATCCCGAGCGTTCCACGGCTCCAATTCATTGTCTTCCATCTTGTCGACGGTAGGTAGGAGCAGCACCAGGTCTTCCTGGATGATATGGAACTTTGCAGCCGGAGCTTCAATAGCGTCTGATCGATCAGAGGCTTCGCAGAAGCTAAAGGCAAAATGCAGTTCAAAGTCACTGCAATCGTCCATTTTTTGCAGCTTATCTCTGGGGATAATTGCTTCAATACCTTTATTCATCCAGTCCTCGATAACAGGCTCCTTGATCAGAATATCGGACCGGTAGTCACTTCCGTGCTCATACTTACCTGTGATCCACGCCCAGCAATAATTGGCGCAGGTGGCATAATCCCCTATCTGAACAAACGCCGTTGCGTCCTCAGAGAAAATATTGAGATTAACCTTACCGTGAGTCGCCTCTGCAATCTCCGACGGAGAAAGTCTAGGCGTCAGCACATTGACCACTCGGTTCGGTGACGGCAGTGCAGGCCCATCCAAGTTAGGAAATTGAACGGTATAGCTCAGCGTCATCGACTTATTAAAGAAACAGGCAATCACACAGCGTGGCAACTTGATGGAGGCCGGATCTCCATCGTTTTGAATTTCTACGCAGCCAAGTGACTTCGATTCGTAGCCGGGGCCGCTCACGTAGAAGCAGACCCGATCATCTGCATAGGTGTCCAGTTGCGGCGCGTCTACCTCTCCCCCGTTTTTGGTGAGTTCCGGATTAAGGCACCACTGATCATCGAAAAACGCAGACTGTCGCAAATAGGGATGCGGCAAATCTTTCAGGCCTTGATCCCCAATGAATTGCGCGGTACGACGATATTGGATATCAAGGACATTCGCTGGAAGAAAGGTCTTCTCATCAGGATTTTCAGTGTCATTCGGCGCTTCGGCCGCCAGGCCACTGGTAATCCAGCCAGCGTGGCAAGTGATCGCTTCGCCGGTTGGTTTTTGACGCGCCAGCCAACCACGAGGAATGGAAAATTCAAGCTTTTTGCCTGCCTTTATATCTTCGAGCGTTAATGCATATCCATAAACCACGAGATAGGAGGAAGGTTTCTTATCAAATTGCGTCGTAACGACGCTGCAGTAAATTTTATCTCCCTCTTGGGCAAGATAGGGAATCGGTATATCAACCTTTTCGTGACTTTCGTGATCGTGCATGTTGTAGGTTGGTGTATTGTCTACGACTCTCTCATCTCGCAACTTAGGCGCTAACGCTTCGCTCTGTTCCGCGGGGTAAAAGTTCACCGTTACGTACTTGGCCAGTGAAACAGCTGGCTTGCCACCTACGGTACCCTCGTACCATGAGACCAGTGTGAACCTCATGGACCTGGTCAGGTACTCCAGAGGAATCGAAATTTTTCTGCCGCCCGACACCCCGCTTGAATCAACAATAGGTTCAAAGTTTATTTCTGGCTTCTCTTCTACCCTAAACCTTACGGTGATGTCCGAACTGTCCATGCGCGAATCGACAGTCAGGTCTGAACCTTCCTTCATCTTTTCCGTAGTAATAGTCCCGTACACCTCACTGGAAATGATTGGCGCTGCAACTTCCAACGCCTGCGGCTGTGCTGTAATTGATTCAAGGTTTTGTGGCATTGACGCCTTGTCGGTACTTGAGGGGGTTTCAGGCGTGGAGGTTTGCTTGGCCATTTTCAGAACTCCGTGTTCAAGAGAGGTCGGCATCCTCGACCAGCCAATCCGGCCAAGGCACGCCCATAAGTGAGTCCTATTTTTCCTCTCCCGCCTACTGTCATAATTGACAGTTCTGGCTAAAAAAAAGGCGCTACCCGACCAACGGGTAGCGCCCACTCAAGCCTTAAAGCCCCTCCAACTCCGCCATCAAATCACTCAACCGATCCACCTTCTCGGCACTGATCTCATTGCCCGCCAACCCGTCGATATACGCGGCCAACTCCGCCACCGAGCTGCACTCGAACATCGCCCGCAGCGGCACATCGCGCTGCAACGTCTTCTGCACCCGCGAAGCGATCTGCGTAGCCAGCAACGAGTGCCCGCCCAGTTCGAAGAAGTTGTCCTGCACCCCAACCCGCTCGACTTTCAGCACTTCGGCCCAGATAGCCGCCAACGTGGTTTCCAGTTCAGTGCGCGGCGCCACATAGTCCTGATTGTGCAACTGGCCGATCTCCAGGGCCGGCAGGGCCTTGCGGTCGAGTTTGCCGTTGGCGTTGAGGGGCAGGCGGTCAAGCCAGAGCCAATGCAGCGGCACCATGTATTCGGGCAGTTCGGCACGCAGGCGTTGCTTGATGCGCTCCAGCTGTTCGCTTGGGTCCAGTGTGGCATCGGCGGCCACCAGGTAGCCGACCAGGTGCTTGCCGTTAACACCCTCTTGCACACCCACCGCCGCGTCGCGCACCTGTGGCTGTTCATGCAGGCGCGCTTCGATTTCACCCAGTTCTATGCGGTAGCCGCGAATCTTCACCTGGTGGTCGATACGCCCGACATACTCCAGCACCCCATCGCTGCGGCGCCGCGCCAGGTCGCCGGTACGGTAGAGCCGCTCGCCAGGCGCGCCAAAGGGGTTGGGCACAAACACCTGGGCGGTGCGCAGCGGATCGCTGACATAGCCGCGACCAACACCGGTGCCGGCGACGCACAACTCTCCGACAGCGCCTTGGGGCACCAACTCCAAGGCGCCATCGAGCAGGTACAAGCGGTTGTTGTCGGTCGGCGTGCCAATTGGCAGGTAAGTGCCACGGGTCGAGGCCAGATCGACGCGGAAGAACGCCACATCATCGGAGCATTCCGCCGGGCCGTAGGCGTTCACCAGGCCAATCTGCGGGTAACGTTGCAGCCACTGATGGGCCAACTCCGGCGGCATGGCCTCCCCGGTCGGCAACATCCAGCGCAGGCCGTCGAGGCTGATACGCTCCTGGGCCAGCATGCCCTGGATCAGCGACGGCACGCTCTCCAGCACGGTGATGCCCTGTGCTTGAACGTGGGCCAAAAGCCCTTGCGGATCATGGGCAATGGCAGGCGGCACGATGTCCACCCGCGCACCAAACAGCGGCGCGGCGAGGAACTGCCAGACGGAAATATCGAAGCTTTGCGAAGCGGTCTGGGCGATCACATCGGCATCGCTCAAACTCAGGTACGGCACCTTGCTCAACTGGTTATTGAGCATGCCGCGCTGTTCGACCATCACGCCCTTGGGCAAGCCGGTGGAGCCCGAGGTGTAGATCACGTAGGCAAGGTTGTCCGGGGCACTGTAGACGCCTGGGTTTTCGCCACGGGCGGGCACTTCCTCCCACACCAGCAGTTGGCAATCAACCCCTTGCAGCAACTCGATGGCCTGCTCGCGGCACGCCTCGGTACACACCAGCAGCGGCGTGCGGCTCATGTCGATGATGCGGCTCAGGCGCGGGCCGGGCAGCCCTGGGTCCAGTGGCAGGTAACCGGCACCCGCCTTGAAGCTGCCGACGATCATGCCGAGCAAGTCCAACCCACGTTCAGCCAGCAACGCCACCGGTTGGTCCAAGCCCACACCGGCCGCAATCAACGCGTGGCCCAGGCCGTTACTGCGGCGGTTCAGCTCATCGTAGCTCCATTGCTGGCCGAGGCAACTGGCGACGATACGCTGCGGATGCTCTGCCACCTGGGCCTCGAACAGCTCGATGTAGCTCGTCTCCACTGGGTAGGCCTGCTCACTCTGATTACAGCCTTCCACAAGGAATTCACGCTCCTGCTCGCCAATCAATGGCAGCTCGGCCATGTCGCCATGGAAGCCCTGCACCAGCGCCAGCAACAAGCGCTTGAACTCGGCGAGCATGCCTTGCACGGTGCTTTCGTCGAAGTATCGCTGGTCGTAGGACAGGTGCAAACCGAGGTCATCGCCCGGATAACACACCGCCGTCAGCGGGAAGTTGGTGTGGGTGCGGCCAGAATCCGAGGTAGCGTTCAGGCTTTGCGCTCGGTCCAGCACCGAGACTTCCACTGGTGCGTTCTCAAACACAAACAGGCTGTCGAACAGCGGCTGGCCCTTGGGCAATTCGCTGTGTTCCTGGATCGTCACCAACGGCAGGTATTCGTACTCGCGCAGTTGCATATTGCTGTCGAGCAAAGCGCTCAACCACTGGCGCACGCTGCACGTCTGGCCGTCCTCGGGCAGTTTTACTCGCAACGCGATGCTGTTGATAAACAGGCCGACGGTGCGTTGCATCTCGGGCATGTCCACCGGGCGCCCGGCCACGGTGACGCCGAACAGCACGTCGCGATCGCCACTCAAACGCCGCAGCACCAGGGCCCACGCCGCTTGCGCGAAGGTGTTGACGGTAAGCTGATGCGCCTGGGCCAGTTCGCGCAGCTGCGCGCCGTCACGGGCATCCAGGCGGGTGTAGCAGTCGCCCACCACCATGCCGCCGCTGCCACCGGCGTGTTCGCGCAAGAACGGGCGGTCGCTCGGGATCGGCGTGGCGCGCTCGAAGCCTTGCAAGTTTTGCTGCCACCACTGGCGCGCTTCGTTGAGGTCCTGGCGTTGCAGCCAGGCAATGTAGTCGCGGTAGCGCGGCGGCGTCGCCAGTTGCGCGTCGCGGCCTTCGCCCAGGGCTGTGTAGATATCGAAGAAGTCATTCATCAGCAGCGAACGGCACCAGGCATCGATCAGGATGTGGTGGTTGCTCATCATGAACCAGTAGCGCGCCTCGCCCACGCGAATCAGGCGCAAGTGGAAAGGCGCCTGGTTGAGCAGGTCAAAACCGGCTTCGCGCTCGGCCTTGAGCAAGGCTTGCAGGCGCGGCTCCTGCTCATCCTGCGGGTCGGCGCTCCAGTCCAGGTAGTCAATCGGCGTGCTGCCGGGCTTGTGGATCACTTGCAGCATGTCTTCGCCAACGTTCCAGCAGAACGAGGCGCGCAAGGCTTCGTGGCGGGCGATCACCGCTTGCCAGGCCTGGGCAAAACGCTCCGGGTCCAGGGCGCTGTTGATGCGGTAGCGGTCCTGCATGTAATACAGGCCAGTGCCGGGCTCCAGCAGGGTGTGCAGCAGCAGGCCCTCCTGCATCGGGGTCAGCGGGTAGACGTCTTCGATGGCGCTGGCTGGGACCGGCAAGGCGTCCAGTTGCCCCTGGGTCAGGTGCGCCAGGGGGAAGTCGGACGGTGTGAGTCCACCGGCATCGTCCTGTAGGCAATGGGCGATCAGGCTGTGCAATTCGGCCAGGTAGGCCTCGGCCAGATCGCGGATCACTTGTTGATCATGACGCTCGCGGCTGAAGGTCCAGCGCAACACCAGCTCGCCGCCGTAGACCTGGCCGTCGATGCTCAGCTCATTGGGCAACGGCGCATCCGGGTCATGGGCCAGGCCGGCGGATTCCTCCAGTGGATGGAACAGCGCCTCACTACCAAAGCTCTGGTCGAACTGGCCCAGGTAGTTGAAGGTGATCTGCGCGCTCGGCAACGCGGCCATGCTCTGCTTGCACAGGTCATCGGCCAGGTAACGCAGCACGCCATAACCCAAGCCTTTATGGGGCACGCCACGCAGTTGCTCCTTGATCGCCTTGATCGAGTCGCCCTGCTCGGCCTTGGGCGTCAGGCGCAACGGATAGGCGCTGGTGAACCAGCCCACGCTGCGGGTCAGGTCGATGTCATCGAACAAGGTTTCGCGACCATGGCCTTCCAGCTGGACCAGCGCCGAGGCCTGCCCGCTCCAGCGGCACAGTACGCGGGCCAGGGCGTTCAGCAACAGGTCGTTGACCTGGGTGCGATAGGCACTCGGCGCCTGTTGCAGCAACTGCCGGGTGCGCTCGGTATCCAGGCGCACGCTGACCGTTTCGGCATCGCTATTGCGCCGTGCGCCTTGGGGACGCTGCACCGGCAAGGCCACGGCCGGGCCAGCCAATTGCGCTTGCCACAGGCTCAGCTCTTCGCGCAGGGATTCACTGTGGGCATAGGCTTGCAAGCGCGCCGCCCAATCACGCAGCGCGCTGGTCTTGGCCGGCAGGCTGACAGACTGGCCTTCACTGAGTTGGCGATAAACGTTTTGCAGGTCTTCCAGCAACACGCGCCATGACACGCCGTCTACCACCAGGTGATGGATGACAATCAGCAAGCGCTGCTGGCCTTGCGGCCCGTCCACCAGCAAGGCGCGCAACAGCGGCCCCTGTGCCAGGTCGAGGCTGCGCTGGGTGTCGGTGAACAACGCCGTGCACGCCTGCATGTCGCGCACCTGCGCCTGCAGCAGCACGCCGCCTTCCGGCACGCCCTGGTGTTCGGCATGCCATTGCGCATCGCGTGGGGTGAAACTCAAGCGCAGCGCGTCGTGGTGTTCCAGCACCGCCAGCAGCGCTTGTTCCAGGCGATGGGGGTCGAGCAGTTGCAGCGGCTTGAGCACCAATGCCTGGTTCCAGTGCTGGCGCGCCGGGATGTCGGTGTCGAAGAACCAGTGCTGGATCGGCGTGAGGCCCGAGGCGCCAGTCAGCAAACCTTGTTCGGCGGTGATGAGCTCCGAGCGGGTCGCCACGGCAGCCAGGCTCTGTACCGTCTGGTGCTGGAACAGGTCACGGGGGCTGAAATGAATGCCGGCCTGGCGCGCACGGCTCACCACCTGAATCGACAGGATCGAGTCGCCGCCCAGCTCAAAGAAATTATCGTCGAGGCCCACTTGCTCCACGTTCAGCACCGCGCACCAGATGGCAGCCAGGCTGTGTTCCAGCTCACTGCGGGGCGCCACGTAGGCTTGGCGATTGGCCTCTGGGTCCGGCTCCGGCAAGGCGCGGCGGTCGAGCTTGCCGTTGGCGGTCAGCGGCATGCTTTGAAGTACGATCAGATGCGCGGGCACCATGTAGTCCGGCAGCTGCGCCTTGAGATGCGCCTTCAACGCGTCGCGCAAGGCGGCGTGCTCGGCATCGCTGACCAGGTACGCCACTAATTGCTTGCCGCTCGGCGCATCCAGGGCCAGCACCACTGCTTCGCGCACAGCTTCATGTTCGAGCAAGCGTGTTTCGATTTCGCCCAGTTCGATGCGGAAACCGCGAATCTTCACCTGATGGTCGATACGCCCCAAGTACTCCACCAGGCCATCGGCGCGTTGGCGCACCAGGTCGCCAGTACGATACAAACGCCCGCCCTCGATGGCAAACGGATCCGCGACAAAACGCTCCGCCGTCATCCCCGGCCGTTGGTGATAACCCTGGGCCAGACCGGCGCCACCGATGTACAGCTCACCGCTGGCACCCTGGGGCACCAGCGCCAGGTCGGCGTCGAGAATGTAGGCCACGCGCTCACCGACGATGCTACCAATCGGCACACTGCCAGCGCCCTCCTCCAACTGCTCTGGCGCCAGGCTGGCCAGGGGCATCACCACGGTTTCGGTGGGGCCGTACGCGTTGAAGAACAGCTGGGGCGTGAACGCAGCACGGATGCGTTGCAGGTGTTCGCCGGTCAAGGCTTCGCCACCGGTGATGCACATACGCACCGGCAGCGTCTGTTGTTGGGTCGCCAGCCACTGCGCCAACTGGCTGCCGTAGCTGGGGGTAAAACCGAGCACATTGATGCGATGGGCACGGATCAGCGCGCAGATTTCTTCGGCATCCCACTGGCCCTGGGCGCGCAATACCACCCGCGCCCCGCACAGCAGCGGCACCAGCAAACGCTCGGTGGCGGCGTCGAAGTTGATCGAATAAAAGTGCAGCTCGCAGTCATCCGGGCGCATGTCAAAGCGCTCGATCACCGCTTGGCAGTGCATGGCGATCTCACCGTGGGACACCACCACGCCCTTGGGTTTGCCCGTGGAACCCGAGGTGTAGATGAGGTACGCCTGGTGTTGCGCCAGGCTCACCAATGGCGGCGATTCAGCGGGGTAATTGGCCAGCACCGGCGAGTCATCCTCCAGGCACCAGCACGCCACCGTCGCCGGCAACTCACCCAGGGCTTCGAACAGGGCCGCATCACTGAGCAGCAGGCCGATGTCACTGTCTTCGATCATGTAGTGCAGACGGTCAAGCGGGTATTCCGGGTCCAGCGGCACATAGGCACCGCCGGCCTTGAGGATCGCCAGCAAACCGATGACCATTTCCAGCGAACGCGGCAGCGCCAGGCCCACGCGCACCTGCGGGCCCACGCCACGCTCGCGCAGCATCCAGGCCAGGCGGTTGGCGCGCTCATCCAGTTGCGCATACGAAAGGGTCACACCGGCAAAGGTCAGCGCCGGGGCATCCGGCCGCTGGCTGGCCTGCTGGCTGAACAGTTGATGGATGCACTGGTCGAGACGATGCGCGCCCTTCTCCACCCCCAGGCTGTCTTGCAAGGCGCGTTGCTCATCGGCGCTCAGCAATGGCAATTCGCTGAGGCGCTGGCGAGGATCGGCGATCAGCGCTTCGAGCAGGTTGCACCAATGCGCGGCCATGCGTGCAATGCGCGGCTCGTCGAACAGGTCGGTGCTGTAGGTCAGGCAGCAACCCAGGCGATGGTCGAGGTCGGTGACTTCCAGGTTGAGGTCGAACTTGGTCGCCCGCGCATCGTTGGCCAGGTACTCCACGCTCATGCCCGCCAGTTGGCGGCTTTGCTGGAATTCCCAGCGCTGCACGTTGCACATCACCTGGAACAACGGGTTGTACGCCGCGCTGCGCGGCGGTTGCAGGGCTTCCACCAGGTGGTCGAACGGCAGGTCCTGATGGGACTGGCCCTCGATCACGGTGTGGCGCACCTGCTCGAACAACTCGCGGACCTGCATCTGCCCAGTGAGCTGGCAACGCAGCACCTGGGTATTGAGGAACGCGCCAATCAAGCCTTCGCTTTCCGGGCGGATACGGTTGGCCACTGGCGCGCCGATGCGCAGGTCGGTCTGGCCGCTGTAGCGGTAGAGCAACACCGCCAGGGTCGCGGTCATGGTCATGAACAGCGTGAGGCCGTGTTGCGCGTTGAAGGCTCGCACGCGGGCGGCCAGCTCATCGCTCAAATCAAAGCGGTACAGCTCGCCCCGGTGGCTTTGCACGGGTGGCCGTGGACGGTCGCCGGGCAGTTCCAGCAACGGGTGTTCGTTGCCCAGTTGCGCGGTCCAGTAGTCCAACTGGCGCTGGCGCTCACCGGCCTCCATCCACTGGCGTTGCCATTGACTGTAGTCGAGGTACTGCACCGGCAACGCGGGCAGCGGCGAGTCGCGCTCGTCGATAAAGGCTTCATACAAGGCGCTGAGTTCACGGGCAAAAATGTCCATGGCCCAGCCTTCGGTGACGATATGGTGCAGGGTCAGCACCAGGTAATGTTCCTGCTCGCCGGCCTTGACCAGGCAAGCGCGTAAGAGCGGCCCGGTTTCCAGGTTGAACGGCGTGTGCGCCTCGACATCGGCCAGTTGCTGCAAACGCTGCTGGCGCTGCGGCTCATCCAGCGCGCAGAAGTCCTGCCAGCCCATGCGCACAGTGGTCTGCGCCGAGACCTTCTGGCAGGCCACGCCATCGACACTTGGGAAAGTGGTGCGCAGGGTTTCGTGACGCATGATCAAGGCTTGCAAGGCGGCCTCGAAACGCCCCACATCCAGCACGCCACGCAGGCGCGCCATGCCGCCGACGTTGTAGGCCGGACTGTCCGGTTCCATCTGCCAGAGAAACCACATGCGCTGCTGGGAATAGGACATGGGGACCGGCTGGCTGCGGTCGACCTTGGCGATGGCAGTCTGTTGGTTGCGCTGGCCCGTCGCCTGGATACGCCCGACCTGCTCGGCAAAGTCGCCCAGCTCGCTGGCTTCGAACAGGGTACGCAGCGGCAGTTCGACGTCACAAACCTGGCGGGTGCGGGAGATGATTTGCGTGGCCAGCAACGAGTGCCCACCCAGTGCAAAAAAGTCATCGCGCAGGCCGATGCGTGGCAGGCCCAGCACCTCGCGCCAGATCGCGGCGATTTGCAGTTGCAAGGGGGTGTGCGGTTCGACGTGTTCGCGGGTTTGCCATACCGGCTCCGGCAACGCGCGCCGGTCGAGCTTGCCGCTGGGGCTCAGGGGCATGGCGTCCAAGCGCATCAGCAGCGCGGGCACCATGTACTCCGGCAACTCGGCGGCCAAGGCGATTTTGACCGTTTGCTCATCCAGTTCGGTGTCGGCGGTGTAGTAGCCGATCAACTGGGCATCACGCACCAGCACCACGGCCTGGGCGATGCCTGCGAGGGCCAGCAGGCGCGCTTCGATTTCTTCCGGCTCCACCCGGAAACCGCGCAGTTTGACCTGCTGATCGAGGCGCCCGAGGTATTCGAGTACGCCATCGGCGTTCCAGCGCGCACGGTCACCGGTGCGATACAACCGAGTGCCCGCCGCGCCCAGCGGGTCGGCGACAAAACGTTCGGCCGTCAACCCGGCACGGCCCAGGTAACCCCGCGCCAGGCCGATGCCGCCGATGCACAACTCGCCCGGCACACCGGCCGGCAGCGGGTTGAGCTGCTCGTCCAGTACACGGCAGATGACATTGCCCAATGGCCGGCCAATCGGCGAGCGCTCGCCATCCGAGGTAACGCACTGCCAATGGGTGACGTTGATTGCGGTTTCGGTCGGGCCATAGCGATTGTGCAATTGCACCGCTGGCAAGCGCGCCAATACGCGGTTACGCAACTCGGTGGGCAAGGCTTCACCGCCGGAGAACAGGCGACGCAGGCTGGTGCATTCGGCCACCAGCGGCTCGTCGATAAACAGCTGCAACAGCGGCGGCACGAAGTGCAGCGTGGTCACCCCATGTTCCTGCACCAACTGCGCGATACGGTGCGGGTCGCGATGTTCGCCCGGCCCGGCCAGTACCAGGCGGCAGCCGGTAATCAATGGCCAGAAGCACTCCCACACCGACACGTCGAAACTGATCGGCGCCTTTTGCATCAGCACATCGGTGTCGTTCAACTGATAGGTGGCCTGCATCCACTGCAAACGCTCAGCCAGGGCGCCGTGGGTGTTGCCCACGCCTTTGGGTTGGCCGGTGGAACCGGAGGTGTAGATCACGTAGGCGAGGTTATCGCCGTGCAGGTGCAAGCCGGGCGCCTGGGTCGGCCAGCTGTCGAGGTGCAGGCTGTCCATCGCGATCACGCACACGCCTTCGGCGCTGGGCAGTTGGGGGAGCAAGGCGGTCTGGGTGAGCAGCAGTTGTACGCCGCTGTCCTTGAGCATGTAGGCCAGGCGCTCGTCGGGGTAATCCGGGTCCAGCGGCACGTAGGCGCCACCGGCCTTGATGATGGCGAGCAGGCCGATCAGCAGTTGCGGCGAACGCTCGGCGGCGATGGCCACGCACACGTCCGGGCCCACGCCTTTGTCGCGCAGGTAATGGGCCAGGCGGTTGGCCTGGGTGTGCAGTTGGGTGAAAGTCAGGCTGCCGTCTTGCCAGACCAGCGCGGTGGCGTCCGACGTCTGTTGGCTGAGCAACTCGGGCAGCCAGTGCCGGGCCGGCGCGCAAGGGGCTTCGCTCCAGGGTTGCTGTTCGTCGGCCTGCATCAATGGCAGGTCGCCGATGGCGTGTTGTGGTTGCGCGCACACAGCGTGAAGTAGATGGATAAAGTGCGCGGCCAGACGCTGGATGGTCGCAGGTTCGAACAGCTCATCGGCGTAGTCGAACGACAGGCTCAAGCGCCCATTGCGGTCTTCTTCGCTGTGCAGTTGCAGGTCGAACTTGGCTTCACGGCTGTGCCAGGGCAACTCATCGGCCAGCAGGCCCGGCAGGCGGCGCAATGCACTGAGGTCACGTTGCTGGTGGTTGAACATGACCTGGAACAGGCCCTGTTCGCGGGCCTGGGGGAAGGCTTCCAGCAGTTGCTCAAAGGGCAGGTCCTGATGGGCCTGGGCAGCCAATGTGGTCTCGCGAGTGGCGGCTAACAGCTGGTTGAACGGCCGGCGCCCGTCCAGCTCGGCGCGCAGTACCAGGGTGTTGATAAAGAAGCCGATCAGGCCCTGGGTTTCCTGGCGTGGGCGGTTGGCATTGGGCACGCCGATACGGATATCGCGCTGGCCACTGTAGCGATAGAGCAAGGTCTGGAATGTCGCCAGCAACAGCATGAACGGCGTCGAGTCATGGGCCTGGGCGGTCTGGCGTACCGCCGCACTGAGGCGCGCATCCAGGCGCACGCTATGGCGCGCGGCGCTGTGCCGATGCAGGGCGGCACGCGGGTGATCGGTGGCCAGGTTCAGGGCCGGATGCTCGTCACCCAACTGCGCTTTCCAGTACGCCAGCTGTCGTTGGCCCTCGCCTTCGGCCAGCCATTGGCGCTGCCAGCTGCCGTAGTCGGCGTATTGCAAGGCCAACACCGGCAGCTCCACGGACTGGCCTTGGGCGGCAGCGGCGTACAGGCGCGAGAACTCGTCGATCAGGATATTCAGCGACCAGCCGTCAGCAATGACGTGGTGCAAGGTCACCAGCAATTGGTGCTCTTCATCGTCCAGGCGCACCAGGGTCACCCGCAGCAACGGGCCTTTTTCCAAGTCGAACGGACTGCGCGCCTGGTCTTCGCGAACCTGTTGCGCACGGGCTTCGCGCTCGGCGTGGGGCAAGTCGCTGAGGTCGATGATCGGCAGTTCGAAATCCGCCTTAGCCTCGACACGCTGGAACGCCTGCCCGTCGCGTTCGTAGAAGCGCGTGCGCAGGGCTTCGTGGCGCTGGATCAGTTGCTGGAAGCTGTGGCGCAGCGCGTCTTCATCCAGCTCGCCGCGCAGGTGCAAGGCGCCAGGAATGGTGTAGGCGCTGCTGTGAGGGTCCAATTGCCAAGTGATCCACAGGCGGTTCTGTGCCAGGGATTGGGGCAGGTCTTCTTGACGTGACAGCGCGTGTATTGCGCCTTGGGCCACGCCGCCGTCCTGTTGCAGTTGCGCCACGGCCGCAGCAAAGGCGGCGAGTGTCGGCGCCTCGAACAGCAGGCGCAGGTTCAGCTCCAGGCCGAGGGTTTCGCGCAGGCGGGCGACCACTTGGGTCGCGGTGATGGAGTTGCCACCCAGCAGGAAAAAGTGATCGTCGCCCGCCACATGAGCCAGTTGCAGTTGTTCGCACCAGATCGCCGCAATCTGCTGTTGCAGGTCCGATTCCAACGCCACTTCGCTCGCCTGCCCCTGCTGCCCGGGGTACTGCGCGTAGCTGTCGAGGCTGCCATCGGCATGCCGAAGCGCACAGGCTGCACGCTGCACTTTGCCGCTGGAGGTCTTCGGCAACGCGCCGGGGTTGAGCAGCACCACCACGCTCGGGGCTTGCTGGCAGGCCTCGGCCACGGCTTGGCGGATCGCCTTGATCAGCGCCTCGGGCGGCAGGATTTTCTGCACGCTGCGGCTGATTTCGGCGGCGATGCCGATGCCTTCCAGGCCCTGGTCATCGACCGCAAACGCGGCGACCCGGCCCTTGCGCACCACTTCCACTTCGCGCTCGATGGTCTGTTCGATGTCCTGGGGGTAGAGGTTATGACCGCGCACGATCAACAGGTCTTTCAGGCGCCCGGTGATGTACACCTCGCCGTCACGGATAAAGCCCAGGTCACCGGTGCGCAACCAGGTGCGGCCAGCGTGCTGGACGAAGGTCTTGGCGCTGGCTTCGGGGTTGCGCCAGTAGCCGTCAGCGATGCTCGGGCCGGTGGCCCAAAGTTCGCCGACGCACTGGTCGGGCAGCTCGGTGAGGGTGTGCGGGTCGGCGATCAGCACGGCGTGGTCCGGCTGGCTAGTGCCGCAACTCATGATCGCAGGGCCCTGCCCCGGTTCGGCGCGGTTGGCGGCCAGCGCCTGTTCGTCCACGCGCAGGGCGGGAATGCCACGGCCACGGGTGCCGCCGGCGACAAACAGGGTGGCTTCGGCGAGGCCGTAGGACGCGAAGAAATTATTCGGGGTGAAACCACAGGCGGCGAATTTTTCCGCGAAGCGTTCCAGGGTGTCGAGGCGGATCGGCTCGGAGCCCGAATAAGCCACGCGCCAGCGGCTCAAGTCGAGGCGCTCCAGGGCCGACTCACTGACCCGTTCGCTGCACAGACGGTAGGCGAAATCCGGGCCACCGCTGATAGTGCCGCCGTATTCGCTGATCGCCTCCAGCCAGCGCAAGGGCCGGCCGAGGAAGTAGGCCGGCGACATCAACACGCAGGGCACGCCGCTGAAAATCGGTTGCAGCAGGCCGCCGATCAGGCCCATGTCGTGGTACAGCGGCAACCAGCTGACGATCACGTCGTCAGGGTTGAGGTCGATCCCGAAGCCGCGGCGAATCAGCACTTCGTTGGCCACCAGGTTGCCGTGGCTGACTTGCACGCCCTTGGGCAAGGCGGTGGAGCCGGAGGTGTATTGCAGGAAGGCGATGTCATCGGCCTTGAGGTCGGGTTCGACCCACTGGTTGGCCTGCTGCGCCTCCAGGGTGTCGACGCTCAACACCGTGGGCGCATTTTCAATCTGCGCCAGGCCCTCGCTGAGGCTGGCAATGGTCAACAGCAGCCGCGGCTCGGCATCGCTGATGATCGACAGCAGACGCTCCTGGTGATGACGGCGCGTGGATTCGGGCGGATACGCCGGCACCGCGATAACCCCGGCGTACAGGCAACCAAAGAACGCCGCCACATAGTCCGGGCCACTGGGGAACAGCAACACCGCGCGCTCGCCCAGGCCAGCGTTGGCTTGCAAGGCGGCGGCGATGGTGCGGGCGCGTTGGTCGAGGTCACGATAGCTGAGCACCACACTCTGCTCGGCGCTCTCGGCGAGGAAGCGCAACGCCACCTGGTCCGGCGTCTGCGCAGCACGCTGTTGAAGGGACTGGACCAGGGTGCGGGGGAGTTCGAAGGCGTCCATATGGGGTTCCTGCCTGAAATCGGCTTACGGGAAATTCGGGAAGTCGGTGGGGTTCAGCCGGCGGCGAGCTGCCGCGCCGCGCCACTGCGCCAGCGCGCCAGGTGCTCGTCGGCATAGCGACGCACACAGCGCAGCACGGCGCTTTCGTGCTGCACGAGGAAGAAGTGGTGGCCGTCAAACATGTCCAGGGAAAACCCACTGGCGGCGTCGAGTTGCCAGTCAAGCAACTGATCGGCACGTACGCTGTCCTGCTTGCCACCGAACACGTGGATCGGCAGCGCCAGGGGCTGGCGCTCGCCATAGGTGAAACTGCCGCACAGCAAAAAATCGGCGCGCAGGATCGGCAACATCAGTTGCATCAACTCAGGGTTGGCCAGGGCTTCCTCGGCGGTGCCCTGCAATTGCCGCAGGCGGGCGATGAGTTGGGCATCGGTCTTTTCGACGGCGTACTCGCTCACATCACGACGCGCCGGGCCCGCCGTGCCGGACGCAAATAACGCCAGGGGCGCAGGCAGATTGCGTGCGTTTAAAGCGTGGGCCAATTCAAACGCCAGCAGCCCGCCAAGGCTGTGGCCGAACAAGGCATAAGGGCCATCCAGATCACGGCTGATCTCTTCGGCAAGCTGCGCGGCCAAGGCCTTGATATCGCGCTGCAACGGCTCGTCCATGCGCATGCCGCGCCCCGGCAATTCCAGCGGGCACACCTGCAGCCAGTCCGGCAGCACCCGGCGCCAGCGCGCATAGACCGAGGCGCTGGCGCCTGAGTGGGGCAGGCAAAACAGGCGCAGCCGGATGGGCGTACTCATCCGGCGAGTACTCCAAACTGAAACACGCTGAATGCACGATAAAAACCCATCTGGTCCTCCTGCGGGTGCTGATCCTTGGCCGTTGTACTAACGAACCTGTCACCCATGAGAACGGACGGAGCCTTCAAATAATTAGTCGCCGGGGGCGAGCGAGACGTGGTTCACACCTTTGCCCAAGGCATAAGATTAGTTCGCCTTCTCATTTGACAATCATTATCATTCAGCATAATTTGTTGCCCGATGTGTAGGAGGCCTCAGCAGGGAAGCCCTCCCCTAACCTATTAGCAACAAGGTGATTTCCATGACGGAACAAGTATCCACAGGCAGGTGCGATTCACCCCTTCTCCAGGCGTTCGTCGACAATCGGCTGATCCTGGTGAAGATCGCGGCCCGCATCACCGGGTGCCGCTCCCGCGCCGAAGACGTGGTGCAGGACGCCTACTTCCGGCTGCAGTCGGCGCCGACCATCACCTCATCGTTCAAGGCCCAACTGAGTTATCTGTTCCAGATCGTGCGCAACCTGGCGATCGATCACTACCGCAAGCAGGCCCTGGAGCTCAAATACTCCGGGACCGAAGAGGAAGGCTTGAATGTGGTTATTCACGGCGCTTCACCGGAAACCTCCCACATCAATTTCAACACCCTGGAAAACATCGCCGACGCCCTGACGGAATTGCCCCAGCGCACCCGCTACGCGTTCGAGATGTACCGCCTGCATGGCGTGCCGCAAAAAGACATCGCCAAGGAACTTGGGGTGTCGCCGACGCTGGTGAACTTCATGATTCGCGACGCGCTGGTGCATTGCCGCAAGGTGTCGGGTAGTCATAGCGATACGTTTGCGCGGCGGGTTTGAGAGAAGCGCAGAATGTATGGGCGGCAGCTTCCAACGGTAACCACGATGCGAAGCGAGCCGCTCTTGATCTGCTTTTGATCTGCTTTTGATCTTGATCTTAGGCGCCCCGTTAAACCACGCTGGCCGAACGCAGGCTTGAATTCGTGGGTAACCCGGCAGGACGCCGGGTTAGCCGCCCCGCGCCATGGATGGCGCGTGGCGGCGGCCCACGGATTCAAGCCGGAGAGAGGGCACACCGAGCCTAAGCGAGGTGCCGAGTGGTGGGGCAAGAGCGCTTTGCTTACTTTCGCGCTTTTCGAAAGTGAGCCGCCGTCAGGGCGGAACCCTAAGTGGCCGTTACCGCAGGAATGGATATGTACCCGGTATAACTGCGTCGCCCGTCAGGCCGCCTTCGCGAGCAAGCCCGCTCCCACAGTTTGATCGCGGGGTGTCAGGTAGATAGGTGTCGGCTTTCAGGCCGTCATCGCAGGCAAGCCAGCTCCCACATTTGATGCCACTGAGCCCGAAGGATTTTATTTACTGCGATCTAGGGCAGCGGCGTCACATCAATACGATACGGCTCAAAAATCTTCAGCATCTGCCCACTGCTGCGCAGCCCCTTGAGCAACGCCGAAAACGCCTCCCCCGTGATCGGTGCCTGCGGCCGCAGCAACGCATAGTGGTGATACACCTGATCAATACGCTCCGACACCAAAAACTGCCCTGCCATGTCCGCGTTGCGCGCCATGAAATCACTCAAGTACGAACGGGTAACCAGCGCAATATCCGCACGCCCACGAGCAACCATCAGCAGATTACTGTCATGGGAATAGGTCAACGTCGCATTGAAGCGCTCAGCCATGTTCTTGGGGTCGGAGTTGAAGTTGGCAAAGGCATAGTGATACCCGCTGAATACCGCCAGACGTTTACCGGTAAGGTCAGAAAAATAACTCTGGTCGCGCCCGGGCTGACGCTGAGCGACAAAAATTTCCGCATCTTCGAGCCCCATATCAACACTGGTATGGGCAATATTCTGCCAACCCCAGGACGGGTTTTCGAAGATCGCCATGTCGACCCGGCCTTGCTCGAAGTCGCGAAAACGCCGGGGGATTGAGGTAGGCACCACCACAAACTGGTATTCGGTTTGCGCAGCGTTCAACGCTTCGACCAATTGCGGCAGCAACCCGGTGTCGGCGCCTTGTTCGGGGCGCACGGTATAGGGCGGAAAATGCGCCGCGCCGATTCTCACCAACTGCGCGGCACCGGCCTGCGTCCACGCGGCGGTGCCCAGTGCCCATAAAGTAAGTCCTGCAGCCAGCCGCCATGGCGAAAACATCGAGGCACACACCGTTGAAGAGTTCAATGCCGATAAGCTAGGCGTTTTTACCGGGGGAGACAACTTTCGCCAGCAAATTAATGGCTTGCGCCTCAGTCCGCCTTCAGCACCATCAACAAGGCCTCTTCGGCCAACTCTTCAAGGGTCAGGCTGCCTTGGGCGCGAAACCAGGTGGTGGTCCAGGACAAGGCGCCAGTGAGGAAGCGCCGAGTGATAAACACATCGCCCCGGATGTAGCCTGCGGCCTTGGCCTCGCCCAGCACCTGCAACCAGATCTGCTCATACACGTCACGCAGGGCCAGCACGTGCGCCTGGCCTTCGGCCGACAGCGAGCGCCATTCGTAGACCAGCACCGCCATGGCCTCGCCACTGCCGCCCATGATCGACTGCAACTCGCAGCGGATCAGCGCGAGCACGCGCTCGCGCACCGTGTTCGCCTCCTCCAGTGAGGCGCGCATCATCGCGGTGTTGTAGTGGATGGTTTCCTCCATCACCGCACGCAATATCTCATCCTTGCTCTTGAAGTGATGGAAGATGCTGCCGGACTGGATGCCCACGGCGCTGGCCAGATCTCGCACGGTGGTGCGCTCGAACCCCTTGTTGCGAAACAGATGAGCCGCGGTTTGCAGCAACTTGCCGCGGGCGCTCTCGGGGTCGGTCAATTGGCCACCATCGACCATGGTGCGCATCACCCCCAGGGCTTTGTGCTCATCCATGCTGCTCTCCTTCACGTCTACTGTCGTCTTGGCCGGCAATTTAGGCCGTGACTGCCACCCAAGCAAGCGCTTGGGTAAAACTTGTGACTGGAGTTTACAAACCAAGCGCTTGCTTGGTAGTCTCGACGCCAGCCCTTGGAGGAAGGATTTCTCATGAGCAAGACGGTACGTATCGGCTGCGCCAGCGCCTTCTGGGGCGACACCTGCACCGCCGCCGCCCAATTGGTGCAGGGCGGCGCCCTGGATTACCTGGTGTTCGATTACCTGGCGGAAGTCACTATGTCGATCCTCGCCGGTGCCCGCCTGAAAGACCCCAAGGCCGGCTACGCCACGGATTTTGTCGAGGTGCTCACGCCCTTGCTGGCGGATATCCAGCGCCAAGGCATTCGGGTGATCAGCAACGCCGGCGGTATCAACCCCCAGGCCTGCGCCGCAGCCCTGCAAGCGGCCTGCGATAACGCGCACATTGCGCTGAAAATCGCCGTGTTGCTCGGCGACGACCTGCACCCTCAACTTAAACACCTGCCGCCTGTCACCGACATGTTCAACGGCGCCCCACTGCCGCCGCTGTGCGTGTCCGCCAATGCCTACCTTGGCGCACCGGGCATTGCCCAGGCGTTGGAGCTCGGCGCCGATATTGTCATCACCGGCCGCGTGGTCGACAGCGCAGTGGTCAGCGCGGCACTGGTGCATGAGTTCAACTGGTCGTGGCAGGACTACGATCACCTGGCCCAAGCTGCGCTGGCTGGGCATATCATCGAATGCGGCGCCCAATGCACTGGCGGTAACTTCACCGACTGGCGTGACGTGCCCGACTACGAACACATCGGCTTCCCCATCGTCGAAGTCAGCGCCGACGGCCAGTTCACTGTGAACAAGGTCGAGGGCAGCGGCGGCCTGATCAGCGAACTCAGCGTGGCCGAACAACTGCTGTATGAAATCGGTGACCCACGCGCCTATGTGCTGCCGGATGTGATCTGCGATTTCAGCCAGGTCAAACTGCAGCAACAAGGCAAACACGCGGTGCGCCTGCACGGCGCCAAGGGCCTGCCACCCACCGACCAGTACAAGGTCAGCGCCACCTACCCCGATGGCTTCCGCTGTACCGCCAGCTGCCTGCTCGCCGGCATCGACGCGGTAGCCAAGGCCGAGCGAGTCAGCCAGGCGCTCATCAACAAGACCTCGGAGCTGTTCAGCCAGCGCGGCTGGGCGCCCTACACCGACGTCAACATCGAACTGCTCGGCAGCGAAGCCACCTACGGCGCCCATGCCCGGCGTGCCGATTGCCGTGAAGTGGTGGTGAAGCTAGCGGTGCGGCACCCGAGCAAGCAGGCGCTGGTGCTGTTCGCCCGCGAGATCGCCCAGGCGGCCACCGGCATGGCGCCGGGCCTGACGGGCATCGTCGGCGGGCGGCCGACGGTGTATCCGCTGATCCGGCTGTTTTCGTTCCTGGTCGACAAATCGTCCTGCACCGTCGCCATCGATTACCAGGGCCAACGCCATGCCGTTGAGTTGCCCGCCTGCGCGCCCCTGCTCACGCCGGCCGCGCCCATCGAGCCGGCCAAGCCCCAGGGCCGTGCCGACGCCAGCGTGCCGCTGGTCAAACTCGCCGTGGCGCGCTCCGGTGACAAGGGCAACCACAGCAATATCGGGGTGATCGCCCGCCACCCCGACTACCTGCCGTGGATCGCCGAAGCCCTGACCCCGGAGGTGATCGTCGACTGGATGGACCACGTGCTCGACCCGATCCATGGCCGCGTCGAGCGCTGGTACTTGCCCGGCAGCCACAGCCTGAATTTCCTGCTGGAGAATGCCCTGGGCGGCGGCGGTATCGCCAGTTTGCGAATCGATCCCCAAGGCAAGGCCTTCGCCCAGCAACTGCTGGAAATCCCCATCGCCGTACCGCAGCACATTGCCGACCAACTCAGCTAAAGGACCGTCGCCGTGGCCTTCGACTCGATCTTCAAAGCCGACCTGTTCAAGGGGCAAACCTTGATTGTCACCGGAGGCGGCAGTGGCATTGGCCGCTGCACCGCCCATGAACTGGCGGCCCTTGGCGCCCGAGTGATCCTGGTGGGGCGCAAGCCGGACAAGTTGCAGCAGGTAGCACAGGAAATTATCGATGACGGCGGCGTCGCTCATTGGCAGGCCTGTGATATCCGCGATGAAGAGGCGGTGCAGGCGCTGGTCACGCAAACCCTGCACGACCACGGCCCCATCCATGGCCTGGTGAACAACGCCGGCGGCCAATACCCGTCGCCGCTGGCCGCGATCAATCAAAAGGGCTTTGAAACCGTACTGCGCACCAACCTGGTGGGCGGTTTCCTGATGGCGCGGGAAGTGTTCAACCAGTCGATGAGCAAGCACGGTGGCGCGATCGTCAACATGCTCGCCGACATGTGGGGCGGCATGCCCGGCATGGGCCACTCCGGCGCGGCGCGCTCCGGCATGGACAACTTCACCAAGACCGCCGCGTTTGAGTGGGGCTATGCCGGGGTGCGGGTCAACGCCGTGGCGCCTGGCTGGATTGCGTCCAGCGGCATGGACACCTACGAAGGCGCCTTCAAGGCGGTGATTCCCACCCTGCGTGAGCATGTGCCGCTCAAGCGCATCGGCACCGAGTCGGAAGTCAGCGCGGCCATCGTCTTCCTGCTCAGCCCGGCTGCGGCCTTTATCAGCGGCAGCACCCTGCGCATCGACGGCGCCGCCAGCCTGGGCAGCCGCGCATGGCCGCTGCACAAGGCGCAAGCGCCGAGCGAGCCGTTCAACGGGTTCCACCGCGCCTACCTGCCGGATGTGCTCAAGGCGGAGCAATAACGCCATGCCAGTCATTGAAACCCTGATCGACCCCAACAGCCCAGCGTTCGCGCAAAACCGCGAAGCCATGCTGGCCACCATCGCCCAGTTGCGCCAGCTGGAACACACCCTGCTGGCCAAGGCCCAGGAAGCCAAGCCCAAGTTCGACAAGCGCGGCCAATTGCTGCCCCGTGAGCGCCTCAACCTGCTGCTGGACCCCGGCGCGCCGTTCCTGGAGCTGGCCAGCCTGGCCGGCTACAAACTCCACGACGACAAGGACGGCAGCGCCGCCGGGGGTGGGCTGATCGCCGGTATCGGCTATGTCAGCGGCGTGCGCATGCTGGTGGTGGCCAACAACAGCGCGATCAAAGGCGGCACCATTTCCCCCTCCGGGCTGAAGAAATCCCTGCGCCTGCAACAGATCGCCATGGAGAACAAACTGCCAGTGGTGACCCTCGCCGAAAGCGGCGGCGCCAACCTCAACTACGCCGCCGAGATTTTCGTCGAAGGCGCGCGCAGCTTTGCCAACCAGGCACGCATGTCAGCCATGGGCTTGCCGCAGATCACCGTGGTGCACGGCTCGGCCACGGCCGGCGGTGCGTATCAGCCGGGTTTGTCGGATTACGTGGTGGTGGTGCGCGGCAAGGCCAAGCTGTTTCTCGCCGGACCACCGTTGCTCAAGGCCGCCACCGGCGAAATCGCCACCGATGAAGAACTGGGTGGCGCGCAGATGCACGCGCAAACCGCCGGCACCGCTGAGTACCTGGCACAAGACGATGCCGATGGCGTGCGCATCGTGCGTGAAATTGTGGGCCTGCTGCCCTGGAATGACCGCTTGCCGCACGCGCCCCAACGCGCCTATCGCGAACCGCTGTACCCGATTGATGAGCTGTTGGGGCTGATCCCCGATGACCCGAAAAAACCCTACGACGTGCGCGAGATCCTGGCGCGCCTGGCCGACGGCTCCAACCTGCTGGAATTCAAGGGCGAGTTCGACCCCCACACCGTCTGCGCCCATTTGCACATCCAGGGGCGTGCCGTGGGGGTGATTGGCAATAACGGCCCCATCACGCCGAAGGGCGCGAGCAAAGCCGCGCAGTTTATCCAGCTGTGCGACCAAAGCCGCACGCCGCTGCTGTTTTTGCACAACACCACCGGTTTCATGGTGGGCACCGAGTCGGAACAGCAAGGGGTGATCAAGCACGGCGCGAAGATGATCCAGGCAGTGGCCAATGCCCGTGTGCCTAAACTCACTATCGTGGTCGGTGGCTCCTACGGTGCCGGCAACTACGCAATGTGCGGCCGCGGCCTGGACCCGCGCTTTATCTTCGCCTGGCCCAACAGCCGCACCGCGGTGATGGGCGGCGCACAAGCGGGCAAGGTGCTGCGCATTGTCACCGAGGCGAAGCAACTCAAGGACGGCCTGGTGCCCGACCCCAAGGTGCTCGACATGCTCGAACAGGTCACCGCGCAGAAGCTCGACAGCCAGTCCACCGCCCTTTACGGCAGCGCCAACCTGTGGGACGACGGGCTGATTGATCCACGGGACACCCGCACCTTGCTCGGTTTTTTGCTGGATATCTGTCACGAAGCCGAACGGCGGCAACTGCAACCGAACAGCTTTGGTGTGGCGCGCTTCTAATCAGGAGAACAATAAAAATGATCTTCACCCAGGAACACCAGGAACTGCGCCGCACCGTGCGCGCCTTCGTCGACCGCGAGATCAACCCGCACGTGGATGAATGGGAAAAAGCCGGGCGCTTTCCCATTCACGAGATCTTCCGCAAGGCCGGCGACCTCGGCCTGCTGGGCATCTCCAAACCGGAAAAATTCGGCGGCATGGGCCTGGACTACAGCTATTCCATCGTCGCCGCCGAAGAGTTCGGCACCATCCGCTGCGGCGGCATCCCCATGTCCATCGGCGTGCAGACCGACATGTGCACCCCGGCCCTGGCACGCTTCGGCTCCGATGAACTGCGCGAGGAGTTCCTGCGCCCGGCCATCAGCGGCGAACAGGTCGGCTGCATCGGCGTCTCGGAAACCGGTGCCGGCTCCGACGTGGCCGGGCTCAAGACCCATGCGCGCAAGGATGGCGACGACTATGTGATCAACGGCAGCAAGATGTGGATCACCAATTCGCCCAGCGCCGACTTTATCTGCCTGCTGGCCAACACCTCGGACGACAAGCCGCACATCAACAAATCCCTGATCATGGTGCCGATGAACAGCCCCGGCATCAGCGTCAGTCCGCCCCTGGAAAAACTCGGCATGCACAGTTCCGAGACCGCCCAGGTGTTTTTCGACGGCGTGCGCGTGCCGCAACGCAACCGCATCGGCCATGAAGGCGCGGGTTTCATGATGCAGATGTTGCAGTTCCAGGAAGAACGTCTTTTCGGCGCGGCCAATATGATCAAGGGCCTGGAGCACTGCATCGACAGCACCATCGAGTACTGCAAGGAGCGCCAGACCTTCGGCAAGGCGCTGATCGACAACCAGGTGATCCACTTTCGCCTGGCGGAACTGGCCACCGAAATCGAATGCCTGCGCGCCTTGGTCTACCAGGCCACCGAGCAGTACATCAAGGGCCAGGACGTCACGCGGCTGGCCTCCATGGCCAAGCTCAAGGCCGGGCGGCTGGGCCGTGAGGTCAGCGACAGTTGCCTGCAATATTGGGGCGGCATGGGTTTCATGTGGGACAACCCGGTGGCCCGCGCCTATCGCGACGTGCGCCTGGTGTCGATTGGCGGCGGTGCCGACGAAATCATGCTGGGCATCATCTGCAAACTGATGGGCACCCTGCCCGGTAAAAAGCCATGAATACCTTGCTGCTCGAAGCCCATAACGGCGTGCTGCACATCACCCTCAACCGCCCCGAATGCCGTAATGCGATGAGCCTTGAAATGGTCAACGAGCTGCGTGCGGTACTGGCGCAGTTGGACAGCCAGGTACGTGCCGTGGTGATCAGCGGCGCGGGTGGGCATTTTTGCGCGGGGGCCGATGTGAAGGATCTGGCCGGCGCCGGGGGGCAGTTGCAAGCGTTGAACCGCGCGTTTGGCACCTTGCTGCAAGAGGTTCAGGCGCTGGCGCAGGTGGTAATCGTGGTGCTGCAAGGCGCAGTGCTGGGCGGTGGGTTCGGGCTGGCGTGCGTGAGTGATATTGCGATTGCAGCGGGCCAGGCGCAGTTCGGTTTGCCCGAGACCCGCCTGGGGTTGCTGCCGGCGCAGATTGCGCCGTTTGTGGTCAAGCGTATTGGCCTTACCCACACGCGGCGCCTGGCGCTGACGGCGGCGCGGTTTGATGGGGTGGAGGCTGGGCGGTTGGGCGTGGTGCATTTTGTCGAGCACGACCCGCAGGCATTGGCGCAGCGAGTGGATGAGGTATTGGGGCAGGTGCTGCAGTGTGCGCCGGGGGCGAACGCACGGACCAAGGCCTTGTTATTGGCCAGTGTGGATGAGCCGCTTGAGACCGTGCTGGATCGCGGGGCGCAGTGGTTTGCCGAGGCGGTGAGGAGTGAGGAAGGGGTTGAGGGGACGCAGGCGTTTGTGCAGAAGCGAAAGCCGAGTTGGTCTGGATGACGCCATCGCAGGCAAGCCAGCTCCCACAGGGGAACACATTTCAAATGTGGGAGCTGGCTTGCCTGCGAAGAGGCCCCAACACACGCCGCATTCATCAAGGGATAACCCAATGCCCGCATTCACCAAGATCCTGATCGCCAACCGCGGCGAAATCGCCTGCCGCATCCAGCGCACCGCCCAGGCCCTGGGCTATCGCACCGTGGCCGTCTACAGCGACGCGGATAGCGATGCCCTGCACGTGCAGATGGCCGACGAAGCCGTACATATCGGCCCGGCGCCCGTCCACCAGTCCTACCTGAACACACAGGCCATCCTCACCGCCGCCCAACTGACCGGCGCCGACGCCATTCACCCCGGCTACGGCTTCCTCTCGGAAAACCCCGACTTCGCCCGTGCCTGCCAACTGGCCACTCTCACCTTCATCGGCCCCAGCGTCGAGGCGATCGAACTGATGGGCAGCAAACGCCTGTCCAAACTCGCCATGCTCGACGCCGGCGTGCCCTGCATCGCCGGCTACCAGGGCAGTGCCCAGGACGATGTCACCCTGCAACAGGAAGCCGAGCGCATCGGCTTCCCACTGATGATCAAGGCCAGCGCCGGTGGCGGCGGGCGTGGCATGCGCCTGGTGCACCAGCGCGAACAGCTGCTGGAGCAACTGCGCACCGCACGCTCGGAAGCCATGAATGCGTTCGGCAGCGACGAGTTGATCCTCGAACAGGCGCTGATCGACCCGCGCCACGTGGAAGTGCAACTGTTCGGCGACCGCCATGGCAACCTCATCTACCTCGGCGAGCGCGACTGCTCGATCCAGCGCCGCCATCAGAAAGTCATCGAAGAAGCGCCCTGCCCCGTGATGACGCCCGCACTGCGTCAGGCCATGGGCGAGGCCGCACTCAAGGCCGGACGGGCGGTAAATTATGTGGGTGCCGGCACCGTGGAGTTTCTGCTCGACCGTAACGGCCAGTTCTATTTCCTGGAAATGAACACGCGCCTGCAAGTGGAGCACCCCGTCACCGAGATGATTACCGGCCTCGACCTGGTGGACTGGCAGTTGCAGATCGCCGCCGGTCAAGCGCTGCCACTCACCCAATCACAGGTGACCCTGACCGGCCACGCCATGGAAGTGCGCCTGTACGCCGAAGACCCGGCCCAGGGCTTCCTGCCGCAAACCGGTGACGTGTTGCGTTGGGAACCCGCCCCCGGCGTGCGCATCGACCATGGCTTGCGTGAAGGCCAAACCATCAGCCCGTTCTACGACCCGATGCAGGGCAAGATCATCGCCCACGGCGCCAGCCGCGAAGAAGCCCGGCGGAAATTGCTGCGGGCCGTGGAAGACACAGTGTTACTCGGCGTGGCGACCAACCAGCGCTTGCTCGTCGACCTGCTCAAGCACCCAGACTTTATCGGCGGCGACTTCAGCACGGGCTTGATCGCCGAACACTTCAACGTCATCCCACAGCACACGGCGAGCGCTGAACAGCTCTCGCTGGCCGCCGCGCTGTTTTATCAACACAGCGCCAACCAGCACTCACACCCCCTCGCACGCTGGCGCAACACGGCGAGTGCCCCGGTGACATACCGCCTGGAGATCAACGGCCAAGTCCACAGCGTCAGCGTTGACGACCTGCCACTCACCACCGACGGTCGCCACGCCACCTTTGTCATCAAGGGGGTTCGCCGCCGCATCGCCTATCACCTGGACGGCAACCGGCTGTGGCTGCCAGGGCTGACCGTCACCGACCGCACCCAGCAAGTCGCCAGCCGCCCGGCCGATGCCAGCAGTGGCACGGTCCAGGCGCCCATGGACGGCGCCATCGTCGATGTGCGGGTGTGCGTCGGTGAAAGCGTCAGCAAAGGCCAGCTTTTGCTGGTGCTCGAAGCGATGAAAATGGAGCACCCGTTGAAGGCCGGTCTCGATGGCACGGTCAAGGAACTGCGCGTCGTAACGGGCGATCAGGTGCGCAACCGTCAGGTTTTGCTGGAGATCGAATAACGCCCCTAGGCGGAACTACAGGGCCGGGCTACGCTCTATCCCCATCAGGAAGGGACGAGTACGGGAACCTGCACCATGCCTCATTGGCTGATTATTGACCTTGAAGCCACAACGGATGACGGCGGCTGGCCCGTGACGGAGATGGAAGTCATCGAGATCGGCGCGAGCCTGGTCAACCGCCAAGGCCGCGAACTGGACCACTTCCAGCGCTTTGTGCGGCCCTTGCGGCGGCCATTGCTGACGCCCTTTTGCCGCAAACTCACCCATATCACCCAGGCCAATATCGACATGGCCGCGCCGATCACCGAGGTGTGGCCGCTGTTCGAACGCTGGCTGGGCCAACATCAGCCACGCCTGGAAGGCTGGGCCAGTTGGGGGGATTATGACCGCGTGCAGCTTGAGCTGGAGTGGCAGCGCCATGGCCTCGCCAGCGCCCTGGGCGACACCCCGCATGTGAACCTCAAGCAACGCTTTGCCAAGGCCCGGCGCCTGGACAAGCCGCTGGGGCTCAATGGGGCGCTGCAATTGGCCGGCATGCAGTTCAATGGCCAGCAGCATCGCGCCCTGGAGGATGCACGCAATACCGCGCGCCTGCTGCCGCTGATATTGCCGGTCTAGGCAGCGTCAACAGCCTTGGGCATACTGGCCAACCATTTTCCTTTGATGCTGCCCACCTGTAGGAGCGAGCTTGCTCGCGAAAATCGCCAACGAAAACGCAGCGCCTCTGCTTAAACGCGGTGTTCTCAGGTTTTTCGCGAGCAAGCTCGCTCCTACAGTGGTTGGCGTAAGCCTTGACCTTTTTACGAGGATTCACCCATGTTCAAAGTCAACGAGTACTTCGACGGCACCGTCAAGTCGATCGCTTTCGGCACCGCAGAAGGGCCGGCGACCATCGGCGTAATGGCTCCGGGTGAATACGAATTCGGCACCGCCCAGCGTGAAATCATGCACGTGCTCTCCGGCGCCCTGACCGTGAAGCTGCCTGAGAGCAGCGACTGGGAAACCTTCGCCGCCGGCAGCCAGTTCCACGTACCGGCCAACAGCAAGTTCCAGTTGAAGGTCGCGGTGGACACCGCTTACCTGTGCGAATACCGCGGCTAAGCAGTACCCGCCACACACAAAAGCCCGTCTCCCACGAGACGGGCTTTTTTTATTCCAGCACCGTTACCGGCATGCCGACTTCCAGGCGCCCGAAGCCATCGTTGACCAGGTTCTGGCCGAACATCGCGCCCTTTTCGGTCTTGCGGTAGGTTTCCAGCGTGGCGAAGGGCTCGCGGTCGGGGCTGCGCTCGCCGGTCTGGGGGTCGATGGTGGTGAGGATGCACCGAGAGCACGGCTTGACCACCCGAAACTCCACGTCGCCGATGCGCACGCGCTTCCAGCCATCTTCGGCGAAGGCCTCGGCGCCTTCGATCACCAGGTTGGGACGAAAACGCAGCATTTCCATTGGGCGGCCGATCTTCGTACACAGGTCGTCGAGGGAGCCCTGGCCGATCAACAGCAAGGGGTAGCCGTCAGCGAAGCCGACCTTGTCGTCATCCTTGCCATACCCGGCTTCGGTGGTGCGCGCTCGTTCCAGGGGCAGTTGCACCAGGCGCGTCGGCTTGCCAATGAACTCGCTGACCCAGGCCGCAGCCTCATCGCCAGCATCCGGCACGCGCAGCGTGTCACGCCAGATGGTCACACCGCGCAGTTCGCTGGCGCTGCCAGGCAATGCCACGTCCAGCGGCGCGTAGCCCGGCGAACTCAAGGTCAGGCCACCGCTGCTATTCCACAACGCGATGAGCTGGCTCATCTTCGCCACCGCCCGCTGCGTCAGGAACCGCCCGCTGGCTTCATCCACCAGCATCCAGCGTCGATCCCCGTCCAGCCCGAGTGTATCCAGGCCAATCTGCTGCAAGGCTTGGGCCTTGCCGGACTTCAAGGGGTAACGGTACAACGCGCTGAGACGCAGCATGGGCCTGCCTTCCTAGGAAACAAAGTGTCATCCTAAAGTCAGGCGGGCATTTCGTCCAACATCAGACGCTGACGCACCACATCCACCAGCTTGTCCGGCTGGAATTTGGAGAGGAAATTGTCGCAGCCGACCTTCTTGACCATCGAGTCGTTGAAGCTGCCCGACAGCGAGGTGTGCATCACCACGTAGAGGCCACGCAGGCGCGGGTCATTGCGGATCTCGGTGGTGAGACGGTAGCCATCCATCTCGGGCATTTCGGCGTCGGTGAAGATCATCAGCAGTTTGTCGGTCATCACCTGACCGCTGTCGGCCCAGGCCTTGAGCATGTTCAATGCCTTGAGGCCGTCGCTGGCAATGTGCATCTTCACGCCCAACTGGCCCAGGGTGTCACGCAACTGCGACAAGGCCACGTTGGAATCATCCACCAGCAGCACTTCACGGCCACGGGCACGCTCCAGCACCGGGTCTTCAAGTTTGTCCCGGGAGACCTTGGCGTTGTAGGGCACGATCTCGGCGAGGACTTTTTCCACGTCGATGATTTCCACCAGTTGCTCATCGACCTTGCTGATGGCCGTGAGGTAGTGCTGGCGACCGGCGCTGGTCGGCGGCGGCAGGATGGCTTCCCAGTTCATGTTGACGATGCGGTCCACGCCGCCTACCAGAAACGCCTGCACCGAACGGTTGTACTCGGTGACGATAATGGTGCTGTTAGGGCCCGGCACCAAAGGCCGCATGCCGATGGCCTGGGACAGGTCGATCACCGGCAGGGTCTGGCCACGCAGGTTGACCACGCCGCAAACAAAGGGATGACGCTGGGGCATCAGGGTCAGTTTGGGCAGTTGCAGCACTTCCTGCACCTTGAACACGTTGATCGCGAACAACTGCCGTCCGAAGAGGCGGAACATGAGAATTTCCAGGCGATTCTCACCCACCAATTGCGTGCGTTGATCTACCGTGTCGAGAATGCCGGCCATTGAAAGCTCCTGGTGTACACGCAGGTGTGCGCTGAAGGGGTGTGCGGTTCGTATAGGCGGTTATCGGCGGCAAGCGCCAAACCTTGACCCTGTTAAAATGCCACGCAAACACATTGATGTCACACTGACATCATGCTTTACTGCATTCACTCTTCAGAACGCTTACAACGACCCCGCACGACACTCGAATCGGCGCGCGGTTCCGCCTTGTAAGGGATTCCCCTATGCGCAATCGGGCCCAACCTGATATTCGCGATATCTAATAGCCATTAATGTGACGCCATTCTCATTGCATGAATGGAGTCAGGCTTTTGTTTGCCAACCCAAGCCCTTGGTCTACGGGCCTTTCAGGCACTCACGTATCGGCAACTGAAGTTGCGTCATCTCGCATAACAGCGGCTAAAGGCGGCATTCGTGAGCGTTTCAATAAACGTCCTACTGGATTATCGGAAGCAGCCTACACGCCCCAGTCGTATTTCAGCGCTAGTTTTAAGCCATTCACCCGGTGCGACATCTCATCACCCGACCTTAAGTTGTGGAGACTTGCATGATGAATAGCGCGAACGAATGGCAAACCGCACTTCCCGAGTTTTTGCTGGAAGCCGAAATGCTGCTGGCCAAGTCCGAGGAATGCCTGAACCACCTGCATTTGATCCGCAACGACAGCGACGCCATCGACTGCATGAAAACCAGCCTGGCCAAACTGGCTGAAAAGGCCGACGGCCTGGCCCTGCAGGCGATCAGCGAATTCTCCCGGCATATTCAATACCTGATCGCCAATGCCGTGAGCCCGGTGCAACTGCATGACCAAGCCCTGGATGCGTTGCACGACTGCCTGACATTGCTGGCCTGGCAACTGGAGCTGATTGATATCCGTACCGGAGAACTGGGCCTGGATGACAGCGAGCAAACTTCGCTGATTGCCACGGTGACTTCGCAGATTCCGCAAAAAGACTACGGCCACCCGTCGCGTTTACAGCAGAGGTCTTAAAGCAAAAAAGGTCGTATTTAATATCAGAGTTATCTAAAAACGACCCTTTACGCCAACTATGAAAGCGCTTTCAGAGCTTGAAGAAATATCAATTAGCCAGCACCTTAAAAATTGTACAAACCAGGCTAACTAATACAACTCAATAGCGCTGGCCGGGCTGCCAGGGCGTTTACGTGGTTAATATATCGACCGAGGAATATGCCAGGCGACCAACGGTAACAGGGGTGGTACCATGCCCCGCTCGAAATGAAGCAACTTCATTATGGATAACCACGATCCGGCACCGCACGCTCGACAGAGCCCAGTCAACCGCCGTGACCGGTCTTCGCGCAGTGAACCCTCATTGGCTCCATCCGCTATGTACGCCAGCCTCAAGTCACTCATCGCAAGGTTCGTGCCCCACTGCCATGCGCGCAGCCTCATCCTTGCCCTGTGCCTGTGTTCATTGCTGGTCAGCCTATGGGTTTACCTGCAAGGCGCGCCGTTGCCGTTACTGATTGTGCTGCTCAACCTGGCCACATTGGCGGTGGTAGCCCTGCACCAGTGGCGCTCGCGCAAAGCCATCAAGTTCCAGCCCCAGGAACTGGCCGACCGCCTGCTGCAAGTCCAGGAAAACGAACGCCACCGCCTCAGCCGCGAATTGCACGATGACATCGGCCAATTGCTGACCGCCGCCAAGCTGCAAAGCGAATGGCTGCAGCGTCGCCTGCCCCAAGACCTGCAAAGCCATTGCTCGGTGCTGTGCAACACCCTCAATGAAACCCTGGCCAAGGTGCGCGACGTGTCTGCCATCCTCAACCCGCGCCAACTGGCAAGCCTGGGGCTGGAAGCGAGCCTGCGCGCGCACCTGCTCAAGACCCTGGAAAATACCCAGGTGTGCTGGAGCCTGGAGTGCCAGCAACGGCTCACCGGCATTCCCGAAGAAATGGCCGTGGCGGCCTTTCGCATCACCCAGGAAGCGGTCACCAACATGCTGCGCCATGCCAACGCGCACAACCTGCTGGTGCGCCTGCAACGCTTGCCTGAAGGGCTGTCACTGACGATCTGCGATGACGGCCAGGGCTTCGAACCTGCCGCCGACCCCGGCAAGGAAGGCCAGGGGGGCATGGCCGGCATGTGCGAACGGGCCCTTCAGTTGGGCGGCACCTTGTCCGTCAGCAGCCAGCCGGGCAAAGGCGCACGCATCCACGCACTTTTCCCCTGGGCACCCCGTGCACTCGAACGGGCCAGTGCCCATAAGGTTCTCCAGTGACCTGCAATTTGCTTCTGGTCGATGACCATGCCTTGATCCGCGCCGGTGTGCGCGCACTGATCCTGGATATCCCCGGCTACGCCGTGGTGGGCGAGGCCAGCGATGGCGCGCAACTGCTTGAGGCATTCAGCGCCCTGCAGCCCGACATTGTGCTGCTGGACCTGTCAATGAAACACACCGGCGGCCTGGATGCCTTGCAGCAACTCAAGCGCGCCCACCCCAAATGCAAGGTGCTGATCCTGTCGATGCACACCGACCCCGAGATGATCATGCGCGCCCTGGAGTCTGGCGCCCACGGCTACCTGCTCAAGGACACCACCGCCAACGAGCTGGAACACGCCCTGCAGGCGCTGCGTCACAATGAACGCTACCTGAGCCCCGCCATTGCCCACACGGTGATCAATCAGGCGCTGGTCCGCAGCCAGGGCCCGAGCGCGCCTGTTGCCCACAGCCACAACCTGACGGCGCGGCAACTGGAGATCCTGCGCTTGATCGTGCGCGGCAAATCCACCCGCGAAATTGCCCACGGCCTGGGCCTGAGCATCAAGACCGTCGAAGCCCACCGCTCACAGATCATGAAGCGCTTGCAGATTTTTGACGTGGCGGGCCTGGTGTTATTTGCCGTGCGCGAGCAGATCATCAGCCTGGACGACTAACGGCGCCCCCAGCGGCAAGTGCACACGCAGGGCCTTAGGCAGCGCCTCGAAATGCAGGTCGTCGCCTTCCAGCGGCTCACCGTCGAGGTTGATGTACAAGCCTTGCGCCACCTTGATCTTCACCCACGGCAGGCGTGCGCGCACGAACATGGTGTCCAGGCCCCAGCCGTTATTCATCAACTCACGCAGCGTGCCAACCACTTCCTGCGGCGCCGGCAGAATGCTGACATCCAGCAGCCCGTCATCAGCCAATGCACCAGGGCACAACACATGCCCGCCACCAGCCTGGCGACCGTTACCGATGCCCAGTGCGAGCAACTCGCCTTTCCAGTGAAAATCCGGGCCTTCCAATTCACCATAGGCGGCTTTCAATTCACTGAAGCGGGTTAAACCGGTAAACAGGTAAGCAGCACCGCCCAAAACCTTCTTCAAATCTTCGGAGGTATTGGCGGTGACCTGGCTACCAAACCCACCGGTGGCCATATTCAGGAAAATCTGCCCACCCACCTGGCCAAGGTCGATGGCCCTGGGCTGCACGTCCAGCAAGGCCAGGGCGCCAGCCGGCTCCAACGGCACGCCGGCCGCCTTGGCGAAATCATTGGCGGTGCCCAGGGGCATCAGCACCAGGCTGGCATCAGTGTTGGCATGGGCCATGGCTTCAGCCACATCACGCAGGGTGCCATCGCCACCGCCGGCAATGATGTGGGTGTAGCCCGCGGCCAAGGCCTCATTGACCAGACGCTGAGCATCGCCGCCCTCCCACGTCACCCGCACGGCCAACTCCCCACCCTGCTCCCGCCGCGCCAGCACGGCAGCGCGCACATCCTCGTTGAGGGCTTGTTTGCCGTGGAGGATCAACAGGGCTTTGGGGGCGGTCATTTGAGGGAATCTCCTGGGTCAAAGGTGCATGAAGGATGTTGACCCTTGGGGCACCGGAAAAGTCTGTGGGCTGAAGAAAATTGATTGAAGGACACAAATCAACCTGTGGGAGCTGGCTTGCCTGCGATGGCGGCGGCTCAATCGACAAACATCTCAAACCTGCCACCCAAAGGTAACCACGATGCGAAGCGAGCCGCTCTTGATCTGCTTTTGATCTTAGGCGCCCCGTTAAACCACGCTGGCCGAACGCAGGCTTGAATTCGTGGGTAACCCGGCAGGACGCCGGGTTAGCCGCCCCGCGCCATGGATGGCGCGTGGCGGCGGCCCACGGATTCAAGCCTGTGTTCGGGCACACCGAGCCCAAGCGAGGTGCCGAGTGGTGGGGCAAGAGCGTTTTGCTTACTTTTGCGCTTTTCAAAAGTGAGCCGCCGTCAGGGCGGAACCCTAAGTGGCCGTTACCGCAGGAATGGATATGCACACAATCCAACTGTGTCGCCTGTCAGGCCGCCTTCGCGAGCAAGCCCGCTCCCACAGTTGGATCGTTGGGTGTCAGGTAGATAGGCGTCGGCTGTCAGGGCGTCATCGCAGGCAAGCCAGCTCCCACAGTTGGAGGGTGGGGTGTCAGGTGGATAGGTGTCGGCTGGTAGGCCGTCATCGCAGGCAAGCCAGCTCCCACTTGATCCAAGCAAGCCCAGCCCCAATCAGCCCTTGTGCAACTTGCTCATCAACTGCGCCTCAGCCTGAGTCAACCCACACGACTGGGTCAGCTCATCCACCGTCGCCCCCATGCCAACCAGCTTGGCCGCCTGGGCAAACGACAGGTTCGACGGATCACGCTGCTCCAACTGCACCAACCTGTCCGGCAACGGCGCAAGAATCGCACGCAGTTCATGCACCTCATCCCCCACCCGCACCGCACTTTGCTGGTAATGATCAACGCGCTTGACCAGCTCCAGAATGCGCCGGTCACGCACCGCATCGCGCTCGGCCTGTTGCAAGGCCAACTCCCGCTGCTGGCGCACATAGCGCAGCACAAACGCCAAGGTCCCGGCCCACAACAGGGCCAGGACAATCACCGCTGCCTCAAGGAACAATCAGATGCTCTCCAGTTCCGACCACTCTTCTTCACTCATCATCTTGTCCAGCTCAACCAGAATCAGCAGTTCGCCGTTCTTGTTGCACACGCCCTGGATGAACTTGGCCGACTCTTCGTTACCGACGTTCGGTGCGGTTTCCACTTCCGATTGGCGCAGGTAAACCACCTCGGCCACGCTGTCGACCAGGATCCCGACCACTTGCTTGTCGGCCTCGATGATCACGATACGGGTGTTGTCGCTGACTTCAACCGTGTCCAGGCCGAACCGCTGGCGGGTGTCGATCACCGTCACCACGTTGCCGCGCAGGTTGATGATGCCCAGCACGTAGCTTGGCGCGCCTGGAACCGGGGCGATCTCGGTGTAGCGCAGCACTTCCTGCACGCGCATCACGTTAATGCCGTAGGTTTCGTTGTCCAGCTTGAAGGTCACCCATTGCAGGATCGGATCATCCAAACCTTGTGCGGACGCTGACTTGTTCATTCATCTGACCCCTTCAAATGCCGCTATCGACGGCGTGTGTGCAAGTGGGCCGCGCAACCGCACGGCCCTTATTGTTCAATCAACTGCGTTTGTTCTGCGGCATTGCCTTCACCGCACCGCTGGCGATCAACTCGGCCAGTTCGGCGACATCCAGCAACGCGCACATGTGTTCGATCACAGTGCCCGCCAACCACGGCCGCTGGCCGCGATGGCTGCGCCATTTGATTTCATTGGGGTCCAGGCGCAACGAGCGGCTGACTTGATGCACCGCCAGCCCCCACTCGTAGCCCTGCACCGAGATCACGTATTGCAGGCCCTGGCGAAAATCATCGCGGTAGCGGTCGGGCATCACCCAGCGCGCCGTGTCCAGCACCTTGAGGTTGCCGGCCTGGCTGGGCAGGATGCCGAGGAACCACTCCGGCTGCCCGAACAGCGGCGTCAGCTCCTGGCCTTCCAGGGAGTAGATCGAGCCCAGGCACACCAACGGCACCGCCAGGGTCAACCCGGCGACGTCGAACAGCAGGCACTCGAACGGCTCGGCAGCCCACGATGGGCGTCCGTCGCCCGTCACCGGCGGCGGGGTGATGCTGGGCGGCAGATGCACGTCCACCAGCGGTTCGACCACCGGCGGCGCCACCACTGCCGGGGCGCTCGGCACCACGATGGGCGCCTCCACCACCTGCGCATCCCGCGCCTGCTCCTCCATCACCGCCTGCTGAAACTCATCCAGCGGGCTGTCGGGTTCGACAGCAGGCTCGAGTACCAGAATCGGTTCGGGCATTTCTTCGGCCGTCGCATCCTGCAGCAAGGCATCCAGGTAGGATTCCAGTGCCAGTTGCGGGCGGGTCTTGAATTGGACAGGACGGTTCATCACGCCACCTGCGCCACAAGCTGTTGCGACAGCAGGTGCTTGAGCAACGCACGGTAGGCCAGCACGCCACGGCTCTTGCCGTCGAACTGCGACGGTGTGAGCCCGGCACGGCTGGCGTCACGCAGGCGCGTGTCCACCGGGATGTAGCCGTTCCAGATGGTGTCCGGGTAGGCATCGCGCAACACGCGCAACGTGCCGAGGGACGCCTGGGTGCGACGGTCGAACAAGGTGGGCACGATGCTGAACGGCAGCGCCTGCTTGCGCGAGCGGTTGATCATCGCCAGGGTGCTGACCATGCGCTCCAGGCCCTTGACCGCCAAGTGCTCGGTCTGCACCGGGATCACCAATTGCTGGCTGGCCGCCAACGCGTTGACCATCAGCACGCCGAGCAACGGCGGGCTGTCGATGATCGCGTAATCGAAGTCCTGCCACAGTTGCGCCAGGGTCTTGGCGATCACCAGGCCCAGGCCACTCTGGCCTGGCGACTGGCGCTCCAGGGTGGCCAGGGCGGTGCTCGACGGCAGCAGGGAAATACTGTCGTTGCTGGTGGGCAACAGCAGTTGCCCAGGCAGATCCGCCGGCACGCTGCCCTTGTGCAAAAACAGGTCATAGCAGCTGTGTTCCAGCGCATCCGGGTCGTAGCCGAAATAGCTGGTCATGGAACCGTGGGGGTCCAGGTCCACCACGACCACACGCTTGCCCGCTTCGGCCAGCAAGCCGGCCAAGGCGATGGAAGTGGTGGTCTTGCCGACTCCACCCTTTTGATTGGCAACTGCCCAGACTCTCATTCGGTTGGTTCCTCCCGGCGGGCACAGGCGCGACCGAGACATTGCATACGGTTATTGAGCCGGCGACGGAGAATTGACGTTACTCGGTCGGACCGGCGGCTTGACAACGGGCGGTGCAGTTTGTGTGCCAGCACGCTTCAACGCCGCATCCGGGGTGGCATTGGCAGTGCCGGTACCGGTCAAGCTGCGACGCACATCCAGGTTGCGCGAGACCACCAGCACCACCCGGCGGTTACGGGCGCGGCCTTCCACCGTGGCGTTATTGGCCACCGGCTGGAATTCACCATAGCCCACCGACGCCAGGCGCTGGGGGTTCACACCCTGCATGGCCAACATGCGCACGATGCTCGACGCGCGGGCCGAGGACAGCTCCCAGTTGGTCGGGTACTGCGCAGTGCTGATGGGGAAATTGTCGGTGAAGCCTTCCACGTGGATCGGGTTTTCAAACGGTTTGAGGATCGCCGCGACCTTGTCGATGATGGTGAATGCCTGGTCACTGGGCAACGCATCGGCACTGGCGAACAACAGGCTGGAGTTCAACTCGATCTCCACCCACAGCTCATTACCGCGCACGGTCATCTGGTTGGAACTGATCAAGTCGCCAAAAGCAGCACTGATATCGTCGGCGATGCTTTTGAGCGGGTCGCTGGTGCCTTGGATGCCGGCGGCGGTTTCATCACTGTCATTGACCAGAGGCTTGGCCGGGGTCACGGTCTTGGGCCGCTCTTCGCCGATGGGGATCGGCTTGAGCGACCGCTCGGCATCGTTGAATACACCGACCAGCGCCTGGGAAATGATCTTGTACTTGCCTTCGTTGATCGACGAGATCGAGTACATCACCACGAAAAACGCGAACAGCAAGGTGATGAAGTCCGCGTAGGACACCAGCCAACGCTCATGATTGACGTGTTCTTCAGGCTCGCGACGGCGACGGCTCACGGGCACTCCCCCCCACTCACCCACCCCACTGTAGGAGCGAGCTTGCTCGCGAAGATCGTTAACGAAAACGTGGGCATGCCGAATGCACGCGGCGCTCTCGGGTTCTTCGCGAGCAAGCTCGCTCCTACGGGGGTGCGGGTGCTCATGTGCATCAATCCATGAAGCCCTGAAGCTTCAATTCGATGGAGCGCGGGTTTTCGCCTTCGGCGATCGACAGGATGCCTTCAAGCAACATTTCGCGATAACGCGACTGGCGCATGGCAATCGACTTGAGCTTGCTGGCCACCGGCAGCAACACCAGGTTGGCACTGGCCACGCCGTAGATGGTGGCGACAAACGCCACGGCAATGCCGCTGCCCAGTTGCGAAGGGTCGGCCAGGTTGCCCATCACATGGATCAGGCCCATCACCGCACCGATAATGCCGATGGTCGGCGCGTAGCCGCCCATGCTTTCAAAGACTTTGGCCGCATTGATGTCACGGCTTTCCTGGGTGTAGAAATCCACTTCGAGAATGCTGCGGATCGCTTCCGGCTCGGCGCCATCGACCAACAGTTGCAGGCCCTTGCGCGCGTAGCTGTCAGGCTCGGCATCGGCCACGCCTTCCAGGCCCAGCAGGCCTTCCTTGCGAGCGGTGAGGCTCCAATTGACCACGCGGTCGATGCCGCCTGCCAGGTCGACCCGTGGCGGAAAAATGATCCACACCAGAATCTGCATGGCACGCTTGAACGAGCTCAGGGGCGACTGCAACAACGCCGCACCCACGGTGCCACCGATCACGATCAGCGCTGCCGGGCCGTTGGCCAAGGCGCCGAGGTGGCCGCCTTCCAGGTAGTTGCCACCAATGATGGCGACAAACGCCATGGTGATGCCGATCAGGCTCAACACATCCATCAGAGGCAGGCCTCCACCAGGTGCTTGCCGATGTCGTCCAGGCTGTAGACCGCATCGGCCAGGTCTGCCTTGACGATCGCCATGGGCATGCCATAGATCACGCAACTGGCTTCATCCTGGGCCCAGATAGCGCTGCCGCCCTGCTTGAGCAGGCGCGCGCCTTCACGGCCATCGGCGCCCATGCCGGTGAGCACCACCGCCAGAACTTTGTCGCCATAGGACTTGGCTGCAGAACCGAAGGTGATGTCCACGCACGGCTTGTAGTTCAGGCGCTCATCGCCCGGCAGGATTTTGATCGCGCCACGCCCGTCCACCATCATCTGCTTGCCGCCCGGCGCTAGCAGGGCCAGGCCAGGACGCAGGATGTCGCCATCCTCGGCTTCCTTGACGGTGATGCGGCACAGCTTGTCCAGGCGCTCGGCGAAGGCTTTGGTGAACGCCGCCGGCATGTGCTGCACCAGCACAATCGGCGCCGGGAAGTTGGCCGGCAGTTGGGTCAACACCCGCTGCAAGGCCACCGGGCCGCCAGTGGAGGTGCCGATGGCGACCAGCTTGTAAGCCTTGCGCTTGGGCGCGGGCGAATGGGCACTCGGCGCGGCAGCACGTACCGGCGCTACCGCAGGCCGGGCCACGGGCGCAGGCGCCGGGCGCGCAAACGACGACGTCGGCGCCGCTGCTGCGGGCGCAGGCGTGGGGGCTGGCGCGGGTGTGCTGAACAGGCTGCGACGGTTACTGCGGGAAATGCTGTGCACCTTCTCGCACAGCATCTGCTTGACCTTGTCGGGGTTGCGCGAGATGTCTTCGAAATTCTTCGGCAAAAAATCCACCGCGCCGGCATCCAAGGCGTCGAGGGTGACCCGCGCGCCTTCGTGAGTCAGCGAGGAAAACATCAATACCGGTGTGGGGCAGCGTTGCATGATGTGGCGCACGGCCGTGATGCCATCCATCATCGGCATCTCGTAGTCCATGGTGATCACGTCTGGCTTCAAGGCAATGGCTTGATCGATCGCCTCTTTGCCGTTAGTGGCCGTACCGACCACCTGGATCGTTGGATCAGCGGAAAGAATTTCCGAGACGCGGCGGCGGAAGAAACCCGAATCGTCCACCACCAGGACCTTGACTGCCATAAACACTCCGTTAGGCGGGGCGGGCATGACCGCCCTGCCCCACCAGAATCAAATACGCCGTGCGGCGTAACGCTTGAGCATGCTCGGAACATCGAGAATCAGTGCGATGCGACCGTCACCCGTGATGGTTGCGCCCGACATGCCTGGGGTGCCCTGCAGCATCTTGCCCAAAGGCTTGATCACCACCTCTTCCTGGCCCACCAGTTGGTCGACCACAAAGCCGATGCGCTGGGTGCCCACGGACAGAATCACCACATGGCCCTCGCGCTGTTCTTCGTGGGCAGCCGAGGCCACCAGCCAACGCTTGAGGTAGAACAGCGGCAATGCTTTGTCGCGCACGATCACCACTTCCTGGCCGTCCACCACATTGGTGCGCGACAGGTCGAGGTGGAAGATCTCGTTGACGTTGACCAGCGGGAAGGCGAAGGCCTGGTTGCCCAGCATCACCATCAGGGTCGGCATGATCGCCAGGGTCAAAGGCACCTTGATGACGATCTTGGAGCCTTGGCCCTTGGTCGAGTAGATATTGATCGAGCCGTTGAGCTGGCTGATCTTGGTCTTCACCACGTCCATGCCCACGCCACGCCCGGACACGTCGGAGATCTCGGTCTTGGTCGAAAAGCCCGGGGCGAAGATCAGGTTGTAGCACTCGGTGTCGCTCAGGCGGTCGGCGGCGTCCTTGTCCATCACGCCGCGCTTGACCGCGATATTGCGCAAGATGGTCGGGTCCATGCCTTTGCCGTCATCGGTGATCGACAGCAGGATGTGGTCGCCCTCTTGCTCTGCCGCCAAAATCACTTTGCCGTTGCGCGACTTGCCGGCGGCTTCACGTTCTTCCGGGGTTTCTACGCCGTGGTCGACCGCGTTGCGCACCAAGTGGACCAGCGGGTCGGCCAGGGCCTCGACAAGGTTTTTGTCGAGGTCGGTTTCTTCGCCCACCAGTTCCAGGTTGATTTCTTTCTTGAGCTGGCGTGCCAGGTCGCGAACCAGACGCGGGAAACGGCCGAAGACTTTCTTGATCGGCTGCATCCGCGTTTTCATCACTGCGGTTTGCAGGTCGGCGGTGACCACGTCGAGGTTCGACACGGCCTTCTGCATGGCTTCGTCGCCGCTGTTCAGGCCCAGGCGCACCAGGCGGTTACGCACCAGCACCAGTTCGCCCACCATGTTCATGATGTCGTCCAGGCGCGCGGTATCCACGCGCACGGTGGTCTCGGCTTCGCTGGCGGGCTTTTCCGCTGCTGCCGGCGACGCTGCACGCGCAGGGGCCGGGGCGGCGGCAGCTGCAGGCTTGGCAGCCGGCGCAGGTTTGGCTGCAACCGGTGCCGCAGTGGCAGCGGCTGGCGCTGCTACCTGAGCGGCAGCGGCCGGGGCCACTTCGCTGAACTTGCCTTTGCCGTGCAACTCGTCGAGCAGGGCTTCGAATTCGTGATCGGAGATCAACCCGTCACCGGCCGGCGCTGCGCTGGCCGCTGGCGCTGCGGCGGCAGTCGCCGCCACCTCGGGCAGGGCTTGGGCCACAAAGGTGCCTTTGCCATGCAGTTGGTCGAGCAGTGCCTCGAATTCGTCGTCGGTAATGTCGGTGCTGGCGTTGGCAGCGGGCGCTTCTGGCGCTGCGGCAGGCGGTGCCACGGCATCTGCTGCGAACTGGCCTTTGCCGTGCAACTGGTCGAGCAACGACTCGAACTCAGCGTCGGTAATGTCTTCACTGCTCGGCGTCGCGGCAGGCTGCACCGGCGATTCCGCTTGGGCCTTGACCGCGCTGAGGGAGTTGAGCAGTTGTTCGAACTCGCTGTCGGTCACGTCCGGCTCGGCTTGCGCCACCGGCTCCGGCGCGGCCTCGACCACCGGCGCAGCCGCGGTGTCGGCAGGTTCTGCCAGGCGCGCCAGGGCGGCCAGCAATTCCGGCGTTGCGGCAGTGATCGGTGCACGTTCACGCACTTGGCTGAACATGCCGTTGACCGCATCCAGTGCTTCGAGAATCACGTCCATCAGTTCCGAGTCGACGTGACGCTCACCCTTGCGCAGGATGTCGAACACGTTCTCGGCGATGTGACAGCACTCCACCAGCTCATGGAGCTGGAGGAAGCCGGCGCCCCCTTTTACAGTGTGAAAACCGCGAAAAATTGCATTGAGCAGGTTCGCATCATCCGGTCGGCTTTCCAGCTCGACCAGTTGTTCGGACAGTTGCTCTAGAATTTCGCCGGCCTCTACAAGGAAATCCTGAAGGATTTCTTCATCGGCGCCGAAGCTCATGTGGGTGCTCCTTAGAAGCCTAAACTGGATAACAGGTCATCTACGTCATCCTGACCTGACACAACGTCTTCACGTTTATCGGCATGAATCTGCGGACCTTCACCCTTGGCGAGATGTTTTTGTGGATCTTTTTCCGAGAGGATCGCTTCGCGGTCATGTTCGATGCCGGCAAAACGATCGACCTGGCCGGCCATCAGCACCAATTTGAGCAAGTTGCTTTCCACTTCGGTGACCAACTGGGTCACGCGCTTGATCACCTGGCCGGTAAGGTCCTGGTAATCCTGGGCCAGCAGGATGTCGTTGAGGTTGCTGGCCACCGTGCGGTTTTCCTGTTCGCTGCGTGACAGAAACCCGTCGACGCGACGCGCCAATTCACGAAACTCTTCAGCACCGACTTCACGGCGCATGAAGCGGCCCCAGTCCTGGCTCAAGGCCTGGGCTTCGGTGGCCATGCCGTTGACCAGGGGCGTGGCGTTTTCCACCAGGTCCATGGTGCGGTTGGCCGCCGCCTCGGTCAGCCTGACCACATAGGACAGGCGCTCGGTGGCATCGGTGATCTGGGAAATTTCTTCGGCCTGGGGCATGCGCGGGTCAATCTGGAAATTGACGATTGCGCTGTGCAGCTCGCGTGTGAGCTTGCCCACTTCCTGGTACAGGCCGCGGTCACGGGTCTGGTTAAGCTCATGGATCAACTGCACCGCATCGGCGAACTGGCCTTTTTCCAGGCTGTCGACCAACTGGTGAGCATGTTTTTTCAGGGTCGACTCAAAGTCGCCCTGTGACGTTTCGTTATGCTCCATAGCTCCCCCGCGATGGCATTAGCCGTGGATGCGTTCGAAGATTTTCTCGATCTTCTCTTTCAAGGCCAGTGCCGTGAATGGCTTGACCACGTAACCGTTGACCCCGGCTTGGGCGGCTTCGATGATCTGTTCACGCTTGGCTTCGGCGGTCACCATCAGCACAGGCAGGCTGCGCAGTTTTTCATCGGCGCGCACGTGGCGCAGCAGGTCGATACCGGTCATGCCCGGCATGTTCCAGTCGGTCACCAGAAAGTCGATGCTCCCGCTGTTGAGAATCGGAATGGCCGTCAGGCCGTCATCCGCCTCGACCGTGTTGGTGAACCCAAGGTCACGCAACAGGTTTTTAATGATCCGCCGCATCGTTGAGAAGTCATCAACGATGAGGATTTTCATGTTCTTGTCCAATTCGACCTCCAAGCAGTCTTAAACGCGCCCAGCACCTGGACGCGCCATTTCAATCAACAGGCGTTACACAAAAAGGACTGCCCAGGGCACCACGGTACTCACCCGCAAAACCCTGCGGTTTCACGGTAGCGTCTGCAGTGTCCCCACACTGCCTGTCAGCGCGCGCGCCACTCGGCCAATCGCCCCCGCAAGCGGGCTGCGCACTGGCTATGCAACTGGCTGACACGCGATTCGCTGACCCCCAGGACCTCACCGATTTCCTTGAGGTTCAGCTCTTCGTCGTAGTACAGCGCCAGCACCAGCCGCTCACGCTCCGGCAGATTGGCGATTGCATCGGCCAACGCGCCCTGGAAACGTTCGTCTTCCAGGTCGCGCGACGGCTCCGTATGCGCGCTCGCGCCGTCCTCGTGCAGCCCTTCGTGTTCGCCGTCCTGTAAAAGGTCGTCGAAACTGAACAGGCGGCTGCCCAAGGTATCGTTCAAAATCCCGTAGTAATCGTCGAGACTCAATTGGAGTTCGGCCGCAACTTCATGATCTTTAGCGTCACGACCGGTTTTTGCTTCAATTGCACGAATTGCATCACTGACCATGCGGGTATTGCGGTGTACCGAACGCGGCGCCCAATCGCCTTTACGCACTTCATCGAGCATCGCGCCACGGATACGGATACCCGCATACGTTTCGAAACTGGCGCCCTTGCTGGCGTCGTATTTGGTTGAGACTTCAAGCAGGCCGATCATGCCGGCCTGGATCAAGTCTTCAACCTGCACACTCGCGGGCAGGCGCGCCAACAGGTGATAGGCAATGCGCTTGACCAGCGGCGCATAGCGCTCGATCAATTCGCCCTGGCTGTCACGTGCCGACTTTTTGTAAAGGTTGTAGCCGCTGGATGTCATAGCACCGGTCCTGCGCTCGTCTGATGCACCAATCGCTCGACGAAAAACTCCAGATGCCCGCGCGGGTTGGCAGGCAATGGCCAGGTATCGACCTTCTGGGCAATGGCCTTGAACGCCAGTGCGCATTTCGAACGAGGGAACGCTTCATAGACCGCACGCTGCTTTTGCACGGCCTTGCGCACACACTCGTCATAGGGAACTGCGCCGACGTATTGTAAAGCCACATCGAGGAAGCGATCCGTGACCTTGGTCAACTTGGCGAACAGGTTGCGCCCTTCCTGCGGGCTCTGGGCCATGTTGGCCAGCACGCGAAAGCGGTTCATGCCGTAGTCACGGTTAAGCAGTTTGATCAGTGCGTAGGCATCGGTGATCGAGGTGGGTTCGTCGCACACCACCAGCAGCACTTCTTGCGCTGCGCGCACAAAGCTGACCACGGATTCGCCGATGCCGGCGGCGGTGTCGATCACCAGCACGTCGAGGTTGTCACCAATGTCGCTGAACGCCTGGATCAAGCCGGCATGCTGCGCGGGACTCAGGTGCACCATGCTCTGGGTGCCCGAGGCCGCCGGCACGATGCGAATGCCTCCGGGGCCCTGGAGCAGCACGTCGCGCAGCTCACAGCGGCCCTCGATCACATCGGCCAGGGTATGTTTGGGTGTCAGCCCCAGCAGAACGTCCACGTTCGCCAAGCCCAGGTCAGCATCCAGCAGCATGACGCGACGGCCAAGCTCTGCCAGGGCCAGGGACAAATTCACTGACACGTTAGTTTTCCCGACGCCACCTTTGCCGCCGGTCACCGCGATCACCTGTACGGGATGCATGCTGCCCATTTTATTTCTTTACCTTGTCTTGCTTAGACGCAGGCTACATGGCTTGGCCGCGTGAATCGCTTGCAGACCATCGATGTAGGTACATTTCACGGTGTTCATCCTGCCTCAACCCACCCGTTTAGCCGGGTGGTGGTAAAGGTCGGCGAACATATCGGCCATCGCTTCCTCGCTAGGCTCGTCTTGCATTTGCACACTCACGGCACGGCTGACCAACTGATGACGGCGCGGCAGATGCAGATCATCCGGGATCCGCGGCCCGTCGGTGAGGTAGGCAACCGGTAATTCATGGCTGATGGCCAAGCTCAATACCTCGCCCAGGCTCGCGGTTTCGTCGAGCTTGGTGAGGATGCAGCCGGCCAGGCCGCAACGCTTGTAACTGTGATAAGCAGCGGTAAGAACCTGTTTCTGGCTGGTGGTTGCAAGCACCAGGTAATTTTTTGACTTGATGCCACGCCCGGCCAGGCTTTCGAGCTGCATGCGCAGCGCCGGATCGCTGGCTTGCAGGCCGGCGGTGTCGATCAACACCACGCGCTTGCGCAGCAACGGCTCGAGGGCATTGGCCAGGGACTGGCCCGGGTCGACATGGGTCACCGGCACGTTGAGGATGCGGCCCAGGGTCTTGAGCTGCTCCTGGGCGCCGATGCGGTAGCTGTCCATGCTCACCAGCGCAATATTCTGTGCGCCGTACTTGAGCACATAACGGGCGGCCAGCTTGGCCAGGGTGGTGGTCTTGCCCATGCCGGCGGGGCCGACCATGGCGATCACACCGCCCTCTTCCAGGGGTTCGATTTCCGGCGTGGCGATCATGCGCGCCAAGTGCGCCAGCAGCATGCGCCAGGCTTGGCGGGGCTCTTCGACTTCGGCGGTCAAGGCCAGCAGGTCGCGGGACAACGGGCCGGACAGGCCGATGCGCTGCAGGCGACGCCACAGGTTGGCTTGCTGCGGCTTGCTGCCTTGCAGTTGGGTCCAGGCCAGCGAGCCCAGCTGCACTTCGAGCAATTCACGCAGGCCGTTGAGTTCAAAACGCATCGAGTCGATCACGCGCTGGTCAACTGCGGCAGCCGGGGCAGGCGCTGCAGGACGCGGCGGTTCGACAAAGGTGGGTTCAACCAGCGGCTCGGCAGCGGTCAGCGGCAGGCCGGCGAACAACTGGCGATTGGTGCTGGCATCGCTGTCGCCACGCATGCTCAGTTCAGCCTGGGCCGACACAATGCGCGAGGCGGTCTTGCGCAGCTCGTCTTCGAGTTCCATGTTCGGCACGCGCGGGGCCAGCGCCTGGGGGGTGTAATCCAGGGCAGCCGTCAGCTCGACACCGCCGGCAATCCGACGGTTACCGATAATCGCGGCATCGGCGCCCAGCTCATCGCGGACCAATTTCATGGCCTGACGCATATCGGCGGCGAAAAAACGCTTAACTTGCATAACCCACTACCTCAGCCATTGGGCCCAACTGTCGCGACGATAGTCACTTGCTTATTGTCAGGAATTTCCTGGTAAGCCAACACGTGCAAATTCGGTACAGCCAGGCGTCCAAACCGCGACAACATCGCGCGAACCGGGCCGGCCACCAGCAGGATCACCGGGTTGCCCTGCATTTCCTGGCGCTGTGCGGCGTCGATCAACGAACGCTGCAGCTTTTCAGCCATGCTTGGCTCCAGTAAAACGCCCTCTTCCTGGCCTTGCCCTGCCTTCTGAATACTATTGAGCAATATTTGTTCCAACCTGGGTTCCAAGGTGATCACAGGCAGCTCGGACTCAGTGCCTACAATGCTTTGCACGATTGCGCGGGACACGCCGACACGCACCGCCGCCACCAGAGCGGCAGTATCTTGACTCTTGGCGGCATTGTTGGCGATGGCCTCGGCAATGCTGCGAATGTCGCGCACGGGCACCTGTTCGGCCAACAGCGCTTGCAACACCTTGAGCAACTGCGACAGCGACAACACGCCCGGCACCAGCTCTTCGGCCAGTTTTGGCGACGATTTGGCCAGCAAGCCCATCAATTGCTGGACTTCCTCGTGGCCGATCAGCTCGTGGGAGTGCTTGTAGAGAATCTGGTTGAGGTGCGTGGCGACCACGGTACTGGCATCCACCACGGTGTAACCCAGGGACTGCGCCTGGCTGCGCTGGCTGACTTCGATCCACACCGCTTCCAGGCCGAAAGCCGGATCTTTGGCGGTGATGCCGTTGAGCGTACCGAACACTTGGCCCGGGTTGATCGCCAGTTCGCGGTCCGGGTAGATCTCGGCTTCGGCCAGGATCACCCCCATCAGCGTCAGGCGATAGGCGCTGGGGGCCAGGTCGAGGTTGTCGCGGATATGCACGGTGGGCATCAGGAAGCCCAGGTCCTGGGACAGCTTCTTGCGCACGCCCTTGATCCGCGCCAGCAGTTGCCCACCCTGGTTGCGGTCGACCAGCGGGATCAGGCGGTAGCCGACTTCCAGGCCGATCATGTCGATGGGCGTGACGTCGTCCCAGCCCAGCTCCTTGGTTTCCTGGGCGCGGGCCGGGGATGGCAGCAGATCCTGCTGACGGGCAATCTCCTGCTCGGCCTGGACCTTGACCTGGTTCTGCTTCTTCCAGAACAGGTAGGCCGCGCCACCCGCCAGGGCCGCCATGCTCAGGAACGAGAAGTGCGGCATGCCCGGCACGATACCCATGATCGCCATGATGCCCGCCGCCACGGCCAGGGCCTTGGGCGAAGCGAACATCTGCCGGCTGATCTGCTTGCCCATGTCTTCGGAGCCCGAAGCACGGGTAACCATGATGGCCGCCGCTGTGGATAACAACAGTGATGGCAATTGCGCCACTAAACCGTCACCGATGGTCAGCAAGGCGTAGACCTTGCCGGCATCACCGAATGTCATGCCGTGCTGGAACATACCGACGGCCACGCCGCCGATCAGGTTGATGAACAGGATCAACAGGCCGGCGATGGCGTCACCGCGCACGAACTTGCTGGCACCGTCCATGGAGCCGTAGAACTCGGCCTCCTGGGCGACTTCGGCGCGGCGCGACTTGGCCTGGTTCTGGTCGATCAGGCCGGCGTTGAGGTCGGCGTCGATGGCCATCTGCTTGCCGGGCATGGCATCGAGGGTAAACCGCGCGCTCACCTCGGAAATCCGCCCAGCGCCCTTGGTCACCACCACGAAGTTGATGATCATCAAGATCGCGAACACCACGATACCGACCACGTAGTTACCGCCGATCACCACCTCACCGAACGCCTGGATCACCTTACCGGCGGCGGCGTGGCCATCCTGGCCGTGGAGCATCACCACCCGCGTGGAGGCCACGTTAAGCGCCAGGCGCAATAGGGTTGCCACCAGCAGAATCGTCGGGAATACCGCAAAATCCAGCGGCCGCAGGGCGTACACGCACACCAGCAGCACGACGACGGACAGGGCAATGTTGAAGGTAAAGAACACGTCGAGCAGGAACGGCGGCATCGGCAACATCATCATTGCCAGCATCACCAGCAACAACAACGGCACACCCAGATTGCCCCGCGACAGGTCAGTCAGGGTGCCACGGGCCGTGTTGAGCATTTGAGAGCGATCTACCACCGGTATTCCTCGGGTCCTTGAAGCAAAGTTTTGACGCTGGAGGGCGACTTGGAGGCGGGGTTGCAAGAAGCCTTCCAACTTTGGTTTTGGGCCCGCAGAACCCCACAAACGCCCCAGGCCAACGGGTGTAAATCACTTCAAACTGTGGGAGCGGGCTTGCTCGCGAATGCGGAGTGTCAGTGGCACATAAGCTGACTGACCCACCGCTTTCGCGAGCAAGCCCGCTCCCACAGTTGGATTTGTGTGTACCCGGTACTGATGAGGAAATTTCCGACATGGATTTGGGGTTGCCCCTAGGAAACTCGCTCTCTAGTCTCCGTACACCGCTGCAAACGCAGCGGACGGGCGTCGCGGCCCGGATTACCTAGGAGCAAAAGCACCCTCTCCCTTTCAGTAAAAGGAGCTTCACAGTGATCAAACACGCCCCAAATCCCCCCACCCGGCTGTTTACCGTAGCCGACGGCATCAGCAGCGAAGACCTGCTGGTCAACCTCAGCGAAACGCTCGCTTCGGCCAATGCCTTGAGCTGTGACCTGGCCTTTGACCTGGAAGGTTCGAAACGAGAGGAATTGCTCGGCGTTGCGCAGTTGATCGAACTGGCGCAGTTATTGGCTGATCGCCTGCACCTTGGCGGCGGAAGGACGGACACCGCAAACAGCGAATAACGCGGCCCCCTCGATCGTTCCCACGCTCTGCGTGGGAATGCCGCCTGGGACGCTCCGCGTCCCGAGCCAGGCGCACGACTTGAGCACTGCGCTAGGGTGATGCAGAGCGTCACGCGATGCATTCCCACGCGGGAGCGTGGGAACGATCAAGCGGTTATTCCGCTTCTAAACAGCACGTATATTTACGGCTTGCGGGCCTTTTGTCCCTGGCAAAACTTCGAATTCTACTTTCTGACCTTCATCCAGGCTTTTGTCCCCGTCCGATTGGATTTGCGAAAAATGGGCAAAAACGTCCGCACTTCCATCGTCGGGCTTAATAAAACCAACCCCCTGCTCCGCGTTAAACCATTTCACAGTACCCGTTGCCATTGCCGCTCTCCTTACCCTTACTCAGAACCCAATCCACCTCGATCATGCCCCCTCACGGGCAACGCATAGATGCCCTTGGGCCGATGGAATAACGCGGCCCCCTCGATCGTTCCCACGCTCTGCGTGGGAATGCCGCCTGGGACGCTCCGCGTCCCGAGCCAGGCGCACGACTTGAGCACTGCGCAAGGGTGATGCAGAGCGTCACGCGATGCATTTCCACGCGGGAGCGCGGGAACGATCAAACGCTTAAATCGGCGTAACCTTCGTAGCCACTAACGTTTTACTTATTGGATCGAGAACAGGCTCGTACGACACCCTTTGTCCTTCCGTGAGAACCTTATCGCCTGAGCCTTGAATCTCTGTGCCACTTACAGATATATCGTCCCCACCTGCCTCTGGTCTAATCAAACCCGATTTGCCATTGAAGAATATGACCGTACCCGTGACCATGATGTTTCTCCTCAACTCATTCTGAATGCCCCACACCGGTATGAAGCTCGATCGTTCCCACGCGGGAGCGTGGGAACGATCAAGCGGTTATTCCGCTTCTAAACAGCACGTATATTCACGGCCTGCGGGCCTTTTGTCCCTGGCAAAACTTCGAATTCTACTTTCTGACCTTCATCCAGGCTTTTGAACCCGTCCGATTGGATTTGCGAAAAATGGGCAAAAATGTCCGCACTTCCATCGTCACGCTTAATAAAACCAAACCCCTTCTCCGCGTTAAACCACTTCACAGTACCCGTTACCATTGCCATTGCCGCTCTCCTTACCCTTACTCAGAACCCAATCCACCTCGATCATGCCCCCTCACGGGCAACGCATAGATGCCCTTGGGCCGAAGGACCATTTGAAACCTCACACGCATCCCCACCGCCAGCGCCGTCTGGCGCCAATCCTTGCGATTGATAAATACCTCTTCTGTCCCTTCATCCAACACGACTTGAGCTCTGCGCAAGGGTATGCAGAGCGTCACGCAATGCATTCCCACGCGGGAGCGGGGGAACGATCAAGCGGTTATTCCGTTTCTAAGTTGGCCGTATATTCTCAGCCTGTGGGCCTTTTGGACCTTGTGTAAGGTCATACTCTACTTTTTGGTTTTCTTCCAAAGATCGAAACCCACTCGACGCAATTGCCGAGTGATGGGCGAACACGTCCGCCCCTCCACCCTCCGGGGTAATAAAACCAAACCCCTTCTCCGCGTTAAACCACTTCACAGTACCCTTTGGCATTTCCGCTCTCCTTACCCTTATTCAGAACCCAACCCACCTCGATGATGCACCCTGACGGGCACCGCATAGATGCCTTTGGGCCGATGGACCATTTGAAAGCTCAGTTGCATCCCCACCGACAGCGCCATCCAACGCCAATCCTTGCGATTGATAAATACCTCTTCTGCCCCCTCCTCCAATTCAATCAGCCAATCGCCCCTGATCCAGTCGTAGGATTTGACTTTCCCTTTGACCTCTTCCAATCCCGCTCTCCCTGCCTCTCGTTGACTACATACGTGCAGTGTTTGGTTCATCCATAAAACAACGGGAAACATCCTTTGGCTACTGTCAGAGTTGACAGGTAGACGCGAGCTGCCGATGGGTGGTAACGGTGGAACAGCAAGCGATTCATGCATCCGATGATTTCTTGCGTTTGCGGGGTTTTCGCAGCTTGGGAGGATTGGGTGGCAGGTCACTGCATTGCGTGCCTGCCGATTGGACGGCAACCGGGTTGCCATCGCGATCCCGGGCAATAAAGCCGATGCCTTTGACCGCATCAAACCACTTGACCGTACCCCTATCCATCACCGCCTCCCGAGCCGCGCACGGTTGCGCGTCTCATCGCTGTATCAAACAGTGAAGGCGGCGTAATGGCTACTGTCAAAGTTGACAGGTTGTAGGAGCGAGCTTGCTCGCGAAGGTGGGTAACGATAACGCGGGAAGTCAGGATGAACGCGGCGACGGTGAGTTTTTCGCGAGCAAGCTCGCTCCTACTAGGAATCGCGGCGCAGGTCTGGCGGGATCGGCAGGTCTTTGAGCGGATCAGGCCGCTTGCCCTTGCCGGCGCGGTATTGGCGGATCTGGTAAACGTAGGCCAACACCTGCGCAACGGCCAGGTACAAGCCGGCCGGGATTTCCTGGTCCAGGTCGGTGGAGTAGAAAATCGAGCGCGCCAGCGCTGGCGACTCCAATAACAGGATGTCGTTGGCCACGGCGATTTCGCGGATCTTCAACGCGGTAAAGTCGCTGCCCTTGGCCAGCAGCATCGGCGCGCCGCCCTTCTCGGGGTCGTACTTGAGGGCCACGGCGTAGTGGGTCGGGTTGGTGATGATCACGTCGGCGTCGGGCACCGAGGCCATCATCTTGCGCTGGGACATTTCCCGCTGCAGCTGGCGGATGCGCTGCTTGACCTCGGGGCGGCCTTCCTGGTCCTTGTGCTCGTCGCGCACTTCCTGCTTGGTCATCAGCAGTTTCTTGTGGCTTTCCCACAGCTGGATCGGCGCATCCACGGCGGCGATCAGGATCAGCCCGAGCGCCATCCACAGCGCGCTCCAACCCACCACCTGCACACTGTGGATGATCGCAGACTCCAGCGGCTCATGGGCGATGCGCAGCAAATCGTCGATGTCGGACGACAACACCGCCAAGGCCACGAACAGAATCAGGAAAAACTTGGCCAGGGCCTTGAGCAATTCCACCAGGGCCTTGACCGAAAACATGCGCTTGAGCCCCGCCCCCGGGTTCATGCGGCTGAACTTGGGCGCCATGCTGCCCGCCGCAAACAGCCAGCCGCCCAGGGCCACCGGGCCGATCAGCGCCGCCAGCAGCAAGGTGATCAGGATCGGCTGCACCGCCAGCAGCGCGATCTTGCCCGAGTGCAGCAGGTACTGGGCCATGGCATCGGGGTTGAGCAACACGTCGCGCGGCAGGCTGAAGTTGTGTTTCATCATCTCCAGCAGGTCCAGCGCCAGGCCACCGCCGTAGATCAGCAAGGCGCCTGCGCCGGCGATCATGGTGGCGAAGGTGTTGAGCTCTTTGGAGCGCGCGATCTCGCCCTTTTCCCTGGAGTCCTTTTTACGTTTCTCCGTGGGGTCTTCTGTTTTGTCCTGACCACTCTCGCTCTCGGCCATGGCTCAGCGCGCCCGTGCCAGATCACGTAAGAACTGCAAGGCTTCGCTCGCCAGCGGTTGATACTGATTGAGAATGTCAGCCAGGCCGACCCAGAAAATCCCCATGCCCAGCACCAGGGTCAAGGGGAAACCAATCGAGAAGATGTTCAGTTGCGGCGCCGCACGGGTCATCACGCCAAACGCGATATTGACCACCAGCAGCGCGGTGATCGCCGGCAGCACCAGCAACAGCGCTGCGCCCAACACCCAACCGAGGCGCCCCACCAGTTCCCAGAAATGGTTGACCACCAACCCCGAGCCCACCGGCAAGGTGGTGAAGCTTTCAGTCAACACTTCGAACGCCACCAGATGACCGTTCATGGCCAGAAACAGCAAGGTCACCAGCATGGTCAGAAACTGCCCGATCACCGCCGCCGACACACCGTTGGTAGGGTCGACCATGGACGCAAAGCCCATGCCCATCTGGATCGAGATGATTTGCCCGGCGATCACAAACGCCTGGAAGAACAACGTAAGGGAAAACCCCAGCATGGCGCCGATCAGGATCTGTTCGGCAATCAGCAGCAAGGCGCTCAGGTCGAGGGCGTTCACCGGCGGCATCGGCGGCAGGCCAGGCACGATCACCACGGTGATCGCCACCGCGAAATACAGGCGCACGCGACGCGGTACCAGGGTGGTGCCGAACACCGGCATGGCCATCAGCATAGCCGTGACGCGAAACAGCGGCAGGATGAACGAGGCCACCCAGGTACTGATCTGGGTGTCGGTCAAGGCCAGCAAGGATTGCATCGGCTCAGCCGATCAACTGCGGAATACTGCCGTACAACTGCAGGATGTATTCCATGAAGGTTTGCACCAGCCACGGGCCGGCGACAATCAGGGTCACCAGCATCACCAGCAGGCGCGGCAGGAAGCTCAAGGTCTGTTCGTTGATCTGGGTGGCGGCCTGGAACATCGCCACCAGCAGGCCGACCAACAGGCTCGGCACCACCAGCACGGCGACCATCAGGGTGGTCAGCCACAGCGCTTCACGGAACAAGTCGACGGCGACTTCTGGGGTCATGGCGCTATACCCCTCCGAAACTGCCGGCCAGGGTGCCGATAATCAGCGCCCAGCCGTCCACCAGCACAAACAGCATGATCTTGAAAGGCAACGAGATGATCAAAGGCGACAGCATCATCATACCCATGGCCATCAGCACGCTCGCCACCACCAGGTCGATGATCAGGAACGGGATGAAGATCATGAAGCCGATCTGGAACGCGGTCTTCAATTCAGAAGTGACAAACGCCGGTACCAGGATGGTCAGCGGCGCCTGGTCCGGGGTGGCGATGTCGGTGCGCTTGGACAGGCGCATGAACAGCTCAAGGTCGCTGGAGCGGGTTTGCGACAGCATGAAGTCCTTGATCGGGCCCTGGGCCTTGTCGATCGCATCCTGAGCCGTGAGCTTTTCCGCCAGGTAAGGTTGCAGGGCTTGCTGGTTCACCTTGTCGAACACCGGCGCCATAATGAACAGCGTCAAAAACAGCGCCATACCGGTGAGGATCTGGTTCGACGGTGTCTGCTGCAGGCCCAGGGCCTGGCGCAGGATCGAGAACACAATGATGATCCGCGTAAAGCTGGTCATCAGCATGACGAACGCCGGGATAAAACTCAGCGCCGTCATGATCAGCAGGATCTGCAGGCTGACCGAATATTCCTGCGCGCCCGCCGCGTTGGTGCCCAGGGTAATCGCCGGGATCGACAACGGGTCGGCGCCCAGGGCCATCGGCGCGGCCAGCAACAGCATGAGCGTCAAGAAAACGCGCATTACTTCTTATCCTTCTGATCCTTGCCCAGCAATTCCATCAGGCGCTGGGCGAATTCTGGCGTGGCGGCTTCGGTCTTGACCGCATCCACCGGGGTCTTGAGTACATGCAGCGGGGTGATGCGGCCAGGGGTAATGCCGAGCAGGATCTGCTCCTCGCCCACCTGCACCAGCACCAGCCGGTCACGCGGGCCGAGGGCGCGCGAGCCCACCAGTTCGATCACCTGGCCGTTGCCCGGGCCGATGCGCTGCACGCGGCGCATCAACCAGGCCAGCACGAAGATCAGGCCGATCACCAGCAACAGGCCCAGCACCAGTTGCGTCAACTGCCCGCCGACGCTGCCGACCGCAGGTGCCGTGACTGCCTGCGCCACCGGTTCAGCCGCCAGGGCGCTCAATGGCAGCGCCAGCAACAGTCCCGCCATCGCGTACTTCATCTCAGCGCAACTTCTTGATGCGTTCGCTCGGGCTGATCACGTCGGTCAGGCGGATGCCGAACTTCTCGTTGACCACCACCACCTCGCCATGGGCAATCAGGGTGCCGTTGACCAGCACGTCCAACGGCTCGCCGGCCAGGCGGTCCAGCTCGATCACCGAGCCCTGGTTGAGCTGCAAGAGGTTGCGGATGTTGATTTCGGTGCTGCCCACTTCCATGGAAATCGACACCGGGATGTCAAGGATCACATCCAGGTTCGGGCCGTCGAGGCTCACCGGGTCGTTGTTCTTCGGCACGCTGCCGAATTCTTCCATGGCCAGGCGGTTGCCGGCCGGCGCGGTGGCGGCGTCGGCGGCCAGCAGCGCGTCGATGTCGTCCTGGCCAACATCGCCGGTTTCTTCCAGGGCCGCAGCCCATTCGTCAGCCAGGGCCTGGTCTTCGGCGGAAGTGTTTTCGTGTTCGGTAGCCATTACATGTCCTCGGCGCAGCAAACAATCATGAATTAGGGTTGAATCAGCGGCGGTTGATCGGCTCAACCACTTGCAGCGCCAGGTTGCCCTTGTGGGAACCGAGCTTGACCTTGAATGACGGCACGCCGTTGGCGCGCATGATCAACTCTTCCGGCAAGTCGACGGGGATGATGTCCCCAGGCGCCATGTGCAAAATATCCCGCAGGCGCAACTGGCGGCGGGCCACGGTGGCGCTCAGCGGCACATCAACGTCCAGCAGGTCTTCGCGCAGGGCCTTGACCCAGCGTTCGTCCTGGTCGTCGAGGTCGGACTGGAAACCGGCATCGAGCATTTCGCGCACGGGCTCGATCATCGAATACGGCATGGTCACGTGCAGGTCGCCGCCACCGCCATCGAGTTCGATGTGGAAGGTCGACACCACGATGGCTTCGCTGGGGCCGACGATGTTGGCCATGGCCGGGTTCACTTCCGAGTTGATGTACTCGAAATTGACTTCCATGATCGCCTGCCAGGCTTCCTTCAAGTCGATGAAGGCCTGCTCCAGCACCATGCGTACCACGCGCAGTTCGGTGGGGGTGAATTCACGCCCTTCGATCTTGGCGTGACGGCCGTCGCCACCGAAGAAGTTGTCCACCAGCTTGAACACCAGCTTGGCGTCGAGGATGAACAGCGCGGTGCCGCGCAACGGCTTGATCTTGACCAGGTTGAGGCTGGTGGGCACGTACAGCGAGTGCACGTATTCACCGAACTTCATCACCTGCACACCGCCCACGGCCACGTCCGCCGAGCGGCGCAGCATGTTGAACATGCTGATGCGGGTGTAGCGGGCAAAGCGTTCGTTGATCATCTCCAGGGTCGGCATGCGTCCCCGCACGATGCGATCCTGGCTGGTCAGGTCATAACTTTTGACGCTGCCGGGTTCGGCAGCCATTTCGGTCTGTACCAGACCATCGTCCACGCCATGCAACAGCGCGTCGATTTCATCCTGGGACAGCAGGTCTTGCACGGCCATGTCGTGATCCTACTGCAATACGAAGTTAGTGAAGAGCGCCTGCTCGACCACGACTTTGCCGAGTTCTTTCTGGGCCACTTCCTGCACGCTGGCAGTGACCTTCTGGCGCAGCATTTCCTGGCCGACCGGGGTGGCCAGGCTGTCGAAGCTCTGCCCAGAGAACAGCATCACCAGGTTGTTGCGGATCACCGGCATATGCACCTTGAGGGCATCGAGGTCCGCCTGGTTGCGCGCCAGCAAGGTGATGCTCACCTGCAGGTAGCGTTGACGACCATTCTGGTTGTAGTTGGCGACAAAGGCCGGAAGCATCTGCTCGAAGATTGCCGGTTGCTTGACGTTGGTGGCAGCTTCGGCAGCGGGCGCCGGTTTGCTCGCACTGCTGTGCATGATGTACCAAGTGCCGCCCACCGAGGCACCGATGGCCAGGAGCAGGCCCAGCACAATCAACAGGATCAGCTTGAGCTTGCCTTTACCTGCGGGGGGAGTTGCTGCGTCGTCGCTCTTCGCCATGCCAATAATCCGTCACTATTCGGGGATTCGTAGATCTATGGCAAGGCAAGAGCAAGTGTTATGCCAGAGTTGGCTTAGGCGAAGACAACCTAAATCAAATGTGGGAGCTGGCTTGCCTGCGATGGCGGTGGGTCAGTGCACATGTGTGTCACTGATCCACCGCCATCGCAGGCAAGCCAGCTCCCACACTGACCGGGTTTGAGCAGGAAGTCAGGCGTAGTAGTCGACGGCGCTGGAGCCGATCACGCTCTGGCTCACGGGCGCTGCCACTTCGGCCACATCCACAGGGCCACCGGCGTCGCCGTTGTCAGCACGCCTGCCGCTGCCACTGATGCCCCGCGCCTGGCTCTGCTGTTGCTGCTGGTCCTGCCCCCGCGATTGGTCGGAGACATTCACATCCACCTGCCCCATGCCCTGCTGGGCAAACATCTCCCGCAAGCGCCCCGACTGGCTCTCCAGCGCTTCACGCACCACCGCATGGCCGCTCATGAAGTTGACCTGGGCCTGCTGGTCCGCCGTCATGTTGACCTTGATGTCCAGGCGCCCCAGCTCAGCGGGCTGCAACTGGATCTCGGCCGACTTGAGGTTGGCGCTGGACAGGTACATCACGCGGTTGACCACCTCTTCGGTCCAGCCGCTCTGGTGCATGGCCAGGGGCGCATTGGTGACGGGCGGCAAGGCATTCGCGGTTTTCGGCGTGGCCGCCTGGGTCAGCGCGGCCAGGCGGTTGGCGAAGTCATCCACACGGGTGTCGCTGCTGGCGTTCTTGAGGTCCTTGAGGCCGTCATCGATCAGCGCGCCGAAGGCCTTGTCACCGCCTTGGTCGGTGCTGTCCTTGGTGGCTTGCTGGTCAACCATGTTGGCCAGGCCAGCGGCAAAGTTCTGCGCGGCGGTCGGTTGGTCCTGAGTGGTGGGCGCGGCTTTCTGCGGCGCCTGGCTGCTGGCCGAGACGTGACCGCCCTGCTCCATCGCCAGGCGCACGGCCGGCATCGAATCCAGCGGGTCGGCCTCGGGGTCGAAGGCCGGCTGCTTGGGCTCCTCGGTTACGGTAATGAGCGGCAGGGCCTGGTCATCTTCGGCAGCGACGGCAGACGCTTGTACGGGCACAGGGACCGCCACCGGCGTCACGGCGGCGACCAGCGCCGGATCGGCCACCGGTTGCTGCGCCAGGGACGGGTCGGCCGGTGGCTCGCCTTCACTGTCTGCGCTGTCGTCGCTCTTGGCCGGCTTGGCAGGCAAGGGATTGCCGCTATCGGCAACCGCTGGCGCACTGGCGGCAGGTTTATCGCTGGCGTCAGCCGCTTTGTCGCGCACGGGTTTGGCTGGCGCGTCGTCGCTCTTGGCCTGCGGCTTGGCAGCTTGCTTGGCAAACACTTGAGCGAATCCAGGGCCCTTGTCCCGCGGGGCCGCAGGCGCTACCGCAGGCGTGGCGGCCGGCGCTTGAGGCTTGGCTGCGGTGGCAGCCTGAAGGAGCGAATTAGGGGCGACTGGCATAAGTAAGGGTCTCCACTGCATGGGGTCGGGGATGCAGTCTGTGGAGGTAGAGCAAGAGTCGGGCCAGGTTTACAAAATGCCTGGACATATCCGATTCAATGTAGGAGCGAGCTTGCTCGCAAAAAACTCACAGGCGCCGCATTCATCCAGGAAGCACGCGTTATCGTTGACGTTTTTCGCGAGCAAGCTCGCTCCTACATTCATACAGTGGCTTGACCAGCGCAAACTCGTGATCAATCTGATCAACCAGCGCGCCTAGATCCGAGGCCGCCTCGACGGCCTCGGCCTCCAGCAACTCACACAATTGGGCCAAACGCACCGCCCCTAGATTGCCGCTGCTGCCTTTGAAACTGTGGGCAATCCGTCCCAACGTTTTGGCGTCGCCCCCAGCCTTGCGCAGTGCTGCGACGCGCTCTTGCGAGTCTTCGATAAAGGTGTCGAGCAACGTCGGGTACTCGCTCTCCATCACTTCCTGCAAGTCTGACAACACGTCGGGGTCCAAATGAATCTCAGCCACTTGCTCGCTCCTTGATCAAGAATCGGCGGATTATGCCAGAGCCTCCCAACAAAACTCCACGCAGACACTGCGCCCGCCATCGGACCAGCCTACAGCGCTGCTCAGTTGACGCACCAGGCTCAAGCCCCGACCAGACAGACGGTCGATCTCCACGGGGCGTGCCAGCTCCTGCTCCACATCAAAACCCTGCCCGCTGTCTTCCAGACGCAAGGTCAGTTTGCCGCCCTTGTCGGTGGGTACCACCTGCACATGCACGCGCACGTAACCGCTGTCCAACTGCGCCAGCCGCTCATGGCGCTGATGATAATACTGCGCAAACCCCTGGGCATCGCGCTTGAGCCGTGAGTCCAGGCCCAGCACGCCATGCTCCAGCGCGTTGGAATACAACTCGGCCATCACGCTGTAAAGCGCCCCGCTCTGCTCACGCAGGCCGTGGATCTCCAATAGCAGTTGCAGCAGGTACGGCAACGGGTTGTAGGTTCTGAGGGTCTGGGCGCGAAATTCGAAACTCACCGACCAATCCAGTGGGCACGACTGGCCGCTGTCGGCATACATCGGTTCGGCCGTCCGCAAGGGCTGGCCTGCCTGCAAGGTGATCTCGACCATGCTGACGTCATCGCGCGCCTGGCCGCGAAAGGCCGCCAGCGCCTGCTCGATGTCCTCGAACAGGCGGTCAGGCTCGCGGTTGGCGGCGAACACCTGCTGCAAGCGCTCGGCGCCGAACAGTTGATCGTTGGCGTCAGCGGTGTCCAGCACGCCGTCGGAGAGCAAAAACACCCGGTCGCCCAACCCCATGGGCCAGACTTCGGTGCTGTCATCGAACGCCTCTGCCGACAACACCCCCAAGGGCAGGTGCCGCGACATCAACGGCGTGCGCCTGCCCGTGGCGACTTCATGCACATAGCCTTCGGGCATGCCGCCGTTCCACACCTCCACCGCCCGCCGCTGGGCGCTCAGGCACAGCAAGGTGGCGCAGCAGAACATGTCCACCGGCAGGATGCGCTTGAGCTTGGCGTTCATTTCCCGCAGGGTCTGCGTGAGGCCGTAGCCCTTGGCGGTCATGCCGTAGAACACTTCGGCCAGGGGCATGGCGCCGATGGCGGCCGGCAAGCCATGGCCGGTGAAATCCCCGAGCAGCACGTGCATGTCACCCGATGGCGTGTAGGCCGCCAGCAACAAGTCACCGTTGAACAACGCATAAGGCGATTGCAGGTAGCGAATATTCGGCGCGGCGTTGATGCAACCGGAATGGGCGACCTTATCGAACACCGCCTTGGCCGCCCGCTGCTCATGCATCAGGTGTTCGTGGTGCCTGGCGATCAAATCCCGCTGTTGCAAAACCGTGGCCTGCAGGCGACGCAGGCGGTCCATGGCGTTGATCTTCGCCGCCAGGATCAAGGGGTTATAGGGCTTGGGCAGAAAGTCATCGCCGCCGGCGTCCAGGCACTGGGCCAGGGCTTCGCTTTCGCGTAGCGAGGTGAGGAAGATGATCGGCACCAGCGCCTCCCCCGCCAGTTGCTTGATCTGCCGTGCGGCTTCAAAGCCGTCCATGATCGGCATCAGCGCGTCCATCAGCACCAGCTGCGGGCGCTCGCGGGCAAACACCTCAATCGCTTCGGCGCCATTGCTCACCGTCAGCACCTGATGGCCCTGACGGCGGATGATGCTCGCCAGCAACAGGCGGTCGGCGGCACTGTCTTCGGCGATCAGGATGGTCAGCGCCTCCAGGACCGGGGCCAGGGCACTCAATTGATATCGAACAGTTTGTCGAAGTTGGAGATGGCGAGGATCTTGCGCACGTCGGAGTTGCTGTTCGTCACGCGGACCTCGGCGTCATCGCCGCCGGCATGATCCCGTAGCAACAGCAGCATGCCGAGGGCCGAACTGTCCATGTAGGTGGCATCCTTGAGGTCGACGATATAGGTCTCGGGGACCTTGTAGTAACGCTCGTAGGCCTCCCGAAACGCCTGGTGGCTGCCGAAATCGAACCGGCCCTTGATTGCGATCGTCAACTTCTTCCCATCCAGGGATACTTCTGACTCGACTGACATGTGACTGCTTCCTTGTCATTGCACTAGACACAAGGTGTAGCAGCTGAACCGCATCCAAGCAACACGGCAAATGCCCTTTGTAGGAGCGAGCTCGCTCGCGAAAAACTCACAGGCGCCGCGTTCATCCAGGAAGCACGCGTTATCGTTGACGTTTTTCGCGAGCAAGCTCGCTCCTACAGAAGGGGGTGCGTTAGAACTGCTCTGGGCGGGGAAGGCGTTGGGAGAGTTCATCGAGCAGTTTTTGCTCGCGCTTGTCTTCGATGGCTCGCGCTTCGTCGATGTAGCGCTGCACCAGTTTGCGCAACCCTTCGACGCGGGCAAACGCCGCTTGCCAGGCTTCGCGGGCCTTGTCGAGGTTGGCCTCGTGCCAGGCCAGGCTTTGGCGTTGCTGACCAACGGCGGTTTCAAGCTGGTTGAGAAAGCCCTGGTACCCCATCAGCCACTGGCCGGACACGCCCTGGCTACCGCGCTCGATCCACTGTTGCTGGTACTCGCCCCGAAAACGCTCCAGGTCGCCCAGCTTGCTTTGGGCCAAACGCACCTGGCCCTGGAAGTAGCCAAGGCGCTGTACGGCGGCTTTCTCGGCCTTTTCGGCCATGTCCACCACCGGGGCCAGGCGGGCGGCGCGGCTGTTGGCCATGGCTTAGCCGCCCGGCGCCGGGGCGAAGATGGACTGCAAGTGCGCCTGGCTTTCGCCCATGGTGATCTTGTCGTTGAGGCCTTGGCGCAGGTAGGTTACCAGTTGCGGCTGCAAGGCGATGGCCAGGTCGGTGTCGCGGTCGCCACCGGCCACATAGGCACCGACGCTGATCAGGTCACGGCTTTGCTGGTAGCGCGACCACAGCTGCTTGAACTGCTGGGCACGGGCCATATGCTCGGGCGTGACCACCGCCGGCATCACCCGGCTGATGGACGCTTCGATATCGATGGCCGGGTAATGCCCCTCTTCCGCCAAGCGCCGCGACAGCACGATGTGACCGTCGAGCACGCCCCGCGCCGAGTCGGCAATCGGGTCCTGCTGGTCGTCGCCTTCGGACAACACGGTGTAGAACGCGGTGATCGAGCCGCCGCCGGCTTCGGCGTTGCCGGCACGTTCCACCAGCTTGGGCAACTTGGCGAACACCGATGGCGGGTAACCCTTGGTCGCGGGCGGTTCACCGATGGCCAGGGCGATCTCGCGCTGGGCCTGGGCGAAACGCGTGAGCGAGTCCATCAGCAACAGGACGTTCTTGCCCTTGTCGCGAAAATATTCGGCGATGCGTGTGCAGTACATCGCCGCGCGCAATCGCATCAGAGGTGCATCGTCTGCCGGAGAAGCGACGACAACGGAACGCTTGAGCCCTTCTTCACCGAGGCTGTGCTCGATGAACTCCTTCACTTCGCGGCCCCGCTCGCCGATCAGCCCCACCACGATGATGTCGGCCTCGGTAAAGCGCGTCATCATGCCCAGCAACACCGACTTACCCACGCCGGTACCGGCGAACAGGCCCAGGCGCTGGCCGCGACCGACCGTCAATAAACCGTTGATGCTGCGAATGCCCACGTCCAGCGGCACGCTGATGGGGTTGCGCTTGAGCGGGTTGATGGTGGGGCCGTCCATCGGCACCCAGTCTTCGGCTTTCATGCCGCCCTTGCCGTCCAGCGCACGGCCGGCACCGTCGAGTACGCGGCCCAGCATGCTCATGCCCATAGGCAAACGACCGGTGTCGGCCAGCGGCACCACGCGGGCGCCGGGGGCAATGCCGGCGAGGCTGCCGACCGGCATCAGGAAGATCTTGCTGCCCGAAAAGCCCATCACTTCGGCTTCGACTTGCACCGGGTGGTAACTGTTGTCGTTGATCACCAGGCAGCGGCTGCCCATGGCGGCGCGCAGGCCCTCGGCTTCGAGGGTCAGGCCGACCATACGCAACAGGCGCCCTTCGAGGATCGGCTGGCCCGGCAACTCGGTGACCTCGGCGTAGCTGCCCAGGCGCTTGGCGAAGCTGGTGCGGTCAAGGCGCATCGGTGGCGTCCAGGTCAACGCTCAGGTCAGGCTCGGCGGGGTGCAGGGCCTGTTCATGCAGTTGATCGAACAGCTTGGCCATGATCTGGCTGATGCGGGTTTCCACCGTTGCATCGATGCGGCTGTGCTCGGTTTCGACGCGGCAACCGCCGGGCTGCAACGAAGCGTCTTCGACGATGCGCCAGGTTTCTTCATGGCGCTCGCGCAGGGCTTTGACCTGTTCGAAATCCTGGGGGTTGATGTACAGCCGCACATTGCCGACGCCCAGGGGCAGCAGCTTGAGGGCTTCACGCATCACCGCTTCGATCTGGCTGGAGTCGAGCACCAGTTCGCGCTGGATCACCTGCCGTGCGATGTGCTGCACCAGGCTGACCATGGATTTTTCCAGCTGTGAGTCCTGTTCGGCGATAGGGTCGAACAGATTGCCCATCAAGCGCTCCAGGCTGCCCAGTTTGGTGGCCAGCGCCGCCTCGGCTTCCTGGCGAACCTTGAGGGTGGTGCTGCGAAAACCGTCTTTCTCCCCCGCCGCAAAGCCTTCGTTGTAGGCCTCCTGGCGAATGGTTTCCAACTCTTCGAGGGTCAGTGGCTGGACTTCATCCAGCGGCACTTCTTCCATTTCCGCCGGCGGTTCCTCCACCGGCTCAGGCTCGGGCTCCGGCACATGGGGGTCGAAGCTGGGCAGCGACCAGATGTCAAAGCCGCCGACATCCCGCGCGCGAATCAGGTCGCTGGGCGCCTCATCTTTATTCGACATGCAAGGCGCCTTAGATCATTTCTTCGCCGCCCTTCCCGCCGAGAACGATTTCTCCGGCTTCGGCCATACGGCGGGCAATGGTGAGGATTTCCTTCTGGGCGGTTTCCACGTCGCTGACGCGCACCGGGCCCTTGGCTTCCAGGTCGTCGCGCAACAGCTCCGAGGCGCGCTTGGACATGTTCTTGAAGATCTTTTCTTTGACGTTCTCGTCCGAGCCCTTGAGCGCCAGCACCAGCACGTCCGAGGACACTTCGCGCAGCAACGCCTGGATGCCACGGTCGTCGACATCGGCCAGGTTGTTGAACACGAACATCAGGTCTTCGATCTGGCCGGACAGGGTGTCGTCGATCTCGCGGATCGAGTCCATCAACTGGCCTTCGACCGAGCTGTCGAGGAAGTTCATGATGTCGGCCGCGCGCTTGATGCCACCCAGGGTGGTGCGCGAGGCGTTGGAATTGCCGGAGAACTGCTTCTCCAGAATGGTGTTGAGTTCTTTGAGCGCCGCTGGCTGCACGGTGTTGAGCGACGACACGCGCAGGATGATGTCCAGGCGCACTTTATGGTCGAAGTGGCCAAGCACTTCACCGGCCTGGTCCGGGTCCAGGTAGGCAACCACGATCGCCTGGATCTGCGGGTGCTCGTAGCGGATCACGTCGGCTACTGCGCGCGGTTCCATCCACTTGAGGCTGTCCAGGCCGCTGGTGTTGCCACCCAGCAGGATGCGGTCGATCAGGCCGTTGGCCTTGTCTTCGCCCAGGGCCGAGGTGAGCATCTTGCGAATGTAGCTGTCGGAGCCAACGCCCAGGCTGGTCTGGTCGCCGACGATCTCAACGAACTCGCTCATCACCTGCTCGACTTGCTCGCGGTGCACATTGCGCATTTGCGCCATGGCCACGCCCACTCGCTGGACCTCTTTAGGGCCCATGTGGCGCAGCACTTGGGCAGCGTCGGTTTCACCCAGGGACAGCAGCAGCACGGCGGCTTTGTCGACCCGGGACAGCTTGGCCACAGCGGCTCGATCATTCATCTGCGTTAATCCACTCTTTCACGACCTGGGCCACACGGCCCGGGTCTTCTGCCACCAGACTCTTGATTGCGTTCAACTGAGCGTCATAGCCTTCGCTCGGGCTTGGCAACAGGATGCTTTGCGGGCCGCCGAGGCTGACGCGGTCGTTGGCCAGTTCGCCGTCCAGGCCGCCCATGCCACCCAACTCGACGTCGCCACCGGCCAGCGCCAGTTGCTTCTTGCTGCCGCCGGTGATGTTGTTGAGCACCGGGCGCAATACGCCGAACACCAGCACCAGGATGAACAACACCCCGAGCACTTGCTTGACGATGTCCCAGAACCACGGCTGGGTGTAGAACGCCGGGTCAGCGATGACTTCACCGCGCTCGGCGGAGAACGGCATGTTGATCACGCTGACGCTGTCGCCACGGCTGGCGTCGAAGCCAACGGCGTCCTGCACCAGGCGGGTGAAGCGCGCCAGCTCGTCAGCCGTCCACGGCGCACGGGTCACCGCGCCGTCTGCTGGGTTGACCTTGACCTGGTCATCGACCACCACCGACACCGACAGGCGATTGATCTTGCCCTGTTGCTGCTTGGTGTGGCTGATGGAACGGTCGAGCTCGAAGTTCTTGGTGGACTGGTTACGCTTGTCCGCAGGGTACGGCGCAAGCATCGGCTGGCCGGTGGCCGGGTCCATGATCTGCTGGCCGTTGGCGTCCAGCAGCGGCTGGCCAGGCTGGATCGCCCCAGCTGTAGCGGCGGCGCCACCGGTGGTTTGCGGTGCCGAGGCCGGCGCAGGTGGCTGGTTGCTCAGGGCGCCCGGCACACCTTGGGGGCCATTGCTGGCGGTGCGTTGTTCGCTGGTGGACTGCTCGCTGCGCAGGGCTGGCTGGTCGGGGTTGAACTGCTCGGAAGTGGACTCGACGGCGCTGAAATCCACGTCGGCCGACACTTCAGCCTTGTAGCGGTCGTTGCCCAATACCGGCTGCAGAATGTTATGCACGCGCTGGGTGAGCATGCTCTCCATGCGGCGGCTGTAGTCGAACTGTTTGCCGGCCTGGGTCAGCGCGGAGTTTTCGGCCATGTCGGACAGCAGGTTGCCCTTCTGGTCCACCACGGTGATTTGCGACTTGCTGAGTTCCGGCACGCTGGTGGCTACCAGGTTGACGATCGCCAGCACCTGGCCAGGCTCCAGGGAGCGGCCGGCAAACAGCTCGACCAGTACCGAGGCGCTGGGCTTGCGTTCGTCACGCACGAACACCGAGCTTTTCGGAATCGCCAGGTGCACACGGGCAGCCTTGACGTTATTGAGGCTGGAAATGGTGCGCGCCAGTTCGCCTTCCAGGCCACGACGATAGCGGGTGGCTTCCATGAACTGGCTGGTGCCCAGGCCCTGGTCTTTGTCGAGGATTTCAAAACCGATATTGCTGTCGGACGGCGCCACGCCAGCGGCGGCCAGTTTCATCCGTGCGCGGGCCACGTCATCGGCCTTGACCAGCAAGGCGCCGGAGTTGGGCTCCACGGTGTAGGCGATGTCGGCGGCGGCGAGGGTTTCCATGATCTGCTTGGAATCCATGCCCGACAGGCTGCCGTACAGAGGGCGGTAATCGGGTTGCTGCGACCACAGCACCACGGCAAAACCAATCGCCACGCTGGCTGCCAGGCCCACCATCAGGCCCACCTGACGCAGCATGGTCATTTCCGAGAGGTTTTCCAGGAACGACAGGCCAAACAACGGCGGTTTGCCGTCGGCCTTGGCGGGGAGGTTGTCGGAGAGTGCTTCAGCCATGACTTAAATCTCGTCCTTAAACCGGCATCTGCATGATGTCTTGATACGCTTGAACCAGCTTGTTACGCACTTGGGTCAAGGCCTGGAAGGACACACTGGCCTTTTGCGAGGCGACCATCACATCGGTGAGGTCCACGCCGCTTTTACCGATCTCGAAGGCCGTCGCCAACTGGCTGGACGCCTGCTGGGTATCGCTGACTTTATTGATTGCCTGACCGAGCATGTCGGCAAAATTGCTTTGGCCCAATTCCGGCGCTGGCGCGACGGATTTCGGTTGAGCCATGGCATCCATTTGCATGGCGCGCATATCCAACATCAACCGATTGAACTCAATACCCTGGCTCATGACCTTCTCTCTCCGACGACCTGCAATTTTTTGACACTACGCAGCGGTTACCAGGGGTGGTAGCAACAAGGGTGCCAGCTCTGGAGCAACTCGTAAGAAAAGGCGACAAAGCTTGTCAAACTTGTTACCGAAGATTTTTTGGCCCTTCTTACCGCACGGTTTTCTGTAGGAGCGAGCTTGCTCGCGAAAAACGTCAACGATAACGCGCGCTTCCAGAACGCCCGCGGCGCCTATGAGTTCTTCGCGAGCAAGCTCGCTCCTACACACGGGATTGGCGCGGGGTCAGGTGGCGAAAAGATAGGCTTCCACGTCCATACCGGCATCGCGCATCTGCGCCAGCTTGTAGCGCAAGGTGCGCGGGCTGATGCCCAGGCGCTCGGCCGCTTCTTTGCGGCGGCCGCGCTCGGCGCGCAGGGTGTCGATGATCATCTGGAATTCGCGACGGCGCAGGTCATCGCCCAAGGCACCACCTGATTCCGCCTCGGCGACCACGGGAGCCGGGGCCAGGCTCGGCAGCGGCGCAGCGCCATTGCCCATGGCCAGGCAAAAGTCTTGCGGCTGGATCAAACCGCCCTGCTGCAAAATCAACGCACGCTGGATCGCATTGTCCAGCTCACGCACGTTGCCCGGCCATGGATAACTGACCAGGCACGCCTGGGCCTCGGGCGATAAACGCGCCTGGGCGTGCTTCATTTTTTTGACGTGGTTGTTCAGCAGGCGCTCGGCCAAGGGGATGATATCCGCCGGGCGCTCGCGCAGTGGGCGCCAGGCCAGCGGGAACACCGACAGCCGGTAGAACAGGTCTTCACGGAAGCGCCCCGCCGCCACTTCGCCCGCCAGGTCGCGGTTGGTGGTGGCAACCACACGGATATCCAGCTGGATCGGCTTGCGCGCGCCCACGCGCTCCACTTCACGCTCCTGCAACACGCGCAGCAACTTGGCTTGCAGGCCCAGGGGCATTTCCGAGATTTCGTCGAGCAGGATGGTGCCGCCGTCGGCCTGTTCGAACTTGCCGGCCTGGGCCGCGATGGCGCCGGTGAACGAGCCCTTTTCATGGCCAAACAAGGTGGCTTCGAGCATGTTGTCGGGGATCGCCGCGCAGTTGATCGCAATGAACGGCTGCTTGGCACGGCCCGATTGCTGGTGAATATACCGCGCCAGCACTTCTTTACCGGTGCCGGACTCGCCGGAAATCAGCACGGTGGAATCACTGCGCGCCACCCGCGCCGCCAGCTCCAGCAATTGCGCGCTGGCCGGCTCAAAGGCAATCGGGCCATCGCCCTCGGCTGCGGGCATCACGCCCAGGGCATGCCGGGCCACCAGCTCGATCAACGCCTTGGGCTCGAACGGCTTGACCAGGTAATCCGCCGCGCCTTGACGCATGGCATCCACCGCCCGCTCCACCGCGCCATGGGCGGTCATCAGCAGCACTGGCAGTTGCGGCTGGCGCACGCGCAGCAGGCCGAGCAACTGGTGGCCGTCCATGCCGGGCATGTTGACGTCGCTGACCACCAGGCTGAAGGTTTCCTGCTCGACCGCCTCCAAGGCTTCCTCGGCAGAGCCGACCGCACGGTAGTCATGGCCCGCCAACAGCAGCGTGTCTGCCAATGCTTCACGCAGGGCGCGATCGTCTTCCACCAATAAAACCTTGATAGCCATCATCCTCTTACTCCGCGCTTGCCGCGCTGGAAAACAGCGGCAAGGTCATCAATGCACAGGTGCCACGCCCCAGGCGGGAACGCAGCTGCAATTGTCCCTGATGGGCACGGGCCACTGCCTTGACCACGGTCAGGCCCAGGCCAGTGCCGTTGGTCTTGGTGGTAAAAAACGGCTCACCCAGGCGTTGCAGCACTTGCGGGGCAATACCGCTGCCGCTGTCGCTGATGCACAGGCGCAGGGTTTGCTCGCGGGTGTACAAGTGCACCTTCAATCGTGCACCTGGGCCACTGGCCTGGGTGGCGTTTTCGATCAGGTTGAGCAGCGCGCCCACCAAGGTGTCGCGGTTGCACAGCAATTCGCCCTGGTGGCTGTCGCACTGCCAGCGCAGGTTGGCCTCCTGCACATGGGTCGCCGCTGCCGCTTGCAGGGACTGCATCAAGCCGGCAGGGGTAACGCGATCGGTCAGCGGCAGTTCGCCGCGGGCAAACACCAGCATGTCGCGCACTTGGTGTTCCAACTCATGCAGGCGCTCCTTGAGGCGCCCGGCAAAGCGTTGGTGGGTGGCCGCGGGCAATTGCTCGTCAGTCAAATGACTGGCGTAGATCAATGCCGCCGACAATGGCGTACGAATCTGATGGGCCAGGGAAGCGACCATCCGCCCCAGGGACGACAGCCGCTCATGGCGCGCCAGTTGATCTTGCAGGTGCCGGGTTTCTGTCAGGTCATTGAGCAGCACAAGCTGGCCAGGCTCAGCGTCCAGGGAACGGGTGGCGATGGACAGCCGGCGCCCGTCCTTGAGGGAGACTTCGTGGCCGTCGTCTTCACGGGGGGCAAAACAGCGGGTGATGACTTCACGCCACAACTCGCCTTCCAGCGGCAGGCCGAGCAGGTCGCAGGCTGCCGGGTTGGCTTCGCGCACACGGCCCTGGTCGTCGATGACGATCACGCCACCGGGCAACAGGTCCAGCAGGTTTTGCAGGCGGTTGGCCAGGCGTTCTTTCTCGGCCAGCTCTTGCATGCGCTGGGCGCTGACCACCGCCAGCTCGCCTTTAAGCTCGGAAACCCGCGCCTCAAGCAGGCTGTAGGAGTCGGTCAGCTGGCTCGACATCTGGTTGAACTGCGAGAACGCGTGCTCCAGGCCCAGGCGGGTCGGCGGTTCTACAGGCGAAACCAGCCCCTGGATGGCAGGGGCCGAAGATAGTTGGGCGGCGTGGGGCATGATGCTCTCTCGCTTGGCTGACCGTCAGTTAAACGGAACGTTGCGAGGGCTGTAGCAATACCCGTGCCGAAAAAAATCTACCTATAAATCAAGTAGCTGAAAAACAGGCGTCAATCATCCGCCTGTTCATCACCTTCTTTGCGGCTCATACCGTACTTGCGCATCTTCTCCACCAGGGTGGTGCGACGGATACGCAGACGCTCGGCGGCGCGGGCCACGATGCCATGGGCATCGTCCAGGGCCTGCTGGATCAACCCTTGTTCCAGGCTGCCGAGGTAGTCCTTCAGATCCAGGCCTTCGGGCGGCAACATCGCGGTGGCGCCGAAGTCCGGGGTATGACCGTTGATCGCCACGCGCTCTTCCATGTCGCTGCGCAGGCTGTCCATCTGCTCGTCTTCGTCGTCGACGTAGCGGAATTTCTTCGGCAACTCGACCACGCCGATCACCCCGTATGGGTGCATGATCGCCATGCGCTCCACCAGGTTGGCCAGCTCGCGGACGTTGCCCGGCCAGCCGTGGCGGCACAGGGACATGATTGCCGCGGAGTTGAAGCGAATGGAGCCGCGCTTTTCGTGCTCCATGCGCGAGATCAGTTCGTTCATCAGCAACGGGATGTCTTCCACGCGCTCACGCAGCGGGGCCATCTCGATAGGGAATACGTTGAGGCGGTAGTACAGGTCTTCGCGGAAGCTGCCGACCTCGATCATGCTTTCGAGGTTCTTGTGGGTGGCGGCAATGATGCGCACGTCCACGCTCTGGGTCTTGTTGCTGCCCACGCGCTCGAAGGTGCGCTCCTGCAACACGCGCAGCAACTTGACCTGCATCGGCAACGGCATGTCGCCGATTTCATCGAGGAACAGGGTGCCGCCATTGGCCAGCTCAAAGCGCCCGGCACGGCTGGTGATCGCCCCGGTAAAGGCGCCCTTCTCGTGGCCGAACAATTCGCTTTCCAGCAGCTCTGCCGGGATCGCCCCGCAGTTGACCGGCACGAAGGGCCCGTCGCGGCGCTTGGAGTGATAGTGCAGGTTGCGCGCGACCACTTCCTTGCCGGTGCCCGACTCGCCGAGGATCAGCACGCTGGCGTCGGTGTCGGCCACTTGCTGCATCATCTGGCGCACGTGCTGGATGGCACGGCTGGTGCCGACGAGGCTGCGAAACAGGTTGGGCTCACGGTGACGGCCGCGCTCGCGGGCCTGGTCGTACATCTCGCGATAGACCTGGGCGCGGTGCAGGGAATCGAGCAATTTGCTGTAGCTGGGCGGCATTTCCAGGTTGGACAGCACGCGGCGGCGCTGGTCTTCCGGCAGGTCCACGGAAGAAATATCGCCCATTAGCAACACCGGAAGGAACTCATCCCAGGTAGACAGTGTCTTTAACAGGCCCAGAACTGCGCCAGGAGCGTTTACCGTCCCGATCAATACGCAAATGACTTCACGGCTCGACGACAACGAGCTGACCGCCTGCTGCCAATCGTGGCTGCCGCAGGGTAAATTTTCTTCACCGAGAAAATTTAAAATCACCGCTAAATCGCGGCGGCGGACGCTATCGTCATCGATCAGCAGAATTTTGGTTTCACGCCACATGCAATAGCAACTTCCCTAGTAAAACTTCCTGCCCCGGAATGAGGGCAATCTAGACGTCTGTAAGATTTCTTACCTTCTAGACGTCTGAAATCTGAAAACAGCACTAGTTAAGTCAAAAATGTTGGCACAGTCAAATATATGACGCGCCGTTCGGATTAACTGCGCCCGTTCAACCGAACAGATGGTAAACCTTTGACGCATTTTTCGCTTGGTTGATCTGCGACATCTCTTCGAAAATCGCCTGGCGCTCGCCGGTCGTCACCTCCAGCAACTGCCGATACACCACCAGCAGGCTTTCCAGCTTTTCGCGCAGTGCATCCTCATCTACCGGCGCCTCGCTGAGCACCTCATCAATCACCGCCCGGCACCCCAGGTCCAACTCGCCGACAGCTTCCCAGTTGCGCTCAGCCAGCGCGCCGATCAGGGCTTCGCGGGTTTCGTCGATGCGTTGCAGTGCGTGGCTCATGATGTGTACCTCAAGGCAATCGGCCTTATTGTGGAGCGATGGCATCCCAGCCGGTCTTGACGGTGATCAGCAGACGGGCGACTTCGTCGATCATCTCGACGTCATTGACTCGGTTGGCCTCGACCAGACGATTGCCCATGTAGTTATACAAGGCATCCAGACGCTGGATCGCGGCCGGATCTTCGGCTTTCTCCGGCTCCAGACCATCGCGCAGGCCCGAAATGATTTCGATCGCCTTGCCCAGCATCAGGCCCTTTTGCGCGATGTCCCCGCGGCTCAACGCACCCTTGGCCTGCGCCATGCGGTCCAGGCCACCTTCCATCAGCATCTGCACCAGGCGGTGCGGGCTGGCTTCGGAGACCTGAGCGTGGGCATTGACCTTCTGGTACTGGCGAAGGGCTCTCATCGGGTTCATGTTGCTACCTCGTTACTGGCGACAATCGAATAGGTTTGCTTAACCAGTTTTTCGACCACGGCGATAAAAACTTTAATCCAGCACCCTGCGCGAGAGCCCCTGGACAGGGCCCTGGCGCGCACCGCTCATCAGTTCGACTTAGGATTGTTCAGCGAGTTGAGGGTGGTCAGGATGCTGGAGCTGCTGGCGTTGATCTGCGCGATCATGGTGTCCATCGCCGTGTACTTGGCGGTCAGGGACTTCTGCAAGGCATCCATGCGCCGCGTCAGGTCGTCGGTCTCTTTGTTCAAGTCGGTCAACTTGTTATTGAGATCGGTGGCCCGTGTCGCCAGGGTGCCGGTGGTGCCGACGTAGCTGCTGGTCGCCTTGTTCATGCGGGTGATCAAGCCCGTGTCGCCGGTGAACAGCTTGGCAATGTCGCCAGCGCCCTTGACCACGGCCTTGTCCCAGGTTTTGTCATCCAGGCTCAGCAGGCCGGTTTTCTGATCGGTGGTGATGCCCATCTGCGCCAGGCTGGTCATGGTGCCCGCGCCGGAGCCGTTGACCAACTCGGAACGCAGGCTGTTCACCAATTGACGCATCGACGCATCGCCGGTCAACGCACCTGCGGTGGTGGTGGAGGCATCACCGGTTGCGGTGACTTTGGTTTGGGTATTGATCGCCGTCATCAGCGTGTTGTAGGCGCTGACGAAGGACTGCACCGAGGTTTTCAAGGTATCGGTGTTGCTGGCCACGGTGATGGTGGTCGGCTTGGTGATGTCTACCGTGTCCAACAGGTCCAGGGTCACGCCACTGATCGCCGAGGTGATCTTGTTGCTGTTCGATGACATTTCAATGCCATCAATGGAGTACTTGGCGTTGGTCGGCGCCTTGCCTTTGTCGTAGCCGACAGCCAGCTGCGAATCACCGCTGAGGGTGATGTCGGTGCCCTCGCCCATAGTGGTCGAGGTCAGTACCAGCCGCGCGCCATTGGAGTCACTCAGTACGTTGGCACTGATGCCTTGGGACGAGAGCTGGGTGTTGATCGACTCGCGCACCTGTTGCAAGGTGGCGCCGCCAGGAATCACCACGTCGTAGCTTTTGCCCGACTGGTTGATGGTCAGCGTCTGGTCTTCGTCGGTGCTGTTGGCCTTGCCCGACGCGCCGTCCGCATTCACCGCCGTGGTGACTTTCGAGGCGGTCGCAAGGTTGGCGATCTTCAACAGGTACTTGCCGCTGGATGCACCGTCAGTCAGGGTGACCTTGGCGTTTTTCTCTTCCGAAGAAGTCGCCGCCAGCCCGTTGAAGGCCGAAGCATTGTTCAACTTGGTGATCGCCGCCTGGTAGGCTTCCAACGCCGTCTTGACCGAGCCCACGGCAGACAACTGCACGGTGGCTTTCTTCTGCTCGTTGGTGATCTGAGCCTGCTTGGGCGCCTGCTCGGCACCTACCAGCGCCTTGACGATTGCTTGGGTGTCGTAGCCCGAACCTGGGCCGGAAATCGTTGAACTAGCCATTTGCCATTCTCCTTGTCCTGCAGCGGCCGTTTTTTGGCGCTTATACGCCTAGACCGCAATCAGAAACATGTTTCGTGCCAACTCAAGCCTTGCTATCAAACAACAGGCTGCCGGCATCGCTCAGGTTCTGCGCCAATTTCAGCGCGGTCTCCGATGGAATCTGTCGAATCACTTCACCACTGTCAGTGGCGATCACCTTGACCACTACCTTGCCGGTAGAGTCATCGATGGAAAAATCCAGGTTGCGCTGTGAAGCCTGCACAAACTCACGCATATCGGTCACAGCCTTTTCCAGCGCAACGCGCTGAGGCTCTTCACTTTTGATCGGCTCATTGCTGGCCACAGGCTTGGCCTGGGTCACCACTGCGCCAAGGTTGGCCGGGGCCGGGGCTGCGGGGTAAGACGAGGTCAGCTTGATGCTCATGTCCATGTCACCACCTCCAAACTGAAAAAACGGAAGGGCACGTTGTTAAACGCACCCTCCCGTTATTTAACCGCTAGCGCTATTACTGAAGCAGCTTCAGAACAGACGATGGCAGTTGGTTGGCCTGGGACAGGATCGCAGTGGAAGCCTGTTGCAGGGTTTGTTGCTTGGTCAGCTCAGCGGCTTCAGAAGCGAAGTCAGCATCTTCTACGCGGCCTTTGGCAGCGGAGGAGTTCTGCGAAATGCTCTGCAGGTTGGCCACGGTGCTGGCGAAGCGGTTTTGTACGGCACCCAGCTGCGAACGCTGGCTGTCGATTTGCTGCATGGCGTCGTCCAGAGCCTGGATAGCCTGCTGCGAAGAAGCGGCAGTCAGGATGTTCAGGTCGGAAACGCTGGTTTCCATGGTGACGGCGGTTTTGGTGCCGGCAGCAGCAACAGTGGTCAGACCCAATGCAGCAAGGCCAGTACCGGCGCTGCCGTCCTTGATGGTGATGTCTTTGTCAGCGAACAGGTTCAGGGTACCGTCAGCGTTTTTGCTGGCTTGAACACCGGTGCTGGCACTGTTGATCGAAGCTACGATCGCGTCAGAGGTGTCGCCCTTCTTGAACTTGACTTCAACGCCGTTCACGTCGATCGAGGTGTCAGCGGTCAGTTTGGCTTGGGTAGTACCGGCGGACAGGCCCAGTTGGGACAGGGAACCGGCGGAGGTGTTGGCCAGCTTGATGTCAGCGCCGTTACCCGAAGTGACTTTGAAACGACCGTCCGCACCGAAGGTAGCGGAAGCACCAGTAGCGGTACCACCAGCTGCGGTTTCAAGCTTGGTCAGCAGGGAAGCCTTGGTATCGCCAACAGCCCAAGCTACAGCGTTACCATTTACAGAGATCGAACCGGCAGCAGTCATGTCACTCGAAACTGCCTCGGTACCGGCAGTCAGGCCAAGAGCGCCCAGACCGCTAGTACCGGCAGTCGGTGCTGCCAGAACGATAGCCTTGTCGGAAACCAGGCTTACTTTACCGGTGGCATCGGCACTAGCGGTTACGCCAGTAGTTGCAGTTTGTGCGTTGATGGCAGCTACAGCAGAGGTAGCAGCAGCGGTACCAGCAGCACCAGTACCGAGAGTGATATCGGTGCCGTTGATGTTGATGGCTTCGCCAGCCAGAACGGTGGCAGGAGCAGAACCAGTTGCGACAGCTTTATCAGCCACAACCGAACCAGTAGCAGTAGCAGCCAGACCAGTCATCGCGGTGCCATTTACAGCCGCTTCTTTGTAGTTACCCTTCAGCGCAGTCGAGCTGATGTCGGTCATACCGAACGAGATAGTCTCGTTGGCGTTGGCGCCGATCTGGAAGGCTACGTTGCTGAACGAGCCGTCCAGCAGGTTACGACCACCGAAGGTGGTGGTGCTGGCGATACGGTTCAGCTCGCCCACTTTAGCGGTGAATTCTTGCTGCAGGGAAACACGGTCAGCGTCGCTTTTATCACCGTTGGCCGCTTGCAGGGCGAGTTCACGCAGACGCTGCAGGGTGTTGGTGGATTCTTGCATCGCGCCTTCAGCGGTCTGGGCAATCGACACGCCGTTGTTGGCGTTGGCGATGGCAACGTTCAGGCCTTTGACCTGGTTGTTCAGACGGTTAGCGATCTGCATGCCGGCAGCGTCATCTTTGGCGCTGTTGATTTTCAGGCCGGAGGACAGACGGTTCATCGACTGGCTCAGAGCGTCGGAAGCTTTGTTCAGGTTCTTCTGGACACCCAGGGAGGTGATGTTGGTGTTTACTGATAATGCCATGACGAAATCCTCGTGGTTTGGATACTGCGGCTTCCGGCCCTGGCGACCGCCGGGTGTGGCCTAGAGAACCTACGTAATAGTTATCGTCGTGGTAGCCGGTTGCTTGAGGATTTTTTTGATTTTTTTTAGTAGCCCTGTGCCAGCCCTTGTATTTCAAGGCCTTATAGAGGCGTGAAACGCCCGTAATCACGGGTTACTGGCGCCAAAACTTCGCTCTTGTAGGAGCGAGCTTGCTCGCGAAGAACGTTAACGATGACGCGGGCATTCAGGATGCACGCGGCGTTCTCAGGTTCTTCGCGAGCAAGCTCGCTCCTACAGGGGGGGCGCAAAAAAAAACGCCGATGATCGTGGAATCATCGGCGTTTTTTGTGCAGCGGCTAAAGCATCACGGGCGATAAAGAATCGCCGAGCCCCACGACAGGCCCACGCCAAAGCCGCTGATGGCCACGCGCTTCCAGGTGGCGTCCATCACGTGCTTTTCCAGCAGCAGCGGGATGCTCGACGACACGGTGTTGCCGGTCTCGACCATGTCCTTGATGAACTTGTCCACCGGCGCTTCTTCAAAGCGGCGCGCCACGGCGTCGACGATGGCCGCACTGCCCTGGTGGATGCAGAACGCATCGATGTCATCGGCCTTGAGGTCCGACTCTTTGAGCAGCTCGTGCAAGTGCGCCGGCACCTTGAGCAAAGCGAAGTTGAACACCTGGCGGCCGTTCATGAAGAACACACCGTCGCTGACCTTCAGGTGCGGTGCGCCGGAACCGTCGGTGCCGAACTTGGATTTGCCCAGCAACCATGGCGCATCTTCGCCCATCCAGGTGGCGGTGGCGGCGTCGCCGAACAGCATGGTGGTGTTGCGGTCTTCCGGGTCGACGATCTTGGAGTACGGGTCGGCGGTGATCAGCAGGCCGTTTTTCAGGCCGGCGGCTTCCATAAAGCCTTTCATCGCGTAGATGCCGTAGACGTAGCCGGAGCAGCCCAGGGAAATATCGAAGGCGGCCACGTGAGTCGGCAGGCCCAGTTTGTCCTGGACAATGGCGGCAGTGTGGGGCAAGCCCTCTTCATCGCCGTTCTGGGTGACGACGATCAGCGCGTCGATGGACTCGCGCTTTAAATCCGGGTTATTGGCAAACAATGCGTTGACGGCTTCGACGCACAGGTCGGAAGTCTCCTGTGCAGCTTCCTTACGCGGCAGGAACGCCGAACCGATCTTGCCGATGATGAACTCTTCATCCTTGGCGAATTTGGCACCCTGGGCGTAGTTATCGATCCCGTCTGCCGGCACGTAACTGGCGATGCTTTTTATGCCAATCATTGTGGCTTCCCAATACTAAATAGCTGGAGAACACCCCTCGGGCTGCGCCGGGAGTGCTGACAATAAAGGGGATAACCCCATGAAAATCTCGCTGAAAGCCGCCCGATGAAGGCCCTGTGACGACTTATCCTTTTCACACGATACAGTGAAGATGCGCTTTATGACTCACAGGTCACTCAATTTTGCGTGGTTTATGCAAAACGTTTCAACAATTAAGCCCCATAAACGACAACGGCCCGCCCTGTTTCCAGAGCGGGCCGCTTGACGAAACGCCGTTTACATCTTGTTGAACAGGCTCAACTGCGAGATTTTCACGAAGGCCAGTTGCGAAGCCTGCAACATGGTTTGCTGCAAGCTCAGGTTGACGGCGGCTTCGGCGAAGTCGACATTGCCCAGGGCATTCATGGTGGTGGTATTGGCCAGGTCCAGGCTGACGTTTTCCTTGGACTGAATGTCCAGGCCATTGAGGCGCGCGCCCAGGGAGCCACGCGCCTGGTCGATCTGCCCGTAGGCATTGGTCAAGTTGCCAATCGACTTGGCCACCACATCCTTGAGCTCCTTCTGCGCCGCCGGATTGCCGTCTGATGGCGTTTCCAGAATTTTGCGCAGATGGCTCAGGGTGTCGAGGACGTTCTCGTTCTTGTTGCTGGTGGCACTGATCGCAAACTGGTCGCCGGCTGCCGGCGCCGGTGCGGTGGTGACATCAAAGGTCACCCCTGCCGCCGTGATGGTGGTTGCGCCGGCCGCCAGGGTGCCACTGGCGATGGATTTGCTGTCTGCGCTATACGGCTGCGCATACAGGTCATAGGCGCCAGCGGCACCGAACTTCACGATCACGCCCGAATTGGGAAAGGTGCTGGCGTAAGCCGCCGGATCGCTCACCGTGCCACCGCTCAGTTGCGCGGTGGACGGATTGCTCGGGGTGCGCGAAACGCTGAAGGTGTCTGGTTTGACCGACAGGCTGAACTCGCGGTCCTTGACGATGGCGTCCGACGGCGCGCCAGGCAGTATGTCTTTGCCCAGTGCGTCTTTGCCCAGGTTCAAGCCGATGTCGAACTTGACCCCGCGCAGGCTGATAGTCGAACCGCCTTCCTTGGTGGCATCGAAAGTGCCGTTGCCCGGGATCTCCGAGGTGATGTCCTTGCCGGCACTGTCCGTGACGACGTACTGGGTGCTGCTGGTGAAGGTCAGCTTATACGGCTGACCATCGGAAAAACTGCTGTTATAGCTGCTGTTGGCTGCGATCAGCCCGGCAGAGACGGTGACCTTGCCATCGTCGACTGCTGGCGGCACGAGGATCGGCGCGGTTTGCGTACGGCCCGTATTCGCCGAGCTTTCAAGCATGCTCTTGGCGGTATTGCCCATGGCAACCGACAGGTTCTCTGCGATCTTCAGGCTCAGCGGCGTGTCATCGCCCTGGTAACTGTAGGTGCCGTCATTGTTGCGGGCGTAGGGCGGCGTGTCGGTCTTGCTGCCGGAGAACAAGTAATTACCGCTGGCGTCCTTGGTATTGAGCAGGCCCAGGACCTGGTCTTCAATGGCGCCAATCTCGGCGGCCGTCGACTTGCGGTCAGCGTCGCTGATGCCGACGTTACCCGCCTTGAGCGCCAACTCACTGGCTCGTTGAATCGCGATATTGATATTTTCCAGCACGCCGTCCTGGGTGGTCAGCGAGTTTTTCAGGGTGTCGATGTTGCCATTGAACTGCGCCAGCATGTCTTTCTGCTGCTGCAACATCAACAACCGCGCCGCCGCCACCGGATCATCCGCGGCGGTTTGCACGCGCACGCCGGAGCTGGCCTGGTCCTGGGCCTTGACCACGCTGGAATAGTTGCTCTGGTACTTGGCAGAGCTGGTCTCAAAATACTGCTGTGTAGAAATACGCATCGTCCCAGCCTCCCTTAAAGAGCATTCATCAGTGTGGTGAAGGTTTCCTGCGCAGCCTTGATGATCTGCGACGACGCGGTGTAGTACTGCTGGAACTTGATCATGTCGCCCGCTTCATCATCCAGGTTGACCCCGGATACCGAGTTGCGTGCTTCCTTGTTGGCGCTGAGCAACGCGCCGGTGGCGGCGGTGTCGACCCCGGCCTGGCTGGCCTTGGCACCTACGGTCGAGACCAGCTTGCTGTTGGCGCCCACCAGGCTGGTGCCCCCGTTGCCGTCGCCCATGCCGACGGTGGCCTTGGTTTGCAGGTTCAGCAGTTCCTGGGCATTGCGGCCGTCGGACTTGCCGCCACTGTTGAAGGCGAAGGTGGTGCTGTCGCCGTCTGCCGGCGAGCCGTTGACGGTGGTGTCGAACTTGAAGCTCTTGCCAGGGATGGCGGCACCGCTGGCGTCGCGCATCGGCACGTCCACGGTGATCTTGTTGCCCTGCCCAGGAATGATTGAGCCAGTGCCAATCGGATTGCCCTTGGAATCGTTGATGGTATAGGACTGCGTACCGTCGGCGGCAGGCTTGCCGAACACCATCTTCACCGGCATCGAGTTTTCAATACCGGCGCGCAACTGCGCGGTGTCGGTGCCGCCATGAATATCCAAAGGCACCGTCAAGGCCGGCTGGGTAAAGGTGCCCGTGCCGCTGTTGGTCGTGCTGCTGGTACCTGCCAACGGGCCGGCGAACGCCAGTTTGTTTGCATCGGTGAGCGCCACGCCAATACCGCTGGCGCCCGTGGCGGTGGGGCTGACCTTGAAGCTGTCGCCAAACGCCATGGTGCCTTTGCCGTCCAGCGCCAGGGTGAAGCCATCCAGGGTCGGCGGCGGTGTAGCGCTCATGTCGAAGGTGCCCATGGCCTTGCCGTCCGAACGCAACACCGTGATCTTGTTAGGATCGGTCTTGTCGCTGAAGGTCACGGTGTAGTCAAACGTGGACAACTGACTGCTGTCCTTGATCGTCACGTTCAGGTTGCCCGCGCCGGCGCTGTTGCCCGAGGCACCCTGGCTGCGCGAGGCAATGGCGGCGGCGCTGTTGATGTCTTTGAACAGCGAAACGCCAAAGTCACCGTTGAGGTCCAGGCCCTGGCCCAGTTGGTTGTTGAGCGTGTCTGCCGTGGCGATGGCGATACGGCCCAGTTCATTGATGGCCGGCATCAAGGCATCGCTGCGATAGCGCAACAGGCCGCCGATGCTGCCGCCGCTGATCACCGAGCCCAGGTCCAGGGTGGTGCCGTTCATGTCCAGCTGGATGGTGTACTGGCTGTTATCGGTTTTGCTTGGCGCGGCGGAAATCTTGTTGGAGATCCCGCCCTCCACCAGGGACTGGCCGCTGCCGGTGGTCACACTGAACTGGCCGTTTTTCTCGGTGGCCGTGACACCAATCAACTCATTGAGCGAGCGTACTGCCTCGTTACGCGAGTCCAGCAGGTTGGCCGGGGCGCTGTTGGAGCTGCCTTGGGCCTGGGAGATCTGCTGGTTGAGGGAGGCAATCGAGGCGGTCAACTGGTTGACCTGGTCACTCATGCTGCTCAGTTGGTTGTTGATCGTCTCTTTCTGTTGGGTCAACTGCGTGGAGATCGCGTTGAAACGGCTGCTCAGGGTCTGGGCGTTGGTCACCAGCAGTTGGCGGGCCGACAGGTCGCTGGGGTTGGACGCGGCGGTTTGCAGGGTGGCGAAGAACGAACTGAGCACCGAGGACAGGCCGGTGGTTTTGTCCGACAACACTTTGTCGACGGCACCGACCTGGTCCAGGTACGCCTTGGCGTCGTTATTGAGCGCCGTGCTGTTCTGGTAAGCGGTGTCCAGGTACTCGTTGTATACCCGGCGCACATCAGCCAGGGTGGTGCCGCTGCCGATGTACACGCCGCCGAACGGGTTCGACGCGTTGGTATTTTGCGTGGTCTGCTGACGCGAGTACCCCGGGGTATTCACGTTGGCGATGTTATTACTCAAGACCGACAACGATCCTTGAGCGGCATTGAGCCCTGACATCCCGATACTGAGCAAACTCATGGTTCAGACCTTATAAATGTGTGGTTGCGCCAGCGGCAGCGTAGTTCTGGTAACTGTTCATGTTTTTTGCGATCTGCGAAATCTTGCTGGCGTAATCCGGGTCGGTTGCATAACCGGCTTTTTGCAACTCGCGTACAAACTGTTCCGGGTTGTCGGCTGATTTCACAACTTCTTTATAGCGATCATGGCTTTGCAGCAGGGTCACGAGGTCGTGGAAGCTGTCCTGGTAGGAGCTGTAGGAACGGAACTGCGCCGTTTCCTTGACCATCGCACCATCGCGAAACTCGCTGGTGATCGCCCGGGCCTGACCGCCCTGCCAGCTCTGGCCGGCCTTGATGCCGAACAGGTTGTGGCTGCTGCTGCCGTCTTCGGCACGCATCACCGATTTGCCCCAGCCGGTTTCCAGCGCGGCCTGGGCCACCAGGTACTTGGGGTCGATACCGATACGCGCGGCGGCGGCCTTGGCCATCGGCAGCATGGTGGCGACAAATTCATCCTGGGAGCTGAAGGCTTTCTTCGCTGGCGCCAGCGGTGGCTGGGCAATGGCGCGGCCATACACTTGCATGCGCCCGCTCGGCACGGCAAAGCTCCGCGCGCTGCTATTGATGACCGTGTCGTCGGCAGCGCTGTTACGCAGGGGCGCGGCTTTGGCTTCGACCGGAGCGTTCGGCACGATGCCCGCCAGCAGGCGGTCGGCCAGCTTGCTGGGCAAGGCGATACGGCGTTGGTTCATCAGTTCCATGTCGTTGGCATGGGTACTGGCGCCCTCAGGCACGGCCACGCGATACGCCCACAAAGGCCGCTGGCCATTGGAGCGGCCCAACGGGCCTTCGGCCTGGGTACCGGCGGCAATCTCGGTCGGCACATCGACTTTCTTCACCGGCACATCCGCCGCCGGGCCTTGCAAGGTGGCGGCCTGGGCCTCCACCGGTTTGTTCTTCTGCATCTGGCGCATCAGCACATCGGCCAGGCCGATACCGCCGCCTTCGCGGGACATCGACACCGCCAGTTGCTGGTCGTACATTTCCTGGTACTGCTTGGCGGCCGGGGTGTTCAGCGGGTTGTCCTTGCCCAGGGCGTCGGTGGCCGAACGCATGGACTTGAGCATCTCGTTCAAAAACAGCGACTCGAATTCCTGCGCCACTTTGCGCAGGTTGCCTTCGCTGTTTTTGTCGTCGCCCACCTTGAGCTGGTTAAGCCGGTTGAGGTCGGAGTAAGACCCCGAGTCCGCCGTGCTGCTGATACCGCTCTTGCGCATATCCATGGCCATGGCCTCAGATCACGATCAGGTCGGCTTGCAACGCGCCGGCCTGCTTCAAAGCTTCGAGGATCGCCATCAAGTCGCCGGGCGCAGCGCCCACCTGGTTCACCGCACGGACAATCTCGTCCAGGGTGGTGCCGGGGCCGAACTTGAACATCGGCTTGGCTTCTTGCTGGGCATTGACGCGCGAGCGCGGCACCACGGCGGTCTGGCCACCGGACAACGGCCCAGGTTGGCTGACGATCGGGTCTTCGGTGATGGTCACCGTCAGGCTGCCGTGGGTTACCGCCGCTGGCGAGACCTTGACGTTCTGGCCGATCACGATGGTGCCGGTGCGCGAGTTGATGATGACTTTCGCTACGGCCTGGCCTGGGTCCACTTCAAGGTTTTCCAGGATCGACAGGTAGTCCACGCGCTGGCTTGGGTCCAAAGGCGCAGTGACGCGAACCGAGCCGCCGTCGATGGCCTGGGCCACGCCAGGGCCGAGCATGTCGTTGATCTTGTCGACCACGCGCTTGGCGGTGGTGAAGTCGGAGCGGTTGAGGTTCAGGGTGAGGCTGTTGCCCTGGTTGAAACCACTGGGCACGGTGCGTTCAACCGTGGCGCCACCGGGGATACGCCCGGCCGACGGCACGTTGACAGTGATCTTCGAGCCGTCGCGGCCTTCAGCATCAAAACCGCCGACCACCAGGTTGCCCTGGGCGATGGCGTAGACGTTGCCGTCGATACCCTTGAGCGGCGTCATCAGCAAGGTGCCGCCGCGCAGGCTCTTGGAGTTACCCATGGAGGACACGGTGATGTCCACCACCTGCCCCGGCTTGGCGAACGCGGGCAGATCGGCGCTGATCGACACTGCCGCGACGTTCTTCAACTGCACGTTGCCCGAGCCAGGCGGTACCTTGATACCGAACTGGGAGAGCATGTTGTTGAAGGTTTGCAGGGTGAACGGCGTCTGGGTGGTCTGGTCACCCGTACCGTTGAGCCCCACCACCAGGCCATAGCCGATCAACTGGTTGGAGCGCACGCCGGAAATACTGGCGATGTCCTTCAGGCGCTCGGCCTGGGCCGCAGCGCTCAAGGCCAACAAGAGCGCCATCGCCATCAGCTGTTTGAACTTCAAAATGGCCACCTAGAAAGGGAACAGCGGGCTGAGGAAGAAGCGGTCGAACCAGCCCGGCTGGCTCGCATCGGCAAACGAACCCGTGCCCGAGTAGGTAATGCGTGCATCGGCAATGCGCGTCGACGGCACGGTGTTGTCGGTGGAGATGTCATCGGCGCGAACCATGCCGGCGATGCGCACCAGCTCGTCGCCGGTGTTGAGGGTCATCCACTTTTCACCGCGCACGGCAATGATGCCGTTGGGCAATACGTCGGCGACGGTCACGGTGATCGAACCGGTCAGGCTGTTGCCCTGCCCTGCCGCGCTCTTGCCGTTGGTGGCACGGTCGCCGCTGTAGCCGGCGTCCAGGCTCAGGTCACCGCTGCCCAGCGGGTTATTGGTGTTCAGGCCGCCGCCGAACAGCGAGGTCAGGCCGATGCTGGTCTTGCTGTTCTTGCCGATCTGCGAGTTGGCGTTCTTGCTGGCCTGGGTCTTCTCGTTCAGGGTGATGGTGATGATGTCACCGACCCGGAACGCCTTGCGGTCGCTGTACAGGTTCTGCTCGAACCCGGCCTGGTAGATCGAGCCATTGTTGGCCGCCGCCGGCAGCGGCGTGCGTGGCAACACCGGCGCGTAGTACGGGTCATTAGGCTTTGGCGAGGGGGCGACACAGCCCGCAAGCACGGCGATCCCACTCAATGCCAACACACAAACATAGCGATTCATGACCCTAACCTCACGGTGTTGCAGGCACCCTCAAGGGCGCCCCATAGACTGATTACAGATTCTGCGTAACGAACGAAAGCATCTGGTCTGCGGTAGAAATCACCTTGGAGTTCATCTCGTAGGCGCGCTGGGTGGTGATCATGTTGACCATCTCCTCAACGGTACTGACGTTGGAGGTTTCCAGGGTGCTTTGCAGCGTGGTGCCGAAGCCGTTCAAGCCAGGGGTGCCGATTTGCGGCGCGCCACTGGAGGCGGTTTCCAGGAACAGGTTGTTGCCCATCGCCTGCAGGCCGGCCGGGTTGATGAAGTCGGCGGTTTGCAGGTTGCCGATCACTTGGGACGCCGGGTTGCCAGCGACGGTGATGGACACGGTGCCGTCGTTGCCGACAGTGAAGGTCTTGGCGTCTGGCGGCACCACTACGGCAGGCTCCAGGGCGAAACCGTTGGCGGTCACGATCTGGCCGTTGGAGTCCAGGTGGAAGGTGCCGTCACGGGTGTAAGAGGTGGTGCCATCCGGTTGCAGCACCTGGAAAAAGCCGCGGCCATTGATCGCCATGTCCAGGGGCTGGCCGGTTTGCTGCAGGTTACCGGCGCTGAAGTTTTTCTGGGTGCCGACGATCTGCACACCGGTACCCAGTTGCAGGCCCGACGGCAGTTCGCTGTCCTGGGTCGATTGGGCGCCAGGCTGCTTCTTGATCTGATAGAGCAAGTCCTGGAACTCGGCGCGGTCACGTTTGAAGCCCGTGGTCGACACGTTTGCCAGGTTGTTGGAAATGGTCGTCAGGTTGGTGTCCTGGGCGGACAGGCCTGTCTTGGCAACCCATAGAGCCGGAAGCATGCTGTTCTCCTTCGTGCGCCGGATGGTTGGCGCTGCGTTGCAAATTGGTTAGTGGGCTTGAATCAGCTCATCTGCATGACGCGCGTCATGGCCTGGTCGTCTTCTTTAGCGCTGTTCATCATCTTGATGTGCAGCTCGAACTGCTTGGCCAGCGCCAGAACCGCGGTCATTTCTTCCACGGCATTGACGTTGCTCGCCTGCAGGAAACCCGAGGTCAGCCGCACGTTCGCGTCGGCCTGGGCCGGCTGGCCATCCTTGGTGTGGATGGTGCCGTCCAGGCCTTTGGTCATGTTCTTGAGGTCTGGCTGGACCATCTTGATACGGTCCACTTCCGCCATCACCCGCGGGCCTTCGCCCATGGCACGGATGCTGATGGTGCCGTCCGAACCCACTTCGATTTTCTGCTGGGGCGGCACGGCAATCGGGCCACCGTTGCCCATGATCGGCATACCGTTGCCAGCACGCAGCACGCCCAGGGCATCCACGTTCATGCTGGCGCTGCGCACGTAGGCTTCGCCGCCATCGGGGGTTTGCACCGCCATCCAGCCGTCGCCGCTGACGGCTACGTCCAGGTCACGGCCGGTTTCGATCATCGCGCCCGGAGAAAAGTCAGTGGCCGGCCGCTCGGTCATGGCAAACGCCCGCGCCGGAAAGCTGTCACCGAACACCGGCATCGAACGCGCCTGCTCCAGGTCGCGCTGGAAACCGTTGGTGGAAATGTTCGCCAGATTGTTGGCATGGGCCTTCTGCGCCAGTGCATTCTGGCTGGCGCCGGTCATTGCCACATAAAGGTACTTGTCCACGCTCTATCCTCTTTCTGACGGACGCTTGCCGCCCACCGCTGTACTGAGGAGGCTTAAGCAATTTGCGAACCAACTTTTTAAAAGAGGCGCAAGTCCAGGCGGGGCGGGGGTTTCGTGGAGGTATGTGAAATTGGTAGGGGAGAAACAGTCGAAAAAACGGCGGACTACTGCCGCCTGCGGCAAACACCGGCCTGAAAAACGACAGAGCTCAAATGTGGGAGCGAGCAAGCCCGCTCCCACAGGGGATTGATGCCGGGCGCTGATTTCGTGGGTAATACCCAACCAATGTGGGAGCTGGCTTGCCTGCGATAGCGGTGGGTCAGTAATAGAGGTGCAAGCTGACCGGCCGCTATCGCAGGCAAGCCAGCTCCCACAGTTAACCGCGCCCGGCCACACACTCCACGATGCGAAGCGAGCCGCTCTTGATCTGCTTTTGATCTCAGGCGCCCCGTTAAACCACGCTGGCCGGAATTCGACAGGGATTTGGGGGGTAAACCGGCAGGGATGCCGGTTTAGCCGCCCCGCGCCATGGATGGCGCGTGGCGGCGGCCCTCCCAAATCACTGGCGAATTACGGGCACACCGAGCCTAGGCGAGGTGCCGAGTGGTGGGGCAAGAGCGTTTTGCTTACTTTTGTCTGGGCCGGCATTCCGGCTGTTCAAAAGTGAGCCGCTGTCAGAGCGGAACCCTAAGTGGCCGTTACCTAAATAACGGATATGTACCCGGTCCAACTGTGTTGACTGTCAGGCCGCCATCGCAGGCAAGCCAGCTCCCACAGCTGGATCGTGGGGTTTCAGGTAGATAGATGTCGGCTGTCAGTCCGTCACGGGAGCAAGCTCCCACCGTTTTAACTACGATCAGCCTTGAGCACTTCGTAATCACGCAGCTTGTTGGCAATGGTGGTGTGCGACACCCCCAGGCGCTTGCCCAACTGGCGACTGCTCGGGTGTTCGGCATACAGGCTTTCCAACACCGCCTTCTCAAAGCGCCCGACGATATCCTCCAGGCTGCCCTCCAGGGAAAAATCACCCAGCGGCTGGCGCACGCCATAATCCGGCAAGCGAATATGCTCAACCTTGACCGTACCGCCCTCACACAACGACACCGCCTGGAACAGCACGTTTTCCAGTTGCCGCACATTGCCCGGCCAGTGGTAGTGGTTGAGCTTGTCCATGGCGGCAGGTGCCAGCTTGGGCAGTGGGCAACCGATCTGCCGACTGGCCTGGTCGAGAAAATGCTCGACCAACGGCGCGAGGCCATCCAGGCATTCGCGCAACGGCGGGATATGCAACGACAGCACATTCAGCCGATGATAAAGGTCCTGGCGAAACTCACCCCGGGCGCAGAGCTCCGACAAATCCACCTGGGTCGCGCAGATCACCCGCACATCCAGGTACACCTCTTCATCACTGCCCACCCGGCGAAAACAGCCGTCCTGCAGAAAGCGCAGCAGCTTGACCTGCAAGCGCGCGCTCATTTCCCCCACGCCATCGAGAAACAAGGTGCCGCCCGCCGTCAGCTCAAGCAGGCCCAATTTACCTTCGGCCCGCGCCCCTTCAAATGCGCCGGGGCCGTAGCCAAACAGTTCGGTCTCGGCCATCGACTCGGGCAACCCCGCGCAGTTGAGCGCCATCAATGGCGATTGCCCGCGCGGGCTGGCCAAGTGGCAGGCCCGGGCCAACAGCTCCTTGCCGGTGCCGGTTTCGCCTTCTATTAATAGTGGCGCATCCAGCGGCGCCATGCGCCGTGCTTCGCGCACCACTGCGGCCATGACCTTTGAGCTTTGGAAGATGCTGTCGAAACCGCGCAGCTCTTGCTTGCGCACGTTATAGATACGCTCACCGACACGGTCGGCGCGGTGCAGGGTGAGCACGGCGCCGGCCATGGCTTCGCTGTCGTCGTGCTCGGAGGATTGCAGGGGCGCGATGTCCGCCAGAAATACGTCGCCCTTGACCTTGACCCGCAGGCCATTGATTCGCGATTTGCTGGCGCGCACCAGTTCCGGCAGGTCGAAATCCTCGGCGTAACGCGACAGGGGAATCCCCGGCACTTCATCCACCCGTACACCCAGTAACTGCGCCGCCGCACGATTGGCGGCCACGATGGAGCCGCCCATATCAATGGACAGCACCGGAAATTCCAGGGCGCCGAGCAATGCATTGAGTTCCATATGCCGACGCTCGCTAGGCATCAGCCCTACCCGCTTGACGCCAAACACCCCGGCAATCGCCTCGAACTGCGGGCGCAACGCCTGAAATTGCATATTCACCAGGTTGGGGCAGAACAGGTAGATGGCGTTGCCATGCTCACCGCCGACTTCGCCCTTGGCGACGTTGACGCCGTACTCCACCAGCAGGTTGAGGATGTCCCGCAGGATGCCGATGCGGTTCTGGCAGTGCACTTTGATACGCATGGAAAAACTCGAAAAGGGAGTAGGCGCCGCGTCTTTTTGTCGCTGGGCGCAGATAGTCGTCAAGATTATGTGACAGTGCGGCAGCTATTCCCAGCCTATAGCTGCGACAAGCGGGCCTATCGTAACGAATACTTTACGATTACCGGTAATTTTTCCTACATGCATCCGCTAAAGGCTGATGGAATCCTGCGCCTATCCGGTTATCAATAGAGGCATCCCAGGACATAACAAGAACGAATGCCTAGCAGGAGAGCCGTATGAAGCAGACGCACTACGTGGCCCGCGAGCCCGATGCGCAAGGTTTTATCCACTACCCGCCCGAAGAACACGCGGTGTGGAATACCCTGATCACTCGCCAGTTAAAAGTGATCGAGGGCCGCGCCTGCCAGGAATACCTGGACGGTATCGACAAGCTCGGCCTGCCCCTGGACCGCATTCCCCAGTTGGGCGAAATCAACAAGGTGCTGGCCGACACCACCGGCTGGCAAGTCGCCCGCGTGCCGGCGCTGATTCCCTTCCAGACCTTTTTTGAATTGCTGGCCAGCAAGCAGTTTCCGGTGGCGACTTTTATTCGTACCCGTGAAGAACTGGACTACCTGCAAGAGCCGGATATCTTTCACGAGATCTTTGGCCACTGCCCGCTGCTGACCAACCCCTGGTTCGCTGAATTCACCCACACCTACGGCAAGCTCGGCCTGGCGGCCACCAAGGAGCAACGGGTGTACCTGGCGCGCCTGTACTGGATGACCATCGAGTTCGGCCTGGTGGACACGCCCCAGGGCCGGCGCATCTACGGTGGCGGCATTCTGTCGTCACCTAAAGAAAGTGTGTATTGCCTGTCGGACGAGCCCGAGCACCAGGCCTTCGACCCGCTGGAAGCGATGCGCACCCCCTATCGCATCGACATCCTGCAACCGTTGTACTTCGTCTTGCCCGAACTCAAGCGCCTGTTCGACGTGGCGCAGGAAGACATCATGGGCATGGTCGAGCGTGGTATGGCGCTGGGCTTGCACGCACCGAAATTTCCACCCAAGCCCAAAGCCGCGTGAACCTTACGTTTTAAGGCCAGGTGAGTCTGTTCCCTGGCCCCGCGTTGCTTTAGGGTAACGCCACTGACCTTCAATCATTCGAATTCAGGACACCTTCCATGACCACCTTGAACCAAGCCCACTGCGAAGCCTGCCGCGCCGATGCCCCGCAAGTCAGCGATGAAGAACTGCCGGTGCTGATCAAGCAGATCCCAGACTGGAACATCGAAGTGCGCGACGGCGTGATGCAGCTGGAAAAGGTTTTCCTGTTCAAGAACTTCAAATTCGCCCTGGCCTTCACCAACGCGATGGGTGAAATCTCCGAAGCCGAAGGCCACCACCCAGGCCTGCTCACCGAGTGGGGCAAAGTCACCGTGACCTGGTGGAGCCACTCCATCAAGGGCCTGCACCGCAACGACTTCATCATGGCCGCGCGCACCGACGAAGTGGCCAAGACTGCCGAGGGCCGTAAGTAATGCATTTCGATGCCATCGACCGCGTGCCCGGCGACCCGATCCTCGGGCTGATGGACCTGTATGCTCAGGACGCCAACCCGAACAAGTTCGACCTGGGCGTAGGTGTCTATAAGGACGACCAGGGACTGACGCCGATTCCTCATTCGGTGAAACTGGCGGAACAGCGCCTGGTCGACACCCAAGTGACCAAGACCTATATCGGCGGCCATGGCGATGCGGCCTTCGGCAGCCTGATCAGCGAACTGGTGCTCGGCGCCGACTCAGCCTTGCTGCGCGACCGCCGTGCTGGCGCCACGCAAACCCCAGGCGGCACCGGCGCCCTGCGCCTGAGCGCCGACTTTATCGCCCACAGCCTGCCGGGCCGTGGCGTGTGGTTGAGCAACCCGACCTGGCCGATCCACGAAACCATTTTTGCCAAGGCCGGGCTCAAGGTCAGTCATTACCCTTACGTGGGCAGCGACAACCGCCTGGACGTGACGGCGATGCTGGCAACCCTGTCCAGCGTGCCCAAGGGCGACGTGGTATTGCTGCACGCGTGCTGCCATAACCCGACCGGCTTTGACCTGTCCCAGGATGACTGGCGCCAGGTGTTGCAGATCGTGCGGGAACGCCAGTTGCTGCCACTGATCGACTTTGCCTACCAGGGCTTTGGCGACGGCCTGGAGCAGGACGCCTGGGCGGTGCGCCTGTTTGCCGCCGAGCTGCCGGAAGTGCTGATTACCAGTTCGTGCTCGAAGAACTTCGGCCTGTATCGCGACCGCGTGGGTGCATTGATTGTGTGTGCGGCGGATGCCGAAAAGCTCACCGATGTACGTAGCCAATTGGCGAATATCGCGCGCAACCTGTGGTCGACGCCACCGGATCATGGCGCCGCCGTGGTGGCGACCATCCTCGGTGATGCACAGCTGAAAAAGCAGTGGAGCGAGGAAGTCGAGGCCATGCGTTCACGGATCGCCCAGTTGCGTTCCGGGTTGGTGGAAGCGCTTGCGCCCCATGGGCTGGCCGAGCGCTTTGCGCATATCGGCGCGCAGCGTGGGATGTTTTCCTATACCGGCTTGAGTGCCGAGCAGGTCAAGCAACTGCGCGAGAAGCACAGTGTGTATATGGTCAGTTCGGGGCGGGCTAATGTGGCTGGGGTTGATGCGACGCGGTTGACGTTGCTGGCTCAAGCCATTGCTGACGTCTCTAACTGAAGAAACAGGTTTTTTTATGTGGCGGTTGCCCCACGCCCTCTGTAGGAGCGAGCTTGCTCGCGAAGAACCTCAACGATGACGCGTGCATCCTGAATAAACGCGGCGCCTGCGAGTTTTTCGCGAGCAAGCTCGCTCCTACAAAAGCCTTAAGGCCATTCAATCGAGCTGGTTTTTAGCCAGTGACCAGCTCAGCCTTGAGTTGGGCTTCCCTGGCCTGCGCATCCGCCAACCGATACAACTCGATATGCCCATCCCAGTGCTCGATCAAGGCCGTGCACGACTCCACCCAATCCCCGCAGTTGAGGTAATCCACCTCGCCCACCTTGCGAATCTCGGCATGGTGAATATGCCCGCACACCACGCCGTGCAATTCGCGCTTGGTCACCTCGTGGGCAATCGCCTCTTCGAAATCGCTGATAAAACTCACCGCTGTCTTGACCTTGTGTTTCAGGTACGCCGACAACGACCAGTAGCCGTAGCCATACCGCGCACGCCAGTGGTTCAGCCAGCGGTTCAGCGTCAGGGTGAATTCGTAGGCCGAATCGCCGAGGAAGGCGAGCCAGCGGTGATAGCGCGTGATCACATCAAACTGGTCGCCATGAATCACCAGCAAGTGGCGGCCATCGGCGGTGACGTGCACGGCTTCATCCACCAACTGGATATTGCCCAGGATCAGCTTGGAATAGCGACGCAGGAACTCGTCATGGTTGCCGGTGACGTAGATGACCTCGGTGCCACGCTTGGCCATGGTCAGCAGACGCCGAATCACGTTGGTATGGGCTTGAGGCCAATACATGCCACCACGCATTTTCCAACCGTCGATGATGTCACCGACCAGGTAGACCTTGTCGGCGTGGTAGCCCTTGAGAAAGTGCGACAGGTGTTCGGCCTGGCAATCCCGAGTGCCCAAGTGCACGTCGGAAATCCACAGGGTTCGCACCCGTTGCTTGCGGCTGGGCTTGGTGAACTCGGCACGGGTCATGGGCATCCCTCGACGCTGTTTTGGCGAGCTTGCGCCCTGGCGATTAATAGCCCATGACAAGCGTGCGTCAGTCTGATGACAGCGCCCGTTGCCCGCCAAGCGTTGTAGACTGACGGCTTGCCGCCCTGGAGACCGCGATGAGCCCGACCCTCACGCTACGCCACTACCTTGAAGCGCCCATTGCCCACAGCCATGACCATGCGCAGTTGGTGTTCGGCCTGTCCGGGCACCTGGACCTGGAAGTGGATGGCCGTGGCAGCCAGGTGCGCGAAAGCAGCGTGATGGTGCTGCCCTTCTCCACCCATCATGCCTGCATCAGCCGCGATGGCAGCCGCTGCCTGGTGCTGGATGTACCGACTGAAAACTGGATGGTGCAATCCTTGGGCGAACATGCCGATGCCAGCCGCCGCTTGCTCGACCAACCCGCGCGCCTGGCGCTGGATGCCCGGCAACACCAACTGGTGCAGTGGCTGGCACAAAGCCCGGTGCACGACCCACTGATCGTCCAGCAAGGCGCTGTGCTGTTACTGGCCACCCTCAACCATCCCCTGGCCCAACCGCTGCCGGGCCGGCGCCTGCCTTACGCGGCGTTCAATGCCCATATCGAGCGCCATGCGGCGCACCCGCTGCAGGTGGCCGACCTGGCGCGGATCGCCGATTTGTCCGTGCCGCGCCTGCATGCGCGGTTTATGGCGGAATGCGGGCAGACGCCGATGGACTATCTACGCAGTCGCCGCCTGCACATGGCGCTCAGGCTGTTACGCGAAACCTCCCTGCCCATCGGCGAGATTGCCGAGCGCGTCGGCTACGCCTCACAAAGCGCATTTTGCGCGGCGATGCTACGGGCCTTTGGCGCCTCGCCCGGGGCGTTGCGTCGGGCGGGCTAGCAAGAGTCTTGCGCTAAAAATCACCCCGTCCGCGACAGACGCCCACCCGCCAACCCTCTAGACTGCGAGGCTGTCACCCCCTGTTGGATCAAGGATCGCAATGACTCCCCGCTCAGCCCTTGGCGCCCTGCATATCGGCGCATTGATGTTTGGCCTCACTGGCGTATTCGGCAAGCTGGCGGCGGCCTCCCCCGCCATCATCGTATTTGGCCGGGCGGCGTTTGCCGTGCTGGCGCTGGCGGTATTCGCGCGCTTTGCCAGCAATGCTCCGTGGAAGCGGCTGGAGATGCGCGACTGGCGCCGGCTGCTGGTCAGCGGTGTGTTGTTGGCCGCCCATTGGGTGACGTTCTTTATTGCCGTCAAGGTCGCCGGCGTGGCTGTGGCGACCTTGGGGTTCACCGCGTTTCCGGCCTTTACGGTGATCCTTGAGGGGCTGATTTTCCGCGAGCGTATTCGGGCCAACGAAGTGCTGCTGGTGGTGCTGGTTAGCGTTGGCCTGGTGCTGGTGACCCCGGATTTCAATCTCGCCAGCGAAGCCACGGGCGGCCTGCTATGGGGCATCGCCTCGGGCCTGTTGTTCTCGTTGTTGTCGCTGAACAATCGCGCCAGTTCCGGGCGCATTCCTGCGGTACAGGCCGCGCTGTGCCAGAACGTCGTGGTCGCCGCGCTCCTGCTGCCCGTGGCCGCGCCGGGGCTGGCGGATGTGCGTGGGATAGATTGGCTGTGGATCGGGCTGCTGGGGGTGTTTTGTACCGGCTTGGCCCACAGCCTGTTTGTCGCCAGCCTCGCGGTGATCAAGGCGCGTACCGCGTCGGTGGTGTTTGCCATGGAGCCGGTCTACGGCATCACCGTGGCCTGGCTGCTGTTTGCCGAAACCCCGACCCTGCGCATGTTGCTGGGCGGCGCCTTGATCATCGTTGCCATTGTGCTTTCGGGCCTGATGGGCAGCGTCAGCCAGGCCAAGCAGCCGGCAGCCACGGCCTGATCTATACTTTAAACGTCCGCAACAGTCTGTAGTCGTTCAACGGATAAAGACTCCTCGACGACAGCCATGGTGTTTTCTGAAGTTGCTGCAAGCGAGTGGTCATCCCTCAATGCGATGCAGGAGCTTCATCATGGAAATGCTCATCAGCTTGCTGGTCCAGACCATCAGCGGTGCCGTCGGTGGCAACATCGCCGGCATGACCAAACAGAGCCTGGGGACGGGGCTCAATACCTTTCTCGGCGGAGTCGGCGGCCTGGTGTTGGGCCAGATTGTCGCCGCACTCACGGGCACCACCAGCGGCGAAGCGCTGGATGTGGCCGCGATCGGCAGCAATATTGTCGGCGGAGGCGTCGGGGGGTTGGTGTTGACCTGGGCCGTCGGCTTTATCAAGCAAAAGCTCGCGGCCAAATAGCGATAGGGGTCACCGCATCTCAGTGGCGGTGACCCTCATTGCGTACGCTCGTTATGGCCCAGGTCGCGGTTGGGATCGATCTGGTCGCGCACTCGCTGCTTGAGCATCTTGGCCTCGGGAAAACCGCCATCGGCCTTGCGCTCCCAAATCTGCACGCCATCACAGGTGATGCGAAACGCGCCGCCGGTGGCCGGTTCCAGCGCCACGCGCCCCAGGTCATCGGCAAAGGTGCTGAGCAACTCCTGGGCCAGCCACGCGGCGCGCAGCAACCACTGGCACTGGGTGCAATAGGTGATAACGATCTCGGGTTTGCATGCAGACATCATTAAGCGGCTCCTGGCGTAACAGGCTCAGCGAATCGGGTGGCTATAATAGCGGCCTTTGTCGCCCAGCCACGAGATTGATGATGCGCCGCCTGTTGTCTTGCCTGTTCCTGTGCCTTGTCCCCCTACTTGCCGACGCGGTAGAAGCCCCTCGCCCAAAAATCGGCCTGGTGCTGTCCGGCGGCGCCGCCCGTGGCCTGGCGCATATCGGCGTGCTCAAGGCGCTTGAGGAGCAAGGTATTCATATCGATGCGATTGCCGGCACCAGTATGGGCGCGGTAATTGGCGGGTTGTACGCGTCGGGCTACAAGATCGACGAGTTGGAGAAGTTGGCGCTGGGTATCGATTGGCAGCAGGCCCTGTCGGATGCGCCACCGCGTGAAGATGTACCGTTTCGGCGCAAACAGGATGACCGGGATTTCCTGGTCAAACAAAAACTCAGTTTCCGCGACGATGGCAGCCTCGGCCTGCCGCTGGGCGTGATCCAGGGTCAGAACCTGGCACTGTTGCTGGAGAGCATGTTCGCCCACAGCAGCAACACGCGTAACTTCGACAAGCTGCCGATCCCTTTCCGCGCCGTGGCCACCGACATCACCACCGGCGAAAAAGTGGTGTTCAGCAAAGGCCACCTGCCCCAGGTGATCCGCGCCAGCATGTCGATCCCTGCGGTGTTCGCCCCGGTGGAGCTGGATGGCCGCCTGCTGGTGGACGGCGGCATGACTGACAACATCCCGTTGGACGTGGCGCGGGAGATGGGCGTCGACATCGCGATTGTGGTCGACATCGGCACCCCGCTGCGTTCGCGCAAACAACTGGCCACCGTGGTGGATGTGCTCAACCAGTCCATCACCCTGATGACCCGGCGCAACTCCGAGGAGCAACTCAAGGCCCTGTACCCCAAGGACGTGTTGATCCAACCACCGCTGGCCGCTTATGGCGTCACCGACTTCGGCCGCGCCAAGGACATGATCGAAGCCGGTTACCGCGCCACCCGTGCCCTCGACGTACGCCTGGCACACCTGCGCCCTGCCGAACCCATCGACGCTGACCTGGTGGCCGCGCGCACGCCGGGCGAGCGCACCCCGGTGATCACCGCGATCCAGGTGGAGAACGACTCCAAGGTCAGCGACGACGTTATCCGCTACTACATCCGCCAGGGGCTGGGAGAACCGCTGAACCTGGGCCGCCTGCAATCAGACATGGGCACCCTGTACGGCCTGGATTACTTCGAGCAGGTGCAATACCGCGTGGTGAAAAAAGGTCAGGACAACACCCTGGTAATCAGCGCACGCGGCAAGCGCAGCGGCACCGACTACCTGCGCCTGGGCTTGAACCTCTCGGACGACATGCGCGGCGACAGCGCCTTCAACCTCGGCGCCAGTTACCGCGTGAACGGCATCAACCGCCTCGGAGCGGAATGGCTCACGCGGGTGCAGATCGGTGATCGGCAGGAGCTGTACAGCGAGTTCTACCAACCCATGGACACCGGCTCACGCTACTTCGTGGCCCCCTACATCAGGGCCGAGGCGCAGAACGTCGAGCTGATCCTGGATAACGACCCCATCTCCGAATACCGCCTGGAACGCTATGGCTTCGGTTTGAACGTGGGCCGACAGATCGGCAACAGCGGCGAGATCCGCTTTGGCGTGGGCGAAGCCTGGGGCAAGGCGGACGTGCGCATTGGCGACCGCGACCTGCCGAGCGTGAGCTTCAGCGAAGGCTTCTATGAACTCAAATACTCCTTCGATTCCCTGGACAACGTGTACTTCCCCCACAGCGGCGAAGACATCGGCCTGGCGTTCCGCGAATTCGAACCCGGCCTGGGCTCGGACCAGCGCTACCGCCAATGGGAGTTCAAGCTGGACAAGGCCATGAGCCACGGCCCGGACACCCTGATACTGGGCGGCCGCTATGGGCGCACCCTGGATGATTCGGACGTAGTGATTTCCAGCTTCCTGCTGGGGGGCGCACGGCAATTGTCGGGCTTTCGCCAGGATGCGATTTCGGGGCAGAACATCAGCCTGATGCGCGCGGTGTACTACCGCAGGCTCACCCCGCGTTCTTACCTGCCGCTGGACTTCCCGTTGTACTTGGGTGCATCCCTGGAACGGGGCCGGGCGTGGAACAACGATAACGAGTTCGACAGCGGCTATATCAACGCCGCGAGTATTTTCCTGGGGTTTGATACGCCATTGGGGCCGCTGAATTTCAGCTATGGGTTCAATGATGATAATCAGAAAGCGGTGTACTTGAACCTGGGCCAGACGTTCTAGGAAAGGATTGCCAAGGACTTTTGTAGGAGCGAGCTTGCTCGCGAAAAATCCACAGACGCTGCGTTTATTCAGGAAGCCCGCGTTATCGTTGACGTTCTTCGCGAGCAAGCTCGCTCCTACATGCTGCAGATCAGGACTTTTCCAGGTTCGCCAGGATGTGCTCATGCACCCGCATGCACACCCGCAGGTCTTCCTCATTCACACCCACGAACAACTCATGGCGCAATGCCGTGGCAATGGTTTCGATCTGGTCGATCAGCGGTTGGGCGGTATCGCACAGCAGGATGCGCTTGGCGCGCCGGTCTTCCACCACGGCTTGGCGTTGTACCAGGCCCTGGCCTTCGAGGCTGTCGAGCAGGCGGGCCAAGGTTGGCCCTTCCACGCCGACACTTTGGGCCAATTCACGCTGGGTGGGTGCTTCGGCAAAACGGGCCAGGTGCAGCAGCACTAACCAGCGCGCCTGGGACAAGCCCAGCCCCGCCAGGCGGCGGTCCAGTTCGGCGCGCCAACCCCGGGACATTTGCGCCAACTGCATGCCAAAACGGTGTTGATCGGTTAACGGCATAAAAAACTCGTGTTTAAGACTGAAAATAAAGTATGGCTAATTATTAGTCAGCTAAGCATGAGCCCTGCCCGTAGGCAAGGCCCGCTATGTACTGATTCGTTACATTGTCGTAATTGCCACACTAAATTTCGAATTCCGACTGCAAAGCGGCACGCACGCAGTACAAAACGCCTTCCGGAACACGCCCGGTAAACAACGGCGCAATCTCCGTCACAGCTGGCAATTCGCCTTCCCCATCGAGAAAGGCGTCCTGGATTTCACCGAGCAAATCCTCTGGCAAATCCAGGGCCTGCTCCAGGGACAATTGCTGCTTGCCGATGGCTTCGGCGAGCAAGGTGTACACGTTTTTTTCCGAGCATTGCAGCTGGCCGGCGATCTGGATCGGGGTCATGCCGGCACGGGCCAGGCTGATCAGTTCGTGGCGAATATCAGCGATTTCCTTCGGCGCTTCGGCCTGGCCGCCGAGCACTTCCAGGAAGGCCTGGCCGTAGCGCTCCAGTTTGCGCGCGCCCACACCGCTGACCCGGGCCATCTCGGCCATGGTGGTGGGCTGCTCGCGGAGCATCTCCAGCAAGGTGGAGTCGGGGAAGATAACGTAGGGTGGCACGCTGTGCTCCTGCGCCAGTTTGCGCCGCAGGGTGCGCAAGGCTTCCCATTGTTCGCGCTCCTCGCCCCGCACCAGTTGGCTGGCCTGGCTGGTGCTGCTGCTCTTGGCGGTGGTCTGCGGCTTGAGGTCGCGGCGCAGTTCCAGGCTTACTTCGCCCTTGAGCAACGGCCGGCAACTGTCATTCAGGCGCAGCCCGCCGTAGCCCTCGATATCGATGTCGACCAGACCACGGGCAACCATCTGGCGAAACAGCGAACGCCACTCACCTTCAGCGCGGGCCTTGCCGACACCGTACACCGAGAGTTTCTCGTGGCCGAAGCTGCGGATTTTTTCGTTGTCCTTGCCCAGCAGAACATCCACCAGATGGCCCACGCCATAGCGCTGGCCGGTGCGATAAATCGTCGACAACGCCTGGCGCGCCGGTTCGGTGGCGTCCCAGGTTTGCACGCCGTCGATGCAGTTATCGCAGTGGCCGCAGGGCTCAGGCATGTCTTCGTCGAAATACGCCAGCAGGGTCTGGCGGCGGCAGCGGGTCTCTTCGCACAACGAGAGCATGGCGTCGAGCTTGTGCTGCTCCAGGCGCTTGTGACGCTCGTCGCCTTCGGAGTTCTGCAGCATCTGCTTGAGCATCACCACGTCTTGCAGGCCGTACACCATCCAGGCATCCGCCGGCAGGCCATCACGGCCAGCACGCCCGGTTTCCTGGTAATAGGCCTCGAGGGACTTGGGCAGGTCCATGTGCGCCACGAAACGCACGTTGGATTTGTCGATACCCATGCCAAAGGCAATGGTCGCCACCATGATCAGGCCTTCCTCGTTCAGGAAGCGTTTTTGGTGCGCTGATCGCGTTTCATTGGGCAGGCCGGCGTGGTAAGGCAGCGCCGGGTAGCCTTGCTCACAGAGGAACGCAGCGACCTCGTCGACTTTCTTGCGCGACAGGCAGTACACGATGCCCGCATCACTGCGCCGTTCGGACAGAAACGCCAGCAACTGCTTGCGCGGCTGCTCCTTGGGCACGATGCGGTAGAAAATATTGGGCCGGTCAAAACTCGACAGGAAGCGCTCGGCGTTCTGCAAATGCAGGCGCTCGACGATCTCTTCGCGGGTCCGCTTGTCGGCGGTGGCGGTCAGCGCAATGCGCGGCACATCGGGAAACAGTTCTGCCAATTGGCCAAGCTGCAAGTATTCGCGGCGGAAATCGTGACCCCATTGCGACACACAGTGGGCTTCGTCGATGGCAAACAGGGCGATCTCAAGGCTCTGCAAAAAGGCCAGCATGCGTGGCTGCACCAGGCGCTCCGGCGCCAGGTAAAGCATTTTCACCTCGCCACGCTTGATGCGGGCGGCCAGGTCGCGCTGCTGCTCGGCGCTGAGGGTGGAGTTCAACGACGCGGCAGCGACTCCGAGTTCTTCAAGGGTGGCGACCTGATCGTCCATCAGCGCAATCAGCGGCGACACCACCACGGCCAGGCCATTGCGCAACAGCGCCGGCACCTGGAAGCACAGCGACTTGCCGCCACCGGTAGGCATCAGTACCAGGGCATCGCCGCCACTGGCCACGCGCTCAATGATCGCACCCTGGCGGCCACGAAAACTGTCGTAGCCGAAGATGTCCTTGAGGACGCGTTGAGCCTGCTCGAGCATGTAAAACTCCAAAATGGTGCCGAAATCCCTCTATACAGGCTGGCCGAAAAAATCCGCGTTCACGAAAAAAAATCCGTAAGCGAAGTTTTCCCGGATTGGCGCTGGGCCTGCAGGGGCATCACAAAACGCGGCAGTATACCCGAGCGTTATCCACCAAAGGGCGCGACTGACGAATAGACGCACCAGGCTAAAACCGGGCAAATATGCCGTGCGGCTGGCCTGGGCGCTCAAGAAAGCCTAGAATTCAGCATCGTTTATTCCCAAGGTAGCCCTTCAATGTCCTTCGCTGAGCAACTAACCCGCCTGCAAGCCTTCCTCGACGCCGATGAGCTGCATGACGAGGCGCTGGACTACGTGGCCGCCCACGGCTACCTGACCGCCCTGTCGATCTGCTCCGACCCCGTCCCGGACCGTGAATGGATCGACGCGCTGTTCGCTGAAGAGCCTCACTACAGCGACGAAGCCCAGCGCACAGAAATCGAAGCCACCCTGGTCGCCCTCAAGGCCCACATCGCCCGCCAACTGGCCTCCGACGAAGAGTTCGAGCTGCCATGCGAGCTGGACCTGGGCGACGATCCGGATGACTCCGACCTGCGTGGCTGGTGCATCGGCTTTATGGAAGGCGTGTTCCTGCGCGAAGCCGCCTGGTTCGAAACCGCCGAAGAAGAAGTCAGCGAAATGCTGCTGCCGATCATGGTCGGTTCGGGCCTGTTCGAAGAGGAAGCAGAATTCTCCGACATCGCCGCCGACGCCAACCTGATGGACGACATGATCGTGCAGATCCCGGAAGCCCTCACCGCGCTGTACCTGCTGTGCAATGCGCCTGACGAAAAACCGGCGATCCTCAAGCCACGTCACCACTGAGTCGCTTGCCCGTGGCACCCATGGGCAACCGTCCACTGCTCCTGCGCTACGCGCTGCTGGCCATCGGCTGGCTAAGCGTAGCGCTGGGCGTCATCGGTATTTTCCTGCCGGTGTTGCCGACCACACCCTTCCTGCTACTCGCCGCCGCCTGCTTCGCTCGCAGCTCCCCGCGCTTCTACCACTGGCTGGTGGAACACCCGCGCCTGGGGCCTTGGGTGCGCGACTACCTGGACGGCAATGGCATCCCGCTCAAAGGCAAGGTCTACGCCATTGGCTTGATGTGGTTGAGCATCTCGATTTCCTGTTACCTGGTGCCGCTGCCGTGGGCACGGGGCTTTATGCTGACCAGTGCGGTGCTGGTGACGATCTACATCCTGCGCCAGAAAACCCTGCCGCCACGCTGAGCACCGCCTGCGACATTCGATCCCACACGACCTTGGTCGACACTGACTAACACCAGGCATCATGCGAGACTGTCCAACCGGGCCTGGAATGCCCAGGTGTTCTTATGCTCGGAGTTACCATGACGCTGTCCAGCGGGCTGATCGCCGCCGTTGCCCTGGCCTATATGGCCACTATGTTTGCCATCGCCTTTTACGGTGACCGCCGCCATGCGCCGCTGCCACCGCGCGTGCGTGCCTGGGTGTATAGCCTGTCGCTGGCGGTGTACTGCACCAGTTGGACCTTCTTCGGCGCCGTGGGCCAAGCGGCCGAACAACTGTGGGCATTCTTGCCGATCTACCTGGGGCCCGTGCTGTTGCTGGTGCTGGCCCCCTGGGTGCTGCAGAAGATGATCCTGATCAGCAAGCAGGAAAACATCACCTCCATCGCCGACTTTATCGCCGCCCGCTACGGCAAGTCCCAGTCCCTGGCGGTGGTGGTGGCACTTATTTGCCTGGTGGGCGTGCTGCCCTATATCGCGCTGCAGCTCAAAGGTATCGTGCTGGGCGTGAACCTGCTGATCGGCGCCGGCCCCGACACCACCGGAACCCGCGCCCAGGACACGGCCTTGATTGTGTCGCTGGTATTGGCGCTGTTTACCATCGTGTTCGGTACACGCAACCTCGACGCCACCGAACACCACCGCGGCATGGTGCTGGCGATTGCCTTTGAGTCGCTGGTCAAGCTGTTCGCTTTTCTCGCCGTCGGTGCGTTTGTCACCTACGGCTTGTACGACGGTTTCGGCGATCTGTTCAGCCAGGCCATGCTCGCCCCGCGCCTGGAGGAATACTGGAAAGAGACCATCAACTGGCCTTCGATGGTGGTACAGACCGGCGTCGCCATGATGGCGATCATCTGCCTTCCGCGACAATTCCATGTGACGGTGGTGGAGAACATCGACCCCCAGGATTTGCGCCTGGCCAAGTGGGTGTTCCCGGCTTATTTGATTCTCGCGGCACTGTTCGTGGTGCCCATCGCCCTGGGCGGCAAGATGCTGTTGCCCAGCTCAGTGCTGCCGGACTCCTATGTGATCAGCCTGCCAATGGCCGAGGCCCATCCTGCCCTCGCCGTGCTGGCATTCATTGGCGGTGCATCGGCGGCTACTGGCATGGTCATCGTAGCGAGCATCGCCTTGTCGACCATGGTTTCCAACGACATGCTGCTGCCCTGGCTGTTGCGCCGATCCAGCGCCGAGCGGCCATTCGAAGTCTTCCGTCACTGGATGCTGTCGGTACGCCGGGTGAGCATTGTGATCATCCTGCTGCTGGCGTACGTGAGCTACCGCTTGCTGGGCTCCACCGCCAGCCTGGCGACCATCGGCCAGATCGCCTTTGCCGCTGTGACCCAACTGGCCCCGGCGATGCTCGGCGCGCTGTATTGGAAGCAGGCCAACCGGCGTGGGGTGTTTGCCGGTTTGGCCGCCGGTACTTTCCTGTGGTTCTACACGCTGGTCTTGCCAGTGACGGCGAAAAGTCTGGGCTGGTCGCTCAACCTTTTCCCCGGCCTGACCTGGATGCACTCCCACCCGTTCGGGCTGTCGGTAACCTCGCTGACCCTGGGCACCGTGTTCTCCCTGGCAGGTAACTTCACCCTCTTCGTGTGGGTGTCGATGCTGTCGCGCACACGGGTTTCCGAGCACTGGCAGGCAGGCCGTTTTATCGGCCAGGAAATCAGCCAGCGCGCGAGTGCGCGTTCCATGCTGTCGGTGCAGATCAGCGACCTGCTCAGCCTGGCGGCACGTTTCGTCGGGGAAGAACGGGCCCAGCAGAGTTTTATTCGCTTCGCCTATCGCCAGGGCAAAGGCTTCAACCCCAACCAGAATGCCGATAACGACTGGATCGCCCACACCGAACGCTTGCTGGCCGGCGTACTCGGTGCCTCCTCGACGCGGGCGGTGGTGAAAGCGGCGATTGAAGGGCGGGAAATGCAACTGGAGGACGTGGTCCGTATCGCCGACGAAGCCTCGGAAGTGCTGCAGTTCAACCGCGCCCTGCTGCAAGGCGCCATCGAGAACATCACCCAGGGCATCAGCGTGGTGGACCAGTCGCTCAAGCTGGTGGCCTGGAACCGGCGTTACCTGGAACTGTTCAACTACCCGGACGGCTTGATCAGCGTCGGCCGGCCGATTGCAGACATCATTCGCTACAACGCCGAGCGCGGTCTGTGTGGCCCCGGTGAAGCGCAAGTGCACGTGGCGCGTCGCCTGCACTGGATGCGCCAGGGGCGTGCGCACACTTCCGAGCGCCTGTTCCCCAATGGCCGGGTGATCGAGTTGATCGGCAACCCGATGCCCGGCGGCGGGTTTGTCATGAGTTTCACCGACATCACCGCGTTCCGCGAAGCCGAACAAGCGCTGACCGAGGCCAATGAGGGCCTGGAGCAGCGGGTGACCGAGCGCACCCATGAACTGTCGCAACTGAACGTGGCCCTCACCGACGCCAAGGGCGTGGCCGAATCCGCCAGCCAGTCGAAGACGCGGTTCCTGGCGGCCGTGAGCCATGACCTGATGCAACCGCTGAACGCTGCGCGGTTGTTTTCCGCCGCCCTCTCCCACCAGACCGATGGCCTGTCCGGCGAGGCACGGCAGTTGGTGCAGCATCTGGATAGCTCACTGCGCTCGGCCGAAGACCTGATCAGCGATTTGCTGGACATTTCGCGCCTGGAAAACGGCAAGATCAACCCACAACGTCAGCCCTTTGTCCTCAACGAGCTGTTCGACACCCTGGGTGCAGAATTCAAAGCGCTGGCCCAGGAGCAACACTTGCGCTTCCGCTGGCGCGGCAGCCGTTTGCGGGTCGACAGCGATATCAAACTTTTACGGCGAGTTTTGCAGAACTTTCTGACCAATGCCTTCCGTTATGCAGACGGCCCGGTGCTGCTGGGCGTACGTCGTCGCAAGGGCGAACTCTGCCTGGAAGTCTGGGATCGCGGCCCTGGCATTGCACCGGATAAACAGAAAGTAATCTTCGAAGAGTTCAAGCGCCTGGACAGCCACCAGACCCGCGCCGAAAAGGGCCTGGGCCTGGGCCTGGCGATTGCCGACGGCCTGTGCCGCGTACTGGGCCATCGCCTGAGCGTACGCTCGTGGCCGGGTAAAGGCAGCGTCTTCAGCGTATGCGTGCCGCTGGCCCGCAACCAGGCCAGCGTGCAACCCAAGGCGCCGGCAGAAACCGGCCTGCCCTTGAGTGGCGCACGGGTGCTGTGCGTGGATAACGAAGACAGCATCCTGATCGGCATGCGCAGTCTGCTCACGCGCTGGGGCTGTGAAGTCTGGACAGCCGCCAACCAAGCCGAATGCGCGGCGTTGCTGGCCGAGGGTATCCGCCCGCAACTGGCGCTGGTGGATTACCACCTGGACCATGGCGAAACCGGTACCGAGTTGATGGGCTGGCTGCGTGCGCAACTGGCCGAGCCGATTCCTGGTGTAGTGATCAGTGCCGATGGCCGACCGGAGATGGTGGCCGAGGTGCATGGGGCGGGGTTGGATTACTTGGCCAAACCGGTGAAGCCGGCGGCGTTGCGGGCGCTGTTGAGCAGGCATTTGCCGCTGTAACGGCATAGGTATCTACACAAGTTCGGTATGACGCCGAACCTGTGGCGAGAGAGCTTGCTCCCGCAACGGCCTGACAGCCGGTGCCTATCTCCCTGAGGCACTGCGATCCAAATGTGGGAGCTGGCTTGCCTGCGATGGCGGCCTAATAGTCAACACAGTTGGACCGGGTACATATCCGTTATTTAGGTAATGGCCACTTAGGGTTCCGCCCTGACGGCGGCTCACTTTTGAAAAGCGCAAAAGTAAGCAAATGTATGGTCAGCCCACCTCCTGCAACCACAGGCGATGAGCGGTAAAGCATGCTTGCGCTAATGTATCCGGGCTCATAGTTGGCAGTTTCACCGCTCGGCCCTTGATGAATAGTCGCTCCCGCCTGTCCTTGAAAAACGCTTCAGCTTCGAAAGCTGTTTTGCTTACCAGGTTTTCAAGCAGGATCTGAGCTGTTTATCGTCATCATCGTTGTCGTCGCAAAAGCCGGTAGTGTTTCGCTCAAGTCACCAACTGCGCGTTGTAGCTGCCTCCACGAGCTAAAACGGCCCATACGATTCTTGCCAATTTATTGGCTAAGGCGCAGGCAACCTTGTTTGGGTGCTTTCGTGCAAGGAGGTCTCTGCACCACCTTCCAAGAGCATCGTTGCGTTTGTCGATCCGCACCAACACTGCCCGCGAACCTTGGACCAGAAGCTTTCGAAGATACTTATCACCACGTTTGCTGATGTTCAAAAGGACGGTTTGGTCGCCTGTTGAGTATTGCCTCGGCACCAGTCCTAGCGAAGCGGCAAAGTCTCGAGCCGAATGAAAATTGGAAGCGTCCCCGATGTCGGCCAGCAGCGCGCTAGCGATGATCGGGCCGATGCCGGGGATGCTCATTAAGCGTGTTCCCGCATCATCAGCTGCCACTTGCTCTTTGATACTTCGGTCAATTGCCTTTATTTCCCCGGTGAGCCGTTTGATCTCTTCCAGCAGATATTCAATATCGCACTTCAGCTGTTGAGGCAGCTCTGCGGCAGGATCGTCCAGAATTTGGTGAATCTGATTCATCGCCGCTTTTGTCGCAGGCAACGCAATTCCAAACTCAAGCAAGAACCCATGAATGCGATTTATGGTTTGAGTTCGATGACCTACCAGCGCCTCTCGAAGGCGGTGCTGGGTCGAAAGCACTTGCTGCTCCACTGTCTTGATCGCGACGTAGCGCGTTCTGGGGCGGGACGCGGCTTCACAGATGGCAGCAGCATCGATGTAGTCGTTTTTATTGCCGGTAACGTAAGGTTTTACATGTTGCGGCGCGATCAACTTCACTTGATGCCCGAAAGATATAAGTTTTCTGGCAAGCCAGTGCGAACCGCCGCAAGACTCCATCACGATGGTGCAAGGCTTTAGTTTTGCAGCGAACTCAAGCAAGCGATTGCGATTGAATTTCTTGCGTAGTACTTCATGGCCTTTGCCGTTGTGCCCGATGAGATGAAAAGTGCTTTTTCCAATATCCAGGCCAAGCAGTTCCAAGGTGTCCATGAGAGGTCTCCTCAAGTAAGTGAGAACCCCGGTAAGTCTAGATTTACCGGGGTTCCCGTGCCGGGCTGACCATCTCATTAACGCTCTTGCCCCACCACTCGGCACCTCGCTTAGGCTCGGTGTGCCCGTAATTCGCCAGTGATTTGGGAGGCCGCCGCCACGCGCCATCCATGGCGCGGGGCGGCTAAACCGGCATCCCTGCCGGTTTACCTCCCAAATCACTGTCGAATTCCGGCCAGCGTGGTTTAACGGGGCGCCTAAGATCAAAAGCAGATCAAGAGCGGCTCGCTTCGCATCGTGGTTGCTGTTGAGCGCCACAGAGTTGTGCCTATGACGGGGCTGAACTCGATCTGTGTGTGGGAGCGGGCTTGCTCGCGAAAGCGTATCGTCAGTCAGCACATCTAACACTGAAACACCGCCTTCGCGAGCAAGCCCGCTCCCACAATTTAGGTCCGTGTTTATTCCGGGAGATGTGCCACGCCGTCCGAATCGGTCATTGCCCGCTCCAGCAGATCTGCCGGCAAGCTCTTACTGGCGCGGGCGCCGAGCAACCTTAATTGCTCGGTACGGCTGACCAGGTTCCCACGCCCATCCGTCAGCTTGTTGCGTGCCGCGCTGTAGGCCTTGTCCAACTGTTGCAGCCGGTTGCCCACTTCGTCCAGGTCCTGGATAAACAGCACGAACTTGTCATATAGCCAACCGGCACGCTCGGCAATTTCCCGTGCGTTCTGGCTCTGGCGCTCCTGCTTCCACAGGCTGTCGATCACCCTCAGGGTGGCGAGCAAGGTGGTGGGGCTGACGATCACGATATGGCGGTCGAAGGCTTCCTGGAACAGGTTGGGCTCGGCCTGCAATGCAGCAGAAAAGGCAGCCTCGATCGGTACGAACAGCAGCACGAAATCCAGGCTATGCAAACCTTCCAGGCGCTTGTAGTCCTTGCCGGCCAAGCCTTTGACATGATTGCGCAGGGACAGCACATGCTGCTTCAAGGCGGCCTGGCCAATCACCTCGTCATCCGCCGCGACGTACTGCTGATAGGCAGTCAAGCTGACCTTGGAGTCGACCACCACCTGCTTGTCGCCCGGCAACATGATCAGCACATCAGGCTGGAAACGCTCGCCATCCGGGCCTTTGAGGCTGACCTGGGTCTGGTATTCACGGCCCTTCTCCAGGCCCGCGTGCTCCAGCACCCGCTCGAGAATCAGCTCGCCCCAGTTGCCCTGGGTTTTCTGGCCCTTGAGGGCGCGGGTCAGGTTGGTGGCTTCGTCCGACAGGCGCAGGTTCAATTGCTGCAGGCGCTCAAGCTCCTTGGCCAGGGAAAAGCGCTCACGGGCTTCGTTCTGATAGCTTTCTTCGACACGCTTCTCGAAGGACTGGATACGTTCCTTGAGCGGGTCGAGCAGTTGACCGAGGCGTTCCTGGCTGGTTTCGGCAAAGCGCTGCTCACGCTCGTCGAAGATCTTGCCCGCCAGCTCGGCAAATTGCGCACGCAGCTCGTCCCGTGAACCTTGCAGGTCAGTGAGGCGTTGCTGATGACTCTCTTGCTGCTCGCGCAATTCGGCGCTCAGGGCCGCGGCCAAAGCGTCGAGGCGCCGCAGTTCGGTTTCCTTGGCGCTACGGTCGAGGTTCCAGGCGTGCGCGGCGTCGCGAGCGTTATCGCGGTCGATCTGCAACAGCTCGACTTCACGGCGCAGCGCCGCCAGGTCGGCTTGCTTGGCGGCATTGGCCTGGCTCAGGTCACTGATCTCATCGCGGCTGGCGTCCAGTTGGGCGGCGAGCCCTTCCTGGGCCAGTTGTGCGGTCGCCAGGCGCTCTTCCAGCAGCTCCCAGCCGGTGGTGCGTGCGGTCAGGCGCCGCTGGAGTTGCCAGCACAGCGCCAGTAGCGGCACGGCTGCGCCTACAAGCCCCAAGGCGATACTGGTCCAGTCAAACACCATAGCCATTTCTGCCATCACCGAAAAAGAGCAAGGGTAACCAAGCCTAAGGCCGCAGGACAGCTCAGTCTTCGACCTGGCCCAGTTCGCGCTGGGCGCGACGGTCGCCGGCGCGAGCGGCCGAACGCAACAAATCGTGGCCGATACGACGGTCACGGGCGTTTCCGCACTCGCGGCACATCAATTGGCCAAGACGGCTCTGAGCGGCCACCACGCCTTCGCGGGCAGGCTGCTTGAGCAAGCGGCCGGCGATATGCTTGATATTGGTACTCTGCCCCAGGCGCGGGCTGTCGAGCAGCCACAAAGCAACCTTCAAGGAAAAACGCTTGGGTGCGGTAACAGTTTGGGGCGTGTCGGTAACAGACGGTGATACTGAGCGAAACTTCATAAAGCACTGTGGGACAGAACGGAAGGCGCGCCACTCTACTCTTTTTTTCGTACAGGTAAAGCTGAAAAAACCGTGCACGCCCGTCCTAGAGCAAGCGCTCGGGACAATCCACAGAAGCTGTGGATAACTCAGTGGACAACCCCCCTGGAACACGCGCAAAGCCCCATGGAACGGGGGCCGCAGTCAAACTGACGATTTTTTCACCAATAAAAAAAAGCGAGATTTTTCATTGACTTAAATTTTGATTACAGGCAAATGGGCGCACTTGCACACCAGTGACAGCAGGGTTACACCCTTGACCACGAATGTGCACAAGTCCCGATCTGCTGGTTATATCGACGGCGTTTTTTGATTCAACATCGGTTAAACATGTTACTGAGCAGGCAAACTCGAGGGCTTTTCAAATCGGCCTCGGCTCGCCACACTGCGCCACCGACAATGCAAACCAGTAGGGCCGATGAAAGGAATTCTGTTATTCGCCGGGCTGCTGCTGGCCATCTGCGCGACCTCGCTTGGGATCAATGCCGCGCTCCCCTCGCCGGACGGTGCACTGTTTGCTATTGCTATCCTGCTATCGGCCGCCTTTACCGCTGTGATCCTGTGCATCGAACTCAGTGATGGCAGAATCAACGACATGGGCGATGTGATCCGCATGATCGAGACTGGCCAGTCCTTGCGACTGACGCTCGCCGCCTACGGCCTGGGGTGCGCCCTGGCCGCCTCCATGACCGTGCTGGCCTATCGCGAGTTGCTCGGCGGCTGATCGAAGTTTTTTTGCAATCGGCCTTCCCTTCCCTGTTTCAATCCGTTACTATCCGCGGCGTTAGTACCAAGCTGAAAGTCAATTCTGGTCGAACACGTCCCCTGAACCACATGGGATCGACCACCTCGATGGTTTCCAGGTATTCCTTGCGACGACACTGCCTTTGAACAAGCAAAGGGTGGCGCGAAGTTCCAATACTCTGACCGAACCAACCTGCAAATTGATCAGGATCTTCACCCCGGGCCCAGAACCTTTGCCCCTGTTGTGTTGCCTGCCCTCCTAAGTACCTACCTGCCAGCCCAAGCGCGCCTAATTTAATAGCGCTTCAAACTGGCTGCTTTGTTCCAGTCGGGTTCTTCGTTTGATCAATGGTGATCAGCGTTACTGGAACGTTTTAACGTTGCACGGTTCTTATCCGTGTCATTTGTAGGAACACCAATAATATGAACGCTCAAATCCACACTCAGGATGCCATTCGCACCCTCACCAACGCTTTTGCCCCAATGAACTGCCTGATCATGGCCGCTCGCAAAGGCTGCTTCAGCTTCACCCTGGTCAACGAACACGGCATCGCTCGTCACAGCGAACGCCTGTATCCCGATCAATACTCCAGCGCAGAACCGCTGCAGGCCGTGATCGATCGTACCCGTCAGGCACTGACTGCCTGATCGACCCGCGTCGCTGAAACCTTAAAAAAACCCTGTTTGAATAACAGGGTTTTTTATTGCCTGGAATTCGGCGCCAAATCCTGCGGGCTAAGTACAAATCGATATAAACGTTATAACCGGTTGCAGAAGATGTTTTAAAAACAGTCCTTTACATCGTGAATATGACACTACACTTCAACTCAAGCGGCATGATCCGCTTACGACGGGCCTGAGATCCGATTCACCGCTGCCAAGCTCCCCTTCTCAGGCTCGTCCACTCTTTGCATGGACTGAGGCTCGTATGGGTATTGCCGCCAGTGAATTGTGTCGTTATGTGATCCGGCCAACGCTGATGTACCTCGGCCGTCACAGCTCGACAGCCGAATCCCTGCTGCTGGGCATTGCCGCCAGCCAGTCCGAACTGGGCTCGGCGCTGCATGACCGGCGCGGCCATGGCCTGTACAGCATCACCGAACCCCGCCACCGCGCCCTCTGGGATGATTACCTGGCGCTGGACCCGGAACGCGCCAGCCTGGTGCGCGGGCTGGCCAGCCAACATGCGTTCCTCAGCGCGCCCCAGTTGGAGTTGACGGTAAACCTGCGCTACGCCACGGCGATCGCCTGGTTGCTGGTGGAACAACATCGTCCCGCCCTGCCCGCGCCCGGCGATGTACTGGCCATGGCGCGTATCTGGAAAGAAATATTCCACCCCCAGGGCCGCCTGCGAGATTTCACCCACGCCTGGCAAACCTGTGTAATCCCAATGAAACAGGCAGCTTGCTGACCGGGCAAATTGCAAGATTCGCCAAAAAACAGCGATTTTGGTCGGATTGTCCTACAAAACCGCTCTATCTCCAGCATTACAGCCTATAGCGCGATCTGAAATTTATTGATACTTTCCGCAGCGGTGATCACACGGAGTTCTAATAATGAAAAAAGTAATGCTCAAGACCACACTTAGCCTCGCCGTTGCCATGGCATCCTCCCAACTGTTCGCCAGCGGCTTTGCCCTCAACGAACAGAGCGTGAGCGGGATGGGTACCGGTTTCGCAGGTCGCTCTTCTTCTGCCGATGATGCGAGCACTGTGTTCGGTAACCCTGCTGGTATGGCACGCCTGGAAGGCCAACAGATCACTGGTGGCGTTGCAGCCATTGATGCATCCACCGATATCAGCAACACCGGGGGCAACTCTCGCGGCACCAACAAAGGTGACATGGTTCCTTTCACCGCCGTGCCATTTGGTTTTTATACCAACAAACTCAACGATCAGTGGGCCGTCGGCTTCGGTGTCTATGCTCCGTTCGGGCTGGTAACTGACTACGAAAAAGGCGCACAGGCCTCTGGCTTTGGCAGCAAGAGCGAAGTGAAGGTCATCACCTTCCAACCGACGGTCAGCTACGCGTTCAACGACCGCGTTTCCGTCGGTTTTGGCCCGACCTTCAACCGTATTGCCGGCGTACTGGAATCGGAGAAGACCCTGAACCCGGCGGTTTCCGATACCAATGTTAAAATCAAGGGCGACGATACCGCCTTGGGCTTCAATATCGGCGTATTGGTTCAGGCAACCGATACCACCCGCGTTGGCCTGACCTACCACTCCAAGGTCAAATACAAGCTGGAAGGACACACGACCGTCAGCGGCCCGGCCGCCACTCAGCCCTTCCTGCGTAACAACCGTTACGACGCTTCGCTGAAAATCGACACCCCAGAGTCCTACGATCTGTCGGTCACTCAGGATTTGACAGATGCCTGGAAACTCTACGGTGGTGCAACCTGGACGCGCTGGAGCCGTCTTAAAGAGATCACCGTAAACAACGACGGTGTAACAGCCGCAGGCGGCTTGCTCGCACCTAGTCAGCTAGGCTCCATCACCGAAGAACAAAACTGGCATGACACCTGGGCCTACGCTGTAGGTACGTCGTATCAGTTGACCAAGCAGGTGGTGCTGCGCACCGGCCTGACCTTCGACCAGTCACCGACAAACAACACCGACCGTTCGCCACGCATTCCGACTGGTGACCGCACGATCTTCAGCGTGGGCCTGGGTTACAAAGTCATGGATAACATGACGATCGACTTGGCCTACTCGTACCTCAAAGAAGAGGATGTGAAGATCAACCAAACCGCCGCTGCGCCTTCAACAGCCAGCTACCGTGCCAAGTACGAAAACAGTGCAAACGGTTTCGGCCTGGGCATGACCTACACCTTCTAATTTAGACAGGTGTAAAAAAGCCCCGCTCTCCTGTGAAGGAGGCGGGGCTTTTCAGTGCTCGTCAATCAGGGTTTTGACGCTATCGCCTGCTCCACCGCCTTGATCAGCTCCGGACTGTCCGGCTTGGTCAGGCTGGAAAAACTGGCAACCACATTGCCTTGGCGATCCACCACATACTTGTAGAAGTTCCACCTGGGCGCCGCGTCGGCCTGCTGTGCAAGCACCTTGAACAGGTGCACAGCATCCGGCCCCTTCACCTTCTGCGGCTCGGTCATGGTGAAGGTCACGCCATAATTCACGTAGCAGACCTTGGCGGTTTCCTCACCGGTTTTGGCTTCCTGCTTGAAGTCATCGGACGGCACGCCGATCACTTCCAGGCCTTCGCCCTTGTAGCGCTGATATAACGCTTCCAGCCCTTTGAACTGCGGGGCAAAGCCGCAGAAGCTCGCCGTGTTGACGATCACCAAAGGTTTGCCAGCGAATTGCTGGCACAAATCGATGGATTCCTTGGCCCGCAGCTTGGGCAGTTGGCCCTCCAGCAACGGTGGGCAACTGGCGGCCATCGCCACGCTGCCAATAGCTATCAGGACGGGTACAGCGAGCCAGCGCATCTGCATGTCAAAAGTCCTTGAGTCGGTTCAGGCCCACAACTTAACAGATCGCCATGCCCAGTTGCATCAACGCCAGGCCGCCCCGCTGCCAGCCCCACCAGGCCAGCAGCAACAACACCATCCCCACCGCCAACAGCATAAGACGCGCTGTCATGCTCATGCTGCCTCCATCTGCGCCTGAATACGTGCCACCGGCCGCTCACGCACCGGCCAATTCAGCGCGGCGGCGAGCAGGCTGAGCAAAATTGCCACCTGCCAGATCAAATCGTAGCTACCGGTTCGATCATAGACCACCCCGCCCAGCCACCCGCCGAGGAACGAGCCAAGCTGGTGGAACAGGAACACAATCCCGCCCAGCATCGAGAGGTTGCGCACACCAAACAGGGTCGCGACGGTGCCGTTGGTCAGCGGCACGGTGGACAACCACAAAAAGCCCATCGCCATGCCAAACAGATACGCCGTGACTTCGGTGACCGGCGCCCACAGGAACAACACGATCACCACCGCCCGCAACAGGTACAAGCCGGTGAGCAGGCGCGGCTTGGACATGCGCCCACCGAGCCAACCCGCCGTGTAGGTGCCAAATACGTTGAACAGGCCAATCAACGCCAGCACCGTGGTGCCAACCGTGGCCGGCAGGTGCTGGTCGACCAGGTACGCCGGCAAGTGCACACCGATGAACACCACTTGGAAACCGCAGACAAAAAAGCCGAAGGACAGCAACCAGAAGCCGGAGTGAGAACAGGCTTCTTTGAGCGCCTCACCCAGGGTTTGCTGGCCCACTGTGACCGACAGCGGCCGGTCCTTGAGCATGGCGACCAGCGGCAGGATCAGCGCCACCATCAAGCCCAGCGCCAGCAGCGCTGCCGACCAGCCCAGCCAACCAATCAAACCGAGGGTGCCGGGAACCATGGCGAACTGGCCGAACGACCCCGCCGCACTCGCAATGCCCATGGCCATACTGCGTTTTTCGGGTGCAACGGCGCGGCCGACCACGCCGAGAATCACCGAGAACGAGGTGCCGGACAGGCCAATGCCAATCAGCAAGCCTGCGCTCAATGACAGCGACCACGCGGAGTCGGACATGCCCATCAGCACCAGGCCAACGGCGTACAACACCCCGCCGACAAACACCGCCTTGGTCGCGCCGAAACGGTCGGCCAAGGCCCCGGTAAATGGCTGCGCCAAGCCCCAGATCAGGTTCTGCAAAGCGATGGCAAAGGCAAAGGTTTCACGCCCCCAACCGAATTCGCTGCTCATCGGCGCCAGGAACAGGCCAAAGCCATGCCGTACGCCCAAGGACAACGCCAGGATCAGCGCACTCCCTAAAAGGACCCAACCACTGGTGCGCCACATCGAGGTCATTTCTTATTCTCCGTTCGCGGGTATATACCCGCTTGTAGTCGAACAAACCGCCGTTCAGGCGAGTTCATCCAGCAAGGCCAACAACATTTCGCGCTTTTCAGCACCCAGCTTATCAATCAGTTTCTGTTGCGCTGCTTCCCACGCCGGCAACGCAGCGGCCAGCCGTTCATGACCGGTGTCAGTCAACACCACCAGGCGGTTGCGCAAATCGTAGCCCTCCACCAACTGCACCAGCCCATCACCTTCCAGGACGCGCAGGTTGCGCCCCAGGGTGCTGCGATCCAGGCCCATGGCGTCCGCCAGGCTGGAAATGCTCGGCTGGTCGAGACGCTGCAGGTTGCACAGCAAAGAATACTGGGCAACGTTGATCCCGAAGCCATCGAGAGCGCCGTCGTAGTGCCTGCTGACGCCACGGGCGGCGCGTCGCAGGTTGGTGCATAAACATTGGGAGGCAAGCATAGAGCGTGTATATACCCGGAGTTAACCAATTGCAAGAAAGCGTTACAACGCCAGCCCGACCAACACCGCGACTTCAAGCAGCTCCAGCAGTGCACCAGCGGTGTCGCCCGTGGTGCCACCCAGACGCTTGACCATCAACTGGCGCAGCCACACGAAACACAATGCCGCCAGCAACACCGCGATGCCGCCGTTGAAGCCGCCGATCAGGATACAGGCCAACCCGCTGAGGATCAGCACCTGTTGGCCGACAATTCGCGGCAGATGGTCTGACAGTGCCTGGCCCAATCCGCCCGCCCGCACATAGCGCGTGGTGAGAAACAGCGCCAGCATCGAAGCGCGTCCGATCAGGGGCGCCAGGATCAAGGCGGCGCCATTGTGTTGTTCGATCAATGCCACCAGCGCGCTGAACTTGAGTAGCAGCACCAAGCCCAGGGTGACCACCGCAATCGGGCCGCTGCGCGGGTCTTTCATGATGCTGAGGGTGCGCTCGCGGTCGCCAAAACCACCCAGCCAGGCATCGGCGCTGTCGGCCAGGCCGTCCAGGTGCAGGCCACCGCTGAGCAACACCCAGGCGGTGAGCAGCAACGCGGCGTGCAACAGTAACGGTGCGCCCTGCAACACCTGGTCGAGGCCCCATAACAACACACCGAACAGCAGCCCAACCAGCGGATAAAACAGCAACGAACGGCCCAGCTCTTGAGGCTGCGGCATACCCGGCAAGCGAATGGGCAGGCTGCTGAGAAATTGCAGGGCGACCCAGAACGGCAGCATCATCAGCGCCCTTCCTTCAACACGCCATCGGCCTCAACCTGCAGGCCGAACAGGGCACCGTGACCCACTTCGACATTCAGCAGTTGCTCACGGGGCAACCCTCGCGCCTGGGCCAGCAGCAGGCGCATTACACCGCCATGACTGATCAACAGCACGCGCTGGCCAGCATAGGCCTGATGCAGCCGGGTGACAGCGCCAAGCACCCGCTCTGAAAACCGGATGACCGGCTCGCCCTGCGGCGGCGTGAAGGCATAGGGGTTGGCCCAGAACAAGCCCAGCCCTTGGGCATCGGTGTCCATCAACGCGGCCGCACTCTGCCCTTCCCAGGCGCCGAAGTGCAGCTCCTGCAGGTCAGGCTCGAGACTCACCGGCACATCGAGCTGTGCCCCCAACGCCTGGGCGAACAGAGCGCAGCGTTGCAGCGGTGAGCTGATCAGCCGATCCCACGGCCCCTGCCCCACCACTGCGTCGCGCATCTGCTGCCAGCCCTTGGAGGTCAGCGCATCGTCCAGGCTGCCACGCAGGCCGCCGCCCAGTTCGGTTTCGCCGTGACGCAGCAGGTCCAGGCGCAAGGTCATGCGGGGCGGTCCGCCACGGCGGCTTCGGCGAAGGTCGCCATCTGCCCGTGCAGCGCACACGCCAGGCGCAACAAGGGCACCGCCAATGCCGCACCGCTGCCCTCGCCCAGGCGCAGGCCCAGTTCCAGCAACGGCTGAGCATCGAGGCTGTGCAGCACATGGCGATGGCCTGGCTCGGCGCCCCGATGGCCGAACACCAGCCATTCGCGACACGCCGGATTCAAGCGCACCGCTACCAACGCGGCCACGCTGCAGATGAACCCATCCACCAGCACCACAATGCCTTCCTGGGCGCAGGCCAGGTAAGCACCGACCAGCGCGGCTATTTCAAACCCGCCGAGATTGAACAGCGTTTGCAATGCATCACCGCGCTGGCCGGCATGCAACGCCAAGGCGCGTTCAATGACCGCGACCTTGTGGCTGACCCCTGCGGCGTTCAAACCAGTGCCTGGGCCTGTGAGGTCAGTGACCTGGCAATCCAGCAATGCGCAGGCCAGGGCGCTGGCGGCAGTGGTGTTGCCGATGCCCATTTCGCCGCCGATAAACAGCTGCACGCCGCCTTCCAGGGCGCGGTGTGCGCTGTCTCGCCCAGCTTGCAGGGCTAACTGCCCTTGGGCCTGGGTCATCGCCGGGCCATGGACGAAATTGGCCGTGCCCGCGCCGATATTCAGGTGACGAACGCCGGGCAAGTCCAGGGACGGCGTGACAGTGCCGAGGTCGACCACTTCCAATTGCGCTTGCAGTTGCCGCGCCAACACGCTGATTGCCGCGCCACCAGTGACGAAGTTTTGCAGCATCTGCCCGGTCACCGCCTGGGGAAACGCCGACACACCTTCAGCGACCACACCGTGATCGCCGGCAAAAATCGCGATCCACAGGTGATCTACCGAGGGTTTGACCTGGCCCTGCAAACCCGCCAACTGCACCGCCAGCGCTTCCAACTGGCCGAGGGAGCCGGCGGGCTTGGTCAACTGCTGCTGGCGCGCCAGCGCCTGCTCGTGGGCCGTGGCATCAATGGTCCTGCAGGGGTTGAGCCACCAGGAATCGGTCATAACGCAGTACCTTTCAAAGTCAGGGGCAGGCCGGCAACCGTCAGGACAACGCGCTGACAGTGCTCGGCCAAGGCTTGATGCAGCCAACCGGCTTCATCCACATAACGGCGAGTCAATTCGCCCAGCGGCACGACACCCAGACCGGTCTCGTTGCTGACAAAAATGATTTCCCCTGGCAGCGAGGCCAGGGTTTGCAGCAGTTGATCGCGCTCGAAGGCAAGACGCGCCGGGTCTTCGAGCATCAGAAGATTGGTGAGCCATAAGGTCAGGCAATCCACCAGCAGGCAGCGATCAGTGGCGGCGTTTTCGCGCAACACGCGCGCCAGGTCGATGGGCTCTTCAACCAGCCCCCAGTGGTCGGGGCGACGCTGGCGATGCAAAGCGACGCGCTCGTTCATCTCACCGTCGAGCGGTTGGCTGGTGGCGATATAAATGACGGCAAGCCCGCTCTCTACGGCAAGCTTTTCGGCCAGGCGGCTCTTGCCCGAACGGGCGCCGCCGAGGATCAATTGATACATGCAAAGGCCCCTGGTAAACAACGTGGGAGCGGGCTTGCTCGCGAATAGTGTGTATCAGTGAATGCATCTATGGCTGGCCCACCGCATTCGCGAGCAAGCCCGCTCCCACAGTTAAATTGTGGTGCGCCAGGTGAACATGAGGCGGCCGCCACGGCGATATCGCAGGCAAGCCAGCTCCCACAGGTAACCTGACCGGCTTTGGCGCAGGCTTTTGATTTTGATCTCAGGCGCCCCGTTAAACCACGCTGGCCGAACGCAGGCTTGAATCCGTGGGTAACCCGGCAGGACGCCGGGTTAGCCGCACTGGGCCAGGGATGGCCCATTGCGGCGGCCCACGGATTCAAGCCGGAGAGAGGGCACACCGAGCCTAGGCGAGGTGCCGAGTGGTGGGGCGAGGACCTTTTGGTTACTTTTGGGTCCTTCCAAAAGTGACCCGCTGTAAGAGCGGAACCATAAGTGGTCGTTGCCGCAGCAATGGATATGTACACCGCTCCACCGCTATCGCAGGCAAGCCAGCTCCCACGATCGGGTCGTGTGATCACCGTCAGATTCCACATAGCTTGCGCAATAAATCGGTATCCAGGTGATGCTCCACCAAGTCCGCCAAGCGCTCGATATCGCGCTCACGCAAGCCGTGATAATCCACCTCTTGCACATCCTGCAACCCGGCCCAACGCAGCAACGCGCTGCACGCCGCCGGGGTTTCGAATAAGCCGTGCAGGTAGGTGCCTAGAATTTGCCCATCGGGGCTCTGCGCGCCATCGCTGCGGCCATCGTCCAGCAGCACCGCAGCGTTGGATAAGGCAGCACCGGCGGTAACCCCCGCATGGATCTCGTAACCGCTGACGTCGGCATCTTCCAACACCAGGCGTCCACGCACATTGCGCAGTTGTTTCTCTTGTTCCAGGGTGGTGCTGAATGCCAGTAACCCAAGGCCTTCACTGGAGCCCGCAAGCCCTTCCAGGCCCAACGGGTCATGGACTTGCTCGCCAAGCATCTGCAAGCCGCCGCAGATCCCCAGTACCTTGCCGCCATAACGCAGGTGCCGCGCCACGGCGGTGTCCCAGCCATTGGCACGCAGATAGGCCAGGTCACTGCGCACGCTCTTCGAGCCCGGCAGGATGATCAGGTCAGCGGCAGGTATCGACTGGCCCGGCCCGACGAACTGCAAGTCCACCTGGGGATGCAAGCGCAGCGGGTCGAAATCGGTATGGTTGCTGATGCGCGGCAGCACCGGCACCACCACCTTGAGCACCTGGGCGGCCTTGTCGATCTGGCGCTGGTCGATGCCGTCTTCCGCCTCCAGGTGCAGGTCCATCACGTAGGGCAGCACGCCGACCACCGGTTTGCCGGTGCGCGCTTCGAGCCAATCCAGCCCGGGTTGCAGCAACGCGATCTCACCGCGAAAACGGTTGATGATGAGGCCCTTGACCCGCGCCTGCTCACTGGGCGACAGCAGGTCCAGGGTGCCGACCAGATGGGCGAACACGCCGCCGCGATTGATGTCTGCGATCAACAGCACCGGGCAGTCCACCGCCTCGGCGAAGCCCATGTTGGCGATGTCATTGGCGCGCAGGTTGATCTCGGCCGGGGAGCCCGCGCCTTCGACCATCACCACCGGGTAGGCCTCACTCAAGCGCGCGTGGGAGGCCAGCACCGCTTGCATCGCAATGGCTTTGTAGTCGTGGTACGCCACGGCATTCATGCTGGTAACGGCACGGCCATGGATGATCACTTGGGAGCCGGTGTCGCTGTTGGGTTTGAGCAACACCGGGTTCATGTCGGTGTGGGGCGCCAGGTTGGCAGCCTGGGCCTGCACCGCCTGGGCGCGGCCGATCTCGCCGCCTTCGGCGGTCACTGCGCTGTTGAGCGCCATGTTCTGCGGCTTGAACGGTGCCACCGCGACGCCCTGGCGTACCAGCCAGCGACACAGCGCAGTCACCAGGGTGCTTTTACCGGCGTCGGAGGTGGTGCCCTGCACCATTAACGTGGTCATGTGGCGTCCTTGTAGGCGGCCAGGGCTTCGTCAAGGCGCAGCCAGTCGGCGTCGGTGTCGGGCAGGCCGAAGCGCACGCTGCTGTTGTGCACAAACAGGCGCAGCAGGATGCCGCGCTGGGCCATGAACTCGTACAGCCGTTCAGCGTGGGGGGTAATCAACCACTGGAACAAGGCGCAGCCGCCGTGAGGTTGAAGGCCGCGGCGCTCAAGCAGTTCGAACAGACGCTGGCCGGCTTCGATGCAACGACTGCGCTGGCGCGCATGCCCGGCGGTATCGCGCAGGCACACTTGGCCCAGCACCCGCGTCGGCCCGCTGACGGCCCAGGGCCCGACCTGTTCGGCCAACAGTTTGAGCAACTTGCGCTCGGCCAGCACGAAGCCCAGGCGCACACCGGCCAGGCCGAAAAACTTGCCGAATGAGCGCAGCACGATCAAGCCGACCTGGTCGGCATGCCTGGCCAGGCTCAAGTCCGGGGTCACATCAATGAACGCCTCGTCCACCACCAGCCAGCCACCACGTTGGGCCAGCCGCGCATGCCAGTCCAGCAGGCGCTGTGGGCTCAGGCTCAAGCCCGTGGGGTTGTTGGGGTTGACCACCACCAGCACGTCGAGGCTGTCGAGAAAGAAGTCGACTTCCTGCTCCTGCACTTCGCGCACCACATAACCGGCGCGGCGCCAGGCTTCGGCGTGCTCGGCATAACAGGGCGACAGCACGCCGACCTTGCCCGAACGACGCAGGCGCGGCAGCAGTTGGATCGCTGCCTGGGAGCCCGGCACCGGCAGCAACGGGCCGGCGCCGTAATACTCGCTGGCAGCCTTTTCCAAACCGTCATCGGTTTCCGGCAAACGCGCCCAGGCACGCAAGGGAATCTCGGGAATCGGCCACGGCCAGGGCGCCAGGCCGCTGGACAGGTCGAGCCAATCCGCTTCGGCAATGCCGTACTCAATCGCGGCCTTACGCAGCCGACCACCATGTTCAAGCATAGATTTGCGCCCCCACGCACAGGACCAGCAGCCACAACCATACGCCGCGCTGCACCAGTTGCCAGCCGCGATCAATGGAGTCGGCGTCGGCCGGCGGGCCTTCGCCCAATGGCGGGCGCTGATGCACCTCGCCGTGATAAATCGCCGCACCGCCCAGTTCCACACCCAACGCACCGGCCCCCGCCGCCATCACCGGGCCGGCGTTGGGGCTGTCCCAGGTCGGCCCCTGGGTGCGCCAGCATTTGAGCGCCAGGCGGGTTTTACCCAATAACGCGTAGGTTAAAGCCACCAAACGCGCAGGAATATAGTTGAGCACATCATCGATCCTGGCGGCTGCCCAGCCGAAACGCTCAAAGCGCTCATTGCGATAGCCCCACATGGCATCCAGGGTGTTGCTCAAGCGATAGAGCACCACGCCCGGCACACCGGCCACCACAAACCAGAACAACGCGGCGAATACCGCATCGCTGCCGTTCTCCAGCACCGATTCGGTGGCCGCGCGGGCGACTTCAGTGCGGTCCAGTTCGCTGGTCTGGCGGCTGACCAGGTAACTCACACGCGTACGCGCTTCGTCCAGGTCGTCACGGCGCAGGGCCTGGGCCACTGGGGTGACGTGCTCACCCAGGCTGCGCATGCCCAGGGCGCAGTACAACGCCATAATCTCCAGCAGCCAGCCGATATAGGGCGCCCACGACAACGCCGTGGCCAGCAGGGTCAGCGGCACCACGGCGATAAACCACGCGGTTACGCCATGGCTGCGCCAGCCACGCCCACCGCTATTGAAACGTTGCTCGATGCGCCCGGCGAAATTGCCGAACGCCACCAGCGGATGCCAGCGCCTGGGCTCACCCAGCAGCGCATCCAGCGCCACCGCAGCCACACACAGCAAGGCCACACTCATTGACTCACTCCCCACGTGTTTTCATACAGCATGTCACTTAGCGGTCGCGGCTCGGCCCAGCCTTCAAGCTGCAACATCGGTGCCGGGTAAAACTCGGCCACCGGCCCCAGGCACAACACGGCCAGGGGTTTTGCGCCGGGCGGCAAGCCCAGCAGCTCGGCCAGGGCCTGGGGGTCGAACAGCGAAACCCAGCCCATGCCCAACCCTTCCACGCGCGCCGCCAGCCACAGGTTCTGGATCGCGCAAGAGAGCGAGGCCATGTCCATTTCCGGCAAGGTGCGACGCCCGAAGATATGGCGCTCGCGGTCGTCCATCAACGCTGCGACCAGTACCTCGGCGCAGTCGTTGATACCTTCGACCTTGAGCTTCATGAACGCATCGGAGCGCTCGCCCAACGCTTCGGCAGTGCGCACGCGCTCTTCTTCCACCAACTGTTGAATCTGGCTGCGCAGCGGGCGATCGCTGATGCGGATAAAACGCCACGGCTGCATCAGGCCGACGCTGGGCGCCTGGTGCGCGGCGTGGAGCAGGCGTTGCAGCAGTTCAGGCGCGACACTGCCGCCGCTGAAGTGGCGCATGTCGCGGCGTTCGGCGATGGCGCGGTAGACGGCTTCGCGGTCGGCTTGGGGGAATGCGTTGTCAGTCATGGCCTCTTCGCGAGCAAGCCCGCTCCCACATTTGAAATGCATTCCCCTGTGGGAGCGGGCGCAAACAACGCGGCCACCGCGCCAGGGTTCGACGGAAAATAAAAGTGTACGTAGGAGGCGGTCAATCGACCTTGGCGATAGACCGCTTCAGCCCCGCGCCCGCCGTTAGGGCTCAGGCCACGGGCAATCGGCGCCCATTCGGTGCTGGTCAGCGAATGGTGATAGGTATGCCCACGCAAGGTCCCCTCCGGCAGTTCAACGCTTTGCAGCGCCAGGGCCGCGAGTTTCTTCTGCATCACCGCATCGCCCTGCAACAAGCCAACCAGTTCGGCGCGTGTACCCTCCACATCGGTCAAAGAATCGAGCAGATAGAGCATGCCGCCACATTCGGCGAGCAGAGGCTTGCCAGCGGCGTGATGAGCACGAATGGCGTCCAGCATCGCGGTATTGGCCGACAATGCCTGGTGGTGCAGTTCTGGATACCCGCCGGGCAGATAGAGGCTGTCAGCTTCAGGCAGTTGCCGATCATGGATCGGTGAGAAGAACTTCAGCTCGGCGCCCACCGCCCGCAGCAAATCCAGGCTGGCACCGTAGGTAAAGGCAAAGGCTTCGTCACGGGCGACGGCAATACGCACACCGGCCAGCAAGGGCTCGGCCTCGACCACGTGCGGCGCGGCAAAGGTCACCGGCGGCGGCAGGGCCACTTCGCAACTGCTGCCCAACGCTTGGGCGGCGGCGTCCAGGCGTACATCAAGGTCGTTCAATTCGCTGGCTTGCACCAGGCCCAGATGACGGCTGGGCAGTTCGATGCCGGTCTCGCGGGACAATGCACCGTACCAACGCAAGCCCTCGGTGAGGCTGCCTTCGAGCAATTGCGCATGGCGCAGGGTGCCGACGCGGTTGGCCAGCACGCCGGCGAACGGCAGGTCGGGTTGATAGCGCGCCAACCCCAGGGCCAAAGCGCCGAACGTCTGGGCCATGGCGGTGCCATCGATCACGCCCAGCACCGGTACACCGAAGTGCCGCGCCAGGTCAGCGCTGGAGGGCGTGCCGTCGAACAGGCCCATCACGCCTTCGATGAGGATCAGGTCAGCCTCCCCCGCCGCTTCCCAGAGCAGGCGGCGGCTTTCCTGCTCGCCCACCATCCACATGTCCAACTGGTACACCGGCGCGCCACTGGCACGTTCGTGGATCATCGGGTCGAGAAAGTCCGGCCCGCATTTGAACACGCGCACTTTGCGCCCCAGGTTGCGGTGCAAACGGGCGAGCGCGGCGGTGACGGTGGTTTTGCCCTGGCCGGACGCCGGAGCGGCGATCAATACGGCCGGGCAATGACGGGGCTGATTCAAAGTTCGACGCCTTTCTGTGCCTTGATACCGGCCTGGAACGCGTGCTTGAGCATGCCCATTTCGGTGACGGTGTCGCCCATTTCGATCAGCTCAGGCTTGGCGCCACGGCCAGTGACCACCACATGCTGCATGGGCGGGCGGGCTTGCAGGTCGCTGAGTACCTGGTCCAGGTCAAGGTAACCGTGCTTGAGGGCGATGTTCAGTTCGTCCAGCACCACCAAGCCGATGGAAGGGTCATTCAACATGGCCCGGGACACTGCCCAAGCCGCTTCGGCAGCGGCGATATCGCGCTGGCGGTCCTGGGTTTCCCACGTGAAGCCTTCGCCCATTACATGAAAGCGCACCTGCTCGGGGAAGCGGCGGAAGAACAATTCTTCGCCGGTGCTGTTACGCCCCTTGATGAACTGCACCACACCGCATTGCATGCCATGGCCCATGGCGCGGGCCAACATGCCGAACGCCGAACTGCTCTTGCCTTTGCCGTTGCCGGTCAGCACCAGCAGCAGGCCGCACTCGTTGGGGGAATTGGCGATGCGCTCGTCGATCACGGCTTTTTTGCGCAGCATGCGTGCCAGGTGGCGTTCGTCGCGGTCGGGGGAATCAGTCATGGCAGCTCTCCGTTGGGGCTGGACAAAAACGGCGGGCAGGAAAAAGAAAAAACAGACAGCCAAGCATCGCCCACCGTGATGCTGTTGGATGATCCAGGCCGGTCTCCGGGCTCATGAGTGGCGCTTTTGATAGCAAGCAGCCGAGGGTGCGCCTTCCCATATCGCACGCGATACAGTGGCAAACAGCACCGTCTTGACTCATTTACCGTTGCGGGGGCAGCGCCGGAATCGCGGCAGCACTGTTTACAAGTGCGCTCACTCACCGGCTTCCCTGTTTCACTCCATCGACGCGTACGCCACAGAGCACCTGGAACAAGCCGCGAAGGTTAGTGGGTTGGGGGTGGAGCGTCAATTAAAGCTGGCCTTGTACTTGAACCATCCGCCGTTCGTGCTTCTCTACCCCCTACAGGTATCAAGGAGAAAACCATGCCTAAAACCCGACTCGCCCTACTGATCATGTTCGCCGGCAGCCTCGCTGCGTGTGGCGAAAGCTCGACCCTGCAGGTCGCCGACGGCACCGGGCCCTCACCCCGGCTGCCGGAGCCGAACAAGACGCTGATCCCCACCGTCAATATCGCCCCGGCCATCGGCTGGCCCGAAGGCGCCAAGCCCGTCGCCGCCGCCGGCACCCAGGTGGCCGCGTTTGCCGAAGGCCTGGATCACCCGCGCTGGCTCTACGTATTGCCCAACGGCGATGTACTGGTGGCCGAGACCAATGCCCCACCCAAGCCGGACGATACCAAAGGCCTACGCGGCTGGGTGATGGAAAAAGTCATGGACCGCGCTGGCGCCGGCGTGCCGAGCCCGAACCGTATTACCTTGCTGCGCGATACCGACCATGATGGCGTGGCAGAAACTCGCACGGTGTTCCTGGAGAACCTCAACTCGCCGTTTGGCATGGCCCTGGTGGGCAACGACTTGTATGTGGCCGATTCAGATAAGTTGCTGCGCTTTGCCTATCAGCCGGGTGAAACCGCGATCACCTCCCCCGGCACCAAGGTGGTGGATTTACCGGGTGGCCCTTTGAACCACCACTGGACCAAAAACGTAGTGGCCAGCCAGGACGGCAGCAAGCTGTACGTGAGCGTCGGCTCCAACAGCAACGTCGGCGAAAACGGCCTGGAAGCCGAACAGGGTCGCGCCGCCATCTGGGAAGTCGACCGTGCCACCGGCCAGCATCGCATTTTTGCCTCCGGCCTGCGCAACCCCAACGGCATGGCGTGGGAGCCACAGAGCGGCAAGTTGTGGACGGCGGTCAACGAGCGCGATGAGATTGGCAGTGACCTGGTGCCCGACTACATCACCTCGGTCAAGGATGGCGGGTTCTACGGCTGGCCTTTCAGCTATTACGGCCAGCACGTAGACGTGCGTGTCACCCCGCAGAACCTGGACATGGTCGCCAAGGCCATCGCTCCCGACTATGCGGTAGGCCCTCACACTGCGTCGCTGGGGCTGACCTTCGCCGAAGGCAGCAAACTCCCCACCCCCTTCACGAATGGCGCATTTATCGGCCAGCATGGCTCCTGGAACCGCAAGCCGCACAGTGGCTACAAGGTCATTTTCGTGCCGTTCGAAGGGGGCCAGCCGAAAGGGCAACCGGTGGATGTGCTGACGGGGTTTCTTGATAGCGATGAGAAAGCCATGGGCCGGCCGGTTGGCGTGGTGATTGATCAGCAAGGGGATTTGCTGGTGGCCGATGATGTGGGCAATAAGGTTTGGCGGGTTTCTGCGGCCAAATAATCCATTTGAACAGCGCCACAAAAACAATGTGGGAGCGGGCTTGCTCGCGAAAGCGGTGGTTCAGTCAGAAAGTTTATCGACTGACACTCCGCCTTCGCGAGCAAGCCCGCTCTCACATGGGGTGCTGTGTTCGGCTCAGGGGTTACGCGCAAGATTCGCTGGCAGTACCCGCTTGGCACTCAGGTAGGCATTCTGCCAATACGCTTTGGATAGCGTATCCAGCTTCACGGTACCGCCGGTTTGCGGCGCGTGTACGAAGCGACCCTCCCCCACATAAATGCCCGCATGGCTGACCCGCGAACCACCACCGGTGGCGAAGAACAGCAGGTCGCCGGTTTGCAGGTTTTGTTCGCTGACGTCCTGGGCACGCATCACGATCAATTCACGGGTGGTGCGCGGCAATGAGATGCCGGCAGCGTCGCGGAATACAAAGCCGATCAGGCCGCTGCAATCGAACCCCGAGTCCGGTGTGTTGCCGCCCCAGCGATAAGGCGTGCCGACCAGGCCCAGCGCACGAAAGAGCACGTCTTCGGCAGCCGGCGAGAAATTCTGGGTGGCATAGTTGAACACCGGCTTAGGCTTGACCGCGACGGGCGCGGGCGGCGGTGTGCGACTGGCGCAGGCGCTGAGCAGCGCGGCGCAAACAATAAGCATCAGGCGGGCCGAGGTCGACATGTGCAGAACAATCCTGGTCTGGATGCGGCTTTCGCTGCCGAACGTTGAAAACCAGAACGCGCAAGCAAAGCTCGCGCGAACGGATGACAACAATGTCCAGGGATTCTAGCGCTTACACGTCAAACTTCAAGTATCACTTTAACTTTACTTACTAGCGGTAACCGTAGTCGGGGCCATGGCGAGTGCGCGCTTGGCTTCGATGAAGGTTTTGCTCCAGTAGCTGTCACCCAGGTTATCGACCCGAACACCACCACTGCGGCGGCTGCTGGAGTGAATAAACTGGTTATCGCCCAGGTAGATACCGGCGTGGCTGACACGACCGCGGCCACTGGTACTAAAGAAAAGCAGATCACCGGGCTTGAGGTTGTTTCGTGCGACCAACGGTGCATTCACGTTGATCATCTCGCGTGTAGAGCGCGGCAGGTTCATGCCGGCTTCTTCACGAAACAGGTAGCCAATGAACCCGCTGCAATCAAAACCGGCTTCCGAGGTGCCGCCGAAACGGTAACGGGTACCGATCAAGGACATGCCGCGCTCAAGGATGCTGTCGGCCAGAAGTGGCAGCTGGTAAGGCTTGCTGTCAGAGAACTCGGCGAGTTCTTTTTCGGTTGCCACCTCTTCTTCATAAACAGAAGCAGACTGTGCAGCAACGAACTTTGCCTGATTTTGAACCTGTGGTTTTTGCTGTTCTGCCACCTGCTGAGGGTGGGAGGCGCAACCAAACAACAGGGTAACGAGTGCGAGAGGCACGAGGGGTGCGAAGCGATTTAGCATGGGCACGACCGTGGCTGATGTGTAAAGAAGCCGAGACTATGCCCTCTATCACATCGATTTGCAAATTCAATCGTGATCTATGTGACTTCCCGTTTCGACCGTGACATCTAAGCCGTGATTCCATTTATTGCTTCAGTTGCGTAGCCCTTAAGGCTCAAACGCAGGTTTTCTGACGCCTTAAAAATGCCGACACATGGAAAATCAAGACCTTACCAGCCCAAGGTTTCTTTGAGGAAAGGGATCGTCAATTTTCTTTGCGCCTGTAAAGAAGCCTGGTCGAGCTGTTCAAGCAAATCGAACAGCGCGCTCATGCTGCGGGTACCACGGGTGAGAATAAAGTGCCCGACTTCGTCGGTCAGGTGCAGGCCACGACGGGACGCACGCAGTTGCAGCGCACGCAGCTTGTCCTCGTCGGACAACGGGCGCATCTGGAAGATCAGCGCCAAGGTCAGGCGCGACTTGAGGTCGGCCAGCTTCACCGGCAGCTCGCGGGGCGAGGTAGAGGCCGCAATCAGCAGGCGTCGGCCGCTGTCGCGCAGGCGGTTGAACAAATGAAACAGCGCCTCTTCCCATTCCGCCTTGCCGGCCACTGCCTGCAAGTCGTCGAGACACACCAGTTCGTATTGCTCAAGGTTATCGAAGATGCCGATGCCGCGGTCCATCAACTCTGCCAGGGGCAGGTACACCGCCGGCTCGCCCATCTGCTCGAAACGCAGGCACGCGGCCTGCAGCAGGTGGGTGCGCCCCACGCCATGCTTGCCCCACAGATAGATCAGGCTTTCAGTCCACCCGGCGTCGGCTTCGCAGAGTCGCTCGACATAGCCGAGTGCAGCGGCATTGGCGCCTGGGTAGTAGTTGATAAAGGTAGCGTCATCACGCAGACGCACACCTAGGGGCAGCTGAATCGGTTTCATGCTGACTGAACGGCTCCCATCGAACCGTTAGTGGCCTCTGTGTAAAGTTTGCAAAGTTTATACCCGTGACGCCGGGCGCACAATGCAGCAGACCACAAGCAAAATCAAAGGTTTGCGTTAACTCGCAGGTTTACGCGAATTGTTTGACGCCCCCGACGCCAATAACAACAAACCCGGCCAGGGCCGGGTTTGTGACATTGCGATTACAACTCGGGCTCGTCCACCCCTGTGTAAACGTCCGAATCCTTGTACAGGTCGTGCACATGGCGCACCAGCACCATGATCACCGCTGCCACCGGCAGCGCCAACAGGATGCCGGTAAAGCCGAACAGCTCGCCACCCGCCAGGATTGCAAAGATTACTGCCACCGGGTGCAGGCCGATTCGATCGCCCACCAGCAGCGGTGTCAGCACCATGCCTTCCAAGGCCTGGCCTACCATGAACACCGCGACAATCCCCAGCATCGGGTACAGGTCGCCGCCGAACTGGAACAGCCCGGCCACCAGCGCTGCACCGATGCCGATCACAAAGCCCATGTAGGGCACGATGGCCGCGAGGCCCGCAATCAAGCCGATCAACAGCCCCAGCTCCAGGCCGATCGCCATCAGGCCGGCAGCGTAAATCACCCCCAGCGCCACCATCACCAGTAACTGGCCGCGCACGAAGGCGCCCAGTACCTCATGACACTCCGCCGCCAGGGAAACCACGCGCTCTTCCCGGTCACGGGGCAGCAGGCTGCGGATCTTGGCCATCATGATGTCCCAGTCTCGCAGCAGGTAGAACGCCACCACCGGGATCAGCACCAGGTTGGTCAACCAGCCGATCAGCGCCAGGCTGGAAGCGGTCGCTTGGCTGAGCACCACCGTGACGATATCGGTGGTCTTGTCCATATGCTCGCTGATGGCCGCCTTGACCTTGTCGAACTTCCAGAAGCCATCCGCCAGCCCGAACTTGGACTGGGCCCACGGCATTGCCGTGTGCTGCAACCAGTCGAGCATCTGCGGCGCCAGCTCATAGAGGCGGAACATCTGCTTGGCCAACATCGGCACCAATATCAACACCAGCGCCGTGATGATCAACGTGAACAGCGCAAACACCGTGATCACGCCCCAGGTGCGCGACATGCCGACTTTTTCCAGGCGATCCACCACCGGATCGAACAGATAGGCGAGCAGCAGCGCCACCAGGAACGGCGTCAGGATCGAATGCAGCAAAAACACAAAAACGCACAGCAGGACAATCCCGCCAAGCCACACCCAACGACGCGTATCCGCCATATACCACTCCATCTGTTATTTACGCCCTTCTTCTATATAGAAGGAGGAACACCATTTACCAACGAAAACGCAGTTGCGCCTGGGGCTCAGGTGCAGCAGCTGGTTGTGTGCCATCGACCACGGCTGGCTGGGCCGAGGCTTCGCCAGCAGGAATTTCCTGCAGCTTGGCCAGGCTCAATTGGGTGCGCAGTTGTTCGGCACTGCCATTGACGCGATACACGATCCGGTTGCCATCCACTAACTGCGGCTGGCCGCCAAAGGGCTCGAGCAGGCGACCCAGGGCGGCGTAGCGCTCCAGGTTCATGCCTTGCACTTCAAGCAGTTGCTCAGTGCTCACGCCCGGCTTGACCGCAAAACGTGGCGCCAGCTTTTGGCTGACCGCCAGCAAGACAGCGTCGGCGAGCGCGGCAGTGTCAGCACCCTGGGCGGTGCCCTCCTCAGCCTTGTCGCCCAGCCACAGGCGCCATTTGGCCTGCCACTGGCTGCCTTCCTGGCGCGCATGCACCGCCAGCAACGCATCGGCGCCGTAGCGCTCGGACGCTGCACGCAACGGCGTGGCGTCCGGACTCTCAAGATTCGGCGCGGTGGCAACTACCTGTTCATCCAGGTCACCCAGCGGCAAGCGCAGCGGCAGCCCCCGGTGTTGCGCGGCCCGGCGCAGGGCCTGGGCAACGGCCTGGCCATCGCCGACCAGGCTGCTGCCTTCAGTTGAATCGTTCAGCCACCAACCCAGGATCGACGGCCGGTTGCTGCCCCAGATCGACAGGCCGGCATCACGCAAGGCGCGGTCGGTGCTGACCGGGTCGAAGTCCACTTGCAGGCTTTCCGGCGGGCCGGCGTCGTAGCCGTACTGGCTGATGATTTGTTGCGGGTCTTTGCGGATAGCCGCCAGGCCCGGGCCATCGGCGGCCTTGGCGTCGCCGGTCAGGCGGATCACCAGGGTCTGCACGGCGCGCTGGGTGGCTTGGTCGCGCTCTTGGGGCGACTGGCTGCTGACCGGTTCAAGCACTTGATAGAGGCCATTGAGGGTTTCGGCATGACTCGCCAGGCTGACCAACGACAAACAGCCCACAAAGAAGAATTTACACAGACGCATGGAAGATTCCCGAACGACAAATTTAGCGGTTGGAACAGACCGCGTGATCTCGGTTTGGCAAGGCTGTGACACAGCGACCGGTAAAACATTCACAGGGTCCCGGTAAGTTTTCATACTGTCATAACGCTAGCGAGCTCAAGGCTATACCTTAATACGCACGATTACCGGCCCGATTTGCATTTTTTTGAGCTCATATGCCCTGCCCGTCGGCCCGAGGATGGCCGCTGCCCCTCAAGCCTGATAAAATCGCGCGCCTTCGCAGACCGTCAACGGCAGGGCCCTTTCCAAAAGCCCCCGCCCGCCCGGTCGTTACCCAGAAATCCCCCCTAAAGGCCTGGATCATGAGCAAGCAACCCTCCCTGAGCTACAAGGACGCCGGTGTAGACATCGACGCCGGTGAAGCATTGGTCGAACGCATCAAGAGCGTCGCCAAGCGCACTGCGCGCCCTGAAGTCATGGGTGGCCTGGGCGGTTTTGGCGCCCTCTGCGAAATCCCGGCCGGCTACAAGCAGCCTGTACTGGTGTCCGGCACCGACGGCGTGGGCACCAAGCTGCGCCTGGCCCTGAACCTGAACAAGCACGACAGCATCGGCATCGACCTGGTCGCCATGTGCGTCAACGACCTGGTGGTGTGCGGCGCCGAGCCGTTGTTCTTCCTCGACTACTACGCCACCGGCAAGCTCAATGTCGAGACCGCTACCCAGGTTGTGACCGGCATCGGCGCTGGCTGCGAACTGTCGGGTTGCTCCCTGGTGGGCGGTGAAACCGCTGAAATGCCAGGCATGTACGAAGGCGAAGACTACGACCTGGCCGGCTTCTGCGTGGGTGTGGTGGAAAAAGCCGAGATCATCGACGGCTCCAAAGTAGCCGCTGGTGACGCCCTGCTCGCCCTGCCATCGTCCGGCCCGCACTCCAACGGCTACTCGCTGATCCGCAAGATCATCGAAGTGTCCGGCGCCGACATCGAGAACATCCAGCTCGACGGCAAGCCACTGACCGACCTGCTGATGGCGCCGACCCGCATCTACGTCAAGCCACTGCTCAAGCTGATCAAGGACACCGGCGCCGTCAAGGCCATGGCCCACATCACCGGCGGCGGCCTGCTGGACAACATCCCGCGCGTACTGCCAAAAGGCGCCCAGGCGATTGTCGACGTGGCCAGCTGGCAGCGCCCGGCAGTCTTCGATTGGCTGCAGGAAAAAGGCAACGTCAACGAAACCGAAATGCACCGCGTGCTGAACTGCGGCGTGGGCATGGTGATCTGCGTCGCTCAGGAACACGTTGAAACCGCGCTGAACGTACTGCGTGAAGCCGGCGAGCAACCTTGGGTCATTGGCCAGATCGCCACTGCCGCCGAAGGCGCAGCCCAGGTTGAACTGAAGAACCTCAAGGCTCACTGATGCCCCAGACCTGTGATGTCGTGGTGCTGCTTTCCGGCACCGGCAGTAACTTGCAGGCCCTGATCGACAGCACGCGCACCGGCGACAGCCCGGTGCGCATCGCTGCGGTGATTTCCAACCGCAGCGACGCCTACGGTCTGCAACGCGCCCGTGACGCGGGTATCGATACCCGCTCCCTGGATCACAAGGCGTTCGACGGTCGCGAGGCCTTCGACAGCGCCTTGATCGAACTGATCGACGCCTTCAACCCCAAACTTGTCGTCCTTGCCGGCTTCATGCGCATTCTCAGCGCAGATTTCGTCCGGCACTACGAGGGGCGCCTGCTCAATATCCACCCTTCCCTGCTGCCCAAGTACAAAGGCATGCACACCCACCAGCGCGCCCTCGACGCCGGCGACAGTGAGCATGGCTGCAGCGTGCACTTTGTGACAGAGGAACTCGATGGCGGGCCTCTGGTCGTACAGGCAGTGGTTCCGGTAGAGTCAGGCGACTCGGCGCAGACGCTTGCGCAACGGGTTCATACCCAGGAACACAGGATTTACCCACTGGCTGTTCGCTGGTTTGCCGAAGGACGGTTGATTCTTGGCGACCAGGGTGCATTATTGGACGGCCAGTTACTCGCGGCCAGCGGCCACTTGATTCGAACCTAGGAGATTTTATGCGTCGCGCCCTGCTTTTCGCTTTTGCGCTGTTCGCTTTGCCTGCCGTACAAGCGGCAGACCTTCACCCCTTCTCCGTCAGCTACACCGCCGACTGGAAACAGCTGCCCATGAGTGGTTCGGCTGAACGCAGCCTGGTCAAGAATGGCAACGGCACCTGGACCTTGAATTTCAAGGCCTCGATGATGATCGCCAGCTTGACCGAAACCAGCGTGATCCTGTTCGACAAGGACACCCTGCAACCCAAGAGCTACAGCTTCGAACGCGGCGGCCTGGGCAAGGCGAAGAAGATCAACTTGGACTTCGACCAGAGCGCTAAAAAAGTCACCGGCTTTGAAAACAAAGACCCGGTCAATGTCACGCTCGAAAGCGGCATGCTCGACAAGTCCACCTACCAGCTTGCTCTGCAACGCGACGTTGCCGCGGGCAAAAAGAGCATGAGCTACCGCGTGGTTGAGGGTACCGATACCGATACCTACGACTTCCGCGTGATCGGCTCGGAAAAGGTCCAGACCAAGGTCGGTTCGATCGACGCGATCAAGGTCGAGCGCGTGCGCGACCCGTCGCAGAGCAAGCGCATCACCCAGATGTGGTTTGCCAAGGACCAGGGCGGCATCCTGGTTGCCCTGCGTCAGGTTGAGACCGATGGCAAGGAATACAACATCATGCTGCAGGATGGCACCGTTGACGGTAAGGCCGTCAAAGGCAGCTGATTGCTGATGCACCGGAAAAGAGCCTCGCTGAATGCGGGGCTTTTTTTTGCCTGGCATTTTAGGGGGAGCCACTACCGCTATCGCAGCATAGGTATCTACACAACTTTGGTGCGGCGCAGGACCTGTGGCGAGGGAGCTTGCTCCCGTGACGACCGGATAGCCGACGCTGTTCTAACTGACGCACCGCGATCCAAATGTGGGAGCTGGCTTGCCTGCGAAGACGGCCTGCCAGCCGACCGGGATATTGGATTTGACCGAATACATATCCATTATTTAGGTAACGGCCACTTAGGGTTCCGCCCTGACGGCGGCTCACTTTCGAAAAGCGCGAAAGTAAGCAAAGCGCTCTTGCCCCACCACTCGGCACCTCGCCTAGGCTCGGTGTGCCCGTAATCCGCCAGTGATTTGGGGGGCCGCCGCCCCGCGCCATCCATGGCGCGGGGCGGCTAAACCGGCATCCCTGCCGGTTTACCCCCCAAATCCCTGTCGAATTCCGGCCAGCGTGGTTTAACGGGGCGCTTAAGATCAAAATCAAAAGCAGATCAAGAGCAGATCAAGAGCAGATCAAGAGCGGCTCTCTTCGCATCGTGGTTACCGTCTGCTGCTACAGCCTACAAAGTTGTGTAGATACCTATGGCTTGCCTGCAATGGCAGTGCCGAGGTCAACCTGGCCGCCCCGAACATGAAACTTTTGTCATAAAGCCTCTGCCGTGGCGACGCAATGCCTCGGTTTACGCGGCCTCCAGCATTGTTGCGCTTCCTGCAATGAATTATTGCGCGCAAAATCAGTTTACTTAGCAAGCTAACAAACCATATAACAAAGGCCTGCGACGACTTGCCGCAGATCAACCAGAGATTGGAGCAAGCAGATGACTGTAAAAGTAACTGAACGCGACGATGAACATATGTCCCATGAAGCAGTAGGCCACGGGATTCACATCTGGGATGTCCATCAGCAAGACGTATTGGTCGGCATGTTCCACAACGAGAGCGACGCCCACAATTATAAAAACGAGCTCGAAACTCTCGAACTGCAACGCCAGGCAAAAAGCTCCTGAAGCTCTGAAATCATGTGGACGCCCGGCCCACGCAGCCGGGCCGTCTACAAGAAACCGCGCCTTTGGAGCGCGGTTTTTTTGTCAGTAATCGCCATAAATTAATGTAACAAAAACACACACAAATAATGATTCTCGATATCATTCGTGCACCTTTCATTCAGGCTCACGAATCAGGGAATCAATTAGATGCATGGAAATAGCAGCAAGCCAGAAAACGCATTACTGGAACGCTGGAGCGAAGCACTTGCCACCGCGCAATTTCAGGCCAGCCACATCAGCCTCCAAACCCTGATCAATACGCTGGCACCCGCAGCCGAACGTAGCTTGCAACGCCTGATCCAAGCTTTGTTTCGTGAAAGCCTGCTGGACCCCAGCACCCTCCTTTATGACGAACACGGGCATTGCTCGCTGACACTGCCTTGCCAGGCCCGACTGCGTTTCGAACATTTGCGTCCTGGCCGCATGGCGAGCTGGGACCTGCGCGGCGACGTCATCCTGTTGCGCGAAGGCCAGCCCGAACAGAAAATCCAGTTCCCCTCACAGTTGTTGACGTTGCTTAACGCCAGCCTTGAGTCGCCTGCCGATCGGGAAGTGCTCAACCGCCTCAACGTCGAGATCGACGACAGCTTCATCAGTGACACCTTGTGCCTGGCCTTCCATGAGCAATGGACGCTCAAGCTGCATGCGTCCCTAGGCCCGGAGCATCAAGACAATCTGCTGAGTCATCTCAAAAACAGCCCGAGCGTTATCAACCCGACTTCCGTGCTTGAACAATGGGGAACACTGGGTCACCCATGGCACCCCAACTACAAGACCAAGCTAGGCCTGAATACCGAGCAAGTCATCGACTACTCGCCGGAATTCGAAGCACGCTTTCCGGTATTGCTGTGCGCGCTGCATCGCCAATTTGCCCATGTCGAAAAGTTGGCCGGTACCGCCGATTACTGGCAGTGGTGGAGCGAGCACTTCCCGCAAGCGGCACAGCAACTGACCGCGACACTTCAAGCACAGGGCCTTCAGGCAGGCGATTATCTGCCATTGCCCGCCCACCCTTGGCAGGCACGCGAGGAACTGCCTCAACTGTTCGCCAACGAAATCGGCGACAAGCTGCTGGTGCTGACCGATATCGTCGCGTTTACCGCCCACCCCACCATGTCATTCAGAACCGTGTTGCCTGAAGGCCGTCGCGATGCACCGATGGTCAAACTGCCAGTGTCACTGCGTCTGACCAGCGTACAGCGCACCGTATCGCCGCGTTCAGCGCGCATGGGCCCACGGATCAGCCATCTGCTGCTGAGCATCCTGGAACGCGAGCCTGCGATTCAAAAATGCCTGAACATCGTTCCCGAGCGGATCGGTGTGCATTTCCAGCCACAACCGGCCAATGACGAGCACTCCCGCCACTTGGCGGTGCTCTATCGCGACAATCCCCAGAGCCAACTCCAGCCGGACGAAATGGCCGTACCGGTGGGCAGCCTGTTTGCCATTGATCAACACGGCCAGCCGCTGCTACGGCAATGGGTGCGCCTGAGCCAAGGCAAGGATGACGCGGCGGCCATGCTCGCCTTCTTCCATGATTACGCAGCGATCAGTGTGCCGGCGCTGCTGGGCATGTACCTGCGTTATGGCATCGCTTTTGAGGCCCATCAACAGAACTCGTTCATGGTGATGGCCGCAGACGGACAATTGAGCCGTCTTCTGTTGCGCGACTTCGGCGATATCCGCATCGACCGCAAGACCTTGCACGCCCACGGCCTGGACATTGAACTGCACGACCCGAAGATGACGCTGTACGACGACGCAGGTTTCGTACGGGACAAGCTGCTGCACACGGTATTCATGTGCCATCTGGGCGAGTTGGTGTTGCTTGCCGCGCGCCACTTCGACATCCCTCAGGCACTGCTCTGGAACGAACTATCGGCACAGGTCAGCCAGTGTTTTGACGACCTGCGCTCGCAGGTTGATCCGCAGCGCTGGGCCACCGAGCGCGAAGCACTGCTGGAGCAAGCATGGCCGGCCAAGTCGTTCATGCGCATGCGCCTGCTGGAGAGTCATGCCGATATCGTCGGGCGGTTGCCTAACCCGTTGAGCGCGGCCGCCAATGCCGACTAACAACACAGCGCTGCGGCTGCTGGTGGTGATTCAGTTGGTGTCGATGGGGGCGATGGAAATGAGCGGCCCGTTCTGGCCGCTGCAAATCCAGAAGCTGCTGGGCGTTGCCAATGCCCAGTACACCGGCCTGCTGTCTTCGCTGGTGTATGCCGGGCCGATGATGGCGGCGATGATCCTCACGCCCATGTGGGGCAGACTGGGCGACCGTACCGGCCATAAACCGATGATCATCCGCGCGCTGCTGGCCTTGGCGGTGTGCCAGGCGCTGGCTGCGATTACGCCTGATCCATGGTGGCTGGTGGTCATCCGCGTGATACAAGGCGCACTGGCCGGTTTCATCGCCGCAGCCCAAGCCTACGCGCTGGCCTGCTGCGGCGACGGCGGACGCGGGCACATTCTTGCCCGGCTGCAATCAGCCACTGCCGTAGGCTCCCTGGCCGGACCGGTATTGGGCGGCTGGCTGATGGACATATCCGGTTTCGCATTGCTGTGCTACAGCGCCACCGCCGTCTGCCTGTTGTGCGCGATAATCAGCGCGTTTTTACCCAGCGACTCACCACGATCGAGACCTGCCCGCACGTCCAAGCCTGCCGCACTCCCCAAAGGCTGGATTGGCGCGATGTTGGGGATCATCGTATTGATTCAGGCAGCCAGGATGATGCCGCAACCGTTTTACGCCTTATATGTCGCCCAGGTTTTGCACGCGCCCGCGTGGCTGATCGGCGCCAGCTATGGCGCCAGCGCCTTGACCCTGGCACTGTCCGCGCCGTTGTGGGGCCGCCTGTTCGATCGGCATCAGCCAGCCCATACGCTGCGCATCATCGAGTGGGTCACGTGGGCCTGCGCCTTCACGCTGGCCTGCACGGCGCTGGCCAGTGAATGGGTGGGGTTCATCGCCAGCCGGCTGCTGTGGGGCGTGTGGCAGGGTGCGTTGTTGCCCGTGGCCTACACACTGATCGCCACTACCGTAGCGCACAGCCAGCAGGGTTTTGCCCTGGGCATGGGCAACAGCGCCGCCAAAGCCGGTGCGCTGTGCGGCGCCTTGCTGGGCGGTATCGGCATGGGGTGGGTTGGCCTGACGCACAGCTTCTGGCTGGTGGCACTCACCTATGCCCTGGCCGCCGCGAGTATCCGAGTCATCCGTGCATTTGCGCGAGCGCCTGAGACATCCGATTTTTCTGTCAATACTTCTAATAACTCTGAGACATGATCATGAACACATCGCAATGGGCAGTACTGCTGCCACTTCTTGGGTCGATAAGCGCCCCTGCCTGGGCCGATCAGACCGAGCAGACACCGGCAGCGCCGACCAGCCTGCAACTGCAGGCAACAGTGGTTTCGGCCACGCGCAGCGAAACCAGCATTGCGCAGATTCCAGGCTCGGTGCAGGTGATCAATGAAGCGCAAATCCGCCAGCAGACGGGTGCAGGACGTCGGGTCGCCGATATCCTCGGCCAACTGGTGCCTGGCATTGCGCCTTCCAGCGGCGGCATGAGCAACTTCGGGCAGACGCTTCGCGGGCGTAATACCCTGATCCTGATCGATGGGGTTTCGCAAAACGCTACCCGCGATAACTTCCGCCAGCTCAACAGCGTGGCACCAGAAAGCATCGAGCGTATCGAAGTGATCTCCGGCGCCAGCAGTGTCTACGGCGCAGGCGCATCGGGCGGCATCATCAACATCATCACCAAACGCAACCAAGGTGAAGACCTGGCGTTCAGCAGCAAGATCGGCATGACCGCCGGCAACAACTTCAGCCACAAGGGTTTCGCTTACCAGGCCTTCCAAAGCGCCACGGGCCGCAAAGGTCCGGTGGACTGGTACCTCTCGGGCAACACCGTGCAGCGCAACGATCAGTTCGACGGTAATGGCAAGCGCATTCCCCAGGACACGTCCCAGGGCAGCAACATGGACACCGATACCTACGACCTGCAAGGTCGCTTCGGCTATGAGCTTGATGATGACAAGAAGATCAGCCTGTCGCTGCAAGACTATAAAGACGAACAAGACACCCGCTACACCAAGAACCCACGCATCACCAGCGACGCAGTCGCCGTAAAAGGCCTGGACCTGGGCGACCAACCCTACACCCATAACCAGGCGGTCAACCTCAACTACGCCGACAAGGATTTTTACGGCCAGGGTTTGCAGGTCGAAAGTTACTGGCGGCGGGCGGATGCACTGTTCTTCCCGGACCTGTCCCGAGGCCGGGCAGGTGTGTCCGATAACAACAGCGTGCAGGATGTCTACGGTCTGCGTGCGGCGATCGATACCCAGATGCCAGACATCGGCCCAGCAACGGGCAACCTGGTATGGGGCGCGGACTACGACCATGAAACCTCACGCCAGCGTGGCGACCAATACCGGGTCAATGGCCTGACCTACACCAAAACCGGTACCACGTTTGAACTGGGCCCAGATATCGAGACCACCACCAAAGCCATCTTTGGCCAGCTGTCCTACGACATCGACAACTGGACCTTGCGCGGTGGCGTACGTCGCGAGTGGATTGAGAGCAAGGTCTCCGACAGCATCGCATACGGCGAAATCGTCCAGACCGGCAACCGCGCGACATTGCCCGGTGGCACGCTCAAATACGATGACACGCTCTATAACCTCGGTGCGGTGTACCACCTGACCGACAACCAGGATGTGTTCGTCAACTTCAGCCAAGGCTTTTCCCTACCGGACATCCAGCGTTTCCTGCGTGACGTGAACAGCAAATACGATATTCAGGATCTCAATGCCCAGGCCCTGAAAGTCGACAGCTACGAGCTGGGCTGGCGTGGCGACTGGGACAAGTGGCAGGCCAGTGTCACCGCGTATGAAAACACCTCGGATGTCACGCAGTTCTATGATGCCAATGATCGTGTACTGCGCCTGATCAATCAGAAAGAACGCGTGCGTGGCGTCGAAACCGGCCTGACCTATAACATCACCGACCAATGGTCCGTCGGCGGTACTTACGCGTACGCCAAAGGCGAGACCCAGCAGAACGGCAAGTGGATCGACCTGCCTGCCACCCGCATCTCCCCCGCCAAGACCACAGCCTTTGTTGGCTATGAGCGTGACGACTACAGCCTGCGCTTGCAGGGCATGCGCCTGGCCAATTACGACGCGGCGGCCAAGGACAACAACGGTCGCGATATCCAGGGCTACACCCTGGTTGACCTGCTCGGCTCGGTAAGGCTGCCGGTAGGCCGCCTGGAAGGTGCGGTGTACAACCTCACCAACCGCAACTACCAGAACATGTTCGCCCAGGCCAACGCCCGCGCACCGTACCCGAATGCCGAGGGTCGTACCTTCAGCCTGAGTTACGCAGTGGATTGGTAACAGGCTGGTGCTGCACGTTTAAACACAACCCCCCGCATTATGGCTTTTTGTAGGAGCGAGCTTGCTCGCGAAAAACTCACAGGCACCGCGTTCAATCAGGAAACACGCGTTATCGGTGACGTTTTTCGCGAGCAAGCTCGCTCCTACAGAGGGCCATATACGCTTAACTGAACAGCATTACGCCATTTGGCGGGGTTTGTCGTTTCTAGATGCTTACCACATCAGATCATCAGGGATCTGGTAAGCGGCGTACGGATCATCCTCATCCGGCACCTGGCTTTCGGTGAGGATGTTGAGCTGCACGATACGTTCCGGAGCGCGCTCCTGGATTTTGAGCGCCGCCTCGCGCGGGATCACCTCGTAACTACCACCGTGGTGCACGATCGCCAGGGAGCCGTTGCTCAGCTTGTTGCGCATCAGCGTGTTGACCGACAGGCGCTTGACCTTCTTGTCATCCACAAAGTTGTAGTAGTCCTCGGTGGTCAGCTTGGGCAGGCGCGAGGTTTCGATCAGTTGCTTGACCTGGGCGGTGCGCGCCTTGGCCTCGGCTTTTTCCTGCTGCTGACGGTTCAGCTCCTGGTCACGCTTGACCTTCTCGGCCTGGGCCTCGGCAGCCAGGCGCGCCTGGGTGTCATCGACTTCGGCCTGGCCTTTGTGGACCAGGCGCTGCTGCTTCTGTTTCTCTTTGCCGACCTGCTTGGCCTGCTTTTGGTTGACCAGACCTGCTTTGAGCAACTGGTCGCGAAGGGAAAGGCTCATGGTGCTTACTCACTTAGGCAACTGCTCAACCGCAGCTGGACACATTCTTTTCCTGACGTTTGGCTTCACCCCAGAGGGCGTCCAACACTTCGAGGGTGCAATCTTCTATGGGTTGGTGTGTATCGCGCAATGCCTGTTCGATAAATCGGAAACGTCGTTCGAACTTGGCATTGGCGCCGCGCAAGGCGGTTTCCGGGTCGACCTTGAGGTGACGCGCCAGGTTGACCGCGGCAAACAGCAGGTCGCCGACTTCATCGGCAATGGCTGCCGAGTCGTTATCGGCCATGGCTTCGAGCACTTCGTCCAACTCTTCGCGCACGTTATCCACCACCGGCAACGCGGACGGCCAGTCGAAGCCGACCTGGCTGGCGCGCTTTTGCAATTTGGCCGCGCGGGACAACGACGGTAAGGCGGTGGGCACATCATCGAGCAGCGAGAGTTGCTCGGGGGCGTCGGACTTTTCTGCGCGTTCCTCAGCCTTGATCTGCTCCCAGCGCTGCTTGACCTGTTCTTCGCTCAACTGCGGGATATCCAGCGGAGCGTACAGGTCGCCGGTTGGGAACACGTGAGGATGCCGGCGAATCAACTTACGGGTGATGCTGTCGATCACGCCGGCAAATTCGAAGCGCCCTTCTTCCCGGGCCAGTTGACTGTAATACACCACCTGGAACAGTAGATCGCCCAGCTCACTTTGCAGGTGATCGAAATCGCCGCGCTCGATGGCGTCGGCCACTTCATAGGCTTCTTCCAGCGTGTGCGGGACGATGGTGGCGTAGGTTTGCTTGATGTCCCATGGGCAGCCGTACTGCGGGTCGCGCAGGCGGCTCATCAGGTGCAGCAGGTCTTCGAGTGAATACATCGTATCTCTTTCCGCTGAATATCTTATGTGGGAGCTGGCTTGCCTGCGATGCCGGCGACTCGGTGCTTGAGTTAAACCGAGGTGATGCTATCGCAGGCAAGCCAGCTCCCACAGAACACAGCTCCGCATGTCAGTCAGCAATCATTCTGCTATTCATGGGGTGCGGTTGCGCCGGGTTTCGATAATGTTCGGCAACTGGGAAATCCGCCCCAGCAACCGTCCCAGTGCGTCCAACCCCGGAATCTCGATGGTCAGGGACATCAACGCAGTGTTGTCTTCCTTGTTCGAGCGAGTGTTGACCGCCAGCACGTTGATCCGCTCGTTGAGCAGCACTTGCGAGACGTCACGCAGCAGGCCGGAACGGTCGTAGGCACGGATGATGATGTCCACCGGATACGTGAGCACCGGCACCGGGCCCCAGCTGACCTGGATGATCCGCTCCGGTTCACGCCCGCCCAACTGCAGCACCGAGGCGCAATCCTGGCGGTGAATGCTCACGCCACGGCCTTGGGTGATGTAGCCGACAATCGCGTCGCCCGGCAGTGGCTGGCAGCAGCCGGCCATCTGCGTCATCAGGTTGCCCACGCCCTGGATCTGGATATCGCCACGCTTGCCCGGCTTATAGCCAGTGGCTTTGCGCGGGATCAGCTCCAGCTGTTCGTTGCCGCGCTCCGGCTCGACCAGTTGCTGGGCCAGGTTGACCAGTTGCGCCAGGCGCAGGTCACCGGCACCGAGGGCGGCGAACATGTCTTCGGCAATCTTCATGTTGGCCTTTTCGGCCAGCTTGTCGAAGTCCACCTGAGGCAGGCCCAGGCGCGCCAGTTCGCGCTCGAGCAAGGTCTTGCCGGCGGCGACGTTCTGGTCACGCGCCTGCAGTTTGAACCAGTGGACGATCTTCGCCCGCGCCCGCGAGGTGGTGATGTAGCCCAGGTTCGGGTTCAGCCAGTCGCGGCTCGGCGTGCCGTGCTTGCTGGTGATGATCTCGACCTGTTCACCGGTTTGCAGGCTGTAGTTGAGCGGCACGATGCGCCCGTTGATCTTGGCGCCGCGGCAGTTATGGCCGATTTCGGTGTGCACGCGGTAGGCGAAGTCCAGCGGCGTGGCGCCCTTGGGCAGGTCGATGGCGTGGCCGTCGGGCGTGAAGATATAGACCCGGTCCGGCTCGATATCCACCCGCAGCTGTTCGGCCAGGCCGCCGATGTCGCCGAGCTCTTCGTGCCATTCCAGCACTTGGCGCAGCCAGGAAATTTTCTCTTCGTACTGGTTGGACCCGGCCTTGACGTCGGTGCCCTTGTAGCGCCAATGCGCACACACCCCCAGCTCGGCCTCTTCGTGCATGGCATGGGTGCGGATCTGCACTTCCAGCACTTTGCCTTCAGGGCCGATTACCGCCGTGTGCAGCGAGCGATAGCCGTTTTCCTTGGGGTTGGCGATGTAGTCGTCGAATTCCTTGGGAATGTGGCGCCACAGCGTGTGGACGATACCCAGCGCGGTGTAGCAGTCGCGCATTTCCGGCACCAGCACACGCACCGCACGCACGTCGTAGATCTGGCTGAAGGCCAGGCCCTTGCGCTGCATTTTGCGCCAGATGGAATAGATGTGCTTGGCGCGGCCGCTGATGTCGGCGTCCACGCCGGTGGCCTGCAACTCCGAACGCAACTGGCCCATCACGTCGCTGATAAAGCGCTCGCGGTCCAGTCGTCGCTCATGCAGCAGTGTGGCGATCTGTTTGTATTGGTCGGGTTCCAGGTAGCGGAAGGACAAATCCTCCAGCTCCCACTTGATATGGCCGATGCCCAGGCGATGAGCCAGCGGCGCGTAGATGTCGAAGACTTCGCGGGCCACACGGTTGCGCTTTTCGTCATCGGCGGTCTTCACCGCACGGATCGCGCAGGTGCGTTCAGCCAGCTTGATCAGAGCGACGCGTACGTCGTCAACCATCGCTACCAGCATTTTGCGCAGGTTCTCTACCTGGCCCTGGGTGCCCAGCACCATCGATTGGCGCGGGCTGAGGCTGGCGCTGATGGCCGCCATGCGCAGCACGCCGTCGATCAGCTTGGCCACCACTGCGCCGAAACGCTGGCTGACCAGCGGCAACGCAATGTGCCCTTCGCGCACGCCGCGATAGAGCACGGCGGCGATCAGCGAATCCTGGTCCAGCTTGAGATCGGCGAGGATCTCGGCGATTTCCAGGCCAGTGCGAAAACTTGAAGTGCCTTCGGCCCACAGGTTCTTGGCCGCATTGTCTTGCTGTTCAGACTCACGAGCGAACTCGCATGCTGCTTTCAAGGCTTCACGGTCCAGTGCCGGGTCGACACTGACGGCATGATCCAGCCATGCCTCGAGATTGATACTGCCGTCGGTGTTGATCGGCTGGTGTGCTCTCACCTGTACCATCTTGCTTACCTTCCCTACGACGCACCTTCGATGCGCCAAAATCATCGCCGACTTTTACTGCGAGCTCCGTGGCAGTGCTTAGGCCCTGGAGAACGCAGGCCAGTCGGATTAAACGGGCATCCTAGCCCGCTTCAAATAACGCCATGGCCTCGACATGCGCGGTCTGCGGAAACATGTCGAGGATCCCGGCACGCTTTAGCCGGTAGCCTTGCTTGACCAACTCAACCGTGTCCCGCGCCAGCGTGGCTGGGTTGCAGGACACATACACCAGGCGCTTGGCCCCCAAGGCTGCAAGTTTGCGCACAACCTCCAGGGCACCATCGCGGGGTGGGTCCAAGAGTACCGCAGAAAAGCCCTGTTTGGCCCATTCTGCGTCGGTCAAAGGCTGGGACAAATCGGCCTGAAAAAACTGTGCGTTATGCAAATGGTTGCTGACGGCATTGAGCGCCGCACGCTCCACCATGGCCTGCACGCCCTCCACCGCCACCACTTCGCGCACACTGCGAGCCAGTGGCAGGGCAAAGTTGCCCAAGCCGCAAAACAGGTCCAGTACCCGTTCGTCGGCTTGTGGCGCCAGCCATTGCAGCGCTTGGGCGACCATCGCCTGGTTGACCCCGGCGTTGACCTGCACAAAGTCGCCCGGCCGGTACGCCAGCTCCAGGTCCCAGGCATCCAAACGGAAGCCCAGGGCCTGACCCGGCTCAACGGGCTCCGGCTGCCCTTCGCCGTGCAGCCACAGTTGGGCGTCATGGAAGGCGCAGAATTCCTTGAGGATCTGCAGGTCAGCCTCGGACAACGGTGCCATATGCCGCAGCAACACGGCGATGGACGAACCGCTGAACAACTCGACATGCCCCAACGCCTGCGGTTTGCTCAAGCGACGCAGCATCGTTGGCAAACGCTGCATGATCGGTTGCAAGGCCTGTACCAGCACCGGGCAATCATCGATAGCGACGATGTCCTGGCTGGCCACGGCGCGAAAACCCACTTCGAGTTTCTTCGCCTTGGCGTCCCAACGTACGGCCACGCGGGCGCGGCGCCGGTAACCGAACTCCGGCCCGCTCAACGGCGCTGCCCACTCCTGCGGCTCGACGCCGGCCACACGGGACAATTGCTCGGCAAGCATGCGCTGTTTCAGGGCAAGTTGTTCTTCATGGGGCAGGTGCTGCACGCTGCAACCGCCGCAGCGGCCAACATGGGCACAGGGTGCCGGGCGACGCAACTCACTGGCCTGGAACACCCGCTCGGTGCGCGCCTCGACCACTTTGCCATGGGCGCCCAATACCCGTGCTTCCACCTCTTCGCCGGCCAACGCGCCATTCACAAACCAGGTGCGGCCCTCAAAGAACACAATGCCCCGGCCGTCATTGGCCAGGCGCTCGATGGTCAGGCGCTGTTTCTTGCCCACGGGTATCTGTGGGGCCCGGCTGCCGCCCGTCGGTTGGAAGCGCAGGCCTCTCTCGTGCTTGGCCATCAGTTGGGTTCGTCGAAAATGCCGGTCGACAGGTAACGGTCGCCTCGGTCACAGATGATCGCGACGATCACCGCGTTTTCCACTTCTTTGGACAAGCGCAACATACCGGCCACGGCGCCACCGGAGGACACGCCGCAGAAGATGCCTTCTTCACGGGCCAGGCGGCGGGTGGTGTCTTCGGCTTCGCGCTGGGCCATGTCGATGATGCGGTCTACCCGCGTGGCGTTGTAGATCTTCGGCAAATACTCTTCGGGCCAGCGGCGAATGCCCGGGATGGCCGCGCCTTCCATCGGTTGCAGGCCGACGATCTGGATCGCCGGATTCTGCTCCTTGAGGTAGCGCGAGTTGCCCATGATGGTACCGGTGGTGCCCATGGAGCTGACGAAGTGGGTGATGGTGCCCTGGGTCTGGCGCCAGATCTCCGGCCCGGTGCTGGTGTAGTGCGCCTCGGGGTTGTCGCCGTTGGCGAACTGATCGAGCACCACGCCACGGCCTTCGGCGGCCATGCGCTCAGCAAGATCGCGAGCGCCTTCCATGCCTTCTTCCTGGGTAACCAGGATGAGCTGGGCGCCATAGGCGGTCATCGCCGCCTTGCGCTCGGCGCTGCCGTTGTCAGGCATGATCAACACCATCTTGTAGCCCTTGATCGCCGCGGCCATGGCCAGGGCGATCCCGGTGTTACCCGAGGTGGCTTCGATCAGGGTGTCGCCGGGCTTGATCTGCCCACGCAACTCGGCGCGGGCGATCATCGACAGCGCCGGGCGGTCTTTGACGGAGCCGGCCGGGTTGTTGCCCTCGAGTTTGAGCAACAGGGTATTGCTGGTTTCACCCGCCATGCGTTGCAAGCGGACCAGGGGCGTGTTGCCGACGCAATCGGCGATTGTTGGGTACTGCAAGGTCATGGCGTATTCGCAATCCAGACTGCGGGGCGCACATCATACCGGGAAAGGCCGGCGGGCCATATCACGCAAAGTGTGGTGCTTATGGCTTAAAGGCATAAGCAGGGTTTATGTCGGGTCGCCATGGTTACGCTGGAAGACTTCCTCGCCCATCGCAGCAATCTGCCCTTCGATCAGCGCTTCAAAAGGTTTGAGCAGTGGCTCGAACGACGTCGGCGCTTCCAGCACCTGCAACGCTTGCGTGATCGCTTCGACCGTCGACAAGGCGCCAGGCCCCGGCGCCTTGCGCAAGCGATAGCGGGAAACGCCGCCTTCGGCCAATGTCACCCGGGGCAACGCCGCCAGCAAAGGGTTGAGGTGCAACAGCTTGCGAGCCTTGCGCCAGGTGCCATCGGGAACCACCAACAGCAGTGGCTGATCGTCAGGGGCATAGGCGTGCAGCGGCTCGGCGTCATCCGCCGGGAACAACAGCCGTGCCCGATAGCCAGGCGGGTTCAATAGCGTCGCCAGGTCATCAAACACCTCCCCCACCACCAACTGCGCATTGTTCAGGCCCAACGCCGCCAACCGCGCCGTATTGAGCGCATGGCCGACCTCGCTCGGGTGCTGCAACAGCAACACGCGGGTGCGGCTGTCGAGATGGGGGATCAGCGCACAGAGGCAGTGCGTGGTCGGGCGCAGGCAGCGCGGGCAATGGGGTCGGGACATGGTGTTTTCAGGCCTGGTTGAGCTGGGTCTTGAGCAAATCGCGGAAGGTCTGGATCAGTGGCTCGCGGCTGCGGCCACGGCGCATGATCATCGAAAACGGCGCCTGGTAGCCGAAGGTGGCCGGCAGCAATACGCGCAGGTCGCCCTTGTCTGCCCAGGCCTGGGCGTAGTGCTCCGGCAGGTAGCCAATGTAAGCACCCGACAGCACCAGAATCAGTTGCGCCTCCATACTTTCCACCGTCGCAGCGCTGTGCTTGAAGCCGTGACGCGCCAGCTCAGCCTGGCTCCAGTAACCTCGCCCGACCATGCGTTGCTGGGTGATCACTTGTTCCGGAATGCGCCGCTCGTTGAACAGCGGGTGCCGGGTGCTGCAATACAACCAGTGCTGTTCGCGGTACAGCGGCATGTAGACCAGCCCGCTCATGCGGTTGGAAAACGCGCCGATGGCCAGGTCCAGGCGGTTGTCCTGCACCCCCAGTTGCAATTCGTAGGGGCTCATCACCGACAGGTGCAAATGCACAGCCGGGTGCTCCAGGCTGTAGGCGCCAATCACTTCGGCAAACGGCAAGGCCTTGTCGCTGACGGTGGAGTCGAGCACCCCGAGCTTGAGGGTGCCGCGCAACTCGCCTTTCAACGCGGCGGCGTATTGCTCGAAACCTTCGAGTTCGCCCAATAGCCGCAGGGTTTCCTGATGAAACAGCTCGCCCTTGCTGGTCAGGCTGAAGCCGCCACGGCCGCGATGGCACAGCACCAGGCCCAAGGCAGATTCGAGTTGGCTCATGTAGGTGCTGATGGCCGACGTCGACAGGTTGAGTTCGTGCTGGGCATTGGCGAACCCTTGATGGCGCACGACGCTGACGAAGATGCGCAGGAGTTTCAGGTCGGGCAAGGCGTTGGCCATGGGGGCTCCAATGAAGCGTGACGCAGAGCATCACAGGATGCATCCCCACACAGAGCGTGGGAACGATCAACTGTAGGAGCGAGCTTGCTCGCGAAAAACCTGAGGACGCCGCGCACATTCTGGGGGGGCGCATCATCGTTGACGTTTTTCGCGAGCAAGCTCGCTCCTACAGGGATCAGGGAGTTTAACCCAGGCTTTAGTTTAGAAAAATCTGAACTAAGTATTTGCCTCTGCCGATTCTTCATACGCCAGGCTTTTCGCAGAATCGGCCATCAATAAACACAACAACGATGAGGCAATCCCGTGGACAAGATTCTCCACCAACCACTGGGCGGCAACGAAATGCCGCGCTTCGCCGGCATCGCCACCATGATGCGTCTTCCCCACCTGCAAACGGCCAAGGGCCTGGACGCCGCTTTTGTCGGCGTGCCCCTGGATATCGGAACTTCGCTGCGCGCCGGTACGCGCTTCGGCCCCCGGGAAATCCGCGCCGAGTCGGTGATGATCCGGCCCTATAACATGGCCACGGGCGCCGCCCCGTTCGACTCACTGTCGGTAGCCGATATCGGCGATGTGGCGATCAACACCTTCAACCTGCTCGACGCGGTGCGCATCATCGAAGAGGCCTACGATGAGATCCTCGAGCACGACGTTATCCCCCTGACCCTGGGCGGCGACCACACCATCACCCTGCCGATCCTGCGGGCGATCCACAAGAAACACGGCAAGGTCGGGCTGGTGCACATCGATGCCCACGCCGACGTCAACGACCATATGTTCGGCGAGAAAATTGCCCACGGCACCACCTTCCGCCGCGCCGTGGAAGAAGGCTTGCTCGATTGCGACCGCGTGGTGCAGATCGGCCTGCGTGCCCAGGGGTATACCGCCGAAGACTTCAACTGGAGCCGCAAGCAAGGCTTTCGCGTGGTCCAGGCCGAAGAATGCTGGCATCACTCCCTCGCGCCGCTGATGGCCGAAGTACGGGAGAAAGTCGGCGGCGGCCCGGTGTACCTGAGCTTCGACATCGATGGCATCGACCCCGCCTGGGCGCCCGGCACCGGCACCCCGGAAATCGGCGGGCTGACCACCATCCAGGCCATCGAAATCATCCGTGGCTGCCAGGGCCTGGATCTGATTGGTTGCGACTTGGTAGAAGTGTCGCCGCCCTATGACACCACCGGCAATACCTCGCTGCTGGGCGCCAACTTACTGTACGAGATGCTCTGCGTACTGCCTGGCGTCGCGCATCGCTGATACAGCGTCTTCACATTAACAACCAAGGGGATCTAACAGGTCCCCACAACGATGTACCTGACTTTCGCTCGCGTGCTTACCGAGCCAGCTGCCGCCTGATCGCCCATAAAAAATATAATCGGAGAACCGCCGTCATGGCTTTGGATTTATTCGTCGTACTCATCTACGCCGCCGGCATGCTGGTGCTCGGCTACTTCGGCATGCGTCGCGCCAAGACCCACGAAGACTACCTGGTCGCCGGCCGCAACCTCGGCCCATCGCTGTACATGGGCACCATGGCCGCCACGGTGCTGGGCGGTGCGTCCACCGTGGGCACCGTGCGTCTGGGGTATGTGCATGGTATTTCGGGTTTCTGGCTGTGCGCCGCGCTGGGCGCGGGCATCATTGCCCTGAACCTGTTCCTGGCCAAGCCCCTGTTGAAGCTGAAAATCTTCACCGTCACCCAGGTCCTGGAAAAACGCTACAACCCCATGGCCCGCCAGGCCAGCGCGGTGATCATGCTGGCCTACGCGCTGATGATCGGCGTGACCTCGATCCTGGCCATCGGCACCGTGCTGCAAGTGCTGTTCGACCTGCCGTTCTGGATGTCAGTACTGGTGGGCGGCGGCGTGGTGGTGGTGTATTCGACCATCGGTGGCATGTGGTCGCTGACCCTCACCGATATTGTGCAATTCGTGATCAAGACCGTCGGCTTGATGTTCATCCTGCTGCCGATCTGCCTGTACCGCGTCGGCGGCTGGGACGAACTGGTGGCCAAGCTGCCGGCGTCGAACTTCAGCTTCACCGCGATCGGCTGGGACACGATCATCACCTACTTCATGATCTACTTCTTCGGCATCCTGATCGGTCAGGATATCTGGCAACGGGTGTTCACCGCCCGTGACGAAAAGGTCGCCCAGTACGCAGGTACTTTCGCCGGCTTCTATTGCATCCTGTACGGCCTGGCCTGTGCACTGATCGGCATGGCTGCCCATGTGCTGATCCCGGACCTGGACAACGTCAACAATGCCTTCGCCGCGATCGTCAAAGCCTCGCTGCCGGACGGCATTCGTGGCCTGGTCATCGCCGCCGCGCTGGCCGCCATGATGTCCACCGCCAGCGCCGGCCTGCTCGCCGCCTCCACCGTGTTGACCGAAGATCTGCTGCCCCGCCTGCGTGGCGGCAAGGCGTCGAGCCTGCGTATCAACCGCCTGTTCACCCTGTTGACCGGAATTGCCGTGCTGGGTATCGCCTTGGTGGTGAACGATGTGATCAGCGCCCTGACCCTGGCCTATAACCTGTTGGTGGGCGGTATGTTGGTGCCCTTGATCGGCGCGATCTTCTGGAAGCGCGCGACAACCACGGGCGCAATCACGTCCATGAGCCTGGGCTTTGTGACCGCGCTGGTGTTTATGTTCAAGGATGGGCTGGCTGCAAACACGCCGATCTACTACAGCTTGGCGGTGGCGCTGGTGAGCTTTGTGCTGGTGAGCTTGCTGTCGCGTCAACCGGCCAAAGTGGCGGCCTCGGTGGTTTGAGCTATAACAGAGACGGGTATATTTTCTTCAGCGGGCGCGACGTCGGAGGTCGCGCCCGTTTTTTTTGCCTGGTGAAAAACAACTGTGGGAGCGGGCTTGCTCGCTCCCACATTTTTTAGCGCCGACGTGGCCGACGTTGCTCGTCATCCGTGCGGATCGGCACCGGTTGCAGCGGAGGCTCGATCAAGCCCAACGCAACGCCAAGGTCGTGGAGCCAGTTTTGGATTTTCTCTTTCATGATTGCCCCCTTTGAGGGTAGTGCTGGCCGGCGTGAGTTCTGTCGCCGTTTCCTACAGTGATAGTAGCCCTAAGTCCTAGGTAATGCTTGAAGGAAACCACAACGAACTATTACTGAATTGATCCGAATCCGGACGGATCGTTCAAGCAATGGCACGTGTGTCTTGCACGCATCGCGGGTTGCCGTCTTGCTGCAGGTCGATCCATGCATTGAGGTTAGCGCCGAGCATGCCCTTTCGCCACATTAACCAGGTAGTCGCAGTGGCAAAAGGCCCGGTCAGCGGATGAACGGACACGCTGTCCTTGCCGGGCAGGCTGTCGAGCATGGATTCAGACATCAACGCCACACCGGAACCGGCGATCACACAGGCGAGCATGCCTTGGTAAGACTCAATCTCGATCGCCCGCCCCATCGCCACACGCTCATGGGAGAACCAGGTTTCCAGGCGCGTGCGGTAGGCGCAACTGCGCCGGAACGTGAACACCGCACGGCCTGCCACATCCTGGGGGCCGCGCACCGGTGGATGGTCGGCCTCGCAAATCAGCACCAGGCGCTCTTCGCACAGCGGTACGCCATCCAGGGTGGCGATGGTCAGCGGGCCGTCGACAAAGGCTGCGTCCAGGCGCCCGGTGATCAACCCCTCCAGCAACTCGCCACTGGGCGCCGACTGCACCTGCAGGTTCACCATGGGGTAAGTCTTGTGATAGCGCGCCAGCAGCCTCGGCAAATGCACAGCGGCCGTGCTGTACATGCTGCCCAAGACGAAATCACCGGCCGGTTGCCCGCCTTGTACGGCGCCGTGGGCTTCATCGTGCAGCGCCAGCAGGCGGGTGCTGTAGTCCAGCAGTACCTTGCCCGCCGGAGAAAGCTGCAAGCGCTGGCGCTCGCGCACGAACAGGTCGACGCCCAGCTGCTCTTCCATTTGTTTAAGCCGGGTCGACAGATTTGAGGGAACGCGGTGCAGGCGCTCGGCGGCGCGGGTAATGGAACCCTCTTGCGCCACGGCCTGGAAAATGCGCAATTGACTGAACTCCATTACTTTCTCCAAAACTGAACAAGTTACTCACTATTATTCAATTTTACAGAAAGTCAATCCGTCTTAGCCTGCAAGGCATTCGCTTCTTTGCAGGAAACCTGAACATGTCCCCGCTGATTCGTTTACTCGCCAGCTTCGTCGCCCTGATGATGGCCATGGGCATTGGCCGCTTCGCCCTGACTCCGCAAATGCCGCATTTGCTCAGCGAAGGCCAGATCGACCTGACCGGCGCCGGCCTGCTCGCTGCCGCCAATTACCTGGGTTATTTCGTTGGCGCGGTGGACTCGATCTTTGCACGTAGCCATCAGCATGTGCGCGGGCGCCTCTACGGCGGATTGTGGCTGTGCGTATTGCTGACCCTGGCGTCCTACTGGGCTAACGGGTTCTGGCCGCACGTGTTGCTGCGCTTCGGCACCGGGGTCGCCAGTGCCTGGGCCCTGGTGATGATTACCAGCCTGAGCCAGCCACTGGCGATTGCCGCCGGCCGCCCGCGCCTGGGTGCGCTGGTGTTTGCAGGGCCGGGGCTGGGGATTGTGCTGACGGGGCTGCTGGCGCTGGTGTCGAACCTGTTGGGGCAAAGTTCTGCCACGCTGTGGTTGCTCTACGGGACGGTGGCGCTGATGATGCTGCTGGCGATCCTGCCGTTTTTACCCAAACCGGCCGTCACGGTTACCCAGGTCGCCAGCGCGGGGAGCAACGGCAGCATCGCGCACCTGTGCTGGATTTATTTCCTGTACGGCCTGGGCTACATCATCCCGGCGACCTTTCTGTCGCAGATGGCCAGCGCCCAATTCCAAGGCGCCTGGCAGGCCGATCTGTTCTGGCCCTGCTTTGGCTTGGCGGCCGCGCTGGGTGTAGGGGTGGCGAGCCTGCGCCGCAAGCATCCGAACACTACCCGTCGCTGGTTGATGGCGACTTTATGGCTGCAAGCGGCCGGAGTGTTCGCCTGCCTGCTTGGCAATGGCTGGGGCTTGGCGCTGGGCGTGTTGCTGTGCGGTGCGCCATTTCTGGCCTGCATGCAGCTGGTGATGGCGCGACTGAGAGAAGTCGCGCCCCATGGCTACCAACGCAGCACGGGGTTGCTGACCGCCAGCTTCGCCATCGGCCAATTGAGCGGGCCCCTGTTGGCGTCGGTCAGCAGCCACCTCAGTGGCGGCCTGCAACCGGCGCTGGTGGTTGCCGGTACCGGGTTGCTATTAGCCGGTTCAGTACTGATCAACCGTCCGCTACCGGCGCAGCCGATTTGCACACAGGTGGCCAACGGTGCAGCAAATGGCGGTTAGGCAGGTGCCCCATGCCATGTCCATCAGCGCCAACCCAGCGGACCAGCCTTGAAGCGTGGCCCAGTTGCTCAGGTCATAGGTGCCATAGGCCACCAGGCCAAGCAAGGCGCCCAAACGCGCAGCGCGCTGCCAACTGGCGCTGGGCAAGATCACCAACACCACGCAACCGAGGACATACAGGAGATAGAACAATACCGCAGGCAACAGGCGTGGCTGATCAAGCATCAGCGTGCCGAGCAGGGATTTATAGGTGGAGCCCATGAGCACGCCGAGCCAGAGGCCGTCGAGGACCAGGAGGGCGAGCAAGGTGCCGAGGTAGGCAAAAACCGTTCTTTTCGACATGAGACAACCCTGTAGGAGCGAGCTTGCTCGCGAAAAACGTACATCCGACGCTACGCTGCGCCTGGAATATTTTCGCGAGCACGCTCGCTCCTACAGGAGAGCAGCGTGTACTCAGCTTAGTTCAATGCGGTCCGCATGAATCACGATCTGGCCCTGCTTGTAGAGCGCGCCAATGGCCTTCTTGAAGTTGCCCTTGCTCACGCCGAACAAGTTGCTGATCACCGCCGGGTCGCTTTTGTCGCTGACCGGCAGGGTGCCGTTGTTGTCGCGCAACTTGGCGAGGATCTTCGAGTTCAGGCTGGAGGCCGCTTCCTGGCCCACCGGTTGCAGGCTCAGGCTGATGTTGCCATCGGCGCGGATCTCTTTGATGAACCCCTTCTCTTCCTTGCCCGGGCGCAAGAACTTGAACACTTCGTTCTTGTGGATCAGGCCCCAGTGCTTGTTGTTGATGATCGCCTTGAAGCCCATGTCGGTGGCCTCGGCCACCAGCAGGTCGACTTCCTGGCCCACCTGGTAGTTGGCCGGCGTCTTGTCCAGGTAACGGTCAAGGCGAGCGGTGGCGGTGATGCGCTTGGTGTGCTTGTCGAGGTAGACGTGCACCACGCAGTACTCACCTGCGGTCAGCTGGCGTTTTTCTTCCGAGTACGGCAGCAGCAGATCCTTGGGCAAACCCCAATCAAGGAATACGCCAATGCTGTTGACTTCCACAACTTTCAAACTGGCGAATTCACCGACTTGAACTTTGGGCTTTTCGGTGGTGGCGATAAGTTTGTCATCGCTGTCCAGATAAATGAAAACGTTGAGCCAGTCTTCATCTTCACTGGGAATATCTTTAGGGATATACCGATTAGGCAAGAGGATTTCCCCGTCTTGCGCACCATCGAGGTACAAACCAAAGTTAGTGTGCTTGACCACTTGCAAGCTGTTGTAGCGCCCGACTAAAGCCATTTCCAATACCCTCATTGCGTGGGCGGCATTCTACCCGAGTTGGGCCCTGCACGCGCGCACGCCTGAAAAATCGCGGGCTGGCATGGCGTTCCAATGGCAGCGCCCCACTCGTCTGATCGTTCGGTTCACTTTAAGCAGGCCACCAGCGTGCGACCCAGGCTTTGGTTTCCAGCTAAAACAGTAAGTTAGCGCTTTATTTCGGCGCTGAACTTCGGCTATTTCCAGCGCTGCGTCTTATTCCTGAGGGATATTTGCCAAGCAATTGTCAAGTATTTCCTGTACGATGCCTGGCCAAGTTAATTTTCTACAGGTTAGTGGCCGCCATGCGTGTAAAAGCATCCAACAGCAAAGCAAAGCCAGCTCCCGCCGTTGAAACCAGCGAATCGATCAACAGCCAGATTGCTGCGTTCCTCAAGTCCGGCGGCGAAATCCAGCAAATTGCCAAGGGCGTGAGCGGCCAGACTTTCGGCCCGTCCAAGCAGATCAGCCTGGGCAAGAAGTAATAGTCTTACCCGCGCACTGCATCTGGTCCCTAAGCGTCTTGCCTTCAAGGCGCTAGGACTAGAGTTGCAACCCCCTCCTGACACCTTCAATACGCAGCTAATCGACGAACGGGCCTCAACGCCTGGCATTCGCCGGTATCCTTGCACACGTCTAGCACGGGCATCCGCCTGAATCCTTCCGTTACTGCTCCTCGCTTTTCATGGAGTGAAGCATGCTTAAACGCTGTATTTTCGTGGTCAGCCTCCTGGTCGCCAGCCCTTTGGCCCAAGCGCATATCTTCCAGCGTGAACTGGGTGACTTCGACCTGAAATTAGGCACCACGCCCAGCCGTACCATGGCCCAGGGCCTGGTCAAGCCCACCGCCCCTGGCAGCGACTCGTTCCACGGTGGCCTGGACCTTACCCACGACAGCGGCCTGTATTTCGGCCAGTTTTCCCCGAACATGGGCCTGTCGTCGGCCAATAACCTTGAAGTCGACTCCTACATGGGTTTCAAGCGTCCGTTCGACCAGACCCTGGGCTACGAAGTTGGCTTGATCCACTACAGCTACCCCAAGGTCAGCCCCCTCGACAGCCAGGAGTTCTACGGCGGGCTGAACCTGTTGGGCAACCGCTTTGGCGTGTCTTTCAGCAACGACCCCGACCGCCAGGACAGCACCCTGTTTGCCGACCTGGGCGGTACCCAGCCTTTCGGCATCGGCGTCAGCATGAAGTACACCACCCACCAACTGGGCACACCGGTCTCGGTAGAGGACGGCGCCATCAGCAGTTTCAGCGATTGGTCGGTACAGTTTTCCCGAGCCTGGAAGGGTATTGACCTGGACCTGATCTACAGCGGCTCCAGCCTCAGCGGCAGCGACTGCTCGGCCTACTCCGGACACAATTCGCAATGTGACGGGCTGTTGACCTTGAAGGCCGCACGGTCGTTTTATTGATGGGCTGAACTGTCGCACCCCGCGCAGGTTCACATGCATTAACGCCCTCCATGCAAGGACCTGCCCATGTTGCGCCGGCTTAAATTCCTGGTGGTACTGCTGACCCTGAGCCTGGTGCTCGCCGGCTGCAATCGCGTAGGCCTGGCCTACCGAAACCTCGACGTGATCATCCCCTGGACCCTCAACGATTACCTGGACATGAATGCCGGGCAAAAGAGCTGGTTCAACGACACCCTCAAGGAGCACCTGGCCTGGCACTGCACCACGCAAGTGCCTGGCTACCTGGACTGGCTCGACCGCCTGCAGCAGATGGTCGACAGCAACCAGGTCACCGACGCCGCGTTGCAAACCCGTACTGTCGAAGCCAAACAGGCAATTGCCGAGATCGCGCGGGAAATCACGCCCTCAGCCGTGCAATTGCTGCAAGGCCTGGACGATCAGCAGGTCAAGGACATGAGCGACGCTCTGGCCAAGGACCTGCGCAAACGCCAGGACGAATACCTCAAGCCACCACTGGCTCAACAAATCAAGGAACGCGCCGAGCGTATGAGCAAGCGCCTGGACGCCTGGATCGGCCCGTTGAGCCCAGGCCAGCAAAACCGCGTGACGGCCTGGTCCGCCGAGTTGGGCGCGCAAAACCAAGCGTGGATCGGTAACCGCGCCCATTGGCAGGCGCAATTTATCGAGGCGCTGCAACAGCGTCACAGTGCCGATTTCCCGCAGAAAATCCAGCAATTGCTGGTGGATCGCGAAAGCCTGTGGACCGCGCAATACCGCGCCGCCTATGCCCAGACCGAAGCCGCCGCGCGCAGCTTGCTCGTCGACGTGATGGCCCAAAGCTCTCCAGCGCAGCGCCTGAAACTCACCCAGAAAATCGACAAGGTCCGCAGCGACTTCCAGGCGCTCAAATGTCTGAAAAGCGCACAGCCTTAGTCAGGCGCCAAGGTGCCCAGCCAGGCCACCAGGCCAAGGATGAGCACCACAGCGCCAAACTCCAGGGCCATGCTGCGCCGTAACGCACGGATCGCCACGTTATAGTCGCCCGACGCGATGGATCGTTGCAGAAGCGGCGTCAGGTGAAAGCGATTGAGCGCCGCCAAGGCCAGCATCAGGCCGAACAACCCCAGCTTCAGGCATAGCAGCACCGCGTAGACTCCGCCGGTGATGCCCCCCAGATTCGGCCCGACAACAAACAGGTAATTGGCCACGCCAGTGCCGATCAGCACCAGGACAAATCCCGCGCCAATGCGCTCAAAGCCTGCCAATGCTCTGGCCAGAACCTGGACCCGATCATCCTGTGGCAACGGCGCAGGCATCAACAACAAACCAAATGCCGCCAACGCCCCCACCCAACCCGCCGCTGCCAACAGGTGTGCACTGTCGCTGACGATATGCCACACACCTTGCGCACCTTCGTGCATCACGCCGTGCCCTGTCCACACCAGCGTGACCAACGCCACGCCAGCCGACAGCGTGGCCAGCGCCAGGTGCGGACTCAGTGCCGCAACAATCAACGCCGCGATACGCACCCACCACGTCAACCCCAGGTCGGTCTGCCACAGCATCATTTGCAGGTGCGGCCACAGCGTCTGCCAATCCGTGGCGCCGCTCATGGCTTGGGTCATAATCAATAGCGACGCCACCGAAAACGCCAGCCCCAAGCCGCCCGCCAATCCAATCCAGGCCCTGAGATTGAGCCGCCCGCGTTGCTCTGCGCGCAGGCCATAAAGGCCAAACAGCCCCAGCCCAAATAGCACCATCAGGTCGAGATAGAGCACGAAGCGCAATGCGATAGGGATCAGTTCACTCATGGCTGTACGCGGAACACCACATTACCGGTGATCGGATGCGTATCGGACGACACGGCACGCCAATCCACCCGATAGCTGCCAGTGGTAAGTGCGGAGGCCGGCTTGATCAACATCACCTTGGGGTCGCTGCTCGCCGACACGCTGGCCTTCACCGGCATCGGCGAATTGGGCATGCCCGGCATGTCGGTCATGATCAACTTGGCCCCGGAAAACTGGGTCAGCAGGTTTTCTGAGAAATGCAATTCAATCACGGCGGGAGCGGCGCCCTGTGCGCCTGCCGCCGGAATGGATGACAGCAGCTTGGGGTGGGCCGAAGCGGGCAGGCTAAGACTTAAACCTACCCACAACGCAGCACCCAGCAGCGTGGTTTTCAACATAGACATGCAAGACTCCAGGCCGCGCCAGGCGGCGAATAATAAAAGGGAAACCCGTCAGAACCACAAGCGCACGCCGACCACCCAGCGCAGTTGATTGATGTCTTCGTCTTCGCCCCGTGCGTATTGCGCGGTCTGGCCATAAGCCCGGTTCCAGCTGACCCCAACGTAGGGCGCAAACTCGCGGCGAATTTCGTAGCGCAAGCGCAGGCCCAGTTCACTTTCCGCCAAGCCCGACCCGACACCCCGTTGCGGATCGTTCTGCGCATAAAAATTGAGTTCTGCGGTGGGCTGCAGGATCAGGCGATTGGTGAGCAGAATGTCGTAGTCACCTTCCAAGCGTGCGGCGGTATGCCCCGATTCGCCGACAAACAACGTGGCTTCGGCCTCGAAGTTGTAGAGCGCCATGCCTTGTACGCCAAAGGCCGCCCAGGTCTGGCTGTCACCGGGCTTGAAGTCCTGGCGCACGCCGCCGACCACGTCCCACCACGGGCCGATAGCGTGCCCCCATAACGCTTGGGCTTCGGCGCTTTCAGTGCGGCCGGCGCTGCGTTCGCCTTCACTGCGTAGCCACAGCCGGTCGATGTCACCGCCGACCCAACCCTTGATGTCCCAACTCTGCGCGTTGCCGTCGCCGCCCTGCCATTCCAACTGGTTGATCAGCAGCATCGAGTTCACGCCGCTGTCGTGCACCTGATGCCCTCCCGGCGCGTTGTAGACCGCTGCACGGTCTGCGTCGGCCAGCGCCGGAATCGGCGTACGGCTTTGCGTCAGCGCTGGCGTCGCCGGGCTCATGCCCTGAAATTCATCCTCGGCCGCCAACGCCCATGGGACGAACCCCAGCGCGGCGAAGGCGATGCAAACGGGTAGAACGCAACGGTTCATGCTCGCTTCCTTATTCATGCACGCGCACCTCACGGAACATGCCCATTTCCATGTGGTACAGCAGGTGGCAGTGATAGGCCCAGCGCCCCAGGGCATCGGCGGTGACGCGGTAACTGCGACGGGAGCCGGGAGGCATGTCGATCGTATGTTTGCGCACCTGGAACTGGCCGTTTTCGTCCTCCAGGTCGCTCCATAAGCCATGCAGGTGAATCGGATGGGCCATCATGGTGTCGTTGACCAGCACCACCCGCACGCGCTCGCCATAAGTCAGTTGCAAGGGCTCGGCATCGGAAAACTTCACGCCATTGAACGACCAGGCGAACTTCTCCATATGCCCGGTGAGGTGCAATTCAAGCGTGCGCGAGGGGTCGCGGCCATCGGGGTCTTCGAAGGTGCTGCGCAGGTCGGCATAGGTGAGCACCCGGCGGCCGTTGTTGCGCAGGCCGATTCCAGGGTCGTCCAGCTTGGGCAACGGGTTCATCGCTTGCATGTCCACCAGCGGGTTGTTCTGCTCGCTGGCGGGGTGTTTCTGCATCGCCATCGCGCCCATGGCGCTATGATCCATGCCTTCCATGCCCGGCATATCGGCCATGGCACCGTGGTCCATGCCGCCCATGCCCATATCATCCATGGTCAGCCAAGGGCGCGGATCCAGCGACGGTACCAAGGCTGTCGCTCCCACCTGCCGGGCAAGGGTGCCACGGGCAAACCCTGTGCGGTCCATGGACTGGGCAAACAGGGTGTAGGCCTCTGCTACGGGCTCGACCAGCACATCGTAGGTTTCCGCCACGGCGATACGGAATTCATCGACGCTCACCGGCTGCACCGGCTGCCCATCCGCGGCGATCACGGTCATCTTCAGCCCGGGAATACGCACATCGAAATAGGTCATCGCCGAGCCATTGATAAAGCGCAGGCGAATCTTTTCCCCCGGCTTGAACACCCCGGTCCAGTTCTGCCCAGGCGGCTGGCCGTTGAGCAAGTAGGTGTAGGTCTCACCGCTGACGTCCGCAAGGTCGGTGGGGTTCATCTTCATTTGCGCCCACATCAGCCGGTCGGCAGCGGTCGCCGACCAGCCCTGCTTGCCCACATCCCGGATAAAATCGCCCAGGGTGGGTTTGTGCAGGTTGTAGTAATCGGACTGCTTCTTGAGGGTCTTCATCAGGGCGACGGGGTCTTCATCGGTCCAGTCCGACAGCATCACCACGTAGTCGCGCTGGTAGGCATACGGCTCGGGCTCCTTGGGGTCGATGACCAGCGGACCATACACGCCCTGCTGTTCCTGAAGCCCGGAATGGCTGTGATACCAGTAAGTGCCGTGCTGTTTGACCTTGAACTGGTAGACGTAAAGGCCGCCCGGTTCGATGCCCTTGAAGCTCAGGCCGGGCACGCCGTCCATGGTCGATGGCAGCAGGATGCCGTGCCAGTGGATCGAGGTGGGCTCCCCGAGGCGGTTTTTCACGCGCAGGGTCACGGTGTCGCCTTCGCGCCAGCGCAACAGCGGGCCGGGCAGGCTGCCGTTGACGGTCAACGCGGTGCGCGCACGGCCGGTCAGGTTGACGGGGGTCTGGTCAATAAACAGGTCAAATTCGCTGCCGGCGAGTACCGTGGGCTGGCCGGGGCTGGTCAGTGCCCACACAGGCGGGCGCCAAAGCCCGAGCCCGCCCAGCAGGCCGCCCGCGGCCAGGCCTTTGACGAATGTGCGTCTGGAGGTTGTGGAGTGCATGCCGATTCAAGTCCGTGAGTTGAATGGCAGCAGATTAGAAGTCGCCGGCTGTCAGCAACCTTAGCGGCAGATTACCGATTCGACAGGTTCACCCGGCACCCCCGGGGGCGCCGGGGCATAAAAGGATCAGGCGATCTGGGCTTTGGAGGCCACCTCAGCGAACGTTGCCGGATCAAGCGCATCTGCCTGTTCATCCAACACCTGGCGCGGATGATCATTGCCCGGAATCGAGCTATCGATCAGCGCCAGCAACTGCGCACCCAGGCCTGTGAGGATGAAGTTCTCGCCATTGCCGCCCTCTTCCTCCGGCCGCGACTCGATAAAGCCACGCTTGAACAGCAGCGCCTCGTAATCGGCAGCGGTCTTCTTCAGCGCATCCAGGTTGCCAGTGTCCTCGCCGGCCGTCGACTTCTCGGCCGCTTCCTGTTCGGCGTATTTGCGCGGGGCAAAGCTGCCCTCGCCGTTCTGCACCTCATGCAGCAGACGTTCGATCAGATCCCAATTGTAAGTCGTCATCCTGATTCCTCCTGCAGGCCGATGGAGTTAGCCCGTCTAAGGGAGTGACACGTCCTGGCACTGGCCGTTCAACCGAACGGACGGGCGTCATTTCTCTGAACTTTCCAGAGGTTCGCCACCTCAACTGCACATCACTGCCAAGGAAGTCCGACCATGAAAACCTTGATGAAGCTGACCCTCGCCGCCACGCTGTTGAGCGCCCTGCCCGCCTGGGCCTGCACGCCCGAGGAGGCCACCGCCAAGCGCGAAGAACTGGCCAAGGAAGTAACCAAGCTCACAGAGCAGGACCCGACCAAGGCCAAGGAGATGAATGACCAACTGCAGAAGATGGACCTGGATACCGAAAGCGCCGAGTTTCCCGACAAGTGCCAGTTGATCGATGCGCGGCTCAAGGAGCTCAAGGAAGCGGCCGCCAAGTCTAAAAACTGATGGCGAAAAAAAACCGGACATCGTCCGGTTTTTTTAGGCCCACCTGCTTATTCGGCAGCCGGTGCTTCTGGCTTGCGGCGCTTGAGCGGGGCCATGCCATCCTTGCTGACGAGCGACAGGTTGTCGGTCTTCGGCCGGTTGGCGATCTTGCGCTTGGTCGGCGACTTGGCGCCGGTTTTCTTCTTGTCGCCTTTGGCGTCGGTCTTTTTCTTCTTCACGCCAACGGCCTTGCCCGACGCCTTGACCTTCTTCGGCCCGGTGTACGTGCCTTTGACTTCCTTGATGGTGCGGCGCTCGAACGACTGCTTCAGGTAGCGTTCGATGCTCGACATCAGGTTCCAGTCGCCGTGGCAGATCAGCGAGATGGCCAGGCCATCGTTGCCGGCGCGACCGGTACGGCCGATGCGGTGCACGTATTCGTCGCCACTGCGTGGCATGTCGAAGTTGATCACCAGGTCCAGGCCGTCCACGTCGAGGCCGCGTGCGGCAACGTCGGTGGCCACCAGGATCTTCACGCCGCCCGCCTTGAGACGGTCGATGGCCAGCTTGCGGTCCTTCTGGTCTTTCTCGCCGTGCAGCACGAACGCCTTGTATTCCTGCGCAACCAGGCGCCCGTAGATACGGTCGGCGGCGGCACGGGTGTTGGTGAACACGATGGCCTTTTGGTAGGTCTCGTTGGCCAGCAACCAGTTCAGGATCTGTTCTTTGTGCACGTTATGGTCAGCGGTGACGATCTGCTGGCGCGTGGTGGCGTTCAGGTCGCTGACGTTGTTGACCTGCAAGTGCTCAGGGTTGTTCAGCACCTTGGCGACCATGTCACGCAGGGTCGAACCACCGGTGGTGGCGGAGAACAGCATGGTCTGCTGACGGTTGACGCACTCGCCGACCAGACGTTGCACATCATCGGCAAAGCCCATGTCGAGCATGCGGTCGGCTTCGTCGAGCACCAGCACTTCGACTTCCTTGAGGTCGAGGTTGCCAGCGTTGAGCTGCTCGATCATGCGCCCTGGGGTGCCGATCAGAATATCCGGCACCTTGCGCAGCATCGCGGCCTGGACCTTGAAGTCTTCGCCACCGGTAATGATGCCGGACTTGATGAAGGTGAACTGCGAGAAACGCTCGACTTCCTTCAGGGTCTGCTGGGCCAGCTCGCGGGTCGGCAGCAGGATCAGGGTCTTGATGCTGACGCGCACCTTGGCCGGGCCGATCAGGCGGTTGAGCACCGGCAGGACGAAAGCGGCGGTCTTGCCGCTGCCGGTTTGCGCCGTCACCCGCAGGTCACGCCCTTGCAGCGCGAGCGGGATGGCCGCTGCTTGCACAGGCGTAGGCTCGACAAATTTAAGCTCGGCCACGGCTTTGAGCAGGCGTTCGTGCAGGGCGAATTGGGAAAACACGGGTGCTACCTCGAAGAAATACAAAATATCAGCTGCATAGGTTACCGGTTTCGCGCGCCCAAACCGAGTTTCTTTACGCGAACGGGGCTAATCAGCTGCTTTTTTGTCAGCGATTTTGTCCAGAGCGTCAACTTTGTTGCACTTAAATGCTCTAATCGCCCCGTGTTGTCTTAAAGAAGAATCGGTTCACTCATGGATATCAAACAGCTCTGGCTCAACGTCAAAGACCTTTGGGGCACCCTCGATGAACACCCGGTCCTGCATTCCAGCCTGGGTTTGCTGGTGTTGCTGGTGGTGGCATTGGTGGTGGGACGGGTCGCCCGTTACCTCATCCTGCACGCGGTCAAATTGCTCGGCCGGCAACCGGCGCTGCACTGGCTGAACGACCTGCGGCATAACAAAGTCTTCCATCGCCTGGCGCAAATGACGCCATCGCTGGTGGTCCAGTTCGGCCTGTACCTGGTGCCAGACCTGAGCAAGACCGCCATCCTGTTCATCGGCAACGTGGCCCTGGCGATCAGCATTCTGTTCATGGTGCTGGCGATTAGCGCCCTGCTCAACGCGCTGCTGGATATCTACGCACGCACCGAACACGCACGCACCCGCTCGATCAAGGGCTATGTGCAACTGGCGAAAATGGTGCTGTTCGTGTTTGGCGCGATCATCATCGTCGCCACCCTGATCGACCGCTCGCCGCTGTTGCTGCTGTCAGGCCTGGGTGCGATGTCGGCGGTAATTCTGTTGGTGTACAAGGACACCCTGCTGTCGTTCGTCGCCAGTGTGCAATTGACCAGCAACGACATGCTGCGCGTCGGTGACTGGATTGAAATGCCCCAGGTCGGCGCCGATGGCGATGTGGTGGATATAACGCTGCACACGGTGAAGGTGCAGAACTTCGACAAGACCATCGTCTCCATCCCCACCTGGCGCTTGATGTCCGAGTCGTTCAAGAACTGGCGTGGCATGCAGGCCTCCGGTGGGCGCCGTATCAAGCGCAGCCTGTACATCGACGCCAGCGGCGTGCGCTTCCTGAACGATGAAGAGGAAGTGCGCATGACCCAGGTGCACCTGCTCAGCGGCTATATCAGCCGCAAGCAGGCCGAACTCAAGGCCTGGAACGAGGCCCAGGGCCACAGCGCGCAACTGTCGGCCAACCGTCGGCGCATGACCAACCTCGGCACCTTCCGCGCCTACGCCCTGGCGTACCTGCAAAGCCACCCGGACATTCAGCCGAACATGACTTGCATGGTGCGCCAGATGCAAACCACCGCCCAGGGCGTGCCGCTGGAGATCTACTGCTTTACCCGCACCACCGCGTGGGGCGATTACGAGCGGATCCAGGGCGATATCTTCGATTATCTATTGGCCGTGTTGCCGGAGTTCGGGCTGAGCCTGTATCAGCAGCCGAGTGGCAACGACCTGCGCGCCGGCGTGCTGCCGGCGTTGGCTGGGGCCATGCCGGTGCCCGTCGCCGAAACGGCATAAGGTGATGCGAACGGGATTACGGCAGTGATGCCGTAATCTCCTTGCGGCACACCTCAAGCACTTCATCGGCCAGGGCGGAATCATCCGGGCACGCCCGCGACAGCATGATTGCGCCAATGGCATGGGCCATGCTGTCGAGCATTTTCGCCCGCACGTCTTCCTGTGGCCCGTCATGAGCCGCGCTGTATTTTGCTTCCAAGGCCTGCAGGGTATTTTCCAAACCCTGGGCGAAGGTCGCCTTCAGCGTGTCCGATTGACGGGCAGCATCGGCACACAACGCCGCCAAGGTGCATCCGCCGCCGCGATGATCGCGGTGCTGACGCGACAGGTAAACCTCGAAAAACGGCTCCACCTCCATCTCTGCGCTGTCGGCCAGTGACTGCGCCAGGCTGTTGGCGGCTGCTTCCGCCATCAGGTCCGCCTTGGAACCGAAGTGCTTGTAAAAGCCGCCCTGGGTAAACCCGGCCGCAGCCATCAGCTCGGCCACGCCCACCCCATCAAAACCCCGCTCGCGGAACAGCTCGGAAGCTGTCGCGACGATATGGGCCCGATTGTTCTGTGACTGCGCCTTGGTGATCTTCATGTCTGTGGTCCTGCCAGCTTGCGAGAAAGGCATATTACTATGATGTCGATCATAATCAAAACCGTTGACAGCTTTGATTATGATCGACATCATAAAACCTCCTCGCACTCACTGAGCATCACACCATGAGCACTTCCAACACCGTTCTGATCACTGGCGCTTCGACCGGCATTGGCGCCGCCTATGCCGAACGCTTTGCCGCACGCGGCCACGACCTCGTACTGGTCGCCCGTGACATCACGCGCCTGGAAGCGCTCGCTGCCCGACTGCGCGAACAGCATGCCGTCAGCATTGATATCCTCCCGGCCGACCTGACCCAGAGCGCGGACCTGGCAGCGGTTGAAGCCCGCCTGCGCGATGACGCCAGCATTGGCACCCTGGTCAACAATGCCGGCGCCGCGCAGTCCGGCGGTTTTATCGAACAGTCCACCGACAGCGTCGCGCAGTTGGTCGCCCTCAACACCACCGCGCTGGTACGCCTGGCCAGTGCCATCACCCCGCGCCTGGCGGCAGCGGGCGACGGCGCTATCATCAACATTGGCTCGGTAGTGGGCCTGGCGCCGGAATTCGGCATGACGGTCTACGGCGCGACCAAGGCGTTCGTGCTGTTCCTGTCCCAGGGCATGAGCCTGGAACTGGCGCCCAAAGGCGTGTACGTGCAAGCCGTGCTGCCCGCCGCCACGCGTACCGAGATCTGGGAACGTGCGGGCATCGATATCAACACCCTCACGGACGTGATGGAAGTGGGTGATCTGGTGGACGCGGCGCTGGTGGGTTTTGATCGCCGCGAGCCGGTGACCATTCCGCCGTTGCAGGACGGTGCCCGCTGGGATGCGTTGCAAGCTGCGCGACAAGGCTTGCTGGCGCAGATCAAGCAGTCCCAGGTTGCCGAACGTTACCTGGCCAACACCTGATCAACCGGTAGCAGGCGTGCTCCGCGCCTGCCCTTCTCAGCCAAGCAACGAGCGTTGAACCATGAAGGCATTTTCCATCGAACGGTACGGCAAACAGCCCGGCCGCCTCATCGAGGCCCCCGCGCCTGTCGTGGGTGAGCACGACGTGCTGGTTCAGGTGCGGGCCAGCAGCGTCAATGTGCTGGATGCAAAGATCGCCAAAGGCGAATTCAAACTGATCTTGCCCTATGCGTTGCCGTTGACCCTGGGCAATGACCTGGCCGGCGTGGTGCTCAGCGTCGGCGCGGCGGTACGACGCTTCAAGCCGGGGGACGAAGTCTACGCCCGCCCGCCTCAGCAGCGCATCGGCACCTTCGCCGAGTTGATTGCCGTGCACGAAGACGAACTGGCGCGCAAACCCGACAACATCACCATGGAGCAAGCCGCGTCCCTGCCCCTGGTCGCGCTGACGGCGTGGCAGGTGCTGGTGGAAACCGCGAAACTGAAGAAAGGCCAGAAGGTTTTCATTCATGCGGGCTCAGGCGGGGTGGGCAGTATCGCCATCCAACTGGCCAAGCATTTGGGCGCTTTTGTCGCGACCACCACCAGCACCGTCAATGTGGAGTGGGTCAAGGCGTTGGGTGCGGATGTGGTGATCGACTACAAACAGCAAGCCTTCGAGGCCGTGCTGCGAGATTACGATGTGGTGCTGAACAGCCTGGGCGCGGAGGCGCTGGCCAAGTCACTGAAGATACTCAAGCCTGGTGGTCAGCTCATCTCCATCTCCGGGCCGCCGACGCCCGCCTTCGCCCGTGCACAGAACCTGCCCTGGGTAATGGGGCTGGTCATGGGCGTGTTGAGCAGCGGTATCCGCAGGAGGGCGCGCAAGCAAGGCGTGAGTTATGAGTTTGTGTTCATGCGCGCCAGTGGCGCGCAATTGGATGAAATCACCACGCTGGTCGAGTCGGGGATTATCCGGCCGGTCATCGACCGTACCTTCCCTTTCGAATCCACAGCTGCGGCCCTGGACTACGTTGAACAAGGCCGCGCCAAAGGCAAAGTGGTGATCACGATGGGGACGGCACCGCCCGGCGCACACCCAGCCGGCTGATCCACACTGCCCCCAGAATCACCAGGCCGCCCAGGGCCAAACGGCCCAGCGGCTCGTGCTGGTTCCAGATCAGCAGGTTGAGCAGCAACCCCACCGGCACATGCAAGTTGTTCATCACCGCCAGGGTGCCGCCATTGACCAGGCAGGCGCCCTTGTTCCACCAGTACATGCCCAGCGCGGTGCTGACCAACCCGAGGAACACCAGCACACCCCATTGCAGCGGCGCTTGCGGCAGGAAGTCAGCCTTGCCGAACAGCAGGAACGCCGGCAACACCACCAATAAGGCGCCCAGATAGAAATAACCGAAACGCCGGAAGTGCGGCTGATCACTGGGGTAACGCGCCACCAGATGCTTGTACATGACTTGCCCGGCGGCGTAGGTGAAGTTGGCCAATTGCAGCAGCAAGAACCCCATCAGGAAGTGCGGGGTGATCTGATCGAAACGAATCACCGCCGCCCCCCCCACCGCCACCAGGGCCGCCACCAGTGCCCAGGGATTGAAACGACGATTAAGTGCGTCCTCGATCAGGGTCACATGCAACGGTGTGAGGATAGTGAACAGCAGCACTTCCGGCACCGTGAGCACACGAAAGCTCAGGTACAGGCAGACGTAGGTCACGCCAAACTGCAATGCGCCGATCACCAACATGCCGCGCATGAACGCGGGCTCCACCGAGCGCCAGCGCGTCAACGGAATAAAGATCAGCCCGGCCAGCACCACGCGCACCAGCACGGCAAAGTAGCTGTCGACGTGACCGGCGAGGTATTCGCCGATCAAGCTGAAGGAAAATGCCTGAATCAGGGTGACAACCAGTAGATAGCCCATGCGCGCCTCGTTTCGAATGGGCGCGACATTAAAGCTTTTTGGGGGTTGAAGAAACTCGGCGCAAAAAAAACCCGACCTCGCTAAAGCGGCAGTCGGGCAGGAGCACTCAGGAGCAAAAAGTGCAAAGGGAGGTTCGATACGCGTACTTGAAGGGTTTGCGTGGGGCTATATAAGCAGCACGGGATTATCTGACGATTAACGCCTCAGGCCACCTGGGCCAGCAGTGCCTTGGCGTGGTTGACACCCTTCTCCTGGAAGTCGCCGCCCAGGTTGACGCCTTCGGCGTGAATGAAGGTAACGTCATGAATGCCGATAAATGCCATGACCTGGCGCAGGTACGGTTCCTGGTGGTCCGAGGTGGCGCCGGTGTGGATACCACCGCGCGCGGTGAGCACGATGGCGCGCTTGCCGGTCAACAAACCCTGGGGCCCGGTGGCGGTGTACTTGAAGGTCACACCGGCCCGCAACACGTGATCCAGCCAGGCTTTGAGGGTGCTGGGGATGGCGAAGTTGTACATCGGCGCGGCCATCACCAACACGTCGGCGGCCAGCAATTCGTCAGTCAGCTCGTTGGAGCGGTCCAGGGACACCTGTTCGTCGTCGTTACGCTGCTCCGCCGGCTTCATCCAGCCACCCAGCAGGTTGGCATCCAGGTGGGGTACCGGATTGAGCGCAACGTCGCGCACGGTGATGCGGTCTGCCGGATGGGCGACTTGCCATTGGCCGATGAACTGTTGGGTGAGCTGGCGGGAAATCGAATCCTGCTGGCGCGCACTGCTTTCGATGATCAGAACATTGGACATGGCTTCGTAGGCTCCATCGGTAATTGCTGTAAGTCGATGAAGAGAAGGTTAACCAGGGCCCATTCGATAAAAAAGCGCAAAAAACTGCTATAACCCATCTACAAATTTGTTTATAAGCGGAGTATTCCTGTGGGCATGCTCCGCTGTTGCATTATTTTGGCGCGCAGTCCAAGGCAATACGCATCTTGATGATGGACCGGTTGAACTTGACCGTGGTGTTGGTGCTTTTGCCGGCTGGCACGGTCACGGTGCGGCGGCGTGGCGATTCCGGGCCATTGGTGAAGATTACCGAACACACAGCATCCCGGGTGCCGTAGTTGCTTAGCTGAATCGAACTGATGTCTGCGTCCACGTCGGACGCGGTGTAATCAATGCTTACGCCGTTGATCTTTTTTGTCACGTCGATGGGGTACGCAAACGCGCTCATCGGCAGCAGCGCCAGCAACACACAACACAATTTTCTCATTCGGCAGTCTCCAATAAGGACTGTCAGCTTAGGACAAGAGGAGCTCATCTTGAAAGCGCCCCGCGTTACCCTCGATCAATGGCGCACCTTGCAAGCCGTGGTCGACCATGGTGGCTTTGCCCAAGCCGCCGAAGCACTGCACCGTTCGCAATCTTCGGTGAGCTACACCGTGGCGCGCATGCAGGACCAACTTGGCGTCCCGCTGCTGCGCATTGACGGGCGCAAAGCGGTGCTGACCGAGGCCGGTGAAGTGCTGCTGCGTCGCTCCCGCCAGTTGGTGAAAAACGCCAGCCAGCTGGAAGACCTCGCCCACCATATGGAACAGGGCTGGGAAGCCGAAGTGCGCCTGGTGGTGGATGCCGCCTACCCCAGCGCCCGTCTGGTTCGCGCGTTAACCGCCTTTATGCCGCAAAGCCGGGGCTGCCGGGTGCGCCTGCGCGAAGAAGTGCTGTCCGGCGTCGAAGAATTGCTGCTCGACGGCATGGCGGACCTGGCCATTTGCGGGTTTATCATCCCCGGCTACCTGGGCACGGAAATGAGCGATGTGGAGTTTGTCGCCGTGGCCCACCCCGATCACTCGCTGCATCGCCTCAACCGTGAGCTGAGTTTCCATGACCTGGAGAGCCAGATGCAGGTGGTGATCCGCGACTCCGGCCGCCAGCAACCGCGCGACGTCGGCTGGCTCGGCGCCGAACAGCGCTGGACCGTCGGCAGCCTGGCTACCGCGGCCACCTTCGTCGGCAGCGGCCTGGGCTTTGCCTGGCTGCCCAGGCACATGATCGAGCGCGAACTCAAGGAAGGCGTGCTCAAGCAGTTGCCCCTGGAAAAAGGCGGCAGTCGCAACCCGACCTTTTACCTGTACTCCAACAAAGACAAACCCCTGGGGCCCGCCACGCAGATCCTTGTGGAATTGCTGCGCACCTTTGACACCGCTCCCCTGGACGCGCCCTTTGCCGCCCCTCAACAAGCCTGAAACGGAGTTCATCCATGGCCTGGTTCGACCATGAAGGCTACAGCCTGCATTACGAAGAATATGGCCATGGCAACCCGCTGATCCTGATCCACGGCCTGGGCTCCAGCAGCCAGGATTGGGAACTGCAAATACCGGTACTCGCCCGGCACTACCGCCTGATCGTGGTTGACGTGCGCGGCCATGGTCGCTCGGACAAACCCCGGGAGCGCTACAGCATCAAGGGGTTTACCTTCGACCTGATCGCGCTGATCGAACACCTCGACCTGCCAGCGGCCCACGTGGTGGGTTTATCCATGGGCGGCATGATCGCCTTCCAACTGGCGGTGGATGAACCCCTGCGGGTCAAGAGCCTGTGCATCGTCAACAGCGCGCCTGAGGTCAAGGTGCGCAGTACCGATGACTATTGGCAGTGGGCCAAACGCTGGACCCTGGCCCGCGTGCTCAGCCTGGGCACCATCGGCAAGGCCCTGGGCGATCGGCTGTTCCCCAAACCTGAGCAGGCCGACCTGCGCCGCAAGATGGCCGAACGCTGGGCAAGAAACGACAAACGTGCTTATCTCGCCAGCTTCGACGCCATTGTGGGCTGGGGCGTACAGGAACAACTGTCGAGAATTACCTGTCCAACCCTGGTCATCAGCGCCGACCATGACTACACCCCCGTGGCGCAGAAAGAAATCTATGTAAAACTGCTGCCCGATGCGCGACTGGTGGTCATCGAAGATTCCCGCCATGCCACGCCCTTGGATCAACCCGAGGTCTTTAACGCGACCTTGCTCGACTTTCTAAAGACCGTCGAAACCACTACCCAGGATCACTGACCCATGCTGAAAAAAATCGCCTTCTTTGCCGGTTCCGCCTTGTTCGCTGCCAACCTGATGGCGGCTGAGCCGGCCAAGGCGCCACACGTGTTGCTCGACACCACCAACGGCCAGATTGAAATCGAACTGGACCCGGTCAAGGCGCCGATCAGCACCAAGAACTTCCTGGCCTATGTCGACAAAGGCTTCTACACCAACACGATCTTTCACCGCGTGATCCCGGGCTTCATGGTCCAGGGCGGCGGGTTCACCCAGCAAATGTCGCAAAAGCCGACCGAAGCACCGATCAAGAACGAAGCCAGCAACGGCCTGCACAACGTACGCGGCACGCTGTCGATGGCCCGCACCTCGAACCCGGATTCGGCCACCAGCCAATTCTTCATCAACGTGGCTGACAATGCCTTCCTCGACCCGGGCCGCGATGCCGGTTATGCCGTGTTCGCCAAAGTGGTCAAGGGCATGGACGTGGTCGACATCATCGTCAACTCCCAGACCACCACCAAGCAAGGCATGCAGAACGTGCCTATCGATCCTGTGATCATCAAGTCGGCCAAGCGCATCGACTGAGGTCTGCAGGCAGCTTTGCGCGGTGCCCGCACGGCACCGTGCACCTTTGAAAGGAGAGCCCGCCCGGCGGGCGTCAAACCTAATGCTCTATCGTCGTTTTGAACAGCTGATCGATATTTTCCGCGACGCCCCCAGCGCGGCACCTCCCGAAAAAGTCCTGCCCTTCTATCTCTATTACCTGCGCCAGGTGTGGCCGTGCTTCGCCGCGCTCTTGGTAGTGGGGCTGGTGGGCGCCCTGATCGAAGTGGCGTTGTTCAGCTACTTGAGCCGCATCATCGACCTGGCCCAGGGCACGCCGCCGGCGAACTTCTTCCAGATCCACAGCGCCGAGCTGATCTGGATGGCCGTGGTCGCCCTGTTGTTGCGCCCGCTCTTCAACGGCCTGCATGACTTGCTGGTGCACCAGACCATCAACCCTGGGATGACCAGCCTGATTCGCTGGCAGAACCACAGCTACGTGCTCAAGCAGAGCCTGAATTTCTTCCAGAACGATTTCGCCGGGCGCATCGCCCAGCGGATCATGCAAACCGGCAACTCCTTGCGTGACTCGGCGGTGGCGACCGCGGAGGCTATCTGGCACGTGTCGATCTATGCCATCAGTGCCCTGGTGTTGTTTGCCGAGGCCGACTGGCGGCTGATGATCCCGCTGATCACCTGGATCGTTTGCTACAGCCTGGCCCTGCGTTACTTCGTACCTCGCGTGAAAGAACGCTCGGTGGTCTCCTCGGAGGCGCGCTCCAAGTTGATGGGCCGGATTGTCGACGGCTATACCAACATCACCACCTTGAAGCTGTTCGCCCATACGCAGAATGAACAGGAATACGCCAAGCAAGCGATCATCGAGCAGACCGAAAAAACCCAACTGGCCGCCCGCGTGCTCACCAGCATGGACACCGTAATCTGTATTTTGAACGGCCTGCTGATCGTCACCACCACTGGCCTGGCCCTGTGGCTGTGGACGCAGTCGCTGATTTCCGTGGGCGCAATTGCCCTGGCCACCGGCCTGGTGATCCGCATCGTCAACATGTCTGGGTGGATCATGTGGGTGGTCAACGGCATCTTCGAAAACATCGGCATCGTGCAGGACGGCCTGAAGACCATCGCCCAGCCACTGGCCGTGGTCGATCGTGAAAACGCGCCGCGCCTGACCGTGCCCCACGGCCAGGTGCGCTTCGAGCAGGTGGACTTCCACTACGGCAAGAAGAGCGGAATCATTGGCGGCCTTAACCTTGAGATCAAGGCCGGGGAAAAGATCGGCTTGATCGGCCCATCCGGCGCGGGCAAGTCGACGCTGGTCAACCTGCTGCTGCGCCTTTACGACCTGCAGGGCGGGCGCATCCTCATCGACGGCCAGGACATCGCCGAAGTGGCCCAGGAAAGCCTGCGCGCGCAGATCGGCATGATCACCCAAGACACCTCGTTGCTGCACCGCTCGATCCGCGACAACCTGCTGTATGGCAAGCCCGACGCAACTGACGAAGAACTCTGGGCGGCGGTGCACAAGGCCCGCGCCGATGAGTTCATCCCGCTGCTGTCGGACTCCGAGGGCCGCACCGGGCTGGATGCCCATGTGGGTGAGCGCGGGGTGAAACTCTCCGGCGGGCAACGTCAGCGTATCGCTATCGCCCGCGTGCTGCTCAAGGACGCGCCGATCCTGATCATGGACGAAGCCACCTCTGCGCTGGACTCGGAAGTGGAAGCGGCGATCCAGGAGAGCCTGGAAACCCTGATGCAGGGCAAGACGGTGATTGCGATTGCGCACCGGTTGTCGACCATCGCACGCATGGACCGCCTGGTGGTGCTGGAAAAAGGCCAGATTGCCGAGAGCGGCAGCCATTCCGAGTTGCTGGCATACGGCGGGCTTTATTCGCGGTTATGGCAGCATCAGACCGGGGGCTTTGTCGGTATAGACTGATTTTGCTGGGTAAAGCCCCGCTCAATTCCGAACAATTCTGACAGCTTTCTCTATCTGACTGGTCTTGCGGCACAATCCTGCTGTACTGCAATCAGGCCCCAGGAGGGCCCTGATTTAAGGCGGCAGGGAAGCCACACAGACCGTTAATCAGATATAGCAATCTAAGGAAGTGTTCATGTCACTGTTCAAACGTTCCGTAACGGAAGGACTGGGTACGTTTTGGCTGGTGTTGGGTGGCTGCGGGAGTGCGGTGTTGGCCGCAGCGTTCCCCAATGTAGGCATCGGCCTGCTCGGTGTGTCACTGGCTTTCGGGCTCACGGTACTGACCATGGCGTTTGCCATCGGGCATATCAGCGGCTGCCACCTTAACCCGGCCGTCTCGGTGGGGCTGGTGGTCGGCGGCAGGTTCCCGGCCAAGGAGTTGCCAGCCTACATCGTGTCGCAAGTGATCGGAGGCGCCATCGCCGCCGCACTGCTGTACTTCATCGCCAGCGGCAAACCCGGGTTCGAACTGGCCTCCGGGCTGGCAAGCAATGGTTACGGCGAGCATTCACCCGGTGGTTATTCCATGGCGGCAGGCTTTGTCTGTGAGCTGGTGATGACGGCGATGTTCGTGCTGATCATCCTTGGCGCCACCGACCGTCGAGCCCCGGCAGGCTTCGCGCCCATCGCCATTGGCCTGGGGCTGACGCTGATCCACCTGATCTCCATCCCGGTGACCAACACCTCGGTCAACCCGGCCCGTAGCACGGGGCCTGCGTTGATTGTCGGCGGCTGGGCGCTGCAGCAGTTGTGGCTGTTCTGGCTCGCGCCGATCCTCGGCGCGGTGGTTGGCGGCATCACCTACCGATGGTTGGGTGCAGAAAAAACAGCTTGACCCAATCCCTGTAGGAGCGAGCTTGCTCGCGAAAAACGCCAACGATGACGTAGTGCTTACAGCTGTGAACCCGCGTCGCCTGTACGTTCTTCGCGAGCAAGCTCGCTCCTACAAGGTGTTTTACGTTCCGTCAGAGTGCCGATAAGGCAAAGCCGCCCTCGCCTCTTCGGCATACGCCAGAACCCCCACCCGTTCTCGCTCAAGAAAATCCTCCACAGCGTTCTTCAACCCCGGGTGGCGCAAATAGTGCCATGAGCGCGTAATCACCGGTTCAAACCCGCGAATCAATTTGTGCTCCCCCTGGGCACCGGCATCGAAGCGTTGCAGGCCGTGGGCGATGGCGTAGTCCATACCCTGGTAGAAGCAGGTTTCGAAATGCAGGCGGTCGAATTCCGCCAGGCAACCCCAGTAGCGGCCATAGAAGCTGTCGCCACCAAGCAGGCTGAAGGCCATGGCCACCGGGCGCGTGCCTTGTTTGGCCAAGACTACGCGGATGGCTGCGGGCATGCGCTCAGCCAGCAGGCTGAAAAACGCGCGGGTCAGGTAGGGTGATTGCCGGCGCACCGCGTAGGTATTGGCGTAGCAGGCGTAGACAAAATCCCACTGGGCTTCGCTCAGCTCATGGCCTTGCAACCACTCGAATTCGATACCCTGCCCTGCCACCTGTTCACGCTCTTTACGCATCTGTTTGCGCTTGCGTGAACTCAGGGCGTCGAGGAAATCCTGGAAGTCGCGGTAGCCTCGGTTCTGCCAATGAAACTGACACCCCAGGCGTTGCAACCAGCCGGGGTGTTGGGCCATGGCTTCATCGGCGAGGGCATCGGTAAAGTTGATATGGGCGCTCGACAAGCCCTCGATCTCCAGATACCCCGGCAGGCTATTAAGCAACTCAAAAGCGTCTGCGGCACTGGCAGCCAATACCCGCGGCCCACCGACCGGGCTGAACGGCACGGCCGTCAGCAACTTGGGGTAGTAATCGATGCCAGCGCGCTCGCAGGCGTCGGCCCAGCCGTGATCGAACACGTACTCGCCATAAGAATGCCATTTGCGATAACCCGGCAATGCCGCCATCAGCCGGTCGCCGTCCCAGTGCAGCAAATGCTCCGTCTGCCAGCCCGAATGCGGGCCGACGCTGGCGCTGTCTTCCAGCGCACTCAGAAACCCATGCTGCATAAACGGCTGGGCCGTTGGCATCAGGGCATCCCACGTGTGCGCAGCGATATCGGACAGGCTGTCCAGGCGTTGCAGCGGCATCGGCATCCTCATTGTTTCTTGGCATGAAAACCTGGCGAGTATCGCTGATCACAGCCGCGCGCACATCCTCAAAACACGCGGACAGACCTCAAAACTCTTAGTTCCGTCGCGTAACGATTTGTCATCTAGATGAAATCACTTAGCCACTACTCCGTCATAAACGGTCGCGATACTGACGCCAGTTTTTAGAGCGTCCGGGTCTACCGGGCGACATTTTTTCCGCCCGTCATGGGTCGGTTGTGTCCTGGAGGGTGTTGCCCTCCCTCCTCACTTTCGGAGATTGATATGCGTCTTGCTTCCACTAAAACTGCGGCGGTCCTGTGTGGCGGCCTGTTGCTGGCACTGAGCGTTCCGGCCAGCGCTGCAGTCGACGCTAAATTGCTCGACATGCTCAAGGCCAACGGCCAGATCACCGCGGCGCAGTACACCGAACTGCAAATGGAGCTGGCCAGGGATCAGAAAGAACAGCAGATCGCACGCCAGGCTCAACAAGAGACTAACGAGCAGATCGCGGCCACTGCGAAAAAAACCAACGAGCTGAGCAGCTTCGACCAGAAATTGGCTTGGGCAGCCAAGACCCAGTTCAAGGGTGACGTGCGCTTCCGCCAGGAAACCATCAAGATCGACGGCGAGCCCAACAACGGTGGGCGTGACAAGGACCGTCAACGTATCCGTGCGCGCCTGGGCGCCTACACCGAAATCAACCCGCAAGTGGACACCGGTATCCGTATCGCCACCGGCGGCGGCGACGATGCGCGTTCCACCAACCAGGACCAGGACGGCTACTTCGATAAGAAGTCGATCTGGCTGGACCTCGGCTACATCGACTACCACCCGGACCAGATCAAGAACCTGCACGTGATCGGCGGCAAGATGCTGCAGCCGTGGGTGAACATGGGCGACGTGATCTGGGATAGCGACATCAACCCCGAAGGCCTGGCCGTCACCTACAAATACCCACTGGGTAGCAGCGCTGAGCTGTTCGGCAGCCTGGGTAACTACAACCTCAAGGACAACGTGGACGGGGACGGCGTGCAATTTCGCCATGACCTGCGCCTGACGTCCGGCCAGTTGGGTACGCGTTTTTCGGTCACCGACAACCTGAAAATGACCTTGGGCGGCAGCATCTACGCCTACAAGAATGACGAAGACAGCCGTTGCACAACCACCACCACGCCTTGCGCACTGGCAGTCAACGGCAACTCGGCCAACAACGAATTCCGCTTGTACGAAGGCTTTGCACAAGCAGACATCGGCGGCCTGGCTGTGCCGCTGTCGTTCTACGGCCAGTACGTGAAAAACAACGATGCGGTGACCGACCAGGACACCGCCTGGTTGCTGGGTGCCAAGTCCAAGGTGTTCGGTTTGAACCTGGACTACAACTACCGCGACGTTCAACGTAATGCCGTCGTAGGCGCCTTCACCGATTCGGACTTCGCCAACGGCACCACCGGCTCGCGCGGTCACAAGATGAAAGTCAGCTACGACATCGACAAGAACTTCGCCATCGGCGCCACCTACTTCCTGACCAAGGCTGACTTCGCCAGCCGGACCCAGCGGGATGCCGATACCAACACCTTGCAGCTGGATGCTGAAGCCAAGTTCTAATGCCTAACATGTAGGAGCGAGCTTGCTCGCGAAGAACGTCAACGATAACGCGGGTATCCTGGATAATCGCGTTGCCTGTGGGTTCTTCGCGAGCAAGCTCGCTCCTACATGATGTCTTTACGCCGCTCGGCGGCCAGTTGTTCGGCCAGCGCATCCACACCCTCCACCGGCTCCTGCGGCATACGCTTGAGCGTCGCCTGCATCAGGCGCATCTGACGGATAAAGCGCCGGCAGTTCGGGCAGAACATCAAGTGATGACGCACCATCAGACGCTCGCGAAAGGTCAATTGCCCATCGAGATAGTCACTGGAACGCGCTACTTGCTCTTTACAGGTCAACATTCGCCCGTTTCCTCAAAATGCTCCACCGTGGCGAAGACTTTAAGCCGTGCTCGATGCAACAGCACACGGACGTTGGAGAGTGAAAGGGTGAGAAGATTACAGATCTCTTCCAGCTCCAGGCCCTGGCGCTCACGCAACACCAGCACACTGCTCTGCAATTCGGACAAGCTCAGAATCGTATGCTCCAGGCATTTGCGCAATTCATCTTCGGTCAGCAGCGCTTCCGGGGTGTCCTGGTGCCAGGCATACGGGGCGACAGCCCAATGGCCATCATCCGGGCTGAAGCGGTCATCACCGATAGTGCCGTGGGGTGAGGGCAAATCGTCGAGCAGGACTTCCCGACGATTTTGTTTGTAACGACTCTTTGCGGAGTTGGCAGTAATGGTCAATAACCACGTCTTGAGGCTTGATCGCCCCTCGAACTTGGCCAGGTTGCGCACCACCGATAGCCAGGCATCTTGCACCACCTCATCGGCGTGGCGCTGGCCGACGATGGCATAGGCCACTGCCCGCATTGCGCTCTGGTAGGTGTTGACCAAATCCTTATAAGCCCGCTGCTCACCCTTGAGCAGGCGTTCAAGCAGGTGCGCGTCGTCCGCTGCTGCCATCGTTTACCTCAATCTTGCCGTGGAAATACGGTCAATGTGGGAGCTGGCTTGCCTGCGATCCAGACAACTCGGTGAATCAGGCACACCGAGCCGATGCCTTCGCAGGCAAGCCAGCTCCCACAGTTGACCGCGTCCGGCCACACACTCAGCGTTTGCGCAGGATCACACTGCCAATCGAATACCCGGCGCCAAAGGAGCTGAGTACCGCAACCGCCCCCTGGGGCAGGTCATCTTGATAAGTGTGGAACGCAATCACCGAGCCGGCCGAGCTGGTATTGGCGTAAGTATCGAGGATCACCGGCGCTTCTTCCACCGACGCGTCGCGCCCCAGCAGTTTCTTCACGATCAGGTGGTTCATGCTCAGGTTGGCCTGGTGCAGCCAGAAACGCTTCACATCGGTGACACTCAACTGGTTTTCTGCCAGGTGCTCGCCGATCAATTCGGCCACCATCGGGCAAACATCACGGAATACCTTGCGGCCTTCCTGCACGAATAGCTTGTCGGGGGCGCCGATGCCCTCTTCCGCCGTGCGGTTGAGAAATCCGAAATTGTTGCGGATGTTGTTGGAGAACTTGGTGAGTAGCTTGGTGCTCACCACGTCAAACTGATGTTCGGACGTCGCTAGGTCAGCACGCTCCAGGATCACCGCCGTGGCGGCATCGCCGAAGATGAAATGGCTGTCACGGTCACGAAAGTTCAGGTGGCCCGTGCAGACTTCCGGGTTGACCATCAGGATCGCCCGGGCCTGGCCCAACTGGATGCTGTTGGCCGCGTTCTGGATGCCGAAAGTGGCCGAGGAACACGCCACGTTCATGTCGAAACCGAAGCCCTGGATACCCAAGGCTTCCTGGACTTCGATGGCGATCGCCGGGTAGGCGCGTTGCAGGTTGGAGCAGGCGACGATGACGCCGTCGATGTCGGCGGCGGTCTTGCCGGCGCGCTGCAAGGCTTGTTCGGCGGCACCGATGGCCATCTGGCAAAGCACCGACCATTCATCGTTGCTGCGCTCGGGCAGGCGTGGAGCCATGCGCTGTGGATCAAGGATGCCGTCCTTGTCCATCACAAAACGGCTCTTGATGCCGGATGCCTTTTCAATGAACGCCGCGCTCGACTCGGTCAGCGCCTGCACATCGCCACGTTCGATAGCGGCGGCGTTGTCGGCGTTGAACTGTTGTACGTAGGCATTGAAAGACTGCACCAGCTCTTCGTTGGAAATGCTGTTGGCCGGGGTGTACAGGCCAGTGCCGCTGATGACGACGTTATGCACGGTCGTTCCTCTAAATCTGTCAGGCAGAAGATATTGGTACCGTCGTACCAAACTTAAAGTGGTTTGATGTCATCCAGCGGGCATCAAACTGGCAATGCTTTTATTCAATCTTGTAACCGCGAAGTTTGCCACAACCCTGCGGATTTGGCGCTATAGGCCAAACAAACATCCCATTGTGGGGTGGGGCTTGCCCTGATGCCTGTAGGAGCGAGCTTGCTCGCGAAGAACCCACAGGCAACGCGTTCATTCAGGATACCCGCGTTATCGTTGAGGTTTTTCGCGAGCAAGCTCGCTCCTACAGGTGATTCAGGGCTCTACCTGGCTCCATTGCTTGCTCAGGCGTTTATCGGAAATCGGTACCTTGGTGCCCAACTGCTGGGCAAACAGCGACACCCGGTATTCCTCCAGCCACCAGCGGTACAGCTCCAACTGCGGGTCGCGCTTGCCTTCCTGGGTGTGTTTGTTCAGGCGGTTCTGGTACTGCGCCCACAAACTGCCCAATTCGCTGCTCCACACCCGGTCCTTTTGCACCTGGCTCGGCAGTTTTTCCAGGCGCAGCTCGATGGCCTTGAGGAAACGCGGCAGTTCCTTGAACCACTGGGCCGGGGTTTCCCGCACAAAACCTGGGTACACCAGGTTGCTCAGTTGCTGCTTGATATCGTTCAAGGCCACGGCCTGGGCGAGGTCGATCTTGCCTTTGAAGCGTTTTTGCAGGCCGTGCCAGAGCTTCAGCACCTCCAGGGTCAGGCGCGCCAGACGTTCGGCGTGCTCAGTCCAACTGCCGCGCTTGCGCTCAGCCAAGGCCGCCAGGCCAGCGCCATCGCGTGGCAGGCTGTCTTCGCCTTCGAGTACGCAGGTATCGAGGCTGGCCAGCAAGATGTCTTCCACCAGCGCGTCAATGCGCCCCAGTTCGCGGTACATCAAGCCCAACTCGGTCAAGCCCGGCAATTTGCCGCGCAGGAATTTCGCCGGTTCCGCCAATTGCTGCATCAGCAGGCGCTGCAAGGCGCGACGGTGCTGGAACTCGGCTTCGGCAGCGGTAGAGAAGCGCCCCTCCTTGACCGTGCCGTTCTCTTCCACCAGGGCCGGGTACACCGTCATCGATAGACCGGCGATGTTCTGCTGGGTTTTTTCCGCCACCGCCGCAAACACCTTGGCCTCTACCGGCTGCTGGCTTTTCGCGGTTTGCGGCACGGCCAAGGCGGCCTGGCTGGCTTCGGCGAACCGTGCGGTCAGCTCAGCCAAGTCGCGGCCTTCGCCGAGGAACTTGCCCTGGCCGTCGACCACTTCCAGGTTCATCTTCAGGTGGTTTTCCACCTGTTGCGCCGCTTCGGCCCACGCCTCATCGCTGACCCGCGCACCGGTCATGCGCAGCAATTCACGCCCCAGCGCCTGGGGCAACGAGCCCTGGCCGAATTCGATGCGTTGCAGCGCGGCCTTGACGAAGTCCGGCACCGGCACGAAGTTTTTGCGCAACGCCTTGGGCAAGTTACGCACCAGGGCGATGCACTTGGCCTCGATCAACCCCGGCACCAGCCACTCCAGGCGCTCGGCTGGCAGCGCCGGCAACAACGGCGCCGGCACCCGCAGGGTCACGCCGTCACGGGGATGGTTGGGTTCGAAGTGGTAACTCAAGGCCAGGGCCAGGTCGCCCAGGTGCAAGGTGTCCGGGTAATGCGCGGCGGTGACTTCACTGGCCTCGCGGGCCAGTACGTCTTCTTCGCGCATGATCAGCAGTTGCGGGTCTTTCTGGCTGTTGACCTTGTACCAACTGTCAAAAGTGGCGGTCTGGTGAATCTCTGCGGGCAGGCGTGCATCGTAGAACGCGTACAGGGTTTCTTCGTCGGCCAGGATGTCGCGGCGGCGAGCCTTGGCTTCCAGCTCGTCGAGTTGCTCCAGCAGCTTCTGGTTGGCCGTCAGGCATTTGGCCCGGGACTGAATCTCGCCGCGCACCAGGCCTTCACGAATAAACAACTCTCGGGACACCACCGGGTCAATCGGCCCGTAATGCACCGGCCGGCGCCCGACCACGATCAGCCCGAACAGGGTGATCTGCTCAAAGGCCACCACCTGGCCGCGCTTCTTCTCCCAATGGGGTTCGAAGTGGTTTTTCTTGATCAGGTGCCCGGCCAGCGGTTCAATCCAATCCGCGTCGATTTTCGCCACCATGCGTGCATAGAGCTTGGTGGTTTCCACCAGTTCGGCGGTCATCAGCCATTGCGGGCGCTTCTTGCCGATACCCGAAGACGGGTGAATCCAGAAACGTCGCTGGCGCGCTCCGAGGTAATCGCCGTCTTCGGTCTTCTGGCCGATCTGGCTGAGCAGACCGGACAACACGGCTTTATGCAGCTTTGGATAGTCGGCGGGCTCTTTGTTGAGGCTCAGCTGCATGTCGCGGCAGATCAGGCTCAATTGACGATGGGAGTCGCGCCACTCGCGCAGGCGCAAGTAGTTGAGGAAGTTTTTGCGGCACCAGTTGCGCAACGGGCTGGCGGTCAGTTCCTGGCGCTGCTCCTCGAAACCGCGCCACAGGTTGACCAGCCCGGCGAAGTCCGAATCCGGGTCTTTCCACTGTGCGTGGGCCTGGTCGGCCGCTTGTTGACGCTCTGGCGGCCGCTCGCGCGGGTCCTGGATCGACATGGCACTGGCGACGATCAACACTTCCTGCAAACTGCCGAGCTTGGCCGCCTCCAGCAACATGCGCCCCATGCGCGGGTCCACCGGCAAGCGGGCGAGCTGGCGGCCCAAGGATGTGAGCTGGCTGTTGCGGTCGACTGCCGAGAGTTCTTGCAGCAGGTTGAAACCGTCGCTGATGGCCTTGCCATCCGGCGGTTCGATAAACGGGAAATCGGTGATCTCGCCCAGGCGCAGGTGCAGCATCTGCAGGATCACGGCCGCGAGGTTGGTACGCAGGATCTCCGGGTCGGTAAATTCCGGGCGCCCGATAAAATCTTCTTCGCTGTACAGGCGTACGCAAATGCCAGGTTCAACCCGGCCGCAACGGCCTTTACGCTGGTTGGCGCTGGCCTGGGAAATTGCCTCGATGGGCAAACGCTGCACCTTGGCGCGGTAGCTGTAGCGGCTGATGCGCGCCGTGCCGCTGTCGATCACATAGCGAATGCCCGGCACGGTCAGCGAGGTTTCCGCGACGTTGGTCGCCAGTACCACGCGCCGGCCCGGGTGGGACTGGAAAATGCGCTGCTGCTCAGCCGGCGACAGCCGTGCGTACAACGGCAAAATCTCGGTGTGCTTGAGCTGGGCCTTGCGCAGCATGTCGGCCGCGTCACGAATCTCGCGCTCGCCGGGTAAAAACACCAACACGTCGCCTGGGCTGCGGCGTTCGCTGCGCTCATAGGCGGCGATTTCATCGAGGGTGGCGAGGATCGCCTGGTCGACAGTCAGGTCGTCCTCGACGCGGTTGCCCTCCTCGTCCTGTTCCAGGGTGAGCGGGCGGTACCAAGTGTCCACCGGGAAGGTACGGCCCGACACCTCGACAATCGGCGCATCGTCAAAGTGCTTGGAAAAGCGCTCCAGGTCGATGGTGGCCGAGGTGATGATGACTTTCAGGTCGGGGCGACGCGGCAACAGGGTCTTGAGGTAGCCGAGCAAGAAGTCGATGTTCAGGCTGCGTTCGTGGGCTTCGTCGACGATGATCGTGTCGTAGCGCTCGAGGTAGCGGTCGTTCTGGGTTTCGGCCAGCAGGATGCCGTCGGTCATCAGCTTGATCAGGGTGTTGGAGTCACTCTGGTCTTCGAAGCGCACTTGATAACCGACCAACGCGCCCAGTGGCGTGGCCAGTTCTTCAGCGACGCGGCTGGCGACACTGCGCGCGGCGATCCGACGCGGCTGGGTATGGCCGATCAGGCCGAACTGGCCGCGGCCGATTTCCAGGCAGATTTTCGGCAACTGCGTGGTTTTACCCGAGCCGGTCTCACCGGCGATGATCAGCACCTGGTGCTTATTGAGCGCGGCCTTGATCTCATCGCGCTTGGCAGCAATCGGCAGGCTGTCGTCATAGCGAATCACCGGCAGGCTGGCGCGCCGCGCCGTGACCTGGGCGCAGGATGCCTGCATGCGCGCCACCCACTGCGCCATTTTGTCCTCGTCGGGCTTCTTGCGCAGCTCAAGCAACTGGCGCCGCAAGCGGTGGCGGTCGGCGAGCATGGCGTGATCGAGGGTTTTGAGCAGTTGGTCGAGGGTGGGTGCTTGGTCTGTCATCAGGTGCGTTTGGGTCGTCTATTTATGCAGGGGGCCGATTGTCGCAGAAAAGCAGCTGCGAGCGGCAAGCTTCAAGCGGTAAGTAAGAGCAGATTCGCTTTCACTTGCCACTTGCAGCTTATGGCTGCTCTTTCCTCTTATAAGGGAATACGTCGATCACCTTGCCGGCACGAATCGCGTCCTGCAGGCCTTTCCAGTAGTCAGCGTTGTATAACTCGCCATGCAGCTCATCGAACAACCGGCGTTGCCCGGCGTCGGCAAACAGGAACGGCGGGAACTCTTCGGGGAACACGTCCAGCGGGCCGATGGAGTACCAGGGCTCGGAGGCCATTTCATCCTCGGGGGTGCGCGGCGCGGGGATATGGCGGAAGTTGGCTTCGGTGAGAAAGCAGATTTCGTCGTAGTCGTAGAACACCACGCGGCCGTGGCGGGTGACGCCGAAGTTTTTCAGCAGCATGTCGCCGGGGAAGATATTCGCCGCCGCCAGTTGCTTGATCGCCAGGCCGTAATCCTCCAATGCTTCGCGCACCTGGGCGGGGTTGGCGTTGTCGAGGTAAAGGTTGAGCGGGGTCATGCGTCGCTCGGTCCAGCAGTGGCGGATAAGCACGGTGTCGCCCTCCACTTCGACAGTACCGGCGGCGACTTCCAGCAACTCGGCCAGGCACTCGGGCTCGAACTTGCTCAAGGGGAAGCGGAAGTCGGCGAACTCCTGGGTGTCGGCCATGCGCCCTACCCGGTCGACGCTTTTCACCAGGCGGTACTTTTCGATCACCGTGGCGCGGTTGACGTTTTTTGACGGTGAGAAGCGGTCCTTGATGATCTTGAACACCGTATTGAAACCCGGCAGCGTGAACACGCTCATGACCATGCCGCGCACGCCGGGGGCCATGATGAACTGGTCATCGGTGGTGGCCAGATGGTTGATCAGCGCGCGGTAGAACTCGGATTTGCCGTGCTTGTAGAAACCGATGGAGGTGTACAGCTCGGCAATGTGCTTGCCCGGCAGGATGCGCTTGAGAAAGCCGATGAATTCCGCTGGCACGGGCACGTCGACCATGAAATAGGAACGGGTGAACGAGAAGATGATCGACACATCGGCTTCGTCGGTGATCAACGCGTCGATCTGGATGCCACGCCCTTCGCGGTGCAGCAGCGGAATCACCAGCGGCCATTGTTCGTCGCGGGTGTAGATGCGCCCCACAAGGTAGGCGCCTTTGTTGCGGTACAGCACCGAGGAAAACAACTCGACCTTGAGGTCTGGGTCCTTGCACACCCAATCCGGCAGGTTTTCCCGCAACTGGGCTTCGAGGCGGCGCAAGTCGGCGGGCAGGTCGGCGTAGGGCTCGCTGAAGCTGTAGTCAGAGAACACCTGCGCGAGCATGTCCGCTATTTTGCCGGCCGGCGTGTAGATACGGGTTTGCGCCGCCCGCGCCCGGCGCAGGCTCGGCCGGGTGGTGTGGATGAACATGCAGCCGTCGCTTATCAGGTCATGGCTGAACAGGCCGCAGAAGATCGAGTTGTACCAGGTCTCGGACAGCTCATCGTCAAAGCGCAGGTCGATCAAGCCGATATAGGCGCTTTTTACCAAGGGCCACTGGCCGATGTCCTGCAACGTTGCCGCGTCAAAACTGGCGCGCAGGTGGGTCGTCACCTCAGCGACTTTCTCTTCATAGAGGTTGATGCGCGCCGCCGACGCGGCCTGCCCCAGCTGCCACTGGGCCTTCTCGAAGCGCTCACGGGCACCATCGGTGATCTGGCGGAAGTGCTCACGATAATCGTCGAAACCGTCGAGGATCATCCGGGCGATAGCGAGGGCGGACTGCGACATGCGGGAAACCTCGAACGGGTATCTGGAAGCCCAGAGCTTAGCCAGTGAACCGAGGCAGGAGAAGAATGATTTTGCACGGGGGCGAACTGACTGCAATTAGCCATTGTGCCGACCTGCCCGCTGGGCAACACTTCTGCGCCCGATTGGCGTAGGAGTTTTCCGTGAGACCTGTTGACACCCTGTATCTGCTGGGGCTGGCTGCCATCTGGGGCGCGAGTTTCCTGTTCATGCGCATGATCGCGCCGGAAATCGGCACGGTGCCCACCGCGTTTTTCCGCGTGTCGATTGCCGCTGCGGGTTTATTGGTGATCCTGGCGATGATGCGCGTGAGCTGGGATTTCCAGGGCAAGTTCAAGACCGTTTTGCTGCTGGGGGTGATCAACTCCGGGATTCCGGCGACGATGTATTCAGTGGCGGCGCAGGTACTGCCGGCGGGTTATTCGGCGATTTTCAACGCCACCACGCCGCTGATGGGCGTGCTGATTGGCGGATTGTTTTTCAGCGAACGCCTGACACCGTCGAAAATCGCAGGTGTAGCCTTGGGGCTGTTTGGCGTTGCCGTGCTCACACGTGCGGGGCCGGTGGCCTTTGATCTGGAATTATTGATGGGCGCCCTGGCGTGCCTGCTGGCAACCACCTGCTATGGCTTTGCCGGTTTCCTGGCGCGGCGTTGGCTGGACCAGCGCGGCGGGTTGGACAGCCGTCTCTCGGCCCTGGGCAGCATGCTAGGGGCGACGTTGTTCCTGTTGCCGTTGTTTGCCTACAGCGCCATCAGCCATCCACCGGCGAGCTGGGGCGGCTGGCAGGTGTGGTCGTCGCTGCTGGGGTTGGGGCTGGTGTGTACGGCGTTTGCCTACATCCTGTACTTTCGCCTGCTGTCATCCATTGGCCCGGTCAAATCGATGACTGTGACCTTTATGATCCCGCCGTTCGGCGTGTTGTGGGGCGCATTGCTGTTGGATGAGCCGTTGTCCATGGCTCATCTGTATGGCGGAGTGTTGATCGCGGGGGCGTTGTGGTTAGTGCTGCGCCGGTCCAAATAACTGTAGGAGCGAGCTTGCTCGCGAAAAACCCGAGAGCCCCTCGTTCATTCAGGATGCCCTCGTTATCGTTGACGTTCTTCGCGAGCAAGCTCGCTCCTACAGGGGGGTGGGGTTTAGTGCTTACGGAACACGAAGACCAAGCCGACGATGATCAACGCCATCCCCAGCACGCTCAGCAAGGCCAGGCGATTGCCGAAGATCAGGTAGTCCATCACCGCCGTCACCGCTGGCACCAGATAAAACAAACTGGTGACATTCACCAGGTTGCCCCGGGCAATCAGGCGGTACAGCAACAGCGTCGCCAGCACGGACACCACCAGCCCCATCCACAGTACCGGCAGGTAAAAACGTGCACTGTGTTCAAAATGGAACGGCTGGAACGGCACGAACACCGCGCACAGCAGCAACCCGGCCAGGTATTGCAGTGGCAACGTACCCAAGGGGTTGTCGGTGATGCGCTTTTGCATGATCGAGCCAAACGTCATGCTCGCCAGCGCCAACAACCCGAACAGCATCCCCGCCAAGGACATGCCCGCCAGCCCGATGCCCTGGTACACCACCATGATCAAGCCCGCCAACCCCAACCCCAGGCCAAACAGCCGGCGCCAGGAGCGTTGGCGCTCCATCAGCACCACGGTAAGGATCGGCTGCACGCCCATGATGGTGGCCATCACCCCAGGGGTGACGTTGAGGTCCAGGGCCAGCAGATAGAAAATCTGGTAGGCCCCCAGCAATACCAGGCCCGTCGCCGCCGCATACAGCAGAGGCTTGCCGGGACGTGGCAGCTTCAACTTGAGGATCGGTACCAGCACCACCAACCCCATCAGGGCGATGGCAAAGCGGATCAACAGAAAGGCAAAGGGCGAAGCATGGGCCAGGCCCAACTTGGAGAAGATCGCCCCGCTGCTCCACAGCAAGACAAACACGCTCGTCGAGGCCGCCGCGGCCACGGATTGTTTTGAAAGCACAGACATGGTTACCACCTGTTATCAGGCCAAAAGGCCGACTCAGTAAAAACTGAATTTCAGTAGGTTTTTTTCAGGCAGGCACGGGGCAAGAGCGGATCGCTGATCAGCCCGAAATGCCAACACCCGGCGGTGATACGACTGCGTACACCGGCGTGCTACTGACAGGTGGGGGGTAGTGACTGATCTGCGCAGGCTGCTTGCCACGGCACGGCACGACCACAGCGTTGACCGCTGAATCGACTACCGCTATGCGCTGGGAAGCTGGCATGTGCTGATCTTTTTGAAGGGATAAAGACGCGACGACTATAACCAGCCGCAAACACATTTTGCAATCCTTTCCCCTCACCCTGTGGGTGGAGGAGTTTTCATGCCGTCCAGGCAGACCGCTCGCTATAATGCCGCCCAGTTTTTTTCAAGGATTTCACATGATTGCTTTGCCCTGGCTGTACCTCACCCTACTTTCCATTGGCTATGTCGTGGCTTTGATCTACGGCCAACTGGGCGTACTGGCGGCGGTCTCCATCGCACTGCTGCTGGTGGCCGGGTATGCCGTACGCCAACAACGCAACCCTTGGGCACGCTACCTGGGCCACGGCTTGTTTATCGTCCTGGCCCTGGGCCTGGCGATGCACTGGCTGCCGGGTTTCTATAACGGCCGCGGTATTGCGCCCCAGCGTTTTACTCCGGACTCAGTGCCGTTCTCGATGTACCTGAACCAGGACAAACCCCTGATCGGCTTCTGGCTGTTGCTGGCCTGCCCGTGGATTGTGGCGCGACGCTCATTGCGCCTGTCGATCTGCGTCACGGCCGTGGCCCTGACCCTGGCCGCCATCGCCGCCCTGGGTGGCGCAGCGTTGCTGGGGATGATCAGTTGGGCGCCCAAGTGGCCGGATGAGGCGTGGCTGTGGGTGTTGAATAACCTGCTGCTGGTGACGTTGGTCGAAGAAGCGCTGTTTCGCGGGTATATCCAGGGCGGCCTGAGCCAATGCTTCAAGCACCTGCCCTATGGCGACAACCTCGCGCTGCTGCTGGCCTCACTGTTATTCGGCCTGGTGCATTTTGCTGCGGGTTGGCAGTGGATGCTGCTGGCGAGTATTGCTGGCGTGGGTTACGGCCTGGCCTATCGCTTTGGTGGCTTGGGCGCGGCGATTGCCACGCATTTTGGCTTGAATCTGCTGCACTTCGGTCTGTTCACCTACCCGATGCTCGCCGGCTAAGCCTTCCTCACTGTAGGAGCGAGCTTGCTCGCGAAGCACTTCAACGCTGACGCGGGCATCCTGAATGAACGCGTTGCCCTTGGGGGCTTCGCGAGCAAGCTCGCTCCTACAGGGGCAACGCCGTTCGCAGGATTGTTGCAAAAATAAGTTAAATAATTACCCCGCATGGCCGATACCCCCTGAAAGCCTTGCGGATTGAACAATCATGCGTAATAACCAACCCGTTACCCAGCGCGAACGTACCTTCCCCGCTCAGCAACGGTTGATCTCCACCACGGATGCCAAGGGTGTGATTACCTACTGCAACGACGCCTTTGTCGAAATCAGTGGGTTCACCCGTGAAGAACTGATCCGCGCGCCACACAACCTGGTGCGTCACCCGGATGTGCCGCCGGCCGTGTTCGCGCATATGTGGACCACGCTCAAACAAGGCTTGCCATGGATGGGCATTGTCAAGAATCGCTGCAAGACCGGTGACCACTATTGGGTGAACGCCTATGTGACGCCGGTCTTCGATGGCAACCAGGTGATCGGCTACGAATCGGTGCGCATCAAGCCCACCGCCGAGCAGATCCGCCGGGCCGAAGCGCTCTATCAACGCATCAACCAGGGCAAGTCGGCCGTTCCCCAGCGGGACAAGTGGCTGCCGGTGCTGCAGGACTGGCTGCCGTTTATCCTGGTCAGCCAGTTGAGCTTCATGATCGGCGCCACGCTCACCTCCCAATGGGGTTTTGCCCTGGCAGCGGCGCTGTCGGTGCCGTTGGGCCTGCTGGGCCTGAGCTGGCAGCAGCGCGGCCTCAAGCGTTTGCTGCGCCTGGCGGAACAGACCACGTCCGACCCGTTGATCGCGCAGATGTACACCGACAGCCGTGGCGCACAAGCGCGCCTGGAAATGTCGATCCTCAGCCAGGAAGCGCGTCTGAAGACCTGCCTTACCCGCCTGCAGGACACCGCCGAGCACCTCAACGACCAGGCCGCGCAGTCCAACACCCTGGCGCACAACAGCTCCAGCGGCCTGGAACGCCAGCGCGTGGAAACCGAACAGGTGGCCACTGCGGTGAACCAGATGGCGGCGACCACCCAGGAGGTGGCCAGCCACGTGCAGCGCACCGCCGATGCCACCCAGGAAGCCAACCGCCTGACCGGACGCGGCCGCGATATCGCCGGGGAAACCCGCGAGGCGATTCAACGTCTTTCGGCAGCCGTTGGGGAGACCGGTGTGACCGTCACGCAACTGGCCAAGGACAGCGATGAAATCGGCGGCGTGGTTGATGTGATCAAAGGCATCGCCGACCAGACCAACCTGCTGGCACTCAATGCCGCCATCGAAGCCGCGCGTGCCGGTGAGATGGGCCGTGGTTTCGCGGTGGTCGCCGATGAAGTGCGCCAACTGGCGCAGCGTACGGCCGAATCCACCGGGCAGATCCATACCCTGATCGCCAAGCTGCAGCAAACCGCCAGCGCGGCCGTGCAAACCATGGACGCCGGGCACCGCCAGGCTGAAGAAGGTGTAGCGCGGGTGATGGAAGCGGACCAGGCCTTGGTGGGCATCAGTGAGGCGGTGGCCAATATCACCGACATGACCACCCAGATTGCCGCTGCTACCGAAGAGCAAAGCGCGGTAGCCGAGGAGATCAGCCGCAACATCAGCACCATTGCGCTGTTGGCGGACCAGACCTCGGAGCAGGCGATGAACTCGGCGCAGTTGAGTGAAGAGCTGACGCATACCGCCAATACCCAGTACTCGCTGGTGGAGCGTTTTAACCGGTAGAACTTCAGGGGCTCACTCTTTCTAACAAGTGAGCCCCTTGCAGATGGCTATCACTCATAATCTCTTTATCGCCAACCGCTCTATAAAACTGTCAATTCTCACAGTTAATTCTTGAACGTCTCCCCTTTTATAGTGTGAACCTGTCAAACAGGAGCACACCGCCATGTCCCGGTCTACCGACTCAAATAGCACCCCGCATCTATTCCCAAAAACTATGGGACGTGTGCAATGGACTGAAAAATCATCAAACAACGAAAGAACATTGGAAGGCTGGGCCCTCCCACTGCACCTATCCGAACGCAATGATCAGTACTGGATTAAGTTGACACTCCAGTGCTCAGATACTCAACAATCACTGCTACTGAAAATACCTTGCACCCCCAAAAGCACATCACCTAACAAATCGATCAAGCAACACCCAGAAGGCTTCACCCATCTTTACATTAACGGTGCAAATAGTAACGCACCTGAAACTGAAGAACACGTTGCAACTGTCGGCGACAGTGAGATAGCCATTGACGAAAGCACAGGGAAAACAACGCTACATTTTGAAGGCTCTTTCACCGACACGGCGTCAGCATTACGCGAAATAAAATGCTGCTGTGAATGGCCTGGAACGACCCTTGCCTCACAACATTCGATCTTTGAATGGACAGAGGGACACACTCAATACAAAGCGCAGGGCTGGTTGGCCTACTCCGATTCAAGCAAGGCATGGTATCTGACCGGCGAGGAGGGAGAATGGGGTACGCCTCAATATCGTTACTGGGCTATTTATATTTACAGCGACGATGAAAATGAACAGATCATCGATAAAACATTTAAACAGGGTGATGAGAAATCGAATTTTTACTATACCCTCTTCAGCGGCGCCACCTATGAAGGAATATACGAAGTAGCGCTTACACTGACTCAGCAGCCATTGCGCTGCAACGCCACCTTTAAAAATAAAATCGTCGAGCTTGTAGACATGACCAATGGCACGTTTAAGCCCATCACATACTGAGCTTACCCACGCCATCGTAACAGGGTTCGACAAAGAGACTTGAAACACACCAGGTATCACGCCTTAGCCAAGCACAACACATTCAAGCTGTTTTCTTTCAAACATCATATAACGCAAACCCCACAAATAAAGAGACCTCACCATGAACCGAGACATTATCTTCATCCCGGACTTCAATTCCCCCCAAACTCCAAACAACCATTTTGAATGGACATTCAAAGGCTCTCAAACGCCAATCACTGCAGAACGAACAGCGTTCGGCCATGTAGAACATGAAAATTTCTGGCTGTTTTCAGGGTCGATAGGAAGCTTACAAGAAAAGAACTCCTCTTCCTTTGTTTTTTATATTCCTTACCTAGGAGAAGCGCCAATAGACGACACATACACACTTGACGGAATTTTAAAATATGCTCATTACATCTCCGGCCCTGGGGACATTCCTGGCGTTGCAGTGATTCCTGCCAAAAAGGCAACACTGACAATCAAGCTCAACCCCGTTGAACGCACGGCCAATGGCAACTTCGAGGCGTCCTTCGACAGTGAGTACGCTCAATACGACGCGACAGGACACTTCACGCTCACGAGGGACCGCTAGTGTTAAACCTCATGAAAACACTAGCCGAAATATCCCAACATAGAGAAACCTGCAAAGCGTCAGGCGAGAAAACCTGATGCTTTGATGGCCGCCGCCTCCAAATGCTGCTCATGACTGAACCCCGACGCCTTCAACGGCTTCAAATCATGATCCCCCGCCACCAGCCACATCACCTCGATGCTCGGCGATAACGCATACCCCTCCACCGCCGCTCGATTGCCCAAGGCATCGCGCTCGCCCTGCACTATCAAGGTGGGCGTCTTCAGCGCAGCCAAATGCTCCACCCGGGGTTTCTCTGGCTTGCCCACCGCGTAGAACGGATAGCCCAGGCACACCAACCCATCGGCGCCCAATTCATCGGCCACCAAACTGGCCATGCGCCCGCCCATCGACTTGCCGCCAATCGCCAGTTTCCCAGCGACATGACGTCGCACCTGGGCATACACCTCACGCCACGCCTCCAGTAGTTTCGGCGCCGGATTCGGCGGGCGTTTGCCCCCGTCCAAGCGGCGCTGGGCCATGTACGGGAACTCGAAGCGCAACACGCTCACGCCATGCCCGGCAAGGCGTGCAGCCATGTCGTTCATGAACGCCGAGTCCATCGGAGCGCCAGCGCCGTGGGCCAGGATCAGCGTCACCGGCTCACCCGAAGCCGTGCCCGTGGCGACATCCCACAACCAGCCATGTTCCCGTACACACTGCGCCCATTGATCCCCGTCAATACTGGCCTTGTGCTCTTTGCCCATGCTTGCCTCGCTTTTTAGTCTGCCTATAACTCCAGCCCAAGTGCCGCACTTGCTTGGGTTGAACCGTGGATGGGGAACCATGAACACTACTTTAAGTACCGCCTATAACTACAAGGTGGTCCGCCAATTCGCCATTATGACGGTGGTGTGGGGCATCGTCGGCATGGGGCTCGGGGTTTTTCTCGCTGCCCAATTGGTTTGGCCTGCGCTCAACTTCGATTTGCCTTGGACCAGCTTCGGCCGCCTGCGCCCTTTGCACACCAACGCGGTGATCTTCGCGTTCGGTGGCTGTGCGCTGTTCGCCAGCTCCTTTTACTCGGTGCAACGCACCTGCCAGACACAGCTGTTCGCGCCGAAAGTCGCCGCGTTCTGCTTCTGGGGCTGGCAGCTTGTGATCCTGCTGGCCGCGATCAGCCTGCCACTGGGCTACACCAGCTCCAAGGAATACGCCGAACTGGAATGGCCGATCGACATCCTGATCACCATTGTCTGGGTCGCCTACGCCATCGTGTTCTTCGGCACGATCATGAAGCGCAAGACCAAGCACATCTATGTGGGCAACTGGTTCTTCGGCGCGTTCATCATCACCGTGGCCATTTTGCATATCGTCAATAACCTGGAAATCCCGGTCAGCCTGACCAAGTCCTACTCGCTGTACGGCGGTGCGACGGATGCCATGGTGCAGTGGTGGTATGGGCATAACGCAGTAGGCTTTTTCCTCACTGCGGGCTTCCTGGGGATGATGTATTACTTCGTGCCCAAGCAGGCCGAACGCCCGGTGTATTCGTATCGTTTGTCCATCGTGCACTTCTGGGCGCTGATCACCCTGTACATCTGGGCCGGCCCGCACCACTTGCACTACACCGCCCTGCCGGATTGGGCGCAGTCCCTGGGCATGGTGATGTCGCTGGTGCTGCTGGCACCGAGCTGGGGCGGCATGATCAACGGCATGATGACCCTCTCGGGCGCCTGGCATAAGCTGCGCAGCGACCCGATCCTGCGCTTTTTGGTGGTCTCCCTGGCGTTCTACGGCATGTCGACCTTCGAAGGCCCGATGATGGCGATCAAGACCGTCAACGCCCTCTCCCACTACACCGACTGGACCATCGGCCACGTACACGCCGGCGCGCTGGGTTGGGTGGCGATGATCTCCATCGGCGCGCTGTACCACATGATCCCGAAAATCTTCGGTCGCGAGCAGATGTACAGCCTCGGCCTGATCAACGCGCACTTCTGGCTGGCCACCATCGGCACCGTGCTCTACATCGCTTCGATGTGGGTCAACGGCATCGCCCAGGGCCTGATGTGGCGTGCGGTCAACGAAGACGGCACCCTCACTTACTCCTTCGTCGAAACCCTGGTGGCCAGCCACCCAGGCTTCATCGTGCGTCTGGTGGGCGGTGCGATCTTCCTCAGCGGCATGTTCCTGATGGCTTACAACACATGGCGCACCGTGCGTTCGGCGCAACCTGCCGACGTCACCGCTGCCGCGCAGATGGCCTGAGGAGTCGATGATGAAACACGAAACGATTGAAAAGAACGTCGGCCTGTTGATGCTGCTGATGGTGCTTGCCGTGAGCATCGGTGGCCTGACCCAGATCGTCCCGCTGTTCTTCCAGGACGTGACCAACAAGCCCGTCGAAGGCATGAAGCCCTACACCGCGCTGCAACTGGAAGGCCGCGACATCTACATCCGCGAAGGCTGCGTACAGTGCCACTCGCAGATGATCCGCCCGTTCCGCGCCGAGACCGAGCGCTACGGCCACTATTCGGTGGCTGGCGAAAGCGTGTGGGACCACCCGTTCCTGTGGGGCTCCAAACGTACCGGCCCGGACCTGGCCCGCGTCGGCGCACGCTACTCGGACGACTGGCACCGCGCGCACTTGTACAACCCGCGCAACGTGGTGCCAGAGTCGAAAATGCCGGCCTACCCCTGGCTGGTCACCGCCGCCGTCGACAGCAGCCACACCGAGACCAAGTTGAAAGTGATGCGCACCCTCGGCGTGCCGTACACCGACGACGACATCAATGGCGCAGTCGCCAGCCTCAAGGGCAAGACCGAAATGGACGCGCTGGTTTCCTACCTGCAAGTGCTCGGCACTGCCATCAAGAGCAAGAGGTGAGCCATGGGATTTGAATTCGATGCGGGCACCATCCGCGGCCTGGGCACGCTGGTGGTCGCCATCGCCTTTATCGGCCTGTCGCTGTGGGTATTCAACAACCGCCGCAACGCGGAATTCGAGCAGGCGCGCCTGCTGCCGTTTGCCGATGAACCTTCCCCACCCGACGCTCAAGCAGAGCCAGCCACAAGGAGCACTCGGCCATGACTACGTTTTGGAGTACATGGATCTGCGTATTGACCCTGGGCAGCCTGATCGGCCTGACCTGGCTGTTGGTCGGCACCCGCAAGGGCGAGACCAAGGGCAGCGTCGACCAGACCATGGGCCACGCCTTCGACGGTATCGAGGAATACGACAACCCGCTGCCCCAGTGGTGGTTCATGTTGTTCGCCGGCACCCTGGTGTTTGCCGTCGGCTACCTGATCCTCTACCCGGGCCTGGGCAACTGGAAAGGCGTACTGCCGGGCTATGAAGACGGTTGGACCCAGACCAAGGAATGGGACAAGGAAATGGCCAAGGCCGACGCCAGGTTCGGGCCGATCTTCGCCAAGTTCGCAGCCATGCCGGTGGAGGAAGTCGCCAAGGACCCGCAAGCGTTGAAGATGGGCGGTCGCCTGTTCGCCTCCAACTGTGCGGTGTGCCACGGCTCGGACGCCAAGGGCGCCTATGGCTTCCCCAACCTGGCCGACAACAACTGGCGCTGGGGCGGTTCGGCCGAAGCCATCAAGGCCACCATCCTGAACGGTCGCCACGCGGCGATGCCGGCCTGGGGTGAAGTGCTGGGCGAGGACGGAGTGAAAAACGTCGCCGCTTACGTACGCCACGACCTGGCCAAGCTGCCGTTGCCTGCTGACAACACCGCAGACCTGGCAGCCGGGCAAGCCGCGTTCAACACCACTTGCGTGGCCTGTCACGGCCCGCAAGGCCACGGTGTGGAAGCCATGGGCGCACCGAACCTGACCGAGCCAGCAGGCTTTATCTACGGCACCAGCCTGGCGCAGCTGCAACAGACCATCCGCCATGGTCGCCAGGGCCAGATGCCGGCACAGGACGTGCTGCAAGGCAACGACAAGGTGCACCTGCTGGCGGCTTACGTGTACAGCTTGTCCCATAACGCTGAAGGTGCAACGCCAGACAGCGCGACCAAGTAGGGCCGCAACCCGTTTCACTGTGGGAACGAGCTTGCCCGCGAAGCATCTGAGGACACCACGTTTATCCAGCATAAACGCGGCGCTCTGAAGTATTTCGCGAGCAAGCTCGCTCCTACAGGGATCCGGTGTTGTTTTTTCATTTGCGCGACCAAGTGTCGCACCTCTTCCAAGCCTACCTTTCCCCTCCTCCTATTCGGGTCTACGCTTGTTCCCACAGTGGACCATTCCTGGCCTACGCGACGGTAGCCGTTGCGCCCCTGAAATTTCCTGTCCACTCGATCAGCTTTCTATTTTGGATTTTGTCCCTACGCCAAACATGGAAAGGGCGCAGAATCTGGCGTTGAACGCATTGATCCAGGTCAGCCATTGCGTTGCAATGGCCCCTCGCTTTCTACATACTTGCGGCCGATTTTACCTATAAAAAAACCTAAACCGTGGAACCTTAGAATGAGCACAGCAATCAGTCCGACTGCTTATAACTATAAGGTAGTCCGCCAGTTCGCCATCATGACGGTGGTCTGGGGGATCCTTGGCATGGGGCTCGGGGTGTTCATCGCCTCGCAACTGGTTTGGCCGCAATTGAATTTCGACCTGCCCTGGACGACTTTCGGCCGCCTGCGCCCGCTGCACACCAACCTGGTGATCTTCGCCTTCGGCGGATGTGCACTGTTTGCCACCTCCTACTATGTCGTGCAGCGCACCTGCCAGACGCGACTGATCTCCGATGGCCTTGCCGCCTTCACCTTCTGGGGCTGGCAGGCGGTCATCGTCGGCGCCATCATCAGCCTGCCCCTGGGCTACACCACCACCAAGGAATACGCCGAACTGGAATGGCCGATCGCCATTTTGCTTGCCATCGTGTGGGTGACCTACGGCCTGGTGTTCTTCGGCACCATCGTCAAGCGCAAGACCAAGCACATCTACGTGGGCAACTGGTTCTATGGCGCCTTTATCGTGGTCACGGCGATGCTGCACATCGTCAACCACGCCTCCCTGCCGGTGAACCTGTTCAAGTCCTATTCGGCCTATTCCGGCGCAACGGACGCGATGATCCAGTGGTGGTACGGCCACAACGCCGTAGGCTTCTTCCTCACCACCGGTTTCCTGGGGATGATGTACTACTTCGTGCCCAAGCAAGCCGAGCGTCCGATCTACTCGTATCGCCTGTCCATCGTGCACTTCTGGGCGCTGATCACCCTGTACATCTGGGCCGGCCCTCACCACTTGCACTACACCGCCTTGCCGGATTGGGCACAGTCCCTGGGCATGGCGATGTCAATCATCCTGCTGGCGCCAAGCTGGGGCGGTATGATCAACGGCATGATGACCCTGTCGGGCGCCTGGCATAAGCTGCGCACCGACCCGATCCTGCGGTTTTTGGTGGTGTCTTTGGCGTTCTACGGCATGTCGACCTTCGAAGGGCCGATGATGGCGATCAAGACCGTCAACTCGCTGTCCCACTACACCGACTGGACCATCGGCCACGTGCACGCTGGCGCTCTCGGTTGGGTGGCGATGATCTCCATCGGCGCGCTGTACCACATGATCCCCAAACTGTTCGGCCGCGTGCAGATGCACAGCGTCGGGCTGATCAACGCGCACTTCTGGCTGGCCACTATCGGCACCGTGCTCTACATCGCCTCGATGTGGGTCAACGGCATCACCCAGGGCTTGATGTGGCGTGCGATCAACGATGACGGCACCCTCACCTACTCCTTCGTTGAAGCGCTGCAAGCCAGCCACCCGGGCTTTATCGTACGTGCCCTGGGCGGTGCGTTCTTTGCCAGCGGCATGCTGTTGATGGCCTACAACGTCTGGCGCACCGTGCGTGCCAGCGACCCTGTAGAAGCCGAAGCCGCCGCCAAGATCGCCGTTGTGGGAGCTCACTGATGAAGCATGAAGTAGTCGAGAAGAACATCGGCCTGCTGGCCTTCTTCATGGTCATCGCCGTGAGCATCGGCGGCCTGACCCAAATCGTCCCGCTGTTTTTCCAGGACGTGACCAACAAGCCGGTCGAAGGCATGAAGCCGCGCACCGCCCTTGAACTGGAAGGCCGCGACGTCTACATCGCCAACGGTTGCGTGGGCTGCCACTCGCAGATGATCCGCCCGTTCCGCGCCGAAACCGAACGCTACGGCCACTACTCGGTGGCCGGTGAAAGCGTGTGGGACCACCCGTTCCTGTGGGGTTCCAAGCGCACCGGCCCGGACCTGGCCCGTGTGGGTGGGCGTTACTCCGATGACTGGCAGCGTGCGCACCTGTACAACCCGCGCAACGTCGTGCCTGAGTCGAAAATGCCGGCGTACCCGTTCCTCGTGGAAAACAAGCTCGACGGCAAGGACACCGCCAAGAAGATGGAAGTCTTGCGCACCCTGGGCGTGCCCTACACCGACGAAGACATCGCCGGTGCGGCCGCCGCCGTGAAGGGCAAGACCGAAATGGACGCATTGGTGGCCTACCTGCAAGGCCTTGGCACCATCATCAAAAGCAAACGGTGACCTTCATGGATATCGGGATGATTCGTGGCCTGGGCACCGTTGTGGTGATGGTGGCCTTTATCGGCCTGGCGTTGTGGGTGTTCAGCCCACGGCGCAAGTCGGAGTTTGACGACGCGACCATGCTGCCCTTCGCAGATGACCCCGAAGCCATCAAGCACGTCGAGCAAGCTTCTAGGAGTAACAAAGAATGACTACGTTCTGGAGTCTGTACGTCACAGTCCTCAGTCTGGGTACCATCTTCGCCCTGACCTGGCTGCTGCTGTCGACCCGCAAAGGCCAGCGCACCGAGCAGACGGACGAGACCGTCGGCCACTCGTTCGACGGCATCGAGGAGTACGACAACCCGCTGCCCAAGTGGTGGTTCATGCTGTTTGTCGGCACCATCGTCTTCGCCCTTGGCTACCTGGTGCTCTACCCTGGCCTGGGCAACTGGAAGGGCCTGCTGCCAGGCTACAACTACCTCGACACCGACAAGCAAACCCCGTTCGCCAACGGCCAGACCGGCTGGACCGGCGTGCACGAATGGGAAAAGGAAATGGCCAGGTCGGAGGCCAAGTTCGGGCCGATCTTCGCCAAGTTCGCGTCGATGCCGATTGAAGAAGTCGCCAAGGACCCGCAAGCCTTGAAGATGGGCGGCCGCTTGTTTGCCTCCAACTGCTCGGTATGCCACGGCTCCGACGCCAAGGGCGCCTACGGCTTTCCCAACCTGACCGACGCCGACTGGCGCTGGGGTGGCGAACCCAACACCATCAAGGAAACCATCATGAAGGGCCGCCACGCGGTGATGCCAGGTTGGGCCGAAGTCATCGGCGAGCAAGGCGTGGCCGACGTAGCAGCTTTTGTGGTGACCAACCTCGACGGCCGCAAACTGCCGGAAGGCGCCAAGGCCGATGTGGCCAACGGTGAGAAACTCTTCGCCGCCAACTGCGTGGCCTGCCACGGCCCGGCGGGTAAAGGCACCCCAGCCATGGGCGCGCCCGACCTGACGCATCCGGGTGCGTTCATCTACGGCTCAAGCTTCGCGCAACTGCAGCAGACCATCCGTTATGGCCGCCAGGGCCAGATGCCGGCGCAGGAGCAGTTGCAAGGCAATGACAAGGTGCACTTGCTTGCGGCGTATGTGTATAGCTTGTCTCATGGGGATAAGAAGGCTGAGGAGCAGTAAGACCTCTGAAACAATGGAGCCCCGCGCAGCGAATGCTGGCGGGGCTTTTTGTTTATTGCTCTGAAACACAGCAGGCATTAAGTTTGAGCGCTGACGCTTACAATCGGGCTGATGCATGAACGAAGACAACTCCACACCCAACAAAAATAATCCAGAAGAAATCGAAGCGGTTGCCACAGACATCAGCGAAATGTTGCAGATGCCTGAAGACAACATCGACTTTCTCCCTGGGCGCACAACCATTATTACGAGGGCACAGTTCGATGATTGAGTCATTTAAACGGCCACAGTTCTAAAAACGCCGGGATTCAAATGGGGGGCTTGCTCGCTAATACGGAGTACCGGCTACGATTTTCATTACTGGAGACATCGCATTCGCGAGCAAGCCCGCTCCCACATCTGCACTGCTTTGTTCAAAAAAACCGGGGCTCTCAAGTGAACGCCTTTCGGACCCGCCCGACCACCACAGCGACAAAAACCGTCCATACTTGCCAAGTCAATTGATCCAGATCACGTACACCATCAATTGATTTCCCCCAACGCGACCAAAGGTCGCACCCTTTGCACACCCTCGGGGGCGTATCATTAGGCCACTGCAACACCCTTAATTTGACCCCGGTTGGCACGTACTGGCCGAGGCAAATCTCCACCGCCGTGGGATGCAATGATGAGCGACCAGATACCGGTACATGACGTTACCCCGCCTGCCAAAACCGTCGACCTCTACGCTTCGCGTGAGAAGATTTACACCCGCGCCTTCACTGGCTTGTTCCGCAACCTGCGCATGGTCGGCGGTGCCGCTCTGTTCCTGTTGTACTTCGGCACCGTGTGGCTGAACTGGGGCGGTCACCAGGCGGTGTGGTGGAACCTGCCGGAGCGTAAGTTCTTTATTTTTGGCGCAACGTTCTGGCCCCAGGACTTCATCCTGCTGTCGGGCATTCTCATTGTGGCGGCATTTGGCCTGTTTTTTATCACCGTGTACGCCGGGCGCGTGTGGTGCGGCTATACCTGCCCGCAAAGCGTATGGACGTGGATCTTCATGTGGTGCGAAAAGGTCACCGAAGGCGACCGCAACCAGCGCATCAAGCTCGACAAGGCGCCGATGAGCGCCAACAAATTCCTGCGCAAGTTCAGCAAGCACAGCCTGTGGCTGCTGATCGGCTTTGCCACCGGCATCACCTTCGTCGGCTACTTCTCGCCGATCCGCGAACTGGTGTTCGATTTCTTCACGGGCCAGGCCGATGGCTGGTCGTATTTCTGGGTAGGTTTCTTCACCCTCGCCACCTACGGCAACGCCGGCTGGCTGCGCGAACAGGTGTGCATCTACATGTGCCCCTATGCGCGCTTCCAGAGCGTGATGTTCGACAAGGACACCCTGATCGTGTCCTATGACCCGCGCCGTGGCGAAGTGCGTGGGCCACGTAAAAAGGGTACCGACTACAAGGCCCAGGGCCTGGGCGACTGCATTGACTGCACGATGTGCGTGCAGGTGTGCCCTACCGGTATCGATATCCGCGACGGGCTGCAAATCGAGTGCATCGGTTGCGCCGCCTGTATCGACGCCTGCGACAACATCATGGACAAGATGGAGTACCCACGCGGCCTGATCAGCTACACCACCGAACACAACCTGTCGGGGCAGAAAACCCATAAGCTGCGCCCGCGCCTGATCGGTTACGCCCTGGTATTGCTGGCGATGATCAGCCTGTTGGTGGCGGCCTTCTTCATGCGCTCGCTGGTGGGTTTTGACGTCAGCAAGGACCGCGTGCTGTACCGTGAAAACGCCGAAGGACGCATCGAAAACGTCTACAGCCTGAAGATCATGAACAAAGACCAGCGCGACCACACCTACGTGCTCGACGCCGCTGGCCTGCCAGACCTCAAGCTGCAAGGCCGACGCGAAATCAAAGTGGCCGCCGGCGATATCGTCAGCATGCCAGTGGAGTTGTCGAGTGCGCCGGAGCAGTTGCCGTCGAGCACCAACGAGGTGACCTTCATCCTCAAGGACGCCGATGACACCAGCGTCCATATTGAAGCCAAGAGCCGATTCATCGGCCCACAAGTTCGTTAACAGGGAACACACGCATGCCTGCAACTACTGCCGCCAGCCCTTGGTACAAGCACCTCTGGCCCTGGATCATCATCGCGATTCTGGCCTGCTCGGTGACCCTGACCTTGTCCATGGTAACCATCGCAGTGAACAACCCGGACAACTTGGTCAACGACAACTACTACGAGGCCGGCAAAGGCATCAACCGTTCCCTGGACCGCGAACGCCTGGCCCAGACCCTGCAACTGCGCGGCAAGCTGCACCTGGACGAACTGACCGGCGAGGTCGAGCTGCAACTGACTGGCTACAGCAATCCAAATACCCTGGAGCTGAACCTGATCTCCCCGACCCAGCCAGAGAAGGATCGCAAGATCAACCTCACCCGCAGCGACAGCGAGCCCGGCCGCTACATCGGCCAGGTCACCGACAAGGTCGAAGGTCGCCGTTTCGTGGAACTGCTTGGCGTGGAGGGCGGCAACACCTGGCGCCTGTTCGAAGAGGAAGAGGTCAGCCATGACAAGGACTTGCTGCTGGGTGACGAACCGTTGCAGGGCGCTGAAGACCTGAAAAAATAAACAGCCTGCGCTCCGCGCTTCGCGAACAAGCCCGCTCGATACCCTGTGGGAGCGGGCTTGCCCGCGAAGAGGCCCTCCCAGCCACCAAAGACCTCGAACCATGACCACCCCCTGCTACCACTGCGCCCTACCCGTCCCCTCCGGCAGCCGGTTCACCGCCCAGATCCTCGGCGAACGCCGTGAACTCTGCTGCCCGGGCTGCCAGGCCGTGGCCGAGGCGATAGTGGCCGGCGGGCTGGAAAGCTATTACCAACACCGCAGCGAAGCCTCGGCCAACCCCGAGGCGCTGCCCGTGCAGTTGGTGGACGAACTGGCGCTGTACGACCGCGCCGATGTGCAAAAACCCTTTGTGCGCCATCAAGGCGACCTAGCCGAAGCCACCCTGCTGATGGAAGGCATCAGTTGTGCCGCCTGCGGCTGGTTGATCGAGAAACACCTGCGCAGCCTGCCCGCCGTGGCCGAAGCGCGGCTGAACCTCTCCAACCATCGCCTGCACGTGCGCTGGGCCGATGGGCAATTGCCGTTGAGCCAACTGCTCAGCGAGCTGCGCCATATCGGTTACGCCGCCCACCCTTACCAGGCCGACCGCGCCGCCGAACAATTGGCCAGCGAGAATCGCCTGGCCCTGCGACAGCTGGGGGTCGCCGGCTTGCTGTGGTTCCAGGCCATGATGGCAACCATGGCCACCTGGCCGGAATTCAATATTGACCTGAGCCCGGAGCTGCACATCATCCTGCGCTGGGTGGCGATGTTTCTGACCACGCCCATCGTGTTCTACAGCTGCGCGCCGTTCTTCAAAGGCGCCCTGCGTGACTTGCGCACGCGGCACCTGACCATGGATGTATCGGTGTCTCTGGCGATTGGCGGCGCGTACCTGGCCGGCATCTGGACCGCGATCACTGGCGTGGGCGAGTTGTATTTCGATGCCGTGGGCATGTTTGCGCTGTTCCTGCTGGCCGGGCGCTACCTTGAGCGCCGCGCCCGGGAACGCACCGCCGCAGCCACCGCCCAACTGGTCAACCTGTTGCCCGCCTCCTGCCTGCGCCTCAAGGACGATGGCCAGAGCGAACGCATCCTGCTCAGTGAATTGGCGCTGGGTGATCGGGTGCTGGTGCACCCTGGCGCCGTGCTGCCGGCGGATGGGGTGATTCTCGACGGCCAATCCAGCATCGATGAATCCCTGCTGACCGGCGAGTACCTGCCGCAACCTCGGCGCACGGGTGACAGCGTCACGGCCGGCACGTTGAATGTCGAAGGCGCGCTGACCGTCCAAGTGCGCGCATTGGGCCATGACACGCGCTTGTCCGCCATCGTGCGCCTGCTGGAGCGCGCCCAGGCCGAGAAGCCACGCCTGGCACAAATCGCCGACCGCGCTGCGCAGTGGTTCCTGTTGTGCTCGCTGATCGCCGCGGCGCTGATCGGCCTGCTGTGGTGGGAGCTGGACCCATCCCGAGCGTTCTGGATTGTACTGGCGATGCTGGTGGCGACCTGCCCGTGCGCCCTCTCGCTGGCCACGCCCACCGCGCTCACCGCCGCCACCGGCACCTTGCACAGCCTCGGCTTACTGCTGACCCGCGGCCATGTGCTTGAGGGCCTGAACCAGATTGATACGGTGATTTTCGACAAGACCGGCACCCTCACCGAAGGGCGCCTGGCGTTGCGCGCCATTCGGCCCTTGAGTGCGCTGGACAGCGACCAATGCCTGGGCCTTGCCGCCGCCCTGGAGAACCGTTCCGAACACCCGATTGCCCGTGCCTTCGGCCGTGCGCCGCTGGCCGCCGATGAGGTGCTGAGCACCCCAGGCCTGGGCCTGGAAGGTCGTGTGGGCGAACGTGTGTTGCGCATCGGCCAGCCGGGTTTTGTCTGTGAACTTAGTGGCTGTGCGATTCCCGCCTCGCCGGACGAGGCCGGGCAATGGCTGCTGCTGGGTGACCGCAGCGGGGCGCTGGCCTGGTTCGTACTGGATGACCGCCTGCGCAGCGACGCACCCGCCTTGCTCGCCGCATGCAAGGCGCGGGGCTGGCGCACGCTGTTGCTCTCCGGCGACAGCTCGCCGATGGTGGCCAGTGTCGCCTCTGAGCTGGGTATCGACGAAGCCCACGGCAGCCTGCGCCCTGACGACAAGCTGCAGGTGCTGCAAACCCTGCACAAAGAAGGTCGCAAAGTGCTGATGCTGGGCGATGGAGTCAATGATGTGCCGGTGCTGGCCGCCGCTGATATCAGCGTGGCGATGGGCTCGGCCACGGACCTTGCGAAAACCAGCGCCGATGCGGTGCTGTTGTCCAACCGCCTGGATGCGCTGGTACAGGCCTTCAGCCTGGCGCGGCGTACTCGCCGGGTGATCATCGAGAACCTGTTGTGGGCCGGGTTGTACAATGGGCTTATGCTGCCGTTTGCGGCCCTGGGTTGGATCACTCCGATCTGGGCGGCGATCGGCATGTCCCTCAGTTCGTTGACCGTGGTGCTTAACGCGTTGCGCCTCACTCGCCTGCCGAGCGCGCAAGCCCCGGGCACCGCCCCAGTAACCCGCCCGCTGCCGGCCTGAGCCGCGTGGGCATGGAGTACAGATGCCAGCTCTCTACGTGATGATTCCAGCGGCACTGCTGTTAGTGGGTGTGGCCATCTACATCTTCTTCTGGGCCGTGGACAGCGGCCAATACGAAGACCTCGATGGCCCGGCACACAGCGTGTTGTTCGACGACCAGGACCCGAACCACCTGGCCGCCATCGACGAAGCCAACAGCCCCGAGCAACCGCCCAAAGAGCCCCCCCATGCTTGAGCTGGCGCCTTTGCTGGTCTCGGCGCTGATCCTCGGCCTGCTCGGCGGCGGCCACTGCCTGGGTATGTGCGGCGGATTGATGGGCGCGCTGACCCTGGCGATCCCCAAGGAGCAACGCAGCCGCCGTTTTCGCCTGCTGCTGGCGTACAACCTGGGGCGCATCCTCAGTTATGCCACGGCAGGACTACTGATCGGCCTGGCCGGTTGGGCGGTAGCCAACAGCCCGGCGGCGATGTTCATGCGAGTGCTGGCCGGGCTGCTGCTGATCTGCATGGGCCTGTACCTGGCCGGCTGGTGGAGCGGCCTCACCCGTATCGAGAGCCTGGGGCGCGGCCTGTGGCGGCATCTGCAGCCGGTGGCCAACCGCTTGCTGCCGGTGTCCAGCCTGCCGCGAGCCTTGCTGCTGGGCGCGCTGTGGGGCTGGTTGCCGTGCGGGCTCGTCTACAGCACCCTGCTCTGGGCGGCGAGCCAGGGCAATGCGCTGGACAGTGCCCTGCTGATGCTGGCGTTCGGGCTGGGCACCTGGCCGGTTTTGCTGGCCACCGGGCTGGCCGCCGAACGGGTGACGGCGTTATTGCGCAAACGCAGCGTGCGTGTCGCCGGCGGCGTGCTGGTGATGATCTTCGGCCTCTGGACCTTGCCCGGGCCCCATCAGCACTGGCTAATGGGGCATTAACAGGCCCTGTGGCATAGCGCCGCTCCCCGTTGATGCAAATCAAGATGCCTGCGTTGCGCTGCCCCTAGACTCGGCCCACTAGCCAATCCGGGGGACCGCCCGCATGCTCGACGCCATTCGTTGGGACACAGATCTGATTCACCGCTACGACTTGGCGGGGCCGCGCTACACGTCCTACCCCACCGCCGTACAATTTGACAGCCAGGTCGGTACCTTCGACCTGCTCCACGCCCTGCGTGACAGCCGCAAGGCCGTAAGGCCACTGTCGCTGTATGTGCATGTGCCGTTCTGCGCCAACATTTGTTACTACTGCGCCTGCAACAAGGTGATTACCAAGGACCGTGGCCGTGCTCAGGCCTACCTGCAGCGCCTGGAGCAGGAAATCCAATTGGTGGCCTGCCACCTCGACCCGCAGCAGCCCGTGGAACAGTTGCACTTCGGCGGCGGTACGCCAACGTTTCTCAGCCACGATGAACTGCGCCAGGTGATGAAATGCCTGCGCCAGCATTTCAATTTGCTGGATGACGATTCGGGCGACTACGGCATCGAAATCGACCCGCGTGAAGCCGACTGGGCCACCATGGGCCTGCTGCGCGAACTGGGCTTCAACCGCGTGAGCATTGGGCTGCAAGACCTCGACCCCGAGGTGCAACGGGCGGTCAATCGCCTGCAAAGCCTGGAAGAAACCCGCGCCGTGATCGATGCAGCGCGTACCTTGCAATTTCGCTCGATCAATATCGACCTGATCTACGGCCTGCCCAAGCAGTCGCCGTTGAACTTTGCGCGCACCGTGGAAGAAGTCATCCGCTTGCAGCCTGACCGCCTGTCGGTGTTCAACTACGCGCACCTGCCGGAACGCTTCATGCCCCAGCGGCGCATCAACACCGACGACCTGCCCTCGCCGGCAGAAAAACTGCTGATGCTGCAAACCACCATCGAACAACTGACCCAGGCCGGTTACCGCTACATCGGCATGGACCACTTTGCCCTGCCGGACGACGAACTGGCGGTGGCCCAGGAAGAAGGCAAGCTGCAGCGCAATTTCCAGGGTTACACCACCCACGGGCACTGCGACCTGATTGGGCTGGGGGTGTCGGCGATCAGCCAGATCGGCGATTTGTATTGCCAGAACAGCAGTGACCTGAACCAGTATCAGAACGCCTTGGCGGGCGCGCAGTTGGCGACCAGCCGCGGCCTGGTCTGCACCACGGACGACCGTTTGCGACGGGACGTGATCCAGCAGTTGATCTGCAATTTCAGCCTGGCATTCGAGGGGATCGAACAGGCGTACAACATCGATTTTCGCGGCTACTTTGCCGAGTTATGGCCGCAATTGCAGACCATGGCGGATGATGGCTTGATCGAACTGGACGCCCAGGGCATTCGCGTACTGCCGGCCGGGCGCTTGCTGGTGCGCTCGGTGTGCATGGTGTTCGATGCCTACCTGGAGCACCAGAACAGGCAGCGGTTTTCGCGGGTGATCTAAAAGCGTTTACTTCATGGCCAAGCTGGCGGCCTTGACTGCATCACCCGCACTCATGTCTTTCATCGCCTTGGTCAGGGACGCCTGGGCGCTGGTCAAGCTGGCTTGCAGTGCGCTCAACGCTGACTGCAGCCCGGAGAGTCGGGCACGGGCTTGTTCAGGGCTGAGATTTCTGTCGGCCATTACCGCAGCCATCTCGGCCTGTTTCTCGGCAATTTGCTTTTTAATCTCACGGATCATCTTCAGCAGGTTCTTGACGTTGTCCGCCAAGCCACTGTCGTCGATATCACTGTTCGAGGTTTTCTCAGCCGCCGCCGCTTTCATCGCAGCGCCGGAAATGGTCACTGACACCGCAGGCTTGGCTTCATCCGTAGGTGCAACTGCGTTCGCATCGGTCGCGGCAGCCTTTTTGGTTTCGGGCAATGCCTGGACCTGGGTGCGTGAAGCCAGCTGTGTACTGAGGGATAACATGGTCTGAGCCACCGTGTTGGTATTCGATGGCAGTGCTATCGGCCGTTTCGGGCAAATCTTTACTTCGCGACAGGTTTTTGTACAGGCTGGCCTCCGTGGCCCCCAGTGCGTTACCCTTACGTCTTATGTGTGTTTTCCCACAAGGATTTAAGAAATGTCCGAGCCAGTCAAACTGCGCGCTCACAGCCAGGCCCATTGCAAGGATTGCAGCCTGGCCCCCCTCTGCCTGCCACTTTCGTTGAATCTGGAAGACATGGATGCGCTGGACGACATCGTCAAACGCGGCCGCCCGTTGAAAAAAGGCGAGTTTCTGTTTCGCCAGGGCGACAAGTTTGATTCCGTCTATGCAGTACGTTCGGGCGCATTGAAGACCTTCAGCCTCAGCGACGGCGGCGAAGAGCAAATCACCGGTTTCCACCTGCCCAGCGAGCTGGTCGGGCTGTCGGGGATGGACACCGAAATTCATCCGGTGTCGGCCCAGGCCCTGGAAACCACGTCGGTGTGCGAAATTCCTTTCGAGCGCCTGGATGAATTGGCCCTGCAACTGCCGCAATTGCGTCGCCAGTTGATGCGTGTGATGAGCCGCGAGATTCGTGACGACCAGCAAATGATGCTGCTGCTGTCGAAGAAAACCGCCGACGAGCGCATCGCCACGTTCCTGGTCAACCTGTCGGCGCGCTTCCGTGCCCGTGGGTTCTCGGCCAACCAGTTCCGCTTGAGCATGTCGCGCAATGAGATCGGCAATTACCTGGGCCTGGCAGTGGAGACCGTATCCCGCGTGTTTACCCGTTTCCAGCAGAACCAGTTGATTGCCGCAGAAGGTAAAGAGGTGCATATCCTCGACCCGATCCAGCTGTGTGCCTTGGCTGGCGGTTCCCTGGAGGTCTGATCCAGACTGCGGCCGCGCCAATCGGCAAGGCCGCAGGTATACTTCGAGTCCGTTTTCCGCTCTGGACTCCTCGACGATGACCTTTGATTCGTTCGACATCAAATCCCTGATTCGCCCCGTCATCGACTTCCCCAAGCCTGGGGTGATCTTCCGTGACATCACGCCGCTGTTCCAATCGCCCCGTGCCTTGCGCCTGGTGGCCGACAGCTTTGCCCAACGCTATGTCGAAGCCGACTTCACCCATATTGGTGCGATGGATGCCCGTGGCTTCCTGATCGGCTCGATCATCGCCTACCAGCTCAACAAGCCGCTGATCCTGTTTCGCAAGCAAGGCAAGCTGCCGGCGGATGTGCTGGCCGAGGGTTACCAGACCGAGTACGGCGAAGCCTTCCTGGAAGTGCACGCCGACAGCTTGTGCGAAGGCGACTCCGTGCTGATGTTCGATGACCTGATCGCCACCGGCGGCACCCTGATTGCGGCGGCGAACCTGGTGCGGCGCATGGGGGCAAAGATCTTTGAAGCGGCGGCGATTATCGATTTGCCGGAGCTGGGTGGCTCGCAGCGGTTGGCAGACATGGGGATTCCGACGTTTTGCCTGACGCAGTTTGGGCTGACTGAGAGATAAGGGTCGTCAATACTGCCGCCATCGCGGGCAAGCCCGGCTCCCACCTAGGACTGCATTCCCCTGTGGGAGCCGGGCTTGCCCGCGATGAGGCCCGAAAGAACACCCTGAACGTCAAAGCCCCATCTGCTTACTGATGATTTCATTCATCACTTCACGCGTCCCGCCACCAATCGACAGAATCCGGTTATCGCGATACAGCCGCTCCACCAGGCTGCCACGCATATACCCCTGCCCACCCAGTATCTGCACCGCGTCATACGTCACCCGATCAGCGGTATCGGTGGCGAGGTTCTTGGCCATGGAAATCTCCTTGATCACGCTCTTGCCAGCGGCCATTTTCGCGGCCTGGCGGTAGGTGAACTCGCGGGAAACTTCCACGGCGGTAGCCATTTCCGCCAGGCGATGCTTGAGCACTTGGAATTTGCCGATAGGTTTGCCGAATGCTTCACGCTGGGCGGCCCACTGAAGGCTTTCCTCCAGGGCCAGTTGCGCGGTCATGTTGGCCATCAGCGCCAAAGCCAGGCGCTCGCTCTGGAAGTTACCCATGATGCAGGCAAAGCCCATGTTCTCGACGCCGATAAGATTGCCCACGGGCACGCGGCAGTCGTCGAAGAACAACTCGGCGGTGTCCGATGCCCACCAGCCCATCTTCTTCAGTGGCTGGCCGACGGTGAAACCCGGAGTGTCTTTTTCGATCAGCAGCAGGCTGATACCGCCAAAGCCCGGCCCGCCTGTGCGCACGGCCACGGTGTAGAAATCAGCGCGAATGCCGCTGGTGATAAAAGTCTTGGCGCCGCTCACGCGGTAATACTCGCCCTCACGTACGGCACGGGTTTGCAGGTTGGCTACATCTGAGCCGCCGCTGGGCTCGGTGACCGCCAGGGCGATGATCTTTTCGCCAGCCAGCACCAGAGGCGCTATGCGCTCACGCACGTCGCGCCGGGCCCATTTGACGATGGGCGGCAGGCCGATATCCAGGGAGCCGAGCCCTGCCACCACGCCACCAGAGCCGCAGCGCATCAGCTCTTCGCTGGCAGCGACCTTGGCGAACAGATCGCCTTCATGGCTGCCACCCAGCGCCTCGGGGTAGCCAATGCCTAGAATGCCCGCCGCACCAGCCTTGAGGTAGAGCTCGCGAGGAAAGCTTTCTGCCTCCTCCCATTGCTCGATGCCGGGCAACATCTCACGCTCGACGAAGCGGCGCACGCTGTCGCGGACCAATTGGTGGCTGGGATCGAAGTATTCCTGATAGGCAGACATCGGCAAGCTCCATGGCGGGATGGAGCGAAATTACCAAGCGCTTGCTTGGTTATCAAGCCATGCGTCTGCGCTAACCCTGTAGGAGCGAGCTTGCTCGCGAAAACCGTCAACGATAACGCGAGCTTCCTGCGTGAACGCGGCGCCTATTGGTTTTTCGCGAGCAAGCTCGCTCCTACAGGGTTAGGGAGTCCCAGATTGCAGTGGGTTTTAGAGGGCGATGGGTTTGCGGCCTGCGAACGAGTGCGCCAAGGTACCGCCATCCACCAGCTCCAACTCCCCTCCCAACGGCACGCCATGGGCAATCCGCGAGGTGATCAAGCCTTTGTTGGTCAGCAGTTGGGCAATGTAGTGCGCTGTGGCTTCACCTTCCACCGTCGGGTTGGTCGCCAGGATCACTTCAGTAAAGGTGCCCTGCTCTTGGATCCGCGCCACCAGTTGTGGAATACCGATGGCTTCCGGCCCCAGGCCATCGAGCGGCGACAGATGCCCCTTGAGCACAAAGTAACGCCCGCGGTAACCGGTCTGCTCCACGGCGTACACATCCATCGGCCCTTCCACCACGCACAGCAACGTGTCGTCGCGACGCGGGTCGGCGCATTGTGGGCAGAGTTCTTCTTCGGTAAGGGTGCGGCACTGGCGGCAGTGGCCCACGCCTTCCATGGCCTGGCTCAGAGCCTGGGCCAGGCGAGTACCGCCGCTGCGATCACGCTCCAGCAGTTGCAGCGCCATGCGCTGGGCAGTTTTCTGGCCGACACCGGGCAAAGTGCGCAAGGCGTCGATCAGTTGGCGAATCAGGGGGCTGAAGCTCATGAGCGAAGGGTCCGACAAAACAACGAGACGCGGTTTATACCCGCGCCCCGGATTAGCGTCAAATACTCAATCCTGCGCGACGCGCACCACCAACTTGCCGAAGTTGCGCCCTTCGAGCAGGCCGATAAAGGCTTCGGGCGCCTGCTCCAGGCCATCGACCACGTCCTCGCGGAACTTGATCTTGCCCTCGCGCACCCAAGGCGCCATGGCACTGAGGAACTCCGGCTGGCGGTCGCCATAGTCGTCGAACACGATAAAGCCCTGGATGCGCACCCGCTTGGTCAGCAAGGTGCGTTGCAGCGCCGGCAAACGGTCAGGGCCGCTGGGCGCTTCATGGGCGTTATAGCCGGCGATCAACCCGCACAGCGGCACGCGCGCCTTGGGGTTGAGCAAGGGCAGCACGGCATCGAAGACTTTACCGCCGACGTTTTCAAAGTAGATGTCCACGCCTTTGAAGCAGGCCAGGGCCAGCTCCTGGGCAAAATCTTCGCTCTTGTGGTCGATACAGGCATCAAAGCCCAACTCATCCACCACATAGCGGCACTTATCCGCGCCACCGGCAATACCCACCACGCGCAAGCCTTTGAGCTTGGCCACCTGGCCCACCACTGACCCCACCGCGCCAGACGCAGCCGCCACCACCAGGGTTTCCCCGGCCTTGGGCTGGCCGATATCCATCAGGCCCATATAGGCCGTCATGCCCGGCATACCCAGTACGCCCAAGGCCATCGACGGGCTCGGCAGGCCCTTGGGCAGCGGGATCAGGTTATGGCCTTCGCAAATGCAGTGGCTTTGCCAGCCAGTGGCGCCGACCACTAGGTCGCCCACTTCGAACTTCGGGTTGCGCGATTGCTCGACACGGCTGACAGCCCCACCGGTCATCACTTCACCGATTTCCACGGGTGCTGCGTAGGACGGCGCGTCACTCATGCGTCCACGCATGTAGGGGTCCAAAGACAGGTAGAGGGTCTTGAGCAGCACCTGGCCGTCTGCCAGGTCCGGCAGGCTTACACGTTCCAGGCGAAAGTTTTCCGGCGTGGGTGCGCCTTGAGGGCGTGAGACCAGAACGATGCGTTGGTTGAGCGTCATTTCTTGAGGCATCAGCGGGGCTCCTTTATCGGTGAATGGTTTCAACGGTATAGGGTGCAGACCATCGGTGAAGGCTTGGGGTTCGATGTTTCGACCGCGCAAAAAAATGCCAGGCGCGATGCCTGGCATTTGAGTCTAGCTAAAAGCGTGTGTCAGAACGGCAGTTTCATGCCCGGTGGCAGTTGCATGCCCGCGGTCACGCCGGACATTTTGTCCTGGCTGTTGGCTTCGATCTTGCGCACAGCGTCGTTGACGGCTGCGGCGAACAGCGCTTCGAGCATTTCCAGGTCATCTTCACCCACGCCCGGCAATACGCTTGGGTCGATGCTGACACGCTTGATGTCGTGACGACCGGTCATCACCACGCTGACCATATCGCCACCGGCTTTACCGGTGACTTCGGCGTTGGCCAGCTCTTCCTGCATCTTGGCCATTTTTTCCTGCATCTGCTGCGCCTGCTTCATCAGGCCGGCCATGCCACCTTTCATCATGGGAATCACCTCAAAAGTACGTGGATCAATGAGTAGCCCGGTGTCATGACGCTTGGGGCACCGGGGCTTCGACAGGTTCAATAGTATCGTGGCGGACGACCGCACCGAACTGTTGCATCATTTGTTGGATAAGCGGATCTGCGTGGATCGAATCCTCGGCCTCGCGCTGGCGGTTAAGGCGCCGACGGGTCGCGGCCTGGGCCGGGGTTTCCTGCTCGGGCTTGATCAGTTCGATGGCGATGGTCAGCGTGCGCCCGTGGTACTGGTTGAGCGCATCGTTGAGCCGGCGCTGCTGGGTGGCGTTGAACAAGGCGCTATGGGCCGGGTCCAGGTGCAGCAGCCAGTGGTCGCCTTCGATGGAAATCAGGGTGCAGTTGGCGGCGATACTGCCGGTCATGCCGGAGATCGGCAATTTCGGAAACAATTCCAGCCATTGCAAGGCCAGGCCGGTAGCCGGGGCCGCGGCAGGTTCTGCCTCGGGCTCGGGCGCAGGTTCGGCGGTGTGCTCGCTGGCCAATTCGTCCAGGTAGCTGTAGGCCGAATCCATGTCCGGCTCGATGTAGTCTTCGTCCAGCGGCGGTTCGTCGTCCAGGTCAATGCCGGGAGTGGCCGCGTCGACCTGGGCGACCGTCGGTTCAGGAACGGGGGCCGATACCCACTCAGGGGCATCCGGCACCGCGCTGTCCGGAGTCGGCGCAGGCATCGGCGTCAGCTCGGGTTGCTCGCCGGTGGTTTCCAGCACGGGCTCCACGGCGGGCTGTTGCTCGGGCTCTACTTGCGCTTCGACCGGGTCATTCCAGGGCAGGTCGACCACGGGCTCGGGCTCGATGACCGGCTCGGGCTCGACCACCGGTGCGACGGCAACCGACGCAGGTTCAGGCTCAGGTGCCGGCGCAACCGGCTCAGGCACAGCAACCGCAGGCGTAACAACTACTGGCGCGACAACGGCCGCGCCAGCCACTGGTTTGGCGGAATCAACTGTGGCCTGGCTGATCCCCACTGGCTTTAGCGGCTGTCTCGGCGCGTCTGCCGAATCTGCCGGCCGGAACGCCAGCATGCGCAGCAGCACCATTTCAAAGCCACCCCGCGGGTCGGGCGCCAGGGGCAGGTCGCGGCGGCCGATCAGGCCCATCTGGTAGTAGAACTGCACGTCCTCGGCCGGCAACGCCTGGGCCAGGGCCAATACGCGGTCACGGTCGCCATGGCCGTTGTCCACGCCTTCCGGCAGGGCCTGGGCGATGGCGACGCGGTGCAATACGTTGAGGATCTCCGAGAGCACACCGTTCCAGTCCGGGCCTTGTTCCGACAGGTGGCGCACGGCCTCGAGCAACGCCTTGGCGTCCCCCTCGATCAGCGCGTGCAGCACATCGAACACTTGGCCGTGGTCCAGGGTACCGAGCATGGCGCGCACGTCGGCAGCCATGACCTTGCCTTCACCGAACGCGATGGCCTGGTCGGTGAGGCTCATGGCATCGCGCATCGAACCATCGGCGGCGCGGCCCAGCAACCACAGTGCGTCGTCTTCGAACGGCACGTTCTCGACGCCCAGCACATGGGTCAAATGCTCGACCACACGCTCAGGGGTCATGTTTTTCAGGGAGAACTGCAAGCACCGCGACAAAATCGTTGCCGGAAGTTTCTGCGGGTCAGTGGTGGCCAGGATGAACTTGACGTAGGGCGGTGGCTCTTCCAGGGTCTTCAACAAGGCGTTGAAGGAGTGGCTGGACAGCATGTGCACTTCGTCGATCAGGTAGACCTTGAAGCGGCCACGGCTTGGCGCGTACTGCACGTTGTCCAGCAGTTCGCGGGTATCTTCGACCTTGGTGCGGCTCGCGGCGTCGATCTCGATCAGGTCGACGAAACGCCCTTCGTCGATCTCACGGCACACCGAACAGGTGCCACAAGGCGTCGAGGTAATACCGGTCTCACAATTCAGGCATTTGGCGATGATGCGCGCAATCGTGGTCTTGCCCACCCCGCGCGTACCGGTGAACAGGTAGGCGTGGTGCAGCCGTTGGCTGTCCAAGGCATTGATCAGAGCCTTGAGCACATGGGTCTGGCCGACCATTTCGCGGAACGAGCGCGGGCGCCATTTACGTGCAAGAACCTGATAACTCATCGAAAACCGTCGCAACTGGGAAGCGGAAGCCGGTAATGCTAGCGGAGCAAGGGGGAAATTGCATCCGGCACGCTCGTCTAATCTGACGAAGCTTGTTCGATTGGCCTCCCAGACGGCGTCTGCGGGCGTTCTGCCAGCACGCTTGAACACCGGCGCCTTTCCAGGCTGATAGCGGCGACGCTGGCCAGCACGATCACCGCGCCCAGCATCACCTGCAGGGTGACGTGTTCGCCAAGCAGCGTGGCAGCCATCAGCATCGCGACCGGTGGAATCAGGTACATCGCCACCGACGCGCGACTGACCTCGACGTGCTTCAACACGTAACCCCAGGCCAGATAGGCCAAGGCGCTGGGAAAAATGCCCAGCACCAGCACGGCGAGATTTTCCGCCATCGGTGCCTGCACGATGGCGGCGGGCAGGCCCGGCAGGTTCACGCACAGCATCAGGGTGCCAGACCACACCATGTAGCACGCCATCGTCAGCGGGCTGTAGCGCTGGGCATGATGCCGCTGGATGGCGAAGTACACACTCCATGAGCAGGCCGCCAGCAAGATCAGCAAACCCCGTGGGTTGATTTCGCCCATGCCCTGGTCGCCCCAGATCACCACCAGTACGCCGGCCAATCCCAACAGCACGCAGCCCCAACGCCAGGCGCTGACCCGCTCTTTCAAGCAGAAAAACGCGATCAACACACTGAACAGCGGCGCCGACTGCGCCAACACACTCGACGCTGCCGCCGTCACCCACTGCTGCCCGTGATTGAGACTGGTGTGATGCAGGAACACCCCGAAAAACCCCAGCACCAGCAACCACGGCAGGTCCCGCACACGCGGTCGGCCGATACCGACCACAACTGCCACGCCACCCATGAATACCGACGCGATCAAAAACCGCAGCAGCGCCAATTGGCCGGGGCTGTAACTGTGCAACCCCATGTGCACGCCGATGGGTGAATACGCCCAACAGAGGATGACGCTGGCAATGACTAGCGTAAGCTTCAGAGGTGACGGAGTATTCATCGACAGCATCCACGCAAAAGGAATGCTGCCAGTCTTGGCCCAGGCCAGGCATAGGACAATTAAGCGTTTCTGACTTCTGAAATCATTGGAACTGAGCAATGGAACTGGCCCAACTGAAAATGGTGCGAGCCGTGGCGCAAACCGGCAGCGTGGCCCAGGCTGCGCTGCAATTGCACTGCGTGCCGTCCAACATCACCACACGCATCAAGCAGTTGGAAAGCGAGTTGGGCACGCCGTTGTTTATCCGTGCTGGCCGAGGGCTGGCGATCAGTGCCGCGGGAAAGATCTTCCTGGATTACTGCGAACGTATCCTGGCCTTGGTGGATGAATCCAAACGTGCGGTGGATGCCAACGCCATTCCCCGTGGCACCTTGCGCATCGGTGCGGTGGAATCCAGCGCCAGCGGGCGCTTGCCGCCGCTGCTGGCGGAATACCACCGGCGTTATCCCGATGTCAGCCTGGAACTGGTCACCGGTGCCTGGGCGCAACTGCTGGACGACCTGCAACACCACCGCCTGGATGTGGCGCTGGTGGCCGCCGGCAGCAAACGCACGAAGCTGGAACAGAGCGTGGTCTACAGCGAACGCCTGGTGCTGATCGCCAGCGCGTGCAGCGCGCCTATCAACAGCGCCGAGGACTTGGCCGGCCGTACATTGCTGGTATGGCCGCCGGGCTGCCCTTATCGCGCCGCCCTGGAAAACTGGCTCAAGCCCCATGACGTCAGGCCAGCGATTGCCAGCTATGCCAGCTGGGGCACGATTATCGGGTGCGTCAGCGCGGGGATTGGCGTGGCGTTGGCACCCGAGGGGATCCTGGCGCGCTATGAACAGGCCAATCAGCTGGCGTCGTATCGCTTTGAAGCGCTGGCGCCCGTGGACAACCTGTTGTTCTGGCACACGGACACCCAGCGGCACCTGGCGCGAGATGCGTTTGCCGGGCTACTGCGCGAGACCTTCGGCTGACTTGCCCTAATCGCCCTAATGTAGGAGCGAGCTTGCTCGCGAAAAACTCACAGGCGCCGCGTTTATTCAGAAAGCACGCGTTATCGTTGAGGTTTTTCGCGAGCAAGCTCGCTCCTACAATTCAGGGCTTGGGCGCAGCCAACCGTGCGTACTGGGCCTGGCTGATCCAGCCCGTGAACGAACGGTCGTCAGCGTTGATGAATTCCACCTGCGCCCAGCCGCCCTTGAACGCCAGTACACCCACCACATCATGCTTGACGATGTAGGGCCGCTTTGCCGCTTTGGCGCCCGGCGTTTTGAGCAGGTAAGCCTTGTCGGCAGACACCGTCACCAAACCGATCCATGGTTTGCTGGCGGTCTGGCTCAACTCCAGGCCGGTGGCGATTTCCGGCATCAGCACATTGATGCAGCCAGGGTGTTGACGGCCCTGCTCCACCGTCAGGGTCACCCCGTCGGGCGCCGCGGCCACACTGCCTGGGTAGGCAGCGTCCCGCCAGGTGGTGAGCGCCTCTGGCTTGCCTTGCAGGTAGAACGAGCAACCACGGGCCACACCCTCGCCCATCGATTCCTGGTAGAAACCCTCGACCTGATGCCCAGGCGTCACCGCCAGCATCAGCCCTTCATATTGGCCTGAATGCAACGCCGCCGAGCCAGCAAGCGCGGGCGCCACGGCGCACCACGACAACACTCCTATCGCCAGATAACGAATCATCTTATTTCTTCCCTTCAAAGGCGTCGTAGGCTTGTTTCATCAGGACGTCATAGTTGCCGTAATCATCGCCGTTATAGTTTCGGGCCATGGCGGTAAAGTCCTTGTTTTTCATCGCGCTCAACAACGCCGAGTTGTGGCTGCAAAGGCTGAGATAGGCCTTGAGTTGGTTACCGGCATTGACCTTCAATGACGCCACGAACTCAAACACCGTCTTGAACCCGCATGCCGCAAAATTGAACCCCATGATCTGAAACATGCCCCAGGAGGCCGACATCAAGGCGGCTTCCTGGTCCAGCGCAAAGGCGGTAGCCATGGTCTCCCAGGCCTTGACCTGATCCTTGTTGTTCGTCTGCCATTGCGGGCCGGCTTTTTTCTTATAGACATACGACAGCAGCGGCTGCGACTGGTCGTAGATGTGCTTGGTGTACTTGCGAAAGTGGTGCCCTTCAAAGGCGATGATCGGCAACTTGGCCGGCCCAAAACCCACCTTCCCGCCCGACTCCACCGTGGCGAACGCCTTGACCACATTCACCGAAATACCGTTGCCCAATTGCTTGGCGGCATTCTGGTAATCCGTATCGCTCAAGGTCGTCCCGCCGTCGCAAGTGGACTGCATCATCAACTGCCGGTTACGCCGCTCGGCCTCGATCACCGCACGCACGCGGTCCAGGTACACATTGACCGTGGCCTGCACCGCATCGACGTTGTTATTGCCGAAGATATTGAGAAATGTCGGGATGCGCGTAGTGGGAAAAGCCCGCACCGGCACCTTCAGCGCCTCTTCGATCAGACTGTTGAACGTGCGCCCGGTGGGGTCGATCACGCCATCGGGATGGGCGTACTTGAGATGGCGAAACTGATACTGGCTGATGCACTGCACCAACTGGCCGTCGCACTTGCCGTTTTCGAGCAAGGCAAACCCCATCTTGGGAATGATCAAATTGAATAAATACTGGATGCACTGAACATCGGCGGGCAAGTTGCGGGCTTTGCCGGGCGTCCCTACCGAAGCACTGATAAGACGAGGCAACCCTTGCAGGCTTTTCATGACAGACATCCTTGTGAGTGAAAGAAGCGATAGCACTTCAATATCAAATCATGCCCTTGTCATACTCTGAAACAAGTGGCCGGCGCAAGCTAACAAGGCGGTCTGCGGGTTGTCCAGAGGGCTTGATGAAAGTTGTGAAACAGCCGGATTAAATTGCTTAGTAACCGTGGGACTCACGGGTCTTTTGATACTTGTGGTAGTCGAGCCACTCGACCACATCATAGGGCAGGTACAACTGCACCCTGGCCCGTGAGATCGCGATATACACCGCACAGAGTCGTTGATCGAAGGCGTAGGCGTCCTGGAACTTCACATTGGTCAACAATTCGGGGGTAAGCAGTACCCGGTCGAACTCCATGCCGCCCGCGTCCTGCGCCAGCATCAGCAGGACGCGCTCGTCCGGATGGCCGCTCAGCCGGTTCAACCGCGTGACATCCGCCACGTTGAAGCCTTTTTCCAGCTCGGCCTCGACCCACACAAACGCCTCATCGAACTGGCAGGCTTCGCGCACCTGCTGCCAATCGGCCATGTCGCTGAAAAACGGATGGGGGCCGAGGTCATTGAACTCATTGCTATAGAAATCGGGTTTGAACAACGCGATGACCGTGTCCATGAAGTGCTTGAGCGACTGCTGGGCCTCTTTGCTCGCCAGGCCGAACGCACAACGGGCGTGGCTCAGTTGGATCGCCCACTGCATGGTGTCCCAATGGGAGGCGGTCAACACCACGCAACCTTGCGGGGGCACGAACCCCTGCGGATAAAACTCAATGCCCACGTCGGCATCGCGGGCGCCTTCGAAAAGCGACTTGGTTTTTTCCGAGTGCAAGCTGATCAACGGGTTGACCAGGCGCTCGACATTGCGCCCGGAACGCACGGAGTAGCACACGTCGGTATGGCGAACCTCACGGGCGCGCTTGACCACGCCGCCACTGGCCTGCTGATACTCATCCCCCAAGGTAATCAGCACCTGGCGGCCGCGCTCGATGATTTGCAACAGCGGCGCCGGGATGTCCTGGCTCTCATCGATGAGCACGTGGGTATAGCGCTCGGGCACCACGCAGCCTGCCAGGCTGGCGCGCTTGATCATCAACAAGGCTTCAAACCCGGTATGGCGGCCCCAGGCCGGGTTCGCCTCAAGGTAGCCCCACAACCGGCTGGCATATTCGAGCAGCACTCTGGCATCGACGCCGGCGAGCGGTTGCTTGAAATGCGGCAAATGCTGGGCCGACAGGCTGTACTCCCAGGAGCGGCAGTAAGCCTCAAGCACCTTGAGGCACACCTCCACCACCGCCTGCCCTTCCAGGCGGCGAAAACCAAAGATATTCAGTTCTTGAGCGAGCGCCTGTTTGGTCGGCACCCTCGCCGGTGTATTCAGCGGCTGTGGCCTGGGGCCATGCAACAAGGCATGGGCAAAGCCCTGGAAGGTATGCCCGGCCTTACGCTCCCGTACACCCACCATGCGGGCACGCAGGGTTTCGAGTTTTGCCGGGGTACGCGCCAGCAATAAGGTCTTTTCCGGGCGCAGGTGCTCCAGCAAGGCCACCAGCAGGTGACTCTTGCCAATGCCGGCGTAGCCTTGCACATGCAGGTCTTCGTTCAGGTTGGCACGGAAGGTCCTGAGCAGCTTGTCCTGCTCGGCGCTCAACCAGCGCTCGCGGTGCCTGGGCGTGATCACCTGCTGGCTGAACGGGTCATTGGCCTTGAGGTGGCGGACTTTATACTCGACGTCCCATTTGCCACTGGGCAACAGATAGTCCCGCGCCTGTACTTCCTCCTCCAGCAGAAAGCGCAGCTTCAGGCTTTTGACCACATTGAGGCCGAAGTACAACTTCCTCTGATCAAACAGCCGCTGCGCTTCAGAGAGCAGGGACACACTGGCCGAATGGCTGGCATCGACTGCCCAGTCAATCAGTTTGGCCAACACCTTTTCCGCACCGTTGGCACTCAGGTCGCTTTCCGGCACCTGCGCCAGGTTCTGGATCACCAACACCGCCGCCAACTCCGGCTCACTCAGGGCTACAAGCGCATCAAAACCCTCGCTGCCCAACAAACCCGCGCAGGTGTGCTCGGTGATCGGCAAGAAAACAGGGCTGGATAAGTCGAAATGTTCCGAGTGCATAGAGCCTCGTAGCCAGGGGGAAGAGACGCTTGGGAGTATGCCACCAGATGCGAAATGACCGTCATGCACTGTGCAATAAGCATCACAGATGACTGGCTGAATACTAACTTGGGTTTTAGAAGGGACTGCAGAAGGGAGCGTTATGGAGGCAACCCCACCAGCCACACCCCGGCACACAATGTTCCCGCTGTGGCTGCTGCCTTCCGGCTCTGACCAGGTTCACGGGTAATCGTTGCGGGGGGACCGATGGGGTCACCATAACGACGCTGCCTCTCGGCAAGCCGCGCCATTGTACCCATCTCATCGGAAGTTACAACCGTTGGTTCCGGATTAAAAAATGAGAAGGCTCAAGCACTTGCCATAACCCCATCGGCCCTGCCGCCTTCTTCTTGGATGACCAGGTGAATAAAGTGCAGCTTGGCAATCACCGCGGGCGGCAGCACGAAGGGGTAGAAATCCGGCTGGCCCATGGCACGGGAGAGTTCGTTGAGCATGCCGGCCAGTTCGATCCAGGCGTTGACGAAGGACAGGAATGCCGGGCCGCCAGGGTGTTGGGGGTCGTAGAGCGTGGTCAGGGGGAATGGCTGGTAATCCAGGTCCATCTCGCGGGCGCTCATGCCAAAGCCCAGGGCCGTGTCCACGGCGTCCATCATGTGCAGGTAGTGGGCCCAGGTTTCGGCCCAGTCTTCCCAGGGGTGCATGGTGGCGTAGGCGCTCACGCAGGTGAGTTGCCAGTCCGGGCGTGGGCCGTTCTGGTAGTGCCGGTCGAGGGCCTCGGCATAACTGGCGCGTTCGTCGCCGAACAGGTTGCGAAAAGGTGTGAGCCAGTGGCTGTTGGCGATCAGGCGGTCCCAGTAGTAGTGGCCGACTTCATGGCGAAAATGGCCGAGCAAGGTGCGGTACGGCTCGCGCATCTGTACCCGGACTTTTTCACGGTGGGCGTCGTCGGCTTCCTTGATATCCAGGGTGATCAGCCCATTGGCGTGGCCGGTGGTGGGCGCGTTGCCTTCCAGGTCGATACCGATAAAGTCGAAGGCCAGGCCAGTCTCTTCATCAACGCTCTTGGGCACCACTTGCAGGCCCAGGCTGATCAGTTGCGCCACCAAGCGGCGCTTGGCGGTTTCGACCTTGCGCCAGCGTTCGTGGTTTTGCGCAACGGAAAGATCGGGGATGGTGCGGTTCAGGCTACAGGCCACGCACAACGGCGCAGTGCTGTGGGCAGGAATCAGCCAGTTGCACGCAGCCGGTGAGTCGAGGTTGGCGCAGCGCCGGAAAGCGCCGGCATCAAGATTGTCATCCGCCAGCCAAGTACCGACCACCGTCCCAGGCTGCAGGGACGACAGGCGGCTTTGCTGCGGTTGGTAACCCAACGCCGCCTGGCAGGCCAGGCATTGGCTGTTGCGAAAGAACAGCGACTGGCCACATCGGCATTGCCACACCTTGCTGTTGCGCGAGGTTTGGGCCATGAACGGAGCGGCGATGCGTGTGCTGAGTTGCTCGAAGTAGCGGAACATGGCGATCTCTCCCTGGGGTGACAGAGACTAGATCATTTCTCGTGAGAGATCGTTCAACTACTCCCTGTAGGAGCGAGCTTGCTCGCGAAGATCGTCAACGATAACGCGGGGCGCCTGGTTCACAGCGGCGCCCTCCGGATCTTCGCGAGCAAGCTCGCTCCTACAGGTTAAGAGAACGTTGAGAGATCGTTCCAATCAGACGGTGATGTTGTGCTTGGCCAGGAAGGCGACGAAGGCCTCCTCGTCCAGTACTTTCAGGCCCAGCTCATTGGCCTTGGCCAGTTTCGAGCCGGCGCCCGGCCCGGCCACCACGCAGTGGGTTTTCGCCGAAACGGAACCGGCCACCTTGGCCCCCAGGCTTTCGAGCTTGTCCTTGGCCACATCGCGGCTCATCAGCTCCAGGGAGCCGGTGAGTACCCAGGTGTGCCCGGCTTCAGGTAAACCTTCGACGAGCTTTTTCTCGCTCTGCCAGTGCATGCCGAAGTCCTTGAGCTGTTGCTCGATGGCCAGGGCATGGTTGGCGTTGTCGGCGTTGTCGAAAAACTCCCGTACAGCCTTGGCTTGCTTCTCGGGCAGCGCCTGGCGCATATCGAGCCAGTCAGCCTTGATGACGCCTTCCAGCGAACCGAACTTGTCCGCGAGCTTCTGCGCCGCGCCTGGCCCCACCGACGGCACGTGCAGCTTGTCGAGCAAACCGCCCAAGGTGGTGCTGGCGGCGAATTCGGCGCTGAGTTCGCCTTGCTCCTGCAATTGCAGGCCGCATTCGTCCGGCGACAACAGCGCGCCAATCACCTGCTGGTTATGGCCGTCCTCAAAGAAGCTATGGATCTCATGGGCCACTTCCAGCCCCACATCCGGCAAGTACGTCAGCACCTCTGGCAACGCCTTTTGTACACGCTCCAGGGACGCCAGCGAGCGCGCCAAAACCTTGGCCGTCTCCTCGCCCACATCGGGAATGCCCAAGGCGTAGATAAAGCGTGCCAGGGTTGGGGTCTTGCTGTTTTCGATGGCGCTGATCAGCTTCTTGCTGGAGATATCGGCAAAGCCTTCCAGGTCGATGATCTGTTCGTACTTGAGCTTGTAGAGGTCGGCCGGCGAACCGATGAGCTGTTCATCCACCAGTTGCTCGATGGTCTTGTCGCCCAGGCCATCGATGTCCATGGCACGGCGCGAGACAAAATGAATGATCGCCTGCTTGAGCTGCGCACCGCAGGCCAGGCGCCCGACACAACGGTACACCGCGCCTTCGCTGACGGTTTCCTTGCCTTTGCTGCGCTTGACCAACTGCGTGCGCTCCACATGGGAACCGCACACCGGGCAATTTTGCGGGATCTGCACGGCGCGGGCGTTTTCCGGGCGGCGTTCGGTGACCACCGAGACCACCTGCGGAATCACATCACCGGCGCGGCGGATGATCACGGTGTCGCCGATCATCAGCCCCAAGCGTGCCACTTCGTCCATGTTGTGCAGGGTGGCATTGGACACGGTCACACCGGCCACCTTGACCGGCTTGAGGCGCGCCACCGGCGTGACCGCACCGGTACGACCGACCTGGAACTCCACGTCGAGCAGCTCGGTGAGTTCTTCCATGGCCGGGAATTTGTGCGCGATCGCCCAGCGCGGCTCGCGGGCACGGAAGCCCAGTTCACGCTGGTAGGCAATGCTGTTGACCTTGAACACCACGCCGTCGATTTCATAGCCCAGCGCATTGCGGCGCTCGCCGATGTCGCGGTAGTAGTCCAGGCACTCCTGGATGCCCTTGGCCAGCTTCAATTCGTGGCTGATCGGCATGCCCCACTGCTGCAACTGCTTGAGGTTGCCGATGTGGGTGTCGCTGATATCCGCGGTCACTTGGCCGATGCCATAGCAGCAGAATTCCAGCGGGCGACTGGCGGTGATCTTCGAATCCAGTTGGCGCAGGCTGCCTGCTGCGGCGTTGCGCGGGTTGGCGAAGGTCTTGCCGCCCACTTCCAGTTGCGAGGCGTTCAATCGCTCGAAACCGGCCTTGGACATGAACACTTCACCGCGCACTTCCAGGGTGGCCGGCCAGCCTGTGCCGTGCAGTTTCAGAGGGATATTGCGCACCGTGCGCACATTGACGCTGATGTCCTCGCCGGTGGTGCCGTCACCCCGGGTGGCACCGCGCACCAACTCGCCATCCTGGTACAGCAGGCTGACCGCCAGGCCGTCCAGCTTCGGCTCGCAGCTGTATTCCACCGCCGCGCCAGCGCCAAACAGATCGCCCACCGGCAGATCAAGGCCCTCGGTGACCCGGCGATCAAACTCCAGCATGGTGGTTTCATCGAAGGCGTTGCCCAGGCTGAGCATCGGGATCTCGTGCTTGACCTGGGTGAACGCCGACAGCGCCGCACTGCCGACCCGCTGCGTCGGCGAATCACGCGTCACCAGCTCCGGGTGCTCGGCCTCCAGGGCCTTGAGCTCGTGGAACAGGCGGTCGTACTCGGCGTCCGGGATGCTCGGCTCGTCGAGGACGTGGTAGCGGTAGTTGTGCTGATCCAGTTCAGCGCGCAGTTCGAGAATGCGGGTATGGGCGGCGGTCATGGGTGTTCTCTCATAAAGCAAAAGAGCAGCCGAAGCTGCTCAATATGTTAGTGCACGGATTCTACAGACAACGCTTAAGATCGATCCTCAGCGTTTCTGTGTCAGGGCGCGACGCTCGAACTCGACGATGCGCTGACGGTAGTGTTCGATGGTCTGGGCGGTAAGCACGCTGCGCTGGTCGTCCTTGAGCTCGCCGTTGAGTTCCTGGGACAGCTTGCGGGCGGCGGCCACCATCACGTCGAACGCTTGTTTGGGGTGGCGCGGGCCTGGCAGGCCAAGGAAGAAGCTCACCGCCGGGGTGCTGAACAGGTCGATATCGTCCAGATCGAAGGTGCCCGGCTTGACCGCGTTGGCCATGGAGAACAGCACTTCGCCGTTACCGGCCATGCTTTCGTGACGATGGAAGATATCCATCTCGCCGAAACGCAGGCCGCTTTCGAGGATGTTCTGCAAGAGTGCCGGGCCTTTGAAACCGCCGGCGTCGCGGCAGATCACGCTGATCACCAGCACTTCTTCGGCCGCCGGCTGATCGTTCACCGATTGGCGTGCCGCACTCTTGCTGGACGTCTCGTCCGGGAAATCGTCATCGCGGCTGCTGAAGCTCGGGCCATCATCGACGTCGAGGTTCAGGTCGCCCTGGTGCGGCTCGGCAACCGCCGCGCTCCCGCGCTTGCCACGCTTGGACGACGGCTCGCGGGCTTCACGCAGCGGCGCGCTCATCGACGGCAGGTCGTGCTCGTCCAGTTGCGGCTCTTTATGGGTATCCAGCACACGGGGCGGCCCCAGCAGCTCGGCGGCGCCGTCGTCGTCAGGCAAGTTGGACAGGTTTCGGTCCAGACGGAACTTGAGCTTGCCCTTGCCACCGCGCATGCGGCGCCAGCCATCAAAAAGAATACCGGCAATGACAATAATGCCGATGACGATCAGCCACTCGCGCAGACCGATTTCCATGTAATCCCGTGCCTCTAATAAAAAATGCTGAAAAATAAGGGGTTTAGCACCGTGCAAACCGCTTTAAAACGTGGCGCCAACTCTATGTTCTGACTGACGTTTTGCCCACGCACACGAAAAATTGACATTAAACTAGCACGACCAAAGATAACTTTACACCGTCTGTCAAAATGCCTTGAACAAATATGTCCATTTGCCACTTTCCCCAGACCGGTAAATCGCCCTACATCATGCTGTAAATTCTCTCTCCCGGCGTGGCTCAGGATTCCACCATCGCCATCGCCTCTTCCACATCCACCGCGACCAATCGCGAACATCCCGGCTCATGCATCGTCACGCCCATCAACTGGTCGGCCATTTCCATGGCGATCTTGTTGTGGGTGATGTAGATGAACTGCACGGTCTGGGACATCTCTTTAACCAACCGAGCGTAGCGTCCAACGTTAGCGTCATCCAGCGGTGCGTCAACTTCGTCGAGCATGCAGAACGGCGCCGGGTTCAACTTGAAGATGGCAAATACCAGGGCCAATGCGGTCAGGGCTTTCTCGCCGCCGGACAACAAATGGATGGTGCTGTTCTTCTTGCCCGGAGGCCGCGCCATGATCGTTACCCCTGTATCGAGTAGATCTTCGCCCGTCAGTTCCAAGTAGGCGCTGCCACCACCGAAAACTTTTGGGAATAACGCCTGTAAACCGCCATTAATCTGATCAAAGGTATCTTTGAAGCGGTTGCGGGTTTCCTTGTCGATCTTGCGGATCACGTTTTCCAGGGTGTCCAGGGCTTCAACCAGATCGGCGTCCTGGGCATCCAGATAACGTTTACGCTCGGACTGCTGCTGGTACTCATCGATAGCGGCGAGGTTGATCGCGCCCAGGCGTTGAATACGTGCGGCAATCCGTTCAAGTTCTTCTTCGGCGTCTTTCTCGTTGGCCTGGGCGGTCAGGGTGTTGAGCACGCCGTGCAGGTCATAGCCGTCTTCCAGCAATTGGTCTTGCAAGGTCTTGCGGCGCACGGTGAGGGCTTGCCATTCCATACGCTGTTGTTCGAGCTGGCCGCGGATCAACTGGGATTGCTGCTCGGCCATGGTGCGACGCTTTTCGGCGTCGCGCAGTTCACGGTCGGCGTCTTCCAGGGCGATCTGAGCGGTCTTGAGTTCGACATCGACGGTCATGCGCTTGTCGAGCAATTCCTCAAGCTTGAGGCGCAGCTCTTCCAGCGGCGCCTCGCCCTCCTCCAGGTTGAGGCTCAGTTGCTCGCGCTTTTCGGTCAGGCGTTCGGACTGCATCTCCAGGCGCTCAAGGGCCTGGCGCGTGGAGTCATGCTGGGCGCGCAACGAGCCCAGGCGTACGGCCAACTGATGGGCGTGATCCTTGTGCTGCCGGGCTTCCTGGCGCACGCGGTCAAGGCGCTCGCGCAGGCTGTCGCGCTGGGCCAGCAGCAATTCGCGCTGTTCGGTGTCCAGGGCCATGCTGTCGAGGGCTTCCTGCAAGTGCAGGCGCGCTTCACCGATCTGTTCGTGTTCCAGGGCGCGCTGTTCGCCCATCTCGGCCACTTCTTCGTCAAGACGGGTGCGGCGCAGGGTCAATTGCTCGACCTTGGCCCTGCTCGCCGACAGTTGGGCTTTCAACTCGCCTTGCTGGCGCGCTTCGTCCTGCAACAGCCGACGCAGGTGTTCGCGGCCGGTTTCCTGCTGACGCTGGGTGGCGCGCAGGGTTTGCAATTCGGTTTCCAGGCTTTCGAGGGTGGCTTCGCATTCTTCACGCTCGGCGCTCAGGTTGACGATTTCCTGGCCACGGGCTAACACGCCACTTTCCGCTTCACTGGCGCGGCGCACGCGCAGGAAGTGGCGGCCGACCCAATAGCCATCGCGGCTGATCAAGCTTTCACCGGCCGCCAACTGCCCGCGCTGGGCCAGGGCTTGCTCAAGGGACTCCACCGGCCTGACCTGGCCCAGCCAGGGCGACAGATCTATCGCCGCCTCGACCTTGTCCAGCAAGCTGCCCGGCACCCGCGTGCCGTCGGCCGCCGGGCTGAGCAGGCGCAAATCGCCCTGGGCAAACCCGGCCAGGTCGAAACCGCCGAAATCATCCACCAGCACCGCTTGCAGATCGGCGCCCAACACGGTCTCCACCGCCAACTCCCAGCCGGCTTCGACTTTCAAGCCTTCGGCCAGGCGCGGGCGCTCGGCCAAATGCTGGTCGCGCAGCCATTCGGCGGTGCCGGTGCCGGGGTCGAGTGCGGCTTGCTGCAAGGCTTCCAGCGAAGCCAACCGACCATTGAGCCGCTGCAAATCGCCTTGGGCCTGCTGCTGCGCCTGGGTCGCGGTGTGCAATTGCTGACGCAGTTGCTCCAGGCGCTCCACTTGCTGTTCTTCGCTGGCCTCCAGCTCTTCCAGGGTCATTTCGCTTTCGGCCAGTTGCTCGTTCAACTGCATGATTGCCGCGTCTTCCGGGTCGGCGGCGAGCAGTACGCGCTCTTCCTGCAGCCGGCGCTGGCGCTCGGCCAGGCGTTCCATGCTGGTTTCCAACTGCTGGATGCGCGACTGCTGCACCTCGGCCTGGCGGCGTGGCTCGGCGGATCGCAGGTTGAAAGCGTCCCACTGCTCCTGCCAACCGTGCATGGTGGTTTCGGATTCTTCCAGGGCGGCGGCGGCTTCTTCGGCGGCGGCGCTGGTGATTTCCTGCTCGGGGGTGAGCATGTCCAGCTCTTCACCCAGCGTCAGCAGCAAGGTGCGGTCATGGCCCAGGTGCGATTCGGTTTCCAAGCGTGCGCGTTCGGCTTCCTTCAAGTCGTCCTGCAACTGGCGCAAACGTTGCTGGCCGTGCTGGATACTCTGCTCGACCCGGGCAATGTCACCGCCCACCGAATAGAAGCGGCCTTGCACCAGATTGAAGCGTTCGGACAACTCATGGTGACCGTCACGCAGGCGCTCAATGCTGGCGTCGGCATTGCGCTGCTCGGCCACCAGCGCTTCAAAGCTGACTTCCTGGGTGCCAATAATCGCTTCGCGCTGGCCCACCTGGTCATTCAATGCCTGCCAGCGCAGGGCCGACAGTTGCGCCTTGAGCTGGCGCTCTTCGCCCTTGTATTCCTGATACTTCTCGGCGGCCTGGGCCTGGCGGTGCAAGCGTTCGAGCTGGCGCTCCAGCTCTTCGCGCAGGTCGGTCAGGCGGGCGAGGTTTTCGTGGGTGCGGCGGATACGGTTTTCAGTCTCGCGGCGGCGCTCCTTGTACTTGGAGATGCCGGCCGCTTCTTCGATAAAGTTACGCAGGTCTTCGGGCTTGGCTTCGATCAGCTTGGAGATCATGCCCTGCTCGATGATCGAGTAGCTGCGCGGGCCCAGGCCGGTGCCGAGGAAAATATCGGTGATATCGCGACGGCGACACTTGGTGCCGTTGAGGAAGTAACTGTTCTGGCTGTCGCGGGTGACTTTACGACGGATGGAAATTTCCGCGTAGGCCGCGTATTCGCCGATCAGGGTGCCGTCGGAATTATCGAATACCAGCTCGATACTGGCCTGGCTCACCGGCTTGCGGCTGGTGGAGCCGTTGAAGATGACGTCGGTCATCGACTCGCCGCGCAGATTTTTCGCCGAGCTCTCGCCCATCACCCAGCGCACGGCGTCGATGATGTTCGACTTGCCGCAGCCATTGGGCCCCACCACCGCCGCCATGTTGCTGGGGAAGTTGACGGTGGTGGGGTCGACGAAGGATTTGAACCCCGCCAACTTGATGCACTTGAGCCGCACGCTTAGACGTCCGCCAAGGCTGCGATGACCAGCGAACTGCTGCGCTGGCAATAGGCTGTAAGCACCAGGCGAATCTGCGCCAGGTCACGGGCCAGTACCGCGGCGAGCAATTGCTCGAACAGCGTCTGAAACTCGCTCATGGACGCCTTGCGCTGATCCAGGGCCAGGTAATACGCGCGGTTCATCGCCGGTTGCAGGTTTTCGACGGTTTCCTGCAAATACGGGTTGTTGGCGAAGGGGTAAGCGGCGCGCATCACATTGAAGCTTTCTTCGACGAAGGCGCGGATGTCCTCGCGCTCCAGGCTCAGTTGCAGGCGTTGCTGGATCTGCAGGAACGGCGCCATGTCGGCCTGGGTCTGCCAGCCTTCGGCAACCGCATTGCCGAGCAGGATGTACATCTCGCCCATCAACGTACACAGGCTCTGCACCTTGTGCGCGGTGAGTTCGGTGACATGGGCGCCACGGCGCGGCAGGATCGCAATCAGATGGCGGCGCTCAAGGATCAGCAAAGCTTCGCGCACGGAACCACGGCTGACGTTGAGCGCCAGCGTGACCTTCTGTTCCTGGATCCGCTCCCCAGGCTTGAGATCGCCGCGAATGATACGTTCGGCGAGGTGGTGAGCAATTTGCTCGGCGAGACTGTCCGGCGCCTTGAACGTCATGTTTTCCCTTCAAAATCTGCTATCGGTACAAGCGCGGCAGTGTAGCGCATTGGCCCGCTGATGGCGCTACGCCCACCGTGGCGAATTTGGCACGAAATAAGCAACGTTGAAAGCCTGCAAGCCCCCAAGAACGCCGGTTCCAGAAGACTGGACCATAATTGAACGTGTTGCGACCGCATTTTCTTGACCCTTAGGTCAGAAAACCATTGACCGAAAAGTCAGACATGACTAGATTCGGCGCAAAGCGGTTAACAACAATAATGAGTCTGCGAGGCCTTCCGTGATCCAGTTTTTACTTAACCAGGAACTCCGTAGCGAGCACGCCCTGGACCCCAACCTGACCGTGCTCAACTATCTGCGCGAGCACGTGGGCAAACCCGGTACCAAGGAAGGCTGCGCCAGTGGCGACTGTGGCGCGTGCACCGTGGTGGTCGGCGAGCTGCACACCGACGAGCAAGGCGCCGAGCAGATTCGTTATCGCAGCCTCAATTCCTGCCTGACATTTGTGTCGTCACTGCACGGCAAACAACTGATCAGCGTTGAAGACCTCAAGCACCAGGGCCAACTGCACAGCGTGCAACAGGCCATGGTCGAGTGCCACGGTTCGCAGTGCGGCTTTTGCACCCCAGGTTTTGTGATGTCGCTGTTTGCCCTGCAAAAAAACAGCGATGCCCCAGACAGCCAGAAAGCCCATGAAGCCCTGGCCGGCAACCTGTGTCGCTGCACCGGTTATCGCCCGATCCTCGCGGCCGCCGAACAGGCCTGCTGCAACAAGCCCCAGGATCAATTCGACAGCCGCCAGGCTGAAACCATCGCCCGCCTCAAGGCCATCGCGCCGACCCAGACCGGTGAACTCAACAGCGGTGACAAGCGCTGCCTGGTGCCGCTGACCGTCGCCGACCTGGCCGACCTCTACGACGCCTACCCGCAGGCCCGCCTGCTGGCCGGCGGTACCGACCTGGCGCTGGAAGTCACCCAGTTCCACCGCACCCTGCCGGTGATGATCTACGTCGGCAACATTGAAGCCATGAAACGCATCGAGCAGTTCGACGACCGCCTGGAGATCGGCGCGGCCACCGCCCTCTCCGACTGCTACGCCGCGCTGCACCACGAATACCCGGACTTCGGCGAACTGCTGCACCGCTTCGCCTCCCTGCAAATTCGCAACCAGGGCACCCTGGGCGGCAATATCGGCAACGCTTCGCCCATTGGGGATTCGCCGCCGTTGCTGATTGCCCTGGGCGCCCAGATCGTACTGTGCAAGGGCAACACCCGCCGTACCCTGGCGCTGGAAGACTACTTCATCGATTACCGCGTCACCGCGCGCCAGGACAGCGAGTTCATCGAGACCATCATCGTGCCCAAAGGCCACACGCTGTTTCGGGCCTACAAGGTGTCCAAGCGCCTGGACGACGATATTTCCGCCGTGTGCGCAGCGTTCAACCTGAAGATCGACAACGGTGTGGTCAGCGAAGCGCGCGTTGCGTTCGGTGGCATGGCCGCCACGCCAAAACGCGCAGCCCGCTGCGAGGCTGCGCTGGTAGGCGCCACGTGGAATGCGGCCACGGTAGAAAAGGCCTGCACCGCCCTGGCCGGGGATTTCACCCCACTGTCGGACTTTCGCGCCAGCAAGGAATACCGCCTGCTCAGCGCGCAGAACCTGCTGCGCAAATACTTCATCGAACTGCAAACGCCGCACATCGAGACTCGGGTGACCGCTTATGTCTAACCATCACGCCGTGGTAAAAACCGAGGCTGAACTTGCCGCACTCTTTGCCCAGGACCTCACCACCGGGGTAGGTCGCAGCGTCAAGCATGACAGCGCCGCCAAGCACGTCAGCGGTGAAGCACAGTACATCGATGACCGCCTGGAATTTCCCAACCAGTTGCACCTGTATGCGCGCATGTCCGACCGCGCCCACGCCCGCATCATCAGCATCGACACCGCGCCCTGCTACGCCTTCGACGGCGTACGCATAGTCATCACCCACGAAGACGTACCGGGCCTGAAAGACATCGGCCCATTGATGCCCGGCGACCCACTGCTGGCCATCGACACCGTGCAGTTCGTCGGCCAGGTGGTGCTGGCCGTGGCCGCCCGCGACCTGGAGACCGCGCGCAAGGCGGCAATGGCGGCGGTGATCGAATATGAAGACCTGGAGCCGGTGCTGGATGTGGTCGAGGCGTTTCGCAACAAGCATTTTGTGCTCGACAGCCACACTCACCAACGCGGCGATGCGGCCACAGCGCTGGCAAGCGCCAAGCACCGCATCCAGGGCACCTTGCATATCGGTGGCCAGGAACACTTTTATCTGGAAACCCAGATCTCTTCGGTGATGCCCACCGAAGACGGCGGCATGATCGTCTACTGCTCCACGCAAAACCCCACCGAAGTGCAGAAGCTGGTGGCCGAAGTGCTGGATGTGTCGATGAACAAAATCGTGGTGGACATGCGCCGCATGGGCGGCGGGTTCGGCGGCAAGGAAACCCAGGCCGCCAGCCCGGCGTGCCTGTGCGCCGTGGTGGCGCGCCTCACCGGCCAGCCGACCAAGATGCGCCTGCCACGGGTCGAAGACATGCTGATGACCGGCAAACGTCACCCCTTCTATATCGAATACGACGTGGGGTTTGACGACAACGGCCGCCTGCACGGCATCAACCTGGACCTTGCGGGTAACTGCGGCTGTTCGCCGGACCTGTCCAACTCGATTGTCGACCGCGCCATGTTCCACGCCGACAACTCGTATTACCTGGGCGACGCCACGGTCAACGGCCATCGCTGCAAGACCAACACCGCCTCCAACACCGCCTATCGCGGCTTCGGTGGCCCCCAGGGCATGGTTGCCATCGAAGAGGTGATGGACGCCATCGCGCGCCATCTGGGCCAAGACCCGCTGGCCGTGCGCAAGGCCAACTACTACGGCAAGACCGAGCGTAACGTCACCCACTACTACCAGACCGTCGAGCACAACATGCTCGAAGAAATGACCGCCGAGCTGGAAGCCAGCAGCCAGTACGCTGAGCGCCGCGAAGCGATCCGCCTGTACAACGCCCACAGCCCGATCCTGAAAAAGGGCTTGGCGCTGACCCCGGTGAAATTCGGTATTTCGTTCACCGCCAGCTTCCTCAACCAGGCGGGCGCACTGATCCATATCTACACGGACGGCAGCATCCACCTGAACCACGGCGGCACCGAGATGGGCCAGGGCTTGAATACCAAGGTGGCGCAAGTCGTGGCCGAAGTGTTCCAGGTCGACATCGACCGCGTCCAGATCACCGCCACCAACACCGACAAGGTGCCCAACACCTCGCCCACCGCGGCCTCCAGCGGTGCCGACCTGAACGGCAAGGCCGCTCAGAATGCGGCCGAAACCATCAAGCAGCGCCTGGTGGAATTTGCAGCGCGCAAGTACGACGTGAGCGAGGCGGACGTGGAGTTTCGCAACGGCCATGTGCGCGTGCGCGAGCAGATCCTCAGCTTCGAAGCGTTGATCCAGCAGGCGTATTTCGCCCAGGTATCGCTCTCCAGCACAGGTTTCTACAAGACCCCGAAAATCTTCTACGACCGCAGCCAGTCACGCGGTCGGCCGTTCTACTACTACGCGTTCGGCGCGGCCTGCTGCGAAGTGATCGTCGACACCCTGACCGGCGAATACAAAATGCTGCGCACCGACATCCTGCACGACGTGGGCGCCTCGCTGAACCCGGCCATCGACATCGGCCAGGTCGAAGGCGGCTTTATACAGGGCATGGGCTGGCTGACCATGGAAGAGCTGGTGTGGAACAACAAAGGCAAGCTGATGACCAACGGCCCGGCCAGCTACAAGATCCCGGCGGTAGCCGACATGCCGCTGGACCTGCGAGTGAAGCTGGTAGAGAACCGCAAGAACCCGGAGGACACGGTGTTCCATTCCAAGGCCGTGGGCGAGCCGCCGTTTATGCTCGGGATTGCGTCGTGGTGTGCGATCAAGGATGCGGTGGCGAGCCTCGGTGATTATCGCCATCAGCCCCACATTGATGCGCCGGCCACGCCGGAGCGGGTGTTGTGGGGGTGTGAGCAGATGCGGCAGTTGCAGGCGGTGAAAGCTGTCGAGGCTGACACTGAATTGGCTTCGCTCTAGACCCAGGCGCTGCCATCGCGGGCAAGCCCGGCTCCCACATTTTGAGGTGCGAACCCAATCAAATGTGGGAGCTGGCTTGCCTGCGATAGCGGCCAACTAACAGCAGAAATGTTGAGGTAGACATGGACAACTGGATCAGCGCCCTCGCCACCCTGCAAAACCAGGGCGAACCCTGCGTGCTCGTCACCATCATCGAAGAACTCGGCTCCACCCCGCGCAACGCCGGTTCCAAGATGGTCATCAGCGCCGCGCAGGCCTTCGACACCATCGGCGGCGGGCACCTGGAATACAAGGCGATGCAGATCGCCCGGGACATGTTGGTGCGCGGCCAGCAAAACACCCATCTGGAGCGCTTCAGCCTCGGCGCCAGCCTGGGCCAGTGCTGCGGCGGCGTGACCGTGCTGCTGTTCGAACCCATGGGCCAGGCGCAGGCGCATATCGCTGTATTTGGCGCCGGCCATGTCGGCCGTGCCTTGGTGCCATTGCTGGCAAGCCTGCCCTGCCGGGTGCGCTGGATCGATTCCCGCGAGCAGGAATTCCCGCAGCACATTCCCCAAGGCGTGCGTAAAATCGTCAGCGAAGAGCCGGTCGACGAAATTGCCGACTTGCCGGCAGGCAGTTACTGCATCGTCATGACCCACAACCACGCACTGGACCTGGAACTGACCGCCGCCCTGCTCAAGCGCAACGACTTCGCCTACTTCGGCCTGATCGGCTCGAAAACCAAGCGGGTCAAATTTGAACACCGCCTGCGTGACCGTGGCTTTGATGCCACGCAGTTACAGCGCATGCGCTGCCCCATGGGCCTCCCCGAGGTCAAGGGCAAGCTTCCGGTGGAGATCGCCATCTCCATCGCCGGCGAAATCATCGCCACCTATAACGCCAATTTCGGCCAGCACCTTGCCGGCGCCGAACCTATTGCCAAACTGCTGCCGGCTTCGCGCCGCAGTCACGCTATCTAAATCGAGACGATCATGCCTTTGACTCGCAAAGCCTACCGTGCCGCCATCCTGCACAGCATCGCCGACCCAGCCGTGGTTGGGATCGAAGCCTCCTACGAATATTTCGAGGACGGCCTGCTGGTGGTCGACAACGGCCAGATCAGCGCCCTTGGCCACGCCAGCGACCTGCTGCCGAGCCTGCCCGCCGATATCGACATCACCCATTACCAGGACGCGCTGATCACCCCCGGCTTGATCGACACCCATATCCACCTGCCGCAAACCGGCATGGTCGGCGCCTATGGCGAACAGTTGCTGGACTGGCTCAACACCTACACCTTCCCCTGTGAAAGCCAGTTTGCCGACAAGGCTCACGCCGAAGAAGTCGCGGATATCTTCATCAAGGAACTGCTGCGCAACGGCACCACCACCGCGCTGGTATTCGGCAGCGTGCACCCGCAATCGGTGAATGCATTCTTTGAAGCGGCCGAAAAACTCGACCTGCGCATGATCGCCGGCAAGGTGATGATGGACCGCAACGCACCGGACTACCTGACCGACACCGCCGAATCCGGCTATCAGGAAAGCAAGGCGCTGATCGAGCGCTGGCACGGCAAGGGGCGCCTGCATTACGCGGTGACGCCACGCTTCGCGCCTACGAGCACGCCGGAACAGCTGACGCTGGCCGGGCAGTTGCTGGGCGAATACCCGGATTTGTACATGCAGACCCACATCAGCGAGAACAAGCAGGAAATCGAGTGGGTCAATGAGCTGTTCCCGGAGCGCAACGGCTACCTGGATGTCTACGACCATTACAAGCTGCTCGGCGAGCGCTCGGTGCTTGCCCACGGCGTACACCTGTGCAACGACGAATGCGCACGGCTGGCAGAGACCGGCTCGGCAGTCGCGTTCTGCCCGACCTCGAACCTCTTCCTCGGCAGTGGCTTGTTCAACCTGCCGATGGCCGAGAAACACAACTTGAACGTGGGCCTGGGCACCGATGTGGGTGGCGGCACCAGCTTCTCACTGCTGCAAACCCTGAACGAAGCGTACAAGGTCATGCAGTTGCAAGGTGCGCGCTTGAGCCCGTTCAAGTCGCTGTACCTGGCCACCCTGGGCGGCGCACGGGCGCTGCGCCTGGAAGACAAGATCGGCACCTTGCAGCCGGGCACCGATGCGGACTTTTTGGTATTGGATTACAACGCCACGCCGCTGCTGAGCTATCGCCTGAAACAGGCCAATAACATTGCCGAGACGTTGTTTGTGCTGATGACGCTGGGGGATGATCGGACGGTGCTACAGACCTATGCAGCCGGGCAGCTCGTGCACCAGCGCTGATTTCGGATACACCATCAAAACAAATGTGGGAGCGGGCTTGCTCGCGAATGCGCAGTGTCAGTCTCTAGGTATATTGACTGATCCACCGCATTCGCGAGCAAGCCCGCTCCCACAATTTTGTTCTCAGTGAGCCAGGGAAACTAGAGTTTTACTGAAGAACGCCCTGGCTTCTTGGTCTGCAACAAATGCGAAAACACCGCATGCAAATCATCCGACGCGCTCTCTTCATCGAGGTTGAGCTTGCTGTCGATGTGATCCATGTGATGCATCATCAAATTCACCGCCAACGTCGCATCCCGGGCTTCGATCGCATCGATCAACTGGGTGTGCTCATCGTAGGAACAGTGCGAGCGGTTGCCGCTTTCGTACTGGGCGATGATCAATGACGTCTGGGACACCAGGCTACGCTGGAAGCTGATCAGCGGCGCGTTCTTCGCGGCTTCGGCCAGCTTCAAGTGGAATTCGCCAGAGAGACGGATACCGGCGCCACGGTCACCACGGGAGAAGCTGTCGCGCTCGTCGTTGACCATCTGGCGCAACTCGGCCAACTGCTCGGCCGTGGCGTGCTGCACCGCCAACTCCGTGATCGCCCGCTCCACCAGACGCCGGGCCATGAACACCTGGCGCGCTTCTTCGACGCTTGGGCTGGCAACCACCGCACCGCGATTGGGCCGCAGCAGCACCACGCTTTCATGGGCCAGGCGCGACAGCGCGCGGCGAATGATGGTGCGGCTCACGCCGAAGATCTCGCCCAGTGCCTCTTCACTCAATTTGGTTCCGGGCGCCAGGCGTTGTTCAAGGATCGCCTCGAAGATATGCGCATAAACGATATCGTCCTGGGTTCCGCTGCGACCGGCCTTGCCGGCTCGCGGTTGTTTCTTGAGAGGTTGCAACTGTTCGTTCATGGGCACTCGGGTTTGAGAACGGCGAATTAACGGTAATACGGCAACAGCGTGTCGCTGGCAAGTATCACCTAAAAACAGCGCACATTGTACACAACCCACTGCGCCAACACACTGTACGGCTGTTTGCGGGCTCGGCTGTATTGCAATGACTCGTTACGTTTGAGTTTAGGCTTGATTCCACGATTTCCCATGAACGACATCCCACTGTAGGAGCGAGCTTGCTCGCGAAGAACCCAAGGGCGCCGCGTTTAATCTGATTGCCCGCGTTATCGTTGGCGATTTTCGCGAGCAAGCTCGCTCCTACAGCGTGCGGAGTCAGGTAAAAAGGAACACCTCTCCATGACCGACGCCACCCAAGCGCCCTTGCGCCCACTGGCCGACACTTCTGCGTCGGCCGTCGTCGCCGGCTTTATCGCCATGATGACCGGCTATACCAGCTCCCTGGTGCTGATGTTCCAGGCCGGCCAGGCCGCCGGCTTGACCACTGCGCAGATTTCTTCGTGGATCTGGGCGATTTCCATCGGCATGGCGGTGTGCAGCATCGGCCTGTCCCTGCGCTATCGCACCCCCATCACCATTGCCTGGTCTACCCCTGGCGCGGCGCTGCTGATCACAAGCCTCGGCGGCGTAAGCTATGGCGAGGCCATCGGTGCCTACGTCACCTGCGCGGTACTGGTGACGCTCTGCGGGTTGACCGGCAGCTTTGAGAAGCTGGTCAAGCGGATTCCGGCGTCACTGGCGGCGGCGCTGCTGGCGGGGATTCTGTTCAAGATCGGCAGCGAAATTTTCGTCGCCGCCCAGCACCGCACCGGGCTGGTGCTGGGGATGTTCTTCACCTACCTGATCATCAAGCGCCTGTCGCCGCGCTATGCCGTGCTGGCCGCCTTGCTCATCGGCACCGCCTTGTCAGGGCTGATGGGGCTGCTGGACTTCAGCGGCTTTCATCTGGAAGTGGCGACGCCCGTATGGACCACGCCGCACTTCTCGCTGGCGGCGACCATCAGCATCGGCATCCCGCTGTTCGTGGTGGCCATGACCTCGCAGAATATGCCAGGCGTTGCGGTGCTGCGGGCCGACGGCTACACCGTGCCGGCTTCACCGTTGATCACCACCACTGGTCTGGCTTCATTGGTGCTGGCACCGTTCGGCTCCCACGGCATCAACCTGGCAGCGATCAGCGCCGCGATCTGCACCGGCCCCCATGCCCATGAAGACCGCAACAAACGCTACACCGCTGCGGTGTGGTGCGGGGTGTTCTACGGCATTGCCGGGGTGTTCGGCGCCACGCTGGCGGCACTCTTTGCGGCGCTGCCCAAGGAGTTGGTGCTGTCGATTGCGGCGTTGGCGTTGTTTGGCTCGATCATCAATGGCTTGAGCATCGCCATGAATGAGCCGAAGGAACGGGAAGCGGCGCTGATCACCTTTATGGTCACCGCGTCAGGCTTGACGTTGTTTTCCGTCGGGTCGGCGTTCTGGGGGATTGTGGCGGGGGTGTTGACGCTGCTGATTCTGAATTGGCGCAAGGCCTAAAAAAACGGCGACCCTCAGGTCGCCGTTTTTTTCAGTATCACTTAGCCGCGTTGATCGGCTTTTCCGGATACCACACGTCCAGCAACGGGCTGACTTCAGCCTTGGTCAGCTCGGAACGGGTTTTCAGCCAGGCTTCGACCGCAGCACGCTGCTCTTCGGAGACCGAGCCACGCTTCTGCAGGCAAACCAGACCGTAGTCATCGCCGCCCACATAGCCCAGGCCGTTGGCTTCCATGGCTTCTTTGATGAATGCTTCGAGGAAAGCGTCGATAGCTTCTTCACTCAGGCCTTCGTTGAAGTCCAGGTTCAGTTCGAAACCCAGCTCTTGAAATTCATCAACGCACAGTTTTTTGCGCAGACGCTGGGAACGGTTAGTCGCCATTGGAACAATCCTCATAAGTATTAACGGGCGGCACTTTAGCAGTTTAAGGCGGCAATTGCCCGACTCTCTGGGACCGACGGGCAAATGCGCGCAAAAAAACCACGATTAGCAGCTATCGTTCAGCTACACGTGGCGCCAGCTTGGGGCATAATGCCGACACTTTCGTGACCACTGAGGGATTTTCTTCCATACCCCTCGCCTTTTTCACCCTCCTCAGCAGTAGGGTTTTATTTCTTATGATCAAATCTTTGCGTTCAGTGTTACTTGCCAGTGTTGTCTTGCCCCTGGCCTTTTCCGTTTGCGCCGCTCCCGTCAATAACACCCTGCCACCCAGCGTTGCCCAGGCCTTGCAGAAGGCCAAGCTGCAAAATACCGCGCTGTCCCTGGTGATGCTGCCCCTGAACGGCCCTGGTACCCCTACGGTTTTCAACGCCGATGTCTCGGTGAACCCGGCCTCCACCATGAAGCTGGTCACCACTTACGCGGCCCTGGAAATGCTCGGCCCCAACCATCAGTGGAAGACCGAGTTCTACACCGATGGCACCCTCAGCGGCGGCGTGTTGCGCGGCAACCTGTACCTCAAGGGCGGCGGTGACCCCAAGCTGAACATGGAAAAACTCTGGCTGCTGATGCGCGACCTGCGCGCCAATGGCGTGCAGCAAGTCACCGGCGACCTGGTGCTGGACCGCAACTTCTTCAACCAGCCGCAATTGCCCGAGTTCAACGACGACGGCAACGACGAGAACAAGCCGTTCTTGGTCAAGCCCGACGCCTTGCTGGTCAACCTCAAGGCCCTGCGCTTCGTGACCCGCAATGATTCAGGGCGGGTGATCGTGTCGGTCGAGCCGCCGATTGCGAGCATTCGCATCGACAACCAGGTGAAAGTCACCAACGCCAAACAGTGCACCGGTGACGTGCGCTACAGCCCGGTGACCGCCGCCGATGGCAGCGTGACCGTGACCGTCAGCGGCCAACTGGGTGATGGCTGCAGCTCGCAGACCTACCTGTCACTGCTCGACCACGCCACCTACACCGCAGGCGCCGTGCGGGCGATCTGGAAGGAATTGGGCGGCACCATCCAAGGCCGTGATATCCAGGCACCGGTGCCCAAGGATGCCAAGGTACTGGCCCGGGCCTTCTCGCCGGACCTGGCGGAGATCATCCGCGACATCAACAAATACAGTAACAACACCATGGCCCAGCAGTTGTTCCTGAGCCTGGGCGCACAGTTTCGCAACGATGCCGATGGCGACGATGCCAAGGCCGCGCAACGCGTCGTGCGCCAGTGGCTGGCCAAGAAAGGCATCACCGCGCCGCACCTGGTGATGGAAAACGGCTCCGGCCTGTCCCGCGCCGAACGGGTCAGCGCCCGCGAGATGGCGGCCATGCTGCAAGCCGCGTGGAAAAGCCCTTATGCGGCGGAGTACATCAGCTCGATGCCCATCGCCGGCACCGACGGCACCATGCGTAAACGCCTGAAAACCACAGCAATGCGCGGCGAGGCCCATGTGAAGACCGGCACCTTGAACACCGTACGCGCCATCGCCGGCTACAGCCGCGACAACAATGGCAATACCTGGGCGGTGGTGGCGATTCTCAACGACTCCAAGCCTTGGGGGGCGTCGTCGGTACTGGATCAGGTGCTGCTGGACCTGTATCGCCAGCCGAAGGCCGTTGCCGCCGCGCCGGTCCTCTAAAGCCTCGCATTGCCCTGTAGGAGCGAGCTTGCTCGCGAAAAACGTCAACGATAGCGCGTGTTTCCTGAATAAACGCGGCGTCTATGGTTTTTTCGCGAGCAAGCTCGCTCCTACAGGCATTAGGGCTTCCTCGACCCGATCCCTGCCCGCCTGCTTGGCCACATACACCGCCGAATCCGCGCGCAGCAGCAACCCATCGATACCTTCATCGATCCGCCAACTGGCCACGCCAAAACTGGCGGTAACCACCCCCACCGGTTCCATCGACGCACCACGCAGCGACTGCCACAACTGCATCGCCAGGCTGTAAGCCTGGGCGCCATCGGTGTTGGGGCACAGCACCACGAACTCTTCCCCGCCGAGCCGGCAAAATACATCGGTGCGGCGCAGGCGTTGGCCGATCCGTTTGCACAACTCCTGCAGCACGCCGTCGCCCACCGCATGGCCGTGCTGATCGTTGATGCGCTTGAAGTGGTCGATATCGAGCATGATCAACGACAGCGCGCCAGACGCCCGGTTGAGCCGGAGCATTTCGCCCTTGAGGCGATCCTGGAAATAGCGCCGGTTATAGATCCCTGTCAGGGAGTCGGTGATGGACAGCGCACGCAGTTCTTCCTCGACCCGTTTGAGATCAGAAATATCCGACACATAACCGTGCCAAAGCGTACCGCCGCCCGGCAATTCTTCCGGCGTCGCTTCGCCGCGAATCCAGCGCAGGCCTCGCTGGGGTAATTGCACGCGGTACTCTTCGCGCCAATGGCTCAGTTGCAACGCAGAAAGGCGTATCGACGCACGCACGCGCTCCAGGTCCAAAGGATGAATGCGCTCCAGGACCGTGCTCCCATCCTGCTGCAGCACGCCCAGCTCGATTTCATAGATATCGCGCATGCCTTCGCTGGCATAGATGAAACGCCAATTGTCCTGGGGCTCCAGGGTGAACTGGAAGATCCCACCCGGCACATGGGCGCTGAGTTTTTTCAGCAGGCGGTCGCGTACGGCAAGGGCCTCATAGGCACGCTTTTGCTCGGTGACATCCAGGTAAATCGCCAAGTGCCCGACCCACAGGCCATGGTCATCCAAGAGCACGGTCGGCAACATGCTGACCGTCAGTTGGCTGCCGTCCTTGCGTACCAGCGTCCACTCGCGTCCTTCATGTTGACTGTCCGGGCTCTCCACCAGCATCGCCTGGCTCGCTGGAATACGCTTGCCCAGTGCCCTGCTCAACGGCTCAGCGCGGGCGTCGAGTTCCGCGGCCACATGCAGACGGTCCAAGGTCATATGCCCCAACACCTCCTCGGCCGTAAAGCCCAGCATCTGCTCGGCACCGGCATTGAAGGTGTTGATCACGCCGCGCAGGTCCGTGGCAATGATCGCCACTTGAGTCGCCGCATTCAGCACGCTGCGCAGTTGCCCATGGGCGCCACGCAACTCCTGCTCACGGGCGCGTAATTGCACAGTGCGTTGTTCCACCAGTTTCAGCGCGCGCTGGCGTTGGCTGACCAACACGTAAAGCAGCGCACTGAGCAAGGCACTGAGCAGCACGCCCATCGCCAGAATGGCGTGCATCGAAGAATGGTTGGCCCGGTCGAACACTTCGCTGGCGCTCAGGCTCAGGGCGTAGACATGGTCGCCCAGGGTGAGGCGGCGCGCAGCCGTCAAGCCACTGCGGCCCACGGCATTGCTGGAGGCATATAACACCCGTTGCTGGGTGTCGGAGGTGTCTACGATCTGCATCACCAGGTTGTCCCGGTTAGGCTTGGGCAACCCCTCGGCCACCAGCTGGCGCATGCTGATCACCGCCATCACAAAGCCGTAAGGCTCGGCATCTGCGACTTTGCTGACGGGCGCCACCAACAACACGCCTGCCGCATAAGCGGGTTCCACCCCCACCAGTTGCATGGGTTGCGACACCGCCAACTGGCCGCTTTGTTGCGCACGCTCCAGCACTGAACGGCGCAAGGGTTGGGCCAGCAGATCAAAGCCCAACGGCGAGCCCAGCATACTTTGCGTCTGGCTGTACAACACCGGTATGTATTCATCGCGTTCGGCCGCTGGCGCCAACTCACCGGAGGTATTCAGTTCGCGGATGCTGAAGGGAATACCACGCTGGCGAGAGATGTCCTGTTCAAACAGGCTGCGCTGCGTGCGAAATATTCGTGGCGCCCAGGCATAGGCACGGGCATGCAACAACAGCGGTTTGGCGAAACCGTCGAACTCGGCGCGGGACACCTCGCCGGAATTGACGAAGAAACGCTGCAAGCTGCCCAGGCGCTGCTCCTGGTCTTCGAAACGTTCCTGGATGCGGGTGTAGCGCTCGTTGACCAGCAACTGGAACCGCTGGCGCACCTGTTGCTGATATAAATCGGATGTCGCCCACGCGACGACCACCGTCAGCGCGCTACCGATTGATAACACCACCAATGCCACCAGCCAAGCCGATGCCTGCTCACTGATAAAACCAAGGATTTTCGGGCGAACGACTTGCATCGGCATAGGCAACACTCACAGCGCCAGTGTGCGGGGGTGTCACTTTGGCTAGGGCTTAAGTTATAGCCATCGGCAGGGTGTTTGACCAGCGTAAAACCGTCACGGACTTATTGTGGGCGAGGGAGCAAACTCTCTCGCCACAGAGGCTTACTGTAGGAGCGAGCTTGCTCGCGAAAAACTCACAGGCACCGCGTTCATCCAGGATATCCGCGGTATCGTTGACGATCTTCGCGAGCAAGCTCGCTCCTACAGGGGGCAATCAGCGGGCGGTGATTTTCCAGGCGCGATGGATCTTGGCATTGCGCGCAAAATCCGGGTCGATGGTCTTGTCGCTGATTTCCTCGACCGCATAGCGTTCGCTGAGGTTGTCTTCCAGCTGAAACTTGCGGAAGTTGTTGGAGAAGTAGAGCACGCCACCCGGCGCCAGGCGCGCCATGGCCAGGTCGAGCAACTGCACATGGTCACGCTGCACGTCGAAGATGCCTTCCATGCGCTTGGAGTTGGAGAAGGTCGGCGGGTCGATGAAGATCATGTCGAATTCATCGCGGCTGGCTTCCAGCCACGCCATCACGTCACCCTGTTCCAGGCGGTTCTTGTCGGAAAAGCCGTTGAGGGAGAAGTTGCGACGCGCCCAGTCCAGGTAGGTCTTGGACAGGTCGACGCTGGTGGTGCTGCGCGCGCCGCCCTTGGCAGCATGCACACTGGCGGTGGCGGTGTAGCAATACAGATTGAGGAAACGCTTGCCCGCCGCCTCCTTCTGAATGCGCATGCGCATCGGGCGGTGGTCGAGGAACAGGCCGGTGTCCAGGTAATCGGTGAGGTTGACCAGCAACTTAACGCCGCCTTCGCTGACCTCGGTGAATTTACCTTGGGCACTCTGACGCTCGTATTGCTTGGTGCCGCTCTGACGCTCACGACGCTTGACCACTACACGGCTCTTGTCGACGTTCAGTGCCTGGGGAATGGCCGCCAGGGCATCGAACATGCGGGCCGAGGCTTTTTCCGGGTCGATGGATTTTGGCGCGGCATATTCCTGCACGTGCACCCAATCGTGGTACAGGTCGATGGCCATGGAGTACTCAGGCATGTCGGCGTCATACACACGGTAGCAATCCACGCCTTCGCGCTTGGCCCATTTGCCCAACAGTTTGAGGTTCTTCTGCAGGCGGTTGGCAAACATCTGCCCGCCTTCGCTCAAGCGCGCTTGCTCCACCACAGGGGCCGGGGCGGGTTTGATCGGGTTGCCGTTCTTGTTGTATTGACGCTCTGCCGGCTCGCTCGGGGCCTGGTCGTAAGCTGCTTGCTCACGTTCGGCCTGGCGCTGCTCAGGGGTGCGGCGCTCGCCAGTGACGAACTGATCCGGGTTGACCTTGATCAGCAGCAACTTGCACGGCAATGCGCCGTTCCAGAACGAATACTGTTTGTGGCTACGGATACCCATGCGCTTGCCCAGGTCTGGCGCGCCGGTAAACACCGCCGCTTCCCAGCCCATGCACGCCTGGCGCAGACGCTCGCCGAGGTTCTGGTAGAGGTACAACAGGCTGGCTTCATCACCCAGGCGCTCGCCGTAAGGTGGGTTGCAGATGACCAGGCCTTTCTGGTTCTGGTCCGGGCGCGGCTCGAACGTGCCGACTTCGCCTTGGTACACCTTGATCCAGTGACTCAGCCCGGCGCGCTCGATGTTATTGCGCGCAGGCTGGATCAAGCGTGGGTCGGCTTCGTAGCCACGTACCCACAACGGCGGCTTGTTCATGCCGATGGCGGCACGCTCAGTGGCTTCTGCGTGCAGTTTTTTCCACAGCGCCGGGACGTGGCCCAGCCAGGTGGTGAACCCCCAGAGTTCACGGTTGAGGTTGGGGGCCATGTCGGCGGCGATCATCGCGCCTTCGACCAAAAAGGTACCCACACCACACATCGGGTCTGTCAGCGCGCCGCCTTCGGCCGCAATACGCGGCCAGCCGGCGCGGATCAGGATCGCCGCCGCCAGGTTTTCCTTCAGGGGGGCCGCGCCCTGCTGCAGGCGGTAGCCGCGCTGGTGCAGGCTGTGGCCGGAAAGGTCCAGGGACAGGATGGCTTCGCCACGGTCCAGGCGCAGGTGAATGCGCAGGTCAGGGTTGATCTTGTCGATGGACGGACGTTCGCCGGTCGGGGTGCGCAGTTTGTCGACGATCGCATCCTTGACCTTCAGCGCGCCGAAGTGGGTGTTGTCGATGCCCGAACCGTGGCCGCTGAATTCCACCGCGAGGGTACCGTCAGGGACCATGTGGTCAGCCCATTCGATGTCCAGCACGCCGTGGTAAAGATCCTCGGCGTCCTTCATCGGGAAGCGCTTGAGCACCAGCAACACGCGGTTGGCCAGGCGCGACCAGAGGCACAAGCGGTAGGCGGTTTCCATGTCGGCCATGCCGCGCACGGCCGAAGTGTGCTCGCGGGCTTCCTCAAGGCCAAGCCCGACGGCTTCCTCGATCAGCAGGCCTTCGAGGCCCTTGGGGCAGGTGAGGAAGAGTTCAAAACGGTCCGACATGGGGCATTCCAGGCTTTTCAGCAATAAGTGAACAGGCGACGCATCGCCGGTTCGGTTTTCAATCAAGCACTTTTCTCGAAGAGTGCTCGCGTGGCACGAATGTGCCGTTCCACCCCGTCTGACGGGCTCTTGAGCCTTTATTGGCGAGGCAGAAGAAGAATGTTGCGCAACAAAAAGAAATATTCCGACCCTTCGTCGAATAATAACCGACTGCAACAGGCGGGTATTCTCACCAAGGGATTAAACCTTTCCTCTTTACAGGGCACATCATAGCTGGCTTTGCCCTATAAAAGGGGCGAATAACCATCCCAGCTTATGGCTATAGCATCGTTATCGTTACGTGCTTATGACAAAACGATCATTGAATACATGTGACCTATTGGTTAGAACTCAACACAGGTTGGCGCCGTAAGGGTGCCAACACATCGGCTCGCCACGCCGGCAGCGAGCCCACCAACGGCAGAAAAACTCTGCCCGGCCTTGGACAAGGCCGAAGGATATCTAGACAGTCAACAAGTGAGGGAAACACCCTATGAGAAGACTTAAGCGTGATCCGTTGGAAAGAGCATTTTTACGCGGATATCAATATGGCGTTCATGGAAAATCCCGTGAGCTTTGCCCATTTACTCTACCGTCGGTACGCCAAGCTTGGATCAACGGCTGGCGAGAAGGACGCGGCGACAACTGGGACGGTATGACTGGCACTGCGGGCATCCACAGACTCAACGAACTTCACGCCGTCGGCTAATCAGGGGATCTATCTAATTGCGACACACACATCTTTGATTTTGTAACGACTTAACCACGCGCGCCCCATCCGGGCGGCGGGCTTCGGCCCAGGGGCTCCTTTATGGAGCCCTTTTTATTGCCTGATCAGCGCAAGGCAGCGATGGCATCCACCGACTGGCGAATCAGCGCCGGCCCCTTATAGATAAAGCCTGAGTACAACTGCACCAGGCTGGCGCCGGCTGCGATCTTCTCAGCCGCGTGTTTGCCTTCGGTGATACCGCCCACCGCGATGATCGGCAAACGCCCAGCCAACTCGGCCGCCAGCACCTTGACGATATGAGTGCTCTTGTCACGCACCGGCGCGCCCGACAGGCCGCCCGCCTCGTCACCATGGGCCAGGCCTTCGACGCCCACGCGGCTGAGGGTGGTGTTGGTCGCAATCACCGCATCCATCCCTGAATCCACCAGGGCCTGGGCCACCAGTACGGTTTCTTCATCGCTCATGTCCGGCGCGATCTTGATAGCCAGCGGCACACGCTTGCCATGACGCACGGCCAGGTCTTCCTGGCGCTGGCGCAAGGCTTCGAGCAGTTGCTTGAGGGAATCACCAAACTGCAGGCTGCGCAGGCCCGGGGTGTTGGGCGAGCTGACGTTGACGGTGACATAGCTGGCGTGGGCATAGACCTTGTCCAGGCAAATCAGGTAGTCATCCACCGCACGCTCCACGGGCGTGTCGAAGTTCTTGCCGATGTTGATACCCAGGATGCCGGTGTACTTCGCCGCCTGAACCCGCGACAGCAGGTGGTCGACCCCGAGGTTGTTGAACCCCATGCGATTGATGATCGCCTGCGCTTCCGGCAGCCTGAAAATGCGCGGCTTGGGGTTGCCCGGTTGCGGCCGCGGCGTGACGGTGCCGATTTCGACAAAGCCGAAACCCAACTGCGCAAACCCGTCGATGGCCGCGCCGTTCTTGTCCAGGCCGGCTGCCAGCCCGACCGGGTTGGGGAAGTTCAGCCCCATCACCGACACGGGTACTTTCGCCGGTGCCTTGCATACCAGGCCATTGAGCCCCAGGCGGCCACCGGCACCGATCAGGTCCAGGGACAGATCGTGGGAGGTTTCCGGGGAGAGTTTGAACAACAGCTGGCGGGCCAGGGTATACATGGGCGGGCTAGACTCGGAGGCGGCAAAAGGTGGCGCTGATTATAGCCGGGGTGGCGGCCTGCATGCGAGGCGTGCCACCTGATCTCACTGACGTTGCGCCGTCAACGCTTCATAACGCACCCAGATCCTTTCGGCGTAGCGCAAGCGCAACGCCTCACGCTGAGGGCCGGGCCCCGGCCCCACGTTGTAAGCCCCCACCGCCGTCCAGTTATAGCCAAACCGCTGGATAAATTCGGCAAGAATCGAGGCGCCTACTTCCACCGACAGGCAAGGCTCGCTCAACAGCCGTTCTTCGGTAATGCCCTGCTTGAGCAAGCGCGGCAAGTGGATGCTGTTGATTTGCATCAAGCCGATATCCCGCGTGCCATTGCGGTTGGTGTAATTCATCGCTTGCGCCCGGTAACCCGATTCGACCGAGGCGATAGCTTGCAGCAACTCCGGCTCAAGGTCGTAGCGGCTGGCCGCCTCTTCCCAGCAAAAGGCCCAGGCCTGGCTGCTGCCCATCAATACCCCAAGCACCAGGCCTATGCCCCATGCCTTAACCCTGGACATTGCCGGCCTGACCGCAGACGGCGCACACGTGCACCGCTGCCCTGGGTTGATCACCCGTGCGTACCGGGCACGTAAAGCGATAGCCCTTGCCATAAATCGTCTTGATAAAGCCTTTGTCGGCCCTCAAGTGCTTGCGCAGGGAATAAATACACCGCGTAAGTGACTCTTCGGCCACCTCACCCCGAGGCCAGGCCAGTTCCAGCAAACGGTCCTTGGTCATCAGCGCGCCACCGGAGGCCAGCAGCAACCGCAGCACGTGCCCCTCCTTGGGAGGCAACTGAATATCCGCCTCCACGCCCGTCAACCGGCCGTCGCCATGCAAGGTCCAACGCGCGAAAACCAGGGACGTCGTCGCTTCATCCTTCACGACGGCCATACGCACCTCTGTAGTCGACTACTGACATTCAAATCCTTACTGTGTGACCAGCTCATCTGCCATTGGCACGACTATAAAAAACCGGCTCGAAGACCCGCGTTAGGAAAAAACCCATTCATTCGCCTTTTTTTGGCCACTGCCGGTCAGACAATTCGCAAACGCACCCTTATCGCGGCAACCACTCCTGAAACGTCTCCTGCAATTCAACCCCTAGCCGATCCTCCAACTGCACCAACTCTCCCACTGCCATCAGTTGTCCATTGACCCGCACCTCCACACAGCGCGTGACGCCTGGGTCCAAGGGCAGCACCTTCCCCGGTGCGAATGCGGCCAAACGCTTGCGGCTGATCAGTTGCTCCTGCAGCAATATTTCCAGGTGCATGGACAAACGCCTTTTTCAGGGGGAAAACTCAGGGTCCGCTCCCAGGAACGCACGTCGCACACGCTCGTGTTGCGCGGCGCTCAACTGAGGTGGGCCAATCCAGGGCAGTACATCGCCACCTACGCCAGCCTGCCCTGGCGGGGCGTCGTCCAGCGGCTGGGCGACATCCAACTCGGCCACCAGTTTTTCGATAATCTTCACTTGGGCAGGTGGGCCCTTGATCAACAGACTGTTGGTATCCGGATAGGCCATCAACGCAAGGCGGCCATCGGCCAGTTGGTCCTTCTGCGCCGCAGATAGCCGAGCTTCGATCATCGAGGCCATGCCCGGTACATGGACCTTGCTGGCGCCCGCGCCCTGCAGGTGATCGTCCACGAGGACATTGATCACTTTCACCACGCCGAATACCGGGGCGCGCTCTGGCATCTTGCGAGGGGGCCGGTCCATCCGTTGGGCGAGGCGCAACACCTGGTCGACATAACTTGAAGGCCCGGTTACGTAGAACGTACGCCCGCCATGTTCACGCAGTGGGTAGCGCGGCTCATCCAGCCCCGCACGGCGCATGATGCCGCGTAGCGTGTTGACGGAAATATGCCGCAGCACTACCGCCGAGCTTCTCGCGTCGTCGGCGGCGTAGAGCTGCAACGCCTCACCACAGGCCGTGCGACTGCCCAGCAACAGCACGGCGCACAGCAGCGCGCTGTACAGCCAGCGGCAATTGAAGGTTGCGAGCAAATCAGCGTGCACCGTGGGTATGCCTGGCGGTCTGGCCTGAAGAAGCGGCCATACTGCGAGGCGCAAGAGGTTCAATCATGATGGAAAGTTGACGGCCAGTTGCACCGCCCCACCCATGGCATGTGCCTTGCTAAGCACTCTGTATCAGGCTCGCACCAACGGCGGCACGGGCCTACGGACAAAGGCGTCGTTCCCCTGCAATGGCCTAAACGCTAACCTGGGAAACGGCGCTTTTTTTTCAGAAAAAGGCAGGTATTGATGAACGATCCGCTGGCTTGGGTAAACGGCAGCGATGCCCCGGAAAAGAGCAGCCTGGACCTGGGGTTCATGGCCCTGACCGATTGCGCCTCGCTGGTGGTCGCCGCCACACAGGGCTTCGCCCAACCCTACGGCCTCACACTCAACCTCAAGCGCCAAGCGTCCTGGGCCAACCTGCGCGACAAGCTGGTCAGCGGTGAACTGGACGCTGCTCACAGTCTCTACGGGCTGATCTATGCCGTACACCTGGGCATCGGCGGCGTCGCCCCCAGCCCCATGGCGGTGCTGATGGGGCTGAACCAGAATGGCCAGGGCATCAACCTGTCCCATGGCCTGCAACAGCAAGGGGTGATCACTCCTGAGGCGTTGAAGCGCCATGTGCACCAAAGCCGGACAAAACTGACCTTCGCCCAGACGTTTCCCACCGGCACCCACGCCATGTGGTTGTATTACTGGCTGGCGAGCCAAGGCATTCATCCCTTGCAAGACGTGAACAGCGTAGTAGTGCCGCCGCCACAAATGGTGGCGCACCTGCAAGCCGGACGTATCGACGGCCTTTGCGTGGGTGAACCCTGGTGCGCCAGCGCAGTGCAACAGAACCAGGGCTTTACCCTGGCGACCAGCCAGGCGATCTGGCCGGACCACCCGGAAAAAGTCCTGGGCTGCACCCAAGCCTTCGTTGACGCCTACCCCAATACCGCGCGTGTGCTGGTCATGGCGATCCTGGAGGCCAGCCGGTTTATCGAGCAGAGCCGTGAAAACCGTCGCTCTACCGCCCAGTTGCTCAGCGCCCCTGAATACCTCGATGCGCCTGTGGCCTGCATCGAACCGCGCTTGCTGGGGCAGTATGAGGATGGCCTGGGCAACCAATGGCAGGATCCCCATGCGCTGCGCTTTTTCGCCGACGGCGAGGTGAACCTGCCGTACCTCAGCGATGGCATGTGGTTCATGACCCAGTTCCGGCGCTGGGGCTTGCTACGTGAAGACCCGGACTACCTGGGCGTCGCCCGGCAGGTGCAGCAACTGGCGCTGTACCGCCAGGCGGCCGAGGCGCTGGGCATCACCGCAGGCGACTCGGACATGCGCCGCAGCCAGTTGCTCGACGGCAAGACCTGGGACGGCAGCGACCCCGCCGGCTATGCGCGCAGCTTCCACCTGCATGCCCTGGCCGATGACGCCAACCGCCAAGCGCTGCGCTGACAGGAGCCCGACTATGCTGCGAATCCTGTTGATCAACGACACCCCGCGCAAGGTCGGGCGCCTCAAGGCCGCATTGACCGAGGCCGGCTTCGAGGTGATCGATGAGTCCGGCTTGACCATCGACCTGCCCGCACGCGTCGAAACAGTGCGCCCGGATGTGATCCTGATCGATACCGAGTCACCCGGGCGCGATGTGATGGAGCAAGTGGTGCTGGTCAGCCGCGATCAGCCGCGGCCCATCGTGATGTTCACCGACGAGCACGACCCGACTGTGATGCGCCAGGCTATCAAGTCCGGCGTCAGTGCCTATATCGTCGAAGGCATCCAGGCCCAGCGCCTGCAACCGATCCTCGATGTGGCCATGGCGCGTTTCGAGAGTGACCAGGCCCTGCGCGCCCAGCTGCATGCCCGCGACCAGCAACTGGCCGAACGCAAGCGTATCGAGTTGGCCAAGGGCCTGCTAATGAAGATGAAGAGCTGTAACGAAGAAGAGGCCTACACCCTGATGCGCCGCCAGGCCATGAGCCGTCAACAGAAACTGATCCAGGTGGCAGAGCAGATTATTGCCATGAGTGAGTTGCTCGGCTGATGTGGCTCAGCTCTTGCTAAAGAATTATCACAGGTAGCCAACGGCGGTTGCCCCCTCCACGACAAAGACGTCGCCCACCCGGTTTGCCCTCGCGAACCCGGTGGCGGCGTTTTTTCGTTTCTAGACCCCCAACCGTTGAGGTGCGTGATGAAATCAAGCTTCTGGAAATCCGGGCACACCCCGACTCTGTTTGCCGCGTTCCTGTATTTCGACCTGAGTTTCATGGTCTGGTACCTGCTGGGCCCCCTGGCGGTGCAGATTGCCGCTGACTTGCACCTGACCACCCAACAGCGTGGCCTGGTAGTGGCCACCCCGATCCTGGCGGGCGCGGTACTGCGCTTCTTGATGGGGATGCTGGCCGACAAGCTGTCGCCCAAGACGGCCGGGCTGATTGGCCAGGTGATTGTGATCGTGGCGCTGTTCTGCGCCTGGAAACTGGGGATCCACAGCTACGAACAAGCGCTGTTGCTGGGCATGTTCCTGGGCATGGCCGGCGCGTCCTTTGCGGTCGCCCTGCCCTTGGCGTCCCAGTGGTACCCGGCAGAGCACCAAGGCAAGGCCATGGGCATCGCCGGCGCCGGTAACTCCGGCACCGTGTTTGCCGCGCTTTTGGCGCCCGTGCTGGCGGCCGCGTTTGGTTGGAGCAACGTGTTCGGCTTTGCGCTGATCCCACTGGTGCTGACCCTGATTGTGTTCACCTGGCTGGCGCGCAATGCCCCTCAGCGGCCAAAAGCCAAAGCCATGGCTGACTACTTCAAGGCCCTGGGCGACCGCGACAGTTGGTGGTTCATGTTCTTCTACAGCGTGACCTTCGGCGGTTTTATCGGCCTGGCCAGCGCCCTGCCCGGCTACTTCAACGACCAGTACGGCCTGAGCCCGGTGACCGCCGGCTACTACACCGCCGCCTGTGTGTTCGGCGGCAGCCTGATGCGCCCATTGGGCGGCGCCTTGGCAGACCGGTTCGGCGGGATCAAAACCTTGCTCGGCATGTACAGCGTGGCGGTGATCTGCATTGCGGCAGTGGGGTTCAACCTGCCCAGTTCCTACGCGGCGCTGGCGCTTTTCGTCTGCACCATGCTCGGCCTGGGCGCCGGCAATGGCGCGGTCTTCCAACTGGTGCCGCAGCGTTTTCGCAGTGAGATCGGCGTCATGACCGGCCTGATCGGCATGGCCGGTGGCATCGGCGGCTTCGCCCTCGCAGCGGGCATGGGCGCCATCAAGCAGAGCACCGGCAGCTATCAACTGGCCCTGTGGTTGTTCGCCAGCCTTGGTGTGCTGGCCTGGTTCGGCCTGCATGGGGTAAAACGGCGCTGGAGAACCACCTGGGGTTCGGCCGCCGTGACCGCCGCTCGCGTCTGATGAGCTTACAACTGAGCGTCGCCCAGGCCAGTGCCATCGGCCCGCGCAGCGAGAACCAGGATGCGCTGCGGGTGGTCACGCCCATGGCGGAACTGGCCGCGAGCAAAGGCTACCTGTGCGCATTGGCCGACGGCGTCAGCCAATGCGCCGACGGGGGCTTGGCCGCACGCTCGACCCTGCAGGCCCTGGCCCTGGACTACTACGCCACGCCGCAGACCTGGGGCGTGGCCCAGGCGCTGGAGCGTCTGTTACTGGCGCAGAATCGCTGGTTGCAAGCCAACGGCGGCGGGCAGCCGTTGCTCACCACCCTCAGCGCCCTGGTGTTTCGCGGCCGACGTTTCACCCTGGCCCATGTCGGTGATTGCCGGGCGTATCGTTGGTTCGACGGCGAGTTGCAGCGCATCAGCGAAGACCATGTGTGGGAACAGCCGGGCATGCAGCATGTGCTCAAGCGCGCCCTCGGCCTGGATCAGCACCTGGTGCTGGACTTCCTCGATGGCCAACTGCGCGAGGGCGAAAGTTTCCTGCTGCTCAGCGATGGGGTGTGGGCCACGCTGGGCGATCACAGCATTGGCGCGATCCTGCGCGAGCAAAACGACCTCGACCTGGCCGTCAGCACCCTGGTCAACGCCGCTCACCTGGCCGGTAGCCAAGACAACGCCAGCGCCTTGCTGGTGCGCATCGATCAACTCGGCGCCGCCACCCTCGGCGACGCCCTGGTGCAGTTGCAGCAATGGCCACTGCCGCCACCGCTGAAAGTCGGGCAAACCTTTGAAGGCTGGGAGGTGCAAAGCGTGTTGGCGCAGAGTCGGCAGTCGCTGCTGTACCGCGTGCACGACGCCCAGGGGCAAGCCTGGCTGCTCAAAACCTTGCCGTTGCGTTGCGAGGATACCGATGCGGCCCAGGCCTTGTTATCGGAGGAATGGTTTCTGCGCCGGGTCGCAGGCCGTGCCTTTCCCGAAGTGCATGCCGCCAGCGGTCGTCAGCATTTGTACTACGTGATGCGCGAATACACCGGACAAACCCTGGCCCAACTGTTCCAACAGCAGGGCCCGCTGCCACTGGCGCAGTGGCAGTCGATTGCCGAACGCTTGCTGCGTGCCGTGGGCCTGCTGCATCGCCGGCAGATCCTGCACCGCGACATCAAGCCGGAAAACCTGCTGCTGGGAGAAGATGGCGAACTGCGGGTGCTGGACTTCGGCCTGGCCTATTGCCCCGGGCTCTCCGAGGACCGTGCCCACCTGCTGCCCGGCACCCCGAGTTTTATCGCGCCCGAGGCGTTCGCTGGCGAGCAGCCTACGGCGCAACAGGATTTGTATAGCGTCGGCGTGACCTTGTATTACCTGCTGACCGGGCATTACCCCTACGGTGAAATCGAGGCTTTCCAACGGCCCAGGTTTTCCCAGCCCGTCAGCGCCAGCCGTTATCGCCCCGACTTGCCAGAGTGGTTGCCACACAGCCTGGAACGGGCGGTGACCGCTGCCCCGGCCCAACGTTATGAAACCGCCGAAGAATGGCTGTTGGTGCTGGAGCAGGCCGATCGCCGCGAATTGAGCCTACGCCCACGGCCCTTGCTCGAACGCGAACCCTTGAAGGTCTGGCAAACCCTGGCGGTGGCTTCAATGCTGCTCAATCTGGTGCTGTTGTACTGGCTGCTGCACCACTAACGGGCAGAATCCGCCGGTTCTGCGTGTAAACGCCCAGTAAAACTGGGGCTATAGGGACTTGGCACAGCTGCTGCATTAGCTTTCCCAACACCCCACATATAGCCGCTCCTTCAACGACGAAGGGCCGAGCTTCCCGAGAGAACGGGACCAGGACAAAGGCGTCCTCGCTAGCTGACTAGCGGGGACGCCTTTTTTGTTTGCGCACGATTTGTCGAGCCATTGCGGAGAACGACATGAAAAAACTCAAACTGGTGATGATCGGCAACGGCATGGCCGGGGTTCGCACCCTGGAAGAACTGCTCAAGCTGAGCAACGAGCTGTACGACATCACCGTGTTCGGCGCCGAGCCTCACACCAACTACAACCGCATCCTGCTGTCGCCGGTACTGGCCGGTGAGCAAACCTTCGAAGAGATCGTGCTCAACGACTTGGATTGGTACCTGAACAACAACGTCAAGTTGCTGCTCAACCGCAAGGTGGTGCAGATCGATCGGGTCAAGCGCAAAGTCATCGCCGAAGACGGCACCGAGGCCGAGTACGATCGCCTGCTGATCGCCACCGGTTCCACGCCGTTTATCCTGCCGATTCCCGGCAATACCCTGCAGGGCGTGATTGGCTACCGCGACATCGCCGACACCCAGGCGATGATCGACACCGCCAAGACCCACACGCACGCAGTGGTAATCGGCGGTGGCCTGCTCGGCCTGGAAGCGGCCAATGGCCTGATGCTGCGCGGCATGCACGTGACGGTGGTGCACATCGGTGAATGGCTGCTGGAGCGGCAACTGGACAAGACCAGCGGCCAGCTACTGCAAACCGAACTGGAAAGCCGCGGCCTGGTGTTTCGCCTGTGTGAGCAAACCCAGGCCCTGCACGATGCCGGCAATGGCCGCGTCGGCTCGGTGCAGTTCAAAAATGGCGACATCATCCCCGCCGACCTGGTGGTGATGGCTGCCGGCATCCGCCCCAACACCGAACTCGCGGAAAAGTCCGGCATTCCCTGTAACCGTGGGATCCTGGTCAACGACACCCTGCAAACCTACGACCCGCGCATCTATGCCATCGGTGAATGCGCCAGCCATCGCGGCATCGCCTATGGCCTGGTGGCGCCCTTGTTCGAACAGGCCAAGGTCTGCGCCAACCACCTGGCCCAACTGGGGTTTGCCACTTACAAGGGCTCGGTGACCTCGACCAAGCTGAAAGTCACCGGCATCGACCTGTTCTCCGCCGGCGACTTCATGGGTGGCGAAGGCACCGAGACCATCACCCTCTCCGACCCGATTGGCGGCGTGTACAAGAAGTTGGTGATCAAGGACGACATTCTGGTCGGCGCCTGCCTGTACGGCGATACCGCCGATGGCGGTTGGTATTTCCGCCAGATCCGTGAGAACCACGCCATCGGTGAAATCCGCGATCACCTGATGTTCGGTGAAAATGCACTCGGCGATGTCGGCCACCAAGGCCAGGACAAAGCCATGAGCATGGCCGACAGCGCCGAAGTCTGCGGCTGCAATGGCGTATGCAAGGGCACCATCGTCAAGGCGATCCAGGAACAAGGGTTGTTCAGTGTCGATGAGGTGAAAAAACACACCAAGGCCGCCAGCTCCTGCGGTTCCTGTGCTGGCCTGGTCGAGCAGATCCTGATCAACACCGTGGGCGGCGCCGCCGACGTCAAGCCCAAAAGTGAAAAAGCCATCTGCGGCTGCAGCGACCTCAACCACGGGCAGATCCGCCAGGCCATTCGCGAGCAGCACCTGCTGACCATCGACAGCACCATGCGCTACTTGAACTGGCGCACCCCCAATGGCTGCGCCACCTGCCGCCCGGCCCTCAACTATTACCTGATCTCCACCTGGCCCGGCGAAGCCAAGGACGACCCGCAATCGCGGCTGATCAACGAACGGGCCCACGCCAATATTCAAAAAGACGGCACCTATTCTGTGGTGCCACGGATGTGGGGCGGCGTGACCAATCCTTCGGAGCTGCGCCGCATCGCCGATGTGGCCGACAAGTACAACGTGCCGATGGTCAAGGTCACCGGCGGCCAGCGCATCGACTTGCTCGGTATCAAGAAACAGGACTTGCCAGGGGTATGGAAGGACCTGGATATGCCGTCCGGGCATGCCTATGGCAAATCCATCCGCACCGTCAAAACCTGTGTGGGCAGCGAGTTCTGCCGGTTTGGCACGCAGAACTCGACGCAACTGGGCATCGAGCTGGAGCATGACCTGTTCAATATGTGGTCGCCCCACAAGGTCAAGTTGGCGGTCTCCGGGTGCCCACGCAACTGCTCGGAAGCGGGCATCAAGGACGTAGGCATTATCGGTGTCGACTCGGGCTGGGAGATGTACATCGGTGGCAACGGCGGGATCAAGACCGAAGTCGCGGAGTTCTTCGTCAAGGTGAAAACCGCCGAGGAAGTACGCGAATACAACGGCGCATTCCTGCAGCTATACCGCGAAGAAGCCTTCTACTTGGAGCGCACCGTGCACTACCTGCAGCGGGTGGGCATGGAGCATATCAAGAAGGCTGTGCTGGAAGACCCGGCCCGCCGCCAGGCCCTCAATGAGCGTCTGCAGTTCTCGTTGTCATTCGAGCAGGACCCGTGGAAAGAACGCCTGGAACAGCCGCTGCTGAAAAAGGAATTCGACGTGATCCCCGTCAAACAACTGGAGGTCTCGCTATGAACTGGCTGGATATCTGCGCCCTCGATGAAATCAATGCCCTGGGCTCGCGCATCATCAGCGGGCCGAAAGGTGACATTGCGATTTTTCGCACCAGTGACGATGAGGTCTTTGCCCTCGACGACCGCTGCCCACACAAAGGCGGGCCGCTGTCCCAAGGCTTGATCTACGGCAAGCGGGTGGCCTGCCCGCTGCACAACTGGCAGATCGACCTGGCGACTGGCCAAGCCCAGGCCCCGGATATCGGCTGCGCCCACCATCACCAGGCCCGGGTCGAAAACGGCCGGGTGATGCTGGCCCTGCGGGACGCGGGTTGATGAACCGCCAGACCACCGCGTCCACCTGCTGTTATTGCGGGGTGGGCTGCGGCGTGCTGATCGAGCATGACGGCGAACAGATCCTGGGGGTGCAAGGCGACCCCAGCCATCCGGCCAACTTCGGCAAGTTGTGCAGCAAAGGTGCGAGCCTGCACCTGACCGGCGACTTGAGCGCCCGTGCGCTTTACCCGCAATTGCGCTTGGGCAAAGCACTAGCACGCACTCGCACCGACTGGAACACCGCCCTGGACCACGCGGCCAACGTGTTCGCCGATACCATTGCCGAGCACGGGCCCGACAGCGTGGCGTTCTATATCTCCGGGCAACTGCTGACCGAGGACTACTACAGCTTCAACAAGTTGGCGCGGGCGTTGGTGGGCACCAACAATATCGACAGCAACTCTAGGCTATGCATGTCTTCGGCGGTGGTCGGCTACAAGCGCAGCCTGGGCGCCGATGCACCGCCGTGCAGTTATGAAGACCTGGAAAACAGCGACTGCGTGATGATCGTCGGCAGTAATATGGCCTACGCCCACCCGGTATTGTTCCGACGCCTGGAGCAAGCCAAGGCGCAACGCCCGCAGATGAAAGTGCTGGTGATTGACCCTCGGCGTACCGACACCTGCGACTTGGCCGACCTGCACTTGGCCATCTTGCCGGGCACGGATGTGGCGTTGTTCCACGGGATTTTGCATCTGTTGCTGTGGGAAGACTGGGTGGACCGCGCGTTTATCCAGGCCCACACCGACGGCCTGGCCGATCTCAAGCGCCTGGTGCATGACTACACGCCGCAGATGGTCACGCAGCTGTGCGGTATCAGCGTCGAACAGTTGCGCCTGTGTGCGCAGTGGGTCGGCACCTCCAGCAGCTTTTTGTCGCTGTGGTGCATGGGCCTTAACCAGTCCACCGCTGGCAGCGCCAAAAACAGTGCGCTGATCAACCTGCATTTAGCCACGGGGACCATTGGCCGGCAGGGCTGCGGGCCGTTTTCCCTGACCGGCCAACCGAACGCCATGGGCGGGCGCGAAACCGGCAGCCTGTCCAACTTGCTGCCGGGCCACCGCGACGCGGCCAACCCTGCACACCGCGCTGAGGTGGCGGCCTATTGGGGCGTGGAGCAACTGCCGGCGACTACCGGCCTTACCGCCATCGAGCTGTTTGAACAGGTGCAGGCTAGCAAGATCAAGGCGTTGTGGATCGCCTGTACCAACCCCGCCCAATCCCTGCCCGACCAGAACGCGGTGCGCGCCGCTTTGGCAGCGTGCCCCTTCGTGGTGTTGCAGGAAGCGTTTCGTACCACCGAAACCGCCGCCTATGCCGACCTGCTACTGCCCGCCGCCAGTTGGGGTGAAAAAGACGGCACGGTGACCAACTCCGAGCGGCGTATTTCCCACGTGCGCCGCGCCATCAACCCACCGGGTGAAGCACGCGCGGACTGGGCGATCACGGTGGATTTCGCCCAGCGCCTGGAGCGCCGTCTGCGCCCAGGGTTGCCGAGCCTGTTCGCCTTTGAGCAAGCGGCGCAGCTGTTTGATGAATTCAAGCCACTGACCCAAGGCCGTGACCTGGATATGACCGGCATCAGCCATGCCCTGCTCGACCGGCTCGGCCCGCAGCAGTGGCCGTTTCCCGAGGGTGCGCAGGCGGGTACGTCGCGCTTGTACACCGACGGTATTTTCCCCACTGACACTGGGCGGGCGCAGTTTGTCGCCGAGCCTTATCGCGCTGCCAAGGAACAGCGCGATGCGCGATTCCCCCTGACCCTGATTACCGGCCGCTTGCGTGACCAATGGCACGGCATGAGCCGCACTGGCACGGCGGCGCAGTTGTTCGGGCACGTCAATGAGGCGCTGTTGAGCCTGCATCCGGACGAACTGCGCCGTCACCGTTTCAAAGAGGGTGACCTGGTCAGCCTGAAAAGCCGTCGCGGCAGCGTGATCGTCGCCGTCGGCAGCGATGACAGTGTGCGCCCCGGCCAAGCGTTCCTGCCCATGCACTGGGGCGACCGTTTTCTCAAGGGCGGCGTCAATACCCTCACGCAACCGGCGTTCGACCCTTTGTCCAAGCAGCCGGAGCTCAAGCACAGCGGCGTGCGCCTGGAAGCAGTGCAACTGCCATGGCAGCTGTTTGCGCTGATCGAAGGCGATGTGCAGCAGCACTTCGAAGCCTTGCGCCCACTGTGTGAAACCTTTGCCTACGTCAGCCTGAGCCTGGCTGGCCGTGAACGCCCCGCACTGCTGGTGCGCGCCGCGCATACCGAGGCGCCCGACCTGCAACTGTTGACCCGCATCGACCACCTGCTCGGCCTCAATGACGGCCCGGTAATGGCCTATGACGACCCGCGCCGCTCAATCGGCAAGCGCGTGAAAATCGAGAAAGGCCGCATCACCGCCCTGCGCCTGGCCGGCGAAACCCTGGCCCGTCACTGGCTGCAAAGCCTGTGGCTGGAAGGCCGGGCCGACGAGCAACTGCGGCGCTGGTTGCTGGCGCCCTTGAGCGCGCCACCGGGCGGTACCACGGCCAGCAACAAGATTGTGTGCAACTGCAAGAACGTCAGCGAAAACGCCGTGTGTGCCGGTATCGGCAGTGGCCTGGACCTGGATGGCCTCAAACAGGCACTGGGCTGCGGCACCCAATGCGGCTCCTGCGTGCCGGAAATCAAACGTCTTTTGGCCAGCAACCCGCAGCCAATCGCCATCAGTGTGTAAGGGGAACAACATGAGCGCAAAAGTATGGCTGGTAGGCGCAGGGCCGGGTGATCCGGAGTTGCTGACCCTCAAGGCGGTCCGGGCTCTGCATGCAGCGGATATTGTGCTGATTGATGACTTGGTCAACCCGGCAGTACTGGAACACTGCGCCAGCGCCCGGGTGATTACCGTTGGCAAGCGTGGGGGCTGTCGCTCCACCCCGCAGGAGTTTATTCACCGACTGATGTTGCGTTATGCACGCCAGGGCAAGTGCGTGGTACGCCTTAAAGGCGGTGACCCGTGTATTTTTGGCCGCGGTGGCGAGGAGGCAACCTGGCTGCGCGAGCGCGGAGTCGAGGTCGAATTGGTCAATGGCATCACCTCAGGGCTGGCGGGAGCGACCCAATGCGATATCCCGTTGACCTTGCGTGGCGTGAGCCGTGGAGTGACCTTGGTCACCGCGCATACCCAAGATGACAGCAGCCTGAACTGGCGCGCACTGGCGGAGGGTGGCACCACGCTGGTGGTGTATATGGGCGTGGCCAAGCTTGAAGAAATCCGCGAACAGTTGCTCAACGGCGGCATGGCTGCGGATATGCCGGTGGCGATGATCGAAAACGCTTCATTGCCCCAACAACGCGAATGCCGCAGCTCTCTGGCGGCCATGCATGAAGCCGCAACAGCCTTTGCACTGAAAAGCCCGGCCATCCTGGTGATTGGCCAGGTTGCCGGCGCCGCACAGATGGCTAGCATCGCCACTGCAGCTAGCGCCTGAGGCAAATCCCAGGCGAAAAAAAGCCCGGCCTGAGCCGGGCTTTTCTTTACTACTCAGTAATTACTGAGCGGTAGCTTCAACCGACGCTTCTACGCGACGGTTAACAGCGCGACCAGCTTCAGTTGCGTTGTCAGCAACTGGGCGGGATTCGCCGTAACCAACAGCAGTTACACGGCTAGGAGCAACGCCGTCTTTAACCAGGACTTGCTTAACAGCGTCAGCACGACGCTGGGACAGCTTCTGGTTGTAAGCGTCTGGACCTACGGAGTCAGTGTGACCAGCAACTTCTACGTTGGTAGCTGGGTACTGAGCCATGAAGTCGGCCAGGTTTTTAACGTCGCCGTAGCTGTTAGGCTTAACAACGGCCTTGTCGAAGTCGAACTTAACGTCCAGCTCAACACGAACAACCTGAGCAACCGGAGCTTCTGGCTCTGGAACTGGCTCTGGAGCTGGTGCTGGGGTAGGAGCTGGAGCAGCTGCGCCAGCGTTACCGCCGAAGTTCACGCCCAGGCCAACCAGTGCGGAGTAGTCCCACTTGCCGTTGTCCAGACCGTAGTCAGCTTCAACACCAGCACGAGCGTACAGGTTGTTGGTGAAGTAGTACTTCACGCCGGTACCGATGGTAGCGAAAGTGGTCTGGTCGCGACCGCTGTGGCCGTCAACCTTAACGTTGGTACGGCTCTGGTGGCCGAAACCGCCTTCAACGTATGGACGCAGGCTATCAACGCCAGCCTGACCGAAGTGGTACTGAGCAACGAGGCTGCCAGTGTCACCTTTGATCTTCTGGTTGCCAGTGCCGTCGTTCGAACGGGTGTGGTTGGTCTTGTCGTACGACAGATTCAACGACAGATCGTCGGTCAGGAAGTAACCAATGCGAGCGCCTGGGTTGAAGCCGTCTTCGATGTGCTTGACGCTATCGTTGTACTGCTTCTTGTAGAACAGCTCGCCTTCAACTGCGCCTTGGCCTTGTGCCAGAACGCCGAAAGAAGTAGCGGCAATAAGAGAACCAATGGCCAAGCCCAAGGTGTTTTTCAGTTTCATCCGTTAAATCCCCATCTGGTGATTGTAAAGCAGTCCCACAAACCGGGGGACAACTCGGCGACAAGTCTAACAGAACTTGCCTACACGTAAGAGATATTTGCTACGCACTAAGTTTCAGTCTCGCCCGCAAATTTCTCACGTAATTTATCAAGAGCACGTTTGTACCGCATTTTTGTAGCACTCAAGCCCATATGCATGATGTCAGCGATTTCCTGAAATTCCAGCTCTGCGACAAAGCGAAGCACCAGAATTTCCCGGTCAATCGGGTTCACATGCACCAACCAGCGATCAAGTCCGCCCTTCTCCTCGGGTGCCGGCGCCTTCTCTTCAGACGCCTCCTCAAGGGGGTCCAGACTCAAAGCGTCCATCAAGCGACGCTTTCGCCGTTCCTTGCGATACTGCGTGATGCACTCGTTGTACGTGATGCTGTACAGCCAGGTCTTGAACTTCGATTTGCCCTCGAAGTTCTTCAGGCCGTATAGCACCTTGAGCATCACTTCCTGACAGACATCATCCGCGTCTCTATCGTTCCCCAAATACCTTGAACAAACGTTGAACAGAGTGCGTTGATACCTGCGCATCAATTCTTCGTACGCGCGTGTTACGTGAAACAGCTCCGTGTGCGAGCGCGCGACCAACTCCTCATCAGAGAGCTCACGGGGGTCATAGCGCGTGGACAGCGTTTGGGCTTTATTCAAAACAAGTCGTGCCGACAGTCAGGTCAATGTCCGCTGCAACCCGGTCACCCGGGTTTGCGGCGGCGTACATTAGCAGGATTTGCCGGATTAGCGGCTACTGACCTGCTGCTCCAGGAGAATCCGGTTAGACAGCGACACCAGTTCCCCGTCATCGGTCAGCACGGTCGTCTTGACTGTGCCGATCTCCTCGATTTGCCCTTCGACCTCGCCCACACGCACCTGTTGCCCAACTTGATACAGCTCACGCACATAGATTCCCGCAAGAATCTGACCGGCAATTTCCCGGCTTCCCAACCCCATGGCCAGCGCAACTGCCAGACCAACGGTAATCAAAACAATCACAATCACATGGTTGAGCAGGTCAGTTTTGACCTCCAACTGGCTGATCGCGACAGAAATACTGATGATGATCACCAGCCCCTGGGCGATTCGCCCCAGGCCCGCCGCGTAGTCCAACCCCACGCCTTCGGCGGCCCCGCGCACCAGCCCGTTGGCCAGTTGCGCGAGTAAAACCCCCACCAGCAGCACCAGCGCGCCGCCGAACACTTTCGGCAAATACAGTGCCAGCATGTCGAGCGTAGCTGAAACTCGCTCAAGTCCAAGGGACTGTGCCGCAGAAACCAGAAAAATAAGTAGAACGAACCAATAGACGATCTTGCCGATCAGGGTCGAAATCGGTACTTGCAACCCCGCGCGGCCAAGTAACTTGGTCAGGCCGGTGCCGGCCATCAGGCGATCGAGGCCCAGTTTGGCGAGCAATTTGGACAGCAGGGTATCGAGCAGCTTGGCGACGACAAAACCCAGCAATACCAGGACCAGGGCACCAAACAGGTTGGGAATGAAATTCGCCACCTTGGTCCACAATGCGGTCATCGCGGTGACCAGGCTCTGGGTCCAGAGATCAAGTTCCATATTCAATCAGCCTTATCAGCAGTGCTAGCAAGAGGTTTACGACGGGAAACCGGTGACACATGGGCCGAACCGTTGTTCAGGGCCATCATCAATGCCGGCAACCAACGCCCGAGCAGACCGAACAGGTCACCCGCACCTACCTGACGGTTGGCGGTTTTCAGTACGCGACCCAGGCAAGCATCGTCATCACGGTTGGATGGCGAAGCATTGAGCATGTCACGCAAAGACTGTTCGAACGGATCGTGCATAGAGACCTCTCGCAAGTGATTTAAAAGACGAGGGTAAAATTCATCGGGTCACATCGGCCCTTTCTTACGTTCAGGTCATATTCAGGTCAAACCCAGCGCAATCGTCGAAACAGCCACCATTGCCCCAGTGCCACAGACACCATCAACAGGCACGCAATCATGAATCCATAAGGGCTGTCGGAGAACGGGATGCCCCCCACATTTATACCGAGCAGACCGGTGAGAAAACTCATCGGCAAGAAGATCCCGGTGATGATCCCGAAGCGGTACATGGTACGGTTCATGCGCAGGCTCAAGCGCCGGTCTTCGGCCTCAAGCACAAGCCCCACGCGCTCTCTGGCCAATTCCAGCTCTTCCAGGTAACGGGTCAGGCTGTTGTGCAATTCATTCCAATAGTCGGCATCGTCGTCGCAGAACCACGCCAATTTGATGCGTGTCAGTTGGGCGAAAATATCCCGCTGGGGGGCCAGGAAGCGCTTGAGTCCGGCGGCTCTTCGACGGATCTGCAGAACGCTGCCGTGCTCCGGGGTATACCGTTCGTCGGCATCGAGATTTTCTTCCTCGGAATCGACGATTTCAGACAAGCCAGCGACCAGATCCTGCACTTTATTGGTCAGGTACTGAGCCATATAAAGGATGAGCTCGGATGCCGTCTTGGGGCCTTTGCCGTCTGCCAGTTGCACCAGCAACTCATCGGTGGCGCGCAAGGGGCGCAAACGCAACGAGATCACTCGGTTGGCAGCGGCGAAGATGCGCACCGACACCATGTCTTCGGGCTCGGCGCCGGGGTTGAGGTTGATCCCGCGCAGAAACAGCAGCAATTCGGCGTCCGGCAGCGGCAACAGGCGTGGACGAGTGTTCTCCTCCAGCAGCAGGTCACAGGCGAACTCGCTCAGGCCGCTGGATTTACGCAGCCAGGTCTGGGTTTGAGGATGGCTGCGATCCCAGTGCAGCCACAGGCTTTCCTGGGGCTGCAACTGCAAATCGTCGAGCTCAGTCCGGGCAATCGAACGCGCACCGCCTTTACCGTCCAGCACCAGGGCATGCACCAGCCCCCATTGCGCGTTTTCTTCTTCGAACATCCTCACCCCAATCGGTTACGGCAGCTTATTCAGGCATTTTCAGTGGGCTGGGCGACACGATCACCCCGTTGTTGTCGGCGTAAATGTACTCACCGGGGCGGAACGTCACGCCGCCGAATGTCACCGCCACGTTCAGGTCGCCAAGGCCGCGCTTGTCGGTTTTTTTCGGGTGCGAGGCCAGGGCCTGCACGCCCAGGTCGGTCTGGGCGATGACGTCGACGTCACGGATACCCCCGTAGATCACCAGCCCTTCCCAACCGTTTTTCGCGGCTTTCTCGGCAATCATGTCACCCAGCAGCGCGCAGCGCAGGGAACCGCCACCGTCGACCACCAGCACTTTACCAGCGCCCGGCAGATCGGCTTGCGCCTTGACCAGGGAGTTATCCTCGAAGCATTTGAGGGTGACAATTTCGCCGCCAAAGGAGTCTCGGCCACCGAAGTTGCTGAACATCGGCTCCACTACCTGCACCAGCTCCGGGTAGGCGTCACACAGGTCGGGGGTCACGTAATGGTTCATCGAGAAACTCCTGTCATCAAAGAAGAGGTCGAACATCCACGGTGTACATCAAGAAAACGCCCCGCGACAGGCATTCTTTAAGTGCCTGCGCGTTGGCGGCGGCCATGATCAAACCCCGATCAGCGCAACGCAATACACGTTACGCGACTGAATATGACCAGAAGCGCCTGGCGCGTCATATCTTAGCCGCAACCATTCAAGAGTGAAACGCCCCTGGCAGAGCGTTTCGTCAAACCGTTGCAGCCACCTCGGGCTGCGTGCCGAATAAGGGTGTCAGCGGGTCGTTCAACCAACGCTCCACCAATGGCCACACTTGGGCCTGGGCGGCTTTGCTGACCAGCATCTGCACATGGCCGAAATCCTCGCTGAAACCTTGCTGACGCCCCAGGCACAGGTACTGGCGATGCTCGCTGCCCACTTGCTCGAAGAGCTTGCGACAGGCCCAGTCCGGGTCTTGCCGGTCGCCCGCTGCGCTCACCGCCAACAGCGGCACATCGACCTGCGCCAAGCCTTTCCACCAGTCATGCTCGGCATCGCCAAACCGGCCAAACAGGCCGTTCCAACGCATCGCTTCGATCATCACGCCGGCCGGTTCGTCCTCGGGCCCACGCTTGAAGCGCGGGCCGGACAGGTGGCCAAGGCGCTTGAGAATAAAGCGCCCACCCCACTGCACCGGTGGGATTTTCAAAGGCCAATGGTTACGACTGACCTGGCAGCCGAACAACGCCACCGATGCCACCGCAGAGGCATCCAAGTGCTGCCCGCCCAAGGCCGCTGCCAAGGTGGTGGCGCCGAGCGAATGCCCGAGCCAGTGCGGAACCTGCCCGCTTTGCTCAGACACAAACGCCCCCACGGCCGGCAAATCGTAGCGTGCGTAATCGGCGACACGGTTTCTGGCGTAGTCGTGATTGCGCTTGGACAAGCCATGGCCGCGCATTTCCGGGATCCACACGTCAAATCCGCGACGCGCCAGGTAGGCCCCCAAACCGATGCCCTTGGGCGAATACCAGAAGCGCCGATTGGAAAAACTGCCATGCAATAAAATAATCGGCGTGCCCCGGTTTTCCGGGACATCGGCCAGGCCCAAACGGGTCACCGCCAGCTCGACGGTACCGTCCGGGCTGTTACCGGGTTTGAGCCGATAGACGTCTTCACTCAGATCGCCGCGACGTTCAGCGCTGATCAGGGCGACAGGAAATAGATTGCTGCTGCTTTGCATAATGCTCTTGCACAAAAAAGGGCGGCGTCCGCAAGGATTCCCGCCCTGTACAGATAAGAATGCCGGTCACCCACAACGAGTGACCGGCACTTTTGACCACGCGATCTTAGGCGGACGCTTGGCCTTCAGCCAGGAAGAACCAGGTTTCCAGCACGGAATCGGGGTTCAACGAAACGCTCTCGATCCCCTGCTCCATCAGCCATTTGGCCAGGTCAGGGTGGTCCGAAGGGCCTTGGCCGCAGATGCCGATGTACTTGCCAGCCTTGTTGCAGGCCTGGATGGCGTTGGCCAATAGCTTCTTGACCGCCGGGTTACGCTCGTCGAACAGGTGAGCGATGATCCCCGAGTCGCGGTCCAGGCCCAGGGTCAACTGGGTCAGGTCGTTGGAGCCGATGGAGAAACCGTCGAAGAACTCCAGGAACTCTTCAGCCAGGATGGCGTTGGACGGCAATTCGCACATCATGATCACGCGCAGGCCGTTCTCGCCACGGGTCAGGCCGTTTTCGGCCAGCAGGTCCACCACTTGGCTCGCCTCGCCCAGGGTGCGCACGAACGGCACCATGATCTCGACGTTGGTCAGGCCCATCTCGTTGCGCACGCGCTTGAGCGCACGGCATTCGAGCTCGAAGCAGTCACGGAAGGCTTCGCTGATGTATCGCGAGGCACCGCGGAAGCCCAGCATCGGGTTTTCTTCTTCTGGCTCGTAGAGCTTGCCGCCGATCAGGTTCGCGTATTCATTGGACTTGAAGTCCGACAGACGCACGATGACCTTTTTCGGGTAGAACGCCGCAGCCAGGGTGCTGATGCCTTCGACCAGTTTCTCGACGTAGAACCCTACCGGGTCGTTGTAGCCGGCGATGCGCTTGTCGACGCTTTCCTTGATGTCCAGCGGCAGACCGTCATAGTTCAGCAGTGCCTTGGGGTGCACACCGATCATGCGGTTGATGATGAATTCCAGGCGGGCCAGGCCCACGCCGGCATTCGGCAACTGCGCGAAATCAAAGGCGCGGTCCGGGTTGCCGACGTTCATCATGATCTTGAACGGCAGGTCGGGCATGGCGTCGATGGAGTTTTGCTTGATATCGAAGCCCAGCTCACCTTCGAAGATAAAGCCGGTATCGCCTTCGGCGCAGGAGACGGTCACGCCCTGGCCATCCTTGAGCAGTTGGGTGGCGTTGCCGCAACCCACGACGGCCGGAATCCCCAGTTCACGGGCGATGATCGCCGCGTGGCAGGTACGCCCGCCACGGTTGGTGACGATGGCACTGGCGCGCTTCATCACCGGTTCCCAGTCCGGGTCGGTCATGTCGGAAACCAGTACGTCACCTGGCTGGACCTTGTCCATCTCGGACACGTCCTTGATGATCCGCACCTTGCCTGCGCCGATGCGCTGGCCAATGGCACGGCCTTCCACCAGCACGGTGCCGGTTTCCTTGAGCAGGTAGCGTTCCATGACGTTGGCCGAAGTGCGGCTCTTCACGGTTTCGGGGCGCGCCTGCACGATGTACAGCTTGCCGTCGTCACCGTCCTTGGCCCACTCGATGTCCATCGGGCACTTGTAGTGCTTTTCGATGATCATCGCTTGTTTGGCCAACTCGCTGACTTCAGCGTCGGTGAGGCAGAAACGCGCACGCTCGGCCTTGTCGACGTCAACGGTTTTGACCGAACGACCGGCCTTGGCCTCGTCGCCGTAGATCATCTTGATGGCCTTGCTGCCCAGGTTACGGCGCAGGATGGCCGGGCGGCCCGCTTCGAGGGTGCCCTTGTGTACGTAGAACTCGTCGGGGTTGACCGCGCCTTGTACGACGGTTTCGCCCAGGCCGTAGGCGCCGGTGATAAACACCACGTCACGGAAACCGGATTCGGTATCCAGGGTGAACATCACGCCGGCCGTGCCGGTTTCCGAACGCACCATGCGCTGCACGCCGGCAGACAGGGCCACCAGCTTGTGGTCGAAACCCTGGTGTACGCGGTAGGAAATCGCACGGTCGTTAAAGAGGGAGGCAAACACTTCCTTGGCCGCGCGGATCACGTTTTCGACGCCGCGAATGTTGAGGAAGGTTTCCTGCTGGCCGGCAAAGGAGGCGTCCGGCAAGTCTTCGGCGGTGGCCGAGGAGCGCACGGCAACGGCCATGTCCGGGTTGCCCGCAGACAGGGTGGCGAAGGCGGTACGAATTTCTTCGTTGAGCTTCTCGGGGAACTCGGCTTCCATGATCCACTGGCGGATCTGGGCGCCGGTCTTGGCCAGGGCGTTGACGTCATCGACGTCCAGGGCGTCCAGCGCGGCGTGGATCTGGGCGTTGAGGCCGCTCAGCTCGAGGAAGTCGCGGTAAGCCTGGGCCGTGGTGGCGAAACCACCGGGCACCGAGACACCAGCGCCTGCAAGATTACTGATCATCTCGCCGAGGGATGCGTTCTTGCCCCCCACATGCTCTACATCATGGACGCCGAGCTTATCGAGGGAAACTACGTACTCTACCAAGGTGATCTCTCCACTTTCTGTGTTGGAAAAGCTCAGGACGCGGGTTGCTCAGTAGGAGCTAACGCCAGCGCTTGTGGCCTGGACCTGGAAAATAAGTGAGAATGCAGCCCACTGCGGGACGGCAAAATCGCGCCTATCATATCCAAGATTCGCCATCAGCTTAAGGCCCAGGGCTCAAATGAAACGATCTGCTTTCTTTATTTCCGACGGCACCGGCATTACAGCCGAAACATTGGGTCAGAGCCTGCTCGCGCAGTTCGAAAACATTACCTTCGCCAAATTCACCCGGCCTTATATAGACAGCGTGGATAAAGCGCGGGCCATGGTACAACAAATCAATCTGGCGGCTGAAAAAGACGGTTTTCGCCCGATCATTTTCGACACCATCGTCAATCAAGACATTCGTGAGATTCTCGCAACGTCGAATGGTTTCATGATCGACATTTTCTCTACCTTCCTGGCGCCGCTGGAACAGGAGTTGAGTGAACATTCGTCCTATTCCGTCGGAAAGTCCCACTCCATCGGACATAACTCCAACTATATGGAGCGTATCGAGGCGGTGAACTTCGCCCTCGACAACGACGACGGCGCCCGCACCCACTACTACGACAAGGCCGATCTGATCCTGGTGGGTGTGTCGCGTTGCGGCAAGACTCCGACCTGCCTGTATATGGCGATGCAGTTCGGTATTCGTGCGGCCAACTACCCGCTGACCGAAGATGACATGGAACACCTGACCCTGCCCGCCGCCCTGCGCGCGCATTCGCACAAGCTGTTCGGCCTGACCATCGACCCGGACCGGCTGACCGCCATCCGTAACGAGCGCAAGCCCAACAGCCGCTACTCCAGCTATGCCCAGTGCGAATTTGAAGTGCGTGAAGTAGAAAATCTGTTCCGCCGGGAGAATATTGCGCACATCAATTCCACGCATTTTTCGGTGGAAGAGATTTCGGCGAAGATTTTGGTGGAGAAGGGTGTGGAGCGGCGCTTCAAGTGATCTCTATTGCCTGATCTGACGCTATCGCAGGCAAGCCAGCTCCCACAGTTGGAATGCGTTCCCCTGTGGGAGCTGGCTTGCCTGCGATGAACGGTAACGCGGATTCACAGATGAAACCGCCCGCCCCCCTGCCCCAACGCCGTCGCCAGCGCATCAAACCCCTCGCGCAATAACTGATCATCGCCCGACGTATTGCAGATACTGGCCCGAATAAACTGCGGCACCGCCGTCTGCCCCACGGCAAACGCCTCGGCGGTGGCGATCAGGTAATTGTTCTGCTTGAGCTCCGCCTCGATTTCCGAGGCCCGCCAGGGCTCGGGGACTTCGATCCAGAAGTGCGGGCTGTTGAGGTGGGTGCGATAGGCCAGGCCGGTCAATAAATCTTCGACCAGCGTCTTGCGCCGACTGATCTCGTTGATTTGCTGACGCAACAAATATTCTGCCGTGCCGTTTTCGATCCACTGGGTCGCCAGTTCCAGGGTCACAGGCGTGGCCATCCAGCAGGTCGAACGTATCGCCGCCGAGATGCGGCTGACCAGCGCCGGCGGCGCATGCACGTAGCCCACCCGCAAACCGGCTGACACCGCCTTGCTCAGGCTGCTGATCAAGATCGTACGTTCAGGCGCGAAATAGCTGAGGGGCGGCGGACGGTCCTCCACCAGTACACCGTGGGCTTCGTCCTCCAGAATCAGCAGGTTATGTTCGCGACACACCCTGGCCAAGGCTTCGCGGCGCGCAACCGACAACACGGCGGTCGTCGGATTCTGGATAGTCGGCGTGCAATACAACGCCGAAATCCGGTGATTACGACAAACCTCATCCAGCGCCGTGGGCAGCACACCTTCCTCGTCCATCTCCAGGCCGATCAGCCGCACCCCCAGCATGCGCGCGGCGGTAATCAACCCGGGGTAAGTCAACTGCTCGGTAACCACCGTATCGCCAGCACGCAGCAACGCCATCATGGCGCACAGCAAGCCGTGCTGGCCGCCGTTGACGCAGATGACCTGCTCGGGAATCGGATGAAACTCGCGCTGCACCAGCCATTGCGCGCCTGCTTCACGGTAGCGCGGCAGGCCGGCGTCCGGGGTGTAGGCGCTGATGTCCTGGAGGAACTTGGCGTTGGTCGACAGGGTTTGAAAGCTCTGGGCGAGAAACACCGTCTCTTGCCCGGGAATGTGCATGTTGCGGCTCATGTCGAAGTACTGGCGCGGCTCCTCGCTGAAATTGCGAAAGCCCTCATCACGCTGGCGCTCCATCCCACGCTTGCGCACGAAGGTGCCGTCACCGACCCGTGCAACCACCAGGCCCAGGCGTTCCAGCTCACCGTAGGCCCGGCTGATGGTGCCGATGGTCACGCCTAAATTGTCGGAAAGCACCCGATGGGGCGGCAGTTTTCGTCCCGGTTCAATCAAGCCTTCGAGGATGCCCCGTTCCATCACATCGGACAGGCGCTTGTACTTCACGCCCTGCCCGTTGGACAAGCCCTCACGCATAATTGACACCATGTCAATATTTGTTTTGACAGCCATCTTTCGCCCTAATAGTGTGCTTTTACGGGTTCAATCGCCGATAAACATAACTCATTACAAGTTCAATATAGAGTTCAATTCCGGCTCAGGGAAGCAATAAACGATGCCAATGTCCGCCGTTCTCGAAAACACTGCAAAAACAAAAACGCAAAAACAGTGGCTCGCCGGGCTGGTGACCAGCGTGATGTTCCTGATCGTGTGCCTGAGTTGGGGCACCACCTGGCTGGGCATCAAGATTGCCGTCGAGAGCGTGCCGCCGCTGACATCTGCCGGCCTGCGCTTTCTCATCGCGTTTCCGCTGTTCCTGTGTTTTGCCATGGTGCGCCGTGAGCCGATCCTGTTTCCCCGGGAAAGCCGCTGGTTCTTCGTGTTTGTGACCCTGTCCTACTTCAGCGTTCCCTACTATTTGCTCAACTACGGCGAAATGCATGTGTCGTCGGGCCTCACCGCCCTGCTGTTCAGCTGCATGCCGGTGTTCATCCTGATCTTCTCCGCGCTGTTCCTGCGCGAGCGCATCTATTTCTCCCAGGTGGTCGGCATCGGCATCGGTTTCGGCAGCCTCTACATGATCATCAAGAGCCAGGGCCTGCACCTGGACCACGCCGAGTTCCTCGGGGTGCTGGCCATTCTGAGCGCCGCGATCATGCACGCCTTGTGCTATGTCATTACCAAGCAAAAAGGCAGCGCCATCAGCGTCATCACCTACAACACCCTGCCCATCGGCATCGCCGGGCTGATGCTGTTCCTGGCCGGCCTGTGGTTTGAAACGCCGACCTTCGACGCCATCACCCTGCGTTCCTGGAGCGCGCTGTTTTACCTGGGTTTGGTGGCCTCGGTGGGCGGGTTCATTGTGTATTTCATGCTGCTCAAGCGCCTGAGCCCGATCATCCTGTCGTTCGTCTTCATTATCTTCCCGGTGTTCGCGGTCATCATCGGTGCCTGGTACGAAGGCGTGGAAATCTCCCGAGACCTGATGCTGTACTCGGCGATCCTGCTGGCCGGCTTTGCGATCACCAAATTGCCGATCGAAAAACTCATGGCCAAGAAAAAGTGACCCTCAACCAACGCGAGAGAAACATGGACGTCCTCCGCCCCACCGCCCTGGAACAGATCTACGCCCACGCCAGCCGCAGCTACCCCGAGGAGTGCTGTGGTTTTGTCTTCGCCGACGGCAGCGTGTACCTGGGCAGCAATATCCAGAATGAGCTGCACCGCAAGAACCCCCAGATGTACCCACGCAGCGCGGCCAACGGCTACACCTTTTCGGTGGCCGATACCCTGCTGATGAACAAGGCGTTTCGCAGCGACAACCCGGTGGTGGTGATCTACCACTCACACCCGGATGTGGGCGCCTATTTCAGTGACGAAGACCAGGACAAGGCGCTGTTCCTGGGCGAGCCGATCTTCCCCGTCAGCTACCTGGTGGTGGATGTTCGTCAGGGCCAGGCCCTGGGCTCCAAGCTGTTTGCCTGGGATGGCAAGCATTTCTCCCTTCAACCTTTCAACGACCTGCACACGGAGTTGTCCATGAACGCTGTCTCTTTCCCCGACATTCTGGTTCGCGTGGCCAAGCTGCCGGAATCGACCCTTGAGGGCGCCGGATCGACATTGCGCGAAGTCATTGAAAATCTCTGCACCCGTCACCCCCAATTGCGTCAGCACCTGTTCCATGAAAAGAACGAGCAGCTCAAGGAACACTTTCTGTTTACCGCTGAGGAGGCGTTGATCGAGCCCGATGAACCCCTGCCAGCAAAAGCCCGGATCGAAGTATTGCTCGCCACCTCAGGCGGCATGGACATCGACACCCTGAGCAACGAAGAAGTGCAGCGCTACGTGCGCCACATCACCCTGCCGGGCGTCGGCCGCGAGGGCCAATTGAACCTGAAGAAAGCCAAGGTGCTGGTCATCGGTACTGGCGGGCTGGGCTCGCCCATCAGCCTGTACCTGGCGGCGGCCGGCATCGGCACCCTGGGCCTGGTGGATTTTGACGTGGTGGAAAGCAGCAACCTGCAACGCCAGATTGTGCATGGCAACAGTACGCTGGGCATGCCCAAGGTCGAGTCCGCCAAGCAGCGCCTGCTGGACCTCAACCCCTATATCCAGATCAATGCGCACAACACCGCGCTCGACACTGACAACGCCCTGGAACTGGTGGGCGCGTATGACCTGGTGATTGACGGCACCGACAATTTCGACACCCGCTATCTGGTCAACGACGCCTGTGTACAGCTGGGCAAACCCTTGGTGTACGGCGCCATCTACCGTTTCGACGGGCAGATCAGCGTGCTCAACTATAAAGGCGGGCCGTGCTATCGCTGCCTGTTCCCCAAGGCCCCGCCCGCTGAGCTGGCGCCCAATTGCAGCGCGGGCGGTGTGATCGGCGTGTTGCCGGGCGTGGTGGGCATGATCCAGGCCACCGAGGCGATCAAATTGCTGATTGGCATTGGCGAACCCTTGTCCGGCCGCTTGATGCGCTTCGACGCGCTGGCGATGAAGTTCAGCGAGATCCGCTTCAAGCGCCGCGCCGACTGCCCCTGCTGCTCGGACTTGCGCCATAGCGAAACCGTCGCGCCGGCCACCTGCGCCGATGCGGTACCGAGCCAGCCTTCCCTGGCCGCGGAGCGCTACATCAAGCCCCAGGTGCTCAAGCAAGTGCTCGAACACCCCAGCAGCGCCGATGTATTGCTGGACGTACGTGACGCCAGCGAACTGGAAGTGTGCAAATTACCCGGCGTGGTGCATATCCCGCTGGCCGAACTGGATGGGCAGCTCGCCAGCCTGAGCCGCGACAACACCCACTACCTGATCTGCTACGCAGGCACCCGTGCCGAGCAAGCCGCCAGCACCCTGTTGGCAGCCGGCTTTGCCAACACCAAAGTCTTGCAGGGTGGCATGAAACATTGGGTTCGCGACGTCGAACCTGACATGCCGTTGTACTGAAGGTGGGGGCTTGCTGATGCTGCATAACTCCATCCTCGACGTCATCGGCCAAACGCCGATCGTGCGTCTGGCCCAGTTTTCCGAAGACCTCGGCATCGAGGTCTACGCCAAGCTGGAGTCCCTCAACCCCGGCGGCAGCCACAAGGCGCGCATCGCCCTGGGCATGATCCTGGATGCCGAGCGCCGCGGTGTGCTGATCCGTGATTCCGGGCAGACCATCATCGAACCCAGTGGCGGCAACACCGGCATTGGCCTGGTGATGGCCGGCAATGTGCTGGGCTACAAAGTGGTGCTGGTGATACCCGACAACTACAGCCCGGAAAAACAGAAGCTGCTGCGCCTGTACGGCGCCAGGGTCGTGCTGTCCGACAGTCGCCTGGGCAATAACTCCCACGGTGAAAAGTGCATGGAGCTGCAGTTGGAGAACCCCAACTACGTGATGCTCAACCAGCAACGCAATGGCGCCAACCCCCAAACCCACCGTGACACCACTGCCCCGGAAATCCTCCGCGCCTTCGGTGAACAGCGGGTGGACTACTTCGTCAGCGGCATAGGCACCGGGGGGCATATCACCGGTATCGGCGAAACCCTCAAGGCCACCTGGCCGGCGCTGCGAGTGATGGGCGTAGAGCCGGAGGAATGCGATTTGCTGAAAGACCAGCACGCCGCGCACGCGATCCAGGGCCTGTCGATTGGCCTGATCCCCAGCATCCTCAACCTGGATGTGATCGACGGCATGCTCAAGGTGTCGCACGCCGATTGCCTGGAGATGATCAAACGCATCATGCGCACCGATGCCATCAGCCTGGGGCTGTCTTCGGCCGCCAACATGGTCGCCATCGCCCAACTTGCCCCCGAACTGCCGCCTGAAACGGTGGTGTTGACCATGGTCTACGACAATGCCGACAGCTACCTGCCCAGTTTCGAGTAACCGGGCTTTTAACCATTCAACATGCGGGGGTGTCTCCATGGGGGGCTTTATCGACATGCAACAGCTGCACGATGAGTTGCTGACCCACCTCATCACCACCCTGACGCCCGGGCAGATGAAGCAGCTGGAACCGCACCTGGCGCCGTTGATCCAGAACGCCGCCCAGGCAGTGGCCGAGGACCTGATCGCCTATGCCTATCGCGACCCGGCTTCCCGTGGGCGCGGTGAGTTGATCCTGGAATCCTACGCCTCGTTCAAGGCCGTGCTGTTCTACCGCCTTGCGCACCTGGTGTGGCATTTCCAGACCGCTGACACCGGCGATTTTTCGCGCATGGCCCTCAAGCTCAGCAACCAGGGCAAGATCCTCTCCGGCGCCGAGATTCACCCGGCAGCGCGCATTGGCCGGCGCTTTGTGCTGGACCATGGCTACGGCACCGTCATCGGCGAAACCTGCGTGATCGGCAACGACTGCTACATCCTCTGCGGCGTGACCCTGGGCGCGCGCGGTATCGCCAACAACCCAGACGGCAAACGCCACCCACGCCTGGGCAACAACGTCGAAATCGGCGCCGGCGCGCGGGTGCTGGGCTACGTGTCGATCGGCGATAACGTGTTTATCAGCCCCTCCTGCGTGATTACCCAGGACGTGCCGGCAGGCACCAAGGTCAAGGTGGTCAACCAGATCCAACTGCAAAAAAACGATGAATCGGACCACAGCAACTACCTCGGCGCCTTTGCCCTGGATGAGCGCTTGCACGTGGTGGGCGAAGTGAGTGCCGGCCACAAGGTCACCGTGCTGGACGCCGACTTTCATCCGCTGCAAGGGCTGATGCTCGAACCCACGGTGAAAGAGCGCCACCACCTGCAGTTTCGTCTGCGTCGCCTCGACAACGACGAACAACTGCCACGCCTGCCGCTGAACCTGAAGGTATGCGGGCCGGAATTTGAAATCACCCTGCTCTCTCCCCCTGGCTTGAGCGCACTGGTGCGCCATCTCTTGCAAGCCACCCCATTGATCGTCGGAGGTTGAACATGTCCGTGCATACCATGGAAACCCTGGCGCTGTTCGACAGCGCGCCCTACCAGAACGCATTCAGCGCCCGGGTGATTGCCGTCAGCGAACAGGGTATCGCCCTGGAGCACACCCTGTTCTACCCCACCGGCGGCGGGCAACCGGGCGATACCGGCCACCTCACCCTGGCCGATGGCACACGGGTGCAAGTGACCGGCACGGTGCGCGACCCGGTATTGCGCTCGATCATCTGGCACCAGGTGGACCAGTGCCCCGAACAGTTGGCCGCTGGCGTCCAGGTCGACGCCGGGCTGGATTGGGAACGGCGCTACCAGCACATGAAGATGCACACCTGCCTGCACTTGCTGTGTTCGCTGATCGACGCGCCCGTGACCGGTTGCAGCATCAGCGCGGATAAAGGCCGCCTGGATTTCGACCTGCCGGAAATGACCCTGGACAAGGACCGCCTCACCCACGACCTCAACGCCCTGATCGAGCAGGCCCATGCGGTCAAGACCCTGTCGATGCCCGCCACCGAGTACGCGACCCTGCTGCAGATCACCCGCACCCAGGCGGTTGCGCCGCCGGTGGTCTCGGGGTCGGTACGGGTGATTGAAATCCCCGGCATCGATATCCAGCCCTGCGGCGGTACCCACGTGCTCAATACCGAGGAAATCGGCCGGGTGTTCTGCGAGAAGATCGAGAAGAAGAGCAAGCACAACCGCAGGGTGATACTGCGGTTTGAACCTGCGTCATTGCCTCTGTAGGAGCGAGCTTGCTCGCGAAAAACGTCAACGATAACGCGTGTTTTCTGAGTAACCGCGGCGCCTATGGGTTTTTCGCGAGCAAGCTCGCTCCTACAGGTGTTAGGGCAAGCCAGGTCCCACAGTGACCGTGTTGTTTTTCAGATCGTGAACAGGTCCATGAAACGGTTGACCGCGGTAGCCTCAAGCCGCGCCTGATCCTTGCACAACGCAAAAATCTCAGCGCTGCGTTGCGCTGTAAACCGCGTGGCCAGGTTGGCCTTGAACTTGTCTTCCAGCAGTGGAATACCGTCCACCCGACGGCGGCGGTGGCCAATCGGGTACTCCACCGCTACCTGCTCGGTGCAGGTGCCGTCCGTGAAAAACACCTGCACCGCGTTGGCAATCGAGCGCTTGTCGGCTTCCAGATATTCGCGGCTGTAGCGCGGGTCTTCGACGATGACCATCTTGTCGCGCAGCTCATCGATGATCGGGTAGGCCGCGTGGAAATCGTCTTCATACTGCTCGGCCACCAGGTTGCCGAACGCCAAGGGCACGGCGGTCATGTACTGCAGACAGTGGTCGCGATCAGCGGCGTTGGCCAATGGGCCGACCTTGGAAATAATGCGAATCGCCGACTCGTGGGTGGTGATCACGATGCGCTCGATTTCATGCAGGCGATGCTTGACCAACGGGTGCAGGGCGACTGCCGCCTCACAGGCGGTTTGCGCGTGAAACTCGGCCGGGAAGCTGATCTTGAACAACACGTTTTCCATCACGTAGGTGCCGTAGGGTTGGGGCAGGCTGAAGGCGCGCTTGTCCTCGGGCTTGAGCGCCAGGTCCTTGTTGGTGTGGCTGAACAGCACGTCGTAGAAGCCCCATTGCCGCGCACTCAGCACGCCGGGGATGCCCATTTCGCCACGCAAGGCGATGTCTGCCAGGCGTACGCCGCGGCTCGATGCATCGCCCGCCGCCCAGGATTTGCGCGAACCGGCATTCGGCGCATGGCGATAGGTACGCAGCGCCTGGCCATCGACAAAAGCGTGGGACAACGCCGATAGCAGTTGCTCACGGTTGGCGCCCATCAGCTTGGCGGTGACCGCCGTGGAGGCGACTTTCACCAGCAACACATGGTCGAGGCCTACGCGGTTGAAGGAGTTTTCCAGGGCAATCACCCCTTGGATTTCGTGAGCCATGATCATCGCTTCCAGCACCGCACGTACGGTCAGCGGCGCGTCGCCATTGGCCAGGCGCTTTTGCGACAGGTGATCGGCCACGGCGAGGATGCCGCCAAGGTTGTCCGAAGGGTGGCCCCATTCAGCGGCAAGCCAGGTGTCGTTGTAGTCGAGCCAGCGCACGATGCAACCAATATCCCAAGCGGCCTTGACCGGGTCCAGGCGATACGAAGTGCCCGGCACCCGTGCGCCGAACGGCACTACGGTGCCCTCCACCATCGGCCCCAGGTGCTTGGTGCACTCGGGGAAGCGCAGGGCCAGCAGGCCACAGCCGAGGGTGTCCATCAGGCAGTTGCGGGCGGTATCCAGGGCATCCTGGGAGTCGATGCGGTAGTTGAGGACGTAGTCGGCGATGTCCTGCAACACCGGGTCGTAGTCGGGGCGGTTGTTGTGGTCGACGTTGGCGCTCATGGCAGTTCTCCTAAAAGGTGGGTTTATTCCTCAAGCTCACGGTTGATCATCAGGGCGGGTCTGGTTGCCTGCCTTGGAATAAAGATCCCTTGTGGGAGCGGGCTTGCCCGCGATTACGATTTTTCAGTTGATAAAAGTGTCGACTGATACTCCGTCATCGCGGGCAAGCCCGCTCCCACAGGGACGCTGTGTAACCTTTAGAAGGCGTCGCCGGGGATGCGCACGTAGCCTTCCATCAACACCCGCGCACTGCGGCTCATGATGGCTTTCTTCACCACCCATTCACCGTCCATCTGGCTGGCCTCGGCGCCCACGCGCAAGGTGCCCGACGGGTGCCCGAAACGCACGGCATTGCGCTCCACGCCGCCCGCCGCCAGGTTGACCAAGGTGCCGGAAATCGCCGCGGCGGTGCCAATCGCCACCGCCGCGGTGCCCATCATCGCGTGGTGCAGTTTGCCCATGGACAAGGCGCGCACCAGCAGATCCACATCGCCGGCCTTGATCGCCTTGCCACTGGACGCCACGTAATCGGCAGGCTTGGCCACGAATGCCACCTTGGGCGTGTGTTGGCGCTGGGCAGCTTCGTCCAGGTGTTTGATCAGGCCCATGCGCAGCGCGCCATACGCGCGCACGGTCTCGAACATCGCCAGGGCCTTGGGGTCGCTGTTGATCGCGCCTTGCAGCTCGGTACCGGTGTAGCCCAGGTCTTGGGCATTGATGAAAATCGTCGGGATACCGGCGTTGATCAGCGTGGCCTTGAAGGTACCGACGCCGGGTACCTCCAGGTCGTCGACGAGGTTGCCGGTGGGGAACATCGAACCCCCACCGCCCTCTTCTTCCGCCGCCGGGTCCATGAATTCCAGCTGCACTTCGGCGGCCGGGAAGGTCACGCCGTCCAGCTCAAAGTCGCCGGTTTCCTGCACCGCGCCGTCAGTGATCGGCACGTGGGCAATGATGGTCTTGCCGATGTTGGCCTGCCATACCCGCACCACGGCCACGCCGTTGTGGGGCACACGGGCCGTATCGACCAGGCCAGCACTGATGGCGAACGAACCCACCGCTGCCGACAGGTTGCCGCAGTTGCCGCTCCAATCGACAAATGGCTTGTCGATGGAGACCTGGCCGAACAGGTAGTCCACGTCGTGATCGGCGCGGCTGCTTTTGGCCAGGATCACGGTCTTGCTGGTGCTCGAGGTGGCGCCACCCATGCCGTCGATCTGCTTGTCATAGGGGTCGGGGCTGCCAATCACCCGCAGCAACAAGGCGTCGCGTGCAGGGCCTGGCACCTGCGCCGCTGTGGGCAGGTCCTGTAGGCTGAAGAACACGCCCTTGCTGGTGCCGCCACGCATGTAGGTGGCGGGGATTCTGATTTGCGCTACGTGTGCCATGGTTACCCTCTTCAGGCGGTCGCCTTTGATTCCAGGAAGTCCTGGGCGAAACGTTGCAACACGCCACCGGCCTCGTAGATCGACACTTCTTCGGCGGTATCCAGGCGGCACGTCACCGGCACCTCGACACGTTCGCCATTCTTGCGGTTGATCACCAGGGTCAGTTGCGCACGCGGGGTGCGCTCGCCGACCACGTCATAGGTTTCACTGCCGTCGATTTTGAGGGTGTGGCGGTCGGTGCCTGGCAGAAACTCCAGGGGCAACACGCCCATGCCCACCAGGTTGGTGCGGTGGATGCGCTCGAAGCCTTCAGCGGCAATCGCTTCCACACCGGCCAGGCGTACGCCCTTGGCCGCCCAGTCGCGGGACGAACCTTGGCCATAGTCAGCGCCGGCGATAATGATCAGCGGCTGTTTGCGTTCCATGTAGGTTTCAATCGCTTCCCACATCCGCGTGACCTTGCCTTCCGGCTCGATACGCGCAAGAGAGCCCTGCTTGACCTTGCCGTTTTCCTGCACCATTTCGTTGAACAGTTTCGGGTTGGCGAAGGTGGCGCGCTGCGCCGTCAAATGGTCGCCCCTGTGGGTGGCGTAGGAGTTGAAGTCGACCTCGGGCAAGCCCATTTTCGCCAGGTATTCACCGGCGGCGCTGTCGAGCATGATCGCGTTGGAAGGCGACAAGTGGTCGGTGGTGATGTTGTCCGGCAGCACCGCCAGCGGGCGCATGCCCTTGAGCGGCCGTGCACCGGCCAGCGCGCCTTCCCAGTACGGCGGGCGGCGGATATAGGTGCTTTGTGGGCGCCAGTCGTACAGCGGCGTGACCTTGGGGCCGGTGTCTTCGTGGATGGCGAACATCGGGATATACACCGCACGAAATTGCTCGGGTTTCACCGAAGCCTTGACCACCGCGTCGATCTCTTCATCGCTCGGCCAGATGTCTTGCAGGCGGATTTGCTTGCCGTCGGCGTCCAGGCCGAGCACGTCCTTCTCGATGTCGAAACGGATGGTGCCGGCAATCGCATAGGCCACCACCAGCGGCGGCGACGCCAGGAAGGCTTGCTTGGCGTAGGGGTGAATGCGCCCGTCAAAGTTGCGGTTACCTGACAACACTGCGGTGGCGTACAGGTCGCGGTCGATGATCTCTTGCTGGATCACCGGGTCGAGCGCGCCGGACATGCCGTTACAGGTGGTGCAGGCAAACGCCACCACGCCAAAACCGAGTTTTTCCAGCTCATGGCCAAGTCCCGCTTCTTCCAGGTACATGGCCACGGTTTTCGAGCCCGGCGCCAAAGACGACTTGACCCACGGCTTGCGGGTCAGCCCCAGCTTGTTGGCGTTGCGCGCCAGCAGGCCGGCAGCGATCACGTTGCGCGGGTTGCTGGTGTTGGTGCAACTGGTGATGGCGGCGATGATCACCGCGCCGTCGGGCATTTGCCCTGGCACGTCATCCCATTGGCCGGCAATGCCTTTTGACGCCAGGTCGCGGGTGGCCAGGCGGGCATGGGGGTTGCTCGGGCCGGCCATGTTGCGCACGACGCTGGAGAGGTCGAAGCTCAGGCTGCGCTCGTACTGCGCGCCTTTCAAGTCGTCGGCCCACAGCCCGGTGTGACGTGCGTATTGCTCGACCAGGGCGACCTGTTCGTCTTCGCGACCGGTGAGTTTGAGGTAAGCGATGGTTTGCGCGTCGATGTAGAACATCGCGGCGGTGGCGCCGTACTCCGGGGCCATGTTGGAGATGGTCGCACGGTCACCCAAGGTGAGTGCCGAAGCCCCTTCGCCGAAGAACTCCAGCCAGGCGCCAACAACTTTCTGCTGACGCAGGAATTCGGTGAGCGCCAGCACCATATCGGTGGCGGTGATACCCGGTTGCAGCTTGCCGGTCAATTCCACACCAACGCTTTCTGGCAGGCGCATCCACGACGCGCGGCCGAGCATCACGCTCTCGGCTTCCAGGCCACCGACGCCGATGGCGATCACGCCCAGGGCATCTACGTGAGGCGTGTGGCTGTCGGTGCCGACACAGGTATCCGGGAAGGCCACGCCGTCACGCACCTGAATCACCGGAGACATTTTCTCCAGGTTGATCTGGTGCATGATGCCGTTGCCCGGCGGGATCACATCGACGTTCTTGAAGGCCTTTTTGGTCCACTCGATAAAGTGGAAACGGTCTTCGTTGCGACGGTCTTCAATGGCACGGTTTATTTCGAAGGCTTGTGGGTCAAAGCCACCGGCCTCGACGGCCAGGGAATGGTCGACGATCAGTTGGGTGGGCACCACCGGGTTGACCTGCGCCGGGTCGCCGCCTTGCTGGGCGATGGCATCACGCAAGCCGGCGAGGTCGACCAGGGCGGTCTGGCCGAGGATGTCATGGCACACCACGCGGGCCGGGAACCACGGGAAGTCGAGGTCGCGCTTGCGCTCGATCAGTTGGCTCAGGGACGCGTCGAGGGTGGCCGGGTCGCAACGGCGCACCAGGTTCTCGGCGAGCACGCGCGAGGTGTAGGGCAACGTGGCGTAGGCGCCGGGGGTGATTGCCTCGACAGCCGCACGGGCGTCGAAGAAATCCAGGCGGCTGCCGGGGAGCGGTTTGCGAAATTCAGTGTTCATCGTCAGGACTCGGTCACGGAATAGGTTACTGCGCGAAGCCCGCCTTCTGTAGGAGCGAGCTTGCTCGCGAAGGTCGTCAACGATAACGCTGGCATGCTGAATGATCGCGGTGCGTTGACGTTTTTCGCGAGCAAGCTCGCTCCTACAGAGAGCAGGGTTACACCTGCAATTCAGCGACGTTCGATTGGCACGAACTTGCGCTGCTCAACGCCGGTGTACTCGGCGCTTGGACGGATGATGCGGTTGTTGGCGCGCTGCTCGAACACATGCGCGGCCCAGCCGGTCAGGCGCGAGCACACGAAGATCGGCGTAAACAGCTTGGTCGGGATGCCCATGAAGTGGTACGCCGAGGCATGGTAGAAGTCAGCGTTGGGAAACAGCTTTTTCTGTTCCCACATGGTCTTGTCGATGGCTTCGGAGACCGGGAACAACACGGTGTCGCCCACTTCGTCAGCGAGTTTTTTCGACCAGCCTTTGATCACCTCGTTGCGCGGATCGCTGTCTTTATAGATCGCGTGGCCAAAGCCCATGATCTTGTCTTTGCGCGCCAACATGCCAAGGGTGCCTTCAACCGCTTCCTGGGCAGAGGAGAAACGCTCGATCATTTCCATCGCTGCTTCGTTAGCACCGCCGTGCAGCGGGCCGCGCAGGGAGCCGATGGCGGCGGTGACGCAGGAATACAGGTCGGACAGGGTCGATGCACACACCCGTGCGGTGAAGGTCGAAGCGTTGAATTCGTGTTCGGCGTAGAGGATCAGCGACACGTTCATCACCTTGACGTGCAGCTCGCTCGGCTTCTTGCCATGCAGCAGGTGCAGGAAGTGGCCGCCGATGCTCGGCTCGTCGGTCACGCAGTCGATGCGCTGGCCGTCGTGGCTGAAGCGGTACCAGTAACACATGATCGCCGGGAACGCGGCGAGCAGGCGGTCGGTGACATCGCGCTGCACGCTGAAATCTTTCTCCGGCTCGATATTGCCCAGGAACGAGCAACCGGTGCGCATCACGTCCATCGGGTGGGCGTCGGCGGGGATGCGTTCGAGCACTTCTTTCAGGGCCTGGGGCAGGTCACGCAGTTTGCTCAGCTTGTTGCTGTAGGCGGCCAGTTCTGCCTGGGTTGGCAGTTCGCCGTACAGCAGCAGGTAGGCGACTTCTTCAAACTGGGCGTCAGCGGCCAGTTCGCGTACGTCGTAGCCACGGTAGGTCAGGCCAGCGCCGGCCTGGCCCACGGTGGACAGTGCAGTCTGCCCGGCGACCTGGCCACGCAGGCCAGCACCACTCAATACTTTTGCTTCAGCCATGTTCGTTCTCCAATTTTGTAGTTATCAGGGAGCCGTCCAGCTCACACCCTGTAGGAGCGAGCTTGCTCGCGAAAAACGCAAGGGCACCGCGTTTCTCCAGGTTTCCCGCGTTATCGTTGGCGATCTTCGCGAGCAAGCTCGCTCCTACAGTGCAATTACTTTTTCGCGGCGAACAGCGCGTCGAGCTTCTGCTCGAAGGTGTGGTAGTCGATGCGATCGTAAAGCTCCATGCGCGTTTGCATGGTGTCGATCACGTTCTGCTGGGTACCGTCGCGACGAATCGCGGTGTAGACATTCTCGGCGGCCTTGTTCATGGCACGGAAAGCCGAGAGCGGGTACAGCACAATGGAAACATCCGCAGATTTCAACTGTTCGGTGGTGTACAGCGGTGTGGCGCCGAACTCGGTGATGTTCGCCAGGATCGGCGCCTTCACGCGGGAGGCGAACAGCTTGTACATCTCCAGTTCAGTGATGGCTTCCGGGAACACCATGTCGGCACCGGCCTCGATGCACGCGGCGGCACGTTCCAGGGCAGACTCCAGGCCCTCGACCGCCAGGGCGTCGGTGCGCGCCATGATCACGAAGCTGTCATCGGTGCGCGCATCCACGGCGGCCTTGATGCGGTCGACCATCTCCTGCTGGGACACGATTTCTTTGTTCGGGCGATGACCGCAGCGCTTGGCACCGACCTGGTCTTCGATATGGATGGCGGCGGCGCCGAACTTGATCATCGACTTGACGGTACGCGCCACGTTGAACGCCGAGGAGCCGAAACCGGTGTCCACGTCCACCAGCAGCGGCAGGTCGCACACATCGGTAATGCGGCGCACGTCGGTGAGCACATCATCCAGGCCGGTGATGCCCAGGTCCGGCACGCCAAGGGAGCCGGCGGCTACACCGCCACCTGACAGATAAATCGCCTTGAAACCAGCACGCTTGGCCAAGAGCGCATGGTTGGCGTTGATGGCGCCCACCACTTGCAAGGGCTGTTCGCTGGCGACGGCGTCACGGAAACGTTGGCCGGGAGTGCTGTTGTTGTTGGAACTCATGACTCACCTCGTGATGAAGGCGCACCGTCCGGGAAGTGACGGGCAATGTTGCGTTTGGAGGCGCCGATATGCCGGCGCATCAACAGTTCGGCCAGTTCACCGTCGCGATCGGCAATCGCGTCCAGAATGCGGTGATGCTCGGCAAAGGCCTGGCGTGGACGATTGGGGGTGGCGGAGAACTGGATGCGGTACATGCGCACCAGTTGATACAGCTCGCCGCAGAGCATTTGGGTGAGGGTGCGGTTACCGGCGCCTTGAATGATGCGGTAGTGAAAATCGAAGTCGCCTTCTTGCTGGTAATAGCCGACACCGGCCTGGAACGCCGCGTCCCGTTCGTGGGTGTGCAACACCTGGCGCAGCTCTTCGATCTCTGCGTCGGTCATGCGCTCGGCGGCCAGGCGACAGGCCATGCCTTCCAGCGACTCGCGAATTTCATACAGTTCAACCAACTCGGCGTGACTCAAAGACACCACGCGTGCGCCGACATGAGGTACCCGCACCAGCAGGCGCTGGCCTTCCAGGCGATGGATCGCTTCGCGCAATGGGCCGCGGCTGATGCCGTAGGTGCGCGCCAGCTCGGGCTCGGAAATCTTGCTGCCGGGGGCGATTTCGCCTTTGACGATGGCGGCCTGGATACGCCGGAAGACGTTCTCCGACATCGTCTGGGAATCGTCTGGTGCCACGGCTGGCTTTTCCAGTTGCTCCAACATATTGTCGACACCTTTAAAAGCAATGCCGCAAAAACTAGTCAATTAGCCCTGCATAGTCAAAGAATAAATGCATATTGTCGACAATCGTCTAATAACCCCCTCATTCGCTTGCCAAGGCATGGCCGCCTGCCAGCGCTGGCGCCAAAAAAGCATCATGTTAGAATGCCCGCCGCTTTTGCCTGACATCAGATGATGAAAAGGCGCACCCGAGATTGCGCAGCAATGCCAGTCGCCTTGAAATGAACAGTGCACTGCCCTGCCTCAGGATTTATGAGACTCAAGCCTTACCTACTAGTGATGTGCCTGCTGTGCATACCGAGCCTTGGCGCTGGCGCCGAGAAGACCGTGTACGGCCTGAATGAATACGCCAAGCTTGCAGGTATCGACCTGGAAGTGGCGGCCAAACTCGACACCGGCGCCAAGACCGCCTCGTTGAGTGCCCGCGATATCAAGCGCTTCAAGCGCAATGGCGAATCCTGGGTACGCTTCTACCTGGCCATCGACACCGCCCATTCCCACCCCATCGAACTGCCCCTGGCGCGTGTCAGCAAGATCAAGCGCCGCGCCGGCGACTACGACCCCGATGAGGACAAGAACTACACCGCCCGCCCAGTGATTGCGCTGGATATCTGCATGGGCAGTGCTTTACGCAGCATCGAAGTGAACTTGACTGACCGCAGCGCATTCCAATACCCGCTGCTGATTGGCTCCGAAGCCTTGAAACGCTTTGATGCGCTGGTCGACCCCAGTCTTAAATATGCAGCAGGCAAACCCGCCTGCGCCGCCGACGCTTAATACCGCCGAGTAAACCGAATGCGCTCTCTGACCCTGCACCTGAAAATCCTGATCACCTTGCTGGTGGTGCTGGGCATTTCGGTCACCGCTTATCAGATCTTCGTGCTGGGAATTCCCGTCACCGAAGATGCCACCGACGACTTGTGGAACATCGACGCCAAGGTCGAGTTCGTCGCCAACCCGAAAGACCCGGTCAAGATCCAGATGTTCGTGCCGCCCCTGAGCCGCGACTTCGTCAGCCTCAATGAAAGCTTTATCTCGAACAACTACGGGGTGAGCGTCAACCGCATCGACGGCAACCGCAAGGTCACCTGGTCGGCGCGCCGGGCCAAGGGCAACCAGACCCTCTATTACCGCCTGGTGCTGACCAAGCGCTACAGCGGCGAGAAGGTCAAGATCAAAGGCCCGACCTTCCGCGACAGCATCGCCGTGGAAGGCCCCGAGAAGATCGCCGCCGAAGCCCTGCTGGCGCCGATCCGCCAGCACTCGGCCGACGTCGAGACCTTCATCAGTGAAGCCATCAAGCGCACCAACAACCTCAACGACGACAATGTGAAGTTGCTGCTGGCCGGCGACCCCTCGACGCCGCACAAGGCCAAGATCGTCGAACTGCTGCTGTCCATCGCCCATGTGCCGGTAGAGAAAGTCCACACCATCCGCCTGGTGGCCGACCAGCCGCAAACCCCGGAACTGTGGCTGCGCAGCTTCAACGGCAACGACTGGCTGTACTTCAACCCGGAGACCGGCGAACAGGGCCTGCCCGCTGACCGCCTGCTGTGGTGGACCGGCGATGAAAACCTGATCACCGTCGATGGCGGCAAGAAAGCCATGGTGACCTTCAGCCTCAACAACAGCGAGATGAACGCCATCCGCCTGGCCAAGCTGACGGACGAAAACACCGACGCCAACTTCCTCGAATACTCGCTGTACGGCCTGCCGCTGCAAACCCAGCAGACCTTCATGATCATGGTGATGATCCCGATTGGCGTGCTGGTGATCTTGATCCTGCGCAACCTGATCGGCCTGCAGACCCTGGGCACCTTCACCCCGGTGCTGATCGCCCTGGCGTTCCGCGAGACCCAGTTGGGCTTCGGGATTGTGCTGTTCACGATTATCACGGCGCTGGGCCTGTCGCTCAGGTCGTACCTGGAACACTTGAAACTGCAAATGCTGCCGAGGCTGTCGGTGGTGCTGACCTTCGTGGTGGTGCTGATTGCCGCCATCAGCCTGTTCAGCCACAAGCTGGGGCTGGAGCGGGGCTTGTCGGTGGCGCTGTTCCCGATGGTGATCCTGACCATGACCATCGAACGCCTGTCGATCACCTGGGAAGAACGTGGTGCCAACCATGCGCTGAAAGTGGCGATTGGCACGCTGTTCGCCGCGTCCCTGGCGCACCTGATCATGAGCGTGCCGGAGCTGGTCTACTTCGTGTTCACCTTCCCGGCGATCCTGTTGATTCTGGTGGGCTTCATGCTGGCCATGGGTCGCTATCGCGGCTATCGCCTCACCGAGCTGGTGCGTTTCAAGGCGTTCTTGAAGGCTGATTCTTGATGTTCGGCTTCTGGAAGACCTGGAAGGCCCTGGAAGCGCGGGGGATCATGGGCATCAACCGGCGTAATGCCGACTACGTGCTCAAGTACAACAAGCGCAGCCTGTACCCCATCGTGGATGACAAGATCATCACCAAGGAACGGGCCCTGGCGGCCGGCATCCACGTGCCGGAAATGTACGGGGTGATCTCCACCGAAAAGGAAATCGACAAGCTCGACGAGATTATCGGTGGGCGCAGCGACTTCGTGATCAAGCCCGCCCAGGGTGCCGGCGGTGACGGCATCCTGGTGGTGGCCGACCGGTTCGAGGGGCGCTACCGCACGGTGTCCGGCAAAATCATCAGCCATGAGGAGATCGAGCACCAGATTTCCAGCATCCTCACCGGCCTGTATTCCCTCGGCGGCCACCGCGACCGCGCGTTGATCGAGTACCGCGTGGTGCCCGACCAGATCTTCAAGAGCATCAGCTATGAAGGCGTGCCGGACATCCGCATCATCGTGCTGATGGGCTACCCGGTGATGGCGATGCTGCGCTTGCCCACCCGCCAATCCGGCGGCAAGGCCAACCTGCACCAGGGCGCGATTGGCGTGGGCGTAGACCTGGCCACCGGCCTGACCCTGCGCGGCACCTGGCTGAACAACATCATCACCAAGCACCCCGACACCACCAACGCCGTCGATGGCGTGCAACTGCCCAACTGGGACGGTTTCATGAAGCTCGCCGCCGGCTGCTATGAGCTGTGCGGGCTGGGCTATATCGGCGTGGACATGGTGCTGGACCAGGAAAAAGGCCCGCTGATCCTTGAGCTGAACGCTCGGCCTGGGCTGAACATCCAGATTGCCAACGATTGCGGCCTGACTCTGCGCACCCATGCGGTGGAGGCACGACTGGAAGAACTCAAGGCGGCCGGCGTGACAGAAACGCCGGAAGAGCGTGTGAAGTTTGTGCAGGAAATGTTCGGCCATATACCGCCCGTGGAAGGCTGATCCGGTCTTCGAACTGTCTATCCCCGACATCCCCTCTAGGAGCAAATCCTACAGGGGACTACAATCCCCCTCCCCCGCGCCACTGGCTGATCCACCCCCGCATGTCGACCTGTTCCGTATACCCGTTGCCCTACCGGGCCAATCCCGCCGAGTTCTTTGCGGTCATTCGCCACGCCCCTGGTGCGGTGCTGCTCGACAGCGGCCGCCCGATGGCTGTTCGCGGCCGGTATGACCTGCTCAGTGCCTGGCCCGAAGCGACCCTGACGGTAGGGGCGGACGAAAGTGGCGGTGATTTCCTGCAACGCTTGCGCAAGAACCTGACGCAGTTGGGCCAAGCGACATTGCCTGACGGCTATGAATTACCGTTTGCCGGTGGTTTGATCGGTTACCTGAGCTATGACTTTGGTCGGCACCTGGAGCAGGTTTCACACCTGGCCGTGGACGATTTGCATCTGCCCGATGCGCGTTTCGGGCTCTATGCCTGGGCGCTGGTCAGCGATCACCAGGTGCAAACCAGCCAGTTGGTCTTTCACCCTGCGCTGGCCGACAGCGAGCGGCAACGCTTGATCAACGTGTTCAGTCAGGCACAAAGCGATGCGCCGACGACCTTCAAGCTTCACGGCCCCATGATCCCGGACCTCAGCGCCGAGGCTTATCACCAGGCCATCATTCGCATCCAGGATTACATCCAGGCCGGCGACTGCTACCAGGTCAACTTTGCCCAACGCTTTCGTGCGCCGTGCATCGGCGATCCATGGGCAGCCTACTGCGCGCTGCGCGAAGCCTGCCCGACGCCGTTTTCCGGGTTCCAGAGTTTGCCCGATGACGGCGCGGTGCTGAGCCTGTCGCCGGAACGCTTTGTGCGCATCAGCGAGCGTCAAGTGGAAACCCGCCCGATCAAGGGCACCCGCCCTCGCGGTTTAACACCCGAAGAGGATGCCGCCAACGCCGCTGAGTTGCTCGCCAGCCCCAAGGACCGCGCAGAAAACCTGATGATCGTTGACCTGCTGCGCAACGATCTGGGCCGCAGTTGCCGTATCGGCTCAGTGAAAGTGCCGGAGCTGTTCAGCCTGGAAAGCTACCCCAACGTGCACCACCTGGTGAGCAGTGTCACCGGCATATTGGCCGACGACAAAGACGCCCTCGACCTGATCGCCGGCAGCTTCCCTGGCGGCTCCATCACCGGCGCGCCGAAGATTCGTGCGATGCAGATCATCGACGAGCTTGAACCCACCCGCCGCGGGCTCTATTGCGGCTCGCTGATGTACCTGGACGTGCGCGGCGAGATGGACAGCTCCATCGCGATTCGCAGCTTGCTGGTCAAGGACGGGCAAGTGTGTTGCTGGGGTGGCGGTGGGATTGTGGCGGATTCAGAGTGGCAGGCGGAGTATCAGGAGTCTCTCACGAAGGTGCGGGTGTTGTTACAGACATTGGAAAATCTGTAGGGCACAGCCCCTGCCTAGCGTTCGAGTAGAACGCCATGCGATAGAAAAAGCCTGAATCAGAACCGCTGTGGACGGGATAGACGCTTGCAGATAGCGTCCGGATCGACCTCCCACCCGCCACCCTGTGAAGGATCACATGAAGCGATTACCTCCTCGTCTGGAAATATTTCCGAGATTGCCTATCCACGCAATCGCACCTATGATCTCCCGAAACGGGAGGTTGAAGCGATGCGGATAATCGCTCTATCTACCCTACGAATATTCTGGGAAAGCCATTCAGCTTATAGCGACGCCAGAACACCGCTGGTCGAGTTGTATCGGCACATGGAAAAGGCCAATTATCCAACGCCGCAAGCACTCAAGGCCCAGCTCAGAACAGCGAGCATTCTTAAAGGCGGCAGGGTCGTGCTCAACGTCGGCGGCAACAAGTATCGAGTGATCATGGCGATCGATTACGCGCGGCAGCTTGGGTTCATACGTTTCGTAGGGACCCACGCGCAATACGATCAAATCAACGCGGAGACCGTGTGATGAACATCAAACCTATTCGTTCCGATGAGGATTTGACCGCGGCACTTGCTCGCGTGGAGCAGCTTTGGAACGCACAAGCCGGCTCGCCAGAGGGTGACGAGCTGGAGATTCTCGCAATCCTCATCGAGAAGTACGAAGCGGAGCATTACCCAATGCCACCTTCAGACCCAGTGGAAGCCATCCGATTTCGAATGGAACAACTGGGCATGACCCCACGCGACCTGGAGCCCTTTATCGGCACCAGCGGGCGTGTGTCGGAAGTACTGAATCACAAGCGCAAGCTGAGCCTGGCGATGATCAAACGCCTGCATGAAGGCTTGAGTATTCCTTATGAGCGCTTGCTGGCCGAGGGTTAGGCGGTGACGGAGCCGACGCCATCGCGGGCAAGCCCGGCTCCCACAGTTGACCGCGTCGTTTGACGTTACGTGGTCGAAGGTGGGAGCTTGCCTGCGATGGGGCAATCAGCCTCGCAGAAACACTTACAGGCTCAACTGCCGATTCGACGCCTTGATAAACTCTTTCTTCAACTCTTCAAACGTATGCACCGCCGGGAACTGCGGGAATTCGCGAATCACATTGTCCGGCGCATGGAACAGAATCCCGCGGTCAGCTTCACCCAGCATGCTGGTGTCGTTGTAGGAGTCACCGGCAGCGATCACGCGGTAGTAGAGGGTCTTGAATGCCAGCACCGATTGGCGTTTCGGGTCTTTCTGGCGCAGTTGGTAGCTGACCACCCGGTCGTTGTCATCGGTGATCAAGCGGTGGCACAGCAACGTCGGGAAACCTAACTGGCGCATCAATGGTTGGGAGAACTCGTAGAAGGTGTCGGACAGGATCACCACCTGGAAGCGCTCGCGCAGCCAGTTGACGAACTCGATGGCGCCGTCCAGCGGCTTGAGCGTGGCGATCACGGCCTGGATATCGGCCAGCTTGAGCCCATGTTCGTCGAGGATGCGCAGGCGCTGCTGCATCAGTACGTCGTAGTCGGGAATGTCACGGGTGGTAGCCCGCAGGGACTCAATGCCGGTTTTCTCGGCAAAGGCGATCCAGATTTCCGGAACCAGTACCCCTTCCAGGTCAAGGCAGGCAATTTCCACACGACACTCCTATTAGATGTTGTTAGTTGAGCGAGCAAAAGGACTGCCAAACTCTAGCGACTCATGCCCGCCGCCGCAACGCGGGACAGTTTTTGATACCATCGCCCTCCTAGAGAGCGCTCAGCGCCACTGACCTGTAGGAACCGTCCTGATGAACCAAGCCTTCGACGTCGTTGAACTCGCCACGACTTATGCCAACAAGTCTGCCCAGGACATTCTCAAGCTGGCGTTCAGCCAGTTCGGCGATGACCTGTGGATTTCCTTCAGCGGTGCCGAGGATGTGGTGCTGGTAGACATGGCCTGGAAGCTGAACAAGAACGTCAAGGTGTTCAGCCTCGACACCGGCCGCCTGCACCCGGAGACCTACCGGTTTATCGAGCAGGTGCGTGAGTTCTACAAGATCGACATCGAACTGATCTCGCCGGACCCGAGCAAGCTGGAGCCCTTCGTCAAAGAGAAAGGCCTGTTCAGCTTCTATAAGGACGGCCATGGCGAATGCTGCGGCATCCGCAAGATCGAACCGCTGCGCCGCAAACTTGCAGGTGTGAGCGCCTGGGCCACCGGCCAGCGCCGCGACCAGAGCCCCGGCACTCGCAGCCAGGTGGCGGCGCTGGAAATCGACACGGCGTTTTCCACTCCGGAACGCACCCTGTACAAGTTCAACCCGCTGGCGCAGATGACCAGCGAAGAGGTCTGGGGCTACATCCGCATGCTGGAGCTGCCGTACAACAGCCTGCATGAGCGCGGGTTTATCAGCATCGGCTGCGAGCCGTGCACCCGGCCGGTATTGCCACGCCAGCATGAACGTGAAGGCCGCTGGTGGTGGGAAGAAGCCACGCAGAAGGAGTGCGGGCTGCATGCGGGGAATATCATCAGCAAGGCTTGAGCCTCTGACGCGGTCAAAAAACCTGTAGGAGCGAGCTTGCTCGCGAAAAACGTCAACGATAACGCGTGCTTCCTGAATAAACGCGGCGTCGTTAAGTTTTTCGCGAGCAAGCTCGCTCCTACCTACAGCGGAATTTGTGGCCGGGTAAATCTTGTACACAACCTATGTAACTATAGGTGCCATTTTTGTGTGCAACTTAATGTACAACGCACCAAAACGTAACATCTCTCTGCGCCAATGGCGCTGTCTATAAATAGCCCTGCAATTAACAAAAAAAAAATACCTGTTCAAACGGTCAATTTATAACGTTTGTAATTCAGTAAGTTATTCTCAACCTATATAAAAACGAAATTAGCCAAGATTTTCATATATCGAGAATTGGCACGCATATGGCTTAGGCAGAAGTACGCTTTGTATACAATCAATACAAAACCTACATACACTTTGCCATCCGCCGCTTTGCTGCAGATGCGCTGGAGCCTGCCGGAATGCGTACAAGTCTCTCGAACACCCTCGCACTGGATCTGCCCTCCTCCACCCTGAATCCTGCAGCCACAGGCCCCGGCCCGCTGGTACTCAGCCCGCGCCTGCACAACAAGGACCTGGCGCCCACCAAGGTCGAAGGCCGACGCTGGGGGCGCTATAGCATCTTCGCGTTGTGGACCAATGACGTGCACAACATCGCCAACTATTCATTCGCCATCGGCTTATATGCATTGGGCCTGGGTGGCTGGCAAATACTGCTGTCCCTGGGGATCGGCGCGGCGCTGGTGTACTTCTTCATGAACTTGTCGGGCTACATGGGGCAGAAGACCGGTGTGCCGTTTCCGGTTATCAGCCGCATCAGTTTCGGTATTCACGGGGCGCAAATTCCGGCATTGATTCGGGCGGTAATTGCGATTGCCTGGTTTGGGATCCAGACCTACCTGGCCTCGGTGGTTTTCCGCGTATTGCTGACGGCCATTCATCCAGGGTTTGCCGATTATGACCACGACTCGATTCTCGGCCTGTCGACCCTGGGTTGGGCGTGCTTTGTGGCGATCTGGCTGGTGCAGTTGGTGATCCTCGCCTACGGCATGGAAATGGTACGTCGCTATGAAGGCTTCGCCGGGCCGGTGATTCTGCTGACCGTGGCCGCACTGGCCGGCTGGATGTACTTCCAGGCGAACGGGCAGATTGCCTGGGCGATTCGCGAGCCCCTGAGTGGCGGTGAGATGTGGCGCAATATCTTTGCCGGCGGCGCGCTATGGCTGGCCATCTACGGCACCTTGATACTCAACTTCTGCGACTTCGCACGTTCGTCGCCGTGCCGCAAGACCATCCAGGTCGGCAACTTCTGGGGCCTGCCGGTGAATATCCTGGTGTTCGCCGCGATTACCGTGCTGCTGTGCGGCGGGCAGTTCCAGCTCAATGGCCGGGTGATCGAAAGCCCGACCGAGATCATCGCGGCGATCCCCAACACCTTCTTTCTGGTGCTCGGCTGCCTGGCCTTCCTGATCGTCACCGTGGCGGTGAACATCATGGCCAACTTCGTCGCTCCGGCCTTTGTACTGAGCAACCTGGCGCCCAAGTACCTGAACTTCCGCCGCGCCGGGTTGATCAGCGCCTTCGTTGCCGTGCTGATCCTGCCGTGGAACCTCTACAACAGCCCACTGGTGATTGTGTACTTCCTCTCGGGCCTGGGCGCACTGCTAGGGCCGTTGTACGGGGTGATCATGGTCGATTACTGGCTGATCCGTAAAAGCCAGGTGGATGTGCCACAGCTGTACAGCGAAGACCCCCAAGGCATTTATTACTACAGCCGTGGGGTGAATATGCGTGCGGTGGCGGCGTTTATTCCGGCGGCGGTGATCGCCATCCTGCTGGCGCTGTTGCCGGGGTTTGCCAGCGTCTCGCCGTTCTCCTGGTTGTTTGGCGCAGGCATCGCCGGGTTGCTGTACCTGCTGATCGCCAAGCGTCAACCGCACTACGCCGATGTCAGCGGCGAAAGCATTGCCGTCGATAACGTCAGTCATTAAACAAGGACTTTCCATGCGTATCCTCGTGGTCAACGTCAACACCACCGAATCCATCACTGAAACCATCGCCCAGCAAGCACGGGCCGTGGCTTCACCGGGCACCGAGATTGTCGGGCTCACCCCGTACTTCGGCGCCGAATCGGTGGAAGGCAATTTTGAAAGCTACCTGGCGGCCATCGCCGTGATGGACCGGGTGATGGCCTACGACCAGCCCTTTGATGCGGTGATCCAGGCCGGCTATGGCGAGCATGGCCGTGAAGGCCTGCAGGAACTGCTCAATGTACCGGTGGTGGATATCACCGAAGCGGCGGCCAGTACCGCGATGTTCCTGGGACACGCCTACTCGGTGGTGACCACCCTGGACCGCACTGTGCCGCTGATTGAAGACCGGCTGAAACTCGCCGGCCTCTACCAGCGCTGCGCTTCGGTGCGCGCCAGCGGCATGGCGGTACTGGAGCTGGAAGAAGACCCGCTGGGCGCCATGGAAGCCATCGTGCACCAGGCGGAACTGGCCATCCGCGATGACAAGGCCGAGGTGATCTGCCTGGGCTGCGGCGGCATGGCGGGGCTGGATGAGCAGATTCGCCAGCGCACCGGGGTACCGGTGGTGGACGGGGTGACGGCGGCGGTGATGGTGGCCGAGTCGTTGGTGCGGTTGGGGTTGTCGACGTCGAAGGTTAGGACGTACGCCACGCCGCGGCCAAAGAAGGTCATCGGCTGGCCGGGCAGGTTCGGGCACTGAAGGTCCCTAATCACCTTCTGTAGGAGCGAGCTTGCTCGCGAAAAACGTCAACGATAACGGGTGCTTCCTGAATAAACGCGGCGTCTGTAAGTTTTTCGCGAGCAAGCTCGCTCCTACAAAAAACCTCGACTGGCGGGCATTAGGGCTTGCCCCCTCCCACATTTTAATCACCACAAGCCGCTAGATTGCGCTGAATGCTTGGCTCAATCGCTGCTCGGCAAACTGCTCAATAATGAAATCCACAAACGCCCGCGTCTTGCCCGGCAGCAACTTATGCTCGGCGTAGTAGATGGAAATATTGCCGTCGTCCACATACCAGTTGGGTAACACCCGCACCAGCGCCCCGCTGTCCAGGAACGGCACCGCCATCGGCATGCTCACCAGCGCGATGCCAAGGCCCTGGGCACTGGCGCAGCACGCCGCTTCGGAGTCGCTCATGGTCATGGCCGGTTTCAGTACTAGTGGGCTGTGCTCGCGCTCACGGTTGGTCAGTTGCCACGAACGCACCCGGCCAGTCTGCGGCGAGCGGATCAAGATGCCGAGGCAGTGCGACAGGTCCTCGGGCGCCAGCACCGGCAGGCGCCGCGCCAGGTAATCCGGCGACGCCACCAGCACCCGGTGCGCGGGCGTCAACTTGCGCGCCACCACGCCTTGGGGCAACTCGAACCCGCCGCCGATGGCCGCATCGAAACCTTGGCCGATCAAGTCGACCTGGCGGTTATCGAAGTGCCAGTCCGGGCTGATATCCGGAAAGCGCCACATAAACTCGCTCAGCAACGGCACCACGTACCGGTTACCGAACACTGGCCCCATGCTGACCTTGAGCGTACCCACCGGCCGCCCTTCGGCACTGGCCAGGTTGGCGACCGCATTCTGGATGGTGGTGAGGCTGCCGCTGACTTCCTCCAGGAACATCTTGCCGGCTTCGGTCAGCGCCAGGCGCCGAGTGCTGCGCTGAAACAGCCGCACACCGAGGCGCGCCTCCAACTTGGCAACGCTTTTACCCACCGCTGCGGGAGTGAGGCTCAGGTGCCGTGCAGCCTCGGCAAAGCTGCCGCCCTCGGCGCTGCGCACAAAGCATTCGATACTGCCAAAGCTTTCCATACAACCCCACTCTAAACTTTTGGTTTACACAGACTATAGCAACCACGGGCTACCGAGCTGCGCGGGTGAGGTCGATACTCGCTCCATCAACTACCTCGGAGATCGACATGACCACACACAACCTCACCGGCAAAGTCGCCTTGATTCAAGGCGGTTCTCGCGGCATCGGCGCCGCCATCGTCAAGCGCCTCGCCGCCCAGGGCGCAGCGGTTGCCTTTACCTACGTCAGCTCGGCCGCCAAGGCCCAAGCGTTGCAGAACGAGGTGATCAGCGAAGGCGGCCAAGCCCTGGCAATACAAGCCGACAGCGCCGATGCAGCGGCGATTCGCGCGGCGGTCAACGCCACGGTCGAGGCGTTTGGGCGCCTGGACATCCTGGTGAACAATGCCGGCGTGCTAGCCATTGCGCCGCTGGACGAATTCAAACTGGAAGACTTCGACCAGACCTTGGCGATCAACGTACGCAGCGTATTTATCGCCACCCAGGAAGCCGCCAAGCATATGGGTGAAGGTGGCCGGGTGATCAATATCGGCAGCACCAACGCCGAACGCATGCCCTTTGGCGGCGGCGGGCCCTACGCCATGAGCAAGGCGGCGCTGGTGGGGTTGACCAAGGGGTTGGCGCGGGACCTGGGGCCACGGGGCATCACCGTCAACAACGTACAGCCTGGGCCGGTGGACACCGACATGAACCCGGCGAACAGCGATTTTGCCGAAAGCCTGATCGGGTTGATGGCGATAGGTCGGTATGGGCATGTGGAGGAGATTGCCAGTTTTGTGGCGTATCTGGCTGGGCCGGAAGCGGGCTATATCACGGGCGCCAGCCTGACCATCGATGGTGGTTTCAGCGCCTGATTTTTGCACAACCGCAAACCAATTGTGGGAGCGGGCTTGCTCGCGAAGGCGGTGGGTCAGTTGATAAATCTACTGACTGACACCCTGCATTCGCGAGCAAGCCCGCTCACACATTTATTACCGCGCGGGGTCAGGCCATGGGAGGCAAGCCGTAGGCGGCCAGGTCAAAGTCGGCGAGTTTGCGAATAATCAGGTCAGCATGCTGGTACTTGCTGTCAGCCATCGCCTCATCAGGCACCGCAATGGCGGTCATGTGCGCAGCCTTCGCCGCCGTCACGCCGAACGGCGAGTCTTCGAACACCAGGCAATCCTCAGGCGCTACGCCCAACCGGCGCGCGGCGGTGAGGAAGATATCTGGCGCAGGCTTGGCGGCGCCGACCTCCGGGTCGTCGGCGGTGACGATGGTGTCGAACAGGCCAAACCATTCACGGTGCAGGGTGGTCTTGTGGCCAAACGAATTACGCGATGAACTGGTGCCCACCGCAATCGGAATATTGTGCGCCTTCAAGTGCCGCACCAACGCCTCTGCACCGGGCATGCCCAGGGCCTTGGGAAAACGCTCGCTCATCAACGGTTCGCGTATTTCCAGAAACTGCGCCGGCGTGATCGGCAGGTCCAGCGCCTTGACCACATAGTCGGCCAAATCCTGGGCGCCCCGCCCGATGATGTGCTGCTTGATGCTCCAGTCGTAGGTACGGCCATAGCGTTCGGCAATGATCTGCGTGACTTCGGTGTAGATGCCTTCGGTATCCAGCAACAACCCGTCCATATCGAAAATCACGGCCTTGATCGGGACAGCGGTACGCGGTGCATTCATCACAACACAACCTTGGGGCGAGGACTAAAAGGATTCAGCACAATAACGGCCCTCGTTGCCTGCAAGCAACCTTCGTGGACCACGACCGTTGATTCATACCAAGCAACAGTTTTAACCATCGGCGCTGACGGCGGCCGTCTAGGGTTTGAGAGGACAACGTCATGACCCGTCGACACGGATCTGAAAATACCGATTGCAAACCTTATAAAAGACTTATTAACCTCCATGAACTCAATCCACTGGACGCGAAAAGCCGTCAAACAATTGCTTCGGTTGCATTCATATCATCAGCAACAGGTACGCGATGCCGTGTCCGCTCTTGAACACATGCCCGATGCAATCAACGTCAAGGTGCTGGTTAACCATCCTCACAGCTATCGCTTGCGGGTAGGTCATTACCGGGTCCTTTTCGACTGGGACGGCAGCATCCAGGTCGTCAGCATCCAAGAGGTTAAAAAACGTGACGAGCGAACCTACTGCCGTACAGATCATCCACAATACGCAGGGCAAGCCAGCCTATGTAGTGATTCCCTATGAACACTACGTGGCGCAGCAAAACGATCCAAACCTGATCCCCCATGCGGTAGTCAGCCGCCTGGTGGATGGCGCAACACCTATCCGCGCGTGGCGCGAGCACCTGAGTTTGACCCAGGAAGAAGTCGCCCAACGCCTGGGTATTTCACAATCGGCATTTGCCCAGCAGGAAGCGGTCAGCAAACCCCGCCGCACCACTCGGGAAAAGATAGCCAAGGCGTTCGGTATCAATGCCAGTCAACTGGAGCTATAACGTCACCCTGCAAAAATTCACGTCCCCCTTCACCTCACATCGAGCTCAAACATGCTCTACCGCCTAGCCGCCGACGGCCTCGTGCTGTTCCACCTGGCCTTTATCCTGTTCGTGCTGTTCGGCGGCCTGCTCACCCTGAAGTGGCCCAGGGTAATGTGGCTGCACCTGCCCGCCGTTGCCTGGGGCATCGCGGTGGAGGTGCTGCACCTGCCCTGCCCGCTCACCCGTTGGGAAAACCTGTTTCGCCACCTGGCGGGGCAGGACGGTTATGGCGGCGGGTTTATCGAGCACTACATCCTCACGCTGATCTACCCCGCCGGGCTGACTGCCAATATCCAATTGCTGCTGGGAGCCGTGGTGGTGGTGATCAACCTCGCGGTGTATGGGCGGGTTATCCGGCGTTACGTACAGGCTTGAGACAGCTGCGCTGGTGAAGAATCAGCGCACCTCAATCCGTCGTGGTTGCATCTATGACACGCCGAAGAGCAAATGTCGGAGCTGTCGAGCCCCAGCGAGGCTGCGATGGGATCACCGCAGAGCACGCGCCAGACTGAGTCATCTGCATCACAGCCTCGCTGATTGATTTCAATCTGCCAACTGAGCGCTTAGAGTGTCGCCCCCCGAGAATTGAATCTCGAGATTGAACCTATGGAGTTATAAGTGAAATACGTCAGTAAAGTCGTTGCAGCAGCCGTACTTGGTTTCACCCTGGCAGGTTGCACCGGCACCGCCATGAAAACCCAGCAATACGACGCCAGCCAATACACCGTGCTCGGCCACAGCGAAGCCAGCGCCACCGGCATCATGCTGTTGGGCGTTATCCCCATCGGCCAGAACAACCGCTTCGTGCGCGCCCAGGATGCAGCCATCAAGGCCAAGGGCGGCGATGCGCTGATCAACACGCAAGTGCAGGAAAAGTGGTTCTGGGCCTGGGTATTGAACGGCTACACCACCAAGATCTCCGGTGATGTGATTAAGCTGAAGACCGCGCAGTAAGTGTGAAAAAGCCGCTTGATCTCGGTATGAGACAGCGGCTTTTTAGCGCAAGTGATAAGCGGGTGTGCTACGTCGAGAGCAGCCGATTAAAGGAAGCAGTCATGCGAATAGTGTTTGTATCACTCTTCTGTTTTTTTATAACGGCGTGTTCAAGCAGTCCAGCAACGCTGTTTATAGACCAAGTCAAAAACAGCCAGACGCCTTTGGCTCTCACACCAGTGGAAGCCCTGCATATTTCGCAGGCAGTACCCATGCCTGTCGACCCCGGTTGGCGACCACCTCAATGGAAAATTACCGCCGCAGAACCTCGTATCCTGATCAATGGAACGCCCTCTAATTATCGAGTGTTCAGCACTACCCTGGTTAAAGACAAAGTCTTCCATATCAACGTTAACTCTTGGTGCGTCAACGCCTGTTTAGGATTCAGCAAATACGCTTTGAACCCGTATTTAATCCTCATGGATGCCCAGGGTAATGTGCAAGGCGAAGGCTTTGGCAAGGCGACGGGCATAGTCGGAGTCATCAACCAAGCCTTGACCGGTACAGTGAAAAACAGCGGTACTTATTACCTCATCGTCGCCGCAGATAATCGGGCACCGGGAGAGACCATTGTTATCGACAACGTCCTGCTGATCGGCGCTGCAGCTAGCCCGATAGCGCCTTTGCGTATTGGCATGAACAGTTACCCATTTGGCTCAGTCGGACCGTTTCTGAGTACCGAAGAATCGCCTTGAAGCGGTGACAGATCTGCCTTCGAATCATCGGCGCGCCCCCTGAAGCCCATTGGGGGTAGCTAACCCCAAACACTACAGTGCAGGCGAAGGCAGGTATGATCCAGGCTAACCCGGCCAGACTGGACCTACACATGCCTGCCTCCGACACCCGCCCTACCCCCGCGCCATTCCTCAAGCCCGGTGAAACCGTGGTGTTGTTCGACGGGGTGTGCAAGCTGTGTAACGGTTGGGCAAGGTTTCTGATCCGCCACGACCACCAACGGCGCTTGCGATTAGCCGCCGTGCAGTCACCCGAGGGCCAGGCGCTGCTGGCGTGGGCGGGGTTGCCGCTGGAGCAGTTCGACACCCTCGCAGTGATCCGCTATCGGCACTGTTGGGAGCGTTCGGAGGCGGTGCTGGAAATCATTGCGCAACTGCCTGCCCGCTGGCGCCCAATGCTGCTTCTGCGCGGCATCCCGCGCTTTCTTCGGGATTGGGCTTACGACCGCATCGCGCGCAATCGCTATCGGCTGTTCGGGAAATACGATACCTGTCTGTTGCCGAACGCGGACCATGAACAGCGCTTTTTAAAGGATCAGCCATGAATCCCCTGTTGCGCATCAACTGGATCGCCCGGGGCGGCCTGGCTTTCATGTTTGCCTACCATGGGCTGGTGCCGAAGCTGCTGTGGCTAAGCCAGGGTGAGCGGGCAATGATCCAGGCGCACGGGATCGAGCAGGTGCGGTTGTTCGCTACGCTGGCGGGGGTTGGGGAAATTGCCCTGGCGATATGGATACTGCTTTCGCCACGCAGTGTCTGGCCGCTTGTAGTGGCTGCGACTGCGCTGGCGGGGCTGCTGGTGGATGTGGCGGTGTTCAGCCCGTCGATGCTCAGGGAAGCGTTTAATCCTGTGTCGCTGAATGTGGCGGGTTTGGCGTTGTGTGCGGTGGCTTGGAATACCAAGCCCTGAACGGCATTTATTTCAGCCCGAGGGCCTCAAGTGCAACGGCCAGCGCTGATGTCAGCCATCCAGCAACAGCCCAATCAACTGCCATGGCGTCATCTTCGTCACCATGATCAGCACGATCACAAACATCCCAGAGAAACCCAAAACACCCATCCAGAACCATTGCCTATAGACGCTGCGGTATCCATCGCCAAGCGCCCTGCCCGTCTCAACCGCACTGAGCGCCATCTGCTGCAAACGCTTCTGCAGCACCAGCACCGGCAGCCAAAGAGCGCCCACACACAGGAAGATGATCAGCGAAGTCAGCACCCATTCGGTGGTCAGCCCAAGTCCGGCAAGCTTGATCAACACAAAGCCGGTAATGATCTGGACGACGCCCGCCGGCGTAGTGATCCAGGTATCGAACTGCACCACCATCCGCGCCACATGGGCAATCACTTGCGGGTTGGCCGTGCGGCTCGCGGCGATCAGATACAGATACGAGCCCATGCCGAAGCCAAACAGGAAAATCGCCGCGATGATGTGGATGTATTTCAGGCTCAGATAGAGCATGGTCAGCCCTGCCCGTCAGAGAAATGCACGGCCAGGCTAAGGTTCGCCGGGTCGTTGATGGCGGCCATGTATTCGTCGACGGTGATTTCGCCAACGCACGGCCGCGCACCGGGTTCAGGCCCATAGCCTTGGGCGACTTTGAGGGCCAGAGCAACGGCGGCACAGCTGGGGATTTCCGGGCCTTTGTCATTCAGCGCCGTCAGTTGCACCGCCATGGACAGCGGTTGCCCTTCTGCACCGAGGCCGTTCACGTCGATGTACATCGCGCTTTTGCCATCGCCAAAGCGCTCGAACCAAGTACCCAGCCGATGCAGCCGCGCAGCCCAGGCAAGATGGTCACGCACGACGCCCCACCGCAGCGCCTGGGCCAGCAGATAGTTGGCGACACCGCCAAGCTTGAGCCCCGCACCAGCCTTGAAGCTCAGGGTGTCGGCACCATAGCGGCCAGCAAATATGTCCATGTCGGGCACATCCACATTCGCCAACACCCGCGTGCCAAGCTCAGGCATTTTGCGCAGCGTCAGGTCCTGCCAGCCCAGCACTTCATGCACCTGGCCATGCCTGAGCTGCTTGATTGGTTTGCCCGCGTAAGCCAGCACACCTTCGACGGTGGACAGGCCCGGCATCTTGGCCGAGGAGGAAATACCGTGCTCGATCGAGTCGATACGGGTGAAGCGATAGCGATACTGATCGATCATGGCGCACGACAGCGTCGGCACGGAGCTGCACCCGCTAAGGATCGCCACGCCTGCCTGCCGTGCTTGTGCATCCAGCACGCTCACGCCGTTGACGAAGGTGCGGCAGTCGGACAAGTCGCAGTAGTTCACGCCAGCGTCGATGCAACTCTGGGCGACAGCATAGGACTGCCCCTGGAACGGGCCGCCGGTGTGGATCACCCACTTGATGTTCATCGAACGCAAAACGGAGGCGAACCCGGCGCCCATGGCATCGCCGCACCAACCCTCGCAAGCGGTGTTCGACTGGCTTTTCAGCTCATCCACCTTGCGCTGCAGCTTATGTGGGTCTCGACCCGAGATCACCAGTTCAATGCCCGGCGCCACCACCAGATGCCGGCAAACGATGCTGCCGAAATTGCCGTAGCCACCGACTACCAACACCCTGAGTGTCATTCCATTCTTCCCTAAACAAACGATCATGCGCTGCGCCTGAGGCAGCCTGGCGGCTGAGGCGGCTAAAGATACCCGATTTGCTTAACAGCTTGGGCCAGATCAACAGAAAGAGTGAGAAGAAGGACTACGGTTTTACAGAGCCCTGCCCTGGCTGATCACCAGCCCGCCCCACAAGCCGTCTCAGACCACCTGCAACGGTTTACCGCGATCAATTGACTCCAGGCCAGCTCTCTACATATTCAATAGTGAAGTCCGGATAGGAATCGACAATCTGGATCTTGTAATCAGGATAGCTATCGACGGTTTGCCATTTCCCGACAGAGTCCGGCCAGGAATCCACCTTCTTTACTTTGAGGTCGGGGAATTGATTCACCACCTTCACCTTGTAGTCGGGATAGCTGTCCACGAACTGGATCTTGCCGTAAATCCTCGACACATCGACCGTCGTACCGGCGTGAGCGCAAAAGGTGCAGGTCAACAGCAAGGAAGCGAGGGCAACTTTGAACATGAGTATTGCATCCTGAAAAATTGAGGCGTCCAGTCTATCCGTAGCCGCGCGGGGCGTGCCGAAAAACGCCTATCCCTTAAACTCACCCACCCCGTTGCCGACGGCGTCAACATACGCCACACATAACGACTCGGCGATCTGGCTTTTGACTGCTTTGGCCGATTCTGGGCGCGGGTTTCACCTTGGTTGTTTCCGGACTTTCGATAGCAACCCTGAGCCGGAAATAACAGAGGGTTCCCGTCGGCGAAGTTAGCGATAAAACACAACGCTGTACGGGCCATAACGTAAATAAATCCGTCCCCTTTTTCCGTCTGAAGCCACGGAACATTGGCATTGGCATGTGCATGTGCATGTGCATGTGCATGTGCATGTGCATGTGCATGTGCATGTGCATGATGAACATCATCAGCATGAGCATAGGTTCGAATGGGATTCGAAGGTGCCTCATAGCCATGTGCATTTACATGGGGCGATGAGGCATAGCCATGCGCATGTTCCGGATGTGCATCATCGGCATAGGCATTGAGGGCGGGCTTAGGGATAGGGTGTTGGTGGCTTTGGGCAACGTCCTACACATTACTCAGAAGCGATGGGCTGCCGTTTTAAAATCGCCACACCTATAGTCTGACGGTCGCTCACATAGCGAACGGGTTTGGCGACCCGATGATAAATCGACAGATGCCTCTCGGGATTTGCGGGATGCCTCTGCGCGCAATAAGCTGCTCGACGGTAGCTGTGCGCGGGAGACCTTCGGGTCTGCCGGTTTTTCCGATTGTCCCGGTTCGCCAACCTGCGTACAGCTACCACCCTTTTGTTTGGCGACAAATGTGTGGTTGCTCTCCTTTGACAACCGGAGTTTCACACATGAACCAATACATGGCCCTCACCAGCAACGACGCCGCCACCCCTGCCCTTTTTGTCGACACCACCGCGCCACTGGAAATACTCCTCGATGCTGCGACTTATCGGCTTCGTGCCGTCACTCAAGTGCTTGAAAACCTCGCCCTACGTAGTGAAATCAGTAGTGATGCGGTGGTGCTGAGTGATTTTGCACTGCTCTGCTCAATCCCTCTGCGGGACGGGTGCGATTTGCTCGATGTCATCGGGCGACGGATGGACGCGCCGTGCGCATGATCTAAGAACAGCAGCTTTCAAACTCAAAAATTACAAAACCCCAGGTTTCTTTCGAAACCTGGGGTTTTGTTTGCTGTGAACGTGGTGAAACGAAAATCAAATAAACCTGTGCCTTTGCCAACCTCTGTTACGAGCGCACTATCGGGCTCAGTTGACGATTCATCGCAACGATATCCGCGTGACTAGGGTTGGGTCCCAGCTTAGCGAAATGCTCTATCACCCGATCCCGAATTTTTGGCGCCTCACCTTTAACTGCCGCATCGAGGGCCCGGCGCATATCAACGGCGGTGTAGTCGCAGCAGTACGCAGGGGTTGCAGGTTGTTGCCGCCACGACTGCTCAAGTGAACCCGCATTGACTGGATCAAAACCTGATTCGCTCACCAGTTCCATGACTGTCTGCACACCGACCTGATCGTCCCCAGCGACCGCCGCCGCCAATCGTCCGGGCGCGCCCTCGGGCTGGCCGAGTTCAGCGAGCGAATAGGCTAACAAATTGTTGAACGCCTTAATCACCGGCCTTCCAATCTGTTTCGAAACCCAAACGCTTTCGGCCATGCCTTCCTCTATTTCCGCAATTTTCTGATCCCTCAAGCCTGGGTAGTAATTGCCGGTATCCACGACAGGGACGTCCAATGGAACAGATGCGAACAAGTCAGCAGGCAGATCAGCCACTGCCGGAAAAGGGATAGATAAAAATATCACTTCGGCATCTCGAACAACGCCCGAAATATCTGCAGGTACCGCCCCTATCTCGTTGGCGAATGCACGAACCCCCTCAATGCCTTTGGAGTTAGCCACCTGCACTTCATGGCCTGCGGCAATCATCTTCCGGGCAAGGGTTGCGCCAATGTTTCCTGTCCCAATCACGCCAATTTTCATGAGTTCTCGCTCGTATAGGTTCCGGGTAGGCGCCTACCTTAGGAGAATAGTGAGATAATGATAAGTACACACCAAAAGGTAAGTAACGAACCAAACTATGAACAGTGAACGAGAATGGGACTGTGCCGACCCAAAAAATCGAGTGAAATGGGCTGAAGCAACCCTGGAGACCCTCCGTGTACTGGAGGGAAAATGGAAGATCATCATCCTTTGCCAGCTGTTCGCAGCCAAAGGCCCTCTGCGCTTTTCTGATCTTGAAAAGCTCATAGAGGGTATCAACCAGAAAATGCTTATCCAGCAGCTTAAGCAGCTCGAAAAAGACGCAATTGTTCGCCGCACGGTTTACCCGCAGGTTCCACCGAAAGTTGAGTATGAGTTGACCGAGGATGGATACGCGTTGGGACCGTCGATGCAGGCTTTGATTGAATGGGCCGAACAGAGGCGCAGCCCTTTTGACCAGGCCTAAAACGATCATCTCGACCGCCTTTGCGGGGCCCCTGACAGCGTGATGCTGCCCGTTCTAGATGGATCAGCATCCGCCAAGCGGAGCTGCTGGAAAACTACGAAAAAATGCAGAACCTTATTCAGTCGAATCCGACATTCTCGATAGAGTAAGCTGGAAGCCATCGAAACCCGGGCGTCCGGCCTGCTGGAGCAACTCCAGCCAGCCGCCCGCAATCAACTCGCCCGCTCTATCGGCCTGGAATTGAGACGTAGCCATCAAAGACCGTGCTGAGCGCAGTGCACCAGAGATTCGTTACGAGCAACTTGAACTATTAGGTTTCATAGACATAGACCTTGATATAATTCGCGACACTTTACTGACAAAACCAACTCAATGAACTCTTTTTGGTCGAGAACTAAAATGCAAGGAAAGCAAAATATGGCAAAGCCAAATTACAAAATGATCGTAGGCTTGTGGGTGGCTGCCTTCATACTAGCGTTTGTATCACCTATCACAGCTGGCATATTCGGCAAGCCAGAAATAGCCATATCAACGTTGATCCTAGGAGTCTTTTTGGCTCTCATCATGATACTTGACCTCAAGCAGGATAGAGTGATCAAAGGGTTATTCATTATAATGTTTGGCGTTTTATTTCAAACTCTATACTTGAAAATAATTTACATCTTCGTTCCTTCCAACACCATTCCGCAACATTACAAAGACTACCTAGATATCTACTCGCAAGTATTATTATTTGCTTGCTCAGGAGCAGGCGGAAGTATCATTGCAGCTCACGCAGACAAAAGCTCTCTCGATAATGACTCAGCAGCCTCCAGCGAAAAACACATCTGCCATGACGTAGAAATCAAAAAATTAACCACCACAATTGAAAAACTCCATAAAAAACTTAATTCTATTATCATGGCGATCGCCTCATTAGGCATGATTATTATAATTCTGGCAGTCGCTATTTTTATCCGATAGTTCGCGATGCTTCGGCGACATCAACCTAGAAGGCGACATCACCCACAAAGGTGACTACATCCAAACCAGGAATCAGACGGTCACCGGCCAAGTCCAGGTATCTAGTGATGTAATCGCAGCCGGCGTCAGCTTGGTCAGACACCCGCACACCGGCGTCAAGGCCGGCGGCGACCAGTCTGGGGTGCCGACCTATCATGAACCGACATACCGGCGGTGCTATCAGCGAGCGCGAGCACATCCGTCAGGCGATCACCGACATTCTGACCGCACGCATTGGCATGCGTGGAATGCACCGCGAATGCGGCAGCCTGGTGCCAGAGTTGGTGGATCACCCCTTCAACGACGTCAACCGTCTGCGCGTACGAATGGATATGCCGTGCGCATAATCTAAGAACAGTAGGTTTTCCAAGCTCAAAAATTACAAACCCCCAGGTTTCTTTCGAAACCTGGGGGTTTGTTTGCTTTGAACGAGGAGGAAAGAAAATCAAAAAAACCTGTCCCCTTCTCCTTGCATTTTCCCGTCTGTAGGCTTGACTGTGGAAGCAGGCAGAACAATATACCCATTTCGATAAATTATATTTTACTTGGCGCCCAGCATTGAGCGCCCCCAGCATCAATTGGATATAGCTTGACCAGCGAGTTAACCTAACTACGGATTTTTTGTAGCAGTGGCAAGTCTGCAGCTTTATTTTAAATAGGGAGCCAACTCATGGAATTCAAAACTCAAAAGGAATGTAAATATGACCATCACAATCACAAATGGCGCAAGCAGAATTGTCAAAGTTGCGGTAAGTGCATGGAAGACTGATAGCAACCCCAGTGAGGACTACTTCCCAATAGAGCAAGGCAGTAGCGACACGTGGTCGCGTAGCGATTCCAGAGGCTACTTAATGCTCGTCCAAGATCTAGCACAAACGAGCGAGTACTACGTCTCCTCCAGCAGCAAAATCGTTATCGAGGATGACCGTGTCAAAGATCATGGCCAATCTATTAGGCCACTAACGTCGATAAATCAGTGATAAGTGTCGGTAATACGCATGTGGAGGTCACTCAAAACAGGGGACAGCACCTGTACCGCCACCAAATCCTTACGCAGATTTTTCCTGGTTGCTCATTGGGTCGAAATCAATAGAGATCAGCTCAACGAGCTGCGCACAGACGCCAGCGTGGATTGCTAATACGAAAAAGCGCCCCATCGAGAGCCACCTGGCGGCGAGGCTGCCTTTCCAAAATCCGAATGGGGAACAAATGGGAGGAACAAAATCATCAGGCACAAAAAAGCCCCGTAAAACGGGGCTTTTTCATAACAATGTGGCGGTGAAGGAGAGATTCGAACTCTCGATACAATTTCTTGTATACACACTTTCCAGGCGTGCTCCTTAAGCCACTCGGACACTTCACCGTATCTCGTCAAACCAGTTCAGTCTGTCGAGGCGCGCTAATGTAGTCGAAAGCCTTTCTGATGGCAAAGGTTTTTTTCAGAATTTTCATGCGGTTAGACGGTAATGCCATTCACCGCCCGGCAGGGGGTGGTGATTGTGCCATTCTCAGGCAGCGGCGGCACGTGTCTGGAATGCTTGCTGCGCCCTGCTCCGGGGTGTCTACCCTTGGTGATGGGGCAAAAGCCTGACTGGGTAGTCAGTCACGGCGCTTTACCCGCGGGGGCGTGGTGAGTAACGTCTGCGCATCTATCTCTATAACAAGCCCTACAAGGAACCGCGTCATGAGTGAGTTGATTGCCTACCACTTCGAAGACGGTATCGCGACCCTGACCTTGAGCAACGGCAAGGTGAATGCCATTTCTCCGGCGGTGGTCAGTGAGTTTAATGCGGCGCTGGATCAGGCCGAGAAGGATCGGGCGGTGGTGATCATCACGGGCACGCCGGGGATTTTGTCGGGCGGTTATGATTTGAAGGTGATGACCGCCGGCCCTAAAGAGGCGATTAGCCTGGTGACTTCAGGTTCGACCCTGGCGCGGCGGATGTTGGCGCATCCGTTCCCGGTGATCGTGGCCTGCCCTGGCCATGCGGTGGCCAAGGGCGCGTTCCTGTTGTTGTCGGCCGATTATCGGATCGGCGTCGAAGGCCCGTTCAGCATTGGCCTCAATGAAGTGGCGATTGGCATGACCATGCACCACGCCGGTATCGAGTTGGCGCGCGATCGCCTGCGTAAGTCGGCGTTTCAGCGTTCGGTGATCAATGCCGAGATGTTTGATCCACAAGGCGCCCTGCACGCCGGTTTCCTCGACAAGGTGGTGGCACCGGAAGAACTGCACGCGGCTGCACTGGAAGCGGCACGGCAGCTGAAGAAGATCAATATGAACGCGCACAAGCACACCAAGTTGAAAGTGCGCCGCGCACTGCTCGAAGCCCTGGACGATGCAATCATCCAGGATCAGGGCCATAGCCTGAGCTAAGTCCTACACCAGCTGTGCCTGAGCCCGACCTTGAGTCGGGCTTTTTCTTACCTATAAATATGAAACGTCCGTAGCCGCTCTAGCTAGCCGTTATCGGCCCATGTAGAAACATGCACTTAAACATCGGCCATCTCCTACGTCTGTAGGGGCAATTGCCGAATACAGTGCACATCCGTACACTGCGCCACCTTTTGTCCCGATGGGCCGTGTCGATGCTTTTTCTGTTGCGTATGTTGTTGATGGGCCTGCATTTTATGCTCGCCGGCGTGCTGGGTGTGTTAGTCGGTGTGTGCCGCCCGTTCAATCCGGACAACAGTCGCCTTTGTGCTCGCCTCTATGCGTTGCCGGCCATGCGGATCTTGGGCTTGAGCGTGAAGGCCGACGTCGACTCGCTGCGCAACAAGCCCGGTACCTGCGTGGTGATTGCCAACCATCAGTCCAACTACGATCTGTTTGTGCTCGGCAATGTAGTGCCGCACCGCACGGTCTGCATCGCCAAGAAAAGCCTGAAATGGGTACCGCTGTTCGGCCAGCTGTTCTGGCTGGCGGGCAATGTGCTGATCGACCGTGGCAATGCGCACAAGGCGCGGCGGGCAATGCTGACCACCACGCATACCTTGCAGCATGAGGACACGTCGATCTGGGTGTTCCCGGAGGGCACGCGCAACCTGGGCAAAGGGCTGCTGCCGTTCAAGAAAGGTGCATTCCATATGGCGATTGCGGCCGGTGTGCCTATCGTGCAGGTGTGTGTCAGCAATTACGTGACGCAGATGAAGCTCAATCGTTGGGCCAGCGGTAGTGTGCTGATACGCTCGTTGCCGCCGATTCCTACCTGTGGGTTGACGGTGGATGACATCCCTCAGTTGCTGCTGACGTGTCAGACGCAGATGGCTGAGTGCATCGCGCAGATGGACCGTGAGCTTGTAGGAGCGAGCTTGCTCGCGAAAAACGTATAAGCGACGCGGGTCACCTGATGGCGCTGCGTTATCGTTGACGATTTTCGCGAGTAAGCTCGCTCCTACAGGGGAGTGGGCAATGTCGGTGAGCAACAACGGAACGCCATTCAGGCTAAGCTGCCCAACACCTGTCCTCTTGATAAGAAGTGATCAGCACCATGGGTAGAGTTGTTGCGGCTGCCGTTTACAGCGCCGGTAAGAAAGTCTCGGATATCACCCTCGATGAAGGCGCGGCCTGGGCCGCCAAACCTGGGCACTTTGTGTGGATCGGCCTGGAAGAACCCAGCGCCCAGGAATTGAACAACCTGCAACGCCAGTTCAACCTGCACGAGCTGGCGATCGAAGACGCCATGGAAAAACACAGCCGCCCGAAGCTGGAAACCTTCGGCGACGCGCTGTTTATCGTCACCTACTCCCCGGTGCGCGAGAACGGCAAGCTGGAGTTTATCGAAACCCATATCTTTGCCGGCAACGGCTACATCATCACCGCTCGCAACGGCCACTCGGCGTCCTACGGTTTTGTGCGCCAGCGTTGTGAGGCGCGCCCGTTGTTGCTGGAGCATGGGGAAGATTTCGTACTCTATGCGCTGCTGGATTTTGTCACCGAAAACTATCAGCCGGTGAGCGAGGCGATCCACGCCGAGATCGATGAGCTGGAGCGTAACGTGCTGTGCAGTTCGCTCAACGAGCGCGACATCCAACACCTCCACGGCCTGCGCCGCGATGTGTTGCGGCTCAAGCGGCATGTGGCGCCGATGGTGGAGATCAGCCAGGAGTTGCAGAAGCTCAGCTTCCCGTTTATCGATAAGAACATGCGCCCGTACTTTCGTGACGTGCAAATCCACGTTACGCGGCAGATGGAAGACCTCACCACCTTGCGCGACATCGCCAGCCAGACCATCGAGATCGGTGTGCTACTGGAGGCCTCGCGCCAGAGCGTGGTGCAGCGCAAGTTCGCCGCGTGGGCGGCGATCCTGGCGTTCCCCACGGCGGTGGCGGGGATTTATGGGATGAACTTCCAGAACATGCCCGAGCTGCAATGGCACTACGGCTATTTTGCGGTGCTCGGGTTTATTACCCTGGGCTGTACCGGGTTATGGGCCAGCTTCAAGCGTTCGGGCTGGCTCTAAGCCTTGGCTTGAGGCTGGTGCGCGACAAAGCGCATCATCCATTCCGCCACGGTTACGCCGTGGTGGTCGCGTTCCAGGCTGGCCACGCCGTTGCTGTAGACCTTTTCACCCAGGGTTGTCTGAAGTATTTCCAGCAACTCGCGGGAATAGTTGTGAACAAACTCCGGATGGCCCTGGAAGCACAGCACCTGGTCGCCGATGTGGTACGCGGCAAACGGGCAAAATTCGCTGGAGGCGATCACCGTGGCGTTTTGCGGCAAAGTGGTGACTTGATCCTGGTGGCTGATCAATAGCGTCAGTTCCGGCACCTCAGGACTCATCCATGGCGTCTTGGCATCCAGCTTGTAGGCGTGGGTGCCCATGCCCCAGCCCTGGCTGGCCCGTTCGGCCTTGCCGCCCAGCAGCAGCGCGAGCAACTGATGGCCGAAGCACACACCCAGCAGCTTGTCGCCACGCTCATAGCGCGTGAGCAGGTAGGTCTTGAGGGTCTGGATCCAAGGGTCGGTACCGAACGAATCGGCCTTGCTGCCGGTGATCAGGTACGCGTCAAACACTTCGTCATCCGGCGGGTACTCGCCCTGCACCACGTTGTAGACGACAAACTCGGCGGCAATCGGTTGCTTGGCGAACAGGCGCTTGAACATCTGCCCATAGCCTTGGTACTCATCGATCAAAGCGGGACGCAGAATATCGGTTTCCAGGATGCAGACGCGTAGCGACATAAAAAATACCTGACACGGCGATGGGAATATTGCACACCCCAGAGCCTGCCCTGAAATACACCCCCAAAGCAAGCCCTCAATGGGCACCCACACACACTGTAGGAGCGAGCTTGCTCGCGAAAAACGTCAACGATAACGCAGGTAGCCTGGATTAAAGCGTTGCCTGTGCGTTCTTCGCGAGCAAGCTCGCTCCTACAGTGAAACGTCTAAAACAGTGCGCCTTTTGCGGCTTTTTCCAACAACAACGTCGGCGGCGAGAAGCGCTCCCCGTACTCCTCGGCCAGGTAGCGGGCGCGGGCGATGAAGTCGTTCAGCCCGTACTGGTTGATAAACTGCAACGCGCCGCCACTCCATGCGGCAAAGCCGATGCCGAAGATGGAACCAACGTTGGCGTCCGCCGTGGACATCAACACGCCCTCCTCCACGCAGCGTACGGTTTCGATGGCTTGGATAAACAGCAAGCGGTCACGCACGTCCTGGGGGGAGATTTGCTTGCCGGGCTGTTCGAACCGTTTTTTCAGCTCAGGCCACAGGTGCTTCTGGCCGCCAGCGGGATAGTCGTAAAAACCAGCGCCTGCCGCCTTGCCCGTACGCTTGTATTCGTTCACCAACAGATCAATCACCGCCGTCGCCGGATGGTTCGGCATGGCCTTGCCTTCGGCCTGCAGGTCCTTGGCCGTTTGCTGTCGGATATGGCTCATCAGGCTGAGGGACACTTCATCGGACACCGCCAACGGCCCCACTGGCATGCCGGCCTTGCGCGCTTCGGTCTCGATCATCGGCGCCGCCACGCCTTCGCCGAGCATGGCGATACCTTCGTTGGTAAAGGTGCCGAATACCCGCGAGGTAAAGAAACCGCGACTGTCGTTGACCACAATCGGGGTTTTCTTGATTTGCAGTACGAAGTCAAAACCTCGGGCCAGGGTTTCGTCGCTGGTGCGCGCCCCCTTGATGATTTCCACCAAGGGCATCTTGTCCACGGGGCTGAAGAAGTGCAGGCCGATGAACTTGGCTTGATCGGGCACTGCCGTGGCCAGGCCGCTGATGGGCAAGGTGGAGGTGTTGGAGGCGATCACAGCATTGGCCCCCACCACGCTTTGCGCTGCGGCCGAGACCTTGGCCTTGAGTGCGCGGTCTTCAAATACGGCCTCGATGATCAGGTCGCAGCCGGCCAGGTCGGCGTCATCCTGGGTAGGACGAATGCGCGCCAGGGTGGTTTCGCGCTGTTCGGCGGTCAGTTGCCCACGGCTGACTTTCTTGTCCAGCAATGCAGCCGAATGGGCTTTGCCTTTTTCGGCGGCGGCCAGGGTGATGTCTTTGAGCACCACCTCGATACCCGTACAGGCACTGACATAGGCGATGCCCGCGCCCATCATCCCGGCGCCGAGCACACCGACTTTGCGCGTTACATAAGGCGCAAAGCCCTGGGGGCGCGAGCTGCCGGCATTGATTTGGTTGAGCTGGAACCAGAAGGTGCCGATCATGTTTTTTGCCACTTGGCCGGTTACCAACTCGGTGAAGTAGCGGGTTTCGATCAGGTGCGCGGTGTCGAAGTCCACCTGGGCGCCCTCGACGGCGGCACAGAGGATTTTCTCCGGCGCGGGGAAGCAGCCCTGGGTCTTGCTGCGCAAAATCGACGGTGCAATGGCGAGCATCTGCGCGACTTTAGGGTGGGACGGCGTGCCGCCGGGAATCGCGTAACCCTTGTTGTCCCAGGGTTGCCTGACTTCGGGATTAGCCAGAATCCAGGAACGGGCCTGAGCCAGCAATGCCTCGCGATCCGCCGCCAACTCATCAATCAAGCCCGCTTGCAGGGCCTGGGCAGGCCGCACCTTTTTGCCTTCGAGCAAATACGGCAAGGCTTTTTCCAGGCCGAGCATGCGCACCATACGCACCACGCCGCCGCCTCCGGGCAACAGCCCGAGGGTGACTTCCGGCAAGCCCAGTTGCACCGATTTGTCGTCCAGCGCCACCCGGTGGTGGCAGGCCAGACAAATCTCCCACCCACCGCCCAGGGCCGCACCATTGATCGCAGCCACCACCGGTTTGCCGAAGGTTTCCAGGCGGCGCAATTGCGCTTTCAACACCAACACGCTGTCGTAGAACGTCTTGGCCTGGGCTTTATCGACCTTGATCAGCTCATTGAGGTCGCCGCCGGCAAAAAAGGTTTTCTTGGCCGAGGTGATTACCACCCCGGCGATCTCGTCTTTTTCCGCTTCCAGGCGCGTGAGGGTGGTCGCCATCGCTTCGCGGTACGCGGCGTTCATGGTGTTGGCGCTCTGGCCGGGCATGTCGAGAGTCAGCACCACGATCTGGTCCTGGCCTTTTTCGTAACGAATGGCATCGGTCATGACAAATTCCTTAGGCTCAGAGGCGTTCGATAATGGTGGCGATACCCATGCCACCGCCGACACACAAGGTGGCCAGGCCGTAACGTTGCTGGCGCACCTCCAGCTCGTCGAGCAAGGTGCCAAGGATCGCGCAGCCGGTGGCGCCCAAGGGGTGGCCCATGGCGATGGAGCCGCCGTTGACATTGACCCGTGCGGCGTCAATGCCCATGTCCTTGATGAACTTGAGCACCACCGAAGCAAAGGCTTCGTTGACTTCGAACAGGTCGATGTCTTCTACCCGCAGGCCGGCCTTGGCCAGCGCCTTGCGAGTGGCCGGCGCGGGGCCGGTGAGCATGATGGTCGGGTCGGTGCTGGTCACCGCCGTGGCGACAATGCGCGCCCGCGGTTGCAGGCCCAGCTCGCGGCCTTTGGCCTCGGAGCCGATCAGCATCAGCGCGGCACCATCCACGATCCCGGAGCTGTTGCCCGGTGTGTGCACATGGTGGATGCGCTCCACGTGGCTGTAGACCCGCAGCGCAGTGGCGTCGAAGCCCATCTGGCCCATCATTTCGAAACTGGGCTTGAGCTTGCCCAAGCCCTCGAGGGTGGAGTCGCCACGGATAAATTCGTCATGGTCCAACAGCACGATGCCGTTCTGGTCGTGCACCGCGATCAGCGACTTGTTGAAAGAACCGTCTGCCCGCGCCCTGGCGGCTTTCTGCTGGGACTGTAGGGCAAAGCTGTCGACATCCTGGCGCGTGAAGCCTTCCAGGGTGGCGATCAGGTCAGCGCCAATGCCTTGGGGGGTGAAGTGGCTGTGCATATTGGTTTGCGGGTCGAGTACCCAGGCGCCGCCGTCACTGCCCATAGGCACGCGGGACATGGATTCGACGCCGCCGACGACCACCAGGTCTTCGAAGCCGGAACGCACCTTCATCGCCCCCATGTTCACCGCTTCCAGGCCCGACGCGCAGAAGCGATTGACCTGCACACCGGCCACGCTGATGTCCCAATCCGCCACCAGCGCGGCGGTCTTGGCGATATCGGCGCCCTGGTCGCCTACCGGCGTGACGCAGCCCAGGACGATGTCATCCACTTGGCGGGTGTCGAGGTCGCTGCGTTGCGCCAACGCCGTGAGCAAGCCAGCTACCAGGTTTACCGGCTTGACGCTGTACAGGGCACCGTCCGCCTTGCCTTTACCCCGGGGCGTGCGTATCGCATCAAAGATCAAAGCTTGGGTCATGACATCCTCGAACCGCTGTGGGTGTGTGCCCCCTACCTTAGGCCCGATTGACACGGTTTCAATGACGGATGCGCTCATTGCTTTTGACCCCCTCGCTCGGACGAACGGTAGGTCCCTATGGGAAAACCCTGATTAATCGTTTTAGCGGTCTAGCCCTAGGGTTGGCGCCAAGATGGCAATAAGCCTCATGCCGTTTTTAGCGCAAATGCTTATTAGCTGATATGAAATGGGTCTAAGCCAGAAAGAACGGGCGCTCTAAGGTTGAACCTGTAAGACGCTGCTGCCGGGTTTTGCTGGAGCAGCTGTAAGAAAAGTGCAACGTCACCTCGCGATACTGAATACAACGGCACGCATTTGACGCTCAGGAATAACAACAATAGAAAAGGCAGTCAGCCATGTTCAAACAATCGAAAGTACGTCAGGCGGGACTTATTCTGTTCGCCACCACCCTGATTCTGATCTTGCCCAATTTACCCAAGGTTATTGGGTGACGATTGCGCTCCCACCTGCCGTGAACGCACCGCACCAGGCCAGCAGCTTTTGGCAGCACCTGCCAGGACATTGCGCTTAGCGCGCCCTGTTGCAGGGGCTGTCTTTTTACCTGCCGTTTTCCGTTATCGTGTGCGCCCTCACTCTCTCGCAACGGGCCTGTACCTTGAAACCGATCCTCGCCCTTTTTGCCCTGCTGCTGAGCCTGCCTGCGGCGGCGGCACCCTTGACCATCGAGCTGGACCACAGCCAAAAGACCTGGCAGACCGCCGAGTTGCTCAAGCACCCCGACGCTCAGACGGTGCAGATCGTCGATGATGTGTCCTACAAGCGCACGATGACCTACCGTGCAGTGCCCCTGGCGGCGCTCCTGCCTGGCCTGAAGCCTGCAAACCATCTGCAAGCCGTTGCCCTTGATGGTTTTGCCGCCGAACTTGCCGCCGCGCCGTTGCTGGAAAAAAACGGCGCTCGCGCCTGGCTGGCCGTGGAAGACCCGGCCCATCCATGGCCACCGCTGGCGCAGGGCAAGCCCAGCGCCGGGCCGTTCTATCTGGTCTGGACCCACCCTCAAGCCGGGCATATCAGCCCCGAACAGTGGCCGTTCCAGGTATCGAAATTCAAGCAGTTGCAGACGGTTGGCGAGCGTTTCCCGGCGCTATTGCCCGACCCGAAGCTGGCGGCGAACGACCCGATCAACCAGGGCTTTGCGTTGTTCCAGAAGAACTGCCTGGCGTGCCATCGCCTCAATGGCGGCGGTGATGCCCAGATGGGTCCGGACCTGAATGTGCCCTACAACCCCACCGAGTATTTCAGCGGGGATTTCCTCAAGCGTTACATCCGCGACCCGCAAAGCCTGAGGCATTGGCCACAGGCGAAGATGCCGGCGTTTACAGCCAGTGTATTGCCAGACAATGAGTTGGACTTGCTGGTGGGATATCTGCGGCATATGGCGGGCCGCAAGTTGTAGGAGCGAGCTTGCTCGCGAAAAACGTTAAGCGACGCGGGTCACCTGATGGCGCTGCGTTATCGTTGACGATTTTCGCGAGCAAGCTCGCTCCTACAGTTATCGATCATTCCCACGCAGAGCGCGGGGGCGATCATTGCTGAGGCGCAACGAATACCTTGGCATGCATCTGCTCATGCCCACCGCCACGGCGCATGCCGCGTACCGGGCAGGCGTCGAGGTAGTCCAGGCCCACGGCCAGCTTCAAATGCCGCTCCGGCCGCGCCAGTTGGTTAGTCACGTCAAAGCTGTACCAGGCGTCATCCAGCCAGGCTTCGGCCCAGGCATGGCTGGCCAGGTGCGTGCTGTCTTCGGTGTACAGATACCCCGACACATACCGCGCGGGGATCCCCAGGCTGCGGGCGCAGGCCAGGAACGCATGGGTGTGGTCCTGGCACACCCCAGCGGCACCTGCAAAGGCCTGGGCGGCGCAGGTATCGACGTCGGTCGCGCCGGGGCTGTAGACCATGGTGTGGTTAAGCGCCTGCATCAGGTCGATAAGCGCCGTGCGGTCGCGACGCTGATGGCAGTGTTGTTCGGCAAACCCGCGCAAGGCTTCGTCCGGCTCGGTGAGGCGCGTGGAGCGCAGGAACGGAAAGGCAGACTGGCTTTCGTGTTCGGCCTCGCGCAATTCATCGATCTCCACCACGCCCCGGGCGCCAATGATGATGGCGTCATGGGGCTCGTCCAGGGTGAGCACATGCAAGATGTTGCCGAACGGGTCCACCTGCGCCCGCACCGGGCGTGGCAGGTCGAGTTGCCAGCTGAGCACGTGCTGGCGCTCGCTGTCATGGGGTGTCAGGCGCAGGTACTGGATGCTGGCGCGCACCTGGTCTTCGTAGTGGTAGGTGGTGTCGTGGCTGATGGAGAGTCTCATGCCGCCTCCAGGTAGGAACTGTAGATGGCGTCGCCCAACTGGCGGACCAAAGGGATAAAGTCGGTCAGCCAGGCATGCAGGCCTTCCTCGAGGATTTCGTCGATGGCGGTAAAGCGCAGGCGCGCATCCATCTCGGCGGCCAGGCGCTGGGCCGGGCGACCATTGAGGCCTGGCAGGCTGGCGAGGATCTGGTCGATCTCTTCGCTACAAGCGCGCAGCGAACGCGGCACATCCGCACGTAACAGCAGCAGTTCGGCGACCTGCCGAGCGCCCGGCGCATCGCGATAAATCTCGGTGTACGCCTCGAATGACGACAGGGCGCGCAGTAACGCGCTCCATTGGTAATACGCGTGAGCCGTGCCATCGCTGACCGCCGCCGCCTGTTCGCCGGCCATTTCGTAGCGGGCATCCAGCAGGCGCAGGGTGTTATCGGCGCGCTCGATAAAGGTGCCCAGGCGGATAAAGCGGAAGGCATCGTTACGCATGATGGTGCCGTAAGTGGCCCCGCGGAACAGGTGGGAACGCTCCTTGACCCACTCACAAAACCGGCTCATGCCGTAGTGGCTCAGCCCCTGCTGGGCGATATCGCGAATGTCCAGCCAGGTGGCGTTGATGTTTTCCCACATGTCAGCAGTGATTCGCCCACGTACCGCATGGGCGCTGGCCCGCGCCGCGCCCAGGCAGCTGTAGATGCTCGCCGGGTTGGCCGCGTCCAGGGCAAAAAAGTGCAGCAAGCGTTCAGCGTGCAATGGGCCATGGCGCGTGTGGTAATCCTCCAGGGTGCCGGTGATCAACAGCGGCATGGCCAATTCGTGCAGGCCATCGCCACGCCCGTCCTGGGGCATCAGCGACAGCGAATAGCTGACATCGAGCATGCGCGCGAGGTTTTCGGCGCGTTCCAGGTAGCGCGACATCCAGTACAAATCCGAGGCAGTTCTACTCAACATGGCATCAGTCCTCGACCACCCAGGTGTCTTTGGTTCCGCCGCCCTGGGACGAGTTGACCACCAGCGAGCCTTCTCGCAGCGCCACGCGGGTCAGGCCACCCGGTACCACGCGGGTCTCCTTGCCGGACAACACAAAGGGGCGCAGGTCTATGTGGCGTGGGGCGATGCCGTTTTCGACAAATGTGGGGCAAGTGGATAAACACAGGGTCGGCTGCGCGATATAGGCGTGTGGCTTGGCCTTGATACGTGCCCGGAACGCTTCGATTTCTGCAGTTGTAGACGCCGGGCCAACCAACATGCCGTAACCACCGGAGCCTTGGGTTTCCTTGACCACCAGGTCGGGCAGGTTGGCCAGTACGTGGGACAACTCGTCAGGCTTGCGGCATTGGAAGGTCGGAACGTTCTGCAGGATCGGTTCTTCGTCGAGGTAGAAGCGGATCATCTCGGTAACGAACGGGTAAACCGATTTGTCGTCCGCAACCCCGGTGCCAATGGCATTGGCCAGCACCACATTGCCGCAACGGTAAGCAGCGAGCAGGCCGGGTACACCGAGCATGGAGTCGGGGTTGAATGCCAAGGGGTCGAGAAATGCATCATCGAGGCGACGGTAGATCACATCGACAGCCTTGGGCCCGTCGGTGGTGCGCATGAATACACGGTCATCGCGCACGAACAAATCTGCGCCCTCCACCAACTCCACGCCCATTTCCCGGGCCAGAAAGGCATGTTCGAAGAACGCGCTGTTGAAACGCCCAGGCGTCAGCACCACCACACTGGGGTTATCCAAAGGGCTGGCGCTTTTCAAGGTATCGAGCAGCAAGTTGGGGTAATGATCGATGGGCGCAATACGCTGGGCCGCGAACAGTTCGGGGAACAGGCGCATCATCATCTTGCGGTCTTCGAGCATGTAGCTGACACCGCTGGGCGTACGCAGGTTGTCTTCGAGCACGTAGTACGTGCCGTCGCCATCGCGTACGAGGTCGACCCCGGAGATGTGCGAATAGATATCGCGGTGCAAATCCAGGCCCTGCATTGCCAATTGATATTGCTCGTTGGCCAGTACCTGTTCGGCAGGGATGATGCCGGCCTTGATGATGCGTTGGTCGTGGTAAAGGTCGGCGAGGAACAGGTTCAGCGCCTTGACCCGCTGGATGCAGCCGCGCTCGACAATCCGCCATTCACTGGCCGGAATGCTGCGGGGGATGGTGTCGAAGGGGATCAGGCGCTCGGTGCCTTGTTCGTCCCCGTAGAGGGTGAAGGTGATGCCGGCGCGGTGGAACAGCAAATCGGCTTCACGCCGGCGCTGGGCCAGCAGTTCGGCAGGGGTATCGGCCAGCCAACGGGCGAACTCGCGGTAATGGGGGCGAACCTGCCCTGCCCCATCGTACATTTCATCGTAATAAGTGCGGATCATGCCGTACTCCTTGTCACCCGGACGCAAGAACCTTCGCAAGGCCCGTGCCATCGGCATAAACACTTAATAATCAATCGGTTGAATAATTCAAACGAATTCGCCGCACCGTCCTGGTGCGTGCAATTGCCTGGGTCATGCCGTGCGCTTCATTGCAATGCGGTCTTAGGCTATCAACAGCATAGTCAGAGTTGATTTCACTGCGCGGCTGGCACTGCGGATAATCACCTCCATCGGCTGAAAAGGAGATGTCCTACAGCTAAACCTTTTGTGCAAGCGATATGGTGTTACTTCGTGTACTGATCTACCTCCTCGAACTTCCCTTTCCGCCACCCTATTTGGGTGGCTTTTTTTTGCGCATAAAACGGCGATTTACGTTGCACCGGCGGCCCAAACAAAATCGGCCGACCCAAAGGTCAGCCGATACGCTGTGCTGCTCATAAATACCAACTACATGGGTAACCCACGCACCTCCTGCTTGACGCCCCATCCTTCGATAATGCCACCCAGGGGCTCGACCACTGCTTCAAAGTCTTGCTCGAAGTCTCCTATGCCGTCGTAGGTTGCAAACATGATTTTGCTCAGTTCCAGGTACCAGGCGCCATCGTCGCGCGCGCTGACCTGGGCATTGAGGGACTCCCCACGAAATCGACCCGCAGCCCTGCGCGCCCGTTCCTCATCCGGGAAAATGGCGTAGAACTCGATGGGGTGAAAACGCGAGAAATCAAAGCCGCCTTCTTTCATGCGGCGCAGTACGTTGGTGCTGATGTCTTCTTGATAGGCTGTGCTCATGAAACGTCCTCCTCAAACCGATGGATAGACTTTCCGTGCTTCCTGAAGCCCCGCGCCCTGCTGGCGCGGGCACCACGGCATAACAACACCGCAGGAAAACAAGCATGTAGCTGACAAGACCAGACCTTAGCGATTCATTCGCTGATCTCGATTGCAGAGTAGCGCGAAGCTATCACCTCCACCAGAGGTGCTCGTGTGGCGTGTGAAAATTGTTTAGACGGAGGGAGAGATATCGAGAATCTGGATACTGTTCTGGTCTTTGAGAATCTTGACCGTCGGCTCGGGTTTACGGCCTTCCAGGTCATTGAGATCGAGTTCGGCAGCAATCGGCACCAGCTTCGCACGAATCATATGCGCAGCGTCTTCGAGGCTGGGCTTTTGTTCGCAGGTGAACTGCTGCACGGACTTTTCACCGTGATCATCAACGAAGGTAATTTGCCACGTTTGCATCGGTGCCTCCTCGATAAAACCCATAGGTGGGCTTACAAGTATCTGGACCTTGGCGGCGCGCAAAACGTTCCGCTCAAGCCCGGAGGCACCGGATCAACCGCACTTATTTTTCAGCGTGTTCTTTCAAGGCTTTCAAGGTGTTGAATGGAGCCTCCACCACGAACTTGTTGGCCAACCACGACGGGACACTGCCGCCTGGCTCGGTGTGTACCTGGTAGGTGACTTCGGTCTGGTTATCGCCCTTTGGCACCAGCTTCCAGAAACCCTCCACCTGGGCGACCCGCACGTAGCCTTTTGCTTCAGGCTTGTAGGTCGGCACACCTTCGAGTTTGCGCGTGATGGTACCGTCGGCGGCTTTGGTGGTGGTGACGTGGATGTACGAGTCGCGGTCCGTCACGGGGAACGGCGCCTTGAATTGGGTGTAGGTCCAGGCCTCGTCGCCTTTCTTGTCGACGAGTTGCTGGGATTTGCATTCATGGATCCATGCGCAAGCACCGACCACATCTTCCTGCAGCGCCTGGACCTTGGCCAAAGGTGCCTTGATCACCGTCACACCGCGATACGCCTTGTACTTGGAACCGGCAATCTCGCTCAGGGACACCTTGATACCGTCTTCGTCCTTGGCGACTTGCCAATCCTCAGCCTGGGCAGTGGCCGCAAACAGCAGCGTAAAACCGCACAGCACAGCCATTCGTTTCAGCGAACCCATTGTTGTATTCCTTATTGTTGAAGTTCCGATAGTAAAGCCCATCAAGCCGCCGTCATCTGTTCCCACCAGCCGATCAGGCGAATGGCATCGGCTTGGTCGTTGCCACAGACTTCGATATCCGCCTTGAAATCACTGCACACGGCGGGCCGCTGCGGTTGACCGAACAACTGGCACAGTTGTTCCGCCGACAGGTGCACGCAGCGAACGCCAGCGGGTTTGCCCTGGGGCATTCCGGGTAGTGGCGAACTGATGGAGGGGGCAATGCAGCAGGCGCCACAGCCTTCACGGCATTTCATGACCAGCAGGTCCTCGACGACTCAATAGGGATGGCCGGGCTAGAGTACGCCCTTAAACAGCCGTTTTAAAATGGTCCAACAGGGGTTTTTCGCACAAAACAAAAATGACCGGCCAGTCTGCGACAGATGGTCGGCGACCTGGGTCACCTGGGCTCAGAAAGTTTATTGCTTGAATTCGAAATCCAGCGCAGCGCCTTCAACATCACGGCGCTCTTCATTACGCAGTTGCAGCTTCATCTCATTGCTGAGCAAGCGGCCGTTGATCTGGAACGCGCTGTTGTCGGTGGGTTTTTCACCAAACATTGGCGGCAACAAGGGCACGCTCTTGGGCTTGGGCATGGTGCCGATGGGTTGCAAGTGCCTGACCATGTCCGAAGGCAGGGACAGGTCCAACTGTGCCGGTGGCAGTTTGGTCTGGGCGACTTCATGGGCCGACTTGGACTTGCTCGCCACGGGTGCACGCTTTTTGGTCGAGGCGGCTTTCTTTTGTGCGGCGGGGGATTTTTTCGCAGGCGCTGGCTGCTTGGCTGAGGTCTTTTGCTCGGCACTCACAGCAGGCTTGCCTTCAGCCACCGGCGCTGCAGCCAGCACGCTGCCGGCATTGCACAGGCTCAGCAGACCAAGCATCAACGTAACGCGAAAAATAGAAGTCATATCGCCAACAGCATTAACGGCAGAAGGCCATATGCTCGCTTGTTGTGCGCGGCATGACAAGGGCACAGATCAGTCTTGTCCCCTTTGCATACCTCAAAAACCCGCTGCGGCCTCCTGGCACAGCTGGCTGGCAAGCATTCCCAGGGTCATCAACGCCCGCTCTGCCTCGCGGTTCCACGGCGTGCCGCAATTGAGGCGAATACAGTGGTTGAACTGTTCGGTATTACTGAAAATCAGCCCTGGCGCAATGCTGATGCCTTGTTGCAGGGCACGCACATGCAGTTCCTGGGTATTGACCCGCCCCGGCAAACTGACCCACAAGATAAAGCCGCCGGTCGGGCGGGTCATCTGGGTGCCTTCGGGGAAATACTGCTGCACCGCCAATTGGAAGGCGCTGAGGTTCTTGCGGTATTCCTGGCGGATGTAGCGCAAATGACGGTCGTAGCCGCCGTTTTCCAGATAGGCCGCGACGCCCATCTGCGTGACGCTGCAAGCAGAATGGGTGCTGAACATCTGCAGGCGCTGGATTTCCTGCTGGTATTTGCCGGCAATCATCCAGCCAATGCGCACGCCCGGCGACAAGGTCTTGGAAAAGCTTGAGCAATAGATCACCCGGTCAAGGCGGTCGTAGGCCTTGAGGGCTTTGGTGCGGCCGAGTTCGAACATCAACTCGCCGTAAATATCATCTTCGACAATCTGGATATCGAAGTCCGACGCCAGGCGCAGCAACTGTTTCTGCCGCTCCTCTGGCATGGTGCCGCCCAGCGGATTACTCAGACGCGTGGTCAGCACCAGCGCCTTGATCGACCATTGGTTGGCGGCCAGTTGCAAGGCTTCCAGGCTCATGCCCGTGGCGGGGTCGCTGGGGATCTCGATAACCTTGAGGCCCAGCAGGTCAGCCAATTGCAGCAAACCGTAATAGGTGGGTGATTCAGCCGCGATCAGGTCGCCAGGGCGCGTCAGCACGCGCAGCGACATCTGCAATGCATCGACACAGCCGTGGGTGATCACCACCTCGGAAGGGTCCACGACCACCCCGGCATCACGCATGCGGATCGCCACCTGGCGGCGCAGGGGTTCAAAGCCGGGGCTGAACATGTAGCTGAACGCCCGTGGGCTCTGGAAACGCGTGACCTTGGCCAATTGCTGATGCAGTGCCCGCACCGGCAGGTAGTCGACACTCGGCACCGCCGCCCCCAGGGGAAACACCCCTTCACGGCGCGACTCGACCAACACCTGCTGGATGATACTGCTACGGGTGACCAACCCTGGGCGCTCGACCCGTGCGATATCAGGCGTAGGCGCCGTGAGTGCTGGCGTCTGGTGCACGTAATAGCCCGACTGCGGCCGCGCCCGGACAGCCCCTGATCTTCCAGGTTGGCGTAGGCCTGCAGCACCGTGGCATGGCTCACATTGAGCTGGGAACTCATCTTGCGCACCGACGGCACGCGCTCCCCCGGTTGGTAGACACCGCGCCGGATGTCCTCAGCCAGTTGCTGGGCAATACGTTGGTAAAGCAACAGATTGGTCATGACGCAGCACTCGATTTCACGGGTATTTTATTTTTGTGTGAAACATACCGGCACAGTTTAGAAGTGTACGGGGACAGTTGCCACAATAGTCGAGCGCGGGCGGGAGTGACAGTAAAAACTGTAAGGGTGTAGGCCTAATAAAATCTGGCAGGGGCCTGCCCCGTGTAGGAGCGAGCTTGCTCACGAAAAACTCACGGGCGCCGCGTTCACTCAGAAAGCATGCGTTATCGTTGACGTTTTTCGCGAGCAAGCTCGCTCCTACAGGAGGCGATAGTCGTTAGCGGGCGGCGCCCAATTGGCCTTTTTCGTCAGAGAACACGATTTCCACTCGGCGGTTCTGTGCGCGACCGCGCTCGGATGCGTTCGCTTCCACCGGGTATTGGTCGCCATAGCCCTCGACCTCGATGCGCTTGTCATCGATACCCAGGTCCATCAACAGGTCGGCCACCGATTGAGCGCGGTCGCGGGACAGTTTCAGGTTTTCCTGCTCGCCACCGGTGTTGTCGGTGTAGCCCTCGACGCGCACCCGACGCTTGGGGTTCAGTTGCAGGAATTGCACGATCTTGAGCACTGTGCGGTTGGCCGAGTTCTGCAGCTCAGCTTCGCCAGTGTCGAACAGTACATCCCCCAGGGTCATCACCAAGCCACGGTCGGTCTGGGTGGTGAGGCTGGCGATTTGCGCTTCAACCCACTTGCCCTGCTGTTGCACGCTGGCCAGCTTGTTTTCGCGCAAGGCCAGTTGCAGGCGTTGACGCTCCAGTTCCAGTTGGGTACCGCGTTCGGCATTCAGGCCCTGCTGGGTGTGTTCTCGGGCGATGGCGCTGTAACGCTGGCTCAGGTAGGCGTAATGCACCACATCGGAGCCGCTGCCCCAGTAGCTGGACAGGCGATCGGCACGGGCCAGGGACTCGCCGGCACGGATCACGTCCTTGGGCGCAAAGCGCAGCACGTTGGCGTCTTCCTTGACCTTCTGAAAGTCATCGCCGGCCTGCTGCAACGCCTGCTCGCTGGTGGGTTGGCTGGCACAACCGCCCAAGGCCACGCTGCCCAGCAGCAGTACACAACTCAAACCACGGATCATCGGGCTCATTGTGCTTCTCCCAACTGCAGCTGCTTACGCAGGCGAGTGATACGGGTATTGAGCACGTTCAATTGTTCCTGGCTCTTGCCGGTGAGCACTTTGGCCTCGGCCAGACGCGCGTCCAGCTCAGCCTGCTCGGCGCGCATACGCGCACGCTTGTAGGATTGGTCGGCCATATTGCCCTTGGCCCGGGCGAATTTTTCTTCGGCCAGTTTCAGTTCGGGGGATTCATCGGTGTTGGCCCCGACCGCGGTGGCTTGTTCCAAGGCTTGCTGGGTCAGGCGCATTTGTTCGATCGGCGCAGGATCGGTTGCACATCCCGCCAGCGCGACAACGGCGAGGGCCGCGAAAAGAGCTCGAAAAATCACTGTAAATCCCTACTTTGTTGGGGTGCCGACAGGTTGTTGCAGTTGCGCCTTCCAGCGCTCCAGATTGCGCTGCAGCGCGGCTTGCGCGACACCGGAGGTGGGCAATTCTGTCATCTTTTTCGTCAGCTGTCCGCGCAGCCACGGATCATTGCAGGCCGAGTTGTGGGAAATCGCCAGGTACAGACCCGGCTGATCGACAGGCACCGCATGGGCCAACAGGTCATTACTCATGCCCAGCGTCTGGGCCATGGCCATGCCGGAATAGCGCCCGGCCAGCACGTAGTCCACCTCACCCAACAGCAGCTTCTGAAAGGCCGGCGTCAGGTTGGGCAGGCGTAGCAGGTTGAGTTGCTGGCCGGCAAAGGTCTCGAATTCGGCGCTCAAGCGCGCACGCTCCGAGACTGCGCCTTTGTGGCCGTGCAAATCGGCGGCGGTGGAATAGACCAGGGCGGAATCCTTGCGCGTCCACACCAGGTAGTCGGTCTGCATCAGCGCCGGATGGATGTAGTCGAAGTTGTCCAGCTCGCCCAGGTTCAGCGGTGCATCGGCGAGGATGTCCATGCGCCCGCTACGCGCTTCATCCAGGGCCAGGGAGCGCTTGCCGCCGTAGAGCAGGTCGACTTTCAGCCCGAGCTCCTTGCCCACTTGTTGCAGCACGTCAGCGGTGGCACCGATCAGGTGCGTAGGGTCCTGGGGGTCGCGCCAGAGTAACGGCGGTGCGTCCGGGCTGCCGGTGATCACCAGGCGCTCGCACTTGCCGGCGGCGAGCGTCAGGCTCGGCAATAGCGCAAGGCCTAGCAGTACGGTCCAGGGGCGCAGCGCCATGGCATGTTCCTTTCTAAAGTGCTCGCGAAAAACGTCAACGATAACGCGTGCTTTCTGAATAAATGCGGCGCCTGTGGGTTTTTCGCGAGCGAGCTCGCTCCTACAGGGAATAAAAAAGCCCGGTCATAAGACCGGGCTCTTTTATAAGTGAAGCGGCTGGATTAGACCAGCTTCTCCAACTCCGGTACGGCTTCGAACAAGTCCGCTACCAGGCCGTAATCGGCGACCTGGAAGATCGGCGCTTCTTCGTCCTTGTTGATCGCAACGATCACTTTGGAGTCTTTCATACCGGCCAAGTGCTGGATCGCGCCGGAGATACCGACGGCGATGTACAGCTGTGGCGCAACGATCTTGCCGGTCTGGCCGACCTGCATGTCGTTGGGTACAAAACCTGCGTCAACGGCTGCGCGGGAAGCGCCGACCGCAGCGCCCAGCTTGTCGGCCAGGGCGTACAGGTGCTTGAAGTTGTCACCGTTCTGCATGCCACGACCGCCCGAAACGACGATCTTGGCAGCGGTCAGTTCAGGACGGTCCGACTTGGCCAGCTCTTCGCCGACAAAGCTGGAAGTGCCAGCGTCGTGGGCAGCGGAGACGGCTTCAACGGCAGCCGAGCCACCTTCGGCGGCAACCGGGTCGAAACCGGTGGCACGTACGGTGATGACCTTGACCGAGGCGTTGGACTGCACGGTGGCGATGGCGTTACCGGCGTAGATCGGCCGCTTGAAGGTATCGGCGCTTTCTACCGAGATGATCTCGGAGATCTGGTCAACGTCCAGCTGCGCGGCAACGCGTGGCAGGATGTTTTTGCCGTTGGAGGTGGCGGCAGCCAGGATGTGGCTGTAGCTCTTGCCCAACTCTGCCACCAGCGGTGCAACGTTTTCTGGCAGCTGATGCGCGTAAGCGGCATTGTCAGCGTTCAGGACTTTGCTCACGCCCGCGATTTTCGCAGCGGCTTCAACCACGGCGCCAGCGCCCTGCCCTGCTACCAGGACGTGGATGTCGCCACCGATTTTAGCGGCGGCGGCCACGGTGTTGAGGGTGGCCGGGGCCAGCACCTTGTTATCGTGTTCGGCGATTACGAGGATAGTCATGATCAGATCACCTTCGCTTCGTTTTTCAGTTTCTCGACCAGTTCAGCCACCGACTTGACCTTGATGCCCGCACTGCGCGCAGCCGGCGCTTCGACCTTGACGGTCTTGTTGGTAGAGGCGGTAGAAACGCCCAAAGCATCCGGAGTCAGCGTCTCCAGGGGCTTCTTCTTGGCTTTCATGATGTTTGGCAGGGACGCATAGCGCGGCTCGTTCAAACGCAGGTCGGTGGTGACGATGGCTGGCAGTTTCAGGGAAACGGTCTGCGCGCCGCCGTCGATTTCACGGGTGACCGCAACGCTGTCGCCGCTTACTTCGACTTTCGAAGCGAAGGTGCCCTGGCCGTAACCGGTCAGTGCAGCCAGCATCTGGCCAGTCTGGTTGTTGTCGCTGTCGATGGCTTGTTTGCCCAGGATAACCAGCTGTGGCTGTTCCTTGTCGACAACGGCCTTGAGCAGCTTGGCCACGGCCAGGGAGGTCAGCTCTTCAGCGGACTCCACCAGAATGGCGCGGTCGGCGCCCAGGGCCAGAGCGGTACGCAACTGCTCTTGGGCAGTGGTCGGGCCGATGGACACCACGACGATTTCCGTCGCCACGCCTTTCTCTTTCAGGCGTACGGCTTCTTCCACAGCGATTTCGCAGAAAGGGTTCATCGACATCTTGACGTTAGCAAGGTCGACGCCGGAATTGTCCGCCTTGACGCGAACTTTCACGTTGTAATCGACAACGCGTTTGACAGCTACAAGAACCTTCATGGATTCCTCGTTACTCTCCGGTGAAAAGAAAGTCGCCTAGGCGAACCTGGCGGTTGATGCTCATCGGCACACAAGGGCACCTCCAAAGACCTCGGCAGTGGCCTTGCACACGGGAAATGACGACCGTTCGTCAGTGGTGACTGAGAGGTCATTCTTTATCGCGGCGTGTAAACTGCGCCCCAACGTTTGGGTGCGCATCACCTTTATTGCCTTCGGCCTGTCTTTGGACGTGCTCTTGAAACCTGCAGTCTGCCTACGGGAAGCGCAAAACCGACCGTATCTTGACCGGAACGCCTATTCTGGTCAATACGGCAAAATGGTCAGTCATAAGCCCCGTTGCTTTGATTTATCTAGGCTGCAGGCAATTCAAACAAACGTTTGTATTGGACGCTGTCAGTGGTCTATATATAATGCGCCACCTAGAGAGACAGGTGGGTGCTGCCTTCGCGCAGAACCACACCGAACCTCCACCCATTAGAAAAAAAAGCCTGTTGAGCCTTGAGTAGGAGATAGCCTGTGGAACGCGAATACATGGAATTCGACGTGGTCATCGTCGGCGCTGGCCCGGCGGGCCTGTCTGCCGCCTGCCGACTGAAGCAGAAGGCCGCCGAAGCCGGTAAGGAAATCAGCGTCTGCGTGGTCGAGAAAGGTTCCGAAGTCGGCGCCCACATCCTCTCCGGTGCCGTGTTTGAACCACGTGCCCTGAATGAACTGTTCCCGGACTGGAAAGCACTCGGCGCCCCGCTCAACACGCCGGTGGTGCGCGACGACATCTATGTGCTGCGCAGCCCGGAAGCCTCCACCAAGGTGCCCGACTTCTTTGTGCCCAAGACCATGCACAACGAAGGCAACTACATCATTTCCCTGGGCAACCTGTGCCGCTGGCTGGCCCAGCAGGCCGAGAACCTGGGCGTGGAAATCTACCCAGGCTTTGCCGCCCAGGAAGCGCTGTTCGACGAGAACGGCGTGGTACGCGGCATCATCACCGGCGACCTTGGCGTTGACCGTGAAGGCAAGCCAAAAGACGGCCTGTACACCCCTGGCATGGAACTGCGTGGCAAGTACACGCTGTTCGCCGAAGGCTGCCGTGGCCACATCGGTAAGCAACTGATCCAGCGCTTCAACCTGGACAGCGACGCCGACGCCCAGCACTACGGCATCGGCCTGAAGGAAATCTGGGAAATCGACCCAGCCAAGCACCAGCCGGGCCTGGTGGTGCACACCGCCGGTTGGCCGCTGGACATCATGGGTAACGAGAACACCGGTGGCTCGTTCCTCTATCACCTGGAAAACAACCAAGTGGTGGTCGGCCTGATCGTCGACCTGTCCTACAGCAACACCTTCCTGTCGCCGTTCGATGAATTCCAGCGCCTCAAGCATCACCCGGTGCTGGCCCAGTACCTGGAAGGCGGCAAGCGCATCAGCTACGGCGCCCGCGCGATCTGCAAAGGTGGCCTGAACTCGCTGCCGAAGATGGTCTTCAAGGGCGGCGCGCTGATCGGTTGCGACCTGGGCACCCTGAACTTCGCCAAGATCAAGGGCAGCCACACCGCCATGAAGTCCGGCATGCTCGCCGCCGACGCCGTGGCCGACCGCCTGTTCGCCGAATCCGAAGGCGGCGACGAACTGACCACGTATGTCGACAGCTTCAAAGCCAGCTGGCTGTACGAAGAACTGTTCGCCAGCCGTAATTTCGGCCCGGCCGTGCACAAGTTCGGCGCAATCATCGGCGGCGGTTTCAACTGGCTCGACCAGAACATTTTCGGCGGCAAGATCCCTTTCACCCTGCACGACACCAAGCCGGACTACGCCTGCCTGAAGCTGGCCAAAGACAGCCAGAAGATCGACTACCCCAAACCCGACGGCAAGTTGAGCTTCGACAAGCTGAGCTCGGTGTTCATCTCCGGTACCAACCACGAAGAAGAGCAGCCGTGCCACTTGAAGCTCAAAGACCCAAGCATCCCGATCGGCACCAACCTGCCGCTTTACGATGAACCGGCGCAGCGCTACTGCCCGGCTGGGGTGTATGAAGTGGTGACCAAGGAAGACGGCGAGAAGCGCTTCCAGATCAACGCCCAGAACTGCGTGCACTGCAAGACCTGTGACATCAAGGACCCTTCGCAGAACATCACCTGGGTGACGCCGGAAGGTGCGGGCGGGCCGACTTACCCGAATATGTAAGTCGTTCGCTTAACCAAAAAAGGCTCCCGAGACGGGGGCCTTTTTTGTGGGCAATATCGATCAACATGTAGGAGCGAGCTTGCTCGCGAAAAACGTCAACGGATAACGCGTACTGTCTGAATGAATGTGGCGTCTATTAGTTTTTCGCGAGCAAGCTCGCTCCTACAGTGGGGTGTCAGGCCGCCCGCTCTTCGCCTGGGTTGCGCAGGAAGTAGCGTTTGTACTCCCGACTGAACTGCGACGTACTCTGGTACCCCACCTTGTGCGCCGCCTGCGCCACACTCATGCCTTCCACCAGCAGCAACTGCTGGGCCTTCAATAACCGCAAGCGCTTGAGGTACTGCACCGGTGACAATAAGGTGCAGCGTTTGAAATGCTCATGAAAGGTCGAGGCGCTCATGTGCGCAAATCCGGCCAAGGTCTCGATATTCAGCGGCTCGGCGTAATGGGCATGCAGGTGATTCAATGAGGTGGCGATGCGCGAAAACTGCCCCTGTTGTTCCACCAGCGCACGCAACACATCCGCCTGGGGCCCGCGCAAGGCGGTGAACAACAATTCGCGCACCCGCGCAGGCCCCATGATCCGGCTTTCCAGCGGATCGTGCAGGCACTGCAACAACCGCTCGACGCAGCCGCGCATCGCATCGTCCAGCACCACCGAACTCATCGACTCCAAGGTCTGCGCGGTCGGCGGCGGCCCGGCCTGCATGCCCATGGCAATCACCAACTCGCCCAACACCACGCGGTCGATGCCTACCGTCACGCCATACAGCGGCGCCTCGGGGGCCATGGCAAAAGTCTCGCATTCAAACGGCACCGGCATTGCCTGGATCAGGTAATGCCCGGCGCCATACTCCAGTGTGCGCGGGCCAAGGTAGGCGACCTTACTGCCCTGGGCCACGAACATCAGGCTTGGCTCATAGATCTGCGGCCCACGCGCCACATCGCAACTGGCGCGCAGCACCTGCACACCAGGCAAGTGAGTCGGGGAAAAACCGTCGCGGGGCGTGAGCCCTTCGATCAAGGCAACCAGCGTGGCATTAGCGTCCAAATGGCGGGTCAACAGCATGGCAAAAAACTTCGCGAATAAGGGATGACAGCATCATCGCAGGTCTGGCGGCCAATATATCCAAACCTCAGGCACTGCCGGACGAATAGGCATGAGACTCGGAGCAATTGCCATGTTCGCGCCCCCAGGCCGGCGCGCAGAATTTGCCGCCCCTGCAGTCCAAGCTTTTGTGAGGTTTACTATGTACACCGCCATCGGTTACGCCGCCCAGTCGGCCACCACGCCCCTCGCCCCGATGTCATTTGAACGCCGCAGCCCGCGCGTCGATGACGTGGCCATCGAGATTCTCTACTGCGGCGTGTGCCACTCCGATATCCACCAGGCGCGCAACGAATGGGGCATCGCCGTGTACCCGCTGATGCCAGGCCACGAAATTGTCGGCAAAGTCACCGCCGTCGGCGCCAACGTCACCGCGCATAAAGTCGGCGACCTGGTGGGCGTAGGCTGCATGGTGGACTCGTGCCGCCACTGCCAAGCCTGCCAATCAGACCTTGAGCAGTATTGCCTCGAAGGCCCGACCATGACCTACGCCACGCCAGACCGCGTGGATGGCAGCAACACCATGGGCGGCTACTCCGACAGCATCGTGGTCAGTGAGCACTTTGTGGTGAAGATCCCGGCCAAGCTCGACCTGGCCAGCGCTGCGCCGATCCTGTGCGCAGGCATCACCACCTACTCGCCCCTCAAGCACTACGGCGTGAAGGCCGGCGATAAAGTCGGGATCCTCGGCATGGGCGGCCTGGGCCACATGGGCATCAAGTTCGCCAAGGCCATGGGCGCCGAAGTTACGTTGTTCACCCGTTCGGCCAGCAAGGCCGAGGAAGGCCGTCGCCAGGGCGCCGACCATGTGATCGTGTCCACCGATGCCGAGCAGATGAAAGCTGCTGCCGGGCACTTCGACTTCCTGCTGGACACCATCCCGGTGCAGCACGACCTGAACCCCTACCTCGATGTGCTGCGCTTTGACGGCGTACACATTCTGGTCGGCCTGATCGAGCCGGTGGACCCGCCCGTCAACGCCGCCAAGCTGGTGCTGGGCCGTAAAGTGTTGGCCGGTTCGCTGATCGGCGGCATTGCCGAAACCCAGGAAGTCCTGGATTTCTGCGCCGAGCATGGCATTACCTGCGACATCGAGATGCTCGACATCCGGCAGATCAACGAAGCTTACGCGCGCATGATTGCCGGTGATGTGAAGTACCGCTTTGTCATCGACATGGCGAGCCTGAAAGCCTGATCAGGCTTTGGCGCCCAACTCCGCTGACAGCCGGGCTGCGACCTGTTTGATCACAGGGATCAGCTCGGCCATTTTCTCCAGCGGCATGTAGGGCACCGTACTGGCGATGCTGATGCCGGCGACAATGCGCCCGCTGGCATCGCGCACCGGTGCCGCCACGCAGCGGATCGAAGGCTCGTTGTCTTCGAGGTCAAACGCGTAGCCCCCCTCGACATACTCATGCATGCGCTGTTCGAACTGCGCCCAGGATTGCTCCGGGTGCTGCGGCCATTGCAGGCTCTTGCCCGCCGCCGGCAAGCTCGCCTCGTACAAGCGCTGCCACTCCTGCGGTGAGTCATCCAGCATCAACGCCTTGCCGATACCGGTGCGCGCCAGCGGCATGCGATGGCCGACCCGCGAGCGCATTTCCGGGCCGTTGCGGCCGGGGTTCTTGTGCAGGTAAAGCACCTCGTCGTATTCACGAATCGCCAGGTGAATGGTGTCGCCGGTCAGCGCCGACAACTCGTCCAGGTACGGCACTGCCAGGTTCACCAAGGGCAACTCTTCACGGGCCTGGAACCCCAACTCGATCAGCTTGGGCCCCAGCAGGTAACCGACCTGGGGCACCACACGCAGGTAACGCTCGTCCACCAGGCAACTGGCCAGGCGGTGTGTCGTGCTGCGCGTGGTGCCGATGCGCCGGGCGATCTCCTTGAGATCCCGCGCACCGGCCGCCACCGCTTGCACCACGCCCAGGCCGCGTAACAGGGTCTGGGTGCCGGTGGGGGCGGCGTCTTTGACGGGGGTGTGGGCGTTTTCCTGCATATCGGGCCTATAAGTATGAAAGCGGGGGCATTATGGCAAATACCAACTCCCAATACAGCGCAGATCCAAGTGTGGGAGCGGGCTTGCCCTAATACCAGTAGGAGCGAGCTTGCTCGCGAGAAACCCATAGGCACCGCGTTTATTCAGGAAACACGCGTTATCGTTGACGTTTTTCGCGAGCAAGCTCGCTCCTACAGACATTTGATCTGCAAATGACTCGGATCAGCGTTGCTTCATGCGGTCGATGATGACGGCCAGCAAGAGGATCGAGCCACGAATCACATATTGGTAAAAGGTATCGATGTTCTTCAGGTTCATCGCATTCTCGATGATCGCCAGAATCAACACCCCGGCAATCACATGGCGGATCATGCCGATACCGCCGCTCAACGACACCCCGCCCAGCACGCACGCCGAAATCACCGTCAGCTCGAACCCCTGGCCAATCATCGGCTGGCCCGAGGTCATGCGTGACGCGAGGATCACCCCGGCCAGGGCGCCGATCAAACCGTGCACGGCAAAGATGATGATCTTGGTGCGGTCAACATTCACACCCGCGAGCAACGCGGCTTCCTGGTTGCCGCCAATGGCCATGGTGTTGCGCCCGTAGGTGGTGTAATTGAGCAGCCAGCCAAAGAACACAAAGCACAACACGGTGATGATGATCGGCACCGGCACGCCCAGCAGTTGGCCGTTGCCGAACACGAAGAACCCTTCATTCATCACCCCCACCGCCTTGCCGTTGGAGAAGATGTAGGCCAGGCCGCGCACGATCTGCATGGTCGCCAGGGTGGCAATCAACGCATTGATGCGCAGCTTGGCAATCACGATACCGTTGATCAGCCCGACCACCAGGCCCATGGCCAAGGCCGCCGACACGCCGAGTACCACGCTGTCGGTGTCGCGCATCACAATGCCCGCCACCACTCCGGCGCAAGCGATCACCGAACCCACCGACAAGTCGAAATGCCCTGAGGCCAGGCAGAACAGCATGGTGCACGCGGCGATGCCCACGGTGGAAATCGCCAAGCCGAGGCCACGCATGTTCAACGGCGACAGGAAGTTGTCGATAAATACCGCGCTGAGCACAAAGATGCCCAGCGCCGCCAACAGCATCACCCAGTCATCAAGAAATTTGCGCTGATTGAAACCCGGCCAGAAGCCCTTTGCAGTTTTTACCTCAGACATAGCCAAACCCTCTTATTCTTGTTCAAGCCCGCGACTGTGGCAGCGCCAGTTGCAGCAGGCGCGCTTCATCCGCTTGGGCGCGGGGCAACTCACCGGTCAAGGCGCCTTCACTCATCACCAGGATGCGGTCAGAGATGCCCATCACCTCCATCAGGTCGCTGGACACCACGATTACTGCAATGCCACTGGCCGCCAGGTTATGGATGATCTGGTAGATCTCCGACTTGGCGCCGATATCGATACCGCGAGTGGGTTCGTCCAGTAACAGCACCTTCATGGGCATCGACAGCCAGCGGCCAAGGATGGCTTTCTGCTGATTGCCGCCCGACAGGTAGAGGATTTTCTGCTCGGCGTTCGGCGTCTTGACCTTCATGGCCTGGATCTGCCGCTCGGCGTTGCCCTTCTCCCAGCCGTCGCGCAGCAACCAACCGAATGAGGCATGGGCACTGCGGGCGCTGATGTTGATATTTTCCGCCACGCTGGACAGCGGGATGATGCCTTCCTTCTTGCGGTCTTCCGGGCACAGCAATACCCCGGCGGCGATGGCGTCGCGGGGTGAGCGCAACTGCAACGGCTCACCGCAGAGCGCCAGGCTTCCGGCGCTGGCGCGTTCCAGGCCGCTGAGCAGGCGTAGCAGCTCCGTGCGCCCTGCCCCCACCAGCCCGAACAGGCCGAGGATCTCGCCTTTGCGCACCTGGAAACTCACTGGTTCACGCAGGCCGGGGCCGAGCAAGCCCTCGACCTTGAGCGCCACTTCGCCCTGCTCACGCGGTCGGTAATCGTAGATATCCTGGATATCGCGACCGACCATGCAAGTCACCAGTTGATCGTGGGTCAGCGTGCTCATGTCCTCGAACGTGCGCACATAGCGGCCGTCCTTGAACACCGTCACCGCATCGCAAATGCGGAACACCTCTTCCATGCGGTGCGACACGTAAAGCACCACTTTGCCCTCGTCGCGCAGACGCGCGATGATCGCCATCAAGCGGTCGATTTCCCGCGCCGATAAACTGCTGGTGGGTTCATCAAAGGCAATCACGTTGGCGCCGCGAGACAGTGCCTTGGCGATTTCCACGAGTTGGCGCTGGCCCAGGGACAGGCGCCCAAGCTTCTCGTCGGGGTCGATTTCATCGGCCAGCCCTTTAAGGCAGGCCAGGGCCTGCTTGCGCAGCAGGCCCCGGTTGACCACGCCAAAGCGCGTGGGCAAATGCCCGAGAAAGAGGTTCTCGGCCACGCTCATTTCCGGCACCAGGTGCAGCTCTTGGTGAATCACCGCCACGCCACTGGCGATGCTGTCGGCCGCGCATTTGAAGGCCATGGTTTGCGCGCCGATCTGCACCGTACCGCTGGACGGAATGTAGGCGCCGCCGAGGATTTTCAGCAGGGTCGATTTGCCTGCGCCATTCTCGCCCATCAGCGCGTGCACCGAGTGCGGCCGCGCTTCAAAGCTGATCTGCGCGAGGGCTTTCACACCGGGAAACTCCTTGCCGATGCCATTGAAACGCAGGGCCGCGCCGCTCATTTCCACAGGCCGATCTTGGTCAGCTCTTCCTGGAAATTGGCGCGGGTGATCAAGGTCACCTCATCCATGGCGGTGTATTTGGCCGGCTCCTTGCCGGTGGTGACCCACTCGTACATCGCCAGCGCGGTGTTATAGCCCTCGATATGCGGGCTGGGCAGCATGGAGCCGAAGAAGCCACTGTCGGCTTTCTTCAATTCGCCGATGGCGTCGGTGCCATTGATGCCGATGCCGATCACGTTGGCGGCCTTGAAGCCGGCGCTCTCAGTGGCGCGCACGCCGCCGAGCACAGTGTTGTCGTTCATGCCGCCGATGATCAGGTTCTTCGCCCCGCTCGGCAGCTTGACCAGCGCCGAGTTGGTGGCGTCCATACTACCGGGCACGTCGAGGGTTTTCAGCGCAGCGGTGAGGATGTGATCCTTGGGAATACCGGCCTCCTCCAGGGATTTGATCGAACCGTCGGTGCGTTTTTTGCCGGTGTCGAGTTCGTTGAAGGTGTTGATCACCGCGTAGGTGTCCTTCCAGTCCCAACCACGTTTTTTCGCTTCGGCGGCCATGGCGGCGCCCTGCTTCTGGCCGACTTCAAACGCAGCCATGCCCAGGTACGGCACCTCTTCCATGAAGTTGCCCTTGGCATCGACAAAGCGATCATCCACGGCCATCACTTTCAAGCCGTTGACCTTGGCCTTGGCGACGATGGCCGGGCCCAGAGACACGTCTGGCGGGCAGATCACAAACCCCTTGGCGCCGTTGGCGGCCAGGCTGTCGATGGCCGACAGGGTCTTTTCGCCATCGGGCACGGCGATCTTGATCACGGTGAAACCATGCTCCTTGCCGGCTTTTTCCGCGAATGCCCACTCCGTTTGAAACCAGGGTTCCTCGGCCTGCTTGACCAGGAAACCGATCTTCACTTCTTCAGCCGATACCCAGCCGCTGAACGCCATCGCCAGTGCCACGGCACCGAGTGTTTGCTTGAACATGGACCACCTCCTTCTTGTTATTGAAAAACGCTTTAGTCGTGGTACATCACAGACCGCCCGCCATCGATCATCAGGCAAGTGGCGTTGATAAAGGGCGCCTCATCGGTCGCCAGGAACAGAGCCGTCATGGCCACCTCGATGGGCTGGCCAATGCGTTTGGGCGGGTGCAGGTCGAACGCGCGCTGGCGTTCGGCGTGGGGGTCTGGGAAACCGTTCCAGTAATCGACGTTGAGCTGGGTTTCGATATAGCCGGGGGCGATGGCATTCACGCGGATGCCCTTGGGCGCGTACTCGATGCCAAGCGCACGGGTGAGGCCGAGCAGGCCGTGCTTGGCGACAGGGTAAGGAAAACAGCCGGGAATGATGTGGCTGGAATGGGTGGACGCGATATTGATGATGTTGCCGATGCCCTGCGCGATCATGTGCGGCAACACCGACCGGCAGCCGTACCAGGCGCCGTCGAGGTCGATGGCGAAACAGCGACGCCAATCCTCGTCGCTCATTTGCAGCGGGTCACGGAACACATTGACGCCGGCACAGTTGACCAGCACATCCACACGACCAAAGCGCTCGATGGCCAGGTTGACCAGTGCCTGCCATTGATCCTTGGAGGTGATATCGACGGGTTGGGCGTAAATTTGCGCGCCGCGTTCGCGCCAATGGGCGGCGATCTTCTCGACTTTGTCGCCCTGTATATCGGCAATGATCAACCGCGCCTGCTGGGCCTGGAAACAGGCAACGATGGCTTCGCCAATGCCTTGGGCGGCGCCGGTGATGATCACCACCTTGTTCTTCAGCCGCTCGCCGTAAGTCGGCTCGGGCACAGCGGGTAGGGACAACGGTTGCGCCTGCATCGCTTCACCTTTTTATTTTTAGTAGTGAGTGCTGATGCTGGCGACTATAAACCCATCGCCTGAAATATCTCAATATATAAATTATCGTCCCATATAATGGGCAGCGCTTGAAAAAATGTGAGAGCGGGCTTGCTCGCGAATGCGGTGTGTCAGTTAAAGCATGTGCTGACTGATACACCGCATTCGCGAGCAAGCCCGCTCCCACATTCGATCTTTAGTGACTATACGAAAGAGGCTTCAGCCCAGGGCGAAGTCACGCAGGGCATCGCCTTCCATGCGATAACGCACCCATTCTTCCTGCGGCTGGGCGCCGATGGATTTGTAGAAAGCGATCGCGGGCTCGTTCCAGTCCAGCACGCTCCATTCAAAGCGCCCGCAACCATTGTCAAAGGCGATCTTGGCCAAGTGGCGCAACAACTTCTTGCCCGCCCCGCCGCCGCGTTGTTCCGGGTTGATGTACAGGTCTTCCAGATACAGGCAGTTGCTGCCCAGCCACGTCGAGTAGCTGAAAAAGAACACCGCAAAGCCAATCGGCAAGCCGTCGCGCAAGCAGATCAGGCCATGGGCCGTGGCGCCTTCGCTGAACAGGCTGCGTTCGATATCCACCACGCTGGCGATCACTTCATGCCGGGCTTTCTCGTACTCGGCAAGTTCAGTGATAAAGGTCAGGATCTGCGCAGCATCGCTGGGCACGGCGGGGCGAATCTCGATGGTCATGGGCGAGCCTTGGGCAAATTCAAAGGCCACATACTAAGACGGTTTGATTGCCGTTTGCAGTGCAATTGATGCCGACGAGCGCGTTTCACTCCGGTGCGGGGTGATGCAAGCATCGGCAACCACAGAACAAAGCCTGCGCACGCCCATGGTAAACAATGGGCCTAAATCCAACGATCAGAGACCTGCTCATGCACGCCACGCCACCCGTGGGCACCAAGACATTCGCGCTGTTCTGCCTCGCCAGTTTCCTGTTGTCGCTGTCTTACGGCTCGACCTTCTTATTGTCACTGCTGATCCATGCCCGTGGCGGTAATGAACACGACGCGGGCAGTGTCATTGCCACGGCGATGCTCAGCACTTTTGTGGCGGTCGTGTTTTCCGGGCACCTGGCTGATGCGCTGGGCGCAGCGCGAGCAATTGCGAGCACCGGCCTATTGTTGGTGGTGGCCTGCCTGGGGTTTGCCCTGACGCCGGGGTTTGGCCAAGGCTTGATGCTGTTTGGATTGTCCCTTGGCTTGGGCTGGGGCGTGTTCTATACCCTGGGCCCAATCATCGTGACGCTGCTAGTGGAACCGCGCCAGCGGGCCAAATATTTCGCCTTGCTCTCGGGCAGTATGTTGAGCGGCATAGGTTCCGGCCCTTTGCTGGGACGCGCCGCCACTGCGCTGGACCTGCCCCTGACCACCGCGTTCTATATCGCCGGGCTCGCCAGCCTCGCCGGGGTGGTGATGTTCTGGCGCATGGGCTCCCGGTTGAGACAGCACGCTAATGTACCGACCTCCAGGATTTCCTGGCGTGCAAGCCGCCGCGTACTGTCTTCCAAGGCGGCGTTCGCCATCCTGATGGTCGGCCTGGGTGGCTGCGTATTCGGGGGGCTGTCTTCGTTCCAGACCAGCTATGCCGTGGCTCATAAGCTGGACTATTCACTGTTCTTCGCGGGCTTCCTGACAGCAGCAATCACCAGCCGCTTGCTGATCGCCGGTTTCGTGGTCAAGCGCGATGCGTACCAGGCGGCCTGTGTGTTATCGGGGGTGATGTTCGGCGCGATCGCGCTGTTCGCGTTTGGTGTCAGCGGCAACCTCAGTTATGTGCTCGCCGCCGCCACGCTAGGGATCGGGTATGGCCTGACGTATTCAGTGATCAACGGCCTGGTGGCCAACGAAGCGCCCAGCGGCACCACTTCACAGGCGTTGTTGCTGTTCAGCCTGGCGTACTTTATCGGCGTCTTCGGGTTTCCCTGGCTCGCAGGCAAGATCATCGTCGACTTCGGCCTTGCGACAATGATGCTGAGCGTACTGGTGATCGCGGCCCTCAACTGGGCGATCACAGTGGCACGCTTGATAGCGCGCCGAGTATCGGCACATAAAGTGATACAGGTAAGCTGATACCGTTCGTCGCCCTCCCGGCACGATCAACAATCGCGGGCAGACCAATACAGGGTAAGGACATTAATCATATGGAGACACCCTGATGAAAAATTCCAACTTTGCTGCCCTCGCCCTCACTGGCCTGTTGTCTGCCGCGTCCCTGAGCGCCTTCGCGGCCAGCTCGACCACCGGCCCCACCGATCCTACGCCGGACGCCACCACCGAGTCGCAAAAATCCATGGGCACCGGCATGGACACCAACGGTGGCGCGATCATCGACAACAGCGCTGACCCACGCACCAAAGGCAACGACACCCAGCGCCAGGCACCGGCGGCCGTGGGCAACGGCAAGATGGGCCCAGGCACGAGCAACAATGAGCCGAAGATCAACAAGGGCGACGACTCGAACATCCCCGGCGCGCAGAAACAACCCGCGCCTTGATGCCCCCTTGCTACGACCAACACCCGACCATTTCCCCGTGAAGAGGTACGCATGAACGTCGATAGAAACCTTGAAAAAGAAGTCCTCACCCGCCTGCTGCACGCTCACCCGCAAGGCTTGGGCAAGGAGGTGCTGGACAATTACCGCGGTGAAAAAGAGGTCGCCAGTGTCTTGGCGTTCCTGCAGGACCGCGGGCTGATCAAGGATGGGCATGTGACCACCGACGACGCCGGCGAATACGCGTTGAACCTGCCGATCAAGCTCACCGCCTCTGGTGTGGACGAGGCGCGCAAGCTCGACGCCCAAAGTACTCAGTAATCCATTTCTGGCCTGGCCCCGCGACTGGGGCCAGAAGGAGTTTTAGCGATGCCTCGTGGAAGCAAAGCCAAATACACCGACGAACAGAAACGCAAGGCCGCTCATATCGAAGACAGTTATGAGCATAAGGGGTTGCCCAAGGACGAAGCCGAAGCCCGCGCCTGGGCGACCGTGAACAAACAGTCCGGCGGCGGTGAAAAAGCCGGCGGATCAGGCAGGCGCAAAGCACCGGCCAAGAAAACCCAGGACCGGCAGGAATCGGCCCAGCGCGCCGCTGCCAGCCGTGAGGGGCACCCACGCAGCAGCCGTGCTTCGTTGGGTACGCAGACTAAGGAAAGCTTGATGAAAGAGGCGCGGGAAAAGAATATTTCAGGACGCTCGACCATGCGTAAAGATGAGTTGATCCAAGCGCTGAAAAAAGCAGGCTAAACGCAGAACCCATTGTGGGAGCGGGCTTGCTCGCGAAGGCGGTGTATCAGTAAGCACATGCTTCAACTGACGCACCGCCTTCGCGAGCAAGCCCGCTCCCACATTTTTGGGCCTCGTTTATTGCGTCACTAATGCATCGACCTCAGCAGTGCCAGGCGAAGTCGCCGGCCCCCAGCGGGTTACCGCCAATGCCGCCGCTGCGTTCGCTCGACGCGCCGCCTCAACCGGTTTCAAGCCATTCGCCAACCCGGCAATAAATACGCCAGCATGTGCATCCCCCGCGCCATTGCTGTCAACGGCCTGAACCTTGAAACCAGGGACATGCTCGGTCTGCGCCCCTCGCCCTACCCAGCAGCCATTGGGTCCGTCGCGCACAACCTGCAGTGCTTGCATGTGCTGATTGAGCATGGGCAGCGCCTGATTAATATCCGTCGCCCCGGTAAACGCCAACGCTTCGGGGCCATTGCTGGTCCAGATGTCGATACGCGGCAACAACGCGCGCATCAACGCCGAGTCCGGCGCCTTGACCAGCGGGCCTGGGTCGAACACCACCACGATCGCTCGCGGCAGCGCCAGCAGCCAGTCAAGCAACGGCTGCGCCTTACCTTCAAGCAGCAAGCTGTAGCCACTGACGTATACGTAGTCATCGACACGCGGGACGATTTGAGCCAAATCGTCGGCGCTCAGCTCACCCTCGGCGCCAAGATGGGAGATGAAGGTGCGTTCGGTGCTCGCTTCAGTCAGCGACACGCACAAGCCGGTATCTTTGCCAGCGCTGGCCGCCAAGGCCATTTCAATACCCTCGGCCTGCATCGCGGCACGCGCCAGATCACCAAAGCGCCCCTCGCCATGGCGGCCCAGGTAAACCACCGGCAACCCATTGCGCCGCGCCGCAGCCATTACGTTGAAACCGCCACCGACTTGGAAACTGGCGGAGTTGGCCAGCACATCACCGCCGCTTGCCGGCAAGGTGTCGAGGCCCATGACCAGGTCGACAATGACCTGGCCGGTATGCAGCAATCTAGACATTGGCGCTCTCTGCTAAAGCAGGACGACGGTCAGCCGCACCGCCCAGTACCGCATATAGTCCGCCCGCTACCAGGAAGGTTACGATCCAGCCCAGGCCGTTGTGGCCCAGCCAGGAGTCGGACAGCGGCCCGGCAAACCAGATGTTTTCGGCGGTGGTGCCGATGGTGGTGAAGCTGAACCCCAGCACGATGGCTACAGCCCAGGCGCCAAATGCACGCCACTCCACGCCGCCGCGATACCAGTAGGCACTGCTGGGGCTGACGTCCAGCAGGTCGGTGGGGCTGTAGTAATGCCGGTGAATCAAGTCGACCACGAAGATCCCGACCCACGCCGTGATCGGCACCGCCAGCAGCGAAATGAAGGTAATGAACGGGCCATAGAAGCTGTCGGCGATCAGCATAAAGTAGATGGAGCCGGCAAAGATCGCGACGATATCGACAATCACCGCATGCACACGCTTGACCTTCAAACCCAGGGTCAGGGTAGTGAGGCCGGCCGAGTACACCGACAGGTTGTTCGACAGCAACAGGCCGCCGAACGCGGTGATCAGGTACGGCACGGCCATCCAGGTCGGCAGCATGTCGCGGATCGCGATGATGGGGTCGGTGGCCGATGCCAGGTCATTGTTGCCTACCGACAGCAGGCCGCCGAGGGTGATCAACAGCACCAGTGGGATACCCGCGCCAAACGCGGCAGAGGCCACCAGGCGTACGGCCTTGACGCTGCGGTGCTGGTAACGCGACATGTCTGCACCGGCGTTGGCCCACCCGATACCGGTACCGGCAGCCATGGTGCCCACGCCAATGATCATCGCGCTCAACGGCGCCGGGGTGGCATTGAACACCGCGCTCCAGTCGATGGTGGCGCACAGAAAGCCGCCCACCAGGATGTTCAAGCCGCCGAATACGTAGGTGGCCCACTTCTGGATCACCAGCAACGTGGCGTGGCCCAGGCCCGATACGGCCAGGGTCAGCAGCACGAAGATGGCGATGAAAATCAGGGTGAGCACCGGCGCGCTCTTGGCCTCCACTGCCGAGCCGAACAGGATGGAGCTTAACGACAACAACACGAAGGCTGCAGTGGTGGTGTTAACGGTTTCCCAGCCCAGGCGCGACATCAGCGACACCAACGTCGGGCCGATATTGCCGCGCACACCGAAGATGGCGCGAGACAAGGTCAGGCTGGGCGCGCGACCACGGCGGCCGGCGATGGAGATGATGCCCACCACGGCAAAGGAGCCCGCGGCGCCGAGGATCGCGACGATGATCGCCTGCCAGATGGCCAGGCCACGAAACGCCACCAGCGTCGCACCAAGGGGCAAGCCGAGGATGCTGATATTGGCGGCGAACCACACCCAGAACAATTGCAGCGGATGACCGTTGCACTCGCTTTCCGGGACCGGCTCAATGCCGCGTGTTTCCAACTGCCCGGCGCTTTGGCCGGAAGAGGGGCTGCTCATGAAAGGGTGCTCCTGGTGCCTGTATTGTTGTGGTTGTGGCGGATATGCAAATTAAACCTCTTACCGGGTCGTCCTGACGCAAAGACCCACTGTAGGAGCGAGCTTGCTCGCGAAGGTGGCCAACGATAACGCGGGGCGCCAGGAAAAAAGCGGCGCTCTGGCTGCTCTCGCGAGCAAGCTCGCTCCTACAGGGAACGGCGACTTATCGCAAAGCGAGTAACCCCTGGACCAGCGGCTGCAAGTCCAGGCCATTGACCCGCTTGACCTGTTCAACCAACGCCTCAGGCCAGCACTGCATGCCCAGGCACGCCCCCAGCATGGCACCGAGAATCGCGGCAATGGTGTCGGTGTCGCCGCCCAGGCTGGCCGCCAGGCACAGGGCTTCGAAGGCGTTCATGTCGCCCGAGGCCACTTGCTGGGCCAGGGCAAACGAGACCACCACCGACTCCTGGGACGCCACCGAAGTACCGATCAATTCGTAGAGCAGGTCGGCAAACAGCGCTTTATCGCCGCTGCCGACGCTCAAGGTGCGAGCCCAACTGATGCGGGTAGAAATGCGTCCGCCCGCTATCCAGTGACCATGGCTTTCGGCCTGTCGGGCAATCTGGGTTCCTATATTCAGGGCTTCCCCCAGGTCCACGCCATTGATGCCAGCCGAGACCACCGCCGCCACGGCCGCAGCGCTGGAAATGCCCAGGCTGGTGTTATGGGTGACCTGGCACGCCTGGATCACCGCCTGGATAAACCGCATCGGGTCACTGACATCGGCGGCGATGCCCACCGGGGTGATGCGCATGGCCGCACCGTTGGTGGTGCCGTAGCGCCCGGATTCTTCCGGGGTATGGCCGGCCAGAATCATGTCGATCGCGCGTTTGGTGGACGGCCCGAGCAAGTCCTGGGAGCCCTTGGCGCGCATCTGCGCTTCCCAATCGATCAGGCGTTGGGCAAGCACGGTGGGCTCGATCTGGCCCTGGCCTTGCACCAGTAACTCGGCGACCAGGATGGCTTGCTCGGTGTCATCGGTGATGGAACCGGCAGGCATATTCGGCGCGATAGGCTGGTCGGCGTCGGCGTCTTCCAGAGCGGTGATGGCGCCGAAGCGCTTTTGTACCTGCTCGCGGCTCAAGGATTGGGTGGGCATGCCCAAAGCATCGCCCAGGGCCAGGCCATAAAAGGCGCCCAGCGCGCGATTTTCGCGGGTCATTTCGACGCTCCAAACTGCAGATGCAGGCGAAAGTGCAGCGGGTCGAGCAGGCTTTCGACATGTTCCATGAAACGCTCGCGACGATCGTAGGTGGTGCGTGACGCCTTGAGAAATACCGTACCGCTAGGGCGCCCGAGTAACTCGGCGTCTTCATCACTCAGGGGTTCGGCACCGATCCACTGATCGCCGTCGGCCCCTACGTAGCCGTAGGCGGCCAGGGTGATGGTCAAGGAGTTATCGATCAGGCCAATGCGCGGCAGGCTTTCCAGGTCGCCAACGGCCGGCATCAGCGAGCGTTCCAGGGACACCGCTGTGCCGTCTGCCGTGCGCCGGAGGCGGTCGAGGGTAATGAACTGGTCGGTGCCGAAACGACTGAACAGATCCGGGCGCGTGACGGCCTCGAAACGCAGGATGTCGGTGCTTACCTGGGCGCCCGTATCGGCCAAGGCCTGGGCCCAACCGCTGCGTTGGTCCAACACCATGCCGTCAAAGGTGACAATCGAGCCGACACCGCTCTGCGTGGCGATGTAGTTGCGACGCTTGAGCTCGGCCAGCGCCTCGCGCAGCGTACCGCGGCTGACCGCAAATTCCTCGGCCAGTTGATGCTCGCCCGGCAACAGGAAGCCGTCGGCCATGACCCCACCCTCGATACGGCGGATGAGCTCGTCGACGACGCGTTTTTTCTTATCAAATCGAACATGTCTAATCATGTACAAATTGATAACCGAAAGCGCGTGTTTACCGCAAGAGGATTATTTCAGGCTGAAGACAAAAACCGCCTCAGGGCTCCAGGCCGATGGGGAAAAACTCCCCGCCGCTCCAGACGCCAAGCCAGTTCTGACCGTTGATCGGACGGCTCACGGCCAGCTCCACCAACTGGTAAAAAGCGTTGCGATGCACCAGGGCTTCAAGATTGGTGCGAACGCGCACGTAGGGTGCGGGTTCCTGGGAGACGGGGTCGATCACCACCCGCAGCGGGTGCTCAAGGCCTGCCTCGACCTGTTCATCGACGTTGGTGGTAAAGCGCAAAACCTGGCTTTCGCCCTGCCCTTGCACGTCCAGGGTCACGGCGACAAAGGGCGCATCATCGACCTGGATGCCGACCTTTTCCACGGGTGTCACCAGGAAATAATCATCGCCATCGCGGCGGATGATGTTGGAGAACAGCTTGACCATCGGCTTTCGCCCGATGGGCGTGCCCTGATAAAACCAGGTGCCATCGCGGGCGATGCGCATGTCGATATTGCCGCAGAAAGCCGGGTTCCACAGATGCACCGGTGCCGGCCCCTTGCCCTTGGGCAGTTGGGCCAATAAATCATTGGCCTTGGCGGAATCGGTCATGGCGGGCTCCTCTGTCTTACTGATCACTCATACCCAGCAAACCGCGGGCGTATTGCGCGAGGGGGCGGGCGATCAAATCTTGTGGCGATGTGTCGTGGAACGTCAGTAAACCGCCACGACTGCGAATACGTGCAGTATCAATCAAATACTGGGTGCTGGTCTCGATCAACATGACTTGGATCACGCCGCTGTCCAGGCCGAGACGGTCCAGGGCTTGTTGGTCGGTCCACTCGTCGGCGTTACCGATACGGTCATCGGCTGCCGCAAAGCGGCAATACAGCAGGTAGTGGGCACCGGCGTCGCGGGCTTCGGCCATGGCCTGTTCCAGACCTTCCGGCTGGCGGGCACGACGCACCATGGGGAAATATTCGACGAAGCCATTGAACGCTTCCTCGGCCACCACATTGGGCCGCGGGTAAGCACTGCCCGGCGGCACGAAGGCGCCCTGGGCGATAAACACAAAGGAGTCCGGCTGTATGCGCACCGAGGCGGTACGCAGCGTATCGCTGTGGTCGAGCAGCCCGGCATCGCTCATCTGATAGCGGGTGCCTTCGGCCATATCACTGACGGTCATGCAACCGCCCAGGGCCAATGACGCCAGCAGCAAAACCAGACTACGCATCCTAATCCTCCAGAGGCCGGTGACAGGAAACCGGCGAATGGGGCGTGGGATGCAGGTTCTACGCCAGTTCGAGCAGCGCATGACAAATGTGGGGTTTGCCTGCGATGACGGCCTGCCAGCCGCCCCCTACCTACCTGACACTCCACGATCCAACTGTGGGAGCGGGCTTGCTCGCGAAGGCGGCCTGGCAGTCAACACAGTTGGACCGGGTACATATCCGTTATTTAGGTAACGGCCACTTAGGGTTCCGCCCCAACGGCGGGTCACTTTGGAAAAGAGCCCCAAAGTAACCAAAGGGCTCTTGCCCCACCACTCGGCACCTCGCTTAGGCTCGGTGTGCCCGTAATCCGCCAGCGTGGTTTGACGGGGCGCCTAAGATCAAAAGCAGATCAAGAACAAGATCAAGAGCGGCTCGCTTCGCATCGTGGTTACCGTCGGCTGCTACGACCTACAAAGTTGTGTAGGCCTATAGCAATTGCAGGCAAGCCAGCTTCCACCACTGATGTGCAACCGAATTAGCCGCCGATGATCTTCATGATCGTGGCACCGCCGGAGAACGCCACTTCCTGCTTGTCGGCCAAGGCCTTCATCAACAAGCCCTGCAACGCCGGCAACGCCTGGTGACGCGGTTGATCGAGCAAGTCACCGACATAATGGCGATTGCTGGACGACAGGCACCCATGCAGCCAACCGGTGGAGGACAACCGCAACCGCGAACAGGTACGGCAGAACGGTACGCTCTCGTTGGCGATCACACCAAAGAAGCCTTTGCCCGGCACTTCGTAGCGTACCGCCGTCGCATCGACGGGTGCGTTGGCTTGCAGGTATTCATGTTGCTCGCCGATCAAGCTGAGCAACTGTTGCAAGCTGACGAACTGTTGCAGGAATGCATTGGAGTCTTTGGCCAGGTGGCCCATGCGCATCAGTTCGATAAAGCGCAGCTCGTAGCCACGCTCCAGGCAGTAATCGAGCAGCGGCATCACCTGGTCCAGGTTCTGGCCGCGCAACGGCACCATGTTGACCTTGATCTTGATCCCGGCAGCACTGGCCTGGTCCATGCCATCGAGCACGGTGGCCAGGTCGCCGCCACGGGCGATGCTGCGAAAAGCGTCGGCATCCAGCGTGTCGAGGGAGACATTGATGCGGCGGATACCAGCGGCCACCAGCAACGGCAGTTTGCGCGCCAGCAGTTGGCCGTTGGTGGTCAGGCTGATGTCGCTCAGGCCCATCTGCCCTACCGCGCCCATGAAGGCTTCCAGCTTGGGGCTGACCAGCGGCTCACCGCCGGTAATGCGCAAGCGCTCGATACCCGCCGCTTCGATCAGGTACGCCACGCCTCGGGCCATGGCTTGGGCCGACAGTTCATCCTGGGCAGCCACCAGCCGCTTGCCGTCGGGCACGCAATAGGTACACGCATAATTGCAGGCTGAAGTCAGGCTGATCCGCAAATTGCGAAAACGCCTGCCTTGACGATCAACGATCATGGATCACTCCGGCAGAGGATAATTCGGGCGCGCTAAAAGCTGACTCATAACTCAGCTTTTAGCAAGGTCCTTGCCTGAGTATATTCCTGGGTTACTGCGCCTGGCAGTAATTCATTGCGCCATCACTGTGGCGAATGACTTAGGTGACAGGGGTTTCGCCGCTCTTCTCAGCGCCCGGCAGTTCAGGGCTGTGCTTGCGCTTGTTGCCCATGCGCACGCCGATGTCCATCAGGAATTGGAAGAAACCTTCCTGGTCTTCCAGCACATTGCTCCAGAACGGCGAGTGGTACAGCGCCACGGCGCCATGCACCAAGGCCCAGGCGGCGCAGTAGTGAAAATACGGTGGCACGTCTTCTAGCTTGCCCTCGCTGATACGGCCCTTGATCAGCAGGGTCAGGCGTTCGAAGTTCGAGGCGCGGATCTTGTGCAGTTCCTCGACCATTTCTGGCACTTGGTGACCTTTGACCACCTTTTCTTCCAGGCGGTCGAACAGGCGGTAGCGCTGCGGGTCACGCATGCGGAACTCGAAGTAAGCGCGGGACAGGGCTTCCTTGTCTTTGTCGACATCCGCCGAGTGCAGCAACTCGTTCAAATCGCGCTCGTAGTCGAGCATCAGGCGCAGGTAGATTTCGGCCTTGGACTTGAAGTGTTTGTAGATCGTGCCTTTGCCGATACCCACGGCATCCGCAATCATCTCGACGGTGACGCTGTCTTCACCTTGTTCGAGGAACAGCTTGAGCGCGGTGTCGAGAATTTCCTGCTCACGGCGGCGAAACTCACGGACCTTACGGGGTTCTTTGTGCATGAGGAAGAGTCTGCAAAGGTCGGAAATAGGGAGGGTTGCGCAGGGCCATGGAGATGTGGCGATACGATTTACCCGATGCGAGGGATTATCCCGACTGAACGGTCGTTGGGCAATGTCTATGTGAACCCGTCAGGCACATAACTTTCAATGCGCCAACGATTTCGTGGTTATCAGTCAGAAATAATACGCAACACCTCAACCTGCCCATCAGCAATGAGAACTCAAGCGAAGGCGGCGTATTCCAAATCTGTTTAAAAAACGATCAATCACGACTGGACTGAATGGGATAGTGGTCAATACTTCAACTGTCGGCGCGACATCTCCCCCAAGTGACGCGTCGACCTGGGTACCGACGGACTGCGTGCCCTTGTTTTACTCCTAATGGTCTTAGCCCGGATTCACCCCCCAGAACCCGGGTTTTTTTTGCCTGCGATTCGGCCGCTTTAACCGGCTACGTGAGCCAGCGGGAACAGGCGCTTGAAGTTTTCAGTGGTCTGCTCGGCAAAACGCTCGTAAGGCTCGCCGCGCAGCATCGCCAGGTAATCAGCCACGTCACGCACATATTCGGGCAGGTTCGGCTTGCCGCGATGGGGGATGGGCGCCAGGTACGGCGAGTCGGTTTCCACCAGCAGGCGGTCGGCGGGCACCTGACGGGCCACATCGCGCAGCGCGTCGGCATTGCGGAAGGTGACGATGCCCGACAGGGAAATATAGAACCCCAGGTCCAGAGCGGCCTTGGCCATGTCCCAGTCTTCGGTAAAGCAATGCAGCACACCAGCCTGTGGCAACGCGGCTTCACGCAGCAAGGCCAGGGTATCGGCACGGGCGCCTCGGGTGTGGACGATCACCGGCTTGCGCGTCTGCTGGGCGGCTTGCAGGTGCAGGCGGAACGAGGCCTGCTGCAACTCGGCAGCTTCAGGCTCGTAGTGGTAGTCCAGGCCGGTTTCGCCAATGGCCACGACCCGCGGGTGGTTGAGTTCACCCAGTAACCAATCGAGCGCCGGGGCTTCGCCAGGCTTGAGGTCCAGCGGGTGGATGCCCACCGAGCAATCGACGTCGGCGTAGCGATCAGCCAGGGCTTTGACGTCGGCGGCGTTATCGGCGCTGACGCCAATGCACAGGAAGTGCCCTACCCCACGCTGGCGGGCCGCTTCAAGGGCGGCGTCGAGGGAGCCGCCGTGCTGGGCAAGGTCGAGGCGATCAAGGTGGCAATGGGAATCTACGAGCATAGGAATCAGGGCTTAAGTCACAAAAGAGGTAGGGCCAACGATACACCCGTCGGCCACGGAATTTAACGGCGCCCGAGCAGGCCTACCCACTGCACCAGCAATGCCTCGAGCAACAGCACGCGGTTGAGGTTGGCCTTGCCGAGGACTTTCTGGCGCTGGGCGAGGATCCAGTCCTGGATGTTCAGCACTTTGTCCTGGGCACTTTTTTGCGCCAGGTATTGCACGACCTTGCGCATATCCGCCAGGCCCAGGCCGCTCTCATCCTGGGTAAGCTGATAGCGCAGGATCAGGCTGGACCAGTCGCAGAACCAGTCGAACAGCAGCAACAGCGGAATGTCCTTCCAGGCGCTTTCGGCCAGTTGCGTGGCGGACAGTTCCTGCTTGAGCAGCTTCTTCACGCCATCCACGACCAGTGCACGCTGTTCGCGCACGCCCTGGGCCTGCAGCTTCACCGCCGCCAAGGGCGAACCGGCCGCCAGGGTCAGCAACTCGCCACGCTCTTCTGCGCTGCATTCGGGCAAGGCCTGCGCCAGCCATTGCAGGCTCATGGCCTCGCTGGGCAACGGGCAAGCCTGCTGCACGCAACGGCTGCGAATGGTCGGCAACAAGCGGCTGGATTGGTGGCTCACCAGCAACAGCACGGTATCGCCGGACGGCTCTTCAAGGCTTTTGAGCAAGGCGTTGGCCGCGTTGATGTTCATCGCCTCGACCGGCTCGATCAGCACCACTTTGCGCCCGCCCATCTGCGCGGTCTGCACCACGAAGCTGACCAGGTCGCGCACCTGGTCGACCTTGATGGCCTTGTCCGCTTCCTCGGGTTCCAGCACATAGTTGTCCGGGTGACTGCCAGCCTTGAGCAACAGGCAGGACTTGCACTCGCCACACGCCTCCAGATTGACCGGGCGTTGGCACAACAGGCTGCCCATCAGGCGTTCGGCTAGATGGCGCTTACCGATGCCCACCGGCCCATGCAGCAGATAGGCGTGGGCGTGCTGTGCGCGCCCCGCCAGTTGCTGCCAGAGGCCGTCCTGCCAAGGGTAGGACTCAGCCACGGCTACGCTCCAACAGGGCGGGCAACAGCGCGTCGATAGCCTGCTGCACCTGGTTCAGCGGCTGGGCGGCGTCCAACAGGTAATAACGTGCGGGCTCAGCCTTGGCGCGCTGCAGGAAAGCACTGCGCACCGCATCAAAAAAGGCCTGGCCTTCCAGCTCGAAACGGTCCAGGCGGCCCCGCGCACTGGCGCGGGCCATGCCCACTTCCACCGGCAGGTCGAACAACAGGGTCAGGTCGGGGCGCAGATCGCCTTGCACGAAAGTTTCCAGGGTGGCGATACGCTCCAGGGACAACCCCCGGCCCCCGCCCTGATAGGCGTAGGTGGAATCGGTAAACCGGTCGCAGATCACCACGGCACCCCGCGCCAGGGCCGGGCGAATCACTTCGGCCAGGTGCTGGGCACGGGCGGCGAACACCAGGAGCAACTCGGTGTCCGCGTTCATCGGCTCGTCACCCGGGGCCAACAGCACTTCACGGATGCGCTCGGCCAACGGCGTACCGCCCGGCTCACGGGTCAGCACCACCTCGATGCCCTGCGCACGCAGGCGCTCGGCCAGGTAGTCACGGTTAGTGCTTTTACCGGCGCCTTCCGGGCCTTCCAGGGTAATAAACAAGCCAGTCACAGGCAGTCCTTAGTCAGAGTCATTGCGGGCTTTGCGGCGCGGTAGTGTCCGGCGCGGGCTGGGTCGGTGCGTCGGGGGCAGGTGCATCGCTGGAAGGTGCCGAATCTTCCAGCGGTTTCACCACCGGCGCCGGGCTGGAACGGTAATCGGCACGGCGCTTGAGCTGGAACTCCCGCACGGCAGCATTATGCGCATCCAGGTTATCCGAGAATATATGGCTGCCATCGCCACGGGCGACGAAATACAGGCTGCTGCCCGGCACCGGGTTCAGCGCGGCATGGATCGCCTCGCGGCCGACCATCGCGATGGGCGTAGGCGGCAGGCCGGCGACCATGTAGGTGTTGTAGGGGTTGGCTTCCTTGAGGTGGGCACGGGTCAATTTACCGTTGTAGCGCTCACCCAGGCCGTAGATCACAGTGGGGTCGGTCTGCAGCAACATGCCGATCTTCAGGCGACGCACAAACACACCGGCAATCTGCCCGCGCTCCTGGGGCACACCGGTCTCCTTTTCCACCAGGGACGCCATGATCAACGCCTGGTAAGGGTCGGTGTAGGGCGCGTCGGCGGCACGCTTGCTCCACTCCTGGGCGAGTACATCGTCCAGGCGGTTGTAGGCTTTTTTCAGGAATTCGACATCGGTCATGCCGCGGACAAAACGGTAGGTGTCGGGGAAGAACCGCCCTTCAGGAAACACACCTGGGTGGCCGAGCTTATCCATCACTTCGCTGTCCGTCAGGCCCGCCAGGGTCTGCACGATCTTTTCATGCTTGGCCAGGGCGGTGCGCACCTGACGGAAATTCCAGCCCTCCACCAAGGTCAGGCTGTACTGCACCACTTCGCCACGCTGCCACAGGCCGATCAAACCCTCGGCGGTAAGGCCCGGGCTCATGCGGTACTCGCCGCTGTGCAGCGGCTGGCCTTCGAGGTTGAAGCGCCAGTACAGGCGCAGCCAAAAGGCATCGTCGAGCACGCCATCGGCTTCCAGACGATTGAAGGTGCCCGTCGGCGTCGCGCCAGCGGGTACGTCGAGCAACTGCTCCTGAGGCAGCTTCAGGGGCTGCTTGAGGGCAGAGTCGAGTTTCCAGGCAGAAAAGCCCACGAGCAAGGCTGCCGAGACCAGGCTGATCTGCAGCAGTAACACCAGTTTTCGTATCAACTCAAATATCCAATAGCGCGCGAACAATGCCCTGCAGTTTACGGGTGAGTGGCCCAACCGACCAGCTCATCGCAGCACAGCCACGCACCGGCCAAATGCCATATACGCTGTTGCAAACGAAGACCTCATCGGCCTGTTGCAATTGCTCAACACTGATGTCGGCCACGGCCACCGGGATGCCCAGCGCTTGTGCCTGGGCCAGCACTTCGGCGCGCATCACGCCCGCAACGCCACAACGAGTCAGATCAGCGGTTAGTAACAAGCCGTTGCGCACGAGGAAAAGGTTACTGAATATGCCTTCGATCACCCGACCAGACATGTCCAGCATCAGGCCTTCGGCATGTTCGGCATCTTGCCATTCGGCACGCGCGATCACCTGCTCCAGGCGATTGAGGTGCTTGATACCGGCCAGCAGCGGCTGCTGCGCCAAACGCGTGGCACACGCAAACAGGCGCACGCCGTCGACTTCATGGGCAAGGGGATAAGCAGCGGGCGCACTGCCCTGCAAGATGCGGCGCACGGGCGCGCCAGGGTTGATGCCATAACCGCGCAAGCTGTCGCCACGGGTGAGGATCAATTTGAGAATACCGTCGCCAAGGGCGGCGGCGAAGCTCAGCACTTCGTGGCGAATCAACCCGTGATCCGCCACCAATGCCAAACGCCTGCAACCCTCTTCCAGGCGTTGCAGGTGACGGTCGAGCAGCAACGGCTGCCCGGCCTTGACGGCGATGGTCTCGAACACCCCATCGCCATACGCCAGGCCGCGATCTTTCAGGGGCACGTTGTCCGCTGGCTGACCGTCGACCCAGCTGTGCATCACTCGGCGAACCGGCGGAACACCAGGGAACCGTTGGTGCCACCGAAACCGAACGAGTTGGAAATCGCCACGTCGATCGGCATGGGCTGCGCTTCGTGGGGCACGAAGTTCAGGTCGCAGCCTTCGTCCGGCTCATCAAGGTTGATAGTCGGCGGAGCGACCTGATCCCTGATTGCCATCACACTGAAGATCGCCTCGACCGCGCCCGCCGCACCCAACAGGTGGCCGGTCATGGACTTGGTGGAGCTGACCGCCAGCTTGTAGGCATGCTCGCCGAACACCGACTTGATGGCCTCGGCTTCCGCCAGGTCGCCGGTCGGGGTCGAAGTGCCATGGGCGTTGATGTACTGCACCTGGTCGGGGTTGACCTTCGCATCGCGCAGGGCATTGGTGATGCAACGCGCAGCACCCGCTCCGTCGGCCGGCGGTGAGGTCATGTGGTAGGCGTCACCGCTCATGCCAAAACCGATCAGTTCGGCGTAGATGGTAGCGCCACGCGCCTTGGCGTGCTCCAACTCTTCGAGCACCAGCGCACCGGCACCGTCGGACAGCACGAAGCCGTCACGGCCTTTGTCCCACGGACGGCTGGCACGGGTCGGCTCGTCGTTGCGGGTCGACAGCGCACGGGACGCGCCGAAGCCGCCCATGCCCAGGCCGCACGCGGCCATTTCGGCGCCGCCAGCGATCATCACATCGGCTTCGTCGTAGGCAATGTTGCGCGCCGCCATGCCAATGCAATGGGTGCCGGTGGTGCACGCCGTTGAAATCGCGTAGTTAGGCCCCTGTGCCCCCAGATGGATGGACAGAAAGCCGGAAATCATATTGATGATCGAGCCCGGTACGAAGAACGGTGAAATTCGACGTGGGCCAGTCTCATGCAGCGTGCGGCTGGTTTCTTCGATATTGGTCAGACCGCCAATACCCGAACCCATGGCCACGCCGATGCGGTCACGGTTGGCGTCGGTGACTTCCAGGCCGGCGTTACGCACTGCCTGAAAACCGGCAGCCAGGCCGTACTGAATGAACAGGTCGAGCTTGCGGGACTCTTTGATCGAGAGATATTCCTCGACATTGAAGCCCTTTACCGAGCCGCCAAAACGGGTGGAATAGGCAGAAAGGTCCGTGTGTTCGATCAGACCAATACCACTGCGGCCAGCCAGAATGCCCTGCCAACTGCTCGGCACATCCGTACCCAGTGGCGACAACATACCCATACCGGTGACTACGACGCGTCTACGCGACACAGCACTCTCCTTTTTCTAATGACGACACTTTTTCATCGCCGCTAAAGAAAAAACCGCACGCCGTTACAGCAGTGCGGTTTTTCCCTGACAGCAAGCGACGACTACAAACTATTACGCCTGGTGGCTAGTAACGTAGTCGATGGCAGCTTGAACAGTAGTGATTTTTTCAGCTTCTTCGTCCGGGATTTCGGTCTCGAATTCCTCTTCCAGAGCCATCACCAGCTCAACGGTGTCAAGGGAATCGGCACCCAGGTCTTCTACGAAGGAAGCAGTGTTGACCACTTCTTCTTCCTTAACGCCCAGTTGCTCGGCGACGATTTTCTTGACGCGCTCTTCGATGGTGCTCATACCTTGTTTAACTCCTAATGGACAAATTCAGGCAGCTGGCCAGTGGGTAAGTGTATAGAAAGCCATTTCAGCTTTTCAACTGAAAGCTTCACCCTGTACCCGGTCGGCCACCTGCCTATAAATTAAGTTGCAGCTTTATAACGGATTTTAGACAGCTCGTATGACATTTTTTTGAAGCGATCCGTCACAATTTAACTCATGTACATCCCGCCGTTAACCGGGATTGTAGCCCCAGTCACGTATGCCGCACCGTCGGATGCCAGGAAAGTGACCACATTCGCGATCTCTTGGGCCTGGCCCAGACGGCCCAGCGGAATCTGCGTCAGCAAGGCTTCGCGCTGTGCTTCCGGCAGTTCGCGGGTCATATCGGTGTCGATGAACCCTGGGGCCACCGAGTTGACCGTAATCGACCGCGAGCCGACTTCACGCGCCAGTGCACGGCTGAAACCTTCCAGGCCGGCCTTGGCAGAGGCATAGTTTACTTGGCCTGCGTTGCCCATGGCACCCACTACGGAGCCAATATTGATAATTCGGCCCCAACGCGCCTTGGTCATGCCACGCAAAACGCCCTTGGACAGGCGAAACAGACTGTTCAGGTTGGTATCGACCACGTCGTACCACTCGTCGTCTTTCATGCGCATCATCAGGTTGTCACGGGTGATCCCGGCGTTATTCACCAGGATAGCCGGCGCACCGAACTGGGCAGTGATCTGGGCCAGTACGGCAGCCACGGATTCATCGCTGGTCACATTCAGCTCAAGACCGGTGCCTTGCACGCCGTTTTCCTTAAGGGTCGCGGCGATACGCTCGGCGCCCGAGGCGGAGGTGGCAGTGCCGATCACAACGGCGCCCTGACGGCCCAGCTCCAGGGCGATGGCCTGGCCAATGCCACGGCTTGCGCCGGTAACCAGTGCAACTTTACCTTGCAGACTCATGCAGGCTTCTCCTAAGTACGGGATTCAGGCCAGTGCCGCGCGAGCGGCAGCGAAGGCTTCAGGGGTATTGAGGTTGGCGGTCGACACACCGTCGGCGCAGCGCTTGTTCAAGCCGGCCAGGACTTTACCCGGGCCGCACTCGACCAGTTCAGTGGCACCGTTGGCGGCCAGGGTCTGGACCGACTCAACCCAGCGCACTGGCTTGTACAGTTGCTCCAGCAGGTCGCGCTTGAGGGTGTCGAGGTCGGCGGCCACGGCCGCGCTGACGTTCTGCACCAGCGGGATCTGCGGCGCCTGCCAGTTGATGGCCGCGATAGACTCGGCAAAACGCTCGGCAGCCGGGCGCATCAGTTCGCAGTGGGACGGTACGCTCACCGGCAATGGCAGGGCACGCTTGGCGCCACGGGCCTTGCAACCTTCGATGGCGCGCTCGACAGCCGCCTTGGCGCCGGCGATGACCACCTGGCCTGGGGAGTTGAAGTTCACCGCGCTGACCACTTCGCCTTGCGCCGCTTCGGCGCAGGCCTCGATCACCACCGCGTCGTCCAGGCCCAGGATAGCGGCCATGCCGCCCTGCCCGGCCGGAACGGCTTCTTGCATCAGCTGACCACGACGCTCGACCAGCTTGACCGCTTCAGCCAAGGTCAGGCTGCCCGCGGCTACCAGGGCGCTGTATTCGCCCAGGCTGTGACCCGCGACGAAGGCAGGGCGTGCGCCGCCTTCTGCCAGCCACAAGCGCCACAGGGCGATCGAGGCGGTCAGGATGGCCGGCTGGGTTTTATCGGTTTGGTTGAGCAGTGCTTCCGGCCCTTGCTGGGTCAGAGCCCATAGGTCGTAACCCAGGGCGTCGGAAGCTTCCTTGAAGGTGTCCAGGATCAGCGGAAATTGCGCGCCCAGCTCGGCCAACATGCCGAGGGACTGCGAACCCTGCCCTGGAAAGACGAATGCGAGGGATGTAGACATGTAACAAGCCCCTAATGATCTGGTCGTCAAAAATGCTCGCGCCTACGGTGGGCGCGAACGAAACTGACAGATTGGATGGTCAATTGAACTGGCCGGTCACATTTAAGCACTCCCGGGCCAATTCGCCTAAGGCAACAGATCCTCAAGACGGCCGTGCAAGCGTTGCGGCAGGTTCTCTTGAATCTCGATCAAGGCCCGTGCAATTGCACTTTGAAAACCCAGCACACCGGCCGAGCCATGGCTTTTTACCACAATGCCCTGCAAGCCAAGAAAGCTTGCACCGTTATGCCGTGCTGGCGCCAGGTCGGCCTGCAAGCGTCGCATCAAGGGCAGCGCCAAGGCACCCACCATACGTGACGCCAGGTTGCGTTTGAACAAAGCTTCAATACGCGTGGCAATCATAGTTGCCAGGCCTTCGCTGGACTTGAGCAGGATATTACCGACAAAGCCGTCGCACACCACCACGTCAGCTTCGCCACGGTACAAACCATCGCCCTCGACAAAGCCGATGTAGTTCAAACCCCGCGCGCCTTGCAACAAGGTGGCGGCAAGCTTGACCTGCTGGTTGCCCTTGATGTCCTCGGTGCCGATATTGAGCAGGGCCACCCTGGGGCGGGCTACGCCGAGCGCCTCGGCGGCCACCGAGCCCATCACCGCGAACTGCAACAGGTGCTCGGCGCTGCAATCGACATTGGCGCCCAGGTCCAGCAGTTGGCAATAGCCCTTCTGCGTCGGGATCGCCGCCACCATGGCGGGCCGATCAATACCCGGCAAGGTTTTGAGCACATGCCGCGACAACGCCATCAACGCGCCCGTGTTGCCGGCACTGACACAGGCTTGCACCTTGCCATCACGCAACAACTCAAGGGCCACCCGCATTGAAGAATCGGGCTTGCCACGCAGGGCAACCGCCGGCTTTTCGTCCATGCCGATGGTTTCGCTGGCTGGCGTAATCGTCAGGCGCGCGCGATCCACCGCCGGATGGCTGGCAATCAGTTCTTCAAGTAGGGAAGGTTGACCGACGAGGGTCAGGTGCAGCGAGGGCGTGGCAGACAGGCTGGCAATGCAGGCCTGAACAATGCTGCGGGGACCGAAGTCCCCGCCCATTGCGTCAATCGCGATGACTTGAGCAGACAAGTGATTACTCGTCAGCGCCCTTGTCGATCACTTTACGGCCACGGTATACGCCTTCTGGCGATACGTGGTGACGCAGGTGAACTTCACCAGTGGTCTTTTCCACAGACAGGGTGCTAGCCTCGAGAGCGTCGTGCGAACGGCGCATGTCACGGGCGGAGCGGGATTTTTTGTTCTGCTGAACAGCCATAATTGATTAACTCCTAAACGTTTGGGTCACGCTTTAACTGCGCCAATACACTGAACGGGTTGGACCGCGTTACCTCGTCCTCGCTCGGCTCGGCCTCGTCATCGAGACCCTCCGGCTGCTGGCATTCTTCCGGATGATGAGCAGGCACAATGGGCAAGGCGAGCAAAAGCTCCTCCTCGATCAGTGCATGCAGATCCAATGGATCTTCGCCCAGTTCCAGCACGTCATAACCTTTCGGCAACGACTGGGTATTCGCACCCTCTTTCACCACAGCATAACTGCATTCGCTGTGGATCGGCAGGGTGACCAGCTCAAGACAACGCTGGCAAACCATTTTGACTTCGGTGTCGATAACGCTGTGGATTACCACAGATTTACGTTCATCTCGTTCAAAAACGAATTGTGCCTGCACCGTACCGACAGTGTCGGAAAGCGGGTCGCAGAGTCTCTCCAAATCGGCCAGCAGCACTTCACCTTGAAGGGTGGTGCCACGATCAGCCAATTTGCGCGGGTCAACGTGAGGTGGAATCGGGTCATTCAACATAGGCGCAGCATTATAGGGATGCACCCGGCCATGTCAAAGGAAATTCAGCCCTGTGCGTCAGCCGGTCACGTCGCTAGAATCGGCGACTGCCTTGAGGAGACGTATATGCCGCCTTTATTACTCGCGTCCAGCTCGGTTTATCGCCGGGAATTACTGAGCCGCCTGCACCTGCCGTTCACCTGCAGCTCGCCGGATATCGACGAAAGCCACCGCCCGGACGAGTCCGCCATCGAACTGGTCAAGCGCCTGGCCGAGCAAAAGGCCCGCGCCCTCGCCGCCAGCCATCCTGGCCATTTAATCATTGGCTCGGACCAGGTCGCCGCATTGGAGGGCCGAATCATCGGCAAGCCTCACACCTTCGAAAATGCCCGCGAGCAACTGCTGGCGGCCAGCGGCAAGCGCGTGAGCTTCCTCACGGGCCTGGCACTGCTCAACAGCGAGACCGGCCACTGCCAGGTCGACTGCGTGCCGTTTACCGTGCAGATGCGCGAACTGGATGCAGAACGTATTGAGCGCTACCTGCGGATCGAGCAGCCTTATGACTGTGCGGGCAGTTTCAAGGCAGAGGGACTGGGTGTGAGCTTGTTCCAGAGCACTGAGGGACCGGATGCGACTAGCCTGGTTGGGCTGCCACTGATTCGGCTGGTGGACATGCTGCTGACCGAAGGCGTACAGATCCCTTGAAACCATCGTAAAACAATGTGGGAGCTGGCTTGCCTGCGATAGCGGTGTACCAGGCGACACTTATATCGACTAATCCATCGCTATCGCGGGCAAGCCCGCTCCCACAGTTGACCTACACCAAGCTTGGAATTTCAGCGCAGGGACGGCCCCTGGAAGCCCATGTACAGGGCTAGCTTCTCCGCCACACTGGCACCGAGCTTCTTGGAGAACCGATCAAACGGCGATTCCTCAACCGTAAAATCCACCAACTCCTTCTCTCCCACCACATCCCGCGCCACCGAACTGGCACTGCCCAGGCCATCGATCAGGCCCAGCGGCAACGCCTGCTCACCCGACCAGACCAGGCCGGAGAACAGCTCCGGATGATCCTTATCCTTCAACCGGTCACCACGCCCCTGCTTGACGCTGGCAATGAACTGACGATGGGTAGTGTCGAGCACGCCCTGCCAGAACGCGGTTTCATCCGCCTTCTGCGGCTGGAAAGGATCGAGGAACGACTTATGTTCACCTGAGGTGTACGTGCGACGCTCCACCCCCAGCTTCTCCATGGCACCGACAAAACCGTAACCGGCCGCTGTCACACCGATAGAACCCACCAGGCTGGCCTTGTCGGCATAGATCTGGTCCGCAGCGCTGGCAATGTAATAGGCGCCCGAGGCACCCAGGTCCGAGATCACGGCATAGAGCTTGGTATCCGGATGCAAGGCGCGCAGACGACGAATCTCGTCATACACATAGCCCGACTGCACCGGGCTGCCGCCTGGGCTGTTGATGCGCAGGACCACGCCTTTGACCTTGGGGTCCTCAAACGCCGCGCGCAGGCTGGTGACAATATTGTCGGCACTGGCGGGCTCCTTGTCGGCAATCACGCCGCGCACTTCGATCAAGGCGGTGTAATGACTGCCACGGGTGGCGCTCTTTTCCATGTCCATCAGCGGACTGAACAGCGCCAGCATGCCAAGCAGGTACACAAAGGTCAGCAGCTTGAAGAAAATCCCCCAGCGCCGCGAACGCCGCTGTTCCTGGACGCTGGCCAGGAGCGTCTTCTCCAACAGCTTCCAGCTTTTATCATCACTGCTCTCGACCTTTTCAGGCGCTTTCCACTCGTCACTCATGCCATTAACCCCAGCAAAGACTTATCGGGCCCGGCTGAGCCAGGCTTGCAGTTCGGAAAAATGATCAATCGTCAGCCTCGGCTCGTATTGCTGCAACGCCTCGGCAGACTGGGCGCCGTAGCTGACGGCGACACTGTCCATGCCTGCATTGCGTGCCATCATCAGATCGAAAGACGCATCGCCCACCATCAACGCCTCGCGTGGCGTTACGCCACAGTGCGCAAGGATCTGCTCTAGCATCAAGGGATGAGGCTTGCTGGCGGTTTCATCCGCAGCGCGGGTGATATCAAAGTAATCCTCCCAGCCGTGGGCCTTGAGCACACGGTCCAGGCCGCGACGAGCCTTGCCGGTGGCGACCGCCAGGTGATAACCCTCAGCGCGAAACGCTTCCAGCGATTGCACCACGCCTTCAAACAGCGGCGAAGGTGTAGCTTCCAGCGCAATGTAGTGGTCGGCGTAGTGCTCGCGAAACGCTACCAACTCGGCGTCGCTGATGGCGGGGTACAGGGTGCGAATGGCTTCTGGCAAGCCCAGGCCGATAATGCCCTTGACTGCCAGGTCCGTGCACAAGTCAAAGCCCGAGCGGGTCGAGGCCATGTGCATGGACTCAACGATGCGGCCAATGGAGTTGGCCAGCGTCCCGTCCCAATCAAAGATCAGCAGCTTGTAGTCAAGGTGCGACACTCAAACGCTCCACGGTCTTGGCCCACATTTCATCGACCGGCGCCTGCAATTTCAGCTCGCCGCCATCGGGCAGCGGCACGGTGAGCATGTAGGCGTGCAGAAACAGGCGTTTGCCGCCCAGGTCGCGAATTTCCTTGGAGAAATCTTCGTCGCCGTACTTGGTGTCACCGGCGATGCAGTGGCCCGCATGCAGGGTGTGCACCCGAATCTGGTGGGTACGGCCGGTGACCGGCTTGGCCTCCACCATCGTGGCAAAGTCACCGAAGCGACGCAGCACCTTGAACAGGGTCAGGGCCTCTTTGCCCTCCTCGTCCACTTCGACCATGCGCTCGCCGGAGCGCAGGTTGCTCTTTTGCAACGGCGCACGCACGCTCTTGATCGAACTGGCCCAGTTGCCGCGCACCAGCGCCATGTAGCGCTTGTCCACGCCATCACCACGCAGGGCGGTGTGCAGATGGCGCAACATGCTGCGCTTCTTGGCGATCATCAACAGGCCGGAGGTGTCGCGGTCCAGGCGATGGACCAACTCCAGCTCCTTGCAATCGGGGCGCAATTGACGAAAAGCTTCGATCACGCCGAAGTTCAAGCCACTGCCGCCGTGAACCGCAATACCACAGGGCTTGTTGATCACGATCAGCTTGTTGTCTTCGAACACGATCGACGCTTCCAGGCGCTGCAACAGCCCCTGGGCCAGCGGCACCGGCTCGTCGCGCTCAGGCACGCGCACCGGCGGCACGCGGACGATATCGCCCGCCTGCAACTTGTACTCAGGCTTGATGCGCCCCTTGTTCACGCGCACTTCGCCTTTGCGCAAAATGCGGTAAATCAAGGTCTTGGGCACGCCTTTGAGCCTGGCCAGGAGAAAATTGTCGATGCGTTGGCCGGCATATTCCGGCGAGACCTCAAGCAGCTGGACGCTGGGGGTCGGGGGGGTGGTAGTCGTCATGGCGGCGATGATAACAATTTTTTATGGAATTGAAGCACTTAATCATTACTGCTATAGTCGCGAACGCCGCCAAAAGCGGCCTGGACAGAGGACATGCGGCAAACTGCCGGCCCTGACCATCGCAATTCATCAGGACGCGAGGCCGTCCTACGGGGCTTTCGCCACCCAGGAAGGCTCAAGATTGTAACAAGCGCAGGTGACATGAGGCCTGAAGCGAGTGCAGAAAGCAGAGTGAATACTCGCCTTTTGCGCCGATATTTACGGCCAGTTCACAAAGTGCAGTCAGTTTTGAGCCAGACCATGGCGAATGCTTCGGAAACAACGCCTGTTAAGAGCTGAGTGAGAGCGCAACCGCCCACACCTAGTCTTGTTTAGCCATGAGCGTGGACTCCCCATTGGAGAACACGGTAAATGCCAACCCGCTGCGGATTCTGCGCGCGGCAGCACCCGAATTATCAGGGATACGTGTAGGGTGGAGATGCACAACCGTCGGACTGTGTAGCACTAGGCTTGTTTTAGACGCTTCATCTCGTCCACAGTCGCCGGTTGATTCCTCCTCCTGACCTTAGCTTTTGTTGAAGTGGTGCCTTTGTCACCACCGCTAACGAGCAGGACGCGTCCGTCGCGATACCGGCCCAATTGGCCGATTTTGCTGGACACTGGAGTGGCCAACCACTCTTGACGCACCTGACACCGACCGTGAGAAGTCGTGTGTGCCGAACGCCGTTTCCGGCAGCCCGGAAACCGACGGTACAACATGAAAAGAATGCTGATTAACGCAACTCAACCCGAAGAGTTGCGTGTTGCACTGGTAGATGGCCAACGCCTCTACGACCTGGACATCGAATCCGGTGCACGCGAGCAGAAAAAGGCCAACATCTATAAAGGCCGTATCACTCGCATCGAACCAAGCCTTGAGGCTGCCTTTGTCGATTTCGGCTCCGAGCGCCACGGCTTCCTGCCCCTTAAAGAAATCTCCCGCGAATACTTCAAGAAAGCCCCCGAAGGCCGCGTGAACATCAAGGACGTCCTGAGCGAAGGCCAGGAAGTCATCGTCCAGGTCGAAAAAGAAGAACGTGGCAACAAGGGCGCGGCCCTGACCACCTTCATCAGCCTCGCCGGTCGTTACCTCGTGCTGATGCCGAACAACCCACGTGCCGGCGGTATTTCCCGTCGCATCGAAGGCGAAGAGCGCAACGAACTGCGTGAAGCGCTGAACGGCCTGATCGCACCGGCCGACATGGGCCTGATCGTGCGCACTGCCGGCCTTGGCCGCAGCAGCGAAGAAATGCAGTGGGACCTCGACTACCTGCTGCAACTGTGGACCGCTATCAAAGAAGCGTCCCTGGATCGTTCCGCGCCGTTCCTGATCTACCAGGAAAGCAACGTGATCATCCGTGCCATCCGCGATTACCTGCGCCAGGACATCGGCGAAGTGCTGATCGACAGCGTTGAAGCCCAGGACGAAGCCCTGACCTTCATCCGCCAGGTGATGCCGCAGTACGCCAGCAAGATCAAGCTGTACGAAGACAGCGTGCCGCTGTTCAACCGTTTCCAGATCGAAAGCCAGATCGAGACCGCCTTCCAGCGCGTGGTCGAACTGCCTTCCGGCGGCTCCATCGTGATCGACCCGACCGAAGCCCTGGTGTCCATCGACATCAACTCGGCGCGTGCGACCAAAGGCAGCGACATCGAAGAAACCGCCCTGCAGACCAACCTGGAAGCGGCTGAAGAAATCGCCCGCCAACTGCGCCTGCGTGACATCGGCGGCCTGATCGTGATCGACTTTATCGACATGACCCCTGCCAAGAACCAGCGCGCCGTGGAAGAGAAAGTCCGCGAATGCCTGGAAGCTGACCGCGCTCGCGTGCAAGTGGGCCGTATCTCGCGCTTCGGCCTGCTGGAAATGTCCCGTCAGCGCCTGCGCCCATCCCTGGGCGAGAGCAGCGGCATCGTTTGCCCGCGTTGCAACGGCACCGGCATTATCCGTGACGTTGAATCGCTGTCCCTGGCGATCCTGCGCCTGATCGAAGAAGAAGCCCTGAAAGACCGCACTGCCGAAGTTCGCGCACAAGTGCCGATTCCGGTTGCGGCCTTCCTGCTCAACGAAAAACGCAACTCGATCACCAAGATCGAACTGCGCACCCGTGCCCGTATCGTCATTCTGCCGAACGATCACCTCGAAACGCCGCACTTCGAAGTCCAGCGCCTGCGTGATGACAGCCCGGAAGCCCACAGCGGCCAGTCCAGCTATGAAATCGCCGCGGCTGCTGCCGAAGTCGAAGAAGTCCAACCAGCCGCTGCGACCCGTACCCTGGTTCGCCAGGAAGCGGCCGTGAAGACTGCGCCGGCCCGCGCCAACGCACCGGTACCGACCGAAGCCGCCGCCCCGGTTGCCGCGCCAGCCGCCCTGCCTGAGCCAAGCCTGTTCAAGGGCCTGGTGAAGTCGCTGGTCAGCCTGTTCGCCACCAAGGAAGAGCCTGCCGCCCCGGTTGTGGTTGAAAAACCTGCCACCGAGCGCCCGGCGCGCAACGAAGAACGTCGCAACGGTCGCCAGCAGAGCCGTAACCGCAACGGCCGCCGTGACGAAGAGCGCAAGCCTCGCGAAGAACGTGCCCCGCGTGAAGAACGCGCACCACGTGAAGAGCGTGCGCCTCGCGAAGCCCGTGAAGAAACCCCGACCGTAGCCCGTGAAGAACGTGCACCGCGTGAAGAGCGCGCCCCACGTACCCCACGCGCTCCACGTGAAGACCGCAAGCCGCGTGGCGAGCGTGAAGAACGTGTGCGTGAACTGCGCGAGCCTCTGGACGCGGCACCTGCCGTTGCCGCTGCCGCAGCCGTTACCACCGAAGAACGCCCGGCCCGCCAGCCGCGTGAAGAGCGCGCACCCCGCGAAGAGCGCCAACCGCGCCCGCCGCGTGAAGAGCGTCAACCACGCGCCGAGCAAGCCGCTGCCGCCAGCGAAGAAGAAGTACTGACCGGCGAAGAGCAACTGCAGGAAGACGGCCAGGACAACGCCGAAGGCGATCGTCCACGCCGCCGCTCCCGTGGCCAGCGTCGTCGCAGCAACCGTCGTGAGCGTCAGCGTGATGCCAACGGCAACGTGATCGAAGGTTCGGAAGAAGCCGGCGAAAACGCAGAAACTGCCAACAACGAACCAACAGGCGCCGAACTGGCTGCCGGCCTGGCCGTTACCGCTGCCGTTGCCAGCTCGGTCATCAGCGCTCCTGCTGAAGCCCAGGCTCACGAGCAAGCCGAACGCGCTACCGCTGCTGTCGAAGACACTGTCGCCGTAGAAGCACCAGCCGCCGAAACCCCAGCGGTTGAAGTGCCGGTTGTTGAAGCGCCAGTTGTTGAAGCCACAACCCCTGTCGAAGCCCCAGTGGTTCCGGAAGTGGAAGTTGCCCCGGTTCGCGATGCACAGCCAGAAACCGAAGTGGTTGCCGTTGAACCGGCTCCAGTGGTTGAGCCTCAGCCAGTAGTCGAAGCGGCTGTAGAAGCTCCGGTAGTCGAAGAAGCAGCCCCGGTCGTGCGCGAAGTTCGTGAAGAACAGACCGCCTTCCAGTGGACTGCCGAACCGGCTGCCCCGGTTGAAGCGCCAGCACCTGCCCCAGTGGTAGAAGAAGCGCCGGCACCGGTTGCCGAAGTCGTCGCCGAGCCAGCCCCAGTGGTTGAGCCGACGCCGGTTGCGGAGCCTGCGCCCGTGGTTGAAGTTGAAGCCCCGGTGGTTGCCGAAGTGGCCGCCCCTGTGGTTGAAGCTGCACCTGCAAGCGCCCTCACCGAAAACGGCCGTGCGCCGAACGACCCACGTGAAGTGCGTCGTCGCCGCAAGGAAGCCGAAGCTGCTGCAGCCGCAGCCCAGGCGGTAGAGCACAAGGCCCAGGAAGCAGAGCACGAGCCTAAACCCCTCGTCTGATTCCACCAGCCCCTAAAAAGCCCCGCCTGAGTGATCAGGCGGGGCTTTTTTATGGCTGGCTATCTCGACTTGAAATGCAATCACTGTGGGAGCTTGCCTGCGATAGCGGCGGTTCAATCGACAAACATCTCGAATCTGCCACCCAACGGTAACCACGATGCGAAGCGAGCCGCTCTTGATCTTGCTCTGCTTTTGATCTAAGGCGCCCCGTTAAACCACGCTGGCCGAACGCAGGCTTGAATTCGTGGGTAACCCGGCAGGACGCCGGGTTAGCCGCCCCGCGCCATGGATGGCGCGTGGCGGCGGCCCACGGATTCAAGCCTGTGTTCGGGCACACCGAGCCTAAGCGAGGTGCCGAGTGGTGGGGCAAGAGCGTTTTGCTTACTTTTGCGCTTTTCAAAAGTGAGCCGCCGTCAGGGCGGAACCCTAAGTGGCCGTTACCTAAATAACGGATATGTACCCGCTCCAACTGTGTTGACTGTTAGGCCGTCTTCGCAGGCAAGCCAGCTCCCACATTTGGATCGTGGTGCGTCAGGTAGATAAGCGCCGGCTGTCCGGCCGTCACGGGAGCAAGCTCCCTCGCCACAGGTCCAGCGTCGGCTCTAAATTGTGTAGATACCTATTTCTATCGCAGGCAAGCCAGCTCCCACACTTAACCTGCGGTAAAACTCAACCGTTGCGGCACATCCACATCCCACAGCACGCCAGGATCATCCATCTGCACGCCCCGCACCTGCGCTTGTGCGAACAAAGGCTTCGCGCCACGGTCCCCGGTCAACGCCATCAATGCGGGCCCACATACACGCGCGAAAGCCACCGGATGCCCATACTGCCCGGCATGCACCGGCACAGTGATGCTTCCCGGATCGGCCAGCACACGCTCAATCGTCGCGGATCGAATAAACGGCATATCCCCCAGCACCACTAGCCAGCCCTCTGACGAAGCGCTGGCGGCAACAGCTGCGGCAATGCTGTCGCCCATCCCGGCCGACTCCAGCAGCAGGACCTTGCAACCATACGCCTCAGCCAACCGAATCACCTCACGACGCTCCGGCAAGGTCACCACCCAGCGCTCAACAAGCGTCGCCGGCAGATTCATCAGCACCTGCTCGATGACCGGACGGGTAACGCCGTCCAGCCCCACACAAGCGGCAAGCAACTTATCTTGATCAGCTCCAGCTTCAGCACGAAAACGACTGCCCTGCCCCGCCGCCAGCACAATTGCGGTCACCGTCACTCGGCCACCACTGCCAACGGCTTTTTCTGCATCGGTGCCACGCCATTCTTGATCGCAACAATTTCCGCCATCAGCGACAGCGCAATTTCCGCCGGCGTATGGCTGCCGATGTGCAGGCCGATCGGCCCGTGCAAACGCGCGATGGCCTCCGCCGACAAGCCCAGCGCGGCCAGGTTCTCCCGTCGTTTCTGGGTATTGACCCGCGAACCCAGGGCGCCGATATAGAACGCCGTGGAGCTCAGCGCCGTCAGCAACGCCATGTCATCCAGACGTGGATCGTGGGTCAGGCAGACAATAGCCGTGCGTTCATCGGTATGAATATTCAACACCGCCTCGTCGGGCATGCCCGGCACAAAGCGGCCATGCTGGTCTTCCCAGCCGTAGACGAACTCTTCGCGGGGGTCGCAGATCAGCACTTCGAAATCCAGCAGACGTGCCATTTCCGCTACGTAGCGCGACAGCTGCCCGGCGCCGATCAACAGCAGGCGCCAGCGCGGGCCATAGATGGCGCGCAAGCGTTCGCCGTCGAAGCTCACCACATCGGTCTTGCTGGCGGCGCTCAACGTCACCTCGCCGGTGGCCAGGTTCAGCTCGCGAGCGACGATCTGATGATCTTCACAACGCGCCAGCAGCGCTTGGACCCAACCCCACTCGTCCACGCGCTCCTCGGTAAGCCGCAGGGTGCCGCCGCAGGGCAGGCCAAAACGCGCCGCCTCGTCGCGAGTGACGCCGTAGGTCACCAACTGCACGGGCGGGCCGTCAGCGGGTAAGCGGCCGTCCTGCAGGCGCGCGATCAAGTCATCCTCGATGCAACCGCCAGACACCGAACCAATCACCACACCATCACCGCGCAGGGCCAGCATCGCTCCCGGCGGGCGCGGCGCGCTGCCCCAGGTTTGCACCACGCTGTACAACATCACGCGCTGCCCGGCGCGGCGCCATTGCAGCACGCTGCGCAGGACGTTCAGATCCACACTGTCCATCAGGCCTCCGGTAAGTACTGTCGCGTTCACTGTAAACCAAAAATATCGGTTGTATCCCGCCAGAAACGCAAACGCCCCGAACCAGTCGGGGCGTTTGCAGATAGCATGGGCGTCAGTTCACGCCAGCAGCCACTTACTTGACGACAGGCGCCGGGCCTTCAGCCACGCCCAGGTCATCGAGCTCGCGGGTTTCGGAGATACCGGTACCGCCAGACGCCAGCTCGCTTTGCAGCTTGTCGGTGTCCAGCTCCTTGACCCACTTGGCCACAACGATGGTGGCAACGGCATTACCCACCAGGTTGGTCAGGGCACGGGCTTCGGACATGAAGCGGTCGATACCCAGGATCAGCGCCAGGCCCGCAACCGGCAGGTGGCCGACGGCCGACAGGGTGGCGGCCAGTACGATGAAGCCCGAACCGGTCACGCCAGCAGCGCCTTTGGACGACAGCAGCAGCACCAGCAGCAGGGTGATCTGGTGAGTGATGTCCATGTGGGTGTCGGTCGCCTGGGCGATAAACACGGCCGCCATGGTCAGGTAGATCGACGTACCGTCGAGGTTGAAGGAGTAACCGGTTGGAATCACCAGGCCGACCACGGACTTCTTCGCGCCCAGGCGTTCCATCTTGATCAGCATGCGTGGCAGGGCGGATTCGGAAGACGAAGTGCCCAATACGATCAGCAGTTCTTCACGGATGTAGCGGATCAGCTTCAACACGCTGAAACCGTGAGCGCGGCAGATGGCGCCCAGCACCAGCACCACGAACAGGATGCAGGTGATGTAGAAGCAGATCATCAACTGGCCCAACTGCACCAGGGAACCGACACCGTAGGCGCCGATGGTGAACGCCATGGCGCCCAAAGCACCGATTGGCGCGAGCTTCATGATCATGTTGATGATGTTGAACATCACGTGGGCGAAGCGATCGATGAAGTCCAGCACCGGCTTGCCGTAGGCACCCAGGCGGTGCAGGGCGAAACCGAAGATCACCGAGAACATCAGCACTTGCAGGATGTCGCCGTTGGCGAAGGCGCCGACGATGGTGTTCGGGATGACGTTGAGGATAAAGCCGACGATGCTCTGGTCTTTACCGGCGGTGACGTAGGCCGCCACTTTGGAAGCGTCCAGGGTCGCGACGTCGATGTGCATGCCGGCGCCCGGCTGCACCACGTTGACCACGACCAGGCCAATCAGCAGGGCTATGGTGGACACGATTTCGAAGTAGAGCAGCGCGTAGCCGCCGGTCTTGCCCACCGACTTCATGCTTTGCATGCCAGCGATGCCGCTGACCACGGTACAGAAGATGATCGGGGCGATGACCATTTTGATCAGCTTGATAAAGCCGTCACCCAGTGGCTTGAGGGCCACGCCGGTCTGCGGGTAGAAGTGGCCGAGCAAGATACCGATAACGATTGCGACGATCACCTGGAAATACAGGGATTTGTAGATTGGCTGACGAGTCGTCATTGCAAAGTTCCTCAATCGTCCCGTGTGGCAAATATCCGCCATTGCCCACGGCACTTGAATTGCGAACCCTCCTGCACTGGAGGGATTTGTTGTTTGCCAAGCCTGTAGGAACAAGCCTGCGCTGTAATCCTTATCGCAAACAGCGTGCCACTTTGCTTAAACGCGCTAGAGGCCTTTAGACATCAGGGCTTGGGGATTACGGGCGACTTTGAAGCGTGCAACAAGGTGGCGGATTTCCGCCCACTCATCCTGTCTCGTCCTACAATTTGGCGGATATCCGCCTTGTCGCCCCGCCGGGTGATGGCTACCATCCGCCACTCCATGGATGAGGCCCTCGCATGCGTGAACGTACCATCGCCAGCCATTACGCCCGAGCGGCCCTCGGCGGTGCGCGCCGGGCAGGTTTTGACTACTCGGGGGTGTTGCAGCAGGTGGGTATCACCCCGGAACTGCTGACCGAGCCCCGCGCCCGCATCGCTCCAGAGCAATTTACCCGCTTGTTGCAAATGCTCTGGCTGGAGCTGGATGACGAATACCTGGGGTTCGCCGAAGGGCCGAGCAAACGTGGCACCTTCGCCATGATGTGCCATGCGCTGATTCATTGCCGCACGCTGGAGAAGGCGCTGGAGCGCGGCTTATTGTTTTATAGCCTGTTCCCGCAAGGCCCGCGCTGGCAGCTGACCAAAGAAGGCGATATGGCGCGCCTGAGCCTGGACGACTCGCAGCTATGGGACCCGGACCACTTTCTCAGTGAATGCCTGCTGGTGATCTGGCATCGCCTGGGTAGTTGGTTGATCGGCCAGCGTATCCGGCTGCAGCAGGCCACCTTCAGTTACCCGATGCCAGCCCATGCTGGTGAATACGACCTGCTGTTCCCCTGCCCCCAGGTGTTCGGTGCGCCGACCAGCAGCCTGGTGTTTCCCAGCTGTTACCTGAGCCTGCCGCTGTTGCAGGATGAACGCACCCTCAAGCACTTCTTGCAGCGCTCGCCTGCCGACTTGCTGTCGCGCCCGGATGAAGGCGACAGCCTGAGCAGCCAGTTGCGCCGCCTGTTGAGCCGCGACCGTACGCCCTGGCCAGACCTGGAAGCCGTCGCCCAGCACTTGCACATCAGCCCACAGACCCTGCGCCGTCACCTGCGCGAAGAAGGCACGAGCTTTCAGGCATTGAAAGATGAGTTACGCCGGGATATCGCCATTTACCACCTGGGGCGGGCGGATTTGTCTTTGCAGGAGATCGCCGAGCAGTTGGGGTTTTCCGAACCGTCGGCGTTTCATCGGGCGTTCAAGAAGTGGACAGGGCTGACGCCGGGGGCCTACAGAGCGCAGGAGAGTTAGAGGTGTATGGGCTGGGAGGGCCTCATCGCAGGCAAGCCAGCTCCCACAGTTGATCGGGTTTACAAATTTTGATGTGTGAATACATTCAAGTGTGGGAGCTGGCTTGCCTGCGATGAGGCCAGTGCAGATCACAAGGCAGGAAAGTGAATCCTGAACGCCGCCCCACCCAGCGCTGAATCCCCCAACGTCAACCGCGCGTGATAGCTTTCGATGATGTCCTTGACCACCGCCAACCCGATGCCCTGGCCCGGGTGCTGGCGGTCGAGCCGTTCGCCGCGCTGCAGGATCCGTGCACGCTGGTCCGGTGGTACGCCGGGGCCGTCATCTTCGATACACAGCTCAATGCCATCGAGGTTTTCCACCAGGCTGATACGCACTTGCTTGAGGCACAGGCGGTAGGCGTTTTCCAGCAGGTTGCCGAGCATTTCGAGCAACGCGCCCTTCTCGATGGGTACCTCGCAGGCCTGCGGCAAATCAAAGGTCACGGTGACCCGCTTGTCGCGATAAACTTTTTCCAATGTATCGCACAGGCTTTGCACCACCGGCTCCAGGCGGACCTGGTGGCGCACCAGGCCACTTTTACGCAGGCTGGCACGCTGCAACTGGTAACCGATCTGCTGGCTCATGCGTTCGATCTGCGATTGCAGCACCCACGCCTGGCTACGTTCTTCGGGGCGCTGGGCCATGTCTTCGCTCACGCCCTGCAACACCGCCAGTGGCGTTTTCAGGCTGTGAGCCAAGTCATCAAGGGAGTCGCGGTAGCGCGCACGTTGTTCGCGCTCGCTGTGCAGCAAGCGGTTCAGGGAGCCGGTCAGGCGCAGCAGTTCGCGGGGGTGTTCTTCGCTGAGGCTTTCGCGGGTGCCGCCTTCGATCTGGTCGAGTTCATGGCTCAGGCGTCGCAGGGCTTGCAGGCCCCAGGTCAGGCCCAGCCACAACAGCGTCAACAGCACCAGCAAGGCCGCGCCGAACCCGAGGTAGAGGTTCTCGCGCAGGCCTTCGAGGGTCAGTTGGTATTCGCGTACCGGCTGCAGGGCGACAATGCTGAACGCCGCGCTCTTGCCTCCCAGCAGCCGGACCTCGACGTCATACACAAAGAATTCCTGGCCATTGGCCTCGCGAATCCGCGCAAATTCATTGCCGCGCCCGTCGTAGCGCGGTTTGTAGTTGATGTTTTCTTCCTGGGTTGCCCGCGAGCGCCATACCAGATGGCCTTCACGGTCGTAGATATAGCCCAGCAGCCGACTGTCGGTGAGGTTGAAACGCTCATCGGGCAACTGCGCCGGCATCAGCAGGCGGTTATTGTCGACCCGCGCCGCAGATATCAGGGTGGTCACGTCCGACGCCAGGCGCTGTTCGATGGAATCCTGCAGCGCCAGGCTGAAAGCGCCTTGCATGGCCGGCAACAAGCCGAGCATAAACAGCACGGCCAGGGTGGCGGCCGCCAGCATCAGGCGCACACGTAGCGAACGAATCAACGGCAGCGCTCATTGAACAGGTAGCCCAGGCCACGCACGGTGTCGATCGGTTTGAACCCGGCCGGGCCTTCCAGCTTGCGGCGCAGGCGGCCGACCAGCACTTCGATCACGTTTGGGTCGCGCTCGTCGTCATCCGGGTACAGTTGCTCCATCAAGCGGTCCTTGGCGACCACTTGCTGATGATGACGCATCAAGTATTCGAGGATCCGATACTCATAGGCGGTCAGCGCCAGGGGCTGCTCGTCCAGGGACGCTTGCTTGCGGTTGAGGTCCAGCAGCAGCGGCCCGGCAACGATAGTCGACTGGGTAAAACCGCTGGAGCGGCGCAACAAGGCGTTCATGCGCGCTTCCAGCTCTTCGAACTGGAACGGCTTGACCACGTAGTCGTCGGCCCCGGCCGCCAAGCCTTCAACCTTGTCCTGCCAGTTGCCGCGGGCGGTCAGGATCAGGATCGGGAAGGTCTTGGTCTGGGTGCGCAACTGGCGAATCAGGTCCAGGCCGCCCATGCCGGGCAGGCCAAGGTCGATGATCGCCAGGTCATGGTTGAATTGGCCGGTCTGGTACAGGGCTTCTTCGGCGTTGGCCACGGCTTCGACCACATGCCCGCTGTCGGTCAGGCGGGTAAACAGGTGATGACGCAACAGCGCCTCATCTTCCACCACCAGCAATTTCATAAGGTTCTCCACTGCAATTCAACTAACCGACAGGGGGATATCATAGCGGCCCTGAAGCTCTTGGGGGCGCAGTTTTATGCCATTGTAGTGGCCAGTCAGGTGCGCGTAGCCGCTGCGATAGTCGGGTTGCGCAGGGGTAGCGCCCAGGGCCTGGCCCCATGGCGCAGCCTGAGTGCCAGCGTCTTCGAAGCTGACGCGATGGATCAGGTTGCTGGATTTCTTGGTTTTCTCGCTGCCAAAGGCCGCAAAGGCGCCATCGGACGCCTGCACACCGGCAGTGGCGCCGAGCATGGTCAAGGCCAACATCAGCTTTTTGATCGCAGTCATGGTGGTTACCTCATACGCGTTTTGGCTGTGAGGTCCAGACTACGCAGGCGCCCCTGAACTCCCCCTGAACAGGCTCTGAACCGCAGCTGAACCGCACCGGGCTATCCACTGGCGCACCAACTCGGCAAAATACCGCGCATGACGCCCCTACCCGCTTGCTGCACCCCACTCGATGATCATTGGCCGTTGCCGGTTCCCTTGCCGGGCACGGTGTTTTTGAGCACGCGATTCGACCCGGCTTTATTGAGCCCCGGCGATTTCCAGCGCTGCGATGTGCCACCGCCTGCGAGCATCCAGCGCTCGGTCGCCAAGCGCCAGGCGGAATTTCTCGCCGGCCGCCTGTGCGCGCGCGAAGCGCTGCAACGACTCGATCATCTGCACTGCATCCCAGCCATCGGCGAAGACCGCGCCCCGGTCTGGCCAGGGCATATCAGTGGCTCCATCACCCACAGCACCGGGCACGCTGCGGCGATTGTCGGGCACAAGGCACAATGGCGCGGGCTGGGCATGGACCTGGAGCATCTGCTGTCACTGGAGCGGGCCGAACGCCTGGCCGGGGAAATTTTGACCGCCGATGAGCTGCAGCGCATGGCTGCCCTGCCCCGTGAGCAACACGCCTTGCTGGTGACGCTGACGTTTTCGGTGAAGGAAAGCCTGTTCAAGGCGCTCTATCCGATCGTGCACAAGCGCTTTTATTTCGAGCATGCCGAGGTGGTGGAGTGGTCAGCGGCTGGGAGGGTGCGGTTGCGGTTGCTGACCGATCTTTCGCAAGAGTGGGGCCATGGCAAAAAGCTGGAAGGGCAGTTTGTGTTGCAAGGGGAGCAGTTGTTGAGCCTGGTGGCTATCGCAATGTAGGAGCGAGCTTGCTCGCGAAAAACTCACAGGCGCCACGTTTATTCAGGCAGCACGCGTTATCGTTGAGGTTTTTCGCGAGCAAGCTCGCTCCTACAGTTGGGTGTCAGGGCTTATCCTGATCCCTGGGCCAGCTCAGGCTGAAGCACGCCCCGCCCAGGTTGTTGCTCTTGCTGATCAGCGCCCGCCCGCCGTGCCAATAGATAATCCGCCGCACGATCGACAAGCCCAGGCCATGGCCGCCAGAGGCGCGGGTACGGCTGTCGTCCAAGCGCAGGAACGGCGTGAAGATCCGCTCCCAGGCGCTTTCCGGCACACCCGGGCCGTCGTCTTCCACATCGATACGACAGCGCACCTGCCCTACCTGATAACTGATCAGCACTTGGCCTTTGGCATGGCGCATGGCGTTACTCACCAGGTTTTGCAGGGCGCGGTGCAGGTAGCGCGGTTCGGCATCGACCCAGGCGTCATCCCAATGTGCCGATGACAGGCAAATGCCGCGGGTGACGGTGACCTGCGGGCGCAATGGCGATAATTCGCCAATCACCTGGTCGAGCAATACATTAAGGTCCACGCGCTGGAAATTCAGCTCCGGCGCGCCCTGCTCCAAGCGGGCATAAGTGAGCATCTCGTCCACCAGGCCATCGAGGTCCTGGATATCGCCATCCATGCCTTCCAGGTATTTGCGCCGGGCTTCGGGCGTGGCAGCGTCACCGATCATCTCCAGGCCAAAACGCAGGCGCGCGACCGGTGTGCGCAGCTCATGGGAGACCGCGCGCACCAGCTCACGCTGGATCGCCAGCAATTGCTGCAGGTGCTCGGCCATGCCATTGAAGGCTGCTGCCAGACGACCGACCGAGTCTGCACCGCGAGCGGGTACGCGCACTTCCAGGTTGCCCTTGGCAATACGCGTGGCCGCTGCCTCCAGGCCTTTGAGCCGGCGCTCAAGCTGACGCACCAGCAGATAGACGATCAAGCCGATCAGCGTCAGGCCGATCAAGGTGATCAGGATCAGCCATTGCGCCGGGTACGGGTTCATCTGGTACAGCGGGCCGATCTCCAGTACCCACGGGGTGCCGACCATGCCGGCAAACACCCGAATCGAATCGCCGCCCTTGCCCAGCGCCATCACCGTATCGCCCTCCGCCACGCGACGACGCTGGTCGTCGTCCATGTCGGCCTGGTCAAGGGCCGTCAGGTGCATTTCAAAACCAAAACCCTTGGCGTGTTTAATATCGGCCAGGCGCTGGGGCTGTTCGGCCACCGGGAAACGCACCAGTTCGTCGGCCAGCAGGTAAATAGTCGCACGGGCCAATTGCTCGCTGATCTGCTGCACTTCGCCGGTAAGCACCAATTGCTCTTGCTCGCTGACCAACCGCAGCACCCGCGCCGCATGGGGGCCTGTCTGTTCCACCAGGACCTGGCCGCGTTGCAGGCGGTTGCGCTGGCCCAGGTCCAGTTGCGCGTCGGTGAAGGTGCGCAGCTCCAGCGGAATGCCCAGCAAACGCTCCCACATCGCCAAGGCGCGCTGGCGTTCAATGGCACTCATGGGTTGCAGGTTATCGCCCATTAACGCAAAGGTGCCGTGGGCCAAGCGCTCACGGTACTGGCCGCTGCGCACGTCATTAAGCAGGTGCAGCGCCAGGGCGCCGAGCAGCGCCACCAGGATCAGCGCCGCGCACATGCCGCCGTAGATGCGCAGGAAGATCGAGTTCATAGCGGCATATCGGCAGCGGCTTCGGGGACAAACAGGTAGCCTTTGCTGCGGATGGTCTTGATCAGGCGTGGGTGGATCGGATCGTCGCCGATCTTTGGCCGAATGCGCGAGATACGCACGTCAATGGAGCGATCCTGGCCGTCATAACCGATACCGCGCAGGGCAATGAAGATTTCTTCGCGGGACAGGATGCGCCCGGCGTTCGCGACCAGCAGCCACAACAGGTCAAACTCGGCGCTGGTCAGTTCGATGCTGCCCTCCTGCAACCAGGCTTCGCGCAAGGCATTATCCACCACCAGCGGGCCAAACTGCAGGCGGCGCTGGTTCTCCACCGTGGCGGGTAATACCGGCTCGCTGCGGCGCAACAGCGCCTGGATACGCGCCAGCAACAAGCGCGGGCGCACGGGTTTGCACACGTAGTCGTCGGCGCCCATGTCCAGGCCCTGCACCTGGTCCATGTCGTCGGTGCGCGCGGTGAGCATCAGGATCACGCCGTCATAGCGCTCGCGCACCTTGCGGCAGATGCTCAGGCCGTCTTCGCCGGGCAGCATCAGGTCAAGGATCACCAGGTCCGGCTGCTCGGCGATGATGCGCGCCGCGGCCTTGGCACCATCGCCTTCCACCGACACCCGCAGGCCGTTGCTTTCCAGGTACTCACGGGTCAACTCGGCGAGTCGCTCGTCGTCCTCGACGATCAGTATCTGCCAGGCTTCTTGCTCCATGCGCTACCTCGGTTCTCTATTGTAGGAGCGAGCTTGCTCGCGAAGAACGCAAGGGCACCGCATTTATCCAGGTTTGCTGCATTATCGTTGACGATTTTCGCGAGCAAGCTCGCTCCTACAGTTGTCATGTGGAGCAAGCATGCTATTGCCCTGATCAAGGCCGATTGTAGCCATGCACCGGCCCTTGAACACAAGCCGGGAAATCCATTCGGTCATGGCGATTTTTTGTGGTAGGGTTCGCGCCCTCAAAATTCCCGCTGGCAGTTTCTACCCGGGAATATTCGGTGACAAACGGTGTAATCCAGTAGTAATGCGGCCTACACGGGTGTTCCATGATTCATACACATTTTACCCACAGCGTTATCCACAGGTAGTGCGTTGCTAAGCCCCCCAAAACGCATTATCTTGTACCTCTGCGCTAAAAAAACCCTACATGTAGGGTTTTCAGCGAAAAGACCAAACACATTTCAGACAAGAAACTCAAGCGCTTTCTTGCTCGCGTTTGGTTGAACCAAAGCATTTTTTGAAAGCCCAAACCGCGCACGCGGATGGCAACCGTTTTCCAGCCCGATTGGCAGAAAACGGTACGGGTGTTGCAGGGCTTGAATGGGGCCACTGTCACCCACTACGAATACGGCGAAGGGCTCCCCGGCCCCGAACCAAAGACTTCGGCATGGAAGCGGCGCGATGAGCTCCCTTCCTCCTGTCCCGAAGTTGTTATGCCAGGCCAAGGCCTGCTGTAAGTGCTTCAGGACGGAACGGTGGGCACCGTGATGGTGCCCAAATAAATATAGAATGTGGAGACACCCCCTCATGCAAACCGACACAACTCGCGAGAACCCGCAGGGCTCCGTGCCGCAGGCCGCTGATTCGAACCTGGATCTGTCCGCCACTGCACCTGGCCAACTGCGCGTGATCAAGCGTAACGGCACTGTCGTTCCTTATACCGATGACAAAATCACCGTCGCCATCACCAAAGCGTTTCTTGCAGTTGAAGGCGGCACCGCTGCCGCTTCGTCGCGCATCCACGACACCGTTGCCCGCCTGACCGAACAGGTCACCGCGACCTTCAAGCGTCGCATGCCATCGGGCGGCACCATCCACATCGAAGAAATCCAGGACCAGGTTGAACTGGCCCTGATGCGTGCCGGCGAGCAGAAAGTAGCCCGCGACTACGTGATCTACCGTGACTCGCGCGCCAAGGAGCGTGCCGTACGCTCCCCGGCCGAAGAAGCCGCCGTACAAGCGCACCCATCGATCCGCATCACCCTGGCCGACGGCAGCTTTGCGCCGCTGGACCTGGGCCGCCTGAACACCATCATCACCGAGGCCTGCGAAGGCCTGGAAGAAGTCGACGGTGACCTGATCCAGCGCGAAACCCTGAAGAACCTGTACGACGGCGTGGCCCTGACCGACGTCAACACCGCCCTGGTGATGACCGCCCGTACCCTGGTCGAGCGTGAGCCGAACTACTCGTTCGTGACCGCCCGCCTGCTGATGGACACCCTGCGCGCCGAAGGCCTGGGCTTCCTGAAAGTCGCCGACAGCGCCACTCACCACGAGATGGCCGACCTGTACGCCAAGGCCCTGCCGGCCTACATCGCCAAAGGTATCGAATTCGAATTGCTGAACCCGATCCTGGCCACCTTCGACCTGGAAAAACTCGGCAAGGCGATCAACCACGAGCGTGACCAGCAGTTCACCTACCTGGGCCTGCAAACCCTGTACGACCGTTACTTCATCCACAAGGACGGCATCCGTTTCGAACTGCCGCAAGTGTTCTTCATGCGCGTGGCCATGGGCCTGGCGATCGAAGAGAAGAACAAAGAAGACCGCGCTATCGAGTTCTACAACCTGCTGTCGTCCTTCGACTACATGTCGTCGACCCCGACCCTGTTCAACGCCGGCACCCTGCGTCCACAGCTGTCGAGCTGCTACCTGACCACCGTGCCGGATGACCTGTCGGGCATCTACCACGCGATCCACGACAACGCCATGCTGTCCAAATTCGCCGGCGGCCTGGGCAACGACTGGACACCAGTGCGCGCACTGGGTTCGTACATCAAGGGCACCAACGGCAAGTCCCAGGGCGTCGTACCCTTCCTGAAAGTGGTGAACGACACCGCCGTTGCCGTGAACCAGGGTGGCAAGCGCAAAGGCGCTGTGTGTGCCTACCTGGAAACCTGGCACATGGACATTGAAGAGTTCATCGAGCTGCGCAAGAACACCGGTGATGACCGTCGTCGTACCCACGACATGAACACCGCCAACTGGATCCCTGACCTGTTCATGAAGCGCGTCTTCGATGACGGCAAGTGGACCCTGTTCTCGCCATCCGAAGTGCCGGACCTGCACGACCTGACCGGCAAGGCCTTCGAAGAGCGCTACGAGTACTACGAAGCCCTCACCGAGTACCCAGGCAAGGTCAAGCTGTTCAAGACCATCCAGGCCAAAGACCTGTGGCGCAAAATGCTGTCCATGCTGTTCGAAACCGGCCACCCATGGTTGACCTTCAAGGACCCATGCAACCTGCGCAGCCCGCAGCAGCACGTGGGCGTGGTCCACAGCTCGAACCTGTGCACCGAGATCACCTTGAACACCAACAAGGACGAGATCGCCGTTTGCAACCTGGGCTCGATCAACCTGCCGAACCACATCGTCAACGGCAAGCTGGACACCGCCAAGCTGGAACGCACCGTCAACACCGCCGTACGCATGCTCGATAACGTCATCGACATCAACTACTACTCGGTGCCACAGGCGCAGAACTCCAACTTCAAGCACCGTCCGGTTGGCCTGGGGATCATGGGCTTCCAGGACGCGTTGTACCTGCAGCACATTCCTTACGGTTCCGATGCAGCCGTCGAGTTCGCCGACAAGTCCATGGAAGCGGTCAGCTACTACGCGATCCAGGCTTCCTGCGACCTGGCCGACGAGCGTGGCGCCTACGAGACATTCCAGGGTTCGCTGTGGTCCAAGGGCATCCTGCCGCTGGATTCGCAACAGATCCTGATCGAAGCCCGTGGCCAGAAGTACATCGACGTTGACCTGAACGAAACCCTGGACTGGGCGCCGGTACGTGCCCGTGTGCAGAAAGGTATTCGTAACTCCAACATCATGGCCATCGCACCGACCGCCACCATCGCCAACATCACTGGCGTGTCGCAGTCGATCGAACCGACCTACCAGAACCTGTATGTGAAATCGAACCTGTCGGGCGAATTCACCGTGATCAACCCGTACCTGGTTCGCGACCTCAAGGCCCGCGGCCTGTGGGACTCGGTCATGATCAACGACCTGAAGTACTACGACGGTTCCGTGCAGCAGATCGAGCGCATCCCGCAAGAACTCAAAGAGCTCTACGCGACCGCGTTCGAAGTGGACACCAAGTGGATCGTTGACGCCGCCAGCCGTCGTCAGAAGTGGATCGACCAGGCCCAGTCCCTGAACCTGTACATCGCCGGCGCTTCGGGCAAGAAGCTGGACGTGACCTACCGCATGGCGTGGTACCGTGGCCTGAAAACCACTTACTACCTCCGTGCCCTGGCCGCCACCAGCACCGAGAAGTCGACCATCAACACCGGCAAGCTGAACGCAGTGTCCAGCGGCAACCACGGTGATGACTCGGTACTCGCAGCGCCAGCCGGCCCGGCACCTGTGCCAAAGGCCTGCGCGATTGACGAGCCGGATTGCGAAGCTTGCCAATAAGCTGAGCCAGTTCAGGGGTATTGTCCCCCTGGATTGAAAAAGCCCGATAGACCCCGACTGCATAGGGTTTATCGGGCTTTTTGCTTATCGCCTTAGAGGAATGCGTACGCAATGCCCTGCTTTGGCGCACCACCTCGGCGCCCCCACAACTCCACGCGCCCGTCGATGACCGCCATCGAATGGCGATCGTAGGCCACGACGCCGAGCTTGCCGCTCGCCAGCTCACTGCTTGAAGACCGCCTGTAAAGCCCTTTCAAACCCAGGCGATCCAATGCTTCGTGGGGCATTTCGCCGTTGTTCAAACTTTGCATCGCATGGGCGAAGCTTCTTTTTGATTGACCAGGGTTGTCGTCCAGGCCATTCCCTTCCATCTGTGCCCGCTTGGCGCTCGCTGCAAACATGAAGTTGGCATCGGTCAGCATGCCCGGATTGTCACCCTTGAACTGTGCATACCTGGCCGCTTGCTTTAATTCATCCTTGGAGAGACTAAGTTCGAAGCCGTCGCGCATCTTCACGTGATAACCGTCTGCCGTCTCTTTTACCTCCTTGAAAACGTCGGTGGGTTTCTGGCCAAACTTCATCATGGCGCCCTTTATCGCTGACACCGTGACGCAGTTGCCATCGGGCCCCTGGCTGAATCCGCTCCAGATGTTGTCCGGCTTTTTCCCTGGGTTACTTTGATCAGGCTTGTAGTTGAAGTGCTTGGAGCCTTCGGTAATCGGCAGATTACTCATGGGCTCACTGGGCCCGAAATTGCCGGGGCTTGGCCTGCCACCACCGCCTCCACCTCCCCCACCTGGCGACACGCCAGGAGAAGGTGGCGAAGGTGTGGGTGATGTATCGTCGGTTTCCGGAAACCATTCCTTCATCAGGCGGCGCAGCATCTCCAGCCAGGAGACGTCTGCCTCCGCCATCAACGCCTGCATGATCTCTTTGAATTTTTCGTCACCCAGCTCTTCGCGCTTCTCGTTCAGTTTGTCGCGAAGGTCTTGGACGGTCTGGCTCTTGGATGTTTGTTCGGCATCCCTTAGTTCGCTGAGCAGTTGCCTGACCGACTCTGTGTCAGCTGCGTGATCTTTCCCAGGTTCTTCTGACTGACTTTTGCGTCCATATAGGCCGGCGTCATAGTTATTCAGGACAAACCAATGGCTGCCCGCTGGAGCCCCTTCCCACTGCCTGTACATCGCCATGCCTCTCTCCCGATGGTCCGTGGGCGAGATGCGCCCGTGCCCCCGTGCGTGGCGCATTGGGCGTTGGGCGTTCCAGCAGCAAGGCGAGATGAAACAGGCGGTAAACTAGTAATGCGCGCATAAAAAAAAGCCCCTCAATCGAGGGGCTTTTTTGTGTGCAGGTATTTGAGCAGCGGTATCAGGTCATCTGAATGATGGTCTGCATGATGGTGCTTTGGGTGGAGATGGTCTTGGCGTTCGCCTGATAGTTGCTCTGGGCCTTGATCAGGTCCACCAGCTCGTTGGTCAGGTTGACGTTGGAGTTCTCCAGGGAGTTGGCCACGATCGAACCCAGGGTACCGGCCTGCGGGTTGTCATAACCCGGCTGGCCCGAGGCGAAGGTCTCTTTCCAGGTGGTTGCACCGGCTGGCTGCAGACCCTGCTCGTTGTTGAAGCTGGCCAGGGAGATCTGGCCGATGGCCTTGCTCTGCTGGTTGCTGAAGGTGGCGAACAGGACGCCGCTGCCGTCGATCTTCAGGCCGGTGATCTGGCCGGTGGCATAGCCATCGGTGACCGGAGGGTTACGGTAGGTGGCCGAGTTGTATTGGGTAATGTTAGCCATGTTGATGGCGATACCGCCTGGGTTGGCATCCGCACCGTTAGCCTTCCATACGCCGTCAGTCACCTTGCCGGGAACCCAGCCGGCAACGGTCAGGGTCTTGTCGGACACACCGTTGGTGACGACGGTAGTCAGATTGCCAGCGCCATCAAAGGTCAATGTCGACGGCACAGGTGGCGTCGAAGGGGTGCCGGTCGGTGCCGAACCATCAGGGTTGCGACCGTCGATCAGGGTATAGGCATTCCACTTGTTGCCGTCGGTTTTCACCAGGTACTGCACCATCGGGTGTGCGTTACCTTGGGAGTCGTACAAGGTGGTGCTGTACTGGGTGGTGAAAGTTTCGGTCTTGGTTGGATCAAACGGCTTGGCCGTCTGGTCGATCACCGGCTCCGAGGAGTTCAGGTTGCTGCTGGAGTCGACCTTGGTGGACGCTTTCGGCGGCAGGTTAGTCAGGTTCAGTTGCAGGTCGACCAAGCCACCCTTGGTAATCTTGCCATTATCGTCTGCGGCATACCCTTGCAGGCGGGAAGTGCCGGTGTTGTTGGTGATGTAGCCGTCTTTGTCCGCACGGAAAGCACCGCTGCGGGTGTACTCCAGCGAACCGTCGCTGCCCTTCTGTACGAAGAAACCACCACCCTGGATCGCCATGTCGAGGATGCCGCCGCTGCCGTTGACGTCGCCCTGGGTGAACTGCTGGGACACCGCCGCCAGGTTCACGCCGTTGCCGATGCTGTTCTGGCCGGTGCCCAGTTTGGAAGCCGCGTAGATATCGGCGAATTCCGCACGAGATGACTTGAAGCCAGTGGTCGCGACGTTGGCGATGTTGTTGCCGGTCACGTCCAGTTGTTTGTTGGCCGCATAGAGGCCGCTAAGGCCGATATTAAAAGACATGTTTCTCTCCCTCTGCCGTATTTAGCCGGCTCTATGTACCGATAGTCTGAATTTGCGACAGCTTGACGCTGCCCATGCCGCCTGCAAGGTTGAGCAGCATTTCGCCGCCGGTCTTGCTCAGGGTCACGCTGGTGACCGTGGCGGGCAGCGAAGTGGTCAAGGCCACTGCGTCGCCTTTATCGTTCTTGGTGGTGGCGTTAAAGGTGTAGGTGCCCGCTGGGGCGACCTCGCCCTTGTCGTTCTTGCCATCCCAGATAAAGCTCTGGGTACCGGCACTCTGGGCGCCCATGTCAACGGTGCGCACCACATTGCCGTCTTTGTCGGTGATCTTGACGGAGACATTGCCCACCGCCGAGGTTACTGCCACCGAACCGGTCATGCTCTTGCTGGTATCCACCATGGCCTTGTCGGTCTGGATGATGATCGAGCGCCCCACCAGCGACGAAGCCTGCAGCGCCTGCGACGAGCTGAAGTTGCTGGAGATGTTGTTCACCGAGTCGTTCAGGGTGTTGATGCCTTCCAGGCTGCTGAACTGTGCGAGCTGCGCGACGAACGCGCCGTTGTCCTGGGGCGACAGCGGGTTCTGGTTTTTCAGTTGGGTGACGAGCAGTTGCAGGAACGCATCCTTGCCCAGCGACTGGTTGCCCGTCGCCGTCTTGGACGCGTCGCTGACGCTGCTGTTGTTCGTCGCGGTCTTGACCTTGGAATTGAAAAGGTCCTGAACCGCCGTGTTGTTAGACGTATCAACGATGGCCATTATTTGGCGCCCCTTATCACTGACCCAGGGTCAGGACCTTCTGCATCATGGTTTTGGCGGTGTTCATCATTTCCGCGTTGGTCTGGAACGAGCGACTGGCGGAGATCATGTCAGCCATTTCCTCGACCACGTTGACGTTGGGGTAGTAGACGTAACCCTTTTCGTTCGCGGCCGGATGGTTGGGCTCGTAACGGGCCTCCAGGTTGCTCTGGTCTTCGACCACGCCCAACACCTGCACGCCGGAGCCGGCGGCGTCCTGGTTCTGGAACAACGATTCGCTGCCGCCCGCCTGGCCACCCTGGAACATGGTGGCGAACACCGGGTGACGGGCGCGATACGTCTGGTCAATGCTCGAAGAGACGGTCTCGGCGTTGGCGATGTTACTGGCGACGGTGTTCAAACGCGTGGTCTGCGCGCTCATGCCACTGCCGGCAATATTGAAAACACTGGACAGGGACATGGCTTACTCTCCACGCAGGGCTGACATCAGCCCTTTGAATTTGCTGTTGAGCAGGGTGAAGCTGGCCTGGAAGTTCACCGAGTTTTCGGCGTAGTTCGATTGCTCCAGCTGGGCGTCGACGGTGTTCTGGTCGATCGACGGCTGCATCGGCGTGCGATACAGCAGCGACTCGTCACCATTGCCCAGACCCTGCGCTTCGATATGACGGTTGTTGGTCATGTTCAAGGCGAAGGTGCCGTTCTTGGTCTTGTCCTGTTGTGCGGCGAGCACGGCGGAGAAATCCAGGTCCCGAGCCTTGTAGTTCGGGGTGTCGGCGTTGGCAATGTTGTTGGCCAGGACTTCGGCACGCTGGGCGCGGAAGCCCAGGGCTTGTTCGTGGATACCGAGCGCTTTATCGAAGCTGATGCTCATGGCGGAAACCTTTAGGCTGACCTGCTGTTCGTTAGCAGGGTTAAAGCAAGGTGCATGCCAAACTTGCGAAAGCCCGTATATCAAGGGTTTCGAGGGGAGTTGCCGGCGACTCTGCCAGAAAAGCGGCAAGCGATTTCCGCGTAGTGCCAGTAAAGCGGCAATGGGGCTTGCCGCTTTACTCGAGCTTGCCGAGAAAACAAATGTGGGAGCTGGCTTGCCTGCGATGGCGCAGTACCTGCCGACCTATTCATCGACTGACACACCGCCATCGCGGGCAAGCCCGGCTCCCACAGTTCTATTGCCTACACCCAGGCTTACTTGGCCTGGTAGATGATCCCAGGGCTGCATTGCACCATCTGGAAGTGATCCGGCAGCCCATTGAGCGCCTCGGAAGCCCCAAGGAACAGATACCCTCCACGCTTGAGGGTGCCGTGGATGCGCAACAGGATGTCTTTTTTCACTTCAGCCGAGAAATAGATCAGCACGTTGCGGCAGAACACCATGTCGAACTTGCCCAGGCTGGCGTAGCTGTCGAGCAGGTTGAACGAACGGAATTCGACGCGGTTCTTGATCGGCGCCTTGATCGCCCAACGCCCTGCCCCTTTGGGATCGAAGTAGCGTTGCAGGCGTTCCTGGGACAAGCCTCGGCCCAGGGCCAGGCTGTCGTACTCACCGGTCTTGCAGTTGGTGAGCATGGTGCCGGACAAGTCCGTGGCCACAATTTGCGCGCCGGCTTTCAACTGGCCCATGTTGGTTCGCTCGAACTCGTCAATGGACATCGAGATCGAGTACGGCTCCTGCCCCGAGGAACAGGCCGCCGACCAGATACGCAGGCGCTGGCCCGGGCTGGCTTTGATGGCTTCCGGCAACACTTTGTTCTTGAGCACTTCAAAGGGATAGGTATCACGAAACCATAGGGTTTCGTTGGTGGTCATGGCATCGACCACCATTTCCTTGAGCCCGCTGCGCGGCTGCCCCTGGATCCGCTGAACCAACTCACCCAGGGACTTGATGCCCTGCTGCTCCATCAGCTTGTTGAGACGGCTGGATACCAGGTACTGCTTGTTTTCACCGAGCAATATGCCACAGGCTTTTTCCAGGAAGACCCGGAACTGTTCGAAATCCAAATTACCCGTAGACAATGATGCCGCCTCTTAAATCGTGTGACCGCCGGGGGACATCCCCTAGCCGTGATCTGCTGCCTTGATCCGGTCGACTACCCGGGATGCGAGGTCATCAGGACGGAACTTGGCCAGAAAGTCATCCGCACCGACCTTCTTGACCATTGCCTGATTGAATACCCCCGACAACGAAGTATGCAGGATGATGTGCAATTTTTGCATGCGTGGATCGTTACGTATCTCGGCCGTGAGCGTGTAGCCATCCATTTCTGGCATCTCGATGTCAGAGATCATCATCAAGAATTCTTCTTCGGGCTTCTTGCCTTCGTCCGCCAACTTGCGCAGGTAATCCAGGGCTTGGCGCCCGTCATTGAGGGCCACCACCTCCACCCCGACGGTTTGCAGGCAACGTGTGACCTGCTTGCGCGCCACGGAAGAGTCGTCCACGGTCAACACGCGCAGCGAAACCGCCTTGTGTGCCGTTTCGGCATCCACCACGCCAACGGAGATGGTTTCCGAGGTAGGGGCCACTTCGGCGAGGATCTTCTCCACGTCGATAATTTCCACCAACTGGTTATCGACCCGCGTCACCGCCGTCAGGTAGTGATCGCGCCCCGTGCCCTTGGGCGGCGGATGGATCTCTTCCCAGTTCATATTGACGATGCGCTCCACCGAGCGCACCAGGAACCCCTGGGTCTTGGTGTTGTATTCGGTGATGATCACGAAAGGGTTCTGACGGTCTTGCAAACCCGCGGCCCCCGTGGCCATTGCCAGGTCAAGAATCGGAATGGTCGCGCCACGGATGTTGGCCACGCCACACACTACCGGACTGGACTTGGGCATGATCGTCAATTTGGGACATTGCAGCACTTCACGCACTTTAAACACGTTGATGCCATACAACTGATTGCCATCCAGGCGGAAAAGCAACAACTCCAGGCGATTCTGCCCTACCAGCTGTGTGCGCTGGTTTACTGAATCCATTACACCTGCCATGCCCAGACTCCTAAATCCTAGGGGTACGACGCGTACCCAACACTAAACGGCACGAGCTTTGCTATTTACTGAGTATGGATATTAAAACGACAGTTTCCCGACACCCTGGCCGCTCACGCTACCGCAGACTGCTCTGCGCCGCGATGGCGCTGCTTGTCTCGGGCCTGGGCGTCACGGCCCGCGCCGACAACGTTACCCTGCCTGATCTACTTATCGGCGTCACCCAAGGCTTTCTTGAGTTCACTGTAGAAGATTATCTGGCGACCACCCAGACGCCGGGGCGTTATGAGATTCAGGTCAACCAGTTGGACCCACGCTTGCGCATGCCACTGTGCGACAAGGAATTGACAGCCACCCTGGAAAGCCCCGCCCAGCCCATCGGCCGTGTGACCGTAAAGGTGCGCTGTGAGGGCGCCTCGCCCTGGACGGTTTTTGTACCGGCTCAGGTCAAGCTGTTTCGCGACGTGGTGGTCGTGGCGCGACCGTTGAAGCGCACCGGCATCATCGGCTACGAAGATGTGGCGTTGCGCGAGCGGGACATCAGCCTGATCAACCAGGGCTACCTGACGTCGCTGGACCAGGCCGTCGGGCAGAAACTCACGAGACCGGTGGTCACCGACCAAGTCCTCACGCTGGTTCATCTGGAACAGGCCGAGGTGATTCGCAAAGGTGACCAGGTGGTGATTTCCGCCAGCAGTGGCGGCCTGAACGTCAGAATGCCGGGCGAGGCGTTGTCCAACGGCGGCATGAGCGAACAGATCCGCGTCAAGAACCTCAACTCCAATCGCGTGATCAAGGCGAGAGTCACCGCGCCAGGCCAGGTCGAGGTGGCGCTATAGATGACTGGAATCAAATGCCAGCTTTTCCTACACTGTGTGCTGGATATTGAGCCGAACAGGTTTATTGTCAATCGAGCCTAAAGTTTGCCCGGGTATGGCCGAAAACATGGCAAGCGTCCAAATACCCAGAGGTTTTTCAACATGGTCATTGATTTCAGTCGTTTGAATAACGCCCCGGCCTTGCCCGGCAATACGCGCACCGGCGGTGCCAAGGACAGCGTAGAAGCCAAGCCGCAGCCCTTGCCTGCCAAAGCAGAGCAGGCCGCCGCCAGCCAGAGTGGGGAATCGGTACACCTGAGCAATGAGGCTCAACAGTTGCAGAAGGTCACTGACTCGCTGCGCGATCAACCCGTCGTCAACAAAGCCCGCGTGGCCGAGTTGAAACAGGCGATCGCCGATGGCAGCTATAAAGTCGACAGCAACCGTGTAGCCAGCAAGCTGCTCAACTTCGAAGCCGAGCGCTAGGCAAAAGCCTGCGCAGGGCTTTTGGACGCTTAAAACCCAAGGCCAGCCATGCACCACGACGAACATTTGCTCCAACTGATCATTGATGATCTGGCACCGACGCAACGATTGCTCGAGCTGCTCAAGGAAGAATCACTGGCCTTGTACGGCCGAGATATGCCCTTGCTGGAAGAAATCCTGGCGCGCAAACAATCGCTGATTGTCTTGCTCGAACAGCATGGCAAGAAGCGTAGTGAGATTCTGATCAGCCTGGGCCTGCCTGCCGATCATGATGGCCTGGCACAACTGGCCAGCCACTCTTCAGTTGGCGATCAACTGCTGGCACAAAGCAAAGAGCTCAATCATTTGCTTGCCCAGTGCCAGGAAGCCAACCTGCTCAACGGTCAGTCGATCCAGCTCCAGCAAGCCACCACCGCCAATCAGCTGCGCATATTGCACGGCGGAGAGCCTCCGGCCCTGTATAACGCCCAAGGCTCCACCTCACGCCTGGTCAAGCCAAGCACCCGCAGCCAAGCCTGACGCCGGTTTACAGCGTGGCCTATCCAAGGCGCGCTACATACTGGCAAAATGCCGGTTCTTGCGTGTAGTCGTATTTTGCCTGGAGATGGAAGAACCGTGTTCAACGCCCTTAATGCGGAAGATGCACCGCAGCCACCCAAGGTGCTCACCACGCCTCTGGAAATCGCCAGCACGTTGCGGATGCTGCAAGAAAGTCATGACCCGCTGATCATCACTTTCCACGAACGCAGCCAGCGCTTCCAGAGCTACCTGGTGGACATCGACCGGGACAGCAAGACGCTGGTACTGGACGAAATGATTCCCCGTGACGGTGAACGCTATCTTGAGAATGGCGAAGCTTTCCGTATCGAAGGTTTCCATGAGGGTGTGCGGGTTGCCTGGGAAAGCAATGGCACGTTGACCATCAGCGAAAAAGGCGGCCACCGTATCTACAGCGGCAGCCTGCCCGGCGAAGTGGTTTACCATCAACGACGCAATGCCTTCCGCGCCGCTCTCAAACTCGCGCAATTGGTGGACATTCAGTTGGGTGGCGAGAAGCTCAAGGCGCCTATCAGCGGTAAGCTGCTGGATATCTCGGCAACCGGCTGCAAATTGCGCTTTGAAGGCGATATCTCCGAGCGTCTGCAGTTGGGCCAGGTCTATGACCGCTTTATCGCTGCCCTGCCCTTCGGCAGCATGACCACCTCTGTGGAACTGCGCTACCTGCACTTTGAAGACAAGATCAACACCACCTTTGCCGGCGTGCGCTTTCACAACATGAGTGGTTTGGTGCAGCGTCAAGTGGAGCGCTTTGTCTACCAATTACAACGTGAAGCTCGGCGCTTCGATAAAGACGACGATCTTTAAGCGTTAGACGCTGAGATAAAAAACGGGCAGATCCTGATGGGATCTGCCCGTTTTTTCGTTCAGGGGCGTGCCCTGCTCAAGTCATGGGGATGTTCGTCCGGGTCGGGTGGCTCGTGCGGTTCTTCGCTCGTCGGCTCCTCGGTTTCAGGGGCAGGCTCTGGATCAGGCACAGTGACTTGCATCTGCTCCTGTACCACCTGCTCATCCACCCGCGGATCAAGGGCAGCCACCAAGGGCGAACTGGACATGCTGTCGGGCATCGCCACGTGATGCAGCGGTGCGTCGTCGACCTGATGCAGGTTGGTCACAGCCTTGGGTCGAATGCGCCACACCAGGATCAACGCACACAGGCTGAAAAACGCATAGAGCATCTGGCTGCCGAATAGCTTCATCACCACACCGGCCAACAGCGGCCCCACGCTGGCGCCGATCCCGTAGGTCACCAGCAACATGGCCGTTAGTGATACCCGACGATCACCTTCCACATGGTCGTTGGAAAAGGCCACAGCCAAAGGGTAAAGGCAGAACTGCACCAGCGAACAGAAGAAGCCTGCCACGAACAGTACTTCCAACGGCACCTGCGTCATGATTGCCAACGGCAAGGCCGTTATCGCCAGGCACAAGGCAAAGCAGCGAATCAGCAGTGCGCGGTCATAGCGGTCCGACAACCAGCCCAGCGGCCACTGCACGACCAATCCAGCAAAAATGCAGCTACCCATGAACAGGCCGACTTGCTCAGTCGTCAGGCCCTGCTGAGAGGCGTAGAGCGGTGCCAAGCCGTAGAACGAACCGACGATCAACCCAGCGCCCAACACGGTGCTGAGCGACTGCGGCACGCGCTTGATAAAGAAGCGCGGCTCCATCGGGGCCGGGTGCAGTGGGGCCGGGTGAATGCGCCGAGTCATGGCCACCGGGACCAGGCACAGCGCGAAGCACAGCGCCACGAGCATTAACAGCTCAAGCCCCAGATGGGGATGCATGACCAGGATCAACTGGCCCAGTACCAGCCCAAGGTAGGACGCAATCATGTAGCCGCTGAACACTACGCCGCGCTGCTTGGCATCTGCCTGCTCATTGAGCCAACTCTCGATGACCATGTACTGGCACATCATCCCCAGGCCCACGATCATCCGCAGCACAATCCAGGCTGGCAGCCAATCAACCAAACCGTGACCCAGCACTGCTGCGCCGACGATCCCCGCGCAGGTGGCGTAGGCACGAATATGCCCGACCCGGGCAATCAGGCGGTGCCCGAGCTTGCCGCCCAGCACCAAGCCAAAATAGTTGGCAGCCATCAGTGCACCCACCCACAGGCTGTCGACATTGTCTGCTGCCAGGCGCAAAGCCAGATAAGTACTAAGCAGGCCGGAGCCGATCAGCATCATCAAGGAGGCGAAATAAAGGGCTCGAAAAGATTTCCAGATCTGGCGCATCGGCGTTCCGAGCGGCTCCTTGCGGTAAGGGGTAGGGCTATCAGCATGATAGTCCGGGGCGGTTGAGTCCGGACAGGCGGCAGGGCCTGTTTACGGGGATTATTTTGTTTCACAGCTCAGACGCTACGTGAGTGTCTGTGAGGTACATAACCGTGGAGATAAATACACGGCGCACCACCTGTGAACCTTGATCACACGCAAGGTTCGACTGGTATTCGGGTATCTGTATAAAAGGCTTCAATGGAACACTATGCAGGCTTTGGAAGTTGGCGTTCTTTTCGAGCGCCCAAAACAAAACCCCAACTGCTTTCGCAATTGGGGTTTTGGAATTTAATCTTGACGATGACCTACTCTCACATGGGGAAACCCCACACTACCATCGGCGATGCATCGTTTCACTGCTGAGTTCGGGATGGGATCAGGTGGTTCCAATGCTCTATGGTCGTCAAGAAATTCGGGTACTGAGTCGCGGCCAGTTGGCCTCGCTTCAGCAAATTGGGTAGGTGATAGATCTCGGTGTTTTGTGAGCGTCGAACTTTCGGTTCATCTTCGTCTTCACACACCGCAATCTGGTCTCTCTCGCTTTTCAGCTCAGAGCATGCAAATTGCTTGGGTGTTATATGGTCAAGCCTCACGGGCAATTAGTATTGGTTAGCTCAACGCCTCACAGCGCTTACACACCCAACCTATCAACGTCGTAGTCTTCGACGGCCCTTCAGGGAACTCAAGGTTCCAGTGAGATCTCATCTTGAGGCTAGTTTCCCGCTTAGATGCTTTCAGCGGTTATCTATTCCGAACATAGCTACCCGGCAATGCCACTGGCGTGACAACCGGAACACCAGAGGTTCGTCCACTCCGGTCCTCTCGTACTAGGAGCAGCCCCTCTCAAATCTCAAACGTCCACGGCAGATAGGGACCGAACTGTCTCACGACGTTCTAAACCCAGCTCGCGTACCACTTTAAATGGCGAACAGCCATACCCTTGGGACCGGCTTCAGCCCCAGGATGTGATGAGCCGACATCGAGGTGCCAAACACCGCCGTCGATATGAACTCTTGGGCGGTATCAGCCTGTTATCCCCGGAGTACCTTTTATCCGTTGAGCGATGGCCCTTCCATACAGAACCACCGGATCACTAAGACCTACTTTCGTACCTGCTCGACGTGTCTGTCTCGCAGTCAAGCGCGCTTTTGCCTTTATACTCTACGACCGATTTCCGACCGGTCTGAGCGCACCTTCGTACTCCTCCGTTACTCTTTAGGAGGAGACCGCCCCAGTCAAACTACCCACCATACACTGTCCTCGATCCGGATAACGGACCTGAGTTAGAACCTCAAAGTTGCCAGGGTGGTATTTCAAGGATGGCTCCACGCAGACTGGCGTCCACGCTTCAAAGCCTCCCACCTATCCTACACAAGCAAATTCAAAGTCCAGTGCAAAGCTATAGTAAAGGTTCACGGGGTCTTTCCGTCTAGCCGCGGATACACTGCATCTTCACAGCGATTTCAATTTCACTGAGTCTCGGGTGGAGACAGCGCCGCCATCGTTACGCCATTCGTGCAGGTCGGAACTTACCCGACAAGGAATTTCGCTACCTTAGGACCGTTATAGTTACGGCCGCCGTTTACCGGGGCTTCGATCAAGAGCTTCGCGTTAGCTAACCCCATCAATTAACCTTCCGGCACCGGGCAGGCGTCACACCCTATACGTCCACTTTCGTGTTTGCAGAGTGCTGTGTTTTTAATAAACAGTCGCAGCGGCCTGGTATCTTCGACCGGCATGAGCTTACGGAGCAAGTCCTTCACCCTCACCGGCGCACCTTCTCCCGAAGTTACGGTGCCATTTTGCCTAGTTCCTTCACCCGAGTTCTCTCAAGCGCCTTGGTATTCTCTACCCAACCACCTGTGTCGGTTTGGGGTACGGTTCCTGGTTACCTGAAGCTTAGAAGCTTTTCTTGGAAGCATGGCATCAACCACTTCGTTACCTAAAAGGTAACTCGTCATCAGCTCTCGGCCTTAGAATCCCGGATTTACCTAAGATTCCAGCCTACCACCTTAAACTTGGACAACCAACGCCAAGCTGGCCTAGCCTTCTCCGTCCCTCCATCGCAATAACCAGAAGTACAGGAATATTAACCTGTTTTCCATCGACTACGCTTTTCAGCCTCGCCTTAGGGACCGACTAACCCTGCGTCGATTAACGTTGCGCAGGAAACCTTGGTCTTTCGGCGTGGGTGTTTTTCACACCCATTATCGTTACTCATGTCAGCATTCGCACTTCTGATACCTCCAGCAAGCTTCTCAACTCACCTTCACAGGCTTACAGAACGCTCCTCTACCGCATCACTTACGTGATACCCGTAGCTTCGGTGTATGGTTTGAGCCCCGTTACATCTTCCGCGCAGGCCGACTCGACTAGTGAGCTATTACGCTTTCTTTAAAGGGTGGCTGCTTCTAAGCCAACCTCCTAGCTGTCTAAGCCTTCCCACATCGTTTCCCACTTAACCATAACTTTGGGACCTTAGCTGACGGTCTGGGTTGTTTCCCTTTTCACGACGGACGTTAGCACCCGCCGTGTGTCTCCCATGCTCGGCACTTGTAGGTATTCGGAGTTTGCATCGGTTTGGTAAGTCGGGATGACCCCCTAGCCGAAACAGTGCTCTACCCCCTACAGTGATACATGAGGCGCTACCTAAATAGCTTTCGAGGAGAACCAGCTATCTCCGAGCTTGATTAGCCTTTCACTCCGATCCACAGGTCATCCGCTAACTTTTCAACGGTAGTCGGTTCGGTCCTCCAGTTAGTGTTACCCAACCTTCAACCTGCCCATGGATAGATCGCCCGGTTTCGGGTCTATTCCCAGCGACTAGACGCCCTATTAAGACTCGCTTTCGCTACGCCTCCCCTATTCGGTTAAGCTCGCCACTGAAAATAAGTCGCTGACCCATTATACAAAAGGTACGCAGTCACCCAACAAAGTGGGCTCCCACTGCTTGTACGCATACGGTTTCAGGATCTATTTCACTCCCCTCTCCGGGGTTCTTTTCGCCTTTCCCTCACGGTACTAGTTCACTATCGGTCAGTCAGTAGTATTTAGCCTTGGAGGATGGTCCCCCCATATTCAGACAAAGTTTCTCGTGCTCCGTCCTACTCGATTTCATGACTAAGAGATTTTCGCGTACAGGGCTATCACCCACTATGGCCGCACTTTCCAGAGCGTTCCGCTAATCTCAAAGCCACTTAAGGGCTAGTCCCCGTTCGCTCGCCACTACTAAGGGAATCTCGGTTGATTTCTTTTCCTCAGGGTACTTAGATGTTTCAGTTCCCCTGGTTCGCCTCTTGCACCTATGTATTCAGTACAAGATAACCATCTTATGATGGCTGGGTTCCCCCATTCAGACATCTCCGGATCAAAGTCTGTTTGCCGACTCCCCGAAGCTTTTCGCAGGCTACCACGTCTTTCATCGCCTCTGACTGCCAAGGCATCCACCGTATGCGCTTCTTCACTTGACCATATAACCCCAAGCAATCTGGTTATACTGTGAAGACGACATTCGCCGAAAATTCGAATTTCTCAGTTAAGAGAACTCACAAATTTTACCTTAGCCTGATCCGTTACCAGTGAAAGTAACGTTCAGTCTATCTTTCTATCACATACCCAAATTTTTAAAGAACGAACTAGTCAAAGACTAGAAATCAACATTCACCATCACAACAATGGAATGCTCATTTCTAAGCTTTATACAAACAGAAGCAGTAGTGGTGGAGCCAAACGGGATCGAACCGTTGACCTCCTGCGTGCAAGGCAGGCGCTCTCCCAGCTGAGCTATGGCCCCGTATTTCTACAGGCGTTTCCCACACAAAATTGGTGGGTCTGGGCAGATTCGAACTGCCGACCTCACCCTTATCAGGGGTGCGCTCTAACCAACTGAGCTACAGACCCAATTTCGGGCTGCTTCTTTTCGTCTTCTTCAATGAATCAAGCAATTCGTGTGGGAACTTATGGAGCAGCTGATGTCGTCGATTAAGGAGGTGATCCAGCCGCAGGTTCCCCTACGGCTACCTTGTTACGACTTCACCCCAGTCATGAATCACACCGTGGTAACCGTCCTCCCGAAGGTTAGACTAGCTACTTCTGGTGCAACCCACTCCCATGGTGTGACGGGCGGTGTGTACAAGGCCCGGGAACGTATTCACCGCGACATTCTGATTCGCGATTACTAGCGATTCCGACTTCACGCAGTCGAGTTGCAGACTGCGATCCGGACTACGATCGGTTTTATGGGATTAGCTCCACCTCGCGGCTTGGCAACCCTCTGTACCGACCATTGTAGCACGTGTGTAGCCCAGGCCGTAAGGGCCATGATGACTTGACGTCATCCCCACCTTCCTCCGGTTTGTCACCGGCAGTCTCCTTAGAGTGCCCACCATTACGTGCTGGTAACTAAGGACAAGGGTTGCGCTCGTTACGGGACTTAACCCAACATCTCACGACACGAGCTGACGACAGCCATGCAGCACCTGTCTCAATGTTCCCGAAGGCACCAATCTATCTCTAGAAAGTTCATTGGATGTCAAGGCCTGGTAAGGTTCTTCGCGTTGCTTCGAATTAAACCACATGCTCCACCGCTTGTGCGGGCCCCCGTCAATTCATTTGAGTTTTAACCTTGCGGCCGTACTCCCCAGGCGGTCAACTTAATGCGTTAGCTGCGCCACTAAAAGCTCAAGGCTTCCAACGGCTAGTTGACATCGTTTACGGCGTGGACTACCAGGGTATCTAATCCTGTTTGCTCCCCACGCTTTCGCACCTCAGTGTCAGTATTAGTCCAGGTGGTCGCCTTCGCCACTGGTGTTCCTTCCTATATCTACGCATTTCACCGCTACACAGGAAATTCCACCACCCTCTACCATACTCTAGTCAGTCAGTTTTGAATGCAGTTCCCAGGTTGAGCCCGGGGATTTCACATCCAACTTAACAAACCACCTACGCGCGCTTTACGCCCAGTAATTCCGATTAACGCTTGCACCCTCTGTATTACCGCGGCTGCTGGCACAGAGTTAGCCGGTGCTTATTCTGTCGGTAACGTCAAAATTGCAGAGTATTAATCTACAACCCTTCCTCCCAACTTAAAGTGCTTTACAATCCGAAGACCTTCTTCACACACGCGGCATGGCTGGATCAGGCTTTCGCCCATTGTCCAATATTCCCCACTGCTGCCTCCCGTAGGAGTCTGGACCGTGTCTCAGTTCCAGTGTGACTGATCATCCTCTCAGACCAGTTACGGATCGTCGCCTTGGTGAGCCATTACCTCACCAACTAGCTAATCCGACCTAGGCTCATCTGATAGCGCAAGGCCCGAAGGTCCCCTGCTTTCTCCCGTAGGACGTATGCGGTATTAGCGTCCGTTTCCGAACGTTATCCCCCACTACCAGGCAGATTCCTAGGCATTACTCACCCGTCCGCCGCTCTCAAGAGAAGCAAGCTTCTCTCTACCGCTCGACTTGCATGTGTTAGGCCTGCCGCCAGCGTTCAATCTGAGCCATGATCAAACTCTTCAGTTCAAACATCTTTGGGTTTTTAAGAAACCCTAAACTTGGCTCAGCAATCGTTGGTTACATCTTTGATTTCTCGCGGAGTAACTTGTGATGCTGATAATCTTGTTGACTATCAGTCTGACCCCACAAGCACCCACACGAATTGCTTGATTCAGTTTTTAAAGAGCGGTTGGTTAAGATCTTTCGTCTCAACCGAGGCGCGCATTCTACAGCAGCCTCATTTGCTGTCAAGTGGTTATTTTCAGAAGTTTTCGAAGATTTCTTCAACAACTTCAACCACTTGCGCTTGCGATCTCTCGTAAGCGGGAGGCGAATTCTACAGGGATCGCCATGGACGTCAACCCCTTATCTTAAAAAAAGCGAAACACTTACTCGCCTATAAAATCAGGGTGCCCCACCGCCTCTTCTATATAGAAGGAGCGCACAACCTAAGGACGTGCATTATCCCCACCCACACAAATGCATCTGGATCTCAACCGAAAGAAGCGCGGCTGGATCCCGCACAGGCGAGGAACGAGGATGACTGTTGTTGAGACCGGCGAATACCAGGAGGGGAAAGCTTTACAGAGATGGTGTCCCAGGGCCGGTTCGAACGGCCAACCTTCCCCTAGGAGGGTTAATTTCGACCCAGCAGGCACAGCAACAAGCCCAGTATTACTGGGCCTTTTAGTCCCATTGAGTCCGTGAACATCGAGCGGTATAGTGCTTTTTGCTGCCACCCTGCTGTCACGGACGAACCCTTGAAATCCAAAATCACTCAGAAGCTAATTGGCAGCCTAGCCGCCGAGGCGAAAGCATACCGCGTGCATGACACAGTGCAACCCGGCTTCTTCATTCGCGTGCTGCCCAGCGGCCACAAGTCCTACATGGTCACTTGGGGCCGAAACAAGAACGCCACCCTCGGGCGTGTCGGCGTGCTTACCCTTGACCAAGCCCGAACCGAGGCCGCCCAGTACTTAGCCGATGCGCACGCCCACGGCGAGCCCCTGGCCATAGCCCAGGGGCGCAAGGGGTCAGCCCTGCCCTCGCTGCGCGATTTCATCGACGACACCTATATGCCGTGGTTCAAAGCTCATCACAAAGGCCGCGAGAAGACACAACACACCCTCAGCAATAACTTTGAAGCAATCATGTCCCAGCGCTTGGACGCGATAACCGTGCGGGACCTGGAGCAGATCCGCACAGGATGGATGCAGGCCGGCAACAAGCCTTCAACGGTGAACCGCAAGATGGGTTCAATCAGCGGGGTATTCAGTCGTGCCGTTGAGTGGGAGTACATCGATACACATCCGCTGGCCAAGCTGAAACAGCTCAAAGTCGATTCAAAGGGAGTGATTCGCTACCTGGCTGCTGACGAGACCAAGCGCCTACGCGATGCCCTGGACGCTCGACAGGATGAAATGAGGGCCGAGCGAGAGAGTGCAAACGCCTGGCGGACGGACCGCCACAGAGAGCCGATGCCAAGCCTGCTGCAACTGCCCTTCACCGATCACCTGAAGCCAATGGTGTTGGTATCGTTGAATACCGGCATGAGGCGCGGAGAGCTGTTCGACCTGAAATTGTCAGCGGTGAACTTCGACACGAAGACAATCACAGTCGCCGGGGCCACCACCAAGACAAGCGATACGCGCCACATCCCGATGAACAAGGAGACTATTGGTGTGCTGGAAGCCTGGAAGAAGCAGGTGAGCAAGTCGCCGTATGTTTTCCCAGGCCAGGGCGGCGGTCGCTTTGAGGACGTCAAAAGCGCCTGGCTCAAGTTGCTTGAGCGGGCGCAGATCGACGGATTCCGCTGGCACGATATGCGTCACGACTTTGCGTCACGCCTGGTGATGGCCGGCGTACCGCTCAACACAGTACGGGATCTGCTGGGGCACGCCGATATCAAGATGACGTTACGCTATGCGCACCTGGCACTAGGAACGAAGGCTGCTGCGGTGGAGCTGATTTAACGGTAAGCCTCTAGATCAGCCAAAAAGTCATCGCCAAAATAATGTTGTATGTCCCCCTCCGTGATCACGGTGCTAAGGCCGCGCCGTGGCCATTCTGACAACTCCACCCCCCTCTCTTTGATCAACGGCCAACACAATTTGATCAAAGGGATGTTCGGGACAAAGTCGCTCAGGACAGTGCTTGCCTTACCGTCTCCAAGGACCATGAAAATTCCGGACGACTTGATCAGCGTCCAAATGCAATTCTCCTCATGATTCAGTGTATGGGGAGAGAGCATACCCAAAGAAGTAATCCTGTCCGCCTCGTCTGGGGACCAGGCTAAATCCATCAGCTCATAGAGCGATATCTCATCACCCGCGGGAGTCTTGATGCTCTGCGTTTTCAACGCCTGCATCACCGACCACTCGATCACACCAGTAATCGACCTTTTTTGTTCGCGCGCAAGCAAATCAATCGCAAATCTTATCTTCGGCTCGATCCGGAGAGAAACGTTGACGGTGGGCTGTTCTGCTTTTTTGGGTCTAGCCATTCGTGCGCCTCCTGAATGGCGGGCACTTTGCTGCGACAGCTTTATCCTGTCAATCCCATTGAATGCGGTTGTGTGCCGCAATAGCTTGCACTTAACGCTTTATAATCTTAGTCTTCTCATGCCAGCCCCCTTTTTTCCCAAATACTGGAGAGCAGTAATGAACCAAGCAGTCCAAATACCCCCCCTATCTGTAAGTGTTGAAGAGGGTGGCCGCCAGGTCGGCTGCTCCCGTTCAGCGATGTATGAGCTGATTGCAAAGGGTGAAATCAGAAGCTTCAAAGTGAGCAGGCGCCGCCTGATCCTGATGACCGAACTCAAAGCTTGGATTGAACGCGCCGCAAAGGATGGCGCTAGATGACCATCGAATTTACCGACAACGAACACCTGATGCTCCAGCTAGCCTGCGACACATTCCGGGCTATGCAGGGGATGGATACAAACACCACCGAATATGAACGCCTAAGCAAGCGCTGGGATCAGGAGAAGTCCGCTGCGCTATGGCTTGTGCTGAGCCGTTTTATTGATGAGCCAAGCGTATGAGCATCACCCTAAATCACGCAGTAAGGGATGGTTGCTCAGGGAGGCGCAAAAAAACCAAAGGGAAAGTAATGCGCAGGACTGCGCGAGGGATTGCCAAGGCGGTGCTCGAACACCGCCTTAGCGAAAACACACTGGATAGCACCAACGTGAAGGGCAAACTATGACACGCCATTCTTCAACCGAGCAAGACCGCAAAATGATTGAGGCGCTGAGAAACGGCCCAGTATCAACCATAGAAGCTGCAAAGGACTTGGATATAGTCCAACCGCCAAACACGATCCGCCGCCTCAGGAAAAAGGGTTTTGAGATCCGCACCTATTGGACACATCAGTCTACTGAGCCAGGCAGACCACCTCACAGAGTGGCCAAATACATATTGATGCGTGAAGCTTCCTAAAAAGAGCTGAACAAGCGGGCCTCACTCAGTAGAGGCCTTTTTTATGAGATCCTAAATCGTCGGTCATGCTTATCCGTCCACCGAACATTAAGGAAGAGAATAACTGAATGAGTCAGGGTAATTTTTTTGCAGTTGGGTCTGCTGAGTTCTCAAAGGCTTGTGAATTAGGGCTTCGGCCGGCTGTAGCATTCCTTGTTCTTGCCCGAGGCACCCTGAAAGACCATTCCACAACTGCCTGGAGCGCCCAAGCGGTCTTTAATTATACGGGGATGGCCTGGAGGCGAGCATCCGAAGCGATTGATGCACTAATCGACGCGAACCTTGTGGTTGTGACAAAAGCAGGAAAGAAACCCCGCTATAAGCTCTGTAAGCCTAAAGAGACAGCAGATTTCCTTTGGCTACCTAACGAGCTCATTGATGGCGCAGGCAGCGAGGTACCGCCTCTCCGTCGGCTTAGAGAGAGAGGAGAGCTATTCCTCTTCCGTCGATTCATCGAGCTTTATGGCATACAGGACCTGACGGCTGACGGTGGACTACCCCGAACGTTGGTACGCACAAACTATTCACGAGAGAAAATATGCCCAATCGGAACGCTCGTCGCCTACGGGTATAAAGCGGCCGAGACCACATCCACAGCTAAGGGAATCTTCGCCGATTGCCATGGACTAGAAGATGAAGACGGAAATCAGGGTGCATGGACGGTTTTGAACCCTCTTTTAAAGATGGGGCTGATTGAGCAAGCTACCTATATGGTTGAATCATCCGACTATGAATCGGAGCTACTTTACCCTCTGAACGACCTAACGAAAGAAGCCACTTATGGTCTCCTCCCATATTTTGACGCTAATGGAGGGGCAGGCTTCGCAAGCAAGATCGAGAAATTCTTACCGTTGGTAGGCGTAGCAGTCAGAGATTTAAATGACCCATCACTGATAGGTGTTTATCGACTGGTCTATAGACCGAAAACCGCCAAAACCACCGTTTGGTACGCCACCGAACAGGGTCTGACGGAGCGGTTTGTTCAGGGAATGAACCGTTTGCTTGGCCTTGATGTTGATATCAATGGTTTTCAAGGTACTTCAATGGAAATCAATGGGTATCAAGGAGCAGTAAGTGTTGATATCAATGGTAATCAATGAGACGTAAGCACAGCTGCGCACGTTGTGCGCACGACAAGAGGTCTGCTATGAAATCATGGGAATACGCGTTTGCTCAGATCGGCTCCAAGGACGACCGCAAAACTCGCCCAGCCAGTAATCGCCGAATTTTGCCAGGAGGATGTGTGTTGATTGCCTTTCCTCGAAAGCGAGTAATCAATTCGCGAGCTGACTAATCAATCACATAACGCTGCATGAAGAGTCGAAACAAGCAGAATGCAAAGGACACCACCCTGTGACGGGGTAGTGCCCTTGATGCTACGAAGGTTTCGTTATTTGTCAGCCCTACTCCAACACCACCGCGCGGTATTGCTGATCGCCGCCCAGGTCATCTGAGCCGAACAGAGCCTGATTGACGGCCTTCCTACTCTCAAGCAGAAGGTCATGCATCATCATGAGTGCCAATGTCCGCCGCAACCCACTCAGGGAGCTCCTTACTCCGCCGCAACTCGCTTAGGTGTGTCCACCACCGGGTAGCGTGACGCCGCTCTGCGAGAATGAGCTCAACCACCAAGGTTCGTTGCTTCTCGGTGAAGAGGGGCAGATGTAAGGCGCTAGAGTCGGCCACCTCAGTGCCAACCGAGCCATCCCCTTCAAATTCAGGCTTATCTTGGCCTTTCCGGGCGTTACTGATATTTTGGTAAAGTTGCATGACGTCTACCTTCAAGTTGTGTCTTGCGATAGCCGGCCCGGTGGTTGCACACCGGGTTGGCACCCTTTCGAATACGGGACTTTCCCGCCGCTTACCGTGCTGAAAACTCAGTCCGGGTCTTGCCTATTCTTTTCGTCAATCCAGCCCATGGCCCAGCTCAGTGGGTGCCGGGTGCTCATTGGCTCGCATGGCCGGCCATCCAATGCTGCCTTCCTCCCTTGCTCCTCTGCTTCCTTGTGAACCCAAACTGTCCTCTGAGCGAACCCTAAATCTCGCTGCCGCTCTCTGAATTGGCGCTGCCTCTCGGCTAGGCCTTTTGGTTTTTTCTCGTCTGTCATAGCTACCTCGTTACCCGTAACGTAAAACAATCATGCCGCAACGTTACGGGTAACGCAATAGAAACGGTAAAAATAACTGCTGCTCCGCAGCATCGAAGCTCAGGTGAGCCGAAAAACATAAGCTTGATCTTGTAGCGGCCTAAAGCCACTATTTCACGATTCATACACAGGGATTTCAAAGTGACAGCACAGTTTGAGAGGCGCTTTGCAGAGCTGGATAAACAATTGATTCAATTGCTCAACGCCACCACGATGAGGGGTGACCCAAGAAGGGAGGGTCAGACAGAGTACCTAGCACCGGATTCGATTCTGAATTGGTCAGTTAAGGTCAAGGCACTGCTTGAAAAAGTTTGCGGCAAAGAATCTAGTTACCTGCAAAGGTTTACTGAAGCTGATCAGAACCAAATGTTCGATATTGGAATTGCTCGTTTCGAACGGATGAGAGCTGTTTTTCTGGCAGCAAAAGAGGATTTTGAGGGGGGATATCTCAATTCTCTTCGAAACCTTGTACAAGCAGAAGTGTTCACCAGTGAGCTCAAGCAAGCCGAAGAGCTGCTCAAATCCGGATATGCAATGGCCGCTGCGGTCATTGCGGGTGTTGTGCTTGAGACAACCCTGCGCGATCTGTGTTCTACCAATGGCCTAGAGCACGGTGGCCTCAACAAAATGAATGAGAACCTAACCAAGGCTGGCGCCTATAACTCGCTCCAACAGAAGCGCATCACCGTAATGGCCGCCATCCGCAATAGCGCCGCACACGGGAAGACAAACGAATTCAACCCGGGAGATGTAAAAGGGATGATCGATGACGTCGAAAGATTCTTGGCGGCAACCCTTCAATGAGCTACCGGACAGGTAAGAGCGTCACAACCGCATCTGCCTGATCACCTGGCGATGATCGGCGCCGGCGGATATCGCTGAGATCGCATCCTTGGTCAATTGGTCCAGGGCCTGCTGTTCGCACTCCTCCGCCGGCGAGGCCGATTTTCGCTCAAAAACCGACACTATTTTCTGCGCAAATAAGTTTTTAGATGAGACAGCCAGAAGTTATGATAGCTAAGGAGCCCTGATGCTCAACAGGGCCCTGCTTGTCGTTAGGATAGTTCATTAAAGATCTCTCCGTTCCAGCGATTTTTACACTTCATTGTCTTTATGCTGCGCCTTGCTTGCTCGCCCAGCCCTAACCTTTTCTTTCCGCATAACATCCAAAAGCATTTTATAACCATCCTTCAGAAGCGGTGACTCAGGCGCCAGAATCAAAGCTCTGTCATAAAAAAACTTTGCCTCTTTCAACTTTTTGCTTTGAAACGCTAAAAAACTAGCGTAATTACCTAAAGCCGTCACATTGCCAGGTTCTAGTTCAAGCGCTCGCTTGTAGAAAAATTCTGCGTCCGTGTAGTTCTTTCGATAATCAGACAAAAAGTCAGCGTATTCAACTATATTACCGACCCGATCAGGGTCTAACTTCAATCCGCGACGAAAGTAGCTATCCGCCTCAACCAGATCCCCTTGCGCCGCCAAAATAGAACCATAGAAAGCTAAAGCATCAGCATTATCAGGGTCTAACCTTAGCATTTTTTGCACAAGACCCTTAGCCTTTTCATAATCTTTATCATGACGAAACACTAGCTCAGCGTAAGCTTGAATTGCATCATAATCATCCGGCTCCAACTCCAACGACTTTTCATACATTGCCTTTGCACTTGCAATATCCAATTTCTTATCAGAAAGAAACAATGCATAATTATAAAACAACTCCGAACTCTCAGGAAACTGTGCCAACCCTTGCTTGTAAACCTCATCTTGCTTATCGGGGTCAGTTTGCGCTGCCGCCTCTAACTCCCAAGCCCACCAGCTTTCCCTGGGTTTCACGGATTGCGCCATCACCTGACGGGTATTGAGTTGGTCCTGCGTGCCTTTTGCTAAAGCCTTCATTAACTGATCAGCTTGCCTGCGATATCGGTCAGCACTTTTCTTACCAAGATCCTCAGTTCTTTCAGCGATCCTATTCAAATCAAAGTCTGGCACAAGCTTCGCCGCCAACTGCAACATAAACTCATCAAAACCAGGAATTTTTACTTTAATTCCATCATGCTTTAGTAACACCTCTTGAGCTAATTTCGGCGGAGGAGACCCTTCTCTATAACACCAAATAATGCGTCCTGCTATATCACCCAACTCAAGACTATTTAGGAGCCCCATCAAGCTTCCATCATTGCCACCATAACCGACAACGATAGGGGTGAAATATTGGAATAGTTTTTTTAGAGCATTCTTCCATCCCTCCTCCAGATTGGAAACACCATCATGATCATTAATAGGATTAAAATATAAATCACGATGGATTTTAGCGACCAACGGCCTGCGTAATTGAGGCCGTACAAACCCAACAAGCGATTCATGGGCAACTACAAGGGGCGACTGGTGAGCGTGCATTGAAAGTGCATCCGCAACCAAATTATCAAAGTTAGTTGTAACTACAACTTTGTGTCGAGTTTCTTGTATGATTTCAGCAAGCAGCGTGTAGCCCAAGCTTGGGCTTTTACCGTCCATATGCTTTTCCAGTTCAGCGTAGCCAGATTCTCGGTCCCCCCGAAATCGACGCTCAAAAATCTGTGGATAAAATTCAGCTGCCGTCTCAAAAGTTATATTACCGCTGATTACTCCACTAGTTTTAGACCAATCGTTTACCGATTCTCCGCTCCGACATTCCCGAAGATGAAGGTCTGTAAGCCAACGTTGTGCAAGATCTTTTCCGGTAGGAATATTTGAGGAAAAGGAGGCACCTGAACCCAGAATAAAAGCGAAATGTCGATCATGCATTGAGCTATCGAGACGTGCCAATTCGTCCAAAACGCCTTCTAGTGTCCATTCTTGCACTTCAGTACTAATCATCATTCATCCGTGGGTAGGGTAGCGAGGAAGACTAGTATCATAATGCCATTCAAGCGGTGCTTCTACAGCCTAGAATAGTCTTTACGACAGGGGTTCATTGACTACGAAACGCACATAGCTCCCGGTAGCGGTTCACCTTAGAACAAGGCGAGTGCCTTGCATCTGACCTGACGCCGACAAGCGAATTGACTCCTTAGGGTTTCATATCCATAAATGGGCTATCGCCGGTTCTCACCCGATTTCAGCACGCCAGCTACGGCGACCAGAGCTAATATCTTTGGGTTTAAGTGCATCTCCCCTGCTGAATACACCGCGATACCCGAAGTATCTCGATGTGTGGCGCTTTGGTCCCACTGAGACGATTTGGTCTCACTGAGCGTGGCGGAAACGCTACAGAGTGTGGAAAGCATACGTTAGAGAATCCCTCAGATCCGAGGGATTCCCGAACACCTGGTCAACCTGCCAATTCTGGTAATTTCGGTGATTGCGAGACAGACCGAAGGAGCCGACTCGGACCGTTTGGTCTGCTTGGCTCCCGCTTCTCCTGACAGCAGGCCAGAACAGGCGTTGCTGTAACAGCGACACCCTCACTCAAATGTGATCCTTGCTCACCTTTAAACCATCCTGACCGAAGTGGGATTCTCTCACTCTGCCTGGGCTGCGAACTGCCGAGGATTTCTCTGTGGATTGTAAATCCCAACGATCAGGGGTATTACCCAACTGGGGGAAGATGTGCTCAAAACTGAGCACATCAAATCCGCGCCACGTTTTCATATCTCGCAAAACGTGGCGCGACACCTGGCCTACCAAAATGGGATGCCAGCCCTCCCCGCTCCATCCTCAATCTGAGACCGGACTGAGCCGAAATACCGGCCACGTATCACTTTGCCTACCCTCGAATTACTGCAACAAAAAAGCCCTATTCAGTCCCGCCAAAATCAACTATTTCAGTCCCGTTTAATCCGGTTATGTGTATCACCTAGAGTATGCCTATCCAGATACAGGCTTATTTTACTTTTTTCGGGCTTTCCGCTTGATAAGTAACACCCAAAGTGCAACAGTATTAGTAGAACGTTCTAACTGATACAGGCACCCATCATGTTCATCCGCGCATACCTCCGAGCCTCCACCGACGAACAAGACGCCGGCCGTGCCCGGGCTTCGCTCGAGCAGTTTGCCAGCGACCATAACAAGGTCATAGCAAGCGTGTACCTGGAGAACGCCAGCGGCGCCACCGCCGACCGGCCCGAGCTGCTGCGCCTGCTGAAGGATGCCCGCAAGGGTGACGTGTTGCTGGTGGAGTCGATAGACCGCCTCTCCCGCTTGCCGGTGGAGGATTGGCAAAAGCTGAAGGCCGCTATTGACTCCAAGGGCCTGCGCATCGTCGCGCTCGACCTGCCGACCAGTCACCAGGGAATGCAGGACACTAAGGGCGACGAGTTCACCGGGCGGATGCTGGGGGCCATCAACTCAATGCTGGTGGAAATGATGGTCGCCATTGCGCGCAAGGATTACGAACAGCGCCGCGAGCGCCAGGCCCAAGGCATTGAGAAGGCCAAGGCCGAAGGGAAGTATCAGGGCCGGCCAGTGGACACCGATTTGCACAACCGAGTTAAGGAGCTATTGAAAGCAGGCCTAGGGATTAGAGCAACAGCCCGCCACGCCAACTGCTCCACTACTACCGTTCTGCGTATTCGGGACAGCTCCACTTAGTCTGGCTTGGCCTTATCAGCCTGCCGCAATCCATGTACTCGATCTACTTCCGCCTTTATCTTCACCCGCGTATCGAATCCGTCGGTGATCAGTTGAACCACCTCTAGCAACACCCAAGCCGCCCATTTGCTGAGCGTCGTGACGTGCTCAGCTTTCACATGACTATGTTCAGCCATATGCACCGCTCCACAACGCAAATCGTAGAGGTGGCCAATTTCCTTTTCAAGCCGCTTCCAATTGCTCGTTTCTGAAAAGCTGTACTGTCCGTATGTGAGTATCGCAGTCACTCCACGTTTTATTTTCTTCGTGGTATCGCTCTTCCCAATCGAAAAAATACATTCGATGCAGCTCCAAAACTTCACCAATTGCATTTCAGGAGAAGTGTCTGTTTGAGCATCAAAAAACCAATAAATCGCTCTACGGACAGCGAGCTCCGCATCTGACCCTTTTCCATTTTGGGTGATTCGAACTAAATCGTGATACCAGTCGCAGCTCAACAGTCCGCTCTTATGCGCCTCACCGAATGTGAGCCTTTGAAAGCCCACCATATTAGTTGTCGCGCGGAGCACCTTTGATGTTGTCGAAAAAGAAAACCAACTGACCGCGCCAGGTTTAAAACGACCATCCATGCTCGGAATCAGCCTCACCGCTGCGCCGCCGCGCTCCAACACGGTGGTGAACGAAAGAGCTAGCAATCCGCAGGCGTTCTTTACGTCGTCGAAGAAACGACGCTCTGCGTATTCAAAACTGCCTGTGACCTCAGCCGTCACCCATAACCCCTGTTGCATCTGTTTCCATGTGCTGGTGACCAAATCGTCATATGCAACACAGCTTTTTAATACGTTGAGGTCCGGCCTCTGTATGGATAAATAACCGATGCTGAATTCATCAACACCGTCAAATTCAAGGCCCGCTAAGGACGTGTAGAACCTGTGCGGGCTGATTGACTCCTGGGCGATTCTGTCCACTTCCGTCATGTAAGACACAATATCTCTCGAAGGGGTGTCTTGCTCGCGCAGGTGTCCGAGAGCAGTCTTGCAAGCAACATGGATGTTCTGCGGCTCAAGCACTGATCGGCTTGGCAAAACCTCTTCCATTGTGTCACTGAGCCTTAAGAAGCTTTCCAGACCCTTTTCCGAAAAATACAACGAATGCCCGCCAGGCGTTCGGATTTCTCGTCGCAGTCTCTCTATCAAATCGAGAGTTTTGTAGGCCTGCAACTTAGGCATCCACGCTGTCGGCTTAAGGAGCGCAGTCAAATCGGCTTCGACGGTCCTGCGTTTTTTTGCTGACATCTCCATTGCGACATCCTTATCTGTAGAAACTCTGATAGCCACTAGGTTGCTCTACTATCGCAGCAGACCTTACGGACCAGATGTCGAACACGCTACAAGATCAAGGAGCTTAACTGTTTTGCCTGGAGTCGGCGACTCAACCGAGCACTTATGGGCCGTGTCGGTTTTGAAGCAAAAAAAACCCCGCTCGTGCTTCCTCGAACAGGGTCTTTCTAAGCCTCTTGCTGCCATCCTGCTGTCACAGACTTATTCTGAAACCGACGGATACGCCTAAGAGTGCCTATTTATCTGGTGTCCCAGGGCCGGTTCGAACGGCCAACCTTCCCCTTAGGAGGGGGATGCTCTATCCAATTGAGCTACTGGGACAAATGCCACGCTTACCCTGAAGGGCTAGCGACAGACGGCGTGCATCTTAACGGCCGAGGCTGGTTTTGTCATGTCGTCCGTTGGCATTTTGACTGTAGGCCAATCCTTGCGCGTACGTTCATCGCATCATCCAGCATGCCAAGACTTTCACCGTTGTCGTGCAAATTGCACTACGCCAATATGCCATCATTGCAAACTGCAACCCAGCACCCTAAAAAAACAAACTTAACTCCTTGTTTTTATTGGAATAATAGATTGGCACGACATCTGCAAAGTCATAAACACAAAACCAATCGTTCCAGGCACCGTGGAGACTATGATGATGAACAGCGCCCTTCTACTCGCACTGAACGCTGTGGCACTGGCTACGGTGGTGACGTTTCATTTTCAGCCGACCAATAGTGAAGACGGCGCGCAAATCAGCCAAGCCATTCCCCACCATCTGCAACAGCGCCCTCAGTTGGCACTGATGACCGCAACCCCCCAGTCTCCCATCCGCCTGACCCAAGATACACAACCAGCGCCAGCGGCCGAGCATTGGGTTTTCTGAGAACACTATTCATGTCGAAATCTGCCTGGTTGTTTCTGTGCCTGACGCTCCTATCTGTTGCGCTAGGCCTGGGAGCTACATCACAACAAACTCAAACCCTAGCCTTCGTCGCCAGCGCCGTGCTGGGCAGCCTACTGGTACTGACACTCATCAAGGGTCGCCGAATCAAATTCGATCCGCTCCTGCGCTAACCCTCCCCCCATCTCCCTCCCCTACCTTATGTCGCCTGACACTCGTAAATAGGCGAACAGCTACTAACCTTAAGCCTGAGGGCAAAAGGCCATATCGCTGTAGGACGGGCGCCCTTCAACCCAGATGCCGCGCAGGCTTGAGCGAAGATTGACGAGCTTCGCTGCAGGCGCAGGAAATTTTTCCAACCAGTCCGCAAAAACGCAAATCAGTACTGGCATAAAGCCTGTAGGCGGTTCAATATTTGTCACAGAATTGACGCCAATGAAATGTCAAATCTGAGGCATGATGCGGCCTCTTTGCAATTCGGGTTGAACTTTGGTCGTGAGCCTTGTCTTAACACTCATCTTGCGGCCAATTCCAGAAACCGCTCCCCTGAACTAACCGGTTAAATATATGCGCCCATTGAAACAGGCAATTTATTCCAGCCGTACGGCTGACAAATTCGTCGTACGTCTGCCAGACGGAATGCGGGAACGCATTGCCGAGGTGGCTCGCAATCATCACCGCAGCATGAACTCCGAAATCATCGCACGCCTGGAACAAAGCCTTATTCAGGAAGGTGCCTTGGGTGAAGAGTTGAGCATGCGCCTGGACAGCCCCGAGCTGTCACTGCACGAACGCGAACTGCTGCAGCGTTTTCGTCAGCTCTCCCACCGCCAGCAAAATGCTCTCGTCTCGCTTATCGCGCATGACGTGGAGGCGGCCGCAGAAGCCAATTGATTGACACCTGAAAGCCGAAGCCAGCCATGTGCTGGCTTTTTTTTGCGTGGAGCTTTGGAATAAGAAGCAAAGCGAGGGCAGGCTTGCCCCCGCTGGAAGGGTCAGAGCAGGAAGATCGTTGCCAGACCCAGGAAGATGAAGAAACCACCACTGTCAGTCATGGCCGTGATCATCACACTGGCACCCATGGCGGGATCGCGACCTAGACGCGCCAGAGTCATGGGGATCAATACCCCCATCAAGGCCGCCAGCAACAGGTTTAGGGTCATGGCCGCAGTCATGACCACGCCCAGGGACCAACTGCCGTAGAGCAAGTAGGCCACCACGCCAATCACGCCGCCCCACACCAATCCGTTTATGAGGCCTACCGCCAGTTCCTTGCGCAACAGCCGTGAGGAATTGGCGGTACTGACCTGGTCCAGCGCCATGGCGCGCACGATCATGGTGATGGTCTGGTTCCCGGAGTTACCGCCAATACCCGCCACAATCGGCATTAACGCCGCCAAGGCCACCAGCTTCTCGATGGAGCCTTCAAACAACCCGATCACGCGAGAAGCGATAAACGCGGTAATCAGATTGATAGCCAGCCAGGCCCAGCGGTTATGCAGTGAACGCCAGACCGACGCGAAAATATCTTCCTCTTCACGCAAACCCGCCATGTTGAGGACTTCGGTTTCACTTTCTTCACGGATCAAGTCAACGATTTCATCGATGGTCAGACGACCGATCAACTTGCCGTTCTTATCCACCACCGGCGCCGAGATCAAGTCGTAACGCTCGAATGCCTGGGCCGCGTCGTAGGCATCTTCGTCCGGATGGAAGCTCACGGTATCGCTGGCCATCAGGTCAGCAACTTTCTTCTCCGGATCATTGACCAGCAGGCGCTTGATCGGCAAAACGCCCTTGAGGATCCCCTCATAGTCGACCACAAACAGTTTGTCGGTGTGGCCGGGCAATTCTTTGAGACGGCGCAGGTAACGCAACACCACTTCAAGGCTGACGTCTTCGCGGATGGTGACCATCTCGAAGTCCATCAGTGCGCCGACCTGGTCCTCGTCGTACGACAGCGCGGAACGCACACGCTCACGCTGCTGCGTATCGAGCGCCTCCATCAACTCATGGACAACATCACGGGGCAGCTCAGGGGCCAGGTCCGCCAGCTCATCCGCGTCCATCTCCTTGGCGGCAGCCAGGAGCTCGTGGTCATCCATGTCGGCGATGAGCGTCTCACGCACCGAGTCCGATACTTCCAGAAGGATGTCACCGTCGCGATCAGCCTTGACCAACTGCCACAGGGTCAGTCGATCATCCAGCGGCAAGGCTTCAAGAATATAGGCGACGTCGGCGGAGTGCAGGTCATCGAGCTTGCGTTGCAACTCGACGAGGTTTTGCCGGTGAACCAGGTTTTCGACGCGGTCGTGATTCGGACCTTCCTGGCGGTGCGTGAGGTCTTCGACCACGCGCTGGCGCTGCAGCAGCTCGATAACTTGAGCCAGACGATCCTGCAGGCTTTCTTGTGTTTTCTTTACTTCTACTTCGGTCATAGGCGAACTCCACTCCCAGCAGCGGGGCACGCCGGAAGGATCAATCAGTCAATTCATGATTGGTAAAACGGGGTACTGAGTAACTACTGGGTAAGTCCATGGAGGTATTCCACAAGCCCCGGCGGGGCTGACGGGCGCATGATACACCGCCCGGACGTTTTAAACGTTAAAAAACTGGAAAGAACAAGCGCTTGCACGCCAAAGCTCAGTATTGGCTGCATCTATGAACTGCGACGACGCAGGCGCGGGGGAAAACACATGAGGAGGGAGAAAAAGGAGAACGTCGGATAAAAGCTACACAAACCCCAGACGGCAAAAAGCCCGCACTAGGCGGGCTTTTTGTTTGTATGGTGCACTCGACAGGATTCGAACCTGTGACCGCTCGGTTCGTAGCCGAGTACTCTATCCAGCTGAGCTACGAGTGCAGATTGTGTTTTTAGACCAGATCACAACTGGTTGAAGCCAAGCTACCTGCATCGCTGCAACTAACTCTTAAATGGTGCACTCGACAGGATTCGAACCTGTGACCGCTCGGTTCGTAGCCGAGTACTCTATCCAGCTGAGCTACGAGTGCATTTGTTGCCGCGCATTATAGGCCGTTCAATCTCTATGTAAAGCTATTTTTTCGAGTATTTTCAACAACTTACCGAAAAAACCAGATTGCAACGTACTAAGCAAATAATGGCGGAGAACGGGGGATTCGAACCCCCGACACCCTTTTGAGGTGTACTCCCTTAGCAGGGGAGCGCCTTCGGCCACTCGGCCAGCTCTCCGCAACACGGGGCGTATATTAACCACGTTCCTCCCCGTTTGCAAACATAAAAAACGATAAAAATTAAAGGCTTGGTTCTTCGTCCTTCTCTTTCTTGATCCGCAGGTAGATTTCCTCGCGGTGGACCGCCACCTCTTTCGGAGCATTAACCCCAATACGTACTTGATTGCCTTTGACGCCGAGCACGGTCACGGTGATTTCGCCATCACCGATAATCAGGCTTTCTGCGCAACGACGAGTCAGAATCAGCATACCTTTCACCTCACGCATTTCAGTTCAGGAACAACAGTCTGCAAAAAAAAAGCATTCAACCTACAACCAAAAGGTCGTAGCCCTACTCGCTAAGTATTGTCGAGCCCATGCAAAAGACCATGTACTCCACAAAAAAATGAAAGGCGCGGTAAACCGCGCCTTCCTGGCAACGCATTACTCGCCCTGTCGGGCCGGAGCATCCAGCTCAAAAGCGGTATGCAGCGCGCGTACAGCCAGTTCCAGGTACTTCTCTTCGAGCACTACCGAGACTTTGATTTCCGAGGTGGAAATCATCTGGATGTTGATACCTTCTTTGGCAAGGGCCCCGAACATACGGCTGGCAACGCCAGCATGGGAACGCATGCCCACCCCTACGATCGACACCTTGGCAATCTTGGTATCGCCGACCACTTCACGGGCGCCAATCTCGCTCGCCGTGTTCTGCAGGATTTTCAATGCCGCATCGTATTCGTTGCGGTGCACAGTGAAGGTGAAATCGGTGGTGTTATCGTGCGAAACGTTCTGCACGATCATGTCGACTTCAACATTCGCATCGCTGACAGGGCCCAGAATCTTGAAAGCCACGCCCGGGGTGTCTGGCACGCCACGGATCGTCAGCTTGGCTTCATCGCGATTGAAAGCGATGCCGGAAATGATCGGCTGTTCCATGGATTCCTCTTCATCAATAGTAATGAGGGTGCCCGGACCCTCCTTGAAGCTGTGCAATACGCGCAGCGGAACGTTGTACTTGCCGGCGAACTCCACCGCGCGAATCTGCAACACCTTGGAACCAAGGCTGGCCATTTCCAGCATTTCTTCAAAGGTGATCTTGTCCAGGCGCTGGGCCACTGGCACCACGCGTGGGTCAGTGGTGTAGACGCCATCCACATCGGTATAGATCTGGCATTCGTCAGCCTTTAGCGCTGCCGCCAGGGCCACACCGGTGGTGTCCGAACCGCCACGACCGAGCGTGGTGATGTTGCCGTGCTCATCCACGCCCTGGAAACCCGCTACAACTACCACGCGCCCTGCTTTCAGATCAGTACGAATTTTCTGATCATCAATCTGCAGGATGCGCGCCTTGGTATGCGCGCTGTCTGTAAGAATGCGCACCTGGCTACCCGTGTAGGACACCGCAGGCACGCCACGCTTGTTCAGCGCCATGGCCAACAGCGCAATGGTCACCTGCTCGCCCGTGGAGACGATCACATCCAGCTCACGCGGCAGCGGCTGTTGATCACCACTGATGGCCTTGGCCAGATCGATCAGGCGATTGGTCTCGCCACTCATGGCCGACAGCACCACTACCAGGTCATCACCGGCATCGCGGAACTTCTTAACCTTGTCGGCGACCTGCTCGATTCTTTCGACAGAACCGACCGAGGTGCCTCCAAATTTCTGTACGATCAAAGCCATTTCCAAGCCGCCTCAGCCCGTAAAGGGGCGCCTAATATCAATCCACCCGCAATGAACAAGCCCGTGACTAGACCACGGGCCGGTTAACAATGCCTTAAATACCTGCCTCGACAAATGGCACGGTCAAGGCCAGCGCCGCGTCCAGGGCTGCGGCATCGACACCACCGCCTTGCGCCATGTCCGGACGACCACCACCCTTGCCGCCCACTGCCGCAGCGGCTTGTTTCATCAAATCACCGGCTTTGAGTTGGCCAGTCAGGTCCTTGGTTACACCAGCAACCAGAACGACCTTATCCTCATGGACACTGCCGAGCAGGATCACTGCGCGGCCGAGCTTGTTCTTCAACTGATCGACCAAGGCCAACAGCGCCTTGCCATCCTGGCCGTCCAGGCGCGCCGCCAGGACTTTTACGTCCTTGACGTCAACCGCCGCTGCCGACAAGTCATCACCCGCAGCGCTGGCCGCCTTGGCCTGCAATTGCTCCAGCTGTTTTTCCAGCGCACGGTTGCGCTCCAGCACGGCGGACAGCTTGTCGATCAGGTTGTCGCGGCTGCCCTTGACCAGGCCGGCCGCTTCCTTGAGTTGTTCTTCGGCTGCATTGAGGTAAGCCAGGGCCGCAGCACCGGTTACCGCTTCAATACGACGCACACCCGAGGCCACACCGCCTTCGCTGATGATCTTCAGCAGGCCAATGTCGCCGGTGCGGTTGGCGTGGATGCCACCACACAGCTCTACCGAGAAGCTGCCGCCCATGCTCAGCACGCGGACTTCGTCGCCGTACTTCTCGCCAAACAGCGCCATGGCGCCTTTGTTCCTGGCGGTCTCGATATCGGTTTCTTCGGTTTCAACCGGGGTGTTCTTGCGAATCTCGGCGTTGACGATGTCTTCCAGGGCCTTGATCTGCTCAGGCTTGATCGCTTCAAAGTGGCTGAAGTCAAAGCGCAGGCGCTGGCTGTCCACCAACGAACCTTTTTGCTGCACGTGCTCGCCCAGTACCTGGCGCAGCGCGGCATGCAGCAAGTGAGTGGCCGAGTGATTCAACGCAGTGGCATGCCGCACGTCGGCATCAACCTGGGCGTCTACCGGCGCGCCCACGGTCAAGTTGCCCAGCACCAGCACACCGTGATGCAGGAACGCGCCGCCGGTCTTGGTGGTGTCGCGTACGTCAAAACGACCGGATGTCGAGCTCAGGAAACCGCAATCGCCAATCTGGCCACCCGACTCGGCATAGAACGGCGTCTGGTCCAGCACCAAAACCGCCTCTTCACCTTCGCTCAATACGTCGACCGACTTGCCGTCTTTATAGATGGCGACGATCTTGGCCGAGCCCGCAGTGGACTTGTAGCCGGTGAACTCGGTCGGTACGTCAACCTTGACCAGGGTGTTGTAGTCCAGGCCAAAGGAGCTGGCCGAACGTGCACGCACGCGCTGGGCTTCCATCTCACGCTCAAAACCGGCTTCGTCGACGGTCAGCTCGCGCTCGCGGGCGATGTCGGCGGTCAGGTCCATCGGGAAACCATAGGTGTCGTACAGCTTGAACACCACATCACCCGGCACCACGGTGCCTTTGAGCTCAGCCAGGTCCTGTTCGAGAATCTTCAGGCCGTGCTCCAGGGTCTTGGAGAACTGCTCTTCTTCAGCCTTGAGCACCCGCTCGATGTTGCTTTGCTGTTGCTTGAGTTCCGGGAAGGCATCGCCCATCTCGGCAACCAGCGCGGCCACGATCTTGTAGAAGAAGCTGCCGGTAGCGCCCAGTTTGTTACCGTGACGGCACGCGCGACGGATGATGCGACGCAGCACGTAGCCACGGCCTTCGTTCGACGGCAGCACGCCATCGGCGATCAGGAAACCGCAGGAGCGGATGTGGTCCGACACCACCTTGAGCGAAGACTGGCCTTCATTGGCGCAACCAATGGCCGCCGCCGAAGCGCTCAGCAGGTTGGTGAACAGGTCGATCTCGTAGTTGGAGTGAACGTGCTGCATCACCGCACTGATCCGCTCCAGGCCCATGCCGGTGTCCACCGACGGCGCTGGCAGCGGATGCAACACGCCGTCGGCGGTGCGGTTGAACTGCATGAACACGTTGTTCCAGATCTCGATGTAACGGTCGCCGTCTTCTTCTGGCGAGCCTGGCGGGCCCCCCCAGATATCGTCGCCGTGATCGTAGAAAATCTCGGTGCACGGGCCGCACGGGCCGGTATCGCCCATGGTCCAGAAGTTATCGGACGCGTAAGGCGCACCTTTGTTGTCGCCGATACGGATCATGCGCTCGGCAGGTACACCGATTTCCTGGGTCCAGATGTCATACGCTTCATCGTCCGTCGCGTACACGGTGACCCAGAGTTTTTCCTTGGGCAGCTTCAGCACGCCGGTGAGGAAGGTCCAGGCGAAGGTGATCGCGTCTTTCTTGAAGTAGTCGCCGAAGCTGAAGTTGCCCAGCATCTCGAAAAAGGTGTGGTGACGGGCGGTATAGCCGACGTTTTCCAGGTCGCTGTTCTTGCCGCCGGCGCGTACGCACTTCTGGCTGCTGGTGGCGCGGGTGTAGGCGCGCTTTTCCTGGCCCAGGAAGCAGTCCTTGAACTGGTTCATCCCCGCGTTAGTGAACAGCAGGGTTGGGTCATTGCCTGGGATCAAGGAGCTGGAGGCTACACGGGTGTGACCTTGCTCTTCGAAGAAGCGAAGGAAGGCTTCACGGATTTCTGCGCTTTTCATTAGGTTCTTCCACGGAGGCTGCGGCCAAAGGCCAGTGCGCAACATCATCAGACGGAGCGACGGCAAAGGGCCGCATTATATCGGCCCTTTGCCGGTGGTACAGCGTGTTTATGTGATAGAAACAGTCAATTAGACGGCCTGCACTGTCATTTCTGCGAAAACGCGACGAATGTCTGCACCACTTGTTCGATCTGCGCCCGGCTCACATCCAGATGGGTGACCATGCGCAGGCGCGGCGCGGCACTCAACTTGACCCCACGCTCGGCCGCAAAGGCCTTCAGCGCCTGCGCCTGGTCACCGATCTGCACGTAGACCATATTGGTCTGCACCGGCTCCACGCTATAGCCAGCCTTGCGTAACTCATCGCCCAGCCATTGGGCGTTGCCATGGTCGTCAGCCAGGCGCTGTACCTGGTGGTCCAGGGCATACAAACCTGCCGCTGCCAGTGAACCGGCCTGACGCATGCCGCCGCCGACCATCTTGCGCAGGCGCCGTGCCTTGGCGATCAGCGCCGCCGAGCCACACAGCACCGAGCCGACCGGCGCGCCGAGGCCCTTGGACAGGCACACCGACACCGAATCGAAATGCTGGGCGATTTCTCGCGCATCCACCCCCAGCTTGACCGCCGCGTTGTAGAGGCGCGCGCCATCCAGGTGCAGGGCCAGGCCATGCTCGTGGGTAAATGCACGGGCCTTGGCCAGGTAATCCAGCGGCAGCACTTTGCCCTGCATGGTGTTTTCCAGCGCCAGCAGGCGTGTGCGGGCGAAGTGGAAGTCGTCGGGCTTGATGGCTTCAAGCACTTGGTTCAGATCAAGGGAGCCATCAGCTTGAACGTCCAGGGGTTGCGGCTGGATCGACCCCAGCACCGCCGCGCCGCCGCCTTCGTATTTGTAGGTGTGGGCCTGCTGGCCGACGATGTATTCCTCGCCGCGCTCACAGTGAGCCATCAACGCCAGCAGGTTGCTCATGGTGCCGGTGGGTACGAACAGCGCCGCGGCAAAGCCCAGGCGCTGGGCCAGTTCGGCCTCCAGGCGGTTGACGCTGGGGTCTTCGCCGTAGACATCATCGCCACTGACGGCGCTGGCCATTGCGTCGAGCATGCCGGGGGTGGGTTGGGTCACGGTGTCGCTGCGCAGGTCGATCACGGTCATGAAGGGGGGCCTCTAACGGAGTGGATAAATCCTTTTGTGTGTGATTACTGCGGGCAAAGCCACGGAATATCAAGCCCCGATTACATTCATTCGAATACCAACCAAACAAACCGATATAAGTTATCGAGACGGCAACCGTGCAGTTTTTGAAAAACCATGTTAAAAACTCTGCGCCGCCAGGGTTCTGGCGGCAACGTTCTCAGGGCGGGGTGCAATTCCCCACCGGCGGTAATTGCACGCAATGTGCATAGCCCGCGAGCGCTTGGCGCCTCGAACTGCTCAGGCAGGACGGCGACAAGGTCAGCAGACCCGGTGTGATCCCGGGGCCGACGGTCATAGTCCGGATGAAGAGAGAACGGGATTGGCACCTAAGGGCCGCGCGCCTGTTTGCGCACGCGCACCCTTAAATCCCATTCGATTCATAACGCCCTGTTTTTTTCTTAAACAGGAGTCAGAACATGCAACCCACCGCAATCGACAGCAAAAGCAAAAACCATCACGGCGAGCGCGTCGCGTTTATCCAGGCCTGCTGGCACAAGGATATTGTCGACCAATCGCGCAAAGGCTTCCTCGCCGAAATGATCGCCCAGGGTTATCAGGAATCGGACATCGACTTCTTCGAAGTCGGCGGCGCCTTTGAAATGCCCCTACACGCCAAATTGCTGGCCAAGACCGGCCGTTACGCGGGTATCGTTGCCGCCGCGCTGGTGGTGGACGGCGGCATCTACCGCCACGAATTCGTCGCGCAATCGGTGGTCAGCGGCCTGATGCAGGTGCAGTTGGAAACTGAAGTGCCGGTGTTCTCGGTGTCCCTGACGCCGCACCACTTCCATGCCGGCAGCGAGCACACCACGTTCTTCTACGAACACTTCGTGCACAAGGGCCAGGAAGCAGCGCGCACCTGCGCCGATACGCTGCACAAGGTGCGCGCGATCCGTCGTAGTGAGCCGCGTGCTGTAGCGGTCTAAACCCAGTGTGGGAGCTGGCTTGCCTGCGATGCAGAGGCCTGGGTGTATCAGTGATACCCAGGTGATGCTATCGCAGGCAAGCCAGCTCCCACATTTGATCGAGCCAGCCTCGGCTCTTAGGCCAGGCCGGCGTCCGTGGTGGGCACGATCAGTATCCCGGCGCGCAAGCCGTTCTTCACCTTAGGGTTGGGGAAGATAATGCGGGCGCCCTCCTCCTCGATCACCCAGCGGGTCTTGGCCACGTCTTCGGCCAGCAGGTAGCCCTTTTCCAATTCCGAAAAGTTTTCCACATCTGCGGGCAGGTGCATCAGGAAGGCGTCGCTGTGCTTGATCACTTCCCGCGCAACGGCGAAGAGTTGCAGGCCGTCGAGGCTACCGATCTCAGGCTCGTTACCCTCGATGATCTGCTTCAAGCGCGCTTCCAGGCGCGACACGTCCACACCGTCGTTCTGCCTGAACGGCCGCGCCTTGCCCAACTCCAGGGTGAACGCCTCGGCGCCGAGTTGCTCGTAGGTAAACGCGGTGAAAGTAATCGAGGTCTTGTTCTGCAGCAGCACCGCCTGCATGCCGGCCGCGTTCAGGCGCTCCAGCTCACGGCGCGAATGCTGTCTGCCTTCCTTCCACGGGTACAACGCGAACTGCTCGATTTTCGAACCACGAATCGCGGTATGCAGGTCGTAATGCAGGCGCGAACGGCCAGGCTGGCTGAAAAAGCTGCGGGCCAATTGCTCAAGCTCAGCGGCACGCATGGCTTCGGGGCCGATGTTTTGTTCATGACGGCCGTTGAACAGCCGGTTGACGTCCAGTTCGAGGTAACGCTCACCGCGGCGCATGGCCTCGGTATTCCCGAACAGGAACAGAATACGGGTGCGGGGTTTGATCTCCCCACGGGCGATGCCATGCAACAGGCGGTCGAGCAGTTCGATCGGCGCGGTTTCGTTGCCATGGATGCCGGACGACAGCAGCAGGTCGCTGCCGTTGTCCAAAGCTTCAGGAGGACGCACTTCAAGCGCGCCTTCGCTGAGCCAGCGCATCTGCACGCCGTCGACAGTCAGTTGAATTTTTTGCGCCGGTTCACGACCGGCGAGGGTCAGTTCAAGCAGTTTGCCGAGGGCGAGCATAAGCAGCTTCCTTAGTGGTTGCAGCCTGGGCCATGGACGTGATCGTCGTCACCTTCAACGTCCGCCGGTTCCATTTCCAGTTGCAGGCTCATCAGGTTGGTGGCCAATGGGCGCATCAGCAGGTTGGCGTACTCGGCGTCGCCCTCTTCTACGTCCACGCCAATCAGCAGTTGGCCGCGGCCGTCGTGCTGGATCCAGATCTCCTTGCCCTGCCAGACCACGGCGACGCGGGTGCAGGAGGTTTCCAGCTGGGTGCCGTCGGTGTCTTCAAGGATGAGTTTCAGGGTGTCGGTCATAAATAAAATATCTCAGCCGTGTGGCATTAATTGATCTGGAAAGGATAAACCGAGCCCAGTTTAAGGATTTGCGTCAGTTCATCCAGTGCCGTCCGGCACTCAAGCAGCAACTGCGGGTCAGCCAGGTCGGTTTCGCGCAGGCTGTCACGGTAGTGCTTGCCCACCCATTGGGTCAGGGTTTCGTACAACGGCGCGGTCATGATAACCCCTGGGTTCACGGCCGCCAGCTCGGTTTCGTTCAACGCCACACGCAGGCGCAGGCACGCCGGCCCACCACCATTTTGCATGCTTTGCTTGAGGTCGAAGACCTTGACCTCGCGAATCAGCCCGCCGGAAGCGGTCAGGCCTTGCAAGTACTGCCACACGCGCTCATTGGCGCGGCACTCTTCCGGCACGATCAGCAGCATCGAACCGTCAGGACGAGTCAGTAGCTGGCTGTTGAACAGGTAGGAACGCACCGCGTCCTCGACACTGACCAACGCGCGGGGCACACACACCGACTGGAAGTTGCCGCCCAGCTTGCTCAACTTACCGTGCAGTTCGGCGAGCATCTGTTCGGTATTGAGGAACGCATCCTCGTGATAGAACAGCACCTCGCCGTTGCCCACCGCGATCACATCGTTGTGGAACACACCGGCATCGATCACCGCCGGGTTCTGCTGGGCGTAAACCACGCCGTCATCCTTCAAGCCATGCAGGCGCGCAACCGCCTGGGAGGCTTCGAGGGTCTGGCGCGCCGGGTATTTCTGCGGGGCTGGGTAACGAGGGTCGAAAGCACTGCGGCCGAAGACGAAAAACTCGACACCCGCCTCACCGTACTCACGGCAGAAACGCGTGTGGTTGGCCGCGCCTTCATCGCCAAATTGCGCCACGGCCGGCAAGGCGGCGTGGTGGGCGAAGTGCTTGCCATCGGCGAACATGGCCCCCAGCACGCGGCTGGTGGTGGGGTGTTCGATGCTGCGGTGGTATTTGCAATTGAGGTTGGCGGCAGTGAAATGCACGCGGCCGTCTGCGGTGTCGGCGCTTGGGCTGACGGTGGCGGCGTTGGCTACCCACATGCTGGATGCCGAGCAGCTCGCGACCAGCAAAGGCATGGCCTGCTTGGCCGCCTGCTCGATCACCTGGGCGTCGGTGCCACTGAAACCCAAGCTGCGCAAGGCGGCCACATCCGGGCGTTCCTGGGGCGCCAATACACCTTGCACAAAGCCCATGTCCATCAGGGCTTTCATTTTCTGCAGGCCCTGCAACGCCGCTTCCTTCGGGTTGGAAGACTGCTGGCTATTGCTTTGGGACGCGACGTTGCCGAAGGACAAACCGCCGTAGTTATGGGTCGGCCCCACTAGACCGTCAAAATTGACTTCACAGGATTTCATCGGCGAGGCTCCACGAACATCTGTTTTTATAGGCATCAAATCACTTGAATACACCACAGATCCATTGTGGGAGCGGGCTTGCTCGCGAATGCGGTATGTCATTCAACTTTTGAAGTGACTGAACCACCGCTTTCGCGAGCAAGCCCGCTCCCACATTTAGATCAGCGTTATGCCGGGGGTCAGCGTGGCTGGCACGACCAGGCTCGGCGTCTCCAGCGACGCCACCGGGTACGCGCAATAATCCGCCGCGTAATAGGCACTGGCGCGATGATTGCCCGACGCCCCGACACCACCGAACGGCGCGGTACTGGCAGCGCCGGTCAACTGCTTGTTCCAGTTGACGATACCGGCGCGGCTTTCCAGCCAGAACTGCTGGTAACGCGCTTCGGAGTCCGACAACAGGCCAGCGGCCAGGCCGTACTGGGTGTTGTTGGCCTCAGCGATGGCACCGGCAAAATCCGCATAGCGGATCACCTGCAGCAGCGGGCCAAACAGCTCTTCGTCTTCACGCTCCGTCACAGCGGTTACGTCGATGATGCCAGGGGTCAGCAATGCGGCCTGAGCCTGAGGCTGGGTCATTTCCAGCAGCGCCACGGCGCCATTGGCCAACATCAGTTCCTGGGCTTGCATCAGCGCTTTGGCCGCAGCAAGGGAGATCACCGAGCCCATGAACGGCGCCGGTTGCTGGTCGAAAGCACCCACTTCAATGCTCGCACTCACCGCCACCAGGCGCGCCAGCAGGGCATCGCCCCAGGCACCTTCAGGCACCAGCAAGCGGCGAGCACAGGTGCAACGCTGGCCTGCCGAGATAAATGCTGATTGGATGATGGTGTACACCGCCGCATCCACGTCGGCGACTTCGTCCACGACCAACGGGTTATTACCGCCCATTTCCAGGGCCAGGATCTTGTCCGGGCGCCCGGAGAATTGCTGGTGCAGATGGTTGCCAGTGCGGCTGGAACCGGTGAAGAACAGGCCGTCGATGCCTGGGTTGGCCGCCAAGGCGATACCGGTTTCCCGCGCGCCTTGCAGCAGGTTCAGCACGCCCGCCGGCAAACCGGCTTCGATCCAGCACTGTACGGTCAGCTCGGCGACCTTGGGGGTCAACTCGCTCGGTTTGAACAACACGGTATTACCGGCCAGCAACGCCGGAACGATGTGCCCATTCGGCAAGTGCCCAGGGAAGTTATAAGGACCGAACACCGCCACCACACCGTGGGGCTTGTGACGCAACACAGCGGTGGCGTCGCCCAGGGGGCCGCTCTTCTCGCCGGTACGTTCGCGGTAGCTTTGCACCGAGATTGCAATCTTGTTGGCCATGCTGGTGACTTCGGTGGCTGATTCCCACAATGGCTTACCGGTCTCTTCGCCAATGCAGCGGGCGATTTCGTCGGCACGGCTTTTAAGCGTGGCGGCGAAGGTTTCCAGCACGCTGATGCGTTCTTCGAGCGAGCGCCTGGCCCACGCCGGGAATGCCTGGCGCGCAGCCTGCACGGCGGATTCGACCTGTTCAGCAGTGGCGCCATTGCCGGCCCACAGCACTTGCTGGGTCACCGGGTTGCGCGATTCAAACAGTTCACCCTGGCCGGCCAGCCAGCTACCTGCGATATACAACGAATTCATTATTTCGACTCCCGAGCAGCAGACAACGCAACAGCACGCACTTGATCACCCACCACCAGTTGCAGGCGCTTGGCGGTCTGCGGATCGACCACCAGGGTGCCTGCCGCCAGCCGGGCCGGAGCGGCGGTGATACGGCACTCCTCGCGCTTGCGGTTATGAATCAGGAACGGCGTAGCGTCGTCCCCCGGCGTGCCGATGGCCAACACCAGTGACTGGCTGTCGCGCACCGCACGGATCTTGCTGGTTTCACATTCCACCGCCGGGCCTGCGTCGAAAATATCCACGTAGCCCTGGTAGCTGAAGCCTTCGCTCTTGAGCATGCTCAGGGCCGGCTCGGTGTCCGGGTGGACCTTGCCGATCACATTGCGTGCGTCTTCGGAGAGAAAGCAGCTGTACAGCGGGAACTTGGGCATCAGCTCAGCGATAAACGCCTTGTTGCCTACGCCCGTGAGGTAGTCGGCCTGGCTGAACTCCATTTTGAAGAAGTGCCGGCCCAGGCTTTCCCAGAACGGCGAACGCCCGGCGTCGTTGGACACACCGCGCATCTCGGCAATGATCTTGTTGCCGAACAGTTGCGGGAACTCGGCGATAAACAACATGCGCGCCTTGGCCAACATGCGGCCGTTAAGGCCGTTGCGGTAATCGGCGTGGAGGAACAACGAGCACAATTCGGAGTTACCGGTGAGGTCGTTAGCCAGGAACAGCGTCGGAATCTCACGGTAGATATTCAACTCCTGGGACGCGCTGACGGTCAGCCCTACCCGGAAGTTGTACCACGGCTCGCGCAGGCCAACGGCGCCAGCAATGGCGGAGATTCCCACCACGCGGCCTTCATCGTTTTCCAGCACGAACAGGTAGTCGGCATCGCCGCGCCCGGCTTCGCCGCGAAAGGTTTTTTCCGCCCAGCCTACCCGGTGGGTCAGGCGCTCTTCGTTGGCCGGCAAGGTGGTAAGGCCGGTGCCAGTGCTGCGCGCCAGATCAATCAGGGCCGGTAAATCGCTGCTGCGTACGGGACGAACGATCATGCTATCTCCTCGAACGGGCCACTGTTGTCAGCCACCCGCGAAACTCTCTTTTTAAACCGCAACCAGGCGCACGCTGGCGCCTTCGCCAACACCCAGCGCTTCGGCTGCCGCCAGGTCCAGGGTCACCGGTTTGCCGGGCGCGTAGTCCAGCTCCAGCATCACCGCACGGTAATCCTGCAACTGCGCGTTGCTCACCAGGTACTGACGGCCAACGCCCTTGACCATCTCACCGATCTTCACCGGCACCACGCGGCTTTGGGCGATCGAGCGAATGCCCGAGACCCGGGCGTGCAACGTCGGGCCACCGTCGAAGATGTCGATGTAATGGTCGGTTTCAAAGCCTTCACGCATCAGGATGTCGAAGGTGATTTGCGCACGCGGGTGCACCTGGCCCATGGCCTCTTGGGCTTCGTCCGGCAACAGCGGCACGTAGATCGGGTAATGCGGCATCAGCTCGGCGAGGAAGGTGCGGCTTTTCAGCCCACACAGGCGCTCAGCGGCGGCGTAGTTGAGGTCGAAAAAGTTGCGGCCAATGGCATCCCAGAACGGCGAGTCACCGTTCTCGTCGCTGTAGCCGACAATCTCGGTCACCACCGAGTCGGCAAAGCGCTCGGGATGGCTGGCAACAAACAGCAGGCGGCCACGGGAATTGAGTTCCGACCACGGCGAACCGACCAGCTCGGGCACCACATAGAAGCTGGTGAGCAGGCTGTTGCCGGTAAGGTCGTGGCACTGGGAAAGCACGTGGATCTTGTTGTGGATCTTCAGCTCGCGGGAGGCGTGCACGAAGGTTTCGTTACGAAAGCTATAGAACGGCTCGGAGTAACCGGCCGAGGCTACGATGGCCGAGCAGCCGGCGAGCTTGCCGGTCTCGGTGTCTTCCAGCACGAAGAAATAGCTCTCTTCACCGTTGAAACTCACCTCGGCCGCGAAGGACGCTTCGCTGGCCGCGATCTTGTCGCTCAGGCGTTCCACATCATCCGGCAAGGAGGTGACACCAATCGGGCTGTCCGCAGCCAGACGCTGTACCTCGCCCAGATCAGCCATTTGCGCGGGGCGCATCACCAGCATGGTGTCACTCCTTAACTCGAAAACTCACAGAAAAAAATGCCAAAAACACTGTTGAAAACAGTGAGGTCAAGTGTGGGAGCGGGCTTGCTCGCGAATGCAGTGTGTCATTCAACATCTCAGGTGACTGAACCACTGCTTTCGCGAGCAAGCCCGCTCCCACATCTGATCTTCACAGCCCCAACTAAAGGGTCCGGCATACAAAATTTGTATTCGGTACCGGGATCGCCAGGCACCGAACGGTCCATCAGGCTTGCGTCAACGTCTTCACAGCACGCTCAAAACGATCCAGGCCTTCATTGATATCCGCCTCTTCCACCACCAGGCTCGGCGCAAAACGCACCACGTCGGGGCCAGCTTGCAGGATCATCAAGTTCTCTTTCTCGGCCGCGTTGAACACGTCCTTGGCCTTGCCTTTGAATGCATCGCTCAACACGCAACCGATCAGCAGGCCCATGCCACGCACTTGGGTGAAGATGCCGTACTGCTTGCCGATCTGCTCCAGGCGCGCCTTGAACAGGTCATGCTTGGCATTCACACCCGCCAGCACTTCTGGGGTGTTGATCACGTCGATCACCGCTTCCGCTACCGCACACGCCAGCGGGTTGCCGCCGTAGGTGGTGCCGTGGGTGCCGACCACCAGGTGCTTGGCCAAGTCTTCACGGGTGAGCATCGCCGCAATCGGGAAACCGCCGCCCAGGCTCTTGGCGCTGGTGAGGATGTCTGGCGTCACGCCGTAATGCTGGTAGGCAAACAGGTGGCCGGTGCGGCCCATGCCGGTTTGCACTTCGTCAAATACCAGCAGTGCGTCGTGGGCGTCGCACAGCTCGCGAGCACCTTGCAGGTATGCCAGTTCGGCCGGCAATACACCGCCTTCGCCCTGGATCGGTTCCAGCACCACCGCGCAGGTCTTATCGGTCACCGCCGCTTTCAGCGCAGCCAGGTCGTTATAAGGAACGTGGGTGATGCCGGTGATTTTAGGCCCGAAACCATCGGAGTACTTCGACTGGCCACCGACGTTGACGGTGAACAGGGTACGGCCGTGGAAGCTGTTCAGCGCGGCAATGATCTCGTACTTCTCGCTGCCAAAACGGTCGAACGCCACGCGACGGGCCAGCTTGAAGGCGGCCTCGTTGGCTTCGGCGCCGGAGTTGCAGAAGAACACGCGCTCGGCAAAGGTGGCATCAATCAGCTTGTGGGCCAGGCGCAAGGCCGGCTCGTTGGTGAACACGTTGGAGACATGCCACAGCGTGTTGGCCTGTTCGGTCAGTGCACCGACCAGCGCCGGGTGCGCATGGCCCAATACGTTGACCGCGATGCCGCCGGCAAAGTCGATCAGCTCGCGACCGGCCTGGTCCCACACGCGCGAACCTGCGCCACGTACGGGGATGAAGGCAGCAGGTGCGTAGTTGGGCACCATCACTTGGTCGAAATCGGCACGTTGCACCGGGGCTTGCTCAACGGACATCGGAGTCTCCTGAAGAGGAACGCCTGCCTGGAACTGGCGGGCGATGCAGGGATTGTAAGGACAGTTTTCAGCGCCACCTTGTCGCCAAGCGACAACTTCTTATAGCGCCAACCCCGGTTTTAGGCGGGTTTACGGCAATGCGACATATTGCGTCGCAATGGCGCAGTGTAAACGCTGCGATCAGCCAGAGGCAGAGGCACGGCCCGCTGATTTTCGCCAAATGCCTTAACTATCTGCCCCCTCTCGCCCCATCAAGCTTGCTGTGATGACAGTGACTCCCCCCACTGAAGGATCAGCCCCGTGCCCATGACAATCAGCCAACGCCTCGCAGTCGCCGCCACCCAAGTGCCCGCCGGGTTTCACACACGCCTGCCGGCCTGGCTGGCAAGCGCCTCGGATGACAAGCGCCAAGCGTTGAAAAATGCGCCATTGGACATCGCCAACTGGCAGGCCGAGGTCAGCCGTCAGCAGCACGCGCCCCTCAAACAGGCGGTGGAGCAGAGTTGGACCGCGCAAAGCAAAGTGGACACGGCACTGGCCCACCTCAAGACACCGCAGGCCTTCGCCGCGCCGCTTTTGCACCAGGCGCTCAAGACCCGCTGGGGCGTGGACATCGATGTCAGCACCACCCATCTGCGCCTGTATGCGCCCCTCACCATCCCACTGTTCCCGATAGAAACCGGCGGTGTCAAAGTCTGGACCGTATCGCTGGTAGACGCCGCGTTGCATAACTTCGACGCAGCAGAGAGCGAGAAAGCGGCCTTCACCGCAGACTCCAGCTTCATCACCCAACCCTCTTCCACCGGGCAATTCGACACCCTGCCCACAGTGAACAGCAACGTCAGCATCCAGACATTCATCGGGCTCTGCCGTGAACTGGACATCGGCACGCAATACCAGGCCTACCTCAAGACATTTTTCGGTTTCCAGGACGCCACCCGCAAGGGCGCGCTGCGCAGTACCGTCGTCGATAGCCTGAAGGCCGAGGCACAAGCCGCCGTGCACCTGGCGCGCCTGAAGAAGGACGGCAGCGAAGCAGTCCTGCGCACGCTCCAGGCCCAGCTCAAAGGCGTCAGCGGCCTGACACTCGACGGCAAGACGCTGCTCAGCCACGACCTGAGCCTGATGGACGCGCCGCTGGCCGGCGTTGTGCTGTTCGCCGCCGACCTGGAGTTGCACCACAGCGTAGTGCCCGTGGTGGCGTACATCCCCGGCGACCCACAGGCACCGCTCAAGTATTACCGCGATGGCATCGCATTCATTCAAGACCTGACCCGCAAATTGCGCGACGCCGACTACCAGGCATTCTTCAGCGGCTTTATCAGCCACGAACACCGCGCCTACTTCTTTGCCAACCTGAATAACCGCTTGTCCCAGATAACCTGGCACGCCCCCATCCCCGGCGACCCAAGGCCAACGTGGCGCGCTGAACCTGTGGCCAACCCCAAGCTGCAATTGCACGCGACGAAAATCAGCGGCGAGCTGTACGAACACCTCTACGAAAGCAAACTCAACAGGCTGCTCAATGACGCGCGCAGCATTGCCGTGTCCACCGCCGACGCCGACAGCAAGGCACGCTGGCAACGTTGGGACATCGTGGCAAAAATCGGTAAAACCCTGCTCGAAATCGCCGCCTTCATCGCCACGCCGTTCATTCCCCCCCTGGGCGCGCTGATGCTCGGCTACACCGCCTATCAACTGCTCGATGACGTGTTCGAAGGCATCGTCGATTGGGCCGAGGGCCTCAAGCGCCAGGCGTTCGGGCACCTGATGTCGATCCTGGAGCAAATGGTGCAATTGGGTATGTTCGCGGTCGGCGCACCGATTGCCGAAGGGCTGCTACGCCAGGCACTGCCTCGGGAAGTCTGGGATTTTTTCGAGCGCCTGCATCCGGTCACTTCGGATGACGGTAAAACGCGCCTGTGGAACCCGGACCTGAGCCCCTACGCCCACGACCTTCAGTTGCCCGCCGCCTCACGCCCCACAGCCGATGGGTTGCATGCCTACGGGGACAAACAGATCCTGCCCCTCGACGGGCAACACTTTGCCGTCAAGCAACAAGCGGACAACGCCGTGCTGGTGCACCCAAGCCACCTGCATGCCTACCCACCGCCCGTTATCGGCAATGGCAAAGGTATCTGGTTGACCCCACTGGATCGCCCGCTGACCTGGGACCGCAGCACCTTGCTGCGCCGCCTCGGCCCGCCCGCCGAGAGCCTCAGCGACACCGGCCTGGAACAGGCACAGCGCATCAGCAGCACCGACGATGGCGCCCTGCGCAAACTCTACATGGACCACCAACCGCCCCCGCCGTTACTGGCCGACAGCCTCAAGCGCATCCATATCGACCAGCAGTTGCAAACCTTCATCGACCAGATGAACAGCGACGACCCGCAGGTTTATTCAAAGGCCGACACGCAGACCCAACTCTGGCTGCTCAGCCAGACCGGCCTTTGGCCCGAAACCAAGACCCTGCGTTTTCTGAACGCCAAAGGCGAAACCGTATGGGAACACCCAGGCCGGGAAAATGCGGCAGTGGCGCAAATCCATGAAGCGCAGATGAACAACGGCGACCTGCTCAAGACCCTGCTGGAAACCCTCGACGAGCCAGAGCGCAAGACGTTGCTGGAAGAAGACTTTGGCACCCCCACCACCCAATTGCATGTGCGCGCCGCCAAGCTGCGCAAACAGCTGGCACGCAGAGCCGAGGATAAACGCGCTTCGATGTTCGACTCACGCTATCGAGGCCTGGAGCTGACCACCGATGCGCGCGTGCAAAAGATCATCGACAGCACACCGGGCCTGCCCGTCAGCGCGGCCGAAGAAGTCCTGCTCAGTGCCAACGGCCAGGACCTGCTCGACATCGACCAGGGCGTGCTGCCTTCGCACCTGGTCGAACGTGCACGCTGGGCAGCCCATCAGGTCCGAATCAGCCGGGCGTATGAAGGCTTGTACATGAGCGCGCTGGAAAGCGGCGACACCCATCGACTCGCCCTGCACTCCCTGGAACAACTGCCGGGCTGGTCGCCCCAGGTGCGCCTGGAAGTGCGCGACTTCAAGCGCGACGGCCAACTGCACGACGCCATCGGCCCTGCCCAGGCGCCCATTCGACGCCTGCTGGTGCGCACCATCGAAGGCGACTACATTCCCGAAGACAGCAAGGGCACCCTGCTTGGCGAAACCGACTTCTACACCGCCGTGCTCCAGGCACTGCCCGATGCGCAGCGCGACGCACTGAACATGCAGATCGGCCAGGGCTCGCACCTGCGAGAAACCCTGCGCCAACATGCGCTGGCACGTGACGAGCTTGGCCCTCTGCTGGCCGAAGTGCCGCTGCTCAAACCCTCCTACGACCCCACCCTGATGCGCCTGCCCGGCGGCATGGAAGGTTACGACGCCAGCCCCGCCACTGCCGGTAGCAGCCGCGGTGCTGTCTCGCTGGAGGCGCGGCTGCACGAGTTATACCCGCAACTGAACCCCAGCGAGCTGACCGCCGTGCTCGCTGCCATGCACAATGACCCTGGTACGCCATTGGGTACCCTCCAACTCCTGAAGAAAGAGTTCCTGCAGCTGGACGCCAGCCTCAGAGCCTGGCAGCAGAACGTGCCACAAACCCTTGTGGGCACGGACTTACCGCTGAGCCGCTGGCGAATTGCATCAGAACAGCAGAACCGTCGGCTCTGGGCACAAAAGCTGATCAGCGCCTGGCGCCACGCCACCCCCAGGGACGCCGCGTTTGATAACGGGCATCTGTTGCAACTCAACCAACCCATTTACGGCGAATTGCCGGTACTGGAGGCCAGCTTCGGGCACATCACCAGCCTGGAGTTGCTGGGCTACCTGACCACCCGTGGCACGCCGGCCTTCCTGGGGCGCTTTCCCGGGCTACGCCGGCTGGCTATCAGCGACATCGCCCTCAGAACACTGCCCGACGAGGTCAGCGCGTTAACTCGCCTAAATGCCCTGGTACTGCGCAATTGCGCACTCAACCTCACCACCCCAAGCCGTGCAGCCCTGGCCAACCTGACCGAGTTGCACACCCTGGACCTGTCCAACAACCCGCTGGCGCTGGCGCCCAACCTGGGAAACATGACCGACCTGCGCACGCTCAACCTGGCCCACAGCGAAATTTCCGTATTCCCCTCCGGGCTGCTCAATCGACCTCGACTGGTCAGTGCCAACCTCAGCAACAATCGCCTGCGCAGACTGCCCGACGCCCTGTTTTCCCTACCCGCCGGCGCTGCCAGGGCCTACGACCTTTCCGGCAACCCACTCTCACGCACAACGCTTGAACGGATAAAAACCTACTGCCAGAACACCGGCGAACACTTTGGCGCCAACGCCAACCCAGCCGAGGTGCGCCTGGCTCAAGCGCTCTACCCGACCTACAGCACCTACGAGACCCATCAATTCATCTTCAGATTGCCAGGCGGGCTGGACGATTCAATGGCGATACTGGTACGCCTCAAGGCCGACTACGAACGCCTGCAGGCCGACCTGCAAGAATGGGTGGCGGATGTGCCCGCGCGCTACCCGTTCACGGACGTGCCCATGGATGAACAGGTTCGCGCACAGCAGCAGCTCATTCGCGGGGAGATAAGGGGCCTGCTGGAGCAAGTCTGGCGACGCGAGACCGACCTGGACTTCAGTCATGACACGCAGGCCCGAACCCATCAAATGGTCCTGACCTTGCCACTGTTGGGCGATCTGCCGAAACTGAATGTGGATTTCAAGCACGTTTCCAAGCTGGAACTGAGGGCACAGGAAGCCACCTCGATACCCGAAGGCTTTCTGGAACGCTTCCCCAACCTGGAGAGCCTGCTGATTGACCGCTATGTCCTGAAAGACATACCCGCTGCCGTCTTCAAGCTGCCCAAGCTCAATACACTCAGCCTGACACAATGCCAACTGCGACTGACCCGCCAGAGTGTCGACGCGTTGAGCGACCTGCACGATTTAAACTACCTGGACCTGAGCGATAACCCACTGGGGCTGACCCCCGATGTCAGTAAAATGTCCGGCCTGGAAACCCTGATGATGGAAAACGCCGGGCTTACGGAAGTGCCGCGCGGCACGTTCAACCTGACGTCGCTCACCCAACTGAACCTGAGCGATAACCGTATCACCGAGTTGCCCACCGACCTGATTGAAGTGGACCCGGACGCAGCGGCAGGTTTTGACCTGAGCGACAACCCCTTCTCACCCGCGGCGCTTGCCATCCTGCGTCGCTATTACAACCGCACGGCGGTGGATTTCGACGTACCGCAAGCCAGGCTACCCGCGCCTCCTGACAGCGACTCGGACAGCCAAACCACTTCATCCGAAACAGACAACGAACCCTGAGTGCCGCTCAACCGCGCTCGGAGGGCACCGACGACAACTCGAACGGGCTGCTGCTGCGGCGCTGGTTACGGTCTTCACGAGGGGTGGCGCCGAAGAAATTGCGGTAGGCGCTGGAGAAGTGCGGCCCCGAGGAGAAGCCGCACGACAGGCCGATCTGGATGATCGACTTGCTGGTTTGCATCAACATCTGGCGTGCCTTGTTCAGGCGCAATTCCAGGTAGTACTGGCTGGGAACGCGGTTGAGGTACTGCTTGAAGATCCGTTCAAGCTGTCGTCGTGAGACGCACACATGCTGGGCGATTTCGTCGGTAGTCAGCGGCTCTTCGATATTGGCCTCCATCAACAACACCGCCTGGGTCAGCTTTGGATGGCTGGAACCCAGGCGGTTTTGCAATGGAATGCGCTGGCGCTCGCCGCCTTCGCGGATGCGCTCTACTACCAACTCTTCGGATACCGCACCGGCCAGTTCGGCACCGTGGTCACGGGCCAATACCGCCAGCAGCAGGTCGAGTACCGACATGCCGCCACAGGCAGTGAGGCGATCACGGTCCCAGTCAAATAGATGGCTGGTGGCAATGACCTTGGGGAACCGCTCGGCGAAATCGTCCTGCCAGCGCCAGTGCACGGCAGCGCGATAGCCATCGAGCAGGCCCAACTGGGCCAGCGGGTACACGCCTGCCGACAAGCCGCCGATCACGCACCCAGCCCGCACAAGCTGCTTGAGCGCGGTGCTCAGTGGCGAAGCGATGACCGTCGGCGGTTCGTCGGCCAACAGGAACAGCTTCTGAAAGCCCTCCAGCTTACCGGCCCACGGCTCACCCGGCAGTTGCCAGGCACCTTCGACGGCGGGTTCGGCGAGCAAAAACGACAGCTCGTAGATCACATCTGGATGCACCCGCTGGGCAACGCGCAAGGCCTCCTCAGCCAGCGCAAGCGTGAGGGCTTTTGTGCTGGGCCAAATCAGGAAACCAATTTTGTGGGCGGTCATGGAGTGCTATCCAAAGCGAAAACAGTGAAAGAAGCTGTGGGCCAATGCTAGCCCGTAAACCAACACAAATCTCAAAAACAATGAAGACCTGCTTCCCTGTAGGAGCGAGCTTGCTCGCGAAAAACCCGAGAACGCCACGGGGTATCAAGCTTCCCGCGTTATCGTTGACGATCTTCGCGAGCAAGCTCGCTCCTACAGGGGTGGGTGGCAGTCTTGATTATTTCAAACTGCCCGAGAGGAACTGCTGCAAACGCTCCGACTGCGGGTTAACCAGCACTTCGCGCGGGTTACCACGCTCTTCAACCACGCCTTTGTGCAAAAACACCAACTGGTTCGACACTTCACGGGCAAAGCCCATTTCGTGGGTCACCACCACCATGGTGCGGCCTTCCTGGGCCAGGTCCTGCATTACCTTGAGCACTTCGCCTACCAGCTCCGGGTCGAGCGCCGAGGTCGGTTCGTCGAACAGCATTACCTCTGGCTCCATCGCCAGGGCGCGGGCAATCGCTACGCGCTGCTGCTCACCGCCGGACATATGGCCGGGGAACGCATCCTTACGATGGCCCACGCCGACCTTGGCCAGGTAGTGCTCGGCCTTTTCACGGGCTTCTTTCTTCGACACGCCCAGCACGTGCACCGGGGCTTCCATCACGTTTTCAAGCGCGGTCATGTGCGACCACAGGTTGAAATGCTGGAACACCATGGACAGGCGCGAACGCATGCGCTGCAACTGCTTGGGGTCGGCGGCCTTCATGGCGCCATCCTTGTTGGCGACCAGTTTGAGCTCTTCGTTATTGAGCAGAATCTTGCCGGCGTGGGGTTGCTCGAGCAGGTTGATGCAGCGCAAAAAGGTACTTTTGCCCGAACCACTGGAGCCGATGATGCTGATCACATCGCCGGCGGCGGCGGCCAGGGACACACCTTTGAGCACTTCATGACTGCCATAGCGTTTATGCAGGTCTTGGACTTCAAGCTTGTACATGCGGTCGGTTCTCACAAAAACAGGTGGTCAGTCGTTGAGCAAGCGCCCGCAGCGCAGCGCTTCGCGCCCCGCCACCTTGGCCAGCCAGAAACCCGCTTGGGCATAACGTAGCCGTTCAACGGCAAACAACACCCCCGAGGTGCCCGAGCAAATAGTGCTTACGCGGTCGGTGAGGGGGTCAATCACTTCAAAAATCTCATCGCCGCTTTCTACCCAGTCGCCAGCTTTACGCAGGTAACTGATCACCCCGGCGTGGGGCGCGAACAACAACTCGGTGCCTTCGAACGGCACGCCTTCGCACGGCTCAAACTGCGGAGCCGGCCATTGGCCTTTGATCAGGCCCTGCTCGGCGAGAAAGGCCAGGATGCCTTCGGCGTGGAAGATCGCTTCATCACGGCCGGTATCAGCCTGGCCGCCCAGCTCCAAGGTCGTCGCCAGACAGGCCAGCGGAATCTGCGCCTCGGGGAACATGCGCGACAACCGCAGCCATGGCAACGAGCACGCCTCGTCAAACGAACTGCCGCCGGAATCTTCCGCCAGCAGGCCGACCTTCACATTCAAATGCGCCGACAACGAACGCCACTGCGGCCAATGCTGGGGCAGCGCGTACATATGCAGCGCGGCTTCAGCGTCGCAATGCAGGTCGAGCACCACATCGGCGGTGCAGGCGTGGCTCAGCAGAATGCGTTGCATGCCTTGCAACTGGCTGCTCGGCTCGGGCAAGGCGCTGAGCGCATCGCTCATGGCCTGGCGGATCAGGCGCACATTGGCGTGCGGGTCGTCCCCCAGTTTGCCTTGCAGCAACTCGGCCACCGGCTCGCTCAGCTCGACAAAATCGCGGTTGAAATTCTTGCCGCTGCCGACTTCGAAACGCCCTTGGTGGCTGCCCTGCAACAACTGGCCGAGGCCCATCGGGTTGGCGACCGGCACCAACTCGATCACGCCGTTGAGAGCGCCTTGCTGTTCCAGCGCCACAAGGCGCTTTTTCAGCTCCCAGGCGGCACGCATGCCGGGCAACTCATCGGCGTGCAGGCTGGCCTGGATATAGGCCTTGCGCTCGCCACTGCCAAAACGAAACACGCTCAGCTGGCGCTCGCAACCCAGGTGCCCCCAGGGCAACAGATGATCGATACGTTCCATATCAGTGCTTCCGTGGAGCCAGGTAGCTCAGCCAGCGGCGCTCGGCCAACTTGAACAGGCGCACCAAGATGAAGGTCAGGCACAGGTAGAACACGCCGGCGGTGATATAGGCTTCGAACGGCAGGTAATACTGGGCGTTCACGGTGCGCGCGGCACCGGTGATGTCGATCAAGGTAACAATGGAGGCTAGGCTGGTGGTCTGCAGCATCATGATCACTTCGTTGCTGTACTGCGGCAGCGCACGGCGCAGGGCCGACGGCAACAGGATGCGGCGGTACAGCTTGTAGCGCGACATGCCCATGGCCTTGGCCGCTTCGATCTCACCGTTAGGCGTGGCCTTGAGGCTGCCGGCGATGATCTCGGCGGTGTAGGCGCTGGTGTTGATGGCAAACGCCAGGCACGCACAGAACGTGGCACTGGACAGCAGCGGCCACAGGAAGCTCTCGCGCACCACTTCGAACTGCGCCAGGCCGTAGTAGATCAGAAACAACTGCACCAGCATCGGCGTGCCGCGGATCACATAGGTATAGAGCCAGGCCACGCCGTTGACGACAGGCTGCTTGGACACCCGCATCAAGCCCAGGGGCAAGGCGGCGAGCAGGCCGAAGAACAGCGAGATGGCGAGCAGTTTCAGGGTGGTCAGCAAGCCGCCAAGGTACAGCGGCATGGCCTCCCAGATGACGTTGTAGTCGAAGATCATAGATCAGCCGCCCTTACGCCTACCGAGTAGCGCTTCTCAAGGTAACGCAAGGCCAGCAACGACACGCTGGTGATCACCAGGTACATCGCCGCCACTGCGAGGAAGAAGGTAAAAGGCTCGCGGGTGGCGTCTGCCGCCTGCTTGGCCTTGAACATCATGTCTTGCAGACCCACCACCGAAATCAGCGCGGTGGCCTTGGTCAATACCAGCCAGTTGTTGGTAAACCCGGGGATCGCCAGCCGAATCATCTGCGGCACCATCACCCGGAAAAACACCTGGAAGCTGCTCATGCCATACGCCAGGCCGGCTTCAGCCTGGCCCTTGGGAATGGCCATGAAGGCGCCACGGAAAGTTTCCGACAGGTAGGCGCCAAAGATGAAACCCAGGGTGCCGATACCGGCGGCCAGGGGGTTCAAGTCGATATAGTCGTCAAAGCCCAGCAAGGGCGCGACGCGGTTGAGCAAGTCCTGACCGCCGTAGAAAATCAGCAGGATCAGCACCAGGTCGGGGATCCCGCGGATCACCGTGGAGTACAGGTCGCCCAGCCAAGCCAGCCAGCGTACCGGCGACAGGCGTAGCGCGACCCCGATCAGACCCAGAACAATGGCCAAGGCCATGGACGACAAGGCGAGCTGAAGCGTCAACCATGCGCCATCGAGGATGACGGCCCCGTAGCCTTTCAACATGATTCAGGTCCTCGAAAAGGGGGATGAAAAAATGGCGCAAACTTCAGGATGACTGTTGCTTGCGCCATTTCGGACGGACAGCTGCGATGAGTTACTTGGCGTCAGCGCCGTAAATATCGAAGTCGAAGTACTTGTCCTGGATTTTCTTGTATTCGCCGTTGGCACGGATCGCAGCGATGGCCGCATTGATGCGCTCAAGGTTTTCCTTGTCGCCTTTGCGCACTGCGATGCCGATACCGTCACCGAAGTATTTGGCTTCGGTGAACGATGGGCCTACAAACGCGTAGCCTTTGCCGGCGTCGGTTTTCAGGAAACCGTCTTGCAGCAGGGTGGCGTCAGCCACGGTACCGTCGAGACGACCGGCGGCCACATCCAGGTAGATTTCGTTCTGGGTGCTGTAGCCCTTGATATTCGCGCCTTTTGGCGCCAGGACTTCACGGGCGAAACGGTCGTGGATCGAACCGCGCTGCACACCGATCGTCTTGCCTTTGAGCTCATCCAAGCCGTCGCTGACGGTGGTGCCTTCCTTCATCACCAGGCGCGCTGGGGACAGGTAGTAGCGGGTGGTGAAGTCCACGGATTTCTTGCGGTCGTCAGTGATAGACATGGACGACAGGATCGCGTCGATCTTGCGCACTTTGAGTGCCGGGATCAGACCATCGAATTCCTGCTCGACCCAGGTGCACTTGACGTCCATCTGCTTGCACAGGGCGTTGCCGATGTCGTAGTCAAAACCGACGATGCTGCCATCCGGCGCCTTCGAGGCAAACGGAGGGTAAGCCGCTTCGATACCAATTTTCAGCGGCTTGCCTTCGGCGAAAGCCTGCATGGACAGCACGGACAGCGCCAGGGCGCCCAACAGCACGAGTTTCTTCATCTTGGGACTCCATCGGTATAGGGCAAAAACAGCAGTATGAGCCATGGCCCACGATGCGGCGAAGGTGTAACCGAATAGCGGTGCTGCGTCCTGCGCGGGCGACACCTGCGACGACGAGCGAGTGATCGGCATTCTAACGACAGGCCGGAAGCCGATATTTCCTCAATGCGACAACAATTTACAGAAGCACTGAGAAAGCGGTTCCAGCTCATTGACAGCCTCTGAATTTTATGCAGAGACAAAAGATATTAAACCTGATGATGCTGCAAATTGCGGGCCTATTATTCGCAAACCCTTCTAGCACGGCAAGTCTGGCGTTTAATCTTATTTTTCGGGGTGTCTAGAACGCGGTTTTTCGGGGCGTGGGCGTGGTCCATTGCCCCAGGTTTGTGCGGGAGGTTACACATTTGAGCGAGGCGGTAACATTCAGAAACGTCCTACGGGGAAAACCGATATTTATTGGGTTGGTTGGAATGCGGCTCTGTCAGCCTCCCCATCCCCTTATGAAATGCGATCTTAACTGTGGGAGCTGGCTTGCCTGCGATAGCGGTGTGTCAGCCAGCCAACCTTTGCCTGACACGACCTCATCGCAGGCAAGCCAGCTCCCACACTGAACCTCGGTATTTCATGAGCAGCAAAAAAAAGCCCCACCCGGCTCGCACCGAATGGGGCTCTGTCCCACCTACCCCGCTTACGCGACGTTCATGGTCTTGTGCGTTTCAATCAAATGCGCCACCACGCTTGGATCTGCCAGGGTAGAGATATCCCCCAACCCATCGTATTCAGCCGTGGCGATCTTGCGCAAAATGCGCCGCATGATTTTCCCCGAGCGCGTTTTCGGCAGCCCCGGCGCCCACTGGATTACATCCGGCGAGGCAATCGGCCCGATTTCCTTGCGCACCCAGTTCTTCAATTCCAGGCGCAGCGCTTCATTGGGCTCTTCACCATTCTTCAGGGTGACGTACACATAGATGCCTTGCCCCTTGATGTCATGGGGCACGCCCACCACCGCCGCTTCGGCGACTTTAGGGTGAGCAACCATGGCGCTCTCGATCTCGGCGGTGCCCATGCGGTGGCCGGACACGTTCAACACGTCATCCACACGGCCGGTGATCCACCAGTAACCGTCCTCATCGCGACGTGCGCCGTCACCGGTGAAGTACATGCCGCGGAAGGTCTTGAAGTAGGTGTCGACAAAACGGTCATGGTCGCCGTACAGGGTACGCGCCTGGCCTGGCCAGGAATCCAGAATCACCAGGTTGCCTTCGGCGGCGCCTTCGATGATGTTGCCCAGGTTATCCACCAGCGCCGGCACCACACCGAAGAACGGCCGCGCCGCCGAACCCGGCTTCAGCGCATGGGCGCCTGGCAGTGGGCTCATCAGCGTGGCACCGGTTTCGGTCTGCCACCAGGTGTCGACGATCGGGCAACGGGATTGGCCGACGTTCTTGTAGTACCAGTCCCAGGCTTCCGGGTTGATCGGCTCGCCCACCGAACCCAGCAGGCGCAGGCTGCTGCCATCGGCGCCTTCGCAGGCCGCGGTGCCGGAGGCCATCATGGCGCGGATCGCGGTTGGTGCGGTGTAGAGGATGTTGACCTTGTGCTTGTCGACGATCTTCGCCACGCGGGTGATGTCCGGGTAGTTCGGCACGCCTTCGAACAGCAGCGTGGTCGCGCCATTGGCCAGCGGGCCGTAGACGATGTAGGTGTGGCCGGTGACCCAGCCAACGTCAGCGGTGCACCAGTAGATTTCGCCTGGGCGATAGTCGAATACGCGCTCGTGGGTCAGGGCCGCATAGAGCAAGTAGCCACCGGTGGTGTGCTGCACGCCCTTAGGCTTGCCGGTGGAACCGGAGGTATAAAGGATGAACAGCGCTTCTTCGGCGCCCATCTCTTTTGGCGCGCAGACGGTGCCCGCCACTTTCATCAGGTCTTCGTACCAGATGTCGCGATGCTGGTTCCACTTGATCGCGCCATTGGTGCGCTTGCACACGATCACCTTCTGGATGCTGCTGGTTTCCGGGTTGGTCAGTGCGTCGTCGACGTTAGCCTTCAGCGGAATCTTCTTACCGGCACGGATGCCTTCGTCTGCGGTAATCACCACTTTCGACTTACAGTCGATGATGCGACCGGCCAGGGCTTCCGGCGAGAAACCGCCAAACACCACCGAATGGATCGCGCCGATGCGGGTACAGGCCAGCATGGCGACCACAGCTTCGGGGATCATCGGCATATAGATAGTCACCACGTCACCGCGATGCACATCCTGGCCGCGCAGGGCGTTGGCGAACTTGCAGACTTCTTCGTGCAGCTCGCGGTAGGTGATGTTGCGGCTCTCGGCAGGGTCATCGCCCTCCCAGATGATTGCGATCTGGTCGCCACGTTCGGCGAGGTGACGGTCCAGGCAATTGTAGGAAACGTTCAGGGTGCCATCGGCGAACCATTTGATGTCGACATGGTGGTCGTCGAAAGAGGTCTGCTTGACCGCGGTGAAAGGCTTGACCCAGTCAAGGCGTTTGGCTTGCTCACGCCAGAAGCCATCGGGGTTGACCACCGACTGCTGGTACATGGCCTTGTAGGTCGCCTCGTCGGTCAGCGTGTTGGCTGCTACTTCGGGGCGAACGGGGTACAGGGAAGCCGCACTCATCTTTCTTACCTCGGTGACATAGTTGTTGTTGTATGGCCCCTGTTGTAGCCGGGGTGGGCCTATAGAACCATTCGACGATGGTAGTAACAAGACCCTACAAATTGCCCTGCTATGCCGTTTCACCGCTCTGGCCCGCGTGCTGCGGCGCTTGGCAGCTTTCTGAAAAAATCTTAATCGAGGGATTGTTACAAAAACCGCCAAAAGTGTTTATCAAAACCACGGGTATATGAATATAACCGAGGCGCCTAAAATCAACTCCGCCAACAAGGCACTCTGATTAACAACGCAACAGCCCCCACGAAGGCAACGTTAATCCGAACTTCCCAACTTTCAAGTGACACACGCGGCCTCACAAGGGCCCCGTGCCCCCTTTCGCCCTGAAGAAGGTAATGAAGCAATGAAAGCGTTATTAGTGATGGCCCTGAGCAGCCTGTGCGCCACCGCCGCCCTGGCTGACGAAGCCCCGACTGAACTGGCCGGCCAGAACGCCCCGATCGTTGAGGACTACACCTACAGCACACACTTGGATGTGGCCAAAGTCTTGTCCATGAGCAGCATTCCAGAAGTCTGCGAAGTTGTACCGGCGAAGATGGAATATGAAGATTCGCAAGGCCAGCGGCATATTCTTAACTATCAAGTGATGGGCAATGGTTGCTCTAACGGCTAACAACTTCTGAAGTTGGATTCTTAATTGCCGCAAGAAATCGTTCTTGCGGCCAAGAACCCGCCCTTGAATACACCGCACATCAACTGTGGGAGCTGGCTTGCCTACGATGGCGATTTCAGCCACGACCACTCTTTTTACGCCCGCTTCCCCTGCCCCAAAAAAAACATCCCCGCCCGTCAAAAAACCCCACCCCCTGTAAAGCCTTGCAAACACTCGCTTTGGCCGAAAACCACGTCATTTTGGCGCTCCCAAGTGACCATCCGCCGCAACACAAACCCAATTTTTTCCCTATAATGCGCGGGTAAATCGGGCCTGCAATATCCCTTTACACAGGGATAAAGAGCCAGACCTTGAGCCTGCGCTGCAGCAAGCACGCATCGCTACGCCCCTCAAGCCTCATGCAGCACCCGTAACCTGATTCCGTTTATTTGCCTGCGCGAGCTGTTGCAACAAACGATTCCTTAAGATCCACCGCGGCCCTAGGGCCGTGTGAACACCCAACCATCCGGTTTCACACGGGCACCTTTGAGCCCTCACGCAGGAGACGACACGTCATGCTGAGCTGGGACGAATTCGACAAAGAAGAAGAAGGCGAAGTAGCCGCTAAAGGCGCCAACGCCGGCCACGCCACCGAAGCCAACATGGACCGCCTCGACGGTGCCGGCGCCGCTGCCGCCGTGGAAGCCCGCGCCGTCACCGCCAACGACTCCGCCGCCATCGTGCGCGCCAAGGCCGCCCTGGACAAACTCGACGTCGCCGAAGGCCTCGCCGAGCTGGAAGGCGCCTCCGCCCGCGTCGCCGTTGACGAAAAACGCATGATCAACTGCCGCGCCGACCTCAACCAACTTGTGCCGTTCAAGTACGACTGGGCCTGGCAGAAGTACCTCGACGGCTGCGCCAACCACTGGATGCCGCAAGAGGTCAACATGACCGCCGACATCGCGCTGTGGAAAAACCCCGAAGGCCTGACCGACGACGAACGCCGCATCGTCATGCGCAACCTGGGCTTCTTCTCCACCGCCGACTCCCTGGTGGCCAACAACCTGGTACTGGCCGTGTACCGCCTGATCACCAACCCCGAGTGCCGCCAGTACATCCTGCGCCAGGCCTTCGAAGAAGCGATCCACACCCACGCCTACCAGTACTGCATCGAATCGCTGGCCATGGATGAAGGCGAGATCTTCAACATGTACCACGAGATTCCATCGGTCGCTAAAAAAGCCGCCTGGGGTCTGAAATACACCCGCTCGATCTCCGATCCGAAGTTCGAAACCGGCACCGTCGACACCGACAAAGAACTGCTGCGCAACCTGGTCGCCTACTACTGCGTACTGGAAGGCATCTTCTTCTACTGCGGCTTCACCCAGATCCTGTCAATGGGCCGCCGCAACAAAATGACCGGCGTGGCCGAGCAGTTCCAGTACATCCTGCGCGATGAGTCGATGCACCTGAACTTCGGGATCGACGTGATCAACCAGATCAAAATCGAAAACCCGCACTTGTGGGATGCAGAGATGAAAGAAGAAGCGACCCAAATGATTCTGCAGGGTACGCAGTTGGAGATCGAATACGCTCGCGACACCATGCCTCGTGGGGTGTTGGGCATGAATGCGGCGATGATGGAAGATTATTTGAAATTCATCGCTAACCGTCGTTTGACGCAGATTGGCTTGAAGGAAGAGTACCCAGGCACCACCAATCCATTCCCGTGGATGAGCGAGATCATGGACTTGAAGAAAGAGAAAAACTTCTTCGAGACCCGCGTGATCGAGTACCAGACGGGTGGAGCGTTGAGTTGGGATTGATAGCGTTCGCAGCAAACACCTAATATAAAAATGCGCCCCGCAAAAGCGGGGCTTATTTTGAGAAAAACAATGAACACAGAAATATTATATTCCGCCATTTGCCAAACAATCCAGATACTAGAGTCTGCGCAAGATTTTTTCCCTATCATTACGGCTCTTAACAACGCACATGAAGAGGCCACAAAATCTCTAAGTGGTCAAATCAACACCAACGTCGACCACTCCACTCTATGGCAAAATTTTTCCGCACAACAATCTTCCTTAACCAAAAAAGCCGGGGAAGCTGTCAGGCTATCAAAATTCAGCAAAATAACGAAATCTATAACAAAAATAGAAAATGAGATTCCCCAAAAAAACATAACAACTATTCAAGAAGTAAAAGTTGAGCTAGAAAAATTCATAATTGCATTAGACAATCATTTAGACAATGCAAGCCTATCAAGCGCTTACACACTAACATTGATAGCCAATCGTTTTTTTATAGCTTTCAACAAACTGAAATACTTGCAATCCATTTTAATACAAACAACCGCAAAAGAGCTGATTAATGACCCACCCAAAACCGACAACTTAAAAATATATTTCCCTAACAGGGTATCACTTGAAGACTTCTCAGATAAATTAATATTCTTGAGTGTCCTTTTCGAGGAGTGCTGCAACCTCTTAAATCTAAGCCTCGATGAAGGCCAGGTAGAGATACAAAAAATTGAATCAGGAAGTTTTTTTGCAAAAATATCTGCCAACCCTATAGTAATAGCCCTAGCCACAACAATAATTACACAAAGTGCAATACTCACATACAGCAAGTTTGACCCCTCTCAAAACATAAACAACCTTAAGCAATCTACAGAAGTTCTAGAAAAAATCCTCGGAGTCAGAGCAGTATTAAAAGCGAACAACATTGAAACTGAAAACCTTGATGAGTCGATAAAAAAATCAACTTCTATAATAGCAAAAAACCTAACCCGATTCTTGGGCGACAGCACCGAAATTAAAATAAACAATGAAACATTCTCCACATACAGCTACGACATTCCAAAAATAAACTACACACACCAACTAGCATTAGAAGACCTCAACAACAAAGACAAATAACAGTACTTAGATAGCAGGCTGACAACTAAGAGCCTGCAGATTCTCGTTCTAACAGCAATCGCAGCTCTGTTATTTCTCCATCAAGCCGCAAAAAGCCCTCTACACATAAGATGCCTCCCACGACGACATCGGGATGTGTATGCGCTGCTTGCCTATCATTACGTGCCAGAGAGCTACCGAATACGGAAATGGCTCACTCATGCAATTACTCCGACGTTGCGAAATGAGCGTCAGCCACAAACGTTATACAATCATTGTGTAGCGTTCTGGACTGGTCTGAGATATCGCTGAACTTGCTACACTGGCAGAATGAAGGCTGGCTACGTCTTCGTTACATGCGCTATCTATTGGAAAATCGAGTCTATCGAAGGGAGCCTGGGATGGCTCTCTGGCGGGTAAATCTCACTTTTCTTTTCCAGATGAAGCAGCGATTTTACAAAAGTAGGCAACCTCCAGATACCACCAGCTCGTAGAAAATTTCACGGACGTAGCAATGGCTACTCAGTATCGCCCGAGCTTTCTTCTCTGTTCTTTCGTTCAAAACCAGCGCCTGACCTCCCACTTCACGGGAAGTGCAAATCCATGAGCCAATATGCCGAAAAAGGCAATCCACTCGATGATTGGATATTGAATAATAAAATCAGTCCTAATCCCAAAAAAAGGAAACTCACCATACTTAATCACCTCAATATAGGACACTACGAAAAAACCGTTAAATATCACACATGAAAATAACTTTAAGGTATTAAGATCCTCCCCCGAAAGCCTAGCCCTTAAGGCATACGCACCGACCACGCCAAAAACCACAAACACCAAAACATAGAACACAATCAATCTACCACCCCCTTATACACCTGCTTCCCTGTCTCATAATCGATATACATCTCAACACCTAATGGAAACCTCCCCATTTTTTTGTAAGCCCTTTCTTTATCTGATCGTATATATCTGAACAACCGCCAAGCATCCGGCTTCAATACAAGTCTACGCAGACTGTAAAAAGACATAATCATATCTGTCCCACCGTAGACTAAATCACCTCCACTTTCGCTATACCCTAGAGACTCTGCAGTGCCGCGATATCCCTCTCTGACCGGCCCAACCGTATCGGAATGCCCCTCGATCAGGTTCCTACCATTTTCGTACATGTTATTAGCACCGTGTGCCATGATCGGGATGCCCGCCAGCAAACACAGCGTACCGACTGAGGCGTAGCAAATTCCCGCTCCCGTCGCAAACTGGAGCGCGCCCGCGATAACTCCGATGCCTTTTCTCCCCACCTCCAGAGATTGGTTTATGAGGCTTTCTTGTTCTTGCTTTATTTCTTTCAATCCCTGATCAATAGTTTTCCTGCCTTCCTCAACATCCCTAACAATACTCCGCGCATAATAAGCCACCTCCCGATTGAACTGTAACCGAACAACCCCATCGTTAATATTCCGAGCACTGATGGTACAAGCCTGGTTAGTCAGATACGCCGCAGCCTGACTAACCACCCAGATATCGTGAAATGTGGGCTGCTGTTTTCTATCTTTTTTATTCACCGACCTGTCTCCCAAGTACTGAATCCACTTGTACCCGCCTTATGGTGAGTCCAGATTATCTCGCGATATCTAAGCGCAACATGCTCTTGTGCCTCTGCATCGATATGCAAAATAGAATGTGGTACGTCGACGGTGAGGTCGGTGATGATGCAGCCTCTAATATCCACGCTGTAGTACTTTTCATGCCAGCCAGATGGGGCGATACGGTAAAAATTGATGACGCAGTTGAGCTCTTCCCTGTTGGAAAGCGCTACCGCCAGCAAGGGTGACGATTTGTCGATATTTTTGGTAATGGCAATCGGCCCATGGCTCGACGCCCTGACGTTGCCCCTGTTGGCCATATTATGGTGGAAGGACAGCACCATTATCTCGTCGCAGTGCCCCTCTTGCCACTTGTTGCCTATAGAGTCGTGAGTCGAACATTTTGCAGAAATGAGACCTTGGGATTTGCCGTTGATGGTCATGTAGCCGTGGTTTGCCATGGGATTAACGCCTTGTTGTTTTTGGCATTTACCATACGAAAAATTGCAAATAGGAAATATCGGAAAGTTCGCTTTAAGTGGTACGAGCGGTATGTAGGAAATTTAACCCACACTCCGATCAGTCAGCCAAAACACTTGTAAGAACTACCTGCACTCGCCCTCGAGTGAACGTGCCGGAACCTCAGAAACCCCACTCCGGGCTCAGGGGTAGTAAACTCGTATCGCCATAAACGCATGGACCGTCGCACGCACACAGAAGAGCGCAGAGGCTGACCCGCAGCGACCAGGCTGAACCGTCAACCTGAACCCCGACAGGCAAGCGCCAGTCACAACGCTATGAAACCGCCCTACCTGATAAGGACCACCCGTGAACCCAGACATGCTCGAAGCCGGCCCCGCAGACGCCAAAGTACTTTCCGTCTTTGACTTCGACGGCACCCTCACCCACCACGACAGTTTCGTGCCCTTCCTCAAGTTTGCCTTCGGCACCGGTGAGTTTTATGGCCGGATGGTCAAGCTGGCGGTGCCGGGGCTGCGGTTTTTGGTGCGGCAGATCAGCCGGGATGAGTTGAAGGCGCAGTTGATTCGCACCTTTATGACCGGGGTGAAGAAGGCTTGGGTTGAGCAGCAAGCGCAGGAATATTGTCAGGCGCGCTGGAGCAAGCTGATGCGCCCGAGCGGGTTGCAGTCGGTGGCGGATGAGGTGAAGTCCGGGGCGGTGGTGACGCTGTGTTCGGCGTCGCCGGCGTTGGTGTTGCAGCCGTTTGCCGACCGGCTTGGCATCCGCTTGATCGGCACTGAGCTTGAGGTGGTAGATGGGGTGCTAACCGGCAAGCTCACCGGGAATAATTGCCGTTGTGAGAACAAGGTGCTGCGGCTTGAGGCGGTGTATGGGGACCTGGGGGAGTATCGGCTCAGGGCCTGGGGCGATACGCGTGGGGATCGGGAATTGCTGGCGGCGGCGCAGGATGCGCATTTTCGGCATTTTCATGCGAAGAAGAAAAAGCGGGCTCGAGTGCAGCGGTGATGCGGGTGGGCGGGGTTGGCGGGTGAACCGAGGCGATCCCATCGCAGCCTCGCTGGGGCTCGACAGCTCCCACATTTGAGCTTTGTTGAGGCTTAGGCCGGCGTCTTCAGGTCTACACCCAGTGCTGTGGCGAAAGCTTTTACCATCGGGCTTCTCGGGGCGTTGTGGCGCAGGATCAAGTTGAACGCGGTGCTCAGCTGTACCTGCTCCGGGCACAGTGCGCGCAGGCGTCCTTCCCCTACCAGTGGCGTGGCGTAGTGTTCTGGCAGAAAGCCCAGGAAGCGGCCGGTGAGGATCAGGATGGCGACGGCTTCCACTTGTGAGGCCGAGGCGGACTGGCTGTCGTGGTTGACGAAGTTGGCCTTGTCGCGATGGATCGCATACCGATGGTTCACCACTTCGTATTGGCGAAGGGCATCGGGGGTGATGTCGCTGGCGGTGAACAGTGGATGCCCTACAGCGCAGTAGGCGTGGGCCTTTTCTTCGTAGAGTGGGAAGTAATCGAATTCTTCACGGCGTTGGTACACCGGGACGATGCCGGCGACCAGGCGCCCTTCCACGACGCCGCGTTCAACTTCGTCCAATTGCGAGGCGTGTAGGCGCAATCTTATTTTTGGCGATTGGCGATGTAAGTTGCCCAGGGCGGTAATCAGTGGGGAATTAACGTCGGAGACGGTGTTATCAATAACGCCCACACTCAGGTCGCCGATGAGTTCATTCTGCGCCGAACTAAGCTTGTCGCGAAAACTGTCCACCGAGGTAAATAACTCGATGGAGGCCTGATACACCAACTTGCCTTCTTCGGTCAGCCCGAACCCTTCGCGGCCCCGTGTGCACAGGCGCATGCCGATGCGAATCTCCAGGTCAGAGATCTGTTTGCTGATGGCGGCCAGGCCCACGTTCAACTCGTTTTGCGCAGCACTGAAGCCGCCGGCTTCGACCACGGCCATAAATACCCGCAGCAATTTAAAGTCCAACCCGCTCAATTGCAGCGGTGCTCGGGTGCCGGGTTTTGGCGGCAGGTTTCCAGAAGTGGAAAGTGGGGTTTCCATAATGCGCGTTGACCTCGAGTGCCATATTCAACAGGCTTGAACCCAATCCTTGAACATAGCCAGGCGGCGATAATGAACATAAACATCCGCCCTTGGCAACCTTGAATACGGCGCGTCAGATGCCGGTTCTACACCGATAAACTTCTGTTGAAACTGCCTCCGACTCTTCTAAAAACAAGCGTGAGGAACACCCATGTCCCAGCCCACCGACCGCCTTTGGGGCGCTCGTTTCAAGACCGGTCCGTCTGCGGCGTTGGCCGCGTTGTCGCGTTGCCCTGAGCGTTATTTTCGCCTGACGCCCTACGACCTGGCCGGCTCCCGCGCCCATGCCCGCGAGTTGCAGCGCGCCGGTTTGCTGGATGAGTCAGAAACCCTACGCACCCTCGAAGCCCTGGACCGTATCGGTGAGGATTTCGCCGCCGGCCGCTTGCATCCCACCCTGGATGACGAGGACGTACACACCTTTATCGAACGCGTATTGACCGAGCGCCTGGGCGCCCTTGGCGGCAAGTTGCGCGCCGGGCGCTCGCGCAATGACCAGACGGCCAACGATCTGCGCCTGTTCCTGCGTGACCATGCGCGCAGCATCGCCACCGAGGTGTTGGGCTTGCAGCAGGCGTTGGTTGAACAGGCCGAGCAACATGTAGAGAGCATCTGCCCGGGCTTTACCCATTTGCAGCAGGCGCAACCCATTGTGTTTGCCCATCACTTGTTGGCTCACGCACAGTCGATGCTGCGCGATGTGCAGCGCCTGGTGGATTGGGATGCGCGTACGGCGCTGTCGCCATTAGGCGCGGCAGCCATGGCAGGTTCCGCGATAGCGCGTCAGCCAGAACACTCAGCCAAGGAAATGGGCTACACCGGGCCCTGCGAAAACTCCATCGACGCTGTCGCCAGCCGTGACCATGTGGCGGAGTTCCTGTTTGTGGCGGGCATGCTCGGGGTGAATATTTCGCGACTGTCGGAGGAGTTTTGCCTGTGGTCGTCGCGCCAGTTTCGCTGGGTGGTGTTGGACGATGCCTACGCCACTGGCAGTTCGATCATGCCGCAGAAAAAGAACCCGGACATTGCCGAACTGGCGCGGGGCAAGGCCGGACGTTTGATCGGCAACCTGACCGGGTTGATGTCGACGCTCAAGTCGTTGCCGCTGTCGTACAACCGCGATTTGAGTGAAGACAAACACAGCGTGTTGGACAGCGTGGACACCTTGCTGCTGGTGTTGCCGGCGATGGCCGGCATGGTGGCGACCATGAAGGTGCAGGTAGAGGAGTTGCGGCGCCAGGCACCGATGGGTTTTACCTTGGCGACGGAGGTGGCGGATTGGTTGGCCACCCGTGGGGTACCGTTCAAGGAGGCCCATGAAATAACCGGCGCGCTGGTGCAGGCTTGTGAGCAGCATGAGATTGAGTTGTGGCAAGCCTCGCCGGCGATGTTGGCCGAGGTGGATGGGCGGCTCACCCCGGACGTGCGCGGTTGCCTGACCCTGGAGGCGGCGATTGCGGCGCGCAGTGGCTGGGGTGGCACGGCGCCGGAGCGGGTGAAGGAGCAGATTGGGCGGTTGAAGATTGCACTGGTCGCTCAGCAGCAATGGGCCGACACCTACACCGGTTTTAGAATTTGAACGCGCTCACTTTGTAGGAGCGAGCTTGCTCGCGAAGAACCCGAAAATAATGCGGGGTGTCAGGGTTCCCGCGTTAGCGTTGACGATTCTCGCGAGCAAGCTCGCTCCTACAGTGGGCGGTTGTGTACAGCATTTGGAGTAGAGCCATGAACCAAACCCCGGCCAAGCGCTTGGAAGCCGAGCGCAAGTTGTCCGAGAACCAGTTCGATATCACGCAGTACGAGCATGTGCCGCGGCGGTATTACGGGCGGATGTTTTTTGCCACCCTGATCGTGATTGTGTTGGCGGCGCTGTTGCGCGCGTTTGCCAATGGCCAGATCGAATGGTCCTACATTGGCCAGTTCCTCACATCGCAAGCCATCCTGTGGGGCCTGGTGAACACCATCGTCATGTCGATCCTGGCGATGGCATTGGGCGTGGTGATCGGGGTGATCACGGCGATCATGCGCATGTCGGCCAACCCGATCCTGCGTTACGTGGCCATCACCTACACCTGGCTGTTTCGCGGTACACCGCTGATTTTGCAGTTGCTGCTGTGGTTCAACTTGGCGTTGATCTTCCCGGTGATCGCGATTCCGGGCCTGTTCAGCATCGACACCGTCGACCTGATGACGCCCTTCGTGGCCGCCCTGCTCGGCTTGAGCATCAACCAGGGCGCCTACACCGCCGAGGTGGTGCGGGCTGGCTTGCTGTCGGTGGACACAGGCCAGTACGAGGCGGCCAAGTCCATCGGCATGCCGAGCCTGCAGGCGCTGCGCAGGATCATTCTGCCGCAGGCCATGCGCGTGATCATCCCGCCGGTCGGCAACGAGTTCATCAGCATGGTGAAAATGACCAGCCTGGCCAGTGTGATCCAGTACTCGGAGCTGCTGCACAACGCGCAAAACATCTACTACGCCAACGCCCGGGTGATGGAGCTGCTGATTGTGGCGGGCATCTGGTACCTGGCGGTGGTGACTGTTCTTTCATTTGGTCAAAGCCGCCTCGAGCGTCGTTTTGCCCGCGGCGCCGGCAAGCGTTCGTAAGTCTGGGTTGAGGAGATTTGCCCCATGAGAAGCATCGTCAAGGCCGTCAACCTGAACAAGTATTACGACCAGTATCACGCCCTGCGTGACATCAATATCGAGGTCGAGCAAGGCGAGGTGATGTGCATCATCGGCCCGTCCGGCTCGGGCAAAAGTACCCTGCTGCGTTGCGTCAACCAGCTGGAAAAAATCGACAAGGGCGGCCTGTGGGTCGATGGCGAACTGGTCGGTTACCGGGTGGTCGGCAACAAGCTGCACGAAATGAACGAAGCGCAGATCGCCCGCCAGCGCCTGGCCACCGGCATGGTGTTCCAGCGCTTCAATTTGTTCCCGCACATGACCGTGTTGCAAAACATCATCGAAGGCCCGTGCCAGGTGCTCAAGCGCTCGCCCAAGGAAGCCATCGAAGATGCGCTGGAATTGCTGGCCCGCGTTGGCCTGGCGGACAAGCGCAATGCCTACCCGGTGGAATTGTCCGGTGGCCAGCAACAGCGTGTGGCAATCGCCCGGGCCTTGGCGATGCGTCCCAAGTTGATGCTGTTTGACGAACCCACGTCAGCCCTCGACCCAGAGCTGGTAGGCGAAGTGCTGTCGGTGATGCGCGATTTGGCCACCACCGGCATGACCATGATCGTGGTCACCCATGAATTGGGCTTCGCTCGCGAAGTGTCCAACCGCATGGTGTTTATGGACGCCGGCCAGATTGTGGAAGCCGGCAGCCCCGAAGACATTCTAATAAGCCCACAAAACCCGCGTACCCAAAGCTTTATTTCTGCCGTTCGCACTTAACTAAAAAACTAACGAGAACGCCCCCATGAAAAAGATATTTATCCCTTCCTTGCTTGCAGGCCTGATGGCCTCCTCGTGTGCATTCGCAGCCTTGCCGCAAGCCATCAAGGACAAGGGTGAGATCAGCGCGGCCATCGTGCCGAACTACCCGCCGATGGACTTCAAGGACCCGGCCACCAACCAGCTCACCGGTTTTGACTTCGACCTGGGCAACGCCCTCGCCGAGCGCCTGGGCGTGAAAATCAAATGGCAGGAAACCGGCTTCGAGCAGATGCTCAGCGGCTTGACCACCAAGCGTGTGGACATCGTGCTGTCGGGCATGACCGACACCGCCGAGCGCCAGAAAGCCGTGACCTTCATCGACTACTTCACCAGCGGCCCGCAGCTGTACACCTTGGCCAAGCGCGAAGAGATCAAGGAATTGACCGACCTGTGCGGTAAAAAAGTCGGCACCAGCCGCCGCACCACCTGGCCGTCGGAAATTACCGCCTGGAGCAAGGCACACTGCGAAGCGGCGGGTAAGCCGGCGATCGTGGTGATCGGCACCGAAGGCTCGGCGGATGCCCGCGCGCAGTTGCAGCAGAACCGCCTGGATGCGGCGATGCAGGGCAGCGAGACCATTCCTTATTTGATGTCGCTGGACAAGGGCAAGTACAAGCCGGTGGGCCTGGCCATTTCCAAGCAGTTCACCGGGCTTGGGATTGAGAAGAGCAATACCGAGTTGGTCACTGCGATCAGTGAGGCGTTGCAGGGCATGATTGATGATGGGACGTACGCCAAGATCCTGAAGAAGTGGGATCTGGAGCAGGGGGCGGTCGAGAAGATCAGCATAAACGCAGGCCAGTAAACACCGCAAAACCTGTGGGAGCTGGCTTGCCTGCGATAGCGGTAGACCAGCCAATGACGATGCAAACTGGCCCACCGCTATCGCAGGCAAGCCAGCTCCCACATTGGATCGGTGTTCACATTTAAATTGTGCTGTCGTGAAAATATAACAAGGACGCTCGCCCCACCGTGGCCACCTACTCCCTGGTAATCCGTCGCCTGATGATCTGCTCGGTGACCATCGTGGTCAGCCGCGCCATGACCAGCCCGTTGCTGGCCCTCTGGCTGAGCACACGCCTGGGCCTCAACCAGCAGGACATCGGCCTGCTGATGGGGATCGCGGTGTTCATCGCCACGCTCCTGGGGTTGTACGGCGGCTACATCATCGACCGCCTGGAAAAGCGCAAGCTGCTGATCCTGGCTATGCTCTCCAGCTCCATCGGTTTTTTGTTGCTGACCTTTGCCAGCAACCTCTACCTCACCACCCTGACCCTGGTGATCACTGAAGCCGCGTCGGCGCTGTTCCTGATCGGCTCCAAGGCGATCATCAGCGAGAACCTCCCGGTGGGTGAGCGCGCCAAGGTGTTTTCCCTGCGCTACACCCTGACCAATGTCGGCTATGCAACGGGCCCGATGCTGGGCGTATTGATTGCTGGCCAACTGCCGTGGGCGCCGTTCCTGATTGCCAGTGCCATTGCCTTTGGCAGCCTGTTCCTGATGATCGGTATTGCGCCGACCCAACGGGACGACAGTCATAAACCCCAGAGTTTTCTCAGCACCCTGCGCACCTTGCGCAACGACCGCACGTTGATCCTGTTCACCAGCGGCAGCCTGTTGAGCACCATCGTCCATGGGCGCTACACCCTGTATCTGTCGCAGTTTTTGCTAGTGGCCTACACACCCGACCAGGCACTGAAAATTCTGTCGGCGGTGCTGGCCTGTAACGCGATCACCGTGATTTTGATGCAGTACCAAATCGGTCGATTCCTCAAGCGCGAGCAACTGCGCCATTGGATCGTGCTGGGCACCCTGCTGTTTATTGCCGGGCTGGTCGGCTTCAGCCAGGCGAACAGTCTGCTGAGCTGGTGCCTGGCGATGTTCGTGTTCACCTTGGGCGAGATGATCATCTACCCCTCGGAATTTCTGTTTATCGACACCATTGCGCCGGATGCGCTACGGGGCAGTTACTACGGTGCCCAGAACCTGGCCGCGTTTGGCGGGGCCATGAGTCCGGTGATTTGTGGCTACCTGCTGATCAACGCGGCACCCACCAGCATGTTCTTTGCCCTGGCCGCACTTACTGCCATAGGCGGCACCTTGTGTTTCTTGAGCGGGCGCCGTGTGGCAGGTTCTTGCTGATATTTACCCAAGATCCGGCTATTAATAGCCAAACCTCTGACGGACCCGAGCCCCATGAAATTCGACACGGCCTACAGCCTGAGTCTCGACGACAAGCTGTCGATCTACGACGTGCGAGACCTGAATTTCGACGAAACCACCGGCTTCGATTCAGACAAGGACAGCTTCCTGTGCCCCAACGACGCCTGCCGCGCCGCCTTCGATAGCACCAATGCGTTGAGCACCTTCAACGCCACGAACGTCAACTACCAGCGCACGCCGCACTTCAAGAACAAACCCGGCACGCGGCATATCGACGGCTGCCGCTACGCAGGCAGCCACAAGTCGGCGACGGGTGAAAACGACGACGAGCGTGAGGAAAGTTTCCCATCAGAATTTGTGCTGACGCGTCGACTGTACGCGCCTAAAACGTCGATAGTCGGCACCGATGGAAGCGCCCTGCAGAAACCGACGAAAGCGCCCGCAAACCGTGCTACGACATCCTCTGGCAACAGTGACACAACCCCAGACAAAACCAGCGTGTTCGCACACCCGGTGGAGTGCTACGTGTCCAACATCGATGATAAGGACAAGCTTAAGGCCATGCCCTTGAAAATCGGTGAGCACACGGCGACCTACTGGGCATTCTTCAAGAAGATCGAATACCTGCAAGACAACCAGGGTTTGATTTACTGGGGCAAGATCAAAGCCATCAAGGACTACACCAGCAGCTTTCGCATCGACTTCGAAAAGAAGGTGTGGCTCGACAAGAAGCCTTATTCGGTGAACGTCTACCTGAGCAAAAAGCTCATCGAAAACTACCGCAAGCGCACGGCCTTCCTGGAGCAGATCAAGGCGGCAGCCAGCAGTGAACGGCCACTGTATTGCTTTTTCTATGGGGTCACACCGCAGCTTGTGCAGGTGCCCAGCAAGAAAAACCCCGAGCAAACGTTCGGGGTATTCAGCGCCAAAATCGAGAACCTGGACCACCTGATTATTCGTGAGGCGCCACGGCTGGAATCGTAAGGGTTGCAACGCCAGTGGATGAGCGGTAGAAACAACTGTACAAAAACACAGTATAGTTGCACCTCCCCTGTCGAACCTGGAGAAACCCCATGCCCTCTCTGGCAATGAGTTCTTTCGTAGAACAGCAGATCGTCCTGCATCAATTCACCGCCAAACACTGCGCGCAGGCGCGCGTCATGCTGGGCTGGAGCCGCGAAGAGCTGGCTCGCCAGGCTGGCGTGGCGGTGCAAGCAATTGAGCAACTGGAAGGCCACGGCGACGTGGACGATGAAACCCGTTTGATCCTGGCGTTTCGCCTGGAGGCCGAAGGGCTGGTGTTTTTTCCGGGGTTCGCGCCGGGGTGGGGGATGAGTGCGCGCCGGTTCGATACCCCGGCGGCGCAACCTGCTGTGCAAGGCCTCATCTCTCAATTGATGGGTTCAACAGTGGCAATCAGCAGAGGCTGACTCAAATTCAGCCGTTGGTGGCCTCAACCGTTTTATCTGCACTGGCTGATATTTGCGTAGAAGGAATACCCGGGAGAAAAGCCGGTTTTTGAATGGCCTGCGAGGCGTGTTCATAACCATAGGCGACTGCCAGTAAGGTGGCTTCACTGTTGCCGGAGCCATACACGTAAAGTGCCGTGGGCATACCTTCCTCGTCCATGCCTGACGGAACGGATATACCTGGGTACCCGGCCGCAGCACTGTAAAAATAGTTGTGGGACAGAAAGTTCGACACCATGGCGTCGAGGTTGTGCTCCTTTATGGGGTCATCAACGGTTTTCTGAAATACGGGAAGGATCGCTTCCCACAACGCCTCGCGTTTTTCCGGGGTGGTCTCTAGGTCATTGATCATTTCCAGCAATTTCTGGTCAGGCTCACCAGGTTTCTGCGTACGCTTGATAAAAGCAATCAGCTCAGAAAGTGACTTGACGGGCAAACCTTCCCGCCCAGCCAAATAGTCTTCCAGTTGTTGCTTGACCTCCGAGAACATTGCCTCGTTATAACCCTCATAGGCTTCATCGGGGACACCAGCGTCCAACCGTTCCAAGGGCACCAGAATCGCCCCCTGGGCCTTCATCACTTCCAGCGCCGCCTCATAGTGATTGCGGTCTGCCCGCTTGGCCGGGTCCTTGGCCTCCTCAGCGGACAACTGAGGTAAAGGGGTGTAGCCAATTCGCTTGCCCTTCAAGGCATCGGAGCGCAGGCCTTTGGTGTAGGCAGTCGTCTCGGTCATTGCGTTAAGCGCTTCTGCCGCATCACAGATATTGCGGGTGAAGGTCCCTACCGCATCCATGCGGGTGCTGGTCATGACGCCTTCGGTGCTGACCAGGCCCGTCGTGGTTTTCAGGCCAAACACACCGTTGTAGGCTGCGGGGCTGATGATAGAACCGTTGGTTTCCAGCCCTAACGCCACAGGCACATGCCCTTGCGCTACAGCTACTGCCGAGCCAGAACTGGAGCCTGCCACCGGCCCGCCAAGTCGATGAGGGTTCAACGTCTGGCCACCTCGGGAGCTCCAGCCATCGGCAGGTGATAGTGAGCGAAAGTTGGACAGCTCACTCATATTGGTTTTGCCTACAATCACCACTCCGGCTTTCAGCAAATTATCGACGACCTTGGCATTTTTAGTGGCCGGCGCACCCACCAAGGCCGTTGAGCCTGCGCTGGTCTGCATGCGGTCGTTGGTTTCAAAGACATCCTTCAGCGCTATCGGCACGCCATGTAAATGCCCGCGCACACGGCCATCGGCACGCTCCTTATCGCGGGCCTTCGCCTCACTGAGGGCATCCGGGTTGGTTTCCAAGAATGCATTGCCGCCCTGTAGCCCGCGATCAATATTGGCAATTTTCTTGAGCGAGTCCTTCAATAATGTCTCTGAGGTGACGCCGCCTCCTTGGCCCATCTCCACTGACATCTGGCAGGCACTTTTGAAGCCTTGCACAGGGTTTGAAAGCTCCTGAAGCAGGCCTGTCGCCCATCCACCTGCAGAAACTGGTCCGATCATGAAGTGCCCTCTGTTTGACTGAGTGTGAGCGCTATCTGCCGATAACACCGCACCAGTCTAAGAGCCGACACCCCACCGCTATTTCAGGCGAATCCTGCCACCGCGTCCTCCCCTTCCCAGCCCGGTGTAGGCATCTATACCGTCTATGGCCGAAGCTGGCGGTAAGCGCGCACCAGTGCCGCCAAACCATCACCTGCCCAGCGCGCACCGTAAAACCAGACTCTGGAGCCATCCTCCAGGGTTTCACACACAGTGGGGTATCCGCTTCTCAAGGCGTGATGAAAGGCAGCTTCGGGATCCTCCGACACCAAGGCATCCAGGCGAAGGCCTGCCACCAGCTCATCGATTTCACGACAGGCCTGCTGACTGTCGCCGCTGCGCTGCATGTCCACTGCTACCCATTGCACACCGGCCTGGCGCAGGGTGTCGAAGACCTGCTGCAAAGCCGCACTGTGCTCAACCGGCTCAACCTGATTGCCCTGCACATAGCGCTCGGCATAGCCGATCCGATACCCGGTCAACGCCCGCGTGGCGGTGAAGGTGGTGTTATTTAACACTAACGGCACTTCCACCATCACCGGTTCGCTAGGGTCCACGCCTTTGACGGCGACAAGCGATAGCGCAGGGTCACGTACCGGCCGTATATGGGGCGCCAGGGCGTTATACCCAGGGACGAGCGTGGCGCCCGCAGCCTGTTCGGCGCCAAAGACAATAGAAGTGGGGGCTGCATGGGGTCGTGAGGCGGGCACATCGACGGTGTCCATTGGCCAGAGCAGCGGCTGGGCTGACGCACACGGCAAACCCATCTTCCAAAGTTTCTTACAATGGCTGTCCATCGAAACATCCTCCCGGAAATAAAATTCCCGAAGGATCATCGCACTCTCCTTTGACGTTTGTCGCAGAGCTGAAACCCGCTGAAAAACTCTTTTCCAAGCGGGCTTTCGGCTCAGCCTGCTGCGTGTTCGTTAACCGGTTGAGGCTCCACTTCCAGCCACCAGGCATGCCCGCGCTCAGGCTGGTTCAAGCGAAATGCCTGGCCCATTGCCGGGGTGGTGATCGAGACATTGCGCTCCCAGGCCAGGGCCATGATGCGGTCGAACGGTTCGTGCCAAGCGTGGAAGGCCAGATCGAAGGTACCGTTGTGAATCGGCAGCAGCCAGCGCCCTTTCAGATCGATATGCGCCTGCAGTGTCTGCTCCGGCTGCATGTGCACATGGGGCCAATCAACATTGTAAGCGCCGGTTTCCATCAGGGTCAGGTCAAACGGCCCGTATTGCTCGCCGATACGTTTGAAACCGTCGAAGTAGCCGGTGTCGCCACTGAAAAAGACACGTCGCGTGTCGTCAATCATCACCCAGGAGCACCACAGGGTCTGGTTGCCATCAAACAGGCCGCGACCGGAAAAGTGCTGGGCCGGCGTGCAGACAAAACGAACGCCATCGACTTCGGTGCCCTGCCACCATTCCAGTTGGCGCACTTTGCTGGCGTCTACGCCCCATTTGACCAGCGTGTCACCCACGCCCAGGGGCGCCAGGAAGTAGCGGGTCTTTTCGGCCAATTGGACCACTGCTTTGCGGTCGAGGTGGTCGTAATGATTGTGGGAAAGGATCACCGCTTCCAGCGCTGGCAGCTCTTCCAGGCTGATCGGCGGCTGATGAAAACGCTTGGGGCCGGCCCAGCTGAAGGGCGAGGCGCGCTCGGCAAACACCGGGTCGGTGACCCAGAACTTACCGCGCATTTTCAGCAGCACGGTTGAATGGCCGAGGCGATACACACTGTGATCGGGGGCGGCCAATAACTGCTCGCGGGTCAATGGCTGTACCGGAATCTGCCCCACGGGCCGAGTGGTGCGCGGTTTGTTGAACAGCATGTTCCAGAAAATACGCAGGGTCTTGCCCAAGCCACCGTGCTGCACCGGAGCGTCGTTGCTGAAGGGCCCCAGGCCCTGCTCGGCAGGCTTGGGAGCCGAGGGCGCACGGTCGAGACGGGTTGAAATAGTGGCCATGACAAAGTGACTCCTGCGGTCCGCTCAAGTATTACACTGCACAGTGTAGTTTCTAGATTGCAACAAAGTCCGGAGCAAGTAAACTGCCCGGTGTAAATTCATTGTTGAGTCGAATGCCTTCCATGACTGCCCCCAAACGCCTCACCGAGCGTAAACGCGAAGCCATCGTGGCGGCGGCGATTGCCGAATTTCGCGAGAACGGCTTCGAGGTCACCAGCATGGACAAAATCGCCGCCACCGCTGGCGTTTCCAAGCGCACGGTGTACAACCACTTCCCCAGCAAGGAAGAACTGTTCGCCGAGATCCTCCACCAACTGTGGGCCAGCAGCGTTGCCCAACTGGACGTGATCTATACCCGCGACCGCCCGCTGCGCGACCAACTGCGCACGTTGCTGGAAGCAAAAATGCAGATGATGTCGGATGCCAACTTCCTCGACCTGGCACGCGTGGCCATTGCTGCCACCATTCATTCGCCGGAACGTGCGCAAGACATGGTCAACCGCCTCAGCGCGCGGGAAGAAGGTTTTACCCAATGGGTACGTGCCGCCCAGGAAGACGGCCGCCTCACCTGCACCGACCCGGCGTTCGCCGCCCACCAGATCCAAAGCCTGCTCAAGGCTTTTGCGTTCTGGCCGCAAATCACCCTCGGCCAGCCCACCCTCGACCCTGCCGCCCAAGCCCACGTCATCGAATCAGCCATCGACCTGTTCCTCGCCGGCTACGAAGCCAGCACGCAGTGCCCGCCTCTGTAAGCACTGTTGCAGGCGCGACATTTAAGGTCGTTTCTGGCGTATTTACCCGCTGTTTTGCGCAAATGGCCTGGAAGGACACTGATTAATCCCACGGGAATAATCGACAATTCACCTCTATTACCCGATCACCGGCTCTGCCCGTTGGCCTCACGCTGTCGCATCTGCAAAAAAAGTTAACCCAGGACACTATGGAAAACAGACGAGGCAAAGGGCTTTCATTTGCCAGGCGAATCTACACGCCAAGGATTATCGGCCTGGGTATCGGCAGCATCAGCGTGATCGGCGCGTTGTATCCCTTGTCGATGCCCGGTTGGGTCTGGGCGTTGCTGTTGTTCAACGGCATCGCCTGGCCGCACGTGGCGTACCTGGTTTCCACCCACTCGCCGTTTCCCTACCAGGCCGAACAACGCAACCTGCTGTATGACTCGGTGCTGGGCGGTTTCTGGGCCGCCGCCGCCCAGTTTTCACCACTGACAGCGGTGACCATTCTGTCGATGATGGCCATGAACAACGTCGCAGCCGGAGGCAAGCGCCTGTTCCTGCGCGGGTTGCTGGCACAGGCCGCCGGTATTGCGGTGGCCTGGGGCCTGTTCGGCGTCAAGTTCGACCCCAGCGTCAGCCTCACCGAGGTCTACACCTGCCTGCCAATGCTGACGCTTTACCCGATGGCCATCGGCATGGTCTGTTACCAGTTGGCGATCAAACTGTCGGAACACAAACGCGCCCTCAGCGCCCTGAGCCGCGTCGACAGCCTGACCGGCCTGCTCAACCATGGTTCGTGGAAAGACCTGCTCAACCTCAAGTTTCACAAGTGCCAGCAGCAACAGGGCCAAGCGACCATTGCCTTGATCGATATCGACCATTTCAAGCACATCAATGACGTGCATGGCCACACCGTCGGTGACGCGGTCCTGCGCCAGTTGAGCCAGGCACTGCGCGAACACTTGCGCGAAGAAGACCTGGCCGGCCGCTACGGCGGCGATGAGTTCTGTGTGATTCTGCCGAAAATGCCCCTGCACGCCGCTGCGCAGGTGATGGAACATCTGCGCGAAACCTTCAGTCACTATCGTCATGCGCAGATCCCCGACCTGCGCGTCAGCCTGAGCATCGGCCTGGCGGATTTCCACACGTCGTTCAAGGACGCGGTCATGTGGCTCGATGCCGCGGATCGCGCGTTGTACACCGCCAAAAACAGCGGCCGCAACCGCGTCAAGGTCAGCGAATGCACGGCCGTTCATTCAGCCGGAGTTGTCTGATGACACCTCGTCCGAATCTTGCTCCGCCCACCTGCTGCAATAGCATAATGCCGCCATTGGTCGCCTGGTCAAAATAGTCCTGCCTGATGGGCGAACTTCCAGGTCGATTGATCACTCTGAGACCGTTGTTCCACCCCCCTCTGTCAGCATCAGGAAGCTGGCAATGAGCAAGTCAACCGTAAGGCCAGGGGCCCTACGGGGTCAGGCGCAAATACATGGACCCCGCATACGCTTGCATGCCCGAGCCCTCCACCATGCTATTTCACGCTCACAAGAAAACCATCAGTACCCTGCAACACAGCCTTGCCCAACAGACCAGCCTGCTGGACGCCATTGAGCGCTCCATGGCCGTGATCGAATTTGACCTGCAAGGCACCGTGCTGCGCGCCAATGACAACTTCTTCAAGACCATGGGCTACCGCGCCGAACAGATCCTGGGCCAGCCCCACCGGATGTTCTGTACCCCGGCGTTCGCCCGCAGCGCGGATTACAACCAGTTGTGGACGCACCTGCGCAACGGCCAATTCCAGTCGGGCACCTTTGAACGAGTAGGCGCCAACGGCGCCTCGGTGTGGCTGGAAGCCAGCTATAACCCGGTACGGGATGAAGCGGGGAACGTGATTAAAGTGGTGAAATACGCCATGGACGTCACCCCACGCCTGCAGGCCGAAAGCGAAGCCAACGCCAAGCTCGAAGCCATCGACCGCGCCATGGCGATGATCGAGTTCAACCTCGACGGCACCATCATCACCGCCAACGGCAATTTCCTGCAGCGCATGGGCTACAGCCTGGCACAGATCCAGGGCAAGCATCATCGCCTGTTTTGCACGCCCGAGCTGGCCAACAGTGCGGCCTACAGCGAGTTCTGGAAGCGCTTGAACCAGGGCGAGCTGTTCAATGGCCAGTTTGAGCGGGTGGACAAACACGGCCAGGTCGTGTGGCTGGAAGCCAACTACAACCCGGTGTACGACGCCAGCGGGCGCCTGTGCAAAGTGGTGAAGTTCGCCTCGGATGTCACCGCCCGCGTGCTACAGCATGCCGCTGACGCACAGAGCGCCGCCCAGGCTTACCACCTGTCGTTGAACACCCAGGAGATGGCTGAAAAAGGCGCGGAAGTGATTCAGAAAACCGCCACCGGCATGCGCGAAATTGCCGTGGATATCGACGCCTCTTCGCAACTGATCGCCAAGCTGGGCGAACGCTCGCAACAGATCACCGCCATCGTCAACACCATTCGCGGCATTGCCGACCAGACCAACCTGCTGGCCCTCAACGCGGCTATTGAAGCGGCCCGCGCCGGCGAGCAGGGCCGTGGCTTTGCCGTGGTGGCCGATGAAGTACGGCAACTGGCGGCGCGCACCAGCGGCTCCACCGCCGAAATCTCCGGCATGATCGCCATGATCCAGGACGAAACCCGCCAAGCCATCGACAGCATGGACGCCACCCGCGACCGCGCCGCCCAGGGTGTGGAACTGGCCAACCAGGCCGGCACGGTGATCCTGCAAATTCGTGAAGGCACCGGCGAGGCGGTACAGGCGGTGAGCGCGTTTGCGAACGAGCGAGGTAATCGCTGAGCCATTGGCGCTGGCTGTCTGCAGGCTAACTTCGCAGCCAGCGCACATGCCGCCCCAACTCATCAAACAGCGTCACTACCGAGCGCAATGCCCGGCAATCAGGCCGCGTCAACAACCACAGCGCCGTATCGTGCCCTGCCAGCGCAGGGCCCAGCGGTTGCAGGCCATCGCCCATCAGAAAATCCGGCAGCGCCGCCACGCCCAACCCCGCGCGCACTAATTCGGTCACCGACTGCATGCTGTTGCACCGATAACGGGGACGCACGCCCGGCAAATGTTCACGACGCCAGATGACGGTGGGGTGATCGGGTAAAAAGTCATCTGGCGCGATCCAGGCCAGGTCGGCCCACTCGTGGCCTGCATGCTGGCGCGCATAGTCGGCACTGGCACACACCTGATAGGTCACCGCCCCCAGGCAGCGTCCGACAAGATGCGCTGGCGGCGCCTTGGTCAGGCGCAGGGCGATATCCGCATCGCGGCGGCTGAGGTTGGCGAAGTCATTGGAGGTGCTCAGTTCCAGGGTCAACGCTGGGTAGGCCGGCATGAACTGCGCGAGGGCTGGTAACAGCAAGCCTTGCAACACCGAGTCGGTGCAGGTCAGGCGCACAGTGCCGCTGATCACTTCACCGCCCTGCTCCACGCCAATGCGCGCGGCCTCCAGCGCCTGCTCGGCACGCTCGGCCTGTTGTGCCAGGTTGCTCGCCAGGCCGGTGGGCAAATAACCGGCACGGCTTTTTTCAAACAGGGTCTGGCCCAGCGCCGCCTCCAGCCGCCGCACCGCACGGAACACCGTGGACACATCCACCCGCAGCAACGCCGCCGCCCGCGCCAGAGTGCCGCCGCGCACCAGGGCCAGGATCAATGACAGGTCGGCGTAGTCGATTTGATAGTGCGTGGCTGCATTGAACATATGGGCAAACGCCAATATTGATTGCGTAAGCGCCAATCTATAGTGGGTATCAACCCACCACAAGCCATGGGACGTACACGATGCCAACCCCCGCGCTGCACCTTGCCCTGATCGGTGACTACAACCCCGATGTGACCGCCCACCAGGCCATTCCCGTGGCCCTGCAACAGGCCGCCGATGCTCTGGGCCTGAACGTCCAAGTGCAATGGCTGGCCACCGACACCCTCACCTGCACTTCTGCCTTGTACGATTTTGACGGCTTCTGGTGCGTGCCCGGCAGCCCCTATCGCGATATCGACGGCGCCCTGCGCGCGATACGTTTTGCCCGCGTACAAGGTCGCCCTTTCCTCGGCACCTGCGGCGGTTTTCAACATGCCGTGCTGGAATATGCCCGCAACGTGCTCGGTTGGGCCGATGCCCAGCACGGCGAGTTAGTACCGGATGCTGAGCGCGCCGTCATCACGCCGCTGGACTGCTCCCTGGTGGAAGTGAGCGACACCGTGCGCCTGGCCCCCTACACACGCATCGCCCAGGCCTACGGCAGCCTGGATATCCACGAAGGATACCGCTGCCGCTACGGCATCAACCCCACCTTCGCCGACGCCCTGCTGCAAGCCAACCTGATCCCCACCGGCCACGATTCGGCGGGCGACCTGCGCGCGGTGGAATTGCTCGACCACCCGTTCTTCGTCGCCACCCTGTTCCAGCCCGAACGCGCCGCGCTCAAGGGCATCACGCCGCCGCTGGCGATCGCGCTGCTCAAAGCCTGCCAGGAGGTATCGGCATGATCGCCAAGACACCCGCCCCACCTTATTACGCGGTGATTTTCAGCTCGCTGCGTACCGACGCCGACCTGGGTTATGGCGAGACCGCCACACGCATGCTGGAACTGGCCAGGCAACAACCGGGGTTTCTTGGAGTGGAATCAGCGCGGGAGGATGGGCTGGGAATCACCGTGTCCTATTGGACCAGCGAGGCGGCGATCCTGGCCTGGAAACAGCAGGCCGAGCATCGGCAGGTGCGCGAGCAAGGGCGGGCCACTTGGTATGCGGCGTTTCACACGCGGGTATGCAAGGTAGAGCGGGCCTACACCTTCCCCACTTGAAACACCGAACCCTGTGGGAGCTGGCTTGCCTGCGATGACCATAGGTATCTACACAATCTTGTAGGGTGTAGCAGCCAACGGTAACCACGATGCGAAGCGAGCCGCTCTTGATCTTGATCTGCTTGTGATCTTGATCTCAGGCGCCCCGTTAAACCACGCTGGCCGAACGCAGGCTTGAATTCGTGGGTAACCCGGCAGGACGCCGGGTTAGCCGCCCCGCGCCATGGATGGCGCGTGGCGGCGGCCCACGGATTCAAGCCTGCGTTCGGGCACACCGAGCCTAAGCGAGGTGCCGAGTGGTGGGGCAAGAGCGTTTTGCTTACTTTTGCGCTTTTCAAAAGTGAGCCGCCGTCAGGGCGGAACCCTAAGTGGCCGTTACCTAAATAACGGATATGTACTCAATCTAATCCCACATCCCGGTCGGCTGGCAGGCCGCCATCGCAGGCAAGCCAGCTCCCACATTTGCTCGTCATCGCTTGCAAAATGGCGGACGACTAACTCACCAAACTACGCAACGCGCTGATCTGCGGGATCTCTACCCGGCGCATATACACGCGTAGCGGCTCGGTGATGTTGATGCGGTCGTCGATATTCTGGTCGAGCAACAACTGCAGGCGCGCTCGGCACAGGGTCATGGTGTGGTCGGCGGCCGGTAGCCAGACGAACTCGGCGGTGGGAATGATGCCGTCATCAGCCACGTCCATGCCAAATGAGTCTTCGCTGAAACGCACGATGTACTGGCCGGTCTTGCGATTGAGGCCGACAAAACCCTGGAGTTGGTCGGCGGCCTGGCAAATAAGCTCGGAAGTGATGCGCATGGTAAACCTCACTGAAAAGTCCCACAGGGACTGGAAAGATGGTTTACACGCGTGGCAGAAAATACCGCCCTCTGACGGGGCAGCTACCTGTAAGAATACTGCAACGCCCTGCAAAAAAGTCCACAAAATTGGCCGGTGCGCACGTTAATGTCGGTTTGGTGATAGCGCCGTTCGCAATCAATTGTTAAAAAGGACACCTTCTCAAAGTTACCTCCACGAAAGGACTTCGCATATGCCTGTCACGTTTTCCAAAAGCGCCTTGCTGCTGGCATTGATGCTCGGCCTTGGCCAGGCACAGGCTGCCGAGCCGGTCAGCCCGGCCGAATTGGCGACAAACGAAGGCATCCCCTACCCTGCCGTGATCGCTCACCGTGGCGCTTCCTACGACGCGCCTGAATCCACCGCTGCGGCCTACAAGGTTGCACGCGACCTGGGCGCCGACTACCTGGAACTGGACCTGCAACGCAGCAAGGACGGCGTGCTGTTCGCCCTGCACGACAACAACCTGCAGCGCACCACCGACGTCGCCACCAAGTTCCCCGAGCGCAAAGACGCGCCCGCCAACGAGTTCACCTGGAAAGAACTGCAAACCCTCGACGCCGGCAGCTGGTTCAACGCCGCCTACCCGGACCGCGCGCGCCCTGGTTTCGTCGGCCTGAAGATTCAGAGCCTGGATGACATCATCAAGATCGCCGAAGGCAACCCCTCGCACAAACCCGGCCTGTACATCGAGACCAAGGAGCCCAAGCAGTTCCCAGGCATCGAAGCGGACCTGAAAAACAAGCTGCTCGACAAAGGCTGGCTGAGCTCCGCCGGTTCCAAACTGGGTAAGAGCAACACCGGTGTCGGCCAAGGCAAGGGCCGCGTGGTGCTGCAAACCTTCGAAACCGCCAGCCTCAAAGAGCTGCAGAAAGAAATGCCCAACACCCCGAAAATCCTGCTGTTGTGGGTGGGCGAAGGCAGTATCGAGCCCAAATCCAAAGTGACCTTCGCCGAGTCAGGCGAAACCACCAAAGCCGCCTACTACGCCAAGCAAGAGCCCAAAGACGCCGCCGAATTCGAAAAGTGGGTAGGTGAAGCCAAAAGCCTCGGCGCCATCGGCACCGGCCCGTCGGCTGAGCTGACCGACCACGGCGACCAGAGCTACACCGACTTGGTGAAGCCTGAAATGAACACGCTGACCCACGACAAGGGCCTGCTGGTGCATGTGTATACGGTCGATGAGCCGGTGGACTTCGAGAAAGTCATGAAGGCCGGCGTCGACGGCATCTTCACCAACCGCGCCGCCGAGCTGCTGAAGTTCTACAAACGCTGGCCGTCGTCCAGCGTGCAAGACCTGCTCAACGACCATAAGTACTAAAGGCGTTGGTGTCAGTGAGCCATTAAGGATGAGTTAAGTTGCGCCGGTTAATCTGGCGCCACTTAAACAGCTCAACCAGAAGGACACACACGATGAAAACCTTGACTGCCCTGTTCGCTGCTACTGCCCTGACCTTGACCGCTGGCCTGGCCCAGGCTGATGTTCGTCCGGACCAGATTCCTAGCCTGCTCAAGTCCGGTGAAGTGATGGCGTTTGAAAAGCTCAACGCCGCTGCCGTCGCCAAACATGCCGGCGCGACCATCAACGATACCGAGCTGGACCACGAAGCGGGCAAGCTGGTCTACGAAGTGGACCTGACCGACACCACCGGCAAAAAATGGGATGTGAAGCTCGACGCCAAAACCGGTGCCGTGCTGGAAGACAAGCAAGACACCTGAGTTGAACCTTGAAAAAACGCGCCACCTTAGGGTGGCGCGTTTTTTTATGCGCGCCTCAAACCGTCACATAACCGTCATACGGCCTTGCAATGATTCGCCTAGGAACCTGTGAAACGTCCTACAGGCCCTTTCTCTGCGAGTCGCCATGAACCACAGCATCGACCACGCCCATCAGGATTCCGATCTGTTTGGCCTGCTTTACGGTTTTCGTTTTCGCCCCGGCGAGAAAGGCCAGCAAATTGATTCCGCCACCGCCCTCGCCGCCTTGCAGCAACCGCCAGACTCGGAAGAATTCCTGTGGCTGCACCTGAACCTGGCGCACGCCGCCTGCGAGCGCTGGATGCAGGCGCATTTGTCGCTGCCGGAAGAGTTTTTTGAAGCCCTGCACGAGGGCTCACGCTCCACACGCATCGAGCATGTGGACTCGGCCTTGCTGGCGGTGGTCAACGATGTGGTGTTCAACTTCAGCAGCATGGTGTCGTCGGATATTTCCACGCTGTGGGTGTGTGCGCGCAGCCGCTTGCTGGTGAGCGCACGCCTGCAGCCGTTGCACTCGGTGGATAAATTGCGCTCGTCAGTGAAGGCCGGCGAACACTTTCGTTCCCCCTTGGAGCTGTTGGTGCACCTGCTGCGCGACCAAGGCGAAGTGCTGACACAGATCGTGCGCAAGACCAGCATCAGCGTTGACCATATCGAGGATCAGCTGTTGTCTTCGCGCCTGTCCACCAACCGTGCCGAACTGGGCGCCGCCCGCCGCGTGCTGGTGCGCCTGCAACGCCTGCTGGCGCTGGAACCGGGCTCGCTGCTGCGCCTGCTCAATCGCCCGCCGCAATGGCTGCAAAAGGAAGACGTGAAAGAGCTGCGCAAATCCACCGAGGAGTTTGCGCTGATCATCAACGACCTGACCGCCCTAGGCGAGCGCATCAAGCTGTTGCAGGAAGAGATCGCCGCCAACCTCAATGAACAGAGCAACCGCACGCTGTTTACCCTCACGGTGGTGACGGTACTGGCGCTACCGATCAACATCATTGCCGGCTTTTTTGGCATGAATGTGGGTGGGGTGCCGCTGTCTCAGGATCCGGAAGGCTTCTGGATATTGGTGGCCTTGGTCGCAACCTTTACCCTGATCGCCGGGCGTTGGGCCTTTCGCAAATTCTCAAATTGAAATAAGCCCCAACTGTGGGAGCTGGCTTGCCCCAATGCCACTGTAGGAGCGAGCTTGCTCGCGAAAAACTCGCAGACGCCGCGTTTATTCAAGAAGCACGCGTTATCGTTGACGTTTTTCGCGAGCAAGCTCGCTCCTACAGGGTCAGTGATTGAAAAGCCCAGCCATCGCTTTGAGCCGCTTCTTGTACACCCGCCGCGCCTCCAAAGCCTCCTCGAGACTCACCGCCACAAACCCCGCTCGCTGGTTGGGCTGCATCTGCCCGATCAAGTCCAGGTCGGCGCTGATCACCGTGCCAATCATCGCGTAGCCACCGCCCGATACCGCATCGCGGTGCAGCACAATCGGTTCCAGCCCGGCCGGTACCTGAATCGAGCCAATCGGGTAGCAACTGTCCACGATGTTGGACGGATCGGAGCCCGCGCCGAACGGCTGTTCCCGTGGCTGGAAGCTCAACGCGCTGCCGCCCTTGAAGCGATAGCCAATGCGATCGGCCTCGGAGCCGACCGTCCATGGCTCGGCGAAAAAGCTGCTTTTGGCCTCGTCAGTCAAACGCTCGTAATACAGCCCCGGCACCACCCGCAACGTCACATCGCCGCCGACCGAACGTCGCAACGCCATCGGCAAGCTGTTGCCCGCACGCCCGGTACCGCTGGCAGTACCGATCGACAATTGATCGCCCTCCTGCAAGCGCCGGCCATTAAACCCGCCGAGGGCGCCGAGGGTGTAGGTGGAGCGGCTGCCGAGCACCAACGGCACGTCGATACCGCCGGCGACGGCAAGATAAGTGCGTGCGCCGGCCTTGGGAAACTCGAACCGCAGCACCTGCCCGGCGCGCACGGTAAAGGCGGTGTCCTGGTGCACCACTTCACCGTCCAGGCGCGGCGACATCAAGGCGCCGCTCAACGCCACTAGCGCGTCCTGTTGGAACTCCAGCTCCGGCCCGATCAGCGTGCACTCCAGCCCCGCCGCGCCCACGGGGTTGCCCACCAGGTGGTTGGCCGCACTCAACGCGTATGGGTCCAGCGCCCCCGACGGAGGGATGCCCAAGTGGTAATAGCCTTCACGGCCCAGGTCCTGCACGGAGGTGGCGAGGCCAGGTTTGAGGACCTTGATCATGCCAGCGCCTCCTGCAGGGTTTTCGGATAGCCGATGGGGTCGGCGAGAAAGGCATCCAGGGAAAATTCCACCGGGCGAATACGCAAGTCGAAACGCCCGGCGTCCACCTCGGCGACGGCCCGGTCATACGCCTCTCGGCCTATCGGCTTGAACTGCACGATATCCCCAGGGCGAAAGAACACCATGTGCTCCTTGAGATACGCCAACTGCTGCGCCGGGTCGTAGATCGGTGCCGGGGTGACGCCGAACATCTGGTAACCGCCCGCCCCTCGCACCGAGTAGATACAGCCAAAGCAGCCGCCATGGCCCAGGGTCAGTTTCGGTGTGTCGGTGCGTGGCCGCAGGTATTTGGGTACCTGCAATTGCCGCTCGCGTTCGACCATCTGGAACATGAACGGCAAGCCCGCGACAAAGCCGACCATCGACACAAACCACGGCGCGCCGCTGTGGGCGGCGATGAACGCGTCCACGTCGGCCAGGCCATTGATGCGTGCGGCGTATTCCAGGTCTGTGCCGCTGGGGTCTTGGTGGCGGTCACGAAAGCGCATCAGGGTTTCGTGAGTCCAGGGGTCGTTATAGAGCACCGGGATTTCGATGATGCGCGTGCGCAAGGTGCGTTCGGCCACGGCCTGGGCTTCGGCGCTTTGCACGGCGTCGAGCAACGCGTAAGGGGCGATGCGGTCGGGGTCGAAGCGAATCTGGAACGATGCGTTGGCCAGGCACACATCCAGCACGCCTTCCAGCGCCAGGCGCTCCACGGCGCGGGTCACCGCCATGCCCTTGAAAAAAGCCTCCAGGGACATGCTGTCGCTGACCTCGGCAAACAGGTGTTCATCACCGCCGAAGCTGTAGCGGATGGGGGACGTTTCAGCCATGTCTGTTCCTCTTGGAATCATTGTAGAAAGGCAGGCAAAAAAGTAAGGGGTAAATCTTATTGGGGTGCTCTGACGTCGATGCCCGCCTGGTCCAGGGCTGCACGGGTGGCCTCCACCAGTTCCAGGGCGCCGGGGGTGTCGCTGTGCAGGCAGATGGAATCGAATTCGATGGCCAGGTCTTCGCCTTCGACGGTACGCACCAGGCCGGTTTGGCAGGCGCGCAAGACCCGCGCTGCAACCGTGGCGGGGTCCAGCGCCCGCACATTGCGAGTAAACACGATGGAGCCGCTCAGGTCGTATTCACGGTCGGCATAGAACTCGCGCACCACCGGCTGCCCCAGTTCCTTGGCAATGCGCCAGATCACCGAGTTGGGCATGCAGTACAGCAACAGCGTGGGCTCGATGATCTGCAGGTTTTGCACCAACAGCCGGGCGGCCTCTTCATCGCGGGCCAGGTGCATGTAGAGCGCGCCGTGAGGCTTGATATGTTGCAGGGTCACGCCTTGGGCACGGGCGATTTCGCGCAGGGCACCGAGCTGGTAGAGCATGTCGTCCACCAGTTCCTGGGCCGGTGCGTTGATATGCCGACGGCCGAAGCCCACCAGGTCACGAAAGCCTGGGTGCGCGCCAATCGCCACACCCAGTTGCTTGGCACGCTCGACGGTGCGGCGCATGGTGCCGGGGTCGCCGGCGTGAAAGCCGGTGGCGATATTGGCCGAGCTGATGTAGGCCATCAGCTCTGCGTCGACGCCGTCGCCGATGGTCCAAGGGCCAAAGCCTTCGCCCATATCTGAATTGAAATCCACTGCCTGCATCGAGGTCGCTCCGCCAAAGGTGATGCCCGCAAAGTAGGCCGGGGCTTGACCCCTTGGGAAGATCTATTATCAGATGGCCCATCTTCTGAAAATCAGATATCGCTCATGTCCCTTACCTTGCGCCAGGTTCGCTACTTCGTCGCCACCGCCGAGATTGGCCAGATTTCCCAGGCGGCGATTCACTTGAATATTTCCCAATCGGCGGTGACCACGGCGATCAAGGAGCTGGAAGCCATGCTCGGCGTACAGTTGTTCGTGCGCTCGGCCCAGGGCATGAACCTCACCGACGCCGGGCGGCATTTTCTCAACCGTGCCTATGTGATTGTGCGCAGCGTGGAGGACGCCCTCAACAGCCCGTTGCCGGACTACCGCGCCAGCGGCGTGCTGCGGGTGGCGGCCAGTTACACGGTGCTGGGTTATTTCCTGCCGCACCATTTGCAGCGCATGGAGCATTGGCATCCGGACGTGACCATCGAGGTGTTCGAACAGGAACGCCAGGCCATCGAACAGGGCCTGCTCGACGGCCAGTTCGACATGGCCGTGGTGCTGACGGCCAACCTCACCCATGCCGATATCGTTTCGGAAATTCTGTTCAACTCCGAGCGCCGCCTGTGGCTGCCCAGCCATCACCCATTGTGCGAACGCGGGGCCGTGAGCCTGGCGGACGTGGCCCAAGAACCCTACATTTTGCTTACCGTGGATGAAGCCGAACACAGCGCCATGCGCTACTGGGAACAGGCCGGGCAAACCCCCAAGGTGCGGCTGCGCACCAGCTCGGTGGAGGCGGTGCGCAGCATGGTCGCCAACGGCAGCGGCGTGGCGATCCTGTCAGACCTGGTGCACCGGCCCTGGTCCCTGGAAGGCAAGCGCATCGAAACCCTGACCGTCACCGACCCGGTCACGCCCATGAGCGTCGGCCTGGCCTGGCACCGCGAGCGTGACTTTACCCCGGCGATGCAAGCGTTCCGGGACTACTTCCACGACGCGTTCCTGGCACCGCAGCAGTTGTCGGCGCGCCGCTAGAGATGGGCTTGCAGGGTGGCGGCCAACCAGTCCATGAACACCCGGACCCGCAATGGCAAATGCCGCTGGCCGGCGTACAGCAACGACACATCCAGGGGCGGCGCCTGATAGTCGGGCAGCACCGCCACCAACTCGCCGCTGGCCAACAAGTCGCGTATGCCGAGCTGCGGCACCTGAGTGATGCCAAACCCGCCCAGGCACGCCGATTGATAGGCATCGGTGCTGTTGACCGTCACCCGGCCCGCCATCGGTAACCGCTGCACCTTGTTGCCCACCAGGTATTCGAACCCTGCCGAGCGTGCGCCCAGCGGCCGCACGTAATGCACCAACTGATGATGCGCCAGGTCTGCCAGGGTTTTGGGCACGCCATACCGTTGCAGGTACGCCGCGCTCGCGCAGTTGACCATCGGCATGCTGCACACTCGCCGCGCTACCACGGTTTGATCGGGCTGGGCGCCGACGCGCACCACGCAGTCGAACCCTTCGGCGATCAGGTCCACTTGGCGGTCCGAACAACTGATCTCCATGTCGATCAGCGGGTGGCGCGCCATGAAGGTGGGCAGGTTCGGCAAGATCACGCTGCGTGCCATCACATTGGGCATGTCCACCCGTATGCGCCCGGCCAGTTGGGTTTCATCCTGGCGAAACAAGCCCTCCAATTCCTCCATGTGCGCCAGCAGGTCCTTGCTGCGTTCGTACAGCACACGACCATCCTGGGTCGCCTGTACCTTGCGTGTAGTGCGTTGCAACAGCCGTGCGCCCAGCAGTTCTTCCAGCGCCTGCACATGCTCGGAGACCGTAGAGCGCGGCAAGCCCAGGCTTTGGCCGGCCTGAGTAAAGCTCGACAACTCAGTGACGCGTACAAAGGTGCGCAGCAGCTCAAGCTTGTTCATTAGATTGTTCGTCTTATCCGGCCAGTGATTCCGATATCAGCCTGTTTATCACGTTATGGCCGGACAAATACACTCAGTCCCACTAACCCCATTCGAGGACTGCACCATGACCCGTAAAATCGCACTCATCACCGGCGCCAGCCGTGGCCTGGGCAAAAGCGCTGCCCTGCACCTGGCTGCGCAAGGCATCGACATCATCGGCACCTACCACAGCGCAGCGGCCGACGCCCAAGCCGTGGTTGCCCAAGTGGAGGCCTTGGGCGGCCGCGCCGCCATGCTGCAACTGGACGTCAGCCAGAGCGCAACTTTCGATGCATTCGTTGACCAGATCGGCACCCTGCTCAAGGATGTGTTCGCCCAGGATCATTTCAACTTTCTGATCAACAACGCCGGGGTTGGCACCTACGCAAGCTTTGCCGAAACCACCGAAGCCCAGTTCGACCAGTTGGTGGCGATCCATGTGAAAGCACCGTTTTTCCTCACGCAAAAACTGCTGCCGCTGATCAGCGATGGCGGGCGCATTATCAATATCTCCAGCGGCCTGGCGCGCTTCAGCCTACCGGGTTATGCCGCCTACGCGTCCATGAAAGGCGCGGTGGAAGTGCTGTCGCGCTACCAGGCGAAAGAGCTGGGCCCACGGGGGATTACCGTGAACACCCTGGCACCTGGCGCGATTGCCACCGACTTCGGCGGCGGCGCGGTGCGCGATAACACCGATGTGAATGCGATGGTGGCCAACAACACCGCCCTGGGCCGCGCTGGCTTGCCGGACGACATTGGCGGGGCGATTTCGATCTTGCTGGCCGAGGGCAGCCACTGGATCACCGGCCAGCGGATCGAGGCGTCGGGCGGGATGTTCCTCTAAACCAATGCTTCTCTGTAGGAGCGAGCTTGCTCGCGAAAAACTCAAGAGCGCCGCGTGTTTCCAAAGGCCTCGCGTTATCGTTAGCGATCTTCGCGAGCAAGCTCGCTCCTACAGGGTAACTGGGGTTTTACCGGCGAATTTCTCGCGCAACACGTCATAACCCCAGTGGTACACGTAGGTGTACGGCAGGAAGAACAGCAACACGCCAATGTCGAGGATGAAGGCTTCCAACAGGCTGATCTTCATCAAGGCGGCAATCAACGGCACCGCCAGCAGAATCAGGCCGCCTTCAAACAGCAGCGCATGCAGCACACGGGTCCAACCACCGTTGGCCAGTTGCAGGCGGGTTTTAAGGCGGTCGAACAGGCTGTTGAACACCACGTTCCAGCTCAGCGCCAACAGGCTGATGCCCAAAGTCACTGCGCCCATCTCCAGCGCCGGCCGGCCGGTGATCCACACCAGCAGTGGCGTGCAGATCAACAAGGCCAGCCCTTCGAAACCTAGGGCTTGAAAAACGCGTTCTGTAAGGGATTTGGTAGGGGTCATGACCCGGCTCCATGAGTGACGATGGTTGCCATGATCAGGCTTTGGCTCGATACTTCATAACCAATAACCATCGATCAAGGCGATAGTCATGGCTTCCCATGAAGTGCTCCAGGCGTTTGTCCAGGCGGCCACCCAAGGCTCGTTTTCCGCGGCGGCGCGCAAGCTGGGCAAGAGCCAGTCCACCGTGAGCGCGGCAGTGGCCAGCCTTGAGATCGACCTGGATGTGGTGCTGTTTGACCGCAGCAGCCGCAAGCCGACCCTCACGCCCGCCGGGCAGGTTTTGCTGCAACGGGCAGAGCAAGTGCTGGAAGCCAGTAGCCGCCTGGAGCTGGCGGCCAGTCAGTTATCGCAGGGCCTGGAGCCGAAGCTGAGTATCGCCATGTCCGATACTTACCAATCTGATCGATTCGAGGTCGCCCTCACCGCCTTCGAACAACGCTACCCGGACCTTGAGCTGGAATGCCTGATCGCGGAATGCGAAGACCTGATCGCGCTGGTGCAAAGTGGCCGGGCGCAGATCGCGTTTATCGAGCAACAGGAAGTCTACCCGCCGGACCTGACGTTTTCTCCCGTGGAGGAACGCACGGAAATTGCGCTGTTCGTCTCGCCTAAACACCCATTGGCGAGCCTGGACAAGGTTGCCCCGCACACCCTGCAACAACACCGGGAGCTGCGCCTGGCGAGCATCATCAGCCCCAATGAAAACCGCAGCACCCAGCGCGTGTGGTCGGCACCGAGTTACCTGATGCTGATGGAAATGGCCCAACTGGGGTTTGGTTGGGCACCGATTCCGCGCTGGCTGGTGGAGCGCTTTGGCGGCAACCAGTTGGTTGAACTCAAGGTGCGCAGTTGGCCACGCTCGGTGGCGGTGGATGCGTTGTGGTCGCGGCAACAGCCACCGGGGCCTGCGGGGAGCTGGTTGCTGGAGAAGATGCTGGAATAAGCCTGTAGGAGCGAGCTTGCTCGCGAAGAACGTCAACGATAACGCGTGCTTCCTGAAGAAACGCGGCGTCGGTGAGTTTCTCGCGAGCAAGCTCGCTCCTACATTTGGATCGTCACTGTCTGGGGGATTTGAGTTCGGTGAGGCGTCCCGTGATGAAGCGTTTTTCTGGCGCCTGTTGGGTCAGGGCCAAGGCTTTTTCGTACGCGCTGCGGGCTTGGTCAAACCGTCCCAACTGCCGGCAAAATTCCCCACGCGCCGAATGCGCCAAGTGGTAGTCCTGCAGCTCACCGCGCTGCAATAGGTCGTCTACCAGCGCCAACCCCGCCAACGGCCCCTGCTCCATCGCCACCGCGACCGCACGGTTCAACTCGATCACTGGCGACGGCACAGCCCCGAGCAATACATCGTAGAGCCCGACGATCTGCCGCCAATCGGTTTGCCCCGCGCTGGGCGCCTCGGCGTGCACGGCGGCAATCGCAGCCTGCAAGCAATACGGCCCAAAGCGTGGCGTAATCAGCGCCTGCTCCACCAATGCGCAGCCTTCAGCGATCAAGGCGCTGTCCCAAAGCGTACGATCCTGAGCGTCCAACAGCACCAGTTCGCCGCTGGCAGAAGTGCGGGCAGGCCGGCGCGACTCGTGCAGCAGCATCAACGCCAGCAAGCCCATGACTTCCGGCTCGGGCAGCAACTCGAGCAGCAAACGGCCCAGGCGAATCGCCTCCAGGGTCAGGTCTTCGCGGGTGAGGTCGGCACCCGCTGAGGCCGAATAGCCCTCGTTGAACACCAGGTAAATCACCCGCAGCACACTGTCCAACCGCTCGGGCAATTCGGCCCGGGATGGCACTTGATAGGGAATTTTCGCCTGACGGATCTTGCCCTTGGCGCGCACGATACGCTGGGCAATGGTGGTGGGCGTGGCAAGAAAAGCGTGGGCGATGGCCTCGGTGCTCAGGTCGCAGATCTCGCGCAGGGTCAGCGCAACCTGGGCGTCGGCTGCCAACGCTGGGTGGCAGCAGGTGAACATCAGGCGCAGGCGGTCGTCTTCCACGTCTTCCTCACTCCACGGCGCGGCTTCCAGCGCGTCGACTTGCTCCTCCAGTAACGGGGTAAACCGCGACTGGCGACGCAGGCGGTCGATGGCTTTGAAGCGGCCGGTGGACACCAGCCACGCCCGAGGATTATCCGGCACGCCGTCCTGGGGCCAGCGCTGCACGGCGACAAAAAACGCCTCGTGCAGCGCCTCCTCGGCCAGGTCGAAATCCCCCAGCACGCGAATCAACGTCGCGAGCACGCGGCGTGATTCGCTGCGGTAAATGGCGTCGATCTGCGCGGTCAATCGACCATGTCCTCGGTCACCCATTTCACCAGGCGGTCCAGGCTCCGGCCCCAGCCGTCATGAAAGCCCCATGGCCTGGTGGGCCTGCTGGACAGTTCACATTCAGCGGGTTGAGTGTTCACGGGGAAACCTCCTCACGTCTTTTGATTATTGTGTTGAGAGATTCAATTGGCGCACGGGGCGCACTTCCACACTGCCGACCCGGGCCGCCGGAATGCCGCCCGCCACCTGGAGCGCTTCATTGAGGTCCTTGGCGTCGATCAGGTAGAACCCGGCGAGCTGCTCCTTGGTTTCGGCAAACGGCCCGTCGGTGATCGACAGCTTGCCGTTGCGCATGCGCACGGTAGTGGCGGTGGTCACCGACTCCAGCGGCTCGGCGGCCAGCATGCGCCCGCTGGCCTGGATGGACTCGGCGTAGGCAAGGCATTCCGAGTCGTGAGGACTGTCGGGCGAGGTGTGCAACACCTGTTCGTTGCTGTAGATCAGGCACAGGTATTTCATGGCGTTCTCCGTTTTCGGACTAGTGACTATAGTTCGCGGTGCTCAAGGTTTCAGGTCGAACAACGCTGTGCCGCTTTGCATATCAAACGGTGCCGACCAGTGCTCATGCACCACCTTCCATTGGCCATCGATACGCTGGTAGCCGGCGGTTACGCGCATCCAACAGGCCTTCACCTCGCCATCCGGCCCGGCACCGCCGCAGTGGGCAAGCCAGTGGGCGAACGCGCTGTCTGGCGCGTCGACGATATGCAGTTCATGAAACTCGAAAATACCGGGGCCGGGGCAGTGCTCCATACACGCTTCCCAATGCGCGCGGTAGGCCGCCTTGCCTTTGAATTGCAGGGCGGTTACGGCGTCGAACGAGACGATATCGTCGGCGTAAAAGCTGACAATCTTGTCGATATCGCGGCTGACAACCGCGTGTTTCCATTGCTCGATCAGGCTCTTGATGGCAGTGCTCATGGCGATGACTCCTTGGGTGGAAAATCACGGAAGACACCCTTAGTCGAATGGCCCAAAGGGAAATCGACATCCCCCTGAAAAATAATTTCCCATGGCCCAAACCCGATAAACTGCCCCTTCCCTTGCAGCCGTTCGGACAGCCCGATGCAAACCCGCCTTGTCGCCTACGAGGCGCTGAACGCTGTGCAACAACAGCACGTCGGCGCCATCGAAGTTCACCCTGAACAACTGCCGTTTTGCGGTGACATGTATTGCGCCCTCAATACCCTGCTCGCCAACCCGAGCCCTGGGGTCAAGGGCTTTGCGCTGTTGGCCGATGACCTTCCCGTGGCGTTCCTGCTGCTCAAGCGCCCCCCGTGCCTGCCTCATTGGGCCGATGAACACAGCGCCACACTCCACGCGCTACAGGTAGACCGGCATCAGCAGGGGCGTGGTTACGGCAAGGCGTGTTTGCAGGCGTTGCCCGCCGTGGCGCGCGAGGCATGGCCGCAGATCATGGGGTTGGAGTTGTCGGTGGATGCCCACAACCTGGCGGCGATGGGGTTGTACCTGGGGGCGGGATGGGTGGATCGCGGTGAGGCGTACAAGGGCCGCGTGGGGTATGAGCGTCGGTTGGGTTTCAGGCTTGATCCATAGCGGCAATGTCACGTAAACATGTTCTGTTTACGTGACATCCGGTGCAGTGTCAGCCCCGCTCCCCGATCGGCAGCCAGATTTCCACCGTCCCCGTGCCCTTCCTGGCATCGAAATCCGCGCTGTAGCGCTCGAAATCCGCACCCATGACCTTGTAGCCCGAATGCGGCAGCCATTCAAACATGATGCGCTCGTAGGTTTGCTCAAGCGCCTGCACCGGCCCGTAGTGGGGGAACACGGCATAGTTGAGCGGCGGGATTTCGATGTACTCGAAATTGCTCGGCACGTCCTTTTTAGCCGGGACTTCAACCCCTGCCAGGTAATCGAATTCGCCGTGATGCGGGTTATGGCACACCCCATAGGTCACACCGCCGACGCGCTTCTTGATGTCCTTGATGCAGGTATCGAACAATTCCCACAGCCGTGGGATATCGCCCACGGTGGCCTTCGAATATCGCCCTTGCACCCCGGCGATCACCAGGGCCTTGCCAGCTTCCAGGCGTGGCTCCAACGGTTGTTTTGTCTGCTGATCCATACGAACAGTCTCCTTCTTATGAGGGAACAAACCCGCATCGAGTATAGGGGCATATCCGCGTCGTACTCCATGTAGAAAAATTTCATACGTATCTGGACAACGGACCATCATCGCCCGTATTGTCTGCCCCGCAGGCCACCGCAGTGGCCGACGTCGCTCGGACGGTTCCGGGCGCTTACGTACCTCGAGGCAACAATGGCAGACCAAGGTTCGCCGCGCCGCTTTGCGCGCATAGATCGACTCCCCCCCTATGTTTTCAATATCACTGCCGAGCTGAAGATGGCTGCGCGTCGGCGCGGCGAAGACATCATCGACTTGAGCATGGGTAACCCTGACGGCGCCACGCCTCCTCATATCGTGGAGAAAATGGTCACCGTCGCCCAGCGTGAAGACACCCACGGCTACTCCACCTCCAAAGGCATTCCGCGCCTGCGCCGGGCGATTTCGCGCTGGTACAAGGACCGTTACGCGGTGGATATCGACCCGGAGTCCGAAGCCATCGTGACCATCGGTTCCAAGGAAGGCCTGGCGCACTTGATGCTGGCCACCCTGGACCAGGGCGATACCGTACTGGTGCCCAACCCCAGCTACCCGATTCATATCTACGGCGCAGTGATTGCCGGCGCCCAAGTGCGTTCGGTGCCGTTGATACCCGGCGTGGATTTCTTTGCTGAGCTGGAGCGCGCGATTCGCGGCTCGATCCCCAAGCCGAAGATGATGATCCTCGGCTTCCCGTCCAACCCGACCGCGCAGTGTGTGGAACTGGACTTCTTCGAACGGGTGATCGCCCTGGCCAAGCAGTACGACGTACTGGTGGTGCACGACCTGGCCTACGCCGACATCGTCTACGACGGCTGGAAAGCCCCGTCGATCATGCAAGTGCCCGGCGCCAAGGACATTGCGGTGGAGTTTTTCACCCTGTCCAAGAGCTACAACATGGCCGGCTGGCGCATCGGCTTCATGGTGGGCAACCCGGAACTGGTCAACGCCCTGGCGCGCATCAAGAGCTACCACGACTACGGCACCTTCACCCCGCTGCAAGTGGCGGCGATTGCGGCGCTGGAAGGCGACCAACAGTGCGTCAAAGACATCGCCGAGCAGTACCGCCAGCGCCGCAATGTGCTGGTCAAGGGCCTGCATGAGCTGGGCTGGATGGTGGAGAACCCGAAGGCGTCGATGTATGTCTGGGCCAAGATTCCCGAGCAGTACGCGGCCATGGGCTCGCTGGAGTTTGCCAAGAAACTGCTGCTGGAAGCGAAGGTGTGTGTGTCGCCGGGCATCGGCTTTGGTGAGTATGGCGACGATCATGTGCGCTTTGCGCTGATCGAAAACCAGGACCGGATTCGCCAGGCCGTGCGCGGGATTCGCGGGATGTTCAGGGCGGATGGGTTGGTCAGCAAAGCCTGACCTGCCCCCCTGAAGAAACCCAATGAATGTGGGAGCTGGCTTGCCTGCGATGGCAGTGTTGGATTCACTACCGCTATCGCAGGCAAGCCAGCTCCCACATTTGATCAGTTCCCACCCTTGCTTTGGGGTGTGGCTTACACCACCAACGACAGCAACATGATGAAGATCAGCGCCACGATCGACAGAATGGTTTCCATCGCCGTCCAGGTCTTGAACGTCTCGGCCACGGTCATGTTGAAGTACTGCTTGACCAGCCAGAACCCCGCATCGTTGACGTGAGACAGGATCAACGAACCTGCGCCCGTCGCCAGCACCAGCAACTCGCGGTTAACCCCAGGGATCATGCCCACCACCGGCACCACAATGCCTGCGCCGGTAATGGTCGCGACCGTGGCTGAACCGGTGGCAATCCGAATCACCGCTGCCACCAGCCACGCCAGCAGGATCGGGTTGATCTGCGCGTTCACCGCCATATGGCCGATCACGTCACCCACGCCGCTGGTCACCAGCATCTGCTTGAAGCCGCCACCGGCACCGATGATCAGGATGATCGCGGCGGTCGGCGCAAGGCTGGCGTCGAGCAACTTGAGGATCTGCTTGGAGTGGATGCCCTGGCGATGGCCAAAGGTGTACAGCGACAACAGCAAGGCCAGCAACAGTGCGGTGATCGGGTGGCCGATCATGTCCATCCAGTTGCGCACCACGTTGCCTTCGGCAAACGCGATGTCGGCAAAGGTTTTGAGCAGCATCAGGAACACCGGCAGCAGCACGGTGATCAGGGTGATGCTGAAGCTGGGCAGCGACTTGTTATCGGTCTCGCGGACCAGTTGGTCCACCAGTTCCTGGGACGGATTACCGGGGATGTACTTGGCGATGAACGTACCGAAGATCGGGCCGGCAATGATGGCGGTCGGCAGGGCAACGATCAGGCCATACAGGATGGTCTTGCCGATATCGGCGCCGAACACACCGATGGCCAGCAGCGGGCCCGGGTGCGGTGGCACCAGGCCGTGCACCGCCGAGAGGCCAGCGAGCAGCGGGATACCGATCTTGATCAGCGACACGCCGGTACGTCGGGCGACGATAAACACCAGCGGGATCAGCAACACAAAGCCGATCTCGAAGAACAGCGGGATGCCCACCAGGAACGCGGCGAACATCATCGCCCACTGGACCTTTTCCTTGCCGAAGGCGCGGATCAGGGTCTGGGCGATCTGATCGGCACCGCCGGACTCGGCCATCATCTTGCCGAGCATCGTGCCCAGCGCGAGGATGATGCCGACAAAGCCGAGCACCCCGCCGAAACCGTCCTGGAACGCCTTGATGATCTTGTCCACGGGCATGCCCGAGGTCAGGCCAAGGAAGCCGGCCGCGATGATCAGTGCAATGAACGGGTGCACCTTGAACTTGGTGATCAGTACGATCAACCCGATGATAGTGACTACTGCATCTAGCAGCAGGTAAGACTCGTGGGACATGCCAAACATGGGGGGTCTCTCCTGTTTGTTGTTGTTATTAAAGCGGGTGTTGAACTTCCTGCCGGGGATAGCGCTATCTTTCCGGCAAAAAATTAATGAGTAGGTTCAAAGCCGTGCTTGTGCCACCAAGCGTTGGTCTGGTTGGCCAGTTCCTCGACGCTGTCTTCACTGGCGTTGAGCGCCAGGGTCAGCGGCTCGCCCTTGGGCGATTCAAGGGTGGCGAACTGGCTGTCGATCAGGCTTGCCGGCATGAAATGGCCGGGGCGGTGAGACACGCGGTCGGCGGCGACTTCGCGGGTCAGCTCCAGGAAGACAAAACCCAGGCCCGGCGCGGCTTCGCGCAGGTGGTCACGGTATTTTTTCTTCAGGGCCGAACAGGTCAGTACGGGATGCTCGCCGGCTTTCAACGCGCGGCGCAGTTCATCGCACAGGATGTCGAGCCAGCCGGCGCGGTCGTCGTCGTTGAGGGGGTGGCCGGCGCTCATCTTTTCGATGTTCGCGGCAGGGTGAAAGCTGTCGCCTTCAATGGCAGTGGCGCCGTTCAGGGCGCACAGGGCTTGGCTGACGCTGGACTTGCCACAGCCAGAAACACCCATGATGACCAGGGCGGTAACAGGTTGACTCATGAAACACCTCAGGACGCAGATAGCGCTACCTTTGCATAGCGTAAGGCTAGTGCAAAAACAGGCTTTTCCCGCGCCGACTTGTCATTTTTATGGAGTGACGCGTGCATCTGCTCCAATCATTCGAACCGGATCAGGCAACCCTAGGTTCAATAATTTGCAGCCCTTTGGAGACAGCGCTACCTTAGTGCCTCGATTTTTGTTTGGCAAGCTGCCTGATGACCTCTAAGAACGATAAAAATACCCGCACAACGGGTCGCCCCACCTTGAACGAAGTTGCCCGCCTGGCTGGCGTCAGTCCGATTACTGCCTCCCGTGCTTTGCGCGGTATCAGCACGGTGGCCACCGAACTGGTAGAAAAGGTGCAACAGGCCGCCGCCGAACTGAGCTACGTGGTCAACCCCGCCGCCCGCGCCCTGGCCTCGGCGCAGAGCCATTCGGTGGTGGTGCTGGTGCCGTCACTCTCCAACCTGCTGTTTATCGAAACCCTGGAAGCGATCCATCAGGTACTGCGGCCCAAGGGCTTTGAAGTACTGATCGGCAACTCCCATTATTCGCGCGATGAAGAAGAAGACCTGCTGCGCAACTACATGGCCTACCAGCCACGGGGTTTGTTGCTGACCGGCTTTGACCGCACCGAAAGCGCGCGACGAATGGTCGAGGCCAGCAATGTGCCCTGCGTGTACATGATGGATTTGGATCCCAATGCTGGGGTGAACTGCGTGGGCTTCTCGCAACTGGCCGCCGGTGAGACAGCGGCGGCGCACTTGCTGTCCCGGGGTCGCAAGCGCCTGGCCTATATCGGCGCACAACTGGACCAACGCACCTTGTTGCGTGGCGAAGGCTTTCGTCGCGCCTTGCAGCAAGCAGGCATGTACGACCCGGCGCTGGAACTGCTGACGCCACGCCCGTCCTCCGTGGGCCTGGGTGGCGAACTGTTTTTGCAACTGCTGGCCGCCCACCCGGATGTGGACGCGATCTTCTTCGGCAACGACGACCTGGCCCAGGGCGCCCTGCTCGAAGCCTTGCGCCACGGCATCAAGGTGCCGGAACGTGTAGCCGTGCTGGGCTTCAACGACCTACCCGCCTCGTCCTTCATGGTGCCGCGCCTGAGCAGCATCAGCACGCCACGGGAAGCCATCGGGCGCCGAGCGGCGGAGCATCTGCTGACGATCATGGCGGGCAACAAGGTGGCCAAGCCGGTGGTGGATATGGGGTTTGAGTTGCAGGTGCGCGAAAGCACCTGAGCGTCGAGCCGAACGCACTCAATGTGGGAGCAGGCAAGCCAGCTCCCACATGGGCCATGTAGTGTCCAAAGAATCAGCGCCTGGCACAGATCCCTGTGGGAGCGGGCTTGCTCGCGAAGGCGGTGGGTCAGTCAATCAATCTTTAACTGAACCACCTGAAACTCAGAATTCCTACGTAATCGTGTAAGAGCAGTCAGAGCGCTGTGGGACGCCTGTAGGAAGTGACTGACATTGCAGCAAGCGCCTTGCTCCGCTGCCTACGCTTACGTCAGAATCCGCCGGCTTGTGCGCCTCGGTGGCGGTCTCTAAGGTTTGACGGTCGCTGAATTTCTCGGTGATCGGGTTTAGTAGCCCGAGTTCGGTCACTCTAAGTGCATAAGTCTGCCCGCGTTAATGGCGGCTGTGCGTAGGGCACTTTCGGGTGCGCCGGCTTTGAGTGTCCACCGGTCTACTAACCTGCGTACAGTTGCCACCCTCGTTTAGTAGCGATACGGCGGCAGCCCATTCCAGGATGCTCTAATGATCAAACAAATCGATACGCCGCCCACCACCCTCTTCACACTCATCCCCGATGTTTCCACCGAAACCCTGCTGGCCAACAGCTACGAAACCGTCTGTTCCGTCAGTACCCTCCTGCTCGACCTGTCCGATGACCTCACCGGCAAACACCGCGATGTGGCCCTGGCCATTCATCAATTGAGCGAGCTGAGCGTATTGCTGGTGGGCAAGGCCATGGACCAGCACGCACCACGCTGTTAAGACCTCTATCGGCCAAAGAGTGGGAGGGGCTTGCTCCCGATAGCCGTCCGTCAGTCGATGTTTCCAGTGACTCAGACTTCGAAATCGGCAGCAAGCCTTCTTAATTTACTGCGTTAGCCACCACGGATCGCAGCGTCAAAACCCTTCACCCTATTCCTTGAAATACAGCATAACAACTGTGAGATCTACCAGTAGACACCTTTGAAAGTCCGTCATTTAATCGAATTACCGCTTGCACTCAACAGTGGTTCTTACTACTTCAAAAGAGGCCTGCACTATGGACGCTAAAAAAAGAAAACGTCACAGATCAACAGCGAGCTTCACGCTTAGCAAATCTCCCTATGGCGAGTTCGCTGCCACCCAAATCTTTTTATACGATAGAACACAAACCCTTCTAGTCATGGGCCGTTGCTATATCGAGGATAAGGAAGATGAAGTTCTGCAGGTTGGACTGGTACTGCCAGCACCGGATGGCGAGAGCAAAGGTGAACTTGGCCCTATACCCGAAAGAGTTCCTTTCGCCTATTTCGACCATTACATAGGTAATGAAGGTATCGCTTATGATGCCGAAAGCGGAACCTTTAACATTACACTTATAAGACAAGCCCAGCACCTCACAGGAAACTTCTCCTTCATCTCTCGGGGAAGTGAATTTGTGGGCACTTTCAACGTGAACAACTTTAGTGAAGAGTGATCCTGCTGCTACGTGCGGGCTTTAACATTCAAAGCCTGCACGTTCTTGAAACGCCTTCTCGACTCCCGCGAGCGATACGTTAATCCTAACCGCCCAAACACTCGTCGTAGCCCGCGACGCCTGCTAAATTGCCCTTGTCATCTCGTCATCTTCAGGGAAGCACCATGGGCCATTCACTGAAAATCCTGGGCCGCACCTCCTCCATCAACGTGCGCAAAGTACTCTGGACCTGCCAGGAGCTGGGCATCGACTATGTGCGCGAAGACTGGGGCATCGGTTTCAAGCCTACCCAATCCCCCGATTTCCTCGCCTTGAACCCCAACGCCCAGGTACCGGTGCTGATCGACGACCATGGCGTGCTGTGGGAGTCCAATACCATTTGCCGCTACCTGGTCGGCCTCTATCAGCGCCATGACTTGCTACCCGTTGAGCCTGCCTTGCGTGCACGGGTCGAACAGTGGATGGACTGGCAAGCCACCGAGCTCAACCCTTCGTGGGGCTATGCGTTCCACGCATTGGTGCGTCAAAACCCGGACTATCAGGACCCGCAACGCATCCAGGCGGGTGTGCAGGCCTGGAATGACAAGATGGCCTTGCTGGAACAACAGTTGGCCAAAACCTGTGCCTACGTCGCCGGCGAAGAGTTCACCCTCGCTGACATCTTGATAGGCCTTTCGGTACATCGGTGGCAGATGACACCCATGGAGCGGCCACCCTGCCCCGCCATCGCGGCCTATTACCAACGCCTCAGCCAGCACGCCGGTTTCAAGACGTTCGCTCTCGACGGCCACAATTAGAGAAGCAGTTGCGCGCGTTAAGCTCCACGCCCAATAGCGGTTTGGCTTAAAGCTCGAAGCTTCCAACTCGCTGCTAACTGAAGGTTATTCATGCCCACACTCGCCGCCTGCGTCTCAGACCCCACCCGAGCCGCCCACATCAGCGCCCGCATCGACCGCCTCCCCGCCGTCGCCACTATTTGGCGCCTGGTGGCGTTGCTTTCCATCGGCGGCTTTTTCGAGTTGTATGACCTGTTCCAGACCGCCTATATCAGCCCTGGCCTGATCAGCGACGGGATTTTTCATACCGGCAGCGAAGGTGTGTTTGGCTTCTCGGACCAGGCCGCGTTCGCCTCGGCCACGTTCCTGGGCCTGTTCCTCGGCGCCAGCCTGCTCAGCCCCATCGCCGACCGCTTCGGGCGCCGGGCGATCTTTACCTTTGCGTTGGTCTGGTACACGGTGGCCACGGTGTTGATGGGCATTCAAACCTCGGCCGCGGGCATCATTTGCATGCGCTTTCTGGTGGGCATTGGCCTGGGTATCGAACTGGTGACCATCGATGCCTACCTCTCGGAACTGGTGCCCAAGCGCATGCGCAGTTCGGCGTTTGCCTTCGCATTTTTTATCCAGTTTTTGTCGGTGCCAGCCGTGGCCTTGATGTCGTGGTGGCTGGTGCCACAGGCGCCGTTGGGTATCGCGGGCTGGCGCTGGGTGGTGCTCTCAAGTGCGGTGTTTGCGCTGTTTATCTGGCAACTGCGCAAGCGCCTGCCGGAGTCACCGCGCTGGCTTGCACAACAGGGGCGGTTCGAAGAGGCCGACACGATCCTGAACACCCTGGAAGCACGCTGCCAAAAGGATCATGGCAAGCCGCTGGACGAGCCGGAGCCCGAAGCAATCAGCGTGCAGGGCAGTGGCCGTTTCGCCGATATCTGGCAACCGCCCTACCGTCGCCGCGCCTTGATGCTGATCGTGTTCCATGTATTCCAGGCCATCGGCTTCTTCGGCTTTGGCAACTGGCTGCCGGCGTTGCTCTCGGGCCAGGGTGTCAGCGTGACCCACAGCCTGCTCTACGCCTTCATCATCACCCTCGCCTACCCGCTGGGCCCGCTGTTGTTCGTCAAGGTGGCCAACCGCTTTGAAAACAAATGGCAGATTGTCGGCTCGGCCATGGGGGCGGTGATCTTCGGCAGCCTGTTTGCCCTGCAAACCACCGCGTCAGGGCTGATTTTCTGCGGGGTGATGATTACCTTCTGCAACGCCTGGCTGAGCTTCAGCTATCACTCGTACCAGAGCGAACTGTTCCCCACCAATATTCGTGCGCGGGCGGTGGGGTTCTGTTATTCGTTCAGCCGTTTGTCCACGGTGTTCAGCAGCCTGTTGATCGGCTTTATCCTTGAGCACCTGGGCACGCCGGGTGTGTTGGCGTTTATTGCCAGCAGCATGTTGATTGTGATGATTACTATCAGCTGGTTTGGGCCGCGCACGCGGAACCTGGCGCTGGAGAACATCGCTCACTGACGGCAACGGTTGGCCGCACAAGGGAGACGGCTTGCCGCGCCGGCTGCGCCAGCCCCAGTAAACACTGGGGTTTGGCATCCGGCACAGTATTTGCTCCAGCTGTCGCACCGTCTATTTTCATAGGTGACCGATCATGCTGGTTAACAACACTCAAGCGGCGTCGAACGTGCAACAGATCACACGACCCGACATGGACCCCGCCAACGCCGCCGCCAGTGCGCTCTATAGCGGCGCCCTGCAGGCTGCGCAACACAGCGTCACGGTGCCGGCCGCTCAGAAGGAATTGGACAAGGCCAGCGATCGCATCGACGAAGCCTTCGCCAAGACTCGCGTGCAGTTACAGGCCACGACTAACGGGGCGCGTACTGAGTTCACCGAATACATGAGCAAATCCCCGGCCGAACGTATTCGTGAACAGTTGCTCAAGGAACAATGGCTGACCGAAGAACACGTGCAGGCAATGCCCCAGGAACAACAAGACGCCATCGCCAAACAAGTGGCCGAGCGCTTGAAGGAGCAGCAACAGCAGCAGGTAGCGGCGAAGGCCACTGCTTCGCCAGCCCAGACAAGCAAAGAAACCCTGGCCGCGATCTGAGCCACACAGCAGAGCAACTGTGGGAGCGGGCTTGCTCGCGAAAGCAGAGTGTCAGTCACTGATAAGTTGGCTCAAGCACCGCATTCGCGAGCAAGCCCGCTCCCACAGTTGAATCTTTTTTTCACAGGGGATCAGCGCAGTGTTCGGTTATTGCAATTGCAGCGTCGAACTGAACTGACTGCCGACGCTACTGATACAACAACCCGCAACGAATAGTTTTTCCTGCCGCGTCATTATAGCAACTAGCAATAAGCCTGCTCAGTAACAGCAATTAAAACCCCCTACAATAAGCCACACAAGTGGACAGCGACACTGTCAGACCTGACAGTTGAAATACTATCACCCCAGCGCATAATCACGTCTCGCCTGCAGAAAACGCTGCATTCCGATACTCACTCTCACAGAGAGAACTTAGTCATGTTAAAAAATTACACAACGGGATCTCTTGAAGTTACACGACCTTTAGAGTTTGCCTTCAAGGCTGAATCGGTCATTCTTTATGAAGTAGGCCCAAACTTACAGTTAAACGCATCCCTTGATAAACCAGACGGCATAAAACTAAGAGTCACTTTAGTGGTGGAGGCCAAAGAAGGAGACTCAGAGGGCACGTTTACCGATGACGGCTCCATCCCCTACACGTTCTACGCCAAAATCGAATCACCCAATGGAAAATTCTATTACTCAGACAGCGGTACCTACGCTGTTTATTACAATAAAGCTTCAGGAATATTCACTGGCAAAGTGAACTTCACTGTCAAAACGTCAGAAGCGCCCATTGAGTTTGCATACACCTTTGCCATTCCGGGTACTCGTCAATGAAGGGCGCCCCCTGCTCGCCCGCTCGCGCGGCTGATGGCATCGTTTCAGGGCTCTGGCTCATGGACGATCAAGAGGCTTGAAGACCACCTGCTGCACATCGACTTTTTTCGGGATCAGGCCGTTGGCAAAAAACAGGTCAGCGGTGCGTTGCTGGTTGGCAATGTCGATGGCCTCCAAGGGGCGGATCGGTTCAGGGGAGCGATGTTCGAAGTAGCTTTTGACCACCGCCGGTTGCAGCCCCAAAGTGCCGGCCATCAGCGCGATGCTCGCATCGGGCTGGTCAAGCGAAAGGCGCTGCGCCTTGCCTAGTGTCTGGATAATCGTGGCGATGGCCTCGGGGTGCTGCTTGGCAAACGGGTGGTTGACCACGAAGAAACTGCCCGCAGGGTTCAACCCTTGCCCATCCCCCAGCACGCGTGCCGAGCCGTCGATCACGGCGGCCGAGTAGTACGGGTCCCACACCACCCAAGCGTCCACCTTGCCTTGTTCGAATGCGGCACGGCCGTCGGAAGGCGACAGGTACACCACGTTCACATCCTTCCACTGCAACCCGGCGCGCAGCAGGCTCTTGAGGAACAAGTTGTGTGCACTGGAGCCCTTGAGCAACGCCACGCGCTTGCCCTTGAGTTCAGCCACGGTCTGCACCGTACTGGCCTTGGGCACCAGCACCGCTTCGGTCTTGCCTTCGTTAGGCTCGACGGCGAAATACTGCAAGTCGATCCCGGCCGCCTGGGCGAAGATCGGCGGGATATCGCCAATGTTGCCGATGTCCAGGCTGCCGGCGTTGAGCGCTTCGATCAGCGGCGGGCCGCCGAGAAACTCAGTCCACTGCACCTGGGTGCCGGGCAGCGCCGCTTCAAAAAGCTTGTGCTCACGGGCGAGCACCATGCTGACCGAGCTTTTCTGGTAGCCGATGCGCAACGTGGAAGGTTCGGCCGCTGAGGTGGGCTGCGCCAATACCGCCAATGCCAGCAGCGAACTGCCCAGCAGGTGTTTGATTGCTTTCATAAGTCGCCTCTTGGTGGTTCGATTCACAACAGGTTCCGAGTGGGCACAGCCAGGGTGGGAGGTGCATGGGGTTCAGGGCCGATAACAGGCGATGTCTTCGGCGTGAGCACGGGAGTTGAGGGGGCGGTGCAAGCGGCGCCGGACATAGTGGCTCCTTCTTAATAGGTTGCGTGGTATGTCCGGTGTTCCGGTGAAGCGATCCTAACAAGGCGGCTTATGCTTTAATAATACTTAAAACGTATTTTTATATAACCACATGCAAGTACCGCAGAGGCTACAATGCGCGCCTCGCCCTCTGAGTGGTTTTGACATGCACATCGAACGGCTGGCGCCGCCGCTATGGCCCTTACTGAACAAGTTTTACCGCAGCCATGACTCGTCGATGAAGGCACTCAAGGACGGGCAATTGTGGGTGGCGCGCGACAGCGAGATTGTGGCCGGTGTGTGCCTGAGCCCGGTGGTGGGTGGGCAGTGGCTCACGGGGGTGTTTGTGGCGCCGACTCATCGTGGCCAGGGGCTGGCGGCGCGACTGATTGGCGAGGCCGTGGCGGATTGTGAGGGGACGGTCTGGTTGCTGTGCCATCCAGACCTGGAACGGTTGTATCAGGGGATGGGGTTCAGCCAGGACACAGTTTTGCCGCAATCGCTGAGTGAACGGCTGGTGCGTTACAAGCGTAATAAACCGATGATTGCGATGGGGCTCAATGCCCTGGATAAACGCTGACCCCATGTGGGAGCTGGCTTGCCTGCGATAGCGGTGGGCCAGCCACCTTATTTGTAGCTGATACACCGCCATCGCAGGCAAGCCAGCTCCCACAGTTGAACTGTAGGTGTGCCAGTAACGTTATTCGTCGGCCGTTGGGTCCAGCTCCGGGAACATCACTTCAATAAACCCGAATTTGCTGAAATCGGTGATCCGGGACGGGTACAGCCGGCCGATCAAATGGTCGCACTCATGCTGCACCACCCGCGCATGGAAGCCGTCGGCAAAGCGTACGATCGGCTCGCCTTTGGGGTCGAACCCTTCGTAGCGGATCTGCTGGTAACGGTTCACGGCGCCGCGCAGGCCCGGCACCGACAGGCAACCTTCATAGCCCTCCTCCAGCACCGGGCTGAGCGGTGTGATCAGCGGGTTGATCAGGATGGTCTGCGGCACCGGCGGTGCGTCAGGGTAGCGTTCGCTGGCCTCGAAACCGAAGATCACCAATTGCAGGTCCACACCAATCTGCGGCGCAGCCAGGCCAACACCGCCCACGTGCTCCATGGTCTGGAACATATCGTCGATCAGTTGCCACAACTCAGGGCTGTCGAACATTTCCGGCGGCACCGGCGGGGCGATACGCAGCAGGCGCTCGTCGCCCATTTTCAGGATTTCACGGATCATTGCTCAGGCTCGGTCATGGGCTTGGAGTGGTCCCGGCCTAGGCCAGAGACGTGTTGTTTTTCATCGGTGTGGCCCGGCTCGCCTATTTCCTTTTCGCCAGGGTCCTTGCCCTCGGCAGACATGTGTTCGATCACGGCGTTCATCTCTGCGCCCAGCAGCAGTACGGCGGCAGAGATGTAGAAATACAGGAGCAAGACAATGATCGCACCTATGCTGCCATACATGGCGTTGTAGTCCGCGAAGGTCTTGACGTAGTAGCCAAAGCCCAGGGAGGCGACGATCCATACCACCACGGCCAAGACGGAGCCGGGGGTGATAAAGCGAAATTCCTGCTCAACGTCTGGCATCACGTAGTACATGAGGGCCACGGCGAACATCAGCAAGATCACAATCAGCGGCCAGCGCAGGATGGTCCACAGCGTGACCACGAATTCCTGCATGCCGATCTGCCCGGCCAGCCACTCCATCACTTGCGGGCCCAGCACCATCAGCGCGGCGGCGGCCAGCAGCATGCCGGCGATGCCCACGGTGTAGAAGATCGACAGCGGGAAACGCTTCCAGATCGGCCGCCCTTCAACCACGTCGTAGGCGGCGTTCATGGCGCTCATCATCAGGCGCACGCCCGCAGAGGCCGTCCACAGCGCGATGACGATACCCACCGAGAGCAAGCCACCCTTGGACTGCTGCAACTGGTCGATCACCGGGTTGACCTGCTCCAGCGCCTGGGGAGGCAACACCAGTTCCGATTGCAGGCGCAGCCAACTGAAGAAGTCCGGCAGGTGCAGGAAGCCGATCAGGGCAATGAGGAACAGCAGGAACGGAAACAACGAGAACAGCATCTGGTAGGCCAGTGCCGAGGCGTAGGTAGGCATCTCGTCATCGACGAATTCCTTGATGGTGCGTACCAGCACCTTGTGCAGCTTGAGACCATCGAGTACCGGAAAAAGCATAGCGTCTCCTTTCGCCGCAAAGAGGTTGAGTTCGTGGGCGACTCAGGGGCCGTTTTCTACATCAAAGTAGCCCATTTGGCGACTTTGAAACAATTTCGAAAGTTTAGTTGCAGCACCGGATACAAAAACGGCCATCCGTGGATGGCCGTCGGGCTGCTGGGGGCTGCCCGCCAGGACGTGTTACTCAGTGGCTTTTTTCACTGCGTCCTTGGTCTTGCCCACTGCTTGCTGCGCTTCGCCTTTCTTCTCTTGAATCACGCCTTCAGCACGCAGTTTGTCGTTGTCTGTGACTTTACCGACGCCTTGCTTGATGTTACCGACAGCCTCGTTCGCCAAGCCCTTTACCTTATCGGAAGTGCTGCTCATGGTATTACTCCTGATAACAATCAAATGGTTTATGGTCACTACGTAGCGGTTGACCTGAAGCGCAGCGGCAGAGTTTCAATTATTTTTGCGCAAGCATTTCATCGAATACGGCAGGTTTGGCTTTATGTTTTGCAGCCAACCCACGAGAATGCCCGGCACATTCAGGCTGCAACGCTGAATAACAGATCCCGTAGGAAGGTTATGAAACTCAATAAAGCACAGGCCATTGCCCGCAGAAACCAGGAACTGGGCGGTGCCGTACTCGGCGTCAACAACTGCCACTTCACCGACCTGGACCGCAAACGCAACATCTGGTGGTTCGACCTGCCGGTGGGGCGCATTGCCGTGGGCCAGTACGAGTGGGTCCACCTGTTGATGCACAACGCCGACACCGACCAGTTGCTGCACCTGAAGGTGCCGACCGTGTTCCTGCGTGAAAAACTCGAAGGGCTGGTGGTGCGCAATGCGGGCAAGCGCAAACCGGAGATTACCCTGGAGTTGAGTGCCGACAAGGATTCGTTCTTGAAGGACGTACGCCCCGCCGGTGCGGGTGTGAGCTTCGCGCAGTTCGCCCTGTAAAAACCGTGCGGGCTGCCCTGACAGGCTTTTTGTAGGAGCGAGCTTGCTCGCGAAAAACTCACAGGCACCGCGTTTATCCAGGAAGCACGCGTTACCGTTGACGTTTTTCGCGAGCAAGCTCGCTCCTACATAAAAAACCCCGCATCAGCGGGGTTTTTTTATGGGTTACTTTTTAAGACCGAGTTTCTTCAGCTCTTCATCCCGCAATTCACGCCGCAAGATCTTGCCCACGTTGGTGGTCGGCAACGCATCACGGAACTCCACGGCCTTGGGCACCTTGTAGCCGGTGACGTTGGCGCGCATGTGTTCCATCACCTGGTCCTTGGTGAGCGTAGCCCCTGGCTTGACCACGATGAACAGCTTGATGTGCTCGCCGGATTTTTCATCCGGTACGCCGATGGCCGCACACTGCAGCACGCCCGGCAGGCCCGCCAGCACGTCTTCCAGCTCGTTGGGGTAGACGTTGAAACCGGAGACCAGAATCATGTCCTTCTTGCGGTCGACGATACGCATGTAGCCGTCTGGCTGGATGATCGCGATGTCGCCGGTTTTCAGCCAGCCCTCGCTGTCGAGCATCTCGTCGGTGGCGTCCTGGCGCTGCCAGTAGCCCTTCATCACTTGCGGACCTTTCACACATAGCTCGCCGGTTTCACCCAGTGCAAGCTCGGTGCCGTCGTCGGCGATGACTTTACACACGGTGGAAGGCACCGGAATGCCAATGGTGCCGATCTGGATGTGCTGGATCGGGTTGACCGTGGCCACCGGGCTGGTTTCGGTCATGCCGTAGCCTTCGCAGATCGCGCAGCCGGTCACGGCCTTCCAACGCTCCGCCGCCGCCAGTTGCAACGCCATGCCGCCCGACAGGGTGACTTTCAGCGCAGAGAAGTCCAGCTTGCGGAAACCTTCGTTGTTGCACAGCGCCACGAACAGGGTGTTGAGGCCGACGAAGCCGCTGAACTTCCACTTCGACAGTTCCTTGACCATCGCCGGCAGGTCGCGCGGGTTGCTGATCAGGATGTTGTGGTTGCCGATCAGCATCATCGCCATGCAATGAAAGGTGAAGGCATAGATGTGGTACAGCGGCAGCGGCGTGATCAGGATCTCGCAGCCTTCGTTGAGGTTGGAGCCCATCAGCGCCTTGCATTGCAGCATGTTGGCCACGAGGTTGCGGTGGGTCAGCATCGCGCCCTTGGCCACGCCGGTAGTACCGCCGGTGTATTGCAACACGGCCACATCGCCGCTGGCCGGGCTGGCATCGTTGACCGGCTGGCCATGGCCCTTGGCGAGTACATCGTTGAACTTGATGGCCTGGGGCAGATGATAGGCCGGGACCATTTTCTTCACGTACTTGATCACGCTGTTGATCAGCACGCGCTTGAACGGCGAGAGCAGGTCGGCGACTTCGGTGACGATCACATGTTTGACGGCGGTCTTGGGCACGACTTTTTCAGCCAGGTGCGCCATGTTGGCCAGGCAAACCAGGGCCTTGGCCCCCGAATCATTGAATTGGTGTTCCATCTCCCGCGCGGTGTACAGCGGGTTGGTGTTGACCACGATCAGGCCGGCGCGGATAGCACCGAATACGGCGACCGGGTATTGCAGGACGTTGGGCAGTTGCACGGCGATTCGATCGCCAGGCTTCAAGTCGGTATGCTGTTGCAGATACGCGGCGAATGCGCCGGACAATTCGTACAGTTCACCGTAGGTGATTGTCTTGCCCAGGTTGCTGAAAGCCGGTTTGTTAGCGAAGCGCTGGCAGGACTGCTTCAGTACCGCCTGAATATTCGGATACTCGTCTGGATTGATCTGTGCAGCAATCCCGGCGGGGTACTTATCCTTCCAAAAGTCTTCATTCATGGAAGCCCACTCCTCAGCGACGCGAATTCATCATCGCATTTGATGCGATTATTATTGGTGTATGTTTTTAGGTGAGTCTGGCGCTTTCAAGCAGGCCTAGAAGTCACAAAGCGCGCCGAGAGTAGCAGCTTTGCCAAGGGCCGCCTAGAGCCAAAAGAGGGCCCTACAGTCATAAACATGACTCAAGAATATCCAATGGTCACTTTTAGAGCAAAAATTCTATAACGCCAGGAATGGCTCTAGAACAAGCTCTCAAGGGTGCAGAATGGCAATGTGGGAGCTGGCTTGCCTGCGATAGCAGTGTTTCAGTCACCTGTTGAATTGACTGATCCACCGCTATCGCAGGCAAGCCAGCTCCCACATTTTTTTACCCTGTTTCAATTTCAAGCGATGTCGCGCAGCTCCCGGCGCAGGATCTTGCCCACCGGCGTCATCGGCAACGACTCCCTCAACACAATATGCTTGGGCACCTTGTACCCGGTGAAGTTGGCCTTGCAGTACGCTTTCAGTTCCTCAAGGCTCACCCCCTGGGCCCGAGCCACCACGAACAGTTTCACCGCCTCCCCCGTGCGCTCGTCCGGCACGCCGATCACGGCGCAGTTGGCCACGGCCGGGTGGGCCATGATCACGTCTTCGATTTCGTTGGGGTACACGTTGAAACCCGAGACGATGATCAAATCCTTCTTGCGGTCCACAATGCTGATGTAGCCATCGGTATCGATTACCGCAATGTCACCGGTCTTCAACCAGCCATCGGCGTCCAGGGTTTCGGCGGTGGCGGCCGGTTGCTGCCAGTAGCCCTTCATCACTTGCGGGCCCTGAATGCACAGCTCGCCACGCTCGCCCAACGGCAGTTCTTGCCCCAGGTCATCCACGACTTTCATCGCCGTACCCGGCACCGGGATGCCCACGGTACCCAGGCGCGACAGCCCGCCGTAGGGGTTGGTGCTGGCCACTGGCGAGGTTTCGGTGAGGCCATAGCCTTCACCGATGGCGCAGCCGGTCAGCGCCTTCCAGCGTTCCGCCGTAGCCTTGACCAGGGCAGTGCCGCCGGAGTTGGTGATCTTCAGGTGGGAGAAATCCAGGGTCTTGAAGTCCGGGTGGTCCATCAGCGCCACAAACAATGTGTTCAGCCCCAACAGGCCGGAGAACTGCCACTGCTTGAGCTCCTTGATAAACCCGCCGATGTCCCGTGGGTTAGTGATCAGCACGTTGTGGTTACCGGAGACCATCATGCACATGCAATTGGCCGTGAATGCATAGATGTGGTACAGCGGCAGCGGTGCAATCATCACCTCCTGCCCTTCCTTGATCAGCGGATGGCCGTCGTCGCCCAGTTGCGACATGCACGCCCGCACCTGCTGCATATTCGCCACCAGGTTGCCGTGGGTGAGCATCGCGCCCTTGGCCAGGCCGGTGGTGCCGCCGGTGTATTGCAGCACGGCGATATCGTCCAGGGTCACCGGGTGGCGCGTCACCCCAAAGCCCGCGCCCATGCGCAGGGCGCGCTTGAACGACACTGCCCGCGGCAGGTGGTAGGCCGGAACCATCTTCTTGACTTTGTCGACCACGGTGTTGACCAGCCAGCCTTTGGCGGCGGGCATGAAATCGCCCATCCTGGCTTCGATCAGGTAGTCGATCTCGGTATCGGCGCACACCTCCTGTACCCGCGAACCGAACAGGTTGAGATAGACCAGCGCGCGCACACCGGCGTCCTTGAACTGGTGGCGCATCTCCCTCGGGGTATACAGCGGGTTGGTGTTGACCACGATCAGCCCGGCGCGCAGTGCGCCGAACACCGCCACCGGGTAATGCAGTACGTTGGGCAACTGCACCGCGATGCGCTCGCCGGGCTTGAGGTCGGTGTGCTGCTGCAGGTAACCGGCAAACGCCGCACTTTGGCGTTCAAGCTCGGCGTAGGTGAGGGTAATGCCCATGCTGCTGAATGCCGGACGGTCGGCGAAGGTCTTGCAGGAACGCTCGAAGACCTCGATCACCGACTTGTAGGTGCTGAGGTCGATGGCATTGGGGACGCCCGCCGCGCGTTTGTCATTCCAGAAATCAGGTTGCATTATTCTTGTCCTCTATACCTGAGTGTGTCCGGCCGCTGCCATGCAGATGTGCAGCAATAAGAAGCGGAGCTTTGGGGAAGTTAGCAGCTATGGCCAAACAGGCAAGACGCTGAACTGTGTCATTGATTGTATGAATCTTGCACCTAAGGCGTAGGCAGATACCCCGCCCCACGCCGGATGAGCTATACAATGCAACCACCCTGAGCAAAGGAAGCCGCCATGAACCACAGCACCTTATGGCTGACCGCGAACGACCACACCCGTCTGTACGTCAACCAATGGCTGCCCGACGGCCCGCCCAGGGCCGTGGTGATGCTCTCCCATGGCATGGCCGAGCACGGCGGCCGCTATGCGCGCCTGGCACAGGCATTGTGTGCGGCAGGCCTGGGCGTGTATGCACTGGACCAGCGTGGGCATGGCCGTACCGCAGAGGCCGGCACCGTTGGGCTGTATGCTGAGACGGATGGCTGGAACAAAGTGGTGGGCGACCTGGCCAGCCTCAATCAGCACATCGGCCAACAGCATCCCGGGCTGCCGATCATCCTGCTGGGCCACAGCATGGGCAGCTATATCTCCCAGGCGTATTTGCTGCATCACAGCGCCAGCTTGCATGGCGCAATACTCAGCGGTTCGAATTTCCAGCCGGTGGCCCTCTACCGTGCAGCGCAAATCATTGCGCGCATCGAGCGAGCACGCCAAGGCCTTCGAGGACGCAGTGCGTTGATCGACTTCCTGTCGTTCGGCTCATTCAACAAAGCCTTCAAACCCAATCGCACCGCCTTTGACTGGCTCAGCCGCGACCCGGTTGAAGTGGACAAGTACATCAACGACCCACTCTGTGGCTTTCGTTGCACCAATCAACTGTGGATCGACCTGCTGGGCGGCTTGCAGCAGATCAGCAAAGTCTCCAACCTGGCGCAGATCGATCCTGGCCTGCCGGTCCTGGTGATGGGCGGCGATTGTGATCCGGTGAGTGAAGGCAAGCGTCTCAAGAACCTGGCCCACGCCCTGCGTGAAGCCGGTTGCCAGGACGTGCAATTGACGCTCTACCCGCAGGCGCGCCATGAGGTGTTCAACGAAACCAACCGCGATGAAGTCACCGCCGACCTGCTGGCCTGGCTCGACCAGGCGCTGGCGTTGCGCAGGCCCGCCCGCTGCGAATAGTTTTTGCTTTAAAATCAGCCGATTAATTACCGTTAAGCCACAGGATGCACCTTCAGATGACCCAGGTAACCAACACCCCGTACGAAGCGCTTGAAGTGGGCCAGACTGCCAGCTTCAGCAAAACCGTCGAAGAGCGCGATATCCAGCTGTTCGCCGCCATGTCGGGTGACCACAACCCGGTGCACCTGGACGCCGAATACGCCAAGGCGACCATGTTCAAGGAGCGCATCGCCCACGGCATGTTCAGCGGTGCGCTGATCAGCGCCGCGGTGGCCTGCGAGCTGCCTGGGCCGGGCACGATTTACATTGGCCAGCAGATGACCTTCCAGAAACCGGTGAAGATCGGCGACACCCTGACCGTGCGCTTGGAAATCCTCGAGAAACTGCCGAAGTTTCGCGTGCGCATTGCCACTCGGGTGTTCAACCAGCGCGATGAGTTGGTGGTAGATGGCGAGGCAGAGATTCTGGCACCGCGTAAGCAGCAAGTCGTGACCTTGACCGAGTTGCCGCCGATCAGCATCGGCTGATCTGAATTCCAGCCTCTGCATTAAACAAATGTGGGAGCGGGCTTGCTCGCGAATGCGGTGGATCAGTCAATACAACAGTAACTGATCCACCGCTTTCGCGAGCAAGCCCGCTCCCACACTAGGTCCAGCGTATGGCTTACGACTGAGCGCGAGCCTGGTTACGCAGGGCTTTTACCTGGTCGTGGTTACGCTGTACGCCGTGGTACTGACGCTCAACCAAATCACGAATGCCCACTAGGTTGTGCTTGTTGATCTTCTCGATCGCTTCACGGTAAGCCTTCAATGCGTGGTCTTCACCGCGCTCGGCTTCGTTCAATACCGCCTCTTCGTCCTTGCCAGTGACCATCGACTTCACGTCGACCCAGCCACGGTGCAGGGCGCCGGCCATGCTGCCGGAATCTTCAGGATCGCCACCCAAGGCACGCACAGCCGTTTTCAGTTCAGCGGCGGCTGTCGCGCAATCAGCGGAGCGCTTGGCAAACAGTGCCTTGAGTTCTGGATGCTTGATGTCTTCAGCGCATTCCTTGAAACCCTTTTGGCCGTCGATGCTGGTCTCGATCAGGTCGTTGAGTACGGAGATCGATTCTTTGTTGATATCAGTCATTTTTCAATTCCTTGTACGGGTTAGAAGGTTGCCTTGGTTATTGCAGCGCCCGTGCCAGGTTTTAAAAAATAATTTTTATGTTTATTTTCAATAGCTTACGAATTATTGAACCATCTGTATCTTGGTTATTTGCATGATCTGTCATTTGGCCTTCATGCAGAATGCCTGTATTTTCGAAAGCCTGGCCTCAACCCTGCGACGCTCATGAATCCCGAAAAACTCGAACTGCTGATCACCCGCCAAATGCCCTTCGGCAAATACAAGGGCCGGATCATTGCCGACCTGCCTGGGCCCTACCTGAATTGGTTCGCCCGTGAAGGTTTCCCCCACGGCGAACTAGGCGGTTTGCTGGCCTTGATGCAGGAAATCGACCACAACGGCCTGTCCGAATTGCTCGAACCGCTGCGCGCCAAACACGGTAAACCTGCCCCCCGCCACTAAAGAGATTCGCCATGCCAAGGAATGCTGAGAACGAACCGCACTGGCACACCCTCGCCCAGCGCTATGAGTGCGAACCCGGCCCGATCAACCTGGAAAACGGCTACTTCGGGCGCATGAGTCGGGCGGTGCAGGCCCAATTGAAGTGCTGACTCCGGATGACCCGCGACTGTATTGCGATTGCGGGATCACCGCCTTCAAGCTCAGACGCCGGGGCTGGTGACGTCGGCGGCGGACATCAATGCGCTGGCCCACGCAATCACCCAACTAAACACCGATTAAAACTGTAGGAGCGAGCTTGCTCGCGAAAAACGTCAACGATAACGTGTGCTTCCTGAATAAACACAGCGCCTGTGCGTTTTTCGCGAGCAAGCTCGCTCCTACAGGAATTACGGGCAAAAAAAAGCGGCACACCGACCAAGTGCGCCGCAAAAATGCCGTTAAGCACAGCAACAACGATTCTATAAATCAGTCCAGCAGCGCCAGCGCCTGGGCAGTGACTTCCTGGATACGCGCCCAGTCGCCGTTCTTGACCCACTCCGGATCCAGCATCCAGCTGCCGCCCACGCACATCACGTTTTTCAATGCCATGTAGCTCTTGATGTTGGCCGGGCCAACGCCGCCAGTCGGGCAGAATTTCACTTCGCCGAACGGGCCGCCAAGGGCCTTGATGGCCGCAACGCCACCGCTGACTTCAGCCGGGAACAGTTTGAAGCGGCGATAACCCAGGCCGTAGCCTTCCATGATGCCGGAGGCATTGCTGATGCCCGGCAGCAGCGGGATCGGGCTGTGCACCGAGGCTTCCAGCAAGTCACGGGTGATGCCGGGGGTGACGATAAATTGCGAGCCTGCCACTTCTGCCGCTTCGAGCATGTGACGATCAAGCACGGTACCGGCACCGGTGCACAGCTCAGGACGTTGCTCGCGCAAGACCTGAATGGCCTTGAGGCCGAACTCGGAACGCAGGGTCACTTCCAGCGCGGTCAAACCGCCGGCTGCCAGGGCGTCGGCCAACGGCAGGATGTCCTGCTCGCGGGCAATGGTGATCACCGGCAGGATCCGCGCCTTGGCGCAGAGGCTGTCGATCAAGGCAACTTTATCCGCCATGGACACGGTCGGTTGAGGGCTTTTCATAGCGGCTGATCCTTGGCTCATGGGCACCAGTAAATCTCTAAAGTAGGTTGCAAAAACGCGCGAATCGGCATGGCGGCAACATCGTCGCTGGCCAGGGCGGCGCTCAAGGTCGTCAATTTCGAACTGCCGGAAATCGACAGCACGGTGTAGTTGGCCGTGGCCAGCAACGCACGACTCATGGTCAGGCGCTGGTGCGGCACAGTGGGCGCCAGCATCGGCCAGCAACGGCGGGTACCGTCGGCCTTCAGCGCTTCACTCAGGTTGGGGCTATTGGGGAACAGCGATGCGGTGTGGCCGTCATCGCCCATGCCCAGCACCAGCACATCAATGGCTGGCAACTCGCCCAGCAGGCGATCGGCCTGCTCGGCAGCGTCTTCAAGGTTGGCGGCAGGGCTGTACAGGCTCAAGAACTTCGCCTTGGCCGCCGGGCCTTGCAGCAAGTGTTGCTTCAACAGGCCAGCATTGCTGTCGGCGTGTTCGACCGGCACCCAGCGCTCATCGGCCAGGGTGATGGTGACCTTGGACCAGTCCAGGCCCTGCTTGGCCAGGTTCTGGAAAAACGCCACGGGGCTGCGGCCACCGGACACCACCAACGTCGCCTCGCCCCGGGCACTGATGCCCCCGCGCAGTTGCTCGGCCACGTCATTGGCCAGGCCATCGGCCAGCAGCGCAGGCGTACGGTACTCATGGGCAGTGACACCCTGAGGCAGTTTCAATTCAGATATCGCCATACCACGACCTCCCATCCCGCGTGATCAGTGCAATGGAGCTCATCGGCCCCCAGGACCCCGCGGCATACGGCTTGGGCGCATCACCGGATTTTTTCCACCCGGCGATCAACTGGTCACACCACTTCCACGCGGCTTCGATTTCATCTTTGCGAACAAACAGGTTCTGATTGCCGCGCATCACTTCCAGCAACAATCGCTCGTAGGCATCGGGGATGCGTGCGCTGCGATAGGTATCGGAAAAATTCAGTTGCAGTGGCCCGCTGCGCAGTTGCATGCCTTTGTCCAGGCCCTGCTCCTTGGTCATCACACGCAAGGAAATACCTTCGTCCGGCTGCAGGCGGATGATCAGCTTGTTGCTGATCTGCAGGCGCTGCTCGGGGGCGAAGATATAGTGGGACGGTTCCTTGAAGTGGATGACAATCTGCGACAGCTTTTGCGGCATACGCTTGCCGGTACGCAGGTAGAACGGTACGCCGGCCCAGCGCCAGTTACGAATATCAGCACGCAGGGCAACGAACGTCTCGGTGTCGCTCTGGGTGTTGGAGTTGTCTTCTTCCAGGTAACCCGGCACGGCTTTACCGGCGCTGTAGCCGGCGATGTACTGGCCACGCACCACTTGGGTAGTCAGGCCCTCAGGGCTGATCGGCGCCAGGGCCTTGAGCACCTTGACCTTCTCGTCACGGATGCTGTCGGCGGACAGGTCGGCCGGCGGGTCCATGGCAATCAGGCAAAGCAGTTGCAACAGGTGGTTCTGGATCATGTCGCGCAGCTGGCCGGCCTTGTCGAAATAGCCCCAACGGCCTTCGATGCCAACCTGCTCGGCCACGGTGATTTCCACGTGGGAAATGTAGTTCTGGTTCCACTGGGTTTCGAACAGGCTGTTGGCGAAACGCAGGGCGATCAGGTTCTGCACCGTCTCTTTGCCCAGGTAGTGGTCGATGCGGTAGGTGCGGTTTTCCGGGAAAAACTGCGCCACGGCGTCGTTGACCTTGCGCGACGACTCCAGGTCCGAACCGATGGGTTTTTCCAGCACCACGCGGGTATTTTCCGCCAGGCCGACCTTGGACAGGTTTTCGCAGATCGCGCCGTACACCGCCGCCGGGGTGGCGAAGTAGGCAATCAGGCGTTGATCGCTGCCGGCCTTTTCGGCCAGGGCGACGTAGTCGTCGGCTTTCATAAAGTCGACATGCACATAAGCCAGGCGTGCGAGGAAACGCTGGGCCACGGCTTCGTCGAGTTCCTTGCCGACGTATTTACGCAATTCTTTTTCGATATGGGCCAGGTGTTGCTGCTCGGAGCCGGCTTCACGGGCCAGGGCCAGGATGCGTGTGTCGTCGTGCAGCAACCCGGCGCCATCGAGTTGATAAAGGGCAGGAAATAACTTGCGCAGCGCCAGATCACCCAAGGCGCCAAACAGGGCAAAGGTGCAGGGTTCCACGGTTATCGAAGGCATGATGTTTGTTCTTTTATCAAGTTAAGCTACAAATACCTTTTTTCAAGGCATCACTCAAGGAAAAATGTAGTAATAACCACAACATTTTCCGCAAATACGCATTGCGAGTGGTGGTGTTCAGCTACCCTCAGTAGGATAGGCCACCGCGAAAAGCCACTCATCGATTGGTTACCGCCTTTTTATTTGCATCGTCGCCCGAAGGAAAGACTGAATGGACCGCGTGCGAAATCTTCTGGAACAGATCCGGAACCGCCTCGAAGAATTGAACAAGGCCGAGCGCAAAGTCGCTGAAGTGATCCTGCTCAACCCGCAGCAGGCCACACGCTTCTCGATCGCCGCCCTCGCCCAGGCCGCCTCGGTCAGTGAACCGACGGTCAACCGTTTCTGCCGTTCGTTCGGTGTCAGCGGTTACCCTGAACTTAAATTGCAGTTGGCGCAAAGCCTGGCCAGTGGCGCCGCGTATGTCAGCCGCGCCGTGGAGGCCGATGATAACCCCGAGGCCTACACCCAGAAGATCTTTGGCAGCGCCATTGCCTCCCTGGACAGTGCGTGCCAGGCCCTGGACCCGGCGCTGATCAGCAAGGCCGTGGACTTGTTGATCCAGGCGCGGCAAATCCACTTCTTTGGCCTCGGCGCTTCAGCCCCGGTGGCCATGGATGCGTTGCACAAGTTCTTCCGCTTCAACCTGGCGGTGACCGCCCACGCCGACGTGCTGATGCAACGCATGATCGCCTCGGTGGCGCACACCGGTGAGTTGTTCGTGATTATTTCCTACACCGGCCGTACCCGCGAGCTGGTGGAAGTGGCGCGTATTGCTCGGGAAAACGGTGCGTCAGTGCTGGGCGTCACCGCCGAGAACTCGCCGCTGGCCAAGGCCAGTACGGTAAGCCTGAACATCCCGTTGCCGGAAGACACCGATATCTACATGCCGATGACTTCTCGGATCATCCAGTTGACCGTGCTGGATGTGCTGGCGACCGGCATGACCTTGCGTCGTGGGGTGGATTTCCAGCCGCATTTGCGCAAGATCAAAGAGAGCTTGAATGACAGCCGGTATCCGGTGGGGGATGAGTTCAACTAGCAGGCAGCCCTGCCAGCAGTACCGGCCTTATCGCAGGCAAGCCAGCTCCCACATTTGGAATGCATTCCCCTGTGGGAGCTGGCTTGCCTGCGATAGCGCCATCAGCCACACCGCTAAGCTCCAGCCCGCGCCTGCAAACTCAAATGCGCCCTCTCCCCCGGCGCCAGGCTCGCCGCCGCCATCGCCGCCTCTACGCACACAAACCCCGACGCTTCGTTAAAGCTCACACCCAATAACGGCCGGCTCCCCGGGTGCCACACCACGGTGTCGGCAGTGTCGCCCGTGTCGATGCACAGTTCGCGCTGCCAGGCGTGGTCCTTGAGCTGCAATTCACCCTCATGCTGGAACACCCGCTGGCACCCACCATCGACCCGCAGCTCGCCTTCCTGCTGGCAAACCTGGCGATTGAGCTGGTCATAACCTTGCGCCCCTTCGAGCCCAGACAGCGCTACCTCATCAACGTGACCAATACGCCAGTAAGCGTGCAATGCATGGCTCAACTGGCACGGCAGCTCGTCGTGATGCTCGGTGCTCAGGCGCAGTTCCAGGGTGTCGCCCAGGTGCGCGTGCAAGTCCACCTGCCAGTCGCACAGTTGCAATTGCCAGTGCAGGCGCACGCCGTCGTCATCGGTGCTGCTGTCGAGCAGTTTCCAGTCGATCAAGCGGGCCCAACCGTGGGAAGGCCAGGCATTTTCGCTGGGGTGGCGGCCATACCACGGCCAGCACACCGGCACGCCGCCACGAATGGCGCCGACCTGCGGCCACTTGGCCGCGCACCACAGCCAGGGCTTCTGGCCGGTGGGCTGAAAATGCAACAGTTGCGCGCCCTGGCGACTGAACACCGCCTGGCACAGCGGATGGTCGATCACCAACACATCGCGCATCTGAAAGCGCTCCCAGGCGAACACCGGACGCTCGCGCAGGGATTTGAAAAAGCGTTGCAGCGGTTGCTCGTGCATGTGCCCAGGTCCCGAATATCACAGTGCCACGCAAAAAAAAGCGGATAGCCATGGCTACCCGCAAATGCGCACAGAGAGAGGAGCTTATCGCAACAGCGTTAGAACGTAGACTGAATTTTCAGGCCAGCGACCAAGGCGTTGTCGACTTCATCCACGCCACCTGGGTGGGTGATGTATTGCAGGTTAGGGCGTACGGTCAGCCAGTTGGTGACATGGAAGCCGTAGTTGATTTCGTAGTTGTACTCAGTGCCTTGCAGCGGCATATAGCCGGCTTGGCTGTAGTCAGTGAAACCACCGGCCGCGTTACGCAGCTCTGCGGTTTTCTTCACGTCATCGTTGACATGGATACGGGCAAAGCCAATGCCGATGTCATCTTTTGGACGCGCATCGAACGGGCCTTTGTACACAAACATCAGCGACTGATAGTTGTCGATGAAGTTGGTGTCCTTGTCGTGGAAGGTGACGTTAGCTGCAACGTTCAGACCACGGGAGGCATCCCCGTTATGGGTAGTGAGTTGCTGTTGCACCACGCCCCAGTAGCCGCTCTTGCTGTTGCGAACGCGCAAGGCATCGCCGGTGGCACCAGCATCGCCGCCGTTGACGTCTTCACGGACATCATCGGCGTCAGCCGTGCTCTTGTAATAACCCACACGATATTCGCCCGGCAGGCCATTGACCTTCGGCGACCAGACCAATTCAACCGGCAACACGGTCCCCTTGGTGCCGCTACCGCTGAGCTTGAAGCCGTTGCCCATTTCGGTTTGCGACGGGTTCTGGTTGTACGCGCCAATTTGCGCATACAGCTCAGGGCTGATGTGGTATTTCACGCGCAAAGCGGCTTGGCTGACTGGCCAGTTGTACCAGATGTTGGTGGCCCAGTTACCCACTTGGGAACCACAGAACGCCAGGTTCTGGAATTCGCACGGGAAGGTGTTGAAGTCTTCGCCTTCACCGAAGTAACCGGCTTTGACGTCCAGCTTGCCATCGAGGAACTGGTGCTGGATCCACAGCTGGGTCAGACGCACCATATGGCCACGGCCATACACTTCTTGCGACGAACTCAAGGTGCCGGCACGCGGATCGCCAATGCGGTCATTGGAGATATTTTCGCCATTACGATTGGTCAACTGGATCTTGGCCTGGGTGTTATCCCAGCCCCACAGTTTTTGCAGGTCCAGCGCCACGCCCAGACCGAACTGGTCGGAGTAACGGCCGGTCTTGTCGTCGTTGTAGCCGCCGTGGGCGTTGTAGCCCATCTCGCCCACGTAGTCGGCCTTGATGTCGATACCTTGCTCGATCAGCTTGGTACGCTCGCCGCCCCAATCGCCGGTCATCCACTTGGAATCGGCGCTGAATGCATCGGCCGCCATCGCATTGGCGGACAATACAAGGGCTGCTGCCGCTGACAGTTGGCAGATCAGCCGGGTGTTGTTGTGTTGCTTTTTCATCCCTACATCCTCGTCTTTATTGTTATTAAACTGTTTTTATCTAACGCGGGTTACATTTTTTAACTAAAACAATCACTTATCTTGCTTAACGGCCCTTGAACTGGGTCACATTGTCGGCATGCCCCTGTGCCGGCAATGAAGCGGCCGTGCCCAACCGTTCGCCGGTCTTGGCGTCAAACAGCAATACCTTGGCCGGGTCGAACTGCAAGGTCAGGGTCTCGCCCACTTGCGGTGCCACGTCCGGCGCCAAACGGCAGCAGACCTTGGTGTCGTTAAGCTGCACAAACACCAGGGTGTCCGGGCCGGTAGGCTCGGTCACCTGCACTTCGGCACGAATGCTCGACGAGCCGTTGCCCTCGCCCGCTGCCAGCACGATCTGCTCCGGGCGCAGGCCCAGGATCACATCGCGGTCTTCCAAACCGGCGTCATTCACGCCCAGCGGCAACTCGCAACGGGCCTGGCCGCTGTCGAGCAGCGCGACCAGACCACCGTTCTGGCGTTTTAGACGCATGGGAACGAAGTTCATCGGTGGTGAACCGATAAAGCTTGCCACAAACAGGTTGGCAGGGTCGTTGTAAATTTCCTTCGGCGTGCCGAATTGCTGGATGATCCCGTCCTTCATCACCGCCACTTTGTCGCCCAGGGTCATCGCTTCGATCTGGTCGTGGGTCACGTAGACGGTGGTGGTTTTCAGACGCTGGTGCATCAGCTTCATTTCGGTACGCATCTCGACGCGCAGCTTGGCGTCAAGGTTGGACAGTGGTTCGTCGAACAGGTAGATCTTCGGCCGACGCGCCAGGGCACGGCCCATGGCCACACGCTGTTGCTGGCCACCGGACAACTGGCCCGGCTTGCGGTTGAGCAAGTGCTCGATTTGCAGCAGCTTGGCCACGCGCGCCACTTCGGCGTCGATGTCGGCTTGCGGCATCTTGCGGATCTTGAGGCCGAACTCGATGTTCTCACGCACGCTCATGGTCGGGTACAACGCGTAGGACTGGAACACCATGGCGATGTCACGGTCCTTGGGGCTCATGCCGCTCACGTCTTGATCACCGATCATGATCGCGCCGCCAGTGATGGTCTCAAGGCCGGCGATGCAGTTCATCAGCGTGGATTTACCACAACCCGACGGACCGACCAGGATGAGGAACTCGCCTTCCTTGATCGACAGTTCGATGTTCTTCAAGGTGTCGGGCAGGCCGGCGCCATAGGTCTTGTTTACATTGCGAAGTTCAAGCGTAGCCATGATTACCCCTTGACCGCGCCGGCCGTGAGGCCGCGCACGAAATACTTGCCTGCGATCACATAGACCAGCAGGGTCGGCAGCCCGGCGATCATCGCCGCCGCCATATCCACGTTATATTCCTTGGCCCCGGTGCTGGTGTTGACCAGGTTGTTCAGCGCCACCGTGATGGGCTGGGAGTCGCCGCTGGAGAACACCACGCCGAACAGGAAGTCGTTCCAGATCTGAGTGAACTGCCAGATCAGGCAGACCATGATGATCGGCGTCGACATCGGCAGGATGATCCGACGGAAGATGGTGAAGAACCCCGCTCCGTCCAGGCGTGCCGCCTTGATCAGCGCATCCGGGATGCTCACGTAGTAGTTACGGAAGAACAGCGTGGTGAACGCCAGGCCGTAGACCACGTGGATAAACACCAGGCCGGTGGTGGTGCTGGCCAGGCCCATCTTGCCAAGGGTGAACGACGCGGGCAGCAGCACGGTCTGGAACGGCAGGAAGCAGCCGAACAGCAGCAGGCCGAAGAACAACTGCGAACCGCGGAAGCGCCAGAACGACAACACGTAGCCGTTCAAAGCGCCAATGGCGGTAGAGATCAGCACAGCGGGAACGGTGATCTTGATCGAGTTCCAGAAGTAGCCATCCACAGTGGCCCAGGCCTTGACCCAGCCGATGCCGCTGACCACGGTGGGCCAGCTCAGCAGGTTACCGGTGCTGATGTCTTCCGGGGTTTTGAAGCTGGTGAGCAGCATCACCACCAGCGGCACCAGGTACAGCAGCACCGCCAGGATCAGCACCGCGTAGATCGCGATGCGGCTCAGGCTGATGGCAGGTTTGGCGGCGAGACTAGTCATTGCGCTTGGTCCTCAGCTCGGAATACAGGTACGGCACGATGATCGCGAGGATCGCACCGAGCATCAGGATTGCACTGGCCGAGCCCATGCCCATCTGGCCACGACTGAAGGTGAACGAGTACATGAACATCGCCGGCAGGTCGGACGAGTAGCCCGGGCCGCCTGCGGTCATTGCCGCCACCAGGTCGAAGCTCTTGATCGCAATGTGCGCCAGGATCATCACCGCACTGAAGAACACCGGACGCAGGCTGGGCAGCACCACGCTCCAGTAGATGCGCGGCAGGCTCGCGCCGTCGATCTGCGCAGCACGAATGATCGACTGATCAACGCCGCGCAGGCCGGCGAGAAACATCGCCATGATAAAGCCCGAGGCTTGCCATACAGCGGCGATTACCAGGCAGTAGACCACGCGGTCCGGGTCGATCAGCCAGTCGAGACGAAAGCCTTCCCAGCCCCAGTCCCGCAGAAGTTTGTCCAGGCCCATGCCCGGGTTGAGCAGCCATTTCCAGGCGGTACCGGTGACGATCATGGAGAGCGCCATCGGGTACAGGTAAATGGTGCGGATAAAGCCTTCGCGGCGGATTTTCTGGTCGAGGAAAATCGCCAGCAACACGCCGATCACCAGGGTGATGCCGATGAACATGCCGCCGAACACGGCCAGGTTCTTGCTCGCCACCCACCAACGGTCGTTATCGAACAGCCGCTGATACTGCGCCAGGCCCGCCCATTTGTAGCTGGGCAGGAAGGTCGAGGTGGTGAACGACAGCACGAACGTCCACAGGATGTAGCCATAAAAGCCCACCAGCACGATGAACATGCTCGGCGCCAGCACCAGTTTAGGAAGCCAGCGCTGCAGCACATCGAATGGCGAGGCCTTGCTGAACACAGCAACAGAACTCATGGGAAAATCCAGTACAGGGAAAAAGGACTACAAGATGAACCGAACCCTGTAGGAGCGAGCTTGCTCGCGAAGGACTTCAACGATAACGCGTGCATACAGGATGAACGCGGTGACCTTGAGTTTTTCGCGAGCAAGCTCGCTCCTACAGATGGCTGTGTTACTTGGCCGACTTGATCGCCGCGCCAAGCTTCTTGGCCGTGTCGGCCGGGTCGGCTTTCGGGTCGTTGATGAAGTTGGTCACGACATCAAAGAACGCACCCTGCACCGCCAGGGTCGTGGCCATGTTGTGGGCCATGCTTGGCTGCAAGCCACCGGTCTTGGCGTCGGCCAAAAAGTCCTTGGCGGCGGTCTGGGCGCAGGAGTCAAAGCCGTAGGATTCCATCTTGGTCAGCATGTCGTTACGCACAGGGATCGAGCCCTTGTTGATGCTGAACACCTTCTGGAAGTTTTCACCCAGCACGACTTTGGCGATGTCCTGCTGACCCGCGGCAGTGCCTTTGTCTTTCTGCTTGAACACCGCCAGGGAGTCGATGTTGTAGGTGAAGGCTTTGTCGGTGCCCGGGAACGCTACGCACTCATAATCCTTGCCGGCGACTTTCTTGGCCGCGGTCCATTCGGACTTGGCCCAGTCACCCATGATCTGCATGCCGGCCTTGCCGTTGATGACCTTGCCAGCTTCCAGGTTCCAGTCCTGGCCCTTGCCGTCGACGTCCATGTAGGTCGCGACTTTCTTCAGCTCGGTGAGCGCCTTGACCATTTCCGGGCCGGTCAATGCGCCGTTATCCAGGTCGACCAGGGCTTTCTTGTAACCATCAGCACCCATGACCGAGAGCACCACTGCTTCGAACACGGTGCTGTCCTGCCAAGGCTGGCCGCCGTGGGCGAGCGCAATGAAGCCTGCGGCCTTGAGCTTGTCGCCGGCTGCGTAGAATTCTTCGAGGGTAGTTGGGTTCTTGGTGATGCCGGCTTTCTTGAAGACTTCCGGGTTGATCCACAGCCAGTTCACGCGGTGGATGTTCACCGGCACGGCGACGTAGTCACCGTCGTATTTCACGGTGTCGGAGACTTTCTTGTCGAGCAGCGAATCCCACTTTTCTTCTTTGGCGACGTCTTTGAGCACGTCGGTGTCGAGCAGGCCAGTAGACGCCCATTCCTGGATGTCGGGGCCTTTGATCTGGGCAACGCCTGGCGGGTTACCAGCGACCGCGCGGCTTTTGAGCACGGTCATGGCAGTGGCGCCACCGCCACCGGCTACAGCACCGTCTTTCCAGGTGAAGCCGTCTTTCTCAACTTGGGCCTTCAGGACATCCACAGCCGCTTTTTCACCGCCGGAGGTCCACCAATGCACCACTTCCACCGTACCTTTGGAGTCGGCGGCAAATGCACTGAGGGGGAACAACGAGGCAATGGAAATAGCGACGGCGAGGCGATTAATCGCGTTCATCTGAGTACCTTTTCTTGTTGTTATGCATGCAAGTCTAGAGCTTGCGCTGCACGGAGTTTAAACATGGATTTTCAGGGTGCAGGTAACAAAGGGACGCACAAATGTCACCACTTGGTGACATAGCATCCGCTGCCCAATGCACTGGCCAAGCTGGGTGCCAAGGGCAGCGCAGGCAGCACGACCGCTTGCCAGGCATGGTACAGGTCAGGTTTGCCGCCCCAGATTTTACTGCTGGGTTGGTTGTGGGGGCTGAGCTCGTGGTGCCAGCTGCCCTGGAGCCGGTCGATGAAGTGGGTTTCGCAAAACTCCCAGAAGCGTCGGTACCAGGTTTCGTAATGCAACTCGCCGGTACGTTTGAGCAGCGCCTGAGCGGCGGCGCTGGCTTCAGCATGGGTCCAGTGCAGGCGCTCGCGTACCACCGGGCGCTGGTTCCAATCCAAAGTGTAGACAAGGCCCGACGCACCATCCACCGCCCAGGCGTACTCGCAGGCACTGGCGAACAGGCCTTTGGCGTCACTCATTAGCCAGTCCGGTGTGGCCAGCTTGGCCTTGAGGCGCGCAGCTTCCAGGTGCAGCAGCAACCGCGCCCATTCAAAACCATGGCCGGGTGTGATGCCGTAAGGGCGAAAGCCATCGGCGGGGTTGTCTTGGTTGTAACCGAGCAATGGCTTCCACTGCGCGTCAAAATGCTCGATCACCATGAACTGGTTGCCGGCGGCGTGAGTATGGATCACCCGTTCGACAATGCGCAGCGCGCGGTCCAGCCAGCGTGTATCACCGCTGACATCGGCCAACGCCAGGAAGGCTTCGGTAGCGTGCATGTTGCTGTTGGCGCCACGATAGGCTTCGACGCCGCTCCAGTCCCGGGCAAAGGATTCGAGCATGACGCCCTCCTCTTCGCTCCAGAAGAACTGGTCGATGATATGGATGGCGTCGTTCATCAATGTTTGTGCACCCGGCGCGCCGGCCACTACGGCAGAGCTGGCCGCGAGGGCCACGAAGGCGTGCAGGTAGGCGGCCTTGCCGGTGTTGCCATCGGCCGCGTGGGGCGCGGCGAACCAGCCACCGTGCTCGCTGTCGCGCAGCGGGCCGCTGAGCGCCGCCACACCGTGCGCCACCAACTCGGCATAACCCGGTAACCCCATGGCATGGGCCATGGCAAAGCTGTGGGTCATGCGCGCGGTGTTCATGGTTTCGGCACGGGCGTTGGCCGGCAATTGGCCTTTATCGTCGAGGTTGCCGAAACCGTCCGGCAGGCGCGATGCCTTGGCGAACGCCAGCAGGCGCTGGCCTTCGGCGGCGAGCCAGGCGTGATGGGCAGGTGCATTCAGCCAACTGCTGGCAGGCAGTGGATGGGTGGTCATGGGTGGCCCTTATTGTTTTTTTGGGATGACCGGAGTCTAAACAAGGGCGTGGGATGGGCAAGTAACGAAAGGGAGGGTAAATGTCACCAAGTGGTGACAATCAACACCCTAATCCTAATGTAGGAGCGAGCTTGCTCGCGAAAAGCCAACAAGCGCCGCGTTTATCCAGAAAACCCGCGTGATCGTTAACGTTTTTCGCGAGCAAGCTCGCTCCTACATAGGACGATTTGCGGTCATTGGCTCAGTGGTGTGGCCGCTGCCGGCGCATTGAGACGCTGATTCAAGGTCTGCACCTGGCTCTGCAAGGTGGTGATATTGCGCGTGGTCTGGATGCGGAACACGTCGAATTCCTTGTTGGTCGGCGCGTCGATATTGGCCGGCTGGTTTTCCTGGGCGCTCTTGAGTACCAGCAGGTCCTGCTCGAGACGGGCGATGGCCGCGCTTGGGTTGCCTTGTTTCTTCAACGCTGCCACATCGGTGGCCAAGCCCTTGACCTCGGCCTGCGCTGCCGTGAGGCTGGCGACTGCGTCGGTAAGGGCCTGCACCTGGCCTTGCAGCTTGGTGTTGGCCGCTGTCAGTTCGGTGGTGCTGGCACTCATCTGCGCCAGGCGGCTGTCCAGTTCGGTGGCTTGACCCGCGACGCCCAACTGTTGCTTGCCCTGCTCCTGCAACTGGGCTTCCAGCTGCTTGATCTGCAGCTTCAAGGCTTCGCTGCCGTTGTTTACATTGGCTTCGCTGGCCACGACCTTGCCGGAAATCGCCTGCAGGCGCCCCGCCGCTTCCTCGCTGATGCGGGCAAAGCTTTCCTGGGTGGCGACCAACTGCTGGCCCATCAGGGAGATCTGCTGAAAGCTCCACCAGGCCAGGCCCGCGAAAGCGATCAACAGCGCGCCGACCAGTGCCCACAACGGGCCGGTGCTGGCGCTCTTGACCTTGACCACGGGCGTCGTTCGCGAACGCACCGAAGTCGCAGGGGTCGGCACGAAATCATCGTCATCCCCACTATCGGCCCGCAGGCTGGGAACGTTGTCGAAGTCGTCTTTAGCATCGTTACGCATGAATCTACCCTGAATCAATGAGATGGCTGGCTGCAAAGCCGAGCGGCAGGAGTATAAACCGCACTCCCGGCGCATGGATCGACTCGGAACCTGGAATTGGGTTCCCGAAGTGTTGCTGCTTATGAGCTTATTGGCGGCCCGGGTCCTGGGCTTTCCACCAGCTGCAGAACTCGTCAAGCGCGGCCCACAGGCTGACCTTGGGCTCGTAGTCGAGATAATGCCTGGCGCGGCTGATGTCGAGGGTGAAATCTTTGTTCATCACCTGCATGCCCAGGCGCGACAATGCCGGTTCCGGCCGCCCCGGCCACATCGCGCAGAAGGCTTCATTCAAGGCCGCCACGCTGTAAGACACACCGTAGGAGCGGTAACGGGTCACCTGGGGCAGCTCCATTTGCCGCATCACGTAGTTCACCACATCCCAGATCGGCACCGGTGCGCCGTTGCTGATGTTGTAGGCTTTGCCCAGCGCCGAGCCGGTGGCGAGCAAACTGCTGAGCAGCGCCTCGTTAAGGTTGTGCACACTGGTGAAGTCGACTTTGTTCAAGCCGTCGCCGACGATCGCCAGGCGGTTCTTGCGCTGCATTTTCAGCAGGCGCGGGAAGATGCTCATATCGCCGGCCCCGGTGACGAAGCGCGGGCGCAGGGCTATCACTTCCAGGCCGAATTCCTGGGCGCCGAACACCTTCTGCTCGGCCAGGTACTTGGTGGCGGCATAGGGATGTTTGAAACGCTTGGGCACTTGTTCTTCGGTGAGCCCCAGGTGGTCGCGACCGTCAAAGTAGATCGACGGCGACGACAGGTGCACCAGGCGCCCGACGCGCTGTTTCAGGCAGGCTTCGACGACGTTTTCGGTGACCAGCACGTTGTTCTGGTGAAAGTCCTGGTACTTGCCCCACAGCCCGACGGCGCCGGCGCAATGCACCACGGCTTCGACATCGCGGCACAGGTCGCGCACCAGGTCGGCGTCATTCAAGTCACCCTGGATAAACTCGGCACCGCGCCGTACCAGGTGCTCCACACCCTCGGCGCGCCGCCCGTTGACCCGCACGTCCAGGCCCTGTTCAAGGGCGAAGCGCGCAAAGCGCCCGCCAATGAAGCCGCTTGCGCCGGTGACCAGAATTTTCATGTCGTACTCCGTGTTCTTTCGTTTTTCATCGCTGTTGCCTTGACGCGCGCCATCACTCCAACGGCACCAACCAATGGCCACACACATCGGCCAGATGGTCGGTCAACAAGCCCAACAGTTGTCCGCCACTGCGCCAATGATGCCAGTACAGCGGCACATCGATGGGCTTATCTGGCAATAACTCGACCAATACGCCGGTTTCCAACTGGTCGCGCACCTGCAATTCAGGCACCAGGCCCCAGCCCAGGCCGGCTTCCGTCAGGCGGATAAAGCCTTCGGATGACGGGCATAGATGGTGTTCGAAACCACCGTCCACTCCCAGGGACGCCAGGTAGCGGTGCTGCAGGAAATCATCCGGGCCGAACACCAGCGCAGGCGTGCGCGCCAATTGGTCGGCCCGCACGCCCCCAGGAAAATGCCGCGCCAGAAAGGCCGGGCTGGCCAGCGCCCGATAACGCATGGCGCCCAGCAACAGGCTGCGGGCACCGGCCACGGGGCGCTCGCTGGCGCAAATGCAGGCCGCCACTTCACCGGCGCGCATGCGCTTGAGGCCCACGGTCTGGTCTTCGACCACCAGGTCCAGCAGCAAATGCTGTTCGGCGCAGAAGTCGCTGACCGCCTCGGCCCACCAGGTGGCGAGGCTGTCGGCATTCAGGGCAATGCGCAGGCGCTCGGGCATACCCTCCTCGTCCAGGGCCGGCACCTGGCTTTGCAGGTCACGCTCCAGCAAACGCACCTGCTGCACATGGTTGAGCAGGCGCCGGCCGATATCGGTGGGCGTTGGCGGCGAGGCGCGTATCAACACCGGCTGGCCGACGCGCGCCTCCAATAGCTTGATGCGTTGGGAGATGGCGGACTGCGACAGCCCCAACACCTGGGCACCGCGCTCAAAGCCGGCTTGTTCCACCACCGCCGCCAGGGCGGAAAGCAATTTATAGTCGAACATCAGTTTCTCTAATGAGCGATCAGCAATATTGGTTTTTCTTATACAACCTCGAGCGGCACCATAGCCAGCATCGTTTGAGCATCAACAAGGATCTCCCTCTATGTGGCAAAGCTATATGAACGGTTTGCTGGTGGCCCTCGGGCTGATCATGGCAATCGGCAGCCAAAATGCATTCGTGCTCGCGCAAAGCCTGCGCCGCGAACATCACTTACCCGTGGCGGCGCTGTGTGTGATCTGCGACGCACTGCTTGTGGCCGCTGGGGTATTCGGGTTGGCCACCGTGCTGGCGCAAAGCCCGATACTGCTGGCGGTGGCACGCTGGGGCGGCGCAGCGTTTTTGCTCTGGTACGGCGCATGCGCGCTGCGCAGGGCCTGCTCGAAACAGAGCCTGGACCAAAGCGACAGCCTCAAGACGCGCTCATTGCGCGCCGTGTTGCTGAGTGCTCTAGCGGTGACTTTGCTCAACCCCCATGTCTACCTGGACACCGTCCTGTTGATCGGTTCCCTGGGTGCGCAACAAACCGAACCCGGTGCCTACGTAGCCGGAGCAGCCAGTGCTTCGTTCCTGTGGTTCGCCACCCTGGCGCTGGGCGCGGCATGGCTGGCGCCCTGGCTGGCACGCCCGGCCACCTGGCGACTGCTGGACCTGCTGGTGGCCGCGATGATGTTCTCGGTGGCCTATCAACTGATCAGTGCCTGAGCAATATTCCAAAACGCGCTGGAACCTCTATCCCACACAGTTGTTGCGTGGTTATGCCGCACCCCCGGTGCTATGATCGGCCCCCTGCGCCGCAAAGAGTACAAACTCCCCGGCGCATGTTTGGCCGCCCGTGATCGGCCTTGCGCTCACCGCAACTGACCTGATTAGGAGAATCATCATGGCTTTCGAATTGCCGCCGCTGCCCTACGCACACGATGCCCTGCAGCCGCACATCTCCAAGGAAACCTTGGAATACCACCACGACAAGCACCACAACACCTATGTCGTGAACCTGAACAACCTGGTGCCTGGCACCGAGTTCGAAGGCAAGACCCTGGAAGAAATCGTCAAGTCTTCCTCGGGCGGCATCTTCAACAACGCCGCTCAGGTCTGGAACCACACCTTCTACTGGAACTGCCTGGCGCCAAACGCCGGCGGCCAACCAACCGGCGCACTTGGCGACGCCATCAACGCTGCGTTCGGTTCGTTCGACAAGTTCAAGGAAGAGTTCACCAAGACTTCGGTCGGCACCTTCGGTTCCGGTTGGGGCTGGCTGGTGAAAAAGGCTGACGGTTCGCTGGCCCTGGCCAGCACCATCGGCGCCGGCAACCCGCTGACCAACGGCGACACCCCGCTGCTGACCTGCGACGTCTGGGAACACGCCTACTACATCGACTACCGCAACGTGCGTCCAAAGTATGTGGAAGCGTTCTGGAACCTGGTCAACTGGAAGTTTGTGGCTGAGCAGTTCGAAGGCAAGGTCTTCACTGCCTAAGCAACGCTTGCAGTAGAAAGAGCCCGGCGACTGCCGGGCTTTTTTATGCGCGCCAGTCAGACAGCCCAGAGATACCGGAACTCAACAGTAACAATTGACCACACAAACGTCAGGAGGAATAACCCTCCTGAATCAATGTGGAGCATGACGATGGATCCTATTTCGATGGCAGCAGGGGTTGCAGGTGCAGTCCCAATGGTAGCGGGCGTTGTTGATAAAGGGCTGGACCTGGCAAACGGCGTAGTGGGCGCGGGAAACAAGATCCTGGACATGGCAAACAAAGCCCTGGACATGGCCAGTGAAGGCTCCAAGATCGGTGGGGAACAGCAAGAGCCCCAGGGCAAGATCGATTTTTCTTAAATCGTCGCCTACTCGAAGGCGGATCGCCTCCGCCTTCTCTACTGCCGGGCTTGCAGCCCCCTGCCCTTTCCTGTTTATGACAAGCCCGAACCTCAGCGGGCGCCTACCTGCTTTTATCCAGCCCCAACCTCAATTAAGCCAAGGCCCCAATGTCCCTTTGACTGCCATCACCAGATTGCCAATACTCATGGCATATTGACGGCCACCCGCATGAGACAAGGAATGCCCCTTTGAAGCTGGAACTCAAGAACAGCTTGTCGGTGAAGTTGCTACGGGTTGTGCTGCTGTCGGCCTTGATAGTGGGTGTGGCGCTGAGCGTGGCGCAGATCGTTTTTGATGCCTACAAGACGCGCCAGGCCGTGGCGGGCGATGCCCAGCGCATCCTCGACATGTTTCGCGACCCCTCGACCCAGGCCGTGTACAGCCTGGATCGCGAGATGGGCATGCAGGTGATCGAAGGTCTGTTCCAGGACGACGCTGTGCGCATGGCCTCTATCGGCCACCCCAACGAGACCATGCTGGCGGAAAAAAGCCGCCCTTTACAGCAGTCCCCCAGCCGCTGGTTGACCGACCTGATTCTGGGCCAGGAACGCTCCTTTACCACTGCGCTGGTGGGCAAGGGCCCCTACAGCGAATATTACGGCGACCTGAGCATCACCCTCGACACCGCCACCTATGGCCGAAGCTTTCTGGTCAGCTCGGTCATCATCTTTATCTCGGGGGTATTACGCGCCCTCGCCATGGGGCTGGTGCTGTACTTGGTGTATCACTGGATGCTGACCAAACCGCTGTCGCGGATGATCGAGCACCTGACCTCGATCAACCCGGACCGCCCCAGCGAGCACAAGATCCCTCAGCTCAAGGGCCACGAACGCAACGAACTGGGGCAGTGGATAAACACCGCCAACCAATTGCTCGAATCCATCGAGCGCAATACCCACCTGCGCCACGAAGCCGAATCGAGCCTGTTGCGCATGGCCCAATACGACTTCCTGACCGGCCTGCCGAACCGCCAGAAGTTGCAGGCGCAACTGGACAAGATCCTCACGGACGCTGGCCGCCGGCAACGCCGTGTCGCAGTGTTGTGCGTGGGCCTGGATGACTTCAAGAGCGTCAACGAGCAGTTCACCTACCAGGCCGGCGACAAACTGCTGCTGGCCCTGGCCGACCGCCTGCGCGCCCACAGCGGCCGCCTGGGTACGCTCGCGCGCCTGGGCGGCGACCAGTTCGCCCTGGTGCAAGCCGATATCGACCAGCCCTACGAAGCCGCCGAACTGGCGCAAAGCATTCTCGATGACCTGGAGGCTGAATTCGCCCTCGACCACGACCTGATCCGCCTGCGCGCCACCATTGGCATTACGCTGTTCCCGGAGGATGGCGACAGCACCGAGAAGTTGCTGCAAAAAGCCGAGCAGACCATGACCCTGGCCAAGAGCCGCTCGCGCAACCGTTACCAGTTTTATATCGCCAGCGTCGACAGCGAAATGCGCCGGCGCCGTGAATTGGAGAAAGACCTGCGCGATGCCCTGAGCCGCGAGCAGTTGCATCTGGTGTACCAACCGCAAATCAGCTACCGCGACCATCACGTGGTGGGCGTGGAAGCCCTGCTGCGCTGGCAACATCCCGAACACGGGCTGGTACCGCCGGACTTGTTTATCCCGCTGGCGGAACAGAACGGCACCATCATTCCCATTGGCGAATGGGTGCTGGACCAGGCGTGCCGGCAATTGCGCGAATGGCATGACCAGGGCTTCACGGCGCTGCGCATGGCCGTCAACCTGTCCACCGTGCAACTGCACCACACCGAGTTGCCGCGGGTGGTCAACAACCTGATGCAGATCTATCGCCTGCCGCCGCGCAGCCTGGAGCTGGAAGTGACCGAGACCGGCCTGATGGAAGACATCAGCACCGCCGCCCAGCACCTGCTGAGCCTGCGCCGCTCCGGGGCACTGATCGCCATTGATGACTTCGGCACCGGCTATTCCTCCTTGAGTTATCTCAAGAGCCTGCCCCTGGACAAGATCAAGATCGACAAGAGCTTCGTCCAGGACCTGCAGGACGACGACGATGACGCAACCATCGTGCGCGCCATTATCCAACTGGGCAAAAGCCTGGGCATGCAGGTGATTGCCGAAGGGGTGGAGACTGCCGAACAGGAGGCCTACGTCATCTCCGAGGGGTGCCATGAAGGGCAGGGTTATCACTACAGCAAACCGCTGCAGGCCCGGGAGTTGACGGCTTACTTGAAGCAGTCAGAGCGCAATAACGCCGTGAGTCTTTGAATTTACACTTCGATACTCAATATTTCCCGCGTATAAGCCTTTACACAAAATGCAAATCTTTCGCATTATGTCGCAGCGTTTGCGCTCCCCGCGCGCCCTATCAACAACCGAAGCAGGATGTTCGCCATGATTCGTATGCCCCTGGCCACCGCCAGTCTGCTGGCCATTGCCATTTCTCTCGCCGGTTGCGGCGAAGGTAAAGACAAGGCCGCCGCGCCCCAGGCACCCGCTGCCGCCAGCACTACCGCACCGGCGGCTGCCCCGGCTGGCCAGGTCGACGAAGCGGCCGCCAAGGCCGTGGTCGCGCACTACGCAGACATGGTGTTTGCGGTGTACAGCGATGCCGAATCCACCGCAAAAACCCTGCAGACTGCAATCGACACCTTCCTCGCCAACCCGAACGACGAAACCCTGAAAGCGGCCCGTACCGCCTGGATCGCCGCGCGCGTACCCTACCTGCAGAGCGAAGTGTTCCGCTTCGGCAACACCATCATCGACGACTGGGAAGGCCAAGTTAACGCCTGGCCCCTGGACGAAGGCCTGATCGACTACGTCGACAAGTCCTACGAGCACGCGCTGGGTAACCCAGGCGCCAACGCCAACATCATCGCCAATAACGAGATCCAGGTGGGCGAAGACAAGGTCGACGTCAAGGACATCACCCCGGAAAAACTCGCCAGCCTCAATGAGCTGGGCGGTTCCGAAGCGAACGTCGCCACCGGCTACCACGCCATCGAATTCCTGCTGTGGGGCCAGGACCTCAACGGCACCGGCCCAGGCGCGGGCAACCGCCCGGCGTCGGACTACATGACCGGTGACGGTGCAACCGGCGGCCACAACGAGCGTCGCCGTACTTACCTGCGTGCGGTCACCCAACTGCTGGTCAGCGACCTGCAGGAAATGGTCGACAACTGGAAGCCCAACGTCGAAGACAACTACCGCGCCACCCTGGAGTCGGAACCGGGCACCGACGGCCTGCGTAAAATGCTGTTCGGCATGGGCAGCCTGTCCCTGGGCGAGCTCGCCGGGGAGCGCATGAAAGTGTCCCTGGAAGCCAACTCGCCGGAAGACGAGCAAGACTGCTTCAGCGACAACACCCATTACTCGCACTTCTACGACGCCAAGGGCATCCGTAACGTCTACCTGGGCGAATACACCCGTGTTGACGGCACCAAGCTGACCGGCGCCAGCCTGTCGTCCCTGGTGGCCAAGGCCGACCCGGCAGCCGACGCGGCCCTCAAGGCTGACCTGGCGGCAACCGAAGCGAAGATCCAGGTGATGGTTGACCACGCCAACAACGGCGAGCACTACGACCAATTGATCGCCGCCGACAATGAAAAGGGCAACCAGATCGTGCGTGACTCGATCGCCGCCCTGGTCAAGCAGACCGGCTCGATCGAAGCCGCTGCCGGCAAGCTGGGCATCAGCGACCTGAACCCGGACAGCGCTGATCACGAGTTCTGATCAAGCGCAGTTGAAAGAGGCGACCCGCGGGTCGCCTTTTTCATGCGCGCAGTAACTGCTGCACCCATCCCTGTGGGAGCTGGCTTGCCTGCGATCCAGACAACTCGGTGATTCAGGCACACCGAGTCGATACCTTCGCAGGCAAGCCAGCTCCCACAGTTGACCGCGCCCGGCCACACACTCCACGATGCGAAGCGAGCCGCTCTTGATCTTGATCTGCTTTTGATCTTAGGCGCCCCGTTAAACCACGCTGGCCGGAATTCGACAGGGATTTGGGGGGTAAACCGGCAGGGATGCCGGTTTAGCCGCCCCGCGCCATGGATGGCGCGTGGCGGCGGCCCCCCAAATCACTGGCGGATTACGGGCACACCGAGCCCAAGCGAGGTGCCGAGTGGTGGGGCAAGAGCCCTTTGGTTACTTTGGGGCTCTTTTCCAAAGTGACCCGCCGTCAGGCGGAACCCCAAGTAGCCGTGACCGCAGCAATGGATATGTACACAATCCAACTGTGTTGACTGTCAGGCCGCCTTCGCGAGCAAGCCCGCTCCCACAGTTTTGACCGCGGCGTGTCAGGTAAATAAGTGTCGGCTGGCAGGCCGCCATCGCAGGCAAGCCAGCTCCCACAGTTGGATCGTGGAAGTGTCAGGGAGATCTGCGCCAGTCACGGGAGCAAACTACCTCGCCACAGGTTCAGCGTCGCCGCGAAGTTGTGTAGACACCAAACCACCGCAGCCCTTGGTTTACAAGACCTGCACCGCAGGTAGAATGGCGCCTCAGCCCAATCACCCGAGCGAACTTCATGGCGTTGCCGACTCTGCGTATCATCGGTTTCATCATCGGCATCTTCCTGATCACCCTTGCGGTCGCCATGGTGATCCCGATGGCGACCCTGGTGATCTTCGAACGCACCAGCGACCTGCCCTCGTTCCTGTGGGCCAGCCTGATTACCTTTATCGCCGGCTTGGCGCTGGTCATCCCTGGCCGCCCAGAGCATGTACACCTGCGCCCCAGGGACATGTACCTGCTCACGGTCAGCAGCTGGGTAGTGGTGTGCATCTTCGCCGCCCTGCCCTTTTTGCTGACCCAGCACATCAGCTACACCGACTCGTTCTTTGAAAGCATGTCCGGCATCACGGCCACGGGCGCCACCGTGTTGAGCGGCCTGGACAGCATGTCGCCAGGCATTTTGATGTGGCGTTCGCTGCTGCACTGGCTCGGCGGTATCGGCTTTATCGGCATGGCGGTGGCGATCCTGCCGCTGCTGCGCATTGGTGGCATGCGCCTGTTCCAGACCGAGTCCTCGGACCGCTCGGAAAAGGTCATGCCTCGCTCGCATATGGTGGCGCGCCTGATCGTGGCGGCGTATGTGGGCATCACCATCTTCGGCAGCCTGGCCTTCTGGTGGGCCGGGATGGGTGTGTTCGATGCGATCAACCATGCCATGTCGGCGATTTCCACCGGTGGGTTTTCCACCTCGGACGAGTCCCTGGCCCACTGGAAGCAACCGGCGGTGCACTGGGTGGCGGTGGTGGTGATGATCCTGGGCAGCTTACCGTTCGCTCTGTACGTGGCCACCTTGCGCGGCAACCGTCGGGCGCTGATCAAGGACCAGCAAGTGCAAGGCTTGCTCGGCCTGTTGCTGGTGACCTGGCTGGTACTCGGCACCTGGTACTGGTGGACCACCAACCTGCATTGGCTTGATGCCTTGCGCCATGTGGCGCTGAACGTGACGTCGGTGGTGACCACCACCGGCTTTGCACTGGGGGATTACAGCCTGTGGGGCAACTTCTCACTGATGCTGTTCTTCTACCTGGGCTTTATCGGCGGCTGCTCGGGCTCCACCGCGGGCGGTATCAAGATCTTCCGTTTCCAGGTGGCCTACATCCTGCTCAAGGCCAACTTGAATCAGTTGATTCATCCGCGCGCGGTGATCAAGCAGAAGTACAACGGCCATCGCCTCGATGAAGAGATCGTGCGCTCAATCCTGACCTTTTCGTTTTTCTTCGCCATCACCATTTGCATGATCGCCCTGGCCCTGTCACTGCTGGGCGTGGACTGGATGACCGCGTTGACCGGCGCCGCCAGTACCGTATCCGGCGTGGGCCCAGGCCTGGGCGAAACCATCGGCCCGGCCGGCAACTTCGCCACGCTGCCGGATGCCGCCAAGTGGATCCTGTCCCTGGGCATGTTGTTGGGGCGCCTGGAGATCATCACCGTGTTTGTGTTGTGCATTCCGGCGTTCTGGCGTCACTGACGGTCGACATTTGCTGCAAGCGCGCCCGGTATTCGCCGGGCGTGGCATCGAACCAGCGGCGAAAGGCGCGGAAAAAATTGCTCGGGTCGGCAAAGCCCAACAGGTAGGCGATTTCCAGCAAGGTCATGCCCGGTTGTGCCAGGTACTGCTCGGCCAGTTCGCGCCGGGTGTCATCGAGCAAGGCCTGGAAGCTGGTGCCCTCCTCCTGCAACCGCCGCTGCAAGGTACGCTGGGACAAGTGCAACGTCTGCGCCACCGCTTCGCGCTTGGGTTCGCCTTGGGGCAGCAGGCGGCATAGCACCTGACGCGCCTTGTGGGTCACGCGGCTTTCGGAAAAACGCGCCAGGTATTCACCGGCAAAGCGATCATGCAACAGCGCCATGGCTTCATTGGCCGTGGGCAGCGGCGCCTCCATGTCGGCCTGCTCGAAAATCAGCGCGTCATAGGGCGCATTGAATTGCAAAGGCGCGTGGAAGGCGTGTTGGTAGGGCGCCAGGTCCGCTGGCTGGTCGCCTTGCAGCAGCACTTTGCGCGGTTGCAGAGTGCGCCCGGTGAGCCAGCCGCACAGGGCGAGGGCGCTCGCCAGCGAGGCTTCGGCGCTTTGGCGGGTGGGCGGCAGATGATCCCCATGCACCGTCAGAATCAACGCATAGCCTTCGGGTAAAAGTCGGAAACTCAAGTCAGCGCTTTCGGCGATGATGCGCTGGTAACGCACCAAGCGCATAAAGCCTTCGGCCAGGGTGTTGCTGGACATCAACGCATAACCGGCAACATGAAACGAGGCAGGCCGCACCACCTTGCCCATGTTCAGGCCAATCGCCGGGTTGCCCGACACCTCCACCGCACGCTGCCACAGGCGGGTCATGGCGTCTTGCGGGAAGCGCGCATCGGGGTCAGTGAGGGACGCATAATCCAGGCCCAACTGCTTGAACAAGGCCCTGCAATCCAGGCCATCCATTTCCAGCGCCTTGACGATGCCCATCGCCCAGCTTGCAGAAGTTGTTCGTTCGCTCATGGCGTCTTCTTATTGAAAGCAGGCTCAAACGGCAGCCAGGAAGCCAAGGATACTAAAGTGGCATCTATTGTCACTGGCTGTTAGCACTGTTCACTCTAGACTCAAATAAGCTCCCCGCCGCGCACCCGTTGGCGGCACAACAACCAGAGGGCCGGTGACCGTGGAAAACATCAAGAAATTCAACAGTTTTGCCGAGTTCTACCCGTACTACCTGGCCGAGCATGGCAACAGCACCTGTCGACGCCTGCACTTTATCGGCACCACCCTGGTGATCGGCATTCTCGCCTATGCCATCGGCAGAGGCTCATTGGTTCTGCTGCTGGCCTTGCCGCTCGCGGGCTACAGCTTTGCCTGGATTGGCCACTTCTTCTTCGAAAAGAACCGCCCTGCCACCTTTCAACACCCGTTCTACAGCTTACTGGGGGATTTTGTGATGTACCGCGACATGATCCTGGGCAAGGTGCCGTTCTAAATCCCTTGTAGGAGCGAGCTCGCTCGCGAAGCTCGCACAGACACCGCTGGCTACCTGACGCACTGCGTTATCGTTGACGCTTTTCGCGAGCAAGCCCGCTCCTACAGTCTTTTAGGAGAAAAATGGGCGAGACAGTCGAGATAAAAGTCTTTTTGTCATTTACGGTGCTGTATCCTGCCAAGGCTTTTTGAGAGCGCGGAATCACCTGCGATTGAAAAAACAGACCTTGCGAGGAGCGACCACGATGCACGAGATACCTAATCTCCCCTTCCCAAGCCTGCACCCAACTGAGCAGCCAACACCGCAGCAGGCCAGCGACAAGCAGCCTGAGGCCAAAGAAGCAAAACCAGTCGAGCGCGAAAGCCGGGACTGACGCCGTACCAGACCGTGTGGAAAGCGCGCCTTTGAGCGCTTTCCACACTGCCTGAATCATCGAGACCTTCCCTATGACCACCTCCCCTTCCGACACGCCGGACGCCGCTGTACTCGACGCTGCCTTGCAGATGGTCGAGGTCTGGAACCGCCTCAGCGCCGACAAACAAGCGGCACTGCTCAAGCGCTTTGGCACTCAGGAAAACGCCCTGGCGGCCCTGGTGACCACCCAATTGCTGGCCCCCGCCCAAGCTTGATCGGCTTTCGATCCGACGTTTTACATTTTTGCCGCCCTGCCCGGCCTGAGCGCCGGTATCATTAGCAGCCTATCTTTACCTGCTGCGACAGTGGATCTCTCCCATGCCAGATACCCAGCGCCCCAAGGCGGTCACGCTGCAAGTCGTTTCCATCGTGCTGTTTACCTTTATCGGCTACCTGAATATCGGCATCCCCCTGGCCGTATTGCCCGGTTATGTGCATAGCCAACTGGGCTATGGCGCCGTTATCGCCGGGCTGGTGATCAGCGTGCAATACCTGGCTACCTTGCTGAGCCGCCCCTATGCCGGCAAGATCATCGACAACCTGGGCAGCAAGCGCGCCGTGCTGATCGGCCTGGTGGGCTGCGGTTTGAGCGGCGTATTCATGTTGCTGGCGGCGTGGTTTTCCAGCCTGCCGGCCTTCAGCCTCGGCTGCCTGCTGATCGGTCGACTGGTGTTGGGCAGCGCCGAAAGCCTGGTGGGTTCGGGCGCGATTGGCTGGGGCATTGGCCGCGTCGGCGCGGCGAACACGGCCAAGGTTATTTCCTGGAACGGCATCGCCAGCTACGGCGCGCTGGCGGTCGGTGCGCCGTTGGGGGTGCTTCTGGTCAGCCAGTTGGGGCTGTGGAGCATGGGCGTCAGCATCATTCTATTGGCCGTGCTGGGCGTGCTGTTGGCCTGGAAAAAACAAGCCGCGCCGATTGTGCCCGGCATCCGGTTGCCGTTCATGAATGTGCTGGGCCGTGTGCTGCCCCATGGTTGCGCGCTGGCGCTGGGCTCCATCGGCTTTGGCACCATCGCCACCTTTATCACGCTGTATTACAGCACCCAGCACTGGGATAACGCGGTGTGGGCCTTGAGCCTGTTCGGTGCCAGTTTTATCGGCGCGCGTTTGCTGTTTGGCAATTTGATCAACCGCATTGGCGGTTTTCGCGTCGCCATCGCCTGCCTGTCGGTGGAAGTGCTGGGCCTGCTGTTGCTGTGGCTGGCGCCGGATGCCCAGCTGGCGTTGGCGGGTGCGGCGTTGAGCGGTTTCGGCTTTTCCCTGGTGTTCCCGGCGTTGGGGGTAGAGGCGGTCAACCTGGTGCCGGCTTCCAGCCGCGGCTCGGCGGTGGGCGCCTATTCACTGTTTATCGACTTGTCTTTGGGCATCACCGGGCCACTGGCGGGCGCCGTGGCGGCAGGTTTTGGCTTTGCCTCGATCTTCCTGTTCGCCGCCCTTGCCGCTTTCGCCGGTTTGCTGCTGAGCATCTACCTGTACCGCCAGGCGCCCAAGGCCCGCGAAACACGCGATGCCTAGAAGTCGACCTTGCCGCGCCCGGCCTTGATGCTGCCACGCTTGGTCTTGGATTCCAGGCGTCGCTTCTTCGAGCCCAGGGTAGGCTTGGTCGGACGGCGTTTTTTCTCGACCTTGGTGGCGCTCTGGATCAACTCCACCAGGCGCTCCAGCGCATCGGCGCGGTTCTGCTCTTGGGTGCGATATTGCTGGGCCTTGAGCACCAGCACGCCTTCGCTGGTGATCCGGCTGTCACGCAGCGCCAGCAGGCGCTCCTTGTAGAACTCTGGCAACGACGAGGCCGGAATATCAAACCGCAGGTGCACCGCACTCGACACTTTATTGACGTTCTGCCCACCCGCACCCTGGGCACGAATGGCGGTCAGCTCGATCTCGGCATCGGGCAAGTGTACGTTGTTGGAAATCACCAGCATGGAAAACGCGAGCCTTGGTAGGAAAGCTTAGAGATACGCCCCTCAAGCCGAGCGCGGTCAAAAATGTGGGAGCGGGCTTGTGTGGGAGTCGGGCTTGCCCGCGATGCAGGCACCGAGGTGTAACAGGTACACCGCGGTGATGCTATCGCAGGCAAGCCAGCTCCCACATTTAGCGCAGTATACGGCCTTACTTCGCCGTCAAGGCTTGGACTGCGACGGACTGCTGCGCCCGCCTGTTCTTGACCCAGTAACAAACGCCCATGAACGCCACCCACACCGGGATCGCGTACACCGAGCGGTCAATGCCTGGGATCATCAACATGGTGCCCAGGATAAACACCACGAACGCCACACAGATGATGTTGCCATACGGGTACCACAGCGCCTTGAACAGCGGCACCTGGCCGGTGCGGTTCATGTGCTGGCGGAACTTGAAGTGGGAGAAGCTGATCATCGCCCAGTTGATCACCAACGTGGCCACCACCAGCGACATCAGCAGTTCCAGCGCGTCATGGGGCATCAGGTAGTTCATCAGCACCGCCACCAGGGTGATCGCCGCCGAGGCCAGGATCGAACGCACCGGCACGCCGCGCTTGTCGATCTTCGCCAGGGCCTTGGGCGCGTCGCCCTGCTCAGCCATGCCCAAGAGCATGCGGCTGTTGCAGTAGGTACCGCTGTTGTACACCGACAGCGCGGCCGTCAGCACCACGAAGTTGAGGATATGCGCGGCGGTGTTACTGCCCAGCATCGAGAACACCTGCACGAACGGGCTACCGCTGTAGGCATCACCGGAAGCGTTGAGGGTGGCCAGCAGGCTGTCCCACGGGGTGAGCGACAGCAAAACCACCAGCGCACCGATGTAGAAAATCAGGATGCGATAGATCACCTGATTGATCGCCTTGGGGATCACGGTACGTGGCTGGTCGGCTTCGGCAGCGGTAAAGCCGAGCATTTCCAGGCCACCGAAGGAGAACATGATGATCGCCATGGCCATCACCAAGCCGCCGACGCCATGGGGGAAGAAACCACCATGCTCCCACAGGTTGCTGACCGAGGCTTGCGGGCCGCCGCTGCCGCTGACCAGCAGGTAGCTGCCCAGGGCAATCATGCCGACGATCGCCACCACCTTGATGATGGCGAACCAGAACTCGGCCTCACCGAAGACTTTGACGTTGGCCAGGTTGATCGCGTTGATCAGCACGAAGAACGCCGCCGCCGAGACCCAGGTCGGGATCTCGGGCCACCAGTAGTGCACGTACTTGCCGACGGCCGTCAGCTCCGACATGCCCACCAGAATGTACAGAATCCAGCAGTTCCAGCCCGACAGGAAGCCGGCGAAACCGCCCCAGTACTTGTGGGCAAAGTGGCTGAAGGAGCCGGCGACCGGCTCCTCGACGATCATTTCGCCAAGCTGGCGCATGATCATGAAGGCGATAAAGCCGCAGATGGCATAGCCCAGGATCATCGACGGGCCGGCGGATTTGAGCACCCCGGCCGAGCCCAGGAACAGGCCGGTGCCGATGGCGCCACCGAGGGCGATCAACTGGATATGCCGGTTTTTCAGGCCGCGTTTCAGCTCGCCTGAAGAAGAATGGGGTCCACTCATGAAAAGGGTCTCACGCAAGGTTTGAAGAGGTGAATGCAGGTTGCTGCCTTGAATTACCGACTCAAGCAGCGCCGCTCAAACCCCAGCGCAGGCACCAGGAGTACAGCGTCTTTCTAATGGTCATGCGTCACCTGTTTGTTTTTATCTGTGACGAAATCGAACCCGTCCGGCTCGTGGCCAGGCGGAGTGATCAGGGGAATCAAACCCTGAGGTCTAGGCCTTTTGCGTGGGTACGCAAGGGGGGTCACAGTAAAACGCGGCGCATTGTACACCGCTCGACAGCTTCGGCACGCACCGCGAATGTGCATAGGCGATTCTGTCAGCTAATGCTTACATCAGTGCGACGTCCAACAAAGCCGGGGCAGTTGCGTAAACCTGTCGTTACACCCCGGAAAATCTGCGTTACAACCAGACTTTGGCAGCCCTCAACGGAATTCTGTCGGTAGGCAACGTCTGAAGAATCGCTTCAGCCAATTCACTGTTTTGCCTGGATAAAAAAATCCGCCAAAAAACAGAAGAAAAAATCCAAATGAAACCGTGTCAATAAATTTTTTGCATTTCGAAACACTCTCTTCTAGGTTCTTTGCACTTGCCCGCGAAGCCCGTGGGTGAGCCGTTCTCAATCAACGTCCTCTAGGAGATACACCATGCAAGCACTGGAAAACGACCTGGAAACCGAACTGCAACTCGACGATTGGTTTGAAGCGCCGACCCATGAGGCCGCCGTTGAAATGATGCAAGCCGATGCCGTTGTGCCTTTTGGCACCGCGATGTGGCCTTTCTAATACCCGGCAGGCATCCGGCAGGCGCTGTGCACGGCGCCTGCCCCCTTACCCAAGGCACAGAAGGACACCCGTCATGGACAAGGCCCGCGCCGTCGAACACTTTCTCTACTACCTTGCGCACCACCCGGCCCTCAACGGCCTGAACCGCCCCACCGTGTTGCTGGGCCATACCGAGCGCTATGACGCCATCGCCCAGGCGATCACCCACGGCAGCGCCGCCCGCTTCAACTTCCAACTGCAACGCCTGGACCTGGCGCCCAGTGACACCCTGGCCCAAGCCATTCAAACCTGTGACCTGTACCTGTTTCTCTACGATTCCTCCACGCTGCCCAACCCCCGCGCCGAAGGCCCGGACTTTATCCGCGCCCTGCAAGGCGTGATGGCCGAGCACTGGAAAAAATCCCTGCTGTTCAAGGATTACGGCGACTATTTCTACGACACCTTCAGCGTCGAGCCCCAACGCATCGCCGACCTCAACGCCACGCTGATCCGGCGCATGGCCCAGGCCAACGTGCTGAGCTTTACCGATAAACACGGTTCACGCCTGGAAGCGCCGATGAGCAGCATCAAGAAGTGGACCAATATCAACGGCGTCGGCAACCATGACCTGGCCCCCGGCGAAATCGCCACTCACAGCGAAGCCATCAACGGCCAGGTACGGTTTGTCGGCACCTTCCTCAGCACCATCCCCTTTGCACGCAAATACGGCGTGCTGCAATCACCGCTGGAGTTATGGATCGAAAACTCCACCGTTTGCAGCGTGGCCAGTGATGTGCCGGGGCTGGCGGATGATTTCAACAAGTACCTGAATGCCAACCCGTCCAACCGTCGCGTAGAGGAATTGGGGATTGGTACCAATGAAGGGGTCAAGGACCTGTATGCGCGCAATGCCGGGTTTGAAGAGCGCCATTGCGGGTTGCACCTGGGCTTGGGTGGCGGGCAGAAAGGCAGTCATCACCTGGACCTGATCTTCGCCAGTGGAGTGTTGGCGCTGGATGACAAGCCGGTGTTTGATGGCGCCTTTGCCTTTTAAAAGACCGTCAGACGTGTAGAGATCCCTGTGGGAGCCGGGCTTGCCCGCGATAGCGGTGGGTCAGTTAGCATAAAGGTGACTGACCCACCGCTATCGCAGGCAAGCCAGCTCCCACAGTGGGTTGCATTTCAAATTCAAGTTGAAAAAAAACGCCAACCCTAGGGTTGGCGTTTTTGTGCAGCGCTTAACGCATCACTGCGGCTTCTTGCGACCGAAGCCAGGACGCTGGCCGGAACCGGCCGGTGCGCCACGGCGCTTGCCCGACGGCTCGTCCGCGACCAGTTTCGGCCCAGGGCGCTTGTTCGCCGCTGGCTTGGCTGGACGCTTGGTGCTGGCGTTATCGGCCGGGCGATCCTCACCACGGTTGCTGCGACCACCCGCCGGGGCAGGACGTGGCGTACGTGGCGCACGCTCACCTTCCTGACGCGATGGCGCGGTAGGGCGGCGCTCGCCTTCAATGTGCGGCTGACGCGAGATACGACCGCCGGTGGCCGGTGCATCCAGCGCAGGGCGCAGGGTGCGGGCAACACGTTCGGTACGTGGCACCGGGCGCGACGATTTACGCTGCATACGCTCAAGCTTGTCTTTGCTCTTGGCGTTCATCTGAGGCATGGCAACCGGCGTCAGGCCCACTTCGGCACTGAGGATATCGACTTCGTACTGGCTCATTTCGCGCCAGCGGCCCATCGGCAGGTCGGAGTTCAGGAACACAGGGCCAAAACGCACGCGCTTGAGGCGGCTGACCACCAGGCCCTGGGACTCCCACAGGCGACGCACTTCACGGTTACGGCCTTCCATCACCACGCAGTGGTACCAGTGGTTGAAACCTTCTCCACCTGGCGCCTGCTTGATGTCGGTGAACTTGGCCGGGCCGTCTTCGAGCACCACGCCCGCCTTGAGGCGTTCGATCATCTCGTCATCGACTTCACCACGCACACGCACGGCGTATTCGCGGTCCATCTCGTAGGACGGGTGCATCAGGCGGTTGGCCAACTCACCGTCAGTGGTGAACATCAGCAAGCCGGTGGTGTTGATGTCCAGGCGGCCGATGTTGATCCAGCGGCCTTCTTTAGGCTTGGGCATCTTGTCGAACACGGTCGGACGGCCTTCCGGGTCGTCACGGGTGCAGATCTCGCCGTCGGGCTTGTTGTACATGATCACGCGGCGCACCGATTCGGCGGCCTCTTCACGCTTGATGACCTTGCCATCAATGGTGATTGCATCGTGCAGGTCGACGCGCTGGCCGAGGGTGGCCTCGACGCCGTTGACCTTGATGCGCTTCTGGGTGATCCAGGCTTCGACGTCGCGGCGCGAGCCCACGCCGATACGCGCCAGCACCTTTTGCAGTTTTTCGCCTGCTGGGCCGATTTCCTGGTCTTTCTGGTCTTGGTCATTCATCGTAAGCACCTCCCGGTGGGTCGATTCAGGCGTGGCCTGAGGGGTATTGAAAGCGGGGCCTTGGCCGAATAGCTCGCCAAGGGGTCGCGAATCATACGCGCATGGCGCGTGTTGCGCATCACAGACTAGTCGATAACGCCCAGCTCATTTGCTTTTCCGCCGACCGGTGGCCCCCAGGGCCAGCAATCGCAGCTCGGCTTCGGCCAATACTGTGCGTTTGTCAGCTTTATCGAGTTTCTTCCAGGCACGGATTTCACGCTTGCTGCGGCCACAGCCGACGCAGATGTCGTCGTTGAATTTGCAGATGCTGATGCACGGGTCTTTCATAGCACTCATGGTCGATCCTCTGTGGGAGCTGGCTTGCCTGCGATGGCATCACCTCCTTGCATCTGAAACACCGAGGTGTCTGCATCGCAGGCAAGCCAGCTCCCACATGGGTTGCGCGGTGAACGTCAGAGCCGGTCAGTCTTCGAGTTGGCGACGTTCGTTTTCGATGGCCTCGGCCAGCGCCCGAGCTTCGTCTTCTTCGTCGCTCAAAGGCGGCTGTTCAAGAGCAGCAACAGCGGCCAGGAGTTTTTCCCGAGCCTCGGCCACGCCGAGAATATCTTCCTCGGTTTGGACCTCAGGCTCGGATTCAACGTTCACCTGGGTTTGCGGCTGCTCCGCACCATCACGCAGCAAATCGTCGAAGTCGGTCTTGATGCCCTGCTCCATGTCGTCCAGCTCCAGCAACAGCGTATGGAAACTGGTCTCGTCCTTGGGTTCCAAGGGCTCGGCGCTGGCGTCGGCCAGCTCCTGCAGGCTTTGCGGCACCGGCGCGTCGTCGAAGTCGAGCACCGGCTCGGCTTCCATTTCCCGCAGCTCGGCCAGGGGTGGCAGGTCGTCGAGGTTTTTCAGGTTGAAGTGATCGAGGAACACCTTGGTGGTGGCGAACATCGCCGGTTTGCCCGGCACATCGCGGTAGCCAACAATGCGGATCCACTCGCGTTCCAGCAGGGTCTTGACGATATTGCTGTTCACGGCCACGCCACGCACGTCTTCGATCTCGCCACGGGTGATGGGCTGGCGATAGGCGATCAGCGCCATGGTCTCCAGCATCGCCCGGGAGTAGCGCTGCGGGCGCTCTTCCCACAACCGCCCGACCCACGGCGAAAACTTCTCACGGATCTGCAGGCGGTAACCCGACGCCACTTCGCGCAGTTCAAAGGCACGGCCCTCGCAGGACTTGCGCAGGATCTCCAGGGCTTTCTTGAAGACCGGCGGCTCCGGGCGTTCGGCTTCTTCAAAAAGCTCGAACAGGCGCTCCAAAGATTGCGGTTTACCCGAGGCCAGGAGAAAGGCCTCCAGCAAAGGGGCCAGTTCGCGGGGTTCAGTCAGATTCATCGATTCAGCTCGTTATTCGGCTCGCGCCCGCACGTGGATAGCCGCAAAAGGCTCATTCTGCACCAGCTCGACCAAGGACTCCTTGACCAGCTCAAGGATCGCCATAAAGGTCACCACCACGCCCAAGCGCCCTTCTTCGGCGGTGAACAACTCGACAAAGGGCACAAACCCTCCGCCCTTGAGGCGCTCCAGCACATCGCTCATGCGTTCGCGGGTGGACAGCGCTTCACGGCTGACCTGGTGGCTTTCAAACATATCGCCACGGCGCAGTACTTCGGCCATGGACATCAGCAATTCTTCCAGGCTCACGTCCGGCAGCAATTTGCGCGCGCGCGCCTCGGGGGCGTCGAGCTTGGGCACCACCACATCACGGCCCACACGACTCAGGCCGTCGATGCCTTCGGCGGCAGCCTTGAAGCGTTCGTACTCCTGCAGGCGGCGGATCAGCTCGGCGCGCGGGTCGTCCTCTTCGGCTTCCACCGTCTCCGAGCGCGGCAACAGCATGCGCGACTTGATCTCGGCGAGCATGGCCGCCATCACCAGGTACTCGGCGGCCAGTTCCAGGCGCACCGACTGCATCAGCTCCACATAGCCCATGTACTGGCGGGTGATTTCTGCCACCGGAATGTCGAGGATGTTGATGTTCTGCTTGCGGATCAGGTACAGCAGCAAGTCCAGCGGGCCTTCGAAGGCTTCAAGGAACACCTCCAGAGCGTCCGGCGGGATATACAGGTCCAGGGGCATTTCCATGACCGCCTGGCCGTACACCATGGCAAACGGCAGTTCCTGCTGGGCGCCGGCCTGGGGATCAGCGGTTTGCACGGCCGACATTCAGGCCTCGACCATGAACGGAGCCGGGTCGCCACAACCCACACGTACCACTTCTGGCTCGCCGTCGGCCAGGTTGATCACCGTGGAGGCCTTATTGCCGCCATAGCCGCCGTCGATGATCAGGTCGACGTGTTTTTCCAGCAATCGGCGCATTTCGTAAGGGTCGTACAACGGCTCGGTTTCACCGGGCAAGATCAACGACACGCTCATCAGCGGTTCGCCCAGCTCGGCCAGCAGTGCCAGGGCGATCGGGTGTTCCGGCACGCGCAGGCCGATGGTGCGTTTCTTGGGGTGCAGCAACAGGCGCGGGACTTCGCGAGTGGCGTTGAGAATGAAGGTGTAAGGCCCCGGCGTGTGGGCCTTGAGCAGACGGAAGGTGCCGGTGTCGACCTTCGCAAACAGACCAAGCTGGGACAAGTCGCTGCAGATCAGCGCAAAGTTGTGCTTGTCGTCCAGCTGGCGCAGGCGTCTTACCCGCTCGACCGCGCCCTTGTCGCCGATCTGGCAGCCAATGGCGTATGAAGAATCCGTCGGATAGATGACTACACCACCGGCCCGGATGATCTCCACGGCCTGCTTGATCAGGCGCGCCTGAGGGTTTTCCGGATGAATCTGGAAGAATTGGCTCACGTGCTCTACCTGTTCAGACGGTGGCAATAATGGGGTCATGCTTGAATCGCCCCCACAACAGCGGCAGATCTTCCGGGACCTGGCGATACTCGCCAATCTCGGACCAGCCGCCTGGGCCATGAAAATCACTGCCGGCACTGACCAGCAGACCAAATTCGCGGGCAAGGATCGCCAGGCTGCCGACCTGTTCGGCGGGTTGATGCCCGTTGACCACTTCGATGGCGTGGCCACCCGCTCCAATATAGTCGCTGATCAGCTTGCGGCGCTTGCTGCGGGTGAAATCGTAATGCCAGGGATGCGCCAGGCTCACCCAGGCCCCGGAGTCCCGCAGGGTCTGGACGGTGTCTTCCAGGGTCGGCCAATGCAGCTTCACGTCGCCCAACTTGCCGGCGCCCAGCCATTTGCGAAAGGCCTCGGCGCGATCCTTCACATAGCCTTCACGCACCATCCAGTCGGCAAAGTGCGGACGGGCCGGTGCGTTGCCGCTGTCACCCAGCTCTTGCTGGATAGCCCGGGCGCCGTCTAGGGCACCCGGCATGCCTTTAAGGCTGAGCTTGCGGCTTATTTCTTCGGACCGCAGCCAGCGGCCATCGTGCAATTGGGCAATCGCCGCCACCAAGGGTGGGGCCTTTTGATCAAAACCGTAGCCCAGCACATGGATGGTGGCGCCGCCCCAGGTGCAGGACAACTCCACGCCATTGACCAGCTGCATGCCCAGGGACTGCGCGGCCTGGCGGGCTTCATCGAGGCCTTCGAGGGTGTCGTGGTCGGTCAATGCCAGGACTCGCACGCCTTTTTCAAACGCACGCGCAACCAGTACCGCGGGCGCCAGGGCGCCGTCGGAGGCCGTGCTGTGGCAGTGCAAATCAACATTCACGGGAGTGTGTAACCTCAAGTCAGCTGGCGCTATCGCAACCAAGGATGTTTGTTATTATGCCGCCACATCCAGCTTCTGGCTCTTACTGTGAAACAATTCATCGACTTCATCCCGCTGTTGCTGTTTTTCATCGTTACCAAACTCGACCCCAGGGTCATCGAAATCGCCGGCCACGAGTTATCGTTCGGGGGCATCTACAGCGCCACCGCCGTACTGATCGTCAGCTCCATCGTGGTCTACGGCGCCATCTTCATCTCCCAGCGCAAGCTGGAAAAAAGCCAGTGGCTCACGCTTATCGCCTGCCTGGTCTTCGGTGGCCTGACCCTGGCCTTCCACAGTGAAACCTTCCTTAAATGGAAAGCCCCGGTGGTGAACTGGCTGTTCGCCCTGGTGTTCATCGGCAGCCACTTCATCGGTGACCGCCTGCTGATCAAGCGGATCATGGGCCATGCGCTGACCTTGCCGGAGCCGGTGTGGGTACGCCTGAACGTGGCCTGGATCGTGTTTTTCCTGTTCTGCGGCGCCGCCAACCTGTTCGTGGCCTTTACCTTCCAGGATTACTGGGTCGACTTCAAAGTGTTCGGCAGCCTGGGCATGACCGTGTTGTTTTTGATCGGCCAGGGTATCTACCTGTCGCGTCACCTGCATGACACCGCAGCTACCACACCAAAAACCGAGGACTGACATGCTCTACGCCATCATTGCCACCGACGTTGCCAACTCCCTGGAAAAACGCCTGAGCGTACGCCCGGCCCACGTCGAGCGCCTCAAACAGCTGCAAGCCGAAGGCCGCATCGTACTGGCCGGCCCGCATCCGGCCGTCGACAGCAATGAGCCCGGCGACGCCGGTTTCACCGGCAGCCTGATCGTGGCCGAGTTCGCCTCCCTGGCCGACGCCGAGGCCTGGGCCAAGGCAGACCCTTACGTTGCAGCAGGCGTCTACGCCGATGTGGTGATCAAGCCGTTCAAGCAAGTCTTGCCTTGAGCCCGGCTGCGTCGAACCTAATCGTTTCGGCGTACTCATAATGGCTCACGGCGTCACCGGTGGGGCCTTCGCCGCCGACAATGGCTAAATTGAGTGAGTCATGAGCGAGCTGTTACTGATAGATGATGACCAGGAGCTCTGTGAGCTGCTGACCAGTTGGCTGAGCCAGGAAGGTTTCCAGGTGCGCGCCTGCCACGACGGCTTGAGCGCCCGTAAAGCCTTGGCCGACAGTGCGCCGGCGGCCGTCGTGCTCGACGTGATGCTGCCCGACGGCAGCGGCCTGGAGCTGCTCAAGCAATTGCGCAACGACCACCCGGAGCTGCCGGTGCTGATGCTCTCGGCCCGGGGCGAACCCCTGGACCGCATCCTTGGCCTGGAACTGGGCGCCGACGACTATCTGGCCAAGCCTTGCGATCCACGTGAGCTGACGGCGCGCCTGCGCGCCGTATTACGCCGCAGCCACCCGGCCGCGGTGTCGACCCAGCTGGAACTGGGCGACCTGTGCTTCAGCCCGGTGCGCGGCGTGGTCAGCATCGATGAACAGGAGTTCGCCCTCACCGTCTCCGAAAGCCGCCTGCTCGAAGCCCTGCTGCGCCAACCCGGCGAGCCCCTGGACAAACAGGAACTGGCGCAGATCGCCCTGGGCCGCAAGCTGACCCTGTATGACCGCAGCCTGGACATGCACGTCAGCAACCTGCGCAAAAAGATCGGCCCACACCCCGATGGCCGGCCAAGGATCGTGGCGTTGCGCAGTCGTGGCTATTACTACAGCCTCTAAACACAATACAGCCCCCTGTAGGAGCGAGCTTGCTCGCGAAAAACGCCAACGATAACGCAGGCATCCTGATTAAACGCGGTGCCTATACGTTCTTCGCGAGCAAGCTCGCTCCTACAGAGACCGGGCTTTGTCAGTGCCTATCAAACCCGTCTTTACCGAAGCTTTACCCTCCCCTGACCGCCGCTGACCTTGCTCTGCGTAACCTACTCACATCCGGACTCACCGGAATAGAGACAGGAGAATCACCATGCGCAAGACCCTTATCGCTTTGATGTTCGCCACTGCCCTGCCCACCGTTGCCATGGCAATGCCGGAAGGCCCAGGCCCGATGGGTGGCCCTGAAAGCCGCATGATGGGTGGCCCAGGCCACGGTGAACACGGCCCGCGTGGCAAAGGCGGCCCGTTCAGCCAGCTGGACTTGAGCAAGGAACAGCGCGAGCAGATCCGCAAGCTGATGGGTGACCAATGGCACGCCCGCAAAGACCTGACCCAAAAGTACCTGGACAAACTCCCCGCCGCTGACCAGAAGGCCATGCAGGACGAAATCGCCGCCGGCAAGCAGAAAACCCAGGCCGATATCCGTGCCGTGCTCAAGCCCGACCAGCAGAAGAAGTACGACGATATCGTCAAGAAGCAAGCCGAGCGCCGCGCCGAATGGAAAGAGTTCCAGGCCTGGAAAGCCCAGCAAGCGCAAAAAGCGCAATAATGGCCTAGCTTCACCCCCAGCCCAGTGGTTCACGCCGCTGGGCTTTTCCTGTTTGAGGGTTTCCTGTGCGTTCATTGTTCTGGCGTATCCTGGCGAGTTTCTGGCTGGCCATCGCCCTGGTTGCCGGGTTATCGATCCTGCTTGGGCACATGCTCAACCAGGACGCCTGGATTCTCAGCCGCCACCCTGGCCTCAACAACCTGGCCCAGGAGTGGACGCAGCTCTACGAAACCCAGGGCGAAGACGCCGCCCAGGACTTGTTGCAGCAGCGCAAACGCCAGTACCACATCGACGTGCAAGTGCTTAACGAAAGCGGCGATCCGGTGGTGCGCGGCACCTTCCCGCGCCGCGCCGCCGCCTTCGAAGCCCGGCAGAACGACAGCCAGGACGGCCACCTGCCCTGGCGGCGCCTGACCGCCGAGTACACCAGCGCCAAAACCGGCGATACCTACCTGCTGATTTACCGTATCCCTCACCCGGAGCTGGACGCCTGGCACCGCAGCAGCCTGCTGTGGCCGCTCAGTGCATTGGCGATTACCCTGGTGGTACTGACCCTGTTCAGCTTGCTGGTGACCTTGTCCATCACCCGCCCGCTCAGCCGTCTGCGCGGCGCGGTGCATGACCTGGGGCAAACCACCTATCAACAGAACAGCCTGGCGCAACTGGCCAACAGGCGTGATGAATTCGGCGTGCTGGCCAACGACTTCAACCGCATGGGCGCGCGCTTGCAAAGCCTGATCGGCAGCCAGCGCCAATTGCTGCGCGACGTCTCCCACGAACTGCGCTCACCCCTGGCACGCTTGCGTATCGCCCTGGCCCTGGCCGAACGCGCCAGCCCCGAAGAACGGGAAAAACTCTGGCCGCGCCTGACCCGCGAATGCGATCGCCTGGAAGCCTTGATCAGCGAGATCCTGGTATTGGCACGGGTCGACGCCGACAACGCCAGCGCCGAAGACATCGACCTCAACCCGTTGCTTAAAACGCTGCAAAAGGACGCCCAACTCAGTGCCCCCGAGCAAGTGGTGCAACTGACGACTGCCAATGATTTGCAGCTCAAAGGCTGGCCGACCATGATCGAACGCGCCGTGGACAACCTGCTGCGCAATGCCCAGCGCTTCAACCCGGTGGGCCAACCGATTGAATTGCAGGCCCAGCATCAAGGCGGGCGCATTCTGATCAGCGTACGCGACCACGGCCGCGGCGTTGAAGCCGAGCACCTGAGCCAATTGGGCGAGCCGTTCTACCGGGCGCCGGGCCAGACCGCCCAAGGCCATGGCCTGGGCCTGGCCATCGCCCGTCGCGCCGCCGAACGCCACGGCGGCAACCTGATCCTGGCCAACCATCCCGATGGCGGCTTTATCGCCAGCATCGAACTGCCCTTGATCCCTGGGGTTGCCACACCGGTGGGATGATCTTCTATAGTGGCCCTTCTCTTACGGAGGGCCTTTGATGACTGACCTGCTGACTCCCATCCAAGCCGCACTCGCTCTACCGCACGCCCCACTGCCCCAGGCGCAGGCCGGTGCCTTGCCTTCGACCTTTGCCGTCACTGACCTGGCGGCCGCCAGCATCGGCGCCGCGGGCCAAGCCGTCGCCCAGTTGATTGAGCAACAAACCGGGCGCCTGCCCAGCGTCAGCGTGGATCGACGCCAGGCCTCGTTGTGGTTCTCCTCGTCGATTCGCCCCGTGGGTTGGCAAGTGCCGCCTTTGTGGGACCCGGTAGCGGGTGACTACGCCAGCGTCGATGGCTGGATTCGCTTGCACACCAACGCGCCCCATCATCGTGCAGCGGCCGAGCGGGTATTGGGGCCTGCCGCTGATCGCGCAGCAATGGCAAGTAAAGTTGCGACCTGGAAAGCCGCCGAACTGGAACAGGCGGTTGTCGATGCGGGCGGTTGTGCGGCGCAGATGCGTAGCTGGCAAGCCTGGCAGCAGCATCCCCAAGGCCTGGCGGTAAACGCCGAGGCGTTGATCCAGCGCCAGGTCTTCGAACCTGGCACCGACAAACCCTGGCTCGGCTCAGCCGCTCGCCCACTGGCTGGCATCAAAGTGCTGGATTTGACCCGCGTACTGGCCGGCCCGGTGGCCAGTCGTTTCCTCGCAGGCTTAGGCGCCGACGTACTGCGCATCGACTCGCCCAGCTGGAACGAACCCGGCGTGGTGCCGGAAATGACCCTGGGCAAACGCTGCGCCCGCCTTGATTTAAAGAGCCGCGAAGGCCGAAAGGTGTTCGAAGCGTTGCTCAAGGACGCCGACATCCTGTTCCACGGCTACCGCGCCGATGCCCTGGAACAACTGGGTTATACCCTTGGCGAACGGCAACATATCGCCCCCGGCCTGATCGACGTCAGCCTCAACGCCTACGGCTGGAGCGGCCCATGGCGCAATCGTCGTGGCTTTGACAGCCTGGTACAGATGAGCAGCGGGATTGCCGAGGCCGGCATGGCCTGGAAACAGGCGGATAAACCACTGCCGCTGCCGGTGCAGGCGCTGGATCACGCCACCGGCTACTTGATGGCCGCCAGTGCGATCCGGGCGTTGGCCGAGCGCCTCGAATCCGGGCGCGGCGGATCGGCGCGCTTGTCGTTGGCGCGCACGGCGAAGTTGCTGGTGGAGGCCGGGCCAGTGGCACAGCAAGCGGCATTGCGCGAGGAAGACATTAATGACCAAGGCCTGGTCGTGGAGCAGACAGCCTGGGGCCAGGCCCATCGGCTACTGGCGCCGCTGAGTATCAGTGGCACGCCGTTGCAGTGGGATTTGCCGGCGGTGGAACTGGGCTCGCACCGGCCTCAGTGGTGACTAATACCCTGTAGGAGCGAGCTTGCTCGCGAAGGTCGCCAACGATAACGCGGGAAACCTGATACACAGCGGCGTTCTCAGGTTTTTCGCGAGCAAGCTCGCTCCTACAGGGTTGTCCACAAATGCTGCGCCGCATACGCCCTCAACGGCCGCCACGCCTCGGCCCGTGCCAATAACTGCCGGGCCGACACTGGCCCACCTTCCAAAGCCGCCAAAGCATTGATCAGCCCGATGTCCCCCGTCGCAAACGCATCCGCCTCGCGCAACTGGCGCATGGCGATGTACTGCGCGGTCCACTCTCCAATCCCCGGCAACGCCACCAACCGTGCCACGCCATCCTTGAGGCTGGCCTTGGGTTGGAAAAGCTGAGGGTCATCCAACAGCGCCTGGGCCACACCAGACAAGGTACGGCCCCGCGCCTTGGGCATGCCCAGCGTGGCCAGGTCCGCCGCCGCCAGCACTTCAGGTGTCGGGAACAGGTGGGTAATACCGGCGTGCGGGGTTGGCAGCGCCTGGCCATACTGCGCCACGAGCTTGCCCGCCAGGCGAATCGCCGCCACCACGGTGATCTGCTGGCCCAGCACTGCACGCATCGCCAGTTCCAACCCATCCCAGGTGCCAGGCAACCGCAGGCCAGGGCGAGCCGCAACCAGTTGCGCCATCAGGGGGTCTTGTGCCAATTGCGCGTTGATCACCTCAGGTACCGCGTCCAGATCAAACATCCTGCGCAAGCGCCGCTCGATCTCAGGCATGGCGGCAGGCTCGGGAAAGTCGACCGTCACCTCCAGCCAATCCCCCGCCCCCGGTTCGACGCAGACCCAGCCATGTCGCCCAGCCACACTGATGCTGCGTCGATACACGCCGGCGACCACCGTTTCCAGCCCGGTAATCGCCCGCGCCGATAGGAACCCCAGCATCGCCGCCCAGTCGTAGGGCGGCTGATACGCCAATCTCACAGTGACAATACCCCGCTGTACAGCCCATACGCGGCCAACCCGGCGCCCGCGATCACGCCGCTGAAAATGCCTTTTTCCACGGTGGTAAATAACGGTTGGCCCTGCTCGCGCTTGGCCAGGGCAAACAGGATCACGCCCGGTGCGTACAGCAACGCCGACAGCAGCAAGTACTTCAAGCCCCCCGCATACAGCAGCCAGATCGCGTAGCCGAGGGCAACCAGCCCCACCAACAGATCTTTCATGCGCCGGCGCTGCCAGCCGGTATAGGTTTCGCCGCGCGCGCTCAACAGCACCGCATAGGCCGCCGACCACAAATAAGGCACCAGGATCATCGACGACGCCAGGTAGATCAGGGTGGTGTAGGTGCTGGCTGAAAACAGCGTGATCACCAGGAATGCCTGGATCATCACGTTGGTCAGCCATAAGGCATTGACCGGCACCTGATTGGCGTTTTCCTTCTTCAGGAACGCCGGCATGGTCTTGTCCTGGGCGGTGGCATAGAGGATTTCCGCGCACAGCAGCGCCCAGGAGAGCAACGCCCCGAGCAGCGAAACCGCCAGGCCGAGGCTGATCAATACCGCGCCCCAAGGCCCGACGATATGCTCCAACACACCGGCCAGGGACGGGTTCTGCAACTGTGCCAGCTCCGGCTGGCTCATGATGCCCAGGGACAGCACGTTCACCAGCACCAGCAAGGCCAGCACGCCCACAAAACCAATCACCGTGGCGCGCCCCACGTCCGAGCGTTTCTGTGCTCGCGCCGAGTACACACTGGCGCCTTCGATGCCGATAAATACAAACACCGTGACCAGCATCATGTGGCGCACCTGCTCGACCACGCTGCCCATCTGCGGGTTACCCAGGCCCCAGATATCGCGAGTGAAGATATCCGCCTTGAATGCAACCGCAGCGATCACGATAAACATCAACAGCGGCACGATCTTCGCCACCGTCGTCACCTGGTTGATAAACGCCGCCTCTTTGATGCCGCGCATCACCAGAAAATGCACCGCCCACAGCAACAGCGACGCGCAGCCGATGGCCAACGGGGTATTGCCCTGGCCGAACGCCGGAAAAAAGTAGCCGAGGGTGCTGAACAGCAAGACGAAATAACCGACGTTGCCCATCCACGCACTGATCCAGTAACCCCAGGCGGACGAAAAACCCATGTAGTCGCCGAACCCTGCCTTGGCGTACGCATACACTCCGGAATCCAGTTCGGGCTTACGGTTCGCCAACGTCTGGAACACAAAGGCCAAGGTCAGCATGCCGATGGCGGTGATTGCCCAGCCGATCAGTATGGCGCCCACATCGGCACGGGCGGCCATGTTCTGCGGCAGTGAAAAGATGCCGCCGCCAATCATCGAGCCCACCACCAGGGCGATCAGGGCGCTGAGCCGAAGTTTCTGGGCGGGTTGAGACATGCAGGTTCCTCGAAATAAACGGTTGGGCAACAACTGCGCCCACACGTAATTCAAATTAATGACGGTGTCATAACATAAGGATATGTAAAGGCGCGAAGTTTAGGCTTATTTAGAATTTAAATACGTCAATTATGAAGTACTCGACAAACAACGTACAAAAAATTTGCACATCCGCAAATAAGAACTAGCGTCAACACCCATGCCCTCGACCAACTGATTAACCACAAAGCAGAGAGCGCTCTAGCAAGCGCCTTTGCGGGACTCGTTCGCCCGCAAAATCTCACCCTAAGTCGTTAATTCACAATGGAATGTGCCAATGAAGTGATCTGAGTCAGCTGTTTGCTTAGCGCACGGAATTATTCTGTGGTCTCTCTTCTCCTGCATTGGAGTCATGCAATGTCTGAAACTCCCGGAAAACTTCGATTAGGCGCCCTGGTCGCACTTGTCGTCGGCTCGATGATTGGCGGCGGCATCTTTTCATTGCCACAAAACATGGCCGCCAGCGCCGATGTCGGTGCGGTGCTGATTGGCTGGGTGATTACCGCCATCGGCATGTTGACCCTCGCCTTCGTGTTCCAGACCCTCGCCAACCGCAAGCCCGACCTCGACGGCGGGGTGTACGCCTACGCCAAGGCCGGTTTCGGCGACTACATGGGTTTTTCATCCGCCTGGGGTTACTGGATCAGCGCCTGGCTGGGCAACGTCGGCTACTTCGTCTTGCTGTTCAGCACCCTGGGCTACTTCTTCCCGGTCTTTGGCGAGGGCAATACGCCTACGGCGGTGATCGCTGCGTCAGTGCTGTTGTGGGCCGTGCATTTCCTGGTGCTGCGCGGGATCAAGGAAGCCGCGTTCATCAACCTGGTGACCACCGTCGCCAAGGTGGTGCCGCTGCTGCTGTTCGTGCTCATCGCCCTGTTCGCGTTCAAGCTGGACATCTTCACCGCTGACATCTGGGGCGTGAAAAACCCGGACCTGGGCAGTGTGATGAACCAGGTGCGCAACATGATGCTGGTCACCGTGTGGGTGTTTATCGGCATCGAAGGCGCGAGCATCTTCTCGTCCCGTGCCGAAAAACGCAGCGACGTGGGCAAGGCCACCGTGATCGGCTTTATCACCGTGCTGCTGTTCCTGATGCTGGTGAACGTGCTGTCCCTGGGGATCATGACCCAGCCGGAACTGGCCAAGCTGCAGAACCCGTCGATGGCCGCCGTGCTGGAGCATGTGGTGGGCCACTGGGGCGCGGTGCTGATCAGCGTGGGCTTGATCATCTCCCTGCTCGGCGCGCTGCTGTCCTGGGTGCTGCTATGTGCGGAGATCATGTTCGCCGCCGCCAAGGACCACACCATGCCGGAGTTTCTGCGCAAGGAAAACGCTAACCATGTGCCGGTCAACGCCCTGTGGCTGACCAACGCAATGGTGCAGATATTCCTGGTGATCACGCTGTTTTCCGCCAGCACTTACCTGTCGCTGATCTACCTCGCCACCTCGATGATCCTGGTGCCTTACCTGTGGTCGGCGGCCTATGCCCTGCTGCTGGCGGTGCGCGGCGAGACTTACGAGAACGCCCTCAAAGAGCGCAAGAAAGACCTGTTCATCGGCGCCATCGCCCTGATCTATGCGATCTGGCTGCTGTATGCCGGCGGCACCAAATACCTGCTGCTCTCCGCCCTGCTCTACGCCCCCGGCGCGATCCTGTTCGCCAAGGCCAAGCGTGAACTGGGCAAACCGATTTTCACCCCCGTCGAGAAGCTGATTTTCGCCGCAGTGGTCATTGGCGCCCTGGTGGCGGCCTATGGGCTCTACGACGGCTTCCTGACCCTGTAATTGTTGTTCACTGGAGGATCTGTAATGACCACGGAAAAAGTGAAGTACGGCGTACATTCCGAAGCCGGCAAACTGCGCAAAGTCATGGTGTGCTCCCCAGGTTTGGCCCACCAGCGGCTGACCCCCAACAACTGCGACGAACTGCTGTTCGATGATGTGCTGTGGGTGGCCCAGGCCAAGCGCGACCACTTCGACTTCGTCACCAAGATGCGCGAGCGGGACATTGATGTGCTGGAAATGCACAACCTGCTCACCGACATCGTCGCCAACCCCGAAGCGCTGGACTGGATCCTGGAGCGCAAGATCACCGCCAACACGGTCGGCCTGGGGCTGGTCGATGAAGTGAGCGCCTGGCTGCGCAGCCTGGAGCCGCGCAAAATCAGCGAATACCTGATTGGCGGCGTATCGGCCGACGACCTGCCGAGCAGCTTCGGTGGCAAGACCATCGAGATGTTCCGCGATTTTCTCGGCCACGCCAGTTTCATCCTGCCGCCGCTGCCCAATACCCAGTTCACCCGCGACACCACCTGCTGGATCTACGGCGGCGTGACGCTCAACCCGATGTACTGGCCGGCGCGACGCCAGGAAACCCTGCTGACCAGCGCCATCTATAAATTCCACCCTGAGTTCACCAACGCGGACTTCCAGATCTGGTACGGCGACCCCGACCAGGAACATGGCGCCGCGACGCTGGAAGGCGGCGACGTGATGCCGATTGGCAATGGCGTGGTGTTGATCGGCATGGGTGAGCGCTCGTCCCACCAGGCTATCGGCCAACTGGCGCGCAACCTGTTCCAGAACAAAGCCGTGGAACGCGTCATCGTTGCCGGCCTGCCCAAATCCCGCGCGGCGATGCACCTGGACACCGTGTTCAGCTTCTGCGACCGCGACCTGGTTACCGTTTTCCCCGAAGTGGTCAACCAGATCGTGCCGTTCACTCTGCGCCCTGACGAGAGCAAGCCCCACGGCATCGACATCCAGCGCGAGAAAACCAACTTCCTCGAAACCGTGGCCGCAGCCCTCAACCTCAAGGCCCTGCGCGTGGTCGAGACCGGCGGCAACAGCTTCGCCGCCGAACGCGAGCAATGGGATGACGGCAACAACGTGGTGGCCGTGGAGCCGGGCGTGGTGATTGGCTACGACCGCAACACCTACACCAACACCTTGCTGCGCAAGGCCGGTGTGGAAGTCATCACCATCAGCGCCGGTGAACTTGGCCGTGGCCGTGGCGGCGGCCACTGCATGACCTGCCCGATCATCCGCGACCCTATCGACTACTAAGGAGATTCCATCATGGCTTTCAATATGCGCAACCGCAGCCTGCTGTCGCTGATGCACCACACCACCCGCGAGCTGCATTACCTGTTGGACCTGTCCCGTGACCTCAAACGCGCCAAATACACCGGCACCGAGCGTCCGCACCTGCAGGGCAAGAACATCGCGCTGATCTTCGAAAAAACCTCGACCCGCACTCGCTGTGCCTTCGAAGTCGCGGCCCACGACCAAGGCGCCCACGTCACCTATATCGACCCGGTGTCGTCGCAGATCGGCCACAAAGAAAGCATGAAAGACACCGCCCGCGTACTGGGCCGGATGTTCGACGCCATTGAATACCGTGGCTTTGAACAGGAGATCGTCGAAGAGCTGGCCAAGTTCGCGGGCGTGCCGGTGTTCAACGGCCTCACCGCCGAATTCCACCCGACCCAGATGATCGCCGACACCCTGACCATGCGCGAACACAGCGACAAGCCGCTGCATGACATCAGCTACGCCTACCTGGGTGATGCACGCTACAACATGGGCAACTCGCTGCTGATGATCGGCGCCAAGCTCGGCATGGACGTGCGCATCGGCGCGCCGAAAGCGCTGTGGCCCCATGAAGATTTCATCAAGGAGTGCCAGGCCTTTGCCGAGGAAAGCGGCGCACGCATCACCATCACCGAAGACCCTGCAGAGGCCGTGAAGGGCGTGGACTTCATCCACACCGATATCTGGGTGTCCATGGGCGAACCGGTGGAAGCGTGGGACGAGCGCATCGAGCAACTGCTGCCGTACCAGGTCAACGCCAAGATGATGAAAGCCTCGGGCAACCCTCGGGTGAAATTCATGCATTGCCTGCCGGCGTTCCACAACAGTGAAACCAAGGTCGGCAAGGACATTGCGGCGCGCTATCCGCACTTGGCCAATGGCGTGGAAGTGACCGAAGAGGTGTTCGAGTCGCCGGCCAATATCGCCTTCGAGCAAGCGGAAAACCGCATGCATACCATCAAGGCGATTCTGGTGTCGGCGTTGGCGGATATCTAAACCCTGCCGCGATCCCACTGTAGGAGCGAGCTTGCTCGCGAAAAACTCAAGGGCACCGCGTTCATCCAGAATGGGCGCGTTATCGTTGACCGCCTTCGCGAGCAAGCTCGCTCCTACACCGGATTGCGAGCTCTAGAAGGATTGCATTATGCGCATCGTCGTAGCCCTGGGCGGCAACGCCCTCCTGCGTCGTGGTGAACCCATGACCGCAGACAATCAACGGGCCAACATCCGTATCGCCACCGAACAGATCGCCAAGATCCACCCCGGCAACGAACTGGTGATCGCCCACGGCAATGGCCCGCAAGTGGGCCTGCTGTCGTTGCAGGCAGCGGCCTATACCAGCGTCTCGCCTTACCCGCTGGACGTGCTGGGCGCCGAGACCGAGGGCATGATCGGCTACATCATCGAACAGGAACTGGGCAACCTGCTGGACTTTGAAGTGCCGTTCGCCACCCTGCTCACCCAAGTGGAAGTGGACGCCAAGGACCCGGCCTTCCAGAACCCCACCAAGCCCATCGGCCCGGTATACGCCAAAGCCGAAGCAGAGAAACTCGCCGCCGAAAAAGGCTGGGCCATCGCGCCCGACGGCGACAAATACCGCCGCGTGGTCGCCAGCCCGCGCCCCAAACGCATCTTTGAAATCCGCCCGATCAAATGGCTGCTGGAGAAAAAAGCCATCGTGATCTGCGCCGGTGGTGGCGGCATCCCGACCATGTATGGCGAAGATGGCAAGCTGCGCGGCATTGAAGCCGTGATCGACAAAGATCTGTGCTCCTCCTTGCTGGCCACGCAACTGGAGGCCGATTTGCTGGTGATCGCCACCGACGTCAACGCTGCCTTTATCGACTTCGGCAAGCCCACCCAGAAGGCCATCGGCCAGGCCCACCCGGACGACATGGAAAAACTCGGCTTCGCCGCCGGCTCCATGGGCCCCAAGGTCCAGGCCGCCTGCGAGTTCGCCCGCCAGACTGGCAAAACCGCGGTGATCGGTTCACTCTCGGACATCGAAGCCATCGTCCAGGGCAGCGCCGGCACCCGCATCAGCACGGCAACACCTGGCATCACCTACCTGTGAAGTTGAGGAGAAACGCCTATGGCTATCTTTGAACCCGGCCACCTGCATATCGAGCGACACGCGCTGAACAAGGACGATGTCAGCTACGACCTGTGCCTGGACTACGAAGTCTTCACGGATGAGCGCGAAGGCAAAGGCATGCAGTTCACCCTGCACGGCAGCATCCAGGGCAAGGACATGAAAGAGACCTTTTTCCTGCCCAAGGACCAGGCCTACAACTTCGCCAGCAATGTGACCAAGATTGTTGAAAAACACGGTATTCCCAAGACCCATAGCAGCGTCGGCTCGCAGCACAAGCACTACGATCTGATGTTCGAGGATGTGCGCAAGCAGTTGGATATGAAATCCGGCGACCCGGTCAAACCCGAACACCTGGAATAACAGCCCCAATTGTAGGAGCGAGCTTGCTCGCGAAGATCGCTATATCAACACGCGCATTCAGACAACCCGCGTTATCGTTGACGTTTTTCGCGAGCAAGCTCGCTCCTACAGATTTCACCTCTGGCATACTTGCCGCCTCTGCTCTTCAGAATTGCCAATCGCCCCATGCGTATCCACGTCAGCTTCATCGACCGCGTCGGCATCACCCAGGAAGTCCTGGCCTTGCTCGGTGGGCGCAATCTCAATCTGGATGCGGTGGAGATGGTGCCGCCCAATGTCTATATCGACGCGCCGACCCTCAGCGCCGACGTGCTCGAAGAGCTGCGCGACGCGTTGTTCAGCGTGCACGGCGTGCAGGCGGTAAAGGTCGTCGACATCCTTCCCGGCCAGCGTCGCCACTTGCAACTCGACGCCCTGCTGGCAGCCATGACCGACCCGGTGCTGGCCCTGGACAGCGCGGGCAAGATTTTGCTGGCGAACCCGGCATTGATCGCCTTGTACGGGCGTGAACCGGCCGGCGAAAGCATCGCCGAGCTGTTCGATGACGCGGCATTGCTGGAGACCCTGCTGGAGCAGGGCTTTCGCTTGCCGCTGCGCGAGATCAGCGTGAACGGCCAGACCCTGCTGCTGGGCGCCACGCCGATCACCGACGCCGGCGCCCTGCTCACGCTCTACCAGCCCAACCGCATCGGCGAACAACTGTCGGCGCTGCACCATGACCATGCCGAAGGGTTTGATGCGCTACTGGGCGAGTCGCCGGCGATCCGCACGCTCAAGGCCCGGGCGCAACGGGTGGCGGCGCTGGATGCACCGCTGCTGATCCAGGGCGAAACCGGCACCGGCAAAGAGCTGGTGGCCCGCGCCTGCCACGCCATCAGCACGCGTCACAGTGCGCCGTTTCTGGCACTGAACTGCGCGGCGCTGCCGGAAAACCTCGCCGAAAGCGAATTGTTTGGCTATGCGCCAGGCGCCTTTACCGGCGCGCAACGCGGTGGCAAACCGGGGCTGATGGAGCTGGCCAACCAGGGCACGGTGTTCCTCGATGAAATCGGTGAAATGTCGCCGTACCTGCAAGCCAAGCTGCTGCGTTTTCTCAATGATGGCAGCTTTCGTCGCGTGGGCGGCGACCGCGAAGTGAAGGTCAATGTGCGCATCCTCAGCGCCACCCACCGCGACCTGGAAAAGATGGTCAGCGAAGGCACCTTTCGCGAAGACCTGTTCTACCGCCTCAACGTGCTCAACGTCGCCGTACCGCCCTTGCGTGAACGCGGCCAGGACATCCTGCTGCTGGCGCGCTACTTCATGCAGCAAGCCTGCGCGCAGATCCAGCGCCCGGTCTGCCGCCTGGCGCCCGGCACCTATCCTGCCCTGCTGGGCAACCACTGGCCGGGCAACGTGCGGCAGTTGCAAAACGTGATCTTCCGCGCTGCCGCCGTCTGCGAAAGCAGCTTGGTGGACATCGGCGACCTGGACATTGCCGGCACCTCCGTGGCGCGCCAGAACGATGGTGAAGTCGACAGCCTGGAACAGGCCGTGGAAGATTTCGAGCGCAGCCTGCTGGAAAGCCTCTACAGCCGCTACCCCTCCACCCGCCAACTGGCCAGCCGCTTGCAAACCTCCCACACGGCTATCGCCCACCGCCTGCGCAAGTACGGCATTCCCAACAAACCCTGAGCCATGTTCTCTCCACTGTAGGAGCGAGCTTGCTCGCGAAAAACCCGAGGGCGCCAGGTTCATCCAGGCTTCCCGCGTCATCGTTGACGATCTTCGCGAGCAAGCTCGCTCCTACAGTGGGGCGCATTACAGTTTTGGTCTGGGAACGACACTCAGTGTACTGAAAGCGCTACAGCGTAACGATATCGCTACAACCCTGCTTTTTGCGCGCCATGCAAGGCTTTGATCCGCATAGGCTTTTTTTCACGCACCCAACTGTAGCGAAATCGCTACAGCTCGTTACGCCCACCTTATCGCAGAATCTGTTAAGCATTTGATATATAACGAATTAATAACATTGGCCGCGATATTGCTAAGCAACTCCCCATTATTCCAATCCCGTCCACCAGACGATTCTGGCCCTGAGGAGTTTCCATGAGCGAGTTGCGTTTCACTGAAGATCACGAATGGCTGCGCGCCGAAGCCGATGGCAGCGTCACCGTGGGTATCACCGCGTTTGCGCAGAACGCGCTGGGTGATGTGGTTTTCGTGCAACTGCCGGAGTTGCAGGCTTACGAAAAAGGCGCCGAAGCCTCCACCGTTGAGTCGGTAAAAGCCGCCAGCGGTGTGTACATGCCGTTGGACGGTGAAGTGCTGGAAGTCAACGACAAGCTCGATGGCAGCCCGGAACTGGTCAACGAAGACCCGATGGGCGAAGGCTGGTTCTTCCGCTTTAAACCGGCCGATGCCAGTGCAGTGGCTAAGCTGTTGGATCAGGATGCGTACGACCGCCTGATCAAAGCCAACGCTGAAGCCTGAGGAGCGCGCCATGACCGTTAATCTGACCACCGCCAACGAATTCATCGCCCGCCACATCGGCCCGCGCCAGGAAGATGAGCAGCAAATGCTCGCCAGCCTGGGGTTTGATTCCCTGGAAGCCCTGAGCGCCAGCGTGATCCCGGAAAGCATCAAGGGCACCAGCGTGCTCGGCCTGGAAGACGGCTTGAGCGAAGCCCAAGCCCTGGCCAAGATCAAGGCCATTGCCGGCCAGAACCAACTGTTCAAAACCTACATCGGCCAGGGCTACTACAACTGCCATACGCCGTCGCCGATCCTGCGCAACCTGTTGGAAAACCCGGCCTGGTACACCGCCTATACGCCCTACCAGCCGGAGATTTCCCAAGGCCGCCTGGAAGCCCTGCTGAATTTCCAGACCCTGATCAGCGACCTCACCGGCCTGCCGATTGCCAACGCCTCCCTGCTCGACGAAGCCACCGCTGCCGCCGAAGCCATGACCTTCTGCAAGCGCCTGAGCAAGAACAAAAGCAGCAACGCGTTCTTCGCGTCGGTGCACAGCCACCCACAAACCCTCGACGTCCTGCGTACCCGTGCCGAGCCACTGGGCATCGATGTAGTGGTGGGCGATGAGCGCGAACTGACCGACGTCAGCCCGTTCTTCGGCGCCCTGCTGCAATACCCGGCCAGCAACGGCGATGTGTTCGACTATCGCGAACTGACCGAACGTTTCCACGCCGCCAACGCACTGGTCGCCGTGGCTGCCGACTTGCTGGCCCTGACCCTGCTGACGCCGCCGGGTGAATTCGGCGCCGACGTCGCCATCGGCAGCGCACAGCGCTTTGGCGTGCCGCTGGGTTTTGGTGGCCCGCACGCGGCGTACTTCTCCACCAAGGATGCGTTCAAGCGCGACATGCCTGGCCGTCTGGTCGGCGTTTCCGTTGACCGCTTCGGCAAGCCGGCCCTGCGCCTGGCCATGCAGACCCGCGAGCAACATATCCGCCGCGAGAAAGCCACCAGCAACATCTGCACAGCCCAAGTGCTGCTGGCCAACATTGCCAGCATGTACGCCGTGTACCACGGCCCCAAAGGCCTGACCCAGATCGCCCAGCGTATTCACCAGTTAACTGCGATCCTGGCCAAGGGCTTGACCGCCCTGGGCCAGAACGTCGAGCAGGCACACTTCTTCGACACCCTGACAATTAACACCGGCGCCCACACCGCGGCCCTGCACGACAAGGCCCGCGCCCAGCGCATCAACCTGCGTGTAGTAGACGGCGAGCGCGTGGGCTTGTCGGTCGACGAAACCACCACCCAGGCCGATATCCAGGCCTTGTGGGCCATCTTCGCGGACGGCAAAACCCTGCCAGCCTTTGCTGCCACCGACAGCACCCTGCCGAACGCATTGCTGCGCCAGTCGCCAATCCTCAGCCACCCGGTGTTCAACCGCTATCACTCGGAAACCGAGCTGATGCGCTACCTGCGCAAACTGGCCGACAAGGACCTGGCCCTGGACCGCACCATGATCCCGCTGGGCTCGTGCACCATGAAGCTCAACGCCGCCAGCGAAATGATCCCGGTGACCTGGGCCGAATTCGGTGCCCTGCACCCATTCGCTCCCGCTGCGCAAAGCGCCGGCTACCAGCAACTGACCAGCGAACTGGAAGCCATGCTCTGCGCGGCCACCGGTTACGACGCGATCTCCCTGCAGCCGAACGCCGGCTCCCAGGGTGAATACGCAGGCCTGTTGGCCATCCGTGCCTATCACCAGAGCCGTGGCGAAGAACGTCGCGACATCTGCCTGATCCCATCGTCAGCCCACGGCACCAACCCTGCCACCGCCAACATGGCCGGCATGCGCGTGGTGGTCACCGCTTGCGATGCACGCGGCAACGTCGACATCGAAGACCTGCGCGCCAAGGCCATCGAGCACCGCGAGCACCTTGCCGCGCTGATGATCACCTACCCGTCCACCCACGGGGTGTTCGAGGAAGGTATCCGCGAAATCTGCGGGATCATTCACGACAACGGCGGCCAGGTGTACATCGACGGCGCCAACATGAACGCCATGGTCGGCCTCTGCGCACCGGGCAAGTTCGGTGGCGACGTGTCCCACCTGAACCTGCACAAAACCTTCTGCATCCCCCACGGCGGTGGCGGCCCGGGCGTTGGCCCGATTGGCGTCAAGTCGCACCTCACGCCATTCCTGCCTGGCCACGCAGCCATGGAGCGCAAGGAAGGCGCGGTGTGCGCTGCGCCGTTCGGCAGCGCGAGCATTTTGCCAATCACCTGGATGTACATCAGCATGATGGGCGGCGCCGGCCTCAAGCGCGCGTCGCAGTTGGCGATCCTGAATGCCAACTACATTTCCCGCCGCCTGGAAGAGCACTACCCCGTGCTGTACACCGGCAGCAATGGCCTGGTGGCCCACGAATGCATCCTGGACCTGCGCCCGTTGAAAGACAGCAGCGGCATCAGCGTGGACGACGTGGCCAAGCGCCTGATCGATTTTGGTTTCCATGCGCCGACCATGTCGTTCCCGGTGGCCGGCACCTTGATGATCGAGCCGACCGAAAGTGAATCCAAGGAAGAACTGGACCGCTTCTGCGACGCCATGATCGCCATCCGCGAAGAGATCCGCGCGGTAGAAAACGGCACCCTCGACAAAGACGACAACCCCCTCAAGAACGCGCCGCACACGGCTGCGGAACTGGTGGGCGAATGGAGCCACCCATACAGCCGTGAACAAGCGGTGTACCCGGTAGCGTCGTTGATCGAAGGCAAGTACTGGCCGCCGGTTGGCCGGGTCGACAACGTGTTTGGCGATCGCAACCTGGTGTGTGCGTGCCCGTCGATCGAGAGCTACGCCTGATAATGCCCCACCTGTAGGAGCGAGCTTGCTCGCGAAGAACCTGAGATCGCCGCTCAAATCTGATTGAACGTGGCGCCTATAAGTTTTTCGCGAGCAAGCTCGCTCCTACAGGGAAGGGGTGGATTGGGTTCCCAATAATAAGAAACCGGAGAACAACCATGTCCCTTAGCGTGTTCGACCTGTTCAAGATTGGCATCGGCCCCTCCAGCTCCCACACCGTCGGCCCGATGCTTGCCGCCGCTCGATTCGTCGAGGGGCTCAAGCGTGACAACCTGCTGGAGGCCACCACTGGCATCAAGGTGGAACTCTACGGGTCGCTGGGCGCCACCGGCAAAGGCCACGGCAGCGACAAGGCCGTGCTGCTGGGCCTGGAAGGCGAACACCCGGACACCGTGAACACCGAAACCGTGGCTGCACGCCTGGCGCAGATGCGCAGTGACGGGCGCCTCAACCTGCTCGGCGAACACAGCATTGCGTTCAACGAGAAAGAACACCTGGCGATGATTCGCAAGCCCCTTGCCTATCATCCCAACGGCATGATTTTTCGTGCCTTTGACGCCGCCGGCATCCAGATCCGCAGCCGCGAGTATTACTCGGTCGGTGGTGGTTTCGTGGTGGATGAAGACGCGGCCGGCGCCGACCGTATCGTCGAAGACGCCACGCCCCTGACCTTCCCGTTCAAACACGCCAAGGATTTGCTTGGCCATTGCACCACCTATGGCCTGTCCATCAGCCAGGTGATGCTGACCAATGAAAGCGCCTGGCGCCCGGAAGCGGAAACCCGCAGCGGTTTGTTGAAGATCTGGCAGGTGATGCAGGACTGCGTCGATGCTGGCTGTCGCAACGAAGGCATCTTGCCCGGAGGCTTGAAGGTCAAGCGCCGGGCAGCGGCCTTGCACCGGCAGTTGTGCAAGAACCCGGAGTCGGCGCTGCGCGACCCGCTGTCGGTGCTCGATTGGGTCAACCTGTATGCGCTGGCAGTCAACGAAGAAAACGCCAATGGCGGGCGTGTGGTCACCGCGCCCACTAACGGCGCAGCCGGGATCATTCCCGCCGTGCTGCATTACTACATGCGCTTCATCCCCGGCGCGAACGAAGACGGCGTGGTGCGCTTTTTGCTCACCGCCGCCGCCATCGGCATTTTGTACAAGGAAAACGCTTCGATCTCAGGCGCCGAAGTCGGGTGCCAGGGCGAAGTCGGCGTGGCCTGTTCCATGGCCGCAGGCGCACTCTGTGAAGTGCTGGGCGGCAGCGTGTCCCAAGTGGAAAACGCTGCCGAGATCGGCATGGAACACAACCTCGGCCTGACCTGCGACCCGATTGGCGGGCTGGTGCAGGTGCCGTGCATCGAGCGCAATGCCATGGGCTCGGTGAAGGCGATCAATGCGGTGCGCATGGCCCTGCGTGGCGACGGGCAGCACTTCGTGTCCCTCGACAAGGTCATCCGCACCATGCGCCAGACCGGCGCCGACATGAAAAGCAAATACAAGGAAACCGCCCGTGGCGGTTTGGCGGTCAACATTATCGAGTGCTGACGCCCACAAGCGCGTCGGCACGTTTTTCAGGAGCTGAATATGTCCACCGAAACCCTGTTGAAAACTCCACTGCACGCCCTGCACCTGGAACTGGGCGCACGCATGGTGCCCTTCGCCGGCTACGACATGCCGGTGCAGTACCCCTTGGGCGTGATGAAAGAACACCTGCACACCCGTGAACAGGCCGGGTTGTTCGACGTGTCCCACATGGGCCAGATCCGCCTCACCGGCGCGAATGCCGCCAAGGCCCTGGAAACCCTGGTACCCGTCGATATCATCGACCTGCCAGTCGGCATGCAGCGCTATGCGATGTTCACCAATGAGCAAGGCGGCATCCTCGACGACCTGATGGTCGCCAACCTGGGTAACGACGAGTTGTTCCTGGTGGTCAACGCGGCTTGCAAGGACCAGGATCTGGCGCACCTGCGCGCACATATCGGCGACCAATGCACCATCGAACCGCTGTTCGAAGAACGCGCCCTGCTGGCCCTGCAAGGCCCGGCGGCGGTGAAGGTATTGGCGCGCCTGGCCCCTGAAGTCACCCAGATGACCTTCATGCAATTTGCCACCCTGCGTTTGCTGGACGTGGACTGCTACGTCAGCCGCTCCGGCTACACCGGTGAAGACGGCTTTGAAATCTCCGTACCGGCGGCCAATGCCGAGAGCCTGGCCCGCAGCCTGTTGGCCGAAACCGAAGTGCAGGCCATCGGCCTGGGCGCCCGCGATTCGCTGCGCCTGGAAGCCGGCCTGTGCCTGTACGGCCACGACATGAACACCGACACCACCCCGATCGAAGCCAGCCTGCTGTGGGCGATCTCCAAGGCTCGACGTGCCGATGGCCCGCGGGCCGGTGGCTTCCCTGGCGCCGACCGCATCTTCACCCAGCAGCAAACCGGTGTGGCGCGCAAACGCGTAGGCCTGCTGCCGCAGGAGCGTACCCCGGTGCGTGAAGGCGCAGAAATCGTCGATGCACAAGGTACGGTTATCGGCAGCGTGTGCAGCGGCGGCTTTGGCCCCACCTTGGGCGGCCCATTGGCGATGGGTTACCTGGACAGCGCATTTGTCGCACTGGATACCGAAGTTTGCGCAATGGTACGTGGGAAAAAGGTGCCACTGCGTGTAAGTAAAATGCCATTCGTTCCGCAACGTTACTACCGCGGCTGATTGACTGTTTCTATAAGTAACGCGGTTGCGTTAACGTGCACTAAACTGTAACGCAACCGCCATAAAACAGTGCATTCACGATAGGCTTTTTTATAGCTACCGCTCTATAACAAGTGAGCAACTCTATCGAATAAGCCGGCACCCGAACATTCAACAAAGTGTCATGAGACCCAGTAAAATCAAGGCCTTCCCCAGGGCTTGTTTTTTTCATCTTAGTTGGCGTAGAGTTTGCCCACTGTGTTTGCATGGGTCGCTTGGAACCTGGACCTGGGCAGTAGCTGAAGTAGTTGCTACAACCCGTTCGACGTCTCTTAACTTTCCTGCAACCCAGCCCAGTACTCTTTCGTGTGAAAGGGGCTGTCATTAATTTTTAGCGTCAAAGGAAAGAAGAAAATGTCGGATAGCAAACGTCAGAGCGGTACCGTCAAGTGGTTCAACGACGAGAAAGGGTTTGGTTTTATCACTCCTGAAAGCGGCCCGGATCTGTTCGTGCATTTCCGCGCCATTCAGGGCAACGGCTTCAAAAGCCTGAAGGAAGGCCAGAAGGTCACCTTCGTTTCAGTTCAAGGCCAGAAAGGCCTGCAGGCTGACGAAGTCCAAGCAGAAGGCTGATCCTTCCTGCGACAAAAAGCCCCTGATATGACATCAGGGGCTTTTTTATGGGCGCCATTGCGTAAACTGCGTGCTTTCTTCAGAGAGCCCTGCCATGTCCAAACCCCTGTTGAGCCCCCGGGGCGAATTCCCCGCCGTTGGCCTGGGCCGCCGCCTGGCAGCGATGTTCTACGACTTCCTGTTGTGCACCGCCTTGCTGATCGTCACCGCGTTTATCTACAAGCTGGTGTGGATCGCCTTCGTGGGCGAAGCGAAGATGCGCACGCTCACCGAATCCGGCGCGCTGGACGGTGACCCGTTGCTGTCGACGATCCTGTTGTTCGTGCTGTTTGGTTTCTTCGCCAAGTTCTGGACCCATTCGGGGCAAACCCTGGGCATGCAGGTGTGGGGCGTGCGCGTGCAGAACGCCGACGGCTCGCGGATCAGCCTGTGGCAGGCACTGTTGCGTTTTGTGGTGTCGATTGCGTCATGGCTGTGCGTGGGGCTGGGGTTTATCTGGTCGTTGTTCGATAAACAAAAACGCAGCTGGCATGACATCTATTCGGATACCCAACTGGTGCGGATTCCGAAGCAAAAGAAGTAACTCAAGCGCATCACAGATTAACTGTGGGAGCTGGCCTTCTGTAGGAGCGAGCTTGCTCGCGAAAAACGTCAACGATAACGCGTGCTGCTGAATGAACGCGGCGCCTTTGAATTTTTCGCGAGCAAGCTCGCTCCTACAAAAACGCCTTAACTCACTGGCATTAAGGCAAGCCAGCTCCCACATTTTGATTTGTGCTCAGCCTGAGGATCAGGCGTTGCCGGCCAGCTTCAACCGTGCAGCCTGGGTAAAGTCGAGCATGCGCTTGAGCGGCCGTACCGCCTGTGGAATCACCGCCGGTTCCACGAAGATCTCATTGCTGCCCTCCCGCAAACACTGCAACGTACGCTCCAGCGTATTCATCGCCATCCACGGGCAGTGCGCGCAACTGCGGCAGGCTGCGCCGTTACCGGCGGTAGGCGCTTCGACGAAAACTTTGTCCGGGCACAGCTGCTGCATCTTGTAGAAGATGCCGCGGTCGGTGGCGACGATAAAGGTCTTGTTCGGCAAGCGTTGCGCAGCGGCGATCAGTTGGCTGGTGGAGCCCACCGCGTCAGCCAGTTCGATCACCGAAGTCGGTGACTCCGGGTGCACCAGGATCGCCGCATCCGGGTACAGCGCCTTCATGTCTTCGAGTTGCTTGGACTTGAATTCTTCGTGGACGATGCAGGCACCGTCCCAAAGCAGCATGTCGGCACCGGTCTGGCGCTGGATGTAGGTGCCCAAGTGTTTGTCCGGGCCCCAGATAATGGTCTCGCCGTTGTCCATCAGGCTTTCGACGATCTCCAGCGCGCAGCTGGAAGTCACCACCCAATCCGCCCGGGCTTTGACCGCCGCCGAGGTGTTGGCATACACCACCACGGTGCGCTCGGGGTGTTGATCGCAGAACGCAGAAAACTCATCCACGGGGCAACCCAGGTCCAGGGAGCAGGTGGCTTCCAGGGTAGGCATCAGGATGCGTTTTTCAGGCGTGAGGATCTTGGCGGTCTCCCCCATGAAGCGCACGCCGGCTACCAGTACGGTCTTGGCCGGGTGGGCGGCGCCGAAGCGGGCCATCTCCAGGGAGTCGGAAACACAGCCGCCGGTTTCTTCGGCCAGGGCCTGAATCACCGGGTCGCAATAAAAGTGGGCAACCAGCACTGCATCCTGAGCCTTGAGCTCGGCGGCGATTGCGGTTCGCAGGCTCGCCTCTTCGGCAGCGCTGAGCACCTTGGGCTGCTTGGCGTCGAGGTGGGCTTGAACCAGTAGGCGTTCGGAAATGTGCGTCATGTTCGCAAGACCTGCAGGCGCAGTAGCGCGAAAGTCGAGTGTACCACCGGCTCCGGAGCCCTTCGGGCGCCGCCGGACGAAGTGTTTTTGTTCATCAAGTACGGGTAAAACTGAAGCTGCGCAAGGCTACAGAATATCCAATGGATTCAAAAGCCTAATCTACAGGTGAAGACACGCCGGCCGCACAGAGCTCCCACTTACAGTTTCACTAGTGCGAGCGGCCCGTTGGTAGTATCTTCGCCGCGATGTTTCAAAACATTTCACACCTGCATGTATGTCGGTCGGATCTGCATCATGGAGGAGCTGCTGAAGAATAAAGATGGGCTAACCGGCTGCATTCTCTGCCGGACACAAGGCCGCTCCCCGCACCTCGACCCGGTGTGGAGAGTAAGGCGCAGCCTCCAAAACGTGTGACTCGCCGTTGAGATAGAGAGACAAGGAGGTCTGATGGATACATGGAAGAGCGATATGTGGGGCATTTTCGAGCTCGACGGCTGTGAACAAACCATCTTCAAAAAAATAACAGCTGCCGCTCAGCAGCTCGGTTTTGATCACTGCGCTTACGGCTTGCAACTGCCCCTACCCCTGACAGCCCCCAAAGTCATTATTCTCGACAACTACCCTGAGGCATGGCGAGCCCGCTACAGCGCCGCTCACTATATGAAAGATGATCCCGCCGTCCTGCATGGTCGTCGCACTCAAGCCCCGTTGATCTGGAGTGCATCGAGCTTTTGCCAAGCTGCGCAACTGTGGGAGGAGGCCAATGCTCACGGCATCAACGTCGGCTGGTCGCAGTCGCACATCGATTTGGTCGGTGCCGGCGGCATGCTCAGCGTGTCCAGGTCTGCTCAAACGTTAAGTTCATCAGAACTGGCACACATTGAAAACAGGCTGACCTGGTTGGTCTCCATTGCCCATTCTTCCTTGTCGAGGGCCATCACTCATCGCCATCGAAAAGAACAAGATCCCAACCTGACGTTCCGTGAATTGGAGGTCTTGAAATGGACAGCCGACGGAAAGTCAGCAAGCGAAATTTCGGACATTCTTACTGTGTCCAAAAACACCATAGACTTTCATATCAAGAACGCCGTACTCAAACTCAAGACATGCAATAAAACCGCTGCCGTCGTGCGGGCGGCCATGTTGGGTTTATTAGTATGACCTTATCACCCCCAACGTCAATAAACCATCACCGCGCAACACTAAGGCAATGCCAATTTCTTGGCATGAACGAAACTTAACACGCCGTGCCCAAACGGGCAACCTACGATTTATAGTAGGTGGCCTGAGATCATTTTTTATATCTAATTGCCTGGCAGATTCTCGCCAGGTGATCAAAAGTGCACTTCATTACCGGAACATCATCCACACTTACGCCCTCTGTAATGAACGCGATAGGACAATATCGCCATAAAGTGTTCGTTGAGCACCTGGGCTGGAAGCTCAATTGCACTAACGGTCTCGAATACGATCAATTTGATCGCGACGACACTGTCTATGTGGTCGCTCAGAATGATGATGAACAGATCATCGGCACCGCCCGACTGCTCAGCACTACCCGTCCTTATTTATTGAGCGAAGTGTTCCCCGAGTTATTGAGCGGCGAAGCACCGCCGAACTCGGAAACTGTCCTGGAGTTGTCTCGCTTCGCGGCGATGGATTTCGAGACTCGAAACAAAAGAGTCGCCTCTCAGTTTTCTTCCGATGTCGCTATCGACTTGATGCGCAAAACACTGGCGAGCGCCGCCGGGCAAGGCGCAAGCAAGCTGATCACCGTATCGCCGCTGGGCGTGGAACGGTTGCTGCGCAACGTCGGCATTCATGCCAGCCGCGCTGGAAAAGTCACGCACTCCGACGGCAAGAAAATTTTCGCATCGTGGATAACGGTGGCGTGACTCGTCGTCTTTTTTTCATTCGCTGACAGACACAACACAGCCGGCCGCGACTTCGCTCGGGCCTCGTATCTCAATCCCTGGAGGGCCGTCATGCCTGCAACTGAACTACTGAACAAGATCACCGACACGTGGTACGCCAAGGCCACCGTACGTTCAACACCGCGGATTCTTGTGCCCGACTACAGCGGCGAGCAGCTTATTTATCCAGTGGCACGCTGCTCTATTTGCGAGCACCCCTTGGTATCGGCGCTGGGCCCGCAGGTGCGCTCTTATATTCTGACTCAGGCCGCCTATCAATTTTTATACGGCGTCGGTTTACTCGAAACCAAGTTTGTCATCCAGTGCTGCCTGGACATGCTTCACAATCATATCAAAGGCATCAACGATGCCGCTAAGTTGCAGGCACTGACGGTTATCGTCGACGAGGGTTACCATGCCCATGTTGCGCTTGACTACATCATTCAAATGAAGAAAAAAAGCGCAATAGAACCCTTGGAAGTGCCGCAGACCAATCGAAAACTTGATGCGACCGCGCGAGCTTATGCGGCCTTGCCGGAAGACATGCGCATGGACTTCCAGCTCCTGGCCGTGACAATCGCGGAGAACGTCCTGACCGATGAAGTTGCCAACCTTGGTCGTGAGCGGGAACTCGCTCAGTCATTTACCACCTTGATGATGGACCATGTACGCGATGAGGGCCGCCACTCTCGATTCTTTGCTGATCTTATGAAAGAACGCTGGCCACAACTTCCACGCGAGACACAAGAACACATTGGCTTAATGCTCCCGGCCTACTTGGATGATTTCCTCGGGGCCGACCTCAGTCGTCGTTTCGAACGCAGAATACTCGCTGAATGCGGTTTGTCCGACGCCCAAGCAGAGCGCGTTATTGATGAGTCCGATCCGCATTTCTCAACGGATCAGGAGCGCATGAAGAAATCGATATTGCAGCGCATCTACCGACTGCTCAACCAGATCGGCGTATTAGAACTTGACAGTGTTAAGGATGCTTTTTCAGATCGCAACTATGTCACGTCTTGAGTATTAAGAAACGAGAGCTGACCCCATGTTCAAGACTTTGATTATCGACAACTTCGATTCTTTCACCTACAACCTTTATCAATATATGGGGCAAGTAACAGGGGAAGAACCTGATGTCTTTACCAACGATGCGTCGCCCCACGATATAGACCTGGGCCGCTACGACTGCATCATCGTGTCCCCTGGCCCTGGTACGCCCAAGCGTCGGCAAGACGTTGGGATCAGTGAAGACGTGATCCGCGATGCCCACGTGCCTTTATTGGGGGTTTGCCTGGGTCACCAGTGCATGGCGCACGTGCACGGCATGGACGTGGACCACGCACCGGAACCCATGCATGGGAGAGTCAGACATATACGCCACAACAATGAAGGTGTGTTCAAAGGCCTGCCCGAGGAAATGCCGGTCGTTCGTTATCACTCCCTCGTCGTAAAGGCGCTCAAGGAACCGTTTGAGCTCAGTGCCTGGGATGAAAACGGAATGATCCACGGTATCCGTCATAAAGAGCGACCGCTCTACGGCATCCAGTTCCACCCCGAATCCATCTGCACTGACTCCGGGCTTGATCTGCTGCGCAATTTTCGAGACATCGCGCACCGGCACAAACTCGACCGTCTACCCCGCTAAACCTGCCGGCTACCGGCATCACAACTAACAGGAGTGGGCAATGACAACCTTTGATGTCGAAGTCAGAGCACTTGACTATAACCCCGATCCATTGCGTGTATTTCGCAGCGAATTTCTGAGTTCACCGCGCCATTTCTTTCTCGAAAGCAGCGTCGTGAAACCCGGTTTCTCCCGCTTCTCGTTCATGGGCGACTCCCATGGACGCCTCGCTGAAACGATCACTTACGAGGCATCCTCGCACAGCGCCTGCGTTGAGTGCAGCGACGGCATCACTCGGGAGTCAACGCAGGACTTCCTCCAATTGTTAGCCTCGCGTCTCAACCATTACCAGTGCAAACAGCCAGACCGGCTGCCGTTTGATTTCAACCTTGGGTACGTCGGCCTGCTTGGCTATGAGCTCAAGAGCCAAACCATCGGCGCTCAAGCTTATGCATCCCGATCACACGATGCGGCCTTCATTCTGGCCACACGGATGATTGCGTTCGATCACGCCGAACAACGCTGCTACTTGCTGTACCTCGTGGAACATGATCAGGACCGTCAGAGTGCGTCCCACTGGTTCGACCAAGTCCAAGCGCGCCTGCACGAACAGCCCAGGGGTGCGCAGCCGATAAGCCGTCAACGTAAGTTGTCGCTGCCTCAGGTGGAGGCGTGGATACAAGACCACGCCTCCATACGACACTCCAAACAGTGCTACATCGACAAGATCAACGAAGCCCAACGCGAAATCATCGATGGTGAGACCTATGAGGTCTGCCTGACTAACTTGATTGAGTTTCCATTCGCCGACTCGCCTTTTGATCTCTATACCGTGATGCGTGAACTGACGCCCGCTCCCCATGCCGGCTATTTCTCGATCCCCGATTTTCAGATCGTCAGTTCGTCACCGGAACGCTTCCTGAAAATCGACCGGCACCACCAGGTCGAAGCCAAACCGATCAAAGGTACCCGACCACGCGGACGGTGCGCCGAAGAAGATCAGGAACTGATCGAACAGATGCGCGGTGACGAAAAAGATCGGGCTGAAAACCTGATGATTGTCGATCTGCTGCGCAACGACCTGGGGCAGGTCTGCACCATCGGTTCCGTCAGGGTGCCAGCGTTGTTTGCCGTCGAAACTTACTCTCACGTGCACCAATTGGTATCCACCATCAGCGGCCAACTCAAACCGTCACTCAGCGCCGTTGACTGTGTGCGGGCGACGTTTCCCGGAGGCTCGATGACCGGTGCGCCGAAAAAACGCACGATGGAAATCATCGACCGCCTCGAAGAAGGCCCGCGTGGCGCCTATTCCGGCTCGCTCGGCTGGTTTGGCCTGGGCGGTGCCTGCGATCTCAACATCATGATCCGCTCTATCACTGTCGACGCCAAGGTCGCCCGCTTCGGCGTCGGCGGCGCTATTACCTCGCTTTCCGATCCATTGGGCGAATACATCGAAACCATCGTCAAGGCCAGCGGCGTTGTCGAGGCCGTCACACAATTGAGGAATACATCGGTATGAGCCTTCCCTCCTCCGCGCATCGTCATGCCGTCGTCGTCGGCGTACTCGGCTCAATCGGCCAGTTACTGGCCAATCAACTGAGCGTTGCCGGCTACAGCGTCACCGGCATTGACCTGGCCGCAGACGGTCAATCGCTCGAGGCCCAGACACACACGGTTATCCAGGGCGATATCCTGCGCCCCAGCAGTGAAATAAAACAGCAACTGGGCGACGCTCGAATCCTCGTGTTGGCGCTGGCCCAGAACGTCCTCATAGAAGCGCTGCCTCACCTACTCCCCTCATTGCGCTCCGATTGCCTGATCGTCGATACCCTGTCGATCAAAAGCGAATTCGCCGATTTCGTCGCGACCCTGGATGTGCCGCAGCCCATGGTTGGTATCAACCCGATGTTTTCCGGTGACCTGGACCCCACCGGCAGGCCTGTAGCGGTAGTGACCTACCGCGACGGCGACGCGGTGGCCGGACTCATCGAGTGGTTGTACAGCTGGCCAGTGAACGTCTTTGAGATGACCACCGGCGAGCATGATCGGACGATGGCGTATCTGCAGACCCTTGGCCATGCCTTGGTGATGGGGTTTGGTATGACGCTGGAGGAGTCTGCTGCCCCGCTGGAAAAGGTATTCGAACTCGCACCGCCCCCCTTCAAAGTCATGCTTGCGTTACTGGCACGCATGACTAAAAACCATCCCGATGTGTATTGGGAAATACAGTCGAATAACCCCTACTCCCAAGAGATACGCAGCCGAATGCTCGCGCAACTGGGCAAGCTCGATGACATGGTCAATACCGGCTCACGCCTGGACTACCACTTGTCGATGGCAATGCTGAGAAACGCGCTGCAACCGCTGAACCCCGGCCTTGAAAATACCAGCCGCCGCCTGTTCGAACAGCTTGGCCAAACGCCGCCAGCGAAGAATGAGGCACCAGAGGGTTTGGCGGACTTTCGTCAACGTATCGACTGCATCGACGACCAACTGGTGGACTTGCTCGGTCAGCGCCTGGGCCTCATTCGAGAGGTCGCGCAAAGCAAAAAAGACCACCACACAGCAGTCATGCAGCCCAACCGCGTGGTCCAGGTCATCGAGCGGTGCAAGGCTCGTGGTCGCCAGCACCACATCCGCGAGTCCCTGATCGAGCAACTCTACGGCCTGATCATCGATGAAGCCTGCCAGATCGAATACGACGTGATTGGCGGCCCCCGCGAGTCGCTTTACGAAGCCAGCCCATCCGCCTTCACCTCAAGTGCAGAGAAAATCCAATGAGCAATGTCAAACAACAAACTGCCCAAATCGTCGATTGGTTGAGCTCAACCCTAGGTAAGGATCACCAGTACCGTGAAGAAAGCCTGAGCCTGACGGCGAACGAAAACTATCCCAGCGCCCTGGTGCGCCTGACGTCCGGCTCTACCGCCGGGGCGTTCTACCACTGCTCGTTTCCCTTTGAAGTGCCCGCAGGCGAATGGCATTTCCCTGAGCCTGGGCACATGAACGCCATTGCTGATCAAGTGCGTGACCTGGGTAAAACACTGATCGGCGCGCAGGCCTTCGACTGGCGCCCCAATGGTGGTTCTACCGCTGAGCAGGCACTCATGCTGGCGGCCTGCAAGCCGGGTGAAGGTTTTGTCCACTTTGCCCACCGCGACGGTGGTCACTTTGCGCTGGAGAGCCTGGCGCAGAAAATGGGCATCGAGATTTTCCATCTGCCGGTAGACCCCATCAGCCTGCTGATCGACGTCGCCAAGCTCGATGAGCTGGTTCGACGCAACCCTCATATCCGTATCGTCATTCTCGATCAATCGTTCAAGCTGCGCTGGCAGCCGTTGGCCGAGATCCGCGGTGTACTGCCGGACTCTTGTACCCTGACCTATGACATGAGCCACGACGGCGGCCTGATCATCGGCGGTGTGTTTGATTCTCCTCTCAACTGTGGGGCCGACATCGTCCATGGCAACACTCACAAGACCATCCCTGGCCCGCAAAAAGGCTATATCGGTTTCAAATCGGCTCAACATCCCCTTCTGGTAGATACCGCCCTCTGGGTCTGCCCACACTTGCAGAGCAACTGCCACGCAGAACAGTTGCCGCCGATGTGGGTGGCGTTCAAGGAAATGGAGCTCTTCGGTCGGGACTATGCCGCACAGATCGTGAGCAATGCCAAGACTCTGGCCCGCCATCTACATGAGCTGGGGCTGGATGTGACAGGTGAGTCGTTCGGTTTCACCCAGACCCATCAAGTGCACTTTGCCGTTGGCGATCTGCAAAAAGCCTTGGACCTGTGCGTCAACAGTCTGCATGCCGGTGGTATTCGCTCCACCAATATCGAAATCCCTGGCAAGCCTGGTGTACATGGCATCCGCCTGGGTGTTCAAGCAATGACGCGCCGAGGCATGAAAGAAAAAGATTTCGAAGTGGTCGCACGCTTCATTGCCGACCTGTACTTCAAGAAAACCGAGCCGGCCAAGGTCGCGCAGCAGATCAAAGAATTCCTCCAGGCTTTCCCCCTGGCGCCATTGGCCTACTCCTTCGATAGCTACTTGGACGAGGAGTTGCTGGCGGCGGTGTATCAGGGAGCCCAACGATGACTGACCTCCCCTCCACACATATCAACCTGACCTCCCTGGAGGTCAGCCTGGGCGACCTGGTGGGTCGAGTGCTGGTTGAAAGCGGGATCGATGATCTGTTTTGTATCCCCGGTGACTTCACCATGCAGTTGTCGCGAGAACTGCTGAACACGCCGGGACTTGCACTCAGGACCATGTCCCACGAGTACGGCACCACGCTGGCGGCCTTGGGTTATGCGGTAGGCAAAGGGGTTCCAGGCGCCGTGTGCTTCACCTATGGCGTGGGTGTGCTGAACGCCACCAATGCCATCGCCCAAGCCTACGTGGAACGCGTGCCGCTGCTGGTATTTTCCGGCTCACCGGGCACCCGCGAGCGCCAGGCGCCATTATTCCTGCACCACACGATCGTAGATCACCAGACCCAGTACCGCATCATGAAAGAGATTACGGTGCATCAGGTCTGTGTCACGGACCCGCATCAGGTGCTGGAGCAACTGCGCGAAGCGGTTGCCTTGGCGGTACTGCACTCAAGGCCCGTATATGTAGAAATCCCACGAGACCTGTTCCAGGCGCGGGTGCGCTACACCCCTGCCCGTCGGGTGCCGCTGGAACCTTCCGTGCGTTATAGCCAGGCCGCGCGCCAAGCTGCAGAACTGGCGTATGCGTTGGTACGCAAGGCCCGTGACCCGGTGTTCGTACCTGGCCTGGATCTCAAGCGTCGCGGGCTGACGGACCTGGCCATGCGGGTCTGCGAGCGGCTCGCCATGCCTTGGGTGGCAACTCCCATGTCCCGAGGCGGCATTCCGACCTCGCATCCCAACTACCGAGGCATTTATGCCGGGCCTGCTTCACCTTCAGGGATAACCCGTGAGCTTTTGGCCAAGTGCGATGTGCTGATGCTCGTCGGCGAACCCAACTCTGACGTCAACATGGGTATTGCCAGCCATATCCCCAAGGGCCGCTTGATTCACGCCGATGACGGCAAAATTGTGGTCGGACGCCAATGCTTCAAGGCCTCCACAGCAGAGTTCCTGATTGCCTTCAGCGATGTGATCCAGAGCACCAAGACGCCACTGGCGCCACTGACCGACGCGCAAAAAACCTTCATCGTACCGCCGCCCACCAGCCTTTACCCCTCAGAAGAAGGCCCGCTGACGCCGTTCGACATTATCAACGAGCTCAACCGTCATTTCGTCAGTCGGCCGGACACCCAACTCGTGGTCGATTGCGGCGATGTGTTCTTCATGTCCCTAGGCATGTTCCCCGCCGACGTCCTCACCTCGCCGCTGTATATGAGCATGGGGATTGCGGTGCCTGGGGCCATGGGCTACCAATTGGGCACCGGTAGACGGCCGATCGTTCTAGTGGGGGATGGCGCCTTCCACATGACGGGCAACGAGCTGATGCGCGCAGCCAAGTTTGGCCTGAGCCCTATCGTGATTGTTCTCAATAATCAGCGCTGGGCCTCGCTGTCCTCGGATGCCGCTGACATCGCGCTCACCGAACAGATGCCCATGAGCTTTTGCGCAGCAGGGCAGTTCCTGCAAGTCCAGGCGTTCACCGCCACCACTGGCCGCGAGCTGCGCCTGCACTTGGACGAAGCCTTGAGCATGGACAGACCGGTGCTGATTGACGCTCAAGTCGACCCTTCCAAACGCTCCTATTTGTGCGAGCGTTTTTTCGACGCTGTTAAAAGCCAGCAGCATTTACCCAAGGCATGACCTTTCGTGCATTTACCATTTCCGACCGGAGTTAAAACTGGCATGTCAGCCTCATTCACCACTGCTTTGACATCTGCCCAACAGTCGATTTGGATGGGGCATCAATTCGACCCGCAAAGCCCTGCCTACAACGTTGCCAGCTATATCGAGCTGCGCGGTGAGATAGACCCCCAGCGCCTGCAGCATGCCCTGCAGCGGGCGGTGAACGACATCGAGGGTTTGCGCGCCCGCTTTGATGAAGACCCGGCTCAGGACGGCGCACTGACACAAACCATCCTGGCCCAGGTCGCCGTAGACCTTGGCGTGCTCGACCTGGATGCCGAACAGGCGCGGGCCTGGATGGAGAACGACCTGGCGCGTCCCACGGACCTGTCAAGCGGCCCGATTTTCTCCAGTGCACTGCTGCACGTGGCACCCAACGTCAACTATTGGTACTTCAAGACCCACCATATCGTCATGGATGGCGTCGCACTCTCCATGCTGTTCAAGCGCGTCGCAGAGCTTTATGGGCAAGCGCTGGAAGTCAACTCGCCATCGCCTTTTGGCAGTGTGCGAGAGGTACTGGAGAACGAACTGGCTTGGCGTGCATCACCAGCCTTTGCACAGGACCGTGCGTTCTGGCAACAACACTGCCAGGACATGGCCGAGGTGGCGAGCCTCAACAGTGACGTCGCTCAACCTTCCTACCAAGCCATCCAGCATCGCCAGGTGTTGAGCGAACCTATCCTGGCCAGCTTGCGCGAACGTGCCGAGGCGCTGGACTCGCAGTGGGTCAATGTACTGTTGGCGGCCTTCGCAGCGTTTATCGGGCGTAGCACCGGGTATCGCCAAGTGACCGTTGGCCTGCCGATGATGAACCGCTTCTCCACCGGCGCGATCAACGTTCCCTGCACCCTGGCCAATGTGCTGCCGCTGCGACTGGACATCAAGCCCGGCGAAAGCGTTGAACAACTGGTTGAAAGCGTCCAGGAACAATTGGACCGCATGCGTGCCCACCAACGCTATCGCGCCGAAGATATCCGACGAGATTGCAACCTGCTGGGTGATAACCGACGCCTGACAGGACCGCAAATTAATATTGATTTCTTCTCCACAAAGCTATCGTTCGATGGCGTGCATGGCGAAGTCCACGTGCTCAGCGCTGGCCCTGCCGACGATCTCTCATTACTGATCCAGACGCCGGCCGATGATAAAACCTTGAACATCATTGCCATGGCCAACCCGGCGCTATACAGCCATGAGGCCCTTCAACGGCACGTGCAGCGGTTCGTCGACTTTGTCGAGCGTTTCGCGGCGGCCAGCGATGCCCCGTTGGGGCTGCTGGACGCCTACGACGCCACAGACCCGGGCTACGCCCAAGGCAACGCCTGCTTCAGCCCGGTAAACCAAGCGCATACGCTGGCGCAGACCCTGGTCGAACGTTTCGAACACGCCGTGCATGCGGCCCCGGATGCCATCGCCCTGACCTTCAATGGCGAACATCTGAGCTACCAGACGCTCAACCAGCGCGCCAACCGTCTCGCCCATTTGATCCAGGCCCGGACCGGACGAAACGGTACACAACCGGTCGCTCTGTTATTGGCGCGCTCTGTCGAGACACTTGTCTGCATCCTTGGGGTCTTGAAGGCCGGCGCCTACTACGTGCCACTGGACCCGGACGCCCCAGCCGAACGCATCGCCACGATCCTTGAAGACACCGGTCCGACATTGGTGATCTGTGATCAATCAAGCCAGGAGCTGGTCCCGGGCAGCAGTTTGAACGTCATGGTCATCGACGCACCAGAGTGTACGGACGCTTTGCAGCAGCAGCCCATCGACAACGTGCAGTCGGGACCGGGCGCCGAAGACCTGGCCTACATCATCTATACCTCCGGTTCCACCGGCAAACCCAAAGGGGTGTGCATTACCCACCACAACGTTGTGCGCTTGTTCGAGAGTACCCATCACTGGTTCGATTATCGCAGCAGCGACGTATGGACCGCCTGCCACGGCTACATCTTCGATGCGTCGGTCTGGGAAATGTGGGGCGCATTCGCCCATGGCGGCCGCCTGGTATTGGTGCCTGTAGACACCACCCGCGACCCGGAAAAACTGCTGGAACTGGTGGTGCAGGAACAGGTGACCGTATTCGGCCAGATCCCGTCCGCGTTCTACCGTTTGATGGAGGCCCAGGCCGATCACCCGGAACTCGCGTCCCGCTTGAACCTGCGCTATCAGTGCTTTGGCGGCGAGGCGCTGGACTTGAGCCGGCTCAAACCCTGGTTCGATCAGTACGGTCATAGCCGTACCCGTTTGTTGAACCTGTACGGCATCACCGAAACGACCATTAACGCGACGTACCAGTTCATCACACTGGAACAAGTCCTGGCTAATCAAGGCAGCCTGATCGGCACGGTCTACGATGACCTCGACATCAAGGTTCTGGATGATGCACTGCGCCCGGTACCCGTGGGTGGTTATGGCGAAATGTATGTACGCGGGGCGGGCCTGGCGCGCGGTTATCTCAATCGCCAGGACCTGGATGCCACCCGCTTTGTGGCCGACCCGTTCGGTGCCCCCGGCGAGCGCATGTACCGCAGTGGCGACGTGGCGGCGTTGCAGGAAGGTGGGGTATTGGAGTACATCGGGCGGGCCGACCAGCAAGTCAAGGTCCGTGGTTATCGCATCGAGTTGGGCGAGATCGAAACCCAACTGCGCGGCCACCCGCTGTTGTCCGATGCCATTGCGTTGGTGGTCACCGATGCATCGGGCGATCCCAAATTAGTGGCGCACGTAGTGCCAAGAGCCACATGCCGTTGCGAGGATATCGACACTGCGCAGGTGCGCGACTACCTGCGCGAGCGTTTGCCCTCCTACATGGTGCCTGGCGCCATCGGTGTGCAAGAGCGCCTGCCTGTCACTTTGAGCGGCAAGGTGGATCGAAAGGCTTTGCCGGCCATTGCTCTGTCGGGTGCGCGTCAGGTCCAGGCGCCTCGTGATGAGTTGGACGAGCGAGTCCTGGCCGCCTGGAGTGAGCAACTGGAGATAGAAACCCTCGGCATCGATGATAACTTCTTCGATATCGGCGGTGACTCGATCAAAGCCATCAGGGTCTGCCGGGACCTGGGACTGCCAGTGACCGAGCTGTTCGAACAGCCGACCCCCAGGGCCAATGCAGACTATCTGCGTGATCATCAGGACAGCGAGACCCAGGGCGCGGCCAACTGGCTGCACAAGTTCGACAAGGGCGCAAAGAAAGAGCGCCTGAACCTGGTCTGCGTTCCGTTTGCCGGTGGTAATGCGTTTGCCTACCGCAACCTGGTCAACCAGCTGTCGAGCGTCTTCAACTGTGTCTCGGTCAACCTGCCGGGGCACGACATCATGCGCCCGGACGAAGGCATGCAAGACCTGGAAACCGTCGCTGACGCCGCGACTCAGGAAATTCTCGCCACGCTGAGCGGGCCGATCGTTGTCTACGGGCACTGCGCCGGTAACGCCACCGCCATCGAGATCGCACGACGCCTGGAACAAGGCGGTGCCGATCTCAAGGCTCTGGTCATTGGCGGCATGCTGCTGGATCAAGACCCGGTAGAAGTGCGGGCCAGGGTTGCCGAGCAGAGCGGCGAAAACATTATTGATTTCCTGCAGCAAATTGGCGGTTTCAAAGAGGTCCTCGACGATGCCAGCATGGCAAGCATCGCTCGCATGACCAAACATGACGCCACCCAGACCGCACGCTTTTTCGCCGAGGAAGCGCTCAATCGCCAAACGTTGCAGGCGCCTATCCATGTGATCGTTGGCGACATGGACCCGCTCACCCCCGACTACGAGGCGCGCTACAAGGATTGGCTGATGTACTCGCCAGACGTAACGCTGTCGGTGATCGAAGGCGGCGGACATTATTTCGTGACCGACCTTGCCGAACCGTTAGCCCAGGTGTTGCTGGCGCGCTATAAGCACCTCAACCCGATTGTCCCTATCCGTGGGCCACGCGCCCTGCGCGCGTTCCATAACCCGTTCGACGATGTTGACGGTAGCTTCCGCCTGCTCATCAACGATGCCCAGCAACTGTCGTTGTGGCCAGACTTTGCGCCCACGCCGACGGGCTGGAACACACTATTTGGCCCAGCCAGCCATGGCGAATGCCTGGGCCGCACGCAAGACAACCGACTCGAAACACTGATCAGCCCTCCTGCACCCATCGAAGGGCTCGATGCCCCTTATTGGCCCAGGGAGTTCGAGACTCGCTATCGGGCCAGTGGTTGGTGGACCGGGGAAACTCTGGGCGCAATACTCACGCGTCATGCGCTGCTGGCCCCGAATCGCGTGGCGGTTACCGACGGCGAACGGAACCTGAGCTATTCGCAACTGGACAGCAATGCCGATCGAATTGCCGATGGCTTCGCCGCCCTGGGCTTGAAGGCGGGTGACCGGGTGGTTGTGCAGCTGCCCAACTCCCTGGAGTTCATAGAAACCATTTTCGGCTTGTTTCGTCTCGGTGCAATTCCGGTGTTTGCCTTGCCCTCGGATCGCCTGAATGAAATCACCCACATTTTTCAGATTTCAGGCGCAATCGCCTACGTAATCAAAGACCAGACGATGGGCTTCGATTACCGACATATCGCCACCGAGCTCACGCAGCAGATTCCAGCCATCAAGCAGGTCATCGTCGTCGGCGATGCTGAAGGTTTCGTACCTTTCGCCCAGCTGTACGGACGTACCGCTGCCTGGCCGCAGCGCCATTCGCGCGAGCCTGCGCTCATCACGTTGTCCGGCGGCAGCACCGCGCTGCCTAAACTCATCCTGCGCCGACATGACGACTACCTCTATAGCTTCAAGGCCAGCGCTCAAATCTGCCAGTTGAATAGCGACAGCGTGTACCTGTGCGTGTTGCCTGCCGGGCACAACTTCACGCTGAGTTCGCCAGGCTTTCTCGGCGTGCTGTACGCCGGTGGCCGCGTCGTCATGACTTCGGACCCTAGTGGTTCAGCCGCTTTTGCATTGATAGAGCGCGAGCGCGTGACATTGACGTCGGTAGTTCCAAGCCTGGCCCAGGCCTGGCTGCATGCCTCCCGCGAACATGACCTGTCCAGCCTGAAATTGCTCCAGGTTGGAGGTGCACGCCTGAGTGATGATGTGGCCGAGCGGCTTGCCAAATCGTTCGATTGCCAACTGCAGCAGGTCTACGGCATGTCCGAAGGCTTGGTGTGCTACACGGCGATGGACGACACCCAAGAGCATGTTTTGCATACGCAAGGGCGTCCTATCAGCAGTGACGATGAAATCCTGATCGTCGACGAGAACGACGAGCCAGTGGCCAACGGCATCGCAGGGCAACTGCTGGTACGCGGCCCCTACACCATTCGCGGCTACCTCAATGCGCCGGAACACAACGCCAGGGCCTTCACACCAGAAGGGTTTTACCGCACAGGGGATGTGGTGGTGTTCCGCGACGACGGCTATCTGGTGGTCACCGGTCGCATCAAGGACCAAGTGAACCGCGGCGGCGAAAAGATCGCCGCAGAAGAAATCGAAGGCTACCTGCTTGCCCATCCGGGCGTTCTGGAGGCCGCGATCATCGGGCTGCCGGATGAGTATCTGGGTGAGGTGTCATGCGCGGTGGTCGTGCTGGCACCTGGCACGCAGCTGTCGGGCAGTGCGCTCAAGTCGTTCGTTCGTCAGCAAGGGATAGCGGCCTTCAAGGTCCCAGACCAGGTTTATCTGGTCCCGTCATTGCCTAAAACCACCCTGGGCAAGATCGACAAGAAGCGACTGCGAATACAACTGGGCCAATGACCACCGCTTAGCTGGCACCTGAACCTACAAGGACTGAATGATGGCAATCCCGAAAATCATGGAATACCGCGCGCCGAACGAAGTAGCACTGCAACGCAAACCGCTGGACTGGGCCGTCGAGCCATCCCGGGCGGCGCTGTTGATTCACGATATGCAAAATTACTTCCTGGCGCCTTACGCCTCCAAGGCTTTCATCGATGGCGTCATACAACGTATCGCTGCCATCAAGGAGTGCTGCCATGCGCTGAATATTCCCGTGTATTACACCGCCCAGCCAGGCAACCAATCCAAGGACGACCGTGGTTTGCTGACGGACTTCTGGGGGCCGGGCATGCCCGAGCAAAGCAACGCAAAAGATATTGTCGCGGGGCTTGAACCTGACGCGGACCTTGATGAGGTGCTGGTTAAACATCGCTACAGCGCCTTTGCCAAGTCGCCGCTGCTCAAACGCATGCAGGAGGGCCAGCGCGACCAACTGATTATCTGTGGCGTATATGCCCACATTGGCTGCCTGGTCACGGCGACCGAAGCCTTCATGTGTGATATCCAGCCATTCGTGGTCGCAGATGCCATGGGCGATTTCTCTCTGGACTTGCATGAAATGGCGATACGCCACATGGCCAACTGCTCCAGCAAGATAATGTCTTGCAATGACATGCTGGCAGAACTGGGGAAGGCACGATGACCCCGGGCAAGCTGATGTACGAAAAGCCGGATTTCTACGCTGAGATTGCCGCGATATTGAGAATCCCAACGGAGGAACTCGCCGAGTTCGAGTCGCCTCAAGAGGCTGGCGTAGACTCAGTGCGCTTGCTGACGCTCAGTGAGAAATGGCGTAAGCGCGGGATTGACGTGAGCTTCATGGAGCTTGCTGAACGCCCCAGTTTTACCGCCTGGTGGATGCTGCTCAGCGAGCGGATGCCGGTGACGGAGTGTGAGCAACCATGAGCCGTTTCCAACATCAGTCGATTGTCGTTACCGGAGCGGCCCAGGGCATAGGAGCTGCTATCACACGCCTGCTGCTCCAGGAAGGCGCCGAGGTCTTTGCCTTGGACAATAACGCCCAGGCACTGGCGGTGCTGGCCGATGAACAACGCTCGCTCAAGCTGCATCCGAAGGTTGTCGATATCACCCGGGCGCACGAAGTGGAGTCGGCCATTGCCGCCATTGACAACCATTACCCACTGGACGGGCTGGTCAACAATGCCGGCGTTTTGATCCCCAAGAGCATCGCCACTACGTCAGCCGAAGAATGGCAGAAGACCTTTGAGGTGAACGTCCACGGTACCTTCTTCATCTCCCAGGCCGTGGCCACACGCATGGCCGCCCGTGGTCAAGGCGCTATCGTTACGGTTGCCTCGAATGCGGGCAGCACACCGCGCGTCAACATGGGCGCCTACTGCGCGTCCAAGGCAGCTGCAGCCATGCTCACCCGTTGCATAGGCTTGGAGTTCGCCGCTCAGGGAATTCGCTGCAATGTGGTGTCGCCCGGCTCGACCCGTACGCCCATGCTGGCAAACCTTGCTGGTGAAGGCACGCAGACCGAGCAGCGCATCATCGCTGGCGACCCCGCGCAATACCGACTCGGTATTCCCCTGCAAAAAATTGCAGAGCCGCAGGATATTGCGGCGGTGGTGGCCTTCCTGCTGTCTCGCGATGCGAACCATATCACCCTGCAAAACCTGATCGTTGATGGTGGGGCCACCTTTGAGTAAGTCACCCCACGCCATTGATGTCGAGTATTGCCTGGAGGCTTGAAGTGTTAAATCTTGATTCGGTATACGCATCGCAATCCTGGCGTCCGGAAAGCTGGCGCGACAAGGAACGCCGACATATGCCCAACTACCCGGGCAAGCAGCTGTCTGCCGTGCTCAAGCAACTGTCACGGCTACCGGGCCTGGTCAATGAAGACGACATTGTCCGGTTGCGGCGGGCACTGGTGCACGCAGCCGACGGCCAAGCGTTCGTGCAACTCATGGGCCAACGTGAACAGAGCCTGAACGACGTCACTAAGGCCACCTTCGAACAGCGCATCAAGACGCTTGAATCGCTAAGCGGGTACCTGGCATTAATGCTTGGCCTACCCGTATTGGCAATCGGCCCAGTCGCTGGAAGCTATGCGCGCACCCAACCCGATGCCACGGAGTTGCTCAATGGCATCATGCTGGATCGCTACTTTGGCGACATGGTCAACTGCAAGGCAGCCACACCGTGGGCCAGGCGCCCGGATGCCAATCGTCTGCTGTGGGCGTATGAAGCCACTGACACCGCAATGCAGCAGCTGCGCGGTAAAATGTCGGCAGTCCATACTTGCCATGAGTGCGCTCATCTGGACTATGAGCAAGCCCTGGTGCGCCGTACTTACCACTCGGGTTTCTACGCCTCCAGCGCGTCTTTGCTTTGGATCGACGCGTGCAACCTGTTTCACGACAGTTGCTATGTAGAGTTTGCCCGTGGCCTGCAAAACCCCGTCGCACTTCGCCTCGGGCAGCAGATCGATACCGATGTGCTGGTAAACACCGTGGAACGCCTCAACCCCGACCGCCAGACCGGCAAGATCCTCCTGATCGCCAATACGGCGGGCAGCCCGCAAGCGTTGGGCGAAGCGATCCGCGCCCTGCAGACACAACGATCACCCGTGATCTGGTTATGCGACCCGCTGAATATACACACAGCGCAACAATCGGCCGGCAGCCAGACCCAAAACGCCGCGCTTGAATGGGACCAAACCTTGAACCTGCACAGGACCCTGGACAGTCGGTTGAGCGGTATCGCTCTGGAAGTTCGTAGCCTCGCCAGCAGCCATCCTGCCCCTGAGCGTCATGAAGACCCGGCCCCGTTCTTCGACTTTCAAAAAACCTTGCAACTGTGCAGTCATCTGGCCCATGCCTATCGGGAGTCTCGATGAATACCCTCAAACAGTCGAGCTATGCCAACCCCTATCCAAACCTGAACGCGCACGAGCTGGGTGCCGCATTGCTGCCCGTGCTGGAACGGCGCTTCCCAAAACTGGCGAGTGAGTTCATGGGCTTGTTCAGCCACCATACCGACGGCACGAGAACGTCAATGATCGGCATCGGGAGTGAATTTCGCCTGGTGGTCACCCATGACGGGGCGCACCTGAATCTGCAGTTGCAACATGAACAAGCGGTGTGCCTGGCAGAAACGGTGGCGCTGGACGTGTCGCAGCTGTTCCATGAACAATTGTTCGATGCGGTGGCGCGCTTCGTGGAGCAGCTACGCCCATGGTTAATGGAAAAGCAGGGGCTGCCCGCATCAGCGACCTTCCTGGGAGGATGGCGTTGCGCAACCCATCCTGAGTACCTGAGCGAACCGCTGATATTCACCCTACCGCGGTTATTCTGCCGGATCAGTGAAGAGCAACTTACGTTCAGTTGTCTGCACGAAGATATCTGGTACGCCATCGACGAACGTCTCATCGCCTCTGTGGCTGACTTCACCCCGACGGCCAACCCACGTATCACCAAACGCGAAGACATTCCGGCGTGTGCAGACTACGTGGACGACCTGGTCGGTTTGTTGAACGAGCTGGCGTGCACCGATGCAGACAAAGTTGTCATTGGCCGTGAAGTCAAATTAACCCTCGAACGCCCCATCTCTCCTGCGGTGTTGTTACGCCTGGTGGCGCCCCGTCCCAACCCCCATTACGAGTTTGTCTTCCGCTGGGCCGATCAGGTGGCGTGGGTGGGAATTTCACCTGAGACGCTGCTGCGCAAGGAAAAAGAGCTGTTGGTAGTCGAACCCCTGGCGGGAACGCGCAAGGGCTCAAGCGAAGGTGAAAAAAATGCGCGCTACAGGCAGGAGCTCACCAGTGACCTGAAGGAACTCGAGGAGCATGAAACCGCCGCAGGGCTGTTTCTTGAACAGCTCGCCACCGTCTGCGAGAACGGCACATTAGACTTGCGCGAATCTCGCAGCGTGATCGACCTGGGGTATGTGCAACACCTCAAAAGCTTGATCAGCGGTACAGTAAAAGCAGGGCTGAACGTATTCAATGCATTGGCGGCGGTTTACCCTCCCGCCACGATCTGGGGCAAACCCTTGGCAGTCTGCGGCGAACGTATTCGCCGCTATGAACAAATCGACCGCGGTTTTTTCACCGGTGGGCTTGGTTACTTCACCCTGGGTGATGATGCCAACTTTGCGCTGGCCATACGCATGGTCAAGCTCACTCAATCGCATATTCACGTCTATGCTGGCAGCGGCATCGTCAAGGCCAGCGACCCCTATCGGGAATGGCTGGAGACCACTAACAAAATGAAACCCTATCTCGCCAATGAATATGTCTGGAACATATCGTGATATGGTTGCACACCGCGGTTCCAGACGCTTGGGCAGCCTATTCAGGTTAGGTTGCCCATACACTCATATGGCTACACACAACGCATTCACGCGTTAGATACTATTAATATTCGAGCACCCTTACATATGGTCACTATCGCTCTACCGGACGGCAGTCGCAGAGAATTTCCAGAAGCTTTGACTGTGCAACAGTTGGCTCAATCCATTGGCGCAGGACTCGCCGCCGCGACCCTTGGCGGCAAGGTCGACGATACGCTGGTCGATGCCAGCTACCTCCTGGAAACAGATGCCACCGTAGAGATCATCACGACCAAGAGCCCACAAGCGCTGGAGCTTATACGCCACTCGACAGCTCACTTGATGGCCCAGGCGGTTCAACGACTGTATCCCGGCACTCAAGTAACGATAGGCCCTGTTATTGATAATGGCTTCTATTATGACTTCGTGGCACCTCGTCCTTTTACAATGGATGACCTGCCGCTCATCGAAGCCGAGATGACCAAGATCGTCAAAGAGCAACTACCGGTGATTCGCACGCAGCTATCGCGTGATGAAGCACTGGCGTTTTTTGAAAAACTGGGCGAAAGCTACAAGACCGAAATCATCGATTCTATCCCTTCCGGCGAAATACTCTCGCTTTATACCCAGGGCGAGTTCACCGATCTGTGCCGCGGGCCTCATGTACCCAACACTGCAAAGCTGGGCGCTTTCAAACTCATGAAAGTGGCGGGTGCTTACTGGCGTGGTGACTCCAACAACATCATGCTCAGTCGCATCTACGGTACCGCCTGGGGTAACGAAAAAGAGCTCAAGACTTACTTGAATCAACTTCAAGAAGCCGAAAAACGCGATCACCGCAAACTGGCAAAACAATTCGACCTGTTCCATCAACAGGAAGAAGCTCCAGGCATGGTCTTCTGGCACCCCAAAGGCTGGTCGTTGTGGCAGACGGTCGAACAGTACATGCGTCGGGTTTACCGCGACGGTGGCTACCGTGAAGTCAAGTCGCCGCAAGTGCTTGACAGTACCCTGTGGAAAAAATCCGGGCACTGGGACAACTACAAAGAAAACATGTTTGTCACCGAGTCCGAAAACCGCCAGTACGCACTCAAACCGATGAACTGCCCAGGCCATATCCAAATCTTCAAGCATGGCCTGCGCAGCCACCGTGAACTGCCGATCCGTTACGGCGAGTTCGGTGGCTGCCACCGCAACGAACCTTCGGGTGCCTTGCACGGCATTATGCGGGTGCGCGCCTTTACCCAGGATGACGGGCACATCTTCTGCACCGAAGAGCAAATCGCAGCCGAGATCAAAGCGTTCCACTACCAGGCAATCAAGGTGTATGCCGACTTTGGCTTCACTGATATTGCGGTAAAAATCGCACTGCGTCCTGAGCCGGGCAAACGCTTGGGCAGCGACGAGGTGTGGGACAAGGCCGAAAACCTGTTGCGTGATGCCCTCTCGGAGTGTGGCGTTGAGTGGGAAGAGCTGCCAGGCGAAGGCGCGTTCTACAGCCCCAAGATCGAATACCACCTGCGTGACGCCATCGGCCGTGAATGGCAGGTAGGCACCATGCAGGTCGACTATCACATGCCGGATCGCCTGGGCGCAGAATACGTCGATGAGCACTCGCAACGTCGCAAGCCAGTGATGCTGCACCGGGCAATCGTAGGTTCGCTGGAACGGTTCCTCGGTATTCTCATCGAGCACCATGCTGGCCAGTTCCCGCTATGGCTTGCGCCAGTGCAAGCCATCGTCGTGACGGTCACCGATGCACAAAACGATTATGCCGACCAGACACGCAATGATTTGGTGCAGCTTGGGTTCAGGGTTGAAGCCGATCTGCGCAATGAGAAAATCGGCTACAAAATTCGTGAAAGTACGCTTCAACGCGTGCCTTACCTGCTCGTAGTCGGTGAACGAGAGAAAGAAAACGGCACCGTCACTGTTCGCTCCCGCGCGGGCGAAGACTTGGGAAGCATGACCATGGAAGCCCTGCATGCCTTCCTGTTGAACGAGCAATCAGCTGGAGGCTGATGAGAGGTTCGCACCCGAAAAGGCCATTCGCGAGAATGGCCTTTTTTCGTTTTACCGTGCAGACACGTCTGTCGGGCGCCCACCGTAGCTATAAACAGGGTGATTAACAGCACTACTTGCAACAATAAACATAACGTCTCGCCCCCTCCCCCCCCTACAAAGCCCTGAAACAAAGGGTTATCAGGTTGCCTCCTGCCCGCCACGCACTATTTTTGTGCGATTTTTCCCTGAATAACGTGGCATTCCTCACGTTTTATGCAATAAATCCTACACCCATGTAACAAAACGATTAATGATGACTCCAGTTCAGCAAGCCCCTGAACTCAAGGTTTGGCTCAGAAGGCATAGATCGTGTGTATTTCTACGTTAAGGATGTCGAGTGCCAAATCAGCTCTCAACCGGACACTTGTGCTGTCTTCACAAACTGGGCGTCGCCCTGCTCTGCCTTTGCTCGCTGCCTATGGCCGCTGCCGACGGCCCGCAGCCTGGCCAGGAAGCCTTGCGCTTGCAGCAACAACAGCAGCGCGACCTTCAACAACTCCAACTCGAACAACGCCAGCGGCAGATGCAACGCGGCAGCTTCGCTACGCCTGCGGCCACACCGGCCTTGCCCACGGACATCGCCAAGGATGAACACTGCTGGCCCTTGAGCGGTACGCGCCTGGCCGGGGTCACGCTGTTCAGCCGTGCCGCGCTAGACAAACATATCGAGCCCTACGTAGCGCCTTGCATGGGCGTCACGCAGATCAACCGCCTACTGGCCGAGATCACCCGGCTGTACGTCGAGGCCGGTTATATCGCCAGCCGCCCCTACCTGATCAGTGCGCCCGCCGCCGGGCAGCCGCTGGATATTCACGTCGAAGAAGGCTACCTGGAAGCTATCGAACTGGCCGACCAGAGCCTGCCCGTTTCATTGGGCGGGGCATTCCCTGGAATGCTCGGCAAACCCCTGAACCTGCGAGACCTGGAACAGGGCCTGGACCAGCTCAACCGCCTGCGCTCGGTGGACCTCACCGCCGACATCGCCCCAGGCAGCACAGCGGGCGCGTCGCGCATCATCCTGCGCTCGCGCGGCAGTGCCTCGCGCTGGGCCCTGGGCCTGGGGGTGGATAACCTCGGCAGCGCCGGCACCGGGCGTGATCGCAATGCCATCAACTTGAGCCTGGACAGCCCGCTGCAACTCAACGATTCGCTCAACCTGAGCTTCAGCGACACGCTCAACCATGGGCCGCGCTACAGCCGCAGCCACAGCCTGTTCTACTCCATCCCTTACGGTTACTGGACCTATAGCCTGTTCGCCAGCCATGCCGAATACCGCTCACCGTTCAAGCTCAGCCGCACCACGTTTTACAACAGTGGCCGCACCGATCAGGTCAGCCTGCGCAGCGACCGTGTGTTGTGGCGCGACCAGGGCCACCAACTGAGCGCCAACCTGCAACTGGCCTACAAAGACGTCGACAGCTACCTGCAGAAGGTGCACCTGGACATCCAGAGCCCCACGCTGACCGTGGCCGAAGCGGGCCTGAACCTGTTCTGGCTCAACAGCGCGGTGTGGAACCTGGACGTCAACTACGCCCAGGGCCTGACCTGGTTCGGCGCCGATCGCGATGCCGACCAAGTGCAGAAAAACCGGCCCAAGGCGCAGTTTCAAAAGTACCGCGCCAACCTCACCCAATGGCGCAACGGCCAATGGTCAACGCAGCCATGGCAGTGGCAAAGCCAGTTGTCGGTGCAGTACAGCCCGGATGCATTGCCCGCCATCGAACAGTTGCTGATCACCGATGACTCGGCCGTGCGCGGCTACCGCGAAAACAGTACTTCCGGTGCCATTGGCGCGGTATGGCGCAACACCTTGCGCCTGCCGCTCAACACTGACTTGCCGGTGAAACTCACCCCGCGCCTGGGCCTGGACAACGGCTGGGTCAAGCATGAACACGGCGCCCGGAGCCAACGCCTGAGCGGCGCCAGCGCGGGGCTCAACCTGAGCTGGAAGAACGTGCAGCTCGACGTCGATTACCAACGCAACCTCAACACCCCCACAGGTTTTCGCCAGGAGCCGGAGGTCTGGCTGACGCGCCTTAGCGTGCAGATATGAGTGTGCACAGATGAGCCAACACCTGTTTTTAGCCTGAGTCACCGCCGTACCTGACCACCCCAGCAGCGTTGCAACGAACAACGCACGTGGTGGATCAGCCAACACAGAGCGAGATTATTTATGCCGACTACTCCACACAGCTTCCACCTTTCACCCCAGGGCAAACTGCGCTGGGCCATCGCCAGCCTGTTCCTGCTGCCGCAGCTCGCGCTCGCCGCAGGCTTGACCGTCGTCGAAGGGCCTGGCGGCACGCCGCAACTGCAAAACCAGGGTGGCGTACCCATCGTCAACATCGTCGCGCCGAACGCCGGCGGCCTGTCCCATAACCAGTTTTTGGACTACAACGTCGACCGCCAGGGTGTGGTGTTGAACAACGCCTTGCAGGCTGGTCAATCCCAACTTGCCGGGCAGCTGGCGGCCAACCCGCAGTTCCAGGGCCAGGCGGCGAGCGTGATCCTCAACGAAGTGATCAGCCGCAACGCCTCGACCCTCAACGGCGCCCAGGAGATTTTCGGCCAGGCGGCCGATTACGTGCTGGCCAACCCTAACGGCATTTCGGTGAATGGCGGCAGTTTCATCAACACGCCCAATGCCAACCTGGTGGTGGGCCGCCCTGAACTCAACGACGGCAAGCTGCAAGCCTTGAGCACCCGCGATGCCAACGGCCAACTGACAGTGCAAGGCCAGGGCCTGCAAAACCGTGAAGGCTCCATCAACCTGATCGCGCCGCGCATCGACAGCGAAGGTCGCCTCAGTGCTCGCGATCAATTGAACCTCACCGTCGGCCGTAACCAAGTCGATTTCGCCAGCGGGCAAGTGCGCCAGGTGGACCCGGCCAGCAAGACCCAGGACCAACGCATCGACGCGCGCCTGTTCGGCGCCATGCAGGCCGGGCGCATCAACATCATCAGCACCGCCGAAGGCGCCGGTGTGCGCGTGGGCGGCGTGCAGGTGCAAGGCACCGACGGGGTGAAGATCAGTTCGGCGGGCGACCTCGACATCAGCGGCCAGGTGCGTGCCGACAGCCTCGACGCCATTCGTGCTGGCGTGCACAGCCGCCAGGGCGATATCGACTTGCACAGCGCCAAAGATTTGAACCTGGCCGCCACCGACGTCAGCGGGCGCAACGTCAAACTCGACGCCAGCCGCAACCTGACCCTCAGCAGCCTGGAAAGCCGCAAGCTCCAGGAAAAGCGTGAGCAGTGGAACAACAGCAACTTCCTGTTCACCTACGAAACCTACGACCGCACCACCACCGACAAAGACTCGCGCCAACACGGCAACAAGGTCGTGGCGCAACAGGATGCCGCGCTGTCTTCCGGCGCCAACACCGAGATCAAAGCCAGCCATGTGGAAGCGGGCAACACCCTGCGCGTCGACAGCGGTGCCGACCTGCACGTTAACGCCGCCACCGAAACCCATGAAACCCGCGACCAGGGCAACCATCGCAAGCACCTGTGGAAAGCCAACTGGGATAAGTCCAGCAGCGAACAACGCAGCATCACCAGCAGCCTCAAGGCCGGCAACACGCTGGAACTGACCAGCAAGCAAAAACTGCAATTGCAAGGCGCCGAGCTGAAAACCCCCGGCGATATTCAACTGGCCGCCCGGCAGGTGGAAATCACCAGCGCCAGCCGTACCCAGAGCAGCCGCGACAACGCCTACTCCGGCGACCTCACCGGCGGCAGCTTCTTCGGCAAGAACGGCGACGGCAACCAGGGCAAGACGTCGAACACCGGCAGCAAGGTCAACGCCGATGGCAAGCTGATCGTCAAGGCCGACGACGTGCGCATCAGCGGCAGCCAGGCCCGGGGCGGCAAGCAGGCCAGTGTCATCAGCGACAAAGGTTCGCTGGTGATCGACGGCGTGCAAGACACCTCCCACGACAACCGCTACAGCAATGACAGCAAGTTCTTCGGTATCTCCAAGGATGAAAGCCGCAAGAACCTCAAGGACAGCACCGTGGTTGCCAGCGACCTGCGCTCGGACAGCAACCTCAAGCTGCAAAGCGCCCAGGACATCCGCGTCAGTGGCTCCCAGGTGTCGGCTGGCGGCGAACTGCAGGCGGATGCCAAAGGCGATATCAAGGTCGTTGCCGCCGAGAACACCACTCACGACACCACCCGCACCCATACCCGTGGCTTCGATGGCTACGCCAAGGAAACCGAGGGTGTCAGCCGCCAGTACCGTGCGGGGTTGAGCTACGAAGACCAGCAGCAAACCCGCACGACCGACACCTCCCAGCAGCAGGCTTCCAGCCTCAAGGGCGGCAGTGTCGTGGTGAAGGCCGGTAACAACGTCAGCATCACCGGGTCCGACCTCAAGGCAACCGCAGGCGATGCCAGCCTGAGTGGCAAAAACGTCGAGCTGTTGGCCGCCCACGACAAGCGCACCGAAGCCGTCGACAAAACCACCACCGGCGGCAGTTTCTACTACACCGGCGGCATTGATCGGGCAGGCAGTGGCGCTCAGTTCAGCCACCAAAGCAGCCAAGACACCGCTGAAAAAACCACCGCGCAAACCAGCACCGTGGCCGCGGCTGGCAAGCTGACCATCAACGCTGGCAATACCTTCACCAGCGAGGGTGCACAGGCCAAGGCCGGCGCCGAGCTGCAGGTCAACGCTGGCCAGATTAACAACCAGGCCGCCCATTCCACCGACACCAGCACCCACAAGGAAAACGGCTGGGCCGCCGACGTCGGCGCCAATGTCGAATACAGGGGCATTACCCGCCCGATCGAAAAAGCCGTCGAGGGCGTGGCCCAGGCCAAGTTCCATCAGCCCGGTTTGCTGGACGCGTTCGAGCAACCCAATGTGGGCCTGGATGTGGAAATCGGCCACACGAACAAAACCGGCACAACGCAGGACAGCACCGCCGTGGTCAGCCAGTTCAGTGGCGCCACGGTGCAGGTCAATGCAGCCGGCACGTTGCAGGACGAGGGCACCCAGTACCGCGCCACCGAGGGTGGGCTGAACATCAAGGCCGGCGAGCACCTGGCCACGGCAGCGGCCAACACCCAGAGCAGCAGCGAGCAAGGCGTGGACGCCAAGGCTGGCGTGCGGGTCTATACCACCACCGGTGAAGACGTGAATGTGCGCGGCAGCGGCCTGGGCGGCAGCAGCGATGTGCGCGAATCCACCAGCACGGCGGTGGTCGGCAGCTATGCGGCCAGCCAAGGCGTGAGCATCGAGGCCAAGGGCGATGCCCGATATGAAGGCAGCCAGTTCGACGGCGGCCAGGCCGGGGTCAACCTCAAGACCGGCGGTGAATTGGCGCTCAACCAGGCCACCGATACCCAGAGCAAAAACAGCAGCACGCTGCGCGGCAACGGCTCACTGACGGTGGGCACCGCACCCGGCGCCAATGGCAGCAACGTCAACCTCGGTGCCGGTGTGCAGCTGGATAACAAGCGCCTGGACACCCAGGACAGCCAAGCCCAGGTCGCGACCATTCAGGGCAGCGGCCCCGTGCAGCTCAGCAGTGGCGCTGACATGACCCTGCAAGGCACGCAGATCGGCAGCACGGGCGCGAAGGCTGGCGATATCAGCCTCAGCGCCGGCGGCAAGCTGGACCTGCAAGCCGCCACCGACAGCCACGTCAGCAACGGCAGCAACCTGGGCGGCGGCCTGACCCTCGGCGCCGGCAAGACCAGCAGCGCCGAAAGCAGCAGCAAGACCGGCAGCCTCAGCGCCAACTTCAACATTGGCAAAGTGGCGGAGAACGACCAGAGCGCCGTCATCGGACAGTTGCACAGCACGGGCAAGGTCAGCCTCGCCAGCGGCGCTGATGCAACCGATGCCATTCACTTGCAGGGCACTCAGGTCAGCGCAGCCAGCGTTAGCCTCGATGCGCAAAACGGCGGCATCCTGCAAGAGTCCGCGCAATCGACCCAGGCCCATGACAACTGGGGCGTCACCCTGGGCGCAGGGGGCAGCGTCGGCAAAACCACCTTGGCCGACGCCAGTGAACATGAGACACCCAAGACCCAGCGCGGCATCAATGCGCGGGCCACGGTCGATGTGGATCACCTGCAAGGCACCACCCAGCACAACAGCCTGATCACGGCGGGTAACGTCACCCTCAACAGTGCCGGCGATACCCATCTGGCCGGAGCGCGTATCGACGCCGACAAGGTGAACGGCACGGTGGGCGGCGACCTCGTCGTGGAAAGCCGCAAGGACCACGTCAATAGCACCCAGGTGAATGTCGACGCCAGGCTGGACGTCGAGAAGAACCAGCCGGGGGTGGTCGATAAACTGGCCAAAACCACCGGCCCGCTCAAGGACAAGGTACAAGCCAAGGCTGAAGGCGCGTTCGACAAGCATCGCGACAAGCTGGAGAACGTCGTCGACAAGGGCACCGGGCACCTGGCCTCGGCCAAGGACAGCGTGGTCAACAGCGTGGTCAATGCCAAGGAACGCCTGGGCGAAAAACTCACCCGAAGTGGCAGCTACGACGTGAACCCAGAGCCCCGTGGCGCCTTCGGCACTCGCGTGGACAAGGCCAAGGCTTACCTGGCAGACAAGACCGATGCCCTGGGCACGCGCCTGTCTGGCTTCAAGGATAAGGTCTGGCCAAAAACCAGCGACAGCTACACCGTCAGTGGCAAAGACACCACCGGCAGCAAGGTGGCCAATACCGCTGAAAACGTGTTGTTCGGCGACAAGAGCGGCAACACCAGCTACACCCCGACGCTGTATCTGGATGTCAGCCATGTGGTCAAAGACAGCGTCACCCAGGCGTCGGGCATTCGCGCAAGCCGGGGTGTCAACGTGCAGGTCAAGGGTGATACGCAGCTCACGGGCGCGCGGATCAGTGCGCCCAATGGCAAGGTCGAGTTGGGTGGCTCCAAGGTGACTGCAACCACACTGGCCGGCAGTGACTACCGCGCCGATGTCGGGCTGAACGTTTCGAAGTCACCGGTCAACCTGGCCCTGGGCGCCAAGGACGAACTGACCCAGAAACACGACGACGCCACGCGCAAGGACCAAGCCTTCAACCTGGGCCCGCTGCGCGCGGGTGGGCACAGTGAAAGCCAGGCCTTGCAGGCGGGGATTGATCAGGCCATCAACTAAAGGGTAATGCCCACCCCACTGTAGGAGCGAGCTTGCTCGCGAAGAACGTCAACGATGACGCTGGCATGCTGAGAGTACGCGGCGTTCTCAGGTTTTTCGCGAGCAAGCTCGCTCCTACACATCAGTTGAAGAGCGCCTGTACGTTCTTCATCGCATCATCGGCAAAGCCTTGCAGGAAGGCTTCGAACGCCGGTACGTCTTCCTTGCCGCCCGTGCAGGGCTGGCCAATGATGGTCCAGGTCGCCAGGCTCTGGGCCGGGCCTTGCTGCACCACCTCCATCAGCGCCCACAGGTTGCCAATATTCAGTGAGGTGTAAATCAGCGACCAGGTCATGGTCATGGCTTGGTCATCATGGCTGTTGAGTTGCTCAATCACCACGTTGCCGTCCTTGAACAACTTCTTGCGTACGGACCGCACGCCCTCGCCGGTCATTTCGATATGGGACAAGGCCGGAATAAATGTCGCAAAACCGGCGAAATCGCCGACCACATTCCACACACTGCGAGCATCGCCGTTCACGCTAACGCGTGCGACGACAGGGTTGCCCACCGGGTTACAAACCAGGGTATCGGGTTGTTGCATGAGAGAGCTCCTTTTTTCCGGGAGGCGGATAGTGGGCTCCTACCCAACGCAGTGAGCTGTACACATTCAATACCTGCTTGGCGTGGTTATGCGTTTTTGGCTGACTGCCGTAACGCCAAGGCCGCGACACCGCACACGATCAACGCGACACAGGACACGTAGAACGCATCGCTGTAGGCCATCAGGTACGCCTCGCGCCGCACGGTGTGGATCAAGCCGTCGATCACCTGCTGTTGAGCGGGTAGTAGCTGGTTGAAGATGAAAGCCTCGCTGTCGGCCATGCTGGCGCGCAGGCGTTCCTGCAAGGACGGGGAAAACAGCGTGATCGACTCCCCTACCCGCTCAGAGTGAAAGCGCTCGCGCATGGCCACGATCTGCGTCAGGCCCGCCGTGCCCACGGCACCACCCAGGTTACGCAGCATGGAGAACAAGGCCGAGGCCGAGCCGGCCTCATCCTTTGCCAGGCCAGACACCGCCAGTACGGAAAGCGCCACCATGATCAGCGGCTGCCCGATGCCCCGTACCACGGTGGACGGAATAATCACGTTGGCGGCACTGTCCACGTCCAGGTGCGCGCCGAGGTAGCACCCCAGGGCCATGATGAAAAAGCCACTGGCGACCATCAGTTTCGGGTTGAGCCACTGCATCAGGCGCGGCATGAACGGCGCCAGTACCAGTTGCACCATGCCGTAGGCGATCAGGCTGATGCCAATCTCCCGGGCGTTGTAGCCCTGCAATTGGGACAGGTAATTGGGTACCAGGAACACCAGGCCGAAGGTGGCCCCGCCGAAGATAAACATCGCTGCGCTCGCCACACCGAAGTTGTAGCTCTTGAGCAGGCGCAGGTTGATGAAGGAGCGACTGCCATACAACTGCGACAGCACGAAGTACACCAGGGCAACGCCGGCAATCAGTGACATCCACACAATGAAATCGGAGCCGAACCAGTCCTTGCGGCCGCCCTCTTCCAGCACGATCTGCAAGCCACCCAGGCCGACGATCATGGCGATGATCCCGCCCCAGTCGCCACGCTTGAGCAGGCTTAGTTGCATGGGTTTGGCATCGATGGACCATGCCACCGCCAGCAGCAAGAGAATGCCGGGAGCCAGTTGCAGGTAAAAGATCCAGCGCCAGGAATAGGCATCGGTCAGCCAGCCGCCAATGGACGGCCCGGCGGCCTGGGCGACGCTGTTGGACAGCGCGAACAAGGCCATGCCCATCGCGATTTTGCTGGGCGGCAGCTCGGTGATGATCAACTGGAATGACAAGGGGATCAGCACTGCGCCGGCAGCGCCCTGGATCACCCGAATGATGATCATCACTTGCAGGTTGGGCGCCCAGGAGCAGGCAATCGACGCCACCAGAAACACAAACGAGCCCACGAGCATCACCCGTCGCAGGGAGAACACCTGCACCAGCCAGGCGGTGAGCGGAATCATCACGATTTCTGCGACCAGATAGGCGGTGGAAATCCACGAGCCTTCCTCGAACGTCGCCCCCAGGGAGCCTTCGATCTCCGGCAGCGCGGCGCTGGTCACATGCACGTTCATGCCAGCCATGAAACACCCGAACAGCCCCCCGATCACCGCCACCCAGGCGCGAAAGGAGACGCTCTTTTCAGCCGCTTCAGTCATGTGTAGCGCCCTGATCATCTGGGCGGGTGTCCACCGTGGTGATGACCGACATGCCCGGCAGGATAGGTCCGCCTTCGTCATGCTCATCAATGACGATCTTCACTGGAAAGCGTTGCACGATCTTGGTGAAGTTGCCGGTGGCGTTATCCGACGGCAACAGTGCGAACACCGCCCCGGAGCCTGGCGAGAAACTCACCACATGGCCTTTGAGCTTGCGCCCCGAATAGCTGTCGACGCTGATATCCACCGGTTGGCCGGCACGCATATCGCGCAATTGGGTTTCTTTGTAGTTGGCCACGACGTAAGCCTGCTGCAAAGGCACCACCGCCAGCAGCGGCAACCCTGGCGCGACGTATTGGCGGGTTCGCACTTTGCGCTGCCCCACTACGCCGTCGATGGGCGAGCGGATCAAGGTGTCCTCCAACGCATGGGTCGCCAGGTTCAACTGCGCCTCGGCGTGGCTGCGCCGGGCTATCTGTTGCTGGAGCGAGGCCTGGGCCAGTTGGCGACGGGTGACGGCCACGGTCAAGCGGGTTTCCTGCTGACGTTGCATGGCCTTGGCAATCTCCACCGCAGCATTGGCCTGGGTGTAACTGGCGGCGGCCGTTTCCAAGCGCTGGGCGCTAGCGGCGTGTTCGCGCACCAAGCCTTCGTAGCGGCGCTGGTCCAGGCTAGCGCGGCGCAGCTCGGCAGCCACACTGCGGACGTGGGCCTCGGCCTGGGCAACGCCGGCCTTTTGCTGGGCGATAAGGTTGTCGGTGACGTGCAGGTTGGCCTCTTGCGCTGCCACCGAGGCCTGGGTCTCGGCCAATTCTGCGCGGGCTTGTGCCAAGCGGGCCTGGTAGTCACGGTCCTCGATGCGCACCAGCACATCCCCGGCCTTGACGGGCTGATCGTCCTCTACCATCACCTCGGCCACATAGCCTGAGACCTTCGGGCTGATGGGAATCCAGTCGGCCCGCACATAGGCATCATCGGTTTGCTCCAGGTAACGGCCGACCGTCATCCAGTACAGGCCGAACACCACCGCCGCGATCAACAACCCAGCGCCGCCCAGGATGAGCAGATGCCTTTTGCGGCGTGAGTTGTGCTCAGCCAGCTGTTCATCCTGGACAGCAGTTTTTTCATCAACGGCGATATTCATGGCTGGGTACCGGAAAAAGTGGTGTAAGCGTGGGTGGGCGCTGAAGGCTGCCAACCACCGCCAAGCGCCCGAAACAGGCTGATCTGGCGTTGCAGCAATTGACCATCGGCGTCGGCGCGCGTGGCCTGCAAGCGGATCAGTTCACGCTCGCTGTCCAGCACGTCGAGAAAGTCGATAGCCCCCGCCTCATAGTTGAATTGGGCCAAGGTGTAGGCCTGGCGGCTGCTCTCCAGCGCCTGGCTCAGGGCCGCGTGGCGCTGGCGTTCGCCGTCGTATAACGCCAGGGCCTGGCGCACCTCCTTGAGGGCCTTGAGCACGCTGGCCTCGAACTGCGCCACCTCCCCTTGCTCAAGCGCTCGCGCCTGCCTGACCCGCGCACGGTTGGCCTGCCAATTCGGAAACTGCCAGGTAATCAGCGGGCCGATGCCGAACATCACCGCACTGCTGTCCCCCAGCTCATGGGGCTTGTTGGCCGATGAAGACACGGACGCGCCGAAGGTCACCTTGGGGTACAGGTCGGCCTGGACGATATCCACTTGCAGCGTGGCCGCCTGCAACGCTCGCTCGGCCTGACGGATGTCGGGGCGGCGCGCCAATAATTGCCAGCCATCGCCCACCGGTAACTCGGCATTGAGTTGTGGCACCACTTCACACGTCGCGGCGCCAGAGTCCTGTTCAAGATCAGCGACGCCGGTCAGCATGGCCAATTCGTAGAGCGCGGCTTGCCGACGCGCCTCGAGCATCGGCAACAGCGCCTGGGTTTCGCCTTGCAGGGCTTGCATGCGGCTGTACTCAAGGTCTGTCACCACACCGGCCTGGCGCTGGCGATCGGTCAACGCCAGGCTATGCCCGACCACGTCCAACGAATGGCGCTGGACCTTGGCACGCGCCCCCAGGGCGCAGGCATTCACATACGCGCGAGTGGTTTGCGCCACGACCGTGATGCGCAGCAAGTCTTCGGCATCCTGCGCGGCCGCGGTTTGCACTTGAGCCCGTTCAATGGTGCGCTGAACCTGGCCCCAGACATCCACTTGATAAGCCAGCTCGAAGCCTGGGTTGAATGCCCACTCTGACGGCGCATGACTATCGGTGGCCTTGGCCAGCGTCTGGTCATCAGCCGTCTTGCCGTAAGCGGCACCCAGTGACGCCTGGGTGGACGGCCAGCGCTCGGCATCGGCCTGCTGGATGCCGGCCAGCATTGCCTGCACATGGGCCTGGGCCGCCGCCAGGTCGCGGTTGTGCAGCAACGCCTTTTGCACCAGCGCATCAAGTTGCGGATCGTTGTACAGCTGCCACCAACGCTCGGGCAATGCCTGGGCCGACACGCCTTGCGGCAAACGACTCAGGGCATTGATGCGTTCAGGATGGGGCTGTGCCGGTGTATGGGCGACCCAGGACGAACACCCCGCCAACAACGACACCGCCACGCCGAGCAGCGAAAGACGGCCATGCCGTGGGGAAAAAGAAGGCGAACCCATCGAAGAAATCCAGAAAGCCAAGTAGAGGCGCAGGGTAAAAGCGCAACGGGGTGCGCATCTCCCGAGTTCTGGACAACCATCGTTTCGATTGGGACAAGGTGCAGGTCTGTAGGAGCGAGCTTGCTCGCGAAAAACGTCAACGATAACGCAGCGCTCTCAGGTTTTTCGCGAGCAAGCTCGCTCCTACACGGGCATGAGGGCAGCCCCCACATTTGGACCGAGGCCAGAAGGAAGTCCGTCGCCGAGTCAGCTCACACCAATCGGCAGTGACTCGGCGTGTAACCCAGGGTGCGCTTGAACATCGCGGTAAATGCACTCGGGCTTTGGTAACCGTGCTCCAAGGCCACCTCCAAAATCGAGGCCCCACTGGCCAGCCGCTGCATGCTGAGCAGCAACCGCGTGCGCTTGCGCCACTCGCCATAACTCATGCCCAGCTCTTTCTGAAACAGCCGCGCCAGGGTGCGTGAACTCATATTCAGTTGCGCCGCCCAACACTCCAGTTTCGACTCCTGGGAAGGGTTGTCGATAAAGCCCGCACACAGCGCCTTGAGCCGCGGCTCATCCGGAATCGGCACATGCGCCAGCACCCGCTGCGCGCGGTCAAGCTCCGAGAAAATCAGCTCGACAATCTGCACATGACGCAACGACACCGCCTGGCTGTCAGGCTCATCGCCCGCAGCCACAATCAGCTCGCGCAGCAAGGGCGAAACCCTGATCACCTCACACGCCTGCGCCAACCGACCGTGCGCCCCCGGCGAGATCAACAAAGTGCGCATACGCACCTCGCCGGTCATGCGGATCTGATGCTCCATCGCCGGTGGCACCCACAGGGCATGCCCAAAAGGCAGCACCCAAGTTGCCTGCTGCACCGACACCAGCATCACACCGTTGATGGCGTAGACCAGTTGGCCCTCGTCATGTCGGTGGGCAGGCACGATGTCGCCGTGAAGATAGTTACCGGCGAGGGCTGCCAAGGGGGTATGCGCGTTCATCTCAGGAGGCCGCGAGCAGGTTAGGTCGGCCAGTGTTGGAAGGATCCTGGGGTGTCATGTCGCTTCTCCTTTTTTGAACAGCGTGACCCGTTGGGCCTCGGTGGCCACTGGATTCAATACTAAACAAAGAAAGGGTGGGGGGAATTGCGTATTGGGGTGGGTATTGGGGAAAAACGTCGAGGAAAAATTAAAAAAACCGGAATATTGGGGAGTGGATTTCGACGAAGAAAGATTAGTGTTTTTGGGGATAACAGGGGCTCGCAAAGAGCCCCTGTTTGCGTTCACCCCTAAAACGCGTAACGCGCCTTGACCATCACACCATCAGCATCAAACCCGCTACGCGCCTGGCGGGTATAGCTGGCGCCCACCGTCAGCGCCGACACCTGATAATTCAGGCCCAGGCTGGCTTCGTAGCTGTCACGTGCCACCGAAGCGCCCGTGACGGTAAACGCCGAACCGCCCAGCACAAAGCTGGAGGTTTGCGCCACGCGGTCGCCCATCAGGTCGTGATAGGCCATCAGGGTCGCTTCCGGTTGCAGGCTGCCGGTAGCCAACGGGAAGTTGCTTGCCAAGCGCACACCCGCGCCCAACTCGCCTACTTCATAGCGTTGTGAGCCGGTGCTCAGCGCCGCCGAAGAGCCCTTCTCGGTGAATCCATCCATGCGCACGTTGGAATAACGCGCCGCTACTCAAGGTCCAATCACAGCAGCATCCGACAGCTTGAAGCTGTAGCCACCCAATACGCTGGCCGACAACACATTGCTGTCGTAGCTGCCCTTGGCGGTAGTACCCGCCACACGACGCTTGCTGTCATTGTCGTTATGGCCGTAGCTCAAGCTGCCGTCGACAAACCAGTTCTGCAGCGACCAGTTGCCGTACAGCGACAGCGCATGGCCTTCGACGTCGGTCTTGTTGCCGAGGTCCGAATGGATGTTGGAATTGAGGTAGCTGTACGCCACGCCCAGGGTGGTGGTGTCGTTCAAACGACCATCCACACCCACCGCCATGCCGCTGCTATTGGCCGAATAACCGTTGTCGCCGTTGCGGCCATTTTGATCCATGTTGCTGCTCAAGCCTTGCAACCACACACCCATGGCTTCGCGATTATCACGCTGGCCCGAGAGGCGATTGAGGATTGCGCCATTGATCACCGTCTGGCCCGACAAGGCCACGTCCAGCGCACCACGGTTGACGTCCGGCTTGAGTTGCTTGCCCACCTGCGCCAACTGCTGCGCGGTGCCCGCGTTGGCCAGGGCCTGGAACACCGGATCATCCGTTGCCAACTGCCCGAGCACGTCATTTTTTGCTTCGTTGACCACGGTAACGACCGGGTCAGTGGCGCCCGCGCCGGTCAGCTCCTCTTGCACTTGCTGATTGCTCTTCAAACCCACCACGGCCTTGACCGTTTGCGCGTCGGCCGAGTAACTCAGCACATCCAGCAACGACGAAGTGCTGGCGACCGACAGGCCGTTGTTCTGCACACTGCTGGCTTGCAGCAAGGTGTATTCGGTGCCGCTTGGCACGGCGGTGAAATCGCCTGGGTTGGCGCTCAAGGTCACTTTCGACGCCTGAGCAAAATTCGCCGCACCGTTGACCGTCAGGTATGGCGTGGTTGGCACCACGCTGTTAGCCAGGCGCATATCAATGCCCGCACCGCTGGCGATGTTGAGGTCACCGGTGAGCACCGTGCCAGGGGCCGACAGGTTCAGAGAGCCCGAGTTGATCGACACCGGCGCGATGATGCGGCTGCCGGAAAAGTCAGCCTGGCCGGCGATGTTCACCGCGCTGACGTTGAGCACATCACCGACGATTTTGCCGCCGGTCCAGTTGAGGGAGGCGCGGTTGGCTGCGTCGATGGCGATGCCGGAGTTGCTGCGGATTTCACCGGCTTGTTGATTGATTTCGAAGACGGAAGTTTGCTCGGCTGCGTCAACAGAGATGGCCGTGCCATCGGCGATGATCGTGCCGCGGTTGATGATCCCGCGGGAGCCGGTGGGGTTGTTTTGGGTGAAGGTGGCGCCCAGGAGATCAATGGCTTTGGCGTTGGTGCCTTGGGCTTGGAGCGTGCCGGTGTTGAGGATGGAGTCAACGGTGCCTACATAAAAAATGAGGCCGGCTGAATCAGAGCCATTCACGGAAATCAGTCCACTGTTTTCAATACGCAGTGGACTCGTGGTGGTTTCAACCTCTATGCCCCAGGCGCGCTGGCCCGTTGCGGTGATGGTACCGGAGTTGATGATTTTTCCGCCGATATTGATCGGGTACGCTTGCGGGCCATCCACCGCCAGACCCACCACCTCATCACCCGCCATTTCGATCACGCCTGTATTAGCCACGTCGCCTGCCACTTGGGTGTTATGCAGGAACATGCCCTCGCCGCCAAACGTGCCATTGACAGCAGAGACGTCCGATACAAAAGGCGTTGATTTGATAGTGCCAGAGTTGATAACACTGCCACCAATCACTGCATCACCAATCTCAAAACCTTCGTAACCGCCATTGTTCATGGTGATGTTACCGGCCTGAATAACATCGCCCGTAATCGTACTGGGGGTCGAGCCGTCATTTGCAAAACCGAATGGGTCCACGGCAAACGCCCGGATGGAACGTCCGTCGGAGGTCATCACAATATCAGCACGATTGATCAGCGAACCTTGAATGCTGGTACTGGAAACACTCACGCCCATCAACGCAGTAGTGCCAGAGTCGGGGGTGGGCGTTTGATTAGTCGCCTCAGTCAGCCTTCCGGTGAAAATCAGAGACTCATTGAACGTCTCACCCTTCCACGAGGTTTTGCCTTGACTCAGATCTACTTCAACGGCCAATACCTGGCTGCTGATTGCACCGACCATCACGGCCAACAGTTTTTGCTTGAACGGATTTCGCTTCATTTGAAAACTCCATGTACGACAGAAGAGATCGCCATAAACCCTGGCGATCACAGATATAAAACGAACGACTACAACAAGCGCCGCTGCACCGCCTCATCCAACGTGCTGCGAGTGAGGGCTTGCACCACCTCGTGGGTGTCCTGACGGAAAGGCACGGCAACGATCAACAACAATTGCATCCAGGTACGCAGCGACTCGCTCTTACGCACACGACCCAGCTCTTTACCGTCCTTGTCCTTGAATACGGTCTCCAGGGTGAAAGTGTTCTTCGCGGTAGAAGGAATAATGAAAAACGTCACCCCGGTGATGATGGCCGACGCCATGCTGAACTGTTCGTTGTTGTACAAGGTGGCCTCAACATAAAGATCTGCCTCGGCCTTATCCGTACTCACCCACGCAAAACGCCCCGACTCACGAAAGCCCTCGGCAACCGTCGCCTCCCCAACCGCTGCCGCAGCCCCCGCAGCCGTATTGGCCGGCCCACCGTTGACCTGATTCATGACCGTGGTGCGCACGAACACCTTCGGCTTCTGTTGCGGCGTATTGGCCGTGGGTGGCCACGTCTGTACGGGAGGCAACTCGTTTTGCGAATACGTCACGCAGCCAGACAACAGAACCGCAGCGAGCACCACACAGTGCTTGATTGAACCGATCATTTTTGTTCTTCCTTAAGGGTTGGTTGTACCAACTTCGCCGTGGCGTTATCGAGCAGCGTTGAAACCAGTTCATTCAACTTCTTGACCCCCATCACCGGCGACCAATACTCCCGCCCGTAAAGCCCCACGTTGTGCTCAAACTTGATCTGCTCCTTGGCGGCAGCCAGTTCTTTACCGTTACGGTCAACGATCGCCAGATCACCAGCCATATCAAAACTGTCGACGTAGATGGGGCCGTTGACCCAAATCCAGATCGTCAGGGTCAATAAAGCCCCCGGAATGTAAGCAGGATGCGGCGCGCGATGGCCCTTGAGCGATGTCATGTTGAATTTGAGCACCACGTCGTTCTCACCCAGGCGCACCGGGTATTCGGTGACATCCTTGAAATAGCCACCGGCCTTGACGTATTGGTTGAGCTGATGGGTGAGTGAGCGGCTGATGGCGGCGCGGGTGGCGTCGTCAGTGTCTGGGATGGCGACGGAAACGTCGGCGATTTGTGCGGTACGGGGGCTGCTGACCAGTGCTGGGTGAAGCGGAGTTCCTAACGGACCGGTGACTGTGTAAGAAACGCAGCCGGTCATCGAGAACACCGTGATGAGTACGGTGGTTTTGAAGAGGGTTTTAAGCACGGAATGTGCTTATGGGTGTAGTGGTATGTTGGAATGAAATTTTGGAACAGCAAAATAGAGGCGCGCCGGAGGGATGCAATAGTTTTCTAACGTTAAGTTTTTATAGGCGAAGGACCGGGTTAGAAAACCGGACAGCCGTGGAACGCTAAGCAAGTGACATTCGGGATGAACTTATTGACACAGCAAAGCGGGGGCGACGAATAAATCCGCCCCGAATAAAATTAGTCACATCGCTGGTTAGCTGTTAAGTAAGCGCCATTCAAATCTGTCTCCTTTTTTTTGCAAGCGCCTTTTGCACCATCTAAACTCTAACGAGCACAAACTCCATCAAAACACCACTACCACTCATACTTTCAATAATTGCTCGACTCGCTTCTATCGACTTCAAAGCGAAATTCATTTCATTTAATGACGAGGAAAAGTCAACAATACAATCCATGTCTGGAACTCTCTTGTTTCCCTTGACTTTAAAACCCTCAATACCAAGAACTGCAATATTATTATTTTTGCAGTAGTCGACCAGCCTGATGCCATCGCCAACATCAAACAAAGGAATGCCACCCCACATCAATGTAGGTGTGATAGGTAAATCCTCAACGAACACTTCAACTGTAATCAGTCCCATGGTGCAACCCACTCAGGATCTTTTTTATTGGAGACTTGGACAATCGCTCCCGTGCGATCATTCCTTACCACATAAGAACCATCCTTAGCGATATACCCAGTAGCTGGATCGTTAAGGCGGCCCCCTGACACAGTATCAAAGCGAGTATCTTTCGTCACAACCGTTTTGACTGGTTTATCGATTACAGACTGTATAGAGCTTTCCGTCCAACCCCGTTTACCCATTTGGTCGGCAATCTTTGGTTCAATCGTAATTGAAACTCCTTTTGCACCTCCCATCACAAGCCGACCTAATACAGCCGCTAGCCCCGCACCAGTGAGCTCACCGGCCATAAAATAACCCCAAGCCTCAACGAACTCATTAGCCGGTTGAACCCCTTCAAAACCCTGCCCTCGGGCCAGCTCCAGCTGTGCTTGGGCAATTTGGTCGTTAGTGGCACCTTTTTCCAGCATGTCCTTTGCCAGAGTAGTCGCCGCTGATCCGTATTCACTTAAGCCTGGTGGCAGATGCTCCAGAAAATTGTATTGCGTCAGGTTTTGCGCAACCCAAGCCCCTTTCTCGATCTTGGCAGCATTCGCATCTTTCTGCCCCGCAGCCGCCAACACTCCCACGATCTTCGAACTCATCGTCAGCAACTCTTCGTTGCCGTTAACCAGCGTATTCAGATGAGTAACCAGCGCCTCATTCGCCCCCGCCGCCAATGCACCGGTTTTAAAATCGCCGCCTGTAGCCTCAGCCAGCAAACCACCTACCATCGCGTGAATCGCAATCTTAGGTGCCGATCCATCGGCAACTACACCTTCAGTGAAATTCCCCACCAGGTTGAAACTGGCTGCCGCCAACGTGTTGAACAGCGCGCTTTTCAGCGCGTCGCTGGCGCTACCGCCCTGCCCCAGCGCCTTGCTCAACAGCATGGATGTGCCGCTTTGCAGTGTTTGGTTGGCGGCAAATTTACCGACGCCACTCCACGTATTCAGTAGACCCGGCGTCGTAACTTTCCCGGTGATTGTGTTTGTTTGAGTTCCCGTCCAATCACCAAAGTAACCAGCGGTCAGCCCTGCCGTAGCACCGGCAATTACGTACCCCTTCATCGCATCCGAAGAGGTCACGTCCTCGAGCACCGCGCCCAGGTTGCCGCGATTATTGATGACACTTACCGTCGCGTTGGTTGCAGCTCCCGACGCAACTGCACCGATCACCGCACCGGATACGGCTCCCCCTGTCAGACCAGCAGCCAACGGCCCAACCACCGCCGCCATCACAATCGCAATAATGATCTGCGACGCCGGCCCCAACCCCGAGTTGCTGTACTTGAAGCTGTCATGAATCTCCTTGACCTGCCTCCAGTCCACATCCCCACGCGCTTCGGCCTCTTTGATCCAGGCCAACTGCGGATCGGCCTTGACCATCGCATCAATCGATTGGCTGACGGTTTGCTGGTTGACCTGCCTGACGTCGATCTTCAGGCCTTCCACCGCCTTGATCGCGATATTGCCCTCAGCCACCATTTGGGTCTGGCGCAGGGTCTCATCTGTATTTCCTTTTCCTTTTGACGATGTCCAGAACGCATCTCCCTTGCTCTTCTCGTGGCTCTCCTGATGCAGATCCTTCACCGCCTCAAACTCGACGGCCCCTCCACTGACAATCGCAATATCCCCACCACTCTCAAGCTTCGCCGCCTGATACTTCTGATCCCCCCCGCTCTCCAGCGTCAGGTCCCCCCCAGTCTTGATCTCACTGCCGACATTCTTCACATCGGTCACTTCATCACGCTGAGTCTTCTTGCTGCCCCAACTGCCCTTCTTGCTCATGTCGTACAGCGAGTAGTGGCTGTCCTGCGCCGCCAGCATTTGCAGTTCGTTATCAGCGTGCACATAGGCTTCGTTGCCCGCGCTGATTTTGCTGGCGACTAGCGTGAGGTCGGTGCCGGCGATGGCGATCAGGTCGCCGCCGGCTTTGAGTTCGGCGCTTTGTTGGGTGACGTCGTCCAGTTGGGTGGTGGTTTTGGTGCCGCCTTTTTTTCCTTTTGAATAGTCGTGTTGTTCGTTGGCGGCGGCGGCCAGGGTCAGGTTTTCGCCGGCCTTGACGCTGAGGTCTTTGGCGGCGCTGACGGTGCTGGCGACCACGGCGATGTCGCGGCGGGCGTCGATGGCGAGGTTGCCGCCCACGTCCACGGCGGAGGTGTGTTGCAGGATAGTTTGCTCGGTGCCGCTGATGCGGCGGCGTTGGTAGGCGTAGTCGTCCTGTTCGGTCTGGCTGGCGATCAGCACGTCGCGACCTGCCGTTACGCTGGCGTTGCCACCGGCCTTGAGGTTGCTACCGAGGTTGAGCACGTCGCGCCCGGCGTTCAGTTTGAGCGTGTCGGTGGCTTCGAAACGGGAGGCTTCGCTGGCCACGTCGTTGCGCAGTTGGTAGCCCTGGCCGTCCTGTTTGAAGGTGGTGACGGTGCGTTCGTTGATGATGTCGCCGGTCACGGCGGTGGCGCTGATGTCGCGGCCATTGATGATGCCGCCACGGCTGTTGCGGATCGAGTCGGTGGCGAGCATTTCCAGGCGGTTGCCGGCTTGCATCAGGCCACTGTTGTCGATGTTGCCGGCGACCATGTTCAGGTTGTTGGTGGCGCGCAGGGTGCCGCTGTTGTGCAAGTCGCCGCCGGTGACCAGGCTCACGTCCTGGCCCTGGATCAGCGCGCCGTTGGGGGCCAGGCGGTTGTTGGCCTGGGCCAGGTAGAGCACGGGGGTCAGGACTTTCTGGCCGTTGACCTCGGCTTCTTCCATCCACACGATGTCGTGGGTCAGCGCCGCGACTTGTTCGGCGGTGAGGGACACGCCCAGTTGCAGGTTGAGCGAGTCCTTGTAAGAGATGGCGTTGTCCATCAGGTAGCGGAACAGCGCGTCATCACTGGCAAGGCCGTTGATGTAGCGTTGGCCGGTACGGGCCACCACGGCTTCGCGGATCAGGCGCTGCTCGTACAGGCCGTCGCCCAGGCGCTTCCAGCTGGCGTCGGGGTTGTAGCCGAGTTTGCCGAGCAGGTAGTCGGAGCTCATGAACTGCTTGAGGTCGGTGAGCGCCGGGTTGGTTTCGATCAGGTATTTGTGGCTGTTATCTACCGGGGTGATTTCCGGCAGGCCTTGTACGCGGGTGACTGATGGGGCACGGCTGTCCAGAGCCAGCGGGCCCTGGCCGTTGACTGCGCCGCTGACGGGCTGGCCGTCGAGGCTGAAGCCGCGTTCTTGCACGGCGTTGTAGTCGAGGGTTTTCTCGCGGTCGGCGGCGGTGATGACACGTCCGTTTGCGCTGAAGTCACCCGTGGCGGTATCCGCTTTAGCCGCTGCACCGCCCTTCGCGGCCTGGCCGCTGAGACGGAATAGACCGTTCTCACCCGTTGGCAGGCTGAAGCCCGGCAAGGTCACTGGGTTGACCTGACGTTGGGCCAGGTCTGGCGGTAGTTGCGCGGTTATCGCCGGTTTTACCGTGGAGGCAAATACATCCGAGTTGGTGTTGCGGTTGGCCGCCGGGGTGTCGATGTTGGTGGCATTCGGGCGGATGACGCTGTTGTTGATTTCTTTGGTTGCGTTAACGGTGACCGAGCCGGCTGCCTGGATCACCGCTTGGGCAATTACGCTGCCGGAGGTGGGGACGGTGTAGTCGATAGGTGATGTGAAGAAGGTGTCCGAGAACCTCGTCTTCTCAACAAACTGGTCGAACGTGTACGCACCCGGCTTATAGTCACTTGAGTTGGGATCGTTGCTGCGGTTGAACTGCTCGACTTCGCTCATCAGCAACGAGTAAGCCGACCGGTTGCGTGTGTAGTAGGCGTAACCGAAATTACGCTGTTCACCACCAGCAGCGCCGGTGTTGTTCAGCACGTCGGTGTTGATCAGGATGTTTTTAGCGGCCGATACCGAGCTGTAGAGGTTATCGAAGGTCTGGCTGCCCACCGTCAGGTCGCCACCGGCATTGATGAATGCGGAGGCGGAGCTGCCTTTGATGGCGTCCTCATAGGTTTCGACGCCGCTGAACTTCAGCTCGCAGCCTTTGCCTTTGCAGTAGTCGTTGCCGTAGACACTGATGCTCCCGGAAACCATGCTTTTTTCGGTGGTGAACTGGTCGCGCCGGTTGCTCAGGGTATCGGCCAGCAAACGCATATTGCCGTCGCTCTCCAGCGTCCCGGAGACGTTTTCGATCAGCGCACTGCGCCCATTGGCATCATCGCGGGCGATGTCGAGGCCGCCCAGGCTGTAGACATCGCCGAAGCGGTTGCTGAAGTCGTTGACCCGCAGGGTCATGTCCTTGCCGCTGAACAGCAGGCCTTTTTCGTTGAGCAGATGCGTGGCGTTGAGGCGCACGCTCTCGGAGCCGCCCAGGGTGCCGTAGTTGTTCAGGGCGGCGGCGTTGACTGTCAGATCACCTACGGACGTCAGGCGACCACGGTTGTTCAGGACGTTGGTGCTGGTGATTTGAGTAAGCGCGCCACCGGCAATACGACCATTCTCGCCCAGGTCCAGGTTGGCCGCCGCGAGGGTCATATCGCCCAGGCTGCTGACCCGCCCGTTGCCGCTGTAGCCACCGGTGAGGGTCAGCTTGAGGGTGCCATCACTGGCCAGCAGGCCGTCGTTGGTCCAGGTGTCGCCCGTGCCGGTCAGGCTTTGTGCGCCGAGCAGTTGCCCGCTGGCAGTCTGGGTGAATTGGCCGATGTCGAGCTTCAGGCGCCCGGCCTGGATCACGCTGCTGTTGGTCCAGCTGGCAGCCTTGATGTCCAGTTGGCCGTTGGTGACGAAGCTGCCGCCGGCGCGGGTGACTTGATCGGACGTGAGGTCGAATTTACCGCCGCCAGTGTGGACGATACGCCCGCCGTTGTTATCCAGGCTGGCCGCTTGCAGGTTGAGGGTTTCGTTGGCGCTTTCCAGCGCGCCGAAGCGGTTATCGAACAGGCCCGTGGTGCGAATATCGGTGGTGCCCACCCGGCCCATTGCGCGCAGGTTGCCGCTGACGTTGTCGATGGTCTGCGCGACGAGGCTCAGGGTGTCGTCGCTTTCGATCAGGCCATTGCGGTTGCTCAGGGTGCCGGTGAGGCCGAAGTCAATGGTGCGTGCGCCGACTTTGCCGCCGTTGCCCGCCGCCGTGCCCTGGTTGTCGAAGTCCTGGGCGGTGACTTTGAGCAAGGTGTCGGCATACACACCGCCGCCCTGGTTATTCAGGGTGGTGGTGACGATCTGGCTGTCACCGCCAAGGGCCGACAGATGCCCCAGTTGGTTGAGCAGGCCGCCTTTGGCTTCGATGTTCAACGACTGCGCCTGGGTGATGCCGCTGCCGTTGTTGAACAGCCCAGTGACCAGCTTGATCCAGCCTTTGCTGCTGTTGAGGATGCCACCTGCGGTATTGGCGACGCTGGCCGTTTCCAGGTCCAGGTTGCCACTGAGGCTGTCGACACGGCCGCCCTGGTTATTCAGGGCGCCACTGAGGCGCAGGCGGTTATCGGTCTGGCTTTGCAGCGTGCCTTGATAGTTGGTGAGGGTGCGGGCGGTAAGGTCCAGCTTGCCCTTCTGGCTGAACATCAGGCCGTCTTGCTGGTTGTGAACGTCACCGGCCAACAGCTTGATCATCAGGTCTTTCTGGCTGGCGAGTGTGCCTTTGGCGCTGTTATCCAGGTCGCCCTTGGCGAGGGTGAGGTCAAGGCGGCCCTGGCTGACCAGTTGACCGCCTCGGTTGTCCAGGCTGGCGGCGTTCAGCAACAGGGCTGCGCCACTGGCCAGGCGGGCGTTGTTGGCGTTGATCAGCGCACCACTGAGGGTGCCTTCCAGGGTGCCCTGGCTGATCAGTTGACCGCCGCTGTTGTCCAGGCTTTCACCGAGCAGTGAGAGGCTGGCAGCGTTGATCCGGCCACCACGGTTGAGAATGTGGCTCTGAGCGTTGTTGAAGTCCAAGTGCTGGGCTGCGGAGATCAAGCCGTTGTTGCTGTTTTCCAGGCGGCCGGCCACGTTGAGGCTGACATCAGCCTGGCCGGAGATGATCCCTTGATCATTGTTCAGGCTGCCGGCGATAAGGGTTTGTTTGCCCTGGCTGACCAGGGCACCCGCTGCGTGGTTATCCAATACACCTGTGAGGTCGGTGTGCAGGGTGCCGCTCCTGCTCGACAACGTGCCCTCGGCGCTGTTGTCGAGGCTATTGCCGACCACCGTCAGACCGTTCCATCCGGAGATCAAGCCCTTGTTGGCGTTGACCACAGCATCTGCTTCAAGGCGTAGTTGATCAGCACTGAGGATGACTCCGCGATCGCCGTTATCGATGCGTTTGGCGGCCACGGTGAACGCCGCCTGGCTGGAGATTTCGCCTTGTTCACGGTTGGTCAGGTTGGCCAGGCGTGCGAACGTCAGTGGGCCTCTGGCACTGATCAAGCCGGCGCTGTTATCGAGGTTGCCGCCTTGCAGGTCGAGGGTTACGGCGCGCTCGCCGATCAAGCGGCCCTGGCGCTGGATCAGCTGGTGGACGATGAGTTTCAAGTCGCCTTTGGCCGAGATCTCCCCGTCCAGGCTGGAGTCGACTGTATGCCCGGTCAGGGTCAGGTCCGCCTGGCTATTGATCAACCCGGCGGTGTTATCGAGGTTGGCAGTGGTCAGGTTCAGCGCCTGTTGGCTGCCGATCACACCCGCGCGGTTATCCACATTGGCGGCAGTGACTGTCTGGCTACCGTCGCTGACGATTCGTCCGCCCTGGTGATTATCCAGCGCGCCGGTGTTGAGCGTCTGGTGGGTGCCCGCCGAGAGGCGGCCCTTGTCGCTGTTGTCCAACAAGCCTGCGTTAGCGGTCAAGGCTGTGGCAGCGGAAATCAGCCCTTGGTTATGGTTGTCCAGTGCTCCGATGACCTTCAGGTCCAGCGCGCCCCGGCTGGCGAGTGCGCCACCGGCCTGGTTGTCCAGGCTGTCGGCCTGTACCTGCAGAAAGCGCTTCGCCGACAACACTCCTTCGAGGCTGTTATCCAGCGCCTTGGCGACGCGGACCTGAAGGCTGTCGCCACTGATGACTTTACCGCCGCGGTTGTTCAGCGCGTCGGCGGCCAACAGGAATGACTGGGTGCTGGAGATTTCACCGCCCTGGCTGTTGTCGACGCTGCCCAGGTTGTTCAGTAGCAGTTGACCCGGTGTTGCGATCAGGCCGTGGTCGCGGTTGATCAGTTGCCCATGGTTCAAGTCCAGTTCGATGCCGGTATTGCTGACCAGCTCACCACGGTCATGTTGGTCCAGCCCATTCAGGGTTGCCTTGACCGCTGACTTGGCGAAGATCGACCCTTGTTGGCTGTTGTCCAGTTGCCCCGCAGTGAGAGTGATACCGGCATCACTGCTGATGCTGCCGCGCTGGCTGTTATCAAGGCCGGCACTGCGCACATCAACCTGTTGCTTGGCGCTGATCACGCCGCCCTGACTGTTGTTCAGCGCAGCGCTGACCAGCGTGGCTGTGCCATCTGCCAGCAGTTTGCCCGCCTGATTGTTCAGTTGGCCCTGAGTGGTGATCGACAGCGCATTGGCCGCCGACACAATGCCGCCCTGGGTGTTATCCAGGGTGCCAGCCTTGACGGTCAGCCCGCCCTCGCTCAGCAGCGTGCCCTGCTCTTGGTTGAGCAAGGCGCCGGTCAGGGTGATGTTCAGGTCTTTTTGGCTGGTAACGCGGCCACCTTCACTGTTGTCCAGTTGGGCGCCGCTCAGAACGAGGCTCTCACGCCCCGCCAGCAAGCCTTTGCTCTGGTTGAGCAGGCGTTGCACCGTGAGAGTCAGGCCGCTGTCGCCAATGACTTTGCCGGTGGTGTTGTTCAGTTGGTCGGCAACTACCAGCACCTTGGCCTGGCTGGAGATCTCGCCCTGCTGGTTAAGGATGGTCTGGCTGCGCAGGTCCACGCCGTGGGTGGCCGCGACAAGGCCGCCGTTGCGGTTGTCCAGCGAGGTGCCGCGCAGCGTCAGTGCACCGTCGCTGACGAGTTCGCCCGCTTGTTGATTGAGCACACCGACCGTTGCCTGCAAGTCGCCCTTGGCGCTGATACGACCGGCGCCGTTTTCGAGCCGGGTGGCGTTAAGGGTCAACGCACCATCGCTGCTCAACTTGCCGCCGCTGCTGTTGTTCAACTGGTTCAGTTGCACCTGCGCAGTGGCCTTGGTGCTGATCACACCTGCTTGGCTGTTATCCAGATCGCCGCCGGTGAGGGTCAGCGCATCGTCAGCAATCACCAAGCCGCCTTGGTTGATCAGGTTATCGCCGCGCAGGGTCATTGTGGCTTTGCTGGACACCAGCCCGCCCTGGCTGTTGTTCAATTGCCCGGCGGTTATTTGCTGAGCGCCCTGGCTGACCAAGTTGCCTTCATTGCGATTGTCCAGCAGCCCAGCGACGGTCAGGTTCATCAGGCCTTGGCTGGCTACCGAACCTTTATCACGGTTATCCAGGCTGCCTGCCTGTAAGGTCAACAGACTGGTGGCGGAAAAAATCCCCAGGCGGTTATCGATGCCGCCGCTGGCGGTCACGTTGAGGTTGCTGCCCAGCAACTTGCCGGAACGGTTATCCAGGGTCGTGGCAGCCACGGTGGCCTGGTTGGCGGAGATTTCACCCGCTTGGTTGCTCAGTTGCCCAGCGGATACATGGGCTTGCGCCTGGCTGGCGACCAGGCCGTTATCGTTAGTCAGTTGGCCTGCGTTGAGCGTCAGGTTTTTCAGGCCGATCACGCGACCGCTCTGGTTATCCAGCGCAGCGGTTACCGTAACGTCGGTGCTGTTTTCGCTGTGCAGCAAACCGTTGGTGCGGTTATCCAGGCCGGTAGCCGTGACCTTGAGCGAGTCCGTACCCAGTACACGACCGCCGCGGTTGTCGAGTTGACCGGCGTTAATCACGGCGGTGGTACCGCTCAATGTGCCGCCTTGATTGTTCAAGGTTTGGTTGGCTGTCGCGGTGAGGGTTCGGCTGGCAACCACGCTGGCGCTATTGCTCAGGTTAGCGGCGGCAAGGCTGACATCGCCGCTGGTGTTGCGGCTTTCATCGGCGTTGACCCCGGCTTCGATGATGCCGCTGTTGACCAACGTCCCACCGCTGGTCACGGTGATGCTGTCGCGGGCCGCCAGGCTTTTCTGATTGTTCAGGCCTGCCGTGGTTTGTACATCGACTCGCGTGCCGGCATACACCGCACCCGCAGCGTCCAATTGACCGGCCTTGATCACCACCGCTTCGCTGGCTTTGGCATTGGCCAAACTCAGACGTCCGTTGGCATCGAGCTGAATATCACCACCACTGGCCATTAACGTACCGTCGAGCTTCACGCCCACGCCGGCCTCGGTGCCCACCAGTTTGATCGCCCCGGCATACATCCCGCCCAACGCCGTCGAGTCAATCGCCAGTTCCGGCTTGGCACTGCCGTCATCGGCGCGGGCAGTGGCTTGCAGGCTTTTAGCGTCGACATCATTACGACCGGCAACCACGCTCAAGTTGCGCGCATTGATCTGCGCATTGATCTTGGCCGAGCGGGTGATGATCTCGAAGCGGTCGACGTTGTCGGCGTTCAAGCCCTGGCCGTCGATGGTCACGGCGCCGCCATCAACCTGGTAACGCTGCAGTTGGCCGCTTGCGTCGAGTATCGGTTTGCCGGTGGTCAGGGTGACATTGGGGGTGTTGATGAAGCCGCAGCCGCTGCAGGTGATGCCGTAGGGGTTGGCAACGATGACCTTGGCCGACTGGCCCGCCACTTCGGTGTAGCCGCGCAGTTGGCTGGGGCTGCCGCCGTTGACTTCGTTGAGGATGATATTGGCGGCGCGACCTTGCAGGTTCGGGTTGCCGAGGATGAGGCCGCCCAGTTGCGTCGATTGAGTGCGTTCGGTGGCGTTGTTGAGGATTACGCCGTTGGCGCCGACGTTGTAGTCCTTGAACTGGTTGTGGGACAAGCCACTGCCATTGGGGGTGGCGATGTTCACCACCGGCACGCCATTGCCCGCCGCGCCCACGGTGGTGCCGGGCGCGCTGACCACGATGCCTTCGGCCTGGGCCAGTAGCGGCTGCCAGAACAGCGCGTTGGCCAGGATCAGTGCCAAGCCGCGTTTGGGCAGGCCGAGGAACGCGTCACGGCTTTTCAGGGCAGCAGAAGGCTGGCGAACCAGGAAGGCAAATTGGCGAACATCCATTTCAAATTCTCGTTGCAACTGGGCGTTGAATTACAGGAAGAAATCCAGGCGGAAGTAGATCGGCGCTTCGCGCTCAAGCAGCGCAGCCGGTCGTTCCAGCGAGTGGGCAAAGGTCACGCTGGTGCTCACGCGTTGGCCGCGGGCGAACAGCTCAAGGGAGTTGCTTGAGACGCGACCGTGCACTTCGCCGTTGTAGCGGCCGTTGCGGATCACGCCCTGGTCGTAACCGACGCTGGCGCCGTATTCACCGAACACCGGGCGCAGCCAGCCGAGGGTCACCGGGCGGCTCCAGCGCAGGTCATTACGCCAGTAACCGCCGCTGTCGCCGGTCAGTTGCTGGTCCTTGTAGCCGCGAACTGAGGCTGACCCGCCAAGGCTCATGCGCTGGGGGCTGAACAGTACGTCTTCGCTGCGTTGGCCGGTGGCCAGGCTGGTGAAACTGAACGACTCGCCCCACAGCGTGAAGGGTTGCAGGTAGCTGACAGTGGCGGTGTATTTGCGGTAGCGGGAGTTGGCCAGTCGATTGCCGTTCTGATCGCGCTCATGTTGCGCCTGAGCATCGAGCAAACCGATGCCGTCCTGCATACCGAGGTCAACGTTGACAAACGCACTGCCAACTCGCCGACCGTGGTTGATGCCCCACTGCAACTCGCTGAGCCGATTGCTGCTGACGGCCAGGCGGCTGTCTTCGATGTAGTTGTTGGTGCGCAGGTGGGACAGGCCGACGTTGAGCGAGGTTTTGCTCAGGGCGTCGCGGTGGATCACCCGCTCAGCGCGCAGTTGGTGGTTTTCACTGTCGCCGGTTTGCTTGAAGTCGAAACCATCGCCCTGGACGACCGAACGGTAGTCGCTCTGGTTATAGCTGTAGCTGAAGTTCCACCAGCCCCAGGGCACGTTGTAGTAGAGCATCGCGTTCTTGGAGGTTTTCTGGTGGTCGCTGATGGCGTCGTGGCCGCCGCGCAGAATCAGCTGGTCGGCCAGGCCCAAGGGACTGTCCCATTCAAAACCGGTGCCCCACTGCTGTTCGCCGGTGCTTTTCTGGCCATCGTTGTTACGCGACAGGCTGGCGCGCCAGGGCTTCTGCGGGTTGTTTTTGACCAGCACCGAGCTGCCGCCCACCGCATCGCCTGGGGTCAGTTCCATTTGGGCTTGGTTGGATGGCAAGCGGTTGAGTTGGTCGACGGCCTGTTCGATTTCTCGCAGGTTCAATATCTCGCCGCTTTTGCCGGGAAAGGCCATGGCCAGCTCGTGGTCCGTCAACTTGCTGGTGTCGGCGCCCTTCAAGCCTTCGAGTTTGCCTTCCACCACCAGCACTTGCAGATGCCCCTTGGACATATCTTGCTGGGGCAAGTACGCGCGGCTGGTGACCAGGCCTTTGTCGATGTAGAAGTCGGTGAGGTCTTTGAGCAGGGCGTTGAGCTGGGAAACGCCCAGGCATTGATCGGTGTACGGCTTGAGCAGACGCTCACGCTCAGTGACAGGCAGGTGCTCGGCACCTTGCAGTTCAATGGTCTGGATCGGGAAGCAACGGCTGTCCACCGGGGCTGCCGGCGCTTCGGGCCTGGCCTCTTTGCCGGGCAGTTCCTTGAGTTGTTCAAGGCGGCGTTGTTGATCTTCCAACAGGCGATTTTGCCGCTCGCGGATCAGGTCCTGATCACCCGGGAGGGTTGCCGCCATCACGCTGTGGGAAACGAGGCAGGCAAGCAGGGCAATACTCAGTGAATACCGAGTCCGTGGCAGTTGGGAAGACATGTTCGATCCATCGAATTTACGAAGGGTGGCAAACTAACATCGTCCGCCCCTCACGCCAATAAACCGACTGTATTTTAGGAAATTTCTTAAAAAATTCTTAAGTAGCTGACACATAAGAAAAAACAACCAAACAGGAAAGAATTTCGTTTGGAGTTCTGAGCTGGTTTCCGACCAGCGGTATCAGGTTTGATACACATGAGGGCGCATACGAACGACCGGACTCTTCGGTCAGCACCGGTCCGCGTATGAATATTAGAATTTAAGGAATGCTTTTTGAACGGCGACAGAATCTGAGCAAGGGATGACTCAGCGTCGACTCGGATCTGCCAAATGACAGGCAAAAAAAAACCCGGAAATCCTCACTTACGTGGGCCTTCCGGATTTTCTAAACCGCCAAAAATGGTGGGTCGTGTGGGATTCGAACCTACGACCAATTGGTTAAAAGCCAACTGCTCTACCAACTGAGCTAACGACCCGCTGTGTGGTGGCGCGTATAATACTGATTTCTAAGGATTATTCAACACCTTATTTTAAATAAATCAGAAAAAACGCATTTGAACGGTAATTCGGTGGGTAGAACGCCTCTCGCAGCCGCCTGATCAGCGCCCTGGCTCGTCGTTCCACAGGTACTTGTGCAGCTGCAATTGCAGGCGCACCGGCAGGTTGTCCGCCACTACCCAGTCGGCCAGCTCCCGCGCATTCAGGTCGTGATGGCTGGGCGAGAACAGCACCTCGCCCGCACGGCGCTCCAGGCCATACTGGATCAGCTTGGAGGTGGCCCAGTCATAATCGTCACGGGAACAGATGACGAACTTGACCTGATCGTTGGCCGTCAGCAAGTCGATGTTCTCGTAGCGGTTGCGGTGCGCTTCCTTGGAGTCCGGGGTCTTGAGGTCGACGACTCGGCTGACGCGCGGGTCGACTGCAGAGATGTCCAGGGCGCCGCTGGTTTCCAGTGACACCTCGTAGCCGGCGTCACACAGTTGCTTGAGCAACGGGATGGCGTTGGGTTGCGCCAAGGGCTCACCGCCTGTCACGCAGACGTAGCGCGGCCGGTAGCCGGCAACCTGTTCCAGGATGTCGTCGAGGGTGCGCACGGTGCCGCCGCTGAAGGCGTAGGCGCTGTCGCAGTATTGGCAGCGTAACGGGCAGCCGGTGAGCCGTACAAATACGGTGGGCAGGCCAGCAGTGCGCGTTTCACCCTGCAACGAGTAAAAGACTTCGGTAATACGTAATGTGTCTTGCATAGTCGCCACGGGCGTAACAGCTAAACAGGCTGTCCGCCTCCGTCAGGCACTTCAAGGGATTGCGCCAACGCGTCAACCCCAGAAAGCGTGTTTCATAAAAGGGCGTGGATTCTAACGAAAAAACCCGCGACAAGCGCGGGTTTCTTCTAAACGGGCTGCATCGCTTACAAGCGTTGCAGGTCCCGTTGGGCCAACTGAGCCGCGGAGGTACCCGGGTACTGGGCAACCACCTGCTGCAGAATGCCTTTGACCTTGTCGGTATGACCCAGGCGGCGTTCTACGTCAGCGAGTTTGTACAGCGAATCCGGAACCTTGGCGTGCTTGGGGTACAGCTGGCTGACCTTGGCAAAAGCCTGGCCAGCCCCCTGCAAATCACCCTTTGCCAGGTTGACCTCACCCAACCAGTACTGAGCATTGCCCGCGTACTGGCTGTTAGGGTATTTGCGCAGGAAAGCAGTAAAAGCCTGGCTGGCTTTATCGAAATCCTTGGCTTTGATCAGGTCGAAGGCTGCATCGTAATACAGTTTTTCCTTCGCTGGATCACCCGGCTCGCTGCTGGCAGCAGGGGCAGCAGCAGCGGCCCCCGCTGCGGCGCCACCGGCAGCGGCACTGGGTGCGCCACCGGCAGAAGAATTATCAGGAGTAGCGGCAGGTGCAACACCGGCTCCAATACGACGATCAAGATCCTGGTAACGCTCCAGGCCTTCTTGCTTGAGCTGGTTCACTTGGTTCTGCAGAACTTCAATGGCGCCTTGTTGCTGGGCCAATTGATCCTGCATGCGTTGCAGCTGGTTGAACAGCTCGCCCTGTGCCGAGGGAGCGGACGTAGCCGCTCCCCCCGCATAGGCGCCGTTCGTGCCATAACCTGCTGGCGGATAACTGCTCCCGCTATTGTTATAGCCTGAGTTGCTATCCGTTACAGGAACCGCAGCCCACACCGCAAGCGGTGCGAAGCTGAGAGCCAATACAGTTAGAGCACGACGGCACGTTCGCATAACGAATTACTTACGCAGTTCGACGCGACGGTTCTGAGCCCACGACTGTTCGTCGTTGCCAGTTGCAACTGGACGCTCTTTACCGTAGGAAACCAGTTCCAGTTGGCTTGGAGCAACACCTTGCAGTACCAGGTAGCGCTGAACGGCTTTCGCACGACGCTCGCCCAGAGCCATGTTGTACTCACGAGTACCACGGGCGTCAGTGTTACCTTCCAGAACAACGCGAGCGCCGTTAGCTTTAAGGTCCTTGGCGTGAACGTCCAGAGCGCGCATGGCTTCTGGCTTCAGGTCCGAACTGTCGTATTCGAAGTAGAAAGTGGTGATAGCGCGCAGAGCAGCTTCTTCGCTCAGGGAGCCGTCGACCGCACCAGTGTTGGCGCCGTAACCAGCGTTTGGATCAACAGCTGCGCCTTCACCGGCATTGTCGCCGCCTTTAGAGGAGCAACCAACGGCTACGGACAGAGCCAGAGCCAGAGCAGCAAACTTACCAAACTTCAGCATTTCCATCGTGAAACTCCTAATGAACCCCAGTGTGTTAAGTACTTCTTTTTGTAGCGCCGCGTCAGTTCAGGTAAGGGGACCAGGATGGTTCTCTGACTTCGCCTTGTGCGGTAGGAAGTGGGAGCCTTACGCGTCCATTGATGGACACGAGCATCAAGACTCCCCGGCCCTGCTGGCGGGTGGCGTAGATTACCATGGTGCCGTTGGGCGCAACAGTGGCTGACTCATCAAGGTTGGTATCTGTAAGGATTTTTACGGTTCCGCGCTGCAAATCCTGGGCCGCAACCCGGAAATTAGTGAAACCATCCTGACGGTGAATCATCACCAACGTCTTTTCATCGGCCGAAAGCTTGGGGTTGGCGTTGTAGTTACCAATAAAGGTCACACGTTCCGCACCGCCGCCGTTCACATTTGCCTTGTAGACCTGAGGCTTGCCGCCACGGTCGGAGGTGAAGTAAATGGTCGAGCCATCCTTACCCCAGAACGGTTCGGTGTTGATGCCCGGGCCGCTGGTCACACGCGAGAGCTGACGCGAGGCCATGTTCATCACGTAGATATCCGGGTTGCCGTCCTTGGACAGCACGAAAGCCAGGCGCGAACCATCCGGCGACCAGGCTGGCGCACCGTTGAGGCCTTCGAAGTTGGTGATCTGCTCACGACGGCCAGTATCAATGTGCTGCACGAAGATACGTGGACGGCGCTGCTCGAACGATACGTAGGCAATACGCTTGCCGTCCGGCGCAAAGCGCGGCGACAGGATGGGCTCACGGGACTGCAGCAAGGTCACTGCACGTGCACCGTCGTAGTCCGAACGTTGCAGGGTGTAGCGGGTATTGTCTACAGAGAAACGCTCAGCCGTGACATACAGCAGGCGCGTCGAGAACGCCCCCTTGATACCGGTGAGTTTTTCAAACGACTGGTCCGAGATGTAGTGGGCCATGTCGCGCAATTGCTCGGCGGTACCCGATACGCTGCCGGTCAAAACCTGCTGCTCGGTGGCCACGTTGAACAAGGTGTATTGGATCTGCAGGCGACCACCGGCCGGCGTGATGTTGCCGACCATCACGTACTGCGCGCCCACGGCTTTCCAGTCACGGAACACGACTTCGCTGGCCTGGTTGGGCTGGCTGATCATGTTGCCTTTTGGAATCGGCGCGTAGTAACCGGAGTTACGCAGGTCGTCGCTGACGATCTGGGCCATGTCGTCCGGCAGCACGCTGCCGCCCTGCCAACCGAAGGGTACGACGGCGATCGGAGTAGCCCGATCGCTGCCGCTGGTTACCAGGATGTTCTTTTCATCCGCCGCCGCTATCCCTGCCATACAGCAAATAACGACAAGCATTCCTCGAAGAAGGTTTCTCACAAGGCTAGATCCTCAGGTGTGAATGTCATCTTGAATGAACGATAGGGAGCGAAGTCACTTGGTTTCATTCCCTGCATCTCGGTCAACCGGCCAATATTCTTGACTGCGGCAACCGCTGAACTGTCGAACGTACCGTCACCACTGGACTTGGCCACGCTGACCGAAGTCACCGTACCGTCTGGCAACATGCCGATCTGCAGCACTACTGTCATGCCTTTGCGTGCCGAAGGTGGACGAGTCCAGCCTTCCGCTGCCCGCGCCCGAATCAGGTCGTCGAAACTGCCCGCGACTTCATCGCCACGCTCATCGGCCAAGGCTTGCTGACGCTGCGGCGTGTCGGAAAGCAAATCTGCCAAGGCCTGGGCCTTTTTCTCTTCGGCGGATTTGCGTGCTGCTTCCTGGGCCTTCTTCTTGGAGGCGTCGGCGGCAGCTTTCTTCTTCGCTTCGTCGGCGACTTTCTTCTTCGCCTCGTCTGCTTCAGCTTTTTTCTTGGCGTCTTCGGCGGCTTTCTTCTTCGCGTCTTCGACAATCTTTTTCTTGGCTTCTTCAGCGGCCTTTTTCTTGGCCTCTTCTTCGGCAGCTTTCTTGGCTTCTTCTTCCGATTTCTTCTTGGCTATATCAGCCAATTGTTTCTCTTCGGCCTTTTTCGCTTCGGCAGCTTTCTCGGCTTTCTTGGCTTCATCAGCCTTTTTCGCCTCGTCGGCCTTCTTGGCTTCGTCAGCCTTTTTCGATTCCTCGGCCTTTTGAGCCGCCTCTTCTTTCTTTTGTTCCGCAGCAGCCTTCACCGCTTCCTGCTCGACCTTCTTCTGTTCCATCTGCTCGACTTCAGTCTGGCGCGCGGCCGACTTCTGGGCCTCACCCGCAATCTTCTGATTGGTCTGGGTGGTGGCCTGGCTTTTCGATTTCAGCTGATACAGGGTCGCCTGCACGATCGGCTTGGCTGGCGGCAAATCCGGGGTCATGGCAAAGCTGACAAACAGCATGCCGAACACCAGGACGTGCAGGGCTATTGCCCACACGCCAGGCCAGAAGTAGCTTTCCGAGGCGGACGGCTCTCGCTGTTGCTGCATCAGGGCGCCTCGGTAATCAAGCCAACGTTACCGACGCCGGCCTTCTGCAGCCCGCCCATGGCACCCATGACGGAGCCGTAGTCGACCGATTTGTCACCCCGGATGAAGACCTGGGTGTGCTTGCCGCCTTCGTTGCCGGAGCGAATGATCTTGGTCACCGCATCGGTCATGGCCGGCAAGGTCAGGGCCTTGTCCTGCTGCTTTTGCGTGTCGACTTCGCTGCCAAGGTTCCAGTAATAGGTCTTGTCAGCCTTGATCGAAATGGTCAGGACCTGAGTGTTGTTGTCCTGCGGCAAGGCTTCACTGGAAACCTTGGGCAGATCAACCTTCACGCCCTGGTTGAGCATCGGCGCGGTCACCATGAAGATCACCAGCAGCACCAGCATCACGTCGATGTAGGGCACTACGTTCATCTCGGCGACCGGCTTGCGCTTTTTGCGAGATCGAGCGATTAAAGCCATTGGGAATTACCTGCTTATTCTTCGCTGGTGTGCACTTTACGGTGCAGGATCGCCTGGAATTCATCGGCGAAGGTGTAGTAACGGCCAATCAACGTCTCGCTGGTTGCGGCGAAACGGTTGTAGGCGATTACTGCGGGGATAGCGGCGAACAGGCCGATCGCGGTGGCGATCAGGGCTTCGGCAATACCCGGGGCCACGGTGGCCAGCGTGGCTTGCTGCGCCTGGGCCAGGCCGCGGAAGGAGTTCATGATGCCCCATACGGTACCGAACAGGCCGATGTACGGGCTGACGGAACCCACGGTGGCGAGGAACGGCAAGCCCTGCTCAAGTTTCTCTTCTTCGCGGGAAATGGCCACGCGCATGGCACGGGCCACGCCTTCCATCACCGCTTCCGGGTCGACACCAGGCTGCTGGCGCAGACGCGAGAATTCCTTGAAGCCGGCACGGAAGATCTGCTCGACGCCCGAGTCCGGGTCCGGGTTGCTGCCGGCCTGGCGGTACAGCTTGGACAGGTCGATACCCGACCAGAAGCGCTCTTCAAAGCTCTCCAGGGCACGTCGACCGGCACGCAGCATGTTGCTGCGCTGAAAAATCATGACCCAAGAGGTAACCGATGCGGCTACCAGGGTCAGCATGACCAGTTGAACCACGACACTGGCATTGCTGACCAGGCTCCACATGGAGGAATGGTCGACGACGGTAGGTTCCACGCTAAATCTCCTGCTTTGATTGTTGACCCGCGCCGCTCACGGCGGCAAAGGCCGCGCGTAGAGTTTCGGGAATGGCCCGAGGTTTCAAGCTGTTGGTGCGCACACACGCCACCAGGAACTGCCCCTCACAGAGCAGCGTTGCATCCGTGGCCCGCCTGACCTGCTGTTTGAAACGCAGGCTGGCACGGTTCAATTCGATGACTTCGGCACTGACCAGCAATTCGTCGTCCAGTCGCGCCGGTGCGTGGTAACGCGCCTCGCTGGAATGCACGACGAATAACAGGTCCTCGCCTACCAGCTCGGACTGGGCAAAACCCAACTCCCGCAGCCGCTCGGTTCGAGCCCGTTCCATGAATTTCAGGTAATTGACGTAATAAACGATGCCGCCGGCATCGGTGTCCTCGTAATAAACGCGACAGCGATGTGCGAACGACTGATCCCCGTTTTGCGCGCGCATACTCTAGTGCTTACTCCTCAGGTTGCCAATTGGCTGGGCAACTGTTTTTTCATTCCTGAACGCTTTCAAATGACGACGCCAGACACTGGGACAGCACAAAGCTCGGATAAATCACCCCACATGGCAAATACCCTGTAGGAGCGAGCTTGCTCGCGAAGAACCTGAGCACGCCGCGTATAACCAGACATACCGCGTTATCGTTGGCGTTTTTCGCGAGCAAGCTCGCTCCTACAATTTTTAATCGTCTACTGCATCGAGGAATTCGTCTACCACGGGCATCTCTCCCAATCGTGACGGAATGTTTAGCCCAAAGTGCAGGTAAGCATGACGTGTCACCACCCTGCCCCGTGGGGTTCGCATGATGTAGCCCTGCTGGATCAGGTACGGCTCCAGCACATCCTCAATGGTATGGCGCTCTTCACTGATGGCCGCGGCCAGGCTGTCCACGCCGACCGGGCCACCGTCGAATTTCTCGATCATGGTCAACAGTAGGCGTCGATCCTGGTGATCGAAGCCATGCTCGTCCACATCCAGCAGGTTCAACGCCAGGTCCGCCACCGCCTTGGTGATGTGGCCCTTGGCACGCACTTCGGCAAAGTCGCGCACGCGGCGCAGCAAGCGGTTGGCGATGCGTGGCGTACCGCGGGCGCGCCGGGCGATTTCAAAGGCGCCTTCCGGGTCCAGGGGCAAGCCAAGGATACTCGCGGAACGGCTGACAATGGTCGCCAGATCGGCGGTGCTATAGAACTCTAGACGTTGAACAATACCGAAACGGTCTCGCAGCGGGTTGGTCAACATGCCCGCGCGAGTGGTCGCGCCCACCAGGGTGAATGGCGGCAGGTCGAGCTTGATCGAGCGGGCCGCCGGGCCTTCGCCAATCATGATGTCGAGCTGAAAGTCTTCCATGGCCGGGTACAGCACTTCTTCGACAATCGGCGACAAGCGATGGATTTCGTCGATAAACAGCACGTCATGGGGTTCAAGATTGGTCAGCAGCGCTGCCAGGTCACCCGGCCGTTCCAGCACCGGGCCGGAGGTTGACTTGATCGACACGCCCATTTCATTGGCGATGATCATGGCCAGGGTAGTTTTCCCCAACCCCGGCGGACCGAAGATCAACGTGTGGTCCAGGGACTCACTGCGCCCGCGCGCGGCCTGGATAAACAGCTCCATCTGCTCGCGCACGGTGGGCTGGCCGATGTATTCGGCCAGGCTCAGCGGGCGGATGGCCCGGTCCTGGACTTCTTCACGGTCACGCGGGCCGGTGGCCGCGATCAGACGATCGGCTTCAATCACTTAAATCATTCCCTTCAGGGCACGGCGAATCATGTCTTCAGCGCTCAGGTTCTTGTCCTTGATGGCCGATACGGCCTTGCTGGCCTCCTGGGGCTTGTAGCCCAGGGAGATCAGCGCATTGACCGCATCGCTTTCGGCGCTGGCGACCTGGGCCGCCGGCATATCCGGCTGGTTCGGTACCAGGGCGAACATGCTCGGTACCACCTCCCAGGCTTTGAAGCGGTCCTTGAGCTCGACCAGCAAGCGTTCGGCGGTTTTCTTGCCCACTCCCGGCACCTTGGTCAGGGCCGAGGTGTCCTGGGCGGATACGGCACGCACCAATTCATCCACTTCCAGGCTCGACATCAGGGCCAGGGCCAATTTGGGCCCCACGCCATTGAGACGAATCAGCTCGCGGAAGAAATCGCGGTCGCGCTTGCCGATGAAACCATAGAGTAGTTGCGCGTCTTCGCGCACCACTAAATGCGTGTGCAAGGTTATCGGCTCGCCGACCGACGGCAGCCGATACAGGGTGGTCATGGGCACTTCCAGCTCATAACCCAACCCATTCACATCCAGAATCAGGTGCGGCGGCTGTTTCTCAGCCAGGGTGCCGCGCAAGCGTCCAATCACGGTTCAGATCCTTAAAGCTTGGGGGTCAGTTCAAGGCCTGACCGCAAAAATAACGATTGCGCTGATGCTATCAGAGACGCAGGCGCCCGCCACGACTACGTGCTGCGCCCAAGCCATGAGGCAGCAGGCTGGAGCGGGTATGGGCATGGCAAATGGCGATGGCCAGGGCGTCCGAGGCGTCGATCTGCGGCTTGGAAGTGAGCTTGAGCATGTGCATGACCATCATCTGCACCTGCTCTTTGTTGGCGCCACCGGTGCCGACCACGGCCTGCTTGACCTGGGTCGCGGTGTATTCAGCGATCTCCATGCCCTCCTCGGCACCCGCCACGATGGCCGCGCCACGGGCCTGGCCGAGCTTCAACGCCGAGTCGGCATTCTTGGCCATGAACACTTTTTCGATGCCCATGGTGACCGGGCCGTAGGTCTGGATGACTTCACGCACGCCGCGATAAACGATCTGCAGCCGCTCGGCCAACTCGCCGGCACCGGTGCGGATGCAGCCCGAGGCGACGTACACACAGCCGCGCGGGGTCTGCTGCACCACGCCAAAACCGGTGATGCGCGAACCGGGGTCGATACCTAGGATTAAAGTCATAACGCCTGCGGGTTTATCAGTTGAGGCGTCAGAAGCGACGCTATTCCACTGTAGGAGCGAGCTTGCTCGCGAAAAACTCGATAGCGACGCGGGGTGTCAGATACCCAGCGTTATCGTTAACGACCTTCGCGAGCAAGCTCGCTCCTACAATGGTGGGTGTCAGGTGAGTTGTTCGGCTACCGATTCCGGGATGTCGGCATTCGAATACACATTCTGCACATCATCCAGGTCTTCAAGCATGTCCAGCAGCTTCAGTACCTTCTGCGCACCGTCCAGGTCCAGTTCGGCACTGGTGGTCGGCAGCATCACGATTTCCGCTTCGGTGCCGTTGAAACCAGCGGCTTCCAGGGCGTTGCGCACGGCGTAGAAGCTGGCGAACGAGGTAAATACATCGATGGAGCCGTCTTCGTTGGTGACCACGTCATCGGCATCCGCTTCCATCGCGGCTTCCATCAGCGCGTCTTCATCGGTGCCGGGTGCGAAGGTGATCTGCCCCTTGCGTTCAAACAGGTAGGCTACCGAGCCATCCGTGCCGAGGTTGCCGCCGCATTTGCTGAACGCATGGCGTACGGCTGCCGCGGTACGGTTGCGGTTATCGGTCATGCACTCAACCATCACCGCCACGCCGCCCGGGCCGTAGCCTTCATAGGTCAGTTCGACCATGTCGTCGGTATCGGCCGCACCGGCACCACGGGCCACGGCGCGGTCAATGATGTCGCGGCTCATGTTTGCGCCCAAGGCCTTGTCCAGCGCCAGGCGCAGACGCGGGTTGGAGCCCGGGTCACCGCCACCCTGGCGGGCAGCGACGGTCAGTTCGCGGATCCACTTGGTGAAGATCTTGCCTTTCTTGGCATCCTGACGCTCTTTGCGGTGCTTGATGTTCGCCCACTTGGAATGGCCAGCCATAACACAACTCCGAAATTCTCTAGAAACCTTATCAATCCCGCCCCCCGGCGTAATGCCGTTCAGTTAAGCGTATATCGCCCTCTGTAGGAGCGAGCTTGCTCGCTCCTACAGAAAGCCTTAACTGAACGGCATTACGCCCCAGGCGAGATTTCCCTCTTTTAAACGCAAAGGCGCATCCGAAGATGCGCCTTTTTGACTGCCTACCACCTTAATCGCGCTTTCACGCAGCAGCCTTACTCAGCCTTCGGCGTCTCACGCAGGCGGATGTGCAGCTCGCGCAAGGCCTTGGCATCCACCACACCCGGCGCCTGGGTCATGACGTCCGCAGCGCTCTGGGTTTTCGGGAAGGCGATCACTTCACGGATCGACTGGGCGCCGGTCATCAGCATTACCAGACGGTCCAGGCCGAACGCCAGGCCACCGTGCGGCGGCGCGCCGTATTTCAGGGCGTCGAGCAGGAAGCCGAACTTCTCTTCCTGTTCCGCTTCGTTGATGCCCAGCAGGCGGAATACCGCTTGTTGCATCTCTTTGCGGTGGATACGGATCGAACCGCCACCCAGCTCAGTACCGTTGAGCACCATGTCGTAGGCACGGGACAGCGCGCCTGCAGGGTTGGCTTCCAGCTCCTGCGGGGAGCACTTCGGCGCGGTGAACGGGTGGTGCAAGGCGCTGAAGCTGCCGTCGTCGTTCTCTTCGAACATCGGGAAGTCCACAACCCACATCGGTGCCCATTCGCAGGTCAGCAGGTTCAGGTCGTGACCGAGCTTGATACGCAGCGCGCCCAGGGCTTCGCTGACGATCTTGGCCTTGTCGGCGCCGAAGAACACGATGTCGCCGTCAACCGCACCGACGCGATCAAGGATCGTGTTCAGGTTGGCTTCAGGGATGTTTTTCACGATCGGCGATTGCAGGCCGTCGACGCCGTTGGTGCGCTCGTTGACCTTGATGTACGCCAGGCCCTTGGCACCGTAGATGCCGACGAACTTGGTGTAGTCGTCGATCTGCTTGCGCGGCATGCTCGCGCCGCCAGGCACGCGCAGGGCGGCGATGCGGCATTTAGGGTCGTTGGCCGGGCCGCTGAACACCTTGAAGTCGACGTCCTTGAGCTGGTCGGCCACGTCCACCAGTTCCAGCGGGTTACGCAGGTCTGGCTTGTCGGAACCGTAGCGGCGCATGGCTTCTTCGAAGGTCATGTGCGGGAATTCGCCGAACTCCAGGCCCAGCACTTCCTTGAACAAGTTGCGGATCATCTGCTCGGTCAGGCCCATGATCTCTGTTTCATCGAGGAAGCTGGTCTCGATGTCGATCTGGGTGAATTCCGGCTGGCGGTCAGCGCGCAGGTCTTCGTCACGGAAGCACTTGGCGATCTGGTAGTAACGGTCGAAGCCGGCCACCATCAGCAGTTGCTTGAACAGCTGTGGCGATTGCGGCAAGGCGAAGAAGCTGCCAGCGTGGGTACGGCTCGGTACCAGGTAGTCGCGCGCGCCTTCCGGGGTGGCCCGGGTGAGGATCGGCGTTTCGACGTCGAGGAAGCCGTTTTCATCCAAGAAGCGGCGGATGCTGGTGGTCATGCGCGAACGCAGGCGCAGCTTCTCGGCCATTTCCGGACGACGCAGGTCCAGGAAGCGATAGCGCAGGCGGGTTTCTTCGCCTACGTCGGAGTATTCGTTGAGTGGGAACGGCGGAGTTTCCGACTCGTTCAGCACTTCCAGCTCATAGCCCAGCACTTCGATGCCGCCGGACGCCATGTTCTTGTTCACGGCACCGGCCGGACGCAGGCGTACCTTGCCGGTGATCTTGACGACGTATTCGCTGCGCACGCGGTCTGCGGCGGCAAAACTCTCGGCGCGGTCCGGGTCGAACACCACCTGGGCCAGACCATCACGGTCACGGATATCGAGGAAGATCACCCCGCCGTGGTCGCGGCGACGGTGAACCCATCCGCAAAGGGTGATTTCCTGACCTTCCAGGGTCTCGTTCAGTTGGCCGCAATAGTGGCTGCGCATCATGGTCGTGGTTTCACTTCTCGTAATTCGAAATTCGGTGGCAGGCCTGCCTCGTCACCGTACAGTTAAGCAGGGGACGGATAATGCAGGAGCCTGCGCGTAGAGTTCAACTCAGTCTGCTTTGTCGCCGCCCGCCAGGTTCTTCTTGGCGCCGGTCTTGAAATCGGTCTCGTACCAGCCGCTGCCGCTCAGGCGGAAGCCCGGCATGGACAACATCTTCTTCAACTCAGGTGCCTGGCAGGCAGGGCAATCGACCAGCGGCGCGGCGCTGATCTTCTGAATGGCTTCCAACTGATGACCACAGGAAGCGCATTGATAGTCGTACATGGGCATGGAGATGTCTCAGCGATCAGATCGTTACAGCGCCACGCCCTGCCCTGTGCATAAAGCCCGGCATGCGCAGCAAAGCGCGGGATTATATCTGGTAAATCAACACAGCGCAGCCGGCTTTGTGCCCAGGGCCCGGCCCGCCGGGATGACGGGCCGACCACCGGACTACTGCGCGAGCGTGTCTCCGGGCGTGAGGGCGCCCCGGCCTTTGAGCACGTGGACCACGCACACCACCCTCACCAGCCCACTGAAGTTCTTTACGCCTCCGTAACGCAAATGCACTTCCCGATCGACATAGGACAACAACGCACTGACCGAACAGGTATTGAGCCTGGCGATTTCCGTCAGGATGTTCCAATAGATCTGTTCAAGCCGCAGGCAGGTAGAAAACCCATTGAGCCTGACCGACCGGGACAGTGGCTTGGCCAGCCCCATATCAAAACCCTTGGCAAAAGGGTCGACCTTTATCTTGTGAAAACCACAGGTTTCCATCACTCCCTTACCCACTCCACGTGACATACACCTGACACTCCATTGCCAAACAGCAGCCAACAGGTTTCTCCCATTGGACGATGGGCCTATAAAACAGCAGCCAGCGCAGAGCAGCCAGAAGACGGGGAGTAGTTAGTCGTAGGACAACGCCAGGAAGCGCAGGGAAACCAGCAGGCAACGCCCAAAAGGCGCCGCCAGGGTTTCAACCGTTACTGGTTTTCGAGCAGGGAGCGCAGCATCCACGCGGTTTTCTCGTGAACCTGCATACGCTGGGTCAAGAGGTCCGCCGTCGGCTCATCACTGACTTTGTCGAGCAATGGGAAGATGCCTCGGGCGGTACGCGTGACCGCTTCCTGGCCGGCCACCAACTGCTTGATCATCTCTTCGGCGCTCGGCACACCCTCTTCTTCCTTGATGGAAGACAGGCGCGCGTAAATCGAATAGGCACCCGGCGCCGGGAAGCCCAGGGCACGGATACGCTCGGCAATGGAGTCCACTGCCAGCGCCAGCTCGTTGTACTGCTCCTCGAACATCAGGTGCAGCGTACGAAACATGGGGCCTGTGACGTTCCAATGGAAATTGTGGGTCTTCAGATACAGAACATAGGTATCGGAAAGCAGGCGGGAAAGTCCGTCGACGATGGATTTACGGTCTTCTTCACTGATACCAATATCGATTGCCATGTGTTTCCCCTTCAATTGACGAGCATTCATTGATCAGGTGCAGCTCCACTCTAGCAAGAGAGTGCGCCATGTGCAGCCCGACACACCCAGGCGACATGCGGCAAATCGCCCCGCACCGCCTGCGAGATCTGACTTGGCAAGCCTGTTTACCTGTGGGAAGAGTCTCGGCATGCCAATGAAAAATCCCGCACCTGTCTAGGACAAGCGTTTGACGCAGAAATGCCGTGGCCGTGGCAACACCCCGAAATGCTTGATTTGAGTAGGCACAGCCTTTGCTGTTAAATAGACGCGGTGTGGCTGCCGTTTATTCCTGCGGCACGTCACATAGGCTGATACCCGCGCACGTGCTCAACGCCTCCCATTGTTCAGAAGCGAACCGTGCCAGTCAGCTCTTCCTTGTGATCCGTCTTAACGTGAGTTAACCAAAATGTTGAAAATCGTCCACCTGCTAACGGGCGTTGCAGCGTTGCTGCTGTCCTTTATTCCGAGCCTGCAGCCTGAAAGCCTGCCCTATCTGGAACAACACGACGCCCTGTACCTGGCCTTGTTCGGCCTTCTTAACCTGACGCTCGCACCGGTAATCCCTTACTGGAACAAAGGCACGCGTCATCAACTGCAAAACCTGGTCAGTGCGCTGCTGGTGCTGACTGTTGTCGTACAAACCCTCACCCTCCTGGCGCCCATGCCTGAAGTCGGGGGCCATCCGGCCATCCTGCTCAGCCTGGTGATTGCTGTGGTCGCCATCGTTCTTCACCTGGCCATCAGCTTCTACCGCTCGTCTCCAGCGGCCGCGTCGCAAAACTATGACATGACCAACCGGGATACCGGGACCGTCAAGTGGTTCAACACCTCCAAGGGCTTCGGCTTCATTTCCCGCGATTCGGGCGACGATATCTTCGTCCACTTCCGAGCCATTCGTGGCGAAGGCCATCGCGTCCTGGTCGAAGGCCAGCGCGTGGAGTTCTCGGTGATGAACCGTGACAAGGGCCTGCAAGCCGAAGACGTCATCGCTGCCCTGCCGCGTCGCTGATTCCTAGCCTTCGCAGCAAAAAAAAACCGCGATCCAGCCTTGGCTGGGTCGCGGTTTTTTATTGCGTGCACATTCAATAGTGGGGCGGCGGCGCTTCTTCTTCGGATGACTCGAACTGCCCGCCCATTTCTTCCTGGCGCTTGAGCAGTGCAGTCATCTGCAATTGCAGGCGTTCGACGGCCCGCTGCTGGGCAACCAGGATGTCGTTGAGGGTTTCAATGGTGTCGTCCTGGAAGGCCAGGCGGCTTTCCAGGTCGGTAACGCGTTCTTGCAGGTCCATGGTTCAGTCCTGGGTAAAGATGAAGTCGGCAGGCAATAGCTCGCGCATCCGGCTGCGAATCGCGGCCACCTGCTCTTCGGTGTAGGGCTGGGCTGGATGTTTGCCCCACACGGGGGCTGGCCAGGCGGCGTCGTCGCGCTTGCGCACAATCACATGCACATGCAACTGGCTGACGACGTTACCCAGCGCGCCGATGTTCATCTTATCGGCCGCCAAGCCCTCGTTGAGCAACTGCGCCAAGGCCGTCGTTTCTTGCCACAAGGTTTGTTGATCTGCGACATCCAGTTGAAACACTTCGCTGATACCGTTGACGCGTGGCACCAGGATGAACCAGGGGTAATTCGCATCATTGGACAGCAGCAGGCGACAGAGCGGGAAGTCCCCAATGGCCAAGGTATCTTGTTGCAGGCGTTGATCTAAGGCGAACACGTGGCACTCCGTTCGGCAGGTCGGTAACAGGTGCCCAGCATACCTTCGAATGCACAAGGCTTCACGGGCAATGCTGGCGGCCTTGAGGCAGTCGGGCGAAAAAATGCACCCTTTAGAGGCAGTGACCCAGAGGAGCAACGCTAGGCCGGGCCTCAACGGGATGCACCAAAATGACCCACCTGTGCCTCAAAGGGATCCGCCGATTACCCACCGATAAGGGTCAACCGGTAACGTTTTACCCAGGTAAAGGATTCAGGTACCACCGAACCTGGGTACCACCCTGGCGTCAAGCCCAACCCAAATGGCGTAAAACCCCCGTGCTTATGCGGTTTTTACAGGTTCATCACACTTTTCACGAAAAAATGACATTCGGTCGGCGGTTTGAGCACGCTTGTTGCATTCACCCCCATATCGTCGACAACGGCACCCGTTTGGACACAGGTGTTTCGCGATAAAAACAGTGGCGTTTCGATGTGTATCAGGGACGTGTTCAAACTTTGTAAAGAAGTCTGAAAACAGCATTGAAGTTGTCAGCCTGGATACATTTCAGGCTGTGAATTTGCGACATGGATCTAGCGATTTACGACAGCCTCGTAAAGAAGCTGAAAGGATAGTTGAGTAAGTATCGTCAATAGGGTCTGCGTGAGCTAACTTTGCGCCGACACAAAAAGAAAGAGCCGCCCAGATAAAAATACAGGTGGGACGGCAGTACTCTTCCTAAAACCAAAGGAGCAAATCACGATGCGCGTGATGAAGTGGAGCATGATCGCCCTGGCTGTTTCAGCAGGCACCTCGCAGTTCGCAATGGCGTCCGCCCAGGACGATTCCAAGGGCTTTGTTGAAGACAGTACGTTCAGCATCAATACTCGCGCGCTGTACTTCAGCCGTGACTTTCGCAACAACCCGTCGGGCCCAGGCTCCAAGAGCCGTGCTGAAGAAACCGGCCTGGGCTTCAATGCCCTGTACGAATCGGGCTTCACCCAAGGCACTATTGGTGTCGGTGTGGACGTGATCGGCCTGATGGGCCTCAAGCTCGACAGCGGCAAGGGCCGCGCCGGCACCGGCCTGTTCCCTACTGGTTCCGACGGTCGCTCGCAAGATGACTATTCCAAAGGCGGCGGCGCGGTCAAGTTCCGCATCTCCAACACTGTGCTGAAAGTGGGTGACCAATACACCACAGCTCCAGTGTTTGCCTCCGACGACAGCCGCTTGCTGCCAGAGCTGCCACAAGGTATCTCGATCACCAGCAACGAGATCAAGGGCCTGAAGCTTGAAGGCGGTCACTTCACTTCCAGCGTCGCGCAGAACCAGACCTACCATGACAGCCTGGGTCTGACCAAAACCGACTTTGTCGGCGGAGTGTATGCCTTCACTCCGGAGTTCACCGGCAGCCTGTACTACGCGAAAACCGAAGATTACTTCCGCAAGTACTACAGCAACCTGAACTGGACCCACGCCCTGAGCGATGATCAGTCGTTCGCCCTGGACTTCAACATCTACGACACCAAGAGCGACGGCGCCGGCCTGCAACGTGCAGAGAAAGACGGCGTGACCAAGCTCGACAACCGCGCCTTCAGCTTGCAGGGCGCGTACACCATCGGCGCTCACACCTTCACCCTGGCAGCCCAGAAAGTCACCGGTGACGGCGACTACGGTTACGGCGTAGACGGCGGCGGCACTGTGTTCCTGGCCAACTCCATTGCCCGTTCCGACTTCAACGCCGAAGGCGAAAAGTCCTACCAGGCGCGTTATGACATCAACATGGCAACCTTCGGCATTCCGGGCCTGAGCTTCATGACCCGTTATGTCACCGGTAGCGGCGCCAACACGGGCACCACCAGCAACGGCAAAGAGTGGGAACGCGACATCGAAGCCAAGTACGTGATCCAGAGTGGCCCGGCAAAAGACCTGAGCCTGCGTCTGCGTCAAGCGACTTACCGTTCCGGTGATGGCGTGTACTACGGTTCGCCGTCGATCGATGAGCTGCGTCTGATCGCCAACTACCCGCTGAACATCTTGTAATTGCTGGTTCAATTACAACGATGACTTGAGGCCTAGGCCTTAAATAAAAAGCCGCTCCTCTGTTCAACAGGGAGCGGCTTTTTTATTGCAGTTTTATTTCAACCCAAAAAAACAACTAGCAAGCTAAGTAACTAGTTTGTCAAAACTGACCTTTCGGCCAAATTTTATAGCGTCACGCCAAGTTATTTCGTTGCACTTTCCTGCATCACCCGAATAACCCGTTGTGGAAACGGAATATCAATTCCGGCCGCTTTCAAACGGTCACGCGCCAGTTCATTGAGCATAAACACTACGTCCCAATAATCCGGGGTGTTGGTCCAGCAACGCAGGGAGACGGTGATGGAACTGTCGCCCAAGGTCGACACCACGGCCACTGCGGCAGGGTCCTTCAGTACCCGTGGGTCTTCGGCCAGAGCCAGCAATACTTCACGGGCCTTCTGCAGGTCCGCCTCATAGTCCACACCTACGTCAAACACGACCTTGCGGGTCGGCTGGCGGTTGGTGTTGGTGATAAGGCCGTTGGACAGGCTGCCGTTGGGAATGATCACCGTCTTGTTGTCGCCGGTGCGCAACACCGTGTGGAAGATCTGGATGCTGTCCACGGTACCCGAGGTGCCCTGGGCTTCGATCCAGTCACCGATGCGGAACGGACGGAACAACAGGATCAGCACGCCGCCGGCAAAGTTCGCCAGGCTGCCTTGCAAGGCCAGGCCGATAGCCAGGGTAGCGGCACCGATCGCCGCCACGAACGAGGTGGTGGCCACACCGATCATCGAGGCCACGTTGACCACCAGCATGACTTTGAGCGCGATGTTGGCAAGGCTGGTGATGAAGTGTTGCAACGCCATGTCCGCGTTACGCATGGCCAGCAGGCGGCCCACGCGTTGCGTCAAGACATTGATCAGCCACCAGCCGATAGCCAGGGTGACCAACGCCAGCAATACGCGGCTGCCGTATTCCATGATCATGGGGATCCAAGACTGGGAGGTCTTGATCAGGTGATCCATTTCAGCGTTCAAATCCATCTACTTTCTCCTGTTGTGCGGCGATAAGGCTCGACTGACTGCCTGAAAACGCAATTGAGCCCCGAAGGGCTCAATTGTAGGCAATGATGCTGGGGCGTGGGACGTCAAAAGTACCCACAGGTTCCCCAAAGTGCCATCAGTCGCGGAAGTTATTGAACTGCAGCGGCATATCAAACGTCTTGGCGCGCAGGGCCGCGATGGCCTCTTGCAGGTCGTCACGCTTCTTGCCGGTAACGCGAACCTGCTCGCCCTGGATGGCGGCCTGGACCTTGAGCTTGGCGTCCTTGATGTGCGCCACGATCTTCTTGGCCAGCTCTTTGTCGATGCCTTCCTTGAGCACGGCTTCCTGCTTCATCAGCTTGCCGGAGGCGTAGGCATCCTTGACTTCCAGGCACTGCACGTCGATCTTGCGCTTGACCAGAGCCAGCTTGAGGATCTCGATCATCGCTTCCAGCTGGAAATCGGCTTCAGCGGTCAGGTTGACGGTCAGTTCCTTTTCCTTGAATTCGAAGCTGCCCTTGCCTTTCAAGTCGTAGCGACGGTCCAGTTCCTTGACGGCGTTCTCGACGGCGTTGGTGACTTCGTGTTTGTCCAGTTCAGATACCACGTCGAACGAAGGCATGTGATTTCTCCAATATAAGGGGCGGGCTCAGTAGAGATGGAGCGCGCCCGAGCTAAAATGCCGGGGCATTATAGCGGTTCTTTCGCGCCATTCACCGCTGGCGAGCTTATGGAGTACACACTGATGGCGACCCCCTGGCATATTCTTGGCGCCGGCAGCCTGGGCACCCTCTGGGCCGCACGGCTGGCGCGCGCGGGCGTGCCCGTCAGGCTGATCCTGCGCAATGAGGCGCGCCTGGCCGACTATCGAGCCGGCCAAGGGCTGACCCTGGTCGAGCAGGGTGTGGAGCAGACTTACCCGGTAGTCGGCGAAACGCCTGACAGCCCAGAGCCCATTCATCGCTTGCTGGTGGCGTGCAAAGCCTACGACGCCCAAAGCGCCATTGCCCAGTTGCAACCTCGACTGGCGCCCGACGCCGAACTGATCCTGCTGCAAAACGGCCTCGGCAGCCAGGACGCAGTGGCTGCACAGGTGCCGTCGGCCCGCTGCATCTATGCCTCGAGTACCGAAGGCGCGTTTCGCGAAGGCGACTGGCGGGTGGTATTTGCCGGCCATGGTTACACCTGGCTGGGAGATGCGAGCCACCCCACCCCGCCGCTATGGCTGGACGACCTGCAAGCGGCCGGCATTCCCCATGATTGGGCCAGCGATATTCTCACGCGCCTGTGGCGCAAGCTGGCGCTCAATTGCGCCATCAATCCCCTGACCGTGCTTTACCAGTGCCGCAACGTCGGCTTGCAAGCCCACGCGTGTGAAGTGGCGACCTTGTGCGCTGAACTGGCCGAGCTGCTCGAATGCTGCGGCCAGCCCGCCGCCGCACAGGACCTGTACAGCGAAGTACAGCGGGTGATCCAGGCCACGGCGGCCAATTACTCGTCCATGCACCAGGACGTGGCCAACGCACGGCGTACCGAGATCAGCTACCTGTTGGGCTACGCCTGCCAGGCGGCCGCCCGCCATCAATTGGTGTTGCCACACCTGCAACAGTTGCAAGCGCGCCTGGTCGAGCATTTGCGCGCACGCGGATTGGCCAGCGACTGAGGCACGCGCTACCCTGCCTACCTGTCTATCACCTGGGAAAACCCTGATGCCACTGCGCCAGCGTCTTGAAAATCTACCGGTAGGGCAGAAACTGTTGGCGGCCCTGCTGGTGTTGTTGACCACCGTATTGCTGGTGGCCAACCTGACGTTTATCAGCGCCGCCTACTGGATCTCCCAGGAAAGCATGGCCCCCCAGGCCTTGCAGTCCATTGGTCGACTGGTGTCCAACCCCGCGCTCGCCGCCGAGGCCCTTGAGTCTCCGACCAAGGCCGAGGCGCTGCTCAATGAGCTGACCAGCTATTCACCCTTGCGCGCCGCTGCCCTGTACGACGGCGAAGGCAACCGCCTGGCGCAGATGCAGCACGGCGACCGCCTGCACCTGCCGGACCACTACCGGCATATCGAAGCATGGCGCCTCACTGAATTTCGCAGCAACCAGGTCATCACCCTGCCCCGCGGCAACCAGCCTTCTGGGCATTTGTTGCTGGTGGCCAGCAGTGAGCTGCCGGTGGCGTTCTATACCGGCACCCTGACCGCGAGCCTGGGCATCCTGATTTTCAGTGTGTTGCTGTGGCTGGTCATCGCCCGGCAGATCAAACGCCTGATCACAAGGCCGATTCATGAACTGGAAGAACTGTCTCGCCAGGTGACCCGCGAGGAGAACTACGCCTTGCGCGCCGGGCGTGGCAACCGTGATGAAATCGGCAGCCTGGCCGAAGCGTTCAACACCATGCTGTCGCGCATCGAAGCCCGTGAGCAGCAACTCAAACGCGCGCGCGACGACTCCCAGGCCGCGTACGACCAGGCCCAAGGCCTGGCCGAAGAAACCCGGCATACCAACCGCAAGCTGGAGCTGGAAGTCCAGGTGCGCAGCAAGATCGAGAAAAAGCTCACGGGTTTCCAGAACTACCTGAACAGCATTATCGACTCGATGCCCTCGGCGTTGATCGCCCTGGACGAACAACTTTATGTCACCCAGTGGAACCAGGAAGCCACCGCCCTATCCGGCACGCGCCTGGACGAAGCCTTGAACCAGCCGGTGTTCCTGGCCTTCCAGCCGCTCAAGCCGTACCTGCCGCAGATCAAGGCCACCGTGGAGCAACACACCGTGGAGCGGATCGAGCGGGTCACCTGGATCAAGGACGACGAGCCCAAGCATTACGCGCTGACGTTCTACCCGTTGATGGGTGGCGCCGGGCGCGGTGTGGTGATCCGAATCGACGACATCACCCAGCGCCTGTCCCTGGAAGAAATGATGGTGCAATCGGAAAAAATGCTATCCGTGGGCGGCCTGGCCGCCGGTATGGCCCATGAGATCAACAACCCGCTGGGCGCGATCCTGCACAACGTGCAGAACATCCGTCGGCGCCTGTCCCCCGAGCTGCCCAAGAACCTGGAACTGGCCGAACAGGTGGGCATTGAGCTGGAGACAGTCAACCGTTACCTGCAAGGCCGCGAGGTCCCGCAACTGCTCGACGGCATTCAGCAGGCCGGCGCACGTGCCGCGAAAATCGTTACCCACATGCTCAGCTTCAGCCGCCGCAGCAATCGGCAGATGGCCCCCTGCGATTTGCCGGCGCTGATCGACCAGGCCGTGGAAATCGCCGGCAACGACTTTGACCTGACCATCGGTTTCGATTTCAAGGGCCAGGCGATCATCCGCCAGTTCGACCCGCAACTGGGCCCGGTGCCCGGTACCGCCAACGAGCTGGAGCAAGTGCTGCTCAACCTGTTGAAGAACGCCGCCCAGGCCATTCACCTGCGTGAAGACGACAGCGAACCTGGGCGCATTATCCTGCGCACCCGCCTCAACCCGCCGTGGGCAGAAATCCAAGTAGAAGACAACGGCATCGGCATGAGCGAAAACGTGCGCAAGCGTACATTCGAACCGTTCTTTACCACCAAGGAAATCGGCCAGGGCACCGGGCTAGGCCTGTCGGTGTCGTACTTCATCATCACCAACAACCACAAGGGCCAGATGGAAGTGCATTCCACCCTGGGCCAGGGCACCTGCTTTACCTTGCGCCTGCCCCTGGCCGGCAGCCAATTGCCCCCCACTGAACTTACCCAACTGGAGCACTGACCATGGGCTTTCGCCTGTCGAAGATCTACACCCGTACCGGCGACAAAGGCGAGACCGGCCTCGGCGACGGCCGTCGCGTGCCCAAGGACCATCCACGCGTGGAAGCGATTGGCGAGGTGGATACGCTGAACAGCCAGTTGGGCCTGCTGCTGGCCAACCTTGAAGAACAAAGCGGCAAGCACCCGGGGTTGAAGGATGTGATTGAAGTGCTCACACCTTGCCAGCACCGTCTGTTTGACTTGGGCGGTGAACTGGCGATGCCGGTGTACAAGGCGCTGAATGCGGCGGAAGTGGATCGGCTGGAAGCAGCGATTGATCGGTGGAATGAAGAGGTTGGACCGCTGGAGAACTTCATTCTGCCCGGCGGCTCAGCCTTGATAGCCCAGGCCCATGTGTGTCGCAGCCTGGCGCGAAGCGCAGAGCGCCGCTGTCAGCACCTGAATGCGGTGGAGCCGTTGGAGGGTGTGGGGTTGGCGTATATCAATCGGTTGTCGGATTTGCTGTTTGTGGCGGCCAGGGTGATTGCCAAGCGCCAAGGTGTTGCGGAAGTGTTGTGGCAGGCGGCGGCCAAGCCACACTGATATTTATCAGGTGGCTGGGAGGGCCTCATCGAGGTGTAGGAGCGAGCTTGCTCGCGAAAAACTCGCAGGCGCCACGTCTATTCAAAAAGCCCGCGTTATCGTTGACGCTTTTCGCGAGCAAGCTCGCTCCTACATCCCGATAGGGCCCATCAGCGCTGCATCACACCTGCGGCCAAAACGCCCGAATACCTGCCACACCTTGCGCACCAGCCTCCCACGCCTGCTCCCGCTGCGCCGGCCCAACCCCGCCCAACAGAAACACCGGCTTGCTGAACCCGGCGATCAACTGCTGCGCCTGCTCCCAACCCAACGGCTGGGCATCCGGATGAGTCTGGGTGGGCTGCACCGGCGACAGGGTGACAAAATCCACGTCCATCATTTCTGCCAGCGCCAGCTCTTCAGCGTTATGGCACGAGGCAGCCAGCCAACGGTCTTTGGGCAGCGGGCGGCCCTTGCTGGCGTATTTGCGCAACTGCGCCGAGGTCATGTGCCAGCCGGCAGCGGGAAAATCCCCCAGCCACTCGAACGGCCCCTTGAGCATCAGTTGTGCCTTGCCGGCACACAGGCCCACCGCATCCACCGCCAGGTCGCGGTATTTGGGGTCATAGCCGTTGGGGGCACGCAGTTGAACCAGCTTGATGCCACCGGCGATAGCCTTCTGGATACCGCGCAACAACGTCGGGGTTTCCAGCTCGCCAGGGGTGATCAGGTACTCGGCGGGCAAGCGTGCCGCTGCGACAATCGGGGCATTCGCCGCCGGGAATTCATAGTTGACCAAGTCCCGCGGTGCCACCCATTCCAGCGGCTGCCCTTCAGCGCCATGGGGCTCGCCAGTAAAGGCCGAGACTTCCCAGACATCCAGCAATACCTGTTTGTCCGGATAGTCATGTTGCACCTTGATCAGCGGCCGCGCCGTGGTGACCTGGATGCCCAGCTCTTCCTGCAATTCACGGGACAAGGCCGTGGCAACCGACTCATCAGCCTCCACCTTGCCGCCGGGAAACTCCCAGAGGCCGCCTTGATGCTGAGTATCGGCACGGCGCGCCAGCAGGATCCTGCCATCGACACCGCGGATCACCGCTGCTGCTACATGCACTCGTTTCACGCCACTGCTTCCTCTCGTTATAGCCCTTTGTAGGAGCGAGCTTGCTCGCGAAGAACGTCAACGATAACGCGTGCATCCTGGATAAACGCGGTGGCCTTGAGTTTTTCGCGAGCAAGCTCGCTCCTACAGGGGGAGGGTCATTTTCAGGTACGGTATTCCGCGTTGATCTTCACGTACTCGTGGGACAGGTCGGTGGTCCAGATGGTTTCGCTGCACTCGCCGCGACCCAGCTCGATACGGATGGTGATTTCTTCCTGCTGCATCACCGCCGAGCCCTGGGCTTCGGTGTAGGTTTCGGCGCGGGCGCCACGGCTGGCGATGCACACGTCACCCAGGAACACGTCGATCTTGCTCACGTCCAGGTCCGGCACGCCAGCACGGCCGACAGCCGCGAGGATACGGCCCCAGTTCGGGTCCGATGCAAACAGCGCGGTCTTGATCAGCGGCGAGTGCGCCACGGTGTAGCCCACATCCAGGCATTCCTGGTGGTTGCCGCCGCCGTTGACTTCAACCGTGACGAACTTGGTCGCGCCCTCGCCGTCCCGCACGATGGCCTGGGCCACGTCCATGCACACTTCGAACACCGCCTGCTTCAACGCCGCAAACAACGGGCCTTCGGTAGAGGTGATTTCTGGCAGGTTGGCCTGGCCGGTGGCGATCAGCATGCAGCAGTCGTTGGTGGAGGTGTCACCGTCGATGGTGATGCGGTTGAACGACTTGTTGGCGCCGTCGAGCATCAGGCGTTGCAGCACATCGCGGGAGACTTTGGCGTCGGTGGCAATATAGCCGAGCATGGTGGCCATGTTCGGGCGAATCATGCCTGCGCCCTTGCTGATACCGGTGACGGTGATGGTCACGCCTTCATGCACGAACTGGCGGCTGGCGCCTTTTGGCAAGGTGTCGGTGGTCATGATGCCGGTAGCGGCAGCCGCCCAGTTATCCACAGACAGGTCATCGAGCGCGGCTTGCAGGGCGCCTTCGATTTTTTCCACCGGCAGCGGTTCACCGATCACACCGGTGGAGTACGGCAGCACCTGGCTGGCATCGACACCGGTCAACTGGGCCAGCTTGGCGCAGGTGCGCGCCGCCGCGACCAGGCCCGGCTCGCCGGTGCCGGCGTTGGCATTGCCGGTATTGGTCAGCAGGTAGCGGATCGAACCGGCCACGCGCTGCTTGGCCAGAATCACCGGTGCGGCGCAGAAGGCGTTGAGGGTGAACACGCCCGCTACGGTCGAGCCTTCAGCACAGCGCATCACCACCACATCCTTGCGCCCCGGGCGCTTGATGCCGGCCGAAGCGATACCGAGTTCAAAACCGGCAACCGGGTGCAACGTGGGCAAAGGACCAAGACCAACAGCCATGAATGCGCTCCTTAAAAATAGGTGATGTCTGTGCCGTCGCTATCGACGGTGGGAATTAATGGCAAAACGCCGCGACGGCAAAGGCCGGTCGCGGCGCGGGGTGTTGCAGCGTCAGGCGAAAATCTTATTCGATCTGGCCGTGGCAGTGTTTGAATTTCTTGCCCGAACCGCAGTAGCACAGCTCGTTGCGACCCAGCTTCTGGTCATTGCGAACCGGGGTCTGGGCCAGGGCCACATCGACCTCTTCACCCAAGGCTTCAGGCTCATCCAGGCCCGGCGCTTCGTCGTGCTGGAACTGCATGCGCGCCGCCAGGGCCTCGGCTTCCTGACGCAGGCGTGCTTCTTCCTCGATCGGGTCTTCGCGACGCACCTGAACGTGGGACAGCACGCGGATCGAATCGCGCTTGATCGAATCCAGCAATTCGGAGAACAGAGTGAACGACTCGCGCTTGTACTCCTGCTTCGGGTTCTTCTGGGCGTAGCCACGCAGGTGGATACCGTGGCGCAGGTGGTCCATGGTCGACAGGTGGTCTTTCCACAGGTCATCCAGCACGCGCAGTACGATCTGTTTCTCGAAGGTGCGCAGTGCTTCGGCACTCGCCTGCTCTTCTTTCTCGTTGTACGCGGCCAGCAGCTCGGCCATCAGTTTTTCGCGCAGGGTTTCTTCGTACAGGTGGTCGTCTTCGTCCAGCCATTGCTGAACCGGCAAGTCCACACCGAAGTCGCTCTTCAATGCCGCTTCCAGGCCGGCAACATCCCACTGCTCAGGCAGCGATTGTGGCGGGATATGAGCGCTGACTGTGGCGTTGAGCACGTCCTGACGGAAATCAGCGATGGTCTCGCCAATGTTGTCGGCGGCCAGCAACGTGTTACGCATGTGATAGATCACTTTACGCTGTTCGTTGTTGACGTCGTCGAACTCGAGCAGTTGCTTACGAATGTCGAAGTTACGGCCTTCTACTTTGCGCTGGGCCTTCTCGATGGCGTTGGTCACCATGCGGTGCTCGATCGCTTCACCGGACTGCATGCCCAGGGCTTTCATGAAGTTCTTCACCCGGTCCGACGCGAAGATACGCATCAGGCTGTCTTCCAGCGACAGGTAGAAACGGCTGGAACCGGCGTCACCCTGGCGGCCGGCACGGCCACGCAGCTGGTTGTCGATACGACGCGATTCGTGACGCTCGGACGCGATCACCTGCAAGCCACCGGATTCCAGCACGGCCTGGTGACGCTTCTGCCAGTCGGCCTTGATCTGGGCGATCTGCTCAGGCGTCGGGTTGTCGAGCGAGGCCACTTCCACTTCCCAGTTGCCGCCCAACAGGATGTCGGTACCACGACCAGCCATGTTGGTGGCGATGGTCAGTGCGCCTGGGCGACCGGCCTGGGCGATGATCTCGGCTTCTTTTTCGTGGAACTTGGCGTTCAGTACCTTGTGCTCGATACCTTCCTTGTTGAGCAGGTTGGACACGTGCTCGGAAGTCTCGATGGTGGCGGTACCCACCAGGATCGGGCGGCCCTTGGCCATGCCGTCCTTGATGTCATTGATGATCGCCGCGTATTTCTCTTCGGCGGTCAGGAACACCAGGTCGTTGTAGTCTTTACGCGCCAACGGTTTGTTCGGCGGAATGACCATCACGGCCAGGTTGTAGATCTGGTGGAATTCGAACGCTTCGGTGTCGGCCGTACCGGTCATGCCGGACAGCTTGTTGTACAGACGGAAGTAGTTCTGGAAGGTGGTGGACGCCAACGTCTGGCTTTCGGCCTGGATGTTGAGGTGTTCCTTGGCTTCGATGGCCTGGTGCAGGCCTTCGGACAGGCGACGACCGGGCATGGTACGACCGGTGTGCTCGTCGACCAGTACCACCTGGCCTTCCTGCACGATGTATTCGACGTTGCGGTGGAACAGCTTGTGGGCGCGCAGGCCGGCATACACGTGGGTCAACAGGCCCAGGTTGTGCGCCGAGTACAGGCTTTCACCTTCGGCCAGCTCGCCGATCTGGGTGAGCATTTCTTCGACAAACTGGTGACCGGCCTCGTTGAGCTCGACCTGGCGGGTCTTCTCGTCGATGGTGAAGTGACCTTCTTTGGTCACCACGCCTTCCACTTCCTCGATGTGCTGCTCCAGCCGCGGGATCAACTTGTTGATCTCGGTGTACAGGCGCGAGCTGTCTTCGGCCTGGCCGGAGATGATCAGCGGGGTACGGGCTTCGTCGATGAGGATGGAGTCGACTTCGTCGATCACGGCAAAGTTGAGTTCACGCTGGAATTTTTCATCCATGCTGAACGCCATGTTGTCGCGCAGGTAGTCGAAACCGAATTCGTTGTTGGTGCCGTAGGTGATGTCGCAGGCGTACGCGGCGCGCTTCTCTTCCGGCGGCTGGAACGGCGTTACCACGCCGACGGTCAGGCCGAGGAATTCATACAACGGGCGCATCCAGTTGGCGTCCCGGCGAGCCAGGTAGTCGTTCACCGTCACAACGTGCACGCCCTTGCCGGACAGTGCGTTGAGGTAGACGCCCAGGGTTGCCACCAGGGTCTTGCCTTCACCGGTGCGCATTTCGGCAATCATGCCTTCATGCAAGGTCATGCCGCCGATCAACTGGACGTCGAAGTGGCGCATGCCCATGACGCGCTTACCGGCTTCACGGGCGACCGCGAAGGCTTCGGGCAGCAGCTTGTCGAGGGTTTCACCTTTGGCTATGCGGGCCTTGAACTCTTGGGTCTTGGCGCGCAATTGCTCGTCCGACAGAGCAACCATCTGCTCTTCGAAGGCATTGACCAGCTGCACCGTCTTGAGCATGCGTTTGACTTCGCGCTCATTCTTGCTTCCAAAAAGTTTCTTTAACAAAGGCGCAAACATATCGGCAGGTTCTTCCACACATAGGGATGGAGGGCGCACCGTGAGTGGCCCGAGCAGCCCTCACGGCCGCATTGCGAACGCGCATTCTACCCGGAATCGTGGGTGAGGAAAGTGGCGTTGTTCCCCGAGGCAGGCACGGCGCTGTGAGAGGGCTTGTTTAAAATAAGGGCTTTTGCGCGAACTTCAACCCATGGAGTGCAGAAGTTACTTATTGATTTCATGGGCAAAGCCCAGTCGACGCAGAGCCTCGGGGTGTGCAGGCGCTTTCTGCTAAGATAGCCGCTCTGTTACCTAAGGTGTCTAAACATGGCATTTCGCCCTCTTACAGCCCGCGCTCCCGGCGTGTTGCTTCGCGAAGCCAAGCCGTTGAAAGCCATCTTTGGCCATGCCAAGCGCCTGGGCCATTTGCAACGCCTGCTTGAAAGCCAGCTGCAACCGGCCGCACGTGAGCACTGTCATGTGGCGTCCTGGCGTGAAGGCAATCTGCTATTGATCGTCACCGATGGTCATTGGGCCACGCGCTTGCGCTATCAGCAAAAACGCTTGCAGCGCCAGCTGATGGTGTTTGAAGAGTTCGCCGGTTTGACGCGCATTCAGTTCAAGGTACAGCCACCCACCGTGCCGCAAGGCGCGGTGGGGCATACCATGGACCTGTCGGAAACGGCCGCCGAAACCCTTCAGGCCACCGCCGAAGGGATCAACGACCCGGGCTTGCGCGCCGCCCTGGAACGGCTGGCCGCCCATGCCCGGCCCAAAGCCTGAAGCGCTACTTGCGTTTGCTGCCGCCCAATAACGAACCCAGCAGCCCCCGCACCAACTGGCGCCCCATCTGATTGGCGGCCTGCTGCATGGCTGATTTCAACGCCTTGCCCGCCGTGGTCCCCAGGAAGGCACCCGCCTTGTCGGTGAAGCTTGGCTCTTCGGCGGCCGGCGCGGCCTGCTCGGCAGGGCCAAGCTCCTTGCGCGCCATCAGCACTTCATAGGCAGACTCACGATCCACCGGCTTATCATAGCGCCCCAACAGCGGCGAACTGGCGACCAACGCTTTGCGTTCGGCTTCGGTGAGCGGCCCGATCCGCGATTGCGGGGGGGCAACCAATACGCGCTGGACGACTTCCGGCGTGCCCTTTTCCTGCAAGGTTCCCACCAATGCCTCACCGGTGCCCAACTCTGTAAGCACCGACAAGGTATCGAATGTCGGGTTGGGCCGGAAACCGTCCGCCACTGCCCGCAGCGATTTCTGTTCTTTGGCGGTGAACGCGCGCAAACCGTGCTGGATGCGCAGGCCCAGTTGCGCCAGCACCGTATCCGGCAGGTCGCCCGGCGATTGGGTGACGAAATACACACCGACGCCTTTGGAACGGATCAGGCGCACCACCTGCTCCAGACGCTCCTGCAAGGCTTTTGGCGTATCGGCGAACAACAAATGCGCCTCATCGAAAAACAACGCCAGCAACGGTTTGTCGGCATCGCCGCGTTCCGGCAATTGTTCGAACAACTCTGCCAGCAGCCACAACAGGAAAGTCGCGTAGACCTTCGGCGCCTCATGCACCAAGCGGCTGGCGTCCAGCAGGTGGATGCGCCCACGTCCATCGCTGGCGGGCTGCAAAATGTCTTCCAGTTGCAGGGCCGGTTCGCCAAACAAGGCTTCGGCGCCCTGCTGTTCCAGCACCGCCAGGCGCCGTAACAAGGCCTGGCTGGAACCGGTGGTCATCAAGGCGGCGTCTTCGCCCAGCAGTTCCGGGTGATAGCGCAGGTGATTGAGCAGTGCCTTGAGGTCCTTGAGGTCCAGCAGCAACAGGCCTTCGCGGTCGGCCACTTTGAACGCCGCATAGAGCGCCGATTGCTGGCTGTCGGTGAGTTCCAACAGGCTGCCGAGCAACAGCGGGCCCATTTCACTGATAGTGGTGCGCAACGGATGACCGGATTGGCCGTGGATATCCCACAGGGTGACCGGGTACGCCTGGGCCGTGTAATTAAGGAAGGGCATACCGGCGATGCGCTCGGCCACTTTGCCCTGGGGGTTGGCGGCGGCGCCCAGGCCGCAGAGGTCGCCCTTGATGTCGGCAGCAAACACCGCCACGCCCGCATCACTGAAGGCTTCCGCCAGGCGCTGCAAGGTGACGGTCTTGCCGGTGCCCGTGGCGCCAGCGATCAAGCCATGACGGTTGGCCAGGCGCATGGACTGGGCGATGGGCTGGCCGTCAAGGCCGGCACCGATAAGCAGTTGTGTGGAGTCAGGCATTTCGTCACCTATGGTTAATCTTTAGTGCCGCGAGGTCGATATAGACGGATGTAAGCCCGACAAAGACTAAAAAACGGTCAGATAATTCCGATACGGACCAACGGAGCTATCACCAGAAATACCACACCTTTTTTGACGCTGCCATTTTGCGCCTCCCGCATAGGATGCGCCTCGGATATTAAGACCTTAGCGGACCCTTCAAGCCATGAACAAAAATCTGCGCTTCAGCCACAAGATCCTGCTTGCAGCCTCCCTTATCGTCATCGCCGCCTTTGCGTTGTTTACCCTCTACAACGACTACCTGCAGCGCAACGCGATTCGTGACGACCTCAATAACTACCTGCATGAGATGGGCGACGTCACCGCCAGCAACATCCAGACCTGGCTCACCGGGCGTATCGCCCTGGTGGAAAACGCCGCACAGAACATCGCTATCAACCCTGAACAAAGCGTGGTCGCCAACCTGCTGGAACAGAAAGCGCTGACCTCGTCATTCATGGCCACCTACGTCGGTGACAGCCAGGGCGCGTTCACCATCCGCCCCGACACCAAGATGCCCGACGGTTTCGACCCGCGCGTTCGCCCCTGGTACAAAGGCGCCCAGGCCAGTAACGGCTCGACCCTGACCGAGCCCTATATCGACGCGGCGACCGGGCAACTGATCATCTCTGTCGCCACGCCCAGCGCCAAGGGTGGCCAGAGCATCGGCGTGGTCGGCGGCGACCTGAGCCTGCAAACCCTGGTGGATAACATCGGCGCGCTGGATTTTGGCGGCATGGGCTATGCGTTCCTGGTCAGCGCCGACGGCAAAGTGCTGGTGCACCCCGATAAAGCCCTGGTCATGAAAACCCTGGCGGATGTGTATCCAAAGGACACGCCGAAGATCAGCGGCGACTTCAGCGAAGTGCAAGCCAACGGCAAGACCAGTATCGTGACGTTCACACCGATCAAGGGCCTGCCCTCGGTGAACTGGTACCTGGGCGTTTCGGTGGATAAAGACAAGTCTTTCGCCATGCTCAGTGAGTTTCGCACCTCGGCGGTGATCGCCACGATCATCGCGGTGGTGATCATCATCGCCCTGCTTGGCATGCTCATCCGTGTGTTGCTGCAACCTTTGCACCTGATGACCCGGGCCATGCAGGACATTGCCGACGGTGAAGGCGACCTGACCCGCCGCTTGACCATCCAGAACAATGATGAGTTCGGCACCCTGGGCAATGCGTTCAACCGCTTCGTGGAGCGTATTCACACCTCGATTCGCGAAGTGTCTTCCGCCACCGAGCACGTCAATGAAGTGGCCCTGCGGGTGGTCAGCGCCTCCAACTCGTCGATGGTCAACTCGGATGAGCAGGCCAACCGCACCAACAGCGTCGCCGCCGCCATCAACCAACTGGGCGCTGCGGCCCAGGAGATCGCACGCAACGCCGCCCAAGCCTCCAGTCAGGCCAGCGATGCACGGCACCTGGCCGAAGACGGCCAGCAGGTGGTGGAACGCAATATCAAGGCGATGACGCAGTTATCTAGCATGATCAGCACCTCAAGCACCAATATCGAAGCACTTAACAGCAAAACGGTGAATATCGGCCAAATCCTTGAGGTGATCACCAGCATTTCCCAGCAAACCAACCTGCTGGCGCTCAACGCGGCGATCGAAGCGGCGCGCGCCGGGGAAGCCGGGCGTGGCTTTGCGGTGGTAGCCGATGAAGTGCGCAACCTGGCCCATCGCACTCAAGAGTCGGCCCAACAGGTGCAAACGATGATCGAAGAGCTACAGGTGGGCGCCCGGGACTCGGTGACCACCATGAGCGAAAGCCAACGCCACAGCCTGGACAGCGTGGAAATCGCCAACCTGGCCGGCGAGCGCTTGAACAGCGTGACCCAGCGCATTGGCGAGATCGACGGCATGAACCAGTCGGTCGCCACCGCCACTGAAGAACAGACCTCGGTGGTGGAGTCGATCAATATGGACATCACCGAGATCAACACCCTCAACCAGGAAGGGGTGGAAAACCTGCAATCGACCCTGCGCGCCTGCTCGGACCTGGAACAACAGGCCTCGCGCTTGAAGCAATTGGTGGGCAGCTTCCGGATTTGAAATTCACCCGTAGGAGCGAGCTTGCTCGCGAAAAACGTCAACGATAACGCGGGCTGCCTGAAGAAACGCGGCGTCTGTGAGTTTTTCGCGAGCAAGCTCGCTCCTACAGCGTAGGTTTGTCCGCTTCCGCCACCGTTATGCTGCGAATCTAAACCGAACATCTATCCTTACCTCAGGTCCATCTAGGGAGAGCAATGGATCGGAGGGATGTTCATCGTGCATATCGCTGACATAACCATGTTCTACGCCCCAGCCAGCGGTGGCGTACGCACTTACCTTGACGCCAAGCACCGGCGTCTGGCGCTCAAGCCGGGCATTCGCCACAGCCTGTTGATCCCCGGCGCACACTTGAGCGAGCAGGACGGCATCTTCAAAGTACCGGCGCCCGCCCTGCCCTTTGGCAAAGGCTATCGCTTCCCCGTTCGTTTGGCGCCCTGGCGAAACGTCCTGCACGATTTACAGCCCGATCTGATCGAAGTTGGCGACCCTTACCTGACGGCCTGGGCCGCCCTGGACGCCCGGCGCCAGTTGGATGTGCCGGTCATCGGCTTTTACCACTCCGACCTGCCACTGCTGGTGAGCAACCGCATGGGGCCTTGGTTTACCCCCAATGTTGAAGCCTATGTGCGCAAACTCTATGGGAATTTTGATCGGGTGCTCGCCCCCAGCCAGGTTATGGCCGACAAGCTCACCGGGCTTGGCGTCAGAAATGTCTTCGTGCAACCCCTGGGGGTAGACCTGCAAACCTTCACCCCTGAGGTACGCGACCCCGGCCTGCGCGCCGAACTGGGGATTGGCGAAGACACTCGGCTACTGATCTTCGCCGGGCGCGGCTCCAAGGAGAAAAACCTGCCGGTGCTGCTCAACTGCATGAAGCGCCTGGGGGAAGGCTACCACTTGCTGTTGGTGGGCTCTGGCATGCCGGCCAGCGTGCCGGACAATGTCACCGTCATTGATGGATTCCGCCCTGCCCAGCATGTTGCGCGCCTGATGGCCAGCGCCGATGCCTTGCTGCACGGTGGCGACCAGGAGACCTTCGGCCTGGTGATCCTGGAAGCCATGGCCTGCGGTATTCCGGTGGTCGCCGTGGCGGCCGGAGCCTTTACCGAGATTGTCGACGAGCGTTGTGGCCTGCTGTGCGCGCCAAACAACCCCAAGGCCATGGCCGATGCGGTGCGCGAGCTGTTCAGTACCGACAGCCGACGCTTGGGTGCTCAGGCTCGGCGCCACGTCGAGCAGTATTATGCGTGGGACACCGTGGTCGACAGCTTGCTGGGGCATTACTACGCCGTGCTGGGCAGCCATGAACCGATGCTCGCCCATGGCTGAGCGCGCGCTGATGCTGGTCCTGCACGACGTGGCACCGCACACCTGGGCCGACTACCGGCCCTTCGTCGAGGCCGTCGATGCATTGGGCAACGTGCCCATTACTTGGCTGGTAGTGCCGGACTTCCACCACCATGACGACCTGGCCGCCCACCGCGATTTTCGGCGCCTGCTCGATAGCCGTGTCGCCAAGGGCGATGAGCTCACCTTGCATGGTTATTACCATTGCGACGACCAACCTCGGCCGCGTACGCCAAAAGAATGGTTTATGCGACGCATCTATACCCACGAAGGCGAGTTTTACCAGTTGTCTGAGGCCGAGGCGTTGCGGCGGCTGACCGCCGGCATTGAGGTGTTCCAGCGCAATGGTTGGCCGCTGCATGGCTTTGTCGCGCCCGCCTGGTTGATGAGCGACGGCACCCGACAGGCATTGCGCCAGTTGCCGCTGAGCTACACCAGCGACCCGCAACATCTTTATCGCTTGCCTGACTTCACGCCCATCGACGCTCCCGGCCTGGTGTGGAGTGCCCGCAGTGCCTGGCGCCGTGGGCTGTCCAAAATCCTCAGCGACCGCCGTGAACAACGCTGGCAGACGGCCCCGCTGATCCGACTCGGATTACACCCGGTGGACATGCGCCACAGATTTTCCCGCGATTATTGGCTGCACACCCTGCAACGCCTGCTCAACGCAGGAAGCGTCCCCCAAACCAAGGCCGCCTGGCTGGCGACGCAGCCATGGGGCGGCTGATCTGGCTGGTGGTGGCCCTCCTGGCGGCACTGGCCATTCCGGTGTGGCTGGGCGGCGGCGAAAGCATTGCGCGCCTGCGCCAGTTTCCGTTGCCCCAGTTGCTGGGGATGTTCGCCATGATCATCGGCTGCTGGCTGATCAACAGCCTGCGTATCCGCCTGTTGCTTGGCGAACATCGCGCACAGTTAGGGCCGCTTAAAAGCCTTGGCGTGGTGATATCCAGCGAGTTCGCCATGTGCGCCACACCCGGCGGCAGCGGCGGGCCGTTGACCCTGATGGCGCTGCTGGCACGTAACGGCGTGCGCCCTGCCCACGGCAGTGCGGTGTTCGCCATGGACCAATTGAGCGACTTGGTGTTTTTTCTCTGCGCACTGGTGGGGATCCTGCTGTATGCGCTGTTTCATAGCCTCAGCCCGCGTATGGAGTGGTTGCTGGGGCTCAGCGCCGTGTCGATGGTGGGTGGGGTGATCAGTGGCTGGGCCGTGGTGCATTTTCACCGACGGCTGATTCGCCTGGCGGGTTTGGCACTCAAGGCCATGAAGGTCGGCGCTACCACCCGCCGACGCTGGGCACGCCGGTTGCTGCGTTTTCTTGCGGCGTTCAGCGCCACCCTGAAACTTCCCCGGAGCACCTTGCTTGGGGTCTTTGCGCTGACCAGCCTGCATTGGCTGCTGCGTTACAGCGTGCTGTACCTGGCGCTGCGCGGGTTGGGCGGTGAGGTGCAGTGGGCGTGGAGCTTTCTGATCCAGATGCTGTCGCTGACTGCCGGGCAGTTCAGCCTGGCGCCAGGCGGGGCCGGCGCTGCGGAATTGACGTCCGCGGCACTGCTGGCGCCCATGGTGGGCACATCCACAGCGGCGGCGGCGATTCTGATCTGGCGCGCAGTGACCTACTACTTTTATTTGCTGGCCGGTGCGCCTGTATTTCTATTGATGGTCGGCAAACCGCTGCTCAAGCGTCTTTTTCAGGGGCGGCAGGCGGCTCGTCCTGCGCCTGTGTCTGCTCCCATAAACGCGCCGCGCCTGGAAAGTCAGTACCATCCTCGGCATCCAGCGCGTCCGGGTCGTAACGACTCAAACAGCCCTCGCCCAAGGTAGCAGGCGCCCGTGAGGTGGCTTTATCGAGCGGGTCGCTCATGGGAATCTCCTGAAACAGAAATAAAAAAGGGCCTGGAGAGTTTTACCTCCAGGCCCCTGCGTCTTTCAATCAAAACCGTTTGATCAGAAGACCACGGTCTTGTTGCCGTGCACCAGCACGCGATCTTCCAGGTGGTAGCGCAAGCCACGGGCCAACACCATCTTCTCGACATCACGGCCGAAGCGCACCATGTCTTCAATACTGTCGCTGTGGCTGACGCGCACCACGTCCTGCTCGATGATCGGGCCGGCGTCCAGCTCTTCGGTCACGTAGTGGCAGGTTGCACCAATCAACTTCACGCCACGCAGGGAAGCCTGGTGATACGGCTTGGCGCCGACAAACGACGGCAAGAAGCTGTGGTGGATGTTGATCACTTTGCCAGCGTATTCGCGGCACAGCTCCGGTGGCAGGATCTGCATGTAGCGCGCCAGCACCACCACATCCGCGTCGTGCTGCTTGACCAGGCGCGACACTTCGGCGAATGCCGGCTCCTTGTCCTGTGGGTTGACCGGCACATGGTAATAAGGGATGCCATGCCATTCGACCATGCTGCGCAGGTCGTCGTGGTTGGAGATCACGCAAGCAATCTCGCAATCAAGTTCGTCGCTGTGCCAGCGGTGCAGCAGGTCTGCCAGGCAGTGGGATTCGCGGCTGGCCATCAGCACCACGCGTTTCTTCTGCTCGGTGTCGGTGATGTGCCAGGTCATCGAAAACTCTTCGGCAATCGGCGCAAACGCCTCGCGGAAAGCCTCCAGGCCAAAGGGCAGCGTATCGGCACGGATTTCGTGACGCATGAAAAACCAACCGCTGAGATCGTCCGAGTGATGGCTCGCCTCGGTGATCCAGCCATTATGGGAAGCCAGAAAGTTACTGACCTTGGCAACGATGCCAACCCGGTCCGGGCAAGCAATCACCAGCCGAAAAGTGCGCATTAGGGGGAAACTCCAGAACTTCACAAAGGCCGCTATTCTAGCGATTACGCAGAAAAACTGCAGTATTCCCTTGCACCTAATCTTGAGCCCTCGCCGTGGTAACACCCCTTAATCGTGTAAGGTTTTACCACCGCTATATGACGGTACAACGGCATGCTCAGGCCAGTAGCAAAAAATTAACGCGATTATCTTTGCGCATAACGCTTACTAATTAACTCATCGGCCAGGTTTTCTCACACACATTCAATGTCATTCACCTGAATAACGTCTTAAATGTTTACTTGATGAAATTGCCTGACTATTATTAGCCCACTCACCCTGTCAATCAGCGTTCTACATAAGGTAGTCCACATGTCACTGATCAACGAATACCGCGCCACCGAAGAAGCTATCAAAGAGCTGCAAGCCCGTTTGAAGAACCTGTCCGAAGACGACAAGCTGAAAACCGAGCTGGAATTCGAAGGCAAATTGCGCACCCTGATGGGTGAATACTCCAAATCCCTGCGTGACATCATCGCGCTGCTGGATCCAGAGTCGAAAGTTAAAGCACCGCGTGGCGCTGTGAAAACTACCGGCACCAAGCGTGCTCGCAAGGTCAAGCAGTACAAAAACCCGCACAACGGCGAAGTGATTGAAACCAAAGGTGGCAACCACAAAACGCTGAAAGAGTGGAAAGCCAAGTGGGGCGGTGACGTAGTTGAAGGTTGGGCAACCCTGCTGGGCTAAGCCCGGTCGGACGTGCACCCGATACGTCACACATAAAAAACGCCAGCTTGCTGGCGTTTTTTATTGTCTGAATATTCTGTAGTTATGCGCCTACAGATTCAGGCGCACTGCTAAAGAGTCCACATAGTCCTGCCATTGCGCCAGTACCTGGCACTGAAACGATGTAGCACTAACCGCCAACTCCTCATGCGCCTGCTTAAATGCCAACAGGGTATTCGGTGCCCCCCACTGCGCATCCGACAAACGTTGCTGACAGAAAAGTTTCCAGCGTTGCTGCTCCTCATTGTTCAAGGTTTCAGGAAAGTTACGTGCCCGATAGCGAAATAATAATTCCGGCAAACGATGATCGTCGAACGGCCACTGCTGATGGGCTAATTGCGCGGGCTCTGCCATGCGAACTTGCTCACATAAACGGCGGTCACGGTCGCCAATAAAACCATCGTAGAGCTGCTGCTCCGGGTCCGCGTTCGACGCAAAGTCTTCCTCGGCATAAATGGCCGCTAACTTGTCCCGCCAAACTTCCTGTGCGTCAGTTAGCCGCAGCGCCCGCGCGAGGCACGCCTCCTTATCCAATTGCAGGCGCTCCAGGTCTTGCGGGCGCAGCACTTTCAACGGCGCGACCACTGGGCATCGGTTGATATGCAGCAATTTGAGCGGAACCGGCAGCTCACCTTCGGCCAACTCATCGCGGCGCGTGTAAAGACGCTGGCGCAGGGTCGCCGCATCCAGGTCCAACAGCCCTTGTGGATCGAGCCCCAGGTCACAGACGATCAAGGCATTGCGATTGCGCGGGTGCCAGGCCAGGGGCAAGACCACGCCCAGGTAATGGCGCTCGGCAGAAAAACGCCCCGAGATATGCACCATCGGTTGCAGCAACCGCACCTGATCCATGACCCGCTGTTTGCTGCGCAGTTGAAACAACCACTCATACAACTTCGGTTGTTTCTCCCGGACCAACCGCGCCAGGGCGATGGTTGCACGCACATCCGACAACGCGTCATGGGCCTGGCCATGGTCGATGCCGTTGGCCTCGGTCAAGCGTTCAAGCTTGAGGGTCACACGCCCGTCCTGCTCGGGCCAGTTGATGCCCTCCGGCCGCAGGGCGTAGGCAGTGCGCATGACATCGATCAAGTCCCAGCGACTGTTGCCGCCCTGCCACTCGCGCGCATACGGGTCGAAAAAATTGCGGTACAGGCTGTAACGCGTCATTTCATCGTCAAATCGCAGGGTGTTGTAGCCGGCGCCGCAGGTACCTGGCGCGGCCAGCTCGGCGTGCACCCGGGTCATGAAATCGGCTTCGGCAAGGCCCTTCTCGGCGAGGATACCCGGCGTGATACCCGTGATCGCACACGCTGCCGGATGAGGCAGGATATCGTCGCTGGGCTGGCAATAAAGATTGATCGGCGCACCGACCTCATTGAGCTCAAGGTCGGTGCGGATCCCGGCTACCTGGAGCGGACGATCGTTGCGCGGGTTGATGCCGGTGGTTTCATAGTCGTACCAGAAAATCGAGGTCACGGGCTATTCCTGTGCTGAAGACCGACAAAGTCTAGGCGCTGCAAGGCGTTTGGGGCCAGCGATACCTGACTGTATAAATATCCAGAAAAACCTCGGGTGGTTGCTTCCATCCTCGACACTGCTAGCATCCGTGTTTCTAAGTCGCCTCGCACTGCCAAGGATCGCAATGCCATCAACGCCTTTGGATACCCACTATCAGATAGAAACGCCGGAGGGCATCGACCTGCCCCTGCGCCCTGCTGGCCTGCCCTCGCGGGCATTGGCGTTTGCATTCGACCTGGGCGTGCGCGGGATCATCATGGGTATCCTGCTGGTGCCGCTGGCGCTGCTCGGCAATGTGGGGGTCGGGCTGGGTTCGCTGCTGCTGTTCCTGGTGAGCTGGTGGTACATGGTGTTGTTCGAAGTGCTCAACCAGGGCTGCTCGCCGGGCAAGCAGGTCATGGGCCTGCGCGTGGTACAGGATGACGGCACGCCCATTGGCTGGTCGGCATCGCTGATCCGCAACCTGCTGCGTTTTGTCGACATGCTGCCCTTCGGTTACTTCCTCGCCGCGATCAGTTGCCTGCAGCATCCACACTTCAAGCGGCTCGGCGACCTGGCCGCCGGTACGCTGGTGGTGTACCGCGAACTGCCGCTGGTACGCCCAAGCATCCCTCAAGCACCCGCCCTGCTCCTGCCCTTCGCCCTGGCGTTGAGCGAACAGCGGGCCATTCTCGGTTTCGCCGAACGCCAGGCCGAGCTCTCGGCCGAACGGGTGCATGAACTGGCCGCCATCCTCGCAGAGCCCCTGCAGGTTTCTGCGACGCGCGCCGTGGAGCAACTCAACGGTGTAGCCCGTGGTTTGTTGGGGCCGACATGAAACAGAGCCTTTTTGAAAGCCGCCACCAGCACCAATGGCAAACCTTCGCCGAGCAGTTGACCCAACTGGAGCAAGGTAAAGCCAAGGCCGCCGACGTCGCCGACTTCCCGCATCAATATCGACGCCTGTGCCAACACCTGGCCCTGGCTCAGCAGCGGGGCTATAGCAGTTACCTGGTCGACCCGTTGCAACAGCTTGCACTGCGCGGCCATCAACAACTGTATCGCCATCGCAGCCACCTGACGGCAAACATACTGGCATTTCTTCTGGCCGACTTCCCGCGTCTGGTACGCGAACAATGGCGCTTTGTGCTGATCGCCGGCCTGCTGTTCTTTGGCAGCCTGGTGGGGATAGCCCTGCTGGTGTACCTGTTCCCGGACCTTGTCTACAGCATCATCAGCCCCCAGCAGGTGGCCGAGATGCAGGGTATGTACAACCCCGACGCCAGCCGCTTGGGCCGTGCTGCCGAACGTGCCGCCAGCGAAGACTGGATGATGTTTGGCTATTACGTGATGCACAACATCGGCATCGCCTTCCAGACCTTTGCCGCCGGCCTGTTGTTCGGCCTGGGCAGTGTGTTCTTCCTGATTTTCAACGGTCTGGTCATAGGTGCGGTCTCCGGGCACCTTACCGACATCGGCTATGGCCAGACCTTCTGGTCGTTTGTCATTGGTCACGGCGCATTCGAGTTGAGCGCCATCACACTGGCCGGTGCCGCAGGCTTGCAACTGGGCTGGTCACTGGTCGCCCCCGGGCGCTTGGCGCGCAGCGAAGCGCTGCGCCTGGCCGCGCGCAAAAGCGTACGGATGCTTTGCGGTGTCATGGTGTTTCTGTTGATCGCCGCCTTTATAGAAGCCTACTGGTCTTCAACCACTGGCATTGAGCCCTGGATCAAATACGCGGTAGGCGCCGCGCTCTGGCTGCTGGTGGCCGCTTACCTGACCCTGGCCGGGCGGAGTCGCCATGCGCCTGACTGACGCCAGCGTAGTGATTCGCCCGCGCACTTCCTGGGAAGCCATGGACCTGGGTGTGCTCATGGCCAGGGAACACCGCGCCCTGCTGATGGGCAGTTGGGCGCTGGTGAGCCTGCCGGTATTCAGCCTGTTGACAGTGCTGCTCTGGAATTATCCGTCTTTGGCCATGTTCCTGTTCTGGTGGCTCAAGCCGGCCTTCGACCGCTTGCCGCTGTACATTCTGTCCAAGGCCCTGTTTGGTGAGCCCCCCAACCTCAAACAGGCCGTTCGCCATTGGCCGCAGTTGCTCAAGGGGCAACTGTTCGCCAGCCTGACGTGGCGGCGGCTGAGCATGAGCCGCAGCTTCACCCTGCCCGTCAGCCAACTGGAAGGCCTTGACGGTGACGCACGTCAACGACGCCTTGGGGTGTTGCTGCAACGTAACGCTGGCGCCGCACGCTGGCTGACGACCATCGGCGTGCACCTGGAAATCGGCCTGTGGTTTGGCGCCATGGCCCTGTTCTATCTCTTCATCCCGCAACAGGTTGAACTGGACTGGGACTGGCAACGGCTGGTACTGGCGTCAGGCTCGGACGTGCTTTGGCTGGAGCACCTGAGCAATGCCTTCTATGCCTTGGTCCTGGTGTTCTGGGAACCCATTTACGTCGCCTGTGGCTTCAGCCTGTACCTCAACCGCCGCACGGTGTTGGAGGCCTGGGACCTGGAACTGGTATTCCGTCGCCTGCGCCAGCGCTTGAGCAACGTCGCACCGCTGTTGTTGCTGGTCGTCGGCTTGGCGCTGCTACACGTCAGCCCACCCGCCATGGCAGATGAAGCCACAGCCCATAAGCCCCTCAGCACCCAGGCCGCCAGCCAATCCATCCAGGCATTGCTGGAAAAGCCACCCTTCAAGAACCCGGAAACCGTCACACGCTATCGGTTTGGCGAAGAAAAAACGCCGGTTAAAAACAAGGCCAAGGGCGACGGAAAATTACCTGGCTGGCTCCAGGCACTGCTCGACAACTTCAACAGCGACACTTTCAAATACGTCGCCAAAACCTTGGAAGTACTGCTCTGGAGCCTGGTGATTGGCGGCCTGGCCCTGGTGTGCTGGCGTTACCGTGAATGGTTGCGCACCTTCGTCAGCCGCCTCGGGCCCACTCGCACGGCCGCTCCCTCGCCCGTTCCCGCTCAGTTGTTCGGGCTGGAGCTGGGCACCGAGACATTGCCCCAAGACATCGCCAGCACCGCCGAACAGCTATGGCCCACCCAGCCCCGGGAAGCCCTTGGCCTGCTGTATCGCGGGTTGCTCAACCGGCTGTTGCATGAGTTCGACCTGCCACTGACAAGCGCCGATACCGAGGGGCAGGTACTGGAGCGTGTTCATCATTTGCAACAACCGCAGTTACTGGCGTTCAGCGACGAACTGACACGCCACTGGCAAAACCTGGCCTATGGTCACCGTCTGCCGCCCTCTTCAGCCCAACAGAAATTGTGCAGCGACTGGCGCGCGCTCTTCAGTGACGGAGCGAGCCAATGAACCGGGCGTTATGGTGGGTAGCGCTGCTACTGGCGTGCCTGTTGGGTGCGGGCGGTCTATATGCCTGGCACAAGGCAATTCCCTACGACGAAGTGGTAGATCGCGGACCGTCGCCAGAGGCACACGCCAACCCTTACCTGGCCGCCGAGCACTTTCTGCGCCAGCAAGGCGTGGTGGTGGCGCACGCCAATGGCCTTGAACGACTCGCCGAACTGCCCGCCAAAGGCCATAGCCTGTTGCTGCTGGGGGAGCGCAGCAACATGACCCCGCGCCAGGTCGAACAACTGCTGGGCTGGGCAAAAGCCGGCGGCCACCTGCTACTGGTCGCCGAGGCATTATGGGATGAAGAAACCGGCACCAGCGGTGACCTGCTGCTTGATCGCCTCACTGTCCGCCAAACCTTGAGCGACACCTTCGACGAACCCTCACCACCGCGTAAAAAAACCAAGCCGGACCTGACCAAGCTGTATGTCGACAACGAAACGGCACCGGCGTATTTCAGTTTTGACACCGACTTCAACCTCACCGACCCCAAGCACCTGGCGCAGTTTTCCGCCAACAGCGCCAAGTCCAGCCACCTGATGCAACTTGAACTGGGGCAAGGTCGCGTCACGGTGATCACCGACAGCGACCTGTGGAAAACTGCGGATATCGGCAAACATGATAATGCCTGGTTGCTGTGGTACCTGAGCCAGGGCACTGACGTCACCTTGCTGTTCAACAGCGACACGGACGATCTGTTTACCCTGTTGCTCCGTAATTTCCCCCAGGCCCTCGTCGCCTTGGTTGCACTGCTTGCCCTGGGGTTGTGGCACGCAGGCATGCGTCAGGGCCCGATCCAGGCGCCGGCGCCCAAGGCCCGTCGCCAGCTGCAGGAACACTTGAAGGCCAGCGCGGATTTCCTGTTGCGCCGCAGCGGCCAGGGCACGTTGTTGCAAGCCTTGCAACACGACATTCTGCGCGCAGCCCGGCGACGCCATCCTGGGTTTGAACACCTCGATGTGCCAGGGCAACGCCAAGTGCTGGAACACCTTACGCGTCAACCCCCTCATATCATCAGCCAGGCGCTTGAGCCCGTTGCGCTGAAGCGGCTCTCCAGTGCCGACTTCAGCCGTCAGGTGGCGTGCCTGCAAACCCTCAGGAATGCCTTATGAGCGACTCTCCACTGGCCACCGCCCTGACCGCCGAGAACCTTCAGCATGCCAGCCAGCAGGCCCAGGCGCTGCGCGTGGAATTACGCAAGGCCGTGATTGGCCAGGACCTTGTGATTGATGACGTGCTCACCGCTCTGATCGCAGGCGGCCACGTACTGCTGGAAGGCGTGCCCGGCCTGGGCAAGACCTTGCTGGTACGCGCCCTGGCCCGCTGCTTTGGCGGTGATTTCGCCCGTATCCAGTTCACCCCGGACCTGATGCCCAGCGATGTCACCGGCCACGCCGTGTACGACTTGCAGACCGAACAGTTCAAACTGCGCAAGGGGCCGTTATTCACCCACCTGCTGCTGGCCGACGAGATCAACCGTGCACCGGCCAAAACCCAGGCAGCGCTTCTTGAAGCCATGCAGGAACGTCAAGTGACCCTTGAGGGTGAGGCATTACCCATCGGCCAACCCTTCATGGTACTGGCGACCCAGAACCCCATCGAGCAGGAAGGCACCTACCCACTGCCCGAGGCCGAGCTGGACCGGTTCATGCTCAAGGTGCGAATGGACTACCCAGATGCTCTACAAGAGCTGGATATGGTCCGCGAAGTGACGCGCTCGTCCAAGGCCGACATGCTGGAAGTACAGCCGTTGCGTACCGTGCTGCAAGCCGAGGACGTAGTACTGATGCAGCAAATTGCCAGCGGCCTGCCATTGGATGAACAGGTGCTCGATTACGCCGTGCGCCTGGCCAGGGCAACACGCAGCTGGCCGGGGCTGGCCATCGGTGCCGGCCCCCGGGCCTCCATTGCGCTGGTACGCGGCGCCCGTGCCCGCGCGCTGTTGCGCGGTGGCGAATTCGTCACCCCTGACGACATCAAAGGCTGCGCCCTGGCGGTGTTGCGTCATCGGGTGCGCATCGCACCAGAACTGGACATCGACGGCTTGGAGGTCGACCAGGTGCTCCAGCAGTTACTCGACCAGATTGCAGCACCAAGGCAGTGACGCCGTCATGAAACCGACCCGTCTGCTGCTGTCCTGGCTGGGCGTTCTGCTCGGTTTGAACACCCTGTTGGGCGCCTCGGCAGCGTTGCAGTTCAAAGTGCCCGCCACCTTGCATTCGGTAGCCTGGGGCCTGCTGCTGGCCCTGTTGCTGCTGGCGATGCTGGATGCCGCACGCTTGCGCCGCCGCCCCTCGGCCCGCGTGTACAGGGCATTGCCCGGCAGCCTGGCGCTGGGGCGCTGGGAAGAAATACGCCTTTGCCTGGAGCACGACTACCCACAGCCACTGACCGTGCAGGTGTTCGATCACGTGCCCGATGGCCTGGCTGTGGATAATCTGCCTCAATCCATTCAACTACGCCCCGGTGAACGTGCTGAGTTGGGCTATCGCGTACGGCCCTTGCGACGCGGGCATTTCCATTTCAGTCGCTGCGAGCTGCTGCTGCCCAGCCCATTGGGGCTGTGGTCGGCACGACGCTGGGTCGAGACCCACGATGCCACCCGTGTTTACCCGGATTTCGCGCGCTTATACGGCGCGCAGTTGCGGGGTGTGGATAACTGGCTGAGCCAACTGGGCGTGCGCCAACATCAGCGGCGAGGATTAGGCCTGGAGTTTCACCAACTGCGCGAGTTTCGTGAAGGCGACAGCCTGCGTCAGATCGACTGGAAAGCCACCGCCCGCCAACGAACGCCCATTGCCCGGGAATACCAGGATGAGCGCGACCAGCAAATCGTGTTCATGCTTGATTGCGGCCAGCACATGCGCAGCCAGGATGATGAGCTGTCCCATTTCGACCACGCCCTCAATGCCTGCCTGCTGCTGAGCTACGTCGCCTTGCGCCAGGGCGACGCCGTAGGGCTGTGCACGTTTGCCAGCGACCAGCCGCGCTACCTGAAGCCGGTCAAGGGCAGTGGCCAATTGAACCTGTTGCTCAATACGGTCTATGACCTGCAAACCACGCGAAAAATCGCCGACTACCAGGCGGCCGCCAGCCAATTGCTGGCACGGCAAAAACGCCGGGCGCTGGTGATCATCGTTACCAACCTGCGGGATGAGGAGGATGAAGCCTTGATGGCCGCCGTCCAGCGTATCGGCCGTCATCACCGGGTACTGGTGGCCAGTCTACGGGAGGAGATCCTGGATCAACTGCGCCAGGCGCCGGTGCACACATTGCCCGAAGCGCTGGCTTACTGCGGCACGGTCGATTACCTCAACACCCGCAACCAACGCCATGATCGCTTGAGCGCCCATGGGCTCTCGGTGCTGGATACCTTGCCATCGGCGCTGGGTGCCGGGCTGGTTACGCGCTATCTGGAGTGGAAAAAGGCCGGGGTATTCTGAGGATGACTGCGCAGGGCCATGGCCAGTAAACAGCCACGACCCCACGCATAATTCAGACAGGGGCTTGCAAAGGATGAAAGCTGAAGTACTGCAACAGCGCGTTGATCAGGTGCCGGTATTCTTCGGGCGCCTCGAGCACGCTGAACCCCGAGTCGTAATGCTGCGGGGTGACATCCTCATGGCTCCACAAGCAGGTTGCCGTGAGGTCAACCGCCTTGAACTCGCCTTGCGCCACCGGCACTTTCAAGCGCAGCTCGAAATCCACCTCGGTCATCATGGGTAACGAGCTGATCAGCATCAGTCCGTTTTCAGACACATTTCCAAGAAAGCCGATTGGCTTGTCAGTAATACGATTGAACACCTGCAAAAAATACGGCAGTTGATGCCGCTCGATCCGTCGTTCGGTAAACATGATGAAGTCGCCATCCAATAGCCAAAAAATCTGGCCGTGCCAGTGATTCGGAACAAGCAATCGCTCGCTCTCCCTGGATCTCGGTGTGACAACAGGTACCGCTTGTCACCAAACAGCTGCCGAATCCGGGCCTTGCATCCGTTCGAATGGGGAACTGCACAAACAGACATTCAAAGAATAGCGCAAGACTGGCGACAGGCCAGCTACGAAGCGACAAATACCCTTACAACGACGCAGGCCTCGGTTTTGCCAGGCCTGCCGCCGGCAAATGCCCCAGTTGTTGCAAGGTATCGAGCCGCGCGCGGGCTCGATAGGCATACTCGCTCGACGGGTAGTGGCCGATGATGAACTGATAGGTCTGTGCGGCATCGACAAACAGTTTCTGGCGCTCCAGGCACTGCCCGCGCAACATCGAAACCTCCGGTTGCACGTAGCGGCGGGTACGGCTCTCGCGATCGACCTGGGACAACTCCAGGGTGACACGCTGGCAATCACCGACCCCATAGGCACGGTAAGCATTGTTCAAATGGTGGTCCATCGACCAGCGGGTACAGCCGACAACACTGACGGCCAGGGCAGCAACGAGCAAAATTCGCATGGGGTTCTCCTGTCTTGTGCAGTGTATCGACCCCTGGTCGAAAATCTTCAAGGCGTTTGCCCATTCAACCGCAGCCAAAACAAGCCAATCGTCGATAAGTAGTGCAAACGAACAATGACTACAACGAAAGAGCATAGTAGCCTTCCCCAGCGCTTGAACTCAGGAGTCCGTGCATGTCCGTCCGTCGTACCAAAATCGTCGCCACCCTTGGCCCGGCCAGTAACTCGCCGGAAGTCCTCGAACAGCTGATTCTGGCTGGTTTGGACGTCGCCCGTCTGAACTTCTCCCACGGCACCCCGGACGAGCACAAGGCTCGCGCCAAGCTGGTGCGTGACCTCGCCGCCAAGCATGGCCGCTTCGTTGCACTGTTGGGCGACCTGCAAGGCCCGAAAATCCGTATCGCCAAATTCACCAACAAGCGGATCGAGCTGAAGATCGGTGACAAGTTCACCTTCTCCACCAGCCACCCGCTGACCGAAGGCACCCAGGACGTGGTGGGCATCGACTACCCGGACCTGGTCAAGGACTGCGGCGTCGGTGACGAGCTGCTCCTGGACGACGGCCGTGTGGTGATGCGCGTCGACACCGCCACGCCGACCGAACTGAACTGCACCGTGATCATCGGCGGCCCGCTGTCCGACCACAAAGGCATCAACCGTCGCGGTGGTGGCCTGACGGCGCCGGCCCTGACTGAAAAAGACAAGGCTGACATCAAGCTCGCCGCCGAAATGGAAGTGGACTACCTCGCCGTGTCCTTCCCGCGCGACGCCGCCGACATGGAATACGCTCGTAAGCTGCGCGACGAAGCCGGCGGTACCGCCTGGCTGGTAGCGAAGATCGAACGTGCTGAAGCCGTGGCCGACGATGAAACCCTCGACGGCCTGATCAAGGCTTCCGATGCCGTGATGGTTGCCCGTGGCGACCTGGGCGTGGAAATCGGTGACGCCGAGCTGATCGGTATCCAGAAGAAGATCATCCTGCACGCACGCCGTCACAACAAAGCGGTGATCGTGGCGACCCAGATGATGGAGTCGATGATCCAGAACCCGATGCCGACCCGTGCCGAAGTGTCCGACGTGGCCAACGCCGTACTCGACTACACCGACGCCGTGATGCTCTCGGCTGAAAGTGCCGCCGGCCCTTACCCGCTGGAGGCCGTACAGGCCATGGCGCGTATCTGCGTCGGTGCCGAAAAGCACCCGACCAGCAAGACCTCCAGCCATCGCATCGGCAAAGTCTTCGAAAGCTGCGACCAGAGCATCGCCCTGGCTGCCATGTACACCGCCAACCACTTCCCGGGCGTGAAAGCGATCATCGCCTTGACCGAAAGTGGCTACACGCCGTTGATCATGTCGCGCATCCGTTCCTCGGTGCCGATCTACGCGTTCACCCCACACCGCGAAGCCCAGGCCCGAGCGGCCATGTTCCGTGGCGTGTACACCATCCCGTTCGACCCGGCGTCACTGGCGCCGAACGAAGTCAGCCAGAAGGCGATCGACGAGCTGGTTAAACGCGGCGTCGTGGAGAAAGGCGACTGGGTCATCCTGACCAAGGGCGACAGCTACCACACCACTGGTGGCACCAATGGCATGAAGATCCTGCATGTAGGCGACCCGCAGGTCTGAGTGACAGGCTGAAAAACAAAAGCCCCGCCCTGTGAATGGCGGGGCTTTTTGCATTTAAAATGCCGTTGAGGTGTTGACGATCGGCGGCAAGCCCTAGGCTCTATTGTAGGAGCAAGCTTGCTTGCGAAAAACGTCAACGATAACGCGTATTTCCTGAATAAACGCGGCGCCTATAAGTTTCTCGCGAGCAAGCTCGCTCCTACAAAAGCCTTAACTGACCAGTTCATCGCGGCTACGCCTGTGCTCAACGCCAGCTACCCACGGGGCAGGAACACATCCGCCAGCAGTTGATTACGCGGCAGTCCCGCCAGGAACAAGCGTTTGGAAAAGGCCTCGACGCTGGCCGGGTGCCCGCAAAGCAAGGCCAGGGTTTGCCGGGAAACCAGCCGCAGTTGCGCCAATGCCGGCTGCAACTGCGCCGCGGTCCATAGCTCCACGGTCAGGTTCCCATGCTGCGCGGCAAGCGCTGCCAGGGGCTCAGCCAGATAATGAGCCTCGGCCTCATGGGCCAGGTGAATCACGCGAATCTCGCCTTGATGATTCTGGCGCAGCGCCTCGCGCAACACGCCCCACAAGGGGCCCAGGCCTGTACCGGAAGCCAGCAGCCACAATGGCCGCGATTGCCAGTCGGGATCATAGTGCAGCGCTCCACCCCGCAGCTCGCCCAGGCGTAGAGGCTCACCGACCTTGAACTGTCGCGCGGCATTGCTGAATGCACCAGGTTGGCGGCAGTCGATATGAAACTCCAGATACGGGTCTTCCTGGGGCAAGCTCGCCAGGGAATACGGACGTGCCACCTGCCCCGCCCACAGCACCAGATGCTGCCCGGCGCTGTACCGCAGGGCACGTTCCGGTTGCAGGCGCAGACGCAGTACCGTCGAACTCAGCCAATCGGCGCCCACCACCTGGGCGGGCAGGCCATCGCGCTGGGGGTCAAACGCTTCGACCTTCAGGTTTGCACTCACCCGGCACTGGCACGCCAGGCGCCAACCTTGCTGGCGCTGCGTCGGGCTCAGGGCGTCGGGCTGTTGGTCGTCAACCTCACCCTCGCAACGCACCAGGCACGCATGGCAACTGCCGGCCCGGCAACTGAAGGGCACGGCCACGCCGGCCTGATTCAAGGCATCCAGCAGGTTGCTGCCGGAGGTGACCGACCAGTGGCGTTCGCCGACGTACAGTTCAGGCATAACGCCGTTACCTCTATTAGGTAGGAGCGAGCTTGCTCGCGAAGAGCGCCAACGATAACGCGGACCACCTGATGAAACCCACCAGATTCACGTTTTTCGCGAGCAAGCTCGCTCCTACAGATAACCGGGCCGGGCATTCGTGACCATAGTCGGGTGTATCGGCCACCGTGCCGGGTTATACTGCCGCGCCTTTTTAGCGTCGCGCCTGCACCATTCTGGCGTGCCTTGGAAAGATGGCTTCAGCCGACCGATGCAACACTGACGCCATCTTTATTGAATGTTCCCTTATAGAGGAGCGCGACTCATGACCGTGATCAAGCAAGACGACCTGATTCAGAGCGTTGCCGACGCCCTGCAATTCATTTCCTACTACCACCCCGTTGACTTCATCCAGGCCATGCACGAAGCCTACCTGCGCGAAGAATCGCCGGCGGCCCGTGACTCCATCGCCCAGATCCTGATCAACTCGCGCATGTGTGCCACCGGCCATCGCCCGATCTGCCAGGACACCGGTATCGTCACCGTGTTCGTGCGCGTGGGTATGGACGTGCGTTGGGACGGCGCCACCATGGGCCTGGACGACATGATCAACGAAGGCGTGCGTCGCGCCTACAACCTGCCGGAAAACGTCCTGCGCGCCTCGATCCTCGCCGACCCGGCCGGCGCCCGCAAGAACACCAAGGACAACACCCCAGCGGTCATCCACTACTCCATCGTCCCGGGCAACACCGTGGAAGTGGACGTGGCGGCCAAGGGTGGCGGTTCCGAGAACAAGTCGAAAATGGCCATGCTCAACCCGTCCGACTCGATCGTCGACTGGGTGCTCAAGACCGTTCCGACCATGGGCGCCGGCTGGTGCCCACCGGGCATGCTCGGCATCGGCATCGGCGGCACCGCCGAGAAAGCCGCGGTAATGGCCAAGGAAGTGTTGATGGAGTCCATCGACATCCACGAGCTGAAAAAGCGCGGCCCGCAAAACCGTATCGAAGAAATGCGCCTGGAGCTGTTCGAGAAGGTCAACCAACTGGGCATCGGCGCCCAGGGCCTGGGTGGCCTGACCACCGTGCTCGACGTGAAGATCATGGACTACCCGACCCACGCCGCCTCCCTGCCCGTGTGCATGATCCCCAACTGCGCCGCCACCCGTCACGCGCACTTCGTGCTCGACGGTTCGGGCCCGGCGTCGCTGGAAGCGCCACCGTTGGACGCCTACCCGGAAATCGTCTGGGAAGCCGGCCCATCGGCCCGTCGCGTCAACCTCGACACCCTGACCCCGGAAGAAGTGCAGAGCTGGAAGCCGGGCGAAACCGTACTGCTCAACGGCAAGATGCTCACCGGTCGCGACGCGGCGCACAAGCGCATGGTCGAGATGCTGAACAAGGGCGAAACCTTGCCGGTGGACCTCAAGGGCCGCTTTATCTACTACGTCGGCCCGGTTGATCCGGTGCGCGAAGAAGTGGTTGGCCCAGCGGGCCCGACCACCGCGACGCGGATGGACAAGTTCACCCGCCAGATCCTCGAGCAAACCGGCCTGCTGGGCATGATAGGCAAATCCGAGCGCGGCCCGACCGCCATCGAAGCGATCAAGGACCACAAGGCTGTGTACCTGATGGCCGTGGGCGGCGCCGCTTACCTGGTGGCCCAGGCCATCAAGAAGTCGCGCGTGGTTGCCTTCGCCGAACTGGGCATGGAAGCCATCTACGAGTTCGACGTGAAAGACATGCCGGTCACCGTTGCCGTGGACAGCAAAGGTGAGTCCGTCCACATCACCGGTCCTGCCATCTGGCAGAAAAAGATCAGTGACAGCCTGGCGGTAGAAGTGCAGTAAGCACTTTCTCCACAAGCATAAAGGCGACTGCGGCCCCATGGCCCAGTCGCCTTTTTTATGCCCTACCCACGATGCGAAGCGAGCCGCTCTTGATCTTGATCTGCTTGTGATCTTGATCTCAGGCGCCCCGTTAAACCACGCTGGCCGAACGCAGGCTTGAATTCGTGGGTAACCCGGCAGGACGCCGGGTTAGCCGCCCCGCGCCATGGATGGCGCGTGGCGGCGGCCCACGGATTCAAGCCTGCGTTCGGGCACACCGAGCCCAAGCGAGGTGCCGAGTGGTGGGGCAAGAGCGCTTTGCTTACTTTCGCGCTTTTCGAAAGTGAGCCGCCGTCAGGGCGGAACCCTAAGTGGCCGTTACCGCTGCAATGGATATGTACACGATCCAACTGCGTAGACTGTCAGGCCGCCTTCGCGAGCAAGCCCGCTCCCACATTGGGATCGTGGGGTGTCAGGTAGATAGCCGTCGGCTGGCAGGCCGTCATCGCAGGCAAGCCAGCTCCCATAGTTGGATCGTGCGGTGTCAGGTAGATAGCCGTCGGCTGGCAGGCCGTCATCGCAGGCAAGCCAGCCCCCACACAAGCGCCTTGGCCACAAGATATGTGCCGCCCATGCTATGGTGCTCGCCCCTTACCGTGCCTGTTCATCATCGTATGATCGTGATCCCTCGCCCCCTGCGCCTGACCTTCTATTCCCTGTTGATCATCGCCGGTGCGGTGCTGGCCGCCGCCTTGGCCACGCGCCATGCCGAACGCCAGGCCTTGGTGGACGACGCCGCCCGTGCCAATCAGCAACTCGCGCTGTATGCCAACTCGCTGCACACCCTGATCGAACGCTACCGTGCCCTGCCCGCCGTGCTGGCGCTGGACTCGGAAATGATCAGCGCCTTGAAGGGCCCGCTGGACGCCGCCACGCAAGACCGGCTCAACCGCAAGCTGGAGCGTATCAACGGCGCCGCGCAGTCTTCGACCCTGGAACTGATGGACCGCACCGGCCTGGCCGTGGCCGCCAGCAACTGGAACCTGCCCAGCAGTTATGTCGGCCACAATTACGCGTTCAGGCCGTATTTCAGCCAAACCTTGAGCCAGGGCACCGGGCGTTTTTATGCGGTGGGGGTGACCACGGGCATTCCGGGTTACTTCCTGTCCAGCGCGGTCGTGGATGAGCACGAGCAGTTCCTCGGCGCCATGGTGGTCAAGCTGGAGTTCCCCGAGCTGGAACGCGAATGGGCCCAAGGCAATGACCTGCTGTTGGTCAGCGATGCGCGGGGCATCGTGTTTATCGCCAACCAACCGGGCTGGCGTTATCGCAACCTGCGGCCGTTGTCCGAAAATGACCTGGCTGAACTCAAGGCCACCCGGCAATACGACAAGAAGCAACTGCAGCCACTGGACACCCAGCCCCTGCAACGCTTTGACGAAAACAGCCACTTGATCCGCGTCAACGGCCCCGACGGCAACGCCAATTACATCTGGGAGTCGCTGCCGCTCAAGCGCGAAGGCTGGACCCTGCACCTGTTGCGCAAACCCCAGTTTGCCTTTGAAGACCAACGCAACGCGGGCCTTGCCGCTGCGGGTTCGTGGCTGGCCCTGGTATTTCTGGTGCTGTTTCTCAGCCAGCGTTGGCGCCTGGCCCGCTTGCGCCAGCGCAGCCGAGAAGAGCTGGAGCAATTGGTCGAAGAACGCACACAAGCCCTGCGCACCGCTCAGGATGGCCTGGTGCAGTCGGCCAAGCTGGCGGCATTGGGGCAGATGTCGGCCGCCCTCGCCCATGAAATCAACCAGCCACTAACCGCCCAGCGCATGCAACTGGCGACGCTGCGGCTGTTGCTCGACCATGGTCGCGTGGACGATGCCTACAAGGCTCTCACGCCATTGGATGACATGCTCACGCGCATGGCCGCGCTCACCGGCCACCTCAAGACCTTCGCCCGCAAGAGCCCCAGTGGCTTGCGCGAAAAGCTGGACCTGGCGACGGTGGTCGATCAATCCTTGCACCTGCTCGATGCGCGCCTGCGTGACGAAGCCATCGGTGTGGTGCTGGACCTCACCCGCCCGGCCTGGGTACGCGGCGACGCGATCCGCCTCGAACAGGTACTGATCAACCTGTTGCGTAACGCTCTGGACGCCATGGCCGACAAACCGCGCAAGCGCCTGGAAATCCGCCTGCACGCCGATCAGCAGCTGTGGCAGTTGAGCGTCTGCGACAGCGGCGGCGGGATTGCCGAAGAACATTTGAGCAGCGTGTTCGACCCGTTTTTCACCACCAAACCGGTGGGCGACGGGCTCGGCTTGGGGCTGGCGGTGTCCTACGCTATCGTGCATGAACTGGGCGGCCGCCTGAGCGCCGCCAACCGTGGCGATGGCGCAATTTTCACCTTGACCCTGCCTATCGCCCTGGAGACGCCAGACCTATGTTGAACGCGGTGATTGTGGTCGATGACGAAGCCAGTATTCGCACGGCCGTCGAGCAATGGTTGAGCCTGTCGGGGTTTGAGGTGCAGTTGTTCAGCCGCGCCGAAGAGTGCCTGGCGCAACTGCCCAGAGACTTTGCCGGGGTGATTCTGAGCGACGTGCGCATGCCAGGGCTCAGCGGCCTTGAGCTGTTGGCCGAGGTGCAGCGCCGCGATGCCGATTTGCCGGTGATTTTGCTCACCGGCCATGGCGACGTGCCAATGGCCGTCGAAGCGATGCGCGACGGGGCCTACGACTTCCTGGAAAAACCCTTCAGCCCCGACGCCTTGCTCAACAGCCTGCGCCGGGCACTGGACAAGCGCGGCCTGATCCTGGAAAACCGCCGCCTGCATCAACAGGCCGATCATCGCGCGCAGTTGGAGTCCAGCCTGCTGGGCGTGTCCAAGGGCCTGCAAAGTTTGCGCCGCCAAGTGCTGGACCTGGCGAGTTTGCCGGTCAATGTGCTGATTCGTGGCGAGACCGGCAGCGGCAAGGAGCTGGTCGCCCGCTGCCTGCATGACTTCGGCCCACGCGCCAAGAAGCCCTTCGTGGCCCTCAATTGTGCGGCGATCCCCGAGCAGTTGTTCGAAGCCGAGCTGTTCGGGCATGAAAGCGGCGCCTTCACCGGCGCCCAGGGCAAACGTATCGGCAAGCTGGAATATGCCCACGGCGGCACCTTGTTCCTGGATGAAATCGAAAGCATGCCCCTGGCCCAACAGGTGAAATTGCTGCGTGTGTTGCAAGAGCAGAAGCTTGAGCGGCTGGGCTCCAACCAGAGTATCCATGTGGACCTGCGCATCATCGCCGCCACCAAGCCCGACCTGCTAGAAGAGGCCCGCGCCGGGCGCTTTCGCGAAGACCTGGCCTATCGGCTCAACGTCGCCCAACTGCGCCTGCCGCCATTGCGTGAACGTCGCGAAGATATTCCGCTGCTGTACGAGCATTTTGCGCAAAGCGCCGCCGAGCGTCTGGGCCGCCAGGTCGAGCCCTTGAGTGGGCCGCAGCTGGGGCGCCTGCTCAGCCATGACTGGCCGGGCAATGTGCGCGAACTGGCCAACGTCGCCGAGCGCCAGGTGTTGGGGCTGGACGAGCCGGAACCGCAAGGGATCGAAGCCGGGCAGTCGTTGGCAGCGCAGCAGGAGGCGTTCGAGGCACACTGCCTGAAGGCCGCGTTGACGCGTCACAAGGGCGATATCAAGGCGGTGCTGGCCGAGTTGCAACTGCCGCGCCGTACCTTCAATGAGAAGATGCAGCGGCATGGGTTGGTGAGGGAGATGTTTGTGTAGCGGCCTTTGAATCGCCATCGCGGGCAAGCCCGCTCCCACATTTTGATCTGTGAACACAAGCAGGTGTGGGAGCTGGCTTGCCTGCGATGGCGTCGGCAGCCATAAGCGGATTTCCGCTCATTACCCAAAAACCATCAGCGACTTTCCGCTCAAAAAAATCCCACAACCCTTCTATTGCGGGCCTTCCTCTACCTGGCACAGCTCCTGCTATAGCCCCAACAGGCTGCGCACGCGCCGCTCCATAAAAACAACTAGATGAAGGATCCTTCAATGGATAACTCCAACACCGTGCCTCTGGGATCGACGGCCGCAAAAGCGCAGGAGCGCACCACCTCCAGCCGCATCAAGTCGATTTTCAGCGGATCAGTCGGCAACATGGTCGAATGGTACGACTGGTACGTCTACGCCGCCTTCTCGCTGTATTTTGCCAAAGCCTTCTTCCCCAAGGGCGACACCACTGCCCAACTGCTCAACACCGCCGCGATCTTCGCCGTGGGCTTCCTGATGCGCCCGATCGGTGGCTGGCTGATGGGCCTGTACGCCGACAAAGTCGGGCGTAAAAAAGCCTTGATGGCCTCGGTCTACCTGATGTGCTTCGGCTCGCTGCTGATTGCCCTGAGCCCAGGCTATGAAGTCATTGGTATCGGTGCGCCGATCCTGCTGGTGTTTGCCCGCCTGCTGCAGGGCCTGTCGGTCGGCGGCGAATACGGCACCTCTGCCACTTACCTGAGTGAAATGGCCACCAAGGAACGTCGCGGTTTCTACTCCAGCTTCCAGTACGTGACCCTGATCTCCGGCCAGCTCATCGCGCTGGCGGTGCTGATCGTGCTGCAACAGGTACTCACCACCGAGCAGTTGTACGCCTGGGGCTGGCGCATCCCGTTCGCCATCGGCGCCCTGTGTGCCGTGGTCGCGCTGTACCTGCGTCGTGGCATGGAAGAAACCGAGTCGTTCACCAAAAAAGAAAAAGCCAAGGAAAGCGCAATGCGCACCTTGATGCGCCACCCCAAGGAACTGCTGACCGTGGTCGGCCTGACCATGGGCGGCACCCTGGCGTTCTACACCTACACCACCTACATGCAGAAATACCTGGTGAACACCGTCGGCATGAGCATCTCCGACTCCACCACCATCTCGGCGGCGACGCTGTTTCTGTTCATGTGCCTGCAACCGATCATCGGCGGGCTGTCGGATAAAATCGGCCGCCGCCCGATCCTGATCGCCTTCGGCGTGCTTGGCACCCTGTTCACCGTGCCGATCCTCACCACCCTGCACACCATTCAGAGCTGGTGGGGCGCGTTCTTCCTGATCATGGCAGCGCTGATCATCGTCAGCGGCTACACCTCGATCAACGCCGTGGTGAAGGCCGAGCTGTTCCCGACTGAAATCCGTGCGCTGGGCGTAGGCCTGCCGTATGCCCTGACCGTGTCGATCTTCGGCGGTACCGCTGAATACATCGCACTGTGGTTCAAGAGCATCGGCATGGAAACCGGCTACTACTGGTACGTGACGGCGTGTATCGCGGTGTCGTTGATGGTGTACGTGACCATGAAAGACACGCGTAAACACTCTCGAATCACCACCGACTAACAGCCTAATGCAGTAAAAACTGTGGGAGCGGGCTTGCTCGCGAAAGCGGAGTGTCAGTCGATAGGTTCATTGACTGGCACACCGCATTCGCGAGCAAGCCCGCTCCCACATTGGATATGATGGAGGCCCCAGAATCGAGAGCAGAACAGGGCCATGTCCGACGATATCCACTTTTACGAACCCGCCAACGGCCACGGCCTGCCCCATGACCCGTTCAATGCCATCGTCGGCCCACGCCCGATTGGCTGGATCTCCTCCCACGACCGCGAAGGCCGCCTGAACCTGGCGCCCTACAGTTTCTTCAACGCCTTCAACTACATTCCGCCGATCATTGGGTTTTCCAGTGTCGGGCGTAAAGACAGCCTGAACAATATCGAACAGACCGGCGAATTCGTCTGGAATCTGGCCACCCGCCCGCTGGCCGAGCAGATGAATCAGAGCTGCGCGGCAGTATCGCCCGAGGTGAATGAATTCGAACTCTCCGGCCTGACGCCAGTGGCTTCGAAAATCGTTGGCGTACCACGGGTGGGCGAGAGCCCGGTGTCGTTCGAGTGCAAGGTGACGCAGATCATCCAGTTGCAACGTGCTGACAAGGCATTGGTGCCGAGCTGGTTGGTGCTGGGCGAGGTGGTTGCGGTGCACATCGCCAAGTGGTTGCTCAAGGACGGGATCTACGACACCGCTGCCGCCGAGCCGATTTTGCGTGGGGGTGGCCCGGCGGATTATTTTCAGCTGGGGCCTGAGGCCCTGTTCAAAATGTACAGACCTCAATAGCCCCTGTAGGAGCGAGCTTGCTCGCGAAGATCGCCAACGATAACGCGGGGCACCAGGCTGAACGCGGTGCTCTTGAGTTTTTCGCGAGCAAGCTCGCTCCTACAGTGCGGCGGGAGCCCAGCTCAGTTGGCCTTCTGCATCCACATCGACCAGATGCTCAAGTTGCAGCGTCGCCGCATCATCGGCATCCGAAGCCGTCTTGAACGTCTGCCCATCAAGGATCTTGTGAAACCTGGGTGCGCCCATGCCATCCAGTGCCTTGACGGCGACGGCGGCGCTGTAGCCACCTTCGCCCGGTACTACGGCGGAAACGGCTTCGTGGTGGGCAAATTGCTTACGTGCCATGTTGCAGGTCCTGGCCAATGGAAAGTCGGCCATTCTAACCGTTAACCGGCCAGTTGCAGGTACTCGCCGTAGGCCTGTACGGCCGATGCGTCGGTAAAGGTCTGGAAGTCCATGCTGCGTACGACCATGTCGTTCAATAGCTCAGTGAAGATCATCAGGGCAGGAGAGCTGAAGTAGGCGCTCATGGCCTGCTCGCTGCTCCAGAACCCGGACACCAGCCAGACATCGGGGTCGACCTGGGAATGCTGCAACGAGAATTGCAGGCAACCCTGGGCCTGGCGACCCGGTTCAATCAAACTGCTCAAGCGTGCACCGAGTTCGGTGCTGCACCCGCTACGGGCACGGATAAAGGCCATATGGCTCGCGGGAATGGGGGTGGACATGTTCGACTCTCCCGTTGAGAAGTGATGCTCGGCAAGCACAATGAGGGCGTGTTGCCACAGGATCAAAGATAACGGCGCGGGGGTGGGCGCGGTTAGTCAATTCCTGCAGGCTTATTGCACAATCCTGCGAGAAGCGTAGGGAGGACGTCCGGCCCCAGCATTTATTCCAGGCACAGGCCCCATGTTTCAGGCAGATGACAGGCTGCGCACTTGCCTGATTCACGCTATCTCGCAGGATCAGGCAAGGATGCTGCAGAATCGACGTAACACTTTTTGAAAAGCCGCCGCTAAGCTGAGCCCATCAAAGCAGCGTGTAGAGGACGCCCCATGCCGTCGCCCGAATCCAAGTCCGTTCCCCTCGATGCCGAGATGGAGAAACAACGCGCCGAGCTGGCCAGTATCGTGCACCGCCATACCTGGGAGGACGGCTCCTACGGCACGGCGATCACCTCGCTGTACCTGAACCGCCACAACGCGCCACGGGATTTCATGCCGGTGTTGGTGGAACCCGCACTGTGCATCCTTGCCAGTGGCAGCAAGGAAGTACGCCTGGCCGACGAGATCTTTGCCTACGACCCGCTCAACTACCTGGTGTTCTCGGTGGCAATGCCGGTGGCCGGCCGCATCATCGACGCCACCGCCGAGGACCCGAACCTCTCGGTGCGCATCAATATCGACCCGGCGCAGCTCACCGCGCTGATCGCAGAGGCCGGGCCAATGGGCGTGCCCTCGCGCCCGACCTCACGAGGCATGTACGTCGACCGCATCGATCACGCATTGCTCGACGCGGTGCTGCGCCTGACCCGCTTGCTGGACACCCCGAAAGACATCGCGATGCTCGCGCCCTTGATCAACCGTGAAATTCTCTACCGTTTGCTGCGTGGCCCGCAGGGTTATCGCCTGTATGAAATTGCGGTGACTAACAGCCAGAGCCATCGGGTGAGCCAGGCGATCAAATGGCTGAACGGCAACTATGAGCAGCCACTGCGTATCGACGACCTGGCCAAGGAAGTGAACCTGAGCGTCTCGACCTTACACCATCGGTTCAAAGCGATCACGGCCATGAGCCCGCTGCAATACCAGAAGCAACTGCGCTTGCAGGAAGCCCGGCGGCTGATGATTGCCGAAGGGCTGGAGGCTTCGGCGGCGGGGTATCGGGTGGGGTATGAAAGCCCGTCGCAGTTCAGCCGGGAGTACAGCCGGTTGTTCGGTGCGCCGCCGCTGCGCGACTTGGCCAGACTGCGTCAAAGCATCTGATGCACGCGTAGCAAAATGTGGGAGCTGGCTTGCCTGCGATGGCGGTGTGTCAGTCACTTTTGTATTAACTGACCCACCGTCATCGCAGCATAGGTATCTACACAACTTTGCGGGTTGTAACAGCAGACGGTAACCACGATGCGAAGCGAGCCGCTCTTGCTCTTGATCTGCTTTTGATCTTGATCTTAGGCGCCCCGTTAAACCACGCTGGCCGGAATTCGACAGGGATTTGGGGGGTAAACCGGCAGGGATGCCGGTTTAGCCGCCCCGCGCCATGGATGGCGCGTGGCGGCGGCCCCCCAAATCACTGGCGGATTACGGGCACACCGAGCCTAGGCGAGGTGCCGAGTGGTGGGGCAAGAGCGTTAATGAGATGGTCAGCCCGGCACGGGAACCCCGGTAAATCTAGACTTACCGGGGTTCTCACTTACTTGAGGAGACCTCTCATGGACACCTTGGAACTGCTTGGCCTGGATATTGGAAAAAGCACTTTTCATCTCATCGGGCACAACGGCAAAGGCCATGAAGTACTACGCAAGAAATTCAATCGCAATCGCTTGCTTGAGTTCGCTGCAAAACTAAAGCCTTGCACCATCGTGATGGAGTCTTGCGGCGGTTCGCACTGGCTTGCCAGAAAACTTATATCTTTCGGGCATCAAGTGAAGTTGATCGCGCCGCAACATGTAAAACCTTACGTTACCGGCAATAAAAACGACTACATCGATGCTGCTGCCATCTGTGAAGCCGCGTCCCGCCCCAGAACGCGCTACGTCGCGATCAAGACAGTGGAGCAGCAAGTGCTTTCGACCCAGCACCGCCTTCGAGAGGCGCTGGTAGGTCATCGAACTCAAACCATAAATCGCATTCATGGGTTCTTGCTTGAGTTTGGAATTGCGTTGCCTGCGACAAAAGCGGCGATGAATCAGATTCACCAAATTCTGGACGATCCTGCCGCAGAGCTGCCTCAACAGCTGAAGTGCGATATTGAATATCTGCTGGAAGAGATCAAACGGCTCACCGGGGAAATAAAGGCAATTGACCGAAGTATCAAAGAGCAAGTGGCAGCTGATGATGCGGGAACACGCTTAATGAGCATCCCCGGCATCGGCCCGATCATCGCTAGCGCGCTGCTGGCCGACATCGGGGACGCTTCCAATTTTCATTCGGCTCGAGACTTTGCCGCTTCGCTAGGACTGGTGCCGAGGCAATACTCAACAGGCGACCAAACCGTCCTTTTGAACATCAGCAAACGTGGTGATAAGTATCTTCGAAAGCTTCTGGTCCAAGGTTCGCGGGCAGTGTTGGTGCGGATCGACAAACGCAACGATGCTCTTGGAAGGTGGTGCAGAGACCTCCTTGCACGAAAGCACCCAAACAAGGTTGCCTGCGCCTTAGCCAATAAATTGGCAAGAATCGTATGGGCCGTTTTAGCTCGTGGAGGCAGCTACAACGCGCAGTTGGTGACTTGAGCGAAACACTACCGGCTTTTGCGACGACAACGATGATGACGATAAACAGCTCAGATCCTGCTTGAAAACCTGGTAAGCAAAACAGCTTTCGAAGCTGAAGCGTTTTTCAAGGACAGGCGGGAGCGACTATTCATCAAGGGCCGAGCGGTGAAACTGCCAACTATGAGCCCGGATACATTAGCGCAAGCATGCTTTACCGCTCATCGCCTGTGGTTGCAGGAGGTGGGCTGACCATACATTTGCTTACTTTTGCGCTTTTCAAAAGTGAGCCGCTGTCAGAGCGGAACCCTAAGTGGCCGTTACCTAAATAACGGATATGTACCCGGTCCAACTGTGTTGCCTGTCAGGCCGCCTTCGCAGGCAAGCCAGCTCCCACAGTAGTCCTGCGTATATTCAGTCTAATCCGCGGGGAAGTTGCAAGGTGACGCGCAGGCCGCCTTCGCGCAGGTTCTGCAAACTCACTTCGCCCCCATGGCTGTGGGCAATGTTGCGCGCAATCCCCAACCCCAACCCGTAACCCTGCTGCTGGCCGGCCAGGCGAAAGTGCGGTTCAAACACTTGCTCCAGTCGCTGCTGCGGCACGCCGGGGCCCTCATCATCCACGTGCAGGATGAACTGCACGCCATCGTCCTCGATATGCAAATGCGCGTTCTGCCCGTACTTGAGCGCGTTGTCGATCAGGTTGCCGATGCAACGCTTGAGCGCCAGTGGCTTGCCTGGGTAGGCTGACAGCGCCGCGCCATCGAGGGTCACTCGGCCATTGCCATGGGGTGCCAGGTACGGCTCCACCAGGCATTCGAGGACGTGGTTGAGGTCCACCGGCTGGATGTTTTCGTGGATGTCGGTGTCTTTCACGCATTGCAGTGCGCCCTTGACCAGCAATTCCAGCTCATCCAGGTCACGGCCGAATTTGTTTTGCAGGTTCTCGTCTTCCAGTAATTCCACGCGCAGGCGCAGGCGGGTGATGGGCGTGCGCAGGTCGTGGGAAATCGCGCTGAACAGCTGACTGCGCTCGGTCAGGTAACGGCTGATGCGTTCACGCATGGCATTGAATGCACGGCCCACTTCCACCACTTCACTGCCGCCGCCTTCAGCCACCGGCTCCACATCGGCGCCCAGGGACATGTCCCGCGCCGCGCGCGCCAGGCGCTTGAGCGGCCGGCTTTGCCAGTGCACCAGCAGGCCGATGAACAGCAGCAGAAAACCGCTGGTGAGCACGATAAACCACACCTGCTGGGAAGGCAGGCCTTGTTCTTCCAGGCTGGTGTAGGGCTCGGGCAACAGCGAGGCGATGTACAGCCACTCGCCGGGCGCCAATTGGATCTGGGTGACCAGCACCGGCGGGTTCACCGGCTCCAGGGTCAGCGCGTAATGGGCCCAGGAGCGTGGCAGTTCGTCGAGCTTCAGGCCGGCATTGAAGATGCGCAGGTCTTCGGCGCTGACGAACTCCACCGAGATGTGCACGTCGGCACCCAGGGTCTGGCGCAGCACTTCATCCACCGCCACCAGCACCGCCTGCTTGCGCGGGGTTTCCGGCAGTATTTGCATGTCCAGCGGGCGATCATTGAGGGTCACGACAAAACGCGTGCCGCCCATGCTGCGCAACTGGTCCAGCACCAACGGGCGATAGGCCACCGGCAGCGAACGAAAATAACTCACGCTGGCGGTCATTGAATGCGCCAGGCTGCGGGCGCTGGTGACCAGGCCCTCAAGCTGGGTGGCGCGCAATTGCGACACCCAGATCACGCTGGACAGCGCCTGGGCGAACAGCACCGCCAGCAAGGTCAGCAGTAACATGCGCCCCAGCAGCGAGCGGGGTACCGGCAAGCGGCGACGGCGTTCGTTCAGCGGTTCAGTGGGCATTGCCGGCAACCACGCTGGCTGCCAGTTGATAGCCGCTGCCACGCACGGTGCGGATCAGCCGCGGTGGTTTCTCGGTGTCGCGCAAGCGCTGGCGCAGGCGGCTGACGGCCATGTCGACGATCCGGTCCAAGGGCATCAGGTCGCGGCCACGGGTAGCGTTGCCGATGGTGTCACGGTCGAGAATCTGCTGCGGGTGGTCGAGAAATAACTTGAGCAAGGCAAAGTCAGCGCCGGAGAGGATCACCTCTTCACCATCCACATGAAACAAACGGTGGCTGATCATATCCAGGCGCCATTCATCGAACACCCACACATCGCCGCCGCTGCTGCGCTCCTGGCCGAACTGGCAGCGGCGCAGCAATGCCTTGATGCGCGCCTGCAACTCGCGGGGGCTGAAGGGTTTGCCGATATAGTCATCGGCGCCCAGCTCCAGGCCGATCACGCGGTCGGCTTCGTCGGAACTGGCGGTGAGCATGATGATCGGCACCTGCGCCTGGCGCGGGTGCTGGCGGATCCAGCGGCACAGGCTGAAGCCGTCTTCGTCTGGCAACATGACATCGAGGATGACCAGGTCGCACGGCGCCTCGTTCATGGCCTGGCGGAACCCTGCGCCGTCGGCTACGCCACGGACCTGGAAGCCGGCGCGACTGAGGTAGGTTTGCAGCAATTCGCGGATTTCCTTGTCGTCGTCGACGAGGAGAATGGATTTACTGATTACGCTCACGGGGGCCTCCTTGTTGTTATGGCCTGGCTTAAATCATCGGGTGCCCTTTAGGCCGCCATCGCAGGCAAGCCAGCTCCCACACTTGGAATGCATTCCAGACGGTGGGAGCTGGCTTGCCTGCGATGGCGCCATTATGACCTATGCAAAGGCTTGCTCAAGCGCCACAGCCGCCCCAGTCAACCCGGAATACGGCGCCGTCACCAGCCACACCGGAATACCCTTGAAGTAGTCGCTCATGCAGCCTTTATCCGCAAAGCTTTTGGCGAAACCGCTGTTGATAAAGAAGTCGGCAAACCTCGGTATCACCCCACCCACGATGTACACGCCACCGCGCCCACCGGTGGTCAAGACGTTATTGCCCGCCACCCGGCCCAGCCAGATGCTGAACTGGTCCAAGACTTCCATGGCCACCGGGTCACCGGCCAGGCCCGCCGCCGTGATGGCTTCGGGGGTGTCCAGCACCGGCGCATGCCCATCCACCGCACAAATAGCCCGGTACAGCCGCGGCAAGCCGCCACCGCTCAATGCGGTTTCGGCGCTGACATGCCCGATCTCGCTATAGATGTGCTGCCACAGCTGGGTTTCCCGTGGGCTGCTCAGAGGCAGGTCGACATGCCCACCCTCCCCCGGCAACGCTACCCAGCGGCCTGCGCCCAGGTCCAGCAAGGTGCCGACGCCAAGGCCGGTGCCCGGGCCGATCACCACGGCCGGGCGCAAGGGTTCCGGCGTGCCTTCGCAGACCACACGGAATTCGTCGGGTTTGAGCCGGGTCATGCCCAGGGCCATGGCCGAGAAATCGTTGACCAGCAACAGCTCATCCACCTGCAGGGCCTGGCAAAACGCGGTTTTGCTCAGGCGCCAGTGGTTGTTGGTGAACTTGAATTCATCGCCGCTCACCGGCCCGGCCACCGACAGGCACACCGCACCGATGTCGCCGATTTGCAGGCCTTCTTCTTTGAGATAGACCTTGATCGCCTCTTCAGGGCTGCCGTGATCCGCCGTGGCATGCACGCGGATCGAATGCAGTTCCTGATCCCGCCATAACGCAAAACGGGCGTTAGTCCCCCCGATATCACCGACCAGCGCAAGCTTCACTTAAGCGTCTCCAAGGCAGAGGTAAAGGCGCTGGCGCCCTGCTCTGCGGAGCTTGCGGCCAAGCGCATGAATGCAAACAGCTCGCGACCGGCTCCCACGTTATTGCCCAACAGGCCCGTGGCAGGCGTGCGCGCTGCAAATACTTCGGCGTCCACCTTAAGCTCCAGGGTGCCGGTAACGCCATCCACACGGATGATATCGCCATCCTGGACTCGCGCCAGCGGCCCGCCGCTCTGGGCTTCGGGGTTGACGTGGATCGCGGCAGGGATCTTACCCGACGCGCCGGACATTCGCCCGTCTGTCACCAGTGCCACTTTGAAACCACGGTCCTGCAACACGCCCAGGAACGGCGTCATCTTATGCAATTCCGGCATGCCGTTGGAGCGCGGCCCCTGGAAGCGCATTACCGCGACGAAGTCTTTTTCCAGCAGGCCGGCCTTGAAGGCATCGGCCAGGTCCTGCTGGTCCTGGAACACCACCGCCGGCGCTTCGACCACCTGATGCTCCGGGGCCACCGCCGAAACCTTCATCACGCCACGGCCAAGGTTGCCTTCCATCACGCGCAAACCGCCTTCCGGCGAGAACGCACGGGCCACGGGGCGCAGGATGGTTTCGTCGAGGCTTTCGATCGGGCCGTCGCGCCAGACCAGTTCGCCGTCGACCAGGAAAGGTTCCTGGATATAGCGGCTCAGGCCCTTGCCGGCCACGGTGTTGACGTCTTCGTGAAGCAGGCCGGCTTCGAGCAGTTCGCGGATCAGGAACGACATACCGCCCGCCGCCTGGAAGTGGTTGATGTCAGCCTTGCCGTTTGGATACACGTGGGACAGGGTCGGCACCACCTCGGAAAGGTCGGCCATGTCCTGCCAGGTCAGGATGATGCCTGCCGACATGGCGATGGCCGGCATGTGCAGGGTGTGGTTGGTGGAGCCGCCGGTGGCGTTGAGCGCAACGATGGAGTTGACGATGGACTTCTCGTCGACAATCTCGCCAATGGGCGTGAAGTTGCCATTGGCCTTGGTCAAGCGCGTGACCTGGTGCGCGGCTTCGCGGGTCAACGCATCGCGCAGTGGCGTGTACGGGTTGACGAACGAAGCGCCCGGCAAGTGCAGGCCCATGACTTCCATCAGCAACTGGTTGGTGTTGGCGGTGCCGTAGAAGGTGCAGGTGCCGGGGCTGTGGTAGGACTTCATCTCCGATTCCAGCAGTTCTTCGCGGCTGGCCTTGCCTTCGGCATAGCGCTGGCGCACATCGGCCTTCTGCTTGTTGGAGATACCCGACGGCATCGGCCCGCCCGGCACGAAGATCATCGGCAGGTGGCCATAGCGCAGCGCGCCCATCATCAGGCCAGGGACGATCTTGTCGCAGATGCCCAGCATCAGCGCGGCGTCGAACATGTTGTGGGACAGCGCTACCGCCGTGGACATGGCAATGACTTCACGGCTGAGCAGGCTCAGCTCCATGCCCGGCTCGCCCTGGGTCACGCCGTCGCACATGGCGGGGGTGCCGCCGGCGAACTGGCCGACCGAGCCGACTTCGCGCAGGGCCTTTTTGATTTGTTCGGGGAAATGCTCGTAGGGCTGATGCGCCGAAAGCATGTCGTTATAAGAAGAAACAATTGCCACGTTGGCGGCATTCATCATGCGCAGGCTGTTTTTGTCTTCGGTGCCGCAACCGGCCACGCCGTGGGCGAAGTTGGCGCATTGCAGCTTGCCGCGCATCGGACCGTCGCTGGCTGCGCCGCGAATGAGCGCAAGGTAAGCCTCGCGGGTGGCGCGGCTGCGGGCGATAAGCCGTTCGGTGACCTCAAGAACGCGGGGATGCATGTATAGAACTCCAGGCTAACGGATGTGGCGACCTGAGAGTCTATGCTGATCAAACGCCCACGGCTCATGGGATGGCAGGGGGTCGTTTGGATCATCGGACCAGTTGATTCAGGTCACTCGTTGTAGATTGAACAAAATATTGCCACTAAAAAGGCTTGTTTTCTATTTTTATGCGAATAATCTTGTAATTCTTACAACAAATCGACGACAGGCACTTTCCGATGACTCTTCGAATCGCAATCAATGGTTTTGGCCGTATCGGCCGTAATGTCCTGCGCGCACTGTATACCCAAGGCTATCGCCAGGATTTGCAGATCGTCGCCATCAACGATTTGGGCGACAGCTCGATCAATGCCCACCTGCTCAAGTACGACACCGTACACGGCACTTTCGACGCAGAGGTTGCCCACGATCAGGAAAGCCTGACCGTCAATGGTGACCGGATTGCCGTGAGTGCCATTCGCAACCCCGCCGACCTGCCGTGGGCTGCGCACAAGATTGACGTGGTGTTCGAATGCACCGGCCTGTTCACCGACCGTGACAAGGCTGCCGCCCATATTAGCGCCGGCGCGCGCAAGGTGATCATCTCCGCCCCGGCCAAAGGCGCGGACGCCACGGTGGTCTACGGGGTAAACCATGACATTTTGCGTCAGTCCCACCAGATCATTTCCAACGCGTCGTGCACCACCAACTGCCTGGCACCAGTGGCCCAGGTGCTGCATCGCGAGCTAGGCATCGAAAGCGGGCTGATGACCACCATCCACGCCTACACCAACGACCAGAACCTCACCGACGTGTACCACACCGACCCGTACCGCGCGCGTTCGGCCACTCAGAACATGATCCCGAGCAAGACCGGCGCCGCTGAAGCGGTGGGCCTGGTGCTGCCGGAACTGGCAGGCAAGCTGACCGGCATGGCGGTGCGTGTACCGGTGATCAACGTGTCCCTGGTGGACCTCACCGTGCAGCTGAAGAAAGAAGCCACGGCCGATGAGGTCAACGCCCTGCTCAAACACGCCAGCCAGCATTCGAAGATCCTCGGCTACAACACCCTGCCGCTGGTTTCCAGCGACTTCAACCATAACCCGCTGTCGTCGATCTTCGACGCCAATCACACCAAGGTCAGCGGCAAATTGCTCAAAGTGCTGGCGTGGTACGACAACGAGTGGGGTTTCTCCAACCGTATGCTGGATAACTGCCTGGCGCTGTGTAACGCCGAATAAGCCTCGGCATCCTGTAGGAGCGAGCTTGCTCGCGAAGAACGCGTAGTCACCGCGTTTACCCAGGTTGTCAGCGTTATCGTTGACGACCTTCGCGAGCAAGCTAGCTCCTACAGCCAAACGTGCCACTTGCCATTTCAGTTGATGATAAGCATTATCATTCACTGCAAATCGGTCTGGTATCATTGTGAGCCAATCTCGCTTCAACCACGTCTTCCTCACCCAACGGGTGATCCTGCTACGAACCCTGCAACGCATGGTGCATAACCACAGCACTGCAGAGGACCTGTTGCAGGAAACCTACCTGCGCGTGACTCGGGCCCTGAGCGAGCGGCCAATCGACCATCTTGAACCCTTTGTTTACCAGACAGCGCGTAACCTGGCGCTGGATCATTTGCGCTCGCGCAGGATTCAGGCGCGTACCCTGCAGGAGGATGTCCCGCTGGATGTCCTGCAAAGCGTCGCCGCGCCGGCCAGCACGCCGGAGGAAGCCACCCAGGCCGAGCAACTGCTGGAGCACTTGAGTGTCAGCCTCGGCCAGTTGAGCGCCCGCCAGCAGCGGATTTTCATCCTCAGCCGCCTGCACGGTTGCAGCTACCAGGAGATTGCCGATCAGTTGGGTGTGTCCTTGAGCACGGTGCAAAAGGAACTCAAATTGATCATGGCTATCTGTGTGGGTGTGGCCGAACGGCTGGATCAGCCTTAAGCTTCACCCGACAGAGGTGTCGATCCAAGCTGTAGGAAAAATGAATAGAACGTGGCGAAGACCCGAGGAACACCGTGACGGACCCGAATAAACTGCGCCCCCATGCGTTGGCTCATGAGGTGTTGCAAGACGCGGCCATGGACCAAGCCCTCGACTGGCTGATCGCCTTGCAGTGCCCGCAACCTGGGCAGCAGGCCGCGTTCGACGCCTGGCTGGCCCAGGACCCGGCCCACGTCCACGCCTTCAGCAAGGCCCAGGCCGCCTGGGGTGACGCGCCGGTGCACAGCGCCGCCGTGGCCCTCGCCGCACCGCGTAAGCCCAGCGGCTGGCGGCGGATCAGACCGCACTGGAAACCCCTGGCCACCGCCGCCGTGTTGCTGGTCGGCCTGTTCAGTTTCAGCAACCTGCCGGTGCGCTTGCAGGCCGACCATCTGACGGTGGTGGGCGAGCGCCAGCGCCTGCAACTGGACGATGGCTCCAAGGTGCTGCTGAACACCAACTCGGCGTTTTCCAGCACCATCAAGGATCACCAGCGCATTGCCCGCCTGTACCAGGGCGAAGCGTTCTTTGAAATAGCACCCTCCCGTGGCCTGCCCCTGGAGATCGACGCCGGGCCGGTGCGCGCCAGCGTGCGTGATACCGCCTTTGCCGTGCGCTACCTCAATGGCGAAGCCCAGGTTCAAGTGCAGCGCGGCGATGTCGACCTGAGCAACACGTTCGACGATGCCCGTGTGCGCCTGAGCGCCGGGCAAAGCATCCGCATCGGCCCCAAGGGTTTCGGCCAACCGGCCAAGCTCGATACCAGCAAGGACCTGGCCTGGGTGCAGGGCCGGCTGGTGTTCGAAAACTGCCCGCTGAGCGAAGTACTGGCTGAACTGCGCCGCTATTACCCAGGTTGGATCGTCAACAACAACGAGCAACTGGCCAGCGTCGCCGTCACCGGCAACTACCGCCTTGACCAACCCCTGGACGTGGTGCGCTCCCTGGCCCACATCACCTCGGCCAAGCTGTCGGAGTACCCGGCGCTGGTGATCCTGAACTAAATGAGAATTATTTTTACTCGATGTTAACCGGCGATACGTCTCGTTATAGCCAATGCAACTGATTCCTATTTGGTTCGGTTCGCAACTATAAGATTCGTATCCCGGAGCGCTCTCGATGTCCTCTCGTTTCAACCGCCGGTCTGCTTCGCCCGTTTTGTCCTTGCTGACCGCCGCGATCCTGCTGGCTGGCGCGCCCGTCATGAGCGCCACCGCCGCCGAACCTGCCGCTCGCAGCCACGCCAATTACACCTTCAGCATTGAACAGCAGCCACTGGTGTCGGCACTCAACGCCTTTACCGCAGTGACCGGCTGGCAAGTCGGCCTGCCGGCCGAACTGGGCCAGGGCGTTTCGTCCCCGGGCGTACGCGGCCCACTGCCAGCGGAAAAAGCCCTGGACCGGCTGTTGGTGGGGACCAACCTGAGCTATCGCAAACTGGGTAATAACAGCATCGTGCTGGAAAAACGTAGCGCCGGCAGCGTCCTCGCCCTGCAACAGGTGACCATCAGCGCCACCCGCAATGAACAGGATGTGAACAGCGTACCGAGCACCGTCAGCGTGCATGATCGCGAAGAGCTGGACCGCCAGAACGTCAACACCATCCGTGAACTGGTGCGCTACGAACCCGGCGTCTCGGTCGGCGGCGCCGGTACCCGCTCGGGTAACGCGGGCTACAACATTCGTGGCATCGACGGCGACCGCGTGCTCACCCAGGTGGATGGCGTCGAAGTGCCCGACAACTTCTTCAACGGCCCCTACGCCAAGACCCGCCGCAACTACGTCGACCCCGAAATCGTCAAGCGCGTGGAGATCCTGCGCGGTCCGGCCTCGGCCCTGTACGGCAGCAGTGCCATCGGCGGCGCGGTGAGTTATTTCACCCTCGACCCGGACGACATCATCAAGCCAGGCCAGGACGTCGGCGCCCGCCTGAAGACCGGCTACAGCTCCGCCGACGAGAGCTGGCTGACCTCCGGCACCTTCGCCGGGCGTGTGCAGGACTTCGACGGTTTGCTGCACCTGAGCCAGCGCAACGGCCATGAAACCGAGTCCTACGACGGCAATAACGCCACCGGCCTGGCCCGTACCGGCGCCAACCCGGAAGATGCGCGCACCACCAACGTGCTGGCCAAGCTGGGCTGGAACTATGGCGATGACAACCGCTTGGGCCTGACCTACGAGAAGTTCAAGGATGACCGCGACGTCAATCTGAAAAACGCAGTGGGCGGCCCGTTCATCGGTGGCCGGGGCATGAACCTGTACCGCGACCGTCGCGGTAACGACACCATTACCCGCGAGCGCTTCGGCCTGGAAAACACCTTCGCCCTGGAGTCGCCGATTGCCGACCGCATCAAGACCAGCCTCAACTACCAGATCGCCAAGACCGACCAGACCACCGCTGAAATCTACCAGGCCGGCCGTCGCGTGCTGCGCACCCGCGACACCCTTTACGAAGAAAAACAGTGGGTCTTCGACGCTCAGTTGGACAAGGCTTTCAGCCTGGGTGAGACCGACCACCAAGTCACCTACGGCACCACCCTCAAGCAGCAGAAAGTCACCGGTTCACGCGAAGGCTCGGCCTCGTGCCTGGCCATTGGTGCCGGCTGCACCGCCATTGGCGCGCCAAGCCCGCAAGCGAGCGACAGCGTGAAGAAGGCCAGCGACTTCCCCGACCCGACCATCAACACCTACTCGCTGTTCGCCCAGGACCAGATCACCTGGGACAAATGGACCTTCCTGCCCGCCGTGCGTTATGACTACACCCGGCTCAAGCCCAAGCTGACCCAGGAATTCCTCAACACCGTCAACCCGACCGGCGCCTATACCGTCGACGGCAAAGACAAGACCTGGAACCGCGTAACACCCAAGTTCGGCCTGACCTACGCCCTGACCGACAACTACACCTGGTTCGGCCAATACGCTGAAGGTTTCCGCACGCCGTCTGCCAAAGCCCTGTACGGTCGCTTCGAAAATCTAAACCTGGGCTATACCGTCGAACCCAACCCCGACCTCAAGCCAGAAACCAGCAAAGGCATCGAAACCGGGATTCGCGGCAAATTCGACGAAGGCTCCTTCGATATTGCGGTGTACTACAACAAATACCGCGACTTTATCGACGAAGACAACGCCGTGGTCGGCGGCACCGTGGAGCAGTTCCAGGCCGTCAACATCAAGCGCGCCACCATCAAGGGCGTGGAAGCCAAGGGCCGCCTGAACCTGGATACCTTCGGCGCGCCGAAGGGCCTGTATACCCAGGGCTCGGTTGCCTACACCTACGGTCGCAACGACGACAATGGCGAGCCGTTGAACAGCGTCAACCCACTCAAGGGCGTGTTTGGCCTGGGCTACGACCAGGACAACTACGGTGGCCTGCTGAGCTGGACCGTGGTGAAAAAACAGGACCGCGTCGACAGCACAACCTTCCACGCGCCCGACGGCGGCACCGACGGCCCGTTCAAAACCCCGGGTTTCGGCATCCTCGACCTGACCGCCTACTACAAGGTGAGCAAAGACGTGACCGTCAACGGTGGCCTCTACAACCTCACCGACAAGAAGTACTGGAACTGGGATGACGTGCGCAGCTACGACAGCGTCGGCGAGGCCGGTGTGACCGGCCCGGCCAACCTCGACCGCCTGACCCAGCCCGGTCGCAACTTTGCGATCAACGTGATCTGGGACATCTGACCCATGCGCCCCACCTCGCCGCCCATGCATCCGCGGCGAGGTGAGGATTTTTTACTGTGCCGCGTCTTCTTGTTCGTCTAGTTGATAACAGCTCTCTTTAAGGGCACCCAGGCGCTTCTCTTCTCAAGGACTTTTTTCATGACCGCTTCTTCCACCGCAGAACGCCCAAGCCTGCGCTCCCAGCGCCTGAACCAGATCACCAACGCGCCGCACACCAAGCTCGACGCATTGGTGAAGGCTCACGCGCCGTTCGAAACCCAGGCCAACTTCGCCCGCTTCGTCGTGGCCCAATACCTGTTCCAATCGGAACTGGTAGCCCTGTACAACGATGCCGAGCTGAACCAGATCATCCCTGACCTGGCCGCCCGCTGCCGCGCCGAAGCGGCCAAGCTCGACCTGGCAGACCTGGACACCGAAATCCCGGCCCCGGTTGCCGGCGCGGTGAACAACCCCAGCAAAGCCTGCGCTTTGGGCTGGCTGTTCGTCTCCGAAGGCTCCAAGCTGGGCGCTGCGTTCCTGATCAAGCGCGCCGTGGGCCTGGGCCTGAGTGAAACCTTCGGTGCCCGCCACCTGGGCGAGCCAGCCGGCGGTCGCGCCGAGGGCTGGAAGAGTTTCACCCGCACCCTCGACGGCCTGGAGTTCAGTGCCGAAGAAGAAGCTGCCGTGGAAAAAGGCGCGATTGATGCGTTTGTGCGCTTCACCGTGTTGCTGGAACAGGCGTACGCTAGCGCCCCGGAACTGGCATAAGTATTCCGGTAGACAGCGGTTCAATGTGAGAGCTGGCTTGCCTGCGATGGCGGTGAGTCAGCTCCAGATGTTTAACCTGATACACCGCTATCGCAGGCAAGCCAGCTCCCACAGTTGAGTGCATTTCATGGCTAACAATGTGTAAACCTTCCCACCAGAAAACTGCAGCATGACCGGCAAACCCCAATCCTCCTCCAAAATCGCCCAGCTTCTCTTCGGCCTGCTGGCCTACGTCAGCCTGGGGATCGGCTTGGTGGCGATTGTCATACCGGGGTTGCCCACTACTGAATTCATCCTGCTCGCCGCCTGGGCCGCCACCAAAAGCTCGCCGCGCCTCAGCGCCTGGCTGGAAAACCATCGCCTGTTCGGGCCGATCCTGTCCAACTGGCGCAACGGCAAGATCATTGCCCGTCGCGCCAAGGTCAGCGCCACGGTGAGCATGTTGCTGTGCGCCGTGTTGATGCTGGTGATGCTCGATCACGGCTGGCCGGTGTACCTGGCGATTGCCGGGATGAGCCTGGGCAACCTGTGGATCTGGTCCCGCCCCGAACAGCTCGCACGGCCCGTCTAAGGCGGCGTGTAGGCGTTTTCCTACCGCTCATCGCCTATTTCTCATGAATTGATGTGTGACGCCGATGTTCCAGGCATGACGCCGAAGGGACTTGGCGCGTTTGCGTGCATTCCAACAAGTCCATTCGTGAGTGAACCTATGTTCGACACCCTCTCTATCCGCTTGAAAATCGTGTTGCTGTCCGGCCTGTGCCTGCTGGGTGTCATCGCACTGGTGGTCGGCATCAATATCTACAACACCAACCAGAACGATCGGCTGGTCAGTGATTCAAGCTCACGAATGCTCACCGCCAGCGTGGAGCAGTTGCTGCAATCCAAAGCGGCCGAACAGGCCGGCCACTTGCAGCAGACCTTCGGCGAAAACCTGCTGGTGGTCACCGCCCTTGCCGACCAGATCAAAGACCTGCGTCAGTTGGGCACCCAGCGTTCCCTTGAAGCCGCAGCGCTGCGTGAAGAACTCAACCGCAGCGTCAAAACCGCGTTCGAGCGCAACACCAAGGTGCTGGGCATCTGGTTGTCGTTCGAACCCAACGGGCTGGATGGCAAGGACAGCGAATTTATCGACGACAAGGCACGCGCCTCCAATGAAAAAGGCCGGTTTTCCAGCTACTGGAGCCGGGCTGGCGGCGAAGGCCAGAACACCATCATGGTCGAAGACGACCTGACCAAAACCACGCTTAACCTCAGCGGCACGCCCTATAACATCTGGTACACCTGCCCACGGGACACGCGCAGCACTTGCCTGCTGGACCCGTACGAAGACACGGTGGCCGGCAAACCGGTACTGATGACCACCATTTCCTTGCCGCTGATCGTCGACGGCAAAGTCATCGGCGTGGTCGGCGTGGACATCGCCCTCACCGCCCTGCAAGCGACCACCGATGCGGCGCAAAAAGACCTGTTCAACGGCGCCGCCCACCTGGAGATTCTGTCCAGCACCGGCCTGATCGCCGCCTACAGTGGTGAGCCGGCCAAAGTCGGCAAGAACCTGATCGACAGCATTGGCGCCGAAGGCAAGGAGATCGTGCAACTGCTGGCCAATGACCGGCCTGTTATCCGTGAAGAGGACGACACCATTCGTGCCGTGTACCCGCTCAAGCCGATTGCCGGTGCCAAATCCTGGGGCGTGGTGATCAAGCTGCCCAAAGCAGTGATGTTGGCCGACAGCGAAAAACTCCAAGCCGTGCTCGACGAGGCCCAGGCCACGGGCACGCTCAAAGCCCTGCTGGTGGCCGCCGCCGCTGGCCTGCTGGGCTTGCTGTTGATCTGGCTGACCGCTACTGGCGTGACCCGCCCTATCAATAGCGTGGCCGCCATGCTCAAGGACATCGCCAGCGGTGACGGCGACCTCACCCAGCGCCTGGCCTACACCAAGAAGGACGAACTGGGCGAGTTGGTGAACTGGTTCAACCGTTTCCTCGACAAGCTGCAGCCGACCATTGCGCAGATCAAGCAAAGCATCACCGAAGCCCGTGGGACGGCCGATCAATCGTCCGCCATTGCGCGCCAGACCAGCGAAGGCATGCAAGTGCAGTTCCGTGAAATCGACCAGGTCGCCACCGCGTCGAACGAAATGAGCGCCACCGCCCACGACGTGGCCAACAGCGCCTCCAATGCCGCCAGCGCGGCACGCGGCGCCGATCAGTCGGCACGCGAAGGCATGTCGATCATCGAACAGAGCACCCGCGATATCACCACTCTGGCCGACGAAGTCAGCAAAGCCGTGGGCGAGGTCGAAGCCCTGGCGGTCAACAGCGAGCAAATCGGTTCAGTGTTGGAGGTGATCCGCAGCATTGCCGAACAGACCAACCTGCTGGCATTGAACGCCGCGATTGAAGCGGCACGCGCCGGGGAAAGCGGGCGTGGTTTTGCGGTGGTGGCCGACGAAGTGCGCAACCTGGCCAAACGCACCCAGGATTCAGTCGAGGAAATCCGCCTGGTGATCGAACGTATCCAGAGCGGCACCCGTGGCGTAGTGGCGACCATGCACTCCAGCCAGCACCAGGCGCAGAGCAATGCCGGGCAGATCCATCAAGCCGTGCAAGCCCTGGGCAAGATCAGCGACGCGGTCACGGTGATCAGCGACATGAACCTGCAAATCGCCAGCGCGGCCGAACAGCAGAGCGCGGTGGCCGAAGAGGTCAACCGCAATGTCTCGGCGATTCGCACCGTGACCGAAACCCTCACCGGCCAGGCTACCGAGTCGGCGGCGATCAGCAGCCAGCTCAATGCCCTGGCCAGCCAGCAGATGAAGTTGATGGATCAGTTCAGGGTCTGACGGTCCTTAAAACATTGCCCCCTGTAGGAGCGAGCTTGCTCGCGAAAAACGTCAACGATAACGCGTGCTTCCTGAATAAACGCGGCGTCTGTGAGTTTTTCGCGAGCAAGCTCGCTCCTACCTATAGAGCAGAATGGGGGTGAATTACCGGCCGGGCCAGGCCTGGACGAACGGCGTCAGGTCTTCCTTCGGCGCCGTGCGCGGCGGGTTCTGCGGCGTGCCCAGGTAGAGAAAACCGATCACTTCTTCATTCGCCGCCAGCCCCAGGCCTTTGGCAACGTGCGCCGAGTAGGACAATTCGCCGGTACGCCACACCGCGCCAATACCCTGGGCATACGCCGCCAGCAGAATGCCGTGGGCCGCGCAGGCGGCGGCCAGCAATTGCTCGGACTTGGGCACTTTGAAATGCTCTTGCAAGCGTGCAATCACCACCACCACCAGCGGCGCACGCAGCGGGCCGTTCTGGGCTTTGTCGATGGCAGCCTGGGGCGCTTCGGCGTCCTGCAAGCGCGCCGCTTCGGCCAACAGCGTGCCCATCTGTTCACGGGCGCAGCCTTCGACGGTAAGGAAACGCCACGGGCGCAGTTGACCGTGGTCGGGCGCGCGCATGGCGGCGGCGAACAGCAGGTCGCGCTGCTCCTGGGTCGGTGCCGGGTCGAGCAAACGCGGCACGGAAACACGGTTGAGCAAAGCGTCGAGAGCCTGCATTGGCCACCTCCATAAAAAAATGTGCGGTCATTCTAACGGGAAAGAATCGGGATGCCACCAAACGATAATTGCTCTTATTCAATCCGCCCTGCCCTGTTAGACTTTGCGCCTTAATTTTCTGCCCTCGTCCAGGAATCTCGATGTTCCGTGCGCTTTTGTACCTGCCTGCAGCGTTGATGGCTTTAAGCCTGACCGCTTGCGATGACGCCCCTCGCTTCACGAAAGCAGAGCCGGGTGAATCGCGGGCCGGTGGCTCGGCGACGGTAAACAAGCGCGACCAGAACGCCTTTTCCCTGCCCTCGGCCAACCTGACGCCCACGCGGCGCCTGGACTTCAGCGTCGGCAACAGCTTCTTTCGCAACCCGTGGGTGATTGCGCCGTCCACCACCACGGCGCGCGATGGCCTGGGCCCGTTGTTCAATACCAACGCCTGCCAGAACTGCCATATCAAGGATGGCCGTGGCCACCCGCCACTGCCCGACGCGCCCAATGCCGTGTCGATGCTGGTGCGCCTGTCCATCCCGGATGCTCAGCCTTACGCCAAGCTCATCGAACAGATCGGCGTAGTACCCGAGCCCGTCTATGGCGGGCAACTCCAGGACATGGCCGTGCCCGGCGTTGCGCCGGAAGGCAAGGTGCGGGTCGACTACACACCGGTCAACGTCAGGTTCAACGACGGCACGCTCGTTGAATTACGCAAGCCCGACCTGCAGATCACCCAACTCGGCTACGGCCCGATGCACCCCGACACACGCTTCTCGGCGCGTATCGCCCCGCCGATGATCGGCCTGGGCCTGCTCGAAGCGATCAGCGATGCCGATATCCTGCGCAACACTAACCCCAAGACCGCCGACAAAGAGGCCATCGTGGGCCGCGCCAATTGGGTCTGGGATGACGCCCAGAACAAAACTGTCCTCGGGCGTTTTGGCTGGAAAGCCGGGCAGCCCAACCTCAATCAACAAAACGTTCACGCATTTTCGGGTGATATGGGCCTCACCACGTCCCTGAGACCCTTCGATGACTGCACCGACGCGCAAGTGGCCTGCAAACAGGCGCCCAACGGCAATGGCCCCGAGGGTGAGCCGGAAGTCAGCGATAACATCCTGCGCCTGGTGCTGTTCTACACCCGCAACCTCGCGGTGCCCGCACGCCGCGACGTTGATACGCCGCAAGTGCTGGCCGGCAAGAACCTGTTCTACCAGGCCGGTTGCCAGGGCTGTCACAAGCCCACGTTCACCACGGCCGCCAACGCCGCCGAACCTGAACTGGCCAACCAAGTGATTCGGCCTTACAGCGACCTGCTGCTGCACGATATGGGCGAAGGCCTGGCCGACAACCGTAGCGAATTCAAAGCCACTGGCCGCGACTGGCGCACCCCGCCGCTGTGGGGCATTGGCCTGACGCAAACCGTGAGTGGCCACACCCAGTTCCTGCATGACGGCCGCGCCCGCAACCTGCTTGAAGCCGTGCTGTGGCATGGCGGCGAAGCCCAAGCGGCGCAGCAACATGTGTTGTCGTTCAATGCCGAGCAGCGTGCCGCGTTGCTGGCGTTCCTGAATTCTTTATAAGCTTTGCCCCACTTACAGAAGGGAGCTCGACATGTTTCGTCCCAAGTTGTTGTTCACCAGCCTCGCCGCTCTGGCCTTGGGCGCCTGCTCGCCCCAAGACCCGCAAGCCGTGACCTCGGCGGCCATCGCCAAGCAAGTGATCCTGCCAACCTACAGCCGCTGGGTTGAGGCCGACCGTCAGTTGGCCGTCAGCGCCCTGGCTTACTGCCAAGGCAAGGAAAGCCTGGACACTGCCCGCGCCGACTTCCTGCACGCGCAAAAAGCCTGGGCCGAGCTGCAACCGCTGCTGATCGGCCCGCTGGCCGAAGGCAACCGGGCGTGGCAGGTGCAGTTCTGGCCAGACAAGAAGAACCTGGTAGGCCGTCAGGTCGAGCAACTGGTCAGCGCCCAGCCGCAGATCGACGCCGCGGCCCTGTCGAAATCCAGCGTGGTGGTACAGGGCCTGTCGGCGTACGAATACATCCTTTACGACGCCAAGCCCGACGTCGCCGACGACGCCCAGAAAGCGCGCTATTGCCCGCTGCTGATGGCGATCGGTGAACGCCAGAAAGTCCTGGCCGAAGAGATCCTGGCCAGTTGGAACAGCACCGACGGCATGCTCGCGCAGATGACCAAGTTTCCGAACCAGCGCTACGCTGATTCCCACGAAGCCATCGCCGACCTGCTGCGCGTGCAAGTGACCGCCCTGGACACCCTGAAGAAAAAACTCGGCACCCCGATGGGCCGCCAGACCAAGGGCATCCCGCAACCGTTCCAGGCCGATGCCTGGCGCAGCCAGTCGTCCCTGCAAAGCCTGGAAGCCAGCCTCGCCGCGGCTCAAACCGTATGGGTGGGCGTCGATAACAAAGGCCTGCGTGGCCTGCTGCCGGCGGACCAGAAGCCACTGGCCGAGAAAATCGACGCCGCCTACGCAGCGTCCCTGAAACTGTTCGCCAGCAACCAGCGCACCCTCAACGAACTGTTGAACGACGCCGCCGGGCGCCAGCAACTTAACGACATTTACGACAGCCTCAACGTGGTCCACCGCCTGCATGAAGGTGAACTGGCCAAGGCGCTGGGCGTACAACTGGGCTTTAACGCCAACGACGGTGACTGATGATGCTCAGGCGACAGGCTTTGGCGGTGGGCAGCGTGCTGCTCAGCGCTATCACCTTGGGTGGCTGGACGCTGTTCAAGCACAAAGACAAAGGCCCGCTGCTGCTGTCGGCGCGCGATGATGCCGACGGCAAGCACTACGCTGTCGGCTATCGCCTGGACGGCAAGCCGGTATTTGCCACCCAGGTCGGCCAGCGCTGCCATGACATCATCAACCACCCGACCTTGCCGATTGCACTGTTCGTCGCCCGTCGCCCAGGCACCGAGAGCTACCTGATCGACCTGCGCGATGGCAGGCTGCTGCAAACCATTACCTCGAACGCCAACCGTCATTTCTATGGGCATGCGGTGATCCACAAGAGCGGTGACTGGCTGTACGCCACCGAAAACGACACCTCCGACCCTGGCCGCGGCCTGTTGGGTGTGTATAAGTTTGAAGGTGAGCGGCTGGTGCACAGCGGCGAGATTTCCACCCACGGCATCGGCCCGCATCAGGTCTCGTGGATGCCCGACGGCGAGACGCTGATCGTGGCCAACGGCGGCATTCGCACCGAAGCCGAAAGCCGGGTAGAAATGAACCTAAACGCCATGGAGCCGAGCCTGGTGCTGATGCGCCGCGACGGCAGCCTGATCAGCAAGGAAACCCTGGCCCAGCAGATGAACAGCGTGCGGCACATGGGTATTGCCAGCGATGGCACCATCCTCACCGGGCAGCAGTTCATGGGCCCGTCTCAGGAGCGTTCCGAGTTGCTGGCGATCAAGCGCCCGGGGCAGCCGTTCGTGGCGTTCCCGGTGGCCGATGAGCAGTTGCAGGCGATGGGGCATTACACCGCCAGCGTGGCGGTGCACAGCGAACTGCGCCTGGTGGCGCTGACAGCACCGCGGGGCAACCGCTTTTTTATCTGGGACATGGACACCGCCGAACTGCGCCTGGATGGGCCCTTGCCAGACTGTGCGGGGGTGGGCGCGGTGGCGGATGGGTTTGTGGTGACATCCGGCCAGGGGCGTTGCCGCTTCTATGACTGCCGCCAGGAAAAGTTACTGGCAACCCCACTGGAGTTACCGGCGGGGTTCTGGGATAACCATCTGCACCTGGTCTGAAATTACCCCTCTGTATTCTGTAGGAGCGAGCTTGCTCGCGAAGATCGCCAGGGATAACGCGCCCATCCTAGATGAACGTGTCGTCTGCGGTTTTTTCGCGAGCAAGCTCGCTCCTACAACAGTTGAGGTGTCAGGCACAAAAAAAGGGCCTTGCATCGCAAGGCCCTTTTGGGGGTCAATCGTTTCAACTTTGCGGCCTCATCGCTTGAGACATGCCGAACATGAATAACAGCAATTCATGGTCGGGCTTGGCCGCCACACTCGTCTTGGCAATGCGTGGCAGCAGGCATTGCCCGCCACCGTCTACCGCACTCAACACTTGTGTACGAGGTTGTTCCCATACCGCCAGGGCCAGGGCTGCAACACCCAATGCCCCGACCAGAAACAAACCTCGTGCTATTTCTAGCTTCATCTGGTTAAACCCTTGATAGCGCTGCCAAACGCCGTCTCGTAAAAGTAGCTGAGTTTTTTCCAGTCGGTATCATTCCACGACGAATGGCGACGCAATTGCAGCATGTCGTGGGACGCGGCCCGATAAGCGGTCAAGCGCTGGCGGCATTTCTCAAAGTCCAGCAGGGCCACTTCCACTGTCGCCGCATCAGGCTCACCGGTCACCCGCACGAAGATGTGCTTGATATACAGGCAACCGTGTTGCCAGCGGCCTTTGTGCATACGGGCCAAGGTGCCGGCCAACTCTTGCAGCAGGCGCTCGTGCACCGCCTCGCCATACTGTTGGCGGCCACCGGCGGCGTACCAGTTTTCGATCTCGTCGAAACCGTCCAGGGACGCGGTCACCAACAGGGCTTTCCATTGGTGCTCCGGGTCGCGACGCGCCTCGCAAAACACCAATTCCGGCACACGCACATCCAGCAAACGCAGGCCTTTGAGGGCATCACGCTCACGCAGCACGGTCGGACGCCCGAAGGGGTGCAGCCAACTGCGGTAAATGTGGCCGGTCTGGCGCTTGCAATAGAGCAAGCGGCCGTTAGGGCTGATCACCCGCTGCACGCCACTTTCACCACCACGGCGACGGTTGGGTTCTTCCACCCATTCACCTTGCTGACGCCAGAAAAAATCAAATCGTTCTTCGGGAGCTACATGACTGCCTACTACGCACTCAACTGCCATCCTGTTACCTCTTACGCAATACATACACTCGCCACATGGCGTAAAGCGGTATGAAGTCCAGGGATTCCTGAACACGGAAACCGGCCTGCTCGAACTCTGCCTCGACAGTAGCAGCCGGTAACACAAACCGGTTTTGGTAACCTTCCTGCTCACCTTTTTTGCGACGACGCACTTCGCTGCGCTTGCGCTTCCAGGCCTTGAAATTGCCGTCTACCCACAGCGAAAGAATCACGCTGTCGCGGGTAACACGTTGAAACTCGCGCAGTATTGTCAGCCTGTGCTCCGGCTCACCAATGTGGTGCATCAAGCGCATGCAGAAAATACTGTCGACGGAATTATCTGGCAAATCGATATCAAAGGCAGACGTCTGCAAAGGGCGTACCCGTTTCACCACCTCTGCCGGTTGGGCCGCAGTGGCGATCTTCAACATCGACGCCGAATTGTCAGCTCCGATAATCACACGGTTGGGTTTTTCGGCCAGTAACGGCCAGAAGCGTCCAGCGCCACACGGCAGGTCCAACACCAGGCCCGGCTCACCGGCCATGGCCAGTGCACCGCGCGCCAACTGCTCGTCGCGTTTGTGGGACAACCGGCGAGCCAGATTGTCCTGATGCTTGAGCAAATATTTCTGCGCGTGTTGATCGTCGTACTTGTCAGAAAATTCCAGCTTGATCGGGGAAGGCATCTTACGTCTCCAGTAACTGATGCCTACGACCTTAAGCAGCGAACTGTGATCAACAGGTCAACTGGTTGTGAAAATCTTGTCCTGTCCAACTGCATACATTTCAAGACTTTACAGAAACATTCAGTAGCACCGGGCCATCTTCGCCGAAAAGCAGGCAGTCTGCATCAGCAAAACGACAGACTGAAGGGTCAGGTTTTGACTGGGTTGAGCTCCACATGAAAACGGCAGCCATTGGGCTCCATGGTGCTCAGGCTTACGCTCCAGCCCTGGCTTTCGCAGATCCGTTGCACCAGCGACAGGCCGAGGCCAAGGCCCTCGCCACGCTTCTCGCTACCGCGCACGAACGGCTCGAACATCGCTTCGCGCTTCTCTTCGGGGATGCCGACACCGGAGTCCTCCACCACGAAGCCACTGGGCTCCAGCGTCAGGCGGATAAACCCGTGTTCGGTGTAATGCAGGGCATTGCGCAGCAGGTTACCCATCACCGCATGCAAGAAGGTGGTGTTGTAGCGGGTGTCCAGGGGGTTGCCTGGCAGGTAGATCAACGCCAGGCCTTTTTTCTCGATGGGCTCGCGCCAGATACCGAGCAGGTCTTCGGCCACCTGGGTGAGGTTGCCCTGCGGCGAACTGGCAGCGTCGTCGTGTTTGGCGCGGGCCAGCATCAGGAAGGTCTGCACCAGTTCGCGCATTTCTTCACAGGCACGGGCAATGCGCTCGACCTGGTTGCGACCACGTTGATCGATGGCCGGGTTTTCGCGCAGCAGTTCGCAGGAACTGGCCAGGACCATCAAGGGCGTGCGCAACTCATGGCTCACATCGCTGGTAAACAGCTGCTCGCGTGACAACGCCTGGCGCAAACGGCCGAGGGTGGCGTCGAACGCCACCGCCAGTTCGCCCACTTCATCGGCGGCGTAATCCGGCGCCAGGGGCGGAGCCAGGCCTAACAGTTGGTCACGATGACGGACCTGGCGAGCCAGGCGTACCACCGGCGCCATCACCTTGCGGGCCAGCACCCAGCCGAGGAACGCCGCCAGCGCCAGGCTGAGCACGAAGCCCACCAGCACCACCGCAAACAACACGCGCTCACGTTCTTCGAAATCGCTTTGGTCTTGCAGCAACACATAACGCCGACCATCGACCACTTCAACCATGGCGTGGTACGACAGCGCCTCGCGAAACACCTCATGAAACCCTGGGTCCAGATGGCGCAGATCCTTGGGCAGTTCAAAATCGCCACGCCCGCCGCTGAAATAAAACAGCTGGTCCGGCTCCGGCCGATGGCTCCAGTCTTCGACGCTGTCCATCAACAACAGGCGTTGCAGGTCACCGCCCAGGCCCGCCGAGATCAACTTCTCTTCCACCAGGTGCACCGTCGCAATGATGCCCACAGCGAAGGCCCCCGCTACCAACGCACTCATCAAGGCGAAGGCGATGATGATCCGCTGGGCAAGGCTTTGCTTAAACTCCATCACGACCCTCGGCCAGGCGATAACCCACACCGTGCACCGTTTGCAGTAGCGGTTTGGCGAAGGGCTTGTCGATCACTTGGCGCAGTTGATGAACGTGGCTGCGCAGGCTGTCGCTGTCCGGGCAGTCGTCGCCCCACAGGGCTTCTTCAAGAACTTCACGGCGCAAAACATGCGGGCTTTTCTGCATCAGCACGGCGAGCAGTTTCAGGCCCACCGGGTTGAGCTTGAGCAGGCGCCCTTCGCGGGTGACTTCCAGCGTATCGAGGTCGTAGTTCAGGTCACCCACTTGCAGGGCACGACGACCGCCGCCCTGGGCACGGCGCAACACCGCTTCGATACGGGCGGCCAGTTCCGACAAGGCGAAGGGTTTGAGCAGGTAATCATCGGCGCCGGACTTGAAGCCCTGCAGCCGGTCATCCAATTGGTCACGAGCGGTGAGCATGATCACCGGTGTGTCGCGGCGTGCGTCTTCACGCAGGCGTTTGCACAAGGTGTAACCATCGATGCCGGGCAGCATGATATCGAGCACGATCAGGTCGTAATGCTCGGTGGCCGCCAGGTGCAGGCCCGACAAGCCGTCCTGCGCACAGTCCACTGTGTAGCCTTTGAGCCCTAGGTAATCGGCCAGGTTGGCGAGGATATCGCGGTTGTCTTCAACCAATAGAATTCGCATGGGCAGTGTCTCCGTACGCGGTAACGGCCGTGTTGGCTCGCGCAGCTTAAGGCCAAGCGGGGCTCAGGGATAGAGCGCCGAGCCCCGCTGATAAAGGTTTTCAACTGCGCGTAGAGCCAAACAAGTTTTTCACTATAGCTTCACACACTGACTACAGCCTCAGGAAGAAGATCGCCCCCCATTGATCTAAGGAACATAGACATGGGGTTTATCAAAACTGCACCAATGCGCTACTTGCTGCTGATTACCGGTACCTGGTTACTGGTTTTCCTGCTTACCCGCAGTGTGCTGCTCATTACTCACCTGGATGAAGTCGGTGGCAACCTGCTGCCGGTGTTTGGCGTGGGTGCGCTCTACGACCTGGCCTTCCTCGCCTATGCCGCCTTGCCGCTGGGCCTGTATCTGCTGCTCTGCCCACCAGCCCTGTGGCGTCGCCGTGGCCATCGCTGGTTCCTGCAAGCGGTGCTGACCGTCAGCCTGTTCGCCATGCTGTTTACCTCGGTGGCCGAATGGTTGTTTTGGGATGAGTTTGGCGTGCGCTTCAACTTTATCGCCGTCGATTACCTGGTGTATTCCGATGAGGTGCTGAACAACCTGCTGGAGTCTTACCCGATCGGCAAGCTGCTGAGCCTGCTGGCGATGCTTGCACTGATTCTGAGCGTGGCTCTGCGCAAGCCCTTCAATGCCGCGATGGCAGCGCCCTTGCCTGCGCTGCGTGGCCGTTTGGTCAACGCCCTGAGCCTGCTGGTGCTCGCCGGCCTCAGCCTGCAACTGGTCAGCCAGGACAGCCCGCGCACCCAAGGCGGTAACGCGTACAACAACGAATTGGCCAGCAACGGCCCCTATCAGTTCTTCGCCGCCTTCCGTAACAACGAATTGGACTACACCCAGTTCTACAAAAGCCTGCCGACCGACGTCGTCGCCAAGCAGTTGCGCGCCGAACTGAGTGAGCCCAACGCCCGCTTTATCGACCCGGACCCGCTGGATATTCGCCGTGCCATCACCAACCCCGGCACACTGCGCAAGCCCAACATCGTACTGGTGACCATCGAGAGTTTCAGCGCCAAGTACATGGGCAGCAATGGCGATGCGCGCAACCTCACGCCCAATCTGGATGCGTTGCGCCAACAGAGCCTGTACTTCAATAACTTCTATGCCACCGGTACGCGCACCGACCGTGGCCTGGAGGCTATTACCCTGGCAATCCCGCCGACGCCGGGGCGTTCGATCGTCAAGCGCATCGGCCGCGAAAGCGGGTTCGCCAGCCTGGGGCAACAGCTCTCGGCCATCGGTTATGACAGCGTATTTGTCTACGGCGGGCGCGGTTACTTCGACAATATGAACGCGTTCTTCAGCGGCAACGGTTATCGGGTGGTGGACCAGAGCAGCGTGCCCGAAGCAGAAATCTCATTCAAAAACGCCTGGGGCATGGCCGACGAAGACCTGTTCAAACAGACCTTGAAACTGGCCGACGCCGACTACGCCAAGCAACAGCCGTTCTTGCTGCAATTGATGACCACCTCCAACCATCGCCCTTATACCTACCCGGACGGGCGTATCGACATCAAGTCCGGCAAGGGCCGCGACGGCGCGGTGAAATACACTGACTACGCCATCGGCCAGTTCCTCGAAGCTGCACGCCAGAAGCCGTGGTTCGATAACACGATCTTCGTGTTCGTCGCCGACCACACGGCTGGCAGCGCCGGCAAGGAAGACCTGCCGATCACCAACTACCAGATCCCGCTGTTTATCTACGCGCCTAAGCTGATCGACGCACGGGGATCCGCCCAACTGGCCAGCCAGATCGACCTGGCGCCGACCTTGCTGGGCCTGCTCAACCTGAGCTACGAATCGACATTCTTTGGCCGCAACCTGCTGCAAGACAACCCACTGCCTGCACGGGTGGTGGTGGGCAATTACCAGCACCTGGGCCTGTTTGATGGCAAGGACCTGGCAATCCTCAGCCCGCGCCAAGGCTTGCGTCGCCACGACCAGGCCCTGGGCGAGAGCCAGGAGCTGCGCGTCGGTAGTGATGACCCCTTGATCCAACGGGCAATCACCTACTACCAGGCCGCCAGTTACGACTACAAACAGCAACTGCTGAGCTGGAAAGCACTCAAGGAACAGGCTCCCGTCTTAAGCAAACGCTAATCAAAAAGCCCCGCGCAGGTAAGCACGGGGCTTTTTTACCAAGGTTCGAGATGAAATCCCCCTCCTCTTTACCGGTTTCCAAACCGCTTGATTTTTGGCTGTGCCTGGGCCTGCCTGCCAGCGCTGCGGTGGCCTTGCTGTTGCTGGAGCTGACGTCACTGGACATGAACCTGGCCAGGCATTTCTACAGCGCAGAGGCTGGCGGCTTCATTGGCCGCTATAGCTTCTTCCTTGAAGACATCCTGCATGACCGTGCCAAGCAACTAGTGATCCTGTTTTCGGTGCTGGCAATTCTGGGGCTGGTCGGCAGCTTTATCCTGCAGCGGCTCAAACCGTACCGCCGTGAACTGGTGTGCCTGGTGCTGTCGTTGGGAATGGCGACGGCGTTCGTGTCGCCATTGAAAACCATCACCGCCGTGCAATGCCCCTGGAGCCTCAAGGAATTCGGCGGCCAGGAAACCTACAGCGAACTGCTCAGCCCGCGCCCGCCTACCGATAAACCCGGCCGCTGCTGGCCCGGCGGGCATGCCGCCACAGGGTTCGCCTTGTTCGCCTGGTTCTTCGCCCTGCGGGATCGACGGCCACGGCTGGCGCGTTACGCGTTCATCTTTGCTGTCAGCCTGGGCAGCGTGTTTTCCGTCAGCCGTATGCTGCAAGGGGCGCACTTTTTTTCCCACAATGTGTGGACAGCGATCTTTTGCTGGTTGATTTGCCTGGGGCTGTACTGCTTGTTGCTGTACCGGCCTGCACGGCAACGGTCATAGCCTTCTGTAGGAGCGAGCTTGCTCGCGAAAAACTTCAACGATAACGCGTGCTTGCTGAATGAACGCGGCGCCTTTGAGTTTTTCGCGAGCAAGCTCGCTCCTACAAAAAAGCCATTAGGGCTGCCTGCGAAAGCCAACGGTAACCACGATGCGAAGCGAGTCGCTCTTGATCTTGATCTGGCTTTTGATCTTAGGCGCCCCGTTAAACCACGCTGGCCGGAATTCGACAGGGATTTGGGGGGTAAACCGGCAGGGATGCCGGTTTAGCCGCCCCGCGCCATGGATGGCGCGTGGCGGCGGCCCCCCAAATCACTGGCGGATTACGGGCACACCGAGCCCAAGCGAGGTGCCGAGTGGTGGGGCAAGAGCGTTTTGCTTACTTTTGCGCTGTTCAAAAGTGAGCCGCCGTTGGGGCGGAACCCTAAGTAGCCGTTACCGCAGCAATGGATATGTACCCAATCCAACTGTGTCGCCTGCCAGGCCGCCTTCGCGAGCAAGCCCGCTCCCACATTGGGACCGAGGGGCGTCAGGTAGATATCCGTAGTCACGAGAGCAAGCTCCCTCGCCACAGCTCCAGCATACAGCCATGCATAAAAAAGCCCCGCCTGCATCACTGCAGGCGGGGCTTTTTATAGCGCCGGGTAAGGCTGGCTTACATCATGCCGCCCATGCCACCCATGCCGCCCATGTCTGGCATACCGCCGCCAGCGCCTTCAGCCTTAGGCTTGTCGGCAATCGCAACTTCGGTGGTCAGCAACAGACCAGCGATCGAAGCGGCTGCCTGCAGAGCCGAACGAGTCACCTTGGTTGGATCCAGGATGCCCATTTCGACCATGTCGCCGTATTCGCTGGTAGCAGCGTTGTAACCGTAGTTACCTTTGCCGTTCTTCACTTCGTTGACCACAACACTTGGCTCGTCGCCGCTGTTGGAAGCGATCTGGCGCAGAGGTGCTTCAACAGCACGACGCAGTACAGCGATACCGACGTTCTGGTCAGCGTTGTCGCCGGTCAGGCCAGTCAGGGCTTCCAGAGCACGGATCAGCGCAACGCCACCGCCAGGTACCACGCCTTCTTCAACGGCTGCACGGGTTGCGTGCAGGGCGTCTTCAACGCGGGCCTTCTTCTCTTTCATTTCAACTTCGGAGCCAGCGCCAACCTTGATCACTGCAACGCCGCCAGACAGCTTGGCCAGACGCTCTTGCAGTTTTTCACGGTCGTAGTCCGAGGAAGTCTCGGCAACCTGGGCACGGATCTGAGCGATACGGGACTCGATGTCGCCTTCAACGCCAGCACCGTCAACGATGATGGTGGCTTCCTTGGACAGGGTCACGCGCTTGGCGCTACCCAGGTTTTCCAGGGTGGCGCTTTCCAGGCTCAGGCCGATCTCTTCGGAGATAACGGTACCGCCGGTCAGAACGGCGATGTCCTGCAGCATGGCCTTGCGACGGTCGCCGAAGCCTGGAGCCTTGACGGCTGCAACCTTGACGATGCCACGCATGTTGTTAACAACCAGAGTCGCCAGGGCTTCGCCTTCAACGTCTTCAGCCACGATCAGCAGTGGGCGACCGGCTTTGGCAACGGCTTCCAGCACTGGCAGCATTTCGCGGATGTTGGAGATCTTTTTGTCGACCAGCAGGATCAGCGGGCTGTCCAGCTCGGCAACCATGGTGTCCGGCTTGTTGACGAAGTACGGGGACAGGTAGCCACGGTCGAACTGCATGCCTTCTACAACCGACAGTTCGTTTTCCAGGCCCGAGCCTTCTTCAACGGTGATCACGCCTTCTTTACCGACTTTTTCCATGGCTTCGGCAATGATGTCGCCGATGGAGCTGTCGGAGTTGGCAGAGATGGTACCTACCTGAGCGATGGCCTTGGTGTCGGCGCATGGCTTGGACAGGTTCTTCAGCTCTTTGACGATGGCGATGGTCGCCTTGTCGATGCCGCGCTTGAGGTCCATCGGGTTCATGCCGGCAGCAACGGACTTCAGGCCTTCATTGACGATCGACTGAGCCAGTACGGTCGCGGTGGTAGTACCGTCACCTGCGTCATCGTTGGCACGGGAGGCAACGTCTTTGACCAGCTGCGCGCCCATGTTTTCGAAACGGTCTTCCAGTTCGATTTCTTTGGCGACGGAAACGCCGTCCTTGGTGATGGTCGGAGCGCCGAAGCTCTTCTCGATGATCACGTTACGGCCTTTCGGGCCCAAGGTTGCTTTTACTGCGTCAGCCAGTACGTTGACGCCAGTGAGCATTTTCTTGCGGGCGGAGTCGCCGAATTTAACTTCTTTAGCAGCCATGATCGATATTCCTTAAATACTTTGTAGTAACGGGAAAATGAGCGAGGAAATCAGTCTTCCAGAACGGCGAGAATCTCGTTCTCAGCCATTACCAGCAGGTCTTCGCCGTCTACTTTCACAGTGTTGCTGCCGGAGTAAGGGCCGAAAACAACCTTGTCACCCACTTTCACGGCCAGTGCGCGTACATCACCGTTCTCCAGGGTTTTGCCTGGGCCAGCAGCGACGATGACACCGTGGTTGGCTTTTTCAGCAGCCGAACCTGGCAGAACGATCCCGCCAGCGGTTTTCTTTTCTTCTTCGCTGCGACGGATTACGACGCGGTCGTGCAGAGGACGAAGCTTCATTGTCGATCTCTCCTAATTGTGTTTTTCATCGGCCGGTATCAATTCCGGCGGGTTAAATTCCGGCGGTGCCGGTCGCGGCTCGCTGGGCGAGACGCGGAAGTCTGTCTGATGTCACCACCAGAAACCTTGCGGTGACCGTTACATAAGGGCGCCCAGGCTTATTACAAGGGGCCGGGGATGAAATTTTTTGTGTCTGCGCAAGGTTAAATGCAACACGGCACCCGAAGGTGCCGTGCCAGTGAAGCGGTTATTTGTTGTCGCGGTGTTCGAACTCGCCTTCGATCACATCACCTTCACGCCCCAGGGGTTGGCGCGGAGCCGGGCCGCCACGGGGTTGCAGGTCGTCGGCGAACGCACGCTGGCGCATCGCGGCCTCTTCGGCACGCTGGCGCATCTTGCCGGCCAGCAGCTTGCGGGTGAACGGCAGCAACAGCACCAGGCCGAGCACATCGCTGATAAAGCCTGGCAGGATCAGCAGGCCACCGGCCAGGGCCATCATCAGGCCCTCAAGCATGGTCTGGGCCGGCAGTTCGCCGCGGTTCAGGCTTTCACGGGCACGCAGCGCAGTCGCCAGGCCGGCGACACGCAGCACCAGCACGCCAAGCATGGAGCCTACGATAATCAGCAGCAGCGCCGGGAAGAAACCGATCGCACCGCTGACTTTAACGAATACGAACAGCTCCAACACCGGAAACAGCAGAAAGAGCAATAAAAAAGGGCGCATCAAATGGTTCCTCAACGCAAGAATGCCTTGCCAGTTCACCTTAGATGACGTCGCCATTGCGTGAATTCAAGCAGTAACCGCGGTTTTTTTCGGCCAGACCTCGGCATGCGCCAATGAAACCAGGGCTTCGCGCACTTGTGTCGGCGTGTTGCAGGGCTCGGCAAACCCTAGCCAATGTAACGCCTGACCAATACGCAGATGCATGCCTTCGCTGTCGATACCGGCCAGTTGCGCAGGCTCGGTGGTGGGCAAGCCGCCCAGCTCGACGTAATGGGCAATAGCCTTGGTGTGATCGCTGTTCATGTGCTCGATCATGCTGCGCTCGGCCTTGCCCGCAAACGGGTTGGCCAAGGTCAACTGGTCGACCCAATGGATCGCGCCGAACCCACCGATATAACGGTGGCGCACTGGCTTGAGTACCCAGAAATCGAAATCATGGGCCTTGTGGTAGTTGGCCGAATCAGGGAAGTAGCGGTAGTAGCGCTCGGCAGCGGCTTCGATGGCGGCGGCATCTTCCAGCTTCTCGGCTTCGGCCAGGTAGGTCAGGCGCCCGACGGCTTGCACATCATCGGCCTCGCGCTCCCCCACCAGCAACGAACACTTGGGGTCTTTTTGCAGATTATGGGTGTGCTGGGCAATGCGGCTGATCAGGATCAGCGGGCGGCCCTGCTCGTCCAGGCAGTAGGGCACCACCGAGCCGAAGGGAAAGCCGGGCATGGCTTTGGACTGTGTGGCGAGCGCCCCACGGTATTCCTTGAGCAACAGCTCTCGGGCGTTCTTGGCAACCTGCGTGCTCAATATAGGATTCCTCGGATGTTCCGCGACCCATGGCATATGGGAATGGATCTCAACACAAGGTAATCAATATCTGCGCAGGTTGCCAGAGGGGCCGACGCCGGTTTACCAGGCCACGCCAAAGCCTGCGGTGTAGCGGGTCTTGCTCAAGCTGCTGTCGGAGTCGCCGCTGATGACGTCACGCTCGGCCTTGAGGTTGAGCGATGCCCATTCGGTGACTTTGTAGCGCAGGCCCATCTCGGCATCCAGGGAATAATCGGCCGGGCCGTCCAGAGGCTTGCCCAATTCGCCGTTGGTGAAGAACTCCACGGTCTTGCCCACCAGGTAGCGGTTGTAGTTCCACTTCATGGCCAGGGAATAGAAGTTGTCCTTGCCGCCGTCGGCATATTCGTAATCGGTGCGGTTGACCAGCGAGCCGAGGGAGAACGCGCCCAACTCATCGTCCCAGAACTGGTAGCCCGGGCCGGTACCCACGGTGCGCTGACGCGCCAGGTCTTCGACCTTGTCGCGCTTGTAGGTCAGGCGACCCTGCCAGAACCAGTGTTCTGTAATGAAGCGGTCCAGGTCGTATTCCAGGGCCCAGTTGTCGGTGGTGGTGACGTCGTCCTGGAACTCGCGGTTGTACTCGCCCTTGCCCGTATGACGCCACTGGCCGTGACGGGCCGAGGTCTTGAAGTCGATGTCGTAGTCGTTGGTGTCTTTGTCGGCGCGCTTGTAGTCCAGCGCCAGGTCGACGTTACCCTTCCACACCAGGTCTTCGATCACGGGCTTGGGCTTCATGATCTGTTGGATACTTGCCAGTTCCACCGTCTTGGGCGCCTCGCCATTGGCCAGCACCACCTTGCCGTCATCGGCTGCCTGCAAGGATTTGGCCTTTTCACCGGTGTAGGCGTCCTGCTTGACCAGCAGTTCCTGGTCGCTTTCCAGGGTTTTGACCTGCTTCCAGTCCACCGGGATGGAGCCTGCGTAGGAGGTTTGGATCAGCAACTTGCCACCGTCGAAGACTTTGATCTTGCCGGTGAGCCGGTCACCGTTTTTCAACCAGACGGTATCGGCGAGCAAGGGCGTGGAAGCACTGAAAACAGCAAGGCACAACAGGGTTCTGGACAACATAAGCAAGTACGGGGCTCAGGGTAGGCAAAAAAGGGGCGTTATAGTGTTACATGGCTAGAACTGACTCAAGGATTTATATTGAGTTCAATACTCATCACCATGTTTACAGACGTTTCTGACAAAACCACGACGATCTCAACGGACATGCCCACAGTGATCCCACCTGCCGATACACCACAAAGCCCCGCCGAGATGCGCCGCACAGCCCTGTACCTGACGCTGTCGCAGGTGCCCGAAGGCTGCGTGGTGAGTTACGGCGAGCTGGCGCACCTGGCAGGTTTGGGCCGTGCTGCCCGTTGGGTCGGGCGCACCCTGAGCCAGTTGCCGCAGGACACGCGTTTGCCCTGGCATCGTGTGCTGGGTGCCGGTGGTCGGATAAGTCTGCCGGTGGGCAGTGCCTCGGGTGACGAACAACGTGCGCGTTTACGTAGCGAAGGCGTCACTATCCTGAACAATCGTGTTGATATTCAGCGTCATGGCTGGCGCCCGGTAGAGCACAGCGGTTAGAGTGCGCGCTTTGTTTCCGCAAATCTGAGGCAGACTCCAGCCCATGCCCCGTAAAACCTGGCGCGCCGCGCTCGCCGCCTATGCCAGCCCTTCGACGTTAGTGCTGTTGTTGCTCGGTTTCGCCGCCGGCATGCCTTACATGTTGGTGTTTTCGACGCTTTCAGTGTGGCTGCGTGAAGCCGGTGTGGCCCGCGAGACCATTGGCTATGCGAGCCTGATCGGTCTGGCCTACGCCTTTAAATGGGTCTGGTCGCCGCTGCTCGACCAATGGCGCCTGCCGTTGCTGGGCAAACTGGGGCGCCGTCGCTCGTGGCTGGTGCTGGCCCAATCGCTGGTGATCCTCGGATTGATCGGCATGGGTTTTTGTGACCCGCAAAAACACCTGTCCTGGTTGATCGCCATTGCGGTGGTCGTCGCCTTCGCGTCGGCCACTCAAGACATCGCCGTGGATGCCTACCGCCTGGAAATCGCCGACGACAGCCGTCAGGCGGCCCTGGCGGCCAGCTACATGTCTGGTTATCGCATCGCCGCCCTGCTGGCCACGGCCGGTGCGCTGTTCTTTGCCGAAGGCTTCGGCTCCACCGGTTTCAACTATAAACACTCGGCCTGGACCGGCACTTATGTGCTGTTCGGCGTGTTGATGGTGCCGGCGTTGCTCACCACCTTCCTCATGCGTGAACCTGATGTGCCACTGCGCACCCAATTGCAGGCCGGGCGCTACAGTTTCATGCACCAGTTGGTGTCGGTGTTTGTCTTGATCGTGCTGTTGGTCTCGGTGCCGGCGATGTTCACCCAGCTGTACAACACCGACTTTGCCAGCGTGCTGTTTCAGGGCGTGAGCCTGTGGGAACTGCTAATGGAAGACCGCGCCTTCCTGCGTGCCATCCTCTATATAACGCTCACTGCCCTGTGCCTTTCGGCCATGGGCCGCCGGGGCCTGGCGCCGGTGCTGACGCCGGTCAACGACTTTATCCTGCGCTACCGCTGGCAGGCGCTGCTGCTGCTCGGGCTGATTGCGACGTATCGCATGTCCGACACAGTGATGGGCGTCATGGCCAACGTGTTTTATATCGACCAGGGTTTCACCAAAGACCAGATCGCCGGGGTGAGCAAGATCTTCGGCCTGATCATGACCCTGCTCGGCGCTGGCATGGGCGGGCTGTTGATCGTGCGGTTCGGGATATTGCCGATCCTGTTCATCGGCGGCGTGGCCTCGGCCGGCACCAACCTGCTGTTCGTGATGCTCGCCGACATGGGCCCCGACCTGCAGATGCTGATCGTCACCATCTCCCTGGACAACTTCAGTTCGGGCATGGCCACTTCAGCGTTCGTGGCTTACCTGTCGAGCCTCACCAACCTCAAGTTCTCTGCCACCCAATATGCGTTGCTCAGCTCGATCATGCTGTTGCTGCCACGCTTGATCGGCGGCTATTCAGGGGTGATGGTGGAGAAGTTCGGTTACCACAACTTCTTTATGATCACCTGCCTGCTGGGTGTGCCGACGCTGCTGCTGATTGCGCTGCACTGGTTCCAGGAGAACCGGCGGGCCCGGCTGAATCCCCCTGAAGAAACGGACCCCTTGTAGGAGCGAGCTTGCTCGCGAAAAACGTCAACGATAAAGCGGGCTTCCTGTATGAACGCGGCGCCTGTGAGTTTTTCGCGAGCACGCTCGCTCCTACAGGCATCAGGGCCAGCCACCCCCACAGTCAGATCCCCCGCAACGTCACGCCTGTACTCCGGCGACAAGCGCCCGTACAATCCCAAGTCATTTCAAGTCCAAGCAACCGACAACGGCCTACCATGCGTACCAGTCAATATTTGCTCGCCACACAGAAAGAAACGCCTTCCGACGCGGTTGTGATCAGCCATCAGCTGATGCTGCGCGCCGGTATGATCCGCAAACTGGCCTCGGGCCTGTACACCTGGTTGCCCATGGGCTTGAAGGTGATGCGCAAGGTCGAAGCCATCGTTCGTGAAGAAATGAACGCTGCCGGCTCTCTGGAAGTGTTGATGCCGAGCACCCAACCGGCTGAGTTGTGGCAGGAATCCGGGCGCTGGGAAGAGTACGGCCCTGAGTTGCTGCGCTTTAAAGACCGTCATGGTCGCGATTTCTGCGCCGGCCCGACCCACGAAGAAGTCATCACCGACCTGATGCGCAACGAGTTGAGCAGCTATAAGCAGTTGCCGCTGAACCTGTATCAGATCCAGACCAAGTTCCGTGATGAAATCCGCCCACGCTTCGGCTTGATGCGTGGCCGCGAATTCATCATGAAGGACGCGTATTCGTTCCACGCCGACCAGGCTTCCCTGCAAGCGACCTACGACCGCATGCACCAGGCCTACTGCAACGTGTTCACGCGCCTGGGCCTGAAGTTCCGCCCGGTTGAAGCGGACAACGGCTCCATCGGCGGTGCCGGCTCCCACGAATTCCACGTGCTGGCCGAGTCCGGCGAAGACGATATCGTGTTCAGCAACGGTTCCGACTACGCGGCGAACATCGAGAAGGCCGAAGCCATACCACGTGAAACCTCGCGCCCTGCTCCCACCGAGGAACTGCGCCTGGTCGACACGCCAGACACCAAGACCATCGCGGCCCTGGTGGAGAAATTCAATCTGCCGATTGAAAAGACCATCAAGACCCTGATCGTGCGCGCCGAAGAAGAAGGCAAGCTGATCGCCCTGGTGATCCGTGGCGACCACGAGCTCAACGAAATCAAGGCCGCCCAGCAACCTGGCGTGGCCAGCCCGCTGGTCATGGCCACCGATGCCGAACTGCGCGACGCCATTGGCGCCGGTGCTGGCTCCCTGGGCCCACTGAACCTGCCGCTGCCGATCATCATCGACCGTTCGGTGGAGCTGATGAGCGACTTCGGTATCGGCGCCAACATCGACGACAAGCACTACTTCGGCGTGAACTGGGAGCGTGACCTGCCGGTTCCGACCGTGGCCGACCTGCGCAACGTCGTGGCCGGCGACCCGAGCCCGGATGGCAAGGGCACCCTGGAGATCAAGCGCGGCATCGAAGTCGGGCACATCTTCCAGCTGGGCAACAAGTACAGCAAGGCGATGAAGTGCGAAGTACTGGGTGAGAACGGCAAGCCGATCACCCTGGACATGGGCTGCTACGGCATCGGCGTATCCCGCGTGGTGGCTGCTGCCATCGAGCAGAACAACGACGAGAAAGGCATCATCTGGAGTGACGCCCTGGCGCCGTTCCAGGTGGCCCTGGTGCCGTTGCGCTATGAAACCGAGCAAGTACGCGAAGCCACCGACAAGCTGTACGCGGAACTCACCGCTGCCGGTTTTGAAGTGCTGCTCGATGACCGGGACAAGAAAACCAGCCCGGGCATCAAGTTCGCCGACATGGAACTGATTGGCATCCCGCACCGGATCGTGGTCAGTGACCGCGGCCTGGCAGATGGCAATCTGGAATACAAGAGCCGGACCGAAGCCGAAGCCCAACCGTTGCCGGTGGCTGACGTGCTGTCTTTCCTTCAGGCGCGTATTCGTCGCTGAAAACCAGATCAAGAGAAGTCATGTTCAAGCGAAACACCAGAGCCCTGGGGGGCGCCGCCTTGTGCGGCGCCCTGCTGGTCAGCGGCTGCGCCAATCAGATGTCGCAACGCAGCGAGCACGAGGAGCGGGTCGAGCGTAAGTTGCTCGACCACAGCCTGCAGATCGATGTAGGCGAGCCTAAAGTGCTGGAGCTGCCGCAACGCCGGGTTCGCATTCATGAGCAGAAGACCTTCGAGGTCAACGAATTCGAAGTCACCCGTCGCTACGATCGCTACACGCCCTACCAGCCCTGGCGCAAACTCTATGAGATGCCCTTGGGTGCAGTGGCGCTGGTGGCGGGCGTGGGTGCCAACGTGGCGAATATCTTCGCCCTCGGCAACCTGCCCACGAGCGTGACCCGTGACTGGCTGAGCTACGGCGTGGACGGCATCAACCCGTTCATGAACGTGCAATCCCACGGCCGTGCGCAACAGAACCTGGCGGCTATCGATGAAGTCCAGCGTGACAAACGCCTGGAGTATTCGAGCCTGCCCTGGAGCGAGCGCCCGGTACAAGTCACCGCCGGTAAGCAGACCCATGAGCTGACCACCGACCGCAACGGCATCCTGCGCCTGAACCTGTTGGACAGCCCCTTTGCCGAGCAGGATCTGAACCGCGTCACCACCTTGAAGATCACTGTGCAAGATGGCCAGGACGACGTGCATACCGACTCGACCCTGGCGGTCAGCAACACGCTGCGCAGCAAGCTGCTCGAAGCCCATGCCCTGATCTATGACGACCTGGAAGATGACGAGGTGAACCAGTGGGTGCACCGGGTCAAACGCCTGTCGGAGCTGGGGCTGGAAGAAGAAGCCAGCGAGCTTGAACAGAGCCTGATTGAACTAACGCGCAATGATCCGGAGTTGCAGCAGGAGTTTGTGCAGGCGCTGACCAAGGATGCGGGGCGGTTAGTCGCCGATCCTGGCGCACGCTGATCCCAGGCTTTTTTTGTAGGAGCGAGCTTGCTCGCGAAAAACTCACAGGCACCGCGTTTATTCAGCAAACACGCGTTATCGTTGACGTTCTTCGCGAGCAAGCTCGCTCCTACAGGGGGCACCCGTTTTTTACCAGGAAAACTCGAGCTGTTCGTTGCCGCCGCTCAGGTCCAGCAACCGTACGCCTATCCCCAGCAACCGCACCGGCTTGCCCCCGCGATTGAACGCCTGGGTCATCAACTGCTCATAACTCTCCAGATCCCGCCCTGCCCCGGCCTGCTCCAGCGTCGTCTGGGTAAAGTCATGAAACTTAACTTTGACGAACGGCTTGCCCGCCCGGTAGCTGCTGTCGATACGCGCCATGCGCCCGGCCAGGGTTTCCATCAGTTCCGGCAGTTTCGCCAGGCAACTCGGAAGGTCTGGCAGGTCCACGTCGAAGGTATTTTCCACACTGATGGACTGCCGCCGACTGTCGTTTTGCACCACGCGGTCATCAATCCCACGCGCCAGGCTCCACAGGCGTTCGCCGAAACTGCCGAATTCGCGCACCAGCGCCAGTTTGTTCCAGTCGCGCAATTGCAGGCAGTCTTCGATGCCCAGGCGCGCCAGCTTGTCGGCGGTGACCTTGCCCACGCCATGCAGCTTGCTGACACGCAACTGCGAGACAAAGTCTTCGACCTGATCCGGCGTGATCACAAACAACCCATTGGGCTTCTTCCAGTCGCTGGCGATCTTGGCCAAAAACTTGTTGGGCGCTACGCCGGCAGACACGGTGATATGCAACTGGTTGGAAACACGGCGCCGAATGTCCTGGGCAATACGCGTGGCGCTGCCGCCAAAATGCGGGCTGTCGGATACGTCGAGGTAGGCCTCATCCAGCGACAACGGCTCGATCAAGTCGGTGTAGTCGCGGAAGATCAGCTGGATTTCTTTCGATGCTTCTTTATAGGCATCCATGCGCGGCTTGACGATGGTCAAGTCCGGGCACAGCTTCAAGGCATGACGTGACGACATCGCCGAACGCACCCCATACGCCCGCGCCTCGTAATTGCAGGTGGCGATCACGCCGCGCCGATCTGCCGAGCCACCGACGGCCAAGGGCTTTTGCGCCAGGCTCGGGTCGTCGCGCATCTCGATGGCGGCGTAGAAGCAATCACAGTCGACGTGGATGATTTTGCGCTGCGTCATATAAACGGGGTGTTAACCAACGGGTGGCCAGTATCGCACTCACCCCTGTATATAGCACCAGTAGTTTGAATCTTCCGCCTGAGCGGTAGGAAATTCCGTAGATGAATATATTTTCTCAATCGAAAATCACATCCCAATAGAGCTGAAAGCCTTGTCCTGCCTGGCTTCAAGCCCTCAAGACGCGCCCCATCAAGCGCTAACCGATTGAAGCGCAAGCGCTTTTCTTCGATTTACGGGTTGACACACTCGCGTTCCTCTGTAGAATGCCGACACACAGACGCGGGATGGAGCAGTCTGGTAGCTCGTCGGGCTCATAACCCGAAGGTCGTCGGTTCAAATCCGGCTCCCGCAACCAAACATCAAAAAAGGCTACTCGAAAGAGTGGCCTTTTTTGTGCGCGTCTGTTTTCCCTAGCACGATGCGCCCAACACCTTGATTTCTGAATAATTAGCGCTTATTTCAGCGATCGGCTCATTAACGGTTGACACCCCGCCGCTGGGCTGTAGAATGCCGCCCACAGACGCGGGATGGAGCAGTCTGGTAGCTCGTCGGGCTCATAACCCGAAGGTCGTCGGTTCAAATCCGGCTCCCGCAACCAAACATCAAAAAAGGCTACTCGAAAGAGTGGCCTTTTTTGTATCTGGCGAAAAAGTTCTTCTGAAACAATGGCATGGCATCTTTCATGAAACCGTAGACGGTTTGCAGAGTCCATCTCATTGCACGCTATGCTCACTGCTCAAGCGCTACCCCTCTACGACCAATGGCCGCAGTCGCCGCCCCCGGCGATCCGCGTTAATATTTGTAATTATTTTGTCCATAGGGATTGGTAACTTGGCTGGATACCTCCATCCTGTCGCGCACAATCCACGAGGTGATTGATGCGCGCCAACTCGTCTGAACCACAAGACACCGTCACAGCAGAACAACCGATCACTCCCACCCGTTTGCGGTGGCTGGACCTGTTGAGCAAGTACCGCCAGCCCATTGGCCTGGCCGTGACGCTCCTGCTGTTTGCAATCGCCCTGATCGCCTGCCGGCACCTGTTGCTGGAACTGGACCTTTACGCCCTGCACGATTCGATCCTGGAAGTGCCCAAGCCTGCTCTATTGGGTGCCTTCGCGGCGGCGGTCGCCGGCTTCATTATCCTGCTCGGCTATGAATTCTCCGGCGCGCGGTATGCTGGCGTGAAATTGCCCGCCAAAACCCTGGCCCTGGGTGGTTTCACCGCCTTTGCCATTGGCAACGCCATTGGTTTGTCGATGCTCTCCGGCGGTTCGGTGCGCTACCGTTTATATGCACGCCATGGCATCGGCGCCTCGGAAGTGGCGCACATGACCGTATTCGCCAGCCTGGCCCTGGGCTGCGCCCTGCCGCCACTGGCAGCGCTGGCCACGTTGAGCAACTTGCCGGCCGCGTCCACTTACCTGCATTTATCGCAAAGCCTGCTCGGCGGCATTGCCGGCGCCGTGCTGCTGTTGTCGGCCCTCCTGTGCATCGGCATCTATCGCCGCCGCCTGCCGGAACAGCCCTACCCCGACAACCTGCTGGTCAAGGCTGGGCGCCGTACCCTGCGCCTGCCGGGCCGACGCCTGACGTTCCTGCAACTGATCATCACCGCACTGGACGTCGCCGCAGCCGCTACCGTGCTGTATCTGCTGTTGCCGGAAGCACCGCCCTTCGGCCCGTTCCTGTTGGTGTACCTGCTGGCGCTGGCCGCCGGCGTGCTCAGCCATGTGCCGGGCGGTGTGGGTGTATTCGAAGCGATCCTGCTGGCGGCCTTTGCCGACAAACTCGGTGCCGCGCCCCTGGCTGCTGCCTTGTTGCTGTACCGCATGATCTATGTGGTGCTGCCGCTGCTGATCGCCTGTGTATTCCTGCTGGTCAACGAGGCCCAGCGCCTGTTCCAGACCCAGCAAAGCCTGCGGGTTGCATCAGGGCTGGCAGCGCCAGTATTGGCCGTCCTGGTTTTTTTGTCCGGCGTGGTCCTGCTGTTTTCCGGCGCCACGCCAGAGATCGACTCACGCCTGGAAAACATCGGCTTCCTGATCCCCCATCGTCTGATTGACGCGTCGCACTTCGGTGCCAGCCTGATCGGCGTGTTGTGCCTGTTGCTCGCTCAGGGCCTGCGTCGGCGGTTGTCGGCGGCCTGGATGCTGACCATGGTGCTGCTGCTGGTCGGCGCCCTGCTCTCGCTGCTTAAAGGTTTCGACTGGGAAGAAGCCAGCCTGATGACCATGACCGCAGTGCTGCTGGCGATCTTCCGCCGCTCGTTCTACCGCGCCAGCCGCCTGACCGAGTTGCCGTTTTCGCCGCTGTACCTGGTGGCCAGTGTCTGTGTGCTCGGCGCTTCGATCTGGCTGTTGCTGTTTGCCTACCAGGACGTGCCCTACAGCCATCAACTCTGGTGGCAGTTCACCCTCGACGCCAACGCCCCACGTGGCTTGCGTTCGCTGCTCGGCGCCGCCGTGTTGCTGGTGATCGTGTCGCTGACCTGGCTGCTGCGCACGGCACGCCCGGTCATCCACCTGCCGACCCCGGAAGAACTGGAGCGCGCCAGCAAGATCCTGATGGCCTCGTCCCAACCCGACGGCGGCCTGGCGCTCACTGGCGACAAGGCGCTGCTGTTTCACCCCAACGATGAAGCCTTCCTGATGTATGCCCGTCGCGGGCGCAGCCTGGTGGCCCTGTATGACCCGATCGGCCCGACTCAACCGCGCGCCGAGATGATCTGGCAATTCCGCGACCTGTGCGACATCCACCACGCCCGCCCGGTGTTCTACCAGGTACGCGCCGAGAACCTGCCGTACTACATGGACATCGGCCTCACCGCGATCAAGCTGGGTGAAGAAGCCCGCGTCGACCTGAAACGCTTTGACCTGGAAGCCAAGGGCAAAGAAATGAAGGATTTGCGCTACACCTGGAACCGTGGCACCCGGGACGGCCTGTCCCTGGAGATCTGCGAACCGGGCAAGGCGCCGATGGATGAATTAAAAGTCATCTCCGATGCCTGGCTTACAGGTAAGAATGTGCGGGAAAAGGGCTTCTCCCTGGGCCGTTTCAGCGATGACTACCTCAAGCACTTTCGTATTGCGATCATTCGCTTCGAAGGGCGCCCGGTGGCCTTCGCCAACTTGCTCGAAACCTACAACCATGACCTGGCCAGCCTCGACCTGATGCGCGCCCACCCGGACGCGCCCAAGTTGACCATGGAATTTATGATGGTGGGCCTGATTCAACATTATAAGAGCCACGACTACGCACGCTTCAGCCTCGGCATGGTGCCGTTGTCGGGCTTGCAACCGCGCCGTGGCGCACCGCTGACCCAACGCCTGGGCTCGATGGTGTTCCGCCGTGGCGAGCAACTGTATAACTTCCAAGGTTTGCGCCGCTTCAAAGACAAGTTCCAGCCCGACTGGGAACCCCGTTACATGGCCGTGCCCGCAGGACTGGATCCGCTGGTGGCATTGGCCGATACCGCCGCCCTGATCGCGGGCGGCTTGACTGGATTGGTGAAACGCTGATGATTCGACGCTCCTGGCGGTATGTATTGGCTTTAGTGGTGCTGCTTGCGCTGATCGCGGCGGGTGGCTTCTGGTACTGGAACCGCCCTGCTCCGCAACCGACCCTGGAGCACTTGCCCCAGGCCGACGGTTCGGTAATGACCCGCGTAACCCCGGCCAGCAACGCAAAAGCCCGCGTGGCCGTGGCGGTGATGGCCGACGAAACCCTGACCGACAGCCAACTGATGGCCCTGAGCCAGGGCGGTTCAGCGCAACTGGTTCAGGTGGTGCTGCCAAAAGATGACTGCGCACTGCAGGAAAAAGCCCTGCAAGGCGCCCTGGCCCAGCTTAAAGGCCCGGCGACCCTGGTCAGCGGCATCGGCCCTGGCGCCGCACTCGCCTGGCGCTGGCTGGCCACCCAGAACGACGACAAGGCCAACGCCATCTCCGTGGGCTTTGCCCTGAAACAGGAAGGCTGCAACGACCCGCTGCCGAAAACCGCCGCCCATGGCAGTTGGCTGGTGGCGTGGAACGATAACCCCGACGATGAAAGCGCCAGTTTCGTACGCGACACACCGCGCGCCACCACCAGTATCAGCGACTACGACATTCATTACCCACAGGTGCTGAACAACGAACTGCGCAAGCAACTGGTCGGTTCGGACAACGGCGGCCTGGCGATTCCGGTGGTGGAAGTACCTGCCGGCCAAGCCAAGGACACCGTGACCCTGTTCCTCTCCGGTGACGGCGGCTGGCGCGACCTGGACCGCGACGTGGCGGGCGAGATGGCGAAGATCGGCTACCCGGTGGTGGGCATCGACACCCTGCGCTACTACTGGCAGCACAAGACGCCTGAGCAAAGTGCCAAGGACCTCACCGAGCTGATGCAACACTACCGGCAAAAGTGGGGCACCAAGCGCTTCGTGCTGACCGGTTACTCGTTCGGCGCCGACGTATTGCCGGCGATCTACAACCGCATGCCAGAGAACGAACAGCAACGGGTAGACGCGATCATCCTGCTGGCCTTCGCCCGCACCGGCAGCTTTGAAATCGAAGTAGAAGGTTGGCTGGGCAACGCCGGCAAAGAAGCCGCCACCGGCCCGGAAATGGCCAAGCTGCCGCCTGAAAAAGTCGTGTGCATCTACGGCGCCGAAGAAGTCGACGAGAGTGGCTGCACCGACAAGACCGCCGTGGGCGAAGCCATGAAGCTACCGGGCGGGCATCACTTCGATGAGAACTACCCGGCGCTGGCCAAGCGCTTGGTGGATATTATCGTCAAGCATCAGGCCAAAGCCGAGTAACTCAGGCTTAACCGAAGACCCAATGTGGGAGCGGGCTTGCCCGCGATAGCGCTGGCTCAGTCACAGTAGCGTTGACTGACACTCCGCCATCGCGGGCAAGCCCGCTCCCACACTGGTCTGTAGTGTTGGTGAAAACTAACGCGGTTCGATGTGCGCAATCATCAACTGCACCGTCTCATTGCCACGAAATTCATTCACATCCAGCTTGTAGGCCAATTCCACCCAACGCACCGTCGGGTTCGGCCACACTTCGCGGTCCACGCCAAAGGCAATGCCATCGAGCTTCACCGACCCGCATTCGCTCTTGAGCACCACTTTCAAATGCCGCTCGCCCACCACCCGCTGCTCCACCAGCTGGAATACCCCGTGAAACAACGGCTCGGGAAAGTGCTGCCCCCACGGGCCGGCATGGCGCAGGGCGCGGGCCAGTTCCAGGTGAAACTCTTCCACCGCCAGGGTACCGTCTGAAAGCAGGCGGCCGGTGAGGTCTTCTTCGCGCAGTTGCCGACGCACTTCGGCATCAAAGGCTTCGGCGAACAACGAGAAGTTGGCCTCCGGCAAGGTCAGCCCCGCCGCCATGGCGTGGCCGCCGTATTTGGTGATCAGGTTGGGATGCTGGCTGGCGACGACCGCCAGCGCATCTCGGATATGAAAGCCCTGCACCGAGCGTCCAGAGCCCTTGAGCAGGCCATCGCCCGCATCGGCGAAGGCGATGGTCGGGCGGAAATAACGCTCCTTCATACGTGATGCGAGGATGCCGATCACCCCTTGGTGCCACTCCGGGTCGAACAGGCACAAGCCGTACGGCATCGACTCCACCGGCAAGTCCTTGAGCTGGGCCAGGGCCTCGCGCTGCATGCCTTGCTCGATGGATTTACGGTCCTGGTTCATGCCGTCCAGTTGCGCGGCCATTTCCCGTGCGGCGGCGAAGTCGGTGGTGAGCAGGCATTCGATGCCCAGGCTCATGTCATCCAGGCGCCCGGCGGCATTCAGGCGCGGGCCGAGGATAAAACCCAGGTCGGTGGAGGTGATACGTGCATGATCACGCTTGGCCACTTCCAGGATCGCCTTGATCCCCGGCCGCGCCCGGCCGGCCCGAATACGCTCCAGGCCCTGGTGCACGAGGATGCGGTTGTTGGCGTCCAGCGGCACCACGTCGGCGACGCTGCCCAGGGCCACCAGATCAAGCAGTTCAGCGATATTCGGCTGGGGCTTGTTGTCATACCAACCCAGGCTGCGCAACCGCGCACGCAGGGCCATCAACACATAGAAGATCACGCCGACCCCGGCCAGGGCCTTGCTGGGGAACCCGCAGCCCGGCTGGTTCGGATTGACGATAGCGTCGGCGGCCGGCAGTTCATCGCCGGGCAAGTGGTGGTCGGTCACCAGCACCTGCAACCCCGCCGCTTTCGCCGCCGCCACGCCTTCGACGCTGGAGATACCGTTGTCCACAGTGATCAGCAACTGCGGCTCGCGCTGCAGCGCCACCGCGACGATTTCCGGGGTCAGGCCATAGCCGTATTCGAAGCGGTTGGGCACCAGGTAGTCGACATGGGCCGCACCGAGCAAACGCAGGCCCAGGGTGCCTACGGTGCTCGCTGTGGCGCCATCGGCGTCGAAGTCACCGACGATCAGGATGCGCTGACGCTGCTCCAGGGCCGTCACCAGCAAGTCCACCGCGGCGTCGATGCCCTTGAGCTGCTGATAGGGAATCAACCGCGCCAGGCTCTTGTCCAGCTCGGCTTCCGATTGCACCCCGCGTGCGGCGTAAAGGCGCGTCAACAGCGGCGGCAGTTCACCGAGAAAAGGCAGGACGGCGGGCAATGGGCGGGGATCGATACGCATAGGGTGGTGATAACTTCTCTTTAATCATTGTAGGAGCGAGCTTGCTCGCGAAGGTGGTTAACGATGGCACGTGTGCCTGGGTGATCGCGGTGCCCTGGAGTTTTTCGCGAGCAAGCTCGCTCCTACAGGGAGCCCTGCTCAACCGCGTTCGCCGACCAGCCATTGCAGTTGCACTTCATGCTGGCCACGGTCATCGGTCACAAAGATCGTGCCTTCGCTGATCATCACGTCCCACTTGATCACTCGCGGCATGTCCTTGGCCAAAGTCTCCAAGACTTCCTGAGGCACCGCAGCGATATGCACGTTTTTCAGGTTGTTGGCCACCGGCACCACCTTGCCTTCCCACACGCGCAAGCTGCCATAGGCCAGCAGGCTGGTGCGTTCGGTGCGGCGCGAGCACCAGGTGAGCCGGTCGGCATCCGGCTGGCCGACTTCGATCCAGTGCAAAACACGATCATCCAGGCTTTTTTCCCACAGGGCCGGTTCGTCCACATCCGACAGGCCACGCCCGAACGCCAATTGCTCGTTGTACCAGAGGGCGTAGGCCAGCAGGCGCACGGTCATGCGCTCCTCGGTTTCCGAAGGGTGGCGAGCGATGGTCTGTTTGACGCTCTCGTACACCGAGCGGTCGAGGTCGGTGAGGTTGAGTTCGAATTTGTAGGTCGTGGACGGCTGGGCCATGAACGGGCTTCTAAAGACAAGGAAAGGCGGCCAGTCTAACCGATGGCGAGGGCATTGAACGAATACTGCGCTGCATCCGCGCGGCTCGCCTATGTTAAAAAGCAGTACATCATCGTCCCGCGCTTGTAAGGATCCCCATGTCGCTCACTGCCAAACCACTTGCCGGCCTAAAAGTCATCGAACTGGGCACTCTGATCGCCGGCCCGTTTGCCTCACGCATCTGCGCTGAATTCGGCGCCGAAGTGATCAAGGTCGAATCCCCGGACGGCGGCGACCCACTGCGCAAATGGCGCAAGCTGTATGAAGGCACTTCGCTGTGGTGGTTCGTACAGGCGCGCAACAAGCAGTCGCTGACCCTCAACCTCAAGCACCCTGAGGGGCTGGCGATCCTCAAGCAACTGTTGGCCGACGCCGACATCCTCATCGAAAACTTCCGCCCAGGCGTGCTGGAGAAACTCGGCCTGAGCTGGGAAACCCTGCACGCCCTCAACCCCAAGTTGGTGATGGTGCGCCTCTCGGGCTTCGGCCAGACCGGGCCGATGAAGGACCAGCCGGGGTTTGGCGCGGTGGGCGAGTCCATGGGCGGCTTGCGCTATATCACCGGCTTCGAGGACCGCCCGCCAGTGCGCACCGGCATTTCCATCGGCGACTCGATTGCCGCGTTGTGGGCGGTGATCGGCGCGCTGATGGCGCTGCGTCACCGCGAAGTCAACGGCGGCCTGGGCCAAGTGGTGGATGTGGCGCTGTATGAAGCCATCTTCGCCATGATGGAAAGCATGATCCCCGAGTTCGATGTGTTCGGGTTTATCCGTGAGCGCACCGGCAACATCATGCCCGGTATCACCCCGTCCTCGATCCACACCACCGCAGACGGCAAGCATGTGCAGATCGGTGCCAATGGCGATGCGATCTTCAAACGCTTCATGCAGGTGATCGGCCGTGACGACTTGGCGAACGACCCTGCACTGGCCAGCAATGACGGGCGTGACACTCGCCGCGACGAGCTGTACGGCGTGATTGATCGCTGGGTCAATTCGCTGTCGCTCGACCAGGTGATTGAGCATCTGAATAAAGCCCAGGTGCCCGCCAGCCGCATCTACAGCGCCGAAGATATGCTGGGCGATCCGCAATTTCTGGCCAGGGAAATGTTCCTCAAGGCGCAGTTGCCAGGCGGCAAAGACTTCAAGATGCCCGGCATCGTGCCCAAGCTCTCGGACACACCGGGCAGTTGCGAATGGGTTGGGCCGCAATTGGGTGAACACAACAGCCTGGTGCTCAATGCCCTGGGCTACGACGCCGCAGCTATCACCCGCCTGCGCGAGGACGGGGCGATCTGACAAATTGCAGGCAAAAAGAAACCCCGAGCAGTGGGGAGACAACTCGGGGTTAAACGTGGCCTACAAAGGCCAGTACAGCAAGCGACAAGCACCGGAGCACAATGCCTGCTCTTGCTGTTACAAACTCTGACTGACCACCTTGTAGGAAGGTTCCGAAGAAAAATAATGTTTCATGCCAGTGCGCCGCCACGGGTTTGGGAGGCGTTGCGCAAGGCAGCGATGACTGAAGGTTCCAGGCGCCCTTCGGCGATTTTCAGGTCGCGAAGCAGGCAATCCACCACATCCACCAGCGCGCGCTTGTCGCTCAATTGCGCACGATCGACTTCACGTTCAACCACGATGGCGCCACCGGGGTTCTTCACGGTTACCAGGCAGTCGTCGCGCATACCGGCAGAGGTCAGCGTAACCTGATAAGGGCTCAGTGCTTGGCTGAGCAATAGGTTGATACTTTCCATCTCGATCACCACTCAATCATTCGAAAAAGGTTCGAAAAACAAAAATGTCACGAAGAGGCTGACATTCAAGTGACCCGTGCTCAAAGCAGAAAGTTCTACCTTTTGTGTAATCCACTGCTTGAGGAAAACGAGCATGCACGGAAAAGATGACAGAGAAAAAACAACAGCTCACAGGCTAGAATCCCTGGATTATCCCGGGAGCCTGCCTTGAGAGCTGCGTCTGAACCGCCCTTGCGTATCGTGATTGCCGACGATCACCCGATTTTCCTGATTGGCCTGCGCGCCGTGCTCGAACGGGACCCGCAGATCAGCATCGTCGGCGAGGCCAATTCCCCCCAGGCCCTCAGTGCGTTGTTGCAACACTGTGCCTGCGATGTGGTGGTGACCGATTTCATGATGCCCGTCGAGCCCCAGGCCGACGGGCTGCGCTTGATCGAGCAACTGCGCCGGCACTATCCGCACCTGCCCATTGTGGTGGTGACCATGCTCAATAATGCCGGCTTGTTTCATTCCATCCTGGCATTGGGTGTGATGGGTTTGCTGAGCAAGGCCAGCCTCGCCGATGAGCTGCCCCAGGCGATCCGCCAGGTGCGCCAGCAACGCACCTACGTGGCCCAGACCATCCGCCAGGCGCTGAGCCTGGCCGGGGAAGTCGGCGCTGATCGCCTGCATTCCCAGGAGCACCTGTCACCCCGGGAGCTGGAGGTGATTCGCCTGTTGGCCGGTGGCATGACGGTGGGCGAGATCGCCGCGCACCTGCATCGCAGCAAGCAGACCGTCAGCGCGCAAAAAGTCAGCGCCATGCGCAAGCTGGGGCTGGTCAACGATGCCGCCCTGTTTATTTACGTGCAGGAACACGGGCTGGCCTAGCCTGGAACGCGATCCATTGCTTGAGCGCCTCGGCCTCCATGGGCCGCGCGATAAAGCAGCCTTGCAGCCACGCCGCGCCCAGTTCGCCCACGGCGTGATAGTCGGCGGCGGTTTCCACACCGGTGACCACCACGGCGACGTCCAGGCGCGCCGCCATGCTCATGGCGCCCGCCACCACCGCAGCCTTGCGGTCATCATTGGCCATCCCACAGGCAAACGCCGGGGGGATTTTCAGTTCGGTAAAAGGTAGCTCCAGCAAATGCTGCAGGCTGGTGCCGCCCATGCCGAAGTCGCCGATGGACAACTGGCAACCCAACATGCGCAAGCGCAGCAAGCCGGTGACATGGGCGCTGTCGGTTTTCAATGTCGAGGTTTCCACCAGCTCCAGGGTCAGGCTATGGGCAGGCACACCGTGCAGTTGCAGCAAACCTTGCAGTACCTGGGGGAAGTGCTCGCGCTCCAGCATGCGCCCAGGGATGTTCACGGCCACTGGCAGCACCTGGCCGCTTTCGCCCATCACTTGGTTCGCCAGGCCAAGCGCCTGCTCCAGCACATGCCAGGTAAACGCCTCTTCCATGCCGGCAAACTCCAGCACCGGCAGGAACTCGTCAGGCAGCAATAGCTCACCGTCCTGCAACTGCCAACGCGCCAGCGCCTCCACCCCTTGCAACACCCCGGCCTGACTGACGATGGGCTGGTACCAGACCCTGCCACACGCCGCGATAGTCGCCTGGCTGACATCCGCCGAGGGCGGCAGTTGTTCCTGCTCGCTCAAGCTCAGCAGTTGACGGACGCGCTCCCAGGACAACACCGGTGGGCCCGGGCGCAAGTGCTCCTGACAGTCGCTCAGCACTTGCCCGATCAGCTTGGCCGAAGCCGGCTTGGGCAAGCACGCCAAGACCTTGAGCCCCAATTGGCGCGCCATGTTCGCCACGCCTTCCAGCACGTCGGGCTCGGCGTTGCTGAGCAGGATCAACACCTGGGCCAGGCGGCGCTCGGCCAACTCACGGATCAACGCCAGGCCATCGCCCTGCTCCAGGTACAGATCACAGATGGCGATATCCACCGGGCCCTTGCTGTCCAGGGACTGGCGGGCGGTTTCGACCGTTTCCGCGGCGCGTACATTGAACACGCCGTTGGCATTGAGCATCTGGTGCAGGGCCATCAGTTGAAACGGGTTGTCTTCGAGGATCAGGACGTTCAGGGATCGCATGGGTAAGGGTGTCGATACAGGGAAAGTCCTGCACAGTAGTCATACGCTGCGGTGTGCCCCATAGGACGTGTCCTAAAAGCATCCTTAAATGTAAGAGGGGCAGATCCCCTGTGGGAGCTGGCTTGCCTGCGAAGGCGGCCTGACAGTCAACACAGTTGGACCGTGTACATATCCATTCCTGCGGTAACGGCTACTTAGGGTTCCGCTTTTACAGCGGCTCACTTTTGAAAAGCGCAAAAGTAAGCAAAACGCTCTTGCCCCACCACTCGGCACCTCGCTTAGGCTCGGTGTGCCCGAACACAGGCTTGAATCCGTGGGCCGCCGCCACGCGCCATCCATGGCGCGGGGCGGCTAACCCGGCGTCCTGCCGGGTTACCCACGAATTCAAGCCTGCGTTCGGCCAGCGTGGTTTAACGGGGCGCCTGAGATCAAGATCAAAAGCAGATCAAGAGCGACTCGCTTCGCATCGTGGTTACCGTCTGTTGCTACAGCCCACAAAGTTGTGTAGATACGGCTATCGCAGGCAAGCCAGCTCCCACATTTGATCTTCGTTGCCTTGAGCATCGCGCTCGCTTAGCTGACCGGCATTAGGGTGTCAGGCATCCAGATAGGGTTGCAGATCGCGACGAAACGCCTTGAGCACCTCCGACAAGCGCAACCAGGGTGCCTCAAGCTCGGCGCCGCGCTGTTCACGGGCGCACTGCTCAAGGGCGACGCAGGCCTTGGCGAGTGGCAATGCGTCCACCAAGGAGCAAATGCCCTTGAGCCGATGCAGCGATGCATTCAAGCGTGCCATGTCACGCTCGGCCAGGGCGCCCACCAATACCTCGTGTTCGTGGTCCAGGCTCTTGGCCAGTTCCTGCAACATGCTCTGCAGCACCGGCCCGTCGGCCTGGGTCATGGTGCGCAGGGCCTGGATATCGAACGAACGCTGGGGCGCCACGCGGGCCAGCACTTGGGTCCAGTGTTCCAGGGTTACGGGCTTGACCAGCAGTTCGTCCATACCGGCGTCCTCGCAGCGGCGTTGTTCATCTTTCATGGCGTTCGCGGTACAACCCACCAGCGCGCTACGAGGCCGTTGCTCCTCTGCCTCCAGGCGCCGGATCGCCGCGCTCAAGGCATAGCCGGACATGCCGGGCATCTGGCAATCGGTGACCAACACGTCAAAACGCTGCTCACGCCAGCGTTGCAACGCGGCCTCGGCCGACTCCAGGGCGACCACCTGGTGACCGAGGAACTGCAACTGCTGCGCCAGCACCAGGCGATTGGCCGCCAAATCGTCCACCACCAGCACCGACAGGCTACGCCCCGTCGATGACAACGTCGCGGTAGGCGCTGCTGGCACATCATCGGTGCTGACCCGGTCCAGGCGCAGGTCAATGCACACCACCGTCCCCTCGCCCACCACACTGTCGAGGTGAATGCTCCCGCCCATCAATTCCACCAGTTGCTTGCAGATACTCAGGCCCAGCCCGGTGCCGCCGTGTTGCGCGGCGGTCAGGGCGCTTACCTGAGTAAACGGCTTGAACACCCGCGGCTGTTGCTCGGCGCTGATGCCCGGGCCGCTGTCCTTGACGCACAGGTGCAGGTATTCGGTATCGTGCTCATCCCGCTGGCAGGTCACGCTGAGGTGAACGCCGCCCCGCTCTGTAAATTTGAGCGCATTGCCCAACAGGTTGTGCATCACCTGGCGTAACCGCAGCGGGTCGAACCAGTAATAGCCCTGAGCAGCCGGATCAAACGCAAGGGTCAGATGCAGGCCCTTCTTTTGCGCCGTGGCTTCGAACAGGCTCTGGATACCCTCGAAAAAGCCCTTGAGTTCAGTGGTCTGTGGCGCCAGTTGCAGGTGACCGGCCTCGATCTTGGCCAAGTCCAGGCTGTCGCCCATCAGCGCAATCAGCTCGCGCGCCGAACGATGGGCCACTTGCAGCGCCTCGGAAACCGGCTGGCCGCTTGCCAGGCAACGCTCTTGCTCCAGTTCGAGCAAGCCAATGATGGCGGTCATGGGGGTGCGAATCTCATGGCTCAAGGCCGAGAGAAATGCACTTTTGGCGTAGTTCGCCTCATCGGCGGCCTGGCGGGCGTCCATCAGCTGGCGCTCCAGGTCTTTGCGTTCGTTGATATCGATCCAACCGCCCAACAACCCCTGCAAGCGGCCCTCAGCATCGAAAAAGGGCACGGTCCACTGATAGACGTGATAAGTGCCGCCGTTGAGTTCCAATTGCCGGTCGACAAACAACGGCTGCTGCTTAGCCAATTGCTCCATGTGCCCTTCGTGCAGGCGCGCCGCCGTGGCGTCGGGCACCACCTTGCTTTCCATCAGCGTCAGGCCCTGGATCAGCTCCAGCCGGGTGGCCAATTGCTGTTCATAACTTTTATTGCAGGTCACCAACCGCCCGTCCAGGTCGCGGACGAACAGCGGGTTGGGCATACCGTCGAGCAATGCACGCTTGAACGCCAGTTGGTCATTGAGCCGTTGCTCGGCCTCCAGCCGTTGGCGGATCTGGCGCTTGAGCCGGCTGTTCCACACCAGCGACACCAACACAAACAGCAGCGCCGTGGCCACCGTCCAATAGGCCCAGGGCGGTACACGCTGCCAGACGGGCGGGGGAATCGTCACGGCACCGATCCAGCGCAGGCGCAAGGCACTCAACTCAGCCACCGGCAACGCCTCCAGGGCTTTGTTCAGAATGTTCAGCAATTCAGGCTGGTCCTTGCGCACCGACAGGCAGTTGGACGACCACCGCCCGTCGACACTGCGGCCCATGCGCAAGCCATCTTCTGCGTAACTCTGCACTTCCACTTCAGTCTGTAGGGTGGCGGCGGCCTCGCCCCGTCTTACCAGCTCACGGGCCTGGGTGTAATTGTCTACCAGGCGCAACTTGATGCGCGGATGGTCATGGCGAATCTGGCTCTCCATGACGTGGCGCGCCGGCAATGCCAGCACCTTGCCGTCCAACTGGTTCAAGCCCATCAGGGGCGCGGCATCGGCACGTTCGATAAACACCCAGCCGGCCCCGCCAAAATCATGGCTGAAGTTGAGCAGCGCACTGCGCTCCTGATTCACCGCCAGGGTGGTGTTCATCTGCGCCCGGCCGGTTTCCAGCCATTCCAGGGTTTGTGCGGTAGAACCCACCTCTTCATAAATGAACTGCAAACCGGTCATGCGCGAGATGCGATTCAACAGGTCGACATTCAAGCCAACCCAGTGGCCGTCCTTGTCCCTGAAGATATAAGGCGACATTTGCTGGGCCACCACCACGACATGGGGATGCTCGCGCACCCAGGCCTGCTCAGACGCGGACAACGCAATGCGCTCACCACTGATGCCGACGCCCAGCCCGGTGGTCCAGCGCGCGAGGATTTCGCGCTGCACAGACTCGTCGAGGCTTGCCAGCGCGCGGTTCATCATGGCCCCCAACAACGGATCGGCCTGGCGGGTGGCGAAGGCAAAACCGATCGGCGCCAGCCGGCTTTGCTCCTTGATCTGTAACCCCAGGTAAGGCCGCAGCGATTTATAGGCGCGCACAATCACTTCGTTGCCGATAAACGCATCGACGTCGCCCTGCTTCAAGGCTTCGAGGCCGCTGTAGAGGTTGGGCGCGAGCATGATGTGGCTGTCCGGATACGCCGCATGAACCTTCTGCACGTTGGCGTAGCCGTCGAGCAACACCAGCTTCTTGCCGGCCAGATCGTCGCCTTGGGTATCGTCGCGACGCAGCACTACTACAGAGCGGTCGGGCATGTAATCGGGGGTGAATTGCAGGCCGGGCACATCTCGCTCGTAGCCATTGGCACTGGTGAGAATATCGATGGTGCCGTTGCGCAGCGCTTCGACCGCCTGGGCGCGCTCGGAGAAGCCCAGCACTTGCATGGGCACACCCAGCCGCGCGCCGACCAGGCTCAAGTAATCGGCGCTGATGCCCTGGTAGCGGTTGCGGTCGCGGGTGATGTCGATCGGCTGGTAGTCATCTATCGAGATGCCTACTTTCAACGTCCGATACGCCGCCAACCACTGCTGCTCGGTCGGCGCCAGGGGCATAGGTTCAAGCGCGATAAACGCCGGCACCAGTTTGAACGGCAGGCTGACAGCGGCCAGGGTCATGGGCACCTGGGTGAGCCACAACAGGCACACCAGCTTTAACGTCCATTGGATCAACACCTGCACCGGTTGGGTTTCCTTGATTGGGCGAATGGGCAAGTATGGCTCGCCAGAATGAAAAAGCCCGTCACGAGGACGGGCTTGGCCGACTGCAAAAAAAGCTGACTGTTGCCCCACCACGTCTTGGGTGGATGAAATCAGCTTGAATGTGGGAGCGGGCTTGCTCGCGAAAGCGCTGTGTCAGTCACTGAATGTGTGACTGATCCACCTCATTCGCGAGCAAGCCCGCTCCCACATTTTGGATCGTGGGGCAGCACAAAGATGCCCCTTGGCCGTCAGGCAGCCCTGTCGATCAGAGCGGCTTGCCTCGATTGCCATGCTGGCTGACGAACGCCTGCACTGCCTTCAGGTCGTTGGCCAACACGGTGCAGCGCTCTTCGCGCTCGAACAGGTCGGTCAAGTGTTCCGGCAGTTCCAGCGCCTTGCCAATGCCGGCCTTCTCCACCGCTTCCGGGAACTTGACCGGGTGCGCGGTACCGAGGATCACCATTGGAATATCCAGGCTGCGGCGGCACTCGCGGGCGGCTTTCACGCCGATGGCCGTGTGCGGGTCGAGCACTTCGCCGGTCTCGGCATAGACTTGCGCGATGGTTTCGCAGGTCTGCGCGTCGTCCACGGCCAGGGAATCGAACAGCTTGCGGGTTTCGGTCCAGCGCTCTTGTTCGACGCTGAAACCGCCACCTTGCTTGAAGCTGTTCATCAGCTCGGCCAGGGCTGCGCCGTTGCGACCGTGCATGTCGAACAGCAGGCGTTCGAAGTTCGAGGACACCATGATGTCCATGGACGGCGACAGCGTGGCGTGCAGGGTTTCCTTCACGTACTGGTTGCCGCTCATGAAGCGATGCAGGATGTCGTTGCGGTTGGTGGCGACAATCAACTGGTTGATCGGCAGGCCCATATTGCGCGCCAGGTAACCGGCAAAAATGTCGCCGAAGTTGCCGGTCGGCACCGAGAACGACACCGAACGCGCCGGGCCACCCAACTGCAGCGAGGCGTGGAAGTAGTAGACGATCTGGGCCATGATCCGCGCCCAGTTGATCGAGTTCACCGCCACCAGGCGCGTGCCCTTGAGGAAGCTCTGGTCAGCGAAGCTGTTCTTGACCATTTCCTGGCAGTCATCGAAGTTGCCTTCGATGGCGATGTTGTGGATGTTCTCACCGAAGATGGTGGTCATCTGGCGACGCTGCACTTCCGACACACGCTTGTGTGGGTGCAGGATGAAGATGTCGACGTTCTCGCAGTGCTTGCACCCTTCGATCGCCGCCGAGCCGGTATCGCCGGAGGTGGCGCCGATGATCACCACGCGCTCGCCGCGCTTTTCCAGCACGTAGTCGAGCAGGCGACCCAGCAGTTGCAGGGCGAAGTCCTTGAACGCCAGGGTCGGGCCGTGGAACAGCTCCAGCACCCACTCATTGCCGTTCAGTTGACGCAGGGGCGCGATGGCGTTGTGGGAAAACACGCCATAGGTTTCTTCCAGAATCTTTTTGAAGTCCGCATCCGGAATGCTGCCGGTCACGAACGGGCGCATCACTCGGAAAGCCAGCTCGTGGTACGGCAGGCCGGCCCAGGAAGCGATTTCTTCCTGGGTGAAGCGTGGCAGGTTTTCCGGCACGTACAGGCCGCCGTCGGTGGCAAGGCCTGCCAGCAGAACGTCTTCGAAATTCAGGGCCGGTGCCTGGCCGCGGGTGCTGATGTAACGCATGACTGGCTCCTCTAAAACATTCTCGAACAGGGGCCGCCGAATGGACGGGGCCCCTGGAACAAATCGGTTAGTTCAAGTGTTCAACGCGAATCCGCACCACCGGGCCCACTACGCCTTGCAAGGCTTCCAGGGCATGGATGGCATCGTTGATGTGCTGTTCGAGCACGCGGTGGGTCAGCAGGATCATCGGCACCTGGCCGTTTTGCTCCTCGACTTCCTTCTGCATGATCGACTCGATGTTGATACCGCGCTCCGACAGGATGCTGGCCACCTGGGCCAACACGCCTGGATGGTCCTGGGCCTGGATGCGCAGGTAGTAGGCACTTTCGCAGGCTTCGATCGGCAGGATCGGGTGGGCCGACAGCGAGTCCGGCTGGAAGGCCAGGTGCGGCACGCGGTTTTCCGGGTCGCTGGTCATGGCGCGAACCACGTCCACCAGGTCGGCGATCACCGACGAAGCGGTCGGCTCCATGCCGGCACCGGCGCCGTAGAACAAGGTGGAACCGGCGGCGTCGCCGTTGACCATCACCGCGTTCATCACGCCGTTGACGTTGGCGATCAGGCGGTCGGCCGGGATCAGCGTCGGGTGCACACGCAACTCGATGCCCGCCGCAGTGCTGCGCGCCACGCCCAGGTGCTTGATGCGGTAGCCCAGGGCTTCGGCGTAGTTGACGTCGGCGGTGGTCAGCTTGGTGATGCCTTCGGTGTAGGCCTTGTCAAATTGCAGCGGGATACCAAAGGCGATGGACGCCAGGATGGTCAGCTTGTGGGCCGCGTCGATGCCTTCCACGTCGAAGGTCGGGTCGGCTTCGGCGTAACCCAGGGCCTGGGCTTCGGCCAGCACGTCTTCGAAGGTACGGCCCTTCTCGCGCATTTCGGTGAGGATGAAGTTACCGGTGCCGTTGATGATGCCGGCCACCCAGTTGATGCGGTTGGCGGACAGGCCTTCACGGATCGCCTTGATCACCGGGATACCACCGGCCACCGCGGCTTCGAACGCCACGATAACGCCCTTCTCGCGGGCCTTGGCGAAGATCTCGTTGCCGTGCACGGCGATCAGCGCCTTGTTGGCGGTGACCACGTGCTTACCGTTCTCGATGGCCTTGAGCACCAGCTCGCGGGCCACGGTGTAGCCGCCCACCAGCTCGATAACGATATCGATCTCAGGGTTGGTGGCCACCGCGAACACATCGTTGGTAATCGCAATACCGGTCGTTTCGAACTGAGGCTTTGGCGAACGCGTGGCAATCTGCGCCACTTCAATCCCGCGACCTGCGCGGCGGGAAATTTCTTCAGCGTTACGCTGAAGTACGTTGAAGGTACCGCCACCGACGGTCCCTAACCCACAGATGCCTACTTTGACCGGTTTCACTGAAGAACTCCCCATGAAACGGCCGACGCGAGGTCGGCCGTGAAAACAGCCGCACAACTGCGGCTCTCAATTAATGACCCACCGACGGTTCGGCGGGCCATGATCGTCAAAGGCTCAACGATAAATGCTTACTTGGCACCCAGTGCCAGTTTGGCAACTTGCGGCGCCGGCTGGTAGCCCGGAATCACCTGGCCGTCGGCCAAAACGATGGCCGGTGTACCGTTCACACCAATGGACTGGCCCAGGGCGAACTGCTTGGAAACCGGGTTGGCGCATTTGGCCGACTTGATTTCCTTGCCATCGACCATCTTGTCCATGGCCGCTTTCTTGTCGGCCGAGCACCACACCGCCTGCAACTGCTCGTCACCCGGCGAACCCAGGCCCTGGCGCGGGAAGGCAACGTAGCGCACCTCCACGCCCAGCTTGTTCAGCGCCGGGATTTCAGCGTGCAGCTTGTGGCAGTACGGGCACGTGGTGTCGGTGAACACGGTGATGTGGGTCTTGGTTTCGCCAATGGCGGGGTAAACCACGGTTTCAGCCACCGGAATGCCGTTGATCAGCTTGGACACGCCCAGGCGCTCGGCCTTCTCGGTCAGGTTGACCGGCTTGCCGTCCTTGAGCTGGAACAGGTAGCCCTGGACGATGTACTGGCCATCGGCACTGGCGTACAGCACGCGGCTGCCCTTGAGCTTGACTTCGTACAGGCCGGCCATGGGGCTGGCGCTGATGCTTTCGATAGGCGTGTCGAGCGCCAGGTTGGCCAGGCTCTTGCGGATGGTCTGCTCGGCCGCATCATCGGCGAGCGCAAAGGTGGAAACCAACGCAATGGCTGCGGCGGCAATAATCTGGGTCAAGCGCATGGGAACTCCTGAAGGCAGAGGCAGGGACGGGAGCAGAATACTGATCTGGACCACAATGGATGCCGTCCCCTTTGCGAACCGGCAAAGCCTACCACAGTTGGGCGGGAGGGCAGCCCGCGACAGGTAAAATGGGCCATTTCTGACGGTTTTATCCGCGTGGGTGGTGCTTGGCGTGCATGTCCTGCAAACGTGCGCGCGCCACATGGGTGTAGATCTGGGTTGTGGATAAGTCGCTGTGCCCAAGCAGCATTTGCACCACGCGCAAATCCGCACCGTGGTTGAGCAAGTGGGTGGCGAACGCATGGCGCAGGGTGTGGGGTGACAGCGCCTTGCCGATCCCGGCCACTTTGGCCTGGTGCTTGATGCGGTGCCAGAAGGTCTGGCGGGTCATCTGCTCGCCGCGCAGGCTGGGGAACAGCACGTCGCTGGGGCGCCCACCGAGCAGTTCGTGGCGCGCATCGCGCATGTAGCGCTCGACCCACACAATCGCCTCCTCGCCCATGGGCACCAGCCGCTCCTTGCTGCCCTTGCCCATCACGCGCAACACGCCCTGGCGCAGGTTGACCTGCTCGAGCGTCAGGCTGATCAGTTCGGTGACGCGCAGGCCGCAGGCATACAGCACCTCAAGCATGGCGCGGTCGCGCTGGCCGATGGCCTCGCTCAGGTCCGGGGCCGCGAGCAAGGCATCGACGTCGGCTTCCGACAAGGACTTGGGCAACGGCCTGCCGAGTTGCGGCATGTCGATTTGCAGGGTCGGGTCGACGGCGATGAGTTTTTCCCGCAGCAGGTAGCGATAAAAGCCACGTACACCGGAGAGAAATCGCGCGGTGGAGCGCGGTTTGTAGTTCTGCTCCAGGCGCCAGGCCAGGTGATCGAGGATCAGCTCGCGCCCGGCATTGATCAGCTCAAGGTTTTTCTCCTGCAGCCAGCCGTTGAACAGCGCCAGGTCGCTGCGGTACGCCTGGCGTGTGTTGTCCGACAGGCCTTTTTCTAACCAGAGGGCGTCGAGGAAGCGGTCGATCAGGGGATGGTCAATGGCAGGCATGGGCACTCAAGCAACGCAGCACAAGGCAATACGCGAATTATTTAGTGAACTGTGGCAAGAGCCATTAGTCTTTCATAGCCCGCTACTTCTAGGAACAGGAAGCTTTAATGAACGAACAACAGATTTTGTTGGCTTTTGGCGGTATTGGCGTGGCCGCACTCGGCTGCCAGTGGCTGGCCTGGCGCCTGAAACTGCCAGCGATTCTGTTTCTTCTGCTGAGCGGGATTCTGGCAGGGCCGATACTCGGATGGCTCGACCCGCAGGAAATGTTCGGCCCACTGTTGATGCCGTTGGTGTCGTTGGCGGTGGCGCTGATTCTGTTTGAAGGCAGCCTGACCCTGCACCTGTCGGAATGGAAGGAAATCGGCAGCGTCGTCCATCGGCTGGTCACCGTCGGCGCACTCTCGACCTGGGCGGTGATCACCCTGGCCACCCACTGGCTGCTGGGTTTTGACTGGATGCTGGCGCTGCTGTTCGGCACCCTGACCCTGGTCACCGGCCCAACCGTGATCGTGCCCATGTTGCGTGTGGTGCGCCCCAAAGCCTCCATCGCCAACATCCTGCGCTGGGAAGGCATCGTCATCGACCCGATTGGCGCACTGCTGGCGGTAGTGGTGTATAGCTTTATCATCGCCAGTGCATCGGGCGACGGTTTGAGCCACAGCCTGCTGACCTTCGGCGGCGTTATCCTTTGCGGCAGCCTGTTCGGCATCGCCGGTGGCTGGGTACTGGGGCAGATCATGCGCCGCCAGTGGTTGCCGGAATACCTGCATAACCTGGCGACACTTGCGGGCGTGCTGGGCATCTTCATTGCCTCCAACCAAGTGATGCATGAGTCCGGCCTGCTGGCGGTCACGCTGATGGGCATGTGGATGGCGAATATGAAGGGCGTGGATGTACGGCACATCCTGCACTTCAAGGAAAACCTCAGTGTGTTGCTGATTTCCGGGCTGTTTATCCTGCTGGCGGCACGCCTGGACCTGAACGCCATGATCGCCCTGGGCCCGTTCGTGTTGATCCTGCTGTTGATCATCCAATTCATTGCACGCCCGTTGAACGTGGCGCTTTCGACCTTTGGCTCGGGGTTGAACTGGCGCGAGCGCGCACTGCTGGCCTGGATCGCCCCACGGGGTATTGTGGCGGCGGCGGTGTCAGCGATCTTTGCGATCCGTCTGGATGAGGCTGGCCACGAAGGCGCGTTGTTGCTCGTTCCGCTAACCTTCGCGGTGATCATCGGCACCGTGGTGCTGCAAAGCGCCACGGCACGCCCCTTGGCCCGCCTGCTGAAAGTCGCCGAGCCGGCGCCCAGCGGCTTCCTGATCGTGGGTGCGAACGGCCCGGCACGGGCACTCGGTAAAGCGTTGCAGCAATTGGGCAGCCGCGTGTTACTGACGGATTCCAGCTGGGAAAACATCCGCGCCAGTCGTATGGAAGGCTTGCCTACCTACTTCGGTAACCCGGCTTCCCAGCATGCCGAGTCCCATCTGGACCTGGTCGGCCTGGGGCATCTGCTGGCGCTCTCGCCTTCTGGCGAACTGAATGCCTTGGCCACCATGCGTTTTCGCCATGACTTCGGCCATCGCCTGTTCGCCCTGGCCAGCAGCCAGGAAAACCGTCGCACCGACAAGCACAAGGCCAGCCATGAACACCGTGGCCATTTGCTGGGCAGCCAACCTTTGAGCTACACCAAACTGGCCAGCCTGTTGGGCCAGGGCGCCGAACTGTATAGCACCAACCTCACCGACGGCTTTGGCTGGGAGCAGTACCAGGCGTTGCACGGCGAGCGGGCTACCTTGCTGTTTGCCCGGGACACCAGCGGCTGGGTGCACGTGGTCTCGCCCGAGAGTAACTTGAAGCCTGTAGCGGGCTGGACCTTGCTGGCGGTGATTCAACCGCAGGCCAGCACCGCCGAGTAATCAGTCAACAAGGCCAGGCAGTACCGGGACAGGGCGTTTATCTGCGTCAATCGCGACGAAGCTGAACACGCCCTGGATCGCCTTTTCACGGCCATCAGCGCTCATGCTCTCAACGAACACCTCCACCTCGACCTTGAGGCTGGTGTTGCCGACCTTGATCACCCGACCGATCAGCTCAACGATAGAGCCGGCCGGGATCGCGTGGTTGAAGTCGATACGGTCGGTGGAGACCGTCACCAAAGGCAAGCGGCAGAAACGCGTGGCGGTGATGAACGACACTTCGTCCATCCATGCCAAGGCGGTGCCGCCGAACAGGGTGTTGTGGTGGTTGGTGGTGGGCGGGAACACGGCCTTGGTCACGTGGGTGACGGACAGGTCGGTGCGACGCTGGATTTCTTCGAGGCGGGTGGTCATGGATCAATACCGGTAGATAGGCAAATTTCAGGCACAAAAAAGCAGCCCGTAGGCTGCTTTTTTCTGCATCGGGAAGCTGGACTTAAGCCAGTTTTTCCTTGATGCGAGCTGCTTTACCGGACAGGTCACGCAGGTAGTACAGCTTGGCTTTACGTACGTCACCGCGACGCTTAACGGCCATGCTGTCGATTTGCGGGCTGTAGGTCTGGAAAGTACGCTCTACGCCAACACCGTTGGAGATTTTACGAACAGTGAAAGCACTGTTCACACCACGGTTACGCTTGGCGATTACCACGCCTTCGAACGCTTGCAGACGCGAACGGTCGCCTTCCTTCACTTTCACCTGAACGACAATGGTGTCGCCCGGGGCAAAGGTAGGGATCTCTTTGGTCATCTGCTCTGCTTCGAGTGCAAGGATGATTTTGTTAGTCATGCTGTGCTCCTAAGGTAAGTCAATGGACCTACCATCGATACGTTGTTAACTATCGTCCCGCGCGAGGATGTATTCCTCGAGCAGCTTCTTCTCTTCTCCAGAAAGCGAGCGGCTTTCCAGAAGATCGGCGCGTCGTTCATAGGTCCGACCAAGGGACTGCTGTAAACGCCAACGCCGGATGTGTGCGTGATTGCCACTTAGCAATACGTCGGGAACACGCTGATCCACATACACCTCCGGACGGGTGTAGTGCGGGCAATCCAGCAAACCATCCGTGAAGGAATCTTCCTCCGCGGAGTCCGCATGCCCTAAAGCTCCGGGCAGCAGTCGTGTAACCGCATCTATCAGGACCATCGCCGGCAGCTCGCCGCCAGACAGGACATAGTCCCCAATCGACCACTCTTCATCGACATGAGCTTCAATAAAACGCTCGTCAATGCCTTCATAGCGACCGGCAATCAGGATCAAACTTTCCTCATTCGCCAGTTCGCGTACCGCCGCCTGTTTCAGCTGACGGCCTTGAGGGGACAGGTAAATTACCTTCGCCTTCTCCCCGGCAGCTGCCTTGGCCTGAACCAACGCGTCTTCCAGGGGCTTGATCTTCATCACCATGCCCGGGCCACCGCCAAATGGGCGATCGTCCACAGTGTGATGTCGATCCGTCGTGTAGTCTCGCGGGTTCCAACAGGTGAGCTGCAACAGCCCCTGTTTCACCGCCCGACTGGTGATGCCGTACTCGCTGATGGCGGAAAACATCTCGGGAAACAAACTGATCACTTCAATGCGCAAATTAGCCACGCTTAGAAGTCCGCGTCCCATTCCACCTTCATCTCGCCCGCGGCTAGGTCGACGGCCAACACGCATTGCTCGGTATAGGGCAACAGGCGTTCACGGTCATCCAGGCTGCCAGCGCAAGGCTTGACCACCATTACATCATTGGCGCCGGTTTCCAGAAGATGATCGATTTTCCCCAGCAATTGCCCGAGTTGATCAATAACCTTCAGACCTTCCAGCTGGTACCAGTAGTACTCGCCGTCGGTCAATTCAGGGAACAGGTTGCGCGGCACGCAGATCTCATAACCGGCCAGAAGACGAGCTTCTTCACGGTCATCAAGACCCTTGAGCTTTGCGACCAGGAACTTGTCGCTCCCGCGTCCACTGACCAGCTCTACCTGTTTCACACTCCCTTCGCGCTTGAGCGTCCAGGTCTTGTACTGCAACAGGTTTTCAGTCGGATCAGTAAAGGAATACACCTTCACTTCGCCGCGAACGCCATGAACAGAGTAAATCTTGCCGATAACGATCAAATCATCAGCAACAGCTGGCGTCGCGTTCATATTGCTCAGGCTGCGGCCTTAGCCGAGTCCTTCAACAGTTTTGCAACGCGCTCGGATGGCTGTGCGCCAACGCTCAGCCAGTAGGCTACGCGCTCTTGGTTCACGGACAGACGAACTTCTTGACCACGAGCAACAGGGTTGAAGAAACCAACCTGTTCCTTGTGCGAACCGTCACGCGGGTTGCGGCTGTCGGTTACGGTCAAGTGGTAAAACGGGCGCTTTTTGGAGCCGCCAAGGGCAAGACGGATTGTTAGCATGTGAACATCGTTCCTGTAGTCGGTGCTGCAAATCTAAATGCACAGCGGGCATAGGTGCCCGAAAGGCCGCATATTCTAAGGAATATCCGGACTTTTGCAAATGTCTTTTTCTGGCGCCTATCAGCGTGCCATTCAGATCTGCTATAGAGCCGTCGGTTAAAACGGCGAGTCAGCGCCCGCCAACGGCGGGTTTGCTGGAAATCCCACATCCTTGTGGGGCGGAGCGCAAGCAAGGCTTGCGCTCGAATACTTTACATTTTAGGCATGCCGCCGCCGGGCAACATACCGCCCATGCCGCGCATCATCTTGGCCATACCGCCCTTGGCGGAGAATTTCTTCATCATCTTCTGCATCTGCTTGTGCTGCTTGATCAAGCGACCGATGTCCTGCACCTGGGTGCCGGAACCCATGGCGATCCGGCGCTTGCGCGAACCGCTGATCAGCTCAGGGTCGCGGCGCTCGGCCGGGGTCATAGAGTTGATGATGGCTTCCATCTGCTTGAACTGTTTCTCTGCCGCGCCCTGGGCGTTGCCCATTTGCGCCAGGTTCACACCGCCGATGTTAGGCAGCTTGTCCATCAGGCCGCCGAGGCCGCCCATGTTCTTCATCTGTTGCAGCTGGTCGCGGAAGTCTTCGAGGTCGAAGCCCTTGCCCTTCTTCAGCTTCTTGGCCAGTTTGTCGGCCTTGTCCTTGTCGAGCGTGGCTTCGGCCTGCTCGATCAGGCTGAGTACGTCACCCATGCCGAGGATGCGCGAGGCGATACGCTCAGGGTGGAACGGCTCGAGCGCTTCGCTCTTCTCGCCCATACCGATGAACTTGATTGGCTTGCCAGTGATGGCACGTACCGACAGCGCGGCACCGCCACGGGCGTCGCCGTCGACCTTGGTGAGGATCACGCCGGTCAGCGGCAGTGCATCACCAAAAGCCTTGGCGGTGTTGGCCGCATCCTGGCCGGTCATCGCGTCGACCACGAACAGGGTCTCGACCGGGTTGATCGCGGCATGCAGCGCCTTGATCTCGTCCATCATCTCTTCGTCGATGTGCAGGCGACCGGCGGTATCGACGATGACCACGTCGATGAACTTGAGCTTGGCTTCTTTAATAGCCGCGTTGGCGATGTCGACCGGCTTCTGGCTCAGGTCGGACGGGAAGAAGGTCACGCCCACTTCGCCCGCGAGCATTTCCAACTGCTTGATGGCCGCCGGACGGTACACGTCGGCCGATACCACCATCACGGATTTCTTCTTGCGCTCTTTGAGGAAGCGCGCCAGTTTGCCGGCGGTGGTGGTTTTACCCGCACCTTGCAGGCCGGCCATCAACACGACAGCTGGCGGCACGGCGCTGAGGTTCAGGTCTTCGTTGGCCGCGCCCATCAGGCTTTCGAGTTCGGCCTGGACGATCTTCACGAAGGCCTGGCCCGGAGTCAGGCTGCGGGACACTTCGGTGCCGACCGCACGTTCCTTGACCGAGTTGACGAAGTCCTTCACCACCGGCAAAGCCACGTCGGCTTCCAGCAACGCCATGCGCACTTCACGCAGGGTGTCTTTAATATTGTCCTCGGTCAGCTTGGCCTTGCCGGTAACGTGGCGCAGCGTCTGCGAGAGACGGTCAGTCAAGTTTTCAAACATGCGCGATCCTTTCAGGCCCTACTCATCGAAATGCAGGTAGACCGAGGTAATGGCGGCCCAGGCTGGGGTCAATCGCTATTAAAAACAGCGCTCGCCGAGCCTGCGGCGTGGGCAGGTCGCGGATTATAGCGAAGACTGCGCCCATGCACACCCGCTGTCTGGCGAGGGAGTCTTTCGTGCAGCGCAGGTGTGTGCCAAACTCAACGCCTTTCGGGCTTGCCTACCAGGATTTATGCTCCCCTTGTCACCCAGTTTGCTACCCAGCCTCGCCGCCGCCATTTTGTATGCCGCTGCGACCCTCTATCAGGGCACTCGTCTGGCCCAAGGCACCAAAGCGGACAAACGTCTGCTCGTCGGCCTTGGCGTGCTGGCCCTGCTGGCCCATGCCGCCAGCCTGTTCACCCACCTGATGACCCCGGTGGGCCTGGGCCTGGACTTTTTCAGCGCCGCCAGCCTGATCGCCGCGGCCGTCATCGCGCTGACGCTGCTGGCCTGCTACCGGATCCCGGTGGAGAACCTGCTGGTGCTGCTATTCCCCCTGGGAATGCTGACGGTGCTGCTCGCCCAGTTCACCCCCACTGGCACCGTACAGGTGATCGACGAGGAGCCGGGCATCCTCGCCCACATCCTGTTGTCGATCCTCGCCTACGGCATGTTCACCATCGCGGTGTTCCAGGCCCTGCTCCTGCTGCTGCAGGATCACCAGCTCAAGCACAAGCACCCCTCCGGGCTGATCAAGAACTTCCCGCCGCTGCAAACCATGGAAAGCCTGCTGTTCGGGTTCCTTTGGGCCGGCTGGACCCTGCTGTCGCTGTCGCTGATCTCCGGCTGGCTGTTCGTCGAAAACCTGTTTGCCCAGCACCTGGTGCATAAAACCTTGCTGGCGTGCCTGGCGTGGGTGGTGTTCAGCGTGCTGCTGTGGGGGCGCAACCGTCTCGGCTGGCGTGGGCACAAGGCGATCCGCTGGACCCTGGCCGGTTTCTGCCTGTTGATGCTGGCCTATTTCGGCAGCAAGCTGGTTCGCGAATACATCCTGCATATCTGACGGGCAGTGATCATGGACAACTTGCCCTTAGGGCCGATGCTCGCCGTAATTGCCCTGCTGATTTTATGGGCGGCGCTGTTTACTGCCATAGAAGCTGCACAACAACACCTGCTGGCCCTGCGCCCAGGCACACGCCAGGGCGACAAGGCGGCTGCGCGCCTGAGCTTCCCGCGCCATAGCCTGATCCTGTGCAACAGCCTGTGCCGCGCCGCCGTGGTGATTCTTTGCACCCTGCTGGCGATCTATGCCTGGGCAGAGAACGGGCCCTGGCTGGGCTGGCTGATTTCCTGTGCAGCGCTGCTGGTACTGGCCGACTACCTCCCCCGCACCCTGGCCACCCGTCACCCCCAAGCAGTGCTGGGCTTTGGCAATACGTTGCTGGGCGTGCCGCTGAAAATCCTCTACCCGCTGGCCTGGCTGCTCAATGGCATCAGCCTGCTGTTATTGCGCCCGTTTGCCCGCAAATCCGGCGTGGTCAAAAACAGCGACGAGCCCCTGCCCGACCATGACGACGACCCAGAGCCCGACACCGACGCCGACCGCACGCCCGGCCTGCCCGGCATCCATGCCCTGGACAACATCACGGTCAATGACATCCTGGTGCCGCGCAGTGAAGTGGACGGTATCAACCTGGATGAGCCGATAGAGGACATCATCGAACAGTTGCGCACCTCGCCGCGCACCCGCCTGCCGGTGTTCCACAGCGACATCAACCAGGTGCAGGCGGTGCTCAATACCCGGCAGGTCCAACACCTGCTGCCCGACGCCAGCCTGACCAAAGAGGCCCTGCTCGCCGCCTGCCACGAACCTTACTTCGTGCCGGAAAGCACGCCGTTGCAGCTGCAACTGCTGAACTTCCACAAACAGCAGCGGCGCCTGGGCATGGTGGTGGACGAGTACGGTGAAGTGCTGGGCATTGTCACCCTTGAAGATATTCTGGAAGAGATCGTCGGCGAGTTCGAAAGCGACCAGGCTGTGGATAACCCGCATATCGAAGCCCAACCCGATGGTCGCTACATCATCGACGGCGCCGCCTCGATCCGTGAACTGAACAAAAGCCTGGGCTGGCACCTGCCCAGCGACGGCCCCAAGACCCTCAACGGCCTAGTGACCGAGGCGTTGGAGACCATTCCCGATTGCGCGGTGTGCCTGAAAGTCGGGCGCTATCGGCTGGAAATCCTCGAGACCGAAGACAACCGAGTGAGCAAGGTGCTGATCTGGCATACCAGCCACGTGCCAGTGGCTGCATAAGCGCCTCAATCCCCTCTGTAGGAGCGAGCTTGCTCGCGAGAAATCTGTAGGCGCCGCGTTTATTCAGAAAGTACGCGTTATCGTTGACGTTTTCGCGAGCAAGCTCGCTCCTACAGAAGTCACTTGTTGTCTCTCCAAACCCCTTCCTATAATCCCTGCGGCTTACCCAAGCCCTGCCCGACCGCGTGCTACCCGCACCCAGCGTGTCCTGGCACCGCCTTACCATGTCCGACCGGTGTTTGCTCCCATCCCGAGCCGCCCCGCGCACAACCCTGATCCATGGGTGTTCGACCAATAATAATCCGCGTCCAAACGCGCAATAACCGTCAGGGATAACGTCATGAGCACCACCTACCAAGAGGCCGCGAGCGCCGCACCTGCCAACTCGACCGCCCGCGTCGCGACGGCAAGCATCGTCGGCACCGCCATTGAGTTCTACGACTTCTACATCTACGCCACGGCCGCCGCCCTGGTGATCGGCCCGGTATTCTTCCCCCAGACCTCCGGCACCGCGCAGATGCTGGCGTCGTTCCTGACCTTCGGTATCGCCTTTATCGCCCGCCCATTGGGGTCGGCGTTGTTCGGCCACTTCGGCGACCGTATCGGCCGTAAATCCACCCTGGTGGCTTCTCTGCTATTGATGGGCGTGTGTACCACCTTGATCGGCTTGCTGCCGGGCTACGACAGTATCGGCGCCTGGGCGCCGATTCTCTTGTGTGTTTTGCGCTTCGGCCAAGGCCTGGGCCTGGGTGGGGAATGGGGCGGCGCGGCCTTGCTGGCGACCGAGAATGCCCCCAAGGGCAAGCGCGCCTGGTTCGGCATGTTCCCGCAACTGGGCCCGTCGATTGGCTTCCTGGCGGCCAACGGCTTGTTTCTGATTTTGGCCATGAGCCTGAATGACGAACAGTTCCGCAGCTGGGGCTGGCGCATTCCGTTCATCCTCAGCGCCGCGCTGGTGATGGTGGGCCTGTATGCGCGCCTGAAACTGCATGAGACGCCGGTGTTCGCCAATGCCGTGGCCAAGGAAAAACCGGTGAAAGTGCCATTAGTGGAGCTGTTCAGCCAGCATTGGCTGCCGGTACTGCTGGGCGCCGCGTCGATGGTGGTGTGCTATGCGCTGTTCTATATCACCACGGCGTTTTCGTTGAGCTACGGCGTTTCCACCTTGGGCTACAGCCGTGAAACCTTCCTCGCCCTGCTGTGTTTCGCGGTGCTGTTCATGGGGCTGGCGACACCGTTGGCCGCCTTGGCCAGTGATCGCTACGGGCGCAAGCCGGTGTTGATCGTCGGTGCGGTCCTGGCGATTCTGTCGGGCTTTACCATGGAGCCGCTGCTGACCCACGGCTCGACCTGGGCCGTGGCGCTGTTCCTGGCGCTGGAGCTGTTTTTGATGGGCGTGACCTTCGCACCAATGGGCGCCTTGCTGCCGGAATTGTTCCCGACCCGCGTGCGTTATACCGGTGCATCGGCCGCCTATAACTTGGGTGGGATCGTGGGGGCCTCGGCGGCGCCGTTCTTCGCGACCAAGCTGGTGGCGATGGGCGGGCTGAGTTATGTCGGGGGGTATGTGTCGGCGGCAGCGTTGCTGAGCTTGATTGCGGTGCTGTGCCTGAAAGAGACGCGGGATAACGACTTGAACAAGGTTGCCTGATAGTCAAAATCTGTAGGAGCGAGCTTGCTCGCGAAAAAGGTACATCCGACACCGCAAGGTGCCTGAAATACCTTCGCGAGCAAGCTCGCTCCTACAGGGGCCGCTTTAGAGCTCTACAACAACAGCCTTGGAAGCACGGGTCGCTTTAGCCCGAGCCGCTTCAATCGACTCATCCCGCGCCAGTGCTACGCCCATGCGGCGCTGGCCGTTCACTTCGGGTTTGCCAAACAGACGCAACGCCGTATCCGGTTCGCTCAGCGCGGCGCCAAGGTTGGCGAATGCGGTCTGGGTGGACTGCCCTTCCACCAGGATCACCGCCGACGCCGAAGGCCCGAACTGACGGATCAAGGGGATCGGCAGGCCCAAGATGGCGCGAGCGTGCAAGGCAAACTGCGACAGGTCCTGGGAAATCAGGGTTACCAGGCCAGTGTCATGGGGGCGCGGCGACACTTCGCTGAACCACACCTGATCGCCCTTGATAAACAACTCCACACCAAACAGACCACGACCACCCAAGGCTTCGGTGACGGCTTTAGCAACGCGCTCGGATTCCGCCAAGGCAACCGGGCTCATGGCCTGCGGCTGCCAGGATTCCTGATAATCGCCCTTCTCCTGACGATGGCCCACCGGGGCGCAGAAAGTGGTACCGCCGATGTGACGCACGGTCAGCAGGGTGATTTCGTAGTCGAAGTCGATAAAACCTTCGATGATCACCCGACCCTTGCCGGCACGCCCGCCCTCTTGGGCGTAGTCCCAGGCTTTCTGCACGTCGTCGGCGCTGCGCAACAGGCTCTGGCCCTTGCCCGACGAACTCATCACCGGCTTGACCACGCACGGGAAGCCCAGGTCCTGGACGGCCTTGCTGTAGTCTTCGAAGGTGTCGGCGAAGTGATATGGCGAGGTCGGCAGGTCCAGCTCTTCGGCGGCCAGGCGACGGATGCCTTCACGGTTCATGGTCAGCGACGTGGCGCGGGCGGTGGGGATCACGGTGAAACCTTCGGCCTCCAGCTCAACCAGTGTCGCGGTGGCAATGGCTTCGATTTCCGGCACGATGAAGTGCGGCTTCTCCGCCTCGATCACCGCACGCAATGCGGCACCGTCGAGCATGTTGATCACATGGCTACGGTGCGCCACCTGCATGGCCGGCGCGTTGGCGTAGCGATCCACGGCAATCACTTCAACGCCCAGGCGTTGCAGTTCGATTACCACTTCCTTGCCCAGCTCACCGCAGCCACACAGCAAAACGCGGGTCGCGGTTGGCGACAATGGAGTTCCGATTCGGGTCATCTCAGGTCCTCAGGGGAGCGGATCATGGGGGAGAAAGGCCGGCATTTTACATGAACTGTAAAAATTGGCCTCAGTTGGCGACGGCCCGCCGGCGGATGCGCCAGGCCATGATCAGCCAGACCACGGTGACCCCGGCGAATTTGGACACCAATGCCGTGCCCGCCACCGCCGGTGTTAGCGCGCCGATCAGGCCGAAAAAGATAAAGGTATCGAGGGGAATGCTCAGCGCCGAACTTATCCACAGGCGGTCATGCAGCGGGCGCTTGGTGATGCTGAACACCAGCCAATCGATGCACTCGGACACCGCAAACGCCGTGGCACTGGCCAGGGCGATGGACGGGTCGGAGGTGATATAGGACAACACCAGCGCCGCCAGCATGGCGATGATTGCGCCATGGCCGAAGCGGGTTTGCACCATGTCGCGCAGGATGAATACCAGGCCGCCCCAGGCAGACCAGATAACGTCCAGGTGTGGGGCGGTGGAGAAGGCGAAGTTGATCAGCACGACGCTGCTGATGTAGGCGATCAGGAAAAACATGGGGCAGAAAACCTGTAGGAGCGAGCTCGCGAAGAACGTTAACGATGACGCGGGGCACCTGACTATACGCGGTGTTCTTGGGTTTTTCGCGAGCAAGCTCGCTCCTACAGGGGGGCAGCGGTCAGGCGCCGGATTTCCCAGGGGTCATCCACATCATCCCACTCGCCACCGCCCGCTCATGGCACAACCCCAGCACCACCCGGCGCTCGGCGTTGTCCATGCGGCTCCAGCGCGTGATCTCATCCACATTGCGCTGGCAGCCGGTGCAGATATCGTCATCATCCAGCGCGCAAATGCTCACGCAGGGCGAGGCGACCGGTCGTTCAATCGTGCTCATTCCTGCTGCTCGGCCAGGTCACGGGCATAACGCTGCGCGTTATGCACATAGTGCGCGGCGCTGGCTTCGAGCATGCGCTTTTGAGCCTCGGTCAGCTCGCGCACCACTTTGCCCGGCGAGCCCATGACCAGCGAGCCATCGGGGATTTCCTTGCCCTCACCGATCAGCGAATTGGCGCCGATGATGCAGTGCTTGCCGATCTTGGCGCCATTGAGGATCACTGCGTTGATACCAATCAGGCTGTAGTCGTCGACGGTGCAGCCGTGCAGCATGGCGTTATGGCCAATGGTCACGCCGGTGCCGAGGGTCAGCGGGTAGCCCATGTCGGTGTGCATCACGCTGCCGTCCTGCACGTTGCTGTTCTTGCCGATCAGGATCAGCTCGTTATCGCCACGCAACACCGCGTTAAACCAGACGTTGGCGCCCTCCTCCAGCTTGACCTTGCCCACCAAAGTGGCATTAGGCGCCACCCAGCTGTGGGGGTGCGTCTCGACGCGGGCGTCGCCCAGGCGGTATTTCATGGTTTTTCCTCACGGCATGCCATTTAAGCGATGGCTTATAGATTGATGAAGCTCTTGGGCGGCTGGTGCAGGCTGATCTGGGCATCGTCATAGAGCAGGTTGATCAGCTCGACAATCATGATCGCCGTCAGCCCCCAGATTTTGTATTCGCCGAACCGGTAGCTGGGCACATACCAACTGCGGCCCTGGTAATCAATGCGGTGAGTATGTTCGCGTGGGTCCTGTCGGAAAAAGTCCAAAGGCACGCTGAAAACGGCGGCAATCTCGGCGTCGTTGGCCAGGTATTCGACATAATCGGGGATCACGCCTACATACGGGGTCACGCGTATGCCATGCAGGGAGATCAACGGGCTCAATGGCCCGATCACCTCGACCAGCCCCGGCGGCAGGCCGATTTCTTCTTCGGCTTCGCGCAAGGCGGTAAAGATCAGGTCCGGGTCTTCGGGGTCGCGGCGCCCGCCGGGAAAGGCCACTTCGCCCCCGTGGGTCGACAGGCCGCTGGCGCGCAGGGTCAGGATCAGCTCGGGTTCGTCACTGCGGGTAATCGGCACCAGCACCGCCGCCTCGGGGAAACGCCCGTCGGTTTCCAGGGTGTGGGGGGTGTGATTGCTTACCCGGCGAAGTAGCTCGTCCAGCATGAGTCATCTCGGTCTGTTGGCTACCTTGCATCATGCACCAAAGCGTGCGAGCGCCCAACCCCAAAACCGCAGGGCTGTCGCGAAACGACAACTTGCAGGAACGCCCGGCACCGAGCCAAGATGTGCCCATTGTCCAGGAACCCCAGCATGAATTTCTGCAGCCAGTGCGGCAAACCGGTGACCCAACGCATTCCCGAAGGCGACGCACGCCTGCGTTATGTATGCGACCACTGCTCGACCATTCATTACCAGAACCCCAATATCGTCGCCGGTACCGTGCCGGTATGGGGCGATCAAGTGCTGCTGTGCCGCCGCGCCATCGAGCCACGCCTGGGTTACTGGACCCTGCCCGCAGGCTTTATGGAAAATGGCGAGACCGTCGAACAGGCCGCCATGCGCGAAACCCTGGAAGAAGCCTGCGCCCGGGTGCGTAACCTGAGCATCTACACCCTGATCAATGTGCCGCACATCAGCCAGGTGCATATCTTCTACCGCGCCGAACTCATCGACCTGAACTTCGCCGCAGGCCAGGAAAGCCTGGAAGTGAGGCTGTTCGACGAAGCCGATATCCCTTGGTCCGAGCTGGCTTTCCGCACGGTCGGGCGTACCTTAGAATGCTTCTTCGCTGACCGTCGCCAACAGGCGTACCCGGTACGTAGCGAGTCCGTGCCACCGCTGTCCAAGCCCGCCCAATAACAAGCCGGCCAATGTCGCCAAAGGGATACCGTTTCAATGCGTTGGTTGCTTGCTCTGATCTGCCTGTCGTTCGCCACGCTGTCCCCGGCCTCCACGGTGCAAACCCTTGGCGGTAAAACGGTCGAGAAAGTCCTGGTACTCAAGTCCGCCCACCAGTTGCAGTTGATCAACGACGGCAAGCCGTTCAAGACCTATCGCATTTCCCTGGGCAAGAACCCCAAGGGCCACAAGTTGATCGAAGGCGACCGCCGCACGCCCGAAGGCCTCTACTGGATTGACTGGCGCAAGACCAGCGACCGCTTCAACCTGGCCATGCACATTTCCTACCCCAACATCAGCGACGCCGCCCGCGCCCGCCGCGAAGGCGTGAAGCCGGGCAGCATGATCATGATCCACGGCACCCCCGACACCGAAGACTACCCGGAACAGTGGTTTCACACCCTGGACTGGACCGACGGCTGCATCGGTATGCGCAACGTGGATATGCGCGAAGTGTGGAACCTGGTCAAAGACGGCACCCTCATCGAAATTCGGCCGTAATCCCACGCCGTTGGTAAAATAATTCGAAAATAATTCCTGCCCCAGGCAGCGCCTGCCGGTGAATACCAGTTCACCGCGCGGGACCCTGCACTTGTGCGCGCCATAAAGACCTCTCTAATACCACTTGATGCCAAGCCCCATTAAAGCGCCCTGAAACCGGGATTCGCACCGTTTTGGTAGCATTGACATGGTATTTAAGTGGTATTAGTTTTCGGCCATTACCGGGCGACAACACTCCAATAACGCATCGGAAACCTGACAGATGAACCCCATCCTGGCCCTGCGCCCCGACGACAAGCAATCCACGCCGCTGTACCTGCAACTGGCCCGCAGCCTTGAAGCAGCGATCCATGCCGGCCAGTGGAAATCCGAACAGGCCCTGCCTTCGGAACGCGCCCTCAGCGAGCAGTTGAGCATCTCGCGGGTCACCGCCCGTAAAGCGCTGGAAGTGTTGCTGGCTCAAGGCCTGATCCGTCGCAGCCAAGGCTCCGGCACTTTCATTACGCCGCGCCTGGAACAACCCTTGTCGCGCCTGTCGGGGTTCAGCGAAATGCTGCGGCTCAAGGGGTTTGTGCCCACGTCCCAGTGGCTGGAGCGCGACATCACCCCGCCGACCCACGAAGAACTGATCCGCCTGGGCCTGTCGCCCACCGACAAAGTGGCGCGCCTCAAGCGCCTGCGCAAAGCCGATGACACGGTGATGGCGATTGAAATGACCGCCATGCCGGCCTCGGTGTTGCCCCACCCCCAGGCCATCGGCAATTCGTTGTACGAATACCTGGAAAGCATCGGCAAGCCCATCGTGCGTGCCTTGCAGCATATCCAGGCGATCAATGCCTCGGAGGAGTTCGCCGCGCTGGTCGGCATCGCCCCCGGCACCGCCATGCTGCTGATGACCCGCGTGGGCTACACCGCCGACAACACGCCGATTGAAATCACCGACACCTACTGCCGCAACGATTACTACGACTTTGTCGCAGAACTGCGCCGCCATGATTACTCCGCCGAATTGCGAACTTAGAGAACTGCCCATGACTGAAGACAATATCCTCACGCCCAGCGGCTGGATGCGTGGTCGCCTGGTGCACGAGCACGGCAAGGTGGTCGCCATTGACGGCACGCCGTGCGACCCGGCCGACAACGACCTGCCCTACCTGCTGCCGGGCTTTATCGACCTGCATGTGCATGGCGGTGGCGGCGCGGACATCATGGAAGGTGCGGGTGCCTTCGAGACCATTACCCGTACCCACGTGCGTTTTGGCACCACCTCGCTGCTGGCCACCACCATGACGGCGCCGGTGGAAGAAATCTCCCGGGTGCTCGGTGAGCTGGGCACGTTCTGCGAACAGCGCCCAGCCGGCAGCGCCCGCGTACTCGGCGTGCACCTGGAAGGCCCCTACATCAATCCGGGAAAACTCGGCGCCCAACCCAACTTCGCCCACACCGCATTGATGCAGGAAGTGGAAGCCTACCTGCGCCTGGCGCCGATCCGGGTGATCACCATCGCCCCGGAAATCGCCGGCCACGACGGCCTGATCCGCGCCCTCAGCGAACGCGGCGTGCGCATGCAGATCGGCCACACCCTGGGCAGCTATGAAGAAGGCGTTGCCGCCTTGGCCGCTGGCGCCACCAGTTTCACCCATTTGTACAACGCCATGAGCCCGCTGCATCACCGCGAACCCGGCATCGTCGGCGCCGCGCTGGCCCACGCCCAGTACGCCGAGCTGATCCCGGACTTGCTGCATGTGCACCCCGGCGCCATGCGCGTGGCGCTGCGCTCGATCCCCTGTTTGTACTGCGTCACCGACTCCACCGCCGCCGCCGGCATGCCCGACGGCGAGTACAAGCTGGGCAGCCACACCGTGACCAAATGCCTGGGCGGCGTGCGCCTGGCCGACGGCACCCTGGCCGGCAGCACCCTGACCATGGATCAGGCGCTGCGCAACCTGGTGAAAATCGGCCTGCCTATCAGTGAAGCCTCACAACGCTTGTCGCAATTTCCTGCGGACTACCTGGGCCTGGAAGAACGCGGCCGCCTGCAACCCGGCAGCTTTGCCGACTGCGTGCGCCTGGACCGCTCCCTGACACTCACCGACGTAATGGTCGAAGGAGACACCATTGACTTCAAAAATGCTTGAAGAGGCCCTGGCCTCCTGCGACGCCGTCGCGGCCCAACTGCAACGCCTGGACCCGATGCTTGAAGAAATCGCCGGCCGCCTGCGCCGCCAGCCACCGCAAGTGGCGATGACCATCGCCCGTGGCAGTTCCGACCATGCCGCCAGCTACTTCGCCTACCTGGCCATGCAGCATGTGGGCATTCCGGTGGCATCGTTGCCGATGTCGGTGGTGACCCTGTTGCAGGCGCCGATGAAAGTCAGCGGCCAAGTGGCGTTTGGTTTCTCCCAATCGGGGCAGAGCCCGGATTTGGTCAACAGCCTGCGCCTGTTGCGCAAACGTGGCGCCCTGAGCATCTCACTGGTCAACGCTGAAGACTCGCCGCTGGAAGCCGCCTGTGAATTCCACGTGCCGCTGTGCGCCGGGCCGGAACTGAGCGTGGCCGCCACCAAGAGCTTTATCGCCACCCTCAGCGCCAGTGCACAGTTGATCGGCCACTGGAATCAGGAAGCCGACTTGCTGCAAGCCTGCCAGGCCTTGCCCGAGGGCCTGCGTGACGCCGCCACACAGGATTGGCGCACGGCCATCGACGCCCTCAAAGACAGCCAGCGCTTGATGGTAATCGGCCGTGGCGCCGGGTTTGCCATCGCCCAGGAAGCCGCGCTCAAGCTCAAGGAAACCTCGGCGATCCAGGCCGAAGCCTTCAGCAGCGCCGAAGTGCGCCACGGGCCGATGGCGCTGATCGACGAAAACTACCCCCTGCTGGTGTTCGCCCCACGCGGCGCCGAGCAGGCCGGCCTGTTGAGCCTGGCCGCCGATATGCGCCAACGCGGTGCTCGCGTGCTGCTGGCTGCGCCGGATGACATCGCCGAACGCGACCTGACCCTGAGCCGCGCCGAACACCCGAGCCTGGACCCGATCCTGGCGATCCAGAGTTTCTACGTGATGGCCGCAGGCCTGGCTGAAGCCCGGGGCATGGACCCGGACCAGCCGCGCCACCTGAGCAAAGTCACCCGCACGCACTAAAGCGGCGTTTTCCTGATGAGTACCGTGCCCATGCCCAACAACAATAATCCATTGACCCTTAGCGCCCCCTTGAGTGGGCCGGTGCTGGCCCTGAACCGCGTCCCCGACGAAGTGTTCGCCAGCGGCGCCATGGGCGACGGTATCGCTATCGACCCGCTGAACGACTGCCTGCAGGCGCCCTGTGACGGCGTGATCATCCATGTCGCCCGCACCGGGCACGCCCTGACCCTGCGCGCCGACAACGGTGCCGAAGTGTTGATGCATATCGGCATCGACACTGTTGAACTCAATGGCGAAGGCTTTGCCTTGCTGGTGAAGGAAGGCGCACGGGTAAGCCAAGGCCAGGCACTGGTACGGTTTGACCTGGACCGCATTGCGCGCCAGTGCAAGAGCCTGGTGAGCCTGATCATCCTCACCAACAGCGACCGTTTTGCGCTGACGCCTGTGGCCGTGAAAAGCGTCAAGGCCGGTGAGCCGCTGATGCAACTGGCCCCGCGTTCGGGCACCGTCGTGCAGGCAGCTGTGGATAACTCCAGCGCCGAAGCCAGCGCCAGCGTGCGCATCACCCACCGCGGCGGCTTGCATGCGCGCCCTGCCGCACTGGTGCGCAAAACGGCGCAAGGTTTCAGCAGCCAATCGCAGTTGCACAGCGGTGATAAATCGGCGCCATGCGACAGCCTGATCGGCCTGATGGGGCTGGGCATTGGCGAAGGCGACGAGGTGCGGGTGACCTGCCGTGGCACCGATTGCGAAGCCGCGTTGCAGGCACTGGTCGCCGCGCTGTCTGTGGTGGTGCACGAGGAACATCACGCGCCGGTCGTGGCCACGCCCCGCCGCGTGAATACCGAAGCCAATGTACTGCAAGGCGTGTGCGCGGCACCGGGCCTGGTGTGCGGGCCGTTGTTCCGCCTGACGGGCATCGAGCTGCCGCAAGACACCGGTTCACATAACGTCGACGAGCAACGGCAACAGCTGGCTGCGGCCCTTGAGCAAGTGCGCGGCGAAATCCGCAGCACCCTGGACCACGCTCGCCAACGCAAGAATGTCGAGGAAGAAGAGATCTTCGCCGCCCACCTCGCCCTGCTGGAAGACCCCGCATTGCTCGACGCGGCCACCGCCGCCATCGCCCTGGGCAGCGCCGCCACCCACGCCTGGCGCGATGCGATCCAGGCCCAATGCGCCGTGCTGCTGGCGTTGGGCAAGCCGCTGTTCGCCGAACGCGCCAACGACCTGCGCGACCTGCAACAACGGGTACTGCGTGCGTTGCTGGGTGAAGCCTGGCACTTCGAATTGCCGGCCGGTGCGATTGTCAGCGCTCACGAACTGACGCCCTCGGACTTACTGCAACTGAGCACGCAACAGGCCGCAGGCATCTGCATGGCCGAAGGCGGCGCGACCTCCCATGTGGCCATCTTGGCCCGCGGCAAAGGCCTGCCCTGTGTGGTGGCGTTGGGCGATGAAGTGCTCGACGTGCCCCAAGGCCAACGGGTGGTGCTCGACGCCGGCAATGGCCGCCTGGAATTGGCCCCCAGCGAAGCGCGCCATGCCGAAGTCCACCAGATTCGCGAAACACAAAAACTGCGTCGTAAAGAGCAGCAGGCCCAAGCCCAGCAAGCGGCGCTGACCCGCGATGGCGTGACCATCGAAATCGCCGCCAATGTCGCCTCCAGCAGCGAGACCCAATTGGCGCTTGCAAACGGCGCCGATGGCGTCGGTCTGCTGCGCACCGAATTCCTGTTTGTCGACCGTCGCACCGCGCCGGATGAGCAGGAACAACGCCAGGCCTACCAGGCCGTGCTGGATGCCATGGGCGACAAGTCGGTGATCATCCGCACCATCGATGTGGGCGGCGACAAACAACTCGACTACCTGCCACTGCCCGTCGAAGCCAACCCGGTGCTGGGCCTGCGCGGCATTCGCATGGCCCAGGTACGCCCGGAACTGCTCGACCAGCAACTGCGTGCCTTGCTGCAAGTCTCGCCGCTGGGGCGTTGCCGCATCCTGCTGCCGATGGTTAGCGAGGTGGATGAACTGCTGCAGATTCGCCAGCGCCTGGATGAGTTGTGCGTGGAGTTGGCACTGACCGAGCGCCCCGAACTGGGGGTGATGATCGAAGTGCCCGCCGCCGCGCTGATGGCCGAAAAACTCGCCGAGCATGCGGACTTTTTGTCCATCGGCACCAATGACCTGTCCCAGTACACCCTGGCCATGGACCGCGACCACGCAGGCCTGGCCGCCCGTGTCGACGCGCTGCACCCGGCGTTGTTGCGGCTGATCGCCCAAACCTGCATCGGCGCAGCCAAGCATGGGCGTTGGGTTGGCGTGTGTGGCGCCTTGGCCTCAGACCCGCTGGCCACGCCGGTACTGGTCGGCCTGGGCGTCACCGAGCTGTCGGTAAGCCCGCCACAGATCGGAGAGATCAAGGACCGCGTTCGCCATCTGGACGCGGCGCAATGCCGGCAACTGAGCCAGGCACTGCTCGACCTGAGCAGCGCCAAGGCCGTTCGCCAAGCCTGTCAACACCACTGGCCGCTGAGCTGAAAACAACAAGAATAGGGAGACACGCCATGTACCAACACTTTATCGAAGGCCTGCAACGCCTGGGCCGCGCCTTGATGCTGCCGATCGCGATCCTGCCGATTGCCGGCCTGTTGCTGCGCCTGGGCGACACCGACTTGCTCAACATTGCGGTGATGCACGACGCCGGCCAGGCGATCTTCGCCAACCTGGCGCTGATCTTTGCCATCGGCATTGCCGTGGGGTTTGCCCGTGACAACAACGGCACCGCAGGCCTGGCCGGGGCGATTGGTTACCTGGTGATGATCTCCACGCTCAAGGTGATGGACACCACCATCAACATGGGCATGCTCGCCGGTATCGCCAGCGGCTTGATGGCCGGTGGGCTGTACAACCGCTTCAAGGACATCAAGTTGCCGGAGTACCTGGCGTTCTTTGGCGGGCGACGGTTTGTGCCGATTGTCACCGGCTTCAGCGCGGTGGGCCTGGGCGTAATCTTCGGCCTGATCTGGCCGCCGATCCAGCACGGCATCAACAGCTTCGGCGTGCTGCTGATGGAAAGCGGCAGCCTGGGCGCGTTCGTGTTTGGCGTGTTCAACCGTCTGCTGATCGTCACCGGCTTGCATCACATCCTTAACAACATGGCCTGGTTCGTGTTCGGCAGCTTTACCGATCCAGTCACCGGCGCGGTCGTCACCGGCGACCTGACCCGCTACTTTGCCGGCGACCCCAAAGGCGGCCAGTTCATGACCGGCATGTTCCCGGTGATGCTGTTCGGCCTGCCCGCCGCGTGCCTGGCCATGTACCGCAATGCGTTGCCTGAGCGGCGCAAAGTGATGGGCGGGATCTTCCTGTCGATGGCGCTGACCTCGTTCCTCACCGGGGTGACCGAGCCGATTGAATTTGCCTTTATGTTCCTGGCGCCATTTCTGTACCTGATCCACGCGCTGCTCACCGGCCTGTCGATGGCGGTCACCGACCTGCTGAATATCCACCTGGGCTTTACCTTCTCCGGTGGGTTTATCGACATGGTGCTGGGTTGGGGCAAGTCCACCAATGGCTGGCTGGTGGTGCCGGTGGGCCTGGCCTACGCGGTGATCTACTACAGCGTGTTCAGCTACTGCATCCGCCGTTTCAACCTGAAGACACCGGGCCGGGAAGACATCCAGGTGGTGCAGGCTGAAGCGATGAGTGATAACCAGCGGGCTACGGCTTATATCCAGGCGTTGGGTGGGGCTGAGAACTTACTGAGTGTGGGTGCTTGCACCACGCGGCTGCGCTTGGACATGGTGGATCGCAACAAGGCGGTGGATGCGCAGCTCAAAGCGCTGGGCGCCATGGCTGTGGTGCGGCCGGGGAATGGCGGCAGTTTGCAGGTGGTGGTTGGGCCGATGGCCGATAGTATTGCCGATGAAATTCGCTTGGCGATGCCGGGGTTTGTCGCCGTAACGCCTGTAGCGGTTGCACCTGTGGATAAGCCGGTGACGGTGAATGTGCAGGAGGCTGAGAAGTGGCTGAGTGCGTTGGGTGGCCGGGGGAATGTGCGCCATCTGGAAGCGGTAGCAATGACCCGGTTGCGGGTGGAGTTGGGGGATGATTCGCGGCTGTCTGAGGTTCAGCTCATTGCGCTTGGTTGCCAAGGTGTGAGTCAGCTTGAGAGCGGTGTTTGGCACCTGTTGATGGGTGACAAGGCATCGGGGTTGGGTGAAGCGCTGGAGCGGTTGGTGAGTCGTCCGATCAACGCCTGACGGCGCTAGGGTGACGCAGAGCGTCACGGGATGCGTTCCCACGCAGAGCGTGGGAACGATCAAACATTAGTAAGCGTCTTAAGTAACCGTGATCACCCATGGTTCCGAGCTATCTTGTGTATCTCTGTTAACGGCCACGAACTCGTATTTCTTGGCATCCAAATTGTTCACAGTAACGTCGAAGGGGGTACCAGTGATGGCTTGCGCACTCCCTAAGACCTGCCCTTGCGGGCCATCTTTGATATCAACAAACCCAGAAACAGAGACGCGACCGGTAAAGGTCAAAGTTCTACGAGGGGTATTGCCGCCACTTGGAATCTCTTGCCCACCTGCCGTTTTAACGCTGGTAATCATAACAGCCATGATCATTCTCCATCTGCGTAAGTGAGCAGCCAGTGAGCCATTATTGGCGAACAGGGGTAACTGTTAGAAATAACAGTTTCGATGAGCGGTTCGGGCCACTTCAGTGGTTGGGCGGGGCGTTGGAGCGGTTGGTTACCCGACCAATCAACGCCTGACCGATCGGTTACGTGTCTACTGTGAGATCTCACAGTAGATATTCGAGAAAGCGAGCACTAGTCTTGGCTGACAGGACAGTACTCCCGTGTAGCCGTCGCCCTGATTCTTATTGACTGAGTCTGGAGATGCGGCAATGGCTATCACTGTCGAAAAATTAGAAATCGCTCGTCGTGACTTTGAAAGAAATGACGCGAACCATGACGGCCTGTTAACAGCAGATGAATACCGACAGGCGCTGAAAGGCTATGGAGTTTCAGACAACACCATTGATGAGGCGCTGAATGAACTGGACCCCGATCACAATGGTGAAATTACGTGGTTCGAATTCCTCGTCGATTATGTCAACGATGTCCTAGGCCGTAAGGTCGCTTATCTCCAGATGCTGGAAAATCTGGATAAAACCTTCAAAGAATACGACACCAACAATGATGGCAAAGCGTCAGCCATTGAGATCACCGAGGCGCTGAAAAATCAGAACTACAGTGGCTACGATATTGAGAGCGCCATCACTCACCTGACCCAGCATTACGATATTGATGAGGATCGGGAAATCACCTGGAACGAACTGTTCATCAGCCTTATCCGCCAGTTTGAACACTGACAGTCCATCACTGCCTGAACTGGCCTCATCGCAGCATAGGTATCTACACAACTTCGGGTATTGCGCCGAGCCTGTGGCGAGGGAGCTTGCTCCCGTGGCGACCGGACAGCCGATGCTTATCTACCTGCCGCCCCGCGATCAAACTGTGGGAGCGGGCTTGCTCGCGAAGGCGGCCTGACAGCCGACAGGGATGTGGGATTAGATTGAGTACATATCCGTTATTTAGGTAACGGCCACCTAGGGTTCCGCCCCGGCGGCTCACTTTTGAAAAGCCGGAATGCCGGCCCAGTCAAAAGTAAGCAAAACGCTCTTGCCCCACCACTCGGCACCTCGCTTGGGCTCGGTGTGCCCGAACGCAGGCTTGAATCCGTGGGCCGCCGCCACGCGCCATCCATGGCGCGGGGCGGCTAACCCGGCGTCCTGCCGGGTTACCCACGAATTCAAGCCTGCGTTCGGCCAGCGTGGTTTAACGGGGCGCCTGAGATCAAGATCACAAGCAGATCAAGATCAAGAGCGGCTCGCTTCGCATCGGGGTTACCGTTGGCTGCTAAAACCTACAAAATTGTGTAGATACCTATGCTCATCGCAGGCAAGCCAGCTCCCACATTTTGAGCTGTGAATATACCGATCGCTCCCACGTAGAGCGCGGGAACGATCAACCCTGTGGTGAGGGTTCAGTTACTGATGGGTACTTCCTGGAGATCCAGAACTCGATCCACCATCAACTGAATGCCCTCCACCATCCGATGAATCCCCAGCACCGCATCACGGTGCGGGCCGTCGATTTCAAAAGCCAGATTACCCGCCAGCGCCTGTACGGAAGCCAGGTCTTGGGAGGCGTTGGCGAGCAGGGTTTCGCTGTTCAGGTTGGTTAGGACGGTGAAGATTTGGTCGGTGGACAGAGAATCAGATGGGGGATTTGGGCTGTCTTTGATCATGGTAAACCTCTGGTGTGAAGTAAGGACTACCAGCATCACTTGCAGATGATGGGTGGCAGCTGTGTGCGGGCCTGCAAGACCGAGAATCACCAGCAAGTCTCGGTAGACCCGAAGGTCTCCCGCACACAGCCGCCATAAATGGCGACCATGAAAAAGCGCCGCAATTATAAAGGCGCTTGTAACTAACTGGTGAGGTTTCGGCGGGCTTGCAGTCCCGGTCGCTGAATTGGCAGCGACTGACGAAGGTTAGTGGTACCCGTTCTGAGGGACAACCTGAAAGGCTTGTCGGAAAGTTCTGAGGCACCTGCACCGGCGCCATCGCAGGCAAGCCAGCTCCCACAGTGGGTTGATGCATGACAGGACAACACGATCAAACTGTGGGAGCCGGGCTTGCCCGCGATGAGGCCCTCACAGACAACAAAAAACCCGCTGACCAAACTGGCCCAGCGGGTTTCTTGTTTATGCAGCCAGCCGATCAAAAATCCGCCAACTGCCACACCTCATACGCCGGTGTCTCATACGGGTGACTGAGTTTCAAAGCAGCCACAACAGCCGCAATCAACTCATCCGCCACCACCAGCTCAACCTTCCACTCCTCAACCACTTCAACCTGGCCCACCTGCCCGATAAACGGCTGGCTGCCGTCCAACGCGCGGAATTGGCCCTGGCCCAGCACTTGCCAGGCGCAGCTGTCGTAGTCGCCGATGCGCCCGCCGCCAGCGGTGAAGACGGCGGTTTTCACCGTCTCTACATGGCTGTCGGGCACGAAGAAGGCGAGCTTGTACACGGCCTTAGTTCACCCACACACGAGCGTTGCGGAACATGCGCATCCAGGCGCCGTCTTCGTTCCACTCTTCTGGGCGCCACGAGTTCTGCACGGCGCGGAATACGCGCTCCGGGTGCGGCATCATGATGGTTACGCGGCCGTCGCGGCTGGTGAGGCCGGTAATCCCGCGCGGCGAGCCGTTCGGGTTGGCCGGGTAGCTCTCGGTGACCTTGCCGTGGTTATCGACAAAGCGCAGAGCAATGGTGCCGGACAGGTCGGCTTCAAGCAGTGCTTCTTCGCTGCTGAATTCGGCATGGCCTTCACCGTGGGCGATGGCGATGGGCATACGCGAACCGGCCATGCCCTGCAGGAAGATCGAGTTGGACTCCTGCACTTGCACCATGGCAACACGGGCTTCGAACTGCTCGGAACGGTTGCGCACAAAGTGCGGCCAGAACTCGCTGCCCGGGATCAATTCGCTAAGGTTGGACATCATCTGGCAACCGTTGCACACACCCAGGGTGAAGCTGTCGTTGCGTTCGAAGAAGCCCTGGAACGCATCGCGGGCACGGCTGTTGAACAGGGCCGACTTGGCCCAGCCTTCACCGGCACCCAGCACGTCGCCGTAGGAGAAACCACCGCAGGCCACCAGGCCCTTGAACTCGTTGAGGTCAACGCGACCGGCGAGGATGTCGCTCATGTGCACGTCAATCGCATTGAAGCCGGCGCGGTCGAACGCGGCCGCCATTTCCACCTGGCCGTTGACGCCCTGCTCACGCAGTACGGCAACCTGTGGGCGAATGCCCTTCTTGATGTAAGGCGCGGCAATGTCCTGGTTGACGTCGAAGCTGAGCATGGTGCTCAGGCCCGGGTTGTCTTCTTCCAGGATCACGTCGAATTCCTGCTCGGCGCAGTCGGCGTTGTCGCGCAGACGTTGGATCTGGTAGCTGGTCTCGGCCCACTGGCGTTGCAGCAAGCGGCGCTGACCGGTAAAGACCGTGTCGCCGTTGAACGAGATATTGACTTCGCCGTTGTTGATCGGTTGACCAATCACCGCCACGCACTCGGCCAGGCCAGCGGCGCTGAACTGCGCGAGTACGTCTGGGGTAGCGTCCTGGCGCACCTGGATCACCGCACCCAGCTCTTCGTTGAACAGGATGCCGTTGATTTCGGCAGCATCCTCGGCAACGCTGTCGAGCACGATGTTCAGGCCGCAGTGACCGGCGAAGGCCATTTCGACAACGCTGGTCAGCAAACCACCGTCGGAACGGTCGTGATAAGCCAGCAGGTGGCCGTCGGCGTTGAGGCCCTGGATCACGGCGAAGAAGGCTTTGAGGTCTTCGGCGTCATCGACGTCCGGGGCCTGCTTGCCAAGCTTGCCGTGGGTTTGCGCCAGGATCGAGGCGCCCATGCGGTTCTGGCCACGGCCCAGGTCGATCAGGATCAAGTCAGTGGTGCCCTTGTCCATGCGCAGTTGCGGCGTCAGGGTCTGGCGAATGTCGGTGACCGGCGCAAAACCGGTGACGATCAACGACAGCGGCGACGTGACGCTCTTGTCGGTGCCGTCTTCGTTCCAACGGGTGGCCATGGACATGGAGTCCTTGCCCACCGGAATGGTGATACCCAGTTCCGGGCACAGCTCCATGCCGACGGCTTTGACCGTGTCGTACAGGCGCGCATCTTCACCCGGGTGGCCGGCAGCGGACATCCAGTTGGCCGACAGTTTGATGTCGGACAGCTTGCCGATGCGCGAGGCGGCGATGTTGGTAAGGGTTTCACCAATGGCCATGCGGCCCGACGCCGGAGCGTCCAGCAAGGCCAGCGGCGTACGCTCGCCCATGGCCATGGCTTCACCGGTGTACACATCGAAGCTGGTGGCGGTGACGGCAACGTCGGCCACCGGCACTTGCCATGGGCCGACCATCTGGTCACGGGCAACCAGGCCTGTGATGGTGCGGTCGCCGATGGTGATCAAAAAGCTTTTGCTCGCCACGGCCGGGTGGTGCAGCACGCGTTCGATGCTGTTGGCCAGGTCCAGCGTGCTTGGGTCGAAATCATCGCCCAGTTCGCTTTCACGTACCGCCGAACGGTGCATGCGCGGGGCCTTGCCCAGCAGCACTTCGAGCGGCATGTCCACGGGGCTGTTGCCAAAATGGCTGTCGGTGACTGTCAGCTGCGGCTCGGCAGTGGCTTCGCCGACCACGGCAAACGGGCAACGCTCGCGTTCGCAGATGGCCTGGAAGCGTGCGAAGTCTTCAGGGCCGACGGCCAGTACGTAGCGTTCCTGGGATTCGTTGCTCCAGATTTCGTGCGGGGCCATGCCCGGCTCGTCGTTTGGAATGTTGCGCAGTTCGAAACGGCCACCACGCTCGCCATCGTTGACCAGTTCCGGGAAGGCGTTGGACAAACCACCGGCGCCGACGTCGTGGATGAAGCTGATCGGGTTCTTGTCACCCAACTGCCAGCAACGGTCGATGACTTCCTGGCAGCGGCGCTCCATCTCAGGGTTTTCGCGCTGTACGGAAGCAAAGTCCAGGTCGGCCGAGCTGGTGCCGGTGGCCATGGAAGAGGCCGCACCGCCGCCCAGGCCGATCAGCATCGCCGGGCCGCCGAGCACGATCAGCTTGGAGCCGACCAGAATTTCGCCTTTCTTGACGTGCTCTTCACGGATGTTGCCCATGCCGCCGGCCAACATGATCGGCTTGTGGTAACCGCGCACTTCATCGCCACGCGGGGTGGTGATGGACTGCTCGAAGGTCCGGAAGTAGCCGGTGAGCGCCGGGCGCCCGAATTCGTTGTTGAACGCGGCACCGCCCAGCGGGCCTTCGATCATGATGTCCAGCGCGGTGACGATGCGCTCAGGCTTGCCGTACGGCACTTCCCAGGGCTGTTCGAAGCCCGGGATCTGCAAGTTGGACACGGTGAAACCGGTGAGGCCCGCCTTGGGCTTGGCACCACGACCGGTGGCACCTTCATCGCGGATTTCGCCACCGGAACCGGTGGCTGCGCCCGGGAATGGGGCAATCGCGGTCGGGTGGTTGTGGGTTTCAACCTTCATCAGGATGTGCACCGGCTCCTGCACCGCGCCGTACTGACGGGTTTCAGGGTCCGGGAAGAAACGGCCGGCGACGGAGCCGACGATCACCGAGGCGTTGTCCTTATAAGCCGACAGAACGCCTTCGCTGTGCATCACGTAGGTGTTCTTGATCATGCCGAACAGGCTTTTTTCCTGGCTTTGGCCGTCGATGTCCCAACTGGCGTTGAAGATCTTGTGACGGCAGTGCTCGGAGTTGGCCTGGGCGAACATCATCAGTTCGATGTCGTGGGGGTTGCGCTTCAAGCCGTTGAAGGCGTTGACCAGGTAGTCGATCTCGTCTTCGGCCAGGGCCAGGCCCAGCTCGGTGTTGGCCTTCTCGAGGGCGGCGCGGCCACCGCCGAGTACGTCAATGGCGGTGAGCGGCTTGGGTTCGGCGTGGCTGAACAGGCCGGCAGCCTGTTCCAGCTGGCTGACGATGATCTGGGTCATGCGGTCGTGCAGGCTGCTGGCGATCAGCTCGGCCTCGGCGTCGCTGAACTGGCCGGCAACGTAGAAGGCGATCCCACGTTCCAGGCGCTGGATTTTATCCAGGCCGCAGTTGCGGGCGATGTCGCTGGCCTTGCTCGACCAGGGCGAGATGGTGCCGAACCGTGGCAGAACCAGGAACAAGCGGCCAGTCGGCTCTTGAACGGGAACGCTTGGGCCGTACTTCAGAAGGCGTGCCAGCACTTGCTGTTCGTCGGCGGTCAAGACGCCGGTTACGTCGGCGAAGTGAGCAAATTCAGCGTACAGGCCTGTAACAGCTGGAACCTTCTGGCTCAGTTGCTCAAGGAGTTTGCTGTGGCGAAAGGCAGAAAGGGCAGGAGCGCCGCGCAGGATCAACATCTTCGGGACAGCCTCGGGAAGGGGTGTGCTTTGAGGCCGTGCATTCTAGCGTAAACCTTCGCCAACGGCACCCGAAACGCTACCGGTGGCCGCCGCCGAACGTCAGTTGGCACGCTTTGCCTGCGATCACGGCGTTATCCAGGGCATTGGGCGCAGTTATTTTAACCGTCACAAACGCTCGCCAAGCCCCGTTTCTGCGGGTTGCAGCACAGTTTTGCGCTGGCTAGCAGACAAGTGCGCCGCTGTCGAGATATGGCGCCGTGAGCCGTTTGCGTATACTGCGCAGATGTTCTTCCCAACTGTTTCGCGCCTGCGATGCGTCAAATGGCTCATCGCCACCTTGCTCTTCCTGATGCTCAGTGCCTGTGTTGATAAACCCAGCACACTGGAGCGAATCAAGGAGGATGGCGTATTGCGGGTGGTCACTCGCAACAGTCCCGCCACGTATTTCCAGGATCGCAACGGTGAAACCGGCTTCGAATACGAACTGGTCAAGCGCTTTGCCGACGACCTGGGGGTGAAGCTGGAAATCGAGACAGCCGACAACCTTGACGACCTGTTCAACCAGTTGAGCAAACCCAACGGCCCGGTACTCGCCGCCGCCGGCCTGGTGAGCAGCGAGCAGCGTCAGCAGCAGGTGCGCTTTTCCCACCCGTACCTTGAAGTCACCCCGCAGATCATCTACCGCAACGGCCAATCGCGCCCGACCAACGCAGGCGATCTGGTGGGCAAGAAGATCATGGTGCTCAAGGGCAGCACCCACGCCGAACAACTGGCGGCGCTGAAAAAACAGAACCCGGCCATCGAGTACGAAGAATCCGACGCCGTTGAAGTGGTGGATTTGCTGCGCATGGTCGACGAAGGGCAAATCGACCTGACCCTGGTGGACTCCAACGAAGTCGCCATGAACCAGGTGTACTTCCCCAACGTGCGCGTGGCCTTCGACCTCGGCAATGCCAGCAACCAGAGCTGGGCAGTGGCGGCCGGTGAAGACAACAGCCTGCTCAACGAGATCAACAGTTACCTGGACAAGGTCGAGAAGAATGGCACCCTGCAGCGTCTGAAGGATCGCTACTACGGGCATGTCGATGTCCTTGGCTATGTCGGCGCCTACACCTTTGCCCAGCACCTGCAACAACGCCTGCCCAAGTACGAGAAACACTTTCGCGCCTATGCCAAGGCCGAGAAAGTCGATTGGCGGTTATTGGCAGCCATTGGTTACCAGGAATCGCTGTGGCAACCCACGGTCACGTCCAAGACCGGCGTGCGCGGCCTGATGATGCTGACCCAGAACACCGCGCAAGCGATGGGCGTGTCCAACCGCCTGGACCCCAAGCAGAGCATCATGGGCGGCGCCAAGTACCTGGCGCGGATCAAGGATGAGCTGGACGACAAGATCGCCGAACCCGACCGCACCTGGTTCGCCCTCGCCGCCTACAACGTGGGCACCGGCCACCTGGACGACGCACGCATCCTGGCGAAAAAAGAAGGCCTGAACCCGAACAAGTGGCTGGACGTGAAGAAGATGCTGCCACGCCTGTCGCAGAAGCAGTGGTACAGCAAGACCCGCTACGGCTACGCCCGCGGCGGCGAGCCGGTGCATTTTGTGGCCAACATCCGGCGTTACTACGACATCCTCACCTGGGTGACCCAGCCGCAATTGGAGGGTAACCAGGTGGTGGAAGGCAACCTGCATGTGCCGGGTGTGGACAAGACCAAGCCTGCGCAAGACACCCCACAGCTATAAGAGCCTTAAGGCCTTTGTAGGAGCGAGCTTGCTCGCGAGAAACCCATAGGCGCCGCGTTTATTCAGAAAACACGCGTTATCGTTGGCGTTTTTCGCGAGCAAGCTCGCTCCTACAGAGGGCATTAGGGCAAGCCCTCACACACTTTTAGAGGCCGGTGAGCAGGTGGACCACGCCACCCGTCAACACCATCACTGCCGGTATACCCGCCGCCTTCAACGCCGACTCATCCAAACGCCCCGCCTCCCGCAACTGCACACGCACCCGCGTGAGTGCCACGCGCTGCTGTGACGTGACGTTGCCCGCCCCGCCCAATGCACTCAGCACCTCGGCCGACAACAGGCTCGGGGTCGTCGGCGTGACCGTCTCCGCCACCAAATCAGGCGTCAGGGCTTTCCAGAACGCCCGCTGCAATTTCTCGAACATGCTCAGTGCTCCACGACAGGTGAGGTTTCAACGGTGGCCGCGTGGTACAGGCGCAGGGCCTCGCGCACTTGGTCGGCTTCTTCAAGGCCCAATACCTGGCGGGCGATGAGCTGGCAGTCGTGCAGGTCCAGCTCGCGCACGGTGGCCTTGATGCTGGGGATCAGCGGCACACTCACCGACAGCTCATCCACACCCAGGCCGATCAACACCGGCACCGCCATGGTTTCGGACGCCAACGCACCACACACGCCCACCCACTTGCCATGGGCATGGGCCGCTTTGACGGTGATGTCGATCAGGCGCAGCACCGCCGGGTGGAAACTGTCGGCCTGGCTGGCCAGGCGCGGGTGGTCGCGGTCCATGGCCAAGGTGTATTGGGTGAGGTCGTTGGTGCCGATGGAGAAGAAATCCACGTGGGGTGCGAATACATCCGCCATCAACGCCGCGCTCGGCACTTCGATCATGATGCCCAGCTTGGGGAGTTCGCTCAGGCCAAGGGCCTGTGCTTCCTCTTCGAGCATTTTGCGCGCCAGGTGCAGTTCCGACAGCAGGCTGACCATCGGCAACATGATATGCAGCCGCGCCAAGCCGGCGCTGGCAAGAATCGCACGCAGCTGTTCACGCAACAGTTCGGGGCGTTCCAGGCACAGGCGGATGCCGCGCAGGCCTAGGAACGGGTTGGTCTCGCTGTCCATCGGCACATAGGCCAAGGGTTTATCGCCGCCCACATCCAGGGTACGTACCACCAGATTGCGCTCAGTGCCGAGGGCGCGGGCGATGGCGCTGTAGGTATCGGCCTGCTCCTCTGCGCTCGGCGCACGGTTGCGCTCCAGATAGAGAAACTCCGAACGCAGCAGGCCCACGCCTTCACCGCCTAGGGTCAGGGACTGCTCCACTTCCTGCAACGAGGCGACGTTGGCCGTGACCTCGACGTGGTGACCGTCGCGGGTGACCGCTGCCTGTGAGGCCTGTGCCACTTCACGCTGCAGCCGCAGCTTTTGCTGTTGGCGCACCGCCTGCAGTTGTTCGATTTCGGCCAGGTTCGGCTCCAGCTGCAGCTCACCTTTGTCGGCATTGAGCAGTACCCGCTTGCCGTTGGCCAAGGCCAGTACTTGACTGGGTACACCGCAAAGGGATGGCAAGCCGAGGGCCCGGGCGAGGATGGCCACATGACTGGTAGCGCCCCCGGCGACCGTGACAAAGCCCAGCACTTTGCTGGTATCCAGGCCGGCGGTTTGTGAGGGTGTCAGTTGTTCAGCGACCAGGATGGCGCACTCCGGCAGTTCCATGGACCGCTCTGGAACGCCCAGGATCAATTTGAGTACGCGCTGGCCGACGTCGGCCAAGTCCGCCGCACGCTCAGCCAGCAGCGTTTTACCCAAGCCTTCGAAGAGTCTGGCGGTCGCCACTGTGGCGGTGTTCCAGGCAAAGGCAGCGCTCTTGCCTTCGGCCAGCAGGCTATGGGCTTGTTCAAGCAGGGTCGGGTCTTCAAGCAGTTCCTGATGGGCGCGGAAGATCTCGGCCTGGGCGCTGCCGGCCGCCTTGGCCTGCAACGCTTGCAACGCCTCGTTTGCCGCCCGCAGGCCACGCGCCAATGCGGTACGTTCGAAGGTTTCTCCGGCACCGGCTTCGGGAATCTCAAGCGCCGGTTCAGCCACTTGGACCACCTGGCCGAACGCCGAGCCAGGCGAGGCACAGATGCCTCGCAACACGGACGCCGAAGAAGCAGGCGCAGCGGGTTTGTTGATCGTCTCGACCGCTACCGGCAGCGTCTCGCCACAGCCCTCGAGCAACAACGCCACCAGCGCCTGAATCGCCGCCTCGGCATCTTCCCCCGCCGCGCTCACTTGCACACTGTCGCCCTGGGAGGTCTGCAGCGCCATGATCGCTACAAGCGACTTGGCATTCGCGCTCAAGGTTTGCTTGTGCAGGAAAATGCTGGAACTGAACCCCTTTGCCGCCTGGGCAAATACCGCCGCAGGGCGGGCGTGCAAGCCGCTGGCATTGGGCAGGGTCACTGGCTTGGAAAACAGCGCATTGCCCTCCTCCTCGTCCACCTCAGCTTTCATCGGCCCCGGTGAGACCTGCAACAGTGGCTGGCCGGACTCGACCAGCGCCTGACCGGCCACCAACGGCACAAACGGCTCGCCGCTCACAATGAGCATCAAGGTCAGCAGGCTGCGCGCATTGAGCGCCACATAATCGGCATCGAACTCGATCAGCGGCTGCCCGGCCTCCACCCGCTGGCCCTCCTCGACCAGCCGGGTGAAGCCCTGGCCCGCCAGGTTCACGGTATCCAGGCCAATATGCAGCAGCACCTGCACACCGTTATCGGCGGTGACACTGACCGCATGGCCGCTGTCCTGAATGTTGCTGATCACCCCGGTCAACGGCGCGCAGAGGGTTTGCGAGGTGGGGTCGATGCACAGGCCATCGCCAATCACGCGGCCGGAAAATACCGGGTCGGGAACCTGATCCAGCGCCAGCAAAACCCCGGACAAGGGTGCCAGCAGTTCCAGGGGTTGAGATGTGGTCATGACTTCACCTGTTTGTGTTGTTCTTTAAAAATCGTTGAGTCGATGCAAGGTTGAGGATGACGAAGGTCCGTGTGGGAGCGGGCTTGCTCGCGAAAGCGGTGTATCAGGCGACACATTCACTGACTGACCCGCTGCATTCGCGAGCAAGCCCGCTCCCACATTAGCCCGCGTACTCCCTCCTGATTACTTCCACCAATATTCGACCTGCACACCGACGTTCGACCCATGCCGCGCCGTGCCATAGGCGCCGGTGTCGGACAACGCCGAGCCCGCCGCCAGCTCATTGGCCGCACGCTTGGCCGCTTCGTTCCAGGACGCATAGGTGTAATACAACCGCACCTCCGGCCGCGCCCAGAACTCAGGGCCTTTGGGCGACCAGGTCGGGGCGAAGGTAAATTTGCTCAATTTGCGCGTACCGCCGGTGGCCACGACCTGATCGTGCCCCAGCTCAGTGACCAGTTTGAATTGCTCGCTGAGCGCATACGCAGGACGCACACCGAGCGACATCCAGTTCTGGTCCTGGCGCCCTGGGCGCACATCTTTCTGGTACACCGCCTCGACTTGCCCGCCGAAACGCGGCGTTACCTGCCAATCAAAGAACTCCACGGCGCGGTAACTTTTGCTGCTCTTGTCCAGCGCGGTATTGCCGGTGTAACCCAGGCCGGTGCCGGGGCCTTCGCCATACTGCAGGGCAAACTTGTTCTTGCCGCCCAGGAAGGCCGCTTGCACATGCTGCGCCGTCAGCGCCCAGCCGCTGTTAGTGTCACGCCCACCGGCCTTGGCGATGTAGCTCAAGCCCAGTTCCAGTTCGCCACCGGGGTTGGTCTTGAAACCTGCGACGTTGAAGTCGTGACGGGTGGCGTATTCCTTCTGGTACAGGTTGTCCTTGCGCGACAGCGCATAGCTGTATTTCAAGCCGCCGATCAGCACGTCCTCGATCCCGCCACCGGTGGCGCTCTGGTTCCAGTAGTAGAAGTCGGAGATATGGATATCGTTACGCTTGTAGTAACGCCGCCCGGCCCACAGCGAGCCGCCATTGAGGCTGGGCAGGTTGGACCATTGCGCATACATCTGCGGCATGCGCGCCGAGCCGTTGTTTTCACCCTGGAACTTCAGGGCACGATCGTACTTGTTATAAAGGGAAGCCATGGCATCGACGCTGAGCACCGAACCGTCGTCGAAGGTCAGCAAATCCTGACGCAGTTCCAGCTCGGCGTACTGCTCGCATTCGTTGCCCAAGCGGTACTTGGTTTGCGCACCCGGCAGTTGGAAACATTGCTGCTTGCCACTGCCCGTTGACGTGCCCACGCCGCTGCGCAAATACCCGGCAAACTCCAGGGCCTGTGCGCCGAGAGGCAGAGTGAGGCACGTCGCTATAAGGCCCAGCTTTATTGTTGTTTTCATGAAGCGCTCCTTCTATTTTTATTGTTTTTCTTACGGTCTTGCGTGACGCGATCACCTGTAGGAGCGAGCGTGCTCGCGAAGAACTTGCAGCCTCCGCGCAAACCCTGGAGGGGCGCGTTTTCGTTGACGATCTTCGCGAGCGAGCTCGCTCCTACAGGGGGGGTTTCAACCCGTCAGGTGCAGCACGAAGGATTCATAAGGGCGTAGCGCCAGCGTGCTCGTGCGCGGTGGGCAGTCGGGGTAGTTGCTGATCAGCAGGCGTTGCTCGTTCGCGGCGTTGATCACGCCTTCGGGCAGTTGGATCTCGCACGGTGATCCATAGAAGTTGTTGACTACCAACAGGCGCTCGCCGTGGCCTTCACGCAGGTACGCCCAGACCTGGAGATGGTCTTGCAGCAACGGGCGGTAAACGCCTTGCTGTATCAGTGGTTCGCGACGGCGCAAGTCGATCAGCCTGCGGTAGTGATGCAGCACTGAATCGGGGTCATCCATCTGGCTTGCGACGTTGATCTGCGCGGCATTGGCGGGGATGCCGATCCAGGGTTCACCGCGGCTGAACCCTGCGTTCGCTTCGGTGCTCCACTGCATGGGCGTACGCCCGTTGTCACGGGACTTCTGCATGATCGCCGCCATGCTCGAGGCTTCGGACTCGCCCGCATCGCGCTTGAGCCGGAAGATGTTCAGGGTTTCCACATCACGGTATTGCGAGATGCTGTCAAAGCCGGGGTTGGTCATGCCCAGCTCTTCGCCCTGATACACATACGGCGTGCCCTGCAGAAAGTGCAGCGCCGTGGCGAGCATCTTGGCCGAGACCACGCGGTATTCGCCGTCGTCACCAAAGCGCGAGACCACCCGTGGCTGGTCGTGGTTGCACCAGAACAACGCGTTCCAGCCGCCACCGGCCTGCATGCCCACCTGCCAGTCGGAGAAAATCTGCTTGAGCTGCAGGAAATCGAAATCGGCCTTCACCCACTTCTGCAGGTTCGGGTAATCGACTTTCAGGTGATGGAAATTGAAGGTCATCGACAGCTCTTTCGACGCTGGATTCGAGTAGCGAATGCAGTGCTCCAGGCGGGTGGATGACATCTCGCCCACGTTGATCAGGTCATGGCCTTCAAAGACCTCGCGGTGCATTTGCTGCAGGTATTGATGCACGTTCGGGCCGTCGGTGTAGAAGCGGCGGCCATCGCTGTTGTCCTCGGGGAAATCGGCGGGCTTGGAGATCAGGTTGATCACATCCAGGCGGAACCCACCCACGCCTTTGTCGCGCCAGAAGCGCATCATCTTGAACACTTCGGCGCGCACCTGGGGGTTGTCCCAGTTGAGGTCGGCCTGGGTGTGGTCGAACAGGTGCAGGTAGTACTGGCCGGTCTGCGCTTCGTATTCCCAGGCCGAGCCGCCGAACTTGGACTCCCAGTTGTTCGGCTGGTCGCGCCAGATGTAGAAGTCGCGGTAGGGGCTGTCGAGGCTGCTGCGCGCCTGCTGGAACCATTCGTGTTCGATGGAGGTGTGGTTGACCACGATGTCGAGCATCAGCTTGATGCCACGCTTGGCGGCTTCGCTGATCAGCAGGTCGCAATCGGCCATGGTGCCGTAGCTGGGGTCGATGGCGTAGTAGTCGCTGATGTCGTAGCCGTTGTCGCGCTGGGGCGAGCGCAGGAACGGCGTGACCCACAGGCAATCCACGCCCAGCCACTTGAGGTAGTCGAGTTTGTCCACGATGCCCAACAGGTCACCGGTGGCGTTACCCGCGTGGCTGTGGAAGCTTTTGGGGTAGATCTGGTAGATCACCGAGTGTTGCCAGGTTTGCATGGTAGGTTCCTTCAGTAGAGTTGGGGGCTGGCCCTTCTGGTCTCATCGCAGGCAAGCCAGCTCCCACACTTGAATGTGTTCACAAATCACTGTGGGAGCTGGCTTGCCTGCGATAGCGATCTTCAGGCGACCCGGTACCCAGGCCGAACGATCTTCATGCTCAACATGCACGTCAGCGCAAACGGCACGACCATCGCCACGACCATGCCAATCACAAACATTGGAATGGCGCTCGGCACGATCGAGATAAACCCGGGCAACCCGCCGACGCCGATAGCCGAGGCCTGCACCTTGTTCAACGACAGGAAAATGCTGCCCAGCGCCGAGCCCAGCAGCGCGGCATAGAACGGAAACTTGAAGCGCAGGTTCACCCCGAACATCGCCGGCTCCGTAATGCCGAAGTAAGCGGAAATCGCCGAGGTCGAGGCCATGCTTTTGTCCCGCGCGTTGCGGGTCATGTAGAACACTCCCAGCGCGGCGCTGCCCTGGGCTAGGTTGGACATGACGATCATCGGCCAGATAAAGGTGCCGCCCTGAGTCGAGATAAGTTGCAGGTCGACGGCGAGAAACATGTGGTGCATGCCGGTGATCACCAGCGGCGCGTAGAGCAGGCCGAAAATCGCGCCGCCGATCATCGGGGCAATCTCGAACAGCGTCACCAAACCCTCGGTAATCAGGATGCCAAGGTGACGGGTCACCGGGCCGATAATCGCCAGGGCCAGCACGCCGGTGACGACGATGGTAGTGATGGGCACCACCAGCAGTTGAATGGCATTCGGCACCCGCGCCCGCAGCCATTTTTCGATCACGCTCATGACAAAGGCCGCCATCAGGATCGGCAGGATCTGCCCTTGATAGCCGACTTTCTCGATCTGGAACCAGCCGAAGATATCGAAGTACGGCAGGCTCTGGCCGTCGAGGCCGGCGACCGCCGTGCCGTAGTTCCAGGCGTTGAGCAGGTCGGGGTGCACCAGCATCAGGCCGAGCACGATGCCGAGGATTTCACTGCCGCCGAACCGCTTGGCCGCCGACCAGCCCACCAGCGCCGGCAGGAACACGAAGGAGGTGTTGGCCATCAGGTTGATCAGGCTCCACAGGCCATCCAGGTTCGGGTAGGCCTCCAGTAGCGTCTTGCCTTCGATGAACATGCCCTTGGCGCCCATCAGGTTGTTCACGCCCATCAACAGGCCGGCGATGATCAACGCGGGCAGGATCGGCATGAACACATCGGAGAACACCCGCACCAGGCGCTGCATGGGGTTGGTCTTGTCGCCGCCGGCCTTCTTGACGTCGGCAATGGTCGAGGCGGCCAGGCCGGTCAGTTCGCGCAGGGCGGCGTAGACCTTCTCCACTTCACCGGGGCCGATCACCACCTGGAACAGGCCACCGGTAAAGAACGACCCTTTGACCAGGTCGACCTGGTTCAGCGCACTGCTATTGACCAGGCTGGGGTCCTTGAGCGCCAGGCGCAGGCGGGTCACGCAATGGGCGGCTTGCTCAAGGTTTTCGCGGCCCCCGAGGTTGTCGAGAATCTCGCGGGCAATCGTTGAATAGTCGTGGCTCATGCTCGTTTTCCACTGTGATTGTTTTTATGGGTGGCAGTCGTTGGCAGCACGCCGAGGAGGGAAAAGTACTCGTCTGTACGAGTTAAATCAACAACTCGTCTGTACGAGTTACACTTTTGTTTATGTCTGCGATCTTTCTGTCAGATTTTTCCCCGACTCGCACCGCTGTCCAATGGACAAACCCCACCTCTGCCACTATGGTTCCTGCCTTGAACGCGCCGTCCACCTTCATAACGCCGGGCAAGAGCCATCCCATGAGCAAATACAACCAGATCTATACGGATCTGCTTGCCAGCATCACCACCGAACGCCTGCAGCGCGGTACGCGCCTTCCCTCCGAAACCGAACTGATGGACGCCTACCAGGCCAGCCGTGGCACCGTGCGGCGCGCCATCGAACAGTTGCAGGAACGTGGCTTTGCACAAAAAATCCACGGCAAGGGCACCTTTGTGTTGTCGCCCAACCCGATCGAGTTCCAACTGGGCGGCATCGTCAGCTTCCACGAGACCCACGCCGACCTGGGCGATGACGTACGCACCGACGTAGTCGAATTCACCCAGATCCCACTGGAAGGCTCACTGCTGCAACACATCGAGGCCGAGCCCGGCACCCTGATCACGCGCATCAAACGGGTACGCCGCATCGGCGGCAAACGCGTGATCCTGGACATCAACCACTTCATCAGCGACCTGATTCCCGGCCTGGACCGCGACATCGCCGAGCAGTCGATCTACGCGTTTATCGAGCAAACGCTGCAGTTGCAGATCAGCTACGCGCAACGCACCATCGAAGCCCTGCCGCGCAGCAAGGACGACCAGGCGCATCTGGACCTGGATGGGCAAAGCCATGTGATTGTGGTGAGTAACCAGACGTTCTTGCAGGATGGAAGGCAGTTTGAGTACACCGAGTCGCGGCATACGTTGGATAAGTTTTACTTTTCGGATATAGCGCGGCGGTAAGCGTAAGCCGTGAAACCCACTGACACCACGAAAAATACCCTTCACGAAAAACCTTCTTCGTAGTGACTGCATTAACTGTTGCGCAGACGTCGTACACATTATCCGAGTCAAACCAAGGGAGAGAATACGATGTTCAGGAAGAGCTTGGTGTCGAGTATGTACGCGTTGCTATTGATCGGCTGCACCGGCAGAGGCTTTCAACCACCGTCGCCGGAATTTACCAATTGGAAGAAGATCGGGGTGTCTGAAGAGGGCGTCAAACACGCCATGACCACATGCGGCTATACCAACCTGATAGGGACGGGCGACAAAACCCCGATTGACCAGGTGCTCACGCGGTTTTATTGCATGAAAGACGCAGGTTTCAAGCGCACAGATAACATTGACCTTTGCAAGGAAGGCCGCATCGGCGAATCACCCGTTTGCGAAGGCCGCCGGTAATCCGTCAGCAAAAAGACACAAGGTGCTTGGCGATGCACAAAGCTGCCAGAATTTGCCAGACCCAAAAAGCCAAAAGCCCGCTATTACGCGGGCTCCAGGGCATTTGATGCTAGATCGTGCCGGACAATGCCGGACGCCCCATCATTCCCACTCGAACATAAACATACTTCATAAGCTGAAACACGCTCGCCTATGGGAATGACTGAACGTGCTGGACGGCAATCAAACAGTGCATAACCGCTATGAGGATGCCGGGGCCGCTTGCAAACCCTTCTAGAGCGACTCACCCTACGGCGTCTCACACTTATCCGAGTCAACCCATAAGGAAGAACGCCATGTCCACTAGGAGCCTGTTGCTGAGTTTTTGCGCTGTGTTACTGGTTGGCTGCACGGGAAGGGGCTTTCAACCGCCGCCTCCGGATTACACAAAATGGTACAAGGAGGGCGTCTCGCAGACCGGGATCATTGCTGCGATGCGTGCGTGCGGATATACCAATGTTGATGGCGCAGGAGACAGGTCGCCAATCGATGTGAGGTTAATGAATTTCTATTGCATGAAAGACGCGGGCTACAAACGCAAAGATAACTTGGACATGTGCAAGCTCGGTCGTATTGGTGAGTCTGCGGTGTGTGACGGGCGCCGGTAATCAGGCACAGTCCGGGGCGCTCATGGACATGGAGCATGTGATGTTGCTGACTCGAAATCAGTGGTTGGGCCTGAGCCTTCTGGTAGCAGTTGGGGGCTGTACCCCTTTTCAACCGCCGCCAGGGGACTACACCCAATGGAAAAAGAAGGGCGTCTCCCAGCAGGGCGTCGATGACGCAATGCGGGCTTGCGGGTATACCAATCTTGATGGCGTTGGCGACAAGTCGCCGATTGATGTGGTGCTGACGCGCTTCTACTGCATGAAGGATGCGGGTTTTATCCGCACGGACGATCTGGACCTGTGCAAGCTAGGCCGCGTTGGCGAATCGCCGGTGTGCGACGGCCGCCGTTAAACCATTACTAAAAGGACACAGGGAATGAACAATCTACGCAACGGACTGTATGGCGCCGCATTGGCCCTGGCGGCAACAGCGCTGGGCGGTTGCGCCTCCTCGGCCGCGATCACCGGCGAGCCTGGGGTAAACATGGGCGACAGCTATCAGAAGGTGCTCGCGGTGGTCAGCCGCACCAATACCGTGACCAAACAGGTCGATGGCCAAGGCTTCCGGGCGGAAGGTTACTCAGCGATGTTCAAGGACTGTCGCGTCAAATACTTCCTGTTTCAGGACGCCGATGGTTTGCAGCGCGTGAGCTATGAGCCGGCGCCACATCTGTCGGTCAACCAGAACTGCCGCCAGCCTTAACTTCCCCCTTACGAGTCAATGCCTGATGAGACTGTTGCCTGTAATCCCCGCCGTGCTGCTGCTAGCGCTCGGCGGCTGCGGCCAAGTGGCGAACGTGCGTTCGCTGTCCACCGGCTATGTGCCCCCGCAGGGCGGCGAGACCGCGCGTATCCGCCTGCTCACCGACGGCCTGGTGCGCGCCGTGCCGGGGCGTGATTGCCTCGACTGGAACGTGCCCGGCGCGGGGGTAATGGCGTCGGCGAAACCCGGCTTCCCCGACCATAACGGCGAAAACCTCGGCATTCCCGGACCGATCTTTTCGTGGGCCGGTGCGGTCTCGTCGGAGCTGGTGGTGTCGGCGAACAAGCCGATCGCGTTCCATTATCTGGGGCGCCTGCAATATTCCCGGCAGTGTGCCAAAACCATGACCTTCGTGCCTCGGCCCGGCGTGGACTACATGGTGCAGGCCACCATGTCGGCGGACTGTTCGTTCCAGCTGGATGAATTGGAGGCGGGCGGCAAGCAGTGGGCCATGACCAAACCGCAGCCAGCGGGGAAGGTGTCGATGTGCAACGCGATTGATAACTTCTAGCCCGAAATCTGCGCGGGTTGAGGCTGCGCGCGAAGTTCTTCAAAACACACGCCTACACCCTAGGGTAGATGGGCAAACAGTTATTGCTGACATCTGCGCTGCTAAGCGTTTTCGATACCATGCCGACATTCCTTGTCCGGGACATGGTATCGATCTAGCTCTCTCAAATACGTACGATGGGCGCCATTAGAAACGCCATTGATGACGTATCAAACATAACTATTCAATTCTATTTTTTCAAAGAAAATCAAATAGTTATTGTACAGCTTTACTCCCACTCAATCGTCGCCGGCGGCTTGCTCGACACGTCATAAGTCACGCGGGAAATACCTTCGATCTCATTGATAATCCGGCCGCTGACCGTTTCCAGCAGTTCGTAAGGCAGGTGTGCCCAACGCGCTGTCATGAAGTCGATAGTCTCTACGGCACGCAGTGCAACAACCCACGCGTAACGGCGGCCATCGCCTACAACGCCAACCGATTTTACCGGCTGGAACACCACGAATGCCTGGCTGACCTTGTGGTACCAGTCGGCCTTGCGCAGTTCTTCGATGAAGATGTGGTCGGCGCGACGCAGCAGGTCGGCGTATTCCTTTTTCACTTCACCCAGAATACGCACGCCCAGGCCCGGGCCTGGGAATGGGTGGCGGTAGACCATGTCGTACGGCAGGCCCAGTTCCAGGCCCAGACGGCGCACTTCGTCCTTGAACAGTTCGCGCAGCGGTTCTACCAGCTTGAGGTTCATTTCCTCAGGCAGGCCGCCCACGTTGTGGTGGGACTTGATCACGTGGGCCTTGCCGCTCTTGGCGCCGGCCGACTCGATCACGTCGGGGTAGATGGTGCCCTGGGCGAGGTACTTGATGTTGTCCAGTTTGGTGGACTCGGCATCGAATACGTCGATGAAGGTGCGGCCGATGATCTTGCGCTTCTTCTCCGGGTCGGACTCGCCGGCCAGGTTGTTGAGGAACTGGTCCTCAGCGTTGGCGCGGATCACCTTGACGCCCATGTTCTCGGCGAACATGGCCATCACTTGCTCACCTTCGTGCAGGCGCAGCAGGCCGTTGTCGACAAATACGCAGGTCAGCTGGTCGCCGATGGCCTTGTGCAGCAAGGCCGCCACAACCGAAGAGTCAACGCCGCCGGACAGGCCGAGCAGCACGTTGTCGGTGCCGACCTGGGCGCGCACCTGGGCGATGGCGTCTTCAGCGATTTTCGACGGGGTCCACAGGGCTTCACACTCGCAGATGTCGAGGATGAAACGCGACAGGATGCGCCCACCTTGCTTGGTGTGGGTCACTTCCGGGTGGAACTGCACGCCGTAGTAGCGACGCTCGTCGCTGAACATGCCAGCGATCGGGCAGCTTGGGGTGCTGGCCAGGATGTGGAAGTCTTCCGGCATCTTGGTGACCTTGTCACCGTGGCTCATCCACACGTCGAGGCCGAACAGGCCGTCGGCGTCGATGTGGTCTTCGATGCCGTCCAGCAGGCGGCTCTTGCCGACCACGTCGACACGGGCATAACCGAATTCACGCAGCTCGGAACCCTCAACCTTGCCGCCCAGTTGCTCGGCCATGGTCTGCATGCCGTAGCAGATGCCGAACACCGGCACGCCCAGGTCGAATACCGCTTGCGGGCAGCGCGGGCTGTTGGCTTCGTGAACGGACTCGGGGCCACCGGCGAGAATGACGCCTTTGGGTGCGAATTCGCGGATCGCTTCATCGTCCATGTCGAACGGGTGCAGTTCGCAGTACACGCCGATTTCACGCACGCGGCGGGCGATCAGTTGGGTGTACTGGGAACCGAAGTCGAGGATCAGGATGCGGTGGGCGTGAATGTCGAGGGCCATGAAGTCAGTCTCGTCTAATGAATCAGAAACAACTCGGGGCTGAAGAACAGCCCCGGTTACTTAACATTTTGCTGGAAGGCTCAACCTACACGGTAGTTTGGCGCTTCCTTGGTGATCTGCACGTCGTGGACATGGGATTCAGCCATGCCGGCGCCGGTGATCCGCACGAACTCTGGCTTGGTGCGCATTTCTTCGATGTTGGCGCTGCCGGTGTAACCCATCGAGGAACGCAGGCCGCCCATCAGTTGGTGGATGATCGCGCTCAGGGTGCCTTTGTACGGCACACGGCCTTCGATGCCTTCCGGTACGAGCTTCTCGGCGCCTGCCGAAGAGTCCTGGAAGTAACGGTCGGAAGAGCCTTGCGCCTGGGACATGGCGCCCAGCGAACCCATGCCACGGTAAGCCTTGTACGAACGGCCCTGGAACAGTTCGATCTCGCCCGGCGCCTCTTCGGTACCGGCGAACATCGAGCCCATCATCACGCAGGAGGCACCAGCCACGATGGCCTTGGACAGGTCACCGGAGAAACGGATGCCGCCGTCGGCGATCAACGGTACGCCAGTGCCTTCAAGGGCAGCGGCGACGTTGGCGATGGCGCTGATTTGCGGCACGCCGACACCGGCAACGATGCGGGTGGTGCAGATGGAACCAGGGCCGATACCGACCTTGACTGCATCGGCGCCCGCTTCGGCCAGGGCCTTGGCGGCAGCGCCGGTGGCGATGTTGCCGCCGATCACCTGCACGTCAGGGAAGTTCTGCTTGACCCAACGCACGCGGTCGATCACGCCTTTGGAGTGGCCGTGGGCGGTGTCGACCACCACCACGTCAACACCGGCAGCGACCAGGGCCGAGACGCGGTCACCGGTGTCTTTACCGGTACCGACCGCAGCGCCAACGCGCAGACGACCTTGGTCATCCTTGCTGGCCAGCGGGTAAGCCTTGGCTTTTTCGATGTCGTTGACGGTCATCATGCCTTTGAGGGCAAATTTGTCGTCGACGATCAGCACGCGCTCGATGCGGTGCTTGTGCAACAGTTCGCGCACATCGTTCTTGTCGGCGCCTTCCTTGACAGTGACGAGGCGCTCTTTAGGCGTCATCACTTCGCGGACGGTGACTTCAAGACGGTTCTCGAAACGCACGTCACGGGAAGTGACGATGCCGACCAGGTCGCCATCGTGCAGCACCGGAACGCCGGAGATGTTGTGCATGCGAGTGAGTTCGAACAGGTCACGCACGGTGGCGTCAGCTTCGATGGTGATCGGATCTTTCACCACGCCGGCTTCATAACGCTTGACCTTGCGCACTTCGGCAGCTTGCTGCTCGATGGTCATGTTCTTGTGGATGATGCCGATGCCGCCTTCCTGAGCCATGGCAATGGCCAGACGGGCTTCGGTGACGGTGTCCATGGCAGCGGAAACCAGGGGAATATTCAGCTCGATGCCACGGGTTAGGCGGGTCTTGAGACTGACTTCGTTAGGAAGCACCTCGGAATAACCGGGCACTAGGAGAATGTCGTCGAATGTCAGAGCTTCTTGGCTGATACGCAGCATCGCGGGGGCTCCCGAGCGGGAAAATGGAAGCGCGCCATTATATACATGCACCCTGCCGGGCTCAATGTAAAACTCTGACAAACTTGGTAATACTGATAGATGGAGAAAACCCGCCGCTTTTTCTGTAGGAGCGAGCTTGCTCGCGAAGGAGGCAAAGGCACCGCGTTAAATCAGACACACCCCGTTATCGTTGACGATTTTCGCGAGCAAGCTCGCTCCTACAGCTCAACGTTGACCCAGGCAATCTTCTGGTCCAACCAGTCGGCAAACTCGTCGATAAAACTCTGCTTGAAGCCCGCCTCCGCCCAGTTGTTGAAGATAAAGCCCAGGTTGGAAAACCCGCATTCCTGCAGGAATAGAAAGCCGTTGATGTCGTCTTCATGCCCACACAGCGGGCAGGTGAAATTATCGGTGTGGCCGGGCATCCAGTCTTCCAGGCTTTCGAACAGCGCTTCTCCGACTTCCTTGAGGCACTCCGGGCAGCCGGCTTCTTCGAGAAAGCCCTTGGCCGGGGTATAGATGCACCGCTTGTAGATGATCTCCAAGCCATTGACCGGCTCGTTGAATGGCAGCGCCTCGGGGTGCAGCACCACGGCGCGGGCGCCATCGGCCAGGGCATAGCCCATGCGGTTGCCAGTGCGACCGCAGGTGGTGAGTTCTTCCTTGATGATGTTCTTGCGCACCAACCAGCGCACGATCGCCCGGGCGCGGGGCTCGTGGACCGGCAAGGTGGAGATTTTCGGGACAAGGATGCTTTGGGAGTTCATGGGAGTCCTGCGGTGTGGCTATTGGCGCCATCGCGGGCAAGCCCGGCTCCCACAGTTGATCGCATTCCAATGTGGGAGCCGGGCTTGCCCGCGATGACGCCCGGGAGGACGGCAGCTTAATCCCTGAAAAAATGAGGTCAAGTACTCAAATACCGTCCGACCAACGCAATACCACTGGCCAATACCAACCAGGTCACCAACCGCACGAACGCCTCACGGGACAGCCGCATCGTCAGCCTGCGCCCACACCACAGCCCCAGGGCCATCGCTGGCAACAGGCAAACCGCCAACATCCATAACGGCCAATCGGCATACACCCCGGCAATCAGGAACAGACTCAAACGCACGACCGTGCTGCAACTGATCAGCGCACTTTGCGTGGCCCGCGCTGCGTCCTTGGGCAAACGGCTATTCAGATAGATCGCATATAAAAAGCCGCCACTGCCAAATAGCGCACCAAACAGCCCACCCACCGTGCCCATGGGAATCGACCACCCCGCCGCCAGTTGAGTGGGCCGTGCTTTCACCGCCAGGCTGTAGATCGCGTAGGCGCTGATAAACAGCCCCATCAACAACAGCAACAGGTCCGAATGCAGGTTGAGCAAAAACACCACCCCCAAGGTGCAGCCGATGGCCATGCAGGGCAGCAACCGCAACAGTTCCGGCTTGCTCACATTGCGCCGGGTTTGCAGCAAGCCGCCAAACGCCGCGACAAAGTCCAGAAGCACCAGCAACGGGATAATCTTTGACAGAGGCATGAATAAAATCAGGATCGGCCCCGCCACCAGCGCCGTGCCGAACCCGGCAATGCCGAACACGATATACGCCGCCGTCACGCCCAAACCGATCACCAGCCAATCAACACCGCCGAACGACCACTGGCTCATTAGCTCCACCAGGCTCATGGCTTATTCCTTCTATTTCAGATGCCGTTCACTTTAGCCATCGACGAGCGTTGCGACTAATATCTTCAAAGCTCGCTACCCATCTCAAAAAGGCATGACTTGTGATCTCCACCCGGCAACTGCGTTACTTCGTCGAAATCGCCGACAGCGGCAGCTTCAGCGCCGCCGCCGAACGCCTGTTCGTAGCGCAATCGGCGTTGAGCCGGCAGATCAAAGAGCTGGAAGCCCAACTGCAAACCCCGCTGTTCGAGCGCACTGCACGCCAGCCACGGCTGACGGCTGCTGGCGAAGCCTTTTACCCGCGGGCGCGTAACCTGCTGAGTGAGTTGCTCAAGGCCAGCGACCTGGCGACGCAAGTGGGCCAGGGCCAGCTCGGCACCTTGCGTCTGAGCCACTCGAGCACCGTGCCGATGAGCGGCGCATTACTACAAGGCATCAGCACGTGGCTGGAGTGCTGCCCTGGAGTGTCGATGGATATCGCGAAGCTCTCCTCCGAAGCCCAGTTGGAGGAAATCGCCGAGGGTCGCCTGGACGTCGGCCTGCTGCGGTTGCCGGTGTTGCGCCAGCGCGAAGGCGTGCGCGTGGTGCCTTTGTACACCGAGCCGTTGGCGCTGGCGGTGCCGGCGGATCATCCCTTGGCACGCGGCAACGCAGCGGTCGAATTAATGCAACTCAAAGACGAGGCGTTTATCTCGATCCCCCACCCTCAGCGCGGCGGGCTGAGTTATCTGTCAGCCGAGTTATGCATGCGTGCCGGTTTTTTCCCCAAGGCGGCGCGGGTGATGTCGCGCAAGACCACGCAGTTGCAATTGATCCAGGCAGGTTTCGGTATTGCCTTGTTACCAAAATCCATGCAGGACATTGCCCCGCCCAATGTGCATTTTTTGCCCTTGGCCGACCCGGACTGCCACAGCACCGTAGCCCTGGCCTGTGCGCAAGCGCCGAACGCGCTGGTGGAGCAGTTCTGTCAAACCCTGCACGAATGCCTATAAACTGCCGCCCATGATTAAAGATCCTTTTGCCCGCTTGGGCCTGGACCGCGAAGTCCTGACTGTCAGCCAACTCAACGGCCGTGCGCGGGTGTTGCTGGAAGACGTATTCACCAATATCTGGGTGGAAGGCGAGATCTCCAACCTCGCCCGCCCGGCTTCCGGCCATGTGTACTTCACGCTCAAGGACAGTGGCGCCCAGGTGCGTTGCGCACTGTTTCGCAATAACGCGGCGCGGGTACGCCAGGCGTTGAAGGACGGCCTGGCGGTGAAGGTGCGTGGCAAGGTCTCGTTGTTCGAGGGCCGTGGCGATTACCAACTGATCCTCGACACCGTGGAGCCGGCCGGTGATGGTGCGCTGCGCCTGGCCTTCGATGCACTGAAGGAAAAGCTCAGCGCCGAAGGCCTGTTCAGTGCCGAACGCAAAGTGGCGCTGCCGGTGCATCCTCGGCGCATTGGCATTATCAGCTCGCCGACCGGCGCGGTGATTCGCGACATCATCAGCGTGTTCCGCCGCCGCGCGCCGAGCGTTGAACTGACCCTGATCCCTACCGCCGTGCAAGGCCGCGAAGCGATCGCGCAGATTGTGCGAGCGCTGAAACTCGCCGACGCCCGCGGTTTCGACGCGCTGATCCTGGCCCGTGGCGGTGGCTCCCTGGAAGACTTGTGGTGCTTCAACGAAGAGGCGGTGGCCCGCGCAATCGATGCCTGTGTTACCCCCATCGTCAGTGCCGTTGGCCATGAGACCGATGTGTCCATCAGCGACTTCGTGGCGGACGTCCGTGCCCCTACCCCCTCCGCCGCCGCTGAGTTGCTGGCTCCCGACGCCAGCCACCTGGTGCGCCAGGTAGAAAACCTGCAGCGCCGCCTGGTGATGCTGATGCGCAACCGCCTGAGCCACAGCCGCCTGCGCCTGGAAGGCATGGCCCGTCGCCTGCGCCACCCTGGTGAGCGCTTGCGCCAGCAGGCGCAGCGCCTGGATGACCTGGACATGCGCTTGCGCCGTGCGTTTGAGCGCAGCCTCAATACCCGTCGCGAACGCTTGATCCGCCTGGAGACCCGCCTCGCCGGCCAGCACCCGGGCCGTCAACTGGCCCTCTTGCGCCAACGCCTGGACAGCCTCGCCGAACGCCTGCCCCGCGCCATGCGCGAAGGTCTCAAGGCGCGGCGCCTGCAACTGCAAAGCCAGGTGCAGACGTTGCAGGTGGTCAGCCCGCTGGCGACCCTGGGCCGTGGCTACAGCATCCTGTTGGACGAGCGCGGCCAGGCGATTCGCAATGCCGCACAAACCCACACCGGCCAGCGCCTCACCGCGCGCCTGGGTGAAGGCCAATTGCAAGTGCGGGTGGAAGACAACCACCTGACACCCGTCACCCTTTCATTATTGGATTGATCGATGCCACGCCTACTGAGCCTGTTGATGCTGTTGTGCCTCACGTTTAACGCCTACGCCGACAGCTACATCACGCGAACCCTGAACAAACCGGTGCCTGGCGGCGTGGCCGTCGTCGAACTAGGCCCTTCGGCCACAGCGCCGAAAGCCACCTACCAGGGCAAGCCGGTGCTGGTGGTCAAGGAGCAGGACAACTGGCTGGCGATTGTCGGCATCCCATTGACGGTCAAGCCTGGCAACGAGCGCATCAGCAGCGGTGGGCGCAACCTGCCATTTATCGTCGGCTACAAGAAGTATCCGGAACAGCGCATCACCTTGAAAAACAAAAGCCAGGTCAACCCTGACCCGGCCCAGCTCAAGCGCATCGAAAATGAGCTGGCCGTGCAGATCAAGGCTTACCGCAGTTTCAGCCCGAACCTGCCGAGCAACCTGGTACTGGATAAACCGGTGAACGGGCCGCTGTCGAGCAAGTTTGGCGTGCGCCGCTTCTTCAACGGTGAAGAGCGCAACCCGCACTCGGGCCTGGACTTCGCCGTGCCGGCCGGCACGCCGATCAAGACGCCCGCGAACGGCAAAGTCATCCTGGTGGGCAATTACTTCTTCAATGGCAACACCGTGTTCGTCGACCATGGCCAAGGCTTTATCAGCATGTTCTGCCATATGTCCAAGATCGACGTGAAGGTGGGCGAGCAACTGGTGCGCGGCGCGGTGGTGGGCAAGGTTGGCTCGACAGGCCGTGCGACCGGGCCGCATATGCACTGGAACGTCAGCCTCAACGATGCCCGGGTAGACCCGGCGATATTCATCGGTGCGTTTCAGCCCTGATCAAAGGTGAAGCTACCGCCTCATCGCGGGCAAGCCCGGCTCCCACATTGGAATGCGGCCTAATGTGGGAGCTGGCTTGCCTGCGATGGCGCCAGGCCAGTCGCCTCAATTGCGCGCCTCACAAACGCCACGCAACAAAAACATGAATAAACCTAGATTAAAGCAATAAAATCTCGATTCCTACGACAGCAAAAGAACTTATCTCAATTTTTCTCGACTGCTTGCCATCTTTCACCTCGGCGGTTAGGGTTGAGCTTATGAAAACCTCTCACACCCTCATTCAGCTCCGCCAGCACCGCAGCCTGTGCCTCGTCAGCGCACGACTGCCAGGCTGAATCGATCTGCCTCGTCCTCACGTTTTATCCCCAATAACAGTTCTACGGCAGGCCGCCTTTTCTCGGCCCCTACAACCAAGGATTTCCCGATGAGCATGCTCAAAGACCCGTCTTCTAAATACCGCGCGTTCCCGACCATCGACATCCCGGACCGTACCTGGCCGTCGAAGACCATCACCCAAGCGCCTATCTGGTGCAGCTCCGACCTGCGTGATGGCAACCAGTCGCTGATCGAGCCGATGGACGCGGTGAAAAAGCTGCGCTTCTGGAAAACCCTGGTGGCCGTTGGCGTGAAGGAAATCGAAGCCTCGTTCCCGGCCGCTTCGCAAACCGACTTCGACTTCGTGCGCACCCTGATCGAAGACAACCACATCCCCGAGGACACCACCATCCAGGTGCTGACCCAGGGCCGTGAAGACTTGATCGCACGCACTTTCGAATCCCTGCGCGGCGCCAAGAAAGCCATTGTGCATTTGTACAATGCCACTTCGCCGTCGTTCCGCCGCATCGTGTTCAACCAGGACAAGGACGGCGTCAAGGCCATCGCGGTCAACGCCGCCAAGCTGTTCGTCAAATACGCCGCCCAGCAGCCGGAAACCCAGTGGACGTTCGAATACTCCCCAGAGACCTTCAGCGCCACTGAGCTGGAGTTCGCCAAGGAAGTCTGCGACGCGGTGATCGAGGTGTGGAACCCGACGCCTGAGCACAAGATGATCCTCAACCTGCCGGCCACCGTCGAGTGCGCCACGCCGAATATCTATGCCGACCAGATCGAGTGGTTCGGTCGCCATATCAACCGTCGTGACAGCGTGATTATCAGCCTGCACACCCACAACGACCGTGGCACTGGCGTGGCCGCCACCGAGTTGGGCCTGATGGCCGGCGCCGACCGTGTGGAAGGCTGCCTGTTTGGCAACGGCGAGCGTACCGGTAACGTCGATTTGGTCACCGTGGCGCTGAACATGTACACCCAGGGCCTGGACCCGCAGTTGGACTTCTCCGACATTGACGGTGTGCGCAAAGTGGTCGAGGAATGCAACCAGATCCAGGTGCACCCACGTCACCCATATGTCGGCGACCTGGTGCACACCGCATTCTCCGGCTCGCACCAGGACGCGATCCGCAAGGGCTTCTCCCAGCAGAAAGACGATGCCTTGTGGGAAGTGCCGTACTTGCCGATCGACCCGGCGGACATTGGCCGCAGCTACGAGGCGGTGATCCGCGTGAACAGCCAGTCGGGCAAGGGCGGCATCGCCTACCTGCTGGAGCAGGAATACGACATCAGCTTGCCGCGTCGCATGCAGATCGAGTTCAGCCAGGTGGTGCAGGCCGAAACCGACCGCGTGGGCCTGGAGATGACCGCGCCACAGATCTACGCCTTGCTGCAACGTGAATACCTGCAAGCCAACACGCCATATGCGTTGGTCAGCCACCGCCTGCAGGAAGAAAACGGCAACAGTTTTGTCGAGGTTGAAGTCTCGGGCAAAGGCCAGGGCGAAACCAACCTGCATTGGAAGGGCAAAGGCAACGGTGCACTGGAAGCCCTGGTGGCCGGCCTGCCGATTGGCGTGGAGATCATGGACTACAACGAGCACGCGATTGGCGCGGGCACCAATGCCAAGGCGGCGGCCTATATTGAACTGCGCGTGAACGGCGAACGCCCGGTGCATGGCGTGGGGATCGATGAAAACATCACTACCGCCAGCTTCAAGGCGCTGTTCAGTGCGCTGAACCGTTCGTTGAGCCAGTTGGAAGCCAAAGCGGCGTAACTTTATCGCAGCAATGCAAAAGGCCCCTGGGTGAGAATCCAGGGGCCTTTTCGTTTCAATACCTTGTAGGAGCGAGCTTGCTCGCGAAAAACCAAAAGGCACCGCTGGCAACCTGATAACGCTGCGTTATCGTTGACGCTTTTCGCGAGCAAGCTCGCTCCTACAGGAACTGAAAGCTATCGGCATCCAGGTTCGCCGGGAATCGTGTACGGTAAGCCGCCAGCTCCGCCGCATCCAGGATCACCTGGAACACCCCATCCGCCTCCCCTGCACTCAGCAACGTCTCACCCTGGAAATCCAGCACCTGGCTATCGCCGGTGTAGGCAAAACCCTTGCCGTCGGTGCCCACCCGGTTCACCGCCGCCACATAACACAGGTTCTCAATGGCCCGCGCCGGCAACAGGCGGTTCCAATGCTGACGCCGAGCACCCGGCCAGTTGGCGGTGTACAGCAGCAGGTCCGTATCCTGGGCGTCGCGGCTCCACACCGGGAAGCGCAGGTCATAGCAGATCAGCGGGCGAATGCGCCAACCCTTCAATTCGAACTGCACCTGGCGCTCGCCTGGGGTGTAATGGTCATGTTCACCGGCCATGCGGAACAGGTGGCGCTTGTCGTAATGCAACACCTCGCCATCCGGCCGCGCCCACAGCAGGCGGTTGCGGTGGCTGCCATCGGCGGCCTGGATGATCACACTGCCGGTAATCACGGCCTGATACTTTGCCGCCTGGGCCTGGAGCCAATGATGGGTGGGGCCGTTTTCCGGCTCGGCGAGGGCTTCTGATTCCATGGAAAACCCTGTGGTGAACATCTCTGGCAGCACGATCAAGTCGGCGCCTTTGGCCTGCTCCAGCAGCAACTCGAAGTGTTCGAAATTGGCCTGGCGGTCATGCCAGGCCAGGCTCGTCTGCACCAGGGCAATGTTCAGATTCGGCAATGTACTCAGATCACGCATAGTTTTTGCGCCGCGTGTCGCAGCGTCTCCTCGCGTTTGGCAAAGCACAGGCGCACCAGGCGCTGGCCTTGGGGTGGGTGCTGGTAGAACACCGAAACCGGAATGGTCGCCACGCCATGTTCGCGGGTCATCCACAGGGACATGGCCACGTCATCCAGGTCTGGGCGAATCTGCGAGTAATCCACCAGTTGGAAGTAAGTGCCGCTCACCCGGGTGAAGCTCAAGCGCGATGGCGCCAGCAGGTCGCAGAACAAGTCCCGTTTGGCCTGATAGAAGGCCGGCAGTTCTTCGACATGTTCCGGGTGTTCGGCCATGAAGTCCGCCAAAGCGTACTGCAAAGGGGTGACGCCGCAGAAGTTGACATATTGATGCACCTTGCGCAGTTCGGCGCTAAGGGCCGGTGGCGCGACCACGTAGCCGGTCTTCCAGCCTGTGACGTGATAGGTCTTGCCGAATGAGCTGACCACGAACGCGCGCTGATACAGCTCCTCATGGGCCAATACGCTGACGTGGGGCACGCCGTCGAACACCAAGTGCTCGTAGACCTCATCGCTGACCAGGTAGATATCGCGGTCGCGGATCAGTTCGGCCAACTGGTCCAGCTCGGCACGGCTGATCAAGGCGCCGGTGGGGTTGTGCGGGCTATTGAGGATGATCATGCGCGTACGCGGTGAAAGCGCAGCCTTGAGTTTCTCGAAGTCCAGGGCGAAGCCTTGCAGGCTCAGTTGCACATGCACGCAGCGACCACCGGCCAGTTCAACCGAAGGCTCGTAGCTGTCGTAGCTGGGGTCAAACACGATGACCTCATCGCCGTTGCGAATCACCGCCTGGATCGCGCAGAAGATCGCCTCGGTGGCACCTGGCGTAATGGTCACTTCAGTGTCCGCATTCACTGTGGCGCCATAGCTGCGGGCGATCTTGGCGGCTACCTGCTGACGCAACACGGGCAAGCCAGTCATGGGGGCGTACTGGTTATGACCGAGGGCGATGTGCTTACCCACTGCATCGAGCAAACCCTGCGGGCCATTGAAATCGGGAAAACCCTGGGACAGGTTGAGCGCGCCGGTTTCGGCGGCGAGTTGCGACATGGTGGTGAAAATGGTCGTGCCGACGTTTGGCAGCTTACTGGTGATCATCAAAAGCCCCTGCAGGTGAGCCCCAAGTTTTAAGCTGCCTATTGCATCGGGTCAAGGCACAAACCGTCGCGCACAAAAAAGGGCTCCAAAGGAGCCCTTTTTTGCAGCGTGTCACTTACCACTCAAAGCTGCCGTTATTTCTTGTCACGGCGCTTCTTGTCGGCCTTCTTGTGGTGAGTCATCAAACGACGCTTCTTGTTCACCTGACGGTCGGTCAGTGTGTTCTTGTTGCCTTCGTATGGGTTATCGCCACCTTTGAACTCGATACGGATCGGCGTACCGACCAGCTTCAAGACACGGCGGTAGGTGTTTTCCAGGTAACGCACGTAGGACTTGGGCACCTTCTCGATCTGGTTACCGTGAATCACGATAATCGGCGGGTTGGCACCACCCAAGTGGGCGTAACGCAGTTTGATCCGGCGGTTGTTGACCATCGGCGGTGCGTGCTCGCCCACCGCGTCTTCCAGGATCTGGGTGAGGCGGTTGGTCGGCCAGCGGGTGACCGCAGACTTGAACGAGTTCTGTACGGACGCGTAGAGGTTGCCCACGCCAGTGCCATGCAGTGCCGAGATAAAGTGGATATCGGCGAATTCGACGAAGAACAAGCGGCGTTGCAGCTCGATCTTGACGAAATCGCGCTCGCTCGGCGTCATGCCGTCCCACTTGTTGATCGCGATCACCAGCGCGCGACCGGCTTCCAGGGCAAAGCCCAGCAAGTTGAGGTCGTGGTCTACCACGCCTTCGCGGGCGTCCATCACGAAGATCACCACGTTGGCGTCTTTGATGGCTTGCAGGGTTTTGACCACGGAGAACTTTTCAACTTCTTCGTGGATCTTGCCGCGCTTGCGCACACCGGCGGTGTCGATCAGCGTGTACTTTTCCTCGTTGCGTTCGAACGGGATGTAGATGCTGTCGCGGGTGGTGCCGGGTTGGTCATAGACGATAACGCGGTCTTCACCGAGCATACGGTTGACCAAGGTCGACTTGCCGACGTTCGGACGGCCAATGATGGCGATCTTGATACCGTCTTTTTCGCTCGGGCCCGGAATGCGCTTGGCTTCCTCGCCTTCAGCAACGATCTCTTCTTCGCCCTCTTCTTCCTCGACGTCATCCTTGGGGAAGTCGCGCAGGGCGATTTCCAGCATCTGGGTGATGCCGCGACCGTGAGCACCGGCGACCGGGATCGCGTCGCCCAGGCCCATCGGGCTGAATTCGGCACGGGCCGCCTCAGGATCGATGTTATCGATCTTGTTGGCGACCAGATAGGAACGCTTGTTGCGCTTGCGCAGGTGCTCGCCAATCATCTGGTCGGCAGCGGTGTAGCCCGCACGGGCGTCCACCAGGAACAGCACCACATCGGCTTCTTCGATAGCGAGCAGCGACTGCTCGGCCATCTTTTCGTCCATGCCATGCTCGTCACCGGAGATACCACCGGTGTCGACAATAATATAGGAGCGCCCTTGCCACTTTGCCTCACCGTATTGGCGATCACGGGTCAGACCGGACAAGTCGCCGACAATGGCGTCACGAGTCCTGGTCAGGCGGTTGAACAAGGTGGACTTGCCGACGTTAGGTCGGCCCACCAGGGCGATTACGGGAACCATGCGGCTCTCCACTTCGTTATTTCAGAAAATACAAAAGCCGCTGCAGGGCAGCGGCTGGTGCTCGGGGCGGCATTTGAAATGCCACATGCCCTGCTCTGGCACTACTACTGTAGGAGCGAGCTTGCTCGCGAAAAACCCGAGAACGACGCGTTTATCCAGAAAACCCGCGTTATCGTTGACGTCCTTCGCGAGCAAGCTCGCTCCTACACCGAGCATTGAAGCAGGGCCGCCTGGGGGTTACCCCAAGCATAGTCAAACCTTTACTTGATGGTCAGGGCTTCCAGCTTGCCGCCGTTGCCATACACATAAAGCATGTTACCCACCACCAGCGGACGCGCACGCAGGCCGTCGCTGTCGATACGCTGGCGACCGACAAAACGACCGTCTACCTGGCTCAGCAGGTGCAGGTAGCCTTCGAAGTCACCGACCGCGACGTAGCTGGAGAAGACTTCCGGTGCCGACAGTTGACGGCGAGCCAGGGAGTCATTGCTCCACAGTGCAGTGGTGGAACGCTCATCGACACTTTCAACGGTGCCGGATGCCAGGCTCACATAGACGCTGCCAAACCCTTGGGCGACACCCGCATAGCTGGAAGCATCACGCTGCCAGTTGATGCGGCCGCTTTGCAGGTCCAGCGCGGCAACACGGCCCTGGTAAGTAGCGACGTAGAGGGTTTCACCCGACAGCAGCAAGCCGCCGTCGATGTCTACAACGCGATCCAGTTCGGAACGACCTTGTGGGATAGCCACACGGGTTTCCCAGGCCGGCACGCCGTTCTGGGTATTCAGGGCGACCACTTTACCGGTCGACAGGCCAGCAACGGCCAGGTTGTTGGTCACAATCGGACCACTGGTACCGCGCAGGGTCAACACCGCAGGGGTGCTGTCGTACAACCAGCGTTGGTCGCCGGTGGAGGCATCCAAGCCGATCACGCGGTCGTCCTGGGTTTGCACCACGACGATATCGCCGTTGGTCGCCGGTGCCGAGAGCACTTCACTGGTCACGCGAGCGCGCCATTTCTCTTCACCGGTGCTGGAGTCCAGCGCGACCACGTCACCCTTGAGCGTACCGATCAGCACCATGCCGTAGCCGACGCCCACACCGCCGGAAACCGGCAGCTCGAGGTCTTTCTTCCACTTGACGTCGCCGTTCATGCGATCCATGGCAACCACGACGCCAGTGGAATCAGTGGCCACGATGTTGTCGCCGTCAATCGCCGGCTGCAACAGGTTGTAGAGGTCGCCCTGCCCATCACCAATGGATTGGCTCCATTGTTTTTGCAGGACCACTTCTTCCTTGAAGCTGGTCAGCTCGGCAGGAGGCAGTTCTTTTTTGCTGTTGCTGCTGCAACCCGCGGCCAAAACGGCCAGAGCCAGCAATGCTGCATGTTTCCAACGGATCACGTCACGCATCCCCTTTGGCCAAGTCGTCGAGCTTGATTTGTAAGCCACCGACCGCCGCTTCATCAGACAGCGCCGCCTTGGCTTTTTGGTACGCAGCATGGGCTTCGTCGGTACGACCCAATTGGACCAACAGGTCGCCCTTGAGCTCTTCGCGAGTGGCCACGAATGCCTTGTCAGCATCGCCGTCGAGCAGTTTGAGTGCTTCGTCAGCCTTGTTCTGTGCCGCCAATACCTGTGCCAGGCGCTGACGTGCGATCTCACCCAGGGTCGGGTTGGTCGGCTTGTCGGCGATGGCCTTCAGCTCGGTGGCCGCGTCATCCAGCTTGCCGGTGTCGACCGCGACTTTCGCGACGAACAGGCTGCCGTACTGGGCGTACGTGCTACCACCGAATTCGTTCTTCAGCTTGCCGGCCAGGTCTGCAACCTGTGCAGGGTCGGGCTTGCCGTCCGGGGTCAGGGTAGTTTCCAGCAATTGCTGATAAACGATCGAGGCACCTTGGGACTGGTTGGCCTGATACTTGGTCCAGGCTTGCCAGCCGAACACCACCACTAGCGCCAGCAGGCCACCTGTGACCAGGGGCTTGCCGTTACGCTGCCACCAGTCCTTGAAGTCGGCCAGTTGCTCATCATCAGTACTCGACACCCCAATACTCCTTAATCGCTAAATTCGGCTGTTCGACAGCTTCAACCCTGCACAACGCAGGTGGCCAAGTGCGCAGCGAGCGCATCAAAGGCAATGTTCTGTTGTTCGCCCTGGCCACGCAGGGGTTTGAAACCTACCACTTGCTGGGCCAGCTCGTCATCGCCGAGGATCAGTGCGTACAGCGCACCGCTCTTGTCGGCCTTCTTGAACTGGCTCTTGAAGCTACCAGCGCCGGCATTGACCTGCAGGCGCAGGCTCGGCAGTTGGTCACGTACTTTTTCGCTCAAGGCCAGGGCCGCCAGTTCGGCAGCCTCGCCGAAGGCGCACAGGTACACGTCCACCTGACGGGAAATCTCTTGCGGGACCTGCTCCAGGGTTTCCAGCAGCAGGATCAGCCGCTCGATGCCCATGGCAAAGCCCACGCCCGTGGTCGGCTTGCCGCCCATTTGCTCGACCAGGCCGTCGTAGCGACCACCGGCACACACGGTGCCCTGGGCGCCAAGCTTGTCGGTGACCCACTCGAACACGGTCTTGCTGTAGTAGTCGAGGCCACGCACCAGCTTGGGGTTGATCACGTAGGGAATACCGGCTGCATCCAGGCGAGCCTTGAGGCCCTCGAAGTGCACACGGGATTCGTCGTCCAGGTAATCGGCCATTTTCGGCGCATCGACCAGCACGGCCTGGGTATCGGCGTTCTTGGTATCCAGGACGCGCAACGGGTTGGTTTTCAGACGGCGTTGGCTGTCTTCGTCCAGTTTGTCCAGGTGGGCCGACAGGTACTCGACCAAGGCTTCGCGGTAGCGCCCGCGGGACTCGCTGGTGCCCAGGCTGTTGAGTTCAAGCTTGACGGCGTCACGAATGCCCAACTGGCCCCATAGGCGCCAGGTCAGCACGATCAGCTCGGCGTCGATGTCCGGGCCGTCCAGGTTGAACACTTCGCAACCGATCTGGTGGAACTGGCGGTAACGGCCTTTCTGTGGGCGCTCGTGGCGGAACATCGGGCCGATGTACCACAGCTTCTGGGTCTGGCCACCACCGGTGATGCCATGTTCCAGTACGGCGCGCACGCACGCGGCCGTGCCTTCCGGACGCAAGGTCAGGGAGTCGCCGTTGCGGTCTTCAAAGGTGTACATCTCTTTTTCGACGATGTCGGTCACTTCACCGATGGAGCGCTTGAACAGCTCGGTGAACTCGACGATCGGCATGCGGATCTGCTTGTAACCGTAGTTATCCAGCAGGCGCGCGACCGTGCTCTCGAAGTAGCGCCACAGTGGCGTCTGCTCCGGCAGGATGTCGTTCATGCCACGAATGGCTTGCAGAGACTTGCTCACATCAGATCCTTAAATTCGGTCAATCAGCCGCGAGCGATCAGCGCTGCGTCAGCGGCGACCTTCTCGGCCGCTTTCTCGCGGATCAGCTTTTCCAGCTCATCCACCAGATTGTCATTCGTTAGCTTCTGCGACGGCTTGCCGTCGATGTAAATCAGGTTCGGTGTACCACCGGTCAGGCCCACGTGGGCCTCTTTGGCCTCACCCGGCCCGTTGACCACACAACCGATCACCGCGACATCCAGCGGCACCAGCAGGTCTTCGAGGCGCAACTCCAGGTCGTTCATGGTTTTCACCACGTCGAAGTTCTGCCGCGAGCAGCTCGGGCAGGCGATGAAGTTGATACCACGGGAACGCAAACGCAGGGATTTGAGAATGTCGTAGCCGACCTTCACTTCCTCTACGGGGTCTGCCGCCAGGGAGATGCGGATAGTATCGCCAATCCCTTCGGCGAGCAGCATACCGAGACCCACCGCAGATTTCACCGTGCCTGAGCGTAAACCGCCCGCTTCGGTGATCCCCAGGTGCAGCGGTTGCACGATTTCTTTGGCCAGCAGGCGATAGGCTTCTACGGCCATGAACACATCAGAGGCCTTTACGCTGACCTTGAAGTCCTGGAAATTCAGGCGTTCCAGGTGTTCAACGTGGCGCAGTGCAGACTCAACCAGCGCTGCCGGCGTGGGCTCGCCGTATTTTTTTTGCAGGTCTTTTTCCAGGGAGCCGGCGTTGACGCCAATGCGGATCGGAATACCACGATCCCGGGCAGCATCAACCACAGCACGCACGCGATCTTCACGCCCGATATTGCCGGGGTTGATACGCAGGCAGTCCACACCCAGTTCGGCCACGCGCAACGCGATCTTGTAGTCGAAGTGAATATCGGCAACCAGTGGCACCTTGACCAACTGTTTGATACGACCAAAGGCCTCGGCTGCGTCCATGTCCGGAACGGACACCCGCACGATGTCCACGCCAGCCGCTTCCAGACGATTGATCTGGGCCACGGTGGCGGCCACATCGTTGGTGTCGCTGTTGGTCATGCTCTGCACTGCAATGGGGGCATCGCCACCCACCGGCACCGAGCCGACCCAGATCTTGCGCGATACGCGACGTTTGATTGGAGATTCGCCGTGCATGACTATTGTCCCAACTTGAGGCGAGCAGTCTCGCCACTGGTGAACGGCGCCACGTCTACAGGCTGGCCGTTGTAGGCCACTTGCGCGCCACGGGCAAAGCCCAGACGCAGCGTCAAAGGAGGCTTGCCGCCCTGGTCAAGCGTATCTCCCTTACGCTTCAAACCGCTGAACAGCACTTTGCCGTTGCCATCGGTGACCTGCGTCCAGCAGTCAGCGATGAAGGTAATTTGTACGCGCCCGTCACCGGCGATCAATGCCGGGGTGGTGGGAGGCGACATCGCCGGCGCTGCGGGTGCGGCTGGCGCAGGGGTCGCAGGGGCAGGTGTCGGAACCACCGGAGCCTGGGCCACGGGTGCTGCCGGAGCGGTTGGAACCGCCGGAGCCGGCACCGCAGCCGTCGCAGCCGGGGCCGTGCCAGCGTCTGGCGCGGGTTGCTCGGCAGTGGCCGGCGCTTGCGGCGCGGCTTGCCCTTCTACCACGGCCTGGTCTTCCGGCTCGTCCAGGGGGTGAATCTGAGTGGTGCCGTCCGCACTTTCGACTTCGACATGTTCCATGGCGTTGCTGGTCAGGTCTTTGTTGCGCTGGGAGGTCTGGTCTTGCCACCAGACAAAACCGCCGCCGACCACGGCAATCAGCAACAACAGGCTGACAATCCGCAAAATGGTGTGGGAAACCCGTGTTGGCTCTTCGATACGCCCCAACCCATGGACATTACTGCCTTGGGCGTCGGTACCGGTGAACTGGTCGAACTCCTGAACCAGCACGGCCTGGTCGATACCCAGCAATTTGGCATAGGCGCGGATATAGCCGCGGGCAAAGGTGTGCCCAGGCAGCTTGTCGAACGCGCCGGCTTCCAGGTTGGCCAGGGAGGTGCTGGTCAAATTGAGCTTGAGGGCCACTTCCGCCAGCGACCAACCATGGCTTTCGCGGGCCTGGCGCAAGGTTTCGCCTGGGTTGACGCGATTAGCTGCTACATCTTCCGGGTGCGCGGCTTTCATCATTGCTCCGACAGGTATTGCTGATATTCCGGCGTACCGGGATAGAGTCGTTCGAGTTGCTGGCCAAAACGTGCGGCCGTGTCGTGTTCTTCATGAACCGTCGCCAGGCGCACACCGAGCAATAGACTACGTGCATTTTGCCCGCTGAGCAGGCTAAAACGCTCGTAATAGTCACGTGCCGGCACATAATGCCTGTCTTCGTAAGACAACTCAGCCATTTCGAGCAATGCCCGTGGCTGGCGACTATTCAAATGCAGGGCTTTTTCCAGTTGCTGGCGGGCGCTGTCGCGCTGGCCGAGGCGCATCGAGGTCACACCGAGGTTCTCGAACACCCGCGAACGTTGCGGGTAGAGGGTATCGGTGGCGGCTTGCTGGAAATAACGTGACGCCAGGTCATACCGTTGCTGCTCGAACAGGAAACTGCCGTAGTTGTTCAGCAGCCGCGGGTCGGCAGGACGGGAGGCCAGGGCCTTGTGAAAATAGCGGTCGGCCAGCTCGGGCTCGGCCTGGGCCTGAAACACCAGGGCCAGCGCGGCGTTGGCATCGGCATCATCGGCGTCCAGTTCAAGGGCCTTTTTCAACGGCACCTTGGCCTGCTCGCTCATGCCTTGGCGCAGGTACCCCAAGCCCAGTTGCACATAGGCAACTCGCGCCTCATCACGGCCTTTATCAGTGCGCAACGGGCTGTCATGGCCCGATGAAACGCAACCGGCCACGAGGCCGGTAAAGAGTAAAAGCAGCGCAAGGCGCAAGGGCATAGAGATCCTCTCTCAGATTCGATTCACAGCGATTTGCGGCAAATCTTCAGCGGCGTTAAGTTCGCGCACGGCGATATAACGTTCACTGCGGCGGGTGCGGTCCATCACCTGCCCTACCAATTGGCCACACGCGGCATCGATGTCTTCACCACGAGTGGTTCGCACAGTGACGTTATAGCCGGCCTGGTGCAGTTGATCCTGGAAACGACGGATAGCGTTGTTGCTCGGCCGCTCGTAGCCAGAATGGGGAAACGGGTTGAACGGGATCAAGTTGATCTTGCACGGGGTGTCCTTGAGCAATTCGATCATCTCGACCGCGTGCTCCAGTTTGTCGTTGACGTCCTTGAGCATGGTGTACTCAATGGTCAACACACGCTTCTCACCCAGGGTCGCCATATAACGCTGGCACGACTCGAGCAACATCTTAAGCGGATACTTCTTGTTGATCGGCACCAATTGGTTACGCAATGCGTCATTAGGTGCGTGCAGCGACAACGCGAGGGAGACGTCGATGTGCTTGGCCAGCTCATCGATCATCGGTACCACGCCGGAGGTCGACAGGGTCACACGGCGCTTGGAGATGCCGTAGCCCAAGTCGTCCATCATCAGGTGCATGGCCGCAATCACGTTGTCGAAGTTCAGCAGCGGCTCACCCATGCCCATCATCACCACGTTGGTGATGGCACGGTCGACGGTCGCCGGGACGCTGCCAAAGGATTTGTTGGCAATCCACACCTGGCCGATAACTTCAGCGGCGGTGAGGTTGCTATTGAAGCCTTGCTTGCCGGTGGAGCAGAAACTGCAGTCCAGGGCACAGCCTGCCTGGGACGAAACGCACAAAGTGCCGCGTTTGCCCTGGGGAATGTACACGGTCTCGACACAGCTGCCGGACGCCACGCGCACGACCCACTTACGGGTACCGTCGCTGGAGATGTCCTCGCTGACCACTTCGGGACCACGCACCTCGGCAATGGCCTTGAGCTTGTCGCGCAGGGCCTTGCTGACGTTCGTCATGGCGTCGAAATCGTCGACGCCAAAGTGGTGAATCCACTTCATTACCTGACCGGCACGGAAACGCTTCTCCCCGATTGAGTCGAAGAATTTCTCCATTTCCGGCTGAGTCAGACCCAGCAGGTTGGTTTTAACAGTCGATGTAGTCATGGATTCACCCTCACTCTTTAAGCCGATGCTTAGCGAGCGGTTACTTCAGTAGCAGCGAAAAAGTACGAGATTTCGCGAGCAGCAGCAGCTTCGGAGTCCGAGCCGTGAACAGCGTTGGCGTCGATGGATTCAGCGAAGTCAGCACGGATGGTGCCAGCAGCTGCTTCTTTAGGGTTGGTAGCGCCCATCAGCTCGCGGTTCAGAGCGATGGCGTTTTCGCCTTCCAGAACCTGGACAACAACAGGACCGGAGATCATGAAGGCAACCAGGTCGCCGAAGAAGCCACGAGCGCTGTGCTCAGCGTAGAAGCCTTCAGCTTCAGCCTTGGACAGTTGCTTGAGTTTCGAAGCTACAACCTTCAGGCCGGCTTTTTCGAAACGAGTGGTGATCTCGCCGATGACGTTTTTTGCAACAGCGTCAGGCTTGATGATGGAGAAAGTACGTTGAACAGCCATGGTGTAACTCCAGAAACGGTAATTTACGAAAAATTAAACCCGCGAATTATACGCGGGTTCAGGGGTATTGCCTAACCTGCAAGGTCGATCAGTCGATTTCTTCGATCCAGAGCTGTTGGACAGCTTCCAGAACCTTCTCGCCACAACGGCCAGAGTTACTATCGAAATCGGGAAGCTCCATGATCCAGTGCTGCAGATCGACAAAATTAACGGTCAACGGATTCACGTCCGGCTTGGCTTCGGCCAACTCTTCTGCGATGCGTTGTACATCATTCCAACCATAGCTCATGACAGTGACACCATCAGTGCGGCGCTTCGGCCGCATGGTTAAGCGAATATTTCGGGATTTCGACGGTGAGGTCTTCAGTCCCCACTTTTGCCTGGCAACTCAGGCGCGACGTCGGCTCCAGGCCCCACGCCCGATCAAGATAGTCTTCTTCCAGGTCGTCAGCCTCATTGAGGCTGTCGAAACCTTTACGAATGATGCAGTGACAGGTGGTGCAGGCATTGACGCCGCCACAGGCACTTTCGATCTCGATATGGTTGTCATGCGCGACGTCGAGCAGGGACTTGCCGGTCTCAGCCTCCACGACCATGCCATCAGGGCAATGTTCGGCGTGCGGTAGAAAAGTGACCTGCGGCATCAGTTATTCCTCAATTTCATTCAGGTTGCGGCCCGCCAGCGCGGCTTTAACCGTCTGATCCATACGGCGGGCGGCAAAGGCATCAGTCACTTGCGACAGGCGCTTGGTCTGTTGCTCGATGGCGTAACCATCGTTGCCTTTCATCAGTTCGGCCAGTTCCTGCATCTGCAGGTCAATGACCATGCGTTCTTCGGCATCCAGCAAGCGCTCGCCGTCGGCTTCAAGGGCACCCTGCACCGCTTCAAGCAGGCGCTGGGCATCCACTTGTTGCTCGCGCAATACGCGGGCGACCTTGTCGTCACCGGCATACTGGAACGAATCCTTGAGCATCTTGGCGATTTCGCCATCGGTGAGGCCGTAGGACGGCTTGACCTGGATGCTGGCTTCAACGCCCGAGGCCAGTTCGCGCGCAGCCACGCTGAGCAAGCCATCGGCATCGACCTGGAAGGTCACGCGAATCTTGGCGGCACCGGCCACCATCGCTGGAATGCCACGCAACTCAAAGCGCGCCAGGGAGCGGCAGTCGCTGATCAGCTCGCGCTCACCTTGCAGCACATGAATCATCATGGCTGTCTGGCCGTCTTTGTAGGTGGTGAAGTCCTGGGCGCGCGCGACGGGGATGGTGGTGTTACGCGGAATCACCTTCTCCATCAAGCCGCCCATGGTTTCCAGGCCCAAGGACAACGGGATCACGTCGAGCAACAGCAATTCGCCGCCATCGCGTTTGTTACCCGCCAGGGTATCGGCCTGGATGGCAGCGCCGATGGCGACGACTTGATCCGGGTCGATTTCGGTCAATGGTTGACGCCCAAAGGCCTCGGCGACCGCTTCACGCACGCGCGGCACACGGGTGGAACCGCCGACCATGACCACTGCACCGACGTCTTCCAACTCGATACCGGAATCACGCACAGCACGACGGCAGGCCTTGAGGCTGCGGGCGACCATCGGCTCGATCAGCGCATCAAAGGCTTCGCGGGTCAGCTGTGCCGACCAGTCACCGTAGGACACTTCAACAGAGGCAGCGTCAGTCAGCGCCTCTTTGGCCGCGCAGGCAGTTTGCAGCAAGTTGCGCTGCGCGCCTGGGTCCAGGTCAGCCGACAAGCCGACACTGCTGATGATCCAGCCAGCAATAGCGTGATCGAAATCATCGCCACCCAGGGCGCTGTCGCCGCCGGTTGCGAGCACTTCAAACACACCGCCGGTCAGGCGCAGGATCGAAATATCGAAGGTGCCGCCGCCCAGGTCATAAATAGCGACCAGGCCCTCAGCGTGCTGATCGAGGCCGTAGGCCACCGCCGCCGCAGTCGGCTCGTTGAGCAAGCGCAGCACGTTCAAGCCGGCAAGTTTCGCCGCATCCTTGGTGGCTTGGCGCTGGGCGTCATCGAAATACGCCGGAACAGTGATCACCGCCCCTACCAGCTCACCGCCCAGGGTGCTTTCTGCACGCTGGCGCAGCACCTTGAGAATATCGGCCGACACTTCCACCGGGCTTTTGGGCCCCTGGACGGTGTCGATGAACGGCATATGGGATTCGCCGCCGACAAAGCGGTACGGCAGTTGGTCGCCCAATTGCTTGACGTCGGACAACCCACGACCCATCAAGCGCTTGACCGACAACACCGTGTTCAAGGGGTCTGCGGACGCGGCCAGCTTGGCCGATTCGCCCACTTCGGTGCGGTCGGCGTGATAACGCACGGCGGACGGCAGGATCACCTGCCCATCGGCATCGGGCAGTGGCTCGGACAGGCCGCTGCGCAAGGCAGCAACCAGGGAATTGGTGGTGCCCAGGTCAATCCCGACCGCCAGGCGACGCTGGTGCGGTTGAGGGCTTTGGCCGGGTTCGGCGATTTGCAGTAGAGCCATGGTAATCAGGTCTTATCTGTCTATCAGGCGTGCATCACGGGCAGCACTGGGTTAATCGTCGAGGCGCTCTTCTAGCTGGCGCACTTCGTAGGTGAGCTTGTCGAGGAACTGCATGCGCCGCATCAGGCGTTCGGCCTGTTCGCGTTGCGCCGCATCATCCCAACAGGCTGCGAAGCTTTCGTTGAGCTCATCCTGGGCCACCTTCAGACGGCGCTTGAAGACCACGACGCCAGCCACATCGGCTTCGTCCTGCAAGTCTTCGAGCTCTTCACGCCACTGCATCTGCTGCATCAGGAAGTCCGGGTCATGCACGGTGACTTCCATCGGCAACTCACCGCCCTTCATCGCCAGTAAATAACGGGCGCGTTTCGGGGGGCTTTTTAGCGTCTGATAGGCTTCGTTGAGGCTGGCCGATTGCTCCAGCGCCAAGCGTTGCTCACGCTCGGAAGCGTCGGCAAAGCGGTCCGGATGCACGCCACGCGCCAACTCACGGTAGCGCGTAGCAAGCTGCTCAAGGTCCAGCCGAAAGCTCGGCTGCAGCTCGAATAAAGCGAAATGACAAGGAGTACCCACGAGTAGCCTCAGATGTTGAAGCTTTCGCCGCAGCCACATTCACCGCGCACGTTAGGGTTGTTGAACTTGAAGCCTTCGTTCAACCCTTCCTTGACGAAATCGAGTTCGGTGCCGTCCAGGTAGGTCAGGCTCTTGGGGTCGATAATCACTTTTTCGCCGTGACTTTCGAACACCTGATCCTCTGCAACCACCTCGTCGACAAACTCCAGCACGTAGGCAAGGCCGGAACAGCCCGTGGTGCGTACACCCAGACGAATCCCCTCACCTTTACCGCGCCCATTCAGGGAGCGGCGAATGTGCTGCGCAGCCGCTTCTGTCATGCTGATAGCCATCGTTGACTCCTTACTCGTCGCCAAATGCTTAGATCAAGCCTTTCTTCTGCTTGTAGTCGCGAACCGCCGCCTTGATGGCGTCTTCAGCGAGTACCGAGCAGTGGATTTTCACTGGCGGCAGCGCCAGTTCTTCGGCCAGCTGGGTGTTGCTGATGGTGACAGCCTCATCCAGGGTCTTGCCTTTCATCCATTCGGTCGCCAGGGAGCTGGAGGCGATAGCCGAACCGCAGCCGTAAGTCTTGAATTTGGCGTCTTCGATAACGCCAGCATCGTTGACCTTGATCTGCAGGCGCATCACATCGCCGCACGCCGGAGCGCCAACCATGCCAGTGCCGACATCAGGATCTTCCGCGTTCATCTTGCCGACGTTGCGCGGGTTTTCGTAGTGGTCGATGACCTTTTCGCTGTAAGCCATGGTACTGAATCCTCACTCATCAGGGCCGCTCTGGAACCCTGTAGAAACGCCTGCGTTTTCCGCCACGTTCTTACAGAGCTTGGGTGGCGGCTTCTATAGTTAGTGTGCCGCCCATTCGATCTTGGAAATATCGACACCGTCTTTGTACATGTCCCACAGCGGGGACAGGACGCGCAGCTTGTTGACGGCTTCGCAGACCTTCTGCGCGGCGTAGTCGACTTGCTCTTCGGTGGTGAAGCGGCCGAACGTAAAGCGGATCGAGCTGTGTGCCAGTTCGTCGTTGCGGCCCAGGGCGCGCAGTACGTACGAAGGCTCAAGGGACGCCGAGGTGCAGGCCGAACCGGACGATACCGCCAGGTCCTTGAGCGCCATGATCAGCGACTCGCCTTCGACGTAGTTGAAGCTCAAATTCAGGTTGTGCGGTACACGGGCGGTCATGCTGCCGTTGATGTACAGCTCTTCAAGGTTTTCGACCTGCTTGTAGAAGCGATCGCTCAGGGCCTTGATGCGCACGTTTTCGGCAGCCATGTCTTCCTTGGCTACACGGAAGGCTTCGCCCATGCCGACGATCTGGTGGGTCGCCAGGGTGCCCGAACGCATGCCGCGCTCGTGACCGCCGCCGTGCATGGTCGCCTCGATACGTACGCGCGGCTTGCGGCTTACGTAGAGAGCACCGATGCCTTTAGGGCCGTAAGTCTTGTGGGCCGAGAACGACATCAGGTCGACTTTCAGCTTGGACAGGTCGATATCGACCTTGCCAGTGGACTGAGCAGCGTCGACGTGCAGCAACACGCCCTTGGAGCGGGTCAGCTCGCCAATGGCGGCGATGTCGTTGATGGTGCCGATTTCGTTGTTCACGTGGATCACCGAAACCAGGATGGTGTCTTCACGCATCGCAGCTTCGATCATGGCCGGGGTGACGATACCGTCGGTGGTCGGCTCAAGGTAGGTAACCTCGAAACCTTCACGCTCCAGTTGGCGCATGGTGTCCAGGACAGCCTTGTGCTCAATCTTGGTGGTGATCAGGTGTTTGCCTTTGGTCGCGTAGAAATGCGCCGCACCCTTGATAGCCAGGTTGTCGGACTCGGTGGCACCGGAGGTCCAGACGATTTCGCGCGGGTCGGCATTGACCAGGTCAGCGACCTGGCGACGAGCGTTCTCGACCGCTTCCTCGGCTTTCCAGCCGAATACGTGGGAACGGGAGGCCGGGTTGCCGAAGTTTCCGTCGACCAGCAGGCATTCGCTCATTTTTTGCGCGACACGCGGATCAACCGGGGTGGTCGCTGAGTAATCAAGGTAAATCGGCAATTTCATGGACTTTCTCCTAAATCAGGCTGGCTGGCGTGCCGTTAGCTCTTCGGCTGTCACTCGACGGCGGACGCTTCAATCTTGTCCAGACGCGGCGCCTTGGTGTTGCAACGGCGCTGGTCCTGACGCTGGGCTACTTCTTGCACCTCACGGCGAGTCACAAGATCAGCCAAGCTGATACCACTCAAAAACTCATGGATCTGCAGGCTCAAGTCACACCACAAGTGGTGTGTCAGGCAGGTGTCGCCGGCATGGCAGTCACCCAAACCCTGGCATTTGGTGGCATCGACGGATTCGTTGACCGCGTCGATCACCTGAGCCACCTGAATGCCCTGCATGTCGCGGGACAACTGATAGCCACCACCCGGACCGCGAACGCTGGAAACCAGATTGCTACGGCGCAATTTGGCGAACAACTGCTCGAGGTAGGACAGGGAAATGCCTTGGCGCTCGGAGATATCGGCCAGGGACACCGGCCCAGTTTGCGCGTGCAAGGCCAAGTCGAGCATGGCGGTCACCGCGTATCGGCCTTTTGTAGTCAGTCTCATGGACAAGTACCAAGGTGCTTCAGAATGGGAGCAAGTATGCGATTCCCGAGTATTTAAGTCAACTATAAGACCTAGTACTTTAGTCAGGATTACCCGTAAAAAGGGCGCGCGAATCATAGCAGGGTGGGGTGGGATCGAACAGCGCAACCAATATGGCGGCGAACAACTGTAGGAGCGAGCTTGCTCGCGAAGACCCAGAGAGCGCCGCGCCAAACCAGATGCGCTGCGTTATCTTTGACGATCTTCGCGAGCAAGCTCGCTCCTACAGGGATGAACGTCAGCTTGCCTTGGTGGCGGCTTCGTCCTTGATTTGGGCGAAGTCTTCTTCACGCAACTCAGGCAGGTCTTTGGCGCAGTACGGGCTCCCCAGCTCCTTCAGCGCACCGCACATACCCTCCAGCTTGCCGTCTACCGCCTGCAGATGATCCAGCAATTGACCAATGGCGCGAGCCACCGGGTCGGGCATGTCTTCACTGACGCCATAGGCATCGAAGCCAATCTTCTCGGCCATGGCCTTGCGCTTGGCCTCTTGCTCATCACCGACTTGCGGCTTGACGATGATACGGCCTGGAATACCCACAACCGTGGCACCCGGCGGTACAGCCTTGGTCACTACCGCGTTGGAGCCAACCTTCGCACCAGCCCCCACGGTAAACGGCCCGAGCACCTTGGCGCCCGCCCCTACCACCACGCCATCGCCCAGCGTTGGGTGGCGCTTACCCTTGTTCCAGGTGGTGCCGCCCAGGGTCACGCCTTGATAGAGGGTGACGTCATCGCCGATCTCAGCCGTCTCGCCAATCACGATGCCCATGCCGTGGTCGATAAAGAACCGACGACCCACCTTGGCACCCGGGTGGATCTCGATACCGGTCAACCAGCGCCCGAAATTCGATACCAGCCGCGCCAGCCATTTCCAGCCCATGCCCCACAGGGCGCCGGACAGGCGGTGGATCCAGATCGCGTGCATGCCCGGGTAGCAGGTCAGCACTTCAAAGGCGTTGCGCGCCGCCGGGTCACGGTGGAAAACACTTTGGATATCTTCTCGCAAACGCTCGAACATTTTTAATCCTTCCGCTTAAGAAGCTCACCACGGGCCGCTTTCTGGGTTTCCGTGAGGATGCCACGCAATATGTTCATTTCAGCCCGGCTCACCGAGCTGCGGCCGTACAAGCGACGCAGGCGCGCCATCAAGTGCCGTGGCTTTTCAGGGTCGAGGAATTCGATGGCGACCAGGGTTTGCTCCAGGTGCTCATAGAACCGTTCCAGCTCGTCCATGGTGGCCAACTCGCCACTTTTGGTCGATGCAACCTCTTCCTTTTCCACCTTGCTCGGCTGGCCAGCAGCGGCCAGCCAGGCCATGCGCACTTCATAAGTCAGCACCTGCACCGCAGCCCCGAGGTTCAGCGAGCTGAACTCAGGGTCTGAGGGGATATGCACGTGGTAATGACATCGCTGCAGTTCTTCGTTGGTCAGGCCGGAGTCTTCACGGCCAAATACCAAGGCGATCTCAGCGCCGCCAACAGCCTCCTCCACCACTTTGGTGCCGCACTCACGCGGGTCCAGCAGCGGCCATGGGATACGCCGGTCACGGGCGCTGGTGCCGAGCACCAGATTGCAGCCGACCAAGGCGTCCTCCAAGGTGGCGACCACCTGGGCATTTTCAAGCAAGTCATTGGCGCCGGACGCACGAGCATCAGCCTCGTGGTGCGGGAATACCCGCGGTTCGACCAGCACCAGGCGCGTCAGCCCCATGTTTTTCATGGCTCGCGCCACCCCGCCGATGTTGCCGGGATGACTGGTATTGACCAAGACGACACGAATGTTTTGCAGCAAGGGAGGCGCTCTCGGACACAGGAAAGGGGAGCAAATCTTACAGAACCGCCTAAGGTTATGCCATGAAAGCGAACGTCGTCCTTCACCTGAAGAAAGTTTCTGCTAGAATGCTCGGCTTTCTTTAACAACCTTAGGTGACCTATCCATGCAGCCCATGCTGAATATCGCGCTGCGCGCCGCCCGCAGCGCCAGTGAATTGATTTTCCGCTCCATCGAGCGCCTGGATACCATCAAGGTCGACGAAAAAGACGCCAAGGATTATGTATCCGAGGTGGATCGCGCCGCCGAACAGAAAATCATCGACGCCCTGCGCAAGGCCTACCCTACCCACGGCATCCTCGGCGAAGAAACCGGCCTGCACAAAGGCAGCGGCGAAGGCGAAGACTACCTGTGGATCATCGACCCACTGGATGGCACCACCAACTTCCTGCGCGGCATCCCGCACTTTGCCGTGAGCATCGCCTGCAAATACCGTGGCCGCCTGGAACACGCCGTTGTGCTGGACCCGGTTCGCCAGGAAGAATTCACCGCCAGCCGTGGCCGTGGCGCCCAGTTGAACGGTCGCCGCCTGCGTGTCAGCGGCCGTACCAGCCTGGAAGGCGCCCTGCTGGGTACCGGCTTCCCGTTCCGTGACGACCAGATGGACAACCTGGAAAACTACCTGGGCATGTTCCGCGCTCTGGTTGGCCAGACCGCCGGCATCCGCCGCGCCGGTGCAGCCAGCCTGGACCTGGCGTATGTAGCCGCCGGTCGTTTTGATGCATTCTGGGAGTCGGGCCTGTCCGAGTGGGACATGGCTGCTGGCGCCCTGCTGATTCAAGAAGCGGGCGGCCTGGTGAGCGACTTCACCGGTGGTCACGACTTCCTGGAGAAAGGCCACGTCGTGGCTGGCAACACCAAATGCTTCAAGGCAGTACTGACGGCGATCCAGCCGCACCTGCCGGCTTCGCTGAAGCGTTAAGCGAGCGAGCACAAAAAAAGCACCCCTCGGGGTGCTTTTTTTATGCGTGGGATTTAGCAAAAAACCAATTCCAACTGACTCAATACAATCCAATGTGGGAGCTGGCTTACCTGCGATGGCGGGCTGCCAACCAAGTGATTAGTTACTGACCCACCGCTATCGCAGGCAAGCCAGCTCCCACATTTGGATCGAAACCAGACCTTGGGGTTACTGCTGGTTCTGACCCAGGATCAGACGGCCTTCCTTGTCCACCGGAATCTGGCTGCCAGGGTCGCGCTCCATACGCACGGTACCTTCCTTGCCATCCAGGTTGTAACGCACGTCATAACCGACCACCTTGTCACTGATGTCGTTAACGGTGTTACAGCGAGTTTGCGTGGTGGTGTAGGTATCTCGGTTCTGCATGCCTTCCTGAACCTTGTTACCGGCGTAACCACCACCGACCGCACCGGCCACGGTGGCCAGCTTCTTACCGTTACCGCCACCAATCTGGTTGCCTAGCAGGCCACCCGCAAGGGCACCCACCACGGTACCGGCGATTTGATGTTGATCCTGCACCGGACGCTGCCGGGTCACAGTGACGTCCTTGCAGACCTCACGAGGGGTTTTAATCTGGGTTTTCACCGGCTGCACCGCCAGCACTTGCGCATACTCAGGGCCGCTTTTTACCAGGCTGTAGGTGGCAACAGCGCCTCCGGCAGTCACACCGACAGCACCCAATACCGCACCAACCAGCAACGACTTGTTCACATGAACCTCCTGACCATCACAAGCGGACCGAAAGATCCGCGCTATACCCAGCCTTGGAGCAAAAAAAAAGGCGCGAGTTCAATACTCGCGCCTTTCTTGTAACGGCGGATCAACAAGCGCCCATCAAGGACGGTCGTCGACCTCCTTGTCGGTAGCGGCAGGAGGGATCAAGTCTTCGCTGTTGAGGTTCAGCCAGATCAGCACCACGTTGGCGATGTAGATCGACGAGTAGGTACCCGCCAGAACGCCGATAAACAGCGCCAGGGAGAAGCCCCACAGGTTGTCGCCACCAAAGATCATCAGCGCAGCAATCGCCAGCAAGGTGGAGATCGACGTCGCCATGGTCCGCAGCAGGGTCTGGGTGGTGGAGATGTTGATGTTCTCGATCAACGTCGCCTTGCGCAGTACACGGAAGTTCTCACGAACCCGGTCGAATACCACGATGGTGTCGTTGAGCGAGTAACCAATGATCGCCAGCACGGCCGCCAATACGGTCAGGTCGAAGGTGATCTGGAAATAGGCCAGGATACCCACGGTCACGATCACGTCGTGGATCAGCGACACAATGGCGCCGACACCGAACTTCCACTGAAAGCGGAACGCCAGGTAGATCATGATGCCGACCAGCGCCATCAGCATGCCGAGGCCGCCCTGGTCGCGCAGTTCTTCACCCACTTGCGGGCCGACGAACTCGACGCGCTTGACCGACGCCGGGTTGTCGCCACCCACCTTCTGCAAGGCCTCGGCTACCTGGTGACCCAGTTGCGGGTCTTCGCCAGGCATACGCACCAGCAAGTCGGTGGTGGCACCAAAGCTCTGTACCACGGCCTCGTGATAGCCGGCCTTGACCAGCTCGTTGCGCACCAGGGTAACGTCGGCGGGCTTCTCGTAGGTCAGCTCGATGAGCGTACCGCCGGTGAAGTCCAGGCCGTAGTTCAGGCCCTTATGGAACCAGCTGAACAACGCCAGAACAGTAAGGAGCACGGTGACGCCGAACGCAACGTTGCGAACGCCCATGAAGTTGATTGTACGTAACATGGCAGCCCCTTAAATCCACAACTTCTTGAAGTCACGCCCGCCAAAGATCAGGTTGACCATTGCGCGGGTCACCATGATGGCCGTGAACATCGAGGTAAAGATCCCGAGGGACATGGTCACCGCAAAGCCTTTCACCGGGCCTGTGCCCATGGCGAAGAGAATCCCGCCGACCAAGAGCGTGGTCAGGTTGGAGTCGAGGATCGCGGTAAATGCCCGGCCGAAGCCTTCGTTGATTGCACGCTGCACGGTCATGCCGGCGGCGATCTCTTCACGAATCCGCGAGAAGATCAGCACGTTGGCGTCCACCGCCATACCCATGGTGAGTACGATACCGGCGATACCCGGCAGGGTCAGTGTGGCGCCCAGCAACGACATCAGGGCCAGCAGCATCACCATGTTGCCCGCCAGGGCGACGGTGGCGATCACACCAAAGAAGCGGTAGATGGCGATGATGAACAGCGACACGAACAACATGCCCCACAGCGCCGCATCGACACCCTTGGTGATGTTGTCGGCACCCAGGCTCGGGCCGATGGTACGTTCTTCAGCGAAGTACATCGGTGCAGCCAGGCCACCGGCACGCAGCAGCAACGCCAGCTCGGACGACTCGCCCTGGCCGTTCAGGCCAGTGATACGGAACTGAGCACCCAGCGGCGACTGGATGGTCGCCAGGCTGATGATCTTCTTCTCTTCCTTGAAGGTCTGCACCGGCACGTCTTTCTCGACGCCGTTGACCATCTGCTTGGTGTAGGTGGTCACCGGGCGCTGCTCGATGAAGATCACCGCCATGCTGCGACCGACGTTGCTGCGCGTGGCGCGGCTCATCAGTTCGCCGCCATGGCCATCCAGACGGATGTTCACTTCAGGCGTGCCGTGCTCGCCGAAACCGGCCTTGGCGTCGGTCACTTGGTCACCGGTGATGATCAAGCCACGCTCGATCAGCGCAGGAGGACGGTTACCTTCGCGGAATTCGAATTCTTCGGAAGTGGCACGCGTAGCGCCTGGGTCTGCCGCGAGACGGAACTCCAGGTTGGCGGTCTTGCCGAGGATACGCTTGGCTTCAGCGGTGTCCTGTACGCCTGGCAGCTCAACCACGATGCGGTTGGCGCCCTGGCGCTGCACGATCGGCTCGGCCACACCCAGCTCGTTGACGCGGTTACGGACCGTGGTCAAGTTCTGCTTGATGGAGTATTCGCGGATTTCAGCGATCTTGGCCGGGCTCATCGCCAGGCGCAGTACCGCTTGACCATTGAGGTCGGCCGGTACGATGTCGAAGTCATTGAAGTTCTTGCGGATCAGCGCACGGGCTTGTTCGCGGGATGCTTCGTCAGCAAAGCCCAGCTGGATGGCACCGTTGAGCTGCGGCAGGCTGCGATAGCGCAGCTTCTCTTTGCGCAGCAGGCTCTTCACGTCGCCTTCGTAGACCTTCAGACGTGCGTCCAGGGCCTTGTCCATGTCGACTTCCAGCAGGAAGTGCACACCACCGGACAAGTCCAGACCCAGCTTCATCGGGTGCGCGCCAATGCTGCGCAGCCATTGTGGCGTGGTCTGGGCCAGGTTGAGCGCGACAACGTAGTCGTCACCCATGACCTTGCGTACGACATCTTTGGCCGGCAATTGGTCTTCTTGCTTGGTCAGGCGCAACAAGCCGCCTTTGGAACCAGCCGCCAAGGTTGCCGCTTTAACCTGGATACCCGCGTCGTTGAGCGCTTTGCTCGCACGGTCCAGATCAGCCTGATTGACCTGCAGCGAAGTGCTGGCGCCAGAGATCTGGATCGCCGGGTCATCAGGATAGAGATTGGGAGCGGAATAAATAAAGCCGATCGCCAGCACCGCCAGGATCAGTACGTATTTCCACAGAGGGTATTTGTTCAGCATCACGCCGCCCGCTTATAACGCGGGGCGCCTTGCGCGCCCCGTCGATTGGTAAAGGTTGTTACTTAGATCGCTTTGAGCGTGCCTTTAGGCAGCGTGGCGGCGATGGCGCCCTTCTGGAACTTCATTTCCACGGTGTCGGAGACTTCCAGTACCACGAAAGCATCGGAAACCTTGGTGATCTTGCCGGCGATGCCGCCAGTGGTCACGACTTCGTCGCCTTTTTGCAGGCTGCCCAGCAGGTTTTTCTGCTCTTTGGCGCGCTTGGCCTGTGGACGCCAGATCATCAGGTAGAAGATGACCAGGAAGCCGACCAGGAAAATCCACTCGAAACCACCGCCCATAGGGCCGGCAGCAGCAGGCGCAGCGGCGTCAGCCATGGCGTTAGAGATAAAAAAGCTCATTTAGCACTCCAGTTGCAAATAGTGAATCTTAGGGTCGGAAAACTCAGTCCAAGGGCGGCACAGGGAGGCCACGCTTGGCATAGAAGGCATCGACGAAGGCGGCCAATGTACCCTGTTGAATAGCCTCGCGCAAACCAGCCATCAGGACTTGGTAGTGACGCAAATTGTGGATGGTATTCAACATGCTACCCAGCATTTCCCCGCACTTGTCCAGATGGTGCAGATAAGCACGGGAGAAGTTCTGGCAGGTGTAGCAGTCACAGGTAGGATCCAGCGGCGAATCATCATGGCGATGGAACGCGTTACGGATCTTCAGCACGCCTGTATCGATGAACAGATGCCCATTGCGGGCATTACGGGTTGGCATCACGCAATCGAACATGTCCACACCGCGGCGCACACCCTCTACGAGATCTTCCGGTTTGCCAACGCCCATAAGGTAACGAGGTTTGTCAGCGGGCATCAGGCCCGGCAGGTAATCGAGCACCTTGATCATTTCGTGTTTGGGCTCGCCCACCGACAAACCGCCGATGGCCAGGCCGTCGAAGCCGATCTTGTCGAGGCCTTCCAGCGAGCGTTTGCGCAGGCTTTCATGCATGCCGCCCTGGACAATACCGAACAGCGCTGCCGAGTTATCACCATGGGCGTTCTTCGAACGCTGGGCCCAGCGCAGCGACAACTCCATGGAGATACGCGCCACGTCTTCATCGGCCGGGTACGGCGTGCACTCGTCGAAAATCATCACGATGTCCGAGCCCAGGTCGCGCTGTACCTGCATCGACTCTTCCGGGCCCATGAACACCTTGGCGCCGTCGACCGGCGAGGCGAAGGTCACGCCCTCCTCCTTGATCTTGCGCATGGCGCCCAAGCTGAACACCTGGAAACCACCGGAGTCGGTGAGGATCGGGCCTTGCCACTTCATGAAGTCATGCAGGTCGCCATGCTTCTTGATCACTTCCGTGCCTGGGCGCAGCCACAGGTGGAAGGTGTTGCCGAGAATGATTTCGGCGCCAGTGGCGACGATGTCACGGGGCAACATGCCCTTGACGGTGCCATAGGTGCCGACCGGCATGAACGCCGGGGTCTCCACAGTGCCACGCGGGAAGGTCAGCCGACCACGACGGGCTTTGCCGTCCGTAGCGAGCAATTCAAACGACATACGACTCATAAGTTGTCCTCAGGGCCGCGCGGCGCCGGGTTACGGGTGATAAACATCGCATCACCGTAGCTGAAAAAACGGTACTCGTTAGCGATGGCGGCTTGATAAGCGGCCATGGTTTCCGGGTAACCGGCAAATGCCGACACCAGCATCAACAGCGTGGATTCGGGCAAATGGAAGTTGGTGACCAGGCAATCGACCACATGGAATGGCCGCCCTGGGAAAATGAAGATATCGGTGTCGCCACTGAACGGCTTGAGCACGCCATCACGCGCCGCGCTCTCCAGCGAACGCACGCTGGTGGTGCCCACGGCCACCACCCGACCGCCCCGCGCCTTGCACGCCGCCACCGCATCCACCACGTCCTGGCTGACTTCCAGCCATTCGCTGTGCATATGGTGGTCTTCGATGTTATCCACACGCACCGGCTGAAACGTCCCGGCCCCCACGTGCAGGGTCACATAGGCGGTGTCGACGCCCTTGGCGGCAATCGCATCCAGCAGTGGCTGGTCGAAATGCAGCCCGGCAGTCGGCGCGGCGACGGCGCCGAGGCGCTGTGAGTACACGGTCTGATAGCGCTCGCGGTCCGCGTCTTCGTCGGGGCGGTCTATATAAGGAGGCAACGGCATATGGCCGACACGCTCCAACAGCGGCAACACCTCTTCAGCAAACTTGAGTTCGAACAAGGCATCGTGGCGCGCGACCATCTCGGCTTCACCACCGCCCTCGATCAGGATGCTCGACCCCGGTTTGGGCGACTTGCTGGAGCGCACATGGGCCAGCACACGATGGCTGTCCAGCACCCGTTCCACCAGGATTTCCAGCTTGCCGCCGGAAGCTTTCTGGCCAAACAGCCGCGCCGGAATCACCCGGGTATTGTTGAAAACCATCAGATCGCCTGGGCGCAAATGCTCAAGCAAATCAGTGAATTGACGGTGTGCGAGGGCACCGCTGGGCCCGTCAAGGGTCAGCAGTCGACTGGCGCGACGCTCGGCCAAAGGGTGGCGAGCGATCAGCGAATCAGGGAGCTCAAAAGTAAAGTCAGCAACGCGCATGATGGGGTTCGTCTAGCAGGGCCGGGAAGTCTAGCGGAAATAGTGAAAATAGACCATGAAACGTGATTGACCAACGGTAATCTCATCTCTATACTTCGCCGCCATTGAGCCCTGATGGCGGAATTGGTAGACGCGGCGGATTCAAAATCCGTTTTCGAAAGGAGTGGGAGTTCGAGTCTCCCTCGGGGCACCATATAGCAGTATCTGAAAGTCTCTACCAGACTCTCAGACCCAGAGAAACCGGCCACTTGAGCCGGTTTTTTTGTGTCTGGCTTTCTACCTCTGTATCCCCTTATCCGTTGTATCCCTGTATCCCTGCTTGTATCCTGAGAAAAATACCGAACTTTGGGATACAAGGATGAAGCGCGCAGATATCAAGCGCCGCCCTCTCGCAGACACGACGCTTGCAGGGCTGGAGCCGGAGTCAAAGGAATACCGGGAGCTAGACGGAAACGGCCTCTACTTCAGGGTCAAACCTGATGGTGGTAAATCCTGGCAGCTACGCTACAAACGTCCGGCGGGCAATTGGGCTTGGATGGGGCTCGGGGGTTACCCAGAGGTCAGTGGTGCGCTGGCAAGAGAGAAAGCTGCCGATCTACGCAAAGTGGTGAGTAGCGGCGCTGATCCCCTTGAGCAGAAACGATCCGCTAAAGCTGCAATCGATGCGGCCAAGGCTCGAACGTTTCGAGCTGCTGCTGAAGCTTGGCTCAAGGCCAAAGAAGAAAAGGGCCTCGCAACCTCTACCCTTCACAAAATCCGCACCTACCTCGACAAGGACATACTCCCGGCATTGGGAGATAAGCCCCTCGACGAAATCACCCGCACCGACTGTGCAGATCTCCAGGCATCCCTCGAAGCTAGAGACGCTCACAACGTGGCAGAAAAGTGCCGCACCTGGATCAACCAAATCTTCGGCCGAGCAATTGGTTTAGGACTCACCGAAAACGATCCGGGCAGCCGCCTTCGCGACATTGCCGCCCAGGCGCCCAAGACTCAGCAGCATCCACACTTGCTGGAGCCTGAACTCGCTGAGTTTCTCCAAGCACTCAAAAACACTCCGAGCAGACTGACTGCACGTACCGCCGCATGGCTTTGTATCTGGACGGCATCCCGCCCAGGCATGGTCCGCTTGGCTGAATGGAAAGAGTTCAACCTTGAGAAGGCCATTTGGACGACGCCTGCTGCCAAGATGAAGATGCGCCGGGATTTTGTATGCCCCCTTCCCCACCAAGCCGTTACAGCACTGAGGGACCTGCACTGTTTAACGGGACGGAGTCGCTGGCTTTTCCCCGGCGTCGGAGCAAAGAACCCAACCATCAGCGAAAACACAATCAACAAAGTCTTCGCTACCATCGGCTACAAAGGGCGTCTAGTAGGACACGGTACTCGACACACCGCGAGCACGTTACTTCGAGAACATGGCTGGCCGAAGGAACATGTTGAAGCGCAGTTGGCTCACAAAGAGGAAGGCATCTCGGGGGTATACAACAAGGCCCAATACTTTGAGCAACGCGTAAAAATGATGCAATGGTACGCCGATCACCTTGATTCCCTAGAGGCCGGAAATGTAGTGCAAGGTCAATTTGGGAAGGCCGTGTGAAGCCGTCAACCCTATACCCCTTCAAAAATGGTGTTACGGGTGTTACGCGTGTTACGCCCACCAATAACCCATTGTATTTATTGAATATTTTTAGCGTTACACGCACTGCAAAGCTTCTGAACGCCACGTGTTACATCGAGCAGTCGTGTTACAGAAAAGCCACGCCCTCAACCCTGCTGGCATCGGCGCCTCCACCTGCAAATCGCTGTAACAGCCTATCGGCTTCGGGGCGGCGGGGAGATCTAAATGGACTTTGAGCGGGGCATCGAGGCAGAAGAGCTCGAACTCGAAATCGCAGGTTTCGACGTAACGTGCCTGGTGTGGGATCAGGACGATGTCGAGGCAGCCGTTCGCAGTCTTGCGCTGTTTCCGCAGTTCAACGAACACTTCAAAAGTGCCTTCGATCTGATCAACACAGCCACATCGTTCTGGCTTGAGGAGGGTTCCTACTCCCCAGGTGCAGAATCGATCACACGAACCCTTTACTCCTTACGTGATGCCATCTACGACCATGCCGACTCTGCGGAAGCAGGCTCGTTGCCAAGCGTGATTCGAGGGCTCCTTCGGGTCAGCCGTTCCGCATCAGACTCACAGCTCGTGGCTACCTACGCCCTGGTACTTGGAACGCAGGCCGTTGAGACGCTCGCAAATTGGCTATTCGACCTTGAACTCGCGACCTACGACATTGATGCAGACCTGATAGAGCAACTGAGACATGACTCACCCCGCCAGTACCTTGCACTGATCGAAAAAGAGCGGGACCGTAGTAGCGGAAACGAAATCCGAGCACGAGAAGACTTCGCTACGTTGTTAGGTGAGGCGAACCAGGCTTTGTTGATGGCGAGCCTTTATCGTCAAGTGGAGCAGATGGATGTGTTTAAAAAAGGCTTCAACACATCAAGCCTGATGCATCGAATTCTCGACGACGCCTTTTCAACAAAGGCGACGAGACGAGGCCAGGAAGCCGGCAAGGGGAACCGTGATCCCAGCTCAAAAATACAGACCGACACAATGGATAGACGAGCAAAAATCAAGGCTGCTGCCGAGCAAATCATTAATGGTCGGAAAACTGAAAAGCGAAGCCTGTCCGATGCTGAACTGACCAATATTCTTTCCGAACGGAAGAGCCACGGCACAAAAAAAACCATTAGAGAGCATTTGACCGCTCTGGGCCTTAGACCTCTGAAATAAAAAAGGGAGCGGACACAGTCCACTCTTCCTCCCCTGCGTAGCGTATGACCCGTTGTCTCAATTAACAAAGGGTTAGCTCGCTATGACTACCGTATTAAAAGCAATTCCCTCGCACGATCCCTCCATGACGCTCATCCGCATGCCCGAGGTCATTTCAATCGTAGGGCTCGCACGCCCGACTATCTACAAGCTGATGCGTCAACCTGAAAGCGGATTCCCATTGCCGGTGAAGCTGAGTAACAGCAATGCCCGAAGCGCTCCGGTTGCGTGGGTACTGGGGGAAGTTCAGGCATGGACACGCGCACGCATCGCTGCCCGCGATCAGGTGGCAGCATGAAAAATCGTGTCGCCAATAAGGCCATTTTGCAGCCCTTCTCTGTACTCAGAAATGTGGGTTTCTCATCACGAGGTATGCAGCGTTTCGAGCGCTACCGTACTGAGCAAAAACGCATTAACCGAGACGTGATGGTGATGCGATGGGCAGATGGAACCTGGTGCGCATTGTCGGTTCCCTGCCAAGCCCCCCGAGCAATCATCGTTGACGAAGGCCAACAGGTCGAAGCCTACGAAGATGCACGCGCCCGTCTCGATGGCGACTTCTTGCCCTTTGTTTCCCTGCGCTGGGAAGTCCATGCCTGAAATGAAAACGCCCCCGGCGGCAACCGGAGGCGTTGAGGTAAATCTACATGCCTGATCAATTTATGCCCCATCGAAAAAATCCGCAAGTGATCTGCACAGTTGCACTTTCAAAAAACGGACGTTACTCTCTGGTCGTCGCTGCAAATTCAGCGACCGGGTTTGGCGACCCGAGTTACTTGGCGCACAGGCGCCCCATCCGACAGCAGGCGCTTTTTTTGTGCCTGCCGTTTCGTGTTATGGCAGCTGTGCGTGGGAGACCTTCGGGTCTGCCGGGTTCCAAGTTCCCGGTTCGCCAACCTGCGCACAGCTGCCACCCTAATTCGTTTGGCGACGATCAGTGGCAGCTCCATCTTCAAACTTGGAGTGTCACCTATGCCTGCCCTCAATCCGTCCAAAATTCGCGCCGCCGCTCATCGAGCAATGGCTCTCGCCGCTTTACACGCCAACTCCAGCCTCGCTACACGCCTTTCCCGTTACAACAGCCATATGTCCAAGGCCCGCGCCCTAGAAGCCGCAGGGGGTGCACAATGAGCATGCTCCCAGGCTTTGCACTGCCCGAGGATCTCCTCTGCGTCAGCCAGGACGCCGAAGCCGGTCTGCCTATCGACGCCATCACCTGTGCGCTCGACCGTGCCGACTCCGTTCTCATGCTGCTGGAGGACCACTTAGACGGAGATAAACCCCTGCTCTCCAACCGCGTGCTGTCGTCCGTTATTTGGGACGTGCGTGGCACCTTGGGTTTGATCAAAACACTCACCATGTACGGTGATGCCTCCTCTGTGCCGATGGGCCAGAAAGGCGGTGCGCTGTGACACACTCCAGCACGCTTGGACGCTCCGAGTTTTCCCCTGCCAACGGTAACGGCCAAAACCTGTTTCGGGTGAATGCCGGTATCCCGCTGGAGGACGCACTTGAAGCCGTCTCACAGATTCTCCACCACGCCAATCAACTGATCCTCGACGCCGCCATCAGCGATGCGAGCGAGCGTTTTAGTTGGCCTGCGTTCTACCTCGGCGAGATGGCTAAGGCGCTGATCGACGACGTGAACGAGGCGTTGCTTGAGTCGAGGACCACACTATGACTCAGCGCACCGGCAACACCTCAAAACGCCCCAGCTTTGCTGACGTAAAAAGCGCTGCCCTGAAAAACATCGACCGCGTCCTTACTCACTGGCTGCCGAACGGTAAACGCGTCGACGGCGGCAAGGAATACACAGCACCCAATCCGACGCGTACAGACAAGCGCGCTGGCTCGCTCAAGGTCAATTTGAGCAAAGGCACCTGGGCAGATTTTGCCACTGGCGATAAGGGCGGCGACCTGATCGACCTGGTGCGCTATATCGACGGCGGCACGGACGTTGAGGCCTGCAAAAAGCTGGCGGATCTGCTCAGTGTTTCCGCTGGTTCTGCGACCACCAAAAGCGCACCGGCCAAGAGCGCAACGCCGGAGTGGATCGCAATTCAACCGATCCCGGCCGAGGCCATGAACAAGTGCCCTGCCAAACACCGGCAACACGGTGTTCCGTCCAAGGTGTGGATCTATCGTGATGCCCAGGGCCAGCCGGTCATGGCGCTGTATCGCTTCGACCTGGCCCCGGATGAAGACGGCAAACCGAAGAAGGTCTTTGCACCGCTGACCTGGTGCAAGCGCTCCGATGGGCAAACCACACAATGGCGCTGGCAGGGGTTGCCCGAGCCTCGGCCACTGCTGCGCCTGGATGAGCTGGCACAGCGCACCGATGCGCCTGTGGTGTTGTGTGAAGGCGAGAAGGCTGCTGATGCCGCCGCCGAACTGATGCCCGACCACGTAGCCACCTGCTGGCCGAACGGCTCCAACTCTTGGCACAAGGCCGACCTGACGCCCCTCAAAGGGCGCGCTGTGGTGCTGTGGCCGGATAACGATGCCAGCGGCAAGACCTGCATGGACTCCATCGAGCTCAAGCTGACTGAGCTGGGCGCCGCTTCAGTGCAACGAATCTCGCTCGACGTGTTCAAGCTCAAGCCCAGCAGCGAAGGTGGCAAGCCGACACTGATCAAGGGTGGCAAATGGGCGGATGGCGATGATGCAGCAGATGCATTAACCAAAGGTTGGACCGCTGACCATATGACCGAGCTGGTGCGTAACGGCGTGTTTTTCGGCACTCTCGCTGAGCACAATGAGCCCCAAGAACCGAAGGCTAAGGCACCTGCAAAACGCCCCGCGAAATCGAAAAATGACCTGTTGCCGGGCGGCTTTCGCCTGACGCCCGAAGGGGTGTTCTATTCCGGCGATGATGGCGAGGCGCGTCCTGTGTGTTCGCCTCTCGAAATCATCGCCCGTACTCGCGACGACAAGGGACACAACTGGGGTTTATTGGTCGAGTTCGACGACCCGGACGGCGCCAAAAAGCGCTGGAATATCCCGGCCCGGACCATGACCGGCGACTTCGGCAAGGACGTCCTCGGGCCGCTGGTAGACATGGGGCTACGCCTTGCAGGAAGCCGGTCGGGACGTAACGCACGTAATGACTTGCAGAGCTACCTCGGCGGCTTCGACAGCGCACAACGCGCACGACTGGTGACGCGTCTAGGCTGGCACGGCAACGCTTTCCTTTTGCCCGAACAGCAAATCGGCTCGCACGCCGAACACCTGCATTTTTATGAAGCCGGGGCACAGTTACCACCGATCAACGAAGCGGGCTCTCTGGAGCAATGGCAGCAACAAATCGGCGCGTTGTGCGTTGGCAACCACCGCTTGGCGTTTGTCGTCTCTGTGGCCTTTGCAGGCCCGCTGTTGAACCTGCTCGGGCATGAGTCAGGCGGCTTCCACCTCTATGGTGACAGCTCCGGTGGCAAAACGACCCACTTGCAGGTCGCTGCCTCGGTCTGTGGCGGGCCGCGTCTGGTGCGCTCGTGGCGCTCCACAGATAACGCTCTGGAGTCCATCGCCGCCGCTCACTCAGACGGCCTCCTGGTACTGGATGAAATCGGCATGTGCGACCCGCGCATTATCGGCGAGACGGTGTACATGCTCGGCAATGGCACCGGCAAAGCCAGGGCGAATGATCGAGGACAAGCAGGCCGACAGGTGCAGGAGTGGCGCTTGCTGTTTCTCTCGACGGGCGAGAAGACGTTGGCGCAGCACATGGCGGATGCCAACAAGGAGCTGAAAGCCGGCATGGAGGTGCGCATGCTCGCCGTGCCTGCGGATGCGAGCAAAGGCCTTGGCATGTTCGATGTGCTGAACGGTTTTGAGGATGCAGCCGCCCTATCCGACGCACTCAAAGCTCGCGTAGCCAAATACTACGGCACTCCCCTCACCGCCTTCCTGCACGCGCTGTGCGCGCCCGGAGAAATGCTCAGGTGGTCGGTGATCGTTCGCCGCACAGTGGAGCAGTTCATCACCCAAAACCTGCCCGCTTCGGCCAGTGGTCAGGCCCAGCGTGCCACCCTCCGCTTCGGTCTCGCAGCAGCGGCCGGAGAGTTGGCCACCGCCTTCGGCGTCACTGGCTGGCCGGACGGCACAGCCACGACCGCCGCACGGGTGTGTTTGCATGCGTGGCTGGCCGAACGTGGCGGCGCCGGTAACTTCGAGGGTGATGCGATCTTGGCGCGGCTACGCCAGGTCATCGAGCGATTTGGAGAAAGCCGCTTCACCCGATGGGAATCCGCCGCCGCCAAAATCGATGAGCACGGCCCACGCACGATTGATCGGTTGGGCTTTCGCAAGACCCTGGAACACGGCATGGGCGACGCCCTGCACACCACCAACACCTACTACGTGCTGCCTGAAGCCTGGAAGGCCGAGATCTTCAAGGGCATGAATATCAGTGCGGTGAACAAGGAGCTGCTGCAACGGGGCGTGCTCGAGCCGGGAAGTGATGGAAAGGCGTACAGCTTGATTCGCCTGCCCGGGTTAGGACCTCAACGCTGCTATGTGGTGAAGACAGTCCCTGGAACGGATGAAGGCGAGGCCAAGGCCGCCTGACGGCATGCCTGCTGATAGAGGTAGCGCCGGCTCATTCCCGGCCTCGCCAGCCGTTCAACTATTCCCATCAACGTATTGCTCAGAGACAACACAGATGAACACTATCCAAGAACTGAAAGACCGCCGCGACCAACTGACCCTCGAAATGGAGAGCATTCAGAATGACCTGGCGCCCTTCGAAGCGGCGCTGGAAAGCCCTGAGGTTATCGAGCAAGGCCGTCAACGGGCTGTACAAGAGGAAATCAACGATCACAAAAGACGCATCGACTCCCGACATCTCGAGATCAGCGCACTGAACCAGAAGATTGATCGCCTTGAGACATTGGAGAACCGTGAGAGCATGGCTGCGAGCTATCTCAGCGATATGGCGAACTGGAAAGCCGACGAGATGGAACTCAACGAAAAGCGCAGCAGCATCGAGACTCGGTTGCAGCATGTCCGCCAGAGCGATCAGGAAGACATGGCAAAAGCTCGACAAGCTGAAACGGACGCGGCCACCGCTTATGCACAGGCTGTCGCCTGGGGCGATGTGGAGGGCGAAAAAGCGGCAAACGCTGAAGCTCAAAAGGCAGCAAAAAACCTCACGGCTGCGGTTGAGCATCATCGCCGCCAACAACTGCTCATAACGGCCCTGGAGCAGGAACTGGTGACAATTGATCTGAACATCACAGAGGCACAAAAGGAACGCACCGAGATCGAGAAAAACGCGGCTCACCTGGCAAACACCGTGTTAGAAGAACAATGGAATGAGGCGGCGAAAGCACTGCTGGAGACCGGCGGCAAGCTGTGGGCTGCACGCAACCTGATTAGTCGAGACCCAGTTGCACTGATGAAGCTGGACATCCCTGAACAGGGCGAAAACTTCGGAAACTGGACCTGGCGAGAACTTGCGGATCGCTCACACCAATACAGCCTGATTGACCTATTGGCAGCCTAACCTAAACCATACCCGAAGCTACCGGCGAGGGCAGGTTGCTTCGGGCCTACCATCGATCCACCGATGATCAAAACACCACAGAACAGTGCGCAGATGCGTGATTACCAAAAGGCCCGCAAGCTCCATTTGAAAGGAACATTCGGGTCATGGTCGATATGAATATTTCATTGATGCGGAGCTGAGCTTTACGCTGGCCGCCAATGTGAATATGATTCTCGATTTGAGGAGGGATTCTTATATGAGCATCACAATTTTCACGCAGGAATACGATGCTGTTATTAAAAGTGTTGTGTTGACTGGGCAGACTACATATGGCTATGCAATTGAAAATATTTTTCCTCTGATCAACCGTTTTGCCGCGCAGCGAAAAATTCAAAACCCTGCATTTTATGATCGCCTTCGGAATGACCTTTTAAAGGGTTGTTTGATGCCTGCGATTACTCTAGCAATGGTGGATCAGGACCCAGAGTTTGACGACATCGAAGAAGCAGCTTTATACGCAAATGAAAATATAGTCAGTGGATATGTCCTAGACGGCATGCAACGCCTAAACACACTTAATAGCATCAAAGATGACGAAGGCTTTCCAGCTGATAAAGCCCTATTTTTAAGCATCATCATCTCTGGCAACAAAGATATGCTCCTGTATCGGATGATTACATTAAACAACGGTCAGCGCCCAATGACCCCTAGGCATCAAATCGAAGTTCTCACTGAAGAGCTATTCGACTTTGAGTCTCTTGATATAGAGGTTCAATCTGAGAAGGATCGTGGAGACAAGATAAAGCGCGGCGCATTTAATCTTGCTGATATATCCAAAGGATATTTAGCATTCTTCACCAATAGCGTTCATAACGAAAACAATAAAATCATCAGTGAAAAAATGGATGAGATTATTGTTGGAAATATCATGGCGACCGCTGTAGTGGAGAACGGCCTAGAATTCCAACAGGTGCTTGAGTTGGTTGACAAATTTTCGGCCAATGAAGCTGGTAAAAGCTGGCTTAAAACTCAGAACAATTTTATCGGGTTTTGTGTAGGCGTTAAATCCTCGTACAACGACCTAGTAGAAATGAGCGCCGATGAATTTGGTGACGCTGTAGATATGTTCGACGGCGCTTTTAAATCAATTGATGCGGCCAAGGTAAATCTTGGAAAATATCGCCGCGAACTCAGCAAAAAATTTATAGAGAAGATCAGTACACTAAAGGAATCTAGTGACATTGAGCTGCTTAGCTACTTCTCGGATGAGATCGCAGCATAAATGAAAACTGTTAGCTATGAGTTCTCGGAGTGCAATGGATCTCCACTTACGCCTGAGTCTCCTTTCTTTATACATGATGGAGCTACGGAGTTCGCTCTAATATTTCGAGTTCTATCTGGTAGTTGCCAGATTACCAACTTGAACACAGATGAAAGTGCAGCCCTCTCAAAAAATTATTTTTATGGCGACATGAGACATAATGAAAATGGAGATTTGTCATTTTTCGATGAATTCGACGAAGGCTTGACGCTATCGGATTATGAACGGCTTGTAAAGAGAACGGGATGGAAGAATCGGAAATTCTATAAACCGTTTCTAAGCGAGCTGGCGAGCTGTGTTTACCATGAAGAAGGTGGGCGTCACACGGCTGCATTCGTTCATTTGTATAGATCTTATGAGCACCTATCATATGCTTTTCCGATGATCTATGCATCAAGGACGCAAGATTATGTCGGGACGTTTGAGAATCTTCGGAAGTGGATGAACAATGATTCAGATGGGAATGTTGGCGAGCTAAAATTCCACAAAACATTTGTAGTAAGTCTTTTCAAAGGCATGCCAGAGCTAGCGCGCACTGTTGATGTAGAAATAAATACAAAGCAAGAATATAGGGAGCCAATATTCAAGGCATTAGCTGAAAAAGTTGCAGGTTGGAAAAGCCCAGACAGTTATACACCTGCAACAGTTCGCCCAGACCGTCTGGCTATTCCTTTCGCGGAGTATCATAGTTTTTTTGTCACCTTACGAAATAGGTTTTTTCATTACTCAAACGCACGAAGTGACAATATCGGCTTAGATGACATTGTTGAGGCGGATCTGCTTTTTTCATTCATCAACAAAATAACTCTTAATTATATAGCCACCATCTTTCACGGGGTAGCAAAACACCAGTTAGCGTTTGACTAGCTGTTATATTCACTACGCGCGTATTGCTGTATACGGATTAGGGCGCACAACCAAGACCAACCGGCAAACTAACAAGGGATTATTAGAGATGCAGGACAGCCCGCATTTTCCGCGAAAAAACTTACGAGGCGTATCATTAGAGGGTGACTTCTGGGCCACAGATCAAGATGGCGTGCGGGTTGATCCATCAAAAGCGGTTTTTCCAATCCTTAAAATGTCAAAAACGGGCAAATACAGCTTAGTTGGTACCGGCTTCTTTGTCGGACCTGAAGGCATTTTCGCGACTGCTAGTCATGTTATGGATGAGTTCGTTGCAGATGATGGATCTGCTAGTGGGATGCCGCTGATCATCCAAATGATCGAAGGTGACTCTTATGTTAAGAGGCCAATCACATCTGTTCACAAACATCCGAGAGCTGATATCTGCATCGGCCGCGTAACCTCAATGACGAGTCTTACTAGAGGTAAGCTAGAAAATCCAGTTGCGAAACTGTCTTCCAAAGTTCCTGATGTGGGTGAAATTGTGGTGACGTACGCCTACCCCAGGTCCGTATTCCAACCTGGCGAGGTAAGGGAGGCTTGCTATCTTTGGGGGGAATTCTTTAAAGGTGAAGTGCAAGAGCACTTTCTACAAGGTAGAGATAGCGTGATGCTTCCCGGCCCATGCGTGCAAACTTCCATTTTTATACACGGAGGAGCGAGCGGCGGCCCTGTGTTCAATTCACAAGGGTTAGTAGTCGGCGTGAATAGTACTGGTTATGAGGATGAGGGCTTATCTTTCATCACTCCTCTTTACCTTCTTAAGGATCTGAAAGTTGACGGCATACTCACCTCGATTGATGCCAAAGAAAAATTCACCACAGTAGCCGAACTGATCAAAACTGGGATGATATCTTTCGATATATAATTTATTTAAAAATCTTACAGCAATTGAAAGTTTAATAGGATCACGCTACCTACAAACGCCATTGTAAACGCCGTGCTAGCTGTCGCGAGCGGATTTTTAATTAGAACGGCAGCAATAGGTCGACAATGGTCATTGATGGAAGAATACAATTGGCCGATTTCGCTGAAAAAGTCTGTTCTTCTAGGCTGCCAGCCTACTCACCGCAGAACTCTTTTTTGCGCGTTGCGAAACGGTATCTGAGCCCGTAATCCTCTATTCAATGTAAAGACTTCAATATCAATCGGATATTTTTCTAAGGTGCAAACCATGGCCAACTTTTTCAATAGAATCAGCTGAGAGCGGTCGTTCATCAGCTGCAGCTAACGGCTATTTTTAGCAAAAAAAAGAGATACATAATTTGACTCTTGGGAAATACCCAAAATCAAATTGACTCAGTCCTGAATTTTTCGCTAGAAATCGTGATGCGTAGGCCTAACCGAGCAGCGAGAGGTTCAAGCACGCCCATAATTACCAAACGAATCATTTTCTTTGATGGCATGCTTTCATACAGCCGCATCAGACTTTCTGCCTCGGTAATAGTGCCGCCTTTGGCTATAACTAATATTACTCTAGATGCAAGGTTGTACGCTCCAGAACTAGCGAGGTGTTCAAGTTCTTCCAGTGGAGGAGCTTCGCCAATTGTATGTAGAATCTCTAGTGCGCTTCCCTCCAAGCTGCCGTCAGAACTCTTTTCACTCACCGGCATAGCTATTATAAAGTCGAAGAGCGGACGGAGACTTTTAGCGGCTCCGGGTACACCGAGCCTCACCGCATCGAGCATGAGCCGAAGCCGTTCACGTGGTTCATAGTCGGCTTTAGCTAACCACTCTCTAAACAAACCGAAAGCAATAGCTCGCCCTGGATGAGGAGGCGCGGGATCAAGAGAACCCGAATTTATTCCCATCATATTCAAACGACAGGTTAATCCCGTCGAGAGAGAGCCAGCGATCAAGAGACGATCTTCAGCTTTCCATTGTCGATTTGTTATCGCAGAGACCGCCCGATCCACACGCAAACGATCAGGCACATGTCCGAACATAATCACTGTCCCGCTAACCATCTCTGCGGTCATTACGGGAATACGATTAAGTAAGGAGTCGAAGGCGCCCAGATTCCCTTTCTGAACAGCATATAGCGAGACAATATCACGCATTTTCTCGCTGATACCTTCCGCAACCAACAGATCGTTGACCTTATCAGAGCGCCCGAGCTTACCCCAATCACTGATGAGGTACTCCATGGTATCCAAAGAATGCTTCTCGGGTACTTGCGGTGATCGCAAGAGACGTAGAATCGATGCTATCTCGACCTGGGGCGATGACAACGCTTGTGCTGCGGAAGCGTTCATATGAAACCCACCACCCGCCATCGCCTGAACGATGATTTCTTCCATCGCGGGTTCGAGCTTGCGCGCCGAATGGCTCCAGGCGGCTAACCGGACTTCAATTGGAAGGGTTTTATCGCCGGCTGCTGAATATGCAACATCGGCATGTACGCAACCAATGCACATATGACCAATCAGGCAACTGATCGCTTGTCCGTCTTCGGCTTTTTCTGGGTAGAGACGACTTCGAGCGATATATAGATTAAACGCAGCTGTTCCAAGTCGGTTCACCTCATGCTGAAAGTCACCAATATTGAGCATGTGCTCGATATCGCCGTCCAGAAGCTCGCCGAGAACCGCTAATGAGAGGCTTGTTTCGCTGCGCCTTGCTAAGATTGTGCCGGAACCGTTATGAAGCAGTTGGCGCTCCCCTAGCCTCGCCCGCACAGCTAGATGCAAGGGCTGTGAGAACGCATCAACGATGATACCGTCGATCAACCTGCTTGTCCGCCACGATACTTTGCCCCAAATTGCGGCGATACGTTCTCCTATCACCTGCCGCTGTGACCTTGAGGCAGACATCCCGTTGGCCAAACACCTACCAAGCAATCGCAATCCGGTGTGAAAAACATCGTCTTCATGTTCAAGAATCTCGTCGATTAGAGAGCTTGGGTTAGGATGACGCTCAAGAGCAAACTGAATTGCCTGTGCCCACGGACGTTTCGCGATCTTGGACAACCGCTGCGCGAGTTGGTCTTGGTGGCACTCAAGCAGTTCGGCCGAGGCAAGATATTCCTGAACAATTGGGAAAGGGAAGGTCAACCTCACCAGCCCCTCTCGCCTCAATACACCTCGACGAATCAACGCATCGCGCACGTCATCGGTACGGAAGGCTGGCGCTAGGCCCTTAACACATCTTTCGAGTAGCCTCGAGCTCAAGCCAAGCGTATCCGTTTCAAGTGCTTCGAACGCTGCTTGCTCAGCAATACGCCTAAGCAGTGAGGTGTCGATTGGGTCGGCTTTTTGGGTGCTTTTGAATGCTGCTGGGCGGAACAGAGTTTCGAGATAACTATCAAGCAAGTCACTACGACGCAGGTCCTCGCGCTCTTGGCGCATAACAAGCAATAACGCGAGAAATATGGGAATACGTACGAGGTGAGCTAAATCCGGACGTGCCTCCATACGATCAAGCAGCGCTTTAGCTAAACCAGGCTCACCTGGTCGGTAGAAGTCGACATAGAGTGTAATATCCTCATCGTTTAAAGACATCAGCTCCACCATCGTTACGTCACTGGGCGGAGATAGAGCTGCTGCGTCTCGCACTGTCATCAACCAGCGCACACCTGGATGAGTAGCGCGATATACTCTAAGGCGTTCCAATATCAAAGTTCGCCGGTCACTAGACACTTCATCCAGTCCGTCCAGCAGGAGTACAAGCGTCCCTGCATTGGCGGCAGCACGCCAATCTATTTGTACGTCGAACTCGCTATTCAATTTCTGCGAAAGGTAGTCCGCAATAGATAGGTCAGAATCGGAAAGCTTAGTAATCGGCACTATTGCCGGTAGGAGATCTTCAAGAGCAACCTTTCTTGCAATCGCATAAACAAGGGTGGTCTTCCCAAACCCCGGCCCTGCAATGACAACTACAGCCTCTAGGTCAGTGCTGGGAAAATCGCAAAGATCGACTGTTGCCTCCTCGTGAATATTTCGCCACCCAGGTAGGTCATCGTCGAAGTCAGGTTGACGATCCCGATCATATCGAAGGCATTTGGGCCAGAGATAAGCTCCTTCGGGTAGGTGAATGAATTCAGTGCCTGGAACCTCGATTACAGAGAGCGCCGCGACAGCATCACGATACTTCGCGCTCCCCCAGTTCGGAGGATCTAGGACGACGATCTGAGCCTCGGAGCGCAGTCGAGCATATAGCGTGGCTCCGTGAAAACGCGTTCTGACTTGGGCTCCCTCCCAAACCATGTCAGTCAGCGTCTTGAAAAGTGTAGTGCTCTGAACTGTCGAATGTGGCATCCATTGGGGCAAAAAATCCCGAGCTAAGGATTCAGATGGCCAAACGCTAATGTCAAGACGCGTAACAATACGCCAAACCTTTTGAATATCGTTGGACAGAAGCTTTTGAATAGATGAGATAAGTCTGCGCTGACTATCCGACAGACGAGCGTGCCACTCGGCAAGATCTGAACCTTCGTGACGCCTAGTAATTGCTGATAACTGGGATGCAAGATTCGATGGTGCACCCAATATGAGCTCCAAGCGATCATCCAGAGCGAAGTTGGTTTCCAACTGGCGTAAAAAGGAGGGCCAAAGCGTCTTCCAAGCCAAACCTTTAGTATCAAGCGAGAGTTTGACCTGAAAAAAGCGATGTGCTCCATCTGCAAACTTAACGACAAAATCGTCCACGCACTCAGGTGCTTCTATTCTCACCTCCACCGGTTGATAGTGCAGCGGGCGCTCACGTGGATCGATCATTCGTCCGAGGTAAAGTGCCGCCACCTGATCTTGGTATCTAACGCCCGCCTGGGTTGATGGTCCGCCCGCTTCACTCAATGTGATCACCTTCCATATAGCCGCTGCAAGGGAGGCTGTCATTACCCTGTACAGCAGGACAACCCTTATCCGCACGCAGTATACAGCCCGCCTTCAAGTTAGCTTACACCCGTATTTTTATATCCTAACGGCAGCTACGCAGTGGAGATTCTAACTATCGAGCGATAGCTTCAAGGCAAATTCTGCACTTTGCGACACGCAAAAATTAGGCCGTAGAGCCACATAATGAACGGCTCTGGCCCGATGACAGAGCCTTGTTCACCAATAACCACCCCTCGCAGAGCTGATATTGATGTAACACCTATTTGCCATGTAACACGCCTATCGACAAACGAAACGCCGATGTGTAACACCGAATAAGTCTTTAGAAATCATATAGTTAAAGCTAAATGTAACACGCGTAACACGCGTAACACGATTTTGTTAAGGGTATCCCCGAACCCCATTAGTAATGCTCCATCAGCGAAGGGCGACTGATCATGCTCTTGGCTTTGATTTGCGAACGGGGGTCCCTGTGCATCTCGGTTTTGCGCAGTGCATTTGCCCTATGAATCGGAAAGCTGCTGAGGATCCAGGGCATTTCGGATCGATGCGGGGCATTGAACCCGCGGGATCGTGTTAGCGGCAGTCTTTCCTACGTCAGTTGACAGGTTGACGTGGTTGACACCCATCGCCATGGTTGATGCCATGAAGGCGTTCACTATCCGCAACAGATTCAGCAACCTTTTCCGAAGCTGTAACGATGGCCCTTGTTCTTCAAGATCCTTTCAATTTCAACGATTGAAATTTCAGTAACTTCCAACGCCTCCCACTAACTCGATCCCGCGGGTTTCATGCCCCGTATCTAGTGAAAAGCCTCAGGGTCCCCAGCAGCATTTCAGATCCGTGACTGTCCAACGAGCCGCATACATTGGCAGACGGTCGGAGGGGCCTGGGTCATATCCATCCAACCACATGAACCGCGTCGCTTTATGTCAGGATAGATATACAGCACATCGTCCCTGCCTCCCGAGACTGAGCATGCCATCCAGCCCAGCATCAAACCTCGCATTTCGTACAGGCTCAATCACAAGCGCCTTCCCGTCTGACCTTACGTTGAGAGCTGAAGGCTTACACCCAATATTGGGGAACACCAGCCAAGCAACACATCCAGGCATTGAAGTCAGAGTAGGTGGCGAGGATTTAGTCATTCCCTATCGAATTCATCACGAGGGCAATGAGCAGGGATGTCTACAGTTAAGTGGGCTTCAAAGCGTCATGTACTCCTGCATCCTGACAAGGCATCACGATGGTCATGTCCGACAACGTCAGCTAAAGCAAATTATCTCTGTGTCTGAGCCTTGGGTGGTCCCGTTCGTGGTGCAGCTAACTGGCGAGTACGTAATGGAAATACTTGATACCTGCGAGGCTCACCTGCAAGCGCTTGATCCGGAGCTGTACGGAGCATTCATCAGGGACAACCCGAAGTACTTCAAAGCACAACAGGATCGGATGATCAGTTACTGGGATTGCTACTACCGACACCTGTATAAGCACAGGCAGGACTATGTGGGGTTTCGGTTATTCGAGCACTTTCGTAAACTCGCAAAGGGATAAAAGGTGAGCCAGCGCACGTCAGCGTGTATCCCTACCTGTATCCCTAACCGTAAAATCCGTCTACAAGGCACGGCTTATATGGCATGCGCGAGTCTCCCTCGGGCACCATCTTAAAGAAAGACCTTGAAATTCAAGGTCTTTTTTTTCGCCTGTAAAAAAGTGCCAGGCGTGGCAGTGGAGGTAGCGGGACCATGGAGTTGACGCTTGAAGCGGTTGCGTTGTTTGCATTGAAGCTGGCGCATGAGACTGACGACGGCAGCCCGTTGCTGCGCGATGATCCTGTGATGGAGGGCTATGATCGCGAAGTGTTTGGGTTGTTGGTGCGCCAGGGAAATTTGGCTGAAATCCAGTTGAAGCTCGATGAGTGCATCACCCAGGCGTTGATTGCATTGGGTGGAGCGGGCAGCGTGCTCGGGCGTGAATTGCAAAGGCTATCCAACGATGTGCAAAACATCGCTCGTCTTGATGAGTTGACCTGCCCGCTGACCGTACTAAAGGGCTATCTGAAAGATGTGCAATGAATCGTTGATCAGCATAACGGCCAGGTAAACCATCAACACCGCCACCCCTGCATCCAGCCAGCGCCAGACCGCAGGCTTGCGAAACAATACCGTCAATCGCTGACAGCACAGCGCCAACACCACGAACCACACGAGTGATGCCGTCATGGCGCCTGTCGCGAACAGCGCCTGTTGGCCCGCAGGTTTCGTGGCACCGATGGAACCAATCAGCACCACGGTATCGAGCCAGGCGTAAGGGTTGGCAAAGCCGAGTATGACCGCCGAGCGCAACAGCCCTCTTTGCGAGTTGCCGCCTTGAGCATCCGGCATGGACTGATCCCGGATACAAGCCAACAGACGCTGGCCACCAAACCAAAGCAGATAGGCAGCGCCGGACAACAGCAATAGCGCCATCACCTCAGGCCGACTTCCAAGTAATGAACCTAACCCTGTGACCCCGAAAGCGATCAGGAAAATATCGGCCAAGACGCAAATAGCGACAACGCCCCAGATCGGCCCGCGACCGACACCTTGGCGGATCACCAAGGTGTCTTTCGGGCCAGGGGCGGCGAACAGTCCGATACCCAAGAGCAAACCTTCGATGTAAAGGGCATTGAAGTGAGGAAACATGGACTGTTCGAGCCCTCCGGGACTATTTAGCGCAGTTGAATCGGTTGATTACCGAAACCGGTATGACGAGCATTCACAGTACTGCCCAGATCAATGGGTTTCTGGCGGTAAAAGGTCGTTAGCAACTGATCAGGATTGGGGTTTGCAAAGTAGATCAATGAGCTTCTGGCAACCGGTTTGCTAGGTGCAAGTACAGCATGGTAGGCGGCAGGCACGGCATGATCAGAGAGTTCTGTCAGCAAGGAGCCCGCCAGCACCGCGACCTCATTCTCCAGAAGGCGTACCGGCTCCAACGATCGTCCTTTCATCAAAACCAGCCCTTCGCGGGTAGGTTTGATAAACGAAAGCATATGCCCGTCTTCATGTGGATCCTGGGCATATTTACGAGAATTGTCTTTGGCCTGTGGACCATAGACACACAACTGGATGTACGATGCCGAGCGAAAGGGGGCCAAGGATTGAACGCCAAACTCCGCGCAAATGCCATCCATCACTCCCTGGGCCAACTCGCTCATCTGTCGCTCATAACTGCCGACTGCGGCAACGAAAGTACTTCGGGTGAATTCGAAAGCGGTTCTTTTTGAAGCGTGGGCGGGCCAGTAACAAAACCGCTCGCACAGGTCAGGGTGATCCTCGGCAAGGGAGTACTCGGCGCCAAAAGGGAAAAAACCATCCGTGTCGTGGGCAAAGGAAAACTCATCCTTGATGGCCTGGGGAATGGCCGAATACCCATCAATGATCTTTTTGTAGTCCTGCAACATCGCATCAGGAATTTGCAGGATGCCAAAGCCTGATCGGGCTATGGATTCGCAGCATGCTTTAAATTGAGACATAGCTATATCCAAAGATAGTTGTAAAGGAATGCAACACACCAGGTTCGCAAGCATGCGAGAAACCGCGACACTGGATATAGTCAAACAAAAAGGGACCGATCCATGTCCTTCACAACGTCGCTAGCAGGTTGCGAGTGTGCACGGTTCAATACACGCGACGGCGAGCAAGTTGTCCTTTTTGGCGAACAAGTTGACGACTTTTTTCAAGGATTGGGATCACATACGGACATGAGCATCAAAACCCGCGGCACCCTCCAGGCACTGGTCATACGACGCAGTCGGGAACTGGGAAAGTCCATGACAACCCTGGCTAAGGAAGCCGGTATTTCACGAACCTATTTGTACGGATTGGCGGGTGGTATTTCAAAAGATCCGTCGGTACGCACCTTGATCAAATTGGCCAAGGCGCTGCAGGTGTCCCCCTTAATGCTGTTCCGCTACTTCGCCGATTTGTCAGGCTCGCCGGTCGATGCCCATTCAATGGCAACCACCAACCGAGCCATCGGCCTGCATGATCCTGGCGACGTTGTGGTATTCAACGCCGATGTCACCACCCCCGACCAAACCGTCGTGTTGCCAGGCGAAACATTTCAGAAAACCTGGGAGATCCAGAATGTCGGCACCCGCGCCTGGCGCGGTAGACGATTGGTACGAGTAGACGGTGAATACGTCATCGCCCGTCGAACGGCTACAGGCGCGCCCCTGGAAGTGGTGATGGACAGCCATCTGCGCAGCCTTGACAGCGAGGTGCCGATCGCCGAAACCCTGCCTGGGCAGCCGGTGCATATCACGGTGGAGTTTGGAGCGCCGCGGGAGACCTGTACGGTCACCTCGATCTGGCGTATCGAAGATGAACACGGGCGCCCCTGCTACGGACCTGCATTCATCCTGCATGTGATCGTCAACGTCATGGCACGCTGAAAGCAGATTTAGCGCCGCCCTTCCACCGCCATCCGCACCGCCAAGCCCATCAACACCGACCCCATCAGCCAGCGCTGCAGCACCTGCCAACCCGGCCGGGTGACAAAGAACACCGCGATGGAACCCGCCATGCAGGCAATCACCGCGTTGACGCTCACGCTGATAACAATCTGCAGGGAACCCAGCGCCAGGGATTGCATCAGCACACTGCCATGCCCATTCGGGTCGATGAACTGGGGCAGCAGCGACAAATACATCACCGCCACTTTGGGATTGAGCAGGTTGGTGACCAAGCCCATGGTCACCAACTTGCGCGGGCTGTCCTTGGGCAAGTCGCGCACCTTAAATGGCGAGCGCCCACCCGGCTTGACCGCCTGCCAGGCCAGGTACACCAGATACAGCGCCCCGCCGAACCGCAACGCGTCGTAGGCAAACGGTACCGCCATCACCAACGCCGTGATACCCAGCGCCGCGCACACCATATACACCACAAACCCCAGCGCCACCCCACCGAGAGAAATCAACCCGGCCGTGCGCCCCTGGCAGATGGAGCGGGAAATCAGGTAGATCATGTTCGGCCCGGGAGTCAGTACCATGCCGAGTGAAATCAGGCCGTAGGCGAGCAAGCTGGACATATCAGGCATGGATTGGCTCCTGGTTTTTTAGGCTGCCAGCGTGAAATCCTTCGCCGACGCGGTCGTGTTGAGCGTCATGCTAGGGGCTTGCAGGCCCAGGCGTTAGATACAGATCCGCAAGTAAAACGTCATACACCGGCGGCACCACTTACCTAGGACAGGCACATGATCGACTTCAACAACAAAGGCTTCTTCAAACTCAAGCAAAACAACGAATACGCCGAACGCGTATCGGCCCTGCTGCTGGACGACGAAGAAGTGGTCGACGCGTACAAGGCCATGCGCGACGGCGTTGTGTTCACCACTAAACGCATCATCGCGGTGAACGTGCAGGGGATTACCGGCAGCAAGAAGGACTTCACTTCATTGCCGTACAAGAACATCGTGGCGTACTCGGTGGAAACTTCAGGGACGTTTGATCTGGATTCGGAGTTGGAGATTTACTTTTCTTCGTTGGGGAAGGTGAAGTTCGAGTTCACTGGGAAAACCTCGATAGTGGAAATCTCGCGGCTGATTTCCAAGCATCTGCTGAGTTGATCCACATCGCTGTTCAAAAGTGAGCCACCGTTGGGGCGGAACCCTAGGTGGCCGTTACCTCAGGAATGGATATGTACTCGGTATAACTGTGTCAGCTGTCAGGCCGTCTTCGCAGGCAAGCCAGCTCCCACATTTGGATCGCAGCGCGTCAGCTACACCAACGCCCGCTGTCAGGCCGTCACGGGAGCAAGCTCCCTCGCCACAGGTTCAGCGTCGCGCCGAAGTTGTGTGATACCTATGCTGCGATGACGCCAGCCCCATACGTGCTCAAGAAAATTGCCCTCGAGAGAAAGTTAGAGGGTTCGCTTTCTATGATTATCAAATCCAAAGAGCAGGCCTACTTACATAGTAGGCCTTCCCTTTTCTGCTATTTACTTCTTCCTGGGCTTTCCTGCATCGTCCCGCTTATCGCGAACCTGGCCATCTTTATTTCTTGATCGCGGCTGCTCGCCACCACCGGGCTTCGGAACATTAACATTTGGATTCAGAGGTCTTCTATCTGTCATTTTAGTTTCCTTAAGGTACGTTGGACTTACTCAGGAAAATCACAGCCGCTGAATCACTAAATACTCAGGCACCCACTTAATCGAACTGCTGGTGGTCACCGGCCACTCCGGAGACTAGCAAATGGCCATCACCATAGCTATCCCGCTCATCGGAGCCATATCCCATTCCCAATTCCTGTGCCTGCAGCGCCAAAGCCTCCATACATATCTGACTCACAATATCCTGCCGTTCTTTCAACGTATTTAAGCGCACAACTCGAGCTCGCCTAATTTTAAGTCGCCCCTCAACCCCGTCGAAGTACACCATCATTCCCGCCCCCTACTCAAACGCCTGCCATACCAAACCGCCCCGCTCAACGCCGCTCCCAAAACCACAACCCCATTCCCAACCAACCAAAACCCAAAATTCCTGCTCTGATCCGCATCCCCTTGGTAAAACGGCCCAAAATACGCAGACACGGCCACCACCAAACCGTTAAACACTCCGAGCGCCACTACAACCAGCCCGACGACAAACACCACGCCCTTAACCAGCTTCATATGACCTTCCAAAACCAGATTTCCCTGGACTCGTGATAGTCCGAGAACGTCCCCTCAATCGAAAACCCCAGCTGGATACGCGGATAACTCAGCCAATCCGTCAACCGCCGTCCATTCCAAAGGTCAATGTGGTCACCGCTGCGATTGCCAAACGTCTCATTCCCTCGGCGCCAAAAATCTTTGAAAAAGATAATGCCTTGCTGTCCCGCCAACACCTCTTCGAAATCCTCAGGTTTTATCTTCTTCGGGCGCTGCAAACCGGGGATATTCGCACCACTTAGAGCTTTGGCCATCTCCTCAGCCGCCAACACATGGCCCTCGCTCTTGGCATGCTGCCAACAATAGCGCACGCCTCTCAACCTGCTCAGGTCGGCGCCTGACCTGCGCAGTGCTACACCCAGGTTAATGGCGCATTGGTCACTGAAATTTTTGGCGCCGTTTGTTCTACAAGGGGCGGCGTCTCCGAAGATTTCGGGGTGGTTTTTCCATAGGGAGTTGAACGTCAACATTAAGCGCTTCCATCGCGTATTTTTCACACGAACGTAGCAAACGCTTTGCCGATAATGGTGAGGTCAGGCGCAAATCAGAACGGTCCTACTTGTGTGTAGGCTTTGGATGCAGGCTAAGGCTCACACTGTGCTTTTTTGTAGGATCGAGCTTGCTCGCGAAAAACGTCAACGATGACGCGTGCTTCCTGAATGAATGCGACGCCTGTGAGCTTTTCGCGAGCAAGCTCGCTCCTACAGAGGACGGTGATGCGTGCCAGCCTGTGCGCCTCACTTGGGCTGGAATGTCTCAAAGTACGCCAGGATATTTTCAATCTTCTCTTGGTCACTGATCCCCCAGAAGATCATCCGCGTGCCACTGACAACCTTCTTCGGATTTTCGATGTAAGCCGCCAGTTTTTCCCGCGTCCACACCACGCCCGAATTTTTCATCGCATCCGAATACTGGTAGTCCGTTGTAGTACCGGCAGGCCGGCCAATGATGCCGTTCAGTTCCGGGCCAAAACCACCCCGCGCGCCTTCACCGATGCTGTGGCAGCCGCCGCAGGTCTTGGTGAAGAGTTTGCCGCCCGCTTCGGCGTCGCCGGCCGCGAACGCGGGTGCGGCGATAACGGTCAGGGCGAGGGTCAATAACACATACTTCATTCAGGTCTCCCTATCGGCTGTTGCCGTCGATTATGCCTGCTGGAGCGGCCTTTCCCCCAGCCGCTCCACCAGGCGTACCAGGTAACCGTCCGGGTCTTGCACGATGAACTGGCGTTGCCCGGCCTCCACGTCGTCGGCTCGGTACCAGGCGTCTTCTACATCGCGGAACAATGGCCAGCCGATTTGCGCCAAGCGTTGCAGGATAGGCGCTACGGCAGGCACATCGATTTGCAGGTTGATGCCGCGCCCGAACGGTGGCTGCAACGGTGCGGTCAGCCACTGGCCGGCCTCGGGGTCGTATTGTTCGAGCATGATTTGCGCGCCGTGCAGGTCGAGGTAGGCAAAGCCTTCTTCAGCACGCTGATAGGCAATGGCGAAGCCTAACTGTTCGACCCAGAACGCCAGACTGGCGCTGAGGCGGGTGACGATCAGTTCGGGCACGAGTGGGTTACGGTTGAACATGGCATTCCTTGGGACGGCAGGGTGGCGTTCACCTTAACGGATTGTGGTGCCCATGACTCACAAGCGGTCAAACGACCACCCATCGATTAAAAAACATCCAATCGAACCTATCCGGCCACCTTCCACTCCACCTTACTGAACCCCCTGATGGTGGAGTAAGGATCATGGCTCAGCCATCGATTTTGGTATTGGAAGACGACGAGATCATTCGGGCGTTGATGGTGGATGTGCTGGAAGACTTTGGTGCGGTGGTGACATCGTTTGCCTCAGCGGACGAAGGGATGATTTACCTGGAGCGCGGCGATGACCCGGTGGATTTGATTGTCAGTGATATTCAAATGCCCGGTTTGCTCAATGGTTATGACTTGAGCCGTGTGGTCGCCCATCGCTGGCCTGAAGTGCAGGTGGTGCTGACCTCAGGCAACACGAAAATCGCCGCCGAGTTGGGCAGTTCGGTGCGGTTTCTGCCCAAACCGTGGAGTACCGACCACTTGCTCGAGTGCGTGCAAACGGCATTGATGCACTAGGGCCTGCCCCTGCATTGATAGCAGCGCGATATCATTTCAACCGAACTTGAGGGCCTGTTCTGCGGTCATGTAAGGTGCAAGGAGCGACTTTTCTGATCCACTGGTCAGCCTTTTCGCTTATGCGTTCAGCTGACGACAATGAGTTGTGTAGAATCGTCGCCCATTTTCACGCGTCATTCATGGCCGACAGGCCCACAGTTCGAGCTCATTGAATGCATTCACAGGCCCATGACGTTAGTGCGCCCTCCTTGTTGGAAACGTTGCGCACGGGCACGGGCCTGCTGCATGTGGCGTTGGAACAGCGCCTGCCGTTTTTTTCCGAGCGCCTGGATGCCCAGTGGTATCGGCGCTTGCTGCAGGCGTACTACGGCTTTTATCAGCCAATGGAAGCGGCGCTGTACGAAAGCGGCTTGATTCCCGATGGATATGAGTCTGCGTTGCGTGTGAAAACGCCAACACTGGTCAATGACCTTCTTGCGCTCGGCCTCACTGATCACGCCATTCATGCCCTGCCTCGCTGCACTCAACTCCCTGCATTAGACACACCGGCTGCGTGCCTCGGCGCCCTGTATGTGCTGGAAGGCGCCACCCTGGGCGGCCAAGTGCTGCGCCGGGAAATGGCCCTGCGCCTGGGTGTGAACGCCGACAACGGGGGTGCCTTTCTCAATGTATACGGCGCTGAGACCGGACGGCGCTGGAAAGATTTCCTCGATTACCTGGGCCGTCAGCCACTGGATACACATACCGCCGCGCGCGCGGTGATGGCGGCCCGTTCGACATTCAGCGGCTTTGAGCAATGGCTCGACAGCCAGGAGGTATTGCTGTGAAACCCGAAGATTTTGAAGAGCTGCTTGCCAACTGCGCCGACGAACCCATTCGTTTTCCGGGGGCCATCCAGCCCCACGGCGTGCTGCTGACCTTGTCGGAACCCGGCCTTAACATCATTCAGGTAAGTGCCAACGTCGGTACGTTGTTCGGCCACGCCCCCGAGGCGCTGTTGAATCAACCACTGCACAGGTTGATTGGCGAGGAGTACGCCCAGGCCGTGCAAACCATGGCCGAGGACAGCGCATTCCTGGACTCGCCGCCCCTGCTCATCACCTTCAAGGGTGAGCAGTTCGAAGGCCTGTTGCATCGCCATCAGGGCGTACTGGTGCTGGAATTCGAACCACGCCTCAAGGATTTCAAACCCCGTGCGCACAATGGCCGCACCAGCGACCTGGGCAAGATGCTGCACCGCCTGCAATCGGCAAAAACCTTGCAGGCGCTCTACGCCATCACCGTCAACGAAATCCAGGCCATGACCGGCTATGACCGGGTGCTCATCTATCGCTTCGAAGAAGAAGGCCATGGCCAAGTGATCGCCGAAGCTTCGGCACCTTCCATGGAATTGTTCAACGGGCTGTTCTTCCCCGCGTCCGACATCCCCGAGCAGGCCCGCGAGCTGTATCGCACCAACTGGCTACGGATCATCCCGAATGCGTCCTACGAACCGGTACCGCTGCTGCCCAAATTACGCCCGGACACCGGGCAACCCCTGGACCTGAGCTTCGCCACCCTGCGCAGCGTGTCGCCGATTCACTGCCAGTACATGCAGAACATGGGCGTGTTGTCGTCCATGAGTATTTCACTGATGAAGGGCGACAAGCTCTGGGGCCTGATCAGCTGCGGTAACCGTGAGCCGCTGCTGGTGCCTAACGATTTGCGCATGGCCTGCCAGACCATCGGCCAGGTGCTGTCACTGCAGATCAGTGCCATGGAGACCCTGGAGCTGACCCGCCAGCGCGAAGAAAAAGTCGAAGCGCTGGCGCTGCTGGACCTGGCGATGAAGGCCTCGGCCAATAACGTATTCGACGGCCTGGCCCAGCAAGGCCGAATGCTGATGGACCTGACCCTCTCTGGTGGCGTGGCGATCATCGAAGATAAACAATTGCACCGCTACGGCAACTGCCCGGAACCGGCGCAGATACGTGCGCTGCACAAGTGGTTGCAGGGCAACGGCGCGCCGGTATTTTCCAGCCATCACCTGGCCTCGGTTTACCCGCCTGCCGCCGAGTATCAGAGCGTGGCCAGTGGTGTGCTCGCCATGAGCTTGCCCAAGCCTGTGGATAACGGTGTGTTGTGGTTTCGCCCCGAAGTCAAAGAGAACATCCACTGGAGTGGCGACCCGAAGAAGCCGCTGAATCTGGAAGCCTGCGACGCGGGTATGCGCCTTCGCCCACGCACCTCGTTTGAAATCTGGAAAGTGGAAATGGCCGGCATCTCCACCAAATGGAGCCACGGCGACCTGTTTGCCGCCAACGACTTGCGCCGCTCAGCGCTGGAGAACGACCTGTCCCGGCAGGTGCTGCGCGAGCAACAAGCGGTGCGTGCCCGTGACGAGCTGGTCGCGGTGGTTTCCCACGACCTGCGCAACCCCATGACCGTCATCTCCATGCTCTGCGGCATGATGCAAAAAGCCTTCAGCTCCGATGGCCCCCACACTTCACGGCGCATCTCTTCCGCCATCGACACCATGCAACAGGCCGCCGGGCGCATGAACGTGTTGTTGGAAGACTTGCTCGACACCTCGAAAATCGAGGCCGGGCGCTATGTGGTCAAACCGGTGGCGCTGGACGTCAGCCAGATCTTTGAAGAGGCGTATTCGCTGCTGGCCCCACTGGCCTCGGAAAAGGGCATCGACCTGTCGTTCAATGTCGAGCCCGGCCTGCAGATCAAAGCCGACCCGGAGCGCTTGTTCCAGGTGCTGTCAAACCTGATCGGCAACGCGATCAAGTTCACCCCGCGCCAGGGCAATATCGGCATCAGCGCCATGAGCAATGGCGAGGAGATTGTATTTTCGGTGCGCGACTCCGGTGAAGGCATTGCACCGCACGATTTGCCCCATGTGTTCGATCGTTATTGGACCCAGACTGAAAACAACCCCACCGGCAGCGGGCTGGGGCTGTATATCACCCAGGGGATTGTCCAGGCCCATGGTGGGCGCATCGAGGCCGAAAGCGAGTTGGGCCGCGGCAGTGAGTTCAGGTTTACGGTGCCAAAGCCTGCCTGAAACGCGCCCATTCTCTGAACCCAACATGCGGATACCTATGGCCGGGAACGAACGACCTGGCCAATGCCACTGAAACAGTGCGCACTCAAAGGGAGTATTGATGCGGGAACAATCCTCCATTTGAGTAAGAGGTTCACCATGATCATCAGTCACGCGTTTTACACCTATTACGCCAACCAATCCGCGCAAAACCAGCTGGCTATCGTCAAGCCTGTGGATATCCCGTCACCCCACACAAACAGCCAGACCGAACCGCAACCGCGGCCAAGGCGCCCCTCCATGGTCGCGCTCGGACAAGGCCGACTGACCTGACTAACGTGCGACAGTGCAGCGCCCGGCGCTGCACTGCGTTGACAAAACACCGACATCCACTGCGCTACTCTTTGCGTTCTACTTCGTGTGAGCCACACCCTCGATGCTTCAACCCGACACTTTGCCCGCGGTCATTGCCGGCCCCCTCCTACGGCGCCTGGAGCCGCAGCGCCTGGTTATCTGGTTGGTGGGCAGCCGTGCCCTGCCCCTGTGCTTGAGGCTGCAATTACCCTCGGGCGAGACGCTGGATACCCCCCTTGATGCGACGCACTGCCAAGTCGTGCCTGTCGGGCGCCATGCCTTTATCCACCTGATCGACATAGCCCTGAGCCACGCCCTGCCACAGGATGAAATCATCGGCTACGACCTGTTGATCGACGGCCTCGCCATTGCACAATGGGCACCGCACGTGCTGTATGGCGACGCGGCGACGCCAAGCTTCGTGCTGCATAGCCGCATCCAGCACTTGGTGCATGGCTCCTGCCGCAAACCCCACCACCGTGCCGACGAAGGCTTGCTGTGCGTCGACCGCCTGTTGGCGGATGCTCGCACACCGCTCGACCGCCCAGCCTTGCTGATGATGAATGGCGACCAGATCTACGCCGACGACGTCGCAGGGCCCATGCTGCGCGCCATTCATGGGCTGATTGCGCGCCTGGGCCTGTTCGATGAGTACCTGGAGGGCTCGGTGGTGAGCGACAGCGCCAGCCTTTATGGGCATCGCGCCAGCTACTACCACCGGGCCGACCTGCTGCCCGCGCTGGACAGTAACGAGACCTTGCGCGAACGCTTTTTCGGCGGCGTGAAGAAACCAATCTTCACCAGCAGCACCGCCGACAATCACCTGGTGACCTTCGCCGAAGTGATCGCGATGTACCTGCTGGCCTGGTCGCCAGCACCCTGGACGCTGATCACGCCAGAACCGCCGCCGCTGAGCGCGCAAGAACAGCAACGCTACGCCCGCGAACAGGTTCATATCGATCAGTTCCGCGACGGCCTGCCGGAGGTGGCGCGAGTGTTCGCGCACCTGTCGACGCTGATGATGTTTGACGATCACGACATCACCGACGACTGGAACCTCAGCGCGCAGTGGGAAGAAACCGCCTACGGCCACCCCTTCTCCAAACGCATCATCGGCAATGCCCTGCTGGCGTATCTGTTATGCCAGGGCTGGGGCAACCAGCCCCAGGTATTTGGCGAGCTGCTGGGCCAGACCCAGGCACTGACCGGCCAGGTACAGGCCAATCATCTCGACGCGGCGGCGCAAGACGCGTTGCTGGAAGCCTTGCTGAAATTCCAGCAGTGGCACTACGTATTGCCCACCACCCCGGCGCTGGTGGTACTCGACACCCGCACCCGACGCTGGCGCAGCGAGTTCGCCCTCAAGCAACCCTCCGGCCTGCTGGACTGGGAAGCCTTGAGCGAACTGCAACAAGCCCTGCTGGACCACCCGTCAGCCATCATTGTCTCGCCCGCGCCGGTCTTTGGCGTCAAGCTGATCGAGACGGTGCAAAAGGTGTTCAGCTGGTGCGGTTTTCCCCTGCTGGTGGATGCCGAGAACTGGATGGCCCACCGTGGCGCCGCCCAAGTGATCTTGAATATTTTCCGCCACTCACGCACGCCGGGTAACTACGTGATCCTCTCCGGCGATGTGCATTACTCATTTGTCTACCAAGTGCTGATCCGCCACCGCAACGGCGGCCCCAAGATCTGGCAAATCACCAGCAGCGGCATCAAGAACGAGTTCCCGCCGCGCCTGCTGGAATGGTTCGACCGGCTCAACCGCTGGCTCTACTCCCCGCGTTCGCCGCTCAACTGGTTTACCCGCCGCCGTACCATGCAGGTGGTGCCCTATATTCCCGAGCACGCCGAGGCGGGTGAACGGTTGTGGAACTCGGCAGGCATCGGCCAGGTGTTTTTCAATGAGCAGGGCCAACCGCAGGCCATTTACCAGCACAACGCGGATGGGAGGCCTCGGACAAAGATGATGGCGCCAGAAAAATAGCGTTTCACCACTCGTCATAAGCAGCACACCTGCCCTATTCAAAGCGCGCCAGCGCCGATGTACAGTAGCGCCAGCCACGGAGTATCGGCGTCAACCATGACTGGCCTTGGGCGCCAGCCCCCGCAGGAAGCGCTCAGATGGACGATACATCCGGCAAAGAACCGCTACGCAATGAGGTGTCCGACCTAAACGTCGACCTGTTGCACGCCATCATGGAACTGGTCAGTGATGGCATCTGGGACTGGAATGCCAATACCGGCTTCGTCTACCGCAATCCCGGTTGGTACGAAATGCTTGGCTACTCCCACCATTCCCTGGAAAACAGCGTGTTCACCTGGGAGAACGTGATCCACCCCGAGGATTACCCCCGCGTGATGGTGGTGTTCGATGACTACATCAGCCAGCGCGCCGCTCATTACCGGGCCGAATACCGCTGCCGAAAAGAAGACGGTACGTACCTGTGGATCGAGGACCGTGGCTACGTCATTGCCCGCAACCCCGACGGTTCAGTGGCGCGCATGGTCGGCGCGCACCGCGATATTCATACCCGCAAACGCTCCATCGAACAGTTGCAAAAGCGCAACCAGTCCCTGGAAGCACTGGTCGCGGAACGCACCCTTGAGTTGTCACGCGTCAACCAGCAACTGCAATTGCAACTGGACGAAAACCGTTCTTTGGCCGAGCGGGACGCCCTGACGCGCATCGCCAATCGCTACCGCCTGGAAAAAGTACTGCTGGAGGAATGCGACCGCGCCGAGCGCTTCCGCCTGCCCCTGGCACTGGTGGCCATGGATGTCGATGACTTCAAGCCGATCAATGACCAATACGGCCACGGCGTCGGCGACCAGGCGCTGATACGGGTGGTGGAAACCTTGGAGACCTGCGTACGTACAAGCGACCTGCTGGCGCGCTGGGGTGGCGATGAGTTTATGGTGGTGCTGCCCAAAAGCAGCCTGGACACGGCCAAAGAACTGGCACAAAGGATTCGCCATAAAATCAAGGAGGCGGCCCCCGTGGGCGCCGTGAACCTTACCCTGAGCCTGGGCGTGGTGGAGCGGCGCATGGGTGAATCCCCGGCGGCGCTGATGGCGCGGGCCGATCAAGCCTTGTACCGGTCCAAGGCGGCGGGCAAGGACGGGGTGTCGGAATAGCCGCAGCTCCTTCCAAGGTGGAATGACCCGGCAACTTTATTTCGTTTGCGGCAAGGCCAGGCGCGCGGCTTAGATAGCGCTGCGCCCACCACTGCCGAGTCCCAGAGTCATGAGTCACGCAAGCATCAGCCAGTCGATTTCCATCGTTCACCCCATCAGCCTCAGTCACGGTAAAAACGCCGAGGCCTGGGACACCGCAGGTAAGCGTTACATCGACTTTGTCGGCGGTATCGGCGTACTCAATCTGGGCCATTGCCACCCGGCCGTGGTGGCGGCGATTTGCGAGCAAGCCACCCGGCTTACTCATTACGCGTTCAACGCCGCACCGCATACGCCCTACATCGAGTTGATGCAACGCCTCAGCGCGTTTATCCCGGTGGGTTACCCGGTCAGCGGCATGCTCACCAACAGCGGCGCCGAGGCGGCGGAGAACGCGTTGAAGATCGCCCGTGGTGCCACCGGGCGCACAGCAGTGATCGCCTTTGACGGCGCCTTCCACGGGCGTACCCTGGCGACCCTCAACCTCAATGGCAAGGTCGCGCCCTACAAGCAGAAGGTCGGCGTACTGCCCGGCCCTGTGTATCACCTGCCCTACCCCAGTACCGATAATGGCGTGACCTGCGCCGAAGCGCTGAAGGCCATGGACCGTCTGTTCAGCGTGGAAATCGACGTAAACGATGTGGCCTGCTTCATCATCGAGCCGGTGCAAGGCGAAGGCGGTTTTCTCGCCCTGGATACTGAGTTCGCACAAGCTCTGCGGCGCTTCTGCGACGAGCACAACATTGTGCTGATCATCGATGAAATCCAGTCGGGTTTCGGGCGCACCGGCCAGCGTTTTGCCTTCTCGCGCCTGGGCATCGAGCCGGACCTGCTGCTGCTCGGCAAAAGCATCGCCGGCGGCATGCCACTGGGGGCGGTGGTCGGGCGCAAGGCGCTGATGGACAACCTGCCCAAAGGCGGCCTGGGCGGCACTTACTCGGGTAACCCCATCGCCTGTGCCGCGGCGCTGGCCACCCTTGAGGTAATGAGCGATGAACATCTGCACGCGTGGGGCAACGCGCAGGAAGCCGCGATTGTGGGCCGCTATGAAGCCTGGCACGCGCAACAACTGTCGCCCTACCTGGGCCGCCTCACCGGTGTCGGCGCCATGCGGGGCATTGAACTGGCCCATGCCGACGGCACACCCGCCCCCCAGCAACTGGCGCAACTGCTGGAGCTGGCGCGAGAGGCTGGCTTGCTGCTGATGCCCAGTGGCAAGTCGCGGCACATCGTGCGCTTGCTGGCCCCGCTGACCATTGAGCCTGAGGTGTTGGAGGAAGGCCTGGATATTCTCCAGGCGTGTCTCGAAGAACTGGACGAGTAAAATGTATCAACAGGTTTGACGCTGCTCCACTCAGTCGTTGACCTTGTCCGTGAAGTCCGGGCGAGGTGGATGACCGTTGATAAGATTCCCGTTGTGGATATGTACGTATTTCTGTACGTTAAACCCATCCAACAAGGAGTCCCCATGGAAACTATCAACTACACCAACGCCCGAGCCCATCTGTCCGAAACGATGGACCGGGTCAACGATGATCACGTCCCACTGTTACTGACTCGACAAAAAGGCGAGCCGGTGGTGATGATCTCGTTATCAGAGTTCAATGCTTTGGAAGAGACGGCTTACTTGCTGCGCTCGCCTAAAAATGCCGAACGTCTCATTAACTCAGTCAACAGTTTACGAGCAGGCAAAGCCAAGCCAAGGCGGTTGATTGAAGAATGAAAATACTTTTTACCCCTGAAGGCTGGGACGACTACCTCTGGTTTCAACAGAACGACAAAGCCGGGCTCAAGCGCATCAACCTCTTGATCAAGGCCATACAGAGAGACCCGTTCGACGGCGTGGGAAAGCCTGAACCTCTCAAACATAATCTGAGTGGTTTCTGGTCTCGGCGAATCACCGCGGAGCATCGTTTGGTTTATGGCATCGAAGATGATGAAGTACAAATATTGATGTGCCGCTACCACTACTGAAATTGTTCTGACGCCCGAGCCAGCCTTGACCTGATCCCCCCACCCGCTGAAAATGCCCGACGTTTTTTTGTCTCTCCGCTTACTACGCAGTGAAATTTTAATGTCTGATTCCTACACCGAAAAATCCGCCGAAGACTCCGTAGTCGCCCTGCACGCCAAAGCCGAATACGAAAACGCCATCAACCTTTCACAGCATGTGCCAGCCGCCAAGATCATCAGCGAGATGGTGCTGGATGCGTTTCACACCTCCAAGGAAAGCGACCAGATCCGCGAATTGCGTGTTGCCATCCGCCAGGCCCATGATGCCTTTGACGATGACAAAGCCTATGAGCTGATGGGCCAGCTCAAGCAATTGAAAGACGCCGAAGCCGCAGACAACGCCGCCCTGGAACACCTGAGCAGCCAGTTCTCGATCAGCCGCATCCTGTCCAGCTTCAAGGACGACCCAGAGTTTCAGGAACTGGTCTACGGCCTGGCCCTCAAGGTGCTTAACCAGTCGCACCAGGCCATCAGCAACCCGAGCGCCGGCAAGGGCAAGGCAGCACGCGCCAAGAAAGACACCGAAGTGTTTGTGATCAGCAAGGATGGCATCAGCGTCACCCTGCCGCTGCGCACCCCGCGTTCCAAGCTCAATGTGGACCGCGAGGCGTTGGAATTCCTCGGCTTCACCTTTGTGGGCGAAGGCAGCGAGGCGGAGCTTGCGAGCGAAACCTTCATCGACAACAGCGGCGCCGAACAACCGGTCACGCGCAAGAGCATCGTGACCGCGCTGCAACAGCAAAGCGCGTTTGACGGCTACGCCATCGCCGCCCAGTAAGTGGCTAACGCAACCCGGCGCGCGCGCAAGGCGCAGCGCCGGTTGCCGTCTACGCCTCTTTGTTCCACAACACCGCCGAGCTTTTCATCATCCCTACGGCAATTGCGAACAGCACCAACACGCAGCCTGTCAGCAGCCACGGTGATGGCAAGGTTGGCCGGGCCAGCAACATGAACGCCAGCGATGGCGCGATCATCACGCCGATGTTGACGCCCGCCGAGTAGTAGCCAAGGTTGCGGCCCACGCTGTCGCGGCTGGAAATGCTGCTGACGTAGTGGGTGATCGCGGGGAACACAATCATCTCGCCCAGGCTCCACAACACCGTAGCAAGCATCAACAGCGCGCCAACCTGACCAAAGCCCATCAAGAAGAAACCACTGCCTGCCAGCAAGAAGCCGATGATCAGCGAGCGGCTGCTCGACAAGTGCGCCATGCGCAGGTTGATCGGCACTTCAAACACAATCACTAGCAACGCATTGATAAAGAAGATGATGCCCACGTAATAGGCCGGCAATTGGGTGTAGTTGATGATGTACGCCGACAGAAAAGTCGGCGGCAATGCGTAAGCCACGTGCACCGGCAGCGCCGCCAACAGGATCACCAGCAGTCGCGAACGCTCATGAGCCACCACCTCGGGCAAGCCCTCGCCCTTGCCGGCGATGGGCGCGTCTTGAGTGGCTGGTCGAAACCGACCGAACCGCAGGCAGGCGGCGAAGGCCAGCAAGGACAACACGGCATTGATGTAGAACACCGCATCGGCATTGCGCAGAAAGATCAAGCTACCCAGCAACGGCCCGATGGCCATGCCGATGTTGATCGCTAGCCGGTTGCAGGAAAACGCCACCTTGCGCGACTCCAGGCTGCTGTGAGCCACCGTCTCGGAGAACGCGGCCGGTGTGAAGGCTTCGTAACAAGCGCCCCAGAGAAATGACAACAGGAACAGCGCGAGCAGGTTTTCCACCGAGGGTATGACCAGCAGCAACACCGCGTTGAACAACAACGAAGCGAGGATGACCCGGTTGGCCGAAAACCGCTTGATCACGGCGCCGATGATCAGGTCGGTACACAGGGCGCCCGCGCCATACACCCCGACCAACAGGCCGGCCGTGCCCGCCGATATCGCGTGTTGATGAATCAGGTACGCCGCGTAAAAAGGAAACGCCAGGGTGCCCATGCGGAACACCAGCGTGATCATGAACAGTGCTTGCAACCGCGCATTAAGGCCGCGCAAGGCGTGAAAAGTGCCCATCAGCGCAACACGCTGGCACAGGTGTGGAGCAAAGCTACAGAGCGGCTCATCCGGATGTCCTTTGGCAATGGCGGCGCCGGTGTGTCCGGCGCCAAACTCCATAGCTGGGCAACCTAATGCAGCACTGTGCAGCCAACAAGCTACCCATTAGGACAGGTAGGTGCTGATTGCAGCCTCAGGCCGGGTGGCGGATATAGCCCAATTGCAGGGCCTTGCCGATTGCTGACTTGCCATTGGTGACCTGCAATTTGCCGAAGATATTCTTCATATGAAACTTGACCGTATGGGAGGTCATCGAGGTCAGGAGCGCTACTTCGTTGTAGGTCTTGCCCAGGCTGACCCAAGACAATACTTCGGTTTCCCGTGGGGTCAGCACCGTCTGTTGCGCGACCGGCGCGGGGTGATCTTCCAGGGCCTCGTCGTACATCGACACCAACAGCATCTGCAGCTCACTTTGATGGGCCAGCACGGTCTCGCGAAACTGCTGGTCTTCGCCGAAGCTGCACAGATTGAGCACCGAATAGAAGCCGCGATTGCCATGCACGATAAAACTGGCGCCCTCGCCAACGGGTTTATAGGGGCCCGGCACCGGCACCGCCTCATCGGCCACGGCCAGCAGGTGTTCATCACTCCAGAAAAACGGTTTGATCCGGGTGCGGGTCAATGAAACCAGCTGGCCACGCCGGTAGAAATCGTCGGCCGTGTCGGAAGGCTCCATGGCCTCGGGGTAATTGGACACAATCTGCGCTTGGTCCATCGGCGGCCCACACTGGTAGACCTCGTAGTGCCCCAGGCCACGGCGGCTCAGCTCGGTATCGAGCAAGCGGCGCATATCCTCGGGCAGCATGGGCGATTTCTTATCGGGTTGGCCATTGGTTCGCACGGGTGTCTTCCTTGAGCATTCGACCCGGTCGAGCATGAAGCATGCCTGGCTTACCTGTCCAGGCAGCGGATGACAAACACAGGGGCTAGACCTGCGCCGCGAATACCTCGCGAAAGCGCTGCATCTCCTGCGGGTTGCCCACCGTCACCCGTACCCAATGCGGCCAACTCTTCCACACCCGCCCAACCAGCACATTCTGTGCCGCCAACTGCTCAATCACCTGCTCTGCCGGGCGCTTCACGTCGATCATGAAGCAGTTGCTGTGGGAAACCGTACAGGTAAAGCCCCGGCCCTTGAGCCAGGCGATCGTCTCATCGCGCAACCTGGCATTGAGCGCTTTGCGCTGGCCCACCAGTTGCGCATCTTCCAGGCTGGCACGGGCGGCCAGCAAGCTGGCGCCGGCCGGGACGTTGTCGCCGCCGAACACCGCCAACCGCTCCAGCAGCGCCGGGTGGCCGATCGCCAGGCCCAGGCGCGCACCGGCCATGCCGTAGATCTTGGAGAACGTGCGCAGCACCAGCAGGTCGTCATGGTCGTTGACCCAGCTCACGCAACTGGGGGCGTCACAGAAGTCGATATAAGCCTCGTCCACGACCAGCACGCTGCCCTTGGGTTTATTCAACAGGGCTTGGCGGATGGCCTCGGTCGAGGTGAGCGTACCGGTCGGGTTGTTGGGGTTGCACAGGTACAGCATGCCGGCCTGTGGGTCCGCCGCGAGCATGGCGGGCACATCGTGGGCATGCTGGGCATCGAGGTTCACTTCTTGCACCGGCGCCTTGATCGATTCGGCCGCCTGGCGCGGTACTTCGTAGGACGGCGTGGCCATCACCAAGCCGCGAGTCTGGCTGGCGAACGCCAGCACCGCGTAACGCAGGGCGGCCATCGAGCCGGCAAATACCCCGACGTTTTCTTCGGCGATGCCCTGTTGCTGGGCAAACAGCGCGGCCAATGCATACATGTCCGGGTAAGGGTAACGCCCGGAGGCTGCAATCGCGCGCTGCATCGCCTGGCGAGCCGCGTCTGAAGGGCCGTAAGGGCTTTCGTTGTAATTGAGCAGCACCTTGTCAGATTTCGTCGGCGCTGGGCTGGCGAGGGCCCAATTGAGCTGCCCCATCACAGGCAGGGCCGCGCCCAAGGCGAGAAGGGATCGACGACTGACACGCACCATAGTGACTACTCCTTGTAGCGGCGCGAGGGATTCGCGCTGGCCGTTCAGAAGAGTATGACGAGAAAGCCGTTGCCGGATTTACCACCAAGGCGTATCCCTGCACTCAGTACTTTATTGTTATAGCGGGCGCATGCAACACTTTCACTGCCGCCAAACCCGCAACATCGGGTTGTGCCGGCATGGACTGATGACTAAATGGAAGTGGTGAGCACTTGATACACAGACGGGAAAAAACCGAGCACTTGAAGAGCAACATCAAGTACTTGATCAAGAGTCGTGGCGAAACCCAGCTTTCGTTAAGCAGTGCCGCCGGCCTCACCAGGACGACTATCTACAACATCCTGGAAGGCAAGGTCGTTAACGTACAGCAGTCGACGATCCGCAAGATCTCGGACTTCTTCGGCGTATCCTACGAAGAAATCGAGACCATCAGTTTTGAGGCCAAGGAAGTCATCGAAAGCAACGTTTCCCCACTAGGCAACAAGAACCCGGCGGCAGTGCCTGTGCTCAAGGAAAGCCTGCTCATGCAGAACCTGGGCAAGCGCATCGGTGAACTGGCCACGCTTCATCCGCTGACCTACTACTTTGGCAGCGCCTGCAACCTGATCGGCGTGCGCCTGGAGCACGGGATTCCCGGCCTCAACGAACCGGGGGACTTACTGATCGTACAGAAAGGCTCGTCGAGCGACGATAAAGAAAAACTGGTGTACGACCGCGCCACCAAGAAGCTGTTCATCACCCTCGAGCCCTGTGGGAACTCAGAACGTTTGTGTGTCATCGGCGACATCCTTGAGGAGCGCTTCAATGACCTCGTCTGAAGGCGCCGTGGAAAACAGCAAATACAAGTTGCTGGGCTTTGAAAACGACAAGCGACTGGCAGTGATCATGGTGATCGCCACAGGCAAGGTCCTCAAGATCAAGCTCAGTGAAGTGCTCAGCAGCGAAATGATGGACAACTTCAACAAGATGGAAATCAAGAACCTGTACAAGAAGTTCTATTCCCAAGGCGGAACACTGACCGCCTACGATATAAACGACCGCAATGAAAACTCCTGGATGATCTACATCATCCTGAACTTGCTGCTGTTCACCTTCTATATCTTCACCAGCATTGCCGCGACCAAGCCGATTTACCTGGAGTCGTTGGGCATCATCGTCACACCGGGCACGTTCCTGTACCCGCTGACCTTTTTGATCGTGGACTTGCTCAACGAGAATTTCGGCTTGCGCCTGGCCAGGCGGGCCATTCTGTTTGCGTTTGCCAGCAACGCGATGATCATCATCCTGCTGTATGGCTCCACGTTCTTGCCGGGGCTGCCGGGCTGGAAGCTGGATGGGCCTTATACCGACGTGATCCTGCAAGTGTCGTCGGTGCTCGTGGCCTCTTCGGTGTCTTTCCTGGTGTCGGAGAACATAAACTCCTACCTGCTGTGCAAGATCAAGGAGCTGACCAACTCCAGGTACCTGTACCTGCGGATATTCCTCAGTACGTTCTTCGCGGTGATTATCGACAGCTTCCTGTTCTGCTTTATTGCCTTCTACGGGGCGATGCAGACCAGCGATATCCTCAGCATGATTTACGTGCAAATCGCGATCAAAGTCGGCTTTGCGTTCTTCAACATCCTGCCCGCCTATGGCGCACGCTCATTGTTCAAACGCTATCAATAATCCTGTAGGAGCGAGCTTGCTCGCGAAGAACCCGAGAGCACCGCGTTCAACCCGATGCGCTGCGTTATCGTTGACGTTCTTCGCGAGCAAGCTCGCTCCTACATGGGTTATTTGAGTTGTAACTTGTGCTTGAGGCTCTGCATGACAGGTGTCTTGTTCTGCAGGTAGTCATTCAAGCCCCGAGCCCGCAGGTTGCACGCATCACACTCGCCGCAGCCGGTACCGATGATGCCGTTGTAGCAGGTCAGCGTCTGCTCGCGCACCAGCTCCAGTTGCCCGTGGTAATCGGCCAGGGCCCAGGTCTCGGCCTTGTTCAGCCACATCAACGGCGTGTCCAGGCGCACGTCGTATTCCATGCCCAACTTGAGGGCCTGGTTCAGTGCTTTGACAAATTCATCCCGGCAATCGGGGTAGCCTGAGAAGTCGGTTTCGCACACGCCGGTGATGACAGTTTCGGCCTTCACTTGATAGGCGTAGATCGCAGCCAGGGTCAGGAACAGGATGTTGCGCCCCGGTACAAAGGTGCTCGGCAGGCTTTCGCCCGAGCTATTCACGGTCGGCACCGGGATGTTGTCGCGGGTCAGGCTGCTGATCGCCAGCTCATTGAGCAGGGACACATCCATTACTTTGTGCACGGTGGCGCCCAACTGCTTGGCCAACTTCTGGGCCACTTCGATTTCTGCCACATGGCGCTGGCCGTAATCAAAGGTAATGCAGTGCACTTCGTCATACAGCGGCAGGGCCTGGATCAGGCAGGTGGTCGAATCCTGCCCGCCACTGAAGACCATCACGGCTTTTTTACTCATTGCATTGCTTCCTGCATTCGAAGAATTAGGGTGTAGGAGCGAGCTCGCTCGCGAAAAACGTCAACGATAACGCAGCGCTCAATAAAAAACCCCGCGCGACTTTCGAAGGCGGGGCTTTTTTACTGCAAGACCACTCAGTGAGCGTAGGTCAGCAACAGCTCTTTCGGCACTTGGAAATCCAGGGACATCATCACGCTGAGCGCGGTGATGGTGAAGATCGAGAACACGAACAGCTTGCGCGCCCAGACGGTGTCGTCCACCGCCTTGTAGCCGGTCCAGGCCATGTACAACCAGTACATGCCCATGGCGGCGGCGACGGCGAGGTAGCTCATGCCGGCGTAGCCACTGAAGGTTAACATCAAGGTCGCCACGAGGAAGGCCAGGATGTAGAGCAGGATGTGTTTCTTGGCCACCTGGATGCCACGCTTGACCGGCAATACCGGAATCGACGCAGCCAGGTAGTCATTGAAGCGGAAAATCGCGATGGCGTAGGAATGCGGCATCTGCCACAGGCTGAACATCACCAGCAGCACCAGCGCGGCCATGTCGAAGCTATTGGTCACAGCCACATAACCAATCACCGGCGGCATCGCCCCCGACAGACTGCCCACCAGCGTGCCGTGAACCGACTTGCGCTTGAGGTACAGGCTGTAGAGGCCGACGTAGATGACAAACCCGATCACGGCAAACAGCGCCGCCAACGGGTTGGCCACCTTGTACAACAGGGCCACACCGGCAACACCCAGGACGGTCGCAAAGATCAGTGCCAGCTTCAGGGAGATAAGGCCCTGGACCAGCACGCGATTCTTGGTGCGCTCCATCTTGATGTCGATGTCACGGTCGATGCAGTTGTTGAATACGCAACCGGAAGCAACCACCAGGGACGTACCGATCATTGCCGCCAGGAAGATGGCCAGATCGACATGTCCCTTGGAGGCCAGGAAGAAACCGCCCGCCACAGAAAGCACGTTACCGAAAATGATCCCCGGTTTGGTGATTTGGATAAAGTGCTTAAGCGACATCGGGTCTTACCTCACTTCGCCATCATGTAGGTGTGGATGCTGAACATGATCCACAGCGACAGACCAACCAGCAGAACGATCACCAGGCCTGCGAACACAAACGCGATCACGTTCTCGCGCTGCTCTTTGGAGCGGTCCAGGTGCAGGAAGTACACCAGGTGAACCAGAACCTGAATCACCGCGAACGCCAGGACGATCATCAAGGTGATCGACTTCGGCAAGGTTGGGTACATCACCAGGCCGAACGGGATCAGGGTCAGGATGACCGACAGGATGAAGCCGATGGCGTAAGACTTTACGCTGCCATGGCTTGAATCGTGGCTGTCATGGGAGTGTGCATTAGCCATTACAGAGTCCCCATCAAGTAAACGACGGTGAATACGCAGATCCAGACCACGTCCAGGAAGTGCCAGAACAGGCTCAGGCAGCTCAGGCGGGTCTTGTTGGTGTTGGTCAGGCCGTGCTTATTGACCTGATAGATCATCACCGCCATCCACAGCAAACCTGCGGTTACGTGCAGACCGTGGGTGCCGACCAGCGTGAAGAACGCCGACAGGAAACCGGAACGGTGCGGGCCGTAGCCTTCGGAGATCAGCAGGTGGAACTCGTTGATCTCCATGCCGATGAAGCCCAGGCCGAACAGGAAGGTCAGGCCCAGCCAGGTCAGCACGCCCTTCTTGTTGCCCTTGTAGAAGGCCAACATGGCGAAGCCGTAGGTGATCGAACTGAACAACAGCAAGGCGGTTTCGCCGAGCACGTAAGGCAGTTCGAAGATGTCGTGGCCCGATGGGCCACCCGCTACGTTGTTTACCAGTACCGCGTACACCGCGAAGATCGACGCAAACAAGATGCAGTCGGTCATCAGGTAGAGCCAGAAACCGTAGACGGTTATTGGCCCCGAGTCGTGGTGGTGGTCATCGTGCCCATGGTCATCGACATGGGCGTGTCCAGCATTGGTCACTAAGTTCGACATGGTTTAAGCCTGTTCCAACGAGGTTTCTACACGGTTGGCCGGGATCTTCTTCTCGGCTACCAGGCGAGCGTGCTGCTCGGCTTCGATGCGTTCGATCGTTTCGACCGGCACCATGTAGCCTTGATCATCACGGGCAGCGTGAATGATGAAGTAACCGATAGTGCCCACCAGGCTCGCGATTGCCAGCCACCAGATGTGCCAGATCATCGCGAAACCGAACACGGTCAACAGCGCACCCATCACCACGCCAGTGGCGGTGTTGTTTGGCATGTGGATCGGTTCGTAGTGCTTAGGCTTCTGGTACGCGGTACCGTCTTCCTTGGCTTCGGTGAACGCATCAATGGTGTTCGCAGTAGGGATCACGGCGAAGTTGTAGAACGGTGGTGGCGACGAGGTCGACCATTCCAGGGTGTGGCCGTTCCATGGGTCGCCGGATTCGCACATGTTCTTCTTGCGATCACGCACGCTGACGTACAGCTGGATCAGCTGGCAGGCGATACCCACAGCGATCATCACGGCACCGAACATGGCAACGTACAGGTACGGTACCCACTCAGGGTTGGTGGTGGCGTTCAGACGACGGGTCATGCCCATGAAGCCCAGTGCATAGAGCGGCATGAACGCGACGAAGAAGCCCGAGATCCAGAACCAGAACGCAGCCTTGCCCCAACCTTCGTGCAGCTTGAAGCCGAACGCTTTCGGGAAGTAGAAGCTGAAACCAGCGATGTAGCCGAATACCGCACCACCGATGATCACGTTGTGGAAGTGGGCAATCACGAACAGGCTGTTGTGCAGCACGAAGTCAGCACCCGGGATGGCCAGCAGTACGCCGGTCATGCCGCCGATGGCGAAAGTCACCATGAAGCCCAGGGTCCACAGGACCTGGCTGGTCATGCGCAGACGACCGTGGTAGATGGTGAACAGCCAGTTGAATAGCTTCACCCCCGTCGGGATGGAAATCAGCATCGTCGCCAGGCCGAAGAAGGCGTTGACGCTGGCCCCCGAACCCATGGTGAAGAAGTGGTGCAGCCACACCATGAAGCCCAGTACGGAGATCGCGCCAGAGGCGTAGACCATCGAGTGGTGACCGAACAGGCGCTTGCCGGTAAAGGTCGAGATCACTTCAGAGAAGATACCGAACGCTGGCAGGATCAGGATGTACACCTCAGGGTGACCCCATGCCCAGAACAGGTTCACGTACATCATTGGATTGCCACCAAGTTCATTGGTGAAAATGTGGAAATCCAGGTAACGGTCAAGCGACAGCAGCGCCATGGTAGCGGCCAGGATCGGGAACGAAGCCACGATCAGCACGTTTGCCCAGGTGCAGGTCCAGGTGAAGATCGGCATGTCCATCAGTTTCATGCCAGGGGCGCGCATTTTCAGGACGGTGGCCAGGAAGTTGACCCCCGTCAATGTCGTCCCGAGCCCTGATAACTGTAGCGCCCAGATGTAGTAGTCCACACCCACGCCCGGACTGTATTGCAGCCCCGACAATGGCGGATACGCAACCCAACCGGTCTTGGCGAATTCGCCGACGCCCAGGGAAACGTTGATCAGCACCACGCCGGACACCAGCAGCCAGAAGCTCAGGGAGTTCAGGAACGGGTAGGCAACGTCACGCGCACCAATCTGCAGCGGCAAGGCAAGGTTCATCAAGCCGGTGAAGAAAGGCATCGCCATGAAGATGATCATGATCACACCGTGGGCGGTGAAGATCTGGTCATAGTGTTCAGGTGGCAGGTAGCCAGGCGAACCCTCGGTGGCCATGGCCAACTGGGTACGCATCATGATGGCGTCGGCAAAACCACGCAGCAGCATGACCATGGCAACGATGACGTACATGACGCCGATTTTCTTGTGGTCAACCGAGGTCAACCACTCGGTCCACAGGTAGGACCACTTCTTGAAATAGGTGATACCCGCAACCAGCGCCAAACCACCCAGCGCGATCATGGCGATAGTCACCATTACGATCGGCTCGTGGAATGGGACCGCGTCCCAGCTTAATTTACCAAACATCGTTTACTCCTCTGCCCCAGCAGTTGAATGCGCGCCCGTATCAGAACCTTCAACCACGGCCACTTCTTTCTTCTCGTGCTTGACCGGCTTGCCTGGCTTCATACCTTCGTACTTGTCGACGATTTTCTGAAACAGGTCCGGCTCATACGCGGAGTACAAGGCGACAGGGTTGTTCTGGCTCGGTTTGGTCAGAGCGTCGTATTCAGCTTGATCAAGCTGTTTAGGTGCGGCCTTGACTGCAGCTACCCAGGCGTTGAAATCTTCCGGGCTTGTCGAGATCGCTTTGAATTTCATGCCGGTGAAGCCAGCGCCGCTGTAGTTGGCGGAGATGCCTTCCATTTCAGCTTTTTCGTTGGCGATCAGGTGCAGGCGGGTCTGCATGCCTGCCATCGCGTAGATCTGGCCGCCCAGTGCAGGGATGAAGAACGAGTTCATCACGGCGTCGGAGGTGATCCGGAAGTTAAGCGGGGTGTTCTCCGGGAAGCGGATCTCGTTGACGGTGGCGATACCCAGGTCCGGGTAGATGAACAGCCACTTCCAATCGAGCGCGACCACTTGGATGTTCACAGGCTTGACGTCGGACTCCAGCGGACGGTACGGGTCCAGCTCGTGGGTCGACTTATAGGTGATGTAACCCAGGGCGATGATGATGAGGATCGGGACCAGCCACACCGCGATTTCGATCTTGGTGGAGTGCGACCACTTCGGCGCGTAGGTCGCGCTGGTGTTCGACGCACGGTATTTCCAGGCGAAGGCGAAGGTCATCACGATCACAGGCACCACAACCAGCAGCATCAGCAGGGTGGCAGTGATGATCAGGTTTCGTTGATCCAGACCGATCTGTCCTTTTGGGTCCATCAAGGTCCACTTGCAGCCTCCCAGCATTAACATCATGCCAAGCAGCGGCAAAAAGCCTAGTAATCGGGGGTACCTGTTTTTACTCATCTCACGACCTCTAAAGCAGCTTGCGCAATGCAGTTGGGTTTTGATCGCCAACACTTCACCCTGCCAAGGGTTGGCATTTCTCTTCGATTGAATAAGAGCCTGCCCGACACGTCATGACTGTACGTTTCACGGACCTGCAGTGAGTTCTTATTCGATTTCGTGGCTAAAGGCCTTGTTACAGACCAATTCCATTTGGTGCGGATAGTTGAAAGGCTGCCGGAACCTGGGGTCGCATTGAGCCTTCCATCTGCTCCTCGACCGCTCCAATGCTCAAATATTGAACAGCACCGGACATTCAGTGCGGGCGATTGTAGTTAGCTAGCGATGTATAAACCATGTCTTATAAAGAAATAATTTTTATCGATTCCAGCAACAATCCTTCACCAAAGTTGCAAAGATTCGCGATCTTATCGTGTTCGATTCTCAACAAAAACCACAAAAATTGCCGTGTTATTGGGCACAGTGCCACTTCCCTTACGGCTTGTAAGGGCATGCGCATGCCGTCCAAGTCCCCATAAAACAAGGCATTCATAGAGGCTGCAGGCGTTCGGGCCGCACACGAATCGGGCCACGGTGCGCACCACGAACTGACAGCACAATTTGTGCGCCGGGTGCAAATTTAAGGGCTGATTTGGTGGGTCAGAAAGGTCCTGCGACAGCGTCCGTGTGACAACATGTCGCACGCTGCGCGCACCTTCCGTTGCCCCTCGTCACGGTGCTTTCACAAATCCCTACAAACAAAAACGCTCCGGCCTTCATTCAGAAGGAACGGAGCGTTTGGCAGCCGCGGCGACTCAGGCTTTGGGGTGACGGTTACGATAGATGCACAGGGGCACCAGGATCGCCGTCAACACGAATGCCACCAGTGCCCATTGGGCCAGGGACAGGCCGAGGATCGGCGGGTAGGGGGTGCTGCAGAAGCCGTCGACCTGGAAGCCCAGGGGAAACACTTTGGCCAGGGGCAGGTCATCGACGATCGGCTGCAACACATCGATGCCGCAGCTGACCTGGGGGAAGAATTGGGTGTACACGTGATGGCCGGCCGCAGCCACGCCACCCAAGGCGCTGAGCACCACCAACCCTTCAAAAAACGTCAGCGCGCCCTTGGTGCGCATGGCGGCACCGATGAACGCGAAGAGCGCAATCAGCAGCAAGGCGTAGCGTTGCAGAATGCACAGCGGGCACGGTGCTTCGCCCAGCACCACCTGCATGTACAGCGCCCCGCCAATCAGCGCCAGGCAGATGATGCCCAGCAACACCAGAAAGCGCCGCTCCCTGCCTAAACGCATGTCGTCAATCATTCCCGTCTTTCCCTTTCTCTGGTTGTGCCTGATGGCAACAAGTTTACACACAGGCAGTGGTTAAAACAGAGAGGGGTTAACTGCGGATTAATCGGGAGCAATAGAGGGCCAAATGTGGGAGCGGGCTTGTCACCGCCTTCTGTAGGAGCGAGCTTGCTCGCGAAAAACGTCAACGATAACGCGTGCTTGCTGAATGAACACGGTGCCTGTGAGTTCTTCGCGAGCAAGCTCGCTCCTACAAAAAAGCCTTAACTGGCTGGGATTAGGGCTTGCCCGCTCCCACATTTTGGACAGTGTTGTTGCTAGGGGGAATTATTCCAGCGCCGCCGCCGGCCCAAAGAACTCATACCGCGCCTGCTCCTGCGGCACACCCAGCGCCTTGAGATGGCGCTTGACCGCCGCCATGAAGCCCTTGGGCCCCAGGAAATAGGCATCAATGTCGCGCTGCTCAGGCAACCAGGCCGCCAGTTGCTCCTGGTTGAGCATCCCGACGTTGTCCGCCGCCGGGCTGATGCCGTCATCCTCGGCGTAGCAGTAGAAACGCTTGAGCTGCGGATGCTGGGCCGCCAGGGCGTCCACCCAGTCACGGAACGCATGCACCCCGCCATTACGGGCGCAATGGATGAAGTGCACCGGACGCTCGGTTGCCAGGGCGGCTTCGAGCATCGGCAGTGTGGGCGTAATGCCTACCCCACCGCTGATCAGCACCAGCGGTTTATCACTGGCGGCCAGGGTGAACTCGCCCGACGGCGGGAACAGGTCAATGGTCGCGCCGACGTGCATCTGGTCATGCAGGTAATTGGAGACCCGCCCACCCGCTTCGCGCTTGACGCTGATGCGGTACAGGCCGGTGTCGGTGAGGGCCGAGAGGGAATAGTTGCGACGCACTTCTTCGCCATCGAGCACCAGTTTCAGGCCGATGTACTGGCCGGGCGCTGCGGCCAGGATCGGGCCGTTGTCCACCGGGGCGAAGTAGAAGGAGATGATCTCGTCGCTCTCCTCCACACGCTTGACCAACAGGAACGCCCGCGCACCCCGCCAGCCGCCAGGCGCCTGGGCTTTTTCGTCGTAGATGGCCGCTTCGGCGCCGATCAGAATGTCCGCCAGTTGGCCGTAGGCCGCGCCCCAGGCACTCATCACCTCGGGGGTGGCAATCTCGCTGCCGAGCACTTCGGAAATAGCCCGCAGCAGGCAGGCCCCCACGATAGGGTAATGCTCCGGCAGGATCTGCAAGGCCACGTGCTTGTTGATGATCTTGGCCACCAGGTCGCCCAGTTGGTCCAACTGGTCGATATGCCGCGCGTACATCAGTACGCCATTGGCCAGGGCGCGAGGCTGGTCACCACTGGCCTGGTGGGCCTGGTTGAACAGCGGGCGGACCTCGGGATACTCGGACAGCATCATGCGATAAAAGTGGGTGATCAGCGCTTCGCCGCCGCTTTCCAGCAGGGGCACAGTGGATTTGATGATTGCACGGTCTTGGGCACTAAGCATGGGAGACTCCTGGGTCTTCTTACTGATTGCCTTAAGGCAGTCAGTAATCGTGCCAACTTATAAATCATTTATTTTCAATGACTTAAATATTATGTAGTCAGTATGACCTCCTACACTTTATAGTCATAAGGACTACAAGGAGTCATTATGACTGCACAACCCCTGCTCACGACCTTGCTGCCGCTGGTCGCCGACCTGTCACGGGACTTGCCCGAAGGCGAGCGCTACCGACGCCTGCTGCAAGCCATGCGCGCCCTGCTGCCCTGCGACGCCGCCGCGTTGTTACGCCTGGATGGCGAGTGGTTGGTGCCGTTGGCGGTGGACGGATTGAGCGCCGATACCTTGGGCCGACGCTTCAAGGTCAGCGAACATCCGCGCTTCGAGATCCTGCTGAGCAGCCCTGGCCCTACCCGCTTCGACAGTGACAGCGAATTGCCCGACCCCTATGACGGCCTGGTCGCCGGTTTGCACGGCCACTTGGAAGTCCACGACTGCATGGGCTGCCCGCTGTTTATCGACGACCAGCCCTGGGGCCTGCTGACCCTGGACGCCCTCGATACCGAGCGCTTTGAACGGGTCGAACTGGACGCCCTGCAAGCCTTCGCCAGCCTTGCCGCGGCCACCGTCAACGTGGCTGAACGCATCGAGCGCCTGGCGCTACGGGCCGAAGACGCGCATCAGCGCGCCGAGATCTATCGCCAGGCCAGCGGCCAGCAGCACAAGGAAATGATCGGTCAGAGCAAAGCGCACAAGCGCCTGGTCGAGGAAATCAACTTGGTCGGCGGCAGCGACCTGACCGTGCTGATTACCGGCGAAACCGGGGTGGGCAAGGAGTTGGTGGCCCAGGCGATCCACGCCGCCTCTTCGCGCGCCGACAAACCGCTGATCAGCCTCAACTGCGCCGCCCTGCCCGAGACCTTGGTCGAAAGCGAACTGTTCGGGCATGTGCGCGGCGCCTTTACCGGCGCGTTGAACGAGCGCCGGGGCAAGTTCGAACTGGCCAATGGCGGCACCTTGTTTCTGGATGAAGTGGGTGAGTTGTCGTTGACCGTGCAGGCCAAGTTGCTGCGCGTGCTGCAAAGCGGCCAGTTGCAGCGCCTGGGGTCGGACAAGGAGCACCAGGTGGACGTGCGCCTGATTGCCGCCACCAACCGCGACCTTGCCGAAGAGGTGCGCAATGGCCGCTACCGTGCCGACTTCTACCACCGTTTGAGCGTCTACCCGCTGCAAGTGCCAGCGCTGCGCGAGCGCGGGCGTGATGTGCTGCTGTTGGCGGGCTTCTTCCTCGAACAGAACCGTTCGCGCATGGGCCTGGGCAGCCTGCGCCTGACCACTGATGCCCAGGCGGCCCTGCTGGCCTACAGCTGGCCGGGCAATGTGCGCGAGCTGGAGCACTTGATCGGACGCAGCGCGTTGAAAGCCCTGGGCAACTGCCGCGAGCGCCCGAAGATTCTCAGCCTGAGCGCCCTGGACCTGGACTTGCCCGACGTGAGTACGGCGGTGGCCGAACAAGCACCGACCCAAGCCCTCCCGGTGGTCAGCGGCGACCTGCGCCAGGCCACCGAGCATTACCAGCGCCAACTCATCAGCGCCTGCCTGGAGCGCCATCAGCACAACTGGGCCAGCGCCGCCCGCGAACTGGGCCTGGACCGCGCCAACCTGGGACGCATGGCCAAGCGCCTGGGCCTCAAATAAAGCAAACACCTCAGTCAAATGTGGGGGCTGCAGCAGCAGACGGTAACCACGATGCGAAGCGAGCCGCTCTTGATCTGCTCTTGATCTGCTCTTGATCTGCTCTTGATCTGCTCTTGATCTTGATCTTAGGCGCCCCGTTAAACCACGCTGGCCGGAATTCGACAGGGATTTGGGGGGTAAACCGGCAGGGATGCCGGTTTAGCCGCCCCGCGCCATGGATGGCGCGTGGCGGCGGCCCCCCAAATCACTGGCGGATTACGGGCACACCGAGCCTAAGCGAGGTGCCGAGTGGTGGGGCAACAGCGTTAATGAGATGGTCAGCCCGGCACGGGAACCCCGGTAAATCTAGACTTACCGGGGTTCTCACTTACTTGAGGAGACCTCTCATGGACACCTTGGAACTGCTTGGCCTGGATATTGGAAAAAGCACTTTTCATCTCATCGGGCACAACGGCAAAGGCCATGAAGTACTACGCAAGAAATTCAATCGCAATCGCTTGCTTGAGTTCGCTGCAAAACTAAAGCCTTGCACCATCGTGATGGAGTCTTGCGGCGGTTCGCACTGGCTTGCCAGAAAACTTATATCTTTCGGGCATCAAGTGAAGTTGATCGCGCCGCAACATGTAAAACCTTACGTTACCGGCAATAAAAACGACTACATCGATGCTGCTGCCATCTGTGAAGCCGCGTCCCGCCCCAGAACGCGCTACGTCGCGATCAAGACAGTGGAGCAGCAAGTGCTTTCGACCCAGCACCGCCTTCGAGAGGCGCTGGTAGGTCATCGAACTCAAACCATAAATCGCATTCATGGGTTCTTGCTTGAGTTTGGAATTGCGTTGCCTGCGACAAAAGCGGCGATGAATCAGATTCACCAAATTCTGGACGATCCTGCCGCAGAGCTGCCTCAACAGCTGAAGTGCGATATTGAATATCTGCTGGAAGAGATCAAACGGCTCACCGGGGAAATAAAGGCAATTGACCGAAGTATCAAAGAGCAAGTGGCAGCTGATGATGCGGGAACACGCTTAATGAGCATCCCCGGCATCGGCCCGATCATCGCTAGCGCGCTGCTGGCCGACATCGGGGACGCTTCCAATTTTCATTCGGCTCGAGACTTTGCCGCTTCGCTAGGACTGGTGCCGAGGCAATACTCAACAGGCGACCAAACCGTCCTTTTGAACATCAGCAAACGTGGTGATAAGTATCTTCGAAAGCTTCTGGTCCAAGGTTCGCGGGCAGTGTTGGTGCGGATCGACAAACGCAACGATGCTCTTGGAAGGTGGTGCAGAGACCTCCTTGCACGAAAGCACCCAAACAAGGTTGCCTGCGCCTTAGCCAATAAATTGGCAAGAATCGTATGGGCCGTTTTAGCTCGTGGAGGCAGCTACAACGCGCAGTTGGTGACTTGAGCGAAACACTACCGGCTTTTGCGACGACAACGATGATGACGATAAACAGCTCAGATCCTGCTTGAAAACCTGGTAAGCAAAACAGCTTTCGAAGCTGAAGCGTTTTTCAAGGACAGGCGGGAGCGACTATTCATCAAGGGCCGAGCGGTGAAACTGCCAACTATGAGCCCGGATACATTAGCGCAAGCATGCTTTACCGCTCATCGCCTGTGGTTGCAGGAGGTGGGCTGACCATACATTTGCTTACTTTTGCGCTTTTCAAAAGTGAGCCGCTGTCAGAGCGGAACCCTAAGTGGCCGTTACCTAAATAACGGATATGTACCCGGTCCACCTGTGTTGACTGTTAGGCCGTCTTCGCGGGCAAGCCAGCTCCCACATTTGGATGGTGGTGTGTCAGGTACATCAGTGTCGGCTGTCAGGCCGTCACGGGAGCAAGCTCCCTCGCCACAGAATCAGCGTCGTACCGAAGTCGTATAGATACCTATGGCCATCGCAGGCAAGCCAGCTCCCTCATTCAGACCCGGCTAGCCTTGAGGTCCGGCACGATGGCCCGGGGCTTACGAAACACCAGCACATTCCCCAGCATCACCAGCACCAGCCCCATCAACGCCGGCACTGTCCACTGGTAACCCTCGGCCACTGCCGACACATTCAGCGCCACCACCGGAAACAGCACCGTGCAATACGCCGCCTTCTCCGGCCCCATGCGGCCCACCAGGGTGAGGTAAGCGGTAAAACCAATCACCGAGCCCGGGATCACCAGGTACCACAGCGCACCGATATACCGCGTACTCCAGTCCATTTCGAAGGGAATACCACGCACCGCGCAATAGGTCGCCAACATCGCCGCCCCATAGGCCATGCCCCAGGCATTGGTGGTCAGCGGCTTGAGCCCGGCCTTTTGTTGCAGGCTCGATAACAGGTTGCCCGCCGAGAAGCACAGGGTGCCGAGCAGGGCCAAGCCCAGGCCCAGCAGCGTTTGCGGGCTGGCGGTATGCCCAACCAGTTCCGGCCAGAACAAAAAGCCCAGCCCCAGCAACCCAAGCGCCCCGCCCATCAGCACGTTGCGCGCCACCCGCTGGCCGAAAAACACCCGGGCATTGAGCGCGTTCCACAAGGTCGCCGTGGAAAACACCACCGCCACCAGGCCACTGGGAATCCATTGGCTGGCGGTGAGAAAGCACATGAAGTTGACGCAGAACAGGCACAACCCCTGCGCCAGGCAGATCAGGTGCCCGCGCCGGTTCATCACCTGCAACTTGCGGCTGAGCAACAACAGCACGAACAGCACCAGGGCGGCCAAGCCGAAGCGATAGACAATCGACACCGGAATCGCCACCACGCCCAACTGCCACTTGAGCGCGATCCAGGTGGTGCCCCAGATGAGCACCGTGAGTAGATACAGGAAAAGATTCATAGCCGGCTCCGTCGATTGAGCCACAGTGTGGTCCTCCCCCCGGATAACGTTCTTGCACATTCTTGCGCTTTTGTCGGGCGATGGGCTCACAGCGCCAGCGGTGGAGCGTAGGATGCAAGGCGTCGGAGAACACACCATGCCAGAGCTGCAATCGCTGCACGTCTTCCAAGCCCTCAACCGCTCGCCCCACGCACGCCTGCAAGCCTGCGCCGAGCTCGGTGACGGCTTGGCTGCGGCCGTGTGGAGCAACCACCATGACGCCCAGGATTACCAGGCCCCCAGCCATCACACTTTGTCCTGCTACATCGGCGGCGGCACGGGCACCTTTCGGCGCGATCAGCCGGGCCTCAAGGGCGGCCCCGACAAACTGTGCATCCTGCCGGCCGAGCATCAGTCAGCCTGGGTGATCAATGGCGATATTCGCCTGGCCCACCTGTATTTCAGCCCGGAACAATTTGCCCTCGGCTGCGTCACCCTGCTGGACCGTGAGCCACGGGAGCTGCACTTGCGTGAGGGCACCTTCCTCGAAGACCCCTTCCAGGCCCGGCGTTTTCACCAGTTGGTCAGCCTCAACTGGTACGAACCCGGCGAGCGCCTGCTGACCAGCAGCCTGGCCCATGAACTGCTCAGCCATACCTTGCTCAGCCAGGTCGGCGCCCGCGAAGGCTTGCGCTTGAAAGGCGGGTTGGCCGCGCACCAACGGCGGCGGCTGGTGGAGTACATCGACCAACATATGGAAGACGCCATCAGCCTCGGCCAGTTGGCCGCCATGTGCGCGCTGTCCGAATACCATTTCGCCCGGATGTTCCGCCAAAGCTTCGGTGTGCCGCCCCATCAGTACTTGCTGTCACGGCGTCTGGCGCGAGCGCAAAACCTGCTGCGCAGCAGCACTTTACCGATCAGTGAGCTGGCCTTGCTGTGCGGTTTTTCCAGCGCCAGCCATTTCAACCAGCGCTTTCGCCACGCCATGGGCGCCACGCCGAGCCAATACCGCCAGGCATTCTGCGGCTAAACCATCAAGCCCAACGTCTTCGCCTTGGCCACCGCCTGGGTGCGTCGCTCTACCCCGAGTTTGCTGTGGATACGCCGCGCGTGCGTCTTGACGGTGTGCAGGGAGATATACAGGCGATCGGCGATTTCCAGGTTGGAGTTGCCGAGCGCGATCAGTTGCAGCACCTCCAGCTCACGCTGGCTCAGCGGGTTTTGCGCCGCCCCGGCAGGCGCGGCCTGGGGTTCCAGGCCCAATTCACTTAAAAGCCCCGGCGCACGTAAACGCAACTCGCGGACCGCCTGCTGCACCTGGCAGCGCTCCGCCAGCGCCAAGCCGGCTTGCAGCGCTCGACGCGCCAACGCTGGGTCGCCGAGTTGCCAAGTCACTTCACCGAGCACCAGGTGCAATTCGGTTTCCAGGCAAAGCATGCCGCGTTGCCGTGAGGTATCGAGCAAGGCATTGAGCCGCGCGATGGGTTGCTCGGCACAGCCCAGCTTGACCTCGGCCAGCACCAGCAAATATTCCAGGCGCGGGATCAGTTCCAAGGTGGCCGGCGGCGCCTGCTTGGCGCACGGCCCGCGAAAGTGACGCAACACCCGGCGCACGGCCTGCACCGTCAATTCGGCGCGGCCTTGCTGCAACCAGAAGTGCCCACTGACCAACAGCAATACCGCGCGGTACACCGTGTCGGGCACATGGCGCTGCTGCATCAGGCGCTCGGCGTCGCGCAATTGAATGAAGGCCTGGGCGTAGTCGCCACGATTGGCTGCCAACAACGCCAGGCCCAGAAAACCATACAACACGCGCTTGTCCTGGCTTTGCAGGCACATGCTCAAGCCAGCCTCGAAACATTCGGCGGCCAGGCCGTCCTGGCCCTGACGCAAAGCCAGATGCCCGCGGCGCAAGACAATACGCCCCACCAAGGGCCCGGCGGTGAGCCGCTGCCCGGCCAACATCGCTTGCATCGTTTCCAACAGGCTTTGCGCCCGGTACGGCGCGCCACGCTGCTCCAGCAATTGGGCGTGGTCCAACTCCAGCAGGGCCTCCAATACCAGCGAGCCGTGGGCTCGGGCCAGGCACAGCGCTTCGCGGCTCAAGCGTTGGGCGGCCTCCAACTCACCGCGCAGCAAGGCTTGCTGGGTCAGGCCCGACAGGCACATCAAGCGCGATGTCCAGGCGCTGTCGGGCAACGCTTGCAGGGCTTCGAGAAAGTGCTCGCGAGAGCGTTCGGCATTGCCGCTCAAATGCAGCAACCAGCCCCATTGCGCCTGCCAGCGCGCCAGCAGATAGCGCTGCGCGGCGGCCGTCGGTTGCGGGGCAAAGCGGGCCAGTTGGTCGATGCACAAGGCTGCCTGTTCGAAGCGCCCGGCAAACAACAACGCGGCCGTGAGCAGCCCCACCAACTGCGCCGACCCCAACATCAATTCATCGCCCTGCTGTTCATGCAGGCTCAACAGCAGCACGGCGTTCTGCTGGCGAAACAGATCCTCGAAACTGAAATGCTGCAACAGGCTCACCGCCACTTCATATTCCTGCGCCAGCAGCGCCTGCTCGAAGGCCGCTTGCCAGTCGCGCTCGGCGCTGAACCATTGGCACGCGCGGCGGTGCCACGAACGCTTGGCCGACCAGGGTTCGTCGCGCAGCAGTCGCGCCAACGGAGCAAACACCTGCAGCCAGTCGCTGGTGCCTTCCCAGGGCTGGATAAACGTCCCCAGCGCCTGTAGCTCGCGCAGGTACTGATCGCCGTCGCCATGACCGAACAAGTGCTCGCACAGGCTCAGGTTAAAGCGCGGCAAATGAGCCAGTACACGCCAGGCTTCGGCCAGTGGCGCGGACAAGGTGCTGAAGAGTTCGTGTTGCAGGTAATCCAGCAAGGTCTTGTCGGGGTGGTTATCGCCCAGCGCGGCGATGCGCACACCGGCACACCAACCACCGCTGAACTGCATCACGCTGTCAACGCTCTGCCCTGGGGCGAGCAGTGCCTGGACCTCCGCAGCGCTGAAAGACAACTCACTGCACTCCAGCAATTCATCCTCCAGCAACAGGCGCGGCCAATTGCACACCGGGCGCCGCCGCGCACCCAGCCACCACGTCAGTTGCGCACTGCTGGCGCTGATCAGACGATCAAGCAACGCGTCCAACTCGGGGGCCGGCAGGCGGCAGAAATCATCCAGAAACAGCCACGTGGGGCTCGGCCAGCGGCTGAGGTCGAGCAGCAAAGTGGCTTCATCGACAAACACCAGGCCCAGGTGCTGCGCCAGCCGTGTGCACAACTCCAACGGGCTGAGTGCTGCGCCATGGAGCGGCATCCAATAAACCAGGCAACCCGCCGGCGCCTGCAATGCACACTCGGCGAGCAGCGCACTCTTGCCACTGCCAACGGGCGCGCACAGCAACTTCACACGCGCCTGCGCCGCGAGCAGCAGCCCGGACAAGCGCGGACGCAACAGGTGATGGGCGGACAGCCGTGGCATGCATCCAGGACGGTCCAGGCAGCGGGTCATGGCGGTCATTGCTGCATCCTGCTGTTTTTATTGTTGCGTCACCCTAGACCTGTGGTTGGCGGTTGTTGAAGAAGTATTCAGCGGGGTGATTGAAGACCATAAAAATCGCGGTAGACACCATTCAGTGTGGGAGCTGGGTTGCCTGGGATGGCCGTCGGTATCTACACAACTTCGGTACGACGCTGATCCTGTGACGGCCTGATAGCCGACGCTGATGTAGCTGACGCGCCGCAGTCCAAATGTGGGAGCTGGCTTGCCTGCGAAGGCGGCCTAACAGTCAACACAGTTGGACCGGGTACATATCCGTTATTTAGGTAACGGCTACTTAGGGTTCCGCCCTGACGGCGGCTCACTTTTGAAAAGCGCAAAAGTAAGCAAAACGCTCTTGCCCCACCACTCGGCACCTCGCTTAGGCTCGGTGTGCCCGTAATCCGCCAGTGATTTGGGGGGCCGCCGCCACGCGCCATCCATGGCGCGGGGCGGCTAAACCGGCATCCCTGCCGGTTTACCCCCCAAATCCCTGTCGAATTCCGGCCAGCGTGGTTTAACGGGGCGCCTGAGATCAAGATCACAAGCAGATCAAGAGCAAGATCAAGAGCGGCTCGCTTCGCATCGTGGTTACCGTTGATTGCGACAGCGTTGTGTAGATACCTATGGCTAATGCAGGCAAGCCAGCTCCCACATTTTCAACCTCACTTCGATGCGCAATCAGCGAACGCCCTCCGTCCTCAGTGCTGCCGGGGTGTAGTCCGCCGCCTTGGCCGCGAAGCCGAACACGAAGCTGCTCTTCTCTTCGTTCTTCATGCCCAGGGCGATGTAGCGCCCGGCAATCAGGTCGTACAGGGTTTCCACGGTGTAGGCGGGCACCTGGTGGTCGTAGTAGAACTGCGCATGGCCTTCGGCAACGCGCCACAGTTGGCCGCGGCCGTCGTAGTGGTCCACCAGCGCGACTTGCCAGCTGTCTTCGTCGATGTACATGTGGCGCTTGGCATAGATGTGCCGCTCGCTGGGCTTGACGGTGCCAACCACTTCCCACACGCGGTGCAGTTCGTAACGGGTCAGGTCCTGGTTGATGTGCCCGGCCTTGATGATGTCGTCGTACTTGAGGCTCGGCGAGTCGAGCTTGTAGCTGTTGTAGGGTATGTACATCTCCTTCTTGCCCACCAGTTTCCAGTCATAACGGTCGGGCGCGCCGGAGAACATGTCGAAGTTGTCGGTGGTGCGCAGGCCGTCGGAGGCGGTGCCCGGGCCGTCGTAGGACACCTGCGGTGCGCGCCGCACACGGCGCTGGCCGGCGTTGTAGATCCAGGCCAGGCGCGGCTCCTTCACTTGGTCGAGGGTTTCATGCACCAGCAGCACGTTGCCCGCCAGCCGTGCCGGGGCGGTGACCGATTGCTTGAAATAGCTGAGCACGTTGGCAGCCTTGGCCGGGTCGATATCCGGGATGGCCTGGGGCACCGCCACTTCCTCTTCGAAGCGGATCGGCGTGTAGCTGCCATTGGTCTGCGGCGTGGCCTGGGTGATGATGCGCCGCAGGTTGCCGCCGTGGTAACGGGTGATGTGATTCCACAGCACCTCCACGCCATTCTTGGGGATAGGGAACGCGTAGTAGCGGTTGCCGGTGAAGTTCTCCAGGCCGTTGCCGTCGTTGATCGCCTTCACATTCACGGCGCTGCGCTTGATCGATTCGTAAATGTCCGCTGGCAAGTTGACCGTGCGGTGGCTGGGGTATACCGGGATTTTGTAGGTTTCTGGATAGCGCTTGAACATCGCCACCTGGCCGTCGGAGAGTTTGTCCTTGTACTTGTCCACCGTGGCGGCGGTGATCACGAACAGCGGTTTTTCGTTGGCGAAGGGGTCAGCCAGGAAGCCCTTGCTGTCTACTGCGCCGGCGTTTTTCGGGATACCGCCGGTCCAGGCCGGGATCGAGCCATCGGGATTGCCGGCTTTTTCGGCGCCGACCGGGGTCAGGGTAGTGCCGAGCTTGGCGGCTTCTTCGGGCGATACCGCCGCCATTACGTTGGCGGCCAATACGCTCAGGGCCAACACTGCAATCATCTTACGCATAGGGTCTTGTCCTTCTTTTAAGCCAGATCAGAAGTTCACGCCGAAGCTGAGGGCGAGGAAGTCGCGGTCGGTCAGGGTGTTGTAGTCCCCGCCAAAAAAGTCGGTGTAGCTCAGGCTTGCGGTGTAGGTGCTGCGATAGTCCGCATCCACGCCGACGCTGATGGCTTTGGCGCCTTTATTGAACAGGCCGTTGGGGCCGTAACCGGCCACGTCATGGGACCAGGACAGGTTGGGCTTGAGGTTCACACCGGCAATGGCGTTGTTGTAGTCAAGGATCGCCCGGGCCCGGTAGCCCCACGAGGTGGAGGTGACAAAACCGTCGGTGTCACCTTGAAAACCATAGGCGCCGTACACCGAGTCTCGGCCGTAGCGCAGTTTGCTTTTGTCTTCCAGGCCGGCGACGTGCACCACCGCCGCTTCGCCCACCAGGGTCAGGCGCTCGGCGCCCAGTACCTGGTCGAAGAACTGGGTCATGGTGCTCTGGATCTGGGTGATTTCCTTGCGGCGGTAGCCTTTGTTGTCATCACCGAAATTGCTGCGGATGGGTGAGGCGAGTTGGCCCGCGATGGGGTTGACCAGGGCCAGGGTCAGGTCAGTGGTGTTGAGCTGCACCGGCGCATTGGGCCGATAGCTGATCTCACCGGTCCACGCCGTGCCTGTGGGCAAGGTGGTGGAGAAGCTGGCGCCGAACAGGCGGATGTCTTCCGGGTAATCCAGGTAGTACTGGCCACGACCAAGCATGGTGCTTTGCGCCAAACCAGCGCCAGAGCCAGGCGCCAGGGCGTTGGCGGTGTTGATGATGCGCCCGATGGTCGCCAGGTTGGTATTGGCGGTCAGGGTGCCGACGGTCGGTGTGCGGCTGTGGTAGTTCATGAAGTACAGGCCGTATTCAGTGTCATCACCCAGCCAGCGCAGGGCCGCGCCGAACTGGCCCGAATCGCGCGCATCGCGGTCACCGGCACGCCGTACAATCACGCCTTCATTGGTCACGCCAAACCCTTGGCCAAAGGCCGCCGCCACCGGTTGCAGCGGTCGGATCGCCGGGCTGCCGACGGTGTAGTTATTGGTGCAACCGTCCGCCGCCACGTCCCCACCAAAGAAGGTGCCGCAGTTGTCGAGCACCGTCTGGTCCCATTCCAGTTGATAGAAACCTTCCACGGTCAGTTGATTGGTCAGGCTCTGGGAGGCAAACAGCATGTTCACCGGGATCAAGCCTTCCTTGATCTCGGCACCGGGCCTGCGGAACGCCGACACGTCGATCGGGTTGATGCTGTTGATGGAATTACCGATGAAGGTACTTTCGCCCCAACTGACCACCTGCTTGCCGGCGCGCACGGTGCCGGGCAGGTCGCCCAGGGAGTAGTTGTGGTAGACGAAGGCATCGAGGATCTGCGCACCGCTGGACTTGGCGCCTTCCTTGCGGTTGTGATCGCTGATGGGTTTGAACTCGCGGTCTTCGTCCTTGAGCTCGAAGTCATACCAATACTTGCCACGCACGAACACGCCGGTGTCGCCGTACTTCAATTCAAGGTCGTGTAGCCCCTTGAAGATCTTGGAGAACGTCTCGCCCTTCTTGAAGTTGAGGCGCCCGTCATCCCCCGTGGACGCCTGGCCCGTACCGCCATTGACGGTGCCGACCAGGCCTCTATCGGCATCGCGCATGCCCCAACTGGCGCCGACCGACAGCGAGGAGTCGAATTGCCCTTCGATCTCGCCAATATTGAACGAAACAGCCTGCGCCTGGGCACAACAGCCCAGCGCAACCGCAGTGGCCAGCGCCTGTGGCGTGAAGATGGCGCGCATTATTGTTTTTGTCATGCGTCTTCCCCGGTGAGTGACAGAAGGCCCCACCCTACTGCCGCCCTTGAGGAGCGATAAGCGCACCAAGGAGGTATTCGTGTTGTCGCCCGAAAGGATGACGGGGTTCTCTGGCCGGGCGTTGGCCTGGTGGCATGCATGCGATGGATGAAGGGTTATCAGAAGAATCGATGGCGCCCTGTAATTATTGCCGATCTGGTAACAGTCCTTGTCCCGATTTGCTATTACTCATTCTGTTACAACCGATTATTCTTGCTTGGCTTTCAGGGCAAAGAGCCCGCTCCCGCATTGGGGAGAAAAGCTGATTTATAGCGGATTGATCCAGTAATCAGTCTGTTCCCGGTGTTCACTGACGTTGATTTGTCGCTCCTTGATCCAACGTCTTACTTCGGCCGCTGCCTATGCAGCGGCCTTTTTTATGCCAAAAATAAAACGGGGCGTCATCGACGCCCCGTGGGATTCATTGATTTACCGGCAATGATCAGAGGCTGAACTTCTGCAAGTTAGCCATCATTTCCTTCAGCGCCTCGATGTTGTCCTTGGGGTGGGCAGCCCCTTCGAAATCGCAGATTTGCTGCCAGTGCGCGGCCACATCTTCCGGCGAAAAACCCGCCTCGGGATCAAAGCCCACGCCCAGGCTACGCTCCCAACGGGTCTTGCCGATCCAGCCGCCACCCACTTCAAACAAGCCTGCGGTTTCCTCACAGGCTTCACTGCCCAGGTACACCACCAGCGGGCTGACCAGTTCCGGCTTGAGGCGCTCGAACACTTGCGGCGGGATCAGCCCTTCGGTCATGCGCGTGCCACCGGTGGGGGCAATCGCGTTGACCAGGATGTTGTTCTTGCGCCCTTCCAGCGCCAGGGTGCGGGTCAGGCCATACAGGCCCAACTTGGCCATGCCGTAGTTGGACTGGCCGAAGTTGCCGTAGATACCGGACGTCGACGCCGTGAAGATCACCCGGCCATAACCCTGCTCGCGCAAATGCGGCCAGGCGGCGCGGGTGACTTTGTAGGCGCCTTCGACATGCACCCGGTAAACCAAGTCCCAGTCGCTGTCATCCATTTTATGGAAGGTCTTGTCGCGCAGGATGCCGGCGTTATTGACCACCACGTCGACCCGGCCGAAGACATCCAGGGCGTTCTGTACGATCTTGTCGCCGTCGGTGACCGAATCATGGTTAGCTTCGGCAATGCCGCCCGCCGCGCGAATCTGCGCCACCACCCGGTCAGCCGCCGAAGCGTTGGCGCCCTCGCCTTGGGTTGAGCCCCCCAGGTCGTTGACCAGCACTTTGGCCCCGTGCTTGGCGAACAGCAGCGCATGGGCCTGGCCCAAGCCACCACCGGCGCCGGTGACGATCACGACCTTATCCTGAAACTGCACTGACTCACTCATACCGAACTCCGCTGGCGACAATGGGAATAGGCAGAGTGTCACGCACGCAGCCTTTGGTCACAATAAAGACGGCCAGGGCTGAATGGTGCTTGATAAGGCAGCGGGATGATGCGCAGGCTCAGGAATAGGCCGCACGCGGTGAGGGCTGGCCGATGCGCTCACGAAACGCCTGGTAGTGCCTGAGCACCTGGACCGGCGCCTCGATCTGCGGGTAGTGGCCGATATTGGCCAGCCTTATCGTGTCGGGCTCGGGCACCAGTTGGCGATAGCGCTCGACCATATGGGCACCGGAAATCGGGTCTACTTCGCCGTCGATCACCCGCAACGGCACTTCGCCTTGCTGCATGGCCGCCAGCCAACGCTCGCGCAGGCGACGGCGCTGGGGAATGTAGGCGATCAGTTTGTGCAGGATACGCGGGCCGTCATTGCAACTGATCAAGCTCCAGAAATCATCCAGCACGCTTTCACTGGGCCGCGTCTGGGGGCCGAAAACCTGGTTGAAACTGCTGGCCAAGGCATTGCGCCCAAAGGCCCGGCCGATCATCCAGCCCAACGGGCTGAGCAATAGCTTTTGCACCAGCGCCGGCCGATGGGTTTCCGGAAACAGCCCGCCGTTGAGAAATACACAGCTCGCCATCTGGAACCGTCCCTCGTAATGCCGGGCCAATAATTCCTGGGCGACACTGTCGCCGTAGTCATGAGCCAACACATGCACCGGCTGCTCTACGCGCAGGTGCTCAAGCAGCGCCTGTTGCAAGTCGGCCTGTTCCAGCAGGCAGTAGTCGTGGTCCAAGGGTTTGGCCGAGTCGCCAAAGCCGAGCATGTCGCAGGCGATCACCAGGTTGCGCTGGGCCAGGGGCTGCCACAGGTAGTGCCAGTCCCAACTGGCCGTGGGGAACCCATGAATCAGCAGCAACGGCTCGCCCTGCCCGGCCACCCAATACCGCACGGTGTGGCCACGAAAGACGAAGTCCTGGCCGCGCTTGCGCCAGGCTCTGAGCGGTATTTCGGCGAGTGGCATCAGCTTTTATACCCAGGGTCCTGTTGGTCCAATTTGCGCAGCAGTGCCGGCCAGGCCAGCGCACCGCCCATACCTTGGGCGCTTTTTGTGACAGCTGCCACCATCGCCTTGGCACCGGCGAGAATCTGCGGTTCGATGGCGATCAACTCGGTGCCGCCGCTCTGGGCCAGTACCTGAATCTCGCAGGCGCGCTGGAAGGTGAACATCATCAGGAAGGTGTCGGCGATGCTGCCGGCGCAGGTCAGCAGGCCGTGGTTGTGCAGCATCAGGAAATTGTTCTGGCCCAGATCCGCTTGCAGGCGGGCCTTTTCCTCATGATTGAGCGCCACGCCCTCATAGGCGTGATAGCCAAGGCTGGATAGTACAAACAGCGATTGCTGGCTGATGGGCAATACACCCTGCTTTTGCGCACACACCGCCACGCCCGCAGCAGTGTGGGTGTGCAGCACGCAGGTCACGTCGTGGCGCACTTCGTGGATGGCGCTGTGGATGGTGTAGCCCGCCGGGTTGATCTCGTAGGGGCTGTCCATTTGCTTATTGCCGGCCTGGTCAACCTTGACCAGGCTCGACGCGGTGATCTCGTGGAACATCAGCCCATAGGGGTTGATCAGGAAATCTTCAGTGCCCGGCACCTTCGCCGAAATATGCGTGAAGATCAGGTCATCCCAGCCGTGCATGGCCACCAGCCGATAACAGGCCGCCAGGTCCACACGGGTTTGCCATTCGGCGGGGCTGACCTGGGCTTTGACGTTTTGTGGTGATGGAGCAGGGGCTAGGCTCATGGCAATGACCTCCTTGGCGCACTTCTTATGGTGTCTAAAGTGAGAGCCAGTCTAGTCAGACGCCGAGGCGCAAGGAGTTGCCTTGGCAGCCAGCTTGATGACTGAGCGAGTCAGTCATGAGAATAGTACAGATATGGGTCAAACAAGCGCCGTCAATAACGGCGCTCTCGGGAATTCAACCGCGCAGCGCAGCGACCAACTCGCCCAGCCAAGGCTCGGCATCAGCTTCCGGAGTAACGCTTTCACTGGCGTCCAGGCGCAGCATTGGCAGCACTTCGTGGACACCCAGTTCGGCGAACAATTCGCGCATTTGTTCACCACCGCCACAGAAGGTATCGCCGTAGCTGGCGTCGCCCAGGCCGATGACTGCACCTGGCAGGCCGCGCCAGGCGGCGGGCAGTTGGTCGCGAATGGTCGAATAAAGCGGTTGCAGATTGTCGGGCAGCTCGCCCATGCCGGTGGTCGAGGTCACGGCCAGGAATGCATCGGGAGCAAAGGCCTGCACGTCTGCCAGCGTGGCACGAGGGTTGTGCCAGGCGTTGAAGCCTGCGTCCTTGAGGATTTCTTGCGCGTGGCGAGCGACTTCTTCAGCCGTACCGTAGACCGAGCCGGAGAGGATGGCGACTTTCATCAATCTGATCCTGTAGTTGAGTGAAAGCGTGGGATATTAGCAGCCTGTGGGAATATTTCAGTGCGCACCGTGCAACATTCCAGACTTGCCATAAACTGGCAAAGTCAAAATCAGGCCAGGGACCGCTCTATGATTAACGCCAAACTGCTGCAAATGGTCGTCAATGCGTCCAATGACGGGATCGTCGTTGCCGAACGCGAAGGCAAAGACAAACCGCTGATCTACGTCAACCCAGCCTTCGAACGGCTGACCGGCTATACCCTGGACGAGATCCTGTATCAGGACTGCCGCTTCCTGCAGTCGGGCGACCGCGACCAACCGGCTCTGATGGCCATTCGTGAGGCGCTCGACAACGGCGGCGCCTGCCGCGAGATCCTGCGCAATTATCGCAAGGACGGCACTCATTTCTGGAACGAGCTGTCGCTTTCGACCGTGTACAACGAGGTCGACAAGCAAACGTATTTCGTCGGCGTGCAAAAAGACGTCACCCTCCAAGTCAAGGCGCAACAGCGTGTCGCCCAACTGGAAGCCCAGTTGGCCGAGCTCAAGAGCGAGCTCGCGGCACTCAAGGCGACGAGTGGATTTAACAAACTGTAAAAAACGCGGTCTTTAGAGCGATAATGGCTTTTTAATGCCTCAGCCTTGAGCTAGATCAATGCAACGCGACACGCTATTGACGCAGGACGAACTGGATTTTATCCAGGACATGCAGCACAACCCGCAGCTCAACCTGCGGGATGCATGGTCGAGCCTGACGGTTAATGGCGGGGCACAGATTCGCGATCTGCTCACGCGGCTAGCGGCTCACGACCAGGTCACCATCCAGGCGCAGTTCGACAACCAGCAACTCACCTTCCCGTTGCACCTGGTGGAAGATGAGTTTCACGCTGTGCATTTGCGCCTGGGCGTACCGAGCATTTTTGAAGACGGGCCGATGATCCGCCCGTGGCGCCTGGCCCTTGAAACGCCGGTGGCGCTGGAAAACATCAAGGGCTACCCCAGCGCGTTGTGGGTGCACGAAGTGTCATTCAAAGGGGTGTTGGTAGAAGTGCGTGGCCGGGTCAAACCGCCGAAGACCTTTTCCTTGTGGTTCAGCCCTTCCGGCTACGAGCGCATCGCCCTGCGCGGCACACTGGAGCGCGAAACCGCCCGTGGCCTGTTCGCTTATCGCCTGAGCCAGAGCGATGCCGATGAGATCGAACGGCTACGCCAGTTCATTCTGCACCAACACCGCCTGGTGCATCCGCACGTTCACGCCTGAGACTCGGGCCCCAGATGGCCGCTGAGCAGTTGCTGCAAGCGGCGCGGCATCAAGCGTCCATCATTGCCCAGGCAACCAATCGGCGACCCTGCCAGGCTGTGTTCTGCCAGGTCCGACGCTTCTCCAGCCAGTAGCAACGGGCAATCGAGGGTGAAGGCCAGACGATTGAGTCGCGACGCCAGATCTGTGCCAGGGGCATGGTTGGAAAACAGCACCAGGGCTTGCGGCCGGGTGCGTTCGCAGATCAGCGTCAACTCATCCAGTGGCTGGCCAACGCCCAGGACCTTGACCGCCAGCTTCTCGCTCGACATCAACAAGCCCGCCACCAGCAACTCCAGCTCACGGCACTCTCCGGCAATGGCCGAGAGCAACACCCTGGGCACGGGCGAGGCACAGGCCATTTGCAGGCATCGCGCGACGCGCGAGCGCAGGAAATTGTCGAAGAACAGCCACTCGCTGGCTTGGCCAAAGCGGCCTTGGTGACGTAACAACTGCTGCCACAGCGGGACCAAAATGTCCTGGAACACCACGGTCGTCGAATAGACGCTGAAAATCTGGCCGTACAACTGGTCAAGCGCCCGATCATCAAAGGCACTGATGGCCTGCCGCAGTTGCGTCTGCCATTGGCGCCACTCCAGTTCGGTATCGCTGCGTGACGCCGTGGCCGGTTCGCTGGCTTGTGGATCGCGCGCCAGCAGCTTGCCGACTTTGCTCACCGCCACGCCACGCTCTATCCAGTCGAGGATACGCTGCACGGTGTCGATATCGGTGCTTGAGTACAGCCTGTGCCCACTTTCGGTGCGTACAGGCTGGATCAAACCGTAGCGACGCTCCCACGCACGCAAGGTCACCGGGTTTACGCCTGTGAGTCTTGCCACTTCACGAATCGGAAACAGCCCCTCGCAGTCAGTGTGGCTGTCGGGTGTCGTTTCGCGAAGAGGCGCAGTGATTTCGGGCATCAGCGGTCAAAAAACTTGTATGAATTTGAATACTATTTAACGCCGATTGAACTGCATGATTCAAGATCTACGGCGATCCATCCGAAGTTTCTGGCGTATTTGGGCAAATCCGGAATAATCCTTGCCTGTTCTTTTGCGTCGCTGCATCACCCCGCAGCTTCGTTCGTGCGCCGCCTACCCGGCCTGGCGCACCTGCTGACTTGGAGATATACGATGTCTACCTCACCCGTCACCTTGATGGTTGCGCGCCGCGTGGCCAAGGGTCGCTACGAAGAGTTGATGGCCTGGCTGCGCGAAGGCGAGCAATTGGCGACTGACTTCCCCGGTTACCTGGGCTCCGGCGTGCTGGCCCCGCCGCCTCATGATGATGAGTTCCAGATCATCTTCCGCTTTGCCGATGAAAAAACCCTGCATGCGTGGGAATTCTCCGCCTCGCGCGGCGCGTGGCTGAGCCGTGGCAGCGAGCTGTTTGCCGACCCGTCGGAGCACCGTGTCAGCGGTATCGATGGCTGGTTTGGCGCAGTAGGTGCCCGCCCGCCACGCTGGAAACAGGCGGTGGCCATCTGGTTGGCATTTTTCCCGGTATCGCTGCTGTTCAACTTCGGCCTGGGCTCGCTGCTCAATGAGCTGGACCTGTTCAGCCGTGTACTGGTGAGCACCGCTGCCCTGACCCCGCTGATGGTTTACCTTTTTATACCGCTGTCGACCCACCTGCTGGCGAACTGGCTGCACCCTTCGCCCCCTCGCAAGGTCACCGAAGCCGCCGCTTGAGTACAGGGAGGCCGGGGCGCTGGTATAGTTTGAGCCTGCCAGCGACTTGAGCCTCCCATGAATGCAACCAACGCTCCGATTCTGATCACCGGTGCCGGCCAGCGTGTCGGCCTGCATTGCGCCGAGCGCCTGCTGGATGAGGGCCAATCGGTGATGTTCAGCTACCGCAGCGAACGCCCCGGCGTGCAGGCGCTGCGTGAGCGGGGTGCCATCGGCGTGTTTGCCGACTTCTCCAGCGAAGCCGGCGTGCTGGCTTTCATTGGCGCAGTGAAAACCCATACCCAAAGCCTGCGCGCAATCATCCACAACGCTTCAGCCTGGGTCGCCGAAACCCCGGGCGACGAAAGCCGTGCCTTTATCGACATGTTCAGCGTGCACATGCTTGCGCCGTACCTGATCAACCTGCATTGTTCACCGTTGCTGCAACGTTCGACACCCGCCGATATCGTGCATATCAGCGATGACGTGGTGCGCAAGGGCAGCCGGCAGCACATCGCCTATTGCGCCACCAAGGCCGGGCTCGACAGCCTCACGTTATCGTTTGCCGCGCAGTTTGCGCCGCTGATCAAGGTCAACGGCATCGCCCCGGCGATGGTGATGTTCAACGAAGGCGATGACGCAGCCTATCGCGCCAAGGTCCTGGCCAAGTCGGCCCTGGGCATCGAGCCCGGGCCCGAGGTGATCTACCAGAGCGTGCGTTACCTGCTGGACAACCCCTATGTCACCGGTACCACCCTGACCGTCAACGGTGGGCGGCATATCAAGTAAGCCGTTTTTGAGGATGTTGTATGACCTTATCCCTGCCCCACCACTACCGCGAAATCCTCAAGGGCCTGGGCGAAGACCCACAGCGCGAGGGCCTGCTCGATACGCCCAAGCGTGCCGCCAAGGCCATGCAGTACCTGTGTCATGGCTATGAGCAGAACCTGGAAGAAATCGTCAACGGCGCGCTGTTTGCGTCGGACAATGACGAGATGGTGATCCTCAAGGACATCGAGTTGTATTCGTTGTGCGAGCATCACCTGCTGCCCTTTATCGGCAAGGCCCATGTGGCCTATATTCCGACCGGCAAGGTGCTGGGCCTGTCAAAACTGGCGCGCATTGTCGACATGTTCGCCCGGCGCCTGCAGATCCAGGAAAACCTCACGCGGCAAATCGCCGACGCCATCCAGGACGTGACCCAGGCCGCCGGCGTGGCGGTGGTGATCGAAGCCAAACACATGTGCATGATGATGCGCGGCGTAGAGAAACAGAATTCAACCATGAACACCTCGGTGATGCTCGGCGCCTTTCGCGAGTCGAACACCACCCGTATGGAGTTCCTGCAACTGATTGGACGGAGCAAGTAGCAATGCCACAACTTCAACCAGGCATGGCGCGTATCCGGGTCAAGGACCTGTGCCTGCGCACCTTTATCGGCATCAACGAGGACGAGATCCTCAACAAGCAGGATGTGCTGATCAACCTGACCATCCTGTATGCCGCCCAGGAAGCCGTACGTGACAACGACATCGACCACGCCCTGAACTACCGCACCATCACCAAGGCCATCATCGCTCACGTAGAGGGCAATCGCTTTGCCCTGCTGGAGCGCCTGACCCAGGAACTGCTGGACCTGGTGATGAGCAACGAATCGGTGCTGTACGCCGAAGTCGAAGTAGACAAACCCCACGCGCTGCGTTTTGCCGAGTCGGTTTCGATCACTCTGGCCGCCAGCCGCTGATAGCAAGTGAGCCCTATGAACGACCAACAACGCCTCGAACTCGAAGCCGCCGCCTTTCGCCGACTGGTAGCCCACCTGGACAGCCGCAAGGATGTGCAGAATATCGACCTGATGAACCTTGCCGGCTTCTGCCGCAACTGCCTGTCCAAGTGGTACAAGGCCGAGGCCGACGAGCGCCAGATCGAGCTCAGCCTCGATGACGCCCGTGAAGTGGTGTACGGCATGCCGTACGCCGAGTGGAAAGCCCAATACCAGCAAGAAGCCAACGCCGACCAACAGGCCGCGTTTGCCAAAAGCAACCCCCAGGGTTAAGCGCTAAGCCCTCACGACGTGGGGCCGGCCCGCGGGAAAAACCAGGAACGCAAAAGCATGCAGATTCAAACCTTTGATACTGCGGATGTGGATCAGCAACTGGCGATTTCCGGCTGGCAGGAACACTACCAGCAAATGTCCCCAGGGTATTTCCGGGGCAAGGTCGTCTACATGCAGTTGGACGGCATCGAGGTGTATGAAGAGCAGATGAACACGCGGGTAGAGCAGCATTTCCATGCGCCCGTCGGTTCATTGGTCTTTAGTTTTGATACGAGTGACGGGGCGCTGTACCTGCTCAACGAGGACAGTCAGAACACCTGGGTTACCCCGCAAAACTATAAAGAAGTCGCGGTGGTGATCGGCCCTCAATACCTCAAGCAACTTGATTGCCTGAACTTGAGCAGCCTGGATGGCATGCTCCTCACCCCGCTGGTTTCCCGGCAGAGCCAGGTTTTTGGCCACTGGTTGAGCAGCACGCTTCAACGGTTGGCCGTGGGGCAATCCCCGGTGCCTGAAGAAGGGCTGGCACAACAGCTGGTCGACGATTGCCTGTATATCCTCGATTGCCCGAGCCAGACGCCGGACCTGGCAAGCCTGAAACACCGAGCCCATGACCGCCGTCTTATCCAACGGGTTTTCGACCTGGTCATGGCCAGCCCGCAAGAACACTTCAATGTGTTGCAACTGGCCAACGGCGCCGGGGTGTCTGTTCGTCAGTTGCAACAACGCTTCACGTCTTCTATCGGTGTATCACCCAGCCAATGGCAGCGGTTACGCCGATTGAACTTTGCCCGCCGCGACTTACTGCGCAGGGTGCCCGCAGAGACGACCGTGGCGGAAATCGCCATGCGCTGGTCATTCTGGCACCTGGGCCGTTTCTCCCAGGCCTATTACCAGCTTTTTGGTGAACTCCCCAGCCGCACACTCTTACGTCCCCGCTGAATCGGCCCCCAAGCGCTTGCGCACCAAAATGAGGCGCGCACGCAAGCGTAAATCGGATAGAGGCCAGCCTTCTGGCGCCCGCATTATCGACTTCAAACAAGGAACCGTGCGTTCGCCGGCCATTGATGTGCTGCGTCGCTAAAACCTCAATAGAACAAAATCAATAAAGGAGCTTTGAATGAAGCGATTTACCCCCTGTGCTCTGGCCGCCATCTTAGCGATCCCCTCACTGCAGGCCATGGCAGCAGCCGATCTGGTATTCACCAATGGCAAGGTTTTCACCGGTGTCCCCGGCCAAGCGCTGGCTCAAGCGGTGGCGGTGGAAAACGGAAAAATCCTCGAAGTCGGTAGCGACGCGCAGATCAATGCCCTCGCCGATGCCAACACTCAACGGTTCGACCTTGCGGGCAAGGTGTTGATGCCCGGCATGATTGATACTCACAGCCATCCGGTGTCTGCAAGTCTCGCGAGCCTGGGTGCCAACTTGCTGGATGAAGAAAAGCCATTGCCCGAGCTTGAGCAATGGATCATCGAGCAAGATAAGGCAGGCCGGGCCAGATCCGGGGACGTCATCTTAATTGCCGGCACCAGCTCGGCCTATTGGGATAAAAGCCGCGAACTGGGCAAGATCTTCAACCACGGCCGCTGGGCCGACCAACCGCTGGTGCTCAGTGGCATCGACGGCCACACCGGCTGGGCCAACAACGCCATGCTCAAGCGTGTGAAAGTCGATGCAGCACTGATAAAAGGCCTGCCTGCGAACGAGCGTGACTACATCGGTCACGAAAACGACTTCACCCCCACCGGTTATTTTGCCGAGTCTCGCTGGGATCAGGTGCGTAATAAGGTTCCTGCACCGAGCAAGGAGACCATGCTCAAGGCCGCCCGCGAAGCGGTGAAGGTCAACAACGGTTATGGCGTCACCGCGTGGATGGATGCGGCATCAAATGCCGGCAATGGCGACTCGCTGTTCGACTTCACCGCAACGGAGCAGAGCTACGGCGTGCTGCCGTTCTACCGCGAACTGGCCGAGAAGGGCGAACTCAGTGCCCACGTCGCCGCCTTGATGCTGACCCACTCCAAAAGCAAGCCGGCCGACCTGGAAGTCGTGGCCAAGGTGATGAAAAAATTCGAGGGTGTGCCCAACCTGACATTCCCCGGCCTCAAGATCTTTGCTGACGGCATCATGGAGTTTCCAGGGCAGACCGCAGCGGTCATCGTCCCCTACAAAAACAGTAATAAACGCGGTCAGTTGCTGATCGATCCGAAGCATTTCGGTGAGTTGGTGGTGGCTGCGGAAAAACGCGGCTGGATCCTGCACGTGCATGCGGACGGCGACCGTGCCGTACGTGAAGCCCTCAATGGCATTGCTTATGCGCGCCGCCTCAACCCAGCGCCTGTGGCCCATAGCCTCGCCCACTTGCAAGTGGTCGATCCAGAAGACTTCCCTCGCTTCAAGCAACTTGGGGTCATTGCCTCCATGCAATTGCTGTGGGCCACCAGCGAGAGTTACACCGAAGAACTGGTCAAGCCTTACCTCAGTACGTCTGCCTACGAGCACCTGTACCCCGCCAAATCCCTGCATGACGCGGGTGCAACCATCGCGGGCGGCAGTGACTGGCCCGTCTCTGGTCCCAACCCGTGGAATGCCATTGCTCAGGCCAGCACGCGTAAAGGCCCATTGGGGGTGCTTAACGCCAAGGAAAGCCTTGATCGCCAGACCATGTTCTACGCCTACACCCTCAATGCCGCCAAAACCCTTCGCCTGGATCAACAGATCGGCTCGCTGGAACCCGGCAAGCAGGCTGACCTGATCGTCCTTGATCGCGATGTGTTCAAGGTCAGCGACGACGAGCTATTCGAGACCAAGGTCCTGAACACCTTCTTCTCCGGCAAACAAATCTGACTCACTCGCTCAATATTACGCAAAACACCTGACGCCGCTCCCAGAGCGGCGCTGGGCACGGTCGCGCCTGGAATAACTCACACACTCATAACAATAAGAGACTTCTATGAACGCACTTTCCGTCTTCATGCTCGCAGCGCTCGCCTTGACCCCACTGATCAACGCTCAAGCCGTCGAGTTCAACGACAGCTTCGAGCTCATCATCAACCCCGCACTGGTCAGTGACTACCGCACCAGTGGCATCTCGCAAACCCAGGGTGACCCTGCCGCACAACTGGGCATTACCCTCAACCACGCCAGTGGTTTGTATGCCGGCGTCTGGACCTCGAATGTCGACTTTGGCAATGGCTCCAAAACGCGTCAGGAAATCGAATATTTCGCCGGCTATTTTTGGCAAATCCATGACGGCATCAGCCTGGACACTTTCTACACGCAGTATGAGTACCCGCGCCAAAGCGATTACAACCAGGGTGAACTCAAGACTGTCCTGGATGTTTACGGCGTTCTGCTTGGCGGCAAATACGTGCGCAACATGAAAGGCCCTGACTACGAGGATGAACATGGCGAGTTCCACAAGGGTAAACAAGACGAGGACTTGTCGTCGTGGTTAATCGGTTACCACACCGTGCTGCCCGCAGAGGTCGGCCTGGAAGCTCGCTATGAATACGTCGACTACAAAGACGATGTATTTTTCAGTAACAACGGCAACGGTCGTGCCGATTATCACAACTGGGAAATCAAGCTCAGCCGAGAGTTGGTCGGCGTTAACTGGTCGCTGAGCTATATCGACACTGACCTTTCAAAAGCCGAATGCACCAGCTTTACCGGCTTCGATAACCTGTGCAGCGCAACAATAGTGGCCGGCGCGAGTAAGACCTTCTAACCCGCCCATCAGCTTGCATGTGGTTCGAAATAACCTCGAAAAAGTTACTATAGGTAATCTCACCTACACCCGTTAAGAAAGAGCCAGAACCAATGACTGATTTGAATACCCTGCGCGCCAGCCTCAACAGCGGCGAACACGCCTTTGCCGACACCCTGGCCTTTATCGCCGCCGGTTACGACTACCAGCCGCAAGCCTTCACCAACGGCGGTGTGGAAAATGCCGCAGGGCAGAATGAAGGGTCGTGCAAGACCCTGGGCCTGGCGCTGCTGGAAGGGCTGAGTGATCAGGAAACGTTGCTGGCGTTTGGCGAGCATTACCGGTCGGTAGTGGCCACTCCGGACGGCAGTGACCATGGCAATATTCGGGCACTGATTGCCCATGGGTTGGCCACAGTGAAGTTTGCTGAACAGCCTCTGACCCGCCGCTGATTGCATAGCCGACCCCGCTCAATGTGGGCGCCGGGCTTGCCTAATGCCTGTAGGAGCGAGCTTGCTCGCGAAAAACTCAAAGGCGTCGCGTTCATTCAGCAAGCACGCGTTATCGTTGACGTTTTTCGCGAGCAAGCTCGCTCCTACAGAAAGCGATGACCGCTTAACTGACCGGTAACCACGATGCGAAGCGAGTCGCTCTGTCCGGCCGTCACGGGAGCAAGCGCCCTCGCCACAGGTTCGGCGCCATACCGAAGTTGTGTAGATACCTATGGCTATCGCAGGCATAAAAAAACCGGCTTTCGCCGGTTTTTTCAATTCAACGGGTTTAGAACGAAGCGTCCTTCAAACCGTCGAGGTAACGCTCGGCATCCAGGGCCGCCATGCAACCGGCGCCGGCCGAGGTGATGGCCTGGCGGTAGACGTGGTCTGCCACGTCGCCGGCAGCGAAGATACCTTCGATGTTGGTCGCAGTCGCATTGCCTTCACGGCCGCCCTGCACCACCAGGTACCCGTCTTTGGCTTCCAGCACGCCTTCGAACAACGAGGTGTTCGGGGTGTGGCCGATGGCGATGAACACGCCGTCGACTTTCAGCTCGTCAAAGCTGCCGTCGTTGTTCTTCAGGCGAGCACCGGTCACGCCCATGTTGTCGCCCAGCACTTCATCCAGGGTGGCGTTGAGCTTGAGGATGATCTTGCCTTCAGCGACACGGGCATGCAGCTTGTCGATCAGGATTTTCTCGGCGCGGAAGGTCTCGCGGCGGTGAACCAGGGTCACGGTACTGGCGATGTTGGCCAGGTACAGCGCCTCTTCCACGGCAGTGTTGCCACCGCCGACCACGGCAACCGGCTTGTTGCGGTAGAAGAAACCATCGCACGTGGCGCAGGCCGAAACGCCCTTGCCCATGAACGCTTCTTCCGACGGCAGGCCCAGGTAACGTGCACTGGCGCCGGTGGCGATGATCAGTGCGTCGCAGGTGTACACACCACTGTCACCGGTCAGGCTGTAAGGCTTTTTCGAGAAGTCGACCTTGTTGATATGGTCGAAGACGATCTCGGTTTCAAAGCGCTCGGCGTGTTCTTTCATACGCTCCATCAGCACCGGGCCGGTCAAGCCGTGGACATCGCCCGGCCAGTTGTCGACTTCAGTAGTGGTGGTCAACTGACCGCCCGCCTGCATGCCGGTGATCAGCAGCGGCTTGAGATTGGCCCGGGCAGCGTAGACAGCGGCGCTGTAACCGGCAGGGCCGGAACCGAGGATAATCACTCGGGAATGACGGGTATCAGACATGACTCACTCCTACCGACCGCCCGGACCACAGGGCGGCGAGAATAAAAAAGGACGGCGAAGCACTTGGGGAAGGCTTTGACTCGCCAGGTCCTGAAAATAATGGGTGCAGCGTATCGAGGGGGGCAAGATTAAGGAAATACGCATTAACAATCCAGCTCATAGGTGTTCTCTATGCGCGCAATTGAGTTAATGGACACCTTTGTAACCCTGGATGTCGCCTACCTGCCCGCGCTTTCACATCAGGTGCAAAGCCGGTAAGGTCGGCGCGTTCGCCATTTTGCTCGGAGTACTCCATGCCCGCCCCTGCTCTTTCCGGCCCGCAATACCTGCGTGAAGGCCTCAAACTGGTGTTGAGCCCTGGCCTGCGCCTGTTTGTGTTGCTGCCGCTGGCGATCAACCTGGTGCTGTTCGTCGGGTTGATCTATTTTGCCGGCCATCAGTTCAGCCTGTGGGTCGACAGCTTGATGCCGACGCTGCCCCACTGGCTAGGCTTTTTGAATTACCTGCTGTGGCCGCTGTTTGTGGTGCTGGTGGTGCTGATGGTGTTTTTCACCTTCACCATGCTCGCTAACATTATCGCCGCACCGTTCAACGGGTTTCTCGCCGAGAAAGTCGAGGTCGTGGTACGTGGCACCGATGACTTCCCGCCGTTCAGTTGGGCTGAACTGGCCGCCATGGTCCCACGCACCCTGGCGCGGGAGATGCGCAAGCTGGGTTACTTCCTGCCACGTGCCATCGGCCTGTTTATCCTGTCGTTCATCCCGGTGGTCAACCTGATCGCGGCGCCGCTGTGGCTGCTGTTTGGCGTGTGGATGATGGCGATCCAGTACATCGACTACCCGGCCGACAACCACAAGCTGGGCTGGAACGAAATGCTCGCGTGGCTGCGCCAGAAGCGCTGGCAGAGCATGAGCTTTGGCGGCATTGTTTACCTGGTGCTGCTGGTGCCGGTGGTCAACCTGCTGATGATGCCAGCGGCGGTGGCCGGGGCAACGTTGTTCTGGGTGCGTGAACAAGGCGCCGAAGCGATGGCGCAGCCAGCGGTGGCCAAGTCATAAATCCATCATCGCACTGACACAATGGCGACATGGCCCACGCCGACACTGTGGGTCATGACGACAGCCTCGCTTCACATCACCCTCATTACCGAAACCTTCCCGCCGGAAATCAACGGGGTGGCCAATACCCTTGGCCGTCTGTGCGAAGGTTTGCGCTCACGCGGCCATCAGGTAGAGCTGGTACGCCCACGCCAGAGTGCCGACCAAAGCCGCCCCAGCGACGATGAACTGCTGCTGTGCCGCGGCTGGCCCCTGCCGGGCTATCCAGGCCTGCAATGGGGCCAATCGTCAATGCGCAAGTTGCTGCGCCGCTGGACGCGCCAGCGCCCGGATGTGCTGTATATCGCCACGGAAGGGCCGTTGGGGCTCTCGGCGTTGCGCGCCGCGCGGCGCCTGGGCATCAGCGTGGTCAGCGGCTTTCATACCAATTTCCAGCAGTATTCGAAGCAGTATGGCTTGAGCCTGTTGAGCCGCGTGGTTACCCATTACCTGCGCTGGTTTCATAACCGCTCGAGCCTGACCCTGGTGCCAAGCGCCAGCCAGCGCCTAGAGTTGGAGCGCCGGCATTTTGAGCGCCTGGGCATGTTGTCGCGAGGGGTGGACAGCCAACTGTTCCACCCAGCCAAACGCAATAACACCTTGCGTGATGATTGGGGCTTGGCGAACGACGATATTGCCGTGCTGCATGTGGGACGTCTGGCCCAGGAGAAGAATCTTGGGTTGCTCAAGCGCTGCTTTGAGGCATTGCAAGACACCTACCCCACGCGGCGCATGAAGCTGATTATCGTCGGTGACGGCCCCCAGCGTTCGTCACTGGAACGCGACTTGCCCGATGCCGTGTTCTGCGGAGCTCAACGCGGCGAGGAGCTGGCAAGGCATTACGCCTCAGGAGACTTGTTCCTGTTCCCAAGCCTGACCGAAACCTTCGGCAATGTGGTGCTTGAAGCGATGGCTTCTGGCCTGGGTGTGGTGGCTTATGATCAAGCGGCCGCAAGCCAGCATCTGCGCCATGGCTATAGCGGCGCACTGGCAATGCCGGGGGATGAAGATGCGTTTTGCGATGCGGCCATCTGGCTGCTGGAGGAGCGTGAAACGCTACGCAGAGCGCGCTTGAATGCCCGACAACATGCCAGCCGCCAGGGCTGGCCGGCGATTATCGAGCAATTCGAGCAGCAGTTACGCGGTGTGTGTGCGCAGCGTTATGCCCTCTCAGCGCAACCTTACGTGCCTTGAAGGCGTATTTCGCAACAGGCAGGGAAGCGCCTGGGGTACGCCCTTTAAGTTTTGCCTAATATTTAAAATAGGAACCAGCAGCCGTGCGGTGCCAATCAGTAGCACCTGCAATAGAGCAGGCCTTTCAACGAATAGAGAGACCGCGCAATGGCAATTTATGGAATGGGTGTACGCAATGGCGTGAACATGCCAACGGCACAATGGACCCAACAGCAACAATGGCTGGATCAATCCCGCGCAGAGCCGTCAACTTACGGCCAGCCTGGGCATAAAGACGCACTCAAGACTGATCACAGCAAAGAGCTGAACAAGCGCCCAGAGTATTAATCACTGAGGCGAGTGCTCCCTGTGACCCTCACAGGGAGCACTTCCCTTACACCAGCGTTGTCAGCGCCTCACGACTGAAGGGCAAGATGTCGCCCTCACGCCCTTCGCGCACCTTCACGGCCCAATCCGGGTCCACCAGCAACGCACGGCCCACGGCTACGAGGTCGAACTCATCGTTGTTCAGGCGCTCCAGCAGTTTCTCCAGGCTGGCAGGCTGGGCAACCTTGTCGGTGTTGACCATGAACTGCAGGAACTCGCCATCCAGGCCCACGCTGCCCACCGTGATGGTTGGCTTGCCGGTGAGCTGACGCGTCCAACCGGCCAGGTTAAGGTCGGAGCCTTCAAATTCCGGCTCCCAGAAACGACGGGTGGAACAGTGGAAAATATCCACGCCAGCCTCAGACAGTGGCTTGAGAAACTCGCCCAACGCCTCAGGGGTTTGTACCAGGCGCGCGGTGTAGTCCTGCTGCTTCCACTGGGAGAAACGCAAGATGATCGCAAAGTCCGGGCCGACAGCGGCGCGGGTGGCCTGGATCAGTTCAATGGCGAAGCGCGAACGGTTGGCCAGGCTGCCACCGTATTCGTCGGTGCGCTGGTTGCTGCCTTCCCAGAAAAACTGGTCCACGAGGTAACCGTGGGCACCGTGGATTTCCACGCCGTCCATGCCGATGGCCTGGGCATCCTTGGCGGCTTGGGCGAAGGCGTTGATCACCTCCTTGATGTCCTGTTTGGTCATGCCGTGCACAACGACATTGCCGTCCTTGAGCTTTTCCGTCGGGCCATAAGCCGGCACGCTGGCATCAGGTTCGGTACCGATACGGCGCACACTGCCCACATGCCACAGCTGCGGGACAATCTTGCCGCCTTCGGCGTGGACCGCATCGACCACTTTCTTCCAGCCGGCCAACGCGGCTTCGCCGTAGAAATGCGGCACGTTGGGATAGCCGTTGGAGGCCTGGTGCCCGACCACGGTGCCTTCAGTGATGATCAAGCCCACACCGGCAGCCGCACGGCGGCGGTAGTACTCAATGACTTTGGAATTGGGCACGCCACCCGGGGAGAACGAGCGGGTCATGGGCGCCATGACCACGCGGGTCGACAGTTGCAATGCACCGAGCTGGAAGGGTTTGAACAAGGCTTGGACGGGCATGGAGCGCTCCACGGCAAAGGAATTTATGACGTAGATAATATGCAGGCCACAGCACCACTCATAGCACTATTGATCTAAATGATTAAGGTATAGAAGCACCCGAATACCTGTAGGAGCGAGCTTGCTCGCGAAGCACCTGAGGACGTCGCGTATTTAAGGAAGCGCGCGTTATCGTTGGCGTTTTTCGCGAGCAAGCTCGCTCCTACAGGAGGTCGGAGTCAGGTCAGGGCTTTTTCGATGGCCTGGATGATGGTGGGATCTTCTGGGGGCGTACGGGGTGAGAAGCGCGCAAGTACGCGGCCATCTTTACCTAACAGGAATTTCTCGAAGTTCCAGGTGATATCCCCAGGAAACTCAGCGCCCTCGCCCGCCAGCAAGCGGTACAGCTGGTGCCGATCAGGGCCGTTGACCTCGATCTTGCTGCCCAGTGGGAAGGTCACGCCGTAGTTCAGGTTGCAGAACTGCTGGATCTCCTCCTCCGTGCCTGGTTCCTGGCCAGCAAACTGATTGCATGGCAAGCCGAGCACCGTGAACCCTTGGCCCTTGTACTGCTGGTAGAGGTTTTCCAACGCCGCGTATTGCGGGGTCAAACCACATTTGGACGCCACATTGACCACCAGCACAACTTGGCCCTTGAAAGGCGCCAGCGGTAGCGCTTGTCCGTCCAAGGCTTTGAGTTTCAGATCGTGGAAAGCACTCATGACGAACTCCAGATATCCCATGTTCTTTGCATTGCAGCCCTTCGGAGCTTACAACCGGCAAAGCTGCAATCATAGACGCCGGTGACGAAACTCGCCTGCAGGTTACTGAGCGGTCGGCCAGGGCAAAATCGGAATCGCTGTCACCGCATTCTGCGGGCTGCCTTCGATCAGGCGGTCGCTGTAGACCAGATACACCAGGGTGTTGCGCTTCTTGTCGAGGAAACGCACGACCTGCATGGTCTTGAATACGAGGGAGGTGCGCTCCTTGAACACTTCGTCGCCATCCTTGAGTTCACCCTTGAAGTGGATCGGGCCCACCTGGCGGCAAGCGATCGAGGCTTCGGCACGGTCTTCGGCCAGGCCCAGGCCGCCCTTTACACCGCCGGTCTTGGCACGCGACAGGTAGCACGTCACGCCATCGACCTTGGGGTCGTCAAACGCCTCGACCACAATCCGGTCGTTGGGGCCGACAAACTTGAACACCGTCGATACCTGGCCGACTTCTTCGGCCGAGGCCAGCAGCGGCATGGCCAACAGCAGGCCGAGCAATCCCTTCATCACGCGCATCGTGTATTTCCTATGGTTAAACCAGGATCAGGTTGTCGCGGTGAACCAGTTCCGGTTCCGCCATATAACCCAAGAGTCCGACAATGGCGTCGGAGGGTTGTCCAATAATCTTCTGTGCTTCCAAGGCGCTGTAATTGGCCAGGCCACGGGCGATCTCGCGACCGTCTGGCGCAACGCACACCACCATCTCGCCACGGCGGAAGCTGCCCTGCACCAACTTCACACCCACCGGCAGCAGGCTCTTGTTGCCCTGGGACAACGCCGCCACTGCGCCCGCGTCCAGCACCAGCGTGCCACGGGTTTGCAGATGACCGGCCAGCCACTGCTTGCGTGCCGCCAGCATGCCGCGTTCCGGCGACAGCAGCGTACCGATGCGCTCACCGGCCTTGAGGCGATCGAGCACGCGCTCCAGGCGCCCGCCGACGATAATGGTGTGGGCCCCCGAACGCGCCGCCAGGCGCGCGGCGCGTAGCTTGGTCTGCATGCCACCGCGGCCCAGGGCACCGCCGACACTGCCGGCGACCGCATCCAGCGCCGGGTCATCGGCGCGGGCTTCGTAGATAAGCTGGGCATCGGGGTTGTTGCGCGGGTCGGCGTCGAACATGCCATCGCGGTCGGTGAGGATCACCAACAGGTCGGCCTCTACCAGGTTGGCCACCAGGGCGGCCAGGGTGTCGTTGTCACCGAAGCGGATTTCGTCGGTGACCACGGTGTCGTTCTCGTTGATGACCGGGATGACCTTGAGTTCCACCAGCGCGCGCAAGGTGCTGCGGGCGTTGAGGTAGCGCTTGCGGTCGGACAGGTCGTCATGGGTCAGCAGCACCTGCGCCGTGTGACGGCCGTGCTCGGCAAAGCTGGACTCCCAGGCTTGCACCAGGCCCATCTGGCCGATGGCGGCGGCGGCTTGCAGTTCGTGCATCGCGCTGGGTCGCGCGGTCCAGCCGAGGCGGCTCATCCCGGCGGCAACCGCTCCGGACGACACCAGCACCAACTCAACGCCTGCTTCATGCAAGGCCACCATCTGCTCGACCCAGACGCTCATGGCTGCGCGATCCAGACCTTTGCCATCCGCCGTCAACAGCGCACTGCCGATTTTCACGACCCAGCGCTGCGCACCTGTCACTTTGCTCCGCATCATCTTCAACCTTAGAGTGAGGGCCGCGCGACCCAGCGCTGCCCATAACGTTATACCCGGATACCAAAACGCCGCTCCAGGGAGCGGCGTTCAAGTTTATCGCAACGGATCAGTCACGCACGTAAATGATTTCCGGACCGTCTTCATCATCCACGTCTTCTTCGTCCCAATCATCGTCACCGATGTCGTGGACCGACTTCACGCCGCTGCGGCGCAGGGCACGCTGGTCGTCCAGGGCCTGCAACTGGGCGCGGGCCTCGTCTTCGATCTGCTGGTCGAGCTCGGCGAGTTCGGCCTTGTACACCGGGTCGGCCGCCAAGCGGTCGGCACGGTCTTCCAGGTAACGCATGATGTCGCGGGTCAGGCGCTCGGTGCCTTCTTTGGCGATAGCCGAGATGACGTAGACCGGACCTTCCCACTCCAGGCGATCAACGATCTCCTTGACGCGCTCTTCGTGCTCTTCTTCCAGGATCTGGTCGCACTTGTTGAGTACCAACCAGCGATCGCGCTCGGCCAGGGCCGGGCTAAACTTGGTCAGCTCGCTGACGATGACTTCGGCGGCATCGGCGGCACTGGTGTCATCCAGCGGTGCCATGTCGACGAGGTGCAGCAGCAAACGGGTGCGGGACAAGTGCTTGAGGAAGCGAATACCCAGGCCTGCGCCGTCGGAAGCGCCTTCGATCAAGCCAGGAATGTCGGCAACCACGAAGCTTTTCCAGCGGTCTACGCTGACCACGCCCAGGTTTGGCACCAGGGTCGTGAATGGGTAGTCGGCGACTTTCGGCTTGGCGGCCGATACCGAGCGAATGAAGGTACTTTTACCCGCATTCGGCAGGCCCAGCAGGCCTACGTCCGCCAGTACTTTCATTTCCAGCTTCAGGTCGCGCTGCTCGCCCGGCTTGCCCGGCGTGGTCTGACGCGGTGCACGGTTGGTACTGGACTTGAATCGGGTGTTACCCAGACCGTGCCAGCCGCCTTGCACAACCATCAGCTTCTGGCCGGCCTTGGTCAGGTCGCCAATCACTTCCTGGGTGGCGGAGTCGATGATCGTGGTGCCGACCGGTACGCGCAGTACCAGGTCTTCACCTTTTTTACCGGTGCAATCGGTGCTGCCGCCGTTGGAGCCACGCTCAGCATCGAAATGCCGGGTGTAACGGTAGTCGACCAGGGTGTTCAGGTTTTCGTCGGCCATCATGTAGATGGAACCGCCGTCACCGCCGTCACCGCCGTTTGGACCACCGTTTTCGATGAATTTTTCGCGACGGAAACTCATGCAACCGTTACCGCCGTCGCCTGCTTTTACTCGGATGGAAACTTCATCAACGAACTTCATAACAAAACGCCTCTCGCCGCATGGACGAGCTTAAGAAACCAAGACATAAGACTCTTGCAAAAATGAGCGCAGCGACCTCAATCAGCGACCGCAAACCAGCGCCTGAGCTCATCACAGACAGCTTTGCAAGAGACTCACTCCACAAACGAAAAAGCCCCGTCGCAAGACAGGGCTTTTCCAGCGATCTCGCAATTAAGCTGCGACAACGCTCACGTAACGGCGGTTGAACGCGCCCTTTACTTCGAACTTGATCACGCCTTCGATTTTAGCAAAGAGGGTGTGATCTTTACCCATGCCAACACCGTAACCGGCGTGGAATTGGGTGCCGCGCTGACGCACGATGATGTTGCCCGGAATGATTTTCTGGCCGCCATACATCTTCACGCCAAGGCGTTTGGCTTCTGAGTCGCGACCGTTACGGGTACTACCACCAGCTTTTTTGTGTGCCATGAGTCAATTCTCCTAGTGAGGAATTAGGCTGAAATTAAGCCTGAATACCGGTGATTTTGATCTCGGTGTACCACTGGCGGTGGCCCATACGCTTCATGTGGTGCTTACGACGACGGAACTTGATGATGCGGACTTTATCGTGACGACCTTGGGAGATCACTTCAGCCACAACGGTAGCGCCAGCAACAACTGGAGCGCCGATGTTCACGTCATCGCCATTGGCGACCAACAGAACGCGATCAAAAGTAACGGATTCGCCAGTAGCGACTTCCAGTTTCTCGATCTTCAGGTATTCACCTGGGGCGACTTTGTATTGCTTGCCACCAGTAACAATTACTGCGTACGACATGGTATTTCTCCGATAATCCTGCTCACCCAGCGCTTTATAAGAAGAGGTATTGGCTGGCATGGCTGCATGGGATGGACGTCCCGAATGCAATTGCGTAAGGCAGGTGCTGCCCAGGAAGTTCAGGGTGCGCGATTGTACGCAAGGTAAAGAGGCGTTGCAAGGGGCCGTCTATCGCGCCTTGACACCCGGGGGTGAGGGTCCTAGCATGCCGCGCAACCCTTCTGGAGCGACTGTCGCTGATGCAACCCCAAGCTTTCTACCGCGCGGTCGCGGACGATTTTAGCGCCGTCGACGGCATCATCAAGCAGCAGCTGACGTCTAAAGTGCCGCTGGTCTCCAAAATTGGCGACTACATTACGTCGGCGGGCGGTAAACGCCTGCGTCCTTTATTAGTGTTGCTGTGCGGCAAGGCCCTGGGCCGTCAAGGCGACGACCTGCGCCTGCTGGCCGCCACCATCGAATTCCTGCACACCGCCACCCTGCTGCATGACGACGTGGTCGACATGTCCGGCATGCGCCGTGGTCGCGAGACCGCAAACGCGATGTGGGGCAACGCGCCCAGCGTGTTGGTGGGCGACTTCCTGTATTCGCGCTCGTTCGAAATGATGGTCGAGCTGGGCTCGATGCCGGTGATGAAGATTCTTTCACAGGCCACGCGCATCATCGCCGAAGGCGAAGTGTTGCAGCTTTCTAAAGTCCGCGACGCCAGCACCACCGAAGAAACCTATATGGAAGTGATTCGCGGCAAAACCGCGATGCTCTTCGAAGCCTCTACCCACAGTGCCGCCGCGCTGTGTGGCGCCACCGCCGAACAGGCCGAGGCCCTGCGCACGTTCGGTGATCACCTGGGCGTTGCGTTCCAACTGGTGGATGACCTGCTCGACTACAAGGGCGACGCCGAAACCCTGGGCAAGAACGTCGGTGACGACCTGGCCGAGGGCAAGCCGACCTTGCCGCTGATCTACACCATGCGCGAAGGCACGCCGGAACAGGCTGCCCTGGTGCGCAAGGCGATCCAGAAAGGCGGGATCGAAGACCTGGAAGCCATCCGTGCCGCTGTGGAAGCCTCGGGTTCCCTGGAGTACACCGCGCAACTGGCGCGTGACTACGTGGCGCGGGCGATCACATGCTTGGAAGCGCTGCCGGCCAGCGAATACCGGGATGCCCTGGTTGAGCTGAGTGAGTTTGCGGTCGCCCGTACTCACTGAACTAGCACTTTTTAATGTGGGAGCTGGCTTGCCTGCGATGACTGTAGTGAATTCACTGCCGCTATCGCAGGCAAGCCAGCTCCCACATTAGGACGAGTCCAACCCCACCCGCGTTTAAAACCCTATATAATGTGCGACTTTTAGCCATCACTGACTTTCTAGGAGCTTTAGTGAGCACGTTGCCTCCCTGCCCCAAATGCAATTCCGAATACACCTACGAAGACGGCGCCCAGCTGATCTGCCCGGAATGCGCCCATGAATGGTCCGCCACTGGCGAGGCCGAAGTGGTTGGCGATGAAACCGTGAAGAAAGACTCTGTGGGCAACGTCCTGCAGGACGGCGACACCATCACCGTGATCAAGGACCTCAAGGTCAAGGGCACGTCCCTGGTGGTCAAGGTCGGCACCAAGGTCAAGAACATCCGCCTGTGCGACGGCGACCACGATATCGATTGCAAGATCGACGGTATCGGCCCGATGAAACTCAAGTCCGAGTTCGTGCGCAAGGTCTGAATCTGCTGCATCCATCCCGCGCCCGCCGCGGGATGGCGTTTTGCCCTCTGCGTTGATCGAACGCAATACCCACACAGAAAAAAACAGAAACTGCCAATAGACGCTTGCTATTCTACGAATAAGAATTATTCTCATTGAAACCCATCAAGGAGAACGAACATGACTTATTTGATAGATGCCTGGCTGGACCGTCCACACCCTTACCTGCGAATCCTGCATCGGGAAACCGGCGAAGTCTGTGCGGTGCTTGAAGAAGAAGCGTTGAACGAGCTGCAGGACCAGGGCGATCTGGACGTAAACGGCCTGAGTTCCAGTGAGCCTGGGGTGCTGAAGGAAGTGGTGAGGAATCTGTTTCTGTTCTGCTATGCGCGAGCGTTGCGCCCGGCGACGGAGCTCAATGGCAAGTTCCATCCATGAGAAACAACGGCAAATACTGTAGGAGCGAGCTTGCTCGCGAAGATATCAAAGGCACCGCGTTAAACCAGGTTTTACGCGTTATCGTTGACGTTCTTCGCGAGCGAGCTCGCTCCTACAGGTACGGGTCTTACAGAACGTCGAGCAGCTCGACGTCGAATACCAGAACGCTGTGCGGCGGGATGCTGCCAACGCCTTGAGCGCCGTAAGCCAGTTCGCTCGGCACGTACAGGCGCCATTTGCTGCCGGCATTCATCAGTTGCAGGGCTTCGGTCCAGCCGGCGATCACGCCGCCAACCGGGAATTCTGCAGGCTGGCCGCGCTCGTAGGAGCTGTCGAACACAGTGCCGTCGATCAGGGTGCCGTGGTAGTGAGTACGCACTTGGTCTTCACGGGTCGGCTTGGCGCCGGTACCGGCCGTCAGCACTTCAAATTGCAGGCCGGAAGCCAGGGTGGTGATGCCCTCACGCTTGGCATTTTCCGCCAGGAAAGCCAGGCCAGCGCCTGCTGCTGCTTCAGCCTTGGCAGCAGCTTCGGCTTGCATGATTTCGCGGATCACTTTGAAGCTGGCCGCCATTTGCTCTTGGTCAACACGGCTAGGCTTGCCTGCGTACGCGTCGGTCAGGCCGGCCAGGATCGCGTCCAGGCTGACGCCCGGTGGCGGGTTGTCGCGCAGTTGGTCGCCCAACTGACGGCCGATACCGTAGCTGACGCGGGTTTCGTCGGTGGACAGATTAACTTCGGACATGAAGAGGCTCCGCTGTAGGACGCCACAGTTTCCCGCGCCGCCCAGAACTAAAAGGGCCCGCAGACTAGCACACATGAGCGGGCCGTGATCAGCCCCACCCAGGCATTGCCGTAGCGCGCCAGCGACCCTTCGTCGCTCGGCAATAAAAGTATTTCAGAATCATCCTTTCCCGCCGATACAGCCCTACACATCTTGGCTGGCTCAAACAAAAACACACCGTCCAGCAGACAGACATCACTCTTCAAGGAGCTTTCGATGAACAGCTGGTTCGGTAACATCAGTGTCAATCTCAAACTCGGCCTGGGCTTCGGCCTGGTGTTGGTCCTTACTTCAGTCCTGGCGCTGACGGGCTGGACCAGCCTGGGCGGCTTGATCGACCGTAGCAATTGGATGAGCGACATCACCCAGCTCAACGCCTCGTTGACCAAGCTGCGTATCGTGCGCTTGCAATACATGCTGGCCAACGGTGACGAAGCCGTGGCGCAGAACGTGCAGACCAGCCTCGATGCCTTCGCCGCCCAGCAACAGAAGCTGCTCGACAGCTTCAAGAGCCCGGAAAACCTCAAACTGCTCAATGAGCAGAAAGCCGTCATTACCGCTTACCGCCAGTCCCTGAACAAAATGCGCGAGGCCTACCGCAATGGCAACGCTGCGCGCGATGTCATGGGCGCCAAGGCCGACATCGCCAACGCTCAAATCAATGCGCTGGAAACCAGTGTGCAGCAGTCACCCGACAGCCCGGAACGCTTCACGCAGTTTGTGGCCGTGACCCAGGCCAAGAACGAATTCCTGCAGGCTCGCTACGAAGTGCGCGGCTATACCAATAGCCCCAACGCAGAAACCGAAGCGCGCGCTGCTACACAGCTGGAGAAAGCTGTTGCGGGTTTGAAAGGCCTCAGCGTTGCCTTCGGTACTGGGCAGCAAAGCGCATTGTCCGCACTGGAAACCGCCCTCGTTGCTTATCGCAGTGCGGTACAGAGCTACAAAGCGGCCAACGCCAATATCGTCACCGCCCGTGCCGAAATGACCACCCAGGGCGCCGACATCGTGACGATCAGCGACAAGCTGTACGACATCCAACTGGAACGTCGCGACGCTGAAAGCACCCAGGCCCGCAGCCTGCAACTGATCAGCACCTTGCTGGCCCTGTTGGTCGGCGTGATTGCCGCGTGGGTGATCACGCGCCAGATCACCCGTCCGATCCAGGAAACGCTGGCCGTGGTAGAACGCATCGCTTCGGGTGACCTGAGCCACAACATCCAGGTGACCCGTCGTGATGAATTGGGCGTGTTGCAGCAAGGCATCCAGCGCATGGGCACCACCCTGCGCGAGCTGATCAGCGGCATTCGCGACGGCGTCACTCAGATCGCCAGCGCTGCCGAAGAGTTGTCAGCGGTGACCGAGCAAACCAGCGCCGGCGTGAACAGCCAGAAGATCGAGACCGATCAGGTCGCCACCGCGATGCATGAAATGACCGCCACCGTGCAGGAAGTTGCGCGTAATGCCGAGCAGGCTTCCCAAGCCGCTTCCGACGCTGACGGCCAAGCCCGCGAAGGCGATAAAGTGGTGGCTGAAGCCATCGCCCAGATCGAACGCCTGGCGGCCGAAGTGGCGCGTTCCACCGATGCCATGACGCACCTGCAACAAGAGAGCAACAAGATCGGCAGCGTGATGGACGTGATCAAGGCCGTGGCCGAACAGACCAACCTGCTGGCCCTCAACGCCGCCATTGAAGCTGCGCGTGCAGGGGAAGCCGGCCGTGGCTTTGCCGTGGTCGCCGACGAAGTACGCGGCCTGGCCCAGCGCACACAGAAATCCACCGAGGAAATCGAAGGCCTGGTGGCAGGTTTGCAGAACGGCACCCAACAAGTCGCCAGCGTGATGAACAACAGCCGCAGCCTGACCGACAGCAGCGTCGAACTGACGCGCAAGGCCGGGGTATCCTTGGAAAACATCACCCGCACCGTGTCCAATATCCAGTCGATGAACCAGCAGATTGCCGCGGCCGCCGAACAGCAAAGCGCCGTGGCCGAAGAGATCAGCCGCAGTATCGTGAACGTGCGTGATGTGTCCGAGCAGACCGCGACTGCCAGTGATGAGACGGCCAAGTCGAGTGTGGAACTGGCACGGTTGGGTAGCCAGTTGCAGCAGATGGTCAGTCATTTCCGGGTTTAAAAAACCAAAAAAGCCGCCTCAATTTAAGCCGAGGCGGCTCCACTTCTCAGACCTTACAGGTCATCAAAGCTGTCCCGCAGGAATGTCCACACGTGATAAACACGTAGAGCATTCACTACGAGGTTCCACGTACGTCGTGCAAACTTAGACATACTCGGCCCTCCTTGAGTTGGGCCTTACCTCCAGCGCACTTACCGGAACACGTGAGCCTTTGGACGCGGGTCAATGCGTCCTTTGAGGTGGCCGGGCCAGTGGTCCTTCCGCATCAATCCGGCACGGATTACTAGCCCGTGGCGGTCGGTCCAGAATTCGCGCGTATACCCGGCCCACCCAAAAGCGACAAACGCAGAACGGGGAAGATCCTAACCAACATTCCCGTCTAAGGTGTGTCCAACAGTGGTCAAATATCCAGTATCGCCCGATAGATTCATTGCAAGCTTTTGCAGTCAAATCAGGCAAGAGAAAGATGCCTAAAGTATCCATGCCGGCCATCGTTCCGTGTTGCGTGAAGACGTGACCGGCGGTAGTATCCACGTGCGGGTCAATGCGTCCTTTGAGATAGCAAACCCCAGCCACTCACTGGGTTTGCAATAAAAAACCGCCCTACTAAGGCGGTTTTTTATTGCCTGCCATTTACCCGTCAGCCCTCGCTGCCCTCAACAAACACCAACCGATTCCCAAACGGATCGCGGATGCTCATTTCCCGCGTCCCCCAGGGCGTATCTTCAACCCCTGGCTTGGCATAACGGTACGCTTTGCCCAGCAACTGCTGTTGATACGCGTCGACGCCTGGAGCCTGGATCCGCACGGCCGCCCCTGGCGAAGCATCGCCATGATGCTCGGACAAATGCAGCACACACTCCCCCAGCGACACTTGCAGGTACAACGGAAAATTCGCCTCGAAGCGATGCTGCCAATCAACCTTGAACCCCAGAAAATCGACGTAGAACTCCAACGCCTTGGCCTCGTCGAAAATCCGCAGGATGGGGGTGACTTTTCCTAAGTGCATGGCAACAGCTCCATCTAAAAGAACCCCAACTATAGAGACGAAAACCCGCCACGCAAATCCCCGTTGCGCGCCAGGAACCGGCCTGCTCTCTCACCATTGGCCTGCCCTTCGCGATAGCTCAATACGCCATTGACCCACACACCCTCAATCCCTTCAGCCGCGCGCTGGGGTGCCTTGAAATCGGCCACATCCCGCACCCGCAGTGGGTCAAATAACACCAGGTCGGCCCAGTGCCCTTCACGGATCTCACCACGCTCGGCCAACCCAAAGCGCGCCGCCGACAAGCCGGTCATCTTGTGCACCGCCGTGTGCAGCGGGAACAAACCGACATCCCGGCTGAAATGCCCCAGTACGCGAGGGAAGGCGCCCCACAAGCGCGGGTGAGGAAACGGGTCTTCAGGCAACCCATCCGATCCCACCATCGATAACGGATGCGCAAGAATGCGCCGTACATCTGCCTCATCCATGCCGTAGTACACCGCGCCCGCAGGTTGCAAACGGCGGGCGGCATCCATCAGTGAAACGCCCCACTGGGCGGCGATGTCCTGCAAATCGCGCCCGCCCATGTCCGGGTGCGGTGTGGACCAAGTGATGGTGATGCGAAACGCGTCGGTGACTTGCTTGAGGTCCAGGGTCGATGAGCTGGCGGCATAGGGGTAGCAATCGCAGCCCACCGGATGATCTTTTGCCGCCGCTTCCAGGGCCGCCAATAGCTGCGGGCTGCGCCCCCAATTACCGGCTCCGGCGCATTTAAGGTGAGAAATGATCACCGGCACCCTCGCCTCGCGGCCGATCAAGAACGCTTCATCCATCGCCTCCAGCACCGGTTCGAACTCGCTGCGCAGGTGGGTGGTGTACACCGCGCCGTAGGCCGTCAGCTCTTGGGTCAGTTGCAGCACCTCATCGGTCTCGGCGTTGAACGCGCTGGCGTAGGCCAGGCCTGTGGATAAACCCAGGGCACCGGCCTCCAGGCTTTCCTGCAACTGCACGCGCATGGCCGCAATTTCATAGGGTGTGGCGGTGCGGTGCAGGTCGTCCATATGGTTGCTGCGCAGCGCCGTGTGGCCGATCAGCGCGGCGACGTTCACCGCCGGGCAGGCCCGTTGCACTGCGGCGCGGTAATCGGCAAACCGTGGATAAGAGAACGCCTCGCGGGTGCCCAGCAAGTTCATCGGGTCTGGTGGGTCGCTGCGCAAACTGACCGGCGCGGCGCTGATGCCACAGTTGCCGACAATCACCGTGGTCACGCCCTGGCTGAGCTTGGGCAGCATCTGTGGCTGGCGAATCACCACCGTGTCATCGTGGGTGTGCACGTCGATAAAACCCGGCGCCAACACTCGGCCATGGGCGTCGATGACCTGCTCGGCCCGGGCTGTGGACAAGTCGCCAATCGTGCGGATGCGCCCTGCGTGCACGCCCACATCGGCGACATACCCTGGGGTGTTACTGCCATCGATGATCAGCGCCTGGCGAATCAGCGTGTCGTACTTCATATCAGTCTCCAAGTGGCAGGCTGCCAGGGCCGCCGCGGTAATCGTCGAGGGCCAGTTTGATCCGGCGCAGGCGTTCCTGGTTGTCGTCCGGCAGGGCCAGCGCCAGCTCGGTGGCGAGCAGGTCGATAGCCAGCAGCATGCCGTAGCGGGCCGCAGTGGGCTTGTAGATAAAACTGGTTTCCGCCGATTGCAGCGGCAGCACGACATCCGCCAACTGCGCCAGGGGCGAATCGGCAAGGGTGATGGCAATGATCCGCGCGTCGTAGTTGCGCGCCAGCGTCACCACCTCCAATAACTCGGGGGTCAGGCCCGTGAGTGAGCAGACGATCAGCGCATGCTCCGGCCCCAGGGTCGCCGCCGTGACACGCATCATCACCGGGTCATGGCTGGCGGCAATCGGATAGCCCAGCCGCACCAGGCGCACCTGCAACTCATCGCTGCACAGGCTCGACGGCCCGCCCATACCGAACGCATGGATCATCCGCGCCTTGCCCAACAGCTTTACCGCATCGCCAAAGCTGCGCTGATTGAAACCCGCCAGGTGCTGACGCAACGTCGCCTCGATATCCCCCAGGATCTGCCGATGAAACGCCGACTGTTCTGGCTTGCCGGCTGGGTCGAGGAAGCGGCTGCCCACACCACTGGCCTGGGCCAATTGCAGGCGCAAATCGCGCAAGTCACGGCAGCCCACGCTGCGGGCAAAGCGTGACAAGGTGGCGGTACTCACCTCGGCCCGTGCAGACAACTCCTCCAGGCTGGCGGAGGCGGCAAAGCCCACATCCTCAAGCATCAGCTTGGCAATACGCCCTTCGCCGGCACTGAAAGCGTCCTGGCGGGCGCGGATCTGGTAGAGGATGTCCATGGGGGCTCCGGGTTACAGGCTCATAAAACAAGGGACAGACCGTAGGTCAGTCCGAAGGCGACCAGCGAAATCAGGGTCTCGAGTACGGTCCAGGTCTTGAAGGTCTGGATGACCGTCATATTGAAGTATTCCTTGATCAGCCAGAAGCCGCCGTCGTTCACGTGGGAGAAAATCACCGAACCCGCACCGGTCGCCAGCACCAGCAATTCCGGGTGTGGATAACCCAGGCCCAAGGCGACCGGCGCGACCACCCCGGACGCGGTGGTCATGGCCACCGTGGCCGAGCCAGTGGCGACGCGCATCAACGCGGCGAACAGCCAGCCCATCACCAGCGGCGACAACTGGAACGCATGGGCCAGGCCGAGGATTTCATGGGTGACGCCGGCGTCCACCAGGATGCGGTTCAACCCGCCGCCCGCGCCCACCAGCAAGGTGATGCTGGCGGTCGGCGCCAGGCATTCGTTGGTGAACTTGAGGATCGACTCACGGTTAAAGCCCTGGGCCAGGCCCAAGGTCCAGAAACTCACAAGGGTCGCCACCAACAGGGCAATCACCGAGTTACCGATAAACAACAGGAACTGGTTGAAACCGCTGCCCGGCGTGGAAATCACATTGGCCCAGCCGCCGATCATCATCAACACCACCGGCAACAGAATGGTGCCCATGGTCAGCGCAAAACTGGGCAAGCGCGTACGCGGTTCACGCTCGATAAACTGGCGCTCCAGCGGGTTTTCCGCTGGCAAATGAATGTGCGGCACGATGAACTTGGCGTAGACGGGCCCGGCAATGATCGCCGTGGGGATGCCAATCAGGATCGCATACAGCACCGTCTGCCCGACCGAGGCGTTATAGGCCAGCACCGCCATCATCGCCGCAGGGTGCGGCGGCACCAACGCATGCACCACCGACAGGCCGGCGACCATCGGCAGCCCGACCATCAGGATCGACACGCCCACGCGCCGCGCCACGGTAAAGGCAATCGGCACCAGCAGCACAAAACCGACCTCGAAAAACAGCGGCAGCCCCACCAGGAACGCAATGCACACCATCGCCCAGTGGGCATTGCGCTCACCGAAGCGGTTGATCAGCGTGCGCGCCACCTGCTCGGCGCCACCGGATTCGGCCATCATCTTGCCGAGCATGGTGCCCAGCGCCACCACCAGGGCGATATGCCCCAGGGTCTTGCCGACACCCGCCTCGTACGACCCCATGATGGTGTCCGCCGGCATCCCGGCCATCAGCGCCAGGCCGATGGACACCAGGGTAATCACGATAAAGGGGTTGAGTCGGTAGCGTGCAATCAGCACGATCAATGCAATGATGGCGATGGCAGCGTATGCCAACAGCCCGAAGCCCGGTAATGCGGCCATGCGGTACTCCTCGGAAAGGGTCACGTCGAATTGGTTGTGAAACTCATAAATCATTCCCGAGGAGGATTTTCAATTTTTATGAAAGTAATTTTCGCCCACGGATAAGCGCTGTCGCTTGGGGACATGCCCGACGTTGCCGGATGAAAATTCGGGGGGTGTTCTTACATGAAGATCAGAGAAGGCGGAAACTCAAACGCCGCCCTTGAGTCATAGACTGCGCATCCACTGCCCAGGAAACCGCTCATGATTCGCACCACAATCGCCGCCAGCGTCCTGCTCTTGTGCGGCAGCGCTTATGCCGTCGACAACGCTGCCTTGAAAACATGCATGGATAGCGCCAATTCCACCGCAGACATGGTCAATTGCAACGCCAAGCAAACCAAGGTGCAGGACGACCGCCTGAACCGCGCCTACAAGACCGCCCTCGCCGCCCAGGAAGGCGCCCGCAAACAGCAACTGCAAGACGTGCAGCGCCTGTGGATCAAATACCGCGACGCCAATTGCGCCTTCGCCGGCAGTGCCACTGGCGGCACGATTGATCAGGTCAATGGCACAGGCTGCGTGCTGGACATGACCCAGACCCGTGCCCAGGAGCTGGAAGACCTGGTCGGGCCGTAATAACGACCTTGCCCCCTCGTAATAACGACCTCGCCCCCTGTAGGAGCGAGGGGTTCAGTCGTGGTGAACCTTGGCGCGCTTGAGCAGTTTCTTGCAGCGCTCGGATAAATGCAGCACCCGCAGGTGCTTGCCGGCTTTGGCGTAGCGTTCGCGCAGGGTCATCAGCGCGGCAATTGCCGAATAGTCGACAAAGCTCAGGTGACGGCAATCCAGCGTGACCTGAGCCGGGTCATTGGTCGGGTCGAACTGATTCAAAAACGGTGTGGTCGAGGCGAAGAACAACGTGCCGTGCAGCCGATAGAGCTTGCTGCCATCGGCCTCCAGGTGTTCATCGGCGTACAGCTCCCGCGCCTGCTGCCAGGCGAAGTTCAGCGCGGCAATGACGATACCGCACAGCACGGCGGTGGCCAGGTCGGTGAACACGGTAATGATCGTCACCGCCATGATCACCAGCACATCGTTGAGCGGCACCTTGTTGATCACCCGCAACGACGCCCAGGCGAAGGTCTGTTGCGACACCACGAACATCACGCCCACCAATGCCGCCAGCGGAATCCGCTCGATCAGCGGCGATAGAAACAGAATGAACAACAGAATCATCACCCCGGCAAACACCCCGGAGAAACGTCCGCGCCCGCCGGAGCTGAGGTTGATCACGGTTTGCCCGATCATCGCGCAACCGCCCATGCCGCCGAACAGGCCCGAGACCATATTCGCCGCGCCCAGGGCCACGCTTTCACGGTCGGGGTAACCACGGGTCTCGGTGATTTCGTCGGTGAGGTTGAGGGTCAGCAGGGTTTCCAACAGGCCGACCATCGCCATCAAAAACGCGTAGGGCGCGATGATGCCGAGGGTTTCCAGGGTCCAGGGGATCTGCGGCAACGCGAAGGTCGGCAAGCCACCGGCGATATGCGCCATATCCCCCAATGTGCGGGTCGGCAAACCCAATAGATACACCGCCAGGCCCACCCCCAGAATCGCCACCAGCGCGGGCGGTACGGCACGGGTCAGGCGCGGCAACAGGTACACAATCGCCATAGTGACCGCCACCAGCCCGGCCATCACGTACAACGGCGTGCCGCTGAGCCAGGTTTCACCGCTCTTGAAATGCTCCAGTTGCGCCAGCGCAATGATGATCGCCAGGCCGTTGACGAAACCGAGCATCACCGAATGCGGCACCATGCGCACCAGTTTGCCCAGGCGCAGCAGGCCGAAAGCGACCATGATCAGCCCGCCGAGCAACACCGTCGCCAGCAAATACTCCACGCCGTGTTGCACCACCAGCGCGACGATCACCACTGCCATGGAGCCTGCCGCACCGGACACCATGCCGGGCCGGCCGCCGAACAACGCGGTGAGGGTGCAAATGATGAAAGCGCCGTAAAGGCCCATCAGCGGGTTGAGATGGGCCACCAGCGCAAAGGCGATGCATTCGGGCAGCAAGGCGAAAGACGTGGTGAGGCCGGCCAGGGCGTCGGCGCGCAGACGGGTGAGGTTCATGGAGTACCAGGGAGTTGCGGGGGATAAGGCGGGGAATGGTACGAAATTGCGGCGGGTGGGGCTAGTGAAGTGTCAGGTCCGATATACCGAGTCGCGCCTTTCGCGAGCAAGCCCCGCTCCCACATTTGAATCTATTCACAGATCCAAATGTGGGAGCGGGCTTGCTCGCGAAGGCAGCACCGCGGTGCTAAGCGAACATCACACCATCTCGTCGCGAATCCACTCCACCACCGACGTGCGCTGAGGCGCCCACCCCAACAATTCACGGGCATGTTGGCCGCGCACTCGGCTATTGGAGCCCAACCCGTAGTTGGCCATTTCATAGCCCCACTCGGCCTCAGCCTCGGCCAATGGCCAGTCTTGTGGCTTGCCCAGGCCCAGGGTTTGGGCAATCGCCATGGTCATGTCGATGAACGCCGCTTCGCTGCTTTCCACAAAGTAGAAAGTGCCGGGTACGTTCTTGGTCAGCGCCAACAGATACAAAGCCACCACGTCTTCAATATGCACGTTGGACCAAATGTTCTGGCCCGGACCCACATGGCGTACTACACCGCTCTTGCGTGCCTGCTTGAGCAAGCGTGGCAATTGCACGCTGTCACGCTTTACGCCCAGGCTGTGGCCGTAGATCAGGGTGTTGCAGATCACCGCCGAATTCACGCCGTCATTGGCGGCCGTGAGGATCAGGTTGTCGATGGCCACGCGAGCGGCCTTGTCGACGGTCGGCTCAGGCAGGTTGTCTTCCAAGTAGATGACATCGCTGGCTTTACCGCCCGACGCATCGCCGACGATGCTCGAACCACTGGTATGCAGGAACGGCTTGTTCGAGCCTTTCAAGGCGGCCAGCAAAGTTTGCACGGCGCCGCGGTGGTCGCTGCTGGCGGCGTTGATCACCGCATCGGCCTTCTGCGCCTGCTCGGTCAATACCGCTGCGTCGTCGAGGTTGCCGATCACCGGCGTGATGCCCAGGGCAGTCATTTCGGCGGCTTGCTCGGCGCTGCGCACGAGGCCCGTGACGTGATGGCCGGCGTTGACCAGGCCGGTGGCGATCGAACCGCCGATAAACCCTGCTGCACCGGTAACGAATACATTCATGGAGGTTGCTCCTGACTGGGTAAGTGATGCGCCCAGTATCCAGCCCCCGCTGCTGCCGAATAAGCCCGTACGGCCCAATTCACTCTTGCGTGCAAGTCACGAATCAGCGCGCATACCGTGCCAGCTTGGCCTGAATAAAGTCCAGGAAGCACTGGATGCGTAGCGCCAATTGCGAGTTGCGATAGAACACCGCGTGGATCGGCTGGCGATAACCGCTGTTGAACACCTCCAACATGGGCACCAGGCGGCCGGCGTCGATGTCAGCGACGGTCATGAAATTCGACAGGCAACAAATGCCCTGCCCCTGCAGCGCTAACTGGCGCACGGTTTCGCCACTGGAGGCGCTGACGCTGGGCTGAATCAGCCAGCGGTCACCTTCACCGTGACGCAGCGGCCAGTGGTTGAGGGTCTCGGTGTGGGTGAAGCCCAGCAAGGTGTGATCAGCCAACTCGGCAACGGTCGTCGGCGTGCCGTACTGCTTGAGGTAGTCGGGGCTGGCCAGGACATGCAGCGGCGTGCTGCCCAGAAAGCGCGCATGCAGGGTCGAGTCGGCCAGGGCGCCGATGCGAATGGCGATGTCGGTGCTTTGCTCCAGCAGGTCGATGATCAAATCATCGCTGTTGAGCTCCAACTGGATATCCGGGTAGAGGCTGCGAAATTCGGCGATGTACGGCACGATCCCATGCAGCATGAACGGCACGGCGGCGTTGATACGCAGGCGCCCGGCCGGTTTTTTCTGGCGCGAGGACAGGCGCTCTTCCAACTCGTCCATCTGCGCCAGGATCAGCTTGGCCTGTTCGAAGAAGTACTTGCCCTCTTCGGTCAGGTCCATGCGCCGCGTGGTGCGGTTGATCAAGGTGGTGTCGAGCTTGGCTTCCAGGCGGGACAAGGTGCGGCTGACCGCCGATGGCGTTTGCCCGACTTTTTCGGCGGCGGCGGAAATCGAGCCGCACTCGATCACGCTGACAAAAATCTGTAGCTCATCAGATCGGGCTTTCACGGGCAGTCCTTCATTAAACGGCTGACAAATGCCCGGTCATTATTAACCAGCCAGCAACAAATGGCCTCCCAACAACGCCATGCCGGTGAAAAATCCACGTTTGAACCACACGGCACTGATGCGCCGACGCACCACCTGGCCCAGCCACATCCCCAGCAAGGCCGGCACCAGCGCCAACACCGACGCCCCGACTTCGGTGCCACCCAACGCACCACGCCAAGCCAGCCCGGCGGCGAGCGCCAAGGTCGACACGGTGAATGACAGCCCCAGCGCCTGCACCAACTGATCACGGCTCAAGCCCAGGGCTTGCAGATACGGCACCGCAGGGATCACGAAGACACCGGTGGCCGAGGTGATGAGGCCGGTGACCACTCCGCACAAAGGCCCCAGCCAACGCTCGGTGCGGGGCGCGACCCTGAAGGTCGGCAGGAATAACCCGCTCAAGGCATACACCAGTAACGCCGCGCCCAAGGCACGCACCACCCAAGGCCCGCTGCCCATGCCCAGCCACAAGGTGCCCAGCCCGGTGCCGAGAAAAATCAGCAGCAGCATCGGCCACAGGCGTTTGAGCAAGGCCCCCAAGTGGCCGCCAAAGGTGAGTTGCCAGAGGTTGGTCACCGTCGAAGGAATAATCAACAATGCCGCAGCCTGCGCCGGCAACATAGCCAGGCCAAGCATACCCATGGCCACGGTGGGCAGGCCCAGGCCGATGACACCCTTGACCGTACCGGCCAGCAGGAAGGTGGTGATGACCAACGCTGTCAGGGCGGGTCCGAGGTTTTGGTAGAACGCTAGGAAGGTATTCATGCACCGATTGTGCAGGGCTGGAGGGAGGCTGAAAATTCGCCATATACTGAGGCAGCCTCTTGTTTTGTGTGAGGCTGATACCACTATCGCAGGCAAGCCAGCTCCCACACCTTGAATTGTGAATACATTCAAATGTGGGAGCTGGCTTGCCTGCGAAGAGGCCCTTCCAGTCACTGGGATACTTCATGCACTTTGACCTGATCGACCTGCGCCTCTACCTGCACATCCTGGACACCGGCAATATCACCGCCGGCGCGGCCCGCAGCCACCTGTCCCTGGCTGCCGCCAGCGCACGCATCCGGGCAATGGAATCTTCACTGGGTATTACGTTTCTCGAGCGCGGCCGCCGTGGCGTCACCCCAACACCCGCGGGCAAAGCCCTGGCCCGACACGCTCGCCTGCTGTTGCAACAGGCCGACCACCTGCAACAAGACCTGGCCGAATACGCCAACGGCGTCAAAGGCCAGGTACGCTTGCTGTGCAACACCACCGCCCTCAGCGAATACCTGCCGGAACTGCTCGCAGATTTTCTGCGCAAACACCCCAACCTCGATATCGACCTGCAAGAGTTGCCCAGCCTGCGCATCACCCATGCCTTGCGCCAGGGCACCGCCGACCTGGGGATTATTTCCGATGCGGTAGACACCCACGGCTTGCAGACCCTGGCGTTTCGCGACGACCCGCTGGTGCTGATCGTACCCCTCGACCATCCACTGACCACTGCCGGGTTTATCGACAGCTTGCACTACGATTACGTCAGCCTGGCAGCCAACAGCGCGCTGGCGGTGTACCTGGAAGAACAGGCCTTGCACGCAGGCTTTCGCCTGCACACACGGATTCGCGCCGACAGCTTTGACGGGGTGATTCGCATGGTCGCCGGGGGCGCCGGCCTGGGCATCGTGCCTCAGGCCGCCTTGGACCGTTGGCCACCTGCGCGCCGCTTCAAGGCCCACCCCCTGCAAGAAGAATGGGCCTGCCGCAAACTGTTGTTATGCGCACGCTCGTTCGAGCAATTGCCCGGTTACGCCAGCACCTTACTCGCTGCGCTCACTGCCCCCCTGTAGGAGCGAGCTTGCTCGCGAAGATCGTCAACGATAACGCGCGCTATCGGGTTTAACGTGGGGCTCTCGGGTTTTTCGCGAGCAAGCTCGCTCCTACAGGGGATCGGGCTCGCTTGTGGAAGAAGGTGTAGTAGACCGCCGACAGAATCAGCAAGAACGGCACACCAAACACCAGCGTCATCTTGAATGCGTCGGTGAAATAGGTGGTGATCATCACCGCCCCCATCAGCACCAGCCCCAGCAACGTGCTGTAGGGAAACAAGCGCAACTGGAACGACAACTTCGCCCCGCCATGACGCTTGCGATAGCGGCGGAAAAACAGGTGCGTGAGGAAGATCATGAACCAGGTGAAGATCGCGCCAAACATCGAGATCGCCATCATCAGGGTGAACGAGCTTTCCGGGTACACCACATTGAGCAACGTCGCCAGGGCAATGCCCGAGCTGGACAGCAGCAATGCGTTGAGGGGAATACCGTTCTTGCTCAACGCGCCCATGGACTTGGGCGCAAAACCGGCACGGGACAAGCTGAACATCATGCGCGTGGTGATGTAGAGCTGGCTGTTCATGGCCGACAGCGCCGCGATCAGGATCACGAAATTCATCACCCCGGTGGCGCCGGGAATGCCGATGGTCTGCATCACTGTGACAAACGGGCTCTGGGCCTGGCCGGCCTGGTTCCAGGGCACGATGGCGAGCATCAGCGCCAGGGTCAGCAGGTAGAACACCACCAACCGCACGATGGTAGCGCGAAAGGCTTTCTTCACCGCCTGCTCCGGGTCGGCAGCTTCACCGGCGGCCACGGCGATCATCTCGACGCTGAGGTAGCTGAAGATCGACACGATCACCGCGATCCACATGCCACTCAGGCCATGGGGGAAAAAGCCGTCGTGGGCCGTGTAGTTCTGCACCCCGTAGTCAGGGTTGCCGGAGCCGAACACCACATACACCGCCAGGATGATGAAACCGACAATGGCGCTGATCTTGATCGTGGAGAACCAGTATTCGAAGTTGCCGAAGGTCTTCACGCTGATCGCATTGAGCACAATCAGCACGCTGGAGAACGACACAATCCACACCCACTCCGGCACATTGGCGAACCAATACTTCATGTACATCGCCACTGCCGTGACCTCGGCCCCCACCGCCAGCACAATCGCTGCCCAGTAGGCATACCGCACCAGGAACCCGGCCAATGGGCTGATGTAGAACTCGGCATAGGCGCCAAAGGAACCGGAGGTGGAATGGGCCACCGTCATCTCCGCCAGGCAGCCCATCAGCAGCAAGGTAATCAACGCACCGATGGCGTAGCTCACCAGCACGCTCGGCCCGGCATAACCGATGGCGTAGGCGCTGCCCATGAACAGCCCGGTGCCGATGGCGCCACCGATGGCGATCATGCTCATCTGGCCGGAAGTGAGCTGGCGCCTCAGGCCCAGTTCACGGTGGGTAATCTCTGCAAAGCCGTTGTCTGGCGTGGTCACTGGTGTGCCCCTTTATTATTGTGATTGCACAGGAAGCGCTTGTTTTCTGTAGGAGCGAGCTTGCTCGCGAAAAACCTGAGAACGCCGCGTGCATTCAGCATTCGCGCGTTATCGTTGACGATCTTCGCGAGCAAGCTCGCTCCTACAGTGGGTTTGTGTGTTGTCAGGTGACGCTGTTGCGCACTTTGAATTGCGGCTGGTCCCATGTGCGCTTGTCGAGTATTTCGCCGAGGATTTCCACGGCGTCCCACACTTCGGTAAAGCTGGTGTACAACGGCGTGAAGCCAAAGCGCATGATCCGCGGTTCACGGTAATCGCCGATCACGCCTCGGGCGATCAAGGCCTGGATCACCGCGTAGCCTTCGGGGTGTTCAAAGCTGACGTGGCTGCCGCGCCGGGCGTGTTCACGCGGGGTGATCAGTTCCAGGCCGTGGGCGGCGCAGCGGCTTTCGACCAATGCGATGAACAGGTCGGTCAGCGCAAGAGATTTAGTCCGCAGGCGGGCCATGTCGGTCTGGGCAAAGATCTCCAGGCCGCATTCCACCATGGCCAACGAGGTGATCGGCTGGGTACCACACAGGTAGCGAGCAATGCCGGCGCTGGGGGCGTAGGTGGACTCCATGGCGAACTGCCGGGTATGCCCGAACCATCCGGACAACGGCTGGCGCACCACATCCACCAACGCCGGGTTGACCCACACAAACGCCTGGGAACCCGGGCCGCCGTTGAGGTATTTGTAAGTGCAACCAATCGCATAATCCGCATTGGCCTGGTGCAAGTCGACAGGCACCGCGCCCGCCGAATGCGCCAGGTCCCAGATGCTCAGCGCGCCGCACTCGTGGCTCAGTGCGGTCAGTGCCTCCATGTCGTACATGTAGCCGGTCTTGTAGTTGACGTGGGTGAGCATCACCACCGCCACGTCCGCATCGATGGCCTGGGGCAGTTCGGCCGGGCTGTTCACCAGCCGCAGGGAATAGCCTTGTTGCAGCAGTTCGGCCAAGCCTTCGGCGATATACAAATCAGTGGGGAAATTGCTCGCTTCACTGACGATGACCTTGCGCGCCGGCGTGCGTTGGCGCTGCACACTCAAGGCGGCGCTGAGCACTTTGAACAGGTTGATCGAGGTGGTATCGGTGATCACCACCTCGCCGTCACGCGCGCCAATCAATGGCGCCAGGCGATTGCCCAGGCGCTGGGACAAATCCGCCCAACCGGCGCTGTTCCAGCTGCGAATCAAACCAGTGCCCCACTCCTCGGCGATCACCTGTTGTGCCCGCTCCAGCGCCGCCACCGGGCGCGCGCCGAGGGAGTTGCCGTCGAGGTAGATCACCCCTTCGGGCAAGGCGAATTGGGCACGCAGGGGGGCCAAAGGGTCCTGGGCGTCGAGGGCTTGGCAATGGCTTCGAGTGGTCATGGGTCGTCCTGGTTTTTATAGGTGAGGATGGACCAAATAATGAACGAACTTTTAGAGAATTTTCGTGCAAAGTGGTGGGTAAACGGCTATTTAAGCTGTAGGAAATTCGAATTTAACCTCCAAATACGCGGATATCTTCCAAGCATGATTCTCGATGCCACCGACCTGCGCCTCCTGCATTTCCTGCAACAGGATGGCCGCATCAGCAACCAGGAACTGGCGGAAAAAGTCGCGCTGTCGCCGTCGGCGTGCCTGCGCCGTTTGCGCCTGTTGGAGAGCGAAGGAATCATCAGCGGTTACCGCGCGGTATTGAACGCCGAGCAGTTGGGGATCGAGCTGGAAGCCATCGTGCACCTGTCGTTGCGCCAGGATGTGGAGGACTGGCATGAGACGTTCATCAAGAAGGTGCAAGGCTGGCCGGAGGTGGCGAGCGCCTATGTGATCACCGGCGCCAGCAACTATGTGCTGCGGGTACAGGCGCGCAATCTCAAGCACTTTTCGGACTTTATCGTGAACCACCTGAACCGCACGGCGGGGGTGATGGATATCCGTTCTGAGATCGTGCTGCAGAAGATCAAGGACCGGGATGAGGTGTTGGACCTGGTCCTGCGCAAATAACACAAGCAACCCAAAACCAATGTGGGAGCTGGCTTGCCTGCGATAGCGGTGGAACATTCACCACCGCTATCGCAGGCAAGCCAGCTCCCACAGATCAGTCTTCGAGGGCACGCACTCGCTGCATGCGCTGCTGCTCTATTGGCGCATCCGCCACCTGCAACTCAAAGTCAAAATCAATCTGCGCAAACCGCCCTTGCACGCCAAACTCCCGCGCCAGTTGCGGGTCGTCGCTGAAGCGAATCTCGGCAATCAGCTCATCCCGGGTAGCATAGGCAAAGTCATCATGCAGGTACGGGTCATCCGACAGGTTGATCTGTGTGGTCAGGTGCCGGTGCCCGGGCGCCGAGATGAAGAAGTGGATATGCGCCGGCCGTTGCCCGTGGCGCCCGAGTTGGTCGAGCAACTGTTGCGTCGGCCCGCTCGGTGGGCAGCCGTAGCCTGAAGGCACGATGCTGCGAAAACGGTAGTTGCCGTGGGCGTCGGTCTCGATGCGCCGGCGCAGGTTGAACTCAGATTGATTCGGGTCGAACCACGAATAGGTCCCGCCCGTGTTGGCCTGCCACACATCCACAATTGCCCCTGCCAACGGCTTGCCGTCGGTATCGCGCACTTGCCCGCGCATGAACAACGGCACCGCGTCGTCCTGGCCATCATCCAGCCGCGCCTCGTACTGGGACAGCGGCGCACCGGCCACATACAACGGGCCTTCAATGGTGCGCGGCGTGCCACCCGACTTACCGGCCTCCTCGTCGGCGGCGTCCATCAACAGGTCCAGGTAATGCTCCAGGCCCAAGCCGGCGGCGAGCAGGCCGGCCTCCTGGTTTTTGCCTAGGTCATTGAGGTAGTTGACCGCCTTCCAGAATTCTTCCGGGGTCACTTCCAGGTCTTCGATGATGTTCACGGTGTCGCGCAGGATCCGGTAAATCAGCGCCTTGGTGCGTGGGTTGCCCGCGTCATTGAGGTTACCGCTGGCTTCTTCGAGAAACTGTTGGGCGTGGGCAGTCTGGGACAGGCGGATGGACATGGTGCATTCCTCATCTTGTAGTTATAGGTGCAAGCCGGCTCAGCGGTCGTCCGCATGGATCGACGACGGATGGCGGCACAGCGCATTCACTTCGATGGCCATGTAGGGGAACAACGGCAGTTGCATCAGCAGGTCGTGCAGGTCCTGCACGCTGTCGACATCGAACACGCTGTAGTTGGCGTAATGCCCGGCGATGCGCCACAGGTGGCGCCACTTGCCCTCTTGTTGCAGGCGTTGCGCCAAGGCTTTTTCCTCGGCCTTGAGGCTGGCAGCGCGCTCGGGGTGCATGTCGAGGGGCAGGTTCACGGTCATTTTTACGTGGAACAACATGGCAAGGGCCTCTTAGTGTTTGTCACGGCGAAAGAACGCCAGGCGCTCTTCATCAAGCATCAGGCCCAGGCCTGGCGCAGTGGACACATGCAGCTGGAAATCGCGGTACACCGGTGGCTCGGCAAGAATGTCTTCAGTGAGCAACAGCGGGCCGAACAGTTCGGTGCCCCACGCCAGGGTGTCCAGCGTGAGAAAGGCATGGGCCGAGGCCAGGGTGCCAATGCCACCTTCAAGCATGGTGCCGCCGTACAGGCCGATGCCGGCCGCTTCGGCTATCGCCGCCGTGCGCAATACGGCGCGAGGGCCGCCGTTCTTGGCGATCTTGAGGGCGAACACCGTGGCCGCGCCTTCACGGGCCAGGTTGAAGGCGTCTTCGACGCATTCGATAGATTCATCGGCCATGATCGGCGCCGGGCTCGACAGGTTGAGCCGGGCCATGCCACCACGGTTATTACGTGAGATCGGTTGTTCGATCAGGTCGATACCGTGGTCGCCGAGCACCTTGCACGCCCGCAGGGCCACGGCTTCATCCCAGGCCTGGTTGACGTCGACGCGCACACTGGCGCGTTCACCCAGGGCTTTTTTGATCGCGATCACATGGGCCAGGTCTCGATTGACCTCGCCCGCGCCGATCTTCAATTTGAAGAGGCGGTGACGGCGCAGGTCGAGCATCTTCTCGGCCTCGTTGATGTCTTGTTCGGTATTACCGCTGGCCAGGGTCCAGGCCACCGGCAACGCGTCCCGCACACGTCCGCCAAGCAGCTCGCTGACCGGCAGCCCAAGGCGTTTGCCGAGGGCGTCGAGCAAGGCGCTTTCGATACCGGACTTGGCAAAGGTGTTGCCGCGAATACTGCGCTCCAGGCGCAACATGGCGGCATTGACGTTACTCGCGTCCTGGCCGATCAGCAGCGGCGCGAAGTGGCGGTCGATATTGACCTTGATGCTGTCGGGGCTCTCGTTGCCGTAGCTCAGGCCACCGATGGTGGTGGCTTCACCGATGCCCTCGATGCCGTCGGTGCAACGCAGACGGATGATAACGAGGGTCTGGTTTTGCATCGTGTGCATCGCCAGCTTGTGCGGGCGAATGGTGGGAAGGTCGACGATGACAGTTTCGATCGACTCGATGGCGCAAATCGGCATGGCAATACCCGTTGGGTTCTTTATAGATTTGCGTCGATTCTGTTCCGCATTTTTTCGGGCTTCCAATATAGAATTGGTCTCGTGCAATACCCTTAAGGTATGAAAGGAGTCGATATGGAACTGCGTCACCTGCGCTACTTCCAGGTGTTGGGCGAGACCCTCAACTTCACCCGCGCCGCCGAACGTTTGCACATCGCCCAGCCGCCATTGAGCCGGCAGATCCAGCAACTGGAGGATGAGCTTGGGGTGATGTTGCTGGAGCGCAGCCGGCCTTTGCGGCTGACAGAGGCCGGGCGGTTTTTCTATGAACATGCCAATGTGTTGCTCGAACAACTGGGCAAGGTTTGCGACACCACCCGGCGCATCGGCCAAGGCGAGAAAACCTGGCTGGGCATCGGCTTTGCGCCCTCGACCTTGTACGGCGTGCTGCCGGAATTGATTCGGCGCCTGCGCACGCACGAGGCCCTGGAGCTGGAGTTGGGTTTGTCGGAGATGACGACGTTGCAGCAGGTCGAAGCACTCAAGGCGGGCCGCATTGACGTAGGCTTCGGGCGGATTCGCATTGACGACCCGGCCATCGTCCAGCGCGTACTGGTGGAAGACCGCCTGGTGGCCGTGCTGCCCAGTGGTCACCGGTTGCTGGGCGCCCCGGCCACCCTCGCCCAGTTGGCCGCCGAACCCTTTGTGCTCTACCCCGGCAACCCGCGCCCCAGTTATGCCGACCATGTGATCGCGCTGTTCGACGCCCATGGCTTGAGCGTGAAGGTGGCGCAATGGACCAACGAATTGCAGACCGCTATTGGCCTGGTGGGCGCAGGTATGGGAGTGACGCTGGTGCCGGCGTCGGTGCAGGTGCTGCATCGGGCGGATATCGGCTATACGCCGGTGGTGGAGGCGACGGCGAGTTCGCCGATCATCCTCAGCCGACGGGTGAATGATCAGTCGCCGGGGCTGACTCATTGCCTGCAACTGGTTGAAGAGTTGATCTGAGATTTTCCCAAACACCGCAATTCCCTTGTAGGAGCGAGCTTGCTCGCGAAAAACTCACAGGCGCCGCGTTCATCCAGCAAGCACGCGTTATCGTTGACGTTTTTCGCGAGCAAGAACTAGGCGTCCCCCTCGCTCCTACATTTGGTTTCAGAGGCTGCGCAAACGCTTGCGCTGCAATGTCTGGCTGGGCGACTCATCGAACAGCTTGCGGTACTCCGCCGAAAACCGCCCCAAGTGCGTAAACCCCCAACCCAGGGCGATTTCAGAGATGGTGCGGATCGAGCCCTGCTCCAGAATCTCCTGGCGCACCGCCCCCAACCGATGCTTCTTCAGATACGCCATGGGCGACAGCGCGAAGTACTTGCGAAACGCATCGAACAGTTTGAACCGCGACACGCCCGCCGCCGCTTCCAGGTCTTCCAGGTGCAGCGCTTCACGGGCGTTGTCGTGGATAAATTGCCGGGCGCGAATCAGGTAGTGCGGCAGTTTCACCCCCAGCACGTCGCGCAGTTCTTCAGAGTAGTTATTCGGTTGGGCCAGGATCAGGCCCTTGATCAGTGAGCTTTCCAGGTCGCGGGTAAACGCCGCCTGCTCGTACAATTCGCTGCTGCATTCCAATTCGGCGATGAAGTATCGCGCCATGCGCCACCACGAAGCCGGGGCGCCGTCCACTGCATCCATCACCGACTCAAAGCGCAACGGCGCATCAATGGGCCGTTGCAGCAAACCTTCCAGCGACTCGCTCATCGCTGCGCGGGTGATCACCACTTGCAACTTGCGGCAGTCACCGGAAATCGCCAGCACCTGATGCTCATTGGGTGAAATGATCACGCCCTGGTCGCGGTTGGAGCTGAGGCGCTCACCGTTCTTGCTCAGCTCCTGCTCGCCCACCAACGGCAGGCTCAAGCTGTAGCTACTGAAGTGCTCGGCGTCTTCGATGTCGATGGTCACGTCAGTGCCGTACTCGATCACGCCCAGGGTGGTGGCGCGGGATTTGAACACGTTGGCGCTGTGGTGAAAGCGCAGGCGCTCGGGCGTTGCCGTCGCCAGGCGATGGGGCCCGCAGATGCCGGACATCCAGCTGCACGCGCCCTCCAGGTCGAAGCGTTGAATATGAATATCGCGTGTCTGACTAGTCATCAGGGTGCACCCACGGCGGTTAGGCATTTGCGCGCTCTGGCGGCGCGTCGTTGAACCTCGACAGCAAGTTCCAGGCCACGCCAGCGCAGTTCTCACTGGGTGGATAGCAACAGTCGACTATGTGGATAAACCCCAGGGTTTTGCGACCATCGCCCGCCTTCACAGTAGCGCATGCCGTCACCGGCGCGCACCGCCATGGGTATTTGCTGCCCAACTTTGCGGCCTACGTTCCCCCATTAAGCGGATAGCCCGCCACCGCATCGCAGCCGCTTAATGGCTCACCGTTTAGCCATGATCAAAAGGTGCCTCCCATGAGTGGTGCAAGAACCGTCGAGCAATGGAAATCCTTTATCGAAAGCTGCCTGGACTTTCGCCCGGCGGATGAAGTGTTCCGCATCGCCCGCGACATGTTCACCGAGCCCGAGCTGTTCGACCTGGAGATGGAGCTGATCTTCGAGAAGAACTGGATCTACGCCTGCCACGAAAGCGAACTGGCCAATAACCACGACTTCGTGACGATGCGCGCCGGGCGCCAGCCGATGATCATCACCCGCGACGGCGAAGGCCGGCTCAACGCGCTGATCAATGCCTGCCAGCATCGCGGCACCACCCTTACCCGCGTGGGTAAGGGTAACCAGTCCACCTTCACCTGCCCGTTTCACGCCTGGTGCTACAAGAGCGATGGCCGACTGGTAAAGGTCAAGGCGCCGGGGGAATACCCGGAAGGTTTCGACAAGGCCACCCGCGGCCTGAAAAAAGCGCGCATCGAAAGCTATAAAGGCTTTGTGTTTATCAGCCTGGACGTGAACGGCACCAACAGCCTGGAAGACTTCCTGGGCGACGCCAAAGTGTTCTTCGACATGATGGTCGCGCAATCGGCCACCGGTAAGTTGGAGGTGCTGCCGGGCAAGTCCGCCTACACCTACGACGGCAATTGGAAGCTGCAAAACGAAAACGGCCTGGACGGTTATCACGTCAGCACCGTGCACTACAACTACGTGGCCACCGTGCAGCATCGCCAGCAGGTCAACACCGAGAACGGCGCAGGTTCCAGCACCACGCTGGACTACAGCAAGCTCGGCGCCGGCGACGCGAATACCGACGACGGTTGGTTCGCCTTCAACAACGGCCATAGCGTGCTGTTCAGCGATATGCCCAACCCCAGCGTGCGCTCCGGCTACGCCACCATCATGCCGCGCCTGGTGGAAGAACACGGCCAGCAGAAGGCCGAGTGGATGATGCACCGCCTGCGCAACCTGAACATCTACCCCAGCCTGTTCTTTCTCGACCAGATCAGCTCGCAGTTGCGCATCATCCGCCCGGTGGCCTGGAACAAGACCGAGATCATCAGCCAGTGCCTGGGCGTTAAGGGCGAGTCCGACGCCGACCGCGAAAACCGGATTCGCCAGTTCGAAGACTTCTTCAACGTTTCGGGCATGGGCACGCCCGATGATCTGGTGGAGTTTCGCGAAGCCCAGCGCGGTTTCCAGGGCCGTCTGGAACGCTGGAGCGACATCTCACGGGGCAGCCATCGCTGGGAGACCGGGCCGACGCCCAACAGCGAGGCTATCGGCATCCAACCGGCGATGACCGGCACCGAATTCACCCATGAAGGCCTGTACGTCAACCAGCATCGCAACTGGCAGCAGTTCCTGCTCAAGGGTTTGGACCAGCAAGCTTTGACATTGCGGGAGGTGAAGTGATGAACGCGCCATTGCAGTACCAGATCGAGCAATTCTTCTACCGCAAGTCCGAGCTGTGCGACGCCCAGGACTGGGACGCCTATGTGCAGTTGTTCGACCCGCAGAGTGAATTCCACCTGCCGCAATGGGACTCGGAACACGTCTACACCCAAGACCCCAAGCGCGAAATGTCGTTGATCTACTACGCCAACCGTTCGGGCCTGGAAGACCGCGTGTTCCGCCTGCGCACCGGCAAAGCCGCCTCCGCCACGCCGATGCCGCGCACCTTGCACCTGATCAATAACGTACGCATTGCCGAGCAGGCCGACGGCACGTTGGAGGTGCGTTTGAACTGGCACACGTTGTTTTATCGCCTGGCCACGTCCGAGCAGTTCTATGGGTATGCCACGTACCGCCTCAAGCCTGCGGGCGATAGCTGGCTGATCATGCGCAAGCACGCCTTGCTGCTCAACGACACGATTAACTCGGTGCTGGATTTCTACCACCTGTAACGGTGGTGCACTGCCTGTAGGAGCGAGCTTGCTCGCGAAAAACGTAAGTACGCCGCGTTCATTCAGGATGTCCCGCGTCATCGTTGACGTTCTTCGCGAGCAAGCTCGCTCCTACAAGGGGTTCATACTTATCCACGGAGTTATGTGAATGAATCACAAAGTGGCCTTCAGCTTCGCCGATGGCAAAACCCTGTTCTTCCCGGTGGGCGCCCATGAAATCCTCTTGGATGCCGCGCTGCGCAACGGCATCAAGATCCCGCTCGATTGCCGCGAAGGCGTGTGCGGCACCTGCCAGGGGCGCTGTGAGTCCGGCGAGTACACCCAGGACTATGTCGACGAGGAAGCCCTCTCCAGCCTCGACCTGCAACAACGCAAGATGCTCAGTTGCCAGACCCGGGTGAAGTCCGACGCCACCTTTTATTTCGACTTCGATTCAAGCCTGTGCAACGCCCCCGGGCCTGTGCAGGTACGCGGTACGGTGAACGCGGTGCAGCAGGTGTCGACCAGCACCGCCATCCTGCAGGTGCAACTGGACCAGCCACTGGACTTTTTGCCTGGCCAATACGCGCGCCTGTCGGTGCCCGGCACCGATAGTTGGCGCTCCTATTCCTTCGCCAGCCGGCCGGGCAGTCAATTGCAGTTTCTGGTGCGCCTGCTGCCCGATGGAATAATGAGCAACTACCTGCGTGAACGCTGCCAGGTGGGTGATGAAATGCTGATGGAGGCGCCCTTGGGTGCGTTTTATCTGCGGCACGTCACCCAACCACTGGTGCTGGTGGCGGGCGGCACGGGGTTGTCGGCGCTGCTGGGCATGCTCGATGAGCTGGCCGTCAACGGCTGCACACAACCCGTGCACCTGTACTACGGCGTGCGCGGGGCTGAAGATTTATGTGAAGCGGCGCGTATCCACGCCTACGCGGCGAAAATCCCGAACTTTCGCTACACCGAAGTGCTGAGCGACGCCTCGCCCGAGTGGACGGGCAAACGCGGCTACCTCACCGAGCATTTCGACCTGGCCGAATTGCGGGACACATCGGCGGATATGTACGTATGCGGCCCGCCTCCAATGGTCGAATCCATCCAACAATGGCTGGTGGATCAGGCACTTGATGGCGTCCAGCTGTATTACGAAAAGTTTACCCAGAGTAATATCTGACCCTCAGCAGTTCTGAGGGGCCGATGCGGCGTGCAATCACCCTTGAGAAAAACAAGTAGAAGGGAATGTTAATGGCGGATGACATGGTTAACCCGGTGGGCCTCAAGCGCGGCCTGAAGAACCGGCACATTCAGCTGATCGCCTTGGGAGGGGCGATTGGTACAGGCTTGTTCCTCGGCTCGGCCGGGGTACTCAAGTCGGCGGGGCCGTCGATGATCCTGGGTTATGCGGTGGCCGGGTTTATCGCGTTCCTGATCATGCGCCAGCTCGGCGAGATGATCGTCGAAGAGCCGGTGGCCGGGTCCTTCAGCCACTTCGCACACAAATACTGGGGCGGTTACGCGGGCTTCCTGGCGGGCTGGAACTACTGGGTGCTCTACGTGCTGGTGGGCATGGCCGAGTTGACGGCGGTGGGCAAGTACATCCAGTTCTGGTGGCCAGAGATTCCAACCTGGGTCAGCGCGCTGGTGTTCTTTGTCGCGGTGAACCTGATCAACACCCTGAACGTGAAGTTCTTCGGGGAGGCCGAGTTCTGGTTTGCGATCATCAAGGTGGTGGCGATTGTCGGCATGATCGTGCTCGGCTGCTACCTGCTGTTCAGCGGCACCGGCGGGCCGCAAGCCTCGGTCAGCAACCTGTGGAGCCACGGTGGGTTCTTCCCCAATGGCGGCATGGGGCTGTTGATGTCGATGGCCTTCATCATGTTCTCGTTCGGTGGCCTGGAGCTGGTCGGCATCACCGCCGCCGAGGCCAGCGAACCGCGCAAGGTGATCCCCAAAGCGATCAACCAGGTGGTGTACCGCATCCTGATTTTCTACGTCGGCGCGCTGACCGTGCTGTTGTCGTTGTACCCGTGGGATCAACTGCTGCAAACCCTCGGCGCGTCGGGCGATGCCTACAGCGGTAGCCCGTTTGTGCAGATCTTCTCGCTGATCGGCAACGACACCGCCGCCCACATCCTCAACTTCGTGGTGCTGACCGCGGCGTTGTCGGTGTACAACAGCGGCGTGTACTGCAACAGCCGCATGCTGTTCGGCCTGGCCGAACAAGGTGATGCGCCCAAGGCGCTGATGAAGCTCAACAAACAAGGCGTGCCGTTGCGGGCGCTGGCGATTTCGGCGCTGGTGACCATGCTGTGCGTGGTGGTCAACTACGTGGCGCCGCACAGTGCGCTGGAGTTGCTGTTCGCGCTGGTGGTTGCTTCGCTGATGATCAACTGGGCGCTGATCAGCCTGACCCACATCAAGTTCCGCAAGGCCATGGGCGAGCAAGGCGTGACGCCGTCGTTCAAGACCTTCTGGTTCCCGTTCAGCAACTACCTGTGCCTGGCGTTCATGGTGATGATCATCGGCGTGATGCTGGCGATTCCGGGGATTCGCGAGTCGGTGTATGCGATGCCGGTGTGGGTGGGGATTATCTACGTTGCCTATCGGTTTCGGATCAGAAACGGGAAGGTTGCCGTGGCGCAGTAACCCCTGTGGGAGCGGGCTTGCCCGCGATTGCGCGCGTATCAGCCAATGGATGAGCCGACTGATACACCGCAATCGCAGGCAAGCCAGCTCCCACAATTGACTGTGTTTCACATAGAAAAAGCCCCGGTAATCCGGGGCTTTTTGTTTAGAGCGTGGAACGTACGCGCCACAGTTCGGGGAACAACACCGTGTCGAGCATCTTGCGCAGGTACCCCACACCTTCAGTCCCACCAGTCCCCGGCTGGAAGCCGATGATGCGCTCCACCGTGGTGACATGCCGGAAGCGCCACTGGCGGAACGAATCTTCCAGGTCGATAAGCTTCTCGGCCAACTGATACAAATCCCAGTAACAGCTCGGGTCGCGATACACCTCGCGCCAGGCCGCTTCCACCGATTCATCGTGCACCGTGGCTGCGGTCGGGTCGCGTTCGGCGCGCTTGGGGTCAATCGCAAGCCCTGCCTTGATCATCAGGTTCACGGCCTCGTCATACAGCGACGGCGTGGCAATCGCCACCTGCAATTGCTGCAGCAACTCCGGGCGATGGGCATGGGGGCGCAGCAGCGCCGGGCTTTTGTTGCCGAGGATGAATTCGATCTCACGGTACTGGAACGACTGGAACCCCGACGACTGCCCCAGGAACGGGCGAATCGCCTTGTACTCCGACGGTGTCATGGTCGCCAGCACCGCCCAGGCGTGCACCAGTTGATCAAAGATCCGCGACACCCGCGCCAGCATCTTGAATGCCGGTGGCAGCTCACCCAGGCGCACGTGTTCGCGGGCGGCCTTGAGTTCGTGGAGCATCAGCTTCATCCACAGCTCCGAGGTCTGGTGCTGGATGATGAAGAGCATTTCGTTGTGGTCCGGCGACAGCGGATGCTGGGCGCTGAGGACTTTGCCCAGGTCCAGGTAGTCGCCATAGCTCATGGACTCGGAGAAATTCAGTTCGGCGTTATGCCATTCTTCCGGGGCTTGGTTATCAGCAGGCTTATAGTCTGGTGAGAAAGGACATTGGCTCATCGCGTGGGCTCCTTGAGCGGACGGAGAATGGCGCGCACAGGGCTGGCGTCCAGGTTGGCGAAGCGCAGCGGCAGTGCGATCAATTCATAGTCGCCCTCCGGTACGTCATCGAGCACGATCCCTTCCAGAATCGCCATGCCATGGCGAGCCACGGCGTTGTGGGAATCCATGGTCTTGGACTGTTGTGGGTCCAGGGACGGCGTATCGATTCCGATCAGGCGCACCCCCAGGCTGGCCAGCAGCTCAATGGTCTGTGGGGCGATGGCGGTGAAGTTCGAGTCCCATTCGGTGAGCGGCGCTTGTGGATAAGTGCGCAGCAGCACGCGCTCGGGTAAGTTATCTACACGGCCTTGCAACTGATGGGGCTCGACCAACGCGCCACTGCCCAGGCAATGCAACACCCGGCAAGGGCCCATGTACACGTCCAGCGACACTTCGCCAATCGGCGCACCGTCTGCGCTGTAATGCAGCGGCGCATCCACATGGGCGCCGGTGTGCGGCGACAGGGTCACGCGCCCCACATTCACCGGGCACTCCGGGCCGAACTGCCACACGCGCTCTTCCTGAAACGGCGTATCGCCCGGCCAGGTCGGGGTGGCTGTGCTCAAGGGCGGGCTGATATCCCACCACGTTTTTATTGGGTTCATTGCAAGGCTCTCACTGGGTACTGAGGTGAATGATACGAGGGCCAGCTCTGAATTTTCTTGCGAATTCTGGCGCGACACGGGAAATCTTTCGCAGTTACTGCGAGGAAACTTCGGTTTGATGCACAGATCTGTCGCTCAGTTACGCCACGACCTCCTGTGGGAGCCTGGCTTGCCAGCGATAGCGGTATGTCAGGCAATGGAGATGCTCGCTGTGCCACCGTCATCGCGGGCAAGCCCGGCTCCCACAGGGGACTGCGCTTCTGGACATCCCAATGTCGAGTTCAGACCATCTGCGCAACGCCCAAGGCCTTAGGGTGCATCTTTCCCTTCCCTGCCTCGGAGTCATCATGTCCAAGCCCATCACCGTACTGCGCGACACCCACCCACTGCCGGTCCTGGATGCCTGCAAATGGGAAAAGCTCGAAGGCGACCCGCACACCGTCAACCTCAACGCCTACACCAGCGAAGACGGCAGTAAGATCATGGGCACCTGGATCTGCACACCGGGCAAGTGGTACGTGGAATACGTGAAGTGGGAATACTGCCATTTCCAGGAAGGCTACTGCGTGATCACGCCTGAAGGCATGGAGCCGATCCACCTGCGGGCTGGGGATATCTTTGTGGTGGAACCGGGGATGAAAGGAACGTGGGAAGTGGTCGAGACGGTGCGTAAGTATTTTGTGTTTGCCTGACACATCCCCGTCCCTGTAGGAGCGAGCTTGCTCGCGAAGATCGTCAACGAAAACGCGCTCATCCAGGATGAACGCGTTGCTCTCACCTTTTTCGCGAGCAAGCTCGCTCCTAAAGCTTGCGATAGCTGTTGATGATCGCCGAGAAGTCTTTACCGCCCTCCCCGCGCTGGCTCATGGATTGGTACAACTGCTGGGCCACCGCACCGAGGATCACCGGCTGGTGTGCCTGGCGCGCAGCCTCAGTCGCAAGGCCCAGGTCCTTGAGCATCAGGTCGGCACCAAAACCACCGGTATAGCCACGCGATGATGGCGCGGTCTCGATCACGCCTGGCCAAGGATTGTAGGTATCGGAACTCCAGCAGCGCCCCGTGGAGCTGTTGATGATGCCGGCCAGCACTTGTGTATCAATGCCAAGTGCATCACCCAGGGCCATGGCTTCACTGACGCCGACCATGCTGATACCCAGCAGCAGGTTGTTGCAGATCTTGGCGATTTGCCCAGTGCCGACATCACCACAGTGCACGATGTTGCGGCCCATCTGCGCCAGCACCGGTTGCAGGGTGGCGAACAATTCCGGGTTGGCGCCGACCATGAAGGTCAGCGTCCCGGCTTGCGCACCGCCGGTGCCACCAGAGACCGGCGCATCGGCCACCGCTACGCCTTGTTTGGCTGCTGCGGCCGCTACATCACGGATGGTTTGCGGGTCGATGGTGCTGCAGTCCACCGCCGGCACGCCTTTGCCGATGCCGGCGAGCACGCCGTCTTCATTGAGCCACACGCTGCGTACATGGGCGGCGGCCGGCAGCATGGTAATCACCAGTTCGGCGCCTTGGGCGGCGTCACGCGGTGAGCTGCTGATGGTGCCGCCCAGTTCGGCGAGTTCCTTGAGTACGGCCTGGTTCAGGTCGAACAGGTTCAGCGCGTGGCCAGCCTTGATCAGGTTGCGGGCCATGGGCGCGCCCATGTTGCCCAGGCCGATAAATGCAATCTTCATGGTCGTCTCCCAGGTTCAGCGCAGGTTGATGGTGGTGTTGACGCCATCGTTGACCGTGTTGTCGTCGAACCAGCGGCTGGTGACGGTCTTGGTCTGGGTGTAGAACTGCACCACTTGCTTGCCGTACGGGCCGAGGTCGCCGAGCTTGGAACCGCGCGAGCCAGTGAAGCTGAAGAATGGCACTGGCACCGGAATCGGGATGTTGATGCCGACCTGGCCCACATCGATTTCGCTCTGGAATTTACGCGCCGCCGCACCGCTCTGGGTGAACAGGCCCGTACCGTTGCCGAAGGGATTGGCGTTGACCAGAGCAATGGCTTCATCGAGGGTATCGACTTCCAGCACCACCAGTACCGGGCCGAAGATTTCTTCGGTGTAGATACGCATGTCGGTGGTCACGCCCGAGAACAGGGTGGGGCCGACAAAGTTGCCTTGCTCAAAGCCCGGCACCTTGATGTCGCGGCCGTCCAGCTCCAGCTTGGCGCCTTGTTTCACGCCGCTTTCGATCAGTTCCAGGATACGTGCCTTGGCACGCTTGGAGATCACCGGGCCGACATCCGTGCCCGCTTCGCTGCCGGCATTGACCTTGAGCTTTTGAGCCAGGGCCTTGAGGTCTGGCAGCCATTGCTTGGACGCGCCCACCAGCACCACCACCGAGGTGGCCATGCAACGTTGGCCCGCCGCGCCGAAACCGGCACCGACCAGGGCATTGAGGGTGTGTTCACGATTGGCATCCGGCAGCACCACTGCATGGTTCTTGGCGCCCATCATCGATTGCACACGCTTGCCGTGTTTGCCGGCCAGGTCGTAGACATGAGTGCCCACAGCCGTCGAACCGACGAAGGACACCGCCTTGATGTCTTTGTGAGTGCACAGTGCATCCACCACGTTCTTGCCGCCATGCACCACGTTGAGCACGCCGGCCGGTACACCGGCTTCCAGCGCCAGCTCCACCAGCAGCATGGTCGACAGCGGGTCTTGCTCGGAAGGTTTGAGGACGAAGGTGTTACCGCAGGCAATCGCCATCGGGAACATCCACAGCGGAATCATCGCCGGGAAGTTGAACGGGGTGATGCCGGCGCACACGCCGATAGGCTGGCGCAGGGTGTAGGTATCCACGCCGCCGGCCACGTTCTCGGCGAACTCGCCCATTTGCAGAGTGCCGATGGAACAGGCGTGCTCCACCACTTCCAGGCCACGGAAAATATCGCCCTCGGCATCGGCAATGGTCTTGCCCTGCTCGGCGCTGAGGACCACGGCAATGCGCTTGGAATGTTCGCGGATCAAGGCTTGCAGCTTGAGCATGATGCGCATGCGTGCGCCGATCGGCGTGAGTTTCCAGGTCTGGAACGCTTGATGGGCAGCGTCGATGGCCGCGTTGACTTCATCGGCCGTGGCAAACGGGACTTTGGCCAGCACTTGCTGGGTGGCGGGGTTGACGATGTCTTGCCACTCGGTGGTCTTGGACTCGACCCACTCGCCGTTGATCAGCAACTTGACCTGTTGCACGGAAATATCGGCAGATGCGTTCATGTGGTCTCCAACTCTTATATTTATACAGAGACAAGGCGCGTGAATCGCCTTGAAGAATGAGGCGTTCGGACTGTTTTTGGAGTATAGATGTGCAAATCTCTAATAAGAACGCACATAAAAGCCGGTCCAATATGCAAAAAAACATCACCTCCCTGGGCGCCCTGAACTGGGATGACCTGAAGTTTTTCCTCGAAGTGGCCCGCACCCGCAAGGCCAGCGTCGCCGCCAAGCGCCTGGCGGTGGACTACACCACCGTGTCGCGGCGCATCAGCTCTCTGGAAGTGTCCCTCGGTACGCTGCTGTTCGAAAAATCCCGGACCAACGGCTTCGTGCTCACCAGCGAAGGCCAGCGTTTGCTGGGTTACGCCGAATCCATCGAAAGCACGCTGCACATGGCCTGCGAACAGGTGTCCGGGTCCGGCGTGGCACTTTCCGGACATGTGCGCATGGGTTGCACCGAAGGCTTCGGCAGCTTCTTCGTCACCCCGCAACTGAGCCATTTCGTCGACACTTATCCTGCGATCTCGGTGGATATCCTGCCCCTGCCCCACTTCATCAGCCTGTCCAAGCGCGAAGCCGACATCGTCATCGCCCTGGAACGCCCGGAACACGGGCCGTATGTGTGCTGCAAACTGTGCGACTACACATTGCAGCTCTACGCCACCCAGGACTACCTCGACCAACACCCGCCGATCGGCAAACCTGCGGATTTGGCCGAGCATCCGTTTATCAGCTATGTGGATGATCTGGCCTTCAGCTCGGAGTTGCTGTACTTGGCCAATGTGGTGCCCGGCGCCAGCGCCAGCCTGCGCAGTACCAGCGTGATCGCGCAGTACGTGGCGGCCCAGCAAGGCCGGTCGATGGCGATATTGCCGTGTTTTCTGGCCGCGCAGGACCCGCGCTTGTTACCGGTGTTGGGGGAGCAGATTACGATTACGCGGCAGTTCTGGATGTATTGCCGGGAGGATTTGCGGAAGTTGAAGCGGATTACTCTGTTGTGGGATTACATCAGGGAGGTGACGGAGCAGAACCAGGGGTTGTTGATGGGGAAGACGCGGGAGATGCGATTTGCGGACTAAATGTGGGAGCTGGCTTGCCTGCGATAGCGGTGTATCAGCAGAAGCTATATCTACAGATCAACCGCCATCGCAGGCAAGCCAGCTCCCACATTTTGAATGGGTTTCAGCTTGGGGAAAGTGAAACCACTTAGTCTGCGATCACAACGATGGAGACCCGGCGGTTCTCGGTGCGGCCTGCTGGGGTCGTGTTCGACGCCACCGGCTCGCTGCTGCCCAGGCCGCGCAGTTGGATGTTTTCTTCTTTCATGCCCACGCGGGTGAGCACCTTGCCCACGCTTTTGGCGCGGCGCAGGGACAGGGCCACGTTGTAGGGTTCTTTGCCCGAGGCGTCGGTGTGGCCGTCAACGCGCACGCGCTCGATGCCCGCGCCAACCAGGGCGCTACCGATGCGTTCGACGATGTCGGTGCTGGGTTTGTTGAGGGTTTCGACGTCGCTGCCAAACAGCACTTTGCCGGAAAGGCCGAAGGCCCAGCCTTCATCGGTCAGCTCGAAGCCTTGTTGCTTGAGCACGGCGACTTGCGCCGGGGTCAGGCCTTTGGGTGGAGTCTGGCAGCCAGTGAGGGCCAGGAAGGCCACGAGTAAAGAAATAAATAAAACGCGTGTGTTAGCGAACAAGGGAATCAACTCCTGTGTTGAACGTTGGCGACGGGGTGCTCCGACTCCGCCGTTTGCTGGCCACCCGAAGACAGTCGTTTGGCCTGGTACATCGCCGCGTCCGCGGCGTTGAGCAAGGTGCCGGGCGTGGCGCCATGCTCGGGATAAATCGCAATGCCGATGCTGAGGGAGGTCAACACTTGGCTGTCGCCTGGCAGTAGGATCGGCGCGTCCATGCTGGCAATAATTTTGTCGGCGATGCGCTGGGCGTCTTCGGCCTTGTGCAGGGGCGCCAGCAATACCGCGAATTCATCACCGCCCAGGCGCGCCACCAGGTCGTCTTCGCGCAGTTGCGCCCGCACGCGGTCGGCAACGGCCACCAGCACGGCGTCGCCGGCGGCATGCCCGAAGCGGTCATTGATGTCTTTGAAACGGTCACTGTCGAGGAACAGCACCGCCACCTGCTCGTTGACCTTGGCCGCGCTGCGCAAGGCGCGAATCAGCCGGCCTTCGAAGAACGCACGGTTGGGCAGGCCGGTGAGGCTGTCGTGGCTGGCCTGGTGGGCCAGGGTTTCGTTTTCGCTTTGCAAGTGGCTCTGCCAGGCCTCCATCTCGCCGAGCAGAGCGTTGAAGTCGCTGCCCAGGCTGTCGAGTTCGGCGATCTCTGCCGGGGGCACACGGCGGTCAAAGTCGCGTTCACTGCGGGCGGCATGGGCCACGGCGGCAAGGCTTTGCAGCGGGCCGGTGATCCCGTCCAGCAGTCGGCGCGACAAGTGCAAGGCCACCCAGGCACTCAGGGCGGTGCAAACCAGAATCCCCGCCAAGCCGCTGAGCAAGAAGCGCAGCAAGCTGCCGCCATGACCGGTCAGGTGGATGCTGCCGACCGTTTGCCCTTGATGGAGAATCGGTTGGTTGATGGGCTGCTCGAGCAAGCCATGCGCCAGCTGAAGCTCAACCTGCGACAACATGCCGGTGTTCGGCCGCACCCATTGCGCCAGCAGTTTGCCCTCGTCGTCGAAGACTTCGGCCTGGGCAACCTCTTCGGTGGAGGCGATCAGGCTCAGGGCTTCAGTGGCTGCCGAACTGTCGTTGAACACCACGGCCGCTTCGACGGTGTAGTTGATGGAGCGTGCGATCAAATGCAAGTTGTGCTCGGCGTACACGCGTAACGCCAGCACGCCAAGCAAAGTCAGGGAGACGCTGGCCAGGGTCACCGCCACCAGCGCCAGGATCATGTGCCCCCGGCCAATGACCGAGCGCAGAGTCGGCCGCCCTTTAGCGAACCTCATGGCGCAGGCGCTCTACGGCGGGACAATTGCAGCACGCTGGGGTGAATGCGCACGCCGCTGCGGGCAACGGAGTCCAGGTTGACTTCGAACGACACTTGCTCGTCGCTCACCCGCAGGCAAAACAGGCTGCCCACGGTGCATTGATCACCGCCTTCGCTGATGCTGAGCACCGGGTGGCCAATCAACGACGTGAACAGCCGGTTGCGTTCATCCATGCTCAGCTTGCCAATGTAGACCGCGTCGCAGGCATTGACGATATCGGGATGGTCAGCCAGCAAACGGCGCACCGACACCGGACGGCCAGTGGCCTGTGTGGTGCCCTTGATCAGGTCGTCGGTGTACTGGGTGGGCCCGACGATGCACAAGCGCAACGTCTGCGGCTCAACCGGCCAACGGGCGTAGCTGAGGATACCGAGCACCACTTGGGTGACCGCCTGGGCACGGTGCTCGGCCAGGCTGGGCGTCTGCGCAAATACGCACGGCGCAAGCAGGCACAGCACCGTCACCAGTAACAGGCGTCTCCAACTCATACTGCGCACTTTGGGCGAGACAGCCACGTTCATGCAGCGATACTCTCAAGGGTTTTCAGGGTGATGCCGCAACGATAGCACAGCGGCGGACATCCCCACGAAGCACAGCATTCGAGGGGTTCGCTATTTTTTCAGAAAAATCAGACGTCTGAATAAGAAATATCGCCTGACCTATCAGTCATTTTTTTCAGACGGATGGTCCAACTCCAACATCAACCCACTCAGACGCTTGACCTTGCGCCGCACCGCTTCCTCAAACACGCCGCCGCGCGGCTCGATCAGGCTGAACCAGCGCTTGGCGCGGGTGATGCCGGTATAGATCAGCTCTTTGGTCAGCACCGGGTTGAGGGCATCCGGCAGGATCAGCGCGGTGTGAGTGAACTCCGAGCCCTGGGATTTGTGCACGGTCATGGCGTACACGGTTTCCACATCATTCAAGCGGCTGGGCAATACAAAGCGCACGCCGCCCTGGCCATCGTTACGTGGAAAAGCCACCCGCAGCACGTGGGGGCCGCCGTCGCTTTCGGGCAATTTCAGCGCGATGCCGATGTCGCCGTTCATCAGGCCCAGGCCGTAGTCGTTGCGGGTCATCAGCACCGGGCGGCCTTCGTACCACTGCTCGTCACCTTCGATCAGGCGTACCTTGCGCAACGCGGCAGTGATTCGCAGGTTGAGCCCTTCGACGCCCCAGGGGCCTTTGCGCACCGCGCACAGCAGCTGAAACGCGTCGAAGGCGTGCAGCAATTGTTGCGCCCAAGCGGTCCAGGCTGGGTCGTCACGCGGTGTGTCGGCAGAAGGACGCGCCGATTGCAGCAGGTTCAGGTAGTAGCGGTAACCCTGGGCGCCATCGCCCTGCCCGTCCAATACCAGGCGCTCAAGGGCGTGGTCATGTTCGCCCTTGAGGCTGACGCAGAACAGGTCGTCGTGGCGGCCTGCGGCTAGCAGCTGGCGGGCCTCTTCGGCGTTTTGCTGGTTGACCCAACGCGCCAGTTGACCAATGCCGCTGCCCTCACCGAAGCGGCGCGAATAGCGCAGCATCACTACTTGCTGGGCCAGGGGATGGCTGCCATCGAGGTCTTCTTGCAGGCCGCTGGTGCTCAGGTCTTCACCGCTGACGGCTTGCAGCCAGTGGCGAGTCTGCGGGCTGTACCAGCCGGCTTCGGCATCGCGGCACAAATCGCCAAGTACGGCCCCCGCTTCTACCGAGGCCAGTTGGTCTTTGTCGCCCAGCAATACCAAGCGTGCATGGGGCGGCAAGGCGTCGAGCAGGTTGGCCATCATTTCCAGGTCGATCATCGAGGCTTCATCCACCACCAGCACATCCAAGGGCAAGGGGTTACCCAGGTGATGACGGAAGTGCCGGGTGCCCGGGCGGCTGCCCAATAAGCGGTGGACCGTGGTGACCTGGGTCGGGATTTTTTCCCGCACGCTGTCGGGCACTGTCAGTGACAGCACTTGCTGGCTGATGGATTCGGTCAGGCGGGCAGCAGCTTTACCGGTGGGCGCGGCCAGGCGGATGCGCAACGGGCTGCCGGATTCCACGGCGGGCGCCTGCAACAGCGCGAGCAGGCGCACCACGGTGGTGGTCTTGCCGGTACCGGGGCCGCCGGTGACGATACTGAAGGCGCCGCGGGTCGCCAGGGCGCAGGCGAGCTTTTGCCAGTCAATCACCCCATCGGGCGCCGGTTGGTCGAACAGGCGATTGAGCCGTTGCGGCAGATCGGCGGCGGCGTCTTCCACGCTGGCAAGGCGCAGGCGCAGGGCGCGGTCGATACGCCGCTCGTAGGCCCAGTAACGGCGCAGGTACAGGCGCTTGCCGGACAACACCAACGGACGGCTGCGGGCCTCCTCGCTGCCATCGACGGACAGCGCGACCATCGGGCTTGAAGCCAGAGCATGGCACCAATGGCCGCCATCCAGGCCGTGCAGCAACTGCGAGGGTAGCAGCATGGCGCCGGTGTGCAGGTCGCCTTCGGGTGGCAGTGACAGGGCGAAATCCGGCGCCTTGAGGGTTTCGAACACATCCAGGCAGACGTGGCCATGGCCCAATTGATGGCTGGTCAAGGCCGCCGCCAGCAACACCAGCGGATCGGCGTTTGGGTCCAGCTCGTACAGGAAGCCGACGAAGGCTTTGTCCAAGGCCCGCAGCCAACCCCGCTCGACCCAACGTGCAAGCAACTGCAGCAGGTCGGCGGCGCGATCAAGCGGCAAAAGCGCCTCCAGCGGTAACGGCGACAGGCTCATAACAGCACTCCTTGTTCCCAGGCAGACTCAACCTTGGGTGGGATGGGCTTGCCCTGGAACAACAGGTCCAGGTTTTCGATCAACTCACGGGGCGGGCGGGTGAAATACGCGCCCTGGCTCACTGACTGGCTACCGCGCAGGAACAGGTACAGGGCACCGCCGACGTGCTGGTCATAATCGTAATGCGGCAGGCGCGCCTTGAGTTGGCGGTGCAGGGCCAGCAGGTAAAGTACGTATTGCAGGTCGTACCGATGCTCGAGAATCGAGTGTTCCATGGCGTCCTGGGTGTAGGCCGAGTCGTCAGGGCCAAGCCAATTGGATTTGTAGTCGGCCACGTAATAACGGCCATCGTGCTCGAACGTCAGGTCGATAAAGCCCTTGAACATGCCGTTGAGCAGCACCGGTTCGGCGGCCACACGGGACACGCCGCCATGGGTGTGCTGGCACACCAGCTTGTCGAGGGCGAGTACGTCGACGGTGTGACTGGCAAACCAGAATTCCATCTCGATCTGGTACTGCTGCAGGCCGCTGAGGGTGAAGCGCTCGTTGTGCAGCGGCAGTGGCGTTTGCAGCAGGTGCTCCAGCCAGCCGCTGAGGGTGACGATCCAGCCTTCCCAGTTGCGGCGGTTACAGCGTGCGCCCACGGCTTTTTCGATCGCCTCCGGGGTCACGTTGAAACCTTCTTCACCGGCCCATTCCAACAAGCCGTGAAGGAAGGTGCCTGGGTTGGGACCGCGTGGGAAACGGTGAATATCCCCGCCGGACGCGACCGTTTCCCGAGGGGCATCGGGGTCGAGGCGTTCGTCATCGAACAGCTTCTGGGCCTGTGGGCTTTCGGGCGCTTCGAGGTTGGCGGCGCTCATGCTGTCGCCAATGCGCAAGGCGCTGTAGGAGGCAATCCACCAGTTTTCTGCGGCCTTGCGTGCAGGCAGCAACGGCGCGAGCAGGGTCGCTTGGTTGCGCGGCGGGTGGAACAGGATGTCTTGGGCGTCGGGCACAAGGTCATAACGGATGGCCTCGCAGCCTTGCTGCACGTCCAACAACCAGCGCGCCAGACCCGCTGATTCGCCCAACGACGCGCCGGCTCCCAGCAGATAGCCCAGCGCTGAGAGGTGCAAAACCGAGCTGCTGTTATTGCCGCGCTTGAGGTCGGCGATGCCCAGCCAGCAAGCGTGTTTGGCGCGGGTCAAGGCCACGTAGAACAAACGCAGGTCTTCCGCCAGACGCTCGTCATCGGCCTGGGCGATCAGCTCGGCGGTGGGTCGCAGGCTGACGTGGGACTTGCCGTGTTCATCGTGGTAATGCAGCGGCAAGCGACTGCCATCCACGGGCTTGGCCGAACAGATGAACGGCAAGAACACCAAGTCGTATTCCAGGCCCTTGGATTTGTGGATGGTCACCACTTTGACCAGTTGCTCGTCGCTTTCCAGGCGCAGGATCTGTTCTTCACCGGCCTGCGCCGACAGCGCCAAATGCTCGGCCAAATGACGGATCAACGCCTGCTCGCCATCCAGTTCCGAGGCGGCCTGTTGCAACAATTCACTGAGGTGCAACAGGTTGGTCAGCACCCGCTCGCCATCACTGCGGGCGATAAGGGTTTGCGGCAACTTGAAGTCGTGGAGCAGGCGCCGCAGCATCGGCAACACGCCTTGGGTACGCCAGATGGCACGGTAGCCACGGAACTGCATTACCCGCGATTCCCACGCCAGTTCGTCTTGGTTCAGACGTTCCAGCTCCGCCAGGGACAGGTTCAGGGTGACGCAGGCCAGAGCCGCCCGTAACGGCCGTTCGACGTCCGGCTCGGCGCACGCCTTGAGCCAGGCCAGCAGGTCATGGGCTTCCTGGGCGGCAAATACCGAGTCTTTATCCGACAGGTACACACTGCGCACACCACGGCTGGCCAGTTCGGCACGTACGGCTTGGGCTTCCTTGCCGTCGCGCACAAGGATGGCGATATCTGAGGGCAACACGCCCTTCAAGCGCCCCGCTTTCACAAAACCAGCGCTGCCTTGCTGACCACCATTGAGCAACGCAACGATCTGCGTGGCGCAGGCAGCGGCCAGGTGTTGACGATAAACCGCGTTGGAAATCGGCTGCTCGGTGGGCAAGTGCCAAAGGTTCATGGCCGCCAGCGTGTGGCCGTCGACCTGCAACTGCTCGCTACGGCCTTGGGACAGTACCGAATGGAACGGCACCGGGTTATTGCCGTTGGGCTGGCGAAACAGGAACGCACCACGGCCGGTTTCCGCACGCTGGAACACATGGTTCACCGCCTCGACCATCGCATGGCTGGAGCGGAAGTTGGTGCCCAGGGTGTGATGGCGGCCGGTGGTGGCCTGCCGGGCACGCAGGTAGGTGTAGATATCGGCGCCGCGAAAGGCGTAGATCGCCTGCTTGGGGTCGCCGATCAGGAACAGGCCGCTGTCGAGATGGTTTTCTTCGATGCGGTAGATGCTGTCGAATATGCTGTATTGCACCGGGTCGGTGTCTTGGAATTCATCGATCAGGGCCACCGGGAATTGCTCGCGGATCACACTGGCCAGGCGCTCGCCACCGTCTGCCTGGAGGGCGGCGTTGAGGCGGATCAGCATGTCGTCAAACCCCATCTCGGCGCGGCGACGTTTCTCTTCTTCGAAGCGTTTGCCGACCCAGCCGGCAGCGTGTTGCAGCACCGCCGCGTCGGGCGTTGGCAAGGCGTCGAGGCTGGCTTTGAGGCCGGCCATCGCTTCGATGCCAGGGTGCTGCGGCGGCTCGCCTTTCCAGGCTTCGGCCATGCCATCGGGCGTCAGGCGGGTGAAGCCGGTGCCGATGTCCAGTTGTTCCAGGGTTTCGTCAGCGGCCCAGGCGCTGATCTTTTCGAACCAGGGCTCGAAGTAACGCGCTTGCATCTTGCGCCCATCGACCGCTTTGGCGGCGACGGCTTGCAGGCAGATATCCCGCAACTCGGCGGCCCATTGTTGCCAAGGTGCCTTGAGGGTAACAAGCGCGGCGCGGCGCTCTTGCAGGCAGGCGCTGATCAGTTCGGCTGGCTCGCGGGTTTCGTCGGTGGGCCGCTCGCTGCCGAACAACGCACGCACCCGTGGCATCAGCGCCGCGGGGCCACCCCAATTATTGCGCACCCAGTTGAGCGCATCGTCGTGCATTGGGTAGCAGAACAAGCGCCAGTAGTCGCGCAGCACTTCGCCCAGCAGGTCGCTATGGTCGGTTTCCAGGGTTTGTGTGAACAGGCTGCCGCTGTCGAACGCGTGTTCACGCAGCATGCGCTGGCACCAACTGTGGATCGTCGAGACCGCCGCTTCATCCATCCATTGCGCGGCGATGTCCAGGCGATTAGCACAGGCGGGCCATTGCTGCGGATCATAGTGCTCGCGCAGGTCTGCGATCAGCGCATCGGGCTGTTCGATTTCGTCACGGAAGAAGCGCGCGGCTTCGGCCAGGCGGATGCGGATGCGTTCACGTAGCTCCTTGGTGGCGGCGTCGGTGAACGTCACCACGAGGATTTGCGGTGGCAGCAGCTCGCGGCCGAAACCGGATTCATCGCCGCCATGGCCGAGCACTAGGCGCAGGTATAAGGCGGAGATGGTGAAGGTCTTGCCGGTGCCAGCACTGGCTTCAATCAACTGGCTGCCTTTGAGCGGGAACGCCAGTGCCAAGGGTTTGCCGATCATGCGTTGGCCTCCGTGCTGGAAAGCGATCGCCAGGGGGCGTTGATCAGCGGGCGATACAGGGTTTCGCACCAGCCTTCGAATTCTTCGCTGGCGACCAACGCCGCGTAGTCGGGAAATTGCCGCGTGAGGGCTGGCGTTTCGCGGCGTTCGCCGTCAGTGGTGATGCCATCGCCTTCATAGGCTTTGCTCGCAGCCGCTTGGGCCTTGGCGGGGTCAGTCTGGCCGAGCCAGGCGAACGCGGTTTTCACTGCGACCGGGAGCGGCGCGCTCATGCCCGTGTGCCAGGCCAACAGCAGGTTACCGAGGATTTCCTCGGCGCTGGCCTTGTCCAGCGGGGCCAACAGTAAGGTGTCGTCACTGGCTACCAGACCGGTGCTCAAGGGCAGGCCACAGGCGCAGGCCACCACGTGATTGACCCAGGGGCGGATGAGGCGGTGCCACTTGCGTGTCTTGATCGAGCCAATGCTATTGGGGATGGTGGTGACGCTTAACAGCCCGCCATCACTGCGTCGGTGCAGGCCGCTGATCCAACCTTCCAGCTGGATGCCCTGGTACGCAAAACTGATCGGTTCAGCGCCGGTATGCGGGGTGGGCCACAGCGCCAGAAGGTGTTGGTAGCGTTGCACCAGGTGCGGCAGCGGCTCGATCAGCTCGTTACGCAGGCATTCACCGAAACCGACCATCGGCAGCAGGCCGCTGCCTTGCAGGCGCAGGGCCTGGGCGTTGAGCGCCTGATCGAGCTGATCGGGGTGGGTGAGCGCCGCGTTCAACAGGCTGTCGCTGAGGTTGTAACGTTGCAACGCGTCCAGCACGAAGGGTTCTTCGTCAGCCAGGGGCACTTCGGCGGCTTCGAAGAATACTTTCAGGCGCTGGCTGAAGAAGTGCTTGACCGGATTGCGCAGGAAATCCTGTAACTGGCCGAGGCTCAGGGGCTCTTCCTGTTGGTGAGGGGCCAAGCCTTGCTCTTGGGTGATGACCGCCGGTGCCTGATGCAGCAATTGCCATTCGCGGGCATAGCTGAACAGCGGATCGCCTTCGTGGAAGTAGCGGGCGCTGAAGGGTTGCAGGGGGTGTTCCTGGGTCATTGCGTCGATCAGCGGCTGATCGTTGCTGGCGTGCTCCCAACCACTGGCAAGATGGTCGCGCAGTTGGCCGATCAGCACCGAGGCCGGGCGATCGCTGTTGTCACGTATGCTGCGGCCTACCCAACTGACATACAGCTGGTCACGGGCCGACAGCAGCGCTTCGAGCAATAAGTAGCGGTCGTCTTCGCGGCGAGAACGGTCGCCGGGGCGGTAATCGCTGCCCATCAGGTCAAAGTCCAGGGGGGGCTGGGCCCGCGGGTAGTCGCCGTCGTTCATGCCGAGCAGGCAAACCAGCTTGAACGGGATCGCACGCATAGGCATCAGCGTACAGAAATTGACCGCTCCCGCCAGGAAGCGCTGGGACAGGCGCCCCTGATCCAATCCGGCCAGCCATGCCTCACGTACTACCGTAAGGGGTAGCTCGTCTTGCAGCCCAACGGATTCGCAGGTTTCCAGCCAGGTCTCTCTCAGTTGTTCGAGCTGGCCCAGCAAGTAGTCATCGTGCTCGCTGCTGGGCAGGAAAAACAGCTGCATCAAGCGTTGCAGACGCTCGCCCCAGGCCTGTGGGGAGGCGGGTTCTGATAAAGCCTGATGGGCATCGTTCAAGGCATCGAGCAAGGCGACCAGCGGGCCGATCAAGGCCGCATCAAGGCCACCGATTTCGTCATACGGCTCGATACCATCGCAGGCCGAGCCAGTGCCGACGGCATAGCCCAGCAGCATACGGCGCAGGCCGAATCGCCAACTGTTTTGCTCCAGCTCCGTGGGCAGGCCTAAACCGGCGCGTTGCTCGGCGTTCAGGCCCCAGCGGATGCCGGCGCCTTCGATCCAGCGATGCAAGGTGGGCAGGTCACGCTCTTTTATGGCGAAGCGTTCGCGCAGGGCCGGGACGTCGAGCAGGTCGAGGATTTCGCTGACGGGGAAGCGGCTGTCGGGGAGTTTGAGCAGGTGCTCGACGGCGATCAACAGCGGGTCGCGACCTCGTTGGCCTTGGTCTGTGAGGGTGAAGGGGATGAAGCGTGGGTCATGGCGTTCGAGCTGGCCGAAGACCGCGCGAATATGCGGTGCGTAGCTGTCGACATCGGGCACCATGACGATGATATCCCGAGGGCGCAAGGTGGGGTCGGCGCTGAAGCGATGGAGCAATTGGTCGTGGAGGATTTCCACTTCGCGCTGGGCGCTGTGGGCGATATGGAAACGGATCGAAGTATCGCGTTGCAAGTCGACAGCGGGCCAGAGCTCACGGGTTTCATTCAACGGTCGCAGTTCGAGGATATCGTCCTGGAGTTGATTGAGGAGCGTGGTGGGTTCGTTGTCGCTGAACAGGTCGATACGACCGTCGCGAAATGCCGCGCGGTAGCTGTTGGGGTCATCGTAGCTGTCCAGCAGACTGATGTAATCACGGCCCTGCTTGCCCCAGGCAGCAAGCAGCGGATGGGCGTGCTGGTGCAAGGTTTGTGGGTCGATAGTGACGGGCATGCCCGTTTTGCGCGCCTGGCGTTTGTATTCGTTACGCAATAAGTCTTTGTCGGCGACGATGTCCGACCAATGATGGCGGCAGGGGTTATGCACGCAAAGCAGGACTTGGCTGAAACGGGCCAGGCCCGCCAAGGCTTCCAGGGCCTGGGCCGGCAGCGATGAGATGCCGAAGACAATCACCCGGGGAGGCAAGCCGGGAGGTGCTTGTTCAAGGCTGTTGATGCGCTCGATAAAGCGCTGATGAACGCCGGCCCGGCTTTCGGCCATGCCTGCTTCACCGACATCCAACAGCAGCGCGCGCCATAGCTCGGCTTGCCAGCAGTTGGCTGGGTTGAGCGGTTTGGACTCGCCTCGACCATTGCGCAGTTGGTGCCGGCCTGCGGCCCAATCTTCCAGCCAGTCAGCACGGTAGACCTGGTATTGGTCGAACAAGTCAGCCAGGCGCTCGGCGAGTTGGTAGCGTTTGCGCAGGTCGGTGTCTTGCGTCAGGAAGCGTTGCAGCGGCTCGAAGTGCGCTTGGCCGATCAGCTCGGGTAACAGGCGCATGAGGCGCCAGGTCAGCGGGGCTTTATCAAGCAGGGACTTGGGCGGGATCTCATCACGGCCCAAGACCATGCGATAAAGCTGCCACATAAAGCTGCCAGGCAGTTGCACGTCGATGGCTGCGGCAATGCCACAGCCGCCCATATCATCGGCTTGCGGGTCTTCGGCCAAAGCCAGCTTGAGCCACTGGGCAATGCCGTTGCTTTGTACCAGGGCGATTTCGTTTTCCAAAGGCGCCAGTGGGTAACGGCGCATCCAACTGACCACCAGGCTTCGCAGCTCGTCCAGGCGGTTGCCATGAACCACCATGAATCCAGGGCTGAGGGACGTCGCGTCCGGCATAACGGCTTCCTTGGGAAAAGCAAAATCGAGGGGTGGACTTTAGCACTGTGGTGCATGGGGCGGACACAAGGCTGACAGGTGTACGGGGACAAGGTGGACACTTTTCGAGCGCCCAAAACAAAACCCCAACTGCTTTCGCAATTGGGGTTTCGGAATTTAATCTTGACGATGACCTACTCTCACATGGGGAAACCCCACACTACCATCGGCGATGCATCGTTTCACTGCTGAGTTCGGGATGGGATCAGGTGGTTCCAATGCTCTATGGTCGTCAAGAAATTCGGGTACTGAGTCGTGGCCAGTTGGCCTCGCTTCAGCAAATTGGGTAGGTGATAGATCTCGGTGTTTTGTGAGCGTCGAACTTTCGGTTCATCTTCGTCTTCACACACCGCAATCTGGTCTCTTTCGCTTTTCAGCTCAGAGCATGCAAATTGCTTGGGTGTTATATGGTCAAGCCTCACGGGCAATTAGTATTGGTTAGCTCAACGCCTCACAGCGCTTACACACCCAACCTATCAACGTCGTAGTCTTCGACGGCCCTTCAGGGAACTCAAGGTTCCAGTGAGATCTCATCTTGAGGCTAGTTTCCCGCTTAGATGCTTTCAGCGGTTATCTATTCCGAACATAGCTACCCGGCAATGCCACTGGCGTGACAACCGGAACACCAGAGGTTCGTCCACTCCGGTCCTCTCGTACTAGGAGCAGCCCCTCTCAAATCTCAAACGTCCACGGCAGATAGGGACCGAACTGTCTCACGACGTTCTAAACCCAGCTCGCGTACCACTTTAAATGGCGAACAGCCATACCCTTGGGACCGGCTTCAGCCCCAGGATGTGATGAGCCGACATCGAGGTGCCAAACACCGCCGTCGATATGAACTCTTGGGCGGTATCAGCCTGTTATCCCCGGAGTACCTTTTATCCGTTGAGCGATGGCCCTTCCATACAGAACCACCGGATCACTAAGACCTACTTTCGTACCTGCTCGACGTGTCTGTCTCGCAGTCAAGCGCGCTTTTGCCTTTATACTCTACGACCGATTTCCGACCGGTCTGAGCGCACCTTCGTACTCCTCCGTTACTCTTTAGGAGGAGACCGCCCCAGTCAAACTACCCACCATACACTGTCCTCGATCCGGATAACGGACCTGAGTTAGAACCTCAAAGTTGCCAGGGTGGTATTTCAAGGATGGCTCCACGCAGACTGGCGTCCACGCTTCAAAGCCTCCCACCTATCCTACACAAGCAAATTCAAAGTCCAGTGCAAAGCTATAGTAAAGGTTCACGGGGTCTTTCCGTCTAGCCGCGGATACACTGCATCTTCACAGCGATTTCAATTTCACTGAGTCTCGGGTGGAGACAGCGCCGCCATCGTTACGCCATTCGTGCAGGTCGGAACTTACCCGACAAGGAATTTCGCTACCTTAGGACCGTTATAGTTACGGCCGCCGTTTACCGGGGCTTCGATCAAGAGCTTCGCGTTAGCTAACCCCATCAATTAACCTTCCGGCACCGGGCAGGCGTCACACCCTATACGTCCACTTTCGTGTTTGCAGAGTGCTGTGTTTTTAATAAACAGTCGCAGCGGCCTGGTATCTTCGACCGGCATGAGCTTACGGAGCAAGTCCTTCACCCTCACCGGCGCACCTTCTCCCGAAGTTACGGTGCCATTTTGCCTAGTTCCTTCACCCGAGTTCTCTCAAGCGCCTTGGTATTCTCTACCCAACCACCTGTGTCGGTTTGGGGTACGGTTCCTGGTTACCTGAAGCTTAGAAGCTTTTCTTGGAAGCATGGCATCAACCACTTCGTTACCTAAAAGGTAACTCGTCATCAGCTCTCGGCCTTAGAATCCCGGATTTACCTAAGATTCCAGCCTACCACCTTAAACTTGGACAACCAACGCCAAGCTGGCCTAGCCTTCTCCGTCCCTCCATCGCAATAACCAGAAGTACAGGAATATTAACCTGTTTTCCATCGACTACGCTTTTCAGCCTCGCCTTAGGGACCGACTAACCCTGCGTCGATTAACGTTGCGCAGGAAACCTTGGTCTTTCGGCGTGGGTGTTTTTCACACCCATTATCGTTACTCATGTCAGCATTCGCACTTCTGATACCTCCAGCAAGCTTCTCAACTCACCTTCACAGGCTTACAGAACGCTCCTCTACCGCATCACTTACGTGATACCCGTAGCTTCGGTGTATGGTTTGAGCCCCGTTACATCTTCCGCGCAGGCCGACTCGACTAGTGAGCTATTACGCTTTCTTTAAAGGGTGGCTGCTTCTAAGCCAACCTCCTAGCTGTCTAAGCCTTCCCACATCGTTTCCCACTTAACCATAACTTTGGGACCTTAGCTGACGGTCTGGGTTGTTTCCCTTTTCACGACGGACGTTAGCACCCGCCGTGTGTCTCCCATGCTCGGCACTTGTAGGTATTCGGAGTTTGCATCGGTTTGGTAAGTCGGGATGACCCCCTAGCCGAAACAGTGCTCTACCCCCTACAGTGATACATGAGGCGCTACCTAAATAGCTTTCGAGGAGAACCAGCTATCTCCGAGCTTGATTAGCCTTTCACTCCGATCCACAGGTCATCCGCTAACTTTTCAACGGTAGTCGGTTCGGTCCTCCAGTTAGTGTTACCCAACCTTCAACCTGCCCATGGATAGATCGCCCGGTTTCGGGTCTATTCCCAGCGACTAGACGCCCTATTAAGACTCGCTTTCGCTACGCCTCCCCTATTCGGTTAAGCTCGCCACTGAAAATAAGTCGCTGACCCATTATACAAAAGGTACGCAGTCACCCAACAAAGTGGGCTCCCACTGCTTGTACGCATACGGTTTCAGGATCTATTTCACTCCCCTCTCCGGGGTTCTTTTCGCCTTTCCCTCACGGTACTAGTTCACTATCGGTCAGTCAGTAGTATTTAGCCTTGGAGGATGGTCCCCCCATATTCAGACAAAGTTTCTCGTGCTCCGTCCTACTCGATTTCATGACTAAGAGATTTTCGCGTACAGGGCTATCACCCACTATGGCCGCACTTTCCAGAGCGTTCCGCTAATCTCAAAGCCACTTAAGGGCTAGTCCCCGTTCGCTCGCCACTACTAAGGGAATCTCGGTTGATTTCTTTTCCTCAGGGTACTTAGATGTTTCAGTTCCCCTGGTTCGCCTCTTGCACCTATGTATTCAGTACAAGATAACCATCTTATGATGGCTGGGTTCCCCCATTCAGACATCTCCGGATCAAAGTCTGTTTGCCGACTCCCCGAAGCTTTTCGCAGGCTACCACGTCTTTCATCGCCTCTGACTGCCAAGGCATCCACCGTATGCGCTTCTTCACTTGACCATATAACCCCAAGCAATCTGGTTATACTGTGAAGACGACATTCGCCGAAAATTCGAATTTCTCAGTTAAGAGAACTCACAAATTTTACCTTAGCCTGATCCGTTACCAGTGAAAGTAACGTTCAGTCTATCTTTCTATCACATACCCAAATTTTTAAAGAACGAACTAGTCAAAGACTAGAAATCAACATTCACCATCACAACAATGGAATGCTCATTTCTAAGCTTTATACAAACAGAAGCAGTAGTGGTGGAGCCAAACGGGATCGAACCGTTGACCTCCTGCGTGCAAGGCAGGCGCTCTCCCAGCTGAGCTATGGCCCCGTATTTCTACAGGCGTTTCCCACACAAAATTGGTGGGTCTGGGCAGATTCGAACTGCCGACCTCACCCTTATCAGGGGTGCGCTCTAACCAACTGAGCTACAGACCCAATTTCGGGCTGCTTCTTTTCGTCTTCTTCAATGAATCAAGCAATTCGTGTGGGAACTTATGGAGCAGCTGATGTCGTCGATTAAGGAGGTGATCCAGCCGCAGGTTCCCCTACGGCTACCTTGTTACGACTTCACCCCAGTCATGAATCACACCGTGGTAACCGTCCTCCCGAAGGTTAGACTAGCTACTTCTGGTGCAACCCACTCCCATGGTGTGACGGGCGGTGTGTACAAGGCCCGGGAACGTATTCACCGCGACATTCTGATTCGCGATTACTAGCGATTCCGACTTCACGCAGTCGAGTTGCAGACTGCGATCCGGACTACGATCGGTTTTATGGGATTAGCTCCACCTCGCGGCTTGGCAACCCTCTGTACCGACCATTGTAGCACGTGTGTAGCCCAGGCCGTAAGGGCCATGATGACTTGACGTCATCCCCACCTTCCTCCGGTTTGTCACCGGCAGTCTCCTTAGAGTGCCCACCATTACGTGCTGGTAACTAAGGACAAGGGTTGCGCTCGTTACGGGACTTAACCCAACATCTCACGACACGAGCTGACGACAGCCATGCAGCACCTGTCTCAATGTTCCCGAAGGCACCAATCTATCTCTAGAAAGTTCATTGGATGTCAAGGCCTGGTAAGGTTCTTCGCGTTGCTTCGAATTAAACCACATGCTCCACCGCTTGTGCGGGCCCCCGTCAATTCATTTGAGTTTTAACCTTGCGGCCGTACTCCCCAGGCGGTCAACTTAATGCGTTAGCTGCGCCACTAAAAGCTCAAGGCTTCCAACGGCTAGTTGACATCGTTTACGGCGTGGACTACCAGGGTATCTAATCCTGTTTGCTCCCCACGCTTTCGCACCTCAGTGTCAGTATTAGTCCAGGTGGTCGCCTTCGCCACTGGTGTTCCTTCCTATATCTACGCATTTCACCGCTACACAGGAAATTCCACCACCCTCTACCATACTCTAGTCAGTCAGTTTTGAATGCAGTTCCCAGGTTGAGCCCGGGGATTTCACATCCAACTTAACAAACCACCTACGCGCGCTTTACGCCCAGTAATTCCGATTAACGCTTGCACCCTCTGTATTACCGCGGCTGCTGGCACAGAGTTAGCCGGTGCTTATTCTGTCGGTAACGTCAAAATTGCAGAGTATTAATCTACAACCCTTCCTCCCAACTTAAAGTGCTTTACAATCCGAAGACCTTCTTCACACACGCGGCATGGCTGGATCAGGCTTTCGCCCATTGTCCAATATTCCCCACTGCTGCCTCCCGTAGGAGTCTGGACCGTGTCTCAGTTCCAGTGTGACTGATCATCCTCTCAGACCAGTTACGGATCGTCGCCTTGGTGAGCCATTACCTCACCAACTAGCTAATCCGACCTAGGCTCATCTGATAGCGCAAGGCCCGAAGGTCCCCTGCTTTCTCCCGTAGGACGTATGCGGTATTAGCGTCCGTTTCCGAACGTTATCCCCCACTACCAGGCAGATTCCTAGGCATTACTCACCCGTCCGCCGCTCTCAAGAGAAGCAAGCTTCTCTCTACCGCTCGACTTGCATGTGTTAGGCCTGCCGCCAGCGTTCAATCTGAGCCATGATCAAACTCTTCAGTTCAAACATCTTTGGGTTTTTAAGAAACCCTAAACTTGGCTCAGCAATCGTTGGTTACATCTTTGATTTCTCGCGGAGTAACTTGTGATGCTGATAATCTTGTTGACTATCAGTCTGACTCCACAAGCACCCACACGAATTGCTTGATTCAGTTGTTAAAGAGCGGTTGGTTAAGATCTTTCGTCTCAACCGAGGCGCGCATTCTACAGCAGCCTCATTTGCTGTCAAGTGGTTATTTTCAGAAGTTTTCGAAGATTTCTTCAACAACTTCAACCACTTGCGCCTGCGATCTCTCGTAAGCGGGAGGCGAATTCTACAGCGTTACACGCTGCTGTCAACACCTCTTTTTCAACTTCCTTTTGGCTTCGATGAACTGAAGCAACTTACTGCCGAGAACTGCGTAACTCATTGTTTACCAAGGAGTTTTCCGTTTCGACTGCGCCGGAAGTGGGGCGAATTATAGGCTTCCAGAATCTGCCGTCAAGGCTTAATTACGCTTTTGTTGCAGAAGGCGCTTTTTTAGCAATAAGGCGAGGGATTCGACGCATTACCGGCGGCACCCGCATCAACAGAAGTAGCGCACCTATAGAAGCGTAGATAGCCCACTCCTTCAGATCAGCCCGCACTATCCATAACATGTGCAGCAAACCGAGCCCAAGAATCACATAGACCAGACGATGCAGCTTCTTCCAACGCCCCCCCAACCGACGCTGGCTATAGCGGTTCGAAGTCACGGCCAACACCAGGAGAGCAACAAACCCCAGTGCCCCCACAATGATGTAGGGCCGCTTGCTCAACTCCACGCCGAGCTGCGACCAATCCAGCCCCAGGACAAACACGCAATAGGCCGCCAGGTGCAGCACAACGTAAGCAAAGCACCACAGCCCCAACTGTCGGCGCACCGCTATCCACCCCGCCCAACCGCTCAACTTCTGCAGCGGCGTCATGGCAAGCGTGATCAGCAATAGAATCAGCGTCCCCAAACCCAGGCGATCAACCAGTACCTTGCCAGGGTCCGGCCCCAGCGCAGAACTCCACGCCTCATACAACCAGAGCAATGGCCACACCGCGGCAGCTACAAACACGCCGATGCGCCAGATGGGATAGCGCATCAGTAGTTCTTCCGCAGATCGAGGCCGGTATATAAAGAAGCAACCTCATCCGAATAGCCATTGAACATCTGCGTCTCGCGCACATTCGGACTAAACAGGCCGCTCGGCAGACGGCGCTCACGCGCCTGGGTCCAGCGTGGATGATCGACCGTAGGGTTCACATTCGCATAAAACCCATACTCATCAGCCGCAATACTTTGCCAGGTGGTTTTCGGCTGCTCACTGACCAGACTGATACGCACGATGGACTTCACACTCTTGAAGCCATACTTCCACGGCACCACCAGGCGCAACGGCGCGCCGTTCTGGTTAGGCAACTCCCGTCCGTACATGCCCACAGCGAGGATCGCCAGCGGATTCATCGCCTCATCCAGGCGCAGCCCTTCTACATAAGGCCAGTCGATCAAGCCGAAACTTGAGCGTTGCCCAGGCATGCTCTTAGGATCCTGAAGGGTTTCAAAACGGATGTACTTGGCTTTAGAGGTAGGCTCGACCTGCTTGAGCAACGCCGAGATGGGAAAGCCTATCCACGGAATCACCATGGACCATGCCTCGACACAGCGCAGACGGTAGATGCGCTCTTCCAGCTCATAGGGTTTCATGAAGTCCTCCAAGGCATAGCGCCCAGGCTTTGCGACTTCACCATCTATCACCACGCTCCAGGGCTGCGTCTTGAGCGAGCCCGCATTCGTGGCCGGGTCGCCCTTGCCTGTTCCGAACTCATAGAAGTTGTTGTAGTGGGTCGCGTCCTTGAACGGCGTGATGGCCTCATCTTTGACCGTCACCGCCTGCCATTGCGTACCCGGTAGTTTTTCCGTAAACCAGCCGGGCGCGCTGCCGGGCTCGACATCGGCATACCGCGAGGCATCGCCCGCACTGGCCCAACGCGGCAAGCTGCTGGCGGCAATACCGGCAAGCGCACCGCCGAGCAGGCTGCGGCGAGAGAGGTAGAAGGATTCAGGCGTGACATCCGATTCGTGACAATCGGACGCTTTGGGTAATTTGATTAACATGGTAACTCCGCAGCGTTGGAGAACTGATGCACCAATAGACTGCGGAGTATGGGGGAAATTACATTAAGGCAATGTTTTGTCCCGACGCAGACGCAACAAGTATTGAATCGGGCCCGAAGCGGCATAGGCCAGGAACGCCAGCAGCAAAATACGCGGCGGATCACTGAACACCACCGCAAACACCAGCACCACCACAAGGATGGCCACGAAAGGCACGCGCCCCTTGAGGTCGAACTCCTTGAAGCTGTTGTACTTGATGTTGCTGACCATCAGCATGCCGGCGGCCGCCACCATCAGGGCAACCAGGAACGACATCTTCGACCCCTGAATCCCGTAGTCGCTGAACGCCCAGACAATCCCCGCGACAACACCCGCCGCTGCCGGGCTGGCAAGGCCGATGAAGTAGCGTTTGTCGGCAGTCCCCACCTGGGTGTTGAAGCGTGCCAGGCGCAAAGCGGCGCCCGCGACATAAATGAAGGCAACCATCCAACCAACCTTGCCCATGTCACCCAATGCCCAGGCAAACGCCAGCAGTGCGGGAGCGACACCAAAGGCAACCATGTCCGACAACGAGTCGTACTCGGCGCCGAAGGCACTTTGGGTATTGGTCATACGCGCCACACGCCCGTCCAGGCCGTCGAGCACCATGGCCACGAAGATTGCGATCGCGGCAAAACCGAAGTATTTGCTGGCACTCGCCGCATCACCCGCCGCCAGCGCACTCTGGGCACTCATGGAGTTGATAATGGAATAGAAGCCGGCGAACAGGTTCGCCGTGGTGAACAGGTTGGGCAGCAGATAGATGCCACGATGCCGGACCTTGCGGCCTTCGGCGTCATGCCCTTCTTCGACATGTTCATCGATCGGCAGCATGCTTTCGGCGTCGGAAGCCTGATGTGGCTCTTCGGGACGTTCGCTCATGGACTTTACCTTGCAACGGTGTGAAAAAATTCGACAGATACTTGCAGCGAGTGTTCGCCTGCAAACGATGCAGCTTTATACCAGAACCGGCCCTCCAAACGAAAAAACGCGGCCTAAGCCGCGTTTTCCCTTGATGCGTTCGACTTAGTTCTTGGCTTTGTCGACGATCTTGTTGGCACCGATCCACGGCATCATGGAGCGCAGTTGCTCGCCGATGACTTCGATACCGTGAGCGGCGTTGTTACGACGCTTGGCGGTCATCGAAGGGTAGCCGGTAGCGCCTTCGCTGATGAACATTTTGGCGTATTCGCCGTCCTGAATACGTTTCAGGGCGTTGCGCATAGCCTGGCGGGACTCGGCGTTGATTACTTCAGGGCCGGTCACGTACTCGCCGTATTCGGCGTTGTTGGAGATCGAGTAGTTCATGTTGGCGATGCCGCCTTCGTACATGAGGTCAACGATCAGCTTCAGTTCGTGCAGGCATTCGAAGTAGGCCATTTCCGGCGCGTAGCCAGCTTCAACCAAGGTTTCGAAACCGGCTTTTACCAGCTCAACGGTACCGCCGCACAGAACGGCTTGTTCGCCGAACAGGTCGGTTTCGGTCTCGTCCTTGAAGGTGGTTTCGATGATGCCGGTACGACCGCCACCCACGCCAGCAGCGTAGGACAGTGCAACGTTCTTGGCGTTGCCCGACGCGTCCTGGTAGATCGCGATCAGGTCAGGGATACCGCCGCCTTTGACGAACTCGGAACGCACGGTGTGGCCCGGTGCTTTGGGCGCGATCATGATCACGTCGAGGTCCGCGCGTGGCACAACCTGGTTGTAGTGAATCGCGAAGCCGTGGGAGAAGGCCAGGGTGGCGCCCTTCTTGATGTTCGGCTCGATTTCGTTCTTGTACAGCGAGGACTGGAACTCGTCCGGGGTCAGGATCATGACCAGGTCGGCAGCCGCAACAGCCGAAGCAACGTCAGTCACTTTCAGGCCATGAGCTTGCGCCTTGGCAACAGTGGCCGAGCCTTTACGCAGGCCAACAGTCACGTCAACGCCGGAATCTTTCAGGTTGCACGCTTGGGCGTGGCCCTGGGAACCGTAGCCGATGATGGCGACTTTCTTGCCCTGGATGATCGACAGGTCACAATCTTTATCGTAATAAACTTTCATGAGGTTCCTCTATATATCCAGGCCGTAAGGCCATTCGCTAATTGGGTTAGATGCTGAGTACTTTGTCGCCACGGGCAATCCCGGTGACACCACTGCGTACGGTTTCCAGAATCGAGGCCGTCCCGATCGACTGGATGAAGCTGTCCAGTTTGTCGCTGGTACCGGTCAGTTGAACGGTATAAACGCTGGCGCTCACATCGACGATCTGCCCGCGATAAATATCGGTAGTGCGTTTGATCTCGGCACGTTGGGCACCCGTGGCCTTGACCTTGACCAGCATCAGTTCGCGCTCGATGTGAGCGCTTTCCGACAAGTCGACCAGCTTGACCACTTCGATCAGCTTGTTGAGGTTCTTGGTGATCTGCTCGATCACTTCATCGTGACCCACGGTGGTCAACGTCAGGCGCGACAGGGTCGGGTCTTCGGTCGGGGCCACGGTCAGGCTTTCGATGTTGTAGTTGCGTTGCGAAAACAGGCCGACAACACGAGACAGAGCGCCGGGTTCGTTCTCCAGAAGCAGGGAGATAATATGCCGCATGATTAAGTACGCTCCGTCTTGTTCAGCCACATGTCGCGCATAGAGCCGTCTTTGATCTGCATCGGGTAGACGTGCTCGCTGGTATCCACCTGAATATCGATGAACACCAGGCGGTCCTTCATGGCGAACGCCTCTTCCATTTTCGGCTTCAGATCTTTCAGATCGTTGATGCGAATGCCGACGTGGCCATAGGCTTCAACCAATTTGACGAAGTCTGGCAACGACTCCATGTAGGAATGGGAGTGACGACTGCCGTAGCTCATGTCCTGCCACTGACGAACCATGCCCAGTACGCCGTTGTTCAAGCAGACGATCTTCACCGGAAGGCCGTACTGCAGGCACGTCGACAGTTCCTGGATGTTCATCTGGATGCTGCCTTCGCCCGTCACACAAGCAACGTCGGCATCCGGGAAGCTCAGCTTCACACCCATGGCCGCAGGGAAACCAAAGCCCATCGTGCCCAGGCCACCGGAGTTGATCCAGCGGTTAGGCTTGTCGAACTTGTAGTACTGCGCCGCGAACATCTGGTGCTGGCCTACGTCGGAGGTCACAAAAGCGTCGCCCTTGGTCACTTCGCACAGGGTTTCGATCACGGTTTGTGGCTTGATGATGCTGCCGTCGCCCTTGTCGTAAGGGAACAGGCCGCGATCACCGCGCCATTCGTCGATCTGCTTCCACCAGCTGGCAACGGATTCCTTGTTCGGCGTTTCGCCGATGTCCTTGAGTGCAGCGACCATTTCGGTCAGTACACTCTCTACAGGACCCACGATTGGCACATCGGCCTTGATGGTCTTGGAGATGGACGCCGGGTCGATGTCGATGTGGATGATCTTGGCATTCGGGCAGAATTTGCTCGCGCCGTTGATCACCCGGTCATCGAACCGCGCGCCCACGGCCAGGATCACATCGGCGTGGTGCATGGTGAGGTTGGCGGTGTAGCTGCCATGCATACCGAGCATGCCGACGAACTGACGGTCCGAACCCGGGAATGCGCCGAGGCCCATCAGGGTGTTGGTCACCGGCAGGTTGAGCAACTTGGCCAGTTCGGTCAACGGAGCAGAACCGCCGCCCAGAATCACGCCACCGCCGGAGTACAGCACCGGGCGCTTGGCCGCCAGGAGCATTTCTGCCGCCTTGCGGATTTGCCCCGAGTGCCCACGCACGGCCGGGCTGTAGGAACGCAGCTTGGCTTTTTTCGGGAAGACGTATTCGAACTTCTCGGCCGGGTTGGTCATGTCTTTCGGGATATCGACCACTACCGGGCCCGGGCGACCGGACTGGGCAAGGTAGAACGCCTTTTTCATGACATCCGGGATTTCCGAAGGATGCTTGATCATGAAGCTGTGTTTCACGATCGGCCGGGAAATACCGATCATGTCGGTTTCCTGGAATGCATCGGTACCGACCATGGTGCTAGGCACCTGGCCAGAGATGATCACCATCGGAATGGAGTCCATATAGGCAGTCGCGATGCCGGTAATGGCATTGGTTGCGCCTGGGCCGGACGTTACCAGTACCACGCCGGCTTTACCGGTGGCACGGGCGTAACCGTCAGCCATATGGGTCGCGGCCTGTTCGTGGCGAACCAGGATGTGGGTAACAGCCGGTTCCTTGAACAGTGCGTCGTAGACATGCAGCAGAGCACCACCTGGGTACCCGTAGATATAGTCGACGCCTTCGTCACGCAAAAAGCGGACGAGCATCTCACCGCCAGATAAAAGCTCCACGTTGTTCACCTCTAAAACGCCAGAATACCGTCCGTTAAAAAACCGACGGGTCTTAATAGGTTTACTTCTCAACAGAGCATGAGCGACGGTGGTCGCCGACTACGTCAGCACTGACTGAGCAAGTATTGGGATCGTCCCAAGTGTTGCGGGCTTTTCCCACCCAGCGCGAGGTAACGCGTTGCGGGTGTTACAGGTCGGCGCGGATGTGCGCCTCATGATCTGCTGAGCGGGCCTGCTTCTGGCAGTCCCGATACAGCGGACTTTGGATTCTTCTGTTTCACGCTCTTCAAGTCAAGCAATAATTGCGCTTTTTTCCAACTAAGCGCATGAGAACGTAGAAGAAAGGGCTTTGAGGAGGGATAAAACTCGCCTGAATGTCGTCAAGCGGTAGAAATGTGCGCAAGACTGCCGAAAAACCCGGCAGTCAGGCAATTAACGAGCGTCGACGATCAATTGATCGAACTTTTTCAGCGCATTACGCAAGCCGAGGCTCTCCCGCGGTCGGTCGGCGTAGACCATCTCGGCCATTTCCAGGATCCCCGATGCATTCGGCAAGGGCAGGTCCTGTTCCAGGATCTGCTTCATACGTGCGAGGAAGATCCATTGCAGCCACTGATGGAAGTCCAGGGTGTCGACGGAAAAGGGCTCGACACTGCTGAGGGCTTCAGCGCCAGGGGAAACTTCATCCCACCAGCCCTGCACGCGCAGCTCGCGCTCAATCAGCAATAACTGCTCGGCAATCGCGGGGAAACGCGCATCCATCAGAGGCTGACCTTGGCTTTTTGCCGCGCCTGGGCTGCACCGGCCGCATCCCCTTGGGCGGCACGTGCATCACCGATCAAGGCCCACAGGCTGGCTTGCAGGTCTGGACGGCCATTGGCCAGGCTCAGGCCGCGACGAGCGAACTGCTCCGCTTGGGGCGCATCGCCCTGGGCCATGCGCACCTGGGCCAGGCGATAGAGCACTTGTGGCTCACGCGGCGCCACGCGCTGGGCACGTTCAAGGCTCGACGAGGCGCCGTTCAAGTCACCACCGGCCTGCTGCTGCTGAGCGGTAGTGAGCAACGCCAGCACCGGGCCATCGAGTTGTTCGTCAGCCGACAACCCGCCTGCATTGGACGATGACGGAATACCGCTCGGCGTCGAAGGCATGCTGTAGGTGCCCTGGTTGACCAGCGCGGTTTGAATCGGCGTGGAGTTCGCCGGCCCGGCAGTGCTCGGCCCTGGGGTCCATGGCTCGGCACTGATAGGCGCCGAGGTTGCAGCCCCACTGCCGGGCACCATCACCACGACGCCGGAATCCTGGGGAATTGCCTGGGTTGCAGCTTGGGCAGGCCGTTTGACCACGGTCTGACGGAAGCCGCCATTGGCCGAAATGCGGTCGTTATTGGAGACGGACGTGCTTGAGTCCACCACAGGGATAGAGCCGCGCTGCACGCTGGAGCAACCGCCGAGCAAAGCCAGAGCCGTAATTGCTGGAATCCACAACTTGTTCACTTGAAACCCTCTTTGCTTAATTCATCCAGCCCTTGACCCAATCCATCACCGAATCCGCGTCAGCAGGTGTACTGCCACTGCACGCGGCGCCGGGTGGTGGTTCGCTGCCGCGAATATACGGCATCTGCACCGCGCCCGGACAGTTGGCGTCGGAGCCTTGGCCGGTGTGCGGATCAATCCAGGCCTGCACGATATTGTCCGGCTGCGGCATGTTGAGCGGCAACGGGTCAGCCTTGCGCATGAAACTGGTCCATACCTGCAGCGCGCCGGTGGCACCGGTGAACGGCGTCTTGCCATTGTCGTCGCGCCCCAGCCACACCACGGCCAGTACATCCTGGCCGAACCCTGCGAACCAGCTGTCGCGGGAGTCGTTACTGGTACCGGTCTTGCCCGCCAGGGTCAGGTTCGACGGCAGCACGCTGTAGACCGAACGCCCTGTACCCTCACGCATCACGCGCTGCATGGCGTTCTGGATAAGGTAAATGGAGCCCGCATCGAAGCGCTGCTGAATCTGGAACGGATAGCGCTTGAGCGGCTCGCCATCGGCGGTCAGCACACTGCGAATACCGCGCATCGGCGTATTGAAGCCACCATTGGCCAGGGTCTGGTACATGGTGGTCACTTCCATCGGCGTCATGGCCGCAGCGCCCAAAAGCATGGATGGGAATGCAGGGAACTCACGCTCCACCCCCAGTCGCGCTATGGTTTTCAGGACACTTGGCACACCGACCTCAAGCCCCAGGCGCGAGGTCGAGATGTTGTAGGAATGCGCCAACCCTTGATACAGGAACACCGTGCCATGGGAGCGGCGGTCGAAGTTCTTGGGGGTCCACACCTGGCCATCCGCACCTTTGACCGACAGCGGGTCATCGGACAGCCAACTGGTTAGCGTGTACTTGCTGGGTTTTTCCAGTGCCGTGAGATAGACCGCGGGCTTGACCAGCGAGCCAATCGGCCGCACGGCATCCAGTGCGCGGTTGAACCCGGCGAAACTGGCCTGGCGGCTGCCGATCATGGCCTGGACTTCGCCGGTTTCCGGATTGGTCACGACCATGGCGGCTTCGACTTCATCCGAACCTTTACGGCCGGTCAGGCGCTTGAAGGTGTCGTTGACCGACGCTTCGGCCTTCATCTGCAGGATGGGATCGAAGCTGGTGAAGATCCGCAGGCCCTCTTCGGTCAAGTCTTCGTCGCGGTAGTCTTCGCGCAGTTGGCGCTTGACCAGGTCGATAAAGCCGGGGAACGAGCTATCCGCCAGCTTGCCGCGGGTGGTCACACCCAGTGGCATTTTCTTCGCAGCGGCCACCTGTTCGGCGGTGGCGACGCCCTGCTGTTCCAGCACATCGAGCACCAGGTTGCGACGTTCAAGCGCACGCTCCGGGTTGCGGCGCGGGTTGTAATAAGACGGCCCCTTGACCATCCCCACCAGCAACGCGACCTGATGCAACTTCAACTCGGACAACGGCTGCCCGAAGAAGAACTGGCTGGCCAGGCCGAAACCGTGCACGGCGCGCTGGCCATCCTGACCGACGAATACCTCGTTGAGGTAGGCCTCGAGGATTTCCTGCTTGCTGTAATGCAGCTCCAGCAACATCGCCATCATGGCTTCGGTGAGTTTACGGGTGAGGCTGCGTTCGTTGGTCAGGTAGAAGTTCTTGACCAACTGCTGCGTCAGCGTACTGCCGCCCTGGGTCATCTTGCCGCCGGAGGTGTTGACCCAGATAGCGCGGGCAATCGACTTCGGCGACACACCCCAGTGGCTATAGAAATCGCGGTCTTCGACAGCGACCAGGGTTTCCAGCAGGTACGGCGGCACCTGATCGAGCTTGATCAGGATGCGATCTTCAAGGTTTTTCGGGTAAATACCGCCGATCAGCAACGGCTCAAGACGCACCACCGGCAGCTTGGAGCCATTGAGCGACGACAGCTCAGCCACATAGTCGCCAGAGAAACGCACGCGCACCGGCTGGGCTTTTTCCAGGCCTTCGTAGAACTGGAAGCCACGGGTGTTCAGGTCGACGGTATTACCGCTGACCGCCGCAGCGCCGGGGCCATTGCTCACAGGTTCGCGGCGGTAGCCCAGCGCGTCGAGTTCGGTGAGGAAGTCTTCCTTGCTGAGCTTCTGGCCAGAGAACAGTTCCAGCGGGCGTGCATACACCTTGGCCGGAATGGTCCAGCGCTTGCCGGAGAATTTTTCCTGCACCACGGCATCGAGGTACACCGCAAGGCCGGCGACTGCCACAAGGCCCACCAGGCCAAGCTTGATCACCCAGCCCAGCCAAGGGCGCGGGCCGCGGGAAGGAGGTTTTTTACGGGAACGGGGAGATCGGGTTCGAGTCATGGCGGCGGATTATACGCACTTTATTGATGATCAACATGAGCCGGACAGCGGTTTGCACGACTGGCATCAGCAGCCATAATGCCCCCCATGATTTTCCCCAGACTTTGAAGGATCGCCCGTGAGCCAGACCCTGATCGCTGCCCTGCAAAACCCGGCCTTGTACCCTCATCCGGTTGACGCGTTTCAAGTCATCGAGACCCATATTTCCTGGGTGATACTGACGGGCCCCTATGCATATAAGCTGAAGAAACCGATGAACTTCGGCTTCCTGGACTTCACCAATCTGGACGACCGCGGGCATTTCTGCCGCGAGGAACTGCGCCTGAACCAACGCCTGACCGAAGATTTGTATCTTGAAGTGTTGCCGATTACCGGCACTGCCGAGGCGCCGCAACTGGGTGGCGACGGCCCGGCCATCGAGTACGCGCTGAAAATGCGTCAGTTCCCGCAAAGCCAGATGCTCAGCACCCTGCAAGCCAATGGCGAACTGACCAGCGCGCACATCGATGAGATGGCCAAGCAGATTGCGCAGTTCCACCTCAGTGCCCCCAAAGTCCCGCAAGATCACCCGGCCGGCACGCCGCAGGAAGTAATGGCGCCGGTACGCCAGAACTTTGACCAGATCCGCCCGTTCCTCAGCGACAAGGCCGACCTGACGCAACTGGAGGCTCTGCAAGCCTGGGCTGAAAGCAGCTTCGAACGCCTCAAGCCTCTGCTTGCGCAGCGCAAGCTCGACGGCTATACCCGTGAATGCCACGGCGATATCCACCTGGGCAACGCCACCCTGATCGATGGCCGCGTGGTGATCTTCGACTGCATCGAGTTCAACGAGCCCTTCCGCTTTACCGACGTGTACGCCGACACCGCCTTTTTGGCCATGGACCTGGAAGATCGGGGCCTCAAATGCCTGGCACGGCGTTTTATCAGCCAGTACCTGGAACTGACCGGTGACTATCAGGGCCTGGAACTGCTGAACTTCTATAAAGCCTACCGTGCGCTGGTGCGCGCCAAGGTTGCGCTGTTCAGCATGCCGAGCGAAGCCAACCCGGTACAACGCGCTACCACGCTGCGCCAGTACCGCAACTACGCCAACCTGGCGGAAAGCTACAGCACCATTCCCTCGCGCTTCCTGGCAATCACCCACGGTGTGTCAGCCGTGGGCAAAAGCCACGTGGCCATGCGCCTGGTCGAAGCCCTGGGCGCCATCCGCCTGCGCTCGGATGTAGAGCGCAAGCGCCTGTTTGGCGAGCAGCAGGTAGAGAACACCCTGCAGGCCGGCATCTACAATCAGGACGCCAGCGCTGCCACCTACGCACGCCTGAACGAGATTGCCGACACCGTGCTGCGCGCCGGTTACCCGGTGGTGCTGGATGCCACATTCCTGAAACGCGCACAGCGTGACGCCGCCGCGCAGGTTGCCGAAGCCACTGGGGCGCCTTTCCTGATCCTGGACTGCAACGCCCCGCAAGCCGTTATCACCAGTTGGTTGGCACAACGCCAGGCGGATAAAAACGATCCTTCCGACGCCACGCTGGCCGTTATCGAAGAGCAACAAGCCAGTCGTGACCCGCTGACCGCCGAGGAGCTGTTGTTGAGCAAGCGTGTAGAGACCAATGAAAGCGGGACGCTCGACGCCTTGGTCGGGCATATCCGCCAGCGCCTGCCGGGCCTGTAAGAAATATTTCTTGGTCGCGTCGCCGTCTTCGGCGCGCGACCTCGCGATAGTGGCACTATACTGGCTCAATAACACCAGCCAGAGTCGCGATCATGAGTCAGCCCAAGCTTCTTGATACCCCGCTCTACGCCCTCCTGCATAAGGACGATATCCGCGGCTTCAACCAGGAGCGCCCTGAAATCGGCACCATCGACATGCGCGGTGGCGACTTTCGAGGACTGGACCTGCGCGACCTGAACGCCACCGGTATTGACTTCACCGACGCCTATTTTCGCTCTGCCGACCTGCGCGGCCTGGACTTGCGTGGCTGTTCATTGGAAGGCGCCAGCCTGGCACATGCGCAGATTTCGGGTGCTTATTTCCCTCCCGAACTCACGGCAGACGAAATACTCATGTCGGTCAATTTCGGTACTCGCCTGCGCTACCGTACCAAGTAACCCCACACACTGAGTGACGGCCACATCCCCTGCCTGCCGGGCGCTTTGCGCCTACCTGCGAGCAAATGCGGTCGCGCCATTCTTATAATCTTTTCAGCTCTTCCTGACCAAAGAACCACGCTTTTCCTACTGAGCGCTACACTCATTTTCAGGCTGCCTGGTCACGACACCCACCGCACCATTCGGCCAACGCAAGGAGGCTTGATGAACGATGAGCTGCAACACCTGAAAAACCTTGGCAAGACGTCAGCGCAGTGGCTGCATGCGGTGGGCATCCACAGCGCGTCCGACCTGCGTCGGCTGGGGGCGGTCGATGCTTACCGAGCCGTGCGCACGCGCGGGTTTCGAGCATCGAAGGTTCTGCTGTATGCCATTGAAGGGGCATTGATGGATGTGCACTGGAACGACATACCCACGGAGCGCAAAGAGGCCTTGAACCGTCAACTGGATGCCATTTCAGTGCGTCCGAAAAACTAGAGTGGCATTCAAACCCAATGTTTACAGGCATTACAAACGAGCGTTTGAGAAAACTGGATGAGCCAAGAAAACAAATGTTGACTCTCAAATGAGAATCGTTATGATTATCACAACTGGTCGCGAGATCAGCCGATAACTGAAAGACCATTGGTTCGGACTCTCAGATTATCTCCTCATCAGGCTAATCACGGTTATTTGACCCGGCTCTTGCCGGGTCTTTTTTTGCCTATGAATTAACCCGCCTCAGCGCGCAATGATCAGCGGATGCCCACGCTCCGGATGCGGCTGTACCAGCACATCCAGACCGAATACAGCCTTCAGCGGCTCAGGTCGCAGCACTTTGGAGGGCGTATCCAACGCGTGGGGGCGGCCGTTTTCCAACAACAGGATCCGGTCACAGTAACGCGCCGCCAGGTTCAAATCATGCAGGATGACCAGCACCGCAGCGCCTCTGTCGGCAAAGTGTCGAATAGCCTGCAAGGTGGTGTGTTGGTGCAGAGGGTCGAGCATCGACGTGGGCTCGTCCAGCAACAACGTCTGCCCCGCCTCACCCGGCCATAACTGCGCCAATACCCGCGCCAGGTGCACACGCTGCCGCTCGCCGCCCGACAGGGCCAGGTAACTGCGGCCACTCAGGTGTCCGACATCCGCCGCTTGCAGGGCCGCGCTGATGATTTCGTCGTCGCGCACTCGCCCGGTCTGATGAGGCAAGCGGCCCATGCCCACCACCTCCTCGACACGGAAGGCAAAATCCAGGGTGGAAGATTGTGGCAGCACCGCCAGGCGCTGGGCACGCTGCGCGCCGGTCATGTGCTTGAGCGCCTGCTGATCCAGCCAGACCTTGCCCTGATCCGGCTGCAACTCCCCGCACAACGCCCCAAGCAGGGTACTTTTGCCGGCGCCGTTGGGGCCCAGTACGCCCAGCACTTCGCCCGGCAATAGGTCCAAGGTGATATCGGCCAGCACGGTTTTCCCACCGCGCCGGATCTGCAACGCTTCTACACGTAACATCAGGCGCGCCCTCGTAACAGTAGATAGAGGAAAAACGGCGCACCGATAAACGCAGTGACAATACCAATCGGCAGTTCCGCCGGCGCCAACGCCAAGCGCGCCACCAGGTCCGCAAACAACAGCAGGCTCGCCCCCGCCAGCACGGAAGCCGGCAACAACACCCGATGATCCGGCCCCGCCAGCAGCCGCACCAGATGCGGCACCACCAACCCAACAAAACCAATCATGCCCGCCGCCGCCACTGCGGCGCCCACGCCCAGGGCCGTGCAAAACACCAGCTCGCGTTTGAGCCCCTCGACATCTATACCCAGATGATTGGCCTCAGACTCACCCAACAGCAGCGCGTTCAGCGCCTTGGCCCGGCGCGGCAACCACAGCGCCACGCCCGCACTCACCAGCAGCAAGGGCCACAACCGCGAGTAGCTTGCGCCATTGAGGCTGCCCAGGTTCCAGAACGTCAGCGTGCGCAAGGTGGCGTCGTCAGCCAAATAGGTAAAGAGCCCCACCGCAGAACCGGCCAGGGCCGTCAGCGCGATACCGGCAAGCAACATCGTCGCGACATTGGTCTGGCCATTGCGACGCCCCAGCCGATAGACCAGCGCCGTGACGCCCAAGCCACCAAGGAATGCACACAGCGACAACAGGTAGGGCCCGAAAGCATCCGGCAGCCCGCCAAAGAACGAACCACCGACAATTGCCACCGCCGCCCCCAGCGCTGCGCCGCTGGACACACCGACCAAGCCAGGGTCGGCCAGCGGGTTGCGGAACAACCCCTGCATCGCCACACCCGACAATGCCAGCACACCGCCGACCGCCAGCCCCAACAGGGTCCGCGGCAGGCGAATCTGCCCCAGGATCAACTCGGCCTGCTCCAACCCCTGGGCCTCTATCGGTACGCCCATCAGTTTTAGCGCAGCCCTGAGCGTGTCCACTAACGGCAGGCTGACCGGCCCCAGTGCCAATGAGAGCCAGATCGCCAATACACACAGCAGCGACAGCCCGATAAACAGCGTTTTCGGCTTAACCAGAGTGGTCATGGGGCAGGCTTAGGCTGGGACGGATAAAAACCGGCAGACAGTTTCTCCAGGCTTTGCGGCAATCTAGGCCCCAGGCCACCTACCAGCAAGGTCGCGTCCAGCTCAAAGACGCGGCCGCTCTTGGCTGCCGGCGTAGAGGCAAGGATCGGATTTTCCTTGAACAAGGCTGCGCGCGCCGCGTCACCGGTCAGCGCGCGATCGGCAAACACCAGCACCTCAGGGCTCAAACCCGCCAGCGATTCGACGGAAAACGGTTTATAGCCCACATGCGTGGCCAGATTACGCCCTCCAGCCTGCTGCAACATCCAATCAGCGGCCGTGTCTTTGCCGGCGATCAGCGGCTTGCCACCGGCATGGCCGAGCAGCAACAGCACGCCTGGAGCCTTTTGCGTAGCCTGGGCCTTGGTCACCCAGCTTTTTTGCTGCGCCAGCGCCTGCTCATACCCGGCAAACAAGGCATCAGCCTTAGCCTCACTGCCGAGCAGTTTGCCCAAGTGCTCAAGGCTGCCTTTGAGCGTGGGCAAATCCGGCTGGGCCGAGAACATATCCACCTGCACCCCGGCACTGCGAATCTGCGCCAGCACCGGCGGTGGCCCCATTTCCTCCGTGCCCACGAGGATTTGCGGGCGCAGGCTGAGAATGCCTTCGGCCGACAACTGCCGCTGGTAACCAATGCTCGGCAAGGCCTTGAGCGAGGCGGGATGCTGACTGGTGGTGTCCACCCCCACCAACTTCGACTCACCGCCCAGGGCCGTCACCCATTCCGATAGCGCCCCGCCGGCACTGACCCAGCGTTGCGGCAGTTCAGAGGCGTGCACCCCAGGGTTGACCAGCAGTGAGGCAACAAGCGCAATAGCGCTGGTACTCAGGCGCATAACAGGGTTTCCTTCCTAGGGCAGGGCCACTCAAGCACTCATTGATGTGACAGATTACCCCCGCCATGCATCGTATTGAGCACCCAGTCAGCTGACGGGCGAAGCAGGCATTTGATAATTGTTTGCATTTGCACGTCAAGGCACTTAAGGATTGAAATGAAGTTTCTCTGCGCCTCAGGCGACCTCGCCCCCGACAGCAGCCGCGGTTTTGATATCGATGGCCACAGGCTGTTGGCAGTGCGCCGGGACGGCATTGCGTACTTCTATCTCAACCGCTGCCCCCATCGTGGCATCCCGCTGGAATGGCAACCTGATCGCTTCCTCGACGACAGCGCCAGCCTGATACAATGCGCCACCCATGGCGCGCTGTTCCTGATTGAAAGCGGCGAGTGCATCGCCGGGCCTTGCGCAGGCCAAAGCCTCACCGCCCTGCCCGGCCGCGAAGACGAACAGGGCTTGTGGGTAAAGCTCTAGTCGCCCAGCAGTACCTTCAGCGCACGCTCGACGTAGATCTCCTGCGGCGTGACCCGTACGCCGTAAGCCAGCACCTCTACACCTGCAGCCTTGGCCTCACGTAGCGCCGCCGCATAACCGGCGTCGATTTCCACAGCCGGGCGCACCGCGTCGATCCCTGACAGGTTCACGCAATACAACTGCACCGCCCGTATACCGTCGCGCGCTAGGTGGGCAAGCTCACGCAAATGCTTGGCACCTCGCTGGGTCACCGCATCGGGGAAAGCCGCCACCGAGCTGCCATCAAAGCCCAGTGTGACGCTTTTAACCTCGACAAACGCAGCGCCCTGGGGGTAATCCAGGCGAAAGTCGATGCGGCTTTTCTCCTGACCATAAGGCACCTCACGCTTCAACGCGGTAAAGCCGTTGAGCTCAGTGATCACACCCGCCAGCAAGGCTTCTTCCACCAACTGATTGGCACGCGCGGTGTTGACGCACGCCAGGCGGCCCTGGGGTGTTTCGGCAATCTCCCAGGTGCCCGGCAACTTGCGCTTGGGGTCCGTAGAACGGCTGAACCAGACCTGGCCACCTTCGACCATGCAGTTGAGCATCGAACCGGTGTTCGGGCAGTGAATGGTGAGCAACTCGCCGGTAACGGTTTCGATATCGGTGAGAAAGCGCTTGTAGCGACGGATCAGCCGCCCTTCTTCAAGAGTAGGATTAAAACGCATCAGCCTTGCCAGCTCCGCAAACCACGGGCGATCCGCTCCACCGCTTCTTGCAGCCGATCGAGGTTTTGCGTGTAGGCAAACCGCACGTGATGGCCCGCCTGGTAGCGACCGAAATCCAACCCGGGCGTAAAGGCCACATGCTCGGTTTCGAGGAAATGCCGGCAAAACGCGAAGGCATCGCCGCCGAACGCGCTGATATCGGCATACAGATAAAAAGCACCTTCGGGCTCCACGGCGATACCGAACCCCAGCTCACGCAGAGCCGGCAGCAGGAAGTCACGGCGGCGACCAAATTCGGCACGGCGCTGCTCCAGAATCTCCAGGGTTTGCGGGGTGAAACAGGCCAACGCGGCGTGCTGGGCCATGCTTGGCGCACTGATGTAGAGGTTCTGCGCCAATTTCTCCAATTCACCCACCGCTTCAGGGGGGGCCACCAGCCAACCGAGACGCCAGCCGGTCATGCCGAAATACTTCGAAAAACTATTCAGGACAAAGGCGTCATCGTCGACTTCCAACACGCTGGCCGCGTCGGTGCCGTAGGTGAGGCCGTGATAAATCTCGTCGACCACCAGGTGACCGTTGCGCGCCTTGATGGCGCCCGACAGCCCAGCCAACTCGTCCCGGGTGAGGATCGTGCCGGTGGGGTTGGCAGGCGATGCCACCAGTGCGCCGACACTGTCCTGGTCCCAATGCCTGGCCACCAGATCGGCGGTCAACTGGTAACGTACGTCTGGGCCGACCGGCACCAACTGCGCAGCGCCCTCTACAAGGCGAAGGAAGTGTCGGTTGCAGGGGTAGCCTGGGTCAGCCAGCAGCCAGTGCTTGCCCGGATCCACCAGCAAACTGCTGGCCAGCAGTAACGCACCGGAGCCGCCAGGGGTGATCAGAATGCGCTGCGGGTCGATGCTCAAACCGTAGCGTTGCTGGTAGAAACCGCTGATGGCTTCACGCAATTCGGGCAAGCCGCGGGCGGCGGTGTAGCGGGTTTTACCGTTTGCCAACGCGGCTTGACCGGCCAGGATGATCGGTTCGGCGGTGGTGAAGTCCGGCTCGCCGATTTCCAGGTGGATCACGTCGTGACCGGCGGCCTGCAGCTCATTGGCACGCGCCAGTAACGCCATGACATGAAAAGGTTCGATGGCGCGACTGCGCGCACTGTAGGGCTGAGCCATTAGCCTTCCTTAGACGGTGAGGACAAAATCTGGATTCTACCGAACCCTCACGGTAAAACATGCTCTATTGCCTGATTGGGGCTGCAAGTGCACCCTGCGCGCGCTCGTAAAACAGCTAAAATCAACATTCGAGGCGATACATACCCAGTCATGGCGGGCTGCTACAGTTTGCAACCCCTTTGCCCTGGACCTCGACAACCGGGAGTAGCGCACCCTGAATCTATCTGGTAAGTTCGCCCGCTTGCAGCCGCAGGGCCGGCAGGTGTCGGTGACGTTGCAATCCTGCGCAATGGATTAGAAGAGTGAGAGGCGGTCTATTCATGTCCACCCAAGCAAAGCAACAGCAGACTCAAGGCCTCGGCGGCTTCGAACCCTATGTCGAAAAAAAGGGCGAGGAGTACATGGGCGAGCCCATGCGCGAGCACTTCACCAAGATCCTCAACAAGTGGAAACAGGACTTGATGCAGGAAGTCGACCGTACGGTTGACCATATGAAGGATGAAGCGGCCAACTTCCCTGACCCGGCCGATCGTGCCAGCCAGGAAGAAGAGTTCGCCCTCGAACTGCGCGCCCGCGACCGCGAGCGCAAGTTGATCAAGAAGATCGACAAGACCCTGCAACTGATCAAAGACGAAGAATACGGCTGGTGCGAATCCTGCGGCGTCGAAATCGGTATTCGCCGCCTGGAGGCCCGCCCAACCGCGGACCTGTGCGTAGACTGCAAGACCTTGGCTGAAATCAAGGAAAAACAGGTCGGCAAGTAACGTTGCCGAGTTGAACGAATGGAGCGTGCGAACGCTCCATTTTTGTTTCTGGCGTTTACCGGTTATGCAGTAGTATCCGGGCCATGACAGCCTCTACTTATATCGGGCGCTTCGCCCCCACGCCCAGCGGCCATTTGCACTTCGGTTCCCTGGTTGCCGCCCTCGCCTCCTACCTCGATGCACGCGCCCACCAGGGCCGTTGGTTGATGCGCATGGAAGACCTCGACCCTCCCCGTGAAGAGCCCGGCGCCCAGGCGGCGATTGTGCATGCGCTGGAAAGCTACGGCTTTGAATGGGATGGCGAACTGGTTCGCCAGAGCGAGCGGCATGATGCCTACGCCAAAGTGCTCAACGACCTGTTCAACCACGGCCTGGCCTACGCCTGCACCTGCTCACGCAAGCAGTTGGAGCCCTACAACGGGATTTACCCAGGCTTGTGCCGCAATGCCGGCCACGCCCAGCAAGACGCCGCCATCCGCCTGCGCGTGCCCGAGTTGGAATACCATTTTACCGACCGTGTGCAGGGCGAGTTCCGACAGCATCTGGGTCGCGATGCCGGCGACTTCATCATCCGTCGACGCGATGGCCTCTACGCCTACCAACTGGCGGTGGTGCTCGACGACGCCTGGCAAGGTGTAACCGATATCGTACGCGGCGCCGACCTGCTCGACTCCACACCGCGCCAACTTTACTTGCAAGAGCTGCTCGGCCTGCGCCAGCCACGTTACTTGCACGTGCCGCTGATCGTGCAGCCAGACGGCAACAAACTGGGCAAGTCCTACCGCTCTCCACCGTTGACAGCCGACCAGGCCACGCCTTTGCTGCTCAGAGCGCTGCGTGCCCTTGGCCAACAGCCCGACGCGCAGCTGCTGTACGCCAGCCCGCGAGAACTGCTGGACTGGGGCATTGCGCACTGGGACGCCACGCGCATCCCGCGCACACTGACCCTGGCCGAAGCGCAATTGAGTTGAAGGCGCTTGCAGGTTGCCCATCATCCGTTAACATCGCGGCAGATTTTTAATCAGAGGCCAACATGTACATCTATCGTTTGGTCCTGCTGCTGGTCGTCGGGATCTACCTGTTCTCCCCCGCCATCATGGATTGGTGGATCGACGCCACGGGCGCCTGGTATCGCCCTTATCTGCTATGGCTGATCCTGATCGTCGTGACCTTCATCCTGCAGAGCCAAAAAGATGCCGATGAGCTTTAGTCTCACCCAGATGCTGCTGATCAGCGCCGCCTACCTGGCTGCGTTATTCGGCGTGGCCTGGATCAGTGAGCGCGGAATGATTCCGCGGGCGATAATTCGCCATCCGTTGACCTACACCTTGTCCCTGGGCGTATACGCCAGTGCCTGGGCGTTCTACGGCACGGTGGGGTTGGCCTATCAGTACGGCTACGGCTTTCTCTCCAGTTACCTGGGGGTATCGGGCGCGTTCCTGCTGGCACCGGTGCTGCTCTACCCGATCCTCAAAATCACCCGGACGTACCAGCTGTCTTCCCTGGCCGACCTGTTTGCCTTTCGCTTTCGCAGCACCTGGGCCGGCGCGCTGACCACCATCTTCATGCTGATCGGCGTGCTGCCCCTGCTGGCCCTGCAGATCCAGGCGGTGGCCGACTCCATCAGCATCCTGACCCGCGAGCCCGTGCAACATCGGGTTGCCCTGGCGTTCTGCGCGCTGATCACCTTGTTCACCATCTTCTTTGGCTCTCGCCATATCGCCACCCGCGAGAAACACCAAGGCCTGGTGTTTGCGATTGCCTTCGAGTCGGTCATCAAACTGATCGCCATCGGCGGCGTCGGCCTTTATGCGCTCTACGGGGTGTTCGACGGGCCGCAACAGCTGGAGCTGTGGCTGCTGCAAAACCAGACCGCCCTTGCAGCCTTGCATACCCCCTTGCAAGAAGGCCCATGGCGTACGCTGCTGCTGGTGTTCTTCGCCTCGGCGATCGTGATGCCGCACATGTACCACATGACCTTCACCGAGAACCTCAACCCGCGCTCGCTGGTCAGCGCCAGCTGGGGCTTGCCGCTGTTCCTGTTGCTGATGAGCCTGGCAGTGCCGCTGATCCTGTGGGCCGGCCTGAAACTGGGAGCCACCACCAACCCTGAGTATTTCACCCTGGGCATCGGTATTGCCGCCAACAGCCCAGCCCTGGCGCTGCTGGCCTATGTCGGCGGGTTGTCGGCCGCCAGTGGGTTGATCATCGTCACCACCCTGGCACTCTCGGGCATGGCGCTCAACCACTTGGTACTGCCGCTGTACCAGCCGCCGGCTGAGGGCAATATCTACCGTTGGTTGAAATGGACCCGACGCGCGCTGATCGTCGCGATCATCATGGCCGGTTACGCGTTTTATCTGCTGCTGGGCGCTGGGCAAGACCTGGCCAACCTCGGCATCGTCGCGTTTGTCGCCACCTTGCAGTTCCTGCCGGGTGTGTTGTCGGTGCTGTACTGGCCGACCGCCAATCGCCGTGGCTTTATTGCCGGGCTGTTGGCCGGCATCCTGGTGTGGACCGTGACCATGCTGCTACCGCTGGTCGGCAACCTGCAGGGTTTTTATATCCCGTTGCTGAACATGATCTACGTGCTGGACGACACCAGTTGGCACATGGCGGCCATCGCCTCGCTGGCCGCCAACGTACTGATGTTCACCCTGATCTCGCTGTTCACCAACGCCAGCGCCGAAGAAACCAGCGCCGCCGAAGCCTGCGCGGTGGACAACGTGCGCCGCCCGCAACGCCGCGAACTGCATGCGGCCTCGCCCCAGGAGTTCGCCACCCAACTGGCCAAGCCCCTGGGTGCCAAGGCCGCACAAAAGGAAGTCGAACAGGCACTGCGCGACCTCTATCTGCCGTTTGACGAGCGCCGCCCCTATGCCCTGCGCCGCTTGCGTGACCGTATCGAGGCCAACCTGTCCGGGTTGATGGGCCCCAGCGTGTCCCAGGACATGGTCGAAACCTTCTTGCCCTACAAGGCCGGTGGCGAAAACTACGTCACCGAAGACATCCACTTCATCGAAAGCCGGCTGGAGGATTACCACTCGCGCCTCACAGGCCTGGCCGCCGAACTCGACGCCCTGCGCCGCTACCACCGCCAAACCTTGCAGGAACTGCCGATGGGCGTGTGCTCCCTGGCCAAGGACCAGGAAATCCTGATGTGGAACAAGGCCATGGAAGAACTCACCGGCATCGCCGCCCAGCGGGTGGTGGGTTCGCGCCTCAATACCCTGGGCGATCCATGGAGAGAGCTGCTGCAAGGTTTTATCAACCTGCCGGACGAGCACTTGCACAAGCAACACCTAGCCCTCGACGGACAAACCCGCTGGCTCAACTTGCACAAAGCCGCCATCGACGAACCCTTGGCGCCAGGTAACAGCGGCCTGGTGCTGCTGGTGGAAGACCTGACCGATACACAGATGCTCGAAGACAAGCTGGTGCACTCCGAACGCTTGGCCAGTATTGGTCGCCTGGCGGCCGGCGTAGCCCATGAAATCGGCAACCCGATCACCGGTATCGCCTGCCTGGCGCAAAACCTGCGCGAAGAGCGCGAAGAAGACGGGGAAATCACCGAAATCAGCGGGCAGATCCTCGAACAGACCAAGCGGGTTTCACGCATCGTCCAGTCGCTGATGAGCTTTGCCCACTCCGGCGCCCATCAGAATCAGGACGAAGCGGTATGCCTGGCCGAAGTGGCGCAGGATGCCATTGGGCTGTTGGCCTTGAACCGGCGCAATTTCGAAGTACAGTTCTTTAACCTGTGCGATCCGGACCATTGGGTCGATGGCGACTCACAACGCCTGGCCCAGGTGCTGATCAACCTGCTGTCCAACGCCCGCGACGCGTCGCCGGCCGGCAGTGCTGTACGTGTCAAGAGCGAGGCTTTCGAGCACACGGTCGACCTGATCGTGGAAGACGAAGGCAGCGGCATTCCACAGAACATCATGGACCGATTGTTCGAACCCTTCTTCACCACCAAGGACCCCGGTGAAGGTACCGGTCTGGGCCTTGCACTGGTCTATTCCATCGTTGAAGAGCATTATGGACAAATCACCATCGACAGCCCGGCTGACACACAAAGCCAACGCGGCACCCGTATACGGGTGACCTTGCCGCGTCATGTCGAAGCGACGTCCGCTGTGAACTGAGACCGTCGAGAGAATTGAATCAATGCCGCACATTTTGATCGTCGAAGACGAAACCATTATCCGCTCTGCCTTGCGACGCCTGCTTGAACGTAATCAGTACCAGGTCAGCGAAGCCGGCTCGGTGCAGGAAGCCCAAGAGCGATTCAGCATTCCCACGTTCGACCTGATTGTCAGCGACCTGCGCCTGCCCGGCGCCCCGGGCACCGAGCTGATCAAGCTGGGCCAGGGCACCCCGGTGCTGATCATGACCAGCTACGCCAGCCTGCGCTCGGCGGTGGACTCGATGAAGATGGGCGCGGTGGACTACATCGCCAAGCCTTTCGATCACGATGAGATGCTCCAGGCCGTGGCCCGCATCCTGCGCGACCGTGTGTCCGCCAGCAGTGCGCCTGCCGAGCAACGCCCCACCGGCAAGGCCAGCGGCGGCGAAAAACCGGGTGTAGACAACAGCAACGGCGAGATCGGCATCATCGGCTCCTGCCCTCCGATGCAGGACCTGTACAGCAAGATCCGCAAAGTGGCGCCGACCGACTCCAATGTATTGATCCAGGGCGAGTCGGGCACCGGTAAAGAACTGGTGGCCCGCGCCCTGCACAACCTGTCCAAGCGTGCCAAAGCACCGATGATCTCGGTGAACTGCGCGGCGATCCCCGAATCCCTGATCGAGTCCGAGTTGTTCGGCCACGAGAAAGGCGCGTTCACCGGCGCCAGCGCCGGGCGTGCGGGCCTGGTGGAAGCCGCGGACGGTGGCACCTTGTTCCTCGATGAAATTGGCGAGCTGCCCCTGGAAGCCCAGGCGCGGTTGCTGCGCGTGCTGCAGGAAGGCGAGATTCGCCGGGTCGGTTCGGTGCAATCTCAGAAGGTCGATGTTCGATTGATCGCAGCGACACACCGAGACCTCAAGAGCCTGGCCAAGATCGGCCAGTTCCGTGAGGACTTGTATTACCGCCTGCATGTTATTGCGCTTAAATTGCCGGCCCTGCGCGAGCGTGGCGCCGACGTCAACGAAATCGCCAATGCGTTCCTGTTGCGTCAGGGCGCACGTATTGACCGCACCGACCTGAAGTTTGCCGCCGACGCCGAGCAGGCGATCCGTCACTACTCGTGGCCAGGGAACGTGCGTGAGCTGGAGAACGCCGTCGAGCGCGCGGTGATTCTGTCGGAGAGCCCGGAGATTTCCGCCGAGTTGCTGGGCATCGACATTGAGCTCAGTGACCTGGATGACGACGATTTCATCGGCCTGGCCCCGCAGCAGGGCGGAGCCAGCAATACCAGCCATGAACCGACGGAAGACTTGTCACTGGAAGACTACTTCCAGCACTTCGTGCTCGAGCATCAGGACCATATGACCGAGACCGAGCTGGCACGCAAGCTGGGCGTGAGTCGCAAATGCCTGTGGGAACGGCGCCAGCGCCTGGGCATTCCGCGGCGCAAGACCGGGGTGGCCAGCGAAAGCTGAGGGTGCAGCCCCACAGGTAACACCTGCTGATGTGAAAAAACTGTTACCGCTGACTTTTCACGTAACAAAAGCCGGGGCTTACGGTAACGAAGCCCCGGCTTTTTTTGGCCCTCAATCTGGCGAAACCAGCCCAAACCCCCGGTTTTGCTGGACGGCGCAAAAGTTGGCACGCACCCTGCTATATGCTTAGTACAAAAACAATAACAAGCTTTGTACAAGACAATAAAAATAAGACGAATCGACTCACGCATAACAAAAACAACACGGCGGAGGCGCAGCTAACTGATTCTTTTGGAGAGGCGTTGCATTTGGGGCTTGCCCCGCAACCAGGCTGAGAACAACAAAAACTGCCCTAAGGCAGAGCCTGAACTGGTTGGATCGTAGATCAGCAACACAGCGACCAAAGCAATCCGTTTGCTCTTGACTCCCGATTGGGAGTGTCATGAAGGTGAAGCTTCATGGCGAGGGCGATCAACAAAAACAAGAAGCCCGACATCAATAATAAAAATAGAGCACGCAACTACTTCTGGGGGAGCTTCGGCTCCCCTTGTAGTTTCCGGGTTTTGACCGTCAAACGCTTATGGCGCAATGCCTTTAGCTTGTTCCTACACCATCCCCCGACTAAATGCTAGAATCCCCGCCCATCATGCGGTCATTCTTCGTTATGGCCGAACATTCCTTCAAACAGTGCATCCCATGCTGAAGAAGTTGTTCCAGTCATTCCGTTCTCCCTTGCGTCGAACGCAACACAAACGCAGCACGCCTGAAGTGCTCAATAGCAGCCAGCATTCGCTGCAGCGCGCTCAATTCAGCCGTTATGCAGTGAACATCGTCGAACGTTTGCAGAACGCCGGCTACCAGGCCTACCTGGTGGGTGGCTGCGTACGTGACATGTTGCTCAACATCACGCCCAAGGATTTCGACGTCGCCACCAGCGCCACGCCTGAACAAGTGCGCGCCGAGTTTCGTAATGCACGAATCATCGGCCGGCGCTTCAAGCTGGTGCATATCCACTTTGGTCGCGAAATCATCGAGGTCGCGACCTTCCGCGCTGGTCACCCGCAAAATGATGAAGAGGAGGACACTAACCAGTCTTCCCGCAACGAGAGCGGGCGCATCCTGCGCGATAACGTCTATGGCACTTTGGAAGAGGACGCGCAACGCCGCGACTTCACCATCAACGCCTTGTATTACGACCCGGTCAGCGAGCGCATCCTCGATTACGCCAACGGCGTACACGACATTCGCAACAACCTGATCCGCCTGATCGGCGACCCGACGCAGCGCTACCAGGAAGACCCGGTGCGCATGCTGCGCGCCGTGCGATTCGCCGCCAAGCTCAATTTTGGCATCGAAAAGCACACCGCCGCGCCGATTCGCGAACTGGCGCCGATGCTGCGGGAAATCCCCTCGGCGCGCCTGTTTGAGGAAGTGCTCAAGCTGTTCCTTTCGGGCTACGCCGCCGACACCTTTGAAATGCTGGTGGACCTGCAGCTGTTCGACCCACTGTTCCCGGCCAGCGCCGAGGCCTTGGAGTACAACCCGACGTACACCCACACCTTGATCAGCGAAGCCCTGATCAACACCGACCTGCGCATCAAACAGAACAAGCCGGTGACCCCGGCGTTCCTGTTTGCCGCCTTGTTGTGGCCGGCCCTGCCCAAACGCGTACTGCGCTTGCAGGACCGTGGCATGCCGCCGATCCCGGCCATGCAGGAAGCGGCTCACGAGCTGATCGCCGAACAGTGCCAACGCATCGCCATCCCCAAACGCTTCACCATGCCGATCCGCGAGATCTGGGACATGCAGGAGCGCCTGCCACGCCGTAGCGGCAAGCGCGCCGACCTGTTGCTGGACAACCCGCGCTTCCGTGCCGGCTACGACTTCCTGCTGCTACGTGAAAGCGCGGGCGAGCAGACCGATGGCCTGGGCGAATGGTGGACCGATTATCAGGACGCCAATGATAGCCAGCGCCGCGAGATGATTCGTGAGCTAGGCAGCAAAGGTGATGGCGCCGGCGAAGGCCCGAAAAAGCGTCGCCGCAGCGGTACCAAGCGTAAACGCAGCAGTGCCGATGCCTCGGGCGCTGCGGGCGAGTAAACGTGGAACGTATCTACATCGGCATGGGCAGCAACCTGGCTGCCCCGGAGCAACAATTGCGCAGCGCGATCGAGGCGCTGGCGCAATTGCCTGGCACTCAGCTCGCCGGCGTGTCCGCTTTCTACCAAAGCGATTCATTGCTGCCGGGCCAGCCGCGCTACACCAACGCCGTTGCGGCGTTGGACAGTCACCTGGCGCCATTGGACCTGCTCGATGCCCTGCAAGCCATCGAGAACGATCAGGGCCGCGAACGCCTGGAACGCTGGGGCCCGCGCACCTTGGACCTGGATATCCTGTTGTTCGGTGATCGCCTGATCGACGAGCCGCGCCTGAAGGTGCCGCACTACCAGATGCATCTGCGCGCGTTTGTGCTGTATCCGCTGGCTGAGCTGGCGCCGGCCGACCTGCAGCTGCCTGACGGCCAGCGTTTAAGCGACCTGCTCACCGCCTGCCCGTTCGTCGGCCTGGAACGCCTACCGCAAGAATGACTCGGTCAATGTGGGAGCTGGCTTGCCTGCGATGCAAGCGACTCGGTGTATCAGCCACACCGAGTGGATGCCATCGCAGGCAAGCCAGCTCCCACCTTTGATCTTCTTTGCCGTAATACCGCGCACACGTTGCGCAATCGCTTCAGTAACAGCGGTAACACCGCCATCGTAACAATGCGGTAACACATCCAATTGACTTCCCGTGTCCTCCTCACGACTATAGGCGTCCCGCTGCCGCCAACCCGGCGCGACAGGGCGCAATCCAGGCCTTATAAGCACTGCTTTCAAGACAGTGCGCCTGTATAAACGAAGACTCACGCGCGTTACTCGCTGTTTCCAAGCGCCTGAACGAGGACCCTTTTCATGCCAGACATTACCCTGACCACTTTGCAGAGCCTCAAGCTCAAAGGTGAAAAAATCACCATGCTGACCTGCTATGACGCCACTTTCGCCCACGCCAGCTGCCAGGCTGGCGTCGAAGTGCTGCTGGTGGGCGACTCCCTGGGCATGGTTCTTCAAGGGAATGACAGCACACTGCCCGTGACCACCGATGAACTGGCCTACCACACCGCCAGCGTCAAGCGTGGCAACAAGGGCGCCTTTATCATTGCCGACCTGCCGTTCATGGGTTACGCCACCCTCGAGCAAACCTTCCTGAACGCCGGCAAGCTGATGCAGGCCGGCGCGCACATGATCAAAGTCGAAGGTGCCGTGTGGCTGGCCGAGTCGATCCGGCTGCTGGCCGAGCGCGGCGTACCGGTGTGTGCGCACATGGGCCTGACGCCGCAGTCGGTCAATATCCTCGGTGGCTACAAGGTCCAGGGCCGCAATGAAGCCCAGGCCCGCCAGATGCGCGCCGATGCCATCGCCCTGGAACAAGCCGGTGCTGCGATGATTCTGCTGGAGTGTGTGCCGAGCGAACTGGCCGCCGAAATCACCCAGGCCGTCAAAGTGCCCGTGATCGGCATTGGCGCAGGTTCCGCCACCGACGGCCAGGTGCTGGTCCTGCACGACATGCTCGGCCTGTCGATCACCGGCCATGTGCCTAAGTTCGTGAAGAACTTCATGGCCGGCCAGGACAGCATCCACGCCGCCCTGAGCGCCTACGTCAGTGAAGTCAAAAACGTGACGTTCCCAGGCATTGAACATGGGTTCTCGGCATGAACACCGTTAAGACCGTCCGCGAACTGCGGGCTGCCGTAACCCACGCCCGCAGCGCCGGCAAACGCATCGGCTTTGTGCCCACCATGGGCAACCTGCACAGCGGCCATGCCACCCTGGTGACCAAGGCCGCGCAGCAAGCCGATTTCGTGGTGGCGAGCATTTTCGTCAACCCGCTGCAATTCGGTGCTGGCGAAGACCTGGATAAATACCCGCGCACATTGGCCGCCGACCAGGAAAAGCTCCTGCAGGCCGGTTGCAACCTGCTGTTCGCGCCCACGGTCGAGGAAATGTACCCCGATGGCATGAACGGCCAGACCCGCGTCAGCGTGCCTCAGCTGTCCGAAGGCTTGTGCGGCGCCAGCCGCCCAGGGCATTTTGAAGGCGTGGCCACGGTGGTCAGCAAGCTGTTCAACATGGTCCAGCCGGACATGGCCGTATTCGGCCAGAAGGACTACCAGCAGTTGGCGGTGATCCGCGCCATGGTCCGCGACCTGAACATGCCGATCCAGATCATCGGCGAGCCCACCGTGCGCGCCGAGGACGGCCTTGCGCTGTCATCACGCAACGGCTACCTCACCGAGGAGCAGCGGGCTGTCGCGCCAGTGCTGTACCGCGCGCTCAGCCAGATCGCCACGGCCATCAAAAGCGGCGATCATGATTTCGCCAGGCTTCGCGCCGAGCACATCCAGCAGATTGAAGCCGCAGGGCTGCGCATGGACTACCTGGAAGTGCGCCAAGGCGTGCATCTGCGCCCGGCCACGGCTGAAGATCGCGATGTGGTGATCCTGGTCGCCGCTTATCTGGGGGCAACACGCCTCATCGATAACCTGCACCTGAACCTCGCCTGACGCCCGCTTTACCTCAACCTGTTGCCCCGACGGCTGTGCCGGTATAAAAAAGTACCGGCCACAGCGCAGACAAAGCCAAGACATATCCACACGCTAGGTTTAATGTAACTGCCCTGCGCTATGGTTAGCGCTGTCTGGAACCCAGTCCTTGCGATAAGACTGGATGTTCCGGGCTTTGAAGTGTCCTAAAGGCAGTCCCCGTAATAAAAAGGAAACCCGCAGCGATGGCGTACTACCGCACCCCTCATGACGTTACCGCGCTGCCCGCCTGGCAAGCGCTTGTTCAACATCGCCAAGCCATGCAGGATTTCAGCATGCGCGAGGCGTTCAATGCCGATCCTCAGCGTTTTTCCCAGTTCACCTTGAGCAGCTGCGGACTTTTCCTCGATTACTCGAAAAACCTGATCACCAGCGAAACCCGCGACCTGCTGGTGGGCCTGGCCAAGGAAGTCAATCTTAAGGCGGCGATCGACGCGCAGTACGCTGGCGAACCGGTCAACTCCTCCGAGGGCCGCCCTGCCCTGCACACCGCCCTGCGCCGCCCGGTGGGCGACAAGCTGTCGGTCAACGGCGTGAACATCATGCCGGACGTGCACAAGGTGCTGAACCAGATCACTGACTTGGTCGGCCGTATCCACGACGGCCTGTGGCGCGGCTACACCGAGAAACCGATCACCGACGTGGTGAACATCGGTATCGGTGGCTCATTCCTCGGCCCGGAACTGGTCTCGGAGGCCTTGCTGTCCTACGCCCATAAAGGTGTGCGTTGCCACTACCTGGCGAACATCGACGGCAGCGAGTTCCACGAACTGACCATGAAGCTGCGCGCCGAGACCACGCTGTTTATCGTCTCGTCCAAATCCTTCAACACCCTGGAAACCCTGAAAAACGCCCAGGCCGCCCGCGCCTGGTACCTGGCCCAGGGGGGCTCGGAAGCCGAGCTGTATCGCCACTTCATCGCCGTCTCGAGCAACAATGCCGCGGCCGTGGCGTTCGGTATCCGCGAAGAGAACATTTTCCCGATGTGGGACTGGGTCGGTGGGCGTTACTCGCTGTGGTCTGCCATCGGCTTGCCAATCGCCCTGGCTATCGGCATGTCCAACTTCAAGGAACTGCTGTCGGGTGCCTACACCATGGACCAGCACTTCCTGAACGCGCCGTTCGAAGCCAACATGCCCGTGCTGCTCGGCCTGTTGGGTGTGTGGTACGGCAACTTCTGGGGTGCGCAGAGCCATGCGATCCTGCCGTACGACCATTACCTGCGTAACATCACCAAGCATTTGCAGCAGCTGGACATGGAATCCAACGGCAAGAGCGTGCGCCAGGACGGCACGCCCGTGTCCACCGATACCGGCCCGGTGATCTGGGGCGGCGTGGGCTGCAACGGCCAGCACGCTTACCACCAGTTGCTGCACCAAGGGACTCAACTGATCCCGGCCGACTTCATCGTGCCGATTGTCAGTTTCAACCCGGTCTCGGATCACCACCAGTGGCTGTACGCCAACTGCCTGTCCCAGAGCCAGGCACTGATGCTCGGCAAAACGCGTAGCGAGGCCGAAGCCGAGCTGCGTGAGAAGGGCCTGCCGGAAGCCGAAGTACAGAAGCTGGCACCGCACAAGGTGATCCCGGGCAACCGTCCGAGCAACACCCTGGTGGTCGAGCGCATCAGCCCGCGCCGCCTGGGCGCGCTGGTGGCGATGTATGAACACAAGGTGTTCGTGCAGAGCGTGGTGTGGGGCATCAATGCCTTCGACCAATGGGGCGTTGAACTGGGCAAGGAGCTGGGCAAAGGCGTGTACAACCGCCTGACCGGCGCCGAAGAAACCTTGGCCGAAGATGCTTCGACCCAGGGCCTGATCAACTACTTCCGCGGTCGTCACCGCGGCTGAAGCCGTGCATTCAAGGCCAACGTCCGTTTGGACGTTGGCCTTGAACCCTCCCGCCTCAGGGTGCATCTTTATGACTTGTCGCAAAAACAAGAATAAGGAGCGCTCATGTTCGATATCAGCACCTTTCCCACCGCCGATGCCGTCCGCCGGGCTGCGCAACTGCGTCAAGAGGACTACCAGCGCCTCTATCGCCAATCCATCGACCAGCCAGACACCTTCTGGGCCGAACAGGCCAAGGGTTTTCTCGACTGGATAAAACCCTGGCACAGCGTCCAACAGTCAGACATCCACACCGGTGCTGCCCAATGGTTTGCCGGTGGCCAGTTGAACGTCAGCTACAACTGCATCGACCGCCACCTGGCGCATCGCGCCGATCAGCCGGCCTTCATCTGGGAAGGCGATGATCCGCAACAATCCAACACCATCACTTACCGCCAACTGCATCAAAACGTCAGCCGCCTCGCCAACGTCTTGAAAAGCCGTGGCGTGAACAAAGGCGACCGCGTGTGTATCTACATGCCGATGATTCCCGAAGCGGCCTACGCCATGCTCGCCTGCACGCGAATCGGCGCGGTGCACTCGGTGGTGTTTGGTGGTTTCTCCCCGGACGCCCTGCGTGACCGCATTCTTGACGCGGATTGCCGCACCGTGATCACCGCCGACGAAGGCGTGCGCGGTGGCAAGCCCGTGGCGCTGAAACAGAACGTCGACAAAGCCCTGGCCAGTTGCCCGAATGTCAGTACGGTACTGGTGGTGGAGCGCACCGGGGCGAGCGTGACTTGGCACGAGGGCCGCGACCTCAAGTACCAAGCTGCCCTGGACGCCGCCAGCGACAACTGCCCACCCGAGCCGATGGACGCTGAAGACCCGCTGTTCATCCTCTATACCTCCGGCAGCACCGGCAAACCCAAAGGCGTGTTGCACACCACCGCTGGCTACCTGCTGCAAGCGGCGATGACCTTCAAGTACGTGCTCGACTACCAAGAGGGCGAAGTGTTCTGGTGCACCGCCGACGTGGGCTGGGTCACCGGCCACAGTTATATCGTGTATGGCCCGCTGGCCAATGGCGCCACCTCGCTGATGTTCGAAGGCGTGCCGAGTTATCCGGACAGTTCGCGCTTCTGGCAGGTCATCGATAAACACCAGGTGAATATTTTCTACACCGCGCCCACCGCCCTGCGCGCCCTGATGCGTGAAGGCCACGGCCCGTTGCAGAGCACGTCCCGCGCCAGCCTGCGCCTGCTGGGCAGCGTGGGTGAGCCGATCAACCCGGAAGCCTGGGACTGGTATTTCAACGCCGTCGGCGAACAGCGCTGCCCGATTGTCGATACCTGGTGGCAGACCGAAACCGGCGGCATCATGCTCAGCCCGTTGGTCAGCGCCCAGCGCATCAAACCGGGCTGCGCGACACAGCCCATGTTCGGCGTACAACCGGTGTTGCTCGATGAACAGGGCAAGGAAATCAGCGGCGCCGGCAGTGGCGTCCTGGCGATCAAGGCCAGCTGGCCGGGGCAGATTCGCAGCGTCTACGGCGACCCGCAGCGCATGATCGACACCTACTTCAAGCCCTACCCCGGCTACTACTTCACCGGGGATGGCGCACGGCGCGATGAAGACGGTGACTACTGGATCACCGGGCGCATCGACGATGTAATCAACGTCTCGGGCCATCGCATTGGCACCGCCGAGGTGGAAAGTGCCCTGGTGCTGCATGACCAGGTCGCCGAAGCCGCCGTGGTGGGCTACCCCCACGACGTCAAAGGCCAGGGCATCTATGCCTTTGTCACCCCCATGAATGGCGTAGAACCCAGCGACGAATTGAAAAAGCACTTGCTGGAGTTGGTCAGCAAGGAGATTGGCAGCTTCGCCAAACCGGAATTGATCCAATGGGCCCCTGCCCTGCCGAAAACCCGCTCTGGCAAGATCATGCGGCGCATCTTGCGCAAGATCGCCTGCAACGAACTGGACAGCCTGGGCGATACCTCGACCCTGGCCGACCCCAGCGTGGTGGACGGTTTGATCGATAAACGCCTCAACCGATAGCGCCAGGATAATCCCCGGCCTGTGCAGGCCGGGGTTAGCTGTTAAACTTCGCGCCCCCTTTTTCTTATTCATCTGCAAGCAAGGCGCGCTCCATGACTCCCTTGAATCAGGCGCTGCGCGCCGCCCTCGATCACCGCCAAGACCTGATCAACACGCTGCACAGCCAGGGTACGGACTGCTATCGGCTGTTCCACGGCAGCCAGGAAGGCGCCGGCGGCTTGACCATCGACCGCTACGGTCCGCAATTGCTGGTACAAAGCTTCCACCAGTCCCTGGAAACGGCAGACCTGCTGGACCTGCACCAACTGATCAACCAGTACATGGGCCTGGAATTGTTGCTGGTGTACAACGACCGTGCCCGCGGCAACTCACGCATCGACCGCGAAGACACGGTGTACCGCGCAGAGCCTGGCGCATTGGAAGATCTGGTCGGCCACGAGTGGGGCCTCAATTACCGTGTGCGTGGGCGCCACGCCGGGCAAGACCCACTGCTGTTCCTCGACCTGCGCAACACCCGTGGCTGGGTCAAGGACCACAGCGCCGGCAAAAGCGTGCTGAACCTGTTCGCCTATACCTGCGGCGTCGGTTTGAGCGCGGCTGCGGGCGGTGCACGCGAGGTGTGCAACCTGGATTTTGCCGAGGGCAACCTGGCGGTGGGGCGTGAAAACGGCCAACTCAACCCGCAGTTGCCGAGCATGGAATTCATACAGTCCGACTACTTCCCGGCGATTCGCCAACTGGCAGGCCTGCCCATCACCCAGCGTCGCGGGCAGAAGCTGCCGAGCTATCCGCGCCTGGAACAGCGCCAGTACGACCTGGTACTGCTCGATCCTCCCGCCTGGGCCAAGAGCGCTTTCGGTACCGTCGACCTGTTGCGCGACTATCAAAGCCTGCTCAAACCCGCACTGCTGGCCACCGCCGACAATGGCGTGCTGATTTGCTGCAACAACCTCGCAAAGGTCAGCATGGAGGACTGGCGTGAGCAGGTGCTGCGCTGCGCAGAAAAAGCCGGCCGCCCGATACGCGAATGGCAGGTTATGACACCTGGAGCCGACTTTCCCTCCAGAGACCAACAGCCTCCGTTGAAGACGCTGATCCTGCATTTGTAGGAAGTTTCCCAGCGCCCACGGTTCTTCGGAACCGAATTCCCGTGCCATACTCCAAGGCACTCTCGTTCGACATAGATGGCGTTCACCCATGCCCAAAGGATTGATCCGCGCCGTAGGCGCCTTGTTGACCGCCCTTGCTTTGTACAGCTTGCTGGGCTTTCTGATATTACCCGGCATCGCCCTTCGCATTGCCAACCAACAGTTGGCCAACTACGCCACAGTGCCGGCGCGAATCGAGCGTATCGAGCTCAACCCCTTCAGCCTGGAACTGACGCTGTGGGGCCTGAAGATTGGTGAGCCGGGCAAAGAGCAAGTGGGTTTCGAACGCCTCTACGCCAACCTGCAGATCGACAGCCTCTGGACCCGCGCCCTGCACCTGGCCGATGTGCAACTGGACAAGCCCAAGACCGAACTGTTGTTCGACAAGTCCGGCCAACTGAACCTGGCGCAGCTGTTCAAACTGCCACCGAGCGAGCCAACCCCCGCCGATCCTGATGCCAAGCCGTTCCCACTGCGTATCGACAGCATCAAGCTGGCCGGGGGTAACCTGCATTTCCAGGACCTGCGCCCCAGCGAACCCATCGAATTCCTCTACGACGAACTCGACTTCGAGCTGAAAAACCTCAGCACCTTGCCCGACGACAATGCCGACATGACCCTGGTCGCCGCCGGCCCCGAAGGGGGTCAGATCGACTGGAAAGGCAATTTCAGCCTGGTACCGATCACCTCCGAAGGCACCTTGAAGGTTACCGACGGCAAGATGAAAGCCTGGTGGCCGTATGTACGCGACGCCCTGCCACTGGTGTTGGAAGACGGGGTGCTCAACTTCAGCACCGACTATAAGTTCAGCCTGGCCAAAGAGACCGAGCTGAACCTGACCAACACCGCCGCCAGCATCGCCCCCTTCGCTATCAAGGCCCCCGATGGCCGGCCACTGGCGCGCCTGGAGCGTCTGGATGTCAGCGAAACCACGGTAGACCTGGCCAAGCAGCAGGTCATTGTCGGCAAGATCCGCAGCAACAAGCTGGAAACCTGGGCCGCCCGTGAGGCCGATGGTCAACTGGACTGGCAAAAACTATTCGCCAGCCAACCGAGCAAACCGGCCAAGGCACCGGAGCCAGCCACTGCCGACGCGCCTTCGGCGCAACCGGCTGCGCCGAACAAACCGTGGCAAGTGCTGCTCAAGGATGTGCAACTGCGTAACTATCAGGTGCACCTGGCGGACCGCCAGGCTAAACCTGCTGTCGCGCTGGAACTGGGCCCGTTGAATGTCGACGTACAAAACTTCGACAGCCTCAACCAGAGCCCCTTTGCCCTGAAGGTCGACACCGGCCTGGGTAAGCAAGGCAAGATCCAGGCAACCGGCGAGGTCAATCTCAACCCGGTCAGCGCCAAACTGAAAGTGAACACCCAGGACATCGACCTGAGGGTCGCCCAGGCCTATATCAGCCCGTTTATTCGCCTGGAATTGCGCAGCGGCATGCTGGGTAGCAACTTGGACGTGAACCTCAAAAGCACCGAGCCACTGGCCCTCCAGGTCACCGGCCGCGCCCAGGTTGACCAGTTGCATACCCTGGACACCCTCAAGACCCGCGACTTCCTCAAATGGCAGCGCCTGGTGCTCGAAGGCGTGAATTACCAGCACGGCCAAAGCCTGTCGATCGACAAGGTCAACCTGTTGCAGCCGTATGCGCGCTTCATGATCAACGAAGATCGCACCACCAACATCGACGACCTGCTGATTCCGCAGCCCGCCGACAGCGGCAGCAAGTCGGCCGCCAAACCTGCCGCCAGTAACGACAAGCCCTTGGGCATTCATATCGGGCAGATCGCGATCAACGACGGCTCGGCCAACTTTGCCGACTTCAGCCTCACGCCCAACTTTGCCACCGCGATTCAACAGCTCAACGGCCAGATTGGCACCATCGACAGCCGCCAAGCCAAGCCGGCCAGCGTCGACATCAAGGGCAAGGTGGACCGTTACGCGCCAGTGACGATCAAAGGCAGCGTGAACCCGTTTGACCCGATGGCCGCGCTGGACATCGCCACCAGCTTCAAGCGTGTCGAGCTGACCAACCTGACACCTTACTCGGGCAAGTTCGCAGGCTTCCGCATCCGCAAGGGCCGCCTGAATCTCGATCTGCACTACGTGATCACCAAAGGCCAGTTGAAGGCTGAAAACAAAGTGGTGGTCGAGCAACTGCAGTTGGGTGAAAAAGTCGACAGCTCCGATGCCGTGGACTTACCGATTCGCCTGGCTGTCGCCCTGCTCAAGGACTCCGACGGCAAGATCTCCATCGAACTGCCGGTAAGCGGCGACCTGAACAACCCGCAATTCAGCGTGATGCCGATTGTGTGGCAGACCCTGCGCAACCTCGTGGTGCGCGCGGCAACGGCGCCCTTCAAGTTCATTGGTGGGCTGGTCACCGGGGGTGGCTCTGAAGACCTGGGCAATGTGTCGTTCGCCGCAGGCTCCAGTGAGCTGAACAAAGACGCCGAAGGCGCCCTGAACACCCTGGCCAAGGCGCTGAAAGAGCGCCCTGCCCTGCGCCTGGAAATTGAAGGCACCGCCGCTGCCAGCAGCGACGGGCCGTTCCTGGCCGCACAGCGGCTGGAACGTGAATACCAATACAACTACTACAAGATCCTCCAGCGCCGTGGCGACAAAGTCCCGGCCCAGGCCTCGTTGCTTGAAGTGCCAGAGAAGGAAAAAGCACCCTTGCTGGAAGGCATCTACCGCACCCGCCTCAAACAGCAACCACCCGCCGAATGGAAAGACCTGGGCAGCGATGAGCGCTCGGCGAAGCTCAAGGACGGGGTGATCAAGTTCTGGAGTGGCAGTGATGTGCTACTGCGCCAGTTGGGGCAGGACCGAGCCAGCACCATCAAGGATTACCTGGTAGACAAGGGCCAGCTGGAAGATGACCGTGTGTACTTCATCGATGCGCAGTTGGGGCAGGCCGAGAAAGACGGCCGAGTGATCACTCCAATGCACTTGGATGCTGAGTAACTTCTAAGCGCCGCCCATCCTAATGTGGGAGCTGGCTTGCCTGCGATAGCATCACCTCGGTGCAACTGAATGACCGAGGTGCCCGCATCGCAGCATAGGTATCTACACAATTTTGTAGGTTGTAGCAGCCGACGGTAACCACGATGCGAAGCGAGCCGCTCTTGATCTGCTTTTGATCTCAAGCGCCCCGTTAAACCACGCTGGCCGGAATTCGACAGTGATTTGGGGGGTAAACCGGCAGGGATGCCGGTTTAGCCGCCCCGCGCCATGGATGGCGCGTGGCGGCGGCCCCCCAAATCACTGGCGGATTACGGGCACACCGAGCCTAGGCGAGGTGCCGAGTGGTGGGGCAAGAGCGCTTTGCTTACTTTCGCGCTTTTCGAAAGTGAGCCGCCGTCAGGGCGGAACCCTAAGTGGCCGTTACCTAAATAATGGATATGTACTCGGTCAAATCCAATATCCCGGTCGGCTGGCAGGCCGTCTTCGCAGGCAAGCCAGCTCCCACATTTTTTTGGCCTGATCATTCTGTTTCAGCCTGAAATAGAACAGGCCCCGACACTAGTGCCGGGGCCTGTAATGACCACATCCGTGTGGCCGGTCGCATGAACTCCAGAGGTGCGTCAGGTGGATATCTAACTCACCCTAAGCCGCCGCTATTCAGTTCAAACGAAACGTCAGCGTTACTCTGCTTTCAGGCCGTCGGCCGATACAGCTTTAACGCCTTTGATTTTCTTGGTGATCGCTACAGCCGTTTCTTTCTGCGAAGCGGTCACAGCGGTAGGCGACGACAGGGATACAACACCTTTGTTGGTTTCAACCTTGATGTCGGTGCCAGGAATGCCTTTTTCAGTTACGAGGTCAGCCTTCACTTTGGTAGTGATCCAGGTATCGCTGGTGGTCTCTTTAGCGTCGTGGGCAGCGCCTTTGGTTTTGTCGATGCCGTCAGCTTTGGTAGCGCCGCCAGCCAGCAGGCCGTCAGCAGAAACAGCAGTCACACCTTTGATTTTCTTGGTGATCCCTACAGCCATTTCTTTCTGCGAATCCGAGATTGCTACGTCGGAGGACAGGGAAACCACACCTTTGTTGGTCTCAACCTTGATGTCCGAACCTGGAATGCCTTTTTCGGTCAGCAGGTCAGCTTTGACTTTAGTGGTGATCCAAGTATCCGAAACGCTTTCCTTAGCCTTGGTCGCTTCACCGGCCGCCAAAGTCATAGGGGCTTGGGAAGTCTGAGCAAAGGCTACGTTAGCACCCATGGCCAGGGTCAGAGCGGTAGCAGTAGCGAGAGCGAACTTCTTCATACGAGTAACTCCTGTTTTATTAAAAGTCTGCAGGCGTAAACCTTCATGCTGCAGCGCTACCAGCGATATTGCAGGCAGTGTGCCAAGTCGCCGAACAGATTAAATCCCTTATTAAACAATGACTTATGAAAAGCATGAATTTTCGAAATCGTGCAACTTGCATGAAGCGCATCGTGCCTGCATGCAAGTTGCGGCTTTTTGGCGGCGCTAAACAGCTGATTCTGCTTCATTTTCTTGCGCCCATAAAAAAAGGACTCCGAAGAGTCCTTTTTTTCAGCGTAAAGCCTGCGGGTGATTAAACGCCCGAAGCCTTGGCTGCTGCTACGTCCTTGATGGACAGCTTGATACGGCCGCGGTTGTCCACGTCCAGTACCAGCACTTCCACTTCCTGGCCTTCTTTCAGAATGTCGGTCACTTTCTCAACGCGAGCATCGCTCAACATGGAGATGTGAACCAGACCGTCTTTGCCCGGGAGGATGTTGACGAACGCGCCGAAGTCGACGATGCGCTCAACCTTACCGACGTAGATCTTGCCGATCTCGGCCTCAGCGGTGATACCCAGGACGCGCTGGCGTGCTGCTTCAGCCGCTTCCTTGGTTTCGCCGAAGATCTTGATCGAACCGTCGTCTTCGATGTCGATCGAAGCCTTGGTTTCTTCACAGATCGCACGGATGGTCGCGCCGCCTTTACCGATGACATCACGGATTTTGTCGGTGTCGATTTTCATCGCGATCATGGTCGGAGCATTTTCCGACAGTTCGGTGCGGGACTGACCAATGATCTGGTTCATCTGGCCGAGGATGTTCAGGCGCGCTTCCAGGGCTTGGCCCAGGGCGATTTCCATGATCTCTTCGGTGATGCCCTTGATCTTGATGTCCATCTGCAGCGCGGTCACACCTTTGGCGGTACCGGCTACTTTGAAGTCCATGTCGCCCAGGTGGTCTTCGTCACCCAGGATGTCGGTCAGGATGGCGAACTTCTCGCCTTCTTTAACCAGGCCCATGGCGATACCGGCAACCGGTGCCTTCATTGGCACACCGGCGTCCATCAGCGCCAGGGAAGCACCGCAGACCGAAGCCATGGAGCTGGAACCGTTGGACTCGGTGATTTCCGATACAACACGGATGGTGTACGGGAACACGTCAGCGGCAGGCAGCATGGCCTGAACCGAACGACGGGCCAGACGGCCGTGACCGATTTCACGACGACCTGCACCGCCCATACGGCCACACTCGCCCACCGAGAAAGGAGGGAAGTTGTAGTGCAGCATGAAGGGGTCTTTTTTCTCGCCTTCCAGGGTGTCCAGCAGTTGTGCGTCACGGGCAGTACCCAGGGTCGCAACCACCAGGGCCTGGGTTTCGCCACGGGTGAACAGCGCCGAACCGTGGGTCTTGGGCAGAACACCGACTTCGATGTTCAGCGGACGTACGGTGCGGGTGTCGCGACCGTCGATACGTGGCTTGCCGTTAACGATGTTTTCGCGAACGGTGCGGTATTCGATCTCACCGAAAGCAGCTTTGACTTCGCTGGAAGAAGGCTGGCCTTCTTCGCCGGACAGCTTGGCCACGACCTGGTCTTTCAACTCGCCCAGGCGAGCGTAACGGTCGGCCTTGACGGTGATGGTGTAGGCGTCGGAGATGGCAGCGCCGAACTCGGAGCGGATAGCGCCCAGCAGTTCGGTGGCTTCCGGGGCAGCAGCCCAGGTCCAGGTTGGCTTGGCAGCTTCGGCAGCCAATTCTTTAACCGCGTTGATCACAACCTGGAACTCGTCGTGAGCAAACAGTACGGCACCCAGCATCTGGTCTTCGGTCAGCTCTTTGGCTTCCGATTCAACCATCAATACGGCTTCGGACGTACCGGCAACAACCATGTCCAGGCTCGAGGCTTTCTGTTGCTCGTAAGTCGGGTTCAGCAGGTAGCCGGTGCTTTCGTGGAACGCAACGCGGGCAGCGCCGATCGGGCCATCGAAAGGAATGCCGGAGATGGCCAGGGCAGCCGAGGTACCGATCATCGCAGCGATGTCCGGATCGGTCTTCTTGCTGGTGGAAACGACGGTGCAGACAACCTGCACTTCGTTCATGAAGCCTTCTGGGAACAGCGGACGGATCGGACGGTCGATCAGTCGGGAAGTCAGGGTTTCTTTCTCGGAAGGACGGCCTTCGCGCTTGAAGAAACCGCCAGGGATCTTACCGGCAGCGTAAGTTTTTTCCTGGTAGTGAACGGACAGAGGGAAGAAGCCCTTGCTCGGGTCAGCGGTCTTGGCGCCAACAACGGTCACCAATACGGTCACGTCGTCGTCAACGGTAACCAGCACTGCGCCGGAGGCTTGACGGGCGATACGGCCTGTCTCGAGGGTAACGGTCGACTGACCGAACTGGAATTTTTTGATAACCGGGTTCACGGTGTCCTACCTTCTTTGTGGCTCTTGGGGGAACTTGTCTTCTTGCGAAATTCTTGGGCAATGCCGGGAATCGGCCCGACGCTCGTCCAGGGTAAAACGTGTATCCAGATAAAACTTGAGGCTGGGAGCCTACCACGGGCCAACGGGAATCCCGATGACACGCGGCAGACAACCAACCTCTAGCGCAATCGCTTATTAGCGACGCAGACCCAGGCGACCGATCAGAGTCTGATAACGACCCAGATCCTTGCCTTTCAGGTAGTCCAGCAGCTTACGGCGCTGGTTTACCATGCGGATCAGACCACGACGGGAGTGGTGGTCTTTACCGTTGGCCTTGAAGTGACCTTGCAGTTTGTTGATGTTGTGGGTCAGCAGTGCAACTTGCACTTCTGGCGAACCAGTGTCACCAACAGCTTGCTGATAGTCAGCTACGATTTGTGCTTTTTCTTGAACGTCGAGAGCCATGAGGCAATCCTTTTTTTAAGGAAACCACCCAAAGGGCAGTTTCAACAGGCCAGGGACAAATCCCTGTATCTAAAAATGAGTGTTGACCATGCCTGTTAACAGCCACACTCGTTCGGTCATTCTGACCGAATCAGCCGACGCGGCGCGATGCGCCCGTCTTCGCTCACTTCACCGATACCGATAAAGCGACCGTTATGATCCTGTACTCGCACCATGCCGAACTTCGGGGCATCCGGAGCGCGTACCGGCTGGCCGTTGAGCCAGTAGAACGCGCTGTGCTCCGAGAAGTGCAGCAGCGGCCAATCGAGCAAACCGCTGTCCGATGGCATCAGGAAGCGATCAACCGCTTCATTGCCGCCTTCGGCATGTACCGCTTCCAACTCTTCCAGCGTGACCGTCTGGGCCAGGCTGAAAGGCCCGGCCTGGGTGCGTCGCAGTTCTGCAACGTACGCGCCGCAACCGAGCTTTTCACCAATATCTTCCACCAGGGTACGGATATAGGTGCCTTTGCTGCAGTCCACGGCCAAACGGGCAGTGTCGCCTTCACACGCAAGCAATTCCAAGCGCGCAATAGTAACAGAACGCGGTTCGCGCTCCACTACTTCGCCCGCACGTGCCAGCTTGTAAAGTGGCTGGCCATCGCGCTTGAGTGCCGAGTACATCGGCGGTATCTGACTGATTTGCCCACGAAAACCGGGTAAGGCAGCTTCGATATCCGCACGACCAACGGTCACGTCGCGAACCTGCAAAACATCACCTTCGGCATCTGCCGTGGTGGTGGTCTTGCCCAGTTGCATCAGGGTTTCGTAACCCTTGTCGGAATCCAGCAGGTATTGCGAAAACTTGGTGGCCTCGCCAAAGCACAACGGCAATACACCGGTGGCCAATGGATCAAGGCTGCCGGTATGCCCGGCCTTCTCGGCATTGAGCAGCCAGCGAACCTTCTGCAACGCGGCATTGGAGGTAAAGCCAATAGGTTTATCGAGCAGAATGATGCCACTGACGTTGCGACGGATACGTTTGACCTGAGCCACCGCTTACTCCTTGGCGTCGTCAGGTGTGGACGGATGCTGGCTGTCTTCAGCCACGGCGCGTTCGATCAGGGCCGACAGGTGCGCGCCACGCACGACGCTTTCGTCGTAGTGGAAGTGCAACTGCGGAACGCTGCGCAGCTTCATTTCGCGGGCCAACTGCATACGCAGGAAACCTGCAGCAGAGTTGAGCACCTTGATGCTTTGCGCGATTTCTTCGCTGCTGTCCTGCCCCATCACGGTGATGAAGATCTTGGCGTGACCCACGTCACGGCTCACTTCAACAGCGGTAATGGTGACCAGGCCAACGCGTGGGTCTTTGACTTCGCGGCGGATCAGTTGGGCCAGCTCACGCTGCATCTGATCGCCGATACGCTGGGTACGGCTGTATTCTTTTGCCATGTCTTGTTACCTGTTACTGCCACACGGTGAAACCCGTGGGGTCTGAAAGCGGCAAACGCCCGGCCTGACAAAAGCCAGACCGGGCGTTGCGTTTAGAGTCCTGACGCTGCGCGGGGCATCTGCATGCCCACACGCTGCGCGGCTCCTGAAGTGCGCGAGTTAGAGGCTGCGAGCAACCTGAACCTTCTCGAAGACTTCGATCTTGTCGCCAACCTTGACGTCGTTGTAGCTCTTGACGCCGATACCGCATTCCATGCCGGCACGTACTTCGGCAGCGTCATCCTTGAAGCGGCGCAGGGATTCCAGCTCGCCTTCGAAGATAACGATGTCTTCACGCAGTACACGGATTGGACGGTTACGGTACACAGTACCTTCAACCACCATACAGCCGGCGATCGCACCGAATTTCGGCGAGCGGAACACGTCACGCACCTCGGCGATACCCAGGATGTTCTCCCGAACGTCGCTGCCAAGCATGCCGGTAAGGGCTTTCTTGACGTCTTCGATGATGTCGTAGATGACGTTGTAGTAACGCATGTCCAGGCCTTCCTGCTCGACGATCTTGCGAGCGCCAGCATCGGCACGCACGTTGAAGCCAAACAGTACAGCGTTGGAAGCCAGTGCCAGGTTGGCGTCGGATTCGGTGATACCACCGACACCGCCACCGACAACGCGCACTTGCACTTCGTCGTTACCCAGGCCGTTCAAGGCGCCGTTCAACGCTTCGAGGGAACCACGAACGTCAGACTTGAGGACGATGTTAAGCGTCTTCTTCTCTTCCTGGCCCATGTTCTCGAAGATGTTTTCCAGCTTGCCGGCGTGAGCACGGGCCAGCTTGACCTCGCGGAACTTGCCTTGACGGAACAGAGCCACTTCACGGGCTTTCTTCTCGTCAGCCACTACGCTCATCTCGTCGCCAGCGTCCGGCGTACCGTCCAGGCCGAGAATCTCGACCGGGATAGCAGGACCGGCTTCCTTGATTGGCTTGCCGTTCTCGTCGAGCATGGCACGTACACGGCCATAGTTCGAACCGACCAGTACCATGTCGCCTTGGCGCAGGGTACCGTCTTGAACCAGCACGGTGGCAACCGGGCCACGGCCCTTGTCGAGACGGGACTCAACCACGACGCCACGGCCAGGAGCCGATGGAGTAGCGGTCAGTTCCAGGACTTCGGCTTGCAACAGAACTGCTTCGAGCAGCTCGTCAACGCCGGTACCCATTTTCGCCGAGACCGATACGAATGGCGTCTCGCCACCCCATTCCTCGGACGTCACGCCGTGAACCGACAGTTCGCTACGGATGCGATCGAGATCAGCGCCCGGCTTGTCGATTTTGTTCACGGCAACAACCAGAGGAACACCGGCAGCCTTGGCGTGCTGGACAGCTTCAATGGTCTGCGGCATTACGCCGTCGTCCGCTGCAACCACCAGAATCACGATGTCGGTCGCCTTGGCACCACGGGCACGCATTGCGGTAAACGCGGCGTGACCTGGGGTGTCGAGGAAGGTGACCATGCCGCGCTCGGTTTCAACGTGGTATGCACCGATGTGCTGGGTAATACCGCCGGCTTCGCCCGCAGCAACCTTGGCACGACGGATGTAGTCGAGCAGGGAAGTCTTACCGTGGTCAACGTGGCCCATTACGGTCACAACCGGCGCACGGGAAACCGCTTCACCTTCAAACTTCAGGGACTCGGCCAGGGAATCTTCCAGGGCGGTGTCGCTGACCAGGGTCACTTTGTGGCCCAGCTCTTCAGCAACCAACTGGGCAGTTTCCTGGTCCAGTACCTGGTTGATGGTGGCTGGAGTGCCCAGCTTGAACATGAACTTGATGATTTCAGCAGCCTTGACCGACATCTGCTGGGCCAGATCGCCCACAGTGATGGTCTCGCCGATCTTCACTTCACGCACGACAGGGCCGGTTGGGCTCTGGAAACCGTGGGCGTTGCGCTTCTTCAGCTTGGCCTTGCCGCGACCACCACGACGGAAGCCATCGCTTTCTTCGTCGGTAGTACGTGGGGCAACACGTGGCGCAGGCGCTTTCTCTTTGACCGAGGCGCGGTGCGGAGCGTTTTTACGCTCGCCATCGCCACCACCACCGCGACGATTGTTGTCGTCAGCACGTGGCTTGTCCGGACGACGAGGTTCGTCGCGCTTGCGGGCGTCTGCTGCAGGAGCAGGTGTGGCGGCAGCCGGGGCAGCCTCACGCACAGCTTCAACAGGCGCGGCGACCGCGTCAGTGGCAGCAGGTTGCGCAGCAGCAGGCTGGCGACGCGCTTCTTCTTCGGCGCGACGCTTGGCTTCTTCTTCAGCCTTCTGACGTGCAGCATTTTCTACTGCGCGACGTTCTTCCAGCTCGCGTTTGCGCTCGGCTTCGATTTCTTCCGGGCTGCGCTGTACGAAGACTTTCTTCTTGCGTACTTCAACGCTGATGCTCTTGCTACCCGCAACCCGCAGGGTGCTGGTGGTTTTGCGCTGCAATGTAATCTTGCGCGGTTCTTCCACTTTCGCCTTGTGGCTGCTCTTCAAGTGAGTCAGCAAAGACTGCTTCTCACTATCGCTCACACCTTCATCGGCGGCGGTGTGCGGCAGACCTGCCTCACGCATCTGCTGCAACAGGCGCTCTACCGGTGTTTTGACCTCATCGGCCAGTTGTTTCACCGTGACTTGCGTCATGCACTTCTCTCCTCAGGCCGCGCCTAATTACTCGAACCAATGGGCTCGGGCGGCCATGATCAACTTGCCGGCACGATCTTCGTCAATGCCGTCGATGTCGAGCAGATCGTCAATAGACTGCTCGGCCAGGTCTTCGCGGGTAATTACGCCGCGCACCGCCAGTTCCATCGCCAAATCCTTGTCCATACCCTCAAGCGAGAGCAGGTCTTCGGCCGGATGGGCGTCTGCCAGCTTTTCCTCAGTAGCGATGGCTTTAGTCAACAAACGATCCTTGGCCCGAGCGCGGAGCTCGTTGACGATATCCTCGTCAAAGCCGTCGATGTTGAGCATTTCTTCCAACGGTACGTAGGCAATCTCTTCCAGGCTGGTGAAGCCTTCATCTACCAGCACCTGTGCCAGTTCTTCATCGACTTCCAACTCTTCGATGAAGTTGCGCAGGATGTCACCGGTTTCAGCTTGCTGCTTAGCCTGGATGTCCGATTCGGTCATCACGTTCAGGGTCCAGCCGGTCAGTTGGCTGGCCAGACGCACGTTCTGACCACCACGACCAATGGCCTGAGCCAGATTGTCTGCGCCAACGGCGATGTCCATTGCATGGGCATCTTCGTCAACGATAATTGCCGCCACTTCAGCTGGCGACATGGCGTTGATCACGAACTGCGCCGGGTTATCGTCCCACAGGACGATGTCCACACGCTCACCGCCCAATTCGCCCGACACTGCCTGGACGCGCGAACCGCGCATACCGATGCAAGCGCCTTGCGGGTCGATGCGTTTGTCCTTGGAGCGGACCGCGATCTTGGCACGCGAACCCGGGTCACGGGACGCAGCCATCACTTCGATCAGGCCTTCGGCGATTTCCGGCACTTCGATACGGAACAGCTCGATCAGCATTTCCGGCGCGGTACGCGACAGGATCAACTGCGGGCCGCGGTTCTCGGTGCGGATTTCCTTGAGCAGCGCACGCAAACGCACACCGACACGGAAGGTTTCGCGAGAGATGATGTCTTCGCGGGCCAGCAACGCTTCGGCGTTGTTGCCCAGGTCGACGATCACGTTGTCGCGGGTAACTTTTTTCACGGTGCCGGAGATGATTTCACCCAGGCGTTCGCGATAGGCGTCAACGACTTGAGCGCGCTCGGCTTCGCGAACCTTCTGCACGATGACCTGCTTGGCGGTCTGTGCAGCAATACGGCCGAATTCGATCGACTCGATCTTTTCTTCGACAACATCGCCAACCTGGGCGCCCGGATGCGTTTGCGCAACCTTGCTTGGCCAGGTTTCGATGGCCGGATCATCAAGATCGTCCTCTTCGACCACCGTCCAGCGACGGAAAGTCTCATAGGCACCGGTGTGGCGGTTGATTTCCACACGCAGATCTACTTCGTCTTCAAAACGTTTCTTGGTAGCAGTGGCCAGGGCCAGCTCCAACGCTTCAAAAATCACGCTTGCCGGTACACCCTTTTCATTGGATACCGACTCAACAACCAGCAGTACTTCTTTGCTCATCGTACGCCTCGCCTTTCGCAAGCCATTGGATCCGCGGGATCCGCGTCTCAGTCAAAACTGGGAATAATGTTGGCCTTGTCGATCATATCGATCGGCAACAGGAACTCATGGTCTTCTACCTGCACCACGACATCCTGCTCTTCTACACTGCGCAGAAGGCCCTGAAAGTTGCGTCGCCCTTCAAAGGGGGAGCGCAGCCTGATCTTCACTTGTTCACCGGCATATTTAGCAAACTGCTCGAGAGTGAACAGTGGGCGTTCCATGCCTGGCGAGGAAACTTCAAGGGTGTATTCAGCGGAGATTGGATCTTCAACATCCAGCACACCGCTGATCTGACGGCTGACAATGGCACAATCGTCCACCAGCACGCCGCCCTCTTTATCGATATAAACGCGCAACATTGAGTGGCGACCTTGAGCCGAAAACTCAATACCCCAGCATTCATAGCCTAGGGCCACGACCACCGGGGCCAGCAAGGCCTGCAACTCTTCTAGCTTGCTCGACACCTGAACCCCCTCGTGCATGTATGTGCATGCTGTGCAAAATAAAAAAATGGGCGAAACGCCCATCCTTGAAACGCCGTCGAACAGCGGCGTTGAAAGTGTCCAGCTAACAAAAAGCCCCTTAAAAGGGGCTCCGCTAAAACTGGTTGCGGGGGCCGGATTTGAACCGACGACCTTCGGGTTATGAGCCCGACGAGCTACCAGACTGCTCCACCCCGCGACAAAGCTGGGGCGGAAGTATACGACCGATCCCTTACAGGGTCAATGTAACCTTCCACCTACAAGAAAGCCCGCAACAGCGGGCTCTCCTGATAATTGGTACCGAGAAGGGGACTCGAACCCCTACACCCTATGGGCACAACCACCTCAAGGTTGCGTGTCTACCAATTCCACCACCTCGGCAATACAGCGCTTACAACCCTTCTTACTTCTGCTCTTGAGCTGGAGGTACGTCAGTCGCTGGAGTAGCCGACTTTTGCTCTTGAAGCACCGGGACATCATCAGAAGCCGGTTTTGCTTTTGGAACTTCCAACACTGCTGGGTTTGGCAAACCTACTTGAGTCAGCACTTGAGCTTTCTCTTTAGCAAAGTAACCTAACCCTAAGCTGGTTATGAAGAAACCTGCGGCAAGTATAGCAGTAAACTTACTAAGAAAGGTAGAGGAACCTTGGCTTCCGAACACAGTATTTGAAGCACCTGCACCGAAAGACGCACCAGCATCCGCACCTTTACCCTGTTGCAACAAAACCAGAGCAACTACGCTCAGGGCAGCCAACAGATGAAAAACGACTACGACTGTTTCCAGCATTTTTTCAGTTTCCCGCGGCGCGACAGATCGCACCGAACTCATCTGCATTCAGGGAAGCTCCACCAATGAGCCCCCCATCGATATCCGGCATGCCGAACAGTTCGACCGCATTGGCCGCCTTCACGCTGCCGCCGTATAGAAGCCGCACACCTTGTGCGACTTCAGAATTCTCTGCCGCTAACTGCGCGCGGATGGCTGCGTGCACATCCTGCGCCTGTTGCGGTGTAGCAGTCAGCCCGGTGCCAATGGCCCAGACCGGCTCGTAAGCAATGACTGCCTTTGCAAATGCACCTACACCCAGCTCCTCGATGATGCTGCCCAGCTGACGCGAGACAACTTCAAGAGTCTTGCCCGATTCGCGCTGCTCGAGGGTCTCCCCTATGCATAACACCGGAATCAAGCCACAAGCCTGTGCCGCGGCGAACTTGCGGTTGAGTGTCCCATCCCGCTCGCCCATCATCTGGCGACGCTCGGAGTGCCCGACAAGCACATAGGAACAACCCGCATCAACCAGCTGACTCGGCGATATCTCGCCGGTCAACGCACCTTGCATCGGCTCCACCGCAGAGTTCTGCGCGCCGACCTGAATCGACTTGCCTTTCAAGCCATCAACCACTTGGTTGATATGCAAGCAAGGCGGGAACACTGCGACGTCAACACCGCTAGGCAAGGCCAAGTGACGAAGGCCGTTGATCAGCTCAGCGACACTGGCGCGGGTACCGTGCATCTTCCAGTTACCAGCTACCATAGTGCGACGCATGCTGTACCCCGTCGGTCAAAGTGGGCGCAGATGTTACCCAACCACATCACCACTGGCAAGCCGAATTCAGGCGCAAACTTCAGTTACCAGTTTTGCCAGGTCTTCGGCATGGCCGCGAACCTGTGTTTCGTCCTCGCCTTCGACCATCACACGCACCAGCGGCTCTGTGCCGGACTTACGCAGCAACACACGCCCGCGCCCCGCCATTGCCTGGGTCACGCGCTCGCAAGCCTCTTTGACAGCAGGGTGCTCGATGGGGTTTTCGCCGCCGGCAAAACGCACATTGAGCAGCACTTGCGGGCACTTGCGCAGGGCTTGACGCGCCTGGGCCAGGCTCTCCTCGCGGCGACGCAGGGCCAACAGCACCTGTAGCGCGGCGATGATAGCGTCCCCCGTGGTGGCGTGCTGGAAGCAGACCACATGCCCGGAATTCTCACCGCCAACCAACCAGTTACGCTCCAGCAGCTCGGCGATCACGTAGCGGTCACCGACATTGGCGCGAATAAAGGGAATCCCCAGTTCTGCCAACGCCAATTCAAGCCCGAGATTGCTCATCAGGGTGCCGACCACGCCACCTTGCAGCTTGTTACGCTCGTGCAGGTCGCGGGCAATGATGAACAACAGATCATCACCATCCACGATCGTGCCGGTGTGATCCACCATCAGCACACGGTCGCCATCGCCGTCAAAAGCGATGCCCAGGTCCGCATGCTCAGCCAGCACTGCAGCCTGCAGCTGCTCCATATGGGTGGAACCGCAGTTGTCGTTGATGTTCAAGCCGTTGGGCTGAGCCGACAGCACGGTGACCTGTGCACCCAGTTCCTTGAAGACGCTCGGCGCCACCTTGTAGGTCGCCCCATGGGCGCAATCGACAACAATCTTCAAGCCTGCAAAATTGGTGCTGCTCGGAACGCTGCTTTTACAAAATTCGATATAGCGACCTGACGCGTCGTTAATGCGCGACACTTTGCCCAGCTTGCTGGACTCAACCACCGTCATCGGCGCATCCAGCAGCTCTTCGATCATCAACTCGATTTCGTCAGGCAGCTTGGTACCCTGGCCCGAGAAAAACTTGATGCCATTGTCATCATGAGGATTGTGGGAAGCACTGATCACAATACCGGCTTCAGCGTGGAAGGTACGCGTCAGGTAAGCGATCGCCGGCGTGGGCATAGGGCCCAGTAGCATCACATCGGCTCCGGCGGCGGACAGGCCGGCCTCCAGCGCGGACTCAAACATGTAGCCCGAAATACGGGTGTCCTTGCCCACCAGGATGCGACACGCGCCCATGCTGCGGAACGCCATGCCTGCCGCCCAACCCAGCTTGAGCATGAAATCAGGGGTGATCGGAAATTCGCCGACCCGACCACGAATGCCGTCGGTGCCAAAATATTTTTTAGTCATAAGTGCTCCATCATTCTTATTCGGCTGATTCTACAGCAGCGAGCATGCGCACCACATCGACCGTTTCGGCGACATCATGCACACGCAAAATACGTGCGCCCTTGGTTACAGCAAGCGCCGCAAGCGCCAGGCCGCCATACAGGCGTTCGCCGACCGGGCGATTCAAGGCGAGCCCTATCATGCTCTTGCGCGAAACCCCGACCAACAGCGGGCGACCAAGGGCGTGCAAGGCTTCCATGTGCTTGAACAGGCTTAGATTGTGCTGCAGGGTCTTGGCAAAGCCAAACCCCGGATCGAGGATGATCTGCTCGGGCGCAATACCCACAGCCACACACTGCGCAATCCTCTCAGCAAGAAACCCACTTACCTCGCCAACCAGGTCGTCGTAATGCGGATTGTCCTGCATGTTGCCGGGCTCACCCAGCATATGCATGAGGCAGACAGGCAAGCCGGTTGCAGCGGCCGCATCAAGGGCGCCGTCGCGCTGCAAGGAACGCACATCGTTGATCAACCCAGCCCCCAAACGCGCGGTTTCGCGCATCACTGCCGGGGTGGAGGTATCTACCGAGATGATGACATCCAGCTCACGGGCAATACGCTCAACCACCGGCGCCACCCGCTCCAGCTCCTCCAAAGGAGAAACCACGCGAGCGCCTGGGCGGGTCGATTCCCCTCCCACATCAATCAACGTCGCACCGACAGCCACCATCGCCTCGGCATGACGCAACGCGGCGTCCAGCTGACTGAAGCGGCCACCATCGGAAAAGGAATCAGGGGTTACATTGAGGATGCCCATGACATGCGTCCGGGCCAAATCAAGAACCCGGTTGCCGCAAGGCAACCGGGTAGAGGACAAAGCAGAAGTCATTTCAAACCTTAGTGATCAGCTGCCGGGCCGCCGATAGGCGTTTCAGGGCGCTCATTCTGCACCACAGGCGGAGTGCCCGAAGTACCCGAACCACCTTCCCAGTCGCGCGGTTCACGCGGCGCACGGCCCGCCATGATGTCATCGATCTGGTCGGCATCGATGGTTTCGTACTTCATCAACGCATCAGCCATGGCGTCCAGCTTGTCACGGTTGTCAGTCAGGATCTGCTTGGCCGTGCCGTAGCACTGGTCAATGATGCTGCGAACCTCGGAGTCGATTAGCTTGGCTGTCTCACCCGAGAAGCTGGCGCTTTGCCCACCGCCGCCACGACCGAGGAACACTTCGCCTTCTTCTTCGGCGTACATCAATGGGCCGAGTTTTTCCGACAAGCCCCACTTGGTCACCATGTTTCGTGCGATCTGGCTGGCACGCATGATGTCGTTGGAGGCGCCAGTGGTCACACCGTCGAAGCCAAGGGTCATCTCTTCAGCAATACGGCCACCATACAGCGAGCAGATCTGGCTGATCAGCGCACGCTTGGAGAGGCTGTAACGATCCTCTTCCGGCAGGAACATGGTCACGCCCAGTGCCCGACCACGGGGGATGATCGACACTTTGTAGACGGGGTCATGCTCTGGCACAACGCGACCTACAATGGCGTGACCGGCCTCGTGATAAGCGGTGTTCTGCTTCTCTTTCTCGGACATAACCATGGATTTGCGCTCGGCGCCCATCATGATCTTGTCTTTCGCCAATTCGAACTCTTTCATCTCAACGATGCGCTTGCCAGTACGGGCAGCGAACAGCGACGCCTCGTTGACCAGGTTTGCCAGGTCAGCACCGGAGAAGCCAGGAGTACCACGGGCGATCACAGCCGGAGCCACGTCGTCACCCATCGGCACCTTGCGCATGTGTACTTTCAGGATCTGCTCACGGCCACGAATGTCTGGCAAGCCGACCACAACCTGACGGTCGAAACGGCCCGGACGCAGCAACGCAGGGTCCAAAACGTCGGGACGGTTGGTTGCGGCGATGACGATAATGCCGTCATTCATCTCGAAACCATCCATCTCTACCAGCAATTGGTTGAGGGTCTGCTCACGCTCATCGTGACCGCCACCCATGCCAGCGCCACGATGGCGACCAACGGCATCGATTTCGTCGATGAAGATGATGCATGGCGCGTGCTTCTTGGCCTGCTCGAACATATCGCGAACACGGCTGGCGCCGACGCCGACAAACATCTCGACAAAGTCAGAACCGGAAATCGTGAAGAAAGGCACCTTGGCTTCGCCGGCAATCGCCTTGGCCAGCAAGGTTTTACCGGTACCCGGTGGGCCCACCATCAGCACACCGCGAGGAATACGACCACCCAGGCGCTGGAACTTGCCCGGATCACGCAGGAACTCGACCAACTCACCGACTTCTTCCTTGGCTTCGTCGCAACCCGCAACGTCAGCCAGGGTGGTCTTCACCTGATCTTCGGAGAGCAGGCGCGCCTTGCTCTTGCCGAAGCTCATCGGCCCGCCCTTGCCTCCCGCACCACCTTGCATCTGGCGCATGAAGAACATGAACACGGCGATAATCACCAGGATCGGGAAGCTGGCCACCAGGAGTTGGGTCCAGATGCTTTGCTGTTCAGGCTGCTTGCCTTCCACAACGACCTTGTTATCCACCAGGTCACCGATGAGACCGTTGTCCTGAATGGCAGGACGAATGGTCTTGAAGCTGTCGCCATCGTTGCGCTTACCGGTAATCACGTAGCCATCAACCGCTACGCGCTCGACCTTGCCATCCTTAACTTGCTGGATGAAGTCGGAATAGTTGAGGGTCTGCGGCTCGTTAGGGCTGGAGAAGTTGTTCATCACCGTCACCAGGACAGCCGCGATGATCAACCACAGGATCAGATTCTTTGCCATATCGTTCAATTAACTACCCTCTGAAGCAAGCTCCGCTACTGGCGCGCGCTTCGCATGATATTCACCGGCCTAACTTACTACATTACCTACAACTCTGGCAGGCGCCGTCTGTAACCCTTTGTGAAACTTTGACTACGCAATATTCGTAAAGCTTCGTGACGAAAGCGATATAAAAAAACCTATCGCCCCCCTCGAATTTCTCAAAAACGCTCTTCGCTCGCCGCGCCTTCGACGCCACGGTACCCACGGCACAGCAGATACTGCTCCCTGGACCTGTCACGGGAAGAGTCCGGCTTACGGGTCTGTACCTTGTCGAACAACTTGCGAATGTTCTTGTGGTACTCGTCGAAACCTTCGCCCTGGAACACCTTCACCAGGAAATCACCACCCGGACGTAACACCCGACCTGCCAAATCCAGCGCCAGTTCACACAGGAACATGGCACGCGGCATATCAACAGCCGGTAATCCACTCATATTGGGGGCCATGTCGGAAATCACAAGGTCTACCTGCGAATTTCCCACAGCCTCCAAGATCTCGGCCAATACTTTGTCCTCGGTAAAATCGCCGTGAACAAAGGTCACGTCCGGGATGCTGTCCATCTCGAGGATGTCCGAAGCGATCAATCGGCCTTGCCCACCAATCAGACGACTGGTCACCTGGGACCAGCCACCGGGGGCCGCGCCGAGATCGATAACGCTCATGCCTGGACGGATCAATTTGTCCTTGTCCTGGATCTCCAGCAGCTTGTAGCTGGCCCGGGAACGATAGCCGTCCTTTTGCGCCTTTTTGACGTAAGGGTCGTTGAAATGTTCTTGTAGCCACTTAAGGCTGGTTTTGGAACGGGCCACGGGCCACCTCGAAAAAATAAAACGGGTCGTGATTAACTGGGCGGTCCCGGACTCGCTCGGGTAAACTGGCCGCCGCTTTTTACAAGATCAGACGCAGGGGTCAGATTATGCCGCTCACTCAAGAGCAGAAGAAACAGTACAAATCCATTGGCCACCATCTGAAACCAGTTCTGATTGTGGCAGACAACGGTTTGACTGAGGGTGTGCTAGCCGAATTCGAGCGCGCACTGAACGATCACGAACTGATCAAGATCAAGGTCAACATCCTTGATCGCGAAGCGCGCCTGGCCGCCGTTGCAGAACTGTGCAAGGTGGGCAAAGCGGACCTGGTTCAGGTCATCGGCAAGATGGCGCTGCTGTATCGCAAGAACTTCAGCGTCAACAAGCAACTGTCGAACGTTCATCGCTTCAAATGATGAAAAGGGTCAAGGGCGTGCTTCGCGCGCCCCGCCACTCCATCCCGGCGCAGGCTGCATAACCAGCACCAGGCCAGAGAACCCTAGCACAAGATAGCTGAATAACTGCCAGCGCAACGCTTGCGGCAACCACACATGCACCACGCAAAACATTGCGCATGCATACAGCGCCATCAACAGCAGTTGCCCGCGAATATCCCGCCACAAACTCTTCAGGCCTTCAGCCTTGACCAGCACCAACACCTGAAGCAGCACGCACGCCGCCGCAAAACTCACCAGCAGCGCACTCAGCAATCCGTCGATCTCATCGATCAGCAGCGGCGCCAGGCCAATCAGGCCCAACGCCGGCAATACACCAATATGTAACAGCCATAGGCCGCCCACCCAAAGCATCTGAGAGAGCTGCCAAAGCATGGCGCCCGCACGCAGCGGGCGCCGTCTTTCAGATGTGACGAACTTCGACAATCTCGTACTCGATGACGCCGCTCGGCGTTTTCACGGCAACGACGTCGCCTTCTTCCTTGGCAATCAAGGCACGAGCAATCGGCGAGCCGACAGAGATCTTGCCTTGCTTGAAGTCAGCCTCATCCTCACCCACGATCTGGTAGGTCACGCTTTCGTCAGTCTCGACGTTGGCGATTTCCACGGTCGTACCGAAAATCACCTTGCCGGTATGCGGGATGGTGGTGACATCGATGATCACGGCATTCTGCATACGGCCTTCGATGTCACGAATCCGCGCCTCAACCATACCCTGCTGCTCGCGAGCAGCGTGGTATTCAGCGTTTTCCTTCAGGTCACCCAGCTCGCGGGCCGTACCGATGTCCTGGCTCAGCTTTGGACGTACGACCTTGGTCAGATGGGCGTGTTCCTCTTCCAGGGCGCGTGCGCCCTGAACGGTCATCGGGTATTTGGTTATGCTCATGCCTTCAATCCTGCGTGTAGATCCTGCAAGCGACGCACGGTCTTTTCCGGACCGAACTTCAGCGCTTCACAGATAGCTTCGCCAGCAGCAATGGTAGTGGTGCAGTAAATCTTGTGCTGCAAGGCATTACGACGAATGGAATAGGAGTCCGCGATCGACTGGCGACCTTCGGTGGTGTTTATGATCAGGGTGACTTCGTCATTCTTGATCATGTCGACCACATGCGGACGGCCTTCCGTCACCTTGTTCACGCGACGTACTTTCAGGCCGGCAGCTTCGATCAGCTTGGCGGTCCCGGCGGTAGCCACGACTTCAAAGCCCAAGTTGATCAGATCGCGGGCGACCCCTGCAACCAGTGGCTTGTCGTCATCACGCACGCTGATAAACGCAGTACCGCCGGTCGGCAGCACTTCGCTGGCGCCCATCTGGGCCTTGGCGAACGCTTCACCGAAGGTATCGCCCACGCCCATCACTTCACCGGTGGACTTCATCTCTGGGCCCAGGATCGGGTCCACGCCAGGGAATTTGGCGAATGGGAACACCGCCTCTTTCACACTGTAGAAGTTCGGAATGATTTCCTTGGTAAAGCCGATTTCCTTCAGAGTCTTACCAGCCATCACACGCGCAGCGATCATGGCCAGGGACACACCGATGCACTTGGACACGAACGGTACGGTACGCGAAGCACGCGGGTTGACTTCAATGACGTAGATGTCTTCGCCTTGCAGCGCCAACTGTACGTTCATCAGGCCGACAACGCCCAGTTCCAGGGCCATTTTCTTGACCTGTTCACGCATCTCGTCCTGGATGTGCGCCGGCAGCGAGTACGGCGGCAGCGAGCAGGCCGAGTCACCGGAGTGAACGCCGGCTTGTTCGATGTGCTGCATGATGGCGCCGATCACTACATCGGTGCCGTCGCAGACCGCATCCACGTCCATTTCGATGGCGCAGTTGAGGAAGTGGTCCAGCAGCACCGGGCTGTCGTTGGAGACTTTAACCGCATCACGCAGGTAACGCTTGAGTTCTTCTTCTTCGTAGACGATTTCCATCGCCCGGCCGCCCAGCACGTAGGACGGACGCACCACCAGCGGGTAGCCGATCTTGCTGGCCGCACGAATGGCTTCGTCTTCGCTGCGCACGGTGGCGTTCGGCGGCTGACGCAGGTTCAGACGCTCAACCATTTGCTGGAAACGCTCACGGTCTTCGGCACGGTCGATAGCATCCGGGCTGGTACCGATGATCGGCACGCCAGCGGCTTCGAGGGCACGCGCCAGCTTCAGCGGGGTCTGGCCGCCGTACTGGACGATCACGCCTTTAGGCTTCTCGACGCGGCAGATTTCCAAGACGTCTTCCAGGGTTACCGGCTCGAAGTACAGGCGGTCGGAAGTGTCGTAGTCAGTGGAAACCGTTTCCGGGTTGCAGTTGACCATGATGGTCTCGTACCCGTCTTCGCGCAGGGCGAGGGCGGCGTGTACGCAGCAATAGTCGAACTCGATGCCCTGGCCGATACGGTTCGGACCGCCACCCAGGATGATGATCTTGTCGCGGCCCGTCGGCGCGGCTTCGCACTCTTCCTCATAGGTGGAGTACATGTAGGCCGTGTCGGTGGCGAATTCTGCGGCGCAGGTATCAACGCGCTTGTAGACCGGGAAGATATCCAGCTTATGGCGATGAGTACGCAGGTTCTTCTCGGTCACACCCAGCAGCTTGGCCAGACGCTGGTCGGAGAAGCCTTTGCGCTTGAGGCGGAACATCAGGTCGCGGTCGATAGACGACAGACCCAGCGTCTTGACCTTCTCTTCTTCCTTGATCAGATCTTCGATCTGCACCAGGAACCACGGGTCGATCATGTTCATGCCGAAGATATCTTCGACGCTCAGGCCGGCACGGAAGGCGTCCGCCACGTACCAGATACGCTCGGCGCCCGGCACGGTCAGCTCGCGCTTGAGGATGCTCATGCTTTCCGGGTTGCTCAGGTCGAGCTTCTCGTCCAGGCCGCAAACACCCACTTCCAGGCCGCGCAGAGCTTTCTGCAGGGATTCCTGGAACGTGCGGCCGATTGCCATGACTTCACCGACCGACTTCATCTGGGTGGTCAGGCGTGCATCCGCCTTGGCGAATTTCTCGAAGGCAAAGCGCGGCAGCTTGGTCACGACGTAGTCGATAGACGGCTCGAAAGACGCCGGCATCGCGCCGCCGGTGATTTCGTTTTGCAGCTCGTCCAGGGTGTAGCCGATAGCCAGCTTGGCAGCGATACGCGCAATCGGGAAGCCGGTCGCTTTCGAGGCCAGCGCCGAAGAACGCGATACACGTGGGTTCATCTCGATCACGACCATGCGGCCGGTGTCCGGACAGATGCCGAACTGAACGTTGGAACCGCCGGTTTCAACGCCGATCTCGCGCAGTACTGCCAGGGAGGCGTTACGCAGGATCTGGTATTCCTTGTCGGTCAGGGTCTGTGCTGGCGCCACGGTGATCGAGTCACCGGTGTGCACGCCCATCGGGTCGAAGTTTTCGATGGAGCAGACGATGATGCAGTTGTCCTTCTTATCGCGGACAACCTCCATCTCATATTCTTTCCAGCCGATCAGGGATTCGTCGATCAGCAGCTCTTTGGTCGGCGACAGGTCCAGGCCACGAGCGCAGATTTCTTCGAACTCTTCGCGGTTGTAAGCGATACCACCGCCGGTGCCGCCCATGGTGAAGGACGGACGGATAATGCACGGGAAGCCCAGGGTCTCGAGGACCGCGTTGGCTTCTTCCATGCTGTGGGCGATACCGGAACGCGGGCACGCCAGGCCGATGGACTTCATGGCCTTGTCGAAACGCGAACGGTCTTCAGCCTTGTCGATGGTGTCGGCATTGGCACCGATCATCTCTACACCGAACTTTTCCAGGACGCCTTCGCGCTCCAGGTCCAGGGCGCAGTTCAGAGCGGTCTGGCCGCCCATGGTTGGCAGCAGTGCGTCCGGGCGCTCTTTCTCGATGATCTTGGCAACGGTCTGCCACTTGATCGGCTCGATGTAGGTGGCGTCGGCCATGGCCGGGTCGGTCATGATGGTGGCTGGGTTGGAGTTCACCAGGATGACGCGGTAGCCCTCCTCGCGCAGGGCTTTACAGGCCTGGGCGCCGGAGTAGTCGAATTCGCAGGCCTGGCCGATCACGATCGGGCCAGCGCCGAGAATCAGGATGCTTTTTATGTCTGTACGTTTTGGCATGGGTTTGTCACTCAAATCCGCAGGTCAGTCGGCAAGCCGTCTTGAACAATCTTTGAAGAGCCTGCGGGGGCCACCGCAATCCGGGGCCGCCCGCAGGCCACTCAGTCAGCGTCGCTTGGCCATCTCATTGATGAAACGGTCGAACAGCGGCGCTACGTCGTTCGGGCCCGGGCTGGCTTCAGGGTGGCCCTGGAAGCTGAACGCGCTCTTGTCGGTGCGCTCGATGCCCTGCAGGGAACCGTCGAACAGCGACTTGTGAATGGCGCGCACGTTGCTCGGCAGCGAGGCTTCATCCACTGCAAAACCGTGGTTCTGGCTGGTGATCATCACAACGCCAGTGTCCAGGTCTTGTACCGGGTGGTTGGCACCGTGGTGGCCGTGGCCCATTTTCAGGGTCTTGGCGCCGGAGGCCAAAGCCAGCAACTGGTGGCCAAGGCAGATACCGAACACCGGAATCTCGGTCTCCAGTACGTCCTTGATGGCCTGGATAGCGTAGTCGCATGGCTCAGGGTCACCCGGGCCGTTGGACAGGAACACACCGTCCGGCTGCATCGCGAGCACATCGCTGGCAGGGGTTTGCGCAGGCACCACGGTCACGCGGCAACCGCGTTCGACCAGCATGCGCAGGATGTTGTACTTGACGCCGTAGTCATAGGCGACCACGTGGTAAGGCAGATCGGCAGCCTCGATAGTCGCGTGGCTGTCGGTCTTCAGATCCCACACAGTGGAACGCCACTCGTATTTCTCTTTGACGCTGACGACTTTCGCCAGGTCCATGCCTTTCAGGCCAGGGAAGCCTTGCGCTGCGGCAATCGCCGCTTCTTCAGAAATATTGTCACCGACCATGATGCAGCCGTTCTGCGAGCCTTTTTCACGCAGGATGCGCGTGAGGCGGCGCGTATCGATACCGGCGATCGCCACAACGTTGTTGGCTTTCAGGTAATCGGACAGCGACATCGTGTTACGCCAGTTGCTCGCAACCAGTGGCAGGTCACGAATCACCAGGCCCGCCGACCAGACACGATCAGACTCGACATCTTCCGGGGTAGTACCGGTGTTGCCGATGTGCGGATAGGTCAGGGTAACGATCTGTTGGGCGTAGGAAGGATCGGTAAGGATTTCCTGATAGCCGGTCATGGCGGTGTTGAACACCACCTCTCCAACGGTTTGACCGTCGGCTCCAATGGCTTCGCCGCGAAAAATGCTGCCATCAGCAAGGGCGAGTATGGCTGGCTTAGTCAAGAAGACCTCCCGTAAATAAAGCCTGAAAGGGCGATCGCAGGTTGTAAAAAAGCGGAGTGACGTATGGACACGTCACCCCGCTTCTTCACTGAATTATTCTGCGCGCTTTTAGTGGACACACTAAAGCTGTAGCTTACAGAAAAAGGCTTTTTTGGTCCACCGCTAATGAGCCTTAAAGGCAGGGGAATGCGACAGGACGTCGCTTAGCGGGTAAAAACGGGGCCACAGGATAATCCTGAGGCCCCGTTTTAGCTACTGCTTAGTGCAGGTCCAGCACGTCACGCATGTCGTACAGGCCAGGCTCACGCCCTTCCAGCCAGAGTGCAGCACGCACCGCGCCCTTGGCGAAGGTCATGCGGCTGGAGGCTTTGTGGGTGATTTCCAGGCGCTCACCTTCGGTGGCAAACAGCACTGTGTGATCGCCGACCACATCACCACCGCGCACAGTGGCAAAACCAATGGTGTCACGCGCACGAGCACCGGTATGGCCCTCACGCCCGTACACCGCTACTTTCGACAGATCGCGACCCAGCGCATCCGCGATAGCTTCACCCATGCGCAATGCCGTGCCCGAAGGCGCGTCGATCTTGTGGCGATGGTGCGTCTCGATGATCTCGATATCCGCTTCATCACCCAGCACACGCGCCGCCAGGTCCAGCAACTTCAGCGACAGATTCACACCCACGCTGAAATTGGCCGCGAAGACGATCGGAATATCCTTGCCCGCCTCCACCAACAACTGTTTCTGCTCGGCACTCAAACCGGTCGTGCCGATCACCATGGCCTTGCCTGCCTTGCGGCAGAAGGCCAGGTTTTTCAGCATCACTTCCGGCAGGGTGAAGTCGATCAGCACGTCGAATTCGTCCGCCACCTGCTCGAGGTTGCCAGACAGCGAAACACCGATGCGACCCAACGAGGCCAACTCACCTGCGTCCGCACCGATCAACGTACTGCCTGGGCGAACAATCGCCGCCGTCAGCCCGGAGGCCGGCGAGCGTTGCTGCACCGCCTCGACCAGCGTCTTGCCCATGCGCCCGGCAGCGCCCATTACGGCTATACGTCGCATATTCAGATCCTTACAGGTCGCCGAAGAAGCGTTTTACACCGTCGAAGAAGCCCGTGGTCTTCGGCGAGTGGGAGTCGTCGCCTTCCAGCGAGCTGCGGAACTCTTCCAGCAGTTCACGCTGACGACGATTCAGGTTCACCGGGGTTTCAACCGCCACACGGCACATCAGGTCGCCAGCACCGCCACCGCGCACGGGCGCAACGCCTTTGCCACGAATGCGGAACTGCTTGCCGGTTTGAGTCCCCTCGGGAATCTTGAGCTTGACCCGACCATCCAGCGTCGGAATCTCCAGCTCGCCACCCAGCGCTGCATCAACAAAGCTGATCGGCACTTCGCAGAACAAATGCTTGCCGTCACGCTGGAAGATCGAGTGCTCGCGCACATTGATCACCACGTACAGGTCGCCCGTAGGGCCGCCCTGGGCACCCGCCTCGCCTTCGCCCGACAAGCGAATACGATCACCGGTGTCCACACCCGCCGGCACTTTGACCGACAGCGTCTTGTACTCTTCGACGCGGCCTTCGCCATGGCAGGAGTCGCACGGATCGGAAATGATCTTGCCCTGGCCGTGGCAACGCGGGCAGGTTTGCTGCACCGAGAAGAAGCCCTGCTGCATGCGCACCTGCCCGATACCGCCGCAGGTCGGGCACGTGATCGGCGAGGAGCCTTTCTTCGCACCCGAGCCGTCGCACGGCTTGCAGTTGACCAGCGTCGGCACACGGATATTGACACTGGTACCGCGCACGGCCTCTTCCAGGTTCAACTCCAGGGTGTAACGCAGGTCGCTGCCGCGCTGAGGGCCGCCACGCTGACCGCCACGGCCACCGCCGAAGAAGTCGCTGAACACGTCGCCGAAAATATCGGAGAAGTTCTGGCCACCAAAACCGGCACCGCCGCCGCCCATGCTCGGGTCGACACCGGCATGGCCATACTGGTCGTAGGCTGCACGCTTATTGGGATCACACAGGCATTCGTAGGCCTCGTTGGCCTCTTTGAACATCTCTTCGGATTCTTTGTTATCCGGATTACGGTCCGGGTGGTGCTTCATCGCCAGGCGACGGTAGGCCTTTTTCAGCTCCGCCTCGCTGGCGCCACGCTCCACACCCAATACTTCGTAATAGTCACGCTTTGCCATAAGTCTTTGCACTCTTAAGGACGTTCGACCTGGCCCTCCTGAACCCTGCCAAACTCGTTGAGCCCCAATACAGGCCCGGACCCAACTCACGTCAATTCAACGATCCTGGTCATTACTGCTTTCAGCCAGGGACCCGGCCAAAAACGCGGTGACTGTCATTCGGAAAGCAGGAGCATTCCCGTTCACACCGCCAGCATCCGAGCGTTGTCGCATGCTGTAAAAATTCGCATACCCCAGACACGCCAACGCGGGAGCAAGCTCCCGCGCGGCGACATCCTACCAGTCACCGCTTGTGCGCGGTCAACCGGGCGACAACTTACTTGTTGTCTTTAACTTCTTCGAACTCGGCATCGACAACATCGTCGTGCTTGGCTTCAGGCTCTGCTTGTTGCGCAGCGCCGTCAGCCGGCTGGCCTTGCTCGGCATACATTTTTTGAGCAACTGGCGCGGAGACTTTCGACAGCTCCTCAACCTTGGCTTCGATGGCAGCCTTGTCGTCGCCTTTGATGGCGGCTTCCAGGGCAACCACTGCCGCTTCGATTGCGGTTTTCTCTTCGTCGGTCACTTTGTCGCCAGCATCAGCGATCATTTTGCGAGTCGAGTGAACCAGCGCGTCACCCTGGTTACGGGCGCCTGCCAATTCTTCGAACTTCTTGTCCGCTTCAGCATTGGTTTCAGCATCACGGATCATCTGTTGAATTTCTTCATCAGACAGGCCGGAGTTGGCCTTGATGGTGATCTTCTGCTCTTTGCCAGTGGCCTTGTCTTTCGCGCCGACGTGCAGGATGCCGTTGGCGTCGATGTCGAAGGTCACTTCGATTTGTGGCACGCCACGTGGTGCTGGTGGAATCTCAGCCAGGTCGAACTTGCCCAGGGACTTGTTCTGTGCGGCTTGCTTACGCTCGCCTTGCAGCACGTGGATAGTCACGGCGCCCTGGTTGTCATCGGCAGTCGAGAACACCTGGGATTTCTTGGTAGGAATCGTGGTGTTTTTCTCGATCAGCGCAGTCATCACGCCACCCATGGTTTCGATACCCAGGGTCAGCGGGCTTACGTCCAGCAGCAACACGTCTTTCACGTCACCGGCCAGTACGGCACCCTGGATGGCAGCACCCATGGCAACGGCTTCGTCCGGGTTCACGTCTTTACGTGCTTCTTTGCCGAAGAACTCGGTGACCAGCTTCTGAACCAGTGGCATACGGGTCTGACCGCCCACCAGGATCACGTCGTTGATAGAGCCAACGTCGATACCGGAGTCTTTCAGCGCGATGCGGCAAGGTTCGATGGTGCGTTGAACCAGGTCTTCAACCAGCGCCTCGAGCTTGGAACGCGAGATCTTCACGTTCAAGTGCTTAGGACCGGTGGCGTCTGCAGTGATGTACGGCAGGTTCACGTCGGTCGACTGAGCGGAAGACAGCTCGATCTTGGCTTTTTCAGCGGCTTCTTTCAGGCGCTGCATGGCCAGCGGGTCACCTTTGAGGTTCATGCCGCTTTCTTTCTTGAATTCGTCAACGAGGTAGTCGATCAGACGAATGTCAAAGTCTTCACCACCCAGGAAGGTGTCGCCGTTGGTGGCCAACACTTCAAACTGGTGCTCGCCGTCAACTTCTGCGATCTCGATCACGGAGACGTCGAACGTACCGCCACCCAGGTCGTAAACGATCACGGTGTGGTCGCCCTTGGCCTTGTCCATACCGTAAGCCAGCGCAGCTGCGGTTGGTTCGTTGATGATACGTTTTACATCCAGGCCCGCGATGCGGCCGGCGTCTTTGGTGGCCTGGCGCTGGCTGTCGTTGAAGTAGGCCGGAACGGTGATCACCGCTTCAGTCACTGCTTCACCGAGGTAGTCTTCGGCGGTCTTCTTCATCTTTTTCAAGATTTCAGCCGAGATTTGTGGCGGCGACATTTTCTGGCCGTTCACTTCAACCCAGGCGTCACCGTTGTCGGCCTTGGCGATTTTGTAAGGCACCATCTTGATGTCTTTCTGTACGACTTCTTCGTCGAACTTACGACCGATCAGACGCTTTACCGCGTACAGGGTGTTGTGCGGGTTGGTCACTGCCTGACGCTTGGCCGATTGGCCGACGAGAATTTCACCGTCGTTGGCGTAAGCGATGATCGACGGAGTGGTACGTGCGCCTTCGGCGTTTTCAATAACTTTTGCAACGCCGTTTTCCAGCACGGAGACACAGGAGTTGGTGGTCCCCAGGTCGATACCGATAATTTTGCCCATGATTTACTCTCCCGAAACTTGAATTTGGTTGCCGCAGCAGTTGTGGCTAACTGCGGTAGCACTTAAACGCTTGACTTATAAATGGGGGCCTTGCGGCGGATTTCAAGCCTGCTCATCAATAGAAGGTGCAACGGGTGCAGGAGCCTTGCTCACCACCACCATCGCCGGGCGCATCAGGCGACCGTTGAGCTGGTAACCCTTCTGGAACACCTTGATCACGCTATTAGGCTCCAGGTCATGGCTTTCCTGCATGGCCATGGCTTGGTGATGCTCAGCATTGAACGGCTCGCCGGCTTGCGGGTCGATCGCTTCCAACTGATAGCGCTTCAGGGTGTCCTGGAACATTTTCAGGGTCAGCTCGATGCCTTCGCGCATTGGGCGGATGTTTTCGTCATCCGGGTTGGACAACTCAAGACCACGCTCCAGGCTGTCGATGATCGGCAGCAGGTCACCGGCGAATTTTTCCAGCGCGAACTTGTGAGCCTTCTCTACGTCCTGCTCGGCACGGCGGCGGACGTTCTGCAGATCGGCGGCAACACGCAACGATTGATCCTGCGCAGCGGCCAATTGCTCTTCGAGCACTTGCACACGAGTCGCCAGTTCATCACCGGCAGCCGAATTGGCGTCTGGAGTTTGCGTATCCTGCGTCTGTTCGTCAGCCATAGATTTCTCCTTTCAAAATCATGCGCGAACTCAACTCGCGCTTCTGCTCCGGTATATGGGGCCACAATTTTCAGGTTCAAGGGCGCAGGCGTTACCAAAAGTCTTTCGATTGACCTGGATCATTTCCTTCACGCTCATTCCACATCGCGCTAAAAAAAATCGCGACTCAAGCAAATCGAGCTAAGCGTCAGGATTGTCAGCCCCGAACAAAACACTGTATAAATAACCAGACCTAAAGCCTGGGAGCGGCCGTCATGCTCGTGCACCTGTCTGTACATAACTACGCCATCGTTGAACATCTGGATCTTGAACTGGATCGCGGGATGAGCGTAATCACAGGCGAAACCGGCGCCGGCAAGTCGATCATGCTCGACGCCCTCGGCCTGACGCTTGGCGATCGCGCTGACAGTGGCGTGGTGCGCCCTGGCTCCGACAAGGCCGACATTCTGGCCACCTTTGACCTGGCGGACATCCCCGAAGCCGAGGCATGGCTGGCCGAGCGCGACCTTAATAATGAAGGCCCCTGCATTCTGCGCCGGGTGATCACCGCCGAGGGGCGCTCGCGCGGCTATATCAACGGCACGCCTTGCCCACTGGGCGACTTGAAAGCCCTGGGCGAATTGCTGATCGATATCCATAGTCAGCACGAACACCAATCCCTGCTGAAAACCGATACCCACCGTCGCCTGCTCGATGAGTACGCCGGCGCCACCGATCTTTCCCGGCAAGTTCAACTGGCCGCCCAACGCTGGCGCCAGACACGCCAGGAACTGGAACGCCTTTCCAACTCCGGCGACGAACAACGCGCCCGCCACCAGCTACTCAGCTATCAACTGGAAGAGCTTGAAAGCCTGGGCCTGGGTGAGACCGAGCTGGAACAGCTTGAGCAGGAACACAAGAACCTGACCAACGCCGAAACCCTGCTGGGTATCTGCCGCCAGGTGGTCGAGCAATGTAGCGAGAGCGACTCCGGCAATGTGCTCAACGCACTGACCGCCAGCCTCAATCGCCTGTCCAGCGTGAACAATGCTTCGGGCTCACTGAGTGAAGCGACCACCCTGTTGACCAGCGCGCAGATCCAGGTTGAAGAGGCCGTGGGCGAACTCAATCGTTTCCTGGATCACTTCGACGCCGACCCAGCACGCCTGCAGGAAATAGAAGAGCGCCTGGATACGATTTATACCCTGGCGCGCAAGCATCGAATCCAGCCGACTGAAGTCGCAACCATGCAGCAGAAACTGCTGGATGAAATCGAAACACTCAACGCGAACGACGAATCCATTGAGCGCCTGGGCGAGGAGCTCGCTTCGTTTGCCCGTCATTATCAGGAAAAAGCCCGGGAGTTGAGCGCTCTGCGCCAGCAGGCAGCTACTAGCCTGGCAAGCGCCGTCGAGCAGGAAATCCAGCGCCTGGGCATGCCAGGCGGGCGCTTCACCATCGAGTTGCATCCCAACGCCAGCCAAGAATTGCAGCCCCATGGGCTGGAGCACGTCGAGCTGCTGGTGAGTGCCAACCCCGGCCAACCGCTCAAGGCCCTGGCCAAAGTGGCCTCCGGCGGCGAACTTTCGCGGATCAGCCTGGCGATCCAGGTGATTACCGCCCAGACCTCACGGGTACCCACACTGGTATTCGATGAAGTGGATGTGGGCATTGGCGGGCCGACCGCAGAAATTGTTGGCCAATTGCTGCGTCGCCTGGGGGATCGTGGCCAAGTGCTTACAGTGACCCACTTGCCGCAAGTGGCAGCCCAAGGGCATCAGCACCTGTTTGTGCATAAGGTGCGCGGTAGCGACGCGACACACACAGCCGTCTCCAAGCTGAACAAATCGGAACGGGTGGAAGAAGTGGCGCGGATGCTCGGCGGTATCGACTTGACCAAGGAGTCCTTGGCTCACGCGAAAAAAATGGTGGTGGCCGCGAAGGCTTGAATCGACACTTTTCCCTCTTATAGAAAGCACGAAGGCGACCCGAGGGTCGCCTTCAATCGTTTCGCAAAGCAAAACTGCGTCGATTTTTACTTTTTCTTACGGATGTACAACACAAGATTGTGGTCGACCAAATCGAACCCATGCTCCTCAGCAATCTTGTGCTGAAGCGCTTCGATTTCAGGGCTGGTGAACTCGATAACCTCATTGGTATCCAGGTCAACCATGTGGTCATGGTGACCACCGTCAGCCAATTCAAACACCGCATGACCGCCGTCGAAATTATGACGAACCACCAGCCCTGCGGCTTCAAACTGGGTCAGTACACGGTAGACCGTGGCCAGGCCGACGTCCTCGTTAGACTCCATCAGCGCCTTGTAAACGTCTTCGGCACTCATGTGGCGCTGCTCAGCAGAATCGAGCATTTGTAGAATCTTGACTCGTGGCAGAGTCACTTTGAGACCGGCTTTGCGTAGTTCGCTATTTTCAACCATGGTTAGCTTTCTCGCGGATGCTGCTTCGCAGCTTCTCTTAATACGGGTATGATCGGCGTTTACGTTGTCCCAGCCAAGATAGTGGAAGTCGCCCACCGATGCAAAACACCAAGCTCTTGCTAACCAGTTTCACCTTTGTGGGACTGCTCGCACTCGCCGGTTGTTCATTCCCCGGGGTTTACAAAATCGACATCCAGCAGGGCAATGTCGTCACGCAGGACATGATAGACCAGTTACGCCCGGGAATGACCCGACGGCAAGTACGGTTTATCATGGGTAATCCCCTGCTGACCGACACTTTCCATGCCGATCGCTGGGATTATCTCTACAGCCTGCAGCCTGGTGGCGGTGAACGCCAGCAGGAGCGCGTCAGTGTCATTTTTAATGGCAATGACCAGCTCGTGAGCCTGTCCGGTGACTTCATGCCCGGCGTAAGCCGCGATGAAGCCCTGCTGGGCAAGGACAGCGGCACCAACGTGACCGCACCTGCGCAGCAAGCTGAAAAACCAAAATCCGAGGAGCCGGCCAAGCCAGGTTCCTTGCTGGACAGCATCCAGAAAGACATCGACAACGTGGAAACCGTGCCCGTGCCGACGCCTGAGCCTCTGGACACCAGCCCGCAATAATTTTGCGCTCGATAAAAAGCCCGGCATGCCGGGTTTTTTGTTGCCTGCCATTTGCATAGCGATATTGCCCACAGCATCAGCGCCTGGCTCAGATCCCTGTGGGAGCGGGCTTGCTCGCGAAAGCGCTGTGTCAGTCAATGATTCTTCAACTGACCCACCGCTATCGCAGGCAAGCCAGCTCCCACATTGGCCATGTATTGCCCACAAATCAGCACCTGGCTCAGATCCCTGTGGGAGCGGGCTTGCTCGCGAAGGTGGTGTGTCAGGCAAGTTTTTTTCAACTGACCCACCGCCTTCGCAGGCAAGCCAGCTCCCACATTGGCCATGTATTGCCCACAAATCAGCACCTGGCACAAATCCCCTGTGGGGGCGGGCTTGCCCGCGAAGGTGGTGTGTCAGGCAAGGATTTTTCAACTGAACCAGCGCTTTCGCAGGCAAGCCAGCTCCCACAGTTGGATCGCGCGGCTCCAGGGAGATAGGTGTCGGTTGGCAGGCAGTTACCGGTTCAGCTGCGTATGGCAGTGGTGCAGATAGCTACACTGCCCTTTGGCACGCTCAAGAATTCGCCTGCCTGGCCAACGCCGCCTTGGCCGCGCGCAGCCTGCGCACCTCTTTAGGGTCGGCCAGCAAAGGCCGATAGATCTCAATACGGTCACCGGCTTGTACGCAGCGCACCTGTGCATCAACGACGACCTTGCCAAATATACCCACCGGGCAATCAGCCAGATCAACATCAGGAAAATGCGCCGCCATTCCCGACGCCTGCACCGCTTCGCGCAAACTAGTGCCTTCAGCCACCTTTACCGCCAGCAACACCTGGCGATCCTCAGCGGCAAACACCACCTCAATCTCAACCATGCAGTTGCTTGGCGCGCTGACAGAACGCGTCCACCAGGGTATTGGCTGCCTGATTGAACAAAGGCCCCAAGGTCGCACGAACAATCGGCCCGGCATAATCAAACGACAGATCCAGGCTGATCTTGCAGGCTTTGTCCGTCAGCGCCTTGAACACCCACACGCCGTGCAGTTGAGTGAACGGCCCTTCCTGCAGGTTCATTTCAATGGACTTACCCGGCACCAGCACATTGCGCGTCACAAAATGCTGGCTGAGGCCGCCCTTGGCCACCCCGACACTAGCAACCATGTGCTCGTCACTGCTCTCCAGAACCTCGGCCGTCGAGCACCAAGGCAGAAACTCTGGGTAACGCGCCACGTCGTTGACCAGGTCATAGAGCGCCTGCGCCGGGTAGGGCAACAGGGCCGAACGTTGAATATGCGTCGTCATGTGAGCGTTACTTCCACTGCTTAAGGCAAACATCGCGAAAGAACAGCCCAATCCGCGAGAGAAAAAAACCAAAGAACTGCCCGCATTGTCCGGGATTCGTCCAACTCGCTCAAGCACACAGGTTGACCGTAGCCGACACGCTCGCAACTCCCTATAATGCCGCCCCTATGGCTAAACAAAAGAAACACCCCACAGGGACCATCGCGCAAAATAAAAAAGCGCGACACGATTACTTCATCGAACATCGGTTCGAGGCTGGTCTGGTCCTGGCCGGCTGGGAAGTAAAAAGTCTGCGTGCCAGCAAACTGCAGCTGGTCGACAGCTATGTGCTGCTCAAGGATGGCGAGGCATGGCTGCTTGGCAGTCATATCACCCCGCTGACCACCGCGAGCACCCACGTGATTGCCGACCCGGTGCGTACGCGCAAGTTGTTGCTCAATGCCCGCGAACTCGAAAAGCTCGCCGCGGCCGTGCAGCAAAAAGGCTACGCGTGCATCTGCTTGTCCTGGTACTGGAGCAAGCACTTGGTCAAATGCGAGATCGCATTGGGCAAGGGCAAGAAGGAATACGACAAGCGCGACACCGAACGCGAGCGCGACTCCAATCGCGAGCTGCATCGCGCCGTGCGCAACAAAGGCAAGGAAGAGTAATCCTTGTGACGGTGTAGCCCACGCGGGCTACATCCCTTTGCGTCGCTCCGCCCGAGCCACGCGTTGAACCTCCTGACGCACCTCCTCCAACACCTCCTGCACATACAGCAAATGCCGTGTCGAGACTTCGCGCGCCTGCTCGGCCCGCCCCTCGATGATGGCCAGGTACAAGTCCCGATGCTGATTGATCAGCATGTCGCGGGTCTCGGTACGCTGCTGGTACATGCCACCAATATTCGTCACTACGTTACGCTTGAGCAGGTCGAACAGCCCACGAATGGTGTGCAGCAATACGGCGTTATGACTGGCTTCGGCAATCGCCAAGTGAAACCTTGCATCCGCAGCGCCCTCCTCCACTCGGCTCACTTCGTCGGCGCGCGCATAACAATCCTGCAACGCCTCAAATGCGGCGGTCAGCCGTTCACGATCAACCTCCGTAGCGCGTAACGCCGCGTAATAAGCACACGAAGCCTCAAGGGTCTGGCGAAACTCCAGCAGATCGCGCTGCGCTTCGGGATTGCTCTCCAACAAGTGCAGCAGCGGATCGCTGAAGGTCGAACCCAGGGAGTCGACCACATAGTTGCCACCGCCCTGGCGACTGACCAGCAACCCCTTGGCCGCCAGCTTCTGAATCGCCTCACGCAATGATGGGCGCGACACACCAAAGCGCTCAGCCAACGCGCGCTCGGCCGGCAAACGCTCGCCCGACTTCAGCGTGCCCTCGAGAATCATGCCCTCAAGCTGCTCGACAATATCGTCAGACAAACGGCGCTGACGCACCTGATCAAACCCCATAACTCACTCTCCACCATCCCGACCACTCGCCGGGGCCCCTATTCTGGCCTATCGACGTGCCGGCAGCACCTATCAGAACGCCTTCAATTTCGCCGATCAGAACGCGCCGCCTCCCGACCTACGACCAAAGTTTCGCAGGCGGCAAATTGACACACCCCTGCCCAGCCTCTTAATCTAGCCCACAGCGATTGTAAATTGGTATTACCAATTACCCAAGCTCACCAAACAACAACAATCAGGGGCCACCCCATATGCAAACCTGGCAACAGCTTTACAGCCCACTCGGCAGCCTCGGCCTGTCCGCACTGGCCGCCGTCATTCCCATCGTATTCTTCTTCCTGGCGCTGGCCGTGTTCCGCCTCAAAGGCCATGTGGCCGGCAGCATCACCCTGGCCCTGTCGATCCTGGTCGCCATTTTCGCCTTCCAGATGCCGGTAGACATGGCGCTGGCTGCAGCCGGTTATGGCTTTGCCTACGGCCTATGGCCCATCGCCTGGATCATCGTCGCGGCGGTATTCCTGTACAAATTGACGGTCAAGAGCGGCCAGTTCGAAATCATCCGCAGCTCCGTCTTGTCGATCACCGATGACCAGCGCTTGCAGGTGCTGCTGATCGGCTTCTGCTTTGGCGCCTTCCTGGAAGGCGCGGCCGGTTTCGGTGCGCCCGTGGCGATCACCGCCGCGCTGCTGGTAGGCCTGGGCTTCAACCCGCTGTACGCCGCCGGCCTGTGCCTGATTGCCAATACCGCGCCGGTGGCGTTCGGCGCCCTGGGCATCCCGATCATCGTCGCCGGCCAGGTCACCGGCATTGATGCGTTCAAGATCGGCGCCATGACCGGCCGCCAACTGCCGCTGCTGTCGCTGTTCGTGCCATTCTGGCTGGTGTTCATGATGGACGGCCTGCGCGGCGTTCGCGAAACCTGGCCGGCAGCCTTGGTGGCGGGTTTGAGCTTTGCCGTCACCCAATATTTCACCTCGAACTTCATTGGCCCGGAGCTGCCGGACATCACCTCGGCACTCGCCAGCCTGATTGCCCTGACGCTGTTTTTGAAAGTCTGGCAACCCAAGCGCACCGCAGGCGCACAGATTGCCGGCGCTACCTCCAGCGTGGCGGTCACCTCCAGCGCCGGCGGCTTCGGCTTGCCGCGCAACACCGTGGTTTCGCCCTACAGCCTGGGGCAAATTTTCAAGGCGTGGTCGCCGTTCCTGATCCTCACCGTACTGGTGACCATCTGGACCCTCAAACCCTTCAAGGCCCTGTTCGCCGCGGGCGGTTCGATGTACGGCTGGGTGTTCAATTTTGCGATCCCGCACCTGGATCAACTGGTGGTTAAAGTCGCGCCCATCGTGACCAACCCCACCGCCATCCCGGCCGTCTTCAAGCTGGACCCGATATCTGCCACCGGCACTGCAATCTTCTTCTCGGCACTGGTCTCCATGCTGGTGTTGAAAATCGACGTCAAAACTGGTCTTACCACTTTAAAAGAAACCTTCTTTGAGCTGCGCTGGCCGATCCTGTCCATCGGCATGGTGCTGGCATTCGCCTTCGTCACCAACTACTCCGGCATGTCCTCGACCATGGCCCTGGTTCTGGCCGGCACCGGTGCTGCCTTCCCGTTCTTCTCTCCATTCCTTGGCTGGCTGGGAGTTTTCCTGACAGGCTCCGATACCTCATCCAACGCCCTGTTCAGCTCACTGCAAGCCACTACCGCGCACCAGATCGGCGTCAACGACACCCTGCTGGTAGCCGCGAACACCAGCGGTGGCGTGACCGGCAAAATGATCTCGCCGCAATCGATCGCCGTGGCCTGCGCCGCCACCGGCCTGGTGGGCAAGGAATCCGACCTGTTCCGCTTTACCCTCAAGCACAGCCTGTTTTTTGCCACCATCGTCGGGCTGATCACCTTGGCACAGGCCTACTGGTTCACCGGTATGCTGGTGCACTGAGACCTGCACGTAATAGGGTAAGAATCGACGCCGGAGCATCCTGCCGGCGTCTGCTATTTCTGGAGGACCGATGAGCCTGCCTGCTGCTTTCCTGAGCGACGTCGCACAACTGATCCCGCAAGATCGCCGCTTCGACGATCCACTTTCCACCCTCGCCTTCGGCACCGACGCCAGCTTTTACCGTCTGATCCCACAGCTGGTGATCCGCGTGGAGTCAGAAGACGAAGTGGTGACACTGCTGCAACTGGCCCAGCGCGACCGCGTGCCGGTGACCTTCCGTGCCGCAGGCACCAGCCTCTCGGGCCAAGCCATCAGCGACTCGGTGCTGATCGTGCTGGGTGATAACTGGAACCACCGCGAAATTCGCGGGCAAGGCACCCAGATCCGCCTGCAACCCGGCGTGATCGGCGCCCAGGCCAACGCCTGGCTCGCACCGTTCGGGCGCAAGATCGGGCCGGACCCAGCGTCCATCAATGCTTGCAAGATCGGCGGTATCGTCGCCAACAACGCCAGTGGCATGTGCTGCGGCACGGCGCAAAACACCTACCACACCCTGGCGGGCATCCGCCTGGTGCTGGCCGATGGCAGCCGCCTGGACACCGAAGATGCCGCCAGCGTGCAAGCCTTCCGCCAGTCACATGGCGCACTGCTTGAACGCCTGGCCCTGTTGGGTCGCGAAACACGCGCAAATACTGAGCTGGCGGCAAAGATCCGCCACAAATACCGCCTGAAAAACACCACCGGCCTGTCACTCAATGCGTTGGTGGATTTCGACGACCCGCTGGATATCCTCAGCCACCTGCTGGTCGGCTCCGAGGGCACCCTGGGGTTTATCAGTGCCGTCACCTACGACACCGTGATCGATCACCCCAACAAAGCCTCGGCGCTGATCGTCTTCCCGGATGTCGAAACCTGCTGCAACGCCGTCACCGTGCTGAAAACCCAGCCAGTCTCCGCCGTTGAACTGCTGGACCGACGCAGCATGCGCTCGGTGCAGGACAAACCGGGCATGCCTGCTTTCGTACAGCACCTATCGGAAAACGCCTGCGCACTGCTGATCGAATCCCGCGCCGCTTCGCCATCGCTGCTGCACGAACAACTGACGCTGATCATGGCCTCCCTGGCGGTATTCCCCGTGGAGAAACAAGTCGACTTCACCGAAGACCCACTGGAAAACGCCCGCCTTTGGGCCATCCGCAAAGACACCTTCCCGGCCGTAGGTGCCGTGCGCAAAACCGGCACCACCGTGATCATCGAAGACGTGACCTTCCCCGTAGAACAACTGGCGATTGGCGTAAACCGCTTGATCGCACTGTTCGACAAACATCACTACGACGAAGCCATCCTTTTCGGACATGCCCTGGAAGGCAATCTGCACTTTGTGTTCACCCAAGGCTTCAACAGCAGCGAAGAAGTCGCACGCTATCAAGCGTTCATGGACGACGTCGCGCAACTGGTGGCCGTGGAGTTCGGGGGCTCACTGAAGGCCGAACACGGCACCGGCCGCAATATGGCCCCTTTCGTCGAACTGGAATGGGGCAGCGACGCTTATCAACTGATGTGGCAACTCAAGCGCCTGCTCGACCCCAACGGCATCCTCAACCCGGATGTGGTGCTCAGCGAAGACCCGCAGATTCACCTCAAACACCTCAAGCCCCTGCCCGCCGCCGATGAGCTTGTGGATAAGTGCATCGAGTGCGGGTTCTGCGAACCGGTGTGCCCGTCAAAGGGCCTGACCCTGAGCCCGCGCCAGCGCATCGTGATCTGGCGCGACATCCAGGCCAAAAAACGCGCAGGCGTGGACACCACCGAACTGGAAGCGGCCTACCACTACCAGGGCATCGACACCTGCGCCGCCACCGGCTTATGCGCGCAACGCTGCCCTGTAGGCATCAATACCGGCGACCTGGTAAAAAAACTGCGCAGCCGCGAGGCCGACCGTACGAAAACCGCCGACTGGCTCGCCAGCCATTTCGCAACCGCGCTGCAAGGTGCGCGCTTTACCCTGCACGTCGCCAACGGTGCGCGCATGCTGCTGGGCGCTCCACGGCTGGCCAAGCTCTCGAGCACGCTGACCAAGCTGTCCAAAGGGCAAATTCCGCAGTGGACCAACGCCATGCCACAACCGGAAAAAACCATTCGCTTCAGCCCGCCGGTAATGGATGAGCGCCCGCGCGTGGTTTACCTGGCCGCCTGCGTCTCCCGCGCCATGGGCCCTGCAGCCGGCGATAAAGAGCAAATGTCGCTGTACGACAAAACCCGCCAGCTGCTGGAAAAGGCCGGCTACCAGGTAGTCTTCCCCGACAACCAGGACAGCCTCTGCTGCGGCCAGCCCTTCGCGTCAAAAGGCTACGCCGAGCAGGCCGAACACAAGCGCCAGGAACTGATCGGCGCCCTGCTCCACGCCAGCCGAGGCGGCCTCGACCCCATCTACTGCGACACCAGCCCCTGCACCCTGCGCCTGGTGCAAGAGTTGGGAGAAACGCGCCTAGACCTCTACGACCCGGTGCGCTTTATCCGCACCCACCTGATGGACCGCCTCGACTTCACGCCCCAGGAAGCGCCCATCGCCGTACACGTCACCTGCAGCACCCAACACCTGGGCGAGAGCCAGGCACTGATCGAACTGGCACGCCGCTGCGCAAAAACCGTGGTGATCCCCGAAGGCATTCATTGCTGCGGCTTTGCCGGCGACAAAGGCTTCACCACACCGGAACTCAACGCCCACTCCCTGCGCTCACTCCAGGACGCCGTGCAATATTGCAGCGAAGGCATCTCCACCAGCCGCACCTGCGAGATCGGCCTGAGCCAACATGGCGGCATCGACTACCACGGCCTGGTCTACCTGGTAGACCGCGTCACCCGCGCCCGCGCCCACTGACCCGGCAAAAAAACCGAACCCTCGCGCACCGGCGCAGTCATCTGCATAGGCCTCGACAAACGAGGCCCATCAGTGATGTCGCTGGCAGCGGTTGCACGCCAGCAGCGTCGAGCCCTTTTGCGCAAGGAGACACCCTATGAAGCGTTCCGCTCTTGCTGGCTTGTTCATGACCGCTGCGATGCTCGCCTCCCCCGCTTTCGCAGCCAGTGACAAAGACCTCTGCCAGATCAACCTGGACAAAATCAACAACGGCAAAGCCCTGCTCGCCACCGACACCAGCGGCAAAAGTGGCGAAATAGACACCGCCGTCTCCCAGGCCAAGGCAGCCCACGCCGCCGGTGATGAGAAGAAGTGCATCGAAATCACCTCCAAGGCCCTGCAAGACCTGCAGAACAGCGAGAAAGGCGGCCAGTAAGCGAGAGGGCCAACCTTCGGGTTGGCCTTCGCTGACGTTTTGGCGTACACTGCACAGGCTTGTCACTCACTAAGAAACAACGAGTTACAAGCACGGGGCCGTTTAGGATTCGACGCCGGTCGCGAAACTTTAGGTGCATGCCGAGTTGGTAACAGAACTCGTAAATCCACTGTTGCAACTTCTTATAGTTGCCAATGACGAAAACTACGGCCAGGAATTCGCTCTCGCTGCGTAAGCAGCCTTAGCCCTGAGCTTCTGGTACCTTCGGGTCCAGCAATCACCAGGGGATGTCTGTAAACCCAAAGTGATTGTCATATAGAACAGAATCGCCGTGCAGTACGTTGTGGACGAAGCGGCTAAAACTTACACAACTCGCCCAAAGCACCCTGCCCTTCGGGTCGCTGAGGGTTAACTTAATAGAAACGGCTACGCATGTAGTACCGACAGCGGAGTACTGGCGGACGGGGGTTCAAATCCCCCCGGCTCCACCAATTGAACGAGAAAAGACGCCTGAGAGCGTCTTTTTTTGTGTCTGGAATCCAGTGAATACGGTGTGAAAAATAAATCCGTCCCCTTTTCCCTTTTCCCTTTTCCCTTTTCCCTTTTCCCCTTTTCCTACAGCCATGTTTAAGACATGGGCTAGTCCGGGGACCCACTTGAGGCATGCAAAAACTTCGATCACTCAAAGGTGCCCAGCTTTTTTCATCAACGCGGCACTGGATCTGCAGCTAGGCATTACGCGATTTAAGGGCCTCCTCAATGCCATCTAGGATGTTGCTGATTAGATGCTCGCTTTCAGGCCATTCGCTAACTAGCTTTTCCACGCGGTGAGACAGGTTCGTCACTGCTTCTGTAGGTCGAGCCGCATAAATTTCAACGTTCAAATATTTGCATATTTTCTGCATATTTTTGCCGAGTCGCGCCGTATCTCCTCTCTCAATCCGGGAGATCTGTGTGTAATGCACCCCGACGAGCTCACCCAAAAATTTCAGGGAAAGTCCAAGATCCTTGCGAGCCTTCATTATCCGACGGCCGAGCAGGTTTAAGTCGATTTGAGTGTTGAATTGAGAGCTCATAATATGCAAAATATTTGCATATTATTTAAGTTAAGGCGAGCAAATATGGCGGTCTATGTCGATGCAGAAGGCATTCGTTGGCGTGGACGCGAATGGTCCCACCTGGTGGCAGATTCGCTGGATGAGCTGCATACATTCGCCGATCGGCTGGGGCTGCAACGTCGCTGGTTTCAATCCAAGAGTCGTTACCCTCATTATGACGTGACAGCATCAGTAAGAGCTCGCGCCCTCTCATTGGGTGCAACAGGTGCCGAAAGGGAAGTAATTGTCGGTTGCGCAAAAAGGATGCGATCCGAGATGATTCAGCTATACCAAAATGCCATTGCTGGCGCTGAGTCATCCAAGAAAGGAATTTTGCATGTCCAAGCCCATACCCCAAGCCATGGCGTTGTCAGTTCCTGAATACAGTCTGAAAGCGGGGGGTACCAACCGGTTTCAGACCACCCCTGAAGGCTTCCAAAGTCTTAAATTTGGATATTTCGGAGAAATCGGGGGGCTGCTGTCGGCCTTCAAAAAAGTCGGGCGTGACCAGCTCGTTGCCACGGTCAGTGAACTGGCGGCGGAAGAGCTGGGTGATGCATTGTGGTATCTGATTAACCTGGCAGCGTCTGTAGGTGTTGAACATAACCATATTGGGGAACGCTGCATTGCTGCGTTGCGTACTCGCTTCAACGAAAGCGAACAGGACCCCGTGATACCGGTGACGTTCAGACACATCGACAGCTTGATTGAGGTGAGAAGAACACCAGGTTCTATTAATCGATCGGATCAGCTGGGGATCTTGGCCGCCGCCGCTGGAATTATCGCTGACACCAGTCAAACTCGATACATGGCCCTTTCACACCAAGCACGATGCGATCATTTCGGCACTCAGCTTGCTGAACTGGCCCTGACATGCGCCAGTTTCGATCTAAGGTTTGAGGATGTAGCTCGGTCGAATTTGGAGAAGATCCACAGCAGATGGCCAGGAGAGAATGCACGATACCCCAAAGCATTTGATGAAGGCTTCCCTGAGCACGAGCAATTTCCTCGCCAGATAGCTATGGATTTTATCGAACGAGGTACAGCCCAAAATGGGTATGTCGTTCAAAGCTTGCGAGGTGTGTACATCGGGGATCGGCTGACTGACAACAGCAACGAGCCTGATGACTATCGTTTCCATGATGTTTTCCATCTGGCATATGTCGCGTTTCTGGGGTGGTCACCAGTGCTTCGGGCCTTGTTCAAGCGCAAGCGAAAATCCGATGCGAAAAAGGATGAAAACGAGGACGGCGCACGCGCCATGATCATTGAAGAAGGCATTGCCACTTGGATCTTCAATCACGCCAAAGGCCAACATTTCTATGTCGATGCGAAAGTCGGAAGCCTGGATTATGGCGTGCTCAAGCAAATCCAAAGCATGGTTGAAGGTTATGAAGTGGACAAATGTGAGCTGTGGCAGTGGGAAAAAGCGATACTGACCGGCTTTGAGGTTTTCCGTAAGCTGCAAGAGCACCGCGGCGGCACCGTAACCGTCGACATGGTGCAGCACACCATGAGTTTTGAACCCTTCACGAAGAAATGAGCAGCAATGAACCCAACAGCCTTTGTGAACGCCCTGTCCGCCTTGAAGCTCGACAACGTGTTCAATCCTTACGCAGATACGTGCCCGATCCATGACCGAGCCGATGCCGTAGCTTCGCGTCGCCGCAACCTTCGTGGCTATTTGAAGGCGGCAACTGAAATTGGCGTCGACACGATTTGGATGGGGCGGGACCTTGGCTATCGGGGCGGCCGGCGTACCGGCCTGGCGTTGACCGATGAGTTTCATTTGCCAGAGATGACACAGAGATACCCGGGCTCCAATTTCAAACAGGCTACGATCGGTCCAGCGCTTGCAGAGCGCACTGCCTCTGAAATCTGGTCAGTGCTACGCTCCGTAGACTTGCCGCCGTTGCTTTGGAACGTCTTCCCGTTTCATCCCCACGAACCTGGCAACCCATTTACCAATCGCAAGTTCACCGCTCGAGAGCTACTACAAGTCGACGAGTTAAATGGCTTATTAATCAAATGGCTGAAAGTACGCAGAGTCGTGGCGATCGGGCAGGACGCGTTCAATTACGCGAGTCGGTTCGATGTGGAGGTAGTTGCGATCCGTCACCCTAGCTACGGTGGTATCAAGGATTTTCGAGACGGGATGAGTACGCTCTACAACATCCCAATCGACTCGCTGAACGCCAAAAGACAAGCCTCACTGTTTTGACTACCCAGGGAAGTCCTTGAGCATTCTTTTTGTTTCTTGAGGCCCACCCAAGCTACCCATATCGAGATACGCATGCGTGGCGATGCAGGTAAGCATTCCGCACTCAAAGCCTGATTCTGTGCCGACAAACTTATGCAGATTGCTCAGGCCGATCAGGTTGCCCAACGCTCGCTGCCCGTACCAATGCGAGCGATAGACTGCGGTCAGGTCGAGCTTTCCAGCCGTCACTTTGAAACTCAGATGACTGAGGCATGGCATGTTCAAGGCTTTGTTGCGATCGAAGCCCGGATCGTACAAAGGCAACTCACAACCAAAGCCATCGGTATTGTCGGCAATATCGTACTCTGGATCAATGACCCCTAATTCGTACGCAGCTTGATAGCAGCGCCCCGCCTTGGAAGACTGCAGCTTGCGTATGATCACCTCAAGTGGGTTAAACAGGGTCTTGCCGTCGCGGGCAACCCTGCGCATCATCCGCAGTGCATAGGTGCCCCAGGTGCCATGCTTTTTCGCCCGCGCCATGACATCAAGATAGCGCGCATAAAACTCGGGACGACCATCGCGTTTGTAAAGCCCATTTGGGAAAATAGTTCCTGCTACGGTGTCGACACTTAAGCCTGGCGTGCTCTGGCGTAAAGCTGTATCCACAGCCTTGATTATTTCAAGATCCCCGGCGGTGAGTTCACTTGCGGATGCCATCTCGAGGATCAGATTGCGATCGGTGTACTCGGGGCAGGCCACCAAATGACGTGCCGCAGCCAGCCAGGCGGAGACTGCGCGTTCTTCCTTAATCAGTACTGCCATGTACTACTCCAAAGGCGCATGCCGCATGCGCTGCAATATAGGTAGAAGAAACCCAGGCATGGCCATGCTGCCCCCAGGCATCTCCCCAGCTGTTTCTGATCAAAAACCAAGGTTCGTCATCACCGTCATAACCGAGTCCGACCGCAACGACAGCGTGCACCATCGTGCCCGGGAGCACCGATTCACTGAAGGAAACAATCCCGTCCTGAGGTTGGAAGAACTCAAGAGTTAGTCGCAGCGCGAGACCCACTGCATTCTGCGCTCGAATGTTTGAGATAAGCCAATCAACATCAGGCTCAAAAAACTGAACAGGACATCCAAAGTGCTCTAGATGCGTGGGAAGCGCTTCGAGGGGCACTCCAGGCTCATGATCCAGATAGGGAAACAATCGTTCAACTGGGTGACCCAAGGCGGAGGACTTCAGGGCAGCCGGAATTTGCAGACCGTCGCCAGGTTGCCAGTTCGGGATATGGGCAATTGTCGCGCGATAGAAAAACTCAGGGCCTAATTCTTCATCCGCAAATCGACGATTCAGGTCCGTGATAGCAAATGCCAAGCAAGTAGGTCGATTGCCTTGATTCTTTGCCTCAACCGGAGTTGCGTCGACCAAGATTTCAGGAGTGATCACGGTAACAACGCCTCTTTAATGAGGACTATTTTTGCCTCACGGGAAAGGCCTTCAGCGATCGGCTCAAAATGCGCTCTTGAATTGAAACTCGCATCCTCTGCCTGTTTGCCGGCCCAAGGACGCTGCTCAGTAAACACAAGGGGGTACGGAGCATCAAACTGCACATCTTCTCCGGATACGACATAGTCCATAGTCGCATCCGCGCCAAACGACAAACCATTCTTATCAATTTTTGACGCCGGCAAAGGTGCGATCACAAAACCTTCGGCCTTTGCCTCATCGACTGAATCTGCCAGCCATAGATAACCTGCCGATGCATGGCTTTTCAAACGGACGACAATGTGATCTTCAGGGCGCGGCTCAAGGATCGAAGATTGATCAGCATCATCGAGCAGCCAGACTTCCTTGGTCGCATCGGGTAACGGGCCTTGCATCAATGCTCGCTTGATCGAGGCAGGAGTTGTCTTGAGTAACTGCTGAACCATGTCGTAGTCGAACAGCTTATGCCTCATTAGAGACCACGCGGTGGCGGCGTAGCTGACCCCAAGCCTCAGTGACAACTGATATAGGATCAGTGGGTTTTGAAGGGATTGACGATTCCAACCCTTGCGCTTGCAGATAATAGTGAGAAGCTGACGAGGTACCAGCAAATGGTAGCCGAAGGATTCCGCTTCCTGCTCTTGAATCGCGCCCTTCGGGCCATAATCAATAGTTTCGTCGAAGGCGGTATCGTGACCCATAAAATAATGACCCAGTTCGTGTGCGCAGGTCATGTGTATCAAGCCGGCAGAGCGCGCTGCATTGACGAGGATCCCGGAGGCATCACCTCGTATAAAAGCGCCATACAACCTGTCCAGGGGCTGCAGCATTACGGAAATACCTTCGGAAGCAGCGATCTTGAAAGGATCAATCCGGGTATAACCGTCCTGCTCAATACGCTCCATCGCACGTGTCGCTTCGAAGACATCAGAAGCCAGCTTAGCGGTGGTTATCGCAATATCACGATGCCCCATTTCCAACTCCTATTTTTTGCGCCCCGATTGCTTTAGAAACTGAGCAAAACGTGCTACTTCTTCCAGATCTTTCGGCGAGAGCCCATCGATAGCTCGCGCAAGAAATCCGAGTTGTTGTGGACCATCTGAAATGGGCTCAACCCCGGTAGATAGGTAATCGAGCGTCCTGTGATAAAGCTTCGCCAGTTTGCTGAGTTCGATGGCTTCAACCTTTCGCGCCCCTAGCTCAATATTGGTAATGGAAGGCCTTGACAGGCCTAAAACAGCAGCGACTTCATCTTGAGAAAGCCCAACGTACTCTCTCGCCTGGCGAAGTCGATCCCCCATTTGATTGCGTTCGTCTTGCAGGACAATGCTCATTTTGGGCTGTCCTTGAGGTGCTTCAGCACCCCTTTGGTAATTTCTGTCACAAATTGATTTTTTGATTCGTAGCCGCCATGGCGGATGATCAGCTCCACAGGTAGCTTTTTCTTCACCAACTTGTCCAAATGAACAAACGCATCGCATGCCGCAATAGAATCCAACGGCGCACCGAGATCGTCAGTCGCCAGTGGATCGTCGAGAATCTCCAAAGCCCGTTTTTCCCAAAACGCACCAAGTAGTTTTTCGATCTCAACTCTGAGGTCCATGTGTGCATCCTCGTAAGAAAATCAAACCGTAGATGTACGAAAAACATACGCCAAAATCTCGATAACCTCAAGAGTACGTGTTAAGTCATAAACAGTTGCCTTGAAAGTAGGCATATGACGAGCGTGGCAAGTCGATTACAAGGGAGGAGCAATGGCATTGCCATCTTGTGACGTATTCCAATTGGTATTCCAATCAAAACTCAAACTAAATTTATTATATTAATCAATAATTTAAAATACAGATTCAATTTACCCTGGCATCAACAATAAAGACGCCCAAGGACGTTTTTTGTACTTGGCATCCCATCAATTACGATGCTAGTGTCAACCCAATGACTATCTATTGCCTCACCTCAACAACCACCACCACGACCGCATCAAGCGGAGCGTGCGAGGTGTCGTGAGCCAATAACCAACGAACTTCAAAGGCCCGCCAGCGATGGACAGGGCCTTTTTTTATGCCCTTGTGTCGCTGGTTCACATGCAAGGAGATGCACCCATGTACGCCCTGTTGATACTGGATATCCAAGTCGGACTCATCCACGGCCCAGAAAAACCATGGCGCTGCGACGAGCTGTTGGAAACCCTCAATACCCTGATGGACAAGGCACGCAGCGCAGGCGCGCCGATTTTTCTCGCTCGTCGGCCCCGCTGGCTCGCCAATCGAACCAGGCAGCCCGCTTACGCTGGTTGCACAGGAACTAAAGTTGCTAGGTGGAGAAGTGGTGTTCGAAAAGCATCGGCCTAACGCTTTTGCAATGACTGACCTGGCGGACAATCTGTGCTCCAGCGGCGCCACCGGCGTGGTAGTTACCGGGATGTAAACGCAGCACTGCGTCGACAGCACCTGCCGTGCCGCACGTGATCTTGGCTTCGATGCGGTGCTTATCGCCGACGGTCATACCTGTTCTGATACGCCCTTGATGAAAGCCGACGCCATCGTGGCTCATCACAATGCCACGCTCAACGGGCCGTTCTGCCAGTTGGTTCAGGCTGAGGACTGGAGCTTTTAACAGAGCCTGACGACGGGGACGCCAACAGGGCCGAGCTTCGGAATTTTCCTGCAAGTTGCCGCGCTGTTGGTGAACTGGCGCAACCCCCTTCACAACGCTAGCTTCTTTGCGTCGCTGATGATCAGCGACCGGCTTTGACAGGCCGAAAAGTGTAACCTTTCACACCCCGTGATAAGACGGCATGCTTGCGCATTCCGCTCCGTTCATGGCGGCTGTGCGTGGGGCATCTTCGGGTGCGCCGGGTTCCTACACTTCCGGTCTGTCAACCCGCGTACAGCTGCCACCCAATCCTGTTTGACAGCAGGGGGAGGCAGCTCCTTAAACAGTGTAGGAGCTTCATCGTGAAGAAAATCACCCCCAATCCCCCCACCACCCTCTTCATCCTCGCCGAAAACATCCACCCCGAAACCCTGCTAATCCAAGCCAGCGAAACCCTCGCCTCCCTCAACGCCATGACCACCGACCTGGCTTTCGAACTTGAAGGCGCGCACCGCCACAAGTTGCTGGCCGCTCAACAATTGATCGTTCTGGGTGAGCTACTGGTAGAACGGGTCCTGAACACCCAACCATTCACTACCCAGCCGCCACAGCCTTAAAACACGAAAACGGGCGAGACGCCTCAGCGCATCTCGCCCGCTGGCATCCCCCCACACTTCCCATTACCCTGACGGCCTTTATCAGACAACCGGAAGTCAGATACCCGTGTTCAAGCCCTTCGCCGTCATCGCCCTTACCGTCATGCCTTTACTCGCCACCGCTACCGAGCTGGCCGGGGTTTGGCAAGGCACTTTGGGCAAGTCCGCTATTACCGTGTGTTTCAACGGCGCCGACGGGGAGCATGGCAGTTATTACTACCAGCGCATCCGTACCCCTATCCAGTTGACTCAGGCCAACGACGCCGCCCCCTGGGTAGAGGAAGGCAACACCGGTTTCTGGGCCCTGCAAAAACCTCAGGGCGATACCCTTTCTGGTGCCTGGAGCAAAACCGATGGCGGCACGCCGCTGCCACTGGCATTGCGCCGCATTGGCACGGACGGCTGCGGCAGCGATGCCTACAACGCGCCCATGGAAGCTGCGCCGCTGCCGATCAAGACTGAGAAGAAGACTTTCCACAGCCACACCTACCAGCTCAAGACCCAAGGCCCCCGCGTCACGCTCAAGCTGGAGGGCGATAGCCCGGCGGTGCAGAAGATCAACCAGCAGCTCGCCGCCCTGGCCGTCAATGACGAAGATCTAACCGACTATTTTTATGAACGGCGTGAATACCTGGGTCGCAACGGCTCGGTCTATACCAGTGAGATCGAGGTTGAGCCCGCCTATTGGTCATCGCATTTTCTCACCGTGCGGTTCTATCGCTGGGCCGCAGGCCAAGGCGCCATGGGCATCAGCTGGGGCCTGCACTCCTGGAACCTGCAAACCGGTGACAGTGTGGACCCATGGGCCTGGCTCGGCGGCCATCAGCAATGGCATGACGCCTATTCCGGCCATTTGAAGCTGCCGGCCGCCTTCAGCACTTGGCTGGCCAAGCAAACCACCACTGACGAGGGCTGCCCGGCGATCACCGATTACTCCATCTTTCACCTCAGCTTCAACACCCAGGGCCTGCAACTCTCGACACCGGCCAATGGTGACGGTTGCGACAACGACTTGGCCTTCACCTGGGAGCAGTTGGAGCCGGTGCTGACCGCACAAGGCAAAGCGGCAGTGCCCAGTTTGAAGCTGCCTTGATCCGCCGGAGAAAAACCCCACGGCCGTTCACCAAAGGTTAAGAATCGCGCTCGTATACTCCCTGACTACCCATGACCGGTCGCCCGATCGGTCTCATGCCTCGGTAGCCAGACTCCATGACGCGCCCCGCTCCCCTGCTGCTCTTGCTTGCTGCTCTGTTGTTCTTCTTCGCCCTCGGCAACCATGAGCTGCAAGGCTCTACCGAAGCCCGGGTGTCCGGGATCGCCATGGCGATGCACCTGGACAATGACTGGGTGGTGCCGCGCCTGTTTCGTGAACCCTTCCTGGAAAAACCGCCCCTGAGCCTTTGGCTGGACGCCGGCGCGATTCGCCTGTTTGGCGCCAGCACCGGGGCGGTGCGCTTGGCGTCGGCGTTTGCCGGGTTGTTCAGTGTGATGCTGTTGTACGGAATGCTGCGACGGTTCGGGCGGCCGCAGACGCTGGCGTTCAGTGCCGCGTTGATCCTGGCGACCATGGCCAGTTACTGGGGCAATGTGCGGGGGGTGGGTGAGGATTCGTTGCTCAGCCTCGGTGTCACCGCTGCCCTGCTGGGGTTTTACCAGGCGGTACGGCCCGAGCGTGAAGGCTCGAGCACCTGGGCCTGGGCGTTGTTTACCGCCGGTATGGTCATCGCCACGTTGAGCAAGGGCGTGTTGGGCCTGGCGATGCCGGGCATTGTGATTTTTGTGTACCTGCTTTGCACCAGTTTGATGGATAAGCGCCTGCGGCTGGGCGATTGGTTCAAGCCGGCGCTGTTCACGTTGTTGGCGTTGGTGCCGTTGCTGATCTGGCTGGGGTTTCTGTTTCAGCGCGGTGGGATGCAGGCGGTGGGTGAGGTGTTATGGACCAATAGCGTCGGGCGCTTCAGTGGTTCGTTCGTCGAGGCCGGGCATTACGAGCCTTTCTACTATTACCTCGCCAAACTGCCTGAGGCCTTCCTGCCCTGGAACATCCTGGTGTACCTGGGCCTGTGGCACTTCCGCAAAAGCCTGGTGCGCAATCGCTACCGGTTGTTTTTCTGCGTGTGGCTGGTGGCGCAGTTCACCCTGTTGACCCTGGCTTCCAGCAAACGCACGGTGTATTTGATGGCGCTGACGCCAGCCGCCGCGGTACTGGCTGCCGAATATGCGCGGGTGCTGCTGGAGTGGGCCAAAGACCATAAGCCGGGGCTGTACCGTTTTCATCGGCTCATTATCGGTGGGGTTTTCGCCCTGGCCATCGCCTGCTACCTGAGCGCAGCGTTCTGGTTTGCGCCCAAAGCCGATGTGCGCCATTCATTCGTACCGGTAATGAGCCAGATCCAGGCCCTGCAAGACGAAGGCAGGACGGTGGCGATGTATCAACCCAACGAGCGCATCGACGGCGCCAGTGTGTTCTACCTGCAGGCCTACTTGCCGATCCTGAACACCGAAGCCGAACTGCGCGCCTTCCTCAGCGCCAAGCCCGGCAACGTTGCATTGACGGACCACACCGACCGGCTGAAAGCGCCGGTTACGGTGATCAAGCAAATGGCGATCAACCGCCAGCCTTATTACTTCGTGGAGCAGTAAGGCCAGCGCGGGGCATTAGTGCTTGGTGAGCTTGTCCAGGTAGCCCATGGCAAACGCCGAGACCACGAACGTCATGTGGATGATCACGTACCACATCAGGTGCTCTGGATCGACGTTCTTGGCGTCCATGAAGATGCGCAGCAGGTGGATAGAGGAAATCGCCACGATGGAGGCCGCCACTTTCATCTTCAGCGACGAAGAGTCCATGGTGCCCAGCCAGTTGAGCTTTTCCTTGTTTTCGTCGATATCCAGCTGCGAGACGAAGTTCTCGTAGCCGGAAATCATCACCATCACCAACAAGCCGCCGACCAGGGCCATGTCGATCAACGACAGCAGCAGCAGGATCACTTCGGCTTCCAACATGGTGAAGATGTTGGGAATCACGTGAATGATTTCCTGGAAGAATTTCAGCGCCAGGATCAGCAAGCCCAGGGACAGGCCCAGGTAGATCGGTGCCAGCAGCCAACGCGAGGCGTACATCGTATTTTCGATAAAGCGTTCCATTGAATCTCACACAGCTTGGCTAAAAATGGTGCCGAGTATACCAGCCGCCACCGGGCACCTGTCACCGCGAGAAAACTGACCCAAGTGGCATCTGTAAGAGAATTTTTCTGCTAGTGTCGAGACCATTCACTCGGCTCGATGATGTCGGACAGGAAGACTCAGATGATGGATGTGCGATCCCCTTTGGCCGCTCTCGGCCTGTGTGCGGCGTTGCTGATGGCCAACGGCTGCTCCCCCAAAGAAGAGCAGAAGCAGGCGACCCTCGAAGAGAAAACCACGAAGTTCGAACAGTCCCTGGACAGCATCCAGGACCCCAAGCTGCGCGATGCCATCGCCGACCTGGGCGGCTCGCTGCTGTTGCTGGAACGTGCGCGCGTCAAGCTCGCCAGCAAGCCCATCGAAGCCGAATACGGCGAAGACAGCCTGGCCCTGCTCAAGCACTACCCAACGCCCCAAGCGCTGGTGGACACCTACATCAATGGCCTGTTCGTGCTGCGCAAAACCTCGCACTCCGACTACCTGACGGATTTGCAGCCGGTCTTCCCGTTCAACTTCAACGCCCCGGACCAGTTCCCCTTCCCCCATGGCCTGGAATGGCAGTCGGTCACCCTGAGCAACAATAAAATCATTCCCTTCCAACCGGAATGGTCAGAAACCGACCCCGGCATCCAACTGAGCCCCAGCAGCTCCAACCTGACCAACCCCGACGACCTGACGGTGACCTACCCGTTTATCGAAGGCATCGAGACGGAAAACAAGAGCCAACCCCAACCCATCAGCCTCAAGGGCGCGGTGGAGGTGATCACCCCGGGCAAGGTGCTGACGTTCGACCTGACCCAACAAGACGTGGGCCATAAACGCACTGACGGCAACATCACCCTCAACCTGCTGACGCTGGAAAAGAACTACGCCGAGATCGAACTGACCAACAGCCAGCCCCTAGCCGCCGAAGTGGGCGACGCGTCACCCAACCCGCTGCTGGTGCAGGCACGGGACAGCACCGGGCAATTTCTGACCCGCTCAGGTTCGATCAACGAGAGTGCCGCACAGGTGGCGTTCTATGAGAAACAACTGGCCGAGATGCAGAAACAAACCGCGTGGTCCGACGCCTTCGACAAACAGCTCACCGACGCGCAAAAAGCCTTCGAGCGCCAGCAGACCAGCCATTACGCCAAGGTGTATTTCAACGGGCTGATCGATAACCTGCAGGTCAATGTGCTGGATTTCTCCAAGGCCACGCTCACCCGTAAAGACCTCGACCTGCCGGTGATGCGCTTTGACAGGAACAGTCTGCAAAAGACTGTGCAGGCCCTGCCGATGCCGGTCACGGTGTATGACGACGGCGCCGCCAGTTGGCTCAAGGATGCCTCGATGACCGAGGAGCAGTTGAAAAACAGCGTCACCATCAGCCAATCGACCGAAGACGCCAGTGCCGCAAAAATCGTGTTCGACCACCCGTTCACCTTCAACGACGACCTGGTCGGTGCCGAGCGCAACAACAGTGACGCGCCTATCACCTTTTTCACCGCCGATGACAAGGGCGAGCGTGGCGAGCCCATCGAGCTGCCGACTGAAGCGTTTGAGCTGAATGCTGCCAGTGGCACGTTGACGTACGACCTCAACCTGTTCCCGGAAACCCCGGCGTATGTGGTGGGCTCGGTACCGCTGTTTTTGGCCACCATCGAGAAAGCCATAATCGACGCCGCCAAGCTGCCCAAGGGCCTGTCGCTCAAGGACAACGCGCTGATCGTCGACCAGAAGGACTTCCCCGCCGACAGCTGGCGCTTCTATGCCAAAGATGCCAGCGGCAATTACCTCAAGGAGATCCTCGGCGTCAGCCACCGCGCCGAGGAATACGGCACGGCGATGTTTGACGTGCATTACTTCTACGGCCGGCCGGCCACGCTGGAGAGTTACCAGCGCACTGACCTCAGCACCGTGCAATACGGTTTTGAGGTGAAGCTGGACAGGCCTGAGAGCAAATAACCGGCGCTACAGGGCTAGCCGCTCCTGGCCGCCATTGAGTTGGCGCAGATGGGCCTGCAGGTGCAGGCACCAGATCTGTGGCTCGTCCATTTGCTCGTAGCCGTGCAAGGTCAGGCTATCAACGATGGTGCCCAGCATGCGTTCTGCCACAAAAGGCCCATGAAACGGGCCCTGGGATTTGACGGTGGAAGGCTGTTCGCCCGACATGCCGGCGGCAAATAGCAGCGTCCACATCCCGTTATCCCCGGCGAGAGGGCGAATGGAGCATTCGATACGGGTGACCAGGCCCAGGCACTGGCGGGTAAGGCAAAGGTTGCGCGACATGGCGGCGACCCTCGGTAGATCGGTGTTCAGCCCCAGCGCACGGCGAGGCTGTTTCTATCCTGCGACTCCTGTGGATATCCCTGACTCTGAGAATAGAATAAAAACGCGACAAACCAAGGTTGTAGAGACCAACGGGCGTTGGTCCCTGAGGGTGGAGTCAATTTTGTGGCAGATCAGTATGTAGGAGCGAGCTTGCTCGCGAAGAATGCAAGGACACCGAGTTAAACCAGGATGCCCGCGTTATCGTTGACGTTCTTCGCGAGCAAGCTCGCTCCTACAAGGGAAGAATCAGGTTGGCTTGGCTTCTGCCAACGCCTGCTGCGCCAGCTCTTTCTCCGCCTCCTTCAAATCCTCCTCGCTGATCATCTCGGCAATCGCGCGCAAGCGCTCCACCACCCGCGCATTCACGGTGCCTTCCGGGAACTGCCCCTCGGCATCCGGTTCACCGGCATCCTCGCCCACCAGCAGGCTCAACGCCTCATCGGCCTGGCGCACCGCGTAGATGTGGAATTGCCCCGCACGCACGGCCTGCAACACCTTCTCGTCGAGCATCAGCGTGGCGACGTTGGCCTGAGGGATGATCGCGCCCTGCTCACCGGTCAACCCGCGAGCTTCGCACAAGCGGAAGAAGCCTTCGATCTTCTCGTTGACCCCGCCCACCGCCTGCACTTCACCAAACTGGTTGATCGAGCCGGTAATCGCAAAGCATTGCTTGAGCGGCGTCTTCGACAAGGCCGAAATCAAGGTGCACGCCTCGCCCAGGGACGCACTGTCGCCGTCCACGTACCCGTAGGACTGCTCCAGGGCGATGCTCGCGGAGATGGCCAGCGGAAATTCCTGGGCATAGCGGCTGCCCAGGTAACCGGTGAGGATCATCACACCCTTGGAGTGGATCGGCTGGCCGAGGTTAACTTCGCGCTCGATGTCGACAATGCCGCTGCCGCCCGGGTACACCGTGGCGGAAATCCGCGCCGGCACGCCGAATGCCGAGTCGCCGACCTCAAGCACCGTCAACCCGTTGCACTTGCCCACGGCCGCACCGGCGGTGTCGATCAGGATGACGCCAGCAAGCATGTCGTCGAGAATCCGCGCCGACACGCGGCCGGTGCGCGTGGCCTTGGCCTTGAGGGCGCGCTCGATGTGCCCGGCATCGGTCATCTCGTCGCCCGCCAGGTGGCGAATAAAGTCCGCCTCGCTCACCAGCTGGAACAAATCACCAATACGCGCCGACAAGCGCCCCTGATGTTCGGCCAGGCGTGCGCTGTAGGTCGCCAGGCGCGCCACCGCGTCCGAGGTCAGCGGCGCCATGCCTTCTTCCGAAGTACGGGTTTTGAGCAACTGGGCGAACTGCTCCAGGCTCTCGTCGACCATGGGGATATCTTCATCGAAGTCCACCAGTACGCGGAACATCTCCTGGAAGTCCGGGTCGGCGTCCTGCAAGGCGTAATACAACTGGCGCGAGCCGATGATGATCACCTTGACCTGCAAGGGAATCATTTGCGGGTTGAGGGTCACGGTGGCCAGGCGGCCGAGTTCGCCCAAAGGCGATTCCATCTTCAGCTTGCGCGATTGCAGGGAGCGTTTCAGCGCATCCCACACAAAGGGCTCGCTGAGCATTTTTTCGGCTTCCAAGATCAGGAAGCCGCCATTGGCGCGGTGCAAGGCGCCGGGACGCAGCTGGCGATAGGTGGTGTAGAGCGCGCCCTGGTCGGTGCTGTATTCGATACGGCCGAACAGGTTGTCGTAGGTCGGGTGCGGTTCAAACACCACCGGCGCGCCACCGTTGACCGAGTGGCCCACCACCAGGCTCGGGCAGTACTGCTCTTCGAGCAGCTTGCGCGCCTGGGCGTCGGTCTTGGCGTCGTCCACCAATTGCTCCACCACGGTTTTGAGCAGGTACACCTGCATGGCTTGCAGGTAGCCACAGACGCCGGCGTTTTCTGCGTATTTTTCCGACAACGGCGCCAGCAAAGGCTGCAGGGCCAGGGTGATGGTTTCTTCGTTGAACTGGCGCAGCTGGTTGTTGGACTCGCGCTTCCACTGCGGCAGGCTGGCCAGCTCTTCGTTGAGGCGTTCTTCCAGCTCGGAGATATCGGTGTGGAAGCGCTCACGATCGGCTTCCGGCAGTTGCGAAAACTCGGCTTCGTCCAGCGCCTTGCCGTCGAGCATCGGCGTGAAGGCGATGTTGGAGCTGTCGCGGTACAGCGCCACGTCTTTTTCCAGGGCCAGGCGCTCGATCACGTCCAGCGCCTTGTCGTAGCGCTGGTTGAACGCCCGGTCGATGGCGCTTTTACGCTGTTGATACGTCGGGTGTTCGAACACCGCCGGGAAGGTGGCGACCAGGTTATCGACCAGGCCGTTGATATCGGCAATAAACGCCGCAGCGGCGCCACCTGGCAATTCCAGGGCGCGGGGCTCGCGGGGCTCATCGAAATTATTTACATAAACCCAGTCCGCCGGGGTTTGCAGGCGCTTGCCTTCGGCTTTCAGGTAGCGTTTGACGAACGAAAAGCGGCCGGTGCCCGGCTCGCCCATGACAAACACGTTGTAACCGGGGCGTGGCATGGCCACGCCGAACTGCAAGGCTTCAACCGCACGTTCCTGGCCAAGCACACCGCGAAAGGGCTCCAAATCATTGGTGGTCGAGAAGCTGAACTGTTCAGCGGAGAAAGGGCGAGTCAGCGCTTCGGGCGCTAGACGCAAGCTGGCAGCAACAGGATCAGGCATCGGGCTTCCTTACATCAGGCGGGGCAGATGGGGCATTCTGGCTCCCGGTTGAGCGCTCTGGCAAGGCGCGCTTTTCCTGAAAGCATAGACACGGCACACGTCCTACAAAAAAATCGCCCGCCACTGAATGTTTATAAAAAAACACGGAACCCTGGGAACGTGCCTAAACTCCAAACTGCGCGGGTTGGACTAATAACTGGCCCCTAGGGTGCGTTGAGCACCTGAACCCTTGTCCATTGGTTTGCACACAAAGAGAACAAAGCTATGAAACGGATCCTTCTTGGTACTCTCTTCACCGTCGTCTCCCTCAATGCAATGGCAGAAGCACCAGGTGGCCCGAACTGCGGTTGGGGCAACATGTTGTTTGAAGGCCAGCGCGGTACTCCGGCCCACTTCCTCGCCTCCACCACCAACGGTACTTCGGGTAACGCCACCTTTGGCATGACCTCGGGCACCAACGGTTGCAGCACCAACAGCGCCCTGTCCTACGGCGGCAAGTCCTGGATTGCCATGAATGGCATGATGAACGAGCTGTCCGAAGACATGGCCAAAGGCAACGGCGAAGCGCTGACCACCTACGCGGTGGTACTGGGTGTTGCGCCGGAAGATCGCGAGCACTTCGCGGCCGTGACCCACGAGCACTTCCAGCAGATCTTCAGCAAGGCTGACGTGACCGCTGACGACGTGCACAACAACACCATTGCTGTACTGAAAAGCGATGCCCGTCTGGCGAAATACGCAACCCAGGCTTAAGCTCGACCTGCCCGCGCCTTTCGAGGCGCGGGTACTATTTTTGGACCCGCCTCCCCTTTGGGTCTCACTTTTTTGACTTAAGTTGCCCCTATGCTCAAACGCTTTGCCTGGTTGGCACTCTTCGCCTGCGCCCCGCTGTACGCGGCCTCGCACCTTGATGATCAACGTTTGCAGCAACTGGCCAATGATCCGTTCTGGCTGTCGCTGGGGCACTACGAAGCCGGCAAAGTCAGTGGTTGGCGCAGCTATGTCAGCGACAAGAAATTCTTCATCGCTCCCGATGGCGCACACCATCCGGACGCCGAACTCAAGGCCACCGTTGATGCGCTGTATGCACCGGCCAGCCTGGGTGAAAAGCACGCCCAATGCGTCTACCCCGCACGTACCCGCTGGCTCAAGGCGCAGTTGCAACTCAACGACCTGCCCGCCCTGGAATGCAAAGAGTTCACCCAGTGGTTCAAGGATGTCGCGCCCCATAGCGCAGTGATGATCTTCCCGGCGGCCTACCTCAACAGCCCGTCGTCGATGTTCGGCCACACCCTGCTGCGCATAGACCAGGCTGACGTGCAAAGCAACAACACCGCCCTGCTCAGCTATGCGATCAACTTCGGTGCCTATATCGAAGGCTCCGACAACAGCATCCTCTATGCCTGGAAGGGCCTGATGGGCGGTTATCCCGGCCTGTTCGCCCTGGTGCCTTACCAGGAAAAGCTCTCCGAATACCGCAGTCTTGAAAACCGCGATTTGTGGGAGTACCGCCTGAACCTCACCGAGGTCGAGACCAAGCGTATGGTCGAGCACGTGTGGGAGCTCAAGCAGATCCAGTTCGACTACTTCTTCTTCGACGAAAACTGCTCCTACCGCCTGCTCGAACTGCTGCAAGTGGCCCGCCCCGGCCTGCGCCTGACCGAACAGTTCCCGCTCACCGCGATCCCTACCGACACGGTCAAAGCGGTAAAAGACGCAGGTTTGGTGGAGAAGATCGACTATCGCCCATCCCGTGAACGTGAACTGCTGGAACGCGCCAAGCCACTCGATAGCGATGAGCAACAGTGGGTGCTGAAAATCAGCGATGACCAAAAGCAACTGCAGGAGCCTGCATTCAAAGCCCTGCCCCGCGAGCGCCAGGCACTGATCGTGGACGCCGCTTACCGCCTGGGCCGCTACCGCGCCAACGGTTTGGAACGCGATGCGACACGCTCCCAACGCAGCTTCGAACTGCTGCGCGCAATCAACCAGAACCCGGCGCCAGACCTGAAGATCACCCCGCCCGGCCTGCCGGAAAACGGCCACGAGTCGCGCACCTGGCAAGCCGGCATCGGCACCCGCGGCGACAAAGCCTTCGGCGAATACGGCCTGCGCATGGCCTATCACGACCTCAACGACAACGCCGAAGGCTTCCCCCTGGGCGCGCAGATCGAAATCCTGCAAATGAAGTTGCGCCAGTACGAGGGCAATCACTGGCAGCTTCAGCAACTGGACCTGGCCACCATCCGCTCCCTGACGCCGCGCAATGCGCTGCTGCAGCCTTGGTCGTGGCAAGTCACCGGCGGCCTGGAACGCGTACCGGGCAAGCACGACGACGAAACCCTGGTGGCCCACGTCAACGGCGGCGCCGGTGGCACGTGGCAACTCTCCGACGACATGCTCGGCTTCGCCCTCGGCACCGTGCGCGTGGAACACAACAACGACTTCAGCGAAGCCATCTCCCCCGCCGCCGGGTTCAACACCGGCGTGCTGTGGAAAAACCCGTTGGGCAACCTGAGCCTGGAAGCCAAGGGCGATTTCTTCACCAACGGCGAAGTGCGGCGCAGCATCAGCCTCAACCAGCAATGGGAACTGTCGCGCAACCTGGGCCTGCGCCTGAGTGCCCAGCGTGAGTTCAGCCACCTGTCCACGCCGGTAAATGAAGTGATGCTTGAGCTGAAGTGGTACCACTACTGACTCAAGCCTGGTGAAAATCAAAAGCTAGGCGGCGCTCGCTCCTACAGAAGGCGATGATGCATAACTTTTGCTCATCACACATTCCTGACAGCCATTTCACGCCACTCAAACAAATCCCCTTCTAGACTTCCCCTATCAGCCGTAAAACGGCCAGGGAGTACGCCATGTGGCGGTATGCGGTCATGCTGTGCGCGGTGGTGGGGTTGTCGGGTTGCCAGTCAACCCATCAGGAATTGCTGGCCAAAGGTTACCCACCCGCCTTCGCCGATGGCTTTGACGACGGATGCAGCAGCGGTCGCCAGGCCGCTGGGGTGATTACCGGGGCGTTTCGCAAGAATGTGCCGCGCTATCTGAAAGACCGGCCATACGCCGAAGGCTGGGAAGATGGGTTTCGTCAGTGCAAGGCCATGCGCGAGAGCCAGGAATTGCGTGACTACGAGGAAAACCGCAGGGACGACCGCGAACACGATTGGCAGCAGGAAAAAGATCGCGACGCCGCCAAAGCCTATCGCTCACGCTGATCGTGGGAACGATCAGCCCGCGTACGTGGCCCAACTTCCATAGGAAGGAGAACGCCATGAGCCGAGCTTTTGTAAACGAAGATAACGCGGCGGCCCAGGCTGATCAGCCGGTGGAGCGCCAGGTCAGCGAACAGCCCAACCGCATGACTGCGCAAGGGCTGGCGCAGTTGCAGGCCAAGGTGGCGCAGTTACACGCGGAGCACAGCGACGAAGCCGCCAAAGGTGAGCAGGCTGATAAACAGCGCCAGGCTGACCTTGAGCGGGATTTACGCTACTTCAACCAGCGGGTGCAAAGCGCCCAAGTAGTCGTGCCGGCCACGTCTACCGACAAGGTGCAGATCGGCAGTTGGGTCACGTTCGCCAACGAGCAGGACGAACAGCAGCGCATCCAGTTGGTCGGTGAAGACCAGGCCGATGCCAACGCGGGCTTGATCAACTGGGGCTCGCCCCTGGGCCGTGCCTTGTTGGGCGCCCAGGTGGGCGACGAGGTGCTGTGGCAGCGCCCCGTCGGCGATCAGTTGATGGAAGTGTTGCGCATTGAGCCTGAGGCTTAGACGATGCCTTGGGCCAGCATCGCGTCAGCCACTTTGACGAAGCCTGCGATGTTGGCGCCCTTGACGTAGTTGATACGGCCGTTTTCTTCGCCGTAATGCACGCAGGCATGGTGGATCGACTGCATGATGTTGTGCAGCTTGCTGTCCACTTCGCCTGCGGTCCACAGCAGGCGCATGGCGTTCTGCGACATTTCCAGGCCGCTCACCGCCACACCACCGGCATTGGACGCCTTGCCCGGCGCAAACAGGATGCCCGCGTCGATAAAGATATCCACAGCCTCCAACGTGGTCGGCATGTTGGCGCCTTCGGCCACGCAGAGGCAGCCGTTGCGCAGCAAGGTGCGCGCAGCGTCGGCGTCGAGTTCGTTCTGGGTGGCGCAGGGCAGCGCGATATCGCAGGCCAGTTCCCACGGCGTCTGGCCTTTGCGGAACTCCAGGCCGAAACGTGTGGCCAGTTCACTGATACGCCCGCGCTGTACGTTCTTCAACTCCAGCAGCGCCGACCATTGTTCTTCGGTCAAACCGCTTTCGGCGTACAGGGTGCCTTCGGAGTCCGACAGGGAAATGACCTTGCCGCCCAGGTCCATGACCTTGCGCGCCGCGTACTGCGCCACGTTGCCAGAGCCGGACACCGCCACCCGCTTGCCTTCGACGCGCTGGCCTTGGCGCTTGAGCATTTCCTCGGCGAAATACACACAGCCAAAACCGGTGGCTTCCGGGCGGATCAAGCTGCCGCCGTAAGTCATGCCCTTGCCGGTCAGCACCGAGGTGAATTGATTGCTCAAGCGTTTGTACTGGCCGAACAGAAAGCCGATTTCCCGCGCGCCCACGCCGATATCGCCGGCCGGTACGTCCAGGTCCGCACCGATGTGGCGGTACAGCTCGCTCATGAACGCCTGGCAGAAGCGCATCACTTCGGCGTCGCTCTTGCCCTTGGGGTCGAAGTCCGAGCCGCCCTTGCCGCCGCCCATGGGCAGCGAGGTCAGGGAGTTCTTGAAGGTTTGTTCGAAGGCGAGGAATTTCAGCACGCCCAGGTTGACCGAGGGGTGAAAGCGCAAGCCGCCTTTGTAGGGGCCGATGGCGCTGTTCATCTGGATACGGAAACCGCGGTTGACCTGGACCTTGCCGTGATCATCCACCCACGACACCCGGAAGGTGATCGCGCGCTCCGGCTCGCAGATGCGCTCCAGGATGCCCGAGGTCAGATAGTGGGGGTTGGCTTCAAGAAAGGGCCACAGGCTGCGTAACACTTCTTCTACAGCTTGGTGGAATTCCGGTTGGTCCGGGTCGCGTTTCTTGAGGCGGGCAAGGAAGGAGTCGACGGATTCGGTCATGAAAAGTCTCGGCAAATTGATTGTTGTTAAACAGAGATTGAGCCGGACTTTATCAATTCGTTTCGCACCGCGACAGGGCAAAATGTCGCCTTTGTGAAATTAAATGGTGCAATAAGTATAAATAACCCGCGCTTTCTGCCCTTAAATGGGGATTTCACTCTGAATTTCGCACCAACAGGTAGGCCGCCATCGCAGGCAAGCCAGCTCCCACATTTGATCGAGTACACCGGTCATGTGGGAGCTGGCTTGCCTGCGATGGCGGTGGTGCAGTTACAGATGCATAGTCCTTTATTGGATGAAAAAATCAGGCTGGTTTGCCGCGCTGTCCGGCGATCAGGGCCTGGGGCGTTACCGGTTTCCAGCCCAGCAGGGCAATCGCCAGCGACAACAGCTGAAAACCTGCGACCAACGCCACGCAGCCCGGCCAGCCCCACTGATTCCAGAGCATGGCCGGGACCACAGCGCCGGCGCTGCCGCCCAGGTAATAGCCGGTCAGGTACAGCCCCACGGCGCCGGACTTGTCCGGGCCTGCCGTGGTGGCGATATACGCATTGGCGGATGCCTGCGCCAGGAATACGCCGGTTGAGCTCAGGGCCAGCCCCAGCACGATCAGCCACAGGGACGGCAACAATGTCAGCGCCGAACCACAGATGCCGAGCGCCACAGCGCCGGTCAGTAACTGCGATTGTGGTCGCGATTTGCTCAAGCGCCCCGCAATAGGAATGACCACCAGCGCCAGCAGGAACACCGCATACAAAGTGCCCAAGGCTGCGGCGCCCAGGTTGAACGGGGCCTGGCTGAGATACAGGCCGGCATAGGTAAAGGTTGCGACTTGTGAGAACAGCACGCAGAAACCGACGCCATAGGCCGCCAGCAAGGGTTTGCGCAGAAGCCGGCGCACCCCGTGCATGCCCACGGCCGCAACGCCGGGCCGTGCCACCGGGTTGGCCGGCAACAGCCACACAATCAGCAGGCCGACCAGCAGGCTGATCACCGCCAACAGTTCGAAGGCTTCGCGCCAGCCCACATATTGGGTCATGACACCCGAGACAAAGCGCCCGGCAAACCCACCGAGCACCGTACCCGCGACGTACAAACTGGTGATCTCGGTAACGCTGGCCGCACGCCAGCGATCGCCGATATAGGCCACGCTGGTGGCGAACACCACGGGGATCAACATCCCTTCGACAAAACGCCACACCAGCAGCTCGGCAAAACTGTCCACATAGGCCGTCAGCAGCGTCGGCAGCGCCAGCAGCAACGCGGCCACAGCAATCACCGTGCGCTGCTCGAAACGTCCGGTCAGACGCCCGACAAACGGCGCGGTCAGCGCCACGGCCAGCGTGGTCACCGTGATGCTCCACCCTGCCTGCCGGGCGCTCACCTGGAAGCTTTCGGCAAACGCAGGCAGGATGCTCTGTGTCGCATAGAGATTCAGAAACGCCGCACAGCCACACAGGAACACGGCGAAGCGGGCGTGATGCATGCGCGGGTTCATGTGGCCTCTCGTCTTATAGTCGAGGATGTTTATAGAATACCCAGCGCAGCGAACACCAATACCGAATTCGGACCGATCAATACCCAGGAAACAGAATGCTTGATCTACGCAAGTTACGTTACTTCCTGACGGTCGCCGAAGAGCTGCACTTCGGCCGTGCGGCCCAGCGCCTGCACCTTGCCCAGCCGCCCCTGACGCGGCAGATCTCGGCCCTGGAAACCGAGCTTGGCTTTCGCCTGTTCGACCGCACCAGCCGCACGGTCACACTGACTGCCCAGGGCCAGCACTTTTTGCCCTATGCCCGCGCGGCGCTGGAGCACGCCAGGCTTGCACAAGACATCGCTGCCAAACTGGCCGCCGGCTCGACCGGCCAACTGGTCGTAGGCTATGCCAGTTCGATCGCGTTGTCGGAACTCTTCAGCCAAACCCTGCAAGCCTTCGCCCAGCGCTTTCCCGATGTGCAACTGACCCTGGTGGAGAGCGCTTCCGGCAGCCTGCACACGCACGTGCTGGACGGGCGCATCGACGTCGGCATGAGCCGCCTGCTGCCGGAGGCCGGGCAAACCGGCGTCGAGGCTTTGTCGTTGGGGCAAGAACCGCTGGTGGCGGCGCTTTGCAGCGACAACCCGCTGGCGGAGCAGAGCGAAGTCACCCTCGCCCAGCTCAGTGAGTACCCGTTGATTCTGTTCCCCAGCGATTACGGTTCGGGCCTCAACGGCTCCATCGAGCACCTGTATCAACGCCGCGGCCTGGCGCTGCGCCCGGGCCCGGCGGGGCGCCAGATCACCTCGATCATCGCCCTGGTGGCGGCAGGCCAAGGTGTTTCGCTGGTGCCCCAGTGCACCCGCACCCTGGCCAGGAAAGGCGTAGTCTACCGCCCCTTGGCTGACCCCGAAGCCTGGGTACACTTGCTGATACTCACGCGCTCACCGTCACGCTCATTGTTGGTAGAGGCCTTTATGGGAGTGGTCGAAGAATTGCTGCGCAGCCGCCCGGCCCTGGCGCCCACAACGCTTCCGGCATAACGGGGGCAAAAAAATACCCCTGCGTGAGGGGTATTTTTTCAACAGGCTGCTGCGGCTATTGCAGCATCAGGCCAGTTTCTTGTGCCGCACACGGTGCGGCTGGGCAGCGGCCTCACCCAAGCGCTTTTTACGGTCGGCTTCGTACTCGGTGTAGTTACCTTCGAAGAACACCGCCTGGGAGTCATCTTCGTACGCCAGGATGTGGGTCGCGACGCGGTCAAGGAACCACCGATCGTGAGAGATCACAATGGCGGCGCCTGGGAAGTCCAGCAGGGCTTCTTCCAGGGAACGCAGGGTTTCAACGTCGAGGTCGTTGGACGGTTCGTCGAGCAGCAGGACGTTGCCGCCCTCTTTCAGGGTCAGGGCCAGGTGCAAGCGACCGCGCTCACCACCGGACAGGTCCTTGACGAACTTCTGCTGGTCGCCGCCCTTGAAGTTGAAACGACCGACGTAGGTGCGCGACGGGATTTCATAGTTGCCGATGCGGATCTGGTCAGAACCGTCGGAGATCTGCTGGAACACGGTCTTGCTGCCGTCCAGGTCATCGCGGCTCTGGTCCACACAGGCCAGTTGCACGGTGTCGCCGATCTCGATGCTGCCCGAGTCCGGGGTTTCCTTGCCCATCAGCATGCGGAACAGTGTGGATTTACCCGCACCGTTACCACCGATAACGCCGACGATCGCGCCTTTTGGCATGGCGAACGACAGGTTGTCGATCAGCACGCGGTCGCCATAGCCTTTGGTGACGTTCTTGAACTCGATGACCTTGTCACCCAGGCGCGGGCCGGCCGGGATGTAGATCTCGTTGGTTTCGCTGCGCTTCTGGAATTCCTGCGACTGCATTTCTTCAAAACGTTGCAGACGCGCCTTGGATTTGGACTGGCGGGCCTTGGCGCCTTTGCGCACCCACTCCAGTTCTTCCTTCATGGCTTTTTCGTGGGCCGATTGCTGCTTGGATTCGGCGGCCAGACGGTCGGACTTGGCTTCCAGCCAACCGGAGTAGTTGCCCTCGTAAGGGATACCGGCGCCGCGGTCGAGCTCCAGGATCCAGCCGGCGACGTTGTCCAGGAAGTACCGGTCGTGCGTGATCGCAACCACGGTGCCCGGGAAATCGTGCAGGAAATGCTCCAGCCAGGCGACGGAATCGGCGTCCAGGTGGTTGGTCGGTTCGTCGAGCAGCAGCATGTCAGGGGCCGACAGCAGCAGGCGGCACAGGGCCACACGACGCTTCTCACCACCGGACAGGTGCTCGACCTTGGCGTCCCAGGCTGGCAGGCGCAGCGCATCGGCGGCGACTTCCAGTTGGCGCTCCAGGTTGTGGCCATCGCCCGCTTGCAGGATCGCTTCAAGCTTTGCCTGTTCGGCGGCCAGCTTGTCGAAGTCGGCATCCGGTTCGGCGTAGGCGGCGTACACCTCGTCGAGGCGCGCCTGGGCGTCCTTGATCACGCTGACGGCTTCTTCGACCACTTCACGCACGGTCTTGGTCGGGTCCAGGATCGGCTCTTGCGGCAGGTAACCGATGTTCAGGTCCGGCATCGGGCGGGCTTCGCCTTCGAACTCGGTGTCGACGCCCGCCATGATTTTCAGCAGGGTGGACTTACCCGAACCGTTGAGGCCGAGCACGCCGATCTTGGCGCCTGGGAAGAAGGACAGCGAAATGTTTTTCAGGATTTCCCGCTTCGGCGGAACAACTTTTCCCAGCCGATGCATGGTGAAGACGTATTGAGCCATGGTGAACCTAGCGTCAGTGACTGATGAATTAAGCGGACGAAGCCCGTGCCAGGCCATGCGCCGCGCGGGCCTTTGACTATCATCAATGCCAGCGAGCAAAAAAAAGCCTGAATGTCTGGGGCTGGAACGCCCCCGCGTAACCGGCAAAGCTACCTGAATGCGCTGGGGCAGTCCAGCCAGGCAGGACTGGCACTTTGCCACAACTCAAGGCATGCTAGCCGCCCTTCGGGCGTCCGGCTTATAGTGCACGTCGCGCGCCAGTCCAGCCAAACCGCAGGATCACAGTTTGTCCAACGTCACGCCGCCCACGCCCTTGCGCGCCGCTCATATTGCGCCGGGAGCGCCCCTGCACGGCACCTTGAAAGGCGCGTTGGCAACGCTTGTCCTGCTGTTGCTCGCCTTGTTGTTCTGGCAACTGCTTGACCAATTGCAGCAAAACCAGAAAAACCAACAGCAATACACCATCGACTACAGCGCCGACCTGGCCGAGCAGATCAGCCAGAACATGGCCCTGAGCGCGCAGATCGCCCTGAACCTGCTGCCCATCCTCGAACCACCGCGCACTGCCGAACAGCAACAGGCCTTGATGCGCTCCCTGCAGCGCTCCCTGCCGGATTTGCGCAGCTTCGCCCTGCTCGCCCCCAGCGGCGCACTGATCAGCGACACTGCCCAAGGCAGCCGAGACAGTGCCCTGCTCGAAGACCTGGTCAAGCGCAGTCACGCTCAGTCCTACTACCTGAGCAACGACAATGACGGCACGGTCATCTATCTGTTGCTGCACCAACCCAGCGGTGGCTCCAAGGTGTACTGGGCCCTGCGCCTGGCGCCCAATTACCTGGCCAACCTCACGCGCCAGGATGTCCAGAGCCAACGCCCGATGTGGGCGATCGAGAACAACCTGAACCACCGTGTGGTCAGCCGTGACAGCGGGATGCCGGCGCAGTGGTCCGGCGCCCTGACCCCGGAAGAATTGAACCGCAGCGTGCTGGTCACGCCGTTGAGCAAAAGCGATTGGCAACTGCGCGGCATGTTTGACCGCGGTGCGGTGCTGGAACAGCTGCTGCCGGCCTTTATCGGCAAGTGCCTGCTCGGCCTGGCGTTTTCGCTGATCCCAGTGATCGTGCTGCTCAACATGCGCCGCCGCCAACGCCAGGTGAATGAAGGCCGGCGGCGCTATCAGGACATCTTCGAAGGCACCGGCGTGGCCTTGTGCGTGCTGGACCTGTCGGGGCTCAAGGCGTTTTGCAACAAGACCCAGGTGCAAAGCCGCGAGCAGTTGCACGCCTGGTTGCAGGCCAACCCCACGCAGCGCAAGCAACTGCTCAAGGAGTTGCGCGTCACCGAGGTCAACCAGATGGCGGTGCGCCTGCTGAACGTGGCGTCCTGCGAGCAGGCCTGGGAGCGTCTGATCGATGATTGCCCACGCAATGCCACGTCCATCGGCTATCAGGTGCTGGAAGCCGTACTGACCCGGCAAAAACAGCTGGAACTGGAAATCCAGCTCAACGACGTGGCCGGCAACGAACAGTACCTGTGGCTGGTGATGCGTTTGCCGGAGCAGCAAGATGACGTCAAGGCCGTGATCCTCAGCATCAGCGACATCACCAGCCGCAAGCTGATCGAGTTGTCGCTGGTGGAGCGTGAAAGCTTCTGGTCGGATGTGGTGCGCACCGTGCCCGATCACCTGTATGTGCAGGACGTGATCAGCCAGCGCATGATTTTCAGCAACCATCATCTGGGCCACACCTTGGGCTACAACAAGGCCGAACTGCAGCAAATGGGTGAGTACTTCTGGGAAATCCTGCTGCACCCCGAAGACGCCGAGCATTATCACGACTTGCGCCAGCAGCAACGCCAAGCCGCTTACACCACCCAACTGCACTGCCAACTGCGCTTTCGCCACCGCAATAACCAGTGGCGCCGCTTCGATATCCGCGAACAGGCCCTGGCCCGCGATACGTCAACGGTGGTCACCCGGATCATCGGCGTGGCCAAGGACATTACCGACCAGATCGAGGCCAGTGAATCGCTGCGCGACAGTGAACAGCGCTACCGGATGCTGGCCGAAAGCATCAGCGACGTGATCTGCTCCACCGACAGCCAACTGGCGCTCAACTACATCAGCCCCTCGGTCAACACCGTGCTGGGCTATGACGTGGACTGGGTGTTCAAGAACGGCTGGCAGTCGATCGTTGCCAACCCTCAGCAGTTGACCGGCATTTACAGCCTGATGGAACAGGTCAGCCGCGCCCTCGGCAACCCCGAGGCCTTGAACACCTTGCGCGATGAAGTGCAGACCCAACTGTTTCTGTTCGACTGCCTGCGCGCCGACGGGCGCAAGGTGCCGATAGAACTGCGCCTGGTGCTGGTGTGGGATGAACATGGCGCGTTTGAAGGCATCCTCGGCGTGGGCCGCGATATCAGCCAGCAACGCCGCGCCGAAAAAGACCTGCGCATGGCGGCCACGGTATTCGAGCATTCCACTTCGGCGATCCTGATCACCGACCCGGCCGGTTACATCGTGCAGGCCAACGAGGCGTTCAGCCGGGTCAGCGGCTATGCGGTGAGCGATGTGCTCGACCAGTTGCCCAATATGCTCACCGTCGATGAGCAGCAGGAAGCCCATCTGCGTTATGTGCTCAAGCAATTGCACCAGCACAGCACTTGGGAAGGCGAGGTGTGGCTCAAGCGTCTCAATGGCGAGCATTACCCGGCCTGGGTCGGCATTACTGCGGTATTCGACGACGAAGGCGACCTGGCCAGCTACGTGTGTTTCTTCAGCGATATCAGCGAGCGCAAAGCCAGTGAGCAGCGCATCCATCGCCTGGCCTACTACGACGCCCTGACCCACTTGCCCAACCGCACGCTGTTCCAGGACCGCCTGCACACCGCGTTGCAGTCCGCCGAACGGCAGAAGTCGTGGGTGGTGCTGATGTTCCTCGACCTGGACCGCTTCAAGCCGATCAACGACTCCCTCGGCCACGCGGCCGGCGACCGCATGCTCAAGGAAATGGCCACGCGCCTGCTCGGCTGTGTGGCCGAAGACGACACCGTGGCGCGCATGGGCGGCGACGAATTCACCCTGCTTTTGCAACCGCGGGTCAGCCGCGAAATGGCGCTGAACCGTGCGATCCATGTGGCCGAGCAGATCCTCGCCAGCCTGGTCAAACCGTTCGTGCTGGAAGGCCGCGAGTTCTTCGTGACCGCCAGTATCGGCATCGCCCTGAGCCCGCAAGACGGCAACGAGCTGAGCCAACTGATGAAAAACGCCGACACGGCGATGTATCACGCTAAAGAACGCGGCAAGAACAACTTCCAGTTCTACCAGGCCGACATGAACGCCAGCGCCCTGGAGCGCCTGGAACTGGAAAGCGACCTGCGCCACGCCTTGGACCAGAACGAATTCGTGCTGTACTACCAGCCGCAATTCAGCGGCGACGGCAAACGCCTGACCGGCGCCGAAGCCCTGCTGCGCTGGCGCCACCCGCGCCGCGGGCTGGTGCCGCCTGGGGACTTTATCCCGGTGCTGGAAGAGCTCGGGCTGGTGGTGGATGTGGGCGACTGGGTGATTGGCGAGGCCTGTCGCCAGCTCAAGAGCTGGCACCAGAACAAAGTGCGCGTGCCGAAAGTCTCAGTGAACATTTCGGCGCGGCAGTTCTCCGACGGCCAGTTGGGCACGCGCATCGCCACCATTCTCAAGGACACCGGCCTGCCGCCGGCGTGCCTGGAGCTGGAACTGACCGAAAGCATCCTGATGCGCGAAGTCAACGAAGCCCTGCAGATCCTCGCCAGCCTGAAGAACCTGGGCCTGAGCATTGCGGTAGATGACTTTGGCACCGGCTATTCATCGCTCAACTACCTCAAGCAATTCCCCATCGATGTGCTGAAGATCGACCGCACCTTCGTCGACGGCCTGCCCTCGGGTGAGCAGGACGCGCAGATTGCGCGGGCGATTATTGCCATGGCCCACAGCCTGAACCTGGCGGTGATTGCCGAAGGGGTGGAAACCCACGAGCAGTTGGACTTCCTGCGTGAGCATGGCTGTGATGAGGTGCAGGGTTACCTGTTCGGGCGGCCAATGCCGGCGAATCGGTTTGAGGTGCAGTTCAGTAATGATGCGCTGTTCATGTTTGACTGAAAGCTGTGGCGGGGCTTAGGTTTTTTTGTAGGAGCGAGCTTGCTCGCGAAAAACTCACAGGCGCCGCGTTCATTCAGGATGCACGCGTTATCGTTGACGTTTTTCGCGAGCAAGCTCGCTCCTACAGAAGAAGGCGATGGGGCCAGTACCGACACCGCCCATCCCCAGATGAACCCCACTTGTCCGCGACATGATGTCCTTTCATATGCCATCTAAAACCCATTGGGTTAGAATGCCCTCCTTTTCTGCCCCCGATCCTTGAGGACCGCCATGTTCAGCCGTGATTTGACTATTGCCAAGTACGACGCCGATCTCTTCGCCGCCATGGAGCAAGAAGCCGTGCGCCAGGAAGAGCACATTGAGCTGATCGCTTCGGAAAACTACACCAGCCCTGCGGTGATGGAGGCTCAAGGTTCGGTTCTGACCAACAAGTACGCCGAAGGCTACCCAGGCAAGCGCTACTACGGTGGCTGCGAGTACGTCGACGTGGTTGAGCAGTTGGCCATCGACCGTGCAAAAGAGCTGTTCGGCGCCGATTATGCCAACGTCCAGCCACACGCCGGTTCCCAAGCCAACAGCGCCGTGTACCTGGCCCTGCTGCAAGGCGGCGACACCATCCTGGGCATGAGCCTGGCCCACGGCGGTCACCTGACCCACGGCGCCACGGTTTCGTCCTCCGGCAAGCTGTACAACGCCGTTCAGTACGGTATCGATGCCAACGGTCTGATCGACTACGACGAAGTCGAGCGCCTGGCGGTCGAGCACAAGCCAAAAATGATCGTGGCCGGTTTCTCTGCCTACTCGCAGATCCTGGATTTCCCACGCTTCCGTGAAATCGCCGACAAGGTGGGTGCCTACCTGTTCGTCGACATGGCCCACGTGGCCGGTCTGGTGGCTGCGGGCGTTTACCCCAACCCAGTGCCTTACGCCGACGTGGTCACCACCACGACCCACAAGACCCTGCGCGGTCCACGTGGCGGCCTGATCCTGGCGCGTGCCAACGCCGAGATCGAGAAGAAGCTCAACTCCGCCGTTTTCCCGGGCGCCCAAGGCGGCCCGCTGGAGCACGTGATCGCGGCCAAGGCGATCTGCTTCAAGGAAGCGCTGCAGCCTGAGTTCAAGACCTACCAGCAGCAAGTGGTCAAGAACGCCAAGACCATGGCCAGCGTGTTCATCGAGCGCGGTTTTGACGTGGTGTCCGGCGGTACCGAAAACCACCTGTTCCTGCTGTCGCTGATCAAGCAGGACATTTCCGGTAAAGATGCTGACGCTGCCCTGGGCAAAGCCTTCATCACCGTGAACAAGAACTCCGTGCCAAACGACCCACGTTCGCCGTTCGTCACCTCCGGCCTGCGCTTCGGCACACCGGCTGTGACCACCCGTGGTTTCAAGGAAGCCGAGTGCAAGGAACTGGCCGGCTGGATCTGCGACATCCTGGCCGACCTGAACAACGAAGCCGTGATCGACGCGGTACGTGAGAAGGTCAAGGCCATCTGCAAGAAGCTGCCGGTATACGGCGCGTAATACAAAGAAGCCCACTGTAGGAGCGGGCTTGCTCGCGAAAAACGTCAACGATAACGCGTGCATCTTGGGTGCATGCGTTGCCTGTTAGTTCTTCGCGAGCAAGCTCGCTCCTACAAGTGGGCTTTTTTATGCCTGATAGACCCGCGCAAAGCCTTGGCGGATCTTGTCTTCGGGCAGCTCATCGGCAATAAACACGATCACACTCTCCCGCGCCTCGCCCTCAGCCCATTCGGTATCCCAGTCGAAGCCATACAGCTTCAACACGCCCTGGAACACCATGCGGCGATCCTCCCCGGCAATGTTCAATACGCCTTTGTAACGCAGCAGTTGCTTGCCATGGTCTTCCAGCAGTTCATTCATAAACTCGCTGAGGCGGTCGATATCCAGCGGCTGGTCGGTGCGCAGCACCAGGCTGGAAATACGGTCGACCGAAGGCGCTGCACTCACCGGGCGCAGGCTCATGCCGGCGTTGAGGTTGAAACCGCGCACATCCAGTAATTCGGCCAGGTCAATCTTGCCGTGGTCCACCACACGAATCGGCGCACGGCGGTTGATGCGGGTGAGGCGCTGGCTGAGGGCGTCGAAGGTGGCATCGTCTACCAGGTCGCGCTTGCTCACCAACAGGCGGTCGGCAAAGCCGATCTGGGCCTGGGCGATGGTCTGGGTCAGGTGATGCTCGGCGTGGGCCGCATCCACCAGGGTGATGATGCCGTCGAGGATATAGCGCTCGCGCAGTTCTTCGTCGATGAAAAAGGTCTGGGCCACCGGTGCGGGGTCGGCCAGGCCGGTGCATTCGATCACCAGGCGGTCGAAGGCGATCTCGCCGCTGTCCAGGCGCTCAAGCAGCAGGTACAGGGCTTTGGTCAGGTCGGTGTGGATGGTGCAGCACACGCAGCCGTTGGACAGGGTCATCACTTGCACCGGCTCGTCGCCCAGCAGTTGGGTGTCGATACCGGCGTCACTGAATTCGTTTTCGATCACGGCGATTTTCAAGCCGTGCTCGGCTTTGAGCAGGTGGCGCAGCAAGGTGGTCTTGCCGGCGCCGAGGAAGCCGCTGAGGATGGTGACGGGGATGGGAGAGGACAAAGAGATTCTCCTGAAAAATGGGGACGCAAAAACAACTGTAGGAGCGAGCTTGCTCGCGAAGAACGTCAACGATAACGCGTGCTGTCTGGATGCACGTGGTGTCCTTGGGTTTTTCGCGAGCAAGCTCGCTCCTACAGGTAAGGCAGTTTTACCAACTTAGCAGCACTTGGGCCCACCCTTGCCGCCGTAACGGGCTTCCTGGCGTTCCCGGAAGAACGCCTTGTAGTCCATCACCGGCTTGTCCGGGTGTTTGGTTTGCATATGCTCGACGTAGGTGTCGTAGTCGGGCATGCCGACCATCAGGCGGGCGGCCTGACCGAGGTATTTACCGAGGCGACTGATGTCATTGAACATGTTTGCAATCCTCGTTTACGCGTCCGGTACAGCCTGGAACGGGGCTTCTTTATCCGTACGCTCTTTGTTGCCCCAGGCGGCGACACCCACCTTGAGCGCATAGAACAGGATGCTGAACACCACGAACAGGAACAGCGCCGTCAGCGTTGCGTTGGTGTAGGCGTTCCAGATCACGTGCTGCATCTGGTCGATGCTCTTGGCCGGAGCCAGGATCTGGCCGTTAGCCAGGGCATCGCTGTATTTCTTGGCCAGCGACAGGAAGCCGATCGCCGGGTTGGCGTCGAACAGCTTGATGAAGCCCGCCGTGGTGGTGCAGATCAACAGCCACACCGCTGGCAACATGGTCACCCAGATGTAACGCTGGCGCTTCATCTTGATCAGCACAACGGTCGCCAGCATCAGCGCGATACCGGCCAGCATCTGGTTGGAGATACCGAACAGCGGCCACAAGGTGTTGATGCCACCCAGCGGGTCGATCACGCCTTGGTACAGCAAGTAGCCCCACATGGCCACGCAACCGGCCGTGGCGATCAGGTTGGCGGTCCAGGACTCGGTGCGTTTGAGCGCCGGCACGAACGAACCCAGCAGGTCTTGCAGCATGAAACGACCGGCACGGGTACCGGCGTCGACCGCCGTGAGGATGAACAGCGCTTCGAACAGGATCGCAAAGTGGTACCAGAACGCCATGGTGTTTTCACCCGGCAGCACACTGTGCAGGATCTGCGCGATACCCACTGCCAACGTCGGTGCACCACCGGCACGCGCCAGGATGGTGGTTTCACCGATATCGTGGGCCACGGCAGAGAGCGCCTCAGGCGTAATGGCAAAGCCCCAACTGCTGACCGTCTGCGCCACGGTAACCACGTCGGTGCCGACAATGGCGGCCGGGCTGTTCATGGCGAAGTACACGCCCGGCTCGATCACCGAGGCGGCAACCATCGCCATGATGGCCACGAACGACTCCATCAGCATGCCGCCGTAACCGATGTAACGGGCATGGCTTTCGCTGGCCAGCAGCTTGGGCGTGGTGCCCGAGGAGATCAGCGCATGGAAGCCCGAGACCGCGCCACAGGCAATGGTGATGAACAGGAACGGGAACAGGCCGCCCTTCCACACCGGGCCGGTGCCGTCGATGAACTGGGTAAGCGCTGGCATTTTCAGATCAGGCATGGTGATCAGGATGCCAATCGCCAGGGCGATGATGGTGCCGATTTTCAGGAACGTCGACAGGTAGTCGCGGGGCGCCAGGATCAGCCACACCGGCAGCACAGCGGCCACGAAACCGTAGCCGATCAGCATCCAGGTGATCTGGATACCGGTGAAGGTGAACGCCTTGGCCCACACCGGGTCAGCGGCAATCTGCCCGCCCAGCCAGATCGAACCCAGCAGCAACAGCACGCCGATGATCGAGATTTCACCGATGCGGCCCGGGCGGATGTAGCGCATGTAGATGCCCATGAACATCGCGATCGGGATGGTCGCCATCACCGTGAAGATGCCCCATGGGCTCTCGGCCAGGGCCTTGACCACGATCAGCGCCAGCACCGCGAGGATGATGATCATGATCAGGAAGCAGCCGAACAGCGCGATGGTCCCGGGAATGCGGCCCATCTCTTCGCGAACCATATCCCCCAGGGAACGGCCGTTACGACGGGTGGACAGGAACAGGACCATGAAGTCTTGCACCGCACCGGCCAGCACCACCCCGGCAATCAGCCAGAGGGTGCCGGGCAGATAGCCCATTTGCGCCGCCAGCACCGGGCCGACCAACGGGCCTGCACCGGCAATCGCCGCAAAGTGGTGACCGAAAAGAATGTGTTTGTTGGTCGGCACATAGTCCAGACCATCGTTGTTGACCACCGCAGGGGTTGCCCGCCGAGGGTCGAGTTGCATCACGTTATTGGCGATGAACAGACTGTAGTAACGGTACGCAACCAGGTAGATGGCCACTGCAGCGACCACAATCCACAAGGCGTTGATCGCCTCGCCGCGGCGCAAGGCCACTACGCCCAGGGCGCACGCTCCTACAATTGCCAGCACCAGCCAGGGTAAGTGGCGTAGCAGGCTATTATTATTTTTCATTTTTATATTCCAGCCAGGGTGGACAGAAAGGACAGCCAGCCCGAGTTTAGCGCTACTGGCCTTAAAGACCAGCCCCCTACGTTGGTCTAGAGCCTTCAACCGGTAAAAAAAGCCGAAATAAACGCCCCTTGATGGCCCCGGGCTACACTCCTCCCATTCACAGAGGGCTTTACCATGACCAAGCATGCGTCCGACCGTCGCCGTTTTCGCCGGATTGCCTTTGATGCTACGGCCGAACTTCGGCAAAACGGCAGCGAATGGCCGGTGAAGCTGCTGGATCTATCACTCAAGGGTTTGCTGGTGGAACGGCCTGACGACTGGAAGGGGAATAAAGCGCTGCCCTTTGACGTCGACATACGCCTGGACCAGAAGACACATATAAAGCTGCAAGCGCGGCTGACCCATGAAGATCCTGGGCAATTGGGCTTCGTGTGCAAACACATTGATCTGGATTCGATCAGCCATTTGCGCAGGTTCGTTGAGTTGAACCTGGGTGATGAGCAAGAGCTGGAGCGCGAGCTGGGCGCCCTGCTGGAGATCTGAAAACACACATCAATCAAAATGTGGGAGCTGGCTTGCCTGCGATGGCGGTGTATCAGACAAGGATGGGTAAGCTGACCCGCCGCTATCGCAGGCAAGCCAGCTCCCACAGGGGTTCAGCAGTGTTGCGGGTTATTCGAACAGCGCATCCAACGCCTGCTCCAGCCGTGTCACTGCAATAATCTGCAACCCCGGCGGCGCCTCTTTCGGCGCATTGCCCTTGGGCACAATCGCCCGTTTGAAGCCATGCTTGGCCGCCTCCTTCAAGCGCTCCTGCCCACTCGGCACCGGGCGCACTTCGCCCGACAAACCCACCTCACCAAACACCAGCAAATCATGGGGCAGCGGCCGATTACGCAGGCTGGACATCACCGCCGCCATCAACGCCAGGTCGGACGCAGTCTCCAGCACCTTGACCCCGCCCACCACGTTGAGGAACACATCCTGGTCGTGAGTCGGAATGCCGCCATGTCGGTGCAGCACCGCCAGCAACATCGCCAGGCGGTTCTGGTCCAGGCCCAGGGTGACGCGCCGTGGGTTGGCCAAATGGCTGTCATCCACCAGCGCCTGGACTTCCACCAGCATCGGCCGGGTGCCTTCCCACGTCGCCATCACCACACTGCCTGGGACTTCTTCCTGGGCGCGGGTGAGAAAGATCGCCGAGGGGTTCGAGACTTCTTTCAGCCCCCGGTCGGTCATGGCAAATACACCCAGCTCGTTGACGGCGCCAAAGCGGTTCTTCACCGCCCGCAGCAGGCGCAGGCGGCCGTCGGATTCCCCTTCGAAATACAACACGGTGTCGACCATGTGTTCCAACACCCGTGGCCCGGCCAGTGCGCCCTCCTTGGTGACGTGGCCGACCAGGAAGATCGCCGTGCCGCTCTGCTTGGCGTAGCGCACCAGCAGCGCCGCGCTTTCGCGCACCTGAGACACGCCGCCGGGTGCCGATTGCAGTTGTTCGGTGAAAATCGTCTGGATCGAGTCGATGACCATGACCTTGGGCTTTTCGATGCGCGCCGTGGCGATGATGCTTTCGATGCAGGTTTCGGTCATGACCCGCAACTGGTCCTGGGGCAAACCCAGGCGCCGGGCGCGCATGGCCACTTGCTGCTGGGACTCTTCGCCGGTGACGTACAGCGCAGGCATGCGGCTGGCGATGCTGCACAGGGTTTGCAGCAGGATCGTGGACTTGCCGATGCCAGGGTCACCGCCGATCAGCACCACCGAGCCGTCCACCAGGCCACCGCCCAAGACCCGGTCCAGTTCGCCGGAGGCGGTGGAAAAGCGTGGGATCTCTTCGACGCTGACTTCGGCCAGGGTCTTGATCTGCGCCTGTTGCCCGGTCCAGCCGGCACGGCCGGTGGGGGCTGCGGCACCGCCACTCTCGATCATGGTTTCAGTCAGGGTGTTCCACGCGCCGCATTCGGAGCATTGGCCCGCCCATTTGGGAAAGGTCGCGCCGCACTCTGTGCAGCCGTACATGCGCTTGGCCTTTGCCATATGAGAACCTCCAACCGAAAAACCGCGATGATAGCTCAGCGCGACGCTGGGGTCCGGATTTCGCCATTAGCCAAACGTGAAGCGCTGTTACCGACGGGGTCTTCGGCGTTCAGGTCGGCGCCTTTGGCTTGCAGCGCGCCCAGCAACTCGACGCGCTTGAACAACCCGGCGTACATGGCGGCGGTCTGCCCTGCGCCGTTGCGTTGGTCGGGGTTGCAGTCGGTGGCCAACAGGCGCTGGGCGATTTTCAGCTCGCCTTTGAAGATGGCGCCCATCAACGCCGTGTTGCCGCGCTTATCCTGCACACAGGCGTCGGCGCCGGCATCGAGCAGACGCTCCACATACGGGCCCTGGCCGTGATAAGCAGCCAGGATCAACGCGGTGTAGCCCTTGTCGTCCTGGGCATTGAGGCCGTAGCCGGACTCAATGAAGGTGTTGAGCATGTCGAGGTCGCCACGACGGGCGGCGTCGAAATAATAGTCCTGTAACTGTGCCTTGAGCGCCACCGGGTCGGGGGACTCGGCATGGGCAGCGAAGGCCAGCATGGCCATCAATAAGCCGATAGAGATGCGCATAGGGTGTTCTCCTGCCAAAGGTCGACGCCCGTGAAGGCGCCGACCGCAACCAACGAATCAGTCAGTCAGTTTTTCCGCCAGCGCCTTCACGCGAGCCAGGTCGCCCTTGGCGACTTTGGCTACGCCGGTGCCGTATTCCGGATCCGCCTTGTAGAGGAACGACAGGATGATGTGCTTGCTCTCGTCATCGGTGGTGGCCAATGAGCCGCCGAAGTTGTTGATCAAGTCCTCGCGCTCTTTCTTGGTGTAGGAACGGTACAGATCACCGGCCTGCTTGAAGTTCTGCTCACGCTGGATCTTGGCCTGCTGGGTGCTGCCCGACAACGGCGACTGGCTGTAGCGCGCCGCTTGCGGCTCTTCCCGTGGCAACAAGCGGCTGGGCTGGTAGTTCACGCCGGTGGTGGTCTTGCCGAAATTCATCGCGCCATCCTGGTTGCCGTTGTTGACGGTGACCCGTGGAGCGTTGATCGGCAGTTGCAGGGCGTTCGCGCCCAGGCGGTACATCTGCGTATCGGCGTAGGAGAACACCCGACCTTGCAGCAAGCGGTCTTCCGACGGCTCGATACCCGGTACCAGGTTGGCCGGGGCCATCGCCACTTGCTCGGTTTCCTGGAACACATTGGCCGGGTTGCGGTTCAGCACCATTTGCCCGACTTTGCGCTCGGGCACATTTGGCCAGATCTTGGTGGCATCCAGTGGGTCGAAATCAAACTTGGCCAGGTCTTCAGGCTTGAGCACTTGCACATACAAGTCCCACTTAGGGAAGTCGCCTTTGTTGATGTGCGTGACCAAGTCATTGGTCATATGGCTGTAATCACGGCCTTGCACTTCGCCGACTTGTTTTGGATCCAAATTCTTGATGCCCTGCAGGCTCTTCCAGTGGAACTTGACGTAGTGCACTTCACCTTTAGTGTTAATCAACTTGTAGGCATGTACGCCATTGCCGTCCATTTCGCGGTAACTGGCTGGGGTGCCGGAGTCCGAGTACAACTCGGTCAGTGTACGAGTGGACTCTGGAACATGGGAGAAGAAGTCGAAACGACGCGAGTCATCGTCTAGGTTAGTGCGAGGGTCCGGTTTAAAGGCATGGACCATGTCCGGGAACTTGATGGCATCGCGAATAAAGAAGGTAGGGAAGTTATTACCGACCAGGTCCCAGTTACCTTCGGCGGTATAGAACTTGGTGGCGAAGCCTCGTGGGTCGCGCAGGGTTTCCGGGGAGTGGTTGCCATGCACCACGGCCGAGAAGCGCACGAACACCGGTGTGGTTTCACCGGCGGCGAATACCTTGGCCTTGGTCAGGTCGCTGAGGTTGTCGGTCACGGTGAAGGTGCCATGGGCGCCCGTGCCGCGTGCGTGCACCACGCGCTCCGGGATGCGTTCGCGGTCGAAGCGCTGCAGCTTCTGGATCAGTTGCACGTCTTGCAGTAACACCGGGCCGTTGGCGCCGGCGGTCTGGGAGTTCTGGTTATCACCGACGTTGGCCCCGTTATCGCGGGTCAGGTTGGCGGCTTGCACAGAGAGGGAAAGCAGGCTGGCGGTCACCAGGGCCAGCGCGTGGCGCGCCGACACGGGCCTGCGGCTGATTGGAGTGTTCATCGAGGTTTCCTCTGGTTTTTTTAATGCACATTCAGTTGTGCTTGCCAGAGGCTAGTGACCTGCGAGTCAGAAGATAAATAGAAAAACACCACAGGCCCGATTAAGAAAAAAATCTGGTAACTCGCTGAAATAGCCGGTAATTCGCGCGCGATTGATGGCACTTTGCAAACTATTTGCGATTTGATGTGTCGATAAAAACCGACAGTGTTAACAGTTGTGTCGAGCAAGCGCTGTTCGACTGAATTACACTGACCTCCACCCTCCTCAACTGTAACAAGGAATAACCTATGGGCGTGATCAGTGAGTTCAAGGCCTTCGCGGTCAAAGGTAATGTGGTCGACATGGCCGTCGGTATCATCATCGGTGCCGCCTTCGGCAAGATTGTTTCCTCATTTGTAGGCGACGTGATAATGCCTCCCATCGGCCTGCTGATCGGTGGTGTGGACTTTGCCGATCTGGCCATCACGCTCAAGGCAGCACAGGGTGATGTACCTGCGGTTGTGCTGGCGTACGGCAAGTTCATCCAGAGCATCATCGACTTTGTGATCGTCGCGTTTGCAATCTTCATGGGCGTGAAGGCAATCAACCGTCTGAAGCGCGAAGAAGCCGTGGCCCCAAGCCTGCCGCCGACGCCGAGCAAGGAAGAAGTGCTGCTGGGCGAGATCCGCGATCTGCTCAAGGCACAGAACAACAAGCCGCTTTAACCCGCGGTTGCAAAAAAAAGGCGCCTCGCAAGGCGCCTTTTTTCTACCAGTAGTTTTCTACCGCCACCTGGCCAGGCCGTCGGCTCAGGCTCAGTTGCATGTCCCGCTGCTTGAGCAACTGGCGCGTGTCATCGACCATCTGCGGGTTGCCGCAAATCAGTACGCGCGAATCCTGCGCCGTCAGCTCCACGCCGGCGGCCCGCTCCAGTTCGCCATTTTCGATCAAGGCCGTAATACGCCCGTTCAATGCGCCCGGATGCAGCTCGCGGGTGACGATGGGAATGTAGGTGAGCTTGTGGGCGTAGTCGGCCAGGTATTCGCGCTCACCCAGTGTGTTGATCAGGGACTGGTAGGCCAGTTCCTTGGCTTCCCGGGCGCTGTACACCAGGATGATGCGCTCGAATTTTTCCCAGGCTTCGAAGTCCTGCAGGATCGACAGGAACGGCGCAACGCCCGTACCGGTTCCCAGCAACCACAGGTCGCGCCCGTCGACAAAACGGTTGAGGGTCAGAAAACCCGTGGCCTGGCGCTCTACCAGCAAGGTATCGCCCACCTTCAGGCGGCTCAGTTCACTGGTGAACTCACCGCCGGGGACCACGATGGAAAAGAAATCCAGATGCTCGTCAAACGGCGAAGACACGATGGAATAGGCGCGCCACACGGTGCTGCCATCCGCCTTGGTAACGCCCAGGCGCACGAACTGGCCGGCGGTAAAACGAAAACCGGCATCGCGGGTGGTGCGCAGGGTGAACAGGCTGGGGGTCAGCGATTGCACATCGAGCAGGGTCTGGCGGGTAAATTTCTCAGCACTGGCCGTCATGGGGGGCTCCGTTTTGCACAGGCCTTTAGTGTCCCTCAAAACAGGCCGCGCAAACACCGATGATTGGTACTGGCTTTGCAATCGCTGAAGGCCCGCGCAGCTGGCCCGCGCGTTTTTGAGCCAGCCAGGGGCTACACCATGGGCGCCTCAGTGGAACTAATTATTTGGCTATTAATGCACCCCGAACACCTCACTAGATGAAACAGCACTTACAACGACATCATTTTGATACTGTTTTTAAGACATTAAAAACGTTGAAAAAACTTCCGCTGCCAAGTGCCCTTATACAAAACTTCAAGCCTTGTACAAAACCGGCGTGCGAAACAAACCCTGTAAGTAAAATATTTTTCAGACTCAGTTGTAGGACTTCCCCTACACTTGTTTTCGAGTTGCATTGGGAGATCAGGACGTACCCAAGTCACACAGAAACCTATGGAGAGTCATCGATGGTCAATTGGCATAACACCCGGCTGCCCAAGCTGGAAGGCGAGAGTGAAATCACCAGTGTGTTTGAGATGGTGATTAACCACACCTATGAACTGGGTTTCGAATATTGCTCTTTTACGATGAGCTCCCAGTCACAAGACACTCAAACAAAACCCATTCTATTTAGTAACTATCCAAACGAATGGAGCCACATTTATAAACAAGCACACTACTTCGATGTAGACCCCGTTGTAACCCACTGCAAAAGTTCGGTACTGCCCATTCTCTGGGAGCAAAAAACCTTTGCCAACACCCCCCAGTTGTGGGAGTTGGCCCAGTCCTGCGGGGTGCATTTAGGCTGGACCCAAGCCGTGCATGATTTCCAGGGGGTATTCAGCATGCTGACCCTGGTTCGCAGCAAGGGCGAGGTCAGCCCGCAAGAGCTTTACGAAAAAGCCGGCCAGGTGTTGTGGCTTTGCCACGCGATGCATGCGGTCGTCGCGCAGAAGTACGCCGACGCGCCCGACATCAAAGCGCCCAGCAAATTGACCGCCCGGGAAACGGAAATTCTCAAGTGGTCCGCGATGGGCAAGACTGCCTCCGAGATTGCCGCGATTCTTTGCCTGTCCGAACGCACCGTGGGCTTTCATATCAGCAGTACCTTCAAGAAGCTGGGCGTGCACAACAAGATCCAGGCCGTGCTGCGCGCCGCTAAAGCCGGGCTGTTTTAGCCTACGCAAAACACCGCATGTCATCGCGTTGAAAAAAACGTAACATTTACGGCCAATTCTGAGTGTTGAGGGTGCGCTTCCCATGGTTGCCCCGCCGTTCACTCAGACGGTCCGTCGATTACCCAGAGCCTTGCCCCGCCATGCCCCTGCTTGACAGCCCTTTCGCCCAGCTCGACCTGATTCGTCAGCCAGAGCAACACAATGATCCGCTGCAAGCCTTCGATGCCGCCGACGAATACCTGCTCAGCCACCTCGCCGCGCAACAGCCCGCTGCCGCCACCCGCGTGCTGGTCCTCAATGACAGCTTCGGCGCCCTGGCGGCCAGCCTTCAAGGCCAGGCGCAGGTGACCTCCAGCGGTGACTCGTTCCTCGCGGCTCAGGGCCTGGAAAAAAACCTGGTGCGCAACGGCAAGCCCTTTGATGCCGTGCCCTTCATACCGGCCAGCCAACTCGCGACCGGGCCGTTTGACCGCGTGTTGATCCGCGTGCCGAAAACCCTGGCGTTGCTGGAAGAACAACTGATCCGCCTGCAAGGGCAACTGGCGCCCGGCGCCGAGGTGATCGCAGGCGCAATGGTCAAGCATTTGCCCCGGGCTGCGGGCGAATTGCTGGAGCGTTACATCGGCCCCATGCACGCCTCATTGGCGGCCAAAAAAGCGCGGCTGTTGATCGCCAGCGTCGAGCAGCGCCCTGCTGCGGTTTCGCCCTACCCAACCCGCTATACCTTGGATGCGCCCGTCATCGAGTTGCGCAACCACGCCAACGTGTTTTGCCGCGAAGGCCTGGACATCGGCACCCGCGCCTTCCTGCCGCACCTGCCAAAAAACCTGGGCAGTGCCCGCGTGGCGGACCTGGGCTGCGGCAACGGCGTACTGGCAATTGCCAGCGCCCTGCACAACCCCGATGCGCACTACACCTTGGTGGATGAGTCGTACATGGCGGTGCAATCGGCCGCCGAAAACTGGCAAGCCGCCCTGGGTGAACGGGACGTCACCGTGCAGGCCGGAGACGGCCTGGCCGGCCAGGAGCCGCAGTCGCTGGACGTGGTGCTGTGCAACCCACCGTTCCACCAACAACAAGTGGTCGGTGACTTCCTCGCCTGGCGCATGTTCCAGCAGGCACGCGAAGCGCTGGTGGTCGGTGGCGCCTTGTACATCGTCGGTAATCGTCACCTGGGCTACCACAGCAAGCTGGCGCGGCTGTTCCGTGGTGTAGAGCAAGTAGCCGCCACGCCCAAGTTCGTCATCCTCAAAGCGCGAAAATAAAAACCCCTGCTTATTGTAGGAGCGAGCTTGCTCGCGAAAAACGTCAACGATAACGCGTGCTTACTGAATAAACGCGGCGTCGTTAAGTTTTTCGCGAGCAAGCTCGCTCCTACATTATTGGTATTGGGGTCAGTGGGTGCTCAGGCCTGCTGCATTCATGAACATGCGCATCAGGCTGGCCACCACGAACAGGGCCAGCACGCTGCCGGTCCAGATCATCGCCAGCCACCCCAGGCGCCGCCACAATGGCTGCTTCTCGGCCTGTTCAATCTCGTGCAACGAAGGTTTGGACATGTTTCAACCCTCCTAGTGATAGCCGTCTTCGTGGGTGACCTTGCCGCGGAACACGTAGTAGCTCCAGAAGGTGTAGCCCAGGATGAACGGGATGATGAACAGCGTGCCCACCAGCATGAAGCCCTGGCTTTGCGGCGGCGCGGCGGCATCCCAGATCGATACGGACGGCGGGATGATGTTCGGCCACAGGCTGATCCCCAGGCCGCTGTAGCCGAGGAAAATCAGCACCAGCGTCAACAGGAACGGCGTGTAGTGCGCGTTACGTGCCACGGCGCGGATCAGCCCGTACATGGTGACCAGCACCAGGATCGGCACCGGCAGGAACCAGAACAGGTTCGGCAGGGTAAACCAGCGCGAAGCGATTTCCGGGTGGGTCAGCGGCGTCCAGATGCTGACGATACCAATCACCGCCAACACCACGAAGGCCAAAGGCCGCGCCAGGTTGTGCATCTGCTCCTGCAACTTGCCTTCGGTCTTCATGATCAGCCAGGTGCAGCCGAGCAAGGCATACGCCACGATCAGCGCCACGCCGCAGAACATCGTGAACGGCGTGAGCCAGTCCAGCGAGCCGCCGGCGAACTGGCGGTCCACCACGGGGATGCCGTCGATAAAGGCGCCCAGCGCCACGCCCTGGAAGAAGGTCGCCGCCAGCGAGCCGCCAATAAACGCTTTGTCCCACAGGTGACGCTTGTGGTCCTTGGCCTTGAAGCGGAACTCAAAGGCTACGCCGCGAAAGATCAGCCCGATCAGCATCAGGATCAGCGGCAGGTACAGCGCCGACAACACCACCGAATAGGCCAGCGGGAACGCGCCGAACAACGCCGCGCCGCCGAGTACCAGCCAGGTTTCGTTGCCGTCCCATACGGGCGCCACGGTGTTCATCATCACGTCACGGTCGACTTTGCCCGGAATAAACGGGAAAAGAATGCCAATCCCCAGGTCGAAGCCGTCCATGACCACGTACATCATGATGCCGAAGATGATGATCACGGCCCAGATCAGCGGAAGATCAATACCCATCTCAATTCCCCTTGTGCTGGATGTGGTCGTGGTCGTTATCACTGCCATCGTCGGCAGCAGACAACGGACGTGCCGGGGTGCGTTTCTGGCCAGGGCCACCATGGGCCGGCTCGGTACTGTCGTGGGTTACAGGGCCTTTGCGCACCAGGCGCATCATGTAGCCCAGGCCCGCGCCGAACAGCGCGAAGTACACCACCACGAACAACACCAGGGTAATGGTCATCTGCGTCAGGCTATGCCCGGAGGAGGCATCTGCCGTGCGCATCAAGCCGTAGACCACCCAGGGCTGGCGACCGATTTCGGTGGTGAACCAACCGGCCAGAATCGCAATCAGGCCAGATGGGCCCATCCACAACGCCAGGTACAGGAACGGTTTGGAGGTGTACATCTTGTCGCCCCGGCGCAGCCACAGGCTGAACAGACCGGTGAAGATCATCAGGAACCCCAGGCCGACCATGACCCGGAACGACCAGAACACAATGGTCGAGTTGGGCCGGTCTTCAGGCGGGAACTCCTTGAGCGCCGGCACCTGCTTGTCCAGGGAGTGAGTCAGGATCAGGCTGCCCAGGTACGGGATCTCGACCGCGTACTTGGTTTTCTCGGCTTTCATGTCCGGCCAGCCGAACAGGATCAACGGCGTGGGCTCGTTGCCGATATTTTCCCAGTGGCCTTCAATCGCGGCGATTTTAGCCGGCTGATGCTTGAGGGTATTAAGGCCATGGAAGTCGCCGATCACCGCCTGGATGGGCGCAACGATCAGCGCCATCCACATCGCCATCGAAAGCATTTTGCGGATCGCCGGGTTGTCCTTGCCGCGCAGCAAATGCCAGGCCGCCGACGAGCCGACGAAGAACGCCGTGGCAACAAAAGCAGCCGTGGCCATGTGCATCAGGCGGTAGGGGAACGACGGGTTGAAGATCACTGCCAGCCAGTCGGTCGGGATCACGCGGCCATCGATGATTTCAAAACCCTGGGGCGTCTGCATCCAGCTGTTGGAGGCAAGAATCCAGAACGTGGAGATCAACGTACCCACGGCCACCATCACCGTGGCAAAAAAGTGCAGCTTGCGCCCCACCTTGTTCCAGCCAAACAACATCACGCCCAGGAAACCAGCCTCGAGGAAGAAGGCCGTGAGCACTTCGTACGTCAGCAACGGCCCGGTGACGGCGCCGGCGAAGTCCGAGAAGCGGCTCCAGTTGGTGCCGAATTGGTAGGCCATGACCAGGCCCGATACCACACCCATGCCGAAGTTGACGGCAAAGATCTTCGACCAGAAATGGTAGAGGTCACGGTAGGTGTCGTTGTGGGTCTTGAGCCACAAGCCCTCCAGCACCGCAAGGTAACTGGCCAGGCCGATGGTGATCGCCGGGAACAGGATGTGGAATGAGATGGTGAACGCGAATTGAATTCGGGCGAGATCTAGCGCCTCCAAACCGAACATAAGTCTTCCTCTGTCAGGTAATACCGGCTGCTGGCTGGGAGCCTGCACCCACTGCCCCCACGGATATGGAGTGTGGCGAATTTCAATTCGTTTCTTTTATTACCCATCGCGTGGGGAATCTGGCCTTGCGGCCGCCAGAACAATCCCGGGGCAGGTTTTGATCTGGATCAAGCATCGTTGAAAGAGTAGTCCCATTTTTGCGGTAGGACTGTGTGGTCTTTTGCCGCGTGACAGCTTGCCTCAGCTCAGTTCTTGCAACTCTTTGTTACAGCTTGATGCTAATCTCGCCATTCTCCCGTTGCCGACCTGATTGCCGATGCCCAGTGAACCTGCGTTGCTGTTACGTCACCACCGCCCTTTCATCGCGTTCTGGCTGGCACGGATCTTTACCGCCAGCGGCTTCCAGATGCTCACCGTGGCGATTGGCTGGAACCTCTACCAACTGACCGGCAATGTGCTGGACCTGGGCCTGGTCGGCCTGGTGGAATTCGTGCCGCGCGTGCTGTTCATGCTGCACACCGGGCACGTGGCGGATCGCTATGAGCGCCGCCGGGTCGCAGCCATCTGCCAGACCTTGCAGGCACTGATTGCCTTGTCCCTGGCCATCGGTGGCCTGACCGGCAACGTGACCCGCGAGATGATCTTTATCCTCGCCTTCCTGCTGGGCGCCGCGCGCTCGTTTGAAATGCCCACCACCCAGGCGCTGTTGCCGAGCATCGTGCCCAGCGCGCTGTTCCCCCGCGCCGTGGCCGCTTCGCAATCGGCCCAGCAGCTGGCGACCATCGTCGCACCGGCCGTTGGGGGGTTGCTCTACGCCTTTGGCAGCGTGTGGGTGTACGGCCCCACCGTGGCGCTGTACCTGATCGCCTGCGTGCTGACCCTGAACTTGCCCGCGCGCCAGACTCCGCTGAACAAAGCCAAGGCCACCCTGGACTCGCTGCTGGCCGGCATTCGTTTTATCCGCAGCCGCCCGGACATTCTCGGCGCCATCTCCCTGGACCTGTTTGCCGTGCTGCTGGGCGGCGCCACCGCGCTGTTGCCGGTGTTCGCCAAGGACATCCTGCTGACCGGCGCCTGGGGGCTGGGCCTGCTGCGGTCGGCACCGGCCGTGGGCGCGTTGCTGATGTCACTGTGGCTGGCGCGCTTTTCGGTCGACCGCCAGGTGGGCCGCGTGATGTTCACTGCCGTCGGCGTGTTCGGGGTGGCAACCATCGCCTTCGGCCTGTCGACCTCGTTCTGGTTTTCCCTGGCGGTGCTGGTGGTATTGGGCGCGGCGGACATGATCAGCATGGTGATCCGTGCATCGTTCGTGCAGTTGGAAACGCCGGATGAAATGCGCGGGCGGGTGAGTGCGGTCAATGGCCTGTTTATCGGCGCCTCGAATCAATTGGGCGAGTTCGAATCCGGGATAACCGCCCACTGGTTTGGCACCGTGCCTGCGGTGGTGATGGGCGGGGTTGGTACGCTGGTGGTGACCGGAGTGTGGATCAAGCTGTTCCCGACTCTGGCTAACCGGGATCGCATGCATGTGCCGGTGGAAGAAACCAAGCCATAGGCTTCACCGCCATACCCTGTGGGAGCCGGGCTTGCCCGCGATAGCGGTGTATCAGGCAACTTTCTGGTGGCTGATACACCGCTATCGCAGGCAAGCCAGCTCCCACACTGGGACTTCATTGGTCTGAGGGTTTGGGCTACAGCACCTTATCCAAGGTAATCGGAAACTCCCGCACCCGCTTGCCGGTGGCATGGTAAACCGCATTCGCCACCGCCGCCGCCACCCCGACAATGCCGATTTCCCCCACGCCCTTGGAGCCGAGTGCATTGACGATCTCGTCATGTTCTTCAACAAACAGCACATCAATCTCGCCGATGTCGGCGTTCACCGGGATGTGGTACTCGGCCAGGCTGTGGTTCATGTAGCGCCCCAGTTCATGGTCCACCTGGGTCTCTTCATGCAGTGCCATGCCAATGCCCCACACCACGCCGCCGAGGATCTGGCTGCGGGCCATCTTGGGGTTGACCACGCGCCCGGCGGCAATGGCGCTGACCACACGGCTGACCTTGATGGTGCCAAGGTCTTCATCCACCCGCACTTCGACGAACACCGCCGAGTGAGTGGCGCTGGCATAACCCTCGCGCTTCTTGTCGGGCTGGCTGTCGACCTGTACCTCCAGGGCCTCTTCACCGCTGTCCTTGACCAATTGCGCCAACGACACGCTCACATCACCGCTGTGTAGCTGGCCGTCTTCAAACCGAACCGAATCGGCCTCCTTGAATACCGGGTACGTCTGCCGGGCGATCTCCAGCAACTTGGCATTCAGCGCTTCGCACGCTTGCTGCACGGCAGTGCCGACGGACGAGACGGTAAACGAGCCGCCCTGCAACGGCGCGGTGGGCAATGACGAATCGCCCAGCACAAAGCTGATATCGGCCATCGCCACGCCACTGGCCTGGGAGGCAATCTGGGTCATTACCGTGTAGGTGCCCGTGCCGATGTCGGTGGTGGCGCTGCTGACGGTGAGTTTGCCGTTGCTATCGATGCGGGCCTTGGCGCTGGCCTTCATCTGCATGGCTTCCCACACGCCGCCGGCCATGCCCCAGCCGATCAATTGGCGGCCGTCACGCATGCTGCGCGGTTCCGGGTTGCGCTGGCTCCAGCCGAAGCGTTCGGCGCCTTCGCTGTAGCATTCGCGAAGGGCCTTGCTCGACCAGGGTTTGTCTTCGTTCTGGTTGCGTTCGGCGTAATTGATCAGGCGCAATTGCACCGGGTCGATGGCCAGGGCGCAGGCCAGTTCGTCCATGGCACACTCCAGGCCGATCACGCCCAGTGCGGCGCCGGGCGCGCGCATGTCCAGCGGGGTAAACACGTCCAACGGCGCCAGCTTGTAGGTCAGTTGCACGTTGTCGCAGTGATAGAGCATGCCGCTCCACTCCACCACGTGCTCGCTGAAATCCTCAAAGCGCGATGTCTGGCCAATTGCGGTATGCCCCAACGCCAGCAAGCGCCCATTGGCAGCGGCGCCCATCTGCAAACGCTGCAAGGTGCGCGGGCGATAGCCGAAGGTGAACATCTGCTGGCGCGTCAGGGTGACGCGCACCGAGCGCTTGAGCGCCATGGCCGCCATCACCGCGAGCGGTAATTGGTATTGCGGGCGCAGGCCCGAACCGAAGGCGCCACCGACAAAGGCAGCAAAGATGCGCACCTGGCGCTTGTCCAGGCCGAAGACTTTTTGCACGTAGGCCTGGCAGTTCTGCGGGCCCTGGGTCTTGTCATGGATATGCAGGGTGCCGTCGGGCTGATACAGCACAGTGCTGGCGTGGGGTTCCATCGGGTTGTGATGCTCGATAGGCGTGCTGTAGTGCAAGTCCAGACTGATTGCGGCACCGGCCCATTCAGCCTCGAAGTTGCCTCGCGGTTTGGGTGGGGTCTGGGGCGACGGGTGCGCTGCCGCTTGTTGGGTGAGCAGGTCGGTTTCGAAGGCTTCGGGCGCGTAGTCGATCTGCACCAGTGAGCCGGCGTGCCGCGCCAGTTCGAGGTTATCGGCAATCACCAAAGCCAGGGGCTGGCCGCTGTAAAGCACGCGGTCGTTATACAAAGGGCGAAAAGGCGAGCCATCGGCCGCATCGGCATCAGCGAAGGCCTCATCGTAGCTGGCGATTTTCGGCCGATTGAGGTGATGGATCACGTCCACTACACCGGGCAAGGCTAACGCCTTGGACGCATCGATGCGCAGCACCCGGCCTTTGGCGATCGAACTCGACACCACGCTGCCATGCAGCAGGCCGTCCTCGGGAAATTCACCGGCGTAGCGTGCTTGGCCGGTGACCTTGAGCAGACCGTCGACGCGGTCTAGGGGTTTGCCGATGGCGCTCATGGCTGTTCTCCTGCGACGGCGGCGTCGCTCAGGGCACGAATGATTGCGCGCCGGGCCAGCTTGACCTTGAAGCCGTTGTGTTCCAACGGTTCGGCGTCTTGCAGCAGGGCGTCGGCGGCGGCGCTGAAGGTTTCGCGGCTGACCGTGCGGCCGATCAGCAAGGCTTCCACTGCGCGGTCACGCCAGGGTTTATGCGCCACACCACCCAAGGCCAGGCGGGCGTCGATGATTTCATCGCCGTCCAGCTCCAAGGCGGCGGCCACCGACACCAGGGCGAAGGCATAGGAGGCACGGTCGCGGATCTTCAGGTAATGGCTGTGGCGGGCCAGGTGATCGGCGGGCAGTTCAATCGCGGTGATCAGCTCATCGTCGGCCAATTGGTTGTCACGTTGCGGCGCATCGCCTGGCAAGCGGTGGAAGTCGGCGAACTCAATCACCCGTGCGCCGCCGCGGCCCTCCACATGCACCCGCGCCGCAAGCGCCGCCAGGGCCACGCACATGTCCGAAGGATGGGTGGCCACGCACTGTTGACTGGCGCCGAGGATCGCATGGATACGGTTCAAACCGTTGCGCGCCGGGCAGCCGCTGCCGGGCTGGCGCTTGTTGCACGGCACCGCGGCGTCGTAGAAGTAATAGCAACGGGTGCGCTGCAACAGGTTGCCGCCGGTACTGGCCATGTTGCGTAACTGCGGCGACGCCCCGGCGAGGATGGCCTGGGACAGCAACGGGTAACGCTGCTCGATCAGCGGGTGCCAGGCCAGGTCGGCGTTGCTCACCAGCGCACCGATACGCAGGCCGCCCTCAGCGGTTTCTTGAATGTCATGCAGCGGCAAGCCGGTGATGTCGATCAGGTGCTCGGGATGGCTGATGTTTTCTTTCATCAGGTCCAGCAGGTTGGTGCCACCGGCGATAAAGCGCGAGGCGGCGCTGCTCATCTGCACGGCCTGCTGCACATCGGTCGGCCTGCTGTAGTGGAAGGGGTTCATGACTCACCTCCCTGGCGGCGGCAGGCCGGCAGCGCGTCTTCGATGGCATCGCGGATGTTGTTGTAGGCACCGCAGCGGCACAGGTTGCCGCTCATCAATTCCTGGATCTGCGCACGGTCGTGGGCGCGGCCTTCATTGGCCAGGCCCACGGCAGAACAGATCTGGCCGGGCGTGCAATAGCCGCACTGGAACGCGTCGTGCTGGATAAAGGCCTGTTGCATGGGGTGCAGTTGGTCGCCGTCGGCCAGGCCTTCGATGGTGGTCAATTCGGCGCCGTCGCACATCACGGCCAGGGTCAGGCAGGCATTCACGCGTTTGCCGTCACGCAACACGGTGCAGGCGCCGCACTGGCCGTGGTCGCAGCCTTTTTTGCTGCCCACCAGGTCCAACTGCTCGCGCAGCAAGTCCAGCAAGGTGGTCCAGGGCAACACGTTCAGTTGGCGAGCCTGGCCGTTGAGTGTCAGGCGTATCGGGTGGGCGACGAACGGCTGGGCCGCCGCGCCATTGGGGGTCGCGCTCATAAACACCTCACGGGTTGGTGTACGTCCGCGGCGTTCAGGAAAATCGCCGTCTTAAGGGGTACGACTTCCCGGTTTTTTGAGCGTTCAAGATGATTGATCAGCGGATATTGAGCGTGGCTTTCAGGGTGTTTTGCGGCGGGTTGATCGAGGTATTGGTGAATTCGAACCAGCCCTGGGCCTGGACGTTCAGGTCGAACACATAGATGTAGCCCATCAAGGTGCCCACGCCGTTGCACGCCTCACTGATGTTGCCGACCTGGCACACCGCTGTGCGTTGCCCATTCAACTCTGCGCCGTTGAAGCGGCCCATGGGGCTGTTGCCCAGGCCGACTTCCATCACCGAAACCTTGGTGGGCCCGCGGTGCTCGCACAGCTGGGTAGTGTTGACCCGCTCCGCGATCGCTTCGCTGCACGTGGCCGATTCCACCTTGAACACCCGCACCTCGCTCAAGGCCGGTGCAGTCGCGCCCCATGCCGGTGCCGCGCCCAGCCACAGGCTGATACTGGCGATCAGAGCTAGACTCCACGGGTTAGCTTTTTTCATGCTGTCGATGACCGGCTGTTGAACGTCGGCGCAGTATGCCTCAAGCCCATGCGCCACACAGCCTCGGCTGCTGGTATGATGCGCCGCTTTTTCCGATCCTCTCTGAAACCACAAGCGTTTGGCGCAGTTTGTGCTTTGACTTAGAGGTCAACAAATCACGACGCACACTCGCGTCACAGGGAGCCGGCATGCTGGAAAAGCTGTTTCAACTCAAAGCCCACAATACGAATGTGCGCACCGAGATTCTCGCGGGGATCACCACCTTCCTGGCCATGGCCTACATCCTGTTCGTGAACCCGAGCATCCTCGGCGAGACCGGCATGGACAAGGGCGCGGTGTTTGTCGCCACCTGCCTGGCGGCGGCCATTGGTTCGACCGTGATGGGCCTGATCGCCAACTACCCGATTGCCCTGGCACCGGGCATGGGCCTCAACGCCTTCTTCACCTACACCGTGGTCCTGCACATGGGCCACACCTGGCAGGTGGCGCTGGGCGCAGTGTTCATTTCGGCGGTGCTGTTCTTCCTGCTGTCGATCTTCCGCATTCGTGAGTGGATCATCAACGCCATCCCCCTGCCCCTGCGCTCGGCGATTGCCGCCGGCATCGGCCTGTTCCTGGCGCTGATCGCCCTGCATAACGCCGGTATCGTGGTGAGCAACCCAGCCACCATGGTGGGCCTGGGCGACCTGAAACAACCGGCACCGATCCTGGCCACCCTGGGTTTCGTGCTGATCGTCGCGCTGGAAGCCCTGGCCGTACGCGGGGCGGTGCTGATCGGCATCCTGGCGGTGACTGTCGCCTCCATCGTCCTGGGCTTCACGCCGTTCATCGGCGTGACTTCGGTACCGCCGTCCCTGGCGCCGACCTTCCTGCAGCTGGATATCAAGGGCGCGCTGGACATCGGCCTGGTCAGCGTGATCTTCGCCTTCCTGTTCGTTGACCTGTTCGACAACTCCGGCACCCTGATCGGCGTCGCCAAGCGCGCCGGCCTGATGGGCAAGGACGGCCATATGCCGAAAATGGGCCGTGCGCTGATCGCCGACAGTACCGCCGCCATGGCCGGTTCCCTGCTGGGCACCTCGACCACCACCAGCTACATCGAATCGGCCGCAGGCGTGAGCGCCGGTGGCCGTACCGGCTTGACCGCCATCGTGGTCGCGATCCTGTTTTTGCTGGCGTTGTTCTTCTCGCCACTGGCCGCCAGTGTGCCGGCCTATGCCACCGCGCCAGCCTTGCTGTTTGTGGCGGTGTTGATGAGCCAAGGCCTGGCCGAAATCGACTGGGACGACATTACGGTGGCAGCGCCGGTGGTGATCACCGCCCTGGCGATGCCCTTCACTTACTCCATCGCCAACGGCATCGCCTTCGGTTTCATCGCCTGGACCGCCATCAAGCTGCTTTCGGGCCGCTACCGTGAGCTGAACCCGGCACTGGTGATCCTGTCGATCCTGTTTGTGATCAAGCTGGGCTGGTTCAACGCATGACTTTCGACGCCGCAAGCTACACCGCTCAACTGCAAGACAAGGTCACGCGCCTGCGTGACCTGCTGGCACCGTTCGACGCGCCCGAGCCGCAGGTCTTCGACTCACCGCTGCAGCACTTTCGCCTGCGCGCGGAGTTCCGCCTGTGGCGCGAAGGCGGCGAGCGCCACTACGCGATGTTCTCCCAGGAGGACAAGCGCACGCCGATCCTCATCGAAGAATTCCCCATCGCCAGCCAGCGCATCAATCAGTTGATGCCGCAACTCAAGGCCGCCTGGCAAGCCAGCGCCGCCCTGAGCCACAAGCTGTTCCAGGTGGAGTTCCTCACCACCCTGGCCGGCGACGCGATGATCACCCTGTGTTATCACCGCCCGCTGGATGAGCACTGGCACAGCGCCGCAAACCAATTGGCCGCTGAGCTGAATGTGAGCATCATCGGCCGCTCCAAGGGCAAGCGCGATGTGATCGGCCATGACTATGTGGTGGAAAAACTCGACGTCGGTGGCCGCACCTTCAGCTACCGCCAACCCGAAGGCGCGTTCACCCAACCCAACGGCACGGTGAACCAGAAGATGCTCAACTGGGCCTATGAAGCCCTGGGCGATCGCCCGGACGATTTGCTGGAGCTGTACTGCGGCAACGGCAACTTCACCCTGCCGCTGGCGACCCGCGTGCGCAAGGTGCTGGCCACCGAGATCAGCAAGACCTCGGTGAATGCGGCACTGAGCAACCTGGATGAAAATGGCGTGGATAACGTCACCCTGGTGCGCCTCTCCGCCGAAGAACTCACCCAAGCCCTGAATGAAGTGCGCCCGTTCCGCCGCCTGCACGGCATCGACCTGAAAAGCTACGAGTTCGGTAGCGTCTTCGTCGACCCGCCCCGCGCCGGCATGGACCCGGACACTTGCGAGCTGACCCGGCGCTTCGACAACATCCTGTACATCTCCTGCAACCCGGAGACGCTGGCGGCGAACATCGCGCAACTGCACGACACGCACCGGATTACCCAGTGCGCAATGTTTGACCAGTTCCCGTGGACGCACCATATGGAATCGGGTGTGTTGCTGACCCGCCGATAAACCTGCAAGTAGGCGCGAGCTTGCTCGCGAAAAACGTCAACGATAACGCGTGCTTCCTGGATGAACGCGGTGCCTGTGGGTTTTTCGCGAGTAAGCTCGCTCCTACAGTTTATTCAAGTGTCTGTTGTCTCTGGGGGCTGCGGGGCTTCCTTGCGTGGCCGGCCACCCTTCTTGCCATTGGCGCGAGCCGCTGCGGATTTGGCCGCGCTGCTTTTGCGGCCATTGCGCGATGCCACCAGGCTGGTTGCCAGGTCCATCAGCGGCTGGCTTGTAGCGATCAACCCTGTGATCGAAACATCCAGGTCCTGCGCCTCACAGCTAATCGCCTTGCCACCGAACGTCACTTCCAACTGCTGGAAATCCTTCGCTGAAAACCCTTCGAACTCCGGCAGGCCAGCCACCGGCAACACGACGCGGCTGCCATCGCTGAAGCCAATGGAGAGGCAGTCGTTTTCATACCGTACGTTGCTGGCGTTGGCGTACAGGCGTTTCAACTTGCGCCCACGGGCGATTGCCTTGTCAACGTCGGCTTCAGTGAGAGGTACATAAGGTGTGACTTTGGCTTTTATGATTTTCATAAATTAATCCCCACGCAATCTGGCGCTCTTACCAGATTCAAAATTGTCCGTTGCGCTACGACGTCGTGCCTGGCGCTCGCGATGACGTAGAGACCTTGTCGAATGACCAACCCAGGGACCAACTCACCAGCGTCCCAATTCCAGGAATGATTCTCCAGGCAAACCGTCTGCAGTTTTTCCCACCAGATCCTGCGTGCCCGTGCCAAGTAGTGCCGCTGCATGATCGCCCCGCGTATCTCTTTCAGAAGTGCTATGGGTGGCCGCCTCCGTTCAGGCTCTACGTCCCACAACTCAACTTCCCCATCCAGAAAACTGAAGCGAAAACGCGCATCCCAGCCCTTGCCCCTGACATGCACATGGGGCGGGCAATGCTCATCCCTGATAAACACCGAAATGACATAGCCTTTGTAAGCACCTACTCTCATCGTAACCCATCCGTTAGGTTATTTTCCGCCAGGTAACAATTTTTCTCTGCCACCCGACAACCGGCTCCTATTCCCGAAGCTGTTTCACAGATTAGTCACCACAAAAAACCCGGCGAATGCCGGGTTGTAACCACTCATGCCGAGGGTTGGAAATACCCGGCCAGTGCCCGCAAGTCCTGCTCGCTTAGCAATCCCGCGTAATACTTCAACTGAATGCGCGCCAGCAGGTAGGCATGCCGGGCATTGGCCAGATCACGTCGGGCGGTGAACAGCTGTTGTTCGGCGTCGAGAACGTCGAGGTTGACCCGCTCGCCGCCACTGACGCTTTTCTGAGTGGCGGTGACCAGTGCCGTGGCGGACCTGACTGCCATTTCATAGGCCCGCACCTTCGCCGCGCCGCTGGTGTTGAGGTTGAATTGCTTGCGCAACTGCACCAACGTGGCAGCGGTTTGCGCGTCCAGCTCGTATTGGGCCTGGGACAGTTGGTTGGCCGCCTGACGGGTGGAGGCCGAGACCGAGCCACCGGCAAACAGCGGCAGGCTGACCTGGATGCCGACGCTGTTGGTGTCGTACTTCTGGTTGTAGCTGCTTTCTGAATCGGAATGGGTCTTGCGGCTGGTCGCGTACAGGCTGACCTTGGGCAAATGCCCGGCGCGCTTGCGCTCCACTTCATAAGAGGCCACGTCGAGCGCGTGGTGCTGGGACTTGAGTTCAGGGTTGTTGGCCATGGCCAGTTCACGCCAGGTTTCGAATCGGTTGGGCTCAAGCGGCGCGATCTCGAATGGGCGCGCCAGGGGCGCCAGTTCTTCGATTTGCAGCGGCTGGCCGACAATGGCTTCCAACTCACGTAAAGCACTGTCCTGGGCATCCACGGCTTCGATCTCTTCGGCCTGGGCCAGGCTCAGTCGCGCCTGGGTTTCGAGCACATCGGTACGCGTGCCTTCACCGCCTTTGAGCAAGCGGTCATTGAGTTGCAGGCGCTCGGCAAACGCACGCTTCTGGGCACGGCTCAGCTCGATGCGCTCTTGTGCCAGCAATGCCTGGCTGTAAGCGCCCAGCACCCGCACGGCCAGCTCCTGGCTCTTGCCGCGAAAACGCTCATCGGCCATCAATGCCTGGGCGGTGCCTTGGCGAAAACGCGCATAGGCTTCGTAATCGAGCAGCGGTTGCTGCAGGGTCAGGGCTGAGGCGTAGCTGCGGTAATTGCGGTCGCTGGTGACATTACCCAGCGCCGTGCTCTGGGTGACTTCTGACTCATTGCGCGAGTTGTTGTAGCTCCATGACAGGTTCGGCAGCAATGCCGCCCGACCGATCACGCGGTTTTCTTGCTCGGCCTCACGCTCCTGAATCGCCGCTTGAAAGGTTGGGTCGTTGCGCAGCGCCAAGTCATACACATCCAACAACCCCAGGGCGTGCGCCGCCGGTGTACAGCTTAAACAGAGGATGAACAGCAACGCCTTCATTCTTCCACCAGGGCCATATGGGTGCGATCCAGCAAGGGTTTGAACAGGTAGTTGAGCATCGAGCGCTCACCGGTCTTGACGAAGGTTTCCACTGGCATGCCCGGGCGGATCTGCACGCCGTGCAGTTGCTGCATGCCCGCCGTGCTGACCTGGGCCCGTAGCGTGTAATACGGCTCATCGGTGCGCTCATCGACCTGGCGATCGGCCGAGACCAAGGTGACTTCGCCCGCCACCCGTGGCGTGGTGGACTGGTTGAACGCCGAAAACATCAATTCAACCGGCAAGCCCGGGTGCACCTTGTCGATCATCTGTACCGGCACCCGTGCTTCCACCAACAGTGGCTCGCCTTCGGGCACGATGTCCATCAGCGCCTGGCCGGGCTGGATCACCCCGCCTTCGGTGTACACCTGCAACCCCACCACCACGCCAGACGCCGGTGCGCGGACCAGGCTGTTGGCCAGTTCGAATTCGGCAGAGGCCAGGCGATTGCGCAAGTCCTCGCTGCGGGTGCGGGTCTCGGCCAACTGGCTGCGCAGGTCTTTCTGGAAGTCCTCACCGAGCTGGCGGATGCGCAGGCGCAGTTCCAGTACCTGGCGTTGCAACTGGCCAATACGGCCAAAATCCTCGGCGATGGCTCCGTCGATTTGTGCGTACAGCCGCTCGCTGTCGAGCAGGCGATTGCGCGGGATATAACCCTCGCGCGCCAATTCGCGCAGGCCTTGCAGTTGCTCAGTCAACGCCGCCCGCTGCTGCACTTTGCTCGCCTGGGAATCCCGCGTCCCCCGCAGTTGCGCCTCAACGCCGGCGATGGTTTCACGCAAGCCTGCCTGCTCGGTGGCCAGCGCCTGGGCGCGGCTGTGGAACAACTGGCGTTGCAGGCTCAAGGTGCTGGCGGCCTCAGGATCGGCCAGCAACTGGGGCGCAAAGTCGATGGTCGCCAGGCCTTCACTCTCAGCATTCAAGCGCGCTTCACTGGCCAGGGACGCCCGGTATTGGCTGCGCAATGACTGCATTTGCCCGCGCAACGGGGTTTGCTTCAAACGTAACAGCACCTGGCCGGCGCTGACCCGGTCGCCGTCACGCACCTGGATACGCTCGACGATCCCGCCCGCCGGGTGTTGCACCGTCTTGCGATGCCCCGAGACCATAACCTTGCCCGGCACCGCCACGCCCTTGTCCAACGGCGCCAGCGCCGCCCAGCCGAGGAACCCGGCAAAGCCGCCGAGCACCAGCCACCAACCCAGGCGGGAGTATTTTTTGTCATCCAGCGCCAGCACGTTGGATGGGTCACTGACCAAAATGGGCTTGCTCTGGCTCATGCGGGCTTTCCTGCACCGAGGCGGTAGCTCATGCTCATGGTCGAGACCGGTTTGTTTGCCGCAGTTTTTTGCCGCGCCTCCAGCACTCGCGCCGTGGGGCCGAAGGCCTGCATCTGGCCGTCCTTGAGGATCAGCAACTGGTCGGTGAGGCTCAGCACGTTGGGTTTGTGGGTAATCAGGATCAAGGTGCGGCGTTGCTGCTTGAGCTGGGCAATGGCCTGCAGCAACGCCTGCTCGCCCACTTCGTCCAGGTTGGCGTTCGGTTCGTCCAGCACGATCAGTGCCGGCAACCCGTACAGCGCACGCGCCAGGGCCACCCGTTGCTTTTGCCCGCCGGACAAGCCCGCGCCGCCCTCCCCCAGTTGCGTGTCGTAGCCCTGGGGCAGTTGCAGGATCAACTCATGCACGCCAGCCATCTGCGCGGCGGCGAGGACGGTGTCGGCCTCTACCGTTTCAAAACGCGCGATGTTCTGCGCGATGCTGCCGGCGAATAACTGGATGTCCTGGGGCAGGTAACCGATATGCGGGCCGAGTTGTTGCTTGTCCCACAGGGCCAGGTCGGCGCCATCAAGGCGCACCTTGCCCGCCAAGGGTGCCCAGGCCCCCACCAGCACCCGCGCCAGGGTGGACTTGCCGCACCCCGACGGGCCGATAACACCGAGTACATCCCCCGCCGGCAGGCTGAAACCCAGGTTTGCCAACGCTGGCCGGCGGCTGCCGGGCGCGCAGGCGCTGATCTGCTCCACGCTCACCTGGCCCTTGGGCACGGGCAGGCTCATGCGCACCGGTCGCGCCGGGTTATCCTGCAGCATCAGCGACAAGCGCTCATAGGCCAGGCGCGCCGAACCCCATTGTTTCCACACGCCGATCAACTGGTCGATGGGGCTGAGTACACGTCCCATCAGGATCGAGCCCGCAATCATCATCCCCGGCGTTATGTCGCCGTTGACCGCCAACCAGGCGCCCAGGCCCAGCACCAGCGATTGCAGGGCCAGGCGTACGCCCTTGGACCAGGCCGTGACCACCGCAGTCTTTTCACTGGCCAGGTTCTGCTGCACCAGAAACGCCTGGTGCTGGCTGAACCAACGCCCGCGCAAGGTGGCGAGCATGCCCATGGCTTCAATGGTGTCGGCGTTGCGCAGGTTGGCCGTGGCCTGCTGGCTGGCGCTGATCGACAGTTGGCTGGCCAGGGCCATCGGTGCCTGGCTGACATAATGATTAGCCCAGGCCAATGCCATCAGCAGCAACGCCCCAGCCAATGCCAGCAGGCCCAGCCAGGGGTGGAACAGGAAGATCACCAGCAGGTACACCGGAAACCACGGCGCATCGAAAAAGGCGAACAACGCCTGGCCGGTGGCGAACTGGCGCAAGGTAGTCAGGTCGTGCAGGGCCTGGCCCGCCGCCTGGGTGCCGCCCTTGAGCTGGGCTTCGTAGGCGGCATCGAACACGCGCTGGTTCAAACGCATGTCCATCTGCGCGCCGAGGCGAATCACCACCTGGCTGCGCACCCACTCCAGCGCGCCCATCAAGCCGAACAGGCCGAGGATCATCAGCGTCAGCATCAGCAGGGTCATCTGGTTGCCCGAGGCCAATACGCGGTCGTACACCTGCAACATGTACAGCGCCGGGGCCAGCATCAGCAGGTTGATCACCGCCGAGAACAAGCCAATGTTGAAGAAGGCGCTTTTATAGGCGGTGAGTGCGGCCAGCATCTCATTCGCGCGCTTGGCACCGGGCCGAGTCATGAAGGGCATCCCATTGAAGAGTCAAGCAAGGGCCCGCCCGGTGCGTTGACAGCACCTGTGGCGCGCCCACAGAATTTGCAGCCGCCGCCGCCCTGGCCTGCAAGCACTCGGGCGGCGACGGTGTTTGAGCAAGGCCGATGAAAGAGCGATCTTTCATCGGCTTTTTTGCATCAGGCGGCCAGGGCGAAGTCGTGCGGCGCGTCCTGAATACCCACCAGGCCCACATCGGCAGCCGCAAACGCAGCCGAATCCTGATGCGCCACACCGGCAGCGGCCAGCTGATCGAAGGTAGAGTTGACCGACAGGCTTGGGTCGATGCCCCTGAGCAGGGTGTCGATGGCCGAGGCCAGCGCCGAACTGTCGCCGCTCATCAGGCCGTACACGATTTTGTGCACCTGGCCATCGCGACCTTCGGACTGCAGGCTCGACAGGCCCAGGTTGGTGAAGCTGACTTCCTGGTTGGCGATGGTGTAGCCACCGCTGCTCGCGCCGCCGGCGAGGGTATCGCCCAGGGTCAGGCCGTCGAGCGAACCCCACAAGGTGTGGGTCGGCGGATTGAACAGGGTGTAATGCAGGCTGCCTTCAGCCACCACCGCCGCATCGCTGACGCTGCTTGTCACGCCATATTGGGTGCCGTCGAACGGCCCCGGGTTGAAACCACCGGTGTTCACACCCTCTTTCACCGAACCTTCACGGTGGTTGAGATCACCAAAGTAAGCCGACCAGTCGTTCAGGTATTGGGCGACGGTGCTGGCGGCGTAGGTCGTGCTGTATGAAATAGAAATGCTCATGCAAAACTCCAAGTCATTGGGTGGTCACTCCCCAGCAAGCCGGTGCCTGCTGTGGTTTTGCCCGTCACTGGGCAAAAGCGGTCAGAACTGATATTCAACGGTGCCCTGCACGGTGCGCCCACGGCCCAGAGTGAAGGCCAGCACATCCCCGAGCGGCACCAGGTAGGCGCGGTCGGTGACGTTCTCCATGGCCAGGCGCAGGGTCAATTGGTCGGTGGCGCGGTAGCTGCCATACAGGTCGTAGACGGTGTAGGGCTTCCAGTCGGCGGGGTAGACGCCGGTTTGCGAGGTGGTTACCCCGGCGGCGCCCTTGACGTAGTAGCCGGCGCTGTAGCGGGCACGCACACCCACGTCCAGCTTGCGCTCAAAGAACCGCGCGCCCAGCGTGGCGGTGCCGCGGTCCATGGGCATGTGTTCGGAGGAGCCGAGGATCGCGCTGCAACCCACGCCGGCATTGGCCGCATCGTCCGGCACCATCGCGTCCACCGGGGCACGGTTACCCGGGCGTTTCTGGGTCTTGGTCACGCCGCCCAGCCACGCGGTTTTGCTGCAGAACTTATTGCTGCCAAGCATGCGCGTGTAGTTGAACTGGCCGTAGGCAAAACCGGCGTCGTAATCGAGTTGGTATTCAAGCCCCCGAAAACGCGTGGTCTCCAGGTTGTTTACATAGGCCGCACTGCCGATATTGACGTTGCCATAACCCGGCGGCTGCACGCCCAGGGCCATATAGGAAAAGTCATCGACCCGGGTGTTGAAGTAGGACACCTTCATGCCCACGCGATCATCGGAAAACAGCAGGTCTTCCTTGAGCACATTGAAGCCGACTTCCCACGCCGTGGACCGCTCCGGCTTCAGGTAAGGGTTGGGGAAAATCGACTCCGAACCACCGCCGTGGGGCCGGCCGCTGACCATGGTTTCGGTCACTGCCGGCGGGCGCCAGCCCTTGCCATAGGTGGCGAAGAGTTGCAGCCAATCCACACCCGGCTTGACCGACAAGCCAAACGTCGGCGAAAAACGGCCCTCCTCGCGATCCACATCGTAAGTGGTGGGCACACTGATCTGGCGAGTGGTGCCGATGATGAAGGTGCGGGTGTTCAAGCCGGTATCGCCGCGCAGCCGATAACGGTCATAACGCAAGCCGGCGTTGAGGTTCAGCCAACCGTCGTAGTCGAAATCCAGGCGCCCGAACAGGCTGCCCATGGCCCGATCACCTTTGGGCGTGATGCTCTCCGCCGCCGAGGCCGTCAGCGCCGAGCCTGCTTCTACCCCCTGGTTGGAGTCCGGCCGGACCTTGTCGTAGAAAAACTCCAACCCATAGTTGGCCTTGAGGGTGGCCAGTTCCGTCAGGGCAAAGGTCGAGATGTTCTGCGCCTGCGCGCCGTAGGTATTGGTTTGATAGGTGACGTCGTAAGCCTTGCTGATACCCCGGGCCAGGGTGGATTGGTCGTTGCGGGTATCGACATGGTAGAGCTTGGCCTTGAAGTCGATCAGCGGGTTGGCTGGCGCATAGCTGTAGTCGAGCGCGAAGTTCTGCGCCTTGACGTTGCTGCTGCCGAGCTTTTCCCATAACTGGGGCTTTTCGGCGGTCATCATATTGACGTCGTCGTAGTCGACTTCGGTGACCAGGTAACTCAGTTGCAGGCGCTGCTCAACCGGAAGATTGAGCCCCAGCTTGAGCAAGCGTGAACGCATCACCGAGCCCGAATAGGCAACGGTGGTGTTCTTGATCCGCTCCTCACTGGCCGGCATGTACGCCGCGCCGCTACGCAACTCGCCAATGCTGCCCCGGGTGCCGGGGTTGTAATCGCCGAGGTGACGCTCGCTGGCGGCCACCAGCATGTCCCAGACATCGGTGCCCACGGCAAACGCCGAACTGCCAATAAAGTGCGTGCCGTTGCTGCGCCCACCCAGCCCCGAGGTGAGCCGAATGCGCCCGCCGATTTGCTTGCCATCCTTGAGCAGGTCAGCGGCTTCCAGGGTGCGGAAGTTAGCCACCCCGCCAATCACCCCCGCACCGCCCTGGGTGGAGGTCGCGCCCTTTTCGATCACCACCTCGGACAGCAACTGCGGGTCGACATACAGCGTGCCATTGCGTTGCTGGTGACCACTTTGCTGGTAATTCTGGCGCATGCCATCGACCGACATATTGACCCGGCCATAGTCCTGGATACCGCGGATATTCACCGACAACCCTGGGTCTTGCTGGCTGACGGCGGAGTAGACGCCCGGCGCCTCTTCCAGCATCTCGGCGGCATGACGCGGCGGGTTGCGATCCAGCTGTTCGCGCCCCACCACACTCACCGAGCGTGGGGTTGAATACACCCAATCCTGCGGGTGCAGGCCGGTGACCGTGGTGGTGGCCAAGGCCAGGGCACCGGCCTGTTGCTCGACCCGGGTGAGGGTGACCTGGCGATCGCCGGTAAAGCGGTACTCCACCGGGGCGGCGCCGAGCAGGCGGCCCAAGCCTTCCTGCACGTCAAAGCGCCCCTTGAGCGCGGTGCTGCTCAGCCCGTGCAGGCGCTGGCTGTCGAACAACACTTGCAGGCCGGCCTGGTCAGCGAAGGCCAGCACCGCACTGCCGAGGGACTGCGCAGGGATATCGAACGTCAACACGGCGGACTGGGCCGTAACGGCTGGAGGCTGTAGCGCGTAGGCCGGTACGGCCACGGCGAACAACCCCAGGTGAATGGCCAGGGCTAAGCGGCTGCCGGTGGTACGCCCCTTGGTGAGTGCTGACATTGGTGGTGATCCCTGCGCTGAGCATTTTTTGTTTATGCGAATACTTCTCACCTAGCAAGACGTGCGAGGCGCGGGAAGTCAGTAATATTTTTTGCAGGAGCGGGCTTGCTCGCGAAGAACGTCAATGAAAACGCGGTGCCCTGGGTATTTTCGCGAGCGAGCTCGCGCCTACAGGGGCATCGGTTTTTAACGGGGGAAGGTCAGTAGATCAGGCTGAGGCCAGCCAGCTCCACGCGTTGCACTTGAAGCTCTTGGGTGAGGGTGGCCAGGGCGCTATCGAGCATGTCCAGGCGGAAGACGCCGCTGACTTCGCGCTCGCCCAGGTCTGCGTTGGCCAACACCACCCGCCCGGGGCGGTAACGGTTGAGTTGCTCGATGACCTTGGCCAGCGGCTGCCGGTCGAAGATCAACACACCACGGTGCCAACTGGTGGCGCGATCCACATCAAACTGATCCAGGCTGACCACCCCGTCCTGGGGGCTGTAGCGCGCAGCCTGGCCCGGTAGCAGGACCTGCTCGGCAGGGCCGTTTCTGGGTGACGCCGGCACTGACACTTCGACGCTGTGTTGCAGCACACCGACCCAGGCCTGGCTCTCGCGCTCACGTTCGACCACAAACCGTGTGCCCAGCGCCCGGGTCTGGCCGCCGGCACTGTGCACCACGAACGGTCGGGTTTCTTCGCCGGCCATCGGCGCCACCTGAAAAATCGCCGCGCCCTGGAGCAGGCTGACGCCGCGCTGTACGCCGTCGTACTCAAGGCGAATGGCGCTGTCGGAATCCAGCTCTACCACGCTGCCATCGGCCAGGTGCACCGTGCGCACTTCGCCTTTGTGCGTGACGTAGTCGGCCTGCAAGCGCAGCAAGGCATCCGGCCCGCGTACCCAGCCGATGCCCGCCGCCACCAGCACCAGCGCCACGGCGGCCGCACGTTGCCACGGCCGTCGGCGTTTGGCGCGGCGCAAGGGTGTAGCGGGCGCGGGCGGGCGCTGCCGGTGTACCGCCTCGTCCGTGTGCACCTCGCCCAGCGCCGCCCAGGTCTGTTCGGCAAACCGCAGGGCCGCTTCGTGGCGGCTGTCGCGGGCGATCCACTGGCGCAGTTCGGCTTGTTCCTGTTCGCTCAAGGCACCGGCGTGCAGGCGCACCGCCCAATCGGCGGCCGCCTCGGTAATGCTGTGCTGTTGCGGTCCCTGGCTATTCACGTGTGAATCTCGAATTCTCGTTATATAGACGCTGTGACGTCTGGCCTGGCGTATTTCGGTAATTCATTCGTCGGATGGCGTCACCTCGCCTTCCTGCAAGCGCTGCATCACATAGGCCAGGGCCTTGGCCAGATGCTTTTGCACGCTGCTGTCGCTAATGTCCAGATGCCGGGCGACCTGAGCGTGGGTCATGCCTTCGATACGGTTCAAGCGGAAAATCTGCTGGGTGCGCGCCGGCAATTCCGAAAGCGCCTGCTTCAATGCCTGCCGCTGTTGCTGCGCCATTGCCTGAGCCTCCAACCCGGCCACGTCATCTTCAATCTCGGCCAGCGCCTCGTGGGGCACGGTGTCGGTCTTGCGCCGTGCTTCCTGGCGAATATGGTCGATCAGCAGATTGCTCGCCGTTCGATAGAGATAACCCTGGGAGTTGTCGATACGCTCACCGGCCGGTTTTTCTGCCAGGCGCAGGAAGCTCTCCTGCACCAGGTCTGCGGCCAGTTGCGGGTCCCGTACCCTGCGGGCCAAATACCCGCGCAGCGTATCGGCGTGCTTGAGAAACAGGCCCTTGAGATCCACGTCCGACAAACCGACTCCCTGGAATGTTAAGGAAACAGGCGGGCATCTTAAGCGTTGTCGAGAATGATTTTCAATTGATATCTAATCCGATTGAGCCTAGTGATGGCGTTGATTAAACGTTCGATCACCGAACAGATCCGCCGCCATCCATTGACCAAATTAACCAACCAGTACATTTTGACTCCACAACCAATAAGAACTGTGGAGAAGCCTCTATGCCGCCCATCGTGCTGGTGCTCAACGGCCCCAACCTCAACCTGCTCGGCACCCGCGAGCCTGCCACTTATGGCCATGAAACCCTGGCCGATATTGCCGCCCTGTGTGGCCGCAGCGCCGACAAGCTGGGGCTGACCATCGAATTTCGCCAGACCAACCACGAGGGCGAATTGCTCGACTGGATCCACGCCGCCCGCAACCGCTGCGCCGGTATCGTGATCAACCCGGCAGCCTGGACCCACACCTCGGTCGCGATCCGCGACGCGCTGGTGGCCAGTGAAGTGCCGGTGATCGAAGTGCATTTATCCAACGTGCACGCCCGTGAAGCCTTTCGTCATCACTCGTTTGTGTCACCGATCGCCAAGGCCATGCTGGCCGGGTTTGGCAGCCATGGCTACCACCTGGCCCTGGAACATTTCAGCCATACGCTGAAGGGACGCACTTGATGAAACCACGCATTCTCGCCGGCCTGATCGGCGCCGGCATCCAGGCCTCACGCACCCCGGCACTGCACGAACAGGAAGGCGACGCCCAGGGCTTGCGCTACCTGTATCGCCTGATCGACCTGGAGCCGCTGCACCTGGACCTCAACGCCCTGCCGGAACTCCTGCGAGCCGCCGAGCTGATGCACTTCACCGGGCTGAACATTACCTACCCGTGCAAGCAGGCGATCCTGCCTCTGCTCGATGAACTCTCCGATGAGGCCCGGGGCATTGGCGCGGTCAATACCGTGGTGTTCAAGGACGGCAAGCGCATTGGCCATAACACCGACTGCCTGGGGTTCGCCGAAGGCTTTCGGCGCAACTTGCACAACGTGCCGCGCCAACGCGTGGTGCAGATGGGCGCCGGTGGCGCGGGCGCGGCGGTGGCCCATGCACTGTTGGCAGAAGGTGTGGAGCAGTTGAGCATCTTCGATGTCGACCGCACCCGCGCCCAGGACCTTGTGGATAACCTTGCCCGGCAGTTCGGTGCCGGTAGCGCTCAAGTCGGTAGCCACCTGGAAAACGCCATGGCCCAAGCCGATGGCCTGGTGAACACTACGCCGATGGGCATGGCCAAGCTGCCCGGCACACCGGTGCCAGCGGCGTTGTTACGGGCCGAATTGTGGGTAGCGGAGATCGTGTACTTCCCGCTGGAAACCCAACTGCTGCGTGACGCTCGCGCCTTGGGTTGCCGTACGTTGGATGGCGGCAATATGGCGGTGTTTCAGGCGGTGAAGGCGTTTGAGCTGTTCAGCGGGGAAGTGGCGGATGCAGACCGGATGCTGGCGCATTTCCAGAGCATGAATATCTAGGGATGCAACCCCATCAAAATGTGGGCGTACCCAATGCTGTAGGAGCGAGCTTGCTCGCGAAAAACTCACAGGCGCCGCGTTCATTCAGCAAGCACGCGTTATCGTTGACGTTTTTCGCGAGCAAGCTCGCTCCTACAGCATTGGGGCAAGCTGGACTCGGTCTTGAAAACGGGTGTTCTCAGGCTTGCAGGTAGCGCAGCACCGACTCGCAAATCATCTCCCGATGCCGCTGTTTGATCGCCTCATCCGACAGCTCGATCTGGAAAATCTCGCTGAAGGTGTGCCGGTTGGACACCCGGTAGAAACTGAACGAGTTGATCAGCAAGTGCACATCCAGCGGCTCCAGCCCTTCGCGAAACAGCCCCAACTCAGCCCCGCGGCGCAAGGTCTCTCCCAGCCCTTCCAGGATTTTGCTATTCATCGCCTTGATGGTGTCGGTGCGCTTGACGTACTCGGCGTTGTGGATATTTTCGATGCTGACGATGCGCACGAAATCCACGTTCTGGTCGTGGTGATCGAAGGTGAACTCCACCAGCCGGCGAATCGCCTCACGCGGCTCCAGCGCGGTGAGGTTCATGCGCGTTTCGGTGTTGCGGATATCGCCGTAGAGCTTCTCCAGCACTTCGACGTATAGCTGCTCCTTGCTGCCGAAGTAGTAATAAATCATGCGCTTGGAGGTGTGGATGCGCTCGGCGATGGCGTCCACGCGAGCGCCGGCCAGGCCCTGCTGAACAAACTCGACAATGGCTTCTTGCAGAATATTTTCGCGGGTCTTTTCCGGATTGTTCTTGCGACTCTTGCGCGGTGCGTCAGCTACCGCGGGGAGATCGGGACTCGAGGTCATGGTGCGCTCACGGCCATTGTTGTGCAGGCGCTGATTATGGGCCGCGGCGCTCCCCGAAGGAAGCACCCACCCTGCCCTTATAAACGGGCCTGGCGCACCGCACCGCTGCGTGACTTGGCCATCGCCGCCAGACGCACCGCCACGTTGGCCGCGCCGTAGCCGGCATAGCCGTGCTTGCGCTGGATGATCTCGAAGAAAAACCGCCCTTCGAACGGCTCGGTGTACACATGAAACAGCTCACCGCCCTGGGCGTCGCGGTCGTACAGCACGTTGTAGTACGCCAACTCACTGAGGAACTCATCGTCAAAATCGAAGCGCGCCGCCAGGTCGTCGTAGTAGTTGAGCGGGATATCCAGCAGCGGCACACCGGCTTCCTTGGCCCGGCGCACCTCAGCAAAAATGTCCGCGCAGTCAAAGGCAATATGGTGCACGCCCGAACCGCGATAGCTTGAGAGTGCGTGGGAAATCGCGGTGTTGCGGTTTTCGGAGATATTCAGCGGCAGGCGGATAGAGCTGCAGCGGCTGCGCAACGCACGGCTTTTCACCAGGCCGTAAGGGTCGGGTAGCACCACTTCGTCATCGGCTTCGAAATCCAGCAGGCTCTTGTAGAACAGCACCCAGCTGTCGAGGCTGTCGGCCGGCAAGGCCATGGCCATGTGGTCGATACGCAACAAGCCGCCGCTGGCGGGTGTGGCCGCTTGCAGGTTGAAATCGGTGTCGTACAGCCCGCCTTCGCTGGGGTCTACCAGGTAAATCAGGCTGCCATCCGGCGCACGCACCGCGGCCAATTCCAACTCGTTGGGCCCCACCAGGCCGCGGTAAGGCTGGCCCTTGTAGGCCACCGCCCGCTCCAGGGCCTTGGCACTGTCCTTGACCCGCATCGCCGTGGCGCATAAAGACGGGCCATGAGCCTCGAAAAAGTTATGGGCGAAGGAATAGGGTTCGCAGTTGAGGATCAGGTTGATATCGCCCTGGCGCAACAGGCTCACATTCTTCGACCGATGCTGGCCGGCCTTGGTGAAACCCAGGCGTTCCAGCCAATTGCTCAGCTTGGCGCCGAGGCTTTCATCCACGGCAAATTCCAGGAATTCGATCCCGTCGTACTCGCTGGCCGCCGGGGTTTCAAACAGGATATCCACCGGCGCAGCGGGTGCTTCTTGCGCCAGGCGCTGGCGGGTTTTTTCTTCCAGGTACAGCAACGAGCGCAAGCCGTCCGCCGCATTCGCACGGGTCGGCGCGGCGCGGAAGCCATCGTTGAAAATTTCCAGGGACAAGGGCCCGGTGTAGCCACTTTTGATGATCGGCGCGAGAAAGCCCGCCAGGTCAAATTCGCCCTGGCCTGGGAAGCAACGGAAATGCCGGCTCCACTCCAGTACATCCATGGCCAGGATCGGTGCGTCGGCCATCTGCACGAAGAAAATCTTGTCGCCCGGGATCTGGGCGATGGCACTCGGGTCGCCCTTGAGCGACAAGGTGTGGAAGCTGTCGAGCAACACACCGAGGCTCGGGTGGTCTACCTGGCGCACCAGGTTCCACACCTGCTGCCAGGTGTTCACATGCTTGCCCCACGCCAGCGCTTCATAGCCGATGCGCAAGCCGCGCTTGCCGGCGTGTTCGGCCAGCAGGCTCAGGTCATCGAGCAGAATACGTTCGTCGCCCACGCTGTCGGCCGAGGCGTTACTGCACACCAGCACTAGGTCGGTGCCTAGCTCTTGCATCAAATCGAATTTGCGTTCGGCACGCTCCAGGTTGCGCGCCAGGCGATCACGGCGGCAGCCTTCGAAGTCGCGAAACGGCTGGAACAGGGTGATGGCGATGCCCAGGTCGGCGCACATCTGCCTGACTTCCCGCGGGCTGCCGTCGTAATACAACAAGTCGTTCTCAAAGATCTCCACCCCATCAAACCCGGCGGCGGCAATGGCTTCGAGTTTTTCCGGCAGGGTGCCGCTCAAGGACACAGTGGCAATAGAACGTTGCATGGAAGACTCCCGGCAATTGTTGTTTGTGGCAAATTATTCGCCCCCAGCCTACAGGCAGCAATTAAAATGTACGAACCGGTTAGTTTTTGGTGCGATTATCGAACACTAAGCCCCTTTGGCGAATTGACGACTTTTTAACCACTGCGCACCATCGACCGGGCAATTCGTTCACGTAACAAAGACCCAGAACACACCATAAGAATTTCAAAAAACGGGTACAAACCTCATGCCTCTGCAAAATCCAGCCCTGGCCGCGCGCCCGGGCAACCCGCACGCCGGTATCGGCGACAAGATCCGCGGTGCCCTGGCCGTGGGTAAAACGCGCTGGGGCATGCTGGCCCTGGTGTTCTTCGCCACCACCTTGAACTACATCGACCGCGCCGCCCTGGGCGTGATGCAACCGATCCTCGCCAAGGAAATGAGCTGGACGGCGATGGACTACGCCAACATCAACTTCTGGTTCCAGGTCGGCTACGCCATCGGCTTTGTGCTGCAAGGCCGCCTGATCGACCGGGTTGGCGTCAAGCGCGTGTTCTTCTGCGCCGTGCTGCTGTGGAGCCTGGCCACCGGCGCCCATGGCCTGGCCACCTCGGCGGTCGGCTTTATGGTCTGCCGGTTTATCCTCGGGCTGACCGAAGCCGCCAACTACCCGGCCTGCGTCAAGACCACACGCTTGTGGTTCCCGGCGGGTGAACGTGCAGTGGCCACCGGCATCTTCAACGCCGGCACCAACGTCGGCGCAATGATGACGCCCATGCTGCTGCCGTTGATCCTGCACGTGTGGGGCTGGCAGGCGGCGTTCCTGTGCATGTCGGCACTGGGCGGTATCTGGTTGGTGCTCTGGGGCTTGAAGTACTACAACCCGGAAGACCACCCCACCGTTAAACAATCCGAATTGGACTACGTGCAACAGGAAGTCGAACCGGAACAACCCCGCGTGCCGTTCAGCCGCATCCTGCGCATGCGTGGCACCTGGGCCTTCGCCCTCGCCTACTCGCTGACCGCGCCGGTGTTCTGGTTCTACCTGTATTGGCTGCCGCCGTTCTTGAACCAGCAATACAACCTGGGCATCAACGTGACGCAGATGGGCATTCCGCTGATCATCATTTACCTCACCGCCGACTTTGGCAGCGTGGGCGGCGGGATCCTGTCGTCGTTCCTGATTGGCCGTGGGATGAACTCGATCAAGGCGCGGCTGTTGTCGATGCTGCTGTTCGCCTGCTGCATCGTCGGCGTGATCATGGCGGCCGGTTCCAGCCAACTGTGGGTCGCGGTGTTCGCCATCTCCCTGGCCATCGGCGCGCACCAGGCCTGGACCGCCAACATCTGGAGCCTGGTGATGGACTACACGCCCAAGCACATGATGAGCACGGTGTTCGGCTTTGGCGGCATGTGCGCGGCCATCGGCGGCATGTTCATGACCCAGATCGTCGGCCATATCCTCACGGTGACCAACAACAACTACACGATCTTGTTCACCCTGATCCCGGCGATGTACTTCATCGCCCTGGTGTGGATGTACTTCATGGCGCCGCGCAAGATCCCTACGGTAGACGTTTAATTAACGCCGCCGCTGCTGCCAGGCAGCGGCCAACCCGCTCATGCAGATCACCCCGATGCCCACCAGCGTGGTCATATCGGGGGTATGGCTGAACACCAGCCAGCCCAACAACCCCGCAAACACGATCTGGCAATAGCCAAACGGCGCCAGCAAGGCCGGTGCCGCGAAGCGGAACGCCTGGGTGAGCATCAGGTGCGCGGTCATCCCGCAGGTGCCCAGCGCCAACATCATCACCGCGTGCCACAGCGTCGGCACTTGCCAGAAGAACGGCACCATCGCACTCATCACCAAGGTGTTGCACAGGCCGGCGAAGAAGTTGCTGGTGGTGGGGCTGTCGTATTGGCTGAGGATGCGCGTGAGCAACTGGTAGAAGCAGAAGAACAGCGCCGAGCACAGCGGCAGCAACACTGCCGGGGTAAACAGCTCGCCGCCGGGGTGGATGATGATCACCACGCCGATAAACCCGCAGATCACCGCCAGCCACTGGCCACGGGTCACGTGCTCACCGAGCAACGGCACCGACAACGCCGTCACCAGGATCGGCGCCAAGAAGTTCACCGCCGTGGCCTCGGCCAACGGGATGTAATGCAGCGCCGTGGTGAAGAACAGGCTGGTGCCCAACAGGCATAACGCCCGCACCACCTGCATGCCCGGCCGCTTGCTGCGCAACACGCGCAGGCCCGATTGCGGCAGGAAGATCCCGGCCATCAGCAAGGTGTGCACCATGTACCGCGCCCACACCACCATCACGATCGGGTAAAACCCGGCCAGGTATTTGGACAAGGCGTCGTGGCTGGAGAACAGGAACGTCGCCAGCACAATCAGCAGGATGCCTTTGAACGGATGGTTGACGCCGGAGAGCGGGGTACTGACAGTCATTGAATTCTCTTGTGTGGCGAGCGGGACGCTGAGCGCTGAACCAAGTAGCGCTCAACCCGGTAATCTAGCAGCCGGGCCGGAGTCTGCCCCAAGAGCATAACCAAACACCGGGCGAACAGCGCACTAAATCGATGGATCCGAGTCCAACGCTGCACGCTCGCCCCGGCGTTGCACACTTTTTAACCAAGGCCTTGCCGCTATGAAAAAAATTCTCTTTGCCCTGTCTGCCCTCGCCCTGCTCGCTGCCTGCGATAAAGCCCCGAAAGAAGCCCCCAAGCCCGCGCCCGCTTCCGTGCAAGCGACCCTGGTGCCAGAGACCCCGCCCACCGATAAATGGGTTGGCAAGTGGGTTGGCGTCGAAGGCTTGCACCTGACCATCGCCAAGGACGACAGCATTGGCCGCGGCCACTACCTGCTGACCATGCAATATGGCCTCGACGCCGATGACGCTGGCACCTTCAAAGGTGAAGCCACTGACGACGGCATCGCCTTCACCCGCCCCGACGGCCCGCAGCTGTTGCGCGCTGGCGATGGCGCCGCCACCGGCTTGAAGTGGCTGGCGGATAAAAAAGACTGCCTGATCGTTGCCACGGGCGAAGGCTATTGCCGTTAATACCGACCATAATCAATCACGGTTAGCACACAGAGGATTGCTCCCATGCTATGGAAAAAAGGCCGACGCAGCGACAACGTGGTGGATGCCCGTAATGACAGTGGCGGCGGCGGTGGCGGTATGCGCTTCGGCGGCGGCAAGGGCCTGAGCCTCACGGCCATCGTGCTGATCGTCGGCATTGGCTGGCTGACCGGCCAGGACCCGATGCAGATCCTCGGCCAATTGACCGGCCAGATGGAACAGGCGCCGTCGGTCAGCACCCAGCCGCGTCAGGCACCGCCGGCCAACGATGAGCAAGCCGACTTCGTGCGCGCTGTGCTGGGCGATACCGAAGACACTTGGGGCCAAGTGTTCCAGCAAAACGGGCTGGCCTATAAGAACCCGAAACTGATCTTGTTCCGTGGCCGGGTGAACTCTGCCTGTGGTGGCGCCACCTCAGCCAGCGGCCCGTTCTACTGCCCGGCTGACCAGCAGGTGTACCTGGACCTGGACTTCTTCCGGGAAATGTCGCAACGCTTCCAGGCCGCCGGTGACTTCGCCCAGGCCTACGTGATCGCCCACGAAATCGGGCACCACGTACAAACGTTGCTGGGCATCTCGTCCAAGATCCAGGCGGCGCGCCAACAGGGTCGGCAGATGGAAGGCGACGGTGGCCTGCTGGTTCGCCAGGAACTGCAAGCCGACTGCTTTGCCGGCGTGTGGGCCAACCATGCGCAAAAACGCCTGAACTGGCTGGAACCCGGCGATATCGAAGAAGCCCTGAACGCAGCCAATGCCATCGGCGACGACCGTTTGCAGCAGCAGGGCCAGGGGCGCGTGGTACCGGACTCCTTCACCCACGGCACCTCGGCCCAACGCGTGCGCTGGTTCAAGACCGGCTTCGCCCAGGGCCAGATCACTCAATGCGATACCTTCGCGGCCAAGAGTCTTTAAATGATCAAACGGTTGGGGTTACTGCTGGGTGTGCTCGTGTCCTGTTGCACCTTCGCGGCCGAACACGGCGTCAAGGTGGTCAGCCCCGATCGCTTTCATCTTGAGGCCGGCGACCTCAGCCTGGGCCTGAGCCAGGATTGGCGCCAGCCGCTGCCCAAGGTCACGCGCGCATTGATCATCGTGCATGGCCGCCTGCGCAATGCACAAACCTACCTGCAAAGCGGCATCGACGCCGCCGAGCATGCTGGGGTGGGCGGCAGTACGCTGGTGATTGCGCCGCAGTTTCTCAATCAAGCCGACGTGAAGCGTAACCACCTGAGCAACGACGTAGTGCGTTGGAAGGGTAACGACTGGATGGCCGGCGAAGTGTCCACCGGGCCAGGGCAGATCAGCTCTTATGGCGCTCTGGACCAGATCCTCAAGCACTTGGGCAACCGCAAACTGTTCCCGGCGCTGAAAGAAATCGTGATCGCCGGGCATTCCGGTGGCGGCCAAGTGGTGCAGCGCTTCGCCCTCACCGGCCACGACCATCCGCTGCTGAACGCCGAAGGCATCCGCCTGCGGTATGTGGTGGCTAACCCGTCGTCCTATGCGTACTTCAGCCCGCAACGTCCGGTGAAGTTCGATGCGGCCAGTTGCCCGGGCTTCAACGACTGGAAGTACGGCATGCAACACCTGCCGGGTTACGTGGGTGACCGAGGTGCCCAGCAACTGGAACAGGCCTACGTCTCACGCGACATCACTTACCTGTTGGGCCAGCAGGACACCGACCCCAACCACCCGGCATTGGATAAAAGCTGCGAGGCCGAGACCCAGGGCGCGTATCGGCTGATGCGTGGGCACAACTACTTTGATTACCTCAAACAGCGGCATCCGCAGTTGGCTCACAGGCTGGTGGAAGTGCCGGGGGTGGGGCATGACGGGGACAAGATGTTCACCTCGCCGCAGGGAGAAAAGGTGCTATTTACCCAATAGCAACTGAAAGAACCCAATCAAAATGTGGGAGCTGGCTTGCCTGCGATAGCGGTGGGTCAGCTGACACTTTATCAACTGACAGTCCGTCATCGCAGGCAAGCCAGCTCCCACATTTGATCTCTGTCGCCTGTTAGATCATTCGGCGCAGCGCCGCACAATCCTCGGCATGCCAATCCGCCAATTCCGGCCAAGGGTTCTCCGGCAGGTTCACCAACACCGTCTTGGCCCCCGCTGCCCGACCACAGTCCAGGTCAAAGCGATAATCTCCCACCATCACCATTTCGCTGGGCGCCACGTCCCAAGCCGCCGCCAGTTTCAGCAACCCACCCGGGTCCGGCTTGTGCGGTGCATCATCGCGCCCCAGCACATCCTCAATGGCAAAGCAGTCCGCCAGGCCAATCGCTTCCAGGGTGATATGCGCCAGCTCCCGCGCATTGCGGGTCAGGATGCCCAGGCGGTAACCGCGCCCGGCCAATTCCCGTATCAGCTCAACGGCACCTTCGGCCGCAATGGAACCCAGCGCCAGTTCGCGCTCATGCTCCAGCGACCAGGCATGTTTGGCCTCTGCGACATCTGCCGGCAATGCCGCGAGGTGCGTGAGAATGTCGTCTTCAGGCGGGATCTGCAGCGCCACGCGGATAGCAGCAAAGTCATGCACCGCCACCGTGAGGGTGCCGTCCATGTCGAACACCCAGTGCTTAACGTCGCAGAGGCTCATGCCCAATCCTTGCGATGGCGGATCAAACCTTCCTGAGTCACCGAGGCCACCAATTGCCCGGCACGGTTGTACACGCTGCCCCGGGAGAAACCTCGTGAATTGCCGGCCCACGGGCTGTCCATGGCGTACAGCAACCAGTCATCGGCACGCAGGTCGGCGTGGAACCACAGCGCGTGATCGAGGCTGGCGACTTGCATATCCTTCTGCCACACGGTCTTGCCATGGGGCAGCAGCGAGGTGGTCAACAGGCCAAAGTCCGAGGCATAGGCCAGCAGGTATTTATGCAGCGCTGGCGTGTCCGCCAAGGCACCGTCAGCACGAAACCACACGTACTTGACCGGGTCGGACGGCTGCGGGTTGAACGGGTCTTTTTCGGTGACCGGGCGCACTTCGATGGGCTTGGGGCACAGCAGCTTGTCGCGCATGTGCTCGGGGATCAGGTGCGCACGTTGCTGGGTCAGCTCCAGCTCCGACGGCAGGTTTTCCGGGCCCACTACCACCGGCATGGTGGTCTGGTGCTCGAAGCCTTCTTCGTCGTACTGGAACGAGGTCGTGCAGGTGAAGATCGGGTTGCCCTTTTGAATCGCGGTGACACGACGCGTGCTGAAACTGCCGCCATCGCGCACGCGGTCCACCGAATACACCACCGGCAAGGCCGCATCGCCAGGGCGCAGGAAATAACCGTGCAGGGAATGCACATGCCGCGCTTCGTCTACGGTCTGGCTGGCCGCCGACAGCGACTGGCCGAGCACTTGGCCGCCGAACAGTTGGCGAAAGCCCAGGTCCTGGCTGCGGCCGCGAAAGAGGTTTTCCTCGATCGGCTCAAGGGTCAGCAAGTCCACCAGATCTTCCAATACTTGGCTCATTGAAACTCTCCTCAAAGCAAAACGGTATCTACCTGTAGGAGCGAGCTTGCTCGCGAAGGTCGTTAACGATGACGCAGCGCTTCTGGTTTACCGCAGCGCTCTTGCGTTCTTCGCGAGCAAGCTCGCTCCTACGGGTTTCTGTTGAGCATGACCGCCTGCTTATCCGTGCAGCGTGTCCAACCATTGGGCGCGGGTGATGCGGTACAACACGTGAGGGCGCAGCGGGTCACCGGCTGCGACTTTCGGGTGTTCAAAATCTGCCTGCGGATCGTAATGCATACCGATGGCCTGCATGACTTTTTGTGAGGGCAGATTGCTCTCGGTGGTGAAAGCCAGGATTTCGTCCAGTTGCAGGCGGTCAAAACCACAGCGCAACGCCGTCCAGGCGGCCTCACTGGCATAGCCCAGGCCCCAATGCTCGCGGGCCAGGCGCCAACCGATTTCCACCGCCGGGGTAAAGCCGGCTTCGAAGCTGACATTCGCAAGCCCCGTCAGGCCGATAAACTCACCGGTGTCCTTGCGCTGCAAAGCCCAGAAACCAAAGCCATATTCAGCAAAATGCCCGCGTATCCGGCCGATCAGCGCCGCGCTTTCCAAGTGGCTCAATTGCGCCGGGAAGTAGCGCATTACCTGCGGGTCGGCGCACATGCGCGCAAAGTCCGGCAGGTCGCTGTCGCGCCATTGGCGCAGCACCAAGCGTGCACTTTCCAATTCCAGTATCGGCTCCATGGGTCCCCCCTGCCTTGCCATGTGCGTGAGTGTACAGCGCTGTTAAGATCCTTCGCAGGTTCCCGTCAGAAAATCCCATGCCCTTGCCATTGATCTACCACGAAGACTACAGCCCTGAGTTCCCGGCGGACCACCGGTTCCCCATGGACAAGTTTCGCCTGTTGCGTGACCACCTGGTGGACAGCGGCCTGACCCAAGACAGCCAATTGCTGCGCCCGCCGCTGTGCCCGGCAGACATTTTGGCCCTGGCCCATGAACCTGGGTATATCGAACGCTACATGGGCGGCGAACTGTCCCGCGAAGACCAACGCCGCCTCGGCCTGCCCTGGAGCGAAGCCCTGGCCCGGCGCACGGTGCGTGCGGTGGGCGGTTCGATCCTGGCCGCCGAACAAGCCCTGGAACATGGCCTGGCCTGCCATCTGGCGGGCGGCACCCACCATGCCCATTACGATTATCCGGCCGGTTTCTGCATTTTTAATGACCTGGCGGTGATCAGCCATTACCTGTTGGCCAGCGGCCGGGTCAATCGCGTATTGATCTTCGATTGCGACGTGCACCAGGGCGACGGCACCGCGCGCATCCTCCACGACACGCCGGAGGCCATCACCGTGTCGCTGCACTGCGAAAAGAACTTCCCGGCCCGCAAGGCCCAGAGCGACTGGGACATCCCGCTGCCCATGGGCATGGGCGATGCCGACTACCTCAAGGTGGTGGATGACGCGCTCAACTACCTGCTGCCGCTCTACCAGCCAGACCTGGTGCTGTACGACGCCGGCGTGGATGTGCACAAGGACGACGCCCTTGGTTACCTCAAGCTGACAGACGCCGGCGTCGCCGCCCGTGATGAAAGCGTGATGCGCCACTGCCTGGGCCGCGACATTCCAGTCATGGGCGTAATCGGTGGCGGCTACAGCAAGGACCGCCCCGCCCTCGCCCGCCGCCACGGCATCTTGCACCACAGCGCGCAGCGGGTATGGACGTCATCAGGCTGTCATTGAAGTGTGAGCGTTACCCACAATGCCTGTGGAACGGCCTGTGGATAACTTGAGCGTAAGCGGCTGCAAGCGTCTGGCCGTATGGCCTGTAGGAAAGTGTACGTTTTTTGATCAGGCAGCGGCGTCGTGGTCGGGTAGAATGCTCGGCCTATTCACATCACCGTAGCCCTGCCCATGCCTCAGACTTCTGCCCACCACGTATCCATTATCGGCGGCGGCCCCGCCGGGCTGATGGCCGCCGAAGTCTTGAGCCAGGCGGGCGTGCGCGTGGACCTGTACGACGGCATGCCATCGGTGGGGCGCAAGTTCCTGCTGGCCGGCGTGGGCGGCATGAATATCACCCACTCCGAAGCCTATCCGGCGTTCCTGTCGCGCTACGCCGAACGCGCCCCGCACATGGCGCCGCTGCTGCGCAGCTTTGGCGCCGAGGCGTTGTGCGAATGGATTCATGGCCTGGGCATTCAAACCTTTGTCGGCACCTCTGGGCGTGTGTTTCCTACCGATATGAAAGCCGCGCCACTGTTGCGCGCCTGGCTCAAGCGCCTGCGGGAGCAAGGTGTGGTTATCCACACCCGGCATCGTTGGCTGGGCTGGACTGCCGAAGGCGAGTTACTTATCCACAGCCCGGAAGGCGAAAAAGTTGTCCACAGCGACGCTGTGCTACTGGCCCTGGGCGGCGGCAGCTGGTCGCGCCTGGGCTCCGACGGTGCGTGGCTTAACCTGTTTGAAGGCAAAGGCCTGCCCTATGTGCGGCTGCAACCGAGCAACTGCGGGTTTGAAGTGTCGGCATGGAGCGAGTTGATGGTCAGCAAATTCGCCGGCGCACCGTTGAAAAACGTCGCCATTGGCCTTGGGGATGACAAACCTCGGCTCGGCGAATGCGTGATCACCGCCACCGGCATTGAAGGCAGTTTGATTTACGCCTTGTCGGCACCGATTCGCGAAGCGATCAACCGCGACGGTGCGGCCACGGTGCATATCGACTTGCTGCCCAGCAAGCCGCTGGACAAGGTGCAGGCCGCATTGGCCAAGCCTCGTGGCTCGCGGTCGATGAGCAAGCACTTGCACAGTCAGTTGGGGTTGGATGGCGTGAAGGCAGCGTTGTTGCGCGAGCTGACGCCCGCTGAACACTTCACCGATCCGGCGCAATTGGCGGTGGATATCAAAGCGTTGCCGCTGACATTGGTGAAAACACGGCCGATGGATGAGGCGATCAGCACGGCCGGTGGTGTGCCGTTTGAAGCACTGGATGAGCGGTTGATGCTCAAGCCTTTGCCTGGGGTGTTTTGTGCGGGGGAAATGCTCGACTGGGAAGCGCCGACCGGTGGGTATTTGCTGACCGGCTGTTTTGCCAGTGGCCGGGCGGCTGGGCTGGGGATGTTGGAGTGGCTTAACCGCTGAGCGCTGCGGTGGACTCAAGGCCGCCATCGCAGGCAAGCCAGCTCTCACCTTTGACTGTGTTCACAATTCAAAAGGTGGGAGCTGGCTTGCCTGCGATGAGGCCATCAGCCACAGCGCAAAATCACTTCTTCTTACGCGGCCCGGTATTAAACACCGGCACCTTGCGCACCGGCTTGATCGAAGGCTCGGCCGGCGCCACTTCCCCACTGTCCACCCACTTGCCCAGGTTGCGCTTGCCGCCACCGCCAGACGCCTTAGGCTTCTTCGGCTTTTTCGGCTTCTTCACCACCTGCCCGCTGGCATCGGTGTCTGGCACGCGGTGCTCGGGTTCGAAGTCCGGTTCCATTTTGCGCGTGAGGGTCTGGCGGGTCAGCATCTCGATGGCCGAGAGCATGTTCACCTCGTCGGCACAGACCAGGGAAATCGCCTCACCGGTATTGCCTGCACGCCCGGTACGGCCGATGCGGTGGATGTAGTCTTCGGCCACGATAGGCAGGTCAAAATTGACCACCAGCGGCAGGTCTTCGATATCCAGGCCACGGGCCGCTACGTCGGTGGCCACCAGGATCTGCACGTCGCTGGCCTTGAAGCGGTCCAGTGCGCGTTGGCGAGTGGCTTGGGGTTTGTCGCCATGGATGCCGTCGGCATTGATGCCCAGGCCCTGCAACTTGTCCACCAGGGCGTCTACGCCGTTGCGGGTCTTGGCGAACACCAGCACCTGCTTCCAACGGCCCTTGCGCATCAGGTGCACAAACAGCTCCGGCTTGCGCTTTTTATCCACCGGCACCACCCACTGCTTGACGGTGTTGGCGGCGACGTTGCGTGGGCTGACTTCGATGCTCAGCGGGTCGTTGAGCATCTGCCCGGCGAGCAGGCGAATGTCATCGGAGAAGGTCGCGGAGAACAACAGGGTCTGGCGCTTTTTCGGCAGCATGCGATAAATGTTGGCAAGCTCTTCGGAGAAGCCCAGGTCGAGCATGCGGTCGGCTTCGTCCAGCACCAGGGTTTGCAGCTGGTTGAGCTTCAGCGCGTTCTGGCGGAACAGGTCGATCAGGCGGCCAGGGGTGGCGACCAGAATATCCACACCCTTGCGCAGCTTCATCATCTGCGGGTTGATGCTCACGCCGCCGTACACTGCGTAAGTGGTCAGCGGCAGGTGCTGGGCGTATTCAGCGACGCTGGCGTGAACCTGCTCGGCCAGCTCGCGAGTGGGGCACAGGATCAGCGCACGCGCTGAGTTGGCGGCGACTTTCGGCCCTTCCAGGGTCAACAGTTGCAGCAGCGGCAAGGCGAAACCTGCGGTCTTGCCGGTGCCGGTCTGGGCCGCGGCCATCAGGTCGCGACCGGCCAGCACGGCCGGAATGGCTTGGGCCTGCACCGGCGTCGGGGTCTGGTAGCCAAGCGTCTCAAGGGCGCGCAGCAAGGGTTCGATCAGGCCAAGGGTGGCGAAAGTCATGTAGTTACCGTAGGAAAAATTCAGCGCAAGGGCGTAATGCGCGGCAGTTTACCTTATTTCCGGTTTGGGCTTGCGCCATTGGGGCAGGCTGATCAGCAACACCGCGCTGATGATCACCAGCATCGCCAGGGCTTCTTCCAGGCCGATGCTCTCACCCACGAACACAATCCCCAGCAGCACGGCCACTGCCGGGTTCACATAGGCATAGCTGGTCGCCGCCGCCGGGCGTACGTGCTTGAGCAGGTACATATAAGCGTTGAAGGCAATGATCGAGCCGAACACCGTGAGGTACGCCAGGGCCAGCCAGCCTTCCAGCGGCGGCATGGCCTGCAGGTGCTCGCCAGACAACGCGCTGACGATCAGCAGCGCCACGCCGGCCACGAGCATTTCCGCGGCGCTGGCCATGGCGCCCTGGGGCAGCGGCAAATGCCGGCTCCACACCGAGCCGAAGGCCCAGGACGCCGCCGCCATCAACAGCAACACCGCGCCCAGTGGGCTCGACTGCAAGGTACTGCCCATGTTGAGCATGGCGATGCCGATGATCCCCAGCAGCACCCCAGCCCATTCCAGCCGCGTATTACGTGCGCCCCAGAAAAACCCACACAGCAAGGTAAACAGCGGCACCGTCGCCACCGCCAGCGCGGCCACGCCGGACGACACGCCCATATGTTCGGCCACACTCACGCCACCATTGCCCACGGTGAGCAGCAAAATGCCGATCATCCCGGCCGCCTTCCACTGCGGCCAGGTCGGCGCCGGCACCCCGCGCCACCGGAGGAAGCCGTACATCAACGCGCCCGCCGTGCAAAACCGAATCCCCGCCAGCAACAGCGGCGGCCAGTACTCCACGCCGATGCGGATCACCAGGTAGGTGGAACCCCAGATCACATACAACGCAAAAAAAGCAGCGATCAGCGGTAAGGGAAAGCGACGTGGGCCAGGCATTGGGCAGCTCTATGGCAGGTAATGGGAGACTTATTCTAGAAACGAAGGTGGATAAACATAAGTTACAAAACCTGTTTAAAACGCCAATACACTTCTCAAACCATGGTTATCAAGGCTATAAACCGTGCTTTCGAAAGCCACGCGCAACCGGAGCCTTATCATGGACAAATACGACCGCATGCTCCTCAGCGCCCTGCTTGAAGATGGCCGTGCTTCCTACGCGCAACTGGCACGCACCGTAAACCTCTCCGCCCCCGCCGTGGCCGAACGCGTGGCCAAGCTTGAGGCCAGCGGCGTAATCACCGGCTACCAGGCCAAGGTGGATTTATCCAAAGTGGGTTTGCCGATTCAATGCGTAATCGAACTGCGGCTGACCAATCACGGCAGCCAGAAGGTGTACGACGCCCTGGCAGAGATACCCGAACTGACCGAATGCCACCGCGTCACCGGCGACCCGTGCGTGATCATGCAAGCGGCGGTGGGCACCATGCCGCAGCTGGAAGACCTGATTAATCGGGTGGCGAAGTTCGGCTTCAGCAAGACCTCGATTATTTTGTCCAGCGCCATAGAGCGGCGGGTGCCGTTGGGGCAATTGGAAGCCAATGGGAAAAATGCTGGCTGAGCGATCGCCATCGCGGGCAAGCCCTGCTCCCACAGGGATCGCGTACTGCCCAGGCGACGCGGTCAACTGTGGGAGCTGGCTTGCCTGCGATGGCGCCAGTGGCCTCACCGGTTGCCCGCCGCCCCCCCCTGTAGGAGCGAGCTTGCTCGCGAAAAACCCGAGGGCGCCACGTGCATTCAGGATGCCAGCGTCACCGTTGGCGTTTTTCGCGAGCAAGCTCGCTCCTACAAAGGGCTCGATCTGAGCTCGATCAAATCGACTATCTGCTTGATGGTCGTGATGTGATCCCAATCCTCCTGCGTCGCTTGCAGCTTGAACTGCCATTTGATCTGCATGACAAAACACGTCAGGTCGTCATCAATGATGTCGAAGTCATGGATGAAATCGGTTTGCTCCGACACTGCGCTTCGGTCGATAAAACCGATGATATCGACGAATAGCTGGATCACTTTTTCGCTGATGTCGGCTCTGCTCAGATGATTCTTCATTTTTAGCCGCATCTCCAAAACCCCGTCCGATAAGCCTGCCACTATTGGCCAGCAAGACCCATCCCGATCAATTGCAGGACGTTTCCGAGCAGCCTTTCAAGCCTTGTTCCATCAGAACGCGACCGCTAATCTGCCACGCGTCATCGACCCTTCGGTGACCGGAAGTGCAAGCCGAAATTGACGGAAGGAGAGCGTTAAAGATCCCGGAGATTCAACATGGTCAAAGCAACCTCTGCTTCAACTGAAAACAAAACCGACTTCCTCAGCGAAGACGCCCTGCTCCACCGTCGTGCCATCGACTACTACCTCAAGGCATCCGCCCCGGATGCGCCGATCTTTATCCTGAATGACAACCTGAGCTTCGAAGACGCCCTGGCCCATGCGGCGGAGTTGTTGCACTGCGCGGTGGAGACGGCGAATGCGTCGGGTGAGGCGATGAAGGCGCCGCAGCGGGCGGTGATGCATTTGGTGGAGATGGCGAAGGGGGTGGTGGACCAGGCGTTGGAGTGCGCACAGCCTCGATAGTCGACGCATAACCCCCTGTGGGAGCGGGCTTGCCCGCGATAGCGGAGGGTCAGGCAATAAATGGCTGGCTGATACACCGCTATCGCAGGCAAGCCAGCTCCCACATTGGAGCTTCAGTGTTCTTGAGGGGGGTGGCTGGATCAGAACCCGCGATGTTTCTTCAGGTGTTCATTGATCTTCGCCGCAGGCACTTTCTGCAAGGTGCACAACAGGTCATGGGACAGCTCGCGCAAACCATGAGTCTGGCGCAGTTCCTGGGCCAGGTGCGCCGTGAGGTTGGCAGCCATTTCCGCATCCGCCAGCGCCCGGTGAGCCTGGCCGGTGTGGGGCAGTTTGGCGTAGGCGTTGAGGGTGCCGAGCTTGTGGTTGGGCGCAGCCGGCATGAGACGGCGGGCCAGGAGCAGGGAGCAGGCGAATTTCTGCAGGCGGGTGCGGCGGATCAGGCCCAGCTCAAAGTCCCAGAACTTCTGGTCGAACGCGGCGTTGTGCGCCATCAGTGGCGTGGTGCCGACGAACTCATTGACCTCGTTCATCACCCGTTCAGCCGGTGGCGCGCTGCGCAGCATGGCGTTGCTGATGCCGGTGAGCTGTTCGATAAAGGCCGGTACACGCACGCCGGCGTTCATCAGGCTCTGGTAGCGGTCCACGATTTGCCCGCGCTCGAGGATGACCACGCCAATCTCCGTGGCCCGGCAGTGGCTGCTGGGGGTGATGCCGGTGGTTTCAAAGTCGATGACCGCTATGCGTTCCAAACCTGTTCCTACTCCGTTCAACGATCTATTTGAGCAACAACGCGCCTTCGATCGGCACGTAGTGGCTGGCGGCGCGTATCAATGAGTTGGCCGTCAGCCCCGGCACGCCGTAGGCCACGGCCCGCACGCCATGCTTGTGGATAATGCGCTCGAGCAGCATGTCGAAATCACCGTCACCGGAGGCCAGCACGACTTCGTCGACATGGTCGGCGGCGTCCATGATGTCCAGGGTGATGCCCACGTCCCAGTCGCCCTTGGCCGAGCCATCGCTGCGCTGGATATACGGTTTGAGTTTTACCGTAAAGCCCAGGTTGCGCAGGATCTGCTGAAACTGCTGCTGCTTGCTGTCGCCACGGTCGATGGCATAGGCGTACGCCTCGACAATCTGCCCGCGCGCGCTGATGTCAGCCCACAGGGCGGCGTAGTTGAAGTGGCAACCATAGGCCTGGCGCACGGTGTAGTAGAGGTTTTGCACATCGGCGAACACCGCAATTTTTTTCACCGCACTTCCTCATGGACAGCCAGGCGCCAGCGCCCGGAAAGGGCGCCAGTATGCCAGCCAAGGGAGTGTTGCCGGGAAAAAATCAGACCGGAGCGCCGTGGCGTTCCGGTCTGTGTGGGTCAGACGAAAGAATCGTCGTCGCCGAATGAAGAGGAATCGTCCGAAAAATCGCTGTCGGCATTGTTGCCACCCCAGCTGTCATTGCCGGCGAACTGCTGGTCATCGTTGCCCCAGTTGCCTTGATCGCTGGCCGGTGCCGGTTGTTCGATTATCTCCTCCACTACCTGCGGCTGCGAGTTGTGATGGAACAGGCTGCTGATCCCTTCGGCCAGCAACACACCACCGGCCACACCCGCGGCGGTCTTCATGGCGCCACCGAGGAAGCCACTGCCGGCTGGCGCGGCGACCGGTGCTTGAGGTGGCTGGTAGTTCTGTTGCGGCGCTGGCTGGCCAAAAGCGGGCCGCGCCGGCTCACGCCAGCCGCCCCCTGAGTTGCTCGGCGCAGGCTGTGGCTCACGGGAGCCGCCGCCAAAGATACTCGACAGGAACCCACCACCGCTGGCCGGCGCAGGTTGCGTGGCCTTGGCCCGTTGCAGCTCGTCCTGCAATTGCTGGATCTGCTGGGCCTGTTGCTTGTTTTGCGCGTCAAGGCTTTGCAGCGCATGTTCCTGCACCAGGATCGACTGGGTCATGTAGTAGCCGACGGCGGGTTGGCGAGCCATATGCTCCTTGATCCGCGCTTCGGCCTGGGCGTCGCGGGGGGCTGAGTCCGTTTCGGCTTGCTGCAACCGTGAAAACAGTCCATCGATCAGGGTTTGCTCTTCGCTGTTCATGGCGACCTCGTAGATTGCCGATAAAAAATTCTCGTCCCGCCTGTGATCAGGCCAGGGGCATTTCAGTTATGGGGATGTTACGAGTTGTTTCAATGGTCTTTACTCAAGGTTTACGTTTGCGCCCCTTTGAGCCTGATCGGTTAAAGTGTCGCCCTCTGCTTCCAGGCCTGTGATGACCCTGATGAATCCGTTAGACGTTTTGCGCGACTCCTTCCGCTTTACCCAGCGCAACCTGGGCGCCATCGTCCAGCTGTGCCTGCCGTTGGTGATCCTCGAAGCCTTGCTGCAACAGGTGCTGGACCACACGCTGGGCCCGGATGCGTTTCCCGGCTACAGCGTGGTCGTGGGTTTATTGGTGTACCCGCTGTACACCGGCGCCCTGATCCTGTTTCTCGACGCCCGCACCCGGGGCGAGTCGCCGCGCACCAAGGATGTGTGGGCCATGGCCTTGAGCCTGTGGCCGCGTTTTGCCCTGCTGACGGCCATGAGCACCTTGCTGATTCTGCTGGGGCTGTCGCTGTATTTCCTGCCGGGCTTGTGGCTGATGGTGGTGCTGGCGTTTGCCGAATACCTGCTGGTATTGCGCGGCATGCCGGCGTTGGCGGCGATGAAGGAAAGCCTGCGCCTGACCCGTGGGCATTTCTGGCGCATCCTGGTGTGCCTGCTGTGCGTGATGACGCCGCTGTGGCTGCTCAAGGGCGCCAGCGTGGCGGCGTACCCTGAGCCGGCGCCGTTGCTGGGGCTGCTGATGGACAGCGCCCACAGCTTCCTGCAACTGTTCACCAGCGTGGTGTTGTTCCGTTTATTCATGCTGATCGGTGGCGACGCCGACGTGCGGTGATATGCTCCGTGGCTCTTCTGACACGCATATAAGCCGAGCCGATGACCCGTTTATTGCGCATCACCCTGTTGAGCCTGTTGATCATCGCCGGCCTGCTGGCCGCGCTGATCTACAGCCTGACCTGGCGCCCTGCCGACAAAGAGACCCTGCCCGTCAGCTGCGTGGCACCCCGCGCCCCGACGCTGTTGCCGGGGCAGGCGCTCAAGGTCATGACCTGGAATGTGCAATACCTGGCCGGCAAGAACTACGTGTTCTGGTACGACACCCCGGACGGCAGCGGCCCGGACGATCGCCCCACCGTCGAAGACATGGCCTTCAGCCTCGACGAAGTGGCCCGGGTGATTCGCGACGAACAGCCCGACATCCTGCTGTTGCAGGAAGTCGACGAAGGCGCCAAGCCTTCCCACTATCAGGACCAGCTTGCGCTGTTGCAGGAGCGCCTGGTGGATCTGTACCCATGCAGCACCCAGGCCTTCGACTGGAAAGCCGACTTTGTGCCCAGCCTGCACATCTTCGGTAGCGTGGGGCGCAAGCTCGCTACCCTCAGCCGCTACCAGATCGAACACGCCGAACGCCTGCAACTGCCGGCCGCCGAAACCAACTTCATCAGCCGCCAGTTCCAGCCTAAACCTGCGTTGCTACTGACTTACCTGCCCTTGAGCGATGGCGGCCAACTGGCCGTGCTCAATACACGCCTGGACGGCGGCGCACCTGGTCGCTCGGCAGCAGCACAACAAGTGCAAGACACGGCCAAACTGCTGGATAAATTCGAAGGTCGGGGCACGCCCTGGTTGATCGGCGGGGATTTCAACCTGCTGCCACTGGGCCAATACCTGCGCCTGGATGCGGCTAAGCGTGGCCAGTATTCGCCAGACAGCGAGCTGCACCTGCTGTGGGACAAGTACCCGATGATCCCGCGCAATAGCGAATCCAGCGGGGTTGATCGTGAGAAATGGCTGACGCACTTCCCCAACGACCCAGGCCTGGACGGGCCGGATCGCACCTTGGATTACCTGTTCTACAGCCCGCGCATCAAGCGGGTGGAGGCGAAGGTGAGGCAGGAAGACACGTTGCGCATCTCCAACCATTTGCCGGTCATTGCCCGCTTCCTGCTGCCTGCCGCGCAATAACCTACACCATTAATCTTTGTGGGAGCTGGCTTGCCTGCGATGCAGCCGATGCGGTCTTTCAGTGACACCGCAGCGATGCGATCGCAGGCAAGCCAGCTCCCACATTTGAATTGCATCACGCCTACTTACGCGGCTTGATCCGGGCCGTCGCTTCGGCCACCAACGGGTCATCCGGCCAGTAATGCTTGGGGTAGCGCCCTTTCAAATCCTTCTTCACCTCGGCGTAGGTACTGCGCCAGAAGTTCGCTAGATCCTGCGTGACCTGCACCGGCCGCCGCGCCGGGGACAGCAGGTGCAGCTTCACGGCCAGGCGCCCGCCGGCAATACGCGGGGTGTCTGCCAGCCCGAACAATTCCTGCAAGCGCACCGCCAAAATAGGCGGCTGTTCGCTGTAGTCCAGGCGCACCGATGACCCCGACGGCACTTTCACATGCTGCGGCGCCAACTCTTCCAGGCGTTGGGGCAAGGGCCAGGGAAGCAGGTTATGCAGGTAGCTGGAGATATCCAAGTTGGCAAAATGGCTGAGGCGCGAGACCTTGCCCAGGTAAGGCATCAGCCAATGCTCAAGGCTGGCGAGCAGGGCCTTGTCGCTGAGGTCAGGCCACTCGCTGGTTTTGCCGGCGTCCAATTGGCGCAGCAGCATCACACGGGCTTGCCATTGGCGCAGTTCCGGGGTCCAGGGCAGCAGTTCCAGGCCTTTGCGGCGCACCAGGTTGACCAGCGCCTGGCTGCGGGCGGACTCGTCGAGGCCGGTCAAGGGTTCACGGCTGAGCACCAGTTCGCCGACTTTGCGCTGGCGCTCGGCACGCAGAACGCCTTCGCGCTCGTCCCAGTCGAGTTGGTCGACGTTGCGCACTTGCTCGGCCAGTACTGTGTCGAACAGCGCCGGGTCAAAATCCGCCGCCAGGTAGATGCGCTCTTCGCGCTGGCCCTGGCGGCTGCCCAGGTCGGCGATCACCAGCCAGGGTTGTTTCATCAGGCTGTCGGCTTCGGCAAACAACGCCGCTCGGCCATTGGCCAGGCGGTATTCAGCGCCACCGGGGCGGCGTTGTTGGGCGACGCGGTCCGGGTAGGCCAGCGCCAGCAAGGCGCCGAGCCAGCGTGGGTGGTCGGGGTTGTCCACCGGCTGGGTCGCCTTGCCGCGCAGGTAGCCACGGTATTGCCGTGCAAACTGCTTTGCGCGCTGCACGCCACCTTGGGTGCCGCGCGCACGTTCTTCACCGGACATCAGCGCCAGGCGGCTGTGCAAATCGGCACCGCCGCCGCGCAAGATGTCGCGTTCGCCCAACAGGGCTGCCACGTCGCAGGCGGTGGCGGCGAGACCCAAGTCCTGGCCACGCAATAACAGATGGGCAATACGCGGGTGAGCGGGCAACTCGGCCATCTTCTGGCCATGGGCGGTGAGGTTTTCTTCGCTCAATGCGCCGAGGCGTTGCAACAGATCCTGAGCCTGGGCATACGCGGCAGTCGGTGGTACGTCCAGCCACACCAACTGGTTGGGCGTCACACCCCAACGGGCCAGTTGCAAGGCCAGCCCCGCCAGGTCGGCGGCGAGGATTTCCGCGCTGCCATAAGCGGCCAGACCGTCGTGCTGGTCTTCGGACCACAATCGGTAACACACCCCCGGCTCCAACCGCCCTGCCCGGCCGGCGCGTTGGGTGGCGCTGGCGCGGGAGATGCGCTGGGTGTCGAGGCGGGTCATGCCGCTGCCGGGGTCGAAACGCGGCACCCGCGCCAGCCCGGCGTCGATCACCACGCGCACGCCGTTGATGGTCAGGCTGGTCTCGGCGATGTTGGTGGCCAGCACCACTTTGCGCTTGCCGGCCGGTGCCGGGTCGATGGCGGCGCGCTGGGCATTGAGGTCCAGCTCGCCATGCAGGGGGCACAGCAGCACATCAGGGCGATCACCCAGGGCGTCGGCCAGTTGCTGGTTGACCCGGCGAATCTCCGCTTGCCCCGGCAAAAAAACGAGCACGCTGCCGGTCTCGTCATGCAGGGCTTCGAGGATGGTCTGCACCACGCGCGGCTCGATAAACTCGCCGGCCTGGTAGGGTCGCCCCCAGCGCATCTGCACCGGGAACATGCGTCCCTCACTGCGCAGGATCGGCGCGTCATCCAGCAGGCCGGCCAGGCGTTCGCCTTCAAGGGTGGCGGACATCAGCAGGATTTTCAGCGGCTGCTCGTCGCGAAACAACTCGCGACCGTTGAGGCTCAAGGCCAGCGCCAGGTCGGCATCGAGGCTGCGCTCGTGGAACTCGTCAAAGATCAACAGGCCCACGCCATCCAGCGCCGGGTCGTCCTGCAGGCGGCGAGTGAGGATGCCTTCGGTGACCACCTCGATACGCGTATTGGGGCCGACTTTGCTGTCCAGGCGGATGCGGTAGCCCACGGTCTCACCGACCTTTTCGCCCAGCTCACTGGCCAGCCGTTCGGCAGCAGCACGCGCGGCCAGGCGCCGAGGTTCGAGCATCAGGATGGTTTGCCCGGCAAGCCACGGCTCATGCAACAAGGCCAAGGGCACGCGGGTGGTTTTACCGGCGCCGGGGGGCGCTTCCAGCACGGCTTCATGGCGATGCGCCAAGGCGTCACGCAGGGCGGGTAAAACATCATCGATCGGCAACGAATTCATACTGGCTCCAAAGCAGAGCGGCGAGTATAACGGCGAACTGCCGGATGCCGATGCGGGTCTCAAAAACACCCACGCTTTGGGCTGTGAATGCAGTCAAAGGTGGGAGCTGGCTTGCCTGCGATAGCGGTGTGACAGTTGCCGCTGTATTTTTTGAACCGTCGCAATCGCAGGCAAGCCAGCTCCCACATTGGTTCATCGGCGTCTGGCCGATCTGGCTTATAGTCACCCTTAAATATGTTCAGGAGACTTTTTCATGCGTATCGCTTCCCGTGTCATCGGCGGTGTCCTCGCCGTCACCCTGCTGAGCCAACTCACCGCCTGCGGGTCGATTTTCTACCCCGACCGCCGTGGCCAGATCGACGGCAAGATCGACCCGACCATCGCGGTACTCGATGCCCTCGGCCTGTTGTTTTATGTGATCCCCGGGCTGATCGCCTTCGGTGTCGACTTCGCCACGGGCGCTATTTACTTCGAGCCGGGCAAAACAGCTCAGGTCGACCCCGAGAAACTGCACGAAGCCATCGGCGCCGACGGCACGGTTGATAACGCCAAGCTGCAAAGCATCATCCAGAAAGAAACCGGCCGCACCTTGCCGCTGGACGACCCACGCCTGATCCAGTTCAAGGGCAGCGTGCAGCAACTGGCGGCCCTGGGCCTGCAGCCTGCCGCGTAAGGGCTGCCCATGACCAGCAGCCCCGAACACGCAAGGCTCTTGCGCCTGGCCACCCGCGCCTCGGTGGGCGTGGCCTGTGTGTTGATTGTGACCAAGGCCATCGCCTGGTGGCTCAGCGGCTCGGTGAGCATGCTCGCCGGGTTGACCGACTCACTGCTCGACGGCGTGACCTCGCTGTTGAACTTGCTGGCGGTGCATTACGCCCTGCGCCCGGCCGATGACGATCACCGCTATGGACACGGCAAGGCGGAGTCGCTGGCGGGGATGGCGCAGGCCTTGTTTATCGCCGGCAGTGCGGTGCTGATTGCGCTGCAGGCCTATGAACGGCTCAAGCATCCGGAGCCGGTCGGGGCACCGTGGTTGAGTATCGGCGTAATTATTTTGTCCCTGGCGCTGACCGTGGCCCTGCTGATGCTGCAACACCGCGTGGTGCGCGAGACCGGCTCCAACGCGGTGCGTGCCGACTCGCTGCATTACCGCTCAGACTTGCTGCTCAATGGCAGCATCCTGATTGCGCTGGTGTTGGCTGGGGTGGGCTTTCATCAGGTCGACGCCTGGTTCGGCCTGGGAATCGCCGCCTACATTCTGTGGAGCGCGATCCAGATCGCCCGGGAAAGCTTTGCCGTGCTGATGGATGAGGAGTTACCGCCGGACGTCAGCCAGCACATGCTGGAACTGGCCCGTGGCGTGCCCGGCGTGCTGGGTGCCCACGACTTGCGTACGCGGGTTTCCGGCAACCACTGGTTTGTGCAGTTGCACCTGGAGTTGCCGGGGGAATTGACGCTGTCGGTGGCCCATGGCATCAGCGACCAGGCCGCCGATGCCATTCACCGGGAATACCCGAAAGCCGAAGTGCTGGTGCACGCCGACCCACGCGAAGTGGTCACCGGTAACAAGGCCTAGTACTGCACCTGATACCCCCGACTGCCCAGGCAGTTGCCCTGGGCCTGGCGGTAGGTTTGCACCACCGCAGGGTCCGGGGCGTAGGTGACGGTGCGCGGGTCGAAGCCACTTTGTTGCACCGCCCAGCGATAACAGTCGTAGCCGTCCTGCTGGACCTGGGCCGGGGATTGGCCATTGACAGGATAGGCCACTACGTCATAGCCGTTGCCTTGCGGCGCTGGCTGGGGTGATGGCACTTGCGCCGGCGGCTGCACCACCACGTATTGCTGGGTGCTTTGCTCGTAGGCGTAATAGGCGCCAGCGGCGAGGAACAACAGCGAGCCGCCTACCCACACTTCACGTGCGTAGTCCGGCAGGTAATGCACGCGGATGCCGTAGGGCGGCGTCACCACTACGTAGCGAGGGCCTTGGGGGCGATACCAGTAGCCACCCGAGAAGAAGTAGTCCTGGCCACGGTAAGGCACGCGGTAATTGCGGTCTGGGAAACGGTCGATGACATAACCGGGGCGATGCTGCGGGCCTGGGCCCCAGCCATTGCCATGACCGTCGGGGCGACCTGGCCAGCGGTTATAGTTGGGATGGTCATTGCCCACACGCGGCCCAGGGCCACCGGCCTCCCAATGCCTGTTGTCATCGGGGCGTCTGGGAATATCACGGTAATAACCCTGGCGCGGCTCCTGGGTCTGGCGCACGGTGTCGGGCCGGCCCTGGATCGGCAGGTTATGCTCAGGCCGCGGCCCACCTTCGGGGCCCCGTTCATGCTGCCCCTGCGGCCCATGCCCCTGGCCCGGTGAGTTATCGCGTTCGTCGGCCATTGCCTGGGAGCCGACGCTGACCACCAGCAAACCAACACCTGCCATACGCCAGATGCGCTTCATGCTTTTCCTCACTGCGGATTGGGGCTTGATCATGAGACTGGAAAAGCCTCGCCCGGTTCTGAGACAGGTTATCAGTCACGAGAACTATTTTCTGAAGGCAAAACGCGCACAAAGAAAAAGGGGTGACCCGTCGGCCACCCCTTGAGAATTTCGTCCTGGCTCAACGCTTTTGACGTTGGCTCACCTCACGCCGTCTTGTGGACAATGTGCAGCCTGGAGGCCGGCTCAACCCTGCTGGGGCGGCGGCCGCAACGGGCCTGATTGGGCGCGTTGCTGTGGACTGTTGTCCAGGCGGTGATTCTGTTGGTAATCATAGGCGTGGCGGGCGGGCAGAGGATTGCGAAGATTGCGTCAATAAACAGTGCTTGCGCAATTTTTAACCCTTCATGGATAATTCACCGCAATAGTTACGACAAAGGCCAACCCAATGAGCAAGCTTGACCGATACGACCTGAGTATTCTGGCGGAATTGCAGCGCGACGCGAGGATCTCCAACCAGGAGCTGGCCGAACGCATCGGCCTGTCGCCTTCGCCCTGCTCACGCCGGGTCAAGCAATTGGAAGACGACGGCTACATCGCCCGCCAGGTCGCCCTGCTCGACCGCAAGATGCTCGGCCTGAGCCTTACGGCCTACGTGCTGATCGGCATGGACCGTCACACGCCGGAACGCTTCGAGAATTTCGAAGCCGCCATCCGCACCCTGCCGCAAGTGCTGGAGTGCAGTTTGGTGACCGGCATGGATGCGGACTATCAGTTGAAGGTGGTGGTGCCGGACATGGACCATTATCAGAAGCTGCTGCTGGGCCACCTGACGCGGATTGAAGGCGTGACCAGCGTGCGTTCCAGCTTTGTGCTCAATCAGGTATTGAACAGCACCGAACTGCCCCTGACCCACCTGCGCACCTGAGAACAACGATGTTCAACTGTAGGAGCGAGCTTGCTCGCGAAAAACGTTAACGATAACGCGTGCCTCCTGAATGAACGCGGCGTCTGTGAGTTTTTCGCGAGCAAGCTCGCTCCTACAGTGGCATCAGGGCCCCCACAGTTTGACCGTGCAGGACTCAGGTCAATGTTGCCGGTGTGACGCTGCCGTATACTGCTCGCTTGTCTTGTCGGAAGAGCCCCATGAACAACATCGACCCCGCCCTGTTTGAAGAATGGATGATGACTGGCCTGGTCAGCATCCTGATCATTTTCATGGGCTTTATCGTCTGGGACCTGGCGAAGAAATCCAAGGCCGGGCGCTTTGGTTCGTTCATCCTGTTTTTCGTGCTGGGCCTGGGCGTGGCCGCGTTCATCATCAAGAGCGTGGTAATCGGCCTGATCGAGTCCGGCGCTTTATAAACGCGCCGGCACTGCCTTCCACTGGCCTTGATCCAGGCCGTCGATCGACCACTCACCAATACGCACGCGCACCAGGCGCAGGGTCGGCAAGCCTACTGCCGCGGTCATGCGCCGTACCTGGCGGTTACGCCCTTCGCGAATCACCAATTCCAGCCAGTGGGTGGGCACGCTTTTACGAAAACGCACCGGCGGGTTGCGCGGCCATAATGCTGGTTCATCCAGTTGCCGTGCCTCGGCAGGCAAGGTCATCCCGTCGTTCAGTTCGACGCCATCGCGCAAGCGTTGCAGCTGTTCTTCAGTCGGCTCGCCTTCCACCTGCACCCAGTAAGTTTTCGCCAGCTTGTGCTTGGGGTCGGCAATCCGCGCTTGTAGCTGACCATCGTTGGTCAACAGCAGCAGGCCCTCGCTGTCCCGGTCCAGGCGCCCTGCCGGGTAAATACCGGGAATATCAATAAAGTCCTTGAGGGTCGCGCGCCCGCCTTCGTCGCTGAACTGGGTCAGCACGTCGAAAGGTTTATTGAACAGGATCAACTTCGGCTCGGCCGGTGGCGCCTTGGCAACGCGGCGAGCGGCAGAGTGCGGAGGTTTCACGCCAGGGCGGCGCGAATCGGGACGAGTGGGACGGGACATGGCAAAGGAACATCTAACGGTCAGGACCGACAATGCTAGTGGCCTGACCGCTAAATGACCATCCCAACCGCTTAGCGGAACGGCGGCTCGTCGAAGCTGCGCAGTTTGCGCGAGTGCAAGGAGTTGAGTTCGGTGCGCAACAGGTCCACCGCCTCGATGCCGATCTTCAAGTGCTGGCTGACCGCACGCTCATAGAACGCGTTGGCCGAGCCTGGCAGCTTGATCTCGCTGTGCAAGGGTTTGTCCGATACGCATAACAAGGTGCCGTAAGGTACGCGCAAACGGTAACCCTGGGCGGCGATGGTGCCGCTTTCCATGTCCACGGCCACGGCGCGGGACAGGTTGATCAGCGGGCGCTCCTGGGCCCAGCGCAGTTCCCAGTTACGGTCGTCATAGGTCAGCACGGTGCCGGTGCGCAGGCGTTTTTTCAGCTCTTCGCCTTTTTCGCCAGTGACCTTGGCCGCCGCCTGCTGAAGCGCCAACTGCACTTCGGCCAGGGCCGGAATCGGGATGTTCGGCGGTACCACGCGGTCGAGAATTCCGTCGCGGCGCATATAGGCGTGGGCCAGTACGTAGTCGCCGATGGTCTGGGATTGGCGCAGGCCGCCGCAGTGGCCGATCATCAGCCAGCAATGCGGGCGCAATACGGCCAGGTGGTCGGTGATGTTCTTGGCGTTGGACGGGCCCACGCCGATGTTCACCAGGGTCACGCCGTGGCCATCAGTGGCTTGCAGGTGATACGCCGGCATCTGGTAGCGGTGCCACACCACGCCGGCGGCAATGGCCGAGGCTTCGCCGTGGTCCATGCTCTTGTCGATCACCACGTTGCCGGGCAGCACCATGCGGATAAAACGCGGGTCACTGCGCAGTTGCTCCAGGCCATGCAGGATGAACTGGTCCACGTAGCGGTGGTAGTTGGTCAGCAGGATCCACGGCTGCACATGGCGCCAGTCGCTGCCGGTGTAATGCACCAGGCGACGCAGGGAAAAGTCCACGCGGGCGGCATCGAACAGGGCCAGGGGCAGCGGGTCGGTGTTTTCCCAGTCGTACAGGCCATCGGCAATGCCATCGGTGGCGGCGGACAGGTCGGTACTGGGAAACACGCGAGCCAGGGTCGCGGCGGTAACGCCGGAGCCGGCCAGTTCATCGCCCTGCTCCACCACATAGGGGTACGGGATGTTCTGCTGGCTGACGCCTACTTCCACCGTCACGGTGAAGTCGTGCATCAGCGGCACCAGTTGCTCCAGCAGGTACTTACGGAACGCGGCCGGGTGGGTCACGGTGACGCTGTAGGTACCCGGCAGTTGCACCTTGGCGTACGCCCGAGTGGTCTGTGGGACTTCACCGTGGCAGTGGTAAGTCAGGCGCAGTTCCGGGTAGCGAAACAACGCGCGCTGCGCGGCGTCGGGCTCGACGCGGTCCTTGAGGTATTGCTTGAGCGCCTGGTTGAGCGCGCCAGTGGCACGCTCATGCAGCGCCGCCAGCCGGTCCACGGCTTCTTCGGCGGTTTTAACGACAACAAAAGCTTCGGTCACGGTAAGCATCCTGTGTTCTGACTTGCAGGCCTTTATCTTGCCTGTATCCAAGCGTCACCGAAACCACAGGATTGGAATGCACCTTAAAATGTGGGAGGGGTAATACCATGTAGGAGCGAGCTTGCTCGCGAGAAACCCATAGGCGCCGCGTTTATTCAGGAAACACGCGTTATCGTTGACGTTTTTCGCGAGCAAGCTCGCTCCTACAGTTGACCGTGTTGATTCAAGGAAACGTCGGGGTTGAGCGGGTGACAATCGCTTCCACGTCGACGCCACGCGGCAAGGTGCCATATACGCGCCCCGACGACTCACCCAACCGGCTGGCGATAAACCCATCGCTGACCGCCGCATTGCCCGCCTCCAACAGCAACTTGGCCTGCAACGCCAGGGCGATGTCCTCGGTCAGTTGCCGCGCCCGATACTGGATGTCCTGGGTGTCCATGAACGCCGCCTTCAACTGCTCGATATGCCGCGCCAACTGTTTGTGGCCGTGGCCATCGCCCAGTTCGACAAACAGCACCTCAAGCACACCGGGCTCTTTGGACAGTGCACGCAATACGTCCAGGCACTGCACATTGCCGGAACCTTCCCACGTCGAATTCACCGGTGCCTCGCGGTAAAGGCGCGGCAGGATGCTGTCTTCCACATACCCGGCACCGCCCATGCATTCGGCGGCTTCGTTGATCATCGCGGGCGCGCGCTTGCAGATCCAGTATTTGCCCACGGCCGTGACCAGCCGGGCGAATTTGGCTTCATGCGCCTCATCCAGATGATCCAGGGCGCGCCCCATGCGCAGGCTCAAGGCCAGGGCCGCTTCGCTTTCCAGGGCCAGGTCGGCCAGCACGTTCTGCATCAGCGGCTGCTCGCTGAGCACGCGGCCACCCACCTGGCGATGGGCGCAGTGATGGCTGGCCTGGGTCAGCGCCTGGCGCATCAAGGCGCTGGAGCCGACCATGCAATCGAAGCGGGTCATGGCGACCATTTCGATGATGGTTGGAACGCCGCGGCCTTCTTCACCGACCATCCAAGCCAGGGCCCCGCGAAACTCCACTTCACTGGAAGCGTTGGAGCAGTTGCCGAGTTTGTTCTTCAAGCGCTGGATGTAGAACTCGTTGCGCGTGTCATCCGGACGGTGCCGGGGCAGCAGGAAACAGGTCAGGCCCTTGTCGGTCTGGGCCAGGGTCAGGAAACCATCGCACATCGGCGCCGAGCAGAACCACTTATGCCCCACCAGCTCGTAGGCTTGGCCGGGGCCGCCCGCGCCCACGGGGTAGGCGCGGGTGGTGTTGGCGCGCACGTCGGTGCCGCCCTGCTTCTCGGTCATGGCCATGCCGATAGTGGCGCCGGCCTTGTGGGCGATACCGACATTGCGCGGGTCGTACTGAGTATTGAGGATCTTCGGCAGCCAGAAGTCCGCCAGCGCAGGTTGCAGGCGCAAAGCCGGGACGCAGGCGAAGGTCATGGTCAGCGGGCAACCGCTGCCGGCTTCGGCCTGGCTGTGCAGGTACGTCATCGCCGCGCGCGCCACATGGGCGCCAGCCTGCGGATGGGCCCACGGCAACGACGGCAGGCCATGCTCGACGGCGGTGCGCATCAGTTCGTGATAAGCCGGGTGAAACTCCACCAGGTCAATGCGATGGCCATAACGGTCATGACTGCTGAACACCGGTTTGTTCTGGTTGGCCAGGAACCCGGCCGCCATCAACGGCCCACCCGCCAGCGCGCCGTAGGCATCCATGCGCGACTCGGCCCAGCCGGCGCCAAAGCGGCGCGACCATTCCTGCAAAGGCACGTCGATGCGATACAGGTTGGTGCCGTCCAGGGACGGTGGCTGGTTGGTAACGTCGTGGGTTTCGGCAAACTGATGCAGGTTCATGACGGGCCTCCTGAAAAAAAGGCCACGTCGATTTCAGGCTGCCTGTAGGAGCGAGCTTGCTCGCGAAAAACCTGAGCGTAACGCGCTAACCCAGGCGGGGCGCGTTATCGTTGAGGTTCTTCGCGAGCAAGCTCGCTCCTACAAAAAACACGGATCGATTGAGGCCGGTTTTTCCAGTTAAGCATCGCCACCGCGCTTAAAAAAGTGGCATACGCGCCGAATGCTCGGCGCTTTCACCCTCATCCGCACACAGCACGCTGCGCTCAAGCGCCGCCTGCAAGGCGTCGAAACGCACCGGCTTGGCCAGCCGATCCGTCATGCCAATACCATGGCAGCGCTCACGCTCCGGCCCAGTGGGCGAAGCGCTCAGGGCGATCACCGGCAATTCACCGCAGCCGGGCAGTGCGCGAATCTGGCAGCACAACGAAAAGCCACCCTCTGGCACGTCCAACAGCACGGCGTCGAAGCTGTGCCCTTGCAATGCAGCGAGGGCCGCCGGGCCGCTGTCCACGGTTTTGACCCGGTAACCGAGCTTGAGCAACATGCCACGCACCGCCAACTGGCCCACGCTGTTGTCGTCCACCAGCAGCACCGTGCATTCCTGAGGCGCACGCTGTGCAGGCAGCATCTGCGTGGCCGGCGTCACCTGCTGCGGCACGGCACTGACGTCCACGTCCAACTGGAAGCGGCTGCCTTTACGGGGCTCCGAATGATGGGTCAGACGCCCGCCCAGCAGTTCGATCAACTGCCGGCAGATCGCCAGGCCAATGCCCAGGCCGCCGTATTCACGCGTCATCGAACCATCGAGCTGGAAGAAACGCTGATACAGCGTGGCCTCATCGAGAAAGGCGAAGCCGATACCGGTGTCGGTGACGATAAAGCTCAGGTGCAAGGCGCCATTCCCTTGCGGCACGCCCACCACCCGCAAGCGCACCGCGCCGACGTGGGTGAATTTGAAGGCGTTATCGAGCAGGCAATCCAGGCACTGGAGCAGTTTGTCGGCATCGCCGATCAGCCGATCCGGTACCTCATCGGCTATATCAATGGAGAACGCCAGGCCCTTGCTCTGGGCGCTGCCGGTGAACTGCTGGCGCAAGGTGTCGAGCGTGCCGCGCAGGCTGAACACTTGCGGCTGGGCCACTAGGCGACCGGCCTGCAACTCGGTGAGGGTGAGGATGCCGTTGACCATGCGCATCATGTCCCGCGCCGAGCCGGCGGCGGTTTGCTGGTATTGCGTCATGTCATCGTCCAATGACACGGTTTGCATCAGCTCCAACGAGCCGATCACACCGTTCATCGGCGTGCGCAGTTCGTGGGTCAGGGTGGCGAGAAATTCGTCTTTGAGGCGGTTGCTGCGGGCCAGTTGCTGGTTGAGCGCTTCGAGTTTCTGGCTGGCATCGAGCAGAATCTGTGCCTGTTGTTCGCGCATGCCGTTGATACGGTCGGCCAGAGCCAGGGACAACAGCGCCACTTCAATGGCTGAACCGAGCTGGCTGGCGTACATGGTCAGGAATACGTTAGGCAGGTAACCCAACACCATCAGGGTATTGACCACCCCGCCGAGCAGGAAGGCCGACCAGGCGATGATGAAATAACGCGCCATGCGCTGCCCGCAGTACCAGGCCTTGATGGCCGCCACAAAGATGGTCACGGTAAACACCAGCGCCAGCGCAGTAGCCAGGCGCAGGGCCACGGCGTAACTGGTCAACAACGCCAGTGCCATCACCACCCCACCACAGGCCGCCAGCGCCAGCAGGATGCGGTTGAGCCAGCGGCTGTGCTGCGCGGTGTGCAGGAAGCTGCGCGCGAACAGGCTGCCGAACAAGGCCGCCGAGCCGATCAGAAAGGGAACCGCCGCATTCGCCCACCACGGGTTGTTCGGCCAGAAGTACTCCACCGCTACACCATTGACCGACAACTGATACAAGCCGAACGAGGCGATATAGAGGATGTAATACAGGTAGCTGGTGTCGCGCACGCTCAGGTAGATGAACAGGTTGTAGATCAGCATGCCCAGCAACACACCGTAGATGGCCCCCAGCACATACAAACGCAGCGGTTGCTCTTCCATATAGGCGGTGCCGGCCCACAATGTCAGCGGCGCCTGGATAGAGCCTTGGCTTTGCAAGCGCAGGTAGACGGTTTGTTGCTGGTCGGGCAAGAAGCTGAGCTTGAACAGGTAGTTGCTCTGGCTCACCTCACGGCTGGAAAACGGCAACGCGCTGCCGGTGCGGGCGGTGAGGCGGTAATTCCCGGTACCGTCGTTCTGGTAAAGGTCCAGGCGATTGAGCGGCGGGTAGGCCAGCTCCAAAAACCAGGTGCGTGGTGCGCGGGGGTCTGTGGCGGTGTAGTGCAGGTTGACCTTCAGCCAGAACACCGAGCGTGAATAGCCGGCATTGAGGGTGTCTTTGTCATGGGTCTTGAATTGGGCGGCATAGGCGGGAGAACTGACATCGGCGATGGTGAGGGCATCGGTTGGGTCTTCGAGCACCTGCATGACCCGGCCCAACGGGAGGCTTCGCGTGTCCTGGTTGAACTCGACGGCGCTGGCGAGCATCGGCAGCCCGCACAATATAAACATCAGCAAATAGCGCATAGAGCCCCAGCGTAGCCTGGTCCGGTTGTGTCAAAAGCCCCCCATTCCTTTTGAGAAGACGTACACCGGCGATACAGTAAGTTGTTTGGATGCACTTTAGCATAGCCAGTAAAAGCCATTAGCCACCGCAGGAACTTTTTTTAGGACAGCTCTAGGACAATGCTTTCAGCTCATTTCAGTGCAGCGCTCAGCCACGGCAAGTCGCGCCGCAGCGGCAAACTTCTGCCATCGCCAGGCAGCCACGCAAAAAGCGTTTGGTGGTAAGCTCGCGCACCATGAATATCTACAGTTCTCGCCCCGTTGTCCTCTGTCTCTCCGGCCACGACCCCAGTGGGGGCGCCGGCCTGCAGGCAGATATCGAAGCCCTGCTCGCCCAGGGTTGCCACGCGGCCCCGGCCGTCACCGCGTTGACCGTGCAAAACACCGTCAATGTCAGTGACTTCCGCGTGCTTGACCGTGAGTGGGTACTGGCCCAGGCCAATGCCGTGCTCGGCGACTCTGAAGTTGCGGCAGTCAAGCTGGGCATGCTCGGCTCCACCGCGATGGTCGACACCGTGATCGAACTGCTGCAGGCGCACCCGCATTTGCCGGTGGTCTGCGACCCGGTGCTGCGCGCCGGCGGCGGCGGTAGCCTGGGCAAGGACGAGGTCGGTTATGCGATGCGCGAGCGGCTGCTGCCCTTGTCATTGATCGCCACCCCCAACCTGCCAGAAGCGCGGATCCTCGCGGAACTGCCCGACGGCAGCGCCGACGACTGCGCCGAGAAGCTGCTGCCGTACATCAAGCACCTGCTGATCACCGGCGGCCATGGCGATGAGCACGAAGTGCACAACCGTCTGTACAGCCGCGACGGTACGCGCCAGACCTTTACCTGCCAGCGCTTGCCCGGCAGTTATCACGGCTCGGGTTGCACCTTGGCCAGTGCGCTGGCCGGGCGCATTGCCCAAGGCGAAGGGTTGGCCAGCGCCGTGCAAACGGCCCTCAACTACACGTGGCGTACCCTGCGCGATGCCGAACAACTCGGCCAGGGCCAGTTCGTGCCGCGCCGATTGCCGCTGGATTTCTGCTCGTAACTTATCGCTCGTCAGCAAGGGGTTTGCCCGATGAAACTACGCGGCCTTTACGCCATTACCGACAGCCAACTGTTGGCCGGCAAATTCCTCGCCTACGTCGAGGCGGCGCTGGACGGTGGCGTCACCCTGTTGCAGTACCGCGACAAGAGCAGCGACGAGGCACGGCGCCTGCGTGAAGCCGAAAAGCTGTATGAACTGTGCTCGCGCTACAAAACTCAATTGATCATCAACGACGATGCCGAACTGGCCGCGCGCCTGGGCGTCGGCGTGCACCTGGGCCAGACCGACGGCCCGATGACCTCGGCCCGGGCACTGCTCGGCGCCAAGGCGATCATCGGCGCCACCTGCCACAGCCAGATCGAGCTGGCCGAACAGGCCGCCAAAGAAGGCGCCAGCTATGTCGCCTTCGGCCGTTTCTTTAATTCCACGACCAAACCCGGCGCACCTGCCGCCACCGTTGACATGCTGGCCCAGGCCCGCAAGCGCCTGCACCTGCCGATCTGCGTGATCGGCGGCGTCACCCTGGAGAACGCCGAGCCGCTGGTGGCCCACGGGGCCGACCTGCTCGCCGTGGTCCATGGCCTGTTCGGTGCCGACAGCACCCAGGAAGTCACCCGCCGCGCCCGTGCATTCAACGACCTTCTTAAATCTTCAGTTTAGAGAGCCCGATCATGTCCCGTTCCGAAACCCTGTTTGCCAACGCCCAGAAACACATCCCCGGCGGTGTGAACTCCCCCGTGCGTGCGTTCAAGAGCGTGGGCGGCACGCCGTTGTTCTTCAAGCATGCCGAAGGCGCCTACGTCACCGATGAAGACGACAAGCGCTATGTCGACTACGTCGGCTCCTGGGGCCCGATGATCCTCGGCCACAGCCATCCGGACGTGCTGGACGCGGTGCGCCAGCAACTGCAACACGGCTTGTCCTACGGCGCCCCGACTGCAATGGAAACCGAGATGGCCGACCTGGTCTGCTCGATCGTGCCGTCGATGGAGATGGTACGCATGGTCAGCTCCGGCACCGAAGCGACCATGAGCGCGATCCGCCTGGCCCGTGGTTTTACCGGCCGTGACAACATCATCAAGTTCGAAGGCTGCTACCACGGCCACTCCGACAGCCTGCTGGTAAAAGCCGGCTCCGGCGCGCTGACCCAAGGCGTACCCAATTCCGCTGGCGTACCTGCGGCGTTCGCCAAGCACACCCTGACCCTGCCGTTCAACGACATCGCCGCCGTCGAGCAGATGCTCAGCGAAGTTGGCCAGGACGTGGCGTGCATCATCGTCGAGCCAGTCGCCGGCAACATGAACTGCGTACCCCCGGCACCGGGTTTCCTTGAGGGCCTGCGCGAGCAGTGCGACAAGCATGGCGTGGTGCTGATTTTTGACGAAGTGATGACCGGTTTCCGGGTCGCCCTTGGTGGCGCCCAGGCTTACTACGGCGTCACGCCGGACCTGAGCACCTTCGGCAAGATCATCGGCGGCGGCATGCCGGTAGGCTGCTTCGGCGGCAAGCGCGAGATCATGCAACACATCGCCCCGCTCGGCCCGGTCTACCAGGCAGGCACCTTGTCGGGTAACCCGCTGGCAATGGCCGCCGGCCTGACCACCCTGCGCCTGATCAGCCGCCCGGGCTTCCACGCCGAACTGACCGACTACACCACACGCCTGCTCGACGGCCTGCAACAGCGCGCCGATGCCGCTGGCATCCCGTTCGTGACCACCCAGGCCGGTGGCATGTTCGGCCTGTACTTCAGCGGCGCCGACGATATCGTCACCTTCGATGACGTGATGGGCAGCGATGCCGAGCTGTTCAAGCGCTTCTTCCACCTGATGCTCGAAGGCGGCGTGTACCTGGCACCGAGCGCCTTTGAAGCCGGCTTCACGTCGATCGCCCATGGCGAAGCCGAACTGAAATTGACCCTGGATGCTGCCGAGCGCGCCTTTGCGGCCCTGAAATAAGTGACGGCAACCGCTGACGTTGCCCCTGGCAGCGTCAGATTTGCTACTTTGCTTACAGACAATTCCTGGTTTTTTCGAGAATTGCCCTGCAATCCGGCAGATAACTTGCCTAAGCAGCAGAAAAACGAGTAAAGACTTTGTAAGCAGAGGCCTGCTTATTTCATAATGCGCGCTTATTGGACTCCCTCGAGGGTCCGCGCGCCCCGTCAGAGGTAAGTCGATTCCCATGAAACGCACCGGCCGCACCCTGGTTCTGGGCTGCCTGTTGCTCCTTCAACCGCTACTGGCACATGCCCAGGCCGGCGGCAACTCGTTGTTAATCCCAGCGATGGGTCGTTGCACCCTCAATACCCAGCCAGACAGCCAGGCCGAAGCCCTGAGCGCGTGCCAGAAACAGGCCGAGGACGGGGATGCGCAGGCGCAATACGAGTTGGGCGAGTACTACCACGACAGCAAGAACCCGGCCGTTGATCTCAACAAAGCGTTGAGCTACTTCGAGAAAGCCTCGTTGCAGGGCCACGCCCAGGCGCAATACCAGTTGGGCAACATGTTCTTCAAAGGCGAAGGCGTGCCGGCCAACAACGTCCAGGCGTACATCGTGCTGAAAATGGCCGCGGTCAACGGCGCTGAAGACGCACTGGACACCGCCGACGAAGTCGCCGAGCACATGCAGCGCGATGAACTGGAAGTGGCAACCCAGGTGCTGGGGCAGATTTTCCGCAACTACCTGCAAGAATTGCAGAGTGCTGATGGGCGTTCGCCGTTCTCACCCCTTCCCTGATTTTTTGTAGACCTTACATCGCTATCGCAGGCAAGCCAGCTCCCACAGTTGACTGCATTCCAGCATTGAAACGCGGTCGAGTGTGGGAGCTGGCTTGCCTGCGATAGACACCCCTCGGTCTAAAGCCCTACTTCTCAGGCATCGGCATCGGAAACGGCATCACATTGCTCATGCCCCGAGCCTCACTGATCTTCGGCGTCCCCAGGCGCTCGACCTCATCGATGCGCACAATCGAATGCATCGGCACAAAGCTGCGCACCACGCCTTCGAACTGGGCCTTGAGCTTTTCTTCGCCTGGGTCGACTACCAATTGGGTGCGCTCGCCAAAGACGAACTCTTCCACCTCCAGGAAGCCCCACAGATCACTTTGATAGATCTGCTTGGCGTACATTTCGAACACCTGGCCCTGGTTGAGGAAAATCACCTTATAGATTGGAGCTTCACGTTTGGTCATGGTGGGCGAACAACACATGGGGATATAAAAGAGGGCGCGAACTATAGCATGGCACCCGATGCACAGCGCTAGGAACCAATGGGCATGCCCCCTATAATGCGCGGTTCTTTACCACCAGTTGACGATTCCCATGGCCAAGAAGCTTTACATCGAAACCCACGGTTGCCAGATGAACGAGTACGACAGCTCGCGCATGGTCGACTTGCTGGGCGAACACCAGGCCCTGGAAGTCACTGCCCGCGCCGAAGATGCCGACGTGATCCTGCTCAATACCTGCTCGATCCGCGAGCGGGCCCAGGACCGTGTGTACTCGCAGCTGGGCCGCTGGCGTGAATTGAAACTGGCCAACCCGGACATGGTGATCGCCGTCGGCGGTTGCGTGGCCAGCCAGGAAGGCGCTGCGATCCGCGACCGCGCGCCCTATGTCGATGTGGTGTTCGGCCCGCAAACGCTGCACCGCCTGCCGGAAATGATCGACGCCGCACGCGTCACCAAGCTGCCGCAAGTGGACGTGTCGTTCCCCGAAATCGAAAAATTCGACCATCTGCCCGAACCGCGCATCGACGGGCCGAGCGCCTATGTGTCGGTGATGGAAGGCTGCAGCAAGTACTGCACCTTCTGCGTGGTGCCTTACACCCGTGGCGAAGAAGTCAGCCGGCCGTTTGACGATGTGCTGGCAGAAATCATCCACCTGGCTGAAAACGGCGTGCGCGAAGTGACCCTGCTGGGCCAGAACGTCAACGGCTACCGTGGCCAGACCGATGACGGGCGCCTGGCCGACCTGGCGGAATTGATCCGCGTGGTCGCCGCCGTCGACGGCATCGAGCGCATCCGCTACACCACCTCGCACCCGTTGGAGTTTTCCGACAGCCTGATCCAGGCCCACGCCGAAGTACCAGAGCTGGTCAAGCACCTGCACTTGCCGGTGCAATCGGGTTCGGACCGCATTCTGTCGGCGATGAAGCGCAACCACACCGCGCTGGAATACAAATCCAAATTGCGCAAACTGCGCGCCGCCGTGCCAGGCATCTGCATCAGCTCGGACTTTATCGTCGGCTTCCCGGGTGAAACCGAGAAAGATTTCCAGCAGACCATGAAGCTGATCGAAGACGTCGGTTTCGACTTCTCCTACTCGTTCGTCTACAGCCAGCGCCCGGGCACCCCGGCTGCCGACCTGCTGGATGAAACCCCGGAGGCGTTGAAAAAAGAGCGTTTGAACGCGCTGCAACATCGCCTCAATCAACAGGGCTTTGAAATCAGCCGACAAATGGTCGGTTCGATCCAGCGCATTCTGGTCACCGATTATTCGAAGAAAGACCCGGGTGAGTTGCAGGGGCGTACCGAGAACAACCGAATCGTCAACTTCCGCTGCGACAATCCCACGCTGATCGGCCAGTTTGCCGATGTGCACATTGATGCGGCGCAGCCACACTCGTTGCGTGGCTCGTTGATCAACTGATCTCGCTGACCTGACGAAGATCAAAATGTGGGAGCTGGCTTGCTTTAATGCCAGTCAGTTAAGGCTTTTTTGTAGGAGCGAGCTTGCTCGCGAAAAACTCACCGGCGCCGCGCTCATTCAGCAAACACGCATTATCGTTGACGTTTTTCGCGAGCAAGCTCGCTCCTACAGGGTTTCTTCAGGTTTATCGAGAGTGGGGCCAGGCTATTTAAGTGCTTTCGCACACCGGCGCCTGGCGTTATTCTCTCTCTCACCTCATCAGCCAAAGGGCGGCTAAAAGCAACCTTGAACGCACCCATAGCAGAACCCCATCGTTTTATCCTCGAGCCTTTTGAGGCTCGCCGTTTCGCCAACCTGTGCGGACAGTTCGACGAGCACCTGCGCCTGATCGAACAACGCCTGAGCATCGAGATCCGCAACCGCGGCAATCAGTTCGAGCTCATTGGTGAACCCCAACACACCACGTCTGCAGAAAACCTGCTGCGCCGTCTCTACCGTGAAACCAAGGGTAGCGAGCTGTCGCCGGAGACCGTGCACCTATACTTGCAGGAATCGGCCGTGGAAGACCTGGCCAACAACCCGGTGGCCGAAGCCAGCGTGGCCTTGCGTACCAAAAAAGGCATGATTCGCCCACGCGGCTTGAATCAGCAGAAGTACGTCAAGGAAATCCTCGGCAACGACATCAACTTCGGCATCGGCCCGGCCGGTACCGGCAAGACCTACCTGGCAGTGGCCTGCGCCGTCGACGCCCTGGAGCGCGAGCAAGTGCGGCGCATCCTGCTGGTGCGCCCAGCGGTCGAGGCCGGCGAAAAGCTCGGCTTCCTGCCCGGCGACCTGGCCCAGAAGATCGACCCGTACCTGCGCCCGCTCTACGACGCGCTGTACGAAATGCTCGGCTTTGAATACGTGGCCAAGCTGATCGAGCGCCAGGTGATCGAGATCGCCCCGCTGGCCTACATGCGTGGCCGTACGCTCAACAACAGCTTCATCATTCTCGACGAAAGCCAGAACACTACCGTCGAGCAGATGAAGATGTTCCTCACCCGTATCGGTTTCGGCTCAACCGCCGTGATCACGGGCGACATCACCCAGGTCGACCTGCCCAAGGGCACCAAGTCGGGCCTGGGCCAGGTGATCGAGGTGCTCAAGGACGTGCCGGGTATCAGCTTCACGCATTTTATGCCCAAGGATGTGGTACGCCACCCGCTGGTGCAGCGCATTGTCGAGGCCTATGAGCGTTTCGAACACCGCGACGACGCGCCCGCCAAGGACGCTCGCCACGATGCTTGAGCTAGACCTGCAGCTGGCCACCGACGCGCCCGCCCCCAGCGAAGCCCAGTTCCGCCAGTGGTGTGAACTGGCCTTGCGCCAGCGCACCGCCGACTCGGAGCTGACCATTCGTCTGGTGGACGAGGCCGAAGGCCGTGAGCTGAACCACACGTGGCGCCACAAAGACTACGCCACCAACGTGCTGTCCTTCCCCGCCGACGTCCCCGACGAATTGCTGGATATCCCGTTGCTGGGCGACCTGGTGATCTGCGTCGCGGTGGTCGAGCGAGAAGCTGCCGAACAAGGCAAGGAACTTGAGGCCCATTGGGCCCATCTAGTCATCCACGGCTGCTTGCATCTCTTGGGTTACGACCATATAGACGATGACGAAGCCGAAGAAATGGAAGCACTGGAACGAACGTTGCTTGCAGAACTGGGTCACCGCGACCCGTACGCAGACGACGAAAGCTGATCAACACTCAACTGTCATATCAAAGGATTTAGAGTAATCGCTATGAGCGAAGACCGATCGAGCAACGGGCAGAAGTCATGGCTGGGTAAACTGACCCAGGCTTTTGCCCACGAGCCGAAAAACCGCCAGGAGCTCTTGGAGCTGCTGCGCGATGCACACCAGAACAAATTGCTGGACAGCGAAGCGCTGGCCATCGTCGAAGGCGCCATCCAGGTGGCTGACCTGCAAGTACGCGACATCATGGTCCCGCGCTCGCAGATGATCAGCATCAAGGCGACCCAGACCCCACGGGAATTCCTCCCGGCCGTGATCGACTCGGCGCATTCGCGCTACCCGGTGATCGGTGAAAGCCATGACGACGTCATGGGTGTCCTGCTGGCCAAGGACCTGCTGCCGTTGATCCTCAAGGAGAATGGCGACAGCTTCAACATCAAGGACCTGCTGCGTCCGGCCACCTTCGTGCCCGAGTCCAAGCGCCTGAACGTGCTGCTGCGCGAGTTCCGCGCCAACCACAATCACATGGCCATCGTGATTGACGAATACGGCGGCGTGGCCGGCCTGGTCACCATCGAGGACGTGCTGGAGCAGATCGTCGGCGACATCGAAGACGAGCACGACGTCGAAGAAGACAGCTACATCAAGCCGCTGCCCAGCGGTGATTTCCTGATCAAGGCGCTGACGCCCATCGAGAACTTCAACGAGTTTTTCGACAGCGAGTTTTCGGACGATGAGTTCGACACCGTCGGCGGCCTGGTGATGAGTGCGTTCGGGCACCTGCCCAAGCGTAATGAAACCACCGAGATCGGTGCGTATCGCTTCCGCATCCTCAATGCCGATAGCCGGCGTATCCATCTGATCCGATTGACACCTATCGCCCGCTAAGGACTGACATGCGCCGTATGATCGCACCCGGCTGGCCCGGTAATTTGCTGGCCGTGGTGGCCGGCGCCATCACAACCCTGGCGCTGGCGCCGTTCGATATCTGGCCGTTGGCGCTGGTAGCGGTCGGCCTGTTCTATATCGGCCTGCGGGAACTCTCGCCCCGCCAGGCCCTAGGCCGTGGCTGGTGTTTCGGCTTCGGCCTGTTTGGCGCTGGTACCAGTTGGATCTACTACAGCATCCACCACTTCGGCGGCGCTTCGGTGCTGCTGGCGGGGTTCCTGATGCTGCTGTTCACCGCCGCCATCGCCTGGTTCTTCGCCCTGCCCGCCTGGCTATGGGCGCGCTGGTTGCGCCGTAACGAAGCACCGCTGGCGGATGCATTGACGTTCGCCGCGTTGTGGGTCGGCCAGGAAGCCTTTCGTGGCTGGTTCCTTACCGGCTTCCCGTGGTTGTACTCCGGTTACAGTCAACTCGACGGGCCATTGACCGGCCTTGCGCCATTGGGCGGGATGTGGCTGATTTCCTTCGCCCTGGCACTCACCGCCGCATTGCTGTGCAACCTGCCGCGCCTGCTGGCCAGCAAGCGCAATGCCTTCATCGGCGCGGGCCTGTTATTGCTGGTTGCACCCTGGGCCATTGGCCTGGCGCTCAAGCATCACACCTGGACGTCGCCGTCTGGCGCGCCGCTGAGCGTGGCCGCGATTCAGGGCAACGTCGAGCAAAGCATGAAGTGGGACCCCGACCAGCTCAATGCACAGTTGGCGCTGTACCGCGACATGAGCCTGAGCTCCAAGCGTGTCGACCTGCTGGTCTGGCCGGAAACCGCCGTGCCGGTGCTCAAGGAGTCCGTGGAGGGCTACCTGGGCATGATGGGCAAGTTTGCCGCCGACCGGGACACCGCGTTGATCACCGGGGTACCGATTCGCCAGGAAGTGCACCACCAGAAGCGCTACTTCAACGGCATCACCGTGGTCGGTGAAGGCGACGGCACCTACCTCAAGCAAAAACTGGTGCCGTTTGGCGAGTACGTGCCGTTGCAGGACATGTTGCGCGGGCTGATTGCCTTCTTCGACCTGCCCATGTCGGACTTCGCCCGTGGCCCTTCGGACCAGCCCATGCTGCAGGCCAAGGGTTATCAGATTGCGCCGTTCATTTGCTATGAAGTGGTGTACCCCGAATTCGCCGCCGGCCTGTCGGCCCAGAGCGACCTGCTGCTGACCATCAGCAACGACACCTGGTTCGGCCGCTCCATCGGCCCGCTGCAACACCTGCAAATGGCGCAGATGCGGGCGCTGGAGGCTGGCCGCTGGATGATCCGCGCCACCAACAACGGCGTGACCGGGCTGATCAACCCGTTTGGGCAGATCACCGCGCAGATCCCGCAGTTCGAGCGTGGCATTCTCTATGGGGAGGTGGTGCCGATGCACAACCTCACGCCGTACCTGCAATGGCGCTCGTGGCCGTTGATCATTGTGTGCCTGGCATTGTTTGGCTGGGCTCTGCTGGCCGCACGAATGTCCAAAACGCTCTGACCTGTGGGAGCTGGCTTGCCTGCGATGGCGATAGGTATCTGCACAACTGTGCAGTTCGCCGCAGCCGCCGGTAACCACGATGCGAAGCGAGCCGCTCTTGATCTGCTTTTGATCTTAGGCGCCCCGTTAAACCACGCTGGCCGGAATTCGACAGGGATTTGGGGGGTAAACCGGCAGGGATGCCGGTTTAGCCGCCCCGCGCCATGGATGGCGCGTGGCGGCGGCCCCCCAAATCACTGGCGGATTACGGGCACACCGAGCCTAAGCGAGGTGCCGAGTGGTGGGGCAAGAGCGCTTTGCTTACTTTCGCGCTTTTCGAAAGTGAGCCGCCGTCAGGGCGGAACCCCAAGTGGCCGTTACCTAAATAACGGATATGTACCCGGTCCAACTGTGTTGACTGTTAGGCCGTCTTCGCGAGCAAGCCCGCTCCCACAGTTTGATTGCGGGGTGTCAGCTAGATTGGCGTCGGCTGTCAGGCCGCTATCGCAGGCAAGCCAGCTCCCACAATTGATCTCCTGCGTTGCACCTATCGGTAGAACAACCGATACCCCACCTGCCCCACCGCTTCGTTAATCAACTGCCCGCTTTGCCACACCGCCTTGACGTCCGGCATCCAGCCGCCCAGCGGCCGGCCATGGTCCACACCCAGAAAGCCCACCGGCCCCGGCACCACGGTGAAGCCGGCCTTCTCAAAGCTCCACACCGAACGCGGCATGTGCCAGGCCTGGGTCACTACCACTACACGCTTGATACCTTGCGGCAGCAAAATCTCGGCGCTCATCTGGGCGTTTTCCCAGGTGGTGCGGCTGCACTCTTCTTTCCAGCGCACGCTAACACCGAAATCATCCTGCATCGACACCGCCATCAGCTCGGCCTCACTGGGCGGCGTGCCGTAGTGCAAGCCGCCGCTGGTCAGCACCGGCAACCCGGATGCCTTGGCCAGCCGCGCGGCAAAACGCTCACGTTCCAGGCCAATACCGGTGGGCTGGTCGCTGCCCCACGCAATGTCCCCGCGCTCGCGCCCCGAGCCCAGCACCACAATCGCGTCGGCCCGTTGGGCCAGGGTGGCCCATTCTTCCCGGGCCAACGGTGGCTCTGTCTCCAGGGCACGGGCGCCCCACTGCACCATCACGGGCAGGCTGATCAACCACATCCCGCCAAGCCCCAGGGCAAAGCACAAGCCCGCCAGGCGCGGACGGCTGCGGCGAAACCACCAGGCACACGCCAACAACAGCAGAAAAATACCGGGCGGTAACAACAGTTGTTTAATGAAATAACGAAAAGGCATCGGGCATCTCCAAAGATGCCCGAAGCCTAGATGCAACGGGGTTTTGCAACAATCCTTACCGACAACATTTTGATAACGCTAACGGATAACGCGGGGCTCACTTGCACCGCACAGACCGCAAGTTCTCTGGCCTGCGGCCGGTCGCCAGGTCTTTGAGCCAGATGACCTTGGCCGAATGAGCGGGCGGGGAAGCCTGCCCATGGGAGGCGCGGTCGTGATTCAACGCCAGGTAGTTATTGATCAATTCAAGTTCCGCCTGGCTCAAGCCTCGCAACTCCAGCTCCAGAGGCCGTTCATCACGCAATCGGCCTGCGGTTCTTGCGGCATCCAATGCCCGACCCAAACGGTCGATCAGTCCTTCGTACAATTGCGGTTTCGTTAAAGTTCGCTGCGATTCAACCATCCCCTCACCTCATTGAAGAAATACTTGCTCCCCACTAAACAGCGTAGCCCCCGTTGCTGCGCCTGCCCGGTGCCGCGACAGACGGCCCTTGCCGCGCAATCAGGGTTTCCCTCGATAGAGTGGGGTCATGTATGCTACGGCGCTTCCTGTAACTCCACTTCCCGCAGGGTTTGGGCACGGACGCGCCGCTTCTTGGTGTCGAACAACCCGGACAGTGCACCGAAGAGGATTAGGCCACCCCTATCCAGTTCAAAAGTAGCCATGCACGAACAATATCAGCCCCGTGAAATAGAAAATGCCGCCCAAACCTTCTGGGACGAGCAAAAGTCCTTTGAAGTCAGTGAACAGCCAGGCAAGGAGACGTACTACTGCCTATCGATGTTCCCTTACCCCAGCGGCAAGCTACACATGGGGCACGTGCGCAACTACACCATCGGCGACGTGATTTCGCGCTACCAGCGCATGCTCGGCAAGAACGTGTTGCAACCCATGGGTTGGGACGCCTTCGGCATGCCGGCAGAAAACGCCGCGATGAAAAACAACGTGGCGCCCGCCAAGTGGACCTACGAAAACATCGCCTACATGAAGACCCAGCTGCGCAGCCTGGGCCTGGCGGTGGACTGGTCCCGCGAGGTCACCACCTGCAAGCCCGATTACTACCGTTGGGAACAATGGCTGTTCACGCGCCTGTTCGAAAAAGGCGTGATCTACAAAAAAAGCGGCACCGTGAACTGGGACCCGATCGACCAGACCGTACTGGCCAACGAACAGGTCATCGACGGTCGCGGCTGGCGTTCCGGCGCGCTGATCGAAAAGCGCGAAATCCCGATGTACTACTTCAAGATCACCGCCTACGCGGACGAACTGCTGTCGAGCCTCGACGACCTGCCGGGCTGGCCTGAACAGGTCAAGACCATGCAGCGCAACTGGATCGGCAAATCCAAGGGCATGGAAGTGCAGTTCCCGTACAACGTCGACTCCATCGGCGAAGCGGGCGCACTCAAGGTGTTCACCACCCGCCCTGACACTCTGATGGGCGCGACCTACGTCGCCGTGGCCGCCGAACACCCGCTGGCCACCCAGGCCGCACAGAACAACCCTGAGCTGCAGGCGTTCATCGCTGAATGCAAAGGCGGCAGCGTGGCCGAAGCCGACGTCGCCACCCAGGAGAAAAAGGGCCTGCCAACCGGCCTGTTCGTCGAGCACCCGCTGACCGGCGAGAAACTGCCGGTTTGGGTCGCCAACTACGTATTGATGCATTACGGCGATGGCGCCGTCATGGCCGTGCCGGCGCACGACGAGCGCGATTTTGAATTCGCCACCAAATACAACCTGCCGATCAAGTCGGTCGTACGCACCAGCTCGGGCGACACCAACCCCGCTCCGTGGCAAGACGCCTACGGCGAGCACGGCACGCTGATCAACTCCGGCGAATTCGACGGCCTGGATTTCCAGGGCGCGTTCGACGCCATGGAAGTGGCCCTGATCAAGAAAAACCTCGGCGCCTCGCGCACCCAGTTCCGCCTGCGCGACTGGGGCATCAGCCGCCAGCGCTACTGGGGCTGCCCGATCCCGATCATCCACTGCCAAACCTGTGGTGACGTGCCGGTGCCAGAAGACCAACTGCCGGTCGTGCTGCCAGAAGACGTAGTGCCGGATGGCGCTGGCTCGCCGTTGGCACGCATGCCTGAGTTCTACGAGTGCAGCTGCCCTAAATGCGGCGCGCCGGCCAAGCGTGAAACCGACACCATGGACACCTTCGTCGAGTCCTCGTGGTACTACGCTCGTTATGCCTCGCCGCACTATGAAGGTGGCCTGGTGGAGAAATCCGCAGCCGACCATTGGTTGCCGGTGGATCAGTACATCGGTGGCATCGAACACGCCATCCTGCACCTGCTGTACGCGCGCTTCTTCCACAAGCTGATGCGTGACGAAGGCCTGGTGAGCTCCGATGAGCCGTTCAAGAACCTGCTGACCCAGGGCATGGTGATCGCCGATACTTACTATCGTCGCGAAGCCAATGGCGCCTACACCTGGTTCAACCCGGCGGACGTCGAGCTTGAGCGTGACAGCAAGGCCAAGGTGATCAGCGCCAAGTTGAAAGCCGACGGCCTGCCGGTGGAAATCGGCGGCACCGAGAAGATGGCCAAGTCCAAGAACAACGGCGTCGACCCACAGTCGATGATCGATCAGTTTGGCGCCGACACCTGCCGCCTGTTCATGATGTTCGCCTCGCCGCCCGATATGAGCGCCGAATGGTCCGACTCGGGCGTCGAAGGCTCGCACCGTTTCCTCAAGCGCGTCTGGCGCCTGGCCCACGCCCATGTCAGCCAGGGCCTGCCGGGCAAGCTGGACCTCGGCGCCTTGAACGACGAGCAGAAAGCCGTGCGCCGCAGCATCCACCTGGCTATTCGCCAGGCCAGCCAGGACGTCGGGCAGAACCACAAATTCAACACCGCCATCGCCCAGGTGATGACGCTGATGAACGTGCTGGAAAAAGCCCCGCAGGCGAGCGAACAAGACCGTGCGCTGATCCAGGAAGGCCTGGAAACAGTTACCCTGTTGCTCGCGCCGATCACGCCGCACATCAGCCATGAACTGTGGAGCCGCCTGGGCCACAACGGTGCCGTCATTGATGCCGCTTGGCCGGTGCAAGATGACAGCGCCCTGGTGCAGGACACGCTGCAACTGGTCATCCAGGTTAACGGTAAACTGCGTGGCCAGATCGACATGCCGGCCAGCGCCAGCCGTGAAGAGGTTGAAGCGGCTGCACGTATCAATGAGAACGTGCTGCGCTTTACCGAAGGCCTGACCATCCGCAAGGTGATCGTGGTGCCCGGCAAACTGGTCAATATCGTCGCCAGCTAAATCGGATCGGGCGCGGGGCTTGGGCCCCGCGCCGAACTAAACCTTTAGGGCCCGAGAAGGCCCACCTGGTTTCAAGGGGAGCAACAAAATGATCAAACGCAATCTGCTGGTTATGGGCCTTGCCGTGCTGTTGAGCGCTTGCGGCTTCCAGCTGCGCGGCACCGGCACCAATGAGCTGTCGCTCAAGGAACTCGACGTCAGCGCCCGCAACGCCTACGGCGAAACCGTCACCCAGCTGCGCCAGACCCTGGAAAACAGCGGTGTGCACGTGTACAACGGCGCCACCTACAAGCTGATCCTGACGGATGAGCGCGAAACCCAGCGCAATATCAGCTACGCCAGTGCCGGCCGTGCGTCCGACGTCGAGCTGAACACGGCGCTGATGTTCGAAATACAAGGCCGTGATCAGTTGCCGCTGATGGGTGACAAGATCCAGGTGCAGAAAGTGGTGAGCCACGATGGCAACAACCTGGTGGGTTCGGACTCCGAGACCATTCAGGTGCGCAAGGAAATGCGTCGTGAGCTGATCCAGCGCATGATGACTCGCCTGCAAATGCTCACCCCGGAAAAACTGGCTGAGCTGCAGCAAGTGGCCGACAACAAGGCCAAGGCTGACGCCGACGCCCTGAAAGCCGCGCAGGAATATGAAGACAACACGCCGAAACAGTCGCCTGTTGAAGTCCCTGTCGAGTAAGCCAGACGGGGCGCCCCTGGCGCCCCGTTCGCCCCGCCTATGAAACTTGCCCCCGCCCAACTCGCCAAACACCTGCAAGGTGGCCTTGCGCCTGTGTACATCGTCAGCGGCGATGACCCGTTGCTGTGCCAGGAAGCGGCCGACGCTATCCGCACCGCCGCCCGCCAACAGGGCTTCGATGAACGCCAGGTGTTCAGCGCCGACGCCAGTTTCGACTGGGGCACGCTGCTGCAAGCTGGCGCGAGCATGTCGCTGTTTGCCGAAAAACGCCTGCTGGAACTGCGCCTGCCCTCGGGCAAGCCGGGCGATAAAGGCGCAGCGGCCCTGATGGAATACTGCTCGCGCCCCGCCGAAGACACCGTGTTGCTGATCAGCCTGCCCAAGCTCGACGGCAGCGCGCAGAAAACCAAGTGGGGCAAGGCCCTGGTCGAAGGTCCACAGACTCAGTTCATCCAGATCTGGCCGGTGGACAGCAACCAGTTGCCGCAGTGGATTCGTCAGCGCCTGTCCCAATCAGGCCTGGCGGCGACACAGGATGCCGTGGAGCTGATCGCCGCTCGGGTCGAGGGCAACCTGCTTGCCGCCGCCCAGGAGATCGAAAAGCTCAAGTTGATGGCTGAAGACGGGCAGATCACCGTCGAAACCGTGCAAGGGGCAGTGGCCGATAGCGCGCGCTTCGATGTGTTCGGCCTGGTGGATGCCATCCTCAACGGCGAGCCGGCCCACGCCCTGCGCATGCTCGAAGGCCTGCGCGGCGAAGGGGTGGAACCACCGGTGATTCTGTGGGCCCTGGCCCGCGAGCTGCGGGTGTTGGCGAACATTGCCCTGCAATACAGCCAGGGCACACCATTGGACAAATGCTTCAGCCAGGCCCGGCCACCGGTGTGGGACAAACGCAAACCCCTGATGAGCAAAGCCCTGCAACGGCACTCGGCGCAACGCTGGGCGCAACTGTTGCTGGAAGCCCAGCGCATCGATGCACAGATCAAAGGCCAGGCAGCCGGCTCGCCGTGGATGAGCCTGAGCCGTCTGTCGCTGTTAATGGCCGGCCAGCGCCTGGCGTTGCCTGCCGAATAACCCAGCTAAACCCAATGTAGGAGCGAGCTTGCTCGCGAAAAACGTCAACGATAACGCGTATTTTCTGAATGAACGCGGCGTCTGTGAGGTTTTCGCGAGCAAGCTCGCTCCTACAGGGGGTTATCGTCGGGCTTTACAGCCAGCCCACTTCGGCAGATGATTTGCACCGCTGCATTCCACCCCCAAGCGAGAGAACCCACGATGAGCAAAAAGCCATCCAAGCATGGCCCCAACAAGGCCAAATCCATCATCGCCCAGCCCTTGTTCCGCAGCCGTCAGGAACGCGCCGGCAAAGGCAAAGGCAGCTACCGCCGCGAAGCCTTCCAGTCTAATAGCTGGGAGGCTTCTTACTTTCTGGCTGCCTGAAGGCAAGCGCCCCTCTGGCATGATAAGGTCTGTACCTGATTGGTAATCCCTGGACCTGTGCATGCCCTCTAGTCTTTCCCGTCGTTGGCACCTACGCCAATTGATCGCTGCCTCCAGCCTCATTCTGCTCGTCGCCTGCGCCGAAAAGCCCACCGCTGTGGACGCTCAACCCCTGCCCAAGCTCCAGACCGCCCCGGCTATTGCGCCTGCGGTAGTTGCCCCATTGGCAGTGGACAATCTCGATATCCAACCCACCCAGACCTTTGCCGAGTGGCAGGCTGGCTTCCGTGCACAAGCCCTGCAAGCCGGGATAACGCCCGTGGTGTTCGATAACGCCTTCGCCGGGGTCACCCCCGATATGGCGGTGATTCGTGCCGACCGCAGCCAGCCAGAGTTTTCCCGCCCGGTGTGGGAATACATCGAGGGCGCCCTGTCGCCGCTGCGCGTGCGCAATGGCCAGGCGTTGCTGGTCAAGTACGCCGATATCCTGCAGCGCATCGAAGAGCGCTATGGCGTTGACCGCCAGGCGCTGGTCTCGGTGTGGGGCATGGAAAGCAACTTTGGCCAGTTCCAGGGCAATAATTCGGTAATCCGTTCCCTGGCCACCCTGGCTTACGAAGGGCGTCGTCCGGCCTTTGCACAAGCGCAGTTGCTGGCGGCGCTGCAGATCATCCAGCATGGCGATATCCAGGCTGATCAGATGAAAGGCTCCTGGGCCGGGGCGATGGGCCAGACCCAGTTCATCCCGACCACCTACAACACCCACGCCGTGGACTTCGACGGTGACGGTCGCCGCGATATCTGGAACAGCCCGGGCGATGCCCTCGCCTCTACCGCGCACTACCTGCAAAGCTCCGGCTGGCAAAAAGGCCAGCCATGGGGCGTTGAAGTGCAGCCGCTGCCGTCGGGCTTCGACTACAGCCTGGCCGATGGCGGCGTGCGCAAGACCGTGGCGCAATGGCTGCAACTGGGCATCCAACTCCCCCCTGGCGTGAGCCTGCCGGCCAATGTCGACCAGTTGTCCGCCGCCCTGCTGCTGCCGGCCGGCTACCGTGGCCCGGCGTTCCTGGTGCTGGATAACTTCCGCGCGATCCTCAAGTACAACAATTCGTCGTCCTATGCACTGGCGGTTGGTTTGCTGTCGGAGCGATTTGGCGGTGGCGGTGTGATTCGGGGCAGTTGGCCAAAAGATGAGCTGCCATTGAGCCGCTCGCAACGCATTGACCTGCAGACGGCGCTCAGCGCCAAGGGCTACGACGCGGGTAATGCCGACGGGATTATTGGCGCCAACACGCGCAAGGCGATTCGGGCTGCGCAGCAGGCGCTGGGCTGGCCGGCGGATGGGTATCCGACGGTGAAGTTGCTGGAGTCGTTGCAGGGTCAGTAAACCGCGACCACCGCCATCGCAGGCAAGCCAGCTCCACACTTGGAATGCATTTCAAAATGTGGGAGCGGGCTTGCTCGCGAATGGGGCCCAACAGGCGCCCATTATTTGAAGACTACATCCTGCTCCAGCAGCACCCGCTGCTCCCCCGCATCCAGGCGCACCAAGGCGCCCATCGGCAATGTCAGGTTCGGGTCGCAATGCCCACTGCGCCAACCCGCCAGCACTGGAATGCACAGCGGCGCAAAGGTCTGCTTCAGCAGACGTGCCAACGCCAGGTTATCCACACCCGCCACATCCCCTACCAGCACACCGGCGACCTGAGCCAGCTTGCCAGCCAACCGCAGGTGAGTCAGCAATCGGTCGATGCGATAAAGCGGTTCGTTGACGTCTTCGATAAACAGGATGATGCCATCGGCGTCTATTTCGTACGGCGTGCCCATGACCGCGGCGATCATCGACAAGTTACCGCCCAGCAAGCGCCCACAGGCCACACCTGGCTCGATTGTGGTCAGCGGGTAGGCCATCGGGTGCGGCAGCACACTGCCGGCGCCCCGTTGGCCACGCAGCAGGCTGAACAAGGAGGACTCGGTGGGCGGCTGTTTGCCGCCGAGCAGGTCGGCATTGAGCATCGGGCCGTGGAATGTCACAAATCCCGCGTAGCGGTTGATCGCCAGGTGCAAGGCGGTGATATCGCTGTAGCCTACGAACGGCTTAGGGTTGGCGCGTAGCAGGTCGAAGTCCACGGCATCCAGCAAACGGGGCGTGCCATAGCCGCCACGCAGGCAAAGGATGGCATCGATATCGGGGTTGGCGAAGGCCGCATGCAAATCGTGCAGGCGCACTTCATCGCTACCGGCCAGGTAGCCGTCGCGCTCGTGCACACCCGGGAAAATATGCAGGTCGTAGCCACGAGCACGCATCCATTGCCTGGCTTTTTCAACATCCAGCTCGGCGGGGCCGGCGGGGGCGATCAGGCCGAGGGTGCCTTCGGGGCGCAGTGCAGGTACGGCGGCACTCATCCATGGTTCTCCCAATATGACGCAGAACGAAATGTGGGAGCTGGCTTGCCTGCGATGCAAGCGCCTCGGTGTATCAGTGACACCGAGGTGATGCTATCGCAGGCAAGCCAGCTCCCACACAGGCCAGCATTTGCACACCGATTTTGCGGTGCTGTTTACGAAACCAGGCTCGCCTTGACCAGCTTGGCCTGCTCATCGGCGTGGTACGAAGACCGCACCAACGGGCCCGACGCTACGTTCTTGAAGCCCATCTTGTAGCCTTCCTCGGCGAACCAGGCGAAGGTGTCCGGGTGCACGAAGCGCTGCACCGGCAAGTGGCTGCGGGACGGTTGCAGGTACTGGCCCAGGGTCAGCATGTCGATGTCGTGTTCGCGCATGCGCTTCATGACTTCGATGACTTCTTCGTCGGTTTCACCCAGGCCCAGCATCAAGCCAGACTTGGTTGGAATGTGCGGCATCATCTGCTTGAACTTCTGCAGCAGGGTCAGCGACCACTGGTAGTCCGACCCCGGGCGCGCAGCCTTGTACAGGCGCGGTACGGTTTCCAGGTTGTGGTTGAACACATCCGGCGGCTCGGCGGCGGTGATTTCCAGGGCGACGTCCATACGGCCACGGTAGTCCGGCACCAGGGTTTCGAGCATCACATTCGGCGACAGCTTGCGGATCTCGCGGATGCAGTCGGCAAAGTGCTGGGCACCGCCGTCACGCAGGTCGTCGCGGTCTACGGAGGTGATCACCACGTACTTGAGTTTGAGGTCGGCGATGGCGATGGCCAGGCTTTCTGGCTCGTTGACGTCCAACGGCTTCGGACGGCCGTGGCCCACGTCGCAGAACGGGCAACGACGGGTGCAGATGTCACCCATGATCATGAAGGTGGCGGTACCGCCGGAGAAGCACTCGCCCAGGTTCGGGCAGGACGCTTCTTCGCAGACGCTGTGCAACTTGTGTTTGCGCAGCAGCGACTTGATACGGTCGACTTCCGGCGAAACCGGGATGCGCACGCGAATCCAGTCAGGTTTTTTCGGCAGTTCGGTGGTCGGGATGATCTTGACCGGGATGCGTGCAACCTTCTCGGCGCCGCGCAGCTTGACGCCGGCTTCCACCTTGGCACGCGGGGCCGGGGCTGGACGCTCAGTGATGTCCAGCGTCGGGATCATGGTTTGCACAACATCAGTAGTCATATCAATCGATTCCGCCCGTCAGGGTCGTCTGCTCTGCATAGTCGAGGTGTTTGACGAGCTGCGCGCGCAGCCGGGCACTTACCTCGGCAAATTCAATGGATGTTGCATGGTCACTCAACTGGGTCATCGCAAGCCCGGCGTAACCGCACGGGTTGATGCGCCGGAACGGCGCCAGGTCCATGTCCACATTCAAGGCCAGGCCATGAAAGGAACAACCGTGGCGAATGCGCAGCCCCAGGGAGGCGATTTTCGCGCCATCCACGTACACACCCGGTGCATCGGGCTTGGCCACGGCGGTCACGCCGTAACTGGCCAACAGCTCGATCAGGCACGTCTCCATGCGGCTGACCAGGTCGCGCACGCCAAACCCCAGCTTGCGCACGTCCAGCAGCAGGTAAGCCACCAGTTGACCGGGCCCATGGTAAGTCACTTGGCCACCTCGGTCGACCTGCACCACCGGAATATCCCCCGGCAGCAGCAAGTGCTCGGCCTTGCCGGCCTGGCCCTGGGTGAAGACCGGCGGGTGTTCCACCAGCCAGATTTCATCCGGAGCCGAGGTGCCGCGCTCATTGGTAAAGCGCTGCATGGCGTGCCAGACCGGCTCATAGGCCATCCGGCCGAGCTCGCGAAAGCCCAGGGTTTGCGACATCACAGCACCATGTGCACGAAGCCGGTGGCCCGAAGTTCGCTGTTGATGTCGTAGAGCTGGTCTTGACCGGTCGCAACGATGTGCAACTGGATAGTCGTGTACTTACCGGTGGTGCTGGAGCGCTCATCCACCCGGTTATCGTTGATCGTCGCGTGTTTACGCACGATCTCAAGAATCGTGTCTTTGCGGCCCACACCGGTGTCGCTGATTACCTTGATAGGATAATCCGTCACAGGGAATTCGATTTTTGGCGCTTTTACTTCTTTATCGGTCATGGCAGAACAGCCTCGTAAGCGCTAAGCCGTGGCGACGGGCAAAGCCCCGCGTTGGATCAACGCGGGGCTTTGCAGGTGCACACAATCAGTTGAACAAGCCGTAGAAGAATAGACGGATGCTATCCCATACGCGACGGAAGATACCACCCTCCTCGACAGCGTCCAGCGCGATCAGGTCGGCGCTGTGCACCACCTTGTCGTCCAGCTTCACTTCAACCTTACCGATCACATCACCCTTGGCGATTGGCGCAACCAATTGCGGGTTCAGGGTCATGCTGGCGGCGAGCTTTTTGAGCTGGCCTTTAGGCATGGTCAGGGTCAGGTCGTCGGCCAGGCCGGCCTTGACTTGCGAAGTCGCGCCCTTCCACACCGGCGCGGTCGCCAGCTCAGCACCCTTCTGGTAGAAGGTCTGGGTTTCGAAGAAGCGGAAGCCGTAAGTCAGCAGTTTTTGCGTCTCAGCCGCACGGGCCTGCTCGCTGTTGGTGCCGAATACCACGGCGATCAGGCGCTGGCCATCACGTACGGCGGACGACACCATGCAGTAGCCGGCTTCGTCGGTGTGGCCGGTTTTCAGGCCATCGACGGTCTTGTCGCGCCACAGCAGCAGGTTGCGGTTAGGCTGCTTGATGTTGTTCCAGAAGAACTCCTTCTGGGAGTAGATCGCGTAGTGCACCGGGTCAACGCGGATGATCGCGCGTGCCAGGATCGCCATGTCATGCGCCGACGAATAGTGCTCTGGGTTTGGCAGGCCGGTCGGGTTCATGAAGTGGCTGTTGGTCATGCCCAGCTCGCCGGCGGTCTTGTTCATCATGTCGGCGAAGGCGTCTTCGCTGCCGGCGATGTGCTCGGCCAGGGCGACGCTGGCGTCGTTACCGGACTGGATGATGATGCCGTGCAGCAGGTCGCTCACGGTGACTTGCGAACCCACCTTGATGAACATCCGCGAACCACCGGTACGCCAGGCGTTTTCGCTGACGGTCACCGGGTCGTTTTCGCCGATCTGGCCGCGACGGATTTCCAGGGTCGCGATGTAGGCGGTCATCAGCTTGGTCAGGCTGGCAGGCGGCAGGCGCACGTCACCGCCGTTTTCGACCAGCACGTTGCCACTGGCGGCGTCCATGAGGACCCAGGACTTGGCGGCCAGTTGCGGGGAGGCCGGCACCATTTCAACCGCCCAGGCGGCCGGGGTGATGATCAGCGAGATAAGCAGGCACGTACGTTTGGCTAAGGTGGTGATGTTCATCCGTCTCTCGAAATTGCTTATGGAAACTTGCCCTCGCGGGCAAAACTATTCAGACAGCCCGCTTCCAGACTGTCACGTGTTCGGTTGCCCGCTCACCCCTTGCCCCTGGGTTTTTATTGTTCAACGAGCCAACAACCAGGGTTCAAGCGCGCAGGCGCGCCTGAGCCATCAAACCGTTACTGCTTATTCTGCGGTGACCACGCTGGGTTGCCCCAGGTTAGCCAGGCGCACGCTGTTCTGCACTTGCGCCACTTCGCTTGGTGAGCCGATCGGGCCCATGCGTACACGGTGCAAGGTTTGCTGGTTACGCACGATGGAGCTGATGAAGACCGGCGCGCTGACCATGCCGCTGAGCTTGGACCTTAACAGTTCTGCCGCATCCGGGTTGGCGAAAGCGCCGACCTGCAGGTATTGCCCACCGGCCATGGAAGCGCCCGCTGCCGCATGAGGCACCACCACGGTATCAGGCGCATGCTGCGCCGCTGGCGGCGTCCATTGCTCGATCTTGCCAGTGGAGGCCGTCACTTGCGGTTGCGGGGTTGGCGGTTCGTTGAGCATCAACGGCGCGGGCTTGCCACGCTGGGCCCAGTACTGCGCCGGGTCGATGCCTTCGACTTTGACCCGTGCGGTGCCGGTTTCGGCATAACCGAGCTTCTTGGCGGCCGCGTAGGACAAGTCGATGATCCGGTCCGAATAGAACGGCCCACGGTCATTGACCCGCAGGATCACGGTACGGTTGTTGTCCAGGTTGGTCACGCGCACATAGCTGGGCAGCGGCAGGGTTTTGTGGGCCGCGCTCATGCCATACAGGTCATACACTTCGCCGTTGGCGGTGTTCTGGCCATGGAACTTGGTGCCGTACCAGGACGCGGTGCCCGACTGCACGTAGGTCTTGGATTCCTGCAACGGGAAGTAATTCTTGCCCAGCACGGTGTAGGGGTTGGCCTTGTACGGGCCGGTGTGCAGGGTCGGCGTGGCGTCCGGGATCTTCGACACGTCCACATCCCACCACGGCGCGCCGTCTTTGTGCGCACGGTTGATGTCCAGGCCCGGCTGGGCGCGGACCACCGCACCGCCCGCCTTCTTGGCTGGCGCACGGTTAGGGGTGGTGGAGCAACTGGCGACCAACAAGGACAACGCGGCGAACGCCACCAGCTTGAGCGGTTTTTTGAACGGCGATACCCGCATTACTTGTTGCCCCGTGCTTGAACCAGCTCATCTGACAGCTGATGCACGGCCATGGCGTACATCACACTGCGGTTATAACGCGTGATTGCGTAGAAATTCTTCAGGCCCATCCAGTATTCAGGGCCGTTTGCGCCTTCCAGGCGGAATGCCGTCACCGGCATGTCATCGCGTGGCGCATTCTGACTCGACCAGCCCAGCGCTCGCAACTCCCCGACGGTCTTGACCGGTTCGATACCTTGGGTCAGGCCCTCGTCGGCGCGCTCGCCCGTGACATCGGCGCGGATAACCACCGGCTCGCCGCCAACCCAACCGTGGCGCTTGAAGTAGCTGGCCACGCTGCCGATGGCATCGTCGGGGTTGCTCCAGATATTGATGTGCCCGTCACCGTCAAAATCCACCGCGTAGGCGCGAAAGCTGCTCGGCATGAACTGCGGCAAGCCCATCGCCCCGGCGTAGGAGCCCTTGAGGCTCAGCGGGTCGACCTGCTCTTCGCGAGCCAGCAACAGGAATTCGCGCAACTCCTTGCGGAAGAACTCGGCGCGGGGCGGGTAATCGAAGCCCAGGGTCGACAAGGCGTCGATCACCCGATAGCTGCCGGTGTTGCGCCCGTAAAAGGTTTCGATGCCGATGATCGAGACGATCACCTGGGCTGGCACGCCGTACTCCTGCTCGGCACGAGCCAGGACTGCCTCGTGCTGGCGCCAGAAATCCACGCCACGGGCGATGCGCGCATCAGTAAGGAACATCGGGCGATAGTCCTTCCACTGCTTCACGCGTTCGGCGGGCCGGGAAATGGCGTCGAGGATCGCCTGCTTTTTCTGGGCTTCGCGGAACACGCCCATCAGTTGCTCACCGGCAAAACCGTAGTCGCGGGTCAGCTCACCGACAAATTCGGCAACCTGGGGAGAGCCATCGTAGTCACCGGCCCGCGCCTCTTGCGTTGCCCCCAGCAGCCCGATCAGGCCCATCCAGGTCGCATGCCGAGTCGCCCAGCCGCGCATTACTTGCATTGACATCTTCACCTTATTCAAACCTGTGCGATCCACTTGCGATGCGTATGAATCGACATCAAAACCCCAAACGCTGACAGCAATGTCACCAGCGAAGTTCCGCCGTAGCTAATGAATGGCAACGGCACCCCAACCACCGGCAGCAGGCCACTGACCATACCGATGTTGACGAAAACGTAAACAAAAAAAGTCATGGTCAGGCTGCCGGCGAGCAATTTGCCGAACAGCGTCTGCGCCTGGGCGGTGATCACCAGGCCGCGACCAATCAATAGAAGATAAATCAGCAACAACGCGCAAATGCCCACCAGGCCGAACTCTTCGCCCATCACCGCAATGATGAAGTCGGTGTGGCTCTCGGGCAAGAAGTCCAGGTGGGACTGGGTGCCCAGCAGCCACCCCTTGCCAAATACTCCGCCGGAACCGATGGCCGCCTTGGACTGGATGATGTTCCAGCCGGTGCCCAACGGGTCGCTTTCCGGGTCGAGGAACGTGAGAATCCGTTGCTTCTGGTAATCGTGCATAAAGAAGAACCACATGGCCACGGCCACGGGCACGGCGGCGGCCAGCACGCTGAGGATCCAGCGCCAGCGCAATCCGCCCATGAACAGCACGAACGCGCCACCGGCGAGGATCAGCAACGAAGTGCCAAGGTCCGGCTGACGCACGATCAGCACAAAGGGCACGCCGATCAGGATCAGGCTGATCGCCACGTGCTTGAGCTGCGGCGGCAAGGTGCGCTTGGACAGGTACCAGGCAATGGTGGCCGGCATCAGGATCTTCATGAATTCCGACGGCTGGAAGCGAATCACCCCGGGGATGTTGATCCAGCGTGTGGCGCCCATGGCGTTGTGGCCCATGACGTCCACCACCACCAGCAGCAACACGCCGGCGACATAGCCCAGGGGCACCCAGCGCGCCATGAAGCGCGGCTCCAATTGAGCGATCACCACCATCGACAGCAGGCCCAGGCCAAACGAGGACGCCTGCTTGATCAGCAAGTCCCAGTTCTTGCCGCTGGCCGAATACAGCACGAACAGACTGCCGGCCGCCAGGGTCAGCAGCAGGATCAGCAAGGGGCCATCAATGTGCATGCGTTGCAGCAACGTCGCACGGCGACGCATCACATCTTCACTGGAGAGGATGCGGTCAAAATTACTCTTCACGGGCCGTAACCTCGGGGCTTGAAGGGGGGCCGCCATACTCGGGCTTGAGCCGGCCATCGTCGGCCAGCAGCCAGGCGTCCATCACCTGGCGTACCACGGGGGCCGCGACGCCGGAGCCGGACTCGCCGTTCTCGACCATTACGGCCACCACGATTTTCGGGTCTTCCGCCGGGGCAAAGCCGACAAACAAGGCGTGGTCGCGGTGGCGTTCCTGCACCTTGGAGCGGTCATATTTTTCGCCCTGCTTGATCGCGACCACCTGGGCCGTACCACTCTTGCCAGCAATGCGGTACTGCGCGCCGATTGCCGCCTTGCGTGCGGTACCGCGAGCCCCGTGCATCACCTGCTGCATGCCGTGGTTGACCTTGGCCCAGTCGGACGGGTCACGCAGCACGATGTCAGGAATCGGGTTGTCGTCCACCGGCTTTTCGCCTTCGATGGTCCGGGCCAGGTGCGGCCGGTTCCACACGCCTTTGTTCGCCACCAGCGCCGTGGCCTGGGCCAGTTGCAGCGGAGTGGCCTGCATATAGCCCTGGCCGATACCCAGGATCAGGGTTTCGCCGGGGAACCACGCCTGGCGGCGGGTCGCACGCTTCCACTCCCGCGACGGCATCAGGCCGGGGGATTCTTCGAACATGTCCAGGGAGACTTTCTGACCGAGGCCGAACTTACCCATGTAGGCAGACAGCCGATCAATTCCCAGTTTATGGGCCAGGTCGTAAAAATAGGTGTCGTTGGAGCGCATGATCGCGGTATCCAGGTCGACATAGCCGTCACCGGAGCGGTTCCAGTTACGGTATTTGTGGTCGTAGTTGGGCAGCATGTAATAGCCAGGGTCGTACACCCGGCTTGAGGCCGTGACCACGCCAGCATCCAGGCCGGCAATCGCTACCGCCGGCTTGATGGTCGAGCCCGGTGGGTACAGGCCGCGCAATACGCGGTTGAACAGTGGCCGGTCGATGGAATCACGCAGCTCGGCGTAGGCCTTGAAGCTGATGCCAGTCACAAACGGGTTGGGGTCGAAGCTGGGCTGGCTGACCATCGCCAGCACTTCGCCGGTTTTCGGGTCCAGCGCCACTACGGCACCCCGCCGACCGCCCAGGGCCATCTCGGCAGCTTCCTGCAACTTGATGTCCAGGCTCAGGACAATGTCCTTGCCCGGCACCGGGTCGGTGCGCTTGAGCACGCGCAATACGCGGCCACGCGCATTGGTCTCGACTTCCTCGTTACCCACCTGGCCATGCAACTCGGCCTCGTAGAAGCGCTCGATGCCGGTTTTGCCAATATGGCGGGTGCCGCTGTAGTTGATCGGGTCGAGGGTTTTCAGCTCTTTCTCGTTGATCCGCCCCATGTAGCCAACCGAGTGGGCAAAATGCGGCCCTTGCGGGTAATGCCGCACCAACTGCGCCACTACTTCCACACCCGGCAGGCGGAACTGGTTCACCGCAATGCGGGCGATCTGCTCTTCGGTCAGCTCGAACAGAATCGGCACCGGCTCGAACGGCCGGCGCCCCTGCCGCATGCGTTTCTCGAAGACCACACGGTCTTCCGGCGTCAGTTGCAGCACCTCGACGATGACATCGAGGACCTGCTTCCAGTCGCCGGAACGCTCGCGGGTCATGCTCAGGCTGAAGCTGGGCCGGTTATCGGCAACCACTACGCCATTGCGGTCGAAGATCAGCCCACGGGTCGGTGGAATCGGCTGCACATGCACCCGGTTGTTTTCCGACAGCGTGGAGTGATAGTCGTACTGGATCACCTGGAGGAAATACAGCCGCGCAATCAGCACGCACATCAGCACCACCACCAAGACAGCACCGAACACCACCCGCGCGCGTACCAGACGTGCGTCTTTCTCGTGGTCCTTGATGCGGATCGGTTGGGTCATCGGGGGCGGCGCAGACTATTTGTGGTAAGGGTGCCCGGACAGGACTGTCCAGGCGCGATACAGCTGTTCACCGATCAGAATCCTTACCAACGGGTGCGGCAACGTCAGCGCCGACAACGACCAGCGCTGATCGGCCCGCGCACAGACTTCCGGCGCCAGCCCTTCGGGGCCGCCGACCATGAAATTGACCGTGCGCGAATCCAGGCGCCAGCGATCCAGTTCCACCGCCAGTTGCTCGGTGCTCCAGGGCTTGCCATGCACTTCAAGGGTGACGATGCGCTCATTGGGGCCGACCTTGGCCAGCATGGCTTCGCCTTCCTGACGGATAAAGCGCGCCACGTCGGCGTTCTTGCCCCGGGTATTGAGCGGTATTTCCACCAGCTCAAGCGACAGCTCAGCGGGCAGACGCTTGGCATATTCGTGCCAGCCTTCTTCCACCCACTTGGGCATGCGTGAACCAACAGCGATCAGACGCAGGCGCACAGCCGTTCCTTATTCCTGGTCTTTGTTGAGCTTGTCGAAGTGCGCGTGGCCCACTTCCGGGCTGTGGTGCTTGCCATCGGCAGCACGGCTCTGCTCGGCGCCTTTCCACAGACGCTCCAGGTCATAGAACTGGCGAGCGTTGGAGGTCATCATGTGAACGATCACATCGTCCATGTCCAGCAGCACCCAGTCGCTGTCGCCCTTGCCTTCTTCACCCAGTGGCTTGACGCCCTGGGCTTTGACGGCTTCGCGAACCTTGTCCAGCATCGCGCCGATCTGGCGGTTGGAGGTACCGGTGGCGATGATCATGAAGTCGGTGATGCTCTGCTTGTCGCGCACGTCCAGCACCTGGATGTCCTGGGCTTTAACGTCTTCCAGGGCAGCCACGGCGACTTTCACCAGCTCTTCGCCAGCCAGTTCCGGGCCAACGTGGGCTTCAACCGGCAGCGGCGCGCTTTTGAAGGTGCCTTTGCGCTTAACTTTGCTTACGTCTTTGTTCGTCATATAAAACTCGTTTTGCTCGTATGTTCGGGCGCTTGCTGCACGGTTCGTGCGTTCAAGCGCGCCTTTTTAGTTCGACGCACGGTAAAGCCCGTGCGCATCGATGTAGGCCAGGACCGCGTCAGGCACCAGGAAACGTACCGACTTCCCGCTGGCCAGCAGTTGACGGATCTGGGTGGCAGACACCGCAAGCGGGGTCTGCCAGACGAATGCAATATTCCCGTTCGGCCCGGTCAGGGCCAAGGGGTCACTTACCGACCGCGCGGCCAGCAGGTTGCGCAAGGCATCCGGCGGTTCGCTGTCGGCATCCGGGCGTTGCAAAACCAGGATGTGGCAATGCTGGAGGAGTTCCTCCCAGCGGTGCCAAGAGGGCAGGCCGCAAAATGCGTCCCAGCCCAAAAGCAGAAACAGTGGGTCATCTGCGGCCAATTCGGCGCGCATCAGCTCCAGGGTGTCGATAGTGTAGGACGGTTTATCGCGCTTGAGTTCACGATCGTCCACCACCAGCGGCGATATACCTTCTACGGCAACACGCACCATTTCCAGGCGTTGCTCGGCGGCCACCTGCGGCGTGTCGCGGTGGGGCGGCCGGAAATTGGGCAGCAGGCGCAGCTCATCCAGCGCAAGGGCATCCGCAACTTCCAGGGCACTGCGCAAATGGCCGATGTGCACGGGGTCGAAAGTACCGCCGAGCAGCCCGATGCGTTTAGTCATCAAGTGCGCACATGACCGTCGCCAAACACCACGTACTTCTCACTGGTCAGCCCTTCGAGGCCCACCGGGCCGCGTGCGTGGAGCTTGTCGGTGGAAATACCGATCTCCGCCCCAAGGCCATACTCGAAGCCGTCGGCAAAACGCGTCGAGGCGTTGACCATCACCGAAGCGGAATCCACTTCGTTGAGGAAACGCCGGGCATCGCTGAAATGCTCGGAAACGATGGCGTCGGTGTGCTTGGAGCCATAGGTATTGATGTGTTCGATGGCCTGGTCCAGGTCGTCGACGATGCGAATCGACAGGATCGGGGCCGTGTACTCGGTGTACCAATCCTGCTCGGTCGCCTCGATGACGTCCGCGCCCAGCAACGCACGGGTGCGCTCGCAACCGCGCAGTTCTACCGACTTGTCGCGGTAAATGGCGGCCAGCGGCGGCAGCACGCGCTCGGCAATGCCGGCATGCACCAACAGGGTTTCCATGGTGTTGCACGGCGCGTAGCGGTGGGTCTTGGCGTTGTCGGCGATGCGGATCGCCTTGTCGAGGTCGGCGGCGATGTCGATGAACACATGGCAGACACCGTCCAGGTGCTTGATAACGGGCACCTTGGCATCGCGGCTGACGCGCTCGATCAGGCTCTTGCCACCTCTTGGTACGATCACGTCGACGAATTCCGGCATGGTGATCAGCGCGCCCACGGCGGCACGGTCGGTGGTTTCCACCACTTGCACCACTTCGGCCGGTAACTCGGCCACGGCCAGGCCCTGCTGGATGCAGGCGGCGATGGCGCGGTTGGAATTGATCGCCTCGGAGCCGCCACGCAGGATGGTGGCGTTGCCCGACTTCAGGCACAGGCTCGCGGCGTCGATGGTCACGTTCGGGCGCGACTCATAGATGATGCCGATCACGCCCAGGGGCACGCGCATTTTGCCCACCTGAATGCCGGACGGCAGGTAACGCATGTCGCGAATTTCACCGATGGGGTCAGGCAGCTTGGCCACCTGACGCAAGCCTTCGATCATGTCGTCGATACGCGCCGGGGTCAGCGCCAGGCGGTCCAGCAAGGCTGGCTCCAGGCCATTGGCGCGCCCATTGGCCAGGTCCAGTTCGTTGGCGGCAGTCAGCTCGGAGCGCGAAGCATCCAGAGCATCGGCAGCCGCCAGCAGCGCACGGTTCTTCTGCGCGGTGCTCGCACGGGCGATCAACCGCGAGGCCTGCCGGGCAGCGCGACCCAAGCGGGTCATGTAGTCAAGAACGGACTCAGTCATGGTCAGGGAGTCTTGGCAAAGAGGAAAGCGGCAGATTATAGCTGTGACGCCGCCCGACTGACAGCGGTGAGGGGCGGATGGTCGAAATGAACTGTAAAAACCCCAGGTTCAGGCGTAATTAAGGTGAGAGTTGTTATGATTCGGTCACATTTAGCCGTATCAACCCTTGACCGCCATGCCCGACTTTTCGCCCCAGCTCCCCGCCAGCCCCCTGCCCGATAGCTTCTTCGACCGCGACGCGCAACTGCTTGCGCGCCAATTACTCGGAAAAGTCATTCGCCATCGCGTGGGCGATCTCTGGCTTTCGGCGCGAATTATTGAAACCGAAGCCTATTACGTGGCCGAAAAAGGCAGCCACGCCTCACTCGGCTACACAGAAAAGCGTAAGGCTTTGTTTCTGGATGGTGGCCATATCTACATGTACTACGCCCGTGGCGGCGATTCGTTGAACTTCAGCGCCCACGGCCCGGGCAATGCCGTGCTGATCAAATCGGCCTATCCCTGGGTCGATGACATTTCCGGGGCGGCGAGCCTGGCGCAGATGCTGTTGAACAACCCCAACCCCGATGGCAGCCCACGCCCCTCGCAAAAACTGTGTGCGGGCCAGACGCTGCTGTGCAAGGCCCTGGGCCTGAAAGTGCCGATGTGGGATGCCAAGCGCTTCGATCAGGAACTGCTGTATGTCGAAGACGTGGGCCAGGTGCCCACGCAGATTATCCAGACCACGCGCCTGGGCATCCCCAGTGGGCGCGATGAGCATTTGATGTACCGCTTCGTCGATGCTGGCTATGCGCCTTATTGCACGCGGAACCCGCTGCGTCGGGGGCAGGTCGAAGGCCGGGATTATTTTTTGATTTAACCCGCGACACATCCCATGTGGGAGCTGGCTTGCCTGCGATAGCGGTGGGTCAGGCAACTTCAATGCTGGCCATGCCGCCGCCATCGCAGGCAAGCCAGCTCCCACAACTGAATCTTCAGTGTTTTTGACTATGTATGCATGGAGTGGATTGTATGGGCCAATGGCTCGATAGCATCACCGGCTGGTTGACCCTCAACCCACAATGGCTGGCAGCGGCGGTGTTTATTGTCGCGTGCGTGGAGTGCCTGGCGATTGCCGGGCTGATCGTGCCAGGCACGGTGTTGCTGTTTGCAATCGCCGCGCTGGCCGGCAGCGGCGCGCTGTCGTTGAGTGAAACCCTGCTGCTGGGCTTCCTCGGCGGCTTGTTGGGCGACGGCGTTTCCTATTACCTGGGCCGCCATTTCCATCAGAACATCCGGCGCCTGCCCGGCCTGCGCCAGCATCCTGAATGGATGAACGGCGCAGAAACCTATTTCCACAAGTACGGGATTGCCAGCCTGTTGGTCGGACGTTTCATTGGCCCATTACGTCCCATGCTGCCCATGGTCGCGGGCATGTGCGACATGCCCTTCCCGCGCTTTGCCGCTGTGAGCATCATTGCCGCAGCGGGCTGGACCGTGGCCTATCTGCTGCCAGGCTGGGCCGCCGGCGCCGCGTTCCGCCTGCCGTTGCCGGAAGGTTTCTGGCCGGAAGCGGCGATTATCGCGGCGTGCCTCGCGGTGCTGCTGGGACTGAGTTTGAACAGCAGTTGGCGTGGGCATCGGCGCGCCACCTTGTGGATCGGTTGCGCCAGCCTGGTGTTGTTGATCGCGCTGTTTATCGGCTACCCCCACCTCAATGACTTCGACCAGGGCCTGAGCGCCCTGGTGCAGGAACATCGCAGCCCGTGGCTGGACGAAGTGATGGTGCGGGTCACCCAACTGGGTGAGTTCAAGAAGATGTTTTTCGCCAGCGCCGTGTTCACTGGCCTGTTGCTGTTGGCGCGGCAATGGCGCCACGCCGTATTTGTCGGCGCCACCCTCGCCGGCGCGGCAGTGATCAACACCGGCACCAAGCTGTTTTTCGCCCGTGGTCGCCCGGAAATCCTCACCGACCCACTGACCAGCTTCAGCATGCCCAGCGGCCATGCCTCCGGTGCCTTTGCCTTCTTCCTGGCGCTCGCGGTATTGGCCGGTCGCGGCCAACCCACGCGGCTGCGCCTGACCTGGATGCTGCTGGGCTGTATTCCCGCGGCGTTCATTGCCTTGTCGCGGGTGTACCTGGGGGCTCATTGGCCCACGGACATCCTGGCCGGCACCTTGCTGGCGATGACCGTGTGTGCGTTGAGCCTGACAGCCATCGAGTACCGCAGCCCATTGCCAGCCATGTCGCAAAAAGCCTGGTGGCTGGTGCTGCCCGCCGTGGTGGCTGTGCTCGGTTTTATCGCCTTTACCGGCACGCCCCACGCCCTGCTCAGGTACGCCTACTGACCCTTGGCCGGGCCGATCCAGTCCACGGAGGCGCTGCGCCGTTCAACGCAACGTTCGCGGCGCTCCAGCAGCATCTCATCGGCCACTTCGGCGGCGCGCTCGGCGATGTACTCCGCGCCCCGCGAGGCTTGCTGCTGGAGTAATTGCGTGGTCACGCTGACGAAATAAGCGTCCCACGCGACTTGTTCCGAGGGTGTCAGCCGAATCATGGTTATCTCCGATCATTGTTGTGTGATCGGAAAATAGTGCAGGCGACGCAGTGGAGACGACCGAGCAAAGTCTGAAAGCTCTGTCAGGCAAATCCGAACCTCAGGTGAACAGCTCGCCCTGCAGTTCATCGAGCAACATCTGGATCGCATCCAAGCGTTGCTGTGGGTCGTCCAGTTGCAGCAAGTCGATCTTGTCGGCCTCGGTAAACGGCAGCAGATAGGCCAACCGGTTGCCCAGGGCTTGCTGGCCTTCGACGTCACCGCCCATGTCCAGCGAGGCCACCATCGGGTGCTCGGCCAGGGCCTCGAGCAACGCCAGCAAGTCGGCGTCTTCTTCGCCCAGTGGCTGGTCCGGCAATTCTTGCAGCCATTGCACGTCAGCCACCAGCAACTGGTCTTTTTGCACGCCGGCTTCACGCACGCGCAAACGGCGGCCACCTTCGACACGAATGCCCAGCAGGCCGTTGTCCTGCTGCTTGAAGTCACGAATCAGCGCTTCGCAACCGACAAGCGCATAACCGTCAGGGGCCATGCCCACCTCTGAGCCATCCAGGATGCACACCACACCAAAGCCTTCGCCCTTTTTCATGCAACGGCCGATCATGTCCAGGTAGCGCGCCTCAAATATCTGCAAGTCGAGGGTGCAGCCCGGGAACAACACAGTGTTGAGGGGGAATAGCGCCAGACTCATAACGGTTTCCTTAAAACCTGGTTTAAACAATGACCGACACCGCCAACGGCAGGAACACCGCCGTGGCCACGCCCATCAAACTCATGGCCAGCGCCGCGAAGGCGCCGCATTCTTCGCTTTCCTGCAGGGCCACCGAGGTGCCGACGGCGTGGGCGGTCATGCCCAAGGCCATGCCGCGCGCTTCGGGGCTGCGCACACCCAGGCGCGTCAAGAGCGCTGGGCCGATCATCGCGCCGACCACCCCCGTGATCAACACAAACACCGCTGCCAAGGCCGCCACGCCGCCGATCTGCTCGGCCACCAGCATGGCAATCGGCGAGGTCACCGACTTGGGCGCCATGGTCATCAGCACCCGGTGCTCGGCCCCGAACCACCACCCCAACGCCACACAAAGGCCGGTGGCCAACACCCCGCCTACCACCAGCGTAGTAAAAATCGGCCAGAACAATTGGCGAATCCGTCGCAGGTTCAAATAAAGCGGCACCGCCAGGGCCACGGTTGCAGGCCCCAGCAGGATGCCCATGATCTCGGTACTCTTGCGGTATTCGGCGTAGCTCAGCCCGCAGGTGAGCAGCACGCCAATCACCAGCAACATCGACACCAGCACCGGTTGCAGGAAGATCCAGCGGGTTTTCTCGAACCCCGCCAGCACCAGTTGATAGGCGCCCAGGGTGATACCGATACCGAACAGCGGGTGATGAATGACCGCCGTCCAGGCGCCGTGCCAGTCGAGGATCATTGGTCCTTCTCCTTGCGCTTGACCATCTGCTGCATCAGCACACCGACAAAGCCCATGGCGATCACCAGCGACAACACCAACGCCCCGACGATGGCCCAGAAATCCGCCACGATGTCCTTGGCGTACACCATCACCCCCACGGCCGGCGGCACCAACAGCAGTGGCAGGTAACGCAACAGGCTGCCGGCCGCCAGGCTCAGAGGCTCGCCGACTTCACCGCGCCAGACCAGAAAGCCCAGCATCAGCAACAAGCCGATGATCGGCCCCGGCAGCACCGGCACCAGCAAATGATTGATCGCGGTGCCGATCAATTGAAACAGCACCAGCCAGGTCAGGCCACGTAACAGCATCCCGCTCTCTCCCCCTCAACGCTCGCGCGCATTATAAGCATGCCTGCCCTATGCTCCGGCATTCGCCAAAAGCATCTTGGGTTGACCGGGCTGATTGCCCATGATGATCTACATTGGTTCTCTGTCACCGATAAAAACGCCCGTTACCGATGGGCAAAAATGATGAACCAAGGAGAGACGCAATGCCCTATGTACCCGTAGCGCAGCTCAAAGATTACGTCGGCAAGGAACTGGGACGTTCCGAATGGCTCACCATCGACCAGGCGCGTATCAACCTGTTCGCAGAAGCCACTGGCGATCATCAGTTCATCCACGTCGACCCGGTCAAGGCGGCGCAAACCCCGTTCGGCAGCACCATCGCCCACGGGTTTCTGTCGCTGTCGCTGATGCCCAAGCTGATGGAAGACATCCTGATCATGCCCGAAGGCTTGAAGATGGCCGTCAACTACGGCCTGGACAGCGTGCGCTTTATCCAGCCGGTGAAAGTGAATTCCAAGGTGCGCCTGAACGTCACCCTCACTGACGTCACCGAGAAGAAGCCCGGCCAATGGCTGTTCAAGGCCACCGCCACCCTGGAAATCGAAGGCCAAGAGAAGCCGGCCTACATCGCCGAGTCGCTGTCACTGTGCTTCGTATAACCACCACACCTCCACTGTAGGAGCGAGCTTGCTCGCGAAGGTCGTCATCGATAACGCGTGCTGGCTGAACAAATGCGGCGCCTGTGAGTTTTTCGCGGGCAAGCCCGCGCCTACAGGTGGTAGATCCTGCACATAGACCACTAGGTTCGGCACCCCGGCTACGGCATACTCGGCGCTCAATTATCCGGATCCCGCTATGCGCCCACTCGCTCCCCTTGCCCTTGCCCTGTTGCTCACCGCTTGCGGAGACGGCGAATCGCTGTTGCCGCCCGATGCGCGCCTGCCCGATGGCGGCCGCTACCGTGGCGATGTGGTCAACGGTTTGCTGCAAGGCCAAGGCCGTGTGGACTACCCCAATGGCAGCTGGTACGCCGGCCAGTTCGACAAAGGCCAGTGGCACGGCCAGGGCGAATGGCATGGCAGCAATGGCGAAGTCTATAAAGGCGAATTCAAGCAGGGCCTGTTTGATGGCCAAGGCAGCCTGACCACCTCGGGCAGCAGCTACGTGGGCGGCTTCAAGAACGGTCGACGCAACGGCGAAGGCACCCTCAAAGAGGGGCAGATGACGTATCGCGGCGAATTCCAGGACGACCAGTACTCGGGCCTCGGCCGCCTGGAACTGGCCGACGGCAGCCAGTATCAGGGCCAGTTCGCCCACGGCAAGCCCAATGGCGAAGGCCAGCGCAATGACGACAGCGGCAACCAGTTCAGCGGCCGCTTTGTCGATGGCCAACTGGAAGGCAACGGCACTTTCAACAGCGCCGAAGGCGATATCTATGTCGGCCAGTTCAAGCAGAACCAGCTCAACGGTAAAGGCCGCTACGAGAACGCCGACGGTGATGTGTGGATCGGCCAGTTCAAGGAAGGCGCGCTGACCGGCAAAGGCGAATTGATCGGGGTCGATGGCAGCCACTATGTCGGCCAGTTCAGTGACTGGCGCTTTACCGGCGATGGGCGCCTGAACCTCACCGACGGCAGTTTCTATATCGGTGGCTTCGACAGCGACAACTATCAAGGCCGTGGCACGCTGGTGCTCACCGACGGCACCGTGCAGTCCGGCACCTGGGTCAATGGCCTGCGCGTACGCGACGCCGAGGGCACGCTGCTGCCCGACCCACTGGAGACCGGCATTCTGGCCCAAGGCCGCTTGCTCGATGACGCCCTGGCAGCCGTGCCCGCGTCCACCCCAGCCGTGGAGCTGTACACCCTGGTGCTGGCGGGCGACGGCAAGCAAAGCGTGTTCCTGCGCGAGGCCGATTACGTCAGCAACCTGCTTGCCACCCGCTTTGGTGCTCGCGGGCAGCTGCGCCTGGTCAACCACCGCGACCATATCGCCGACCGCCCTCTGGCCACCCGCGAAAGCCTGCGCCGCTCCGTACAAACCCTGGCCGAACGGACCGGGCCGGAAGACCTGGTGTTCATTTACATGACCAGCCATGGCACCCATGAGCATGAGCTGGTGCTCGACCAACCGCGCATGGAACTGGCCGACCTGCCCGCCGATGAACTGGCCGCCGTGCTCGCACCGCTGAAAAACCGTGACAAGGTCATCGTGATCTCCGCGTGTTACTCCGGCGGCTTCATACCGGCGCTCAAAGATGAGCGCACCCTGATCATGACCGCCTCCCGCGCAGACCGCGTGTCGTTCGGCTGCTCGGAAGAAGCAGACTTCACCTATTTCGGTGATGCCCTTTTCGCACAAGCCTTCAACCAAACGGACGATTTGCAACACGCCTTCAAACTGGCACAACTGCACGTGGCCGAACGCGAACAGGCGGACAATTTCGAAGCCTCCGAACCGCAGATCTGGGCGCCTAAAGGCGTGATCGCCCATTGGCAATTATTACGTAAACAGCAGGCACGAAAGGCGCTCGAAAGCGTCTCAATGAATAGCAAGGAAGCCAAAGGCAACTAAGCTGTAACGTGTAACAAGGGGGAAACACCATGTACCTGACACCGCAGCATATCTTGCTGGCCGGGGCTTCCGGCCTCACGGGCGAACACCTGCTCGACCGCCTGCTCAACGAACCCACCGTGACCCGCGTGCTGGCACCCAGCCGCAAACCATTGGCTGAACATCCACGCCTGGAAAACCCGGTGGGCGACCCGGCTGTGTTCCTGCCGCAACTGAGCGGCCGCGTAGATATCGCCTTCTGCTGCCTGGGCACCACGATCAAAAAGGCCGGCTCGGAAGCGGCGTTCCGTGCGGTCGACCTGGACATGGTGGTGGCCTTCGCCAAGCGCGCACGGGAACTGGGTGCGCGGCACCTGATCGTGATCAGTGCGATTGGCGCCGACCCGAAATCCTCGGTGTTCTACAACCGGGTCAAGGGGGAGATGGAACTGGCGCTACGAGCGCAAGACTGGCCGCAGTTGACCATCGTACGTCCGTCGCTGCTGCTGGGCGAACGACTGGAACCGCGCCTGGCCGAACAATTGGCCGGGCCGCTGTCACGGCTTATTCCGGGCAAGTACCACGGTATTGAAGTCTGCGAACTGGCCCGCGCCATGTGGCGCCTGGCGCTGGAAGAACAGGATGGCGTGCGGGTGGTGGAGTCGGACGAGTTGCGCAAGCTCGGCAAGTAATGATGCGGGGCTGGTACTGGCCTCATCGCAGCATCGGTATCTACACAACTTTGTCGGCTGTAGCAGCAGACGCTAACCACGATGCGAAGCGAGCCGCTCTTGATCTTGCTCTTGACCTGCTTTTGATCTCAGGCGCCCCGTTAAACCACGCTGGCCGGAATTCGACAGGGATTTGGGGGGTAAACCGGCAGGGATGCCGGTTTAGCCGCCCCGCGCCATGGATGGCGCGTGGCGGCGGCCCCCCAAATCACTGGCGGATTACGGGTACACCGAGCCTAAGCGAGGTGCCGAGTGGTGGGGCAAGAGCGTTTTGCTTACTTTTGCGCTTTTCAAAAGTGAGCCGCCGTCAGGGCGGAACCCTAAGTGGCCGTTACCGCAGCAATGGATATGTACACAATCCAACTGTGTTGACTGCCAGGACGCCTTCGCGAGCAAGCCCGCTCCCACATTTGGATCGCGGGGCGTCAGGTAGATATGCGCTGGCCGCCGGGGCCGGCCCAGGCAGCCACTGTCTTACAGCCCGCCCGTGGCGTTGAAGCCAACCCCCAGCACCGTCAACACCGACAGTGGCAACAACAAGGTATCGAGCAACGCACTGGCCGGCAGGTCGAGATGGGGATAGCTCGGGGCCTCGGCCCCAAAGCGGTCCTTGGCGCAGCAGCCGCCGTTGATCGCGTACAGATCCAGCCGCGTGCCGGCATACACCACCGGGGCGCCCGGTTGCGCGGCATCCAGCGTGCGCGCCGTGGCGCAGCCGGTGAGTTGCAGCGCCATCAACAGCAGCAGCGCCTTATTCATCGCCGCCCAGATGGTGCTCACCCCAACGCGGCAGCATGTCCTGGGGAATGTTCAACAGGTTGAGAATGCGCGCCACCACAAAGTCCACCAAGTCGTCGATGGTTTGCGGCTGGTGATAGAAGCCTGGCGACGCGGGCAGAATGGTCACGCCCATGTTCGACAACTTGAGCATGTGCTCCAGGTGAATGCTCGAATACGGCGCTTCGCGCGGTACCAGGATCAACTGGCGGCGCTCCTTCAAGGTCACATCCGCCGCCCGTTCGATCAGGTTGTTGCAGGCGCCCGTGGCAATCGCCGACAAGGTACCGGTGGAGCATGGCACCACCACCATCGCCGCCGGCGCACCGGAGCCCGAAGCTACCGGCGACATCCAGTCTTCTTTGCCGTAGACCTTGATCTGCCCCGCCGCCGCACCGGTGTACTCGGTGAGGAACGCCTGCATCATCTGCACTTTGGAAGGCAGCGCTACATCAGTCTCGGTCGCCAGCACCAACTGCGCCGCCTTGGAGATCAGAAAATGCACTTCACGGTCTTCACGCACCAGGCAATCGAGCAGGCGCAGGCCGTAGGGCGCACCGGATGCGCCGGTCATCGCCAGGGTAATGCGCTCCGGCCCGCTCATTTCAGCGCCTCGGCCAGCTTGCCGTGCAGGCCGCCGAAGCCGCCGTTGCTCATGACCACCACGTGGGTGCCGGGCTGGGCCAAGGACTTCACCTGCTCAATGATGCCTTCCAGCGAATCGCAAACCTTCGAAGGTATGGTGCACAGCGCAGCAATGCCCGGCAAATCCCAGCCGAGGTTGGCTGGCGCATACCACACCACCTGGTCGGCATCGTTGACACTTTCGGGCAGGCCATCACGGTGCGCGCCCAGCTTCATGGAATTGGAGCGCGGCTCGACGACCGCGATGATCTGCGCATCGCCGACGCGCTTGCGCAGGCCATCGAGGGTGGTGGCAATTGCGGTTGGGTGGTGGGCAAAGTCGTCGTAAATGGTAATCCCATTCACGTCGGCCACTTTTTCCATGCGCCGCTTCACGCTCTTGAAGGCGCTCAAGGCGGCAATGCCCATGGCCGGCACCACGCCGACATGCCGGGCGGCGGCCAGGCTCACCAAGGCGTTGGCTACGTTGTGCTGGCCAGTCATGCCCCAGTCAACGATGCCTTGGGCCTGGCCTTCGAACAGCACTTCAAACCGCGAACCGTCATCGCTGAGCAACTTGGCCTGCCACTGCCCGCCCGCGCCGGTGGTTTGCACCGGGGTCCAGCAGCCCATGTCGATCACACGCTGCAACGCAGGCTCGGTGGTGGGATGAATGACCAGGCCTTCGCTGGGAATGGTGCGCACCAAGTGGTGGAACTGCCGCTCAATCGCCGGCAGATCGGGGAAGATATCTGCGTGATCGAACTCAAGGTTATTCAGGATCGCCGTGCGCGGGCGGTAGTGGACGAACTTGGAGCGCTTGTCGAAAAAGGCGCTGTCGTACTCATCGGCCTCGATCACAAAAAACGGTGTTTCACCCAAGCGCGCCGACACCGAGAAGTTCTGCGGCACACCGCCAATCAGAAAGCCCGGGCTCATGCCTGCATGCTCCAGCACCCAGGCCAGCATGCTGCTGGTGGTGGTCTTGCCGTGGGTGCCCGCCACTGCCAGGACCCAACGGCCCTGCAGCACATGGTCAGCCAGCCACTGGGGGCCAGAGACGTAAGGCAAGCCTTTGTTCAGTACGTATTCCACCGCCGGGTTGCCGCGCGACATGGCGTTGCCGATGACGACCAGGTCCGGCACCGGGTCGAATTGCGCGGGGTCGTAACCTTGAGTCAGCTCAATCCCTTGCGCCTGTAGCTGCGTGCTCATGGGGGGATAAACATTGGCATCGGAGCCTGTTACATGATGGCCCAGCTCTTTAGCCAGAACCGCCATCGAACCCATGAACGTACCGCAGATACCCAGAATATGAATGTGCATAGTCGACCTCGTAAACATCGAGGCAGGTTAGCGTAGGGTGGGAAAGTTCGCACGCATTAGCTGAGGGCGAAACGCCCGCCGGTAGGATCCGGCGGGCAAAAGGGATGCTCTAAAACCGTGGTGCCGGCTTTTTAAAGCTCAGCGTTTTTCAAGACCATGATTCGTTCAGCCGCTTTTTCCAACGCATGAAACCGACGCTCGATTACGCCTAAGCGTCCCCCGGTGCCGGGGGATGTTGATGACTCGATGTGAGGTTTGAAAATAATGCCGTTATCCTCGGCCACTTGCTTCATATGGGTTTCTGAAACGCTCAGTAACCGCTCCAGGTTAGTCAAGCGTGCCCCGCGCTCCTTGGGCCAGCCGTCGCCCATGGCTAGCCGCTCTCCGGTGCTTCCAGACGCCAGTGTCATGATGACGTTGGCAAACTCCAGTACCACTTTTTCTACCCGATCCAGATGGCGCGTGGTTCCAGGCGCAGGCTCATCGGATGGGGATGGCGCAGCGGTTTGCGACGTAGGCTTCTGATCGGGCTGCGCAAGGCCGGGTAAATGCGGTGGCGGTGGAGCCACTGGCGAGGGCAGGTATTGACCCTTGATCGCTTCCCCCGCAGCCACGGATCCGGCATACGCGCCCACATTGATCGGCGCGCTGACGATACCATTGACACCTGCGTTGATGAACGCGTCCTTGACCGTCTTGCTGGTAGAGGGTGATGTAGAAATAACGCCCGCTTTGACCAGCCTGTCGGCATCCAGCAGTCGCTGGGTGACATCGGCCACACTGACCTTGGGCGAACCCTCCGGTGTCACAGCGGGGGGCCCACCGCGGGGGGGCGTCTGAGGTTTTTTGTTCAGCACATCCTGGAGTTTATCTGCGGTCGACTGGCTTGAGCTGCCCGCGCTCACGCTGGTGCCAGGGGTATCGTGGTTTGTTTTCGGCTTTTTCCCACCCCCCGGGGTTTGAGGCCGGTTGGGCGTGGGAATGACCGGGACAGGCGGTACCCTGGGCGTTGGTCTGGGGGGCACGGGTATCGAGGGTCCGGGTCCTCCTCCAAGCGGGAACCGCCGCCCGAAGATTCCACGCTTGATGCGCACCTTCGGCGTTTGATCAGCCTCCTGCTCAGACGCCTGCATACCAGGCTCAAGGGGGTGCATCGGTTCGCCCCAGCCCGCCTTTAAAGATTGCGCAGGGGACGTAGGGGTATTATCAAGTTGAACAGGGAGTTGTGGCACAGGAGTCGTTATTGGACTTGTAATATTCATGTGTTGTCACCCTAGAAGTTTCAAACAACGGTGTTTAAGGGCAAGTGATGCGCTGCCCTTATTCCATCAGTGCTTAAAACAGCGCGCCACGTTCCGGGACGACGTGAGTGCGTAGAGCGATAAAAAACCTTAAATCACGTGGGACAAAAAACGAGCAGTTCGCAATAACTGATTTATTCCGACAACTGTCGCGCCCCTAATGCATAACGTCCCGTGAAATACCATGTTTGCGTAACTTGCGGTACAGCGTATTGCGACTGACGCCCAACTGTTCAGCCACATGGCTCATATGCCAGCGTTGCTGCGCCAACGCATCGAGTAATGCCTGGCGCTCGGCGCTCTCCAGCGGCGAGGCGCACGGCACATCCACCCTCTCCCCCTGCGGCCGCGCCTGGCGAATCAGCGCCGGCAAGTCCTCAAGCCCGACTCGCCCACCCTCACAGAGCGCCACCACCGTGCGCAACACCGTACGCATCTGCCGCAGGTTGCCGGGCCAGTTAAATGCCAACAAGGCCTGACGCGCCGACTCGTCGAGCCTCACCTGTTCGGTGCCTGCTTCCTGGGCCAAGAGGAAGTCCAACAGTTGCGGCTTGTCACTGCGTTCGCGCAACGGCGGCAGGGCCACTTCCAAGCCGTTCAAGCGGTAATACAGGTCTTCGCGAAAGCTGCCATCGGCCACACGTTCCAGCAAATTACGGTGCGTGGCGCTGATGATGCGCACGTTCACGGCTTGGGGTTCGCCGCCGATAGGCACCACCAGGCGATCCTCCAGCACCCTTAACAGGCGGGTTTGCAACGCCAGGGGCATGTCGCCGATTTCATCGAGAAACAGGGTGCCGCCATCGGCCTGTTGCAGCTTGCCGCGCATGCCTTCTTTAAGGGCGCCGGTGAAACTGCCGGCGCGATAGCCAAACAATTCGCTCTCGATCAGGTTTTCTGGAATCGCCGCACAGTTCAGCGCAACAAAGGCCTTGTCGCCCCGCTGGCTAGTCTGGTGCACGGCCTTGGCGAAGGCTTCTTTACCACAGCCGGTTTCACCGTTGATCAGCAAGGGCACGTCGCGCTCGAACACTCGCGAGGCCTTGCGCAGCTCATTTTGCAACGCCGGGTCGCCCAGGCAGATACCCAAAGGCCGTGGCGCCTGCGGCTTGATGATAGGGGCCGGCACACTGCGCGGCTGGCCTCGCAACGCCGCAAACAGCGGGCGGCCATCGCGAGTGCGCAACGGCCAACTGGCCGTGGCATTCGCACTGGCCCGCCCCAGCAACTGATCCAGGGAACAGTCGAAAAATGCGTCCACCGGCTGGCCCACCAAGCCGCCTCGAAGCTGCCCCAACAGGTTCAGAGCGCTCTGGTTGACCGCACAAATGCGCCCTTCACCATCGAACGCCAGCAAGCCTTCGCTGAATAACCCGACCGACTCGGCCTGCAGGTGAAAACGCAGCAGCCAGTGATGTTCGAAGTGGCGCAGGAAGTAGCAGCTTTCGATCATCTTGGCCGACAGGTTCACCAGCGCCATGGTGTGGAACTGGCTCTGGCGCGACACCGCTTCGCGGGCCGAGGACACATCCAAAACCGCGAGCAATTCACCGTGAGGGTCGAACACCGGGCTGGCCGAGCAGGTCAGCCCGGTATGGCGGCCGCGAAAGTGTTCGTCACGGTGGATCGTCAACGACTGCCGCTCCACCAGGCAGGTGCCGATGCCGTTAGTGCCTTCGCAGGCTTCGCTCCAGTCCGCGCCCAGCCATAAGCCGGCGCGCTCGAAAATCTTGCGCTCGGACGGCGCGGTGACACAGTTGAGGATCACCCCGCGCGCATCCGTGAGCAGCACCGCATGACCGGCGCCGGAAAGCTGTTGATGCAGGCTGTTCATCTCACTGCCGGCGATGTGCAGCACTTGGCGCAGGCGCTCGCGACTTTCCAGCAGGCGCCCGTGTTCGAGCACGGTGGGCGCGATGGTCAGCGACGGGTCGAGGTGGTAGTCCTCCACGCAGCGCAGCCAGGAGCGGGCGATGGACGGGTCGCTGCCCGGCCCCTGGGAAAGCTCTTGGCCCCGGGTGACGGTCAAGACTTGCTGGGCATGGCGACTGAAATGATCGTTATGCATGTTCTTATTATTCTCCCTGCGTGAGAACGCCCAGCATCCCCCAGCCATCCGGCCATTGCAATCCCGGCCCGACCCACCGGTCACAGGCTGTACCGTTTGTGGCACAAACTGTCACGTCACCTGTATCACCCCTGCCACAGCAAAGCCTTGCAACAAAGCCCAAGCCCTTGATTTCGCTGGCCCGCGCAGCGGTGGCCCAACCTTTGCTCTACGCTTTATAACGCGCTTGCCGCGCTGTACTCCAATAAACATAAAAGCAGGAGATGCCCACCATGCGTTATGCACACCCCGGTACTGAAGGCGCCATCGTTTCGTTCAAGGCCAAGTACGGCAACTACATCGGCGGCGAATTCGTGGCGCCGGTCGATGGCAACTATTTCTCCAACACCTCTCCGGTCAACGGCAAGCCGATTGCCGACTTCCCGCGCTCCACCGCCAAAGACATCGACAAGGCGCTGGACGCCGCCCACGCCGCCGCCGATGCCTGGGGCAAAACCTCGGCCCAGGACCGTTCGCTGGTGCTGCTGAAAATTGCCGACCGCATCGAGCAAAACCTCGAACTGCTGGCCATCACCGAAACCTGGGACAACGGCAAGGCCGTGCGTGAAACCCTCAACGCCGACATCCCCCTGGCCGCCGACCACTTCCGCTACTTCGCCGGCTGCATCCGCGCCCAGGAAGGCAGCAGCGCCGAAATCAACGAACTCACCGCCGCCTACCACTTCCACGAGCCGCTGGGCGTGGTCGGCCAGATCATCCCCTGGAACTTCCCGCTGCTGATGGCCGCGTGGAAACTCGCGCCAGCCCTGGCCGCCGGCAACTGCGTGGTGCTCAAGCCCGCCGAGCAAACGCCGCTGGGCATCAGCGTACTGATGGAACTGATCGGCGACCTGCTGCCGCCAGGCGTGCTGAACGTGGTGCACGGTTTTGGCAAGGAAGCCGGCGAAGCCCTCGCCACCAGCAAGCGCATCGCCAAGATCGCGTTCACCGGCTCAACGCCTGTGGGCTCGCATATCATGCATGCGGCGGCCGAGAACATCATTCCGTCCACGGTTGAGCTGGGCGGCAAGTCGCCGAACATCTTCTTCGCCGACATCATGAAAGCCGAACCTCAATTCATCGAAAAAGCCGCCGAAGGCCTGGTGCTGGCGTTCTTCAACCAGGGCGAAGTGTGTACCTGCCCTTCCCGCGCACTGGTGGAAGAGTCGATCTACGACGACTTCATGAAAGTGGTGATGAAAAAGGTCGAGTCGATCAAGCGTGGCGACCCGCTGGACACCGACACCATGGTGGGCGCCCAGGCGTCCGAGCAGCAGTTCGACAAGATCCTGTCCTACCTGGAAATCGCCAAGGGTGAAGGCGCGCAACTGCTCACCGGCGGCAAGGTCGAGAAGCTCACGGGCGACCTGGCCACCGGTTATTACATCCAGCCGACCCTGCTCAAGGGCACCAACGACATGCGTGTGTTCCAGGAAGAAATCTTCGGCCCGGTGGTGAGCATCACCACCTTCAAGGACGAAGCCGAAGCCCTGACGATTGCCAACGACACCGAGTTCGGCCTGGGCGCTGGCCTGTGGACCCGCGACATCAACCGCGCCTACCGCATGGGCCGGGCGATCAAGGCCGGCCGTGTATGGACCAACTGCTACCACCTGTACCCGGCGCATGCCGCGTTTGGCGGTTACAAGAAGTCTGGCGTAGGCCGTGAAACCCACAAGATGATGTTGGATCACTACCAGCAGACCAAGAACTTGCTGGTGAGCTACGACATTAATCCGCTGGGTTTTTTCTAACCCCACCGAGGCAACAACCGTCACTGTAGGAGCGAGCTTGCTCGCGAAGAACGCTAACGATAACGCGAGCAGCCTGACTCCCCGAGGCGCTCGCAAGCTTTTCGCGAGCAAGCTCGCTCCTACATTAGCGGCGTGCATCAGCCAAATAAGGGGTAGCAGACAGGCCGCTATCGCAGGCAAGCCAGCTCCCACATTTGATATCACACGCAATTGCTACCTCGTTCGGCACACAGATGCCGAGTCAAAAACAATAAGAATGGAAGGTACTTCCCATGCCTAGCGAACCCACTGGTTCTTCTGTCGACTTCGAAAAAGTCGGCACCGATTATTTTCAACAACGCGAACTGAAAAAAGGCGCCGCCGGCTGGGTACTACTGGTTGGCCTGGGCGTCGCCTATGTTATTTCCGGAGACTACGCCGGCTGGAACTTCGGCCTGGCCCAGGGCGGTTGGGGCGGCATGTTCCTCGCCACTTTGCTGATGGCCACCATGTACCTGTGCATGTGTTTTTCCCTGGCCGAGTTGTCTTCCATGATCCCCACTGCTGGCGGTGGCTACGGTTTTGCCCGCAGCGCCTTCGGCCCTTGGGGCGGGTTCCTCACCGGCACTGCCATCCTTATCGAATACGCCATCGCGCCCGCCGCCATCGCGGTGTTTATCGGCGCCTATTGCGAGTCGCTGTTCGGCATTGGCGGCTGGATGATCTACCTGGCGTTCTACATCATCTTTATCGGCATCCACATTTTTGGTGTGGGTGAAGCCTTGAAGTTGATGTTCGTGATCACCGCCGTCGCCGCGATTGCTCTGGGCGTGTTCCTGGTGTCGATGGTGCCGCACTTCAACGTCGCCAACCTGCTGGATATTCCGGTGACCGAGGCCAAGGGCGCCAGCAGCTTCCTGCCGTTCGGCTACGTCGGCGTGTGGGCCGCGATCCCTTATGCCATCTGGTTTTTCCTGGCGGTGGAAGGCGTGCCGCTGGCCGCTGAAGAAACCAAGAACCCCAAGCGCGACCTGCCGCGTGGACTGATTGGCGCGATTGTGGTGCTGACCAGTTTCGCCCTGTTGATCCTGGTGATCGCGCCGGGCGGTGCGGGGACTTACGCGCTGATCAAATCCGGCAACCCGCTGGTGGAAGCCTTGGCGTTGTCCTACGGCGGTTCCACCTGGATGGGCAGCTTCGTCAACCTGGTCGGCCTGGCCGGTTTGATCGCGAGCTTTTTCTCGATCATCTACGCCTATTCGCGGCAGATCTTTGCCTTGTCCCGTGCCGGTTACCTGCCGCGCAAATTGTCCGAGACCAACAAGAGCAAGGCACCAGTGCTGGCACTGGTCATCCCGGGGATTATCGGGTTTGGCCTGTCGCTGACCGGCCAGGGTGACTTGCTGATTCTGGTGGCGGTGTTTGGCGCCACGATTTCCTACGTATTGATGATGGCCGCCCACATCACCCTGCGCATCCGTCGCCCTAAAATGGAGCGGCCATACCGCACACCGGGCGGCATCTTCACCTCGGGCGTGGCGCTGGTGCTGGCTTGCGTGGCCGTAGTGGCGGGCTTTTTGGTGGACCCGCGCGTGGTGATTGGCGCGGCGATCATCTATGGAGTATTAATTGCTTACTTTGCTTTCTACAGCCGGCATCACTTGGTAGCAGGCACGCCGGAAGAGGAATTCGCGGCGATCCAGGCCGCAGAGGCCGCCCTGCACTAACTGCCGAAAACCTCGACGCGGCGCCTTGCCCACAGCAGGCCCGCGTCATCAAGGAGACACTGTATGGCAAGTTTTTCCCACGCGGTGGGTGCTCAAACCTACCGCTTCGACAGCCTCAAGGACGTGATGGCCAAGGCCAGCCCGGCACGCTCCGGGGACTTCCTCGCCGGTGTCGCCGCGCAGAATGACGGCGAACGTGTGGCGGCGCAGATGGCGCTGGCAAATATCCCGCTCAAGCACTTCCTGCAGGAAGCATTGATTCCTTATGAAAGCGATGAAGTCACCCGGCTGATCATCGACACCCACGATAAACAGGCGTTTGCAGCGGTCAGCCACCTCACCGTCGGCGGCCTGCGCGACTGGCTGCTCAGCGATGCGGCCGATGAACATACCCTACGCGCCTTGGCGCCAGGGCTGACACCGGAAATGGCCGCGGCCGTGTCCAAGATCATGCGCGTGCAAGACCTGGTGCTGGTGGCGCAGAAGATCCGCGTGGTCACCCAGTTTCGCGGCACCCTGGGCCTGCGCGGGCGCTTGTCCACGCGCTTGCAGCCCAACCACCCCACCGACGAACCGGCCGGCATCGCCGCGAGCATTCTCGACGGCCTGCTGTACGGCAACGGCGACGCCATGATCGGCATCAACCCGGCCACCGACAGCATCGCCTCGATCTGCGCCATGCTGGAAATGCTCGACGCGATTATCCAACGCTACGAAATCCCCACCCAGGCCTGCGTGCTGACCCACGTCACCACCTCCATCGAAGCGATCAACCGCGGCGTACCGCTGGACCTGGTGTTTCAGTCGATCGCCGGCACTGAAGCGGCCAATGCCAGTTTCGGGATCAACCTGAACGTGCTGCAGGAAGGATACGACGCGGGCTTGAGCCTCAAGCGCGGCACCCTCGGCCAGAACCTGATGTACTTCGAAACCGGCCAGGGCAGCGCCTTGTCGGCCAATGCGCACTTTGGCGTCGACCAGCAAACCTGTGAAACCCGTGCCTACGCTGTGGCGCGGCACTTCAAGCCGTTTCTGGTGAACACCGTGGTCGGCTTTATCGGCCCGGAGTACCTGTACAACGGCAAGCAGATTATTCGCGCCGGCCTTGAAGACCACTTCTGCGGCAAGCTGCTCGGCGTGCCCATGGGTTGCGACATCTGCTACACCAACCACGCCGAAGCCGACCAGGACGACATGGACACCCTGCTGACCCTGCTCGGCGTGGCGGGCATCAACTTCATCATGGGCATCCCCGGCTCCGACGACATCATGCTCAACTACCAGACCACCTCGTTTCACGACGCCCTGTACGCCCGGCAAACATTGGGTTTAAAACCGGCGCCGGAGTTCGAGCAGTGGCTGGCGAAAATGGGTATCTTCACGCAGGCTGATGGCAAGGTGCGCTTTGGTAACAGCCTGCCACCGGCCTTTCGCCACGCCTTGGCGCAATTGGGATGAAGGAGCCGACTGTGCAACCAGAATTGCCTGACAACCCGTGGCTGGAACTGCGCCGCCTGACCCCGGCACGTATTGCCCTGGGCCGCACCGGTACCAGCCTTCCCACCACCGCCCAATTGGACTTCCAGTTTGCCCACGCCCAGGCGCGGGACGCGGTGCACCTGCCCTTCGATCACACCGGCCTCAGCCGCCAATTGGCCGAACGTGGCCGAGACAGCCTGTTGCTGCACAGCGCCGCTACAGACCGGCACATGTACCTGCAACGCCCGGACCTGGGGCGACGCCTGAGTGATGAGTCGGCGCAAACGCTGTGCGACTACGCTTCGGCCCAGCCCGATGGGGTGGACTTGGCCATCGTGGTAGCCGATGGCCTCTCGGCACTGGCGGTGCATAAACACACGGCGCCGTTTCTGGCGCGCCTGGAAGAACAGACCCACGCCGAAGGCTGGTCGTTGTCACCGGTGATTTTGGTGGAGCAAGGCCGTGTGGCGGTGGCCGACGAGATCGGCCAACTGCTCGGCGCCAAGATGGTGGTGATTCTGATCGGCGAACGCCCAGGGCTCAGCTCGCCGGACAGCCTGGGCCTGTATTTCACCTACAACCCCAAGGTCGGCCTCACCGATGCCTATCGCAACTGCATCTCCAATGTGCGGCTGGAAGGCTTGAGTTATGGCATGGCGGCCCATCGCCTGCTGTACTTGATGCGAGAGGCGTGTCGCCGGCAGTTGTCGGGGGTCAATCTCAAGGATGAGGCGCAGGTTCAGACCCTGGAATCCGACGACCCGGACCTGATGAAGGGCAATTTCCTGCTCAGCCCGGCGGAGGACCGATAGCGGCACGATTGCGCTTTTTGGCGTCATTAGGCAGCATCGAGTCACGGCCGCTCGTGTGGTCATACCCCATTTGGAAGTTGAGGCCTGGCATGCGGATTACTCAAGCGACCCTGGAACACCTGGACCTGTTGACCCCATTGTTCGTCAAATACCGCGAGTTCTACGGGGCCTTGCCGTTCCCGGACTCGTCACGGGCCTTTTTGGAAAAGCGCCTGCGGCGCAAGGAGTCGGTGATCTACCTGGCCCTGGCCGACGATGACGACAAGCGGCTGCTGGGGTTTTGCCAGTTGTACCCGAGCTTTTCCTCGCTGTCGCTCAAGCGGGTGTGGATCCTCAACGACATCTATGTGGCCGAGGATGCGCGCCGGCAACTGGTGGCCGACAACCTGATGCGCACGGCCAAAAAAATGGCCAAAGACACCCACGCGGTGCGGTTGCGGGTATCGACCAGCAGCGATAACGACGTGGCGCAGAAGACCTATGAGTCGATTGGGTTTCGCGAAGACACCGAATTCAAAAACTACGTGTTGCCGATCAACGAAGACTGACCAGTAATGTGGGAGCGGGCTTGCTCGCGAATGCGGTAGACCCGTCAAAACCTCATTGACTGACACACCGTTTTCGCGAGCAAGCCCGCTCCCACACTTGGATAGATGAGGGCCTGGAAGCCCAACCCCTTCACAATTTCGCGACACTCCCCGCTACAAAAGCCACACGCTTTTCACCTCTCAATCCGTATAATGCCGACCTTTCAGGGTTGTAAGAACCGCGACAATTACTTGTAGCCTTATTGCCTGAGCTTCCGCACAAGCCCGCTGAGCCGGGCTATTCACACAGGTGCCATCCATGGATTTCAACCCGCTCGACCTTATCCTGCATCTCGACGTTTACCTCGACATGCTGGTAACCAATTACGGTCCGTGGATCTACGCCATTCTGTTCCTGGTGATTTTTTGCGAAACCGGCCTGGTGGTCATGCCCTTCCTGCCGGGCGACTCCTTGCTGTTTATCGCCGGTGCCGTCGCGGCCGGTGGCGGTATGGACCCAGTCCTGCTGGCCGGCCTGCTGATGCTGGCGGCCATCCTCGGCGACAGCACCAACTATGTGATCGGACGAACGGCGGGCGAGCGTTTGTTCAGCAACCCGAACTCGAAGATCTTCCGCCGCGACTACCTGCAAAAAACCCACGACTTCTACGACAAGCACGGCGGCAAAACCGTAACCCTGGCGCGCTTCCTGCCGATCCTGCGCACCTTCGCGCCGTTCGTCGCGGGCGTGGCCAAGATGCCGTATCCGCGCTTCTTCGGCTTCAGCGTACTGGGCACCATCCTGTGGGTCGGCGGCCTGGTGACCTTGGGTTACTTCTTCGGCAACGTGCCTTTTATCAAGAAGAACCTGTCGCTGCTGGTGGTGTTCATCATCCTGCTGTCCCTGGTGCCGATGATTATTGGCGTGGTGCGCAGCCGCTTTGGCCGCACTTCTTCCGAAGCCAACCCGCACTGACCGCCCGTGTGGTCCTTCAGCGCCTGGCGTCGCCGGCGCCTGCTGGCCAAGCACCCGATTGCCGATGACACCTGGCAACGGGTGCGCCACCACCTGACCTTCCTCGACGGCATCACGCCGGAGCAAGACCAGTGGCTGCGCGAAGCCTGCGTGGTGTTCCTCAGCGAAAAACACCTCACCGCCCTGCCCGGCGTCGAACTGCATCAGGAACAACGCCTGCTGCTCGCCGCCCAGGCGCAACTGCCGCTGATGAACCTGGGCGACCTCGACTGGTACCAAGGCTTTCATGAGATCGTGCTGTACCCCGACGACTTCCTCAGCCCACAACGCCATCGCGATGCCAGCGGCGTCGAACACGAGTGGGACGGCGAACACAGCGGCGAAGCCTGGCAACAAGGCCCGGTGATCCTCGCCTGGCCCGGCGTGCTCGCCAGCGGCCAATGGGAAGGCTACAACCTGGTCATCCACGAACTGGCGCACAAGCTGGACATGCTCAACGGCGACGCCAACGGCCTGCCGCCCCTGCACCACGACATGCGCGTGCAGGACTGGGCCAGCGTCATGCAAGGCGCCTTCGATGACCTCAACCGCCAGTTGGACGCCAACCCGGACGCCGAGACCGAGATAGACCCTTACGCTGCGGAAAACCCGGCGGAATTCTTCGCCGTCACCAGTGAATATTTCTTCAGCGCCCCGGATTTACTGGTCAATAGTTATCCACAGGTGTACGCCCAACTCAGCCGCTTTTATCGCCAGGATCCCCTGGCCCGCCTGACCCAACTGCAAGCCTGCGACCCGCGCTACTCGCCACAGGGCGAATGACCGTACGACGCTTGGCGCATGGCATCGGCGTCAGAATATGCCTATAATCGCCGCCACTTTTAGGCCAATCCGGCCATGTCATATGGCCAACTAACGGGGGCAACGCCCAATGAGCTACAGCAAGATTCCGGCTGGCAAAGACCTGCCGAACGACATCTACGTCGCCATCGAAATTCCGGCCAACCACGCGCCGATCAAATACGAAATCGACAAAGACAGCGATTGCCTGTTCGTTGACCGTTTCATGGCCACCCCGATGTTCTACCCGGCCAACTACGGTTTTATCCCTAACACCCTGGCTGACGACGGTGACCCCCTCGACGTGCTGGTGGTGACCCCTTACCCGGTCACCCCAGGCTCGGTCATCCGCGCGCGCCCAGTCGGTATCCTGAACATGACCGACGACGGCGGCGGCGATGCCAAAGTTATCGCAGTGCCACACGACAAGCTGTCCCAGCTGTACGTGGACGTGAAGGAATACACCGACCTGCCGCCACTGCTGCTGGAACAGATCAAGCACTTCTTCGAGAACTACAAAGACCTCGAAAAAGGCAAGTGGGTGAAGATCGACGGTTGGGGCAACGCAGACGCCGCCCGCGCCGAGATCATGAAGTCGGTTGCCGCCTACAAAGGCTGATACCCGCGCCTCATTGCCACGGCAAATAAAAAGCCCCGTTAATTCGGGGCTTTTTTATGGGCCGAATTAAACATCAAGTTCAATGTTTATTTGCAGCGTTTAACTAAGTTGCACACCTGAAAGATCCAGCCACAACTAAGCCAAATCCTACAACCGCAAATCAACGCATGGTTTATTTGATTAGACTTTCCGGCCAGTAAACTCTGCGTTTATGAATACATCAGGTGATCGTTTAAAAGCGCTACTACGGGAAGTTCATCTTTCCGCCTCCGACTTCGCCAAGAACCGCGGCGTCACGCCTCAGCACGTGAACAACTGGTTCAAACGCGGCGTCCCCATGGGCCGACTCAACGAGATCGCAGAATTGCTGTGCGTCTCAAGTCGCTGGTTAAGCGACGGCAAAGGCCCCAAACACCCGCCCGCCAACTACCTGTTGGAAGGCCCCACCGCAAGGATTGCAACCGCCCGCGAAGACACAGGCAAATACCTCACAGGCCCCGCCTGCCGCCCGGAAAAAACCGACGTGGAGATCCCCCTCCACCCCACCTTCACCTCAACCGAACGCATCCGCGTCTCCCTGCACAGCCTGGAAGCACTCAACGTCAACCCCGACCGCGCGATAGGCGCCTACATGGTCGACAACAGCATGATCGACATCATCCAGCAAGGCGCCACCCTCGCCATCGACCGAGGCCGCACCCAAATCATCGACGGCGAAATCTACGCCGTCGAACACGACGGCATGCTGCGCATCAAATACCTCTACAACCGCCCCGGCGGCGGCCTGCGCATGCGCAGCCACAACGCCAGCGAACACCCGGACGAATACCTCAACCACGAGGAACGCTTCGAGCAAAGCTTCAAGATCGTCGGCTGGGTATTCTGGTGGTCCACCCTCAACAACCGCCGCCCACCGGTGCCACTGGATGAACACCTGCTGGGCTGGGAAGGCTCTAAATCGGAACCGGAGGTGGGCAACTGAAGTGAATGTGAGTATCATGCGCCGCACATTTGGCAGGGGTCGCTTCTAGCTGACTCCCTGCTGGCGAAGCGGAGGAGTTCCCGCGGATGCCCTACTATTCAGCCTGACGCAATGTGGGCTGAGCGATTTGAAGGCTGGTGAGGTTTGTCAAAAACAAGCTGAGGCAGTCCCCGAGAAGCCGGCCACAAGCCGGCTTTTTAATGCCCCCCTTAAGAGCCTTAAAGATCCTCTGCCCCCCCCTGAACATGTCTCTGGTGCAATAGGCAGCCATTCAAAGGCCAGTGGCAAAATGACTCGACGCAATTTAGGTGCTTCATCCAAATAGTCAGCGACCTGATCGGTATCCAACATGTCGCCAACAGCGACACGAGGATGAAACATGTCGCAAAAATACAAAAATAACGACACGTTATGCACGCGGGTTTACACTAGCGACATGACAAGGGCGCTTATAAAAGCGGCCTCACCTTTAATTGGACGTCCTAGTGAGCGTGCGCCCATGACAAACCCCCAGCGGCCTTGGCAGGCGGATAGACCCTATAACCAGCTTCCACCCTTGCCGCCAAAGGCAGAACTGGAAACCCGAGCGGTCCTCAAACGCTGCATCGAAGCTCGAGCAGCCTTGGCCGAATTGAAACAAGCAGCCGAGCTGATTCCTAACCAAACGATGCTGATCAATACGATCCCGCTGCTGGAAGCCAAGGACAGCTCCGAGATCGAAAGTATTGTCACTACTACAGATTTACTCTTTCAGCATGCCCAGGATGGCGCCAATCATGCAGATCCCGCGACCAAAGAAGCCCTCCGGTACCGCAAGGCTTTACATAACGGTTTCCAGTCGCTGGCTGAACGTCCACTCTCTACCGGCACAGCAGTAGAGATCTGTCGCACGCTCAAGGGTGTAGACATGGACATCCGTCGAGTACCAGGCGTCCAGCTAGCCAATGATCGGACCGGAGAAATTATCTATACCCCACCAGAGGGCGAAGATCGCTTACGCGACTTGCTCGCCAACTGGGAACGTTTTCTACACAACGAGACAGACCTCGACCCGCTGGTTCGCATGGCTGTCGGGCACTATCAGTTCGAGGCTATCCATCCATTCACAGACGGCAATGGTCGTACCGGGCGTGTGCTAAACACCCTGTATCTGATCCAGGAAGGTCTGTTGAATCTACCGATTCTCTACCTTAGTCATTTCATCATTGCGCATAGAGCCGATTACTATCGACTACTGCTTGATGTCACACGCGAACAGGCCTGGGAGCCCTGGCTGCTGTACATGCTTACTGCCGTGGAAGAAACAGCTCGCTGGACCAGTGCCAAAATTGCCGCCATTCGCAGCCTGTCCGAGCACACCAGCCAATTTGTTCGCGAGCGTCTGCCGAAAACCTACTCACGCGAATTGGTGGACGTGATTTTTGAGCAGCCCTATTGCCGTATTAGCAACGTCGTCGACAAGCAGATCGCTCAGCGCCAGGCTGCTTCTCGCCACCTCAAAGAGCTGGTCTCCATTGATGTTCTGCAAGAGGTTCAGGTCGGAAAGGAAAAACTGTTCATTCATCCAAAGCTGATGCAGTTGCTGATTCGCGACAGCAACAAGTTCAAGCCCTATTTCTGAGCCGAAATTAAGGAAATCGTGAATAAGTCGCCTGGACGATCAAAACCGAACAGGCGACGTCATATCACCTAGGCTGCAAACACTCCACCGCCCGATCCGCAACCATTTTCGCCATCTCCACCAAATGCATCACCGCTCTCTGCGGCGCAGCCACTGAATCGCCGATCACCTGTGACGTAGCCAGCGCACAATGCAGCAGCTCAGCCACCTGCACCCAGGCATCCTCGAAGCTCAGTTCTTCATTGACCGTGAATGGGTTGGTCGGGTGTGACGACAGCGTATCTGAACGAACGTTATCCATAGCAAAACTCCTAGCAGTAAGTGACTACCACCGTCCTTTCGCGACTAAACGGGCAGAGGTGGCGGCTGTACGCAGGTTAGTCGACCGGCCGCTAGGCACCGGCGCACCCGAGGGTGCCCTGCGCACAGCCACCATAAAGTGCAGGCGAGAAGACACCTGTCTTTGGGATGGCGCGTGCGCCTAGCGAGGTCCGGGCGACTAAACCCGATCACTGAATTAGCAGTGACGGTCAGCAGCCTAGTCACCCAATTCCACTGGCGCAAGCGGTTGGGATTCTCTCGGAAACGTCCTGCAAAGGAAAGGGATCGGACCTGCTGGCTACTCAAAATCAGGCAATTCACTCCTGTTCTGCACAGCAACCCGGAGACCTGAAATCGGGCGTCAACCATTGTCCACTTTAAGTTGACAGTAAGACTCATCCCACCCGATTTATCCCTCATCACCCACCCATTAATCTGTGCCCATGTTGAACGCAACGCCCAACCAACCTAAACAAAAAAGGATTCAACCATGAGCGCTTCCACCTACAACCGCTTGAACAAAGACGACGCCATTGTTCTGCTGGTCGACCACCAGACCGGCCTGATCTCCCTGGTGCAGGACTTCTCCCCCAACGAGTTCAAGAACAACGTGCTGGCCCTGGCTGACCTGGCCAAGTTCTTCAACTTGCCGACCATCCTCACCACCAGTTTCGAGCAAGGCCCTAACGGCCCGCTGGTGCCAGAGTTGAAGGAGATGTTCCCGGACGCGCCGTATATCGCTCGCCCTGGTCAGATCAACGCCTGGGACAACGAGGATTTCGTCAAGGCGATCAAGGCCACGGGGCGTAAGCAGATCATCATTGCCGGTGTAGTAACGGATGTGTGTGTGGCATTCCCGACGCTGTCGGCGCTGGCGGAAGGGTTTGAGGTGTTTGTGGTGACGGATGCGTCGGGCACATTCAACACCACGGTGCAGCAGGCGGCGTGGAGCCGGATGACGCAGGCCGGTGCGCAGTTGATGAACTGGTTCTCGGTGGCGTGTGAGTTGCACCGCGACTGGCGCAACGACATCGAAGGGCTGGGGAATCTGTTGTCCCAGCGGATTCCTAACTACCGCAATTTGATGAATGGGTATGCGGCGCTGACTGCCCAGTCTAAGTAAGTAAGTCACCACGCTGTATGACAAGCCTGCTTTGAAAAGCAGGCTTTCTCATTTCACGGCTTACCCGGCCAGCAATTGCCCAACCACCGCCTTGAATTTGGTCAGAGCGCCTATCCGCTTAGCAACAGATATCTACCTGATGGTATGCAGCTTCCATCGCACGGCAGGTAAACAAGCCTGAGCGGCATAACGTGGATCAAGTGGCATTGGCAAAACGCTCCGGAACGGTAATGAGGAACTCTTTATCGAGTCGACCGCCCCGGATGATTTGCCGCTTGCCCTTACCCATGTCGATGCTGGAACGATCTATTCGCCCATACCACGCATGGTTCGCGTTACGTGCCAGCAACAGGAACACGCGTTTGACGCGGATCGAGTTGCACGCTTCAAGCAGTTTTTGCAGGCGTTTGGGGCTGAGTGTGGCCAGACCGCTCAATACATCAGCCACACCGCTGAACAGCATTTCATCGTCGCTTTGATGGATAAGCTCAAGCACCGCACGCTCCGGGGTGGAGATTTTTAGCGCAAATTGGCGGTAAGGCACTTGGAAAACTTGTAACGCCATATCTTCCAGCCCCGCAAAGAGCGCACCTCGGTAGAAATTTACCTGGGCCTCCCATTCGTGCTTGCGAAACCAGCCTGGCAGAAGAGCTTCTGATGTGCCGAATAGATCGACTGTCTGCTTTCCGAAGGTCAGGTAGTGGCTGTAACCGGCCAGGCTCAACGCCGTCGCACCACCCGGCCAAATCTGCACCGTTGCGTCTTGTTGCAGTGCGAAGACACCGCCTTGCCAATCAAGATCGTCGCCGCTGCGTTTCCACGCACCATGCCCCACACGCTCTACCCAGCCCGTGTGCTGATACTTTTGAATGAGGCTCGGCCCAACGCCGTGCTCGTGCAGCCACGCTTGGGTGGCAATGGAGCCCGGTGGCCATTCAGCGAGAAGATGGTTTATTTTCATTATAGATATCACCCTATAAGGGTATTTATATGAAAAATATTAAACCACGAGAACGCTGGGCATGACTATTCTTGCCAAGCGTTGATTGCAGCCGTGAATGGGTACGTCAATACCAGGGCGCGGTGACGCGGAGCGTCACTGGATGCGTTACCACGCGGAGCGTGGGAACGATCAACTTCCTTAATCCAGGATCAAGTGCGGCAGAAACCGGCTTGAGTCCTTGGTGATCAAGCTATTGTCCTCGCGCACGCCGATGCCGGCGGCCTGGTCGCCAATTACCCAAGAGCCGATCAGCGTGTAGCTGTCACCAAATTTTGGCAGCGGTGCGAACTCTTGAAGGATGAACGGTGCGTCCGTGTAGGGGCCGTCTTCTTTTACGATGAGGCCGTCGGCGGTTTGCAGTTCGATGTTGGCGCCTTCCCGGGAGAAGAACGGTTTGCGCACCCAGCCCTTGGGCACGGCTTTGCCTGGGTCGGTGTCCAGGTGGGACGCGAGCAGGTTGGGGTGGCCTTGGTTGAATTCCCACAGCAGCGGCAGGATGCCTTTGTTGGAAATAATGGATTTCCACGCGGGCTCAAAGAACTGCGTGTCGCTCTGGGCAATCGCGGCACCAAAGGGTTCGTGGAAGATGAACTCCCAGGCGTGCAGTTTGAACAGGTGGGGGATCCAGCGATCTTCAAGGTCGACGAAGCGGCCTTCGCGGGTCAGGCCGATGTCTTCGATGTCGATGTGGCGTGATTCGATGCCGACCTTTTCGGCGACCAGGCGCAGGTAGTCGGTGGTGCCTTTGTCTTCGACCGAGTCTTTCATCGAGGCGAAATAGAACGGCTGGTTGACCTGCAGCTGCGCGAAGGCCTGGTGCAGTTTGGTGTCGATGCTGTTGAACTGGTCGGCGTGCTTGGGCAGCAGGCCGCGTTCGATGCATTGTTCCAGCCAGCCCCACTGGAATGCCGCGGCTTCGTAGAGGCTGGTGGGGGTGTCGTAGTTGAGTTCCAGCAACTTGGCGGGCCCGCTGCCGTTGTAGGAGAAGTCCATGCGCCCGTACAGGTGCGGGTGGCCTTCGAGCCATGAGGTGCGGATCATGTCGTAGAAGGGCGCGGGGATGCTCAGGCGTTCAAGCAGTTCTTCGCTGTGGACCACGCGGGCGACGAGGTCCATGCACATGTCATGAAGCTCGGTGGTCGGGTCTTCGAGGTCGCGCTCGATTTGCTTGAGCGTGAACTGGTAGTACGCGCTTTCGTCCCAGTAGGGTTCGTCGTCGATGGTATGGAACAGGAAGCCGAGACTCTCGGCGGTATGTTTCCAGTCATGACGCTCTGCGCATTGGATCTTCTTCATGGCCGGTTTCCTTAGCTGCTCGACCCGCCGCCCCAGCCACTGCGTGCGCTGGCTTTGCTGCCGAAGCCGCCCCGGGAGGTGGCCGATGAAACCGAGCTCGACGTAGGTGAAGAGCGCAGCGTGCTGGTGTAATTGCTGCTGCCGTACCGGGCCTGGTTCGAGCGGCCAAAGGTCGCGCCATTGGACACGCGTTGGTTGAGCGTCGAGTTGCCGTAATTGCCGCGATCATCGCGATAGCGGTACACCGGTTCCGAGCGGTAGCTGTTGCGGTTGTTGCTCAGCATGTTGCCGATCAGCAGGCCGGTCAGCAGGCTGCTGGTAGAGAAGCCTGAGCCGCCGCCGCTGGCCTGAGCTTTGGCCGCTTGCGCATTGGCAGCATCAACCTGGGATTGTGTCACCTGGCCTTCGGCGGTCAGTTCGAAACCGCCCAAGCGCGGGATGAATTTGCCGGTGGAGTCTTGCTGGCACCAATCAGCGACAAAGTCGGCGTCGCAATCGGCCTGGCTGTCATACACCGGCGCAATGCGGCGATGCTCGGCCATGGCCGTCATGTAGGCGTCCGAGCAGACGTCCACCGGAAGCTTTTCATCGGCGCATTGCTGTACCGATTGGAAGTTGTACTTCTTTTGCAGGTCGTAGGTTTTTTCCGTTGGGCCGCAGCCGGATATCGCCATGGCGACCGACGCTGCCAGCGAAAGCTGGACGTACTTGCTTCGTTTCATCGGGAGCTCCGTGGGCAATCAGTTCGAGGTGGGCGTCATGCACGCGGCATTCAGCATGCCGACGCTGATGGCCACCGCGGCCACGTAGATACCGGCCGCCAGTTCGCCCTTCTTGATGCGCTCGGACGTGCCTTTAAGCACCAGGCTGGTCAGCAGGAACGCCAGCAACTGGACGACGGCGGCGATCACGGCCCAGACGATGAAGTCGAGAACGTTGATCGAGTAGGCAATCACGTTGCTGGCCGGAATGGCGAAACCGACGATGGCACCGCCCAGGGCGACCGCTGCGGAGGTGTTGCCCGCACGGATCAGTTCGAACTCCTTGTGCGGGGTGATACGGGTGTAGACGAACTGGAACAGCGCGAACAGTACCGCAGCCCCCAGGATGTAGAGGACAAAGCCGAGCACGGCGGCTTTGTTGAGGGAGATGGAGAGTGCTTCTAGCATGGACGGCTTCCTTTTTTAGAGCGTAGTCAGGTCGGTGGTGTACAGCGAAATGCCCAGGGATGTGCTCAGGCTGATGGTGCCTTCGGCATCTTCTTCGACGGAGAACAGCAGGAACTCTCGACGGTCGGTCAGGCCGGTGTCGCGGGCGTATAGCATCGAACGGTGCTCGACGTTGTAGGTGGCCTCTGGGCTGGTGACCTGCTCGCTCATCGCCACCAATTCGGTCTGGCCGTCCTCGCTGCCCCACTCCCGGAAAAACTCGACGCCGTCGTGGGTGTAGGTCGGCAGCCCGATCAGGCTCTGTGGGCCCGCCAGCCTGCGCAGTTCCGCTTCGCTGCTGATGGTGACGTAACTGAGGTAGTTGAACAGAATCACCGACTCGACCTGGCCTGCGATCTGGCCGGTGGTGTGCACCTGCAGCCAATAGTCTTCGTCGTTCATGTAATAGCGCGACAGCCAGGTGGACTGGCCAAGATCGATGGTGCCATTGCTCCAGATTTCCTGGGAGCCGGGGATCACCACGTTGGTTTTTTCATCAAGCAGCAATTTCAGGGTGGTGTCGAACATCACCCCCTTGCCCGGTGCCAGGCCAAGCGGGCCGGTGGCTGGCAGGCTTGGGCTGGCGGTCCGGTTCGAGTCGGTAGTGGCTTTTGGGGCCTCAAGCCCCATTAACTGTTTAAGCCATCCCATGGGAGATTTCCTTAAGCCGAGTGGAAGCGATGTAGAAGAGTTCGCCGCCTTTGACCTGTGTGGCACTGGGCGGGTTGATCGACGCCTGCTGAACACCTTGGGCGCGATAGCCGATGAGGGTGGCGTTGTGGCGCTCCTTCATCTGCGTGTACAGCTCGCCGAAGGTTGCCTCAAAGGCATCGGGCAATTTCATCAGGTACTGGGTGGCGCCCTGCCCCACGCACAGCAGCTCATTGATGACCACCGACGAGCCCGGATCCTGAGAGGCGCGCACCAGCATTTCGATTGCCATGCTGGACGTGCACTCCAGGCGCGGAGCGTAGGAGCTGGCGAGTGCGGCGATTTCACTTTCGTTGAAGTGGGCGACTACATGCCCGACGGGGCTCAGTTGGTTCACCGCCAGCACGGTGGCCAGGGTCAGGTCATCAGACGGGGTTCGCACCAGCACACGCTCGGCACCGGGCACACCGGCACGCAGCAACAGCGCGGTGGAAGACAAGCTTTCGCCGCGGATGAACGCTGCTTTGCCGGGCATCGGGTTTTCTTCAAGGCTGCAATCGCAGATCACGATCAGGTTGTCGTTCGAGGTTTCGTCTTGCAGCAACAACTCAATCACCCGCTCGCTGGACGCGCCCTCCCAGCCGATCAGCACGGTATGGCCGACCTTGCCGGTGAAATCACCTTTGCCCTTCATGCCTTTTCTCCATGCATCGATAACACTGCTGGTGGTTTTGCCGATGGCTGCCGTGAGCAGCGCAATGCCCCCGAGCATGACCCAGGCCGCCACGAAGATTCGCCCAGCAGAAGTCTGCGGTGCGAGGTCGCCATAGCCCACGGTGAGTGTGGTAGTGAGATAGAAGTAGATAAACGTGGCGGGAGCGGTGAGGTGTTGTTCGCCCAGCAAAACCAGGCCCAGATAAGCCGTGCTCAGGTGGACCCCCAAGGCAACGATCAGGCCTGCCCAACCGAAGCGGTGAAAGAGCGACGAGGCGTACATGCGTAACAAAAGGAAAATCGACATTTAGCCCCTGGCTCCCTGGGTACTTGAATCCTGACGACAGCATCGCCTCGGCGTTTGGATGCTCAAGTGCGTTCACCCGGCATTAAACCCGCTGCGCGGCGTGGATAGAAGTACCTTGGCTGCAATAAATCCGGCGAGCGCACCAAACAGATGCCCTTCGAAGGAAACGCCGTGCCGGGGAAGGAAGCCCACGATCAGCCCGCCATACAGCAAAGCCACGACAGCGGCGGTTAGCAGGTTGCCCCAGCTTCTGTGGAACCAGGCGCGAGACAGCAGGTAGGCCCATAGCCCGAACACCCAGCCGCTGGCGCCGACGTGTACGCCTGAAAAACCAAACAGCCAGACCAACAAGCCGCCCAGCAGAATGACGATGGCACTGACGGCAATGAACCGGTTGACCCCTTCGATCATGACCAAAGAACCCAAGACCAAAAAGGCAATCAGGTTGGCGCTCAGGTGGCCGAAGGAAGCGTGCAAAAACGGTGAGGTGAGGATGCCGAACAGGCCCTGCACCGTTCTCGGGATCAGCCCGAACGCCATAAGGCTGTAACCGGTCGCCACATTGAGCAGTTGCAGCGCGACCATGAAGAGGGCCAGGCCTGCGATTGTCTTGAAACCGTTCAAGGCGTTCACCCTGACCTCAACATACAAAAGAAGAGCACTGCCACTGTGGCAGTGCTTAAATGTGCGGATTTGTTACTCAGCCGACTTTTGCTTCAAGCGCTCCAGAATCGCATTGGCACTGCCTTCGTTCGGCGTGATGCCGGCATCGCGCAGTTTGCGTTCCAGGTCTGTTCCCGTCGACGCTTCAGCCAGTTCATCCTGGGCTTGCAGCTCAGCGGCACGTTGCTGCTGTTTGGCCTGCAAGCGATTGAGCGTACCGACGGCGGTTTCCAGCTTGCCGTTGGCACCGCCGCTGGCAATCGAGGCACTGACCTGGGCCTTTTGCACGCTGTCGCGAGCCTTGGCCATGTCCACTTGCTGGCGCAGGCTTTTGATGCGGCTCTCGGCCTTGGTGATGTCTTTGCGCATGCTCTCGGCGTACCCACCGAACTCGGCAGTCTGCTTTTGCTCTACGTCCCGCTCGTTGGTCAGGGTCGAAATGGCTTCGGCCACTTCCAGGGCGAGGTCTTCACGGTTGGCCTGGATAGCGGCCATCGCCTTGGATTCCAGGTCTTTGATCTTGGCGTCGTACTCGCCAACACGATCAGCCGCCAGTTTGTGCTTGGCCATGATGCTCACAAGCTCACGCTTGGCGTTGGCCAAGGCGCTGTCGGCATCGCGAATTTCCTGGTCAAGGATGCGCAGGGCCTGTTGGTCGACGATCGATTCGCCGACTTCGCTGGCACCGCCACGCAGCGCGGTGAACAATTTGCTCCAGATGGACTGAGTCATTGGATTTTCCCGAATAATTAAATGAAGAAACGTTCGAAGGCTTCGCTGGCGCGCTGCACGTTATCAACCAGGGTTTTCACCTCGGTCACGATGTTGGTCAGGCTGGAGTCGGAGCTGAGTGCACCGAACATGTTGTAGACCACCTGCCCGTTCGGCATGGACTCGATACCGATGGACGACAACGGGAACATCTCCCGGCTGCGCAGCACGGCGTCGTTGAAGGCCGGCACGTCGTTGATGGACTCAGCGTCAACCAGGACGGTATCCACGATGATTTGCTCGCCCACCACCGCGATGTAAATCGGCAAGCCACCAAAGTCGTTCATCTCAAGCTTGATGCTGGACTCGGAGCCTTGGACGAGAGAAAGCGTAATGTCATTGGACGTCACGTCATCCAGGGCCTGGAGAGCACTGAAGAGGCGATCGATATTCCAGTTGGTACCTGCGCTCATGAAATTCTCCGACATGAATGAGCCAGCCAGGATCGGTTGGCGTAGCTGTTTCTCCATTTGCTTGAGCAGGCTTCGGTTTTCGGGAAGCACCCAAGTCTCGTGTTTCACATAACCGGCCGCCGCCAGCCCCGCGCGCATCTGCTTCATGTAAAAGCTCGACGGCTTTTTTGCGGACGGCTTCAAGCGCTCTCCCTTGAGGCTTGCTGAATCGGTATCGGGCCCTGCTGATGGGCTCGATGGAGAGCTGCTGTTCATGGTACTGACCTCGCTGTGAAAAACTCACGCGTGAGAAAATCTACAGGCAATCCGCAAGGTACTCAATAGCTCACGCGTGAGATTTTTCCTTACATTTTTCAGCCACCGAAAAGGCCCAGCCTACCCCGCCAACTCTCGCTCGATTTGCTCGTCTGCCGGGAAGTTTGTCCAAAAGCGCGACTTGATGGCACCAAGACAATTGTGCAGCAGCCTGTTGCACAATTTTCCGAATCCGACCACGCCTTAGCAAAAGCACGCCTGTACTTGAAATCGCGCGGCGAAGAACCCTGATGTCAGGGAAGGCAGGCTAGCCAGCCCACAGTACCGTCACAAGCGTTCATGAGCACTTCAGGAAGGGTCCTGCGCACGTCACAGAAAGGTCCTGCTGGCCCTTGACTCTCCCCTATACGGCAACCCCTACCCTGAATGCCCTTTTTCCAGAACTTATCACCATGAGTCAGCGCATTCTGGTCATTCTCGGCCACCCGTCCGCCGATAGTTTTTGCTCCGCTCTCGCGCACACTTATATCCACGCCGCTAAAACGGCCGGCCACGAAGTCCGCGTCCTGCGCCTGGGTGATCTCAGCTTCGACCCGATCCTTCATCATGCTTACACCCAGGCTCAAGCGCTGGAACCCGACTTGCTCAGTGCCCAAGCCGACATCCTTTGGGCCGAGCACCTGGCGTGGGTTTTCCCTGTTTGGTGGGGCGGTGTTCCGGCACTGATGAAGGGCTTTATCGACCGCGCTTTCCTCCCCGGCTTTGCCTTCAAATACCGCGCAGGCAAAGCATTCCCAGACAAGCTATTAAAGGGCAGAACCGCGCACTTGTTAGTGACCCTCGACACGCCGCCGTGGTATTACCGCTGGGTCTATCGCATGCCGGCCATCCACCAGATGCGTCGTACCACGCTGGCGCTCTGTGGCATCACGACGAGCAAGACGCTGCTGTTGGGGCCAGTGCTGGGCTCTACGCTGACGCAGCGGGCCAAGTGGCTGAAACAGGCCGGCGCACTATTTGAAAAAGGGAGTTTTCATGTACATCGGCAAAGCCGCGCAGTTGTCCGGCACGACCATCAAGGCGATTCGTCACTATGAGGCGATCGGGCTGATGCCAGCGCCTGCGCGTCAGGGCGGTTATCGCGTTTATACCGAGCAGCGTGTCGAGCGGCTGATGTTTATAAAGTGCGCGCAACAGCTGGGGTTCAAACTCAAGGAATTGCAGGAGATTTTGCTGGGGTACGAGGGTGATGCGCTTCCTTGGGACCGGGCTGAACAAGCCATCGCCGACAAGAAGCGCACGCTGGCCGCGCAGATCGCCGTATTGCAACGGATGCAGGCTGGGCTGATTGAGTTCGAAACCCAACTCAAAGGCGCTCAAGGGGACTGCTCGTCAATCAGTAGCTTCGCGATTTAAAGTGGCCTTTATGTATGGGTTAACGCCGACTTTTACCCGTCCGTTGTAGCCGCAATCTGATTTTTCCAACCGTTCATCCAGCCGTTTTTTACTGCGGCAGACTCCGACGCCTTGCCTTGCGACGAGACGTCATGGATGACCCAACCTGCCCACATCAACTTTATCGAACACGAGCTAAATGGTTTCCATCAGAGCCTGGTGGAGTACCGCCAGCAGATGGGTGCCTGGTATTCGCGCGCGCTGGATACGGTCAGTCATGCAGCGGACATGCCGTCGTTGCTGGGTATGGATCGAGTGTTGCGGGCTGGGGATGCGCAGCAGTCGGTGAGTCTTGGCGATACGGATTTTTCCACCGTGGCCCGCTGCCCGGCAGGGGGTGTGCTGAAGATCCAGAGCCGGTTCGAGTCAGCGTACGACGTGCCAATCGGCAATATCCCGGTTGAGGTGATCAGGCTGGATGACGGCAGTTCCAGGGTCATCCTGCTCGACGAGCACGGCGAAGGTTCCCACGACTGCGCCGCCGGCGGGCGCTATCAGGTGAGGGTTCAAGGCGGTGTTTCAGCGCAGCAAGTCGATGCCTTGTTTGCTTCCTATGCGGGGCTGACAGCGGATCTGGAGCAATGGCTGCGCGAGCAGTGGCAGGGCTTCAAGCCGCACTGGCAGCAATCCACCGCCAGCGCAATTGGCAGCGGCGTGCTAGCCGGCAGTTGGGCAGCGATCCGTGACGCGTGGGACAGCATCAAGCAGGTGCAGGCGATGCTTGAAGACCCGCTCAAGTACGCCGAGCAACTGGGTAGCGAGGCGGCCAGGTTGGCGCAAATCGCCACTGATGCGCCCAAGGTCATGGAACAGGCGATGTTGCTGGCCAGTGATGAGGCGGCGCTGTACCTGATACTGCGCACCGCCATGATCTGGCTGGAGGCGTTACCGCCCAGTGAAGTCGCGCAAGCAGCCGCCGGTTTTATGGTGTCGCTGCTGATTGACCTGGTGATTGGCGCGGTGCTGACCATCGCGCTGCCGGCAGCGGGCGTAGCGTATTTGAGTATGCGCCTGGTCAAGTACGGTGCGCGGGTGCTTCAGTCAGCCGTGGGCTTCGTGACCGGTGTGCTGACGATCCTCACAAAGTTCATGCAGGCGGTGGACCGCTACAAAGCGGTGGCGGTTCGCGGGGTGGTAGGTGGGCTGAAGCAAGGCACGATGCAGATGCGCTGGCGGGCGCGGCAGAACGCGGTGCTGAGGCAGAAAGAGCGTGTGGATGATGTGCCGGCGGTGGCGTCGAATCCGAAGGGGGATGCGGCGGCGCCAGCGGACAAGACCGTTACCCACGGTTGCCCGGTGTCGATGGTCACTGGCGAGGAATTGCTGACCCTCACCGATGGTGCGTTGGACGGGATCTTGCCGTTTGAATGGACGCGGCTGTACCGCACCAGCGCGGTGGAGATCGATTGTGGGTTGGGGTTTGGCTGGAGCCATGCGCTGGCTCATCGGCTGGTGGTGTCGGGCGATTTGGTGGTGTGGACTGACCATGAAAACCGCTCGACTACTCTGCCCTTGCCCACCGATTCACGGCCCGCGATCACCAACAGCCTGGCTGAAGCGGCGATCTACTTGGGTTCGGCGCCTGACGAGTTGGTGCTGGCCCAGGCCTCGCGTTTCTATCACTTTCGCGATGGTGTACTGACAACCATCAGCGATGCGTATGACAACCGGCTGCGCCTTTGTCGGGATCACTCAGGGCGGATTGAGCGGCTGGATAACGGTGCGGGTCGCTCGTTGCTGTTGCGTTATGAGTTGGGTCGCATCGTCGCGGTGGACTACCAAGTACATCGTGCCAAAGGGCGTGAGCCCTACGTGTGGGAGACCGAGCAGAACCTCGTTTCCTACGCCTATGACGAACACGGCCGACTGGTTTGCGCGACCAATGCCGTCGGGGAAAGCGAGCGTTATCGCTACGACGATCAGCACGTCATTCTGGAGCGCCAACTGGCCGGTGGGGCAAGTTTCTTCTGGGAGTGGGAGCACGCTGGCAAGGCGTCACGCTGTGTGCGGCATTGGGCGAGCTTTTCGCAGATGGACACGCGTTATGCCTGGGGCGATGACGGGCGCGTCACCGTGCATAACGCCGATGGTAGCCAGGAGGTGTATGTCCATGACCAGCGGGCGCGGTTGGTGCAGCGCGTCGATCCGGATGGCGCCACGCATTTCAAATCCTACGATGACAAGGGCCGGCTGACCGTCGAGCAAGACCCGATGGGCGCGGTGACGGCCTATCAGTATGACGATGCCGGGCGCTTGGTGGGGCTGTTTCCGGGGGATGATGAGCCGACGGCCTACGAGCATGACAATGGTTTTGTACGGGTTGTCAGGCGTGGGGAGGCAGTCTGGAAATATGAGCGTAATGAGCAAGGCGATGTTACGCGTAGGACCGATCCCGATGGTGAGGTCACGGACTACAGCTACAACAAACAGGGGCAACTGACCGGGGTTTGGTATCCCGACAGCAGTTGTCATCGGCTGGTGTGGAACGAGCGTGGGCAGTTGCTTGAAGAGCAATTGCCCAATGGTGGGATCAGGCGTTATCGCTATGACGACTTGGGGCGGCAAGTTGCCTGTGAGGATGAACACGGCGCACAGACCGTTTATGAATGGGACAGCGTCGGTAGGCTGATTCGCCTTGTGTTGCCAGGCGGCGCCACACGAAAATTCAGCTACAACCCCTACGGCAAAATCATCGCCGAACGCGACGAACTCGGCCACGTCACCCGCTACGAATACGCAGACGGCCTGCACCTGATCAGCCGCCGCCTCAACGCCGACGGCACCCAGGTCAAGTACCGCTACGACAACGTGCGGCTGTTGCTCACCGAGATCGAAAACGAAGCCGGCGAAACCTACCAACTCGACTACCACCCCAACGGCCTGATCCGCCAGGAAACCGGCTTCGACGGCCAGCGCACCGCGTATGCCTACGACCTCAACGGCAACCTGCTGGAGAAAACCGAATACGGCGACGATGGCAGCCAATTAATCACCCGCTACCAGCGCGACCACGCCGGGCGACTCGTCCGAAAAACCCTGCCCGACAGCAACGTTGTCGACTATGCCTACGACCGCCAAGGCAACCTCCTCAGCGTCGAAGACGGCCACTGGGCGTTGGCCTACGAATACGACCGCCAAAACCGCCTCACCGCCGAACACCAAGGCTGGGGCACCCTGCGCTACGGCTACGACGCCTGCGGCCAGCTTCAACACCTGTGCCTGCCAGACAACAACCGCGTCACCTTCAACCACGACAAAGGCGGCCACCTCGCCACCGTCGAACTCAATGGTGACGTGCTCACCTCACATCTATTCAACAGCGGCCGAGAGCATCAGCGCCAGCAAGGCCAACTGCTCAGCCACTACCACTACGACGACCAACACCGCCTGCACGCCCACGCGGTCACTCAGCAACAGAACCACCTCTACCAACGCCAATACGACTACGACAAAAGCGGCAACCTCACCCGCCTGCTCGACACCCGCAAAGGCGAACACCTTTACCGCTACGACCCGCTAAACCGCCTGACCCGCGCCGATCACTCGCAAGACATACAGGAACGCTTCGGCCACAACCCGGCGGGCAACCTGCTCATGCAAGCCCGCCCCGGCCCGGACATCGTCGCAGCCAACCGCCTGATGATCCAGGGCGACCGCCATTACGACTACGACGCCTTTGGCAACCTCATCCGCGAACGGCGCGGCAAAGGCCAGCAACTCATCACCGAATACCGCTACGACTGCCAGCATCGGCTGATCAGCGTCACCCAACCCAACGGGCAAACCGCCAGCTATCGCTATGACCCATTTGGGCGGCGCATCAGCAAGACCGTGGACGGCAAGACCACGGAGTTTTTCTGGCAAGGCGACAAGCTGATAGCCGAGCACCATGCAAAACGCCATCGCAGCTACCTCTACGAACCCGACAGCTTCCGCCCATTGGCACTATTAGAAGGTTTCGGCCCAAAAGAAACCAAGCCCTACCACTACCAACTCGACCACCTCGGCACCCCGCAGGAACTCACCAGCCCCGAGGGAGAAATCGCCTGGTCCGCCCACTACCGCGCCTACGGCCAGATCGCCCGGCTCGACGTGGGCAAAATCGACAATCCGCTGCGCTTTCAAGGGCAGTATTTCGATGCGGAAAGCGGCCTGCACTACAATCGCCATCGCTACTACAATCCGGATATTGGTCGTTACCTGACACCGGACCCGGTGAAGTTGGCGGGGGGGATCAATGGGTATCGGTATGTGCTCAATCCTACGGGGTGGGTGGATCCGCTAGGCTTGAGCAGTTGTCCTGGCAGCGATAAATGCAAGCCGAGCATCAGTCATGAAGACCCGGCGGGAATACCAAAAGTTAATGAGGGCGGTCCCCTAAGCCCGACAAGCTCAAATACCTCACCGGAAATTGGCTACCACAAGGAGGTCTACGCCAATAAGCCAGTAAGGCCGGAGGACGCCGCCAGGAAATGGGAAGATTTTTTGGGCCCTGGCCCTCATACAAATACACACCCACGAACTGGCAAACCCGACCGTGACAGAATCGTTTCCACCGATGCAAAGAGAAGTATTCGTTACGGCCCCCATGAAATGAACAGCAAGCCAAGCAAGCATCATTATCATGAGGAAATATGGACGTTTGAGCTAAAAACCAACACCATGAACGTGGATAACACTGTCGTCAGAGTTCCACTAACGAAGAAGTGAAATGAAGATAAGAGTAGCTGGTGTTTTTTCTGATCAAGGCATTCTGCGTGTGAGATTTAACTCGCCCTTTGGAAATGGTATAGCTTTATGGAGTTATCCCTCACCAGACATTGGTGAAGTTCTGGACGTAGAGTTCGAACTAGACGAAGTCTTTTTTTGGCAAAAAAACATCATACCCTCGCTTGAAAAGACGCCACGAATCACGCTAACCAATGACACGCACTCCATAATAGGCAAGTTAATTCAAGATGGAGACAGTAGTTGTGCCGCATTAAAGCTTGGCGACTCAATAATCCTTATTGAGCTTAATGAGGTCATCGAACAGGATCTCGATTTAGTAGAATTGAAAGTAAATACCATTCATCTATACCCAACAAACGTCTGAGCGCGACTTCGGCCCCTCAATCACACAGAAATTAACAAGAAGCCAGCTCCCTAGACCACGAGCCAAATACGTCGCACAATCGGCTCACAAAATGAGCCGAATAGACCCTCTATTCGGCTCACGCACCCAGGCACTCATCCATGGATCATCCGAACTGGATCTGGCAACACACCGACTGGCCTCACTTTCACTGGCAGCCTGGGCGGCTGGCGGCCTTGCTGCGCGAGTGTGGGCAGGCCCAAGGCAAGCTACTGGGCATGCTGGGTTCTGTCACCCAGGCAGTCAGCGCGCAGAATGAATTGGATGCCCTGCTGCAAAATATCCTGACCTCTTCGGCCATCGAGGGTGAGCAGTTGAACGTTGGTTCGGTGCGCTCCTCCCTGGCACGACGAATGGGTTTGGAAGCCACGAAGGACGGCCAGGTCAGCCGCCGCAGTGAACGGCTGGCCGATCTGATGATGGATGCCACCGAGCAATTTGCGCAGCCGTTCACCTTCACGCGCCTGATGAATTGGCACCATTTGTTGTTCCCAGAGCCTGAGGCAGGCTTTGCCACACGAGAACTCAGCATCGGGACGTTGAGGGGCAAAGAGCCGATGCAGGTGGTGTCGGGCAGGCTTGATCGGCCAACCGTGCCTTTTGAGGCGCCGCCACGTCAGGGCCTGGAGCACGCTGTGGAGGATTTCCTGGAGTAGTTCGAAACCAGTCGCAATCAACCTGAACTTGATCCATTGGTTCGTGCAGGTGTTGCGCACTTCTGGTTCATCACCTTGCATCCTTTTGATGATGGCAATGGTCGTCTGACACGTGCCATTACTGACTTGGCCTTGGCTCAGGGTGAACACTACGCCATTCGCTTTTACGCCATGTCGGCCAGCATCCTTGAAGATCGGGCCGGTTACTACACCGCCTTGGAGTCCAGTCAAAAGGCCACACTGGATATCACCGACTGGCTGGAATGGTTTCTTAAAACCCTGTTGCGCAGCCTGCAACAAGCGATGACACGGATAGACCGGGTGTTGGCCAAAAGCCGGTTCTGGCAGCAGCACCGTGACGTCTCGCTCTGCGTCGAGCAAGTCAAGGTACTCAATCGCCTGCTCGAGGGTGGTGAGCGGGGCTTCGAACAGGGCATCAGCGCCGCGCAATACCAAGCGGTGGCCAAAGTGTCCAAGGCGACTGCGACGCGGCACCTGGCAGACCTGCTGGAGAAAAACTGCCTGGTGCGCCTCCCCGGGGGCGGCCGCAGTACGCGTTATCACGTCAATACCCCTTAGGAGTAGCCCCCCACTCATTTGCCCCAATCCCCCATGTCTGCTAGTGTCGCGCCGGTTTACCGTCTACCGGAATTGCCGCCATGGCCCGCAAAAAAGTTGCACTCGATTTCGAACAATCCCTCGCCGACCTGCAAGCCTTGGTCGAGCGTCTGGAGAACGGCGAGTTGTCGCTGGAAGACTCGTTGACGGCGTTTGAGCAAGGCATCGGCCTGACCCGCGACTGTCAGAGCGCGCTGGCGCAGGCGGAGCAGAAGGTTCAGGTATTGCTCGAGCGTGACGGGGAGTTGGCCGAAGAACCTTTCGATGCGGAACAGCCGGAATGATCAGCGCGTATCAGGCCAGTAGCCAAGCCCGGGTGAATGCGGCGCTGGAGCCCTTGTTTGTGGCGCCAAGCCCGGAAATGACGCGCCTCTATGCAGCCATGCGCTACAGCGTGATGAACGGCGGTAAGCGCGTGCGCCCGTTGCTGGCCTATGCGGCCTGCGAAGCCCTGGGTGCGCCGGCGGCCGAGGCCAATGGCGCGGCGTGTGCGGTGGAGTTGATACACGCGTATTCCCTGGTGCATGACGATTTGCCAGCCATGGACGACGACGATCTGCGCCGCGGCCAGCCCACCACCCACAAAGCCTTCGACGAGGCTTACGCGATCCTGGCGGGCGATGGCTTGCAGAGCCTGGCGTTCAGCGCATTGCTGGACCCGCGTTTGAGCAGCGTCAACGCTGAGATCCGCCTGCGCATGGTCACCGCCCTGGCTCACGCCGCAGGCCCGGCCGGGATGGTCGGCGGGCAAGCCATCGACATGGGCTCGGTCAGCCTCAAGCTGGATCAAAAAGCCCTCGAACACATGCATCGTCACAAGACCGGTGCACTGATTGAAGCCGCCGTGCAGTTGGGCGCCCTGGCCAGTGGCCGCGCCGACGCCGAGCACTTGGCGGCCTTGCAAACCTATTCCCGCGCGATCGGCCTGGCCTTCCAGGTGCAGGACGATATTCTCGACGTGGAAAGTGACACCGCCACCTTGGGCAAACGCCAAGGCGCCGACATCGCACGGGACAAGCCGACTTATCCTGCATTGCTCGGGCTGCAAGCCGCCAAGGCGTATGCCATCGAGCTGCGCGACCAGGCCCTGGACGCCCTGCGACCTTTCGACGCGGCGGCCGAGCCACTGCGTGACCTGGCGCGGTATATCGTCGAACGTCGCCACTGACAGTCGCGGCCATTTGCGCCGCATATCGGCCAAGTTCGGCGCTCTGCGTGGGCAGTTTGCACGGCTTGAGGTAAACTGCCGCCTCTTCTATACCTATAACGATTCGCCTGATGCCCACGACGTTTCAAGAGATTCCCCGCAAACGCCCGTCCACGCCCCTGCTCGACCGTGCTGCCACGCCGGACGGCCTGCGTCGACTGGGTGAAGCCGAGCTGGAAACCCTGGCCGATGAGCTGCGCCTGGAATTGCTCTACACGGTCGGCCAGACCGGTGGGCATTTTGGCGCCGGGCTGGGTGTGATCGAGCTGACCATCGCCTTGCATTACGTGTTCGACACCCCGGACGACCGGCTGGTGTGGGACGTGGGCCACCAGGCGTATCCGCATAAAATCCTCACCGGCCGTCGTGAGCGCATGGCCAGCCTGCGCCAGAAGGACGGCCTGGCCGCCTTCCCGCGCCGTGCCGAGAGCGAGTACGACACCTTTGGTGTCGGCCACTCCAGCACCTCCATCAGTGCAGCGCTGGGCATGGCGATTGCCGCCCGCCTGCAAGGCAGTGAGCGCAAGGCGATTGCGGTGATTGGTGATGGCGCGCTGACCGCCGGCATGGCCTTCGAAGCGCTGAACCATGCGCCGGAAGTGGACGCCAACATGTTGGTGATCCTCAACGACAACGACATGTCGATTTCGCGCAACGTGGGTGGCCTGTCCAATTACCTGGCGAAGATCCTCTCCAGCCGTACTTACGCCAGCATGCGCGAAGGCAGCAAGAAAGTGCTGTCGCGTCTGCCTGGCGCGTGGGAAATTGCGCGTCGCACCGAAGAATATGCCAAGGGCATGCTGGTACCCGGCACGCTGTTCGAAGAACTGGGCTGGAACTATATCGGCCCTATCGACGGCCACGACCTGCCCACCCTAATCGCCACCTTGCGCAACATGCGCGACCTCAAGGGCCCGCAGTTCCTGCATATCGTTACCAAGAAAGGCAAAGGTTTCGCGCCGGCGGAAGTCGACCCGATTGGTTACCACGCGATCACCAAACTCGAACCCCTTGATGCCCCCGCCGCCGCGCCGAAAAAGGCCAGCGGGCCGAAGTATTCCGGGGTGTTTGGCGAATGGCTGTGCGACATGGCCGCCGCCGACCCGCGCCTGGTGGGTGTTACCCCGGCGATGAAGGAAGGCTCCGACCTGGTGGCGTTCAGCGAGCGTTTCCCGCTGCGTTACTTCGACGTGGCGATTGCCGAGCAACACGCCGTGACCTTCGCGGCCGGCATGGCCTGCGAAGGCGCCAAGCCGGTGGTGGCAATCTACTCCACCTTCTTGCAACGCGGTTATGACCAGCTGGTTCACGATGTGGCGGTGCAGAACCTCGATGTGCTGTTCGCCATCGACCGCGCCGGCCTGGTGGGTGAAGACGGCCCGACCCATGCGGGCAGCTTCGACCTGTCGTACCTGCGTTGCATCCCCGGCATGCTGGTGATGACACCGAGCGACGAAAACGAACTGCGCAAGATGCTCAGCACCGGCCACCTGTACAACGGCCCGGCCGCTGTGCGCTACCCGCGCGGCACAGGCCCCAACGCCGTGATCGAAAAAGACCTGGAGCCGATTGAAATCGGTAAAGGCATCGTGCGTCGCCAAGGCAGCAAAACCGCGTTCCTGGTGTTTGGTGTGCAACTGGCCGAAGCCTTGAAAGTCGCTGAGAAGATCGACGCCACCGTGGTCGACATGCGGTTCGTCAAGCCACTGGATGACGCGTTGGTGCGCGAGATCGCCGCTGGCCATGAGCTGCTGGTGACCGTCGAAGAAAACGCCATCATGGGTGGCGCCGGTGCGGCAGTCAGTGAGTTCCTGGCGCGGGAGAACATCCTCAAGTCGGTGCTGCACCTGGGCTTGCCGGATGTGTACGTCGAACACGCCAAGCCGGCGCAGATGCTGGCTGAATGCGGGCTGGATGAAGCGGGTATCGAGGCGTCCGTTAGCGAGCGCCTGGCGCTACTGAATCTGTAATCAGCCCCAACTGTGGGAGCTGGCTTGCCTGCGATGACGGCGGCACATTCGCTAACAATGTGTCAGATACACCGCTATCGCAGGCAAGCCAGCTCCCACAGTGGTTTTGCATGACCTTCAAATGCCATGGACAGCCCATGAAACGCCTGTGCCTTGCCCTGCTACTGCTTCCCTGCGCGGACCTGCTCGCCGACACCCCCGACCAGGCCTTGAAGCTCTCCGACGTGGTCATCAGCGCCAACCGCCAAGTCCAGGCGCGTAACGACAGCAGTGCCGCCAACACCGTGTTCACCCGCGCCGACATCGACCGCCTGCAACCCACCAGCGTCACCGACCTGCTCAGCCGCGTGCCCGGCGTGCAAGTTGCGCCAACCGGCGGGCGTGGCAGTTTGCCGGGGATTTTTATTCGCGGCACCAAGTCGGCGCAGAGCCTGGTGCTGGTGGACGGCCAACGCATTGCCAACACCACCTCCGGCGACAGCGGCTTGCAATACCTCAACGTCGATCAGATTGAACGGGTGGAAGTGCTGCGCGGTTCACGTTCGGTGATTTACGGCAGCGATGCGATTGGTGGGGTGATTCAGGTGTTCACCCGGCGCAATGCCGAGCAAGGCTTGCAGCCGCGCTTGAAACTGGGGTTTGGCAGCAACCAGACCTGGGAGCGCAGCCTGGGCCTGTCGGGCGGCGATGAACACACGCGCTTCAACCTGGGCGCGAGCCTGGATGAAACTGCCGGTATCAACGCGAGCCACGCGTCGTTCCCCAGTGACGGCGACCATGATGCTTACCGCAACCAGTCGATCAGCCTGAACCTCAGCCATTCGTTCAGCGATGAGCTGGAGGTGGGCTTCAATCTGCTGGATAACCGTGGCAAGTCGGAGTATGACAACAGTTACGGTCGCAATAACGGCACCTCGGGACAAAAACCTTATACCGACTACACCGTGAGCAGCACCAGCGGCTATGTCGATGCCAAGCTCAATGACAACTGGCAGTCGCGCCTGGAACTGGGCCACAGTGAAAACCGCGACACCAAGCGCGATACCCTCAGCGATGATTACAGTGCATTCAACACCTACCGCGACTCGGTCAATTGGCAGAACGACCTGACCTTGGATGAGCAAAACAGCCTGATCGTCGGTGGCGACTGGTACGAAGACCGTTTCCACGGTTCCACCACCTTTACCGAGAACAGCCGCTGGAACCGGGCGGCCTTTGTGCAGCACCGTTTCAAGAGCCAGTGGTTTTCCACCGAGCTGGGCGTGCGCCGCGACCAGAACCAGCAGTTCGGCGGCCAGAACAGTTGGAGCGGCACCCTCACCGTGCCGGTCAACCCTGACAATGACCTGCTCTTGAGCTACAGCGAAGGCTTCCGCGCGCCAACCTTCAACGACCTCTATTACCCCGACACGCAGTACAGCAACCCCAACCTGCAGCCCGAAACCTCAAAGAGCTACGAGCTGCAATGGCGCAGCCAACTGACCGACAGCACACGCCTGGAAGCCTCGCTGTATCGCACCGACCTGAGCGACGCGATCATCCTTGACGCCGGCAAGCCGCAAAACGTGGCGTCGGCGCGGATCAACGGCTTTGAAGCGGCGCTCAAGCAGGAACTGTTTGGCTGGCAGGGCAACCTGGGCCTGTCGCTTATCGACCCGCGTGACCGTGACAGCGGCCACACCCTGGCACGTCGCGCGCGGCGCACGGTGAACCTGGATCTGGACCGGCAATTTGATCAACTCGGCCTCGGCGCGAGTTGGCAGGCGATCAGCAGCAGCTACGACGATGAAGCCAACCGCAACCGTCTGGGCGGTTATGCCTTGTTGGGACTGCGCAGCAGCTGGGCGTTGAACCGGGAGGTGTCGTTGTCGCTGAAGGTGGATAACGTGCTGGACAAGTCTTATGCACGGGCGAAGTACAGCTACCTCGGGGAAAGCCAGAATTATCGTGAAGAAGGTCGGGTGTGGATGTTCGGGGTGACGTGGACGCCTGAGATCTGAGGAGCCTGCACCGACGTCATCGCAGGCAAGCCAGCTCCCACAGTTGAAATGCGTTCCCCTGTGGGAGCTGGCTTGCCTGCGATAGCGGTGTCACAGGTTAGGCGCAATCACCTGACACAACCGCCCCACCGCTTCAAGCATCTGCCCACTCGGCCGCTCCAGGCCCTTGTCCGGCACTAACCGTACCCGAGCAGCCATCATTGGCCATGCCTTCCAAGCGTCCTTCTGAGCCTGATCTCCCACCAGGATCACCTCCGGATCACGCGCCAGCACCGACTCGATATTCACCTGCGGCGCCGGCAACTTCAGGTCATCAAACACATTGCGCGCCCCGCACACGTTGAGGGCATCGCTGATGATCTGCCCACCGCCCACGGTGTACAGCGGCTGGTTCCACACTTGGTAAAACACCCGCAGCGGCTCGGCCCGCTGGTAGCGCTGGCGCAACTCGGCCAAGCGCTGGCGCAATTGGGCAGCACGCTCGCGCCCGGCCTCAGCGCGGCCCAATTGCTCGGCAATGGCTTGCACCTGAGTGGCCAGTTGTTCAATGCTGTGGGGTTCGGCGACGTACACCGGGATATTCAACCGCTGGAGTTGCTCGCGCTGGGCCGGGCCAACGCTGCCAGGCCACAGCAGGATCAGGTCGGGTTTGAGGCTGAGCAGGCGCTCCATGTCCAGTTGGCCGTACTGCCCGACCGAGGGCACCTTCGCCAATGCCGCCGGGCGGTCACCACCGTCAAGCAGGCCGATCAGCAAGTCCTCGGCGCCCAGTTCAAGCACGATTTCTGAGAGTGACGGCGCCAGGCTGACGACGCGTTCGACCGCCAACGCCTGGGCACTGAAGACCAGCAGCAGCGCCAGCCAGTAGCGTTTCATCCCAACTGACGCGGTATGCGATAGAGGTAGAACAGCACCAGCGTCGACAACGCCAACAGAAACAGCGGCACCGCCTCCAGGCCGACGAACACCGCCAGCGCACCGATCCAGGCCGGTAACGCGGCCACCAGCAAGGCCGTGCGCCGACGCGCCGCCAGGGTGATCCAGGCTGCGGGCTCTTCAGCAGTATCAAGGGCTTTGGCGGTGGCGATCAGCGCGTGTTTATAGGCATGAAAATAACGCAGGCTGAGAAACATTGAGGCCACGCCGGCGATGAAGAACGGCATGGCCAATACGGGCAACAAGGATTCAGCACGGCCAAACAGCAGGTTGATCACGAACAAGGGCAGCAATGCCAGGGCCAGGTACTGCCACCAACTGAAGGACAGTCGCCGTTTCACCTGGCCACGGGTCACGCGCGGTCGACCTCGCCCTGGTGCTCGTTGCCCATCATGTGGTCGAGCTTGCTGGCCTTGGTGGCCAGGTAGAGTTTGTTGTGCGGGTTATGCCCGGTGTGCAGCGGCACGCGCTCGGCCACGGTGATGCCCATCTCGGTCAAGGCTTTGACCTTGCGGGGGTTGTTGGTCATCAGGCGCAGGGATTTGACCCCCAGGTGCTCGAGCATCGGCAGGCAGATGGCGTAGTCGCGCTGGTCGGCAGCAAAGCCCAGGCGCTCGTTGGCCTCGACGGTGTCGGCGCCGCCGTCTTGCAGCTCGTAGGCGCGGATCTTGTTCAACAGGCCAATACCCCGGCCTTCCTGACGCAAGTACAGCAACACGCCACGGCCTTCACGGGCAATGGCCTGCAGTGCGGCCTCCAGTTGCGAGCCGCAGTCACAGCGCTGGCTGAACAGCGCATCGCCGGTCAGGCACTCGGAATGCACACGCCCCAGCACCGGCGCGCCATCCGTGATGTCGCCGAGGCTGAGCACAACGTGCTCGCGCCCGGTGGCTTCTTCAAGAAAGCCGTTCATGGTGAACGTGGCAAAAGGGGTAGGCAGCTTGGAAGCGGCGACGAAAACGACGGGCACCGTGTGCTCCTGATTTCAGATTTCACAGAGGCGGGCATTGTAACAGCACGTTCCTACAGACGCTTAAGCTGAATTATCGCTGATAAAGATCAATAGGTTCGATTGGCCTTTGGATTGATTCTATGTAGGCGCGAGCTTGCTTGCGAAAGTGGTCAACGATGATGCGGTATCCTGAGTGAACGCGGCGTTTATGAGTTTTTCGCGAGCAAGCTCGCTCCTACAAGGGGTAGGGTTGTTTCCAGCGGTCAAAAATTGCTTTCAGCTCACCGGTCTTGATCAGGCTGGCCAAGCGCTGGTCATACACGGCCATCAATGCCCTGCCGCGCTCGGTGTCGGCGAAGGCTACGTAGAGCGGCAACTCAGCGATATGCGTGAGCTTGAATTGCGTCGGGTCTTGGGACTGAGTGAGCACGTATTTGGCTTCGGTAAGGGCATCGATATAGAAATCGGCACGGCCGTGTTGCAGCATCGGCAGAATGCCGCTGCGCCGCTCGATCTGGTTAAAGCGCTGCACGTTGGGCAGGTACCCCTCGTATTTGTAACCACGCACCCAGGCCAGGCGGTACTTGCCCAAGGTCGCCAGGGTCGGCGTGGGTGCAGTGGCCAGCCCGAGGGCGTAGACATGATCGGCGTCGAAGTTCCAGCGCGGGTACAGCACACCGCTGGCCTCCTCGCGATAGGTGCCGACACAACCATCCACCTCACCACGCTGGGCCAGGCCGATCGAGCGGGTGTAGGGCACGCTGCGGGTGTGCACGGCGATGTCAGCCGGTTCAAAGACTTGGCGCAACAGGTCCCAGGCCAGGCCGCTGCCATCTTTGTTGGTGTAGTCGTTCCATTCCTCACTGGCCAGCACGATTTTGCCGGGCACGGGAGTGCTCGCCTGGGCCAGGGAAGCGAAGGTACACAGCACGATCAGCAGCCAGCGGCATGCAGCCATAGTCACGGCCTCTTACTCGGGATAATCGTATAAAGGGTAGCGCAGAGCGCCGGCTTAGGGCGTCTGGCGAAAATGCTGGTAGCCACGCACGGCCGGGGTGATGTCCTGGCCGTCGCCGTCGAGCAGCGTCACGCCCTGCCCCGCTTCGACGCGGCCGACCACATGCACTGGCCAGCCATCGGCCTGCAACGGTGCCAACTGGGACGGTGGCAAGGTAAACGCCAGTACATAGTCGTCGCCCCCGCTCAACGCCGCCACGTGAGCCTGGTCTTTACCGACAAACGCCAGCAAGGCCTCGGACAACGGCAACCGCTGACGCTCAACCACCAGGCGCACCGCTGACGCCTTGGCGATATGCCCACAGTCGGCCAACAGCCCATCGGAGATATCCATGGCCGCTGTCGCCTTGCCCCGCAACGCCAGCCCCAGGGCCAACTGCGGTTGCGGCGACCAGTAATGCGCCAGCAGCGGCTCGGCGATGGCGGCGTCAGCCGTGCGCTGCCCCAATACCAGCGGCAAGGCGCCAGCGGCATTGCCCAACTCGCCGCCGACACACAGCAGGTCGCCCGGCTGTGCACCGCTGCGCGTCAAGGCCTGGCCAGCCGGCACGCGGCCGAACACGGTCAGCGTCAGGCTCAGCGGCCCACGGGTGGTATCGCCGCCCACCAAGCCTACGCCGCAGCTTTGTGCCATGGCGTTCAAGCCTTGGGCATAGCGTTGCAGCCAATCGGCTTCGACGCTCGGCGTGGTCAGGGCAAGGGTAAAGGCGAGGGGGTGGGCGCCCATGGCGGCCAGGTCGCTCACCGCCACGGCCAGCGAGCGCTGGCCGAGCAGGAACGGGTCACAGGGGTCGGCAAAATGCACCCCAGCCACCAGCGTATCGGTGGAGACTGCCAGTTGCTCCCCGGCGGGAAGCGCCAGCAAGGCGCAGTCGTCGCCGATCCCCAGGGCAATGCCTTCGCCGCCTTGCGCACAGGGCGCGGCGGCGAAGTAAGTGCGGATCAGCTCAAACTCACCCATTGAAGACTCAAGCGCAGGTTAGCGCTTGTGTTCCTTCACTTCGGCTTCACGCAGGCGCGGGGCCAGTTTGTCGAGCACGCCGTTGACGAACTTGTGGCCGTCGGTCGAACCGTAGACTTTCGCCAGTTCGATGCCTTCGTTGATCACCACGCGGTACGGCACGTCAACGCGCTTGAGCAGCTCCCAGGTAGACAGGCGCATTACGCACAGCTCAACCGGGTCGAGTTCTTCGATGGTCAGGTCCAGGCAAGGCGCCAGGGCTGTGTCGATCTCGGTCAGGTTGGCATGCACGCCGTGCAGGATGTCGTGGAAGTAGCTCTGGTCGGCGAAGGTGAAGTCGTTATCGACGCGAAACTGTGCCTCGATTTCGTTCAGCGAAGCGCCTGCCAGGTGACGCTGGTACAGCGCCTGGGTCGCAAGTTGACGCGCCTTGCGACGCTTCTCGCTCTTGGACGGCTTGCCGGCATCGGCAGGACGCGGGTCCTGAGGGTTGAACTGATCGCTTTCGTCGGAAATCACTTGGCCTCCAACTGCGACAGCAGGCTGACCATTTCCAGGGCGGACAAGGCAGCTTCAGCGCCTTTGTTACCGGCCTTGGTGCCGGAACGCTCGATGGCTTGCTCGATGGAATCCACGGTCAGTACGCCAAAAGCGACTGGCACGCCGAACTCCATGGACACCTGGGCCAGGCCCTTGGTGCATTCGCCGGCCACGTATTCGAAGTGCGGGGTACCGCCACGAATCACGGCGCCCAGGGCGATGATCGCCGCGTATTCACCCTGCTGAGCAACTTTTTGCGCAACCAGTGGAATTTCGAAGGCGCCAGGGGCACGGATAAGGGTGATATCTCTCTCGCTCACACCGTGGCGAACCAGGGCGTCAACCGCACCGCTTACCAGGCTTTCAACCACGAAGCTGTTGAAGCGGCCAACCACCAGGGCATAGCGGCCTTTGGGGGCGATGAAGGTACCTTCGATGGTCTTCAGGGTCATTCGACAAATCTCTTAAAGAGCCGGGACGCGAAAAGTGCGTCCCTCAGTGATGATTTAACCGCGAACAAGGGGCAAAAATCGCCGGCCTTTATTCGGAGGGCACGTATTCTACAACTTCCAGGTCGAATCCGGATATCGCATTAAATTTCATCGGTGCGCTCATCAGGCGCATTTTGCGCACACCGAGGTCGCGCAGGATCTGCGAACCGGCACCGACGATGCTGTAGGTGGTCGGTTTTTTCACCGGCACGGCATCCGCGGTTTCGCGGATATGCGCCAGCAACACATCGCCGTCCAGCGGGTGGCCGAGCAACAGCACCACACCGCTGCCCGCCTCGGAAACCGCGGCCATGGCGGCGCGCAGGCTCCAGCGGCCTGGCTGCTTGACCATCAACAGGTCACGCAATGGGTCCATGTTGTGCACGCGTACCAGGGTCGGTTCTTCTGCGCAAATGTTGCCCAGGGTCAGGGCCATGTGCACGTCGCCTTCCACTGAATCACGGTAGGTCACCAAATTGAATTGGCCCAGTTCGCTGTCCAGTGGCTGCTCGGCAATCCGCTGAACGGTACGTTCGTGGATCATCCGGTAGTGAATCAGGTCGGCGATGGTGCCGATCTTGAGGTTGTGCTCTGCGGCAAAGGCTTCGAGTTCAGTGCGACGGGCCATGGTGCCATCGTCGTTCATCACTTCGCAGATCACCCCGCTGGGCTCGAAACCCGCCATGCGCGCCAGGTCGCAGGCGGCTTCGGTGTGGCCAGCACGGGCCAGGGTACCGCCCGGTTGGGCCATCAGCGGGAAGATGTGGCCGGGGCTGACGATATCTTCGGCCTTGGCGTCTTTGGCAGCGGCGGCTTGCACGGTGCGGGCGCGGTCAGCGGCGGAAATGCCGGTGGTGACGCCCGTGGTGGCTTCAATGGATACGGTGAACTTGGTGCCAAAACCCGAGCCATTGCGCGGCGCCATCAAGGGCAGCTTGAGCAATTCGCAGCGTTCGCGGCTCATGGGCATGCAGATCAGCCCACGGGCGTGCTTGGCCATGAAGTTGATGTGCTCGGGTTTGCACGCCTCGGCGGCCATGATGATATCGCCTTCGTTCTCGCGATCTTCGTCATCCATGAGGATGACCATCTTGCCTTGGCGGATGTCTTCAACCAGTTCTTCGATGCTATTGAGCGCCACGCGGCACCCCCTTGGTCAGGATTTCAGGTAGCCGTTAGCGGCCAGAAAACTTTCGGTGATGTTACCGGCTGCAGGCTCTGCGGCCTTTTCGCCCAGCAACAGGCGCTCCAGGTAACGGGCAAGCAAGTCCACTTCCAGGTTCACCCGGCGGCCCGGCTGGTACGAGGCCATGATGGTTTCGCTGAGGGTGTGGGGAATGATGGTCAGTTCAAATTCGGCGCCATTCACGGCGTTCACGGTCAGGCTGGTGCCATCGACGGTGATCGAGCCTTTGTGGGCGATGTACTTGGCCAGCTCTTTGGGCGCGCGGATGCGAAATTCCACGGCGCGGGCGTTTTCGCTGCGGGCTACCACTTCGCCGACACCGTCGACGTGGCCGCTGACCAGGTGACCGCCCAGGCGGGTGGTCGGCGTGAGGGCTTTTTCCAGGTTGACCGGGCTGCCGGCCGCAAGATCATTCATGGCGGTGCAGTCCAGGGTTTCCCGGCTGACATCGGCGGCAAAGCCGTTGCCCGGCAGCTCGATGACGGTCAGGCACACGCCGCTGACGGCGATGCTGTCGCCCAGCTTGACGTCGCCGAGGTCCAGCTTGCCGGTTTCAACCAGCAGGCGGACATCGCCGCCTTTGGGGGTCATTGCACGGATGCTGCCGATGGATTCGATAATGCCGGTGAACATTTCGTTCTCCTGAAAACGAGGGGCTGACGCTTAAGCGCAGGCCGGGAATTATACGCTCGCTGCTGGCACAGGGATGGCAGTGACTCGCCAGTCGTCGCCCACAGCGCGCATGTCGGTGATCTTGAGTTGGGGCGCGTCGGCCAACTTCTCAAGCGGCCAGTCCAGCAACGGGCGGGCAGCGGAGCCTAAGAACTTGCCGGCGATGAATATCACGTACTCATCCACCAGGCCTTGCTGGGCAAACGCGCCCGCCAGGCTCGGGCCGGCTTCCACCAACACGTCGTTGACGCCACGGGCAGCCAGGGCGACCAAAGCCGAGCGCAGGTCCACCTGGCCTTCCACGCCCGGAACTACCAGGCACTCGGGGCCACGGGGGAACTGGTTCTCTGGGGTGACGCAGGTGATGACCAATGCCGGGCCGGCCTTGAAGAACGGTGCGTTGAGCGGCACCCGCAGGCGGCCATCGATCAGCACGCGCAGCGGCGGGCGCGACATGGCCAGGGCGGTGGTTGCGTCGTCCAGGCCCAGTTCGGCGGCGCGTACGGTCAAGCGGGCACCGTCGGCCAGTACCGTGTCGGCACCGGTCAGCACCACACTGGCTTCGGCGCGCAGGCGTTGCACCGCAGCACGGGCAGCGGGGCCGGTGATCCATTGGCTTTCGCCGCTGGCCATCGCCGTGCGGCCGTCCAGGCTCATCGCCAGCTTGACCCGCACAAACGGCAGGCCATGCTCCATGCGCTTGAGGAAGCCGGGGTTAAGCGCCCGCGCCTCGGTTTCCAGCACACCGCTGCGCACCTCGATACCCGCCTGGGCCAGGCGCTGCATGCCCCGCCCGGCCACTTCCGGGTTCGGGTCCTGCATGCCGGCCACCACCCGCGCCACGCCGGCGCTCACCAGCGCATCGGCGCAGGGCGGCGTACGGCCATGATGGCTGCACGGTTCAAGGGTCACGTACACCGTCGCGCCACGGGCCTTGTCGCCAGCGGCGCGCAGGGCATTGGGCTCGGCATGGGGCTCGCCGGTGCGCTCATGCCAGCCTTCGCCGACAATCTGCCCGTCACGCACGACCACGCAGCCAACACGCGGGTTAGGATGGGTGGTGTACAGGCCCTTGCGCGCCAATTGGAGGGCGCGGGCCATGTAGTGGGCGTCGAGCACAGCCTGTTCAGAGGTCATTGTTTGGAGGGCTCACGGGCCAGGCGATCGATCTCTTCGCGGAACTCATTGAGGTCCTGGAAGCGTCGATACACCGAGGCAAAACGGATATAGGCGACTTCGTCGAGCTTTTGCAGCTCGCCCATCACCAGCTCACCGACCACTAGGCTCTTGACCTCGCGCTCGCCAGTCGCCCGCAGCTTGTGCTTGATGTGCACCAGCGCCGCTTCCAGGCGCTCGACACTCACCGGGCGTTTTTCCAAGGCGCGCTGCATACCGGCGCGCAGTTTTTCTTCGTCGAAAGGCTGGCGGCTGCCGTCGGACTTGATCAGACGCGGCAACACCAGTTCGGCGGTTTCGAAGGTGGTGAAACGTTCACCACAGGCCAGGCATTCGCGCCGGCGACGCACTTGGTCGCCCTCGGCGACCAGACGCGAGTCGATGACCTTGGTGTCGTTGGCACCGCAGAAGGGACAGTGCATGGTTGGCAGGCAACAAAAAATGGGAGGGCCATGGTAGCGCATCCCTGTGGCAAGACAAGCCATAGCCTTTACGGTATATAGGCAGGCTTATATGTTTCATATTTTTAAGCCACGGATTTTGTCCTTTCTGGAGCCGTACATGCAGTTACGACCACTCGTTCTACTCAGCCTGTTCAGTTTTCTGGTCGCCTGCAGCAGCGAAGCCCCCAAGCCGGCCGTGCCTCAACCCACCCCCGCGCAAGAGAAAAAAGTCCCAGGCATCGAAGACCTCGGCCCCCTGCCCGCCTATCAGCGCGAAATCAGCGGCAGCCTGACCAACGTGCCGGCCGGCGCCGAAGTCGAGATGGCGCTCTTGGTGATCGACGACCGTTCGCGCCCGCAGCAACTGCTCGCCAGCAGCGTACTGAGCGGCAACGGCAAGCCCCTGGCCTTCCGCCTGCGTTTCAACCCTGAAGCCTTCCCGGCCGGTGCGCGCGTGGAATTGCGCGGCCGCGCCAGCCAGTCCGGCCAGTTGATCCTGCATCTGCCTGCCGTGCGCGTCACCCAGGCGATCACCCAGAGCACCGGCCCCCTGCAACTCGTCAAGGCACCATGACGCCACCGCTGAGCCTGCAACACGCCTTGAGTGGGTTGATTGGCGATGCGCAATTGGTGCCCTGCCCGTTGCCGGGCACCGCGTTGTCGTTGTGGCTGCTGGATGCCGACAACATGGACCGCGCCTTCAGCCAGGAAGAAACCCGGCGCATCCTGCATGAGCCGCCCTACTGGAGCTTTTGCTGGGCCAGCGGCCTGGCGTTGGCGCGTTACCTGGCGGCGCATCCCGAGTGGGTCGCCGGCAAACGCGTGCTGGATTTCGGCGCAGGTTCGGGCGTGGCCGGGATCGCCGCCGTCAAGGCTGGCGCCCTGGAGGTGGTGGCCTGCGACCTGGACCCACTGGCCTTGGCCGCTTGCCGTGCGAATGCCGAACTCAACCAGGTGGCGCTGAGTTATTCGGCAGACTTTTTTGCCGAAGCCGACCGCTTCGACCTGATCCTGGTGGCCGACGTGCTCTACGACCGCGCCAACCTGCCGTTGCTGGATCAATTCCTGACCCGCGGCCGCGAAGCGCTGGTGGCGGATTCGCGGGTACGGGATTTCCAGCATCCGGATTACCAGCGGCTGGAGATCCTCGAGGCCTTGACCCTGCCGGATCTGGCGGAGCCTTGGGAGTTTCGTAAGGTGAGCCTGTACCATTCGCGGCGTGCTTGAGGCCATCGCGGGCAAGCCCTAATGCCAGTCAGTTAAGGTTTTTTTGTAGGAGCGAGCTTGCTCGCGAAAAACTCAAAGGCGCCGCGTTCATTCAGCAAGCACGCGTTATCGTTGACGTTTTTCGCGAGCAAGCTCGCTCCTACGCAAGGCGATGACCGCTTAACTGATTGGCATTAGGGCAAGCCTGCTCCCACAGGGGGATGCATTTCAAGGTGGGCTTTCAGCCAACCTCGCCAGCCCTTATAGTTGCCCCCATTCCCGCTTTATTCGAGATGCCCCATGAGTGAGCCCACGCCGTATATCTTCGACGTCACCACCGCCAGCTTCGACCAGGCCGTTATTCAGAACTCCTTCGAAAAGCCCGTATTGGTCGATTTCTGGGCCGAATGGTGCGCACCCTGCAAAGCGCTGATGCCAATGCTGGCGAAGATTGCCGAGAGTTATCAGGGCGAGTTGCTGCTGGCCAAGATCGACTGCGAAGCCGAACAGGACATCGTGGCGCGGTTTGGCATTCAAAGCCTGCCGACGGTGGTGTTGTTCAAGGATGGCCAACCGGTGGACGGTTTTGCCGGGGCACAGCCGGAGTCGGCAGTACGGGCAATGCTGGAGCCCCATGTGCAGATGCCGCCACCGGCTGCGGCGGACCCATTGGAGCAGGCTCAGGCGCTGTTCAGCGAAGGGCGCATCAGCGAGGCCGAAGCGCTGCTGGTGCAGTTGTTGGGCGAGGACAATACCAACGCCGCCGCCCTGATCCTGTATGCACGTTGCCTGGCTGAGCGCGGTGAGTTGAGTGAAGCCCAGGCCGTGCTCGACGCGGTCAAGAGTGACGACCACAAGGCCGCCCTGGCCGGGGCCAAGGCGCAAATCACCTTCCTGCGCCAGGCTGCGGACTTGCCGGACGCCGCCGAGCTGAAAAGCCGCCTGGCGCAAAACCCGCAGGATGACGAAGCGGCCTATCAGTTGGCGATTCAGCAACTGGCGCGCCAGCAATACGACGCAGCACTGGAAGGGCTGCTCAAGTTGTTTATCCGCAACCGCAGCTACAGCGAGGGCCTGCCCCACAAGACCTTGCTGCAGGTGTTCGAATTGCTGGGCAATGATCACCCGCTGGTCACGGTGTACCGCCGCAAGTTGTTTGCCGCGCTGTATTAACCCAACCTTGTAGGAGCGAGCTTGCTCGCGAAAAACGACAACGATAACGCGGGCATCCTGGATGAACGTGGTACCTGAGAGTTTTTCGCGAGCGAGCTCGCTCCTACGAAGCGCCGACCCAGGTGTAGAGCGGGGTGTCGCCGCCGCTGGCCACCTTCACGTTGGCGCTGTGGCGCAGGCGCACCAGCAGGCGCTTGCCCGCCCCGGCATCGCCGGCCAGGCCTTCGAGCTGGTCGAGTAGCTCCAGGCCGTTGAGTTGCCCGGCCTTGCGCAGCAAACCCTGGGCGTTCTGCCACAGGTCTTCGTTCTGTTTGACCGGCGCCGCAGCGGGCGCGCTGGGCGTTGGCGCGGCCTGCAGTTGGGCGCCCAATCGCGCCCAATCGCCGTCGTCCAGCTCCACGGTCAAGTCCACTGGCAGGTCGCCGATGGTTCCACGAATTCGCAACATCGTCCTTACTCCTGCATTTTTCTGACGGGCATGCTCCCACGCAGCTTGCGCAACACCAAGCGGGCGGTCAAACTCTCGGCTCAACTGTTATAAGATCACATAACAAAACTTTCATCCTGGAGCCCTCTCATGCGCCGTTTGCTGCTCGCTTTGCCGTTCGCCCTGCTGCCTCTGGCTGTCGCTCATGCTCACGAAGACCATGACCACGAGCACGGTAGCCTCGGCGCCCATGAACATGGCGTCGGGCGCCTGAATGCCGTACTGGACGGCCAGGCCCTGGAGCTGGAACTGGACAGCCCGGCCATGAACCTGGTGGGTTTCGAGCATGTGGCAACCAGCGCCGCCGACAAAGCCAAGGTCGCCGCGGTGCGCAAACAGCTGGAAAATCCATCGGCCCTGTTCAACCTGCCCAAGGCCGCAGGTTGCGTGGTCAGCAGCCAGGAACTCAACAGCCCGTTGTTTGGCGACAAGCCAGAAGCCGAGCATGACGACGATGACCACGCCACCGACGGCAAAGGCGCCGCCGCCCACAAACATGATCACGACCACAGTGAAATCCACGCCCATTACCAGTTCACCTGCGCCACGCCGACGGCCCTGGGCAACCTGGACTTGAGCCAGGTGTTCAAGACCTTCCCCGCCACCCAGAAAATTCAGGTACAACTGATCGGCCCGAGCGGTCAGCAAGGTGTTGACGCGACAGCGACCGCAGCCACTCTGAAGTTCTGAGTTCACATGACCCAAGCACTGATCGAACTGTCCGACCTGGGCTTCAACTGGCCCGGTCACCCGCAGTTGCTGGACATTCCCGCGTTCCGCCTGGAACCCGGGGAAACCTTGTTCCTCAAGGGCCCGAGCGGCAGTGGCAAGACCACTTTGCTGGGGCTGCTGGGCGGCGTGCAGAAGCCCAGCCAGGGCAGCATTCGCCTGCTCGGCCAGGAGTTGACCGAACTCTCGGCCGGCGCCCGTGACCGTTTCCGTGTGGACCACACCGGCTATATCTTCCAGCAGTTCAACCTGCTGCCGTTTCTGTCGGTGCGCGAGAACGTCGAGTTGCCTTGCCACTTTTCCAAGCTGCGCGCGCAACGGGCCAAGCAGCGCCACGGCAGTGTCGACCAAGCCGCTGCGACCTTGCTCGCACACCTGGGTTTGAAGGACCCAAGCCTGCTGGAACGCCGTGCCGATTCGCTGTCCATCGGCCAACAACAACGGGTGGCCGCTGCCCGAGCGCTGATCGGCCAGCCGGAGCTGGTGATCGCCGACGAACCCACCTCGGCCCTGGACTACGACGCCCGCGAAGCCTTCCTGCAGTTGCTGTTCGCTGAATGCCGCGAAGCGGGCGCCAGCCTGTTGTTTGTCAGCCATGACCAGAGCCTGGCGTCGCTGTTCGACCGCAACCTGTCGCTGACCGAACTCAATCGCGCCGCCATGCCCGCAGAGGTTTGAGATGTATCTGTTCCGTCTAGCCATGGCCAGCCTGGCTAACCGCCGCTTTACCGCGATCCTCACCGCGTTTGCCATCGCGCTTTCCGTCTGCTTGCTGCTCGCGGTGGAGCGTGTGCGCGTCGAGGCGCGCAACAGTTTCGCCAGCACCATCAGCGGCACCGACCTGATCGTCGGCGCCCGTTCCGGCTCGGTCAACCTGCTGCTGTACTCGGTGTTCCGCATCGGCAACGCCACCAACAACATCCGTTGGGACAGCTACGAGCACTTCGCCGCCAGCCCGCAAGTGAAATGGGCGATCCCGATTTCCCTTGGCGACTCCCATCGCGGTTACCGGGTGATGGGCACCAACGAGTCCTACTTCGAGCACTACCAGTACGGGCGCAAGCAAAACCTCGAGCTGGCCAGCGGCCGCGCCTTCGCCACCGACCCGTTCGAGGTAGTGCTCGGCGCTGAAGTGGCCGAGGCCCTGCATTACAAACTCGGCGACAAGTTGGTGCTGGCCCATGGCGTGGCGGTGGTCAGCCTGGTCAAGCATGACGACAAACCGTTCACGGTGGTCGGCATTCTCAAGCGCACCGGCACGCCGGTGGACCGCACGCTGCATATCAGCCTCGGCGGCATGGAAGCAATTCATATCGACTGGCACAACGGCGTGCCGGCCCAGGGCAAAGGCCGCATCAGTGCCGACCAGGCGCGCAATATGGACCTCACGCCGCAAGCCATTACCGCGTTCATGCTGGGCCTGAACAACAAAATTTCCACCTTCGCCTTGCAACGGCAGATCAATGAATTCCGTGGCGAGCCCATGCTGGCGATCCTGCCCGGCGTCGCGCTGCAAGAGTTGTGGAGCATGATGGGCACCGCCGAAAAAGCCTTGTTTGTGATCTCGCTGTTCGTGGTGCTGACCGGTTTGATCGGCATGCTCACGGCGATCCTCACCAGCCTTAACGAGCGCCGCCGAGAGATGGCGATCCTGCGCTCGGTGGGCGCGCGGCCTTGGCACATCGCAACACTGCTGATCTTCGAAGCCTTCGCCCTGGCCTTGTCCGGCGTGGTGGCGGGCCTGGGGTTGCTGTACCTGTGCATTGCCGCCTCGCGGGGTTATTTGCAGGCCAACTACGGCCTGGACCTGCCGATGTCGTGGCCGAGCGAATATGAATGGACGTTGCTCGCCGGTATCCTGGCAGCCGCCCTGTTGATGGGCAGCGTGCCCGCGTGGCGCGCCTACCGCCAATCTTTGGCCGATGGCCTGTCCATCCGTTTATGAGGAAGGCTTCGATGCGTCGTGCCCTGTTTGCCCTGTTGTTGTTGATGGCCGTGCCTGCCTGGGCACAGGAGCAGCCCAAGGATTTGTCCTGGCAGGAGATGATCCCGCCGGATGCGCCACCTGAAGTGCCCAATATGAAGCCGCTGCACGACCTGTCGAACATGGCCGATGCCTTGTCCGCCGAAGCCGCGCCGGCGGCCAAGCAGGACATGCCCAACGCGCCGGTGGTGCAGAGCCTGGATGGCCAGCACATTCGCCTGCCGGGGTATATCGTGCCGCTGGAAGTCAGCGAAGAAGGCCGCACCACGGAGTTTCTGCTGGTGCCGTATTTCGGCGCCTGTATCCATGTGCCGCCACCACCGTCGAACCAGATCGTGCATGTGAAAAGCGAGGTGGGGGTGAAGCTCGATGAGCTGTATCAACCGTACTGGATCGAGGGCGCGATGCAGGTCAAGCCATCGTCCAGCGAGTTGGCCGATGCCGGTTACCAGATGGACGCTCAGAAGATTTACATGTACGAGCTCGAGGAATAATCCTCACCTGTGAACACACCGAAGCTCCCACAGCTTTAGATCAGTGCCGAAAGTGACTGATCACCCTTTCATTGAGCTGAGTCAAAAGACCGAACGGAACGATCTTTACCATTGGACGTACAACTTTTAAACGTCCTTTGGAGCTCCCATGAACAAGTCTCTGCTCGGCGCGTCCCTCTTCGCGCTCGCCCTCGTCGCCCCCGTCGCTCACGCCCACCAGGCGGGCGATATTCTGGTTCGCGCCGGTGCAATCACCGTGAACCCGAAGGCCGACAGCAGCAGCGTCAAAGTTGACCAGGGCCCATTGGCCGGTACCAACCTGGGCGGCAAGGCGACCATGAGCAGCGACACCCAATTGGGCTTGAACTTCGCCTACATGATCACCGACCACGTCGGCATCGAACTGCTCGCGGCCACGCCGTTCGAGCATGACGTGAAGATCAAGAACACCGCCCTGGGCGCCGCCAACGGCAAGCTCGGCACGCTGAAACACCTGCCGCCGACCTTGAGCGTCGTGTACTACCCGCTGGACCACAAGTCTGCGTTCCAGCCGTATGTGGGCGCCGGTATCAACTACACCTGGATCTACGACGAACACGTGGGCAGCCGTGCCGAACAGGCTGGTTTCAGCAACTTCAAGGCCGAAAACTCCTGGGGCTGGGCGGCACAGATCGGCGCCGACTACATGATCAACGACAAGTGGATGATCAACGCCCAGGCGCGCTACATCGACATCAGCACCAAGGCGACTGTGGATAACAACGCGCTGGGCCAGGGCACTCGGGCCAAGGTCAATGTGGATGTAGACCCGATGGTTTACATGGTGGGTATCGGCTACAAGTTCTAAGTCCGATATAAGCCACACCGCATAACCCATGTGGGAGGGGGCTTATGTGGGAGCCGGGCTTGCCCGCGATGCAGACACCTCGGTGTATCAGTGATACCCAGGTGATGCTATCGCAGGCAAGCCAGCTCCCACATAAGTCCCCTCCCACTTTTGGTTTTGGGGGTGTCAGCTATGGCGGTAGAAGCGATCCAGTAGCGCCGGCAAGCCTGCCCGCCATGCCCTGGGCTTGATGCCGAAGGTATGCAGGATTTTCTTGCAGGCCAGCACCGCATGCTGCGGTTCATCCGCCGCATCCGGCCGCGCTGCGTGAGCCTGGGCGGTCGGGGACTCGATGGCGAGCGGATGGAAGTTGCGCGCTTCGGTGAGAATCGCCTGGCCCAGCGCCAACGGCGTGGTCGCCTCGTGGCCGGCGTAGTGGTAGGTGCCCCATAGCGGCGCGGCGCAATCGAGTTGTTTGAGCACCGAGATGATCACCCGCGCCGCATCGTCCACAGGCGTCGGGTTGCCCCGGCGGTCGTCGGCCATCAGTAGTTCGTCGGCGTTCTCGGCCCGGGCCAGGAAGCGCCCGAGCGTGCCGTCGACGCTGTCATCCAGTAGCCAGCCAAACCGCAGCAGCACATGCTGCGGGCACGTGGCGCGCACGCTTTGTTCGATACGCCACAACGCCTGGCCGCGCAGGCCCAGGGGCACCGGCTCGTCTTTCTCGCTGTAGGCGGTGGCGCGGGAGCCATCGAACACGCGGTAGCTGGACGGTTGCAGCAGGGTGATGCTGTGATGCTGGCACAGCTCGGCCAGGCGTTCGATGGCGAATTCCTGGGCGGCCAGGCGGGTTTCGCTCACGGCTTCGGCCTGGAACCAGTCGAAATAGTAGGCGAGATTGATCAAGGCATCGGGACGGGTGTCGTCGAGCAATTGGGTGAGGCTGGCGGCATCCCAGCCGTCTTGGGGCGGTTTGGGGGCGAGGAAACCGATGTCTTCCTCCGCACCGAGGCGAATCAGCGCCTGCCCGAGGGCATTCCCGCCGCCCAGTAACATAAGGCGCATTCGCATAGATTGAGCAGGCCCGGTCTGTTTGGAACGATGGTTATTATCGACAGGCGTGTGTGCGCTGTCGTAGGTCATTGCCAGAATCGTTGCATTTTGCGGGCTTGTAGCGCAACCGTCACGGATTAAGTGTCTTGACGTCGGGTTCGGCGGCCTCCTGTTTTAGCGCCGTGCGGGGTGCGAGCAACAGCTGCTGTGGATAAGTCTGGGCGAAGTGCACCGCCTCACAGTTATCCACAAGCTTTTTCAGACGCTGGTTAAACGCACGGCTGACCGCGTATTGGCCACCCGACACGGTGCGAAACTGCGCGGTGAGCACCACGCCATTGAGGTCCATCTTGTCCACCCCGAACACCTCCAGCGGCCCTTGCAGGTTGTACTTGAGGAACACATCGTCGCGGATCGACTGGCCGGCCTCGCGGATCAGCTCCACGGCCTTGTCCACGTCGGTGTCGTAGGTGAACTGCACCGAGAAGAACGCATAGGCGAATTGACGGGACTGGTTGGTGACCGCCTTGATCTGCCCGAACGGCACCGAATGCACAAAGCCCTTGCCATCACGCAGGCGCAGGGTGCGGATGGTCAGGCCCTCCACGGTGCCGGCGTGACCGGAGTCGAGCACCACCCAGTCGCCGATGGACAGAGTGTCTTCGATAATGATGAACAGGCCGGTGATCACGTCCTGCACCAGTTGCTGGGAACCGAAACCGATGGCCAGGCCCACCACGCCGGCGCCCGCCAGCAACGGCGCGACATTGATGCCCAGGTTGGCCATGGTGGTGATCGCGCAGATCACCACCAGGATGATCTTCACCGCATTGCGCAACAGCGGCAGGATGGTTTTGACCCGGGTGCTGGGCTGGCGACTGGAGCGTTTGTTCACCGGTGGCTTGAGGGCTTCCTGGATCGCGGTGTCGAGCACCACCCAAAACAGCCAGGTCACCAACAGGATCAGGCCGATACTGCTGAGAGAGTCACTGATGGCCCGGCCCACTGAGTTGCGTTGGGCGAATTCGAACAGCGAAACACCCCAGATACGCCCCAGTATCTCGATAAACGCGATGGCCATGACGATACGCAAAATCGCGTGCAGCAAACTCAGGAAGCGTTCCTTGTAGGCGCTACTGCGTTGGATCGACACCTGGCTGCGGGACTTGAACAGGTGTTGCAGCACGGTGCTGAGAAACACCGTACCGATCAGCAACAGCGTAGTGAGCAGCGCGCAGCGCAGGGCCTCTTGGTTGTCGTCGCCGGCGCCAATCAGGTTGACCGCCGAGACCAGCACCATCAACAGAATCGGCCAGTACCAGAGCCCGGAAAACACCCGCAGCGACTGTTGCAAGGCTGGATGCTTGATGCGCTGGGCCAGCGGCCGGTTGCGGATCAAATGGGCCACCGGGCGACGCAGGCGTACCACCAGCACGCCAAAGATGACCGCGGCAAACAGGCCGGTAAACACAGCGATGCTGCTGGTGATATTGCCGCCCAACTGACGAGCGATTTGCGGGCTGGTCAACGCATCGCTGAGGGCCGCGAGAAAGCCGATCAAGAACAGCGGCTTGGGGCAGTAGTCACGAATGATCTGCACGGCAGGCCGCTTGTGCCCGACGTTAAACATCACAATGACGCACAGCAGCAACGATGTGGAAAAGATGCCACTGCTGGTGGCGTAGGCAAAACACAGTGCCAGGGCTCGGCCGACAGACGCTGGTAAAAAGTGGCTGACATAAAGGGTCAACGGCAGGCAGATCAGCGCTGGAATCGTGTAGGGCACCACATAGCCCAGCAAGCCTTGCAGCCGTTGACGCCGCGCAAGGAATGAGCGGCGGCTCGCGCGTTTCACAACCAGGCGCCCCAGCATCGTCAGCACAGCAAAGGCACCGACCCACACGCCAGACAACAGCAGGAAATCGCCAGCCACGCTCCACGGCGAGCGTGCGGTGGTCTGGTCGACCAGGCGCCCGACTTCATCCGCGGCGCGGTCGGCACGCAGGCGCCAGGCATCAATGAGGTTCTGGTTGAGGTCGAGCTTGTCTTGCACGTCATCGATACTGGAACTGATGGCCCCCAGCAGCCCGCCTTGCACCAGCAGTTCCGGCTTGGCCGGGGCCTCGGTGGCCGGTGCGGTGGCCGCGGCTTGCAGTGCGCCGTTGCCGCAAAGCAGCAACGCACCGAGCAGTAATGCAGTCTTTAAATTCAGCAAAACAGCGAGCTCCTTCAGCAGGGTCTGTAAGGAACTGACGGGTTTAGGCCTTGATCGTTCCCCGCATGGGCGATGCCCTCCCATCTTTTCCTACCCTGTACCGCCTGTAGGAATGTGGAAACTTTCGGCCAAACAGCGCAGTCATCCCATAACGGAGGTCACCTCACCCACCATTCACGGGAGCACACATGGCGGCGATTCACATCGGCATTTCCGGCTGGCGCTACACGCCCTGGCGCGGGGACTTCTACCCCGAAGGGCTGACCCAGAAACGCGAGTTGCAGTTTGCGTCACGCGCCGTCAACAGCATCGAAATCAACGGTTCGTTCTACGCGCTGCAAACCCCTAAGCGCTATGCCGAATGGTATGCCGATACGCCCGAAGGCTTCATGTTCAGTGTCAAGGCGCCCCGTTTCATCACGCATATCCTGCGCCTGCGCGATGTACACAAGCCGATGGCGAATTTCTTCGCTTCCGGGGTGCTGGAACTCAAAGAAAAACTCGGCCCCATCCTCTGGCAGTTTCCGCCCAGCTTCAAATTCGACGCCACGCTGTTTGAAACCTTTTTGGCTGAATTACCCACCGACACCCAACAGGCCGCCGCCCTCGCCCGCCAGCATGAGCCGCGCCTTAACGGCAAGGCGAGCATGAAGGCCTATGCCAAGAAGCCGTTGCGCCATGCCGTGGAGATTCGCAACACGAGTTTTGCCGTGCCGGAGTTTATCCAGATGCTAGATAAATACGGGGTGGCCCTGGTAGTCGCGGACACCGCAGGCAAGTGGCCGTACATGGAAGACGTGACCGCCAACTTCATGTACCTGCGCTTGCACGGCGACAAGCAGTTATACGCCAGTGGTTATAGCGCCGAAGCGCTCCAGCGTTGGGGTGACCGCATTGAGCGCTGGGCCCACGGCAAGCAACCTGCGGACGCCCACCTCGTCGACCCGCACCACACGCCCCGCAGGCGTAAACAGCGCGATGTGTTCTGTTTTTTCGACAACGACATCAAAGTGCGCGCGCCCTTCGATGCACGCCAATTGCTGCAACGTTTCGGGCTGGACCAACACCTGCTCACCGAACCTGGCCGGCTGCCGGAACCAGGGGTATTGCCATGACGCATCCAGAGCTGATCCCCACCCCGCCGACCACCGCCATCACCCGTTTCACGGTGCTGACGGTCAATATCCACAAGGGTTTCACCGCGCTGAATCGCCGCTTCATCTTGCCCGAGCTGCGTGAAGCGGTGCGCAGTGTGGGCGCGGACATGGTGTTCTTGCAGGAAATCCACGGCACCCACGAACGTCATCCGCAGCGCTACAGCGACTGGCCGAAAATGCCGCAGTATGAGTTCCTCGCCGACAGCATCTGGCCGCAGTTCGCCTACGGGCGCAATGCGGTTTATCCCCATGGCGACCACGGCAATGCGCTGCTGTCGAAATTCCAGATCATTCGCTACGACAACCTCGACATCTCGCAAAGCGGCCATGAAAACCGTGGCCTGCTGCATTGCGTGTTGCGCCTGCCGGGCAGCGGCCAGCAGGTGCACGCGATCTGCATCCACCTGGGCTTGCGCGAGGTGCATCGCCAACAACAATTGCGGTTGCTGGAGCAACGTATCAGCGAGATTCCGGCTGATGCGCCGTTGGTGGTCGCTGGCGACTTCAACGACTGGCGGCAAAAGGCCGACCTGAGCCAAAGCGGTTTGCAGGAAGTGTTCATGCACACCCTCGGCAAACCGGCGCGCACCTTCCCGGCACGCCTGCCACTACTGCCGCTGGACCGTATTTATGTGCGCAATTTGAAGGTGCACAACCCGCGCGTGCTCACCACGCGCCCCTGGTCCCATCTTTCAGACCATGCGCCGCTGTCGGTGGAGGTGGAGCTATGAACGTTGCGGTAGACCATATCGCCACAGACCAACCGCCAGATGACAGCAAGGCGCGGGATCTGGATTACGGCTGGCAAAGCGGCAACCGCGTGGAGTTGCTGGAGAACGGCGAGGCGTACTTTCCTGCCGTATTCGAAGCGTTGCGCAGCGCCGAGCGCGAGATTCTGCTGGAGACCTTTATCCTCTTTGAGGACAAGGTCGGCTTTGAGCTGCACAGCATCCTCATCGAGGCGGCCAAGCGCGGGGTGAAGGTGGTGGTCAGCCTCGACGGTTTTGGGTGCGGCGAGCTGAGCCCGGGCTTCCTGCGGGAATTGGCCGAGGCCGGGGTGATGGTGCAGATGTTCGACCCAGCGCCCAAGACGCTCGGCATACGCACTAACTGGTTTCGCCGCCTGCACCGCAAGATTGTCGTGGTGGACGCCCGCGTGGCGTTTATCGGCGGGATCAATTTTTCCGCCGACCACCTGGCAGATTTCGGCCCCGAAGCCAAGCAGGATTACTCAGTACAGGTGATCGGCCCGGCCGTGGCCGACCTGCACCATTTCGCCCTCGCCCAAAGTGGCCGCCAGGTACGCAGCCGTCGCGGTTGGCGGCGACGCCAGCAACGGCCCTCGCCCTGGACGAACGAGCCAGGCGACGGCCTGGTGCGCCTGATCTATCGCGACAACATCCAGCATCGTGACGACATCGAAGACGCGTATATCCACGCCTTGAGCCAGGCCCGGCAGCGGGTGGTGATCGCCAACGCTTACTTCTTCCCCGGCTACCGCCTGCTTCGCGAGATCCGTAACGCGGCGCGCCGTGGCGTGCACGTGCAGTTGATCATGCAGGGCCAGCCGGACGTGCTGTTGGCGAAACTGGCCGCGCGCATGCTCTATGACTATCTGCTCAAGGATGGTGTGGTGATTCACGAATACTGCCAACGCCCGCTGCACGGCAAGGTGGCATTGGTGGATGACGAATGGAGCACCGTCGGCTCCAGCAACCTGGACCCACTGAGCCTGGCATTGAACCTGGAAGCCAACGTGCTGATTCGCGACCGGGCTTTCAATCAGCAGCTCTACGAACGCCTGGAAGCCCTCGCCCACAATCATTGCCAGACCATGCCGGAAAAGCGCAAGCCGCGCCTGTGGCTCTGGCGCTTGACCGTGGGTTTCCTAGTGTTTCATGTGATGCGCCATTTCCCGGTGCTGGCCAGTTGGTTGCCGGCCCACAAACCGCGCTTGAAGCCTTTTGAGACTACGCCCCATGACGTCTGAAGCCCGCCCCCAAGCGCAAGCCTCTGGGTTCAAGCGCTGGAAGAAACCGTTGACGATCGCGTTCTTCGTGCTGCTGATCGTGTTGTTTACCCTGCTCGCCCGGCGCATCGACTGGAGCGAAGTGTTCCAGACCTTGAGCGAGTTCAAGCTGCGCACATTGTTCATCGCCGGCGCGCTGACGCTGTGCAGTTTTATTGTTTACGCCTGCTTCGATTTGATCGGCCGCACCTACATTCGCCAGCCGTTGCGTTGGAAGCAGATATTGCCGGTGGGTATCATCAGCTACGCGTTCAACCTCAACCTCAGCGCCTGGGTCGGCGGCATTGCCATGCGCTATCGGCTGTATTCGCGCCTGGGCGTGAGCACCAGCAATATCGCCAAGATCCTCGGCCTGAGCCTGGCCACCAATTGGTTCGGCTATATGGCGTTAGCCGGGGTGGTATTCAGCAGCGGGTTGGTGACCCTGCCGCCGGGCTGGAAGCTCAGCAGCGGCGCCTTGCAAGGGGTCGGGGTGTTATTGGTGCTCGCGAGCCTGGGTTACCTGGCGGCGTGCCGGTTTTCTAAAAAGCGCGCGTGGTCGATTCGCGGTATCGAGATCAACTTGCCGTCGCTGCGCATGGCCTGTTTGCAACTGGCTCTGGGTGCGTTGAACTGGTCGTTGATGGCCGCGGTGATATTTACCTTGCTGCCGGCCAAGCTGGATTATCCGCTGGTGCTGGGGGTGCTGTTGATCAGCGCGATTGCCGGGGTGGTCACTCATATCCCGGCCGGGCTGGGTGTGTTGGAGGCGGTGTTCATTGCGCTATTGCAACATGAGGCGTCGCGGGGGAGTTTGCTGGCGGGGCTGATCGCGTACCGGGCAATTTATTTTATTTGCCCGTTGTTGATTGCCCTGGTGATGTATTTGGGGGTGGAGGCCAAGGCCAAGGCGTTGCGGGTGAAGAAGCCAGCCTGAGGAGACGGTGGTGACTGTTGAATCGCTATCGCGGGCAAGCCCGGCTCCCACCTCAGAACGCATTCCCCTGCGGGAGCCGGGCTTGCTCGCGATAGCGATCAAAAAGGGCGACACCTATCGGGACTGAATGATGCTCAACCGCTCCCCCACCACCATCTCGGTAATCCAGTCCACCAGGATCGACGTGTACGCCTGTTGCGACACCGGGTCGCTCAGGGAATGGTCGGCGCCGTCGATGATGCGGTGGGTCAGGGAATGGGTCTGCTGGCACGCCGCGCGGTAACTCATGATGGTGGCGTGGGGCACATGGTCGTCGGTTTCCGACTCGACAATCAGCACATCGCCGGTAAATTGCGCGCAGGCATGCAGGGCCCGATTGGTTTCGGCGTGCACAAGGGTGCCGCGGTAATCCATCAGGTCGGCTTTGTCCAAGTCGCGCTTGGGCTTGAGCCATTCCTGATCGCGGTACAATGCCGGCACTCGCAGCGCCAGCCAGCGTACCGGGCGCAACGAGGTGAGGATCGCCGCCAGGTAACCGCCATAACTGGTGCCCACCACCGCCACCGCCGAGGTGTCGATCGCCGGGTGGGACAGCAGGCGGTCGTAGGCAGCCAGCAGGTCGCGCAGGTTGTCTTCGCGGGTGACGCGGGACAAGGGGATGCCGGTGCCAGCATGGCCACGCAGGTCGAAGGTCAGGCACACACACCCAAGGCCTGCGATACCTTTGGCCCGCTCCAGGTCGCGCTCCTGGCTGCCGCCCCAACCGTGCACGAACAACACACCGGGCACTTTGGACTTGGGACTCAGGAAGGTCCCGCTCATTTGTTCGTCGTCTATATCGATGGTGATGCTCTCGCTTCTAGCCGTCATAAGTCTTGACCGTCACATACTTGAGTAGAAAGCCGCTGTTTTCGGCCGGGCCTCGGTATACCTCGATGGCATCCGCCGGCAGCGCTTGGTCTACATAGGTTTCTACCGAGGACACACGGATGGCCTTCAGGCCCGGGTGGTTGATAAAGCTCTGTAGCGCCGCGACTTCCGCGCTGCTGGCCCCGCCCATGCGCCAGGATTGTTCGAGCACGCCACTGCGGCGCTGGCCTGTGCTGTCCAGGCCCTGGGCGATATCGTAGTTGCGGCGCGAGGCGAAGAAGCTTGGGTAGGCCTCATTCGCAGCTCGGTCAAAAACCAGCGCCTGTTCGATAGCCTTACGCACGTCTTCAGGCAGATCCAGTTTGAGCAGAGCCGCGTAATCACCGGGGACGACCAGCAGATCGGAACCACCGTAGACCTCTTCGCCCTGCCCGTCTTGCGTCAGGTGCTGCTCGCCGCAATAGCTGAAGAGGTGATCGCCGATAAAACTCTGGCCCACACTGTGGGTGACCACCTCGTGCAGGTCTTGTTCCAGCACCACGCCTTGATTGAACATTTTGGCCGCTTCCGGGCGCGCCACTATCGCGTCGAACTCATCCAGGCTGTGGATAACTTCCTGCCCCCGCCCTGCACAGGCGTTCACCGGTTTCAGACGAATAGGGCCGCTGTAGAGCAAGCGGGTCGCAGCAGGCCGTGCATCCTCAAGGGCGAACACACTCACACCGTCTAACACCACGTCACGCACACGCTCGCAGAATGTCAGCGACCAGCCTTCGGGCGCCTTGGCCTCGGAACTCAGCAGGCCATGACTGATGGCTTTGGTGCAGATGAAGGCGTGATCGACATAGCCGCCCCACAGATCGCCCGGCCCCGAGATATTGAGCTGCTGCGCTTGGGCTGGCCCGACCAGGGTTTGCGTGGGCAGCAGGTACAGCTCCCGGCCCGCATGCAGGGTGGGGTCATAGCTGCCACCGAACTTGAGCCCCAGAATCTGCGCCAGCCAGCGTGCGAGGGCGCGGTTGGTTTCGACTTCATGCAGAGGCGCCCCCTCTCGCATGGAGTGAGCAACCACCAGCTTCTTGCGACTTATGGGGGTCATGCGTTCCCCTTTCTATCCGCCGTTGTGTAGCAGGAGGGCTGCATGGATCAGGCCAATGCAGGGTTTGCGGGGATGGCCGTAAAATCAATCAGTTGCACACAAAGTGATGGCCGTTAGCCTGTTTTATTCTGCACGACCCCAGGTTAACCCTGCGGCGTTCTGCACGATTCAAACCCCAAAACGGTTGCGATAATCGCTGGGAGACAGGCCGGTGATTTTTTTGAAAATGGCGCGAAAGGCGCTGGGGTCCTGATACCCCACGGTCCAGGCAATGTGATCGATCGTGCCGTTGGTGAACTCCAGCATTTGCCGCGCCTTGCCGACCCGCAGGTGCTGACAGTACTCGGTGGGTTTCAAGCCGGTGGCGTTGCGAAAGCGCCGCAGGAAGGTGCGCTCTTCCAGGTTGGCCTCCTGCGCCATCGCCGCCACGGACACATCCACCGCGCCACTGGCCTGCAGCCAATGCTGGACCTTGAGGACCGCGCCATCACCGTGCCTGAGAATCGGCGCAAAGTTGCTACCGCACTGGCTGGCGCTGGCGCTGTGTTCGATCACCAGAAAACGCGCCGTGTCAGCCGCAACGCTCGGGCCCATCAGGCGGTCGACCAGGCGCAGGCCCAGTTCGGACCAGGCCATCAGCCCAGCGGAGGTGATCAGGTCGCCGTCATCGACGATGGGTTTATCCGCCTCCAGGCGCACCGCCGGGTAACAGGCCGCAAAGGACTTCGCGGAAGACCAGTGAGTGGTGGCGCTGCGGCCATCCAACAGGCCGCTGCGCGCCAGCATGATCGAGCCGATGCACACGCCGCCCAGCACGGTGCCGGCTGCATGTTGCTGGCGCAGCCATTGCAGCAGTGCAGGCGGCGCCTGGTCTTCGGTGAACTCTGCAATCGAGGGGGGCACCAGCACGGCCATCATCGGTTGGTCGGGGCCAGGGTGGCTGTCGAACGTGCGCGCGGGCGTGCCGTGGGCATCTACCTGCCAGTGGCTGACCCGCAGCAGCGGCAGTTGCGCAGATTCATGCTCGGCGGCGATGCGGTTAGCGACCCCGAACAGGTCGGTCAGCCCGTGGACTGCGGCGAGTTGCGCGCCTTGGTAGATCAACACACCCAACTCGACAGTGCTGCGTTGCGCGGCCATTGTCAGTTTTCCCCCTGTTATTGTCGGTGCAGCCAATTCTCGGCGCGGTCGCCAGCTAAGATACTAGGCCCATCAACCCATCACGAGGCAACACACATGGCCAAGCAGGCGCTCATCCTAATCGATATCCAGAACGACTACTTCCCCCAGGGCAAGTGGCCGCTCGACGGCGTGGAAGCCGCAGCGGACAAGGCGGCGCAGGTGCTACAGGCATTTCGGCAGGCAGGCGATGCGGTGATTCATGTACGCCATGAGTTCGCTGGCGACGACGCACCGTTCTTCGCACCGGGCTCCGAAGGCGCGCACTTGCATGCCAAGGTGCTCAACGAGGGCGATGAACCGGTGGTGCTCAAACATTTCGTGAATGCGTTTCGCCAAACCAACCTGCGCGAATTGCTGGAACAGCGCAGCATCACCGATGTGGTGGTAGTGGGCAGCATGAGCCATATGTGCGTTGACGCCGTGGTGCGGGCGGCGGCGGACCTGGGCTACAAAGTTACGGTGATCCATGACGCCTGCGCGACCCGCGACCAGGAATTCAACGGCCAGGTGATTCCGGCGGTACAGGTGCACGGGGCGTACATGGCTTCCCTGGCATTTGGCTACGCGGGTGTGGTGTCGGCAGAGGAATATCTGAAGGCCCAAGCAGCGGCTGCGTGACCGCCACCCGGGCTGATCGCTTTAGCGTGTGGCGATGATGAACAGGCGCGGAAAGGGCAACAACACCGTGCCATCGGCCAGGGCGGGATAAGCCTGGGTAATTCGCGCCTGGTATTGCTGCAGGAAGGCGGCTTTTTCATCGTCGGTCAACGGCGCCAGAAAAGGCCGCAATGCCGAGGCCTTGAACCACTCCACCACCGCCGCGTGGTCCGCCAACGGGTGTTGATAGGTGGTGCGCCATACATCCACGGTACTGCAATACTTGCTCAGCAGTTCGTAGTAGTAACTGGCGGTGTGCCGCTCATTGTGTTTGACCGCCCCTATCTTTGCCGCCCATGGGCCATCGGCCGCAACTTCACGGGCCAGGCGATGGGCGGGCTCGTCAAGGTTATCCGGGGTTTGCACCGCCAGCTTACCACCTGGGTTCAATTGGTGGACCAGGTGTGGGTAGAGCGTAGCGTGGTCGGGTAGCCATTGCAGCGAGGCATTGGCCAGGATCACATCCAAGCGTTGCGCAGGATGCCAGGCGCCGATGTCTGCCAGCTCGAAGTTCAACCTGGGCAGGCGCTTGCGGGCGTCCACCAACATGTCATCGGAGCTGTCCATGCCCGTGACGTGCGCTTGGGGGAAACGCTCGGCCAGTACTTCGGTGGAGTTCCCCGGCCCGCATCCCAGGTCGACGGCAGTAACCACGTCGGTGTTGGGAATTGCCGCAATCAAGTCACGGACAGGGCGAGTGCGCTGCTGTTCGAACATCGTGTACTGCTTGGCGGACCAGGTCATCACAGCTTTCCTTCTTGCTAGAGGTGGCGACAGCCTAAATTTTTTGAGCCACAAGAACAAATGTCGGGGTTGGCGTGCTGTCTGCACAAAGCATCCCGCACGCCGACACCTGGGCATTGCCCATAAAAAACCCCCGATGCTTTCGCTATCGGGGGTTTTGTTTGTTCAAGGTCGGTCTTGGACCTTAGAACGGGATATCGTCATCAAAGCTGTCGAAATCCTGAGCCGGTTGCGGAGCAGCCTGTTGTGGTGCTGGGCGCGACTCACGCTGTGGCTGCTGGCTTGGCTGCGGACGCGACTGCTGTGGGCGCGGTGCCGAGTTGGACATGCCGCCCTGGCCCTGTTGGTCGCCCTGTGGACGGCCGCCCAGCAGTTGCATGGTGCCTTGCATGTCGACCACGATTTCGGTGGTGTAACGCTTGATGCCGTCTTTTTCCCACTCGCGGGTTTGCAGTTTGCCTTCGATGTAAACCTGAGAACCTTTGCGCAGGTATTCACCGGCGATCTCTGCGACCTTGCCGAACATCGACACGCGGTGCCATTCGGTCTTCTCGACCTTCTGGCCGGTCTGCTTGTCGGTCCACTGTTCGCTGGTCGCCAGGCTCAGGTTGGTCACGGCGTTACCGTTAGGCAAGTAGCGAACTTCGGGATCCTGGCCGCAAGTACCGACCAATATGACTTTGTTAACCCCACGGGCCATAACGTTCTCCTAAGCTGGGCGCGCTGTCGGCACTGGGTTGACCAGTTGCTCGAGCGTCGCGCGATCCAATAATTCGGTGTCCAATTTGATGTAAATGGCCGCCTCTTCAGCGACCACCACTGCATCCGTTACCCCTACGACGGCCTTCAGGCGCTCTACCAGGCCGGCTTCGCGGATCGCCTCGGGCGATAGCGGCAAACGCAGGCTGGTGACGTAGGGAGGTTCGCGCATGGTAACAGCAAAGACCAGCCAAAGTGCAGCCAGCGCGGCGCATCCGAGGAACACAACCGACAAACCGCCATGCTGGAACATCCAGCCGCCCATGATGCCGCCCAACGCGGAGCCCAGGAACTGGCTGGTGGAATACACCCCCATGGCCGTGCCCTTGCCGCCCGCCGGTGAAACTTTACTGATCAGCGACGGCAACGACGCTTCGAGCAGGTTGAACGCGGTGAAAAACACCACCGTGCCGATCACCAGTGCGCGCAGGCTGTCGCCGAACTGCCAGAAGAATAGTTCAGTGAGCATCAATGTCGCGACGGCGCCGAGTAAAACTCGTTTCATTTTGCGTTTCTTCTCGCCATAGATGATGAACGGGATCATGGCGAAGAACGAAATCAACAGCGCAGTGAGGTAGACCCACCAGTGCTGCTCCTTGGGCAGGCCGGCTTTTTGCACCAGGGCCAGGGGCAAGGCGACGAAGCTGCACATCAGCATGGCGTGTAATACGAAGATACCTAAATCCAGGCGCAGCAGGTCCGGGTGCTTGAGCGTCGGCAGCAACGCCTTGCGTGCAACGCCCGATTCACGGTGCGCCAGGGTGCCGGTGGAGCGCGGCACCATAAAGGCCACGATCAGGATGCCGAACAACGCCATGCCGCCCGTGGCCAGGAACAGCCCATGCAAGCCAAACGCACGCGTGAGCAAGGGGCCGACCACCATGGCCACGGCAAACGACAGACCGATGGTCATGCCGATCATCGCCATGGCCTTGGTGCGGTGTTGTTCGCGGGTCAGGTCCGAGAGCAGCGCCATCACGGCGGCGGAAATCGCACCGGCGCCCTGCAGGATGCGCCCGGCGATCACGCCCCAGATCGAATCGGATTGGGCCGCTAGCACACTGCCAAGGGCGAATACGATCAGCCCGAGATAGATCACCGGGCGACGGCCAATGCGGTCGGAAATAATCCCGAACGGGATCTGGAAAATCGCCTGGGTCAGGCCATAGGCACCAATCGCCAGGCCGATCAAGGCGGGGGTCGCGCCTGCGAGATCCATCCCATAGGTGGCCAGCACCGGCAACACCATAAACATGCCCAGCATACGGAAGGCGAACACCAGGGCCAGACCGCTTGCCGCTCGGGTCTCGCCGCTACTCATGCGTTCGCTGTGGGGATCGTGCATGGAAAAACCTCGTGTGAACCGGCGGCGATTCTACCAGTCCCATCGATTGAGAGGGTATATGCGGCGCTTTGCCGCGCAGCTTTCATGTAAGGCTGCAAGCGGCGTTTTGACAGTGTATATTCATCCAGTCTTTAGCCGTATACTCCGGCATCATTTACGCCCGCCGTGCGAGGCCATCTTGGACAAGATCCTGATTCGTGGGGCTAGAACCCACAACCTGAAGAACATCGACCTGACCCTGCCCAGGGACAAACTGATCGTCATCACCGGCTTGTCCGGCTCCGGCAAATCGTCCCTGGCGTTCGACACGCTGTATGCCGAAGGTCAGCGTCGCTATGTGGAATCGCTGTCGGCCTACGCCCGGCAGTTCCTCTCGATGATGGAAAAGCCCGACGTCGACACCATTGAAGGCCTGTCGCCGGCTATTTCCATCGAGCAGAAGTCTACTTCACACAACCCGCGTTCCACTGTGGGCACCATTACCGAGATCTACGACTACCTGCGTCTGCTTTACGCACGCGTGGGTATCCCCCGCTGCCCGGACCACGATATTCCCCTGGAAGCCCAGACCGTCAGCCAGATGGTCGACCTGGTGCTGACCCAGCCCGAAGGCGCCAAGCTGATGCTGCTGGCGCCAGTGATTCGCGAGCGCAAGGGCGAACACCTTTCGGTCTTCGAAGAGCTGCGAGCCCAGGGGTTCGTGCGGGCGCGCATCAACGGCAAGCTCTACGAGCTGGATGAAGCGCCGAAGCTGGACAAGCAGAAAAAGCACTCCATTGATGTGGTGGTCGACCGTTTCAAGGTGCGTGCCGACCTGCAGCAGCGTTTGGCGGAATCGTTCGAAACCGCGCTGAAGCTAGCCGATGGCATTGCCCTGGTAGCGCCGATGGATGACGAGCCGGGCGAAGAGATCATCTTCTCCGCACGCTTCGCCTGCCCAATCTGTGGCCACGCCATCAGTGAGCTGGAACCCAAGCTGTTTTCCTTCAACAACCCGGCCGGCGCCTGCCCGACTTGCGACGGCCTGGGTGTGAAGCAGTTTTTCGATATCAAGCGCCTGGTCAATGGCGAGCTGACCTTGGCCGAGGGTGCGATACGCGGCTGGGACAGGCGTAACGTCTACTACTTCCAGATGCTTGGGTCGTTGGCGTCCCATTACAAGTTCAGCCTCGAAGTGCCGTTCAACCAACTGCCGGCAGACCAGCAAAAGGTCATTCTCAATGGCAGCGGCTCACAGAATGTCGACTTCAAATACCTGAACGACCGCGGCGATATCGTCAAGCGCTCGCACCCGTTCGAAGGCATCGTGCCGAACCTGGAACGCCGCTACCGCGAAACCGAATCGGCGAGCGTGCGCGAGGAGCTGGCGAAATTCCTCAGCACACAGCCTTGCCCGGATTGCCGTGGCACGCGCCTGCGCCGTGAAGCCCGGCACGTATGGGTGGGCGAGAAGACCCTGCCGGCAGTGACCAACCTGCCGATCGGCGATGCCTGTGAATACTTTGGCGTGCTGAAGCTGACCGGACGTCGCGGGGAAATTGCCGACAAGATCCTCAAGGAAATTCGCGAGCGGTTGCAGTTCCTGGTTAACGTGGGCCTGGACTATCTGTCGCTGGACCGCAGCGCCGACACCTTGTCCGGTGGTGAGGCACAGCGCATTCGGCTGGCCAGCCAGATTGGCGCCGGCCTTGTAGGCGTGCTGTATATCCTCGACGAGCCGTCAATTGGCTTACACCAACGGGATAACGACCGCCTGCTGGGCACGCTGAAACACCTGCGCGATATTGGTAATACCGTGATCGTGGTCGAGCACGATGAAGACGCTATCCGCCTGGCGGACTACGTGGTCGATATCGGCCCCGGCGCGGGCGTGCATGGTGGCCATATTGTTGCAGAAGGCACGCCTGCCGAGGTGATGGCACATCCTGATTCACTGACCGGCAAATACTTGTCCGGCCGTGTGAAGATTGAAGTGCCCGCCAAGCGAACGCCGCGTAACAAGAAGATGGCGCTGCATCTCAAGGGCGCGCGCGGCAACAACCTGCGCAATGTCGACCTGGAGATTCCGCTGGGCCTGCTGACCTGCGTGACCGGTGTTTCCGGTTCGGGCAAGTCGACGCTGATCAACAACACCCTGTTCCCCCTGAGTGCCACTGCCCTGAACGGCGCGACCACCCTGGAAGCAGCGGCCCACGACAGCATCAAGGGCCTGGAGCATCTGGACAAGGTGGTCGATATCGACCAGAGCCCGATTGGGCGTACGCCGCGCTCCAACCCAGCCACCTACACCGGGCTGTTTACGCCTATCCGTGAGTTGTTCGCTGGCGTGCCAGAGTCGCGCTCACGAGGTTATGGGCCAGGCCGGTTCTCGTTCAACGTCAAGGGCGGGCGCTGTGAAGCGTGCCAGGGCGATGGCCTGATCAAGGTGGAGATGCACTTCCTGCCGGACATCTACGTGCCGTGCGATGTGTGCAAGAGCAAGCGCTACAACCGCGAGACCCTGGAGATCAAGTACAAGGGCAAGAGCATTCACGAGACCCTGGAAATGACCATCGAGGAAGCTCGCGAGTTCTTCGACGCAGTGCCGGCGTTGGCGCGCAAGCTGCAGACGCTGATGGATGTGGGCCTGTCGTACATCAAGCTGGGGCAATCAGCGACCACGCTGTCGGGTGGCGAGGCGCAGCGGGTCAAGCTGTCTCGCGAGCTGTCCAAGCGCGATACCGGCAAAACCTTGTACATCCTCGACGAGCCGACCACTGGCCTGCACTTCGCGGATATTCAGCAGTTGCTGGACGTACTGCACCGCTTGCGGGACCACGGCAATACCGTGGTGGTGATCGAGCACAACCTTGATGTGATCAAGACGGCCGACTGGCTGGTAGACCTGGGCCCGGAAGGTGGTTCGAAGGGTGGCCAGATCATCGCAGTGGGCACGCCGGAGCAGGTTTCCGAAATGCCGCAGTCGCACACCGGTTACTACTTGAAACCGTTGCTGGAACGCGACCGGGCCTGATTTTTCAGGCCCAATAAAAAGCCCCTGTCACTTTGCGGTGACAGGGGCTTTTTTGTAACCGGGAATCAGAACTGCGATTGCAGGTAATTCTCCAGGCCGATCAACTTGATCAGGCCTAACTGCTTTTCCAGCCAGTAGGTGTGATCTTCTTCGGTGTCATTCAACTGCACCCGCAATATTTCCCGGGTGACATAGTCGTTATGCTGCTCGCAAAGCTCAATGCCCTTGCAAAGTGCGGCACGAACCTTGTACTCAAGGCGTAGGTCGGCAGCGAGCATGTCAGGCACTGTGGTACCCACATCCAGGTCATCAGGACGCATACGCGGTGTGCCTTCGAGCATCAGGATACGGCGCATCAGGGCATCAGCGTGCTGTGCCTCTTCTTCCATCTCGTGGTTGATACGCTCGTAGAGCTCGGTAAAGCCCCAATCTTCGTACATACGCGAATGGATGAAATATTGGTCACGAGCTGCCAGTTCGCCCGTCAGCAACGTGTTGAGGTAATCGATTACGTCGGGGTGACCTTGCATCGCCCTACATCTCCCTGCTTGAAAGACTGTAGTTTGAACCATGCTGACTTGAAGGTCACGGGACAAACGGCAGAAAAGTGAAGATTTCCGGAGAAAAGTAGCTGAAATAACGCAAAAACCGCCCAAATGAGGGCGGTTCTGCTTATCGTTTAGAGTCAGTTAAGCGATACACCCAGCGCCTTTGCGATTGCTTCTCCATAAGCCGGGTCAGCCTTATAGAAGTGCTGCAGTTGACGCTGGACCACGTCGCTGGAAACGCCCCCCATAGCACCGGCGATGTTATTGGTGAGCAGGGCTTTCTGCTCATCATTCATCAGACGGAACAGCGCACCGGCGTGGCTGTAGTAGTCCGTATCTTCGCGATGATCGTAGCGATCAGCGGCGCCGCTCAGAGCCAATGCTGGCTCTGCATAGTGCGGAGCCTGTTTCGGCGCGTCGGCATAGCTGTTTGGCTCGTAGTTCGGAGCCGCACCACCGTTGCTGCCAAAAGCCATGGAGCCGTCACGCTGGTAGCTGTTAACCGGGCTACGCGGCGCGTTCACCGGCAGTTGCTGGTGGTTGGTGCCCACACGGTAGCGGTGCGCATCGGCGTAGGCAAAAACCCGACCTTGCAGCATGCGGTCTGGCGACAGACCAACGCCTGGGACCATGTTGCTTGGGCCAAATGCCGCCTGCTCAACTTCTGCGAAGTAGTTCTGCGGATTACGGTTGAGCTCCAGCTCACCCACTTCAATCAACGGGAATTCTTTTTGCGACCAGGTCTTGGTCACGTCAAAAGGGTTCTCGTAATGGGCGTTCGCCTGTGCCTCGGTCATGATCTGGATGCACACGCGCCACTTGGGGAAGTCACCGCGCTCGATCGCACCAAACAGATCACGCTGGGCGTAGTCAGGGTCGGTACCCGCCAAGCGAGCGGCCTCGGCCGGCGCCAGGTTCTTGATGCCTTGCTTGGTCTTGTAGTGCCACTTTACCCAATGACGCTCGCCCTGGGCGTTGATCAGGCTGTAAGTGTGGCTGCCGAAACCGTGCATGTGACGGTAACCGTCTGGAATGCCACGGTCCGAAAACAGAATGGTGACCTGGTGCAAAGCCTCTGGGGAGTGCGACCAGAAATCCCACATCATCTGCGCGCTTTTCAGGTTGCTTTGCGGCAGACGCTTCTGGGTGTGGATAAAGTCCGGGAATTTCATCGGGTCACGGATAAAGAACACCGGGGTGTTGTTACCGACGATGTCCCAGTTGCCTTCTTCGGTGTAGAACTTCAACGCGAAGCCACGTGGGTCGCGCTCAGTATCAGCCGAACCACGCTCACCGCCTACGGTGGAGAAACGCAGGAACGTAGGCGTCTGCTTGCCAACGGACTCGAACAACTTGGCGCTGGTGTACTGGGTAATGTCTTTTGTCACGGTAAAGGTACCGAAGGCACCTGAACCTTTCGCGTGCACGCGACGCTCAGGGATATTTTCACGGTTGAAGTGAGCAAGCTTCTCGATCAGGTGGAAATCGTCGAGCAGCAAGGGGCCACGTGGGCCGGCGGAACGTGAGTTCTGATTGTCCGCAACGGGCGCGCCGCTGGCGGTGGTAAGGACTTTATTCTGGCTCATGCGCATCTTCCTCAGGTCGGGCTTGGAACTGCCGGCTAATCGGCTTGGAGGGAGTATTGACCATCCACATGACACCTACAAATTCATTAAATTGTAGGCATCAATAGAAAATAACTACCAACATACCCAACGCTCATAGTGAAGCGTGTCGCTTGAGGATTCTTGTACGCAGCGCGCTTTTGTTACGCGCACAAAAAACCGGGCACTAGGCCCGGTTTTTCGTTGCAGCTTGTCGTCTTACTCGGCGCTTACAGCTTCGCCGGCAGTAGCACGATCAACCAACTCGACGTACGCCATAGGCGCGTTGTCGCCAGCGCGGAAACCGCACTTGAGGATGCGCAGGTAGCCACCCTCACGGGTAGCGTAACGCTTGCCCAGGTCGTTGAAGAGCTTACCAACGATAGCTTTCGAACGAGTACGGTCGAAAGCCAGACGGCGGTTAGCCAGGCTGTCTGTCTTGGCCAAAGTGATCAGCGGCTCAGCAACGCGACGCAGTTCTTTAGCTTTCGGCAGTGTAGTTTTGATCAGCTCGTGCTCGAACAGCGACACCGCCATGTTTTGGAACATGGCCTTGCGGTGCGAGCTGGTACGGCTCAGGTGACGACCACTTTTACGATGACGCATGGTTCATTCCTTACCAAACTCACGTTCGGTGATTACGACGATCAGGCAGTCGCCTTGTCGTCCTTCTTAAGACTTGCAGGCGGCCAGTTGTCGAGGCGCATGCCGAGGGACAGACCGCGGGAGGCCAGAACGTCCTTGATTTCAGTCAAGGATTTCTTGCCCAGGTTCGGAGTCTTCAACAGTTCTACTTCGGTGCGCTGGATCAGGTCACCGATGTAGTAAATGTTTTCCGCCTTAAGGCAGTTAGCCGAACGTACAGTCAGTTCCAGATCGTCAACCGGGCGAAGCAGGATCGGATCGATCTCGTCTTCCTGCTCGATTACCACTGGTTCGCTGTCACCTTTGAGGTCGACGAACGCAGCCAACTGCTGTTGCAGAATGGTTGCAGCGCGGCGGATAGCCTCTTCAGGATCCAGGGTACCGTTGGTTTCCAGATCAATAACCAGCTTGTCCAGGTTAGTACGCTGTTCGACACGGGCGTTTTCCACCACGTATGCGATACGGCGAACCGGGCTGAACGAAGAGTCAAGCTGCAAGCGACCAATGCTGCGGCTTTCGTCTTCATCGCTCTGACGCGAGTCGGCCGGTTCATAACCACGACCACGAGCTACAGTGAGCTTCATGTTCAGGGCGCCGTTAGACGCCAGGTTAGCGATTACGTGATCGGGGTTAACGATCTCGACATCATGATCCAGCTGAATATCGGCAGCGGTAACCACCCCCGAACCCTTCTTCGACAAGGTCAGCGTAACTTCGTCACGGCCGTGCAGCTTGATAGCCAGACCTTTAAGGTTCAACAGGATTTCAATTACGTCTTCCTGTACACCTTCGATGGCGCTGTACTCGTGGAGCACACCGTCAATCTCGGCCTCGACTACTGCACAGCCGGGCATTGAGGACAACAGGATGCGGCGCAGCGCGTTGCCCAGGGTGTGGCCAAAACCACGCTCGAGAGGCTCGAGAGTAATTTTGGCGCGGGTTGGACTGACAACCTGCACATCAATGTGGCGGGGTGTCAGGAACTCATTTACCGAAATCTGCATGGATGCACCTATTTTCTAGCCCTTACTTGGAGTAGAGCTCGACAATCAGGCTTTCGTTGATGTCGGCGGACAGATCACTGCGAGCAGGAACGTTCTTGAAAACGCCCGACTTCTTCTCAGTGTCTACTTCTACCCATTCTACGCGGCCACGTTGGGCACACAGATCGAGAGCTTGGACAATGCGAAGTTGGTTTTTTGCTTTCTCGCGAACTGCGACCACGTCACCAGCACGAACCTGGTAGGACGGAACGTTTACGGTCTGACCGTTAACGCTGATCGACTTGTGCGATACCAGCTGACGGGATTCGGCACGAGTCGAACCAAAGCCCATACGGTATACAACGTTGTCCAGACGGCATTCGAGCAGTTGCAGCAGGTTTTCACCGGTTGCACCTTTCTTGCCAGCAGCTTCTTTGTAGTAGCCGCTGAACTGACGCTCGAGAACGCCGTAGATACGACGGACCTTCTGCTTTTCACGCAGTTGGGTGCCGTAGTCGGACTGGCGACCGCGGCGTTGGCCGTGGATACCAGGTGCTGCTTCAATGTTGCACTTCGATTCGATCGCGCGCACGCCGCTCTTCAGGAAGAGATCGGTGCCTTCGCGACGAGCGAGTTTGCATTTTGGACCAATGTAACGAGCCATTCTTTACAATCTCCTGGATTACACGCGGCGCTTCTTCGGCGGACGGCACCCGTTGTGCGGGATTGGCGTCACGTCGGTGATGCTGGCGATCTTATAGCCACAGCCGTTCAAAGCACGGACAGCAGACTCACGACCTGGACCTGGACCTTTGACGTTAACGTCGAGGTTTTTCAGGCCATATTCCAGCGCAGCTTGACCAGCACGTTCAGCAGCTACTTGAGCAGCAAACGGGGTGGACTTGCGGGAACCGCGGAAACCCGAACCACCGGAGGTAGCCCAAGAAAGCGCGTTACCTTGACGGTCGGTGATGGTCACGATGGTGTTGTTAAAAGATGCATGGATGTGGGCGATGCCATCAACCACTGTCTTTTTAACTTTTTTACGAGGACGAGCAGCAGGTTTTGCCATGATAATTTTCCTGTCGATTCGCTGGGGCGATTACTTGCGGATCGGCTTACGCGGACCTTTACGGGTACGCGCGTTAGTCTTGGTACGCTGACCGCGTACTGGAAGACCACGACGATGACGCAGACCGCGATAGCAACCGAGGTCCATCAAACGCTTGATTTTCATGTTGATTTCGCGACGCAGGTCACCTTCAGTGGTGAACTTCGCCACTTCGCCACGCAGCTGTTCAATCTGCTCGTCGCTCAGATCCTTGATCTTTGCGGCTGGGTTTACCCCAGCAACTGCGCAAATTTTCTGCGCAGTAGTGCGACCAACACCATAGATGTAGGTCAGCGAGATAACAGTGTGCTTGTTATCTGGAATGTTAACGCCTGCAATACGGGCCATTCAGTGGGACTCCAATTGACAGCTACCTACGCCCCGGAAGCCAAGAAATAGGGCGCGAGATAATATCGCTGTAATAACAAATAATCAACCCGGCAGCGCACTAGCTGCCGGGCTTCAAGCGGATCACACTCAGCCTTGGCGCTGTTTGTGACGCGGTTCCGCGCTGCAAATTACTCGAACAACACCTTCGCGGCGAATAATCTTGCAGTTACGGCACAGCTTTTTCACCGATGCACGAACTTTCATCACCAACTCCTCGAACCTTATGGGGTACTCAGCGCAACATGCCGCTGCCGTAGCCCTTCAGGTTGGCTTTCTTCATCAGGGATTCGTACTGGTGCGAAACGAGGTGCGATTGTACTTGGGACATGAAGTCCATCACAACCACGACCACGATCAGCAACGAGGTCCCGCCAAGGTAGAACGGAACGTTTGCTGCAACCACCAGGAACTGGGGCAACAGGCACACGGCCGTCATATATAGAGCACCGAACAGGGTCAAACGAGTCAGAACGCCATCAATGTAGCGTGCCGACTGCTCACCTGGACGGATGCCCGGAATAAAGGCACCGGACTTCTTCAGGTTTTCCGCTACGTCTTTCGGATTGAACATCAACGCCGTATAGAAGAAGCAGAAGAAAATAATCCCTGCACTAAACAGCAGAATATTCAACGGCTGACCAGGAGCGATCGACTGAGAGAGGTCCTGCAGCCAGCCCATATTTTCAGACTGACCAAACCAGGTACCCAACGAAGCCGGAAACAGCAAGATGCTGCTCGCGAAAATTGCCGGAATAACACCGGCCATATTCACTTTCAGCGGCAAGTGGCTGGTCTGCGCAGCAAAGACCTTACGGCCCTGCTGACGCTTGGCGTAGTGAACAGCAATACGACGCTGGCCACGCTCAATGAACACCACAAAACCGATAATCGCTACTGCCAGCAAACCGATGGCAACCAAGGCGAAGATATTGATATCACCCTGACGCGCAGACTCGAAAGACTGCCCGATTGCTCTCGGAAGACCGGCGACGATACCTGCGAAAATCAACATCGAGATACCGTTACCAACACCACGCTCAGTAATCTGCTCACCCAGCCACATCATGAACATCGCACCAGCCACAAACGTGGATACCGCGACGAAATGGAAGCCAAAGTCACCAGTGAACGCAACGCCCTGCCCTGCCAAGCCAACGGACATGCCGATAGCTTGAACCAGGGCGAGAACGACAGTGCCGTAGCGGGTGTACTGGCTAATCTTGCGACGGCCAGCTTCACCTTCCTTCTTCAACTGCTCCAGCTGTGGGCTGACGGCTGTCATCAGTTGCATGATGATCGATGCCGAGATGTACGGCATGATCCCCAGTGCAAAGATGCTCATCCGCTCCAGCGCACCGCCGGAAAACATGTTGAACAAGCTAAGAATGGTCCCCTCATTCTGTCGAAACAGGTCTGCGAGTCGGTCCGGGTTGATACCTGGAACCGGGATGTGTGCGCCTATTCGGTAGACGATAATCGCCAGGAACAGAAAACGCAGACGAGCCCAAAGTTCAGACATACCGCCTTTGCCGAGCGCTGAGAGAGCACCTTGCTTAGCCATTTATTCCTCGAACTTGCCGCCAGCTGCTTCGATAGCCGAACGCGCACCTTTGGTGGCGCCGATTCCCTTGCCGATAGTGACAGCGCGAGTCACTTCACCGGACAGCATGATTTTCACACGCTGTACGTTGACGTTGATCACGTTGGCATCTTTCAGGGTCTGCACAGTAACGATGTCGCCTTCCACTTTAGCCAGCTCGGACAGACGCACTTCTGCGCGGTCCATGGCTTTCAGGGATACGAAACCGAACTTAGGCAGGCGACGATGCAGCGGCTGTTGACCGCCTTCAAAGCCTGGAGCAATGGTGCCACCGGAGCGGGAGGTTTGACCCTTGTGGCCACGGCCACCGGTCTTACCCAAACCACTACCGATACCACGGCCCGGACGATGCTTTTCGCGACGGGAACCCGGCGCTGGACTCAGATCATTGAGTTTCATCGATTAACCCTCTACACGCAGCATGTAGTAAGCCTTGTTGATCATCCCGCGATTCTCGGGAGTATCCTGGACTTCTACAGTGTGACCGATGCGACGCAGACCCAAACCTTTAACGCACAATTTGTGGTTAGGGATGCGGCCGGTCATGCTTTTGATCAGCGTTACTTTAACGGTAGCCATGATCAGAAGATCTCCTTGACAGTCAGACCACGCTTGGCAGCGATGGACTCAGGAGATTGCATAGCCTTCAGACCCTTGAAAGTGGCGTGAACCACGTTTACCGGGTTAGTCGAGCCGTAGCACTTGGCCAGAACGTTCTGAACGCCAGCAACTTCGAGGACAGCACGCATAGCGCCGCCAGCGATGATACCGGTACCTTCAGAAGCAGGCTGCATGTACACCTTCGAAGCGCCGTGAGCGGACTTCATTGCGTACTGCAGAGTGGTGCCGTTCAGATCAACTTGGATCATGTTGCGACGAGCAGCTTCCATTGCCTTCTGGATCGCAGCAGGCACTTCACGTGACTTGCCACGGCCGAAGCCAACACGCCCTTTACCATCACCCACCACGGTCAACGCGGTGAAAGTGAAGATACGGCCGCCTTTAACGGTTTTGGCTACGCGGTTAACTTGAACCAGCTTCTCAATGTAGCCTTCGTCGCGCTTTTGGTCGTTATTTGACATAACTTAGAACTCCAGCCCAGCTTCACGAGCAGCATCAGCCAGCGCTTTCACGCGACCGTGGTACTTGAAGCCAGAGCGGTCGAAAGCCACTTGCGAGACGCCAGCGGCCTTAGCACGCGTAGCGACCAGCTGGCCAACCTTTGTGGCCGCGTCGATGTTGCCAGTGGCACCATCACGCAGTTCTTTATCCAAAGTCGAGGCGCTTGCCAGGACTTTGTTGCCGTCGGCCGAGATGACCTGGGCGTAGATGTGCTGCGACGAGCGGAACACGCAGAGACGCACGACTTCGAGTTCGTGCATTTTCAGGCGTGCTTTGCGAGCGCGACGCAGTCGAGTAACTTTTTTGTCGGTCATTTGCTATGCCCTACTTCTTCTTGGCTTCTTTACGACGGACGACTTCGTCCGCGTAGCGCACACCTTTGCCTTTGTACGGCTCTGGTGGACGGAAGTCGCGGATCTCAGCGGCCACTTGACCTACCAGCTGCTTGTCGATGCCCTTGATCAGGATATCGGTCTGGCTAGGAGTCTCAGCAGTGATACCCGCTGGCAGTTCGTAATCCACTGGGTGCGAGAAGCCAAGGGCAAGGTTCAAAACCGTGCCTTTTGCTTGCGCTTTGTAACCAACACCGACCAGCTGGAGCTTACGCTCGAAGCCTTGGCTTACGCCTTGGACCATGTTGTTTACCAACGCACGCGTGGTACCGGCCATTGCGCGAGTTTGTTGATCGCCATTGCGAGCAGCGAAACGCAGCTCACCAGCTTCTTCAACGATCTCAACGGACGAATGGATGTTCAGTTCAAGAGTACCCTTGGCACCCTTCACCGAAAGCTGTTGGCCTGCGAATTTGACTTCGACACCGGCTGGCAGCTTAACGGGGTTCTTAGCGACGCGAGACATGCTTATCCCCCCTTAGAACACAGTGCAAAGAACTTCGCCGCCGACACCGGCAGCGCGCGCAGCACGATCCGTCATCACACCTTTGTTGGTGGAGACGATAGACACGCCCAGACCGCCACGAACTTTCGGCAGATCTTCAGCGGACTTGTACTGACGCAGGCCTGGACGGCTAACGCGCTTCACTTCCTCGATGACCGAACGGCCTTCGAAGTACTTCAGCTCGATGGACAGCAGTGGTTTGATTTCGCTGCTGATCTGATAACCCGCAATGTAGCCTTCGTCTTTCAGGACTTTGGCAACAGCTACCTTCAACTTGGAAGATGGCATGCTTACGACGGACTTTTCAGCCATCTGGGCATTACGGATACGAGTTAGCATGTCCGCTAACGGGTCCTGCATACTCATGGGCTAGACGCTCCTAATACAAAAAAATTAGCCTTGCGGCTACATATGTCGCCGAGAATCTCCGAGCACAAAAAACACGGGCTCAGGCGAGCCGCGTATTTTAGACATACTCCAGAAATGAAACAAGCCCCAAAAGGGGCTTGATCCAGATTCAAGGTCACCGGCGGTCAGTATCTTGCGATTCCGACCACCTGGACGTTGAAAGTACTTACCAGCTGGCTTTAACCAGACCTGGTACGTCACCACGCATTGCCGCTTCACGCAGTTTGTTACGGCCGAGGCCGAACTTGCGGTAAACGCCGTGTGGACGACCGGTCAGGCGGCAGCGGTTACGCATGCGCGAAGCGCTTGCGTCACGTGGCTGCTTCTGCAGAGCAACTGTAGCTTCCCAACGTGCTTCTGGACTTGCGTTCAGATCAACGATGATTGCTTTCAGTGCTGCACGCTTCTTGGCGTACTTGGCAACCGTGAGCTGACGCTTCAGCTCGCGGTTTTTCATGCTCATCTTGGCCATGGTCCTACTCCAATCAGTTGCGGAACGGGAATTTGAAAGCACGCAACAGGGCGCGACCTTCATCATCGTTCTTGGCAGTGGTGGTCAGGGTGATGTCCAGACCGCGGAGAGCATCGATCTTGTCGTAGTCGATTTCCGGGAAGATGATCTGCTCTTTCACGCCCATGCTGTAGTTACCACGACCATCGAAGGACTTGGCATTCAGGCCGCGGAAGTCGCGGACCCGAGGCAGGGAGATCGATAGCAGACGATCCAGGAATTCGTACATACGCTCACGGCGCAGAGTCACTTTGACGCCGATCGGCCAACCTTCACGGACTTTAAAGCCAGCGATGGATTTCCGAGCGTAAGTCACAACGACTTTCTGACCGGTGATCTTTTCCAGGTCGGCAACAGCGTGCTCGATGACTTTTTTGTCGCCGATCGCTTCGCCCAGACCCATGTTCAGGGTGATTTTGGTGACGCGCGGAACTTCCATCACGTTCCCGAGCTTAAGTTCTTCCTTAAGCTTAGGGGCGATTTCCTTCCGGTAAATCTCTTGTAGTCGTGCCATGGTCTAATCTACCTAGCAGTGTTCAAGCATCAACCGCTTTTTGGGTCGACTTGAAGACACGAATTTTCTTACCGTCTTCTACTTTGAAACCAACTCGGTCAGCCTTGTTGGTTTCGCCGTTGAAGATGGCGACGTTAGAAGCATCCAGTGGAGCTTCTTTCTCGACGATACCGCCCTGCACGCCCGACATCGGGTTAGGCTTGGTATGACGCTTGACCAGGTTCAGACCACCGATAACCAGACGGTTATTAGCGAGAACCTTAAGCACCTTACCGCGCTTACCTTTGTCTTTGCCGGCGATCACGATGATCTCGTCGTCACGACGAATCTTTTGCATGTCGGATCTCCTTACAGCACTTCTGGGGCGAGCGAGACGATCTTCATGAACTTCTCAGTACGAAGTTCACGGGTCACTGGCCCAAAGATACGGGTGCCGATCGGCTCTTGCTTGTTGTTCAGAAGAACAGCAGCGTTGCCATCAAAGCGGATAATGGAGCCATCAGCACGACGTACGCCGTGACGAGTGCGGACTACAACAGCAGTCATCACTTGGCCTTTTTTCACCTTACCGCGAGGAATTGCTTCCTTCACGGTAACTTTGATGATGTCACCGATACCAGCGTAACGACGATGGGAGCCACCCAGCACCTTGATGCACATAACACGGCGAGCGCCGCTGTTATCGGCCACATCGAGCATGGATTGAGTCTGAATCATATAATTTCTCCGACCCCTAGTCCTTAGACTTCCACAGCGCGTTCGAGAACATCAACCAGTGCCCAAGACTTGGTCTTGGCCATCGGACGAGTTTCACGAATAGTGACTTTGTCGCCGATGTGGCACTGATTGGTTTCGTCGTGCGCGTGCAGCTTAGTCGAACGCTTAACATATTTACCGTAGATCGGGTGCTTAACGCGACGCTCGATCAAAACGGTGATGGTTTTGTCCATCTTGTCGCTGACAACACGGCCAGTCAGCGTACGGACAGTCTTTTCGGCTTCAGCCATGATCACTTACCTGCCTGCTGGTTGAGCACAGTCTTCACGCGAGCGATGTCACGCTTAACTTGCGAGAGCAGATGAGACTGCCCCAACTGGCCAGTTGCTTTCTGCATACGCAGATTGAACTGGTCGCGCAGCAGGCCGAGCAGTTGCTCGTTCAGCTGCTGTGCGGATTTTTCACGAAGTTCATTCGCTTTCATCACATCACCGTCCGTTTAACAAAGGAGGTGGCGAGCGGCAGCTTTGCAGCAGCCAGGGCGAAAGCCTCACGCGCCAGCTCTTCAGAAACACCCTCGATTTCATACAGGACTTTGCCTGGCTGAATCTGGGCTACCCAGTATTCCACGTTACCCTTACCTTTACCCATCCGAACCTCGAGAGGTTTTTTGGAGATCGGCTTGTCCGGGAATACACGGATCCAGATCTTGCCGCCACGTTTTACGTGACGGGTCAGAGCACGACGCGCTGACTCGATCTGACGAGCGGTGAGACGACCACGAGCTACAGACTTCAGCGCGAACTCGCCGAAGCTGACTTTGCTACCGCGCTGAGCCAGACCACGGTTGTGGCCTGTCATCTGCTTGCGGAACTTCGTACGCTTAGGTTGCAACATTTGGCGTACCCCTTACTTAGCAGCTTTTTTACGAGGCGCTGGTGCTTGTGGTTTCAGTTCTTCTTGGCGACCACCAATTACTTCGCCTTTGAAGATCCAAACCTTTACACCGATCACACCGTAAGTGGTGTGAGCTTCGTAGTTGGCATAGTCGATGTCGGCACGCAGGGTGTGCAGTGGCACACGACCTTCGCGATACCATTCAGTACGTGCGATTTCAGCACCGCCGAGACGACCGCTCACTTGGATTTTGATGCCTTTGGCACCAATGCGCATGGCGTTCTGTACGGCGCGCTTCATAGCGCGACGGAACATTACGCGACGCTCCAGCTGCTGAGCTACGCTCTGCGCAACCAGCATACCGTCGAGCTCCGGCTTGCGGATCTCTTCGATATTGATGTGCACAGGCACACCCATTTGCTTGGTCAGGTCCTGACGCAGTTTCTCAACATCTTCACCTTTCTTCCCGATAACGATACCTGGACGAGCGGTGTGGATGGTGATACGTGCAGTTTGGGCCGGACGATGGATATCGATACGGCTTACGGACGCGCTTTTTAGTTTGTCTTGGAGATACTCACGCACCTTCAGATCAGCGAACAAGTAGTCCGCATAAGTCCGACCGTCTGCGTACCAGACGGAGGTGTGCTCCTTGACGATTCCCAGGCGAATGCCAATGGGATGTACTTTCTGACCCATCTCTTCGACTCCGTTACTTGTCAGCAACCTTGACAGTGATATGGCAAGACCGCTTGACGATGCGATCAGCACGGCCTTTGGCACGTGGCATGATGCGCTTCAGCGAACGCCCTTCGTTGACGAAAACGGTGCTGACCTTCAGGTCATCAACGTCTGCGCCTTCGTTATGCTCGGCGTTGGCTACGGCCGACTCCAGCACTTTCTTCATGATCTCGGCGGCTTTCTTACTGCTGAAAGCCAACAGGTTGAGCGCTTCGCCCACCTTCTTCCCGCGGATCTGGTCGGCGACCAAGCGGGCTTTCTGGGCGGAGATTCGAGCGCCCGACAACTTAGCGGCTACTTCCATTTCCTAACCCCTTAACGCTTGGCTTTCTTGTCTGCCACGTGCCCACGATAAGTGCGGGTACCGGCAAACTCGCCCAGTTTGTGGCCGACCATGTCTTCGTTAACGAGAACTGGGACGTGTTGACGACCGTTGTGTACTGCGATGGTCAGACCGACCATTTGTGGCAGGATCATCGAACGACGCGACCAGGTTTTAACTGGTTTGCGATCGTTCTTTTCCGCCGCCACTTCGATCTTCTTCAGTAGGTGAAGATCAATAAAAGGACCTTTTTTCAGAGAACGTGGCACTGTCGTATCCCTCTATTTACTTGCGACGACGGACGATCATTTTGTCGGTACGCTTATTACCACGAGTCTTCGCGCCCTTAGTCGGGAAGCCCCATGGCGATACCGGATGACGACCACCAGAGGTACGACCTTCACCACCACCGTGTGGGTGGTCAACCGGGTTCATGGCAACACCACGAACGGTTGGGCGAACGCCACGCCAGCGTTTGGCACCAGCTTTACCCAACGAACGCAGGCTGTGCTCGGAGTTCGAGACTTCGCCCAGGGTCGCACGGCATTCAGCCAGTACTTTACGCATCTCACCAGAACGCAGACGCAGGGTCACGTAGACACCTTCACGAGCGATCAGCTGAGCCGAAGCACCAGCGGAACGAGCGATCTGTGCGCCTTTACCTGGCTTCAATTCGATGCCGTGTACGGTGCTACCAACTGGAATGTTACGCAGTTGCAGAGCGTTGCCCGGCTTGATCGGCGCCAGAGCACCTGCGATCAGCTGGTCGCCAGCACTCACGCCTTTAGGGGCGATGATGTAGCGACGCTCGCCATCTGCGTACAGCAGCAGAGCGATGTGAGCAGTACGGTTTGGATCGTATTCGATACGCTCGACAGTGGCAGAGATGCCATCTTTGTCGTTGCGACGGAAGTCGACCAGACGATAATGCTGCTTATGGCCACCACCGATGTGACGAGTGGTAATACGACCATTGTTGTTACGACCACCAGACTTCGATTTCTTCTCGAGCAGCGGTGCGTGAGGAGCGCCTTTATGCAGCTCCTGGTTGACCACCTTGACCACAAAACGGCGGCCAGGGGAAGTCGGTTTGCATTTAACGATTGCCATGATGCACCCCTTCCTTACTCAGCACTGCTGCTGAAATCGAGATCTTGGCCTGGCTGAAGGGAGATAACTGCCTTCTTCCAGTCATTACGCTTGCCCAGACCGCGAGCAGTGCGCTTGCTCTTACCCAGAACGTTCAGGGTAGTAACACGCTCTACTTTCACGCTGAACAGGCTTTCGACGGCCTTCTTGATTTCCAGCTTGGTTGCGTCAGTTGCAACCTTGAAAACGAACTGGCCTTTCTTGTCAGCCAGAACCGTAGCCTTTTCGGAAACGTGCGGGCCAAGCAGAACTTTAAATACGCGTTCCTGGTTCATCCCAGCAGCTCCTCGAATTTCTTCACGGCCGACACGGTGATCAACACCTTGTCGTATGCGATCAGACTAACTGGATCGGAACCTTGCACGTCACGAACATCAACGTGTGGCAGGTTGCGAGCAGCCAGGTACAGGTTCTGATCAACAGCTTCGGACACGATCAAAACGTCGGTCAGGCTCATGTTGTTCAGTTTGCCCAGCAGATCTTTGGTTTTTGGACTTTCAACAGCGAAGTCCTGAACCACGACCAGACGATCAGTACGCACGAGTTCAGCAAGGATGGAGCGCAGTGCTGCGCGGTACATCTTCTTGTTGAGCTTCTGAGAGTGATCCTGTGGACGAGCTGCGAAAGTGGTACCGCCGCCACGCCAGATTGGGCTACGGATAGTACCGGCACGAGCACGGCCAGTGCCTTTCTGACGCCAAGGGCGCTTACCGCCACCACGTACGTCGGAACGGGTCTTTTGCTGCTTGCTACCTTGACGGCCGCCGGCCATGTAGGCCACGACTGCTTGGTGAACGAGCGTCTCGTTGAATTCGCCGCCAAATGTCAGTTCGGAAACTTCGATCGCTTGAGCGTCATTTACATTTAATTGCATGTCAGCTTCCCCTTAACCGCGAGCCTTGGCCGCTGGACGTACAACCAGGTTGCCGCCAGTAGCGCCAGGAACAGCACCCTTGACCAACAACAGATTGCGTTCAGCGTCGACGCGCACTACTTCGAGGGACTGCACGGTCACGCGCTCAGCGCCCATATGACCGGACATTTTTTTGCCCTTGAATACACGACCAGGAGTCTGGCACTGGCCAATAGAGCCCGGGACGCGGTGGGAAACGGAGTTACCGTGAGTGTTGTCTTGACCACGGAAATTCCAACGCTTGATCGTACCCTGGAAGCCTTTACCCTTGGACTGACCGGTTACATCAACCAGTTGACCAGCGGCGAAGATTTCAGCGTTGATCAGATCGCCAGCCTGGTAGTCGCCGTCTTCAAGACGGAACTCCATGACAGTACGACCAGCTGCAACGTTTGCTTTAGCGAAGTGACCTGCTTGAGCAGCAGTCACACGCGAAGCACGACGCTCGCCGACAGTGACTTGCACTGCACGATAGCCATCGGTTTCTTCAGTTTTGAACTGGGTGACGCGATTCGGTTCGATCTCAATGACCGTGACCGGAATGGAGACACCTTCTTCGGTGAAAATACGGGTCATACCGCATTTACGACCGACTACACCAATAGTCATGTTGTAAACCTCATGAGTGTACGGGGCTTTCACCCGCTATGGCCGCCCATTTCAGAGCGTTACACGACTAAGACCCAAGTCTTAGCCGAGGCTGATCTGTACTTCCACACCGGCCGCCAGATCGAGCTTCATAAGTGCATCAACGGTTTTATCCGTTGGCTGGACGATGTCCAGTACGCGCTTATGAGTACGGATCTCGTACTGGTCACGCGCGTCTTTGTTGACGTGCGGGGAGACCAGAACGGTGAACCGCTCTTTACGGGTAGGCAGTGGAATTGGACCACGCACTTGAGCACCAGTACGTTTCGCGGTTTCCACGATTTCCTGGGTGGATTGGTCGATCAGGCGATGGTCAAAAGCCTTCAACCTGATACGGATTTGCTGATTTTGCATTGGATTTCAGACTCCGGCTGCTATTCCCACCGGGCGCAATACGCCCGTTAAAAGGAGGCGCAATTCTATAGACGCCCTAGATAGGTGTCAACCCAATAAAAAAGCCCCCGCTAAGCGGGGGCTTTCTCAAAACATCAAAGCTCACTCAAAAGAGAGATTACTCGATGATTTTAGCTACAACGCCAGCACCAACGGTACGGCCGCCTTCACGGATTGCGAAACGCAGGCCGTCTTCCATAGCGATGGTTTTGATCAGGGTGACAACCATTTTGATGTTGTCGCCTGGCATTACCATTTCTACGCCTTCCGGCAGTTCGCAGTTACCAGTCACGTCAGTAGTACGGAAGTAGAACTGTGGACGGTAGCCTTTGAAGAACGGAGTGTGACGACCGCCTTCTTCTTTGCTCAGCACGTACACTTCAGCTTCGAACTTGGTGTGCGGCTTAACCGAACCTGGCTTGACCAGAACCTGGCCACGCTCAACGTCGTCACGCTTGGTACCACGCAGCAGAACGCCGCAGTTCTCGCCAGCACGACCTTCGTCGAGCAGCTTACGGAACATTTCAACACCGGTGCAGGTGGTGACGGTAGTGTCACGCAGACCAACGATTTCCAGTGGATCTTGAACCTTGACGATACCGCGCTCGATACGACCAGTTACAACAGTACCGCGACCGGAGATCGAGAATACGTCTTCGATTGGCATCAGGAACGGCTTGTCGATAACACGGACTGGATCTGGGATGTAGCTGTCCAGAGTCTCAACCAGTTTACGAACGGACGTGGTGCCCATTTCGTTATCGTCTTTGCCTTCCAGAGCCATACGAGCAGAACCGATGATGATCGGAGTGTCGTCACCTGGGAAGTCGTAAGTGCTCAGCAGATCGCGCACTTCCATCTCAACCAGTTCCAGCAGCTCAGCGTCGTCTACCAGGTCAGCCTTGTTCAGGTAAACCACGATGTACGGAACGCCAACCTGACGGGACAGCAGGATGTGCTCACGGGTTTGTGGCATCGGACCATCAGCGGCCGAGCAAACCAGGATTGCGCCGTCCATCTGGGCAGCACCGGTGATCATGTTCTTCACATAGTCAGCGTGACCTGGGCAGTCAACGTGAGCGTAGTGACGGATCAGCGAGTTGTATTCAACGTGCGCGGTGTTGATGGTGATACCACGAGCTTTCTCTTCTGGCGCGCTGTCGATTTTATCGAAATCAACGATTGCGGAACCGAATACTTCGGAGCAAACGCGAGTCAGAGCAGCAGTCAGAGTGGTTTTACCGTGGTCAACGTGACCGATGGTGCCAACGTTGACGTGCGGTAGGGAACGATCAAATTTTTCTTTAGCCACGACAATTAACTCCTTGCCTAAAGGACTGAATCAGCCTTGTTTTTTGGATACAGTTTCAGCGATGTGCGCCGGAGCTGTGTTGTATTTTTTGAATTCCATAGAGTAGCTTGCGCGACCCTGGGACATGGAACGAACGTCGGTCGCATAACCGAACATCTCGCCCAACGGAACCTCGGCGCGAATCACTTTGCCGGAAACCGTGTCTTCCATACCCAAGATCATGCCGCGACGACGGTTAAGGTCGCCCATGACATCACCCATATAGTCTTCAGGTGTAACAACTTCTACCGCCATGATTGGCTCAAGCAACTCACCACCGCCCTTCTGAGCCAGTTGCTTGGTTGCCATGGAAGCAGCCACCTTAAACGCCATCTCGTTGGAGTCGACGTCGTGGTAAGAACCGTCAAAAACGGTTGCTTTCAGGCCGATCAGCGGATAGCCGGCAACAACACCGTTCTTCATCTGCTCTTCGATACCCTTCTGGATAGCAGGGATGTATTCCTTAGGAACAACACCACCTACTACTTCGTTCACGAATTGCAGACCTTCCTGACCTTCGTCAGCAGGAGCAAAACGGATCCAGCAGTGACCGAACTGACCACGACCGCCGGACTGACGAACGAACTTGCCTTCGATTTCACAGTTCTTCGTGATGCGCTCACGATAGGAAACCTGAGGCTTACCGATGTTGGCTTCGACGTTGAACTCACGGCGCATCCGGTCAACCAGGATGTCCAGGTGCAGCTCGCCCATGCCGGAGATGATCGTTTGACCAGTCTCTTCATCAGTCTTGACGCGGAAAGATGGATCTTCCTGAGCAAGCTTGCCCAGAGCGATACCCATTTTTTCCTGGTCATCCTTGGTCTTAGGCTCTACGGCAACCGAAATAACCGGCTCCGGGAAGTCCATGCGAACCAGGATGATTGGCTTGGCAGCGTCGCACAAAGTCTCACCAGTGGTGACGTCCTTCATGCCGATCAGGGCCGCGATGTCACCAGCGCGTACTTCCTTGATCTCTTCACGGGCGTTTGCGTGCATTTGCACCATACGACCCACGCGCTCTTTCTTGCCTTTAACCGAGTTGATCACGCCGTCGCCGGAGGCCAACACGCCCGAGTAAACGCGGACGAAGGTCAAAGTACCCACGAATGGGTCGGTAGCGATCTTGAACGCCAGAGCCGAGAACGGCTCGTTGTCATCGGCGTGACGCTCCATTTCTTCTTCCTCGTTATCAGGGTTGGAACCCTTGATAGCAGGAATGTCGGTTGGAGCAGGCAGGTAGTCGATAACGGCGTCGAGAACCAGGGGAACACCCTTGTTCTTGAACGAGGAACCGCAAACAGCCAAGACGATCTCACCAGCGATAGTACGCTGACGCAGAGCGGCCTTGATTTCCACGTTGGTGAGCTCTTCACCTTCGAGGTACTTGTTCATCAGCTCTTCGCTGGCTTCGGCGGCAGCCTCAACCATGTTGTTGCGCCACTCGTCAGCCAGTTCCTGAAGCTCTTCAGGGATAGGCTTACGAACAGGAACCATACCTTTGTCGGAATCATTCCAGTAAACAGCTTCCATGTTGATCAGATCGATCTGACCCTGGAAGTTGTCTTCGGAACCGATAGCCAGCTGGATAGGCACCGGAGTGTGACCCAGACGCTGCTTGATCTGACCGATCACGCGCAGGAAGTTGGCACCAGCACGGTCCATCTTGTTTACATAAACAAGACGTGGAACGCCGTACTTGTTGGCTTGACGCCATACGGTTTCCGACTGAGGCTCAACACCCGAGGTGCCGCAGAACACAACGACAGCGCCGTCGAGTACGCGCAGGGAACGTTCAACTTCAATGGTGAAGTCTACGTGGCCCGGGGTATCGATTACGTTGAAGCGATGCTCGTCTTTGTACTGCTTCTCGGAACCTTTCCAGAAGGCGGTAATAGCAGCAGAAGTAATGGTAATACCACGCTCCTGCTCCTGAACCATCCAGTCTGTGGTCGCGGCGCCGTCATGCACCTCGCCCATTTTGTGACTTTTGCCGGTGTAAAACAGTACGCGCTCGGTGGTGGTGGTTTTACCAGCATCCACGTGAGCGACGATACCGATGTTACGGTAGCGGCTAATCGGAGTAGTACGAGCCATAAAGCCCTCGCAAAATTAGTGAAGCTAAAATTAGAAGCGGTAGTGCGAGAAAGCTTTGTTGGCTTCAGCCATACGGTGCACGTCTTCACGCTTCTTAACAGCAGCACCTTTACCTTCAGCAGCGTCCAACAGTTCGCCGGCCAAACGCAGAGCCATAGACTTCTCGCCGCGCTTACGGGCGAAGTCTACCAACCAGCGCATTGCCAGAGCGTTACGACGGGACGGGCGAACTTCAACCGGAACCTGGTAAGTAGCACCGCCTACACGGCGCGACTTCACTTCGACCAGCGGAGCGATGGCGTCGAGAGCTTTCTCGAAGATTTCCAGGGGGTCGCTGTTCTTGCGTTCTTTAACCTTTTCCAGCGCGCCATAAACGATACGCTCGGCAACGGCTTTCTTGCCGCTCTCCATCACGTGGTTCATGAACTTGGCCAGAATTTGGCTTCCGTATTTTGGATCGTCAAGCACTTCGCGCTTGGCTGCTACGCGTCTTCTTGGCATGGATAAGCCCTCAAACGGTCTTCAGGTTCGCTCGGAATCGGTGCCCTTTCGGGACGCCTCCGACCTTACTCTTATCGACTCAGAAAATAAGATGATTCAGGTTTACAAAAAGCCGCTACTACTTAGGCTTCTTGGTACCGTACTTCGAACGACCCTGGTTACGACCTTTAACGCCGGAAGTATCCAAAGAACCGCGTACGGTGTGATAACGAACACCTGGCAAGTCTTTTACACGACCGCCGCGGATCAGTACCACGCTGTGCTCTTGCAGGTTGTGGCCTTCACCGCCGATGTACGAGGAAACCTCGAAACCGTTGGTCAGACGCACACGGCATACTTTACGCAGTGCCGAGTTAGGTTTTTTCGGCGTGGTGGTATACACACGGGTGCATACGCCACGACGTTGCGGGCAGTTCTGCAGCGCAGGTACGTCGGATTTCTCGACGATACGCTTACGCGGCTGACGTACCAGCTGGTTGATAGTTGCCATCTACTAGCTCCACTGTTGTCTTGCGACGCTATTGTCTTGCAAGAAAAGCAAAATGGCAGGAACGAATTCCCGCCAAATTTAGGGGTACAAGAGTCTAAAGAGGATCTTGTCCCCAGTCAAGGCAAGGCCCCGACCTCCCCTCGCGTCGAACCGGGGCAAAAATGCCTCGATCCGACGAATGGGAGTGTCAGGGCCCAGACTCATCTATCGCAGAACTCAGTTACCGCTTGAGTTCAGCGCTTCGGTCAGTGCAGCTTCCACTTCACTGGCGCTTACGCGCAGCGGCTTGTCAGCATCACGGCGACGCTTACGCTCGCTGTGGTAAGCCAAACCGGTACCCGCCGGGATCAGACGACCCACGACTACGTTTTCTTTCAGGCCGCGCAGGTAATCGCGCTTGCCGGTTACCGCTGCTTCGGTCAGTACGCGAGTGGTCTCCTGGAAGGAGGCCGCCGAGATGAACGACTCAGTGGACAACGACGCCTTGGTGATACCCAGCAGCACGCGAGTGAACTTGGAGACAAATTTCTCTTCGTTCGCCAGGCGCTCGTTTTCTACCAGTACGTGAGTCAGTTCCATCTGGTCGCCCTTGATGAAACTGGAATCGCCGGATTCAGCGATCTCAACTTTACGCAGCATCTGACGCAGGATGGTCTCGATGTGCTTGTCGTTGATCTTCACGCCTTGCAGGCGGTAAACGTCCTGGATCTCGTTAACGATGTACTTGGCCAGCGCACTCACACCCAGCAGACGCAGGATGTCGTGTGGATCGCTCGGACCGTCGGAGATAACTTCGCCGCGGTTTACCTGTTCGCCTTCGAACACGTTCAGGTGACGCCACTTCGGAATCAGCTCTTCATACGGATCGCTACCGTCGTTCGGGGTAATAACCAGACGGCGCTTGCCTTTGGTTTCTTTACCGAACGCGATGGTGCCGCTGACTTCAGCCAGAATCGACGCTTCTTTCGGACGACGAGCTTCGAACAAGTCGGCAACACGCGGCAGACCACCGGTGATGTCACGGGTCTTCGAAGTTTCTTGCGGGATACGCGCGATAACATCACCGATCGCGATCTTCGCACCATCCGCTACACCGACCAGGGCGTTGGCTGGCAGGAAGTACTGAGCGATTACGTCAGTGCCTGGCAGCAACAGATCCTTGCCGTTGTCATCGACCATCTTCACGGCAGGACGGATGTCCTTACCGGCAGCTGGACGATCTTTGGCGTCGAGTACTTCAATGTTGGTCATACCGGTCAATTCGTCAGTCTGACGCTTGATCGTGATGCCTTCTTCCATGCCCACGTAGGTCACGGTACCTTTCATTTCGGTAACGATTGGGTGAGTGTGCGGATCCCACTTGGCCACGATTGCGCCAGCGTCGACCTTGTCACCTTCTTTAACCGAAATCACAGCACCGTACGGCAGCTTGTAACGCTCACGCTCACGACCATAGTCATCAGCGATGGCCAGCTCACCGGAACGGGACACAGCAACCAGGTGGCCATCCACTCGCTCAACATGCTTGAGGTTGTGCAGGCGGACGGTACCACCATTCTTCACCTGAACGCTGTCGGCTGCGGAGGTCCGGCTTGCCGCACCACCGATGTGGAATGTACGCATGGTCAGCTGGGTACCCGGCTCACCGATGGACTGGGCAGCGATAACGCCGACCGCTTCACCGATGTTCACCTGGTGACCACGAGCCAAGTCACGGCCATAGCACTTGGCGCAAATGCCGTAGCGGGTTTCGCAGCTGATCGGCGAACGAACGATCACTTCGTCGATGCTGTTGAGTTCGATGAACTCGACCCACTTCTCGTCAACCAGGGTGCCAGCAGGAACGATAACTTCCTCGGTACCCGGCTTGAACACGTCACGGGCAATAACACGACCCAATACACGTTCACCCAGTGGCTCTACAACGTCACCGCCTTCAATGTGCGGAGTCATCAGCAGGCCGTGCTCGGTGCCGCAATCGATCTCGGTTACAACCAGATCTTGTGCAACGTCTACCAGACGACGAGTCAGGTAACCGGAGTTAGCGGTTTTCAACGCGGTATCCGCAAGACCCTTACGAGCACCGTGAGTGGAGATGAAGTACTGAAGTACGCTCAAACCTTCACGGAAGTTCGCAGTGATCGGCGTTTCGATGATGGAACCGTCCGGCTTGGCCATCAGGCCACGCATACCGGCGAGCTGACGGATCTGCGCAGCAGAACCCCGTGCGCCCGAGTCGGCCATCATGTACATCGAGTTGAAGGATTCCTGGTCAACTTCGTCGCCGTGACGGTCGATGACTTTCTCTTTCGAGAGGTTGGCCATCATCGCCTTGGAAACTTCGTCGTTCGCCTTGGACCAAAGGTCGATTACCTTGTTGTACTTCTCGCCCTGGGTTACCAGGCCGGAGGCGTACTGGCTCTCGATCTCTTTCACTTCGTCAGTGGCAGCACTGATGATGCGAGCTTTTTCATCCGGGATAACGAAGTCGTTAACGCCAATGGAAACGCCGGAGATAGTCGAGTAAGCGAAACCTGTGTACATCAACTGGTCAGCGAAGATAACGGTCTCTTTCAAACCAACCACGCGGTAGCACTGGTTGATCAGCTTGGAGATCGCCTTTTTCTTCATCGGCAGGTTGACGACGTCGTACGACAGACCTTTTGGCACAACCTGGTACAACAGCGCACGGCCGACAGTGGTGTCGACGATACGGGTGTTGCTCACGCTGCCGCCGTCACGGTCGTTGACGGTTTCGTGGATCCGCACTTTGACCTTGGCGTGCAGTGCGGCTTCGCCGGCACGGAACACACGGTCAACTTCCTGCAGGTCTGCGAACACACGACCTTCGCCCTTGGCGTTGATCGCTTCACGGGTCATGTAGTACAGACCCAATACAACGTCCTGCGACGGAACGATGATTGGCTCACCGTTGGCTGGCGACAGGATGTTGTTGGTCGACATCATCAACGCACGCGCTTCCAACTGGGCTTCCAGTGTCAGCGGTACGTGCACGGCCATTTGGTCGCCGTCGAAGTCGGCGTTGTACGCGGCACAGACCAGAGGGTGCAGCTGGATAGCCTTACCTTCGATCAGTACAGGTTCAAACGCCTGGATACCCAGACGGTGAAGGGTCGGTGCACGGTTGAGGAGAACCGGGTGTTCGCGGATCACTTCAGCAAGAACGTCCCAAACCTCTGGCAGTTCGCGCTCGACCATTTTCTTGGCCGCTTTGATGGTGGTCGCGAGACCGCGCATTTCCAGCTTGCCGAAGATGAACGGCTTGAACAGCTCGAGTGCCATCTTCTTAGGCAGACCGCACTGGTGCAGACGCAGGGTCGGGCCTACGGTAATTACCGAACGACCGGAGTAGTCAACACGCTTACCGAGCAAGTTCTGACGGAAACGACCTTGCTTACCCTTGATCATGTCAGCCAGGGATTTCAGAGGACGCTTGTTCGAACCGGTGATAGCGCGGCCACGACGACCGTTGTCGAGCAGGGCATCGACCGCTTCTTGCAACATACGCTTTTCGTTGCGCACGATGATGTCCGGAGCGGACAGATCAAGCAGGCGCTTCAAGCGGTTGTTACGGTTGATCACGCGGCGGTACAGGTCGTTGAGGTCGGACGTCGCGAAACGACCACCGTCCAACGGTACCAGCGGACGCAGGTCTGGCGGCAGAACCGGCAGAACGGTCAGTACCATCCACTCTGGCAAGTTGCCGGAACCCTGGAAGGCTTCCATCAACTTCAGACGCTTGGACAGCTTCTTGATCTTGGTTTCGGAGTTGGTTTGCGGAATCTCTTCGCGCAGACGACCAATCTCGTGCTCCAGGTCGATAGCGTGCAGCAGTTCGCGGACAGCTTCGGCACCCATGCGGGCATCGAAATCGTCGCCGAACTCTTCCAGCGCTTCGAAGTACTGCTCGTCGTTCAGCAGCTGACCTTTTTCAAGGGTGGTCATGCCTGGGTCGATAACGACATAGCTCTCGAAGTAGAGAACACGTTCGATATCACGCAGGGTCATGTCCATCAGCAAGCCGATACGGGACGGCAGCGATTTCAGGAACCAGATGTGGGCAACCGGCGAAGCCAGTTCGATGTGCGCCATGCGCTCACGACGAACTTTGGCCAGTGCGACTTCAACGCCACACTTCTCGCAGATCACACCACGGTGCTTCAAGCGCTTGTACTTACCGCACAGGCACTCGTAATCCTTTACCGGGCCAAAGATCTTGGCGCAGAACAGGCCGTCACGCTCAGGTTTGAACGTACGGTAGTTGATGGTTTCCGGCTTTTTAACTTCACCGAACGACCACGAACGGATCATCTCAGGCGATGCCAATCCAATACGGATGGCGTCGAACTCTTCGACTTGACCCTGGTTTTTCAGCAAATTCAGTAGGTCTTTCAAGGCCTTTCCTCCTGGCGGAGCAGAGAGCGAGCTAAACAGCCCCGCTCTCGATTCGCGTCACGTGTTATTCGGTTTCCAGATCGATATCGATGCCGAGGGAACGAATTTCTTTGATCAACACGTTGAAGGACTCGGGCATGCCCGGCTCCATACGGTGATCGCCGTCCACGATGTTTTTGTACATCTTGGTACGACCGTTCACATCGTCCGACTTCACTGTGAGCATTTCTTGCAGAGTGTATGCAGCACCGTATGCTTCCAGTGCCCAGACCTCCATCTCCCCGAAACGCTGACCACCGAACTGAGCCTTACCACCCAGCGGCTGCTGGGTAACCAGGCTGTACGAACCGGTAGAACGAGCGTGCATCTTGTCGTCTACCAAGTGGTTCAGCTTCAGCATGTACATGTAGCCAACAGTAACCGGGCGCTCGAACTTGTTGCCGGTACGGCCGTCGAACAGCTGCATCTGGCCGCTTTCTGGCAGGTCTGCCAGTTTCAGCATGGCCTTGATTTCGCTTTCCTTGGCACCGTCGAACACCGGGGTAGCCATTGGAACGCCGCCGCGCAGGTTCTTCGCCAGATCCAGGATTTCCTGGTCGGAGAAGGTGTCCAGCTCTTCGTTGCGACCGCCGATCTCGTTGTAGATCTCGTGCAGGAACTTACGCAGGTCTGCGACCTTGCGCTGCTCTTCGATCATACGGTTGATCTTCTCGCCCAGACCTTTGGCTGCGAGGCCCAGGTGGGTTTCAAGGATCTGACCGACGTTCATACGCGAAGGTACGCCCAACGGGTTGAGGACGACGTCGACCGGGGTGCCATTGGCATCGTGCGGCATGTCTTCAACCGGCATGATCACAGAGACCACACCCTTGTTACCGTGACGACCGGCCATCTTGTCGCCCGGCTGGATGCGGCGACGGATTGCCAGGTAAACCTTGACGATTTTCAGCACGCCTGGAGCCAGGTCATCGCCCTGCTGCAGTTTGCGCTTCTTGTCTTCGAACTTGTCGTCCAGCAGACGGCGGCGATCAACGATATAGGCCTGGGCCTTCTCGAGCTGCTCGTTCAGAGCATCTTCAGCCATGCGCAGTTTGAACCACTGGCCGTGCTCAAGACCGTCGAGGATTTCGTCGGTGATGTCCTGACCTTTCTTCAGGCCTGCGCCGCCTTCGGCCTTGTGGCCTACCAGAGCGGAACGCAGACGTTCGAAGGTCGCGCCTTCAACGATACGGAACTCTTCGTTCAGATCCTTGCGGATCTCGTCGAGTTGGGTCTTCTCGATGGACAGTGCACGAGCATCACGCTCAACGCCGTCACGGGTGAAGACCTGTACGTCGATGACAGTACCTTTGGTACCGGTAGGTACACGCAGGGAGGTGTCTTTAACGTCGCTGGCTTTTTCACCGAAGATGGCACGCAGCAGCTTCTCTTCCGGCGTCAGTTGGGTCTCGCCTTTCGGAGTGACCTTACCGACCAGGATGTCGCCAGCGCCAACTTCAGCACCTACATAAACGATACCGGCTTCGTCCAGCTTGTTCAGTGCAGCTTCACCCACGTTCGGGATGTCTGCAGTGATTTCCTCAGGCCCAAGCTTGGTATCACGTGCCACACAGGTCAGTTCCTGAATGTGGATCGTGGTGAAGCGGTCTTCTTGAACCACACGCTCGGACAGGCAGATGGAGTCTTCGAAGTTGAAGCCGTTCCATGCCATGAACGCGATGCGCATGTTCTGACCCAGAGCCAGTTCACCCATGTCGGTGGACGGGCCGTCGGCCATGATGTCGCTACGCTGAACGCGATCACCCTTGCTTACCAGCGGACGCTGGTTGATGCAGGTGTTCTGGTTCGAGCGGGTGTATTTGGTCAGGTTGTAGATGTCGACACCGGCTTCGCCAGTTTCTACTTCGTCATCGGCAACACGAACCACGATACGGCTGGCATCAACGGAATCGATCACACCGCCACGACGAGCCACGACGCAAACGCCGGAGTCACGCGCTACGTTGCGCTCCATGCCGGTACCTACCAGCGGCTTGTCAGCACGCAGGGTCGGTACAGCTTGACGCTGCATGTTGGAACCCATCAACGCACGGTTGGCGTCATCGTGTTCCAGGAACGGGATCAGCGACGCTGCAACCGAAACTACCTGCTTCGGAGAAACGTCCATCAAGGTGACGTCTTCCGGCGCCTTGACGGTGAACTCGTTCAAGTGACGAACAGCTACCAGCTCGTCGACCAGGACCTTCTTGTCGTTCATCGTGGCCGAAGCCTGAGCGATCACGTGATCAGCTTCTTCGATGGCGGACAGGAATACGATCTCGTCGGTGACCAGGGCGTCTTTCACCACACGGTACGGGCTTTCGAGGAAGCCGTACTGGTTGGTGCGCGCATAGGCAGCCAGGGAGTTGATCAGACCGATGTTCGGACCTTCCGGCGTTTCGATCGGGCAAACACGACCGTAGTGCGTCGGGTGTACGTCACGGACTTCAAAGCCAGCACGCTCACGGGTCAGACCGCCCGGGCCCAGTGCAGAAACACGGCGCTTGTGGGTGATCTCGGAGAGCGGGTTGTTCTGGTCCATGAACTGCGAAAGCTGGCTGGAACCGAAGAACTCTTTCACCGCCGCAGCCACTGGCTTGGCGTTGATCAGGTCTTGCGGCATCAGGCCTTCGCTTTCAGCCATCGACAGACGCTCTTTGACCGCACGCTCAACACGTACCAGGCCAACGCGGAACTGGTTCTCGGCCATTTCGCCTACACAGCGAACACGACGGTTACCCAGGTGGTCGATGTCATCGACGATGCCTTTGCCGTTACGGATGTCGACCAGGGTCTTCAATACCGCGACGATGTCTTCCTTGCACAGCACGCCCGAACCTTCGATCTCGGTACGACCGATACGACGGTTGAACTTCATCCGGCCGACCGCAGACAGGTCATAGCGCTCAGGGCTGAAGAACAGGTTGTTGAACAGGGTTTCGGCAGCGTCTTTGGTTGGTGGCTCACCAGGACGCATCATGCGATAGATCTCGACCAGCGCTTCCAATTGGTTGCTGGTGGAGTCGATCTTCAGTGTGTCGGAGATGAACGGACCGCAGTCGATATCGTTGGTGTACAGGGTCTCGATGCGAACAACCTGAGCCTTGGCGATCTTGGCCAGGATTTCAGTGTTCAGCTCGGTGTTGCACTCAGCCAGGATTTCGCCTGTAGCCGGGTGAACGATGACCTTGGCGGTAGTGCGACCCAGGACGTAGTCCAGTGGCACTTCCAGCTCTTTGATACCGGCTTTTTCGATCTGGTTGATGTGGCGCGCAGTGATACGACGGCCAGCCTCAACGATGACCTTGCCTTTTTCGTCCTGGATGTCCAGGACAGCAATTTCACCACGCAGACGCGAAGCGATCAGCTCCAGCTTGAGGGTTTCATCCTTCAGGCTGAATACGTTGGTGGTGTAGAAAGCGTCCAGCACCTGCTCAGTGGTGTAACCGAGCGCGCGCAGCAATACCGAAGCCGGCAGCTTGCGACGACGGTCGATACGCACGAACACGCAATCTTTCGGGTCGAACTCGAAGTCCAACCACGAACCGCGGTACGGAATGATCCGCGCGGAGTACAGGAGTTTGCCGGAGCTGTGCGTCTTGCCGCGGTCGTGGTCGAAGAACACGCCCGGGGAACGGTGCAGCTGGGAAACGATTACACGCTCGGTACCGTTGATTACGAAGGTACCGTTCTCAGTCATCAATGGGATTTCGCCCATGTAGACTTCTTGCTCTTTGATGTCCTTGATCGCTTTGTTCGACGATTCTTTGTCGAAAATGATCAGACGGACTTTTACCCGCAAAGGTACGGCGTACGTAACGCCACGCAACACGCATTCTTTGACATCAAATGCCGGTTCGCCCAGGCGATAACCGACGTACTCCAGCGCAGCATTGCCGGAGTAGCTGATGATCGGGAAAACGGATTTGAAGGCCGCATGCAGGCCCACGTCGCGGAACTGATCTTTGGTCGCTCCCGCCTGCAAGAATTCACGATACGAATCCAGCTGGATAGCCAGAAGGTACGGGACATCCATGACGTCCGGCAACTTGCTAAAGTCCTTGCGGATACGTTTTTTCTCAGTATATGAGTAAGCCATCAGCGTTCCCCAGCTTGGTCACCTGCTTGTTTGGCCCCTCCGACGGGAGCAGCCAGAAAATCTTGCAAACCCCATGGTTTGCACCACCGCTTCGGGTGGCTACAGCGCGTTAATGGCGGCGACCGAGTCGACAGCCAAGAACGGAAAAAGGCCGGTGGCAAGAGCCACCAGCCATCAGCCTTCAGCTTAACGCTTGGGCTGGAGACGCAAGGTCGATGCTTACTTCAGCTCGACTTTAGCGCCTGCTTCTTCCAGAGTAGCTTTGGCTTTGTCAGCGGCGTCTTTCGACACAGCTTCCAGAACCTGGGCAGGAGCGCCGTCAACTACAGCCTTGGCTTCTTTCAGGCCCAGACCGGTCAGTTCACGTACTGCCTTGATCACGTTTACTTTCTTCTCGCCAGCTTCCAGCAGCATGACGTTGAATTCGGTTTGCTCTTCAGCAGCGACAGCAGCAACAGCTGGGCCAGCGGAAGCAGCGGCAGCGGAAACGCCGAATTTTTCTTCGAAAGCTTTGATCAGCTCAACAACCTGCAGAACCGACATTTCAGCTACGGCGTTGAGGATATCGTCTTGGGAGATAGACATTGCTGTATTTCCTGAATTGGGGGACGGCCTACGCGGCCATCGAAATAAACAAAAATACGCGAAAGAATTTGCTCAGCCTTAGGCTGCGGCAGCTTCTTTTTGCTCGCGAACTGCAGCCAGAGTACGAGCCAGCTTGCTGGTAGCGCCTTGAATCACGCTCATCAGCTGCGAAATAGCTTCGTTACGGGTCGGCAGTGTTGCCAGTACGTCGATTTGGTTAGCTGCGAGGAACTTGCCCTCGAACGCAGCTGCCTTGATCTCGAACTTATCCTGACTCTTGGCGAATTCTTTGAACAAACGGGCAGCAGCGCCTGGATGATCTTTAGAGAACGCGATCAGAGTCGGGCCGGTGAACACGTCGTTGAGAACACTGTATTCAGTGTCAGCAACGGCGCGCTTGAGCAGGGTATTACGTACAACACGTACGTATACGCCAGCTTCACGAGCCTCTTTACGGAGTCCGGTCATAGCGCCTACTGTCACACCACGGGCATCAGCCACGACAGCGGACAGAGCAGCTTTGGCAGCCTCGTTGACTTCAGCGACGATGGCCTTCTTGTCTTCGAGATTAATTGCCACGGGTTTAACTCCTGCTTGTTACCGTTTCATCTGGCCTAGGCCTGATGTCGTTTTGGTGTCTGATTCGGTAAGGAACCGGGAGCACCATCTGCGTAGGCTTGTTGGTTTAAGACTTGCGTCGCCTACGGTCTTGGATAGCCCCCGCCAGGCAGGGACCCCAATCTTTCAATTGGCGCAATTACTTGCGCCAATTTATGTCTTATACGTCCAGCGAACCTTGGTCGATGACCAGACCTGGGCCCATAGTGGTGCTCAGGGTAACGCGCTTGACGTAGATACCTTTCGAGGAAGCAGGCTTGATACGCTTCAGATCAGCGATCAGGGCTTCAACGTTTTCCTTCAGCTTGACGGCATCGAAGCCGACTTTGCCAACGGAGGTGTGAATGATGCCGTTTTTGTCGGTGCGATAACGAACCTGACCAGCCTTGGCGTTTTTAACCGCGGTAGCTACGTCTGGCGTTACGGTGCCGACTTTAGGGTTAGGCATCAGGCCACGTGGACCGAGGATCTGACCCAACTGACCTACAACGCGCATTGCATCCGGGGAAGCAATTACGACGTCATAGTTCAGGTCGCCGCCTTTCATTTCGGCAGCCAGGTCGTCCATGCCAACGCGATCAGCACCAGCGGCCAGAGCAGCTTCAGCAGCTGGGCCTTGGGTGAAGACAGCAACACGTACAGTCTTGCCAGTACCGTGTGGCAGCACAGTAGCGCTACGAACGACCTGGTCGGATTTACGTGGGTCAACGCCCAGGTTCACAGCAACGTCAACAGACTCGCTGAACTTGACAGTCGACAGCTCGGTCAGCAGGGCAGCAGCGTCTACGAAGTTGTAGGACTTGCCCGCTTCGATTTTGCCGGCGATAGCCTTTTGGCGCTTGGTCAGCTTAGCCATTACACACCCTCCACGTTAAGGCCCATGCTACGAGCAGAACCGGCGATGGTACGCACGGCTGCATCCATATCAGCTGCAGTCAGATCCGCGTTTTTGGTTTTCGCGATTTCTTCCAGCTGAGCACGGGTTACAGTGCCAACCTTAACGGTGTTAGGACGAGCGGAACCGCTAGTCAGACCGGCAGCTTTCTTCAGCAAAACCGAAGCCGGGGTCGACTTGGTTTCGAAGGTGAAGCTACGGTCGCTGTATACAGTGATGATCACTGGAGTCGGCAGACCTGGCTCAAGACCCTGAGTACGGGCGTTGAAGGCCTTGCAGAATTCCATGATGTTCACGCCGTGCTGACCCAGAGCTGGACCGACGGGTGGACTAGGGTTGGCCTGAGCGGCCTTCACTTGCAGCTTGATGTAAGCGGTAATCTTCTTGGCCATGAGGCACTCCAATTACGGGTTCAAACGCCTCGAAAGGCTCCCCGGTTACTTGCGCGTTTATCCCAGTGACGACAAAACCCCACAGCCGAGGCTGCGGGGTTGGGATGCTTGCCCAGCTAGACCTTCTCGACCTGGCTGAACTCCAACTCTACCGGAGTAGAGCGACCGAAAATGAGCACTGCCACTTGGATCCGGCTCTTTTCGTAGTTAACTTCTTCGACCGTACCGTTGAAATCAGCAAACGGACCGTCTGTAACACGAACAACCTCACCCGGCTCGAACAACGTCTTCGGCTTGGGCTTGTCGCTACCGTCAGCAACACGACGCAGAATTGCTTCCGCCTCTTTGTCGGTGATCGGAGCAGGCTTATCGGCAGTACCGCCAATGAAGCCCATGACGCGAGGGGTATCCTTGACCAAGTGCCAAGTACCTTCGTTCATGTCCATCTGTACCAGCACGTAGCCAGGGAAGAACTTGCGTTCGCTTTTGCGCTTCTGCCCATTCCGCATTTCAACCACTTCTTCAGTGGGAACCAGAATTTCGCCGAAGCCATCTTCCATGCCTGCCAGCTTTACGCGCTCTAGCAAAGAGCGCATAACATGCTTCTCGTAACCCGAGTAAGCATGCACAACGTACCAACGCTTAGCCACGGGACACCCTTAGCCAACAATCAAGGAAACAAGCCAGCCGAGCAGGGAATCAAGCCCCCACAACAGCAACGCCATAACCAGAACAACAGCCACGACAATCAATGTGGTCTGCGTGGTTTCTTGGCGAGTCGGCCAAACGACTTTACGGATTTCGGTGCGAGCTTCCTTAACCAGTACCGCGAAGGACTTGCCTTTGGCAGTCTGCAGGCCTACAAAGGCAGCTACAGCAGCAAGGGCAAGCAAAGCGAGTACACGGTACAGGATCGGCGAAGCAGAATAGTACTGATTGCCAACAACGCCTACGACCACCAAGGCGACTACAGCGAGCCACTTTACCAGATCGAAACGAGAGCTTTGAGCTTCAGCCTTAGGAGTCATCTATGAAGATCCTGTGAAAAGAAAGCCAGACACACCACGTGAATCTGGCAGGTCAGGAGGGAATCGAACCCCCAACCTACGGTTTTGGAGACCGTCGCTCTGCCAATTGAGCTACTGACCTAAAACAAAATCAGGCCGACCATTATGCAGGCCTGAAAAAGACTTTACAACAACCAACCCCACAAGACCTGAAACACCGAACAACATTCAAGCCGAGGCAGCTGTTAAAACAAAGGCAGATATTTTCATATCTGCCTTGTTATATGGAGCTCTTGAGCGGATTTGAACCGCTGACCTCACCCTTACCAAGGGTGTGCTCTACCAACTGAGCTACAAGAGCGAAACACCTTGCACAACCTGCAAACTTGGAGCGGGTAGCGGGAATCGAACCCGCATCATCAGCTTGGAAGGCTGAGGTTCTACCACTAAACTATACCCGCGGAGCTTGCAGCTCACGCTAAAAATGGTGGAGGGGGAAGGATTCGAACCTTCGAAGTCGTAGACGTCAGATTTACAGTCTGATCCCTTTGGCCGCTCGGGAACCCCTCCTAAGCGAGCCGGCATTTTACATCACGCCGACCTTCTGTCAAGCATTTTCTCATTTAAATTATGAGGTTAGCTGCATTGACGGTAGCTTTGCACTGTAGCCCTTAAAGGTCTTCACTGCGAAGCGGGCGCCATTCTATGCAAACTATTCGAGAGTTGCAATGCCTTCGCACAGCATTATTTTATGTTTTAACTCATTGAATTCATTAGCAAGGCTTTCAAAGGGCAGATCGTCAGCCAGGCGACGACTCTCAGGGGCCACACGCAACCAATAACCCGAAGCGTCCGGCGCATTCAGCAGTTGGACCTTGACCTTGATATCCAGGCTCGTGAGCCTCTGCTCGAGAGAGGAGGCTTGGCGTCGATCAGAGAACCCACCGATGTATAAGCAGGTATTTTGCCCCTCCGTCGGCCTCACCCGATCGCGCCGCGCCACCGCATCTGCCGACTCACTCAGGAGGCGAATATCTTGCTGCGCTCCCCGATGGAGACTCAAGGGCGTGACATCCTTGGCCCGCAATGGCGCCTCTTGCTGATGCCAGACGTAATAGAAAACATTGAGGACCAGTAACAGTAAAAACAGCCAGCGCATAATCACCTCAAGACAAAGGACACGCCATTGCCAAACCAACAAACACCAGGTCCGGGATCAGCCGAGCCTGAGGCGCAGCATCCCTCACCAGGTCGGCATCTCCTCCAGTGAGGAAGACCGTGAAATCCTCCCCCCAATAGCCTCGCGCCAACTCGAGCTGGGTCAGCACGAACCCTCTAAGCATGAGCGTACAACCACGCTCGACGGCCTCTACGGTCGTGCGACCAGGAGAGAGACGCTCCAGAGCCCGCTCAGCGGCCGCATCGTCATAGCGTATCTTGCGGGTATGGGTTCGCAGCTGATTCCGCATAAGCGGCATACCCGGGCAAATAAACCCTCCCAGGTGCCCACCGTCCGGACCAATAAAATCTGCTGTTGCCGCTGTACCAAAATCGAGCACCAGGCATGCACCTGACGCCAACTTGAACGCGCCTAGCATGGCCAGCCATCGATCCATCCCCAGGCGCTGAAAGTCTTCGTAGCCGTTGCGCACTCCGCTCATTTCTCGAGCAGAGGTGGCACAGGAAACAGCAACGCCAAATGCCGCGACCAACGCAGCTATCAGCTTATCGGTCTCCTCAAGCGCGCGAACACTCACCAACCGACAACGCGTGAGCAATAGACCAGGCAAAGCCACCAAACTATCGATCAGCGCGATATCCGAACCTGCGATGCCTTCCGCGCGAACAGTTGCCTCACTCGACTCAAGAACACGCCATTTGATAAAGCTATTTCCACAGTCGAGCTCAAGAATCATCACGCAACCTCAGGCTTAACTCACCACCGCTGTATATTTTCTCAACGCCACCGACATCCAAACGCAAGGCGCCCTGACGATCCACGCCCAGCACAACCCCATCAATCTGATTGACGCCCGCGATAAGCGACACGGACTTCCCCTGCCAGGCGTGATGCTGCTCCCATTCGTCTTGCAACCCTGCAAAACCCGCAGCCTTGTGCCGATCTAGGTAGGCTTGTAGCTGCAAGCCCAGTCGCGCTACCAGGTGATTGCGATCAACTGAAGAGCCCGTCTCAAGCTGCATCGAGGTCCACTGCTGATCAACCTCAGCAGCCCTCTGCATATTCACATTGATACCTATCCCTAGCACAACGTGACAGATATCCGCAGGATCTCCCACCAGCTCAAGCAAGATGCCTGAGATTTTCTTGTGCCCAACCAAGACGTCGTTTGGCCACTTCAAAGCAGCACCCTGCACACCCGACTCACGCAGAGCCTGCAGGACCGCCAATCCCACCACCAGACTCAGCCCTTCCAGTTGCCGCAGACCGCCCTCAATACGCAATACAAGGCTGTAGTAAACGTTTTGCGCAAATGGGCTGACCCATTTGCGACCCCGCCGCCCCCTACCCGCGGTCTGCTGCTCCGCTAGCACAACGAAAGGTGCCGCACTGCCCGCGTCGACAAGACGCAAAGCCTCAGCATTAGTGGAGTCAATGGAGTCGAAAATATGAACAGGCCAAGCCAAGGAAGCTGCCCCGCGAGAAATATCCTGCGCATTCAAAAACACTAATGGCGAAGCCAATTTATACCCGCGGCCCCGAACCTTATGAATAGGGAGATTCAATTCTGCCTCAAGATGCTGAAGCTGCTTCCACACGGCACTGCGACTAACGCCCAGGGCGGCGCCAAGCGCTTCTCCAGAATGGAACTGACCATCTTTCAGAAGTTTCAACAACGTCAGCATGCACATATCGCCTCAGAATGAGGCACGCATGATAGCCATGCGCAGAGCCATTGCATAGAAAGGCTGGATATCAGTCTGGATCGAGATTTTCGAGCGCCCAAAACAAAACCCCAACTGCTTTCGCAATTGGGGTTTCGGAATTTAATCTTGACGATGACCTACTCTCACATGGGGAAACCCCACACTACCATCGGCGATGCATCGTTTCACTGCTGAGTTCGGGATGGGATCAGGTGGTTCCAATGCTCTATGGTCGTCAAGAAATTCGGGTACTGAGTCGTGGCCAGTTGGCCTCGCTTCAGCAAATTGGGTAGGTGATAGATCTCGGTGTTTTGTGAGCGTCGAACTTTCGGTTTATCTTCGTCTTCACACACCGCAATCTGATCTCTTTCGCTTTTCAGCTCAGAGCATGCAAATTGCTTGGGTGTTATATGGTCAAGCCTCACGGGCAATTAGTATTGGTTAGCTCAACGCCTCACAGCGCTTACACACCCAACCTATCAACGTCGTAGTCTTCGACGGCCCTTCAGGGAACTCAAGGTTCCAGTGAGATCTCATCTTGAGGCTAGTTTCCCGCTTAGATGCTTTCAGCGGTTATCTATTCCGAACATAGCTACCCGGCAATGCCACTGGCGTGACAACCGGAACACCAGAGGTTCGTCCACTCCGGTCCTCTCGTACTAGGAGCAGCCCCTCTCAAATCTCAAACGTCCACGGCAGATAGGGACCGAACTGTCTCACGACGTTCTAAACCCAGCTCGCGTACCACTTTAAATGGCGAACAGCCATACCCTTGGGACCGGCTTCAGCCCCAGGATGTGATGAGCCGACATCGAGGTGCCAAACACCGCCGTCGATATGAACTCTTGGGCGGTATCAGCCTGTTATCCCCGGAGTACCTTTTATCCGTTGAGCGATGGCCCTTCCATACAGAACCACCGGATCACTAAGACCTACTTTCGTACCTGCTCGACGTGTCTGTCTCGCAGTCAAGCGCGCTTTTGCCTTTATACTCTACGACCGATTTCCGACCGGTCTGAGCGCACCTTCGTACTCCTCCGTTACTCTTTAGGAGGAGACCGCCCCAGTCAAACTACCCACCATACACTGTCCTCGATCCGGATAACGGACCTGAGTTAGAACCTCAAAGTTGCCAGGGTGGTATTTCAAGGATGGCTCCACGCAGACTGGCGTCCACGCTTCAAAGCCTCCCACCTATCCTACACAAGCAAATTCAAAGTCCAGTGCAAAGCTATAGTAAAGGTTCACGGGGTCTTTCCGTCTAGCCGCGGATACACTGCATCTTCACAGCGATTTCAATTTCACTGAGTCTCGGGTGGAGACAGCGCCGCCATCGTTACGCCATTCGTGCAGGTCGGAACTTACCCGACAAGGAATTTCGCTACCTTAGGACCGTTATAGTTACGGCCGCCGTTTACCGGGGCTTCGATCAAGAGCTTCGCGTTAGCTAACCCCATCAATTAACCTTCCGGCACCGGGCAGGCGTCACACCCTATACGTCCACTTTCGTGTTTGCAGAGTGCTGTGTTTTTAATAAACAGTCGCAGCGGCCTGGTATCTTCGACCGGCATGAGCTTACGGAGCAAGTCCTTCACCCTCACCGGCGCACCTTCTCCCGAAGTTACGGTGCCATTTTGCCTAGTTCCTTCACCCGAGTTCTCTCAAGCGCCTTGGTATTCTCTACCCAACCACCTGTGTCGGTTTGGGGTACGGTTCCTGGTTACCTGAAGCTTAGAAGCTTTTCTTGGAAGCATGGCATCAACCACTTCGTTACCTAAAAGGTAACTCGTCATCAGCTCTCGGCCTTAGAATCCCGGATTTACCTAAGATTCCAGCCTACCACCTTAAACTTGGACAACCAACGCCAAGCTGGCCTAGCCTTCTCCGTCCCTCCATCGCAATAACCAGAAGTACAGGAATATTAACCTGTTTTCCATCGACTACGCTTTTCAGCCTCGCCTTAGGGACCGACTAACCCTGCGTCGATTAACGTTGCGCAGGAAACCTTGGTCTTTCGGCGTGGGTGTTTTTCACACCCATTATCGTTACTCATGTCAGCATTCGCACTTCTGATACCTCCAGCAAGCTTCTCAACTCACCTTCACAGGCTTACAGAACGCTCCTCTACCGCATCACTTACGTGATACCCGTAGCTTCGGTGTATGGTTTGAGCCCCGTTACATCTTCCGCGCAGGCCGACTCGACTAGTGAGCTATTACGCTTTCTTTAAAGGGTGGCTGCTTCTAAGCCAACCTCCTAGCTGTCTAAGCCTTCCCACATCGTTTCCCACTTAACCATAACTTTGGGACCTTAGCTGACGGTCTGGGTTGTTTCCCTTTTCACGACGGACGTTAGCACCCGCCGTGTGTCTCCCATGCTCGGCACTTGTAGGTATTCGGAGTTTGCATCGGTTTGGTAAGTCGGGATGACCCCCTAGCCGAAACAGTGCTCTACCCCCTACAGTGATACATGAGGCGCTACCTAAATAGCTTTCGAGGAGAACCAGCTATCTCCGAGCTTGATTAGCCTTTCACTCCGATCCACAGGTCATCCGCTAACTTTTCAACGGTAGTCGGTTCGGTCCTCCAGTTAGTGTTACCCAACCTTCAACCTGCCCATGGATAGATCGCCCGGTTTCGGGTCTATTCCCAGCGACTAGACGCCCTATTAAGACTCGCTTTCGCTACGCCTCCCCTATTCGGTTAAGCTCGCCACTGAAAATAAGTCGCTGACCCATTATACAAAAGGTACGCAGTCACCCAACAAAGTGGGCTCCCACTGCTTGTACGCATACGGTTTCAGGATCTATTTCACTCCCCTCTCCGGGGTTCTTTTCGCCTTTCCCTCACGGTACTAGTTCACTATCGGTCAGTCAGTAGTATTTAGCCTTGGAGGATGGTCCCCCCATATTCAGACAAAGTTTCTCGTGCTCCGTCCTACTCGATTTCATGACTAAGAGATTTTCGCGTACAGGGCTATCACCCACTATGGCCGCACTTTCCAGAGCGTTCCGCTAATCTCAAAGCCACTTAAGGGCTAGTCCCCGTTCGCTCGCCACTACTAAGGGAATCTCGGTTGATTTCTTTTCCTCAGGGTACTTAGATGTTTCAGTTCCCCTGGTTCGCCTCTTGCACCTATGTATTCAGTACAAGATAACCATCTTATGATGGCTGGGTTCCCCCATTCAGACATCTCCGGATCAAAGTCTGTTTGCCGACTCCCCGAAGCTTTTCGCAGGCTACCACGTCTTTCATCGCCTCTGACTGCCAAGGCATCCACCGTATGCGCTTCTTCACTTGACCATATAACCCCAAGCAATCTGGTTATACTGTGAAGACGACATTCGCCGAAAATTCGAATTTCTCAGTTAAGAGAACTCACAAATTTTACCTTAGCCTGATCCGTTACCAGTGAAAGTAACGTTCAGTCTATCTTTCTATCACATACCCAAATTTTTAAAGAACGAACTAGTCAAAGACTAGAAATCAACATTCACCATCACAACAATGGAATGCTCATTTCTAAGCTTTATACAAACAGAAGCAGTAGTGGTGGAGCCAAACGGGATCGAACCGTTGACCTCCTGCGTGCAAGGCAGGCGCTCTCCCAGCTGAGCTATGGCCCCGTATTTCTACAGGCGTTTCCCACACAAAATTGGTGGGTCTGGGCAGATTCGAACTGCCGACCTCACCCTTATCAGGGGTGCGCTCTAACCAACTGAGCTACAGACCCAATTTCGGGCTGCTTCTTTTCGTCTTCTTCAATGAATCAAGCAATTCGTGTGGGAACTTATGGAGCAGCTGATGTCGTCGATTAAGGAGGTGATCCAGCCGCAGGTTCCCCTACGGCTACCTTGTTACGACTTCACCCCAGTCATGAATCACACCGTGGTAACCGTCCTCCCGAAGGTTAGACTAGCTACTTCTGGTGCAACCCACTCCCATGGTGTGACGGGCGGTGTGTACAAGGCCCGGGAACGTATTCACCGCGACATTCTGATTCGCGATTACTAGCGATTCCGACTTCACGCAGTCGAGTTGCAGACTGCGATCCGGACTACGATCGGTTTTATGGGATTAGCTCCACCTCGCGGCTTGGCAACCCTCTGTACCGACCATTGTAGCACGTGTGTAGCCCAGGCCGTAAGGGCCATGATGACTTGACGTCATCCCCACCTTCCTCCGGTTTGTCACCGGCAGTCTCCTTAGAGTGCCCACCATTACGTGCTGGTAACTAAGGACAAGGGTTGCGCTCGTTACGGGACTTAACCCAACATCTCACGACACGAGCTGACGACAGCCATGCAGCACCTGTCTCAATGTTCCCGAAGGCACCAATCTATCTCTAGAAAGTTCATTGGATGTCAAGGCCTGGTAAGGTTCTTCGCGTTGCTTCGAATTAAACCACATGCTCCACCGCTTGTGCGGGCCCCCGTCAATTCATTTGAGTTTTAACCTTGCGGCCGTACTCCCCAGGCGGTCAACTTAATGCGTTAGCTGCGCCACTAAAAGCTCAAGGCTTCCAACGGCTAGTTGACATCGTTTACGGCGTGGACTACCAGGGTATCTAATCCTGTTTGCTCCCCACGCTTTCGCACCTCAGTGTCAGTATTAGTCCAGGTGGTCGCCTTCGCCACTGGTGTTCCTTCCTATATCTACGCATTTCACCGCTACACAGGAAATTCCACCACCCTCTACCATACTCTAGTCAGTCAGTTTTGAATGCAGTTCCCAGGTTGAGCCCGGGGATTTCACATCCAACTTAACAAACCACCTACGCGCGCTTTACGCCCAGTAATTCCGATTAACGCTTGCACCCTCTGTATTACCGCGGCTGCTGGCACAGAGTTAGCCGGTGCTTATTCTGTCGGTAACGTCAAAATTGCAGAGTATTAATCTACAACCCTTCCTCCCAACTTAAAGTGCTTTACAATCCGAAGACCTTCTTCACACACGCGGCATGGCTGGATCAGGCTTTCGCCCATTGTCCAATATTCCCCACTGCTGCCTCCCGTAGGAGTCTGGACCGTGTCTCAGTTCCAGTGTGACTGATCATCCTCTCAGACCAGTTACGGATCGTCGCCTTGGTGAGCCATTACCTCACCAACTAGCTAATCCGACCTAGGCTCATCTGATAGCGCAAGGCCCGAAGGTCCCCTGCTTTCTCCCGTAGGACGTATGCGGTATTAGCGTCCGTTTCCGAACGTTATCCCCCACTACCAGGCAGATTCCTAGGCATTACTCACCCGTCCGCCGCTCTCAAGAGAAGCAAGCTTCTCTCTACCGCTCGACTTGCATGTGTTAGGCCTGCCGCCAGCGTTCAATCTGAGCCATGATCAAACTCTTCAGTTCAAACATCTTTGGGTTTTTAAGAAACCCTAAACTTGGCTCAGCAATCGTTGGTTACATCTTTGATTTCTCGCGGAGTAACTTGTGATGCTGATAATCTTGTTGACTATCAGTCTGACTCCACAAGCACCCACACGAATTGCTTGATTCAGTTGTTAAAGAGCGATTGGCTAAGATCTTTCGTCTCAACCGAGGCGCGCATTCTACAGCAGCCTCATTTGCTGTCAAGTGGTTATTTTCAGAAGCTTTCGAAGATTTCTTCAACAACTTCAACCACTTGCGCTTGCGATCTCTCGTAAGCGGGAGGCGAATTCTACAGCGTTACACGCTGCTGTCAACACCTCTTTTTCAACTTCCTTCTGGCTTCGATGAACTGAAGCAACTTGCTGTCGAGAACTGCGTAACTCTTTGTTTACCAAGGAGTTTTCCGTTTCGACTGCGCCGGAAGTGGGGCGAATTATAGACAGATATAATTCGCCGTCAACACCTATTTCAGACTTATTCGGATTTGAGCGTAATACGCGCAAATGCCTTCTTCCCAGCCTGACAAACGTGAGTGGCGCCCAGCTCGTATATAAAGGTGCGATCAACCACCTCACCATCTATACGCACACCGCCCGAACCCAAGAGATCACGCGCGACCGCCGAGTTTTTCACCAGGCCAGCCTTATTAAGCACTGCCGCAATCGGCATCGCCTCGGCAGCAGTCAATTCAATCTCCGGCAGATCGTCAGGCAGCTCGCCGTCTTTCATGCGATTACCTGCCGCGCGGTGAGCGCTGGCAGCAGCCTCCTCACCATGGAAACGCGCAACGATTTCTTCAGCCAGCTTAATCTTCACATCGCGAGGATTAGCACCCGCCTCGACATCCGCCCGCAGCGCATTGATTTCGTCCATTGAGCGGAAGCTCAACAGCTCGAAGTAACGCCACATCAGTGCATCCGGAATGGACACCAGCTTGCCGTACATCACACCTGGCGCTTCCTGGATACCGACATAGTTACCCAGGGACTTGGACATCTTCTTGACGCCATCCAAGCCTTCCAGCAATGGCATGGTCAGAATGCACTGAGACTCCTGCCCATAGGCGCGCTGCAATTCACGCCCCATCAACAGGTTGAACTTCTGATCGGTGCCACCCAACTCAACGTCCGCACGCAGCGCCACCGAGTCGTACCCTTGAACCAGCGGGTAAAGGAACTCATGGATGGCGATTGGCTGATTGGTCGAGTAACGCTTGTCGAAGTCATCGCGCTCAAGCATGCGCGCCACGGTGTATTGGGAGGTCAGGCGAATGAAATCTGCCGGCCCCATTTTGTCCATCCAGGTGGAGTTGAACGCCACCTCGGTCTTGGCTGGATCAAGGATCTTGAATACCTGGGTCTTATAGGTCTCGGCATTATCGAGCACCTGTTCGCGAGTCAGCGGCGGGCGCGTAGCGCTCTTGCCGCTTGGATCACCGATCATCCCGGTGAAGTCACCTATAAGGAAGATGACCTGATGGCCCAGCTCCTGGAACTGACGCAGCTTATTAATAAGCACGGTATGCCCCAGGTGCAGATCCGGCGCAGTCGGATCAAAGCCAGCCTTGATACGCAGGGGTTGGCCACGCTTGAGCTTTTCGATCAGCTCGGCCTCGACCAACAGTTCTTCCGCACCACGTTTTATCAGCGCTAGCTGCTCTTCAACCGACTTCATAACAGACCCGCAAGGCTCAGATTCAAAAGGGAACCAACCATACAAGATCAGGGACTAATTACAAGTTTTGCCCTGCGCACGGACACCGTTCAGCAAGCCCAGCGTTCGCGAGCTTGCGCCACAGATGATTTGGTTATATTTTATACAGTTATTTCATCTTCATCATGTCATTCATCTTTTCCATTTCATCTTCAAAGTCAAAATTACCTATGACCACTGAACCGTCTAAAGCGCCGCCGCTTTACCCGAAGACCCACCTGCTCGCCGCAAGTGGTATCGCCGCCCTTCTCAGCCTGGCACTGCTGGTATTCCCTTCCAGTGACGTTGAAGCCAAACGAACATCCCTGAGCCTTGATCTGGAAAGCCCAGTTGAACAACTGACACAAGATCAAGACGCTTCCGACGCTCAACAAGCCACAAACACTGCAACTGAATCACCTTTCGCACAGATCGAAAGCACTCCCGAAGACACCCAGCAAGCCACCCAGGAAGCACCTGCGGCAGCCGCAGCCAAGAATCCCCAGCATCGCGAAGTCATCGTGGGCAAAGGCGACACACTCTCTACCCTGTTCGAAAAGGTCGGGTTGCCAGCCGCCGCTGTAAATGAAGTGCTCGCCAGCGATAAGCAAGCCAAGCAATTCACCCAGCTCAAACGTGGCCAAAAGCTTGAGTTTGAGCTGACGCCAGACGGCCAGTTGAACAACCTGCATACCAGCATCAGCGACCTGGAAAGCATCAGCCTGAGCAAAGGCGCCAAAGGTTTCGCCTTCAATCGAATCACCACCAAACCCGTCATGCGTTCCGCCTACGTACACGGCGTGATCAACAGCTCCCTGTCACAATCGGCCGCGCGTGCGGGCCTTTCGCACAGCATGACCATGGACATGGCCAGCGTATTTGGCTACGACATCGACTTCGCTCAGGACATCCGTCAAGGCGACGAATTCGATGTGATCTACGAGCAGAAAGTAGCCAACGGAAAAGTAGTCGGCACTGGCAACATTCTGTCTGCACGCTTCACCAACCGCGGCAAAACCTACACTGCCGTGCGCTACACCAACAAACAAGGCAACAGCAGCTATTACACGGCTGATGGCAACAGCATGCGCAAGGCCTTCATCCGTACCCCCGTGGACTTTGCCCGTATTAGCTCGCGTTTCTCCATGGGCCGCAAGCATCCAATTCTGAACAAAATTCGCGCACACAAGGGCGTCGACTATGCCGCGCCGCGTGGCACGCCAATCAAGGCGGCTGGCGATGGCAAGGTCTTGTTGGCGGGGCGCCGTGGCGGTTATGGCAATACGGTGATCATCCAGCACGGCAACACTTACCGCACGCTGTACGGCCACATGCAAGGGTTCGCCAAGGGCGTCAAGACTGGCGGCAACGTGAAACAGGGCCAAGTGATCGGTTACATCGGTACCACCGGCCTCTCCACCGGCCCGCACTTGCACTACGAGTTCCAGGTCAACGGCGTACACGTCGACCCATTGGGCCAGAAGCTGCCGATGGCCGACCCGATTGCCAAGGCCGAACGCGCGCGCTTCATGCAGCAGAGCCAGCCGCTGATGGCACGGATGGATCAAGAGCGCTCCACCTTGCTGGCTTCGGCGAAGCGTTAAGGTATGCCGCTCTATATCGGTGTGATGTCCGGGACCAGCCTCGACGGCCTGGATATCGCCCTTATCGAACAAGGTGCGGCGATCAATCTGATCGCCACCCGCTACATCCCGATGCCTGACGCCTTGCGCACAGAACTGCTGAGCCTATGCGCCAGCGGCCCGGATGAAATCGCCCGCTCGGCAATCGCCCAGCAACAATGGGTCACGCTCGCCGCCCAAGGCATCCACGCCTTGCTGGATCAACAGAACCTCAAGCCTCAGGACATTCGGGCGATTGGTAGCCATGGCCAGACGATTCGCCATGAACCCGCCCGAGGTTTCACCGTTCAGATTGGCAACCCTGCCCTCCTCACCGAGCTGACAGGCATCACCGTCGTCAGCGACTTCCGCAGCCGCGATGTCGCTGCCGGCGGCCAAGGCGCCCCATTGGTTCCAGCCTTTCATGAAGCTTTGTTCGGCGAACAGACGGGCAATCGCGCGGTATTGAATGTCGGCGGGTTCAGCAACCTCAGCCTGATCGAGACGGGCAAGCCTGTCGCCGGTTTCGACTGCGGCCCGGGGAACGTGCTGCTCGATGCCTGGATTCACCTGCAGCGCGGCGAACACTTTGATCGGGACGGGCAATGGGCGGCCAGCGGAAAGGTCCAGCCCCAGCTACTCAATACGCTTCTCAGCGATCCGTTCTTCATGACCACAGGCCCGAAAAGCACGGGCCGAGAGGTATTCAACCTGGCCTGGCTGCAGCAGCACCTTGGCCGTTTGCCCACCTTTGAACCCCAAGACGTCCAGGCCACCCTGCTGGAGCTGACGGCCCTGACCATCGTCGAGTCCTTGCAAAGCGCCCAGACTGACACAACAACCTTGCTGATCTGCGGCGGCGGCGCCCATAACGGCGCACTGATGAGCCGGCTGACCGCGCTACTGCCTTCCACCCATGTCAGCACTACAGCGGCCTACGGCGTAGATCCTGACTGGGTAGAAGCAATGGCCTTCGCCTGGCTGGCCCATTGCAGCCTTGAAGGCATTGCCGCCAATCGTCCCAGCGTCACTGGCGCACGTGGGCTTCGAGTGCTTGGCGCGATCTACCCCGCCTGAACCCCAGACAGCAAAACGCCGCTTGGCCCGTAAAAGCCAAGCGGCGTTTTTGTATCTGCTACCGATCAGATCGAGAACGAAGACCCGCAACCACACGTCGTGGTGGCATTAGGGTTCTTGATCACGAAACGCGAGCCTTCCAGACCTTCCTGGTAATCCACCTCGGCACCTGCCAGGTATTGGAAGCTCATCGGATCCACGACCAGGCTCACACCCTCGCGTTCAACGATAGTGTCGTCATCGGCCACATCTTCATCGAAGGTAAAACCGTACTGAAACCCTGAACAACCGCCGCCCGTAACGAATACGCGCAGCTTCAAGCGATCATTACCCTCTTCATCGACCAGGCTCTTCACCTTGTGCGCAGCACCGTGGGTGAATTGCAAAGCCGTGGGGGTGAAGGATTCAACGCTCATGCTGATAATCTCCCGGCGTAGCGCCGCCATATGCGTAATGGCCGGTATTATCCGCTTCTCCTAGAAAAGCGGTCAACTATTGTTACGGTATATCAATCTGCCCAGCGCCCATTAAAAATGCAAAAGGCCCGATCAACGGGCCTTTTGCACAACGGTAAGTCTGCGTTAAGGCAGCATGCCCGCGTGGGACAGGCCCAACTTCTCGTCCAGGCCGAACAGGATGTTCATGTTCTGCACCGCCTGGCCCGACGCGCCCTTGACCAGGTTGTCGATCACCGACAACACCACCACCAGGTCGCCATCCTGCGGACGATGCACCGCAATACGGCACACGTTGGCGCCACGCACACTGCGCGTTTCCGGATGGCTGCCGGCCGGCATCACATCGACGAACGGCTCACTGGCATAACGTTTTTCAAACAGCGCCTGCAGGTCTACCGAGCGATCAGTGACAGTCGCATACAGCGTGGAGTGAATCCCGCGGATCATCGGCGTCAGGTGCGGCACGAAGGTCAGCCCTACCTCCTGGCCGGCAGCGCGGCGCAGGCCCTGGCGAATTTCCGGCAAGTGACGATGACCTTTTACCGCATAGGCTTTCATGCTTTCCGACGTTTCGGAGTACAGAGAACCGACCGCCGCGCCACGGCCCGCACCACTGACGCCCGACTTGCAGTCGGCGATCAGGCGCGACGCATCCGCCAAGCCAGCTTCCAGCAATGGCAGGAAGCCCAATTGCGTGGCTGTTGGATAGCAACCCGGCACCGCAATCAGGCGTGCTTGCTTGATCTGCTCGCGATTGACTTCCGGCAGGCCGTAGACTGCCTCTTCCAACAGCTGCGGCGCACCATGGGGTTGGCCGTACCACTTGGCCCACTCATCGGCGTCTTGCAGGCGGAAGTCTGCCGACAAGTCGATAACCTTGGTACCCGCCGCCAACAGCTCACCGGCCAACGCATGGGCTACACCGTGAGGCGTGGCGAAGAACACCACGTCGCAGGCACCCAGGGTCTTGGTGTCCGGCACACTGAACGCCAGGCCGTCATAGTGGCCTCGCAGGTTCGGGTACATATCGGCCACGGCCAGCCCGGCTTCGGATCGGGAAGTGATGACCACCACCTCAGCTTGCGGATGCTGAGCCAACAGACGCAGCAATTCGACACCGGTGTAACCCGTGCCGCCGACGATACCGACCTTGACCATAAACCTGCCCTCAACGAACCCACTGGAAAGCCGTCGATAATAGGGGCCGTATCGTCCTGCGACAACCGTCAACGTGACGTACGGGCGCATGAGCCACTACTATCTTCGCTACCGTGAACCTGGGAATAACTAAAATGCTCTATCTATGGGTCAAAGCCTTCCATATCGTCAGCATCGTCTGCTGGTTTGCCGGGCTGTTCTACCTGCCGCGCCTGTTCGTCTACCACGCCCAAAGTGAAGACACCGTCAGCAAGGAGCGCTTCAGCGTCATGGAGCGCAAGTTGTACCGGGGCATCATGGGCCCGGCGATGGTTGCCACACTGGTCTTCGGCATCTGGATGCTGGCCCTCAACCCCGGCATTTTCCAGTCGGGCGCCTGGATCCACGCCAAGCTGACCCTGGTCGTCCTGCTGATTGGCTACCATCACATGTGCGGCGCACAGGTAAAGCGCTTCGCCCGTGGCGAAAACACCCGCAGCCATGTCTTTTATCGCTGGTTCAATGAAGTCCCGGTTCTGATATTGCTGGCTATCGTAATTTTGGTCGTGGTCAAACCGTTCTAACTTCAATTACTCGGGGAACCTCCAATGTCGCTGCCCGCTCTGCTGGAACAACGTCTGCGCCTGCCCGTGGTGGCCGCGCCGATGTTTCTGATCTCCAATCCGCAACTGGTCCTGGCCTGCTGTCGCAACGGGGTAGTCGGGAGTTTCCCGGCGCTCAACCAACGCGAAAGCAGTGGTTTCAAGGCCTGGCTGGAAGAAATCGAAGCGGGCTTGGCTCAGTTGGACAACCCTGCGCCCTATGCGGTGAACCTGATCGTGCACAACAGCAACCCGCGGCTGGAGGCCGACCTGGCGATCTGTGTCGAGCACAAGGTGCCCATCGTCATCACCAGCCTCGGTGCGGTAAAGGAATTGGTAGATGCCGTTCACAGCTACGGCGGCCTGGTATTTCATGACGTCACTACCCGACGCCATGCCGAGAAAGCCGCTGAAGCGGGTGTCGATGGCCTGATTGCCGTAGCCGCTGGTGCGGGTGGCCACGCTGGCACCTGGAGCCCCTTTTCACTGATTGCCGAAATTCGCCAGTTCTTCGACAAAACCCTACTGCTGGCGGGCTGCCTTAACCATGGGCACGAAATCCTCGCCGCCCAGGTGCTGGGGGCAGACCTCGCTTATTTCGGTACGCGCTTTATCGGCACCACCGAAAGCCAGGCACCGGATGCCTATAAGGAGATGCTGCTCACATCGCGCGCCGCCGACATCGTGCACACTCCTGCTGTCTCCGGCGTACCTGCAAGCTTCATGCGCCAGAGCCTGGAAAATGCCGGTTTTGACCTTGCTGCGCTTCAAGGCAAGGGTGAAGTCAATTTCGGTTCCAAGCTCAAGCCATTGAGCGATGAGGCCAAAGCGTGGAAAACTGTATGGTCTGCCGGCCAAGGCGTCGGTGAGATCAATGATGTGCCCAGTGTGGATGAACTCGTCGCGCGCCTGGATGCCGAATACCGCAAAGCACGCGAGCATGCCGCGCAACTGCGCTGGCCACGCTGACCCACTGCCTGGCCTGCCAATTGGACAGGCCTGCATACTCCCCCTGATTAAGTGACAAGGATGCCCGCATGAGCGACAGCCGTTTCAAGATTGTGTTTGACGGAGCCTTGCGCCCAGGTGTCGAAAGCACCACCGCCAAGCTGAACCTCGCCGAGTTATTCAAAAGCGATGTTGAAGCGATCGAAAAGCTCTTCACCGGTCGCCCCGTCGCGCTCAAGCGCGACCTGTCCCACTCCGACGCGCAAACCTACCTCACGGCGCTGCACAATGCCGGGGTCGACGCTCGCATCGAAGCCGAACAACCCGTGGCATTCAGCCTGGCAGAAACCCACGAGACGAACTCGTCAACCACTGACCGCGCCGCCGCGTCACCTTATGCACCGCCACGCGCCGCTGTTGGCGATGACCTGCCGGAGTTCGCCACCCTCAAGGTGTTCACCATCCACGGGCGCATCGGACGCCTACGCTACCTTGCCTGGACGCTGGCGCTGACCGTCGCGATGTTGGTGGCCGCGGGCATCATCAGTACGGTGGGCTTCGCGGTGGCGACAGCCTCGCCAACCATCGCCATCATTATTGGCTCACTGCTGGGTTTCGCGCTGTTTGTGGCACTGGTAGTGGTGAGCGTGCAAATCGGCGTGCAGCGCCTGCATGACCTGGGCTGGTCTGGCTGGCTTTACCTGCTCAACCTGGTTCCGCTGGTCAACAGTGTTTTCCCTCTGCTGTTGCTGGTATTACCAGGCAACACGGGCGCCAACCAATACGGCGCGCCACCACCACGCAACTCCACGGCGGTGAAAATCCTGGCCTCGCTGTGGCTGGCGTTCATTCCCTTGATGCTCATCATCGTCGTCACCCTGGGCATGAACGGCTACCTGGACCAGCTTGAAGCCAACATGGACAGCAGCTACGAAAGCAGCTCCATCACCTCCGATGCAGACGCCGATCAAAGCGTTATCGTTGATGAAGCCGCAGCGCAAAGTGCTGACGACGCAGCCGAACCTGTAGACTCTCCAGAACAGTGAAGAAACGCCCGCCGCCTGTGACGCACTGTCATGGGCCGGTGGCGTTGCGATGGAGAAAGGCATGACCCGTTACGCTCTGATCACCGGCGCCTCCAGCGGCATCGGCCTGGCATTGGCCGAAGCCCTCGCTCGGCGCGGCCGTAGCTTGATTCTGGTGGCCCGCCAGCGTGATCAGTTGGAAAGCATTGCATTGGAATTGACCCAACGCTTCGGCGTCGAGGTGCTGTTTCGCGCCTGTGACTTGGGCGAGCCGCTGCGCTTGTCCGGCTTTTTGCTGGAACTCGAAGAGGGTGAGCGGCAGATCGACCTGCTGGTCAACTGCGCCGGCATCGGCACCAGCGGGCCGTTCCTGGCCCAGGACTGGATGACCGAGCAGGACCTCATCGAAGTCAACATCCTGGCCCTGACCCGCATGTGCCACGCACTGGGCAATGCCATGGCCCTGCATGGCGGCGGGCAAATCCTCAATGTGGCCTCGGTCGCAGCCTTCCAGCCTGGGCCGTGGATGAGCAGCTACTACGCCAGCAAAGCCTACGTGCTGCACTTTTCCGAAGGGTTGCGCGAAGAGTTGAAGACCTGTGGCATCAAGGTCTCAGTGTTGTGCCCTGGCCCGACGCGCACCGCATTCTTCGGCACCGCGCAGATGGATACGGCGAAACTCGACCGCAGCCAACAACTGATGAGCCCGGAAGAAGTCGCGCTCTACACCGTGCGTGCCTTGGAAAAGAACAAAGCCATCATCATTCCCGGGCGCCGCAACCGTTGGCTGACGTTCAGCCCACGCCTGAGCCCGCGCTGGCTGACCCGCAAAATTGCCGGCGCCATCAACAAGGCCTATTGCCCACGCTGATGCCCTGCGTACACTCACCTCACTTTCACAATGGAGATACAGCTGTGGATACTCTGTTCACCAAGATCATCAACAGAGAAATACCGGCGAAGATCATCTATGAAGATGACCAAGTCCTGGCTTTTCACGATATCGCCCCACAGGCGCCAGTGCATTTTCTGGTTATCCCGAAAAAGCCCATTCGTACCCTCAATGACCTGACCGAGGACGATAAGGCGCTGGCCGGCCATATCCTGTTCACTGCCCAACGCCTGGCCGTGGAACAAGGCTGCGAAAAAGGCTTTCGCGTGGTGATGAACTGCAATGAAGACGGCGGGCAAACCGTTTATCACATCCATATGCACGTGCTCGGTCAGCGCCAGATGAACTGGCCACCGGGCTGAGTGCACAAGGGCAAATTGACTCAGCACAAACGCTGGACGCTCTCTTGCGGTAAACTGGCCGCCGAGATTCTTCCCGGAGGTCAGCATGACTACCCAACGTCACTACTCGCCGATTGACCGTCTGTTGCTGCAAGCCGACATGGCCATGCGCACCCTGCTGCCGTTCAGCGGCCAACCTTACCGTCCATCGCCCGCCATCGTGCAGCCGGATGTACAGCTGAGCGAGACCGATACCCGTCACGTCGCTGGCCTGATGCGCATCAACCATACCGGTGAAGTCTGTGCCCAGGCGCTGTACCAGGGCCAGGCGCTGACCGCCAAGTTGCCACAGGTACGCACGGCAATGGAGCATGCGGCCGAGGAAGAGATCGACCACCTGGCCTGGTGCGAACAACGCATCCGCCAGTTGGGCAGCCATCCCAGCGTGCTCAACCCACTGTTTTATGGCTTGTCGTTTGGTATCGGCGCGGCTGCCGGGCTGATCAGCGACAAAGTCAGCCTGGGGTTTGTGGCCGCGACAGAACATCAGGTGTGCAAGCACCTGGATGAACACCTGGAGCAACTGCCGGCCGAAGACGAAAAGTCCCGGGCCATTCTTGAGCAGATGCGTATCGACGAAGAACACCATGCAGAAAGCGCGCTGGATGCGGGAGGCTTCCGCTTTCCAGCCCCGGTACGGTTCGGCATGAGCCTGTTGGCCAAGGTCATGACCAAAAGCACCTATCGAATCTGAACCGAAAAAAAGGGCGCCCGAAGCGCCCTTTCTTTTGCCTGCTGCAATCAACCCAACTCGATGATTTCGTAGTCGTGGGTAATGACCACGCCCGCCGCCCCCAGCATGATCGACGCTGAGCAGTATTTCTCGGCAGACAACTCGATGGCACGCTTGACCTGGGCTTCTTTCAACGCCCGGCCCTTGACCACGAAATGCATATGGATCTTGGTAAAAACCTTCGGGTCTTCAGTGGCGCGCTCGGCTTCCAGGAAGGCTTCGCAGCTTTCCACGGCCTGACGCGACTTCTTCAAGATGCTGACCACATCGAAGTTGCTGCAACCGCCCACACCCAGCAGCAACATTTCCATCGGGCGTACACCCAGGTTACGCCCGCCGGCTTCCGGCGGACCGTCCATGACCACCACGTGGCCGCTGCCCGACTCACCGAGGAACATGGCTTCGCCCGCCCATTGGATGCGTGCCTTCATCGCCCAGACTCCACTGCTAAAAAAGGGTCGCCAGCTTAGCACAGGGCCTTGAAACAACAGCGCCCTGCATAAATTCGATAAATGACAGCGTTTGCCCGGTAAATTGGCTAATCGTGACAGAAGGTGTCTGGTAAGCTGGCGCCAAATGAATGGCGCATTGCCATGACTTGTACAGCGTCTATCAATGCGATGCCGCTGGATAAAAACAACGCCAACTACACCGCGCAGTCTTTTCGGGATACAACCATGGTTGCTCTTACTCCCACACCCAAGATCAAGAACCTCGACAAGCTGCTGTTGCATTGCCAGCGCCGGCGTCATCCGGCCAAGCACAACATCATCTGCGCCGGCGAGCGTTCAGAAACCCTGTTCTTCATTATCAAGGGCTCGGTCACCATCCTGATCGAGGATGAAGATGGCCGTGAGATGATCATTGCCTACCTCAACACCGGGGATTTCTTCGGGGAGCTGGGCCTGTTTGAACAAGCAGGCAAAGAGCAGGAACGCAGCGCTTGGGTAAGGGCCAAAGTTGAGTGCGAAGTGGCCGAGATCAGCTATTCGAAATTTCGCGAACTGGCCCAGCATGATCCGGACATCTTGTACGCCCTGAGCGGACAGATCGCCCAGCGACTGCGCGACACCACGCGCAAAGTCGGCGATCTGGCGTTCTTCGATGTCACCGGTCGCGTCGCTCGCTGCCTGCTGGAGCTATGCAAGCAACCCGACGCCATGACCCATCCCGACGGCATGCAGATCAAAGTCACGCGCCAGGAGATCGGACGTATTGTCGGGTGTTCACGGGAAATGGTCGGCCGCGTGCTCAAGGACCTGGAAGAACGCAACCTGGTGCACGTCAAAGGCAAGACGATGGTGGTGTTCGGTACCCGTTAAACCGGCAGGAAGCCAGCCAGCATCTGACGGTACAACGTGTCGAGCCGACGGATCGCATCCGGCGCCGTAAACGCTTCGTGCAGTGCGATATGGCTATCGGCGCGAACCCGCTGCTCCAAACCGCAGGCTTGATTGAAGCGATTGACCGCCGCAATCAATTGCTCACGATCATTCTCCAGCAACATTGCGCCATGCACCAACCCGACCGGGCGGCCACCGCTTTGTCGCCAACGCTGGGCAGTGCCCACCATTTTGCGGCCATTGAGGTTGACGTTGTAACGACCGTCGCAAAAGGCACCGTCAATTTCGCCGACGGACGCATCGCCGCCCAACTCGATCAACAGATCACAGATCGGTTGGCACAAGCGCTGATAGCCGGTTTCGATACGCCCTTGGTCGCCTTCACTGCGCGGCGGGGCATAGACCAGGGCGATATTGACCGTGGCGCCGGACTGCGGCACCGGCTCACCGCCGGTTTCACGCAGCAACACCGGCCAACCCGCATCGGCCGAGACCTGGCTCGCCGCCTCGAATGCCGGCAACCGGCTCAAACGGCGCGGCATGACCAGCGCTTGGTCACTGGGCTGCCAGAACAGCAATCCGAACGCCTGCTCACCCGCGCAAACGGCTGCCAATAGGTCTTGCTCGGCGCCAAGGCCTGCTTCGACAGTCATGATCACGGGCTGGAGCATCGAACACCTACCTACCTGAATAAACACAACACCAATGTGTGGCTTGCCTGCGATGGCGGTGTATCAGCTATACAGAGGTTGGCTGACCCGCCGCTATCGCAGGCAAGCCAGCTCCTACAGTTCCGAGCGTATTTCAAATCAGTCTAGTGTCGAACCGCTGATCGTCGTACCGCGCTCCGGGAAGAACAAGCGCTGCAATTCCGCCCCTGGGTTCTCGGCGCGCATAAACGTCTCGCCCACCAGGAACGAGTACACGCCACTGATTTCCATCAGTTCCACATCGGCGCGGTTGACGATGCCACTCTCGGTAATCACCAGACGATCGCGAGGGATACGCGGCAGCAGGTCGAGGGTGGTTTCAAGGCTGACGTCGAAGGTATGCAGGTTACGGTTGTTGACGCCCACCAACGGTGTGTCGAGAGTCTTCAATGCGCGCTCCAACTCGTCGCCGTCGTGCACTTCGACCAGCACGTCTAGACCGACGCTTTTGGCCACGGCCGCCAGCTCGGCCATCTTCACGTCATCCAATGCGGAGACAATCAGCAACACGCAGTCGGCACCCAAGGCTCGGGCTTCGACGATCTGGTACGGGTCGACCATGAAATCCTTGCGGATCACCGGCAACTTGCACGCGGCGCGCGCCTGTTGCAGAAACAGGTCGGAACCTTGGAAGTAGTCGATATCCGTCAGTACGGACAGGCAAGTCGCCCCACCCTTCTCATAACTGGCGGCGATCTCGGCGGGTACAAAGTTCTCGCGAATCACCCCTTTGCTCGGCGAGGCTTTCTTGACCTCGGCGATCACGGCCGGCTGCTTGAGCTTGGCCTGGGCGATCAAGGCATTGGCAAAGCCGCGTGGCGCATCGGCGGTTTTCGCCTGCGCTTCCAACTCGGCCAGGCTCACACGGGCGCGGCGCTCGGCCACTTCTTCAGCCTTGCGGGCCAGGATCTTTTCCAGAACGGTTGGCACACTCATCCTTCATTCTCCATCTTGAATACGGCGGTGAATGCTCCCAGCTCTTCGAGCTTCTCACGAGCCAGGCCGGTGTGCAGCGCATCGTGGGCCAAGGCAACACCTTCCTTGAGACTATAGGCATGGTCGGCGGCATAAAGGGCTGCGCCAGCATTGAGCACAATCATTTCCGCAGCTTTCTGACCGTTTTCGGTCTTGCGACGCCCCAGGGCATCACGAATCAGCTCCAGTGAAGCCGCCGGGCTTTCCACCGCCAGGCCGTGCAGGCTCTGGCTTTTCATCCCCAGGTCTTCGGGCTCGACCCAATATTCGGTGACCTCGTCGTTCTTGAGCTCCGCCACGAAGGTCGGCGCCGCCAGGCTGAATTCGTCGAGGCCATCCTTGGAATGCACCACCAGCACATGCTTGCTGCCCAGGCGTTGCAAGACTTCGGCCAGCGGCCGGCACAGCGCCTGGCTGAATACACCCACCACCTGGTGCTTCACACCGGCCGGATTCGTAAGCGGGCCGAGCATGTTGAACAGGGTACGCAGGCCAAGGTCCTTGCGCGGGCCGGCAGCGTGTTTCATTGCGCCGTGATGGGACTGGGCAAACATGAAGCCAATGCCAACGCTGTCAATGCAGCGCGCTACTTGCACCGGCGTGAGGTTCAGGTAAATACCGGCCGCTTCCAGCAAGTCGGCACTGCCGCTCTTGCCAGACACTGCCCGGTTACCGTGCTTGGCGACGGTGCAACCAGCGGCGGCCACCACGAAGGATGAGGCGGTCGACACGTTGAAAATATTCGCACCGTCACCGCCGGTGCCCACTACATCGACGACGCCGTCGAGGGTCTTGAGTTCGACCTTGTCCGCCAGCTCACGCATCACCGACACCGCACCGACGATTTCGTCGATGCTTTCGCTCTTCATGCGCATCGCCATCATAAAAGCGCCGATCTGGGCGTCGGTGCATTGACCGGTCATGATCTCGCGCATCACATCGCTCATTTCCGCGGTGCTCAGGTCCAGATGGCCGACGATACGGCTCAGGGCAGTCTTGATATCCATGAAAAGTCCTTAGCGCGTGCCGCCGCTCTGCTTGAGAAAGTTGGCGAACAGCTCGTAGCCCTGCTCGGTCAGGATTGATTCAGGGTGAAATTGCACCCCTTCGATGTTCAGTGTCTTGTGACGCAGGCCCATGATCTCGTCGACCGAGCCGTCTTCCAGCTGGGTCCAGGCGGTCAGTTCCAGGCATTCAGGCAAGGTTTCACGCTTGACCACCAGTGAGTGGTAACGGGTCACGGTCACCGGCAGGTTCAGGCCATGGAACACACCCAGGTCGCGATGGAACACCGGGCTGGTCTTGCCGTGCATCACCTCGCGCGCGCGCACCACATCACCGCCAAACGCCTGGCCGATGGACTGGTGCCCCAGGCAGACGCCCAGGATCGGCAGCTTGCCGGCGAAATACTGGATGGCTTCCAGAGAGACGCCCGCCTCGGTCGGCGTGCATGGGCCAGGTGAGACGACGATGCGCTCAGGGTTCAACGCGGCGATTTCGGCAACGGTGAGTTCATCGTTGCGCACCACCTTGACCTCGGCACCCAGTTCGCCCAGGTACTGCACAACGTTGTAGGTAAAGGAGTCGTAGTTATCAATCATCAGCAACATGTGGGTTCAAACCTCTTGAATTCACTGATTTCAAATGACCGCCTTCCAAGCGTGTGACCCGCTGCCAGACGCACGTTCCGGTTGCCAGGGGGAGTTGGCAAGGGGCGTCAGACAACGGGTGAAGAAGGCAAATCGGTACAGGTCCGGCCAGGCCGGCAGAGAAAAATGTCAGGCGCGCCAACGCCAACGGGCGTGTGCCTTGACTACTCGCATCAAGAGTTTGCTGATGATCAACACGGGGAGGGTCTCATTCATACGTTCAGGCACAGTAACGTAGGCTCGCCAGCGGTGCAATATGGAGCCGCAAATACGGGGGCGCAACGTAGGCGGATTCCGGATTTCCCTACAGAAAATGCCAGAAATTTTGCTAGTGTTTCACTTCCAACATAAAAACAACCCAATGGAATCTTGCATGCTCAGACCAGCGTTTTTCGCCCCCCTTGCCGGCTGCCTCCTGTCATTGGCCTGCGCCCAGGCGTTCGCAGCCCCGTCACCTTATTCAACCATGGTGGTTTTCGGCGACAGCCTGGCGGATGCAGGCCAGTTTCCCGACGGTTCGGCCGGCGCCACATTACGTTTTACCAATCGAACCGGGCCGACCTTCCAGGGTGAATACGGCCTGGTCTCCTCGACCCTGCTGGGTGCAAAACTGGGCGTAGCTCCCAACGACCTGAATGCCTCCACCTCACCGGTTCGCGCAGCCCAGGGTTTGCCAGACGGAAACAACTGGGCAGTGGGTGGCTACCGTACCGACAATATCCTCGACTCCATTACCTCCGTCTCCAATGCTGCGATTCCCCCAGGCAACCCAGGGGGCGGCACTGTGTTGCGCAGTCGCCAGGGCTATCTGCCGGCTAATGGTGGGAGAGCCGACCCGAACGCGCTTTACTTCCTTTCCGGTGGTGGCAATGACTTCCTGCAAGGCCGGGTCCTCAGCCCCGCTCAAGCGGTCGCCGCCGGTGGCAGGCTGGCGGACAGCGCCCAGGCCCTGCAACAAGCCGGCGCGCGTTACATCATGGTGTGGATGCTACCCGACCTGGGGCTGACGCCGGCCATCAACGGCACCCCACAGCAAGCAGCGACTTCGGCACTGAGTAATATTTTCAACCAGTCCCTGGTACAGCGCCTGTCACAAGTGGATGCGCAGGTTATCCCGCTGAACATCCCGCTGTTGTTGAACGAGGCTTTCGCCGATCCGGCCCGCTTCGGCCTCGCCACCGGGCAGAACCTGACCGGCACCTGCTTCAGCGGTAACAGTTGCACCGCCAACCCAACCTACGGCATCGGTGGTACCAACCCGGACCCGACCAAGCTGATCTACAACGACTCGGTCCACCCTACCGTGGCCGGGCAACGCTTGATTGCCGACTACGCCTATTCGCTACTCGCCGCGCCGTGGGAACTGACCTTGCTGCCAGAAATGGCGCAAGGCACATTGCGCGCCCACCAGGACGAACTGCGTAACCAATGGCAAGCAGACAATGGCAGTTGGCAAGCCATCGGCCAATGGCGCGCCATAGTGGCCGGCGGAGGCCAACGCCTGGATTTCGATGATCAGAGCAGCTCGGCCAGTGGCGACGGCAGCGGCTATAACCTGAATATCGGTGGCAGCTACCGGCTCGATGAAAACTGGCGCGTGGGCGTTGCCGCCGGCCTGTATCGGCAGACACTCGAAGCCGGTGCCAATGATTCGGACTACAAGCTCAACAGTTATATGGGCACGGCTTTCGCTCAGTACCAGCAAAATCACTGGTGGGCCGATGCCGCATTGACCGGCGGCAAGCTGGACTTCGACAGCCTCAAACGCAAGTTTGCCCTGGGTGTCAGCGAAGACTCGGAGAAAGGCGACACCGATGGCTGGCTCTGGGCCCTGAGTGGCCGCGTGGGGTATGACATCGCCGCACCGGGTAGCGACTGGCACCTGTCGCCGTTCGTTAGCGCCGATTACGCGCGAGTTGAAGTCAATGGCTACTCGGAGAAAAGCAGCCGCTCCACCGCCCTGACCTTTGACGATCAACAACGCGACTCCAAGCGCCTGGGCGTTGGCCTGCAAGGCAGCTACCGCATCACGCCGCAAACCCAGGTTTTTGGCGAAGTGGCCCACGAGCATGAGTTTGAAAATGACACCCAGAAGGTGAACATCTCGCTCAACAGCGTGCAGGGAATCGACTTCAAGCTGGACGGGTATACGCCTCGCAGCAACTCTGACCGTTTGAGCCTGGGTGTCAGCCACAAGCTGACTCAGGACCTGGCGTTGCGGGCGGCGTATAACCTGAGGAAGGATGACAATTTGACCCAGCAAGGCGTCAATGTCGGGGTCAGTCTGGATTTCTAAATACTGCGCAAAACAAACGTGGGAGCAGGCAAGCCCTAATGCTAGTCAGTTAAGGCTTTTTTGTAGGAGCGAGCTTGCTCGCGAAAAATTCAAAGGCGCTGCGTTTATTCCGCAAGCACGCGCTATCGTTGACGTTTTTCGCGAGCAAGCTCGCTCCTACAGAGGGCGATGACCGCTTAACTGACTGGCATTAGGGCAAGCCCGCTCCCACATTTTTTATTCCAGCTTTAGTCTTGTGGGGTTTGCTCTGCCAATGCCACGGCACGGAACATCGCCCGACGCTTGTTCAGGGTTTCTTCCCACTCAAGGGCCGGCACCGAGTCCGCCACAATCCCGCCACCGGCCTGCACATGCAGCTCGCCGTTCTTGATCACCGCCGTGCGGATCGCAATGGCGGTGTCCATATTGCCGTTCCAGGCGAAATACCCGACGGCGCCACCATAGACACCACGCTTGACCGGCTCCAGTTCGTCGATGATTTCCATCGCACGGATCTTCGGCGCCCCCGACAATGTGCCCGCCGGCAAAATCGCCCGCAGGGCGTCCATCGCGGTCAGCCCGGCCTTCAGCTCGCCGGTGACGTTGGACACGATATGCATCACATTGGAATACCGCTCGATGACCATCTTCTCGGTCAGTTTCACCGAGCCGATTTCCGAGACACGCCCGGTGTCGTTGCGCCCCAGGTCGATCAACATCAGGTGTTCGGCGATTTCCTTTTCGTCGCTGAGCAGGTCTTCTTCCAGCGCCACGTCGGCCTCTTCGGTCGCGCCACGGGGACGCGTGCCGGCAATCGGGCGCACGGTGATCAGGTTGTCTTCAACCCGCACCAGCACTTCTGGCGAACTGCCCACAACGTGGAAGTCGCCGAAGTTGAAGAAGTACATATACGGCGTCGGGTTGAAGCAACGCAGTGCGCGGTACAGGTCAATCGGCGCCGCCTTGAAGTCGATGGACATGCGTTGCGACGGCACCACTTGCATGCAGTCACCGGCGAGGATGTATTCCTTGATGGTATCGACAGCGCGCTCGTAGTCAGCCTGGGTAAAGCTTGAGCGGAACACCGGGTCGGCCGCGGGTGGGCGGCTGAGGTCCAGGCCGCGACGCGGGGTGATCGGCTGGCGGAGTTTTTCCAGCAACGCTTCCAGGTTGGCCTGGCCTTGTTCGAAGGCATCAGCCTGGGCGGGGTCGGCCAGGACAATCGCATGCATCTTGCCGGCGAGGTTGTCGAACACCACCACCGCGTCGGACACCATCAGCAAAATGTCCGGCACGCCTAGCGGGTCCGGGTTCGGGCATTTGCCCAAGCGCTTCTCCACATAGCGCACGCAGTCATAGCCGAAGTACCCCACCAGGCCGCCGTTGAAGCGCGGCAGGCCAGCAATGGTCGGCACGTTGTAGCGCGCCTTGAAGGTTTCGACAAAGGCCAGCGGGTCTTCTACGTCATGGCTTTCGATCTCCACGCCGTCATGGGTGATGCTCACATGATGGTCGTGTACCCGCAGCACCGTGCGGCACGGCAGGCCAATGATCGAGTAACGGCCCCACTTCTCACCGCCCTGTACCGACTCGAGCAGGTAAGAGTTGGGCTCGTCGGCCAGCTTCAGGTAGATCGACAGCGGCGTATCGAAGTCGGCCAGGGTTTCGCAAGCCATGGGGATACGGTTATAGCCGGCAGCGGCCAAACGCAGGAATTCTTCGCGGGTCATGAGGTGCCTCGTGGTGTGAGGGTCAAACAGTCAGGTAGGCAAACGTGCCGCACACGCGGCGAGGATCAGTCAGGCGCGCCAACGCCAGCGGGCCAGGGCCTTGATGACTTTCATCCAGAGTTTGCGAGTGACCACCACGATGGAATTTCCAGAAGGGGACGAATCAATGTCGGGCAACGTTATCTCAGCGCCAGCGCCCAAGCAACCGGGGATTAGCAGTCGCAGGTCATCAATCACCAGCGCTGGGGACTCCTCGGCAATCGGCCTGCCATGGTTGTAACCATAACTCAAGGCCACGCACTGCACGCCCGCCGCTTTCGCCGCCAGCACATCACTGCGCGAATCGCCGACAAACAGCGATTGAGACGCTGGGATATTGGCCATTTTCATCACGAAAAACAGGGCCGCCGGGTCGGGCTTTTTCTGCGGCAAGGTATCGCCGCCGATGATCCAGCGGAAGTAGCGACCGATTTTCATCTGGTCCAACAACGGCGCAACGAAGCGCTCCGGCTTGTTGGTGATCAGGGCCATTTCCACGCCCTGCTTGCTCAACCACTTGAGGGTGTCGCGCACGCCGGGGTAAACCACGGTCAGTTCGTGGCTGCTTTCATAAGCGGCATTGAACAGTTCCAAGGCATGTTCTGCCTCGACCTCATCCACGCCCGTGGCATCGATGTCGTTGGCCAAGGCCCGGCGCACCAACATCGGCGCGCCATTGCCAACCCATTCGCGCACCGACTCGATCCCCGCCGGCTTGCGCCCCAGCTTGAGCAGCATCTGGTCCACGGCGGCCGCCAGGTCGGGTACCGAGTCGATCAAGGTACCGTCCAGATCGAACATCACCAGCCGTGGCAATTTGCCGGGGAACAACTGCTCAAAACCGCTCATGGACGCGCCAGCGCCAGTTCGGCACGCATCTTGTCGATGACGGCCTGGTAGTCCGGGGCGTTGAAGATCGCCGAGCCGGCCACGAAGGTATCGGCACCCGCAGCGGCGATCTCACGGATATTGTTGACGTTGACCCCGCCGTCGATCTCCAGGCGGATGTCACGCCCTGACGCATCGATCAGCGCACGGGCTTCACGCAGCTTGTTCAAGGTGCCAGGGATGAACTTCTGCCCGCCGAAGCCTGGGTTGACGCTCATCAGCAAGACCATGTCGACCTTGTCCATCACGTACTCAAGCACGCTCAGCGGCGTGGCCGGGTTGAATACCAGGCCTGCCTTGCAGCCGCCTTCGCGGATCAGTTGCAAGGTGCGGTCAACGTGCAACGTGGCTTCCGGGTGGAAGGTGATGTAGGTCGCACCCGCCTCGATGAAGTCACCGACGATACGGTCTACCGGGCTGACCATCAGGTGCGCATCAATCGGCGCGGTGATGCCGTACTTGCGCAACGCGGCGCACACCATCGGGCCGATGGTCAGGTTGGGTACGTAGTGGTTGTCCATGACATCGAAGTGCACGAAGTCGGCACCGGCGGCCAACACCTTGTCCACTTCCTCACCCAGGCGGGCGAAGTCGGCAGAGAGAATCGATGGAGCAATGACGAAGGGCTGCATGACGCACCTTTTTTGAGCTAAATCACGATGGCGCGCATTGTATACCTCATGCTTTGCTGCGCGCACCGTGACCTATCTCAACGGTTAGTAAGCTGCCCGGTAGATTTTTTCGATATCGGCGGCGCTGAGCTTGCGCGGGTTGTTGCGCATCAATCGTTCAATGCCCGCAGCTTCGCTGGCCATGGCCGGGATGGCGTCCTCGGGCACGCCGAAACTGCGCAGGCCGGACGGGATCTCCACTGCCGCACACAGTCGCGTCATCGCCTCTACCGCCTGGTCGGCAGCGTCATTCACACTCAGCGCGGCAGTATTGACGCCCATGGCCTGGGCAATGTCCTGCATGCGCTCGACGCAGGCCAACTTGTTCCAGTGCATCACATACGGCAACAACAGCGCGTTGCTTACGCCATGGGCAATGTTGAAGCGCCCACCCAACGGGTACGCCAGTGCATGCACCGCACCGACGCCCGCGTTGCCAAAGGCCATGCCGGCCATCAGGCTGGCGGTGGCCATGTCGTCACGGGCCTGCAGGTTCGCCGGGTTGGCGTAAGCCTTGGGCAACGCGCTGGCAATCAGCTTGATTGCGCCGATGGCCAGGGCGTCGGTGATCGGCGAGGCATTCAGCGACAGGTAGGACTCGATGGCGTGCACCAAGGCGTCTACACCACTGGCGGCCGTGATACCCCGTGGGCAGGTCAAGGTCATTTGCGGGCTGATCAGCGCGACATCGGGCAACAAGTAATCGCTGACGATGCCTTTTTTCAGCTGTGCAGCCTTGTCGGACAGTATCGCCACATTGGTCACCTCCGAGCCGGTGCCCGCCGTGGTGGGGATGGCGATCAACGGCGGGCCTTTGCGCGGCACCTGATCGACGCCAAACAAGTCCGCCAGCGCGCCGTGATAACCGGCATACGCCGCCACGCTCTTGGCGATGTCGATGGCACTGCCGCCGCCCACGCCGATCAGGCCGTCATGCCCGCCTTCGCGGTAAGCACGCATGCAGTCTTCGACGATGGCAATTTCCGGGTCGGGCAGCACGCGGTCAAAGATTTCGTAGGCTCGATCGCCCAGATGCTCCAAGGCCAGCGCCACGGTGCCGGACTGGACCAGCGCGGCGTCAGTGACGATCAGCGGGTTATCCACATCCAGGCGCGTGAGTTCGGCAGCCAATTGTTCGATGGCACCTGCGCCGGTCAGCAGTTTGTGGGCGATCTTGAATGAGGAAGTACTCATGTGCGCGGCCTCTTATGAATGATGGGCTGGCACAAGAATAGCTGCCCCTGACGTGTTGTCTGCCATTCATTGGTTGAATGGTGGCGCCGCGCCCATCAAGGCAGCGTACAAACCGCCGATAGCCTGTTGTTAACGAGAACCGCGCCTCATCCCCCTGACAAATACCGACCAACCCATTAGGCTGCTGGAATCACTTCTGGCCGGGAATCAACGATGCTTTTTCTTCACCGTTCGGCACTGCCAGCATGGTGCCTGTCACTTCTGTTTATCAGCGTCTTGCCTGTTCAGGCCGACGAAGCGCCCTCGCCTGCCGTCGAAAAACCGGCTGAGCGCCAGCCCTTGCCCGAGCGTAGCCAGCAAGAAGCCAGCGCGCTCGAACGGCAAGTGCCGCAGCAGGAGCAACAGCAATTGCAGGCTGGGAGCGATTCGTTCCTGGCGCTGTGGAAACCTGCCAACAGCGCCGAAGCCGAGGGTGTGGTGATCCTCATACCCGGTGCTGGGGAGAACGCGGACTGGCCGCAGGCCATCGCGCCTCTGCGGCGCAAGTTGCCGGACGCCGCCTGGGGCACCCTCAGCCTGTCATTGCCTGACGTCAATGTAGACACCCTGCCGCCACGGGTCATCGAACCGCCGACAGCGGCGGTCGATACCAGCAGCAAGGACGGCAGCACCGCTGCCAAACCGGTCGAACAGGCCGCCAGTGCCGAGGCCGAAGGCACTGACCCGGCGGTGGTGCCGGGGGCGGATGAGCAGGACAAGACCGACGCCAAGCGCATCTTCGACCGTATCGACGCCGCCGTCGCCTTCGCCCAGACCCAAAACGCCCGCAGCGTGGTGTTGCTCGGCCATGGCACCGGCGCCTGGTGGGCGGCCCGCTACCTGAGCGAGAAACAACCTTCTCAAGTGCAGAGGTTGGTGATGGTGGCCGGCAAGACGCCCGCGGCTCGCCAACCAGACCTGCAACAACTGGCGCCGGTTTTGAAGGTGCCCACGGCGGACGTGTTCTATCAAGAGGGCGCCCAAGACCGCAAAAACGCCCAGGAACGACTTCAGACGGCCAAGCGCTCGAAGAATGACGGCTATAAACAGGTGTCGCTCACGGCGTTGCCCGGTAATAGCGCGGCCGAGCAAGAGCAGTTGTACCGCAGGGTTCGGGGATGGTTGAGCCCGCAGGGCAGCGCAGACTGACACTCCGCTATCGGGGCAACATCGCTCTCTGTAGGAGCGAACTTGCTCGCTCCTACAGGGTATTAGGGCTTGCCCCTCCCACATGGAGTTGAGTGGCGATAGCCTCAGCGAAAATCCCGCCGCTCACGAATCAACGCATAGGCGTTATGCAACTCTCGGGTTCGCTCGGTCGCCTCACGCACTTGCGCGGGGCTGGCTCCCGTGCCGGCGATCTTGTCCGGATGGTGGCGGCTGAGCAGGCGGCGGTAGGCGCGCTTGATCACCGATGGTTCAGTGGTTGCCGTCACCCCCAAAATACGCAACGCCTCCTGATAGGCACCGCCACGATTGGCCAGTGGCTTGCGCTCCGGCGCGTAATCGCTCGCCAATGCCTGCAGCTGTTGCGGCGTCCAGCCCAACCACTTGCCCCACTGGTCGATCAGGTCGCGCTCGGCAGCATCCGCCCGACCGTCCGCCCACGCCATGCGCCAACAGGCGCGCAGCACGCCCTCCGCCGCATGGGGCTGCGTCTTGAGCACCCGTAGGTAACTGCGTACCCGGTCGCTGCCGGACTTACCCCCGTTGAAGGCGCTGATCGCGCGGCGCTGGGCCGGCTCAGTCATGTCCAGTGCGCGCATTTCCTGGCGCGCTTGCTGGATATGCCCATCGACTACCCGGCCGTTACTCTTGGCCAAGCGCCCCAGCAGCACAAATAACAGTTCATCGTTGCGCAAAGCCGGGCGCCCACCCAGGCGTTCACGCAACTGCGCCCAACTGTGCAGTTGCAGGCGGCGATCCAGCGCCTGCCCCAGCAATGCCCCCAACAAAGCCCCCGGAATACTGGCAATGGCAAAGCCAGCCCCGGCGCCGATCAGCGTCCCTGGCCACAACATCCTACTGCCCCGCTGTCAGCAAGGTTTCGACCTGCGCCAGTCGCTCCAGCGTCCCCACATCCACCCAGCGTCCCGCCATGTGCTCCCCCGTTACCAGACCTTTGGCCATCGCCTCGCGCAACAGCGGGGCCAGCTTGAAGGCACCGGCGCTGCAACCCGCGAACAACTTGGGGTCGAGCACTGAAATGCCACTGAAGGTCAGGTTATCGGCACCGGGCGCGGCATCATGAAGCACACCGTGATCCAGGTAGAAATCCCCGCCCGACGGGTGGTGCGCAGGGTTGTCGACCATCACCAAGTGCGCCAGGCCCCGGATCGGCTGCTTGAGCTGGGTGAAATCGTAGTCCGTCCAGATATCGCCATTGACCACCAGAAACGGTTCGTCGCCCAGCAGCGGCAATGCCTGGAATATGCCGCCCCCCGTTTCCAGCGGTTCACCCTCCGGGGAGTAGCGGATGCGCAGACCGAACTGGGCACCGTCGCCCAGGTAGCTTTCGATCTGCTCGCCGAGCCAGGCGTGGTTGATCACGATCTCGATAAAGCCGGCCTTCGCCAAGGCTTCAAGGTGATACTCGATCAGCCGCTTGCCGCCGGCTTGCACGAGCGGTTTGGGCGTATGCAGGGTGAGCGGGCGCATGCGCTCGCCCTTGCCCGCCGCCAGGATCATCGCCTTCATACGCTGGCCTCGGCAGGTTCGCGCAGGCTGGCGAGCAATTCGCCCAGGTCACTCAACTCAGGTCGGTCCGCCAGCACCGCGTCTATATAAGCAAAGAAACGCGGCACGTCGGCCAGGTAGCGGGGCTTGCCGTCGCGGTGGCAGATACGCGAAAAAATGCCGATAACCTTGAGGTGACGCTGCACGCCCATCAGGTCGCTGGCACGCAGGAACTCTTCAAAGTCGTCCTGTACGGGAATCCCCAACTGCCCGGCGCGCTGCCAATAGCCGCGCTGCCATTCACGCACGCGGGCCTGGGGCCAACTGAGGAAGGCGTCCTTGAACAGGCAGGTGATGTCGTAGGTCACCGGGCCGTAGACCGCGTCCTGAAAGTCCAGCACGCCGGGGCTTGGCTCACTGATCATCAGGTTGCGCGGCATGTAGTCGCGGTGTACCAGCACCTTGGGCTGGGCCAGGGCGCTGTCGATCAACTGCTGGCTGGCACGTTGCCAGAGGGCTTGTTGCTCAGGGTCGAGGTCGATGCCCAGGTGACGACGCACGTACCATTCCGGGAACAGTTCCAGCTCGCGACGCAATAAGGCCACGTCATAGCTGGGCAACGGCGCATCCATCGGCAATTGCTGGAAAGCCAGCAGCGCGTCGATGGCATCGGCAAATAATTGATCGGCATTTTCACCGTCAATCACGTCCAGATAGGTTTTTCTGCCCAGGTCATTGAGCAAAAGAAAGCCACGGGGCAAATCTTCTGCATAAATTTTTGGCACATTTATTCCCGATTTCGCGAGCAAATGCGCAATATCGACGAAAGGTTTGCAGTTTTCCTGGGGGGGTGGCGCGTCCATGACGACGAACGTATGGGCACCGCCCTCCCATCGAAAATAACGCCTGAAACTCGCGTCGCTGCTGGCCGCGGTCAATGTGGCCGGGGGCACGGGGCCCCAGTCCTGAGCGTTGAAGAGGATCGGCAACTGCTCATCCAGCCAGACTTCCAGCTGTTGTAAACGTAGATCGTGCTCGGGCATTACAAGGGTCTCCGACGGCGCTAGCCGTCAAGCGGGGCATGCTTTATTATCACGCATCTTTTTCAGACCATCGAGAGGCGTGCGGCCCAAACCGCGGGCAGATGGCACGCAGGAAGCCCGGACTAATAAGATGGCATTGAAATCCCCCGCGTTTCGTAGAAAATTTCCGTTGCTGGTAACCGGCAGTCTGCTGGCCTTGCAACCTTTCGCCACCTCATTCGTGGTCGCCGCGGAACAGTATGACTGCTCAGTCTCTGCTTCGGGTGCCTGGGATTGCGCGCCGAAGACGGCCGCCGCCCCATTGCCACCGCGCCCGGTGCATGACGGTGCTGCCGTCAGCTCGGCCAACAGCACGCCGCAAGGCAAAGCTGGCGGCAGCGTCGACGCCGAACCCAAGACCATGCTGGTCACCGAATCCAAGGGCCGCGGCCTGCGTTCGCGCAGTGCTGACTACAGCCACCTGGACTGGGTACCTCGCGACAAGCTGACCGCAGCACAGCTGGCCGAAACCGGCCCTTACTGCGGCGGCGCGTACATCGAGCCGACTCGTCCTGGCATGAACGACAAGACGAACAAGAGCGATGCACCGACCTTCATCGGCGCCAAGGCCTCTCGTTACGAGCAGGAGCAGCAGGTCGCTACCCTGGCCGGTGACGTGGTCATGCGCCAGGGCAGCATGCAGCTGGAAGCGGACGAAGCCAGCCTGTACCAGGCCGAGAACCGTGGCGAACTGAACGGCAAAGTGCGCCTGCGCGACAACGGTGCCCTGATCGTGGGCGACCATGCCCAGGTTCAGCTCGACACCGGCGCCGCCCAGATCGACAACGCCGAATACGTGATGCACAAGTCGCGCATCCGCGGTAACGCGCTCTACGCCAAGCGTGCAGAGAACGCGATCATCCGTCTCAAGGACGGTACGTACACCACCTGCGAGCCGGACAGCAACGCCTGGCAGCTCAAGGGCAACAACATCACGCTGAACCCCGCCACCGGTTTCGGTACGGCGACCAACGCGACGTTGCGGGTCAAGAACATCCCGATCCTGTACACCCCGTACATCTACTTCCCGATCGACGACCGTCGTCAATCCGGCTTCCTGCCGCCGAGCTTCAGCACCGGTGGGGAAACTGGCTTTACGCTGGTAACGCCGTACTACTTCAACCTGGCACCGAACTACGATGCCACGTTGTACCCGCAGTACATGACCAAGCGCGGCATGTTGATGGAGGGCGAATTCCGCTATCTGACCAAGTCGAGTGAAGGGCAGTTTGGTGGGGCTTACCTCAACGACGACAATGACGAGCGGAAGAAGCAGACCGATTACGAAAAAACCCGCTATATGCTCAATTGGCAGCATAAGGGTGGGCTAGATTCGCGTCTGACGACCTTGGTCGATTACACCAAGATCAGTGATCCGTTCTATTTCCAGGATTTGAAGTCCTACCAGGAAGGCGTTCAGAGCCAGGACTTCCTGAACCAACAGGGTACCGTGAGCTACCGTGGCGACAGCTACCAGGCTGCCGTGAACTTGCAGTCGTACCAACTGGCAACGATTTCCCAGATCACTCCGTATGATCGACTACCGCAAATTACATTTAACGGCACCCTCCCGTTTCAACCGGCAGGGTTGAACTTCTCCTATGAGACAGAAGCAGTCAGGTTTGATCGTGACCTGCGTAGCGGTAGAGTTCGCAACCAGGATGGTGGCCCGTTTAATGCTGATGGCACCATCGGAGAGCGTCGCCTGGATGAAAACGTAACAGGTCTGACCCGCGCAAACGGTACTCGCCTGAACGTTGCACCCGCCGTCTCGTACCCGATGAACTGGAGCTACGGCTTCATCACGCCGAAGTTGAAGTACGTCTATACCAAATACGACTTGGATCTCGATGGTAAAGGCAAGGACCAAATGGCCTTGGCCGGCCAGACGTTTAACAGCTCGCAAGATCGCTCCGTGCCTATCGCCAGCATCGACAGCGGCCTGTACTTCGACCGTAAAACCAATTGGTTCGGCAAAGACTACAACCAGACCCTCGAACCTCGTGCGTTCTACCTCTATGTGCCGAACAAAGATCAAAGTGACATTCCGGTCTTCGACACCAGTGAAAACTCTTTCAGCTACTCCTCGCTTTTCCGGGATAACCGCTTCAGCGGTTCCGACCGTATCGGCGACGAGAACAAGCTGTCCTTTGGCCTTACCAGCCGCTGGATTGAAGAAAACGGTTTCGAACGTCAACGTGCTTCCATCGGCCAAGCGGTGTACTTCAAGGATCGCGAAGTTCAATTGCCGGGCGTAGATGCCAAGACACGTGATGATGCGCACTCGGACGTATCTCCTGTTGCACTGGAGTACGAGTTCCGCTTCAACCGCGACTGGCGCGCCACAGCCGACTACAACTGGGATACCGAGACCCATAGCCCTCGCTCCGGCAGCGCAATGTTCCACTACCAGCCGGAAGACAACCCGAACAAGGTCGTCAACCTGGGCTACCGCTATCGCAACGACCAGGTTGTCTACAACCAACTGACCGGCAAATGGCAGTTCGGCGGTGACTTTGGCCAGGAAGGTGACAAGGATTTTGTGAAGGATTACTACAAAATCCAACAACACGACTTCTCGATGATGTGGCCGATCGTTCCGCAGTGGAACCTGATCACCCGCTGGCAGTATGACTATGCCCGCAACCGTACCCTGGAAGCCTTCGGTGGTTTCGAGTACGACAACTGCTGCTGGAAACTGCGCGTCATCAACCGTTACTGGGTTTCCAACGACGAATACACGCAGCTCGCCCCTCAGAACGAAAAGGGTGACCACGGGCTCTTCTTCCAGATCGTCCTTAAAGGACTCGGCGGCCTGACCGGCGCCAAGGTAGAGAGCTTCCTCGACAAAGGCATTGAAGGTTATCGTGAACGTGAAGACAAAGCTTTCTGAGTGTTTGCGCCCGCTAGTGCTGGGCGCGCTGTTCCTGGGTACTGTTTCGGCACACGCCGCAGTTCAACAGCTGGATAAAGTAGCGGCCATCGTCGACAACGACGTGATCATGCAGAGCCAGCTGGACCAACGGGTCAAGGAAGTTCAGCAAACCATCGCCAAGCGTGGCGGTGGTGTACCACCGAGCAGCGTTCTGGAACCCCAGGTGCTGGAGCGTCTGATCGTCGAAAACCTGCAATTGCAGATTGGCGCCCGTTCCGGCATCCGTATTTCGGACGAAGAATTGAACCAGGCCGTTGGCACCATCGCTCAGCGTAACAACATGAGCATTGATCAGTTCCGCGCCGCCCTGGCTCGCGATGGTTTGTCCTATGAGGACGCCCGTGACCAGATCAAGCGTGAAATGATCATCAGCCGTGTGCGCCAGCGCCGTGTGGCCGAGCGGGTTCAGGTGTCCGAGCAGGAAGTGAAGAACTTCCTGGCCTCGGACCTGGGCAAGATGCAGCTCTCCGAAGAGCTGCACTTGGCCAATATCCTGATCCCAACCCCGGACGGAGCCAACTCTGAGCAGCTTAATGCCGCCGCCGCTAAAACCCAGGCGATCTACGAGCGCCTGAAAGCGGGTGCAGATTTTGCCCAGATGGCCATTGCTCAGTCCGGCAGCGACAACGCTCTTGAAGGCGGTGACATGGGCTGGCGTAAAGCTGCTCAATTGCCACCTCCGTTTGATCGCGAATTGAGCGCCATGGAAGTCGGCGGCATTACCCAGCCAGCACGCACTCCGGGTGGTTTCATCATCCTGAAGTTGCTGGAACGCCGCGGCGGCGAGACCTCGCTGAAAGACGAAGTCCATGTTCGTCACATCCTGGTCAAACCGAGCGAAATCCGCACCGAGGCCCAAACCAAGGAACTGGCCCAGAAGATCTACGACCGCATTGAAAGCGGTGAAGACTTCGCCACCCTGGCCAAAAGCTTCTCGGAAGATCCAGGTTCTGCCCTTAACGGCGGCGACCTGAACTGGATCGACCCGAAAGCCCTGGTGCCTGAGTTCCAGCAGGTCATGGCCGAGACGCCACAAGGCGTATTGTCCAAGCCCTTCAAGACTCAATACGGCTGGCATGTGCTGGAAGTGCTTGGCCGTCGCGCCACGGACAACACCACCCAGGCCCGCGAGCAACAAGCCCTGACCGTGTTGCGTAACCGCAAATACGACGAAGAGCTGCAAACCTGGCTGCGTCAGATCCGTGACGAAGCGTATGTAGAGAACAAGCTGCCAGGCGCCGAGCAAACAGGCACCGACCAGGCACCCCAGTGAAACCCCAGCGTTTCGCGGTGACACCCGGCGAGCCAGCCGGCATTGGTCCAGACCTGTGCCTGCTGCTCGCCTCGCAACCCCAGCCACACCCCCTGATTGCCATTACCAGCCGCGACCTGCTCCTTGAGCGGGCCGCGCAGCTGGGTGTGGCCGTCAACCTGCTGGACGTGGCGCCGGGCGACTGGCCCGACCTGCCGGCGCCGGCCGGTAGCCTGTATGTGTGGGACACCCCGCTGCAGGCCAAGGTGGTGGCCGGGCAGTTGAACACGGCCAACGCGGCATTTGTGCTAGAGACGCTGACCCGTGCGGGCCAAGGCTGCATCGACGGCGACTTTGCCGGCATGATCACCGCTCCGGTGCACAAAGGCGTGATCAACGAATCCGGCATCGCCTTTTCCGGCCATACCGAATTCCTCGCGGAACTGACCCATACCGCTCAAGTGGTGATGATGCTCGCCACCCGTGGCCTGCGTGTGGCGCTGGTGACCACCCACTTGCCGCTGCGTGAAATCGCCGATGCCATTACCGCCGAGCGTGTGGAGCGTGTTACGCGCATCCTGCACAGTGACCTGCAACACAAATTCGGCATTGCCCAACCGCGTATCCTGGTCTGTGGGCTCAACCCCCACGCCGGTGAAGGCGGCCACTTGGGCCATGAAGAAATCGACATCATTGAACCGACATTAGAGCGCCTGCGCCAAGAAGGCATGGACCTACGCGGCCCATTGCCTGCAGACACTCTGTTTACCCCCAAATATCTGGAGCACTGCGACGCAGTGCTGGCGATGTACCATGACCAGGGGCTGCCCGTGCTGAAATACAAAGGCTTCGGCGCCGCAGTCAACGTGACACTGGGCCTGCCGATCATCCGCACCTCCGTCGACCATGGCACTGCCCTGGACCTCGCAGGCAGCGGCAAGATCGATACCGGCAGCCTGCACGTGGCCCTGGAAACCGCCTATCAGATGGCCGAGACCCGTATATGACTGAGCATTACCAACACCGGGCGCGCAAGCGCTTCGGGCAAAACTTCCTGCACGACGCTGGCGTGATCGACCGTATCCTGCGCTCCATCCACGCCAAGCCAGAAGACCGCCTGCTGGAAATCGGCCCGGGCCAGGGCGCGCTGACACAAGGCCTGCTGGCCAGCGGTGGGCAACTGGACGTGGTGGAACTGGACAAGGACTTGATCCCGATCCTCAACCAGCAGTTCGCCGGCAAAGCCAACTTCAACCTGCACCAGGGCGACGCGCTGAAGTTTGACTTCAACAGCCTTGGCGCTGCGCCCAACAGCCTGCGGGTGGTGGGTAACCTGCCGTACAACATTTCCACGCCGCTGATTTTCCACCTGCTGAACAACGCAGGGATTATCCGCGACATGCACTTCATGCTGCAAAAGGAAGTGGTGGAGCGCCTGGCCGCAGGCCCTGGCGGTGGTGACTGGGGCCGCTTGTCGATCATGGTCCAGTATCACTGCCGCGTGGAGCACCTGTTCAACGTCGGCCCGGGCGCGTTCAACCCGCCGCCGAAGGTTGATTCGGCCATCGTGCGCCTGGTGCCGCATGCCGTGCTGCCGCACCCGGCCAAGGATCACAAACTGCTGGAGCGTGTGGTACGCGAAGCGTTCAACCAACGCCGCAAGACCCTGCGTAACACCCTCAAGGCCCTGCTGAGCAACGCCGAGATCGAAGCCGCTGGCGTCGACGGCGGCCTGCGCCCCGAGCAACTGGACCTGGCCGCGTTCGTGCGCCTGGCTGACCAGCTTGCCATCCAGCCAGCGCCAACAGCGGAATGACAAAACTGTAGGAGCGAGCTTGCTCGCGAAGAATTAACAGGCGCCACGTTTTTTCAGACTGAACGCGTTATCGTTGACGACCTTCGCGAGCAAGCTCGCTCCTACAGAGCATCAGACAGCATGTCTGGCCTAGTGCCCTCCTCTTGGCCTAGACTGACCCGCATCTGCTGTCCTTCGCTTTTAAGGCCTCTTGCATGTCCGATCCTCGCTATCAGATAGACGTCAGCGTCGTCACCCGCTTCCTGGCGGACCAATCGCAACCCGAACATAACCGCTTCGCCTTTGCCTACACCATTACAGTGAAGAACAACGGGCTGGTACCGGCCAAGCTGCTGTCGCGCCACTGGGTCATCACCGATGGCGACGGCCAGGTCGAGGAAGTGCGCGGGGCAGGCGTTGTCGGCCAGCAGCCGTTGATCGACAGCGGCGCCAGCCACACTTATAGCAGCGGCACGGTGATGACCTCCAAGGTCGGCACCATGCAAGGCTCGTATCAAATGAAGGCCACCGACGGCCAACTGTTCGATGCAATCATCAAGCCCTTCCGCCTGGCCGTGCCAGGAGCGCTGCACTGATGGCGACGTACGCGGTCGGCGACCTGCAAGGCTGCCTTGACCCTCTCAAGCGCCTGCTGGAGCGCGTAGCCTTCGACCCGGCAAATGATCGCTTGTGGTTGGTGGGCGACTTGGTCAACCGCGGCCCACAGTCCCTGGAAACCCTGCGCTACCTCTATGGCCTGCGTGACTCCTTGGTATGCGTGCTGGGCAACCATGACCTGCATTTGCTTGCGGCCGGCAACAATATCGAACGCCTCAAAAAAGGCGACACCCTGCGGGAAATCCTCGAAGCCCCAGACCGCGCTCAACTGCTCGACTGGCTGCGCCGGCAAAAACTCATGCACTACGATGAAGGCCGCAACATGGCCTTGGTGCATGCCGGCATCCCGCCGCAGTGGACGCTGAAAAAAGCCCTCAAGTGCGCCGCCGAAGTTGAAAGTGCATTGGCCGATGACAACCTGTACACCGCTTACCTCGACGGCATGTACGGCAACGACCCAGTAAAGTGGGACAACGACCTCACCGGCGTCGCCCGCCTGCGAGTCATCACCAACTACTTTACGCGGATGCGCTTCTGCACGGCCGAAGGCAAACTGGACCTCAAAAGCAAGGAAGGCGCCGACACCGCCCTCCCCGGCTACAAGCCCTGGTTCGCCTACAAGGAACGCAAGACCCGTGACACAAAGATCATCTTCGGCCACTGGGCCGCGCTGGAAGGCAAGTGCGATGAGCCCGGCGTGTTCGCCCTCGACACCGGCTGCGTGTGGGGCGGTGCCATGACCCTGATGAACATCGACACAGGCGAACGCCTCGACTGCCAGTGCGAATCGCCCCTTTCCATTACCCAGCCGGCCACCGCCAAGCAATAGGAGCCCGCCATGACCGAATTCAAACGTATCCCTCCCCAAGAAGCACAAGCCCTGCGCGAGCAAGGTGCTGTAGTCGTCGACATCCGCGACCAGCCTACTTATGCCGCCGCTCACATCACCGGCGCCCAGCACTTGGACAACGTCAACATCGCCGACTTCATCCGCGCCGCTGACCTCGATGCGCCGCTGATCGTGGCCTGCTACCACGGCAATTCCAGCCAGAGCGCAGCCGCGTATCTGATCAGCCAGGGTTTCTCCGACGTCTATAGCCTGGACGGCGGGTTTGAGCTGTGGCGTGCGACCTTTCCTGCGGAAATTTCTTCAGGCAATTCGCAATAATTTTTTTCACACCCCGCTACCCCGCGTGATGCTTGGGCTTGCGCCGTTTCTGACGAACGGCGCAGCCAAACTAATTGCGCATCGCGCCTTGACCTCCCGGATTCCGAACTATCCTTAAGCGCAGGCCATCCGAATCAGGGGAGAGCCGGTACACCGGCGTTCGGGTCATCGGTAGCGTTTCAGGGTGTTCTGGGGGGAAAACAGCCATTGGCGTGCGCCAATGACTGCCAGCATCGACTGATTGATCCGGCGTCGGCTCCACGTATCGAGCGAGGTGACGACGTCATGAGTATCTTTAGCCACTTCCAACAACGCTTCGCGTCCACACAGCAGGAAGAACTCACGCTTCAGGAGTATCTCGAACTGTGCAAACAGGACCGCAGCACCTACGCCTCTGCCGCCGAACGCCTGCTACTGGCGATTGGCGAGCCAGAACTGGTGGAAACCGCCAATAATTCGCGCCTGTCGCGGATATTTTCCAACAAGGTGATCCGCCGCTATCCGGCCTTTGAAGACTTCCATGGGATGGAAGAATGCATCGACCAGATCGTTTCCTACTTCCGCCATGCCGCCCAAGGCCTGGAAGAGAAGAAGCAGATCCTCTATCTGCTCGGCCCGGTCGGCGGAGGCAAGTCGTCCCTGGCCGAAAAGCTCAAGCAATTGATCGAGAAGGTGCCCTTCTATGCGATCAAGGGCTCGCCCGTCTTCGAGTCGCCCCTGGGCCTGTTCAACGCCACGGAAGATGGCGCGATCCTCGAGGAAGACTTCGGCATCCCGCGGCGCTACCTCAACACCATTATGTCGCCCTGGGCCACCAAGCGCCTGGCCGAGTTCGGTGGTGATATCAGCCAGTTCCGCGTGGTGAAACTCTACCCGTCGATCCTTAACCAGATTGGTGTGGCCAAGACCGAACCAGGTGATGAAAACAACCAGGACATTTCGGCGCTGGTGGGCAAGGTCGATATCCGTAAGCTGGAAGAATTCCCGCAGAACGATGCCGATGCCTACAGCTATTCGGGCGCACTGTGCCGGGCCAACCAGGGCCTGATGGAATTCGTGGAGATGTTCAAGGCACCGATCAAGGTGCTGCACCCACTGCTGACCGCTACCCAGGAAGGTAACTACAACAGTACTGAAGGCCTGGGGGCAATTCCGTTCACCGGGATCCTGCTGGCCCACTCCAACGAATCGGAATGGCATACCTTCCGCAACAACAAGAACAACGAAGCCTTCATCGACCGGATCTATATCGTCAAGGTACCGTACTGCCTGCGGGTCAGTGATGAAATCAAGATTTACGACAAGCTGCTGTTCAACAGCTCCCTGGCCAAGGCCCACTGCGCGCCCGACACCCTGAAGATGCTTGCCCAGTTCACTGTGCTGTCGCGCCTCAAGGAGCCGGAGAACTCCAATATCTATTCGAAGATGCGCGTCTACGACGGCGAAAACCTCAAGGACACCGATCCCAAGGCCAAGTCGATCCAGGAGTACCGTGACACAGCCGGTGTGGACGAGGGCATGAACGGTCTGTCGACGCGCTTTGCGTTCAAGATCCTGTCCAAAGTTTTCAACTTCGACCCCCATGAGATTGCCGCCAACCCGGTGCACTTGCTCTATGTGCTGGAGCAACAGATTGAACAGGAGCAGTTCCAGGCCGAAACCCGTGAGCGCTACCTGCGCTTCCTCAAGGAATACCTGGCGCCGCGCTACATCGAGTTTATCGGCAAGGAAATCCAGACCGCTTACCTGGAGTCTTACAGCGAGTACGGCCAGAACATCTTCGACCGCTACGTGCTGTACGCCGATTTCTGGATCCAGGACCAGGAATACCGCGACCCGGAAACCGGCGAAATCCTCAACCGCGTGGCCCTAAACGAAGAACTGGAAAAAATCGAGAAACCCGCCGGCATCAGCAATCCGAAGGATTTCCGCAACGAAATCGTCAACTTCGTACTGCGCGCCCGTGCCAACAACAACGGCAAGAACCCCACTTGGCTCAGCTACGAGAAGCTGCGGGTGGTCATCGAGAAGAAAATGTTCTCCAACACCGAGGACCTGCTACCCGTCATCAGCTTCAACGCCAAGGCCAGCAAGGAGGATCAACAAAAACACAACGACTTCGTCACACGCATGGTCGAGCGAGGCTACACCGACAAACAGGTACGGCTGCTCTCCGAGTGGTACCTGCGGGTTCGCAAATCACAGTAAGGCAGCGGCAAGCGCACACTGCCAGGCATCCTGCCTGGCAGTTGACCGCTTGTCCCTAAGCTTCCAGCTCGCGGCTTGAAGCTTGTAACGTGAAGCTGCCCGGAGGGCTCCCCATGAGCTATGTGATCGACCGACGCCTCAATGGCAAGAACAAGAGCACGGTAAACCGCCAGCGTTTCCTGCGGCGTTACCGTGACCACATCAAAAAGGCGGTAGAAGAGGCCGTCAGCCGCCGCTCCATCACCGACATGGAGCATGGCGAACAAATCAGCATTCCCGGCCGGGACATCGACGAACCGGTGCTCCACCATGGCCGCGGCGGCAAACAGACCGTGGTGCACCCCGGCAACAAGGAATTCACCACCGGCGAACATATCCAGCGCCCACAAGGCGGCGGTGGTGGCAAAGGCCCGGGCAAGGCCGGCAACTCTGGCGAAGGCATGGACGAATTCGTGTTCCAGATCACCCAGGAAGAATTCCTCGAATTCATGTTCGAAGACCTGGAACTGCCCAACCTGGTCAAGCGCAACCTCACCGGCACCGACACCTTCAAGACCGTACGCGCAGGGATCAGCAACGAGGGCAACCCTTCGCGCATCAACATCATCCGTACCCTGCGCTCAGCCCATGCACGGCGCATCGCCCTGTCGGGCAGCAGCCGCGCCAAACTCAAGCAGGCCAAGGAAGAGTTGGCACGTTTGAAGCGCGAAGAGCCGGACAACTTCGGCGATATTCAGGAAATCGAGGCAGAAATCGAAAAACTCAGCGCGCGCATTCACCGCGTGCCGTTCCTCGATACCTTTGACTTGAAGTACAACCTGCTGGTCAAGCAACCCAACCCCAGCTCCAAGGCTGTGATGTTCTGCCTGATGGACGTTTCCGGCTCCATGACCCAAGCCACCAAGGACATCGCCAAGCGTTTCTTTATCCTGCTGTACCTGTTCCTGAAACGGAACTACGACAAGATCGACGTCGTGTTCATCCGCCATCACACCAGCGCCCGGGAAGTGGACGAAGAGGAGTTTTTCTACTCGCGGGAAACCGGCGGCACCATCGTTTCCAGTGCACTGAAGCTGATGCAGGAGATCATGGCCGAGCGCTACCCCGCCAACGAGTGGAACATCTACGCCGCCCAGGCCTCCGACGGCGACAACTGGAACGACGACTCGCCGATCTGCCGGGACATCTTGATCAACCAGATCATGCCGTTCGTGCAGTACTACACTTACGTCGAAATCACCCCTCGTGAGCACCAGGCCCTGTGGTTCGAATACGAGCGCATCGGCGAAGCCTTTGCCGACACGTTCGCCCAGCAGCAACTGGTCTCGGCCGGCGATATCTACCCGGTCTTCCGTGAACTCTTCCAGCGCAGGTTAGTGACATGACCGCCAAAAAAGAGAACAAGCGCCAACCCATTTCCACCGGCTCCGAGTGGACCTTTGAACTGATCCAGGCCTATGACCGGGAAATCAGCCGTATCGCGGCGGGTTATGCCCTGGACACCTACCCCAACCAGATAGAAGTCATCACCGCTGAACAGATGATGGATGCCTATGCCTCCGTGGGCATGCCCCTGGGCTATCACCATTGGTCCTACGGGAAACACTTCCTCAGTACCGAGAAGTCGTACACCCGTGGCCAGATGGGCCTGGCCTACGAAATCGTGATCAACTCCGACCCGTGCATCGCGTACCTGATGGAAGAAAACACCATCTGCATGCAGGCGCTGGTGGTAGCTCATGCCTGCTATGGGCATAACAGTTTCTTCAAGGGCAACTACCTGTTTCGCACCTGGACCGATGCCAGTTCGATCATCGATTACCTGGTGTTCGCCAAGCAATACATCATGCAGTGCGAGGAGCGCCACGGTATTGATGCGGTGGAAGACCTGTTGGACTCCTGCCATGCGCTGATGAATTACGGGGTCGATCGCTATAAGCGTCCCTATCCTATTTCCGCCGAAGAGGAGCGCCTGCGCCAGAAGGAACGCGAGGAGCACCTGCAGAAACAGATCAACGACCTGTGGCGCACCATCCCCAAGCGCGCCGACAAAAACAGCGACAAGGACAATGCACGCTTCCCCGCCGAACCGCAGGAAAACATCCTGTATTTCCTGGAAAAACACGCTCCTCTGCTCGAACCCTGGCAGCGCGAAATCGTGCGCATCGTACGCAAGATCGCGCAATATTTTTATCCACAGCGCCAAACCCAGGTGATGAACGAAGGCTGGGCCACCTTCTGGCATTACACGCTGATGAACGACCTGTACGACGAAGGCCTGGTCACTGACGGCTTTATGATGGAGTTCCTCACGTCCCATACCAGCGTGGTCTTCCAGCCAGGTTTCGACAGCCCGTATTACAACGGCATTAACCCTTATGCGCTGGGTTTTGCCATGTACCGCGATATTCGCCGTATGTGCGAGCACCCCACAGAGGAAGACCGCCGCTGGTTCCCGGAAATCGCCGGCAGCGACTGGCTATCGACCATCAAGTTCGCCATGAGCAGCTTCAAGGATGAGAGTTTTATCCTGCAGTACCTGTCGCCCCAGGTAATCCGCGACCTCAAGCTGTTCAGCATCCTGGACGACGACCTCAAGGATGACTTGGTGGTGCCTGCCATCCACGACGAACCCGGCTACCGCATCATTCGCGAAACCCTCGCCGCGCAATACAACCTCGGTAACCGCGAGCCTAACGTGCAGATCTACAGCATCGATGTGCGTGGCGACCGTTCGTTGACCTTGCGTCACCAGCAGCACGACCGCAAACCCTTGGGCGAATCCACTGAGGAAGTGCTCAAGCACCTGCATCGGCTGTGGGGTTTTGATATTCATCTGGAAACCCTGCAGGGCGATCAAGTGATGAAAACCCACCATGTGCCACCGCGCAGCGATCATAACGACAATGACTACGGCCGCCTGGACATGGCCGTCGTTCACCTCTGAAACAGCAAAGCCTCCATTGGCCAGGCTCAGGCGTTATCCTGTGCCGCTAATGGAGGCTTTTTCATGAAAATCTACAAAGTCGGCGGCGCCGTGCGTGATCGCCTTCTGGGCATCGAGGTCACCGATATCGACCGCGTCGTCGTTGGCGCGACGGCCGAAGAGATGCTCGCCAAGGGTTATAAACCGGTGGGCGCCGATTTCCCGGTATTTCTCGACCCGAAAAACGGTGACGAATACGCCCTCGCTCGCACCGAACGCAAGAATGGCCGGGGTTACGGTGGCTTTGTGTTCCATGCGAGCCCCGACGTTACGCTGGAAGAAGACCTGATCCGGCGTGACCTGACCATCAATGCCATGGCGGAGGACGACGAAGGTAATCTGACTGATCCTTACCACGGCCAACGCGACCTTGAAGCGCGTATTTTGCGGCATGTTTCTCCCGCGTTTGCCGAAGATCCACTCCGAGTGCTGCGTGTTGCACGCTTCGCCGCGCGCTATGCGCCTCATGGCTTCACAGTCGCCCCTGAGACGCTGGCGTTAATGCGCCAACTCAGTGAGTCCGGCGAGCTGGAGGCCCTTACCCCCGAGCGCAGTTGGAAGGAAATCTCACGGGCGCTGATGGAAGCTCAACCCCAGGTATTTATCCAAGTACTGCGCGACTGCGATGCGCTGAAAACCTTGATGCCCGAGGTGGATGCGCTGTTCGGCGTGCCGCAGCCCGCAGCGCACCACCCGGAAATAGACACCGGCGTGCACACCTTGAGCGTGCTGGAGCAGGCCGCCCTGCACAAGCAACCGCTGAGCGTGCGCTGGGCCTGCCTGCTGCATGATTTGGGTAAAGGCCTGACGCCTGTGGATAAGTTACCGCAGCATATTGCCCACGAGCAGCGCGGCCTGAAGCTGATCAAAGCGGTGAACGAGCGCTTCAAGGTGCCAAAGGATTGCCAGGAATTGGCCTTGCTCGTGGGGCAATATCATACCCATGGGCATCGTGCACTGGAGCTCAAGGCCTCGACATTGCTGGACTTGCTGCAAAGCTTCGACGTGTACCGTCGGCCGCAACGCTTTGAAGAATTCGTGGCGGCCTGCGAAATGGACGCTCGAGGCCGCCAGGGTTTTGAGCAACGCAGTTATCCACAGGCCGATTATTTACGGGCAGCCGCAAAGGCTGCACGCGAAGTACCGGTAGCGCCGTTGCTGGAAAAAGGTTTCAAAGGCCCCGAACTGGGCGAGGCGCTCAAGCGCGAACGGCTCAAGGCACTCAAAGCCTACAAGGAACAGCAAAAGCCCCTGTAGGAGCGAGCGTGCTCGCGAAGAACCTCAACGATGACGCAGCGCCCTCAGGTTTTTCGCGAGCAAGCTCGGCGCCTACAAAAGAGCTAGCGGCGTCAGTGGCTGACCCTGCCACTCGAACGCCACAGGCGCCAATACCTGATCAATTTGCGCGTCTCGCCACAAGTCGGCCATTGTCTTGCCCGCCTCCGGGTGCAGACGCTCCGGCGCCATCATCGACAGCGGCCACAACACAAAGGCGTTTTTCAGAATTTCGGCTCGCGGCAGGACCAACCCATCAAAATCGCCCACCAGATCGCCGTACAACAACACATCGATGTCCAGCGGCAGGCCTTTGCGGTCGGGCGCGTAGCGGCCATTGTCGGCCTCGATGGATTTCAAGCGGCGGTCCAACTCCATCAATGGCAGGTCGGTATAAGCCGACACCACCAGATTGAAAAACGGCCCGCTCTTGATACCCACCGGCTGGCTTTCGAACACCGCTGAACAGCGCATATCCGTCAAAAAGCCCGCCAACGCATCCAAGCCGGCGCATAAACGAGCCTCGCGCTCGATATTGCTGCCAAGCCCGAGGTAAACCTGAGTCAACGACATCCGCGCTCGATCTCCACGCCCACGCCCTTGGCAGCCGGTACCGCGCCGGGCTTGGTCAACTTGAGGTGCAGCCAGGGAATCTGGAATTCACTCATCAGCACTTCGGCCAGGCGCTCGGCAAAGGTTTCCACCAACTGGTACTGGGACTGCTCGGCAAAGGCCTGGATACGCGCAGACACCCTGGCGTAATCCAGTGCCAGGGTCAGGTCATCACCGGCCGCAGCTGGGCGATTATCCCAGGCGAAGCTCAGGTCCAGGCGCAGGCATTGCCGGATTCCGCGCTCCCAGTCGTAAGCCCCGATCACGGTGTCGACTTCCAGGCCTTCGATAAACACTCTGTCCAAGCACTTTTCTCCGCAGCACGACAAGGGCGCGATGCCCCGTTAGAATCAGGGCGTCCTCGCCCGGAATAGTTAGCATGTTTTGGTCACTGGCGATTTTCGCCTACCTGCTCGGCTCGCTGTCCTTCGCCATTTTGCTCAGCCGCTTGACGGGAAATCCCGACCCGCGAATGAGTGGCTCAGGCAATGCCGGCGCCACCAATATGTTGCGCCTGGCCGGCAAGAAACTCGCCGTCCTGACCTTGCTGGGCGACCTGTGCAAGGGCCTGCTGCCCGTGCTCATCGCCAGCCTCGTCGGCCTTAGCTTGCAACAGCAAGCCTGGGTGGGCCTATGCGCCGTCCTGGGCCACCTGTTCCCGTTGTACTTCCGCTTTCGCGGCGGCAAGGGCGTCGCCACGGCGGCCGGCATGCTGCTGGGTATTTACCCCCCTGCGGCGTTACTGGCCATGCTCGCCTGGCTGCTGACGTTCTACCTGACCCGCACCAGCTCACTGGCCGCGCTGATTGCCACGCCACTGACCCTACCGTTGCTGGCTTGGCAGGAACCGCAAGCGCTGGTGCCGATGAGCGTGCTGACACTGCTGATCGTCTGGCGCCACCGCGGCAATCTACGCGACCTGTTTGCCGGGCGCGAACGGCATTTTTAAATACCCGCCCGAACCCGGCGCCCTCAACCCTTACAACGACGGCAGTTGCTCCATCGGCCAGCGCGCCTGCACGCTGATCGCCAGGCTTTCGTGCTGCCCGGCCTGCAAGCGCTGGCAACCGGCATAGGCGATCATCGCGCCGTTGTCAGTGCAGAACTCAGGGCGTGCGTAAAACACATTGCCATTCATGTCGCCGAGCATTTTTTCCAGGGAGCTGCGCAACGCCTTGTTGGCGCTGACGCCGCCTGCGATCACCAGCCGCTGCATGCCCGCCTGTTTCAGGGCGCGCTTGCACTTGATGGTCAAAGTCTCCACCACAGCCTGCTGGAACGCCAGCGCGATGTCGCAACGGGCTTGCTGGCCGTCGTCCCCGGCGCTGACACTCTGTTGCCAGGTGTTCAAGGCAGAGGTTTTCAAGCCGCTGAAACTGAACATCAAGCCAGGACGATCACACATCGGTCGCGGGAAGGTGTAGCGGCCGGCAACGCCGTTTTCGGCAAGGCGGGCGATTTCCGGACCGCCAGGATAATTAAGCCCCATCATCTTCGCGGTTTTGTCGAACGCTTCGCCGGCGGCATCGTCCAGCGACTCGCCCAACAGCGTGTATTGGCCGATCCCATCCACCTGAACCAGCTGCGTATGCCCGCCCGAAACCAACAAAGCGACGAACGGGAACTCTGGCGGTGTTTTTTCCAGCATGGGCGCCAATAAATGGCCTTCCATATGGTGCACGCCAAGGGCAGGAATGCCCCAGGCAAAGGCCAGCGCCTGGGCGCAAGAGGCCCCAACCAGCAGGGCTCCGACCAATCCGGGCCCTGCCGTATAGGCGATGGCATCGATCTCGGTTGCCACACAGCCGGCCTCATCCAGCACCTGGCGGATCAGCGGCAGCATGCGCTTGACGTGATCGCGGCTGGCAAGCTCCGGCACCACGCCGCCATAGGCGCGATGCAGGTCGATCTGACTGAACAGTGCATCGGCCAAAAGCCCGCGTTCACTGTCGTATAGTGCGACTCCGGTTTCGTCGCAGGAGGTTTCAAGTCCCAGTACTAGCATGGGTTTGCGCCTTGTAGAGGCTGAATTCGAAGGCGCGCATAATAGTCGCCACTCCCCCTCCCGACTAGCGGTTTTCGATCAGAGGCTTTGCATTCCGGGCAATGAGGGGTTAACATCCGCAACCCTTAAAAACCGACGACCTCAGCCGCGAATTTTTTGCGACGAGAACGTTGATTCCCGGTAATGAAAGAAGGTAGCTCTGGATGCCAGCCGTCAAAGTAAAAGAGAACGAACCCTTCGACGTAGCTCTGCGTCGTTTCAAGCGCTCCTGCGAAAAAGCCGGTGTTCTGGCTGAAGTTCGTAGCCGCGAATTTTATGAGAAGCCAACTTCTGAGCGTAAGCGCAAAGCAGCAGCCGCTGTTAAGCGTCACGCTAAGAAAGTTCAGCGCGAACAGCGCCGCGCCGTTCGTCTGTACTAATACACAGACGTTCGTAGCAAGCTTCTGCCAAGCCCGGCCCTCAGCCGGGCTGTTGGCATTTGCGGATATCGCTTGATGCTTCACCGTCGACGCCGCACATGCGACCGAGACACTGCTTCACACGTCAGGGCTGGCTCTTTTGCCAGCGGTGCACGTCTCTTCTGACGAGCCTAACAAGGCTACTGACGAGCACACCTATTCTTCAAACAGACGATCAACTGTATCGGCTGTGCCCAACAATGCGTTTCCGAGGCCGCCATTGGCCTAGACCGAACGCCCGGGCAACATTTCCATGCCGAAGACTGAACAGAAACTACCCTCAGTGAATATTCGGCAGATACACTTCCTGATGACCTATGCAGACGATGATGCTCAAGCACTCCATACGTGCGCTTGAACACGTCACGGGTCCTCATTTACACGCAGTGATGACGAGAACGCCATGGCCGGGCTGATTCCCCAGAGCTTTATTGACGACCTTCTGAACCGCACCGACATCGTCGATGTTGTCAGCTCACGCGTACAGCTAAAAAAAGCCGGCAAAAACTACACCGCCTGCTGCCCGTTCCATAAAGAAAAAACCCCATCCTTCAGCGTCAGCCCCGACAAGCAGTTTTATTACTGCTTCGGTTGCGGCGCGGGCGGGAATGCCCTGGGTTTCCTGATGGACCACGACAACCTGGACTTTCCCCAGGCTGTCGAGGACCTGGCGAAAGCCGCCGGCATGGAAGTGCCCCGCGAAGACAGTGGTCGCCCGCACAAACCCCGGCAACCCACCGATTCGCCGCTGTACCCGCTGCTGACCGCCGCTGCCGACTTTTACCGCCAGGCGCTCAAGAGCCATCCGCAGCGCAAGGCCGCTGTCGACTACCTCAAAGGGCGCGGCCTCACCGGCGAAATCGCTCGGGATTTTGGTCTCGGCTTCGCTCCGCCGGGCTGGGACAACCTGTATAAACACCTGAGCAGCGACACCCTCCAGCAAAAGGCCATGATCGATGCCGGCCTGCTGGTGGAAAACGCCGAGACCGGCAAGCGCTATGACCGCTTCCGCGACCGCGTGATGTTCCCGATACGCGACAGCCGTGGCCGCATCATCGCCTTCGGCGGCCGCGTACTCGGGGACGACAAGCCCAAGTACCTGAACTCCCCGGAGACCCCGGTGTTCCACAAGGGCCAGGAACTCTACGGCCTGTTCGAAGCGCGCAAGAACAACCGCAACCTCGACGAGATCATCGTGGTTGAAGGCTATATGGACGTGATCGCCCTCGCCCAGCAAGGCCTGCGCAACGCGGTCGCCACCCTCGGCACCGCCACCAGCGAAGAACATTTGAAGCGCCTGTTTCGCGTCGTGCCCAGCGTGCTGTTTTGCTTCGACGGCGACCAAGCTGGCCGCAACGCCGCCTGGCGCGCGCTCGAAGCCACACTGTCGAGCCTGCAGGATGGCCGCCGCGCACGCTTCCTGTTCCTGCCCGAAGGCGAAGACCCGGACACCCTGGTGCGCTCCGAAGGTACCGACGCGTTCCGTGCACGCATCAATCAACATGCACAGCCGCTGGCGGATTATTTTTTCCAGCAACTGACCGAAGAAGCTGACCCGCGCTCCCTGGAGGGCAAGGCCCATATGGCCACCCTCGCGGCGCCGCTGATCGACAAGGTCCCGGGCGCCAACTTGCGCACACTGATGCGTCAGCGCCTGCTGGAGATCACCGGTTTGAGCGGCGAAGCCGTAAGCCAGCTGGTGCACAGCGCCCCGCAGGATGCGCCGCCAGCCTACGACCCCGGCATGGATTACGACGCCATGCCGGACTACGCTGACTTTCACCAACCTCAGGAGGCCTTCGCGCCCCAGCAGGAATGGACGCCGAAGAAGCCCGGCGCCGGCGGCAAGAAGTGGGACAAAAAGCCCTGGAGCAAAAACGGCAAACGCGGTGATCGCGATGAGGCCTACGCTCCACGCACACCCGTAGCGGTGGAAGCCCCCACACTGATTGCACTGCGCACATTGATTCACCACCCGCAATTGGCCGGCAAGGTTGAAAGCGCCGACCATTTTGCCAACGCGAGCAACACCTACGCCCAGGTGCTTATTGCACTGATCGAAGCCGTGCAGAAAAACCCTAAGCTAAACTCAATTCAGTTGATGGCTCGCTGGCATGGCACGGAACAGGGCCGTTTATTACGGGCACTGGCGGAAAAGGAGTGGCTAATTGACGGCGACAACCTTGAACAACAGTTTTTAGACACCATTAATAGGTTATCCGCGGGTCAACACACTCAGACCCTCGATGAACTTATCAAGAGAGCGAGGCAGCCGGGATTATCGGCTGAAGAGCAAATTCAGATAGCAAAACAGATGCGCGACCTCTTAAAACAGAATGTTTACGCATCAAACCCGACCTCAGCTGGCGTGTGAGGTCATAGCTCGGGTATAATCCTCGGCTTGTTTTTTGCCCGCCAAGACCTTCAGTGGATAGGGTGTTATGTCCGGAAAAGCGCAACAGCAGTCTCGTATCAAAGAGTTGATACTTCTTGGTCGTGAGCAGGGTTACCTGACTTACGCGGAGGTCAACGACCACCTGCCTGAGGATATTTCAGATCCTGAGCAGGTGGAAGACATCATCCGCATGATTAACGACATGGGGATCAACGTATTCGAAGTCGCGCCAGATAAGGATTCCCTTATGCTGGCCGACGCTGATACCGACGAGGCCGCCGCTGAGGAAGCTGCTGCCGCGCTGGCTGCAGTAGAGACCGATATCGGCCGCACGACAGACCCGGTGCGCATGTATATGCGCGAAATGGGTACCGTCGAGCTGCTGACACGCGAAGGCGAAATCGAAATCGCCAAGCGTATCGAAGAGGGCATCCGTGAAGTGATGGGCGCAATTGCGCACTTCCCTGGCACGGTTGACCACATTCTCTCCGAGTACACCCGCGTCACCACCGAAGGTGGCCGCCTGTCCGACGTCCTGAGCGGTTATATCGACCCGGACGACGGCATTGCGCCGCCTGCCGCCGAAGTGCCGCCGCCTGTTGATGCGAAAGCCGCAAAAGCGGACGACGACTCCGACGACGACGAAGCTGAAAGCAGCGACGACGAAGAAGAAGCCGAAAGCGGTCCAGACCCGGTCATCGCTGCCCAGCGCTTCGGTGCGGTTTCCGATCAAATGGAAATCACCCGCAAGGCCCTGAAAAAGCACGGTCGTGGCAACAAGCAGGCGATTGCCGAGCTGGTGGCCCTGGCTGAGCTGTTCATGCCGATCAAGCTGGTGCCCAAGCAGTTCGAAGGCCTGGTTGAGCGTGTTCGCAGTGCCCTTGAGCGTCTGCGTGCCCAAGAGCGTGCAATCATGCAGCTCTGTGTGCGTGATGCGCGCATGCCGCGTACCGATTTCCTGCGCCAGTTCCCGGGCAACGAAGTTGACGAAAGCTGGAGCGACGCACTGGCCAAGGGCAAGGCGAAATATGCCGAAGCCATAGGTCGCCTGCAGCCCGATATCATCCGTTGCCAGCAGAAGCTGACCGCGCTTGAGACCGAAACCGGCCTGACGATTGCAGAAATCAAAGACATCAACCGTCGCATGTCGATCGGCGAGGCCAAGGCCCGCCGCGCGAAGAAAGAGATGGTTGAAGCGAACTTGCGTCTGGTGATCTCCATCGCCAAGAAGTACACCAACCGTGGCCTGCAATTCCTTGATCTGATCCAGGAAGGCAACATCGGCTTGATGAAGGCGGTGGACAAGTTCGAATACCGTCGCGGCTACAAGTTCTCGACTTATGCCACCTGGTGGATCCGTCAGGCGATCACTCGCTCGATCGCCGACCAGGCCCGCACCATCCGTATTCCGGTGCACATGATCGAGACCATCAACAAGCTCAACCGCATTTCCCGGCAGATGTTGCAGGAAATGGGTCGCGAACCGACCCCGGAAGAGCTGGGCGAACGCATGGAAATGCCTGAGGATAAAATCCGCAAGGTATTGAAGATCGCTAAAGAGCCGATCTCCATGGAAACGCCGATTGGTGATGACGAAGACTCCCATCTGGGTGACTTCATCGAAGACTCGACCATGCAGTCGCCAATCGATGTCGCCACTGTTGAGAGCTTGAAAGAAGCGACTCGTGACGTACTGTCCGGCCTCACTGCCCGTGAAGCCAAGGTACTGCGCATGCGTTTCGGCATCGACATGAATACCGACCACACCCTTGAGGAAGTCGGTAAGCAGTTTGACGTGACCCGTGAGCGGATCCGTCAGATCGAAGCCAAGGCGCTGCGCAAGTTGCGCCACCCGACGCGAAGCGAGCATCTGCGCTCCTTCCTCGACGAGTGATACCAGAACCCCCGGCCCAGGCCGGGGGTTTTGCTTTCTACCGACCGCTTTCCACAGATTAACTGCCCCGCATCACCCTGCCCCCGCAATGCCCGTCTACACTCGAGACATTCCCCGTGCCATAACGAGACCGTTATGCCCAGATTGCCGACCGTGATACTGCTGTCGCTGCTGACCTGGACCGCAACGGCTGGCGCGTTGACTCTTACGGATGATGAGCGTAGCTGGTTGGCGGACCATCAGGAGCTGCGCCTCGGCGTGGACGCGTCCTGGCCACCTTTTGAATATCGCGATGAAAATGGCCGATATCAGGGCCTGGCTGCCGACTACGTACGCCTACTCCAGGACCGTCTGGGTGTGCGAATCAAACTGATCGAACCGGTGAACTGGACTGCGGTGCTTGAACAAGCCCGCAATAACCAGCTCGACCTGCTACCTGGCATCATGTCCACCCCCGAACGCCAGAATTTCCTGGCCTTCACACGCCCCTATCTCGACTTCCCCATCGTCATCCTGGCCCACGAAGGCGGCGCGAAACCCCGCAGCCTCAAGGATTTGTACGGGCTGAAAATTGCCGTGGTGGAAAACTACGCGCCCCACGAACTGCTGCGTACCCACCATCCGGACCTGAATCTGGTGGCCCTGCCCAACGTCAGTTCGACGCTGCAAGCCCTGGCCACCGATGAAGTGGACGCCGTAGTCGGCGACCTGGCCTCCAGCGTCTGGAGCCTGCGCCAACTCAAGCTCGACGGCCTGTACGTCAGCGGCGAAACGCCCTACCGCTACCAACTGGCGATGGGCGTGCCGCGGGATGAGAAAATCCTGGTGGGCATCCTGGACAAAGTCCTCGCCGACCTCAGCTCAGCCGAAACTGATGCGATCCAGCAACACTGGGTCGGCAGCTTCACCGATCACCGCACCTTCTGGGCTGACTTGCTGATGTACGGCCTGCCAGCGGTGTTGCTGTTGAGTACGGTGCTGGCGATCGTCATTCGCATCAACCGCAGGCTCAGCTCGGAAATTTCCCGCCGGGTCGCCCTTGAGCAAGAATTGCGCAGCAGCGAGTACCACTATCGCGGCCTGGTGGAGAGCTTGTCCGCCATCGCCTGGGAAGCAAGCATCAGCGATTTCACCTACAGCTACGTGTCGCCCCATGCCGAAGACCTGCTCGGTTATCCCCGCGCCCATTGGCTGATTCCAGGTTTCTGGCGCAACATCATCCACCCCGCCGACCTGACCCGCGCCGAGGCCTATTGCTATCGGGAAACCCGTGCAAACCGTGATCACAGTATTGATTACCGAGTCATCACCGCTGATGGCCGCTGCCTGTGGGTACGTGACATTGTCAGCCTGATCGAACACGGCCATGAGCCGGTGCTGCGCGGCCTGATGATCGACATCAGCGAAGCCAAGCGCACCGAAGAAGCCCTGCAACTGTCCGAGCAGAAATTTGCCTCAGTGTTTCAGCAGTGCCCCGACATCCTGGTGATTGCCCGGTTGTCCGATGGCTGCCTGCTGGAGGTCAATAAGGCATTCGAGGACCAGATTGGCCTGCGCGCCGACGAGGTGGTAGGCAAAACCGCCCCCGACCTGAATATATGGGGTATTCAAGGGGGCGGCCCGGATTTGCTGCAACGAGTACAGACCACCAGCATCCGCAACCTGGAAATGCCCTTTCTGCGCAGCAATGGCCAAGCCTTTACCGGGCTGATCTCGGCCGAGCCATTCCAACTCGACACCACCGAAGCCTTGGTGGTGGTGGTGCGGGACATCACCCAGCTCAAGGAAACCCAACAGCGACTGCAAACTTCCGAAGAAAAGTTTGCCAAAGCCTTCCATGCCTCCCCCGATGGCTTGCTGCTGAGCCGTCAGAGCGATGGCCTATTGATTGAAGTAAACGAGGGTTTCAGCCACCTGACCGGTTTCACCAGCGCCTCTTCACTCGACCAATCAGCCCTGGACCTGGGCATCTGGGTCGACCTCAACGAACGCAAGCACATGCTCGAATTGATGCAGCGCGACGGCTTTGTCCGCGATTTCATCTGCCATATCCGTCGTGCCGACGGCGAGATTCGCCTGTGCGAAGTGTCCAGCCGCCCGCTGCCGATTGGCGACGAAGATTGCATGCTGACCATCGCCCGGGACATCACCGAACGCCAGTTGATGCAGGAAAAACTACAGCAGGCCGCCACGGTGTTCGAAAGCACCGCCGAAGGCGTCTTGATCACCGACACACGGCAGAACATCAGCGCCGTCAACCGCGCCTTCACTGAGATAACCGGCTATAGCGAGGTTGAAGCCCTTGGTCATACCCCGCGTCTGCTTGCCTCCGGCCTGCATGACAGCGCGTTCTATGCGGCGATGTGGCACCAGTTGACGGCCCACGGCCACTGGCAAGGCGAGATTTCCAACCGCCGCAAGAACGGCGAGGTGTATCCGAGTTGGTTGACCATCAGCGCCGTGCGTAACCACGAGCAATTGATCACACACTTCGTTGCCGTGTTCGCCGACATCTCCAGCCTCAAGCTGGCCCAGGCACGCCTCGACTATCAGGCCCACCACGACCCATTGACCGGCCTGCCCAACCGCACCCTGTTTGAAAACCGGCTGCAGGCCGCCCTCAACGGCCAGCAGGAAAGTGGCAAGCAGGGTGCGGTGCTGTTTCTCGACCTCGACCGGTTCAAACACATCAACGACAGCCTCGGTCACCCGGTCGGCGACCTGCTGCTCAAAGACATTGCCGTACGCCTCAAGGAACAGTTGCGGGACGTGGACACCGTTGCCCGCCTGGGCGGCGACGAATTCATCATCCTGCTGCCCGGTTTGCAACAGGCCAGCGACGCCCAGCACTTGGCGAACAAACTGCTCGACTGCTTTACCCCGCCCTTCCAGGCCGGCGAGCATGAGTTCTTTATCAGCGCCAGTATCGGCACCAGCCTGTATCCACAGGACGGCACCGACGTGGCCACCCTGGTCAAAAATGCCGACGCCGCAATGTATCGCTCCAAGGCCAAGGGGCGTAACCGGGTCGAGCGCTATACCCGCGACCTGACCGCCCAGGCCAATGAACGCGTAGCGCTGGAGCACGAACTACGCCGTGCCATCGAGCGTGAAGAATTGAGCCTGTATTACCAACCCAAACGCAGCCTGGTCACCCAGCAACTGATCGGCGCAGAGGCCTTGATCCGCTGGCATCACCCGACGCTGGGCGAGGTCCCGCCCGAGCACTTTATTGCCCTGGCCGAAGAGAACGGCATGATCCTGCAAATCGGCGACTGGGTACTGGAACAGGCCTGCCGGCAGTTGCACGCCTGGCAAGCGGCTTTCGAGGATTTCGGCCCCCTGTCGGTCAACCTCGCAGGCGCGCAACTGCGTCACCCCAACCTGCTTTCACGCATCGAACAACTGCTGCACGATTACCGCCTCGAACCCGGCTGCCTGCAACTGGAAATCACCGAAAACTTCATCATGAGCCAAGCCGAAGAAGCGCTCGCGGTGTTGCACCAACTCAAGCGCCTAGGCGTCCAGCTGGCAATCGATGATTTCGGCACCGGTTATTCATCCCTCAGCTACCTCAAGCGCCTGCCCCTGGACTTCCTCAAGATCGATCAATCCTTCGTCCGCGGCTTGCCCGACGACCCTCACGATGCAGCCATCGTGCGCGCCATCATCGCCCTCGGCCACAGCATGCAATTCACCATCATCGCCGAAGGCGTGGAGACCCCGGCACAACAAGCATTTCTCGCAAGCGAGGGGTGTGAACAGATGCAAGGCTACATCGTCAGCCTGCCCCTGCCGCCGGAGCTTTTTGCCGCCAGCTTCCTTCGTACACGGCATGAGGATTTTTCGGATGGCACAGTGAACAAACCATCGTTATAATCCGCGACCTACTGAGGGCCTATAGCTCAGTTGGTTAGAGCAGGGGACTCATAATCCCTTGGTCGTAGGTTCGAGTCCTACTGGGCCCACCACACAAAAAAAGCCGCGCATTGCGCGGCTTTTGCGTATCTGACGTTTGACTCAAACAGACAATTCGCGCAGCGCTGTCGTCGCCAAAAAACCTGAACGCGAGGCGTAGCGATGATCCTTTTGCACACGCTCGTCAATTCGATGCAAAAGCTGCTCGGGTAAAGAAGCGTTGAACCGTACCGATTTCCCCAAGTAAGGCGTGAGGTCGAAGTCGACGATCGCCCAGACACCACCGACGAAGTCGGGATTATCAAGATGAGCATCAACCTCTTGGGCCTGGGGAAGTTTTTCCTCGTCGGCAACCAATCCTTCAAGGTGCAGCGCCAGCGCCTCCCGAACATTATCTAACGCTTCGGAAAACGAAGAGCCCGCCGAGAAGCAGCCTGGTACGTCAGGGACCGTTACGCTGTAGTCCGAATCAGCGTCTTTATGCACTACCACTGGAAATTTCATTGCGTCTCCTATGAACGAGCCCAGAGAAAAATAAAGTGGTCAGCGGGGTAATCCGCTTCGCCAAAGAGTCTTCGCCGGTCTTTATGCTTGCAAGCCGATTGGCTACTCCACCGCCAGCCAATACCACCAGCTTGTGCCTTCTCCCCCAACACAAGCCTGTAATATGCCTCACGACTATACCCCGCACCGGAGCCCCCCTTGCCCGCCCTAGACGAAATCGACCGCCAACTGATCGCCGCCCTGCAGCTCAACGCCCGTGAAAGCGTGGCCATGCTCGCCCGGCAGTTGGGCATCGCGCGTACCACTGTCACGTCGCGTCTGGCCCGCCTGGAGAAAACCCAGGTCATCACCGGTTACGGCGTGCGCCTGGGCCAGCGCGTCGCGGATGGAGGGTTGCAGGCTTATGTGGGCATTACCGTGCAACCCCGTTCGGGCAAAGAGGTGTTGCGCAGGCTGAGCGCCATGGCCCAGGTGCAGCAGTTGTGCGCAGTGAGCGGGGAATTCGATTACGTGGCTTGGCTGCGCACCGATTCGCCGGAGCAATTGGACCAATTGCTGGACCAGATCGGCAGTGTCGACGGCGTGGAGAAAACCACCACCTCGATCATCCTCAGTAACAAACTGGATCGCGGACAACCAATCTGATCACTATCTTCGTCATATTGACTAAAACTAGCGCAATACGACGACACATTGCGTCTTATTAACGAGCGCAACGCTCCCTAAACTGGCTGCCATCTTTTCCTATACTCAACGGGCCCTCCTCCCGCCGAGCCGTCAGTAAGGTCAGCCATGAGCATTCCGTCCAGCACCCTCAGCAAGCCCAATCGCCACCCGGGCGACGGCAAGAAACCCATCACTATCTTCGGCCCGGATTTCCCGTTTGCCTTTGATGACTGGATCGAACACCCCGCCGGACTGGGCAGTATTCCTGCGGCTAATCACGGCGCCGAAGTGGCGATCGTCGGTGCCGGCATCGCAGGCCTGGTTGCGGCCTACGAGTTGATGAAGCTAGGGCTCAAGCCAGTGGTGTATGAAGCCTCGAAGATGGGTGGCCGCTTGCGCTCGCAGGCCTTTGAAGGCGCCGAAGGCATCATCGCCGAGCTGGGCGGCATGCGGTTCCCGGTGTCGTCCACGGCGTTCTACCATTATGTGGACAAACTGGGACTGGAGACCAAGCCCTTTCCCAACCCGCTCACACCGGCTTCCGGCAGCACCGTGATCGATCTGGAAGGCCAGACCCACTACGCGCAAAAACTCTCCGATTTACCTGCATTGTTCCAGGAAGTCGCCGATGCCTGGGCCGACGCTCTGGAAGCCGGTTCGCAGTTCGGCGATATCCAGCAGGCAATCCGCGACCGCGACGTGCCGCGGCTCAAGGAGCTGTGGAACAAGCTCGTGCCGCTGTGGGATGACCGTACCTTCTACGACTTCGTCGCCACCTCCAAAGCCTTCGCCAAGTTGTCGTTCCACCACCGCGAGGTGTTTGGCCAGGTCGGTTTCGGCACCGGCGGCTGGGACTCTGACTTCCCCAACTCCATGCTGGAAATCTTCCGCGTGGTGATGACCAACTGCGATGATCATCAACACCTGATCGTCGGTGGCGTGGCCCAAGTGCCCATGGGCATCTGGCGCCATGTGCCGGAACGCTGCGCCCACTGGCCGGCCGGCACCAGCCTGAGCTCGCTGCATAGAGGCGCACCACGTGCAGGCGTGAAGCGCATTGCCCACGCCGCCGATGGCCGTTTCGCCGTTACCGACAACTACGGCGACACCCGCGAATACGCGGCAGTGCTGACCACCTGCCAAAGCTGGCTGCTGACCACCCAGATCGAATGCGACGAAACCCTGTTCTCGCAAAAAATGTGGATGGCCCTGGACCGCACCCGCTATATGCAGTCATCGAAGACCTTCGTGATGGTTGATCGCCCTTTCTGGAAAGACAAGGACCCGCAAACCGGTCGCGACCTGATGAGCATGACCCTCACCGACCGCCTGACCCGTGGCACCTACCTGTTCGATAACGGCGACGACAAGCCAGGGGTAATCTGCTTGTCCTACTCGTGGATGAGCGACGCGCTGAAGATGCTGCCCCAGCCTATCGACAAGCGGGTAAAACTGGCCCTGGATGCACTGAAGAAGATCTACCCCAAGGTCGACATCAAGGCGCGCATCATCGGCGACCCGATCACCGTGTCCTGGGAGGCCGACCCGCATTTCCTCGGGGCCTTCAAAGGCGCCTTGCCCGGTCACTATCGCTACAACCAGCGGATGTATGCGCACTTCATGCAAAAGGATATGCCTGCCGAACAACGCGGGATCTTCATCGCCGGTGATGATGTATCGTGGACGCCCGCCTGGGTCGAAGGCGCGGTACAAACCTCGCTCAACGCGGTATGGGGCATCATGAACCACTTCGGTGGCAGCACCCACCCGCAGAACCCAGGCCCGGGCGACGTGTTCGATGAAATAGGGCCCATCGCCCTGGCAGAATAAGGAGTTGAGCATGCGTGTCGCCCTGTACCAATGCCCGCCGCTGCCGCTGGATGTGGCCGCTAACCTGCAGCGCCTGCACCGGCTGGCCCATGAGGCACACGGCGCCGATGTGCTGGTGCTGCCAGAGATGTTTCTCAGCGGCTATAACATTGGCGCAGAAGCCGTTGGCGCACTGGCCGAGGCGCAGGACGGGCCGTCGGCGCAGGCGATTGCCGAACTGGCACAAGGCGCCGGGCTGGCGATCCTGTATGGCTACCCGGAGCGGGCCGACGACGGCCAGATCTACAACGCCGTGCAGTTGATCGACGCCCAGGGCACACGCCTGTGCAACTACCGCAAGACCCACTTGTTTGGCGATCTTGATCACTCGATGTTCAGCGCCGGCCCCGATGATTTCCCGGTGGTGGAATTGAACGGGTGGAAGGTGGGCATGCTGATTTGCTACGACTTGGAGTTTCCGGAAAACACCCGGCGCCTGGCTCTGGCCGGCGCCGAACTGATCCTAGTGCCCACCGCCAACATGGTGCCGTTCGACTTTGTCGCCGACGTCACCGTGCGGGCGCGAGCCTTTGAAAACCAATGTTTCGTGGCCTATGCCAACTACTGCGGGCACGAAGGCGAGATTCACTACTGCGGGCAAAGCAGTATTGCCGCGCCGGACGGCCAGCGAATTGCCCAGGCCGGCCTGGATGAAGCCTTGATCGTCGGCACCCTGGAGCGCCAATCGATCTTCGATGCCCGCGCCGCCAACCACTACCTGCAAGACCGTCGCGCCGAACTCTACGGCGCACTGCACAAGCCCTGACCCATTGGGTTTGCTAGCATAGGCACTTCCCACGCCTCGGAAGTGCCCATGCCTGCGCCGGTTCACCCTCATCCCGTTCACCTGACCCTCGCCAATGGGCTGCGGGTTTGCCTGCGCCATGCGCCACGCTTGAAGCGCTGCGCCGCCGTTTTACAGGTGGCTGCCGGCAGCCATGACGTGCCATTGGCTTGGCCTGGGCTCGCGCATTTTCTTGAGCACTTGTTGTTTCTCGGTACCGCGCGCTTTCCAGCCGGCGAAGGGCTGATGGCCTACGTGCAGCGACACGGAGGGCAGGTCAATGCCAGCACCCGTGAGCGCACCACCGAGTTTTTCTTTGAACTGCCGGTGCCGGTTTTTGCCGACGGGCTGGCGCGGTTGGCGGATATGCTGACTCACCCACGCCTGGCCCTCGACGATCAACAGCGTGAGCGCGAAGTGCTCGACGCGGAGTTCATCGCCTGGTCCCAGGATGCCAAGGTCCAACAACAAGTGGCGCTGCTGCAAGGCTTGGCAGCGGATCATCCGTTGCGCGGTTTTCATGCCGGCAACCGCGACAGCCTGCCAGTGGAAAGCGAGGCCTTTCAGCAAGCCTTGCGCGAGTTCCACGCACACTTCTATCAAAGCGGGCAGATGGTTTTGAGCCTTGCCGGCCCACAGTCGCTGACCGACCTACAGGCCTTGGCCCAGCAGCTCAGTGACCAACTGACGCCCGGGCCATTGCACCCGCAGGCCGCTCCACCGGCCTTGATGCAAGGCTCGGCACGCTGCTATCAACACGCCGCCGGCCAACACCTGCATCAGGTCATTACCTGCAACGCGCCACGGGAAGCGCTGGCGTTTCTCTGCACCTGGCTCAACGCCTCGACGCCCGGTGGGTTGCTCGCCGAACTGCAAGCTCGACGACTGGCCACCGCGCTGCAGGCGTGCGTGCTGTACCAGTTTGCGGATCAAGCCGTGCTGGATATCCACTTCACTCTCGCCAGCGAGCGCGAACCGGCCACGCAGATCGAAGCGTTGCTGCACGACTGGCTGAGCTTCTTCGCACACAGCGACTGGACAGCGTTACGCGAAGAGTTCGCCTTGCTCAATGCTCGCCAACAACAGGTCCAAGGCGCCCTGGCCTTGGCGCGCAACGACGGCCAAGACCTGTCGGAACAAGGCGCCGCAGCCCTCAAGGCCATGCTCGAATCGCTGCACCTGCCTGCCTCCCGCCACCCTTGGCAACTGCCGCCTAATAATCCCTTTCTCCGTGCACCCGCCAAGGACGAACGCGCCGGCCTGATTCGCGGCCAAACCAGCGCCCACCGTGGCTTGCGTACCTTTGCCCAGGATCGCTCACGGGGCCGACGGGAGCTGTCGGCGCTGACCTTCAGCCAGGCGCTGGCGGATGACACTGGCGAAGGCGCGCTGTACCTGCACTGGCGGTTTGAGTCGGCCGTACCCACCGGGCTGGAAAGCCTGTTGCGGCCGTTGCGCGAGCAGGCACGCCAGGCGGGCGTCCAATTGTCTTGCGAAACGATCGCCACTGACTGGCAGGTGAAGATGCACGGCCTTCATGAGCCCATGCCCGCGGTGCTCGAAACGTTGGCGCGGTGCCTGAGTGGCTCGGATGAAACGTCGCCTGCGCCCGCGCCAATGATCGCCATCCGGGAACTGCTCAAGGCGTTGCCTGCTTGCTGTGCCGGTGTTCAACCCGAGCCTCAGGGGGCGACAGCGTCCTGGGCCACAGCACGCTGGCAGGGGCTGGTCACAGGCTTGCCCGCCACCTGTGAAGCGGCGATCAAAGCCGCAGCGGCCCGGTTGCCTGGGCAACCGGCAACTATGCCTTTCACACCTCAGGCCCTTGACGGACAAAAGCGCTGGCACGCAGTCCACACCGAATCCAGCGAGGCGGCGCTACTGCTATTTTGCCCAACGCCGACTCAATCCCTCGCCGATGAAGCCAACTGGCGGTTACTCGGGCACGTGCTCCAGGGGCCGTTCTACCAGCGCCTGAGAGTCGAACTGCAAATCGGCTACGCCGTGTTCAGCGGCATCCGACAGATCAACGGCCAAACCGGCCTGCTGTTCGGGGTGCAATCGCCCAGCACTTCCCTGGACGGCATCGTCGAACAGTTGCAGGCCTTCCTCGGGCAACTGCCGTCGTTGATCGAGCGCTGCCCCAACTTGGGTAACCAAGCCTTCGCACAGCAGTTCGCGGCCCAGACGCTGCCCATCAACGAAGCTGCCGAGTTGCTCTGGCATGCGCATCTGGCAGGTCATTCGTCGGGTTATCTGGATCAGCTTCAAGCGTTGATTCAACAATGCACGCGCGAAGATGTGCAGCACGCCGCGCACCAACTCAATGACGCTGCAGGCGGCTGGCGTTGCGTGGCCAACGGGCCGCGTATCAACGACGACTGGCAAGCGGCGCCGTGATCATTGCCAACCCTGCAACAGGCTTTCTCCACTGAGACAGCGCTAACTTGAATAAAATTGCGTAACATTGCGCAGCAATATCTGAACATCTCCAATGGGAGGTGGACTATATGTATTACTTGGTAGTGAACGTCCCATCCCTTGATAGGAGTAAGAATATGACCTGGTCCAAACCTGCTTACACTGATCTGCGTATTGGTTTCGAAGTCACCATGTACTTCGCCAGCCGTTGATTGGCTGAGTAATACAACGCCTCGGTTCGCCCGGGGCGTTTTTGTTTTGAGCTGTGCTTGATGGAGCGATCATGTTTGTCCAGATTCTAGGTTCCGCCGCCGGCGGTGGCTTCCCGCAGTGGAACTGCAACTGCGTGAACTGCGCAGGTTTTCGCGATGGCAGCCTGCGGGCCCAGGCGCGTACCCAGTCGTCCATCGCGATCTCCGACGATGGCGTGAATTGGGTGCTCTGCAATGCCTCACCGGATATCCGCGCGCAATTGCAGGGTTTTGCGCCCATGCAACCGGGCCGCGCCCTGCGCGATACCGGCATCAGCGCAATCATCCTGATGGACAGTCAGATCGACCACACCACCGGCCTGCTGAGCCTGCGCGAAGGCTGCCCGCATCAGGTGTGGTGCACCGACATGGTCCACGAAGACCTGAGCACCGGTTTCCCGTTGTTCACCATGCTGACCCACTGGAACGGTGGCCTGGCCTGGAACCGCATCGAACTGGACGCCAGCTTCACTATCCCGGCCTGCCCCAACCTGCGCTTTACCCCCCTGCCGTTGCGCAGCGCCGCGCCGCCCTATTCGCCGCACCGCTTCGACCCACACCCCGGTGACAACATCGGCCTGATCGTCGAAGACCTGCGCACCGGCGACAAATTGTTCTACGCACCGGGCCTGGGCAAGGTCGACGCACCGCTGTTGGACATCATGGCCGGCAGCGACTGCTTGCTGGTCGACGGCACGATGTGGGACGACGACGAAATGCAGCGCCGTGGCGTCGGCACCCGCACCGGGCGTGAGATGGGCCACCTGGCCCAGAACGGCCCCGGCGGCATGCTTGAAGTGCTCGAGCAACTGCCCAAGCAGCGCAAAGTGCTTATCCACATCAACAACACCAACCCGATCCTCGATGAAGACTCCCCCGAGCGAGCGGAGCTGGTGCGGCGCAATGTCGAAGTGGCTTACGACGGCATGAGCATTGAATTGTAGGAGTGATCGAAATGACCGACACACCGTTGAGCAAGGCTGAGTTCGAAGCGGCCCTGCGCGCCAAAGGCGCCTTCTACCATATCCATCACCCCTACCATGTGGCGATGTACGAAGGCCGCGCCAGCCGTGAGCAGATCCAGGGCTGGGTCGCCAATCGCTTCTACTATCAGGTGAATATCCCGCTGAAAGACGCGGCGATCCTGGCCAACTGCCCAGACCGTGAAATCCGTCGCGAATGGATCCAGCGCCTGCTCGACCACGACGGCGCGCCCGGTGAAGACGGCGGTATCGAAGCCTGGCTGCGCCTGGGCCAGGCTGTGGGCCTGGACCCCGACCAACTGCGTTCCCAAGAGTTAGTGCTGCCCGGCGTGCGCTTCGCCGTGGACGCCTATGTCAACTTCGCCCGCCGCGCCAGCTGGCAAGAGGCCGCCAGCAGCTCGCTGACCGAGCTGTTCGCGCCGCAAATCCACCAGTCGCGCCTCGACAGCTGGCCCCAGCATTACCCGTGGATCGACCCGGCCGGTTACGAGTACTTCCGCACACGCCTGGGCCAGGCCCGGCGCGATGTGGAACACGGCTTGGCGATCACCCTGCAGCACTACACCACCCGCGAGGGCCAGGAGCGCATGCTGGAAATTCTCCAGTTCAAACTGGACATCCTGTGGAGCATGCTGGACGCCATGAGCATGGCCTACGAACTCAAACGCCCGCCCTATCACAGCGTGACCGAGCAGCGGGTATGGCATAAAGGGATCACCCTATGAGCTTTGATCGCAGCAAAAAACCGACCTGGCGCCAGGGCTATCGCTACCAGTACGAGCCTGCACAGAAAGGCCATGTTCTGCTCTACCCCGAAGGCATGATCAAGCTCAACGACAGCGCCGCATTGATCGGCGGCCTGATCGACGGCGAGCGCGACGTGGCGGCCATCATTGCCGAGCTGGACAAGCAGTTCCCCGGCGTACCGGAGCTGGGTGACGACATCGAGCAATTCATGGAGGTCGCCCGTGCTGAGCACTGGATCACCCTTGCCTGAGAAGCCCGCCATCGGCCTGCCGCTGTGGCTGCTGGCCGAGCTCACCTATCGCTGCCCGTTGCAGTGCCCGTATTGCTCCAACCCGCTGGATTTCGCCGAGCAGGGCAAGGAGTTGAGCACCGAACAATGGATCAAGGTTTTTCGCGAAGCCCGTGAAATGGGCGCGGCGCAGCTGGGGTTTTCCGGCGGTGAGCCGCTGGTGCGCCAGGACCTGGCCGAACTGATCGGCGAAGCGCGCAAGCTGGGTTTCTACACCAACCTGATCACCTCTGGCATTGGCCTCACCGAGCAAAAAATCAGCGACTTCAAGAAAGCCGGCCTGGACCATATCCAGATCAGCTTCCAGGCCAGTGACGAGCAGGTGAACAACCTGCTGGCCGGCTCGAAAAAAGCCTTCGCGCAAAAACTCGAAATGGCCCGAGCGGTGAAAGCCCACGGCTACCCGATGGTGTTGAACTTCGTCACCCATCGGCACAATATCGACAAGATCGACCGCATCATCGAACTGTGCATTGCGCTGGAAGCGGATTTCGTCGAGCTCGCCACCTGCCAGTTCTACGGTTGGGCGCAGCTCAATCGCGTGGGCTTGCTGCCCACCCGCGAGCAGCTGGTGCGCGCCGAACGCATCACCAATGAATACCGCGCCAAGCTGGAAGCCGAAGGCCACCCGTGCAAGCTGATCTTCGTGACACCGGATTATTACGAGGAGCGCCCCAAAGCCTGCATGAATGGCTGGGGCAGCATCTTCCTGACAGTCACACCCGACGGCACCGCACTGCCCTGTCACGGCGCGAGGCAAATGCCCGTGCAGTTTCCCAATGTGCGCGACCACAGCATGCAGCACATCTGGTACGACTCGTTTGGCTTCAATCGCTTTCGTGGCTACGACTGGATGCCCGAACCGTGCCGTTCATGCGACGAAAAAGAAAAGGACTTCGGCGGCTGCCGTTGCCAGGCCTTCATGCTTACCGGTGACGCCAGCAATGCCGACCCGGTATGCAGCAAATCCGAGCAGCACGGCATCATCCTTCAGGCGCGGGAAGAGGCCGAACAGGCCACCCAGACCATCGAGCAACTGGCCTTTCGCAATGAGCGCAACTCAAGGCTCATTGCAAAAGGCTGAGGCCCTCAACGCTTGGCGATGATGTACACCGCGTGGATGATGCCGGGGAAGTAACCGCACAGGGTCAGCAGGATATTCAGCCAGAAGGCACCGCCGAAACCTACTTGCAGGAACACACCCAATGGCGGCAGCAGAATGGCGATGATGATACGAATGATGTCCATGGGTCAGCTCCAGAAAATCGGCTCGTGTGAGCCGTGTAGCTAATCGACCTTGGCGGTTCGTGAGGGTTCAGTGGATTCTGGCATTGGGCCATCTCAGGCCAGAATCTCCAGCCATCTTTTCACACCAGAAATTACCCAGACAAAAAAACGCCCCCAGCCAAAAGAATCAGGCTGGAGGCGCCGCGTATGCCGCGAGACGGTTCAGGAAACTGGGGTCAAACGGCGATGCCCTTGCGGCATTGCACTTGAGCGGTACGCACCCGAGAAAAGGCGCGGGCAAGCCGCAGCAGCATTTCGTCGATGTGGGTTTTGCTGATGTTCAGCGCAGGGGTAAAGCGCAGGCAGCCAGGTTGTGAGGCGGTGAGAATCAGGCCTTCGTGCAGCGCGGCCTTGACCACTGCTGCGGCGCAATCGTCCGACAGTGTCAGGCCCCAAAGCAGCCCGTTGCCGCGCAAGGGTCCATGGCCGTAACGGTAGGCCAGCCGGGCAAGGCCTTCTGCGAGGTACAAACCGGATTCGCGTAGGTGCTCGAGAAAGCCGTTCGCCAATAGGGTGTCGAGTACTGCGATACCCGCAGATGCCATCAGCGCATTGCCATGATGCGTACCGTCCAACTCGCCCGGTTCGAAGCAACAGGCAGTGCCACGCGCCAGCAGCGCCGCCAGGGGCACGCCGCCGCCCAGGCCTTTGCCCACGGCAATGATGTCGGCGCGCACGCCGTATTGCTGTTCGGCCAGCAAGCTGCCGCAACGGCCCACGCCGGTTTGCACTTCGTCGAAGATCAGCAGGATCCCCAGCTCACGACACAGGCGTTCGACGCCCTTGAGGTAATGTTCGGTCGCGGGGATGACACCGCCGCCGCTTTGTATCGGCTCCAGCATGATAGCGACGGTCTGCGCATCGACCGCTGCGTGCAGGGCGGGCAGATCGTTAAACGGCACGTGGCTGAAACCTGGCAACTGCGGTTCGAAACGGTTTTCGCAGGCCACAGCCGACGCCGACATCGCCCCTAAGCTCCGGCCATGACAGCCATTGCTCACGGTGATGATGTGGTAAGCGCCACCGCGATGCCGTTGGCCCCACTTGCGTGCCAGCTTGATCGCCGCTTCACAGGCTTCGGCACCCGTGTTGAGCAAGTAGGCCTGATCGCTGCCGGTGTGGTGGCACAGACGGTCGACGAGGTCCAGTTGCGCGCGGTTGTGCAAGCCCAGGCCAGGGTTGATCACGGTGTGCATCTGTTCGGCAATGGCGTCGCGCACGGCCTGGGGACTGTGGCCCAGGCTGTTGGCGCCGCCGCCTTGACTGAAATCCAGATAGGCGCGGTCGTCAGCGTCCGAAAGCCAGGAGCCCTGCCCCTGCACAAATACTTGGGGCGGGCGCGCCACAGTGGGCATCAGGCACTGGCTGGACACCTCTGCACGCGGGGCATGCACAACCAGGTCATCCAGACTCGGCGCAGAGCGACGGAACAAGTTCACACTTCACCTCCGTTGGCAACCTGACCTTGGTCGATGCCGCCTGCCAATGAGGCCTTGAGATTTTTTGCCTTGCCTATGTAAACGCTATCAACAAAAACGCTGTTCATTGTCCGATCCGGCCCTGTAAGCCCTGCGAATAGGCGCTAGACTAGGCGCCTCGGGGGCCAGCGGCCATTTCGATTTTCCAGCTTTTTCGATAAGCAAACCTTATGGATTTCAAGCAACTGCGTTATTTCGTCGCGGTGTATGAGGAAGGCCACGTAGGCCGTGCCGCGGAGCGTCTGTCGATCTCCCAGCCAGCGCTGTCGCAACAGATTCGCCAACTGGAGCAGAACCTCGACGTCAGCCTGTTCGAACGCAGCAGCAAGCGCCTGTTGCCGACCCTGGCGGCCCACACCCTATACAACCATGCATTGCCGCTGATTGATGGCATGCAGCAAGCCGTCGAGGCGCTGCGCAACTTCAAGGGCCAGGCCATGCGCACCCTGGCCATCGGCGTGCTGCAAACCGTGCACACCAGCCTGGTGCCGCGGATGCTTGAGCGCGTGCGCAAGGCCCAGCCCCATCTGGTGGTGCAGATTTACGAGCTGACCGGGCTTGAGATTGAGCGGCGGTTGCTCAATGGCTCACTCGATATTGGCATCAGCTACCTTCCACCCCGTCAACCGGGCCTGCACGGCGTGTTGCTGTATGAAGACGAATTGAAGGTGGTGATTCCCGAAGACCATCCGTTGCGCGAGTTCAAGAAAGTCTCGCTCAAACAAGCCGCCGAGTTACCGATGTTGCTGCTGGGGGAAGAGTTTCAGGTTCGGCAGATCTGGCAAGGCCAACTGTCCAACCTCGGGCGGCGTCCACAAGTGCAGGCGGAGCTCAATACCATGGTGGGCATTCTCGACAGCCTGCCTCACACCCGCTTGGCAACGGTGCTGCCTGGGCGCTCCCAAGACGAACACAACAGCAAGGCGCTGCTGTGGAAACCCTTGAGCGAGCCCAGGGTGCCGCTGAAAGTCGGGTTGGTATGCCGCGATGTGCAACGCCAGCAGGCGACGGTGGCGTTGCTGCGCACCCTGCTGGAAGACGTGATGAATGCCCCGCCGGCAAGCGCCTGACTTTTTCGCGGGCAAAAGAAAACCCCGCCGAAGCGGGGCTTTGCAGACTGTTTCCCTGACATCCATTTCACTCCGCCGTCCTGGCAGAATCCTACGTGTCCGTGTTGTTGCTTTGCGCTTCCTGCGCGACGTCCATGTGAAGTAGATTAGCCGTGGATCCAATGTGGCGATAGAGGACGATTAGCAGCACGTCATGTAAGAGAATGCTTACACGCCCTCCCCGCCCTTAAAACAGGGCTTCATCCATCAGGAACAGGGATTCGCTACCGGCTTTTACCGACGCACTCAATGAGTGGATACGCGGCAACAGGCGGGCAAAGTAGAACCGTGCAGTTCCCAGTTTGCTGGCGTAGAAATCCTCCTCACCCTCTTTGCCCAACGCCGCCTTGGCCATGCGCGCCCACATATAGGCATAGGCCATGTAGCCGAACGCATGCAGGTATTCCACCGAGGCCGCGCCGATTTCATTGGCGTTGCTCTTGGCGCGGTCCAGCACCCAGGCCGTCAGCTCATCCAGGTTATCCACAGCCGCACTTAGCGGCTTAGTGAATTCGGCCAACTCAGGGCCCGATGCGGCGATGAACTGGCGGATCTCATCGGCGAACAAGGTATAAAACGCACCGCCGCTGCCGACGATCTTGCGGCCCATCAGGTCCAGGGCCTGAATGCCGTTGGTGCCTTCGTAGATCTGGGTGATGCGCACGTCACGCACCAACTGCTCCTGGCCCCACTCGCGGATGTAACCGTGACCGCCAAACACCTGCTGGCCGAGCACGGTGGTTTCCAGGCCCAGGTCAGTAAGGAACGCCTTGGCCACTGGGGTCAACAACGCCACCAGGTTATCGGCACGCTCGCGGGCCTGCGCATCGTCGCTGAACTTGGCGATGTCCAACTGCGTCGCCACGTAGGTGGAGAACGCCCGGCCGCCTTCGTTCGCAGCCTTCATGGTCAGCAACATGCGACGCACATCCGGATGCACGATGATCGGGTCTGCCGGCTTGTCCTTGGCCTGCGCGCCTAGCGGGGAGCGGCTCTGCAGGCGGTCGCGGGCATATTCAATCGCGTTCTGATAGGACCGCTCGCCAGAAGCCAAGCCCTGGATACCGACGCCCAAACGCTCATAGTTCATCATGGTGAACATCGCCGCCAAGCCACGGTTGGGCTCACCGACCAGGTAACCCACCGCTTCGTCAAAGTTCATCACACAGGTGGCGGAGGCCTGGATGCCCATCTTGTGTTCAATGGAGCCGCAGTTCACCGGGTTACGCGCGCCCAGGCTGCCATCGGCATTCACCAAAAACTTCGGTACCAGGAACAGCGAGATGCCTTTGGGCCCGGCCGGTGCGTCCGGCAGTTTGGCCAGCACCAAGTGGATGATGTTGTCGGTCAGGTCGTGCTCGCCACCGGTGATGAAGATCTTGGTGCCGCTGACCTTGTAGGAACCGTCCGGCTGAGGCTCGGCCTTGGTGCGGATCATCCCCAGGTCGGTACCGGCATGGGCCTCCGTCAGGCACATGGAACCGGCCCACTCACCGGAATACATCTTCGGCAGGTAGGTGGCCTTGAGTGCTTCACTGGCGTGGGTGTTGATCGATACACAGGCGCCGGAGGTCAACATCGGGTACAGGCCGAAAGCCAGGCTCGACGAGTTGATCATCTCTTCAACCTGCGCCGACACGGCCTTGGGCATGCCCATGCCGCCGTAGGTCGGGTCGCCGCCCACGCCTACCCAACCGCCTTCGGCGTAGGTGCTATAGGCTTGGGGGAAACCGTCGGGGGTCGTGACGGCGCCGTCTGCCCAGTGGCAACCCTGCTCATCGCCGCCGCGGCTAAGCGGGGCGATGGACTTGGCGGTGACCTTGCCGGCCTCTTCCAGGATCGCCTCGACGGTTTCGGCGTCAACGCTGTCTGCCAATGCCGGTAACTGGGCCCAAGTATTAGCGACCTCAAAAACTTCGTTGAGGACGAAGCGCATATCACGCAACGGCGCTTTGTAATCAGCCATGGCAAACCTCGTGAGAACGTGAAAAGTGATTCGATAGGATCGGTTTTACAGACGCCGAGTGTACCCGAACAACTTTTCAGACACATAGGGTCCGTTCGTGACCATTAAGTATTTATAAGTCACACTGTAGGAGCGAGCTTGCTCGCGAAAAACTCAAGAACACCCCGCTAAACCAGGCGTGCGCGAATCGTTGAAGTTCTTCGCGAGCAAGCTCGCTCCTACAAGGAGAAAGCGTCGGCTGGGAGACTCATCAGGCATTCGCTCCCTGCCTCCACCGCAGCACGGTGCATGGCCGTACGCGGCAACAGGCGCTTGAAATAAAAGTCGCAGGTCGCAAGCTTCGCCTGGGCAAACCCTTCGTCATCCTGGGCGTGCGCCGCGATCGCCATGCGCAACCACAAGTAGGCAAGGATGATGTAACCGCTGTACATCAGGTAATCCATCGCCGCTGCGCCCACTTCATCAGGGTTTTTCATCGCCGCCGTGCCGACCTTCAGGGTCAGTTCGCCCCATTGCTGGTTCAGCTCATTGAGTTGCGCCACATGGGCCTTGAGCTGCGCATGCTCGGCATTGGCCGCGCAGAACTTATGCACAATTTTGGTAAACCCACGCAGCAACTTGCCCTGGCTGCCCAGCACCTTGCGTCCGAGCAGGTCCAGAGCCTGGATGCCGTTGGTGCCTTCATAGATCGGGGCAATCCGTGCGTCACGGGCCAGTTGCTCCATGCCCCACTCACGAATATAGCCATGGCCACCGAATACCTGCATGCCGTGGTTGGTCACCTCCAGGCCGGTTTCGGTCATGAAGGCTTTGCAGATCGGGGTGAGGAATGCCAACAGGTCCTCGGCTTCCTGGCGTTGGCCGGCGTCGCTGCCCAGATGCGCGGTATCGAGCAGTTGCGCGGTGAAGTAGGTCAAGGCGCGGTTGCCTTCGTTGAAGGCTTTCATGGTCAGCAACATGCGGCGTACGTCGGCGTGCACGATGATCGGGTCGGCGGCTTTTTCCGGGGCCTTGGCGCCGGTCAACGAGCGCATTTGCAGGCGGTCGTTGGCATACTTGATCGCGCCCTGGAAGCTCGCCTCGCCGTTGCACAGGCCCTGCATGCCGGTGCCCAGGCGCGCGTGGTTCATCATGGTGAACATGCAGTTGAGGCCCTTGTTCGCCTCGCCAATCAAAAAGCCCTTGGCGCCATCGAAGTTCAGCACGCAGGTGGCCGAAGCCTTGATGCCCATCTTGTGTTCGATGGAGCCGCAGTGCACCGCATTGCGCTCGCCGGAGTCGGCATGAAACTTGGGCACGATAAACAATGAGATGCCCTTGGTGCCCGCCGGCGCGTCCGGCAGTTTGGCCAGCACCAAGTGGATGATATTGGCGCTCATGTCGTGCTCGCCGGCCGAGATGAAGATCTTGCTGCCGGTGACCGCATAACTGCCGTCTGCCTGCGGCACGGCGCGGGTCTTGATCAAGCCCAGGTCGGTGCCGCAGTGGGCTTCGGTCAGGCACATGGTGCCGGTCCATTCGCCGGCGGTGAGTTTGCTCAGGTAAGTGGCTTTCTGTTCGTCGGTGCCGTGGGCGTGGATCGCCGACATCGCGCCGTGGGTCAGGCCCGGGTACATGCCCCAGGAGGTGTTGCTGGAGCCGATCATCTCGCTCAGCACCAGGCCCAGGGAATGGGGCAGGCCCTGGCCACCGTAGGCCGGGTCTGCCGCCACGCCATGCCAGCCGCCTTCCACATACTGGGCGAAGGCTTGCTTGAAGCCTTTGGGGGTGGTCACCACACCATTATCGAAATGGCAGCCCTCTTCATCGCCGCTGCGATTGAGCGGCGCGAGTACGTTTTCGCAGAATTTGGCGCCTTCTTCGAGGATCGCACTGACCATGTCCGGGCTGGCATCCGTGGCGCCCAGGGCCGCGTAGTGGCCGTGGAAATCGAATACGGTGTCGATCAGAAAGCGCATGTCGCGCAGGGGAGCTTTGTACTCAGGCATGGCAATGTCTCCGGCAGCAGATAGGGTTAACCTACTGCCGGCCATGGCCGTGGACAATCACTGTAGCGCTGCTGAATACAGCGCCATTACTCAACCGGCAGCGCTTTGCATGCGCACTGCGCCACGGCGGGTTTGCCCGGCCGCGACCACACAATTACGCCCCGCGCCCTTGGCGGCGTACAACGCCTGGTCGGCGGACTTGAGCACCTCGTCGGGGCTGCGCTGCTCGGCCTGGCGCTCGGCCACGCCGATGCTTACCGTCACCGACACACTGGATGCACCGCTGCCCGCACGGCGTTGGCGGCCTTGATGGTCGTCCTGGGGGCGGTCCGGGTTGCGCAACTTGATGTCGTAGCTGGCGATGATCTCGCGGATCTCCTCCAGGTGCGGCATGCACTCATCCAGGGTCTTGCCGGCAAACACCACAGCAAACTCTTCACCGCCATAACGATAGGCCCGCCCGCCGCCATTGACCTTGGACAGCTTGCTCGCCACCAGGCGCAGCACCTGGTCGCCCACATCGTGGCCGTGGGTGTCATTGAAACGCTTGAAGTGATCGACGTCGCTCATCGCCAGCACATAGTTGCGACCTAGCCGCTGCATGCGCTCGTTGAGGGCACGTCGCCCCGGCAAGCCGGTGAGTTCATCACGGAACGCCATTTGATACGCCTCGTGCGCCACGCCTGCAGCGATCATCAACATCACCTGGCTGCACATGATGTTGAGGGTGAACGGCAAGATGAAGGTTTGCGGCAACATCCAGAACATCCCCAGCAACCCCACCAGTTGTGCGGCGTGCAGCGGGCGCGGCTGGTACCAGTATTGGGCGGCCAGGGTGAGAAAGCCGATCAGGAACATCGGATAGGAAAGTTGGATCAGGCTCATCCAGGCGCCATGCAGCATCGGCCAACGGATCTCCGCCAACCAGCCCAGCAAGGCCTGGGGAAAACTTTGCTCCAGGGCCAGCGCCACACTGCCCACCGCCAGCAGCACCGCGCAGCGGGCGACGAAGTCACGGAACAGATGGGTCTTTTCCTGCCACAGCGCATAGATGCTGAACAGCAAGGGCAACAGCAGGCAGCACAGGTGGAACACCACCGCAGCGTCTTCACGCACGCGGCCGTTGTCACGATAGAAGTCGGTCTGGGTATCCAGCAGGAAATAGGCGACGTACACCGTGACCATCAAGAACAGTTCACGCTGGCGTCGATACACCGCGCAGTAGGCACCGCCGAGCAGCAGGACCAGGGTGGGCAGCACGTTGAACAGCGAGGTGAAGAAGACGCTGAGGTCCTTGACGTACGCAGCCGAAAGCCCGGCCAGCAACAGCAGCAGCGAAGGTAGGAAATGGCTGAAACGTACAGCGGACACGCGTGACAAGGGTAAAACTCCGACCCGCAAACAAATAATGGCACTGTGCCTCTAAGCGGTCAGTTAAGCACAACCGACCGGGCATGTATCACATTGCCATCACTGTAACGGCAGCGGGCTGCAATCCCTGAGTGCCTTACTGCGGTTTTTTAAACTCGCCCCCCTGTAGGAGCGAGCTCGCTCGCGAAAATTTCACCGGCACCGCGTTTAATCAGGCCGCCCGCATTATCGTTAGCGACCTTCGCGAGCAAGCTCGCTCCTACACAAGTGCAAAAAAAACCGCCGCGTCCCGAAGGAGGCGGCGGTTTTTTAAAGAGCCCGGTAAGGCTTAGTAAGCCAGGCCGAAGTCCTCTTCTTTCATGTCCATCAGGTTGTTGGCGCCCGACAGCATAGTTGCCACGTGGGTGCGGGTACGCGGCAGGATTCGCTGGAAGTAGAAACGCGCAGTCTGCAACTTGGCGGTGTAGAACGCCTCTTCGCTGGTGCCAGCGGCCAGTTTCTCGGCGGCCAGGCGTGCCATGTCGGCCCAGAAGTAAGCCAGGCACGCGTAACCGGAGTACATCAGGTAGTCCACCGAAGCGGCGCCGACTTCTTCACGGTCTTTCATCGCGGCCATGCCGACCTTCATGGTCAACTCGCCCCACTCTTTGTTCAGTGCCGCCAGCGGTGCAACGAACTCTTTGACCGCTTCGTTGCCTTCGTTGGCTTGGCAGAACTTGTGCACGATCTTGGTGAAGCCCTTGAGCGCTTCGCCTTGGGTCATCAGCACTTTACGGCCGAGCAGGTCCAGCGCCTGAATGCCGGTGGTGCCTTCGTACAGCATCGAAATGCGGCTGTCGCGAACGTTCTGCTCCATGCCCCACTCAGCGATAAAGCCGTGGCCACCGTAGATCTGCACGCCGTGGTTGGCCGATTCAAAACCAACTTCGGTCATGAACGCCTTGGCGATCGGGGTCATGAAGGCCAACAGGGCATCGGCCTGCTTCTTGGCTTCGTCGTCGGTGCCGTACTTGACGATGTCCACTTGCTTGGCGGTGAAGTACACCATCGCACGGTTACCTTCGGCGAAGGCTTTCATGGTCAGCAGCATGCGGCGTACGTCAGGGTGCACGATGATCGGGTCAGCGGCTTTGTCCGGTGCTTTCGGGCCGGTCAGGGAGCGCATTTGCAGGCGGTCACGCGCATATTTCAAGCCGCCCTGGAAGCCGATCTCGGCGTGAGCCAGGCCTTGCAGCGCGGTGCCCAGGCGAGCGGTGTTCATAAAGGTGAACATGCAGTTCAGGCCTTTGTTCGCCGGGCCGATCAGGAAACCGGTGGCCGCGTCGAAGTTCATCACGCAGGTGGCGTTGCCGTGGATGCCCATCTTGTGTTCCAGGGACCCACAGGTCACCGCGTTGCGCTCGCCCACCGAGCCATCGGCATTGGGCAGGAACTTGGGCACGATAAACAGCGAGATGCCTTTGGTGCCAGCCGGTGCATCCGGCAGGCGGGCCAGTACGATGTGGACGATGTTGTCGGCCATGTCGTGTTCGCCGGCCGAGATGAAGATCTTGGTGCCGGAGACTTTGTAGGAACCGTCAGCCTGAGGCTCGGCCTTGGTGCGCAGCATGCCCAGGTCGGTGCCGCAGTGTGGCTCGGTCAGGCACATGGTGCCGGTCCATTCGCCCGACACCAGCTTGGTCAGGTAAGCGTCTTGCTGCTCGGGGGTGCCGTGCTCGGAAATGGTGTTCATCGCGCCATGGGACAGGCCAGGGTACATGCCCCACGACCAGTTGGCTTCGCCGACCATTTCGCTCACAGCCAGGCCCAGGGATTCCGGCAGGCCTTGGCCACCGTGCTCCACGTCGTGGGCCAGGCTTGGCCAGCCGCCTTCGACGAATTGTTTGTAGGCTTCTTTGAAGCCCGCTGGGGTCTTAACGCCTGACTCACTCCAGGTACACCCTTCGATGTCGCCCACGCGGTTCAACGGTGCCAGTACTTGCTCACAGAACTTGGCGCCTTCTTCGAGGATGGCGTCGACCATGTCCGGGGTAGCGTCCTGGCAAGCCGGCAGGCTCTGATAGTGCGCTTCATAACCGAGCAGTTCGTCACGAACGAAGCGAATATCACGCAAGGGGGCCTTGTAGTCAGGCATAGCGATAAACCTCTGCTGATGTAGCTGGGATGAACAACCGCGTGGATTTGTTATGGCGGTCAAACAGGTGTTTGAAACATACGTTTACGACCCAGGGTTGTCAAGCGTCGGCCAGATGCCGTTTGTCTTGACACAGGTCAGCGTCAGGCACGGCGAGGCCTGCGGCGGGATGCCACACAGAATTTTCAGGAAAGATGAAGCTTTTTGTAGGAGCGAGCTTGCTCGCGAAGGACATCAGCACACCGTGCTAGTCCAGGCGGTACGCGTTGTCGTTGGCGTTTTTCGCGAGCAAGCTCGCTCCTACAGGGTGGGACGGGATCAGGCGTAGGTATCGATCAAGGTACCGAGCATTTCATCCGAAGCCTTGGCGACTTTCGCCCCCAGTTCAACTTGAAACTTGCCCTGGGCCATTTCCACCATGTTGCTCGCCGAGTTGGACGCTTGGGCGCGGTCGTTGGCTTGCAGACGGTCGCTTTGCGCGGCCGATGGCTGAGTGGTCGCGGCGCTGGCAATCTTGCCGGCCGCCTGGTCGACGCGGTTCTGCCCGGTCTGAATGGTGCTCAGCCCCGAATAAAACGCGCTGCTTCCAGAGATGTCCATGGCGTAAGCCTGCCTTTGAGAAAATCGTGAAACCGGATTGAAGCAGACATCCTGGCAAAAGGCCCGTCAAAAACACTAATGGCATATTGCCTTAGCGATAGCCAAAATCAGTCAAGCAGGTCCAGCTCCAGGTACTCGGCCACCGCGGCAGCCCCGGCGTGCTTGAGTTTCGGCACTCGCCCCAGGCAAGGCGCTGGCAAACGCTCAGCCAGGGTGGCGAGGTTTTCTTCCAGACGGGAGGTCTTGGGGTCGATGATGTTGGCCACCCAACCCGCCAGCGGCAAGCCATCCCGTGCGATGGCTTCGGCGGTGAGCAACGCGTGGCTGATGCACCCCAGGCGCACGCCCACCACCAGGATCACCGGCAGCTTGAGCGCCATGGCCAGGTCCGACAGATTGGCCTGGTCGGCCAAGGGCACGCGCCAACCGCCCGCCCCTTCGATCAAGGTGAAGTCCGCGCCCCGTGCCAGGATCTGCTGCATCGGCTTGAGCAGCGATTGCACCGTAAGCCCGACGCCCGCCTCGCGCGCCGCCAGATGCGGCGCGATAGCCGGCTCGAAGGCCACCGGGTTGACCTCGGCATAACTGAGCGGTACGGAACACTCGGCCAGCAACGCCAACGCATCGGCATTGCGCAGGCCCTTGGCCGTCAGTTGGCAGCCAGACGCCACCGGCTTTCCGGCGGCCGTGCTTTTGCCAGCGAGCCTGGCGGCATGCAACAGGCCGGCGGCGATGGTGGTCTTGCCAACATCGGTGTCTGTACCGGTGATGAAGTACGCGGCGCTCATAACGGTTTCTCCAGTACGGCATACACCACTTGGTACGTGGCGGGCAGGCCCTGGGCCTGGCGGAACTGCTCGTAGGCCTCTACCAGCGCGACAATCCGCGCACGGCCCGTCAACCCTCCCGGGCGGCCTGGGTTGAGGTTATGGGCGCCCAGTGCTTTGAGCTCATGGGTCAGGCTGCGCACATCCGGGTAATGCAACACATGGGGCTGTCGCTCCAGGCTGATCACGCGCAAACCACTGGCCGCACACAGTTGCTGATAAGCCTCGAAGGTGCGGAAGCGATTGACGTGGACCAGGCCGTCCGCCGCCCGCCAACTTTCGCGCAACTCATCCAGGGTGCCTACGCACAGGCTGGCAAAGGCCAGCACGCCACCTGGTCGCAGCACACGCTGGGCTTCGCTGAGCACCGCATCAAAATGGGCACACCACTGCACCGCGAGGCTGGAGAACAGCAGCTCGAAGCTGTCAGCTGCAAGCGGCAAGCGTTCTGCATCACCGACTATAAAGTGCGCAGCGCCACCCAGTGGACGCGCGTGGTTGAGCATGCCCTCGGCAATATCCAACGCCACACCTTGGCTACCGGGCAAACGCTCGCCCAGTACGCGACTGAAGTAACCCGTGCCGCAGCCCATGTCCAGCCAACGCTGGGGCACCAGGCCGTGCGGCAAGCGGCTGAGCAGTGTATGCCCGACCGCACGCTGCAACTCGGCCACGCTGTCGTAACTGGCCGCCGCACGGGAGAACGAGGCCGCGACCTGGCGCTTGTCCGGCAAGCCCCCAGGCAAGGGCGGGTGGGATAGGTCAGTCATCAACACACTCATACAAAAAAGCCTGGATGGCCCCGGCAACTCCGTGAGGGTCTTCCAGAAGAAACGCGTGACCGGCCTGTTCAATCAGGCCGATTTCTACATCGGGGAGCAAGGCCAGCAGGTCACTGGCGGCTTCGGCAGGCACCAGCCCATCCAGGCCGGCAAACAGGTGCAACTGCGGCCCACGAAAGGCCTGCAAGGCCGCCCGCGTATCCAGTTGGGCCAACAGCTCCAGGCCGGGCATCAACACGCTGGGGGAGGTATTCGGCGCACCGCTGACCAACAACCGCGACAAGCCGCGCGGGTCTTCGGCACCCTTGGCGCACAACAGCCCAAAGCGCTTGAGCGTGACCTGGGAATCGGCATGGCAGCCGGCCAGAAATGCGTCGAAGGTTTCCGTAGGCATCCCATGGGGCCAGCCGTCATGGGCGACGAAACACGGGTTGCTCGCCAGGGTCAGCAAGCCACAGCACCGCTCGCCACGGCGCGCCGCCAACTCGGACGCGAGCATGCCGCCCAGCGACCAGCCCCCGAGCCAGGCGTTGTCCGGCAGCGTCGCATCGAGTTCGTCGAGCCATTCACCGAGCTCGCTGGCCTCAAGCGCCGGCAAGGGTTCGATCTGTACCTGCAAGTGCTCGTTCAAGCCGTGCAGCGCAGCGGCCAACGGCTCCAGCGGTGACACACCCAGGCCCCAGCCCGGTAGCAATATCAGTCGATTACGCATGGCCGGGCTCCGAATCGCCTAACAAGCGAAAACACGCTTGCAACCCTTCTAACAGTAGCTGCACCTGCGCTTCGCTGTGGGCCGCCGTCAATGTCACCCGTAATCGAGCACTACCGGCAGGCACGGTCGGTGGGCGAATGGCGGTCACCATCAGGCCGCGCTCGCGCAGCATCTGCGATAGGCGCAGTGCTCGGGCGCTGTCGCCAATCAGGATCGGCTGGATCGGCGTAAAGCTGTCCATCAACGCCAGGCCTATCTGCTCGGCGCCATGGCGGAACTGGCGGATCAACGCGTTGAGGTGCTCGCGTCGCCACTGTTCGCTGCGCAGCAGTTCCAGGCTTTTGAGGGTGGCGCAGGCCAGGGCCGGTGGTTGGCTGGTGGTGTAGATATACGGGCGGGCGAATTGGACCAGGCTCTCGATCAAGTCGTCACTGCCGGCCACAAAAGCCCCGGCGGTGCCGAACGCTTTGCCCAGGGTGCCAACCAGCACGGCCACGTCCTCCTGGCTCAAGCCGAAATGCTCGACGATACCGCCGCCGTTGGCACCAAGCGGGCCGAAGCCATGGGCGTCATCCACCATCAGCCAGGCACCTTTGGCTCGGGTTTCACGGGCCAGCGCCGGCAGATCGGCGAGGTCGCCGTCCATGCTGAACACACCGTCGGTAACCACCAAGGTATTGCCGGTGGCTTTCTCCAGGCGCTTGGCCAGGCTGCCCGCGTCGTTATGCAGGTAGCGGTTGAAACGCGCACCGGACAGCAAACCAGCATCCAGCAAGGACGCGTGGTTAAGCCGGTCTTCCAATACCGTATCGCCCTGCCCCACCAGCGCCGTGACCGCGCCGAGGTTGGCCATGTAGCCGGTGGTGAACAGCAAGGCACGCGGGCGACCGGTCAAGTCAGCCAGGGCTTCTTCCAGCTCATGGTGCGGCGTGGCGTGGCCCACCACCAAATGCGAAGCCCCGCCCCCAACGCCCCAACGGGACGCACCGGCGCGCCAGGCTTCGATCACTTGCGGGTGATTGGCAAGGCCCAGGTAATCGTTATTGCAGAAGGCCAACAACGGTTGCCCGTCTACCACCACCTGCGGGCCTTGGGGGCTCTGCAGCAAGGGGCGCTGGCGGTAAAGATGGTCGGCACGGCGGGCAGCGAGGCGCGCGGCGAGATCGAAAGACATGCTGGCCTCGATTTAACAGTTTCAACTGGGTCCAATGGAGGAGCTGGAATGCATTCCAAAGGTGGTTACACCACAGCGTTGTAGAACTGCTCGCTGCTCTTTTGCTCCACCAACGCCTGCTCGATCGCCGCCTGGTGCACTTCGTCGGCATGCTCTTCACGGGCTTCGGGCAGGATGCCCAGGCGTGCGAACAGTTGCATGTCCTTGTCAGCCTGGGGGTTGGCGGTGGTCAGCAGTTTGTCGCCGTAGAAGATCGAGTTGGCGCCGGCAAAAAACGCCAGGGCCTGCATCTGCTCGTTCATGGCTTCGCGGCCGGCCGACAGGCGTACGTGGGACTGCGGCATCAGGATGCGCGCCACCGCCAGCATGCGGATGAAATCGAAGGGGTCGATGTCATCGGCGTTTTCCAACGGCGTACCCGCTACCTTCACCAGCATGTTGATCGGCACCGATTCCGGATGCTCCGGCAGGTTGGCCAGTTGGATCAGCAAGTTGGCGCGGTCATCGAGAGATTCGCCCATGCCGAGGATGCCGCCCGAGCAGATTTTCATCCCGGAATCACGCACATACGCCAGGGTTTGCAGACGCTCGCTGTAGGTGCGGGTGGTGATGATCGAGCCGTAGAACTCCGGCGATGTATCGAGGTTGTGGTTGTAGTAGTCCAGGCCAGCCTGGGCCAGGGCTTCGGTCTGGTCCTGGTCGAGGCGACCGAGGGTCATGCAGGTTTCCAGGCCCATGGCCTTCACGCCTTTGACCATTTCCAGCACGTAGGGCATGTCTTTGGCCGATGGATGCTTCCACGCCGCGCCCATGCAGAAACGCGTCGAACCGATGGCCTTGGCGCGCGCGGCCTCTTCGAGGACTTTTTGCACCTCCATCAGCTTCTCTTTTTCCAGGCCAGTGTTGTAGTGGCCCGACTGCGGACAATATTTGCAATCTTCCGGGCAGGCGCCGGTCTTGATCGACAGCAGGGTCGACACCTGCACGCGGTTAGCATCGAAATGCGCGCGGTGCACGGTCTGCGCCTGGAACAACAGGTCGTTGAAGGGCTGCACGAACAGGGCTTTGACTTCAGCTAAAGACCAATCGTGACGCAGGGTGGCAGAGGTGCTGGCGCTCATGGGCGATTCCTTGATTATGCTTTGGCAAGCGCTGTGGGAAGGGCAATACCCACAGGCACGACACGGATGCTCGGCATATTTAAGGAAGATCCATGCACTGTCAACCCAAGCACAAACACCAGGTTTACATCTGGTTAAAAAGCATACAACCCTGTTTGATTTGCGATGAGTGCACCGAATCAGCCGAGGCCGTGTGCAGCGCCTGCGAAACGCAATTGCCATGGCTGATGGAACAATGCGAGCGCTGCGCGCTGCCCTTGCCCATGGATGGGCTGATCTGCGGCCAGTGCCAAAAACAGCCTCCGGCCTTTCACCAGGTAGTGGCGCCGTGGACCTACAGTTTTCCCGTGGACACCCTGATCAGCCGCTTCAAGCATCAGGCGCGTTGGCCGCTGGGGCACCTGTTGGCGCGCCTGCTGGGGCAGCACTTGCAGCATCGCTTCGATAACGCCGAACTGGAGCGCCCCGACTGCCTGCTGCCGGTGCCCATGGCGCGCAAACGTCTGCGCGAACGTGGCTTTAATCAAGCGCTGATGCTGGCCCGCTGGCTCAGTCACGCCCTCGACATTCCCTTTGATGAACATGCGCTGCTGCGCCCCCATGAAACCGTGGCGCAGCAAGACCTCGATGCCAAGACCCGCAAACGCAACCTGCTCAACGCCTTCGCCCTGGCCCCCGGCATCCAGGTTGCCGGGCAACATCTGGCGCTGGTAGACGACGTCCTCACCACCGGTGCCACAGCCCACAGCCTGGCGCGCTTGTTGATAAATGCCGGCGCCCGCCAGGTGGACGTGTATTGCCTGGCCCGTACGCCCAAACCCGGCAACTGACTTGACTCCCCTGCGTCAGCGCGGCAACGTCGGCGCTTCTCACCCAAGCGTATCTGCCATGTCTGTGCCCAGCCCTCTCAGCCAACACATCATCCGCCGCCCCCAGCGCATTGCCTTGCTGGGGCACATCGCCGAGCAGGGTTCCATCACCCGTGCGGCCAAGAGTGCCGGGTTGAGTTACAAGGCCGCCTGGGACGCCATTGATGAGCTGAACAACCTGGCGCAAAAACCGCTGGTGCAACGCAACGTCGGCGGCAAGGGCGGTGGTGGCGCCAAACTGACGCAAGAAGGTGAACGGGTGCTGCGCCTTTATCAGCGCCTGCAACTGCTACAGGCCGAGATCCTTGGCTCGGACGAAGCGGCCAGCGACTTCAACCTGCTGGGCCGCTTGATGCTGCGCACCAGCGCGCGCAACCAATTGCACGGCCAGGTCAGCGCCATAGAGAGCCATGGCCACAACGACATGATCCGCCTGCAATTGGCTGGCGGCCTGCACCTCGATGCACAGATTACCCACGACAGCACCCTGCGCCTGGAACTGCAGACCGGCGTGGAAGTGGTCGCGCTGATCAAGGCTGGATGGCTTGAATTATTGGCGGAGGAGCAAACCGAAACACTTGGACACAATTGCATGAGCGGTGTGATAGAGACCATTCTCGCCGCCGAAGATGGCCCCAGTGAGGTGCGTATCACCCTGCCCAACGGCCAAGTGTTGTGCGCGCTGGCGCAGCCCGTCGCACTCAAGGCCATCGACGCAGCGCAGGGCCAGCCGATCCGCGTGCAGTTTGCACCCAGCCATGTATTACTCGGCACCCCGGTGTAACGGGCCCGCGTCTTCAAGCTGCAACAATTCGGTCACAAGCGCTGCTTAAGGTGTCTGCAAAAACCTTAAGGAGCCTGTGATGAGCCTATTAGAAGAAAACCAAGCCACCGACCTTGAACAGATGGTGGGCCTGACCCGCCGTCGCTTTATCGGCGCAGGCGCCTTGTGCGGCGCCGCGATGTTCCTCGGCGGTAACCTGCTGAGCCGTAGCGCCCTGGCCGTGAATGCTGCTTCGGCCAGCCCGCTGCTGGGGTTCACCAGTATCGCCGCCGCCACCAGCGACACTATCACGCTGCCACCGGGCTACAGCGCTTCGGTGCTGATCAGTTGGGGCCAGCCCCTGCACAAGCACGCCCCGGCTTTCGACCCGTCCGGCCATGGCACCGCCAAGGCCCAGGAACAACAGTTCGGCGACAACAACGACGGCATGAGCCTGTTTCCATTCCCCGGCGACGACAACCGCGCACTGATGGCGATCAACAACGAATACACCAACTATCGCTACCTCTACGCCCACGGCGGCGCGCCACAATCGGCCGAAGACGTGCGCAAGGCCCTGGCCAGCGAAGGCGTGTCGGTGATCGAAGTACGGCGCCAGGGTGACACCTGGCAGTTCGTCCAGGATTCGCGCTACAACCGGCGCATCCACGGCAACTCACCGATCCGCTTGAGCGGCCCTGCCGCAGGCCATGAATGGCTGAAAACCGGCGCCGACAAGAGCGGCAAAAAAGTTCTCGGCACGTTCCAGAACTGCGCCAACGGTAAGACCCCGTGGGGCACTTACCTGACCTGCGAAGAAAACTTCACCGATTGCTTTGGCAGCAGCAACCCGCAGCAAACCTTCGATGCCGGGCAGAAGCGCTACGGCGTGGTGGCCGCCAGCAAGGACATCAACTGGCATCCGCACGACCCGCGCTTTGATATGGCCAAGAACCCCAACGAACTCAATCGCCATGGCTGGGTGGTGGAAATCGACCCGTTCGATCCGCAGTCCACCCCGGTCAAGCGCACGGCCCTGGGCCGCTTCAAACACGAAAACGCGGCCCTCGCCGAAACCCGTGACGGCCGCGCCGTGGTGTACATGGGCGACGATGAACGCGGTGAATTCATCTACAAGTTCGTCAGCCGCGATCAGATCAACCATAACAACCCGAAGGCCAATAAAGACCTGCTCGACCACGGCACTTTGTACGTGGCGATCTTCGACGCGGGCGACGGCAACACCGACCACCCCAAGGGCAAAGGCCAGTGGGTTGAACTCACCCATGGCAAAAACGGCATCGACGCCAGCAGCGGGTTCGCCAACCAGGCCGAGGTGCTGATTCACGCGCGCCTGGCCGCCAGCCTGGTGAAAGCCACACGCATGGACCGCCCGGAGTGGATAGTGGTCAGCCCTACCGACGGCCAGGTCTATTGCACCCTGACCAACAACGCCAAGCGCGGCGAAGAGGGCCAGCCGGTGGGCGGCCCCAACCCACGGGAGAAAAACGTCTACGGCCAGATCCTGCGCTGGAAAGCCGACGCCGATAACCACGGTGCCACGGACTTCACCTGGGACCTGTTCGTGGTGGCCGGCAACCCCGGCGTACATGCCGGCAACCCCAAGGGCGGCTCGTCCAACATCAACCCGCAAAACATGTTCAACAGCCCCGACGGCCTGGGCTTCGACAAAGCTGGGCGCCTGTGGATCCTCACCGACGGCGACTACAGCAACGCCGGCGACTTTGCGGGCATGGGCAATAACCAGATGCTGTGTGCCGACCCGAGCACCGGTGAGATCCGTCGTTTCATGGTGGGGCCAGTGGCGTGTGAAGTGACGGGGATCAGCTTTTCGCCGGACCAGAAGACGCTGTTCGTGGGTATTCAACACCCAGGGGAAACCGGTGGCTCGACCTGGCCGGAACACCTGCCCAATGGCAAGCCGCGGTCGTCGGTGATGGCGATTCGGCGGGACGACGGCGGGATCGTAGGCGCCTGATAGGCCGCTATCGCAGGCAAGCCAGCTCCCACATCTCGATGTGTAAATACATGCCAGTGTGGGAGCTGGCTTGCCTGCGAAGGCGTCCGCACAGCCACCGGCTATCTATGCTGTTACCATACCCGGCCGGACGCGGCGCCCTGCTGCGCGCAGGAGTTCGCATGGCCCACCCGTTTGAAACACTCACCCCAGACCTGGTGCTCGACGCCGTCGAAAGCATCGGTTTCCTCAGCGACGCGCGGGTTCTAACCCTCAACAGCTACGAAAATCGCGTGTACCAGGTGGGCATCGAAGACGCCGAACCGCTGATTGCCAAGTTCTATCGCCCCCAGCGCTGGAGCAACGAGGCGATCCTGGAAGAACACCGCTTTACCTTCGAACTGGCCGAGTGCGATGTACCGGTGGTCGCCCCATTGATCCACAACGGCGAGAGCCTGTTCGAACACGCAGGTTTCCGCTTCACCCTGTTCCCCCGCCGTGGCGGCCGTGCGCCGGAGCCGGGCAACCTCGATCAGCTTTACCGGCTCGGGCAACTGCTCGGGCGTTTGCACGCCGTAGGCTCCACCCGCCCGTTCGAACACCGCGAAGCCCTGGGGGTGAAGAATTTCGGCCATGACTCCCTCACCACCCTGCTTGAAGGCAACTTCATTCCCAAAAGCCTGTTGCCGGCCTACGAGTCCGTAGCCCGCGACCTGCTCAAGCGTGTGGAAGAGGTTTACAAGGCCACCCCGCACAAGAACATCCGCATGCACGGTGACTGCCACCCCGGCAACATGATGTGCCGCGACGAGATGTTCCATATCGTCGACCTGGATGACTGCCGCATGGGCCCGGCGGTGCAAGACCTGTGGATGATGCTGGCTGGCGACCGCCAGGAATGCCTCGGCCAGCTCTCGGAGCTGATGGACGGCTACCAGGAATTCCACGACTTCGACCCCCGCGAACTGGCGCTGATCGAACCACTGCGCGCCCTGCGCCTGATGCACTACAGCGCCTGGCTGGCGCGACGCTGGGACGACCCGGCGTTTCCCCATAGCTTTCCGTGGTTTGGCAGCGAGCGGTATTGGGGCGATCAGGTACTGGCGTTGCGCGAGCAACTGTCGGCGCTCAACGAAGAACCGCTGAAGCTCTTCTGAGCAACACGACGCTCTCCTGTAGGAGCGAGCTTGCTCGCGAAAAACCCGAGAGCGCCATTGGGTGACGGCCTCCCGCGTTATCGTTGACGATCTTCGCGAGCAAGCTCGCTCCTACAGAAAGCGGCGCCCATTGTTTGACAAATATCCTTACAATTGCGCTTTGTTAGCTGCCTAAGCAAGGATTCTGCAATGCAAGCCGCCAACCCTCGCAAGGGGTACATCCTAGGCCTGAGCGCCTATGTCATCTGGGGTCTGTTCCCGCTCTATTTCAAAGCCATCGCCAGCGTGCCCGCCGCCGAGATCATCGTGCACCGCGTGTTGTGGTCGGCACTGTTCGGTGGGCTGTTGCTGCTGGTGTGGAAACATCCCGGCTGGTTCCGCGAGCTGCGCGACAACCCCAAGCGCCTGGCGATCCTGGCCCTCAGTGGTTCGTTGATTGCCGCTAACTGGCTGACCTATGTGTGGTCGGTGAACACCGGGCGCATGCTTGAAGCGAGCCTGGGTTATTACATCAACCCGCTGGTGAATGTGCTGCTGGGCATGCTGATCCTCGGCGAGCGCCTGCGCCGTTTGCAATGGGTGGCTGTGGGGTTGGCAGCGGCGGGTGTGGCGCAGCAAGTGTGGCAAGTCGGTAGCCTGCCGTGGGTGTCGCTGGCGCTGGCACTGACGTTCGGCTTCTACGGTTTGATCCGCAAGCAGGCGCCGGTCAAGGCGCTGCCAGGGCTGGTGGTGGAAACCTGGATGCTGGTACCCATTGCCATCGCCTGGTTGCTGTTCAACCCCACCGCCCACAGCGCGCAACTGGCGTTCTGGAGCACCTCCGAGGCCTGGTGGCTGGTGGCGGCAGGCCCGGTGACGCTGATTCCCCTGGTGTGCTTCAACGCCGCTGCACGGCATTTGCCCTACACCGCCCTGGGCTTTTTGCAGTATGTGGCGCCGACGCTGGTGTTGCTCGAAGCCGTGCTGTTGTTCGGTGAACACCTGGCGCCGAGCACCCTGATCGCCTTTGCCTTTATCTGGGCCGGGCTGGTGGTGTACAGCCTGGATGCCTGGCTGACCGTGCGCAAACGCTGATCAAATAACGTACAAACGTCTGCAAGCCACAGCTTTCGTGGCTTGCAGCGTTCCACCCCAAGGTTATCCACAACCTGATCCCCGCCATTTGTGCACAAGCCCTTGAAACTGCTCGTTTTTTGCTCAACTTGCGCAGATCCCCGGCGGGCGTGGCCTGGCGTCGGGTCTCTACAGGTTATCCACAGGCCCATGCAAGATTTTGATGCATAACCTTGTGGATCGTTATTCCTCCTGACGCAGCTCCACCATCAAGTCATCGGCCAAGGTTTCCAAAGCCTCTTGCAAGATTTCCAGCGACAGCGTGGCCGGCACTTGCAGCAACGCCTCGGCGTTGAACAGCGGATCACCACTCATGGGCGCCGGGCGCACATCGGTGCTCAGGCGTTCCAGGTTGACACCCTGCTGGCTCAACAGCGCGGTGATCTCACGCACGATGCCCGAGCGGTCATTGCCCACCAGGGTCATCAGGATCGGCTTGGACGCCGATGCCTGGCCGCTGCTGCCCTCACCCACCAACACGCGAATGCCGTGGGTGGATAAATCCTCCAGCGCCCCCACCAATGCCTGGCGCTGCTCGCTCGGCACGCTGACCCGCAGGATCCCGGCAAACTGCCCGGCCATGTGTGCCATGCGGCTTTCCAGCCAGTTGCCCCCATGACTGGCGATGTTCTGCGCGATGCGCTCAACCAGGCCGGGTTTGTCGGCGGCGATAATAGTGAGTACAAGATGGTCCATGGCGAAATACCTCGGTGCTATTCCTGTAGGAGCGAGCTTGCTCGCGAAGGTCGTCAACGATAATGCGAAAAAACTGATACTTGCGGTGCTCTCAGGTTTTTCGCGAGCAAGCTCGCTCCTACAAAGTGGACGCGCGGTTGCCCGAAGACAAATCGTGTACCATTTTGATATTTATCTGGAACAATCTCATAGTTTTTTGAGAACATCCGGTTCTCCGCTGTGACCGTACGACCAAAATGGGTCGCTAAACGACGTATTTAGTCTAATTTTCACAACCGCAAGTCATCATGTAGTATGCCCAACCGTGCACTACATAATGAAAATCTGAAAAAGCGCATAAGCTCCGCAGAGTGAGGCAAGCAATGACTGAACACGTTCAAGTCGGTGGCCTGCAGGTCGCCAAAGTCCTGTTCGACTTCGTGAACAACGAAGCCATTCCCGGTACCGGCATCACTGCCGACCAGTTCTGGGCCGGTGCCGACAAGGTCATCCATGACCTGGCCCCGAAGAACAAAGCCCTACTCGCCAAACGCGACGACTTCCAGGCGCGGATCGATACCTGGCACCAGACCCACGCAGGCCAGGCTCATGACCCGGTGGCCTACAAAGCCTTCCTGCAAGACATCGGCTACCTGCTGCCAGAAGCCGCAGACTTTGAGGCCTCGACCCAAAACGTCGATGACGAGATCGCACGCATGGCCGGCCCACAGCTGGTCGTGCCGGTAATGAACGCCCGCTTCGCCCTGAATGCCTCGAATGCGCGCTGGGGTTCGCTGTACGACGCGCTGTATGGCACCGACGCCATCAGCGAAGCCAACGGCGCCGAGAAGGGCAAGGGCTACAACAAAGTGCGTGGCGACAAGGTGATTGCCTTCGCCCGCGCCTTCCTCGACGAAGCCGCACCGCTCAGCGCCGGCAGCCACGTCGATTCCACCGGCTACAAGATCGTCGATGGCAAGCTGATCGTCAGCCTCAAAGGCGGCAGCAACAGCGGCCTGCGTGACGATGCCCAGTTGATCGGTTTCCAGGGCCCTGCGGCCGAGCCGATTGCGATCCTGCTCAAGCACAATGGCCTGCACTTCGAAATCCAGATCGACGCCAGCACCCCAGTCGGCCAAACCGACGCCGCAGGCGTCAAAGACGTGCTGATGGAAGCCGCGCTGACCACCATCATGGACTGCGAAGACTCCGTCGCCGCCGTGGATGCCGATGACAAAGTGGTGATCTACCGCAACTGGCTCGGCCTGATGAAGGGCGACCTGGCCGAAGAAGTGGCCAAGGGCGGCCAGACCTTCACCCGCACCATGAACCCTGACCGCGTCTACACCGGCGTGGATGGCAGCGACGTCACCCTGCACGGCCGTTCGCTGTTGTTCGTGCGCAACGTTGGTCACCTGATGACCATCGACGCGATCCTCGATAAAGACGGCAACGAAGTACCCGAAGGCATCCTCGACGGCCTGATCACCAGCCTGGCGGCGATCCACAGCCTCAACGGCAACAACACCCGCAAGAACAGCCGCACCGGTTCCGTATACATCGTGAAACCGAAGATGCACGGCCCGCAAGAAGCCGCGTTCACCAACGAACTGTTCGGTCGCATCGAAGAGGTGCTGAACCTGGCGCGCAACACCCTCAAGGTCGGGATCATGGACGAGGAGCGCCGCACCACGGTCAACCTCAAGGCCTGCATCAAGGCGGCCAGTGAGCGCGTGGTGTTTATCAACACCGGTTTCCTCGACCGCACTGGCGATGAAATCCACACCTCCATGGAAGCCGGCGCGATGGTGCGCAAGGCGGCCATGAAGGCAGAAAAGTGGATCGGCGCCTATGAGAACTGGAACGTCGATATCGGCCTGAGCACCGGCCTGCAAGGTCGTGCACAGATCGGTAAAGGCATGTGGGCCATGCCCGACCTGATGGCTTCGATGCTTGAGCAGAAAATCGCCCATCCGTTGGCCGGTGCCAACACCGCCTGGGTACCGTCGCCGACCGCCGCGGCCCTGCATGCGTTGCACTACCACAAGGTTGATGTGTTCGCCCGCCAGGCCGAGCTGGCCAAGCGCGAGCGCGCTTCGGTGGACGATATCCTCACCATTCCTCTGGCCAGCAACACCGATTGGTCCGAGGAAGAGATCCGCAACGAGCTGGACAACAACGCCCAGGGCATCCTCGGCTATGTAGTGCGCTGGATCGACCAGGGTGTGGGCTGCTCCAAGGTGCCGGACATCAATGACGTCGGCCTGATGGAAGACCGCGCCACCCTGCGTATTTCCAGCCAGCACATCGCCAACTGGCTGCGCCACGGCATCGTCAACGAAGCCCAAGTGATGGAAAGCCTCAAGCGCATGGCGCCGGTGGTAGACCGCCAGAATGCCGGGGATGCGTTGTACCGCCCACTGGCTCCGGATTTCGACAGCAACATCGCGTTCCAGGCAGCGGTGGAGTTGGTGATTGAAGGGACCAAACAGCCCAATGGCTATACCGAGCCGGTGTTGCACCGCAGGCGTCGGGAGTTCAAGGCCAAGAACGGCCTGTAATGGTAGGAGCGAGCTTGCTCGCGAAAAACGTCAACGATAACGCAGGCACCTTGGACAAACGCGGTGCCTGTGCATTCTTCGCGAGCAAGCTCGCTCCTACAGATGCAAAAAAGCCCTGATCGAAAGATCGGGGCTTTTTTATCAGGTGTGTCAGTTAGACCGCGTTGCCTGATTCGCAGGCAAGCCAGCTCCCACAGGGGAATGCATTTCAAATGTGGGAGCCGGGCTTGCCCGCGATGAGGCCAGGCCAGTCACCCTACTCTCAGGGCACCATCCCCAACTCCCGCTTCACCAACTTCGCCAACTTCACGCTATCAATCGGCTTGAGCAAGAAATCCACCACGCTCAAATGCATCGCATCAATCACATCCGGGGCTTCCGCGTCGCCAGACATGATGATGATCGGCAACGCCGCACGGGTGGACTCACGCACCTGGCGGATCAATTCCAGGCCATTGCTGGGCGCCATGCGCAGGTCGGTGATCAGCAAACCGATGGAACTGCGCGTCTTCAACAACTCCCACGCTGCCTCGCCACTTTCGGCAGTCATGCAGCGAATACCGTCGAGCCCAAGGATTTCCGCCAACAGTTCACGCGCGTCCTTGTCGTCGTCCACGATCAATACGCGTTGGGGGGGTAAATCGGGCTCCAGCATTACGGCGCTCAGCGCCTCGCGCTCGGCATCACTCAAAATATCGTGGTCGGACATACGTTTCTCAGCAGTTCTCATCAATCTCCCAGCACACTCGTCAGACATCTGCGGAAGGGCGATCAATGTGCACTTCGTCGGAAAGTTTGACTAGTGGGCGTTCTACGGGTTTTGGACGATTGTCATGTAAGGTTTTTCCCTAGTTTTGCGCGGTATTCCTCGACCTAGACTTACGTCCAATGGGCACCCACCGCGCAGGAGTCGACCATGCAGCACGATAACGACAAAAACACTGCGGTCACTGTTATGAGTAAAGCTGATGCATTCGCACAGGCGGGTAAAACCGCGGTGTTGCAGAACATCCACGGCACCCTGCAATTCCTGCAACGCTTCCCGCCGTTCAACCAGATGGAGCAGGCGCACCTGGCCTTCCTGGTGGAACAGTGCCAGCTGCGTTTCTACGGCCCTGGCGACAGCATCCTCAAGCCGTCGGGCGGCCCGGTCGAGCATTTTTATATCGTCAAACAGGGGCGGGTCGTGGGTGAGCGCCCAGACTCGGCAGACACCACCTTTGAAATCGCCACCGGCGAATGCTTCCCCCTCGCCGCCTTGCTGGGTGAACGCGCGACCCGCACAGAACACAAAGCCGCTGAAGACACCTTTTGCCTGCAACTGAACAAGCCGGCCTTTATCAAGCTGTTCGCGCTGTCCAGCCCGTTTCGTGATTTCGCCTTGCGCGGGGTCAGCAGCCTGCTCGACCAGGTCAACCAGCAGGTGCAGCAAAAAGCCGTGGAAACCCTCGGCACCCAATATTCCTTGAATACCCGCCTGGGTGAATTGGCCATGCGCCACCCGGTCACCTGCAGCCCGCACACACCCTTGCGCGAAGCGGTGACCTTGATGCACGAACAGCAGGTCGGCAGCATTGTGATCGTCAACGAACACAAGGCGCCCCTGGGCATCTTCACCCTGCGCGATCTGCGCCAGGTGGTCGCCGATGGCACCAGCGATTTCAGCCAGAGCATTGCCGGGCACATGACCCAGGCGCCGTTTTACTTGAGCCCGGAGCACAGCGCGTTCGACGCGGCCATCGCCATGACCGAGCGGCATATCGCCCATGTGTGCCTGGTGCAAGACCAGCGCCTGTGTGGAGTGGTCTCCGAGCGTGACTTGTTCTCCTTGCAGCGCGTGGACCTGGTGCACCTGGCCCGCACCATCCGCAACGCACCCCGGGTGGAAAACCTGGTGGCGATTCGCGGTGAAATCGGCCAGTTGGTGGAGCGCATGCTCGCCCATGGCGCGTCGTCCACCCAGATCACCCACATCATTACGCTGCTCAACGACCACACCGTGTGCCGGGTAATCGAGCTGACCCTCGCCGAAAAAGGCGACCCCGGCGTGCCCTTCAGTTGGCTGTGTTTTGGCAGCGAAGGCCGCCGCGAGCAAACGCTGTACACCGACCAGGACAACGGCATCCTGTTCGAGGCCAAGGACGCCGTCGAAGCCGCCGACTTTCGTGGCCGCTTGCTGCCCCTGGCGCAGCACATCAACCAAAGCCTGGCGCTGTGCGGCTTCAGCCTGTGCAAGGGCAATATCATGGCCGGCAACCCCGAGCTGTGCTTGTCCCGCGTGGAGTGGGCGCGGCGCTTCGGCGCGTTCATTCGCGAGGCGACGCCGGAAAACCTGCTGGGCTCAAGCATCTATTTTGACTTGCGCGTGGTGTGGGGCGATGAGCACGGTTGCGAGCAACTGCGCCAGGGCATTCTCGATCAGGTGGCGGATAACCGTTTGTTCCAACGCATGCTGGCCGAAAACGCACTGCTGCGACGCCCGCCGGTGGGGCGTTTTCGCGAGTTTGTGCTGACCCGCAAAAATGGCGAAAAAGCCACCCTCGACCTCAAGGTGCAGGGCCTTACGCCCTTTGTCGACGGCGCGCGCCTGTTGGCCCTGGCCAATGGTATTCACGCCAACAACACCCTGGAACGCCTGCGCCAGTTGGTGGACAAGGCCGTGATCGAGCCCCTGGATGGCGCCGCCTATGAAGAGGCCTACCACTTTATCCAGCAGACCCGTATGCAGCAGCATCAATTGCAGACCCGCGAGAACCTGCCCTATTCCAACCGCGTCGACCCCGACAGCCTCAACCACCTGGACCGGCGCATCCTGCGTGAGTCCCTGCGCCAGGCCCAACGCCTGCAAAGCAGCCTGAGCCTGCGGTATCAGCTGTGAGTTTGTTTGGCTGGCTGCGCACCAAAAAGCCTGGGCTCAGCACTGCGCAACAGCAGCGCCTGGAGCAGTTACCCAAGCCCGCCGAACTGGGCGATGGCCCATTGCGCAGCCAGCGCTGGGTGGTGGTCGACCTGGAAACCAGCGGCCTGAACCTGCACCGCGACCAGGTGCTGTCCATCGGCGCCGTGGTCATCGAGGACGGTGCGGTGGATTTTTCCCAACTGTTCGAGCGCACCCTGCAGCGCACCGACACCAAGCTCAGCCCCAGTGTGCTGATCCACGGGCTGGGGCCCAGTGCAATCGCTGCCGGCAGCGACCCGGCCGAGGCGTTGCTGGATTTCATGGCGTTCGTGGGCGACAGCCCTCTGCTGGCTTTTCATGCGCCGTTTGATCAACACATGCTGTGCCGGGCGCTCAAGGACAGCCTGGGGCATCGTCTGTCCCATCCATTCCTGGATGTAGCAGACCTGGCCCCACTGTTGTGCCCCGAGGCGCATATCCGCGAGGCCGGGCTGGATGACTGGCTCAACCACTTCAAGCTACAGGCCGGCGAACGCCACCATGCCAGCGCCGATGCACTGGCGACGGCGGAGCTGATGCTGATCCTGTTCAGCCGTGCGCGGCAGCAACAGATCGACACGCCTCAGGCGCTGCAAGCGCGTTTGGCCCAATGGAAACGACGCAAACAGTCCCCTTCCCTTTAACGCTTCGCGCCCGACGCGGAGCGTCGAGGGATGCATTCCCACGCAGAGCGTGGGGACGATCTCCCGACAGACGCCAATTGCGCCCACCCCACGCCTCTGCGACAATCGCGAATAATTCTCGTTAGTTTAAACCTTATTCGGTGATGCCTTGTCGTCGGTCCAGACCCCACGCAGTGAGCTTGTTGGTGCGTTATATCGCGACCACCGTGGCTGGCTGTTGGCTTGGCTGCGCCGTAACGTGGCGTGCCCGAGCCGTGCCGAAGACCTGAGCCAGGACACCTTCATGCGCCTGCTGGGCCGTGATGAGTTGCGCGAGCCCCGCGAACCGCGGGCGTTCCTGGTGGCGATCGCCAAGGGTTTGCTGTTCGACTACTTCCGTCGTGCGGCCCTGGAACAGGCCTACCTCACCGAATTGATGCTGATTCCGGAAAGCGAACAGCCTTCGCCGGAAGCCCAGCAACTGATCCTCGAAGACCTCAAGGCCATCGACCGCCTGCTCGGCAAACTGTCGAGCAAGGCCCGCGCCGCGTTCCTTTATAACCGCCTCGACGGCCTGGGCCACGCCGAAATCGCCCAGCGCCTGGGCGTGTCGGTGCCCCGCGTGCGCCAATACCTGGCCCAGGGCATTCGCCAGTGCTACATCGCACTGTATGGCGAGCCGTCGTGACCGCCATCGGTTCCAAACCGGTGTCGTCGCGCGTGCTGGATGCCGCGATTGCCTGGCAACTGTCCCTGGACTCGGGCAACGGCAGCGCGGTGGAACAGGAAGAGTTCAGCAAGTGGCTGGCCAGCGATGAGGAACATGCGCGCGCCTGGCGCCAGTTGGGCATGCTCGACCAGCGTTTCAGCGTGGCCTCGGGCCCGGCCCGGGCGGCGCTGTTGCAGTCGCGCCACGGCATTGCCCAGCGCGTGCGCAAACTGGGCCGGGGGCTGGCGAGTATTGTTGTGGTGTGCGGCCTGGCGCTGTTTGCCGGTGAGCGTTACGTGCCTATCCACTATTGGCTGGCCGACCAACGCACCGCCACCGGTGAACAACGCACGCTGAAACTGGCGGACGGCACGCGGGTCAACCTCAACACCCACAGCGCCATTGATGTGCGCTTCGACGAAACACGCCGCTTGATCGTGTTGCAGGCAGGCGAAATCCTCGTCGAAACCGGCCACGACGATTCACGCCCGTTCTACGTGCAAACCCGCGACGGCAGCCTGCGGGCGCTGGGCACCCGGTTTATCGTCAAGCGCGAAGACGACGCCACGCGCCTGAGTGTGTTGCAGTCAGCCGTGGCCGCCCAGCCCGAGGCATTGCACCAGGAACAGGTGTTCAAGGCGGGCCAGCAGGTGCTGATGCGCAGCGACGGCCTTGGCCCGCTGCTGGCCGTCACCCCGGCCACCGATGCCTGGACCCGCGGCATGCTGGTGGTCGACAACGCCCGGCTGGGGGATGTGATCGCGGAGTTGGCGCGCTATCGCACCGGCTACCTGGGTGTGGATAAGTCCGTGGCCGACCTGCGCATCACCGGCAGTTTCCCGCTGCACGACACCACGTTGGCATTGAATGCGCTGTTGCCGACCTTGCCGGTGCAGATCGAGCAGCACACGCCGTGGTGGGTGACCGTCAAGGGTAAGCCTTAGGTCCTGCAGTTGATCGTTCCCACGCTCCGCGTGGTAATGCAGCCCGGACGCTCTGCGTCCCAGGCCGTGACGCAGAGCGTCATACGAGGCGTTCCCACGCGGAGCGTGGGAACGATCACAGCACACCGCAAAAAATATTTTCACCCAGCCCTATCACTTTTCGATTCTCGCTCGGCACCTAGGCAATTGAGAAATATTTCCATTCAGGAGCCGCCCGTATGTCCCGCACGCTAGACACCTTGTTGCGCCCCAGCCTGTTAGCCGTGGCGATCGCCCTCAGCGCCCCGCTGGCCAGCACCACGCTGTATGCCGCAGAACAAGCGTCCAGCGTGCGCGCCTACAACCTGCCGGCTGCGCCCCTGGCCAGCACACTGAACCAAATCGCCAGCCAGGCCGGCCTGGCGCTGACCCTCAACCCTGCACTCGCCGCCGGCAAGACCTCGGCGCCGGTCAAAGGCCAGTTCGATGCGCAGGGCGCGTTGCGCGAAGCGCTGCGGGGGACGGGGTTGCAGTTGGAACAAAGCAGTGCGGGCACTTACACCCTGATGCCGGTTCCAGAGGGCGTCGTCGCCTTGCCGACCACCAACATCACCGGCCAAGGCAGCTATGAAAGCGCTTGGGGGCCGGTGGAGGGATATGTAGCAAAGCGCACCGCCGCCGGCACCAAAACCGATACCGCGCTGGTTGAGGCACCACGCTCGATCTCGGTGGCTACTCGCGAGCAGATGCAAGACCGTAACGTCCAGAACCTCGACGACGCGGTGAAGTACATGCCCGGCATCGTGTCCGCCAGCTACGGCAGCGACACCCGTTACGATTGGATGCGCGTGCGCGGCTTTGAACCCACCCAATTCCTCGACGGCCTGCCACTGCCCCGTGGCGTGTACGCCAACCCAAAAGCCGAAACCTGGAACCTCGATCGCCTCGCCCTGCTGCGCGGCCCGGCTTCATCGGTTTATGGTCAAACTCCACCTGGTGGCTTGCTGGACATGGTCAGCCGCCGTCCCAGCGCCGAACAGAGCAGTGCTATCCAGGTGCAATACGGCAGTGACAACCACCGCCAGATCAATTTCGAAAGCACTGGCAAGATCGATGATGAGGGCCAGTTTCTCTACAGCGTTGGCGGCGTGGTGCGCGATGCCGGTACCCAGGTCGATCACATCGACAACAAGCGGTACAACATCGCACCGAGCTTGACCTGGAATATCGACACCGATACCAAGTTGACCTTGCTGTCACAGTTCACCCGTGATGATACCGGCACCACCAGCCAGTTCCTGCCGATTCAGGGCACCAAAATCAAATCACCGCTAGGCGAGGTTTCCCACCACAAGAACCTCGGCGACCCGGACTACGATTTCTACGACCGCACCTACTACGCATTGGGCTACGCGTTCGAGCACCGTTTCAACGATACCTGGCAATTCAAGCAGAACCTGCGCTACACCAAATCCGAGCTGGCGTTCCAGCAACTGACGGTAGGCTCGTTTGCCTTTTCCCCCGCCGATGCCAATGGCGACATCAGCCGCTCTTCGACCAATGTGGACGAGGACATCAGCCAGTTCGCGGTGGACAACAATTTCCAGGCTGACTTTGCCACTGGCGACATCTCCCACACCGTGCTGCTGGGCCTGGATCATCAACGCACCGACACCTCGTACCTGGCGATTTTCGGCGACGGTGGCACTACGAACATCTTTAACCCGGTCTATGGCCAGCCGATCGTGCGCCCGGCGCGCTCCACCGCGTTCTACGATTACAACCAGAAAACCGTGCAGACCGGCCTTTACGTGCAAGACCAGATGGCCCTGGACAACTGGCGCCTGACTCTTGGTGGTCGTGAAGACTGGGTGCACCAGGGCACCACCTACTTCAACAAGAACGACGCGACCAATACCGACCGCAGCAAGAATTTCAGTGGCAACGCGGCGCTGAGCTATGTGTTCGACTCGGGCTTTGTCCCCTACCTCTCGTACGCCGAGTCGTTCCAGCCTGCGAGCAACGCCAGTGTCGACCCCCTCCAGTCGTTCAAACCGACGGAAGGCAAGCAGTGGGAGTTGGGGATCAAATACCAGCCACCCGGCTCCAACACCCTGCTTAGTGCGGCGGTCTACGACCTGACCCAAAAGAACGTGCAAGTCACCAGCTTCCAGTCCGGTGGCGCCTCCGTGACCGACCAGACGGGCGAAGTAAAAGTCAAAGGCCTGGAGCTGGAAGCCGTATCTGACGTAACCGAAAACCTCAAAGTGATCGCCGCCTACACGTTGGCCAAATCCGAAGTGCAAAAAGGCGAGTTCAAAGGCAACCGCCTGCAACTGATGCCTAACCAGCAAGCATCCTTGTGGACCGACTACACCTGGCACACCGGCGCACTCGACGGTTTCGGTATCGGCTTCGGCGCACGCTACACCGGCAATACCTATGGCGACCAAGCCAATACCTGGGCCGGCAAGGCCAACGCCTACACCGTGTTCGACGGCGCCGTGCATTACGACCTCGGTCGCCTGGACAACAGTCTCAAGGGCGCCTCGGTAAAAGTGAACGCGACCAACCTGTTCAACAAAGACTACATTTCCACCTGTGATGGCTCCTATTGCTACTTCGGCGACCAACGCAGCGTAGTTGCCAGCGCCACCTACCAGTGGTAATCAGCTGAGTTAACCACCAGGCCGCCCAAAGGGCGGCTTTGGTGCATCTGAAGGCTAGACAATGAAAAGCAAAACCATCCGCCGCTGGTCCTTCATCCACACCTGGACCAGCCTGATCTGCACCGTATTCCTGCTGCTGCTCGCCCTCACCGGCCTGCCGTTGGTGTTTCACCACGAGATCGACCACCTGCTGGGCAACGAGCCCGAACTGGCGCAGATGCCTGCCGATACACCCCGGCTCAACCTCGAGCAGCTTGTAGCCAAAGCCCAGGCCCATCGCACCGGCGAGGCCATGCAGTACCTGGCCTGGGACGAAGACGACAATAACGGCGTGATCGCGATCATGGCGGCCACCGCCGGCACGGAGCCGAACTCGTCGCACACCTTTATGCTCGATGCCCGCACCGGCGAAACCGTCGACATGCCGTCTGCCAATGGGGGCTTCACCCTGTTCCTGCTGCGCCTGCATGTGGATATGTTTGCCGGGCTGCCGGGCAAGTTGTTGCTGGCGTTCATGGGCATTCTGTTTGTGCTGGCGATTATCTCGGGCACGGTGTTGTACCTGCCGTTCATGCGCCGCTTGAAGTTCGCCACCGTGCGCCAGGACAAGTCCACTCGCCTGCGCTGGCTCGACCTGCACAACCTGATCGGCGTGGTCACCCTGACCTGGGCGCTGGTGGTGGGGGTGACCGGCGTGATCAGCGCCTGCGCCGACCTGATCATCGAGGCATGGCGCCAGGACAGCCTCAGCGCCATGATCGAACCCTACAAGAACGCCCCGCCGCTGACCCAGCGCGCACCCGCCACCGAGCTGTTGAGCATTGCCGCCAAGGCCGCACCGGGTATGGAGCCGGACTTTATCGCCTTCCCCGGCACGCGCTTCTCCAGCGAACATCACTACGCCGTGTTCATGAAGGGCAGCACCCACTTGACCTCCCACTTGCTGACACCGGTACTGATCGACGCCAGCACCCTGGCCGTCACGGCCATCGCCGAACGACCGTGGTACATGGACGCCATGGGCATGTCCCAACCCCTGCATTTTGGTGATTACGGCGGCATGCCAATGAAGGTCCTGTGGGCGATGCTGGATGTGCTGACCATCATCGTGCTGGTGAGCGGCATTTACTTATGGATCGTGCGGCGCAAGGCGGCCAAGGTATGAAGCCGCGGCAGTCGAATTTCTGGAAGGTGTTTGCCATACCGCTGGGGATTGGCCTGCTCAGTGCCGCCGGGTTGTTTGCGGCGCTGCTAGGCGATGGGTGGTGGGATTCGTTGAGTTGGATCGGGTTGGGCATACCCGCGACCATTGCCGTCTACAAACTACTGTAGGAGCGAGCTTGCTCGCGAAAAACCCGAGAGCACCGCGTTAAACCAGGCGAGCTGCGTTATCGTTGGCGTTATTCGCGAGCAAGCTCGCTCCTACAGAGGAATGCCCATGTCCGCGCCCAGCATGACCTTGTTCCACAACCCGGCGTCACCGTTCGTGCGCAAAGTCCGCGTGCTGCTGATCGAGACCGGCCAACAGAACCGCGTGGCCCTGCACGCCTGCATGCCCACACCGGTCACCCCGGACGCCGATGTGGTGCAAGGCAACCCCACGGGCAAGATCCCGGCCCTGCGCCTGGCCGACGGTTCGGTATTGCACGACAGCCGGGTGATCCTCGATTACTTCGACCACCAGCATGTCGGCAACCCGCTGATCCCCCGCGACGGCTGCGCCCGTTGGCGACGCCTGACCCTGGCCTCGATGGCTGACGGCATCATGGATGCCGCCGTGCTGGTGCGTTACGAGACCGCCATGCGCCCGCCAGAAAAACACTGGGCGCCCTGGCTGGATGAACAGCGCAACAAGATCCGCCGCGTCCTCGCCGAGCTGGAGCGGGACGCCATTGCCGAACTGGCCAGCCACTTCGACATCGCCGCCATCAGCGTGGCCTGTGCACTGGGCTATATCGACTTTCGTCATCCGGACATGCAGTGGCGCTCGGACACTCCCAAGCTTGCCGCCTGGTACGCCGAGGTCAGCCTGCGGCCTTCGATGCAGCAGACTCAGCCGCCTCTGTAGGAGCGAGCTTGCTCGCGAAAATCGTCAACGATAACGCGGGTCGTCTGGTTAAACGCGGTGCTCTTGCGTTCTTCGCGAGCAAGCTCGCTCCTACAGTGGAAGGTGGCGTTGGTGAGGAAGTTGACCATCTTGGCTTTCATTTGCTGGTCTTCGCGCAGTCCGATCATTGCCCTTGCTCCACCTTGCGTTTACCCACCCCATACCAATCCAGCTTGCGTGTCAGCACCATCACCGTGCCCAGCAAGCCAAACAGCAACAGCGAGCCCATCAACAGCGCGTAATCCTCGGCACTGAGCAACCCGTACAGCAAGCCATACAACGCTGCCAGCCCGGCCGAAAACCCCAGGCCGTGGGCGACGCTGCGCAGCACATGGCACACGTAGAAGCCGATCAACACCACACAGGCGCTGGCAGATATCAGGTAGGCCAGGGCAAAGCCCAGATGCTCGGACAACGACAACAGCAGCAGATAGAAGAACGCCAGGGCGACGCCCACCAAGGCGTACTGGATCGGGTGCACCGCCAGACTCTTGAGCACCTCGAACAGGAAGAAGCCAGCAAAGGTCAGCGCGATAAACAACAGCGCATATTTAATCGCCCGGTCGCTCTTGAGGTACTGGTCTACCGGGTCGATGAAGTTCACACCAAAGCTGCGGTTGCTGAAGTTTTCACAGCCTTGCCCGTCCAGGCAGTTCTGCAGGGCTTGTTCCAGGTTGGTGGAGAAGAATGTCGTCTGCCAGTTGGCGCTGAAACCCTGGTCGGTGACGTCACGTTGAGCTGGCAGGAAGTTGCCGATAAAGCTTGGGTGTGGCCAGTTGGACGCCAGTGACACCTGGCTGGTCTTGCCCACAGGCACCACTTGCAGTTGCTCGGTGCCTTGCAGGCGCAGGTCGAAGGCGAACTCCACCACGGCGGGTTTCTTGCTGTCCTGCTCGGGCAGCGTCACATGCACACCCTCGCCCAGCCAGTCGACTTGGGAGCCTGGCGAGAACTCCAGCCGCTGCTCACCCAGTTCCAGCTTCAGCGCGTTTTCAATGCCGCGAATATCGCTGATGCCCACCGCCAGAAACGCCGGTTCAAAGCGGTAGTCGGCAAAGTCTTCGGTGATCCCCAACTGCGCAGGCAACTCGAAACGCCCGCTGATACGGTTGTCGGCATGGAACAACCGCGCCTGGTAGATACCCCGCGAGCGCAGTTCGGTTTGCACCTTGCCGTCGAGCTCAAAACGGTCCGGCAGGAAATACAGACGGCCGCGTTCTTCACGGGTTTCTTCGTAGCGTTTGTTGAGTTTCTCATTGAGCTTCCACTCACGCACGGTCTTGCGATACGGCACCACCATCACCGGCCCGGTGAGGCGCTGGGCAAAGCTTGAGCTGCGGGCAATGTCCATCAGTACGCCGTCGCGCAGTTGCTGACGGTCGCTGATGATGCCGTTGATCATCAGCAATGGAATCAGCAACAGCAGGATCAGCAGCGCAATCGCGCCCAATTTGAAAAGCAGGTTGCGGTTCATGGGTCTCTCCCTGTTTTGATGGGGAGAGTCTGCCCAGCCGGTATGGAGGATTTATGTGGGCAATGTGGAGACTGTGTGGAGATGCAGCACCGCTCGCACGCCGCCTGGCACGTTGCCGATCTGCAATGAGCCGCCGTGCAGCTTCATCACCTCCTCGACAAAGTTGAGCCCCAGGCCCGTACTTTTGCGCCCGCTGGCCGGGCGCGGCAGCGAGTAGAAGCGCTCGCTCAGGCGCGGCAAGGCGTAGTCGGGAATTGCATCCGCCTGGTTGAACAGGCTGACCTGCACCTCGTGATGCTGCACCTGGGCGCTGAACCTCAGCGTGCCGCCCGGCGGGGTGAAATCCAGGGCATTGTCCAACAGGTTGCCCAGGGCCTGGCGCAGCAGGAAGGGTTCGCCCACCACCTTCACATCAGCGGCGATGGCCTGCTCGACGTGCAAGCCGGCGCCTTCGATCCGCGCACATTGAGCCTTGAGCACATCCTCAACCAGCGCGGCCAGAGGAATGCTCGACTGCTCTTCCAGACCCTGGCGCTGCTCCACCTGGGCCAGGTTCAACAGGCGTTCGATCAACTGTTGCAGGCGCGCGCTTTCGCTGTCGATATTGCCGACAAAACGCTGCTGCTGCTCGCGGCTCATGTCGCCCTGCAACAGCTCCGCCGCCCCGCGAATCGCCGCCAACGGGCTTTTCAATTCATGGGTCAGCGTGTGCACGTAGCGCTCTACGTAAGCCTTGCCTTCCAGCTGCGTGCGCATGTGTTCCACGGCGGTGGATAACTGCTTGAGCTCGCCGCCGCGGTAATGCGGCAACTCGGCGCGGTGGCCCTCGCTCACGGATTCGGCATAGGCGGTAAGACGTCTGAGGGCCGCCGTCAGCCACCACGACAATAGCGCGCCCAGCAGCAGCCCCAGGGTGACCAGGCCGGCGCCGTACCACAGCAGGCGCCGCTCAGTGCGATCCACATAGGGTTGCAACGAGCTGTTGGGCTTGGCCACCGTGACCACACCGATGATCTGGCCGTTATCGCGAATCGGCGCCCCTACGTGCATCACCGATGAGGTGGCGTCGTCCGCGTCGCTGCGGGTGGAGCGCGCGCCGTATTCGCCACGCAGGGTCAAGTACACGTCGTTCCATTTCGAATAGTCCTGGCCCACCGCTTCATCGCTGGAGTCGAGCAATACCCTGCCCTTGGCGTCGGTCACGTAGATGCGATGGTTGACCTGGTTCTTCGGCAGCCCCCAAATCACCGCACCCGGTTGACGGTTGCCATAGGCCTTGAGCAGCGCTGGCCAATGACTCTGGCCGAGGGTGCCGTTCTTCACGTCCTCGCGCAGGATCTCGGCCAACAGGTTGGCGGTGTCCACCAGAGTTTCTTCGGTGGACTGGCGCACGCCGGGGCGGATTTCCTTCATCACGGTGTTGAGCACGAAGTAACCGGTCAGGCCGATAAACAGCGCATACACCAGGAAAATCCGCAGCCCCAGGCGCATCAGCTGTGGCTCGGGCTGTAGCTATAACCGAGGCCACGATGGGTCTGGATCGGCTCGGCGTCCGCCGCCACACTCCGAAGCTTACTGCGCAGGCTTTTGATATGGCTGTCGATATTGCGCTCGTAACCGGCATCAAAGGGTACGCCCAGCGCGTCCAGCAGTTGTTCGCGGCTGAACACGCGCTCGGGTTGGTTCAGCAGGCTTTGCAGCAGGCGGAACTCATGGCGCGTGAGGCTCAAGGGTTGCCCACGATAGAGAATCTGCATGCGCTCCAGGTCTACCTGGAACAGCGTCGGCGCCACACCCGGGCCGACCCGCTTGAGAATCGCCCGGACCCGCGCCGCCACTTCCCGCGGGCTGAAAGGCTTGACCACGTAATCATCGGCGCCGATCTCCAGCCCCACTACCCGGTCGATCTCGGCATCCCGGGCACTGAGGAACATCACCGGCACTTCGCTGAAGCGGCGCAATTGCTTGCAGGTTTCAAAGCCGGTGATGTCCGGCAGGCCGATGTCAAGGATGACCAGGTCCGCCGGGGTCTGGCGCTGATGCTCCAGCGCCGCCTGGCCCAGCGTCAGCCAGGTGGTGGTGAAGCCTTCGCCTTGCAGGGCAAAGATCAGCGTGTCGGCAATTGCCGCTTCGTCTTCGACAATCAGGATGTGCGGCATGGGTTCAATCAGCAGTCTGGTTTGTCGGCAGTGTAACGACGCGCCGGGTTCACCGCAGCACCAAACTCACGCAGGGCCTTGGCGCCGATCAACAGTGGGTAGTTGAAACTGCTGCGGTCAGTGAGGTTGACCTCGACGGTGCGCTTGACGTCACCCAGGCACATTTCCAGGTCGATCACCGGGCGCTTGGCCACGCTGGCTTCGTCCTTGTCATCATCTTCGTCGGCGCGGCTTTTGATCTTGCTGATGCGCGACACCTTGTGCTCATACACCTTGTTACCCGCCTCTTCACCGCCGAGGCGGAAGCGTACCCAGTCATCGCCGTCGCGCTGAAAGGTTTCGATGTCACGCGCCGACAGCGAGGCGGTCAGCGCGCCGGTGTCCATCTTGGCCTTGAAGGTCTGGCCGATCTCCGGCAACTGGATGTATTCGTAGCGACCGTAAAGGGTCGGCTCGGCCGCCATGACAGGTACGGCAACCAGGGCGAACGCGGCAAGGAGTAATTTCACGGCAGGATTTCCTCGAAAGAAGTGGGCGGAGTCTAGACCGCAAACACGGCACTTAGTTGGATGACCGAGCATATCGCGCACAGTGTGAAACATTCGTCGGGCATTTTGCGATTTGGCCTCTAGACTCACCTTGCTTATCATGGCCCGCCCACAGAATTCCAAGAGTTGCTTATGCGCCGCCTGCTCACCGGCTGTCTGGTTACACTGCTGCTGTTACTCAACACGCTGATCCTGATCGGCCCCTTGATGGTCTTCGCCCTGCTCAAGCTGGTGGCGCCAGGGCGCTCGCGCGACTATGCCTCATGGGCGGTGATGTGGATCGCCGAAACCTGGGCCGAGATCGACAAGCTGATCTTCGCCGCGTGCATCCCCACCCAATGGGATATTCGCGGTGGCGAGGACCTGCGCGGCGATACCTCTTACCTGGTGATCAGCAACCACCAATCCTGGGTCGACATTCCCGCGCTGATCCAGGCATTGAACCGGCGCACGCCGTTCTTCAAGTTCTTCCTGAAAAAAGAACTGATCTGGGTGCCCTTTCTCGGCCTGGCCTGGTGGGCGTTGGATTACCCCTTCATGAAACGCTACACCAAGGCGTTCCTGGCCAAGCACCCGGAGCTGGCGGGGCAGGATCTGAAGATCACCAAGGAGGCCTGCGAGCTGTTCAAGCGCCAACCGGTCACGGTGGTCAATTACCTGGAGGGCACGCGATTCAACGAGGCCAAGCGCACGCAACAGGCTTCACCGTATAACCGGTTGCTCAAGCCCAAGGCGGGCGGCGTGGCCTTTGTGCTGGCGGCGATGGGCGAACAGTTGGACGCGATCCTCGACGTGACCGTGGTGTACCCGCAGCAAAAGATTCCGGGGTTCTGGGACTTGATCAGCGGCGCGGTGCCAAAGGTGATCGTGGATATCCGCACCCGCGAACTGGACCCAGCGTTGTGGCAAGGAGATTACGAGAATGATCCAGCGTTTCGCCAGACCGTCCAGAACTGGGTGAACCAGCTCTGGACGGAAAAGGACCGTCGAATTCAGGAACTGCTTGAAAACGACGGGGCGCAACGCGACGGATAACTTGCTGGACGCCGTTTGTTCCGGAGCAGCTTCAGGAAGTTGTGGGTACAACGAGGTATTTATAAGTTGTCCGGCTTGGGAGGGGTGGATGGACTCAGGCAGGTTTTTTCAAGGCTTCCACAAGACTGGAAATCAGTTTTTTCGAGTCCAGCCCCGCCTGGTTTGCTTCGCTGAGCGCGGCCCTCAACGCCCCGCTAAAAGCCCGGCCATCGGAGTTTGGACCGGCGAATGCGCGCAGCCCATCGGCCAAGTCGCCAGCGACCTTTTCATACACGTTAGCATCCTGTTCGTTCAGCGCTTGCGGCGTGGGGACCGGGCTGCCAGTGCCATCGCCCGCGCTGCTCAACTGCGTTCGCAGATGCTCAAGCAGCGCCGTCGAATCAAATCGATTTGTTGCACCAGGCGCGAAGTAACCCGCCACATCCGCGAGTATTTGGCTAATAGGGTGCTCAGGGTTTCTGGCCTTTGAGACGTTGTCTAGTCCATCCTGCACAGTGAGCCTGAGGTTAGGCGACGGTTCTTCGACCCCCCTTTTTTGACGGCTCGCTGTTCGCTTGTAACTATCATAGTCAATACCCAACTCTTCAAGGCGCGCACGCAGGTGCTCATCTGGGTCATCCCGATCGAGAGAGGGAACAGAAATATAATTTTTGATGTCTGGAGTTTGTGTCTCTTTGATATTCAAAATGCCACCACTCATATGTTCTAGGATTAACCTTTCAAGGTCGAACACGACCTTGAAAGGTAACCATATGTGGCGTCTTGTTTCCTACGGTTCCCTACAACCTAACGATTTTTACCAGGTACGATTTTTCAGCTGCGAACGCTATAAAAACGCCCTTTGCAGAGGTAACTAACTACCGGTGCCCCAGGCTTGAGCCAATTTGCCCAACACGGAGCTGCTGGCACCCTCGCCGCCCAGGTATTGCAAAATCACCGGGGCAAACTGCCCGATCATGCCACTGTCCATGCCAAGGGCACTGAACGCAGTGTTCAAGTCGTTAGTGTTTTTCACGTTGCCCAACAGGCCGTCCAGGCCGCTGGTCTTGCTGCCGCCGGTTTGGCCGAGCAACCCGCTCAAGGCACCGAGGCTGCCCAATGCGTTGTTACCTGATAATTGCTCGAGGCCCGGCACAGTGCTGCTCAACTGGGAGAAGTCGTTGCCGCTCAGCTTGTTCTTCGCCAGACCCAGCATGGCACCCGTGCCGCCCACCGCTTGCTCGGGGGTGATGTTCAGTTGCGAGGTCAGGGCCGTCAGCAGGTCGGCCGTCTCCGACGTAGGCGCGGCGGCGGCGGCCTTGTTGTTGCCACCCTGCATGCCGGAAATGGCGTTGGCTGCATCGCCAAGGCTGAAACCTGCGGCGAACACCGGGCCGGCGGCCACGGTCAACAGGCAGGACAGGGCAAAACCGCGTGAAATCTTCATCGAAACAACCTCTGGGTATAGGGGTAAAAGCAGGCGTTGGACTGGGTATCCCGTCGGTTGTTCCGGAGCCACTCAGGAACCCATCGAGGATAAGCGGGTCCATGAACTGACTACAAAATTTGTCGAGAAGAGACTTATGACTGCGATCCAACCCCCAGTGATTGAGCACAAGCCTGCGTTCTGGAGCCGCCCTCGCCTGTTCATCGGCGCCTGCGTGGTGGTGGTTGCCGGTATCGGCGGCGCGCTCTACACCCAGGACAGCGTCAAATCCGCGGCGACATTGGTGACCACGACCCAGCAGCCAGCCGCACAGATCATGGCCCACAAGGATTACCTGGAAGTAGAACCGATTGCCTCCACGGCGCCAGCACCGGACCAAAGCCTTGAACTCTGGGCGATCCCTAAAGATGGCGCACCGGTGTCACTGGGCCTGTTACCGGAGGATGGCAAAGGCATCATTGGCCTGAACCCCCGCCAGCAGGAGACGATCAAACAGCCCGTGGAGTTGATGGTAAGTTCTGAAACCAAAGGTGGTTCAGTGAGTAAGCAGCCAACCGGGCCTACGGTGTATCAAGGGGCACTGGCCACTCGCTAATCATCGGCTGCGCAAACTCGGTTCAAACTGTCGGAGCGGGCTTGCCCGCTCCAACGTCACCTGTAAATCGCCCATCACACGATCAGACATCTTGAATACTTATTCAATTTGATTATAGACCGTATAAAAAATGAATCTAAAAACCTGTCAACATTCACAGTAGCTCATATCAAATTAAATATTGATGATGGAGACTCCTTCAAGCATTGGAGCAAACAAGGATGAACCCCTCAACATTCAAAAAACAGCCTTCTCTGAGCATGTTCTGCCTGTCAGGTTTTATATCGCTGGCTGCGTTATTTGGAGCCACTTACGCGTCGGCGGAAAGCTGTCCAGATCTCAGTCAGGTCACTGGTTCCTTGGACAACGGAACCTACAAATACCAGTTTGGTAATTGGAAAGGCTCCAATCAGCCCGGCGCACCCGACGCTGAGAAGTCTTACCTGAATGCAGGGCTACACTTTGACAGGGTCACACTGGCGCAACGGGTAATTTCAAGCACAGAGGGATCGGAGGATCCCAATGAAACAGAAAGTCCGGGCACAACTGTCGCCTACATCAGATGCGATTATGTTGGCGCGGGAGATGACGCTCGAATCCGACTGGTCAAACGCGTCGGCGAGCTACCTAAACCGGATGCTGGCACTTGGGAAAATGAAACCACCACTAATACAGCCGGCACGATCAACAAGTACTGCACCCATACAAGTTGCTCTTTTAAATAAATACGACTACCAGACCTCTCAGCGTGGGTTGTCGCGTGGAGAATTCAAAGCCGCTAAACGCGCGTTACCTCACTATGAAAGTCCTAGCTTTCAAATAATGCAGCAGGGCGGCCGTTGGCCGCCCTTTTATCTTGAACTCAAGCTGCACTAAACAAACTATGCGGATCAATCACAAACTTCTTCGGCACACCCGCATCGAACTCGCCATACCCGCGTGGCGCGTCATCCAGGCTGATCACCTGCACGCCGACGATCTCGGCAATGTTGATACGGTCCCACATGATCGCCTGCATCAGTTGGCGGTTGTACTTCATCACGGGTGTTTGCCCGGTGTGGAAGCTGTGGGATTTGGCCCAGCCCAGGCCAAAGCGAATGCTCAGGCTGCCCATTTTCGCGGCAGCATCGACAGCACCTGGGTCTTCGGTCACATACAGGCCTGGGATACCGATCTTGCCCGCCACGCGCACCACGCCCATCAGCGAGTTGAGCACCGTGGCCGGGGCTTCGGCCTTGACGCCGTCGTGGCCGTGGCCGCGCGCTTCAAAGCCCACGCAGTCAACGGCGCAGTCCACTTCCGGCTCGCCGAGCAACGCGGCAATCTGTTCGTGCAGAGGGGTATCGGTGGACAGGTCGACGATTTCAAAACCTTGAGCCTTGGCGTGGGCCAGGCGGATTGAGTTGACGTCGCCGATGATCACCACCGCGGCCCCCAGCAAACGAGCGGAGGCGGCAGCCGCCAGGCCTACCGGGCCGGCGCCGGCGATGTACACGGTGCTGCCTGGGCCAACACCGGCCGTGACAGCGCCGTGATAGCCGGTGGGCAGGATGTCAGAGAGGCAGGTCAGGTCACGGATTTTCTCCATGGCCTTGTCGCGGTCCGGCAGTTTCAGCAGGTTGAAGTCGGCATACGGCACCAGCACGTACTCGGCCTGGCCGCCGGTCCAGTCGCCCATGTCCACGTAGCCATAGGCGCCACCGGCACGGGCCGGGTTGACGGTCAGGCAGACGCCGGTGTGTTGCTCCTTGCAGGAGCGGCAGCGGCCGCACGCCACGTTAAAGGGCACGGACACCAGGTCACCGATTTTCAGGTTCTCGACGTCGCTGCCCTTCTCGATCACTTCACCGGTGATTTCATGACCCAGCACCAGGCCGGTCTGGGCCGTGGTGCGGCCACGCACCATGTGTTGGTCGGAGCCGCAGATGTTGGTGGAGACCACGCGCAGGATGACGCCGTGCTCAATCTTCCTGCCACGGGGGTCCTGCATTTTGGGATAGTCGATTTTCTGTACTTCGACCTTGCCGTTGCCGAGATACACGACACCACGATTACCAGACATGCTTTCACCTCGCTGTTGTTTTTATGGAACTGCGTTGCCGCTTGGATGGGCAGCGCGTTGAGTGCTCGGGTACAGATGCTGTTTCTTGTGTTGCTTGTAAGGGCCTCTTCGGGAGCAAGCCCCCTCCCACAGTTGATAGGGTTCCAACCTTGGAATGCTGTCGAATGTGGGAGCGGCGGTGCGACGATTCGACTTGCTCGCGAAGGCGTCAGTCAGAGCACCACCGTGCGATTGGCATTCAAAAACACCCGCCGCTCGATGTGATACCCCACCGCCCGCGCCAATGTGAGCCCTTCGATATCGCGGCCCTTGGCAATCAAGTCTTCGGGATAGTGGCTGTGATCCACCACTTCCACGCCTTGGGCGATGATCGGCCCTTCATCCAGATCGTTGTTGATGTAATGCGCCGTGGCGCCCACCAGTTTCACGCCTTTGTTGTACGCCTGGTGATACGGCTTGGCGCCCTTGAAGCCCGGCAGCAACGAGTGGTGAATGTTGATGGCCTTGCCGTCCAGCTTGCGGCACAGCTCCGGCGACAGCACTTGCATGTAGCGCGCAAGGATCACCAATTCGGCGCCGGTGTCTTCAATCACCTGCCACACCTGACGCTCCTGGGACGGTTTGTCGTTGGGGTCCAGGGGGAAATGGTAGTAGGGAATCTGGTGCCAGTCGGCCAACGGTTTCAGATCAGGATGGTTGGACACCACTGCGACCACATCCATCGACAACTGGCCGATGCGCTGGCGATACAGCAGGTCGTTGAGGCAGTGATCGGCCTTGGAGACCATGATCACCACTTTGGGCCGGTAGTTCGGCGCCGTCAGTTCGAAGATCATGCCAAAGGCTTCGCCACGGGTTGCCAGGCCTGCGCGAAAGGCTTGCTCGTCGAAGCCATCGGGCTGGCGGAATTCCACACGAATGAAAAACCGGCCCGAGAGGCGGTCATCGAACGAATGGTGCTCGGTGACGTAGCAGCCCTGCTCAAACAGGTAGCGGGTGACCGCGTCCACCGTGCCGAGCACGCTGGGGCAGTCGGCGGTCAAAATCCATGTATCAGGGGCGCGGCTCATTACGAATAACTCCTCAAACAACGCTATCTACTGTAGGAGCGAGCTTGCTCGCGAAGAACGCCAACGATGATGCGTGCATGCTGAATGAACGCGGCGTCTTTGAGTTTTTCGCGAGCAAGCTCGCTCCTACAGTGAAGGGGTGAGACAGCGCGAGCGCCATGTCAGGCTTGGACGCTCAAACCGAATTCGGCCGAGGCATCCTGCAACCACAACCACCAGTAATCTGAGAAGCTGCGACGGATCAGCAGTTCCCAGGTGTCCTCGCTGGTATGACGGATCACCAGTTGCGACTTGGCGAACACCGTACCCACGGCTTTGCCGACCGGGAAGTTGTTGGGGTGCACGTCGTAGCTGGTGGACTTCATCAGCACATCGCGCACATTCGGGCCGCTCAGTTCAAGAATCTGCTGGCCGCCGCTGACGTTGACGATCTGGATATGCAGGTCGCCCAGGGCGGCGCGCAGATTTTGCTCGGCGGCAAATTCTTCACCGCTCGGCACGATCAACAGCCACTCATCCGGGCCGAGCCACTGCAGGCTGGTTTCACCCTTGAAGACCACGCTCAGGGGGCCGGGCAGCTCGATGCCGACGGCCTTGTGTACGCCAGCGGCGAAGGCGGCGTCATGGCCATCGCCACGGATGGTCAGGTGGCCGAGGAGTTTCTTTTCACGCACGGTCACGCCGGCATTCTTGCGGCCCTTGCCCACCAGGCTGGCGAGGTCGGCATGGTGCAGCGACGACTCGGCCTTGGCACCGGTGGTGGGGCGTTGTTGGTAAACATTGGCTGCTGTCATAAAGCACCTGTTCTGAATTCTGTTGATCGTTCCCACGCTCTGCGTGGGGATGCCGCCATGGACGCTCTGCGTCCGCTCTTGGGGCGCAGAGCGCCCCGGAATGCATTCCCACGCGGAGCGTGGGAACGATCAGGTGTCAGATGTTCTGGCGATCGCCTTTCGGGTCAAAGAACACCGAAGACACAATCTCGGCCTCGATCACGCTGCCATCCGCTTGCGGCGAGAACACCCGCTCGCCGATGCGCTTCAAGCCGCCCTTCACCACACCCATGGCAAACGAATAGCCCAGGGAGTTATGCGCATAACTTGAGGTGACGTGCCCCACCATCTTCATCGGAATCGTCTGCTTCGGATCGAACACCAACTGCGCGCCTTCCGGCAGCCACACGTTCGGATCAATCGGCTTGAGCCCCACCAACTGCTTGCGCTCTTCACGCACGCAGTCTTCACGGTTCATGCCGCGCCAGCCGATCCACGAGAACGGTTTGGTACGGCCGACGCACCAGCCCATGTTCAGGTCGTCCGGGGTCATCGAACCGTCGGTGTCTTGCCCGACGATGATGAAGCCCTTCTCGGCGCGCAGTATGTGCATGGTCTCGGTGCCGTACGGGGTCAGGTTGTACTTCTTGCCGGCCTCGACGATCTTTTCCAGCACGCCCATGGCGTAGTCGGCCTGCACGTTGACTTCATACGACAGCTCACCGGTAAACGAGATACGGAACACCCGCGCCGGCACGCCGCCCACCAGGCCTTCCTTCCAGGTCATGAACGGGAAGCCGTCCTTGTCCAGGTCGATGTCGGTAACTTCCGCCAGCAGCTTGCGGCTGTTGGGGCCCGACAGGGTCATGGTTGCCCAATGGTCGGTGACCGAGGTGAAGTACACTTTGAGGTCCGGCCATTCGGTCTGCTGGTAGATTTCCAGCCACTGCAACACGCGGGCGGCGCCGCCAGTGGTGGTGGTCATCAGGAAGTGGTTGTCGGCCAGACAGGCCGTCACGCCGTCGTCGAAGACCATGCCATCTTCCTTGCACATCAGGCCGTAGCGCGCCTTGCCCACGTCGAGCTTGGTCCAGGCGTTGCTGTAGATACGGTTGAGGAACTCGCGGGCATCCGGGCCTTGAATGTCGATCTTGCCGAGGGTGGACGCGTCTAGCAGGCCGACGCTATCACGCACCGCCAGGCATTCGCGCTTCACCGCAGCGTGCAGGTCTTCACCGTTACGCGGGAAATACCACGGGCGTTTCCACTGGCCGACGTCTTCAAACTCGGCGCCGTTCTTGACGTGCCAGGCTTGCAGCGCGGTGTAGCGTACCGGCTCGAAGATATGCCCACAGTGACGGCCCGCTACGGCGCCGAACGTCACCGGCGTGTAGTTGGGACGGAACATGGTGGTGCCCATCTGCGGGATGGTCACGTTCAGCGAACGGGCCGCGATGGCCAGGCCGTTGACGTTACCCAGCTTGCCCTGGTCGGTGCCAAAGCCCAGCGCGGTGTAACGTTTGACGTGCTCCACCGACTCGAAACCTTCGCGGGTGGCCAGTTCGATGGCGGCGGCGGTCACGTCGTTCTGCAGGTCGACAAATTGCTTTGGCGCCCGTGCGGTAGCTTTTTCGTGGGGCACCTGGAACAGCGCCAGGGTTGGCTCTTCAAGACGGCTCAAGGCTTTTGGCAGCGTGCCTTCAACCGGGGCAAAACCGGCTTCGCTGGCCGCACGCACGCCGCCTTCAAAGCCATCGGCGAGGGAATCGCCAAGGCCGTAGACACCGTTGATGCCGCCCACGCACACGCGTTTTTGCGGTGCTTCACCCGGTACAAACCCGAGGATATCTTCACGCCAGGTCGGCTTGCCGCCCAGGTGCGAGGCCAGGTGCACCACCGGGCTGTAACCGCCGGAGCTGGCGACCAGGTCACAGTCCAGCCACTCGCCGGGGCTGGTGACTTTATGCGCCTTGACGTCGATGGCTGCCACGCGGGCGCCGGTCACATGCTTACTGCCACGGGCTTCGATCACAGCGCTGCCGGTAAGGATGCGAATGCCTTTGGCACGGGCTTCTTCCACCAGTGCACCGCGTGGGTTGTGACGCGCATCGGCCACCGCGACAACGGTGAGGCCCGCATCGAACCAGTCCAGCGCTACGCGATAGGCATGGTCGTTGTTGGTCGACAGCAGCAGCTTTTTACCCGGTGCCACGCCATAGCGACGCACATAGGTAGACACCGCACCTGCGAGCATATTGCCCGGCACATCGTTGTTGCCGTACACCAGCGGACGCTCGCACGCACCGGTGGCCAGCACCACACGCTTGGCACGTACGCGGTGGATACGCTGACGCACCACACCAATCGGTGCACGGTCACCCAGGTGGTCGGTCAGGCGTTCGTGAATGGTCAAGAAGTTATGGTCGTGGTAGCCGTTGACGGTAGCGCGGGGCAGCAGCACCACGTCTGGCAGGGCTTTCAATTCGGCAATGACGCTGGCAACCCATTCAGTGGCCGGCTTGCCGTCGAGGCTTTCACGGGAATCAAGCAGCGAGCCACCAAATTCCTCTTGCTCGTCGGCGATGATCACGCGGGCACCGCTGCGCGCCGCCGCCAGTGCCGCTGCCAGGCCGGATGGGCCTGCACCGACCACCAGCACATCGCAATGACGGTTGAAGTTGTCGTAGGTGTCCGGATCGTTCTCGGTGGGCGAACGGCCAAGGCCCGCCGCCTTGCGGATGTACTTCTCGTAGGTCATCCAGAACGATTGCGGGTACATGAAGGTTTTGTAGTAAAAACCCGGTGGCATCAGCTTGCCGCCGACCTTGCCGAGAATGCCCATCATGTCGTTGTTCACGCTCGGCCAGCCGTTGGTGCTGGTGGCGACCAAGCCCTGGTACAGCGCCTGTTGGGTGGCGCGCACGTTGGGGATCTGCGTGGCTTCGGTGGCACCGATCTGCAGCACCGCGTTCGGCTCTTCGGCGCCGGCGGCGAAGATGCCGCGAGGGCGCGAGTACTTGAAGCTACGGCCAATGATGTCGACGCCGTTGGCCAGCAGGGCTGCGGCCAGGGTGTCGCCTTCAAAGCCTTTGTAGCTCTGACCGTTGAACGTAAACGTCAGGACTTTATTACGGTCGATGCGGCCACCGTTGGACAGGCGATTGATCTGGCTCATACCTTCTCTCCAGAGGCCTTGGCGGTGAACTGAGGCTTCTCACCGATCTTGTAGGTTTCAAGAATTTCGTAGGTGACGGTGTCGCGGGTGGCGTTGAAATACTGGCGGCAACCGGCGGCATGGATCCACAGTTCGTGGTGCAGGCCGCGCGGGTTGTCGCGAAAGAACATGTAGTCGCCCCACTGCTCGTCGGTGCAGGCATTCGGGTCCAGCGGGCGCGGGATGTGCGCTTGGCCGGACGCGTGGAATTCCTCTTCGGAGCGCAGTTCGCCACAGTGAGGACAGAAGATATGCAACATAGGGAATTTCTCCTGTTAGTGGGCGACGGCCGCAGCGCCGTGTTCGTCGATCAGCGCACCGTTGTGGAAACGGTCGATGGAAAAAGGTGCGGCCAACGGGTGCATTTCACCCTTGGCCAGGCTGGCGGCAAACACGTTGCCTGAACCTGGGGTGGCCTTGAAACCACCGGTGCCCCAACCGCAGTTGAAGAACATGTTCGGCACTGGGGTCTTGGAAATGATCGGGCAGGCGTCCGGGGTGGTGTCGACGATGCCGCCCCACTGGCGGTTCATGCGCACCCGCGACAGCACCGGGAACATCTCGACAATGGCCTGGATGGTGTGCTCGATCACCGGGTACGAGCCACGCTGGCCGTAGCCGTTGTAGCCGTCGATACCGGCACCGATCACCAGGTCGCCCTTGTCGGACTGGCTGATGTAGCCGTGCACGGCGTTGGACATGATCACGCTGTCGATAATTGGCTTGATCGGCTCCGACACCAGGGCTTGCAGCGGGTGGGACTCGATCGGCAGGCGGAAACCGGCCAGCGAAGCCATGTGCCCGGAGTTACCGGCTGTGACCACACCGACGCGCTTGGCGCCGATAAAGCCCTTGTTGGTTTCCACACCGATGCACGCGCCGTTTTCCTTGCGGAACCCGATCACTTCGGTCTGCTGGATCAAGTCCACGCCCAAGGCATCGGCGGCACGGGCAAAGCCCCAGGCCACGGCATCGTGACGGGCCACGCCGCCGCGCCGTTGCACGGTGGCGCCGAGTACGGGGTAACGGGTGTTCTTGGAGCAATCCAGGTACGGGATTTCGTCGGCCACTTGCTGGGCATTCAGCAGTTCGCCGTCCACGCCGTTGAGGCGGTTGGCGCTCACACGGCGTTCGGAGTCACGGATGTCCTGCAGGGTGTGGCACAGGTTGTACACGCCGCGCTGGGAGAACATCACGTTGTAGTTCAGGTCCTGGGACAGGCCTTCCCAGAGTTTCATTGCATGTTCGTACAGGTGCGCCGACTCGTCCCACAGGTAGTTGGAACGCACGATGGTGGTGTTGCGCGCGGTGTTACCGCCGCCCAGCCAGCCTTTCTCGACCACAGCCACGTTGGTGATGCCGTGCTCCTTGGCCAAATAATAGGCGGTCGCCAGACCATGCCCGCCGCCGCCGACGATCACTACGTCATAAACCTTTTTAGGGGTCGGCGTGCGCCACATCTTCTGCCAGTTTTCGTGATGGCTGAGGGAGTGCTTGAAGAGGCCGAAGCCTGAATAGCGTTGCATAGTCATTACTCCAAAACCGCGCTCAGCGATAAACCGGGAAATCAGCGCACAGGGCAGACACGTGCTTGGCCACGTTAGCCTCGACATCGGCGTCACCGAGGTTGTCGAGGATGTCGCAAATCCAGCCGGCCAGCTCGACGCACTGCGGCACTTTGAAGCCACGGGTGGTCACCGCCGGGGTACCGATGCGCAGGCCCGAGGTCACGAACGGCGACTGCGGGTCATTCGGCACCGCGTTCTTGTTGACGGTGATGTGGGCGCGACCCAGGGCGGCGTCCGCCTCTTTGCCGGTGAGGCCCTGGCGGATCAGGCTGACCAGGAACAGGTGGTTGTCGGTGCCGCCGGAGACCACGTCGTAGCCACGCTTGATGAACACTTCGGCCATGGCCTGGGCGTTATCGATCACTTGCTGCTGGTAAGCCTTGAAGCCGGGCTCCAGCGCTTCCTTGAAGCACACGGCCTTGCCGGCGATGACGTGCATCAGCGGGCCACCCTGGGCGCCGGGAAATACCGCAGCGTTGAGTTTCTTTTCGATTTCTTCGTTAGCCTTGGCCAGGATCAAGCCGCCCCGTGGACCGCGCAGGGTCTTGTGGGTGGTGGTGGTGACCACGTCGGCGTAAGGCAGCGGGTTGGGGTACAGGCCGGCGGCGACCAGGCCGGCGACGTGAGCCATGTCGACGAACAGCAGCGCGCCTACCTTGTCGGCGATCTGGCGAAAGCGTGGGAAATCCAGGGTCTTGGAGTAGGCCGAAAAACCCGCCACGACCATCTTCGGCTTGTGCTCGACCGCCAGGCGCTCGACTTCGTCGTAGTCGATCAGGCCGGTGTCGGTGTTGATGCCGTATTGCACTGCGTTGTACAGCTTGCCCGAGGACGACACTTTGGCGCCGTGGGTCAGGTGACCGCCGTGGGCCAGGCTCATGCCCAGGATGGTGTCGCCGGCATTGATCAGCGCCAGGTACACCGCGCTGTTGGCCGAGGAACCGGAGTGCGGTTGCACGTTGGCGTAATCGGCGCCGAACAGCTGCTTGGCGCGTTCGATGGCCAGGGCTTCGACCTTGTCCACATGCTCGCAGCCACCGTAGTAGCGCTTGCCCGGGTAGCCTTCGGCGTATTTGTTGGTGAGGCCGCTGCCTTGAGCTTCCATCACGCGCTTGCTGGTGTAGTTCTCCGACGCGATCAGCTCGATATGATCTTCCTGGCGCTGCTCCTCGGCATTCATCGCCGCCAGCAGTGCGTCGTCATATCCCTGGATCTGGTCTTGTTTGCTGAACATCGCGTCTCTCCCAGCCTTTCGTATTGTTGAGGCCCTCGCAGGGCCCTTTGATGCGATGGTAGGGCTGGCGCGTGCGGGCCAAATGCCTGCGCACGCCACGCAAAGGTGCGTTTACGACATGACTGAACGAATGATATTGGCAGGCCTCACAATTTGTAGGAGCGAGCTTGCTCGCGAAAAACTCATAGGCGCCGCGTTTATTCAGTAAGCACGCGTAATCGTTGACGTTTTTCGCGAGCAAGCTCGCTCCTACAGGCGGGTTAGGCGATGAGCGTGCGAAGGAGCAGCAGCAGCAGGAAGTGCAGCGGATAAAGGGCATAGGCCCAGCGGCGCATTGGCGGGGGCGCAACGCTGCGGGCATGTCGCAATAAGACCAACCCAGCCATGGGCGCAATCAGACATGCAGCCAACCCCAGCTGCGCCACGAGCGTGCCGCTATTGAGCAGAATCTGCCACTGATTGGCGGCGACACAGACTAAACCCGGCAGCACGCTGAAATACCAGGGCCGGCGAAACACCAGCAATATCGCCAGCGGCAGCAATACACCAAAGAAACCGAACATCAACTGGTGTGAAAACACGGACGCCATTGTGACGGCGATCAGCGCCAATCCTCGATCAACCAACGCCTTTTGCTGCCAACCTCGGGCAACCAGCAAGCCCAGCGCCAGGGTCGGCAACACGTTCAAGGTATCGGCATCTTCGATGAACATCCGATACGGCACCTCGCTGATTACGCTGAACAGCAGCAACCAACCCAGGTAGCGCCAATGGCCGGTCACCGGAGCGTTGCGGACCCGATGCAAATTGGCCGCAATCGCCAGGCAAAACCACGGAAACGCCAGGCGCCCCGGCACGTATAGCCCATCCAGGCTCAGCCCCACATAGCGCAGATGATCGAGCACCATACTCAACAGTGCCAGCCACTTGAGCAGATCCAAAGCGCCATCTCGGACAGGTCCGACAGGCAGGGTTTGAGTACCGTGCATAATTCCCCAACGACTTTGCATTTACAGTGCGTGCGTGCCCCCGGCAATCTTGGGTAAAGTGCGCACCAACATCGACCACAGGAACGGGCCATGACCGACAAGAGCCAACAATTCGCCAGTGACAACTATTCCGGCATCTGCCCGGAAGCCTGGGCCGCCATGGAACAAGCCAACCAGGGCCATCAACGCGCCTACGGCGATGATGAATGGACCCACCGCGCCGCCGACGGTTTCCGCAATCTGTTCGAGACCGACTGCGAGGTGTTCTTCGCCTTCAACGGCACGGCCGCCAACTCCCTGGCGCTGTCCTCGTTGTGCCAGAGCTACCATAGCGTGATTTGCTCGGAAACCGCCCACGTCGAGACCGACGAATGCGGCGCGCCGGAGTTTTTCTCCAACGGCTCCAAACTGCTCGTCGCCCGCACCGAAAACGGCAAGCTGACCCCGGAGTCGATCCGCGAGATCGCCCTCAAGCGCCAGGACATCCACTACCCCAAACCCCGCGTAGTCACCCTGACCCAGGCCACCGAAGTCGGCAGCGTGTACACCCCCGAAGAAATCCGCGCCATCAGCGCCACCTGCAAGGAACTGGGCCTGAACCTGCACATGGACGGCGCACGCTTCGCCAATGCCTGTGCATTCCTGGGCTGCTCACCGGCCGACCTGACCTGGAAAGCCGGCGTGGACGTGCTGTGCTTTGGTGGTACCAAAAACGGCATGGCGGTGGGTGAAGCCATCCTGTTCTTCAATCACAAACTGGCTGAAGACTTTGACTACCGCTGCAAACAGGCCGGTCAGTTGGCGTCGAAAATGCGCTTCCTTTCTGCACCATGGGTAGGCCTGCTGGAAAACGACGCCTGGCTCAAGCATGCACGCCACGCCAACCATTGCGCGCAATTGCTGAGCAGCCTGGTGGCGGATATTCCCGGCGTGGAATTGATGTTCCCGGTACAGGCCAACGGCGTATTCCTGCAGCTCTCGGAACCCGCGATTGCAGCGCTGACCGCCAAGGGCTGGCGCTTCTACACCTTCATCGGCAAAGGCGGTGCGCGCTTCATGTGTGCGTGGGATACCGAGGAAGAGCGTGTAAGGGAATTGGCTGCCGATATTCGGGAAGTCATGAACGCTTAACGTACGAATTCGGCCAGTCTGTACTGGCCGATCGCCGAGACTGTTTTTTGATATTTCTGACAGCAATACGGCTCGTTTTTATTGTCTAGCCTCTTGTTACCCGCAAGGAAAACGCAGCGATATCTGCCACCTTTCGGGTTTCACCGCCGGCCGAATAATCGGTCGCAAAGGCAAATCAATGGAGAGCTTAATCATGGAATATCAAAGCAATAGCAACGCATTGCAAAGCGGCGGCAACACCAGCACCACGGTCATTGACTGGGACGAGTTCAGAAAAAACGCCAAAATCGGGGACACCATTCAGGAGCCATCAAGGACGCTGACCATCTACGACAAAGCCTACGAATTGACAAACTCAGGCCAGCACTTCGTTGTCCACATCTTTGCCCAATAAGCGTTAACACCTAAGGCTCGCCTCGCAGACTGCGACGCGACGCTGAAGAAGTTGCTCGTTCCCACGCTGATCGTTCCCACGCTCCGCGTGGGAACGAGCAGATCAGAACTCGATGCGTACATCACCCTTCGGCACACTGCAGCACGACAGGATGTAGCCTTCGGCTTCGTCCTCTTCGGTAATCCCGCCGTTGTGCTCCATCTCCACTTCGCCGCCCAGCTTCATCACCTTGCATGTACCGCAGATGCCCATGCCGCAGGCCTTGGGGATCAGCAGCCCGAGCTTGGCGGCCGCGGCGTGTACGGTTTCCCCCGGCGCCACGCGAATGCTCTTGCCGGACGCGATAAATTCCACCTGATGCAGGTCTGCCAGGTCGATCTCCGGCGCATCCGCCGCTTGCTCGGCCTGCTCCACCGCATCGGCACGGGCTTCGGGCGGTGTCGCGCCAAAGGACTCTTCGTGATAACGCGTCATGTCGAAACCGGCAACTTCCAGCAGGCGCTTCACCGCGTTCATGTACGGCGTAGGGCCGCAGCAGAACACTTCGCGCTCCAGGAAGTCCGGCACCATCAGCTCCAGCATCTTGTGGTTCAGGTAGCCGCGATACCCGGCCCAAGGTTCGCCCAGGCCGTGTTTTTCGCAAATCAGGTGCAGGCTGAAATTGTCGATCCGCGACGCCATGTGCTCCAGCTCGCGGTGATAGATGATGTCCTTGGGCGAGCGGGCGCTGTGGATAAAGGTCATGTCGACGTTGGCGTTGGTGTCGTAGAACCAGCGCGCCATGGACATCACCGGCGTGATCCCAACGCCACCGCTGAGGTACAGCACTTTCGGGCTCGGGAAGTCGATGGCATTGAACAGCCCGACCGGGCCGTGTACCGCCAACTCCTGGCCTTCGTGCAACGTATCGTGCAGCCAGTTGGAAACTCGGCCGCCCGGTACGCGCTTGATGGTCACCGAAAAGCTGTAAGGCACCGACGGTGAGCTGGAAATCGTGTACGAGCGCATGATCGGCTGGCCTTCGATTTCCAGCTCCAGGGTGACGAATTGCCCCGGCTTGAAAAAGAACAGGATCGGCTGATCGGCCATAAAGCAGAAGGTGCGCACATCCCAGGTTTCCTGGATGACTTTGACGCAACGGACAATGTGCCGACCATTGGCCCAGGTCTGGGTGGTTACCGGATTCAGGAAATTATTGGACATGTTGTTCTCCACCGCCGACGTCGGCCTTATGGTGGCGATTCTGCGTAACGCGAGAACCACCCATTTACCTATCTGCGACATTCACATACTTACGGCGACCAGCCCCCAAAGACAGGGGCTTGCGCGTCGGGATCAGATTGGGCCATGTCGCCCATGGATAAGGTTCGACGTGACGCCGGGCCCACACTCGCTCCCAACAAAGACGCGTTCTTTACGCCTTGCACAGCACCAACCGTAGCCACTATTCGCCGGCCACACAGAATGGCCATGAGGACACACACGATGGACGTCACCGCAACCTTAAGCTTGGGCGATCCGCTGGAACCCGCACGCAAGGCCACCGCGCAAATGCTGCAAGAGCGCGAGCGCACTTTTTCGCTGCCGCAGCCGTTTTACTCTGATGAGCGGCTGTTCGATATCGACATGCAGGAGATCTTCCAGAAAGAGTGGTTGATTGCCGGCATGACCTGCGAAATCCCCACCAAGGGCAACTACCTGACCCTGCAAGTGGGCAAGAACCCGATCATCGTGATCCGGGGTGCCGACGGCGTGGTGCATGCGTTCCACAACGTCTGCCGCCACCGTGGCTCGCGCTTGTGCACCAGCGACAAGGGCAAGGTCGCTAAGCTGGTCTGCCACTACCACCAGTGGACCTACGAGCTGGACGGCCGCCTGCTGTTCGCCGGCACCGAGATGGGGGCCGATTTCGACATGAAGCAGTACGGCCTCAAGCCGGTGAACGTAAAAACCGCTGGCGGTTACATCTTTATCAGCCTGGCCGAAAACCCACCGGCCATCGATGACTTCCTGTCGACGCTCAGCCATTACATGGAGCCCTACGACATGGAGAACACCAAGGTGGCGATCCAGACCACCTTGTTCGAAAAAGCCAACTGGAAGCTGGTTCTGGAAAACAACCGCGAATGCTACCACTGCAACGCATCACACCCCGAACTGCTGAAAACCCTGCTGGAGTGGGACGACGTCACCGACCCGCGCGCCGACCAGGCGTTCAAGGATCACGTGGCCGCTTCCGCTGCCGCCTGGGATGCCGAAAAAATCCCTTACGCCCACGCCAGCTTCGGCCTGCGTAACCGCATTGTGCGCATGCCGCTGCTCAAGGGCACTGTGTCGATGACCCTGGATGGCAAGCAAGGCTGCGCCAAGCTCATGGGCCGCATCAAGAACCCGGATCTGGGCTCGATGCGCATCCTGCACCTGCCCCACTCCTGGAACCACTGCATGGGCGACCACATCATTGTGTTCACCGTGTGGCCCATCAGCGCCCAGGAAACCATGGTCACCACCAAGTGGATCGTGCACAAGGACGCCGTGGAAGGCGTGGACTACGACGTGGAGCGCATGCGCCAGGTGTGGGACGCCACCAACGACCAGGACCGCCGCCTGGCCGAAGAGAACCAGCGCGGCATCAACTCCACCGCCTACCAGCCTGGCCCTTACTCCAAGACCTATGAGTTTGGCGTGGTGAATTTTGTGGATTGGTACAGCGAGCGCATGTTGAGCAACCTGGGCGCTGCTCCGGCGCCGTACCTCAAAGGTGTGGCAGCACACGAATAACTGACACCCTATGGATCACACTGTAGGAGCGAGCTTGCTCGCGAAAAACTCACAGGCACCGCGTTTATTCAGGAAGCACGCGTTATCGTTGACGTTTTTCGCGAGCAAGAACTAGGCGTCCCCCTCGCTCCTACAAGCCGCTAGGGCCCTGCCTTCCAGCCTTTACCCAACAACTTATCCACAAAGCCACCCACAGCCATTGTGGGCAAGTGCGCTGCGCACGAAAATTAAATCAATAAAAACCGTGACTTATTCACTATTGCGGTTTTCACCTTAAGCTGTTCATTTATTGATCAAACCTCCAACAGCCTTGTTTGACGTGGCTTGCAGCGGTAAGCGAACACCTTATCCACAGATGCACCAACAGACTTTGGGGGCAACTTTGCCTGGGCTGTGGAAAACCACCTAAAGTCGCTATTTCCGTGGGTCATGAGGCGTTTTCAGGGTTAAATACAGTGTTTTGGTTATTTTTTAATCAAACCTCTGTAGGCCTCGTATTCCCTGATCTACAGAGGATAGCGAACATCTTATCCACAGATCCGCCAACAGACTTTGGGGGCAAGTTATAAAATCCGCTCAGCTTTATCCACACCAAAACCCTAGAGAAAACCGCCACTTAGCTTGATCATTTTTCAGCCAATAGCGCACAGGCCTTGATATACGTGCCCCGCGGACAACCACAAACACCTTATCCACAGGCACGTGCACAGCGATTGTGGGTAATTGCTCGTTTGTCGGATCTCTGTACGGAAAACGCTCAAATTTAAACTTCATCTACACTCTTTCTTGCAGTTATCTCCATTGGCCCAGGTAAGTACAGAAGTCCTTGGCGCAAAGAGGAGATAGACCGGTGACGTGGCAGGGCAATCCCAGCCATCACCGCGCCAAAGGTTTTACGCTGATTGCATTACTACTGACGCTGGCCTTGCTGGCCACGCTTTCGACAGTGGCTTATCCGCTGACGGCGCTGATGGGTCAACACATTCGGGAACTCGACTTGCAGCGTTCGCTGCGGGAAATTCGCTGCGCCATTGATGCTTACAAAACGCTAACAACACCCTGAGCGTTCCAGCAGTTCGGAACTTGTTTGTCTGAATTGAAGGTGGACTAAAGCATGAATAACTTACAGCGACATACGAACGTTCTCATCAAGTGGCTGCTGGCAGCGGTGCTTCTGGCCCCCCTGTTGGTCATGGCCCACGGTGCCGTCGATGAGCCGGTATCACGCCAGGTTCATTGCAAAGCGCTTCCAGATTTTTGGTCAGGAAACCCCAGCGATCCAGGATGCGCGGCGTTAGCCAAGACAAGCGGGCAGTATCCGGGCCAGCAATGGAATGAAGTTGCGCATTTAATTGCTGCCCCCGGCTATAACGACCCGGAAATCGTAAAAAAAGCAGTCCCTGACGGGCAACTATGTTCAGAGGTGACAAGAAGAAAGACGGCCTTAACGGGGTCTCAAACGATTGGTATCGGACGGACATCACGCCTGACAACGATAAAATGAACGTTCGCATCATCGGTACGGCCCCTCACGTCCCCAGTTTTGCAAAGGTATTCCTGACAAAACCTGGCTTTGATCCGACCACAGCACCGCTGACCTGGAACGATTTGGTCCTTATCCATACCGAGCAACTGACAGTCGCTCAAACCGACTGGGGCACTACGCCGCCTGCCATTTCCGCTTCGGGGTACTTCAGATTTCCAGTGCCTATCCCTGCAGAACAATTCGGCAAGGCGACACTCTTCGTGCAATGGCAACGAATTGACCCGGCCGGGGAAGGGTTCTACAACTGCAGCGATATCAATATCCTCGGGGCGGGCGTTCCTGAGCGATGGTTTGATCTGGGGCAATTCATCGATGCCGTCATGAAAGACCTCACCCCAGGAGACGCCGTTCACTTCCGTATTCTGGACAACACGCCACAAGCCAAAGAGGTCGTAGACATTACCCTGCCCATTGACGCAAACAATCTGGACGCGAAGATATGGGGCCCGCAACTGGCCAATCAAATCCCTTCAAGCATCGCCAAAGTTGGGGAAAAAGACGGCAATGACATTGTGTTCAACACGGCTGATCCGCAGGTCAATTCGGTATTCGTACAGGTCAAGGGTTACTCCAAGGCCATGGCGATAGTCGAAGCGGGCGGTGGCGAATACCCCGCGTACGTGCCGAACAAGAGCCCGCCCTACAAGCCAGGTGACGTTGTATCTAACAAGGGCGCCAATTATGTGTGCAAACCCTACCCAAATAGCGGCTGGTGCTCGCAATCACCCAGCTATTACGAACCTGGTGTGGGCAGCGAATGGACCGATGCGTGGGATAAGAAAGACTAAGAAGTAAAATGTCTGTTGCGAGACAAACGCTGTGGTGTGTACAGCGTTTGCCTCGCTATCTTTGCAGAAGGGCTTAGCGAACCACGCCTTCCTCTATCAGCAACTTGAGAATCGCCTGCGCGCCCTCTTCGGCGCTGACGCCCTTGAGCACCTGCCCACCGCCGCCACTGGCCTTGGCGGTGGCGGCTTTCATGCGATCGGCGCCGCTCTTGGCCTTGATCACCTTGAGGCGCTTGGGTCGTGGCTTGGCCGGTTGCAGCAGTGCGCCTGTGAATAACTCATCCTGTTCAATCTCGACGTCATGGGCCGCCAGCTCACCCCGTTGCGCCGGGCCGTAGGCGCTCTGGCGTGGCTTGGGCGCCGCGTTATCCACAGTGGCAAGAAACGGCAGGCGCACCTTCAAGCGCCGACGCTGGCCGCGAGGCAAAGCCTGCAGCACCAGGGCGACGCCGGCGTCGATGGACTCCACCTGCGCCAGCCCCACAATCAGCGGCCAGCCCAGTTGTTCGGCCAACAGGAACGGCAGCATTCCCGAACCTTCGCCGGTTTCTGCCTGGCTTCCGGTCAGGACCACTTGGGCACCGGCGTCGCGCAGATACTCACTGAGCACCGGCAAGGCATCCGAGCCGGCCGGCTGCTCCAGTACCTGCAGTTGCGGCAGGCCCATGCCCAGGTAGCTGCGCAGGGTCGGCTCGCTGACATCACCCGCGTGCAGTACCTGCAACTTATCCCCAGCCAGTTGCAGCCCCAGTTCGACCGCGCGCGCGTCCTGCTCGGCGCGCCGTGGTCGTCCGGAAGTGGGGTGAGCGCCGATGGACACCAGGCTGAATACAGTGTTCGTCATGGTCATATCCTCAGGCTGCATCGCGCTTGGCGCCGTTGCGGTAGATCTCGACCGCGGCGATCAAGGCTTGCAGTATCGCAGCGCTTTCGCCGATCACCGACAGGTCGGCACGCTTGATCATGTCGCACCCTGGGTCGAGGTTGATCGCCACCACCTTGTCGCAGGCACCGATGCCTTGCAGGTGCTGGATCGCCCCGGAAATGCCCACGGCCACATACACCCGCGCAGTGACCCAGGTGCCGCTGGCGCCGACCTGGCGATCACGCGCCATGAAGCCATCATCCACCGCCACCCGCGAGGCGCCTTCGGTAGCGCCCAGCGCTGCGGCGGTCTGGTGGAACAGCCCCCAGTCCTTCACGCCGTTGCCACCGGAGAAAATGAACTCGGCCTCGGCCATTGGAATCGCTGCCGGGTCGACCGCCACCGCGCCGAGGTCTTCGATACGCGGCAAACTGCGCGCCAGGCTTGTGGATAACTCCACGGGCAAGACTTCATGACGGGTCTCGCTGACCGGGTCGGCACATTCGGCGCCAGCGAGGATCAGACGGGGCAATGGCCGCGCCAGGTCTTCCTGGCCAGCACCGGCGCGGCCGATGCATTCCTCGCCCTTGATCTGCCATACCCGCGTCGCCGGGCGTTCCTTGAGGCTGGCGGCAAAGCGTCGCCCCAGTTCGCCGCCACCGCTGCGGCTGTCTGGCAGTAACCAGTGGCGCGGGCTGAACTGGTTATCCACAGCGCGCAAGCCCTGCACGCGTTGCTCCGGTGCATAACCGTCGAACTCATGCCCCTCCAGCACCAGCAGGCGGTCGACGCCGGCCGTGGCAAAGGCGCTTTCCTTGTGTTCACCGAACACCACCGCCAACACCGCGCCGTCACTGCCGGCCAGTTGGCGCGCCAGACCAAGCAGGTCACGGTCGTGGCTGCTCAGGCGGCCGCCGACCATGTCCGGCACCACGTTGATGTAGAACGCCGGGGCCGGCACCTGATGCAGCGGCAATTGCACTTCCACCGCCGCCGAGCGTTTGGCCGCGCCGCCCTGCTGGGCACCACTGCGGTCGATGCGCTTGATGCCGTTGGGGCCGATAAAACCGACACCATGCACGTTTTTGCGAATGACGCCGTTAGGCCCCATCCAACTGTGTTGCAGCGGCTGCATGGCCGCGTGCAACGGGTGCAGGCGGTTACGGGCGATCCATTCGGCCCGTGGGTCGCGGCGGATAATGTCGCTCATCAGTGCACCTCCGCAGGTTCACGCTTGAGAGGGGCTTTGGCCGGCGCGGCGTCTTCAAGCAACGCGTCGGCGACCAGCTCGGCGATGTCCTTGATCAACGGGCGCGGTTCGACCACGCCTTCAAGCATCGCGGTGCATTGCGGGCAACCCACGGCCACCAGTTCGGCACCGGTTTCGCGGATGTCGTCCATGCGCATATCGGGAATACGTTGCTTACCGGGAATGTCGGTGATCGGCGCGCCGCCACCGCCACCGCAGCAGCGCGACCGGAAGCCCGAGCGTTGCATTTCCTTGACCTCGATACCCAGCGCTCGCAGCACTTGGCGCGGCGCCTCGTACTCACCGTTGTAGCGGCCCAGATAGCAGGGGTCGTGGTAGGTCACGCTGTTGCCTTTGTGCTGGCCCAGGTTCAGCGCGCCCTCGCCGATCAGCTCGGCCATGAAGGTGCTGTGGTGCTGCACGCGGTAGTTACCGTTGAAGGCGCCGTATTCGTTTTTCAGCACATGGAAGCTGTGTGGGTCGCACGTCACGATGCGCTTGAAACTGTACTTGGCCAGGGTCTGGATATTGCGCGTGGCCAGCAGCTGGAAGGTCGCTTCATCGCCCAGGCGCCGCGCCACGTCACCGCTGTCGCGTTCTTCCAGGCCGAGCACGGCGAAGTCGACCTTGGCGGCCTTGAGCACTTTGACGAAAGCGCGCAGGGTGCGTTGGTTACGCATGTCGAAGGCGCCATCGCCGACCCAGAACAGCACATCGCAACTGCCTTTGTCGCTGAGCAACGGCAGGTTCAGGTCTGCCGCCCAGTTCAGGCGCCCACCGGGGGCAAAGCCGCCAGGGTTATCGGTAGCGATCAGGTTTTCCAGTACTTCGGCGCCCTTGTTCGGCGTGGCGCCTTTTTCCAGGGTGAGATGGCGGCGCATGTCGACGATGGCGTCCACGTGCTCGATCATCATCGGGCACTCTTCCACGCAGGCGCGGCAGGTGGTGCACGACCACAAGGTCTCGGCGTCCACCAGGCCGTTGACGATCGGCTGGTGCGGGTTGCCGCCGTGTTCGCCCACCGGTTTGCCGGGGTATGGGCTGCCGGCGAACTTGGCATCGGTGCCACCGGCCAGGCCGACCACCATGTCCTGGATGAGCTTTTTCGGGTTCAGTGGCTGGCCGGCGGCAAACGCCGGGCACGCCGCTTCGCACTTGCCGCACTGCACGCAGGCGTCAAAGCCAAGCAGTTGGTTCCAGGTGAAGTCCTTGGGTTTTTCCACGCCCAGCGGCGCGGTTTTATCGCTCAGGTCCAACGGTTTCAAACCGGTGGAGCGGCCACCGCCAAAGCGTTCGGCGCGGCGGTGCCAGGCCAGGTGCAGGGCACCGGCGAAGGCGTGTTTCATCGGCCCGCCCCAGGTCATGCCGAAGAACATTTCGGACACGCCCCACAACACGCCCACGCTCAGCAAAGCCGCGAGCAGCCAACCGCCGAAGTCGGCGGGCAGAATCCCGGCCACCGGCAAGGTCACCAGGAAGAAGCTCACCGAGAAGGCCATCAGGCTTTTGGGCAGGCGCATCCACGGGCCTTTGGACAGGCGCGCAGGCGGATTGCGGCGGCGCAGGTACATGAAGATCGCGCCGACAAACATCAATGTCGACGCCAGCAGCAGTGCATAGCCAAGAATGCGGCTCTGCAGGCCGAAGCCGTGCACCGCAATCGCCAGCAGCGCCGACAGCACAAAGCCCAGCGCCGTCGCAACGTGGGTGTTGGCGATGTATTTGTCACGGGCGACCACGTGGTGCAGGTCGACCATGTAACGCTTGGGCATGGCCAACAGGCCACCCAGCAGGTCGACTTTGGATGCGCGGCCACGGCGCCACATGTTCACCCGGCGCAGGGCGCCGAGGACGGCAAGGCCCAGGGCGGCAAACAAGAGAATAGGCAGCAAGGTATTCAACATGGTGAAGCTCCCACAAGGCTCCTGTAGGAGCGAGCTTGCTCGCGAAGGTCGTCAACGATTACGCGCTCATCCTGGCTGAACGCGTTGTATTGGAGTTTTTCGCGAGCAAGCTCGCTCCTACAGGGTGATTGCCTAGAAATCCTTGCACAAGCGCAGGGCGTCATAGATGGCGGCGTGGGTGTTGCGCTGGGCCACACAGTCACCAATGCGGAACAGCAAGTACCCCTCGCCCGCTTCGCTCAAGCAGGGCTGCGGCTTGATCGCAAACAAGGCTTCAACGTCGATCTGGCCCTTGTTGCGCGAACCTTCCTTGAGCCCGTAGTAAATGGCCTCGTCCGGACGCACGCCGTTCTCCACCACCACCTGGTCGACCACCCGCTCCTCTTTGGCGCCGGTGTATTCGTTCTCCAGCACGGCCACCAGCTTGTCGCCCTCGCGGTAGACCTTTTCCAGCATCATGTCGCCGGTCATGATCACTTCCTTGGGGTACATGCTGCGGTAGTACGTGGGGAACGACGTACCGCCGATAGCCACGCCCGGCTTGATGTCGTCGGTGACGATCTCCACCTGGCTGCCTTTGTCGGCCAAAAAGTCGGCCACCGACATGCCGGTGAACTCACATATGGTGTCGTACACCAGCACGTTCTTGCCCGGCGCCACCTTGCCATCGAGCACATCCCAACTGCTCACCACCAAGCCTTCGGCGGCGCCCCAGTGTTCGTTCTGCTCGATGAACGGATGCCCGCCCACCGCCAGCACCACCACGTCCGGACGCACGTCCAGGATGGTCTCGGCATCGGCTGCAACACCCAGGCGCAGGTCGACTTTCAAGCGCGCCAGTTCCAGTTGATACCAACGGGTGATACCGGCGATCTGGTCACGCTGCGGCGCTTTCGACGCGGTGGTGATTTGCCCGCCGATAAACTCTTTTTTCTCGAACAGCGTCACGTCGTGGCCACGTTCGGCCGCCACGCGTGCAGCTTCCATCCCGGCCGGGCCGGCACCCACCACAACCACCTTGCGCTTGGGCCCGGTGGACTTCTCGATGATGTGCGGCACGCCCATGTATTCACGGGAGGTCGCGGCGTTCTGGATGCACAGCACATCCAGGCCCTGGTACTGGCGGTCGATGCAGTAGTTGGCGCCCACGCACTGCTTGATCTGGTCGATCTGGCCCATCTTGATCTTGGCGATCAGGTGCGGGTCGGCGATGTGCGCACGGGTCATGCCGACCATGTCCACATAGCCGCCTTCCAGAATGCGTGTGGCCTGGTTCGGGTCCTTGATGTTCTGCGCGTGCAGCACTGGGACCTTGACCACTTCCTTGATGCCGGCCGCCAGGTGCAGGAACGGCTCCGGCGGGTAGCTCATGTTCGGGATGACGTTGGCCAGGGTGTTGTGGGTGTCGCAACCCGAGCCCACGACGCCGATGAAATCGAGCATGCCGGTGTCGTCGTAATACTTGGCGATTTGCTTCATGTCCTCATGGGACAAGCCGTCCGGGTGGAACTCGTCACCGCACAGGCGCATGCCCACGCAGAAGTCATCACCCACTTCGGCACGCACGGCCTTCAACACTTCCAGGCCGAACTTCATGCGGCCCTCAAAGGTGCCGCCCCATTCGTCGGTACGCTTGTTGACCCGCGGGCTCCAGAACTGGTCGATCATGTGCTGGTGCACGGCCGACAATTCCACCCCGTCCAGGCCTCCGGCCTTGGCCCGGCGCGCGGCCTGGGCATAGTTGCCAATCACGCGCCAGATTTCTTCCGGTTCGATGGTCTTGCAGGTGGCACGGTGCACCGGCTCGCGCACGCCGGACGGCGACATCAGGGTAGGCCAGTTGAAGCCGTCCCACCGCGAGCGACGGCCCATGTGGGTAATCTGGATCATGATCTTGGCGCCATGCTTGTGCATGGCATCGGCCAAATTCTGGAAGTGCGGGATGATGCGGTCGGTGGACAGGTTCACCGACGCCCACCATTCCTGCGGGCTGTCGATGGCCACCACCGAGGAGCCGCCGCAGATTGCCAGGCCAATACCGCCCTTGGCTTTCTCTTCGTAATACTTCACATATCGGTCGGTGGTCATGCCGCCGTCGGTGGCATACACCTCGGCGTGAGCGGTACTGAGCACGCGGTTGCGGATGGTCAGTTTGCCGATCTGGATCGGCTGAAACATTGCTTCGAAAGCCATGGCACGGTCCTCGGCTTACAACGGTTTGACGGTGAACAGACCATCGTCGTGGCCCTCTTCGGAGCCTCCGTAGACTTGTTCGGCGACAGTGCGGATTTTGCTGCCACGAGCCTCAAGAATCTGGTCCATGGCGCCGGCAAACCAGCCAGTGAACATGTAGTCCACCTTGCGGCCGACCTTGCCGTACACGTAGACGAATGCCGAGTGTTCCAGCTTGACGCTGGCAGTACCTTTATCCAGGTCGATGTCCTGGATCTTGAACAGGCCCCAGCCGCGTTGCGACAGGCGCTTCATGTAGTGCTCGAACACCGCGACGCCTTCCAGGCCGTGGCATTCAGCTTCTTTTTCACACCAGTGCCAGGCGGATTTGTAGCCGGCCTTGTAGAGGATCTCGGCGTAGGCGTCCGCGCCCAACACTTCTTCGATGCCCATATGGTTGTTGACGAAGAAGTGGCGTGGCACGTACAGCATCGGCAGGGCGTCGGAGGTCCAGACACCGGTTTCGCTGTCGACTTCAATTGGCAATTGCGGGGCGATCTTGGCCATGGAAACTTAACTCCAGAAAATTCGTTTTGATGCCCGCCACGCGGATGGCGGCGGGTGAAGGATTAAGCGAGCAGTGGCTTATTCGCCCCAGACGTCCTTGAGCACGTTGACCCAGTTCTCGCCCATGATCTTGCGCACCACGCGCTCGCTGTGGCCGCGCTTGAGCAGTGTCTCGGTGAGGTTGGGGAACTCGCCCACGGTGCGGATGCCCAGCGGGTTGATGATCTTGCCGAAGCTGGTCAGGCGGCGGGCGTAACCCTTGTCATGGGTGAGCATTTCGAAGAAATCCTGGCCATGGCCCTGGGTGAAGTCCGTGCCGATGCCGATCGCGTCTTCGCCGACGATGTTCATCGTGTATTCAATCGCTTCGGCGTAGTCGTCGATGGTCGAGTCGATGCCCTTGGCCAAAAACGGCGCGAACATGGTCACACCGACAAAACCGCCATGGTCGGCGATGAACTTCAGCTCTTCATCGGACTTGTTGCGCGGGTGCTCTTTAAGCCCGGACGGCAGGCAGTGGGAGTAGCACACCGGCTTTTTCGATTCGAGGATGACCTCTTCGCTAGTCTTGGAGCCAACGTGAGACAGGTCGCACATGATGCCGACGCGGTTCATCTCGCCGACGATCTCACGCCCGAAACCCGACAGGCCACCATCGCGTTCGTAGCAGCCGGTGCCCACCAGGTTCTGGGTGTTGTAGCACATCTGCACCACGCCAACGCCGAGCTGCTTGAAGATCTCGACGTAGCCGAGCTGGTCCTCAAACGCATGGGCATTCTGGAAGCCGAAGATGATGCCGGTCTTGCCCTGCTCCTTGGCGCGACGGATGTCGGCGGTGGTTTTTACCGGGATCACCAGGTCGCTGTTTTCACGGATCAGGGTCTGGCTGGCAACGATGTTATTGATCGTGGCCTGGAAGCCTTCCCACACCGACACCGTACAGTTGGCGGCGGTGAGGCCACCTTTGCGCATGTCTTCGAACAGGTCGCGGTTCCACTTGGCAATAATCAGACCGTCGATAACGATGCTGTCGGCGTGCAACTCGGCTGGGCTCATCAGGCGTCCCCTTATTGGCGATTCATGCGCCGAATCGTCTGCCGGCGCTTTGGGGCCAGCATATGCCCAGGCACCGACGGAGCCGGGTGCAAAAACGACAGGGGAATTGCCGAAAGCGTCAATCCGCGACAAAGGCTGCGAAGACAGGCCCCACGGTCGGCTGTTCTTTGTCTTACGCTTGAGCCAGAATTCCTCATCACCTGATATGAGACGGCGCAATGAAATCGATTTTCCTGGCTTTGGCACTCATCGCAACCACCGCCCACGCGGCCGAAGACCCCGACAGCACGCCGTGCGACGGTATCGAGAACGACCAGCAAACCCTGGAATGCGCCACCTACAACAAGACCACCGCCGAGCAATTGCTCAAGGATAACTATCAGGGATTGCTCGAGCGCATGGGTTCGACCTACGGCAGCGACAAGACCCAACTGGCCGACATTACCGCCCGTCTGAAGGATGCCCAGCAAAAATGGGAAAAACTGCGCGACGCCGATTGTGCAGTGGACACCTTCCCGGCGGTAACCGGCACCAAGGCCTATGCCATTGCGCACAACGACTGCCTGGCGCGCATGAGTGATGAGCGGTCGGAGTTTTTGGAGTCGATTGGCCAGGAATAAGCGACAATCGCGCCACTCTTTCTTTTGACCAAGGCTACTCATGACTCTGTGCGGCATTGAAATCAAAGGCAGCGAAGCCATCATCGCTGTCGCCTCCCTGGACAACCAGGCGCTGACCCACGTCGCCCTGGCCACCAAGAAAATCGCCCTCGACGATGACGATGAAGCGGCCAACGTCAAAGCCTTTGCCGCACAGGTGAAAGCGTTTGTGCAGGCCAACGGCATCACGCGCATTGCCATCAAGAAACGCAGCAAAAAAGGTGAATTCGCCGGTGGCCCGACGACGTTCAAGATTGAAGGGGTGTTTCAATTGCTGGAGGGGGTGGAGGTGACGCTGCTGTCGCCGCAGACCATCAATGCGCAATACAAAAAGCACACCTTTGATCTGCCAGCGACGCTCAACAAGTATCAGCACGAGGCCTATAAGACCGCGTGCTCATGTCTGATGAAGAAATAACCGCACATCAGCTTTTGACGCAGTGCTCCAAGCCGTGCCCGCCGCCTTCGTATTCAGGGCCGTAGTAATACTTGACGAAAGACACCTTGCCTTCAGGAGTGGGTGTCACCTGGGCAACCCCCACGCCAAAGTCCTTCAAGGCCGGGTCGGTGTGGGCGAAGTAGATACCCAGGGTATCGGCAGTTCCGGCGGCCATGCCTTCATAGCGGGACTTGTCTTCCAGGGTCAAAGTGAAGGTGTAAGCCGCATATTTGCCAGTGCTTTGCTTGGCGTCGAGCTTCATTTCGACAACGCCTTTGAAGTTGCCGATATGTTTGTCCTGGCCAGTGCATTCATAACGGCCGCTGTAATCGGCGCCGGTGAACGGCGCTGGCGCCTGGGCGGCCCACACTGGGGTGGACGCAAGTGCAATCAGAGTGACTAGTTTTTTCAGCATGCCAACCTCTTATGGTTACGTAAGGAACCCTTTGGACGTTAGCAGCCCGTTTCCAGTAATCGCCCGCAACCTTTCAAAACAAGAATATTCCCACACCACCAGATGCGCTTTCAGACACCTGACTGCTTATCAATGTGGGAGCTGGCTTGCCTGCGATTGCGATGTATCAGTTGGCATATGCAGTGCTGATCCGCCGCCATCGCAGGCAAGCCAGCTCCCACCTTGAGTCTGCACCAACGCTTAAACCACCTCCCGTCGCCGGTCCTCCCTAGGGCATTTGGCAAACCTTGCGCGATAGCTCCTGGTGAAATACGACGGCGACTCAAACCCACACGCAATACTCACCTCCAGCACGCTCATGTCGCTCTGGCGCAGCAGTTTGCGGGCTTTTTCCAAGCGCAGGCCCAGGTAGAAATTACTGGGGGTGTCGTTCAGGTGCAGGCGAAACAATCGCTCCAGTTGGCGTCGGGTGACCTTGATCGTTTCGGCCAGGGCCAAGGTGCTCAGGGGCGGTTCGGTGTGCTGTTCCATTTCGCCGATCACGTGCACCAGTTTCTTGTTGTTGATGCCGTAGCGCGTGGCAATCTGCATGCGCTGATGGTCTTTGCGCGGGCGGATGCGGCTTAGTACGAATTGCTCGGAAACCTGGATCGCCAGCTCCGGGCCGTGGGCCTGGGCGATGAGGTCGAGCATCAGGTCGATGGAAGCCGTGCCGCCGGCGCAGGTGATTCGGCGCCGGTCGATTTCGAACAGTTCCTGGGTCACGCTCAGGTGCGGATAGGCTTCCTTGAAGGCGTCGATGGCTTCCCAGTGCAAGGTCAAGCGGTGGCCGTCGAGCAGGCCCGCCTCGGCAAGCACGCAGGCGCCGGTGTCGATGGCGCCGAGGGTCACACCCTCATGGTCGAGGCGGCGCAGCCAATGCTCCAGGGCGGGCGTGGCGAACTGCAGGGGTTCGAAGCCGGCCACCACCAGTAAAGTCGCGCCTTTTTTCAGTGGCTCAAGCGCGGCGTCGGCGTTGACCGACATACCGTTGCTCGCCAGCACCGCGCCGCCATCGTCACTCAAGATGTGCCAGCGGTACAGCTCGCCACGAAAGCGGTTGGCCACCCGCAACGGTTCCAGTGCGGAGATAAAACCAAGGGCCGAGAAACCCGGCATCAGCAAGAAATAGACATCCTGGGACATGGTGGCGCTCTCGTCGGACGGGCAGCGTGGTCACTGTGATACGCCAGTTCAACCGGCCATTCAAGAGCACAGGTCGCTGCAGTGCAAGAGCGGGTCGCCGCCGTGCGCTTTGCGGGGCGCCAAGCTGCGTAACGTGATCCCACGGCGCACCAAGACGCCGGCACCCACAATAACGACCTGCCGAGGGCTCCACCCATGAACCGACTGATCAGCCGCTGCGTACTTGCACTCAGCGCCAGCGCTATTTTGAGCACCCCTGTCATGGCAGCGGATGCCCCTGCCTGCCAGAACGTGCGCATGGGCGTGGTCAACTGGACCGACGTCATCGCCACCAGCGCCATGGCCCAGGTGCTGCTCGATGGCCTCGGCTACAAGACCAAACAAACCAGCGCCTCTCAGCAAATCATCTTTGCCGGCATCCGCGACCAGCGCCTGGACCTGTTTCTCGGCTACTGGAACCCGCTGATGACCCAGACCATCACGCCGTTCGTCGACGCCAAGCAAGTCAAGGTCCTCGACAAAGCCAGCCTGGAAGACGCCCGCGCCACCCTCGCAGTGCCGACTTACCTGGCCGACAAGGGCCTGAAAACCTTTGCCGACATCGCCAGGTTCGAGAAAGAGCTGGGCGGCAAGATCTACGGCATCGAGCCGGGCTCGGGGGCCAATACCCAGATCAAGGCGATGATCGCCAAGAACCAGTTCGGCCTGGGCAAGTTCCAGTTGGTGGAGTCCAGCGAAGCCGGCATGCTGGCCGCCGTGGACCGTGCGGTGCGCCGCAAGGAAGCGGTGGTGTTCTTTGGCTGGGCGCCGCACCCGATGAACGTCAACGTCGCGATGACTTACCTCACCGGCAGCGAAGACGCCCTGGGCCCGAACGAAGGCATGGCCACCGTGTGGACCGTGACCGCGCCGGCCTACGCCGAGCAGTGCCCCAACGTGCATAAGCTACTGACCAACCTGACGTTCACCGCCGCCGACGAGAGCCGGATGATGCAGCCGCTGCTGGATCACAAGGACGCCTTGGAATCCGCACGGCAGTGGCTCAAGGACCACCCTCAAGACCGGCAGCGCTGGCTCGATGGCGTCACCACTTTCGACGGCAAACCCGCCGCGACCAACCTGCAACTGACCAGCAAATAACATTTTGCGAACCACCGTTTCGCGGCCACTTGCGACCGCGAACGGCACCACCACGTCTGTAAGGAACCGCCTCATGAACCACGACGTCATCATCACCTGCGCACTCACCGGTGCTGGCGACACGACCGCCAGAAGCCCACACGTGCCGGTCACGCCCAAACAAATCGCCGCCGCCGCGGTGGAAGCCGCCAAGGCCGGCGCCACCGTGGTGCACTGCCATGTACGCGACCCACAGACCGGCAAATTCAGCCGCGATGTGGCCCTGTACCGCGAAGTGATGGAGCGCATCCGCGAGGCCGACATCGACATCATCGTCAACCTCACCGCCGGCATGGGCGGCGACCTGGAGATCGGTGGCGGCGAGAATCCCATGGAGTTCGGGCCCAATACCGACCTGGTCGGCCCGCTGACCCGCCTGGCCCACGTTGAGGAACTGCTGCCGGAAATCTGCACCCTGGACTGCGGCACGCTGAACTTCGGCGATGGCGACACCATTTACGTGTCCACCCCGGCGCAACTGCGTGCCGGCGCCAAACGCATCCGGGAATTGGGCGTAAAGGCCGAGCTGGAGATTTTCGACACCGGCCACCTGTGGTTCGCCAAGCAGATGATCAAAGAAGGGCTGCTGGATAACCCGCTGTTCCAACTGTGCCTGGGCATTCCCTGGGGCGCACCGGCCGACACCACCACCATGAAAGCCATGGTCGACAACCTGCCCGCCGACGCGGTGTGGGCGGGCTTCGGCATTGGTCGTATGCAAATGCCGATGGCCGCCCAAGCGGTGCTGCTGGGCGGCAACGTACGGGTGGGCCTGGAGGACAACCTGTGGCTGGACAAGGGCGTGCTCGCCACCAATGGCCAGTTGGTGGAACGTGCCAGTGAAATTCTCAGCCGGTTAGGCGCACGGGTCCTGACCCCTGCCGAAGGCCGCATCAAGATGGGCCTGACCCAACGCGGCTAACACAAACACCACCACTCCTGTGGGAGCCGGGCTTGCCCGCGATGAGGCCAGACATCCGCCACATCTCTAGAGCTTGGAATGCCGCCATCGCGGGCAAGCCCGGCTCCCACAAAGGATCACCGAACACTTTAGGAATATGCCATGCGCTTTATCACCGACATCAAAACCTTCGCCGCGTTGGGCAGCGGCGTCATCGGCAGCGGCTGGGTATCCCGTGCCCTTGCCCATGGCCTGGATGTGGTCGCCTGGGACCCTGCCCCCGGTGCCGAGGCGGCCTTGCGCAAACGCGTGGCCAACGCCTGGGCCGCCCTTGAGCAACAGGGCCTGGCGCCCGGAGCCTCCCAAGACCGCCTGCGCTTTGTCACTACTATCGAAGACTGCGTAAAAGACGCCGACTTCATCCAAGAAAGCGCCCCTGAACGCCTGGAGCTGAAGCTGCAACTGCACAGCCAGATCAGCGCCGCGGCCAAGCCGGATGCCCTGATTGGTTCGAGCACCTCCGGGCTGTTGCCCAGCGAATTCTATGAGGGCTCCACCCACCCGGAACGCTGCGTGGTCGGCCACCCCTTCAACCCGGTCTACCTGTTGCCACTGGTAGAGGTGGTGGGCGGTAAAAACACCGCGCCAGAGGCGATCCAGGCGGCGATTGAGGTGTACGAATCCCTCGGCATGCGCCCGCTGCATGTGCGCAAGGAAGTGCCGGGGTTTATTGCCGACCGCCTGCTGGAAGCGCTGTGGCGTGAGGCGCTGCACCTGGTCAATGACGGCGTGGCGACGACGGGTGAAATCGACGACGCCATTCGCTTTGGCGCCGGCTTGCGCTGGTCATTCATGGGTACCTTCCTCACTTACACCCTGGCGGGCGGCGATGCCGGCATGCGCCACTTCATGGCCCAGTTCGGCCCGGCGTTGCAGTTGCCGTGGACTTATCTACCAGCGCCTGAACTGACTGAAAAATTGATTGATGATGTGGTCGATGGCACCGCTGAGCAGTTGGGTAACCACAGCATTTCGGCGCTGGAGCGCTATCGTGATGATTGCCTGCTGGCGGTGCTGGAAGCCGTAAAAACAACCAAGGCCAAGCACGGCATGAACTTCGCCGAATAACCCTGTAGGAGCGAGCTTGCTCGCGAAGATCGCCAACGATAACGCGGGGCATCAGGTACCCCACGGCGATCTTGAGTTTTTCGCGAGCAAGCTCGCTCCTACAAATTGGAATTCATACCATGCCCGCACTGACCACCTACACCACGAAAATCCTGCCCGACTGGGTCGATTACAACGGCCATTTGCGTGATGCGTTCTACCTGCTGATCTTCAGCTACGCCACCGATGCGCTGATGGACACCCTGGGGCTGGACAGCGAAAACCGCGAAGCCAGCGGCCACTCGTTGTTCACTCTGGAGTTGCACCTGAACTACCTGCATGAGGTAAAACTCGGCGCCGAGGTTGAGGTGCATACCCAACTGATCGCCCACGACGCCAAGCGCCTGCACCTCTATCACAGCCTGCACCTTGTGGGGGAAGCACGCGAGTTGGCGGGTAACGAACAGATGCTGCTGCATGTCGACCTGGCCGGGCCGCAGTCGGCGCCGTTTGCCGGCGCCACCCTGGAAAAACTCACTGCCCTGAGCCAGGAACACGCCGACCTACCCCGGCCTGCCCTGCTCGGCCGGGTGATCGGGCTGCCCGCGCAAAAAAAAGCCCCGATCCAGCCGTGACGGGATCGGGGCAGAGTGCTTTGTGTGAGCCGTGCATTTCGAGGGTGACCAAACCTTCAAGCTGCGTGCCTGGGTTCAGTGTGCCCGTTACGGGTCAGGTCAAGTACCCCGAAAACGACCTGTTCATAGCCATACGAGCCATCGGTGGATTCTGCCCCTTGCCGCCAGTCCTGGGGCCTACCAGAATCCAAGTCAATTCCCGCTCCCCACACCAGGATGACCGTCATGATGCACGCGGATTTGATTGACCAGGATGACCTGTTGGGCCAACTGCGCTCGCTGGGTTTTGAAGTGTCCAGCGGCGCTACCGCCGAGCAGGCTTGCGAATGTGCGGTGCGCGGGTTGAGCGAAGCACGGGCCAAGGCGCTCAAGGGCATGGTTGAAAAGATGTACAGCGGCAGCGCGACGATTTTGCCGGCGGTGAGGCAGGCGATCGACAAACAGCTGTTGCCGGCGCTGATGCAGTTCAAACAAAGCTCTGGCGCCTGAAATATATCCTCTGTAGGAGCGAGCTTGCTCGCGAAAATCGCCAACGATAACGCGGGGCATCAGATACCCCACGGCGATCTTGAGTTTTTTTCGCGAGCAAGCTCGCTCCTACAATAAGGCAGCCCGGTGTCAGAGCCTTACGCTGGCAAACGTCGACTCGTTGCGCGCCTGGCTCAACGCCGACATCGGCCCTGACAACGGTGACAACACCAGCGCCGGCGGAATCGGCATCATCGCCACTTGCTGGGTAGTGTTGGAACCTACGCGCTCATCCCGTGGCGGAATGCCAAAGTACTCGCGATAGCACTTGGAAAAGTGTGGCGTAGACACAAACCCGCACACCGAGGCGACTTCGATGATCGACATCGGCGTCTGCTTGAGCAGTTGCCGTGCGCGAATCAGGCGCAGCTTGAGGTAGTAGCGTGACGGCGAGCAGTGCAGGTATTTCTGAAACAGCCGCTCCAACTGCCGGCGCGACACGGCGACGTACACCGCCAGTTCGTCCAGGTCGATCGGCTCTTCGAGGTTGGCCTCCATCAGCGCGACGATTTCCTGCAGCTTCGGCTGGTTGGTGCCGAGCATGTGCTTGAGCGGCACACGCTGGTGATCCTGTTCGTTGCGGATGCGTTCGTACACGAACATCTCGGAGATGGCGGCGGACAATTCACGGCCGTGGTCGCGGCTGATCAGGTGCAGCATCATGTCCAGGGGCGCGGTGCCGCCGGAGCTGGTGAAGCGGTTACGGTCGAGGGTGAACAGGCGCGTGCTCATGGCCACCCGCGGGAAGGCTTCCTGCATCGACGCCAGGCATTCCCAGTGCACGCTGCAATCAAAGCCGTCGAGCAAGCCGGCGCAGGCCAGGGCCCAGCTGCCGGTGCACACTGCGCCGAGGCGACGAGACTGGCGTGCCTGGCTTTGCAGCCACGACACATGTTCACGGGTGACGGTGCGCTGGATACCCACGCCGCCGCACACGATGACCGTGTCCAGGATGGGTGCTTTGTGCATGGAGGCATCGGGGGTGATCTGCAGGCCATCGCTGGCCCACACCTGGTTGCCGTCGACACTCAGGGTTGTCCAGCGATACAGCTCGCGGCCGGACAGCTGGTTGGCCATGCGCAGTGGCTCCACGGCTGACGCCAGGGAAATCAGCGTGAAATTGTCCAGCAGCAAAAAGCCGATGGATTGAGGCGCACGGTTCTGGGGTTGGGCCCCGGAGTTGGTCGACGTCATCGCGGTATCTCCTCACATCACACAAAGCGGGTGGTGGCCTCAGGCGAGGCTCTTGTTATTGCGCTCTTCCTGGAAAGGAGAGGCTTTGCAATTGATAGAGCAAATGCCATGCCTAAAATTGAATGGCTATTCAAGAACTCCTGAAAACGACCTGTTGATGCGTCTATATAAGCCCGCGCGTGAAGTGCGGGATATGACGCATAAGGGGCGGGGTTCAAGGGGTGTGAGCAGATCGGTAGCACTTGTGGGAAGGCGCTTTGCGGGCGTAGGAGAAGTCTGTCACCCAAAGCACATCAGGCGTGTGATCGTGTAGGAATCGTTCGGAAGCTACTTATCTATTTGCGACGCGCTAAAAGGTGGCGATTTTGGCCGGGATGTTCACTTTGTGAGCAATTGTGTCAGTACTATAGCCATCGCGGGCAAGCCCGGCTCCCACCTTTGGAATGCGTTCCCCTGTGGGAGCTGGCTTGCCTGCAATAGCAATATCATTGACTCAACATTCAACCGCACTCACCGCCAACCCACCCCGCGATGTCTCTTTGTACTTGTCATGCATATCGGCCCCCGTATCACGCATCGTGCGGATCACCCGGTCCAACGAGATGAAGTGCTGGCCATCGCCCCGCAACGCCATTTGCGCCGCATTGATCGCCTTCACCGCCGCAATCGCATTACGCTCGATACACGGCACTTGCACCAAACCGCCCACCGGGTCGCAGGTCAGGCCGAGGTTATGTTCCAGGCCGATTTCGGCGGCGTTGCACAGTTGCTCCGGCGTGGCGCCAAGAATCTCCGCCAACCCGGCCGCGGCCATCGCGCACGCGGAACCGACCTCGCCCTGGCAACCGACTTCGGCCCCCGAGATCGAGGCGTTCTTTTTACACAGGATGCCCACCGCCGCCGCGCCGAGCAGGTAGTCCACCACGTTGGCTTCGGTGACTTCTTCACTGAACTTCATAAAGTAGTGCAACACCGCCGGGATAATCCCCGCCGCGCCATTGGTAGGCGCCGTGACCATGCGCCCACCGGCGGCGTTTTCTTCGTTGACCGCCAGGGCAAACAGGTTGACCCATTCCATGGCGCTCAAGGTCGAGCCGATCACATTGGGTTTGTTCAGCTCCTGCAAGCTGCGGTGCAACTTGGCGGCGCGACGGCGCACGTTCAAGCCGCCAGGCAAAATGCCTTCGTGCTTGAGGCCCTGCTCCACGCAATCTTGCATGGCGCGCCAGAGCTTCATCAGGCCGCTGCGGATTTCTTCTTCGCTGCGCCAGGTTTTTTCATTCGCCAGCATCAGTTCGGCAACGCGCAGGTTGTGGGTCTTGCACAGCTGCAACAGTTCCACCGCACTGGAAAAGTCATAGGGCAGTTCGGTGCGGTCCATATCCGCCACACCGCTTTGGGCCTGGGCCTCATCCACCACAAAACCGCCACCCACCGAGTAATAAGTGTCGCGGTGCAACTCGCCGTTTTCGCCAAACACCACCAGGGTCATGGCATTGGGATGGAACGGCAGGTTTTCGTCGAGCAGGCGCATGTCCCGCGCCCACACAAACGGCACCGGCAGACGCCCGTCCAGCAGCAGCGTGTCGGTTTCGCGCAGGGTGTGGATACGTGCGCCGATGTGCGTGGGGTCGATTGCGTCCGGCCATTCACCCATCAGGCCCATGATGGTGGCGGTGTCGCTGCCGTGGCCGATGCCGGTGGCCGACAGCGAGCCGTACAGTTGCACTTCGACACGCTGCACCTGTTCCAGCCACCCACGTTCACGCAACCCTTGAACGAACAACGCCGCGGCGCGCATGGGCCCCACGGTGTGCGAACTCGAAGGCCCGATGCCGATCTTGAACAGGTCGAAAACGCTGATAGCCATTAACGTGAAACTCCTCGATAAGCACGGGCCGGGCTTGAACGAGGTGCTACGCTCAGATCGCCCAGATGGCGGCATCATCAAGCTTTTATTCGTCATCACGGCGTCTCACACCGACGCACTCATGCTCACCAGCGGCGCTCGCGTGCGAACGCCAGTTTTGGCCGTTTTTTGCGGTGCAGAAGGGTAAAAACAGCAGTTTTACCTTCGCAAAAACCTGTAAGCGACGTCATCGGTACTGGATGCGACCCTCCCTGTACTGGATACGACGCCCCCTGTAGGCGTCAGATTTTCACTGGTACATGATCAGTCTCGACTCGTTTGCAAGGCACCGCGCCAGAGCTGTTGTCTCACGCTCCAACCGCAACACTTATAAAGCGCGGCGAATGCCGCCAGAAAAGACACAGGAGTCTACCCACATGAAAGGTTCACCCTCGTTGTTGTTGGCCGCCATGCTGAGTCTGCCAGTCGTGGCACACGCCGCAGAACCGGAACAGTGCAAGACCGTCAACTTCTCCGATGTCGGCTGGACCGACATCACCGTCACCACCGCGACCACCAGCGAGATCCTCAAGGGCCTGGGCTACAAGCCGCGCACCACGATGATTTCGGTACCTGTGACTTACAAGTCCCTGGCCGACGGCAAGAACATGGACATTTTCCTCGGCAACTGGATGCCGACCATGGAAAACGACATCAAGCAGTACCGTGATGCCGGCACCGTGGAAACCGTGCGCGCCAACCTGGAGAACGCCAAGTACACCCTGGCAGTCCCACAAGCGCTGTACGACAAGGGCCTGAAGGACTTCGCCGACATCGCCAAATTCAAGGATGAGCTGGGCGGCAAGATCTACGGCATCGAGCCGGGCAACGATGGCAACCGCACCATCCAGACGCTGATCGACAAAGATGCTTTCGGCCTGAAAACCGCCGGCTTCAAGGTGGTCGAATCCAGCGAAGCCGGCATGCTCTCTCAGGTTGAACGCGCCTCCAAGCGCAACCAGGCCATCGTGTTCCTCGGCTGGGAACCGCACCCGATGAACACCCGCTTCAAGATGAAGTACCTGACCGGTGGTGACGACTCGTTCGGCCCCAACTACGGCCAGGCCACCATCTACACCAACACCCGCAAAGGCTACACCCAGGAATGCAGCAACGTTGGTCAGTTGCTGAAGAACCTGGTGTTCACCCTGGACATGGAAAGCACCCTGATGGGGAACGTCCTGGACGACAAGATGAAGGCCGATGCTGCCGCCAAGGCCTGGCTGCAAAAGAACCCGCAAGTGCTCGACACCTGGCTTGCCGGTGTCACCACCGTTGATGGCAAACCAGGGCTCGATGCCGTTAAAGCTTACCTCGCCAAATAGCACCCGCTGACCCCAGGCCGGTGCGCTGGCCTGGGATGTTTTCCCCTTCGCATGTGGACATTCACTACCATGCTGACTGAACAGAAAATCCCACTAGGCCAGTACATCGCTGCCTTCGTCGACTGGTTGACCCAACACGGGGCCAACTACTTCGACGCAATCGCATCGACCCTGGAAACGATGATCCACGGCGTGACGTTTGCGCTGACCTGGTTCAATCCACTGGCATTGATCGGTCTGATTGCGCTGCTGGCTCACTTTATCCAACGTAAATGGGGACTGACTGTTTTTGTCATCGCCTCCTTCCTGCTGATCCTCAACCTGGGGTACTGGCAGGAAACCATGGAAACCCTCGCCCAGGTGCTGTTCGCCACCCTGGTCTGCGTGGTCATCGGTGTGCCGCTGGGCATTGTTGCCGCGCATAAACCGATGTTCTACACCATGATGCGGCCGGTACTCGATCTGATGCAGACCGTGCCGACCTTCGTCTACCTCATCCCTACCCTGACCCTCTTCGGGCTGGGTGTGGTGCCTGGGCTGATTTCCACGGTGGTGTTCGCGATTGCCGCGCCGATCCGCCTGACCTACCTGGGTATCCGCGATGTCCCGCAAGAGCTGTTGGACGCCGGCAAAGCCTTTGGCTGCTCGCGCCGCCAGTTGCTCTCGCGCATTGAACTGCCCCACGCCATGCCGAGCATCGCCGCCGGCATTACCCAGTGCATCATGCTGTCGCTGTCGATGGTGGTGATCGCGGCCCTGGTGGGCGCTGACGGCCTCGGCAAGCCAGTGGTCAACGCACTCAACACCGCAGACATTGCCTTGGGCTTTGAAGCGGGCCTGGCCATTGTGTTGCTCGCCATCATGCTCGACCGTATCTGCAAACAACCCGACGCTAAAGTAGGGGGTGATGCATGAGCATTATCCGATTCGACAATGTCGACGTGATCTTTTCCAAAGACCCACGCGAAGCGCTCAAGCTGCTGGACCAGGGCATGAGCCGTAACGAAATCCTGAAGAAGACCGGGCAGATTGTCGGCGTTGAAAAGGCCAGCCTGGACATTGAGAAAGGCGAGATCTGTGTGCTGATGGGCCTCTCGGGCTCAGGCAAGTCCAGCTTGCTGCGCTGCATCAACGGCCTCAATACCGTCAGCCGTGGCCAGCTGTTTGTAGAGCATGAAGGTCGCCAGATCGACATCGCCTCCTGCACCCCCGCCGAGCTGAAAATGATGCGCACCAAACGCATCGCCATGGTGTTCCAGAAGTTCGCCCTGATGCCGTGGCTGACAGTGCGCGAGAACATCAGCTTCGGCCTGGAGATGCAGGGCCGCCCAGAGAAAGAACGGCGCACGCTGGTAGATGAGAAACTCGAACTGGTGGGCCTGAGCCAATGGCGTAACAAGAAGCCCGACGAGTTGTCCGGCGGCATGCAGCAGCGCGTCGGCCTGGCCCGCGCCCTGGCGATGGACGCCGATATCCTGCTGATGGACGAACCCTTCTCGGCCCTCGACCCGCTGATCCGTCAAGGCTTGCAAGATGAACTGCTGGAACTGCAACGCAAGTTGAGCAAGACCATCGTGTTCGTCAGCCACGACCTGGACGAAGCACTCAAGCTCGGTAGCCGTATCGCGATCATGAAAGACGGCAAGATCATCCAGTACAGCGTGCCGGAAGAGATCGTGCTGAACCCGGCGGACGACTATGTGCGCACCTTCGTCGCCCATACCAACCCGTTGAACGTGCTGTGCGGGCGCAGCCTGATGCGCACCCTGGATAACTGCACGCGTGTGAATGGCTCGGTGTGCCTTGATCCGGGTGGCGACTCCTGGCTGGACCTGGCCGAAGGCAACACCATCCAGGGCGCACGCCAGAATGGCGTGACGATGAACCTGCAGAACTGGGCACCAGGGCAGGCCGTGGAAGGCTTGGGCCGCGTACCGACGCTGGTGGACTCCAACATCGGCATGCGCGATGCGTTGCAGATTCGCTACCAGACAGGCAACAAGCTGGTGCTGCATGACAACAACAAGGTGGTAGGGATTCTGGGAGACAGTGAGCTCTACCATGCCCTGCTGGGCAAGAACCTGGGCTAGAACCGATCCCCTGTAGGAGCGAGCTTGCTCGCGAAAAACGAGCAAGCGACACGGGCGACCAGATTAGCGTTGCGTTATCGTTCACGTCTTTCGCGAGCAAGCTCGCTCCTACAGGGAGCCGGTGGCGTCAGGACGACGCCACCGGCCTTCAAGCATCAGCTATAGACCCGGCCAAGGAGCTGCCGATGGCTTTCAAACTGATCGAGCACATCCCGGGTGATCTGCTCCTGGGTGAAGCCCATCAGGTCATACTCCTGCGGCCCGTTGTGCAGGTACACCTCGGCACGGTAGTAACGGGTGCGCTCTTCTTCAGGCAGGTCAGCGGGTGCCGCCGAGTAGCCATCCAGGCTCACTTCGTAGACAAACGGGTTGCCTTCGTCCATCTCGATTCGCACGCCGATGCAGCGCTTGGATTTGCCCAACAAGGTCTGCACTTCCAACCCCTGATCACGCAACGCAATCGCGGCTTCTTCCAACGCCGGCGTTACGTGCTTGTCCATAAAGCGCTGCACGGTGGCCTGGCTCGGTTGCAGGTCCAGCGCCGTCAAGCGCTCGCTGAAACCACGACGCCCGCGTTCAGCCAATTGCGCCTGCTCCTGTTCGGTGGCCACGTCCTGGCGCATGGCCTTGTGCAAACCGAACATAAAGAACACCAGCACCACCGAGAACGGCAGCCCCGCCAGCACCACCATGGTTTGCATGGCTTCGAAGTTACCGGCAAACAGCAGGCCGATGGTCACCAGGGTGATCACCGCCGACCAGAAGATACGCAACCAGTGCGGCGCGTCTTCATCCACGTTGCCGCCTTTGCAGGAAAGGTTGGCCATCATCACCGCGCCGGAATCCGCAGGCGTCAGGAACAGCACGAAGCCCACGAAGATCGACACGCCGATCACCACTTTCGACGCTGGGTAATGCTCAAGCAGCTGGTAGATGGCCATGGACGGTTGTTCCAGCGCCGTCTTGCCCAACTCCACGGCCCCATGGTTCAACACCAAATCCAGGGCCGAGTTGCCGAAGATCGACAGCCACGCCAGGGTAAAGCCCAGCGGGATCAGCAATACGCCAGCCACCAGTTCACGCACGGTACGACCACGGGAAATACGCGCGATGAACATGCCCACAAATGGCGCCCAGGAAATCCACCAGGCCCAGTAGAACAGGGTCCACAGGCCCATCCAGCGTTCGGTCTTGGCACCGTCGCCTTCGTACACATACAGGTCGAAGGTTTTGAGCACGATACCGTTGAGGTAATCACCGGTGTTCTGCACCAGGCCATTGAGCAGGTGCAAGGTAGGGCCGAACAGCAGCACGAAGATCAGCAAACCGCTGAACAACACGATGTTGAGGTTGGACAGGCGGCGAATACCGTTTTCCACACCCGACACGGCGGCAATAGTCGCCACGGTGCTCATCACGATGATCACGATCAGCAGGTTGGTGTTGCTGTGTTCCATGCCGAACAGGTTTTCCAGCCCCGACGACACCTGCATCGAGCCGATCCCCAGGTTGGTCACCAGGCCCAGCAGGGTCACGAACATGCCGAAACCGTCTACCGCGTGGCCGGCGGCGCCCTTCACCCAACGCTCACCCACCAGCGGGTACAGCGCCGAACGCAGTGCCAGCGGTTGGTTGTGACGGTAGGCAAAGTACGCCACGGCCAGGCCGACCAGCGCATAGATCGCCCAGCCGTGCAGGCCCCAGTGCAGGAAGGTCAGTTGCAACGCCTGGCGCGCCGCGCCATTGCTGGCGGCAGCGCCTTCGGGTGGGTTGAAGTAGTGGTCCAACGGCTCGGACGCACCGAAATACAACAGCGAGATGCCGATACCCGACGAGAACAACATGCCGGCCCAGGCGCCGTAGCTGAAGTCTGGGGTATCGTCCTTCGCACCCAGCTTAAGTTTCCCATAGGACGAAAACGCCAGGCCGACCACAAACACCAGGTAGGCGGCGATGACCACCATGTAGTACCAGCCAAAGCTTTTCGACAGCCAGGCCTGTGCTACGCCGAGCAGGCGCCCGGCCTCCTGCGGGGCGACGATCAGAATGGCGGTCAACAATAAAATCAGCGCGGTGGAGGTGTAGAACACCCAACCGTTGACCCGGACCTTTTCCGGTGGGGTCTTTATAAGAGAGGCAGAACTCATGGCGCAGATGCTCCAGGCAGTGCGAGAGAGAAACACAAGGCAACGGTTATCCCGGGACATCGATTTTTCGGCAGTCGACGGACGGGTGTTATAAAGACACCCCAAAATTCTTGAGCCCGCCAAGGCGGTGATCAGGCTCTGAAGTGGCCTGTTTCAAGGGTTTTTGCAGGTGTCGAAGGTTGCGGCTCGCAGGTAGGAAACATCTGTAGGCAGCGACCATTTGTCGCAGATCTTATTCTTTGTTGATTGAACGTTCAATCAAAACAAAATAGACTGGCCCTCAAGCCGACGGACGTGGATCGCCCATCGGCAGGCCTAAGGAGAGGTGCTACATGCCCAAGGTCGGTATGCAACCCATACGCCGCCAGCAGTTGATCGAAGCCACGTTGACGGCCATCGATCGGGTCGGGATGGGAGATGCCAGCATTGCGCTGATCGCCCGTCTGGCCGGCGTCTCGAACGGCATCATCAGCCACTACTTTCAGGACAAGAACGGCCTGATCGCAGCGACGATGCGCTACCTGATGAATGCGCTGATCGAGAACGTGCAAGAACGCAGGCGTGCCTTGAAGGATGACAGCCCACGGGCGCACCTTCAGGTGATCATCGAAGGCAACTTCGACGCCAGCCAGGTCAACGGCCCGGCAATGAAAACCTGGCTGGCCTTCTGGGCCACCAGCATGCATCACCCGTCATTGCACAGGTTGCAGCGGATCAACGATCAACGTCTGTATTCCAACCTGTGCTGCCAGTTCCGCCGAGTGCTGCCGCTGCCGCACGCACGCAAAGCAGCCCGGGGCCTGGCGGCCCTGATCGACGGTTTGTGGTTGCGCGGCGCCCTGTCGGGAGACGCTTTCGACACGGAGCAGGCGCAACGGATCGCCTACGAATACATGGATTTCCAATTGGCCAAGCAGGTGAGTTAGAGCACACATAACCGCTCAACCCCTGAACGTCCGTCGCTCAGTGTTGCCACACCCCCATGGCCCACTGTTCGGCGGGTAACGCCAACCACTTATGCACTTGCGAGGACTTTATGGCCCGTTTCGACCTGCAAAAACTCTACATTGACGGCGGCTACAGCGACGCTGGCAGCGATGCCACCTTCGAAGCCATCAACCCGGCTAACGGTGAAGTTCTCGCCCAAGTGCAACGCGCCACTTTCGATGACGTTGAACGTGCCGTGGTCAGCGCTGAAAAAGGCCAGAAAATCTGGGCCGCCATGACCGCCATGGAGCGTTCGCGCATTCTGCGTCGTGCCGTGGACATCCTGCGCGAGCGCAACGATGAACTGGCCGCCCTGGAAACCCTGGACACCGGTAAAGCCTTTTCCGAAACCAAGTACGTCGACATCGTCACCGGTGCTGACGTGCTGGAATACTACGCCGGCCTGGTGCCCGCCATCGAAGGCGAGCAGATCCCCCTGCGCGACACCTCGTTTGTCTACACCCGCCGCGAGCCACTGGGCGTGGTTGCCGGTATCGGCGCGTGGAACTACCCGATCCAGATCGCCCTGTGGAAATCCGCACCGGCCCTGGCTGCCGGCAACGCGATGATCTTCAAGCCAAGCGAAGTCACCTCGCTGACCACCCTGAAACTGGCCGAGATCTACACCGAGGCTGGCGTTCCTGCAGGCGTGTTCAACGTACTGACCGGCAGCGGCCGTGAAGTCGGCACCTGGCTGACCGAGCACCCGCGCATTGAAAAAGTCTCCTTCACCGGCGGCACCGACACCGGCAAAAAAGTCATGGCCAGCGCGTCGAGCTCCTCGCTTAAAGACGTGACCATGGAGCTGGGCGGCAAGTCCCCGCTGATCATTTTCGACGACGCCGACCTCGACCGCGCCGCCGACACCGCCATGATGGCCAACTTCTACAGCTCCGGTCAGGTCTGCACCAACGGCACCCGTGTGTTCGTGCCCAAGCATCTGCAAGCCGCGTTCGAAGCCAAGATCGTTGAGCGTGTTGCGCGTATTCGCATCGGCAACCCGGAAGACGAAAACACCAACTTCGGCCCGCTGGTCAGCTTCGCCCACATGGAAAGCGTGCTGGGCTACATCGCCAAAGGCAAAGAGCAAGGCGCACGCCTGCTGTGCGGCGGCGACCGCCTCACCGAAGGCGACTTCGCCAAAGGCGCCTTCGTGGCCCCGACCGTGTTTACCGACTGCACCGACGACATGGTGATCGTGCGTGAAGAGATCTTTGGCCCGGTGATGAGCATCCTCACCTATGAAACCGAAGAAGAAGTGATCCGCCGCGCCAACGACACCGACTTCGGCCTGGCCGCTGGCCTGGTCACCAAGGACCTGAACCGCGCCCACCGCGTGATTCATCAACTGGAAGCCGGTATCTGCTGGATCAACGCCTGGGGCGAGTCCGACGCGAAAATGCCGGTCGGTGGCTACAAGCAGTCGGGTGTGGGCCGTGAGAACGGCATCAGCTCGCTGAACAACTTCACCCGCATCAAATCGGTACAGGTTGAATTGGGCGATTACGCCTCGGTGTTCTAACACCCGAGACTTGTATTGCCTGTAAGGCCGCCATCGCGGGCAAGCCCGGCTCCCACATTTGTTCTGTGTGAACCCGATCAAATGTGGGAGCTGGCTTGCCTGCGATCGAGTGCGAAGCACTCGCCAGACCTGACCACACTTCAAAGAGGGTACATTCATGTCCCAAGAATACGATTACATCATTGTGGGTGCCGGCTCTGCCGGTAACACCCTGGCGACCCGTCTGACCGAAGACGAAGGCGTCACCGTCCTGTTGCTGGAGGCCGGTGGCCCAGACTACCGCCTCGACTTCCGTACCCAGATGCCAGCCGCACTGGCCTTCCCGCTGCAAGGCCGCCGCTACAACTGGGCCTACGAAACCGATCCAGAGCCACACATGGACGGCCGCCGGATGGAATGCGGGCGCGGCAAGGGCCTGGGTGGCTCTTCCCTGATCAACGGCATGTGCTACATCCGTGGCAACGCCATGGACTACGACAACTGGTCGAAGCTGCCGGGCCTGGAAGACTGGACCTACCTGGACTGCCTGCCGTATTTCCGCAAAGCCGAAACCCGCGACATCGGCCCCAACGATTGGCACGGTGGCGACGGCCCGGTCAGCGTGACCACGCCGAAAGCGGGGAACAACCCGCTGTTCCACGCCATGGTTGAAGCGGGCGTACAGGCCGGTTACCCACGTACCGAAGACTTGAACGGCTACCAGCAAGAAGGCTTCGGCCCGATGGACCGTACCGTCACGCCGAACGGCCGTCGCGCCAGCACCGCACGCGGTTACCTGGACACGGCTAAAAAGCGTTCGACCCTGACCATCGTCACCCATGCCCTCACCGACAAAGTACTGTTCGAAGGCAAGCGTGCGGTGGGCGTGCGTTACCTGATCGGCGCCGCTGAGGAGCGCGTTGAAGCCCGTGCGCGCAAAGAAGTACTGGTGTGCAGCGGCGCAATCGCTTCGCCGCAACTGCTGCAGCGCTCCGGCGTTGGCCCGGCCAAATTGCTGGAAAGCCTCGACATCCCCGTGGTCCACGACCTGCCGGGCGTGGGTGAAAACCTGCAGGACCACCTTGAGCTGTACCTGCAATACGCCTGCACCCAGCCGGTGTCGCTGTACCCTTCGCTGCTCTGGTACAACCAGCCGGCGATTGGCGCCGAATGGCTGTTCAACGGCACCGGCATCGGCGCCAGCAACCAGTTCGAAGCGGGCGGTTTTATCCGTACCCGTGAAGAATTCGAGTGGCCGAACATCCAGTACCACTTCCTGCCGGTGGCGATTAACTACAACGGCAGCAACGGTGTGAAAGAGCACGGTTTCCAGGCGCACATGGGTTCCATGCGTTCGCCAAGCCGTGGCCGTATCCAGCTGAAGTCGAAGAACCCACGGGACTACCCGAGCATCCTCTTCAACTACATGGCCACCGAACAGGACTGGCAGGAATTTCGCGATGGCATCCGCCTGACCCGTGAAATCATGCAGCAGCCGGCACTGGACCCATACCGTGGCCGCGAAATCAGCCCGGGCATCGACGTGCAAACCGATGAGCAGTTGGACAAGTTCATCCGCGAGCACGCCGAGACCGCGTTCCACCCGTCCTGCTCGTGCAAGATGGGCACCGACGAGATGGCTGTAGTCGATGGTGAAGGCCGCGTGCATGGCATGCAGGGCCTACGTGTGGTCGATGCCTCGATCATGCCGATCATCACCACCGGCAACCTGAACGCGCCGACGATCATGATCGCCGAGAAAATCGCCGACAAGATCCGTGGCCGCAAGCCACTGCCGCGCAGCACCGCTGACTACTACGTGGCAGGCGATGCGCCAGTGCGTGGCAAGCCGTTGCGTGAGATTGCGCAGTAACTGATACACCGCGGTGCCTGCATCGCAGGCAAGCCAGCTCCCACAGTTGAATGGGTTCACAACTCAAAATGTGGGAGCGGGCTTGCCCGCGATGAGGCCCGACCAGACACAACAAAACCTCCCTTGATCAGCTCCCCGCCCAGGCCTACTCTGTTGGCCTGCCCGCGCCGAGCCGCCCACAAGGAAGGCCCCATGTTCGAACACCACGCCACGCTCAAGAAACACTTCAGTGCCCTGCGCACCAGCGCCGAATTCTTCTCCCTGCGCTACGTGCGCGAGTCCGGCCAGTACCTGTCGGTACGCAAGAACGTCGCCGAGCCGCCTCACCTGGGCCATGACGAAGGCGCCATGCTCACCGTGCGTCTCAACGGCGTGGAAGCCTACGCCGCGACCAACGATATTTCCCTCACCGGCCTGCAGGCCGCCCTTGAGCGCGCTGAACAACAAGCCAGGCTGATCAAGCCCCACGCCCTGCTCGACCTGCACCAGCAAGCGGTGTCCAGCGACGTCGCCGACTACCTGTCGCCCGACCTCGACCAGCCCTTCCCGTCCCTGAGCGACTGCTACCAATTGCTCGGCGATGAGTCCGCCGCCGTGCCCAAGGATGAGCGCCTGGTGAGCTGGGAAGTCAGCCTGGGGACCACGCAAGTCGAACAGATCTACCTCAACAGCGCCGGCGCGCAATTGCGTCAGGCCCAGCGTTTCGTCTTTCCCGGGCTGAGCGTGACCGCCTTCGACGGCAACGACAGCCAGACCCGCACCCTGGGCGGTACCAACTTCGGCCAGCAAGGCAGTGCCGGCGTGATCCAGCGTTTTGGCCTGGTGGGCGCCGCCCGCAAGGTGGCCGACGAAGCGCTGCAATTGCTGCTCGCACCGAATACGCCCCACGGCCCGCGTGACCTGCTGCTGATGCCCGACCAGATGATCCTGCAGATCCACGAATCCATCGGCCACCCGCTGGAGCTGGACCGCATCCTCGGTGACGAGCGCAATTACGCCGGCACCAGTTTTGTGAAGGCCAGCGACTTCGGCCATCTGCAATATGGCTCACCGTTGCTCAACGTGACCTTCGACCCGGACATCCCCGAACAGCTTGCCAGCTACGGCCATGACGACGACGGCACGCCTGCCAGCAAGCAATTTCTGATTCGCGAGGGCCTGCTGCTCAAGCCGTTGGGCGGGGCCTTGTCGCAATTTCGCGCCAACCTGCCAGGCGTTGCCAACAGCCGCGCCTGCGGCTGGAACCGGGCGCCCATCGACCGCATGGCCAACCTGAATATCGAGCCCGGCGATAAAAGCCTCGCACAACTGGTGGGCGGCATCGAGAGCGGCATTCTGATGTCGACCAACCGTTCGTGGTCCATCGACGATGCGCGCAACAAGTTCCAGTTCGGCTGCGAGTGGGGCCAGTTGATCGAAAACGGCGAGCTCAAGGGCGTGGTGAAGAACCCCAACTACCGGGCGATCTCCGCGCAGTTCTGGCGCAAGCTCAGCGCGGTAGGCGATGCCAGCACCTTCAAGGTGTTGGGCACGCCGAACTGCGGCAAGGGCGAACCCAACCAGGTAATCCGCGTCGGCCATGCGTCGCCGGCCTGTGTATTCAGCAATGTCGATGTATTTGGGGGAGATGCCTGATGAACCACTTCAAGGCACTGGTGGACTGGCTCAAGCACGCCATCACCGACAAGGAACACTTTCAACTCGGCTACGCGGATGAAGCGTCCGAGTTCGTGCGCTTCAACCACGCGCAGGTACGCCAGGCCGGCCAGGTGCAGCAGGCCAGCCTGAACCTCAAGCTGATCAACGATGGGCGCCACGCCGACCTGGGTATCACCCTGTCGGGCGAGGCGGAGCTGGACCACCAACGCCTGGCGAATGGCCTGCAACAACTGCGCGAAACCTTGCCGCTGTTGCCGCCTGACCCGTACCTGCTGTTGAACCCCGATGCCTGGCACAACCATAACGAACAACTGCGCCCGCTGCCGGAACTGGCCCAAGTGTTGGACGATATCAGCCAGGTCGCCGACGGCGTGGACCTGGTCGGTTTCTACGCCGCCGGCCCCATCAGCCGTGGTTTCGCCAGCTCAACGGGCGCGTTCGGCTGGCACCGGGCTAACAGTTTCAATTTCGATTTCAGCCTGTTCCACCCCAATGGCGAAGCGGTAAAAGCCAGCTACGCCGGGCACACCTGGAACAGCGCCGACTTCGCCGCGCGCTTTCAACAGGCCCGGGAGCAATTGGCGTTTCTCGGGCGCCCGCTGCACACCCTGGCGCCCGGCCAATACCGCGCCTACCTGGCACCGGCAGCGCTGGAAGAAATCATCAGCATCATCACCTGGGGTGGTTTTTCAGCCCAGGCCATCGCCAGCAAAGGCAGTTCGTTGCAACGCCTGTACGCGGGTGATCAGTCACTGAGCCCGTTGGTGACGGTGGATGAGCAGATCAGCGGCTCCCTGAGCCAGGCGTTTTCCACTGAAGGCTACCCGCGCAAGGATGTCACCCTGATCAACGCAGGCCAGGCCGAGGGCCAGTTGATCAACTCGCGCAGCGCCGCCGAATACGGCTTGAGCGCTAACGGCGCCAGCAGCGACGAGTCGCCCAGTGCCTTGCAAATGGCCGCCGGCAGCCTGGCCCAGGCCGATATTCTCAAGCAGTTGGGCACGGGGCTGTATATCAGCAACCTCTGGTACCTGAACTACTCCGACCTGCCGGCAGCGCGCTTGACCGGCATGACGCGCTTTGCGACCTTCTGGGTGGAAAACGGCGAGATCCAGGCGCCGGTCAGCACCATGCGCTTTGATGACAGTGTCTATCAGTTGCTCGGTTCGCAATTGGAAGCGCTGACTGCTGATCGGGAGCTGCTGTTGTCGGCCAGTACCTATGACCAGCGCAACACCGCTTCCAACCTGTTGCCAGGCGCTTTGGTAAAACGCCTGACGCTGACCTTATAAACCGTAGGAGCGAGCTTGCTCGCGAAGAACTTACAGACACCGCCGGCTGGCTATCAGCACTGCGTTATCGTTGACGTTTTTCGCGAGCAAGCTCGCTCCTACAGAGCAATAACCTGCACTGCAAAGAAACGTCTATCCCGCCACCCCTGCTCACGAGAGCATAACCTTGCCTGGGAAAGGCAAGCTGGAGTCTTGAGATGAACCATGGAAGTTTTGTCATTGAGAAGTTGTACAAGCACTACAACGTTCACGTAGAGCAACTGGGTAACGACCCGCACAGAAAAACCGTACTGATGGTCAACGGCGCGCTATCCACCACGCGCTCCTTTGCCCGTACCAGCAAATGCCTGGCCGAGCACTTCAATGTGCTGCTGTTCGATTTGCCCTTCTCTGGCTTGTCACGCGAGCACAACGCCGAACTCGACCTCGTTACCAAGGACGACGAGGTGCAAATCCTGCGTGCCTTGGTAGCGCGCTTTGCGGTCAACCATCTGGTCTCGGCATCATGGGGCGGCATCTCCACGCTGTTGACCCTGGCGCACAACCCGCCCTCCATCGAAAGCTCGGTGGTGATGGCCCTGGCGCCCAACCTCAACCAGGCGATGCTGGAGTATGTCGAACGCGTGCGTGTGCTGATCGAGGCCGATGACAAGTCGGCGGTCGGCCATCTGCTCAACGAAACGGTGGGCAAATACCTGTCGCCGCGCCTCAAGCGCAATAACCATCGGCACCTGTCGACCATGGCCACCACCGAGTACCGCCAGGCGCGCTTTCATATCCATCAGGTGCTGGCCTTGGGCGACGGCAACTACCTGCCAGCGCTCAAGCAGATTGAAACACCGGTGCATTTTCTCAACGGCACGCTGGACGAATACACACCGGCCGCCGAGGCCCAGTTGTTCCGACAGTATGTAGGTCACAGCAGCTTTGCCGTAGCCGAACACACCGGCCATCTGCTGGACCTTGAATCACCGCAAGCGGCGTTTGCAGTGCACCGCGTGTTGTTGAATTTTCTAGTAGGACCGCATGCCGCGTTATCGGCTCTAGCCGAACCACCAGTGGGAAAAATCCCAAGGGTTAGCGCATAATCGCCAACACATAGCCTGCTAATTAAAAGGGATCCCATGCCGAATCGTGCCCCTCTCGATGCCAAGACCGCCCGCTGGCTCCCCTGGGTGGTAGCGATTGCTTTCTTCATGCAGTCGCTGGACGGGACGATTCTCAACACGGCACTGCCGGCCATGGCGCAGGACCTCGCGGAAAACCCGCTGCGCATGCAAGGGGTGGTGATCGCCTACATGCTCACCGTGGCCTTGCTGATTCCTGCATCGGGCTGGATCGCTGACCGCTTTGGCACCAAGAAGATCTTCTTTGGCGCGATCATGCTGTTCAGCATCGGGTCGTTGCTGTGTGCGCTGTCCAGTAGCCTGAGCATGCTGGTGGGCGCACGGGTGGTCCAGGGCCTGGGCGGTGCGCTGATGCTGCCGGTCGGGCGGCTGGTGGTGCTGCGCGCTTATCCGCGTTCCGAGCTGGTGCGCATCATGGGTTTTATCACCATTCCCGGCCTGCTCGGCCCCTTGCTTGGCCCGACGATGGGCGGCTGGATGGTGCAATACCTGACCTGGCACTGGATCTTCCTGATCAACCTGCCGGTGGGCATGATCGGCTGCTACGCCGTGTGGAAATTCATCCCCGACCTGCGCGGCAGCGAGCGCACGCGCTTCGACGGCCTGGGCTTTCTGCTGTTCGGTGCGGCGATGGTGCTGATCACTATCGCCATGGAAGGCCTGGGCGAACTGCACCTGCCGCACCTGCGCGTGATATTGCTGCTGTTCGGCGGGTTCGCCTGCCTGGCGGCGTACTGGCTGCGCGCCGGGCACATCGATAACCCGCTGTTCTCGCCGGTGCTGTTCAAGACGCGTACCTTTGCCGTGGGGATCCTCGGCAACCTGTTTGCGCGCCTGGGCAGCGGCGCGTTGCCGTTCCTGGTGCCGCTGCTGTTACAAGTGGCGCTGGGCTATTCGCCGTCGGAAGCCGGCATGAGCATGCTGCCGCTGGCGGCGGCGGCGATGTTCGCCAAGTCCATCGCGCGCCCGCTTATCGAGCGCCTCGGCTACCGCATCGTCCTGACCGGCAACACCCTGGCCCTGGGCCTGATGCTGGCGAGCATGGGCTTGGTCAGCGAGCAAACGCCCTACCCGCTACTGTTAGGCATGCTGGCGGTGCTGGGGGCCATCAACTCCCTGCAATTTACCGCCATGAACACCGTCACCCTGATCGACCTCGACGACGCCCAGGCCAGCAGCGGCAACAGCTTGCTGTCGGTGGTGGCGCAGTTGTCCCTGAGCCTGGGCGTGGCCTGTGCCGGCGCATTGCTCGGCGGCTTTACCGCCGAAGCCGGCAATGACGGGGTGAATACGGTGCTGGGCGCCTTCCAGTTGACCTTCCTCACCGTGGGCATCATGGCGATGCTGGCGGCGGCGATCTTCCTGCAACTGTCGCCCAAGGACGGCAAACGCGTCGTCAGCCGCGAGCACGATATCGAGCACTAACGGGCGTCTCGTCGAGAACTTGCGAGGAAAATCCCACGAGACTGGTACACTGCGCGACATTTTGTTTTGCAGAGCCAGTCCCGTGACTACCATCGCCACCGCTTTTAATACTTTGCCCCTGTCCGCCGCCATGCTGGCTAACCTCGACTCGCTGGGTTACGTCGAGATGACGCAGATCCAGGCGCAAAGCTTGCCGGTGATCCTCAAAGGGCTGGACCTGATTGCCCAGGCCAAGACCGGCAGCGGCAAGACCGCTGCATTCGGCATCGGCCTGTTGAACCCGATCAACCCGCGCTACTTCGGTTGCCAGGCGCTGGTGATGTGCCCGACCCGCGAACTGGCCGACCAGGTCGCCAAGGAAATCCGTCGCCTGGCCCGTGCCGAAGACAACATCAAGGTACTGACCTTGTGCGGCGGCGTTTCCCTCGGCCCGCAGATCGCCTCCCTGGAGCACGGCGCCCACGTCATCGTCGGCACCCCGGGCCGCATCCAGCAACACCTGCGCAAAGGTTCGCTGGTGCTGGACGGCTTGAACACCCTGATCCTCGACGAAGCCGACCGCATGCTCGACATGGGCTTCTACGACGCCATCGAAGACATCATCAGCAAGACCCCGCCGCGCCGCCAAACCCTGCTGTTCTCGGCCACGTACCCGGTGAGCATCAAGCAACTGGCCTCCAAGTTCATGCGTGCGCCTCAGCAAGTGAAAGCCGAAGCGTTCCACTCCGACGACCAGATCGAACAGCGCTTCTACGAGATCTCCCCGGAAGAGCGCATGGACGCCGTGACCAAGGTGCTGGCGCACTTTCGCCCGGCCTCCTGCGTGGCGTTCTGCTTTACCAAGCAGCAAGTGCAGGAAACCGTCGACCATCTGACCGCCAAGGGCATCTCCGCCGTTGGCCTGCATGGTGACCTGGAACAGCGCGACCGTGACCAGGTACTGGCGATGTTTGCCAACCGCAGCACCTCGGTGCTGGTGGCCACCGACGTTGCCGCCCGTGGCCTGGACATCGACGCCCTGGACATGGTGATCAACGTCGAACTGGCCCGCGACTCGGAAATTCACATCCACCGTGTAGGCCGTACCGGCCGTGCCGGCGAAACCGGCATCGCTATCAGCCTGGTGGCACCGTCCGAAGCCCACCGCGCCCAGGCCATCGAGCAACTGCAAAAGTCGCCGCTGAACTGGGACCAACTGGACAACCTCAAGCCGCAAAGCGGTGGCCCGCTGCTGCCGCAGATGAGCACCCTGTGCATCGCCGCCGGGCGTAAAGACAAGGTGCGCCCAGGCGATATCCTCGGTGCATTGACCGGTGAAGCCGGCATTCCGGGTGCCCAGGTCGGCAAGATCGCGATCTTTGACTTCCAGGCTTTCGTGGCCGTGGAACGCGGCATCGCCAAGCAGGCGCTGCAGCGTTTGAATGACGGCAAGATCAAAGGCCGTTCGCTGCGCGTGCGGATCCTGTAACAACATAGTTACTGTAGGAACCGAATCAATGTGGGAGCTGGCTTGCCTGCGATAGCGGTGGTGAACTCACTACAGCCATCGCAGGCAAGCCAGCTCCCACAGTTTTGACTGTATTTCAATTCAGAATTTTTGTGAGGACATGGCTGTGCGCTCGACCGAAGTTGTGATCATTGGCGCCGGCGCCGCAGGCTTGATGTGCGCGCTGACCGCCGCCGGGCGTGGGCGCAAAGTGATGTTGATCGACCACGCCAACAAGGCCGGCAAAAAAATCCTGATGTCCGGTGGCGGCCGCTGCAACTTCACCAATATGTACACCGAGCCGGCCAACTTCCTCTCGCATAACGCGCACTTCTGCAAATCCGCCCTGGCCCGCTACACCCAGTGGGATTTCATCGGGCTGGTGGCCAAGCACGGCGTGCCGTACCACGAGAAGAAACTCGGCCAGCTGTTCTGCGACAACAAGTCCAGCGACATCCTCGGCATGCTGCTCGACGAGTGCATCCAGACCGGCGTGAGCCTGCACCTGGACACCTCCATTGAGGCCATCGCCAAGCTCGAAAGCGGCTATCAACTGCAAACCACCCTGGGTGAGCTGCGCTGTGAATCCCTGGTGATCGCCACGGGCGGTTTGTCGATCCCGACACTGGGCGCCACTGGTTTCGGTTACCAAGTAGCCAAACAATTCGGCCACGAACTGCTGCCCACCCGCGCCGGGCTGGTGCCGTTCACCATCACCGACCAGCTCAAGGAGCTGTGCGGCGAGTTGTCCGGCACCTCGGTCGACTGCCTGGTGAGCTGCAACGACCAGAGTTTTCGCGAGAACATTCTGTTCACCCACCGCGGCCTGAGCGGGCCGGCGATTTTGCAGATTTCCTCGTATTGGCACTCCGGCGACACGGTAGAAATCAACCTGCTGCCCGACCACGACGCCCATGCCTGGCTGCAACAGCAACAGGCCGAACACCCCAACAGCGAGTTGAAAACCCTGCTGGGCGAGATCTTCACCAAGAAGATGGCCAACCTGCTGGCCCAAAGCTGGTTCGAATCCAAGCCGATGAAGCAGTACACCCACGCTGAAATTGCCGATATCGCGCAAAAGCTGGGGAGCTGGCAACTGGTACCGGCCGGCACCGAGGGTTATCGCACCGCCGAGGTAACATTGGGCGGGGTGGATACGCGGGAAGTGTCGTCCAAGACCATGGAATCGCTGAAAAGCCCTGGCCTGTACTTTATCGGCGAAGTGCTGGATGTGACCGGCCACCTGGGCGGGTTCAATTTCCAGTGGGCCTGGGCCTCGGGCTACGCGGCCGCGCAATACGCCTGACTTTCATCTTGAAATGCAAAACTCTGTGGGAGCTGGCTTGCCTGCGATAGCGGTGTTGGATTCACCGCCGCCATCGCAGCGATGCGGCGGCCCGACAAGCCCGCTCCCACATTGGTTTTGCAGTGATCCTGAGAATTTTGCTGTCCGATGTGATCGCCGCGCTTGCCGTGGCGTCCTTGATAGCTCAATTTAGCGACAACGTCCCGGAAGACTCCAGACTTCATGTCATCGACCTCGTTCAAGCAGTCCATGCGGCGCCTGTGGGCGCTGGATAAATTCAGCTACAGCGTACGGGTGTTCATCGCCCTCACCGGCAGCATGGCGTTGTGTTGGTACCAGGATGAAATGACGCTGCTGATCCCGCTGTTCCTGGGGATTATCGCCAGCGCCCTGGCCGAGACTGATGACAGCTGGCAAGGCCGCCTCAATGCACTGGCGGTGACACTGGTGTGTTTCAGCATCGCCGCGCTGTCGGTAGAGCTGCTGTTCCCTTACCCCTGGATATTTGCCATCGCCCTGGCCCTGGCCAGTTTCTGCCTGACCATGCTCGGCGCCCTGGGCGAACGCTATGGCGCGATTGCTTCGGCCACCTTGATTCTGTCGGTCTACACCATGATCGGCGTGGACCAGCGCGGCGGCGCCGTCACGGATTTCTGGCATGAGCCCCTGCTGCTGGTCGCCGGTGCCGCCTGGTACGGCGTGCTGTCCGTGCTGTGGCAGGCGCTGTTTTCCAACCAGCCGGTGCAGCAGAGCCTGGCGCGGTTGTTCCGCGAGCTGGGGCGTTACCTCAAGCTCAAGTCCTCCCTGTTCGAACCGATCCGGCAGTTGGATGTAGAAGCGCGGCGCCTGGAATTGGCCCAGCAAAATGGCCGGGTAGTGGCTGCGCTGAATGCCGCGAAGGAAATCATCCTGCACCGCGTCGGCAATGGCCGGCCGGGCTCGAAGGTCAGCCGTTACCTGAAACTGTACTTCCTGGCCCAGGACATCCACGAGCGCGCCAGTTCCTCCCACTACCCCTACAACGCCCTCACCGAAGCCTTCTTCCACAGCGATGTACTGTTTCGTTGCCAGCGCCTGCTGCGCCAGCAGGGCAAGGCCTGCCAGACCCTGGCCGAGTCGATCCAACTGCGCCAACCGTTTATCTATGACGACAGTTTTGCCCAAGCCCTGGGCGACCTCAACGCATCCCTGGAGCACCTGCGCATCCAGAGCAACCCGGCCTGGCGCGGCCTGCTGCGTTCATTGCGCGCCTTGGCGGCCAACCTGTCCACCCTCGACCGCCTGCTGGGCGATGCCAGCAACCCCGATGCCCTGGCCGACGCCACCGACAGCAACCTGCTGGACCGCGCCCCGCGCAACCTCAAGGAAATGTGGACGCGCCTGCGCACCCAACTCACGCCCACTTCGTTGCTGTTTCGCCACGCCCTGCGCCTGTCCCTGGCGTTGACCGTCGGCTACGCCACCCTGCACGCTATCCATGCCTCCCAGGGTTACTGGATCATCCTCACCACCCTGTTCGTGTGCCAGCCGAGCTACGGCGCCACGCGGCGCAAACTCGGCCAACGGATCATCGGCACCGCCATCGGCCTCACCGTGGCCTGGGCGCTGTTCGATCTGTTCCCCAACCCGGTGGTGCAGTCGATGTTCGCTATCGCCGCAGGCCTGGTGTTCTTTATCAACCGCACCACCCGCTACACCCTGGCGACGGCGGCGATCACCCTGATGGTGCTGTTCTGCTTCAACCAGGTGGGCGATGGCTACGGGCTGTTCCTGCCACGCCTGTTCGATACCTTGCTCGGCAGCCTGATCGCGGGCCTGGCGGTGTTCCTGTTCCTGCCGGACTGGCAAGGCCGACGCTTGAACAAAGTGCTGGCCAACACCCTGACCTGCAACAGCATCTACCTACGCCAGATCATGCAGCAATACGCCGCCGGCAAGAGCGACGACCTGGCTTACCGCCTGGCCCGCCGCAACGCCCACAACGCCGACGCAGCGCTGTCCACCACCCTGGCCAATATGCTGATGGAGCCGGGGCACTTCCGTAAGGAAGCCGATGTGGGTTTTCGCTTCCTGGTGCTGTCTCACACCTTGCTCAGCTATTTGTCGGGGTTGGGTGCGCACCGCGACACTCAGTTACCGGCCGACGTGCGCGAGCACTTGATCGAAGGCGCGGGCAACAGCCTGGCGGCGAGCATCGATGAGATCGCCACCGGCCTGGCCAATAAACAGCCGATTGCGATCCAGAGTGATGCCGAGGAAGGGTTGGCGGCCGAGCTGGAGCAAATGCCCGATGAGATCGATGAGGCGCAGCGGTTGGTGCAGACGCAGTTGGCGTTGATTTGCCGGCAGTTGGGGCCGTTGCGTACGTTGGCGGCGCATCTGATCAAAGAGGCGTAGGAGCGAGCTTGCTCGCGAAGAACTCAAGGGCGCCGCGCCTCTTCAGAATGCCCGCGTTATCGTTAACGTCCTTCGCGAGCAAGCTCGCTCCTACATCCCATGCGCCTTCATCAACCGCGCATAACTGCCATCAGCCTTCATCCTGGCAATCTCCCGATCAAAGCTGGCGACAATCTGCGCATGCTCGGGGTTCTTCAAACTGACCAGAATATGCAGGCTGTTCTCGCTCAAAGGCTTGCCCACAAACGCCACCGCATTACGCACCCGCGGCGACTCCCGAGCCAGGTAATAACGCGCCACGTATTCATCTTCCAGCGTCAAGCGCACGCGCCGTGCGGCGAGCATGCGCACGGCCATGGCAAAGTTGTGCACCGGCACTTTCTGTAGCTGGGTGTCTTGATCGAACGCCGCCGAGTAAGCGTAACCACGTACCACGGCGATGGTCTCGTCGTGCAGTCGGGCCAGGCTGTGATAAACGATGTCATCGTCGCTGCGCTTGAGAAAGCGCACACGGTTAAGCAGGTACTCAGCAGAAAACTGGCCAAACTGCGTGCGGGCCTCGTCGTACCAGGCGTTGATCAGCACATCGTAGCGACCATCGCCCACGCCCTTGAGCGCACGGGCCCAGGGTACCTGCTCAAAATCACTGGCGTACCCCGCACGGGCCAGGGCGGTGCTGACGATATCCGTGGCCAAGCCGCCATTGATCAAGGTGGCATCGGTGAACGGCGGCCAGCCATCCGCCACCAGACGCAGACGCTGGGCCAGCACCGGCTGGGCCAGCAACAGCACTGCGATCAAAGCAACGGCACGAGTCAATCGCGGCATGCTCAAAGTCCTTGGCGGGCAGGCGGTGGCCTGATAACAGTAGCTCATCAATAAGCTTGCATTGCAGATTACACAAAGCAGCCAGCGACGCACGCACTCAATGATGGCAAATTGACGCTATTCACACATTTGCCAATTTTAGACAGCAGCGCCCGTCACGCTTACTATCCAGGCACGTCTTTATAAGAGCACACATCATGACGGTTGATTGGGTTTGCAAACATCACAACGACTTGGGCAAGGACCAGCTGTACGCCGTCCTGCGTTTGCGCAGCGAGGTATTTGTCGTCGAGCAGAAATGCGCGTATCAGGACATCGATGGGCAGGACCTGGCGGGTGATACCCATCACCTGATGGCCTGGCAGGATAATGAGCTAGTGGCTTACCTGCGCCTGTTGGACCCGGAGTCTCAGGGCGGCGATGTGGTGATTGGCCGGGTGATCGTCGCGCCATCGGCACGCGGCACCGGGTTGGGGCACACGATGATGGAAGAGGCCCTCAAGCAGATTGAAGAAATCTGGCCCGAGACACCGATCTTTCTGTCAGCTCAGGCGCATTTGCAGGAGTACTACGGGCGGTATGGGTTTGTGGTGGCGGGTGAAGAATACCTGGAGGACGATATTCCCCATATCGGCATGCGGCGCATCTGAGGGCGCCATCGCAGGCAAGCCAGCTCCCACATTGGAACGCATTCAACTGTGGGAGCCGGGCTTGCCCGCGATAGCGTCAGCCCTGCCACCGCTGAACTCAGGGGTAGCCCAACACCTGCTTGATCGACGCCAGATTAACCTCGATCCACCCCCGATCAATCGCCCCCCAATTCCGAATCCGATAGCGCCCGGCATGGTTGCGCGCACCATCCTCCTGCTCAAATTCACACACAATATCCAGGTCGGCCAACGCCGCAATCGTATCCTGGGCGGTACGCCGAGGCATGCCGGTGGCCTCGGTCAGCGCCGGGACGCTGCTGGCCAGTTGGCTGTCGATCAAGTACGCCACGTACAGGCGGCGGTAGAAGCTGCTTTTGGTCTTGCTCACATCCATGGTCAGTCGCCTTGGGGTTAGGGCTTGCCCTGCAAATCGCGCCAGGTGAGGTACACACGCAGGTCGAATTCCACCTGATGGTAGCCCGGCATCATGTATTGGCAGAGTTTATAGAACGCCTTGTTGTGGTCCGACTCCTTGAAGTGAGCCAGTTCATGTACCACGATCATGCGCAGAAACTCCGGGGCCGCCTCCTTGAACAGCGAAGCGATGCGGATCTCTTTCTTGGATTTGAGATTACCGCCCTGCACCCGGGAAATCGTGGTGTGCAAACCCAAGGCACGATGGGTCAGGTCCAGGCGGTTGTCGAACAGCACTTTGTCGATAGACGGCGCGTTGCGCAGGTGCTCCTGCTTCAAGGCCAGGGCGTAGGCATACAGGGCCTTGTCGCTCTGCACCGCATGGCGCTCGGGGTAACGCTGTTCCAGATAGGCGCCCAACTGGTCCTTGGCGATCAGTTGGCGCACTTGCTCCTGGAGCGCGGCGGGGTAGGCCTGGAGGTATTTCAACGCGGTCATGGGCTCGGCAACGCAATTGGGACGGGCGCCAGTGTAGCGAATTCAAAGCGCGCGAGGGTACGACCAGCCGGCAACGTCCTCGGCCATCAACGGCAGCGCCGCCCACGGCCCCTGGATATACGCGCAGCCATTGACCTTTAGCCATTGTGTTTGCTCAAGGGTCTCCACGCCTTCGGCGATCACCAGCACACCAAAATGCTCACACAGTTGGATGATGCTGCGCGCCATCACTGCATCCCGCGCCGAGCCAGGCAGGCGGGCCACCAGTTGAGGGTCAAGCTTGAGGGTATCGAACTTGAGGTCGCGCAAATGGGCCAGGGAGCACTGGCCGCAGCCAAAGTCGTCCAGGGCAATCCGTACCCCGATCCGGCGCAGTAACTGGAGTTGCTTGGTAGACTCGGCAAGATTGCTCATCAAGCAGTCTTCACCGATTTCCACTTCCAGTTGCCGCCCCCTCAGACCATGCTGCTCCAGCACCTGCTGCAGTTGGTTGGCGAGGTTGGGCATGTTGAACTGGCTGCTGCTCAGGCTCACGCTCAACACCAGTTCGGGGTCGAAGGTGGCTTGCCAGGCCTGGCGCTGAGCGGCGACTTGCTGGTAGATCCAGGCACTCAACTGGTTGATCAACCGCGCCTCTTCCAGCAGCGGCAAGAACAGGCCCGGTGGCACATCGCCGACGCTGGGATGCTGCCAACGCAACAGCGCTTCGACGCCGCGCAAACGCCCGTCTTCCAGGCAGACCTGGGGCTGGTACACCAAGGTGAAATCCTTGTTGGCAATGGCGGTACGCACACTGTCTTCCAGCATCAACCGAGAGCGGGCGCGGCCGTTCATTTCCTGGTCGTAGTACCGATACTGCTGACGGCCGGCGCGCTTGGCTTCGTACATGGCAATATCCGCCGCCCGCAGCAGGCCGCTCAAGTCCGAGCCGCAATCCGGGAAGGTCGCAATGCCGATACTGACCCCAAGCATCACCTCCAACCCATCGACCTGCTGGCACACAGACACCCGTTCGATGAGTTTTTCCGCGATCTTCGCGGCCTGTTCGGGGAACTCCAGCTCCAGCAACGCGGTGAATTCATCCCCGCCCATGCGCCCTAGAATGTCGTAGGAACGCAGGCACGCCTGCATTTGCTCCGACACCCAACGCAACACGCGATCCCCGGCGTCATGGCCCAGCGTATCGTTGACCCGCTTGAAGCCATCCAGGTCCAGGTACAGCAATACCAGCGCCTGCTCGCTACGTTCGCTGCGCAGCAAGGTGTTCTCCATCGCCTGATGAAAACCACGCCGGTTCAGCAGCCCGGTCAGCGGGTCGGTCACGGCCTGAAATTCCAGTTGCTGATGCAGGTGACGCACCTCAGACATGTCCAGCACCGTCACCACCATCGCCTTCTGCTCGGCAGGCAACGGCGCGCAGGACAACGCCACCGGCACCTGCTGGCCCCGACCGGTGCGCAAAATGGCATCGTGCTGGCGCCACGTCTCGCCCCGGCGATACGCCTCGTACATGGGGAAACCCAACCAGGCTGGCACATGGGGCTTTTGCAGGAAACTGAGGAAACTCTCGCCCTGCAACTCTGCCATCGTCGCATTCAACAGCCGGGAAATCGCCGGGTTGGCGTACTCGATCACACTGGCTTCGCTCACCACCAAAATGCCCTCGGCGGCGTTATCCAGCACCGAAGCATTAAAGGCGCGGGCCAACTCCAAGTCATGGCTCAGGCGCTGCAAGGCACGGCGGTTGCGCTGGTGCTCCAGCAACGCCTGCACCTTGGGCTTGAGGATATGCGGGTCAAACGGCTTGAACAGGTAGTCGATCGCCCCGCTGGCATAGCCTTCAAGCACCGCGTCGGGCGAATGGGCGGTGGCGGTCAGAAAGATAATCGGCGTCATGCGCGTGCGCTGGCTGCCCCGCATCAGGCGTGCCACCTCAAAGCCGTCCATGCCCGGCATGCGCACGTCCAGCAGCACCAGGTCGACGTCGTGGGCCAGCAGTAACTCCAGGGCCTCCAAGCCAGACGCGGCGGTGATCACACGCCAATCGTCACGCTGCAACAGCGCACGCATGCTGACGAGGTTTTCCGGGTAGTCATCGACCACCAGGAGAACCGAAATTGCATCGTCGTGTTGTGGAGCGCCATCCATGCTACGTCTCTTCCTTAGGGAGCCACACCGGTCACTTTTGCTACCAAGGCCGGATAAACACTGAGGGCTCACTCTAGCCGCGCGGCCAAAAAAGCAGAAGTGACGTAGGGGCCATCATTGTGCCAAAGGCCAGGAAGCCGACTAACGGTAAGGCCCTGTAGCCCGCGGTTCACGGGCAACATGGCTTTTTGGCATTCCTCTGACGCCAATAAATTGCCAGCAATTGTTTAACAATCTCACCAGCACCGCCTATAAAGAACCTGGAAGGCCCTTTGGGCCAATGCCTACACCCTCTGTAAAAAGGCCAACACCATGATCGACCTTTCCACCTGGAACCTGAGCATCCCGGTCGGCTCCCCACCCACGACCATTGAAACGCCAAGGCTGATGAGCGGCTTCAACGATCAATACTTCCAGGCCGAAGGCAGCGACGTGCAGTTCTGGACACCTGTGACGGGCTCGCGCACCGAAAACGCCATCTACCCACGCAGCGAACTGCGCGAAACCTACGCCGACGGCCGCCTGCGCAACTGGACCTACCCCGAGGCCGACAACTTCCTGCGCGCCACCCTGGCGGTCAACCAAGTGCCCTCCTCCGGCAAGATCGTGATCGGCCAGATCCACGCCTACGACAGCCAGAAACCGTTAATCAAGCTGGAGTACCAATTCAAGGAAAAAACCCAGACCGGCAACATCGTCGTCAAAGTGCGCATGCGCCCGGACGATGCCGACAGCCGCGTGATCATCGTCGCCTCCAACGTGCCACTGGAGAAGAGCTTCACCTATGTAATCAATCTAAATAAAGCCGGGCTGCTCAGCGTGTATGCCGCCGACAGCGAGTGGAATGAACGGATTGGCGCGGCCTGGGGCGACAAGCCGTTGTACTTCAAGGCGGGGGTGTACGTGCAGGACAATACGGGCGACACCAATGAGGGAGCGCGGGTGACGTTTGCGAAGTTGGATATTGATCATGAGTGAAACGTCCCGCGATGCGCAGGATTTTTCCCGGATAAATCTCACACCTTAAACACCCCGCAGCCCCCTGTGGGGGCCGGGCTTGCCCGCGATGACGGCGCATCAGCCACTCTCCTCGGTGCCTGACACACCGCCATCGCGGGCAAGCCCGGCTCCCACATTGATTGTGCGTCAGCTCAAGGTGCGGTGTGGGTCCTACAGCACCGTTGCGACAAGCCACATCGCCGCTTATAGTTCGCCCCGTCGCCGGCATTGATCGGCGATAGGGTTTCGCAGCCCTAACGATACGTGTGTAACCAAGCATCATGAATACAACGATGAGCGCTTCGGCGCCCGTCGTCTGTTTTATGGTGGCTGTGTGTGGGAGACCTTCGGGTCTGCCGGGTTCCTCGTATCCTCGGTCTGCGAACCCGCACACAGCTACCACCCACTTCGTTTCGCAGCGAATGGCGGTAGTCCTTTTCAGATACGAGGAATATTTGCCATGACCCAACAGCTTCCACCCCGCCGCTTCAGCCCCTGCACCGAAACCGCCACCGACTACCCCGTGCTGTTGATCGACAGCGAAGCCCCACTGCTCGACCTCCACGCCTGCCTGCGCGAACGTCTCAACGCGGCTCTGGAACACCTGAACCTGATGGCCTGCTCCAGCCTGCCGGACTTCGCCGAGCGCGACCTGAACAACGTAGCTAATACCGCACGCATCCTCGTGCAGGATGTGAGTGATGTGTTTCGAGTCATTGAACACCGTGGTTTCGGCGCTTCATCTGCAAGTTGATTAAATGGTGTCCATAAAAAAGCCCGCATCGCTGCGGGCTTTTTATTAACACTTGAGGCTTAGTTCACCTTAGCGTTCAACTCACCTTTCAAATACCGCTGGTACATCGCTTCCAACGAGATCGGCTTGATCTTCGAAGCATTACCCGCAGTACCAAAGGCCTCATAACGTGCGATACACACATCACGCATCGCCGTCACAGTGGCGCCGAAGAACTTACGTGGGTCGAACTCGCTCGGGTTGGTGGCCATCAGGCGACGCATCGCACCGGTGGACGCCAGGCGCAGGTCGGTGTCGATGTTGACCTTGCGCACGCCGTACTTGATGCCTTCGACGATTTCTTCAACCGGTACGCCGTAGGTTTCTTTGATGTCGCCGCCGTACTGGTTGATGATCGCCAGCCACTCTTGCGGTACCGAGGAAGAACCGTGCATCACCAGGTGGGTGTTGGGGATGCGCTTGTGGATTTCCTTGATGCGGTCGATGGCCAGCACGTCGCCGGTAGGCGGCTTGGTGAACTTGTAGGCACCGTGGCTGGTGCCGATGGCGATGGCCAGGGCGTCGACCTGGGTTTTCTTGACGAAGTCGGCCGCTTCTTCCGGGTCGGTCAGCATCTGGCTGTGATCCAGCACGCCTTCGGCGCCGATGCCGTCTTCTTCGCCGGCCATGCCGGTTTCAAGCGAACCCAGGCAGCCCAGCTCGCCCTCAACCGATACGCCGCAGGCGTGGGCCATGGCCACGGTTTGTTGGGTGACGCGTACGTTGTACTCGTAGTCGGTTGGGGTCTTGCCGTCTTCGCCGAGGGAGCCGTCCATCATTACCGAGCTGAAGCCCAGTTGGATCGAGCGCTGGCACACGTCAGGGCTGGTGCCGTGGTCCTGGTGCATGCACACCGGGATGTGCGGGAATTCTTCGATCGCGGCGAGGATCAGGTGACGCAGGAACGGGGCGCCGGCGTATTTGCGCGCACCGGCCGAAGCCTGGACGATCACTGGGGAGTCGGTCTTGTCAGCGGCTTCCATGATGGCGCGCATCTGCTCAAGGTTGTTGACGTTAAAGGCTGGGACGCCGTAGCCGAACTCGGCTGCGTGGTCCAGCATTTGACGCATGCTGATAAGTGCCATTGTGTTGTCTCTCCCGGTCGAGGGTCGTTAATCGTGCAAGCCTGCCGTAGCGGCGGCTGCTATTCAAGTTATTGCAGATCAAGGGGTTGAGCTTGAGCTGCTGAATCGTTATTGCTACTGGGTTCAGTTGGCTTTGCAGCCGCGCCCAATCAAATCATCGGTCGCCACCCAGTAAACCAGGCCTTCCTCACCCTTGGTGTGAAACGCCAACTGGCCGTCGCTGTACAGCACGCCGGAGGCGGCTACTTCTTGCTTGAGCCGGTAAACCTGGTCCGAACCGCCGAGGCGTACATCCACTTCGGAACGGGCCGGGTTGGCAAAGCGCCAGTTGACCTCGGCCTTGCTGTCGCAGGTCCAGGTGGTCCATTTGTCGGCAGGCGTGGCCTTGTCGAACAGGTTCATGCTGCTGCAGCCGGCCAACAGGGCCAGGGCTGCCAGGGCGAAAACGCCTTTCATTGCCAATCCTCGCAGGGCGGCCTATGGGCCGCCGTTGCTGTCGGTTAGTGGATCAGACCCGTCATGGGCAACCCTGTTCCTGACCGTTGGGCGCGGAGTCGTATTTCTCCAGCCGTTCGTTGCCGATGCGCTTGTTGATCACCGGCATGGTCTCGGCTTGCCAGTCAGCCTGGTAACAGCTTTTTCTCAACGGTGCCTTGGCATTATCCGCCTCGGGCGCCGCGCTGGGTGTGCTGCCGCAGCCGGCCAACAGGCCCGCTGCGATCACCAGTGCCAACGACTTGATCATGGGAACGCTCCTTTTCCTGATCACGCGAGCCTTAACCTTTGGCTCGGGTTTCCAGCACTTCCACGGCTGGCAACACCTTGCCCTCGACGAACTCGAGGAAAGCGCCACCACCGGTAGAAATGTAGGAGATCTGATCAGCCACACCATATTTATCGATAGCCGCCAAGGTATCGCCACCGCCCGCGATGGAGAACGCCGAGCTTTCAGCGATCGCTTTAGCCAGTACTTTGGTGCCGTTGCCGAATTGGTCGAACTCGAACACGCCCACCGGGCCATTCCACAGGATAGTCTGGGATGCCTTGAGCAGCTCGGCGAAGTTGGCCGCGGTTTGCGGGCCGATGTCCAAGATCATGTCGTCGTCGGCCACGTCAGCGATGAGCTTGACGGTAGCGGCGGCGCTTTCAGCGAATTCCTTGGCAACCACCACGTCCACCGGCAACGGCACGCTGACCTTGGCGGCGATGGCGCGGGCGGTGTCGAGCAGGTCTGGCTCGTACAGGGACTTGCCCACCGGGTGGCCGGCAGCGGCCAGGAAGGTGTTGGCAATGCCGCCGCCGACGATCAATTGGTTGCAGATCTGGCTCAGGCTGTTGAGTACGTCCAGCTTGGTGGAGACCTTGGAGCCAGCGACGATAGCGGCCATTGGTTGGGCCGGAGCGCCCAGGGCCTTGCCCAGCGCCTCCAGCTCGGCAGCCAACAACGGGCCAGCGGCTGCGACCTTGGCGAACTTGGCCACGCCGTGGGTCGAACCTTCGGCGCGGTGAGCGGTGCCGAACGCGTCCATCACAAACACGTCGCACAGGGCGGCGTATTGCTGGGCCAGTTCGTCGCTGTTCTTTTTCTCGCCCTTGTTGAAGCGCACGTTTTCGAACAGCACGATATCGCCGGCTTTCACGTCCACGCCGCCCAGGTAGTCTGCGACCAATGGCACGTCACGGCCCAGGGCCTTGCTCAGGTACTCGGCGACAGGCTTAAGGCTGTTTTCGGCAGAGAACTCACCTTCGGTCGGGCGACCCAGGTGGGAGCAGACCATCACGGCCGCGCCTTTTTCCAGGGCCAGCTTGATGGTCGGCAGCGAGGCCAGGATTCGCGCATCGCTGGTGACAACACCGTCCTTGACGGGGACGTTGAGGTCTTCGCGGATCAGTACGCGCTTACCTTGCAGATCGAGGTCGGTCATCTTCAACACGGTCATGGGTCGCAGTTCCTGAATTACTGTTGAGGTTGTTTAGAAGCGATGTGCAGATAGTGTTCGGCAACATCCAGCATGCGGTTGGCAAAACCCCATTCGTTGTCGAACCAGGCCAGGATGTTCACCAGCCTGGGGCCGGAAACGCGGGTCTGGCTGGCATCGACAATCGCCGAATGCGGGTCATGGTTGAAATCGCAACTGGCGTGGGGCAACTCGGTGTAGGCCAACAGGCCTTTGAGCGGGCCGCTGGTAGCGGCGTCGCGCAGGATCCGGTTGACCTCGGCCGCGTCAGTGTCGCTCACGGTTTGCATGGTGATATCCAGGCAAGACACGTTCACCGTCGGCACCCGTACGGCTTTGGCCTGGATTCGCCCGGCAAGTTCCGGCAGCAGTCGCTCGATGCCGCGCGCCAGGCCGGTGGACACCGGAATCACTGACTGGAACGCCGAACGGGTGCGGCGCAGGTCTTCGTGGTGATAAGCGTCGATGACCGGCTGGTCGTTCATCGCCGAGTGAATCGTAGTGATCGACACGTAGTCCAGGCCTATCGCCTGGTCCAGCAGGCGCAGCAACGGCACGCTGCAGTTGGTGGTACACGACGCGTTGGACACCAACAGCTCATCGCCGGTCAGACAATCCTGGTTGATGCCGTAGACGATGGTGGCGTCGACATCCGCCTCGCTGGCCATCGGCTGGGAAAACAGCACACGCGGTGCGCCGGCGTCGAGAAAACGCTGGCCATCGGCACGGGTGTGATAGACACCGGAACATTCCAGCACCAGGTCGACGCCCAGTGCTTTCCAGTCGATGCCTTCGGGGGTGGCACTGCGCAACACTTGTACGCAGTTGCCATTGATATGCAGACAATCGCCTTCAACCCGCACTTCGCCAGGGAAGCGGCCGTGGGTGGAGTCAAAGCGTGTCAGGTATTCGATGCTGGCCATGTCGGCCAAATCATTGATCGCGACAATTTCAAACCCGGCCGCCGCCCCTCGCTCGAACAGAGCACGCAAGACGCAACGACCAATGCGGCCGTAGCCGTTGAGTGCAACTTTGTAGGGACGCGGTTGAGGCATGGGGTTCTCGCATTGTGGGCGACACAAACCACTGTAGGAGCGAGCTTGCTCGCGAAGAACCTGAGAGCGCCGCGTTAAACCAGAAACGCTGCGTTATCGTTAACGATCTTCGCGAGCAAGCTCGCTCCTACAGTAGATGCGGTGACCAGTGGGCCACCGCGTTAGCGCTTTAGTCTTCCAGCAACTCTTCAGCCTGACCCAGGATGTTTTCCAGGGTAAAACCGAACTCTTCGAACAAGGCTGGCGCCGGCGCCGACTCACCATAGGTGGTCATGCCAATCACGCGGCCTTCCAGGCCCACGTACTTGTACCAGTAGTCGGCGTGAGCCGCTTCGATGGCGATACGCGCGCTGACCTGCAACGGCAATACCGATTGCTTGTAGCCGGCGTCCTGGGCTTCGAACACGCTGGTGCAGGGCATGGACACAACACGTACGTTGCGGCCTTGCGCGGTCAGCTTGTCGTACGCCTGAACGGTCAGGCCTACTTCGGAACCGGTGGAGATCAGGATCAGCTCCGGCTCGCCGATGCAGTCCTTGAGCACATAACCGCCACGGCTGATGTCGGCGATCTGCGCGTCGGTACGCACCTGGTGTTGCAGGTTCTGACGCGAGAAGATCAGCGCCGAAGGGCCGTCCTTGCGCTCGATAGCGTGCTTCCAGGCCACGGCGGATTCCACCGCATCGGCAGGGCGCCAGCAATCGAGGTTCGGCGTGGTGCGCAGGCTGGTCAGTTGCTCGACCGGCTGGTGCGTCGGGCCGTCTTCGCCCAGGCCGATGGAGTCGTGGGTGTAGACATGGATCACGCGCTTCTTCATCAGCGCCGCCATACGTACGGCGTTACGTGCGTATTCCATGAACATCAGGAAGGTTGCGCCGTAAGGCACCAGGCCGCCGTGCAGGGATACGCCGTTCATGATGGCGCTCATGCCGAACTCGCGCACGCCGTAGTACATGTAGTTGCCGCTGGCGTCTTCGGCCGAGACACCTTTGCAACCTTTCCACAGGGTCAGGTTGGAACCGGCCAGGTCAGCTGAACCGCCGAGGAACTCAGGCAGCAACGGGCCAAAGGCGTTCAGGGTGTTCTGGCTAGCTTTACGGCTGGCGATGGTCTCGCCCTTGGCCGCGACTTCAGCGATGTAGGCCGAGGCCTTTTCCGAGAAGTCGGCAGGCAGGTCACCGGCCAGGCGGCGTACCAGTTCGTTGGCCAATTCCGGGAATTCGGCGGAGTAGGCCGAGAAACGCTGGTCCCACTCGGCTTCGGCGGCCAGGCCTTTTTCCTTGGCATCCCATTCGGCGTAGATGTCGGCCGGGATTTCGAACGGGCCGTGGTTCCACTTCAGCGCTTCGCGGGTCAGGGCGATTTCCGCGTCACCCAGTGGGGCGCCGTGGCAGTCTTCTTTACCTTGCTTGTTCGGCGAGCCAAAACCGATGGTGGTCTTGCAGCAGATCAGGGTTGGCTGCGCGCTCTTGCGAGCGGTGTCGATGGCGGTCTTGATCTCTTCCGGATCGTGACCGTCGACGTTGCGGATCACCTGCCAGTTGTAGGCTTCGAAACGCTTAGGCGTGTCGTCGGTAAACCAGCCTTCGACTTCGCCGTCGATGGAGATGCCGTTGTCATCGTAGAAGGCAATCAGCTTGCCCAGGCCCAAGGTACCGGCCAGGGAAGCGACTTCGTGGGAAATGCCTTCCATCATGCAGCCATCACCCAAAAATACGTAGGTGTGGTGGTCAACGATGTCGTGGCCAGGGCGGTTGAACTGCGCGCCCAAGACTTTTTCCGCCAGGGCGAAACCAACGGCATTGGCCAGGCCTTGGCCCAGGGGACCGGTGGTGGTCTCAACGCCTGGGGTGTAGCCGAACTCCGGGTGGCCCGGGGTGCGGCTGTGCAGCTGACGGAAGCTCTTGAGGTCGTCAATGGTGACGTCGTAGCCGGTCAGGTGCAGCAGCGAATAAATCAGCATCGAGCCGTGGCCGTTGGACAGCACGAAGCGGTCACGGTCGGCGAACGATGGGTTGCTTGGGTTGTGTTTCAGGTAGTCACGCCAAAGTACCTCGGCGATATCCGCCATGCCCATCGGGGCACCGGGATGGCCGCTGTTGGCTTTTTGCACGGCATCCATGCTGAGGGCACGAATGGCGTTGGCACGCTCACGACGGCTGGGCATCGCTGATCTCCTGGAGTTTGCTGAAAAGAAACGGAAAAAAGGACCGGCATTTTCCCTCAGCCACCGCCTGCGGGCAATGACAGATAGTCACTTGAGGGCGTTTTTCCTGTGCTTTGGGCACCAATCCCTTGCAGAAACCTTTAACCGGTTCGTTTAAAGGTTATAGCGACGGCTTATAACCGCCACTTATCGTTCAATATCAAAACTTTTTGATATTGGCCTTGCGGGGATCTACACCCGTCACTAGACTGCTGGCCTTATGAACCTACCCGTGCCCTCCCTGCGTCCTGACGACGGCGATGAACTGGCTGCCTTGTGCAAGGCCGCTGGCGATCCGTTGCGCTTGAACGTATTGCGCGCACTGGCCAACGATTCTTTCGGGGTACTGGAGTTGGCGCAGATCTTCGCCATCGGCCAGTCCGGCATGAGCCACCATTTGAAGGTGCTGGCCCAGGCCGACCTGGTGGCCACCCGTCGCGAAGGCAATGCAATTTTCTACCGACGCGCCCTGCCCCACACCGAACTGCTTGGCGGCAAATTGCACGCTGCCCTGCTCGACGAAGTGGATAACTTGTGCCTGCCCGGTGATGTGCAGTCGCGCATCGGCCAGGTACACGGGCAACGCGCCGCCGCCAGCCAGGACTTTTTCTCACGGGTGGCCGACAAGTTTCGCGCCCAACAGGACCTGATCGCCGGCTTGGCCCAGTACCGAGAAAGCGTACTGGCACTGTTGGACAAGCTGAGCTTCAGTGAAGAAGCAACGGCCCTGGAAGTCGGCCCTGGCGACGGCGGTTTCCTGCCCGAACTGGCGCGCCGCTTCGAGCAGGTCACGGCGCTGGACAACAGCCCGGCGATGCTTGAACTGGCCCGCCAACTCTGTGAGCGCGAAGCCCTGGGCAATGTGCGCCTGCAGTTGGCCGACGCCCTGAGTGACACCGGCCTGCGGGCCGATTGCGTGGTGCTGAACATGGTCTTGCACCATTTCGCCGCACCGGCAGAAGCCCTCAAGCAAATGGCCGGGTTGCTGCACCCCGGCGGTAGCCTGCTGGTTACGGATTTATGCAGCCACAACCAGAATTGGGCCAAGGAGGCCTGCGGTGATCTCTGGCTGGGTTTTGAACAGGACGATCTGGCCCGTTGGGCCACCGCTGCGGGACTCGTTCCCGGGGAAAGCCTCTATGTAGGTTTACGTAATGGTTTCCAGATTCAGGTCCGCCATTTTCAGCGACCGGCTGGCGACACTCACCATCGGTAAATATCAGGAAAACATCGAGATGAGCGAATACTCCCTTTTCACCTCCGAGTCCGTGTCTGAAGGGCATCCGGACAAAATCGCCGACCAGATTTCTGACGCGGTGCTGGACGCTATCATCGCTGAAGACAAGTTCGCCCGTGTGGCGTGCGAGACGCTGGTGAAAACGGGCGTGGCGATCATCGCCGGCGAAGTCACCACCACTGCCTGGGTTGACCTGGAGCAGATCGTGCGTGACGTGATCACCGACATTGGCTACAACAGCTCCGACGTGGGCTTTGACGGCGCGACCTGCGGTGTGATGAACATCATCGGCAAGCAATCCCCGGACATCAACCAGGGTGTTGACCGAGCCAAGCCAGAAGACCAGGGCGCGGGCGATCAGGGCCTGATGTTCGGCTACGCCAGCAACGAAACCGACGTGCTGATGCCCGCACCGATCACCTTCTCGCACCAACTGGTACAACGCCAGGCCGAGGCGCGCAAATCCGGCGTACTGCCATGGCTGCGCCCGGACGCCAAGTCCCAGGTGACCTGCCGCTACGAAGGCGGCAAAGTGGTGGGCATCGACGCCGTCGTACTGTCGACCCAGCACAACCCGGATGTGTCCTACGCCGACCTGCGTGAAGGCGTGATGGAGCTGATCGTCAAGCACGTGCTGCCTGCCGAGCTGCTGACCAAGGACACCCAGTTCCACATCAACCCGACCGGCCAGTTCATCATCGGTGGCCCGGTGGGTGACTGTGGCCTGACCGGCCGCAAGATCATCGTCGACAGCTACGGCGGCATGGCCCGTCACGGCGGTGGCGCGTTCTCCGGCAAGGACCCTTCCAAGGTTGACCGCTCTGCCGCTTACGCTGGTCGTTATGTGGCCAAGAACATCGTGGCTGCCGGCCTGGCCGAGCGCTGCGAAATCCAGGTTTCCTACGCCATTGGCGTGGCCCAGCCTACGTCGATCTCGCTGAATACCTTCGGCACCGGCAAGATCAGCGATGACAAGATCGTCAAGCTGGTGCGTGAGATCTTCGACCTGCGCCCTTACGCGATCACCACCATGCTCGACCTGCTGCACCCGATGTACCAGGAAACCGCAGCCTACGGCCACTTCGGTCGTACCCCTGCACAGAAGACTGTAGGCGATGACACCTTCAGCACCTTCACCTGGGAAAAAACCGACCGCGCCAACGACCTGCGTACCGCCGCCGGCCTGTAATCGTTCGCGGTAAAGACAGCCCCGCCAGCTCTGCCCGGCGGGGCTTTTTATTGCCTGCCAGACTGCGTGCGGTTTTGGAGGCCTCGCTGGGGCAGGTCAACAAAGCTTGCAACAAACTCGCCGGCAGCCAGGCAAAAGTCGACGCCAAGCAGCAAAAGCAGCAGGCCAAGGCTGAAAACAACGACGCGTTGAAGGCCTGGGGCGGCCTGTTCAAGTAAACAGAAATACCCGGTAAAAAGCCCCGCTCGGTCGGGGCTTTTTTGTGGGCGCGTGGATCACTTAGGCTGGGCATCCTTTTTCGAGCAAGGATGCTCCTGATGCAAGTCTTACTGGCTGTTCTCATAAGCGCCCTGCCAGCCTGGGCCTGGGCCGAAACCTGCCCCGATGACGTTCACTCACAGCTGGAAACCCTGTCCAGGCAAATCCAGCAGTGGGACGACAGCTACCATCGGCAGGGCCAATCCATGATCAGCGATGAGCTCTACGACCAGGCCCGCAAACGCCTGGCGCATTGGCACGAATGCGCCCGCCAGCAAACACCCAAGGTTGATAACCCGCTGGTCAGTGCGCGCGGCACCTTACGTCACCCGGTCGCACACACCGGCCTGCAAAAGCTGCCGAGCGAGCCGGCCGTCAGTGACTGGCTCAGCACTCGACAGGAGGTATGGGTCCAACCCAAGGTCGATGGCGTCGCGGTAACCCTAGTGTATCGCCAGGGCCGCTTGCACCAGCTCATATCTCGAGGCGACGGTCTGCTGGGTCACGACTGGTCAGCCTCCGCCGCCAAGATCCCCGGCATTGTTCAACAGTTGCCCGACGCCGTTGATGTGGTGCTGCAAGGCGAACTCTATTGGCGCCTCAACCACCATGTGCAATCGCTCAAGGGCGGGCTCAATGCGCGCAGCAGAGTGGCCGGCCTGATGAACCGTCGCCAATTGAGCGATGCCGAGGCGGCAGGGATAGGCCTGTTTGTCTGGGCATGGCCCGACGGCCCGGCGGACTTCACCGAACGCCTGGCCACCCTGGCGCACTGGGGGTTCACCGACACCCAACATTACAGCCAGCCCGTGGGCGCCATCAACGAAGCCGCACATTGGCGTACCCATTGGTACAACGCGCCACTGCCCTTCGCCAGCGATGGCGTGGTGCTGCACCAGGCTGCGCGAGCGCCCGCCGAGCGCTGGCAAGCCAGTGCGCCTTACTGGGCGGTTGCCTGGAAGTACCCAGCCATCAAGGCCCTGGCCCTGGTGCGCAAGGTGCAGTTCAGGGTGGGCCGCACCGGGCGCATTACCCCAATCCTCGAACTGGAGCCTGTGCGGCTGGATGATCGACAGATCAGCCGAGTCAGCGCCAGCTCCCTGAAACGCTGGCAAGCCCTGGATATACGCCCCGGCGATCATGTGTCGATCAGCCTCGCGGGCCAGGTGATACCGCGACTGGACGAAGTCATCCTGCGTAACGAGACCCGCGTGGACGTGCAGGTGCCCGACCCTCAAGACTTCCACGCCTTGAGCTGCTGGCAATTGGACCCCGGCTGCGAAGACCAACTGCTCGCCCGCCTCACCTGGCTGAGCGGCAAACACGGCCTGGCCTTGCCCCATATGGGCCGCGAAACCTGGAACGTATTGATCCAGGCCGGTCTAATCGCAGGCTTTCTCGATTGGTTGACCCTGGATGCGGCCGAGCTTGCTACCATTGAGGGCTTAGGCGAGCGTACCCGTGCGCGGGTGCTCGACAGTATTCAAAGCGCCCGGCAGCGCCCTTTTTCACAATGGCTAAAAGCCTTGGGCGTACCGCCTGCAGCGCGCAACAACCTGGAAGGCGACTGGCAGACGCTGGTCGCCAAAGACAGCCAAGCCTGGCTGGCCTCAGACGGCATCGGCCCGGGACGCGCGGCGCAACTCAGCGCCTTTTTTCGCGACCCGCAGGTACAAGCCTTGGCTGAAACATTACGCGCAGCCGGGATAGATGGGTTTTGAACACCACCCGGCCACCTGATTGCGAACCTGGAGCTTTATATGAAATTTCTCGCCCCCTTTGCCTTGCTGACCGTCGCAAGCTTCATGGCCACGCCGCTGTTGGCCGCCGAAGACGTGCAACCCCTCACCGGCTGCGCCGCCAAGCGCCAGGCCATCAGCAGCCAGATCGAACAGGCCAAGGCCCACGGCAACAGCGCCCAACAGGCCGGCCTGGAAAAAGCCCTGGCCGAAGTCACCGCTCACTGCACCGATAGCAGCTTGAAGAAAGAACGTGAAAACAAAGTGCTCGACGCCAAGCATGAAGTCAGCCGTCGTCAGGCCGACCTCGACAAAGCCATGAAGAAAGGTGACCCAGACAAGATCAACAAGCGTAAGGAGAAGCTGGCCGAGTCGCGCAAAGAGCTGCAGGACGCCGTGGAAGAACTCGACCAGTAAAACCGATCAATGGTCGCGGAACTGTTTATGGCAAGCGCTGCAGGCATCTTCAACTTTTTGCACCGCAGGTTGAAGGTTGCTGGCTTTATAAGGCTGCACCTGGCTGGCAATCACCAATTCACCGGTGGCCGCCTCGAGGTCACGGGCCAGTTGCTGGAACTGCGCCTGCTTTTGCCACACCTCATCTTTGGCACTGGTGTGGTCTTCTTCGCGCACGCTCGGGAAATGTTTCCACGGCTCATGGGACAACGCATCCAGCTTGACCGCACCCTCGGCGAACTTGGCGCCATCGAATGGGATACGCCCGCGCAGCATGCCGCCCAGGTCTTCACCGGTCTTGAGCATCTGCTTGAAGATCGCCTTGCGCTGGCCCAGGGGAGAATTGGGGTCAACACCGCCACAGGCAGACACCGCCAGGCAGGCCAGCAATACAACAGTCAATTTTTTTAACATCATCATGGCTTCAAGGTCACGGGAAACGGCGGCCAGTATCCTCGCACCGCCCGCAAAGACCAATAGCCCTATTAATAATAAGGGTTGCCCGGATGCAGTGAAGCACGGGCAATCGTTTCAGGAACTACCTACATGAATGTCACCTTCAAACCCTGGGGCCGGCGCCTGGCGTGGGCCCTGCCGATGATCGCGCTACTGGCCGGCTGCGATGCCGGCAAAGACACCGGCAAAGAAGTTGCCCAGGAACCCACCAAACCTCACGCCATTGCCACCTATGTGAGCGCACCGTGGGAAGCCCTGCCGAGCGTTTCCGACAGTGACTTGCTCGCCGGGTTTGAATCCTGGCGCAGCGCCTGCCAGCGCCTCAAGGCCGACCTGATCTGGGGCGCGACCTGTGCGGCCGCGGCCAGCGTACCGGGCGATGCCGTGGCGGTTCGTGGCTTTCTCAAGGAACACCTGGATGTCTTTGGCCTGCGTTCGGCCAACAACACGCCAAACGGCTTGATCACAGGTTATTACGAGCCGGTCTACCCCGGCAGCCTGACCAAGACCGCCACCGCCCACGTGCCGGTATACGGCGTGCCGGACGACCTGATCATCGTCAACCTCGAGAGCATCTACCCGGAGCTCAAGGGCAAGCGCCTGCGCGGGCGCCTGGAAGGTCGTGTGCTCAAGCCGTATGACGATGCCAGCACCCTCAACAGCCAAGGCTCCACCGCCAAGCCGATCGCCTGGCTGACCGACCCGATGGACCTGCAATTCCTGCAGATCCAGGGCTCGGGGCGTATTCAACTGGCCGGCGGGCGCCAACTGCGTGTGGGTTACGGCGACCAGAACGGCTACCCGTACCGCCCTATCGGCCGCTGGCTGGTGGAACAAGGCGAGCTGAAAAAAGAAGAGGTGACCATGGGCGCCATCAGCGCCTGGGCCAAGGCCCACCCGCAGCGCATCCCGGAACTGTTGGCGAGCAACCCCAGCTACGTATTCTTCAGCGCCCGCCCCGACAGTAACGAAGGCCCCCGTGGTTCGCTGAACGTGCCATTGACCGCCGGCTACAGCGTGGCGGTGGATCGCAAGGTGATTCCGCTGGGCAGCCTGTTGTGGTTGTCGACCACCAAACCAGACGGCACGCCACTGGCACGCCCAGTCGCAGCCCAGGATACCGGCGGCGCAATCACCGGCGAAGTGCGCGCAGATTTGTTCTGGGGCACAGGCAATGCCGCAGGCGAGTTGGCGGGGAATATGAAACAGCAAGGGCAGATCTGGATGCTGTGGCCAAAGGGCGCGGCGTTGCCCCAGGTGCCGGATGCGCCTGCCGGCACCTGACCACCGTTTATAACCAAATGTAGGAGCGAGCTCGCTCGCAAAAAACTCACAGACACCGCGTCCATTCAGGAAGCACGCGTTATCGTTGACGTTCTTCGCGAGCAAGCTCGCTCCTACAGCATCCCTTACATCGAGACGAAGAAGAAACTCGCAATCAGCGCCATACCCACTGCCCACACCAGCGAACGCAAGATCGCCCAGTCCGCCAGGTAGCAGATGATGTACAGCAGGCGGCTGGTGATAAACAGCACTGCCAGCACGTTGATCGTCACCAGGTCGGCGTTGCCGGCCAGGTGCGCAACGATCACTGCGGCGGCAAACGCCGGTGTCACTTCGAAACTGTTGAGTTGCGCGCTATGAGCACGCTTGGCGACGCCTTCCAGGCTATCGAGGAAGGCACGCGGGTCGTGGTTATCCCGAGGCCCGAACTTGCCTGTACTGAACTTGGCCACACCGGTGCAAATGTACGGCAGAAAGATTGCGATCAACACACACCATAAAGCGACTGTCATCACCGATTCCTTTTAGTTTTATCCGACGGTTAGAGCTTCATCACCAACATGCCAATCAACACCAACCCACAGGCTATGAGCCGTGGACGGCCAAAAGGTTCTTTCAAGTAACGCATGCCGAACAGCACCACCAGGATCACACTGACTTCCCGCAGCGCAGCAGCTTCGGCAATCGAGCCCAACTGCATGGCCCAAAGTACCAAAGCGTAGCTCAACAATACGCACAGCCCCACGCTCAAGCCCAACCGCCACTGGGTGCGCCAGAACAGGCTGAAGGCTGCACACTTGCGCACCAGGGCCAGGGCTGTCGCTACCACCCGAACCTGCTTAATTGATACGTCATGTAACAGCACCTGTTTATACTAAAGCCCGATTCGACGCACCCCGTGCGCCTATATTTCCCTGCTCCAAGGACCCCGGATGCTTGAACTTGTCGCCGCCTTCATCTGCCTCACCACCCTGCTCACTTATGTGAACTTCCGCTTTATCGGCCTGCCGCCCACCATCGGCGTGATGGTCACTGCACTGCTGTTCTCGCTGATCCTGCAAGGCCTGAGCGTGCTCGGCTACCCAGGCTTAGAGGAGCGCGTCCAACAGCTGATCGGCCAGACCGACTTCGGCGATTTGCTGATGAACTGGATGCTGTCGTTCCTGCTGTTCGCCGGCGCCTTGCACGTCAACTTGAACGACTTGCGCAGCTACCGCTGGCCCATCGGCCTGCTGGCAACCTTTGGCGTGTTGATCGCCACCGTGGTGATCGGCAGCCTGGCGTACTACATCTTCGCCCTGTTTGGCTGGCACGTGAGCTTCCTTTACTGCCTGCTGTTCGGCGCGCTGATTTCCCCTACCGACCCCATTGCGGTGCTCGGCGTGCTGCGGACCGCCAATGCCTCCAAACCGCTGAAGACCACCATCGTCGGCGAGTCGCTGTTCAATGACGGCACCGCCGTGGTGGTGTTTACCGTGCTGCTGGGCATCGCACAGTTGGGTGAGACGCCCACCGTGGGCGCCACGGCCATGCTGTTTGCCCACGAAGCCATTGGCGGCGTGCTGTTTGGCGGGCTGATCGGCTACCTCGTGTACCTGATGATCAAGAGCATCGAACAGTACCAGATCGAAGTCATGCTGACCCTCGCCCTGGTGATTGGCGGCTCGGCCATGGCTTCGGAACTGCATGTATCTGCACCGATTGCGATGGTGGTTGCGGGGCTGATCATCGGCAACCTGGGCCGCAAGCTGGCGATGAACGACATGACGCGTCGCTACCTGGACGGTTTCTGGGAACTGCTCGATGACATGCTCAACGCCTTGCTGTTTGCGCTGATCGGCATGGAGTTGCTGTTATTGCCTTTCAACTGGCTGCACGTGTTCGCGGCCAGCCTGCTGGCGGTGGCGATCCTGCTCTCACGCCTGCTGACCGTGGCCCCGGCGATCCTGTTGCTGCGCCGTTGGCGCACGGTGCCACGCGGCACTATTCGCATCCTCACCTGGGGCGGCCTGCGCGGCGGCGTCTCGGTGGCACTGGCCTTGGCCCTGCCCTTGGGCCCGGAGCGTGACTTGTTACTGAGCATCACCTACATCGTGGTGCTGTCTTCGATCCTGTTGCAGGGGTTGACGATTGGTCGCGTTGTCAGCCGCGTTACTGGGCCTCAGTAACTGCGCCGCGCAACACTTCAAGCAGATGCCGCATCGCCAACGGGCGACGCGGTGTCGAGCCGCACATGACCACCAACTCGCGCGCATAGCACTTCGGGTCGCCAGCCGGTAACACGCGGATGCCGTTGCTGGGCATCCCCGCCCACTGCGGCACCAGCGATACCCCCATCCCTTGGGCGACCAGCATCAGGATAGTTTCCAGCGCATCCAGCTCACATAACACCTCGGGGTCGAAGGACTGTTCATCCAGAAAACGCTGGGCGATCTGCCCACCCCAGGAGCGAGCGTCATAGCGGATGAAGGGGCGCTCGCATAACAAGGCAGCCAGTGGTTGCGCCCCCCGCTCGGCGGGCGCAATCAGAATCAAGGGTTCGGCACGCAGCAAGGCCATCGACAGGGCTTTGGGCGGTTGAAAGGGCGGCCGCACCAGTATCGCCGCATCCAATTGCTGGTTGAGTAACTTCTCGTAAAGGCTTCTGGAATCGCCGGGTGTGATCTTCAGCCTCAGCTTGGGTGCCGACACCGTCAGCCGCTCGATCACTCCGGGCAAGACGCCGGTCAGCGCCGTGGAGATGGCCCCGATTTTAATCTCCCCCGATAACTCGTCCTGGCTCAGGTGTTCCTGCAGCTGGCGCGCCTGTTCAATGACGGCCTGGATTCTGGGCAAGAGCAGCAAGCATTGATCCGAAGGCCACGCGGCATGTGCCGTGCGCATGAGCAGCGTACAACCCAGCGTGCGCTCAAGCGCCTTGACCCGCTGGCTGATCGCCGCCGCGCTGCGGTTTTCTCGGCGTGCGGCAGCGGCTATGGACCCGGTTTCAATGACCGCGACCAGGCTCCTCAGGAATCGAACATCCATAAGTTTTCCTTTCGCTCAGACCAAGGCAAACCCGTTTTACCCTGGCGGCACCGCCTGTTTACCCTGAAAGCTCCTCACTTGGAGAGCCAGCCATGAACAGACCCTTTCACGCTGCATACCATGTTTATGACTTAGACGAGGCGCGCATTTTTTATCGAGATGTTTTGGGTTGCACGCAGGGCCGGTGCAGCGAGACCTGGATCGACTTCGACTTTTTCGGCAATCAACTCTCACTGCATCTGGGTACGCCCTTCCCAACCACACGCACCGGCCTGGTCGGTGAGCACCATGTACTGATGCCGCACTTGGGCGTGGTGTTGCCACTTGATGAGTGGCTAACGCTTGCCGAGCGCCTCACCCGCCTGGGCACGCGCTTTGAGATCCCACCTGTGACGCGCTTTGCCGGCGAACCGGGCGAGCAGCGCACGATGTTTTTCCTCGACCCCAGCGGTAACCCGATCGAAGTCAAAGGGTTCAAGGACTTCGAAGGTTTGTTCGCCCAGTAAATCCCTGACAACCACAACAATAAGGGCCACCCCCATGACCGTCAGAAAACCCACCAGCCTCATCACCCGCATTATGATCGGCCTGGTTGCCGGGATAATCGTCGGCATCCTGCTCAACCAATTTCCCGAGCAAAAAGCCTGGTTCATCGACAACCTGCTGCAACCGGCGGGCGACCTGTTCATCAAGCTGATGAAGATGATCGTCGTGCCGCTCGTCTTCGCCTGCATGACCGTCGGCATCGCCGGCATGGGCAACCCGGCTGCCCTGGGTCGCGTCGGCCTGAAGACCTTCGTGTACTTCTTCACCATCACCAGCATTGCCATCGTCTTCGGCCTGCTGGTTGGCAATGTGGTGCAGCCAGGTTCGGGCGCCGAATTCGGCAGCACGCTGCAGGCACCGGCCACGGGGCTGGCCTCCAGTGGCACCCCACAGAACCTGGGCCAGGTACTGCTGGCCATCGTGCCGGACAACATCGTCCTGGCCATGTCACAGGGCAAACTGCTGTCGGTGCTGTTTTTCGCGATCCTGTTCGGGTGTGCCTTGTCGTTGCTGCCCGAGGAGCGCAAAGCGCCGTTGATCAGCGTGATGCAAGGCGTTTCCGACACCATGTTCAAGGTCACCCACCTGGTCATGCATTACTCGCCGATAGGTATTTTCGGGCTGATCGCGGTCACCGTCGCCAGCTTTGGCCTCAGCGCGTTGCTGCCGCTGGCCAAGCTGATCGGCACGACCTATGTCGCGGTGCTCTTGTTTGCCCTGTGTGTATTGGGGGCAGTGGCACGCTTGGCCGGCGTCGGTTTTTTTCACCTGCTGCGGGAAATACGCAGTGAATTGCTACTGGCCTTCAGCAGCGCCGCCTCGGCGACGGTGATGCCTCAACTGATCGAGAAGATGGAGCGCTATGGCGCGCCACGGCCCATTACCAGCATGGTGATCCCGCTGGGGTACTCGTTCAATCTGGATGGCGCATCGCTGTTTGCTGCGCTGGGCACGCTGTTCATCGCCCAGGCGTATGGCATCGACTTGAGCCTGGCGGATCAAGGCATGCTGGTCTTGATCATGGTGCTGACCTCAAAGGGCGCGGCAGGCGTGCCAGGCTTCATGTTCATCATCCTGACCGCGACCTTGACCGCCGCAGGGCTGCCAGTGGAAGGCGTGGCGATCATCGCAGGCATCTACCGGCTGATGGATATGCCCGTCACCGCACTGAACGTTCTGGGCAACGCATTGGCACCCTTGGTGATCGCACGCTGGGAGGGCCAGCTCAAGGCACCCGACAGCACGCCGGCCTCCGAGCCTCCCAGCGTGCCATTCAAGGCCTGACGCTTCAGCCAGGGCGAGGTCAGGCTTTGTCCTTATCCTGACGGGGCTTGGCCCGCGTATGAGATTGAGTAACAGCAGGCACGGAAGCCTCGCTGCGAACCTGCGCATGGCTGATCAACGCAAAGATGAAACTACCGCCGATGATATTGCCGGCCAGGGTCGGCCCGGCGAAGACCAGCCAGAAATCCTTCCACGGCAACTCGCCGGCAAACACCAGGTAGGACACTTCGGCTGAACCGACGACGATATGGGTGAAGTCCCCCAGTGCCATGAAGTAGGTGATCAGGATGATGATCCACAGCTTGGCACTTTCCATCGACGGAATCATCCAGACCATGGTGGCGATCATCCAACCGGAGACGATGCCCTTGGCGAACATCTGCGCGGGGTCGTTCTCCATGACCTTGCGCCCGATCTCGAGGAAGGCCAGGTCGGTCTTGGTATCGAAGATCGGCAGGTGCAGCATCACGTAGGCCACCAGCAAGGTGCCACACAGGTTGCCCACCAGCACCACCGTCCACAGCCGCAACAAGCGCGCGGCATTGGCCAGGGTCGGTTTGCTCATCACCGGCAGCACGGCGGTCAGGGTGTTTTCGGTAAACAATTGCTGACGGGCAAGAATCACCGCGAGAAAACCTGCGCAATAGCCAAAGCTGGCGATCACCTTGAATTCGTCACCGTCCGGCAGGCGCGAATTCAGCAGGCCCATGCCCATCAGCGACAGGCCCATAGTCAGGCCGGCAGCCAGTGCCGACCACCACAACGCGGCCACATTGCGCTCCAGCTCCTGGTCGCCTTGGGTGCGGATAATTTCGTGTAATACAGCCGCGCGAGGCGGCTGGTTGTCATCAACGTCCTGCTGCTCTTCCTGCGACAGGTTGGGGGTCTTGCCGTCTGCTTGAGTGGCCATGATGTACCAGAGTCCAAGGGGTGCCTGTAGCTACGACACGCCGCGACGATGGCTGTTCAGTGGCACCGCAACTAAACCGGAATACGCCAGGCCTTGGCCTGCTCCACGGTGGTAGAGCTGAAGGGTTTACTCCAGGGTTTATTGCGCGCCCGGTAGTGTGTGACGATGCCATCAAGCACACGATTGAACTCCGCCGGCGTCGTCGCCTCGCCCAGATCACGCACCGCGCGCTGCAATAACTCGACGTTGGCAGCCGGTTGTCCAGGGCGGTATAGCGAGGGATAAATCACTTCGCGAATAAAATTCTCTGCCTTCACCCCAATATCGCGTTTGTGCATTTCAGTGACAGCGCTGCTCAACACCTTGGACAGGCCAGAGCCATTGCCCGTCCCGCGTTTGGCGCCCACCTGCAGCAGTTGCTGAAAATTACGCTGGCCTGGCGCATTCAGGCGCTTGCCCAGCCATTCGATATCCTCGGGTCTACGGGCGAGGGCGTCCAGATTGCGCAGCGCCGAGGCTATCTTTGGCGTAATCACCAGCGACGTGTCGGTTTGATTGGCTTCGGCAATCGCGCTGTCCAACGCCTTTAACGCCTGTTGTGCGTCTTTGCGAAAACGCAACGCCTCGGCGCCGGCCGGGTCCTTTTGCAATTCGTCCTGCACGCTGGCGAGCATTTGATCATCCATCGCCATCACGGCATCGTTCAACGAGGGGAATTCATGGTGCTCACGCTCCAGCTCACGTTTTTGCAGGTGCCCTGACACAGTCTGGCGAGCCTGGGCCTGCAAATGCTGTTTCTGCTCGGGGGTCATGGTGAAATTGACGGTGCCACCGAGCAGGCCGCGATAGTCACCTTTATCGGAGTTCAACGGCAACGTTACCGTTTGCTCCGAATACGTTTTGAGCCGGTCATCCTGATAGCTTTCAGCGGCGGTGTGTGGCGTGCCGGTGAACGTGTCGGTCAGATAGCTGAAAAAACCACCGCTTTGGGGGGGCGTTGACGGTTTGTCAGACTCGAACTTGACGATCAGGGCTTCGTCCTTGCCCAGAGGGCTTTCAGGGAACGAACGCTCGATGACACCCGGCGCTGGGGTATTGAGCAGCAACCCGCCGTCCTGAAACGCAGTGACCTCTGACGCAGCCTGAAACCCGTGCCCCTGTTCGGTGGGGCTCTTGAACAGGCCAGGCAGGGCACCCGAAATAAGCGCGGCGCGGGCGATATCCATATCTGGGGTGAGGCTGGCATTGAATACCACCAACTGCGGGCGGCCATCGAACATGCCCGTGCCGGTGATGTTCAGTTGCTTGATCGCCGGAATATGCCGGCTCAAGATCTCCAGGTCGCGAAAAGTGGGGCCACCGCCAGCGCTAAGCCGTTCGGCAATTGCGGTGACTTCCGGGGGCCGGTTGGCTGCGGGCATACCCGCGATATGGGCAAGAAGCGATTGACGCGATTCGTTGCGAATCAAGTCTTCCAGCGGCTGCCCATCGGTTTGCAGGCGCGGCAGCAACGTCAGCAGCAGTTGAGAGATATTACCCGCCGGCCCTGGCACTTTCCCGACGAATTTGCCGATCTGGGAACTGGCCTCCTGCAACCACGCCGTGACCGGGTCTTTGCTATTGAGCAGGCTGGGCAGGTCAAGGTTATTCGACAGTTGCGTAAAGGCCTTGGCATCCATGCCGCTGGCGAGCAGCGCGGCGGAAATGGCGCCGGCAGAAGCGCCGGAAACCACTTTGACGCCTTTGAGTTTGTCGGCCTCTTCAAGCGCCTGCACCATCCCTGGAAAGGCAATGCCCTTGGCGCCACCGCCACTGAGTACCAAGTGAGCGGGCGGCGGCGGTGACAGCACCACCTCCACACGTCCATCGCTGTGACGATAAATACTCAGGTTGCGCTCGCCCACACCTTTGACCAGAGGCGTCTTTACGTCCTGGCCGGTGGTCTGAGGCTGAGGGGGCTGATTCTGTACAACAGAACTGGAGACTTTCATACACGAGGCTCTCTCTACAGGGTGTAGGCCTGAGTGATGAGAGAGCCTCGGATAGATCCATGTGGAATGATTTGGTAACGCAAATCACGCCATGCAGTTGTTACTCGGGAAGACTGTCGTCCTTGAACTGGTCCTTCACGTACTTGATTTCGGTACGGCCGTGGGGTGCCGGCAAACCGTCTTCGCCCAGGTTGACGAAGACCATTTTTTCTACGGTCAGGATGCTTTTGCGCGTGATCTTGTTACGCACTTCACAGGTCAGGGTGATGGAGGTGCGGCCGAACTCGGTGGCGGTGATGCCCAGTTCAATGATGTCGCCCTGGCGCGAGGCGCTGACAAAGTTGATTTCCGAGATGTACTTGGTGACCACGCGCTGGTTGCCGAGCTGGACAATCGCGTAGATGGCCGCTTCTTCGTCGATCCAGCGCAGCAAGCTGCCGCCGAACAGGGTGCCGTTGGGGTTGAGGTCTTCGGGTTTTACCCATTTGCGGGTGTGGAAGTTCATGATCACTCCAAAGCGTCTTGCCAAATGATGGGCAGCATCATGGCAGAGCCAGGGCCCAAGCTCTATGAGCCATTAGCTATCAGGCCCATGAGCGATCTTCATGCCGCCGGATAGAAAGGCTTGGGAAGTGCCGCTTACACGGCTATAATCGCCTCCGTTTCAAAACGGTCATCTTCGGTTGATACCGTTCTCCCGCCACCTGTCCGAGGGGCGCTGCAGCAGGTTCAACCTGTCAGGCTCGGATGGGGCGTTGTCCGGCCTGGTTGCCCTGGCCTGATACTAAACGCACAACGGCGCCCATTCGCACACTACGAATGGAGGCTCTCTATGAGCGCTGTAATGACGCCTGCTGATTTCAATGACTACAAAGTCGCCGATATGTCCCTGGCTGCCTGGGGCCGTCGCGAAACCTTTATCGCCGAATCCGAAATGCCAGCCCTGATGGGCCTGCGTCGCAAGTACGCCGCTGAGCAGCCGCTCAAGGGCGCCAAGATTCTCGGCTGCATCCACATGACCATCCAGACTGCCGTGCTGATCGAAACCCTGGTTGCCCTGGGTGCCGAAGTGCGTTGGTCGTCCTGCAACATCTTCTCGACTCAAGACCAGGCCGCTGCCGCTATCGCTGCTGCCGGTATCCCGGTATTCGCCTGGAAAGGCGAGACCGAAGAAGAGTACGAGTGGTGCCTGGAGCAAACCATCCTCAAAGATGGCGCGCCTTGGGATGCCAACATGATTCTTGACGACGGCGGCGACCTCACCGAGCTGCTGCACAAGAAGTACCCGCAGATCCTCGACCGCGTCCACGGCGTGACCGAAGAGACCACCACCGGCGTACACCGCCTGCTGGACATGCTGGCCAAGGGCGAGCTGAAAATCCCGGCCATCAACGTCAACGACTCGGTGACCAAGAGCAAGAACGACAACAAGTACGGCTGCCGTCACAGCCTGAACGATGCGATCAAGCGCGGCACCGACCACCTGCTGTCGGGCAAGCAAGCCCTGGTGATTGGCTACGGTGACGTGGGCAAGGGTTCGTCCCAGTCCCTGCGTCAGGAAGGCATGATCGTCAAGGTCTCCGAAGTTGACCCGATCTGCGCCATGCAAGCCTGCATGGACGGTTTCGAAGTGGTTTCGCCGTTCATCAACGGCCAGAACGACGGCACCGAAGCCTGCATCGACGCAGCCCTGCTGGGCAAGATCGACCTGATCGTCACCACCACCGGTAACGTGAATGTGTGCGATGCGAACATGCTCAAGGCCCTGAAGAAGCGCGCCGTTGTCTGCAACATCGGTCACTTCGACAACGAGATCGACACCGCTTTCATGCGCAAGAACTGGGCATGGGAAGAAGTGAAGCCGCAGGTACACAAGGTTCACCGTACCGGCGCTGGTGATTTCGACCCACAGAACGATGACTACCTGATCCTGCTGGCCGAAGGCCGCCTGGTGAACCTGGGCAACGCCACTGGCCACCCAAGCCGCATCATGGATGGCTCGTTCGCCAACCAGGTGCTGGCGCAGATCTTCCTGTTCGAACAAAAGTACGCCGACCTGTCGCCAGCCCAGAAAGCCGAGCGCCTGACCGTCGAAGTACTGCCCAAGAAACTCGACGAAGAAGTGGCCCTGGAAATGGTCCGCGGCTTCGGCGGCGTGGTGACTCAACTGACCAAGACCCAGGCCGACTACATCGGCGTGACGGTTGAAGGTCCGTTCAAGCCGCACGCTTACCGCTACTGATCGATCTTGCTGGCGCCGGCTCTTCTGTGGGAGCCGGGCTTGCCCGCGATGCAGGCGCCTCGGTGTTCCAGTAACACCGAGCTGATGCTATCGCAGGCAAGCCAGCTCCCACAGAAAGCCAGGCGCCCGCATCGATTGCGTATGCCTTCCAGGCTTTCGAGTTTCCAAGGGTATGACCATGTCCCAAGACCGTCGCTACAGCTTCGAGTTCTTCCCGACCAAGACCGATGCTGGGCATGAAAAACTGATGACCACTGCCAAGCAGTTGGCCAGCTTCAGCCCTGATTTCTTCTCCTGCACCTACGGCGCTGGCGGTTCGACCCGTGACCGCACGATCAACACCGTGTTGCAGCTGGAAAGTGAAGTCAAAGTTCCCGCCGCTCCGCACTTGTCGTGCGTGGGCGACAGCAAGGCCGACCTGCGTAGCCTGCTGACCCAATACAAAGCCGCCGGCATCAAGCGCATCGTTGCGCTGCGTGGCGACCTGCCATCGGGTATGGGCATGGCCAGCGGTGAGCTGCGCTACGCCAACGACCTGGTGAGCTTCATCCGCGAAGAAAGTGGCGATCACTTCCACATCGAAGTGGCCGCTTACCCGGAGATGCACCCCCAGGCGCGTAATTTCGAAGACGATTTGCAGAATTTCGTGCGCAAGGCCAATGCCGGCGCCGACAGCGCAATCACCCAGTATTTCTTCAACGCCGACAGCTACTTCTACTTCGTCGAGCGTGTACGGGCGATGGGCGTGAATATCCCCATCGTGCCGGGCATCATGCCCATCACCAATTACAGCAAGCTGGCGCGCTTCTCTGACGCCTGCGGCGCCGAGATCCCACGCTGGGTGCGCAAGCAACTGGAAGCCTATGGCGATGACGTCAAAAGCATCCAGGCGTTCGGCGAGCAGGTCATCACCGAGATGTGTGAGCAATTGTTGCAAGGTGGTGCGCCAGGGTTGCATTTCTATACCCTGAACCAGGCTGAACCCAGCCTTGCCATCTGGAACAACCTCAAGCTGCCACGTTAACGCTTGCAAGGTTGTGCCAAGGCCCTCGTTCTGACGAGGGCCTTTGTCGTTTTACGTTACCCACGGAACCCCGCAGTCCATGAATACAATGCCCCCGACGTCTCGCCCGCAACTGGTCTACCTGGTCTTCGGCGCCGACACCTACCATCAGGAAGCAGTATTCAGCATCGCCAGCGCACTGGCGTTCCTGCAGGACACCCCGGACGCGAACATCGACATCCAGGTATTTAGCGACAACCCCGAGCCCTATCGCCTGCTGCCGGTGCGCGTGCGCCCATTGGACGAAGCCACCCGCAAGCGCTGGAGCGAGCCTCACGGCTATCACTTTCGCACCAAGCACGTGGTGCTGCGCCAGGTACTGCAAGAATCCCCGGTGGCGCTGCTGATCGACACCGACACCTTCTTCCATCATTCGCCCACGGCCCTGTTCGAACGCGTACAGCCCGGCACCTTGTTGTGCAACGCCTTCTACACCAAGTACGGCGACAACCACGAAAGCATCCTGTACACCGCCCTGCGCCAGCGCCTGCTGGATATGGGCGTGGCCGACGATGACATGATGACCCTCAACTCCGGCGTCATGGGCCTGACCCAACAGGATGCGCACATCCTCGACCGCTCCATCGAGTTGATGGATGAACTGTTTCCCCATGCCCAGGGCGCCTACACCCTGGAAGAGTTCTGCCTGTCCATCGCCGCCTACCGCACCGTGAAGGTGCGCGAGTGCCCGGACCTGATCCACCATTACTGGAGCCGCAAACAGCTGTTCCGAGCCAAGGTCAAGGCGTGGATCGCCAAGCACGCCAGCGCGCCCACCAGCGCACAAGCCCTGGCCGATACGCGTCAGGTCTCCTCGCACCTGCCGCGCCCGCCGCGTTTTCAGCGCTTGATGTACAAGCTGATCACCCTGCTGCTGCCCAAGCACCAGCAACAGTTCATCCGCGAAATCCTCTACGGCTGCTACGAACACGAAAACGAGTTCGACCAGGCGTGCGGCCCGGTCTGGTGGGACAAGGCCCGACAAAACCAGGAAGAACGCCAGAAGCGCCCGATTGATGCCCACCAGTTGGAACACTGGTTCGCCAACCCCGTGGTGCGTTTGATTCTGGGTGAGCGCCGCGCAGCGATCCAGGAACACCTGCTGAACGCTCCCGCGAAGTAACGCTGCCCGCCAATGCGCGTGCCAGAGCTTCTCTTTATTCGGGGAGCGTCGTAACCTCAGGGTATGCCCGTCCTCTTCAAGCTGTTCACCGCTGTGTTGTTTTCTTGCCTGAGCCTGGCCGCTCATGGCGAGAAACTGCGCATTGTCACCGAGCCTTGGGCGCCCTATGTCTACGAAGACAACGGCACCATGGCCGGCCTGGATTATGAAACCACCCTGATCGTGTTCCAGCGCCTGGGGGTGGAGGTGCAATGGCAGTTCCTGCCCTGGAAGCGCTGCCTGGCGATGCTTGAGCAGGGCCACGCCGACGGCGCGCTGGATATTTTCCACAGCCAGGAGCGCGACGCGTTGCTGCTCTATCCCAGCGAGCCGTTGTCGGAAGTCGAATTTGTCTTGTTCTATGCCAACGAACGCCCCCACCCCGCCGCCGCCCTCGACGACCTGCGCGGCCTGACCGTTGGCGTTTCCCCTGGTTACCTGTATGGCGACGCGTTCAGTGAGTCCAACACCTTCCAGCGCGAGCCCGCGCCCAGCCATGAAGCCAATTTTGGCAAACTCATGCTGGGGCGCATCGATATGGTGGTGACTGACCGGCGCGTGGGGCACCACGTGATCAAGGCGCTGGGCCTGGAAGGTAAAGTCAGCCAGGCGTCGGTGGTGGTCAGCCGCCAGCAGCAATTTCTTGCGGTACGCCGTGGCGCAGGCATGGACCTGCTGGTGCAACGCTTTGCCGCCGAGCTCAAGCGCTTCAAGCAAGAGCCGGCCTATGCCACCTTGAGCGCCAAATATGGCCGGATGCACGAGCAAACGGCCCCCATACCCGCCCCCGAACACGCCGTTGAGCAGCAGGAAAGCAGCGCGCAGTGATTGCTCTGTTATACTGCGGCCTTTCCGCCAGGCTTACGCCCGGCCGCTCGGGTCTTGAAAACGGCACCCAACCCAGCTACTGCGCAGCTTTGCGGCCCGCGCGAGCCGGTGGAGTGCCCGCCAGACGCAGCAGGACCGGACGGGGTTGCGCTCCCCTAAGCGCCATTCACGCCCGGCAAGATTATCCCTTTGGGCCAAGCCCTAACTAAAACAGGATTACTCATGTCCTTTGCTTCCCTCGGTCTCTCCGAGGCTTTAGTCCGCGCCATCGAGGCAGCGGGCTATACCGAGCCTACTCCGGTGCAACAGCGGGCCATTCCCGCCGTGTTGCAAGGTCGCGACCTGATGGTCGCGGCTCAGACAGGTACTGGTAAAACCGGCGGTTTCGCCCTCCCGATCCTGGAGCGGTTGTTTCCCAACGGTCACCCGGACAAATCCCAACGTCACGGCCCGCGCCAACCGCGCGTACTGGTCCTGACCCCAACCCGCGAACTCGCAGCCCAAGTGCACGACAGCTTCAAGCTGTATGCCCGCGACTTGAAGTTCGTCAGTGCCTGCATCTTCGGCGGCGTCGGCATGAACCCACAGGTTCAGGCCATGTCCCGTGGTGTCGACGTGCTGGTAGCCTGCCCAGGTCGTTTGCTCGACCTGTGCGGCCAAGGCAGCGTCGATTTGTCCCACGTGGAAATCCTCGTATTGGACGAAGCCGACCGCATGCTCGACATGGGCTTTGTCCATGACGTGAAAAAGGTCCTCGCCCGCCTGCCGGCCAAACGTCAGAACCTGCTGTTTTCGGCAACGTTCTCCCAGGACATCACTGCCCTGGCTGGCAAGCTGCTGCACAACCCCGAGCGCATCGAAGTCACGCCACCGAACACCACGGTCGAGCGTATCGAGCAACGTGTGTTCCGCCTGGCGGCCAGCCACAAGCGCTCGCTGCTGGCGCACCTGATCACCCACGGTGCCTGGGAACAGGTGCTGGTGTTCACCCGCACCAAGCACGGCGCCAACCGCCTGGCCGAGTACCTGGACAAGCACGGTCTCACCGCCGTTGCCATCCACGGCAACAAGAGCCAGAACGCACGCACCAAAGCCCTGGCCGACTTCAAGGCCGGTACCGTGCGCATCCTGGTGGCCACCGATATCGCCGCACGCGGCCTGGATATCGACCAGTTGCCACACGTGGTCAACTTCGAGCTGCCAAACGTCGATGAAGACTATGTGCACCGTATCGGCCGTACAGGCCGTGCCGGTCGTTCGGGCGAGGCCATTTCGCTGGTCGCGCCGGACGAAGAAAAACTGCTAAAAAGCATCGAGCGCATGACCAAGCAGAAAATCGCCGACGGCGACCTGATGGGCTTCGATGCCAGCGCCGTGGAGGCCGAGAAGCCTGAAGCGCGCGAGCGTCCGGATGTGCGTAACCCGCGCAACCCTCGCGGTCCGAAGGGCGATGGCCCGAACGGCGGCGGTGGTGGCGGTGGCCGTCGCGACAAGGGCAAGGACAAAGGCAAGGAAAAATCCGCGACCAGCAGCCGTGGCGAACGCCCGGCCCGTGAGCAGAAGCCCCGTGAAGGCACCCCGGCCCGCGAACAGCGCCAGCCGAGCCAGCCGCCACGCGCTGCGTCCGACCGCGCGCCCGACGAGTTCCTTGACGACGATATCGATAATTTCGGTAACCGCGTCGACTACGTGCCCCAGGCCAAACCGGCCCAGGGCCGTGGTCGTCGTCCAGGGGCTCCGGCCCAGGGCGCAGGCGCTCCACGTAGCGGCCAGCCACAGGGCGGTCGCCAGAACGCACCGCGCAACAGCAGCGGCGGCACCACCGGTACCCCGCCTGCCAAGCGCAGCGGCCCGCGTAATGGCGCACCGCGTGACGGCCACGCCCGCCGCGAAGACTCGCGCAGCAACAACCGCCGACCAGCCCGTGACGATCAACCTCGCTCGTCCGAGCCTGCGGTACAAAACCCGCGTGGTGGCCCGGCGCCGAAGATCATCCACAAGGAGTCGAAAGCGGATCGCTTCCCGACACCTGAGCAGTTGGACCAACTGCCAGGCCGCCCTCGTGGTGAGAAACCAGCGCTGCTGACTCGCAACCGCGAGGCATAAAAAAAACCCGTATCGCGAGATACGGGTTTTTTTTGGCCTGTAGGAGCGAGCTTGCTCGCGAAGGTCGTCAACGATAACGCGTGCATCCTGGTTTAACGCGGTGTCCTTGCGGCCTTCGCGAGCAAGCTCGCTCCTACATACGAAGCATTACTTCGCTTTCACACCTTCAAAGGTGATGTACAGCTCAACAGCGTCGGACTGTGGGCCTACGTCCATGCCAGCCGGGAAGAATTCTTTGCGGCTGATCGAGGTAGTGCCTTCAAAGCCGGCACGGTAGCCGCCCCATGGGTCCTTGCCTTCGCCCAGGAACGTGGCCTTGACCACGACAGGCTTGGTCACGCCGTGGAAGGTCAGGTCGCCAGTTACATCGGCAGTCTGCTTGCCATCAGCGTTCTTGCCGGTTGGCTTGACGCTGGTGGAAACGAACTTGGCATCAGGGAATTTGCCCGCATCCAGGAAGTCCTTGCTGGTGACGTGCTTGTCGCGCTCGGCGTGGTTGGAGAACACGCTGGCGGTGCGAACATTCACTTCCACCTTGGCGTCTTCGGGCTTGGCGGCGTCAAAGCTGAACTTGCCGTCCAGGTCCTTGAAGGTACCGGTGATGAAGCTGTAGCCCAGGTGGCTGATCTTGAAATCGACGAAGGCGTGCTGGCCTTCCTTGTCGATCACGTAGTCAGCGGCCATCGCCGAACCTGCGGACAGCAGGGCAGAACCGATTGCCAGCGCAGCGAGTGTTTTTTTCAACATGCTTTCTATTCCTTGTGAGTCGAGGTTGAACATCAGGCTTTGCGTCCCAGCATTCGCGTAAGGGTCGCATCACGATCGATAAAATGGTGTTTCAGTGCCGCCACGCCGTGCAAGCCGGCGAAGACCACCAACACCCAGGCCAGGTACAGGTGCACCCAACCTGCGGTATCTGCCTGGTCCGGTAGACCGGAAACCACGGCAGGAATTTCAAACAGGCCAAACACCGGGATACCGACACCGTCTGCGGTGGAAATCAGGTAACCGGCAATCATCACGGCAAACAGCCCAACATAAAGGAACGCGTGCCCAAATGCGGCACCGATCCGTGTCATGCGGCTATAGCTGGCCAGCGGTGGCGGCGGCGGGCTGAGCAGGCGCCAGACGATCCGCAACAACATGATGGCGAACAGCGTGATGCCAATGCTCTTGTGCAAGTCGGGCGCATCTTTGCGCCAGGCGCTGTAGTAGTCGAGGCCGACCATCCACAAGCCCAAGGCAAACAAACCGAACACCACCAGGGCAACGCCCCAGTGCAGAACCATGCTGACCCAACCATAGCGGGCCGGCGAATTGCGTAGCTGCATGTACTTAATCCCGTAAGAACTGTGCCCAAGACTAGCGCTTTACCTATCGAATTAAAGCGGAAAATTTTGCTTTGAAATATCGAGAAATACGATAAAGAGGCTATGCATCATAAATTAACAAGGGATTAAGACTATTCCCAAGAAACGTGACAGTCCGTCCTGCATTTACCGCCAATTTCCCCACAATGGCTTGTGAGCCACGCCACCATTGCATAGGCTTGCGCGATTGTTTCGCCTGCGCCCGCCGCAGGACCGCTTCGAGGAGATCACCGATGGGCTTGAACAACCAGTGGATGCAACGCGACCTCGCGGTGCTGTGGCATCCCTGCACCCAGATGAAAGACCACCAGCAATTGCCGCTGGTGCCCATCAAGCGCGGGGAAGGCGTATGGCTGGAAGACTTCGAAGGCAAGCGTTACCTCGACGCCGTCAGTTCCTGGTGGGTCAACGTATTCGGCCATGCCAACCCGCGTATCAATCAGCGCATCAAGGACCAGGTCGACCAGCTGGAACACGTGATCCTCGCCGGCTTCAGCCATCAACCGGTGATCGAGCTGTCCGAGCGCCTGGTCGCGATGACGCCCGAAGGGCTGACCCGCTGCTTCTACGCCGACAACGGTTCGTCCTGCATCGAAGTGGCGCTGAAGATGAGCTTTCACTACTGGCTCAACCGCGGCCAGCCGAACAAAAAGCGCTTCGTCACCCTCACCAACAGCTACCACGGCGAAACCATCGCCGCGATGTCAGTGGGCGACGTACCGCTGTTTACCGAGACCTACAAGGCGCTGCTGCTCGACACGATCAAAGTGCCGAGCCCGGACTGCTACCTGCGCCCCGAAGGCATGAGCTGGGAAGAACACTCGCGCACTATGTTCCAGGCCATGGAACAGACCCTGGCCGAGCACCACGACACCGTCGCTGCCGTGATCGTCGAGCCGCTGATTCAGGGCGCCGGTGGCATGCGCATGTACCATCCGGTGTACCTCAAGCTGCTGCGCGAAGCCTGCGACCGCTATGGCGTGCACTTGATCCACGATGAAATCGCCGTAGGCTTTGGCCGCACCGGCAGCATGTTCGCCTGTGAGCAGGCCGGCATCCGCCCGGACTTCCTGTGCCTGTCCAAGGCCCTCACTGGCGGTTACTTGCCGCTGGCCGCAGTGGTCACCACCGAAGAGGTCTATAGCGCGTTCTACGATGACTACCCCACACTGCGTGCCTTCCTGCACTCCCACAGTTACACCGGCAACCCGCTGGCCTGTGCGGCGGCGTTGGCGACGCTGGATATCTTTGAAGAAGACAACGTCATCGAGAACAACAAGGCCCTGGCCCAGCGCATGGCCACCGCCACCGCGCATTTGGTGGACCACCCTCACGTATCCGAAGTGCGCCAGACCGGCATGGTGCTGGCCATCGAGATGGTGCAGGACAAAGCCACCAAGGCTGCCTACCCGTGGCAAGAGCGCCGTGGCCTCAAGGTCTTCGAGCATGCGTTGGAACGTGGTGCGCTGTTGCGGCCGTTGGGCAGCGTGGTGTATTTCCTGCCGCCGTACGTGATTACGCCAGAGCAGATCGACTTTCTGGCCGAGGTGGCCAGCGAAGGCATCGATATCGCCACCAACAGCAAGGTCAGTGTGGCCGTGCCGAAAGATTTTCACCCAGGCTTCCGTGATCCGGGTTGATTGCCGAAATCCTTGTAGGAGCGAGCTTGCTCGCGAAGGCATTCCAGGCGCACCGCTGCGTCGAATGTACGTTTTTCGCGAGCAAGAACTAGGCGTCCCCCTCGCTCCTACATAACCCTCTGCAGAGAACAGACATGAGACTGTCCCGCTTTTTCACCGACACCCCGCTGAGTCTCGGTGACCACGAACTGCCCGAAGCCCAGGCGCATTACATCAGCCGTGTGTTGCGCATGACTGAAGGCGATGCCGTGCAATTGTTCGACGGCTCTGGCCAGGAGTTTCGTGGCACCTTGCTGGAAGTCGGTAAAAAACGCGTCACCGTGCAACTCACGGAAAGCGTTGCCGGCCAGGCCGAGTCGCCCCTGCACATTCACCTCGGCCAGGGCCTGTCCCGGGGCGAGCGCATGGATTGGGCGATCCAGAAAGCCACTGAACTGGGCGTCAACGCGATCACACCGATCTTCAGCGACCGCTGCGAAGTGCGCCTCAAGGACGAACGCGCCGACAAGCGCTTGCTGCACTGGCGCCAGGTGGCAATCAGCGCGTGCGAGCAGTGTGGGCGTTCGACGGTGCCGGTGATTCACCCACCGCTCTTGCTGGCAGACTGGCTCAAGCAAACCGAGGCGGATTTGAAGCTGGTGCTGCACCCGGTGGCAGAACCGATGATCAGCCACGCCAAGCCTTCCAGCCTCGCGTTTTTGATCGGCCCCGAAGGTGGGCTGACCGACAATGAAGTCCAAACGGCCCAGAGTGCAGGCTTCCACGCCGCCCGCCTCGGCCCGCGGGTGTTGCGTACCGAAACAGCGCCTGTCGTCGCACTATCCGTCGCCCAACAACTCTGGGGCGACTTCTAACCTCACTCGGTAACCCCAATCAACTGCGGGAGCTGGCTTGCCTGCTCCCACCGTTTTATCGGGTTGCCCCAGGCTTACTCCACTGGGTCACTCACCGGCTTGGCGATAATCGCCTTCAACTCGCTGGTCATCGGGAACTCCAGATTCAAGCCCTTGGGCGGAATCGGCTGCTCGAACCAGCGCTGGTAAATCCCGTTGATCTCCCCCGAGCGGTACAGCTCGCCCAGGGTTTCGTTGACCACCGCGAGAAACTGCGGGTCATCCTTGCGCACCATGCAACTGTAGATCTCCCGCGACTGCTCCTTGCCCACCACCACCCAACGATGCGGATCCCTGGCCTTGGCGCGCTCGCCGTAGAGCAACGCGTCATCCATATAGAACGCTACCGCCCGGCCGGTTTCGAGCATCTTGAACGCTTCGCCATGATCCCTGGCGCTGATCACGAACATATTGCTCTGATGCTCGGCGTTGTAGCGTTTGAGAAACCGCTCGTTGGTAGTGCCGGCGGTAGTCACTACGTGCTTGCCCTTGAGGTCGGAAAAGCCATTGATGCCACTGTCCTTGGCCGTCAATAACTGCCCCGTCACATAGATAAACCCATAGGAAAACGCAACCTGCTTCTGTCGCTCGGCAGTCACCCCGGTGGAGCCACACTCCAGGTCGACGGTGCCGTTCTGCACCAATGGAATACGAGTCTGGGACGTCACCAGGCGATACTTCACCCGCAACTTCGGCAGGCCGGTTTTTTCCCGAAGTCGCTCGATGATCCTGTGCGTGAGGTCCACCGAATAGCCCATTGGTCTGCCGCTCTGATCGCCGATATACGAGAACGGCACAGAGGCATCGCGATAGCCGACAGAAATTTGTTGGGTGGTGGTGATTTTTTTCAAGGTTGCGCTGAAGTCGTCCGCCAGCGCCAGATGCCCTCCCAGCGCCAGCGAAACGAAAGCACATGCCTTGAAAACGCGACGGGTAACCACTTTTTCTGGCATCAGGCGGTACCACTGGCCACGGGCCGGGCTGCCGTTCGAGCCGGTGTCACGCCTATCCAGACATCATTATTCATCGTTGTACACTCCGCTAATTAGCGATCAGGCCGCCCTGGGAAGAAATACATGGGCGTCGATCGAAGTGGGCCGTTCGGCAATCATTTCAGCCAACAACTGGCCACTGGCACACGCAAGCGTGAAACCGAGGGCGCCGTGCCCGAGGTTGAGCCACAGATTGCGATAAGAGCTGGCGCCAATCAGTGGCAGGCCCGTGGGCGTCGATGGCCGCATACCTGCCCATTCAACCGCAGCGTCGTAATTTCCGGCCATCGGAAATGTCTGGCGGGCCAAGCGTTTTACGACCGCCAGACGCTTAGGCTCTAGTGAGCTGTTGAAGCCCACCATATCGACCATCGCGGCGACACGCAGCTGCTCGCCGATTCGGGCATAAACAGTCCTGCGATCGTAGTCCGTCACACTGATCTTCGGCGCACAATGATGTTCGCCGATGGGCACACTGAGGCTGTAGCCCTTGAGGGGATAAAGCGGTAAACGCATCCCCGGCAACCCCAGGCTCGAACTGTTATGGCCTGCCGCCAGCACGAGGTTCTCTACGGGGAGGACTTCATCTTCAAGCTCCACCGCCACGACCGTACCAAATGCCTCATGAATACGTTGCACCTTGCGTCCGTACACAATGCGGCAACGACCCGACGCCTCCAATTCACCGCCCAGCAGTTGGCAGAACGCATGGCAATCGGCAACCTCTTCGGTGGGGTTGTAAATACCCCCGATAAAGGTGCCCTCCATCAGCGAAGGCTCAAGCTTGCGGCAGTCTTCGGCCGACAGCACCTGTTGCTGGAGGGGGTCTGTCAGTTTGCGCCGCGCCTCTGCGAAACTGTCTTCGGAGCGGAAGGTCAGTAGTTTTCCATTGCGTTTCCAGTTGAATCCCTCCAGATGGTCCTCTACCCGCCAACGGTTCAACACGTCCTGGCTCATCGACGCCAAGCGAAGCAAATGCGCGGAGTTGGTGCGGTTGACAGAGGTGCGGCATGCCCCAAGGAAGGACGCGAGCCAGCGCCATTGCGATAGGTCCAGCCGGGGTCTGAGTTTCAGGGGCGACTCCGAGCGTAGCAGCAGACTGAGTGCCTGCAGTGGCACGCCGGCATCGGCAAGGGGTGTGACATAGCGATAGGACAGTTGGCCACCGTTCGCGAAGCTGCTGGCATTACCCAACTTTTTTTGCGCTTCGACCAGGGTGACTTCCATGCCTGCCCGCACACATGCATAAGCACTCGCCAAGCCAATGACGCCGCCGCCGATGATACATACTCGCCTTGCCATATTGACACCTCACATGGATTGAAACGAATTCCAGAGTAGGTTCCAGTGACAAAAGTTGAACAATGAATAAAGGTAAGCGACCCATAAGTTGAGGTTATGAACCTTCATGCGCTTGCGACATATAGAAATCTTCCAGGCCATCCGGCAGACGGGCTCCGTCAGCGCCGCCGCGCAGTTGCTTCATGTCTCACAACCGGCGGTAACCAAAGTATTGCAACACGCCGAATTGCAATTGGGCTTTCCTTTGTTTCTGAGAATACGCGGCAAATTGCAGCCCACCCCGGAAGCCCTGGCCCTTGAGAGTGAAGTAGAGAAAGTGACCAAGAGCCTGCAGGGGGTGCAGCGCTTGGCCAAGAGCTTGCGCCATACGCCTGAGCAAAGTGTGCGCATTGGGGCGATCCCCGCGCTGGCGCAGTCACTGCTGCCTCCCTCCATTCTGGAGTGGAAGCGCAGCTACCCGGACATCGCCTGCGAGCTGTCCAGCGACCATAGCCGCGAGCTCGTGCAGCAGTTGCTGATGCGTGAAATCGACCTGGCGTTGACCCTCAATTTCTCCGGCCACCCGGGCCTGACCACCCAGGTTCTGGCGAACGGAGCGCTGGTGGCGTTGGCCTCAAAAGGCTACTGGCCTGAGTCTGAATCACACAAGGCACTGCCGTTGGCCGACCTGGCAAGCGCGTCGCTGATCGGCCTTTCCAGCGCCGATCCGTTGGCGGCAAAGCTCGACAACTACCTGGTAAACGTCAGCCCACCGCCACAAATAAGCATTTCCGTACAAACCTATTCCCTGGCCAGGGCGATGGTCGAATCGGGCGCGGGCATAACGGTCATCGACCCCTTCACCGCCCTCAGTGCCTCCACGGCGACAGTGTGTATTCGTACGCTCACGCCCCCCCTGCCGATTACCCTCTACGCCTTGACCCGCGCCCACGAACCGCCACCGCATATGTTGGCCGACCTGCTGCAGATTTTCGGCACCCGGGCGCGGGAGTTGCTGGACCTCCCGCAGGTCAGAGCACGTAATGCATGATCGCCACGAAATGCAGCAGGCTGCCGCCGATCACAAACAAATGCCAGATGCCATGGGAATGGCGCAAGCGATCTTCGAGGGCAAAAAAGATAATCCCTACGGTGTACAGCACCCCACCCGACGCCAACCAGATAAACCCGGCCGTGCCCAGCGCCGCCATCAGCGGCTTGACCGCTACCAGTACGATCCAGCCCATCACGGCGTAGATCACGATGGACAGAATCCGCGCCTCCGAGCGCGGCTTGATCTCCTGCAGGATGCCGATCACCGCCAGCCCCCACACAATCGCGAACAACGTCCAGCCCCACGGCCCGCGCAGGGTCACCAGGCAGAACGGCGTGTAGCTGCCGGCAATCAACAGATAGATGGAAAAGTGATCGACCTTCTGCATGATCGCTTTTTGCCGGCCCCGTACGCTGTGGTACACCGTTGATGCGCTGTACAGCACCATCAGGGTAAAGCCATAAATCGCCACGCTGACGATCTTCCAGGGGCTGCCGTCCAGGCTCGCCACCACCAACATCCACACGGCGCCAATACAGGCCGCGACTGCACCGAGCAAATGGCTCCAGGCGTTGAATCGTTCCCCGTGGTACATCTGTCACTGACCTCCCGTAACCCTCAAGAACAGGCGCACTAGCGTCCAGCCTTGCGCATCAGAGTGCAAGCGGCACGTGACGTTCCGGCGACGACAGCCGCGTTTACGGGCACAATCGAGTGCAATCGAACAAGAGCCCAAGGCCATGCTGATCGACGAAGAATTCACCCTCAAGAAACTGGAGATCTTCCTGGCGTTCATGCGCACCGGCAACCTGGCCCGCGCCGCCACCGAGCTGCAAACCAGCAATGTCAGCGTGCACCGCGCCATCCACTCCCTGGAAAATGCCCTGCGCTGCCCGCTGTTCAAACACGAGGGGCGCAACCTTACCCCGTTGGAAAGCGCCTACGTGCTCGAAGAGCGTGCGCAGAAACTGGTGGCGGATGTGGTCGACAGCGTGCGCCTGACCCGCGAAGCCGCCGGGTTCTCGGCCGAACGCTTCAAGCTCGGCTCGCTGTATTCACTGACGGTCAAAACCGTGCCGCAATTGATCATGGGCCTGAAAATCCGACGCAGCGAACTCAATATCGACCTGATCCTGGGCTCCAACTTCGACCTGCTCTACAAGCTCAAGAACATGGAAGTGGACGCGATACTCATCTCCCTCGACGAACACGCCCACGACCCCGACTGTGAGCAGATCGCGTTGTTCAGCGATGACATCTTCCTCGCTACTCCGGCCGATTCGCCTTTGGACCGTCATCAAGAAATCGACCTGGCCGACGTGCGCGATGCCACCTTCATCACCCTCACCCAGGGCTTCGCCACGCATCAGGACGGCAACCGGGTGTTCCATCAGGCAGGGTTCGAACCGAAGGTGGCGATGCAGGTGAACGATATCTTCACCTTGCTGAGCATGGTCAGTTCAGGGGTGGGTTATGCGCTGCTGCCAGGGCGGATCGCGGCGGTGTATGAGAACCGCGTGAAGCTGATACCGCTGCAGCCCAGGTATCGGTTGCAGCAGCAGATCGGTGTGGTGTTTTTGAAAGCCAAGGAGCGCGATCCGAACTTGCTGGCGTTGTTGGCGGAGTGTCGGATGTATGCCAATCGCCAGGTTTGAGGCCGCCATCGCAGGCAAGCCAGCTCCCCCACTTTGATTTGTGAATGCGGTCAGAATGTGGGAGGGGGCTTGCTCCCGAAAGCGGTGGATCAGTCACATTAATGTTTGCTGGGCTAACGTCTTCGCGAGCAAGCCCGCTCCCACATTGGATCTTCGTTGCTTTGAGCAGTGCGCTCGCTTAGCTGATCAGCATTAGGGCAAGCCCTCAGTCAGCCCACCAACCCACGCATCAGCAAAAACAACAACGACGGCCCCAGCAAGCACCCCAGCGCCGTATAGAACGCCGCCGTCAAACACCCATAAGGCACCAGCTTCGGATCAGTCGCCGCCAGGCCGCCGGCCACACCGCTGGAGGTGCCCATCAAGCCACCGAAGATCACCGCGCTGCGTGGGTTGTTCAGCCCGATCAGCGGTGCCACGAACGGCGTCATCACCATCACCAGAATGGCCTTGATCAACCCCGCGGCAATGGACAGCGCCATCACCTCGGAGCTGGCCCCAATCGCCGCGCCGGTCACCGGGCCGACGATATAGGTCACGGCCCCGGCGCCGATGGTGGTGAGGCTCACCGCATCGGTATACCCGAACGCCATCGCCACCCCTACCCCGGCAACGAACGACGAGCCCACACCGACAAATAGCGCCAACACACCCACGAAGCCCGCGCGTTTGAGCTCATCGACACTCACGCCAAACGCCGTGGCGACGATGGCAAAGTCCCGCAACATCGCACCACCGAGCAGGCCGATGCCCGACAACAGTGGAATGTCCACCACACCCTTGGAACCACCGGTAAACGCACCGCCCACATACGACAGCGCCAACCCCAGCAGAATGGCAATGGCCGAACCATGCAGGCGGCCCTTGGTGAAGGTATCGGAGATCCAATAAGACACCCACATGGTCAGGCCGATCACGGCAAAACCACTGATCAAGCCGTAGCCGGTGATCACTTTCATCATCGATTCGTACATGGCGATCACCCGGCTTCTTTGGTGGGAACAGGAGCAACCGGCTCGCGGTTACCGATACGCACCAGCACGGGCACCAGGGCAAAGCCGAGCACCACGGCGAGGGTTCCGGCCAGAATCGCCATCGGCCCACCGCTGATGGCGCCATACACGTTTTGCTGGGCCGCCATCGCCACCACAATCGGGATATACACCGCCGCCCAGAAACTCACGCCTTGCTCTGACTTGCCGGTAAACAGGCCGCGTTTGCTCAGGTAGCTGCCCAGGCCGATCAACAGCAGCATGGCGATACCCACCCCGCCGACGTTGGCCGGGATACCCAGCAGTTTGCCCAGCAGTTCACCCACAAACAGCCCTGCCAACGTGCAGAACGCCAAAAAAGCCACACCGTAGATAATCATGGTTGTTGTCCTCAAAGTGCTCGTTCGAAATTGTTGTTTTTGTGCTTCGAAAGCCTTGGGTACTGCGTTATCGGTGGCGGCGTTCCTCCTCTTGCAGCAGAGCCTGCAAGGTGTCCAGGCGGGCGCCTTCGCAGGCGATCACCGTGCCTTGTTCAAAAACACGGCGTGATAGACCGGTGAGCACCGCGCCCGGAGGCAGTTCGATTTGCAGGCGCACACCGCGCTCGTAGGCGCTTTGCACCGTGCCGCGCCAATCGACGACGCGGCACATATTGAAGGCCAGGTCGTCACGCAGTTGTTCGGGGGTGTGGATAGGCCGCGCGCGGGTGCTGCTCAGGTAAGTGATGCGCGGCGCCTTGAGTGGGACGAAGGCTTGGAACAGTGCCTGGGCGGGTTGCTCCAGCAACGGGCAATGCGACGGCACGCTGACGGCCAGGCGCTTGGCGACGCCGTTGCCTTTGATGCGCTCGGCCACCCGCTTCATCCCCTCGTTGCTGCCGGCGATGACGGTCTGGTTATCGGCATTGATATTGGCCAGGTACACCGGCGTCTGCGCGCTGTGGATATCCGCCAGCAACGCTTCGACGCTGGACAGATCAGGGCCGATCAGCGCGGTCATGCCATAGCCCTGTGGATAAGCCTGCTGCATCAGTTCGCCACGCAGGCTGACCAGTTTTATCGCCTCAGCAAAGCCCAGGGAGCCGGCGATCACCGCAGCCGGGTAGGCGCCGATGGACAGGCCCGCCACGTAATCCGGCGTGCACGCCAATTGCCGCGCATGGGCCACGCCGGCGATCAACAGGCACAGCTGCACAGCCCGCGTCGACTCAAGCGCCTGCGCCGAATCGAGCTGACGAACGTCTTCACCCAGGGCATCACTGGCCTCTTGCAGAATGTCGGCCGGCAACGCCTGGAGCATGCCGCTGCGTTGGGCGCCCTGCCCCGGGAACACCAGAAGGCTGCTCATGCCACGGCCTGCCAAGGGTCGAGCACAAGGTGCGCACCGCTGACGGTCTTGAGCAGTACACGGCGTGACGGGCCGGCCCATTCGCGCAAGGCGACGGCGCCGAACGGGGTTTGCAGTTGCAGGTCGACGGCGCAGGGCGCGGTGTCCAGGATCGCCAACAACGCTTGCGCCTCGCTACGCTCCAGGGGCTTGGGCGTGCACAGAATCAAATCCAGGTCACTGTTGGCATGCAGCGCTTCGATGCCACTGGCCAATTCAAACCCGGCGCTGCCGCTGATGCCCCAGTCTTGCTGCGCCAGCATCGGCCGCAGGTGATCGAGGGCCCGCAGCGCGGGTAAATCCCGTGGTGAGAGCACCTCTCGCAAAGCTTGCGGCGCCACCCGCCGTTGCACTGCCGCAATGGGCAACTGGGCGGCAAAACGCTGCTCACGCAAACGCCCACGCACCCCGACCGCCACGTGGCCCGGCTCGGCGATGGCGCGCCGCACCACCACCGGATGCCCGGCACGGATCGCCTCCCGCGCCCAGGCCGGGGCATCGGCAGGCAGGTGCGCCAGGGTCATGCCCCAGAGCAAGTCGTGGGCGTTCACCATTGCTCCCGCAACAGTTGGCGCACGTGGCTGGAGGCGGCCCGGTTGCTCGCGCCGAGGCGTGAACTCAAGTCGGTACTGCCGATATCCTTGACCGCCTGCATCAGGCAATCGCGAACCCGCGCCACGTCATCTGCCGTGGGTTGTTCAATCTGGGTGGCTGTCAGCGTCTCCCACAGCAAACCCAGGCTGGCATAGCTGTCGATGTCATAGGCCATCGGCGGCACGCTGGCGGCCAGGGCTTCCAGCTCTTCGACGCTGCGCAAGGTCACCCGGGCGGCCGAGGCTTTGCCCATGGCATGCACCATCACGCCAGGGTCGCGCAGGGCGATCAGGCGATTGGCCTGATAGCCGTGGGCGAGGAACGCGCCGGACATGGCCTTGCCCACCAGCAGGGCGATCACCGGGTGGCCGGCGAGCCGAGCGCGAGCGTAGCTGTCAGCAGCGGCGGCCAGGGCCTGATGAATGCCCAGGGCTTCTTCGCGACGACCATAGGCTTGGCTGGGTACGTCGACAATAGCGATGATGGGCCGCTTGTCACCCCGGGCGATGGCTTCGTCCACCGCCTTGGCCAAGCCCCAGCCTTCCAGCAGGCCGACTTCTCCAGTGCGGGCGCGGGGGAAGCGGTTGTGCGGGTCGGGAACCACGGCGATATAGCGCACCGCCTGTTCACCCAATACTCCGTCCGCCACTTTCAATGAGCCCGGCAACCCTTCGACGGGCGTTGCGTTGGCGCTCAGCGCGTTGAACCACTGCAAACCTCTCATGAGCGTTCTCCCTGATACAGAGCGCGAACAGTCGCCGGCTCGATTTGCGCGCTCGCGTCCAGTTCGGCCAGGCGCGCCAGGTAGAAATCAGCGCGCCGGCTGCGGGGTTGTGCGGGCACACCTTGCTGCAACAGTGCGCTGACGGTCTGCTGGATCTGCGCCACATCGTCCGCCACATAACGGTCGGCCAAGCCGCTGTTGAAGCGTTGCTCACCACCGGTAAGGCTCCAGATAAAAGGCCGGTCGCGGGAGTCGTATTCCTCCAGGCCCGCCTCCTGTTCGATCACTTGCGGGCCATTCAAACCCAGGCGTGCTTCGCGAGTGACAACCAGGTAACTGCACAACCCGGCCGCGATGGACATGCCCCCAAAGCAACCGACACTGCCGGCCACCACGCCGATCACCGGCTGATACTGGCGCAGGTCGACAATCGCCGCGTGAATGTCGGCAATGGCGGCCAAGCCGAGGTTGGCTTCCTGCAAACGTACGCCGCCCGTTTCCAGCAGCAGCACGGCGCAGGTGGGGATGCCGTTGCGGTTGTCTTCGGCGGCCAGCTCCAGGGCGCCCGCGATTTTCGCGCCGCCGACTTCGCCCAGGCTGCCGCCCTGAAAGTTGCCTTCGATCGCGGCAACCACCACAGGCTTGGCGCCGATGCTGCCCTTGGCGATCACCACACCGTCGTCGGCCTGGGGCACCACGCCTTGGCGGCTGAGCCACGGCGACATGACCCGCTGGAACGGGTCGATCAACTCGCGGAAGGTGCCCGCATCCAACAGCGCCTTGGCGCGCTGCCGGGCACCGAGTTCGACAAAGCTGTGTTTGGCGAGTAAGTCAGTCATGGCCGATCTCCTCGAAACCTTGCTCCAGACGCAAGCGCACTACGCCGGGCGTGGCACCGAAGTCGTGGATATCAATATTCAACGCAGGCGGCGTCTGCTCCTGAAAAATGCGTTCGAACAGATGCTGCCAGCGTTGCTGCGCGCCATTGACTGAAGTTTGCACCTGGATGGTCAAGGTGCCGGGCGTGCCCGGTTCCAGCAGCACTTCCAGGTCGCCCGAGCCGACGCAACCCACCAGCGCACGGCCTTTGGGGGGCTGCCCGGCGGGAAATTCAAAGGACAAGGTTTCCATCACAACGCTCCGTCGAGGCGGTCGATAAACAGGCAGGCGGCCAACAGGTCGGCGGCGCCACCGGGGGAGGCATTCAAGGCCAGCAGTTGCAGGTCCAGCTCATGCAATTGGCGGCGCCCCGCGAGGGTTGCGCTGCCACCGGCGTCGAGCACGGCCTGGGCGCCCTGTTGCATGGCGGCCAAGCCTTGGGTACCGGCGCGGTAGAGCACGCAGGTGTCTGCCAGGTCGGTCATGATCGCCAGCAAGGCATCCAGGCGAGCGTTCTGTTCACCGGCGTTTGCGCGGCGGCTCTTGTGCAGTTGCGGCAGGCCGCGTTGGGTCACCGAGGGGAAGCCAAGCTGCGCCTCTTCACGGGCACCGCGTGCGCCGTAGCGTTGGGCGACCTGGGCGCCATGGCTCATGGGCTGCGGTGCGTAGCGGTCGTTGAGCAGGGCCAGTTTGGCGGCGGTCAGGGTGACGGCACGGGGTTCCAAGGCCGCCGCAGCGGTGAGCAACCCCAGCGCCCAGATCGCACCGCGATGGGTGTTCACGCCCTGGGTGGTGGCGAGCATGGCCTGTTCGCCTTCACGGCCAATACGCCCGAGCGCTTCGCGCAACGGCAGGCCGACTTCGCCGATGTCGAGCGCAGCCTCGGCCATTTCCTTGAACATCGGCCACAGCGACAGCGCCGAAGCGTGCATCAGCCCCAGGTGCAAATCGCTGTGAGCGCCGTTGCCGCGCCGGTCTACCAACGCGGGTTTAGGCGACAAATCCGCTTCATCGATCAGCGCATCGACGGCCCTATCCGCGAGGCGATCGGCGAGGCTGAGTTCATGCAGTTTGAGCGCGCGCATTTACCAGCTCCTGAATTTGGCGGGCGGGTTGTACAGGCCGCCGGACCAGTCCACCAAGTCGGCCACGCTTTTGGCAGCCAACAACTCGCGGGTGGCGTCGGTGCGGCGAATACCCAAGTCTTCGGGCAAGGCAATCAAGCCTTCGCGACGCATGCGCGCAGTGTCTTTGGGGTTGTGGCGCAGGCCGATGGCGGTCACCCCGGCGACGGCGGCGATCATTGCCTGGCGCTCTTCCAGGGAGCGCGCCTTGTACAGGTAGGCAATGCCTTCTTCGGTGAGCAAGTGGGTGACGTCGTCGCCGTAGATCATGATCGGCGCCAGGGGCATGCCGCTTTTGCGCGCCACTTCCACCGCGTCCAGGGTGTCGACGAAGGTCGGTTTGCCGCCCTCCTGGAAGGTTTCGACCATCTGCACTACGAGTTTTTTGCCGCGTTCAAGCAAGGCCTCAGGCGCGTCGTCGTGGCGCATATCCAACCAGGCCGGCGTGCCATGGCGGCGGCCGCGTGGGTCGTGGCCCATGTTCGGCGCGCCACCAAAACCGGCGAGGCGGCCACGGGTCACGGTGCTGGAATGCCCGTCGCCATCGACTTGCAGGGTGGCGCCGATAAACAGGTCCACGGCGTATTGGCCGGCGAGTTGGCAGAACATGCGGTTGGAGCGCATCGAGCCATCGCGGCCAGTGAAGAACACATCCGGGCGTGCGGCGATGTAGTTTTCCATGCCCAGTTCGGTGCCGAAGCAATGCACACTTTGCACCCAGCCGCTTTCGATCGCCGGGATCAATGTGGGATGCGGGTTGAGGGTCCAGTTGCGGCAGATCTTGCCTTTCAGACCCAGGGATTCGCCGTAGGTGGGCAGGATCAATTCGATGGCGGCGGTGTTGAAGCCGATGCCATGGTTGAGCGATTGCACATTGTGTTTTTCGTAGATGCCACGGATCGCCATCATCGCCATCAGCACATGCACCGGCTTGATATGGCGTGGGTCGCGGGTGAACAGCGGTTCGATGTAGAACGGCTTGTCGGCCACCACCACGAAATCCACCCAGCTTGCGGGTATGTCGACACGGGGCAAATCGGTGACGTCATCCACCAACTGGTTGACCTGCACAATGACGATGCCATCGCTGAAGGCCGCAGGCTCGATCAACGCCGGGGTGTCTTCGGTGCTGGCGCCGGTGTAGATGTTGCCGGCGCGGTCGGCCATGAAACCGGCGGAGAGCACCACGTTGGGGATCAGGTCCACTACCAGCCGTGCGTAGAGTTCGATGTAGGTGTGGATCGCGCCGATTTCCAGCAGGCCGTCTTCCAGCAACTGGCTGATGCGCAGGGACTGGGTGCCGGCGAAAGAGAAATCCAGCTTGCGGGCGATGCCCTTTTCAAACAGGTCCAGGTGCTCGGAACGGCCCACGCTGGGCATGATCATGTGCAAATCGTGGAGCTTGGCCGGGTCGGCCTTGGCCAGGGAACGCGAGAGAAAGTCGGCCTGCTTCTGGTTGTTGCCCTCCAGCACCACGCGGTCGCCGGGGAGGATCAAGGCTTCAAGGGCCTCGACGATCGTGTCACTGGGCAACACCGCCCCGTCTGCGTATTTTTTGACCAGCCCGAGCCGCCGCTGCTTCTCGTCGCGCCGCCGCGTCCAGCGCGAGTCGGGGGTGATGGTTGTTGTCATGGTCGCTCCACGGGGTTTGCTGTCGTGGGCTGTACCTTAGGAGCGAATGTGGAGAGGCATCAATCAAGCTGGGTGCTGGATCGTTACGGCTGGAGTAACGGTGCAGCGCCACGCCTGCGGTAATACAGCGATGTGCTCACTATCGAGCAAGCCACCAGACTATTTAACGTCAGTATCCAACCCGGTGCCTTGGACCATACCGAGGCAAGCGTCCCTACATAGAGCACCAAGAGCACAACAAGTATGAGAAATAGACCCAGTCCGACCGACTCTCCCCATTTAGCGAATTTGTTACGGCACTCAAGCAGCACAATGCTCAAAAAGGTGAACAAGAAGGTGATAAGCATGATTCCGAGCGCATGATCAGTTGCCACTATGCGGCCAGAGAGCTTCGAAATAAGGAAAAGAAAAATCATGGACAGAGAGGACAGCCATAACCAAACAAAGGCGTAATCAAGAATGTTGAACAACGCCCGTTTGAACTTCAACGCCTCGACCGCGTTCGGCTTTGTCCCGAGTGCAACAGCCAGCAGACCAGACCCCAGCCCTCCAAGGGTCATGATGATGAAGTTGTTTAAAACGTTAATCGTGTCTTCGGGAACACCGATCAACTGGATAAGCAGTAGGATAATCACTGCACCTACAATGGAAATCATGGCCCCCCATAGCGCACCACGCCCCTCAGCCAATGACCTGACTGCGGACGCTGTTGCGGTCACTGTCAGGACCCATAAGATCAAAGCGCCGGTAACCATGTTGTAGAGAAATGAAAAACTGTTGCCTACTGCGCCAAGAAATTCCATCACGCCCACATCACTCCATCCCTAAAACTGAATCCTCCTTATCGGCCGTAGCACATAAAGCTTGATGTGGGAGCTGGCTTGCCTGCGATGGCGGACTGTCAGTCAACATCTCAGTAGCTGACCTACCGCCATCGCAGCATAGGTATCTACACAATTTTGGTGCGACGCTGAACCTGTGGCGAGGGAGCTTGCTCCCGTGACGGCCTGACAGCCGGCGCTGATCTATCTGACGCACCGCAATCCAACTGTGGGAGCGGGCTTGCTCGCGAAGGCGGCCTGACAGGCGACACAGTTGGACCGTGTACATATCCATTCCTGCGGTAACGGCGACTTAGGGTTCCGCTCTGACAGCGGGTCACTTTTGGAAAAGAGCCCCAAAAGTAACCAAAAGGGCTCTTGCCCCACCACTCGGCACCTCGCTTGGGCTCGGTGTGCCCGTAATCCGTCAGTGATTTGGGGGGCCGCCGCCACGCGCCATCCATGGCGCGGGGCGGCTAAACCGGCATCCCTGCCGGTTTACCCCCCAAATCCCTGTCGAATTCCGGCCAGCGTGGTTTAACGGGGCGCTTAAGATCAAGATCACAAGCAGATCAAGAGCAAGATCAAGAGCGGCTCGCTTCGCATCGTGGTTAGCGTTGAGCGCTAAAAAGTTGTGTAGATACCTTGGCCATCGCAGGCAAGCCAGCTCCCACATGGGTCGGTGGTGTTGGTTAGATAGCGGTCCCAAAGAGGGAATGATCAGTCCCTTTTTGGGACCGTTTCAAGTTGCTGGCGACGGGCTGACTTGCTCCAGCGCTCTATCAACCAGCAACTGCCCCAACTCTGCCATTTGCTGAATTCCCAGCATGATGGCGCGCTGGGAAGTGTCCAAGTCGAAGGCCAGGCTGCAGGTGAGCGCATTGAGCGAGGACAGGGTTTCGCTGGCGTTGACCAGTAGGGTTTCGGTGTCTTGGTGGGGGTTTACGGTGAAGAGCGGTGGATTGGGCGTAGGTTTGACCATGATTTACAGCTCCGATATGTGATGGAGGCTGCCCTCTCTCCGCTTGCACGCGAATGAAGGTGGCAGCTGTACGCAGGTGTGCAAGACCGGGCATATCGGACCCCGGCAGACTCCGAAGAATCTCCCACGCACAGCCGCCATAACGAGTACAGCAGGCATAAAAAACGCCCGTTGAATGGCTATGGGCGTTGGTGCGCCGACATGTAACCGGACTTGCACGTCCGTGTCACCGTTTTTTGCGATGACGGGACGAAGACTAGGCGCGATGATCAATCACAACAAGTTCATGCACAGCCCGACATCTTGCAGGAAAAATCTGAGCGCTAGCTCATCACAACACCATCATCACCCTGACCTTCCCCAGGCCCTCCAGCGCATAACTGTGGTACTCATACACTTCTCCCTGAATAACCAGATGCAGGGCACCACCCTCATTATTGACTTGAACATCCGGCTCTTTTGTTTTGAGAAAAGGAGGTGCAGACACTAATGCGCTGAGTATTTCCTGATCACTTCCTAAATCCTTATGCACGTAGTACCTGTAGGAAAACCCCACCGTCGCGCCACCTTGGCCATCTCGCGCACCATAGATCGACATACCGTTGCCCAGGGAGTGCTTCAACACCACTTCATCCAGGTCCGGTGTTCCGGGCGACAGGACCCAACTGCCGCCGATATAGAGTAGGCAGATCACAAGCAGGCAATTACGCAGCACAGGTATGAGGCGTTTAATGGCCTTGCGAAATGGCATATTCGATACCTCTTCTTATCCAATATTGGTCCCGTGGGTCGTCACCAAAAGGCTCACCGCCCCACCATGATCCAAAATCCGGACGAGTCGTTCTGGCGACGGTTTGAGCCACACCGGCGGCTCGCAGCAACACATTTTCGGGAATGCCCAGCACCGTGCCTGTGGCACCGTAATTGAAGTTACCAAAAGCTTCGTACTGACGCCCCTGCTTCTTGTAGTTCCAAGGGCCGGCCGCACGTACTTGGGAGTAAAACCAGGAATAGGCAAATGCCGAGCCGGGCTTGAGATGAATGCGTTTGGATTGGGATATCGCCATGTTTTCAAGAATTGAAACACCGGGCGGCATTAACGGTACGGCCATTTGCGAGTCCTTGCTGGCAGTGAGGAGTGCAGAAACTAGCCACTCCACTGCGGCCTGAAAACCCACCTATTCCAAATTCAGAACTCGCCTACAGCAACTCCATCCTATTCCGACATATCACCGATTATTTGCAAGCTCTGCGTGGATGGATTGAGACATGAAGATGAGCGCAGCTTAGCGTGGGAGCTGGCTTGCCTGCGATAGCGGTAGGTCAGCTACTGAGATGTTGACTGACAGGCCGCCATCGCAGGCAAGCCAGCTCCCACATGGGTCGGTGGTGTTGGTTAGATAGCGGTCCCAAAGAGGGAATGATCAGTCCCTTTTTGGGACCGTTTCAAGTTGCTGGCGACGGGCTGACTTGCTCCAGTGCTCTATCGATCAGCAACTGACCCAGCTCGGCCATTTGCTGAATCCCCAGCATGATGGCGCGCTGGGAAGTGTCCAGGTCGAAGGCCAGGTTGCAGGTGAGCGCATTGAGCGAGGACAGGGTTTCGCTGGCATTGACCAGCAGGGTTTCGGTGTTTTGGTGGGGGTTTACGGTGAAGAGGGGTGGATTGGGCGTAGGTTTGATCATGATGAAACTCCTAAACAGTTAGTAAGGAGCGCCACCGTTCGCTTGCACGCGAATGAGGGTGGCGACCGTGCGCAGGTGTGCAAGACCGGGCCTGTTTAGGACACCCAGCAGGTCCGAAGACCTCCTGCGCGCAGCCGCCATAAAGCAGCGAGCACAAAAAACGCCCGTTGTTTGGCTGGGCGTTTGTACGCCTAAACAGTTTCGTCGGACTTGCACGTCCGTGTCACCGTTTTTTGCGATGACGGGACGAAGACTAGGCGCCCTGACCGGTCACGACAAGTTCATGCACGGCCCAAAAACTTGCAGGAAAAATCCTAAGACCGCCCGCAGTCTTTAATGTGGGAGCTGGCTTGCCTGCGATGGCGGTGGGTCAGTGTTTAATGCAGTGACTGAAACACCGCTTTCGCAGGCAAGCCAGCTCCCACAGTAGATCTTCATAGGGCTCAGGATCAGGCCAGGCCGGACTCTACCAGCAGCGCTTCAAGCCCCATCAAGTCCGGAACCTTCGCCACCTGCTCGCCTACCTGCACCGCCGCCAATTCCAGCGGGCACAAGGGCACATCCACGTAGCTCAATTCGCTATCAAGCTTGTACGAACGCGGAATACCCTGGATCACCAGCGCGATGAACTTCAACGTCGGTCGCCCACCCAGTGCATTCAACACCACGATGCGTGAGCGTTCGCCCGTCATGCTGGCTTCGCCGCAGGCTGCTTCAAAGCTGATCAGCGGAATCTGCCGATCACGCCACGTAACCTGCCGCAAGTACCACGGCGGCGCGTCGCTGGCCGGTTCGCCGCGCTGGAAGTCGATCAGTTCGGCGACGGCGACGTTGGGCAGCACCAGGTGGCGGTCGGCCAGGGGCAATAGCAGGCCGGTGAGTTGGCTGGTGCGGTGCTCAAGCATGGGACTTGCTCCAGTAGGCGATGCTTTCCAGCAGTACCGACTCTTGATACGGCTTGCCGAGGTAGTCGTTGACGCCAATGGCCATGGCGCGGTCGCGGTGTTTTTGGCCGGTGCGTGAGGTGATCATGATGATCGGCAAGCGCATCAGGCGTGGGTCGTTGCGTATCTGGATGGCCACTTCGAAGCCGTCCATGCGCGGCATTTCGATGTCGAGCAGCATCAGGTCCGGGGTGTGTTCTTCCAGGATGGCGAGGGCATCGATCCCGTCCTTGGCGGTGAGCACGTTCATGCCGTTGCGCTCCAGCAGGCGGCTGGTGACTTTGCGCACGGTGACCGAGTCGTCCACCACCAGCACCAGCAGCGGGCGTTTTTTCAGCGGGTCGTTGAGGATCAGCGGCGCATCCACCGCCTGGGCCGGCAAGGCCGGTTGCCGGGCGCGGATGTGCGCCAACAGGTCGATGATCAGCACCACATGGCCGTCGCCCAGGATGGTCGCGCCGGTCACGCCCTGCACCCCGGAGAACTGTGGCCCCAGGCCCTTGACCACAATCTCGCGGGTACCGGCCATGGCATCCACATGCACCGCCACGCGGCGTTCATTGCAGTGCACCAGTAGCACCGGCACCGGCTGGTACTGGCCCAGCAGTTTCGGGCGGCTGGCGGTATGCAGCAGGTCGCCTAAGTAGAACAACTCGTAGCGCTGGCCGCCATATTCATAGTGCGGGGGGTCTTGCTGGTAATGCCCGGCCAATTCGTGGGGCAGCACGCGCACCAGGCCTTCGATGGTGTTGAGGGGGATCGCGTATTGGTCGTCCGCGCAGTGCACCATCAGCGCACGATTGACCGACACGGTAAACGGCAGGCGAATGCGAAAATGCACGCCCATGCCCGGCGTCGAGTCGATCACCATGGAGCCGCCGAGCTGGCGCACTTCTTCATGCACCACGTCCATGCCCACGCCGCGTCCGGAAATCTGGGTGATTTTTTCGGCGGTGGAAAAGCCCGGCTGCAGGATGAACTGCAACACGTCACGGTCGCTCATCTCTTGATGGGGCGCGAGCAAGCCGCGCTTGATTGCCTTGCGCCGCACCGCTTCAAGGGGCACACCCGCGCCGTCGTCGCGCATGTCGAAGACGATGTCGCCGCCTTCGTGGGCCAGGTCCAGGGTGATGCGGCCCTTCTCCGGCTTACCCGCCGCCAGCCGCACTTCGCGGGACTCCAGGCCGTGGTCGACGGCGTTGCGCAGCATATGCTCCAAGGGTGCCGCCATGCGCTCCAGCACATTGCGGTCCATCTCGCCTTCGGCATTGCCGACGATGAACTCCACGTCCTTGCCCAACTCGCCCGCCACTTGCCGCACGATGCGCTTGAGGCGTGGCAACATGCGCTCGAAAGGCACCATGCGCGTGCGCATCAGGCCTTCCTGCAATTCGGTGTTGATGCGTGCCTGTTGCTGCAGCAGGTTGTGGGCATCCTGGTTGCGGCGCTCAAGGGTGTCCTTGAGGTCGAGCAGGTCGGAGGCGGATTCGGACAGCGCACGGGCCAACTGTTGCAGCTGCGAGTGGCGGTCCATTTCCAGCGGGTCGAACTCTTCGTAGCCCAGGCGTTCGGCCTCGGCCTGCTGGCGGCTCAAGAGGCGGCCCTGGGTTTCGCTGTCGAGCCGGCGCAGTTGGTCGCGCATGCGCTCGATGGTGGTTTCCATCTCACTCAAGGCAATGCGCGCATCCTTGACTTGCTGCTCGATACGGCCACGGAAGATCGAGGTCTCGCCGGCCAGGTTGACCAGGTCATCGAGCAAGTCGGCTGAAATTTTCACCATGTCGGCAGCCGGATCGGCGACCGCTTCGGCCTTGCCAACCGGCAGCGCCACGGGTGTAACCGGCTCATCACTGGGGTGCACCAGGCTCTTGATGCGCTCGATCAGTTTATCCACCGAGCCCACCGGCAAGCCCTCGGCCACGGCGTCGATCATCTGCGCCAGGCGGTCATGGCAACCTTGCAGCAGTGCGAACAATTCAGGGGTCGGCGCGAGCAAACCGGCGGACAGCCCTTCGTAAAGAAATTCCAGCTCATGGGCCAAATCGCCAATGGGCCCGATCTCGACCATGCGTGCGCCACCCTTGAGGGTGTGCAGGTCCCGCAGCAGGGTTTCCACTTCTTGGCGATTGCCCGGCTCGGCCTGCCAGCGCACTAACGCGCTGCCTGAGCTGTCGAGGATATCGGCGGCTTCTTCGAGGAAGATATCCAGCAATTCCGGGTCGGCACCCGAGGCGGGCGCCACCGCAGCCGGCGCTGCCGGGCTGCTGGCCTGGCGCAACTCCCGTAGCCTTTCGACCAGCTCGGCGCCGTCACTCAAGGGTTGCTGCTGTTGCAGTTCGTCCAACTGTTGGGCCAAGCGTTCGTGGCTGGCCATCAGTGCCTGGGACAGCTCCACCGAATAGCTGTAGCGGCGGTCCACCAGCCCCTCATAAACGCATTCGAGCTCATGGGCCAAGTCGCCCACCGGGTCGATTTCGGCCATGCGTGCGCCGCCCTTGAGGGTGTGCAGGTCCCGCTGCAACGAGGACAAGGGCGCGGCGTTTTCGGGTTCCAGCAACCAGCGCTTGAGCGACTGGCCGGCGCTGTCGAGGATGTCTACGGCCTCTTCAAGAAAGATCTCGACAATTTCGTCGTCCATCGCCGTTGTGTGATCCAGCTGCGCAGTGGCCGCGCCCAACTCGGCGATACTCAGGGCGCGGCTGCCGTCGCTTTTGATCAGGCCCGTGGCGGACGGGTCCAGTGCTTCATCGAGCAACTCGCGCAACGCCTGCAGCCGTGCGGGCGCGGGGCTGATTTCCTGGCCGGCGGCCAACTGGTCGAGCATGTTGATCAGCGCGTCGTGGGCCTGTTCGGCCTCCTGGAAGAACCGGGCGCTGACCGCCAGGCTGCTTTCCTCTACCGCGCCATACAGGTCGAGCAAGGCTTCGCACAACGCGTCGATAGGGTGCAGGTCGGCAAGGTGCGCACCCTCGCCCAGGGTGGTCAGCTCGTCCAGCAACGCCGTGAGTTCCTGACGGTCGCCGGGATGTTGCTGCCAGCGACGCAGCAGGCTTTCGGCGTCGAGCAGGATGTCCATGCCCTGGGCCAGGAAATTGGTGATCAAATGCGGGTCACGCTTGACGCGCAGGCCGGTGGTGGGCGCGTCGAGCAAGGCGGCGAGTTGATGCTCCAGCAGGCGTTGGGTGCGGCTGATCAGGTCGGCCGCGCCGTTGATTGGCGCCAGGGGGTTGTGGTCCAGGCCACCCAGCCCGTGCTGGAACAGCGCTTGTGCTTCAAGCAGCAACGCCACTTCGTCCGTGTCCAGTGGCAAGCGGTGGGCCTTGTACTCACGGGTGAGGTGATCCAGCGGGCGCGCCAGTTCGGCGATGGGCAATACGCCGGCCATGTAGGCGCTGCCCTTGAGGGTGTGCAAGGCGCGTTGCAGTTCATCGCTGACCTGCAGCGGCACCTGCTCGGCGGCCTGTTGCAGGAAGTGCTCGAGGCTGTCCAGATGGCCTTGGGCTTCGTTGCGGAAGATCTCCAGCAGCAGCGGGTCATGGGGCTCGGTGGCCGACGTGGCGGTGCCACTGGCCAGGGCATGGGCACGGGCGGCCAGGGCATCGACCTCATCGCGCTGGCGTTGGTCGTCAGTGGCAAAATCGGCGATCAGCTCCGGCAGCAGGGCCACGGCCTCATCCAACACCTGCTGCACCTCAGGGCCGAGGACTACGCTGCGTTCCAGCACGCGATTAAGCAGGTTCTCCACGGCCCAGGCCAGCTCGGCCAACACCAGGGCGCGCACCATGCGGCCGCTGCCCTTGAGCGTATGGAAGGCCCGGCGCATTTCGCCCTGGGCGGTTTTGTCCGTGCTGTCGGGCAGGTAGCGATGCAGCACGTCGAGGACTTCATCGGTTTCTTCCAGGAAGACTTCGCGCAGCTCATCGTCAATCGGTTCTTCACCGGCCGGCGGCGGCAACAGGCTGCCGGGACGCTGCAAGGCCGGAGGGTTGAGACGTGAGGTTGGGCTCGCCAGCGCATCGAATTGGGACTGGCTGGGTGCGGCCTCGGACAGTGCCCCCTCGGGCGCGGCCAGGGCCTGGCGCCAGGGTTTTTCCGCCGGCAGGTAGCCCAGTGCATTCAAGCCCTGGGTGGCCAGTTCCAGCACTTTTTCGCCCGCCGCGTCAGGGTCTTGAAGCATGCGTTCGAGATAATACTCCAGGCTGCTGACCACCTCGGCGAAATGCCCCAGTTGCGCCGCCGAAGGCGCGGCGTCATTGACCATCAACTGCTCATCGACGTAGTCGGTGCAACCGCGCATCAAACTCGCCGCACGCGGCAGAGGAATCATCGCCAGGGCACCACGCACCTGGCTCAACAGCTCGGGCAAGGACTCCAGGCGCTGACGGTCCCAGTCGGCCTCGATGCAGTCGATCACCAGCTCCTTGGCTTGGCGTAGGCACTGGCACGACTCGCGAATCACCAGCTGATGGATCTGGGTCAGGTCGGTGGTGGGCAAACGGCTGTCTTCACGGCTTTGCGGTTCGACGGTGCCGATCATCCCGGCCAGCGTCGCTTCGACATAGAGCAACGCGCCGGCCACATCCATCAACACCGCGTCATTAGGTTCGCGCTGCCCCTGGACCAGGCTCAACACCACCGCGAGTTGGTCGATGATCACTTTGCGCGGCTGGCCGAAACCCAGCACCGCGAGGGTATCGGCGATCTGGCGCAGCGGCGCCAGCAAGGGGTCGAGGTCCTGGGTGTGCTGGCGGTCACTGCGCACGAACAGATCCAGGCGTTCCTTGACCCGCACCAGTTCCTCACACAACGCCCCAAGTACCGAGCCCATGGCATTGCGATCCGGCCCGGCCAGCCGTGCACGTTCAGCATCGACCACGGCGCTGTCGGGCAAGGCTTCGTCCAAGCCGTAGCGTTCCTTCAGGCTCTGCATGCGCGGCGTCGGCCGGGTGACTTTGGCGACGTAGAACAACAGGCTCTTGAGCAACTCGTCCGGCGCTGGCTGGTTGATGCCGTTGATGCCTTGAACCAGCAAGCGCTTGAGTTGTTTATCGCTGGCCTTGAGCAGGCTGCGCAGCGCCGGGCTGTTGGCGACCACGCCGGTGAGCATGCCTTCGACCAGCGCCGAGGTGACCTGCCACAACGGCAGCAGCGGCGCACCTTGGCACAACGCTTCAAGGCGTGCGAACACCCGCGCCATGTCTTCCAGGTTGCTGGGGCCGTGGTCTTCACGTAGCAACCCGGCAAGGGCTTGTTGCAGCAGGTGGCGCCATTGGCGCAACTGTTCATGCAGATCCGCCGTCGCCCGTTGGGTCAGGGCTTGCTCAGGCAACGGCTCGATCGACAGCAGTTGCGGGCTGAACAGGCTGGTTTCCGATAGCAGGCTTTCACCACGGGCGCTGCGCAAGTCGTTGAGCAGCGGCAGCACCACCAGCGGCAAGTCGCGGCGGGCACTGTGCACGCGGTCGAGGTACAGCGGCAATTGGCCGAAGGCTTGTTGCAGCAGGCGGATACTTTCATCGCGTTGGCCGACGTGCCCGGCCTGCAGCGCCAGCGCCAGTTCTTCGATCTCTTCGGCCAACAGTGCCGCGCCGTAGAACTCGACCATTTGCAGCGCGCCATGCACTTGGTGAATACCGGCCAGGCATTCGTTGAGGGCGTCGTCGTCATGGGTTTCAACGTACGCGTCCAGGGCCGACCGGGCCTGTTTCAGGGTTTCGGCAATATCGCCCTTGACCCATTCGAGGGCCACGTAGTCGTGCCGATCAACCATAACTGCTCCGCTTAGAATTCATGAGTTGCTGGTATCGCACAAACAATGGAGATCCAGTGTGGGAGCTGGCTTGCCTGCGATAGCGGTGGGTCAGCACTATATCTGTATCTGACAGACCGCTATCGCAGGCAAGCCAGCTCCCACAGTTGGACTGTGGTGTTGTTCAGGTCGCATTTCAATCGTCCACCTGCTTGGGCGGCGGCAAGGTGAAACCCGACACCGACCTGCGCAACTGGCTGGCCATCTTCGCCAGGTTACCAATGCTTTCGGCGGTGGCGGTGGAACCCGACGAAGTCTGCGTGGTGATCTGCTGGATCACGTTCATGGTCAGGGAAATCTGCCCCGCCGATGAGGTCTGTTGCTGCGCCGCGTTGTAAATACTCTGGATCAGCGCCGCCAGGGTTTTGGACACGCCTTCGATCTCTTCCAGCGCCACCCCGGCGTCCTGGGCCAGGCGCGCGCCGCGTACCACTTCGGTGGTGGTCTGCTCCATGGAGATCACCGCTTCGTTGGTGTCGGCCTGGATGGTGCGTACCAGGGTTTCGATCTGCCGGGTGGCCGCCGAGGAGCGTTCGGCCAGCCGTTGCACTTCATCGGCCACCACCGCAAAGCCGCGCCCGGCGTCACCGGCCATGCTCGCCTGGATCGCGGCGTTGAGGGCGAGGATGTTGGTCTGGTCGGCGATGTCGTCGATCAGGCTGATGATGTCGCCAATTTCCTGGGACGACTCGCCAAGGCGCTTGATGCGCTTGGCGGTGTCCTGGATCTGCTCACGAATGTTGTCCATGCCGTGGATGGTGTTGTGCACCACCTCGTTGCCTTTGTTGGCGATCTCCACCGAACGCTCGGCCACCGCCGAGGATTCGGCCGCGTTGGCCGATACCTGGTCGATGGACTGCGCCATCTGGTTGATGGCGGTAGACGCTTCGGCAATCTGCTGGGCCTGATGCTCCGACGCCTGGGCCAGGTGCATGGCGGTGGCCTGGGTGTCCTGCACCGCGCCCGCGACCTGCCCGGCGGTGAGGTTGATGGTGGCGACCAGGTCACGCAGTTGGTCCACCGAATAGTTGATGGAGTCTGCGATGGTGCCGGTAAAGTCTTCGGTGACCGAGGCGGTGACGGTGAGATCGCCGTCGGCCAGGTCTTCGATTTCATCCAGCAGGCGCATGATCGCGTTCTGGTTGCGCTCGTTCTTCTGCGCGGTTTCATGCAGTTGGCGGTTGGTCTCGTGCACCATGACCAGGCCGATCAGGATGATCGAGGCCAATGCCAGCAAGCCCAGCACGTAACCGCCGATGGTGTCTAAACTGCGCCCGCTGGCGAGGTTTTCAAAACCGGTGGCCAGGTGTGAGGCTTCATCAAGCAGGGTTTGCGACAGGTTGAAAATATTGCTCGCCGAGGCGCGCACCTGGAACAACTGCGGCGAAGTCTCGAGAATTTCATCCACGGAGCCGGAGACAAACTCGAACAGCTCGGCGATGTCCGCCAGCCGCGCCCGGGCGTCCGGGTCTTCGACCTGGGTGATACGCAGCCCCGGGTTGCCGTTGAGCATGCCATTGAGCACCACGCCAAAACGGTTGGCATCGCGGCCGAAGGCATCGGCGGCCTGCACCGCGGTTTCATCCCCCGCCAGCACGGTGTTGACCGCCCCCAGGATACGTTCGGCCAGCAGCGACTGGCGTTGGGCCAAGGCCACCTGGCTGGCCGGGGCGCCGCGTTGCAGCAGGCTATCCACGACTTTTTCCGACTCGATCTGCAGTTGCGGCACGGTTTCGGCCAGGGTCGCCGCCACTTGGTGCAACGACAATACGGTCTGCTCGCTGGCCAGGATGGCGTCGGTGTTTTTCAGCAGCGCTTCCCAGTCGGTCTGCACTGCCCGCATTTCGGCGCGTACCGCATTGGGCGCTGCCGGCAAACCGGTTTGCGGATCACCTTTTTTCAGGTAGCCCCAGCGCTGGGCAAAATCGTTGCGCGCATCGCCCAGCAGCTTGAACGCCGCCGCTTTCCCGGCGGCAGCCTCGGTGGCGTTCTTGGCAATGCGCTGGGACAGCACGCGCAGCTCACCGGCATGGCCAATGTACTGTTTATCGTAGGTGGACTGGGTGTTGAGGTACGCGAAGTTGGCGAACAGCAACATGATGAACACGATCAGGGCGATAAACAGCACGATGATCTGCGAACGGCTGCGCGAAGCGGCCTGGGGTTTGGGCGTGGTAGCGGTGCTCATGCGGCAACATCCATGAAGCCAGGGGCCTGGGCCAGGGCGAAGGGGCTGAAGACTTGCCACTGCGGGTCGCCGTCGAACTGGCCCTGAATAAACGGCGCGCTCGAGGCGGCGCTCGCCACCCAGGCGTCCAATGGGAAATGCTGCATGCCTACCACCTCATCTACCAGCAGCCCGACAAACAGGTCGTTGAACTCCACCACCAGCACCCGCCGTTGCTTGCGCGCCCTGGACAACTCAAGGCCCAGGAAACCGCTCAGGTCCATCACTGGCAGCAAGCGCCCGCGCAGGTTGGCCACGCCCTTGACCCAGGGCTTTACCCCCGGCATCAAGGTGCAACGCGGCTCATGCAACACCTCGGCGACTTCGCCCATGGGCGCCACGTAGGCATTTGGCCCTACGCGGAAGGCGATGCCGCTCCAGCGTTGCAGGCGCGTTTCCTGGGACGGCAGGTCCGCGGCCAGCAAGCGGCAGCGGCGGTCGATGTCCAGCAGCAGCTCGAAGGCGGTTTGCGACTCGGTCATGATCGCAAGCCTTAGCCGGCCAGCACCTTGTTCAGGGTGGCAATCAGGGTTTCTTCATCCACCGGTTTGGTCAGGTAGTCTTTGGCGCCCTGGCGTGCGCCCCAGATCTTGTCGGTTTCCTGGTCTTTGGTGGTGATGATGATGATCGGGATACCGTTGGTTTCCGGCTCCTTGGACAACTGGCGCGTGGCCTGGAAGCCATTGAGGCCGGGCATCACGATATCCATCAGTACCGCGTCGGGCTTTTCCTGGCGGGCCAGGGCCACGCCGTCCGCGCCGTTTTCGGCTTTGAGCACCTGGTGGCCATGCTTTTCCAGCATGCCGGTGAGTTTGTACATTTCAGTCGGCGAATCGTCGACGATCAGAACACGTGCCATGGTTTTCCCCGCTACATTGGTCGGCGCCGGCCCTCGTGAGGCGGCGTCAGTGTGCTTGTTCTACTGCGGCGAACCCAGGCACATAGGCCTTGATCGCCCCCAGCAGTTCTTCCTTGCTGAAAGGCTTGGTCAAAAACTGATCGACACCCACGATGCGCCCCTTGGCCTTGTCGAACAGGCCGTCCTTGGAGGACAGCATGATCACCGGGATCGATTTGAACGCCGGGTTGTTCTTCACCAGGGCGCAGGTCTGGTAGCCATCCAGGCGCGGCATCATGATGTCGACAAAGATAATGTGCGGGTGATGATCGACAATACGGGCCAGGGCGTCGAAACCGTCGATCGCCGTGATGACCTCGCACCCCATGTTCTTCAACAGCGTCTCGGCGGTGCGGCGGATCGTTTTCGAATCGTCGATCACCATCACCTTCAAGGCGTTGGAATGCTGTTCCATATCTGCTCTACCATCGCCACAGCGAATCGGTTTTCGGTGTGTACTGCCTGATGTTGCACAGGATGAACGCCGCAAGCCTTGGAATACAAGGGCTGCTGCGCCGTGCCAGCCTTTTTAGCACAGTCTCCTGGCGCAATCTATCGAGGCACCCGCCCAGTGGTTTTTCCTTGACCCACAACAGCCGCAGCGCCACTCTGACGCCACTTTTATGCGCCCTAATTTGCTAGAGGAAATCCCCATGAGCGTTCGCGTCGGCATTGTCATGGACCCTATCGCCAGCATTTCCTATAAAAAGGACAGTTCGCTGGCCATGCTCCTGGCCGCCCAGGCCCGCGGCTGGACCTTGTTCTATATGGAGCAGCGCGACCTTTACCAGGGTGACGGCGAGGCCCGCGCACGCATGCGCCCGCTGCAGGTGTTCGCCAACCCCGAGAAGTGGTTCGAGCTTTCGGATGAAATCGACAGCCCCCTGAGCGACCTCGACGTGATCCTGATGCGCAAGGACCCGCCGTTCGACATGGAGTTTGTGTACTCCACCTACCTGCTGGAGCAGGCAGAACGGGCTGGCGTGTTGATCGTCAACAAGCCGCAAAGCCTGCGCGACTGCAATGAAAAGTTGTTCGCCACCCTGTTCCCGCAGTGCACGCCACCGACCGTGGTCAGCCGCCGCGCCGATGTACTGCGTGAATTCGCCGCCAAGCATGGCGATGTGATCCTCAAGCCGCTGGACGGCATGGGCGGCACCTCGATCTTCCGTCACCGTGCCGGCGACCCGAACCTGTCGGTGATCCTCGAAACCCTGACCGCCTTGGGCACCCAGCAGATCATGGGCCAGGCCTACCTGCCGGCGATCAAGGACGGTGACAAGCGCATCCTGATGATCGACGGCGAGCCGGTGGATTATTGCCTGGCGCGCATCCCGGCAGCCGGCGAGACCCGTGGCAACCTGGCCGCCGGTGGTCGCGGTGAAGCGCGGCCGTTGTCGGACAAGGACCGCTGGATCGCCGCTCAAGTCGGCCCGACCCTGCGGGAAAAAGGCCTGCTGTTTGTCGGACTCGACGTAATTGGTGAGAACCTCACTGAAATCAACGTCACCAGCCCGACCTGTATTCGCGAGATCGACAATGCATTTGGCACGAACATCGGCGAAATGCTGATGGCCGCCATTGAGCGCAAGCTAAAAGCCAAGTGACATAGAACAGCCGGACACACACCAACATTGCGTTATCATGCGCCACCTGTGAAACGCGCGATGTTGGTTTTCTTGTCATGACACTCCCGTCCGATCTGCCCCCCGAATTCACCCATAGCGGCGTGCGCCCGGCTGATCGTCTCGGTTTTACCCTGTTTCTCGCTGCGCTGATTCACCTCGCCCTGCTCCTGGGCGTGGGGTTCACCCTGGTCGAACCCAAGCAGATCACCAAGACCCTGGAAATCACCCTCGCCACGTTCAAGAGCGAAAAGAAGCCCGAAAAGGCTGACTTTCTCGCCCAGGACAACCAGCAGGGCAGCGGCACCCTCGACAAGAAAGCCGTACCCAAGACCACCGAAGTGGCGCCCTTCCACGACAACCAGGTCAAGAAGGTCACCCCGCCGCCGGCGCCCAAGCCCGAGGTCAAGCAGGCCGCGCCCAAGGCCGCAGTGACCACCGTCGCGCCCAAGCCGCAAAAAGCCCCGACCCAGCGCGAAAAGGCCAAGACCGAGCCCAAGCCCGAACCGGTGAAACCTGCGCCGACGTTCGACAGTTCGACGTTGTCCGACGAAATTTCCAGCCTGGAAGCCGAACTGGCCCATGAACAACAGCTGTATGCCAAGCGCCCGCGCATCTACCGCCTGAACGCCGCCTCAACCATGCGCGACAAAGGCGCCTGGTATAAGGACGAGTGGCGCAAGAAGGTCGAACGCATTGGCAACCTCAACTACCCGGACGAGGCGCGGCGCCAGCAGATTTATGGCAATTTGCGCTTACTGGTGTCGATCAACCGTGACGGCTCGCTATATGAAGTGCAGGTGCTGGAGTCCTCCGGCCAACCGCTGCTGGACCAGGCCGCGCAACGCATCGTACGGCTGGCCGCGCCCTTTGCGCCGTTCAGCGGCGACTTGAACGACGTGGACCGCCTGGAAATCATCCGCACCTGGCGGTTCGCCAAGGGCGACCGGTTGTCCAGTAACTGATGCTGTCGCCTTGTAGGAGCGATCTTGCTCGCGAAAAACGCCAGGCCGACGCGCTCATTCAGAATGCACGCGTAATCGTTGACGATCTTCGCGAGCAAGCTCGCTCCTACACTTGTCAGTTCGCCCCTCCAACGCCACACTAGCGGACATGAAAAACGTCAGCCCGACTTACCTCAAGCACCAATTCCTGATCGCCATGCCCCATATGGCCGACCCGAACTTTGCGCAGACCTTGACCTACATCGTCGAGCACACGGCCAATGGTGCCATGGGGTTGGTGGTCAACCGCCCGCAGGAGCTGAACCTGGCCGATATCCTTGAGCAACTGCGCCCGGAAATCGACCCGCCGGCAAGCTGCCAGCACGTGCCGATCTACATCGGCGGGCCAGTGCAGACCGATCGCGGTTTTGTATTGCACCCCACCGGGCCGAAGTACCAGGCCACGGTAGACCTTGAAGGCGTGTCACTGTCCACGTCCCAGGACGTGCTGTTCGCCATCGCCGACGGCGTCGGCCCTGAGCAAAGTGTGATCACCCTGGGCTACGCCGGTTGGGAAGCCGGGCAGCTGGAGGCCGAACTGGCCAGCAATGCCTGGCTGACCTGCCCGTTCGACGCTGACATCCTGTTCAACACCGCCAGCGAACTGCGCCTGGAAGCGGCCGCGGCCAAGCTGCGGGTCAACCTCAGCCTGCTGACCAGCCAGGCGGGACACGCCTGATGGCTTTGCGTCTGATCCTCGGTTTTGACTACGGCACCAAACAGATCGGCGTCGCGGTTGGCCAGGTCATCACCGGCCAGGCCCGCGAGCTGTGCACCCTCAAGGCCCAGAACGGCGTGCCGGACTGGAACCAGGTCGAAGCGCTCATCAAAGAATGGAAGCCTGACGCGGTGGTGGTCGGCCTGCCCCTGAACATGGATGGCACCCCCAGTGACATGTGCCTGCGCGCCGAGAAGTTCGCGCGCCGCCTCAATGGCCGCTACAACCTGCCCTTCTATACCCACGACGAACGCCTCACCACCTTTGAAGCCAAGGGTGAGCGCCGTGACCGTGGCGGGCAAAAAGGCAGCTATCGCGACAACCCGGTGGACGCCATCGCCGCCGCCTTGCTGTTGCAGGGCTGGCTGGATGAAAACACCGCTTTATTTGAATCCTGACTGACGCGGCTTGCTGCTATGCCGTTTTTGTAGGAGCGAGCTTGCTCGCGAAGAACTCACAGGCACCGCGCACTTCCAGGTTTTCACGCGTTATCGTTGACGTTTTTCGCGAGCAAGCTCGCTCCTACACACTTAACAAGGAGCCACCATGAGCTTGCCGAACCCTGCCGAACTGATCAGCCAGATGGCGATACGCCTCAAGGCGCACCTGGAACACCGTGCCATCAGCGAACCGCGTTTTATCGGCATACGCACCGGTGGCGTGTGGGTGGCCCAGGCATTGCTGGAAGAGCTGGGTAGTGATTCGCCCCTGGGCACCCTGGACGTGTCTTTCTACCGCGACGATTTCAGCCAGAACGGCCTGCACCCACAAGTGCGCCCTTCGGCCCTGCCTTTCGAGATCGAAGGCCAGCACCTGGTACTGATCGACGACGTGCTGATGAGCGGCCGCACCATCCGCGCCGCCCTGAACGAGTTGTTCGACTATGGCCGCCCGGCCAGCGTGACCCTGGTGTGCCTGCTGGACCTGGATGCCGGCGAGCTGCCGATCAGCCCGGACGTGGTGGGCGCGACCCTGTCACTTGCACCCCAGCAGCGGGTAAAATTGTCCGGTCCCACGCCGCTCGAACTCGAACTGCAAGACCTTGCCCTTTAAACCGCCTTGTACAGAGTCCCCGCGATGACGCCTCTAGATGCCAAGCGCCCGCTGCAGCTCAATGCTCAGGGCCAGTTGCAACACTTCTTGTCCCTCGACGGTTTGCCCCGCGAACTGCTCACCGAAATTCTCGACACTGCCGACTCGTTCCTGGAAGTCGGTGGCCGGGCGGTGAAGAAAGTCCCGCTGCTGCGCGGTAAAACCATCTGCAACGTGTTCTTCGAGAACTCCACCCGCACCCGCACCACCTTTGAACTGGCGGCCCAGCGGCTGTCGGCCGATGTGATCACGCTGAACGTGTCCACCTCGTCGGCAAGCAAGGGCGAAACCCTGCTCGACACCCTGCGCAACCTGGAAGCCATGGCGGCCGACATGTTCGTGGTACGCCACGGCGACTCCGGCGCTGCGCATTTCATCGCCGAGCATGTGTGCCCGAACGTGGCAATCATCAATGGCGGCGACGGCCGCCACGCGCACCCGACCCAGGGCATGCTCGACATGCTCACCATTCGTCGGCACAAAGGCAGCTTTGAAAACCTCTCGGTGGCCATCGTCGGCGACATCCTGCATTCGCGGGTAGCACGTTCGAACATGCTGGCCCTCAAGGCCCTGGGTTGCCCGGATATTCGCGTGATCGCGCCCAAGACCTTGCTGCCCATCGGCATCGAACAGTATGGCGTGAAGGTCTACACCGACATGGCCGAGGGCCTCAAGGATGTGGACGTGGTGATCATGCTGCGCCTGCAACGCGAGCGCATGGCCGGTGGCTTGTTGCCCAGCGAAGGTGAGTTCTACCGCCTGTTCGGCCTGACCACCGCACGCCTGGCCAAGGCCAAGCCGGATGCCATCGTGATGCACCCGGGGCCGATCAACCGCGGCGTGGAAATCGAGTCGGCGGTGGCCGACGGTCCGCAGTCGGTGATTCTCAACCAAGTGACCTACGGCATCGCCGTGCGCATGGCCGTGCTGTCCATGGCCATGAGCGGGCAAACCGCGCAACGTCAATTCGAGCAGGAGCAGGCCCAGTGAAGCTCAGCATTCTCGGCGCCCGAGTCATCGACCCGGCCAGTGGCCTGGACCAAGTTACCGATCTACACCTGGACGCCGGCAAGATCGTCGCCATCGGCGCCGCGCCCGCAGGCTTCAACGCCGGCCAGAGCATCGACGCCAAGGGCCTGGTGGCCGCGCCTGGGCTGGTGGACTTGAATGTGGCCCTGCGCGAGCCGGGCTACAGCCGCAAAGGCAACATCGCCAGTGAAACCCAAGCCGCCGCAGCCGGTGGCGTGACCAGCCTGTGCTGCCCGCCCAATACCAAGCCGGTGCTGGACACGTCGGCCGTGACCGAGCTGATCCTGGACCGCGCCCGCGAAGCCGGCAATTGCAAAGTGTTTCCCATTGGCGCCTTGAGCAAGGGCCTGGATGGCGAACAACTCGCCGAACTGATCGCCCTGCGTGACGCCGGTTGCGTGGCCTTCGGCAATGGCCTGGAAAGCTTTCGCAGCACGCGCACCTTGTGCCGCGCCCTGGAATACGCGGCCACGTTCGACTTGACGGTGATCTTCCATTCCCAGGACCGCGACCTGGCCGAAGGTGGCCTGGCCCATGAAGGCGCAGTGGCCAGCTTCCTCGGCCTGCCGGGCATTCCGGAAACCGCAGAAACCGTGGCCCTCGCCCGTGACCTGTTGCTGGTGGAACAAAGCGGCGTGCGTGCGCATTTCAGCCAGTTGACCAGCGCCCGGGGCGTGGCCCTGATCGCCCAGGCCCAGGCCCGTGGCTTGCGGGTAACTGCGGACGTCGCCCTGTACCAACTGATCCTGACGGATGAGGCGCTGATCGACTTCTCCAGCCTGTACCACGTACAGCCCCCGCTGCGCACCAAGGCTGACCGTGATGGTTTGCGTGCGGCGGTGAAGTCGGGTGTGGTGTCGGCGATTTCCAGCCATCACCAACCTCACGAGCGAGACGCCAAGCTGGCACCGTTTGGCGCGACCGAGCCGGGCATCAGCAGTGTGGAGTTGTTGCTGCCATTGGCGATGACGCTGGTCGAAGACGGCTTGCTGGACCTGCCGACACTGCTGGCACGCCTGAGCGCCGGCCCGGCCGAGGCCCTGCGTTTGCCGGCAGGCCAGTTGGCGGTGGGCTCACCGGCGGACCTGGTGCTGTTCGACCTGGCAAGCTCGACGGTGGCCGGGGAGCGCTGGTTGTCCAAGGGCGAAAACTGCCCGTTCATCGGCCACAGCCTGCCGGCGACGGTGCGGTACACCTTGATGGATGGGCGGATCAGCTACCAGGCTTGATGCGGCCAAAACTGTAGGAGCGAGCTTGCTCGCGAAAAACGTATAGGCGACGAAGGCTATCTGTTAGCACTACGTCATCGTTGACGTTCTTCGCGAGCAAGCTCGCTCCTACAGGTTATTCAGCGGCCGCTATTGCGCTCGGCATTGCGGATCGAAATCTGCGTGTTCAACGTCCAGAAGTCATACAGCACCCCAATCAGGAACAAACCGCCGGTCAGCAGGTAGATCAGGCCGGTGATCCATTTGCCCTGATACATACGGTGCACACCGAACACCCCCAGGAACGCCAACAGAATCCAGGCCACGTTGTATTCGATGGGCCCAGCGGTAAACCGCAGGTCGGCTTCACGGTCCATGGCCGGGATCAGGAACAAGTCGATCAGCCAGCCAATACCCAGCAAGCCGAACGTGAAAAACCAGATCGTACCGGTCACCGGCTTGCCGTAATAAAAGCGATGAGCCCCGGTGAATCCGAAAATCCACAGCAGGTAACCAATTGCCTTACTGTGGGTATCGTGCTGCTGACCAACCTGTTGATAGGTGTTCATGAAGGACCTCTTTTGCTTCGATAGATAAATTTTTTCATTTTCTTTGTGACTTTTTTACGGGCGCCCGACGTACGGTAAATGGTATCTTCCTGCCCTCAAAGCCTTGTACCGCCTGCCTTGTGTAGGACAATTGCGGCGAATCGTCGCGTTTTTCCTGAATTTGACCCCAAGGTTCAGTCGACAAACGGCCTGAGAACAGCACAAAAAGCTGTTATAAAGTTGCGCGCAAACCCATAAGAGCCACGCCTAATGCGACCATTTTTCAAGACATGGCTAACCATTTGCCTATTAATGCCACTGGCCGCCCACGCCACCAATCGTGAGCAACGACTTCCGAACGTTAACGGTTTCACCCCTAAAGTCCATAGCACGCCCAGCACTGCCAAATCGGCAAAGCCGACCGTCAGCCGCCCGACTCAACTGAGCAAGGCCAACGGCAAAGCGCTTTCCACCCAACTGGCCGTGAACACCAAGCAAAGCAGCAACGTCTTGAGCCGTGCCGTCAACGTGCTCGGTACACCTTATCGTTGGGGCGGCAGCAGCCCAAGTAAAGGGTTCGACTGCAGCGGGCTGGTGAAATATGCATTTAACGATGTAAAAGCGGTGGACCTGCCACGCACCTCCAACGCCATGGCGGCCGGCCATGGGTTGAAGGTAGACCGCAAGGACCTGAAACCCGGCGACCTGTTGTTCTTCAAGCTCAAGAGCCGCCAGGTCAACCACGTTGCCATCTACCTGGGCAACGACCGCTTTATCCACGCACCGCGCCGTGGCAAGTCGGTAAGCATCGACACGCTGAAAAAGCCGTTCTGGAACAAGAACTACGTGATTGCCAAGCGGGTACTGCCTAAAGAGCAGAACAGCAACCTGCGGATCGTGCAGCGCTAAGCCAGGCGCCACTGAAGCTCCCCATTTGAAATGCAATCAAATGTGGGAGCTGGCTTGCCTGCGATGACGGGAGGTCAGTTGGCAGAGAGAGTGCCTGACAGTCCGCTGTCGCAGGCAAGCCAGCTCCCACATTGCGTGTCTGTGCGTTTTAGATATCTGCCGGCACCCTCGCCTTCTCCCGCGCCTCTTCCCGGCTAATCACTCCCGCGCCGACCAACGCCTTCAAACTCATATCCAGAGTCTTCATCCCCAACGCCCCACCGGTCTGAATAGCCGAAACCATCTGCGCCACCTTGTCTTCGCGAATCAAGTTACGAATCGCCGGGGTGCCCAGCATGATTTCATGGGCGGCCACGCGCCCACCGCCCACCTTCTTCACCAGCACCTGAGGGACCACCGCCTGCAACGACTCCGACAGCATCGAGCGGACCATGGCCTTTTCCCCGGCCGGGAAGACGTCTACCAGCCGGTCCACCGTCTTTACCGCCGACGAGGTGTGCAAGGTGCCAAACACCAGGTGCCCGGTCTCTGCCGCCGTCAGCGCCAGGCGGATGGTTTCCAGATCGCGCAATTCACCTACCAGGATCACATCCGGGTCTTCGCGCAGGGCTGAACGCAGGGCCACCGAAAAACTGTGGGTGTCGCGATGCACCTGGCGCTGGTTGACCAGGGCCATTTTCGGCCTGTGGATAAACTCGATGGGGTCTTCCAGCGTGAGGATATGCTGGCGCCGATGCCGGTTGAGGTCGTCGATCATCGCCGCCAGGGTCGTGGATTTGCCGGAGCCGGTAGGCCCGGTCACCAGCACCAGGCCGCGAGGAAGGCGGGCGATTCGCTGGAACACCTCGCCCAACCCCAACGCTTCCAGGCTCTGGACCTCAGTCGCAATAGCCCGGAACACCGCACCCACGCCGCGATCCTGGCGGAACACGTTCGCCCGGAAGCGGGCCACACCCGGCAACTCGAAGGCAAAATCCGTTTCAAGAGATGTTTCGAAATCCTTTTGTTGATGTTTATTCAGCAACGGGCTCAATAAGTCGACCACTTGGGTAGCGTTCAGCGCCGGCCCCTCCAGGGGCCAAACCTCGCCATCAATGCGCAGCATCGGTGCCAGGCCGGCTGACAGATGCAGGTCTGAGGCGCCTCGGCTTACGCTGGCCGTCAGCAATTGCGTGATATCCATAGGGCTTTCCATTTCCAGTAGAATGCCGCGGACTCCATATCCACGGGCGCATCTTGAATGTCGACGATAGCAGACAACATCGGCCAGGTTAGCCAGCGCATCCGCGCCGCAGCCGACGCCGTGCAACGTGACGCAAGCAGCATCCACCTGCTGGCCGTGAGCAAGACCAAACCCGCGCAGGCAGTGCGCGAAGCCTATGCCGCCGGGCTGCGCGACTTTGGTGAAAACTACCTGCAGGAAGCCCTGGGCAAACAGGCAGATTTAACCGACCTGCCCTTGAGTTGGCACTTCATCGGCCCCATTCAATCGAACAAGACTCGCGCCATCGCCGAGCACTTCGCTTGGGTGCATTCCGTGGACCGCCTGAAAATCGCACAACGCCTGTCCGAACAACGCCCGGCCGACCTGCCGCCGCTCAATATCTGCATCCAGGTCAATGTCAGTGGCGAAGCCAGCAAATCCGGCTGCACACCCGCCGACCTGCCGGCCCTGGCCACGGCGATCAGCGCCCTGCCGCGCTTGAAGCTGCGGGGCTTGATGGCGATTCCCGAGCCGACTGAAGACCGGGCCGAGCAGGATGCGGCGTTTGCCACGGTGCGTGACTTGCAAGCCAGCTTGAACCTGGCGCTGGACACACTTTCCATGGGCATGAGCCACGACCTTGAGTCGGCCATTGCCCAAGGCGCCACCTGGGTGCGGATCGGTACTGCCCTGTTTGGCGCCCGCGACTACGGCCAGCCGTGAAATGGCTGACATCCCTCGAAATAAGGACCTGTCATGAGCAACACGCGTATAGCCTTTATCGGCGCCGGTAACATGGCGGCCAGCCTGATCGGTGGCCTACGGGCCAAGGGCCTGGACGCCGAGCAGATCCGCGCCAGCGACCCCGGTGCCGAGACCCGCGAGCGCGTCAGCGCCGAACACGGCATAAAAACCTTTGCCGATAACGCCGAGGCCATCCACGGCGTCGATGTGATCGTGCTGGCGGTCAAGCCTCAGGCCATGAAGGCCGTGTGCGAGAGCCTGCGCCCGAGCCTGCAACCCCATCAACTGGTGGTGTCGATTGCCGCTGGCATCACCTGCGCCAGCATGACCAACTGGCTCGGCGCCCAGCCCATTGTGCGCTGCATGCCCAACACCCCGGCGCTGCTGCGCCAGGGCGTCAGCGGTTTGTATGCCACTGGCGAAGTGACCGAACAGCAACGTGACCAGGCCCAGGAACTGCTGTCTGCGGTGGGCATCGCTGTGTGGCTGGAGCAGGAACAGCAACTGGATGCGGTCACCGCCGTCTCCGGCAGCGGCCCGGCCTACTTCTTCCTGTTGATCGAGGCCATGACGGCCGCCGGCGTCAAGCTGGGCCTGCCCCACGACGTGGCCGAGCAACTGGCCGAACAAACCGCCCTTGGCGCTGCGAAGATGGCAGTCGGCAGCGAGGTGGATGCCGCCGAACTGCGCCGTCGCGTCACCTCGCCAGGTGGCACCACACAAGCGGCTATCGAGTCGTTCCAGGCCGGGGGCTTTGAAGCCCTGGTGGAAACAGCACTGGGTGCCGCCGCACATCGTTCAGCCGAGATGGCTGAGCAACTGGGCAAATAGTCGTCCCTTACCAAGGTAATCAAACATGCTCGGAATCAATGACGCTGCCATTTTCATCATCCAGACCCTGGGCAGCCTGTACCTGCTGATCGTGCTGATGCGCTTTATCCTGCAACTGGTGCGCGCGAACTTCTACAACCCGCTGTGCCAGTTCGTGGTGAAGGCCACCCAACCGCTGCTCAAGCCGCTGCGCCGGGTGATCCCGAGCCTGTTCGGCCTGGACATGTCGTCGCTGGTGCTGGCGCTGTTGCTGCAGATTTTGCTGTTCGTGGTGATCCTGATGCTCAATGGCTACCAGGCCTTCACCGTGCTGCTGTTGCCATGGGGCCTGATCGGGATTTTCTCGCTGTTCCTGAAGATCATTTTCTGGTCGATGATCATCAGCGTGATCCTGTCCTGGGTCGCACCGGGCAGCCGTAGCCCGGGTGCCGAGTTGGTGGCTCAAATCACCGAACCCGTGCTGGCACCCTTCCGTCGCCTGATCCCGAACCTGGGTGGCCTGGATATCTCGCCGATCTTCGCGTTTATCGTGATTCAGCTGCTGCAAAGCTGGGTGATTCCACGCCTGGCCTACTTTGCCTACATGCCAAAAGAGTTGTTTGGCCTGATCTGACCTGTAGGAGCGAGCTTGCTCGCGAAGAACGTGAACGATAACGCGAGAAACCTGAAACCCAACTGCGTTCTCAGGTTTTTCGCGAGCAAGCTCGCTCCTACACAAAGCAATGCGCTTACCCCCCCCCCCGACCTTTGCTTGCCGCTAGGGTCCCCGCTCTTTAGACTTACGCCTCATTTAAACGAGAGCAGGGTCGATGCCAGCTGCCTTCCCCCCCGATTCTGTTGGACTGGTCGTGCCACAAGTGGCGCATTTCAGCGAACCCCTGGCCCTGGCCTGCGGCCGTTCGTTGCCAGCCTACGACCTGATCTACGAAACCTATGGCCAACTGAACGCCACGGCGAGCAACGCCGTGCTGATCTGCCATGCCTTGTCCGGCCATCATCACGCCGCCGGTTTCCATAGCGTTGACGACCGCAAGCCCGGCTGGTGGGACAGTTGCATCGGCCCTGGCAAGCCCATCGACACCCATAAGTTCTTTGTGGTCAGCCTGAACAACCTCGGCGGCTGCAACGGCTCCACCGGCCCCAGCAGCCTCAACCCGGAAACCGGCAAACCATTCGGCGCCGACTTCCCGGTGCTGACCGTGGAAGACTGGGTGCACAGCCAGGCACGCCTGGCCGACCTGCTGGGCATCAGCCAGTGGGCCGCCGTGATTGGCGGCAGCCTGGGCGGCATGCAGGCCCTGCAATGGACCATCACTTACCCAGACCGCGTGCGTCATTGCCTGGCTATCGCCTCGGCGCCCAAGTTGTCGGCGCAGAACATCGCCTTCAACGAAGTGGCGCGCCAGGCGATCCTCACCGACCCCGAGTTCCACGGCGGTTCGTTCCAGGAAGCGGGCGTGATCCCCAAGCGTGGCTTGATGCTGGCGCGGATGGTCGGCCACATCACCTACCTGTCCGACGATTCCATGGGCGAGAAATTCGGCCGTGGCCTCAAGAGCGAGAAGCTCAACTACGACTTCCACAGCGTCGAGTTCCAGGTGGAAAGCTACCTGCGTTACCAGGGCGAGGAATTCTCGGGGCGCTTTGACGCCAACACCTACCTGCTGATGACCAAGGCTCTGGACTACTTCGACCCCGCCGCCAACCACGATGACGACCTGGCAAAAACCTTCGAGCACGCCACGGCCAAGTTCTGCGTGATGTCGTTCACCACCGACTGGCGCTTTTCGCCGGCACGCTCCCGTGAGCTGGTGGATGCCCTGATGGCCGCCAAGAAAGACGTCTGCTACCTGGAGATCGATGCACCGCAAGGCCACGACGCCTTCCTGATTCCGATCCCACGCTACCTGCAGGCGTTCAGTAACTACATGAACCGCATTACTTTGTGAGAACGCCATGAGAGCCGACCTGGAAATCATCCAAGACTGGATCCCCGCCGGCAGCCGCGTGCTCGACCTGGGCTGCGGCGACGGCGAACTGCTGAGCTGGCTGCGCGATCACAAGCAAGTCACCGGCTACGGCCTGGAAAACGACCCGGACAACATCGCCCAGTGCGTGGCCAAGGGCATCAACGTGATCGAGCAGGACCTGGACAAGGGGCTGGGCAACTTTGCCAGCAACAGCTTCGATATCGTGGTGATGACCCAAGCCCTGCAAGCGGTGCACTACCCGGACCGCATCCTCGACGAAATGCTGCGCGTGGGCCGCCAATGCATCATCACCTTCCCCAACTTTGGCCACTGGCGCTGCCGTTGGTACCTGGCCACCAAGGGGCGCATGCCGGTCTCCGACTTCCTGCCGTACACTTGGTACAACACGCCGAACATCCACTTCTGCACCTTCGAAGACTTCGAAGCCCTGTGTGGCGAGCGTGAAGCCAAGGTGATCAACCGCCTTGCCGTCGATCAACAGCACCGCCACGGCTGGGCGAGTAAGCTATGGCCCAACCTGTTGGGCGAAATTGGTATTTACCGGGTCAGCAGTCCTGGCCTGACCGACCACAAAGTTGCCGTCTAATCATCTTCAAGAGGGACGTTCATGAGTCGTTTGGCTATTTTTCTATTGACCGCATGCCTGGGCGCCAGCGCCATGGCCGCCGACACTATCGACGCTAATCGCAAAAAAGACTTCGGCGATATCACCGTTCATTACAACACCTTCACTTCAAGCTTCCTGCCACCCGAGACCGCCCAGAAAGTCGGCGTGGTGCGCAGCAAGGAGAAGGGGTTGATCAACGTCACCGTGATCAAGGGCGTAAGCCCAGTGGCCGCGCAAGTCACCGGTACCATCAAGGACCTGGGTGGCAAGAGCGAGATCCTGACGTTCAAGCAGATCGAAGAGAAAGGCGGCATCAGCTACCTCGCGCCTTACACCGTGACGCAACGGGAATACAAGACCTTCACCATCAATGTTGAAACCGGCGGCAAGGCCCACGGCTTCCAATTCAACCAAGAACTGTTCCCGGCCCAATGATGAACCTTACCCAACTCGTACTCGCCAGCCACAACGCCGGCAAACTCAAAGAACTGCAGGCCATGCTCGGCGAGTCTGTGCACCTGCGTTCGATTGGCGAGTTCAGCCAGGTCGAACCGGAAGAGACCGGCCTGTCGTTCGTCGAGAATGCCATCCTCAAGGCCCGCAATGCCGCACGTATCTCCGGCTTGCCGGCCCTGGCGGATGATTCGGGCCTGGCCGTGGATTTCCTCGGCGGCGCCCCTGGCATCTACTCGGCCCGTTACGCCGACGGCAAGGGCGACGCGGCCAACAACGCCAAGCTGCTCGACGCCCTCAAGGACGTGCCGCAGGCCGAGCGTGGTGCGCAGTTCGTCTGCGTGCTGGCCCTGGTGCGGCACGCCGATGACCCGTTGCCGATCCTGTGTGAAGGCCTGTGGCACGGGCGCATTCTGCAAGCCGCCAGCGGTGAGCATGGGTTTGGCTATGACCCGCTGTTCTGGGTGCCGGAGCGCAATGTGTCCAGCGCCGAACTGAGCCCGGCCGACAAGAACCAGATCAGCCACCGCGCCCGCGCCATGGCATTACTGCGCCAGCGCCTGGGTTTGAAATGACCCAGAACACCTCTGCGCAGCCGCTGATTCACGGTGGCGCGCAAACACCACGGGCGGCCCTGCCCCATCTGCCGCCCCTGGCGCTGTACATCCACATTCCGTGGTGCGTGCGCAAATGCCCGTATTGCGACTTCAACTCCCATACCGCGAGCAAAGTGCTGCCGGAAGAAGAGTATGTGGACGCCTTGCTGGCCGACCTGGACCAAGACCTGCACGCCGTGTATGGCAGGGAGCTGAGCTCGATCTTCTTTGGCGGCGGCACGCCCAGCCTGTTCAGCGCCGCCGCGCTGGGGCGCTTGCTCAAGGGCGTTGAAGCGCGCATCCCGTTTGCCGACGATATCGAGATCACTCTGGAAGCAAACCCCGGGACGTTCGAACAAGAGAAGTTCGTGGCGTACCGCAAGCTGGGGATCAATCGCCTGTCCATCGGCATCCAGAGCTTCCAGCAAGAGAAGCTTGAAGCCCTGGGCCGCATCCACAATGGCGATGAAGCCGTGCGCGCCGCAGGCATGGCGCGCCAGGCCGGGTTCGACAACTTCAACCTGGACTTGATGCACGGCTTGCCCAACCAGTCCCTGGACGACGCCCTAGGTGACCTGCGCCAGGCCATTGCACTCAAGCCCACGCACCTGTCCTGGTACCAACTGACCCTGGAACCCAACACCGTGTTCTGGAACCAGCCACCCGCGCTGCCGGAAGACGACACGCTGTGGGATATCCAGGAAGCCGGCCAGGCACTGCTCGCCGAACACGGTTACGCACAATATGAAGTCTCGGCCTACGCCCAACCGGGGCGGCCGGCGCGGCATAACCTCAATTACTGGAGCTTTGGCGACTTTATCGGCATCGGCGCCGGCGCCCACGGCAAGCTCAGCCACCCGGACGGGCGCATCGTGCGCACCTGGAAAACCCGTGCTCCGAAGGACTACCTCAACCCGGCCAAAAGCTTCCAGGCCGGCGCGAAAGAACTGACCAACGATGAACTGCCGTTCGAGTTCCTGATGAACGCGCTGCGCCTCACCGAAGGGGTTGATGCCAAGCTCTACGCCGAGCGCACCGGCCTTGATCTGGCGAGCCTCGATGAAGGCCGCCGCGAGGCAGAACAAAGTGGATTAATGCAGGTCGAACCGTCACGCCTGGCGGCCACCGACCGTGGGCAACTCTTTCTCAATGACCTGTTGCAGAAGTTTTTGAGCTGATAGCTCTTAAGGAAATCGAATGGATCTGGTACTCGACCTGCTCGCCACCGTATCCCGCTGGAGCCGTAGCAACCTGTCGGAAATCTCGTTGGCCCTTGTGGGCTGTTTGCTGGTGCTGTTTGGCGCCGACATCAAGGGCTGGGTCGAAGCGCGCCTGGGCAGCATCGCCGGCGCCTTGCGCGTGCCCTTGATGGCCCTGCTGTGCCTGATCGGCAGCGGCGCGGCGTTGATCTACGCCACGCCGTGGATTGTGCGGGGGTTGAGCCAGTTCAATAACTACAGCCTGGCACCGGTGTTGATCGTGGTGCTGGTGTTGATTGGCGTTGTTGCAGACCGCCGCTGACCCCAACCCCCTGTAGGAGCGAGCTTGCTCGCGAAGAATCCATAGGCGACGCAGGCTATCTGATAACGCTGCGTTACCGTTGACGTTTTTCGCGAGCAAGCTCGCTCCTACAGTTTATTGCTTCTCGAACTTCAAATCCCACACCCCATGCCCCAACCGCTCGCCACGGCGTTCGAACTTGGTGATCGGCCGCTCGGCCGGGCGTGGTACGCATTTGCCGTCTTCGGCCAGGTTGCGGTAGCCGGGGGCGACGTTCATCACTTCCAGCATGTATTGCGCATACGGTTCCCAGTCGGTGGCCATGTGCAGGATGCCGCCCACTTTCAGCTTGCTGCGCACCAGCTCCGCGAAGGAGGCCTGGACGATGCGGCGCTTGTGGTGACGGGCCTTGTGCCATGGGTCGGGGAAGAACAGCATCAGGCGGTCGAGGCTGTTGTCGGCGATGCAGCGGTTGAGCACTTCAATCGCGTCGCAGTCGTAGACCCGCAGGTTTTTCAGGCCTTGGGTCAGCACACCGTTAAGCAGTGCGCCAACGCCGGGGCGGTGGACTTCCACACCGATGAAATCCTGCTCGGGCGCGGCTGCGGCCATTTCCAGCAGGGAATGGCCCATGCCGAAACCGATTTCCAGGGAGCGCGGGGCCGAACGGCCAAACACTTGGTCGTAGTCCACCGGCGCATCGGCCAGGGGCAACACGAACAGCGGCGTACCTTGCTCCAGGCCCTTTTGTTGGCCTTCGGTCATGCGACCGGCGCGCATCACAAAACTCTTGATGCGGCGGTGCTTGGACTCGTCGCCCTCTTCCACGGTGTTCGGCGTTTCGTTTGATTCAGTCATCAATAGCTCTTACTTGATCAGACCATCCAGCGGCGAAGAGGCGCTGGCATAGAGTTTTTTCGGCATGCGCCCGGCGAGGTAGGCCAGGCGGCCCGCGACGATGGCGTGGTTCATGGCTTGGGCCATCATGATTGGTTGCTGGGCATGGGCAATGGCCGAGTTCATCAGTACGGCGTCGCAGCCCAGCTCCATGGCGATGGTCGCGTCGGAGGCTGTGCCCACGCCCGCATCCACCAGTACCGGGATCTTGGCTTCTTCGAGGATGATCTGCAGGTTGTACGGATTGCAGATACCCAGGCCGGAACCGATCAGACCGGCCAGCGGCATCACCGCGATGCAGCCGATTTCTGCCAGTTGGCGCGCGATGATCGGGTCATCACTGGTGTAGACCATCACGTCGAAGCCTTCCTTGACCAGGGTTTCGGCGGCCTTGAGGGTTTCGATCACATTGGGAAACAGGGTTTTCTGGTCGGCCAGCACTTCCAGCTTCACCAGGTTGTGGCCGTCGAGCAGCTCACGGGCCAGGCGGCAGGTGCGCACGGCTTCGATGGCGTCGAAGCAGCCAGCGGTGTTTGGCAGAAAGGTGTAGCGCTGCGGCGACAGCACTTCGAGCAGGTTCGGCTCGCCCTCGATCTGGCCGAGGTTGGTGCGGCGCACGGCAAAGGTGACGATCTCGGCACCCGAGGCTTCGATGGCCAGGCGGGTTTCTTCCATGTCGCGGTACTTGCCGGTGCCGACCAGCAGACGGGACTGGTAGGTACGACCGGCCAGGACGAAAGGCTTGTCGCTACGAACGATGCTCATGGGAAATCCTCTGGTTGGATGAGGTTCTGCAGAATGCGTTGCGGCCGTGGCGGGCTAGCCGCCGCCGATGGCGTGGACCACTTCGACCTGGTCGTTTTCTTTCAGCGAGGTCTCGGCGTGCTGGCTACGCGGGACGATATCCAGGTTGAGCTCCACTGCAACGCGACGCCCGGTCAGGTCCAGACGGGTCAGCAGGGCCGCAACGGTTTCACCGTCGGGCAGTTCAAAGGGTTCGCCGTTCAACTGAATGCGCATGCCACGGGCCGCCATCGTTTTTAGGGGCCCGCATTCTAGCGCGATTGGAACCTGAAGGTCAGCTCCAAGCGTCAAGCGGTCAAAACTGCAAGCGCCACGCCGCCAGGCCCAGGAAGAACCAGCCAAGCAGGAACGCCAGCCCGCCAAACGGCGTGATGATCCCCAGTTTACTGATGCCGGTCATCGTCAGCACATACAGGCTGCCCGAGAACAGCAGGATACCGACGGTAAACGAAATACCCGCCCAGGTGACCAACCGGCCCGGAATATGCGCCGCCAGCAAGGCCACGCCGAACAATGCCAGGGCATGCACCAACTGGTAGGTCACGCCGGTATGGAAGATCGCCAGGTAGTCGGCGCTCAGGCGGTTTTTCAGGCCGTGGGCGGCGAACGCGCCCAGCGCAACGCCGGTAAAGCCGAAAAAGGCAGCCAGCATCAGAAAGCTACGCAGCATGGGGGAACTCCAGTCAGACTCATCGGGCAGGGTCTGTATAATGGCCCGCTCAACGGGTTCGGCCAAGCCATCTCTATGCTGCGTGTCCTCTTCAAACGCTTTCTCAACGTCGTGAAATGGTTTGCCATCGGCAGTGTGTTGCTGGTACTGCTGTTTCGTGTGGTGCCGCCACCGTTCACTGCGCTGATGGTGGAGCGCAAGGTCGAGTCCTGGATAGATGGCGAACCCATTGACCTGCAACGCAGCTGGGTACCGTGGGATGAAATCTCCGATGACCTCAAAGTCGCGGTGATGGCCGGAGAAGACCAGCGCTTCCCGCAACATTGGGGTTTTGATTTCGGCGCGATCCAGGCGGCGATTCTGCACAACGAACGCGGCGGCTCCATTCGCGGTGCCAGCACCCTGAGCCAGCAGGTGTCGAAAAACCTGTTTCTGTGGGCCGGACGCAGCTATTTGCGTAAAGGCCTGGAGGCTTGGTTTACCGGCTTGATTGAGGTGTTGTGGCCCAAGCAGCGGATTCTTGAGGTGTACCTCAACAGCGTGGAATGGGATGAAGGTGTGTTTGGCGCAGAGGCGGCGGCGCGGCACCATTTTGGCGTGAGTGCCAAGGGCCTTTCGCGGCAGCAGGCCAGTTACCTGGCGGCGGTGTTGCCTAATCCACGGGTGTGGAGTGCCAGCCATCCGACGGCCTATGTGGCACGCAGAGCGGCGTGGATTCGTCAGCAGATGAGCCAGCTAGGTGGGGATGGTTACCTGGTGGAGCTGAACACTACCCGCAAAGCCCCCTGGTCCGACTGACACAATACCGGATCTGTGGGAGCTGGCTTGCCTGCGATGAGGGCAGGTCAGCCAACTTATCTGCAAACTGACACACCGCTATCGCAGGCAAGCCAGCTCCCACAGTGGACTGTGGTGGATTTGAAATTTACGAACACATACAAAAATGCCCCGATCTTTCGACCGGGGCATTTTTTGTTCACAGCGCTTTACGCAGCGATCGACAACTTCAGTTTGTTCATCGCGCTTTTCTCAAGCTGACGAATCCGCTCGGCCGACACGTTGTACTTCTGCGCCAGGTCGTGCAGCGTGGCTTTCTCCTCGGCCAGCCAGCGCTGGTAGAGGATGTCACGGCTGCGGTCGTCCAGCACTTCCAGCGCTTCGTGCAGGTTGTGGTTGGAGTTGTCGCTCCAGTCGGCGTCTTCCAGTTGACGCGCCGGGTCGTACCGGTGGTCTTCCAGGTAGTTGGCCGGCGATTGGAAGGCGCTGTCGTCATCCGCTTCGGCGGCTGGGTCGAAGGCCATGTCATGGCCGGTCAGGCGGCTTTCCATCTCGCGCACTTCACGCGGCTCCACGCCGAGGCTTTCGGCCACGCGGTGGACTTCTTCGTTGTTCAGCCACGCCAGGCGTTTTTTCTGGCTGCGCAGGTTGAAGAACAGCTTGCGCTGGGCCTTGGTGGTGGCCACTTTCACGATGCGCCAGTTGCGCAGGATGAACTCGTGGATTTCCGCCTTGATCCAGTGCACGGCAAACGACACCAGGCGCACGCCCATTTCAGGGTTGAAACGCTTCACAGCCTTCATCAGGCCGACGTTGCCTTCCTGAATCAGGTCGGCCTGGGCCAGACCGTAGCCGCTATAGCTACGGGCGATATGTACGACAAAACGCAGGTGGGCGAGCACCATCTGCCGAGCCGCCCCCAAATCCTGCTCATAGTAGAGACTCTCGGCCAGTTCACGCTCCTGCTCGGGCGTCAGCAATGGAATGCTGTTGACCGTGTGCACATAGGCTTCCAGGTTCGCACCCGGGACCAAGGCATAAGCAGGTTGCAAAGAAGTGGTCATACGAAAAAACCTCCGACTCACATAACTCGTGCAGTTCAGCACTGCGAAAATTGACCTGGGAACCGTAGGACAAGTTCCCTAAACCGCTGATACGGTCAATACAAACGAAACCAGATTAATCTGGCATTAACTACTTCGGCGCCAGCTCACGTAAATGCCGTGCCACCGCAATCCACGCACCGATATACCCCAACAACACCGCGCCAAGCAAGAGACTCAGACCATCGGCTACCGGCACACCGGCCAAGGCGAAATCACTGCCGTAGAGCCCGGCCAAGCCGACAACCGCGTCGTTCAACCAATCCAGGCCAAACGCCAGTACGCCCCAGGACAAGATCCCCGCACCCAGGCCATACAGCGCGCCCATGTACAGGAAAGGCCGGCGCACATAGCTGTCTGTGCCGCCCACCAGTTTAATCACTTCTATCTCGGTGCGACGGTTTTCAATATGAAGACGAATGGTATTACCTATCACCAAAAGTAATGCAGATACTAATAACACCGTCAGGCCGAACACAAAGCGGTCACCCAGCTTGAGAATCGCGGCCAGGCGCTCTACCCAGACTAGATCAAGTTGCGCCTGTTGCACCTTCGGCATCTCTGCGAGTTTTTGTCGCAGGGCTTCCAGCGCCGGCTTGTCGACCTCGTTCGGCGTTACCAGCACCACGCCCGGCAGCGGGTTCTGCGGCAGCTCCTTGAGCGCCTCGCCCAGGCCCGATTGCTGCTGGAACTCCTCAAGGGCCTGGTCGCGGCTGATGTACTCGGCCTCGGCCACCCCCGGGATGTTCTTGATGTCATCGCGCAGCGCTTCGCCTTCCTTGCTGCTGGTGTCCAGGTTCAGGTACAGCGAAATCTGCGCCGCCCGCTGCCAGGAACCGCCCAGGCGCTCCACATTATTAAGCAACAGCGACAAGCCCATCGGCAGGCTCAAGGCCACCGCCATGACCAGGCAGGTGAAAAAGCTGCCGATCGGTTGCTTGCCCAGGCGACGCAGGCTGTCCAGCAGGCTGGCGCGATGGCTTTCGATCCAGGCGTGCACCAGGGTGCCGAAGTCCGGGCCGTCGTCGTCGTCGTGTTTTTTCTTTTTCGGTTGCGGGTCGGCCGGCTTCGGAGCCACCCGTTCGGATACTTTAGGGCTGCGTGTAGCACTCATACGCCAGCCTCCCCATCGCCGATCAGGCGGCCGCGTTGCAGGGTCAGCATGCGATGGCGCATGCGCGCAATCAGGGCCAGGTCGTGGCTGGCGATCAAGACGCTGGTGCCCAGGCGGTTGATGTCTTCGAACACCCCCATGATCTCGGCCGCCAGGCGCGGGTCGAGGTTACCGGTGGGTTCGTCGGCCAGCAGCAAAGCCGGGCGATGGACGATGGCGCGGGCGATACCGACACGCTGTTGCTGGCCGGTGGACAGGTCGCCGGGGAAGAGGTCGGTCTTGTCCGACAAGGCCACGCGTTCCAGGGCCGAATCCACGCGTTTGACGATCTCGGCCTTGGACAGCCCGAGGATCTGCAACGGCAGGGCCACGTTGTTGAACACCGTGCGGTCGAACAGCAATTGGTGGTTCTGGAACACCACGCCGATCTGGCGGCGCAGGAATGGAATTTGCGCATTGCTGATAGTGGCCAGGTCCTGGCCCGCCAGCAGCAACTTGCCGGTGGTCGGGCGTTCCATGGCCAGCAGCAGGCGCAACAGCGTACTTTTGCCCGCGCCCGAATGGCCGGTGACAAACAAGAATTCGCCGCGACGCACTCGAAAGCTCAGCTCATGCAAGCCCACATGCCCGTTGGCATAGCGTTTACCGACCTGTTCGAATCGAATCATGAACGCTCCCGCTCGGCAAACAGTGCCTGTACAAAGGGTTCGGCTTCAAAGGTGCGCAGGTCGTCGATACCTTCACCGACGCCGATATAACGAATCGGCAACCCGAACTGTTTGGCCAGGGCGAAAATCACACCGCCCTTGGCCGTGCCGTCGAGCTTAGTCAATGCCAGGCCGGTCAGCTGCACCGTCTGGTTGAATTGCTTGGCCTGGCTGATGGCGTTCTGGCCGGTACCGGCGTCGAGCACCAGCAGGACTTCATGGGGCGCATCGGCGTCGAGCTTGCCGATCACGCGGCGCACTTTCTTCAGCTCTTCCATCAAGTTGTCTTTGGTATGCAGGCGGCCGGCTGTATCGGCGATCAGCACATCAATGTTGCGCGCCTTGGCGGCTTGCACGGCATCGAAGATCACCGACGCAGAGTCGGCACCCGTGTGCTGGGCGATCACCGGGATCTTGTTGCGCTCGCCCCACACCTGCAACTGCTCGACGGCTGCGGCACGGAAGGTGTCACCGGCGGCGAGCATGACTTTCTTGCCCTCACCCTGCAGCTTCTTGGCCAGTTTGCCGATGGTGGTGGTCTTGCCAGCGCCGTTTACGCCTACCACGAGGATGACGAACGGCTTTTTCGGCGTGATCACCAGCGGCGCTTCAACCGGTTTGAGCATGGCGGCCAGCTCGGCCTGCAGGGATTTGTACAGCGCATCGGCGTCGGTCAACTGCTTGCGCGCGACCTTCTGCGTCAGGCTCTGGATGATCACGGCGGTGGCTTCAACGCCCACGTCGGCGGTGAGCAGGCGGGTCTCGATGTCTTCCAGCAGTTCGTCATCAATGACTTTCTTGCCCAGGAACAGGCTGGCCATGCCTTCGCCAATACTGGCGCTGGTCTTGCTCAGGCCCTGCTTGAGGCGGGCAAAGAATCCGGTTTTGCTGGTTTCGGTGGTGGCAACGGCAGGCTCTGGCTCGACGACGGCAGGTGCGGCAACAACCGGTGCAGGCACTTCAACGACGGGCGGTATTTCAGCCACAACCTCTACCGGCACCGGCTCGACCACTGCAGGAATCGGCGGCACGACGTGCTCGGCCTGAACATCCTCAACCAACGCCACGGGCTCTTCGGCCACGGGCAGCTCCAACCAGGGCTTGTGCTCGGGCTCAGGTTCAGGCGCAGGTTCCGGCTCGGCCTCGACGACCGGCTGCAACACCGGCTCAGCCATCGGCAACACCACCGGAACTGGCGTCTCGGCAACCGGTTCGGCTTCTATTACGGGTTCAGGGGTCGGTTCAGCGTGAACCTGTGGCTGTTCGACGACGGTTTCCTGCGGCTTTTTGCGCAGCCATCCGAACAGGCCTTTCTTCTCGCCAGCCGCAGCTGGGGTCTTCTTGTCGTCGTTGGAACCAAACATGGAGACGGCTATCTCAAGGTAGCGACGCGCCACAGGGCGCGTCGGTAAATAAAATTCGATGCGTAACAGACTGTTTTTTAGCCAGCTCGTTCATGCGCAACATTTTGTAAGGCCTAAATAGGGCCTTAACAAGACAGCCACAGTGGCCGTCCCTAGGTCGGATCAGTATCCTAGCACCTCCTCGCCCGCCGACGCTAAGACCAAGCGGGCAGCCCAACAGGTTTAAAAACGAATGAATGCTCTAGCCCGCCGCGCCGCAGGCCTGCTGTTCAGCACAGTTTGTCTGCCTCTCTCAGCTTTGGCTGCCGATCCACAACCCACCCATGAATTCACCCTCGATAACGGCCTTAAAGTGGTCGTGCGCGAAGATCATCGCGCGCCAGTGGTGGTTTCCCAGGTCTGGTACAAGGTTGGCTCAAGCTACGAAACCCCGGGCCAGACCGGTTTGTCCCACGCCCTGGAACACATGATGTTCAAGGGCAGCGCCAAGGTTGGCCCCGGCGAAGCCTCGCTGATCCTGCGCGACCTGGGCGCCGAAGAAAACGCCTTCACCAGCGACGACTACACCGCGTACTACCAGGTATTGGCCCGTGACCGCCTGGGTGTGGCCTTTGAACTGGAAGCCGACCGCATGGCCAGCCTGCGCCTGCCGGCCGACGAGTTCAGCCGTGAAATCGAGGTAATCAAGGAAGAACGCCGCCTGCGCACCGACGATAACCCGATGTCCAAGGCGTTCGAGCGCTTCAAGGCCATGGCGTTCCCGGCCAGCGGCTACCACACGCCGACCATCGGCTGGATGGCCGACCTGGACCGCATGAAGGTCGAGGAACTGCGCCACTGGTACCAATCCTGGTACGTGCCGAACAACGCCACCCTGGTGGTGGTCGGCGACGTGACCCCGGACGAGGTGAAAAACCTCGCCCAACGTTACTTCGGCCCGATCCCCAAGCGTGACGTGCCGCCGGCAAAAATCCCGATGGAACTGGCCGAGCCCGGCGAGCGCCTGCTGACCCTGCACGTGCAGACCCAACTGCCGAGCGTGTTCCTGGGCTTCAACGTGCCCGGCCTGGCCACCGCTGAAGACAAACGTTCGGTGCAGGCCCTGCGTCTGATCTCGGCCCTGCTCGACGGCGGCTACAGTGCACGGATTTCCGAGCAGCTGGAACGCGGTGAGGAGCTGGTGTCCGCCGCTTCCACCAACTACGACGCCTACACCCGTGGCGACAGCCTGTTCACCCTCTCGGCCACGCCGAACCAGCAGAAGAAGAAAACCGTTGCCCAAGCCGAAGCCGGCCTGTGGCGCCTGCTCGATGAGTTGAAGGCCAAGCCGCCGACCGCCGAAGAACTGGAGCGCATCCGTGCCCAGGTGATTGCCGGCCTGGTGTACCAGCGCGATTCCATCACCAGCCAGGCTACGGCCATCGGCTCCCTGGAAACCGTTGGTCTGTCCTGGAAGCTCATGGACACGGAGCTTGCCGACCTGCAAAGCGTGACCCCGGAAGACATCCAGAAGGCCGCACGCACCTATTTCACCCGCGAACGTCTGAGCGTCGCCCATGTTTTGCCTGAGGAGACCGCTCATGAGTGATCGCAAAAACAGCCGCCTGATCCTGCCCGGCTTGATCGCCGTCACCCTGATGGCGGCCAGCGCCGTTTACTTCTTGCGCCCCAGCGAGTCGGTCGCCAGCCAGGCCCTGGACAAGGCCCAAACGGCCAGCACCCTGCAATCCCTGGCGGAACTGGATGGCAAGGCCCCGACCAACCGTAAGCTCGATGTACAAACCTGGACCACCGCCGAAGGCGCCAAGGTGCTGTTCGTCGAAGCCCATGAATTGCCAATGTTCGACATGCGCCTGCTGTTCGCCGCCGGCAGCAGCCAGGATGGCGACGTGCCAGGCCTGGCGCTGATGACCAACGCCATGCTCAACGAAGGCGTGCCGGGCAAGGACGTCAGCCAGATCGCCAGCGGGTTCGAAGGCCTGGGGGCCGATTTTGGCAACGGCGCCTACCGCGACATGGCGCTGGTGACCCTGCGCAGCCTGAGCGACAGCGCCAAGCGTGACGCAGCGCTGTCACTGTTCAACCAGGTGATCGGCCAGCCGACGTTCCCGGCAGACTCCCTGGCACGCATCAAGAACCAGATCCTGGCGGGTTTCGAGTACCAGAAGCAGAACCCCGGCAAACTGGCGAGCATCGAGCTGTTCAAGCGTCTGTACGGCGACCATCCTTACGCGCATCCGAGCGAAGGCACCCCAGAAAGCGTGCCGAAAATTACCCTGGCACAGTTGCAGGCGTTCCATGCCAAAGCCTATGCGGCGGGCAATGCGGTGATTGCGGTCGTCGGCGACCTGACCCGTGCAGAAGCCGAGGCCATGACGGCCAAAGTGTCGGCATCGCTGCCCAAAGGCCCGGCCATGGCCAAGATCGCTCAACCGACCGAGCCAAAAGCCGGCCTGAGCCGTATCGAGTTCCCGTCCAAGCAAACCCACCTGCTGTTTGCGCAATTGGGCATCGACCGCGCCGACCCGGACTACGCAGCCTTGTCCCTGGGTAACCAGATCCTTGGCGGCAGCGGCTTCGGCACCCGTTTGATGAGCGAAGTGCGAGAGAAACGCGGCCTGACCTACGGCGTGTACTCCGGCTTCTCACCGATGCAGGTGCGCGGCCCGTTCATGATCAACCTGCAGACCCGCGCCGAAATGAGCGGTGGCACCTTGCGCCTGGTGGAGGACGTGCTGGCTGACTACCTCAAGACCGGCCCGACGCAAAAGGAACTGGATGACGCCAAGCGCGAGCTGGCCGGCAGCTTCCCGCTGTCCACCGCCAGCAATGCCGATATCGTCGGGCAGTTGGGCGCCATGGGTTTCTACAACCTGCCGCTGAGCTATCTGGAAGATTTCATGAAACAATCCCAGGCCCTGACCGTCGATCAGGTCAAGGCTGCAATGAACAAACACTTGAGCGCCGACAAGATGGTCATCGTGACCGCCGGCCCGACGATTGCGCAAAAGCCACTACCGCCCCCCACTGATAAACCTGCCGAGCAGCCGCTCGGGGTTCCGGAGCATTAATGGCCAGTTCATCTCGCCCGAAAAAACCTGTCCACAATGTGCATAACGGTGTGGGCCAACTGCGCATCATTGGCGGTGAATGGGGCAGCCGCAAGCTGAGCTTCCCCGACGTCGTGGGCCTGCGCCCGACGCCCGATCGCGTGCGTGAAACCCTGTTCAACTGGCTCGCGCCGTACATCGGCGGGGCCAAGGTGCTGGACCCGTTCGCTGGCAGCGGCGCGTTGTTCCTTGAGGCGCTGTCCCGTGGCGCGGCCCAGGGCCAGGCGCTGGACGCCAGCAATGTGGCGGTGTCCAGCCTCAAGGAGCACCTGGGCACGCTGCGTTGCACCACCGGCCAGGTGCAGACGGCCGACGCGCTGCGCTACCTGGAAACCCAGGCAGCGACTGAATACGACGTAGTGTTCCTCGACCCGCCGTTCAACCAGAACCTGCTGCCGGCTGTCTGCACGCTGCTGGAAGAACGCCAGTGGCTGGCACCGGATGCCTGGATCTACACTGAGAGCGAGACCGCGCCCTCCACGCTCGGCCTGCCCAGTGGCTGGCGCCTGCACCGGGAGCAGAAATCCGGGCGGGTGTATTACGCGTTGTGGCATCGCGCCCTGTAGGAGCGAGCTTGCTCGCGAAGATCGAACAGGCGACACGGGCTGTCTGACAGCGCTGCGTTATCGTTAACGTTTTTCGCGAGCAAGCTCGCGCCTACACGGCAGCGGGTAATTCATGATTCCATCGACAGACCGCTTCAAACCAGCGTTCGGCCTCGGTAACCCCCACTTGCAGACACTGTGGGGGCCGCTGTGGCGGCCGACCACCCACATCGAACGCGAGCGCGAGCGCCTGTGGCTGGACGACGGCGACTTCCTAGATCTTGACTGGCACGGGCCGCATGACGTGCAAGCGCCCTTGGTGCTGGTGCTGCATGGGCTGACTGGCTCGTCCAATTCGCCTTACGTGGCGGGCCTGCAAAAAGTCCTGGCCGCCCAAGGCTGGGCCAGCGCTGCGCTGAACTGGCGTGGTTGCTCGGGCGAACCCAACCTGCTGGCTCGCAGTTATCACTCCGGCGCCAGCGAAGACCTGGCGGCGGCGATTGCTCATCTGCGCGCCAAGCGGCCGTTGGCGCCTCTGTACGCGGTGGGTTATTCCCTGGGCGGCAATGTGCTGCTCAAGCATTTGGGGGAAACCGGCCAGGCGTCGGGCTTGCAGGGCGCGGCGGCGGTGTCGGTGCCGTTTCGCCTGGATCAATGCGCCGATCGCATCGGCCTGGGGTTCTCGCGGGTGTATCAGAAGCACTTCATGCGCGAGATGCTCGCGTATATCCGCGTCAAGCAGCGCCAATTCCTGCAGGACGGTCGTGAGGATGGGCTCAAAACCCTGGAGGCCCTTGGCTCCCTGGAAAAGATGCGCACGTTCTGGGACTTCGACGGGAGGGTAACCGCGCCGCTGCACGGTTTCATCAGTGCCGAAGACTACTATCGCCGCGCCTCGAGCCGTTATTACCTGGGCGATATCCGTACACCCACGCTGATTATCCAGGCAGCCGACGACCCGTTTGTGTTTGCGCACAGCTTGCCTGACGCCAGTGAGCTGTCGGACTGCACCGAGTTCGAGTTGCTGGCCAAGGGTGGGCATGTGGGGTTTGTGGAGGGTTCGCTGAAGCGTCCTGGTTACTACCTGGAACGCCGGATCCCGCAGTGGCTTCAGACCCAGTACGGTCAATAGTGTGGGAGCTGGCTTGCCTGCGATAGCGGTGGGCCAGCCAATGTTGAGGTGGCTGACACTCCGCTATCGCAGGCAAGCCAGCTCCCACATTTTGAGCAAGTGTTCACACCGATCGTTTAGTCGCCCGTTGCTATTTCCCGAGCAGGATCAGTAATCCATTCACTCCACGACCCCGCATACAACTTGCCCAACGGGTACCCCGCCAGGCTCAACGCAAACAGGTTATGGCACGCCGTCACCCCAGACCCGCAATACGCCACCAATTCATGCGCCGGGCGCCCTTGCAACTGCGCGGCAAAGCGCTGCTTGAGCTGCTCGGCCGGCAGGAAGCGGCCGTCGCTGCCCAGGTTTTCACTGAACGCTGCGCACTGCGCGCCGGGGATATGCCCGGCAATCGGGTCGATGGGCTCCACTTCGCCACGAAAGCGCGGCTGGGCGCGGGCGTCGATCAAGGTCAGGCCCGGTTGGCCCAGGCGTTTTTGCAGGTGTTCGGCATCCAGCAACAGGCGATGATCCGGCGTACCGACGAAGGTACCTGGCTCAACCACAGGCGCGTCCAGGCTCAGGGGGAAACCAGCGGCATGCCAGGCCTTGAGGCCACCATCGAGAATAAACACGCCATCACGCTTGCCCAACCAGGCCAGCAACCACCAGGCACGGGCGGCGTAGGCACCGGGGCCGTCGTCATACAGCACTACATCGGTATCGGCGCTGATGCCCCAGGCCCGCAGTTGCCTGGCGAACGTGTCCGCTGCCGGCAAAGGATGACGACCGGTCACGCCTTTGGTCACCGGGCCGCTCAGGTGGCGCTCCAAGTCAGCGTATTGCGCGCCCTCGATATGCCCTTCGGCGTAACTGCACAAACCGTAGTCCGGGTCTTCCAGGGCAAAGCGGCAATCCAGGATCACCCACCCGCTCGACTGTTGGCGCTCGGCCAATTGCTGGGGGCTGATCAGTTGGGCAAGCGGCATGACTGACTCCTGTGAATACAAAGGGGAAAGGTCTTACTTCACTTCTTCCAGTGCCTGATTCAACGGCACGTAAAACTCTTTGAACAAGGCGTCCACCGCCTCTTTGGCCTGCGGCGTGACAAACCCCGCCTCCAGCACCAGCACCTGATAGACCCCACGCTTGATCGCCTCGGCGCTCAGGTGGGTGGATTTTTCATTGGTGGTGCACAAAAAGCGCACCCACGAAGTGAGGATAATCCAGGCATTGAGGGTCAGGGCTTCGGTTTGCACCGGGTCCATATTGAGAATGCCCGCGTCGACAAAGCCTTGGTAGATGGCGCCGCCCTGGATCAGGCAACGCTGGGAAAAACGCCGGTAACCGGTCGCCAATTCCGGGTCGCTCTCCAGCAGGTGTTCGAGGTCGCGGTGCAGGAAGCGATAACGCCACATGCCGGCCAATACGGCTTGCAGGTAAAAACGCTTGTCTTCCACCAGCATCCCCCGCCCTTGAGGTGGGCGCAGGAAACTGTCTACCAACGCTTCATATTCGCGGAACAGCACGGCGATGATCGCCTGCTTGTTAGGGAAGTGGTAGTACAGGTTGCCCGGGGAAATTTCCATGTGGGCGGCAATGTGGTTGGTACTGACACTGCGCTCGCCCTGCTGGTTAAAAAGCTCCAGGCTGGTTTGCACAATGCGCTCGCTGGTCTTTACTCGTGGTGCCATAGGGGATCAGCTTCTATACACGGGATGGGGCATCTTACGGCCTAACCCGGCCAGGATAAATCTGGATGTTACTGCAATGTTATTTGACAATTTAGAGCAATGACTCTAAAAATCCAGGCAGACCAATAACAATCGGTGCCGCGCCATGTCTGCCAACGTTGCCTACCTGCAAGATTCCCAGGCGCTGGATCAACTCCAGGACCTGTTCGACGCCCAACGCCGCGCCTATGCCGCCAACCCGATGCCGCCGGCCGGGCAGCGCCAGCAATGGCTCAAGGCCCTGCGGGATCTGCTGAGCGACGAACGCCAGGCACTGATCACGGCGATCAGCCAGGACTTCAGCCATCGCAGCGCCGACGAAACCCTGTTCGCCGAATTGATGCCCAGCCTGGATGGCATTCACTACGCCAGCAAACACCTCAAGGGCTGGATGAAACCGTCCCGCCGCGCTGTAGGCATTGCCTTCCAGCCTGCGTCAGCCAAAGTCATTTACCAGCCGCTGGGCGTCGTCGGCGTCATCGTGCCATGGAACTACCCACTGTACCTGGCAATCGGCCCGTTGGTGGGGGCGTTGGCGGCCGGTAACCGGGTGATGCTCAAGCTCAGCGAGTCCACGCCGGCCACCGGTGAACTGCTCAAGGCCTTGCTGGCCAAGATCTTCCCCGAGGACCTGGTGTGCGTGGTGTTGGGCGAAGCTGACGTGGGCATGGCCTTTTCCAAGTTGCGCTTCGATCACCTGCTGTTCACCGGCGCTACCAGCATAGGCAAGCACGTGATGCGTGCGGCAGCCGAAAACCTCACCCCAGTGACCCTGGAGCTGGGCGGCAAATCGCCAGCCATTGTCTCGGCCGATGTGCCACTCAAGGACGCCGCCGAACGCATCGCCTTCGGCAAAACCTTGAACGCCGGGCAAACCTGCGTGGCACCGGATTATGTGCTGGTACCGGAAGATCGCGTGGAGGCCTTTGTCGAGGCCTATTCCAAGGCCGTACGTGGGTTTTACCCGACGCTGGCCGACAACCCGGACTACACCGCCATCATCAACGAACGCCAACTGGCCCGGCTCAATGCCTACGCCAAGGACGCCACCGACAAAGGCGCCACCCTGATCCCGCTGTACGAGCACGGCCAGGCGCGGCGAATGGCCCACAGCCTGCTGTTGAATGTCAGCGACGACATGACCGTGATGCAGGACGAAATCTTCGGCCCACTCTTGCCCATCGTGCCGTATCGCGGCCTTGACCAAGCCTTTGCCTACATCAACCAACGCCCACGCCCACTGGCCTTGTATTACTTCGGCTACAACAAAGGCGAACAAGCGCGGGTGCTCCACGAAACCCATTCCGGCGGTGTGTGCCTGAACGACACCTTGCTGCACGTCGCCCAGGACGATATGCCGTTCGGTGGCATCGGCCCGTCGGGCATGGGCCATTACCACGGTCACGAAGGTTTCCTGACGTTCAGCAAGGCCAAGGGTGTGCTGGTCAAACAGCGCCTGAACGCGGCGAAGTTGATCTACCCGCCCTATGGCAAGTCGATCCAGAAGCTGATCCAGAAGCTGTTTATCCGCTGATAACCGCCACCTTCGGGACAATAAAAACAATGAACCCCAGCCTGACTGATTCACCCGCGCTGTCACGGCGCGGCGTCTTGAAAATCGGCCTGTGTGCCAGCGCCTTCCTCGCCACCGCCGGGCTGGGCGCCAGCCTCAGCGGTTGCTCCAGCAGTACGCCGGCCAGCGGCTTTGCGATGTTGCGCACCAGCGACTTGCCGTTCTTGCGGGCGGTGATCCCGGTGCTGCTGGAAGGCGCGGCCAGCGCCGAGCAAGTGCTTGCCGGCATTGAGGACACCCTGAAAAAGCTCGACTACAGCCTGCAGCACTTGTCGCCCGAGATGTTCAAGCTCACCCAGCAATTATTCGACGTGCTCGGCATGGGCATCACCCGCGGCCCGCTGACCGGAATATGGGGCAGTTGGGAAAATGCCAGCAGTGAGCAGATCCGCAATTTCCTGCACCGCTGGGAAAACAGCTACCTGAACCTTTTGCGCATGGGCCAGGGCTCGCTGCTCAAGCTGGTGGTCATGGCCTGGTACTTCCGGCCCGAGTCCTGGGCCCATTGCGGCTACCCCGGCCCGCCGAAGATCTAACCTGGGCAATCCTCCAAGATTGCATCTTCCTACAAGAATAAGAGTGCACACCTATGCCCGTACCCGATCTGTTCCGCGACGGCCTGGCCCGTGGCTGGAAAACCCACAATGGCGCCGCCCTGGATAACGACCTGACCCTGGAAGCGGATGTCGCCATCATCGGCAGCGGCGCCGGGGGCGGTACCACCGCTGAAATCCTCAGCGCCGCCGGCTACAAAGTGTTGCTGATCGAAGAAGGCCCGCTCAAGACCAGCAGCGACTTCAAGCTGCTGGAAGACGAAGCCTACGCCAGCCTTTACCAGGAAGGCATCGGGCGGATGAGCAAGGACGGCGCTATCACCATCCTGCAGGGCCGGGCCGTGGGCGGTACTACCTTGATCAACTGGACCTCCAGCTTTCGCACCCCCGATGCCACCCTCTCGCATTGGGCCAGCGAATATGCGGTCAAAGGCCACAGCAGCGCCGAAATGGCGCCCTGGTTCGAAAAAATGGAACAGCGCCTGGGCATCGCGCCGTGGGCGCTGCCGCCGAATGCCAATAACGATGTGATCCGCAAAGGTTGCGAAAAGCTCGGCTACAGCTGGCATGTGATCCCGCGCAATGTGCGCGGCTGCTTCAACCTGGGGTATTGCGGCATGGGCTGCCCGGTCAACGCCAAGCAGTCGATGCTGGTGACGACCATCCCGTCCACCCTGGAAAAGGGCGGCGAACTGCTTTACCTGGCCCGCGCCGAGCGGCTCATCTACAGCGGCGACACCATCAGCAGCCTTGAATGCGTGGCCATGGACAAGCGCTGCGTAGCGCCCACCGGGCGCAAGATCAGCGTGAAAGCCAAGCACTATGTGCTGGCGGGCGGCGGCATCAACAGCCCGGCCCTGCTGATGCGCTCGGACGCACCCGACCCGCACTCGCGGTTGGGCAAGCGCACCTTCCTGCACCTGGTCAATTTCTCCGCCGGGCTGTTCGACGAGGTGATCAACCCCTTCTACGGCGCGCCGCAATCCATCTACTCCGACCATTTCCAATGGCAGGACGGCACTACCGGCAAAATGTCCTACAAACTGGAAGCACCACCCTTGCACCCAGGCCTGGCAAGCACCTTGTTCGGTGGCTACGGCAAGCAGAACGCCTTGGACATGAACCAATTACCCCACACCCACGCCATGCTCGCCCTGCTGCGCGACGGTTTTCACCCCGACAGCCCAGGCGGCACCGTGGAGTTACGCGGTGACGGCACACCAGTGCTCGACTATCAGGTCTCGCCCTACGCCTGGGACGGCCTGCGCCGGGCCTTCCACAGCATGGCCGAGATTCAGTTCGCGGCGGGGGCCAAATCGGTCAAGCCCTTGCATCACGACGCGCGCTTTGTGAACAACCTGGCCGAAGCGCGCAGCGTGATCGACGGTCTGAACCTGGAACTGCATCGCACTACCCTGGGCAGTGCCCACGTGATGGGTGGTTGTGCCATGGGTGAAGACCCGAAAAATGCCGTGGCCGACAGCCTGGGTCGCCACCATCAGTTGCGCAATCTGTCGATCCACGACGGCTCGCTGTTCCCCACCAGCATTGGGGCCAACCCGCAATTGTCGGTGTATGGGTTGACCGCGCAACTGGCGAGCGCATTGGCCGAACGTCTGAAAACGGCATGAAAAGACAGGGTATTCACGGTATCTATCTACATAAGTCGACTTGGCCCACCGGTAATGCTGCGATACCATCCGGTTCCCCAACGGACTCCGCCAGGACGACGCGATGAACCGAGTGTTGTACCCAGGTACCTTCGACCCGATTACCAAAGGCCATGGCGATCTGGTCGAACGCGCCTCTCGCCTGTTCGACCATGTGATCATCGCGGTCGCGGCCAGCCCCAAGAAAAACCCGCTGTTTCCCCTGGAACAACGTGTGGAGCTGGCGCAAGAGGTCACCAAGCACCTGCCGAATGTGGAAGTAGTGGGCTTTTCGACATTGCTGGCGCATTTCGCCAAGGAGCAGAACGCCAATGTGTTCCTGCGTGGCCTGCGTGCGGTGTCGGACTTCGAATACGAATTCCAGCTGGCCAACATGAACCGCCAATTGGCGCCGGACGTGGAAAGCCTGTTCCTCACGCCGTCGGAGCGTTATTCGTTCATTTCCTCGACGTTGGTTCGTGAAATCGCCGCTTTGGGCGGAGATATCACCAAGTTCGTCCATCCAGCCGTGGCCGATGCGCTGACGCTACGCTTCAAGAAGTAAGGTTGCCCGGTCGGTGCCTGCTCGCACTGCGGGCGCCAATGCGGCACAATTGCGCGCATTAGTTTTCAGATGCCTTGGCAGAGTGCCCTGGCAGGAGTTTCCATGTCCCTGATCATCACCGACGATTGCATCAACTGCGACGTCTGCGAACCCGAGTGCCCGAACGCCGCCATTTCCCAGGGCGAAGAGATCTATGTTATCGACCCTAACCTGTGCACTCAGTGCGTCGGTCACTACGACGAACCGCAGTGCCAGCAGGTATGCCCGGTCGATTGCATTCCGCTGGATGAGGCACACCCTGAGACTGAAGAGCAGTTGATGGAGAAGTACCGCAAGATTACCGGTAAGGCCTGAAGATTTTCGGTGCCTGCAAGGGCGTCATCGCAGGCAAGCCAGCTCCCACAATTGAATGTATTTACATATCCAAAGGTGGGAGCTGGCTTGCCTGCGATAGCAATATCAGCCCTCACCCACTAATCAGCTCTGACACCTAGGGCAAAACACACTCGCCCGCTGCCCCAGTACCACATTGCGCAGCTCAGTGCCGCAGGCCTTGCAAGCCTCGCCGCCCCGGCCATACACGAACAGTTCTTGCTGGAAATACCCCGGCTGCCCATCGCCGCCGATAAAGTCCCGCAACGTGGTACCGCCCCGCTCGATGGCAGCGGCCAGTACGCGCTTGATCTCAATCGCCAGCTTCAAATAACGCCCGCGTGAAATACCCCCAGCGGCGCGGCGCGGGTCAATCCCCGCGGCAAACAGCGCCTCTGTCGCATAGATATTGCCCACGCCCACCACCACCGCGTTGTCCATGATGAACGGTTTCACCGCCATCGACTTGCCGCGAGACAGCTGGAACAAGCGCTCACCATCAAACAAGTCGGTCAACGGCTCCGGCCCCAGCCGCATCAGCAACTCATGGTTGTGCGGGTCGTGGCTCCAGAGCATCGCGCCGAAGCGCCGCGGGTCGGTGTAGCGCAGGGCCATGCCCGATTCCAGCTCGATATCCACATGTTCATGCTTGGCCGCCGGCATGCCGACTTCTACCAGGCGCAAGTTGCCCGACATGCCCAGGTGGCTGATCAAGGTGCCCACTTCGGCATTGATCAACAGGTACTTGGCCCGGCGCTCCACCAGCACGATGCGCTGCCCCGACAGGCGCACATCCAGGTCCTCCGGAATCGGCCAGCGCAGGCGCCGCTCACGCACCACCACGCGGCTGACGCGCTGGCCTTCCAGGTGCGGGGCAATCCCGCGGCGGGTGGTTTCGACTTCTGGTAACTCGGGCATGTGTACCTCTTGAATAACGGGTCAGTGCGCGCCCAGTTCGCGGATCGACAACTTCATGCTCTCGAAGTCGTAGTCCGACAGGCCCACGTAATCCAGCACCAGATGGCCGATGGCATTCCACTCATGATCCACCGGCTGGTTGCCCAGTACGCGATAGGACGAACAGATATGCTCGGCCATCTTCAAAATGGCCAGCAGGTTCTTGAGCTGTGGGTTGCGCGACGACTCATCGCTGAAAATCGCCAGCGCGTTGTGGTGATTGGCGATGGCGTCGGTCACATGCTCCGGCAGGCGCCAGGACTTGGCGGTGTAGTAACCGACCACCGCATGGTTGGTGTGAAACGCGTTGTTTTCGGTGTCGACCACGCGGCAATCCGGGCCGGCATTGGCGTAGGCCTCTTCCAGTACCGCCATGTAATTGGGGAAGCGCTTGAGCATCAGCGGCACGCCACAATCATGGAACAGGCCCAAGGCATAGGCTTCGTCCACGGCCTGGGAACCGGTGCGCTTGGCCAGGGTGAGGCAGGTCATGGCCACATCCTGGGCGGTGTCCCAGAAGCGGTTGAGGGTGACGATGGTGTCGTCGCACATCTCACCCTTGATCGACTGCGCGTTGATCAGATTGATGATCGAACGGCTGCCCAGCAGGTTCACCGCACGCTGGATCGAAGCGATTTTGTTGCTCAGGCCGTAATACGGCGAATTGACAATCTTGAGCAGCGCGCCGGACAAGCCCGGGTCCTGGGAGATCAGCCGCGCAATCACTTCCAGGTCCGGGTCGGGCATGTACTGCTCCATCTGCAAATCCACCATGATTTGCGGTTGAGGCGGCACGCTGATGCCTTGCAGGGCCTGTTGGATCTGCTCGGGGGAAAGCTCTTGGGACATAAGTACACACTCTGGGCTAGGCGCGAATTCTACCCCTTATGCAGACGTGGCCGACACCCAAAAACCCAACTGAAACCCGATCGAATGTGGGAGCTGGCTTGCCTGCGATAGCCTCACCACCGTACGTCTGATACACCGCGTCGCCCGCATCGCAGGCAAGCCAGCTCCCACATGAAAGAGTGCGCAAAGGGTATACTCCCGCTCTTTTTTCCGGAGCGACGTCATGTCCCTGCCAAGCCTGCGTCTCAAAGCCAACGCCGATCGTCGTTTGCGCAACGGCCACCTGTGGGTCTACAGCAACGAAATCGACGTGGCCGCCACCCCACTCCACGGCTTCCAGGCAGGCGACCAGGCTATCCTGGAAGCGGCCGGCGGCAAGACCCTGGGCATCGTGGCCATGAGCCCGAACAACCTGATCTGCGCCCGCCTGCTGTCGCGCGACATCAAGTTGCCGCTGGACAAGTCGCTGCTGGTACACCGCCTCAACGTGGCCCTGTCCCTGCGTGATCGCCTGTTCGACAAGCCGTTCTACCGCCTGGTCTACGGTGACTCCGACCTGCTGCCGGGCCTGGTGGTCGACCGTTTCGGCGACATCCTGGTGGTACAGATCGCTTCGGCGACCATGGAAGCCCATAAAGAAGACGTGATCGCCGCGCTGACCCAAGTGCTCAAGCCCAGCGGCATCCTGTTCAAGAACGACTCCGCCGCGCGTGACGCCGAAGGCCTCAACCGCTACGTCGAAACCGTATTCGGCCTGGTACCGGAGTGGGTGGCGCTGGAAGAAAACGGCGTGAAATTCGAAGCCCCGGTGATCCAGGGCCAGAAAACCGGCTGGTTCTACGACCACCGCATGAACCGCGCCCGCCTGGCCCCGTATGCCAAGGGCAAGCGCGTACTGGACCTGTACAGCTACATCGGCGGCTGGGGCGTGCAAGCGGCGGCCTTTGGCGCCAGTGAAGTGTTCTGCGTCGACGCCTCCGCCTTCGCCCTCGACGGCGTAGAGCGCAACGCCGCGCTGAACGGCTTTGCCGAGAAAATGACCTGCATCGAAGGCGACGTGTTCGAAGCCTTGAAGGAACTGAAAGCCAGCGAAGAACGCTTCGACGTGATCGTCGCCGACCCACCGGCCTTCATCAAACGCAAAAAAGACATGAAAAACGGCGAAGGCGCCTACCGCCGCCTCAACGAGCAAGCCATGCGCCTGCTCAGCAAGGACGGCATCCTCGTCAGCGCCTCGTGCTCCATGCACCTGCCGGAAGACGACCTGCAAAACATCCTGCTGACCAGCGCCCGCCACCTGGACCGCAACATCCAGATGCTCGAACGCGGCGGCCAGGGCCCGGACCACCCGGTGCACCCGGCGATTGCCGAGACGCGGTATATCAAGAGCATTACGTGCCGGTTGCTACCCAATAGCTGATTAAAACCAAACCCTCTGTAGGAGCGAGCTTGCTCGCGAAGAACGAATAGCCGCCACGGGCTATCTGATAGCGCTGCGTTATCGTTGACGATCTTCGCGAGCAAGCTCGCTCCTACAAAGATGGCGCACATCAATACGAGAAGGCTCCTACAGCGGTATTGATTGAATTCCATTTTTCGCAGACTAGTATCGGTTTCTGGTTTTATTCCGGAAAACAAAAACAATGTCTGGGCCCACTCTCTCCCGCTTCATCCTCATCACCTGCATCTCCCTGATCAGTTTCTTCCCGATCAATATCCTGCTCCCTTCGTTTCCCGCCCTGTCCGCACAGTTCGACACACCCAGCGCAGACATCGCGCTGTCCATCAGCCTGTTCACCCTGGTGTTTTCGATCTCGCAACTGGTCGCCGGCCCGCTGTCGGATAAATGGGGACGCAAGGAAGTCCTGCTGGGCTGCATCATGCTCTCCATCTTCGGTGCGCTGGGCTGTGCATGGGCCCCGGACTACCTGACTTTCCTGCTGTTTCGCACGGTGCAGGCCATGGGCTGTGGTTTCTTCGTGTTGGGCCACGCGCTGGTGGAAGACCTGTTCGAAGAGCAAGACCGCGCCCGCGTGCGCCTCTATTACATGACCTTGAGTGGCTCATTCGTCGCGCTGTCACCGCTGATCGGCTCCTGGCTGCAAACTACGCTCGACTGGCAAGGCAGCTTCTACGGCTTTGCGTTGATGGCAGCCGGCATGTTGATCCATGCGCTGTGCATCCTGCCTGCTAAATCCGCCAGTGCGCATCGGGCGCCAGTGTCCATCATCGGCACACTCAAGGCCGTCGCCGCCAACCACGACTTTCTGTGCTACTGGTGGATCGCAGCCCTGGTGTTCGCCTGCTATTTCGCCTTGATCAGTGTGACACCGCTGATTTTCATGGACGCGCTGAAGCTCTCTGAATACGAGTACGCGCTCGTGTTGATGGTGTACGGCGTGGCCTATCTGCTCGGTGGCGTGGTGGCCTCTTATCTGCAAAAGCGCATCACGCTGTCCCGGCAGATCAATATCGGGCTCGGCTTGTTGCTCGTCGCTGGTGTGTTGTTAACGCTGATCGTCAGCCTGCAAGCCATCACCAGCGTGACCCTGCTAATACCGATGCTGATCAGCGCCCTGGCCGTCACCCTGGTGCGCCCGGCTGCGATTTCGGCGGCGATGTTGTTGTTTTCAAGCAGCGCGGGGACGGCGGTATCAGCGGGTAACAGCATCATGTTCCTCACCGCCGCCATCAGCAGCGCCCTGCTTGCGCAAACCGGGCCCCATTTACTGATGACCATTGCTGTCAGCTTCATTGTTTTCAGCCTGTGGGGTTGGCTGACGAATGCCAGGATCAATCGCTGAAGCCTACCCCTGTAGGAGCGAGCTTGCTCGCGAAAACCGAATAGACGCCACGGGCTACCTGATAGCGCTGCGTTATCGTTGACGATCTTCGCGAGCAAGCTCGCTCCTACAGGGGAAGGTGTCTTATAGCCAGATGGCGTCCCATAGGGGGTATTGGCCAATGTGCTCGACCAAGCCTGCGCGCAACGGGTTGGCGACGATATAGCGAGCCATTGCCTTCAAGTCTTCTTCACGGCGTAAAGCCCGGTCGAAATAGCCTTTTTGCCAAAGCACTCCGAAGGACTGTCTTGCCTTATTGACTGCACGGGCACTTCGCGATTTGGTTCGCTGCATGAGCCTGGGCAAATCGCCGCTGTGCAACTCCACCAGCCAGTGGAAATGGTCGGGCATGACCACCCAGGCGAGTGACGTTGCATCTTTGTCTTCCTGAGCCTTTCTGAATTCGCGGACCAGCAAGCGACCGATAAGCCAGTCTTGAAAAATATGTTGCCGTTGATGGGTGACGGCCGTTAGCAAGTAGATACGGCCCGATTCTGAATAGCGCCCTTTACGCAGCCGACGCGCATTTTGCTGGTTGGACATTCCTTCGTCCTCTTCTGTGATTGGAAGAAAAACGGTAGGAGATGAAGCGCCAACTAGCCTTTAAACAATTTTTCCGGATATGTCTCCTCCTCGTAGGAGCGAGCTTGCTCGCGAAAAACCCACAGACGACACGGGCCACCTGATAGCACATCGTCATCGTTGACGATTTTCGCGAGCAAGCTCGCTCCTACAAGAAGTCGGTGTAGAATCGGCCCTATTCATCGCCAGTCATCCCCCGGCGGGTTTATGAGCTCGAGGCCCAAGCAAGCGGCGATCCCGCGACGCGAGTGGCAACTTCCGGACACACGGCCATTTTCTGAGTGTTCCAGTCGTCAATTAGAAGCTCACTCCCCTTTAGTACTTGATTAGCCGCCCGGAGTGCTCCAATGCCTGATTACCGCTCGAAAACATCCACCCACGGCCGCAACATGGCCGGTGCGCGCGCGCTGTGGCGTGCCACGGGGATGAAAGATGACGACTTCAAAAAGCCGATCATCGCGATTGCCAACTCGTTCACCCAGTTCGTGCCGGGCCATGTCCACCTCAAGGACCTGGGCCAACTGGTCGCCCGCGAGATCGAACGCGCTGGCGGCGTGGCCAAGGAATTCAACACCATCGCCGTGGATGACGGCATCGCCATGGGCCATGACGGCATGCTGTATTCCCTGCCGAGCCGCGAGATCATCGCCGACTCCGTGGAGTACATGGTCAACGCCCACTGCGCCGACGCCATCGTGTGCATCTCCAACTGCGACAAGATCACCCCTGGCATGTTGATGGCTGCCTTGCGCCTGAACATCCCGGTGATCTTCGTCTCCGGCGGGCCGATGGAAGCCGGCAAGACCAAACTCGCCTCCCACGGCCTCGACCTCGTCGACGCCATGGTGATCGCCGCCGATTCCAGCGCTTCTGACGAGAAGGTCGCGGAATACGAGCGCAGCGCCTGCCCGACCTGCGGTTCGTGCTCCGGCATGTTCACCGCCAACTCGATGAACTGCCTGGTGGAAGCCTTGGGCCTCGCCTTGCCGGGCAACGGTTCCACACTGGCCACTCACAGCGACCGCGAGCAGTTGTTCCTGCAGGCCGGCCGCACCATCGTCGAGCTGTGCAAGCGCTACTACGGCGAGAACGATGAGTCGGTGTTGCCGCGCAATATCGCCAACTTCAAGGCGTTCGAAAACGCCATGACCCTGGACATCGCCATGGGCGGTTCCACCAACACCATCCTGCACCTGCTGGCCGCCGCCCAGGAAGCCGAGATCGATTTCGACCTGCGCGACATCGACCGCCTGTCCCGTCACGTGCCGCAACTGTGCAAGGTCGCGCCGAACATCCAGAAGTACCACATGGAAGACGTGCACCGCGCCGGCGGGATCTTCTCGATCCTCGGCTCCCTGGCCCGTGGCGGCCTGCTGCACACCGACCTGCCGACCGTGCACAGCAAGTCCATCGCCGAAGGCATCGCCAAATGGGACATCACCCAGACTGACGACGAAGCCGTGCACACCTTCTTCAAGGCCGGCCCTGCGGGCATTCCGACGCAGACCGCGTTCAGCCAGTCGACCCGTTGGGACACCCTGGACGACGACCGTGAAAACGGCTGCATCCGAAGTGTCGAGCACGCCTACTCGCAAGAAGGCGGCCTGGCCGTGCTGTACGGCAACATCGCCCTCGACGGCTGTGTGGTCAAAACGGCGGGTGTGGATGAGTCCATCCACGTCTTCGAAGGCCGCGCCAAGATCTACGAAAGCCAGGACAGTTCGGTACGCGGCATCCTCGCGGACGAAGTCAAGGAAGGCGACATCGTGATCATCCGCTACGAAGGCCCTAAAGGTGGCCCGGGTATGCAGGAGATGCTCTACCCCACGTCCTATCTGAAATCCAAAGGCCTGGGCAAAGCCTGCGCCCTGCTGACTGACGGGCGTTTCTCGGGCGGCACCTCGGGCTTGTCCATCGGCCACGCTTCGCCGGAAGCCGCTGCCGGTGGCGCGATTGGCCTGGTGCAGGATGGCGACAAGGTGCTGATCGATATTCCGAACCGCTCGATCAACCTGTTGATCAGCGATGAAGAACTGGCAGCACGCCGGGTTGAGCAGGACAAGAAGGGCTGGAAGCCGGTGGAGAAACGCCCGCGTAAGGTCACTACCGCGTTGAAGGCCTACGCGTTGCTGGCTACCAGCGCCGACAAAGGTGCGGTACGCAACAAAGCCATGCTCGACGGCCTGTAAGCCCCGCGCATAAAAAAGCCCCGCCAAGTGCGGGGCTTTTTTTGCCTGGAGAAAATCCCCAAAACAGTGAAGATCAAATGTGGGAGCTGGCTTGCCTGCTCCCACAGTGACTGCACTTCGACTTAAGGCTCTTTACTGGATTTCGTCAGGTTTCACGATCACCCAGTTTTTATCCGCCGTCACCGGCAACCCTTCCTTGGCTTGCGCCGCCGCGTGCTTGGCGATCATGCCGTTGAGCTGGGTCATGTATTTGTCTTTGCGGTTGATCCACAGGTGGATGCCGCCCTTGGCCACGTCCACATCGTGGAACAGCATGTAGCCGTCGCTGGTGGGTGTGTCACCGCCGACGATCACCGGTTTTTTCCATTCGTCGATGTAGGTGAGGATCGCCGCGTGCTTGCCGGCCATCCAGGTCGCCGGGGTCCACAGGTAAGGGGTCAGTTCCAGGCCGAGGTTGGCGTTCTGGTCATACTTGCCAGCCGCGATCTGCTTGCGGGCGGTGGTCAGCTCGCCGGTCTTGCGGTCCTTGAGCAGGGTGGTCACGCCGATGACGTTTTCGGGTTTGACGTTGTAGCCGTACTTCGGATCGGCGGCGACCATGCGCACCAGCTCCTCGGAAGCGGCCGTCATCACATACACCTCGATGCCGTTTTCCATCAGTTTGTTGTACAGCTCGGCCTGGCCGGTGAAGACTTTGGGCGGCTGCACCTCGGATGTCTTCACCGCGTCGCCTTCAAAATAACTGACCGGCACCGGCTTGCCGGAGGCCATCAGCTCATCCACCTGAACCTTGAGTTCCTTGAGGGTGAAGCCAGAAAACACCTGGGCCACCCACGGGTAGCAGACCATGTCATCGACTTCGCACAGGCGATAGTAGTAACTGAACAGGCTCTCTTTATGCTCGGCGGTGTCTTTGAACGGCATCAGTTTGAGCGACGGGTCGAGGCTGTCGCGGGTGATCAGGCCCTTGTTTTCCATAAACGGCAGCAAGGACTCTTCGAGGTCGTAGCGGTAGCTGGTGTTGTCCATGTCGAACACCGCGTAGTTACCCTTGTTGGCGTTGGCGGCGATCATTTCGTTGAGTTGTTTGGCGGCAGGTGCCGGCCAGTGTTTCAACTCGGTGGCGGCAAACGCCTGGCTGGCGAGCCCGAGGCAAAAGGCGGCGGATACCAATAGTGTCGGCGCGAGCTTCATAGGCGTTGTCTCCCTCAAGTGAAAGACATCGACGCTAACAAATCCGTATGACAGTTATCGCCCGAGCACGACCAAGGACGTCGTGATCACGCCAAGGGCATACGCCTGAGCGTCAAACGCTTATTCCAAAAACGACAGTCGCCATTCCATATCGGTATTAAATCAATATATTTCAAGCTGTTAGGCTTCCCGGTTCGCAATCGCAGGCTCACGCGATTGGCTGCCTTTTCAACGGAGCTTCAATGAATCTGCCCCTGATTCTCAATTTATTGGTGTTCGTGGCCCTGTTGCTGGGCCTGGCACAAACCCGCCGTACTAACTGGAGCCTGGCCAAGAAGGTGCTGTTCGCCCTGGTGCTGGGCGTGCTGTTCGGCGCGGCGTTGCATACGATCTACGGCGACGGCAACCCGGTGCTCAAAGCCTCCATCGGCTGGTTTGACCTGGTCGGCAACGGCTATGTGCAACTGCTGCAAATGATCGTGATCCCGCTGGTGTTCGCCTCGATCCTCAGTGCCGTGGCGCGCCTGCATAACGCCTCGTCCCTGGGCAAGATCAGCTTCCTGACCATCGGCACGCTGTTGTTCACCACCGCCATCGCGGCGCTGATCGGCATCGGCCTGACCAACCTGTTCGGCCTGACCGCCGAAGGCCTGGTGGCCGGCACCCAGGAAATGGCGCGCCTGCAAGTGATCCAGAGTGATTACGCAGGCAAGGTCGCCGACCTGAATATCCCGCAGTTGCTGCTGTCGTTCGTACCGGCCAACCCGTTCGCCGACCTGGCCCGGGCCAAGCCGACGTCGATCATCAGCGTGGTGATTTTCGCCGCATTCCTTGGGGTTGCCGCGCTGCAACTGCTCAAGGACGACGTGGAAAAAGGCCAGAAAGTCCTTAACGCCATCGACACCCTGCAAGCCTGGGTGATGCGCCTGGTGCGCCTGGTAATGAAGCTGACCCCTTATGGTGTGCTGGCGCTGATGACCAAAGTGGTCGCCGGTTCCAACCTGCAAGACATCATCAAGCTGGGCAGTTTCGTCGTGGTGTCGTACCTGGCCCTGGGCCTGATGTTCGTGGTGCACGGCCTGCTGCTGTCCCTGGCCGGGATCAACCCGCTGCGCTTCTTCCGAAAGGTGTGGCCGGTGCTGACCTTCGCCTTCACCAGCCGCTCCAGCGCGGCGAGTATTCCGCTGAGCATTGAAGCGCAGACCCGTCGCCTGGGCATTCCGCAATCCATCGCCGGTTTCGCCGCCTCGTTTGGCGCGACCATCGGCCAGAACGGTTGCGCCGGTCTTTACCCTGCCATGTTGGCGGTGATGGTCGCGCCGACCGTGGGCATCAACCCGCTGGACCCGCTGTGGATCGCGACCCTGGTGGCGATTGTGACCTTGAGTTCGGCGGGCGTTGCCGGCGTCGGCGGCGGTGCGACCTTTGCCGCGCTGATCGTACTGCCGGCCATGGGCTTGCCGGTGTCACTGGTGGCGCTGTTGATTTCCGTAGAGCCGCTGATCGACATGGGCCGCACGGCGTTGAACGTGAATGGTTCGATGACGGCCGGGGCGATTACCAGCCAGATCATGGGGCAGACGGATAAGACGTTGCTGGATGCCGATGAGCATGCCGAACTGGCGCAGGCATAAAGGCTTATAACCTGTAGGAGCGAGCTTGCTCGCGAAGAACCTGAAAGCGCCGCGTTCATTCAGAATGCCCGCGTCATCGTTGACGATCTTCGCGAGCAAGCTCGCTCCTACACTAGTTACGCTCCCACACTTCGAAGTTGTAGGCCGGCTTATCACCTTCGGCTGGATTCTCGACATTCGACACCAGCTTCCACTGGTTCCTATCAAACTCTGGAAACCACGCATCCCCCTCCGGGCTCAGCGCCACGCGGGTCAGGTACAAGCGGTCGGCCTGCTCCAGCCCCTGCGCATACAACTGCGCGCCGCCGATCAGCATCAGTTCGTCCACGCCTTGCGCCTTGGCCCATTCCTCAGCGCGCTCTACCGCAGCCTCCAATGACAGAAAAACTTCCGCACCTTCCAGCCGCAGGTCGGTCTGACGGCTGACCACCAGGTTCAAGCGCCCCGGCAGCGGTCGGCCCAGGGAGTCCCAGGTCTTGCGCCCCATGATGATCGGCTTGCCGAGCGTGGTGGCCTTGAAATATTTGAAATCCCCCGGCAAATGCCAGGGCATGCTGTTGTCGACGCCGATCACACGGTTTTCACCGAGGGCTGCGATCAGGCTTAAAGGGAGAGTTTTTTTCATGGCGACGAGAATACCAGAGCGGCGAGCCAGCGGTTATGCTCCAACCTCATCAACACGACAGGACGGCGCGTGACTGCACTGAACCCGCTGCAAAAACTCTGGCTGACAGAAACCGTGCGCCTGCGCGAAGAACACGCCGGCCCCCTGGAAGACCTGGAAGCCAACCGCCTGGCCCGCACCGCCGGGGGCGACCTGCCCACGCGCATCCAGCAGCGCGCGCTGCACCTGGCCGAACGCGATGGTTTGGCCGCCGCGCTCAGCCGCTGGCTGCAAGGCGCACGCCTGGCGCTGGTGTTACTGGCGGTGGTCGCCGTCATCAGCGGCGCCGGTTTGGCGTTCGCCGCGCTGGGCAATGGCCTGGCGCCGGTGAATGTGTTCTGGGCCTTGGGCAGCCTGCTCGGCCTGAATCTGATCTTGCTGGTCAGTTGGGCCCTGGGCCTGCTGTTTGCCGGTGAACACAGCGCCAGCCTCGGCCGGCTGTGGTTGTGGCTCAGCGAGAAACTGGCGCGCGACGCCAAGGCCGCGCAACTGGCCCCGGCGTTGTTGCTGTTGCTGCAACGGCAAAAACTCAATCGCTGGGCAGTGGGTGTGCTGGTCAACAGCTTGTGGTTGCTGGCCTTGCTCAGCGCCCTGGTGATCCTGCTGACCCTGCTCGCCACCCGCCGCTATGGGTTTGTGTGGGAAACCACCATTCTCGGCGCCGATACCTTTGTCGCCGTGACCCAGGCCCTTGGCACACTCCCGGCGCTGCTCGGTTTCAATGTGCCAAGCGTTGAGATGATCCGCGCCAGCGGCGACTCCGCGCTGAATATCGAAAGCGCCCGCCAAGCCTGGGCCGCCTGGCTGGTGGGCGTGTTGCTGGTCTACGGCCTGTTGCCGCGGTTGATCCTCGCCCTGCTGTGCCTGTGGCGATGGAAACGCGGGCGCGCAGCGTTGCGCCTGGACCTCAACCTGCCCGGCTACGCCCAACTGCGCGAACGCCTGATGCCCAGCAGCGAGCGCCTTGGGGTCAACGATGTGGCGCCCGAGCACCTGCACCAGGTCAGCGGCGGCGTGAGCGAGCTGGAGAGCGACGGCGCCTTGCTGGTTGCCATCGAACTCGACGACCAACACCCTTGGCCGCCCAAACTGCCCGCCAACGTCAATAACGCCGGCATCCTCGACAGTCGCGAATCACGCAACAAGCTGCTGGAACAACTCAGCCGCTTCCCACCCGCGCGCCTGGCCATCGCCTGTGACCCACGCCGCTCGCCCGACCGTGGCAGCCTGGCGCTGATCGCCGAGCTGGCACGCAGCGCCACCGACACCCGCGTATGGCTGCTGCAGGCGCCACCGGGCCAGGCGCTGGACGCCGAGCGCCTGGGCGACTGGCATGCCGCGCTGCAACAACTTGAGGTGTCGTTTGCCGATTGCGCGCCGCTAAGCTGGCTGGAGACCGGTCATGACTAAACCGCTGAAACTCGCCGTGGTCGGCCACACCAACGTGGGCAAAACCTCACTGCTGCGCACCCTCACCCGCGATGTCGGCTTTGGCGAAGTGTCCCATCGCCCCAGCACCACGCGGCATGTGGAAGGTGCACGGTTGTCGGTGGATGGCGAAGCCTTGCTGGAGCTGTACGACACCCCCGGCCTGGAAGACGCCATAGCCCTGCTCGACTACCTGGAACGCCTCGACCGCCCCGGCGAACGCCTGGATGGCCCTGCGCGGCTGGCGCGTTTTTTGGAAGGTAGCGAAGCGCGCCAGCGTTTCGAACAGGAAGCCAAGGTGCTGCGCCAATTGCTCGCCTCGGATGCCGGCCTGTACGTGATCGACGCTCGCGAGCCGGTGCTGGCCAAGTATCGCGACGAGCTGCAAGTGCTGGCCAGTTGCGGCAAGCCGTTGTTGCCGGTGCTCAACTTTGTCAGCAGCAGCGACCACCGCGAACCGGACTGGCGCGAAGCCCTGGCCCGCCTCGGCCTTCATGCGCTGGTGCGTTTCGACAGCGTGGCACCGCCCGAAGACGGCGAGCGACGCCTGTATGAAAGCCTGGCCCTGCTGCTGGAAAACGCCCGCCCCCAGCTGGAACGCCTGATCCTCGATCAAGAAGCCCAGCGCCAGGCTCGCCAGCAAAGTGCTGCACGGCTGATCGCCGAATTGCTGATCGACTGCGCCGCGTGCCGCCGCAGTGTGACCACCGAAGATGAGCCCCAAGCCGTCAGCGACTTACGCAAGGCCGTGCGCCAACGCGAGCAAAAGTGCGTCGAAGCCCTACTCAAACTGTTCGGCTTCCGCCCACAGGACGCCGCCGCCAGCGACTTGCCGCTGCTGGACGGGCGCTGGGGCGACGACCTGTTCAACCCTGAAACCCTCAAGCAACTGGGCGTGCGCGTGGGTGGCGGGATCGCCGCCGGCGCCGCGGCCGGTGCGGGCGTGGATCTGCTGGTCGGCGGCCTGACGCTGGGCGCGGCGGCCCTCGCGGGCGCGATTGCCGGCGGTGCGCTGCAAACCGCGCGCAGCTATGGCAGCCGCCTGATGGGCAAGATCAAGGGCCAACGCGAACTCACCGTCGATGACAGCGTGCTGCGCCTGCTCGCCCTGCGCCAACGCCAACTGCTCAAGGCCCTGAACCTGCGCGGGCATGCGGCGATGCACAGCATCAAGGTCGACACGCCCCAGGACAAAACCTGGCGCGAAGGCAAGCTGCCCGACGCATTAAACAAGGCCCGCGCCTATCCGCAATGGTCGTCCCTCAACCCCCACGCCAAACTGAGCCAGGCCGAGCGCCAGGAACAGGTCGAGGCCCTTGCCCAGCGGCTCGACGAAACTTAAGCCTCCAGCACCTGCCGGGCTTTTGCCTTGAGCACTTCAAGGTCCAACACCGGCACCTGCGTTTGCTTGGCCTGCTCGTCCCAGTGGCGCATACGCAAACTCACGGCATACAACGGGTCTTGTTCAAAGGTCCGGGCCTCTTCGGCGCTCATCACGCCGCCCTGGTAACCCAGGGTGCGACGGCTGGCTTGGCTCAAGCGGGCGAAATAATCCGGCTGGCTGAAGGTCAGGTAACGCTTGGCCTGCACGTGGTATTCCACCAATTTGGCCAGGCGTTCGCTGAAGCCTGCGCGGCGCAGGTAATCGGCGCCCAGCCGCTCGTGGCTGACCACGCCATAACCGCCCATGTTCGCGCCGCCCTGGCCGCAGAGATGGCCGATGTCGTGGAAGAACGCCGCCAACACCACCTCGTCGTCAAACCCTTCGGCCATGGCCAATTGCGCGGCCTGGGACATGTGCTCGATTTGCGACACCGGCTCGCCGATGTAGTCAGCCGTGCCATGCTGCTCGTACAAGCCAAACACCTGGGCAATCGCCTGTTCCGGGTTCATCGCGTCTCGCCCCACAACGTGTTGATATTACGCTCGGCCATCGCCGGCCCCACGCTCATCCCTACGCCGGTGTGCATCAAGGCAGCGCTGACGCCGGGTGCCGCCTGCACAAACGAAAACGGCCCAGGCCCGCGCGAACCGTAGACACCCTGCCAGCGCTCGACCACCTGGACCTTGCAACCCAGGGTCTGCTGCGCCAGTTCGATCAGCCAGTCATCCACCTGCTCGGCATTGAAGGGCGACGGATCGCTGTCGTAATGGTGGGAGTCACCGATGATCAACTCACCATGGGGCGTAGGGCTGATCAACAGGTGAATGCCGTGCTCGTGCAGGTACGGCGTTTCACCCAGGATCTGCGCCTGCACCGCGGCCGCTTCCGGCAGGTCGGCAAAGGCGCCGTAGTGCACGCAGCTCAAGCCTGTGAGCAAGGCATGTTGCAGGTTCAGGTTGAGCACCGGTCGGGCGCGCAGCATTTGCAGGCGACAGGTTTGCGGGTTGAGCGCGGCGATGGCGTCGGCCAGCAGGGTCTGATAATCGTGGCCGGAGCAGACGATGATCTGCGCGCCGCGAAAGCTGCCCGCCGTGCTGTGCAACTGGCCCGGTTCAACCTCGCGCACCAAGGTGGAGAAATGAAACTCCACGTTCAGCGCTTGGCTCAGGTAATGGATCAGCGCCGGGATGGCTTCACGGGAATACAGTTGCTGATCGTCCTTGCCATGCAGCGCGGCGCGGTGATGGCGGAACTGGCCGGCGTACAGGTCGTTCATGGCAGCGCCTTGCAGCAACTCGACGTTGTAGCCGTGCTCCCGCGCTCGCCCGGCGCAGAAGGCTTCGAGCAGATGCTCTTCGGCTTCGGTGCGGGCAAACAGGTAGGAGCCATTGCGTTTGAGCGCCAGGCCCGCCGCTTGCGCCCATTGGCCCCAGATTTCGCGGCTTTCCCGCGCCAGGTCCAGCATGGGCCCTGGCGGTTGGCCGGTGACCAGGGCTTGGCCGAAGTTGCGTACCGAGGCGCCCAGTGGCGTGGCGCTGCGCTCGAACACCTTGACCTTGAGGCCGCGTTTGGCGGCGGCATAGGCGTGGGAGAGGCCGAGGATGCCGGCGCCGACGATCAGTAAATCTGTCATGGAGTATGCAGCCCTCTGTAGGAGCGAGCTTGCTCGCGAAAGTCGCTAACGATGACGCGGTGCGTCTGATTGCCCGCGTCGCCTGTCAGGTTTTCGCGAGCAAGCTCGCTCCTACAGGTTGAGGTAAAAAGTTATTGTTTTTCCGACTTACCGTCATAACGCTTACGCCATTCGGCCAAGATGCTGTCACGGTTCTTGGAAGCCCAGACAAAGTCGTTCTTGATCAACCGCTGCTCGTAGTCGGCCGGCAATTCGGTCTGTGGCTTGGCGATTCCCGGTTGGGCGAGCACGGCGAAATTGTCCTTGTACAGGTCCATCGCCGCGCTGCTGGCGGAGAAGTCAGCGAGTTTTTTCGCTGCGTCGGCATGGGCCGTGCCTTTGATCACGGCGGTGGCTTCGATGTCCCAGCCCAGGCCTTCCTTGGGCAGGATGATGTCCAGCGGCGCGCCCTGGCGCTTGAGCTGAACCGCCGGGTATTCAAAGGAAATACCGATCGGAAACTCACCGGACGCCGCCAACTTGCACGGCTTGGAGCCGGAGTGAACGTACTGGCCGATGTTCTGGTGCAGGTCGTCCATGTACTGCCAGCCTTGCTTCTCGCCGAAGGTCTGGAGCCAGGCGCTGACATCCAGGAAACCAGTGCCCGACGACGCCGGGTTGGGCATCACGATCTTGCCCTTGTATTCGGGCTTCGTCAGGTCCTGCCAGCTTATTGGCTTGGTGAGGCCCTGTTTCTCGGCTTCGACAGTGTTGAAGCAGATGGTTGCGGCCCATACGTCCATGCCGACCCAGGCCGGTGGGTTGGCGGCGTCACGGTAGTTTTTGCCGATCTTGTCCAGGTCCTTGGGCGCGTAGTTGTCGAGCATGCCTTGCTGATCGAGGATCGCCAGGCTGGAGGCGGCCAGGCCCCACACCACGTCAGCCTGGGGGCGGTCTTTCTCGGCCAGCAGTTTGGCGGTGATGATGCCGGTAGAGTCGCGCACCCACTTGATCTCGACGTCGGGGTTGGCCTGTTCGAAAGCTTTTTTGTAGGTCTTCAATTGCTCGGCTTCAAGGGCCGTGTACACGGTCAACTCGGTCTTGGCCAAAGCATTCAGGCTGAATGCCGTGAGGACTGCAGCGACCAGCGCCAGGGGCTTGAACATGGAGCACCTCCTTCAGGGATGTTTTATTGGCCGGGTGCGCGCTGGCGCCAGGCTTGGGAGCGGCGCAGCGCGCCACGTGAGGCCCACGCCAGCAGCAGCGAGACGCTGGCCGAGGTGAACAGGATCAGGGTCGACATGGCCGCCGCGCCGCCCACATTGCCGGCGTCGTCCATGTTCAGCACGGCGACGGCGGCGAGGATGGTGTCGGGGCTGTAGAGGAAGATCGCGGCGGACACGGTGGTCATCGCCGACACAAACAGGTAGCGCAGGATGTCCAGCAGCGCCGGCAGACAGATCGGCACCGTGACGCGCAGATAATGCCGGTACAACGGCGCCTTGAGAGACAACGCGGCGGCTTCGAACTCGGCGTCCAACTGGCGCAAGGCGGTGGTCGCGGTCATTTGGGCGGTGGTCAGGTAGTGGGCAATGGTGCACACCACCAGCAACGCCATGCTGCCGTACAACACATGCAACGGGTTGCCGTTGAGGTTGAAGAAGAACACGTAGCCCAGCCCCAGGACCAGGCCCGGCACGGCCATCGGCACGAAGCTGAGCATGCGCAGCGCCAGGTTGAGGTTCTTCTGGCCTTTGGTCTTTTCCATCAGGTAGGCGCCAGTGAAGATCAGCACGCTGCCGATCAACGCCGTGCACAACGCCATGGTGAGGCTGTTGCGATAGGCCAGCCAGCCGCCGCCAGCGGTGTCTTCGAACTGGTAGTGGTTGAGCGACAGCGATAGGTTGTACGGCCAGAATTTCACCAGCGAGGAGTACACCGCCATGCCGAACACCAGCAGCAACGCCGCGCAGATCAGCAGCACGATGGCCAGGTAGCACCCGTCGCGCAGCCGCGATGGCGCCGGCTGGAACACCTGGGCGCGGCCGCTCATCGCGTCGCCATGCCGACGGCGCAACCACGCATCCACGCCAAAGCTGAACAGCGCCGGCAGCAGCAACACCATGCCGATCAACGCGCCGCGACCGAACTGTTGCTGGCCCACCACGGCCTTGTAGGCTTCCAGCGCCAGCACCTGGTAATCGCCGCCCACCACCACCGGCACCCCGAAGTCGGTGATGGTCAGGGTGAACACCAGGCAGAATGCGGCGAACACCGCCTGGCGCGTAGCCGGCCAGGTAATGCTGCGAAACGCCCGGGCCGGGCTGGCGCCCATGCTCGAAGCGGCGTCGAACAAGCGCGCATCCGCCAGGGACAACGCCGACAGCAAAATCATCAAGGCATGGGGAAAGGTGTAGATCACCTCACCGAGCACAATGCCCCAGAACCCGTAGATATTCTCCGAGAACAAGCCGCGCAGCAGACCCTGGTTGCCGAACAGATAAACCAGGGCAATGCCCGGCAGCATCGATGGCGCCATCAACGGCAGCAAGGACAGGCCGCGCCAGATGGACTTGCCGGGGATCAGCGTGCGTTGCAGGGCATAGGCAAACAAGTAGGCCAGCGGCACGACGATGGCCGCCACGCTGAGGGAAACTTTCAGGCTATTGCCCAGCAACCAGTGAAAGTTGGCGCTGCTCAGCAGTTCGCGTGCGGCCACCAGGCCACCGCCCTGCCCGGCTTCGCTGCTGAAGCCGCGCCAGAAGATCGCCAACAGCGGCAACAACACCGCCACCACCAACAGGCCCAGCCAAAGCCATTTGCCGCCGACCACAAAGAGGCGGTCGCCCCACTCGGCGCGGGACACCTGACGCGGTACCGGCAATGTCATCACAGCCCCCATCTCAGGCAAACACCTGCAGGCTGCGCGGCGGCAACGCCACCCAGATATCCTGTGCACCCAGGCGCGGCATGGCTTCCGGCGCCAGTTCAGCCAGCAACGGATGGCCTGGCAACTGCTCCAGCTCAAAGCTCATGCGGCAGCGGTTGCCGAGAAAGGTAATCTCGCGAACCTTGGCCGGGAACAGGTTTTCTTCATGCACCGGCGGGTTGACGCAGATCGCTTCCGGGCGGCAGAACAAGCGGCCCGACTGGGCGACACCCGCGTCCTCAGCCAAACGCATATTCAACCCACCCACCTGGGCATGGCTGGCGCTGTTACGGCTGAACGGCAACCAGTTGCCCTGGCCGACAAACTCCGCCACGAACGGCGTGGCCGGGCGGTCGTAGATTTCCTGGGGCGTGGCGTACTGCTCGACCTTGCCGTTGTTCATCACAGCAATGCGGTCGGCCATCAACATGGCTTCGTCCTGGTTGTGGGTCACCATCAAGGTGGTGATGCCCAGGCGCCGCTGCAGTTGGCGCAATTCGGTGCACAGGTGCTCGCGTACGCGGGCATCGAGGGCCGACATCGGCTCATCCAACAGCAATAACGATGGCGCCGGCGCCAGTGCGCGGGCCAGGGCGACGCGCTGTTGCTGGCCGCCGGAGAGTTGGCCGGGGTATTTCTTTTCGCTGCCCACCAGGCCGACCAGTTCGAGCATCTGCGCGACCCGCTTGCGCACTTCATCGCGGCCGCTGCCGGTGAGGCCGTAGCCGATGTTCGCTTCAACGCTGAGGTTGGGAAACAACGCGTAGGACTGGAACAGGATGCCGTAGTCCCGCGCCTGGGGTGGCAGCAGCGACACGTCGCGCTCGCCCAGGTAAAGCTCACCACTGTCCTGGCGTTCCAGGCCGGCGATGCAGCGCAGCAGTGTGGTCTTGCCGCAGCCGGAAGGGCCCAGCAGGCATACCAGCTCGCCGGCGGCTACGTCCAGGGACACGTTGTCCAGCGCGGTGAAGGCGCCAAAGCGTTTCTGGATTGCGCGCACTTTCATCGGTGCGCCGGGTTGGGTCAGGGCTGTGTGCATGGTGGCACCTCATCGAACGGATGAAGGCCATGCTAGGGAGGGAATGCGTAGCTGGTGTGGCAGAAAGGCAAAAGCAGGTGATAGTGGTATTGGTATTTTTTGTAGGAGCGAGCTTGCTCGCGAAGAACTTGAGAACGACGCGGGTGGCCTGATAGCGCTGCGTCATCGTTGGAGTTTTTCGCGAGCAAGCTCGCTCCTACAGGGGTGACATTTCCTGCGCCAGGCCAAGGAACGCCGCCGGCAACCGGGCGTTTTTTCTTTCCTTGAGGCAATACAGGTACTCCGGAATCTGCGGCGCATTCTCGATGGTCAGCACCCGCAACTGCGGGTCATGGGGCACTTCCTGGCGGGCGATGATGCTGATGCCGATATTGCGCAGCACCGCCTCGCGAATCGACTCACGGCTGCCAATCTCCAGCAACGGCCCATACCCCACGCCGGCGTTCTTCAACATCTCTTCCGTCAGCCGGCGGGTGGTGGAGCCCGCTTCACGCATCAGCAAGGTATGCCCGATTAGCGCGCTCAACGGTACGTGATCAAGCTTGGCCAACGGGTGATTGCGGTGCACCGCCAGCACCAGCGGGTCCGTGCCCAGCACGCGGCGGATCAGCCGGGCGTCTTCGAGCAATTGCGATGAGGCCGCAACATCGACGCGGTAATCGTCCAGCGCCTCAAGCACCTGTTGGGAGTTGCCGATTTCCACCGACACTTCCACCTGGGGCAGGCGTTCGCGAAAGGCTTTGACCAGATCGAGGATGTAATAAGGCGCTGTCGCGGCAATCCTCAGCGCGCCCTGGACCTGACCGTTGTTGCGCAGGAAAAACTCGATATCCGCTTCCTGCTGCAACAGCGCCTTGACCATCGGCAATAGCCGCGCGCCTTCGTCGCTGACGGTGAGGCGGCGGCCACCCCGGTAGAACAATTCGACGCCGTATTGGCTTTCCAGGTTGCGAATCTGGGTGGTCACCGTGGGCTGGCTCAGGCCGAGTTTCTTCGCCGCCTGGGTAATGCTGCCCAGGCGGGCGACCATGAAAAACGCCTTTAACTCAGCACTCAGCACACCACCCTCTCATCCGCTATTTGCGCACCAGGCGCAGGCCATTGAACACCACCAGCAGGCTCACGCCCATGTCGGCGAAGACCGCCATCCACATGGTCGCCATGCCCATGAACGTGACGGCCAGGAAGATCGCCTTGATCACCAGCGCCAGGGCGATGTTCTGCTTGAGGATACTCGACGTTTGCCGCGACAACCGAATGAAAGCCGGAATCTTGCGCAAATCATCGTCCATCAGCGCCACGTCGGCGGTCTCGATGGCGGTGTCGGTGCCGGCTGCGGCCATGGCAAAGCCGATCTCGGCACGGGTCAGGGCCGGGGCGTCGTTGATACCGTCACCGACCATGCCCACCCGGTGGCCCTGGCCGTAGAGGGTTTCGATGGCTTGCAGCTTGTCGGTGGGCAACAGGTCGCCCTGGGCCTGGTCGATACCGACCTGGGCCGCAATGGCTTGGGCGGTGTGGGTGTTGTCGCCGGTGAGCATCAGGGTCTTGATGCCCAGGTCGTGCAACTGCTGGATGGCTTCACGGCTGCTCTCTTTGACTGTGTCGGCCACGGCAAACAGCGCCAGCGGGCCGGACTTGTCCAGCAGCAACACCACGGACTTGCCTTGTTTTTCCAGGGCGAAGAGTTTTTCTTCCAAGGCCTCGGAACACAGGCCGAGGTCTTCCACCAGGCGGTGGTTACCCAGGTGATAGGTCTGGCCGTTGATATCACCACGCACACCGCGCCCGGCCAGGGCTTCGAAGTTATCCACAGCGTGAGTCGACAGGTTTTTATCCACAGCCGCGTTGGCAATCGCCAGGGACACCGGGTGGTCGGAACGCGATGCCAAGCTGGCGGCCAGGGCCGGCGCGCTGTCTTCGATGTTCGGGAACAGCGGCAGGTAGTCGGTTTGCACCGGTTTGCCGTGGGTGATGGTGCCGGTCTTGTCGAGGGCCAGGTAATCGAGCTTGTAGCCGCCTTCCAGGTACACGCCACCCTTGATCAGGATGCCTTTGCGCGCTGCTGCTGCCAGGCCGCTGACAATGGTCACCGGGGTGGAGATCACCAAAGCACAAGGGCAGGCCACTACCAGCAGCACGAGGGCGCGGTAGATCCAGTCAAACCACACGCCCGCCATGAACAGCGGCGGAATCACCGCCACACCGAGGGCAAACAGGAAGACGGCCGGGGTGTAGACCTTGGAGAAGCTGTCGACAAACCGCTGGGTCGGTGCGCGTGCGCCTTGGGCCTGTTCCACGGCGTGGATGATTCGCGCCAGGGTCGAATTGTTCGCCGCTGCGGTGACCTTGTACTCCAGGGAACCGGCCTGGTTGATGGTGCCGGCAAAGACTTTATCGCCCACGGTTTTCTCAATCGGCAGGCTTTCCCCGGTGATCGGTGCCTGGTCGATGGTGGACTGGCCGGCCGTGACCTCTCCGTCGAGGCCGATGCGCTCGCCAGGTTTTACTCGGACAATCGCGCCAAGATCAATGCTTTTGACCTCCTGTTCCACCCAGGAACCATCGGCCTGGCGTACCGTGGCCTGTTCCGGGGTCATCTGCATCAGCCCGCTGATGGCGTTGCGCGCACGGTCCAGGGATTTGGCCTCGATCAACTCGGCCACGGTGAACAGGAACATCACCATTGCCGCTTCCGGCCACTGGCCAATCAGGATCGCGCCGGTTACCGCGATGCTCATCAAGGCATTGATATTGAGGTTGAAGTTCTTCAGGGCAATCCAGCCCTTCTTGTAGGTGGTAAGGCCGCCGCTGAGGATCGACACCAATGCCACCAGCGCAATCACCCAGGTGGGTGCCACGCCGGTGAAGTGCAGCACTTCGGCACCCAGGGCGCCCACGCCCGACACCGCCAACGGCCACCAATGCTTCTTGGCGGGCGGCGCGGCGGCGGGGCTGCCCTCTTCGATAGGGTCGGCCTGCATGCCGATGGACTTGATTGCCTCGATGATCGGCGCAGTGTTCGGCAGGTCATGGGTGACGCCGAGAATGCGGTTGATCAGGTTGAATTCCAGTTGCTGAACGCCAGCGAGCTTGCCCAGCTTGTTCTGGATCAGCGTCTGCTCGGTAGGGCAGTCCATGGCTTCAATGCGGAAGGTGCTCAGGCGCGAGCCGGCAGTTGGCGCTTCACTCAAGGTCACGATGGCAGGCCCGGCAGCGCCGGAGCAGCAGGAGCCGGAATGGCCGTGGTTATCCACAGGGGTGAGTTTGGCGGGCGCATGATCATGTTTATGATCATGTTTATGATCATGGCCGTGGTCATGAGCGTGATCGTGATCATGCTTGTGGTCGTGCTTGTGCGGGGTATGAATGGAGTGGCTCATCAGGTCGCGTCCGTAAAGGTGCCTGTTGCCAAGTAAAGACCCTGTAGCCACTATAGGGTCAAGCACCCATTTGGAGATTGCTGCGATGAAGATCGGCGAACTGGCCAAACTCACCGATTGCCCGGTGGAAACCATCCGTTATTACGAGAAGGAAAACCTGCTGCCGCCCCCGGCCCGCACCGACGGCAACTATCGCGTGTACACCCAGGCGCACACCGAGCGGCTGACCTTTATCCGCAACTGCCGCAGCCTGGACATGACCCTCGAAGAAATCCGCAGCCTGCTGGGGCTGCGCGACAGCCCCCAGGACCAGTGCGAAAGCGTGAATGCCTTGATCGACGAGCATATCCACCATGTGAAAGCGCGGATCGACGGGTTGTTGGCCTTGCAGGAGCAACTGCTGGACCTGCGCCAACGTTGCGGCGGTGGGAACCAGTGCGGGATTTTGCAGCAGTTGGAAGTCAGCGGCGGGATTGCGGCCAGCGAGGCCGAGCCTTCGCATGTGGGCAGAAGCCACGGCCACTAACTCAAGCGAACACCGAACCCATGTGGGAGCTGGCTTGCCTGCGATAGCGGTGTGCCAGCAACATTGATGTCGCCTGACACTGCGCTATCGCAGGCAAGCCAGCTCCCACAGTTTTTCACCGAATAAGGCTTTAGATAGCCACGTCGGCCTTGATGCTCGGGTCGGCGTCGTAGCCCACAATTTCAAAGTCTTCGAACTTGTAGTCGTAGATCGAGGCAGGCTTACGCTTGATCACCAGTTCCGGCAGTTTTTTCGGCGTACGCGCCAGCTGGGTCTGGATCTGTTCCATGTGGTTGCTATAGGCATGGGTATCGCCGGTGGTGACGATGATCTCGTGGGGGATCAGGTCGCATTGCTGGGCCAGCATGTGGGTCAGCAACGCCAGCGCGGCGGTGTTGTACGGCAGGCCCAGCAATTTTGTCCCCCGGTAAATCTGCACATTACATATACATTAAGCTTGTTCCGAGCTGTTTTGCTTGTGTTAATTATAACAATCTGCACATTTCAGCGCAAGCAGATCATTGAAAAAAATCATCGGTGTCTCATCCAAGCTGATATGCCTTCCCGCTATCTAAAGCGCGTATAGCCTGCCCTCAGGAGACTTGACGACTCCCGAGAGCTCTAAGCTACAGCGCTAAAGATTCACAGCGCACCCAATGCCACCCGGATGGTGTCTAACGCTCTCTCACACTCCCCGGCTAAAAAAATGAAGTGACTTCGTAGGGAGCCGTGATTCGTCCGGGCCTCCGACTCCGCTGCACGCTTTTTCTCCACAGTTGCATGCCCCCTGACCTCTGTCCTTAGACCATGGAGCCTCTGTAGGGGCATCACAATCGCCTTGGCTTGCGCCTCGGAATTTCCCACACCGCACAGTATTTCCTGGATCACCCGCAGCGATGCCCAGCTAGAGGGAACTGATTTACCAAGGCCGTCAGCTATCCCACGCAACGGTTTCAGCAGAAAGCCCTCCACGAGATACTGGTCTAGCGCGAGGATTTCGTCTGCCCACTCCTTGGTTGAATCCGTGGCCGGAATGTGAACCGCCGCTTCAAGCTCTTCCCCTCTGGGATTCCACCAAGCGGGGGCAGATCTATCCAGTTCCCGGATCGCATTCTTCAAGGCACCAACCGGCTCGTACTCCAGATCCCAGGAGCCCTTTATGTCTGTTTGGTGAGCACGCTTCGATATCGCTCCTTTGGGCCATTCGTTGAATGACTGCCAATAGAGCTGAACGCTGTAAGGGAGCTTGGCCAAGTCGCCGATGTACGCATGCACTTGACCATCCTCGTTTTGGTCGTAAGACCTGAGATACCAAGAGCCCCGGCAGCTGATATGCCTATCCTCAAGGGAATACTTGTCAGGGTCGGCCTTGTACAGATGCAACACCTCTGCTCTGAAGAACGCAGGCGAAATTTCCCACGGCAGCTCGCTATCTTGGAAATAATTCGACAGACACTCTGGGGCGCATGAAGTCTCTACATTCCGACCGCTTTTCCGATCGTAGATTTTGAATTCTGCATACCGGCGCGATGCGCGGTCTTCCTCCATTTCCCACTGTTTGATCAGGCTCGCCACGGTGATAGTGGGCCGGAGTACCATCACACCGTTGCAGTAGCTACCTACACGGCAGAGCCCGTGATGGTAATAGAGGTCTGGGCTGTCCGAGTGCTGCGTTTTTACACCGTTCCAGCCTGAAAAATTCTCGGTATCGAGCCTGGTGAAATCGAACCGCATCACCAAGCTCTGCTTCGTCACTGCCATGTACTTTTCGAGATCAGCTCGAAGGATTGTTACCAAATCCAGACGGAATTTATCTTTACCCTCGGGCTGCTGAATGATGCGAATGACCTCTTCGATGTCACCGTGCTCGTCAAGCCTGCAGTAGCTGTTGCGCTCAGGTACAAAGTACAAATCGAGGCTGTGAACCAGCTTCTGACTGAGCTCTATCGCAGCCCTGTCCCGCTCAACCCCACTGAACTCGCGGCGAAAGATCAGTTTCTCGCCCTGAAACTCGTTTGACCAAGATCCGAGGGGAGGCTCCAAGCGGATTGCACGACCGTCACTGCTGATCTCTTGGCAGATACTCCATGTGTCCTGCCCTTCCGGAAATGAAGCATTTTGGAGCTCTCTGACTCTTGCCTGCGTCAGCTTACGGGCGGGTGCTAGCACGCCATGAACGATAGCCTGCGGCCCACTCAGATAAAGTACTACCTCGTCTTGAGCAGTCAGTTGCCCTAGCATTCTCATGGCGTCTTCAGCACGAGCCACCCACCCTGGATCAGACTCGCCCGGATTGTGAGACATAGCTCGGAAGTCTTCGGCTTTCAACGCGGGCATCTGTGGGCATCCTTGTTCATAAGCCCTCCCCTTTAACATGCTGTCTTGGGGCCGGGCAGAGGGAGAGATCCCATAGATTGCCAAAAAACAAAGCCGACGTAACCGGCCCGAATCAGAATACCGCTTACGATCGCCACGGTCTTCGACGCGATCTATTTGCCACAGGTGAGGCAGAGCTGGATGATGTCGCATCAGATCGCCATCGCGGAGTGAGGGCACGACATGAGCAAGACGAACCACATATCGATCGGCTCTATGCACAATTCCCAACTGCAACAAGACACCCAGAAGTCCAGTCAGCATCTTGACTTGGGTGTTCCTGACCTCAACGACTTTCTAGAATCATTGTCTCAAGATATCTCGAAGATAACCGACCACATAATCGCCAGAGGCCTGCAGTCAGATATTGAGACGATTAGGCTTCAGAGCAGATCGCCCGCCCCAAAGGGTCGCATCATCAAGGAATGCCTGTCCTCAATCAAAACCGTGTTGGAAGGCGCAGGAGGCAACGTACTTGCGTCCTATCTGCCCGTCATAACCGCTTTACTGGGAGCATCCTGAACTATGGACAGCCTGGTTTTAGATTTGCAGCGAGACGCCCTTGATAGAACGATTTCGATCTCCGATCTACTGCGAAAAGCTTTAATGGTGTCCAAAAAGCTCAAAATCCGGGACATTGAGGAGTGGCTGAATCATGAACTGAACGGCTATCCCAAAGGAATGCTACCTAGTTACCGAATCCTCAGAGGGGAACTGAAAGCGTTCAACCCATACGCGGGATGGATACCGGTGACTCTTCAAGCTGATTTTCATGACCTAGTCGAGAAACACTCCTTGTACGACTCGGTAAGTCGAATCACCTACTTGGTGGAAGAATGCAAAGACGAGAGCGTGATCATAAAATTCCCTAGCAGACTTAATTCGGCCTTCATGAGTTTGACGAAGACAGACTTTCAACCCGGTCTTCAAATCCCCACTTACAAGCTGATTGGCATACTAGATCAAACTAAAACCAAGGTTTTGGAATTCGCATTGGATCTAGAAGAAAGAGGCATCCTTGGAGAAGGAGTTCGTTTCAGTAAAGCCGAGGAGCAACGTGCCCAGTCGATCACGTACAACACGATTAATATTCAGCGAATGGAGAATTCTCAGCTCCAGCAGGCAACCGATTCGTCGGCACAACGAGGGCCAAGGCAATAGTCATCAGCACGGCCTAGAATAACGCACTGGGAGACCCCGCAGCGCCTACCCTCAAACATCATAGCCATGGGCCCAAAATTATGAGTAGCGTGAAGGAGTACCTTTTCGAGGTCGAACAGGACAGATTTCTGGCCTGGGCAGGGGATCGCCTTAACGCCGAAGATGTTGAAGAGTCTTCAGAGGCTTACCAAGCTCTGGCGCAAGAATATTCGGACATGATGGATGCGTACGATGAGGAGGCCCAGTACAGGTGGCTGGAACGTCAGTCCTTTCATGATCAGTACATAGAGTTCGACACTGAGCTAAGACGGGCAGTCGCGCTCCTCAGTGACAGCGAACACGGGTCGCACCTCCAGATGATGTGCAAGCTGCTTTACGCCCACGTCGTAACACTGCTGGAGGCCATGATAAGCACATCGGTACAGGCTCTCATCGTCAGAGATAAGAAATTTCTTCTGAACATTTCCAGGCAGATCGAGACCTTCAACAGAGGGAAGAAATTCACGCTCGCTGAAATTGCCGAACATCCTAAAGGCGTCGAAGGTGTAGTGCTCAAATCTCTTTCCGAGATGACATTTCACAATCCAACCACCATCAAAACCGTGCTATGCGCCCTAATTGGCGATCATATGAAAGATCTAGATATTTCCCCCATGATCCCCATTTCTAGGTTGCGCCACGACATCGTTCACAGAAACGGAAGGACAGTCGACGATGAACCCATAGTTCTGGAATCACGCGAAGTTTTTCTGGCCATGCACGACATTGACGCTTTCGCATCGGATATCAGTCGCAGGATTCGCCAAGCGCTGGACGACATGGATGAGAAGCTGTGACCATGTGACTTCCCAACCCAGAGGCTCGAAACACCAAACAGCAGCGTCATGACACCGGCATTCGAACGTGGCCACTAAAAACCTAAATTAAGTCATCACGGCTCCCCATCCTCTACGCTCCACCTATAGTCGTAAATGCTCTCAGGCTTACGCTTCGTAAATCAGCTTGGACAAAGGACGAGGTTCGCGGGTCAACTGCAACTTCACCTGCTCAATATGGTTCAAGTAGATGTGCGCATCTCCCATGGTGACCACGACTTCACCAACTCCACTATGAGTAGCACACTGACTAATCGGACATAAGCGCACCCCATATCCGCAAAAAAACAACGCATCCCAGAATACAACGCATTAAAGATTTTATTGACTGGCCAAGTGCTATCGTACCAATCTCCATCTGCCGTCTCGCTGGGAGCATGACGTCGGCCAGTGGCAGTGAGCAAACGCTCACTGATCGCCGGGGCCCTTTACTCGCTATGCAATCAGCGTCACGGCGAAGCCGTTTTTCACAGCATGCAAGGAGTGCAAGATGCAGTACGTGGCTTGTTTACGAGTTGGTCAGAATGACGTTAAGGCGCTGATAAATCTGGAAGACCACAGGCGGGACGTCGTAGCTCCGCTTTTGGACATGCGAGGTGACGACGACAGGCACCTACAAACATTCCTAGCGAATTGGACTGAACATCCTTTTTTCCTAGACGTTTCAAGAATAACGAAGGACGTTGGTGAAGAATTCATTACTACTAATGACCTGCACAATCCTCATGGTGCGTTTGAGAACAAACGTCGATTCTTCTCAGATGTGGCAGGCATCAACCAGAACGCAATACCAGTGGTTTCCTGGGTTGATGACGACCCCCAACGAGCAGTCATCCAAAGTGCTCTCGCTCTTCAGGGCGATTTCCCCCATATAGCTATCAGGGTTACCTGCCCAGAGAACCCCACTGCGACTTCATGGAGCAGATTGCTATCGATCCTGGATGCTCTTGAAAGCCCGGACACCGCGACGGTGATTTTGGACTTCGGTGCCACAGCTCCGGCCAATACTGCCTCAGGGTCGGATTTCAATGTATCCCTGCGTCAACTCAACAGCTATCAGATACGGAATTTGGTTCTAATGAGCACCTCCTTCCCTATCGATAAGCCCGCCTCAAATACCTCCCGTTCCTCCGCCTGTTACGACGTTGCGTGGCAAGCAAGGGTCGATACCAGTGGCATAGCTTCGGATATTGTCTACGGGGATTACGCCGCCACCAATCCAACCGCCTCGATGGAATACATACGAGGCATGCCTGTGCTTCCTTTTGCTTGCTATTACACCCCAACGGAATGGTGGCAGCGACGCAAAGGCTCAGATAAGGAATTTGTGCGATACATTGAAATCGCCCAGGAAATTAGAGGTTTGCCGGGTTATCACGGTGACGACTTCTGCTGGGCCACTCGTGAATACAGCAGAATTGTCGCCACATCTACCGGCTACGGGAACAACGGAACATGGAATGGATACAGGATCAATCAGCATATCTGCGCCATGATCCAGTCCATCGTAGATACTGACGGCTTCGATGACTTCGACGCCGATGACTTACTCTAACGATAACGTTGTTTCAGGCTGACCAAGACATGTGACCTGATCACATTCATGGGGAGGGCGTCGCATAGCTGGCGACGCACCTCTTTTATGAGGTCACGACTTTTCGTGGGCACCCCATTCTGGCTCGCGAGTGCGTCCAACTCGCTACGCCACAAGAATCCCGTAAGGTGAAATTTATCCTGGAGCTTGTTGGGCTTCGCCCTTCGAATCATCGCCATGCCGGAGTAGTCATCGACGACGAGTACGCCAACGTGCGGAAGACACGACTCAAGAGCCTTCACCAAGTGCTTTGAATGGCAGCATAGCCAGACTTCATCAAAGCAAGCCATGTAGGCCTGCTGCTGGCCCTCCCAGCGTGCCAGGGTGTCAGCATGTGACTTGATTTCGAAAGCGGTTAGCTTTCCATTCGCGTGAACGAGATCGGCGCGCCTGGCCTTATCGATGAAGCACAGCTCCTCTATGAAGACGTCACTCTCTTCATGGGACATCGCTTTCGCGACCCACTGCTTGAGGATTGGGCGGATTTCGGTTGGATTCAACATGCGCGGATTATAGACAGACAGTTGAGGCTTCTCACGCTAAAAAAGCGCCCGGTCGTCGATCACCACAGGGCCAGCACCAGTGGGATATCTGTCTGGCACGGGGTGAAGACGATGAAGCAAAGCCAGGCCTGGGCTAGGTCATTCCCGGCTTGACCAGCTTACCCCTGGCCGACCTCAGCCCCTAACGGTGGTCGATTCGTAAGGCAGGCAACGCCCGCCTACACGTGGTGAGCGGACGATCGTTTATTCCAACTGTAGCCGCCGAAACATCTGGCTTGCCGAGCCAGCCAGTGCTTCCAGTATGAGTCACAACCTCATATGGCCATTGATTCGAGAGCAATTGCCATCATAATGACAGCGCCACGGCGAGCAGCCGAAAGGCCTGCTTGTACCCTGCTGTAGAAGCCTGTTATCTAGCCCTCGCTGCCGACTTTTGCATCCAGGGAACGACATCGAACAAGGACGCTTTATGAATGCAGATCAACAACTAGCGCATGCCCTGCGTATGCGATTTGGCCTTCCACCTGCCCAGCCTACTGACGCTCAGCTTGCCAACATCAAAGCTGCAATCAAGCGGATAAAGGACTTTGGAAGGACAGCCACTCAGTCTGATTGGGCTGAAGCGGTTAAAAACTACTGCCCTGGGGTTGGAGAGTGGATCTACCGGGGTGCAGATAACTCAGACCTCAATACGTTGCTCGCGTTGGCGCTAGCTGAGGCAAGGAGGGGGTAGCACATGAATACGACCAAACTGGCGACATTCAAAGCCAAAATCGAAAGCATCCTACATCCATGGCAATGGCATCCGACGGCAGACCAACTGGCTCGCTTGGCACAAGAGTTCGTTCAAAAAGAGCCTAAAACTCAAATCCAAGCTTTGACGATCTTCCTAAGGCATTTTCCGGGTCAGAAATTTTTAACTTTTGATGGGGTTGATAATTCGGACTACAGCACCTTGCTGACCTTAGCACTTGCCGATGCCAAGGCGGCATCAAAATGACAAGAGAGCAAGATGTAGTTGAAATCCGTACAAAACTCAGCAATTTGCGGAGTGAAGTAGTTACTTCACTACATCATTTTCTTTCAATAGATCGAGCGGACAAAACCAAAAAACGCGATGCTCTTTTGACTTATCAGAGAACCGCTACCGCCTACTTCAATAGCGCTGAAACCTTTGTGGGCGATAGCGAGCTTTTGGGTGCAAGAGACAGCAAGCATTGGGCTCAGGGCTTTGCCGAAGACTGCTTTGCGATACTCGAATCAATACCCCAGCATTTGGAGCTTCTTAGGACTGAGTTTAATAACCTTGGAGCTCATGATCTTTCAAGCATAGAGCCAACTCCAACAGCTTATGCAAATATGCAACGAATGGTTTGTCTTTACCTTACCCCTGCAAAGAGGGAAGGCCTCTATCATAAGTTCAAAGAAAACCAACTCCCGATATACGGATTCGAACACAAGGCAAAAAACTTTATTATGGTAGACAAACTTCTGGCATTTATTTTTGGCGCCATCTTTCTAACAGCCGTCCTAGTGATCGCACTATTTGTGCCCTCACCGTCAGACTTCCAGTACAACGTATTCAGGACAATTTTGGCCTTGGCAGGCGCCGGTATCGGTGCAGTAATTCCCGGATTTATGGAGGTTCGATTTCAAAAATGGCTACGTGCCGGTGGCGCGCTCGCTGTTTTCGCCGTGCTGTACTTCTTTAGTCCAGCAAACTTGGTTGTCCAAGCAGCAGCTCCGTAAGCCCACCTTTTGAACGTTGTGCGAAACACATGGGAAGATTAGAGCTCCAAAAAAAACAAAACACGACCCCAAGTTCTCTACCCTCCACCTAAGGACAGCAGATGATCACTAAGATCAAAATCCAGGGCTATCGGATCTACGGCGACTTCACGCTGCTGCCAAACAAAGATCTAAACATCCTTGTGGGTGGTAATGACGCGGGCAAGTCGACCCTAATGGAGGCGATCGGTCTCGCACTAAACGGGCGTATCGGTGGCCGCTCCGCTCAGGAGGAGTTGAACCCCTATTGGTTCAACAAAGAGCTGGTTAATCAATTTCTAGATAATTGCGATTGGGATGAAAACCCAGCTCTACCAGAAATTCTGATTGAGCTTTTCCTCGAAAATCGGCCAGAGCTGCAATTCCTCTGTGGCGCGATCAATAGCGACAGGAAGACAAATGCCTGCCCTGGCATCTCATTCAAGGTCATTCCCAACCCTGAATATGACGAGGAACTGACCCAGTGGCGTATCAACCCCAGCGCGCTGATCCCCGTCGAGTACTACAAGATTGAATGGCGTACCTTTGGGGACGAAGTACTGACTAGGCGCCCCCGGCAGCTAGCCGTAGCGACTATCGATTCCCGTACCGTCCGCTCGACCTCGGGCGTCGACTACCACCTGCGCCAAATCCTAAGTGACCACTTGGAGCCGGGCGAGAAAGCCAAGATATCCCAGCATTACCGCGAGATCAAAGAGTCCATGACCTCTAACTCCCTGGGAGGAGTGAATGATCGCCTCAAGGATATTCGAGCGCCACTGGATAACCAGGTGATGGCCTTGGCCATGGATCAAAGCGCTCAATCCTCCTGGGAGGGGTCGGTCACACCACACGTAGATCATGTGCCGTTCGCCTTGGCAGGCCAAGGGCAGCAAGCTTCGATCAAGATTTCGCTGGCCATGCAGCGCCTGTCCGAGCAGACCAGCATCGTGATGATTGAAGAGCCAGAGAATCATCTGTCACATACAAGCTTAACCACGCTGCTGTCGCGCATCGAGGAGGCTGCTGGCGAGCGGCAGTTGTTCATCTCGACCCACAGTGCCTACGTGCTGAATCGCCTCGGCCTGAGTTCCTTGCTCCTCCTGCATCGCGGCAGGGCATCTCACATAGAAACGCTTGACCCGGACACCGTCGGCTATTTCCAAAAGCTCCCAGGCTTCGACACGTTACGGATGGTGCTGGCTCACAAGCTCGTCCTAGTGGAGGGCCCTTCGGACGAGATTCTGTTCGAGCGATTCTTCAAAGACCTCTACGGTAAGCACCCGATGGAGCTGGGGATTGATGTGATGAGCATGCACGGACTGACATTGAAGCGCTGCCTGGAACTGTGTACTGCCATCGATCGCCCAGTTGCGGTGCTCCGAGACAACGACGGGGAAGACCCAGAAACCCTTAAGGAAACTGTGAGCGAACTGCTCGAAACAGGAAAGCGGGAACTCTTTATTGGTGCAAAGGAAGCGGGCAGGACATTGGAACCACAATTGATGGCGTGCAACAGCGAAGAGTCTCTGCGCAAGATTCTTGGGGCCACTGATAGGGCCAAGCTTGAGAAATGGATGTCGAGAGAGAAAACGGAAGCAGCACTTCTCATCGCCAAATCCAAGGAGACGGTCACACCGCCACCATATATGGCTGCGGCTGCGGCGTTCATTCATGGCTAAAAACTACCTGACCCTGGCAGTTGCGGGTGCTCGCAAGACTCAAGGCCTGGTGGAACATTGCAAAGCATTAGCAGCCGATCGCAAAGTTCTGCTCATCACCTTCGCCCAGGCCAATCAGATCGAGTTGCGCGACCGCGTAAGGCGGTATGCCGGAGATCGACCCGGCTTGGAAGTCTCTGGCTGGTTCAGCTTTTTGCTGCGTCACTTCGTCAAACCCTTCGTCCCATTCGCATTCCCCGGCAAGCGCTGCAGAGGCTTCAACTTCGAAGGTGATCCAGGACGATATGCCAGCGGTGAGAATCGATTTTTCGATTCGTCGGACAGTGTGTATGCGAAGGAATTAGCACGCTTGGCCCACCAACTGATTGGCCAAAGCGGCGGGGCCTTGATTCAACGCCTCGAATGCCTTTACGACGAAATACTCATTGACGAGGTTCAGGATCTTTCAGGTTACGACTGGGACATTCTGGAGGCTCTGTTCGGCACATGCATAGAGATAAGGCTCGTTGGGGACGTCCGTCAGGCAGTTTTGTCCACCAATCCTCGTGGCCAAATGAAAAAGGCCTTCGCCTACTCAAAATCAATTGAATGGTTCAAAAAACAGCAGAAAGCTGGCCGGCTGGAAATCAACTTCAGCTCTGTCACGTGGAGGTGCTGCCAGACAATCGCTACCTTTTCCGACACTATCTTCGAGGCGAGCTGGGAGTTTCCGGAGACAACCTCGCAGAATCACGTGATCACACCCCACGACGGCGTTTTCCTCGTGAGAAAGACTCACGTCCGTCAGTACGTTGAGACATTCCAACCCCAGTGCCTGCGCAACAGCATTCGCTCGGGCAAGGAGTTCGATCTCGACTACATGAACTTCGGGGTGTCCAAAGGACAGACCTTCAACCGCGTGCTGATATATCCGACCGACCCCATCGGCAAGTTCATCAGCAAAGGCGAGTATCTCCTGCCCCTCTCCGCAGCCGACTTCTATGTGGCGGTCACACGGGCGGAGCAAAGTGTGGCGATCGTCTTGGATAAGCCAGGTGCCTCACAGATCCCCTATTGGCATCCAACTGTCGCCGCTGAGTAATTGCATGGAATTGACCACCCATCTGAATTCGACTTGACCAGTCGTCTGCGTCGGATTTGACCAGCCCGCTAACCGACCCTGATCGGCCAATAGGAGTCATTCCGCCACTGGCCTTTAGCGTCCAACATCAGTAGTCGAACCCGCATTGCGTAGATTAAGGGTCAATGCTCTGTTCGATCTGCTGCATGCGTGCCTTCAATTTGCCTTGGGTGAATTTACGGTCACGATTGTTGAAGGCTTTGAATTTGCTGCCGTCGATGGCGATGATCGACTGAGAGAAGAGATTGAGGTTGCGGAAAAGAACTACGAACTGACGGCATACGCTGTGAATGGCTTTGCCATTATCTGAATCGCCCCTGCTTTGCTAGCCATGTATGGAGCTAACACATGCCGAATTTTTTGGAGCTATAGGATGGGCTATAAATTGTACGGAGTGACGTAGATCAGCCCTGCTCTAGGTCTAACAGTTGAATCAGAAAGAGGCTTTTGCATGAGAACAAGCAAGCCAGTCTTAGATCGTCACCACCAAGTGCACTCTGCTTCTTTAGATAAAGCATCCACTCAGATAGCCAATCGTCATGTTCTCTGCTAGCGCCTACTGACCTGCCACGCAATGAGCCAAACTGCACCCAAACCTCTTCAACTTTAATTTTAGACAGTGCATACTGGCATTTTGAGGCCAGTGAGACAGCGCGTGGTGTCCGTGTCAGTGAAGGCTCACTTAAAACATAGCTGACAACAGCGTCAGTCTAAATAGCCGCGACACGTTAAAAATTCCGAATGATCAGGAACTATGGGCTGGGGGGGGGCTGAGGGACAGGCGTGTAGTAAAGTTTAGAAGAAACAAGAGAATGGAATCTCCGTGCTATTATTAAAAAATCGATGAACAGGGAATTTTATGGCATCTATTAGCGGCAGCAGCAGACACTCCATCCAGATAGCAGCCAACTTCATTAAAGACTGGAAGCGCGCCGAAGCAGAGAAAGTGCTTGAAAAGCTTATAAAGTCGATAGATAGAGAAGAATTAGTTTTGCTCTCTTCGGAGTTAAGAAAAATCACCGAGGAGGGATTTGAAAAAAAAAGAAAGAGGTCTCTGCTGAGCATCCTTGATGAACGAGTGAACGAGCTAACAATTGGCAGTGTTAACTCGACAGAGTCAGCCCTTACTCCTGAAGAGCTAGCGCTTGAATCTTACAAGGAAATGTTGGAAAAACTCAAAGAGCACCATATTTTTCAGTGGGCTACTCACTACCACGACGTGATGTCGTTCGTCTTTAAAGATCTTTGCATTACAGGCAAGGTGTTTAATCAGAATCAGTTTGATGCGGTTTCAAACTTGTTCTACGATCATGCTAAAGAAATTTGCCGTCGAGGAACAGAGTTCTCCTCCCTGAATGGTCTTGAGCCTCAAATAGTAAAGTCTAAAGCATTAGGCGGGTTTCTCAAGTTTTTGCTTTTAGCCATACAATTGTATCTTCGGCAACGTGAGAAAGCATCCACAGTTGAGGAGGTAAGAATCGCTTGGGCTACTTGTTCGAGCATCGTAAAAGGTGTGGTAAAAGGTTATGCCGCAGTTCTTAGTTGGAAAGCCCTCTTGGAGAATAGTGCATGGATACATGCTTTAGGTTTTCTTAAAGGTTCTGACGCAAGCTCGTTGCTTAAAGAGGCAGCAGATACAGTAGGTAAGAACCATTGTTTTTCAACGATCGCTCCGATGCTAATGGCGTTCGAGCTTATTGCCGATAAATCGCATGATATCGGGTTTTTAACGCCTAGTATAAGTCGAGTAGTTTCAGGCGTCCCACCTTTTCTAGAGGTGACAATGACACCAGCGTTAGGTGTAAATACGCATGAAGTCACAGTTTCCTGTTTCTTCAATGACGAAGTTTGTGGCCGCTGGGATTTAGATCGAGCGTTGAGTGCAAATCCAACAGTTTGTATAGCATGCCTTGACAAAGTAGTCAGTGAGTGGGTTGTGCAGAACGAGAAGAATGACGTAATAGATGTATCTGATGTTAAAAACGACGTTGCACATGCCCACGATACCGCAGCGGTAATCGCAAGCAAGATCGAAGATAGACTGGTTGCAAGTGTGGCAAAGTCTCGACAAGGGAGCCTAACAAGAAACTACGCAAAAGATTTTCCATTAGAAGATCCAAACCATCGCCAAATGTACATGGTTGAGCGATATACCGTGAAGCAACTTCTCGAAAGCGTAGCGAGCAAGACGGGAATTCATCTATGGTGCAGCGTACGCCGTTCAGGAAAAACGACAGCAGCGTTAAATTTTGGAGACAAATCCAACAGCTCTCTTGTCATCTTTCAAACTATGGACAATATGCGTCATCAGCCTCAATATACAATTTTTGCTGAGCGGATAGAATCAGCTCTCAGAGACGGCTCGCCAATTCCTAGAGATTTTTTTGAGAATCTAGTAAGTGAATGCCAAATGTCGACTGCATATGGTGATGAAGAGGAAGCGAAACGTATCTTTATCATTGACGAGTATGAGTCGTTGTTTGGTAAAATTGCTGCAATGAGTCGGCGGGACGAAGATCTGAGGCATTTGGTATGCCTTCCATTGCTTAGTCAAATGGTAAGTTTTGCCACTAAAAATTTAATTATTTTCATGGGGCAAAGACCTGACGCTCACTACATACTCTCTGCTCAAAATCAATTGAGCCCACTCGTTCAGCAGCTCGATTTCCCTCTTTTTGCACACCAGAAAAATGCACCTGACTCAGAATTTGCGGAGCTCCTCAAGCGAGTTCTTTCACAAAAGCTAAAATTTAACACCTCATTCGCTGATGCTGTGTACGAGGAAACCAGCGGGCATCCGTTCCTTACTGTAAACGTCTTGATTGATCTCTGTGACTGGTTGATTGATAACTATGCGTCTGAGTCAGAAATCGAGTTGAGCGGAGTTCAGTTTGAAAGCTTTACCCAGCAACGTCTGACCCATCATGCACTGAGAAATAGCAAATATTACGAGTTCTTCAGAAATATGCTCTCAGAGTATCTTGGCGAAGATGCGAGATATACTGATCCCTGGCTCTATTGCGTTGCAAACGTACTTAGGCAGATCTCAAAACAGCACCCAATTGCTTTGAAATGCACGATGGTAAAATATCGTCAGATTGCAGACGAGGCGGCTTATGGGCTATCTATTTCACGTGACCAACTGCTGACCAATGCAGTTATGGCAAACTTCTTAAAGGTAGAGAAAGGAAGCGTTAAACCGGGAATCAAGCTTATGGCTAGGATCGCAGGAACTCATTGATCACACAATCACGGACGTTGATATGAATATACAGAAGCTCATCACTGATATCCCTTGGGAAAGCAATGTAAACATCAGGTTTCTTTGGTTGAAGTCTGACGGAAAACCTCGCTCTTCGTTGGCCGATGAAATCCGTGCTCTTGGAGAGCAGGTTATTCTTCCTATTGTTTTGAGGGGGAACTTATTTCTCACTTCTAATGCTCTGATGGCCGATTTAGCTACGCTGATTTCTAGTAATGAACAAGAGTTCAGGGCGCTCAAAAACATTTCGCCAAGCCATCTTACTGTGGTGATCATTTCAAATGATCTGCTTTCTATACCTCAAGCAAGCTCCCCTGTATACCTGCCTGAATGGTTCCCTATTTTGGGCGGGAAGGAAATTTTCGTGAGAATCGAAGATGTATTCGATACAGCCCAACTGGCACCTCTGAATTCAGAAGGAGCGCGAATTGATCTGATTGCCAGCTTGCTCTTTGAAACGGAGTCAATAATGGTCAAAAGGCTTAGAAACGTCGCAGAGGCCAAAGAGGGAAAAGTCAGGGCGCTGATTGACTCGTTACGCGCAGAGGGCGAAATCAATGGGGGATCCACAGAATCTCACCTGACTAACTATGAAACTCATCTTGAGGGAGTTTCCGTTGCACGTGCATATCGTCCAGGCGCGAAATCGAAAAACTCTTTGCTATCTAAACTAATTTACCAAGTTCTCAAGAACTCGCCGGACTCGGTTGCGTCATTTTCGAAAAAACTGGCTGCTGCGCTTGCTATACAAACAATGCCAAAGCTAAAGCCAAGTCTATTTGGGGTCATGTTGAGGCCTTCGTTAGCTCTAGGAGACGCAGAAGCAAATAGCCATTTCGGGATATTAGCGTTTTACCAAGCCTATCAACTTATGAATGCTGCTGCACACGCGGGCGAATACCCGAGCTATCCTGCATCCCTTGTACTTTCTAATGCAAAAGATCTCGTTAGATTTTTAACAGACTTTCGGAATACACTTGAGTTCTCATTTTTAGAAAAAAACCAAGCTGAGGATGAAGTCGCGTAGGAGCGTGACCGTTCATAAGCACTCGTATCTGCGAGTGCTTACATCCTCTGACACCTCAACCTCTGGAATGTTTCGATAAGTTACAGCCCCCCTCCTTAATACCAAGTATTCATTGCATGCCGCTGTTGATGATGCGTGTCGCAGTTTTGGAGGTTCAGGTGCGGCACTGGAACTGACAGATTCGCCGGTCGCCCAGCTCAAGGGTCGTCGACTCGGCGGTTACCTAATTGCGGCAACCAACCCACTGTTTCCGCTGCGACGGCATATGCTGTAGCTGGTGAAGTGATTCCGGCAAGCGTCGTGTTCAGCTAGTCTCCCCACACCTGTCACTCAAGGACGATCCCCATGCCAGATATCTCTGAAGCCAACATAACCACAGCGGACGCTCTCACACTACTGCTGCACAATCAACACGCCCTAGCAGCGGCCCTTGAAGAAGTGACCAAATGGATCTCAGAGATTGGAGTGGAAAGTGTCTCCGCTAACGCAACGGGGGCCATGGAAACGCTGGACAACAATGCACGAGCCATCACCGATGCGATTATGCGCCTACGCCAGTTATAGGCATCATCTAACATCATCCCCCATAGGCTTCGCAGACGATAGACCAGAGCTGACGATCAGACAGTGGGGTCATAGGATCCGATGTCGGGCTCGTATTCATCAATAGATTGGCAACATAGTCCGAAGCGCGGCCAGAACCCAGATCCACCTGTAAACCAATTTTTTGACGTGTTAACCGCCGAGATTTACAGATCAAAAATTTAGTTTACAGATCCGAATTTTCGAAGCGCGCAGAAGGTCACCGGGTGTGTCTTGCTAGAACATTGAAGGCGACGGACGCTTGCAGACGCCTGTTGTACGAGACGGGTAGAATTTCAGACGGACTGATCCCAACAAAAAAGCCCTATTGGTTTGACGTCAAAGCGTAAGCAGCAGCCTGCGGCTGCGAAGGAGAGCGATTTCTCCTTGGCCCCCGGCCCACCCATTCCAACCTCAGCTTCACACAGCCCCTCAAACCGTGTGATCTAGAAGCCGTAAATATCAGATGTAAAAGCCGGTGGTAGTCTGTGGGAAAAGCGGCGTCTGAGCCACTGCCGCTTTTCTCTTGCTCTCAAATATAAGAACTCCGTCTCGCTTAAAAATTTTCAAGAGGGGGGGGGTGAAAATAAATTGGCGATTGCCGACGAACGGTTAATAAATTGCCTATTTGTCAATCTGAGTTTTCACTCAAACATCCTCGAAAACCTATAAAAAAGGCTTTAAAGCAGGCGAAAACGCTAACATTTATGAAATTTCGATTCACCAAGTGCGAATTTTGATCGCCTACAACCGCGCCCAGTAGCAGATACATTGACCATGTCGATCGTTTGTAACCGTCCGGCCAACTCACCTTCCTATCCACAATTTCTGGGACAAAAATCAGCAATCCTCCCTGGGTCAATTTTCAATCGGCAGGATGGGTCAGTTTTCAATCAGCGCCAACAATCAAACATCTTGCCTAGCCAAAAGGGCCTTCAGATCGCTTGCATGCAGCTGCTCTTGATGCCTATTGATACCATTGGCGCTGATGCTATAGGATCAGATCAGGAGATGGCATTCCTCCTTTAACCGCCTTCGTGCTGATGATGCCTACGTGAACCCTGGACAGGGTGCGTAGGTGCGCCTCCCTGTCCTCCATTTTAGGACAGGCTATGATCTTACCCTCCGAGTTTCCCTTTTCTTTCGGCGCGAGCCGCTTGCGAGTTAGTCCACTCAGGTCTGATGAGGTGGGCTCGCCATGCTGAAGTCATTAATGGTCATCGCCGTTGGTGCTTCACTTGGAGCCTGGTTGCGCTGGATATTGGGCATGAAACTGAATGCTCTGTTTCCTACGATTCCCCCAGGTACTGTGGTCGCGAACATGGTTGGGGGCTACATCATCGGCCTGGCCATCGCCTTCTTGGCCGCTTCTCCTACCCTCAGTCCAGAGTGGCGTCTCCTGATCATCACGGGTTTCTGTGGTGGGCTTACCACCTTCTCTACATTTTCAGCCGAAACGGTTGCCTTGATTCAGGAGGGCAGACTGGTCTGGGCGCTTGGCTCAATTTCGTTGCACGTTGCAGGCTCGTTAGCGATGACCGCTGCCGGGCTTCTGTCCTACCAAATGATTGGTACTCGCTGAGGAGATAGAAATGAAAGGCTATATGGTCGTTTTCTTCACCCAACAAAACCGTCGTTATCAGGGAAAGATGCTAGGCGAATGGATCGTCGACGTGGCTAAAGAAATGGGGTTGCGAGGCGCCACGCTCTGCACCGGAATCGAAGGGTTTGGGCACACAGGAAAACTGCATTCATCACACTTTTTTGAGCTGGCGGATCAACCCACGGAGATTCGCTTGGCCATCACGGAAGATGAGGCAGAACGATTGTTCAAACGATTGGACTCTGAGGAAATATCGGTGTTTTTCACGAAGACGCCAATCGAGATGGGCACCCTTGGAAAAACGCCCTCCAGCTCAACACCCTCCACAACTTCGGAGCTGTGAACATGAGTTACGCGGACATCCCAGCTGGCAACGCCATCCCCGATGACTTTTTCACCGTTATCGAGATTCCTGCAAACCACTCGCCGATCAAGTACGAGGTGGACAAGTCGAGCGGACAAATATTCGTTGACCGCTTTCTCAGTACACCGATGTTCTATCCGGCCAACTACGGGTTTATCCCGAACACGCTGAGCGACGATGGCGATCCGCTGGACGTCCTGGTGGTTTGTCCATATCCCGTCTCACCTGGAGTTGTCATCCGCAGTCGCCCGGTTGGTGTGATGTACATGACTGACGAAGCCGGAGCCGATGCCAAGGTGATCGCAGTGCCTCATGAAAAACTCAGCTCCATGTACATCGACGTAAAGGAGTGCTCAGACCTCCCTGCGTTACTCCTCGCACAGATCCAGCACTTCTTCGAAAACTACAAAGCATTGGAACCGGGTAAGTGGGTGAAGATGGGCCGCTGGGGCAGCGCCGATGAAGCGCGGGAAGAGATTCGCAAGTCGGTAGCTGCGTATATCCCCAAATAGACTTACGCCAGATTCAAATGCCTGTGTCGGAGGATCGCGCTGAGGTTCTTGCATTATGCTGGGCCTCAGTTGCTCCGATCATCAAATATCCGGGGAAACATATGCTGGGAATGAAGGAGCGATGTTGACTCGCCCATCCCCGTCAACGGCTGATTTGCACCAGCAACTCCGCAGCAACTTTTTTCAGCATGAAAGTTTCGCGGTGAATGGACTGCCCCATCGATGAGTCCTGACGCTGCATGACGGCTTCATTGTGCGTAATGGCTTCATGCAGGTTGATCCAGACAGGCCGCATACCATTAGCGATTTCGTGGCTTTCCATTCTCACGGGCTCTAGCTGGGGCGCTACTTCGCATTGATAAAAATGCGAGGTCATGTGCATCAGATCGTACTGTGGCTTCCAGTAGGGCCGGTACTCCTCGATGTAACCGTAGTGCTGGAGCACCTGTATTTCACGAGCACCAGTCTCTTCCTCAAGCTCGCGCTTCAGACCTGTGACAATGTCCTCGTCACCATCAAGACCGCCACCAGGAAAGCTGAAGTCGTTATAGCGCTCTGTGAACAGCAGCAGAATCTGTTCACCCCGCATCACGATGCCGCGTGCTGCATGTCGACGGAATACTCTGCCCTGCTTGGATTTCAGCTCGGGGTGAACAATTTCAGTTATGAGTTGCATGTGGTCTCGTTACGGCAAGATCAGTTAGTCATCGTCCAGGGTGGCCACGGCATTTCCGCAGTTCTGGAAATACTGTGGCCAGTGGAACTGGCTCAGCGAAGCAGCAATACGGGTAAAGTGGATGTTCGCAGCATCGTCGTGGTCGTGCTGCCTACCAGAAACTGCCTGATGCGTGAGTGCCCGTACGCCCCCATGACCAAGAGGTCAATGCCGTGCTCTGCCTGATACTCATGAAGTACCGACTCTACTTCGCCTGGGCGGATCTCGGCATGCACTAGCGAGTCAGAAGAGGCAAGTGTGGTTCGTGCTTTCTCCAGCTCGTTCTGGTTCTCTTCAGAGTCCGTACCAACCATGACGATATGAATTGGCAGGCCTTCGCACAGCGGGCTTGAAGCAAGCATCTGTACGGTCTTGTGGCCTGTAGCGCTGCCGTCAAATGCCACCATGACCGTTTCAGGTTTCCTGAAATGGCTGGTTGTAATCAGGATGGGGCGGTGGATAGTTCGGACTACTGCTTCAATCTGGCTGCCAAGACTCTGGGCAGTGCGAGTGCTGTCCTCACCGGCTCTTCCAATCACCAGTAATCGAATATCGTCTTGGAGATCGCTCAGGCTCTCGACGAGATGGCCATGGCGCTGCTTCAGATCAGGTGACATGGCGCCAGAGATGACTGTTCGCTCGCGAGCTTTTTCAAGCATGTGCTGCCCATGCTCCAAGGCCAGTTTTGCACGCTGTGCATCCAGCGTGGCCAACTCTTCCAGTAGATGTTCTCTGCTACCGAGACCGATATTGCCGCTGAGGTCAGCGGATGCAGGATATTTTTCCTTATCCAGCACATGAAGCAAGGTCAGGGGAGTGCTGAGTCGTTGCGAGGCCCATGCTGCGTAATCGCAGACCGCCAATGAGGATTGTGAGTTATCAATGCAGGCCATTACATGGGTCATTGTCGTTCTCCTTAGTGGCTCATTAGCTTGTCGATGGCACCAGGTTTGTCATGCACGCCGAAGCGGTCAACGATTGTGGCGCTGGCCTCATTGAGACCGAGCACTTCTACCTCGGCGCCCTCGCGGCGGAACTTAATAACCACCTTATCCAGCGCTGCGACGGCGGTGATATCCCAGAAATGCGCCTGCGTGAGATCGATGGTGATCTTGTTGAGCGCTTCCTTGAAGTCAAAAACTTCAGTGAACTTGTCTGCAGAGCTAAAGAACACCTGGCCCACGACGTGGTAAGTCCGATGCGATTCCGTCTCTTCCAGAGTGCTCTTGATATCTAGGTAGTGCCCGACCTTATTGGCGAAGAACAGCGAAGCCAGCAGCACACCTACCAGTACGCCGTAGGCCAGGTTGTGAGTGGCCACGACGACCACAACGGTCGCCACCATGACGAGGTTGGTCGACAGCGGATGCTCTTTCAGATTGCGCAAGGAATCCCAGCTAAAGGTGCCGATGGACACCATTATCATTACAGCAACGAGTGCCGCCATAGGGATTTTGGAGAGCCATTCGCCAAGGAATACCACCATCAGCAGCAGGAAAACGCCGGCACACAATGTCGAGAGACGGGTGCGGCCACCAGATTTCACGTTGATGATCGACTGGCCGATCATGGCACAACCTGCCATGCCGCCAAGCATGCCGGCAGCGATGTTGGCCACACCCTGGCCTTTGCACTCGCGGTTTTTGTTGCTGGTGGTATCGGTCAGATCGTCGACAATGGTCGCGGTCATCATTGACTCTAGTAAACCCACTACGGCCAAGGCAGCCGAGTACGGGAAAATGATGCGCAGGGTTTCAAAAGTCAGTGGAACTTCAGGCCAGAGGAAGATCGGGAGCGTGTCAGGCAGTTGGCCCATGTCACCGACGGTGCGGATATCCAAACCGAGGTAAATGGCGATGGCAGTCAGCGCCAGGATGCACACTAACGGTGACGGAATCAGCTTGCCGATCTTCGGTACGTATGGAAACAGGTAGATGATCCCGAGGCCCGCTGCCGTCATGGCGTAGACGTGCCAGGTGACATTCGTAAGTTCCGGCAACTGTGCCATGAAAATCAGGATCGCCAATGCGTTTACGAAACCGGTGACTACCGACCGTGAAACGAACCGCATCAACGAGCCAAGCTTCAGGTAGCCGGCAAGGATTTGAAGTACGCCACATAGAAGGGTCGCGGCCAGCAGATACTGAAGTCCGTGCTCTTTAACCAACGTAACCATGAGCAGCGCCATGGCGCCGGTAGCCGCCGAGATCATTCCGGGGCGCCCACCGAAAAAGGCGATGACAGCACAGATACAGAAGGAGGCGTAGAGACCGACTTTGGGGTCTACACCGGCGATGATGGAAAAGGCGATGGCTTCCGGGATAAGCGCGAGTGCGACCACTAACCCCGCGAGCACGTCGCCACGGACGTTGGAAAACCACGTTTGTCTAAGTTTTTGCAGCATAGAAAATATCCAAGGCAAAGCATCGCGCACGCCATGGGAACGGCGAGCGAATCGATACAAATTCAAATTTTGAGGATTTTTTGCTGTGTGCTTAAGGTGAAAAACCAGGCGTACAGCAGTGCGCGCCCGCGAGCGAAGCTAGCGGAAGCAAGGTGTTGCGAGGGGGCGTAGCGCTAAGGCGGCGTAGGCTGCCAGTAGATCGTTTGGCGTACAGTCATGCTAGTGTTCCTGTAGCTCAAGGGTATGCAGAGCTGGCACTATACCTCAAATTCCTTTTCAATTGCGACCGAATGTCAAGCTCTAAGTGGATTTCATAGCGTACAGGATGCTGACGGTTTACTGCGGGCAGTAGACTCCTACCAGCCCACTCTTGATCAACATCTGTGGCGCTAAACATGCTTTCGGTAGCACCGCCAGAACGCCATATTGAATATGGTGATCGGAAAAGTAGTGTCTACGTTTTGAATTAAGGCGACTTCAATGGTCTCGAAGATTCGTACGGCGGCGGTAGCAGATGCTGAAGCCATCCAGCGCATTTACGCCCCCATCGTTTCAACAACGGCGATCTCGTTTGAAGAGACTCCGCCAAGCACTGAGGAAATCGCTCAGCGAATAGCGACGACACTTCAGACATATCCCTACCTGGTGGCCGAAGAAGGTGGGGAGATCAAGGGCTACGCCTATGCCAGCCAGCACCGCGCACGTCCGGCATACCGATGGGCCGTTGACGTAACGGTGTACATAGCCGAATCGGCTCGCCGTCAGGGTATTGGCCGTGAACTCTATGAGACCTTGCTTCCGATCCTTGAAAAACAGTGCTTTCGCGCAGCTTATGCCGGAATCGCACAGCCCAATGAAGGCAGTGTGGGGCTGCACGAGTCGCTGGGATTCGTCCATATCGGCACATATCCGGAGGTTGGCTTCAAGCTTGGGAAATGGCACGACGTCGGCTACTGGCGGCTCGGACTGTGCCAGGCAACCCCTCCGTTAGAGCCTGTTCTTTTCCCGGAGCTTGAAGTCGCATCACAGTAGGCGCAATCGACTTGCGTTGAGAGCCATCAGGCTCCGCCGTTGAGATAGCTTTGGACTTTGTTGACTACACCTCAGCGGTGCGGGTTACTCCGATCAACGTAGCGGAGGCAAGCCCCGTCCACCAACCGCCGTAGCCCTCCATCCACAGATTGGGTGAATCAACACTCCGGTTTTCATTCACAGCGACTTTGCCGCCATCGCCGATGATACCCAGGCTGCTCAGGTGGTCGACAGCCGGAGAAAATCCAGTACACCAGATGACGACATCGATCTTCGTCTCGGCTCCCGACGAACACCCGTTGAAATGAAATGCGTGAATGGCCGTACCGCGTTCAACACGCCGCGTTCGCGAGCTTCCTTTACGGTGCACGATACAATGCCGCGCAGCTCCCCACTGTGGCCTGAGGAGCCTCTAGTCCCTCTAAGCGCTGAGCCACTCTTCAACCTTGTCACGGGTCGGGATGCCCCCTGAGTGAACAACCTTTCCATCAATCACAACACTCGGGGTGGACATGACCCCGTAGCTGACGATCTGTTGCATGTCTTCGATTTTTTCCAGCCTTACGGGGATGCCTTTCGCACTCGCCACTTGTTCGATGATGGTTACTGTCGATTTGCATTTTGCACAACCGGTGCCAAGCACCTTGATGTCTTTCATAAAAACCTCGGTAGGTGGATTACAAAGCGAAGTTGAAGACGTAACCAACGATGAGAATGCCGACGGCGACGACCCCAATGAAGGTGGCTATCAGGCGAACTTTAAGCACCTTGCGCAAAATCACCATCTCCGGAAGAGATAGAGCGATGACACTCATCATGAAGGCCAGCACAGTGCCCAGTGCCGCGCCCTTTGCGAGTAGTGCCTGCACAATGGGGATGATGCCTGCCGCATTGGTATACATGGGGATGCCGATAAGAACCGCGAGGGGAACCGACCACCAGGCTTCCTTGCCCATGAAACTGGCCATGAAATCCTCTGGCACATACCCGTGAATGCCCGCGCCAATGGCAATACCGGCGAGGATGTAAGGCCAGACTTTTCCGACGATTTCACGCACGCTGCCAACCCCGGCACTTATCCGCTCATACAGGGGCATGCGTGTGTCCCCGGCAGTTGCCTGGATCCTGGGCATTTCACGAACCCAATCTTCCAGATAGGCCTCCATTTTCAGGCGGCCAATGACCCAGCCAGCCACAATCGCAATAAACAACCCTAGGCTGAGATACAGCAACGCAACTTTCCAGCCGAATAAGCCAAGCAGCAGTGTCAGCGCGACCTCATTCACCATGGGCGCAGAAATGAGGAAGGAGAACGTCACCCCCAGGGGCACGCCAGCTTGAACAAAACCTATAAAAAGAGGAACCGCTGAGCACGAGCAAAATGGGGTAAACACACCGAGCGAAGCCGCCATGACATTGGCCGTGCCCTCGCTTCGCCCTGCCAATATTGCGCGGGTGCGTTCAGGCGTGAAATGGGAGTTGAGCATGCCCATCAGGAACACGATGCCCGTCAACAGCATCAACACTTTGGGCGTGTCGTAGAAAAAAAACTGTAAGGCGCCTCCAAGGTGGCTATTCCGATCAACTGGAAGCGCTGCGACCAAAGCCTCTGAAACAGGAATAAGGGCTTCATACAATCCGAACCAGGCAAGCGCTGCTGCCGCTAAAAACAGGCGGGGATTTCGCGCAGGCCAGCGCACGATCATGTCGTTCATGTCCTCTACTCCTGAGGCTTAGGCGCGCTAGGCCATGGATGGATCGCCAAGACAGGTCGCGATCTCATTGACGGTGCTGCGTGCGGTGCGTGTGACACCAATCAGCGTCGCGGAAGCCGAGCCTGTCCATTCGCCATAGCCCACCAGCCATAGTCTTGGCTCGTGGATCGAATGAGTGCCTTCGACCTCGACACGGCCTTCGGTGTTGATCACTCCCAGCGGCTCCAAGTGCTGAAGTGCGGGCCTGAATCCGGTACACCAGATGACAACATCCACGGCAGTTTCAGATCCGTCGGCCCAAATAACGCCTTCACGAGTGAAACTTTCAAATGGGCGTACAGATTTTAAAGCTTCGCGTTCACGGGCTTCTACAACGGGCGGTACCATGACAATGTCGCCCAACCCGCCGATGGGCTGGTCAATGACGCGCCCCTCCTGTTGAGCTTTCAAGCGCTGAGTAGCCCGTTCGAACAGCACCCGTCCATCCACTTCATCAGGCAAAAACACAGGTTCAGCAGGCGTTACCCAAGTAGTCTCAGCGACTTTGGAGACTTCCGCCAAAATCTGCGCTCCTGAATTACCACCCCCCACCACCAGAACCTTCTTGCCAGCAAATGCATGCGCTTCAACATAGTGCGCGGAGTGAAGCTGACGACCGGCGAATAGCTCGGCATTAGGATAGTGAGGGATATACGGATTGCTCCAAGTACCGGTAGCGCTGATTACAATCTTGGCATCCCAATACTTGGCGTCAGAGCGTACTCGTAAGCCAGACTCTATACGCTCTACAGAAATAGCCCGAACCGGGCGTTCAACCGGGAATTGGTAGCGCTGCTCATATTGACTGAGATAGTCGATCACATGATTTCGTGTTGGGTAGCCTTCCTGCGCTGGAGGCATCATCCAGCCAGGTATCGAACTCCAGGTGGAGGGTGAGAATAAACGCAGCGAGTTCCAGCCATGCCGCCAGGCACCACCGGGCCCTTCCTCGGCGTCGAGGATGACAAACGACAGTTGAGTTCGGCGCAGAAAATACGCCACTGCCAAAGCTGACTGCCCCCCGCCAATGATGACTACGTCTAGTTTGTCGCGGGCCGAATGAGTCATGGGGGGAAACCTTAAGTCGATGCTGAACTGTCGCCAGTATAGAGACCCAAGAACGAATCCAGTCTGATCTCGATCATCTGTTGAACATGCTAAAGCTGCCGTTGGTCAGCCGGCAATTAGGCCTCATGCAAACAGTGAGCGCGGATTGGCCACCGCCAATGAGCACTACATCAAATTTCGAGTTTTGATTCACCAGCACCCCTCCAGGCCCATCCGCTTCACATCGGCTTATACCCTGCGGCCATTCTCATCTGTGACGACTTGTCCGTCTTCTTTGACGAAGCTGCCGCGCTGCTCTTGTGGTAGAAGGTCGAGGACTGCCTCTGACGGACGACACAAGCGTGTGCCCAAGGGCGTCACGACGATGGGGCGATTGATCAGGATGGGGTGAGCCATCATGGCATCGATGAGCTGATCATCAGTAAGTGACGTATCGACCAGTCCCAACTCCTCGTAAGGAGTGCCTTTGATACGCAAAAGAGCGCGCACCTCGATACCCATATCCTTGATCAATCTGACAAGCGTGGGGCGGTCAGGTGGGCTCTGTAGGTACTCGATAACAGTCGGCTCTTCTCCGCTGTTGCGGATCAGCTCCAAGGTGTTGCGAGAGGTGCCACATTGCGGGTTGTGATAGATCGTGATCTGGCTCATACAGTTTCCTCGCACTGACGTTAGATGGAGCGCTGGTTGACGCGTTTGGAAAGCTCTTCGGCGGACTCTTTACGCTCGGAGTACCGATCAACCAAGTAGTCCTGGCGACCCCGCAACAGCAGCGTGAACTTCATCAGCTCTTCCATCACGTCCACGAGTCGGTCGTAGTACGAGGACGGCTTCATACGACCTGCCTCGTCGAACTCGGTAAACGCCTTGGCCACCGAAGATTGGTTTGGGATGGTGAACATCCGCATCCATCGGCCCAGTACGCGCAGCTGATTGACCACGTTGAAAGATTGCGAGCCACCGCAGACCTGCATTACTGCAAGGGTCTTTCCTTGCGTAGGTCGAACTGCACCAATCGCAAGCGGAACCCAGTCGATCTGGGCCTTGAATACTGCGCTCATGGAGCCGTGCCGTTCAGGCGAACACCACACCTGTCCTTCAGACCATTGCATGAGTTCGCGCAATTCCGCCACTTTGGGATGTGTATCCGGAGCATCGTCCGGCAGCGGCAAACCCGAGGGATCGAAGATTTTGGTTTCGGCGCCAAACTCCTCCAACAAGCGGGCTGCTTCCTGAGTCACCAACCGGCTGAATGAGCGCTCTCGCGTTGATCCATACAGTAGAAGAATACGCGGTTTATGGAGCGAAGGCGTACGCGGCTCCAGTTGTTCCAACGACGGAATGTCGATCAGGTCGGTGTGTACGTTCGGCAATGTATCTTGCATATAAACTCCTACCACAGCGCCGGCTAGGACGCCGCCTCGGTTGATCTTTAAAGCGAACCGATGCGGTTCAGTTCAGCTTTCAACTGGTCAGTGCTGATGGTCTTCAGTGGCAGCGCAAGAAATGCGCTCACGCGTTCGTGAATTTTGGCCAGTGTGGTTTCAAACGCTGCTGTGATCTCGGCTTCCGACCCGCTAGCCTCAGACGGGTCGGCCAGCCCCCAATGCGCCTTCAAAGCTGGGCCGAAAAAGATGGGGCATGCTTCTCCTGCAGCCCGATCACAGACAGTGATCACGATGTCGGGAGGTGAGCCTTCAAAAGCATCCGAAGCCTTGCTGCTTAAGCCCGCCGTAGAGATACCCGCCGCCTCAAGCGTCTGCAGTGCTCTTTGATTCACCCGGCCACTGGGAAAGCTCCCCGAGCTGACCGCTTCTACGCCTTCAGGCGCCAGGTGATTGAACAGCGCCTCGGACAGAATGCTTCGGCAGCTGTTGTGGGTGCACATGAACAAGACTTTCATCAGAAGATTCCTTGATTCAGAGACTGAGGCGCAATGCCAGGGCAGACAAGGTGGCGACGAGGATAGGCAAGGTCAGCACGATCCCAGTCTTGAAGTAGTAACCCCAGCTGATCTTGATGTCCTTCTTGGCCAGCACATGCAGCCACAGCAGCGTGGCCAGACTGCCAATTGGAGTGATCTTCGGGCCTAGATCGCAGCCAATGATGTTGGCGTACACCATCGCTTGCTGTACGACGCCATCAACTTCGGCGGCATGAATGGATAAGGCACCAACCAGAACCGTAGGCATGTTGTTCATGATCGAAGACAGCAATGCTGTTAGCAGCCCTGTACCCAGGGACGCGCCCCAAACGCCATAACCGGCGAACACGTTCAGGATCTGCGCGATGTGGTCGGTCAGGCCGGCGTTCTTCAAGCCATAAACAACCAGGTACATACCCAAAGAAAAAATCACCACTTGCCATGGGGCCTCTTTGAGCACCTTGCTTGTGTTGATGGCGTGACCACGAGCCGCGATGACATAGAGAATGAACGCACAGACCGCTGCAATGGCGCTGATTGGCACCCCCAATGGCTCAATGACAAAGAAGCCGATCAGGAGTAGTGCCAGCACCCACCAGCCGGCTACAAACGTGGCCCGGTCGTGGATTGCCTCGTCCGGGTTGTCCAGTTGGTCGAGGTCATAGGTCTTTGGTAAATCTTTGCGGAAAAACCACAGCAGCATGGCTAATGTCGCTGCCACGCTGACGATGTTTACCGGCACCATGATCGAAGCATATTCGTTGAAGCCGATATCGAAGTAGTCGGCAGAAACGATGTTGACCAGGTTGGAAACCACCAGTGGTAAGCTCGCCGTGTCGGCGATAAAACCGGCTGCCATGACGAATGCCAACGTAGCAGCAGGAGAAAAACGCAACGCCAGCAACATCGCGATCACAATGGGTGTGAGGATCAATGCTGCTCCGTCATTGGCGAACAGGGCCGACACCGCTGCGCCCAGCAGGACAATAAATGCGAACAGCTTGCGGGTGCTCCCGCCTCCCCATCGGGCCACATGCAGCGCAGCCCATTTAAAAAAGCCTGCCTCATCAAGCAGCAAACTGATGATGATGACCGCGATGAAAGTTCCGGTAGCATTCCAGACGATGCGCCAGACCTCGGGTATGTCTGCAAGAGTAACGACGCCTGCAAGCAACGCCACGATGGCACCCAATGTGGCACTCCAACCAACTCCGAGCCCCTTGGGCTGCCAGATGACGAGCACGATGGTGGCGATAAATATCAATACGGCAATCAGCATTTCGTTAATCCGGTTGGGCGTGAATCAACTGCACACGGCCTGATTGATCGGACGGTCGTTCATACCGCACAGGCGTTTAGTCTCGGTTTCCAGCCATTGCTGATTGGCGTCTACGACTTCTTTCAAAACCGCAGTTACCCACGCAGGCAAATCGGGATTCAGACGGTAGTACACCCACTGACCCTGGCGACGATCCATCAGCAAGCCTGCTGAACGAAGCAGCGCCAAGTGACGAGAAATTTTGGGCTGATTCATCTCAAGAGCGACTGTCAGCTCGCAGACACATAGCTCGCCTTCACTCACGACGAGCATCGTAATTTTGGTTCGGGTGTCGTCTGCTAGGCACTTGAATAGCGTGATGGGGTTCATGGGGTCTGTCATAGATCCTCCAAGTGTTTGGTCTTAAGCAAAACGAAGAGTTTGATTCGCTCGTGGATGTCGTGGAGCGTGTGGCGAAATGCGCCGGGATCATCGCTATTTACTGGGTCAGGAAAGTCCCAGGCAATGACTTCACCTGCGCTGGGCATTGGTAGGCACTCGCTTGCGGACTTATCACAAAGAGTGATTACGTAATCGAATCGATCAGCTTGAAACTCGCTGATGGACTTGCTTCGCAGGCCCGTCGCATCGACTCCAACTGCCTCCAACGCCTGAATCGTGCGCGGATCAACCTCAGAGGGTTGGGATCCTCCGCTGAAGGCCTCGAAGCGCGGGTCGGTGTGACGCAGCAAAGCCTCTGCAAGCTGGGAGCGGGCTGAGTTGGCAACGCACACGAAAAGCACTTTGATAGCAGGGGTCATGACTAGACTCGATGCATATGGAAAATCGAATATACGCTTTGGCAGATATTCGGTAAAGCGAATATGATGACTACGGCTTCGGCTTGGGCCGTAACAGTCCATGCAAAGCAGCACAAAGGAGATGGAAGGATGGAGTGGGAGATGATGATCCAGGCAACGGAATAGCCGGTGGGCAATGGCAGCGCTTTCGCGATGCACTGAAATCTGCTGACCTTCCATCAGACGATATTGATCTTCCGGGCCGAACCTTTTTTGAGTTCACGCTGGACAGTGAGACGGTCGCATGGGGAGGATTCGAAACGCACGGTACGGACGGGTTGCTGCGTTCCGTGGTCGTGGTGTCGACATACAGATCGAAAGGGGTCGGTGTCGCGGTGCTTCGGATCATTGAAGCAATAGCTGCTGAGCAGGGAATCTCTCGACTCCATTTGCTGACAACAACAGCGCCAGGATTTTTTGAGCAGCAGGGGTACGCAGTGCATCAACGGGGTTCTGAGCCGGCAAGGATTTCTCAGACAGAACAGTTCAGAAAGCTCTGCCCTGGCTCGGCGTGCTACATGTGCAAGGCGTTACCGCTGGACGATGGCTGATTGTCGACGCTACCGATAACCTAGCAGCAGAAGGTTGGCCGATCATCCCATTGAGACGTTTGGCACCTGGATTGAGGTGTTGCTCGTCAGTAGATAGGCACGGCCCTCCGGAGTGCTGGCAGGTCGTGCTTTGTCGACCCGACCTTTACATGTGCACGTACATGCACATATAGTCGCTACATGACCTTATTACTGAACCGAACCCAGGCAATCGAGGCCGCCATAGAATCGCTGGACGGTGCATTCTTCAAAGCCCTCTGTGAGCCACCGCGAATCGCAGTGCTGAAGCGCGTAATGCTACTAGGCCGTGCTGATGTCACTGAAATTGCGGCTGACTTACCTCAAGAGCGTTCGGTTGTGTCTCGCCACCTTCAGGTGCTACTAGAGGCGGGGATCGTTAGAGCCACTAAGGTAGGGCGCCAGATGTTCTATGAAGTGGACGGCCCAGCCATTATCAAGCGTCTAGAGGCCATCCTCATCCACACCAAAAGCATCGTTCCACTGTGCTGTCGAGGCGAAAAGGTCTGAGCCTTTTTTTGCATAAATACGTGCATGAGTGCGCATACATGAACATAAGCAGTCAGATGTTGGATGTTATTGTCATTGGTGCTGGCCAAGCAGGGTTGGCTACCGGTTGGCACCTGAAGCAGCACGGCCTCAATTTCCGCATTTTTGATGAGCAATCGCAGCCTGGGGGGAACTGGCGTAATTACTACGACAGCCTTGAATTGTTCTCGCCAGCAGCATATTCCTCTCTTCCGGGGCTTCCATTTCCTGGAGCAGCAGGCCACTACCCTTCTCGGGATGAAGTAGTGCGTTATCTGGAAGGTTATGCCGACTTCTTCCGGTTACCTATCCTTCAAGGGATTAGGGTCGCGAACGTAGGTCAGGAAGGCGAAGGATTTCGGATCACTGCAGCGAACGGACAAAGCTTTTGTGCGAGAGCGGTGGTCGTGGCCTCAGGAGCCTTCAGTCGTCCCTACGTACCCGATATCCCTGGGCTCAAGAACTTCAGCGGCACTCAGCTTCACAGTGCTCATTATCGGAATGCAGAAGCATTTAGTGGGCAACGCATCGTCGTAGTTGGCGCTGCTAACTCGGCTGTACAAATCGCTTACGATTTATCCAAAGTTGCAACCGTGACTCTGGCCACGCGAGAGGCGATTCGATTCGCGCCACAACGGATATTAGGAGCAGATTTTCATACTTGGTTGAAATGGACAGGCCTAGAGAAAACTAAGTGGCTAAACGATCAAAGCACGCCTGTACTGGACGACGGCACGTACAGAAAGGCTCTGAGATCCGGACGCTTCAATCAAGCTGCAATGTTCTCCGAGGTCACTTCAACAGGCGTTATTTGGGCCGAAGGGCAGCATGAAACCGTTGATAGCCTGATTTTTGCCACTGGCTATCGTCCGAACCTGTCATTTCTCCAAGGCCTTCCAGTAATGGATGAGCAGGGACGAGTGGCGCAGCGCGACGGGCGAGCCGTTCATGTTCCAGGCTTGTACTTTGTAGGCTTGCCCAAACAACGCAACTTCGCCTCTGCAACCTTACGAGGCGTGGGGCCTGATGCCGAACAAATACTTCGGTATTTGCTAAAGCGAGTTCGTAATTTGGAAGGCGCCCGCACTCTCGCAACGCAAAACTGAGCCGCTGGCGTCCGAAAAAACAAGAGTCCGTAGCTAGTGAAAAACCTAGAAAGCAGCCAACGACCTATCAACCGATTCAAGCTTGTGTGGGCATTAGGCATCGCACAAATCCTTGCCTGGAGTTCGACCTATTACCTGCCAGCAGTTCTTGCAACACCAATCATCAAAGAAACAGGATGGTCAGTTACGAGCGTAGTGATTGGATTGTCTTGGGGACTGCTGGTCGCAGGAGCTTGCTCGCCCATGGTGGGACGATGGATCGATCAAAATGGGGGACGCCCCGTGTTGGCAGCTAGCTCGTTATTTTTGGCGATGGGTATGCTGTTGATGGGCTTGGCCAGTAACTTGGCCGTTTATTACCTAGCATGGACGCTGATCGGCGCGGGCATGGCTGCTGGCCTTTATGACGCAGCGTTTTCGACACTCGGACTACTACTTGGCGACCACGCACGCGCCTCGATGACTGGTCTAACCTTGCTAGGTGGGTTTGCCAGCACCTTAGGCTGGCCACTGATCGCAGGCCTAGAGCACCAGATCGGGTGGAGGTACAGTTGCTTTGTCTTAGCCGCAATGCACCTGGTAGTTGGACTACCAATCCATCTTCTGACAATTCCCAGCGAGAAAGGCCCCCCAGCCGAATCTGCACCTCTAGCAAGTCCCCTGCCCATTCCTAGTTCCAGCAAATCAACCAACCGCTTATTCATCCTGCTGGCAGCGCTGCTGACATTCCAGTCGCTGGTTATTTCTTCCGTCTCAGTCCACCTACTTGATGTGCTAAAACTGCTTGGCATCGCAACCTCAACAGCACTGGCCATAGGAATGATGATTGGGCCATCTCAAGTCATGGCACGCCTTGCAGAGTTTTCGATTGGGCGAAACCTACACCCGACCTGGTCGGCTCGTATCGCCATCCTGCTATGCGGGGTGGGTATTGCGCTGCTGTTACCGGCCATCCCGTGGCTGGCCTTCGTAGCCTTGGCGCTTTACGGAGCAGGTAATGGAATTCTGACCATTGCTCGCGGAACATTACCCTTGGCTCTATTCGGCGCGGATGGCTACGGAGCACGTATGGGGCTGCTGGCTCGCCCAATGCTGATTGCCCAGGCTGTAGGCCCCATCGCAGCAGCACTTGCTCTAGAAAGATTTGGATCAATTCCGCTTTTAGTTGGAATGTGCATTCTAGTATCAATAAGCTTTATTATGAGCCTTGCTCTCCCTGCCAAATGACTGGCTAAATGGGATTAGGCACGTATGCCGTGATCAAGCCGCATAATCTCGTCATGGATAATTGTGAATCCCATAGGTGTGCACAGCACCCTGCAGGGTGTCTGACGGCCTACACCTACTACAGATCTTACAAGCCATCGCTGCGCCTTCTTTCGGCTTCCAAACACTTCCAGCGCGATTGAGAAGACCTGCTCGTAACGCGTCTGAAAACAGCGATGCCTAGCACTCCAGCAGCCGATCGGGGAGCGAACGCATCGCCCGACAATCCTAAGCTCATTCATGCTTCACCCTCTGGTGATACTGGTCTGGTCGCCCCTCGTACTCTGTGCAGGGGGCATCCCGGCAAGGGCCACCTAGTGGCGCGGCCCTTTAGCTCAGACGCAACGCTTACCATCGAATTGAAGATCTGCTCGCAGCTACCTATCACTCAGCACTGATCGTGCAAAGTGGGAAAGATTGGAAGCCCCGTCTCCATTCCTGCGCAACAGGTAACCCTTGATACCGACCTGGCCAGGCCCATCCCGATCACACCTTTCTGAGTCGCCAATCATGACGATCCGCCTCTGACCACGGAGCTCATTTTCTGGCCGGACATTAAGCAGATCGCAGGTGTGGTGGTAGATGCCGGCTTGCGGTTTCATAACACCAATGCGATAGCTGAAACCATAGGCCCCAAGGTGCGGGAAAATCCTTTCCACTACGGGGCCGTAGGCCATTGCCAGATTTGAACATACGGCCAGTCTCACCCCCGCAGCTTGCAGTAGCCCAACGGCCTCAACCGCGTCTGGATAAGGCTGAATGCTTGCCAGCTCTTCCTCCAAGCATTGATCAAGAAATGCGAGTTGGGAGGGCGAGATCTTGATGCCAAAGGCCAGCGCAGCCTCGCTTAGAGAAAGGCAACGGGTCATGATCGTTCGAATGTCATCAGCGCGAGGCAAGCGGCCTTGGCGTCGCCCCTCTCGAAGCAACTGTCGAAACGGATGTGTCGGCTGCTGTATCTCGACCAGCGTTCCGAAGGCGTCAAAGATAACGGCATTGGTCTTCATCTGAGTTTCCTTCGCTGTTCAGCGTCCGCAAGACAGCCAGCCACTCTAACGAGAATCAAGTTCAACAACCAAAAAACCAAGCTACCGAAGAGTAACGCCAAATTTTGAAAATTCATCCACCAGCGTTTTTCGACCCAGCATTTTCGGAAGCTTGAAGACGTTCCTGTACCCATACCACAAAAACATAGGAATAATGACAAGCCCAACTCCAAAGGTTGCCGTTGCAGCAATAATCCCAGCTGGAACCGCTGCTAGCGAAATAACCACACCCTTTACCAAAGTCGACCTTGCAATAATTCGCAGATCATCCAAGTCGCACTCAACTTTCCCACCAGCCCTCTCAAAAGCGACAACAATTATCGATTTCTTTGAGGCATGCTTATAGTACCAAGTTCGCGGAACATCAGTCGCCAAAGCACCATGCTTCACAAGGTACTTCAGCATCACAACCTCTTTGAAATAGAGAGTAGCGCCGTTCTCATCTTCATATCTAACACGTCGATAGAGAGCGTCTAGATCACCGCTCCCTTGAGCATCATAGTTCTTAACAGTCAATGTCAGTTTCTTTAACTCGGACATGCTTCTTCCCTTAAACACACATTAACTATTAATGGATTAGATGACGGTGGGGCCTAATGAAGCAGGCTGAGACAGCGGCCTCGACAACGCGGGGGCACTCAAGCGGCGGCAGGCAATCGGCTGACCATGACGTAATGATCGTTGCCTGACACTGTCCGCAATAACGCCATGCCTTCGACCTCCGCTATCACCTCACTAGGGGGTGTGACAATTGTCATCCCATCAACCAGTTGCCCTGAAAGATCGCCATACACATACGCAACGAAACGATCGCCAACTTCAGCTGCATCTACCAGGTACGCGTCCACTAGTGCACCCCAATCATGGGCCTGCGCAATCGCCAACTTAGCTGACACCAGACTGGGCAGTCGTATTCCGCCCTCAGCCGTCCAGTCCTGGGAATTCAGACAACTCATTGATTCTCCATCACGTTCGAATTTGAAACCTACTCACTTACTGAAAAAAGCTAAACGCCGGCAGCCCTGTCAGTCTTCATACACTGACAACTAGGTCTGGCCGAAAGCCAGTTTCTTCGGTGGGATAACCACGAGGATTACTCACAAACCGGACGCCATTAACAACCTCATCCACAGCTTCGTGGGTATGGCCAAAGATCCATAGATCGATCTTGAAATCCATCAGGCCATCCCAATTGTTTCCATAGGCTGCTCGCAAGTGAGGATCGGCTCCTTGGTCACTCACGAACTTCATAAGAGGCGGATGGTGAGTCACAACTACACGCTTACCGTTGAATGGCAGCGACAGCTGAGCCTCTAACCACTCCTTCGTCTCTCGATTTCTCGCGATCAGGTCGTCAGGGCGCAAACGCCGATACTGTTCACCGACACGGATAGCGCGAAAGTCATTCAGTGAGTCACGAGCACACCAAGAAGCAGCTACTGGGTCTCCGGTCGCGGCCAGGCTTGTCCAAGCCGTAGCACAGAGAAACTGCACATCACCGTACTCTAAAACCTGATTTTCCAAGATGTGGACGTGCGCCTCAGCAGCGTCAAGCAGCTTGCTGTGAGTTCGATCTATATTCCCGCTGTAGTGCTCATGATTGCCCATGGCGTAGACGACAGGCGTGCTGAAGGCCAGGCTGGCCCATCTGGCCCCCCTGGACTTCACATGGATGTCGCCGGCTAATACGACCACGTCACAGTCCACCACAGGGGGGACGAAATCGGCGAACTCACAATGTAAATCAGACAGTATGTGAAGCTTCATCCCTAGCCTGCTGACGTCGACTTTCTAATAAATTGATCACTCCCTGGCCGGTCGCCCGGACGCGGCGAGGCTGTCATCTGTAGGCCCACGATAAACGATGAGCGCCATTATTACCAGCTTTCGATATTTATCGACGCATGGCGCTGTGGCCCTATTCTTCGTTTTGAGCGCTCAGCATGCAGAACGAGATAGCAGCAATAGTCCGAGCTCTGCGCGACCTTAGAGGATCGGCCCAGGAGGAGCTCGCCGAGATCAGTTCCCAAGCCAATCTGTCGCGATTGGAGCAAGGGAAAACGCAGGTCTCTTTGGTCAAGCTGAGCAAGATCGCGCTGACCCTAGATTTCGACCTCGTGGCTCTGGTAGCACTGTGTCAGGCCCTCCAAGATGGGTCATCACCTATCGATGTCATGGCGAAGGCTTCGCAGGATTTGGAGGGCTTCATAGCCCTGGGAGGCTTGCAGGGCCTGAAGAAGCACTGGGACGCTGGTGAAGGGCTGGTAAAGCGCACGCGAGGCAAACCCAGCAGCCCAGATCGAATCCGAGCCGTGCTAGAGCTCAAGGCCAGTGGCATGTCGAAGGCGGAGGTGAGTCGAGCGCTGGGTTTGCCTGAAGCGACTGTCAGGCGTTACTGGCTCAAAGAACTGCCTGGCTAGAAAGGGAGTTGTGGGGCAAGAGCAGAGAAGCTCTCCACTTGTCCGATTCGATTTAGCGCGGCGGCAGATCCGTGAAGCGCAGCCTCGGATAGATGCGCCTTTCCTCAGCGCATTTGGAAATCTGGAAGAACGCTGACAGCAGTGCATCTTCCGAAGGGCAGTGGCGGATCATGACCTCGAACTCATTGTAATCGAAGGCTAGGACGCGGACACCGACCTCATCCATGAACTTCAAAATCATGGTGCTGTATTCATCGTAGTTGTCGATAAAAAACTCTCTGACCACGACAACTCCCACTAGGGGGCGTGCAGCAAGATCAATATCCAAGGGCGTGCCGTCCACAAGCGCCAAGGCTGGATTGCCTTCTCGCCTGATCGTTGAGATAGCACCGCGTAGTTGCTGAAGGCCGTTCTTCAACTGACCTATGGCCTTCTTCCGCTTTCTCTCAAGCGTTGTGTTCATCATCGCTGGCGTATTGGGACTGTCCTTCGCCTGCAGCAATAAAGTCACTTCATCGCCCATCACCACTACGTCAGCCAGCTCCTCGCCATCGGAGACCTTCAAGGGGCCATGGATGATCCGCTTGGAGGTATATGCCCGCTGGAGCAGATAGATGATATCTAGCTCCTGAAAGGTGCCCGGCTCAGTGCGCTCCAACTGTGTATTGGAGAAGCCTTTGGAGCCTCGAAAATCCTGGCGGGTAAGGTCGGTGATCAAATAGTCCGAAGGGAACAGATCCTCCTCTAGGAACACCGTTGTGGCACGAGCGTCGTCCTCATAGGTCGTGAGGCTGAACCATCTGTCCGCCTGCTCATACATCTTGGGCCAGTGATCTGCACCAATGGGGCTGAGTGTACCGAGCTCCTTGCGGAGCTGACCAAGCTTCGCCTGGGCCTTACAACCGAACAGCTCACGGTTGTGCTCGTCGAAAAAGCACACACTGAACTCGTCAGGGAGGCTCTGCAGTGCCTCGGTGAGAGGGTCACCAGGGATGAGTGGGGTTTTGATCAATAGCGGGCTTTGTGGGTCATCAAAGCAGGCAGTGAGAAGCGTAAGTCCCGTCGTTTCGTCTGCCTTGTATGGCGCGAGGTAAAGCTTCAGTTCACGCCTTTGCTGAGCGGCCAGGATCAGCTCTTTCGCTGCCTTGATTACCAGCACGGAGCCCTCAGGGCCTTCAACGATCCATAACCCACGGGCTAATACAGCGATTTGCTGAAGCGCTTGTGGCTTCATGATCGTGAGGTACATGTGAATTCCTTGGCGGTTGCCTGATTGCGTCCTGCATAACCTGAAGCCTACGCTGGAGGTCGCCCGAGAGATAGCAGCTCATTGGTACATCAAGATCGAAGTAGCCACTTGGAGCAGGCGTGCCCGGCTACCGCCATTGATCCTCAGATCTGTTGGACGGAGACAACGTCGATGTACTTGTACTTCTTCTTACGCGCCGCGTTCTTGGCCTCCAATTCAGCGACCAATCGGCTCAGGGTGTTCGATTCATAAACGAAAACGTCCATATGCCCTTCGAACACCTTGGTGACGTGAAGGGTAGCCCGCAATTTACTTGGACGAGGTTGCTCAGAGGCCTTCGGTGCTGCAGGGCTTTGCCTAGGTTTGAAGCTGCTAGGTGGTAAGCCGCTGAAAAGCGCGTCCCGCATCTGCTCTTCTGTGAGCACTTCAGACATCCACAAACCTCCAGTTCGCTGGGCAATGACAGACAACATGTCCTGACCTGCCTGGAGATAGGTTCCGCAGGAAGGTGCTTGGATCAAACGGTTTTTAAGCGCTTCCAAGGCCGCAGCAGGAGCGACGTCTAAAGCGATTAGGCTAGGCTTGGTCTTGCCCACCGATATCCCATCCTGGCCAACCAAGATTTGGCTAGCCAGGCATTGACTCAGTTAGATCGATACAGGAGCAGGAATATGAGGATGTGGGTCATAGCCTACAATCTCGAAGTCTTCAAACTTGTAGTCATAGATACTTGCTGGCTTACGATTAAAAACCAAATTCGGCAGAGGGCGCGGATCCCGAGTAAGTTGCAGCTTAACTTGTTCAATATGATTCAAGTAAATGTGCGCGTCACCCATGGTAACTACAACTTCTCCAACTCCCAAATCACATTGCTGTGCGAGCATATGGGTTAGAAAACTAACTCCAGCCAAATTGTAGGGATTGCCAAGCAATAGGTCACTAGACCGAATATATAAGTGCGCAGACAACTTATTATTTGCCACATAGAATTGATAAAGCAGATGGCACGGTGGCAAAGCCATCTTCCCGTTCCGGGCATTCTCCTGAGGGCTCACCGACTCATCGGGAAGGTACTCGACGTTCCACCCATGGAAGAGGATGCGACGGCTGTTCGGGTTCGTCTTCAGCGTATTGACGACATAGTCGATCTGATTAATGGTTTTGCCGTCCTGGGTAGGCCAGGCCGTCCACTGCTTACCGTAGATCGGGCCAAGGTCACCGTCTTCAGTCGCCCACTCATCCCAGATGCGGACACCGTGCTCCTTGAGCCATTTGGTGTTGGTGTCACCGTTCAGGAACCAGATCATCTCGTTGATGATGCTCTTGAAATGCAGCTTCTTGGTGGTGAGGAGCGGGAAGCCATCCTCCAGGTTGTGGCGGAATTGGCGACCAAAGACACTCAGTGTGCCTGTGCCGGTGCGATCGCCTTTCTCGACGCCATTGCTTAGCACGTCAGCTAGCAGGTCTTGGTATGCTTTCAATTCGCTTTCTCCGCGTTTTCGGCCTCCAAGACGGCAATGACGTCCCGGAGCCGCTCAATCTCGTGTTCAAGAGATCCAATTTTTGACAGGTGTCCATTGGAATCCTGTAGAGCCATGTCTCGTGCATCACGAACCTTAGCCAAACGGGCATCCAGCACAGCAGCCGTCTCTTGAGAGTCTCTATACTTATTGAACCAGTATACAACTTCTAGACGACTTTTTTCTAGACGATCTTCCAAGATACTGACTGGATCTTGGCGTTTAACTTTTTTACGCGCAAGTGCTAACTTCTTTAGAGCGCGTTGCTCTTTAATAAGTGCAAGCTTGTCCAGAGGAAACTGACGCAGGTATATCGTATTGCGATGGACTCCAGAAATCCTGCTTAGCTCAGAAACAGTTGCCTTAATTGAGCCATCTCTCGAAATAAGGGCCAGCGCTTCTGTTAGAACAGCTGTGATCCGGTCGTAGTCGGCGGAATTGCGCGCATCAAATGGTTGACTGCTCATACTTCAAGCTCCGTAGCTTCGCCAAGCCAATCCAGTACCCCTTTGGCCTCGTTAATGACTTCATTGATTTGATCCAAGCGATCCTGATAGAACGGGTCAGTGAGCAACGCGCGATTCTGGGTATAAATCTCTCTCCACTTTGGAGCATGAGCCTTAGTAATCACCGAGTTGGCGCAGCGGTTAGGATTACAGCGAAGCCCACCGATACAAGGCAAGCTTTCATCAAACTCTTCAACACGACCTCCGTAGCACATCCCCATACCCACGTTCACTACTGCGATGCCTTGGGCTACAAGGGCATTGATGACTTCATCGTAAGTGTAGCCCGCGTCTTCGTACATTTTAAACATCGCCTTGTTCTTCGCTTTGTGCGCAGCGCCGTTTGCCCCAGCATATGTGCCCTCCGGATCGTAGTGAAGCCGCACTACTTCCCTCTCTGCCATAAACCGGTATTTGTTGCTCTTGCCGGCCTGACGACCTCCCATCTCGATTAAATCGCCAATATGCCCATAAACCAACGTGACAGCGCTAAACCCCCGATTATAATAGCCACCGACAATATCGCCAAAATGCTTTAATTGATGGCTGATGAACGGCAACCCTACCTCAGCACGATAGAGCTGATAAGCCAGGGTGTGGCGCAACATATACGGATAAAAACCAAGCGCCTTATACTCATCCTCAGGAAGAATATATTCAAAAAAGGACATCAAGTGGTACTTCATTCCCACGCTGCTGACCTCTACCGGTTTCGCGCCTGGCGCTACTGTATCTGTAGGAGCAAACAGGAAAGGCGTCTGCTTATATTTAGCCAGAATTTTGGCTGCAGCCACCGCATCGCGAACAATCGGGATAGCCACCCAAGTATCATCGAACAACTTTCCGTAGGCGTTGCGGTGCTTTACGACATGACTATTGAGCACCCAGTACTGGCCACTCTCAGAAAGCGCATGTTCAAAGGTGATTTGAGACAGCTCTGAGGGCCGCATACCCGTGTACTGGGCCACAATGTAGCAGCAGCTGTAGTAGACCTGGTCAAGATACTTACGAAGTGCACGATTGATTAGACCGCCCGCGATCTTTTTCACTGTCGAAACAGAGATCAGTGATGCCCCCTCCTGTTGAAAAGGCGACATCAACTCATCCGGAACCTCGCCCATGACCGATGAGATAGTCTTCTCGGGATAGCCAGCCTGTTTCAGACGCATAAGCGTGTACATGTTGAGCAAGCGAGGGGTCAGCTCATGCTCGTCTGCACGGTTAAATGCCCTGGCGTTACGACGCCGAAGGCTATCGATGTCCACTACCGATTCACCAAGTGTCGCCAAGAAATCCACAATCAACATGGAGGCTGTTAACGAAGAGTGCTCGAAGACTTTGTTCGACAGCACCTCACTTACCACTTTGTCGGTCGCCCCAGATGCCTTTTCTGTAGCGATATGAGCCCACTGAAGCTTGTTCAGATCGACATGTGGCAGGAACCCGCCGAACACGTTTTCAGCAAAATACGGGGCACGAATAACGTTAAAGAACACTTTCAAGGCAGAGTTAAAGATAAAATCGTATTTTTTTGCGGCCTTACGATAAGAAAGAGTGTCAAACCCCCGCACGCCGGTCTCAATACGCTGGACATAGTCTCGTCCAAACTCCTGTTGATCGCAGAGAGACATTTGATCCAGAAATCTCATGCCCGCTGAGAAGTTCATGATGATCGAGGTGGCTTTCTTGTTCTTAGATTTTCGGCCACCATAAACATGAGACGGGGCCAGGTAATAAAGATAAAACGCGACTTTCATCTCAAGCAGTACCAACGCGCTTACTGCAGTATACTTAGACCAGTCCATTCGTAGCGCCGCCCCTCTAACGCTACGGGGAGAGTTGGGATAATTGCCATTGAAATCCCAGACCATATCCTTAATCAACGAACGGACTCCAGTTTCTGGATTCGGCCTCGCTACCGGCAGCATTAACAATGCCTCATAGTACGCGGCGGCATCCACTCCACTCGTGGCCGCTAACGTCTCGTCTGCAGCCCGCTGCCTGAACACTACTCCTGTAGAGTCAGCGTGAGGAGCGAACCAAGAGCGCAAAGAGCTGAACTTTGACAGCAAATCAAAATGTGCTTCGTTCATTGGAATGTCCCCTCAACCATCACGCTCGTTTCAATGTATTCCGACAGCTGCTCTGCCTCTGCCAGCTCTTCAGGCGTAAAATCTGAGAGCTTTGGATCGAGGATCTCTTCGAGCAATGCCAGGTTCTCCAAAATTACTGCACCGTAAGGAGTGTCCAGGACTCTCGATGACTCAATGGCATGGAGATAATCTCGACGCATCGCAAAAAGATCTGGCAAATTCGATTTCGTGATGAGTCGGTTATCGCAACCCAGGCACTTGTTATAGAGCGAACAAGGTCTGCCCGGAATATAGCTTTTGAGCTTCTTGATGAAGTCAGGTGGATTCAGGATATTGCGACACCCACCCAAAGGAGTTTTGAAGATAATGACATCTGACGGCGTCGCACGCGGCGCGGCCATCGGCTCGGTATGCACCGTTCGCTTGTGGATGTCTCGCAGGGCTTCGTCGAGCACCTTACGCGCCATGCGATTGAGATCGAGCCTGTCCAGATACACCACAGTGGTACGCATGCTTTTATGACCAAGTAGCACCTGGATCTCGCGCAGACTGACACCCTTTTCGATTAACTCACTCACAAAGCTTGGCCGCAGCCGTGAGGCGGTTAGTTGGAGGGGCTCTCCCTTATCGGTGAGCAAGCCGTGACTTTTCGTAAAATGGTTGAACATTTTATTTAGAATGGTAGGGCCGGATCCGTCCAGCGCTTTGATCTCCCCACGAGCCCTCGTTGATCCATCTCTGTAGATGAATAGGCGGGTCGCCGCCTCAGGGCTTGCCTCTGCACGCAACTGGGCTGTGAGCGCCATCACGTCTGCAAAGATTTTCCGGACTTCTCGGCCCTGAGAGGACGTAAGCCAGGAGATTTCCGCTTGAAAAATGTCGAGCGGATACTCTTTTGCGCCAGTAGAACGCTCCTTCCAGTATCTGAGGCACGGTCGGTTAGAAAGGCGATGGCGCTCTTCGAAGTCCTCACAGTCCAACCCAAGCAGCGAATCGGCGTTAAGGCCTGTCACCTGTGCCAGCCGGGCAACATAAGGCGCCAACGTGTTCGCGTTAAGCGTATAGAGCACTCCCCAGCTTTGGTAAACGTCGTAAATCGAATGATCCGAGTTATTGATAATGCGAATAAAGGCGACCTGGTAAGGGTCATCGCCGTCCTTTGAACTGAAACCGATAGGTTTGCAATCCAGCTTGTTCTCAAAGATCCACCGCGCGTTCTCCAGCGTGCCATAACCTCGCTTCACGTGCCCCAAAGCATCGAGAGGATCTTCCCCTCGACCACGCCTTTCATAAGGCTGGGCCAAGGTGTTTGTACGATCAATCGCAAGACCTAGCGTATCGCTGATGCGCTTCCGCTCTTTCGGGGTGTAAGGGCGGTACCGATCAGTTTCAGAAGCTTTTTCGAACTCCGAAACGGGAATGTATGAAGCGATTCCCAGCCCCTCCGTGTGCTTTGCGGTCTCCATGACATTTCTCACACCGCTCAAAATCGAATTGCACGTGAGCGTGGTCAGCTTCCCCTCGATCAGCTGGGTTTCAAGATATTTTTTGAACCTGGCGAGTGAGTAAACACCGACCATCTCGGTCAGCGGTTCGTGCCCCTCAAGTCCCGACTCTAAGAGGCTGTCGCGGTAGTGTGAATATGCAAGCCGATAGTTCGTGATCCCAGATTCGCGGTGCGATCCCAACGAGGCAACGGAAAACAGGTGCAACAGGGGTGAGAATGGCTGACCGTCCGTGGGCGCCAAGTCCGCACTACTTTCGACCAGCATCTTGCGGTAGGCATACATACGCTTCAGCGTCGATGATTCCTCAGCCTCCGCATCTGCCACTGCCTCATCCGCGAGACGCTTCTCTCTGTCGCGCTCAGCGACGGTTTTGTACTCGCTCGCGAGAACGCCGAGGGACAAAAGATCAGTTGTGATCTCGTCCATAGTGATAGCGATCAAGGGAAGCTTCCAGTTGCCCTTGAGATTGGCGAACTCTTCAATTTGATCAAGGTAACCCTTCCGCTTGATCTTGTTGGCAAATGTGGGGATGGCGCGCTTTTGCTCCTGATCCAGCCCCTCATACCAGCGCAACAACCGTCTGCGCCAGTCACACTCAAACGAGCTGTGGCCAGGGAAGACGATCAACTGCTCGGCCATGGCTTGAATGACGCCTTCCGTAAGGTGTCGTTGATTTCTTACGGCGGCGGCAGACACGCCAATCTGCTCGGCAACGAAATCCACCAGTATCCGAGGCTCACCCTCACGCGGAACCAAAGGAATCTGGAGCAGCAAATCACGGCTTGCACTGACTTCGGCAACCCACTCTTGAATCAGCTCAGCGATCGCAGCCGAGTTCTTCCTCCGGCCAGGGAAGCTTTCTGGGATCTCAGCGCCTTGGAGCTTCAAGACCTGAGTAGAAATGTCCTCCCAGGTAGACATAAACAGCTCAGAATCACGCCCGCGATACATACCAGGGCCAGCGTTCTCAACCGCACCCGCGAACGCGATTTTCCCGTTGATAAAAGGCAGATTTCGCTTATCGTCATCTGAGAGCGGTTCAAACCAATTCAACAACCTCCGACGCAGCTCGTTGTCTCGGATGGGGTACGACTCGATAACGATATTTTCGGCAACCATGGCCTGATAAACGCACGCGATAGAGGGATCCTGAGTTGATAGCAGCAACGGATCTACCCCCAAGACCTCGGAGACGTACTTTGTGGAAATATTTCCGAGGCTCCGAGGTTGCAGCATGACCTGCAGGAGAGCTTGGCGGTCATCTACCACCGATTCTGCCCAGTCACGGAGCTTGGCGCTCACTGCCTGTAGCGCAGCATCCTTCGCACTGAGCTCGGGGAAAGCCGGATTGGTACTTACGATACTTTCAGAGATTTTCAGTTGTTCACACATGAATTCATCATCCACAGCGGCACCACAGCCCTATAAAGGGCGCTGCCAAATATTCGGGAGGAGGATGCGATCCTGGTCTCAGCGGTCACGAAGCAAGGAGGCTGAATTGTCCCGTCCAAGCCTTGAGCGTCGTGAAAGCTAGGTGGATCGCATCAACTCGATCACTTCCGATCGGACGGGCGTATTCGAAGCCAGGTCTTTACGATCAACGCTTCCATTTCCTGCGCCCGAGTCACTGTTATAGCGTTGTCATCGAGTAATTTTCGATAGAGATCCATCGCGATTTGGTTGTACTTCTCGGTCGTAGATAAATGAGCATGACCCAGGCTTTTACTGGTGATGGTTAGACGCTCTAAGTAATCCGTGCCCAGGTCTGGGCTTGAAAGGATTGCGTACGCGTTACCGTGCCTGAGCTTGTGAGGAGAGATGGGACGGGCGATGCGGTTGGCCGCTAAGGCGCGCTCACAGAGCCTTTCAAACAGACTGCTGATGGCTCTGGCACTGAAGGCCTCGCCGTGTGTGTTGAAAAAGGCAGGCGTGTCTTCAGGCTTGCCGTATTTCCGGGAATGGGTGCGGTATACCAACGAATCGTGGTAACGCTTGACCCTCTCCAGCGTGGCGCGACTGACAATGCTGTATCGCGCCTTACGTTGGTTGCCACGCCCCTTACTGCCGCTGATCCAAATGGGGCAGTAATCGACATGCAGAGGAAACTCCTCGTCCTGAGAGATGAACTTAGCCTTGCTGAATTTCAGGGCATCAAGGACGTTCTTCAAGCTAACAAACTCAACCTCGGAACGTCGCAGCCCCACATCGAAAATGAACTGCACGAGGCACCGTTCCCTTTCGTAGGGAGTGGACTCAATGAGCGCCATCAGCTCTTCGGTACTGCAGCCTTCGATGAGTTTCGACTTCGGGGAAGGAGTGAACATCCCTCGGTCATATGGGTTGCTCTGGCGCAAAGGAGCTCGCCCATCCACTGATGCGCAGAGGTAGTTAGCCATGAATGACATGAGGGTGGCATCACGGTTCCGGGCTGTGGCGCTTTCCAGGTCACTCTCTTCAATAAGAGATCGGAAGTACTCACGATAAATATGCGTGCCTGCGTCGATGAAGGCTTCATCAAGCTTGCAGGATTGCAGTTCAGGACGCGACTGCAGGAAGTCATAGATGTAGCCAAGGTTATGGCCGTAGGTCTTTACGGATTTGATGGAGAGGCCATCCGTAGACGCTCGCTCGGAAAGGAAACAGGAGACGTGAGGCAAGAGACGCTCATCATCATCGAAGACGCCACAGCCGGTAACACGAACCACTCCCTCTGTGGTCAGGCTCACCTCGTTCAGCAGGGACTCTCCAAGATCCAGGACTTCAGCCCTAGCAGCTACTACCTTCATTTCCATCTCTCTCCAAGCCCTTCACACACCCTATACGGAATGTGCAGATTTGACTAGTCACTTTAAAAACGCTCGGAAAGGATTTGGCTCTACGCAACCATTACGTAATGTGCAGTTTCTTTAAGGGGGGATAAAAGGAACACGTCGGAGCTGCGGATATACAACTGCATCGACAGATGGCCGTCATGCACGAACGCTTGGTACAGCAAGTGGCACGGTGGCAGGGCTTGCTTGCCGTTACGCGCGTTTTCCTGCGGGCTCTGGGTTTCGTCCGGCAGGTATTCGACGTTCCAGCCGTGGAACAGGATGCGCCGGCTGTTGGGGTTGGTCTTGAGCGTGTGCACCATGTAGTCGATCTGGTTGATCGTGCCGCCGTCCTTGGTCGGCCAGGCGGTCCACTGCTCGCCGTACACCGGGCCCAGGTCGCCGTCTTCGGTGGCCCATTCGTCCCAGATCTTCACGCCATTTTCGTTGAGCCATTTGATGTTGGTGTTGCCGCTCAACATCCAGATCAGTTCGTTGGCGATGCTTTTGAAGTGCAGCTTCTTGGTCGTCAGCAGCGGGAAGCCGTCGGCCAGGTTATGCCGATACTGACGCGCAAACACAGCCTTGGTGCCGGTGCCCGTGCGGTCGCCCTTGGTCAGGCCATTGGTCACGACGTCCTGCAGCAGTTCGAGATATTGCTTCATGTTTTTACCCGTATCGTTGAAGCCAAGACCTCCTGGTCTTGGCATTCGAATTTAAAGCGCGGCGTTCTTCAGCGGCTGCGGGCGATTGTACGCCCACCACAGCATGCCCAGGCCCGCCAGGATCATTGGCAAGCTGAGCACCTGCCCCATGGTCAGCCAGCCCCATGCCAGGTAACCCAACTGCGCGTCCGGTACCCGTACGAATTCGACGATAAAGCGGAAAATCCCGTAGAACAGCGCGAACATGCCCGACACGGCCATGGTTGGGCGTGGCTTGCGCGAGAAGATGTAGAGAATAAGGAACAGTGCCACACCTTCCAACGCGAACTGGTACAGCTGCGACGGGTGGCGCGGCAGTTGCGCCGGGTCGCTGAACGGCGGGAACACCATCGCCCACGGCACGTCGGTCGGCTTGCCCCACAGCTCGGCGTTGATAAAGTTACCAATGCGCCCGGCACCCAGGCCGATCGGCACGAAGGGGGCGACGAAGTCCATCAGCTGGAAGAACGACTTGCCATTGCGCCGGCCAAACCACCAGGCGGCGATCATCACGCCGATAAACCCGCCGTGGAACGCCATGCCGCCCTTCCACACTTCGAAGATCAGGGTCGGGTTGGCGAGATACGCAGACAGGTCGTAGAACAGCACATACCCCAGGCGCCCGCCGACGATCACGCCCATCGACATCCAGAACACCATGTCGGAGAGCTTCTCCTTGGTCCAGGTCGGGTCGAAACGGTTCAGGCGCCGGGAAGCCAGCAGCCAGGCACCGCCGATGCCGATCAGGTACATCAGCCCGTACCAATGGATTTTCAGCGGACCGATGGCCAGGGCCACCGGGTCGATCTGCGGGTAAGGCAGCATTGCGACTCCTCGTTAAAACATTTAGTCATGACGCACCGGACCATGCCGATGTGCGATTAAGCCTGCGTTACAGCTGCGAGATCAAATTAAGAAGTTCACATACACACCAAACAGCCCGGCATGTTAACGGATCAGAGGTGCACGGCCCAACTTCGAGACGATGGAACACCTGCGCGTCTGTGGGTAGAGTGGCAAAAACACAAAAGGGGTCACCCGATGTGCCTGATTGTTTTCGCCTGGCGACCGGGCCATGCCCAGCCGCTGATCGTCGCGGCCAACCGCGATGAGTTTTACGCCCGCCCCAGCCTGCCGCTGGCCCAATGGGCGGATGCGCCCCAGGTCTATGCCGGTCGCGATCAGGAGGCCGGGGGCACTTGGCTGGGGGTGAACGCAGATGGGCGCTTTGCCGCCTTGACCAATATCCGCGACCCGCACCAGCCACCGGCCCGCAAGTCTCGCGGCGAACTGGTTGCACGGTTTCTCAGTGGTTCGCTGCCAATTGACGACTATTTGGCCGATGTGAATGGACGCTCGATTGAATACGCCGGGTTCAACCTGCTGGTGGGCACGCGGGATGAGCTGTGGCACTACAACGCCAATGACACCGAGCCTACGCTGCTGAAAGCTGGGGTGTACGGCTTATCCAATGCCGGGCTGGATACGCCCTGGCCGAAGTTGGTGAAGGCCAAGGCGGCGTTCAGCGCAGTGCTGGAAAACCCCGAGCCTGAGGCATTGCTGGGAATTCTGAGCGATCCGCAGACCGCGCCGTTTGCTGAGCTGCCGGACACCGGCGTAGGCCTGGCGACCGAAAGCCTGCTGTCGAGCGTGTTTATCGCCAGCCCCAGTTATGGGACACGGGCGAGCACGGCGTTGATTGTGAATGCCGATGGGACACGGCGGATGCTGGAGCGTAGCTTTGGCCCGCACGGTGGGCGGCTGGGTGAGGTCGACATCAACCTGTAGGAGCGAGCTTGCTCGCGAAAAACCTGAGAACGCCGCGGGAATTCAGGCTTCCCGCGTTATCGTTGACGTTCTTCGCGAGCAAGCTCGCTCCTACAGGGTTTTGGCCGAGGCCGGGTTGATCATCCGGGTCAATCCCAGGTTCTTCAGCGCCAGTTGCAGCGAGCTGTGGATAACTTGCGGGTTGTCGATGGTCATCAACTCGGCGAGCAAATCCTTGGCCCTGCTCAACTCCACCTGGCGCAGCATCCACTTCACTTTCGGCAAGTTGGTGGCGTTCATCGACAGGCTGTCAAAACCCATCGCCATCAACAGCACCGCCGCCGCCGGGTCGCCGGCCATTTCGCCGCAGATACTCACCGGCTTGCCTTCGGCATGGGCTTCGCGCACCACATGTTGCAGCGCTTGCAGCACCGCCGGGTGCAGGTAGTCGTAAAGGTCGGCCACCCGTGGGTTGTTACGGTCCACGGCCAGCAGGTACTGGGTCAGGTCGTTGGAGCCTACCGACAGGAAGTCCACCTGCCGCGCCAGTTCCTTGGCCTGGTACACCGCCGCCGGGATTTCGATCATCACGCCAATCGGCGGCATCGGCACATCGGCGCCTTCGTCGCGCACTTCGCCCCACGCGCGGTGGATCAGGTGCAGGGCTTCTTCCAGTTCATGGGTGCCGGAGATCATCGGCAGCAGGATGCGCAGGTTGTTCAAGCCCTCGCTGGCCTTGAGCATGGCGCGGGTCTGGACGAGGAAGATTTCGGGATGGTCGAGGGTAACGCGAATACCGCGCCAGCCAAGGAAGGGGTTGTCTTCCTTGATGGGGAAATAGGACAGTGACTTATCGCCGCCGATATCCAGGCTGCGCATCGTCACCGGTAACGGGTGGAAGGCTTGCAGTTGCTCGCGATAAATCGCCAGCTGCTCCTTCTCGCTCGGGAAACGCTGGTTGATCATGAACGGCACTTCGGTGCGGTACAGCCCCACCCCTTCGGCGCCGCGCTGTTGCGCACGGGCTACATCCGCCAGCAGGCCGGTGTTGACCAGCAGCGGTACGCGGTGGCCATCGGGGGTCACACACGGCAGCTCGCGCAGCGAATCCAGGCCCTGGGCCAGTTGCTTCTCTTCTTCCACCACCTCGGCGTATTGCTTGCGCAGCACGTCGCTGGGGTTGGTGAACACTTCGCCGCGATGCCCGTCGACGATCATGTCGATGCCATCGACCTTGGAATACGGCAGGTCCACCAGGCCCATCACCGTCGGGATGCCCATGGCCCGGGCCAGGATCGCCACGTGGGAGTTACCCGAACCCAATACCGACACCAGGCCCACCAGCTTGCCTTCAGGTACTTCGCCAAGCTGGGTGGCGGTCAATTCTTCACTGACCAAAATGGTGTTATCGGGGAAGACCATGTTGGTGCTGCGGTCTTCCTGCAGGTACGCCAACAGGCGACGACCCAGGTCGCGCACATCCGATGCCCGCTCGCGCAGGTAGGCGTCGTCCATCATTTCGAAACGGTTGACGTGATCGGTGACCACCTGGCGCAACGCGCCCTGGGCCCACTGGCCGGTCTTGATCACGGTCTTGACTTCGTTACCCAGGGACGCGTCGTCGAGCATCATCTGGTACACGTCGAACAGCGCACGCTCTTCGGGGCGCAGCTGGGTGGCCAGCTTGGTCGACAGGTTGCGCATGTCGGCGCGCACGCCTTCGAGGGCGGTCTTGAACAGTTTGATCTCGGCGTCGATGTCACTGACGCTCTTGTCCGGCACCACATCGAGGTCGGCAGGCGGCAGCATGACCACCGCGGTACCCACCGCGGCGCCTGGCGAACCCGGTACACCGACGAACTTGGCTTCCTGGATACCCTTGCCCTGGCGCCCCAGGCCGCGAATCGAGCCGGTGGCTTCGGCGTGGGCGATTACCCCGGCCAGTTGCGCGCTCATGGTCACCAGGAAGGCTTCTTCGCCTTCGTCGAACTGGCGACGCTCTTTTTGCTGGATGACCAACACGCCGACAACGCGGCGGTGGTGAATGATCGGTGCGCCAAGGAACGAGGCGTAGCGCTCTTCACCGGTTTCGGCAAAGTAGCGATAACGCGGGTGATCGGCCGCGTTCTCGAGGTTAAGGGGTTCTTCACGCGTCCCCACCAGGCCCACCAGACCTTCATTGGGCGCCATGCTGACCTTGCCGATGGAGCGCTTGTTCAAGCCCTCCGTGGCCATCAGCACAAAACGGTTGGTCTCGGGGTCCAGCAGGTAAACCGAGCAGACCTGGCTGCCCATGGCTTCCTTGACGCGCAACACAATAATCCCCAACGCCGCCTTGAGATCCTTGGCGGAGTTAACTTCCTGGACGATCTTGCGCAGCGTATTGAGCATGGCTCGGGGTCGAACTCCGTCGTCAGTCGCGCGCTAAAAGGCGCGGGGCAAGCTCTTTGAGAGCGCGACGATAAACCTCGCGCTTGAATGTCACCACCTGGCCCAACGGATACCAATAGCTGACCCAGCGCCAGCCATCGAACTCCGGTTTACCGGTCAAATCCATCCGCACCCGCTGCTCGTTGGAGATCAGGCGCAAAAGAAACCATTTCTGCTTCTGGCCGATGCACAGCGGTTGGCTGTGGGTACGCACCAGGCGTTGCGGCAAACGATAGCGCAACCAGCCACGGGTACAGGCCAGAATTTGCACATCTTCGCGCTCAAGGCCGACTTCTTCGTTCAACTCACGGTACAAGGCGTCTTCAGGGGTTTCGTCGGGGTTGATTCCACCTTGAGGAAACTGCCAGGCATCTTGGTTGATTCGGCGAGCCCATAGCACCTGTCCGGCATCATTCGTCAGAATAATGCCGACATTAGGACGGAAACCATCGGGGTCGATCACGGCAACAACCTCGCAAACGCATGTCGCCGCATTGTTCCACAAAGGTTGTTCCAGCGGCAACGAGGCTTCTTACCTTATGTGCACTCTTGTGAAAAGACCGTATTCTGGACGCCTTTTTACAGACTTTTCAGCGAGTAACTGCAATGCGCCTGGCTTTATTCGACTTGGACAATACCCTTCTGGGCGGTGACAGCGATCACGCCTGGGGCGATTACCTGTGTGAACGCGGGATTCTCGACGCAGTGGCCTACAAGGCCCGCAACGACGAGTTCTACCAGGACTACCTGGCCGGCCAGCTGGATAACGCCGCCTACTTGAACTTCTGCCTGGAAATCCTCGGCCGCACCGAAATGGCCCAGCTGGACGAGTGGCACAACGACTATATGCGCGACTGCATCGAGCCCATCCTGCTCCCCAAGGCCGTCGAGCTGCTGGCCAAGCACCGCGCCGCCGGTGACAAGCTGGTGATCATCACCGCCACCAACCGCTTCGTCACCGCGCCGATTGCCGCCCGCCTGGGCGTCGAAACCCTGATCGCCACCGAATGCGAAATGGTGGATGGCCGCTATACCGGGCGCAGCACCGATGTGCCGTGCTTTCGTGAAGGCAAGGTGACGCGTTTGAACCGCTGGTTGGAAGAAACCGGGCATAGCCTGGAAGACAGCTACTTCTACAGCGACTCGATGAATGATTTGCCGTTGTTGGAGCAGGTGACGCACCCGGTGGCAGTGGATCCGGATCCGAATTTGCGCGCGGAGGCTGAAAAGCGTGGCTGGCCGGTGATTACGCTGCGTAGCTGACCGGCTTCACCTGTAGGAGCGAGCTTGCTCGCGAAAATCGTCAACGATGACGCGCGCATCCTGAATGAACGCGGCGCCCTTGAGTTTTTCGCGAGCAAGCTCGCTCCTACAGGGAATCAAACAGGCTTGGCGCCCATAAGCCCTGCAATCGCCACAAACCCCACCAGGCTGACCACCACCAGCACCAGGGTGAAATTCAGGCTCCCGCCCTCGCCCTTGCGCAGCCGATTGAGCCGCGCCACCAGCCAGAACCAGGCCAGCGCCGCCACGGTGTAGAGGATGCTGGAGCCCAATATCCAGGTTTGCCCCAATGGCCAGCCGAGCAGGTGCACCAGCCACCAACCGGTGAACGGCATGCTCACCAGGCAAATCCCCATCAGCAGCCATACAAATACCCAGGGGCGTTGCACGGTCGCGGCCGGGCCAGCGCTGCGTTTACGCCACGCCAATACCGCCAGGCCCAGGCCGCTGAGCAGCAGCAATACGGTGGCGGTGATGTGGATCACCTTGAGGGTGGTCAGCGTTTCCATGGTCTCTATTCCTTATAGGCCGCTCAGTCAGCGTAGTCGCTCAACCGAGGAACAGCTGGTAAGCCGGGTTTTCGCTTTCATCCCAATACGGGTAACCGATTTGCGCCAACGCGGCAGGCACCAGGTGGCGCTCGTCTGCCGGTACTTGCAAGCCCGCCACCACTCGACCGTCTGCCGCCCCGTGATTGCGGTAGTGGAACATCGAGATGTTCCAGCGCCCGCCGAGCTTGTGGAGGAAGTTGAACAACGCCCCCGGCCGCTCCGGGAATTCGAAGCGAAACACCAACTCGTCGCTGACTTTGGCCGCATGCCCGCCAACCATATGGCGAATGTGCAACTTGGCCAGTTCGTTCTCGGTGAGGTCCAGCACCGGGAAACCCTGGCTGGTCAGGCTGGCCACCAACGCGCTGCGCGGGTCGTTCTCCGGGTGGGTCTGCACGCCGACGAAAATGTGCGCTTCGCTGCCGGAGTGGTAGCGGTAATTGAATTCGGTGATCTGGCGCTTGCCCACCGCTTCGCAGAAGGCCTTGAAGCTGCCCGGCCGCTCGGGGATGGTCACCGCGATGATGGCTTCACGGCCCTCACCCAGTTCGGCGCGCTCGGCCACATGGCGCAAACGGTCGAAGTTGACGTTGGCACCCGAGTCGATGGCGACAAAGGCCTGGCCGCTGACGCCACGGGTCTCGACGTACTTTTTGATCCCCGCCACGCCCAGAGCCCCGGCCGGCTCAGTGATGGAGCGAGTGTCGTCGTAGATGTCCTTGATCGCCGCACAGATTTCATCGGTGCTGACGGTGATCACTTCATCCACGTAGTCTTTGCAAATGTCGAAGGTGTGCTGGCCGATCTGCGCCACCGCCACGCCGTCGGCAAAGATGCCAACGGTGGGCAATACCACGCGCTTGCCCGCCGCCATGGCAGCTTGCAGGCAGTTGGAGTCGTCCGGCTCGACGCCGATGATCTTGATCTCCGGGCGCAGGTATTTCACATACGCCGCAATCCCGGCGATCAGGCCGCCGCCGCCCACCGGTACGAAAATCGCGTCCAGCGGCCCTGGGTGCTGGCGCAGGATTTCCATCGCCACGGTGCCCTGCCCGGCAATGGTGTGCGGATCATCGTAGGGGTGAATGTAGACGTAGCCTTTTTCGTCGACCAGCTTGAGCGAGTAGGCCAGGGCTTCCGGGAAGGAATCACCGTGCAGCACCACTTTGCCGCCACGGGAGCGCACGCCTTCGACCTTGATCTCCGGGGTGGTCTTGGGCATCACGATGGTGGCTTTCACCCCCAGCACCTTGGCCGCCAGGGCCAGGCCCTGGGCATGGTTGCCGGCCGACGCGGTGACGACGCCGCGCGCACGTTCTTCGGCGCTGAGCTGGGTGAGCTTGTTGTAGGCGCCGCGAATCTTGAACGAGAACACCGGCTGCAAGTCTTCGCGCTTGAGCCAAATCTTGTTACCCAGCCGCTCGGAGAGCTGGCGGGCAGTCTGCAAGGGGGTTTCCACGGCGATGTCGTAAACGCGCGAGGTGAGGATTTTTTTGACGTAGTGTTCAAGCATCGGCAGGCATCTACTTCACGGGTTGGGCAGGGCCAAGGAGTCTAACCCAGCGTTTGGCCGGGCGACCACACGAATCCCGAGGTTTTGTTGGGTTATACTCGCCGCCCTCGTTAATTCCCCGCCCGTTCCGGAGCCCGCATGACCCAGGATCAACTCAAACAGGCAGTGGCCCAGGCCGCTGTCGATTTAATCCTTCCTAAACTCGACGACAAGAGCATCGTCGGTGTCGGCACCGGTTCCACCGCCAACTGCTTTATCGACGCACTGGCCCAGCACAAGGGTGCGTTCGACGGCGCCGTGGCCAGCTCCGAAGCCACCGCTGCCCGCCTCAAGGGCCATGGCATCCCGGTGTACGAGCTCAACACCGTGAGCGACCTGGAGTTCTACGTCGACGGCGCGGATGAAAGCGACCAGCACCTGAACCTGATCAAAGGCGGCGGCGCGGCCCTGACTCGCGAGAAGATTGTCGCGGCCGTGGCCAAGACCTTCATCTGCATCGCCGACGCGAGCAAGCTGGTCCCCGTGCTGGGCACGTTCCCACTGCCAGTGGAAGTCATCCCCATGGCCCGCAGCCACGTGGCCCGCGAGCTGGTGAAGCTGGGCGGCGACCCGGTGTACCGCGAAGGTGTGTTGACCGACAACGGCAACATCATCCTCGACGTGTTCAATATGCAGATCACCAACCCGGTGGAGCTGGAGACGCAGATCAACGCCATTGTGGGCGTGGTCACCAACGGCCTGTTCGCGGCGCGCCCGGCGGATGTGTTGTTGCTGGGTACCCCGGAAGGCGTGAAAACCCTCAAAGCTTAAGAACAAACCAAGCAAATGTGGGAGCGAACAAGCCCTGATACCAGTCAGTTAAGGCTTTTTTGTAGGAGCGAGCTTGCTCGCGAAAAACTAAAAGGCGCCGCGTTCATTCAGCAAGCACGCGTTATCGTTGACGTTTTTCGCGAGCAAGCTCGCTCCTACAGAAGGCAACGACCGCTTAACTGACTGACATCAGGGCTTGCCAGCTCCCACATTTGTTAGCGCTCGGCTATAGAGCGATCTAACAAAAACGCTACTTTTCGCAGCACTCCTCGCCAAAACCGTGCGCTCTGTCACGGCATCCCCTGCCCCGCCTGGTATCCAATCGGATACAAATTACAGCCACGCGACCCACGCGTTTAACAATGCGCCAATTCGCAGCCGCCCATGGAATGAGGCGCGCATTGTGCAAAGGGTCTGGGCTTGAACGTCCCCCTCACCTCAAGGAAGACCTTGTGATAAAGCCTCTAGCCCTCGCCATCAGCGTTGCCGGCGCCCTGCTGTCCACGCATACCCAGGCCTATGATTACGGCCAGCACGCCAACACCACCCTGGAAAAACTGATCAACGACTACCCTGGCCGTTATCGCGGCACGGCCAACTTTGCCGGGGCAGCCGACTGGATGCAGAGCCAGATGGGCAACGCCTATAGCCTCAGCCGCCAGGACTTCACCTGGAACAACGGCAGCCGGGCTTCGCAAAACGTGGTGGCCTCTGCCGCTGGCACCAAGCCCCAGTACGTGGTGATTGGCGCGCATTTCGACACTTACTTCGGCCGCCCGACCCTGCAAGGCCTGGATGACAACGGCTCCGGCGCCAGCGTGTTGACTGAGGTGGCAAAGAACCTCGGCGGCCTGTCACTGGAAAATGGCCTGCAAATCGTCGGCTTCGGCGCCGAAGAAGAAGGCCTGCGTGGCTCGCGGGCCTTTGTCGACTCACTCAGCGCCAGCCAGCGCGCCAACATGCTTGCGATGATCAACCTCGACAGCCTGATCACCGGCGACATGATGTACGCCCACGCCGGCCAGAACAGCACCGCCAACCCGGCCTTGGCCTCCTTGCGCGAGCACACCCTCCAGATCGCCAAGGAGTTGAACATCCCGCTGTTCAGCAACCCCGGCCTCGACCCGCAGTACCCGAAGGGCACCGGCTGCTGCAGCGATGGTGAAGCGTTCGAACCGCTGAATATCCCGATCCTTTATATAGAGGCCACCAACTGGGAACTGGGCGACCTGGATGGCTACACCCAGACCGACAACCCGAAAATCCCCGGTGGCTCGACCTGGCACGACCCCACCGAAGACAACAAAGCCGTGCTGACCGATGCATTCGGCCAGGCGCGCATCGACCAGCGCCTGCGCGACTATTCACGCCTGCTCAGCCGCTTGGTGCTGGAGTTGACCAACGCCGACCTGATGGCCTCGACCGCTTCCGGTGGTGCGGTTGCGCGCAATATGCAAGACAACCTGCAGCGCCAACATCAGGCCCTGGTGCGCCTGCATGATCGCCGCTGGCTGACCCTGCAAGCGGCCAGCCGCGAGGTGGGCAGCTTTGATGGCGAGATCGGTGTGGATGGTGAATACAACCCGGACAGCGGCTTCGACAGCGCCCCCAACCCCGAAGCCCGGCGCCTGGGCCTGCATGCCCTCGGCGACTACCAACTGACTTCAAGCCTGAATATCGGCGCCAGCCTCAGCTACCTCAATGGGCGCGACAAGCTGGAGCATCGCGGCAAGCTCGACAGCGACACCTGGCAGGCAGCCGTCTATGCGCTGCTCAACGATGGCGGGCCAAGCTGGCTGGCCGGGGACCTGAGCGTGGGCCACACGCGCTTCGATTCCAAGCGCAACCTGGTCATCCAGGCCAATGGCGGGCCGATCCTGCTCAACCAGCAACTGACCGGCGACACCGATGCCCTGACGCTGGGCGCACGGGTGCTGGGTGGCTATGATTTTGACTTTGGCGCGATCAAGAGCGGGCCGTTCGCCGGCCTGGACTACAGCCATTACCGCATCGACAAGTTCCACGAAAAGCAGAACCTGCGCACGGCCCTGAAATACGAAGAGCAGTCTTTCGACTCCCTGGAAGCCAGCCTCGGCTGGCGCGTGCGCGGCGCTGTTGCCCTGCCCTATGGGATGAACCTGATGCCCTACGGCGACATCGCCTGGGTCAAGGAATTGGCCGACGGCCGCCTGGACGACCTGCAACTCACCGCACGCGCCGATGGCCAGGCCCGCACCGCCAGGCTGGGCTCAGTGGACAAGAGCTTTGCTCGCGCACAACTGGGCAGCCAACTGGCGATCACCCCAGAGTTGGGGGTGTTTGCCGAGGTCAATGGCCGCCTGGGGCATGCCGAAGGCAGCCAGACCGGTTATTCGCTGGGCGTGCAATGGATGTTCTGATCAAGGCTTCTTGAACACGTAAAACAGGTTGGGCTCGCTGACCATGTACAGCGTGCCGTCGTCATCCATGGCGATCCCTTCGGCCTGGGGCACGCGCTTGCTCAGGCCATGGCGCCCTTTAAGCAACGACAAACTGCTTAGAGGGCGACCATCGATATCCAGCTCCAAGACCAGGAACGACTCATCCGACAGCGCCAACAGATGGCCGCTGCGCTCGTCGTATTGCAGGCTCGACAGGTCGCGCACAAACAGCCCCGCATCGCGCTTGGGGTTGTTGATTACGTGCACCGAGTAGGTTTTTTCCGGCTTGAAATGGGGAAACCCATGCACCTCGTAGATCAGCATGGGGTCGCGCTCCTTGGCCACGAACAGGCGCTTGCCCACCGAATCGTAGGCCAACCCTTCAAAGCCCTTGTTGCCGCCGACGTGCACGCCCAGGGTCATTTGCTCCGCATCGGCGGCGTCGAGGAACGTGGTGTCGTCATCCACATGCACCTTGATCAAGCGCTGCTGGCGCTCATCGCTGATGACGTAGATGTTGTCGCTGATAAATTCCACCGCCTCGGCATCGCCAAAGCCCACCAGGGGAATACGCCGCAGGATCTTGCCCTCCAGGGACAGCTCGACCAGCTCGGCGTTTTTATTGGTGACGGTAAACAGGCTTTTGCGTACGGGGTCGTAGGTCAGGGCCGAGACATCGTCGTCGAGCCCTTCGATCACTTGGCCTTCGAGGGTGACGCGGTAGTCCGCCAGGCCGATGGCACGCTCATCGGCAGGCTGGTACCACACCTGCCAGTTGAACCAGGCGCGTTCGAACAGACGGAACTGCTGTGCAACCAGCCCGGCAGCAACCAGGGCGAGCAACAGCAGGATAAAAACAGCAGGTTTGGGGCGGGCAAGTCGACGCATCGGGGCGGGCTCAGAGAAAAAACTGGCGAATAGATATCAAGGTCACCTGAATTTAAACTTAAACGCACCGGGCTGTCTGGCGAATGCCGTTTATAAAGAAAAGTCTGACGTAATTCGTCAGTTATTTCTGCTTCTCAAAACGATAGAACAGGTTTGGCTCACTGACAATGTACAGCGTACCGTTCTCGTCCATGGTCACGCCTTCGGCACGCGGGATCGTGTCCTTGAGGCCGTTGAAGCCGCCGAGCAAGGTCATGAAGCTGACCTGTTCGCCGGTTTCATCCAGCTCCAGCAGCAGGTGGGAATCGGCCGACATGACCAGCAGATGCCCGGTACGTGGGTCGATGGACAAAGCCGAGAGGTTGCGCACATCCAGTTCGGTGCTGGCCAGTTTCTGCTTGTCGCCGATCAGCGTGTTGCCATCGCTTTTCCAGGTGAACAATGCCGGCGGGCGCTCTTCGCCCAGCACGAGCTGCTGGTTGCGCTTGTCCCAGGTGACGGCTTCAAAGGCTTTGTTCTGGTCTTTGGACGGGCCCAGGTCATGGCTGGGGAAGTCGGCCTTGTTCAGCGCGGTGGTGCCGGCGTCCACCTTGACCACGGTGAGGCTGTGATCGCGCTCATCGACCACGGCCATCAAGCCGTTTTCCATCACCGCCACGCCTTCCGGATTGTTCCAGCCGTTGAGCGGCATTTTGCGCAACACATCGCCTTGCAGGCTCAGTTCGACCAGGAAGGGGTTCTTGCCCATCACCGAAAACAGGGTTTTGGTCTGGGGGTTGTAGGACAGGTCCGAAGCCTCATCCTTCTCCATACCGGGCAACAACTTGGCGTCGATCACCGCGTGATAGTCCGGTAGCCACACACTTTCGCGGCGCTCAGCCGAACTCTCGAAACGCTCCAGCACCCATAGCAGGCCGCGATCGTCCCAGTGCATGGCCCAGGCGACGCCATACAAAATGGCACCGGCCAGAAATACCCAGGAATACCACCGCATGGACAAGCGTGAGCGGAGCGAGGTTTTCGAAGTGGGCAGAGGCACGACCATTGAGCGCTTTTCCGGAAAGTCAGCTGTAGGGGATAGCACAGGATTCAAGGATCCGCGCGCAAGAGCAGGGAATTATCCGGATGGTGTGTGAAAAAAATGCAAAACGCCGGATCCTGCAGATGTACACAAACAACTGTGGGAGCGGGCTTGCCCGCGATTGAGGGCGTTCAGTCAACTATTCAGTGACTGTCACACCGCCATCGCGGGCAAGCCCGCTCCCACAGTTTGAACGCAGTTTGGCAATGATTTAGCGCACGACGCTTTCGAAGCGATTCACACCCGCCAGCTCCAACACCACTTCATCCCCCACATTCAACGGGCCAACGCCCGCCGGGGTGCCGGTCAGGATCACGTCGCCCGCTTGCAGGGAGAAGCAACCCGCCATGTACTGGATCATCGGCACAATCGGGTTGAGCATCTGCGCGCTGTTGCCGTCCTGGCGCACTTGGCCGTTGATGCTCAGGCGAATGCCGATATCGGTCACGTCGGCAAAGGTACTGCTGACCACGAAGGGCGCAATCACCGCCGCGCCATCGAACGACTTGGCGATTTCCCACGGCAAGCCCTTGGCTTTGAGCTCGGCCTGTTTGTCGCGCAGGGTCAGGTCCAGGGCCGGGGCGAAGCCGGAGATGGCGTCCAGCACTTCTTCCCGGCTCGGCTTGGCGGACAAAGGCTTGCCGATCAATACGGCGATTTCCGCTTCGTAGTGCACCGACCCGCGTTCGGTCGGTATGGCAAAACCGCCTTCCAACGGCACCACGCAGCTGCCCGGCTTGATGAACAGCAGCGGCTCGGTGGGCACCGGATTGTCCAGTTCCTTGGCGTGTTCGGCGTAGTTACGCCCGATGCACACCACTTTGCCCACCGGGAAGTGGATGTTGGTGCCGTCGACATACTTGTGCTGGTAGCTCATGGAACGACTCCTTCAGGTGCGATTAAACAGCGAAGATCTTGCCGGGGTTCATGATCCCGTTAGGGTCGAACACGGCTTTGACGGCCTTCATGTATTCGATTTCAACCGGTGAACGGCTGTAGGTCAGGTAATCGCGCTTGGTCATGCCCACGCCATGCTCGGCGGAGATCGAGCCGTTGTACTTGGCGACGGTCTCGAATACCCACTTGTTCACGGTGGCGCACTTGGCGAAGAACTCATCCTTGCTCAGGTTTTCCGGCTTGAGGATGTTCAGGTGCAAGTTGCCGTCACCGATATGGCCGAACCAGACAATTTCGAAGTCTGGGTAGTGTTCGCCGACGATCGCGTCAATTTCGCTCAAGAAGGCCGGCACTTTCGAAACGGTCACTGAGATGTCGTTCTTGTACGGCGTCCAGTGGGAAATGGTTTCGGAGATGTACTCGCGCAGCTTCCACAGGTTGTGCAGTTGGGTTTCGCTCTGGCTCATCACGCCATCCAGCACCCAGCCCTGTTCCACACAATGCTCGAAGGTTTCCAGGGCGTGGTTGGCGACTTCTTCGGTGGTGGCTTCGAATTCCAGCAACGCGTAGAACGGGCACTCGGTTTCGAACGGTGCCGGCACATCGCCACGGCCGAGGACTTTGGCCAGGGCCTTGTCGGAGAAGAACTCGAAGGCGGTCAGGTCCAGCTTGCTCTGGAAGGCGTGCAGCACTGGCATGATCGAGTCGAAATCAGTCGTGCCGAGCACCATGGCCGTGAGGTTCTTTGGCGCACGGTCCAGGCGCATGGTGGCTTCGACCACAAAGCCCAGGGTGCCCTCGGCGCCGATAAACAGCTGGCGCATGTCGTAACCGGTGGCGTTCTTGATCAGGTCGCGGTTCAGCTCCAGCACATCGCCTTTACCGGTGACGACTTTCATGCCGGCCACCCAGTTGCGGGTCATACCGTAGCGAATCACCTTGATCCCACCGGCATTGGTGCCGATGTTGCCGCCAATCTGGCTGGAACCGGACGAGGCGAAATCCACCGGGTAATACAGGCCGTTTTCTTCTGCGACATTCTGCAGTTGCTTGGTGACCACACCCGGCTGGCACACGGCGGTGCGGTCGGTGAGGTTCACGTCGAGGATCTGGTTCATATAGTCGAACGACACCACCACTTCGCCATTGGCGGCAACGGCAGCCGCCGACAAGCCCGTGCGCCCACCCGACGGCACCAGCGCCACCTTGTGTTCATTGGCCCAGCGTACGATGGCCTGCACCTGCTCGGTGGTCTTGGGGAACACGATGGCGGTAGGTGCGGGGGCGAAATGCTTGGTCCAATCCTTGCCGTAAGCCTCCAGGGAGTCGGCGTCGGTCAGCACTTTGCCGGGCTCAACCAGGGTCTTTAGCTCATCAATCAGGGCAGGATGGGTCATCGACAGAACTCTCGAACAATTCATGGTCATCCTGAGAACGCTTCACGTCGCAGGAATAGGTGTTTAGCGGGGTGCGTATGCTAGCATACCGCCCCCGCAGGACAGACCCAAAGGGCGTTTCTGCGGTGACGGCTTTCCTGCCGTCCGGGTCAGCTTGCGCTGCTCGACTCCCTGCCAATTTTCTCCGGGATACAGGTTTACGCAGATGAGCAAGACTTCTCTCGATAAGAGCAAGATCAAGTTCCTTCTTCTGGAAGGCGTCCACCCATCGGCTGTCGACGTTCTGAAAGCCGCCGGGTACACCAGCATTGAGTACATCACCAGTTCTCTGCCGGAAGCCCAGCTCAAGGAAAAGATCGCCGACGCGCACTTTATCGGCATTCGCTCCCGCACTCAGCTGACCGAAGAGATCTTCGACCACGCCAAGAAACTCGTGGCTGTCGGCTGTTTCTGCATCGGCACCAACCAGGTCGACCTCAATGCAGCGCGCGAGCGCGGCATCGCGGTGTTCAATGCACCGTACTCCAACACCCGTTCCGTAGCGGAGCTGGTGCTGGCCGAGGCCATCCTGCTGCTGCGCGGTATCCCTGAGAAGAACGCTTCCTGCCACCGTGGCGGCTGGATCAAGAGCGCGGCCAACTCCTTCGAAATCCGCGGCAAGAAGCTGGGTATCGTCGGCTACGGCTCGATCGGCACGCAATTGTCGGTATTGGCTGAAGGCCTGGGCATGCAGGTGTTCTTCTACGACACCCTGACCAAGCTGCCATTGGGCAACGCCACCCAAGTGGCCAGCCTGACCGAGCTGCTGGGCATGTCCGACATCGTCACCCTGCACGTTCCGGAAACGGCCGAGACTCAGTGGATGATCGGTGAGAAGGAAATCCGCGCGATCAAGAAAGGCGGGATCCTGATCAACGCCGCTCGCGGCACCGTGGTTGAGCTGGATGCCCTGGCCGACGCGATCAAGGACAAGCACCTGATCGGCGCTGCCATCGACGTGTTCCCGGTGGAGCCACGCTCCAACGATGACATCTTCGAAAGCCCGCTGCGTGGCCTGGACAACGTGATCCTGACCCCGCACATCGGCGGCTCCACCGCTGAAGCCCAAGCCAACATCGGCCTGGAAGTCTCGGAAAAACTGGTCAAGTACAGCGACAACGGTACCTCGGTATCGTCGGTCAACTTCCCGGAAGTGGCCCTGCCGGCTCACCCGGGCAAGCACCGTCTGCTGCACATCCACCAGAACATCCCTGGCGTGATGATGGAGATCAACAAGGTCTTCGCGGAAAACGGCATCAACATCTCCGGTCAGTTCCTGCAGACCAACGAGAAGGTCGGCTACGTGGTGATCGACGTCGACGCCGAGTACTCGGACCTGGCGCAAGAGAAGCTGCAGCACATCAACGGCACTATTCGTAGCCGCGTGTTGTTCTAGTAGGAGCGAGCTTGCTCGCGAAGAACGTCAACGATGACGCGTTTAACCTGTTTAAACGCGGCGCCCTTGGGATTTCGCGAGCAAGCTCGCTCCTACCAATAAAAAACGGGAGCCCCGCAAAGGGCTCCCGTTTTTTTATTTGACGTTAACGGTGATCACTTTCGAAGCGACTGTGGGCTCGAACTGGCGATGCACGTTGTCGCCGGCCACCAGTTGCAGGGTGTGCTTGCCTGGCGTCAGGGTCAGCTCGGTTTCGGTTTGCGCCTTGCCGAAGTGAATCGAGGTAGGCGTGGCCGGGATTGCCTCGTTGGCGTTGAGCGCCCCCACTTCCTGGTCTACCAGCAGGTGGTGGTGACCGGCGTTAGGCACTTGCTTGTCGATCGGCTCCAGGTCCAGCTTCTTGACCCCGAACTTGACGGTGAAGGTTTGGCCGACGGTGGCGCCATCTTGCGGCGAGACAATAAACACTTCGGCACCTGCAGGTGCAGGCGTACGAGGAAGGTCTGCGGCGCTGGCCAACAGCGAGGTACCCAGCAAAAGGCTGGCAATCGTTGCACGGGACAAAAGGGCTTTCATTCGCTTCTCCAGTTTTTCGGTGAAATCTGTAGGGTTATGACAACTTCGCGATAAATTGCGGTCCAAGGCACCCGACACCATAACAAAACGATGCTCAACGGCGCCTCGCCTGTACGAATTCTTTAGGAGTGACCATGCGCTTTTCGCCTGGCCTATTGCTGTTGCTTGCTCTTCTGAGCCCCTTGGCCCATGCCGAACTGATTGACGACGTCAACGATCGCGGTGAACTGCGCATCGCCCTGGAAGCCAACACCCCGCCGTACAATTTCAAAGAGGGCGACAAACTCGCCGGCTTTGAAGTGGAGCTGGGTGAACTGCTGGCCAAGGAAATGGAGGTGCGCTCCTCGTTTATCACCACCGATAACACTGACCTGCTGTCCGGCGTGGAAACCGGCAAGTACGACGTGGCCATTAACCATATCGCTATGACTGCCGAGCTTGAGGATCGTTTCGATTTCAGTGAGGCTTATCATCAGAAGCCGGTATTGGCGATCCCGTTCCAAAAAGGCAACCCCGCGTTCAAAAGCAGTTTGAATGGGGCGTTGAAGCGGGTGACGGACGATGGCCGGTTAAAGGCGCTGACAAAGAAGTGGTTCGAGATGCAGTAAATGTGGGAGCTGGCTTGCCTGCGATAGCGGTGTATCAGCACCTGAAGTGTCACTGATATGCCGCTATCGCAGCATAGGTATCTACACAACTTTTGGGCTGTAGCAGCAGACGGTAACCACGATGCGAAGCGAGCCGCTCTTGATCTTGATCTGCTTTTGATCTCAGGCGCCCCGTTAAACCACGCTGGCCGGAATTCGACAGGGATTTGGGGGGTAAACCGGCAGGGATGCCGGTTTAGCCGCCCCGCGCCATGGATGGCGCGTGGCGGCGGCCCCCCAAATCACTGGCGGATTACGGGCACACCGAGCCTAAGCGAGGTGCCGAGTGGTGGGGCAAGAGCGTTTTGCTTACTTTTGGGCTCTTTTCAAAAGTGAGCCGCCGTCAGGGCGGAACCCTAAGTGGCCGTTACCGCAGCAATGGATATGCACACAATCCAACTGTGTCACCTGCCAGGCTGCCTTCGCGAGCAAGCCCGCTCCCACAGTTGGATCGTGCGGTGTCAGCTAGATTGGCGTCGGCTGGCAGGCCGTCATCGCAGGCAAGCCAGCTGCCACATTTGATCTATGCAAGTTGCTAAAGCTGCGTGAGAGCCACCGCCGCCTCAGGCAACTGCAGCTCACTGAACACCTGCACACCATGGCGCTTGAGCAACGCTGCCGTGACGCCTTCGCCACGCACCTTCACCCCACTGAAGGTGCCGTCATAGGTCAACAGGTTGCCGCAGGACGGGCTGTTGGCCTTGAGAATGGCGATGCGGATGTGATGGCGTTGCACCAGCGCCAAAGCTTGGCGGGCGCCGTCGAGGAAGGCGTTGCTAAAGTCTTCGCCCTCGTCGGTCAGCACCTGGGCGCGGCCTTCCCACACGTCGATACCCTGCCCGCCGGGGATTTCGGCCGGCGGGCGCGGTGTGGGCAAGCCCCCCGCCACTTCCGGGCAGATGGCAACCACGCGGCCTTCAGCTTGCCACGCGGCCAGTTGGTCGAATGGGCCGCTGGCCCCGCCGTCATAGCGCACCTTGTGCCCGAGCAGGCAGCGGCTGACCAGCATCTTTTCCATGCTCAAAACGGCTCGTTGCCCCGCCGACGAAACCAGCCCGTCAGGGACAGGCGTTCGCGCGTAGCGGGCAGGACTTCGTGGGGCACCTCGCCCGACAGGAATACCACCAGGCAACCCCCGGTGGGCACCACGTCATATTCGACGCCGCCCTTGAGGTACATGCGCAGTTGACCGCCATGCTCGGGCAGCCAGGCATCGTTCAAGTAGATCACCGCCGAGACCATGCGCCGGTCGTCGTCGCGAAAACGGTCCACATGCTTGAGGTAAAACGCCCCCGGCGGGTACATCGCAAAGTGGCTTTCGAAATCTTCCAGGCCCAGGAACAGGCTGCGATTCATCGCCAGGCGCAGGCCGTCCATCACCCCCATGTAGGTGTCGCAGATAGGCGCGTCACCCTCCTCCAGCCACTGGATATGATCACCGCGAATACCTTCGCGAATCTCCTGGGCCGGCCCACGCCCTACCGCCGCCGGTGCCAGCTCACCCTGCGCCGCACGTTTACGGCACTCAGCCGCCAGCTCCAGGGTCAGAGCCTGGGGCAGGAAGCCATTTTGCTGCGACCAGCCTTTTTCGGCCAGGTCGTCGACGATGCGTTGCAGCAGCGGGTGATCGAGGGGTATTTGCATGGCGCGCATAGTATCCATACGCCTGTAAATCCGACAGCGCCGTTGAGCGTCTGAATACACTTTAGTCAGGTGACTGATAGGACTTCTCGACAAATCCTACGCCCGACACGGACAATAGTGGCCGACTGACAGGAGTCCTTATGCGTCGTTTGTTTTTTTCTGTGTTGATGTTCTGCGTTTTGCCCGCCTGGGCAGACGGCCATGACCAGTTGTACAAGGTCGCCGGCTGGGCCGAACAACGTGCGCACTTCAATGACGCCCTCAGTGCCGCCCAGCAGCGCTACCGCAATAGCCTGCCGCCAGTGGTGTACCAGGCGCTGGTGGACAACAGCAATAAACGCTTTGCCGCCCAGGCCATGGACCAGCGTGCCGAGGCGCAACTGCGCAAGCACTTGCCCGACCCGAAACCTGCTTTGGCGTTTTTCCAATCGCCCCTGGGCCGCAAGATCGTCGCCGCCGAGTTGCTGGCCACGCGCCGCGACCAACTGGCGAAAAACGCCCAGGGCCTGCCCAAACTCGAAGCCGATGCCACCCGCAGCCTGATCATCGGCCACCTGGCCCAGGCCCTGCCCGCCCGCGAGGCCGGTGCCGAGGTCAGCCTGGCGATTGCTGGCGTGGCGGCCGACAGCTTGAGCCAGATGATCCCCGGCCTGCTCGGCGGTGGTCAGGCACAAGGCATGTTGAATGGCCAGCGCGAGCGGTTGATGCAGCAGATCGACAAGGATTTGAACAACACCTTGCTGTATGTCTACCGGGATTTGTCCGACCCGGAGCTGGAAGAGTTCGCCACCTTTGCCGAGTCGCCGCAGGGCAAGGCGTATTACCAGGCCGCCCTTGCAGCCATTCGCGCAGGGCTGGCGGTCGGCCAAAGCACCTCAAGCCTGACGCAGTAAACCCTGTGGGAGCTGGCTTGCCTGCGATTGCGATCTGTCAGTTACACCGCTATCGCAGGCAAGCCAGCTCCCACATTTGGATTGCGTTATTTCAGGTGGCGGGTGAGAAAACTGAAGTACTCATCGCGAATCTGCGCAATTTCATTGGCCAGATGATGCCGACCCCGCTTGAGCATCAACACCTCAGGCTGGTCGAACTTACCCCGCAACACCTGCAAATTGTGCTGCCAGTCCACCGTCATATCTTCCTCACCCTGCACGATCACCGGGCGCCGGGGGCTGCGCGGTGCGGCTTCGATGCGTTTGATCCAGCGCGCCAGCGACCCCACCCAGGCGGTAGGCAGTTGGCGGGGTTGTAGTGGGTCGGCTTCAAGGAAGGGCTTGAACGCGGGGTCGTTGGAGTTATCGCTGAAACGCCGGGCGATACCTTTGACGAATGGGCGCAGCAGGTAATAGCTGACCTGCGACCAGCCCCATGCACGCGGCCGAACCAACGGCGACAGCAGGAAAGTCTTGCCCTGGGCCGGGCTTTGGGCGCCGTGGTTGAGCAAGTGGTCCACCACAATGGCGCCGCCGGTGCTTTGCCCGAACAGGTGCCACGGTTGCGGCAATTGCAGCGCCTTGGCCTCGACGAACAACGCCTGCACCACGCTCTGGTACACCGCAAAGTCATCGATGCTGGCGCGTGCGCCGCTGGACAAGCCATGGCCCGGCAGGTCGCAGGCGATCACCACGAAGCCCTGGTCCAGCGCCCAATCCACCACGTGGCGATACAGGCCCATATGATCGTAGAACCCGTGGAACAGGAACATCGTCGCCACCGGCGCAGGCGGCCACCACACTTGGGCCACCACCTCAAACCCATCCACCTCAAAACGCCCCAGGCGGCTCACCGCCGGCACCTGGCGTGCGGCCAGGTCGAGCCCGTAGAAACGCTGGTAAACCCTCGCCTCGGCTGACAGCGGCTGCGCATCCACCAGGGGGCGCAAGCTTTCGCGCAGATGATCAGGGTCAAAGGTGACGGGCATAAAGGCTTCCAGACTTGCGGTGGAGATGAATATCGAGCTGCGATATTCATCTGTCAGGACAAGCATGGCAAGCTACGCGACCTGCGAGGATACATCCAATGCGACCGCCCTACCGTAACGCCCTGTTCGCCAGCCTGATCCTGGTTATCTGCGCCGGGGTGCTGTGGGCGGCCTATGACTGGTTCCAGGGCCGCTATCTGCGCGCCTTCAGCGAACACACCGCGGTATTTTCCGGCGATGCGCTGCAACTGCCCGCCGCCCTCAGCGGCCCAGGCCCGATTCGCCTGGTGCACTTCTGGGACCCGGCCTGCCCGTGCAATGTGGGTAACCAGCAACACCTGGGCGAGTTGATCGAGCAGTACGCGCCCCAGGGGGTGGAGTTCTATGCCCTGCAAAAACCCGGCAGCCACGGCCAGTTGCCCGAGAACCTGCGCCATCTGAAAATTCTTGATGCCCTGCCCGGCGCGGACCAGATACCCGCCAGCCCCGCCGTGGGCATTTGGGATCGCACCGGCAAACTGGCGTATTTCGGCCCCTATAGCGAAGGCCTCACGTGCAACGCCAGCAACAGCTTTATCGAGCCGATTCTCAAGGCCCTTGGAACCGGACGCGAAGTGAATGCCACTCACACCCTTGCGGTAGGCTGCTATTGTTCGTGGCCTAAGGATCTGTAGTCCGTCCACTTTGGTAAGGAATGTTCATGAAGCGCGTCTTGCAGGTTTTTGCGGTGCTGATTGTGCTGGTCGCCCTGGGCGCCGGTTGGTACGTCTACAGCAAACAACCCACGCGCCAGGGCACGGTGACGCTGGCGCACCTGCAAGGCTCGGTCACGGTGCGTTACGACGACCGTGGCGTACCGCATATCCGTGCCGAAAACGAAGCCGACCTGTACCGCGCCCTGGGCTATGTGCATGCCCAGGACCGGCTGTTCCAGATGGAGATCATGCGGCGCCTGGCCCGTGGCGAACTGGCCGAGGTGCTGGGGCCCAAGCTGCTGGAGACCGACAAACTGTTTCGCAGCCTGCGCATTCGCGAGCGTGCCTTAAGCTACGTGGAGCACATGGACCCTGGCTCAGCCTCGTCCAAGGCCCTGCAAGCCTACCTGGATGGGATCAACCAGTATCAGGACAGTCACGCCAGCCCCATGGAGTTCGATGTGCTGGGCATCGCCAAGCGCCCGTTTACCGCCGAAGACAGCATCAGCGTCGCCGGGTACATGGCCTACAGCTTTGCCGCGGCCTTTCGCACCGAGCCGGTGCTGACCTATGTGCGCGACCGGCTGGGCAGCGATTACTTGAAGGTCTTTGATCTGGACTGGCAACCCAAGGGCGCCCTCAACCTGGCGGCCAGCGATTGGCAGACCCTTGGCGCCATCGCCGCCCTGAGCGAACAGGCCCTGGCCGACAACGGCCTGCCGCAGTTCGAAGGCAGCAATGCCTGGGCCGTCAGCGGCAGCCATACCCAAAGCGGCAAGCCGTTGCTGGCGGGTGATCCGCATATCCGTTTTTCGGTGCCTTCGGTGTGGTACGAGGCGCAGCTGTCGGCGCCAGGCTTTGAGTTGTACGGCTACCACAACGCGCTGGTACCGGTGGCGTTCCTGGGGCACAACCTGGACTTCGGCTGGAGCCTGACCATGTTCCAGAACGACGACCTCGACCTGGTCGCCGAGAAGGTCAACCCAAACAACCCCAACCAGGTCTGGTATCACGACCAATGGGTGGACATGAGCAGCAGCGAGCAGCAGATCCAGGTCAAGGGCCAGGCGCCGGTGACCCTCACCCTGCGCCGCTCGCCCCACGGCCCGATCATCAACGATGTGCTCGGTGAGAACGCCGGCAGCACACCGATTGCCATGTGGTGGGCGTTCCTCGACAGCGAAAACCCGATCCTCGAGGGTTTCTATCAGCTCAACCGTGCCGACACCCTGGCCAAGGCGCGTGCCGCGTCCGCCAAGGTCTCGGCGCCGGGCCTGAACATCGTGTGGGCCAATGCCAAGGGCGATATCGGCTGGTGGGCAGCGGCGCAGTTGCCGATCCGCCCGGCTGGCGTCAACCCGGCGTTCATCCTCGACGGCAGTACCGCCCAGGCCGACAAGCTGGGTTTCTACCCCTTCAGTGCCAACCCCCAGGAAGAAAACCCGCCGCGCGGCTACGTGGTGTCCGCCAATGCCCAACCGGCATCGCCCACCGGCATGCCGATCCCCGGCTATTACAACCTGGCTGACCGTGGCCAGCAGTTGAACGCGCAGTTGAGCGACCCAAGCGTGAAGTGGGATGTGACCAACAGCCAGGCCCTGCAACTGGGCACCACCACCGCCTATGGCCCGCGCGTGCTGGCGCCGCTGTTGCCGGTGCTGCGCGAGGTGGTCAAGGACCCGGCGCAACTCAAACTGGTGGAACAGCTTGCCAGCTGGAAAGGTGACTACCCGCTGGACTCCACCAGTGCCACGCTGTTCAACCAGTTGCTGTTCAACCTCAGCGACGCGACCTTTCACCCCAAACTCGGCGATGCCTTGTTCAAGACTTTGCTCGGCACCCGCGTGATCGACGCCGCCTTGCCACGCCTGGCCGCATCGGCAGACTCACCCTGGTGGAACGGCAACCGCGCCGACACCGTCAAGCTCGCCTGGGACAACAGCCTGGCCCACCTCAAGGCTACGTTCGGCGATGACCCGGCACAGTGGCAGTGGGGCAAGGCGCACACCCTGACCCACGGCCACCCGCTGGGCCTGCAAAAACCGCTGGATAAAATCTTCAACGTCGGCCCCTTCCCGGCACCGGGCAGCCACGAAGTGCCAAACAACCAGACCGCCCCGATTGGCCCGGCGCCCTGGCCGGTAACCTACGGCCCGTCGACACGACGCCTGATCGACTTTGCCGACCCGACCCACGCCCTCACCATCAACCCGGTGGGGCAAAGCGGCGTGCCGTTTGACGCGCACTATGGCGACCAGGCGCAGAGCTATATCGAGGGCGGGTATGAGCAGGCGCATTTCAGTGACGAGGAAGTGACGGCCAATACCCGCGGCACCTTGAAACTGCTGCCCGCCCGATAACGACTGAGCTACTCGATCCCTTGTCTGTAGGAGCGAGCTTGCTCGCGAAAAACGTCAACGATAACGCGTGCTACCTGAATAAACGCGGCGTCGTTAAGTTTTTCGCGAGCAAGCTCGCTCCTACAGGCATTGGGGCTAGCCTGCCCGCATGCGCCCTGGCGCTTGGCCGTAGGTGTCCTTGAATTTCTTGCTGAACGCCGCCTGGGATTGGTAACCCACCTGGGCGGCGATATCGATCAGGCTCAGGCGTGACTGGCGCAGCAGGTTGAACGCCCTCTCCATGCGCAATTGGGTGAGCAACACCCAGGGCGATACGCCTGCCACTTTGACGAACGCACGCATAAAGGTGGCGCGGGACATGCTGGCCGCCAACGCCAGGCTGTCGATGGTCCACTCATACCCAGGTTCAGCCAGCATGGCTTGCCAGGCCTTGCTCAAGCGCTTGTCAGCGAGCAAAGCGAAGGTACCCGCCACTGGCGCCTGGTCGCTCAACCAACTGCGCAGGATCAAGGTGAACAGGGCTGAAGACAGCGCATTGATAAACGAACGGGCGCCCACTTGCTGCCCGTCCGCCTCACTGCGCAGCAACGCAATCAACGCCGCCAATTGCCCATCGCCTTGCCACTGGCGGCTGGACACCACCAGATAGTCCGGCAACGCATCGAACAACAGCGACTGGCGGTTGTAGTGAAAGCTGCCACACAGCATATCCACATCCGGCTGTTCGCCGCCCAAACGGTGCACGGTCAGCGCACCACCTTCGATAACGCGAGGCTGCATCGGGCGGATCCGCGCGCCCTGGCTGCGCAGCAAATGGGTAGCACCGCCGGGCATCAGCAGGATATCGCCCTCCTCCAACGTTACATATTGCCCGCCAGACAACTCGGCGCGGCAGGTGCCGCTGAGCACGATGTGATAAGGCGCCACGCCGAGGTTTTCCGGCGCGTGGTCCAACGCCCAGTCCCCTTGGAACTGGCAACGCAAATCCAGGCTGCCGCGCAGGTTGGCCAGCGCGATAAGGGTGTCGATGGCATTCATTTGCGAGTATCGGTCAAAAAGATGAGCGGATTGAACAATAGCCCCAGCCCTGAACGGCACAGACTGGCTTCACACCCAATTTGTTCAGGAGTTACTGCAATGTTCAATAACTGGTCCGACTTGCTGCCTACCGTGAAGAAAGCCTTTGGCTCACTGGGCAAGAGCAACCCGAAGATGGTCAAAGCCTACATGGCGCTGGGGGAAGCTGCCGAGGAAAACAATGTACTCGACGCCAAGACCCGTGAACTGATTTCCATCGCCGTGGCGATCACCACCCGCTGCGACGGTTGCATCGGCGTACATGCCGATGCGGCCATCAAGGCCGGGGCAACCCGCGAAGAAGTGGCGGCCACGCTGGCCACCGCGATCTCGCTGAATGCAGGCGCGGCCTACATCTACTCGCTGCGCGCCCTGGAAGCCTACGATACGCTCAAACCGGCGCCGCAAAGTTAAGCCTGAACTGTTGCGGCGTGACGCCCAGCCGGCGGTTGAACACACTGCGCATGTGCTGGGCGTCGCGAAAGCCGCATTGATAGGCCACGGTCTTAAGCGGTGCGTGGCTGCTTTCAAGCATCACCCGCGCCGCATCCACACGCGCCCTCTCGACAAACTCCGCTGGCGTAATCCGCGCTTCACGGGCGAACACCCGGGAGAAATTGCGCGCACTCATATTGGCCGCCTTGGCCAGGTCGGCAATGGTCAGGTCTCCCGTCAGGTTGGCCAACACGTACAGCTGCACCAGTGCCACCGCCGAGGTGGTTTCGGCATGGGGCGTGAGGAACGGGCTGAACTGCGATTGCCCGCCCGAGCGCTGAGTGAACACCACCAGGCGCTTGGCCACGCTCAGGGCGACTTCCGGGCCGTGATCCTGGGCCAGCAGGTACAACGACAGGTCGATACCCGCCGTGACCCCGGCGGAGGTGTAGAGGTTGCCATCCTGCACATAGAGACGGTCGGCTTCGACCTGGGCCGACGGGCACAGGCGTGCCAGGCTGGCGGCATCATTCCAGTGGGTAGTGACGGTCTTGCCGTCCAGCAAGCCTGCACGGGCCAGCATGAAGGCGCCATTGCAGATCGAGCCAAAACGCTGCGCCTTAGCGGCGGCCGCGCGCAGCCAGGCGTCAAACTCGGGGCCGAACTCTTCGAAGGGTAACTGCGGGCCACCGGCGACCAGCAACAGGTCGTAGGGTTGCCGGGCTTCGCTGTAGTGCTTGTGCGCCTGCAATGACAAACCGTTGGAGGCTGCCATGGCGCCGTGGCCGAAGCCGAGTACTTCCAGCCGATAGTGATCCTCGGGCGCCAGGAAGCGGTTGGCCTCGCAGAACACATCCATCGGCCCGGTCACGTCCAGCGACTGGACACCGGGGAAGATCAGGATGGCGACGGTTTTGCCCATACTCACAAACACCTTTTCCAACTCAATAAACACAAACCCCTTGTGGGAGCTGGCTTGCCTGCGATGCAGACGCCTCGGTGCCTCAGGTACACCGAGGTGATGCTATCGCAGGCAAGCCAGCTCCCACAGGGGATCGCCTATAGGCTTGGCGCGATGTGGCGGCACATTGGCCGGGATCGCCTCCCTGTGGCGATAGCCGCTCCAGGGTCAGGGGACCAGACTGGAATCTTTCCAGAGGAGATCCACCATGAGCACCACCATAGCCGGTATCCAGATCCCTGACAGCGCCTTGGCCAGGGCCACCACCGAATACATCCGTGACGTCGAGTCCGACCTGCTCTACCACCATTCGCGCCGCGTCTTTCTGTTCGGTGCCTTGAGCGGTGAGCGCAAGCAATTGGCCTACAACCCGGAGTTGCTCTACGTCGGCGCGATGTTCCATGACCTGGGCCTGGTGGAAGGCCACCGCAGTGACGACGAGCGTTTCGAAGTGGACGGCGCCAACGCCGCCGCCGCATTCCTCAAGCCTTATGGGTTGAGCGATGACGATATCGAACAAGTGTGGTTGTCCATTGCCCTGCACACCACGCCGGGCGTGCCCAAACACCTGCGCCCCACCGTAGCGCTGGTGACCGCCGGTGTGGAGATGGACGTGCTGGGCATGGACTACGCCGCGTTCAGCAGCGTACAGCGCGAAGCGGTGGTGCATGCGCATCCACGGGGTGAAGGGTTCAAGGAGTGCATCATCTGCGCGTTCGCCAACGGCTTGCGCCATCGCCCACAGACCACGTTTGGCAACGTGAAGACCGATGTGCTGGTGGACCAGGAACCTGGGTTCAAGCCGATGAACTTTGTGCAAGTGATTCGTACGTCGCCGTGGGCTGCCTAGCTAAGCCCACTGTAGGAGCGAGCTTGCTCGCGAAAAACCTGAGAGCGCCGCTGGGTGTCAGGTACCCAGCGTCATCGTTAACGTTCTTCGCGAGCAAGCTCGCTCCTACAGTGGATCGCGTCGGCAGTTAGACCGGCGCTGGCGCCCGGCGCTTGTCCGGCTGTTGCCAGCCATCCGCTGCGGCTTCTTCAATCGCCTGCTGAATGGCCTTCTTGCGATGCTCTTCGGCCCGACGGCTGAAGAACCACACCAGGAAGGTCACCAGCGACACCGCCAACAGAATCAGGCTCGCCACGGCGTTGATCTCGGGTTTAACCCCAAGACGCACCGCCGAGAACACTTCCATCGGCAAAGTGGTGGAACCGGGGCCCGACACGAAGCTGGCCAATACCAGGTCGTCCAGGGACAGCGCGAAGGACATCATCCCGCCCGCAGCCAGCGACGGCGCGATCATCGGGATGGTGATCAGGAAGAACACCTTCCACGGCCGTGCGCCCAAATCCATCGCCGCTTCTTCGATCGACAGGTCCAGCTCACGCAAGCGCGCCGACACCACCACCGCCACATACGCCGCACAGAAGGTTGTATGGGCGATCCAGATAGTGACGATGCCGCGTTCCTGTGGCCAGCCGATCATCTGCGCCATGGCCACGAACAACAGCAACAGCGACAGACCGGTGATCACCTCTGGCATCACCAACGGCGCCGTCACCAGGCCGCCGAACAGCGTGCGGCCCTTGAACTGGCTGATGCGCGTCAGCACGAAGGCCGCCAGCGTGCCCAACGCCACCGCCGCCACCGCCGTGTAGCAGGCGATTTCCAGGGAGCGGGCCACCGAGCCCATCAACTGGGTGTTGTCCAACAGGCCCACGTACCACTTGATTGACCAACCGCCCCACACCGTCACCAGTTTGGATTCGTTGAACGAGTAGATCACCAGGATCAACATCGGCAGGTAGATGAACAACAAGCCTGCGACCAGCATGAAGCTGGAGAAACGAAAACGCTTCATATCTTGCCCTCCAACTCTTTGGCTTGGCTGCGGTTGAACAGGATGATCGGCACGATCAGGATCGCCAGCATCACCACCGCCAGGGCAGACGCCACCGGCCAGTCACGGTTGTTGAAGAACTCTTGCCACAACACCTTACCGATCATCAGGGTTTCCGGGCCGCCGAGCAGTTCAGGAATCACGAACTCGCCCACCACCGGGATAAACACCAGCATGCAACCGGCGATGATGCCGTTCTTGGACAGCGGCACGGTGATTTTCCAGAAGCTGTTGAAGGTGCTCGACCCCAGGTCGGAAGCGGCTTCCAGCAGGCTCTGATCGTGCTTCACCAGGTTGGCGTAGAGCGGCAGGATCATGAACGGCAGGTACGAATAGACCACGCCGATGTACACCGCGATATTGGTGTTGAGGATCTGCAGCGGCTCGTTGATCAAGCCCATGGACATCAGGAAGCCATTGAGCAGGCCGTTGTTGCTGAGGATACCCATCCACGCATACACCCGGATCAGGATCGCGGTCCAGGTCGGCATCATGATCAGCAGCACCAGCACGGTCTGCATCTCTTTGCGCGCGGTGGCGATGGCGTAGGCCATCGGGTAGCCGATCAGCAGGCACAGCAGCGTGCTGAAAAACGCCATCTTCAGCGAGCCCAGGTAGGCGGCGATGTACAACTCGTCGCCCGCCAGCAAGCTGTAGTTGGCCAGGTTCAGCACCACCTCCAGCTTTTGCTCAACGTAGGTATAGATCTCGGTATAGGGCGGGATCGCCACATCGGCTTCGGCAAAGCTGATTTTCAGCACGATGAAAAACGGCAGTGCAAAAAACAGGAACAGCCAGAGGAAGGGAATCCCGATGACCACCTGCTTGCCATTGGGCACGATGCGATCCAAGCGCCGCTTGAATTTCTTCATGTTCATGAGCGAAGTACCACGCCGCTGTCGTCTTCCCACCATACGTAAACCTGGTCACCCCAGGTTGGGCGTTGGCCACGGCGTTCGGCGTTGGCGACGAAGGACTGGACCAGCTTGCCGCTCGGCAGCTCCACGTAGAACACCGAGTGGCCGCCCAGGTAGGCGATATCGTGCACCTTGCCGCTGGACCAGTTGTGCTCGCAGGTCGGCATTTCGGTGGTCACCAACAGCTTTTCCGGGCGAATGGCGTAGGTCACCGACTTGTCTTCCACCGAAGTGGCGATGCCGTAGCCCACGTAGATGTCGCGGTCCAGGTCCGGGCACTTGAGCACCGCGTGGCCTTCAGCGTCGTCCACCACTTGGGTGTCGAAGATGTTGACGTTGCCAATGAACTCGCACACCAGGCGGCTGGTGGGGGTTTCGTAGATATCGATAGGGCTGCCGATCTGGGCGATCCAGCCCAGGTGCATGATCGCGATGCGTTCGGCCATGGTCATGGCCTCTTCCTGATCGTGGGTCACCATCACACAGGTCACCCCAACGCGCTCGATGATCTCCACCAACTCCAGTTGCATCTGCGAGCGCAGCTTCTTGTCCAATGCGCCCATCGGCTCATCGAGCAACAGCAGTTTCGGGCGCTTGGCCAAGGAGCGGGCCAACGCCACACGCTGGCGCTGGCCGCCGGACAGCTGGTGCGGCTTGCGCTTGGCGTACTGGCTCATCTGCACCAGCTTGAGCATCTCGGCCACGCGCGCGTCGACCTCGGCCTTGGGGATCTTGTCCTGTTGCAGGCCGAAGGCGATGTTCTGCGCCACGGTCATGTGCGGGAACAAGGCGTAGGACTGGAACATCATGTTGATCGGCCGCTCGTAGGGCGGCATGTCAGTGATGTCCACACCGTCGAGGTAGATGCGACCTTCGGTTGGGCGCTCGAAACCTGCAAGCATGCGCAGCAAGGTGGATTTGCCCGAACCCGAACCGCCGAGCAAGGCGAAGATCTCGCCTTTCTTGATTTCCAGGGACACATCGTCCACGGCAATCGTCTCGTCGAACTTCTTCGTGACCCGGTCGATTTTGACCAGCACCTTTTTCGGTGTCTGGTCGCCCTCGAGGGCTTTCTTATAGGCGCCGGAGGCAACTGCCATTTACGAAACTCCCAAAAAAAACTGTGCAGCCAGCCCAATGCGGGCCAGCCTTGGATAGTTTGAGCCTTACTTGCCCGTCTTGACCTTGGTCCAGCTACGGGTCATTAAACGCTGCACTTTCGGGGGTAGCTCAAAGTTGACGAATGTCCGCTCGAGAACCGCCTGCGGTGGGTAAACCGCTGCGTCGGTGCGTATCGATTGCTCCATCAGTTTGTCCGCCCCTGGGTTAGGGTTGGCGTAACCGACTTGATCGCTGACCTGAGCGATCACCTCAGGCTGCAGCAAATAGTTGATGAAAGCGTGGGCTTCCTTGACGTTGCTGGCATCCTTGGGAATCGCCAGCACGTCGAACCACAGGTTGCCGCCTTCTTTGGGAATCGTGTAGGCGATGTTCACGCCTTTGCCCGCCTCTGCTGCGCGAGCCTTGGCCTGGAACACATCGCCGGAGAAACCGGCCGCCACGCAGATATTGCCGTTGGCCAGGTCCGAGACGTATTTGGAGGAATGGAAGTAGGTCACGTAGGGCCGCACTTTCAGCAGTTTTTCCTCGGCCTTCTTGTAGTCGGCCGGGTTGGTGCTGTTGGGGTCCAGGCCCATGTAATTGAGTACCGCCGGCAGCATTTCATCGGCCGAATCCATGAACGACACGCCGCAAGTGGCCAGCTTCTTCATGTTTTCCGGTTCGAACAACACGGCCCAGGAGTCGATCTTGTCGACACCCAGCACTTGCTTGACCTTGTCGACGTTGTAGCCAATGCCGTTGGTGCCCCACAGGTACGGCACAGCGTACTGGTTGCCCGGGTCGTTCTTTTCCAGGCGCTTGAGCAGTACCGGGTCGAGGTTGGGGTAGTTTGTCAGCAGTGACTTGTCGAGCTTCTGGAACGCTCCAGCCTTGATCTGCTTGCCCAGGAAATGGTTGGACGGCACCACCACGTCGTAGCCGGTGCGCCCGGCGAGCAACTTGCCTTCCAGGGTTTCGTTGGAGTCAAACACGTCATACACGGGCTTGATACCGCTGGCCTTTTCGAAGTTGGCCAGGGTGTCGGGGCCGATGTAATCCGACCAGTTATAAATATGCACCGTCGGTGCGGCCTGCACGCTGGCAGCCAGCGTGATACCTGCACCCACCAGCATGGCTTTGCGAAATAAAGAAATTGGCAAGTGGAGGTCCTCTTAAATAGTTGGGGCCTTGAAGTTGTTGCCCGGCAACAAAACCGGCGCGCAACTTACCGTCGATAAACCGATCCGGCAAAACTTTCTGTCATTTATTTTCTGTACGGTTGCCGCTGTTTGTAGGAGCGAGCTTGCTCGCGAAGAACTCACAGGCAACGCGGGCGACCAGGGGCGCTGCGTTATCGTTGACGATTTTCGCGAGCAAGCTCGCTCCTACAGGTTTCTGGCGTTATTTACCGGATTTGATTTTGGTCCAGCTACGGGTCATTTCACGCTGAGTGGCGGCCGGCAAGTCAGCAATCGCGTAGAGCTTGGCCTGCACGTCCGCGGGAGGGTAGATGCCCGGGTCGCTGGTGATGTCTTTGTCTACCAGTGCGGTAGCCTTCTCGTTACCGTTCGGGAAACGCACGCTGTTGGTGATGCTCGCCATCACTTCAGGTTTGAGCAGGTAGTTCATGAATGCATAGGCAGCGTCGACGTTTTCGGCATCTTTAGGGATGGCAACCATGTCGAAGAAACTGCCGGCGCCTTCTTTCGGAATGTCGTAGGCAACTTTGACTTTGCCACCGGCTTCAGCCGCACGGGACTTGGCCTGCTGGATGTCACCCGAGTAACCCACGGCCACGCAGATGTTGCCGTTGGCCAGGTCGGAGATGTACTTGGAGGAGTGGAAGTAGCCGATCGACGGGCGGATTTTCAGGAACAGGTCTTCGGCTTGCTTGAGCTCGGCTTTCTTCTGGGTGTCGGTCGGCAGGCCCAGGTAGTGCAAAGCAATCGGCAGCATTTCGGTCGGCGAATCGAGGAAGCTCACGCCGCAGCTTTTCAGCTTGGCGATGTTCTCCGGCTTCATCAGCACATCCCACGAGTCGATCTTGTCCACGCCCAGCGCAGCCTTGACCTTCTCCGGGTTGTAGCCGATGCCGATCGAACCCCACATGTACGGGAAAGCATGCTTGTTGTCCGGGTCGCTGACCGACACGGCTTTGAGCAGGGAGGCGTTCAGGTTGCTGTAGGCAGGCAGCTTGGACTTGTCCAGCTCCTGATAGACACCGGCCTTGATCTGCTTGGCGAGGAAGTTGTTCGACGGTACGACGATGTCGTAGCCGGACTTGCCTGCCAGCAACTTGGCTTCCAGGGTCTCGTTGCTGTCAAAAACGTCGTACACCACTTTGATGCCCGACTCTTTTTCAAAGTTGGCGATGGTGTCCGGTGCAATGTAGTCGGACCAGTTGTAGACGTGCAGCACTTTGCTGTCTGCCTGGGCCGCGCCCGCCATTGCGCCCATCAGCGACAAGGCGAGGAGGGTCTTGCCAGCGTTCTTCAAACCTAATGCCTTCATTTGGTGATGCTCCAATTTTTTCTTTTTTGGGCCACAAGCGTTGTATGTTTTACGGCCCAACCGAAGGGCAACAAAACAGGGCGACAGTCTGGCAAGTTCAGGGGCCGGCTTTCAACCAAAGCCCCTGCATTTGTAACTGCCCAGTACACCGCGCACTGAGCCTAGCACTTAGCCCTGCAACGCTGCCAAAGTCAGGTCCAGGCAGTGACGGGCCTTGGTCACCAGCTCGTCGATTTCAGCCTTGCTGATAACCAGTGGCGGCGAAATGATCATGGTGTCGCCCACGGCGCGCATGATCAGGCCATTTTCAAAGCAGAAGGTTCGGCAGATCATGCCGGCGCCTTTGCCTTCATGACGCTTGCGCGTCGCCTTGTCCTGCACCAGTTCGATCGCACCGAGCATGCCGACGCCGCGTACTTCACCCACCAGCGGATGATCGCCCAGTTCCCTCAGACGTTTCTGCAAATACGGTGCCGTTTCGTCGTGCACACGGTTAACGATTTTTTCATCGCGCAGGATGCGGATGTTTTCCAGGGCCACAGCCGCAGCGACCGGGTGACCGGAATAGGTAAAGCCGTGGTTGAAATCGCCCCCTTCGTTGAGCACCGCCACTACTTCGTCGCGCACAATCAGGCCGCCCATGGGCACGTAGCCCGAGGTCAGGCCCTTGGCGATGGTCATCATGTGCGGCTTGAGGTCGTAGAAATCGCTACCGAACCACTCACCGGTACGGCCGAAACCGCAGATCACTTCGTCGGCGACAAACAGGATGTCGTACTTGGCGAGGATTTCCTTGATGCGCGGCCAGTATGTGGCAGGCGGCACGATCACGCCACCGGCGCCCTGGATCGGCTCGGCAATAAAGGCGCCGACGTTGTCCACGCCCAGCTCCAGGATTTTCTCTTCCAGCTGGTTGGCGGCCCACACACCGAATTCCTCGGGGCTCATGTCGCCGCCTTCGCCAAACCAGTACGGCTGGGCGATGTGGGTAATGCCCGGGATCGGCAAGTCGCCCTGCTCGTGCATATAGGTCATGCCGCCCAGGCTGGCGCCGGCCACGGTTGAGCCGTGGTAGCCATTCTTGCGGGCAATGATGGTTTTCTTGTTGGGCTGGCCTTTGATCGCCCAGTAGTGGCGGACCATGCGCAACATGGTGTCGTTGCCTTCGGAGCCAGAGCCGGTGAAGAACACATGGTTCATGCCGGCCGGCGCGACATCGGAAATGACCTTGGCCAACTCCAATACCGGCGGGTGTGCGGTCTGGAAGAACAGGTTGTAGTACGGCAGCTCTTTCATTTGCTTGGCGGCGGCATCGGCCAGTTCATCGCGACCGTAACCGATCGCCACGCACCACAGGCCGGCCATACCGTCGAGGATCTTGTTGCCTTCGCTGTCCCACAGGTAAACGCCGTGGGCTTTGGTGATGATCCGTGGGCCTTTCTCTTTCAATTGCTTGAAGTCGCTGAACGGCGCCAGGTGGTGATCATTGCTCAAGGCTTGCCATTCACGGGTTTGCGGGTTGTTGCTGGACATACCAATCTCCTAGACTTTTCAGTGAAGGGCGCGCCGTTTGAAGGTCGCGCCCGGCGCATCAGACGGCGAAGAGCAGGAATTCCCGCTCCCACGAACTGATCACGCGCTTGAAGTTTTCATGCTCGGCCCGCTTGACCGCGACGTAGCCTGTGATGAATTTTTGCCCCAGGTATTTCTCGATGGTCTTGCTGTTTTCCATGCGTTCCAGGGCGTCTTCGATGGTCAACGGCAGGCGCAGGTTGCGCCGCTCGTAACCACGGCCCACCACCGGCGCGCTCGGGTTATGGCCTTCGACCATGCCGATGTAGCCGCACAACAGGCTGGCGGCAATCGCCAGGTACGGGTTGGCATCGGCGCCCGGCAGGCGGTTTTCCACGCGGCGGTTCTGCGGGCCGGCATCCGGTACGCGCAGGCCGACGGTGCGGTTTTCTTCGCCCCATTCCACGTTTACCGGCGCCGAGGTGTCGGGCAGGAAGCGGCGGAACGAGTTCACGTTGGGGGCGAATAAAGGCAGCAATTCAGGGATGAATTTCTGCAGGCCGCCAATGTGGTTGAGAAACAGCTGGCTCATGGTCCCGTCTTCATTGGAGAAGACGTTCTTGCCGGTGGCAATGTCGATGATGCTCTGGTGCAGGTGCATCGCGCTGCCGGGCTCGCCGGTCATGGGCTTGGCCATGAAGGTGGCGGCCACGTCGTGCTTGAGCGCGGCTTCACGCATGGTGCGCTTGAACACCAGGATCTGGTCGGCCAGGGACAGGGCGTCGCCGTGACGGAAATTGATTTCCATCTGCGCGGTGCCGTCCTCGTGGATCAGCGTGTCCAGGTCCAGCTCCTGCAGTTCGCACCAGTCATAGACGTCTTCGAACAACGGGTCGAATTCGTTGGCCGCTTCTATAGAGAAGGACTGGCGACCGGTTTCCGGGCGGCCGGAGCGGCCAATCGGCGGTTGCAGCGGGAAGTCCGGGTCTTCGCAGCGCTTGGTCAGGTAGAACTCCATCTCTGGCGCCACGATGGGCTGCCAGCCGCGATCGGAGTAGAGCTTGAGGACTTTCTTGAGCACGTTGCGCGGCGACAGCTCGATCGGGTTGCCTTGCTTGTCGTAGGTGTCGTGGATCACCTGAGCGGTCGGCTCGATGGCCCACGGCACCAGAAATACCGCGTTCTGGTCGGGGCGGCAGATCATGTCGATGTCGGCCGGGTCGAGCAATTCGTAATAGATGTCGTCTTCGACATAGTCGCCGGTCACGGTCTGCAACAGAACGCTCTCGGGCAGGCGCATGCCTTTTTCGGCAATGAACTTGTTGGTCGGCGAGATCTTGCCCCGGGTAATACCGGTGAGGTCGCCAATCATGCATTCGACTTCTGTGATCTTGTGGTCTTTCAACCAATCGGTGAGCTGGTCGAGGTTGTTACTCATAAATGCCTCTGGGCTGGGTTTCCTGGCATCCATTAAAGGCCAGGCGTTGGTTGACGCAGCATCCGCGTCGTTTTTTCATTCAGGGTAGGAGCTTACCTGCCATTTGCTCATGGGTTGCATTCCTCAGGCCAAAGTTGTGCGCAATTATGATCGGCACGGCGGATGAGGCCCGGTCAGTGGCGTAGGAGATGGCAAAAAGGAGATCGGCAGGGCCGTCAAGAATATTGGCCGGTGCCTGGGCATTCACGCGGGGCGAACGAGCTGCAGACAAAGCCTGGCTGAAGCAGGCGCAGACGCCGATTGGCGGCAGGTGAAACATGAAGCACCCCGGTATTATTGCTGTTATGGGTTTGAATCGAGCTTAGCCTTGTTCATTTTTTTACACAACACCCCCGTAAAAAATCCTACACGGCCCGCTCAAGCCTGCAGGTCCCAAGCCCCTCAAACCCAAAAAACCGCCCCAAAACCCCGCAAAAAAGCCTTCATGGCGCTTTTTTAGGGCAAAAAATGCCTCGCTTGACTTCGGCAGGCCGTTCGGGTTGACTGAAACCAGAAAAGATCAATGATTGATATTTTTAACAACAAAGGTGTTGCATCATGTCGGTACCCCCGCGTGCCGTTCAGCTTAACGAAGCGAACGCGTTCCTTAAGGATCATCCTGAGGTTCTGTACGTAGACCTTCTAATTGCGGATATGAATGGTGTGGTGCGCGGTAAGCGCATCGAACGCACCAGCCTCCACAAGGTTTACGAGAAGGGCATTAACCTGCCTGCCTCTTTATTTGCCCTGGATATCAACGGCTCTACGGTGGAAAGCACCGGCCTGGGCCTGGACATCGGTGATGCTGACCGAATCTGTTATCCAATCCCCGACACCCTGTGCAATGAACCCTGGCAAAAGCGCCCTACCGCGCAACTGCTGATGACCATGCACGAACTTGAAGGTGAACCTTTCTTCGCCGATCCGCGCGAAGTGCTCCGCCAAGTTGTTACCAAGTTTGACGACCTCGGTCTGACCATCTGCGCCGCCTTCGAGCTTGAGTTCTACCTGATCGACCAGGAGAACGTGAACGGCCGGCCACAACCGCCCCGCTCGCCGATCTCCGGCAAACGTCCGCACTCGACACAGGTCTACCTGATTGACGACCTCGACGAATACGTCGACTGCCTCCAGGACATTCTGGAAGGTGCCAAGGAGCAAGGCATCCCGGCGGACGCCATCGTCAAGGAAAGTGCCCCGGCGCAGTTCGAAGTGAACCTGCACCACGTCGCCGACCCGATCAAGGCCTGCGATTACGCGGTACTGCTCAAGCGCCTGATCAAGAACATCGCCTACGACCATGAGATGGACACCACCTTCATGGCCAAGCCTTACCCAGGCCAAGCAGGCAACGGTTTGCACGTGCACATCTCCATTCTGGACAAGGACGGCAAGAACATCTTTGCCAGCGAGGATCCCGAGCAGAACGCCGCATTGCGTCACGCGATCGGCGGTGTGCTGGAGACCCTACCCGCCCAAATGGCGTTCCTGTGCCCTAACGTCAACTCCTACCGTCGTTTCGGCGCACAGTTCTATGTGCCGAACTCGCCGTGCTGGGGCCTGGATAACCGCACCGTGGCGATTCGCGTACCTACCGGTTCATCCGATGCCGTGCGTATCGAACACCGTGTGGCGGGGGCCGATGCCAACCCTTACCTGCTGATGGCCTCGGTATTGGCGGGCGTGCATCACGGCCTGACCAACAAGATCGAGCCGAACGCTCCGGTGGAAGGCAACAGCTACGAACAGAACGAGCAGAGCCTGCCGAACAACCTGCGCGATGCCCTGCGTGAGCTGGACGACAGCGAGGTGATGGCCAAGTACATCGATCCTAAATACATCGATATCTTCGTCGCCTGTAAGGAAAGTGAGCTGGAGGAGTTTGAACACTCCATCTCCGACCTTGAGTACAACTGGTACCTGCATACCGTGTAAGCGGTTGCTGCAATAAAAGAACGCCGCTGATTTTGGTCAGTGGCGTTTTTTTATGGGTTTATTTTGGGAAACCGGGTTGGCCTCATCGCAGGCAAGCCAGCTCCCACAGTGGAACGCATTTCAAGGTTGGAACTCGGTCAAATGTGGGAGCTGGCTTGTCGGGTCGCCGCATCGCTGCGATAGCGGCTTGGCAGACAACACACCTTCCTGCTCATACAATGCCCGCTGCCTTGTAGGAGACATCCATGACCACCCGCCCCGCCACTGTTCGCAAACCCCGCGCCCGCAGCCAGGCCCGGATCGACGCGATCCTCGACGCCGCCCGCACCTTGCTGGCCGCCGAAGGCGTGGCCAGTTTGTCGATCTACAGCGTGGCCGAACGGGCACAGATTCCGCCGTCGTCGGTGTACCACTTTTTCGCCAGTGTGCCGGCGTTGCTGGAGGCGTTGACCGCTGACATTCACGCAGCCTTTCGCGCTGCCATCCAGGCGCCCATCGAGCATGACTCACTCCAGCATTGGCGCGACCTGTCCTACATCGTCGAACAACGCATGCTCAGCATCTACAGCAACGATGCCGCGGCGCGCCAGTTGATCCTGGCCCAGCACGGCTTGACCGAAGTGACCCAGGCCGATCGCCAGCATGATCTGGAATTGGGCGACTTGATGCTGGCGGTGTTCAATCGCCACTTTGAAGTGCCAACGCTACCGAGCGACGTGGATGTGTTTGCCTTGGCGCTGGAGTTGAGCGACCGCGTGTACGCGCGCTCGGTGCATCAGCATGGGCTGATTACGCCGCGCATGGCGGAGGAAGGGATGCGGGTGTTTGATGCGTATGTGGGGCTTTATTTGCCGGCCTACCTGCCCAAGCGCTGAATGCTTTGTTGTCTGGGCCGGCCTCATCGCAGCATGGGTATCTACACAACTTTGCGGGTTGCAACAGCAGACGGTAACCACGATGCGAAGCGAGCCGCTCTTGATCTGCTTTTGATCTTAGGCGCCCCGTTAAACCACGCTGGCCGAACGCAGGCTTGAATTCGTGGGTAACCCGGCAGGACGCCGGGTTAGCCGCCCCGCGCCATGGATGGCGCGTGGCGGCGGCCCCCCAAATCACTCGCGGATTACGGGCACACCGAGCCCAAGCGAGGTGCCGAGTGGTGGGGCAAGAGCGTTTTGCTTACTTTTGTCTGGGCCGGCATTCCGGCTTTTCAAAAGTGAGCCGCCGTCAGGGCGGAACCCTAAGAGGCCGTTACCTAAATAACGGATATGCACCCGGTCCAACTGTGTTGACTGCCTGCGATAGGGGTCTCAAGGGCGGTGAAAATCACAACTTGGCAATCGACACCTCAGTGGATTTCACAAAGGCAATCACTTCACTGCCGATCACCAGCTCCAACTCCTTGACCGAACGGGTGGTGATCACCGAGGTGACGATGCCGGACGCGGTCTGCACGTCAATTTCCGACAGCACGTCGCCGACCACGATCTCCTTGATGGTGCCTTTGAACTGGTTACGCACGTTGATGGCTTTAATCGTCATGGTGTTTTTCCTGTGTGAGTTATTGAGCCCAACGCAATTGCGTCGGCAGCGGTGAAACAGGTTCGGGTTCCGGTGGGGAACCGGGTAGCGACAGCACGCGGTTGAGCACTTGGGCTTCCAGCGCGGCCAGGCGGTGTGAGCCACGGGCCCGTGGGCGTGGCAGGTCGATGGTCAGGTCCAGGCCGATTTCGCCGTTTTCAATCAGAATCACGCGGTCGGCAATCGCCACGGCTTCGCTGACGTCGTGGGTCACCAGCAACACCGTGAAACCGTGCTTGCGCCACAGGTTCTCGATCAGTTGCTGCATCTCGATGCGGGTCAGGGCATCCAGTGCGCCCAGCGGCTCGTCGAGCAGCAACAGCCGCGGTTGGTGGATCAACGCCCGGGCGAGTGCCACGCGCTGTTTCTGGCCGCCGGACAACGCCGCCGGCCATTCATTGGCGCGCTCGGCCAGGCCGACCGCTTCCAGGGCCTCCAGCGCTTTGGGGCGCCAGTCGCCCTTGAGGCCCAGGCCGACGTTGTCGATGATCTTTTTCCAGGGCAGCAAGCGCGCTTCCTGGAACATCAACCGCGTATCTTCAATCGCTTCGTGCAGTGGCGCGGAGCCGGCCAGCAGCTCGCCGCCACTGGCTTTGTCCAGCCCCGCCAACAGGCGCAGCAAGGTACTTTTGCCGCAACCACTGCGGCCGACCACGGCCACGAACTGCCCTGCGGGAATATGCAGGTCAATCTCTTTGAGCACTTCGCGGGTACCAAAGGCCTTGCGCAATTTGCGCACCGCCAGCGGGATGCCCTTCAACAGACGCGGAGGTTGTTGAGCCGTCATGCTGCACCTCCTTTGACTTGGTACGCCGGGTGCCAGCGCAGCCACACACGTTCCAGCCCACGGGCTGCCAGGTCGGCCAGTTTGCCGAGGATGGCGTACATGACGATGGCCAGCACCACCACGTCGGTTTGCAGGAATTCACGGGCATTCATCGCCAGGTAGCCGATGCCGGAACTGGCCGAGATGGTTTCCGCCACGATCAGCGTCAGCCACATGAAGCCCAGGGCAAAACGCACCCCCACCAGGATCGACGGCAGCGCGCCCGGCAGGATCACTTGCCAGAACAGGCTGAAACCGGACAAGCCATAGCTGCGCGACATTTCCACCAGTGCCGGGTCGACATTGCGGATGCCGTGGTAAGTGTTCAGGTAGATCGGGAACAAGGTCCCCAGGGCCACCAGGAAAATTTTCGCGGTCTCATCGATGCCGAACCACAGGATCACCAGCGGAATCAGCGCCAGGTGCGGCACGTTGCGGATCATCTGCACGGAGCTGTCGAGCAAGCGTTCGCCCCACTTCGACAGCCCGGTGATAAAGCCCAGGGCCAGACCGATGCTGCCACCGATCACAAAACCCAGGCCGGCGCGCCAGCCGCTGATGGCCAGATGCGTCCAGATTTCGCCGCTGACCACTAGGTTCACCCCGGCTTCGATCACTGCACTCGGCGCTGGCAGAATGCGCGTCGACAACCAACCCGCCGACACCGACAACTGCCACACCGCCAGCAATAAAATCGGCAGCACCCAGGGCGCCACGCGATGGCTGATTTTTTCCAAGTCCATAACGGCGCCTCAGCTCTGTGACGCAGCTTTGGGAAGGATGTCGTTGGCAACCATCTCGCCAAACGGGCTGACGTAGCCGGCGCTTTTGGGCAGCTCGGGACGTTCGATATCCAGGTGCGGGAACAACAGCTCCGCCACCCGATACGATTCTTCCAGGTGTGGATAACCGGAGAAGATAAAGGTATCGATACCCAGGTCCGCGTACTCCTTGACCCGCGCCGCAACCGTTGGGCCATCGCCGACCAGCGCCGTCCCTGCGCCGCCACGTACCAGGCCGACGCCGGCCCACAGGTTGGGGCTGACTTCCAGGTTGTCACGGCTACCGCCATGCAAAGCCGCCATGCGTTGCTGGCCCACCGAATCGAAACGCGCCAGGGACGCCTGGGCGCGGGCGATGGTCTCGTCGTCCAGGTGGGAGATCAGTTTGTCGGCGGCTTTCCAGGCTTCGTCGTTGGTTTCGCGCACGATCACATGCAAGCGAATGCCAAAGCGCACCGTGCGTCCCAGTTTTGCGGCCTTGGCGCGTACTTGCGCGATTTTTTCGGCGACGGCTGCCGGCGGCTCGCCCCAGGTCAGCACCATTTCCACCTGTTCGGCTGCCAGGTCCTGGGCGGCCTCGGAGGAACCGCCGAAATACAGCGGCGGGCGTGGCTGCTGGATCGGTGGGTAGAGCAATTTTGCGCCTTTGACGCTGATGTGTTCGCCGTCGTAGTCCACGGTCTCGCCTTCCAGCACACGACGCCAGATGCGGGTGAATTCCACCGACGCCTGGTAGCGTTCTTCATGGCTCAAGAACAAACCGTCGCCAGCCAGTTCTTCCGGATCGCCACCGGTGACCAGGTTGAACAGCGCACGGCCACCGGACAGGCGGTCCAGGGTCGCGGCCTGGCGCGCGGCCACGGTCGGGGAGATGATCCCGGGCCGCAGGGCAACCAGGAATTTCAAGCGCTGGGTCACGGGGATCAGCGAAGCGGCCACCAACCACGAGTCTTCGCAGGAGCGACCCGTAGGGATCAACACCCCGCCGAAACCCAGGCGGTCAGCGGCCTGAGCCACTTGTTGCAGGTAACCGTGGTCGACCGCACGGGCGCCTTCGGCGGTGCCAAGGTAATGACCGTCGCCGTGGGTGGGCAGGAACCAGAAAATATTGAGGCTCATGGAGTTGTCTCCTGAATGAAGTCGGATTACGGCGCTTTGGCAACCGCGGCGGGTGGCGTCCAGATCACGTCCTTGATGCTCAAGGGCTTGGGGATCAATTTGAGTTGGTAGAAGCTGTCGGCGATTTTCTGCTGGGCGGCGACCACTTCCGGGGTCAGGAACAGCGCGCCGTAGCCCTGGCGTTTCACCGACGTGAGGGTGATATCTGCCGGCAGCCCGAGCAGTGGGGCGACCTGCTCAGTCACTTCCTGGGGGTTGGCCTTGGACCATTCGCCTACCGCACGCACTTCTTCCACCAACGCCTTGATCACTTGCGGGTGTTGTTCGGCGTAGGGTTTGGTGGCCAGGTAAAACTGATGGTTGTCGGCGATCCCGGTGCCGTCTCGCAGGGTGCGCGCTTGCAGTTGCTTTTCGGCTGCGGCCTGGTACGGGTCCCAGATCACCCAGGCGTCCACGCTGCCACGCTCGAACGCGGCACGGGCATCGGCGGGCGGCAGGAACACGGTCTTCACGTCGGTGTACTTGAGGCCGGCGTCTTCCAGGGCACGCACCAGCAGGTAGTGCACGTTGGAGCCTTTGTTGAGCACGACCTTTTTACCCTTGAGTTCGGCCACCGATTTGATCGGCGAGTCCTTGGGCACCAGGATCGCTTCGCTGGTAGGCGCGGGGGGTTCGTAGGCGACATAGAGCAGATCGGCGCCAGCCGCCTGAGCAAACACCGGTGGGGTTTCGCCGGTAACGCCGAAGTCGATGGAGCCGACGTTCAGGCCCTCGAGCAATTGCGGGCCACCGGGAAACTCGGTCCACTGCACCTGCACGCCTTGGGCGGCCAGGCGTTTTTCCAGGGTGCCCTTGGCCTTGAGCAGCACCAGGGTGCCGTACTTCTGATAACCGATCCGCAAGGTCTCAGCGGCTTGAGCTTGAACAATGGCGCCGAAGGACACAGCCGCAGCAAAGAGTGCGACCAGACCACGACGCAAGATGACAGTGCGCATGGCGCTCTCTCCAACTGTGCGATTAGGGTTTTGGCTGCACCTGCTTGGCCGTTGTCGGCTGAGTAAGGTGAGGGTTTCCAGCTTTTCGGGGTGAGGCTCAGATGCTCCAGCGAGCACTCAACAAACGTTCATTCAATACGTCAGGGTCCAGCGGCTTGGGCCGGCGTGCCATGGCGCTGTAGAGCTGCTCCAGGGCTTCATGCAGACGCTGCTCGAGTACCGGCACCAGTTGCGCCTGCACGCTGCCTTCGCCATAAGCGATCTGGCTGTCTTCGGCAAAAATACCGTGGAGCAATTCCTGGGCCTTGAGGGCCGACAGCACCGGCTTCAGGGCGTAGTCCACCGCCAGCATGTGGGCGATGCTGCCGCCGGTCGCCATCGGCAATACCACCTTATGGGCCAAAGCACGCTCCGGCAGCAGGTCCAGTACGGTTTTCAACGCCCCGGAAAACGACGCCTTGTACACCGGCGTGGCGATTACCAAGCCGTCGGCATTGGCGACTTGTTGCAGCAGGTCGATGACCTTGGGGCTGTCGAAGCGCGCATGCAGCAAGTCTTCAGCCGGGAAGTCCCGTACCTGGTAACTCACCACTTCCACGCCCTGCTGTTGCAGCCACTGACGGGTTTTATCCAGCAAGACCCCGGAGCGGGAACGCTGGCTGGGGCTGCCTCCAAGTGTTACGACCAGCATGCAGGAGATTCCTTGAGCAAGTGTCGGCGGTTCGCTGTATGGCGATGGCGCCAAGATGGGATAGACCTTATCAGCAGATTTATATATCTATAAATCTTATTTATTCATTTGTTTATTCCATAAATACATAAGCGTTTAATCAATCGCCAGGCGAAAAAAAGGCCGTCGAAACGGCCTGAAAACCCCTGCTGTGTAGGAGCGAGCTTGCTCGCGAAAAACTCATAGGCGCCGCGCTCATCCAGAAACCACGCGTTATCGTTGACGTTTTTCGCGAGCAAGCTCGCTCCTACAGAGGGAGGGTCCGTGATGCCTTAACGATTGGGTTGCGGCGTAAGGCGCAGGTACGGCTTCACCGCGCGATAGCCCTTGGGAAAGCGTTTCTTGATCTCTTCCTCGTCCTTGAGCGACGGCACGATCACCACTTCGTCCCCATCCTGCCAGTTGGCCGGCGTCGCCACCTTGTGGTTGTCGGTCAGTTGCAGGGAGTCGATCACCCGCAGAATTTCATGGAAGTTACGCCCGGTGCTGGCCGGGTAGGTGATGGTCAGGCGGATCTTCTTGTTCGGGTCGATCACGAACAAGGAGCGCACGGTGAGGGTATCGCTGGCATTCGGGTGGATCAGGTCGTAGAGGTCCGAGACCTTGCGGTCGGCGTCGGCCAGGATCGGGAAGTTGACCACGGTGTTCTGGGTCTCGTTGATGTCTTCGATCCACTTGTGGTGCGAGTCCACAGGGTCTACCGACAGGGCGATGGCCTTGACCCCACGCTTGGCGAATTCATCCTTGAGCTTGGCGGTGAAACCCAGTTCGGTAGTGCACACCGGCGTAAAGTCCGCCGGGTGGGAAAACAACACGCCCCAGCTGTCGCCCAGCCATTCATGGAAACGAATCTTGCCGGCGCTGGAATCCTGTTCGAAGTCGGGGGCGATGTCGCCCAGTCTTAGGCTCATGGGTATGGCTCCTGGTGAGTGCTTATGGAGCCCACTGTGCATGGATTTCTGGTGATTTAAAAAGAATAAATATCGATTTATCTAGACGATAAAAGAATATAAAAATCAGTTCATTGGACTTGGGAACGGCCTGAGGCCAACATCGCTTTCAAGGTTCGAGAAGGCCTTGAGACGCTGCAAAAAAGAGGGGTTCAGGAAGGGCTTGCGGGGGTTGAGCCCGACTTGAACAGCAAGACACCTTGCCCGGCATTGCGCCGGGCAAGGTTTTACAGTCTTACAACAGCGGGATCGAGTAGCTGACGATCAAGCGGTTTTCGTCTTGGTTACGCGCGTTGGCGATGTCGCTGCGCCACATAGCGTTTTTCCATGCCACGCCGACGTTCTTCAGCGGACCTTCCGGTACGACGTAGGCAACAGTGATGTCACGTTCCCACTCGGACTGGCCGGTGAACTCGGTACGGTTGCTGGAGACGGTGTCGATATGGTCGCCCTTCAGGTAAACCACACCCGCGGTCAGGCCAGGTACGCCGACTTTGGCGAAGTCGTAGGAGTAGCGAGCTTGCCAGGTACGCTCGCCGGCACGGGCGAACTTCTGGATTTGCATGTCGGTGGTGATATAAGCCGACGAGCCATCACCCTGGTTCAGCCAAGGGAAGTCGCTGCTGCCGTTGCTGACCTGGTAACCGCCACCGAAGGTGTGACCGGCCACCGAGTACAGGAACAGGCCGCTGTACAGGTTGTTGTCGACTTTGCCACGGCCGGAGTTCACGCCGCCGTAGTTGCCCGTCGAGAAGTAAGCGGACTGGTTGCCGTTGTTACCGTCGTCGGAGCTGTTGAAGTAGCGCAGGTCAGACTTCAGCACGCCAGGGCCGATAGCCCAGTTGTGGGTCAGGCCCAGGAAGTGTTGCTTGTAGAAATCTTCCAGGTTGCCGTAGTAGTACTGGGCGGTCAGATCCTTGGTGATCTTGTAGTCGCCACCGGCGTAGTAGAACTTGTTGCTCGAACGCCAGTTCACGCCACGGCTGTTGGCACCGGAGATGGACAGGCTTTCGTTGTTGCTGGAGTTACGGCCCTTGGCTTTTTCGATCTGGCCGGCAACCAGGGTCAGGTCCTTGATGTCGCTGGAGGTGATCTGGCCACCCTGGAAGGTCTGCGGCAGCATACGACCATCGTTGGTGACGATGACCGGCAGCTTGGGCTGCAAGGTACCCAGCTTCAGTTCGGTCTGGGAAATCTTGGCCTTGGCGGTCAGGCCCAGGCTCGAGTAGTTATCAACGGCTTCGCCATTGGACTTGCTCGGGAAGATGGTGCCGCCGTAGGAGCTGGCAGTCGCGCCGTTGGTACCGCCGCCCGAATCCAGGCGAACGCCCAGCAGGCCGATTGCGTCAAGACCGAAGCCAACGGTGCCTTGGGTGTAACCGGAGATGAAACGCAGATCGAAGCCTTGGCCCCACTCTTCGTTCTTGTTCGCACCAGCGCCTTCGCGGTTATCGGTGTTGATGTAGAAGTTGCGCAGGCCCAGTGTGGCCTTGCTGTCTTCGATGAAACCGGCAGCGCCTGCTTGCTGGGCGATTGCGCCCAACGCTACAGCCACAGCCAAGGTGGACTTCTTCATGTACCGCTCCTCTCATTTCTAATTTTTGTATTTCTTTGGTCTCGGGTCTGACGCCCTCGATCCACAGATGCGCGATTAGCGCCAGATAGTGACCACCAAGTCAATCGTAACCTTGTGTGTCTACTACCTTCGTCTAATCGCAGTTGATTTGGTCCCTGCAGGGTAATGAGTTTTTCATACACCCAAAAAGAATTATTTCATTCTTTTTCATACGATTCAGGAATAAGTCTCTCCGTGAAGCTGGCCGGTCAGGATAGACGCGCCGCTCCATAAGCTAATTCCTAAAGGGTATTTACTGGTGCTTTTTTAGATCGATTAGTGTGGCCGTACGGTTGCATACGTCACTCACGATCAAAAAGGCGACGCCATCATGGCCAAACGCACATCCTCCCGTCAATTTGTTACAGTTTTTGTATCGCTATTACTTTCTTTTGGTGTCAACGCCGCCGACCTGACGGTGGGCTACCAGACCGGCATCGATCCCAGCAAGGTTCCCCAGGCCGACGGCCTCTACGAAAAAGCCATTGGCGAAAAAATCGCCTGGCGCCGCTTCAACAGCGGGCCAGAGGTGGTCACGGCCATCGCTTCGGGTGATGTACACATCGGTAATCTCGGCTCCAGCCCGCTCGCGGCGGCGGCGTCGCGCAACCTGCCGATTGTGGCGTTTATCGTATCGGCACAGATCAACGCTTCTGAAGCCCTGGTGGTGCGCAACGGCAGTGGCATCGACACACCCCAGGACCTGATCGGCAAAACCATCGCCACCCCGTTCGTCTCGACTTCACATTACAGCCTGCTCGGCGCGCTGAAACACTGGGGGCTGAACACCCAGCAAGTCAAAGTGGTGAACCTGCAACCGGCCGAAATCGCCGCCGCCTGGAAGCGTGGCGATATTGATGGGGCTTTCGTGTGGTCGCCGGCCCTGGGCGAAATCCGCAAGACCGGCAAGACCCTCACAGACGCAGCGCAGGTGGGCCAATGGGGCGCGCCGACGTTTGAGGTGTGGGTGGCGCGCAAGGATTTTGCGCAAAAACATCCTGACGTCGTGGCCAAGTTCGCCAAGGTCACCCTGGATGCCTTTGCCGACTATGCCGCCCACAAAGACAGCTGGACGGTGGATTCCGAGCCAGTGCAGAAAATCGCCAAATTGACAGGTTCCAATGCCGACGACGTTCCGGAGCTACTGGCGGGCACGACGTTTCCCGATGCACAGGCACAGCAAACCGCTGCGCTGCTCAAGGGCGGCACGGCGAAGGCGATTGGGGAGACGGCGAAGTTCTTGAAGGAACAGGGGAAGGTGGAGACGGTGCCGCCGGATTATTCGGCCTATGTGACCGATAAATTCGTCACAGAATAAAAGCGCGGTCCAGTGTGGGAGCGGGCTTGCTCGCGAAGGCGGTGGTTCAGTCATTGATGCATTGACTGACAGTGCGCTTTCGCGAGCAAGCCCGCTCCCACATTTTGTTCTGCAGCATTCTTAAGGGCCGGGGTTACAGAGCCTTTTCGAAGATCTTGGAATTACGCTGATAGTTGTACAGCGACGCCCGCGCCGACGGCAGGCGGTCCACGCTGCTGGGCACAAAGCCGCGTTCGCGGAACCAGTGTGCCGTACGGGTGGTGAGTACAAAGAGGGTTTTCAAGCCCTGGGCGCGTGCCCGGGTCTGGATGCGTTCGAGCAACACATCGCCGCGCGCGCCGTGGCGGTACTCCGGGTTCACTGCCAGGCACGCCAGCTCGCCCGCATCCGAATCCGCGATCTGATACAGCGCTGCGCACGCGATGATCATGCCTTCGCGCTCGACCACGCTGAACTGTTCGATCTCCCGCTCCAGCACTTCCCGCGAACGGCGCACCAGAATGCCCTGCTCTTCCAGCGGGCTGATCAGGTCGAGCAAGCCGCCGACGTCTTCAATCGCCGCTTCGCGCACCAGTTCGAATTGTTCCTGGGCCACCAGCGTACCGCCACCATCGCGGGTGAACAGTTCGGTAAGCAAGGCACCATCTTCGGCGTAGCTGACGATGTGGCTGCGCCCTACTCCACCCCGGCAGGCTTCGGCAGCAGCATCGAGCAGTTCGGCTTGATAGTTGCTGCCCAAGCGTTGCAAGTGCGCAGGCACTTGTTGTGGGCGCAATTCACGCACCAGACGGCCGTTCTCATCGATCAGACCGGGATCGGCGCCGAACAGCAGCAACTTGTCGGCGCCCAGGTCGATGGCGGCGCGGGTGGCGACGTCTTCGCAGGCCAGGTTGAAGATCTCGCCGGTGGGCGAATACCCCAGGGGCGACAGCAGCACGATAGAGCGTTCATCCAACAAGCGGTTGATGCCCTTGCGATCGACCCGGCGCACTTCGCCGGTGTGGTGGTAGTCCACGCCTTCAAGCACGCCGATTGGCCGTGCGGTAACCAGGTTGCCGCTGGCCACACGCAGGCGCGAGCCCTGCATCGGCGATGACGCCATGTCCATGGACAAGCGCGCCTCGATGGCAATACGCAAATGCCCCACCGCGTCGATCACACACTCCAGCGTGGCGGCATCGGTGATGCGCAAGCCTTCGTGGTAAGCCGGGGTGAGGCCGCGTGCTTCAAGGCGGGTTTCGATTTGCGGGCGCGAGCCGTGCACCAGCACCAGGCGCACACCCAGGCTGTGGAGCAGCACCAGGTCGTGGACGATATTGCCGAAGTTGGGGTGGTCCACACCATCGCCGGGAAGCATGACCACAAAGGTGCAGTCGCGGTGGGCGTTGATGTAGGGCGAAGCGTGACGAAGCCAATTGACGTATTCGGGCATAACACCTGGGCCTGTAATAAAAAGCAGCCAAATAAAGGATCAATCGTGAAAGCGCACAGCGGCTGATGGTTATCGTCGGAACAGGCTTGGCGACACGCTCACTCTCCTTATGTACGAATGGGCAGGGGCAAATTTATGCAGGTTTCAGGCAGTAGTGTTCGATCAGTTCCCGCAATAGACGCACTGTAGGCGTCAAGCGTGACATTTCAAGGTATTCGCCAGGCTGGTGGGCGCAGGCAATATCGCCAGGGCCGAGCACCAGGGTTTCGCAACCAAGGCGCTGAAGATAAGGCGCTTCGGTGCCGAACGCTACTGCTTCGGCACGATGACCGGTCAAACGTTCCGCCACCCGCACCAACTCGGCGTCTTCGGGCTGCTCAAAGGGTGGCACTGCGGGGAACAACGGCGCGTAGTCGATCTTGACCTTATGCCGCTCGGCCACGGGTTCGAGCTTCTGGCGGATTGCTGCGCGCAACACCTCGGGGTCCATGCCCGGCAGGGGGCGCAGGTCGAACTCCAGGGAGCATTGGCCGCAGATGCGGTTGGGGTTGTCGCCGCCGTGAATGCAGCCGAAGTTCATGGTCGGCTGCGGCACGCTGAATTGTGCGTTGCGGTACTCGCGCTGCCAGGCCAGGCGCAGGCCGCGCAGTTCGCCGATGGCGTCATGCATGGCTTCCAGGGCGCTATGGCCTAGGCTTGGGTCCGACGAGTGGCCGCTGCGCCCGAGGATGTCGATGCGCTCCATCATCACGCCTTTGTGCAGGCGGATTGGCTTGAGCCCGGTCGGCTCGCCGATCACCGCCGCGCGACCCAGCGGGCGCCCCGCCTCGGCCAGCGCACGGGCACCGGACATGGAGCTTTCCTCGTCACAGGTGGCAAGAATCAACAGCGGCTGCTTGAAGGGTTGGTCGAGCAGCGGCAACACCGCTTCGATGACCAGGGCGAAGAAACCCTTCATGTCACAACTGCCCAGCCCTACCCAGCGGCCATCGACTTCCGTCAGCTTGAGCGGGTCGGCTTTCCACAGCGCCGCGTCATACGGCACGGTATCGCTATGCCCCGCCAGTACCAGGCCACCAGGGCCGCTGCCGAAGCTGGCCAACAGGTTGAACTTACCGGGGCTGACGTGTTGGATATCGATGGCAAAGCCCAAGTCGCCCAGCCATGCGGCGAGCAGGTCGATCACCGGGCGGTTGCTCTGGTCGAGAGACGCCTGGGTGCAACTCACCGACGGCGCGGCGATCAAGGCGGCGAACTGCTCTTTCATGGACGGTAACGGCATGCGCGGTCTCCCAACTTCCCGGATGAACCTCACTATAGAGGCATCTGCGCAACACAATAAACCGTTGCGGCGCGTTGCCGGGCTCAGTCCTGTACACTGCACGACCTTGGCAGCCACACTTTTCCCCGGCTGCGCTCCCGATCCTGGATTTTCCGGCCATGCAGAAAGAAACCGAAATCAAGCTACGCGTCAGCCGCGAAACACTCGCCGCGTTGCGTGAGCACCCGTTACTGAAAAAACGCAACAAAAGTGGCTGGGAACGCCGTGAGTTGATGAACCAGTACTTCGACACCCCCGAGCGTGACCTGGCCCAGGCCAAGGTTGCCCTGCGCCTGCGCAAGGACGGTGACGACATCATCCAGACCCTCAAAACTCGTGGCCAAAGCGTCGCCGGCTTGTCGGAACGCAACGAATACAACTGGGACCTGCCCAAAGCCAAGCTCGACGTGAAGAAACTCGATGGCGAGTGCTGGCCCGAGCAACTGGCCGAGCTGGACAAAAAGACCCTCAAGCCAATCTTCACCACCGACTTCGTGCGTGAACGCGCCGAAATCGCCTGGGGCCGTGGCAAGGCCAAGGTGGTGATCGAAGCCGCCCTGGACCTGGGCCACGTGGTGGTCGGCAAGCAGAAAGAAGAAATCTGCGAGCTGGAACTGGAACTGCGCGAAGGCGAACCGGCAGCCCTGCTGGAGCTGGCCGCCGAACTGGCCGCAACCCTGGCCCTGATGCCGTGCGACATCAGCAAGGCCGAACGCGGCTATCGCTTGTATGACGCCAGCAGCTACTCCCTGAGCCTGCCGGCGCCACAGATTCACGCCGAAATGCCCTTGGACGATGCGTTCGCCGCGATCCTGTGGCACCTGCTGGGCAGCAGCCAGCGCCTGGCCGAGCAGTACCGCTTCAACGGCCACTGGCGCCTGCTGCAAGACTGGGTCGAGAACCTCGGTGAATTGCGCGCCCTGATCGGCAGCCTCGGCCAGGCCGCGCCGCGCCAATCCACCAGCGAACTGCGCAGCGCCCTGGATGCGTTGCTGGAAGACTGGCGCCCGCTGGTCCAGGCCGGTGACGACGATGAAGACATCCGCAAAGCCGCGCCCGAGCAGTTCATCGAAGAGCTGCAAGACGTGCGCTGGGGCCTGTTCTCACTCAACCTCTCGCGCTGGTTGCTGGCTCGCACCTGGACGGCCGAACGTAACGTGCGTGGTAACCGCCAGGGCGCTGCGCAAATCACCAACTGGCTGCCACGCCTGTTGGCCGACGACGCCGTCGCCCTGCAACTGCAGCGCTACCAGCAGCAGCCGGAAGACCTCGCCGAGCAACTGCCGCGCATCGAACGCATCCAGGCCTGGCTGCACCATGCACGCCACGTGGTGGACATTCCTGAACTGGACCGCTTGTACGGCGAGCTGAACAAGCTGGCGCACCTGGCCAACCAGCCGATTACCGATGAATCCCTGGATGCGCGTATGCACCAGGCGATTGCGGTGTATCAGAATCGTGCCTGGAAGACCCTTCTGCGCCTGTAAGTCCCTCTACCTGTAGGAGCGAGCTTGCTCGCGAAAAACCCGAGAGCAATGTGGGGAGCCAGGCTTCCCGCGTTATCGTTAACGTTCTTCGCGAGCAAGCTCGCTCCTACAAGCGCAATACTGGCAGGCTGGTGGTGGACTTGATCTCCGACAACGCCACAATCGAATTGACCTCCTGAATCCCCGGCACCATCGACAACTTCTCGAAGAAAAACCGCTCATACGCCTCGATATCCGAGGTGACGATACGCAGCAGAAAATCCACCGCCCCCATCAGCACGTAGCACTCCAACACTTCTGGAAACCCGCGAATCGCCTCGGTGAACTCGGTGAAATTGGAGCGGCCGTGAGCGTTGAGTTTGACCTCGGCGAAAATCTGCGTGTTGAGCCCGATTTTCTTGCGGTCCAGCAGGGTGACCTGGCCGCGGATCACGCCCTCCTCCTTGAGCCGCTGAATGCGCCGCCAGCATGGCGACTGCGACAGGCCGACCTGCTCGGCAATCTGTGCGCTGGAGAGCGAGGCATCCTCTTGCAGCAAGGCCAGGATGCGGCGGTCGTAGGCGTCCAACTCACTGTGCATAAACGTACCCATTAATAGGCTGATCTTGAATTGATTGAGTCGATTTATCGCCAAACAGGCTCATCTTAGATAAGAAATCTCCCGAGGCGAATGTAAAAATTCCTCCAGTCGAATTTGGAGAGTCAGCATGCACGCCGTCGAAACCGCCTACCCTGCCACCCGCGTCGATGCGTGGGCGGCCAATAGCAACCACTGCCAGGCGCACTATCACATCGTCGCCGAGGCTGAACCGGACGTGCTGTGCCGGGTGCTGAACTACTTCGCGCTGCAATTGCTTACGCCCACCCAAGTCAGCGTGAACCGGGAAGCCGACCTGCTGAGCATCGATATCGTGATGACCGGCCTGAGCTGGCACCGCGCCCAGGTGATCGGTGAAAAGATTCGAAACCTGATCAGCGTCTGCACCCTGGAGCTGTGGTCGGCTGATTCCGAGCGACCTCAAGCGTTGGCGGCGATGGCGCAGTAAAAACCTGCAATACACGCGCAAGCAGGATCTTCAGCGGCTGGCTAGCCTGGGATTACACCCCAAGCCGCCCAGGAAAACCTGCATGCCCGTCGTCGCCCACGATCACCCCTTGGAACTGCAGCAATTGTTGCCGGCGTTGGTCGAGCAAGGGCTGATCACGGCGCAGGCGGCGCAAAAGGTAGTGCCAGCGCCCGCCAGCCAGCATCCCCTGGAATGCATCGCAGCCCAGGGTCCTTGCCTGGAGACCTTGACCCAATGGCTGGCCCGCCAGGTCGGCCAGCCTTACCTGCGCATCGACCCGTTGAAGATCGACGTGGCGGCCGTGGTGCCCTTGATGTCCCACGCCTTTGCCCAGCGCCACGGCATTCTTGCAGTCGCCGTGGATGCCCACAGCGTAACGGTCGCCAGTGCCCAACCCCATATCACCACCTGGGAAGCCGGGCTGTCCCAGGTACTCAAACGCACAATCAAGCGCGTGGTTGCCAACCCCCGGGATATCCGGCGCTGTACCAACGAGTTTTACCGCTTGGCCAAGTCCGTCAGCGGTGCGGATCAAAAGATGACGGCGCCTGGCAATGTCGACTTGCTCAGCCTCGGCGCCAGTGACAAGGAGCCGGATGCCAACGACGCGCATATCGTCAACATCGTCGACTGGCTGCTGCAATACGCCTTTGGCCAACGGGCCAGCGATATCCATATCGAGCCCTGCCGCGACCAGGGCCGGGTGCGCTTTCGCATTGATGGGCTGCTGCATGACGTCTATCAATTTCCCCCGCAGGTCACCATGGCCGTGGTCAGCCGCCTCAAAAGCCTGGGGCGCATGAACGTAGCCGAGAAACGCAAACCCCAGGATGGCCGCGTCAAGACCCGGAACCCTGCAGGTATCGAAGTGGAATTGCGGCTTTCGACCCTGCCCACGGCATTCGGCGAAAAGCTGGTGATGCGAATTTTTGACCCGCAGGTGCTGCTCAAGGATTTTGACCAGTTGGGTTTGTCCAATGCCGACCAACAACGCTGGCACGCCATGACGCGACGCACCCACGGCATCATCCTCGTCACCGGCCCGACCGGCTCAGGCAAGACCAGCACCCTCTACACTACCCTCAGGCAACTGGCGACCCGCGAGGTCAACCTGTGCACGGTGGAAGACCCGATTGAAATGGTCGAGCCCGCCTTCAACCAGATGCAGGTCCAGCACAACATCGACCTCACGTTCGCCAGCGGTATCCGCGCCCTGCTGCGCCAGGACCCGGACATCATCATGATCGGCGAAATCCGCGACCAGGAAACCGCAGAGATGGCTATCCAAGCCGCGCTGACCGGGCACCTGGTGCTATCGACCCTGCACACCAACGATGCGCCCAGCGCCATCAGCCGCCTGCAGGAGCTGGGCATTGCTCACTATTTGATCAAAGCCACGCTCATAGGCGTGATGGCGCAGCGCCTGGTGCGCGTTCTGTGCAGCCACTGCAAGCGCCCCGTGGGCCAGGAGGACGCTGGCGGCTTTGATGCTGTCGGCTGTGCGCAATGCCGTGACAGCGGTTATCAAGGCCGGGCTGGGCTGTATGAAATCATGCTCATGGACCCAGCCCTTCAGGCGCTGGTCACACCCGGTGCGGACGTACAAGCCCTGCGCCGTGGTGCACTGGCGCAGGGCATGAGCAGCCTGCGCATGGCCGGCATCGAGAAAGTGAAGGCCGGGCTGACCACGATGACGGAGGTATTACGGGTCACGCCAGGGGATTCAGAAACAAATCCTTTGTTTGCGGGGCCATGAAACCGTCTTTATCCGTGACCAGACCGTTACAATCGGCCTAATGTCGTTCACTGACACCTTCAGATAGGGAATCGCTATGCAGATCGGAACCGTACTGCTTCTTTTCGTGGGCTTGGCCATCGCCATCCTGTTCATGGGCTTCAAAGTGGTGCCCCAGGGCTACCAATGGACCGTCGAGCGTTTCGGCCGCTACACCAACACCCTCAAGCCTGGCCTGAATATCATCATCCCGGTCATGGACCGCATCGGTCGCAAGATCAATGTGATGGAAAGCGTGCTGGATATCCCGCCTCAAGAAGTCATCACCGCCGACAATGCCACCGTGCAGATCGATGCCGTTTGCTTCTTCCAGGTGGTCAATACCGCCCAGGCCGCCTATGAGGTCAACAACCTCGAACATGCTATCCGCAACCTGCTGCAGACCAATATCCGTACCGTACTCGGCTCCATGGAGCTGGACGCCATGCTGAGCCAGCGTGACGGCATCAACGAAAAACTCCTGCGCACCGTGGATGAAGCCACAGCGCCATGGGGCATCAAGATCACCCGTATCGAGATCAAGGACATCAGCCCGCCCGCCGACCTGATGGCCGCCATGTCCGGCCAGATGAAAGCCGAGCGAATCAAGCGTGCACAGATCCTCGAAGCAGAGGGCCTGCGGGCATCGGCGATCTTGACAGCGGAAGGCAAAAAGCAGGCGCAAATCCTTGAAGCCGAAGGCAGCCGCCAGGCCGCGTTCCTGGAATCCGAGGCACGCGAGCGCCAGGCCGAAGCCGAAGCGCGGGCGACACAAGTGGTGTCCGAAGCCATTGCGTCGGGCAACGTGCAGGCGGTGAACTACTTCGTCGCGCAAAAATACATCGACGCCCTGGGCAAGCTTGCGTCGGCCAACAACAGCAAGGTCATCCTGATGCCGCTGGAAGCCAGCCAGGTGATTGGCGCCGTGGGCGGTATCGGCGAAATCGTCAAGGCAACCTTCGGCAACCAGAAAGGCTGAGGCCAACACCATGTGGGACTTTTTGCTGCATTTGTCGTTCTGGGACTGGTTGGCACTGGGCACCGTGCTGTTGATTCTCGAGGTGTTCGGTGCCGGAGGCTACCTGCTCTGGATGGGCATCGCCGCCGCTGCCGTGGGCGTGATCAAGTTCGTGTTCCCACCGCTTGGGCTGGAATGGCAACTGCTGCTGTTTGCGATGTTGTCGATACTGACCGCCGTGTACTGGTGGAAACGCCAGCGCAGCAGTGCCAAGGCCAGTGATCAACCGGGGTTGAACGAGCGCGGTTCAGAGTTGGTGGGGCGCACTTTCGTGGTGCATCAAGCCATTGTGGATGGTCGCGGCAAGGTCAAAGTCGGCGATGGCGTGTGGATGGTCACCGGTGCCGACGCCCCCGTGGGCGCTCAAGTCCGCGTGGTTGGGCAGGATGGGGTGATTTTAAAGGTTGAAACTGTTTAGTCAGTGATGGAACTGGATCGGGTTAACTACAATCAAAACGTACAGATAACCCACCGGAGTCACCCATCATGCGTCTCAAATATGCTGTCGCAACCCTCGCTGTGCTTTCCCTACCTGTCGGCTCAGCCATGGCCGATAGCTTCTGGCGTAATGTCATCTCGTCGGGCGCCACCACTGGCTCGACTTACCTGACGTTCAAGGACCACAAGCTGGTGGTCGCCGCCCAGGACGACGCAGGCAGCTTCGTCGCCAGCGACGGCGGCATTCGCGGCCCGTACCTGGAAGCGGCGATGCAGAAGGTCCGCGCCGACAACCCTGGCCTCCAAGCCACGGACATGGAACTGGCTAACGCCATCCTGGCGAAGAATGCTGTCACCGAGTAACAACTGCCCTCATAAAAAATGCCGCTTTTTCAAGCGGCATTTTTTTGCCTGCTGCATGACGAATCGTTCATGGATGACAGGCTATATTCAGTCTCAGCGTGCAACCATGCCCCACTGACACCTGTATTTTTCATCGCCTACCTGAAACGGATGCCTTCTTCGTCATGAGCCAACAGCCCTTCCTGCCGTTTTCCAAACCGACCATTGATGAAGCCACCATCACGGCGGTCGGTGATGTTCTGCGTTCCGGCTGGATCACCAGCGGGCCAAAGGTGCAGGCGTTCGAAGCACAGTTGTCGGCGTATTTTGGCGGCCGTCCGGTGCGCACCTTCAACTCGGGCACCTGCACCATGGAGATCGCCTTGCGCATCGCCGGGATCGGGCCTGGGGATGAAGTCATCACCACGCCAATCTCCTGGGTTGCCACGGCCAACGTGATTCTCGAAGTCGGCGCCACTCCGGTTTTTGCCGACATCGACCCGGTGACGCGCAATATCGACCTGGCCCAGGTGGAAGCCGCCATTACCCCGCGCACCAAGGCGATTATCCCGGTCTACCTGGCCGGCTTGCCCCTGGATATGCCGATGCTCTACGCGCTGGCCAACAAGTACAACCTGCGCATTGTCGAAGATGCTGCCCAGGCCCTGGGTTCCAGCTGGGATGGGGAGCGTATCGGCGCAACGGGCGACTTCGTGTCTTTCAGCTTCCAGGCGAACAAGAACATCACGTCGTCCGAAGGCGGCTGCCTGGTGTTGAACAATGCCGAGGAGGCCCGTCTGGCCGAGAAGTACCGCCTGCAAGGCGTCACCCGCAGCGGCTTCGATGGCCTGGATGTGGATGTGCTGGGGGGCAAGTTCAACATGACCGACATTGCCGCCGCCATCGGCCTGGGGCAATTCGCGCACATCGAGAAGATCACCACCCATCGTCAGAACCTGGCACGTCACTACTTCAAATGCTTGGGCAGCGATTTCGAAGCCCAATACGGCGCGCAACTGCCGCCGGCAGACTTCGAAAACAGCAACTGGCACCTGTTCCAACTGGTGTTGCCAGAGCGCCAGGATGGCCTGCCGGCCCGTGCGACGTTCATGGAAAAGATGCAGGCCCACGGCGTGGGTATCGGCTATCACTACCCGCCGATCCACCTGCTGAGCCTGTATCGGGCACAGGGTTTCAAGGAAGGCATGTTCCCGGTGGCAGAGCGTGTTGGGCGTTTGATCGTGTCGTTGCCGATGTTCACGGCGATGACAGAGGCGGATGTGGAGCGGGCTGTAGCGGCGGTTAAAGCTGTATTGAAAAGAGACTGATCACAACAAATCAACTGTGGGAGCTGGCTTGCCTGCGATGCTGGCACCTCGGTGTATCGGTGATACCCGGGTGATCCAATCGCAGGCAAGCCAGCTCCCACATTGATTTGTGTCGTTGCAACTATGGGGTTTATTCGCCGATGGCGGCTTTGTAGCCGGCGGCTTCCAGCAGCTTGTCCAGCTCGGCCTTGTCGCTTGGCTTGAGCTTGAAGATCCACGCGCCATACGGGTCAGAGTTCAGCAGCTCAGGGCTGCCACTCAGCTCTTCGTTGACAGCAATCACTTCGCCGGCAACCGGCGAGTAGATATCCGAGGCGGCTTTCACCGACTCAACCACACCCGCCTGGCCTTGCGCTTCAAAATTGGCACCTACTTCCGCCAACTCAACAAACACCACATCACCCAAAGCTTCCTGTGCATGGTCGGAGATCCCGACGGTCACGGTGCCGTCAGCTTCCAGACGAGCCCATTCGTGACTTTCGGCAAAACGCAGGTCGGCAGGGATATTGCTCATAGTCTGTGTCCTCAAGATGAAATGTCAGCGGCCTTTGGCCTGCCGGAATTGGTTAGATCAAGGTTTTGCCATGGCGCACGAAGGTCGGTTTGACCACTCGAACCGGATACCACTTGCCGCGGATTTCCACTTCGGCCCGGTCGGCAGTCGCCGTCGGCACACGCGCCAGCGCAATGGATTTGCTTAGCGTAGGCGAGAAACTACCACTGGTGATCTCTCCTTCGCCAACATTGGCGATACGAACCACCTGATGAGCACGCAGCACCCCACGTTCCTCGAGGACGAGACCCACCAGTTTGAACTGCACGCCGGCCGCCTTTTCTGCTTCCAACGCGGCGCGGCCAATGAAGTTACGCTCGACAGGTTCCCAGGCGATACTCCAGGCCATGTTGGCCGCCAGGGGTGAGACGGCCTGGTGAATATCCTGGCCATACAGGTTCATGCCGGCCTCCAGGCGCAAGGTGTCGCGCGCACCGAGACCGATAGGGGAAATGCCGGCGCCCACCAGGTCGTTGAAAAAACCCGGCGCCTGATCGGCCGGCAGCACGATTTCGAGGCCGTCTTCGCCGGTATAGCCGGTGCGGGCGATATACCAGTCGCCGTCGGCCCGGCCTTCGAACGGTTTGAGCTGATGGATCAGGATGCCACGGGACTGGGTCACCAGTTCGGCGATTTTTTGCCGGGCGTGGGGGCCTTGGATGGCGAGCATGGCCAACTCGGAGCGCTCATGCAGTTGCACTGCGTAGCTGCCCAGTTGCGCCTGCATCCAGGCCATGTCCTGATCGCGCGTGGCGGCGTTGACCACCAGGCGGTAACCGGTTTCGGTGCGGTAGACGATCATGTCATCCACCACTCCGCCCTGCTCGTTGAGCATGGCGCTGTACAAGGCTCGGCCACAGCCGTGCAGTCGGTCGACATCATTGGCCAGCAGGTACTGGAGCCATTCCTTGGCCTGGAGGCCGGTGACATCGATCACGGTCATATGAGATACATCGAAGACCCCGCAGTCGCGTCGCACCTGATGGTGTTCTTCAACTTGCGAGCCGTAATGCAAAGGCATATCCCAACCGCCAAAATCGACCATTTTCGCGCCGAGGGCGAGATGCAGGTCATACAGAGGCGTACGCTGTCCCATGGGTTTCTCCTTCCGGGCTTGGCGAAGGCGCGCAGAGCTGCCACTTGCGCCGAACACCTTGTATTACAAGGCCCGCAGCCACATACAGCAGGTCGATCCGAAAGACGGAGCGCACCGAATGCCGCGCATTGTAGCCTCAAGCCGTAGGACTGGCACCTAACCGATTTGCCGAGCCGAGCGACGAATCAGCCCGATGACCGGCAACAAGCCAACCAGCACGAGGGTCAGCGCCGGCAAAGACGCCCGCGCCCATTCGCCTTCACTGGTCATTTCAAAGATCCGTACCGCCAGGGTATCCCAGCCAAACGGGCGCATCAGCAAGGTGGCGGGCATTTCCTTGAGTACATCCACAAACACCAACAGCGCTGCGCTCAACGTGCCCGGCAGCAATAACGGCAGATACACTTTGCAAAACAGTCGTGGGCCGCTCACCCCAAGGCTGCGTGCCGCTTCAGGCAATGACGGACGGATGCGCGCCAGGCTGTTTTCCAGCGGCCCATAGGCCACCGCCAGGAACCGCACCAGGTACGCCAGCACCAGTGCCGACAGGCTGCCCAGCAGCAAAGGCTTGCCCGCCCCGCCCAGCCATCCGGAGAGCGGCACCACCAGCTCGCGGTCCAGGTAGCTGAACGCCAGCATGATCGACACCGCCAGCACCGAGCCTGGCAAGGCATAGCCGACATTGGCCAGGCTGATACCGGAGCGAATCGCCCGGGTGGGCGCCAGACGGTTGGCAAAGGCCAGTATCAGCGCCACGCTGACCGTGAGCAGGGCTGCGATCCCGCCCAGGTAGAGGGTATGGATGATCAGCCCGGTGTAACGCTCATCCAGGTCGAAGCGGCCACGCTGCCAGAACCAAACCACCAGTTGCAGCATTGGAATCACGAACGCGCAGGCGAAAACCAGGCTGCACCAGGCGCTGGCCGCCACGGCCTTGAATCCGCGCAAGTGGTACAACGCCTTGCCCCGTGGTCGCTCATTGCTCGGTCGGCTGGCCCCGCGCGCGCGCCGTTCGCCATACAGCACCAGCATCACCACCAGCAGCAGCAGGCTGGCCAGTTGCGCGGCGCTGGACAGGCTGAAAAAGCCGTACCAGGTTTTATAGATAGCGGTGGTGAAGGTGTCAAAATTGAACACCGAGACAGCGCCAAAATCCGCCAGCGTCTCCATCAACGCCAGGGCCACACCGGCACCAATCGCTGGCCGCGCCATTGGTAACGCCACGCGCCAGAACGCTTGCCATGGCGATTGCCCCAGTACCCGCGCCGCTTCCATCAAGCCTTTGCCCTGGGCCAGGAACGCGCTACGCGCCAGCAGGTAGACATAGGGATAGAACACCAGCACCAATACGATGACCACGCCGCCGGTGGAGCGCACCCGTGGCAAACGCAGCCCGGTGCCGAACCACTCGCGCAGCAGGGTTTGCACCGGGCCGGCAAAATCCAGCAGGCCCACGAACACGAAGGCCAGCACATAGGCAGGGATTGCAAAGGGCAACATCAATGCCCAATCGAGCCAGCGCCGCCCGGGGAATTCGCACAGGCTGGTCAGCCAGGCCAGGCTGACGCCCAGCAGCGTCACGCCCAGGCCGACACCGAGCACCAGGGTCAAGGTGTTGCCCAGCAAGCGGGGCATCTGAGTATCCCAGAGGTGCGCCCAGATCTGTGTGTCGATGCTTTGCCAGGACAGCAGCAGCACGCTCAGCGGCAACAGCACCAGGGCGGCGACGCTGAAGACCGGCAGGTACCAGCGACGTTGGGCGGGGTGGGCCAAGAGCAAACTCTCTGTAAACAGGCTATCTGAAGGCAGACAAAAAACAGTGTGGGAGAAAGGCCCTGATGCCTGTAGGAGCGAGCTTGCTCGCGAAAAACGTCAACGATACCGCGTGATTCCTGAATAAACGCGGTGCCTGTGAGTTTTTCGCGAGCAAGCTCGCTCCTACAGGTATTAGGGCTTGCCCCTACAAATTGTACTCAGTTCCAGCCAGCGCGATCCATCAGGCGAATCGCCTCGGCCTGGCGCTTGCCTGCCACTTCAACCGGCAAGGTATCGGCCACGAACTTGCCCCAGGTCGCCACTTCCGCCGATGGCGGTACCGCCGGGTTGGCCGGGAACTCCTGGTTGACGTCGGCGAAGATCTTCTGTGCCTCAGGCGTGGTCATCCACTCCACCAGCGCCTTGGCCGCTTCCGGGTGCGGCGCGTACTTGGTCAGGCCAATGCCGGACAGGTTCACGTGCACACCGCGGTCGCCCTGGTTCGGCCAGAACAACTTCACGGCCAGGTCTGGCTTCTGCTTGTGCAGGCGACCGTAGTAATAGGTGTTGACGATACCCACGTCGCATTGCCCGGCGTTGATGGCCTCCAGCACGGCGATGTCGTCGGAGAACACGTCGGTGGAGAGGTTATTCACCCAACCCTTGATGATTTCTTCGGTCTTGGCCGCGCCATGGGTTTCGATCAACGTGGCGGTCAGCGACTGGTTGTAGACTTTTTTTGCCGTGCGCAGGCACAGGCGGCCTTCCCACTGCTTGTCGGCCAGGGCTTCGTAGGTGGTCAGGTCGCCCGGCTTTACCCGGTCGGTGGAGTAGGCGATCGTCCGCGCACGCAGGCTCAAACCGGTCCAGGCGTGGGCCGATGAGCGATATTGCAGAGGAATGTTCTTGTCGATGACAGGCGAGGTGAACGGTTGCAGGATGCCCATCTGCTCGGCCTGCCAGAGGTTGCCGGCGTCAACGGTGAGCAGCAGGTCGGCGGTGGCGTTCTCGCCCTCGGCCTTGATGCGCTGCATCAACGGGGCTTCCTTGTCGGTGATGAACTTGACCTGCACGCCGGTCTTTTTGGTGTAGGCGTCGAATACGGGCTTGATCAGCTCGTCGATACGCGAGGAGTAGACCACGACTTCGTCGGCCGCCTGCACGGTGGTGCTGCCGATCAGGGTGAGTGCCAGGGCAGTCAGGAGGCGCTTGGGTGCCAACATGGGTGCGGTCTCTCATTTGCAAATGGAGGGCAAATGATAAGGACTCACATTTGGTAACGCTTGGTGGAGGCGTTACCAGATGTTGCAGGTGCTTTTATTCGCCTTTTGTGGGAGCGGGCTTGCTCGCGAAAGCGCAGTGTCAGTTATGGAAATATCAACTGACCCACTGCATTCGCGAGCAAGCCCGCTCCCACATAAGCCCGAACGGATGTACTTCAGGTCAGGGTTTGGCGAGGTCGGGGAGATCGCCCGTCAAACCCAGTGCCTGGCGCACGAACACGGCCTTGGCTTCGGGCATCTGGTCGACGATTTTCAAACCCGCGTTGCGCAGCCAGCGCAGCGGCAGTTGATCGGCCTGGAACAAGCGCTCAAAGCCTTCCATCGCCGCCATCAGCGCCAGGTTGTGGGGCATACGACGTCGCTCGTAACGGCTCAGCACTTTCACATCGGCCAAGCGCTCGCCGCGCTCGGTCGCGGCCAACAACACTTCGGCCAGCACAGCCGCATCGAGGAAGCCCAGGTTGACGCCCTGCCCCGCCAACGGGTGGATGACGTGGGCGGCGTCGCCGATCAACGCCAAGCCTTCGGCCACATAGCGTTTGGCATGGCGCTGGCGCAACGGTACGCACACACGCGGGTCAGCGCTGACCACGGTGCCCAGGCGCCCTTCGAAGGCACGTTCCAGTTCGCGACAGAAGCGTTCATCATCCAGCGCCATCAAGCGCTCGGACTCAGCAGGCGTGGTCGACCAGACAATCGAGCACCAGTCTTCCTGCCCATCGCGTACCAGCGGCAGGAACGCCAGCGGGCCGGTGTCGGTGAAGCGTTGCCACGCGGTGCGCTGGTGCGGCTGGCTGCTGCGCACGCTGGTGACGATGGCGTTATGCAGGTAATCCCATTCGCGGGTAGGTGTACCGGTCAGGCGGCGTACGGCGGAGTTGGCACCGTCGGCGGCCACCACCAGCGGCGCGCGCAGCTTGCGACCGTCGGCCAGGGTCAGCAACCAATCATCGCCAGAGCGGCGCATCTGTTCCAGGCGTGCGTTGGCGAGCAGGCCGAGGTCGCAGTCATGCAGGCGATCGAGCAAGGCATCCTGCGCCACGCGGTTTTCGACGATATGCCCAAGCACCTCGGCATGCACACTGGCCGCCGAGAAGTGGATCTGCCCGGTGCCGCTGCCGTCCCATACCTGCATTTCGCCATAGGGGCTGGCACGACGCGAGACGATGCCGTCCCACACGCCCAGGCGCTCAAGAATGCGCTGGCTGGCCGCCGACAACGCGCTCACCCGCGGTTCAAACGCCGCAGCCGGCTCAAACGGCTTGACGCTCAACGGGCTGCCGTCGAGCAGCAGCACCTGCAAGCCACTGCCCTGCAACGCCAGCGCCAGGGCGCTTCCGACCATTCCGGCCCCGACAATCAGCACATCTGCGCGCATGTCCATATTCAAGCCTTGTCTCGTGTGCGGCACAGGCCGCAAGTAAAGGTGTGGTCCGCTTCAAACATCGGAACGCGTGCCCAGGCCCATGGCCTGACGGGCGAACCAGCGTTTGGCCGGGGGCAACAGGTCGAGGCCGAGCAAGCCCATATTGCGGCCCAGCGCCACCAATGGCTGAGCACTGCCGAACAGGCGCGTGACCTGGTCGGAGAAGCCTACGGTGAGTTGCTGGTCCAGGCGCTGACGCTCGCGATAGCCTTGCAAAGTCGCCAGGTCACCCGGCACCGCCGGCCCGGCCAACAGCGCTTCGGCCAAGGCATTGGCATCGCGCAGGGACAGGTTGAACCCCTGCCCGGCAATGGGGTGCAGGCTGTGGGCGGCATTGCCCAGAACGGCCAGGTGCGAGCGCACTTGCTCTTCGGCTTCCACCAGGGTCAACGGGTACAGGTGACGCGCGCCCACTTGCTTGAGCGTGCCCAGGCGATACCCGAACACGCCCTGCAATTCGCTCAGGAAGCTACGCTCGTCGAGGCTGGCCAGGCGCTGGGCGTCCATGCCGATGCGGGTCCAGACCAGCGCGCACCGGTTGTCCGGCAACGGCAGCAAGGCCATTGGGCCTTCATCGGTAAAGCGCTCGAACGCCTCGCCATTGTGGGCTTCGCTCGGGGTGATGTTGGCGATCAGCGCGCTCTGGTTGTAGGGCCGGGTTTTCACGCCAATGCCCAATTGCTCACGCAAGCCGGAGCGGCCGCCATCGGCCAATACGGCAAGGTCGCATTCCAGCACGGTTTCATCGTTGAGGGTCAGGCGATAGCCATCGGGCAGCGGCTCCATGCGCGTGACTTCTGCCGGGCAACGCCAGCTCACCACCTCCTTGTCCAAGCCTTGCCACAGGCATTGGCCGAGCCAGGCGTTTTCCACCACATAACCCAGGGCCGGCACGCCCTCCTCCATCGCCGACAAGCGCGCGGTGGAGAAACGCCCACGGTCCGACACGTGGATCTGCTTGATCGGCTCGGCGCGCCGGGAAATGGCTTGCCACAGGCCCAGCCGCTGGTAAATCTGGCGCGCGCCAAACGACAGCGCAGAAGAGCGCGCATCGTAGCTCGGCTGGTAGCTGTCGCCCGGTGCAAAGGGTTCGATCAGCACGATTTTCCAACCCCGCGCCTTGGCCCCCGCTTGCAATGCCAGGGCCAGGCTGGCGCCCACCAGGCCGCCACCGATAATCGCCAGGTTAACCCGGCTCATCGGGCAGCCGCCATCAACGCTTCGATCTCGGCAACGGTCTTGGGCACACCGCCGGTCAGGATTTCACAGCCTTGCTTGGTCACTACCACGTCGTCCTCGATGCGCACGCCAATGCCACGCCATTTCTTTGCCACGTTCTGGTTGTCCGGGGAAATATAGATGCCCGGCTCCACGGTCAAGGCCATGCCCACTTCCAGCACGCGCCATTCACCGCCCACTTTGTACTCGCCCACATCATGCACATCCATGCCCAGCCAATGGCCGGCACGGTGCATGTAGAAGGCGCGGTAGGCTTCGCTGGCGATCAACTCGTCAACGTCACCTTGCAACAACCCCAGCCTCACCAGGCCGGCGGTGATGACCTGCACGGTCGCCTCGTGGGCCTGGTTCCAATGTTTGTTCGGCGCGATCTGCTTGAAGGCGGCTTCCTGGGAGGCCAGCACAATCTCGTAGATCGCCTTTTGCTCGGGCGAAAACTTGCCGTTGACCGGCCAGGTACGGGTGATGTCGCTGGCGTAGCAGTCGATCTCACACCCGGCGTCGATCAGCACCAGATCGCCGTCCTTGAGCACCGCGTCATTCTGCTGGTAATGCAGGATGCAGCTGTTGCGCCCAGCGGCGACGATGGAGCCATAGGCCGGCATTTTCGCGCCGCCCTTGCGGAACTCGTAATCCAGTTCGGCTTCCAGGCTGAACTCATGCAAACCGGCACGGCTGGCCTGCATCGCCCGCACATGGGCCACACAGGAAATGCGCGCGGCCTCACGCATCACCCTCACTTCTGCCGCCGATTTATACAGGCGCATGTCGTGCAGCAGATGATCCAGGGCAACGAATTCGTTCGGCGGCTGGGCGCCCAGGTGCGCCTTGGAACGGATCACGTTGATCCACTCCATTACATGCCGGTCGAATTCGGCATTGCTGCCCATGGCCGAGTACACGCGGTCGCGGCCTTCGATCAGGCCGGGCAGGATGTCGTCGATATCGGTAATGGGAAAGGCGTCGTCAGCGCCAAAGTCGCGGATCGCGCCCTCGGTGCCCGCACGCAAGCCGTCCCACAATTCGCGCTCGGCATTGCGCTCGCGGCAGAACAGCACGTACTCGCCGTGCTGGCGACCGGGCATCAGCACGATCACCGCTTCGGGCTCGGGGAAACCGCTCAGGTACTGGAAATCGCTGTCCTGGCGGTAGACATGCTCGACATCGCGGTTGCGGATGGCCACGGCGGCGGCCGGCAGGATCGCGATGCTGTTGGGTTCCATCTGCGCCATGAGCGCCTTGCGACGCCGGGTGTATTCCGCTTTGGGGATATGGATCATGGGCAGATGGGTGTCCTTTCTCAGTGCAGCGACGGCTTGGGCGCGGCGGGCTCAGCGGACTTGCGGGTCTCGGTGAACAGCAGCAGCGGCGCGACGCGCAGGTATTCCATGACTTCCATGTAGTCGCCTTCACCGTCTTCGGATTCTTCCAGGGCATCTTGCACCTGGGAGATGGCCGCCAGGTCCTGCAGCACTTCCTTGGCGTCGGTGCTCAGCTCCAGGCCGCCGGCATTCACGCCGAAACCGTGGAGGAAACCCTGGCACCATTGGCCCAGCGCGGCGGCGCGGTCAGCCAGCGGGGCGTCGTCGGTAGGCAGCAGCAGGACCACGGTGACGTCATCACCGGTCAGCTCGCCCTTGACCATTTCTTGCAGGCCGATCAATGCGTTACGCACATTGTCGGTGGGTTCGGTTTCCAGCAGCTCGGCCACATCGGCCAGCCAGTTGTCGGCATCAAAGCCCACGCCGGTGCAACTGCGGCCCAACAGCACGCCGTGCAGTTCGGCAGGCGAGCATGGGTGACCGCTGGTGCTCAGCAGTTTGGAAAAAGCGTCGTACGGGGAATTCTGAATGGGCATGGTGAGCTAGGCGCCAGACGGCGCAATGTCTAGAATGGAGCGCTGTATCCTAGCACCGGCAGACGCACCAAGACTATCGAGGGCGTCAGATCGTTTATCCTGCAGTTGCCATTCATCAGACAAATCCAGTGGAACCCAATGGAAGACACCGACCTGCAAGCGCTGATGGCCAGACTCGAACTGCTAATTGATCGGGTCGAGCAACTTAAGAGTCAAAACGGACTCCTATTAGCTCAGGAAAAGACCTGGCGCGAGGAACGCGCTCACCTCATTGAAAAAAACGAAATCGCCCGGCGTAAGGTCGAATCGATGATTTCGCGCCTGAAGGCCCTGGAGCAAGACTCATGAGTTCAAGCAATAGCGTTACCGTGCAGATCCTCGACAAAGAATATTCGATCATCTGCCCCCAGGAAGAACGCAGCAACCTGGTGAGCGCTGCCCGCTACCTGGATGGCAAGATGCGCGAAATCCGCAGCAGCGGCAAAGTGATCGGCGCCGACCGCATCGCCGTGATGGCCGCGCTGAATATTACCCACGACCTGCTGCATAAGCAGGAGCGCCCTGACGTACAGGCCAGCGGCTCGACGCGCGAGCAGGTGCGTGACCTGCTCGATCGCGTGGATCTGGTGCTTTCCACCGATTCAGAAACACCCAAGGGCTGATTGCCGAGCAGGTTTAAGGTATACTCGCCCCACTCCCTGGCGTGTTTGCCAGTCGGCGATGTCCCTGAGCCGATTCGCACTACCCTGGAAGTTGCACGTTGGGCTGGTGTGCATGTCCGCTAGACGGAAAGCCTTAAAGCCTACTGCTTCTTCCACCTTGAACTTTCGGGTTCAAGGGCTAAGTCGACAGCGGCTCTGTCGGGGAGCCTGAATTCCCAAACTCAATGCCAGTCCCCGGACTGGCATTGTTTTATGAGCCGGAAAACCATGACCGAACCTGCGCCGCTATCTCGTCCGCAACTTCGACGCATGTTGCGTAAGGCCCGCCGCGCCCTCACGCCGAGCGAGCAGCGCCAGGCCGCTCACGGCCTGTACCGGCAACTGGCACAGCACCCGCTGTTTCGCCGGGCCAAACATATCTCTTTATATCTGCCCACGGACGGTGAAATCGATCCGCGCCTGCTGCTGCGTGCAGCCCAGCGCCGCGGCAAGGCCACTTACCTGCCGGTGCTCAGCGCCTGGCCGCGCACCAAGATGGTGTTCCAGCGCGTACGGCCTGGGGATAAGTTGCTGCCCAACCGCTTTCGCATCCTTGAGCCACGGGTCAATGCCCATCACCAACGCAAGGTCTGGGCGCTGGACCTGGTGTTGTTGCCGTTGGTGGGGTTCGATGATGGAGGTGGGCGCCTGGGCATGGGTGGCGGGTTTTACGACCGCAGCCTGGCCTATCTTGCCCGCCGCCAGAGCTGGCGCAAGCCAACACTGCTGGGGCTGGCCCATGAATGCCAGAAAGTCGAACGCCTGGCGCAGGCCAGCTGGGATGTGCCGTTGGCGGGGACGGTGACCGATAAGCAGTGGTATGTCGCAAAAACGCCGCTGGAAACAGCGGCGCCTTGGTGAATGCTTGAGTTAACGCTTGAACGGTTGTGGCTGCTGCTGAGCCAGTTCAACCGGTGCATCGGTCTTGTTCGACCACAGGCTTTGGGCATAACCGGTGGTCACGACGCCCAGACCAAACAAAATAACCAAAATCCATAGTAAATCCGGCTTACGTTGCATCGATTGCCCCCCTTTCAGGCACCTCGTACACGATGACAACAACGTTCCAAAGTAGTCCGTTGCAGCTGCGTCAAGCTTAAAAGCGCGCATTCTGCGGTAACGTGAACCAACACGCAAACCTTGACGCCAACCGACTGTCGGTTTGTCATGCAATTGCCCGACAACTTGCCCAATGCCTTTTTCAGGAGCCCAAAAATGGCCTACTGGCTGATGAAATCCGAGCCCGACGAACTCTCCATCAACGGCCTGGAAAAGCTCGGCGAAGCGCGCTGGGACGGCGTACGCAACTATCAGGCGCGCAACTTTTTGCGCGCCATGGCCGTGGGCGACGAGTTTTTCTTCTATCACTCCAGTTGCCCGGAGCCAGGGATTGCCGGCATCGGCAAAATCATCCGGGCCGCCTACCCGGACCCCACTGCGCTGGAACCAGAAAGCCACTATTTCGACGCCAAGGCCACGCCGGAGAAAAACCCATGGAGCGCGATCGATGTCGCCCATGTGCAGACCTTCCCCAAGGTGCTGGGCCTGGGCTATCTAAAGCAGCAAACTGCACTGGCGCAAATGCCGCTGGTGCAGAAGGGCAGCCGGCTTTCTGTCATGGCGGTCACACCAGAGCAGTGGGCAGCGGTCCTTCAGTTGCTTTAACTAACCCCGGTTTCTTGTAGGAGCGAGCTTGCTCGCGAAAAACTCACAGGCGCCGCGTTTATCCAGGAAGCACGCGTTATCGTTGACGTTTTTCGCGAGCAAGTCGCTCCTACTGGATGATCAGGTTGTTGAACAGCAGGTCTTCTACCACCGGCTTGCCGGTTTCATCGTTCATCACTTGCTGCGTTTGCTTCAACGCCTCTTGGCGCAGCTTTTCCTTGCCTTCCACACTGCTCATGGTCTCGTTGGTCTGCTGGGTAAACAGCGCCACCAGTTGGTTGCGAATCAAGGGGTCGTTGGCCTTGACCAGCTTCGCCGCTTCATCGCCGGTCACGCGCAGGGCAATGTCGGCCTTGTAGACCTTGAGCTTGGCGGTGCCATCCAGGCCGTAATTGCCCACGAACGGCGGGCTCAGGCTGATATAGCTGACCTTCGGCGCCTCGCCCTCTTTGGCCTCTTCGGCCTGGGCTGCCATCGGCAAGGTCAGGGCCAGCATCAACAGGATCCACGCTTTCACAGTTCATTCCTCGAATTCGGTTGCCGGGTAGCATAACGCTAGCAAGGCTGAGCACAAGCTTATGGGGGCTTATCAGGCGTGGGCATGCTCGTTGACCCACGGGCGTACCCTCCTACACTTATCGGCCACGACGCCAAAAGGAATAGTCCGATGAAAGCTGTGCTGTGCAAAGCCTTCGGCCCCGCCGAAACCCTGGTGCTGGAAGAGATCGCCAGCCCGGCGATCAAGAAGAATGAAATCTTGTTGGACGTGCACGCGGCCGGGGTGAATTTCCCGGACACGCTGATCATCGAAGGCAAATACCAGTTCAAGCCGCCCTTTCCGTTCTCACCCGGTGGCGAAGCGGCAGGCGTGGTCAGCGAGGTGGGTGAGAAAGTCAGCCACCTGAAAGCCGGTGACCGCGTGATGGCCCTGACCGGTTGGGGCAGCTTTGCCGAGCAGGTCGCGGTGCCCGGCTATAACGTGCTGCCGATCCCGCCGAGCATGGATTTCAACACCGCCGCCGCCTTCAGCATGACCTACGGCACTTCCATGCATGCGCTGAAACAACGCGCCAACCTGCAACCCGGCGAGACCCTGCTGGTGCTTGGGGCGTCCGGCGGCGTGGGCCTGGCTGCCGTGGAGATCGGCAAGGCCATGGGCGCTCGGGTGATTGCTGCTGCCAGCAGCGCCGATAAACTCGCAGTGGCCAAGGCGGCCGGCGCCGATGAGCTGATCAACTACAGCGAAGCCAGCCTCAAGGATGAGGTCAAGCGCCTGACCGATGGCAACGGCGCCGATGTTATCTACGACCCAGTGGGTGGTGACCTGTTTGACCAGGCCATTCGTTCGATCGCCTGGAATGGGCGCCTGTTGGTGGTGGGTTTCGCCAGCGGGCGTATTCCTGAACTGCCGGTGAACCTGGCGTTGCTCAAGGGCGCAGCGGTGGTCGGCGTGTTCTGGGGCTCGTTTGCCCAACGCCAACCGCAGGACAATGCGGCGAACTTCCAGCAATTGTTCACCTGGTATGGCGAGGGCAAGCTCAAGCCATTGGTGTCGCAGGTGTATCCACTGGAACAGGCCGCGCAGGCGATCAATGACCTGGGGCAGCGCAAGGCGGTGGGTAAAATAGTTGTCCAAACCCGATAACACACCTGAAATGCAATCCATGTGGGAGCTGGCTTGCCTGCTCCCACAGTGGTTACTCAGTGGTCTTAGGACCTAATCACGCCCACAACTTATCTATTAGCGACATGTTCGTAAAAGAACATGCAATTGCTCGCGTTTCCTGTGTTTGCGGATAAGAGGCGATGCTATTTTCGGTAACGAAACTGTAACATTCGCATCCGCAGTCAAAACAAGAAATTTGGAGCTCTTGAATGTTTGCTTTCTTTCGTCCTGCCGCACACCAGGCGCCCCTGCCTGAAGAAAAGATAGACAGTACCTACCGACGGCTGCGCTGGCAGATCTTCGCGGGTATTTTCTTTGGTTACGCCGGCTACTACCTGCTGCGTAAAAACTTCTCCCTGGCCATGCCCTACCTGATCGACGAGGGTTACACCCGTGGTGAGCTGGGCCTGGCGATGTCGGCGATCGCGATTGCCTACGGCTTGTCCAAATTCCTGATGGGCCTGGTGTCCGACCGCTCCAACCCACGCTATTTCCTGCCCTTTGGCCTGCTGGTTTCGGCGGGGGTGATGTTCATTTTCGGTTTCGCGCCTTGGGCAACGTCCAGCGTGACCATGATGTTCATTTTGCTGTTCATCAACGGCTGGGCCCAGGGCATGGGCTGGCCGCCAAGTGGGCGCACCATGGTGCACTGGTGGTCGCAGAAAGAACGCGGCGGCGTGGTGTCCGTGTGGAACGTGGCGCATAACGTCGGCGGTGGCCTGATCGGCCCGCTGTTCCTGCTGGGCATGGCGTGGTTCAACGACTGGCATGCAGCGTTCTATGTGCCGGCCACCGTGGCCCTGGCGGTCGCGGCGTTTGCCTTCATCACCATGCGCGACACCCCGCAATCGGTGGGCTTGCCGCCTATCGAGAAATACAAGAACGACTACCCAGAAGGCTACGACGCCAGCCACGAAGACGAATTCAGCGCCAAGGAAATCTTCGTCAAATACGTGCTGCGCAACAAAATGCTCTGGTACATCGCCTTCGCCAACGTGTTCGTCTATCTGCTGCGTTATGGCGTACTGGACTGGGCGCCCACCTATTTGAAAGAAGCCAAGCACTTCACCGTCGATAAGTCGTCCTGGGCGTACTTCTTCTACGAGTGGGCAGGTATCCCCGGCACGCTGCTGTGCGGCTGGATGTCGGACAAGATCTTCCGTGGCAACCGCGGCCTGACCGGCATCGTGTTCATGGCCCTGGTAACAGTGGCAACCCTGGTTTACTGGCTCAACCCGCCGGGCAACCCGATGATCGACATGATTGCGCTGTTCTCCATCGGCTTCCTGATCTACGGCCCGGTGATGCTGATCGGCCTGCAGGCGCTGGAGCTGGCACCGAAGAAAGCCGCCGGCACCGCAGCAGGCTTCACAGGCTTGTTCGGTTACCTCGGTGGTTCGGTAGCCGCAAGTGCCGCCATGGGCTACACGGTTGACCATTTCGGCTGGGACGGCGGTTTTGTACTGCTGATCAGCGCCTGTGTACTGGCGATCGCATTCCTGATCCCTACGCTGTGGCACACCAACAGTGTCAGCTCGGCGCGTTAACCGCCCGGACAATCCCTGGCACAACGCTTGAGCCGCGCCTCCAGGTTTTTATCTGGCATGGCGTGGCTACGCAGGGCGTTCACGGTCTGCTCGACATAATCGCGAGTGGTGCCGTAACGCCCGCAAGCGCTTTGCAGCACATGATTAAGCACGATATCGGGCAAGTTGCCGGCATAGCTGGGCAAATGCCGCTCCAACACAAACCCTAACGCCTGCACGGTACTGCCATCTTGCAATCGGCAACTGAGCCAGTGCGGCCGGTAAGAGGGGTAAGGCATCTCGCGTTGCCACAGGGCATACAGCGAGGCCTCCAACTGGTCTTCCGGCAAACGATAGGCGAACCCGCTGCAGGAACCACCGCGATCCAGCCCGAACACCAGCCCCGGCAACTCCGGTGTACCCCGATGCTCATGGGACCACAGGTACAAGCCCCGGTGATAACCGTGGACCCGCGCCCGCACGCGTTCGGTGGATGAACATTCAGGGCGCCAGATCAGCGAACCATAAGCAAATAGCCACACCGGCCCACCCTTATGCCGAGCCATGGTGGCTTGCATCGAGCTCATTAACTGTTCGTGTGTGAGTTGCGGCCCAAGATCGAGTCGCGGAGGGTAAGCCAATTGCAGAAGATCGGTTTCAATGGCGGTCATGGCGAAATGCGGTGCGCCTCCTGTGTGTTACCAGTTGTAAGCGACTTTACCGTAATAAAACCCAGCGCTGTAACCGTACGGCGAAAAAGTCCCATTGGGCATAATCAACGCCCACCACTCGTCAGGATCTGCACGGTTAATCCCGCTACTGTCAGCCCCGGTTCAGCCTGGGCGGGCGCCAAGCCGTCAAACTAGCGCGCACACAACGACCCCACTTAGCCGTTCATCACATCGACTATCGAGGTCGCCCCATGAAAAAATTTCGATTGCCTGCGCTGTTGTTCCTGGCCCAAGCCACCACCGCTCTGGCGAGCGAAACCCCACCCGCCAACGAAGACAAAGGCTTCTGGTATGCCCAGACCAGCGTCTACACCCGGCACTTCGCACCCGACCCTGAGCACAACAACAAGCAGGACTTGATCGGCCTGGAACGCAACGAGGCGTCGGGCCTTCTGTACGGCGGGGTGACTTTTCGCAACTCGTTCCGCCAGCGCTCGTACTACGCCTATGTGGGCAAGCGCTATGACATGGCCGACTATCCGGTGTATGCAAAATTGACTGGCGGGCTGCTCCAGGGCTATCGCGGCGAGTACCGCGACAAGATCCCGTTGAACCGATTCGGCGTGGCGCCGGTGATCATTCCGTCGGTGGGCACGCATTACGGGCCGGTGGCGGCGGAGCTGGTATTGCTCGGGTTCAACGCGGCGATGGTGACGACTGGAGTACGCTTCTGACACCGCGCGGTCCCGGGTGGGAGCTGGTTTGCCTGCGATAGCGGTGTGCCAGTCATCAAATGAGGCGCTGACCCACCGCTATCGCAGCATAGGCATCTACGCAACTTTGTGGGCTGTAGCAACAGACGGTAACCACGATGCGCAGCGAGCCGCTCTTGATCTTGATCTGCTTGTGATCTTGATCTCAGGCGCCCCGTTAAACCACGCTGGCCGTAATTCGACAGTGATTTGGGGGGTAAACCGAGCCCAAGCGAGGTGCCGAGTGGCGGGGCAAGAGCGTTTTGCTTACTTTTGCGCTTTTCAAAAGTGAGCCGCCGTCAGGGCGGAACCCTAGGTGGCCGTTACCGCAGCAATGGATATGTACTCGGTATAACTGTGTCGACTGGCAGGCCGCTATCGCAGGCAAGCCAGCTCCCACAGTTGGATCACGGGGGGTCAGGTAGATAGGTGTCGGCTGACAGGCCGTCATCGCAGGCAAGCCAGCTCCCACATTAGGGCCTTGGGGCGTAGGCGAAGACGTCGGCGCGCATCCGGTGCGCATCCATGCCGGCGTTAACCAGTGCGTCCAGGGTGCCGTAGATCATCGCCGGCGAACCGCTGGCGTAGACATGCACGCTATTGAGGTCGGCAATGTCTTCGCACACTGCCTCATGCAGCAAACCACAGCGCCCTTCCCAACCACACAGGTCGCTGACCACTTTGTGCAGGAACAGGTTGGGTAAATGCAGCCATTGATCCCAGTGCTCGATTTCGTAGAAATCTTCCGGCAGGCGCACGCCCCAGTACAGATGCACCGGGTGCTTGAAACCTGAAGCGCGGCAATGCTCGATCAGGCTGTGCATCTGCGCCATGCCGGTGCCGGCAGCCATCAGCACCAGTGGCCCATCCGGCAATTCGGCCAGGTGAGTGTCACCAAACGGCAGCTCGACGCGCGCCATCTGGTTGCGCTGCAACTGCTCGATGAGGCTGCGCGCACTGGCTTCCCGTGCCAGTACATGCAACTCCAACTCACGCCCGGCATGGGGCGCCGAGGCCAGGGAGAACGCCGACTTCTCGCCGCTGTCCCGCTCGATCATCAGGTATTGCCCGGCGTGGTAACGCACCGCCTTGCCTGCCGGGGCGCGCAGGCGCACACGCCACACATCGCCACCCACTTGCACACACTCGATCAATTGGCACGACAATTGGCGCAACGGCAACTCTCCCGGCGCCAGAACGCCATCCCACAACACCACGCAGTCCTCCAGCGGCTCGGCGATACAGGTGTAGAACTCACCATGATCGCGCACCTCCCCGGCTTGCTGTACGCGGCCCTCCACCAGCAACGCCGCGCAGACATGGCACACGCCATTACGGCAGGCTTGGGGGCACTCATAGCCCAGGCGGCGTGCGCCCTCGAGGATTCGCTCGCCAGGGGCCAGTTCCAGCACAGCACCGGAAGGTTGCAGGGTTACACGCATCAATCTATTCCCAATTCTTTCCAGATCGCATCGACCCGCGCCGTGACGGCTTCATCCTTGACGATCACCCGGCCCCACTCACGCGTGGTTTCGCCCGGCCATTTGTGCGTGGCATCCAGGCCCATCTTCGAGCCCAGGCCCGATACCGGCGACGCGAAGTCGAGGTAGTCGATAGGCGTGTTGTCGATCATCACCGTATCGCGCTTGGGGTCCATGCGCGTGGTGATGGCCCAGATCACGTCGTTCCAGTCCCGGGCATTGATGTCGTCGTCGGTGACAATAACGAACTTGGTGTACATGAACTGTCGCAAAAACGACCACACACCGAGCATTACCCGCTTGGCATGCCCCGGATACGACTTCTTCATGGTCACGATGGCCATGCGATACGAACAGCCCTCGGGCGGCAGGTAGAAGTCGGTGATTTCCGGGAATTGCTTTTGCAGGATCGGCACGAACACTTCGTTGAGCGCCACGCCGAGGATGGCCGGCTCATCGGGCGGACGACCCGTGTAGGTGCTGTGGTAGATCGGCTTGACCCGATGGGTGATGCGCTCGACGGTGAACACCGGGAAGCTGTCGACTTCGTTGTAGTAACCAGTGTGGTCGCCGTACGGGCCTTCATCGGCCATTTCACCTGGGTGAATCACACCTTCAAGAATGATCTCGGCGGTGGCCGGCACTTGCAGGTCGTTACCGCGGCACTTCACCAACTCCGTGCGATTACCGCGCAACAAGCCGGCGAAGGCATATTCGGAGAGGCTGTCGGGCACGGGCGTCACTGCGCCGAGGATGGTCGCCGGGTCAGCCCCCAGGGCCACGGAAACCGGGAACGGCTGGCCGGGATGCTTCTCGCACCACTCGCGGAAGTCGAGGGCGCCGCCACGGTGGCTCAGCCAGCGCATGATCACTTTGTTACGGCCAATGACTTGCTGACGGTAGATACCGAGGTTCTGGCGGTCCTTGTTCGGGCCTTTGGTGACGGTCAGGCCCCAGGTGATCAACGGGCCGACGTCGCCGGGCCAGCAGGTTTGCACCGGGAGCATGGCCAGGTCGACATCATCCCCCTCAATGACCACTTCCTGGCACACCGCGTCCTTGACCACCTTGGGGGCCATGGCGATGATCTTGCGGAAGATCGGCAGCTTGGACCAGGCGTCCTTCAAACCCTTGGGCGGCTCGGGCTCCTTGAGAAACGCCAGCAGCTTGCCGATCTCGCGCAGCTCGCTGACAGACTCGGCGCCCATGCCAAAGGCCACGCGCTCGGGAGTGCCGAACAGGTTGCCCAGCACCGGGATATCAAAGCCGGTCGGGTTTTCGAACAACAGCGCCGGGCCCTTGTTGCGCAAGGTACGGTCGCAAATCTCAGTCATTTCCAGCACCGGAGAAATCGGCATCTGGATACGTTTCAACTCTCCGCGCTGCTCAAGTTGCTGCACGAAATCCCGAAGATCCTTGAATTTCATTAACCATGCCACCCGTAAAATAGGCGTACATCCTACCTGCTCTGAGGGCGGCTGGCAGCTTAATTGGCCGTCAATCCGCGTGATTGCAACGAACTGAACAACGGCTCCAGGAAGGCTTCGATGTGTCGCGCGCCAACGTCTGAAAGATGGTTATCGTCGGTATACAGCGCGCGGCCATTGAGTTCGACCCGGCACAACCCATCGGCGCCGCACAGCAAAGGCGCAGGGTCCAGCACCGCGACACCACTGTCGGCCGCCGCCAACTCATCAAACAACTGCGTGATAAACGCCTGGCGCTTCACATGCTCGGCCAAGGCAAGCCCTTCACCGTCCACGGGGCGATTCATCATGGCCAGGCGGCTGAGCCGGTAAGGCACGATGATTTCCTGCAGCGGCACTTCCTTGACCAGCCAGACCTTGTGCCCAGCAGCGCGCAAGCCCTGGATGCGCTCGCGCAGGCCTTGAGCAAAGCGTTGTTCGGCGACGGCACGCACGTACTGGCCGGTGCCAGGGTCCTTGAGCGCATGCTCCTTGTCACCGGACATTTGCCCATACACATACAGGCTCCAGCGGGCGGCCAACACCACATCGCTGAATGTCTGCTCGGCCATGGCCTTCTCGACGCGACGGTTGAAATGCGCGCAGCGGGCAATATTTTCCAGGCCATCGAGGGGAATACAGCCGGCAAAACTGGCTTCAACCAGGCTGATATCGTGGCGATCAGCGCCCTCTTTGAGGGCCGGTATCAGCGCGGTAGCGTGGCTGTCACCCCATACCAGCGCTGAAACCGATTGGCCTTTGGGGCCGAAATGGCAGAACAAGCGTTCATCGGGGGTATCTTTGTCGGCCATGCACGCCAACAGGTCCGGGCTCCACTTCTTGGCCTGGGCAAAGCGCAACGCCTGTTCGGACAAGCGCGAAGGCACGCCGTCGAACTCACGGATCGCCAGGCCAGTGAAACCCAGCCCCAGAATGCCGACCAAGGCTGACGCCAGAATCGCCTTACGCGAGGCCAGCAAACGTTTTTCCCGGAACGGCGTTTCCACGAAGCGCCAGGACAGGTAGCCCAGCACCAGCGAAAGCAGCATCAGCCCCGCCAGTTCCAGGGCGCTCAAGCCATCCACCGCAGCATAGTTGGCGTACACGAATACCGGCCAGTGCCAGAGGTACCAGGAATAAGAGATCAGCCCGATACCCACCATGATCCGTGTGCCCAACAGACGAGCGACCCAGGTCTGTTGCTGGCCGTTGGCCCAGATCAACCCGACCACCCCCAACACAGGCAACAACGCGGTCGCACCTGGGAACGGGGTTTTCGCGTCGTAGCCCAGCACAGCGACGAGGATTAATGCCAGGGAAGCCAGGCTGACGCCTTGGGCCAAGGCCGGCGAGGCGCGCCATTCACGCTTGGGCTGCACCGCCAGCATCGCACCGGCCAGTAGCTCCCAGGCCCGCAGGTGCAATAAGAAGAAAGCTTTCTGCGGCTCATGCTGAACCGCCCAGACGCTCATGCCAAACGACACCAACAGCACCGCGAACAATGCCAGGCGCCAGTGCTTCAAACGGCTGGAAAGCAAAGTCAGCAGCAACGGGAAGAAAATATAGAACTGCTCTTCTACCGCCAATGACCAGGTATGCAGCAAGGGCTTGATGTCCGATGAGGCATCGAAGTAGCCGTGCTGGCGTGAGAACAACAGGTTCGAGGTAAAGGTCACCTGATAATGCGCAGACCGCCCCAACTCTTCATAGTCCTTGGGCGCCAACAGAAACCAACCCACTGCCAGTGTCGCCGCGATCATCACAAACAGGGCCGGCAAGATACGCCGGGCGCGGCGAGCCCAGAAGTCGATGAAGCTGAAGCGTCCGGCTTGACGCTCACGCCAAATAATTGACGTGATTAGAAAACCGGAAATGACGAAAAACACGTCAACGCCAACAAAACCGCCAGTGATGCCTGGTACGCCAAAGTGAAACAACACGACTGCAAGGACAGCGATGGCACGCAGGCCGTCGATGTCTCTGCGGTAAGCAAGAGTGGTCATATGAATGTGGTCAGTCTGTGACGAAAGGAATGAGCGTAGTCACGCGTCAATTTTTGTTACTTAACTGATACTTATGCCATAAAAACCATACAAACTCGACGCAAAAAAAATGGCGCCCCCTGGGGGACGCCATTTTTTTGGACCAGAAACGCAGTATTTACTTACGTTTCATCGACAAGAAGAACTCGTCGTTGGTCTTGGTGGTTTTCAGCTTGTCGATCAGGAACTCGATGGCCGCAACTTCGTCCATCGGGTGCAGCAGCTTGCGCAGGATCCACATACGCTGCAGTTCGTCGTCTGCGGTCAGCAACTCTTCGCGGCGGGTGCCGGAGCGGTTGATGTTGATCGCAGGGAACACACGCTTTTCAGCGATGCGACGGTCCAAAGGCAGTTCCATGTTGCCGGTACCCTTGAACTCTTCGTAGATCACTTCGTCCATCTTCGAGCCGGTTTCAACCAGCGCGGTGGCGATAATGGTCAGCGAGCCGCCTTCTTCGATGTTGCGCGCAGCGCCGAAGAAACGCTTTGGTTTCTCCAGGGCGTGGGCATCGACACCACCGGTCAGCACCTTGCCGGAGCTCGGGATCACGGTGTTGTAGGCGCGAGCCAGACGGGTGATGGAGTCCAGCAGGATCACCACGTCTTTCTTGTGCTCGACCAGGCGCTTGGCCTTTTCGATCACCATTTCGGCAACCTGCACGTGGCGGGTTGGCGGCTCATCGAACGTCGAGGCAACCACTTCGCCGCGCACGGTGCGCTGCATTTCGGTCACTTCTTCCGGACGCTCATCGATCAACAGCACGATCAGATGAACTTCAGGGTTGTTACGCGCAATGTTCGCGGCGATGTTCTGCAGCATGATGGTCTTGCCGGCTTTCGGCGGTGCGACGATCAAGCCACGCTGGCCTTTGCCGATCGGAGCGCAGAGGTCGATCACGCGGCCGGTCAAATCTTCGGTGGAGCCGTTGCCGGCCTCCATCTTCATGCGCACGGTCGGGAACAGCGGGGTCAGGTTCTCGAAGAGAATCTTGTTTTTCGCGTTCTCTGGGCGATCGAAGTTGATCGTGTCGACCTTGAGCAGGGCGAAGTAACGCTCGCCTTCCTTCGGAGGACGGATCTTGCCAACGATGGTGTCACCAGTGCGCAAGTTGAAGCGACGGATCTGGCTCGGCGAGACGTAGATATCGTCTGGGCCGGCGAGATAGGACGCGTCTGCAGAGCGGAGGAAGCCGAAGCCGTCCTGGAGAATCTCCAGCACGCCATCACCGGAGATTTCCTCGCCGCTTTTCGCGTGCTTCTTGAGCAAGGAGAAAATCACGTCCTGCTTGCGCGAACGGGCCATATTTTCTATGCCCATTTCTTCGGCCAGTTGGAGCAGGTCGGTAATCGGCTTTTGCTTGAGTTCAGTCAGATTCATATAGGAATGACGTAATCATTTATGGAGGGGGGAAATTAAGCTTTTGGCTTAATGAGGCCGCGCCGCAGAGAAGGCGACAGGATCGCGTACTAATCGAAAAGGAATGCGTCGGCGACGGCTTGCAGGGGGCAGTGGAGAAACCACTGCGGGGCCGAATGTACCACCTGGATTTCGGAGCGTCTAGCCCTGTTTTACGAAAAAGCCCCGCTATTTGCGGGGCTTTTTTGACGACGCTTAGATGTTCGCGTCGAGGAAAGCTTGCAACTGGGACTTCGACAGCGCGCCCACTTTGGTCGCTTCGACATTGCCGTTCTTGAACAGCATCAGCGTCGGGATACCACGCACGCCATGCTTGGCCGGGGTTTCCTGGTTCTCGTCGATGTTCAGCTTGGCAATAGTCAGTTTGCCTGCGTAAGTGGTTGCAATGTCGTCCAGGACCGGAGCGATCATTTTGCAAGGGCCGCACCATTCAGCCCAGTAGTCAACCAGCACCGGGCCGTCAGCCTTGAGGACTTCGGCTTCAAAGGACGCGTCGGTGACGTGCTTGATAAGATCGCTGCTCATGGATGTCTCCGGATTGTAAGCAAAAAAAACGTTGCCCATCATAGCCGCCCTTCCCCTGTTCAGGAAGCCGCGTCTGATTGAGTCTTGCTATGAAGTCGAATGAGTGCGGGTATGGCCCCACTCACGGCGTAGCGGGCGTCACAAATGCAATGCCCGTGCGCAACGCTGCATTACGTATATGTTCCTGCATGGTTTTCTGAGCCGCCGCACTGCTGCGGCGGGCCAGGGCGCGCAGGATTCTGCGATGTTCCTGCCAGGTTTCCATGGCCCGTTCCGGCCGGATGAACGGTAGCTTCTGACTCTCCAGAAACACCTCGGCGCTGGCGCTGAGGATGCTCACCATGGCCTGGTTACCGCTGGCCAGCAGAATGCGCTGGTGAAATTCGAAGTCCAGGCGGGCGGCCGCTTCGAAGTCGCCCGCCTTGAGCACTTTACGCATGGCTTGAACATTGTCTTGCAGGCTGTCCAGTGCCTCGAGGGTCAGTGTCACCGCTGCCAAGCCCGCCGCAAACCCCTCCAAGGCGTAGCGCAGTTGGAAGATATCCGACGGCGTAGCCTGCGCCGCAAAGGGCCAGGCGAACCCCGGCGCCTCTTGCACGTCCTGCACGAACACGCCCTTGCCCGGCTGCACGCTGACCACGCCCAAGGCACTGAGGGACGACAGCGCCTCACGCAAAGACGCCCGGCTCACCCCCAATTGCAGGGCCAGGTCGCGCTGGGACGGCAACGCGTCGCCGGGCCCGAAGCCTTGCTCCTTGATCAATTTGCGGATGGCCTGCAAGGCCGCTTCCGGTACGGCTTGGGCAATGGAATTCATAAAAACTCAGGGTTCCCGATAGCGTGTGTGACCCGTTGTAAAACTATTCACGGCTGGCTGCAAGCCACGCCCCAAAGGGGCTCGCGGCTTTTTGCAAACGCTCGAAAAGGGTGCGAAAACCCTGGCCACTGTTCAGACCAGTAAGACCTGTGCACCTCAATAAACATCAGCCTTGCAGACGATCCGAACGGTGCTGGCATGGGCTGTGCACTAGGCAAACTCAGAAAATTCCTTCGCCATTTTCGGAGAGTTGCCATGACCAAGCGCTACAGCGCCCTGCTCACTGCCCTGTTTGCCAGCCTGATGCTGAGCCAGGCACCCGCCCAGGCGAATGGTCTGGATGACATCGTCGCCCGTGGCACCCTGAAGGTCGCCGTGCCCCAGGACTTCCCGCCGTTTGGTTCGGTGGGCCCTGACATGAAGCCACGCGGTCTGGACATCGACACCGCCAAGCTGCTGGCCGACCAACTCAAGGTCAAGCTGGAACTGACCCCGGTGAACAGTACCAACCGCATCCCGTTCCTCACCACTGGCAAGGTCGACCTGGTGATTTCCAGCCTGGGCAAGAACCCCGAGCGTGCAAAGGTCATCGATTTCTCCAACGCCTACGCGCCGTTCTACCTCGCCGTGTTTGGGCCGCCTGATGCCGCCATCGCCAGCCTCGACGACCTCAAGGGCAAGACCATCAGCGTGACCCGTGGCGCCATTGAGGACATCGAGCTGACAGCGGTAGCGCCCAAGGAAGCCACGATCAAGCGCTTTGAAGACAACAACTCCACCATTGCTGCCTACCTGGCCGGCCAGGTGGACCTGATCGCCAGCGGCAACGTGGTGATGGTGGCCATCAGCGAACGCAACCCCAAACGCGTACCCGCGCTGAAGGTGAAACTCAAGGACTCACCGGTGTACGTGGGCGTGAACAAGAACGAGCCGGCGTTGCTGGAAAAGGTCAACCAGATCCTGGTGGCGGCCAAGGCTGACGGCCGCCTGGAAAAAAACGCCGTGCAGTGGCTCAAAGAACCGCTGCCTGCCGACCTCTGACGCGGAGCTCAAAGATGGCCTATCAATTCGACTTTGTGCCGGTGCTGGCCAATACCGACCTGCTTCTACGTGGCGCGCTGTTCACCCTTGAGCTGACGGCCATTGGTGCCATCCTCGGCGTGGCACTGGGCACTGTGGGCGCGGTGGTACGGGCGTGGAAGATCCAGCCGTTTGCGTGGCTCTTTGGGGTGTATGTCGAGTTGATCCGCAACACGCCGTTCCTGGTGCAATTGTTCTTCATCTTCTTCGGCCTGCCGTCCCTGGGGTTGAAGATCACCGAATGGCAAGCCGCCGTGCTGGCGATGGTGATCAACCTGGGGGCCTACTCCACCGAGATCATTCGTGCCGGTATCCAGGCCATCCCACGCGGGCAACTGGAGGCGGCCGCGGCGCTGGCAATGACGCGCTTCGAGGCGTTCCGCCATGTGGTGTTGCTACCGGCCCTGGGCAAGGTGTGGCCGGCCCTGAGCAGCCAGATCATCATCGTGATGCTCGGCTCGGCGGTGTGTTCGCAGATCGCGACCGAAGAGCTGAGCTTTGCCGCCAACTTTATCCAGTCGCGTAATTTCCGCGCCTTTGAAACCTATGCCCTGACCACCTTGGTGTACCTGTGCATGGCGCTGATGATTCGCCAGTTACTCAACTGGATCGGCCGACGGTTTGTCATGAGGAACAGCCGATGAGTGATTTTTCGTTCTGGGACATCGTGCGCAACCTGCTTACCGGCCTGCAATGGACGCTGCTGCTGTCATTGGTGGCGTTTGTGGGCGGCGGCCTGATCGGCCTACTGGTGATGACCCTGCGCATCAGCCGCAAAGCGTTGCCACGCAATATGGCCCGCACCTATATCGAACTGTTCCAGGGCACACCGCTGCTGATGCAGCTGTTCCTGGTATTTTTCGGCGTTGCCCTGCTCGGCGTGGATATATCGCCCTGGCTGGCCGCGGCGATTGCCTTGACCCTGTTTACCAGCGCCTACCTGGCTGAAATATGGCGCGGCTGCGTCGACTCCATTGCCCACGGCCAATGGGAAGCCTCGGCCAGCCTGGCCCTCAACCCGCTTGAACAACTGCGCTATGTGATCCTGCCCCAGGCATTGCGTATTGCTGTCGCGCCGACGGTGGGCTTTTCGGTGCAGGTGGTCAAAGGCACTGCCGTGACCTCGATCATCGGCTTCACCGAACTGACCAAGACAGGCGGCATGCTCGCCAACGCCACCTTTGAACCCTTCATGGTCTACGGCCTGGTGGCCCTCGGTTACTTTTTGCTCTGTTATCCCTTGTCCCTCAGTGCGCGCTACCTGGAAAGGAGACTGCATGCCTCTGCTTAGAATTTCTGCCCTGCATAAGTATTACGGCGATCACCACGTACTCAAGGGCATCGACCTGACGGTGGACGAAGGCCAGGTGGTGGCGATCATCGGCCGCAGCGGCTCGGGCAAGTCCACCTTGCTGCGCACCCTCAATGGCCTGGAGTCGATCAACGACGGCGTCATCGAAGTCGATGGCGAATACCTCGACGCCGCCCGCGCCGACCTGCGCAGCCTGCGGCAGAAGGTCGGCATGGTGTTCCAGCAATTCAATCTGTTCCCGCACCTGACCGTCGGCGAGAACGTGATGCTGGCGCCGCAAGTGGTGCAGAAAGTGCCCAAGGCCAAGGCTGCCGAACTGGCCCGGCAGATGCTGGACCGGGTGGGGCTGGGCGAAAAATTCGACGCCTTTCCCGATCGTTTGTCCGGTGGTCAGCAACAGCGCGTCGCCATTGCCCGCGCCCTGGCCATGTCGCCCAAGGTGCTGCTGTGCGATGAGATCACCTCGGCCCTGGACCCCGAACTGGTCAATGAAGTGCTGAGCGTGGTGCGCCAACTGGCCCAGGACGGCATGACCCTGATCATGGTGACTCACGAAATGCGTTTTGCCCGTGAGGTCGGCGACAAGCTGGTGTTCATGCACCAGGGCAAGGTGCATGAAACCGGTGACCCGAAGGTGTTGTTCGCCAACCCGAAAACGGTCGAGCTCGCCAACTTCATTGGCTCGGTGGAACAGCCTGGCTGACCAGTTCGAAACTGCCCCGCCCTTCAAGCTGCGCCTCCCCGCGTACCATCAACGCGTCAAAGGGCAGTTCGGTGTCGATATCGACCTGGGCGGTGAGCCGCCGCCCTGCCACCGGCGCACCTGCGGCTCGCGCAACCAAGGCCTGGCCGGGTAGCAACTGGCCTTTGGCCGATTCATCAGGTGCTTGAGCAGACGCCCAGCCGACAGCTCGCCCATCGACCTGGGCATGCTTGAGACGCAAGCGCAAACGCCCCTCACGACCAAACCGAAACCCCTGGCCATCGGCTGGCACTGCAACAAAACGCAAGGCCATGGCCGCCGGCTCAACGCAGAGCACGGTCAGGTTGAACGTGCGAGTGGCCAGTACCACAGCGGCGTTTTCAACCACTGCATCGCGGCGTATGGCTCCATAGTCGATGTGCGACTGGCTCAGCGATAGCCGGCAGTTTTCAGCTTGCGCATCGGGCGTTGCCAGCAGCATGCATGAGAGCGCCAAGGGCAGGCCGGCACGCTTAACCACCCTGGCATACCGCCGATGTGGCCTCATAGAATTTGTCATTGTCAGGCTTGGCCTCGGGGTCGATGTGCAACAGGCAAGTGGAAGAGTCGGGCAATGAAACCTTCAGGTTTTGCGACTCGGAGACATCGTTGAGAAAAATCATGCCCTCGCCCACCACGCTGGTGAGGAAGCGGTTGCCCTTGCCGAACACCGAGGCGCCCTGAGGCAATGGCCGGCCGTGCTGATCGTTGGCGGTCACCAGCATCCGGCGTACTTTCACCACGTCAAAATCCACCTTATTGAACGAACCTCGGCCCGCCGCCAGGACCTGGGTGCCGTTTTTCAGGTCCACCCGCTTGGGCAAGGAAGGGGTCTGCACCTGGACGCGGCTGTTGGTGTAGGCCGGCAAGCCGGCGATCACCGCCTGGCCGCTGAAGTCGGTCCATACCGGGCCTTGTGGCGTCTCGACTTTCGCCGAGCCGATATCGCCGACCGAGACGATGCCAAACGTGTCCTGCACGCTGTAAGGCGAAAAGGTCAGCCCGCCTTCGTGAGCCACCGCACCGCCCTGCCATTGGCCTGTGTAGCTGGTGCCCAGCGGGTCGCGGCTGACGCCCAGGCCCACTCGTGTATAGCGTGGCAACACATTCACCTGCCCACGCAACGATTGCTCCCGGGCCCGCATGTCACGCTCTACCGCCACTTCGTAGTTCACATACTCGTTGACCCGTTCGCTCAGTGCAGTACCTGCGCTAAATTGCTCCCCGCGGCGGCTGGTGTAGCTGCTCACACGGCGATCGCCGCCCAGGGGCACACTGACTTGCAACCGCAGGGACACGTCGTTATCTACCGCACGATCACGTCGGCCACCGGCATAGTTGGCGTCACGGCCAACCCGTGAACCGCCCACTTGGGAATCAGCGATCAGTGCCACGTCGGCCCGGCCAAACGACTTGTTCCACGAGGCAAACACATGCTCACTGGTTTGGCCGCCAAATTGAGCGCTGCGGGTGTAATTCAACGAAAATACGCCCAGCGTGGCGTCGGCCCAGCTCACGCCTGCGGTGTACTGGTTTTTGAAGTGCGAATTGAGATCATCGGCCCTCAGCGACTGGCCCACCTCAGTGACCTCGCGATAACCGCGCGTCTGGGTGGTGGCGCTGAGGTTGACGTCGATATTGGCCCCGACCCGTGCGCTCAGTGACAGGCTGCTGCGTGAGCCGGACACGGCCTTCTGGCTATCTCGGGACAGGTTATGGCGTGCGTTGACAGAAACCCGCTGGAAAAACACGCTGCTCAGGGTGCCCCCTGCCGCCCAATAGTCATCGGTACTCAACAAGCCAAAACCCGCAGACGAATGGCTCCCCAGCCCCCAGGTGCCGCTGCCCATGGCGATTACCGGTGATGGCCCTTCTTCACCCGCCGCTCTGCGTAGCTCGCCCACCGATAAATAGTACCCAGGTGCCGCCGGGGCAGCCCCCGCGAACGACGCCGCCGGCACCACGAAACGGCGCTTGGCGCCTCGCACGTCAATCACACTGACCTCAAGGTCGCTGGTGGCGTTGAGCAGGGGCAACCCCGTCAGCCGGAACGGTCCTTCAGGCACCAACGTGCTGTGGACCAAGACACCGGACTGGCGTATCTCGACGCGAGACTGGCTTTGGGCCAACCCCTCGACCACGGCGATATTGCCGCCTGCGGGTGTCCTGGACTGCCCATCGGGGGAAAACTGCACGCCAGACAGTTGGATTCCGCCAAACAGCGGGTTATTGCTGGAGAGCTGGCCTGCCTGGAACGTCGAATGCAACGCGGAGAAATCCCGCTGGGCATAAGCATGCAAGTGTTCGGTGCGAGCCTGGCCGTTGTCAGACACATAGAACTGGCGGCTGCGGACAATCCAGTCGTCGAGGTTGAAGCCCGCTTCGGTGTGGGCTGACACGAACCGGCTGGGTCCGCTGCGCGAGTGGCTGTCGTAACCCAGCACGTCATAGTTGAACAACGCTGCCGCGCCGCCCTGGGAAAAATGCCCGCTTTCCCACTCGGGTTCGCGCAAGGCCTGGGTTGGCACCACCAGCACTACTTCGTCGGTACCGGGACGCAGGCGCACCATCGTGGCGGGAAATGCGCCGAGAAAATCATGACAGGCCTGGCCTGGCTGAGCGCCTGGCTGCAGGATTGCGCCAGGTTTAACCAGCCCGGCTTTCTCCAGTAACCCAGGGGTGAAACATAACTCCCCCTGTGGACCAAACTGAGCATCCACCCGCCCAAGCGGGTTGCCATTGACCCGTAACCCCACCACCTGGACACCTTCGCGAAAGCGCGCCGCACTGCGAAAGTAATCGGCAACCTTGGGGTCTATGCCGTGGGTGGTGAGGGCCGCCAGGTCAAACCCTTCCCCGAGTTCCAGCGCGGTCGCGATACCAGGCAAACTCCAGAGCGCCACAAAGCCGATGGACAACTTGGATCGACCGGGCCAGGCAATACCGGCAATGCCGCGCCTCGAAGGCACCATCATGAACCGATCAACCTTCATCGGTGATGACCGGCGCTCGGTAGTTATCTACCGAAAACCCGTAGACCGTGGCGGGCTGGATCTCTACGTGAGCCACATTGCCCAACGTACCTTCGCCCTTCGCCACCAATGCCTCGCCTGGCAAAATGTAAGTGCGCGGCAATGTCGCCAGCGTGCCTTGGGGCAGCAGTTGCACATCCGGCGCCAGGCGCACTACATAGGCGCTGTCGTTGTGGACGCTGAGCCGATCCCCGACGCGCTTCCACGTCAACAGCTCCCAGGGCGTGTGGTGCCGCGGCAGGCCTTGGGGGTGCAGGATCAGCGGCAAATTCTGCCGAAGGGTAATGCCGATGGTCGCACCGCCTGCAGCCCGCGCCTGGGGTATGCCCTCAAACGACACGCGCTTGAGCCGCTGGGTCTTGAGCGGCTGTTTCAGGGTACTGATAAAACGCACCAGCTGGGTGTCGCCTGCCTCCACACGGGTAACCGGCGGTGTGACAATCAGTAGCGGCTCCAGGTCTTCAGGCACATTCTCAACAACGGAATGCAGCAGCGCCGGGCCCGCATCGGTGTTTTTGATACTCAGGGTGGCTTCGCCGTCTTCTTCATAAAGCACCACCACTGTTGTTTCCGGCAACATACCGTCGGCGGCGGCAACAGCACTGAAAAAAATAGGCCACAGCAGCGAACAACTTATTAAAAAACCACGCACTCAGTATTCCCCTCAACTCACGCCGTTGACGATTGGCGATCACGCGCCCATAGAAAAACAGCCAATAAGAAAAGGTCAATTTTCTGATCGGCTGTTTTCAGTTAGTTAGATGTAACTCAATACAAGCGTGGCGCGCCCATCAATGGAAATGTCGCGGCTTAAATCCAGATCCTGAGCTTTGTTGATCACCGCTTTCACCGCAAGCGTGCCGGTCAACTGGCTGATAGCAGCAGGGGTAATACTCGCGCCATTACGCCAGGAGTACTGGCTAGGCGACTGGGCCACTTTGCCATCGCTGTTGTACCATGCCCCGAAACCGGTGCGCATGATTGGAAACAGCGTCGTGCCGGAAGACCTGAGGTCCCTGAGAGTGACCGAATAGCCACCGGTACGCCGGGCGCCCACCATACCCAACCCATAGTTCTGTGCTTCGGTGAAACCCGCGCCGAGGATGCCCGCCACCTTGCTGCCCGCTTGCAGATCAGTAAACGTGAGCCCGAACCTGGCAGGCGTGGTGCCGCAATTGATCACCAGCGAAGTGGTCCTCTCTTCACGCGGATTGAATGCCGTGCGGGACAACTCACCCGAGCGAATCGTGCCGTAGTCGATGATGCCACTGCCTGCCAGGCTGAGGTTGCAGGCAGCCGGTGTAATCGTGCCCCTGACGACCAACTGCGCACTGGTGGTTGCCTGGGCATTGAGGGCCGCAGCCAGGCACGCCATACCGACGGTTAATCCAATAATCTTTTTCATGCTCGTCCTGTCACTTGGAATTAACAGGCGTTCTTTATTTTGGTTTTAGCGACTCCGTCGCTCCACGCTTTATCTTCCGTAACACAAAACTATAAATAAATAACACCCAGGCAGAATTGCCGGATGACAGTCTGGCGCCTTGGTGCTTGGCAAAAAAATCAGACAACACGGCATTTACTGTGGGCTCTATTAAATTAGGCGACGGGTTTAATCCCTCCGCAAAGTAGTCCCGTCACTAAAATTGCATGACCTATAGCCCCGATTACTGTAGGCAATGTCACACACAACTTACGACAACATACTGTTAAAACGTCTTACAGCATCGGAGCACCTACTCGCTTAAAGCTTGCGAAGCCGCCCTACACTTCCCAGAGATTTCCCTACAGACAGCATCGGCCCAATTACCGAAGCACAACGCGTTGGCGTCAGCGGTCGATCGTGGCACGATGGCAAGGTTATCGACCGAGATCCCCAAACCATGCCGCAATCCCAAGCCAAGAATCTGTCCTTGATCGCCGCCATCGACCTGGGCTCCAACAGCTTTCATATGGTCGTGGCCAAGGCCCAGAACGGCGAGATCCGCATCCTTGAGCGGCTCGGCGAGAAAGTGCAACTGGCCGCCGGGATCGACGACGAGCGCAAGCTCAATGAAGAATCCATGCAGCGCGGGCTCGATTGCCTCAAGCGTTTCGCCCAGTTGATCAACGGCATGCCCCCTGGCGCGGTGCGTATCGTTGGCACCAACGCCTTGCGCGAAGCGCGCAACCGCAACGAATTCATCCATCGCGCCGAAGAAATCCTCGGGCATCCGGTGGAAGTCATCTCGGGCCGTGAAGAGGCGCGCCTGATCTACCTCGGTGTGTCCCACACCCTGGCCGATACGCCCGGCAAACGCCTGGTGGCCGACATTGGCGGCGGTAGCACCGAGTTCATCATCGGCCAGCGTTTCGAACCGCTGCTGCGTGAAAGCCTGCAGATGGGGTGCGTGAGTTTCACCCAGCGCTACTTCAAGGATGGCAAGATCACCCCGGCGCGCTACGCCCAGGCCTACACGGCAGCGCGCCTGGAAATCATGAGCATCGAACACGCCCTGCACCGCCTGACCTGGGATGAAGCCATCGGCTCCTCCGGCACCATCCGCGCCATTGGCCTGGCCTTGAAGGCCGGTGGCCATGGCACCGGTGAGGTGAACGCCGAAGGCCTGGCGTGGCTCAAGCGCAAGCTGTTCAAGCTGGGGGATGCAGAGAAGATCGACTTCGACGGCATCAAGCCTGACCGCCGCGCCATTTTCCCTGCGGGCCTGGCGATTCTCGAAGCCATCTTCGACGCCCTCGAACTGCAACGCATGGACCACTGTGACGGCGCCCTGCGCGAAGGTGTGCTCTACGACCTGCTGGGCCGTCATCACCATGAAGACGTGCGCGAGCGCACCCTCAGCTCGCTGATGGAGCGTTACCACGTCGACCTGGAACAAGCCGCCCGTGTGGAGCGCAAAGCCTTGCACGCCTTTGACCAGGTGGCCGAGGACTGGGACCTGGAAGACGGCGTCTGGCGCGAGCTACTGGGCTGGGCAGCCAAGGTGCATGAGGTGGGCCTGGACATCGCCCACTACCATTACCACAAGCACGGCGCCTACCTGATCGAACACTCGGACCTGGCCGGTTTCTCCCGGGAAGACCAACAGATGCTCGCGCTGCTGGTGCGCGGCCATCGTCGCAATATTCCCAAGGACAAGTTTGCCGAATTCGGTAAAGACGGCATCAAGCTGATCCGCCTGTGTGCGCTGTTGCGCTTTGCAATCCTGTTCCACCACATCCGTGGCACCCAGGAAATGCCCCAGGTCAAACTGCACGCCGATGGCGACAGCCTGGAAGTGATGTTCCCCAAAGGCTGGCTGGATGAAAACCAGCTGACCCAGGCGGACTTCGCCCAGGAAGCGGAATGGCTGACGCGGGTGGGTTTCAGCCTGAACCTGCGCTAAGCAAATCTAAAAGCATTCTGCAAAACACATGTGGGAGCGGGCTTGCCCGCGATGACGGAGTGTCAGCCAATGCATCTTTGACTGACCTACCGCTATCGCGGGCAAGCCCGCTCCCACCTTTTGAACTGCGTTGGGTTTTAGTTCACCGCCAGAATCGGGCTACCCAACTTCTCCAACAACGTCGCCTGCGCGCTGCGCGGGTTCTGGTTGCCGGTCGGGGTGTTACGCACGTAGCGCCCATCCGACTGCAGGCTCCAGCTGTGGGTGTTGTCGGTCAGGTAGCTTTCCAGCTCCTTCTTGACCCGCATGATCAACTTCTTGCCTTCCACCGGGAAGCAGGTCTCCACACGCTTGTCGAGGTTGCGCTCCATCCAGTCGGCACTGGAGAGGAACATCTGCTCTTCGCCGCCGTTAAGGAAGTAGAACACGCGGGTGTGCTCCAGGAAGCGGCCAATGATCGAGCGCACGTGGATGTTATGCGACACGCCCACAATGCCGGGGCGCAGGCAGCACATGCCACGCACCACCAGGTCGATGCGCACACCGGACTGGCTGGCCTTGTACAACGCGCGGATGATCTTCGGGTCGGTCAGCGAGTTGAACTTGGCGATGATGTGCGCCGGTTTGCCGTCAAGGGCAAACTGGGTCTCGCGGGCAATCATGTCGAGCATGCCCTTCTTGAGCGTGAACGGCGCGTGCAGCAGCTTCTTCATGCGCAAGGTCTTGCCCATGCCGATCAACTGGCTGAACAACTTGCCGACGTCTTCGCACAGCGCGTCGTCGGACGTCAGCAAGCTGTAGTCGGTGTAGAGCTTGGCGTTGCCGGCGTGATAGTTGCCGGTACCCAAGTGCGCGTAGCGCACGATCTCACCCGCCTCACGGCGCAGGATCAGCATCATCTTGGCGTGGGTCTTGAAGCCGACCACGCCGTAGATCACCACCGCACCGGCCGCTTGCAGCCGGCTGGCCAGTTGCAGGTTGGACTCTTCGTCGAAACGCGCGCGCAGCTCGATCACCGCAGTGACTTCCTTGCCGTTACGCGCCGCATCCACCAGCGCATCGACGATTTCCGAGTTGGCGCCGCTGCGGTACAGGGTCTGGCGCACGGCCAGCACATGCGGGTCTTTGGCGGCCTGGCGCAGCAGGTCGACCACCGGGGTGAACGACTCGAAGGGGTGCAGCAGCAGGATGTCCTGCTTGCTCACCACGCTGAAGATGTTCTCGCTGTTTTGCAAAAGTTTCGGGATCTGCGGGGTGAACGGCTTGTATTGCAACTCCGGGTGGCTGTCCAAGCCGGTGATGCTGAACAGGCGCGTCAGGTTCACGGGGCCGTTGACCTGGTACAGCTCCGATTCGGCCAGGTTGAACTGCTTGAGCAGGTAGTCCGACAGGTGTTTGGGGCAGGTGTCCGCCACTTCCAGGCGCACCGCGTCGCCGTACCGCCGTGAGAACAGCTCGCCACGCAGGGCACGGGCCAAGTCTTCGACGTCTTCGGAGTCCAGCGCCAGGTCGGCGTTACGGGTCAGGCGGAACTGGTAGCAGCCCTTGACCTTCATGCCCTGGAACAGGTCATCGGCGTGCGCGTGGATCATCGACGACAGGAATACATAGTTGTCGCCCGCGCCCCCCACCTCTTCCGGTACCTTGATGATCCGAGGCAACAGGCGCGGCGCCGGGATGATCGCCAGGCCCGAATCGCGACCGAAGGCGTCGATACCTTCAAGCTCAACGATGAAGTTGAGGCTCTTGTTCACCAGCAAGGGGAACGGGTGCGTCGGGTCGAGGCCGATAGGCGTGATGATCGGCGAAATCTCGTCCCGGAAGTAACGGCGTACCCAGGTCTTGATCTTGGCGGTCCAGTGTCGACGACGAATGAAGCGGACCTGATGTTTTTCCAGCTCCGGCAGCAGGATGTCGTTGAGGATCGCGTACTGGCGGTCCACATGGCCGTGCACCAGCTCACTGATGCGCGCCAGTGCCTGATGCGGTTGCAGGCCGTCGGCACCGGCTTGTTCACGGGCAAAGGTGATCTGCTTCTTGAGGCCGGCAACACGGATCTCGAAGAACTCGTCCAGGTTGCTGGAGAAGATCAGCAGGAATTTCAGCCGTTCCAACAAAGGGTAGGACTCATCCAGCGCCTGCTCGAGCACGCGGATGTTGAATTGCAGTTGTGACAACTCGCGGTGGATGTACAGGCTGCTGTCATCCAGGTTGGTGACCACGGGCACCGGCGCCGGCGCGGGTGCTTCGGCAACCACCGCAGGCGGTGCGGGCTCCAGCTCCGGCGGGGTTTCGGCGACTTGTTCAACCACCGGGTGAGCGTCTTTTACGGCAACTTCTGAGAGTCCTTCGGTATTCATCGAGTGTTCCTGTGAGGGCTATTGTTGCTCTCTAAGCAATTGGGCGGCGCGGGCGGCGAAGTAGGTCAGGATGCCATCAGCGCCGGCACGTTTAAAGGCAGTCAGGGATTCGAGGATCACCCCTTCACTCAACCAACCATTCTGGATTGCCGCCATGTGCATGGCGTATTCACCGCTGACCTGATAGACAAAGGTCGGCACTTTGAATTCCTCTTTGACCCGGTAAAGTATGTCCAGGTAGGGCATCCCCGGCTTGACCATCACCATATCGGCGCCTTCGGCCAGGTCGGCGGCCACTTCGTGCAGGGCCTCTTGGCTGTTGGCCGGGTCCATCTGGTACGAAGCCTTGTTGGCCTTGCCCAGGTTCAGCGCCGAGCCTACCGCATCGCGGAATGGGCCGTAGTAGGCGCTGGCGTATTTGGCCGAGTAGGCCATGATTCGTACATTGACGTGGCCAGCCAGCTCAAGGGCTTCACGAATCGCCTGGATGCGCCCGTCCATCATGTCAGACGGTGCAACCACCTGGGCGCCCGCAGCCGCGTGGGACAGCGCCTGCTTGACCAGTGCATCGACGGTGATGTCGTTCTGAACATAACCGTCTTCGTCAAGAATGCCATCCTGGCCGTGTGTGGTGAATGGGTCCAGCGCCACGTCGGTGATCACCCCCAGTTCCGGGAAGCGCTCGCGCAGGGCACGGGTGGCACGCTGGGCAATCCCCTCGGGGTTGCAGGCTTCGGCGGCGTCCAGGGACTTGAGTTGGGCCGGGGTCACCGGAAACAGCGCCAGCGCCGGGATGCCCAATTCGACCCAATTCGCCGCCTCTTCAAGCAACAGGTCAATAGTCAGACGCTCCACACCCGGCATCGACGCCACCGCTTCCCGACGATTTTCACCGTCAAGCACGAACACCGGCAGGATCAGATCATTCGTGGTCAGTACATTTTCACGTACCAGGCGACGAGAAAAATCATCACGACGATTGCGACGCAGACGGGTGGCGGGGAACAGGCGATTGGCAGGGGTAAAGCTCACGACAGACTCCTGAGCCCGTGTTTACGGGCGAGCGTTGCAGTTATAAGCGGCCATTATGACGAATGAATGACAGTTGTGCTTATCGACGCGACCTGTAGTCCCATTCGTCATTTGCGTAGGAATTGTTCACTTCGTGACACATCTCGATACTTTCATGAATCTTCGTGAAGGCGTAGGCTGCGCGTTCATTTCGCCAGCACCCTAGACCATGCTTCAACAATTTCTGCATGACTTCGGCTACTTTGCCCTCTTTCTCGGCACGTTCTTCGAAGGCGAGACCATCCTTGTACTCGCAGGTTTCCTGGCGTTCCGTGGCTACATGGATATCAACTTGGTGGTGGTCGTTGCCTTTTTTGGCAGCTACGCCGGCGACCAGCTCTGGTACTACATGGGGCGCAAGCACGGCCGCAAGTTGCTGGCGCGCAAGCCGCGCTGGCAATTGATGGGCGACAAGGCACTGGAACATATCCGCAAGCATCCGGATATCTGGGTATTGAGTTTCCGCTTCGTCTACGGCTTGCGCACGGTGATGCCCGTGGCGATTGGCTTGTCCGGCTACCCACCGTTGCGCTACTTGGTCCTCAACGGTATTGGCGCGGCGATCTGGGCCGCGGCACTGGGGGCGGCGGCCTATCACTTTGGCGCGGTGCTGGAAGGCATGCTCGGCAGCGTCAAGAAATACGAGCTGTGGGTACTGGGCGCCTTGCTGGTGCTGGGCTTTGGCCTGTGGCTGCGACGTCGCTTCAAGAATGCCCGCATCGCCCGCCAAGCCTGTGCCGAGGCCAAGGCCAAGGCTCGGCTGGCCAACGAGCCAGCCCCGGTCGAAACCCCTAAGACGCCAACCGAGTAAGCCGGCTTCTGCAACAGTAGAGGCCGATGATGCTGAGCAGGCTGTAGCTCGCCAGGCCCAGCCAGCCCAGGTTGCTGGCGGGCCACAACCCCACCAGCGGCGCCAGCCATACCAACGGCACATTCAGCGCCAGGCGTGCCAGCTCGGCCTTCAGTGCCCATGGACGATTCTCCAGCGCCACCCCCAAGGTAAACAGTCCCAGCGCCATCACGCCCCAACCGAGAGCCAAGGCCGACGTGGGCAACCCTTCACCGAAGTTCATCAGATAGCTGCCAAAGCCTACATAGGCCGCAAACTGCAAGGCGATGTAGACCTGTTGGCGCACGTCCAGCGGCACCTCGAATTTGCGGAACTGGCTCAGGTCCGGCTTGGCCATCGGGTACTGGGCCTTGACGTCCGCCGGCCGCCAACCGGTGCGCATGAACCAGATGCGCAGCTTGTCCCACCAACGCTCAGTGCGCCGGGCGTCACTCCAGAGCTGCGCATAAAACTGCAGGTTAGCCCACAGCGGGTTCCAGCTGGCCAGGGGTGTGGTCACGCCGAAAATCACCGGTTCGTTGTCGTCTTCCTCCTGGAAGGTGCCGAACAGCCGGTCCCAAATAATGAACACCCCGCCATAGTTACGATCCATGTAGAGAGCGTTCTGTGCATGGTGGGCCCGATGATTGGACGGCGTGACGAAAAACCATTCGAACCAACCGAGCTTGGGAACATGGCGGGTATGGACCCAGAATTGATACAGCAGGTTGAGCGACGCCACGCTGATGAACACCACCAGCGGCACGCCGGCCACCGCCAGCGGCAGGTAGAAGATCCAACTCAGCAGGAATCCGGTGCTGGTCTGGCGCAAGGCAGTGCTGAGGTTGTAGTCCTCGCTCTGGTGATGCACCGAATGCGCGGCCCACAGGATGTTGCGCTCATGGCCCATGCGGTGCAGCCAGTAGTAGCAGAAGTCATAGAACACAAAGGCGAATACCCAGGTCCAGACGTTTTGGGCTGGCAACGCGAACAGCGCCAGGTGCTTGAGGGCGAACGCGTAGGTCAGCAGGCCCACACCCTTGGTGAGCAAGCCGGTGGTGGTGGACAGCACACCGGTGCTGAGGCTGTTGATGGCATCCGCCACCCGGTAGTTACGCACGCCGCGCCAACGGTCGGCCAACAACTCCACCACGATCAGGGCAATAAAAAACGGTACTGCGTAAGGCACAAAGTCCATGGGCTAGTCCGGTCTATTTTTGTTACATCAAGATTAGGTGCAGCGACGTGAGATCCCATTGGCAACAGGTTACAAATTAGTAGACATTTAACGCCATGAATCAGGAGAAATGCCCATGAGCAAAAAGATTGCAGTGATCCTTTCCGGCTGTGGCGTGTACGACGGCGCAGAGATCCATGAAAGCGTGATCACCCTGCTGCGCCTGGACCAGCGCGGCGCTCAAGTGGAATGCTTTGCACCCGACGTTGCGCAGTTGCACGTGATCAACCACCTCACGGGCGAAGAAATGCCCGAATCGCGCAATGTGCTGGTGGAGTCCGCACGCATTGCCCGCGGCGCCGTGAAGAATATTGGCCAAGCCAACGCCGCAGACTTTGATGCGCTGATCGTGCCGGGTGGTTTTGGCGCGGCCAAGAACCTGTCGAACTTTGCCGTGGAAGGCGCCGGCTGCAGCATCAACCCGCAGGTGCTGGCGCTGGCTGAAGCCTTTGCCGAAGCGGGCAAGCCGGTGGGGTTGATCTGCATCTCGCCGGCCCTGGCCGCCAAGATCTACGGCCCTGGCGTGACCTGCACCATCGGCAACGATGCCGACACCGCCGCAGCCCTGGACAAGATGGGCGCCACCCACGTCGAATGCACCGTGGAGGACATCGTCGAGGACCCGGCGCGCAAGCTGGTGAGTACACCGGCCTATATGCTGGGCAAGAACATCAGCGAGGTGGCGTCAGGCATCAACAAGCTGGTGGATCGGGTATTGGAATTGACCCACGAGAACGACTGACGCCCTCTTTCTGTAGGAGCGAGCTTGCTCGCGAAGAACCTGAGAGCGCCGCGTTCATCCAGAGTGCCCGCGTTATCGTTGACGTTTTTCGCGAGCAAGCTCGCTCCTACAGAGGCTTCATCAAACGGGTGAGGATACGGTCCAGTGCATTGGCAAACGCCTGCTTGTCCTTTTCGCTGTGGGGCGGCGGGCCGCCGCCCATCTGGCCTTGCTCGCGCAGGTCGGTGAACAGGTTACGCACCGCCAACCGCTCGCTCATGTTCGCCGGACTGAATTCCTTGCCACGCGGGTCAAGGGCCGTCACGCCCTTCTTCACCAAGCGGTCGGCCAAGGGCACGTCGCTGCAAATCACCAGTTCGCCGGGCACGGCGTGCTCCACCAGGTAATCATCGGCGGCATCCGGCCCGCTGGGCACCACGATCAATTTCACGCAGGCAAAGCTCGGTTTGATCTGGCTCTGCCCTGCCACCAGCACCACCTCAAACTGGCGCTTGAGGGCGAACTTCACCACTTGGTCCTTGGCCGCCCGAGGGCAGGCGTCGGCGTCGATCCACACGCGCATGCTACGCCGCCGCCCGGCGCTTTTCGGTCAGGCGACTACGGCCATACAACACCACAATCGCCAGGATCGCCACAGCCTGCGCACCCAGCGAGTACGCATCGGCGTGGATGCCCAGCCAGTCGAAGTCAAAGAACGCCACTGGCCGCGTGCCAAAGATGCCCGCTTCCTGCAAGGCCTTCACACCATGCCCGGCGAACACCACCGACAGCGCGCACAGCAATGCGGCGTTGATGCCGAAGAACAGCGCCAGCGGCAGCTTCGCCGAACCGCGCAGGATTACCCAGGCCAGGCCCACCAGCAGCACCAGCGCCGTGGCACCACCGGCCAGCACCGCGTTGTGCCCGGCAGGGCCGGCCTGCAGCCACAGGGTTTCGTAGAACAGGATCACTTCGAACAGTTCGCGGTACACCGAGAAGAACGCCAACACGGCAAAACCGAAACGCCCACCGCCGCCCACCAGGCTGCTCTTGATGTAGTCCTGCCAGGCCGCCGCGTGACGCCGGTCGTGCATCCACACGCCGAGCCACAGCACCATCACACTGGCGAACAGCGCCGTGCAGCCTTCAAGCAATTCTCGCTGGGCACCGCTGACGTCAATGACATAGGCCGCCAAGGCCCAGGTGGCCAAGCCTGCCAACAGCGCCAGGCCCCAGCCGACGTTGACGCTGCGCACCGCCGATTGCTGGCCGGTGTTACGCAGGAAGGCGAGGATCGCTGCCAGCACCAGAATCGCTTCCAGGCCTTCACGCAGCAGGATCAGCAGGCCGGAGATATAGCTCAACGACCAGCTCAGGCCATCGCCGCCCAGCAAACCAGCCGATTCAGTGAGTTTGCCCTTGGCCACATCCAGGCGCTGCTGCACCTGCTCGATAGGCAAACCGTCCTGCAACGATTGCCGATAAGCCATCAGCGCCTTCTCGGTGTCTTTGCGCACATTGGCATCGACGTTATCCAGGGAGCTTTCCACCAGCTCGAAGCCTTCCAGGTAGGCCGCGACGGACAGATCGTAAGCCTGCTCCTGGTCGCCGTTGCGGAAGGCCGCGAGGCTCTTGTCCAGGGTGGCGGCGGTGTAGTCGAGCAACTGCGCGGGGCCACGCTGAACCTGCGGCGGCTGCGCACGCTGGGCGCGGAATGTTGCCGCAGCGCCAGGGCCGTCAGCGGCGAGCACTTCATTGGGGGTCTGGCGGGCCAGGTCGGCAAGGTTGAATGCCTGCTCGCCTTTGGCGGCGGCCGGGTCGGCCGTGAAGCCGGCGATGTAGGTTGCCAGGTCCCAGCGCTGGCGGTCGTCCAGTTGGTCAGCGAATGACGGCATGTCGGTGCCTTCGACGCCCAGCCCGAGGGTGTTGTAGATCGCGTAGAGGCTCAGGCGATCCAGGCGCGTGGCATCGCGCAGGTTAGCGGGTGGCGGCGTCATACCCATGCCGGCCGGGCCATCACCAGCGCCGGCAGTGCCGTGGCACACCGAACAATGCTGGGCGTAGAGCGGCGCACCTCGGGTCGGGTCCGGCGTGATGGCCGGGGCCTGGCTGACTTCATACGCCACGGCCAGTTTGGCGCCCAATTGGCGGGCCTGGCGGGCAACGCTTGCACCGTCTTGGTGGGCAGTGACAGCGGCCAGCAGTTCATCGACGCCCTTTATCAGCTCGGCACGCTCGGGCTTGTCTGGCAAATCCGCCACCAGCCCCTGCAATACCCCGAGAAACTCCACCTGTTCGCGGTATTCCGAGTCATCCACCACCTTGCCCGCCTCCACCGTGGGTGGGTAGTCGGCGCCAATGTAGTCCAGCAAATGCAGGGCTTGCGGCGCGCCCTCGGCGGTCGCGGCCATCAGATTGAAGCTGCACGACAGCAACGCCGGCAACAGCAGCCAGGCGAGAAAGCGGAAAGGGGCGGTCATGAATGAATCTCAAGTGGAAATACGAAGTAACACTATTGTTGAGCTTTAATGGATTCGACTCAAGGTGTTATTTCATATCACTACAAAACGAGTGTGGGAGCGGGCTTGCTCGCGAATGCGGTGCTTCAGTCACTATTTCCTTTGACTGACACACCGTATTCGCGAGCAAGCCCGCTCCCACACTTTTGTTCCAGTCGCTTGGTCAGGCCGTGGCGCGATGCAGGCTGGCAAGGAAGCCGGCAGCGCCGACAAACAACCCAGCAAAGGTACGGTTTACGCGCTTCTGTTGTTTAGGCGTACGCAACAGGCGCAAGACTTTCGAGGCCAAACCTGTGTAGCCCGCCATCACGATCATATCGACGCTGATCATGGTTGCACCGAGGATCAAGTACTGGATCAACAACGGCGCCTGCGGGTTCACAAACTGCGGCAGCACCGCCAGCATGAATACCAACGCCTTGGGGTTGCTGGCGTTGACCAGGAAGCCGCGGAACATCATCGCCATCGGTTTGCCGATCGGGCGTACGGCGGCGTCATCGGTCATGTCCATGGGCAATGCGCGCCATTGCTTGATGGCCAGGTACACGAGGTAGGCCACGCCAAACCATTTGATCGCATAGAACGCGGTAGATGACGCCGCCAGAATAGCCCCCAAACCGCCGGCCACCACGGCAATCTGCATCGCCAGGCCCAGTTGCAGGCCGATGGCGTTCCAGTAGCCACGCACAAAACCGTACTGCAGGCCGCTGGACATCGAGGCGATGGCACCGGCGCCAGGAGAAAGGGAGATGATCCAACTGGCGAGGAAAAAGGCCAGCCATGTATCGAGAGCCATTGCACACCTCGTAAGGGAGTTAGCGGTTGTGCCTTAAGCTAACTCCAGCGACCAAAGGCTGGCTATAGATTTCTGTAGGAGCGAGCTTGCTCGCGAAAAATGCACAGGCGATGCGGGCTGACTGCAAGCGCTGCGTTATCGTTGACGGTCTTCGCGAGCAAGCTCGCTCCTACAGGATGTTGGTGCCAGAGCCGGGCCAACGGCGTACCGAGCGCTGGAAGAACAGACTATTGGGCACCTGCACCATCGCACTGTTGGTCCCGGCTTCCTCGACTTCGATCAGCGTGGTGTAGAGCAAGTTGATCGCCACGACCCGGCCCTTCACGCCCGGTTTGTCGACGGTGTCCACCAACTCGACGATATCACCCAGGCGAAACGGCCCGACGGTAAAGATCAGGATCGCGCACAGCAGGTTGGACAGCACCGACCACATGGCGAAGAACGCCACGGCCGCCACCGCGACAAAGCCCGACAGGGCCGTCCACAACACCGTGGCAGACACACCCAGGCGGCCCAGCACAAAGATCAGCGCACTGCCCATGATCAGCCAGCGCAAACCGCCGCGCAGGGGCATCAGCAATTGCGGCGGGAACGGGTAGCGCTCACCCAGGCGCGTAAGGCCTTTGGCGACAAAGCGCTGGGCCAGGTAGCTGGCCAGCAGGATCAGCAAGATTTGCACGCCGATCCAGATAGGCTCGATCCATTGCACCGGTACTGGCAATTGCAACGCTTCCATCAGGACAGCGCCTCCAGCTGCGCTTGCAGGGTTTCGAGCAATTCGAGGGCCTCCATCCAGGTTTCCTCCAATTGCCCCTCGCGCACCTTGAGCTTGGCCTGCTCGGCCAGCAAGTCACGCAGCTCGTCCTTGCGCGCCGCCTCATACACAGCGCTGTCGCCCAGGCTGGCTTCGATCTTGGCTAGGCGCTCATGCACCTTGCCCAGTTCGGCTTCCAGCTTGTCAGCTTCACGCTTGTGCGGTGCCAACTGCTGGCGCAGCGCGGCGGCGGCCTGGCGCTGGGCTTTCTTGTCGGTTTTGTCCGGGTTGACCGGCGTGTTGCTGGCCGGCGCATTGCGCAGGCGGTATTCGGTCAGCCAGCGCGCGTAGTCGTCCAGGTCGCCGTCGAACTCTTCGACCTTGCCGTCGGCCACCAGCAGGAAGTTGTCGGTGGTGCTCTTGAGCAGGTGACGGTCGTGAGACACCACCAATACCGCACCACTGAATTCCTGCAGGGCCATGGTCAGCGCCAGGCGCATTTCCAGGTCCAGGTGGTTGGTCGGTTCGTCGAGCAGCAACAGGTTCGGGCGATCCCACGCGATCAGAGCCAGGGCCAGTCGGGCTTTTTCGCCACCGGAGAAATTCAGCACGGGTTCGTCGATGCGTGCGCCACGGAAGTCGAAACCGCCGAGGAAGTCGCGCAGGGTCTGCTCGCGCTCGGTAGGCGCCAGGCGCTGCAGGTGCAACAACGGGCTGGCCTTGGCGTCCAGCGAGTCCAGTTGGTGCTGGGCGAAGTAACCCACCACCGTGTTCTCGCCCCGGGTGAGGCGACCGGCCAGCGGCTCAAGCTCACCCGAAAGGTTCTTGATCAGTGTCGACTTGCCTGCACCGTTCGGGCCGAGCAAACCGATGCGTGCGCCCGGCGTGAGCTGCAGCTTGACCTTCTCCAGGATGGTTTTGTCGCCGTAGCCCAGGCGAGCATCCGAGAGGTCCAACAGCGGGCTGGAGATCTTCACCGACTCACGGAAGACAAAGTCGAACGGCGAATCGACGTGGGCCGCCGACAGCTCCTCCATGCGTTCCAGGGCCTTGATGCGGCTCTGGGCCTGGCGGGCCTTGGTGGCCTGGGCCTTGAACCTGGCGATGTAGCTTTCCATGTGCGCACGTTGCGCCTGTTGCTTTTCAAAGGCCTGTTGCTGCTGGGCCAGGCGTTCGGCGCGGGCGCGTTCGAACGCGGTATAGCCGCCACGGTAAAGGGTGATTTTCTTTTGTTCGACATGGGCGATGTTATCGACCACGGCGTCGAGGAAATCCCGGTCGTGGGAGATCAGCAGCAAGGTGCCCTGGTAACTCTTGAGGAAGTCTTCCAGCCACAGGATCGCATCGAGGTCCAAGTGGTTGGTCGGTTCGTCGAGCAGCAGCAGGTCAGAGGGGCACATCAGCGCTTGGGCCAGGTTCAGGCGCATGCGCCAGCCACCGGAGAAGTCGGCGACCGGGCGGTCCATCTGTTCGTTGGTAAACCCAAGGCCAGCGAGCATCTTACGAGCGCGAGCGTCGGCCGTGTAGCCGTCGGCGCTGTCCAGCTCCGAGTGCAGGCGCGCCTGGGCGGCACCGTCCTGGGCTTTTTCGGCTTCGGCGAGGTCGTGTTGCACCTGGCGCAGGCGCAGGTCGCCATCGAGCACGTAGTCGATGGCGATGCGGTCCAGGGTGTCGATCTCCTGGCGCATATGGGCAATGCGCCAGTCGGCCGGCAGCAGGCAGTCCCCGGAATCCGGGGTCAGCTCCCCCAGCAACAGGGCGAACAACGTGGATTTGCCGGCGCCGTTGGCACCGATCAGGCCGGCTTTGTGACCGGCGTGCAGGGTCAGCTCGGCGTCTTCAAGAAGACGTTGCGGGCCACGCTGTAATGTTAGGCTTTGAAGTCGGATCATAATGGCGGCGGAGTCTACCAGCTTCGTTGGCCGCTGGCTTGGGTGTGAATATGTGCGCTGACCTGTGGAGCTTTGCCCTTTCGACCTATGCCCGCCCGGGCGTGGAGGCCGCGTGCCTGCGCTTGCAGGAGCAAGGGGCAGACGTGTGCCTGTTGTTGTGTGGTGCTTGGCTGGAGCAACGAGGTGTGGCGTACAAGCCCGAACGGGTTCAGGCACTGCAACAGATCGCTCAGCCGTGGCGGGTGCAGGTTGTCGAACCGTTGCGACAAATGCGCGTGCAATGGCGAGCCTTGGCCCAGCAGGATACGCAATTGGCATCGCTACGCGAGCAGGTCAAGACACTGGAGCTGGAGGCCGAAAGAACGCTGCTGGCGCGCTTGGACGCGCTGGCGCAGGCATGGCCGATCGATGAGGTGCTGGGTCAGCAAGAATGGCTTGAAGGCCTGGCGACCGAAGCCGCCAACCTTGACCACGACGCGCTGCTGCAATTGCGCGTCATGGCCACCAACACTTAGGAAGCGCTGGTTGGGGTGGTGCTTGGCGCTACCGGTGCAGGGGTGCTGCTGGCCGATGCAGTTGGAGCGGTGGCTGCTGCCGGGGTGGCAGTGGGGGCTGCTGGAGTGGCTGGCTTGGCGGCAGGTTTAGCGGCTGGCTTTGCGGCTGGTTTGGCAGCAGCAGGTTTAGCGGCTGGCTTGGCAGCCGGTTTGGCAGCAGCGGTTTTAGCAGCTGGCTTCGCGGCTGGTTTGGCGGCAGCAGCTTTAGCGGCTGGCTTGGCAGCTGGTTTGGCAGCAGCAGTTTTAGCGGCTGGCTTGGCAGCTGGTTTGGCGGCAGCGGTTTTAGCGACTGGCTTGGCAGCTGGTTTGGCGGCAGCAGTTTTAGCAGCTGGCTTCGCGGCTGGCTTGGCAGCAGCGGTTTTAGCGGCTGGCTTGGCAGCTGGTTTGGCAGCAGCAGTTTTAGCAGTTGGCTTGGCGGCTACTTTTGCAGGCGTACGAGCACCCAGTGCTTTAGCTACGGCTTCCTTCACACGGCCAACGCCTTGGGCCAGTTTCAGGCTTTCTTGAGCGTCTTTTTTGAGTTGGGAAATGTAGCTGCGGGTTTCGGCTTGGCGATCCTTGAGAGCATCCAGCAGCTCTTCAAGTTCTTTGACCGCGCCTTTGGCTTTGGCTTGCGCCTTGGACTTGCCGGCAGTGGCGGCGTCTTGCAGTTTGGTGCGGGACTTGTGCAGCTTTTCTTGCGCTTTACCGCGTTGCTTTTCCAGTTTGGCGAGCAGTTTTTCTGCATCAGCCAAGGCTTGGGAGCACGCGCTTTCCAGATGTTCGAGCAGGCTGCCCGAAAGTTGTTGGAGCAAGTGCAACGGGGTATTTACAGGCTTCTGTTTGGCCGACATGGTTTACCTCCTGGCTGACGTGGGTGCGGCTCATACTAGCCCTCTGCTCTTACCGCCGCTAGGGCATGTTGACAGTATCCTTTGCGTTGCGTTGCACCGTGCGAAAATTCTTATCGATATAACGGAAAACCGCGCCACTTTTTACACCCTCGCACTGGCATAATCCGTCGCACTTTCGCCGGGAGAATGCCCATGTCGCGTTACCTTTTTCTAGTGTTCGGCTTGGCGATCTGCGTGGCCGATGCCAGCGAGCAGCCGTCGTCAAACACCACCACCGTAGCCCCGCACGACCTTGCCTATAGCCTGGGCGCAAGCCTTGGCGAACGGTTGCGCCAGGAAGTCCCCGACCTGCAGATACAGGCCCTGCTCGACGGCCTCAAACAAGCCTACCAAGGCAAACCCCTGGCGCTGGATAACGCGCGCATCGAACAGATCCTCGCCCAACATGAAGCGCAGAATGCCGCCGACGCCCAACTGCCACAAAACGAGAAAGCACTGGCCGCCGAACAGCAATTTCTCTCTCGGGAAAAAGCCGCCGCCGGCGTTCGTCAGTTAGCCGACGGCATCCTGCTCACCGAGCTGGCACCGGGCACTGGCAACAAGCCGTTAGCCAGCGATGAAGTACAGGTGAAATACATGGGCCGACTGCCTGATGGAACCGTCTTCGACAAAAGTACGCAACCGCAATGGTTTCGCCTGGACAGTGTGATCAGCGGCTGGAGCAGTGCATTGCAACAGATGCCGGTGGGGGCGAAATGGCGCCTGGTGATTCCTTCGGCCCAGGCCTATGGCGCAGACGGCGCAGGTGAGTTGATCCCACCCTATACGCCGCTGGTGTTCGAGATCGAACTGCTCGGCACTCGCCACTGACCCATAAAAAAACGGTGCGACATGCGCACCGTTTTTATCTCGCCATCAGGTTCAAGCCTGGGTGGCAGGTTCTTCTTTGTGAGCGTTGTGCAGCACTTCGATCAAGCAATCTTCCAGCTCGAAACGCTCATGCAGCAGCGCACCCAACTCTTTGAATTTCTCCGCAACACATTTCCCGGCATCACACAGGTCGGTGAACGCCAGCAGCTTTTCAGTGATCACATCGATGCGCGGGTAAATCGTCTCGGCCAACTCCAGGCCACGCTGATCATCGAAGGCTTCGGCCTCCTTGGTCAGTTGCTCATAAACGCCGAAATGCCCGGCAGACACGTAGTCCACCAGCACACCGCAGAATTCTTGCAATGTCTCGCGATTCTCACCCAACGCCTCGGGCTTGGCGCCGAGAGCATCAAAGGCCCGAACCAGTTCGTGACGTGCCTTCAACCAGCTGTCGATCAGCTTGTGCACCCCACCCCAGCGTTCCTGAGCATTCTGACAACTTTCCAACATGATGATCTCTCTTCCCTATTGGGGCGCCGCAGCTCTGTACCTGCGCAACACTTCAAGGATGAAGCAGCAGACGGACAAGGCCGCGTCTGACAAGCGGTTTGGATAACGCGTGCGGGCCAGATTATGCCCGCATGACTATGGCTTCAAGGTACGCAGGAGAGAATGTTCATACAAGTGTTTAATCCGCTCCTACAACCTGGGTCCCGTTTTCAAGGTGTTGCGAGGCGCAAATGCCTGCCGAACAACAACCGTGACACCTGCATGAACCCCAGGATCAGCATCGCCACAAAGAACAACAGGCTCCACTCAGGCAGGCTCAAGTCAAACAGCGTCCAGTTGATTTCAACGCAATCGACCGTGCCATTGAACACCGAACGCATTGCCTGCCAGACAGACAGGTTTTCAAGCATGTGCTGCAGGCTGGGCCAGCAATCCCCCACCTGACTTGTCGGCCTGTTCTGCAACAGGACTTGCCGGCCTGCGGTGATGGCGCCCAGCAAGGCACAACCCACGCTCGCCAGCGCATAGAGGCAAAGGCCCGAACGCCCAGGTCTGTGAAGCACGGCAACCAGGTTGATCAATGCAAAAGACGCGAGGAACAGGCGCTGTACCTGGCATAGAAAACAAGGCCGTAGCAGCGCGCCGTATTGAAGGTAGAAAGACGCGCCCAACGTCAGCGCACCCGCCATGAACGCCAGGAAAAACAAAGAGCGTAAAGGGGCCAAAGACATTGTTTATCCGCACTGCAAGAGATAGGTCGCTACGGTAGAGGAAAGGCCCGACCCCTTTCAATACGCCCTAGAGCGGACAATTCCGCGAAAACATAAGGACATACCGCCACGGGCCCGAGGAAAACCAGTTACAACAAGTAGGAATTAGTAACAAGGCCAGTTAAGCCGAGGGTTTGCAGGGTTTGAAGGATGGGGTGTCAGATCGGTCCTAGCCAACCCATCCACCCCTTCCTACTTCAAACTCGCGCAGGCACTGGCAGCGGCGAGGACAGCAGGCGATTGTCGAGCAACCCCAAGCCTTCCTGAAACAGCTGGTTGCTGCGTTCGGTGTCGCCCAATTGGGCCAGCAGGCGAGCCAATTCGGCGCAGGCTTCGGGATTGCGCTGTACTTGCAGGCTGCTTTCCAGATAATCGCGCGCCTTGCCCCACAGGCTGTTTTGCAGGCACAGACGGCCCAGCGTCAGCAGCAGGCTGGCGTCGCCTGGATGGTCCTTGAGCCAGCCTTCGGCAAACTTCAATTGCCGCGCAGGGTCACTGCCACGCAGCAGGCCATACAACCGGATCAAGTGGCTGTCATAACCGCGTTTGAGCGCACCACGCAGCACTTCTTCGGCCTTGGCATCCGCGCCCAATCGACGCAGTTGATCGGCATACGCCAACACCAATTGTGGCTGCTGGCGCTGGGCAGCGGTGAGTTGCTCCCATGCACGCTCCAAGGACTGCAACCCTGCTTCGCCTTGCTCTTCACGCTGGGCCGCCAGGCTCAGGTTTTCGCCCCAGGCGCGACGCTCCAGCTCGGCCAGCTCATTGGCGGGCAAGACTTTGTCCTTGCGCAGCTCAGGCAACAGGCGAATCACTGACGACCAATCGCCACGCTGCTGATGCAGGCGTTGCAGCTGACGCAGCACTTGCGCGTTATGCGGGTGACGCTCATGCATCGCCTGGAGAGTGACCAGCGCACCTTCCGTATCACCGCGATCCATCTGCAATTGCGCGTGGCTCAATGCAATGGCCAGTTCGGCCTGGGGCTGGCGCTCCAGCGCGCGCTCCAGCAAGCCGTCGGATTCCTCATAACGACCCTGCTCATTCGCCGCACGGGCCGCGCCGATGTAATACAGCAAAGGTTGGCGCTCTGCTTCGGCGGCGCGGTGCAGGTGGCGTTCGGCGCTGGCCCAGCGGCCCTCGGCGAGGTCCATCTGGCCTTGCTCGATAGCGATCTGCACACGGCGGCTGCGATTGCGCCGCGACCAAGGGTTGACCACACCACCGGATGTGGCGACCAGGCTCCACAACACGCGGACCAGGTAAATCGCCAGGCCGATGGCGAACACCGCCACCAATGTCGCCCACAGGCTTGATTCGTAATGCAGCAGGTGAGGATAGGTAATCAGCACGTAGCCGGTGTGCTTCGAAATGCCCACGCCCAGGGCCAGGGCGAGCGCAATGGCGAGCACCAGGATCACATAGAAACGCTTCATCAGCTCTACTCCTGGGTCGCCGGTTTGCCAGCCGAGGCCTTGGCTTCGTCGGCAGACAGATGACGACGCTCAAGGTACGCCTGCACAGCAGCCAGGCTTGCGGCCAGGTCAGGCGTGACCACCGACACAGCCTTGGGCTCGAGCTCGGCGATACGCGCCAGCATCGCCTTGCTCTGCGGGTTGTCCTGGTTGAAGTTGTCCTGCAGCACGCTGCGCGCTTCTCCCAACGAGCGGCTGTACACCGCCGCCTCGCCGTTAAGCGCTGCCCACTGGGCTTGCTCCAGCGCCAGGCTCAAGGCCAGCCGCACTTGGTTCAGGCCTTGGCCTGCCAACAATGGGCGGATGTTGTCATCCGGGTTGAAGTCGATGCGGAAGTAACGAGAGATCTGTTCCCACCACTGGCTCAACTGGTTCTGGGTATCGCTGGTGGGGCGCCCCTGGGAGGCGGGCTCCGTGAGCTGATACTCCGGCGCAATCGCCGCAAGCTGCACCACTTGGTCACGCAAGGCGGCCAGTTGCAGGTACAGGCCGGTACGGTCCGGTTGCTCGGTGCTGCGCAGCGCGGCCAGGCTCTTGGCCAATTGCTCGCGTGCGGCGAAAGCCCCTGGGTCGCTCTGCTCGCGAAGAATCTCGTCGGCCCCCTGGACCAGCGACTGGGCGCTGTTGATGTCTTGCAAGGCGGACAAACGCAAGCTGGCCAGACGGATCAGATGCTCGGCCTCGGCCAGGCGCCAATCCTTGCGACTGGCACCCAGCACGGTTTCCAGACGCTGGTTGAGGCGCTGCTGATCACCCTGCAACTGCGTGACCAGGCGGCGGCGTTCTTCCAGCTCATCCGCACCCGGCAACTGCGCCAGGCGGGCGGCCAACTGTTGCTGGCCTTGCTTGAGGCTCTGGGACTGGTCATCCAGGGTTTGCACCTGGCCCAGCTGGTGCTGGCTGCTGGCTTGCAGGGCACGGACCTGCCAGATCCCCCAACCACCGGCGGCTACGCCCGCAGCGCCCAGCAGCAAGGCGACGATGGCCAGGCCATTGCCACGGCGTGGCGCGCTGACCGGTGTCTCGACCGGCGCATCAAGCGCGGGTTGAGCTTCATCTTTAGGCAAGGCTGTTTCGCTCACGTATCCGTCCTTTGCGTATCAGAGAGTGGGAACGGGATAGCTCCCTAACGCCACTAACAAAGCCGCGGCACTCGCGCCGCGACAATCCACAACTTTTTCTGCACCCGCGGCCCGCGCCATTTCATATACACGCGGGCTGGGCACGAACAACGGCAGCTGTGCCACCTCTGGCCAATCGGGGCCGGCCAACGCGTGCAAGTGTAAAAAACCCTGCCCACTGCTGACCACCAGGCCGTTCAAGCGTTCCAACTGGATGCGTTGCATCAACGCGCCCTTCTCATACACCGGAAGAAAACGCCGATACAATTCCAGGTAGTCGACACTAGCACCTTGCTCGCGTAAACGCTCTGCCAGCAATTCGCGCCCGCCCTCGCCACGCAGGATCAACACCCGGGCGCCCGGCAGTGCAATAGCCTCGCGCAAGGCAGGCAGTTCAAGCAAGGCCTCGCTGTCATCGCCCGTGGCGGGATAGTGAACCTGGAGGCCATGATCGGCCAGTATCTGGGCCGTGGCCGCGCCGACACTGAACCAGGGCATGGGCGGCACACTGCTCCCCAACTGCTGCAACGCCAGGCGCGCGGCCGGCTTGCTCACCACGATGACCGCGCAATAGCGCTGCAGCGCGCCAAATACCGCGTGTTGCTCTGCGGTCACCGGCAACGCTTCGGTCTCCAGCAAAGGCAGGCAACTGCTGCGAATACCGCGCTGGGCCAATAGCGCCGCCAGCGCCGTCGACTCCTCGGCAGGCCGCGTCAGCAGCACTCGCCAGTCGGTCACTGCGGGCCGGCCTCGCCATAGACTTTCTGCAAAATGGCGCCCGCGCCTTTTTCCAGCAGTTCCTCGGCAACCTGAATCCCCAAGGCCGTGGCATCACGTTGCGGCCCACGTACCTCGGCGGTCAGCAGGTTACCGCCGTCCGGATCACCGACCAGGCCACGCAGCCACAGGTTCTCACCTTCGAGTACGGCATAGCAGGCGATGGGCACTTGGCAGCCACCGTTGAGGTGTTTGTTCAAGGCACGCTCGGCGGTGACGCGCACTTCGGTGTCTGCGTGATCAAGAGGCTTGAGCAGTGCGTGAATTTCGCTGTCGGCGGTGCGACATTCGATGCCGACTGCGCCCTGCCCGCCAGCCGGCAGGCTGTCCTCGACGCTGATGGCCGAGGTGATGCGGTCTTCAAAGCCCAGGCGGATCAGGCCAGCAGCGGCGAGGATGATCGCGTCGTATTCGCCGGCATCCAGCTTGGCCAGGCGCGTGTTGACGTTGCCACGCAAAAAGCGGATCTGCAGGTCGGGACGCCGCGTCAGCAACTGGGCCTGACGACGCAGGCTGGAGGTGCCGACGATACTGCCCAGCGGCAATTCGTCCAGGGACGCGAAGGTGTTGGAAACAAAGGCGTCGCGAGGGTCTTCGCGCTCGCAGATGCAAAAAAGGCCCAGGCCTTCAGGGAAGTCCATGGGCACATCTTTCATCGAATGCACGGCGATGTCGGCTTCGTTGTCCAGCAGCGCGGTTTCCAGCTCCTTGACGAACAGGCCCTTGCCGCCGATTTTCGACAGTGGCGAGTCCAGCAGCTTGTCGCCACGACTGACCATGGGCACCAGGGATACCTTGAGGCCGGGATGGGCCTGCTCAAGGCGTGCTTTGACGTATTCGGCCTGCCACAAGGCCAAGGCGCTTTTACGGGTGGCGATGCGGATTTCGCGAGAGGACATGGATCAATCCGTACTGAATAGATACGACGGATAATAACAGCTCAGGCAAATACGCTTTGATTTGAATCAGCAAGTGCGGGGCCTCCCTGGCCACGTCGCACCGGGATAAGGAATGCAGACCGCGCCGCAGCCTTCGGGCTAAAGCTGCTGCATCATCTTGCGCACGCCGGCGACATGGCGTCGGCTGACGATCAACGCATCGCCATTGAGCCCCTTCAGGAATAGCTGAAAGTGCCCCAGGGGCGTGCGCTGCAGGCGCTCGATGCGTTCACGGGCGACCAGCGCGTTGCGATGAATGCGCACGAAACGTTCGCCAAACTCGTCTTCAAGGGCCTTGAGCGGTTCATCGAGCAACACTTCACCGGTCTCATGGCGCAAGGTCACGTATTTGTGATCGGCAATAAAGTAGACCACCTGGCCGAGTGGGATCAGCTCGATGCCCTTGCGAGTACGCGCGCTGATATGGCTGCGTGGCCCGTTACCACTTTGCGCAGCCGGCTGCGTCAAGGCAGCCAGTTGGGCACGGCTGGGGCGCTCGGCTTTTTTCAGGGCCTTGAGCAAGGCTTCGGCGGTGGCCGGCTTGATGAGAAAACTGACACCGCTGTCTTCCAGCGTCTGTGCAGAAAACTCATCCTGCGCCGCACACAGCACCACGGCGGGCGGCGATTCGCGTTCGCTCAAGCGGGCGGCGACTTGCAGGCCGTCGAAGCCCGGCATGCGGATATCGAGCAGCACTACATCCGGCTTGTGGCTGTCGATCAGCGTCAACGCCTCTTCGCCGCTGGTGGCACTCGGTTCAAGGACTGTATAACCCTCGAGTTCACTGACCAGACGGCTCAGTCGCTCGCGGGCTTGGGGTTCGTCATCAACGATCAGGACATTCATATTGCGCTGGATTCCTGCGTGAGTCTCGCACAAGGATAGCGTAGACAGGTGCGGTGACTGACGTCACAGCGATCCACGCTAAGACTAGCGCGAGCGGCAAAAAGTGCCCTGAGAATGGCACCCAAATTTACCCGGACCTGTTCAATAGCGCCCAAGACCCGCTGCCTCCGGGCATCGTCGTAGGGTTCACTGATAAACAATCCGAATACCCCCCTGTTTAATGGATAGTCTGGTTATGACCGCATCACCCGACTTTGGTGCATTCACACACTATCAGTCCAACTGTAGACGCTCACTGAGGCGACATTGCTCAATCGTCAAATATCGTTTCAATAAGTACCTGCCCCCAGTCTCGTCCCGGATGCGGTCGGCGGCAAGGCACTTAGCCATCTCTTACACAAATAAAATTGCCGACCACCCGCAGCACCGCGTCTACGGGCAACCCTGTTATGATCGCCGGCACACCTTCATGCCTCTTTTAAGCAGATCACGAGCGAATCCATGAGCACCGACAAGACCAACCAGTCCTGGGGCGGCCGCTTCAGTGAACCCGTCGACGCCTTCGTCGCGCGCTTCACCGCCTCCGTCACCTTCGATCAACGCCTGTACCGCCACGACATCATGGGCTCCATCGCCCACGCCACGATGCTGGCCAAGGTTGGCGTGCTGACCGACGCCGAGCGTGACAGCATCATCGACGGCCTGACCACCATCCGCGGTGAGATCGAGGCAGGGACGTTCGACTGGCGCGTCGACCTGGAAGACGTGCACATGAACATCGAGGCACGCCTCACCGATCGCATCGGCGTGACCGGCAAAAAACTGCACACCGGCCGTAGCCGTAACGACCAGGTCGCCACCGATATCCGCCTGTGGCTGCGTGATGAGATCGACCTGATCCTGGGCGAAATCACCCGCCTGCAAAAAGGCTTGCTGGAGCAGGCCGAGCGTGAGTCAGACACCATCATGCCCGGCTTCACCCACCTGCAGACCGCACAGCCTGTGACCTTCGGCCACCACCTGCTGGCCTGGTTCGAAATGCTCAGCCGCGACTACGAGCGCCTGGTCGATTGCCGCAAGCGCGCCAACCGTATGCCGCTGGGCAGCGCGGCACTGGCCGGCACCACCTACCCGATCGACCGTGAGTACACCGCGCAACTGCTGGGCTTTGACGCCGTGGGCGGCAACTCGTTGGACGGCGTATCAGACCGGGACTTCGCCATCGAATTCTGCGCCGCGGCCAGTATCGCGATGATGCACCTGTCGCGCTTCTCCGAAGAGCTGGTGCTCTGGACCAGCGCGCAATTCCAGTTCATCGACCTGCCGGACCGCTTCTGCACCGGCAGCTCGATCATGCCGCAAAAGAAAAACCCCGACGTGCCAGAGCTGGTGCGTGGCAAGAGCGGCCGTGTATTCGGCGCACTGATGGGCCTGCTGACCCTGATGAAAGGCCAACCACTGGCTTACAACAAGGACAACCAGGAAGACAAGGAGCCGCTGTTCGACGCCGCCGACACCCTGCGCGACTCGCTGCGCGCCTTTGCCGACATGATCCCGGCGATCAAGCCCAAGCACGCGATCATGCGTGAAGCGGCACTGCGCGGGTTCTCCACCGCGACCGACCTGGCGGATTACCTGGTGCGCCGTGGCCTGCCGTTCCGTGACTGCCACGAAATCGTTGGCCACGCCGTGAAGTACGGTGTGGACACCGGCAAGGACCTGGCGGAAATGAGCCTGGAAGAACTGCGCCAGTTCAGCGACCAGATCGAGCAGGATGTGTTTGCCGTGCTGACCCTGGAAGGCTCGGTGAATGCCCGTAACCATGTGGGCGGCACTGCGCCGGCACAGGTCAAGGCGGCGGTCGTGCGCGGCCAGCAATTGCTCGCCAGCCGCTAAAAGCATCGCAGGCAAGCCAGCTCCCACACTTGATTGGGTTCACACATCAAAATGTGGGAGCGGGCTTGCCCGCGATGGTGCCCTTACAGTTGCCAAAGATTTATTTTTTGGCTGCAATCATCGCCATGAACGCCGGCAGCGCCGCCTGCCTGTCCGCCTCAACTTTCTGCGCATTGGGCATCTCATTCAGGCGCGCCAACAATGCCTTCGCCTTCGGCAACTGCTCCAGCAGGTCCAGCCCAAACAGCTTCTCGCCCACACCGCAGGCCAGGTTCAGGCTGTACATGAAATACAGATCCGCGAGGGTAAAGCTCTCCCCTGCCACATAAGGCGCAAACTTACCGTGCCGGCCTAACGTACCCATCCCAAGCAGCAGCTCGGCCCTGGATTTTTCCTTGATCGCCTCCGGCACCGTCATGCCGAAAAAAGCCTCGGCGTAACACGCCCGCGCAGGCAGTTCGATGTACAGCTCGATCTCACGGCACAACGCCAACACCTGAGCCCGCGCAAACGGGTCGGCGGGCAACAGCGCCGGGCCTTCCTGGCTCTGCTCGAGGTATTCGAGGATGACGCTGGTTTCGTTGATGAACCCCTGCTTCACACCCAGCACCGGCACTTTGCCGCGGGGGCTTACCGCCAAAGCTTCGGGGGTTTGACCGGCATAAAAAGGCACCTCTTCGAAGGGCAGTCCTTTCTCCAACAGCGCCAGCTTGACCATGTTGTAGTAGTTGCTGACCGAAAATCCGTAAAGCTTGAGCATCGCAAAGCCTCCAGGCCGGGTGTGGGGTTGGCTGCAAGAGTTATAGATCCTTGAGAGCACCCTGACCAGCAGCATCACCCACCTGAATGGGGGTAGACTGACGCCCTTTCCTTGAGGAGCCTGCCATGAGCGAGCCGACCGATATCGACAACGACGAAGAAGAATTCACCGAGACCACGCTGATCGAAGCCATCGAGAACCAGATCGAGAGCGATAACCCGCCAGCGGCCAAGGCTACGTTCAACAAACTGACCCTGGTGGGTTACGAGCGCGAAGATATCCTGAATCTGATGGCTCACGTGTTGGCGTTCGAGATCGATGCCATGCTCGAAGATGACCGCGCCTTCAATACCGAGTGGTATGAAACCGCACTACGGGCACTGCCCGAGCTGCCGCCGGAAAAGGAATAACCCCGGCACGCAGCAACACGCTGGACAGTTCGGCAAAGTGCGTTCACCTTATGGCCTGCTAGCCTCTAATAAATTTTAGAAAGTCTGGAGTCCTTATGTCGTATACCCCTGAGTTGGTTGCCGAACTGGAAATCCTTGTACTCTTCCCCTTGGACAGCACCAAGGAAGGCTTGAAAGTCCATCAGACTGCCGCCCCTACTGCCATCGCCGCTGCCAAGCGCCTCCATGCCAAAGGGCTGATCGACCAACCGGACGGGGGCTACCTGACGAGCCTTGGCCGGGACGCTGCCGAGCAAGCCCAAACCCTGCTGACCATCCTCACCACTGCCAGCACCAAAGAAGCCGCCTGATACCTGATACCTGATACCGCCCATGGAATCCGCCGCCTGCGGATTCCGCGGGCATTGTTGCGCGGCATACAAAATTCTGACGCCAAAAAGCCACTTCCCTCTAAAACTCCTACGCTACTGTCTGTAAACTCCTGCATGGCCGCCCGCGTCGGGCCCTGCGAGCCACCGAGTTCGACATGACCCGCACCCATGAAATCCGCCCCGATCTGGACGAAGGCATCGACCGCAAGGTGCTGACCCAACTGCGCGCGCGTTTCATGACCGTCAATCAGGGCCGCATGGCCCGGGCCGTCGAAGGGCTGACGCCACGCCAGCAAAGCGTGCTGGCTTTGTTGCCGCTGTTTTTCCACGTCAATCACCCGCTGCTGCCAGGCTACGTCTCCAGCAGCACGCCGGCCGGGTTGTCGAATTTTGAACCGGACGCCCAGGCCCTGGCCGATGCCCAGCGCCTGACCCGCTCGTTCTCCTATAAACCGCGCCACGGCAACCCGCCTACGCCGATCCACGGTTTGTTCCTGATGGGCAGCCTAGGCACGCTGGCCCAGGCCGATCAAAGCGATATGGACGTGTGGGTGTGCCACGCCCCCGACCTGAACGAGACCGAGCTGGCAGAACTGCGCAAAAAGTGCCAACTGCTGGAGGCCTGGGCCTCGGGCATGGGCGCCGAGGCGCATTTCTTCCTGATCGACCCGACGCGCTTTGTGTTGGGTGATCGCGATACGCAACTGAGTTCCGACGACTGCGGCACCACCCAGCACTACCTGCTGTTGGATGAGTTCTATCGCACCGCGATCTGGCTGGCCGGGCGCACACCCATCTGGTGGCTGGTGCCGGTCTACGAAGAAAACCGCTACGCCGAGTTTACTCACGCCTTGGTGTCCAAGCGCTTTATCCGCGCCGATGAAACCCTCGACCTCGGCCATCTGGCTCATATCCCCCCGGGGGAATTTATTGGTGCCGGGCTGTGGCAACTGTTCAAGGGCATCGAGTCGCCCTACAAATCGGTGCTCAAGCTGCTGCTGACCGAGGTCTACGCCAGCGAACACCCGAAGGTGCAGTGCCTGAGCCTGCGCTTCAAACAGGCGGTGTTCAGCCATCAGGTAGACCTGGATGAGCTGGACCCGTACATCATGGTCTACCGCCGCATCGAGGAATACCTCAAGGCCCGCAACGAACTGGAGCGCCTAGAACTGGTGCGGCGCAGCCTGTACCTGAAGGTCAACCGCAAGCTCAGCGCCGGCCAGCGCACTGCCGGTTGGCAACGGCAGTTGCTGGAACGCCTGGCGCATGAATGGGGTTGGGACACGCGCCAACTGGCCCTGCTGGACAGCCGCAGCCAATGGAAAGTGCGCCAGGTCGCCTCCGAGCGCCGCGCGCTGGTCAATGAGTTGAACTACAGCTACCGCTTCCTCACCCAGTTCACCCGCAGCGAACAGACCGCCAGCCCGATCAATAAACGCGACCTCAATGTACTGGGCCGCCGCTTGTACGCGGCGTTCGAGCGCAAGGCCGGCAAGGTTGAGTTCATCAACCCCGGCATCGCCCCCGACCTGGCCGAAGACACCTTGACCCTGGTGCAGTCGCCCAACCGCAAGGAGCCGGGCCAGCACCATTGGGGCCTGTACAACGGCAACCTTACCGCTCTGGAATGGGAACACTTCGCGCCGATCAAACGCAGCCGCGACCTGCTGGAAATGCTCACCTGGTGCCATCGCAACGGCGTGATCGACAGCAGCACCCGCCTGGCACTGCACCCCGGCACCAGCGACATGAGCGAGTTCGAGCTGTTCAACCTGCTCGGCAGCCTGCAACAGACCATCGCCCTGCCCCTGGCCAGTGTCGATGAGAGCCGCTTGCTGCGCCCGGCAGTGCCGGAAGAGGTGCTGCTGCTGATCAACGTTGGGGTTGACCCGCTCAAGCATCATCGCGACCTGAATATCCTGATGACCACGGAGCGCACCGACTCCCTGAGCTATGCCGGCGTACGCGATAACCTGGTGCTGACCCTGGACCAGGTCACGCTCAACAGCTGGAACGAAGTGATGGTCAGCCGCTATGACGGCCCGCACGCCCTGCTCGACTGCCTGCGCGACTACCTCAACCAACTGCCATCGAACCATCTGCCACGCCTGCGGGTGCGCTGCTTCTGCCACAACCGGGCGCAGTTCATTGCCCAGCGGGTGGAAGAGGTATTCGACACCGCGCAGCATCTGCTGCTCGGCCAGGGCAACCATCGCTACCTGCTCCAGGTGCAGCAGCATTACCACGTGATGGAACTGGTGCCGGGCCAAGCCACCCATGTCTCACTGCCGACCCAGGACGCGCTGATCGCCTACCTCAGTGAGGAGCTGGCCAGCTACAGCCCGTGGCACCTGGACGCCATGGCCCTGGAAGACCACGACCTGGCGCTGCTGCTGCCCATGGGCCAGGCCGAGTGCGTGCAGGTGTTCTACCGGGTCAATGAAGGCTTCGCCGACGTGTATGTGCTCGACGAATTCAACGCGCTCTGGCAACAGCGCTTGCCGTTTCATGATGAGCAAAGCCTGTTGGCACCGCTGCAGCGCTTTTTGCAATCGATCCTGTACCGCCGCGAAGCACTATCGTCCCTGGACGCCCAGCAACCCGCGGGCGAGGTACAGATCCTGTACTACCAACTGTTGCCATCGGGCAGCGGCCGTGCGCGAGGCGTGGAGCCGCGGCCGGCCCCGCAAGACCCTGCCAACAAGGCGTTTTATGACGTGCAGGCGATTATCGGCAAAGGCGCGCCGGGCCAGGTAGGGATCACCCTGTACTGCAATCAGCGGGAGTTTTGCGAACTGGAATTTGGCGACCAGCTGTTTACGGTGGTCGCCCGGGAGATCGTCGGGCAACGTCGGGAAACCGAGCGTTACCGCTGCTATATCACTGACCTGGATCTGTCGGGGCTGCTCGGTGATGTGCAAAGCCCAAGCAATCTGTACCTGCGCTATAAAGCCGAACTGGAACAGTCACTCAATGCGGCCTTGAATCAGGTTTAGAGCGGGAAGGCGCCGCCATCTTTGGGCTGGCCTTCGACGCTGAGCAATTCCAGCTTCAGGGTCTTGCCGCCAGGCGCCGGCCAGTCGATGTGCTGGCCCACTTGCAGGCCAAGCAATGCGCTGCCCACGGGTGCCATGATCGAAATCTTGCCTTCGTCGGCGTTCGCGTGCTTGGGGTAGACCAACGTCAGGTGATAGTCCTTGCCGCTGCTTTGCTCACGGCAATGCACGCTGGAGTTCATGGTCACGACACCCGCAGGCACTTCATCGTGACCAACCACGTCTTCGGCGCGGTCGAGTTCGGCTTGCAATGCTTCGGCGCCGGGAGACTCGTCGCCCAAGCGGTCGATCAGTTGCTCCAGACGCTGCACGTCAAGACGGGTAAGAATGATGGACGGTGCGGTGGTCATGATTCAGGCAGACTCCTTTTTTCTGCACAAAAAAGCAAAACCCCGCCAGGAAAAGGCGGGGTTCTCACGGACCTCGATGAATGGAGGTGTATCCGGACACTACCACAGCGACACAAATAAACAAGACGCCGTCAGGTGCTCGCCTTGCGCTGCTCGGCCTCGGCACAGATCACCCGGCGCCGCGCATCGTCGGCAGAGCGCCATTCCCGGATGTCTTCCACATGGCGGAAGCAGCCCAGGCAGACTTTCTGCTCGTCCAGGCGACACAAACTGATACAAGGTGACGGCACTGCCGGGCTGACATTGCTGAACAGCGGCTTGGGCGGGCGTACAGCTACAGGCTCACTCACCATCAGATCTCATCGAAATCCAGTTCGTCGCCGGTGTATTCCTGGACCAGGCGGGCGAGCATCTCACCCAGCAACTCTTCACTCTTGTCGCACTGCCATTTGCCGCTTTCTTCATCGTAATCGAAGTGAACGCCACCGGAGCGCGCTGCCAGCCACAGCTGACGCAGCGGCTCCTGGCGGCTGAAGATCAGTTGCTGGCCGCTCTCGAACTTGACGGTCAGCACACCGGCCGAGTTTTCCAGGTCCACGTCCAGGCCGCTGTCGTCGAAAATATCTTCCAGCCCCTGCTGGGTGGCATCCACCAGGTCGTGAAAACGGGCTTCGGTCAAACTCATTGTGGCAACCTCAAAAGTGTCTGGTTTTGCTCAAGCGCCGCACGATACGGGCGAGCTTCGCCGATTGCAAAGGATACTGATTTGATCACGGATGACGGTACGAAATATCCCCAGGCATCGTAGCCTGCTTCCCGACTATCTCGGCAAACCCCCGCCGGACGGGTGTTGCGGCGCATAGGCAAGCTGGCGGGTGGTCGGTATACTCGGGCGCAATTAATGCATATTCAAGGATTTCGCCATGAAGCGCCTGATCTCTTCCCTTGCTGCGCTCGTCGCGGTCGCTTGCCTCGTTAGTGCCTGTGGCCAGAAAGGCCCGTTGTACCTGCCCGATGACAGCAAAGATCCAAACGAACAGGCGCAATCGTCGCAAAAGCCGTCAAAAGCCCATAAGCACGACACCTACTAAGCTAAGGGAAACTTATGGACGCTTTTAACTACCGGGACGGCGAGCTGTTCGCGGAAGGCGTGGCCTTGTCCGCGATTGCCCAGCGCTTCGGCACCCCGACCTATGTGTACTCGCGTGCGCATATCGAAGCCCAATACCGCTCGTTCACCGACGCGCTCGACGGCGTGCCCCACCTGGTGTGCTACGCAGTCAAGGCCAACTCCAACCTGGGTGTACTCAATGTCCTGGCGCGTCTTGGCGCTGGTTTTGACATCGTGTCCCGTGGCGAGCTGGAACGCGTACTGGCCGCCGGCGGCCAGGCGGACAAAATCGTCTTCTCCGGTGTCGGCAAGAGCCGCGAAGACATGCGCCGCGCCCTGGAAGTCGGCGTGCATTGCTTCAACGTCGAATCCACCGACGAGCTGGAGCGCCTGCAAGTGGTCGCAGCCGAGATGGGCGTGCGTGCGCCGATCTCCCTGCGCGTCAACCCGGACGTCGACGCCGGCACCCACCCGTACATTTCCACCGGTCTCAAAGAGAACAAGTTCGGCATTGCCATCGCCGACGCCGAAGACGTGTACATCCGCGCCGCCCAACTGCCGAACCTGGAAGTGCTGGGTGTCGACTGTCATATCGGCTCGCAACTGACCACATTGCCACCGTTCCTGGATGCCCTCGACCGCCTGCTGGCGTTGATCGACCGCCTGGGCGACTGCGGCATCTACCTGCACCACATCGACCTCGGTGGTGGCGTGGGTGTGCGTTATCGCGATGAAGAGCCGCCGCTGATTGCCGACTATATCCAGGCCGTGCGCGAGCGCATCGAAGGCCGCGACCTGACGCTGATGTTCGAGCCAGGCCGCTACATCGTCGCCAACGCTGGCGTGCTGCTGACTCAGGTCGAGTACCTCAAGCACACCGAGCACAAGGATTTCGCCATCGTCGATGCGGCGATGAACGACCTGATCCGCCCGGCGCTGTACCAGGCCTGGATGGACGTCACCGCCGTGACGCCGCGTGCAAGCGACGCCCGCGCCTATGACATCGTCGGGCCCATCTGCGAGACCGGCGACTTCCTGGCCAAGGATCGTGAGTTGGCGCTTGAGGAAGGTGATCTGCTGGCCGTGCATTCGGCCGGTGCCTACGGGTTTGTCATGAGTTCCAACTACAACACCCGCGGGCGTACCGCCGAGGTGCTGGTGGACGGTGATCAAGCATTTGAAGTGCGTCGCCGCGAGACGGTAGCCGAGTTGTATGCTGGCGAAAGCCTGCTGCCGGAGTAAGCCATGCTGCTGCGTTTTACCAAGATGCACGGGCTGGGTAATGATTTCATGGTCCTCGACCTGGTCAGCCAGCACGCGCACATCCTGCCCAAGCACGCCAAACAGTGGGGCGATCGCCACACCGGGATCGGGTTCGACCAGTTGCTGCTGGTCGAGGCGCCGAGCAACCCGGAGGTGGATTTCCGCTACCGGATCTTCAACTCCGACGGTTCCGAAGTGGAACAGTGCGGCAACGGCGCGCGCTGCTTTGCGCGTTTTGTGCTCGACAAACGCCTGACTGCCAAACGCCAGATTCGCGTCGAAACCAAAGGTGGCGTGATCGAACTGGACATCCGCAACGATGGCCAGATCAGCGTCAACATGGGCGCGCCGCGCCTGGTGCCGGCGGATATTCCGTTCCAGGCCACCGAGCAGGCCCTCAGTTACACGTTGGATGTGGATGGCAAAACCGTGGAGATCGCTGCCGTGTCCATGGGCAACCCCCATGCGGTGCTGCGGGTCACCGACATCAATAACGCCCCCGTGCATGAACTGGGGCCGAAGATCGAACATCACCCGCGCTTTCCGGCACGGGCCAATGTGGGCTTTTTGCAGGTGATCGACCGTAACCGTGCGCAATTGCGCGTATGGGAACGCGGCGTCGGCGAAACCCAGGCTTGCGGCACCGGTGCTTGTGCCGCTGCCGTGGCCGCGATCAGCCAGGGGTGGATGGATTCGCCGCTGTTGATCGACCTGCCCGGTGGACGTTTGTCCATCGAATGGGCAGGCCCTGGCCACCCGGTGATGATGACCGGGCCGGCCACGCGTGTATACGAAGGACAGGTCCGTCTATGAGTGAGCCAAGCTAATGACCGATAAGCCTCAAGTACCCGCACACGCAACCCCGAGTGAAAGCCTGGAGGCCGCTGCTGTTGCGGCGTACCTTGAGGCTAACCCGGACTTCTTCGTCGAACACGAAGATCTGCTGCCAGCCCTGCGCATCCCTCACCAGCGCGGCGATACCGTGTCGCTGGTGGAGCGGCAGATGAAGATCCTGCGCGAGCGCAATATTGAAATGCGCCACCGGCTCTCTCATCTGATGGACGTGGCCCGCGACAACGACCGCTTGTTCGACAAGACGCGCCGCCTGATTCTGACCCTGATGGATGCCACCAGCCTGGAAGAAACGGTGATCGCCGTGGAAGACAGCCTGCGTGAGGATTTCCAGGTGCCCTTCGTCAGCCTGATCCTGTTCAGCGACAACCCGATGCCGGTGGGCCGCTGGGTCACAGGTGGCGAGGCGCAGACGGCCATCGGCGGCCTGTTGTCCGAAGGCAAGACCGTCAGCGGCACCTTGCGCGAGCATGAGCTGGACTTCCTGTTTGGTGCCGAACAACGCAAGCAGATCGGCTCTACGGCCGTCATCGCCCTCAGCCATCAAGGCTTGCACGGGGTACTGGCCATCGCCAGCCGCGATCCGGCGCACTACAAAAGCTCGGTGGGCACGTTGTTCCTCACCTATATCGCCGAAGTGCTGGGCCGCGTCCTGCCACGCCACACCACCACCCTGCGCGCGGTGCGCTGATCATGGAGCGGCAACTGGACGCTTACTGCGCTCACCTGCGCAATGAGCGCCAGGTGTCGCCCCATACGCTGGAAGCCTATCGGCGGGACTTGAACAAGGTCCTGGCCTATTGCGAAAAACAGCACGTCAGCAGTTGGACGGCCCTGGATATCCAGGCCCTGCGCAGCCTGATCGCCCGGTTGCACCAACAAGGCCAGTCCTCACGCAGCTTGTCTCGCCTGCTGTCGGCGGTGCGCGGCCTGTATCACTACCTCAATCGCGAAGGCCTGTGCGACCACGACCCGGCCAATGGCCTCTCGCCGCCCAAAGGCGAACGGCGCCTGCCCAAGACCCTGGACACCGACCGCGCCCTGCAGCTGCTCGACGGTGCCGTGGAGGATGACTTCCTGGCCCATCGCGACCAGGCAATCCTTGAGCTGTTCTACTCCTCGGGCCTGCGCCTGTCCGAGCTGACGAGCCTGAACCTCGATCAGTTGGACCTCGCCGATGGCCTGGTGCAAGTGCTCGGCAAAGGCAGCAAGACCCGCGTACTGCCCGTGGGCAGGAAAGCCCGCGAAGCCTTGCAGCGATGGCTGCCGCTACGCCTGCTGACCAACCCGGCAGACGATGCTGTGTTTGTCAGCCAGCAAGGCCGCCGCCTGGGGCCACGGGCGATTCAGCTGCGGGTCAAGGCCGCCGGCGAGCGGGAGCTGGGGCAGAATCTGCACCCGCACATGTTGCGTCATTCCTTCGCCAGCCACCTGCTCGAATCCTCCCAGGACCTGCGCGCCGTGCAGGAACTGCTCGGGCACTCGGATATCAAGACCACGCAAATCTACACCCACCTCGACTTCCAGCACCTGGCAACGGTGTACGACAGCGCCCATCCACGGGCCAAACGCATCAAGGGCGGCGACTCATGAGTATCAAGCTGATCACCTTCGACCTGGACGACACCCTCTGGGACAACGTACCCGTCATCATCAGCGCCGAAGCATCGATGCGCGAATGGCTGGCAGTTCACGCGTCCAAGGTCGGCGACCTGCCCCTTGAGCATTTTGCCAGCCTGCGCCAGCAGGTGTTGCAGCGTCATCCCGAGCTCAAGCACCGCATCAGCCTGCTGCGCCATCGCGTGTTGATGCATGCCTTCGAGGAGGCCGGTTATCCCCAGCCTGAGGCCACACAGATGGCGGATGTCTGCTTCGAAGCGTTCATCCACGCACGTCACCAACTCACCGTGTTCCCGGAAGCCGAGCCGATGCTCAAGGCGCTGCGCCAGCACTTCCTGCTGGGCGTGATCACCAATGGCAATGCCGATGTGCAGCGCGTGGGCCTGGCGGACTACTTTCACTTTGCCCTGCGCGCTGAAGATATCGGCATCGCCAAGCCGGATGCACGGCTGTTTCAGGAGGCCCTGCAACGTGGCGGTGTGGGCGCCAGCGCGGCGGTGCATGTGGGCGATCATCCGGGAGATGACATTGCCGGCGCGCAGCAGGCGGGGCTGCGGGCGGTGTGGTTCAACCCCACGGGCAAGGCCTGGGAGGGAGACAAGCACCCGGATGCGCAGATTCGCAGCCTGACGGAGTTGCCGCCCTTGCTGAGTCGCTGGAGCTAACACTGACCCAAAATGTGGGAGCTGGCTTGCCTGCGATAGCGGTGGGTCAGTCAACACAGGGCTCGCAGATAGACCGCTATCGCAGGCAAGCCAGCTCCCACAGGGTATTGCCGCGAACTGGTAAATTGCTCCAGACATGAAAAAGCCCGCAGCGACGGCGGGCTTTTTCTTACAAGCAGGAGGCAGACCTCAGATAGGTCGGCTGCCGTACTTGTTATCCGGCTTCTTCGGTGGGTCAGCCACCACGTTGGCCTCGACTTCCTGCACTTTGCCGCCTTTAGCGAGGAACTCTTCCATCGCACGGGCCAGGGCATCGCGCTCTTTGTTCTTGGCTTCAACACTCGGCAACTCGTCTACCGAAACAGCCGCCTTGGCTTTGCCTTTGGCTTTGGGAGCCGCGTCATCGCCCACACTGTCATCGGCATCTTCCGCAACGTCGTCAGCCGCTACTGCTTCAAGACCGTCTTCGGTGTCGTCTTCATCACCTACTTCGAGGTCGTCTTGTTCCAGATCATCGTCGCTCATGTTCTACCTCATGACTTGCGAAAAGCAGATTAGTTATAGCCCAGCTTCACCCTCTGTCGAGGCCGCTGGAAAAAAATCAACATCCACTGAATAGCCAGTGGCTTATGCCCCTTCACCGTGCAAGGTGGCGAGGACTTTACGAGCACCGCCATGATCACGGTGCTCGCCCAGATAAACACCTTGCCAGGTCCCTATCGCCAAGCGGCCGGCCTTGACCGGCAAACTCAGCTGGCAGCCCAGCAGACTGGCCTTGAAGTGCGCCGGCAAATCATCCGGACCTTCGTCGTTATGTTCAAACCCTGCGCGACCTTGTGGCACCAGCAGGTTGAAAAAACGCTCGAAGTCACGGCGAACCGCCGGGTCGGCATTCTCGTTGACGGTCAACGAGGCCGAGGTGTGCTGCAGCCACAGATGCAACAGGCCCACACGGCACGCCTTCAATTCAGGCAAGCCGGCAAGCAACTCGTCCGTTACCAAGTGAAAGCCCCGAGGCTTGGCCCGCAGGGTAATCAGGGTCTGTTGCCACATACAGTTCTCCGCCCATCGGCGCGCATTCTAGCGCGCTCTGAGAAAAAACAAAGTGCCTAATACGCCTTCATGCCTGTAAGACATTTGCACCCTTAAAAGTGCTGTGTGGATCCCATCACAAAGTCGATAAAAAACCCATGCACCTTTAGCCACAGACAAACGCCAGGCAAAAAAATGCCCGGCAAGCCGGGCATGTTTTTTTCACGTAGTTACAAGTTGTAGCCGCGCTCGTTGTGTTGCGCCAGGTCGAGGCCAACCGCCTCTTCTTCTTCGGTGACACGCAGGCCCATGACCATGTCGAGCACCTTGAGGATGACGTAGGTCACGATCGCCGTGTAGATCACGGTGAAGCCCACGCCTTTGCACTGTATCCACACTTGGGCCGCGATGTCGGTCACGGTGCCGAAGCCGCCCAGTGCCGGCGCTGCGAACACACCGGTAAGGATCGCACCGACGATACCGCCGATACCGTGCACGCCGAAAGCGTCCAGGGAGTCGTCGTAACCCAGCTTGCGCTTGAGGCTGGTCGCGCAGAAGAAGCACACCACACCGGCGACCAGGCCAATCACCAGGGCGCCCATCGGGCCCACGGTGCCAGCTGCTGGCGTCACGGCGACGAGGCCGGCAACCACGCCCGAGGCGATGCCCAGTGCGCTTGGCTTACCGTGGGTGATCCACTCGGCAAACATCCAGCCCAGGGCCGCAGCGGCGGTGGCGATCTGGGTCACCAGCATCGCCATGCCCGCGGTGCCGTTGGCCGCCGCAGCGGAACCGGCGTTGAAGCCAAACCAGCCGATCCACAGCATGGCCGCACCCACCAGGGTATAGCCCAGGTTATGCGGGGCCATCGGAGTGGTCGGGAAGCCCTTACGCTTGCCGAGCACGATGCACGCCACCAGGCCAGCCACACCCGCGTTGATGTGCACGACGGTGCCGCCCGCGAAGTCCAGCACGCCCCAGTCCCACATCAGGCCGCCGTTGCCGCTCCAGACCATGTGCGCGATCGGTGCATAGACCAGGGTGAACCAGATAGCCATGAAGATCAGCATCGCGGAGAACTTCATACGCTCAGCGAAAGCACCGACGATCAGCGCCGGGGTGATGATGGCAAAGGTCATCTGGAAGGTGATGAACACGGCTTCCGGAAACAGCGCCGCCGGCCCGGTGATGCTGGCCGGGGTGACACCCGCCAGGAACGCCTTGCCCATGCCGCCGAAGAAGGAATTGAAGTTGACCACGCCTTGTTCCATACCAGTGGTATCGAACGCGATGCTGTAGCCGTAGACGACCCAGAGAATGCTGATCAGGCCAGTGATGGCAAAGCACTGCATCATCACCGACAGAATGTTCTTGGAGCGGACCATGCCGCCGTAGAACAGCGCCAGGCCAGGGATGGTCATGAACAGCACCAGCGCGGTGGCGGTGAGCATCCAGGCGGTGTCGCCGGAATTGAGGACTGGAGCAGCCACTTCATCTGCCGCCATGGCCAGGCTTGGCATTACGATGGACAGCAGGGCTCCGAGCCCTGCGAATTTACGCAGAGTCATATTGTTTTCTCCTGGGGCGTTGGGGTTTGGCGGCTTAGATTGCGTCGGTATCGGTTTCGCCGGTACGGATGCGAATAGCCTGTTCCAGATTGACCACGAAGATCTTGCCGTCACCGATCTTGCCGGTGTTGGCCGCCTTGGTTATCGCCTCGATAACCCGGTCAAGATCCTTGTCGTCAATGGCGACGTCGATCTTCACCTTCGGCAGGAAATCGACCACGTATTCCGCGCCGCGATACAGCTCGGTATGACCCTTCTGCCGACCGAAGCCCTTGACCTCAGTAACGGTAATGCCCTGCACGCCGATCTCGGACAGTGACTCGCGTACATCGTCCAACTTGAACGGCTTGATGATGGCAGTGACTAGCTTCATGAAAACTCTCTCCCGAATTTGGTGGACTTGCCCCAGGAAAACAAACCCGTCTCAAGTCTAAGCGCAGTGCCTGGCTTTGTAACGCATCGTCGCCTCGGCATTTGCCGTCGCGACGCCAGCGAACCACTGGTGACGAGCCCTGTACCCCGGATCCGTCGGCGCACTGCATTCGTCACAGCGACTGCATCAGTGCATGGGTCATGATCGTCTAAGCAGAAACCTTGCCAGCTCCGTAAAAACCACTGAAATCAATCCATTGCCCGCTTGTGCCCACCTACAGGGCGCCTGCGCGGCCGCAATGCGCATCAAAACAGTGCGAGGCCGCCCGCCCCAATGCGCGAAAACCGTGCGCAACGGGGCGTGAAAATGACTATAGACGCTGCGTGATACACTGCCGGCCAACTGTTTTCCGGAATATGTCCAATGCTCGCGCCCAAAGACTTCCTCGACGCCCTGAGCGGCCACGCCTCTCGCCTGTTCAGCGGCGACACCCCGCTGCCCCGCAATGAAATCGAAAGCCAGTTCAAGGCTTTGCTACAGAGTGGTTTCAGCAAGCTCGACCTGGTCAGCCGGGAAGAGTTTGACAGCCAGATGGTGGTGCTGGCCCGCACACGTGCGCGACTGGAGAGCCTGGAGGCGAAGGTGGCGGAACTTGAAGCACGGTTGACGCCACCCTCTGCTGAATAAACACGGTGAGTGTGGGAGCTGGCTTGCCTGCGATAGCGGCCTGACAGTCAACACAGCTGGATTGTGTACATATCCATTCCTGCGGTCACGGCTACTTAGGGTTCCGCTCTGACAGGGTCACTTTTGGAAAAGAGCCCGGAATGCCGGCCCAGCCAAAAGTAACCAAAAGGGCTCTTGCCCGACCACTCGGCACCTCGCCTAGGCTCGGTGTGCCCGTAATCCGCCAGTGATTTGGGGGGCCGCCGCCACGCGCCATCCATGGCGCGGGGCGGCTAAACCGGCATCCCTGCCGGTTTACCCCCCAAATCCCTGTCGAATTCCGGCCAGCGTGGTTTAACGGGGCGCCTAAGATCAAAAGCAGATCAAGATCAAGAGCGACTCGCTTCGCATCGTGGTTACCGTTTGCTGCGACAGCCGACGAAGTTGTGTAGATACCTATGCCGCGATGGCGGTTCATCAGCGGATGATTCTTTGCTGACACACCGCCATCGCAGGCAAGCCTGCTCCCACATTTGTTTGCGTTGCCGCCCGGATACGTTCTGTAAAACCTCCCCCGCCCCGCTCCATTCCACCTCGTCTACCCTTGAAAAAACCGCAGGAAGCGGCCCTCCCATTCAAGGAACGAGCATGTCCCTCGCCATCGTCCACAGCCGCGCCCAGGTCGGTGTAGAAGCCCCCGCCGTCACCGTCGAAGTGCATATGGCCAATGGCCTGCCGTCTCTCACCCTGGTGGGCTTGCCCGAAACCGCAGTGAAGGAAAGCAAAGACCGCGTGCGCAGTGCCATCCTCAACTCGGCGCTGCAATATCCGGCCCGCCGCATCACGCTCAATCTCGCGCCCGCCGACCTGCCCAAGGACGGCGGGCGTTTTGATCTGGCGATTGCCCTGGGTATCCTGGCGGCCAGTGTGCAGGTGCCGGCCTTGACGCTCGATGACGTGGAGTGCCTTGGGGAACTGGCGTTGTCCGGCGAGGTGCGCGCGGTGAAAGGGGTATTGCCGGCCGCGCTGGCAGCGCGCAAGGCCGGGCGCACCGTGATAGTGCCGCGTGCCAATGCCGAGGAGGCGTGCCTGGCGTCGGGGTTGAAGGTGATTGCGGTGGATCACTTGCTGCAAGTGGTGGCGCACTTGAATGGGCATGTGCCGATTGAGCCCTACAGGTCCGACGGCTTGCTGTACTTGAACAAGCCTTACCCGGACCTGAGTGAAGTGCAGGGCCAACTCGCGGCCAAGCGCGCATTGCTGATCGCGGCGGCGGGCGCGCATAACCTGCTGTTCAGCGGGCCACCGGGTACCGGCAAGACGTTATTGGCCAGCCGGCTACCGGGCTTGCTGCCGCCATTGAGCGAGCAGGAAGCGCTGGAAGTGGCCGCAATCCAATCCGTGGTCAGCCTGGCACCGCTGAGCCATTGGCCAAACCGCCCGTTCCGTCAGCCACACCACTCGGCATCCGGGCCCGCGCTGGTGGGTGGCGGCTCGAAGCCACAACCGGGGGAAATCACCCTGGCCCATCACGGGGTGTTGTTCCTGGATGAGCTGCCAGAGTTCGATCGCAAGGTGCTGGAGGTGCTGCGTGAACCATTGGAGTCGGGGCACATCGTGATCTCCCGCGCCCGTGACCGCGTGAGTTTCCCGGCGCGCTTTCAGCTGGTCGCGGCGATGAACCCCTGCCCTTGCGGCTACATGGGCGAACCCAGCGGGCGTTGCCGGTGTACGCCGGAGCAGATCCAGCGCTATCGCAACAAGCTATCCGGCCCTTTGCTGGACCGGATTGATTTGCACCTGACCGTCGCGCGGGAGGCCACTGCTCTGAGCCCCACTCAACAGGCGGGCGACACAACGGCCGATGCCTCGGTGCGGGTAGCGCAAGCACGCGAGCGCCAACAGCAACGCCAGGGATGTGCCAATGCTTTTCTGGACCTGCCGGGGCTGCGCCAGCACTGCAAGCTGCCAAAGGTCGACGAGGGTTGGCTGGAGACCGCCTGCGAGCGACTGACACTGTCGCTGCGGGCGGCCCATCGGCTGCTGAAGGTGGCGCGCACCCTGGCGGACCTGGACCAGATGGAAGCCATTACCCGCGACCATCTGAAGGAAGCCCTGCAATACCGCCCGGCATCCCTCTCTTGAGCCTTACGCAACATCAATGTGGGAGCGGGCTTGCTCGCGAATGCGGTAAATCAGTAGCAGATGGGTGGTCTGACACTCCGCATTCGCGAGCAAGCCCGCTCCCACAATGTGTTTGGCAATGCCTCAGCGAAACCGATCCACCTCATGGCGCAAGCCTGCCGCCAAGGTCTCCAGTTCCTTGGCGGTAACCGCCAGGTTCGACACCACTTCACGCTGCTCGCTGTTGGCCAGCGCAATGCTCTGCAGGTTGGCGCTGAGCAAGGTCGCGGTGCTGCTCTGTTCTTGCGTGGCGGTGGTGATCGCCGCGAACTGCTGGCCGGCCGAGCGGCTTTGCTCGTCGATACGCGCCAGGGCCGAGGCCACGTCGGCGTTGCGCGACAGGCCTTCCTGCATCAGCGCATTGCCATGCTCCATGGTGCTGATGGCGTTGCCGGTTTCCTGCTGGATGCTCTGGATCATGCCGGAGATTTCATCGGTGGCCTGGCGGGTGCGCGAAGCCAGGTTGCGCACCTCATCGGCGACCACCGCGAAACCACGGCCTTGCTCACCGGCGCGGGCGGCTTCGATGGCGGCGTTGAGCGCCAACAGGTTGGTCTGTTCGGCGATGGCGGTAATCACACCAACGATCCCGCCGATTTCCTGGGACCGCTGGCCCAGGGTGTTGATCACGGCAGCGGTACTGTTCAGGGCGGTGGCGATATGTTCCAGGGACGATGACGCCTCTTGCATCGAGGTACGGCCGATACGCGTTTGCTGGGCATTCTCTTGGGCCAGGCGCTCGGTATTACCCATGTTGTCGGCGATATTCAGCGAGGTCGCGCTGAACTCTTCCACCGCGCCGGCCATGCTGGTGATCTCGCCGGACTGTTGCTCCATGCCTTCGTAGGCACCGCCGGACAAGCCCGACAGCGCCTGGGCGCGGCTGTTGACCTGTTCGGCGGCGGTACGGATATGCGACACCATGGTCGACAGCGCTTCACCCATCTGGTTGAAACTGCGCGCCAACTGGCCGATTTCGTCATGGCTGGACACATTGAGCCGCGCACTCAAATCCCCCGCGCCCAGCGCCTGGGCCTGGCGCACCAGTTCGCTCAATGGCGCCAGCTTGCTGCGCAGCAGCCACACCGTGGCGCCCACTGCCAACAACATCGCCAACACGCTGCCGATCACCAGGCGGATGCCGACTTCCCAGGTCACTGCGCGAATCTCAGCCTTGGGCATGCTCGCTACCACCGCCCAAGGGCCGCCTTCGAACGGCACCGAGACGCTATAGAAATCTTCGTTCTTGTCACTCCAGAAACGGCCCGCACCTGGCTTTTTCGCCAGGTCGAGCATCACGGCAATCGCCTGATCCGGCGCTTGCACGCCAGCCGGCGGCACCAGCCAGTGCTTTTGCTCATCCAACAGCGCGAGGGAGCCGGTCTGGCCGATACGGAAGCGCTTGAGGTTTTCAAACTGGGCGTTCTGGGCATCGGTGTAATCGAAACCGATGAACAGCACGGCAATGACCTGGCCACTGCTGTCACGCACGGGGCTGTATTGGGTCATGTAGGAACGGTCGAACAACACGGCACGGCCGATGTAGGTCTGGCCGCTCACAACGCGCTGGTAGGCCGCGCCCTGACGCTCGAGCACGGTGCCAATGGCGCGATTGCCATCCTGCTTGGCCAGGGAGGTGCTGACGCGGATAAAGTCATCGCCGCTGCGCACGAACACCGTGGCCACGCCACCGGACATCTGCTTGAACTCATCCACTTCTTCGAAGTTGTTGTTCAGCACCTCGTTGCCCAGGTAGAGGCTCGGCGTCTGCACGCCGGCCACGGTCACGGGCTGGTCCGCACGCACACTCAAGCCGGCGCCGAAGCGCTTTTCAAACAGCCCGCTCAAACGCTGGGTGCTTTCGCGCAAGGTGCTGTGGAAGGTGTTGAGTTGGTCGGCGAGCAAACGCGCCTCGCTGGCCAAGTGTTCCTCGCGGGTGGCGAGGTTGGCGGAGTCGAGGGTACGCAGGGCAAAGACCGTACTGCCGCTGATGACGACAGCCAGAATCACGGCGAGTGCAAGGCCTAACTGGGAGGCAATCCGGGCGCGGGGTTGAGACATGACAGCTCCTGGCCGAGGCCAGGATCATCCTGATCTCATAGCGCTGCTCGGCAAATTATCTAGTGGGAAACGGTAGTGCACGATGGTTCCAACACCTTTCTTCGGCGGCATTTGGCAATACTTGAGCGAATCACAGGGGTATCCCGCAAACGATTGCACTAACGGTCCGGCCCTACTCAATCGAGGCGTTCGACCTGGGGCAATTCCATCGCCTTGACTTCACCTTGAAGAAATTCTGCCAGCCGTCGCAAGCGCTCCCCGCCGGGGCGGGTTTTCGGCCACACCAGGTAGTAGCTTTCCCCACTGGCGACCGCCGTGGGCCACGGCAGGCTCAAGCGCCCCTGCGCCACGTCTTCGGCCACCATCAGCAAATCACCCATGGAGACGCCATAGCCTCGGGCGGCGGCAATCATGCCCAGCTCAAGCGTGTCGAACACTTGCCCGCCCTTGAGTGAAACCTGAGACGAGAGCCCCATGCGCTGCAACCAGTAACGCCAGTCGCGACGGTCCGGGGTCGGGTGCAGCAGTTCGGCGGTTGCCAACCGCGTCACGTCCCAGGGACCGTCGTCCAGCAGATTGGGCGCTCCCACCGGGATGAGCATTTCCGCAAACAGGTAACTGGCCTCCCAGTCCGCCGGAAAATGCCCGTTGCTGAGCAACACCGCGCAGTCGAATGGCTCTTGGTTGAAGTCCACTTCATCGATGCTCATCCACGCACTGGTGAGTTGCACCTCATTGCCTGGCTGCAAGGCGCGGAAGCGACTCAACCGCGCCAGCAGCCAGCGCATGGTCAAGGTGGACGGCGCCTTCATACGCAGGATGTCATCTTCGGCATTCAAGGTATGGCACGCACGCTCCAGGGCAGCGAAGCCTTCCCGTACGCCAGGCAGCAACAAACGCGCCGCTTCCGTGAGCTGTAACGTACGACCGCTGCGCTGGAACAATCGGCAGGCGAAATAATCTTCGAGCGTACGGATATGCCGGCTGATCGCACTTTGGGTAATCGACAATTCCTCAGCCGCGCGGGTAAACGAGTGGTGGCGGGAGGCGGCTTCAAATGCCCGCAAAGCGTAAAGAGGAGGAAGACGACGAGACATGCTGAAAGCTCCGACTGCGCAATCTGGAAACCCTACCAGAATCGCTAATGCATGAGTTTTAATCATGCCAACGATCGCTTTTATCCTTTTGTGCAATGCGCTGAATGCGCCGAGAATCAACCCTTCCCCATCTTCCTGACCATTCGAGTGTGATGATCATGCAACATCCGGCACGTACCGAACTCTGGGCCATTCTGCGGCTATCGGGGCCGTTGATTGCCTCACAGTTGGCGCACATGCTGATGGTGCTGACCGACACCTTGATGATGGCGCGCTTGTGCCCCGAGGCACTGGCCGGCGGTGGCCTGGGCGCGGCGAGCTATTCGTTCGTGGCGATCTTCTGCATCGGCGTGATCGCGGCCGTGGGCACCCTGGTCGCCATTCGCCACGGTGCGGGCGATATCGCCGGCGCCACCCGCCTCACCCAGGCCGGGCTGTGGCTGGCGTGGTTGATGGCCCTGGCGGCGGCGCTGCTGTTATGGAACTTGAAGCCGGTACTGCTGATGTTCGGCCAGACCGAAACCAACGTGCAAGCGGCCGGGCAATTCCTGACGATCCTGCCCTTTGCCCTGCCCGGCTACCTGAGCTTCATGGCCCTGCGCGGTTTTACCAGCGCCATCGGCAAGGCCACCCCGGTGATGGTGATCAGCCTGTGCGGCACCGTGGTCAACTACCTGCTCAACCATGCGCTGATCGAAGGCATGTTCGGCCTGCCGAAACTGGGCCTGATGGGCATTGGCCTGGTGACCGCCATCGTCGCCAATGGCATGGCGCTGGCATTGATGTGGTACATCCGCAGCAACCGCGCCTACGCCGCCTACCCGCTGGGCACCGGCCTGCTGCGCCTGAATACCCACTACCTGCGCGAGCTGTGGCGCCTGGGCCTGCCGATTGGCGGCACCTATGCGGTAGAGGTCGGGTTGTTTGCCTTTGCGGCGTTGTGCATGGGCACCATGGGCAGCACGCAGTTGGCGGCGCACCAGATCGCCCTGCAGATTGTCTCGGTGGCTTTTATGGTGCCGGCGGGGATGTCCTACGCGGTGACCATGCGCATCGGTCAGCACTACGGCGCCGGACAGTTGCTGATAGCACGCCTGGCCGGGCGGGTCGGCATAGGGTTCGGCGCCATGGTGATGTTGGGATTTGCCGCGGTGCTGTGGCTGTTTTCCGACCCGCTGATCGGACTGTTCCTCGACCATGACGACCCGGCATTCCATGACGTCATCGTCCTGGCGGTAAGCCTGCTGGCCGTCGCCGCCTGGTTTGAATTGTTCGACGGTGTGCAGACCATCGCCATGGGTTGTATCCGTGGCTTGAAGGACGCCAAGACCACCTTCCTGGTGGGGTTGGGTTGCTATTGGCTGATTGGTGCACCGTCGGCCTGGTTGATGGCGTTCACCCTGGGCTGGGGACCAACCGGCGTCTGGTGGGGCCTGGCACTGGGCCTGGCGTGTGCGGCGGTGAGCCTGACCTGGGCGTTTGAGGCGAAGATGAAACGGATGATTCGGCAGGAGCCGGATGCTCCTGTTGGATTCCAAGCGGCACTGCCTGACTAGCGAATGCACGCGGTCCATGTGGGAGCTGGCTTGCCTGCGATAGCGGTAGTGAATCCAACACCGCCATCGCAGCACAGGATCTACACAACTTTGTGGGTTGTAACAGCAGACGGTAACCACGATGCGAAGCGAGCCGCTCTTGATCTTGCTCTTGATCTGCTTTTGATCTCAGGCGCCCCGTTAAACCACGCTGGCCGGAATTCGACAGGGATTTGGGGGGTAAACCGGCAGGGATGCCGGTTTAGCCGCCCCGCGCCATGGATGGCGCGTGGCGGCGGCCCCCCAAATCACTGGCGGATTACGGGCACACCGAGCCCAAGCGAGGTGCCGAGTGGTGGGGCAAGAGCGCTTTGCTTACTTTCGCGCTTTTCGAAAGTGAGCCGCCGTCAGGGCGGAACCCTAAGTAGCCGTTACCGCAGCAATGGATATATACCCAATCCAACTGTGTCGCCTGCCAGGCCGCCTTCGCGAGCAAGCCCGCTCCCACAGTGGGATCGTTGGAGTGTCAGGTAGATAGGCGTCGGCTGCCAGGCCGCTATCGCAGGCAAGCCCGCTCCCACATTTGAACCACTTTAAAGGCTTAACCCAACAGCGCCTGCTGGCTTTGCCCGAACAGCAGGTATTCCACCAGTTCTGGCAAGGGCAACGGCTTGCTGATCAGGTAACCCTGGACCTGGTCGCACCCAAACAAACGCAAAAGCTCAAGCTGCTCGGGGGTTTCCACGCCTTCGGCCACCACTTCCAGGTTGAGGTTGTGGGCCAGGTTGATCATGGCGTGCACCAGCTTGCGGTTTTCTTCGCGCTCTTCCATGCCGCCGACAAAGCTCTTGTCGATCTTCAACAAGGCAATCGGCAGGCTGTTGAGGTGCACAAACGATGAGAAACCGGTGCCGAAGTCATCCAGGGAAAACCGCACCCCCAGCCGGCCAAGGGCGTCCATGGTCTGCTTGACCAGGTCGCTGCGGCGCATCACCGCGGTTTCGGTCAGTTCGAACTCCAGCCATTGCGCTTCCACGCCGCGCTCGGCAATCAGGCGGCTGAGGGTGGACAGCAACTGACTGTCCTGGAACTGGCGGAATGACAGGTTGACCGCCATGTGCAGCGGCGGCAGGCCGCGTTCGCGCAGGTCTTGCATGTCGCGCAGGGCGCGGGAGATCACCCAGTACCCCAATGGCACGATCAGGCCACTCTGTTCGGCCAGCGGCACGAATTCGCTGGGCGGCAACAAACCGCGCTCGCCGTGGCGCCAACGCACCAGGGCTTCGAGGCCAACGATATGGCCGTCGTCCAGGTCCAGGCGCGGCTGGTAATGCAGTTCCAACTCATCGCGACGCAAGGCCCGGCGCAGTTCGCTTTCCAGGTCGGCCAGGCTGCGGGCGTTGCGGTTGATGCGTTCATTGAAGATATGAAAGGTGCAGCCCTGGGTGCTTTTGGCCTGCTGCATGGCGATATGGGCGTGCCACATCAACGGGTCGGCGCCAGCGCGAGCGCGCGCATGGGCCATGCCCAGGCTGCAACCGATCAACAGGCTTTCGCCGTCCACCCAATAGGGCTCGGCCATCACTTCGGTGATGCGCTCGGCCATCCATTCGGCGCGCTGGGGCGCCCGGCGGGTGTCGATCAACAAGGCAAACTCATCGCTGCCCAGGCGCGCCAGTTGGTCCCCGGCTTCGAGCTGGCTCTTGAGCCGCGACACCACTTGCAGGATCAACCGGTCGCCCGCCTGATGGCCGAGGGCATCGTTAGCGTGACGAAAGTTGTCCAGGTCCAGGTGACCGAGGGCCAGGCCACGGCCGTCGTTTTCCGCCAAGCGCGCGGCCAGCAAGGTCTGGAAACCCTGGCGGTTGGCAATACCGGTGAGCGGGTCCTGCTCGGCCAGGCGCTGCAAGGTGTTCTCCAGCACGCCGCGCTCGCGCACATGGCGCAGGCAGCGGCGCAATGTGTCGGCGTCCAATGCATCCAACACCAACCAATCGCTCACACCCAGCGGCGACACCAGTGGCTCCTGCTCCAGCAGCAATACACACGGCAGGCTGCACCGGCCGGGGCCGGGCTGCAGGCTGGGCGTGGTCAATAACACAGCACCCTGGTCGTCATCGAACAGGCGGCTTACCGAGTCCCAGTTGGGCGCACTGATCAGCACAGCCCCTTCGCCCATCGGCGCCAGGCACTCGCGCAACAACGCCGCCCACTCGGGCTCATCGGCCAGCAGCAGCAAACGCAAGGGTTCGACAGGCGTAGACACGCTAACTCCCTAGACTCTGCAAAATTTCATTAGCGGTGCCATTATGACGTGCGGCCTGACAATGACAAAGGATGACAAATGATAGGTGTTATCAAACACGCAGACTGTAAATATTAGTCTCGAATAATCCTTAACATCCTGCGGCAAAGTAGCAAAACCGGCAAATTTAGATCGAGTGGTACGTCACACCGTCGTTCTATGGCAGCAGAATCTTTCCAGCCTGTTAAAATGCCCGCCCTTTTGAACAACGACCCCTAAAAATTCCGTATGTCCCGACTCAATCCCCGGCAGCAAGAAGCCGTGAACTACGTCGGCGGCCCTCTATTGGTGCTCGCCGGTGCAGGCTCCGGCAAGACCAGCGTGATCACCCGCAAGATCGCGCACTTGATCCAGAACTGCGGCATCCGCGCCCAGTACATCGTCGCCATGACCTTTACCAACAAGGCGGCGCGGGAAATGAAAGAGCGCGTCGGCACCCTGCTCAAGGGTGGCGAAGGCCGTGGCCTCACCGTGTGTACCTTCCACAACCTGGGCCTGAACATCATCCGCAAGGAGCATGTGCGGCTGGGCTACAAGCCGGGCTTCTCGATCTTCGACGAGACCGACGTCAAAGCCTTGATGACCGACATCATGCAGAAGGAATACGCGGGCGACGACGGCGTCGACGAGATCAAGAACATGATCGGCGCCTGGAAAAACGACCTGATCCTGCCCGCCGAAGCCCTGGAAGCCGCGCGCAACCCCAAGGAGCAGACCGCCGCCATCGTCTACACCCACTACCAGCGCACGCTCAAGGCGTTCAATGCGGTGGACTTCGACGACCTGATCCTGCTGCCGGTCAAGCTGTTCCAGGAGCACAAGGACATCCTGGAAAAGTGGCAAAACAAGGTGCGCTACCTGCTGGTGGACGAATACCAGGACACCAACGCCAGCCAATACCTGCTGGTGAAGTTGCTGATCGGCACGCGCAACCAGTTCACCGTGGTGGGCGATGACGACCAATCGATCTACGCCTGGCGCGGCGCCCGCCCGGAAAACCTGATGCTGCTCAAGGAAGACTACCCCTCCTTGAAAGTGGTGATGCTGGAGCAGAACTACCGCTCCACCAGCCGCATCCTGCGCTGCGCCAACGTGCTGATCTCCAACAACCCCCACGAGTTTGAAAAACAACTGTGGAGCGAGATGGGCCATGGCGACGAGATCCGTGTGATCCGCTGCCGCAACGAAGACGCCGAAGCCGAGCGCGTGGCCGTGGAAATCCTCAGCCTGCACTTGCGCACCGACCGGCCCTACAGCGACTTTGCGATCCTGTATCGCGGCAACTACCAGGCCAAGCTGATCGAGCTGAAGCTGCAGCATCACCAGGTGCCGTATCGCCTGTCGGGCGGCAATAGCTTTTTCGGACGCCAGGAAGTCAAAGACCTGATGGCCTACTTCCGGCTGATCGTGAACCCGGACGACGACAACGCCTTCCTGCGCGTGATCAACGTGCCACGCCGGGAAATCGGCTCGACGACCCTGGAAAAGCTCGGCAACTACGCCACCGAACGCAAGATCTCCATGTACGCCGCCACCGACGAAATCGGCCTGGGCGAACACCTGGACACGCGCTTCACCGATCGCCTGTCACGCTTCAAGCACTTCATGGACAAGGTGCGCGAGCAGTGCGCCGGCGAAGACCCGATCAGCGCCCTGCGCAGCATGGTCATGGACATCGACTATGAAAACTGGCTGCGCACCAACAGTTCCAGCGACAAGGCCGCGGATTACCGCATGGGCAACGTCTGGTTCCTGATCGAAGCGCTGAAGAACACCCTGGAAAAAGACGAAGACGGCGAAATGACCGTCGAGGACGCCATCGGCAAGCTGGTGTTGCGCGACATGCTCGAGCGCCAGCAAGAAGAGGAAGACGGCGCCGAAGGCGTGCAGATGATGACCTTGCATGCGTCCAAGGGCCTGGAATTTCCCTACGTGTTCATCATGGGCATGGAAGAGGAAATCCTCCCGCACCGCTCCAGTATCGAAGCCGACACCATCGAAGAAGAACGCCGCCTGGCCTACGTGGGCATTACCCGCGCACGTCAGACCCTGGCCTTCACCTTTGCCGCCAAGCGCAAGCAATACGGTGAAATCATCGATTGTGCCCCCAGCCGGTTCCTGGATGAACTGCCGCCGGACGACCTGGCCTGGGAAGGCAATGACGACACGCCCACCGAGGTGAAGGCCGTTCGCGGCAACACCGCCTTGGCGGATATACGCGCGATGCTAAAGCGCTAGAATCGACTACTTTTTAATCTACTTTCGGCGCACAACGCGCCATTAGAGGAAGCTTTCCGTGGAAGCACTGCACAAGAAAATTCGCGAAGAAGGCATCGTGCTTTCCGATCAGGTCCTCAAGGTTGACGCCTTTTTGAACCACCAGATCGACCCGGCGCTGATGAAACTGATCGGCGACGAGTTCGCCGCACTGTTCAAGGATTCGGGCATCACCAAGATCGTCACCATCGAAGCCTCGGGCATTGCCCCGGCCATCATGACCGGGCTGAACCTGGGCGTGCCGGTGATCTTCGCCCGCAAGCAGCAATCCTTGACCCTCACGGAAAACCTGCTGTCGGCCACGGTGTATTCCTTCACCAAGAAAACCGAAAGCACCGTGGCGATCTCCCCGCGCCACCTGACCAGCAGCGACCGCGTGCTGGTGATCGATGACTTTTTGGCCAACGGCAAGGCGTCCCAGGCGCTGATCTCGATCATCAAGCAGGCCGGCGCGACCGTCGCCGGCCTGGGCATTGTGATCGAGAAGTCGTTCCAGGGTGGGCGTGCAGAACTGGATGCGCAGGGTTATCGAGTTGAGTCGCTGGCGCGGGTGAAGTCGCTGGCCGGTGGTGTCGTGACCTTTATCGAGTAATCACTAACTAAATGTGGGAGCTGGCTTGCCTGCGATAGCGGTGTATCAGGCGACAGAGGTGTCGACTGAAAGACCCTCATCGCAGGCAAGCCAGCTCCCACATTGGGTTTTGCGTTGGCCTATCAGTGGGCGGTGGCCTGCAGGCCAGCCAGCAGCAAGCGTTGATACAGGTCTTCCTTGATGCCCTCCGGCTTATCCAGGCGCATGCGCTGCAAATGCGTGGGAAATGCCTCCGGCTCAGGCGCGTCGAGTGCGGCCTTGCCCAACTCCAGAATCTCCGTGAGCTTGAATTTGCTCTTGAGCCAGTTCAGCGCCCGTAACAAATCCCGCTCTTCATCCGTGAAGTCGCTGCCCAGGGGGTATTCCGGGAACAGGCGACGATGCCTGGCCTGAATCGCCTGGAGCCGCTCTGGCGTGTTGTCGGCAAAACGCGGATCCAGCCGGAAATCCTTGGGTAATTTGCCGGCCTTTTGCGCCTGTTCAATCAAGTCGTGCTGGAACCTTGAGTCAGTGATGTTCAGCAACGCTTCGATCACCTTGGCATCCGTCTGACCGCGTAAGTCGGCAATGCCGTATTCGGTAATGACAATATCCCGCAGGTGCCGGGGAATGGTGCAGTGGCCATATTCCCAGACGATATTGGAACTGACCTCCCCCGCCGACTCGCGCCAGCTGCGCAAAATCAGGATTGAGCGAGCGCCTTCCAGTGCATGCCCCTGGGCCACGAAGTTGTATTGCCCACCCACGCCACTGAGCACGCGACCGTCTTCCAACTGATCGGCCACGCCAGCGCCGAGCAAGGTGACCATGATGGCACTGTTGATAAACCGCGCATCCAGGCGCTGCAGGCGCTTGAGCTCTTCCTGACCGTACAGCTCGTTGATGTAGCTGATGCGGGTCATGTTGAATGCCTGGCGATTGGCGTGGGGCATCTCCTGCAAGCGCTGGTAAAAACTGCGCGGCCCCAGGAAGAAACCGCCATGGATCGACACGCCGTCGGGTTGCGCGGCGTCGTCCAGGGTGCCTGCGTTGGCCTGCGTCTGGGTCGCCACATCCGGGTAGACCTTGCGCCGCACAATCCCGGCATCGGCCAATACCAGCAGGCCGTTGACGAACATCTCGCTGCAACCGTAAAGGCCACGGGCAAACGGCTCGACGCCGCCTTCGCGGCTGATCAACGGCGCCCACTGGTACACATCCAAGTCGGTGAGCAACAGGCGATAGGCCTCGTTGTCGGCCTGGCGCGCCAGCAAGGCCGCCGTCAGCGCATCGCCCATGGAGCCGATACCGATCTGCAACGTACCGCCATCACGCACCAGGGTACTGGCATGCAGGCCGATAAAATGGTCCTGAAAGCCCACCGGCATGTTCGGGGTGGAGAACAACGTGGTGCTGTCTTTTTCATCCAGCAGGTAATCGAACTCATCCATGCCCAACTCGGCATCGCCGGGCATGTAGGGCAAGTCGCTATGGACCTGGCCAACGATCAGGATGGTCTCCCCGGCCGCGCGGCGCTTGGCGATCATGGGCAGCAGGTCGAGGGTGATATCCGGGTTGCAGCTCAGGCTCAGGCGGTCGGGATGCTCGCTGCTACTGGCAACCAGTTGCGCCACCAGGTTCAGGCCGGCGGCATTGATGTCGCGCGCCGCATGGCTGTAGTTGCTGCTGACGTAATCCTGCTGCGCCGCGGCGCTGTGGAGCAGGCTGCCGGGCTGCATGAAGAATTGCTGCACACGGATATTCTTCGGCAGGCTGCCCTTGTGCAGGTCCGCGAGGAAATCCAGCTCAGGGTAGTCGCCAAACACCCGTTCGATGAACGGTTCGATAAAGCGCTTTTGAAGACCGTCACCCTGGGTAGGCCGGCCCAGGCTCAGGGCGGTATAAAGCGTGAGCGCCCGCTCGGGCAACTGCGCGATGCGCCGGTACAGCGCGTTGACGAAAAGGTTGGGCTTGCCCAGCCCCAGCGGCATGCCCATGTGGATATGCGCCGGCAGGCGCTCCAGTACGTCGTCAACTGCTTGCTCGATTGAACACAACTGCACCATCCGACTGCTCCCGAACATTCCATGAATTAGGGGTTGGACCGAGCTTGCCGGGTCTTTGCTGCAATGAACAGCCTCAATACATAAATCGCAGGCACAAAAAAGCCGCTCGTAAGCGGCATTTTTGGCGAAGATCGGCCGATTAGAGCCCGGACATCTTCTTGATCGCACCCTTGAGGTCGTCATCCGAGCAGTCAGCGCAGGTGCCTTTAGGCGGCATGGCGTTGATACCGGTGATGGCCTTGGCCAGGATGCCATCGAGGCCACCTTGATGGTCGGCGCGTTCTTTCCATGCGGCGGTGTCGCCAATTTTCGGCGCACCCAACAAGCCCGTGCTGTGGCAGGCATTACAGTGCTTGGCGATGATCTCATCCGGTGTTTTCGCGCCGCCGCCGCCGGCTGCCACGGCAACTTCCATGCCCTTGCATTCCTGGCCCTGGACGCAAACCTGGCCCACAGGCTCCAGGCGCTTGGCAATGTCGTCGTTGGTCGCAGCTTGAGCGCTGACAGCCCATAGGGCCAGTACGGTTGCTGGTGCAGCCAGCATTTTCATAATTAGGTTCACGCGTTCACCCTCAATGGTGGCTATTCACGCCTGCGGCCACGGTTTCGCAGGCGGCGAAAGTATAACGGTTAGCCCGCCTGGCCGAAACAACCCTATTAAATAAAGGGAGATTCGGCCTCACGGTGTACAGCTGCGGGAACCTCTGCAACGCTGGCAGGGCGCCTCTATTCTTAAAAGTTCGCGGGGGTGGCTGCGCTGATTAGTCGCGCCGGCACGTCGAACGGATTGCGAAAACGATGGGGCCTGGTACTTTCAAAGTAGTAGCTATCGCCCGCCTCGAGCACAAAAGTTTCAAGGCCGACCACCAATTCCAGGCGACCCTCCACCAGAATCCCGGTTTCTTCGCCCTCATGGGTGAGCATTTCTTCGCCCGTGTCGGCACCTGGCGGGTAGATCTCGGTGAGAAACGCGATGGCCCGGCTCGGGCGCGCCCGGCCCACCAGTTTCATGGTGACGGCACCGTCAGAGATGTCGATCAGCTCATTGGCTTTATAGACGATCTGCGTCGGTATTTCCTGGAGGACTTCCTCGGAGAAGAACTCGACCATGGACATGGGGATACCGCCCAGCACCTTGCGCAGGGAGCTGATCGAGGGGCTGACGCTGTTTTTCTCGATCATCGAAATGGTGCTGTTGGTGACGCCCGCACGCTTGGCGAGCTCACGCTGGGAAAGACCTTTGAGTTTACGGATGGATTGCAGTCGTTCGCCGACGTCCAATGCAGGAGCCTCCTAGGATTCAGGCTTTGTTGTAATTGAGCGTTATCATGGCGACAGCGTTCAGTATTTACAACACTTGAGCCTAAATCCCGGCCTGCTCGGTTCGTTGCCGGCGGCTAAGCGCCGCAATAGAGCCTTGGCACTCGGCGCAGGTTGCAGAAGATCTGATAGGGGATAGTCTCGGCGGCCACGGCAACATCACTGGCGAGGATGTGCTTGCCCCACAGCTCCACAGTGGAACCAAGGCCCGCCTGGGGCAGGTCGGTGAGGTCGACACACAGCATGTCCATGGACACGCGCCCCAGCAACCGGCTGCGCTGGCCAGCCACCAGCACCGGTGTGCCGGTGGGCGCATGGCGCGGGTAACCGTCGGCATAGCCCATGGCAACCACACCGATGCGCATCGGCTTGGGCGTGACGAACCTGGCGCCGTAGCCCACCGGCTCACCGGCCGGCAATTCGCGCACGCAGATCACTTTGGATTCCAGGGTCATCACCGGCTGCAAGCGTGCAGCAAGGGCCTGGTCTTCGCCAAAGGGCGTTGCGCCGTACAGCATGATACCGGGGCGCACCCAGTCGCTGGACACGCTCGGCCAGCCCAATACAGACGGTGAGTTGCGCAGGCTGACCTCAGCCGCCAGCCCCTGGCGCGCCGCCTCGAAGACCGTTACTTGTTCGTTGCTGCTGACGCAATCGAGCTCATCGGCGCGGGCAAAATGGCTCATCAATACGATCTTCGCCACTTTGCCGCTGGCGAGCAGGCGCTGATACGCCTCCTGGTAATCCTTGGGGTGCAGGCCCACACGGTGCATGCCCGAGTCCAGCTTCAGCCACACCGTCAGCGGTTTGCTCAGGCGCGCCTGTTCGATGGCTTCCAACTGCCATAACGAATGCACCACGCACCACAAATCCTGCTCGATGATCAGTGGCAGTTCGTCGGCTTCGAAAAAACCTTCCAGCAGCAACACCGGCGCACGAATGCCGGCTGCGCGCAGTTCCAGCGCTTCCTCGATGCACGCCACGGCAAACCCGTCAGCTTCGGCTTCCAGCGCCTGGGCCACGGGCACCGCACCATGGCCGTAGGCATCGGCCTTGATCACGGCAAGGGCCTTGGCCCCGGTGACTTCTCGGGCCAATTGGTAGTTATGGCGCAGGGCTTGGAGGTCGATCAAGGCACGGGCTGGACGCATGGCGGCAGGCTTCTAGGCAGCAAAAGTAAATAAAAAACCGGTGCCGACCAACAACGTCGGCACCGGGAGAGGGATGCTTGTTAAGGCAGCGCAGCCACGACAGACAGCTCTACCAGAATCTCGGGTTCGCACAGCTTGGCTTGCACGGTGGCGCGGGCCGGGGCGACGCCTTTGGGCAGCCATTTGTCCCATACCGCGTTCATCAGGGCGAAGTCGGCGTCGATATCCTTCAGATAGATCGTCACCGACAGCAACTTGGTCTTGTCGGTACCGGCAAGGTCCAGCAAGCGCTCGATATTGACCAGGGTTTCACGGGTCTGCTGTTCAATCCCGGCGCTCATGTCGTCGCCGACTTGCCCTGCCAAGTACACGGTACCGCTGTGGACAACGATCTGGCTCATGCGCTCATTGGTGAGCTGGCGCTGGATTGACATGTTGTGCGGACTCCTGGTGGTTGCCATAACGGGAAATATCGAGGCCTGCGGCGCTGATCTGTGGGGTTTTCTTCGCCATCAGGTCGGCCAGCAAGCGACCCGAACCACAGGCCATGGTCCAACCGAGGGTACCGTGGCCTGTGTTCAGAAACAGGTTCTTGAACGGCGTGGCACCCACAATCGGTGTGCCGTCCGGAGTGGTCGGACGCAGACCGGTCCAGAAACTGGCTTGGGCCAGATCGCCGCCCTGAGGATAAAGGTCGTTGACGATCATCTCCAGGGTTTCGCGTCGACGTGGGTTCAGCGACAGGTCAAAACCGGCTATTTCAGCCATGCCACCGACGCGAATGCGGTTGTCGAAACGGGTGATCGCGACTTTGTAGGTCTCATCGAGAATGGTCGAGGTCGGCGCCATTGCCGGGTTGGTGATCGGCACGGTCAGCGAATAACCCTTTAGCGGGTACACCGGCGCCTTGATCCCCAATGGCTTGAGCAGCTTGGGCGAGTAACTGCCGAGGGCCAGGACATAGCGATCGGCGGTTTCCAGCTTGCCGTCGATCAGCACACCGTTGATGCGGTCGCCTGCGTAGTCCAGGCGCTGGATGTCTTGTTCGAAGCGGAATTCCACGCCCAACTGTTTGCACATTTCGACCAGGCGCGTGGTGAACATCTGGCAATCGCCCGTCTGGTCATTGGGCAGGCGCAAGGCACCCGCGAGGATATCGGTGACGCTGGCCAGGGCCGGTTCAACCCGGGCAATGCCGGCTCGGTCGAGCAATTCGAATGGCACACCAGACTCTTTCAGCACGGCGATGTCCTTGGCGGCGCCATCGAGTTGGGCCTGGGTGCGGAACAGTTGGGTAGTCCCGAGGCTGCGCCCTTCGTAGGCAATGCCGGTCTCGGCGCGCAATTCGTCAAGGCAGTCGCGGCTGTACTCGGACAGGCGCACCATGCGTTCCTTGTTCACCGCGTAGCGGCTAGCCGTGCAGTTGCGCAGCATCTGCGCCATCCACAGGTATTGGTCGATATCGGCAGTGGCCTTGATCGCCAGCGGCGCGTGGCGCTGAAGCAGCCATTTGATGGCCTTGAGCGGCACACCCGGCGCGGCCCATGGCGAGGCGTAGCCAGGGGACACCTGGCCGGCATTGGCGAAACTGGTTTCCATGGCAGCGGCAGGCTGACGATCAACCACAACAACGTCGAAGCCGGCCCGCGCCAAATAGTAGGCACTGGTCACCCCAATGACGCCGCTACCCAAGACCAGAACGCGCATTTTTATATCCTCATCGCGGGCTCAGCCGCTGACGTGTGTTATTCGAGCAATGATGGGCGCAGTGTAAAAAACAATCAGCAGTGCATTTCACTATATAAATGCCTATATTTGGCGACAATTCTTGGCAAAAACCCTTTTGACAGAGGCGTATCCCCTATGCGTACCAACACCCAGACCAAGCGGGAGCTGGACAAGATCGACCGCAATATCCTGCGCATCCTGCAAACCGACGGGCGTATCTCGTTCACGGAGCTGGGGGAAAAGGTCGGGCTGTCCACCACGCCCTGCACCGAGCGCGTGCGACGCCTGGAGCGCGAAGGGATCATCATGGGCTACAACGCACGGCTCAATCCCCAGCATTTGAAGGGCAGTTTGCTGGTATTTGTCGAGATCAGCCTGGATTACAAGTCGGGTGACACCTTTGAAGAATTTCGCCGAGCCGTGCTGAAACTGCCTCACGTGCTGGAATGCCATCTCGTGTCGGGTGATTTCGACTACCTGGTGAAAGCGCGGATCTCGGAGATGGCTTCGTACCGCAAATTGCTGGGCGATATCCTGCTCAAACTTCCCCATGTGAGGGAATCCAAGAGCTATATCGTGATGGAAGAGGTGAAGGAGAGCCTGAACCTACCGATCCCGGATTGAATTCAACCCCTGTAGGAGCGAGCTTGCTCGCGAAAAACCCGAGGGCGCCACGTTAAACCAGATGCGCTGCGTTATCGTTGACGGTCTTCGCGAGCAAGCTCGCTCCTACAAGATGATCGCGTCAGACCAGCACCTGCCGGGTGCTCGCCATGTACTCATGAATCTGCTTCTCCACCCGCGGATGAATCAACTCCACCGGCCGGCGGCCATTAGGGCACGGCAAGGTCTTGGTGGTGCCGAACAGGCGACAGATCAGCGGCCGCTCGTCATACACCGTGCAGCCCTTGGGCCCAAGGTGCACGCAGTTCAGCTCGTCCATCGCCGCCTCTTGCTCGGCGGCGGTCTTGCGCGGCAGGCGAGACATTTCCTCGGGCGAGGTGGTCACCGGCCCACAGCAGTCGTGGCAACCGGGAACGCACTCGAACGAAGGAATCTGGCGACGCAGCGCGCTGACTTTCTGACTGTTGCAACTCATCGAAACTCATACCGAACGGCGAATAGACGTGGATTCTGACGCAAAACGGCCCGCGCAGACAGCGTCGTGCGACCACTGTATCCTGCGTCAAATTTTCCAGACAGGGAGGTTCCTCATGACCGCCAGCGCCCGGCACACCGCTTCCTACTATGCTGCCAGCAGCGTGCCGCAACCGGATTACCCGACGTTGATGGGTGAGGTAAACGCCGATGTCTGTGTGATCGGCGGGGGGTTCTCCGGGCTCAACACCGCCCTGGAATTGGCCGAGCGCGGCTTTCGCGTGGTGTTGCTGGAAGCGCGCAAGATCGGCTGGGGTGCCAGCGGGCGCAATGGCGGCCAGTTGATTCGCGGTGTCGGCCACGGGCTGGATCAGTTCACCCAGGTGATCGGCAGCGACGGCGTGCGCCAGATGAAGCTGATGGGCCTGGAAGCCGTGGAGATCGTGCGCGAGCGTGTGGAGCGCTTCCAGATCCCCTGTGACCTGACCTGGGGCTACTGCGACCTGGCCAACAAATCCCGCGACCTGCAAGGCCTGGCCGAAGATGCCGAAGAGCTGCACAGCCTGGGTTACCGCCACCAAGTGCGCCTGTTGCAAGCCAGCGAGATGGGCACGGTCATCGGCTCCGATCGCTATGTAGGCGGCATGATCGACATGGGTTCCGGCCACCTGCACCCGCTGAACCTGGCACTGGGTGAGGCCGCCGTTGCCCAGCAGTTGGGCGTGGCGCTGTACGAGCAGTCCCAAGTGACCCGCATCGACTATGGCCCTGAGGTCAAGGTGCATACCGCCCAAGGCACTGTGCGCGCCAAAACCCTGGTACTGGCGTGCAACGCCTACCTAAACGGCCTCAACCCGCAACTGAGCGGCAAGGTGCTGCCCGCCGGCAGCTACATCATTGCCACCGAGCCCTTGAGCCAAGCGCAAGCCACCAGCCTGTTACCGCAGAACATGGCCGTGTGTGACCAGCGCGTGACGGTGGATTACTTCCGTCTGTCCGCCGACCGTCGCCTGTTGTTCGGCGGCGCCTGTCACTATTCCGGTCGAGACCCCAAGGATATCGGCGCCTACATGCGGCCGAAGATGCTGCAGGTATTCCCCCAATTGGCTGACGTGAAGATCGACTACCAATGGGGCGGCATGATCGGCATCGGCGCCAACCGCCTGCCGCAGATTGGCCGCCTGGCTGATCAACCCAACGTGTATTACGCCCAGGCCTATGCCGGCCATGGCCTCAACGCCACGCACCTGGCGGGCAAGCTGCTGGCCGAGGCCATCAGCGGCCAGCAACAGGGGCGCTTCGATCTGTTCGCCCAAGTGCCTCACATCACCTTCCCCGGTGGCAAACACCTGCGTTCGCCGCTGCTGGCCCTGGGGATGCTCTGGCACCGTCTCAAAGAACTGCTCTGATCAATCGCGCCAGAAGGGTTTCAAGCCCTCACGGCGCGCCTGCTCGGCGGTCAGCCCGATGTCGAGTAACTGCTCGCGGCTCAGGTCCAGCAGGGCCTTGCGCGTATGGCGACGGCGCCAGAACAGATTCCAGCGGCCAGGCGCCGAGGCAGTGATCACCTGCTCCTGCCCCGCTTCCAGTTCCTGACTGCGTAACGCCAGCCGTACATCGCTCATGCCGCTCATTTGACTGCCCCTCATTGGCCGGTTGCCTTGAGTGACCAGCATGCGCGGACGGCCAGAACCATGACAGATTCAGCCAACTTTTATTAAACCATACAGATATTCCCTGTGCGTGGCTGAATCCTGTATTTTGCCCCTATCTGTACTGGTCCCTCAGGAGCGAGCACCATGACCCTTTACGTCAACCTCGCCGAATTGCTCGGCACCCGCATCGAACAGGGCTTCTATCGGCCGGGCGATCGGCTGCCTTCAGTGCGGGCCTTGAGCGTGGAGCATGGGGTGAGCCTGAGCACCGTGCAGCAGGCGTATCGGTTGCTTGAAGACAACGGCCTGGCGACGCCCAAGCCCAAGTCGGGCTATTTTGTGCCGGTGGGCCGTGAACTGCCGGCGCTGCCCGAGATAGGCCGCCCGGCCCAACGGCCAGTGGAAATTTCCCAGTGGGACCTGGTGCTGGAACTGATTCGTGCAGTACCGCGCAAAGACGTCATACAGATGGGTCGGGGCATGCCGGATGTACTGTCGCCTACCTTGAAGCCGCTGCTGCGTAGCCTCGCCCGTGTCAGTCGGCGCCAAGACCTGCCGGGCTTGTACTACGACAATATCCTCGGCTGTATGGAGTTGCGTGAGCAAATTGCTCGGCTGTCATTGGACTCCGGCTGCCAACTGAGCGCCGAAGACATCGTGATCACCACCGGTTGTCACGAAGCCCTCTCCGCCAGCATTCACGCCATTTGTGAGCCCGGCGATATCGTCGCGGTGGATTCGCCCAGCTTCCACGGCGCCATGCAGACCCTCAAGGGCCTGGGCATGAAAGCCCTGGAAATCCCCACCGACCCGCTCACCGGCATCAGCCTCGAAGCCCTGGAACTGGCGCTGGAACAGTGGCCGATCAAAGTCATCCAGCTCACCCCAAACTGCAACAACCCCTTGGGCTACATCATGCCGGAAGCGCGCAAACGCGCCTTGCTGACCCTGGCCCAGCGCTTTGACGTGGCGATTATCGAAGACGATGTGTATGGCGAACTGGCCTACAGCTACCCGCGCCCGCGCACCATCAAATCCTTCGATGAAGACGGCCGTGTGCTGCTGTGCAGCTCGTTCTCAAAAACCCTGGCGCCCGGCCTGCGCATTGGTTGGGTCGCACCGGGACGCTATCTGGAACGGGTGCTGCACATGAAATACATCAGCACCGGCTCTACGGCCACGCAGCCGCAGATTGCGATTGCCGAATTCCTCAAAGGCGGCCATTTCGAGCCGCATTTACGCAGGATGCGCGCCCAATACCAACGCAATCGCGACCTGATGCTTGATTGGGTCAGCCGTTATTTCCCCGCTGGCACGCGCGCCAGCCGGCCCCAGGGCAGCTTCATGCTGTGGGTCGAACTGCCTGAAGGGTTCGACACCTTGAAGCTCAACCGCGTGCTGGTGGAGCAAGGCGTACAGGTGGCGGTGGGCAGTATCTTTTCCGCCTCCGGCAAGTACCGTAACTGCTTGCGCATGAACTACGCTGCCAAGCCAACACCGCAGATTGAAGAGGCCGTGCGCAAAGTGGGGGCAGCCGCAGGCAAGATGCTGGAAGAGACGGCGGACTGACCTTTCCCACGCAATTGCCGTCATATGCCACAACCGCCCTGACCTGGAAGCAGTTTCCTTGATGATTCGACGGCTTTTACCGTTTTGCCTGCTGGGCGCCCTGGCCCTGGGCGGCTGCGCCACGGTCGACACCCCGCGCATCCCCAGTGACGCCCTGCCGGCGATGGACTCCTCGTTCGGGCGTTCGATCCAGGCCCAGGCCGCCCCCTACCAAGGGCGCTCGGGCTTTCGCTTGCTGCCCAACAGCAGTGAAGCCTTCATGGCCCGCGCCGAGTTGATCCGCAATGCCCAGACCAGCCTCGACTTGCAGTACTACATCGTGCACGACGGCATCAGCACCCGCATGCTCGTGGACGAACTGCTCAAGGCCGCCGACCGTGGGGTGCGCGTGCGCATTCTGCTGGACGACACCACCAGCGATGGCCTCGACCAGATCATCGCCACCCTCGCCGCCCATCCCAAGGTGCAGATACGCCTGTTCAACCCACTGCATTTGGGCCGTAGCACCGGCGTCACGCGGGCCATGGGCCGGGTATTCAACCTGTCACTGCAACACCGGCGTATGCATAACAAACTGTGGCTGGCCGATAACAGCGTGGCCATCGTGGGCGGGCGCAACCTGGGCGACGAGTATTTCGACGCCGAACCGAACCTGAATTTCACCGACATCGACATGCTCAGCGTGGGGCCGGTGGCCGAGCAATTGGGTCACAGCTTCGACCAGTACTGGAACAGCGCCCTGAGCAAGCCGATCGATGACTTCGTCTCGAACAAACCCTCCAAGGTCGACCTCGCCATCGCCCGCGGGCGCCTTGAGGCCTCACTGGCTCAGTCCCGTCAGCAGAACCACGCGCTGTATAACCGCCTGCGCAGTTACCAGACCCAACCGCGCATGGACATCTGGCGCCGCGAGTTGATCTGGGCTTGGAACCAGGCGCTGTGGGACGCACCAAGCAAGGTACTGGCCAAGGCTGACCCCGACCCACGGCTGCTGCTGACCACTCAGCTGGCGCCAGAGCTGGAGGGGGTCAGCCATGAGTTGATCATGATTTCGGCTTACTTCGTGCCGGGCCAACCTGGGCTGGTTTACCTCACAGGGCGTGCCGATGCGGGTGTTTCGGTGCGCCTGCTGACCAACGCCCTCGAAGCCACCGACGTACCGGCCGTGCATGGCGGTTATGCGCCGTATCGCAAGGCGTTGCTGGAACACGGGGTGAAGCTCTATGAACTGCGCAGGCAACCCGGCGACCCCAGCGCAAGCAGCGGCCCGCATCTGTTTCGGCATGGCAGCTGGCGCGGCTCGGACTCCAGCCTGCACAGCAAGGCGATGATCTTCGATCGAGAAAAGTCGTTTATCGGCTCGTTCAATTTCGACCCGCGCTCAGTGTTGTGGAACACCGAAGTCGGCGTACTGGTGGACAGCCCCGAGCTGGCCGAGCACGTACGCAACCTGGCGCTGGAAGGCATGGCGCCGGCGTTGAGCTATGAGGCCAAATTGCAGGAAGGCCAAGTGGTGTGGGTGACAGAAGACAACGGCCAGATGCACACCCTGACCCGCGAACCGGGCAGTTGGTGGCGGCGGTTCAACGCCTGGTTCGCCACCAGTGTTGGCCTGGAACGCATGCTCTAAAAACCCTGTAGGAGCGAGCTTGCTCGCGAAAAACGTCAACGATAACGCAGCGCATCTGGTTTAACGCGGCGTCCTCCGGTTTTTCGCGAGCAAGCTCGCTCCTACAATGGGTTGCATTTCAAGGTCAGGCCGGCTGTGTAGCGCCGAATGCCCCTTGGCGCAGCAATAGCATCACCAACCCCAACGCCCCCGCCGCCATCAGCAGCGGCAGTGCATGCCCGCTGATCCACTGGCTGCCCGCCCCCGCCACCAGCGGCCCAATCAGGCAGCCAATGCCCCACAGCTGCGCCACGTGAGCGTTGGCACGCACCAACGCATCGTCGCGGTAGCGCTCGCCAATCAAAATCAGCGACAAGGTGAACAATCCGCCGGCACTGGCGCCAAACAGCACCCACACCGGCCAGATCAGCACGGTGTGCATCAATAACGGCACCGCCAGGCTAGACGCCAGCAACAGCAGCGCACAGGCCAGGAACAAGGTCCGTCGCGGCAGGTAGTCGGCGAGCGCGCCAATGGGTAATTGCAGCAACGCATCGCCCACCACCACCGTGCTGACCATCGCCAAGGCGATCTCGGCGGTAAAACCCTGTTGCAGGCAGTACACCGGCAACAGCGTCAGGATCATCGCTTCGAAGGCAGCGAACAACGCCACGGCCCAGGCAATCGCTGGCAGGCCCAGGCAAAAGCGCCACAGGTCGCCAAACGTCACGCTGAACGAATCCGCCGTCGGCGCCCCGGTACGTCCCAGCAACAGCAGCGGTGCCACCACCAAAAGGCCCGCGCCGACCCAGAAGCCGTAGTCATGGTCGGTGCCAATCAGGCCCAGCAGCAATGGCCCCGACAGTTGGCTCAAGGCATAACTGCAGCCGTAGAGCGCCACCAGTCGGCCACGCCACTGCTCGACCACCAATTGGTTGATCCAGCTTTCGCCAAGGATGAATACGATGGTCAGGATCACCCCGATCATCAGCCTGAGCACCAGCCACACCGGGTAGCTGGGCAGAATCGCCAGCAAGCCGATGGACACCGCGCCGGCCCACAGGCACAGGCGCATCAGGTTGGCAGTGCCCAGCCAGGACGCCATACGGCTGGAGACCTTGGCCCCCAGCAGCACGCCGAACGCCGGCATCGCCGCCATCACGCCAATGGCGAAACTGCCATAACCCCAGCCTTCAAGACGCAGGGATACCAACGGCATGCTGACACCCAGGGCCAGGCCAACGCTGAGTACCGAGGCCAGCACGGCGAAATAAGTCGCCCAACGCATTGCCACGCTCCTGTGGATAATTCTGGTTCGCAAAACGAACTGTAGGAGCGAGCTTGCTCGCGAAAAACGTTAACGATGACGCGTTCATGCTGGATAAACGCGGCGCCTTCAGGTTCTTCGCGAGCAAGCTCGCTCCTACAGGGGGATCAGCGGTGTTGCTTAGAGCTTGATCCAGGTTGCTTTCAGTTCGGTGTACTTGTCGAACGCATGCAGCGACTTGTCGCGGCCATTACCCGACTGCTTGAAACCCCCGAACGGTGCGGTCATGTCGCCGCCGTCGTACTGGTTAACCCACACGCTGCCAGCACGCAGAGCCTTGGCCGTCAGGTGTGCCTTGGAGATATCCGCCGTCCACACCGCTGCGGCCAGGCCGTATTGGGTGTCGTTGGCGATGGCGATGGCTTCTTCGGCGCTGTCGAAAGTGATCACCGACAGGACTGGGCCAAAGATCTCTTCCTGAGCAATCTTCATGGCATTGGTCACGCCGTCGAAAATCGTCGGCTCGACGTAGGTGCCCCCGGACTCTTCCAGGGTGCGCTTGCCACCTGCGACCAGCTTGGCGCCATCGGCATGGCCGGCTTCAATGTACGACAGCACGGTGTTCATCTGCTGCGTATCCACCAAGGCACCCACAGTGGTGGCTGGGTCCAGCGGGTTGCCTGGCTTCCAGCCCTTGAGGGCCTCGATCACCAGCGGCAGGAAGGTGTCCTTGATCGAGCGCTCGACCAGCAGGCGCGAGCCGGCGGTGCAGACTTCGCCCTGGTTGAAGGCAATGGCGCTGGCGGCGGATTCGGCGGCCGCTTGCAGGTTCGGCGCATCGGCAAACACGATGTTCGGGCTCTTGCCACCGGCTTCCAGCCAGACACGCTTCATGTTCGATTCGCCGGAGCGGATCAACAGTTGCTTGGCGATCTTGGTGGAGCCCGTGAACACCAGGGTGTCGACGTCCATGTGCACCGCCAGGGCATTACCCACAGTGTGGCCATAGCCAGGCAGCACGTTGAACACGCCTTTCGGAATACCGGCCTCTACGGCCAGCGCGGCGATGCGGATGGCGGTCAGCGGGGATTTTTCGGACGGCTTCAGGATGACAGAGTTACCGGTGGACAGCGCCGGGCCGAGCTTCCAGCAGGCCATCATCAGCGGGAAGTTCCACGGCACGATGGCGCCAACAACGCCGACGGGCTCACGGATCACCAGGCCCAATTGATCGTGTGGCGTGGCCGCCACTTCGTCGTAGATCTTGTCGATCGCCTCGCCGCTCCAGCTCAGGGCTTGCGCCGCGCCGGGGACGTCGATGTTCAGGGAGTCGCTGATGGGCTTGCCCATGTCCAGGGTTTCGAGCAGCGCCAGCTCTTCGGCGTTAGCCTTGAGCAGCGCGGCGAAACGGATCATGACGGACTTGCGCTTGGCCGGCGCCAGGCGCGACCACACGCCGGAATTGAAGGTGGCACGCGCGTTTTCCACGGCGCGCTGGGCGTCGCTGGCATCACAGCTGGCGACAGTGGCCAGTAAGCGCCCATCCACCGGGCTGATGCATTCGAAGGTATCGCCGGAAACGGCGGCGGTGTATTCGCCATTGATATAGGCGCGGCCTTCGATCTTCAGAGCCTTGGCGCGTTGTTCCCAGTCGGCACGGGTCAGGGTGGTCATGCGAGTGTCCTCCTCTTATTGAATACAAGGGCCTGGGAGGTTTATCCCGGCGCCATCACGAATGCTTGCCCGACCAGCCTGCTGTTCGGCTCAAGGCAGCTGCCACCCTAAACCAGCGGCTGGGGATGTTTCAATATATTTGACATAACGGTGGCAAACGCCCTTGCGATGTTCATTTTAATAAACATAGACTTTGGGCTCTCCAACCGCAGGCCAGACGGGAAATGCACATGAGCATCCAGGACATCGTCGATTTCAGCCAAGCCAACACCGCCCCCGAACGCTATCGCCCTGCCGCTGAGAAAATCCTCAAGGGCGATCCCGAGCAGACACTCTACAACCACTACAACAGCCCATGCGGTCAGATGAACGCTGGCGTCTGGGAAGGCGAGGTGGGCCAGTGGAAGGTCAACTACACCGAGCATGAGTACTGCGAGATCGTGCAAGGCGTGTCGGTGTTGCGCGATGCCGAGGGGAATGCCAAGACGCTGCGCGCCGGCGACCGCTTTGTGATCCCTGCCGGTTTCAGCGGTACCTGGGAAGTGCTGGAAGCATGCCGCAAGATCTATGTGGTGTTTGAAGAGAAAGCCTGATCATTGATTGATCGACAGCGGGACGCTGAGCGTCCGAGACGGCATTCCCACGCAGAGCGTGGGAACGATCAGCAGAGCGTGGGAACGATCAGGCAAAAAAAAGCCCGCATCGTGAGATACGGGCTTTTTTTCACAAGGAAGAAAATCAATTACTTGATTTTGCCTTCTTTGTAGATCACGTGCTTGCGAACGCGCGGGTCGAACATTTTCTTTTCGAGCTTGTCCGGGGTAGTACGCTTGTTCTTGTCGGTAGTGTAGAAGTGACCAGTACCGGCGCTAGAGATCATTCGAATCAATTCACGCATGATAGAGCTCCTTAGATCTTGCCAGCGGCACGGATTTCGGCCAGCACGACAGTGATGCCACGCTTGTCGATAATACGCATGCCTTTAGCAGATACACGCAGGCGAACAAAACGTTTCTCTTCTTCAACCCAGAAGCGGTGATGCTGCAGGTTCGGCAGGAAACGACGACGGGTTTTGTTATTTGCGTGGGAAATGTTATTCCCAGTCACCGGACCCTTACCGGTAACTTGACAGACTCTCGACATGCCTCAGCCCTCTAAAACCACATGCCCAACCCGGCATGGGTTGGCCGCTTAATCTCTCAGTCATTTGGCGCCAGGCGCCGCGTTTCTTTAGGGTCTTACCGGCTACACCTACAGTGAAGGAACCGGGCCCCTAGAAAAGAGCGCTGCTTTATACCAGAAAGACCCCAGTGCAACAACAACCTGTGTATTTTTAGCAGCGAGAATTCTGGACACAAGTGCCTGAACCGCTGCCAGGAGGGGCCGCTGTAACAGCCGACCGCTCGTCGCACAGAATGATTTACAACGCCTGCGGTCACAGGGAAGTGCACGGCGCAACACGCGCAGGCGCCATCAAAACAGCATTTTGGCCAAAAGCACAGGCAAAAATGGGCTAGTCATTTATCAATCAGACCTCTACGGTAGGCTTTTTCCAGACTGCACTCGCAGATGGGCCTTCGATCTGCACAGGAAACCGAATATGCGCCTCGCTGCCCTACCGCTGTTGCTTGCCCCTCTCTTTATTGCGCCGATGGCCGTTGCGGCCACCAATTTGAGCGTTTGCACCGAGGCCAGCCCCGAAGGGTTCGATGTGGTGCAGTACAATTCGCTGACCACCACCAACGCCTCGGCCGACGTGCTGATGAACCGTTTGGTGGAATTCGACGCGGCCAGTGGCAAGTTGGTACCGAGCCTTGCAGACAGCTGGGAAGTGTCGCCCGATGGGCTGACGTACACCTTCAAGCTGCACCCCGATGTGAAATTCCATCGCACCAGCTATTTCAGCCCTAGCCGCACCCTGACCGCCGAAGACGTGCGCTTCAGCTTCGAGCGTATGCTCGACCCGGCCAACCCGTGGCACAAGATCGCCCAGAGCGGCTTTCCTCACGCCCAATCCCTGCAATTGCCCACACTGGTCAAGAAAATCGACGCCCTTGACCCGCTGACCGTGCGCTTCACCCTAGACCACGCCGACTCCACCTTCCTGCCGGCGCTGAGCATGGGCTTTGCCTCGATCTACCCGGCCGAATATGCCGACAAACTGCTCAAGGCCGGCACACCCGAAAAGCTCAACAGCCAGCCGATCGGCACCGGCCCGTTTGTGTTCGTGCGTTTCCAGAAAGACGCCGTGGTGCGTTACAAGGCCAACCCGGACTACTTCGCCGGCAAACCGGCGGTGGATAACCTGATTTTCGCCATCACCCCGGACGCCAACGTACGCCTGCAGAAGCTGCACCGCGATGAATGCCAGATCGCCCTGTCGCCCAAGCCTCTGGATGTGGGCGAGGCCGAAAAAGACCCGGCACTGAAGGTGGAAAAAACCGCCGCATTCATGACCGCATTCGTCGCCATCAACAGCCAGCACCCGCCGCTGGACAAGCCCGAAGTGCGCCAGGCGATCAACCTGGCCTTTGATAAGGGCAGCTACCTCAAGGCCGTGTTCGAAGGCACCGCCGAAGCGGCCAACGGTGTCTACCCGCCGAACACCTGGAGCTATGCCAAAGAGTTGCCAGGCTACCCGCAGGACCTCGCCAAAGCCAAGGCGCTGCTGGGCCGCGCCGGGCTCAAGGACGGCTTCAAAACCACGATATGGACCCGCCCTACCGGCAGCCTGCTCAACCCCAACCCGAACCTCGGCGCCCAACTGTTGCAGGCCGACCTGGCCAAGGTTGGCATCCAGGCCGAGATTCGCGTGATCGAATGGGGCGAGTTGATCCGCCGCGCCAAGGCCGGCGAGCACGACTTGCTGTTCATGGGCTGGGCCGGCGACAACGGCGACCCGGATAACTTCCTGACGCCGCAGTTCTCCTGCGCCGCGGTAAAATCCGGCACCAACTTCGCCCGCTATTGCGACCCCACCCTGGACAAGTTGATCAGTGCCGGCAAAACCACCAGCGAGCAAGGCGTGCGCAGCAAGCTGTATCAGCAGGCTCAGGCGCAGATCCAGCAACAGGCGCTGTGGTTGCCGCTGGCGCATCCGACAGCGTTTGCCTTGACCCGCAAGAACATCGACGGGTACCAGGTAAGCCCGTTCGGCCGCCAGGACTACTCGAAGGTCAGCCTCAAGCCCTAAGCCCTACCACCTGTAGGAGCGAGCTTGCTCGCGAAAATCGTCAACGATGACGCGGAAAACCTGACGCCCCGCGGGGTTCTCAGGTTTTTCGCGAGCAAGCTCGCTCCTACAGCGGCAGGGCCATTACAGCCAACCGTATTCAGCCATCGACAGCGGGTCACCATCGCCCACGATGATGTGGTCCAGCACCCGCACATCCACCACGTCCAGCGCCTTTTGCAGCAGCTTGGTCAATTTTCGATCAGCCGCGCTGGGCTCCGCACTCCCCGACGGGTGGTTGTGACACAGGATCAACGCCGCCGCGTTGTACGCCAAGGCGCGCTTGACCACTTGCCGCGGATAGACAATCGCAGCGTCGATGGTGCCCTGGGAAATGACCTCGAACCCCAGCACCCGATGCTTTGAGTCCAGGAACAGGCAGCCGAAGATCTCATGGGGCTCATGGCGCAGCAGCGCCTTGAGGTACTCGCGCACGGCCAGCGGGCTTTCCAGCACCGAGTCAGCCCGCAAGCGCTCGGCCAGGTGGCGTCGGGACATTTCCAGCACCGCCTGCAATTGTGCGAACTTCGCCGGGCCCAGTCCCAAATGCTGGCTAAATAGCGTTTGGCTGGCCTCCAATAACGGGCGCAAACCACCAAATTGCGCCAACAGATGGCGCGCCAGGTCGACCGCACTTCGGCCGGCAACCCCCGTACGCAGGAAGATCGCCAACAGCTCGGCATCGGACAGGCTCGCCGCGCCGCCTTCCAACAGCTTCTCCCGCGGACGCTCCGCCACGGGCCAATCCCGAATACTCATCCCACCTCCCTGTATCTGCTCCGCTGTTGCCCGGCGGGCGCTGTGTTATCGTAGGGCCCTCTTTTTTGCCGGCGATTTCACCTGGGGAGGGGTCATCGCGGGCGTCACTGAACTGGCATCACTGAACTGGAAAGGCAAACCAATGCAGCGTCTGTATCGGAAACGCATCGTTCTCGGCGTCGGCGGCGGCATTGCCGCCTACAAGAGCGCAGAGTTGGTTCGCAGGCTCCTGGACCAGGGCGCCGAAGTGCGCGTGGTCATGACCCGTGGCGGCAGTGAGTTCATCACCCCGCTGACCATGCAGGCGTTGTCTGGCCACCCGGTTCACCTCGACCTGCTGGACCCGGCCGCAGAAGCCGCCATGGGCCATATCGAATTGGCCAAATGGGCCGACCTGGTGCTGATCGCCCCGGCGACAGCCGACCTGATCGCCCGCCTGGCCCAGGGCATTGCCGATGACCTGCTCACCACCCTGGTATTGGCCACCGACGCCACCGTCGCTATCGCACCGGCCATGAACCAGGCCATGTGGCGCGACCCGGCCACCCAAGCCAATACCCAACTCCTGCAAACCCGCGGCCTCAAGGTGTTCGGCCCGGCGTCCGGCAGCCAGGCCTGCGGCGACGTCGGCCTGGGCCGCATGCTCGAAGCCACAGACCTGGCGCAATGCGCCGCCGAGTGCTTCCAGCACCTGGCCCTGACCGGCAAGCACGTGCTGATCACCGCCGGCCCAACCCAGGAAAACATCGACCCGGTGCGCTACATCACCAACCATAGCTCAGGAAAAATGGGCTTTGCATTGGCTGAAGCGGCGGTCGAGGCAGGCGCACGGGTCACGCTGATCACAGGCCCCGTGCATTTGCCGACCCCTGATCGCGTCACGCGGATCGACGTAGTCAGCGCCCGGGACATGTTGGCAGCCTGCGAAGCCGCCATTCCCTGCGACCTGTTTATCGCCTCGGCAGCGGTTGCGGATTACCGCCCGGAGGTCGTGGCCCCACAGAAGCTCAAGAAAGACCCTACGAGCGGCGACGGCCTGCTCCTGCAAATGGTGCGTAACCCGGACATCCTGGCCACCATCGCTACCCGTCCAGACCGCCCGTTCAGCGTCGGCTTCGCTGCCGAGACCGAGCACCTGCTGGACTACGCCGCCCGTAAACTGAAAGACAAAAACCTCGACCTGATCGTTGCCAATGATGTCGCCAACCCGAGCATCGGCTTCAATAGCGAGGAAAATGCGTGCAGCGTGATCGACCGCGAACTGCACGCCACCCTTTTCGCCCAGACCAGCAAGGGCAAGATTGCCCGCCAACTGATCTCTTTTATCGCCCAACGGCTGAACCAGGTTTAATCTCCATGCACGCTTTACAAGCCAAGATCCTCGACCCACGCCTCGGCAACGAATTCCCCCTGCCGGCCTACGCCACACCGGGCTCCGCCGGCCTGGACCTGCGCGCCATGCTCAAAGAGGACACCGTCCTTGAGCCGGGCCAGACGATCCTGATTCCCACTGGCCTGTCGATCTATGTCGGCGATCCTGGCCTGGCGGCGCTGATCCTGCCGCGCTCCGGCCTGGGCCACAAACATGGCATCGTCCTCGGCAACCTGGTCGGCCTGATCGATTCGGACTACCAGGGCGAGTTGATGGTGTCGTGCTGGAACCGTGGCCAGACTGCTTTCAACATCGCCATCGGCGAGCGCATTGCCCAACTGGTATTGGTGCCGGTGGTGCAGGCGCATTTTGAATTGGTGCAGGAATTCGACGAAACCCAACGCGGCGCAGGCGGTTTTGGGCATTCCGGCAGCCACTGACTAAGCTGAACGTGGCCGGACGCCATCGTCCGGCCACGCGCCACCGCCCGGCTGTTCAGGATGAAGAATGCGCGGAAATAATCATCGAGATTTCTCTAATGAAATCAAAGGACTACGTAAAAATAATGCTAGGGCCAAAGCGCCGATGGCATTTTTACACCACGAACTCTCTGCCGAAAACGCCGTCATACCCTTCAGTTTGAGCCTGCCGGCCAGCCACATCAGGCCCGCCTTGCCCCCTTTCAGATGGAGTTTCCCCCGCGATGAGTACCGCAGCCCGCGTAGCCCCGACCTTTCCCGACAGCATTTTTCGCGCCTATGACATCCGTGGCGTGGTCCCCAAGACCCTGACCGCCGAAACCGCCTACTGGATCGGCCGCGCCATCGGCTCCCAGAGCCTGGCCCAGGGCGAACCCAACGTCTCGGTAGGCCGTGACGGCCGCTTGTCTGGCCCGGAGCTGGTCGAGCAACTGATCCAGGGCCTGGCTGACAGCGGTTGCCACGTCAGCGACGTCGGCCTGGTGCCAACCCCCGCGCTGTACTACGCCGCCAACGTACTGGCCGGCAAATCCGGGGTCATGCTTACCGGCAGCCACAACCCGTCGGACTACAACGGCTTCAAGATTGTCATCGCTGGCGACACCCTGGCCAATGAACAGATCCAGGCCCTGCACACCCGCCTGAAGACCAACGACCTGACCAGCGGCACCGGCAGCATTACCAAGGTCGATATCCTCCAGCGCTACTCCGATGAAATCACTCGTGACGTCAAGCTCGCGCGCCGCCTGAAAGTCGTGGTGGACTGCGGCAACGGCGCAGCAGGCGTGATTGCCCCGCAACTGCTCGAAGCCCTGAACTGCGAAGTGATCCCCCTGTTCTGCGAAGTGGACGGCAACTTCCCCAATCATCACCCAGACCCAGGCAAGCCGGAAAACCTGGTGGACCTGATCGCCAAGGTCAAGGAAGTGGGCGCCGACGTCGGCCTGGCCTTCGATGGCGACGGCGACCGTGTGGGCGTGGTGACCGAAACCGGCGAGATCGTGTTCCCGGACCGCCTGCTGATGCTGTTTGCCCGTGACGTAGTGGCGCGCAACCCCAACGCCGAGATCATCTTCGACGTGAAATGCACGCGCCGCCTCACGCCACTGATCAAGGAATACGGTGGTCGCCCGCTAATGTGGAAGACCGGTCATTCGTTGATCAAAAAGAAAATGAAGGAAACCGGCGCGCTGTTGGCCGGTGAAATGAGCGGCCACGTGTTCTTCAAGGAGCGCTGGTTCGGGTTTGACGATGGTATTTACAGCGCCGCTCGCCTGCTGGAGATCCTCAGCAAGGAGAAATCCACGGCCGAAGAGCTGTTTCAGACCTTCCCGAATGATATTTCTACGCCTGAGATCAATATCCATGTGACCGAGGAGAGCAAATTCAGCATCATTGACGCATTGCACGATGCGCAATGGGGTGAAGGCGCCAACCTGACCACCATTGATGGTGTGCGAGTCGATTACGCCAAAGGCTGGGGCCTGGTTCGCGCGTCCAACACCACACCGGTGCTGGTCCTGCGTTTCGAGGCGGATACCGAGGCTGAGTTGCAGCGCATCAAGGACGTGTTCCACGCCCAGTTGAAACGTGTTGCCCCTGATCTCCAATTACCGTTCTGATTTTTGCCCGGAGCCCTGAATGACCCTCGAACGCGAAGCCGCTGCCAACACCGCCAAGGTCCTGTCCGAAGCGTTGCCTTATATTCGACGCTACGTCGGCAAGACGCTGGTGATCAAGTACGGCGGCAATGCCATGGAAAGCGATGAGCTGAAAACCGGCTTTGCCCGCGACATCGTGCTGATGAAGGCTGTGGGGATCAACCCCGTGGTCGTCCACGGCGGCGGCCCGCAAATTGGCGACCTGCTCAAGCGGTTGTCGATCGAGAGTCACTTCATCGATGGCATGCGTGTCACTGACGCGCAAACCATGGACGTGGTGGAAATGGTCCTCGGCGGCCAGGTCAACAAAGACATCGTCAACCTGATCAACCGCCACGGCGGCAGCGCCATCGGCCTGACCGGCAAGGATGCGGAGCTGATTCGAGCGAAAAAGCTCACCGTTACCCGCAAGACACCCGAGATGACCCAGCCAGAAATCATCGATATCGGCCAGGTGGGTGAAGTGGTAGGCGTGAACACCGACCTGCTCAACCTGCTGGTCAAGGGTGACTTCATCCCGGTGATCGCACCGATTGGCGTGGGTGCCAATGGCGAGTCGTACAACATCAACGCCGACCTGGTGGCGGGCAAAGTGGCGGAAGCACTGAAGGCTGAAAAGCTGATGCTGCTGACCAACATCGCCGGCCTGATGGACAAGGAAGGCAAGGTACTGACCGGCTTGACCACCCAACAGGTGGACGACCTGATCGCCGACGGCACCATCTACGGCGGCATGCTGCCCAAGATCCGCTGCGCGCTGGAAGCAGTGCAAGGCGGCGTCGGCAGCTCGCTGATCATCGATGGCCGCGTGCCGAATGCGGTACTGCTGGAAATCTTCACGGATACCGGTATGGGCACGCTGATCAGTAACCGCAAGCGGCCTTAATCGCTGCAAACAAAAAAGCCCCGCTCAATTGAATTGAGCGGGGCTTTTTTGTAGGAGCGAGCTTGCTCGCGAAAAACGTCAACGATAACGCGTGCTTCCTGAATGAACGCGGCGCCTGGGAGTTTTTCGCGAGCAAGCTCGCTCCTACAGGGAGAGCGGTGTCAGACGCCGAACTGCTCGCGGTAGGCACGCACAGCCGGCAAATGCTGCTTGAGCTGCGGGTCATCTTCCAGGAACTGCAACACCTGGTTCAGCGACACGATGCTCACCACCGGAATGCCGAAGTCACGCTCCACTTCCTGGATCGCCGACAACTCACCGTTGCCGCGCTCCTGGCGGTTCAGGGCGATCAGCACACCGGCAGCCTTGGCGCCTTCCTGGGAAGCGATGATCTGCATCACTTCACGGATAGCAGTACCCGCGGTGATCACGTCATCGATGATCAGCACATCGCCGGTCAATGGCGCGCCGACCAGGCTGCCGCCTTCACCATGGGCCTTGGCTTCCTTACGATTGAAACACCACGGCAGGTCCTGCCCGTGATGCTCCGCCAGGGCTACCGCTGTCGCCGCAGCCAGGGGAATGCCCTTGTAGGCCGGGCCAAAGAGTACGTCGAAGGAAATACCGCTCTCAACGATGGCTGCCGCATAGAAACGGCCCAGCTGAGCCAGGGCCGAACCTGAATTGAACAGGCCCGCATTGAAGAAGTACGGGCTGGTGCGCCCGGACTTGAGGGTGAACTCACCGAAGCGTAAAACGCCGCGATCGATGGCAAAACGAATGAAATCGCGCTGATACGCCTGCATGAAAAAAGCCTCAGATACCACGGATTTAGCTAATTGGGTGGACGGCGTGTATCATACACGCACGCGATTTTTGGGGCCATTTATGCGGATCATCAGTGTGAACGTTAATGGTATTCAGGCTGCAGTCGAGCGTGGTTTGCTCAGTTGGCTGCAAGCACAGAATGCCGACGTCATCTGCCTGCAGGACACCCGTGCCTCCGCCTTTGAACTGGACGACCCAGCCTTCCAACTGGATGGCTACTTCCTTTATGCCTGCGATGCCGAAGTACCCACCCAAGGTGGCGTGGCTTTGTACTCGCGGTTGCAACCCAAGGCGGTCATCAGCGGCCTCGGCTTCGAGACAGCCGACCGCTACGGGCGTTACCTGCAAGCCGATTTCGACAAGGTCAGCATCGCGACCTTGCTGCTTCCTTCCGGGCAGAACGGCGATGAAGACTTGAACCAGAAATTCAAGCTAATGGACGATTTCGCCCGTTACTTGGATAAACAGCGACGCAAACGTCGCGAGTACATTTATTGTGGCTCGCTGTACGTGGCGCAACAGAAGCTGGATATCAAGAACTGGCGCGACAGCCAGCAATCCCCAGGCTTCCTGGCGCCGGAACGCGCCTGGATGGACGAGATTGTCGGCAACATGGGCTATGTCGATGCCCTGCGCGAAGTCAGCCGCGAAGGCGACCAGTACAGCTGGTGGCCGGATAACGAACAGGCCGAGATGCTCAACCTGGGCTGGCGTTTCGACTACCAGCTGCTGACCCCAGGCCTGCGCCGGTTCGTGCGCAGCGCACGCCTGCCGCGCCAGCCGCGCTTCTCGCAGCACGCGCCGCTGATCGTGGACTACGACTGGACATTGACCATCTGAGGTCATTCTCCAGGCACAAAAAAACCGACAGTGATGTCGGTTTTTTTGTGGCCGCTCGGTTACTTGACCAGGCGCCAGGTCCACGGATAGCGATAGGCAATGCCTTTGTTGGCCTTGATACCGGCGATGATCGTCAGTATCAACGCCCCGATCACCAGCACGGTCATCAGCAAGAAGCCGACCACCACAAAGCCCAACAACAGGCACACCAGCCAGGCGATCGCCACGGTGATCTGGAAATTCAGCGCTTCCTTGCCCTGGTCATCGACGAGCGGGTCCATGTCCTTCTTGAATTGCCACAGGATCAACGGCCCGAGCAAGCTGCCGAAGGGAAATACCAACCCCAGGAATGCCGCGAAATGACACAACATTGCCCACTGGCGTACTTCCTTGGACGGTGCCGGAACTGGCAACTGGCTGTCATTCATGGTGCTTCTCCTTGGGGCCGGCTCAGTCAGCCAGCGCGGCGTTCTGCAATTCAAAGATTTCGGTCATGCCCTTCTGGGCCAAGGCCAGCATGGCGTTCAGCTCAGCCGGCTGGAATGGCGCGCCTTCGGCAGTACCCTGCACTTCGATGAAACCACCGGTGCTGGTCATGACCACATTGAGATCGGTCTCGGCAGCCGAGTCTTCCAGGTAGTCCAGGTCCAGCACAGGCCCGCCCTGGTACATACCCACCGATACAGCGGCGATCATTTGCTTGAGCGGGTCACCCGCTTTCAGACCGCCGCGCTTCTTGATCACTTTCAAAGCATCAACCAGGGCCACCATGGCGCCAGTGATGGACGCCGTGCGGGTACCGCCGTCAGCCTGGATCACATCGCAATCGACGTAGAGGGTGACGTCACCCAGCTTGGACATATCCAGGGCGGCACGCAGGGAGCGGCCGATCAGGCGCTGGATTTCCAGGGTACGCCCGCCTTGCTTGCCACGGCTGGCTTCACGCTGGTTACGCTCGCCCGTGGCGCGCGGCAGCATGCCGTATTCAGCGGTCAACCAACCCTGGCCCTGGCCCTTGAGGAAGCGCGGCACGCCGTTTTCGACGCTGACAGTGCAGATGACCTTGGTATCGCCAAACTCGACCAGTACGGATCCCTCGGCGTGTTTGGTGTAGTTGCGGGTGATGCGGATCGAGCGGAGCTGATCGGCAGCGCGACCACTTGGACGTTTCATAGGGGATACCTGTACTGAGGACGAAAAACTGCCGAGCATTATAGAGCCGCGAACCGGTTCGGGGCACTTCTAAAAAATCCGGTTACCAATGCCCGGGTTTGGGCGACCCCCTCCCACTGCGCTACAATCCTGCGCCTCCAGACTGTAGGAGCGAGCTTGCTCGCGAAAAACGTCAACGATTACGGGGCCTTCCTGATTCAACGCGGTGCCCTTGCGTTCTTCGCGAGCCAACTCGCTCCTACAGGTCGGCCTGGCCAATTTCTATTTATCCAACGCGAGGTACCTCCATGGTCCACAGCATGACCGCCTTCGCCCGTGTCGAAAAAGCCGGGGCCCAAGGCACCCTCAGCTGGGAACTGCGCTCGGTCAACAGCCGTTACCTGGAGCCGCACCTGCGCCTGCCAGAGTCATTCCGCGACCTTGAGGGTGCCGTGCGTGAAGCGCTGCGCCAGGGCATCTCCCGCGGCAAGCTGGAATGCACCCTGCGCTTTACCGAAGAAACCACCGGCAAGCCGCTGCAGGTCGACCGCGACCGCGCCGCCCAACTGGTGGCCGCGGCCGAAACCATCGCCGGCCTGATCAAACAGCCAGCCGCATTGAACCCTCTGGAAGTATTGGCCTGGCCCGGCGTGCTGGTGGCCGACGCAGCCGACCCACAGGCCCTGAATGCCGAAGCCCTCGCCCTGTTCAACCAGGGCCTGAAGGAGCTCAAGGCCGGCCGTGAACGCGAAGGCGCCGAACTGGCGCGCCTGATCAACGAGCGGCTGACCTCGATCGAAGCCGACGTAGTGACCCTGCGCGAACTGGTACCGCAGATGCTCGCCACCCAGCGCCAGAAGGTCCTCGACCGCTTCACCGACATGAAGGCCGACCTCGATCCGACGCGCCTGGAACAGGAAATGGTCCTGCTCGCGCAGAAGAGCGACGTGGCCGAAGAACTCGACCGCCTGAGCACCCATATCCTTGAAGTGCGCCGCGTACTCAAGTCGGGCGGTGCCGCCGGTCGGCGCCTGGACTTCCTGATGCAGGAACTCAACCGCGAAGCCAATACACTGGGCTCCAAAGCGTTCGACCCGCGCAGCACCACGGCGGCGGTCAACCTCAAAGTGTTGATCGAGCAAATGCGCGAACAAGTACAGAATATTGAGTAAGGCACCCTCCATGACCCACAGCACCGGCACCCTTTACATCATTTCCGCCCCTTCGGGCGCGGGCAAGAGCAGCCTGGTCAAGGCCTTGACCGACGCTGACGAGCAGATCCGCATTTCGGTCTCCCATACCACCCGCGCCATGCGCCCGGGCGAAGTGGACGGCGTGCACTATCACTTCGTCGAGCGTACCGAGTTCGTCAAGATGATCGAACACGGTGACTTCCTGGAGCGCGCCGAAGTGTTCGGCAACCTTTATGGCACCTCGCAAAGCCACCTGCAGCAGACCCTGGACGAAGGCCACGACCTGATCCTGGAAATCGACTGGCAGGGCGCCGAGCAAGTGCGCCAGCTGATGCCCAAGGCGCGCTCCATCTTCATCCTGCCGCCCTCGCTCCAAGCCCTGCACCAGCGCCTGACCAACCGCGGCCAGGACAGCGACGAGATCATCGAGGGCCGCATGCGTGAGGCCGTCAGCGAAATGAGCCACTACGTCGACTACGACTACCTGATCATCAATGACGACTTTGCCCACGCACTGGACGATTTGAAGGCGATTTTCCGCGCCAACCAACTGCAGCAAAAGCGCCAACAGCAACGTTTCGGCAAATTACTCGCCGAATTGCTCGGCTGATTGGCTCTTCCCAAAACAGCTGCAAGGGCCTTACATTGGCACTTGTAGCGGTTTTGCGAAGGCCTGCGAAAAATCAGCGCTTCCCTAAACGCTGGTGATTTTTTAAACTGCTCAGTCCGCTCGCCCAACCGGGCAGCGCGCATCTTGCATTCGCTCCGAGGAATACCATGGCCCGCGTAACCGTTGAAGACTGCCTAGAACACGTGGATAACCGCTTTGAGCTGGTCATGCTCTCTACCAAGCGTGCCCGTCAACTGGCCACTGGCGGCAAAGAGCCCCTGGTCCAGTGGGAAAACGACAAGCCTACCGTTGTAGCCCTGCGTGAAATCGCTGAAGGCCTGATGAGCTACGAGTTCATCGCCAACGCCGAAATCGTTGAAGACGAACCGCTGTTTGCAGCGTTCGAAGGCGAGTCCAACGAGGACGTCTAAGCCTATGCCTGGTCGACGTAGCACGGCGCGGGGTCACAGCCATCGGCAGGAGTTCACACTTTGCCGAGCATAGACGCCCTCGCCGATCGCTTATCGGCCTACCTCGGCGCCGACCAGGTCAACCTGGTTCGCCGAGCGTATTTCTACGCCGAACAAGCCCACGATGGCCAGCGCCGCCGCAGTGGCGAGGCGTATGTCACCCATCCTCTTGCGGTGGCCAATATTCTTGCCGACATGCACATGGACCATCAGAGCCTGATGGCTGCGATGCTGCATGACGTGATCGAAGACACCGGCATTGCCAAGGAAGCGCTCAGTGCGCAATTTGGCGAAACCGTGGCCGAACTGGTCGATGGGGTCAGCAAGCTGACCCAGATGAACTTCGAGACCAAGGCCGAAGCCCAGGCGGAAAACTTCCAGAAGATGGCCATGGCCATGGCCCGAGACATTCGGGTGATCCTGGTCAAGCTGGCCGACCGGCTGCACAACATGCGCACGCTGGAAGTGCTGTCCGGCGAAAAACGCCGACGCATCGCCAAGGAAACCCTGGAAATCTATGCGCCCATCGCCAACCGGCTGGGAATGCACGCCATTCGTATCGAATTCGAAGACCTCGGCTTTAAAGCCATGCACCCCATGCGTTCGGCGCGCATCTACCAGGCGGTCAAGCGCGCACGGGGCAACCGCAAGGAAATCGTCAACAAGATCGAAGAGTCCCTGAGCCATTGCCTGGCGATCGACGAGATCGAGGGCGAGGTCAGCGGTCGGCAAAAGCACATCTACGGCATCTACAAGAAGATGCGCGGCAAGCGCCGGGCCTTCAACGAGATCATGGACGTGTACGCGTTCCGGATCATCGTCGACAAGGTCGATACCTGCTACCGCGTGCTGGGCGCTGTACATAATTTGTACAAGCCGCTGCCGGGCCGGTTCAAGGACTACATCGCAATTCCCAAGGCCAACGGCTACCAGTCGCTGCATACCACCCTGTTTGGCATGCACGGGGTGCCGATCGAGATCCAGATCCGCACCCGCGAAATGGAAGAGATGGCCAACAACGGCATCGCCGCCCACTGGCTGTACAAATCCAGCGGCGACGAGCAGCCCAAAGGTACCCATGCCCGTGCGCGCCAATGGGTCAAGGGTGTGCTGGAAATGCAGCAACGTGCCGGCAACTCCCTGGAATTTATCGAAAGCGTGAAGATCGACCTGTTCCCGGACGAGGTCTACGTGTTCACGCCCAAAGGCCGGATCATGGAGCTGCCCAAAGGCTCCACGGCGGTCGACTTTGCCTACGCAGTGCACACCGATGTCGGCAACAGCTGCATCGCCTGTCGCATCAACCGGCGCCTGGCCCCGCTGTCCGAACCGCTGCAAAGCGGCTCCACGGTGGAGATCGTCAGCGCACCGGGCGCTCGCCCGAACCCGGCCTGGCTCAACTTTGTGGTCACCGGCAAGGCGCGTACGCATATTCGCCACGCGCTGAAATTGCAGCGCCGCTCAGAGTCCATCAGCCTGGGCGAACGCCTGCTGAACAAGGTGCTCAACGGCTTCGACAGCGCCCTGGATAAGATCCCGCAAGAGCGCGTGCAAGCGATGCTCCACGAGTACCGCCAGGAAACCATCGAAGACCTGCTGGAAGATATCGGCCTGGGTAACCGCATGGCCTATGTGGTTGCGCGCCGCCTGCTGGGCGAAGGCGAACAGCTGCCAAGCCCTGAAGGCCCGCTGGCGATTCGCGGCACCGAAGGCCTGGTGCTCAGCTACGCCAAATGTTGCACGCCGATCCCGGGCGACCCGATTGTCGGCCACTTGTCCGCAGGCAAGGGCATGGTGGTGCACTTGGACAACTGCCGCAACATCACCGAAATCCGCCACAACCCGGAAAAATGCATCCAGCTCTCGTGGGCCAAGGATGTCACCGGCGAATTCAACGTCGAACTGCGGGTGGAGCTGGAACACCAGCGCGGCCTGATCGCCCTGCTGGCCAGCAGCGTCAACGCCGCCGACGGCAACATCGAGAAAATCAGCATGGACGAACGCGATGGTCGCATCAGCGTGGTCCAACTGGTGGTCAGCGTGCACGACCGCGTGCACCTGGCCCGCGTGATCAAAAAGCTGCGCGCCTTGACCGGTGTGATCCGCATCACCCGCATGCGTGCATAACCGATCCATTACAAGGAGTCATTCATGACCAAGACAGTTATCACCAGCGATAAAGCTCCAGCTGCCATCGGCACTTATTCCCAGGCGATCAAGGCGGGCAACACCGTCTACATGTCCGGCCAGATCCCGCTGGACCCAAAGACCATGGAACTGGTTGAAGGCTTCGAAGCCCAGACCGTACAGGTCTTTGAAAACCTCAAGTCCGTGGCTGAAGCTGCCGGTGGTTCGTTCAAGGACATCGTCAAGCTGAACATCTTCCTCACCGACCTCAGCCACTTCGCCAAGGTCAACGAGATCATGGGCAAGTACTTCGAACAACCTTACCCAGCCCGCGCCGCCATCGGCGTTGCCGCCCTGCCAAAGGGTGCACAGGTTGAGATGGACGCCATTCTCGTCATCGAGTAAAACACCCGGCGCAGCCCCAACAGGCTGCGCCGACTTCGTTTCAGAAGGATTTCGTAATGCGCAAAGCGCTTGTAGCCTCTTCGTTGCTCGCCCTGTTGCTCGGCGGCTGTGCCAGTAACCCCGCCGACCTGGATGTAAGCGGCACCTGGATCAACCAGGCCGCCATCGACGCGGCAGCCAAAGGCGGCCCTTTGCGTGAAGCCCTGCAGTCTTATGGCCCCAACCTTGAGTGGGAGGTCAACACCAAGGCCTTGCAGGCGCGCTACTACAACGGTTTTGAAGTGGCGGAAGGCAAGTTGTCGGGTGAAAAGCCCGGCGCGTGGAACGTGGATTTCTATGGCAGCTCTGCCACCGAACTCAAACGCAAAGGCAAGCAACTGCTGCAAGTGGCCAACGACAATGAACCCGAGCAGCTGTTTGCCCGCGCCAAAGACCCGGCCCCAGAAGGCGCGCCATTGGGCGCCAACTTCGAACGCGCACTGTATGCAGCCTATATGGGCGGCGACTGGAAGATCAGCGACGGCACCGGCAGCGGCGCCACGGTGCAGTTCCAGGCTGACGGCAAAGTCGCCGGCCTGCCGGGGGTTGATCGTTATTCGCTCTGCCTGGCAGGCGACTGCGCTTCCATGAGCGGCGGCTATGACAGCATCTGGCTGCAACTGAACGGCCAGGGCAACCCCTGGATCTTCGCGCGCAAGGGTGAGCAACTGGAGATCTTCCAGGCGATCAATACGGCGCAGACCGATGAAGTGCCTTCGTTTACGCCAGGCCCGCGCCAGTGGCTGCTTGAAAAGTAATAAAAGCCTCACCTGAATCAAAATGTGGAAGCCGGCTTGCCTGCGAGAATCGTAGGTCTCCACACAACTCGATCAACGGTAACCACGATGCGAAGCGAGTCGCTCTTGATCTTGCTCTTGATCTGCTTTTGATCTCAGGCGCCCCGTTAAACCACGCTGGCGGATTACGGGCACACCGAGCCTAGGCGAGGTGCCGAGTGGTGGGGCAAGAGCCCTTTGGTTACTTTGGGCTGGGCCGGCATTCCGGCTCTTTTCCAAAGTGACCCGCTGTCAGAGCGGAACCCTAAGTGGCCGCTACCTAAATAACGGATATGTACCCGGTCCAACTGTGTTGACTGTTAGGCCGTCATCGCAGGCAAGCCAGCTCCCACATTTTTGACCACGCTTCAGCCTTTCAGGATCGCCGCATAGCCTTCCCGGTAGGTCGGGTATGTCGGCACCCAGCCAAGCGCCTTGATACGTGCATTACTGCATTGTTTGCTGCCAGCACGGCGCACACTGGCGTCCTCGGCCCACTCGGTCACACCCAGATACTCGCGCAGCCAGGCCACTACTTCGGCCAATGGCGCAGGCGCATCGTCGACGCCGATATAGACCTTTTCCAATGCACCACCCTTTTCCACATGCCGCAGCAAAAAGGCGAGCAGGCCCGCGGCGTCATCGGCGTGGATACGGTTGCCATACAACGGCGGATCAACCGCTACGCGGTAGCCTTGACGCACCTGGGTCAGCAGCCATTCACGGCCAGGGCCGTAGATGCCGGTCAAGCGCACGACGGTCGCTGGAATACCGCTATTGAGCGCCACTTGCTCAGCTTCCAGCATCACCTGCCCGGAATAGCCCTTCGCTTGCGTCTCGGACGTTTCGTCGACCCACTCGCCGTTCTGCTGCCCATACACACTGCTGCTGGAAACAAACAGCAAATGCTTGGGCGTCTGGCCGTAGTCGTCCAGCCACTCCAACACATGCAGCAACCCTTGCACGTAGGCGGCGCGATAGCCGGCTTCGTCGTGGTCAGTGGCAGCGGCGCAATACACCAGGTAATCCACCCCGCCGATGGGCCAGGTGTCGGGGCAGTCCTTTTTGAACAGGTCGCCGGCGATGCCGATCACGCCGTCGGGCAGGCGCGAAATATCGCGGCGCAGGCCATGAACCTCCCATTCCGAGACCAGCAATTGGCTAGCCAGCCGACTACCCACATCGCCGCAACCGGCAATCACAACAGAAGGCGCAGACATCACAAAACTCCATTCTCAAAGGCGCAGATTAGCCGCGCGAGTGGATCAACGGCCAGTAAAAAGCGAAATAAAGTAACAGTGCCACTTTAGTTAACAAGAATTACTTGCAATAATAACCGCCCATTTGTCCTCGACCCGAAATGGTCTGGAAGGACGATCACCCATTTTTTCTCTCAGGTCCGGCCAGCATGACACGTAATACAACCCCCGCTTCGCCAACCAAGCTTCACAGCCCATCCCGCGCCTGGCGCGCGATTGCTGCGATGCTGTTCAGCGTACTGCTGGCACCGACCGCCGCATTCGCTGACGCCACCGCCCCCGCCGCTCCAGCAGCCGCCGAGCAAAATGCCGCGACCCCGGCAGCGCCTGCCGTCGCGCCAGTGGCCACCGACCCGGCCCAAGCCGCCGGCGCTGCCGCACCTGCCGACGAAACCGGCGTGGTACTGGAAGAAGACAACACCCTGGGCATGGCCCACGACTTGTCGCCATGGGGCATGTACCAGAATGCTGACGTGGTGGTGAAAGCCGTGATGATCGGCCTGGCCATCGCCTCGATCATCACCTGGACCATCTGGATTGCCAAAGGCTTCGAGCTGTTGGGCGCCAAACGTCGTCTGCGCGCTGAAATCGTCCACCTGAAAAAAGCCACCACCCTCAAGGAAGCGAGCGAAACCGCGACCAAGAAGGGCACCCTGGCCAACCTGCTGGTGCACGACGCACTGGAAGAAATGCGCCTGTCGGCCAATACCCGCGAGAAAGAAGGCATCAAGGAGCGTGTCAGCTTCCGCCTGGAGCGCCTGGTTGCGGCCTGTGGCCGTAACATGAGCAGCGGCACCGGCGTACTCGCCACCATCGGTTCCACCGCGCCGTTCGTTGGCCTGTTCGGTACCGTGTGGGGCATCATGAACAGCTTCATCGGCATCGCCAAAACCCAGACCACCAACCTCGCCGTCGTTGCCCCCGGCATCGCCGAAGCCTTGCTGGCTACCGCCCTGGGCCTGGTTGCCGCCATTCCTGCGGTGGTCATCTACAACGTCTTCGCCCGTTCGATTGCCGGCTACAAGGCCCAGGTGTCGGATGCATCGGCAGAAGTCCTGTTGCTGGTCAGCCGTGACCTCGATCACCTGCCTACCGAGCGCAGCTCGCAACCGCACATGGTGAAAGTGGGGTAATCGGCCATGGGCCTGCATTTGAATCAAGGCGACGACGAACTCGTCGAGAACCACGAAATCAACGTCACGCCGTTTATCGACGTGATGCTGGTGCTGCTGATCATCTTCATGGTGGCCGCACCGCTGGCGACCGTGGACATCAAAGTGGACCTGCCTGCGTCCAGCGCCAAGCCGGCGCCGCGGCCAGAGAAACCGATCTTCCTCAGCGTCAAGGCGGACCAACGCCTGTTCCTGGGCGAAGAAGAAGTCAAGGCTGAAACCCTGGGGCCGGTGCTGGACGCCAAGACCCAAGGCAAGAAAGACACGACGATCTTCTTCCAGGCCGACAAAGGCGTGGACTACGGTGACCTGATGAGCGTGATGGATGCCCTGCGGGCAGCCGGCTACCTCAAGGTAGGCCTGGTCGGACTTGAGACGGCAGCCAAGAAATGATCACGACGCGCCACAAACTGACGCGTTATGGCACCAGCCTCGCCGTCGTGCTGGGCGTGCATGCCGTCGCGATCATTATCGCGCTCCAATGGTCCGCGCCGCAGGCGATCCAGCTGCCACCCGCCGCCATGGTCATCGACCTGGCGCCGCTGCCAGCGCCACCGCCGCCTCCAGCCCCGCCCAAGGTCGTTGCGCCGCCGCCGCCACCGGTCGAAGAGCTGCCCCTGCCGAAGCTGGCCGAGGCGCCCAAGCCAACGATCCAGGTGCCCAAGCCGGTCAAGCCTAAGCCTAAGCCACAACCGCCAAAGCCGGTGGAGAAGAAGCCCGAGCCGCCCAAGGAGAAACCTTCCGAGGAGCCACCGAGCGAAACGCCGCCGAGCAACGCACCTGCGCAGAAGTCCGCCCAGCCTACGCCAGGCCCGTCGGCACAGCAGCTGGCCGCCCAGGCTTCCTGGCAAAGCACGTTGCTGGCGCATCTGCAGAAGTACAAGAAGTACCCGCCTGGCGCTCAACGCAGTGGCAAGGAAGGTATGAACCGCTTGCGCTTCGTGGTCGATGGCGAAGGCAATGTGCTGTCTTACGAACTGGAAGGCCGCTCCGGCAACGCCGACCTGGACCGTGCAACCCTTGAGATGATCCGCAAGGCTCAGCCGCTGCCCAAGCCGCCCGCCGACCTGTTGAAAAATGGCAGCGTCGAACTGGTCGCACCGTTCGTTTACAACATCGACAAGCGTCGCCGCTGACAGAGCCCTGTGGGAGGGACTTGTTCCCTCCCATGCGCTTTCTTACCTCAGCAAAATTCCGATATTTCCCACTCAATCCCCAGCAAAGTTCTGATAACGTGCGTCTATCGATTGCAGCCGGTATGCTTGGCTTGCAACCTCATGGACGCCCGCTATGACTCTTACAGAATTACGCTACATCGTGACCCTCGCCCAAGAACAGCACTTCGGCCATGCAGCCGAGCGTTGCCACGTCAGCCAGCCGACGCTGTCGGTGGGTGTGAAAAAGCTTGAAGACGAACTCGGTGTGCTGATTTTCGAGCGCAGCAAGAGCGCCGTGCGCCTCACCCCGGTGGGCGAAGGCATCGTTGCCCAGGCCCAGAAGGTCCTGGAACAAGCGCAAAGCATTCGCGAGCTGGCCCAGGCCGGCAAGAACCAGCTGACCGCACCACTCAAGGTCGGCGCGATCTACACGGTCGGCCCCTACCTGTTCCCGCACCTGATCCCGCAACTGCACCGCGTCGCGCCGCAGATGCCGCTGTATATCGAAGAAAACTTCACCCACGTACTGCGCGACAAACTGCGCAACGGCGAGCTGGACGCGATCATCATCGCCCTGCCCTTCAACGAGGCGGACGTGCTGACCCTGCCGCTCTACGACGAGCCGTTCTACGTGCTGATGCCGGCCTCCCACCCGTGGACCAAGAAGGACACCATCGATGCCGGCCTGCTCAACGACAAGAGCCTGCTGCTGCTCGGCGAAGGCCACTGCTTCCGCGACCAGGTGCTGGAAGCCTGCCCGACCCTGACCAAGGGCAACGACGGCGCCAAGCACACCACAGTGGAATCCAGCTCCCTGGAAACCATTCGCCACATGGTCGCTTCCGGCCTGGGCATCTCGATCCTGCCGCTGTCCGCGGTAGACAGCCATCACTACGCCCAGGGCGTGATCGAAGTGCGCCCCCTCACGCCGCCGGTGCCGTTCCGTACCGTGGCGATTGCCTGGCGCGCCAGCTTCCCGCGCCCCAAAGCGATCGAGATCCTCGCGGACTCGATCCGCCTGTGTTCGGTGGCCAAGCCGCCCGTTGCGAGCTAAGCCACGGTATGACTGAGCTGTCGCAGGTGTCGGTGACGGCACTCAAGGGTGTCGGTGAGGCCATGGCCGAGAAACTGGCCAAGGTCGGCCTGGAGAACCTTCAGGACGTGCTGTTCCACCTGCCCCTGCGCTACCAGGACCGCACCCGCGTGGTGCCCATCGGCCATTTGCGCCCTGGGCAGGATGCGGTGATCGAAGGCACCGTCAGCGGCGCCGACGTGGTGATGGGCAAGCGCCGCAGCCTGGTGGTGCGCCTGCAGGACGGCACCGGCGGCTTGAGCCTGCGCTTCTACCACTTCAGTAACGCGCAGAAGGAAGGCCTCAAGCGTGGCACCCGCGTGCGTTGCTACGGCGAGGCACGCCCAGGCGCCTCGGGCCTGGAAATCTACCACCCGGAATACCGCGCCATTACCGGTGATGAGCCACCACCGGTGGACACCACCCTCACGCCGATCTACCCGCTGACTGAGGGCCTGACCCAGCAACGCCTACGCCAGTTGTGCATGCAAACCCTGACGATGCTCGGCCCGCAAAGCCTGCCCGATTGGCTGCCCCTGGAGCTGGCCCGCGACTATCAATTGGCGCCGCTGGCCGATGCGATTCGGTATTTGCATCACCCGCCCGCCGATGCCGATGTGGACGAGCTCGCCCTCGGCCATCATTGGGCCCAGCATCGCTTGGCCTTTGAAGAACTGCTCACGCACCAGCTGTCCCAGCAACGCCTGCGCGAAAGCATGCGTTCCCTGCGCGCCCCGGCAATGCCCAAGGCCACGCGGCTGCCTGCGCAATACCTGGCCAACCTCGGTTTTGCACCGACCGGCGCGCAACAGCGCGTGGGCAATGAAATCGCCTACGACCTCAGCCAGCAAGAACCGATGCTGCGGTTGATCCAGGGTGACGTAGGCGCCGGCAAGACAGTGGTCGCCGCCCTCGCCGCCTTGCAAGCCCTGGAAGCTGGCTATCAGGTGGCGCTGATGGCACCGACGGAAATTCTCGCCGAACAACACTTCATCACCTTCAAGCGTTGGCTCGAACCCCTGGGCCTGGAAGTGGCGTGGCTGGCTGGCAAGCTCAAAGGCAAGAACCGCGTGGCCGCCCTGGAGCAGATCGCCGCCGGCGCACCGATGGTGGTGGGCACCCATGCACTGTTCCAGGACGAAGTGCAGTTCAAGAACCTCGCGCTGGTGATCATCGACGAACAGCACCGCTTTGGCGTGCAGCAGCGCCTGGCCCTGCGCCAGAAAGGCGTGGGCGGGCGCATGAACCCGCACCAGTTGATCATGACCGCCACGCCGATCCCACGCACCCTGGCCATGAGCGCCTACGCCGACCTCGACACCTCGATCCTCGACGAACTGCCGCCGGGGCGAACGCCGGTCAACACCGTGCTGGTCACCGACACCCGGCGCGTCGAAGTGATTGAGCGCGTGCGTGGCGCCTGCGCCGAAGGCCGCCAGGCGTACTGGGTGTGCACCCTGATCGAAGAGTCCGAAGAACTGACCTGCCAGGCCGCCGAAACCACTTATGAGGACCTCACCAGTGCCTTGGGTGAGCTCAAGGTCGGGTTGATCCATGGCCGTATGAAACCGGCGGAAAAAGCCGCGGTGATGGCCGAGTTCAAGGCCGGCAACCTGCAATTGCTGGTGGCCACCACTGTGATCGAAGTGGGCGTGGACGTCCCCAACGCCAGCCTGATGATCATCGAAAACCCCGAGCGCCTGGGCCTGGCACAACTGCACCAGTTACGGGGCCGGGTTGGCCGGGGCAGCGCCGCCAGCCACTGCGTGCTGCTCTATCACCCGCCGCTGTCGCAGATCGGTCGCCAGCGCCTGGGCATCATGCGCGAAACCAACGATGGTTTTGTCATCGCCGAAAAAGACCTGGAACTGCGCGGCCCCGGTGAAATGCTCGGTACGCGCCAGACCGGACTGCTGCAATTCAAGGTTGCCGACTTGATGCGCGATGCCGACCTGCTGCCCGCCGTGCGCGATGCTGCGCAAGCGTTGCTCGAGCGTTGGCCCGATCATGTCAGCCCCTTGCTCAACCGCTGGCTGCGCCACGGCCAGCAATACGGCCAAGTCTGACCTCGCTCCTACAGGGGATCGGCGCACAGCCAACCTCGTCACAAAGAACACTTATCCGACCAACACCCGTATCAAGCTGGTTATACTCCAATGAATGTAAGAAATTGGATCAGGCCATGTCAGAAGTTGCCCTCGCCACAGCCCCACTGACCGCCCCGCCGGTCATTCGGGCGCTGCTCGCAAAGCTCGCCATCCCCTACACGGAAGTCATCGAACAGCCTGGCCTTAACCCTGCCCGAAAGGTCCAGGCGGTGCTGCTTGAAGATGCGGTTGGCGCGCTCATGGTGCTGTTCCCACAAAGCCAGTTGCTGGACCTCAACCGCCTCGCCGAACTCACCGGTCGCCGCCTCACGGCCGTAGCCCCCGAGCGTGTCGAGCGCATGCTGGGCAAGCATGACCTGAGCCTGCTGCCGGGCTTGCCGCCCCTGACCAGTTCGCCGTGCCTGTACGAAGGCCGCTTGCTCAATGAGCCAAGCCTGCTGGTGCATTCGGGCGAAGCCGGGCTGTTGCTGGAAATCCCCACCGACGCCTTCAAGAGCCTGCTCACCAAGGCCAGCGCCGCGCAGTTTGGCGAACCCTTGAGCAACATCCGCCCGAACCTCGACCGCCCCAATGATGACCGCGATGAAATCACCCAGGCGATGCAAGCGTTCACTGCGCGCCGTATCCAGCAACGCCTGGAAGCAACCATCGAAATTCCGCCGCTGGCCGACACCGCGCAGAAGATCATCAAGCTGCGTGTCGACCCCAACGCCACCATCGACGACATCACTGGCGTGGTGGAAACCGACCCAGCCCTTGCCGCCCAGGTCGTGAGCTGGGCCGCGTCGCCCTACTACGCCTCGCCGGGCAAGATCCGCTCAGTCGAAGACGCCATCGTGCGCGTGTTGGGCTTTGATCTTGTGATCAACCTGGCGCTGGGCCTGGCCCTGGGTAAAACCCTGAGCCTGCCCAAGGACCGTCCGCACCTGTCCACGCCGTACTGGCACCAGTCGATCTACACCGCCGCGGTGATTGAGGGCCTGACCCGCGCCATGCCCCGCGCCCAACGCCCGGAAGCCGGCCTGACCTACCTGGCAGGTTTGCTGCACAACTTCGGCTACCTGCTGCTGGCCCACGTGTTTCCGCCGCACTTCTCGCTGATCTGCCGACACCTGGAGGTCAACCCGCACCTGTGCCACAGCTACGTCGAGCAACACTTGCTGGGCATCAGCCGCGAACAGATCGGCGCCTGGCTGATGCGCTACTGGGACATGCCGGACGAACTGTGCACCGCCCTGCGCTTCCAGCACGACCCCATGTATGACGGGCAATACGCCGAGTACCCGAACTTGGTGTGCCTGGCGGTGCGCCTGTTGCGCAGCCGGGGGATTGGCTCCGGGCCGGATGAATCCATTCCGGATGCATTGCTGGAGCGCCTGGGCCTGAGCCGCGAAAAGGCGGAGGATGTGGTGGGTAAAGTGCTGGATGCCGAAGTACTGTTGCGCGAATTGGCTTCGCAGTTCAGTCAGGGATAGACCTGCCGCCTGTTACACCGCTATCGCAGGCAAGCCAGCTCCCACAGTTGACCGTATTTCAAAGTTGGAACGCGGCCACTGTGGGAGCTGGCTTGCCTGCGATGAATCCAACGTGGTGTATCTGAACGCTCTACGTCTTTGACGCTCGTTCCCACGCGGGGCGAACCAGTTGGGAACAGAACGCAGATCAGTCGTGGTTCTTATCAATCAATGTAAACACCAACGCTTTTACCTGAAAAGTGGAGGTGTACTTGCAAACCAACTTGGTATTCGGATGTGTGCTTGGATCAAGATGATAGGCATCCCACCCTCCAGTCATACCTCCGGGCTGTGGCATTTTTACAGGAACACCTGATTCTACAGGGACGCCGAAATGCGACCGAATGTCGGATTTCGTCATCGTAGAAGCGAGCGGTTTGGGCAGCTCGCCCTTATATTCCAATGTCGAGGGAGTGCTTTTAATCAGAGTGATGAACAGCGCTTCCAATCGCTTGGTTTCTGCCCAAAAACTCAGGGAAAGTCCCCATGCAGGTTCTAAGTGCAGGCGATCCCGCCCGTCATAAAGTTCTTGTAATGGCTGGTTCGGTATCAGCCCTTCGGTAATCAAATCTTCGTAGCGTTTGCCCAGATTTCTGATCCAGCCATTAATAGTTTGCGCACTCATCAATACCACCCCTGTTCTTTACTGAGCCTATGCAGTTGCTCCCGAGCCACTTCGACGTCTGCTTCGGTGAAGCCTTCCTCCAGAAGTCCGCGTTTAATCGCATTGAAGTTGCTGTCCACCGCGGCCCTCAGGTCGGAGGCATCCTGCATCTGCTTTACTTTGGTACTACGCCCGCCGTAGGTCTCACTATATTTTTGGTGGACTCGGGCAGGAATAGCGATGCTTGGGGCTCGCCGAAGGTAATCCCTTATTTCCCGTGGATCCATTTCTCCGTCCAGTTTTAGCAAAACAGCTTCAAGCACTTTACGAGCCGGAAGATGATCGATGTCATAGCCGTCTTTGATGCTGCGACTGCTCAAGTCGTCATATGGCCCAACTTCCAGTGGGTGAACCATTGGCTTGGCAAACACCAAATACAACGGCGGCATACCCGAGTCAGCAGGAAACGAAATGATCGTATCCTGCCAGGTAACTTCGTCAGCTTCCCGGCCAGGGTAGTGGCTGATTGCCGAGTCTTGCCCCACTGCAATCGGATGAACGAACAAATTATCCAGACGTTCCTGTGCACCCGGATACGGACTCGGCGCGTTGACCACCGGCCCATTGTTCGGCGTCCACGTGATGTTGATGCCATCCAGCACCGCCACCATCGCGCTTTTGTCCACATTCCACCGGGCTTGTGCAACCGGCACACGGTCAGCGCCACTGCCAGAATTGGTATGTATGCCATAAACACGCAGTTCACCGGACTCATCCTGACGAAACTGGAACCGCACTCGCGTGCTGGCCAAGCGCATCCCTTCTAACTGCGCCGGGGTGTACAGCGTTGAATCACCGATATCGCGTGGCCAGAATGCCAGCAGCACGAGGTTGAGGGCCGAACCGGCGCCGGCCAAGCCTCGTACAGCCCAGGCACCGAGGTCGCTGCCGAGTGTGCCGGCTACCCTGCCGACGGCGCCCGTGGTACCGGTTGAGGCCATAAGGGCCGTGGTACCAAAGTTTTTGGCGTTTTCCGGGGTGGTGCCCGCGGCCGTAGAGCCGGCTGGCACCGAAACGCAGGACTTGGCGAAAACGCAGGCATCAGCGGCACGATTCGACGCAACGGGCGCGGCATAATTCGCAGGGGGCGAGGCGGATGCAGTCGGCCTCATTACAATCGGGGTGACACGTTGAGGTTGGGGACCGAACTCCTGAGATTTGGAACTCTGATTGGCAATCAACTCCGGCGGCGGATCGCATTTGCAAATGCACAGATCACCCTCCAGCGCCGCTTGTTTGCCGTTCCACTCTTCGTGCAAATGAGGGCCGGTAAGCGCGATGAAGCCTTCAGTGCCGCAAGCCGGACAAGCGACCCGGTCCCCCTCCCTTGAGATCATTTCGCCGTTGAAACTGGTGCCCTCACAACCGCTGGTTACCTTGCCACCCACCGTGGTGGTTGAACCCGTGGTGATGTTGTAGCGCCTCACATTGGGTTCTCCATGCAGTCGATGAGGTTGGCGTTGGTCGGTCCAACTGGCTGCTGAACTTGAAAATCAATGCTCTTCATGTTTGGTCCTTTTTTTAGCGCGCAAGGATGCTCAAACGCGGTAGTTGCGTTGTTATGCAAAGGGAAGGGCGCCGAAATGGCGCAAGGAAGATATTGCTGACGAGCGCAAAGCCAAACAACTGTCCGTTCGGCTAGGTAGTGGGAAAAACAGAAACGTCTTACAAGGCTTTGAGGTTGTCCCTAGGACACTCGACCTCTAGTCTTCGTACACCGCTGCACACGCAGCGGTTGGGCGTCGCGGCCCGGTTTAATCAGACGCAAAGTGCCATTTCCGCTTTCAGATGACGCCTTTTTATCGTCTACTGTGCGGCGTTATGGTGGCTGTGCGCGGGATACCTTTGGGTATGCCGGTTTCCTGATTCCGGTCCGCGAACCTGCGTACAGCTACCACCCGATCGCGTCGCGGCGATCTGTGGCAGCTCCACTTAAATCAGGAAGTTCACGATGATCAAACCCACCCCCAATCCCCCCATCCGCTTGTTCACTGTAGCCGCAGGCATCAGTACCGAAGACCTGTTGGTCAACCTCAGCGAAACACTGGCCTCGGCCAATGCGCTGAGTTGCGATCTGGCCTTTGACCTTGAAGGACCAAAACGAGAGGAGCTGCTGGGCGTTGCGCAGTTAATCGAACTGGCACAGTTGCTAGCTGATCGGGTACTCAATGTCTCGGGGCAAGTAACCCGGTGAGATGACGGCAATACCCCGAGAACCTGGTATGTCTGGCGGTGCGCCTGTTGCGCAGCCAGGGATAGACCTGCCGCCTGTTACACCGCTATCGCAGGCAAGCCAGCTCCCACAGTTGACCGTATTTCAAAGTTGGAACGCGGCCACTGTGGGAGCTGGCTTGCCTGCGATGAATCCAACGCGGTCTACCTGACCACCCCCCTCAATGTAGGAGCGAGCTTGCTCGCGAAAAACCCGAGAACACCGCGGGGCGACAGGCACCCCGCGTCATCGTTGACGTTTTTCGCAAGCAAGTTCGCTCCTACCGCTTCGGCTTCAGATACTTGGTCAGCCCCTGAAACCAGATCACCAGTGCCGGGTTGCCCTTGATCTGAATCGACTTGTCCTGAATCCCCGTCATGAACGCCAGTTGCTTGTTCTTCGCCTGCATCGTGGCAAAGCCGTAGGCGGCATCCTTGAAGGCAATCGCGAAGGCCGGCGCCGGGTGGACACCTGAGCGGCTGGTGATGCGCTGGTCTTTGACGATGAAGTGACGGGCAACTTTGCCGTCGAGGGTCTGCAGCTGGAAGGCCAGGTCTTTGTCACCCAGTTGCTGCTGGAAGGCGGGGTTGGTGCGGCTGGCTTTGCCCATCATCAGGCCCAGCACCCACAGGAGAAGACGAAATTTCATGCACACGGCCTCGGTGTATTTATTGGAGTGGCCGCAGCAGTGTAACGATTTGCAAAAAGAACGCCACCGATCTCGCGCTTTAGGCGCAGATCGGTTGGCGTTTAACGCTTATAGCAACAAGTACTTAAACGTTAGGGCACGGCACTGGCGCCCAGTCGGCCAGGTTTGGATTGCGGCAAGTTGCTTCGATCTGGGTCTTGCCTGCACTGGCAACCTGCTTGCTTTCAGCTTGCTTGGCCTGCACGGTCTGGATGCTACGTTCGGTGGTTACCGCTTCTTTTGGGACAACCGGCAGCGGTGGACGCTTGGTCACGACTTTGCCAGTCGACTTGCCTTTTTTGGCTGGGACAACGGCAGGGGTGGCGTCGGCGGTAGCAACCGTGACCACGTCGTTACGTTGCACACCCACTTGCTGCAGGTCTTTCTCGTAGGCCTGGGTGTAGTTGTTCAGGTCTTCGCTGGCTTTGCCGTTGACCGTCACGATCAGGTCATTGGATTCCTTCAGGCCCGCGACGATTTCCGCCAGGCGCTTGCGGCCTTCGGTGTCGTTGACAGTCTTGGCCTTGCGATCAGCCACCAGCTTGGTGAATGCGCTCTGGTAGCACTGCTGCGAGGCCTTGGCATAGGCGGTGCTGCGGTCGATGTCCGAGGCGCTTTTGTTGAAGTCGGTGGAGTAGGACGCGATGCGCTGGTTGTCATCGGTGATCTGCTTCTGACGCTCGGTGTAGTAACCCGCCGCGCCGCCAGCCAGGGCGCCGCCTGCGGCACCGATTGCGGCATTGCGGCCACGGCTGTCCTTGTCGCCGGTCAGGGCGCCCAGCAGGGCACCGCCGGCCGCGCCGATCGCGGCACCGGTGACGACCGACTTGGTCATGTCCGAATCGGTGGCACGCAGGTGCTGCACCGGCTCGTAACAGTTGGGGTAGTACTCGACCTTGGTGCTCGACGCTACCTTGGACGCAGGCGACGTAGCGCAACCAGTCAACACGGTGCTGAAACCAGCTGCGATCAGCAGCAGGTGACGCTTGGAAACCGCCTTACGGGAAAAAAGCATAGATGTGATCTCTGTTAAGTTTGACTTGCCCAGCACGGCCCACCGCCGCCTGAGTCCCTTCCAAGCTCGCTAGACAGCCAACGATCAAGACCGCTGACCGCTCGCTGCGAGCAATTCCTTCAAGATCGTTGCCGGGTCGGCCCGCTGTTGCTTGCGGTAGTTGCCAACATGGCGAACGAACAGTGTCGCGCGCGTCACCAGGCTCTTGCCGAGCACTGGCTTGCGATCCAACTCTTCCTTGATCCGTTGAAACTGCGCCTGGATCACCGCATCGGTGTAGCGCGTGCCGGTGGCCAGGTTGTCGATGTAAATCGCCACCGCGCCGTCCAACGCGCTGCGCCCATTGGTGATGGCCATATCGAACAGCTGCGTGCTGGCCTCGTCCTTGCTGTCCACCGCCTGCTGGCGACTCTTGTGCAGGTTGGCCAGGCGGATGTTGTAGTTGCTGATGGTCTCGGCCACCAACGCCGCCGACTGGATCAGGTTGCCCGCCGCTTCTTCGCGTTGCTGGGCGATCAACGACACGTTGCGCTTGAGCTCTTCGTTGACCAGGCCCAGCTCGGCTTGCAGCTTGGGGTCAACACTGGCGGCGATGATGCTGTCCAGGCGCTTGGTCGGGTCCTGGGCGTCGTCGATGGCGTCGGTCAGGGAGGCCAGGCGGCCTTCCTTCTGCCACTGGGCGAACAATTCCTTGTAGCGTGAGCGCGGCGCCGACAACGCGCCAATCGCCACGCGAAAGCCGGTGGTCTCGTTGCTTTGCTCGGTGCCATCAGCGGCAAACAGCGGGTATTCGCGGCGCATGCCGGTGAACAGCGTGCCCTCGCCTTCCAGGTAGTTGCCGCCCTTGACCACAAAACCGCCGTAGGTGCCCTGACGGCGGCCGGCGTGTACCAACTGGAAGGATTCCTGGACCATTTCCGCAGCGTTGCCGATCACGTCGAACATGCCGATGGGGTTAGGTAATTTGGTGCCGATGGGCATCAACCGCGCCGCCTGGCCAGTGCCGCCGGCCACTTGGTTGAACACGGCGTAATCGGCCAGCGGGCCATCGCTTTCACTGCCCTCGGCGCGGCGTGGATACAGGCGGCCTTCCAGGTCCTGACGGCTCACCGCCTGGCCGCCGCGTGCGGCGTACTCCCACTCCACTTCGGTGGGCAGGCGCACAAAGCCCAGGCCCCCGTCTTCGGCCGACGCACCGCGCCCGCTCACCGGCAGCAGTTCGCGGTGGTATTTCATCAGCCAGGCGCTGTACACCGCCGAAAAACGCTCGGCTTCAAAGCGCGACAGTTTCACCTTGGGCAAACGCCCGGCCATGCCCGTGGGCGCCTCACACGCCGGCGCCGGTTCACCGCTGGCCAGTGATTGCGCCTGGGCCATCACCTGGGCGTATTGGCGGGCGGTCACTTCGTACTTGCCGATGAAGTACAGCATGGGCTTGAGCGGGGTCTTGGCGTCGGTCTTCGGCATCTGCGGCGCGATGACCTTGCTCCAGTCTTTGGGCAAGTCCTTGAGGGTGAACTGGCCGTTGATGAAGTCGCGGCGGTAGCCGGAAATAAACGACTGCTGATAACCCGCCTCGCCTTCGGCAAAGGGGTAGCCCAGGCTGATTTCACGGTCATCCAGGGTGCCCTGGGCCAGGATGTAGGCGTAGCGGAACACCATGTTGCCTTCGCAGGGCAGCGGCAGGCTCACGTCGTCCGGCAACGGCTTGGGGTTGTCGAGCTTGTCACTTGCCTCATCGGCCCAGGCCATCGAGGCCAGGCTCAGCGCCACGCAGGCGCCCAGTAATTTATACATCTCTGATTCCTTCAGAAGCCTGGATACGTGCCACCCGCCAACCGCCACAAGCGGCCGCCACGGCACTGACGCCGAGCACCGCCACCAGGGCCAGGCCGTAATGGCGCGCCAACAGGTGGCTGGCGTACTCGCCCGGCACCTGCACAAAAAGCTTGTTCAACGCGGCCTCAGCCAGGCCATACAGCCCAACGCTGAGCACAGCGGCAAAACCCGCGCTGTACAGCGCTTGCAGCAGCACAAACAGCAACAACGCGGCGGTGGAAAACCCCAGCAGGCGCAACACCGAGAGTTCCCGGTGCTTGCGCGCCACCGCCGCCAGGGTGCCCGCGAAAATAGCCGCAAACGCCCCGGCCAACGCCAGCCCGGCGATGATCCAGAACACAATCGACAGGTTGCGGCTCAACGATTGCACTTGAGCGATGGTGTGAGCCTGGGTCGAAACCAACAGGTTCTGCCCGGCGAAATACACCCGCAACGGTTCCACATCACTGAGGCTGCGCGCATACAGGCGAAACGCCGGGTAGATACGCTGTTCGCTCACGCTCGCCGCCTCACCGGCCCAACCCAATGCCGGTACCGCACGGCCATCGCGGTAATCTTCTGCCGCCTCCAGTAGCGCTAAATCGGCAAACAGCCCCTCGCGAGCAAAGGCCTCCAGCGGCAACACTGCCAGCACCTGCAACCGCGTGCGCTGGGCCTCGACGCGCCCCGCCACTTGCCGCGCAAAGCGGGTTTCCAGCCAGTCACCGGGCCTTGCCGCGAGCTTTTCGGCGGCGGTATGGCTGAGCACGATCTGGTCCAGGCCGTGGGGCAGCGGCAAGCCTGCCAACAGCGGATCACCTGCGGCAGTCGGCAGCATTTCCAGGGTCAAGGTGCCCACCTGCGCCGTAGCCGCGATCTGCCGAGTGCGCGGCACAGCAAACGCAACATCACGGCGCTCACCCAGTTGCGCGATAAACGCCGCGCTGAATCGACCACCGCCCAACGGGATGATTTCACGGCTGGCGGGGTCGGTCTCCAAGCGTTCGGTCAAACTGCTAACCAGTCCAAATTTCAGCCCGAATAACACCAGCAATGGCGCGATAACCGCCACCAATGCCAGCATCGAACAGGCCGACAGCCACCCATCGTTGCGGTAGTCCTGCCACGCAAGCGAGGCAACCAGGCCGATGCGCATCAGCACGCCTCCCCGAGGGTTGCGGTGACGCCGCCGTCTGGATCGCGCTGGCAACGGATACGCCGCACCTGCAAGCCACTGGCGCGGGCCAGCGGTTCGTCATGGGTGGCGATCACACAGGCCGCACGGTGTTCGCGGGCCTGGGCCAGCAACGCCTGCATCACCCGCTCGGCGTTGAGCGGGTCCAGGGACGCCGTCGGCTCATCAGCCAGCACCAGTTGCGGCCCATGGGCCAGGGCCCGCGCGCAGCTGACCCGCTGGCGTTGGCCCACCGACAACGCCGCCGGGCGCTTGGCCAACTGATCGCTGATCTGCAACTGCTCGGCCAGGCGCGCCACGCGGCCGTCGTCCTGCAAGCCCAGCAGTTGACGCGACAGCGCGATATTGCCGCGCACATCCAGAAACCCCAGCAACCCCCCGGTCTGCGGCACATAGCCCAAATGCTGGCTACGCAACGCAGCCAGCGCCGATTGCCGATCAGCACGCCACAGCGCGCCGATGTCCTGTTGGTTGAATGCAAACTGCCCCACCTGATCCGGCGCCAACACCAGCGCCAGCACGTCCAGCAAAGTGCTCTTGCCGCAACCGCTGGGGCCGACAATCGCCAGTTGTTCACCCGCACCCAGCTGCAATGCCGGGATCACCAGGCTGTAGCGCTGGCTACCGACGCCCCGGCTCTTGTGCACCGCGCTCAGGTTCAGCATTACGGCAGCGTCGACAGTGGCACGCGGTACAACGCATCGCCCGGTTCGGCATCGCCGAAACGGACCCAGTTGGCCACGTCGTTATGGAAGGTTTCATACAGGCGGATTTTCGAATCCAGCTCGTCGATAAAGTCTTCCTGCTCGGCCACGCTCAACGACAACCACAGGTCCTGGGTCATGTTCAGCGACTTGCTGCGGTACGGCAGGCCCTCCAGGTATTCACCGAGCAGGCCGCCGTCAGCCAGGTTGCCGCCCTTGCGCAGGGCCTGCGGGTCGCGGCTCATATAGGCCGAGGCGCTGGCGATTTCCTGGAAGAAATCCTTGGGCGAGCTTTGGGTCTTGCGCGCCGCATCCACGATCAACTTCAACGATTGTTGCAGGTCGTTGAGTTGCAGTTTGGTCAGCATCACGCACACCTGGAACGCCGGCAGCGCCGGGTTGGTCAGGTCGCGGTCGGCGGTCCAGGCACTGACCAGTTGCGGCGCCTGGCTTGCGGTTTTGCGCCCGAGAAAGTCCATGTGCATGGCATAGCCGACGGCGGCGGACTTGTCCGCCAGACTCGGCGCGGCACTGAGCAACGGCACGGGCTGCGGCGTGTTGCTGCGCACCTGATGCACGAGGTTGGCGAACACCGTGCCGATCTCATCGACGCGCTCACCCAGCTTGCGCACATCGCCGCCTGGCACTGGCGTGTACAGGTCGCCGATCTGCGGGTTGGCGTCGGCCGTGAGGACGCGGTACTGGCTCTCGGCGCCGGCATGGGTTTTCTTGCCGGCGTCGGTGCGCAGGTGCAGCGCGTAGATCTTGATCTGCTTGCCCAGCGCCGCCTGGCGCACTTCGGCTTCGTTCATCTGGGTGGCGGCGAACGGGTCGTTCTTGCGCAGCGCGCCGGCATCGGAGACCAGCAGGATGATGCGCCCGCCGTAGCCGGACCAATCCATGCCGTCCACCGCCTGCATCACCCCGGCAAACGCGTCTTCGTTGAACGAGTGGCTGGACACCGTCGACGCTTTGACCTGGCGTGCCATCTCCAGAAAGCGTTGCGGATCGCGGCCTTGGTCGAGGGTAATGAGGGTCTTGGCGACATACTCAAGGCCCGGGGTTTTCTGGATGCTGCTGCGAAAGCCGACCATGCCGAAGCTGACGCTGTCCAACTCGCCACGCTCGGCAATGCGGGTTTGCAGCTCGTGCACCACGTCGCGAATCTGGTCGATGTAGGGCTGCATCGACACGGTGGTGTCCACCACCAGCACCACGGCCGTGCGGAACGCGTCGGCATGGGCGCTGAGCGTCGGGCTGGACGGTTTGGCCGCGGCGCGGCTGCCTGGGTCGATGGAGGCCACGTTGAGCAACTGCACCGGCTGGCCGTTGTCGTCGAAGCTCTCTTTGGAATCAAAGATAGGCAACAGGTAGAACTGGTTCTGCGGCACCGCGCTGGCGGTGGGTTCCAGGGCCAGGACTTGCTGGTTGTCTTCTCGGTTGTTCTGCGCCTTGGCCAAGGCGCTTTTCGCTGCAGCAGGGTCAGCCAGTAGTTTTTCCACCTCACCGGGCTGGCGCAGGAACATCACGGGCGCACGCCCCGAGCGCTCGGTGAACTTGAGCACCAGGCTTTGTTTCCAGTCGCTGACCTGGGAGGCTGGCAGCCAACCGTCGCTGCGACCATCGGTAGCGGCGCCGACGCGCACCCACGGGCTGCCGTCCACTTCCTTGCGCTGGTACACGTAGAGCACGGAAAACGCCGGCAGCGCTTTACCCGGCGGGCTCCCTGCGTCCGCTGAAAGCTGGGCGCCAGGTTTGCTGAGCACGCGCTGGAACAAGGTTTTCTTACCTGCCATCAGCAACGGGCGTTGACCGCCATCCACTTCAGCGACTGCCATCGGTGGCGTCACCTTGGGCACCACGGCGGCTGGCGGCTGGGCCGGTTCATCGTCGCCGCTCAACCACCAGTAGCTGGCGCCACCAATGGCCAACGCGACGGCGACCGCCACGGCGGCCAAGGCCAATACCGGCCCACGGCGCTGCTCGGACGGGGCGTTTCGCTGTGTCGGCGTGACCACCGGTTGACGCACTATTGGCTGCGGCTGCGGTTTATCCGTCGGAATGTCGATGGTGACAGGGGTCATGCCCGCCAGATCAACGCTCAATGGAATCGGCAGCGGCCGTACCAGCGTGGCATCCGATTCATCAGCCGGCAGTTGATCCAGCGCCAACAACAACGCTGCCGCATCCGGATAACGTTCCGCCGGGTCCTTGGCCAACAATTTGCGCAGCACACCCTGATAGCGCCCATGGTGCACCGGCAATTGCGGCAAGGGTTCGGTCAGGTGCGCCAGCGCGGTGGAGAGCGCATCGGTGCCGTTGTAAGGCAGCTTGCCGACGAGAATTTCATACAGCACCACGCCCAGCGCGTAGAGGTCGGCGCGGCCATCAATCTCCTGGCCTCGCGCCTGCTCGGGGCTCATGTAGCTTGGCGTGCCCACGGCAAACCCGGCCTGGGTGAATTGGGTGCGATCATCCAGCGACTTGGCAATCCCGAAGTCCGACAGCACGGCCGTGCCATCGGCGCGAAACAGAATGTTCGCCGGCTTGACGTCGCGGTGCACCAGCCCTTGGGCATGGGCATAGCCCAGGGCCGAGGCAATCTGGCGGATCAGCGTCACGCCCTGCTCCGGGGTCAGCCCAGCGGCAATGCGCTCCTTGAGCGTGCCGTTGGGCAGGTATTCCATGGCCATGTAATACAGCTCACCGACGTTGCCGATGTCATGGATGGTCACCGTGTGCGGGTGCGACAAGCGCGCCAGGGTCTTGCCCTCGCGCAGGAAGCGTTCGCAGAAACTCGGGTCGGCTGCCAGCGCTGCCGCCATCACCTTCAGCGCCACCTTGCGCTCCAGCGAGCGCTGGGTCGCCAGGTACACGCTGGCCATGGCACCTTCGCCAATCTCGCCTTCGATGTCATAACCCGGGATGACAATGTTCATGACGAGACCTTCACGACGAGGGTGGTGATGTTGTCTGGTGCGCCGCGATTGAGCCCCAGGTGCACCAGGCTGCGCACGATCTCATCCGGCGCGTCATGGCTGAGCACGTCGCGGATTTCGTGGTCTTCGACGGTTTTGTTGAGGCCATCGCTGCACAGCAAATAGCTGTCGCCGGGAGCGATCAACAGGTCCACTGAAGCGACGTCCAACTGGGCCTCCACGCCAATGGCGCGGGTGACGATATTGGAGCGCGGGTGTGTACGGGCGTCGGCTTCGCTGAGCAGGCCGCTGTCTTGCAGGTCTTGCACGTAGCTGTGGTCGCGGGAAATGCTTTCCAGCATGCCGTCGCGCAGGCGGTACAGGCGGCTGTCGCCGGCCCACAGGCACACCCCGCGCAAACCGCGCGCGGCAAATACCACCACGGTGCTGCCCATCATGGTCACGCCACGGTTGGCGGTTTCTTCGCGCACAGCCGCGTTGATGCGCAGCAGGTCGTTGCGCAGCGCCGCCGAGTATTCGTCCAGGGAGCGGCCCAGCGGCACATGGCGCAGGCTGTCGACGATCAAGCTGCTGACATAGTCCCCCGCCGCGTGCCCGCCCATGCCATCGGCCACCACCCACAGGCGGTTGTCCGGCAGGTCCAGAAAGGCATCTTCGTTGACTTGGCGAACCATGCCCACATGGCTTTTGCTCGCGGATTCGTACGTCACGCCCATCTACACCACACCTTCTTGTCCAAGCAAAAACTGCGCAAAATCGCTGGCGGCAGGCAAGCCCTGGCACCGTAATAAACCGGGAGAGATACGCTGCGAACCTCGCCCCCACCACAGGCTTGCGCCCTCGCACGCCTGTTCGGCCAGCGCGGTCATACGCTGGTGCGGCACGGTGGCTGCCACCCGTTGCAGGCCGGCAAAACGGCTGTCCACCGCTCGCGGCTCGCTGGCCGGCACACCCAGCTCGTCGAGCCCGGCATTGAAGCCTTCGAAGGTCGCGCCACTGTCCAGGGTGCTGAGCAACAAGGTTTCAGCCTGCTCGAACCAGGCGTCCGAACCGCCCACCAGCGACGCCGGGTTGGTGTCGTGATCCAGCAAGGTCACCACCGCCAGCGGAAAGTACCGCCCGACCCGGTCAATGCTCGGCATCACCACACCCGCCGCCGCTTCCGGCCCGCACACGCCCGGCGCCAGCACAAAGCGCCACAACGGGCTGACCAGGTACGCATTCAGCCAGTCAGCGCCGAGGCTGTTCTGGCTGGCGAGCAAACCCGCCGCCAGCCAGCTGTCCCACGGGCCGATAAAACTCTGGGGCAAGGCGCGGCTGACAAAGTCGCCGCGGCTGGCCAACTTGCCGTAAAAACCCAGGGTCGTCATAGCCGCTCCGGCAGGCTGAAGCCGCTGAGCACGCGGCTCTTGAACGGGTTGAACGCACTGTTGGCGCGCAACTCGTAGGCGATGCTCGCGCCATCGACCCGCAGGCGCAGGTTGAAACGGTCCGGCGAATTGCCTGCGGTGAGGTCCGATTGCTCCAGCAGGCGGAACCAGGCCCAAGGGCCGTCCAGGGTGATGCCGGAGCGACCACTGGCCGACGGCGGCATGATGGAAATACGCACCACGCCAATGCTGCCGGGGTTCGGCCACTGCATCGCTACCGGGCGGCTCGGGCCGTGGTCGTAGCTCAGTTGCTGGCCGTCCAGGTCCAGCAGGAACTGGGTGATAGTGGGATCCATCGACACCGGCTTGAGCTCAAAACGCACGATGGGCTGGGTGCCACCGGAGCGGAAGAACGCGTCCCGAATCGTCGCCGCACGCTGGAAGGTTTGCAGCACGCCAGGGGCAATCCCCAGCCTCTGCGCCGCCCCCGGTTGCCAGCGCCAGGTCTGCGCCGACGTGTCCACATAGGGTTGCAGGTATTTGCGGAAGTAGTTGTCCATCACCCCGCCCACACCGAAGAACTGGCCGAAGTCATCCAGGGTGGCGTCCCGCGCACTGCCCGGCGACATCGGGTAACGCCCGGCCAATGACTGGCGATACACATTGACCACTTCACTGACCCAGGCTGCGTTCAGTTGGTTACGCACCCCGCCCATCATGCTGTTGGTGGTGGAATTGACCACCGACTTGACCATGCCCTGCACCAGCGGCGGCTGGCGCTCGGCGTTCAGGCTGACCCGCGTGGCCGCAGCCGCCGCCTGGTTCTTGGCCTCGCCGAGCAAGGCATCGCCGCTGGCACCGACCATGGCGCTGACCTGCACATACAGCGCATTCATGTCCGACAGCAGGCCGTCGATGGCCGCCGGTTCGCCTTCGTTTTTGCTGACGATGCTGTTGAGTTCGGCAAAGTGTGCGGTCACCGGATCATCCGCCGGCGCCGGGGCATTCGCCGTCGGTTGCGCCTCGCCCAGCAAGCTGCCGAGGCGCTCCTTGAGCTTGTCCACGCCGCCTTCCACCGGCACGCCTTTGGCGGCCAGTTGGCGTTCTTCGGCTTGCAGGTCGGTTTCCCTGGCGACCGCCACCAACAGTTTTTTCAGCGGCGAGGTGGGACCGGAAATCACCCGCAGCACATCGGCGGCCTGTGCCACGCTGGTGATCGGCACAAAGTCGATGTCGGCGAGCAACGCGTCCCACTGGCGCTGGTAATCCTGGAAGTACAAGCGGCGCACGTCGGCGGCCAGGCTCACCACGTTCTGCTGGTCGGCCTGTTCATGGCCCAGCACCCATTGCTCTTCGGCCAGGGTGCCGGTCTGGTTCAGGCTGCTGAGCAAAAACGCCTGGCGATAGCCCTTGGCAGTAAAGAAACCACTCAACGGCTCGCCTAACGGCTTGCCGCTCTTGCGGCTGAACACCAGTGCGGCATCGCGACCGGCGGCCTCATTGAGACGAAAGTCCGGGATACCTTCGGGCAGTTTCTGGCGCTTGACGCGGTCGTACACGCGCTGGGCTACCGGCAATTGCTGCAATTGGCGACGCAGGTCGTCGATCAGCCGTGGGTCCAGGCGTGCGCTCGGCGGGTGGCGTTCGAACAGCGCCTGCAAGTGCCCGGCCAGGGCCTGGCGCTGGTCGGCCGGCAGGTCACGGGGCAAGTTGCGGTCCCAGTCCAGGGCGATCCAGGCCTTGATGAAGTCCGGGTCGTAATGCTCGGTGTCGGCGAGCATCAGGTAAGCCTTGAGGCCCTCATAGAGAAAGTCTGAGTTGCCGCCGCCGTGCAGTTGCTCTTCGATACGCGTCACCAGGCGTGGCGCGAACACGGCGATCAAGAGTTTGCGGTACACGCTGGCGGACTCGGCTTCGAGCATATCGCCCTGGTACAGCCCCAGCCCTTCGGACCAGCTCGGCGAATCCCCTGCCAGGTTCTTCACCGCGTTAAGCAACGGCAGCACGGCGAGCACTTCCCGTTGTGCAGGGCTCAGGTTCTGGACGGTCTGGCCCAGGGGCACGACCTTCTGATCGACCTGGGCGATATACGCCTGGTTGGCGCGATAGCTCACCCACCACAGGCTGCTGACCACCACCACCAAGGCGGCGGTGGCCGCCAGTACGCCACGGGCGACCCACTTGCGGCGCCGCTCGACTTTCGGGTTCACCCCCACCAGGCCGCGCTCGGCAAAGGCCACGGCGGTGAAGAGTTTCTCGATGAAGTAACTGCGCCCGGTGCCGCTCTGGCGCGCCAGGTGCTGGCGGTCCAGGTTCATGCTCTGGGCCATGGCACCGATCAGGCGGTCAATCGGGCTGCCTTCCTGGGTGCCGCTGGTGAAGTACACGCCACGCAGCAACACGCGCTCTTCAAAGGCATTGGGTTTGAACACGCCTTCGAGGAAGCTTTGCAGGCAATCTTTCAACGCGCCGAACTGCTGCGGGAAGCCGTAGATCAGGTCGCGTCGTGCCGGGTCGCGCTCCTGTTGCAAGCGCTCGACCAGGCGTTCGTTGAGGCGCTGCTCCAGGCCGGCGAATTCGCTTTGCAGGTGCGCCAGCGGGCTGTCGCTGTTTTTGCCGTCGTCCAGGGCAAAGGTCATGCCCCACACCTGGGCGCGCTCTTCCTTGCTCAGGTTGTCGAAGAACTCCATGAAGCCCGGCACCAGGTCGAGCTTGGTGAGCATCAGGTAGATAGGGAAACGCACGCCCAGCTGCGTATACAGCTCCTGGATGCGCAGGCGAATCGCGGCGGCATGGGCTGCGCGCTCGGCGTCGGTGCCCAGCAGCAGATCCGAGAGGCTGATGGCGATAAACGCACCGTCGATAGGCCGGCGCGAACGCTGCTTTTTCAGCAGGTCGAGAAAACCCAGCCAGGCGGCTTTATCCACCGTGGAGTTACTGTCTTGGGTGGTATAGCGGCCAGCGGTGTCGAGCAATACGGCCTGGTCGGTAAACCACCAGTCGCAATTGCGCGTGCCCCCCACGCCCCGCACCGCACCAGCGCCCAATTGCGCCGCCAGCGGGAAATGCAGCCCGGAATTGACCAGCGCGGTGGTCTTGCCCGAGCCCGGCGGGCCGATGATCACGTACCACGGCAGCTCGTAGAGGTTGCGGCGCTCATCGCCGCCCAGCTTGGCCTTTTTCAGCAGTGCCAGGGCTTCGTCCATGCGCTGGCGCAGCGTGGACAGCTCTTCGGCGGTCGCAACGCTGTTGGGGTCGACCGGGGTTTCTGCGGCCAGGCTGCGCATCACTTCGGCGGCCTGGCGACGGGCCTGGATAATGCGGAACACGCGGTAGGCCACCCACAGCGCAAACACCAGCACGATCAGCGCCCAACGGCGCCCTTCGGGCACCAGCACGTCCAGCAGCGGGCCAACAAACCAGATGATCAGGCTCAGGGCAATCAGGCCCAGCACGGGGATCACCCAGCGAATCATGAAACTGAAAAACGCCTTCACTCGACGCCCTCCGCCAATACGGTGATTTCAACCCGACGATTGCGGGCACGGCCTTCAGCAGTGCTGTTGGTGGCCAGCGGCTCGGTGTCGCTGCGGCCTTCAGCACTGAAGCGCTCGGCCTGGCCGGTCTTGGCCGCGAGAATTTCCAGCACCGACTTGGCCCGGGCTTCGGACAACGCCCAGTTGGACGGGAAGCGCAACGTGGCAATCGGGCGGTTGTCGCTGTGCCCGGTGACACGCACCTGGCCCTTGACCTTGCGGATGGCGTCGGCGATGCGCAGCATCAGCGGCTGGTAGTCATCGACGATGCTGGAGCTGGCCGAGGCGAACAGCTCATCGCCACGAATGGTCACGACAGAGCGGTCAACCTTGTCTTCCACCGCCACGCGGCCGGCCTTGATGTCATCGGCCAGGAACCCGGCCAGGCGCGGGCGCTCAATCACTTTGGGCTGCGCCACCGGACGGTCGATGGCCTGCACCGGGATCTCGCCCAGGGCATGAACATTCTTGAACACCGGCTCGGCGTCCGAGGCCAGCTTCATGCGCAGGCCGAACAGCAACGCCAACAGCAGCGCCAAGCCAATCGCCACGGCTATCCATGGCGGCATGAATTGCGCCAGGCGATCACGGGCCACGGTCACACCACGCCAGTGCGGCGACAGCTCACGCTCGTGTTCGCCACGGGCGCTGCGAATCGCGCCAGCGGTGCGCTCGCGCAAGGCTTCCAGCTGGCTGCGCCCGTCGGTCATCACGCGGTAGCGACCTTCAAAACCCAAGCACATGCACAGGTACAACAGCTCCAGCAGGTACAGGCGTTCTCGTGGGCTTTGCAGGCAGTGGTCAAGCAACTGGAAAACCTTTTCACCACCCCAGGCTTCGTTGTGCACGGTAATCAGCAGGCTCTGCTTACCCCAGTCACTGGTGCTGCCCCACGGCGTGCTCAGCACCGCCTCATCCAAGGCAGTGCACAGCGCGTAACGGGCCAACAGCACTTCATTGCGTGCCACACCGGCGGCTTCGGCGCGCTCTTCGAACTGGCGCAGGTACGCCAGCAACTGCGCACGCAGGCTGGCTGGCGCGGGATGGGCGATGGTGTTGCGCAACCGCGTCAACAACGCCAGCAACGGGCCGGCGGCACTTTCCAGCGGGTTGAGGCCCTGGCTCTTGCCGGTGAGGATCGGCGCAGCCGGCATCGACAGCGGCGCAGGTTCGGCACGCGCGGGTGCAGGCTCTCGGCCACCCGGGCGCGGCATGAACTGGGTGCGGTCATCATCATTGGGATGCATCGCCAATTATCCTCGGATCGCCCAGAAGGCCAGGTTCAAGCCCGGGAACTGCCCGGCGATATGGAAGGCGAAACCGCCGGAATTGTTCAGCTGCTGCCAGTGCTCGCTGCCACGGTCCAGCTCGTAGTAGGTGCTGCCGGCGTGGTAAGGCAATTGGCGCGGCGCCACCGGCAACGGCAGCAGGCCGATGCCCGGCAGTTGCAGGTTGACCATGTCGCGGATGTGCTCCACCGAGCCGACCTTGCTCTGCTGGCCGAAACGCGCACGCAGGGTTTCGCCGGGCACATCGGCGCGTACCACGAGGATGAAACTGGCGTTGTCGAGCAGGGTCTTGTCGGCCAACATCGCCACATGGATGCCGTAGGCTTTCTCCACAATCGGGATGGGCGTGGCCTTGCTGTCGATCAACATCGACAGCGCCTCACGCAGGGCCGCCATCACCGGCATGAAGCTCAGGGCCAGGTCGTCGTGCTGGTACTGCGGGTATTCCTGGGGGCGACGGCCGGAGGTTGAGAAGGTGGAAAATTCACCGGCCAGGCTGACCAGTTCGCTGAAGAAGCGCTCCGGGTGCAACGGGCTCAACTGGCTGAAGTGCTGGATCAGCGGCTGTGCGCGGTTGACCAGTTGCAGCAGCATGAAGTCGGCGATCTCCGAGGCACCACCGGCGCCCGAGGCCACCACGCGACCGGCCAGCGCTTCGCCACGCTGGTGCAACAGGCCCAGCAGTTCGCTGCGAAAGGCCGTCAGCGGTTTGCTCGCGGCCACGTCCAGCACCGGCGGAATATAGGTCTCATCGAGCACCAACGCGCGGTCGGCGCGCTTTTCCTTGATGCGCACCAGGCCGATGGCGGCGTAGTCGCTGATGCCATCCTGCGCTGTCAGCAGGCGCAATGCCCGCGAGCCCACGGCCACCGGTGCGCGGTTTTCGAACGGGGCGTTGTCGTCGCGCACTTCGCGCACCTGGCTCACGTAGCGCGCGGCTTCCAGGGCTTCACCCTCGTCCACCGTGTCACGGGCGCCGGCGCGCTTGAGCGGCAGGGCCAGGTACACCAGGCCGTCGCGCAGGTTGTCGTCGATGTTCAACGGGCTCGGCGCCAGGTCATCCTGGGGAATATTGAACGGCGTGCCATCGGGCAGCAGGCCGCGAGCCGATACGATCGCCAGCTTGCCCTGGGCCAGCAGGCCCTGGTCGATCAGCAGCTCGGAGAACCCCCAGGCACCCGCCGACAACGGGCGGCTGCGGGCGTCGATCAGGTTTTCCAGGTAACGGTCATGCTGCTGGAAGTGCTGCGTTCCGATGAACATGCCTTCCGACCAGACCACGCGATTGTTCCAGGACATGGGGGCTCCGATTGCTTGTTATTGGGCTGGGCTGGATGGGGAAGCCACGACGTCGGCGCGCACGGCATGCACGTCGAGGCTGATCTGGTATTCGCTGTATTGGCGCGGCGGCACGTTGATGACCGTGCGCCATTGCGCACGGTCCAACTCGCGGTAGCCCACCAGCAAGCCGATCTGGCGCGTGGAGGGGTCGAGGTCGCGCTGCACGCTCAGTTGTTGGCCGGGCTGCACCATCACTTCGTCCTGGTCCAGCAGGTCCAGGCCGAGGGTGGATTGCGCGCGGTCCGCGAGGGCGAAGTAGTCGGAGCGTGAAAAGGTCGCGGCGTTTTTCAATTCGAAAATGCGCACCCGCACCGGCGCGGCCTGGCCGTTGGCACCGGGGTTAAGCCCGGCAATCGCGTGAAAATGCAGCTCAACGGCGGCCGTGTCAGCTTCGGCCTCGGCAGCCGCCTGGGGTTTGGCAGTGTCGTTGGCACACGCCGTCAGCAGCAGCGCGGTGGCGGCTGCGAGTAAAAACCTGGGAATCATCCTGCGTCCTCAATGACGTATTTAGCTATCCGTTTTATCCATTGGTGCGAGGCGTTTTCAGCGTCGCTGTCGTGCACTGTGTTCTTCGTAGGCCCGGCTGAATTCGCGACCGAACAGGTCCTGGAAATCGTCCTGGGCCTCGCGGGAAATGTTGCTGTAGAGCTCGGTGAACTGCTGCCAGTACTGGGCCTGGCGCGAACCGTTGAACAGACTGGAGAGGCCGCCGGGTTTGCCCATGCGCTCCTTCAATTGCGCCGGTTCAAAGCGCGTGAGCAGGTGCTTGATCGCCGCTTCCACGCCAGCCATCACGGCCAACTGGTGGGCGCGCAGGTCGTCGAAACTGTCACGTACGGCGAGGTCCGGGGCCATGAACGCCTGGTTGCCATGACGCAGTAACAGCAGTAACGCCTCATCGGCATTCGGGGCGAATTTCAACGGGTTGTTTTCGGCGGGGCGGATCATCGTCTGCTGCATGCGGAACTCGCCCTTGAGGCTGGCACGCGCACGCAATACGTCGATCAAGCCCTCGACCATCAACCGGTAGCTGCGGCCGATGCTTTCCATCTGCGCGCAGGCGTCGGCTTTGTCCAGCCGCAACTGGTCCAGGCCCGCACCGCGCAGGAAGGCTTGCAGGAGGTCCGGTTGTGGCTCGGCATTGGCCACGGGGAGCGCAACAGGCTCGACCACGGGTGGCGGCGGGATGACCGGGTCTGGGGCGGGCGCAGCATTGACCACAGGTGCGGGCGCGTCGCCGAACAGGTCCCAGTCTTCGGGAATCACCGAGCCTTGCACCGGCGGCTTTTCGGGCGCCGGTACGACCACTGGAGCCGGGGGGCGAAAATCGTGCTGCTCGGACGGCACATGGTCCGCCACGGTGGGCGGCGGCACGGCGGTGGGGCTGAGGAAGTCGAACAGGTCGGGCAGGGTTTCCATGGCCGAGGCGCCCTGGAATTGCGGGGCAATCATCGGCGTGGGCGCAGGCTGGCTCGCCACGGCGCCCATCAGCGCTTCAAAGCTGTTGGGTGAGTCACTGGCAAATGGCTGGCTGTCGATGGCCTGCACGTTGAAGTCGATGCGCGCCTGGATCTCGTAATCGCCGATGCGGATCAACTCACCGTCTTGCAACGGCTCGCTGTTACCCCGACGCATACGAATACCCGCCTTGACCAATTCCACACCATTGGTGCTGTTATCGGTTAAGTAGTAACGGCCATCTTTGTATTGAATAACGCAATGTTGCGAAGAGACGAGACGCTCAGGGTCGGGCAATACCCAGTCATTGTCAGAACTGCGGCCAATAGCCATCACGCCCTGATCCATGGACTTTTCGGGGCATTGCCCAGGGGTGATCTTGTGATAACTAGTGATAGTCAAACACAGCGACATCTTGCCTCCTTGCTGATACGTCGCGCGCGGCCTACCCAGGAGGCAGCGCCGCCCTGGAAAGTCCCGTCCTGTCGTAAAAACGACCGCCAAAATCTGCTTTTACCAGCATGATCGCTGATCTTAACTGGCTTCCATGACAAAAATCCGCTCTGGGCGCGCCTTTCGACCCGCCAGTCGCGCAGGTTGTTAAACACCGCACATCTGTCACAGAGGGCGAATAGCTTACCTTGACAAGCCATAAGTACTACACCAAAAATGCACAACTTCTTGAACATCAGTGATGGCGCAGTAGTGGCACGCTGAGTATATGACCAAGAAAACATGCAAAGTTCATTACGCAACTAGTGCATGCATTGCCCGCCGTCCAGCGGGCCGATAAGGAGATCGAATTCAGTGGATGTGCCGTTGCTGCTCACCGCCGTTTCCGCGACGTCGCCCTGTGGCGAGGACATGGAATATGACGCGCAATTTCTGCAGTTGGAACGTGATGCCAAGGGCCAACCCGAACGCAGCATGGGCGACTCGATCCTGCCCGCTGAGCCGCCCGAGTGGCGCAGCATCCAGCAGCAAAGCCTCGACCTGTTGCAACGCAGCAAAGACCTGCGCATCACCCACTTTCTGCTGCAAAGCACCCTCGCCCTCCAGGGTGTGGCCGGGCTGGCCGAAGTCCTCACGCTGATCGACGCCTTGTTGCGCCAATACTGGGCCGAACTGCACCCGCGCCTGGATGCCGACGATGACAACGACCCTACCGTGCGCATCAACGCCCTTACCGGCCTGACCTGCGAGACCAATATTCGCCTGCTGCGCGAAAGCATCCTCACACGCTCGCGCACCTTCGGGCCCGTGACCCTGCGCGCAGCGCTCAACGCCAGCGGCCTGCAGAGTTTTGCCGATGAGCAGTTGGGCAACCAGCAACTCAACGCCGCGTTCCTGGACAGCGACCCCGAACAACTGCAAGCCACCCGTGATGCCTTGAGCGCGGCGCGTGCGGCGTGCGAGGCCATTGAGCAACAGGTCAATGACCAGGTCGGTTCCGCCCAGGGCGTGGACCTCAGCGCCTTGAAGCAGCCGCTCAAACAGGCCCTGCAACTGCTCAACCAAGCGGTGCCAGGCACCGACAGCAGCAGCGATCCCGAGGCCGTCAGTGAAGACAATGCCCCCTCGGTCGATTACGCCGCCGCGCCCGCAGCCCCTCGCCCTTCTGGCGACATCGCCACTCGCGACGATGTGCTGCGCAGCCTCGACAAAATCCTCGCGTACTACACCCGTCACGAGCCTTCGAGCCCGCTGCCGGTGTTGTTGAACCGAGCCAAGAATCTGGTACATGCCGACTTTGCGGCCATCGTGCGCAATCTGATTCCCGATGGCATGTCCCAATTTGAAAACCTGCGCGGCCCCGACAGCGAGTAAGCCGCCGGACCGTGCAGTAACAACACCGTCGCTCAAGCGACCAGGAGCAGCAACGTGGCGAAGCAAAGTTCTCAGAAATTCATCGCGCGCAACCGTGCGCCTCGAGTGCAGATCGAGTACGACGTCGAGCTTTACGGCGCCGAGAAAAAGGTCCAGCTGCCCTTCGTAATGGGCGTGATGGCCGACCTCGCCGGCAAGCCTGCCGAGCCGCTGGCACCCGTGGCCGACCGCAAGTTCCTTGAAGTGGACGTCGACAACTTCGACTCACGCCTCAAGGCCATGCAGCCACGCGTCGCGTTCCACGTACCCAACGAGTTGACAGGCGAAGGCAACCTGAGCCTGGACATCACCTTCGAAAGCATGGACGACTTCAGCCCGGCCGCCGTGGCCCGCAAGGTCGACTCCCTGAACCAACTGCTCGAAGCCCGCACCCAATTGGCCAACCTGCTGACCTACATGGACGGCAAGACCGGCGCTGAAGAAATCATCATGAAGGCGATCAAGGACCCGGCATTGCTTCAGGCACTTGCCAGCGCGCCCAAGCCTGCAGGGGAGCAGTAATCATGACGGACAATACCGCCCGCGAAGGCAGCCAGATCCTGGGGACCACCGAAGAAGCCAGCGAGTTTGCGAACCTGCTGCTGCAAGAGTTCAAACCCAAGACCGAGCGTGCCCGCGAAGCCGTTGAAACCGCGGTGCGCACCCTGGCCGAACAGGCCCTGGCGCAAACCGACCTGGTGTCCAACGACGCGATCAAGTCGATCGAATCGATCATCGCCGCCATCGATGCCAAGCTCACCGCCCAGGTCAACCAGATCATCCACCACCAGGACTTCCAACAACTGGAAAGCGCCTGGCGTGGCCTGCACTACCTGGTCAACAACACCGAGAGCGATGAGCAACTGAAGATCCGCGTGCTCAACATCTCCAAGCCAGACCTGCACAAGACCCTGAAGAAATTCAAGGGCACCGCGTGGGACCAGAGCCCGATTTTCAAGAAGATGTACGAAGAAGAATACGGCCAGTTCGGTGGCGAACCTTACGGCTGCCTGGTGGGTGACTACTACTTCGACCAGTCGCCGCCCGACGTGGAACTGCTGGGCGAACTGTCGAAAGTCTGCGCCGCCATGCACTCGCCGTTCATCGCTGCGGCCTCGCCGACCGTGATGGGCATGGGCTCGTGGCAGGAACTGTCGAACCCACGCGACCTGACCAAGATCTTCACCACCCCGGAATACGCCGGCTGGCGCTCGCTGCGTGAATCGGAAGACTCGCGCTACATCGGCCTGACCATGCCGCGCTTCCTGGCCCGCCTGCCGTATGGCGCCAAGACCGACCCGGTGGAAGCCTTCGCCTTCGAAGAAAACACCGACGGCGCCGACAGCTCCAAGTACACCTGGGCCAACGCCGCCTACGCCATGGCGGTGAACATCAACCGTTCGTTCAAGCACTACGGTTGGTGCTCGCGCATCCGCGGCATCGAGTCTGGCGGTGAAGTGGAAAACCTGCCGGCCCACACGTTCCCGACCGATGACGGTGGCGTGGACATGAAGTGCCCCACCGAAATCGCCATCAGCGACCGCCGTGAAGCGGAACTGGCGAAGAACGGTTTCATGCCGCTGCTGCACAAGAAAAACACCGACTTCGCCGCGTTCATTGGCGCCCAGTCGCTGCAAAAACCTGCCGAATACGACGACCCGGACGCCACCGCCAACGCCAACCTGGCCGCGCGCTTGCCGTACCTGTTCGCCACCTGCCGTTTCGCTCATTACTTGAAGTGCATCGTGCGCGACAAGGTCGGCTCCTTCAAAGAGAAGGACGAAATGCAGCGCTGGTTGCAGGACTGGATCCTCAACTACGTCGACGGCGACCCGGCGCATTCCACCGAAACCACCAAGGCCCAGCACCCGTTGGCCGCCGCCGAAGTGATCGTGGAAGAAGTCGAAGGCAACCCGGGGTATTACAACTCCAAGTTCTACCTGCGCCCGCACTATCAGCTTGAAGGGCTGACGGTGTCGTTGCGTTTGGTATCGAAGCTGCCTTCGGCAAAAAGCGCCTAACTAACCGGACCGGCTCGCTTCCTGTAGGAGCGAGCTTGCTCGCGAAAAACTTAAAGACGCCGCGCTCATTCAGGATGCCAGCGTCATCGTTAACGACCTTCGCGAGCAAGCTCGCTCCTACAGAGGTCGGGGACGTCAACACATTCGTGGCCTGAGCCACACAGGGAGAAAACATGGCTGTTGATATTTTCATCAAGATCGGCGACATCAAGGGCGAGTCCATGGACAAGGCCCACAAGGACGAAATCGATGTGTTGAACTGGAGCTGGGGCATGTCCCAGTCCGGCAACATGCACGTCGGCGGTGGCGGTGGCGCGGGCAAGGTGAATATCCAGGACCTGTCGCTGACCAAATACGTCGACAAGGCTTCGCCCAACCTGATGATGCACTGCGCCAGCGGCAAGCACATCGACAAGGTCAAGCTGACCGTGCGCAAGGCCGGTGGCGAGAGCCAGGTCGAGTACATGGTGATCAACCTGGAAGAAGTGCTGGTCACCTCCTTGAGCACCGGCGGTTCGGGCAGCGATGATCGCCTGACCGAAAACGTCACCCTGAACTTCGCCCAAGTGATGGTCGACTACCAGCCGCAGAAAGCCGACGGCACCAAAGACGGCGGCGCCATCAAGTTTGGCTGGAACATCCGTTCCAACACCAAACGCTGATAGCCCGTGTGGCCGTGGCCCGGTGCCACGGCCATTGTGTCCCTCTCGCAACCCGTCCGTGGAGCTGCTTTGGTGGTAACTGAAATCGCTTCCCGCGACCGTCTGCAACCGTCCCTGCTGGACCGGTTGACCGACGACGACCCGACCAACCCCAAGGAAAGCGCCGACAAACGCGTGCTGTCCCTGACCCAATTGAAGGCCTCGGTGCTGCGTGACCTGGCGTGGTTGCTTAACACCACCTCGTTACTCGATACCGATGCCACGCTGCACACCCCGGCCGGCACGTCGGTGGTCAATTACGGCCTGCCGGCACTGGCGGGCAACAGCGCTTCGAGCGTCGATATCAAAGCCCTGGAAGCCTTGATTTACCAGGCCATCGCCACCTTCGAGCCGCGTATTTTGCGCCACACGCTGCGGGTCAAGGCGCGCATGGGCCATGGCGAGATGAATCACAACGCCCTGAGTTTCGAGATTGAAGGCGACCTGTGGGCACAGCCGGTACCGTTGCGTTTGCTGTTGCAGACCGACGTGGACCTGGAGTCCGGCCATGTGCGCGTGCTCAATGCCGACCAGCGGAGACGCCCATGAACCCGCGCCTGCTGGAGCTGTACAACCAGGAACTGCACCACGTGCGCGAAAGCGCCGCCGAGTTCGCCAAGGAATATCCCAAGATCGCCAGTCGGCTGACCTTGTCCGGTATGGACTGCGCCGACCCGTACGTCGAACGTTTGCTGGAAGGCTTCGCCTATCTCACCGCCCGTGTGCAGCTCAAGCTCGACGCCGAGTACCCGACCTTCACCCATAACCTGTTGGAAATTGCCTACCCGCACTACCTGGCGCCGACGCCGTCGATGACCGTGGTGCAGTTGCAGACCGACCCCGATGAAGGCTCCCTGGCCGGCGGTTTCCCGTTGCCCCGTGACACGGTGCTGCGTGCCGCCCTGGGCCGTGAAACCCAGACCTGCTGCGAGTACCGCACCGCGCACCCGGTGACGCTGTGGCCGTTGCAGGTCAGCAACGCCGAATATTTCGGCAACCCCGCCGCCGTGCTCGGACGCCTGGCCGCCAGCGAACCGAAAGCCAAGGCCGGTCTGCGCCTGACCCTGCGCACCGGTGCCGAGCTGCCGTTCAACAGTCTCGACCTGGACACCTTGCCGCTGTACCTGAGCGGCGCCGATGAACAACCGTTTCGCCTCTACGAACAACTGCTGGGCAACGCCTGTGCGGTGTTTGCGCGCCAGCCCGGTGGCGATTGGGTCGAGCGCCTGCCCCAGGGCGCGTTGCGCTCGCGGGGGTTCGATGATGCCGATGCGGCCATGCCGGTGGTGGCGCGGGCATTCCAGGGCTATCGCCTGTTGCAGGAGTACTTCGCCCTGCCCCATCGCTTCCTGTTCGTTGAATTCGCCGAGTTGAGCCGCGCGGTCAAGCGCTGTGACGGCCAGGAGCTGGAACTGATCGTGCTGTTTGACCGCCACGAACCGAGCCTGGAAGGCAGTGTCGGCGCGGCGCAGTTCTTGCCGTTCTGCACGCCCGCCATCAACCTGTTCCCCAAGCGCGTGGACCGTATCCACTTGTCCGACCGGGTCAATGAACACCATGTGATCGCCGACCGTACGCGGCCGATGGATTTCGAGATTCATTCCTTGAGCGGCATCACCGGCCATGGCACCGGACCGGAGCAGCCGTTCTTGCCGTTCTATGCGGTGCGCGATCCGTCGCGTTATGGCCGCGACCAGGCGTATTACAGCGTACGCCGGGAGCCGCGGGTGCTGTCCAGCGATCAGCGCCGCAATGGCCCGCGCTCCACTTATGTGGGCAGCGAAACCTTCGTCAGCTTGGTGGACAGCCGCCAGGCGCCCTATCGCCATGACCTGCGCCAGTTGGGCGTAACCGCGCTGTGCACCAACCGCGACCTGCCGCTGTTCATGAGCGTGGGCAACGGCAAGACCGACTTCACGCTGGCCGACAGTGCGCCGGTACTGGCCGTGCGGTGCGTGGCGGGGCCAAGCCGTCCGCGTGCCAGCCATGCGCATGACGCCAAGGCCTGGCGCCTGATCAGCCAGTTGTCGCTCAACTACCTGTCCTTGAGCGAACAGGGCCAGGGCGCCGGCGCCTTGCGCGAACTGCTGCGCCTGTACGGCGACAGCAATGACGCCGCCCTGCAATTGCAGATCGAGGGCCTGCGCGAAGTCAGCAGTAAGGCGGTGACTCGACGCCTGCCGATGCCTGGCCCGATTGTGTTTGGGCGCGGCCTGGAAATCACCCTGGAGTTCGATGAAAACGCGTTTCGCGGCACCGGCGTGTTCCTGCTCGGTGCGGTGCTGGAGCGCTTCCTGGCACGCTACGTGTCGATCAACAGTTTTACCGAGACGGTGATCCGTACCACCGAACGCGGCGAGATCATGCGATGGAAAGCCAAGCCCGGACGGCGTCCGACCCTGTGAGAACCCTGGACGCGATGCATCAGGAGCCCTGGGAATATGACTTCTTCCAGGCATTGCGGCGCATCGAGTGCGAAACGCCTGAGCTGCCACGCCTGGGCCATTCCCTGCGCCTGGCTGATGACCCACTGCGCCTGGGTCAGCAGGCCGATTGCACCTTCGCCCCCGCCACCCTTGCCTCGGTCGACCCGGGAGGCGATGGCAAGCCGGCGCGGCTGGAGCAGTTTTTCTTCGGCCTCGGCGGCCCCAACGGCCCGCTGCCGCTGCACATCACCGAGTACGTGCGCGAGCGCCAACGCAACAACGCCGACAGCACCAGCAAGCAGTTTCTGGATGTGTTCCACCATCGCCTGCTGACTCTGTTCTATCGGGCCTGGGCCGAGGCGCGGCCTACCGTCAGCCACGACCGCCCGGACGATGACTACTGGTCCGCCCGCCTCGCCGCCCTGAGTGGCCGCGGGATGCCGAGCCTGCTCAATCAAGGGCTGATCCCCGACACCGCAAAGCTGCATTACAGCGGCCATCTGTCGGCGCAAACCCGCTACCCGGATGGCTTGAAAGCGATACTCGGCGAGTACTTCGGCCTGCCGGTAGAGATCGAAGAATACGTCGGCCAATGGCTGGAACTGCCCGAACGCAGCCGCGTGGGGGTCAGCGCCCACCAGTTGGGCGTGGATTTCTGCCTGGGCAGCCACGTGTGGGACCGCCAGCACAAATTCCGCATCCGCCTGGGCCCGCTCACGCTGGATGACTACATGGGCATGCTGCCTGGCCAACAGCCGTTCAACGAGCTGGTGGCGTGGGTGGCCGAGTACCTGGGCCATGAACTGGACTGGGACTTGAACCTGGTTTTGCAACAACCCGAAGTTCCGGCGCTGCAACTCAACGGCCAGTTCCGCCTGGGCTTCAACACCTGGCTCGGCCAACCTGAGCATGACGCCAACGACCTAATCCTGGCCCGGCATTACGCCGACCACGCCACCACCTCAAGGAATCCAGAGCATGGGTGAAATCAGTCGCGCCGCACTGTTCGGCAAACTCAACAGCGTGGCCTACAAAGCCATCGAAGCCGCCACCGTGTTCTGCAAGTTGCGGGGCAATCCGTATGTGGAGCTGGCCCACTGGTTTCACCAGTTGCTGCAATTGCAGGACTCGGACCTGCACCGCATCATCCGCCAGTTCAACCTGGAACCGGCACGCCTGGCCCGCGACCTCACCGAAGCCCTGGACCGCCTGCCGCGCGGCTCTACGTCGATCACCGACCTGTCCTCCCATGTGGAAGAGGCCGTAGAACGCGGCTGGGTGTATGGCAGCCTGATGTTTGGCGAAAGCCAGGTGCGCACCGGTTATCTGGTGCTGGGCATCTTGAAGACGCCGAGCCTGCGCCATGCGCTGCTGGGTTTGTCCGGCGAGTTCGACAAGATCAAGGCCGAAGCTTTGAGCGAGCGCTTTGATGAATACGTCGGTGACTCACCGGAAAACGCCTTGAGCGCCAGCGATGGCTTCAATGCCGGTGTTCCTGGCGAAGCCAGCGGGGCCATGGCGCCCAGCGCGATGGGCAAGCAGGAAGCGCTCAAGCGTTTCACGGTGGACCTGACCGAACAGGCCCGTAGCGGCAAGCTCGACCCTATCGTGGGCCGTGACGAAGAGATTCGCCAACTGGTGGATATCCTCATGCGTCGGCGCCAGAACAACCCGATCCTCACCGGTGAGGCTGGGGTGGGCAAGACTGCCGTGGTTGAAGGCTTCGCCCTGCGCATTGTTGCCGGTGACGTACCGCCTGCGCTCAAGGACGTGGAGCTGCGCAGCCTCGACGTGGGCCTGTTGCAAGCCGGCGCCAGCATGAAAGGCGAGTTCGAACAGCGCCTGCGCCAGGTCATCGAAGACGTGCAGGCCTCGCCCAAGCCGATCATCCTGTTTATCGACGAAGCCCACACGCTGGTGGGTGCCGGTGGCGCTGCCGGCACTGGTGACGCGGCCAACCTGCTCAAGCCTGCCCTGGCTCGTGGCACCTTGCGTACCGTGGCTGCCACCACCTGGGCCGAGTACAAAAAGCACATCGAGAAAGACCCGGCCCTGACTCGCCGCTTCCAGGTGGTGCAGGTTGCCGAACCGTCTGAAGACAAGGCGCTGCTGATGATGCGCGGCGTGGCGTCCACCATGGAAAAACACCACCAGGTGCAGATCCTCGATGAAGCCCTGGAAGCCTCGGTGAAGCTCTCCCACCGCTACATTCCGGCGCGCCAGTTGCCGGACAAATCCGTGAGCCTGCTGGACACCGCCTGCGCCCGCGTCGCTATCAGCCTGCACGCGGTGCCAGCGGAGGTGGACGACAGCCGTCGGCGTATCGAGGCCCTGGAAACCGAGCTGCAAATCATCGCCCGTGAGCATGCGATCGGCATTGCCACCGGTACGCGCCAGAGCAACAGCGAAGCCTTGTTGAACGCCGAACGCGAGCGCCTGGCGACCCTGGAAAGCCGTTGGGCCGAAGAAAAAGCCTTGGTAGATGAACTGCTCGCCACCCGTGCCACCTTGCGCGAAAAAGCCGGGGTGGTGGACAGCGGCAACGATGCGTTGCGTGCGCAATTGGTCGACCTGCAACAGCGCCTCACCGCTTTGCAAGGCGAGACCCCATTGATTCTGCCGACCGTGGATTACCAGGCCGTGGCCTCGGTGGTCGCCGACTGGACCGGCATCCCGGTGGGCCGTATGGCGCGCAATGAGCTGGAGACTGTGCTCAACCTCGACCAACACTTGAAGAAACGCATCATCGGCCAGGACCATGCCCTGCAGATGATCGCCAAGCGCATCCAGACCTCCCGCGCCGGCCTCGACAACCCGAGCAAGCCGATTGGCGTGTTCATGCTGGCCGGTACCTCGGGTGTGGGCAAGACCGAAACCGCCCTGGCCCTGGCCGAAGCCATGTACGGCGGCGAGCAGAACGTCATTACCATCAACATGAGCGAATTCCAGGAAGCCCACACCGTGTCCACCCTCAAGGGCGCGCCACCGGGCTATATCGGCTACGGCGAAGGCGGTGTACTGACTGAAGCGGTGCGACGCAAACCCTACAGCGTGGTGTTGCTCGATGAGGTGGAGAAAGCCCACCCGGACGTGCATGAGATCTTCTTCCAGGTGTTCGACAAGGGCGTGATGGAAGACGGCGAAGGCCGGGTGATCGACTTCAAGAACACCCTGATCCTGCTGACCACCAATGCCGGTACCGAACTGATTTCCCACGTCTGCAAGGACCCGGCGAACACCCCCGAGCCCGAGGAAATCGCCAAGGCCCTGCGCCAGCCGCTGCTGGAGATTTTCCCACCGGCGTTGCTCGGTCGACTGGTGACTATTCCGTACTACCCGCTCAGCGATGAGATGCTCAAGGCGATCACGCGCCTGCAATTGAACCGCATCAAGAAGCGTGTGGAGAACACCCATAAAGTCGCGTTCGAGTATGACGACGCCGTGGTCGACCTGATCGTCTCGCGCTGCACCGAGACTGAAAGCGGCGGGCGCATGATCGACACCATCCTCACCAACAGCCTGCTGCCGGACATGAGCCGCGAGTTCCTCACGCGCATGTTGGAAGGCAAGGCGTTGGCGGGAGTGCGGATCAGCAGTCGGGATAATGAATTGCACTACGACTTCAGCGACGCGGCATAAGCGCCACAATGCCTGACACCTGTAGGAGCGAGCTCGCTCGCGAAGAACTCGAGATCGCCGCGTTCATTCAGAATGCCCGCGTCATCGTTGACGACCTTCGCGAGCAAGCTCGCTCCTACAGTTGAAATTGACGGATGAAATGATGCTATTCAACCAAGCCTCACGCCTGGCCAAGATCACCAGCCCCCTCGGGCCGGATGTGCTGCTGCTCAACGAAATGGGCGGCGGTGAAGAGCTGGGCCGGCTGTTCAACTATGAGCTGCAACTGACGTCCCTGGACGCCAACATCGACCTCAACCAGCTGCTGGGCAAACCGATGAGCGTGGGCCTGCAACTGGCCGACGGTGGCGAGCGGTACTTTCATGGCATCGTCGCCCGTTGCAGCCAGAACATCGACCAGGGCCAGTTCGCCAGTTATCAGGCCACCCTGCGCCCTTGGCTGTGGTTGCTCAGCCGTACCTCCGATTGCCGTATCTTCCAGAACCTGAGCATCCCGCAGATCATCAAGCAGGTGTTCCGTGACCTGGGTTTTTCCGACTTCGAAGACGCCCTCAGCCGGCCATATCGCGAGTGGGAGTACTGCGTGCAGTACCGCGAGACCAGCTTCGATTTCGTCAGCCGTCTGATGGAACAGGAAGGCATCTACTACTTCTTCCGCCATGAACAGGACCGCCATGTGCTGGTGCTGGCCGACGCCTATGGCGCCCACACCAGCGTGCCCGGCTATGCGTCGATCCCCTACTACCCCAAGGACGAGCAACAGCGCGAACGCGACCATATGCACAACTGGCATTTGGCGCAGGAGGTGCAGCCAGGCTCGCTGGAGCTGAACGACTACGACTTCCAGCGCCCCAGCGCAAGCATCGACGTACGCTCGGCCATGCCGCGCCCGCACACCGCCGGCGACTATCCGCTGTACGACTACCCCGGTACCTACGTGCAAAGCGCCGACGGCGAACACTATGCGCGCACCCGCATCGAAGCCCTGCAAACCCTGCATGAGCAGATCGAGTTCAGCGGCAATGCGCGCGGCCTGGGGTCGGGCCATCTGTTCAGCCTCACCGGCTTCAGCCGCCAGGACCAGAACCGCGAATACCTGATCGTCGGTTGCCGCTACTTCATCGTGCAGGAAAGCCTGGAAAGCGGCGGCGGTTCAGGCTCGGCGCAGTTCGAAAGCAGCCTGACCTGCATCGACGCCCAACAGAGTTTCCGCCCACTGGCCAACACCCACCGCCCCATCGTCAAAGGCCCGCAGACCGCGCTGGTGGTGGGCCCCAAAGGCGAGGAAATCTGGACCGACCAGTATGGCCGCGTGAAGGTGCACTTCTATTGGGACCGCCACGACCAATCCAACGAAAACAGCTCGTGCTGGATTCGTGTGTCGCAATCCTGGGCCGGCAAGAACTGGGGCTCGATGCAAATTCCACGCATCGGCCAGGAAGTGATCGTCAGCTTCCTCGAAGGCGACCCCGACCGGCCGATTATCACCGGGCGCGTCTACAACGCCGAACAGACGGTGCCCTACGATTTGCCGGAGAACGCCACCCAGAGCGGTATGAAAAGCCGCTCCAGCAAAGGCGGCACGCCAGCCAACTTCAATGAAATCCGCATGGAGGACAAGAAGGGGCTGGAGCAGTTGTATATCCATGCCGAGCGTAATCAGGACATCGTGGTGGAGGTGGATGAGAGCCATTCGGTGGGGCATGACCGCAATAAAAGCATTGGGCATGACGAAGTCGTGACCGTCGGCAACGACCGGGTACGCGCAGTCAAGCATGACGACATGCTCATGGTGGGGTTCAGCAAAACAGACGCTATCAGTAAAAGTTACCTGATTGAAGTGGGCGAAAACCTGCGCCTGGTCTGTGGCAAAAGCGTGCTGGAGCTCAACGCCAGCGGGCAGATCAATCTCACCGGCGTTCAGATCAATGTGTATTCCGAAGGCAGCTCCGAGATCAACACTGGAGGCAATCTGCATTTGAACATTGGCGGCAAAGGCGGCACCACTCCCATGGGCCAGGGGGTCAAGGGCGACATTGACGCCGCCGTCAACGCCATGTTTCCCAAGCCGTCTTCCGGCCAATAACGAGACTCCGTTTCAATGACCTATCGACTCAATGAATTTCAATTCACCCTGCCCAGCGATGAGGTTCAGGATGCTTCCATCAATATCCTGAAGTTCGCCGCGCTGGGTACCTCGTTGATCGTCAGCCGCAGCCTGCTGGGAGATGGCGAGACGCTGCAAAGCAACTTCGAAGAGCAACTGGGCAAGCTGCAAAAACAGGTACAGGACTTGCGCTACCAACCGGCCAAGGCTCTTCGTGTAGGCGCGGCGCAGGATATAGACGCCATCGAAGTGCATAACCAGTTCAGCAAGGGCACCGAGCGTATCCATCAATACCAGTTAGCGCTTGTGATACCCGGCACTCGGCAGATGCTTGCCCTGAGTTATGTCAAAGCCCAACCCCTGGGCGATGCTGAAAGCGCCCATTGGGCAACCATCAAAAGCACTCTGCAGCTGAATCCCAAACCTTGAAGCCCTTAATCCATGTCTGACGCTCTCTGGGCGGCACGCCTCGGCGACGGCCTGCTGCACACCTCGGCGATGGCCGACATCCTGGGCGGCGTGCTGGAAATTGCGGCCAACATCGCTATTACGGCCGTCGCCACGGCTGCGATTGTGGCCGCCACCGGTATTACGGTTGTAACCGGCGGGCTAGGCTGCTTTGTACTGGGCGCGGTGGTGGGCATCATCGTCGGCATCGGCATGAGCAAGACGGGGGCAGACAAGGGGCTGACAAAGGTCTGTGACTGGATAGGCAATGCGTTATTCCCGCCGGTGGTGATGGCGACCATTGCCACCGGCTCACATAACACCTTCACCAACGGCATACCCGCTGCGCGTGCCGCAGGCGCAATCGGCCCGGTCAGCCCGCAACCTGCCGAAGGTGGCAATCCCGAGGAAGCCAGCTACCTGGACATGGCCAAGGGATTTTTCTCGCAGATGTGGCGCCCCACCGTGGCGGTTCCTGCACCAGGCGCAGTCCCCAAACCGCTGGACATCGTCATCTGCACCAAGCATCCACCCATGCCACCGCAGTTTATCGCCGAAGGCTCCAGCAAGGTCACGATTAATGGTCAGCCGGCCGCCCGCAGCGGTGACCGAAGTACCTGCGACGCATCGATTGTCGAGTCGGGGATGATCTCCAGCAACGTGCGTATTGGCGGCAGCCCCGTGGTGGTACGCGAGATCCGCAGCGGCAAGACACCCGGTGTCGGGCTGGCGGTGACCGCGCTGTTGATGCTGCGCGGTGGGGGCTCCAAGTTTTTCAGCAAGCTGCCGTGCATGGTCGTTGGTGGACTGGTGTCGTGGGGCACCAGCCAAGTGACCAATGCCATTACCTCCGCCGTAGCAGGCTCGCCTAACCCGGTACACAGTTCCACGGGCGCGAAAATTCTTGATGGGGAAGACGATCTGGACTTCGCCCTGCCCGGCCTGCTCCCTATCGAGTGGCAGCGCTACTACAGCAGCCGGGACGAGCGTCGCGATGGTCTGTTCGGTGCCAGCTGGAGCGTGATCTACGAGGTTTGCGTCGAGATTGGCGTACACCCCGAAGGTGGGGAACGGCTGGTCTATACCGATGAGCAAGCGCGACAGATCGACATGGGCGTCATTCCACTGGGCGGTGCAGTATTCAGCGCAGGAGAAGGCTTGAGCGTACGGCGCAATACCAATGGCCAGCTACTGATCGAAAGCGTTGACGGGCTCTATCGGCTATTCGAACCAACGCCAGGTAACGCCTCACACCTGCGCCTTAGCCAATTGGGGGATCGCAACGACAACCGAATCTTCCTTGACTATGACATTCAGGGTCGGCTGAGCCACTTACGAGATACGTTCGACCATGTGCGTATCGAACTTGTTTACAGCCAGCAATGGCCTGCGCGAGTGGAGCAAGTCAAACGGCTATACCCCGATCACAGCCAAGAAACCCTTGTCAGTTACGGCTACGATGCTCGCGGCGACCTGGCCGAAGTTCGCGATCCCGACGCAAATGTGCAACGCCGCTTCACCTACGACAGCGGCCAGCGCATGGTCGAGCATCAGCTGCCCACCGGGCTGCGTTGTTACTACCAATGGGGCTGTGTGGACGGCAGCGAATGGCGCGTGGTGCGGCACTGGACCGATGAAGGCGATGAGTACCGGTTCGACTATGACCTGCCGGGCGGCGTGACGCGCATTATTGATGGCTTGCAACGGGTCAGCACACGCCGCTGGAACCCGCAGTACCAGATAACCGAGTACACCGACAACCTGGGAAAAACCTGGCAGTTTGAATGGAATGACGAACGTCAGCTGCTCAGCGCCACCGATCCGCAAGGCGGCAAATGGCAGTTCGGCTACGACGAGTCCGGCAACCTGTGCAGCACTCAGGATCCGTTGGGGCGTATCGAGTCGACATTGTGGCTGGAGCACTGGTCGCTGCCGCTGGTGGAGACCGATGCGGCAGGCCACGCGTGGCAATATCAGTACGACCAGCGAGGCAATTGCATCAGTGAAATCGACCCGCTGGGGCATGTCACACGGTATCGCTACGATACGTTTGGACAGGTGGTGGAGATCATCGATGCCACGGGAAAAAGCAAAACCCTGCGCTGGAATGAAACCGGACAGTTAATCCAGCACATCGACTGTTCGGGGTACCCCACAGCGTTCGAGTACGACCGCCAGGGTCATTTGCAGGTAGTCATCGACGCCTTGGGTGAGCGCCAGCGCTATCAACACGACAGCCAAGGCCGGTTGCTACAGAGCGAAATGCCGGACGGCCGCATCGAGCAGTACCTGCGCGATACCAGCGGTCTGTTGATCGGCTATACCGATGCCGCAGGTCACACCACCCGCTACCAATACGGACACCGCGGGCAAGTGCGCCAACGAATAGATGCCCATGGCCGGCAGATTGAGTTCCGCTACGACGCCTACGGACACCTCCAAACCCTGACCAATGAAAATGGTGAGAGTTACCGCTTTACCTGGGACCCGTGCGACCGTCTGGTAGAGCAGCAAGACCTCGACGGCAGCGCCCGACGTTATGCCTATGACCTTCTGGATAACGTAGCCGCCGTTGAGTACGTGCCCACAGGGCAGACACCTGAGCCTTCAATTGTGCATCGACTCGAACGCGATGCAGTGGGCCGCTTGCTGTTGAAACAAACCGATGACGGTCGCACCGAATACACCTACGACCCGTTGGACCAACTTACCGCTGTCACCTTCATCGGCAATGACGAAACCACCCAGGCACTGGCCTTCGCCTACGACGCGCGCGGCCAACTGCTCATCGAACAAAGCGCCGCCGGCAGCCTGAACTACCACTACGATGAGCTCGGCAACCTGATCCAGACGCAGTTGCCCGACGGCCGTTGGCTCAACCGCCTGTACTACGGCAGCGGCCACCTGCACCAGATCAACCTCGACGGCCGCGTCATCTGCGACTTCGAACGCGACCGCCTGCACCGTGAAGTCCTGCGTACCCAGGGCCAGATCACCACGCGCAGCGAATATGACCGCAGCGGCCGCCTGCGCTCACGGATACGCCGTCCCAATGGCCAGCCCACGCAACTGCCGGCCGCCCAGCAAAAACACTTCGACTATGACCCGGCCGATAACCTGATCGGCCGCCTGGAGCGTGACCGCGATAACCGTCGAGATCAGCGCCAACTGCTCCACTACGACGCGACCGGGCGCATTATCGCCAGCCAGGACAACGCTCAGGGCCAGCGAGAAACGTTTGCCTACGATGCCGCCGCCAACCTGCTAGACGGTCCGTCAGCCAGTGCGGGGCTGGTGGTGCATAACAAGCTGTTGACCTATCAGGACAAACGCTATCGTTACGACGGCTTTGGCCGAATGATCGAAAAGCGCAGTGCCCTACGCGGCGTACAGCTCTTTGCCTACGATGCAGAGCATCGCCTAATCGAAGTCCGTAGCCAGAAGGATGGACGCGAAACGGTCGTGAAAATGACCTATGACCCCCTCGGCCGGCGCATCGCTAAAACCGAACATGACAGCAATGGCTACCCGTTGGGTGAAACCCGCTTTGATTGGGAGGGGTTGCGCCTGCTGCAGGAGCATCGGCATAGCCAGACCAGCCTCTATCTCTATGAAGAAGACGGCTATGTACCGCTGGCTCGCGTGGACGGCACGGGCGAGCATCAAAGCGTGCGCTACTACCACAACGACCTGAATGGATTGCCTGAGCAACTGACCGAAGCTGATGGGAAAACGGTGTGGCACGCGCGCTATCAGGTGTGGGGGAATGCAGACGAAGAAGTGCGTGAAGCGTACTTTATCGAAGAGCAGAATTTGCGGTTCCAGGGGCAATATCTGGATCGGGAGATTGGGCTGCACTACAACACGTTTCGGTTTTATGATCCGGATGTGGGGCGGTTTACGACGCCGGATCCGATTGGGTTGAAGGGTGGATTCAATCTTTACCAGTACGCGCCGAATCCCATTGGTTGGATTGACCCGTGGGGATGGGCAGGTGACCCTGCGAAAGCGACACACATCACTTACGTCGGCGTGAAAGACGGTAAACCTTATGTGGGTTACGCCAGCAAGCCTGGGTTGGGGCATTCCGCGCAAGCTGTGTTGGACTACCGCTATCCTAATAAGCAAATTTTTGACGTTGCACCAGAGGCAGTATTCAAAGGAGATGGGCAAAAAGGAAAAGACATTGCAAGGGGCCTGGAACAAAGAATATATGAAGACAAATTGAAAGAGGGCCCTGTCGCGAACAAACAAAGACCTGTCGGCCCGAATAACAAAAGACGGGATATTTATCTCGCGGCCGCAGATAAACATAGAGGCGTCAAACCTCAAAAATCAACTAAGAAATTCAAAGGTCCCGGAAGATGCTGAAGAAGATCACATGGCAAGAAGGCAAGATTCTAAGTTTAAAACTAAAAGATGACCTCTACACGCTTGTCCAGATGCGTGAAAACTACTACCTGCAGTTTTTCGACTTGACAAATACTCAGGATACCTGGACAGGTGTAAACCTCCAAAAAGTCGACCCGCTATTTTTTATCTTCACGTCCACGAAGGCTTTGAAGGGCCTCGCCATAAGTGAGCCGTCATCGGATAAAGTCCGCATAGACATGCGCCCTCCCGAAAAAAAAATGCTGAGAGCTATTATTGGCGGCAATTACGGCGCGGATCTTATAGAACTGACTGATTCTTTTGAAACTCTTGATGCAATTACATTGAAAAGCAACTTAACATTAACCGACGACCTCGACACCATTTATAAACATGAATTATCAGGCATGATCGGCGATCCAGAAAAGCTACAAAATCGTTTAATAAACTATTTTGAAAACGGAGTGAATTGGGACAAATCCAAAGAATTCTTATTCAAAGGCATCTCAGCGCCACACGCCAAAAAATTGAGTACAACCAAATGAAAAACAAAGAGTTACAGGACTTTCAAAAGCATCACCTTAATCTAGAGGGTGAAAAAAAACTTATCGCCAAGATAACGAGGCTGCTCGAAGCACTTATCAGTGAATTGCAACAACTTCCTGAAAAAACAAATCAATCAACCATCTTGGAACACTTCAAAAAGTGCATACTTAACATTAATTATTTCGAGAATGAAATAGAAACTATCGAACGCGAATCTATACTTGAACACATTTATACCTTAGGAAAAATTGTCGGCCTTGACCCAACATCAGAGTATGCTGATGAGTGGCGAGGCGATTGGTAACGGATCAAATGGCTGAGGCAAAAAGGGATGGATGCATTTCATTTTAATTAAAGTTATTCTCTTTATCTACAATGGATGCGGAAGATGAACATTCTTAATCTAATAGAAAACGCTGACTGCACGACAGCACCTTCTACTGGGTTGCCGAGTAATCCCGTCCCCGATGACTTGACCGATTTTTATAACCATTACAGCAGCGCTGTTTTCTATCCAAAGGCACAGTACAGCTTCATGATTCAGGCGCCAGAACTTGAACGCTCCGACTTTGTCGTTATGAACGAAGACTTGGAGGATCCAGACTCAGCTAACTGGTACGCGCTCGTTAAATGTGAGGACCAAATAATTTCAATTGACCTGAAACCCGGTCCGCAATTTGGCTACTGCTACGACTCGTTCTGGGACAGTTACCCGACTGCCGATGAGAGCACACTGATCGCAAAATCGTTTACTGAGCTGATTGAGAAGATCATTAAATCCGGAGGTAAAAGTTTATTCTGGATACCACGCCACACTTGATAGAGAGACCAGACTATATTACCCGACGGCCGTTGGCTCAACCGCCTGTACTACGGCAGCGGCCACCTGCACCAGATCAACCTCGACGGGCGCGTCATCTGCGACTTCGAACGCGACCGCCTGCACCGTGAAGTCCTGCGTACCCAGGGCCAGATCACCACGCGCAGCGAATATGACCGCAGCGGCCGCCTGCGCTCACGGATACGCCGTCCCAATGGCCAGCCCACGCAACTGCCGGCCGCCCAGCAAAAACACTTCGACTATGACCCGACCGATAACCTGATCGGCCGCCTGGAGCGTGACCGCGATAACCGTCGAGATCAGCGCCAACTGCTCCACTACGACGCGACCGGGCGCATTATCGCCAGCCAGGACAACGCTCGGGGTCAGCGAGAAGCGTTTGCCTACGATGCTGCCGCCAACCTGCTGGACGGTCCGTCAGCCAGTGCGGGGCTGGTGGTGCATAACAAGCTGTTGACCTATCAGGACAAACGCTATCGTTACGACGGCTTTGGCCGAATGATCGAAAAGCGCAGTGCCCTACGCGGCGTACAGCTCTTTGCCTACGATGCAGAGCATCGCCTAATCGAAGTCCGTAGCCAGAAGGATGGACGCGAAACGGTCGTGAAAATGACCTATGACCCCCTCGGCCGGCGCATCGCTAAAACCGAACATGACAGCAATGGCTACCCGTTGGGTGAAACCCGCTTTGATTGGGAGGGGTTGCGCCTGCTGCAGGAGCATCGGCATAGCCAGACCAGCCTCTATCTCTATGAAGAGGACGGCTATGTACCGCTGGCTCGCGTGGACGGCACGGGCGAGCATCAAAGCGTGCGCTACTACCACAACGACCTGAATGGATTGCCTGAGCAACTGACCGAAGCTGATGGGAAAACGGTATTTCACGGGTACTCTTGCCCATAAAAAGAGACGACGTTATTTAAGCCAATAACGTTCGTCCCATTACCTGCCTACTTATTTAAATAAACGCTCTATCTCGCTACACGCCTGGTTTTTTCTGCGATTTCCGATTCTGAACATCCTTCAATAAATCGATCATTTCATTTATGTGTTCCTGACGTTTTTCAATATTGTCCATACGAGATTCATCAGTCGGCGCCCCTGATGATTCGGCAGCTTCATACGGTTCGTAAAGGAGTTTAAAACGCTTAGCGAGCTCCGGCATTTGCTTTTCGATTGCATTCATCGACGCCTCAAGGTTCTTCAGGCGCCCTTCTGTGTCCGTAGGCGCTTGATCGCTCGGCTGCACCGCATTTGCTTCTGCTCCTAAGTTGAGAAAAATAAACAGGTTGGCCGTTGCCTCATTTTTTATTTCAGCACCGGTAAGGCGAGCCTCCATTTGTTGCTCTTTCGTCGCGGCAGGGTCTACGGTTCCAATCGTGCCATCTGCAATCTGTACTGGCGCTCCTGGCATCTGACTTTGCGCTGTAAATTTATTTTGGAAGTAGTTAGACGTGAATTGCTGGCCGACAGTGAAGGGGCTGCTGGTTATGTTGTTTGCACCGGCCGTTATAAAAGCATTACGCACAGTGGCCGCTACTGATGGAGGCGCCGGCGGTAAGTTCTGTGGCTGACTCACAATGCTTTGCGCGGTGCTCACTACACCACTCGGAGTGTTCGGCACAGCCGTTGGTTTTGTTGGAGTAGGTGTGGTTGGCTTAGGTGTTACCGTTGGCTTAGGCTTCACAGTTGGCTTAGGTGTGGACACGGCAGGGGAAGATCTACCATTCGTTCCGCCAGTTCTAGGTTTGCCTGGAGTGCGAGGTTTGCCTGGAGCGCCAGGTTTGAATTTAAGAGTATCGGGGGCATGAGGGTCTGATTGATCGGGTCTCAAATTATTAGCAATCGCAGCACCCATTTGTCTTTTTTTAGCAGCGATCTCCTCCGGGGTCGCAGCTATGTATTTAAATACCTGCTCGTCCGCGCCACTCGAAACACCCTCAACGTTAGCGGTGGCTGCTCCGGCAGCACCCGACGCCGACGGAGCCTTCGCTTCTACTTTTTTCTCGTGGGGTAATTGAATAGGTGGAACAACAGGCAGATCAAGAACTTTCATATATACACCTCTAAATGAGTTTAGAGAGCGCTCCCTGCAGTCTCGCGCTATATGTGTCCTTTCGTTTGGACGTAGTTCCACACTGAGTCAATATAAAAACTCTATAACATCGATTCGATCAATGGCTACTGTACTCACTTATATCTATGCAAGAGGCGACATCTGTTGTGGTGGCAAAAATGCTTCTCTCGCACAACAAAAAATGGACACCCGACCCAGTCGACGTGCCCATTTTCTTGCCCGCCCCGCCTCCCTTCGAGACGGTACCGCTTAACTTACGGGTTGACGCTGTCTTTGAGCGACTTGCCTGGCTTGAAAGCGACGGTGTTGCTCGCCTTGATTTTCACGGGCTCACCGGTTTGCGGGTTTTTGCCGGTGCGGGCGCCGCGGTGGCGTTGCAGGAAAGTGCCGAAGCCGACCAGGGTGACGCTGTCTTTGCGGTGCAGGGCGCCGGTGATTTCTTCGAGGACGGCGTTGAGGACGCGGTTGGCCTGTTCTTTGGTGAGATCGGCTTTTTCAGCGATGGCGGCTGCGAGTTCTGGTTTACGCATATGTGAAGCCTCTTTGACGGTTTTTTGTTGTTATGTCCGTGCTGCTCTCTGGTGGAGCAGCGCCAAGGCGCCGCAGGCTCTACTCTGCGGCAGACGGGAGTGAGGATGGCATGCCCTCGGGCGCCGCGCCAGTCTCGCGGCGGCCTTTCTCGGGGCATGAACGTGCTGTTTACGACAGAACGGGTGGTATTTACGCCAGCAGCGGCGGGAGTTCTTTGTTCAGCGCCAGTTTTTCCATGACAGCGCTGCCGGTCAATGCATAACCCAGCAGGCGGCCGCTGGCATCGCGGCACAGGGCCTTGATGTCGGCGCCCTGCCCTTCGACGCTCCACACGCCTTCCATGCCCCGTGGCGCAGGAGACACCACCAGCGGGCACACCGGGGTTTTCACCGTGATCGGCATAGGCCCATAGCTCACCGCCGTGGCGTTGCCGGCCAAGGTTTGTGCCAGAGCGCGGGCGCAGCTCATCAGCGGCATCACGTACAACAGGTTCAGGCCGTCGACCTCGGCGCAGTCGCCCAGGGCATAGATATTGGCGTGGGAGGTCTTGAGGTGGCGGTCCACCATGATCCCGCGGTTGATTTGCAGGCCGGCGGCGGCGGCCAGGTCTACGCGAGGGCGCAGGCCAATGGCGGACACCACCAGGTCACAGTGGATCACTTCGCCGTCCGACAGGTGCGCTTCAAGGCCATCAGCCGTGCGTTGCAGGCGATTGAGCACTGGGCCCAGGTGGAAACGCGCACCGATGCCTTCCAGCCCGGCTTGCACCGCTGCGGCTGCCGCCGGGTGTAGCAGGGTCGGCATGACTTGCTCACAGGGCGCGACCAGGTCGATTTCATAGCCGCCCAGGATCAGATCATTGGCAAACTCACAGCCGATCAGGCCGGCGCCGAGCAGCAGCACGCGCCGTTTGCCGGCAGCGGCAGCGCGAAAGCGCGCGTAGTCTTCCAGGTCGTTGATCGGGAAAATCAGCTCAGCCCCATCGCCTTCGACCGGTACGCGCACGGTTTCTGCGCCCCAGGCCAGGACCAGGTCACGATAGGTCACCGCTTCCTCGCCGATCCACAGGCGCTTGTGGCCTGGGTCGATGCCGCTGATGCGCGTATGGGTGCGCACTTGGGCCTTGAGTTGCTCGGCCATCGCGCCAGGCTCGGCCATGCTCAGGCCATCGGCTTCCTTGTTCTTGCCAAAGCCGGTGGAGAGCATGGGCTTGGAGTAGGAACGTCCGTCATCGGCAGTGATCAGCAGCAACGGGGTCTCGCTGTCGAGCTTGCGAAACTCCCGGGCGACGTTGTAACCGGCCAATCCTGTGCCGATGATCACGACAGGTGCGTTCATTCCCTTCTCCTTGTAGTACGTTTCTTAATTCGTTGATTAGCCGATTTCGATCATTTCGAAATCCATTTTGCCCACACCGCAGTCCGGGCACAGCCAGTCTTCCGGGACGTCCTGCCACAGAGTGCCTGGTGCAATACCGTCATCCGGCCAGCCGTCCGCTTCGTTGTAAATAAGGCCACAGACGATACATTGCCACTTCTTCATTACGTGCTTCCTCAGGTTCAGGCGTGTTGGCCGGCGGTCGATGGATCCAGCGTTGCCGCGCGGCTCAGGGCGTTTTGTACTGATCGGGGCCGGCAGATGCAAGCATGTTCGACGCAAACGACGGGTTTGGCACGGCAAAAGCCCAGGGTGCCATGGTAAGCTCGCCGCCTCTTTTGCTGCCAATACTGACTCACCGTGCCGCACTCAATCGCCCTTCCCGATGCTTGCCAATGGCTGACCCAGAGCCTTCTGAACCCCTTGCCCACGCCCTTGACCCTCAACTGGCTGTTTGACGAAGGCTCGCTGACGCGACGGCTGACCTGGCTGTCTAACGAGGGTTTCAGCGTGACGCCGCTGTTCGAAGGCTGGCAACCGTTGCGCGACGATGAATGCGCCGCCCTGGCGCTGGCACCGGCCAGTATCGGTTGGGTACGCGAGGTGTATTTGCGCGGGCACGGCCAGCCTTGGGTGTTCGCACGCAGCGTGGCGGCCCGCAGTGCCTTGCAGGGCGACGGGCTGCACATGGACGAGCTGGGCAGCCGTTCGCTGGGCGAGCTGTTGTTTTGCGACCGCGCCTTTACCCGCCAGGCCATTGAAGTGTGTCACTACCCTCGCGCCTGGCTGCCGACAGCCGACCAGGCCGATAATCTATGGGCACGCCGCTCGCGCTTCGACCGCGGGGCGCTGAGCGTGCTGGTGGCAGAAGTCTTCCTGCCGAGTTTCTGGCAGGCGTTGCACGATCATCCGGAGAACTGCTGATGTACCAACGTCTGCTCAAGTCCTTGAACCGCCTGAACCCCAGGGCCTGGGATTTCATTCAGTTAACGCGCATGGACAAGCCCATCGGCATCTACCTGCTGCTGTGGCCGACACTGTGGGCCCTGTGGATTGCCGGCAAGGGCTCGCCGTCGTTGATCAATATCGTGATTTTCGTGCTGGGCGTGGTGCTCACTCGGGCCGGCGGCTGCGTGATCAATGATTGGGCCGACCGCAAGGTCGATGGCCATGTGAAACGCACCGAGCAACGCCCGCTGGTGAGCGGCAAGATCAGTTCGAAAGAAGCGCTGGTGTTTTTTGCCGTGCTGATGGGCATCAGTTTCCTGCTGGTACTGCTGACCAACGCCAGCACCATCCTGCTGTCCCTGGGCGGCCTGGCTCTGGCGGCGAGCTACCCCTTCATGAAGCGTTACACCTATTACCCCCAAGTGGTACTGGGCGCGGCGTTTTCCTGGGGCATGCCGATGGCGTTTACCGCCGAGACCGGCCATTTACCGGCCACGGCGTGGCTGCTGTATATCGCCAACCTGTTGTGGACGGTGGGCTACGACACCTATTACGCCATGACCGACCGCGATGACGACTTGAAGATCGGGGTCAAATCCACCGCGATTCTATTTGGCGATGCCGACCGGGTGATCATCCTCACGCTGCAAGGCCTGGCGCTGGCGTGCCTGTTGCTGGCCGGTGCGCGGTTCGAGCTGGGCGGGTGGTTCCACCTCGGGTTGCTGGCGGCAGCGGGCTGTTTTGTCTGGGAGTTCTGGTACACGCGGGACAGGGACCGCATGAAGTGCTTCAAGGCGTTCTTGCATAACCACTGGGCGGGGTTGGCGATTTTTGTCGGGATTGTAGTGGACTACGCGGTTCGCTGAGGATTCTGTGGTGATTGTTGGGGCGCCATCGCAGGCAAGCCAGCTCCCACATTTTGATTGTATTCGCACATCAAAAAAATGTGGGAGGGGCTTGCCCCCGATGGATTCAGCAGCGGCGCAGACTTAAGGTTTGATGATGTGCCAGACGCTACCCTTGCCATCACCGGTCTTGTCACCGGCTTTCTTGTCTTCCTTGTAGGTATAGACAGGCTTGCCTTTGTAGGCCCACTGGCTGGTCTGGTCGTCGCGGGTGATCACCGTCCAATCGCCGGTCTTGGTGTCGGTGGACTCTGCCTTCAGCGGGGGCCAGTTGGTCGCGCACTGGTCCTTGCACACTGATTTGCCATCAGCGTCCTTGTCGAAGGTGTAGAGCGTCATCCCTTTGTGATCCACCAACATCCCGCCTTGGGTCATCGCTGGCTCTGCCGCAAACGCCAGGCCTGGCAGCGCCAACACCGCAGATACCAGCAGGGCTTTCCAGGAAACAGTGCTGTAAGTCATCGGAACCTTCCTTTTGTGGTTGTCAGGATTCGGACCCAAAGGGTAGTCCAGAGTGCCGTTAATTGCCCAAGCGACTAAATTACTGTCACACGACTGCAATAATTCCGTTATCTAATGCGGCGCAAGACAGTTAAATGACAAGAGGATTTTGAGCATGGTTGGCAGGAGCATTCTGATTGTTGACGACGAAGCGCCCATTCGCGAGATGATCGCCGTTGCGTTGGAAATGGCCGGCTATGACTGCCTGGAGGCGGAAAACTCCCAGCAGGCCCACGCCATTATCGTCGACCGCAAGCCGGACCTGATCCTGCTCGACTGGATGCTACCCGGCACCTCGGGCATCGAATTGGCCCGCCGTCTCAAGCGTGACGAGCTGACCGGGGATATTCCGATCATCATGCTCACCGCCAAGGGCGAAGAGGACAACAAGATCCAGGGCCTGGAAGTCGGCGCCGATGACTACATCACCAAGCCGTTTTCCCCACGGGAACTGGTGGCGCGCCTCAAAGCCGTGCTGCGCCGCGCCGGCCCGACCGATGGCGAAGCGCCTATCGAAGTCGACGGCCTGATCCTGGACCCGATCAGCCACCGCGTGACCATCGACGGCAAGCCTGCAGAGATGGGACCGACCGAATACCGCTTGCTGCAATTCTTCATGACCCACCAGGAGCGCGCCTACACCCGTGGCCAACTGCTCGACCAGGTGTGGGGCGGCAACGTCTATGTGGAAGAGCGCACGGTGGATGTGCATATCCGCCGCCTGCGCAAAGCCTTGGGCGATGCGTACGAGAATCTGGTACAAACCGTGCGCGGCACCGGCTATCGGTTTTCTACCAAAGGCTGAGCCAGCCGTTTCGTGACTTAATCGCCTGACTTAAACAGCTGACAAGGACGCATGTTCAAGTGAACCAAAACTGGCATGGCACCCTGATCCGCCACATGCTCTTGCTGGTCACCGGCTGCCTGTTGGTGGGGCTGGTCAGCGGCTACTACGGCTGGAGCCTGGCCGTGGGCATTGCCTTGTACCTGGGCTGGACCCTCAAGCAATTGCTGCGCCTGCATGAATGGCTGCGCCAGCACAAACCCGATGAAGCACCGCCCGATGGCTACGGCCTGTGGGGTGAGGTGTTCGACAGCATCTACCACCTGCAACGCCGCGACCAACGGGTACGCGGGCGCCTGCAAGCGGTGATCGACCGGGTGCAAGAATCCACCGCCGCGCTCAAGGACGCGGTGATCATGCTCGACAGCGACGGCAACCTGGAATGGTGGAACCGTGCCGCCGAGACGCTGCTGGGCCTCAAGACGCCCCAGGACAGCGGCCAGCCGGTGACCAACCTGGTGCGTCACCCGCGCTTCAAGGAATACTTCGAGCAGGACAACTACGAAGAAGCCCTGGAAATCCCCTCGCCCACCAACGACCGCGTACGCATCCAGCTGTACCTGACCCGCTACGGCAACAACGAGCACCTGATGCTGGTGCGTGACGTGACCCGTATCCACCAGCTGGAACAGATGCGCAAAGACTTCGTGGCCAACGTTTCCCATGAGCTGCGCACGCCGTTGACGGTGATCTGCGGCTACCTGGAGACGTTGCTGGACAATGTCGACGAGATCAACCCGCGCTGGAGCCGCGCCCTGCAACAGATGCAGCAGCAAGGCTCACGCATGCAGACCCTGCTCAACGACCTGCTGTTGCTGGCCAAGCTTGAAGCCACGGACTACCCCTCGGATAACCACCCCGTGGCTGTGCAGAGCCTGTTGCAGACGATCAAGAACGATGCCCAGGCCCTCTCGGGCGAACGCGGGCAGCAGATCACGCTGGAGGCCGACCCAACCGTACTGCTCAAGGGCAGCGAGGGCGAACTGCGCAGCGCCTTCTCCAACCTGGTGTTCAACGCGGTGAAGTACACCCAGGACAAGGGCAAGATCCGCATTCGCTGGTGGGCCGACGAGCACGGCGCGCACCTGAGCGTGCAGGACTCGGGTATTGGTATCGACGCCAAGCACCTGCCGCGCCTGACCGAACGCTTCTACCGGGTCGACTCCAGCCGCAACTCCAACACCGGCGGCACCGGGCTGGGCCTGGCCATCGTCAAGCATGTGCTGCTGCGCCACCGGGCCCGTCTGGAAATCAGCAGCGTGCTGGGGCATGGCAGTACGTTTACCTGCCATTTTCCGCCGGCGCAGGTGACCGGTTCGCGGGCACTCGAAGAAGATAAATAATCTCGAAACACAACAGGGCTAAATGTGGGAGCGGGCTTGCTCGCGAATGCGGTGTATCAGTGGATGAATAAACTGACTGACACGACGCATTCGCGAGCAAGCCCGCTCCCACATTGGATTTATGTTGTTTCAAAGCAAGCATTGCAGCCCCGCCCGGCAGCGGGCACTAGGCAAGCGCCCCGTCAGCCGCTACATTGGCCGACTTGTGCCTGCCTTTCAGGCCCACCTGTCACCCCTTATTGAACACACGGAACCTGCAAAACCCCATCATGGACCCTTCCCCTGGTATTACCCTCGCTACACTCTTCGCCGATTTCGGCATGATTCTTTTTGCACTGATCCTGGTACTGCTCAACGGTTTCTTCGTTGCGGCGGAATTTGCCATGGTCAAACTGCGTGCCACCCGCGTCGAGGCCATCGCCCATAAGAACGGCTGGCGCGGGCAGATCCTGCGTACCGTGCACAGCCAGCTCGACGCCTACCTGTCGGCTTGCCAGTTGGGTATCACCCTGGCGTCCCTGGGCTTGGGCTGGGTCGGTGAACCGGCCTTTGCGCACATCCTCGAGCCGATGCTGGGTGCGGTCGGCGTGCAGTCGCCGGAAGTGATCAAGGGCGTGTCGTTCTTTGCCGCCTTCTTCGTGATTTCCTACCTGCACATCGTGGTCGGCGAACTTGCCCCCAAATCCTGGGCGATTCGCAAGCCCGAGCTGCTGTCGCTGTGGACGGCCGTGCCGCTGTACCTGTTCTACTGGGCGATGTACCCGGCCATCTACCTGCTCAACGCCAGTGCCAACGCCATCCTGCGTATCGCTGGCCAAGGCGAGCCTGGCCCGCACCATGAGCACCATTACAGCCGCGAAGAACTCAAGCTGATCCTGCACTCCAGCCGTGGCCAGGACCCGAGCGACCAAGGCATGCGCGTACTGGCCTCCGCCGTGGAAATGGGCGAGCTGGAAGTGGTGGACTGGGCCAACTCCCGGGAAGACCTGGTGACCCTGGACTTCAACGCCCCGCTCAAGGAAATCCTCGCGCTGTTCCGTCGTCACAAATTCAGCCGTTACCCGGTATATGACGCGGTGCGCAACGAGTTTGTCGGCTTGCTGCACATCAAGGATTTGCTCCTGGAACTGGCGGCCCTGGACCATATCCCCGAATCGTTCAACCTGGCCGAATTGACCCGCCCACTGGAACGCGTATCGCGGCATATGCCGTTGTCGCAACTGCTGGAGCAGTTTCGCAAAGGCGGCGCGCACTTCGCCCTGGTGGAAGAAGCCGACGGCAAGATCATCGGCTACCTGACCATGGAAGACGTGCTGGAAGTGCTGGTGGGCGATATCCAGGACGAACACCGCAAGGCCGAGCGCGGCATCCTCGCCTACCAGCCCGGCAAACTGCTGGTACGTGGCGACACGCCGTTGTTCAAGGTGGAGCGCCTGTTGGGCGTCGACCTGGACCACATCGAAGCCGAAACCCTGGCCGGCCTGATCTACGACACGCTCAAGCGCGTGCCGGAAGAGGAAGAAGTGCTGGAAGTTGAAGGCTTGCGGATCATCATCAAGAAGATGAAAGGGCCGAAGATCGTGTTGGCCAAGGTGCTGTTGCTTGACTGACTGTGGACCTGGCGCCTCCTGTAGGAGCGAGCTTGCTCGCGAAAAACGCACAGGCGCCGCGTTTATTCAGGACGCACGCGTTATCGTTGACGTTTTTCGCGAGCAAGCTCGCTCCTACAGGGGGCAGCGCTTTACGCACCCGGCACGAAATGCTTCTGCGCCGTGCCACGGGCGATCAGGCGGGAAATGTAATCCAGCTTCTGCGCATCCTGGTCGATAAAGCGGAAGGTCAGTTGCAGCCAGTCGCTATCGGGCTTGGGCTCGTAGGCGACGATGGCGTGCAGGTAGCCGTTGAGCCGTGCGACTTCGGCGTTGTCGCCCTGCTCAAGGTCGAGCACGGCGCTTTCCAGTACCTGAGGCAGGACCTCGCCACGCTTTACCACCAGCAACGCCTCCTTGATGCTCAGGGCCTTGATCACGCATTGCTGAGTGCCGCTTGCGAGGCGCAACTGGCCCTGACCGCGACTGCCAGCCGGCGCCGCCGCTGTTGGGGCCTTCACGGGCGGGGTGTTGAGCAGGCCTTTGCTGGGCGCCGCCACCGGCGCCGGCTTGACCGCTTCGGGTTTGCCGCCGGTCAGGGCGCTCAGGGAGTCGTTGCCAAAGGCTGAGTTCATCTTGGTCGGCGCGCTGGCAATCAGCGCATCGAGGCGACCGATCTTGTGCAGGGCCTGCTTGACCTTGTTCAGCAACTGCTCGTTGGTGAACGGCTTGCTCACGTAGCCCGAAACCCCCGCCTGAATCGCCTGCACCACGTTTTCCTTGTCGCCACGGCTAGTCACCATCACGAACGGCATGGCCTTCAGGTGCGCTTGCTCGCGGCACCAGGTCAACAGCTCAATGCCGGACATTTCCGGCATTTCCCAGTCACACAGCACCAAGTCGAAGGTTTCGCGCATCAGGATGGATTGCGCCTTTTTGCCGTTCACCGCATCTTCGATCTTGATTCCGGGGAAGTAATTGCGCAGGCACTTCTTCACCAGGTCGCGAATAAACGAGGCGTCATCCACCACCAACACACTGACTTTACTCATCGACCCTTCATCCTATAAAAACGGCGGCATGCAAAACGCCTGACTGATGGCATTTTGCCAAAACTCGCGGGTCACAGAAGGACTTTATGGCGCCTGCTGTGCAAAAAATTCAGATGCCACAAACGAAAACGCCCGGCCAGAGGCCGGGCGTTAATTTCTCGGGCAACCTTACTTATCGTCAGATTCGCCCGAAACATTAGGGATTAGATCAGCAGTCCCTTCAACTTCGGCCTTCATGCGCTTGAGGCCCATGTGCCGCACGTCGGTGCCGCGCACCAGATAAATCACCAATTCCGAGATATTGCGCGCGTGGTCGCCGATACGCTCCAGGGAACGCAGCACCCAGATAATGTTCAAGACCCGCGAGATCGAGCGCGGATCTTCCATCATGTAGGTGGCCAGTTCACGCAGCGCGGTCTTGTATTCGCGGTCGATGATCTTGTCGTACTGGGCCACCGACAACGCCAGCTCGGCGTCAAAGCGGGCGAAGGCGTCCAGGGCATCACGCACCATGTTGCGCACCTGATCGCCGATATGGCGCACTTCCACGTAGCCACGGGGCGCCTCACCTTCTTCGCACAGCTGGATGGCGCGACGGGCAATCTTGGTGGCTTCATCGCCAATGCGCTCCAGGTCGATCACCGACTTGGAAATGCTGATGATCAAACGCAGGTCCGAGGCCGCTGGCTGGCGGCGGGCAAGAATGCGCAGGCACTCTTCGTCGATATTGCGTTCCATCTGGTTGATCTGCTCGTCAATCTCACGCACCTGCTGAGCCAGGCCCGAGTCGGCCTCGATCAGCGCGGTGACCGCATCATTGACTTGCTTCTCCACCAGCCCGCCCATCGCCAGGAGGTGGCTGCGCACTTCCTCAAGCTCGGCATTGAACTGCGCGGAGATGTGGTGGGTAAGGCCTTCTTTGCTAATCATGTTGGCGTCCTTGGAGCGTCCGGTAAGGTGCGGAGAACCGCAGCGTCAGTGCAATCAGAACCACAGCTTCCTAGCCGTAGCGACCGGTGATGTAGTCTTCGGTCTGCTTCTTCGCCGGATTGGTGAACAGGGTGTCGGTATCGCCGAACTCCACCAGCTTGCCCATGTACATGAACGCGGTGTAGTCGGAAACCCGCGCCGCCTGTTGCATGTTGTGGGTCACGATGACGATGGTGAACTTGGACTTGAGCTCGTAGATCAGCTCTTCGACTTTCAGGGTGGAGATCGGGTCGAGGGCCGAGCACGGTTCGTCGAGCAGCAACACTTCCGGCTCTACGGCGATGGTACGGGCGATCACCAGACGCTGCTGCTGGCCGCCGGACAAGCCGAGTGCCGATTCGTGCAGGCGGTCCTTGACCTCGTCCCACAATGCCGCGCCCTTGAGCGCCCACTCAACCGCTTCGTCGAGGATGCGTTTCTTGTTGATGCCCTGGATACGCAGGCCGTAGACCACGTTTTCGTAGATGGTCTTGGGGAACGGGTTGGGCTTCTGGAACACCATGCCCACGCGGCGACGCAGCTCGGCCACGTCTTCGCCCTTGCGGTAGATATTGGTGCCGTAGAGGTTGATTGCACCTTCCACGCGGCAACCGTCCACCAGGTCATTCATGCGGTTGAAGGTACGCAGCAACGTGGACTTGCCGCAGCCCGACGGGCCGATGAAGGCGGTCACGCGTTGCTTGGGGATGTTCATGCTGACATCGAACAGCGCCTGCTTGTCGCCGTAGTACAGGCTCAGGCCGGGGACTTCGATGGCCACGGTTTCCTGGGCCAGGCTCAGGCTCTGCTTGTCGCGACCCAGGGCAGACATGTTGATGCCGTGGGATTGGGTTTCGTGTTGCATGGGATGCTCCCTGTGCTACCAATTCATTCGTTGAACCGCCGGGGCGGCTTACTCAAATTCTGTGCCTGACGCCGAGCCCTGTGGGAGCTGGCTTGCCTGCGATACGGGCGGCGCGGTATTGCAGTAAAACCGCGGTGATGCTATCGCAGGCAAGCCAGCTCCCACATTGGATCGCATTAGCTGTCCAGCGCTTTGTATTTTTCGCGCAGGTGGTTACGAATCCACACCGCCGACAGGTTGAGCGTGGCGATCACCAGTACCAGCAGCAAGGCGGTGGCGTACACCAGTGGCCGTGCGGCTTCGACGTTGGGGCTCTGGAAGCCGACGTCATAAATATGGAAGCCCAGGTGCATGATCTTCTGGTCCAGGTGCAGGTACGGGTAGTTACCGTCCAGCGGCAGCGACGGCGCCAGCTTCACTACACCCACCAGCATCAGCGGCGCCACTTCACCGGCGGCACGCGCCACGGCGAGGATCATGCCGGTCATCATCGCCGGGCTGGCCATCGGCAGCACGATCTTCCACAGCGTTTCCGCCTTGGTCGCGCCAAGTGCCAGGGAGCCTTCACGCACGGTGCGGGGAATGCGCGCCAAGCCTTCTTCGGTGGCCACGATCACTACCGGCACCGCCAGCAGCGCCAGGGTCAGCGAGGCCCAGAGCAGCCCCGGCGTACCGAAGGTCGGCGCCGGCAGGGCTTCAGCGAAGAACAGACGGTCGACCGAGCCCCCCAATACATACACGAAGAAACCCAGGCCGAACACGCCGTAGACGATAGCCGGTACACCGGCCAGGTTGTTCACCGCGATGCGGATGATGCGCGTCAGGGTGTTCTGCTTGGCGTATTCACGCAGGTACACGGCGGCCAGTACGCCAAACGGGGTCACGATCATTGCCATGATCAGGGTCATCATCACGGTGCCGAAGATGGCCGGGAAGATCCCGCCTTCGGTGTTGGCTTCCCGTGGGTCATCGCTGAGAAATTCCCAGACCTTACTGAAGTAGAAGCCGATCTTGGTCATGGTGCCCATGGCGTTCGGCTGGTAGGCGTGTACCACCTTGCCGATGCCGATTTCCACTTCCTTGCCGTTGCCGTCACGCGCCGTCAGGGCGTCGCGGTTGAACTGTGCGTGCAGGTCGGCCAGGCGCGCTTCGATGTCCTGGTAGCGGGCGTTCAGCTCGGCGCGGTCGGCGTCCATGTCGGCCTGGGCGGCAGCGTCGAGCTTGCCTTCCAGCTCCAGCTTGCGACCATGCAGGCGAATGCGCTCCAGCCCGGCGTTGATCGCACCGATATCGGTTTTTTCCAGGCTCTTGAGTTGGCCAGCAAGCTTGTTCACGCGGTCCACGCGGGCTTGCAGCTCAGGCCACGCGGCCTCGCCTTCAGCAATCACCTTGCCGTCCTGCTTGACGTTGACCAGGGTGCCGTAGAAGTTGCCCCACTCACGACGCTCGATGGCCATCAGGTTCGCAGGCTTGGTCTGGTCCTTGAGCCACTCACCGACGATCCAGGTGAAGTCGTTGCCGTTCAGGTCGCGGTTGCCGACCTTGATCAACTCGCGGGTCATGAACTCCGGGCCTTGGTCCGGTACCGGCAGGCCCGCGCTTTTCAGGCGCTCACGCGGCACTTCTTCTTTCTGCACCACTTCGCCGATGACGATGTGGTTGGCCTGGCCTGGCACGTTGTAGTTGGCCTGGATCAGGTCGGCCGGCCAGAAATGGCCCAGGCCCCGCACCGCAATCACTGCCAGCAAACCAATGGTCATGATGACCGCGATGGACACCGCGCCACCGCTGATCCAGACGCCGGGGGCGCCGCTCTTGAACCATCCATTCAGGGAGTTCTGTTTCACAGACTTCTACCTTTCTTAAAGCGACGAGTATTTCTTGCGCAGACGCTGACGAATCAGCTCGGCGAGGGTGTTCATGATGAAGGTGAACAACAGCAGCACCAGCGCCGAGAGGAACAGCACGCGGTAATGACTGCCGCCCACTTCCGACTCGGGCATCTCCACCGCAACGTTGGCCGCCAGGGTGCGCAGGCCCTCGAACAGGTTCATCTCCATCACCGGGGTGTTACCGGTGGCCATCAGCACGATCATGGTCTCGCCCACGGCGCGGCCCATACCGATCATCAACGCCGAGAAGATGCCCGGGCTGGCGGTGAGGATGACCACGCGGGTCATGGTCTGCCACGGTGTGGCGCCCAGGGCCAGGGAGCCCAAGGTCAGGCCGCGTGGCACGCTGAACACGGCGTCTTCGGCGATGGAGTAGATGTTCGGGATCACCGCGAAACCCATGGCCAGGCCGACCACCAGTGCGTTGCGCTGGTCGTAGGTAATGCCCAGATCGTGAGAGATCCACATGCGCATGTCACCGCCGAAGAACCAGGTTTCCAGGTACGGGCTCATGTACAGCGAGAGCCAGCCCACGAACAGGATCACCGGAATCAGGATCGCGCTTTCCCACCCATCGGGAACGCGCAGGCGGATCGACTCAGGCAAGCGGCTGAAGACAAAGCCCGCCATCAGGATGCCAATCGGCAACAGCATCAACAGGCTGAAAATGCCCGGCAGGTGCCCTTCCACATACGGCGCCAGGAACAGGCCGGCGAAGAAGCCGAGGATCACGGTCGGCATGGCTTCCATCAATTCGATCACCGGCTTGACCTTGCGGCGCAGGCTCGGTGCCATGAAGTAAGCGGTGTAGATCGCCGCAGCAACCGCCAGTGGCGCCGCCAGCAGCATGGCGTAGAACGCAGCCTTCAAGGTACCGAAGGTCAGCGGGGCGAGGCTCATCTTGGGTTCGAAGTCGGTGTTGGCGGCCGTGGACTGCCAGACGTATTTAGGCTCGTCGTAGTTTTCGTACCAGACCTTGCTCCACAACGCGCTCCACGACACTTCCGGGTGCGGGTTATCGAGCAACAGCGGTTGCAGCTTACCACCCGCCTCGACGATCACACGGTTGGCCCGTGGCGACATGCCGAACAGGCCCAGGCCGTCCACCACCGGGTCCACCAGCAAGGTGCGGTGAGCGGTGCTGTGGAACACGCCGAACTGGCCAGCAGCATCCAGGGCGGTGAAGCCTTTGCGGCGCTCTTCAGCGCTGATTTCGACGATGGGTGCAGTGCCCATCTGGAAGGTGCGGATCTGCTTCAGGCGTTGCTCGCCATCCGGGTCACGGGCCATGAACCACTGGGCCAGGCCGCCTTTGGAGTTACCCAGGATCAGCGAGATGCCGCCGACCAGCTGGGTGCTGGCGGTGATTTCCGTGTCGGCGTCTTCCAGCAGTTTGTAGCGCCCGTTGAGGCTTTTGTCGCGCAGGCTGAACACGTCGGCCAGTGCACGGCCGTTGATCACATACAGCCACTGCTGGCGTGGGTCGATGAAGATCGCCTTCACCGGCTCGGTCATCTGCGGCAGCTCGACACGCTTCTGCTCGCTGGTGACTTCACCGGTCATCATGTTTTCTTCGCGGCTCAGGGTCAGCACGTTCAAGTGCGAACCGGCGGACCCTGCCACCACCAGGGAGGTGTCGGTGGCGTTGAGCGCAACGTGTTCCAGCGGCCGACCGGCGTCATCCAGCACGATGGGCGTTTCGCCGTAGGGGTATTCGATCGCTGGGCTGATGGTTTTCTTGCCGTCCGGGTACGACACCTTATAGGTGTGGCGGAACACCAAAGACTGGCCATTGGACAAGCCGAGGATCACCAGCGGGCTGCCCGGCTGGTCTTCACCAATGGACGCAACGCTGGTACCGGCCGGAAGCGGCAGGTCGACACGCTTGAGCTCGGCACCGGTGTCCACGGCAAAGAACAACGCCTGGCCCTTGTCGGAGACCCGCATGGCAACTTGGTTCTGTTCTTCGAGGGAGATCATCAACGGCTTGCCGGCGTCTTGCATCCAGGCCGGCGTCAACGCGTCTTCCTTGGTCAACGAGGCGCCCTGGAACAGCGGTGCAACCACGTAGGCGAGAAAGAAGAAGATCAGGGTAATGGCCGCCAGCACGGCGAGGCCGCCGACCAGCACATACCAACGGGTGAAGCGATCCTTGAGCGCGCGAATGCGGCGCTTGCGTTGCAGCTCAGGCGTATTGAAATCAATGCGCTTGGGAGGGGAAGTCGTCGTCATGGTGGAATTGGCCAGATCATTCATGCGCACACCCTAGCGATCCTGTATGACAGAAAGATGACAGTGCAGTGACGCAACAAATCCGCCGCAAAGCAGGGCTGGCAGCGGATAAAAAATTAGGAGTTTCTGTAGGAGCGAGCTTGCTCGCGAAGACCGTTAACGATAACGCGCCGTTTCTGAATAAACGCGGTGCCCTATCGTCTTTCGCGAGCAAGCTCGCTCCTACAGAAGGGCCGGTTTTACCCAGCCCAGCTACTTAGTTGCCTTCTTTCAAACCCAGGTCAGCCAGGGCCTTGGCGGCGACTTTGGCTGGCAGTGGGATGTAGCCGTCTTTGACCACGACTTCCTGGCCCTGCTTGGACAGCACCAGTTTCACGAACTCAGCTTCCAGCGGCGCCAGTGGCTTGTTCGGGGCTTTGTTGACGTACACGTAGAGGAAACGCGACAGCGGATACTTGCCGTTCAGGGCGTTTTCTTCGGAGTCTTCGATGTAGTCAGTGCTGCCTTTCTTGGCCAGTGGCACGGTCTTCACGCTGGCGGTCTTGTAGCCGATGCCCGAGTAACCGATGCCGTTCAGCGAGGAGCTGATCGACTGCACGACCGAAGCCGAACCCGGTTGTTCGTTCACGTTTGGCTTGTAGTCGCCTTTGCACAGGGCTTCTTCCTTGAAGTAGCCATAGGTGCCGGATACCGAGTTACGCCCGAACAGTTGCACTGGCTTGTTGGCCAGGTCGCCGGTCACGCCCAGGTCGCCCCAGGTTTTCACATCGGCCTTGGCGCCGCACAGACGCGTCGAGGAGAAGATCGCATCGACCTGTTCCATGGTCAGGTGCTGGATCGGGTTGTCCTTGTGCACAAATACCGCCAGGGCATCCACCGCAACCGGGATTGCCGTTGGCTTGTAGCCGTACTTCTGCTCGAAGGCCGCCAGTTCGGTGTCCTTCATCTTGCGGCTCATCGGGCCCAGGTTGGAGGTGCCTTCAGTCAACGCAGGTGGCGCAGTGGCAGAGCCGGCAGCTTGAATCTGGATGTTGACGTTCGGGTATTCCTTTTTGTAACCCTCGGCCCACAGGGTCATCAGGTTAGCCAGGGTATCGGAGCCGACGCTGGACAGGTTGCCCGACACACCAGTGGTCTTGACGTAAGCCGGGATTGCCGGATCAACACCAGCGGCCACCGCGTTGGCGGTCGCAACGCCAGCAGCGACAAAAGTCATTGCCGCCATCAAACGTTTCAGTTTCATGCCTTGCTCCTAGCAGATAGGGATAATTGGATCGGGGCCAAGTATCGGCAGGCCGTGTGAACACTCTATGTCTTAAATATGACAATTAGATGAAAGGCCACTATCGGGAAGCGAAGTAAAAAACAGAACAAACACGTTCACTGTGGTGAGGCAGCCTGCTCCCCCACCACAATGATCAGGCAGGTTTTAGCGGCCGCGTTTCCACAGGTAGCCGCCTACCGCCATCCCCATCACACACAGGATAGCCACGTAGTACGCCGGCCCCATCGGGCTCTCCTTCATCAGCAGCGACACCACCAATGGCGTCAGCCCACCGAACACGGCATAGGCGACGTTGTAGGAGAACGACAGGCCACTGAAACGCACCACCGGCGGGAAGGCTTTGACCATCACGTAGGGCACTACGCCGATGGTGCCGACAAACAGGCCGGTCAGGGCATACAAGGGGAACAGCCAGTCGGGATGCGCCATCAGGCTGTGATACAGCGTCCAGGAAGTTGCCAGCAGCAGTGCGCAACCGGTAACCAGCACGCGACCGGCGCCAAAACGGTCGGCCAGGGCACCCGAGGCGATGCAGCCCAGGCTCAGGGTCACGATGGCCAGGCTGTTGGCTTGCAGCGCAACCGTAGGGCTGAAGTGATAGATGGTCTGCAGCACGGTCGGGGTCATCAGGATCACCACCACCACGCCAGCCGACAGCAGCCAGGTCAGCAGCATCGACAGCACAATGGCGCCACGGTGATCGCGCAACACGGCGCGCAAGGGCAGCTCAGCGGCCAGGCTCTTGCGTTGCTGCATCTCGGCGAAGATCGGGGTTTCATGCAGCCAGCGACGCAGGTACACCGACAGCAGGCCGAATACGCCGCCGAGCAGGAACGGGATTCGCCAGGCGTAATCGGAGACCTGCTCCGGTGTATAGGCGCTATTGATGGCGGTAGCCACCAGCGAGCCGAGCAAAATACCCGCGGTGAGGCCGCTGGTCAGGGTGCCGCAGGCATAGCCGATGTGACGGGGCGGGACGTGTTCGGAGACGAACACCCAGGCACCCGGCACCTCGCCGCCAATCGCTGCGCCCTGGATAATACGCATCAGCAGCAACAGGACCGGTGCCCACAGGCCGATCTGTGCGTAGGTCGGCAGCAGGCCCATGATCAGGGTCGGCACGGCCATCATGAAGATGCTCAGGGTGAACATCTTCTTGCGGCCCAGCAGGTCACCGAAGTGCGCCATGATGATGCCGCCCAGCGGGCGCGCCAGGTAGCCGGCCGCGAAGATGCCGAACGTCTGCATCATGCGCAGCCATTCGGGCATGTCGACAGGGAAGAACAGTTTTCCGACCACGGTGGCGAAAAACACGAAGATGATGAAGTCGTAGAACTCCAGCGCCCCACCCAGGGCAGACAGCGACAGGGTCTTGTAGTCGTTGCGGTTAAGCGGTCGTGCGGGCGGCGCAATGCTTGAAGGCACTGTGGTCATGGCAAGGCTTCTCTTATTAGTCAGATCAGGAATCCGCAACAGCGTGGGTTTGCGCCTGGCAGGTCCGGCACGATAGCAAATTGCCCGGAAAAGCACAGTCCAAACCCTTGCGCCGCATCAGCGCCACCTCGCAAGCATCCCCACTTACGAAGCGACTTATTCCCTTTCCGAATTATTATGGGGGGCCGAAAACGCCATCAGATACTGACGGCCAGCGCTAAAAAGAAACAATGGTCAAACCCCTCAAGTTGGATGACTGTTTTGGCCAATTTTTTGACGCCTGGAAACACTTCTATATAGATGCACAAAATCAGGAGCAGATGGTCGTCGCGCAGGCTATCGACCGATATACTCACAGCCCTGCACCTGTCTATTGCGTGGAAGTTGCGCGAAACCGTCGTTGGCACCGGCCAGCCGATTTCGCAGAGTTTCCCTCAAGGCGCCTTTCGAAAAACGTGACGAACGTAGTATGTTCGGGGCTGAATCGTTTTTCCAAGACGGCTATTCACCGATTACATAGTCCAAGAGTCACGGGTCAGAGGCACCCCCCGGCATGATCGAACTCGAACAAGAAGATCCTATCCCGCAAGGCGATCTCGCCCTGCAAATCACTGCGCTCCCGCGTGAAACCAACGGCTTTGGCGATATCTTCGGCGGCTGGCTGGTCGCGCAGATGGACCTGGCGGGCACGGCAATGGCCAGCAAGGTCGCCGGTGGGCGCGTGGCCACCGTGGCCATTGATCGCATGGCGTTCCTGGTGCCGGTAGCCGTGGGCGCGCAGCTTTCCTTCTATACCCAGGCTCTGGAAATCGGCCGCAGCTCGATCCAGATGATGGTCGAAGTGTGGAGCGACGATCCGCTGTCCAGCGAATGGCGCAAGGTGACCGAAGCCGTATTTGTGTTCGTCGCCATCGATGGCAGCGGCCGCACGCGCTCAGTACCGTCACGGGCGCGTTAAACCTCGCCGGGTTTTAACGGTCAATTGCCCCATTGCCTGCCACTAAGAGAGCTTTGTCATGCCTACGCCCCACGTTGAGACGGTAAAAATCGACGAGCTGGACTGCTGGCGCATCCGCCACAACGGTGCCGAGCTGATGGTGGCCCAACAGGGTGCGCATATCTTCAGTTACCAGCGCGAGGGCGAACAGCCGCTGATCTGGCCGAACCCTGAGGCCGTGTTCAAGCAGGGCAAAGGCATTCGTACCGGCGTACCGGTGTGTTGGCCGTGGTTCGGGGTGTTCGACCGCAACCCGCAAAGCGTCAAAGCCATGCGCCAGAGCGATCAGCCTGCCGGCGCCCACGGTTTTGTGCGCACCGCGCGTTGGGAGCTGGCCACCACCGAACTCAACGGCCAGACGCTGCGAGTAGACCTGGTATTGCCGGTGCCGGCGGGCGGCTTTCCAGGCTGGCCCCATCAGGTAGACCTGACGCTGAGCCTGCTGTTGGATGACCACCTGCACATCCGCCTGACCAGTCAAAACCGTGGCACCGACACCGTGACCCTCAGCCAGGCCCTGCACACCTACTTCGCCGTGAGCGATGTGCGCAAGGTGCAGGTCGAGGGCCTGGATGGCGTGGATTATATCGATACCGCCGATGGGTGGGCCGAGAAGCAGCAAGCCGGGCTGCTGCACTTCAGCGCCGAAACAGACCGCATTTACCTGAATACGCCGGCACAGCTGAATATCGTTGATAGCGACTGGCAGCGCCGTATCCAACTCACCAGCGAAGGCTCCAAATCCACCGTGGTCTGGAACCCCTGGACCGAACGCGCCAAGGCGTTCGACGATATGGCCGATGACGGCTGGCAGGGTATGTTGTGCATCGAGACGGCCAACGTGCTGGATGATGTGGTGACCCTGGCGCCCGGCGAAAGCCACACTCTGGGCGTAAGCATCACCGCGATCACCCTGTAGATAAAAGGGGGCAAGCCCTAACCCCTGTAGGAGCGAGCTTGCTCGCGAAAAACCCACAGACGCCGCGTTTATTCAGGAAACACGCGTTATCGTTGACGTTTTTCGCGAGCAAGCTCGCTCCTACAGAGTTCAGGACCCTCCCACATTGGTTATGTATTGGGCTTTAGAGATCAGATTCCTTTACTACCCGCACCTTCCCCGCCTCCAGCGCATACGCGGCATCCGCCAAGTCGTTATTGACCTTCTCCACCTTCAACGTGCCCGTGACCCACAGCGGCGTGTAGATATCATCCAGCTTCAGCCCCTTGGGATAGCGCACCAACACCAGTTGGTTGGGCGGCGGTGGCGGCACATGGATGCAGGCGCCCGGATACGGGACCAGAAAGAACAACGTGCTGCGGCCTTTTGCATCGGTTTCCAACGGCACCGGATACCCACCAATGCGGATATTCTTACCGTTCATGGCCGCTACGGTCTTGGTGGAATACATCACCGCAGGCAGGCCCTTGCTCTGCTTCAAGCCACCCTTTTCGGTGAAGGTGCCTTGGGCTTCCGGGGAGTTATGGTCGATCTCGGGCATGGCCTCGAGGGCTTTCTGATCCGACAGCGGCATCAGGTCGAGCCAGTCGGTTTCCGGCAGTTCGCCAGCGTGCGCCAGGCCAGAGCCCAGCAGAAGAAGCGTTAACAGAAGACGGCGCATGGAGAGGCTCGGCAAATACAAGTGCCGAGCATTCTAGCCCTCTGCGCCTGCGCAGCGCAGAGGACTTTGTCGGCTGATTACTTCTTTTTGACCAGGCCGTAGATCACCAGCAACACGACGGCACCTACCAGCGCGCCGATGAAGCCCGCGCCCTGGCCAGCCTGGTAGATCCCCAGGGCCTGACCGCCGTAGGTCGCGGCCAGGGAACCGGCGATACCCAGCAGGATGGTCATGATCCAGCCCATGCTGTCGTCGCCAGGCTTGAGGAAGCGCGCCAGGAGGCCGACGATCAAGCCGATAAAGATGGTTCCGATGATACCCATGGCATTTCCCTCTGATTGGTATGAGTCATGCCAAAGCCTAGTCAGGCTTTGGCATCCTGCAATCAGAGAGACGCAGAACCCCAATGGTTCCCGCCAGGGCCAGGCTTATTGTTCGGCGATCAGCGCTTCAACCTTGAGGATCTGCGCCTGCAGCGTCGCGCGGTCCTTGCAACGCAGGTTGGCGTGGCCGACCTTGCGCCCGGCCTTGAAGGCCTTGCCGTAGTGATGCACGTGGCAATCGTCGATCGCCATCACGCGCTCTACCGGCGGCACAGAACCGATGAAGTTGAGCATGGCGCTCTCGCCGATCTTGGCCGTGGAGCCCAACGGCAAGCCCGCCACCGCCCGCAGGTGGTTTTCGAACTGGCTGCACTCGGCGCCTTCGGTGGTCCAGTGCCCGGAGTTGTGCACACGCGGGGCGATTTCATTGGCCTTCAGGCCACCGTCGACTTCAAAGAACTCGAACGCCATCACGCCGACATAATCCAGTTGCTTCAGGACGCGGCTGGAATAATCTTCGGCCAGGGCCTGCAGCGGGTGGTCAGTGCTGGCTACCGACACTTTCAGGATGCCGTTGACGTGGGTGTTGTGCACCAACGGGTAAAAGCGGGTTTCGCCATCACGGGCACGCACGGCGATCAGCGACACTTCGCCGGTGAACGGCACGAAGCCTTCCAGCAGGCAGGCAACGCTGCCCAGCTCGGCAAAGGTACCGACCACATCGTCGGCGGTGCGCAGGACTTTCTGGCCCTTACCGTCGTAACCCAGGGTACGGGTTTTCAACACCGCCGGCAGGCCGATGCTGGCAACCGCAGCGTCCAGGTCGGCCTGGGACTGAATATCGGCGAAGGCCGGGGTCGGAATGCCCAGGTCCTTGAACATGCTCTTTTCGAACCAGCGGTCGCGAGCAATGCGCAGGGCTTCGGCGCTCGGGTACACCGGCACGAACTGCGACAGGAAGGCCACGGTTTCAGCCGGGACGCTTTCGAATTCGAAGGTCACAAGGTCAACTTCGTCGGCCAGTTGACGCAGGTGATCCGGGTCGCTGTAGTCAGCGCGCAGATGTTCACCCAGGGCCGCAGCGCAGGCGTCCGGCGCCGGGTCCAGGAAAGCGAAGTTCATCCCCAGCGGCGTACCCGCCAAAGCCAGCATGCGGCCCAGTTGGCCGCCACCGATTACACCGATCTTCATCTTCAACAACCTCAGGCGATGCGTGGGTCTGGATTGTCCAGCACGCTGTCTGTCTGCTCAGCACGGAATTTTTTCAGCACCGCATGAAACTGCGGGTGCTTGGCGCCCAGGATGCTGGCCGACAGCAAGGCTGCGTTGATCGCGCCGGCCTTGCCGATCGCCAGGGTTGCCACCGGGATGCCGGCCGGCATCTGCACGATGGACAACAGCGAATCCACGCCCGAGAGCATCGACGACTGCACCGGCACGCCAAGCACGGGCAGGTGAGTCTTGGCCGCACACATGCCAGGCAAGTGCGCCGCGCCGCCGGCACCGGCGATGATCACCTCGATGCCACGGGATTCTGCTTCATCGGCATACTGGAACAGCAAATCCGGGGTGCGGTGGGCGGAGACCACCTTCACTTCGTACGGAATGCCGAGTTTTTCCAGCATATCGGCGGTGTGGCTAAGGGTGGACCAATCGGACTTGGAGCCCATGATCACGCCAACCAATGCACTCATCGTCGTGCCTCTTCTCTCTGGGCGCCCGCAGGCGCGTCAAAAAACAACAAGCCACGCAGGAAATCCGGCGTGGCTTGGTGTACGAATTAAGGCCGGTTGGACCGGCCGAAGGCCGCGCAGTATACCGTAATAATCCAGATAAACAGCCCCTGGGATGACCATCTGTCTAGCGGCGCAAAGTGGCGGTTTTATTGACTTAAGAGTCAGCGAAAACACCACGAAATCCTGTGGGAGCTGGCTTGCCCGCGATAGCAGTGGATCAGGGCCAAATAGGTTAGCTGACACACCGCTATCGCAGGCAAGCCAGCTCCCACATGTGTCCTACGCTGGGCTCAAGCGCCTTGCGCTGCCCCACCTTCCAGCTTGCGCCACAACAACCGCACATTCGCCTTGCGCACCAACGCGCAGCGATACAAGCGAATTTCCAGTGGCACATGCCATTGCGGCCCGCCGCACACCACCAGTTCGCCGCGCGCCAGCTCTGCACGTACGCTCAACTGCGGCACCCAGGCGATACCCAAGCCTTCGAGCGCCATGCTCTTGAGGCTGTCGGCCATGGCGGTTTCGTAAATGGTCGTAAAGCGCAGGGCACGCTGGCGCAGCAGCAAGTTCACCGAGCGGCCCAGGAACGCGCCGGCGCTGTAGGCCAACAGCGGCACACTGCCCTCGCCTTCCAGGTCGAACAGCGGCTTGCCATCGGCATCGGCGGCACACACCGGGAGCATTTCGGTGTTACCCAGGTGCAGCGACGGGAAAATCTCGGCGTCCATTTGCATCGCCGCGTCCGGGTCGTAGAACGCCAGCATCAGGTCGCAACCGCCTTCGCGCAGGGCGTGCACGGCGTCGCCGACGTTGGTGGCGACCAGCCGCGTGGCAATGTTCAGCCCTTCGTTGCGCAACTGCGCGATCCAGCGCGGGAAAAAGCCCAGTGCCAGGGAGTGCGCGGCCGCCACTTGCATGACTTCGCCCTGCCCGCCTTCCAGATGATGCAAATGGCGCAGCACTTCGCCCAGCTGTTCGACCACGGTGCGCGCCGTCACCAGAAACAACTGCCCGGCCGCTGTCAGCTCCACCGGCGTGCGTGAACGGTTGACCAGCGTCAGCCCCAGCGCGGCTTCCAGGCTGCGGATACGCCGACTGAACGCCGGCTGGGTGACAAAGCGCCGCTCAGCCGCCTGGGAAAAACTACGCGTCGCTGCCAGGGCGCTGAAGTCTTCCAACCACTTGCTCTCAAGGTTCATCACTGCCTCCCACGGAATGCACCATTTTGGCACACACGCCCGCCAAGATAACCGGGTCACATCCACATTATGCCGTTTGTGCATAGGCCAGTGTTTAACAGCATTGGCCCAAAAAGTTCTACAAGCCTAGCATTCGCAGCGTTCCGGCCAGTTCCGGGTCCATATTGAGATGATTTCCGTCATGTCCTCTGCTGCATCTTTCCGTACCGAAAAAGACCTGCTTGGCGTACTCGAAGTACCGGTTCAAGCGTATTACGGCATCCAGACCCTGCGAGCGGTGAATAACTTCCGTCTCTCGGGCGTTCCGATTTCGCATTACCCGAAATTGGTGGTCGGTCTGGCAATGGTCAAGCAAGCAGCGGCTGACGCCAACCGCGAGTTGGGCCAGCTCAGCGAAGCCAAGCACGCTGCCATCAGCGAAGCCTGTGCTCGTCTGATCCGCGGCGATTTCCACGAAGAGTTCGTGGTGGACATGATTCAAGGCGGCGCTGGCACTTCAACCAACATGAATGCCAACGAAGTCATCGCCAACATCGCGCTGGAGGCCATGGGTCACCAGAAGGGCGAATACCAGTACCTGCACCCCAACAACGACGTGAACATGGCGCAGTCGACCAACGACGCCTACCCGACCGCGATCCGCCTGGGTCTGCTGCTGGGCCATGACGCGCTGCTGGCCAGCCTCGACAGCCTGATCCAGGCGTTCGCCGCCAAAGGCGCCGAGTTCAGCCATGTGCTGAAAATGGGCCGCACCCAGTTGCAAGACGCCGTGCCGATGACCCTCGGCCAGGAATTCCGCGCCTTCGCCACCACCCTGGGTGAAGACCTGGCCCGCCTGAAAACCCTGGCGCCAGAGCTGCTGACCGAAGTGAACCTGGGCGGCACCGCGATCGGTACCGGCATCAACGCCGACCCGCGCTACCAGGCCCTGGCCGTACAACGCCTGGCCACCATCAGCGGCCAGCCGCTGGTACCGGCGGCCGACCTGATCGAAGCCACCTCCGACATGGGCGCCTTCGTACTGTTCTCCGGCATGCTCAAGCGTACCGCCGTGAAGCTGTCGAAGATCTGCAACGACCTGCGCCTGTTGTCCAGCGGCCCACGCACCGGCATCAACGAGATCAACCTGCCGGCTCGCCAGCCAGGCAGCTCGATCATGCCCGGCAAGGTCAACCCGGTGATCCCGGAAGCGGTCAACCAGGTAGCGTTCCAGGTCATCGGTAACGACCTGGCCCTGACCATGGCAGCCGAAGGCGGCCAACTGCAGTTGAACGTGATGGAGCCGCTGATCGCCTTCAAGATCTTCGACTCGATCCGCCTGTTGCAACGCGCCATGGACATGCTGCGCGAGCACTGCATCGTCGGCATCACCGCCAACGAAGCCCGCTGCCGCGAACTGGTGGAACACTCCATCGGCCTAGTCACCGCGCTGAACCCGTACATCGGCTATGAAAATGCCACCCGCATTGCGCGTATCGCGCTTGAAAGCGGGCGCGGCGTGCTGGAACTGGTACGCGAAGAAGGCTTGCTCGACGACGCCATGCTCGACGACATCCTGCGCCCGGAAAACATGATTGCCCCACGCTTGGTCCCGCTGAAGGCCTAAGCGTTTGTTGCACCGCTCACCAGGCTGAGGGACTAGACACCTCTCACCTTTTGAGGGCTTGAAGACTCGTTCTTCAGGCCCTTTTTTTTGCCCGTAATTCCTCTCCTTATATAAAGCGCTGTTAATGCGTTTCACCTATAAAACATCACGCCTGCGGCGTTACTTGAAAAAGCATTGATTCATTGCAAGTTCCCATTGCGTGCACAAACGGTGTGCAGTTTCGTGCCATATAAAAACAATGGTTTCATATATGAAACGCTCAATAAGTAACCTTAATCTCGCAACCAATTAATTTAAAAGGGAATTCAACAAAAATTTGTAGGAATTAACTCACTGGCATTGTTCATGCACTAAACGGCGTATCACCTATAAAACAGACCAGAGTACCTTCCTGATGGCTGTGAAAGAGATGTACGCCGTGACGCCCCAATGGAATACGCCCGCACTTAAGGAAGAGCTGGAGCCGACTGAAATTGAATTCCGTAATGTCGGTAAATGTTTCCCAGCCAAAGGTAAAACAGAAGCGCCCTTTGCCATTCGCGATGTGAACTTCAAGATTCGTCGCGGCGAGGTCGTGTCGATCATCGGTCCGTCCGGCTGTGGCAAGAGCACCATCCTCAATATGGGTTCTGGCCTGTATCGCCCCACTGAAGGTGAAGTCTTCGTGGGCGGCGAGCCGGTGACCGGGCCCGTGCCGCAAGTCGCGTTCATGCTGCAAAAAGATTTGCTGATGCCCTGGCGCAGCATTCGCCGCAACGTCGAACTGGGCCTGGAGATTCAAGGCGTGCCCAGCGCGACCCGGCAGAAGGTGGCTCTGGACCTGCTCGACCGTTGCCACCTCAACGGCTTCGCCGACCACTACCCGTTCCAGCTCTCTGGCGGCATGCGCCAACGCGCCGCCCTGGCACGCACCCTGGCCATCGACCCCCAGGTGTTGTTCCTCGATGAGCCGTTTTCCGCCCTCGACGCCCAGACCAAGATGATCCTGCAGCAGGACATGGCGCGGATGCTGTTCGATGAAAAGAAGACTGCGCTGTTCATCACCCACGACCTGATCGAGGGCATCGCCATGTCCGACCGGTTGCTGGTCATGAGCGCCCGCCCCGGCACCATCATCGAAGAAATCAGCATCGACCTGCCGTTTCGCGATAACCCGCTGGAGCGCCGCAAGCTACCGGAGATCGGCCCGCTGGTCGGTCGCCTGATGGAGCTGCTGCACGTCGGCGCCGACACCGAACTGCACTGATTACCGCGCTTGCGGCCCTCAACCGATTCAGGAGTTTCCATGCTCAAGTCTCTGTTCCAACGTTTTTGCGCGCTCAGCCTTGGCCTCGGCCTGACCTGCGCGGCCCAGGCGCAGCCAACCGACGTCACCTACCTGCTGCCGGCCCCGCCCAACTTGCCAGCCTTTGCACCGTGGATCATCGCCAAGGAAAAAGGCTATTACGCGGCCCAGGACCTGAACCTCACGTTCATTGCAGCCAAAGGTGGCGTGGACGTGGCCAAGCAGATCGGCGCCGGCAATGCCCTGCTCGGCGGTGCCATCGGCGACACGCCGATCATGGTGCGCGGCAACGGTATCCCGGTGCGCGCCGTGGCGGTGCTGGGCGCGGGCGGCGTGACCATGATCGCCACCCATTCCAAGGACAACATCAATAACGTCAGCGACCTCAAGGGCAAGACCATGACGGTGATGTCGTATTCGGACACCACCTACTACGCGCTGCTTGCCTCGTTGCGCAAGGCCGGCCTTGGCAAGAACGACGTGGACATCCAGGCCGCGGGGCCTGCCGGGGTCTGGCAGTTGTTTACAGCCAACAAGGCCCAGGCCATGGCCGGTGTGCCGGATTGGATGGTCACCGCCGAAGAAGCCGGCGCGCAGATCAAGCTGATTCCCCAGGAGCAGATTTTCGAAAGCATGGCCCAGGCCATCCTCGCCTCGGATGACGCCATCAAAAACCACCCCCAGGTGGTACGCGGCGTGGTCCAGGCCACCCTCAAAGGCATGCACGACATTATCCAGGACCCGCGCGCCGCCGCCGTCACCTTTGCCAAGGCGGTCCCGACCTACGCCGGCAAGGAAGACTCGCTGGAGAAGATCTTCAAGCTCTATGTCGAGCACGTCTACGCCAACCAGCGCGTGCTGGGGCACATCGACCCCGAGCGTCTGGACAAGGTGCGTCAGTTCTACGTAAGCGAAGGCATCGTCCCCCGGGAAACCCCGCTGGGTGAGCTGTTCACCAACCAATTCGTCGACAGCCCGGTCGCCGCGCAATAACGCACCGGACAACAAGGTACGCATACGATGAAAAACCTGAACCCCTCCGTGCTCGGTAGCGTGGCGCTGCTGATCCTGTTCCTGGCGCTCTGGCAATGGGGCCCCGGGCTGCTCGGCATGCCCGAGTTCGTCATGCCCAAACTCAGCCGCGTGGCCCAGGAAAGCCTGGTGATGTGGCACAGCGGCGGCCTGCTGCAACACACCCTGATCACCGCCATGGAGATCGTCGTCGGCTTCGCCCTGGGCGCCTTGCTGGGCGTAATGATTGGGGTGTCCCTGGGCCTGTCGCCCGCGGCTGAAGCGATGCTGTCGCCCTACATCCTGGCGCTGCAGATTGCGCCGAAGGTCGCCTTTGCGCCGCTGTTCGTGATGTGGCTGGGCTACACCATCTACCCGAAAATTCTGATCGCGATCCTGATCGTGTTTTTCCCAGTGATGATCAACGTGCTCTCGGCGATCCGCACGGTCGACCCGGACATGATCAACCTGGTGCGCACCATGAACGCCAGCCGCTGGCAGATCTTCCGCCTGGTGGAATTCCCCTCCGCCATGGCCGCGCTGTTTTCCGGCCTGCGCATCGCCTCCACCCTGGCGGTGATCGGCGTCACCGTCGGCGAGCTGGTCGGCGGCAACCAGGGCCTGGGCTTCCTGTTGGTGGACGCCGAGGGCCAAGGCAACACGGCCGGTGTATTCGTCGCCATCGTCATGCTCACCCTGATTGGGGTGGTCGCCTACGGCGCCGTGGTGTGGGCAGAAAAACGCGTCCTGCACTACATGCCCAAAGCCATGTTGAGCACGCAATGATGAACAACCAGAACCGTTTGCTCGAAGGTCGCCGCGTACTGGTAACCGGCGGTGCCCGTGGCCTGGGTTACGGGTTCGCCCAAGCCATCGGCCAGGCCGGTGCGCGCGTGGTGATTGCCGATGTGCTGCAAGACCGTGTGCAACAGGCGGCGTGTGAATTGCAGGCCCTGGGCCTGGACGTGCAGGCTGTCACTGTCGACCTGGCCCAGCCTGAGTCGATCCAGGCATGCATCACCGCGACACTCGATGTGCTGGGCGGCCTCGATGGCCTGGTGAACAACGCCTCCATCACCAACTCCGGTGGCAAAGGCTGCGAAGACCTGAGCATCGACACCTGGGACCAGGTGATGCAGGTCAACGTGCGCGGCACCTGGCTGATGACCACCGCCTGCCTGCCGGCGCTGCGAGCCAGCGGCCACGGCGCCATCGTCAACCTGGCCTCCGACACGCCCCTGTGGGGCGCGCCGAACCTGTTGGCCTACGTTGCCAGCAAGGGCGCAATCATCGCCATGACCCGCAGCCTGGCCCGCGAACTGGGCGCCGACAACATCACCGTCAACGCCATCGCCCCTGGCCTGGTGCTGGTGGAAGCCACCGCCTACGTGCCCGAGGCACGCCACCGTTTGTACAACGACCAGCGGGCCATCCAACGCCCGCAATTGCCCGAAGACGTCAGCGGCGCCGTGCTGTTCGCGCTGTCCGACCTTGCCCGCTTCATCACTGGACAAACCCTGCCGGTCAACGGCGGGTTCGTCATGCCTTGATCTGGAGACTGTCATGACTGATCTATCTGCCCAAAACGACACCCCGAAAAGCTGGGATCGCCCGGCCGGCGCCAGCCTGGAAAGCTGGATGAACACCCGTATCGCCCGTTACGAAACGCGCAAGTACGACTGGGATGCGCTGAAGTTCCAGGCCGACTACGACCCCAAGTTCCGCCGCGCCCAGATGCGCTACATCGGCACCGGTGGCACCGGCATCAGCACCGACATGAACACCATCCCGTCGGAGCATTTCACCTTCTCCACCATGGTGATCCCGGCTGGCCACGAAGGCCCGCCGCACTTGCACATCGACGTCGAAGAAGTGTTCTTCGTGCTGCGCGGCAAGCTCAAGGTGGTGCTGGAAAAAGACGGCGAGCGCTTCGAGACCATCCTCACCGACCGAGACGTGATTTCCGTGCCACCGGGCGTATACCGCGAAGAGATCAACGTCGGCGACGAAGACGCGTTGATGTGCGTGATGCTCGGCGCGAAAAAACCCATCACGCCGACCTACCCGCCAGAGCACCCTCTGGCCTCGATCAAGCGCGGATAAGCCCATGCTGCCAGGACTCTCTCAAGCCGCGCCGCCGGCGGACCTGCAAGCCCAGCTGGAGCGCGATTTCCCCCAACGCCTGGTGGCCTCGGCCGGTGGGCAACAGGCATTGCGTGAATGTGGCGCGGGGCCGGTGGTGGTGCTGCTGCACGGTATCGGCTCCGGGGCGGCGTCCTGGCTGCAAGTGGCGCGGCAACTGGCGCCCCAGGCCCGGGTCATCGCCTGGGACGCTCCCGGCTACGGCGATTCCAGCCCGCTGGAGTCGGATGCGCCCAAGGCAGAACAGTACGCAGCCCGTCTGGCGCAGATGTTGGATGCGCTGGGTGTCGAGGAATGTGTGCTGGTCGGCCACTCCCTCGGCGCCCTCACCGCCCTGGCGTTCGCCCGCAGTTCACAGGCCCATCGCGTCAACCGGCTGGTGCTGATCAGCCCGGCGCGCGGCTACGGCGCACCAGCCCTTGGCCAACAGCGCCAACAGGTGCGTCAGCAACGCCTGGACAACCTGCAACGCCTGGGCATCGCCGGCCTGGCTGAACAACGCAGCGCTCACATGCTGTCGCCCCGTGCCACGCTCCAAGCCCTGGCCTGGGTGCGTTGGAACATGGCGCGCCTGAACCCCGTTGGTTATCGCCAGGCCATTGAATTGCTGTGCGGCGATGACCTGCTGCGCCATGGCCAACCGGCCATGCCCTGCGAGGTGCATTGCGGTGAAGCCGACAGCATCACCCCCGCCGAGGCCTGCCTGAGCGTGGCCAAGGCGCTGGGCGCCAGCTTCAACCTGATTGCCGACGCCGGCCACGCCAGCCCCATCGAGCAACCCCAAGTGGTAGCCGGGCGCCTGGCCTGCGCCATTCATCAATCCCTGACTGGTAGAACCCTATGAACGATTCCGATCTGCTCAAAGACGCTCAGGACAAATACATCGTTCCAGGCCTGGAGCGCGGCCTGCTCCTGCTCTGTGAGTTCAGCCGGCGCAACCGCACCCTGACCGCGCCCGAGCTGGCGCGTCGGTTGGCACTGCCCCGCTCGACCATTTTCCGCCTGCTGACCACCCTGGAGACCATGGGCTTCGTCACCCGCAGCGGCAATGAATACCGCCTCGGCATGTCCGTGCTTCGCCTGGGCTTCGAGTACCTGGCGTCGCTGGAGCTGACCGAACTGGGCCAGCCGTTGCTGGCGCGCTTGTGCGACCGGGTCAACTACCCGAGCAACCTGGTGGTGCGTGACGGTCGCTCGATTGTCTACGTGGCCAAGGTTTCGCCGCCTTCGGTGTTCTCCAACGCGGTCAACGTCGGCACCCGCCTGCCCGCCCATGCCACCGTGCTGGGGCGCATCCTGCTCGAAGACCTGTCGCTGGCCGAGTTGCGTGAGCTGTACCCCGAAGAGCACCTGGAACAACACTCGCCTTGCACGCCGAAAACCGTGATGGCGCTGTTCGACCTGGTCCAGGCCGACCGCCAGCGCGGGTTTGTCAGCGGCGAAGGTTTTTTCGAATCGGCGATTTCTACCGTGGCCGCGCCCGTGCGTGACCAGAGCGGCGGCATCGTCGCAGCCCTGGGCGTGACCATCCCCACGGCGCAAATCGGCCACGTCAACTTTGAGGAACTCTTGAATCAGGTCCGGCGCAGCGCCGACGAGCTGTCACGCCTGCTCAACTACAACGGCGGCGCCCATAACGGGCAGCCCCGCGTCACCGCCTTGATGAGAGACTGACATGAGCCTTTACCAATTGCAGGGCCGCGTCGCCATTGTCACCGGCGGTTCTTCGGGCATCGGCCTGGCCTGTGTCGAACTGCTGCTGGAAGCCGGTGCGGCGGTGGCGTTCTGCGGTCGTGATCAAGAGCGCCTGCGCCGTGCTGAAGCCGGTTTGCGCGAGCGCTTCCCAAAAGCCCGCCTGCTGGCCCAAGCCTGCGATGTACTCGATGCCGAGTCGGTCAACGCGTTTGCCGCCGCCAGCCTGGCTGCGCTGGGGGCTGCCAACGTGCTGATCAACAACGCCGGGCAAGGCCGGGTCTCGACCTTTGCCGACACCACCGACAGCGCCTGGACCGAAGAGCTGAACCTGAAATTTTTCTCGGTGATCAACCCGGTCCGCGCCTTCAAGCCTCAGCTGGAAAGCCAGCCTGACGCCGCCATCGTCTGCGTCAATTCGCTGCTGGCCAGCCAGCCCGAACCGCACATGGTCGCCACCTCCGCCGCACGTGCTGGGCTCAAGAACCTGGTGCGCTCAATGGCCACTGAATTCGCCCCCCAGGGCATCCGCGTCAACGGCATCCTGATTGGCCTGGTGGAGTCCGGGCAATGGCGCCGGCGTTTCGAAGCGCGCGAAGAACGCGACCTCGGCTGGGCGCAATGGACCGCACGGCTGGCACAACAAAAACACATTCCCTTGGGGCGCCTGGGCCTGCCGATTGAAGCGGCCCGCGCGATCCTGTTTCTGGCCTCGCCTCTGTCGGCTTACACCACAGGCAGCCATATCGATGTATCCGGAGGCCTGTCCCGCCATGCGTAATGAAAACAACACTGTCACCGTGGGCGCTGCCATCACCGCCTTCCTTGAACAATGCGACGTCAAGGCTGTGTTCGGCGTGATCTCGATCCACAACATGCCGATCCTCGATGCCTTTGCGGTGCGCGGCAATATCCGTTTCGTCATGGCCCGGGGCGAAGCCGGTGCCGCCAACATGGCCGACGCCTATGCCCGCACCACCGGTGGTCTGGGTGTGTGCCTGACTTCCACCGGCACCGCCGCCGGCAATGCCGCCGGCGCGATGGTCGAAGCCCAAACTGCAGGCACCCCGCTGCTGCACATCACCGGGCAGATCGAAACGCCGTACCTGGACCAGGAACTGGCTTATATCCACGAAGCCCGCGACCAGTTGAACATGCTCAAGGCCGTGTCCAAGGCTGCCTTTCGCGTACGCAGTGTCGAGACCGCCCTGAGCACCATGAAGCTCGCGGTGCAGACCGCTCTCACCGCACCCACCGGGCCGGTGAGCGTCGAAATCCCTATCGATATCCAGTCCACCTTTATCCCGATGCCCACCGACCTGTCGCCCCTGCCGATCCCGGTGGCCGTGCCCGCGCCGGAAGCCCTGGACCTTATGGCCGACCGCCTGGCCAGCGCCAAGCGGCCGATGCTCTGGCTCGGCGGCGGCGCCCGGCATGCCGGCGCACAGGTTAAACGCCTGCTGGCGATGGGCGTGGGCGTGATCACCTCCACGCAAGGGCGTGGCGTGGTCAATGAAGACGACGAGCGTTGCCTGGGGGCGTTCTCGCAGAACAAGCGCGTCGAACAGTTCCTGCAAACCTGCGATGCGTTGCTGATCGCCGGCTCGCGCCTGCGCAGTAACGAAACCTTCAAGTACGCACTGAAACTGCCGTCAAACCTCTTGCGCATCGACGCCAACCCGGCGATCGAAGGCCGCAGTTACGCCAGCGAACTGTTTGTCTGCGGCGACGCGGCGCTGGCGCTCGAAGGCCTGGCTGATCGCCTGGAAGGTCGCTTGCACACCGACCCGAGCTTTCTCGCGGAACTCAAAGCCGTGCGCGAACAATCACGTAGCCAACTGATGGCCGACCTCGGGCCGTACTCGGCCATGGTCGAGCAATTGCAGGCCGTGACCGGGCGCAACTTCTCCTGGGTGCGCGATGTGACCCTGTCCAACAGCATCTGGGGCAACCGCCTGCTGACCCTGTATCACCCACGCGCAGGCGTCCATGCGCTGGGCGGCGGGATTGGCCAGGGGCTGGCCATGGGCATCGGCGCAGCCGTCGCCGCAGCGGAAACGGCGCCCGAGCGCAAAGTGTTCGCCATCGCAGGTGACGGCGGCTTCATCCTCAACCTGGGTGAGCTGGCGACTCTGGTGCAGGAGCGCGCCAACCTGGTGATCCTGCTGATGAACGACCAGCGCTACGGCGTGATCCGCAATATCCAGGACGCGGTCTACGGCAGCCGCCATTGCTACGTCGACCTGCACACACCGGACTACACCAAGCTCGCCGACTCCCTGGGCCTGCGCCATGGCCTGGTCACTGATCTCAAGGACTTCGGCAAGGTGGTGGACAGCGCCCTGAGCCAGCCGGGCCCGTTCCTGCTGGAAGTGGACATGCTCAGCGTCGGCAACTTCGCCACCCAGTTTGCCGGCCCGCCCAACAGCGAAACCAAAGCCCAGAAGGCCACCGCCTGAGGATCGCACCATGCTGCATATCACCATGATCGGCTGCGGCGCCATTGGCGTCGGTGTGCTGGAGCTGCTGGAGAACGACCCACAGCTGTGCGTGGATTACGTCATCGCCTCCGAGGGCTCCGAAGCCTTGGTGCGCCAGCGCCTGGCCAGTTTCAAACAGCCGCCGCAGGTGCTGACCGCCTTGCCCGCCGATGCCCGCCCGGATTTGCTGGTGGAGTGCGCCGGGCATCGCGCCATTGAAGAACATGTGCTGCCGGCGCTGGAGCGTGGCATTGCCTGCCTGATTGTGTCGGTGGGCGCGTTGTCCGAAGTCGGCCTGGTGGAGCGCCTGGAGGCGGCCGCCGAGCGCGGCAAGACCCGCATCGAGTTACTGCCCGGTGCCATCGGCGGCATCGATGCGCTGTCGGCGGCCAAGGTCGGCGGGTTGGACGCGGTCAATTACACCGGCCGCAAGCCGGCTCGCGCCTGGAAGAACACCCCCGGCGAGCAGGCCTGTGACCTGGACACCATCGAGCAAGCCACGGTGATCTTTCAGGGCAGCGCCCGCGAAGCGGCGCGCCTGTACCCCAAGAACGCCAACGTCGCGGCCACCCTGTCGCTGGCCGGGCTGGGCCTGGACCGCACCCATGTGACGTTGATCGCCGACCCCCACAGCGATGAAAACGTCCACCACTTCGAAGCCCGGGGCGCCTTTGGCCGTTTCGAGTTGAGCCTGCGCGGCAAGCCCTTGCTGGCCAACCCGAAAACCTCGGCGCTGACCGTGTACAGCGTGGTCCGTGCCTTGGGCAACCATGCCCACGCAATTTCCATTTAGGAGCCGTCGATGAACACCGAACAGACGTTACCCATCTGCATCGCCGGCCAGTGGCGCCCAGGCCGTGGCGAGCGCTACGCCAGCCGCTACCCGGCCACTGGCGAAGCCGTGGCCTGGCTGAATGCCGCCGACCTGCAGGATGTAGAAGAGGCCATCCAGGGCGCGCACCAGGCGTTCCTGCACAGCGGCTGGGCCCAGCGCAAACCCCATGAGCGCGCCGGTGTGTTGTACCGCATCGCCGAGCTGATCCGCCTGCACAGCGAAGAGCTGGCGCAACTGCAACGCCAGGACAACGGCAAGCCAATCAACGAAACCCGCGCCCTGGTGGCCAGTGCGGCGGGCACCTTCCAGTTTTTCGCCGCAGCCTGCGAAACCCTGGAAGAAACCATCACGCCGTCACGCGGTGATTTCGTCAGCATGAGCGTGTATGAACCGATGGGCGTGGTGGCCGCGATCACCCCTTGGAACTCGCCGATTGCCAGCGAGGCGCAGAAGGTTGCGCCGGCACTGGCAGCCGGCAATGCGGTGGTGATCAAACCGGCGGAAATCACCCCGCTGCTGGCCCTGCGCCTGGCGCGTCTGTGTGAAGAAGCCGGCCTGCCCAAGGGATTGATCAGTGTGCTGCCAGGCAAGGGTTCGTTGCTGGGGGATGCGCTGACCCGCCACCCTCTGGTCAAGCGCGTGTCGTTTACCGGTGGTACGCGCACGGGCAAACACATCGCCCATATTGCCGCCGACAAGATGATGCCGGTGTCCCTGGAGCTGGGCGGCAAGTCACCGACCATCGTCCTCGAGGACGCCGACCTTGAGCACGCGGTGGCCGGGGTGCTGTACGGCATCTTCAGTTCGTCGGGCGAAGCCTGCATCGCCGGCTCACGGTTGTTCATCGCCCGTGCTTTGTACGAGCCCTTCATGCAGCGCCTGGTCGCCGCTGCCGCGAACCTGCGGGTGGGTGACCCGGCCGACGAACGCACACAGATGGGGCCGTTGATCAGCGCCAGCCACCGTGAATCCGTGGAGCGTTACGTCGCCCTCGGACTGGCCGAAGGCGGGCGCCTGCGCCTGGGTGGGCAGCGCCCCAGCGGTGGACTGTATGACCAGGGTTACTTTTACCCGCCAACCATCCTGGAAGGCCTGAGCAACCACCAGCAAGTGTGCCAGGAAGAAATCTTCGGCCCGGTGCTGGTGGCCATGCCGTTCGACGACGAGGCGCAACTGCTGGAGCAGGCCAACGACAGCGTCTACGCCCTCGCCGCTGGCATCTGGACCCGTGACTACAAGCGCGCCTGGGCCCTGGGCCGGCGTTTGCAGGCCGGCACGGTGTGGATCAACACCTATAAGCAGTTCTCGATTTCCACGCCGTTCGGCGGCTGGCGCGACAGCGGCCTGGGCCGCGAAAAAGGTCGCCTGGGCATCCTGCAATACATGGAACAGAAGAGCCTCTACTGGGGCATGAACGAACAGCCACTGGCCTGGGCCGGTGTGCCACGAGAGGTAGCGCAATGAGCGTGTTAGGGATTGATGAAGTCACCTATGGTGTCGAGGACCTGGACACCTGCGTACGTTTTTTCAGCGACTGGGGCCTGACCCAAGTCAGCGCGCAACCGGATGAAGTGGTATTCGAGACCCTCAACGGCTGCCGCGTAGTGCTTGCCGACCTTCACAAGCCGGGCCTGCCACCGGCCATCGAAGCCGGCTCCACGGTGCGCGAAGTGGTCTGGGGCGTGGCCAGCACTGCCGACCTGGCGCTGTACAGCCAACGCATCGCCAATGACCCGGGGTTTATCGAACGCGACGGGCGCATCGGCTGCACCGACCCCAACGGGTTGGCGATCCGCCTGCAAGTCACGCGCAAGCGTGAACTGGAGATTGAATGCAGCGGCCACAACACCTGGCAGACCAAGGGCCGGATCAACAAGGCCGCGCCGATCTATGAACGCGCCACGCCGATTGAAGTCGGCCACGTGGTGTTTTTCGTCAAGGACGTGAACGCCTGCGAAGCCTTCTACCACGAGCGTTTCGGCTTCCAGGCCTCGGACCGTTACCCGGACCGCGGGGCCTTCTTGCGCACCGCCGAAGAAGGTGGCCATCACGACCTGTTCATGCTGCAACTGCCGGCGCCACGGGCCGGGCTGAACCACGTGGCGTTTACCGTGCGCGATGTTCATGAGGTGTTTGGCGGCGGCATGCACATCTCCCGCAGCGGCTGGCCGACCGAAATCGGGCCGGGCCGCCATCCGGTGTCTTCGGCGTTTTTCTGGTACTTCAAGAACCCGGCGGGCGCGCTGGTGGAGTACTACGCCGATGAAGACCAACTGACCGGCGAATGGCAGCCACGCACCTTTGAGCCCGGCCCCACAGTGTTCGCTGAATGGGCCATTGCTGGCGGTATCGACGGCAACACCCGGCGCCAGCAACACGTCGAGGCGCCGCAAGGCAAGTTCCTCACCGACAAACCCAAACCTTGAGCAGGAGTCGCCCATGCCTTCCCTGAATATTGCTATCGCCGGTGCCGGTATCGGCGGTCTGGCCGCCGCCATCGCCCTGCATCGCGCCGGTCACCAGGTCACCGTGTTCGAACAGTCCAAGGCCTTTTTGCGCGTCGGTGCCGATATCAACCTCACCCCCAACGCAGTCCGTGCGCTGGATGGCCTGGGCATTGGCCCCGCCGTGCGTATCCCGGCCGCCCGGCCTACCCACCGCATCAGCCGCATGTGGGACACCGGCGAGGAGACTTCGCGCCTGGAGATGTCCGACGCCGCCGAACAGAAATACGGCGCGCCGCAATTGACCATCCACCGCGCCGACCTGCTCGCGGCCCTGGCCGAGGTGTTCCCACTGGGCAACGTGCAGTTCGCCAAACGCGCCGAACGGGTAGAGCAGGCTGACGACGGCATTACCTTGCACTTCAAGGATGGTAGCCAGCACCGCTGTGACGTGTTGATCGGCGCCGACGGTATCCACTCGGTGGTGCGCAACGCGCTGTTTGGCGAAGAACACCCGCGCTTTACCGGTGTGGTGGCGTATCGCGCGGTGGTGCCGGCCGAGCAGGTGGCGCATGTGCCGAACATCCAGGCGTTCACCAAATGGTGGGGGCCGAACCCGCAAAGCCAGATCGTCACCTTCCCGCTGAACCAGGGCAAAGACATCTTCATCTTCGCCACCACCGCCCAGGACAGCTGGCACGAAGAGTCGTGGACCAGCGCCGGCGATGCCGATGAGCTGCGCAGCCACTACCAGGCGTTCCACCCGGACGCCCGCGCCCTGCTCGATGCCTGCACCGATGTGCTCAAGACCGCGCTGTATGAGCGCGACCCGCTGCCGTTCTGGTCCAAGGGCGCGATCACCCTGCTGGGCGATGCCTGCCACCCGATGATGCCGTTCATGGCCCAGGGCGCCGGCCAGGCCATCGAAGATGCGGTGGTGCTCGCCCGCTACCTGCAAGACGTCGACAGCCAGGCCTCGGTGGCCAGCGCATTGCAGGCTTACCAGCAAGCGCGCCTGGAACGCACCAGCCAGATCCAGATCGGCTCGCGGGGCAACCAGTGGCTCAAGGACGGCGGTAACGCCGATTGGGTCTACGGCTACGACGCCTGGGGCGTCTCGACAACTCACGCAGCCTGAAGACGGAGGTCAACACCATGAGTACTCACGAACCCTACCTGCAACCCCATCAGGCGCGTAAACGGCCCAACACCCAGTTCGAAGAGTTGCTGGGCGACTCCATCGAGCGCGCGTTCGGCAGTGGCGTGACCGAGCTTGCGGCCCTGCTCGCGCACTTGAACCTGGCCGGCCCGCCGTGCCCGCTGACCAGCGGCGAGTGGACCGAAGATGCCTACAAAACCCTGATGGCCCGGCTGGGCGAATGACCCGGCAGAAGGAAAAAAAATGAACATGCAACTGACCGTCGACCCTGTTGAACAGTATCTGGCCAATGGCCTCAAAGACCTCTGGTTCCCGGTATTGCCGTCGGACCTTTTGGGTGAGAAGCCGCTGTCGATACGACGCCTGGGTTACAAGATCGCCCTGTGGCGCGACAACGATGGCAGCGTTCACGCGCTGGAAGACCATTGCCCTCATCGCGGCGCCCCGCTGTCCCAAGGGCCGGTGCTGGGCGATCGCTTGCAGTGCCCGTACCACGGCGTTGAAGTGCGCTGCGACGGCACCGTCACCAAAGTACCCGGCAGCCCCGGCTGCAAGCTCGAAGGCAGCCGGCCCACGCGTATGTTCCACACCCGCGAAGCCGCAGGCGCGATCTTCTTGTTCAACGCCACCGACCCGCACCTGGACGTTGCGCCGCAGCTGGTGCTGCCCGAACAATTGACCTCGCCCGAATGGAGCAGCTTCGTCTGCTACACCGAGTGGAAAGGCGACTATCGCTACGTGATCGACAACGTCATGGACCCGATGCACGGCACCTACCTGCACAAGATGTCGCACTCGATGAGCGAAGGCGAAGCCACCGCCAAGTTCGTCACCCGCGACACCGACACTGGCTTTTTCTTCGAGAAGGAAGGCCAGCGCGGGGTGAACTTCGACTGGACCGAGTTCGTGGACAACGGCTGCCACTGGTTGCGCCTGGAAATCCCCTATCCGAAAACCGGCGGTCCCGGCGGCAACTTCACCATCATCGGCAGCTACACACCCAGCAGCCGTTCGCTGGCCGCCGCGTTCCACTGGCGCTGCCGCCCGCTGACCGGCTGGCAGCGTGACACCTGGCGCTTCTTGTACAAGAACCGTCTGGAAGCGCGGCATTGGGCGGTGCTGGAACAAGACCGGGTGCTGCTGGAGTTCATGGAGCCGGATGCCAACCAACGTGAAAACCTCTACCAGCACGACCTGGGCGTAGTGCGGCTGCGGCGCTACCTGAAGAACGCCGCCAAGGCCCAACTCGAACTGATCGACGCGAAGCAATTGCCATGAACAAAGCCGCGCTCCTCAACGCCCGCGTCCACACCCTGCGCTATGAAGCCGAAGGCATCATCAGCGTCGAACTGCGGCCTTTGGGCGATACCGTATTCGCGCCGTTCGACGCCGGCTCGCACATCGACCTGCACCTGGCCAACGGCCTGGTGCGCAGTTATTCGCTGCTCAACTCGCCCAGCGACCGTGGGCGTTATGTGGTCGGTATCCTGCGTGACCGCAACAGCCGTGGCGGGTCGGAGTATGTGCACAGCCAGTTGCGGGTCGGCATGCCGTTGTCGATCTCGCCGCCTCGCAACAACTTCGAACTGGACCTGAGCGCCAGCCACAGTGTGCTGGTGGCCGGTGGCATCGGGATCACGCCGATCTACTGCATGTTCCGCCAGTTGCTGGCGCTGGGAAAATCCGCCGAGTTGATCTACTGCGCCCGCTCACGCCAGGAGGCCGCGCTGGTGGAAGCCCTGGGCGGGCTCGATGCGCGGGTGACCTACCACTTCAACGACGAAAAAGGCGTGCCGCCCGATCTTGCCGCCTACCTCGCCGGCCAACCTGCCGATACCCATCTGTACTGCTGCGGCCCGACGCCGATGCTCGACGCTTTCGAAAGTACCTGTGAGCGCCTGGGTTATCCCCATGCCCACATCGAGCGCTTTGCCGCCGCCGAACTGCCGCCCAGCGAAGACGCCCAGAGCAGCTATAGCGTTGAACTGAAAAGGTCCGGCAAAACCCTGGCGGTGGAACCTGGCTTGAGTTTGCTGGATGTGCTGCTGGAGGCGGGCTGCGACATTGATCACAGCTGCCGCGAAGGCGTGTGTGGCTCCTGCGAAACGCGGGTGGTGGAAGGCGAAATCGACCACCGCGATGGGGTGCTGACCAAAGCCGAGCGGGCGGCGAACAAATCGATGATGGTGTGCGTTTCTGGCTGCAAGAGCCGACGGTTGGTGCTCGACCTCTAACCCCCCCTTGTAGGAGCGAGCTTGCTCGCGAAGAACTTTCAGGCACCGCGTTATTCCAGGGTGTACGCAGTATTGTTAACGTTTTTCGCGAGCAAGCTCGCTCCTACAGGATCACCCGCAAAGTGCCCGTTTCATTGGCAGCGTGCAATAAATACGCACCTATCACGGGCAACGTTGTTACCGCACTTTCGGGTTGTTTCATGGGTTATACAAATAGCTTTGTTTCCCATATAAACAATTGTTTTTAATGATGTTTTTATAAAACACAAACTAACAATCCGCCTGGCACACTTCCTGCTCTACTCCTGTGCATTCACTGATTAAACGGCGTTTCGCCGATAAAACAATAATAACCAACACTTAAACCCGGTAAGACCCGCTCCCTCCTTAGTTGCCTTTAAAGGCAAGCGGACGAGTGTTGCCGATCACCCGGTAGAGAGGTCTCTATGAAGCGCGTCTTGTGTGCAGGTTTGATGTTTGCCAGTTTCAGCAGTTTCGCCGCAGAACCCATTCCTTCCGAGCCGGTGCGGGCCAACGCCGCCAACAAACCTTTCCCGCATATCTCCTGGCGCAGCGATAGCGGCGACAGCAGCCTGGACATCGGCGGGGCGCTGCGCACCAACTATCGCGACGAGCATTGGGACACTACCGAGAATAACGGCCGGTTTCTGTTCGATACGTTCCGTCTGGATGTGCAGGCCACCTACAAGAGCCTCTACAGCGATGTCGGCTACTGGTTCCAGGATGACGGCAAGCGTTCCATTGACCGCGGGTTTGTGGGCTACCGCCTCAATGCCAACGCCAACCTGCAACTGGGGGCACCGTTCAAACCCTTCGGCCTGGAGCCTTATCCGCAATTTGGCTGGAGCTACCACCTGCCGTTCTTCATGGGCTACGCGGTGAGTGCCGGCACCGGCCTCAAATACAGCTACAAAGACCAGGACTGGGACGTGCAACTCGGCTATTTCCCACGCATGCTGCCCAGCGACCTGCGTTACTCACCGGAAGTGGGGCGTTACGCCGACTTGAATGACAACGCGATTGCCTTCACCCAGTCGCGCCAGGACAACGAGAAGCGCAACCAATTCAACGCCCGCGTGGCGCGCACCTTCAATAACGATGGCTGGAAGACCGAAGTCGGCACCTCGCTCGCCACCGCCCAACTGTACAACGCCACCACCAAAGACAATGGCGACTACTGGGCCGCCGGCGTGCACGCCATCATCAGCAAGGGCCTGTGGACCGTCACCACCCAAGCCATCCGCTACGAATACGACCCCAAAAACCCGAGCGGCGTGAGCAACGACTCGGTGCTGATGGGCGGCAACGGCCTCACGCCTGCGTACCTGATCGCCTCCAAGGCCAGCCTGGCCTCGCTCAACGTCGGCTACGACATCCACACGCCCCGGCTGGGGCAACTGAAGAAGATCAAGCTGTACAGCGATTACAGCCGAATGATGAAAGACAAAAGCGCCTGGGACGACTCGCAGATGTTCACCGTGGGCGCGCAGTTCCTGGCGATGCCAGTGATGGCCTGGGTCGATCTCACGTGGGCGCGTAACGCCAATCCCTATGGTGGTGCGGAGAATGGCAGCGGTTTTACCAGCACCAATTCGGTGGGGAGCAACGACTGGTATTACCGCACCAACGTCAACATCGGCTACTACTTCTGACCTGGTCCTTCTGTGGGAGCGGGCTTGCTCGCGAAGGCGGTGGGTCAGTCAATGCATGCAGTGGTTGATATGGCGCATTCGCGAGCAAGCCCGCTCCCACAGGGGGCGGCCTCATTATCAATCACCCACTACTTCAGTTTCAGCAATACGCCCACGATAATAATCCAGCTAAAACCAACGATTTTCATCGCTGCATCAATGAACAAAAGACGTTTCAGGTAGGCGGAAAGTTTTCAAGATCAACAGGGTTTACATCTCCAGTTCGGATATACGCTTTTGACCATGTGACCATTCCTGCGATTTTCGCTATTTCCAAAAGAGACCAAATCACGCCCCGTCTCCCCAAACTTGGCCCCCATAGATAAATGTAGCGGCTATTCTTCAGGGCTTCCTTCATGGCTTCCAAGTGACGGTGGCTCAGGTAAAGAGTGTATGCAGTGCTCACAACCCCAAGAATAATTGGCCCCCCAGTCACAAATATCGCAACCCAAGGTGACCAAGTGTCGATACTGGTCATGGTTGAGAAACCTCATAAATTTTATCTCCCAAATACTCGCCCCCTCCACCCTGACAGATGAAATGACCTACGCTCATTTTCTTGCCTCTTACCCATGGTTTTTTGCCCTGATTTCCTGCTCATCTCGATAAGAAAACTGACGCGTGGCGCGTTCTAATCGAGGTAAACGAGTCAGGAAAAGTCAGTGGCAAGCCAAACTTTGGAGAGGGATTTACTTAGGGTAAAGTCAGACGATTCCGTGTTCTTAGTCGTATAAATCTGCGATTTCAATGACGACAGCAGGCACCTGATGTCACCCACCAGCGGCCAATTTTTTTTGGGCGCATGGTTACTCAAGGCTGGAGTCGGCTGGTACCTCGTCAATCAAAGGCGAGCGCCATCGGTGGCCAGGGAGCTTGCTCTCGCTGGGGCCTCAGGGGAGACAACGCCTAGTGGGGATGAGCATTGCTACAGCCCCCCCCCTGGGCTGTGACTTTATCCCGTTGAACACTGGCTGGCTGTTGAGCGTTAGGGGGCTGTCAGTTTGAAACAGTTGGCTGTTGACCTATCTGAGCTTTATCAGCACCGCAGCCATTACCGCCCAAGTCACACCAGTGAACGACATTGTCGTTAGGATAATCAGACGGCGTTTTAGCTGAGGCGGGAAGTTTTTCAGATCGACAGGATCCAGTTCTCCGTTAATGATCGCGGCCTTGGGCCACACTATCATTCCGGCGATCTTTGCCATCTCGTAGAGGGACCAAATCAAGCCACGCTTCCCTAGGCTCGGCCCCCAAAGGTAAATGTAACGGCTGTTTTTCAGGGCCTCTTTTATAGCCTCCAGATGGTGGTGGGTCATGTACAAGCTGTATGAAAGGCCGACGATGGCCAGCAGAGTTGGACCTCCAACAAAAATCAGCGCAACCCACGTTGGCCAGGTATCGATACTGGTCATGGCTGAGTAACCTCGTAAATTAACTCGCCCATGTATTCGCCCCCCAATCCACCGACTGTCGTACCGGCCCATGTACTACCCCCTACTACAGCTGCTACACAGACAACGCCCCCAATACCTCCGGTGGCTACGCCAATCGCCAAGCAGATCGAACCGCTGGCAGACGCAGCCGCCGCCCCACTGAAAGCGCCAATGAACGTTGAACTGATGAATTTTCCTCCCTCAGTAAACTTGACCTTCCTGCAAGCCGCTCCAGAATCAGCCTTACACACCTGATCAATAGCCAGCAACGAAGACACTCCGCCAAGACCAATACCGATGTAACCACCTGCCTTCATATACTTGGTAGCCCGACTCGTCGCCTCCACATGAGCCGCATACCCCGGAATCTGCCCCGGCCCACCCGCCTTGTCCCAGTGATGCACCAAGCTGCGGCTGGATATACCCAGGGCCGTTTTCAACTTGGGGTGATCGCCCAAGGTGGTCTGCCCGCGCAGGCGGGTGGAGTTGAGCAGATGAGCATCCAACTGGTTCATCAACCGTTGGCGATCAGCAAAGAACTGCGGTGATCTAAGGTGCCCGTGCTGCCGATAGCTGTCCTGATGCAGGCGTTCCATGGCCTGCAGCGTGTCTCGCAGGTTGCTCAGGTGCTTTTCCATCACCACCGCACTGACGCCGAGCCAGGTTGAGGTATGGCCGATGAAACCGGCGATCTCTGCACCGTGGCGATACAGAAAGTCAGCCTCGTCCGGCGTCAGCTCATCCAGTGATGCGCTGACGTGTTGTGCAGCCTGCATCAGCTGAGCTTCTTCATACGAGCAGGAGGTGTTTTTCGGATCGCTGAGCACGATCATCGAACCAGCTTTGACGTGGCCTGTGTTGGGATTCAGCGATTGAAACTTGCGCATTACAGCCGCGTCGAGCGTCGGAAAAAGTGTGGCTTCCAGCGCCTCGCGGCTCATGCTTTTGGGCACGATGTAAAAACCTGGTTCTTCGCCTATTAGCGCTTTAAATGCGGCAAATGCGGATTGGGGCGACTCACTTGGCGAGGTGGAGGTGCGTTGAGAGGACGCTGCCCAGTGGGTTACTGGCTGGACCGGCTCAGCGGCCAGTCTGTTGGCGCTTACGACCGAGCCACCTCTGCCGTGGTACTCGCCGAACAACGCCAAAGGAATCAGCTCGGCTTTACAGGGACAGCCGCTGTAACTATCCACCGTACCGGCAACAAGCCGGCCATTGCTCTCCATGAAGGAAATGCCGCCGATGATCTTGTACGTTTGCCCATCCTTGCCGCAGGTAACTGGGTCACCTTCGCAGGCACGAAGACGGCCATTCATGTGGGTTGTTTGATCTACGCCCAGCACTTCGCCGCCGCAACTGGTTTTGTCACCTTGACAGATGAAATGACCCACGCTCATTTTTTCGCCTCTTATCCATGTTTTTTAGCCGTGCTTTCCTGCTCGTCTCGATAAGAAAACTGACGCGTGGCGCCTTTAAATCGAGGTAACCGAGTAAGGAAAAATCACGTAGCGAGCCAAACTCTGGAGAGGGATTTACTTAGGGTAAAGTCAGACGATTCCGTGAGTTTCGTCGTATAAATCTGATGTACCTACGGCGCCCGATGCCGTGCACCGGGCGCGTATTACTTGCCACTAACGTTCCAAGCACAGTCGTCCAATGGCTGTTGTGGCTAGGGAGCAAGCTCCCTCGCCACAGGTAAGCTATTTATCGCCTCCAGCGCGCCTTTTCCTATTGACCGTTCCTCGGCCAATTACGCCCCTTGCAGACGGCTGGCGCGCACCTAGGTATAGTGCCGCCCCTCTTCGCGTCTGCGGCCGTCGGTAACGAGGCCCGGGTACACCGCGAAAGCGCATGAATAACAACACCCGCAAAAGGATGGGGATCGAGCGTCGTGCACTGCCTGGTGCCGAGCGATGCGTCGGACCGTCCTGCGTTTGCCATCAGAAAAATCAGCGAGGAACACTCCATGCTCGAAGTCATCAACGACTTCCTCTCAGGGAAAGTACTGATCGTGCTCATAGTCGGGCTCGGCGGTTATTTCACGATCCGCTCGCGTTTCGTGCAATTGCGTCACTTTTTCCACATGTTCTCGGTGTTTAAAGACAGCCTCAAGAGCAGCGCCGGCCAACTCAGCTCGTTCCAGGCACTGATGCTCAGCCTGGCGGGCCGCGTGGGTGCCGGTAACATCGCCGGTGTCGGCATTGCCGTGACGTTGGGTGGCCCGGGCGCCGTGTTCTGGATGTGGGTCACCGCGCTGGTGGGCATGTCGTCGAGCTTTATCGAGTGCTCCCTCGGCCAGCTATACAAGCGCACCGACGCTGAAGGCACCTACCGTGGTGGCCCGGCGTATTACATCCAGCACGGCCTGCACAAGCGCTGGCTGGGGATGGTCATGGCGTTCCTGCTGCTGGTGACCTTCGGCTTTGCCTTCAACGGCCTGCAAGCCCACGCTGTGACCCACTCGCTGAACAACGCCTTTGGCCTCGACACCACCTACACCGGCCTTGCGCTGGCGGTGTTGCTGGGCCTGGTGTTCATCGGCGGGATCAAGCGTATCGCCTCGATCGCCGACCTGCTGGTGCCGGTCAAGACCCTGGTCTACATCGCCGTGACCCTGTACGTGATCGTGCTGCAATTCGATCACGTACCGGCCATGCTCGCGACCATCGTCAAGAGCGCCTTCGGCCTCGACCAAGCCTTCGGTGGCTTGGTGGGCAGCGCGATCATCATGGGTGTGAAGCGCGGCGTGTTCGCCAACGAAGCAGGCCTGGGCAGTGCGCCTAACGTGGCGGCAGTGGCATCGGTAGAACACCCGATCGCCCAGGGCGTGGTGCAAGCGTTCAGCGTGTTCCTCGATACGTTCGTGATCTGCACCTGTACTGCATTGCTGATCCTGCTGTCCGGCTTCTACACCCCGGGCTTTGAAGGCGACGGCATTGCCCTGACCCAGAACTCCCTGGCGGCGGTAGTGGGTGACTGGGGCCGCATGTTCATCTCGGTAGCCCTGGCGTTGTTCGTGTTCACCTCGATCATGTACAACTACTACCTGGGCGAGAGCAACCTGCGCTTTCTGGTCGGTAACAATCGCAAGGTGCTGATGGGTTATCGCGCCCTGGTGCTGGTGCTGATTTTCTGGGGTTCCATCGAGAACCTGAGCACGGTGTTCGCCTTCGCCGACATCACCATGACCATGCTCGCGTTCGTCAACCTGTTCGCCCTGGCGTTCCTGTTCAAGATTGCCATGCGCATCCTCAACGACTACGACAGCCAGCGCGCGGCAGGTATCAAGACCCCGGTGTTCGATTCCAGCCAGTTCCCCGACCTGGACCTGGACCGCAAGGCCTGGCCGGCCAACCCGGTGAAAACCGAGGCGGCCCCGGCAGCAGAACTGAGCGCTCAAGCGCAACGTTAATCACAGCCAGATGACACGCCGCCCGGCCTTGGGCATGCTCTGGGCCCGGCGGCGTTTTTCGTTCAGGAGATTTTCGATGCAATCAGCTAATAACGTGATGGTGCTCTATACCGGCGGCACCATTGGCATGCAGGCCAGCGCCAACGGCCTGGCGCCCGCGTCTGGTTTTGAAGTGCGTATGCGCGAACAGTTTGCCGACGCAGACCTGCCCGCGTGGCGCTTCCAGGAAATGTCACCACTGATCGACAGCGCCAACATGAACCCTGCCTACTGGCAACGCCTGCGCAGCGCCGTGGTCGAGGCGGTAGACGCCGGCTGCGACGCCGTGCTGATCCTGCACGGCACCGACACCCTGGCCTACAGCGCGGCGGCCATGAGCTTCCAACTGCTGGGCCTGCCGGTGCCGGTGGTGTTCACCGGCTCGATGCTGCCAGCCGGTGTGCCCGACAGCGATGCCTGGGAAAACGTCAGCGGTGCGTTGACGGCCTTGGGCGAGGGGTTGAAGCCGGGTGTGCACCTGTACTTCCACGGCGCGTTGATGGCGCCGACCCGCTGCGCAAAGATTCGCAGTTTTGGGCGCAACCCGTTCGCAGCCTTGCAACGCCAGGACGACTTCGCCCGCGCCCAAACCCTGCCGTCGGCGCTGGATTACCGTCAGCCCAAAGCCTTGGCGAACGTCGGCGTATTGCCGCTGATACCCGGTTTCGAGGCTGCGCAGCTGGACGCAATCATCGGCAGCGGCATTCAAGGCTTGGTGCTGGAGTGCTTCGGCAGCGGCACCGGGCCGAGCGATAACCCGCAATTCCTCGCCAGCTTGCAGCGTGCGCAGGATCAAGGTGTGGTGGTGGTCGCCATCACTCAGTGCCATGAAGGCGGTGTGGAGCTGGATGTCTACGAGGCCGGCAGCCGCTTGCGGGGCGCCGGCGTGTTGTCCGGCGGAGGGATGACCCGCGAAGCCGCGTTCGGCAAGTTGCACGCCTTACTGGGTGCCGGCCTTGCCGTGGAGCAAGTGCGACGCCTGGTAGAGCTGGACCTGCATACCCAGCCAGCTTGAACACCCAAGACAGCCCTACATAAGCACTGCAACTCCCTGCTTGCCGATACCTAACATGGAAAACCCGAGCCTGCGCTCGGCTTTTCCATTGATCGGCAAGACAGGGATGCCCGCATGACGACCTCCAGTTCCACACCCTCGCAGCAAACGCCTCCAGACACTGAAACACACAAACTGGCCACTCAACTGTCCGTCGGACCTTCGTTCCGGGAAGCGGCTCGCGAACTGCTGCGCCAGTCTTTGCTGGAGAAATACCCCGACCTGGACATCGACCCGGCCATGACTCTGATGGGCACTCCCACCTGGGAGCTCATCAATGACCAGACCGTGCCAGGGCCAACACGTTATGAAACCTTGAGCAGCATCCTGGCCCGGCAGGCCATCCTCAAAGTGCCGACGCTGTGCGTCGAGGGCAATCACTTCCTGACCTTGAAGCCTGTGACCGACCCCCCGCTTCATTTGCCCGTGCGTATTGTGGAAGTCGCCAACCTGATCAACACCCTGGCGCCGGTGGTCTACCGGGCCTTTCAGGAACAACTGGTGACGTTCTGGAACCAGAGCAACGGTAACGGTCCTCGCTGGCACACACTTACCCAGAGCCTGCGCGGGGCGTGGAATGTGCAGCACGTCGATGCTTGGACCGACGAAGACTGCACGATGGCCCGCACGCTGTTCCATGCACCCACCCGCTCCGCTCGCCAAGACAATAACCCTTATGGCAGCCGTGCTTATCTGATTGAGGCCGACCTGGTCAAAGGTTCCAAGACGCAGCACACCGAACAAGTGTTCATGACCGTGCTGGAGGGTAAGTTCGAAGACAAGACCCTGATCCTCTGTTACTCACCCTTCAAGGGATACGAGAAATACGACACCTACCAACAGCTAGGCGATTCGCTGAAGGATCACCTGGAGCAACCCGAGGCCGTTGATCGCCTGGAGTGGCGCCTCTACGAACCCGACGGCAATTTTTTCGAGCACGCAGCCTGCAAGCTGATCGCCCTGCAGCTTGAGACCGTGGAAAGCCTCAAAACCAGGGATGACAAACAGCCCAGCACCCAACGGTCGCCCCTGCTCACACTCCCGGCGCCTGCCGAAAAAGCCGTTGCCAAGGGCCCGGGGCCGGGCTGGTATCAAACCCTGCTGCCAGACTGGCTGACCGATGCCTCTGCCAGCGATCAATCACTCTATGCCCGCCACCTCAAGGACTTGGCCGCGCTCAATAGCCTGAATGCCGGCAAGACCTACGAGGACGGTATTCCCAGCATTCATCAATTTGCCTTGGACCAGTTGAAAACCGAGCTGCTCAAGGACCACCCGACCCTGCAACACCTGAAGCTCGACAAGCTGAAAATCCAGGTCAAGAGCCTGGTGGTGTGGGGCCTTTTCACCGTGCCAGGGCAGTACGAAACTACCACGTTCAGCCTTGCCGAACTGGCCCTGCAAAACCTGATTGCACTGCCCACCGGTAATAAAACGTTGCTGAGCGACGTCGGCCATTCCATACCGAATCAGATAACCGTGGCTTACCTTGAGACACTGATCAGCCGCTGTAATATCGGTGCCACCTACCCGAAACTGATCCGCAGCAAACTGCTGGATGACCCGGCTGAGGCCTCACGTCGCAAAAAACTGTACCGCGATCACCTGCGAGTCCAGCTGCCGATGTTGGCCTTGCAGCACAAGATTCGCCGCATTGGCGGGCTTGACGAGCGCGGCTACCGCTACGTCGTGGCTGTGATGCAGGACGAAAGCGGCGACCATTACGTCGACGGCAAAGCCATCGTGATGCGACGCCTGAGCTTCAACCCCAAGCGCCGGCTCATCAACAGCAACGATGATGTCACCAACATGTACATCATCGGCCCAGAAAATGCGCAAGACGGCCCTTGCGTGCTGTACCGCCCGTTGTTTGAACCCGCGTTGCTGCAATATCCATCACCGGCGAACTTACTGTATGCCATCAGCCAGTCGCGCACGCTGCGTGACTCGGTGGTGACCTGGCTGCCGGACGCGGTGCGTCACCACTACACCAATTATGTCTTTACCAGCCATTGGCCTTCGCCATGGCTTGTCGCCGAGTTCCTGGTGAACCCCAGCGATCTATGGACCTATAGCGGCCCCGTGAGTCTTGGTGAGCAGGTGCTCAATGGGGATAGGTTCAAGACACTGTTCGATAGCAATGCCAATGCGCTGGTTGAACTGGCGGACCGCCAGTCGGTATCGAATGCCGAACGCCGCTGGGACACGTTGAAGCAAGCCGGTTGGGTGCTCTTCAATGCGGCCCTGCCCTTTATGGGGCGCGTGGCAAGCACTAGCGCATGGATCTGGCAAATCGTCGAACAGCTGGATACCTTTGCCCAGGCCCATGAGGAAGGCGATAAACCCGCACAATGGTCGGCGCTGACCGACGTGCTGCTTAACCTGGGCATGGCGATCACCTTGCACAGCGCCCAGCGCAGCAGACCCAAGTTCGAACCGGCCAGGATCGAGCCCACCAAGGTCAAGACGACCGAGCTTGCGCCTGAAACGCCAGGCCCTTCCAGCACGATAAGCTTCACCGTCGAGCAACTGCCTGAGCGCACCTCTCTGGCCCCGCCTCCCGAGCTCGAGATCGCGCTGAACACGAGCGGCGCAATCAACCGCACGCCAACGCTGGAAACCTTGATGCTTGAAGGTTTTAAAACAGAAAAACCCGCTGACCTCGGCGCCGTCATAGACCAGCCGGCCGCTGACCGATACCTGTATCAGTGGGGGGAGCAGCACTACGCTCCCGTCGGCGAAAATTGGTTCATGGTGAAAGTGGACGAAGATAAAAACATCGTTGTCATTGACCCCAACCAGACCAACCGCATCGGGCCCATACTGATTCACAACGCCCAGGGCCAATGGTCCGTCGACCACCGCATACGCCTGCGTAAACCCAGCACCGATCGGTTGAAAAATACCGCCAAGGACCTGGCGATCGCCGAAGCCGACGCATCGCGCATGAAATTGAAAGCGTTTGAAAACGCGAAGAAAACCCAGCAGAACCTGCTGCAAGAAACCCGCAAAGCAATGGACGAGGCCCCCAGTACCAGTGCCCAAGCCAAACGCCAGGCCTACCTGGACACGCTCAATCACCAATCACAAGACTACGAAAAAGCACGACAACACCTGATGACCATGGCCGTGTTCACCTCGGAGCCTGAATTCCAGATAAAAGCCATTGGTTACCTACAGGCCCAACTGGAACTCAATGAAGCCGGGGTAAACGAAGAGCTCATCACTTTTGCGCCAAAACTCTCGCCCGTCCTGGACCAGCTCCCAACCCATGCACCGTCACCTCATACCAGCGATATCGCCGACCACCAACAAGTCGTCGAGATGAGCGACAGCATGATCAAGCGCCTGGATTACGCTCAATCACGCTTCACCGAACTGCGCAAATTCGGCCCGGCCGGATTCGACGTGATCAAAGAGCGCCAGCGCAAACTGCCCAGCTATACGAGCGACGACCTCAGGGCCCTGCAGGTGACGTTGGCACGTCACTTGTGCCTGGCCCCTGAATCCCTCACAACCGAACCCCAGGCCTGGGAGTTGCTCAACGACACGCTCGACAGCGCCGACGTTGCAGTACAGACCCTGCGTGACACCCTGGATGAGCGAAGCGAATATCGCCTGGACGAGCGTATTGACGCCTTGAGCAACCTGGTGGAGCAATTCAAGTTCATCGATGAGCGCTTGCAGGACCTTTCTCAAGAGTTCTCCGAGCAGATCCAGGCCCAACCCTTGAAACGCCTGAGCCAATCCCTGCAAGGGTTCGCCAATCGCGCCAAGGCGGCACTTGTCCCGCTGCACGAGGAGCAGAACCTGAAGCGCATCAAGCCCACCCCTCCTCCTACGCCGCCCAGGCCGCTGAAGAGGTTTATCCAGACACGCTACAACGGCGTGCTGATTGGCGAACCCCGCTTGGACCCGATAGGGACCGTATCAAAGTTCGTTGATATCAAGTCCCCGATAACCGGCCAGGTCCTGGCCACCTTTCATGAGAAGACTCCGGGGATGTGGGTCGAGCACATCGAAACACCCCCGCCACAGGCAACATCTACAGCGCTCACGCTCCACGACGCTACCAGCGCGGGCGAGAAATTACTCGCCCAATTGCCGAAGTTTCAAGAGCGCGCCAACCAACAAGCTGACGATCCCTCGCGCACGGCCATCGGCATCGAGCATATGTTTCACCAGCACGCCTGGTTGCTCGAACGCAGCAAGCAAGATATCGAAGAGGCATTGATCAAAGCCAAAGTCACGGCGCAAACCAAGCAATCCAGTGCAGACCTGCGCAAAAGGCTCAAGGCTGCCACACAAGCACTTTACGCACGGGCCACTGAAACCGTGGCGAAGCTCATCAAGCGACAGCCACCGACCATTGCCCATGTCGATTGGCTCATTAACCACCGCGAAATTGCGATCAAAAAGATCATGACCCGCCAGCCCCTCAAGGGCGCCACTTGGAGCTATCAAGATGAGTATGCGGTCATTGATCTGTCTACCAGCAAACCTCTCTGGTATGCGCATTTCCACTACTCGAGCGCCCACGCTTCACTCAATAGATTTCTCTACGCACGGCTCAAAACCCCAGCAGAACAACAGCTCAAAGAGGTAGCTGACACGCTCACCGGCTTGAACGCAGCGCAACAGCTCGACTACTACCGCAGTTCCATCAACCTGACTCAAGCCCAGCGCTTGTTTTTCCCGCCAGAGGTCTATTGACGGCGCACTCGCGCAACGGCACATAACTTGCTCCAGCCTGACAAACCCAGGCTGGACTCGATCATGCTGCATTCACACCTGACCACCCTCAATGCGGTCTCGCTGATACTGGAGACGTTCAAGCCCGACGGCATCTGCAGCCAGACCCTGCTGGCTGGCAGTGGCATCGCCAGTGCCGACCTGAGCCGCGCCGACACGCGCATTACCACCCATCAGGAAATGCGCGTGTGTGCCAACGCCGTGGCGTTGCGCCGAGACATCGGCCTGGAACTGGGCCGGCGCATGCATGTGTCGTCCTACGGCATGCTCGGTTATGCACTGCTCACCAGTGCCACCTTCGGTGACGCTTTGCGCTTGGCTTTGAGCTATCCGGCGCTGTTGGGAACACTTTTCGAACTGAAGCTGGAGGACGACGATCAACGCATCTGGTTCAGTGCCAGCGACTATCGCGAAGACCCAGCCCTGCGCGCCTTCAATGTCGAGTTCTGCCTGCTCTCGCTGAAAGTCATCTGCGACGACCTGCTCGGCCAGCCGTTGCCATTGCTCGGCGCACGCTTTGAATACCCCGCGCCCGACTATCGAGCACGCTACGCCGAACGCTTCGACTGCCCGCTGCAATTTGGCGCCGCCACTAATGCCTTTGCCTTCGACCGTGACTGGCTCGATCAGCCCCTGCCGCTGGCCGACGCCGTCACCCACTGCGCCATGGTGGAGCGCTGCCGCCGGCAGAATGCCGAGTTCACCGGTCGCCAGGCCTGGCTGGGGCGCGTGCGCCTGTTACTGGCCGCGCAATTGAATGCCGCTCCGGGCCTGGAGGGGTTGGCGGGGCAAATGAACTGTTCGGCACGCACCTTGCGCCGGCATTTGCATGATCTGGGGTGCAGCTATCAGGAGTTGCTCGACGAGCTACGCTTCGAACGCGCCAAGCAGTTACTGGGGGAAGATGAACTGCCGATCTACCGCATCGCCGAGCAACTGGGCTTCAGCGAGACCGCCAGCTTCAGGCATGCGTTCGTGCGCTGGAGCGGTGTGGCGCCGAGTCAGTTCAGGCCTTAGCAAGGGGCGAATAGCGGACAGACACATTGGCCATATCGATCCCCTTTTGGCCGCTCCTGCCGTTCTCCAAACCCCGGCGCCTGGCAACACTGCATGGCATACCCCCTGAGCCTTCGGAGAATAACAACATGCTGACGATCTACTCGGACGATCATCATTTGCACCATGGCCGTTGTGAGCTGATGGACGGGCAACTGATGCCCTGCTTCGAAATGCCCTCACGCGCCGACCACGTGCTGCAACGGGTCAAGGAGCGTGAATTGGGCGTCGTGCAGGCCCCGCAGGATTTCGGCCTGGCGCCGCTGCAACGTATCCACAGCCGCGACTACCTGGACTTCTTCAAAGGCGCCTGGCAGCGCTGGACCGAATACGGCCAGGACGGCGACCTGCTGCCCTACACCTGGCCTGCGCGCACGTTGCGCCGCGTGCTGCCCACCAGCCTGCACGGCCAGTTGGGCTATTACAGTTTCGACGGGGGCGCGCCGATCACCGCCGGCACCTGGCAAGCGGCTTACAGCGCGGCGCAAGTGGCCCTTACGGCGCAGGCCGCCATCGCGCAAGGCGCCCACAGCGCCTTCGCCCTGTGCCGCCCACCGGGGCATCACGCCGCCAGCGACTTGATGGGCGGTTATTGCTACCTCAACAACGCGGCCATCGCGGCCCAGGCGTTTCTTGATCAGGGCTGCAAAAAGGTCGCGATCCTCGACGTGGACTACCACCACGGCAACGGCACCCAGTCGATTTTTTACGCGCGCAGCGACGTGCTGTTCACCTCGATTCACGGCCATCCGGAGGCGGAGTTTCCGTTCTTCCTCGGCTATGACGATGAGCAGGGCGAGGGCGAAGGGGTTGGTTTCAACTTCAACTATCCGTTGCCGGCCGGCTCCGGCTGGCAGGCCTGGAGCGCCGCGCTGGAACAGGCCTGCGCCGAGATCGAGCGCTACGCCGCCGACATCATCGTGGTGTCCCTGGGCGTGGACACTTTCAAGGACGACCCTATCTCGCAGTTCAAGCTCGACAGCCCGGATTACCTGGCCATGGGCGCACGCATCGCCCGCCTGGGCAAACCCACGCTGTTCGTGATGGAAGGCGGCTACGCGGTGGAAGAAATCGGCATCAATGCCGTCAACGTGCTGGAAGGTTTCGAGGAAGCAGCCCAATGAACATGCTCAAGTCGCTCGCCCTGTGCGCCGTGGTTGTCAGCGGCGCAGCCCAGGCCGAAGAAAAAACCCTGAAGGTCTACAACTGGTTCGACTACATCACGCCCAAGGCACTGGAAGACTTCAAGGCCCAGCAACCGTCGATCAAGCTGGTGTACGACATCTTCGACACCAACGAAGCCCTGGAAGCCAAATTGCTCACCGGCAACTCCGGCTATGACGTGGTGGTGCCGTCCAACGTGTTCCTGGCCAAGCAGATCGAAGCCGGCGTGTTCCAGCCCCTGGACCGCAGCCAATTGCCCAACTGGAACCACCTCGATCCCAAGCTGATGAAGCTGATCGAGGCCAACGACCCCGGCAATCAATACGCCGTGCCCTACATGTACGGCACCATCCTGATCGGCTTCAACCCGGCCAAGGTCAAGGCAGCCCTGGGTGACAACGCGCCGGTGGACAGCTGGGACCTGATCTTCAAGGAAGAGAACATCAGCAAGCTCAAGCAATGTGGCGTCGCCCTGCTGGACTCGCCCTCGGAGATCCTGCCCCTGGCCTTGCAGCACCTGGGCCTGGACCCCAACAGCAGCAACCCCAAGGACTACGACAAGGCCGAAGCGCTGCTGATGAAGATTCGCCCATCCATCACCTACTTTCATTCCTCCAAATACATGGCCGATATGGCCAACGGTGATATCTGCGTGGCGGTGGGCTACTCCGGCAGTTTTTCCCAAGCCGCCAACCGTGCCAAGGAAGCCAAGAATGGCGTGACCGTGGACATGCGCCTGCCCAAGGAAGGCGCGCCGATCTGGTTCGACATGCTCGCCATTCCCAAAGGCGCTAAAAACCCGGGCGACGCCTACACCTTCATCAACTACCTGCTGCAACCCAACGTGATCGCGCCGATCAGCGACTTTGTCGGTTACCCCAACCCCAACAAGGACGCCAGCGGGTTGGTCGACCCGGCCATTCGCAACAACCCCAACCTGTACCCGACCGACGCGGCCATGGCCACGCTCTACACCCTCAAGCCCCTGGACAGCAAAGCCGAACGCGCCAGGACGCGGGCCTGGACCAAGATCAAATCCGGGAAGTAACGCACCGGTTCTCTGGTTGGTCGTTTTTCTTTAATACGAGGGCCGCTTGCGCCCTCGCCACCCTTGCAGCACTGAGTGGTTGCGCCTCGACGTATCTACCGCCCTCACCGCCATGGCGCTCGCTACCTTGCCCATTCCTGAAGCCCGTCCGGGCCATCGAATGCAGAGGAGCTGCGCATGCCCAATGACATCGCCAATAACCACCGCCCACCGACGACCTATGAACTACTCACCCAACTGACCACTGGCCCCACCACCCGTGAAGTGGCCGCCACCACACTGCGCTCGGCGCTCAAAGAGCTGTATCCCACGCTGAATATCGACCCCAACCTGGCTGTGGTGGTCAGCCCTCGATGGGAGGTGGTCGGCGAGGCTGTCGAGCGCGCGCCAGCGCTTGTCGAATCGCTCACGTCGGTGCTCGCGCGTCAGGCGCTGTCCAGCGACAGAGTCACCTACATTGACGGCCAGCACTTCCTGACGCTGCAGCCAGATGCTACGGCGCCTATCCACCTGGCCGTGAAAATCGACGCCATCGCACGCCTGATCAATGAGTTGTCCGACCTGCTATTCACCGCGTTCCAAGAGCAGCAACTGGACTTCTGGAGCGCATCCAACGGCGCCGCCGGCCCGCGCTGGCAGTCCTTCTCCAATGCCCTGCGCAAAGTATGGAACGTCACCGAAGAGCAAGGCCTGGATGAACACGAATGCGCCATGGCGCGCACGGTGTTTCAGGAACCCGACCGGGCCAGGCGTTCACGCAAAGACCCTTACAACAGCCATGCGTACCTGGTTGATGTGGATATCCTGACAGGTGGCCAATCCACGCATGTGAGCTTTCTGGACGTCACCGTGTTAGTGGGCCAATACCAGAAGCGCCAAATGGTCCTCACCTACTCATTGGTCAGCGGGTATGAGACGTTCGAGTCTTTGGCCGCGTTCGGTGCCTCCTTACCCGCGCGGCTAGCGGCGCCAGAGCAAGACACCACCTTGCAATGGCGCCTGTATGAGCCCGATGGCAACTTCTTCGATGCCCTGGCCTGCATCCTGATCTCGCTGCAAATACAGGTGATTGGCAGTCTGGGCGAAACTGATGTGCGGGAACAGCCACGCGCTCCCGCCGTGGTGCGCATCGCGCCCAGCATTGAAGAGATGAGCGATCATCAACTGTCGAGTATCCGCGACATTCACCAACAACTTCCCGACTGGCTGGCGTCGGCATCAGACTCCGATACCGCCGCCTACAGCCGCTACCTGATCGACCTGGCCCACCTGCACACCCACTACCACGGCGAGACGTTCCAGGACGGCATTCCAACCATTCGTGACTATGCACGAACCCAGTTGCAAAGCCGCATCCGCGCCCCGCAAAAGAACGCGCACCTGAACCTGGACAAGGTCGAGATCGTCATCGAGAGCCCGGTCCTGTGGGGTACTTTTATCGTCCCCGATGCCGTGGACATTACCCGGCGCAGCCTGATCGACCTGGCCCTGGAGAACCTCACCGGCCTGCCCACCGGCAATACCACGGTGCACTACAACGGCAAGGACAACGGCGTACCTGCCTGGCTGACCTACGGCTACCTGAAAGACGTGATCGAGGACATCGATATTGGCCAGTACTACCCTGCCCTGGTCAAACAGAAACTCCTCGATGACCCGTTGCAATCCAGCCACCGGCAGCAGCTCTACACCAGCCACTTGCAGGTGCAATTGCCGCTGCTGGCCCTGCAGATGAAGATTCGCCAACAGGGCGGTATCGATGAACGGGGTTACCGCTATGTCGCCGCCGTGATGCGTACCGAGGAACATGAGCGTCAGGTAGACGGGCAGCCTATCGTCATCCGCTGCCTGGCGTTCGTGCCCACCCTGCGCCCAGGCCATGAACAGGATGGGGTCGCCAATATGTTCGTGATCGGCCCACGACAGTCCGACGCCGGCCCCTGCGTGCTCTATCGGCCTCTGCTGGAACCGGCGCTGCTGCAATTTGCGTCGCGGCAAAACCTGCTGTACGCCATCAAACATGAACGATCGTTGCGCGAATCGGTTTTGGCCTGGCTGCCCGAGGCACAGCGGTTCAATTACGCCCAATACGTGTTCCCCGACACCTTGCCGTCGCCTTGGACGGTGGTGCGTGCGCTGGTCGAGCCACTGACCGTGTTGTACATGAGCGGCCCCATCACGCTGACCGATGAAGAAAGGGGCAATGACACCCTGGCCACGCTGTTCAAGGCCAATGCCAATGCCCTGGTCGAATTGGCGACCCGCCAATCGGTGTCCAACGTGCAGAAGCGCTGGGCGACCTTTCGGCATGCTGGCTGGCAGATATTCAATGCTGCGCTGCCGTTCATGGGCCGCACCCTTGGCGTCGCCGCCTGGATCTGGCAAATCATGGACGACCTGCAAGCCGCCGAGGAAGCCGTGAGCAGGGACGACTCGCCCGCGTCCTGGACAGCGCTGGTGGACGTATTCCTCAACCTGGGCATGGCGCTGACCCTGCACATCGCCCTGCGCCACCCTCGTCCACTGGAGCATTGGAAGGCTTCAAAGCTTGAGACTCAGCCCGAGTCAACGGCCCTCGAAACGATAGATAAGCCTACGGTGGCCAAGGCAATATTCAGCGCAGATCAACAAGCCAATATTCCCGACAGCCAAGTACCCGCCAAGCATCAAGGCCCCGTGCACATCAGCGGTGCCCTGAGTCATAGCCGCCTGGGCCTGGCCAGGACACTCGACAGCTTCAACGTCACCAAACCTGAAGCACTGGGCGAACAAAACAAAACCCCCGGCCGCCACCTGAATCTCTATGCGCTTGCAGACAAGTGGTATGCGCCGGTGGGCGAGCGTTGGTTTGAGGTGAGGGTGGACGACAACGACAGCGTCATCATCATCGACCCGAAGGCCCCCTCGCGTACCGGCCCGCCCCTGATCGGCAACCTGGCGGGCCAGTGGTTTGTAGATGTTCGGCTGCGCCTGCGCGGTGGTGGTCTTCGAAACCGTCGGCGGGCAGTCAAGGTCGATCAGCCTGCGCGCATTTCGGCGCTCAAGATTTCGCTCAACGCCTTCGATGCGGTCGCCGCCAGCAAACAATTGGACGTGCTTGAATCAAAGCCCGCGCTGGACGCCGCTGCCGGCCCTTCCACCGACCAGCAGCGCAGTGCGTTCCTCGGTAAAGTCGATGGTCGGCTGGCCGAATACGACGAGGCGATCGGCCAGTTGAAGTCCTTGAGCATCATCGACACGGTGCCCACCTACCAGAGCAACATGAGCGGCTACCTGAAACAACAAGTGCAATTGACCCAGATTGCCTTGGAACAGCAACTGGTGAGCTACAAGGAGGCGTTGCTGTCTTCGTCGCCAGTCCTTGAAGCCGAGGCAGATATTAACTATCAGGACCAGGCACAAAGCGCACAGAACCTGTCCACTCTGAACAGGGGCATCATCGAGCGCCTGGCGTTCATCAACGAGCGTTTCAGCGATCTCAAAGCCCTGGGAGATGAAGGCGCGACCGTCATTCGAAAAACCCTAGAGACATTGCCCACATTCACTCTCATTGAGCTCAAGGCGCTGGATATCAGCTTGGGCCGCTACCTGTGTATCGATGAAGCGCAAAGCCAGATCCCAGCCACACTGCGCGAGCGGATGGGCCAGATCGTCGATACGGCCGAACTCAACGTCGAAAGTTTCGTGGAGATTGTGGAACGGGGCAACGGCGCGTCGCTGGATGAACGTATTGACGTCCTCAACAGCCTGGTTGAGCAATTCTCCAGTGCCGATCAGTGCCTGCTGGACCTGCACGCCGATTACCCGCAGCACCTGCTCAAAGCGCGCCTGGAGAGCTTTCGCCAGCGCATTGGCGAGTTCAGCCAGCGAGCCGTCCGCGACCTGGCTAACCTTCTGCGCGAGAGAAAAGCCCTGGAGCCAAAACCCGGCAGCTCAAAGGCAGAGCCGCCGCCACGGCGCAAAGTCATCAAGACACGCCATCACGGCCTGGTGATGGGCGAACCGCGTGAAACCGACAGCAGCCTGGTCGACATCAAGGCCGGCATGACCGGCAAAGTGATCGCCACGTTCCATGAGAAGGCGCCCGGCGTATGGGTCAAACGGCAGAAAATCTCGTCACAGCCACCCGCACCTGTTTCCGTGGACCTGGACACCAGCATCAACGCCGGGCAAACGTTGTTGGATGGAGAACAGACTGAAATCCGCAAAAACGAAGGCCTTTCCAGAAAGCCCTGGCATGCACCGCAGGACATTCAAGATATGTTCAATGCCTATGCCAGGCGGCTTGAGAGCGCATCCAACGACATCGAAGAAGCCCTGACTCGACGTAACCTTACCGAGAGCGATCACGCTTCCGCCGCCTCGACCAACCGCCAGCTCAACGAAGCAGCGCAACGGTTTTATCGGCTCGGCAAAAAAAACTACCTGGAGATGATCAAACATCAAGCCCCCACCGCCGAGCGCGTGGAGTGGCTGCATAGCCAAGGCTTGATCCGCATCGTCAAGGTTGTCAGCCGTCGCGCACTCAAGGGGCCCAACAAGGACTATCTGGACGAGTACGAGATTCGCGATAAAGAGAGCGGCAGGGTGTTGTGGTACGCGCACTTTCACTATGCGACGAAGGATGCCGCCCTTGAGGATTTCACCGCAGACCACCTCAAGACCCGCGAACAAAAAGGGCTTGGGGGTTCCCATCAACGCACTGGCCCCAATGACTGGGACATCATCGAGATTCACCGGCGCAAGATCGGCGATCAATTGGCCAAGTCGCTGTTCTTTGAAAGCTGACCACCGTTTATGCCAGCCATGCCTGACGTAATCGCGCCAGCGCCTGCGCGATGTCGTTTTCGGGCACTGCGGCAAACCCCATCACCAGGCCGGCACGCTGGTCAGGTGGCGGGCTGCTGCCTGCCAGCCAATAACTGCTCAGGCCGTTGATTTCGATGCCGGCGGCATGGGCCTGAGCGAGCAACACCTGTTCACGCGCCTGGCTGTCCACCCGCACCGTCATATGCAGCCCGGCCGCAACGCTGGGCAAGGGCCCGACGCCGGGCAAGCCATCGGGCCAACCGGCCAACAACGCATTGCGTCGGCTCAATGCAGCGCGGCGCATGCGGCGAATGTGGCGCTGGAAATGCCCCGCCGCCATGAACTCGGCCATCACCGCCTGGGTACTGACTTCGGAATGACGCACGTCCACCGCGCGGCGTCGGGTGAAGGCTTGCACCAGGCCCGGGGGCAACACCAGATAACCCAGGCGCAACGCCGGGAACGCCACCTTGCCGAAGGTGCCGACGTACAGCACGCGGCCATTGCGGTCCAGCGCGGCCAACGGTGACAGCGGCGCGCCGCTGTAGCGGTACTCGCCGTCGTAATCGTCCTCTACGATCCAACCACCTGAACGTTCGGCCCAGGCCAGCAATTGCAGGCGCCGCGCCAGGCTCATCACCACGCCCAACGGGTACTGATGGGAAGGCGTGACATACGCCACGCGACAATCATTGAGGGTACTGAGTACTTGGCAATCCATGCCCTCGCCGTCCACCGGTACGCCATGCAGTCGCCCGCCGGCCAAAGCGAATGCATGACCGGCCGCGCGGTAACCGGGGTTTTCCACCGCCACGCCGTCCCCAGGCTCTACCAGCAACTGTGCACAAAGGCTGATGGCCTGCTGTGCGCCGCTGGTGATCACAATTTGTTCAGCCGTGCACTGCATGCCGCGCGAGCTGCGCAGGTACGCGGCGATCAAACCGCGCAGGCGGCCATCACCGGCCGGGTCGCCATAGCACAGCTGTTCCAGGTCGGGTTTGCGCCAGAACGCCCCATTCAGCTTGGCCCATACCTCAAATGGGAACAGATCAAAGGCCGGCACACCCACGCGAAACGCCCGAGGCGGCCCCACAGGCGGCTGGGGCAAGTGATGGTCTTTTACCCGCGCCAACCCGGTACTGTGGATAACTTCATCGTCCAAATCTTCCGGTAAATTTGCCCATTTTGTGGATAACCCTGGGGATAAGCCTGTTGACAACCCTGTGGATACTTTTGTGGATAGTTTTTTGGGCATCGGCAATTGGGCAACATAGGTGCCATCACCCACCCGGCTCTCGATAAACCCTTCGGCATACAACTGGTCGTAGGCGCGCACCACGCTGTTGCGGGAAATCGACAAGGCCGCTGCCAAATCTCGGGTTGCGGGCAACCGCGTGCCGCTGACCAATCGCCCATCCAGCACCCGCTGGCGCAGGGCCTCATAGAGTTGGCGCGTGAGGCCCTGGCGGCGGTCCAGCTCTATGCCGGCAGGGTTGAAGGACAACGGCGGCGAAAGGGGCGGCATATTGGACCTATGAAAATAGCGCTAGATGGCTCTTACAACGAACCAATAGCCTGCCTAGGATGCAGGCATTCGCCAAGGAAAATATCCATGTACACACCCCGCGCCTTTGCTCTCGATGACTTGCCCGAAATCCAGCAACTGATCCAGCACACTCGCTTGGCGCAGTTGGTCACCCTGGGTGAAAACGGCCTGCAAGCCAGCCACCTGCCCTTGCTGCTCAACCCCGATGAAGGCCCCAACGGCACGCTGTACGGCCACTTGGCCAAGGCCAACCCGCAATGGCGCGAGCTGCAAAATGGCGGTGAGGCGCTGGTGATCTTCGCCGGTGCCGAGGCCTATATCAGCCCGGCGTTTTATCCCGCCAAGGCCGAGCACGGCAAAGTGGTGCCGACCTGGAACTACATCGCCGTGCACGCCTATGGCACGCCTGAGGTGTTCAGCGACGCCGAGCGCTTGCTCAAAGTGGTCACCGCCCTCACCGACCGCCATGAAAGCAGCCGCGCCCAACCCTGGCGTGTCAGCGACGCACCGGCGGACTACATTGACGGCATGCTCAAGGCCATCGTCGGCTTCGCGCTGCCGATCGAGCGCGTGGTGGGCAAACGCAAACTCAGCCAGAACCGCAGCGCGGCCGACATGGCCGGTGTGCGTGACGGCCTGGCCGCCAGTGCCGATGTACGCGACCAGACCCTCGCCCGTTTTATTCCCCAAGGAGGTTCAGAATGAGCCCGATCGACATTCGCCAGGTTACAGCGGCTGACCACGCCGCCTGGTTGCCGCTGTGGCAGGCCTACTTGAAGTTCTATAACACCGAACTGCCGGACGCCGTCAGCCAAAGCACCTGGCAACGCCTGATCGACGCCAGCGAGCCGACCCATTCGGCACTGGCCTGGCAGGACGGCAAGGCGGTGGGCATGGTCAACTTCATCTACCATCGCTCCAACTGGAGCATCGAGAACTCCTGCTACCTGCAGGACTTGCTGGTGGACCCGGCCCAACGTGGCACCGGCGTGGGTCGCCAATTGATTGAATTCGTCTACGCCACCGCCAAGGCCGATGGCTGCTGCAAGGTGCACTGGTTGACCCATGAGACCAACGCCACGGCGATCCAGCTCTATGAGCGCATCGCCGAACGCCCAGGCTTCATTCAATTTCGCAAAGGTCTTTAAGGAGCACAGCATGATCAATTCCCTCGGTGATTGGAAAGGCGTCCCGGCGCCGACTGCGCACCTGCTTGAAGGGCGTTTTATCCACCTGGAAAAGCTCGACCCGGCGCGCCATGCCGACCAACTGTGGCAAGCCCTCGAAGGCCCGGGGGCCGACCCGAAGCTGTGGGATTATTTGCCCTATGGCCCGTTCCCCGAGCGCAGTGCCTTCGATGCCTGGTTGAACAACCACGCCGCCCACAGCGACCCGTATTTTTTCAGCGTGATCGACCGTGCCACGGGCCAGGTCCAGGGCATCCTCAGCCTGATGTCCATCGTCCCGGCGCAAGGGCGTATCGAAATCGGCCACGTCACCTTCGGCGCACCGATGCAGCGCTCGCCGAAAAGTACTGAAGCGGTGTACCTGCTGGCCAAGTATGCGTTCGAGCAGGGCTACCGTCGGTTGGAGTGGAAGTGCAACAACGGCAACGCGCGGTCCAAGTACGCAGCCGAGCGCTTGGGGTTCAGTTTTGAAGGGGTGTTCCGCCAACATATGGTGGTCAAGGGGCAGAACCGCGATACGGCGTGGTATTCGATCCTGGATTCGGAGTGGCCGAAGGTAGGCGCTGGGTTTGAGGCGTGGTTGTCGGAGACGAACCAGAGTGGTTCGGGCCAGTTGAAGACACTCACAGAGTGTCGCAATTAACACTCAACTCTGTAGGAGCGAGCTTGCTCGCGAAAAACGTCAACGATAACGCGTGCTGCCTGAATAAACGCGGCGCCTATGAGTTTTTCGCGAGCAAGCTCGCTCCTACAAAAAAGCCTTAACTCACATCTGTAGGAGCGAGCTTGCTCGCGAGAAACGCCAACGATAACGCGTGCTTGCTGAATGAACGCGGCGCCTGTGAGTTTTTCGCGAGCAAGCTCGCTCCTACCTAGGCAAGCCAGCTCCCACAGTTTTGACTAGCGCCGAATCAATCGGCCAGGCGCTGGGCCAGCACCGCGATATGCTCCGGCCCGATGCCGCAGCAACCGCCCAAATGGCTGGCGCCGCGTGCCTGCCAATCTGCCGCCCAGTGCAGGTAACCCGGCGGGTCGAGGTCGTCGCGCAGCGGGTCCAGGCCGTCGTTGGCCGTGGCTTCCTTGGGTTGCGGTGGGAAGGCGTTGGCGTAGGCGCCGATCTGAATCGCTACACCCAATCGTTCGAAGGTTGCCCGCGCCGCATCAATGGCCGCGCCGATCACTTCCGGCTGGCTGCAGTTGAACAGCAATACCTGCACGCCCAGTTGCGCCGCCGCCTCGGCCGCATCCGCCACCGGTTCGCCGGAGCGCAGGCGCGGCACCTCGTCGGTGTCTTCGTCTTTCAAGGTAAACGACAGCCAGAACGGCTTGCCATCCTTAGGCAACCCGGCATGGATTGCCCGTGCTTCAGCGATCGAGCTCTGGGTTTCCGCCAGCCACAGATCGACATGCGGCGCCAGGCCGTTCACCAAGGGGGTGAGCAACTCACTGACGCGCTCGGCCTGGAACAGATCTGGGCGATAAGAGCCAAACAGCGGCGGCAGTGAGCCGGCTACCTGCACGGCTTTACCGGAGGCCTGCACCGCCCGTCGCGCCAACTCACCGGCCAGGGCGGCGAGCGCCTGCCCTTCTTGGGCAAACCGCGCTTCGCCAATGTGGAACGGCACTACCGCGTAACTGTTGCTGGTGATCACATTGGCACCACTATCGATGTAGGCCGCGTGCACCGCCTCCACCGCTTGCGGCGCTTCGCTCAAGGCCAGTGCCGACCATTCCGGCTGACGGAACGGCGCGCCACGGCGTTGCAGTTCACGGCCCATGCCACCATCGAGAATTACTGTGCTTACTGCGCCCATATGCTTTTTACTCATATGCTTATGAAAATAACTCACTATGAGAGTCGTTCTTATAACTATTTAATGCGTACCGTTCGGTTAATAACAACCTCTTTTTTATTCAGGTGTTCGATTTTGAAATTCAGACCGCTGTTGGCCCTGGGCCTGACGATGTTGGCTGCTTCAACCCAAGCCTTTGGCGGTGCCACGCTGGATCGTGTCGAGCAGAAGAAAGAGCTGGTTGGCGTGCTGATGGAAAGCTATCCGCCGTTTTCATTTCTCAATGACCAGAACCAGCTCGACGGTTTCGACGTGGACGTGGCCAAAGCCGTGGCGCAAAAACTGGGCGTGAAGTTGCGCCTGGAAACCCCGTCCTGGGACGTGATCGCCGCCGGCCGCTGGAGCGGGCGCTACGACATTTGCATTTGCTCCATGACCCCAAGCAAGGCACGCGCCGAGGTGTTCGACTTCCCGGTGGAGTACTACGCCTCGCCGGCCGTGATCGTGGTCAATGCCAAGGACGATCGCATCCACGAAGCGCGGGACCTTAGCGGCAAGAAAGTCGGCCTCACCAGCGCCTCGAGCTACGAAAGCTACCTGAACAAGAACCTGGTGATCGAAGGCGCCGAAGACACGCAGTTGCAGTACCCGTTCGAGGAGGTGCAGATCGCCCCGTACGATACCGACAATGTGGCATTCCAAGATCTGGGCCTGGGCGCTGGCGTGCGCCTGGACGCGATCCTCACCAACCTGGTCACCGCGCAGCCGCGCCTGAGCCAGGACAAGCGTTTCAAGCTCGCCGGTGCGCCGCTGTACTCGGAGCCCAACTCGGTGGCCATCGAGAAAGGCGACCCGCAGTGGGACAGCAAAGTGCGTGAGGTCTTCGCCCAGCTCAAGCAGGACGGTACCTTGAGCGCGCTGTCGCAAAAATGGATCGGCGCCGATATCAGCCGATGAGTTTTCGCCTACGGCTTTACCTGACCTGGGCGGCGCTGTTCACGCTGTTTGCGAGTTTCTTCCTGAGCTTTGACCTGAAGTTCTCGATCATCCTCGACAAGCTGCCCAACCTGGTCGGCCTGCACCTTGCGCCCAACGGCTTCCTGCAAGGTGCGGCGCTGACGCTGTTCTTGTGCCTGTGCGCCATCGTCGCCTCATCGGTGCTGGGCTTTATCACCGCATTGGGGCGCCTGTCCAAAAGTGCCGTGGCGTTCGGCATTGCCAGTTTCTACGCCTCGTTCTTTCGCGGCACGCCGCTGCTGATCCAGATCCTGTTGATCTATCTGGGCCTGCCGCAATTGGGGCTGGTGCCAGGCGCCATCGTCGCCGGGATCATCGCGTTGTCACTGAATTACGGCGCCTACCTGAGCGAGATTTTCCGGGCCGGCATCCTCGGCGTGCCCCATGGTCAACGCGAGGCTGCGCTGGCCCTGGGCATGCGCGACAGGGCGATCTTCTGGCACGTGACCTTGCCCCAGGCCATGCGCACCATCATCCCGCCGGCCACCAACCAGTTCATCTCGATGCTCAAGGACTCCTCCCTGATCTCGGTGATGGGCGTGTGGGAAGTGATGTTTCTGGCACAGTCCTATGGCCGCTCAAGCTACCGCTATATCGAGATGCTCACGACGGCGGCGATCATTTACTGGGTGATGTCCCTGGGGCTGGAATTGATCCAGGCGCGCATGGAGCGGCATTTCGGCAAGGGCTACGTGCGGCGCGGTTGACGTGCAGAATGTGCAATATATTGCAGCGCTCAGGCTGAATAGGCTCAAGGATCTGCAATAGATTGCATATTCATTGTCGTCATCTTTTCGACACATTCCTGCAACTCCCCTCCGCTATACAGGTCGACTCGCTTGCCATAACAAGGTCGCCCAGCATGCCCCCGTCTCCTCAACGCCTCGCGCTCGCCATCACCCTGTTGGCCAGCGGTGGTTTCATCGAAGCAGCCGCAGCCAAAACCCTGCAGATCGACACGCCTACCACCCAGGGGCAAACCTTGGGGGGCAGTGATACGTTGACCACGTCGGCGCCTGGCAGCATTACAACCTCTGGGGTGGCGGTGACGCTCAAGGACGGCACCCGCGGTGCGGGGGTGGTGGTGACTAACGCGGGCAAGCTGGTCTCCAGTGGCGGTCGGGGTATCGACAGTTCAGGAAGTGTCAGCGGGGAGCGCAGGTACAGCATTTACAACCTTGCCGGCGGGGTGATCCAAGGCGCCAATGATGCGTTGCGCATCAACAGTAACTTTGCCAGCGGCAGCGTGCTGATCGACAACAGCGGCACCCTTCGCTCGGCCACCGGCCAAGGGCTGGACCTGGATGCGCTGCGCAGCAGCAACGTCACCACCACCATCATCAACCGTGCCGGTGGCTTGATTCGCGGGGAGGCCAGCGACGGCATGAAGACCGGCGCCAACGCCACTATCACTAACTACGGCGAGATTTCCACCGGCAATACCTTCTCCCGCGATGACAAGTTCGATGGCGTGGACGTCGACTCCGCCAGCGGCGTGACGGTCACCAACTATGGCCTGATTTCCGGTGGCCGCCATGGCATCACCACGGACGAGGGCGCCACGCTGACCAACTACGGCACGGTGATCGGTCGCAACGGCTCGGGCTTTGGTTCCGATGGCGACGGCACTGTGATCAACCACGGCACCATCACCGGCGCGTTCTCCGGGCTACAACCGGATGGCGACGGTGACGGTGTGGACATCGACAAGATCGCCCATATCGAAAACTACGGGGTCATCCAGGGCGTCGGTGCCGGTGGCGTGGACAAGAACGGCTTCGCCAACGGCAGCGAAGGGATCGCCCTGGGCGGTGGCTCTCTCTACAACGCCAAAGGCGCGTTGGTCAGTGGTGCCAACAATGCCATCCTGGTGGACGACGGCAGCGACGGGCCGGGGCTCGCGGCCACCACCCTGGAGAACCACGGCACGATTGAAGGCCTGGATGGCTTTGGCGTGAAGTTCGTCGGCAACTACGCCGACACGGTCATCAACAGCGGCACGATCAGCGCCAGCAATGGCCTGGCCCTGGACTTGGGCGGCGGTGACGACCACCTGATCTTGCGCAACGGCAGCCGCTTTATCGGCACGGTGGACGGCGGCAGCGGTTACGACCGACTGACCCTGGATGACGTCGCAGGGGGCAGTTTTGGCGATAGCCGCAACCTTGAATGGCTGGAGGTCAAGCAAGGCACCTGGACGTTGACCGGCCAGGGTGACTTCAGCGACGGCGGCGAGATTTCCAGCGGTGCCAAGCTGGTCAACCAAGGCGGGATTGCCGGTGATGTGACGGTCGACGCAGGCGGTGTGTATGCCGGCGGCGGCTCGGTGGGCAGCCTGGTGGTGAACGGCACGCTGCAGACCAACACCGCGCTGGGCACCGCCACCATCAACCGCGACTTGCGCATGGGCAGCGGCTCGAGCCTGGCCTATGGCGTCAACGCCGACGGCAGCAGCGCGCCGATCAAGGTCGGCGGCACCGCTTACCTCAATGGCGCGACCCTGGCGGTCAACCCCGGCGAAGGCACCTACCCCTGGCAAAGCCATTACAGCGTGCTGCAAGCCGGCAGCATCAATGGTACGTTTGGCAAGGTCACCAGCGACTACGCCTTCCTGACCCCGACCCTGGATTACAGCCCCACTCAGGTCGGCCTTACGTACACCCGTAACGACATCGCCTTCAACCAATTCGCCAGCACCGGCAATGGCGCCAACGCCGCCAACAGCCTGGCAGGCCTGGGCACGAACAACCCGCTGTACAACGCCCTGCTCAATACCACCACCGCCACAGCCGGTGCCGCCATCGAGCAACTGGCGGGCAGCAGCACCGCCAACCTCACCAGCGCCACCCTCAATGCCAGTGCGCAAGTGGGCAACAGCATGCTCGCCGCCATGCACCAAGTGGGCGGCGGTGCGGGACTGCTGGTGGGGCTCAATGACAAAGACACGCCGGTACTGGCCGCCACCGGCGTGCCCGCCGAGGTGCGCAACCTCAATGACCCGAACGCCCGCGGCCGCCTGTGGCTGCAAGGCATCGGCAGCTACGGCAAGCTCGATGGCGAGCACGGCAGCAACGGTTTGACCCAACGCACCAAAGGCACAGTGCTCGGCGCCGATTGGGCGCTGGACAGCGACTGGCGCCTGGGTGTGCTGGGCGGTTACTCCAAGACCGACCTGGACACCACCGGTGTGGACGGCAGCGTCGACAGCTGGCACGCCGGCGTCTATGCCCTGCGCCAGAGTGGCCCATTGGCGTTGCGACTGGGTGCGGCCTACAGCGGGCACCAGGGCGACAGTAAACGCACGGTGGCCTTCAACGGTTTTAACGACCGCCCCAAAGGCGACTATGACGCCAACAGCCAGCAGGCGTTTGCGGAACTGGGCTACGCCCTGGGCAGCGGCCGCTTGAGCGCAGAACCGTTCGCCAACCTCGGCTACCAGCGCTACCAGCGCGACGGCTATAACGAAAAAGGCGGTGCCGCTGCGCTGCACGTCGAGGGCCAGACCCAGGACAACGTCAGCAGCACCTTCGGCCTGCGCCTGGCGCACCTGAGCCAGCTGGACAACGGCGTCAGCCTCACACCCCGCGCCAGCGTTGGCTGGAAGCACACCTATGGCGATGTCGACAGCACCACACGCCAGGCTTTCCTGGCCGGTGGCACCGCCTTCAATGTGCAAGGCAGCGCCCTGGACCGCGACAGCCTGTTGCTCGAAGCGGGCCTGGACGTAGGCTTATCCGCCCGTCATCGACTGGGCCTGGGCTATACCGGCGAAGTGGGCAGCAACAGCCGCAACCATGCGCTGACTGGCCAATGGCAGATGAGTTTTTAATCGCACCGTACTAGAGACAACTCCCGCACATCAGCGGTCGATAGCCTGACAGTTATCCCCCCGCACCTCGCCTAAATTCCCGGCCTCATTCATCAGAGGTTGGGAATTCATGCCCTTTACACTTCAAAGAATCGCAATCGTCATCGGCCTGGCAATGGCCGCGAGTTTTCAGCCCGCCCATGCGCGAGGCGATATCGAATACAGGCCCTATGGGAGCCATCCCTACGACGCGGCCGACTATAGCGGGGCGTTTATCCCCGAGTTCGAAGCGCCGCCCCTTCCACCGCCCTTCGACGGATTCCTCACCCAGCAGGCCACTTCGCACAATGGCCTGCAGGTTGCCAAGGTGCTGGAGCCAGCAGTGATTCAATTGGTGGCCTCCGGCGAACTGGATTCGCAAGACCTCAAGGAGCTGCAGAAATCACTTGAGCAATTGAGTAAGCAGCCCGGAGGGATCGGCGCAGCCCTTGAGCAACTGGCCGCCAGCCAAAACGCCAACCTGGCCACCGCAACCCAGGCCACCACCCAGCACCTGAGCCGCCAATTGCTCGCCACCCTGCGCACACTGCCGACTGACGACGACGGCCACTTCTGGGTGCAAGGCCTGGGCAACGGCGGCAGCCTAGACGCACAACACGGCAGCGCCGGCTTGAAACACGATACCCAAGGCCTGTTGCTGGGCGCCGACTGGGCGGTCGACCCTGCCTGGCGGGTGGGTGTCATGGGCGCCAAGACCTCCAGCCGCTTCAATGCCCCGCGCTATGCCGCCGACTTGGACAGTTGGCACTTGGGCGGCTACGCCGTGCGCCAGGACGGCCCCTTCGCTCTGCGCCTGGGGGCGATCTACAGCAACCATGCCGGGCAGAACAAACGCAGCGTCAGCCTGCTCAATTACCACGACTCGCTCAAAAGCAAATACAACGCCAGCAGCCAGACACTGTTCTCCGAACTGGGTTATCAATTGGGCAGCGGTGATTCCAGTGTCGAACCCTTCGTCGGCCTCGGCTACCAACGCTACCAGCGCGACCGTTTCAAAGAGAGCGGCGGCGTAACCGCATTGAACGTTGGCCCCCAAACCCAGCGAAATCTGAACAGCACCTTTGGCCTGCGCCTGGCAACGCTGTATCGCTTCGACAACAACATGAGCCTCACGCCCCACCTCAGCACAAGCTGGAAACACCTCTACGGCGACGTCAACAGCCAGGTCCGCCAAACCTCGCGCTATGCGCCGGGCCTGATCGACGGTTACACCATCACCGGCACCGCCCTGGACCGCGATAGCTTCGACCTGCAAGCAGGCCTGGACCTTGCCTTGTCCACCCAACACAGCGTCGGCCTGACCTATACCAGCCAAGCCGGCAACCATGGCCACGACCAAGGCCTGATGGGCCAGTGGAACATCAGCTTCTAAGCCCGTGAACGCCTGAATTGCAGGCGAAAAAAAAGGGGAGCACCTGCCCCCCCGAGGATTAAACGTTAGTTTCGAAGGCTGTGATCAGCCTTCGATCTCAATCAGGATTTCGCCAGGGTTCACCCGGTCGCCCTTGGCCACATGCACAGCGCTCACCTTGCCGGCAATCGCTGCCTGCACTTCGGTTTCCATCTTCATGGCTTCGGTAATCAGCACGGCCTGGCCGGCCTTGACCACGTCGCCGACCTTGACCAGCACATCGACGATATTGCCCGGCATCGCCGTGCTGACATGGCCCGGCTCGGTGGCGTGCTTGCGCTTGCTGCCGCCGCTGCTGACAAACTCGTTGAGCGGCTCGAACACCACTTCTTCCGGCATGCCGTCGATGGACAGGTAGAAGTGGCGCTTGCCTTCGGCCTTCACGCCGACACCGGTGATATCCACGCGGTAGCTTTCGCCGTGCACGTCGATGACGAACTCGGTCGGCACGCCTTCGCCGCCAGCACGGGCCACGCCGCCCGCTTCCGGGATCGGCAACAGCACTTCAGGAGCCAGGGTGCCGGCGTCGCGCTCTTCGAGGAACTTGCGCCCGATGTCCGGGAACATGGCGTAGGTCAGCACGTCTTCTTCGGACTTGGCCAATGCGCCGATTTCGCCGCGCAGCTTGGTCATTTCCGGCTTGAGCAAATCCGCCGGGCGCACGTCGATCACGTCTTCGCTGCCGATGGCCTGGCGGCGCAGTTTTTCATTCACCGTGCCCGGCGCCTTGCCGTAACCGCCTTGCAGGTAGAGCTTCACTTCGTTGGTGATGGTCTTGTAGCGCTCACCGGCCAGCACGTTGAAGAACGCCTGGGTGCCAACGATCTGCGAGGTCGGCGTTACCAGCGGCGGGAAGCCGAGGTCTTCACGGACTCGCGGGATCTCGGCCAGCACTTCGCTCATGCGGTTCAGAGCGCCCTGCTCTTTGAGCTGGTTGGCCAGGTTGGAGATCATCCCGCCCGGCACCTGGTTGACTTGCACACGGGTGTCGACGGCGGTGAATTCGCTTTCGAACTGGTGGTATTTCTTGCGCACGGCGTAGAAGTACAGGCCGATCTCTTGCAGCAGTTCCAGGTCGAGGCCGGTGTCGAACTCGCTGCCTTTAAGGGCCGCTACCATCGACTCGGTGCCCGGATGGCTGGTGCCCCAGGCAAAGCTGGAGATGGCCGTGTCGATATGGTCGGCACCGTTTTCGATGGCCTTGAGTTGGCACATCGCGGCCAGGCCGGCGGTGTCGTGGGAGTGGATAAAAATCGGCAGGTTCTGTTCGGCTTTGAGTGCCTTGACCAGTTCGCCGGTGGCGTAGGGCGTGAGCAGGCCAGCCATGTCCTTGATCGCGATAGAGTCGCAACCCATGGCTTCCAATTGCTTGGCCTGGGCCACGAACGCCTCCACGGTATGCACCGGGCTGGTGGTGTAGGCGATGGTGCCTTGTGCATGTTTGCCAGCGGCCTTGACCGCTTCAATGGCCACGCGCAGGTTACGCACGTCGTTCATTGCATCGAAAATGCGGAACACGTCGATACCGTTGACCGCCGCCTTGGCCACGAAGGCCTTGACCACGTCGTCGCTGTAGTGGCGGTAGCCCAGCAGGTTCTGGCCGCGCAGCAGCATTTGCAGGCGCGTGTTAGGCAACGCGGCACGCAGTTGGCGCAGGCGCTCCCACGGGTCTTCCTTGAGGAAGCGCACACAGGCGTCGAAGGTCGCGCCGCCCCAGACTTCCAGGGACCAGTAGCCGACTTTGTCGAGCTTGTCGCAGATGGGCAGCATGTCGTCGGTGCGCATGCGGGTGGCCAGCAACGATTGGTGGGCGTCGCGCAGGATGGTGTCGGTTACGAAGATCTTCTTGCTCATTGTTATATTCCTCACAGGCCTGCGTGGGCGGCGATGGCGGCGGCGATGGCCAGGGCCAGCTCTTCGGGTTTGCGCTTGATCGAGTAGTTGGTCAGCTCAGGGTGGCTTTCCACAAAACTTGTATTGAACTGGCCGCTACGGAATTCCGGGTTGCGCAGGATTTCCTGGTAGTAGGCGGCGGTGGTCTTCACGCCTTGCAGGCGCATGTCGTCCAGGGCACGCAGGCCGCGGTCCATGGCTTCTTCCCAGGTCAACGCCCACACCACCAGTTTCAGGCACATGGAGTCGTAGAACGGCGGGATGGTGTAGCCGGTGTAGATCGCCGTGTCGGTACGTACGCCGGGGCCGCCGGGGGCGTAGTAACGGGTGATCTTGCCGAAGCTTGGGAGGAAGTTGTTCTTCGGGTCTTCGGCGTTGATGCGAAACTGCAACGCGAAACCACGGTGCTGGATGTCTTCCTGCTTGACCGACAACGGCAGGCCGGAGGCGATGCGGATTTGCTCGCGAACGATATCGATGCCGGTGATTTCTTCGGTGATGGTGTGCTCCACCTGCACCCGGGTGTTCATCTCCATGAAGTACACCTCGCCCTCGGCGAGCAGGAACTCCACGGTGCCGGCGTTCTCGTAGCCCACGGCCTTGGCAGCGCGCACCGACAGGTCACCGATGTAGGCACGCTGTTCCGGGGTCAGTTGCGGGCTGGGGGCGATTTCGATCAGCTTCTGGTTGCGACGCTGGATCGAGCAATCACGCTCGAACAGGTGCACCACGTTGCCAAAGCTGTCACCGAGGATTTGCGCCTCGATGTGCTTGGGATTGACGATGCATTTTTCCAGGAACACTTCCGCCGAACCGAAGGCCTTGGTGGCTTCGGAAATCACGCGGGGGAAGGCTTGTTCAAGTTCTTCGCGACTGTTGCAACGGCGAATGCCACGCCCGCCACCACCGGAGGTGGCCTTGAGCATCACCGGGTAACCGATGCGGTCGCCTTCGGTAAGGGCTTCATGGATGTCGGCGACGTTGCCTTCGGTGCCCGGCGTAACCGGCACACCGGCCTTGATCATGCTGCGGCGCGCTTCGGTCTTGTCGCCCATGCGGCGAATCACTTCTGCCGAGGGGCCGATAAACTTGATGCCGCGTTCGGCACAGATGTCTGCCAACTCGGCGTTTTCCGACAGGAAGCCGTAGCCGGGGTGCAGCGCATCGCAACCGGTTTCCACCGCCAGGTTCACCAGCTTGCGCGGGTTCAAGTAACCGGCCAATGGCTCGGCACCGATGCTGTGGGCTTCGTCGGCACGCTTGACGTGTAACGCGTGGCGGTCGGCGTCCGAATAAACCGCGACCGAGCGAATGCCCATCTCGGCGCAGGCACGCACGATTCGTACGGCAATTTCACCACGGTTGGCGATCAGGATCTTTTTTATCACTTGGAAATTCCCTTGAGCCGATTTGCGTGCTTCGACCCGTTGCAGCCGGGCCGGCGCGTGACCAAATGTTTCATGACAGTCGCGAGACACACACTATGCGCACAGGAGAATTAACAAAAATCAATAATTATTGGGTTGTGTATAAGTAAAGACTTATAGTTGGCCGGACGACCAAGGGGCAAAGGGCTTATAAAATGCGTAAGTCATTGATGCGTATGACATTGCGTCAATTGCAGATCTTCAATGAAGTGTGTGATTTGCGTTCCTACAGCCGTGCCGCCGAGGAAATGTCCCTCACCCAACCGGCGGTCAGCCTGCAAATTCGCCAGCTGGAAGAACTGGTCGGCCAGCCGCTGTTCGACTATGTCGGCAAAAAACTCTACATGACCGAGGCTGCCGAAGCCCTGCAACGGGCCAGCCGCGATATTTTCGGGCGCCTGGAAAACCTCGATATGCAGCTGTCTGACATGCAGGGCTCGTTGCAAGGCCAACTGAAACTGGCGGTGGAATCCAGCGCCAAGTATTTCGTGCCGCACCTGTTCGCCGCCTTCAAGCGCCAGCATCCGGAAGTGCAATTGCAGCTCACGGTGGTCAACCGTGCCCAGGTGATCCGCAGGCTCTCGGACAACCGCGACGACCTGGTGATCATGTCCATGGTGCCCCAGGACATGGGCCTGGAGTTCTTGCCGTTTCTCAACAACCCGATTGTGGCCGTGGCATTGCCGGATCATCCCCTGAGCCTGCAAGGGCCGCTGCGCCTGCAAGACCTGGAGCCTTACACCCTGCTGATCCGCGAACCGGGCTCTGGCACGCGGCTGGCCTGCGAAGAGTACTTCAAGGAAAAACGCGTGCACTTCACCCAGACGGTAGAAGTGGCCTCGGCGGAGGCACAGCGTGAGTGCGTGGCAGCAGGGTTGGGCGTGGCCCTGCTGACGCGCCACGCCTTGAACCTGGAGCTGGCCACCGGCGGGCTCAAGGAGCTGCCGGTGGAAGAACTGCCGCTGTACCGCAGTTGGTGCCTGGTGCAGGCCAAGGCTAAACGCCTGTCACCGGTGGCCCATGCGTTCCTGGGCTTTATTCGCAGCGAACGGGTGCAGATCAGCGCGCTGGCTGAGCGTTTCGCTGGGCAGCCACGGGTGCCTGCCAATGCAGTTCCGGGTAGTCACTGATGCTCTGGAGCAACTGGCGCTCTTCGCAACGGTCTTCGATGGCGCGACGGAACGCCATGCGGCGCTGGTCTTCCTGCTGACGACGGGTCTTGACGGTGCTGTTGCTGTCTTCGTAGGGCCGGGTCATTTGGAGTCTCCCAATGCGAGTACGGGGAGTACAGGATGGGCGTGGGGGATGACGGTTTGGCGGCGCGGGGGTTACAGGATGATGAATCTTGCGCATATGGCGCAAACCCATGTGGGAGCTGGCTTGCCTGCGATAGCGGCCTGCCAGTCGCCATCTTATTAACTGACCCATCGCTATCGCAGGCAAGCCAGCTCCCACATTTTGACCAAGTATGGCCTGGGCTTAGTCGTCGAGGGCTTTGACGGATTTTGGCGAGAGGCGAAGGCTGCGCAAGCTGCGCTTCACGCTCTTGAGGTGGTTGACCAGGCTCGGGCCACGGGCCATGGCCACGCCCATCGCCAGCACGTCGATCACCACCAGATGGGCAATGCGTGAGGTCAGCGGCGTGTAGATCTCGGTGTCTTCATGCACGTCGATCGCCAGGTTCACCGTGGACAGTTCCGCCAATGGCGTCTGGCTCGGGCACAGGGTGATCAGCGAAGCGCCGCTCTCACGCACCAGGTTGGCGGTGATCAGCAGGTCTTTGGAACGACCCGATTGGGAAATGCAGATGGCCACGTCAGTGGGCTTCAAGGTCACCGCCGACATGGCTTGCATGTGCGGGTCGCTGTAGGCCGCGGCGGTCAGCAGCAGGCGGAAGAACTTGTGCTGGGCATCGGCCGCCACCGCGCCGGACGCGCCAAAGCCGTAGAACTCGACGCGCTGGGCCTGGGACATTGCGGTCACGGCCTTTTGCAGCTCCACCGGGTCGAGCTTCTCACGCACTTCCATCAGGGTGTGCAAGGTGGTGTCGAAGATTTTCAGGCTGTAGTCGGCGACGGAGTCGTCTTCATGGATCGCAAACTGGCCGAAGCTGGCACCGGCAGCCAGGCTTTGCGCCAGCTTGAGTTTCAGATCCTGAAACCCGGAGCAACCAATGGCGCGGCAGAAGCGCACGATGGTCGGCTCACTGATGCCCACGCTGTGGGCCAGGTCGGCCATGGAACTGTGCATCACGGCCGCAGGGTCAAGCAGCACATGATCGGCAACCTTGAGTTCCGATTTGCGTAACAGGTGGCGCGACTGGGCGATATGTTGCAACAGGTTCAAAGGGCAGGACTCTTGTTATTGGCAGACGCCAGGGATGTAGCAAGCTTGTAGTTATACTACAAGAATTGTCGTTTTGCCCGTTCGATGCATCACTAAATCGCCCCGCTCCCCCCTGATTCAGAGGGCAGGCGCTATGTAGCCATAAAGGCGGCCTACGCTGCGTTAAGAAAAATCTGCGTTTTTGCGTAACAAATCCGCCAGCCCTTCAGCCCGCATGGGCGGGCTGATCAGGTAACCCTGTACCTCGTCACACTGCTCGCCGCGCAGGAAATCCAGCTGCTGCTGATCCTCCACACCTTCGGCCACTACCTTGAGCGCCAACCCGTGGGCCATGGCGATGATCGCGCGGGTGATGGCCGCATCCTCGCGTCCCTGGCCAAGCCCGCGAATAAAGGCCTGGTCGATCTTTACGTAGTCCACCGGGATGCGCTTGAGGTAGCTGAGGGATGAGTAACCGGTGCCAAAGTCGTCGATGGCCAGCTTCACCCCCAGGTCACGCAACTGCTGGAAGGTGGCGATGATGTGTTCAACGCTGTCGAGCAACTGGCTTTCGGTCAGTTCCAGCTCCAGGTACTGCGGGTCCAGTTCGGTTTCTTCCAGCACTTGGCGCACCAGGCTGACCAGCTTGCCCTGGCGCAGCTGATGCACCGACAAGTTGACCGACACGCGAATCGGCGCCAGCCCCTGGCGCTGCCATTCGCAGGCCTGCCAGCAGGCCTGGCGCAGCACAAATTCGCCCAACGGTACGATCAAGCCGGTTTCTTCCGCCAAACCGATAAAGTCACTCGGCGGCACCATCCCCCACTGCGGATGCTCCCAGCGGACCAACGCCTCGGCAGCCTTCAGCTTGCCAGTGGCCAGGCACAGCTTGGGTTGGTAGAACACCGTGAGCTGACGCTCGTCGATGGCTTTGCGCAGGTGGTTTTCCAGCTGCAAACGCTCCAGGGTGCTGGCTTGCAGGCTGTCGGTGAAGAACTGGAAATTATTCCCGCCCAAATGCTTGGCATGCTGCATCGCCATATTCGCCTGGCTGACCAGTGCAGAAATTTCCCGTGCGTTATCCGGCAACAGGCTGACACCCATCGAGGCGCTAACCACCAGTTCATGCCCCTCCACGTTCACCGGCACGCGCAGTTTCGCCAGCAACCGGGTCGCCACCCGCGCCAGGCTCGATAAGTTGCCATAGGCATCGAACAGCACGGCGAATTCATCCCCGGACAGGCGCGCGATGGTGTCGGCCTCCGGCAGCGCGTTGATCAAGCGCCGCGCCATTTTCTGCAGCAGTTGGTCGGCCACTTCATGGCCCAGGCTGTCATTGAGCAACTTGAAGCGGTCGAGGTTGATATGCAGCAGCGCCAGGCTGCGACCGCCTTGGCGCACGCGCTGGTGAGCTTCGCGCAGCCGTTCGCGAAACAGCGAACGGTTGGCCAGGCCGGTCAACTCGTCGTAGTGCGTGAGGTAGCGCATGCGCTCCTCCGACTCACGCCGCGCGGAAAGATCGGCGAAAAACCCGACGATATGACTGACGTTACCCCGTACATCGCGCACCACGTTCAGCTGTAGCCATTGCGGGTAGAGTTCGCCGTTCTTGCGCGTTTCCACCAATTCGCCCTGCCACGTGCCGTGGCTGAGCAATGCCTGGCGGATCAGCGGGAAGTGGCGCCGGGCATCGCGACTGCAGGGCAGTTCCACGACGTTGCGGCCAAGCATGTCGTCGATGTCGAAACCGGTGACACGGCTGAACGCCTGGTTCACGGCGATCAACGCATAGTTTGGGTCGAGGATCACAATGCCTTCGCTGGCCGCCTCGAACACCGTCGACGCCAGGCGTTGCTGCTCTTCCACCGCCTTGGCGGCGCTGATGTCACGGCGCGTGCCAAGCATACGGATGACCCGGCCACTGGGAGTGCGCTCCACGGCGCGCCCGCGGTCTTGGATCCACACCCAATGCCCATCGCCATGACGTATCCGGTATTCCACCTGATAGTCCTCGCTGCGGCCTTTGAGATGCTCGACCAGCGCGTGTTTGAGCAAGGGCACATCGTCAGGGTGCAGGCGCGGTTTGAGGTGGCTGAGCATCGCCGTGACGTATTCGGGCTCCAAGCCGAACAACTCTTTGAGTTGTGTGTGGTGGACCTCGTCGGTTTGCAGGTTCCAGTCCCACAGGCCCAGTTCACTGGCTTGCAGGGCCATGGCTAGGCGCGCTTCGCTTTTACTCAATGCGAGGCTTGCAGCATCCAATTGCTGGCTGCGTTGCGCCACACGGTCTTGCAGGCCGACCTGGGCTTCGCGCAAGTCCTGCTCCACCTCGCGGCGCTGCTCGACTTCGCGCACCAGCTCCAGGTTCAACTGCTCACTGCGTTGCTGCGCCTGCTGTAGATGCTCGATCAGGGCCTGGTTCTGGAAACGGCGCAACAGCCCGCGCTGGATCAGGCGGTTGACCTGCCACGCAACCAGGCTCAGGGACGCCAGCAAGATCAGGCCGAGCACGCCCCAGCCTTGTTGCTGCGGTGTGCCATTCCAGAACAGGTAGACGATGGCCGGCACCAGGCACGGCAAGGCAAACGACAGGTAGGCCCACAGGCTCACGGCATAGGCCACGCTGGCCGACAAGGTGGCGGCGCCGATCAGGCCAAACACCCAGGCCTGATGCATGAAGCTGTCCGTGGGCACCAGGGCAATGGCCGCAACGGAGAGGGTCAGGCCACTGACCGCCGAGCCGAGCATGAACATACGGCGCCACACGGGCTGGGCCTGCCGGCTGGGCATGGCCGAATCAAAGGCCGCCACTTGGATTACGCGCATCGCCACCAGGGCGAGCAGCCAGAGCAGCCAGACGCTGTCCAGCAGGTACTGATCGGGGTTCCACAGCAACCAGGCGCAGACCAGGCCATTGACCAGCATCAGCAGCGTCGGCAGCAACGACCCCTGATAGAGCAGGCGCGTGCGCTCAACCGCGATTTCGGTTGCATAGTGTTTACGGATGACCTGTGCTGGGGCCGGCGAGGGGCCAAACAGGTCGGTGCTAAGGGTCATAGGCGGTGTTCTTATAATGGTGAGCCCGAAACGTCGACGGAGCATACACAAGCAAGCGCCTGGGCCAAACTGCTGCAAGTCATAAAAACCTGCTGCGATTGGCCGCAAACCTTTGGCCCAGACCGCTTGAGCAAGACACGGCACGGGCTGCGGCCGATGACCAACCGGTCATCACCCCCGCCAGAATGCTCGCCCGTCGATAGCGTGCAGGCGTTTTGCATCGACCATCCGGCATTGGGATTTGCCCAGGCCCCCCAAGGCCCATAGAATGCGTCGATGCGCGATGATCTCTCTCTTTTGCTGAACTCCCTCAATGATGCCCAACGCCAGGCCGTAGCGGCCCCCGTTGGCCGTCAGTTGGTCCTGGCCGGTGCTGGCTCCGGTAAAACCCGAGTGCTGGTGCACCGTATCGCCTGGTTGATCCAGGTCGAAAACGCGTCCCCGCATTCCATCCTGTCGGTGACCTTCACCAACAAGGCCGCTGCCGAGATGCGCCATCGCATCGAGCAGTTGATGGGCATCAGCCCGGCCGGCATGTGGGTGGGCACCTTCCACGGCCTGGCGCACCGCCTGTTGCGGGCGCATTGGCAGGAAGCGGGGCTGAGCCAGACCTTCCAGATTCTCGACAGCGACGACCAGCAACGCCTGGTCAAGCGCGTGATCCGCGAGCTGGGCCTGGACGAACAACGCTGGCCGGCGCGCCAGGCGCAGTGGTTTATCAACGGCCAGAAAGACGAAGGCCTGCGCCCGCAACATATCCAGGCCAGCGGCGACCTGTTCCTGGCCACCATGCGCAGCATTTATGAAGCCTATGAAGCGGCCTGCGTGCGTGCTGGCGTCATCGACTTCTCCGAACTGCTGCTGCGTGCCCTCGACCTGTGGCGCGACAACCCCGGTTTGCTGGCCCATTACCAAAAACGCTTCCGCCACATTCTGGTGGACGAGTTCCAGGACACCAACGCCGTGCAGTACGCCTGGTTGCGGCTGCTGGCCAAGGGCGGCGACAGCCTGATGGTGGTGGGCGATGACGACCAGTCGATCTACGGCTGGCGTGGCGCGAAAATCGAGAACATCTACCAGTATTCCGAAGACTTCCCGGACGCGGTGACCATCCGCCTGGAGCAGAATTACCGCTCCACCGCCGGGATCCTCAAGGCGGCCAACGCCTTGATCGCCAACAACACCGGGCGCCTGGGCAAAGAGCTGTGGACCGACGGCGGCGAAGGCGAAGCGATCAACCTGTACGCGGCGTTCAATGAGCACGATGAAGCGCGCTACGTGGTGGAAACCATCGAAAGCGCACTGAAAACCGGCCTGGCCCGCAGCGATATCGCGATTCTGTACCGCTCCAACGCCCAATCGCGGGTGCTGGAAGAAGCCTTGCTGCGCGAGCGCATCCCGTACCGCATCTACGGCGGCCAGCGCTTCTTCGAACGTGCCGAAATCAAGAACGCCATGGCCTACCTGCGCTTGCTGGAAGGCCGGGGGAACGATGCGGCGCTGGAGCGGGTGATCAATATCCCGGCCCGCGGCATTGGCGAGAAAACCGTCGAAGCGATCCGCGACCATGCGCGCCATGCCGATGTGTCGATGTGGGAAGCCATGCGCTTGCTGATCGCCAACAAAGGCCTGACTGGCCGTGCTGCCGGGGCGTTGGGGGTGTTTGTCGAGCTGATCGAGAACCTGGCCGCCAAGTGCGCAGAAATGCCGCTGCACCTGATGACCCAGACTGTCATCGAGCAGTCCGGGCTGATCGCCTATCACGAAGCGGAAAAAGGCGAGAAAGGCCAGGCCCGGGTAGAAAACCTTGAGGAACTGGTCAGCGCCGCTCGCGCGTTCGAAAACACCGAGGACGACGAAGAGCTGACGCCGCTCGCCGCCTTCCTGGGCCACGCCTCGCTGGAAGCCGGCGATACCCAGGCCGACGAGCATGAAGACAGCATCCAGCTGATGACCTTGCACAGCGCCAAGGGCCTGGAATTCCCTTACGTGTTCCTGGTGGGCATGGAAGAAGGCCTGTTCCCCCACAAGATGAGCTTGGAAGAACCCGGCCGTCTTGAAGAAGAACGCCGCCTGGCCTACGTGGGTATTACCCGGGCGATGCAGAACCTGGTGATGACCTACGCCGAGACCCGACGCCTGTACGGCAGCGAAACCTACAACAAGGTGTCGCGCTTCGTACGTGAGGTGCCTAAGGGGCTGATCCAGGAAGTGCGCTTGTCCAACAGCGTCAGCCGCCCGTTCGGCGGTGGCCAGCAACAGAACTCCAGCAGCATGTTTGCCGGCTCCGAAATACCGGAAACCCCGTTCAGCCTGGGCCAGCAGGTCAAGCATGCGATCTTCGGCGAGGGCGTGATCCTCAACTTCGAAGGCGCCGGCGCCCAGGCCCGGGTGCAGGTGAACTTCGCCGAGGGCAGCAAGTGGCTGATGATGGGTTACGCCAAGCTCGAAGCGGTCTGAACCCCACTCCTGTAGGAGCGAGCTTGCTCGCGAAGAACGCACAGACAATGCGTTCATCCAGAATGCCCGCGTAATCGTTGACGATTTTCGCGAGCAAGCTCGCTCCTACAGGAAGATACGGCTGCGCCCTTGTATTTCACGTGTGCGGGCCAATATCTGTAATCAGTCCTACAAACCCTTCGGATTTGGTCTTACGCAAAAGCCCGAAACATTATGCCGCTAGCCACTGCCACGACACCTGTGCAACATGGCGCGCGTGCAATCCACAAATGGGAATTCCCTATATGAAACGTTTTCTTAGCATCGCCATGGCGTTGTGCATCGGCCTGACGATGAGCCTCGACGCCAACGCCAAACGCTTCGGTGGCGGCAAAAGCTCGGGCGCGGCACCGACTCACCAGACCAGCCAAATGGCTCCATCCGCCGGTGCGGGCGGTGCTGCAGCGACTGCAGGCGCAGCCGGTGCCGCTGGCGCTGCTGCCAAGGCCGGCGGTGCTTCGCGCTGGCTGGGCCCACTGGCCGGCATCGCCGCCGGTGGCCTGCTGGCGTCCATGTTCATGGGCGACGGCTTCCAGGGCATTCAGATCTTCGACATCCTGATCATGGGCGTCATCGCCTTTTTGGTCTTCCGCTTTATTGCCGCCCGTCGCCGCAAGCAGCAGGAGCACCTGGCTCCAGCCGGCGCGCCAATGCAGCGTGAAGCGTTCGAACAGAAGCCTGCCATGGGTTCGATCTTCGGTGGTTCGGCAGCTCCTGCCGCTCGTCCGGTGATCAACGCACCGGCTTGGTTCAACGAAGAGCGTTTCGTCGAAGCGGCCCGCAGCCACTTCCAGTCCCTGCAACAGCACTGGGACGCCAACGAAATGGACAAGATCTCCGAGTTCGTGACCCCGCAGCTGCTGGAGTTCCTCAAGCGCGAACGTGCCGAGATCGGTGACGCCTTCCAGTCCACCTACATCGACGACCTGCGCGTACAGCTCGACGGCGTGGATGATCGCGCCGACAAGACTATCGCTACCCTGACCTTCAGCGGTGTGTCGAAGTCCTCGCGTTTCGACCAGGGCGAAGTTTTCAGCGAAAGCTGGAACATGGAACGCGCCCAGGGCGAAGACCAGCCATGGCTGGTCGCCGGTATCCGCCAGAACGGCTAATACCTGCGCGTTTGAGCAAGCGGTAACAAAAACCCCGGACATGTCCGGGGTTTTCTATTTCACGGTTGCACTTATAGCGAGCTACTGTATAAAACGCCCCTATAAACCGCGCCATCTAGCAAGAGGATCCCGGCCGTGGAAGAAATCATCGAACAACTGCGTGAAGCCAACGAACCGGTCCCGGTTCCTTTGGAGCTACCTGACGAAGACCAACTGGTGGAGATCGAGGAACAACTGTTCATCGACATCCCCTTTGTCTTCCGCGAATTCCTGCTGACCGTCAGTGACGTGGTCTATGGCAGCCTGGAGCCAGTGACCGTCACCGACCCGCAGTCCCACACCTACCTGCCGGACGTTGCCGCCAACGCCTGGGATGCCGGTGTTGATCGCAGCCTGATCCCTATCTGCCAGGACGGCGATGACTACTACTGCGTCGAAGAAGACGGCACGGTGGTGTTGTGGTCCGCCGAAGAAGAACTCGTCCAGGAAGAAACCTGGGAATCGGTGTGGCACTGGGCGCGGGACGTCTGGCTGGAAAGCTGAGTCCCTTGTAGGAGCCGAGCTTGCTCGCGAGAAACCTGAGGGCGCTGCTGGGTGTCAGGTTTCCCGCGTTATCGTTAACGATCTTCGCGAGCAAGCTCGCTCCTAGTGTGTGTCCTTGTGGTTATCCAGCGTCTCCAGCAACGCAACCTGCATCCGCGTATGCACACGGATAAACCAGCGCCAGAGCACTGCCGCCACCGCCGCCGTGACCACGGCAATCAGCACCAGCAACTTGTTGGTCGGCAGAATACTGGCCGACAAGGCTGCCAATAGCAGGAAGATCACCAGCAGCGACAAGAGGGGAATAAGCTCGGCAATCACCCGTCGCACACGCTGGGTATGCCGCCCGGCCATTTCCGGCTTCACGCTCATCTCCGCCAGCAGCATCGACAGCGCCTTGAGCTTGCGATACGCCGCAATCAGGAACGGCAACGACACCAGCAGCGCCCCGCCCCAGATCAACGCCTTCTGCCAACTCTGATCGCTGACCCAGCCCTGTAGATACCCACCGATGCGCTCCGCGAAAAAGCTGCCGGCAAAGAAGATCGCGATCACCAACGCCAGGTTTACCCCGACCTGCAGGATGATCTTGCGGATCATCGCGGCCAACATTGCCCCCTCGCCCTGAGGCTGAATGCTGCGCAGCCATTCGCCATACATGCCGAACACCCGGCTCATACGCTTGGGCATCACCGCCGCGATCTTCAATGACAGTGGGTCCGCGCCACGGATCAGGTAGGGCGTGAGCAGCGTGGTGATCGCCGAAACGGCCACCGCCACTGGGTACAGAAAGTCGCTGGTAACCTGTAGCGTCATCCCCAACGCCGCGATGATGAAAGAAAACTCGCCAATTTGTGACAGCCCCATACCCACCCGCAGCGAGGTGCGACCATCGTTGCCGGCAATGAACGCGCCCAGTCCGCAAGACAACATCTTGCCCAGCACCACGGCCACGGTGATCACCGCAATGGGCCAGGCGTATTGCAGCAGTATCTGCGGGTCGATCATCAAGCCAATCGCCACGAAAAAAATTGCGCTGAACATGTCGCGAACAGGCTCGATCAAGCCCTCGATCTTAATCAACTGTCGGGATTCCGCCATGATCGCGCCGATCAAAAAGGCCCCGAGCACCATGCTGTATTCCAACTTCACCACCAGCAGGCAGAAACCGAAGCACAGGCCCAACACGGTGATCAGCAGCATCTCGTTGCTTTCGAACTTGGCCACATAGGCCAGCAGGCGCGGCACCAGCAAAATACCAATCACCAGGGCGACGATCATGAACAACGAGAGCTTGCCGACCGTGGAGAACACCTCGCCGGAGCTGACCGTGCCACTGACGGCAATGCTCGACAGCAAGGCAATGATGCCGATACCCAGGATGTCCTCCACAATCAGCACACCGAAAATCAGCTGGGCGAACCGCTGGTCTTTCATCTTCAGGTCGTTGAGGGCCTTGACGATAATAGTGGTCGAGGAGATTGCCAGGATCGCGCCGAGGAACAGCGAGTCCATGGTGCTCCAGTCGAACCAGCGGCCGATCTCGTAGCCGATCCAGATCATCAGCACGATTTCCAGGAACGCCGCGATAAACGCCGTGGCCCCTACCTTGAAAAGCTTGCGCAGGCTGAATTCCAGGCCCAGGCAGAACATCAGGAAGATCACCCCCAGCTCGGCCAGCGTCTTGATCGTGTCTTCATCGTGGATCAGCCCAAACGGCGGGGTGTGGGGGCCGATAATGAAGCCGGCGACGATGTAGCCCAGCACCACTGGCTGCTTGAAACGGTGAAACAGGATGGTGACCACCCCTGCCACCAGCATGATCACGGCCAAGTCCTGGATAAAGCTGATGGCGTGCATGGCGAGGGGCTCCTTGAGGGTGCCGGCGCTTTTCCCACTTCCGGCCGCGCCTTTGTAGGGTCGGAAAAGTCTGCCTTGATCGTAAGAAAAGCCCTGAGAAGGGCTTTTGAAGGGTAACACCGCGACTTCTGCTGGAAAGCCGGTGCAATATATGGAAACAGATCGCTGCGCGCGTGACGGCAAGCCGCCTGACGGCGTCCCGTTAGGGATGGCGCTGCAAAGACCTTGAGTACCCGCAGAGGTGCCTTCCCCCCAACCAATGCCTACAACCCGTGAGTGTGCTATGGAACCCGGAAACGCCCAGCTGTCGATGACGGTACTGATGACCCCTGACATGGCCAACTTCTCTGGCAATGTGCACGGCGGCACGCTGCTCAAGTACCTCGACGAAGTGGCCTACGCCTGCGCCAGCCGTTATGCCGGTCGTTATGTGGTCACGTTGTCGGTAGACCAGGTGATCTTTCGCGAGCCGATCCATGTCGGTGAACTGGTGACCTTCCTGGCGTCGGTCAACTACACCGGCAATACGTCGATGGAAGTGGGCATCAAGGTGGTGACCGAGAACATCCGTGAACGCTCGGTGCGCCATACCAACAGCTGCTTCTTCACCATGGTGGCTGTGGACGACCAGCGCAAACCTGCCGCTGTACCGCCGTTGCAGCCGCAGAACAGCGAAGACAAGCGCCGCTTTGTGCAGGCCCAGCAGCGTCGGCAGATTCGCCAGGAATTGGAAAAGCGCTACCGGGAAATCAAAGCCGACGCGCCATAATTTGTAAACCCAATCAAAATGTGGGAGCGGGCTTGCTCGCGAATGCGGTGCGCCAGTCAATACATGTGTGACTGATCCACCGCATTCGCAGGCAAGCCCGCTCCCACATTGGGTTCTGGGTGCTTACAGGCTGATCGGTGTAGCTTCGAAGCGCACACGCGGATGGGCAATACGGTCCTGGGCCCGCACCAGTTCCAGTTCATAACTGGCGCAGGCCTGGGTTTCCAGCAGCACTTCATGCACGGCCGCGGCGGTGAATTCAAAGGCAGCCACCAGGCTATCACCCAACAGCACCCGCGCCAGGAACAGCCCGGACGTCAGGTCGCCGACGCCCACTGGCTGACGCGGAAACGCCAGCAGGGGCCGGCGCAAGTGCCAGCTGCCATCAGCCGTCACCAAGAGCATTTCAAACCCTTCTGGCAGTTTGCCTGGGTAATCCAGGTGCTTGACCAACACCGCCTTGGGCCCACGCGCCAGCAAGGCCTTGGCCATCGCCAGGCAATCGAACAGCGATTGCGGTTTGCGCCCGGCGAAACTGTCCAGCTCCAGTTGGTTGGGGCACAGGAAGTCCGCCATGGCGGCGGCTTCATCCAACAGGAAATCGCTGACCTCCTGCGGCACGATGCAACCCTTTTCCGGGTGGCCCATCACCGGGTCGCACAGGTACAGCGCCTTGGGGTTGATCGCCTTGATGCGCGCCACACCGCTGAGGATGGCGCGGCCCTGGTCTGCACTGCCCAGGTATCCGGACAGCACCGCATCACAGTTGCCCAGCTCGCCAATCGCGGCGATGCCCTCCACCAATGCAGGAATTTGCTGCGGCGCCAGCACTTCGCCCGCCCACTGTCCATACTGTGTGTGGTTGGAGAACTGCACCGTGTTGAGCGGCCAGACGTTCACCCCGACCCGCTGCATGGGGAACACGGCGGCGCTGTTTCCGGCATGGCCAAAGACCACATGAGACTGGATCGCAAGCAGGTGAGGTGTACGTTTCATGCGGGAGATTTCCGTAAAACCGTTGGATTTCTGGCCGAGCAGTATGCGACTAAACGCAGCCTGTACGACAGACCGGCGACACAGTTAAGCTGCGCTCACTTTGTTGGAGTTCATGGAATGCTGACCCTGGGAAACATCTTCGTCTTGATGCTGCTGGCAACCGGCGCCGCCTGGGTCTGGCACAACCACGGCCTGCGTGAACGGGCGCTGGCGCGGGTCAAGCAGCATTGCGCCAAGCTCGATATCGAGCTTCTCGACGGTGCCGTGGCGCTCAAACGCATCGGTTTCGTGAAGGATGCCAATGGCCGCCGACGCTTGGCGCGTATCTATAATTTCGAGTTCACGGTGACCGGCGAAACCCGGCATGCCGGGGTCATCACCCAGTTTGGCGCCCACAGCGCGCAGATCGAACTGGCACCCTACCCGTTCGAAACCAAGGAGCCGCTGCCCAGCGCCGAGATCATCGAATTGAGCCAGTGGCGCCAGGACCACGCCAGCAAGAAACATCAATAACGGCAGGCCGCCAAGGCGCTCTGCAAGGCAGCCACGTCCTGTGGTTCGCTGAAGATCAATTCAACACGCGAATCGCGCCGCCAAGCGCTGGGTTGCCAGTGCAGTTGAGTGTTATCCACAGCGTTGGCGGACACCCAACCCTCGACGCTGTGGATAACCAATTTGGCACGGCGCCAGTCGAGACTCGAGAGCCACTGATGCAGACGGCTGACATCGAATCGCTGGCTGGGGTGCCAGCGCCAGCCAATGCTCCAGCCGCCCTCCTGGCTCTGGCTCAAACAGATCGGCAGCCCAGGGTCGCTCCAGATCGCCGGCATTTGCCCCACTGCTTCAGGCACCGCGAAGTTATCCACAGCGCTTTGGGCCTGTGCTTTCAAACCGGGCAACAGGTTGAGTGGCAATTGCGCCTGGCGTGTCCAATGGAGCGGGCAATCGGGTAATTGCGCTTCAATCGCCTGACGTTGCGCGGACGTCAGCGTCTCGTCCTTGTTCAGCACCAGCAGGCCGGCACCGGCCAACGCCTCCTGTTGTGCCTGGGGCAACGGCCTGCCCGCCGCCAACGCCTGGGCATCGAGTACCAGCACACAAGGCTGCACGGCCAGCACGTTTTGCCATGGCGCCTGCCGCAGTTGCTTGAGCAGTTGCGCCGGATGGCCCATGCCTGAGGGCTCGATAAACAACCGATCCGGCTTGGCCTTACGCAACAAGCGGCCCAGCCCTACCTGGAACGGTGCACCGTTCACACAACACAGACAGCCGCCCGCCACCTCGCCCAGGGCGATACCGTCATCGTCTTGGGTAAGTAGGGCAGCGTCCAGGCCGATCTGGCCGAATTCGTTGATCAGCACCGCCCAGCGCTCGTTGGCCGGGCGCTGGGCAAGCAGGTGCTTGATCAGGCTGGTCTTGCCGGCGCCCAAGGGCCCGGCAATCACATGGGTAGGAATGTTCTGCAGCATAAGAGGCATGGTTCAGGCCGTGTAGAGCGTTTGATCCTACGCGGTTATGCCAGCCAATCCAGCGTCAGGATCAACCGTCGTTCATCGGCCTTGAGTGTTGGGGAACGGTGGATCAAGCCATGCCCTTCGTTGCCGTGCCATTTGGTGCCTTTGAGCAGCGCCACTTCACCGCAGTGGATCTGCTCGATGCGCTCAGTGGGCTCGGCATCCGGCTGGCTCAATGTGCGCCGGTCCATGACGCCTTCACGCAACCATTGGCTGCCGATACCGGCGTAGGTGGTGATCAGCCGAACCGGCACGTGATCGACGTGAAAACGCGGGCACATGGCCTTGTCCAATAGCCGTAAACGCACGCCGATGCGCTTGGCGCCCAGCAGGCAGGCGAATGCACTGACCAGCCACGACACATCGGCGATAAACCCATCGTAGCCTTCAAGATCGCGACAGCTGGTCGCCAAACCCTGCAAGTTCGGCACGGCGTCTTCGCTAACCAACTCGACCACCAAGGACTCGGCCAACGGTTCATTGAGCGCCACCAGCAAAGCGCCAAACTCAGCGATATGCAGGGGCAGTTGGCGCTGCCAGATTGCCAGGTTGACGCCGTCATTGAGGATATCGGACAGCGCCAGCGGCGTTTCCCCATGTGTCTGGCGGATGACGGGGCGCAGGGGAATGACCGGGGCCAGCATCAGGCGACCTGCTCGTACCAAGGGCCAAAGGGGTCGGGCAACTGAAGCCAACCTTCGACCCCCAGAGCCATTTCTTCATCGTTGAGCAAGCAGGCGTCCAACTCGGCACGCATCTGGGCAAAGTCGATGTTTTGCCCGATAAACACCAGCTCCTGACGGCAGTCGCCGGTGCTCAATTGCCAGTTGGCCATGATCGCCGCCACGCTTTCTTCGTCCTGCGGCCACTGGCTTTTCGGCACAAAGCGCCACCAACGCCCGGCAAACCCATGGCGCATCAACCCGCCCGCCTGGGACCAACTGCCCGCATCCTGATGTTTGCTGGCCAACCAGAAGAAACCCTTGGAGCGCAACAGCTTGCCGTTGACCCAGGGGCGGTCGATAAAGTCGAAAAACCGCTGTGGATGGAAGGGCCGGCGCGCACGGTAAGCGGTGGACGCGATGCCATATTCTTCGGTTTCCGGCACATGCTCACCGCGCAACTCCTGCAACCAGCCGGGTGCCTGGGCGGCGCGTTCGAAGTCGAAACGGCCAGTATTGAGGATCTTGTTCAGCGGCACTTCGCCCATGACCATCGGGATGATTTCCGCCTGGGCGTTGAGGCGCTCGAGGATGGCCATCAGTTCTTCGCGTTCGCGGCTGCTGATCAGGTCGATCTTGCTGATCAGGATGACGTCGGCGAATTCGATCTGTTCGATCAACAAGTCGGTGATGGAGCGTTCATCTTCTTCACCGAGAGTTTCGCCCCGTGAAGCCAGGCTTTCGGCAGCCTGGTAGTCGAGCAGGAAATTCATGCCGTCGACCACGGTGACCATGGTGTCCAGGCGTGCAATGTCGGCTAGGCTTTGCTCGTTTTCATCGCGAAAAGTGAAGGTTTCGGCCACGGGCAAAGGTTCGGAAATACCGGTGGATTCGATCAGCAGGTAATCGAAACGACCCTCCTTGGCGAGTTTTCCTACCTCTTCAAGCAAATCTTCGCGCAAGGTGCAGCAGATGCAGCCGTTGCTCATCTCCACCAGTTTTTCTTCCGCGCGATTGAGCGTGACATCACGCTGCACCTCGCTGCCGTCGATGTTGATTTCGCTCATGTCGTTGACGATCACCGCCACCCGCAGGTTGTCGCGGTTGCGTAGGACATAGTTGAGCAGCGTACTTTTACCGGCGCCGAGAAAGCCGGACAACACGGTCACAGGGAGACGATTGGGCATCAGGTGTTCCTCATCAGGGTTGGCCGGTCAAACTGCCCGTTTATGGCGTTCGCGCAGCTCTTCACGTTCTTTGGCTTCGATACACAAGGTGGCGGTGGGACGCAGCAGCAGGCGTGGCAGGCCGATGGGTTCGCCGGTTTCACGGCACCAGCCGTATTCGCCACGGGCCAGCAATTCCAGGGCGTCGTCGATCTTGTCCAACAGCTTCTTTTCACGCTCCAGCAGGCGCAGTTGCCATTGGCGTTGCTCTTCGGCACTGCCGATATCCGCCAGGTCGCTGTTGGTTTCCTGCTCGCGCAGCGCCTGGAACTGCGCGTCGATACGGGCTTGCAGGTCATCGCGCTGAGCCAGCAACAGTTCGCGGAAAAAACGCTGCTGGGCCTCGTTCATGTAGTCGGCCGCTGGTTGGGCCAACAAATCTTGTTCGGTCATGGGAAACGGTTCGCGGGTCGGGCTGTGCTTTTATGTTATAGTATAACAATACAAATAAGCCAATCCCTCTTGCTCGCCGCGACGAAGGGCGCAATGCTGAGTCACCTGCCTATGTTGAGAACCTCGATGAAGTACCTGCTGTGTGCGCTGCTATTGGCAGTCGCCGGGCCTGCCTGCGCCCAGGCATCCAGCCTGTTGGCCAACTGCACACGCAGCGCCAACCTGCTGGCGTGTGTGGACCCGTTGGGCAATGCCTATAGCGTGGCGACCGTCGGCAGCACCACCTACCTGCGCGGTTTCGAAGTGATCGGCAAACGCTATTGGGCGCAGACCAACAGCCGGTATGGGCAACTGACGTTTTTTACCGGGTTGGCATCGGATGGCGAGGCGTGGGTCGGCTACACGCGGCGCGTGGGCTGGACCACCATCAACCGGTTTTCCAGCTCAGGGGGCGCCAGCGCCAAGTTCACTTGCAGCCGAATGACCGGCTGTTAGACCTGGCTGTTTTTCTGCGCCTGCACCCAGGCCATGTAGCTGTTCATGGGTGGGTTCTTCTGGAAGTAACGCTTGAGTCCTTCGAAAAGGCCATCCGCCACCGCCTGTTGATGGCGCGCCGTCACCAGCCGCTGGGCATCCCGAGGGTTGGAAATGAAACCCGTCTCCACCAGGATTGAAGGCACGTCCGGTGACTTGAGCACGGCGAACCCCGCCTGCTCCACACGTTTCTGATGCAAGCTGGTGATGTTTTGCAGGCTGCCCAATACCGAGCTGCCCAGTTGCAGGCTGGAGGCAATGGTCGCATTCATCGACATGTCGAGAATCACCCCGGCCAGCATCGGGTCCTTGTCCTTCAGATTGAGCAAGGTGGTGGCGCCCAGCAAGTCGGCGCCATTTTCGCGCTGGGCCATGAAACGCGCTGTGGCCGAGGTGGCGCCCCCTTCAGACAACGCATACACCGAGGCGCCTGACGCGGTCAGCCGTGGTGCGGCGTCGGCATGCACCGAGATAAACATATCGGCCTTGTGCTGACGGGCGATGTCCACACGCTTGCGCAGCGGCACGAAGAAGTCGTCGTTGCGCACCAGTTTTACGTCAAACCCCTTTTCGCGCTTCAGGCGTTTAGCCAGCAACTGGGCGATCGACAGCACCACATCTTTTTCGCGCTGGCCCTTGGAACCGATGGCGCCGGGGTCTTTGCCGCCATGGCCGGGGTCGACCACCACGATGATGTCGCGCTTGGGATGCGCCTTGTCTACCGGCGCCACCAAGGGTGCTGGCTCAGCGGCGATTTGACGGGGCGCACGGGTCGCGTTGGTCAAATCCAACACCAGGCGATGGCCTTGGCCATCCTGGGGCGGCAGCACGAAGCTGTTGAGCTGCATGGGCTCGACCAGGTCCAGCACGATGCGCGTATCGCTCTTGCCGAAATGCCCGGAACGGATCGAGATAATCCCACTGTTCTTCAACGCCAATTGGGAAAAGTCGCCGCTGAGACCGGCGCCACTCAAGTCGATGATCAAGCGGTCTGGTGAGGTCAGGGAAAAGGTCTTGTATTGCACCGGGCCGCTGAGGTCGAACACCAGGCGCAGCTTGTCGTTTGAGCGCCACAGGCGTGCATTGCGAATCTGCGTGGCGTAAGCCCCCAAAGGCAAGGCAAACAAGGGGCTGACCAGCAGCAGGTTGAGGAGCTGACGTCGGTGCATGGCATATACCGCAGATAAAGGAGTGTCCCTACTCGATATGACTGAACAAAGGCTGGAGCAGAAAATTCATCGTAGCTCGTATTGTTATACTATAACATGTCGAATTATTTCCAACGATGGACCTGCTTATGAATGCGCTGACTCTGCCGGACATTGCCGCGCAGGCTTCACGCCAAGCCTTGCCACTCGACTGGGTGGGTATGTGCGGCATCGCCTTGCCGATCCTGATTGACGGTCAACACCTGGCCGCCACCGCTGACACGGGCGTAAGCCTGGACGACGGCTCGGCCCGTGGCATTCATATGTCACGCCTGTACCTGGCTCTGGAAATGCTCGATCAACAGCCGCTGACACCTGCACTGCTGCGTAATGTACTGCAGCGTTTTCTCGACACACATGAAGGTTTATCTAAGAACGCCTACCTGCGTATCCACACCCAGTTACTGCTTAAACGCCCTGCACTGGTCAGCCCGCTAGCCGGCTGGAAGAGCTACCCGGTGAGCATCGAAGCACGTCTGGAAAACCAGATGTTCCACGTGGAACTAAAAATTGACGTTACTTATTCCTCAACCTGCCCTTGCTCCGCCGCACTCGCCAGGCAGTTGATTCAGCAGCAATTTGTCGATGATTTCGCCAACACGCCGTTGCAGCACGAAGCGCTGCTGGCCTGGCTCGGCAGTGCCAACGGCATCGTCGCCACACCCCATAGCCAACGCAGCAGCGCGCAGTTGCACGTTCAGTTGCAAGGTACTGACCTGCCGATAATCGACTTGATCAACGCTGCCGAAGCCGCGCTCGGTACCGCCGTACAAACCGCGGTGAAACGCGCAGACGAACAGGCCTTCGCCCTGGCCAACGGGCAGAACCTGATGTTCTGCGAAGACGCCGCTCGCCGCCTGAACCTCGCCTTGAAACGCTCGGATGCCATCAAAGCCTTCCACCTCAAAGTGATCCACGCCGAAAGCCTGCACGCGCACGATGCCGTGGCTGAAAGCCGCTGGACGAGAGCTTCTGCATGATCACCTGCAACGCGTTGCGCTGGGGTGCCCCTGGGCAGCCCCTCACGCCGGCACTGAATTTGACCCTGGAAAAGGGCAGCCTCACCAGCATCATCGGCGCCAACGGCACAGGCAAGAGCAGCCTGCTCAAAGTCATCGCCGGCCTGCAAAAGCCTTTGGCGGGTAAAGTCATCGTGGATGTTCCACGCCGTGGCGGCCTGGCCTTCTTGCCCCAGCAGCAACACTTGGACCGCCAGTTTCCTATCAGCCTGCAAGAACTGGTGGCTGCAGGTTTTTGGGGCACCCAACACACCGCGCAACAACGCAGCCAACGCCTGCAAGCGGTACTGGAAGACTGGTGCCTGACTGGCTTGGAACACCGACCGTTGATGGCATTGTCCGGCGGCGAATTGCAGCGCGCCCTGCTGGCACGCATGAGCCTGGCCGACGCGCCCGTTCTGCTACTCGACGAACCTCATGCAGCCCTCGACGAGGACGGCCAGGCGCTGTGCTGGAAACACATCCATGCCTGGCACAGCGAAGGCCGCACCCTGGTGATCGTCTGCCATGACCTGGCCTCCGTGCGTCACCACACCCAGCACGTACTGCAGATCAAAAACACCGGCTGCGTGTTCGGCCCCAGCAAAGAGCTGATCCGCCCGCAACCGCAGATGCAGGTGGCCTGAATGCACTTCACTGCGCACTTGTGGCTGCCGTTTCATGAGTTCGTTTTTATGCGCCGCGCACTCATCGGCGGCTTGGTGCTGGCCTGCAGCACCGCGCCGCTGGGGGTGTTTCTGATCCTGCGGCGCATGAGCCTGATCGGTGACGCGGTGGCCCACGGCATCCTGCCCGGCGCCGCCCTGGGCTTCTGGTTCGCTGGGTTGAGCCTGCCCGCGCTGACCCTCGGCGGCCTGGGTGCAGGCCTGAGCATGGCCGGCCTGGCCGCGTGGATCACCCGCCGCACCGGGCTGCGCGAAGACGCCAGCCTCGCCGCTATCTACCCCATCTCTTTGGCCGCCGGGGTGCTGATCCTGGGCCTTGCCGGCAAGCGTCTGGACCTGCTGCACCTGCTGTTCGGCTCCGCCCTGGCCGTGGATCAAACCACCCTGACCGGCATGCTCTGGGTCTCGGGTTTCAGCCTGATCGCCATGGCGCTGATCTACAAACCCCTGCTGCTGGACACCCTCGACCCGCTGTTCCTGCAAACCGTCAGCCGCCTCGGCCCCCTCGCCCATGGCGTGTTCCTGACCCTGGTGGTGCTGAACTTGGTGATCGGTTTCCAGGCCATCGGTGCGTTGATGGTGGTCGGCTTGATGATGTTGCCGGCCATCGCCTCACGCTTCTGGAGCCGTCGCCTGCCGGTGCTGATCGCGGTATCGGCGCTGCTGGGATGCCTGTCGGTGTGGTTGGGCCTGCTGCTGTCGTTCTACTACTCACTGCCCAGCGGCCCGGCGATCGTGCTGGTGGCGGGCGCTGGGTATTTGTTGTCCGTGGTGTTCGGTCCGGTGCACGGTTTGTTGCGCCGCCCGCCTTTGCTCACATCCCAATGAGGTGTTTCCCCATGCGCGCTCTACTCGTGCTGTTCAGTCTGCTGCTGCCGCTGTCGATGGCTCACGCGGCCGACAAACTCCAAGTGGTCACCAGCTTCAGTATTCTCGATGACATCACCCACCAGATCGGTGGCGAGCATATCCAGATCAGCAACATGGTCGGCCCGGACGCCGATGCCCATACCTATGAACCCACGCCGGACGACGCCAAGGCACTGCTCAAGGCCAAGGTGATCATCAAGAACGGCCTGGGTTTCGAGCCGTGGCTGGACCGCCTGGTTACCAGCACCGAAACCAAGGCAACGGTGGTCACCGCCAGCAAAGGCGTGATTTCCCACACCATGGACGAGGATGGCGAAACCATTCCCGACCCGCACGCCTGGCACAACCTGGCCAACGCCGAAATCTATGTGAGCAATATCACCAAAGCCCTGGTGGCCGCCGACCCCGCCAACAAGACCGCCTACCTGCGCAACAGCCAGGCCTACCTCAAACAAATCCATAGCCTGCTGGAAGAGGCCAAAGCCAAGTTCGGCGCCCTGCCACCGGGTAACCGCCGCATCGTCACGTCCCATGACGCTTTCGGCTACCTGGGCCAGGCCTATGGCATCCAGTTCCTCGCGCCCCAGGGTTTGTCCACCGAACGTGACCCTTCGGCCGCTGAAGTTGCCGCGCTGATCACCCAGATTCGCAAGGACAAGGTCAAAGCCGTGTTCATGGAAAACATCAAGGACTCGCGCCTGCTCAAGCAGATCGCTGACGAAAGCGGCGCACAGATCGGCGGCACGCTGTACTCAGACGCCCTCGCCGCAGAAGGCCCGGCCAGCACCTTTATCGGGCTGTTCGAATACAACCTCAACACCCTGTGCGCCGCACTGAGCCAGCCATGATCCGCAAAAATCCTTCGGGCGATCTGCCGGTGATTGCAGAGTCGGCCTACGTCGATAAAACCGCGATCATCTGCGGCAAAGTCATCATCGGCGAGAACGTGTTCGTCGGCCCCTACGCCGTGATTCGCGCCGACGAAGTCGATGCCAGCGGCGCCATGGACCCGATCACCATCGGCGCCAACTCCAACATCCAGGACGGCGTGGTCATCCACTCCAAATCCGGCGCGGCGGTGACCATCGGTGAATTCACCTCCATCGCCCACCGCTCCATCGTCCACGGCCCCTGCTCAGTGGGCGACCGCGTGTTTATTGGCTTCAACAGCGTGCTGTTCAATTGCGCCGTGGGCGATAGGTGTGTGGTGCGCCACAACTCGGTGGTCGACGGCCGCGACCTGCCCGCCGCCTTCTACGTGCCCTCTACGACACGTATCGGCCCCAACACCGATTTGTCGCAGTTCCCGCCGGTGAGTGTCAGCGCCTCGGAGTTTTCCGAAGACGTGGCACGCACCAATGTCGACTTGGTACGTGGCTACAAAGCCCTGCAAAACGAGTTCTGAACCATGAGCCGCCTACTGATCCGCAACGCCCGCCTGGTCAACGAAGGCCAGGTATTCGACGCCGACGTACTGATCGCCAATGGCCGTATCGAGAAGATTGCCACCAGCCTTCAAGGCGATAACGAACCAGTGGAAATCGATGCCAACGGCCAGTGGCTACTGCCAGGGATGATCGACGACCAAGTGCATTTTCGCGAACCCGGCGCGCCGGAAAAAGGCAGCTTCTACAGCGAGTCCCGCGCGGCGGTGGCCGGTGGCATCACCAGCTTCATGGACATGCCCAACACTCACCCGGCCACTCTGAGCCTGGAAGCCCTGGCCGATAAAAAGCGCCGCGCCGCACTGCACTCAGTGGCCAACTACGGCTTTCACTTTGGCGTGAGCAACGACAACCTCGACACCGTCGCGGCCCTCGACCCCCGTGAGGTGGCTGGGGTCAAGGTGTTCATGGGCGCCTCCACCGGCAATATGCTGGTGGACGACCCACGCATTCTGGAGCGCCTGTTTGCCGAGGTGCCAACCATTCTGCTCGCTCACTGCGAACACACGCCCAGCATCCTGGCCAACGAGCAACGCCTGCGCGAGCGCTTCGGCGAGCATATGCCCGCCGTCGCGCACGCGCTGATCCGCGATGCCGAGGCCTGTTATCGCTCGTCATCGTTTGCCGTGGAATTGGCCAAACGCCATGGCACCCGCCTGCATGTGTTGCACCTGACCAGCGCGCGCGAACTGGCGCTGTTCGAAGACAAGCCCCTGGCCGACAAGCACATCACCGCCGAGGTCTGCCTGCACCACCTGCTGTTCGATGACCGCGATTACCACCGCCTCGGCCACCAGATCAAATGCAACCCGGCGATCAAGACCCGCGCCGACCGCGACGCGCTACGCCTGGCGTTATTGAGTAATCGTCTGGATGTGATTGGCACCGACCATGCACCGCATACCTGGGCGCAAAAACTGTTGGGTTATCGGCAAGCGCCCTCGGGCTTGCCTCTGGTGCAGCATGCCCTGCCGGCGTTACTGGAGTTGGTAGCCGACGGGCATTTGCCCCTGACCACTCTGGTAGCCAAGACCAGCCACCGCGTGGCCGACCTGTTTGCCATTGCTGATCGCGGCTACGTGCGCGAGGGCTACTGGGCCGACCTGGTACTGATCAAACCGGAGCCTGCTGGCAAGCCGGTCAACAGCCAGCCCATTCTCGCCCGCTGCGGCTGGACACCCTTTGCAGAACGCAGCTTTCGCCACAGCGTGAGTACCACGTTGGTCAGCGGCCACCTGGCCTGGCACAACGGCCAGGTGGTCAACAGTTGCCAGGGCTTGCCCCTGCAGTTTGGGCGTTAAGCGCGGGGTTTGACGGTACCGCAATCGTTGCCCAGCCACTGGGCGTGGCTGTCCAGGCTACCCTTCTGCTGGATACCGGTGGCATTGAAGGTACCGTTGACGCTGGTGGTGAATTCTTTCTGGCTCTGGAACGTTGCCACACCGGTGCCCTGGGCTTTCGGGCAACTGAAGCGGAATTTCCACTGGTTGCCGCTCTTGTCGGTGACCTCCTGTTTGCAGCCCGATTGAGGGTCGGTCAGCGGGATCGAATCGGAGGCCACCTGAGCCGGGGTCAGGCACACCTGTACGCCTTTACCGGCCATGTTGATGCCTTGCTTTTCGAGCATGGCGCGCTGTTCAGGGGTCATCTGTTGCTTGAGTTGACCGAGGATCAGTGACAAGTCCGGCAGGTCCTGGTTATCGACTTTCATATTGCTGGTGGTCAATTCCCACAAGCCCGGCGCCAGCATCTGCGCCTGCGCCGCCACAGGCAGCGACAAACCAACAACCATGGCCAAACCAAGCAGACGAGCATTCATCGGGTAACTCCTGGGTAATTGTGGGCGTTAGACGTCGCAAAGCAGCCAGTGTTGCATGGCAAATAAAATAGCGACATTCACAGCCGTTCATGGTCTGTTACGCACTGGACTGCCTGGAGTTACGTCGTTCATGGATTTCTTTGGCCCGCACCTGCTCGCCTACGTCATTGCCACGCTGCACTTTCTGGGAACGCTCGCCGCGATCCACGCGGTACTGACCGTGCGCACCGCACAAGGCTCGATCGCCTGGGCGCTGTCACTGATGTTCATGCCCTACCTGACGCTGATCCCCTACCTGATTTTTGGCCGCAGCACCTTCGACGCGTACATCCAGGCCCGTCGCCAGGCTAACCAGGAAATGCACACGGCCATCACCGAGTTGAACTGGCGCCCGTGGGTGGAGGAAGCGCTCGCAGCGCGCAACTCCAGCGCCTATGCCTCCTTGCGCGCCATGCCCAAGCTGGGCCGTATGCCGTGCCTGGCCAACAATGAAGTGCGCCTGTTGATCAATGGCGATGCCACCTTCGGCGCGATCTTCGAGGCTATCCGTCACGCAAAGACCGCCGTGCTGTTTCAGTTTTTCATCATTCACGATGATGAACTGGGCCGCCAATTACAGGCCCTGTTGAAGGAAAAAGCCGCCCAGGGCGTGGCCATTTACGTGCTGTACGATCGCATCGGCAGTCACGCCCTGCCCCATCGTTATGTGCAAGCGCTGCGTGACGCTGGCGTGCAGGTCAAGGCGTTCGCCACCCGCAGTGGCTGGCTCAATCGCTTCCAGGTCAACTTCCGTAACCATCGCAAGATCGTGGTGGTGGACGGCATCACCGGGTTTGTCGGCGGGCATAACGTAGGCGATGAATACCTGGGTAAAAAACCGCCGCTGGCACCATGGCGCGATACCCATGTGCAGGTCACAGGCCCGGTGGTGGCGTGCCTGCAGGAGTCGTTTGCCGAGGACTGGTTCTGGGCCGCACGGGAACTGCCGCCGCTGATCCTGCCGGACGCCTACCCGGAAGACGGTGTGCTCTGCCAGTTGCTCGCCAGTGGCCCGGCAGACCCTTATGAAACCTGCTCGCTGTTTTTCGTCGAGGCCATCCACGCCGCGACCGAGCGGGTGTGGATCACCAGCCCGTACTTCGTCCCCGACGAGGCGGTATTTGCCGCCCTGCGCCTGGCGGTGTTGCGCGGAGTCGATGTGCGCCTGCTGCTGCCGTCACGGCCCGACCATCGCATCGTGTATGCCGCATCCAGCCTGTATGCCAACGAAGCGGTGCGAGCGGGCGTGCGGGTGTTTCGCTACACGCCGGGCTTTTTGCATCAGAAGGTGGTGTTGGTGGACAGCGAAATCAGCGCCATAGGCAGCGCCAACATGGACAACCGTTCGTTCCGGCTGAATTTTGAAGTGATGCTGCTGACGGTGGATGAAGCCTTCGCCAGCCAGGTTGAACAGATGCTGCTGGACGACTTCGCCCTGGCCCATGAAGTCAGCCAGGAAGAAAGCCGCGAGACCCGCCGCCTGCAGCAACTGGGCATGCGCATTGCGCGCCTGATTTCACCCATCCTCTAACCACCAACGCACAACCAATAATGTAGGAGCGAGCTTGCTCGCGAAAAACTCACAGGCGCCGCGTTCATTCAGCTAGTACGCGTTATCGTTGACGTTTTTCGCGAGCAAGCTCGCTCCTACGGTTTTGAGCGTGATCAGCGGTAGAGATCTTCCCGCGTCCACGGCAGTTCATGCCCGCCATCGGCATGGGGTTTGACTGCCAGTATCTGGTGCAGGTTGATCCAGCCTCGGGCAAACGCGTAAGCGCAACCGGCCAGGTACAGCCGCCAGATGCGTAGCGCCTGCTCCGGTACCATCTTCGCCGCTGCTTCCAGGTTGTCTTCCAGGCGTTCGCTCCAATGGTCCAATGTGCGGGCGTAATGCATACGCAGGCTTTCGACATCGACCACTTCCAGGCCTGCTTCACTGATCTGGGCGGTCATCATCGCCAGGTGCGGCAGTTCGCCGTTGGGGAACACGTAGCGCTCGATAAACTCGCCAGCACCACGGCCCACGGGGCGGCCGTCGGTGTGCTTGGCGGTGATGCCATGGTTCATCACCAGGCCGCCTTCACGCACCGCGCCGAACAGGGTGCGGCAGTATTGCGCCAGGTTGGCGTGGCCGACGTGCTCGAACATGCCCACGCTCACCACTTTGTCGAAACGGCCGTCCTGGGGCAGGTCGCGGTAGTCGAGTAATTGCAGGTCGACCTGGTCTTCCAGCCCTTCGGCTTTCACCCGCTCCTTGGCCAGCGCCAGTTGTTCTTTGCTCAAGGTGATGCCGAACACCTTGACCCCGAACTCCCGCGCGGCATAGCGCGCCAGCCCGCCCCAGCCACAGCCCACATCCAGCAGATACTCACCCGGCTGCAGCCGCAACTTGCGGCACAGGTGGCGGAATTTGTCCTGTTGAGCCTGGTCGATCGACTCGCTGCCGGTTTCGAAATAACCACAGGAATACGCCATGTCCTGGTCCAGCCATAGCTGGTAGAACTCGTTGGACAGGTCGTAATGGTAGGAAATGGAAGCGGCGTCGGTGGCCTTGTCGTGAATCGAGCGCACCGGACGACTCTCCTCGTCGTCATCGACCAAAGCGTGACTCAACTCGTCACATACCCTGATCACTTCGGTGATGGAGCCTTCCAGCTCCAGTTTGCCCTCAACGAAGGCTTCGCCCAGCGAGTCGAGCGTTGGATGGGTGAGTCTGGATACAACCGTGGGGTCCTTGACCACGATGGTGACACTGGGCTCAGGGCCCAAGTTGAATTCATGGCCGTCCCAGAGTCGAAGACGCAGCGGTAGCTGAAGATTCTGTAAGGCCGGTGGAAGTTGCGCGAGCATGAGTAATCCCCCCTTGTTTCAGACGTCTGCTGTGAGGGTAGACCATGCCAAACAAAGTAGGAAGCTATCGAATCAACAGCCCCCCTTCTATGGCGCTCGGCGCTCGAGCAAACCTTCCTGGACCCACTGTTTCAGCCAAGTGGCCGCTTGCAGCGACGCCCCCTCTGAATAAGTGACCGCCAGCTCAGTACACAGTTCTGAAAAATTCCAACCCGTGGTCACCATGCCCGCCAGCGCACAGGCTTCAGCGGCTTCCAGGCTGCGGTAGTGGCAGCGGTTCTCGTGGCGCCACACCAGGCAGATTTGTGCCGGGTCCAGCGTCTGGCTGCCTGGGAAGTCTGATTCATCCTTACTGGCCCGCCAGATCGCCACTGTGTTGAAACGGCAAAGCAGCTGCTGCACCGAAGGCGCCAGCGCAACCTGCAAGGTGGGCCAGTCTTCAGGCGCCAAATGCGCCATGTCATTCAAGGTCAGCGGCTCCCCTTCGGCGGCGTCAAACGCCAAGGTGAATGCCCACTCCAGGCGTGCCAACTCAGCCAAAGGCGCACTTTGCGCAGCCATCAGATGCTCAACGATAAACATCGCAAAGCGCTCGCCCAACCAGCGCACGCTGTAATGGGCCGACGGATAACGGCGGATGTAGGCCTCGGTCAGTGAGCAAAACTGCTCATCTCCCAGCCAATACCAGATGGCACCGAAATCATGGCGCAGTACCTCTTGCAGACGCGACAGGTAAGCGTTGTGGTAAATCGCAAGGCCGGTGTCCACATCCAATGTCGGCCCTCCCAGCAAGGTGGCGGCAAAGCCACTGTTGGCCGCGGGTGCTTCGGATAATAGATGTTGTTCAAACGCCAACTGCCAGTCGATCAGGCGCATAACGCTCTCCGGGCCAAGGCGCTGGCACCCAGTTCACGAGCTTTGTTCAACTCGGTGAGCAACTCTTCGAAGGGCGGAAAATGGTCATCGCGCTCCAGCAACGTCGACACCGGGCCCAAATGCTCCAAAGTTTGCTGATAAAGCGCCCAAACGGGGTCGCACACTGGATGGTCATGGGTATCGACCACATAGTCGCCATAGTCCATATGCCCCGCCAAATGCAGTTGGCGAATGCTTTCGGGTGGCAGGTTGCGAATGAAGGTCCAGGCATCAAAACCATGGTTACGTGCGCTGACGTAGACATTGTTAACGTCCAGCAGCAGCTGGCAGCCGCTCAGGTGGGCCAAGGCGTTGAGGAACTCCCATTCGGTGAACTCATCCGCCTTGGAACGCACATAGCTGGAGACGTTTTCCAGCACCAGCGGCCGTTGCAATACATCCTGTACCTGACGCACGCGGCCGGCCACGTGGTAGAGGCTTTCTTCGGTGTAAGGCAGGGGCAGCAAGTCATGCAACTGATGCGCGCTGCCGCGGCTCCAGCACAGATGATCGGAAACCCACGCCGGCTGAATGCGCTCTGCGAGCTGTTTGATGTGGTTCAGGTAATCGGTATCGAGGGCATGCGGCCCGCCGATGGACAACGACACACCGTGCATCACCAAAGGGTAACGCTCGGCTATCGCATCCAGGTAGTACAAGGCCTTGCCGCCCTGTACCAAGTAATTTTCGGAGATCACTTCGAACCAATCCACGGCCGGCGACTGTTCAAGGATCTGGTGGTAGTACTCACTGCGCAAACCCAGGCCGTAACCCAGACTTGGAAGGGACGCGGACATGACTCACTCCTGGGCAAAGTGTCCGCAGCGGTGGCAGGCAGCCGCCGCGGTTGCACTCGTGTGCCGGTTACTCGCCGACTTTACCGCCAGCGGCGTCGCAGGCCGATTTAGTCATGGCCTTGAAGCCCATCCCTTTGCACTCGCCCTGGCCCTTGCACGCGTGGTCCTTGGTTTTGCAGTCGTTCATGCCTTTGCAGGAGGTCACGCCGTAGCAGTGCACGGTGGCGTCTGCGGCTTGTACCTGAGTGGCCACACCCGCGAACAGAGAAGCAGCGGCCATTGCGAGGGCGGCACCAGCAGCAGCGGATTTAATGCTCATTGTTGTATTCCTCATGATCAGTAGTGGAGCCGGTCTGAACGGATTGTTCAGTCTCGACACAGCACTAGAGTGAGGCCCCTTGTCGGCGTTACAGCCGTGAGCAAATATTTCTGAAATTATTCGTCGAGCTTCAACAGCGGCTCCTGAAAGCGCAGTAAACGCCCGGCGTTTCCCAGTACCAGCAAGGTACTGAGGTTGTGCAGCACCGCCGCGATCATCGCGCCCGCCGCCCCCAACCAGCCGAATGCGGCGAACACCACAATGGCCAGCGTCCAGCCCAAACCAATGATCACGTTGACCTGCAACGTCTGCCGACACTGGCGGCTCAAGCGCACACAGGTGCCCAGGCGGCGCAAATCGCTGCCGATCAACACCACGTCCGCCGAGGCCAGGGCGATGTCTGCACCGCCCGCGCCCATGGCCACGCCGACCACGCCGGCCTTGAGCGCCAGAGAGTCGTTGATGCCATCGCCCACCACCATTGGCCTGAAGCCACTGCTGATTTCCCCCAGCACGCGGTTGAGCTTGTCTTCCGGCAGCGCTTGGGCTTCGACATCACTGATGCCCACGTCCAGCGCCAGGCTGTCGGCCACGCTTTGGCGGTCGCCGGTCAGCAGCAGCTGGCGGCCGAGGCCCAAGTCACGCAGCTCTTGCAGGGCCTGGCGCGCTTCGGGTTTGACACTATCGGCCAGCAGCAGCCAGGCGAGGAACTCGCCGTTCAACGCCAACCCGGCAATCGGGCCATCATGGGTCGGCACGGCGGTCGTGCCGATACCCAACTGTTCAAACAACTCCGGCCGTCCCAGCGCCGCTTCGCCCTGCTCCGTCTGGGCAACCACGCCCAGGCCCTGACGCTCGCGGATGTCGCTAAGCACCAGCATCTGCTCCTGGGTCGCCAACCCCGCCAACGCTCGGCTGACCGGATGACTGCTTGCCGAACCGAGGCTGGCCGCCAAGTTCAGCAGCGCTTGGCGATCCGGCGCGGCGGTTTCGATGGACTGCAAACGCAGGGTGCCAAAGGTCAGGGTGCCGGTCTTGTCGACCACCAGTGATGTCAGGTCGGCCAGTTCTTCCAGGAACGCCGAGCTGCGAATCAGAATGCCATGGCGCGCCGCCACGGCGATCCCCGCAATCGCGGTGGCCGGCGCCGACAGCACCAAAGCGCACGGACACGCCGCCACCAACACCGCCAGCATCGCCTGCGCATCGTTGGTGACAAACCAGGTGACCGCCGCCAGCAACAGCACCAACACCATATAGCTGCCGGCGTAGCGCTCCAGCAGCCGGGTGATCGGCGGCTTGGAACGCTCGGCGTTCTGCATCAGCGCAATGACTTTGCCCAACGTCGATTCGTTGCCGGTACGCGTGACCTCAAGGCGCAGCAGGCCATCGAGGTTGATCGCCCCACCAAACACCTGCACGCCCACGCTGGCTTCCAACGGCACCGACTCGCCGGTGATCGGCGCCGTGTCCAGGCTCGCCTGGCCGGACAACACCACGCCATCGGCCGGCACGCGGTCGCCGGCGCGCACTTCGACGATATCGCCGGTGTTCAAGGTGCCGTTATCCACTTCGGTGATGGTCCCGTCTGCCTGCACCAGGCGGGCGTGGCTGCGGGTGAGTTTGCCCAAGGCGTGGATCGCTTCCTGGGAGCCAATCACGCTGCGTTCTTCCAGCACATGGCCGAAGATCATGATGATCGGTAGCAACGCGGCGGTGAGCAGATCGCCCGTGGCCCAGGCGCCGAGCATGGCCAGGGCGATCAATTGGTCGGTGATGCCGTGCAGGCTCGGAAAGCGCAGGCTGTACCAGGCTGAACGCATCACCGGCACCGCCACCAACAGCGAAGCCACGCCCAGCAGCAACTGGCTGACGCCGCTCTGGTCCGGCGCGAGCCAGCGCCACACCAGGCCCAGTACGAGCAAGCCCAGGGCGAGCATCGCCAAGGTCAATTGCCGGGCAGCGCTGCGCTGTTCGGCAGAGGTCAGCATGGGTGCGCTCATTGTTCGGCTCCCTGGATGATCAAGCGGGAGTCGTCTTTGGGATCGACGGTGGTCACAGAACCTGCCTGGCCGAGAATCTTCGGCAGGCGTTCGCGGTACAGGCGCAACAGCAAGCCGGGGTCTTTGACCTGGGCCAGGCTGGCAACGGTAGCGGTCTGCGCCTGGGCATTGGCCAAGCGCTCGCTGGCCTGGGCGTGGGCGACTTGCACTTGGCGGTCAGCCTCCTGGTTGGCGGTCTGGGTGAGTTTTTCCGCTTCAGTGCGGGCGTTGGCCACGGCTTTATCAGCCTGCTGGCTGGCGGTCAGTACCGCGTTGAACGCATTCACCGCAGGCCCTGGCAGGCTCGATTGCACATCGACGCGGGTGGCTTCGATACCCAGCCCCAAGCCGCTGGCCGCCAACTCCGCCAGGCGCTTATTGATGCCTTGCACCAGGTCGCCGCGCAGCCGCTCACGGCGTTCGGCGGCGCCATTGTCGCTGCCAATCAGTTCCGGGCGCGCTACCAGAATGGTGTCCAGATCCCGCGCAGCGGTAAGAGCCACGGCGCTGCGTGTCACCAGCCGATCCAGGGCCGGCAGCACGTGGTCGCCCTGCAACACAAAGGCGTAGGGCTCGGTCACCTTGTAGAACACCCGCACGTCCAACTGCACCACCCCGGCATCGCCGGTCAGCAGGTAGCCGGAACCGGCCAGGGCATCGCTCAAGGGCGTGGCGAAACTGGCCACCCGATCGGCCTGCAATGCCGCATCGGAACGCAGCAGGTTTTCCACCCGGCGTTCGATCACCCGGTCGGCCGCTGGCAACAGGACGACTTGTTCGAAGGGCTGCGGCCAGGCCAGCAACAATCCGGCGTTCTGAATGCGATCGAGGGCGCCAAAGTGCAGGACCACGGCACGATTCTGCGGGTCGATCTGGCGCACATTGGAAAAGGCCCAGGCCAACGCTGCCAACACGGTGACCGCGTAGAGTGCCAGGAACGTCAGGCGCCCGGCCTGGATCCAAGGGCTGTCCGGGCTGTCAAGCTCGCTCATGGCTGCAGGTCCTTGGGCCCGTCCACCAAAGCGCGGAACGGCGCGGCGTCGGTGCGCAGGATGATCTTGGTCCCCGGCGTGACCACCGTGCCCAAGGTATCCAGCGAGCGCAGCAAGTTGTACAGCTGCGGATTGCCAGCGTAGGCGCGACCATAAATCTGCGCGGCTTCAACCCGCGACTGCGCTTCGATGTCGGCGGCTTTCACGGTGGCGTCGGCCTGCATGATGCGCGCATCACGCTCGGCAGCAGAGCGGATCTGCGCCGCTTCGCGCTTGCCCACGGCGGTGCGTTCGGTGGCGATGGTTTCACGCTCGGCGCGCATGCGGTCAACCGTGGCGGTGAGGGTCACCGACGGCAACGTCAGGCGCTCGATACCCACCTGCGCCACGCGCACGCCATAGGTGGTGAGCAATTGCTGATCAATCTGCTGGCGCAACTGCGCTTCAAAATCGGCGATGCGCACTTGGTTGGCGTCGGTATTGATCAAGCTGGACAGGTCAAAGCTGGCCGCCGTGGTTTCCAGCGCCGAGCCGACAAAGGTACGAATCTGCCGCGCCGCCTCATCGGGCTGGTTCTGCACCGCACGCATAAAGCGCTGCACGTTGTCGGCATCGCCCTGCACCTGCCACGCCACGTAGGCCTGCACGATAATCCGCAGGCCATCGCGGGTGCCCACATCCTGCAAGCCGCTGGACGTGGTGCGCAGGCGCAGGTCCACCGGGATAGCCGCTTCGAACGGTGCCGGCCAGCGCCAACCCAGGCCCGGCTCCAGCAGCACGCGCGCGGGGTTGCCGAAGCGGGTAATCACCGTGGCCTCGCCGGAACGCACTTGCACCAGGCTCGCCGCTGCCACGGCAAACAGCACCAGCAGCACCGCCCACGCCATGCGACGCCAGGGAAAAGGCCCGGCCGCCTGTTCATCGCCATGATGGTGATGGTGGTGGCCGTGATGGTGGTGATGACCGTGATCATGATCGTGGGAATGAGCGCTCAACAGACAGACTCCTTATTGAACGGCTTTGCGCGGCACCGACGGGTCGGCGGGCAAGGTAAAAGAACGCAGATCGATCGTCGGCGCGCTGTCGCCGCCCAAACGATGATCCAGAATAAGCAGCTTGGCCTGGCCCAGGCCCTGGCTCAGTTGGCCCAGGTACTGTTCCAGCACGAAGGCCTGGCCCGCAGCGGCGTAGGCTTTTTGTTCAGCGGCAAAGCGCAGGTTCGCCGCCTGGGCGCCGGCATTCACTTCGCTGGCAGTGGCCTGTGCCTGATCGCGAGCAGTGCTGGCTTGCAGCAGCGCCTGGTTGGTCTGTTCGCTGGCCGCACCGCGTTCACGGGCGATCAGCGCCTGGGCGCCGATCTGCGCGGCTTGCACACCGTGATAAGCATTGGCGGCACCGGCCGGCGGGTGGATCGCCTCGACCACCGTGGCAAGGATTTCCACACCGCTGTCGAGGGTTTGCAGGTCGGCTTGCACGCTGCGGCCAATCTCGTCGGCAAGGCTGGTGCGCTCTTCCCCGAGTAATTCATCCAGGGTGCGCGAGGCAAAATCGTGCACCAGGATGCGGCTGGCAGTGCTGCGGATCAGGGTCGGGATATCCGCACTGTTGTAGGTGGCGGCAAGCGCGGCTTGGTCGGTGAGGCCGATGCGGTAGACAAAGCGCACGTCCATATTGACGATCTGGAAGCCCTGCTTGTCACCGCTGCTGCTGGCAATGACCTGGGATTTGTCATTCACATGGCTGGCGTCCCACAGGCGGTTGGCGATCAACGGCGCCGGGCCTTCAGCTGCGGCCAACTCAGGTACGGCGGCGTCACTGACGCTGGTCGCCAGCTCATGCACCACGCCGTTTTCAACATTCAGTACGCGGCCCAACGGCCAGGGCAAACCCGCATGCAGGCCGGGGCCGAACACCTCGACGGGTTTACCAAAGCGCTCATAAATCCCGCGGCCTTGCAGGGGCACTTCATGCACACCGGTCAGCGCCCAACCTACTGCCAGCACCACCAGCAACACCGGGAAAAACGCTCGGCGCATGTAGGTAAAGGCCCAGATCTGACGCAGGTCGATGCCAAAGCGGTTGTGCAGTTCATGCTGCAACGCCAGCAAGGGTTGCGGCGGCCAACGCAGCAGGCCGGCGATAAAACTCTGCGCCATCAAGCGCGGTTCGAGGCGCGGCTGGCGCGGGCTGAACAGCGAGAGCACGCCCCTGAGCAGGAATTCCAGCGCCACCAGCGCCGGCAACAGCCCGATGAGAGTGGCCAGGCGCAACGGCCAGACCGACTCCGCATTGGCAAACAGCAGGCAGATCGCGCTGAGCACCAGGCAAATAATTGCCATCCGGCTCAACTGCGCCAGCTGTGAGGCTTCCGGCCATTGGGCAGCGGTTTCCTGGGCCAGGCGGCGTTCGAACACCAGCAGGCCAAACGCCAGGGCCAATGCGAGCGCTGCGCCAATACTTGCCGATTGCCCGATGGCGGCAGCGGGCAAGCCCAGGTTCCAGAACTGCAGGATGCTGACCAGCGCCAACAGCGACCAGCCGGCCAACCACAGCACCGGCGCGCCAATCTGCGCCAACAGGCCGTTGCCGAACCGGTTGATCAGGCCTTTATGCCAGGGTGTGGGCTCGATGGATTGTTCGACCGCTTCACCGCTCGGCGCTTCCAGCGCCTGGGCACGCCAATCGGCCACCCACCAGGCCGACTGCAAGCCGGCCACCAGCAGCAGCAAGGCCGATGCGCAGTTGATCAATACCACTGGCCAGATCGACAGGGGTGCAAACAACGCTACGAACAGCGCCAATATCCAACCGCTGAGGGCCAGGGTCGTCAGGCCGATACCGGCTTGGCGCAATCGACGGGCGTGGAACAGCCCTTGCTGAAAACGTGCGAGGCCCTCAACCGAAGCCCCGTCAGCCTCTAGATCCACTTGCATCTGCTCAACGCCCACTTGCACACAATTCGTTACGATATAACACGAAGCGTGAAATTTTTGTTCGAAACCCCGGTAGGAGCGAGCTTGCTCGCGAAAAACCTCAACGATAACGCGGGCTTCCTGAATAAACGCGGTGCCTGTGAGTTTTTCGCGAGCAAGCTCGCTCCTACATTGGCCCCTAGTCGTGCTGAGAGTGTGACTAACCCCCTATAAACACGAGCCATCACTGGTGTCGGCTGCGATTAGTCGGCACACTTCAAAACAGTTTTTCGCGGGTTCACGGACAAGGAAGCGCCACCCCCCATGATTTCCATCTACCAACTCAAACCGCGTTTTCAAAACCTGCTGCGGCCTCTCGTGCAGCGCCTCTATGACAACGGCACCACCGCCAACCAGATCACCGTGCTGGCCGGGGTTGTTTCCCTGCTGGTGGGGCTGTTGATCGCGGGCTTTGCCCAACACCTCTGGCTGTTTGCACTGATCCCGCTGTGGATGATTGTGCGCATGGCCCTCAATGCCATCGACGGCATGCTCGCCCGGGAATTCGGCCAACAGTCGCGCCTCGGTGCTTATCTCAATGAGCTGTGCGACGTGATCGCCGACAGTGCGCTGATCCTGCCCTTTGCCTTGATCCCCGAGGTCAGCCTCGCGCCGGTGTTGCTGGTGACGCTGCTGGCGGTATTCAGCGAATACGCCGGGGTGCTGGGGCCGATGGTGGGCGCGTCGCGTCGTTATGACGGGCCCATGGGCAAGAGTGATCGGGCGTTCGTGCTCGGGGTGCTGGCCACTGGCGTGGCGCTGGGCTGGCTCGGCGCCGGTTGGGTGGAGGTGGTGATGTGGCTGGTGGCCGCCCTGCTCGCCTACACCTTAGTCAACCGGGTGCGTCAGGGCCTCAAAGAACAACAATCTCTCCCTTCTGCATAAGGATTTTGCGATGCGCGAACAGCAACAGCACACCTTCAGTACCCATGATGGCGTCGAGCTTTTCTACCGGCACTGGCCGGCCACGGCAGGTGCCGGGCCGCGCAAGGCGATCCTGTTGTTCCATCGCGGCCATGAGCACTCAGGGCGCATTGCCCACCTGGTGGATGAACTGGGCCTGCCTGAATTCGACTTCTTCGCCTGGGACGCCCGTGGCCACGGCCAATCCCCCGGCGAGCGCGGCGACAGCCCCAGCTTTGCCACCAGCGCCCGCGACGTGCAGACGTTCTGTGACCACATCAATGCCACCTACGGCATCGAAGAGGAAGACCTCGCCGTCATCGCCCAAAGCGTCGGCGCGGTGATCGCGGCCACCTGGGTTCATGACTATGCACCGAAAATCCGCGCCCTGGTGCTCGCCTCGCCAGCCTTCAAGGTCAAGCTGTACGTGCCCTTCGCCCGCCCCGGCCTGGCACTGATGCGCAAGTTTCGCGGCAACTTTTTCGTCAACAGCTACGTCAAGGCCAAGTTCCTCAGCCATGACCCGGAACGCGTGGCGTCCTACGACAACGATCCACTAATCACCAAGGCCATTTCGGTGAATGTGCTGCTGGGTCTGTACGAAGCAGCCGACCGGGTTGTCGCCGACGCCCAGGCGATCCAGGTGCCGACCCAACTGCTTATTTCGGGCTCCGACTTTGTGGTGCACCGTAAACCCCAGCAGCAGTTTTTCGACCGCCTCGGCAGCCTGAAAAAAGAGCTGCATATCCTCCCCGGTTTTTTCCACGATACCCTCGGCGAACGTGACCGTGCCGTGGCTGTGAGCAGCGCCAAACGCTTTATCCTGCAGAACTTCGCCCACCCGCTGGACCGCGCTTCTTTACTGGATGCAGACAAACTTGGCGCGACGTGCGCCGAATCCGAATCCCTCGCCGCACCGCTGCCGCGCAATTCCCTGCGCGACCTGTACTGGCGCATGACCCGCGCCAGCATGGGCCTGGGTAAAAACCTGTCGGACGGGGTGAAGCTGGGCTTCGATACCGGCTTCGACTCCGGCAGCACGCTGGACTACGTGTATCGCAATAAGCCTACCGGCAAGGGCGGGCTGGGGCGGATGATCGACACCAATTACCTCAACTCCATCGGCTGGCGCGGTATTCGCCAGCGCAAGCTGAACGTCGAGGAACTGCTGCGTCTGGCCATGGCCAAGCTGCGTGATGACCAACGCGAAGTGCGCATTGTCGACATCGCCGCCGGCCACGGCCGCTACATCCTGGAAGCCTTGCAAGGCGTATCGCCGCTGCCGGAATCGATCCTGCTGCGCGACTACAGCGACATCAACGTGCGCGACGGTGGCGCGCTGATTCGCGAGAAAGGTTTGGGGGACATCGCCCAGTTCGTCAAAGGCGATGCGTTCGACCGCGCTGACCTGGCTGCCCTGAACCCTAAGCCGACACTGGCCGTGGTGTCTGGCCTGTATGAATTGTTTGCCGACAACGCCATGGTCGGCGGCTCGCTGGCGGGCCTGGCCGAAGCTGTGGAGCCAGGTGGTTACCTGGTCTACACCGGCCAACCGTGGCACCCGCAGTTGGAGCTGATTGCCCGCGCGCTCACCAGCCACCGCCAGGGCCAGGCCTGGGTGATGCGCCGGCGCAGCCAGGCGGAAATGGACCAACTCGTCGAAGCGGCGGGCTTTCGCAAGATCACCCAGCGCGTGGATGAGTGGGGCATTTTCACCGTGTCCCTGGCACAGAAGATCTGAACATGCGCGAACCCGGTTTATTGAAACCTGCGGTGCTCTGGCTTCTGCTGTTGGCACCGCTGTTTTTCAGCACCTACGGCTTTGCCACCTGGGTCACCAGCCAGCGCAGCGACGTCGGCACGCTGGTGTTCGGCTGGGAAAGCCATATGCCGTTCTGGGCCTGGACCATCGTGCCGTACTGGTCCATCGACCTGCTTTACGGCTTCTCCCTGCTGCTGCCCAACACACGCCATGAGCTCAAACAGCATGCGCTGCGCCTGCTGAGTGCGCAGGTGATAGCCGTGAGTTGCTTCCTGATCTGGCCACTGCGCTTCACGTTTGAGCGGCCGGAACTGGACGGTGTGTTCGGTTGGTTGTTTGCGGTGCTGGCCGGTTTTGACAAGCCCTTCAACCAGGCGCCTTCGCTGCATATCGCGCTGCTGGTGATCCTGTGGGTGATGTACCAACGGCATACTCAAGGATTCTGGCGTTGGGTGGTGCACGGCTGGTTCGCGCTGATCGGGGTTTCGGTGCTGACCACTTATCAACATCACTTTATCGACTTACCCACAGGCGCCCTCGCCGGGTGGTTGTGCGTGTGGTTATGGCCGGTGGAGCACCCGAGCCCCTTACTGAATGCACGGCTGACGAGGGATAACCAACGATGGCGGCTAGGGATACGCTATGGGCTGGGCGCAGTGATACTGACAGTGCTGGCCTGCGTATGCGGTGGCGCTTGGCTGTGGCTGCTATGGCCGGCGGTTTCTCTGGGGTTGATCACGGCCAACTACCTCGTACTCGGCGCGTCGGGCTTTCAAAAACGTGAGGATGGCCACCTTACGCCTGCGGCACGCTGGTTATATGCACCTTATCTAGCGGGCGCCTGGATCAATTCGCGGCTGTGGACGCGCAAACATCCTCAGGCCGATCCGATTGTGGATAACGTCTGGCTCGGGCGTATTCCTACCACCCGCGAGCTGGGTTCATTCAAGGCCATTGTCGACTTATGCGCCGAACTGCCGATTAATCCACAGGGCCGTGCTTACGCCAGCGTGCCCGTGCTGGACCTGATCGCCCCAACCCCCGACGAATGCTTGAAAGCGGCCCACACCATTGAACGCCTGCAAGCGAGCGGCCCCCTGTTGGTGTGCTGTGCCCTCGGTTACTCACGCAGCGCCACCGCCGTCGCCGCCTGGCTGTTGAACACGGGGCGAGCCACCACGGTTGAGCAAGCGCTGGCTATTATTCGTACAGCGCGGGCCGATGTGGTCCTGCACCCCGAACACCGTCAAGCATTGGAGGGTTTGCCAAATGCCTGCTGATATGGAACTCCAGATTGTCGCCAGCCTGTTGCGCCGTGGCCGATCACTGGATCAGTTATCCACAGGGCTGACACTGCTCGGCGTGCTGTTCGGCCTCGCCCAGCTGCTGTTGGCCAGCATTTCCACCATTTGTCTGCTGTTGGCCCTGTGGATGATCGTGCTGGGCCTGCTGCAAAAGTATTGGGCGCTGCGGGTGGCCTTCGACGCCGACCTGTTCGCCCTGCTCGCTCGCGACACCACCCGCACGCCAGACCTGGACCAGGCCCTGCAAACCCTTGGCCTGCAATCGCCCAAACGAGCCGGTCGGCCATGGACTGAACGCCGTCGCGGCGCCCTCAAACTGCTGCGTAAACAAGCCTGGCTGCTGGGCGCGCAAGCGCTGTTGACCCTGGGCGTCATACTCGCCAGCCCTTGGCTACCCTTCGCCGGATAAGGAATCCCCATGTTCGAACCCGTGGTCGCCACGCTGATTACTTCCATGGCCCGCACCGTCACCGGCGCCCGCAGCCTGTGGCTGGGGTGCGCGCCAGTACCGGTGCAGCGTATCTATTTTGCCAATCACAGCAGCCACGGTGACTTCGTGCTGGTATGGGCATCGCTGCCGCAGAACCTGCGCAAATTTACGCGCCCGGTGGCCGGCAGTGATTACTGGAACAAGAGTGCACTACGCCGCTACATCATTAATCGAGTGTTCAATGGCGTGCTGATCGACCGTGAGCGCAAGGACCCTGTGGATAACCCTTTGCAGCCCATGCTTGCTGCGCTGGAGGGCGGCGATTCGCTGATCATTTTCCCCGAAGGCACGCGCAATCTGGAGGATGGCTTGCTGCCGTTCAAAAGCGGTTTGTATCACTTGGCAAAGAGTTACCCACAGGCCGAGTTGGTCCCCGTGTGGATAGCCAACCTGAACCGAGTCATGCCCAAGGGTCGCGTATTACCGCTGCCGTTGTTATGCACCACCAGCTTCGGTGCGCCCTTGCAACTGGAAGAAGGCGAAGACAAAGCCACCTTCCTTGCCCGCAGCCGCGACGCCCTGCTCGCCCTTGCCCCGGAGCATTCCTGAGATGGATAGCCAAACCCTGATGTTATTTGGCGGCATCGGCGCGATCCTGGTCATCGCCTCGCTGATCGGCCTGATCCTCAAGCTGCGCACCCGCGGCAACCCGAATGCTGTGATCGACAACCTCAACGCCCGCATCAACGCCTGGTGGGTGATGGTGGTGGTGATCGGCATCGCCTTCTGGCTCGGCACTGGCGCAGTGATCCTGTTGTTCTACGCCGTGTCGTTCTACGCCCTGCGCGAGTTTCTTACCCTCACGCCCACCCGGCGCAGCGACTATCCGGCCCTGGTGGCCGCGTTTTACCTGGCCCTGCCGCTGCAATACCTGCTGATCTACGCCGACTGGTATGGGCTGTTCTCGATCTTCATCCCAGTGTATGTATTCCTGCTGCTGCCGATCCTTGCTTCCCTGGGCGGCGACAGTACGCACTTCCTGGAACGTGCATCGAAGGTGCAATGGGGTTTGATGATCGCCGTGTTCTGCGTGTCCTTCGTCCCGGCGCTGCTGACCTTGGACATACCGGGCTACGAAGGCCGTAACCTGCTGCTGATCGCCTACCTGGTGATCGTGGTGCAACTCTCAGACGTGCTGCAGTACGTATGCGGCAAGCTGTTCGGCAAACACAAGATCGCGCCCAACCTTTCGCCGTCGAAAACCGTGGAAGGTTTTGTCGGCGGGATCCTGTTGTCGTCGCTGATCGGCGCAGCGCTGTGGTGGACCACACCGTTCAATCCCTGGCAGTCGTTCCTGATCGCGCTGCTGATCAACTTGCTGGGGTTTGCCGGCGGGATCGTGATGTCGGCGATCAAGCGCGACCGTGGCGTGAAGGATTGGGGGCATATGATCGAAGGGCACGGCGGGATGCTGGATCGGCTCGATTCGGTGTGCTTTGCAGCGCCGATCTTCTTCCACCTCGTACGCTACTGGTGGACCTGAGCCACCCCTTTCACAAACCCAATGCCCCATGTAGGAGCGAGCTTGCTCGCGAAAAACTCACAGGCGCCGCGTTTATTCAGAAAGCACGCGTTATTGTTGACGTTTTTCGCGAGCAAGCTCGCTCCTACAGTAAATGCGGCTGCGGGCTCTTTAAGCAGTGATCTCGACATAGCTGGACTCCCCGCCGCCTGTCGCACCTGACAGCCAGCCCCAAACGAAACTCAGCGTTGTGCGCCCGGCGTGATCCACACCTACCGTGCCACGTGACCAGCCCGCGAGCAGTTCGCCGTCCAGGGTTACGCACTGATAAAGCAGCTCGATAGTATCTGCACCGGTCACCCGCCCGACCTGCGTTCCCAGGCGAATTCGGCCACCCTGGTAAGTGCTCGAAATCACCCCGTCTTCGACCTTGTAATGAAACACGGTGCCGGTACCGGACAACCCTTGGGCGTTATTCGCGACCACGAACCGACGATTGTGCAAACGTGCTTGGACAGTGACAAAAGGGTTTGGCATCGATACGCATCCTTGAATTGAGCAAATTCAAAACACAAAAAAAGGAGCTGTTAAACACAGCCCCTTCTGGGTACTTCAGTAAGGCTTACTCCACCGTCACCGACTTCGCCAGGTTACGCGGCTGGTCCACGTCGGTGCCCTTGAGCACGGCGACGTAGTACGACAGCAACTGCAGCGGGATGGTGTAGAGGATCGGCGACAGGGTGTCGTGGATGTGCGGCATGTTGATGACGTGGGTGCCTTCACCGTTGGTCATGCCGGCCTTCTCATCGGCGAAGACGATCAGTTGGCCGCCACGGGCGCGCACTTCCTGCAGGTTGGACTTGAGCTTCTCCAGCAGTTCGTTGTTCGGCGCCACGGTGACCACCGGCATGTCGTCATCCACCAGGGCCAACGGGCCGTGTTTCAGCTCACCGGCCGGGTAGGCTTCGGCGTGGATGTACGAGATTTCCTTGAGTTTCAGCGAGCCTTCCATCGCCACCGGGTATTGCGCACCACGGCCGAGGAATAGGGTATGGTTCTTGTCGGCGAACAGTTCGGCGACTTTTTCCACCGTGCTGTCCATGGCCAAGGCTTCGCCCAGGCGGGTCGGCAGGCGGCGCAGTTCTTCCACCAGGGTGGCTTCGACACCTTCAGCAAGGGTGCCGCGCACTTGGCCCAGGGACAGGGTCAGCAGCAACAGGCCCACCAGCTGGGTGGTAAAGGCTTTGGTGGAGGCTACGCCGATTTCGCGACCGGCCTGGGTCAGCAGGGTCAGGTCGGATTCACGCACCAGGGAGCTGATGCTGACGTTGCAGATGGCCAGGCTGCCGAGGAAGCCCAGTTCTTTGGCATTGCGCAGGGCGGCCAGGGTGTCGGCGGTTTCGCCGGACTGGGAAATGGTCACAAACAGGGTGTCGGGTTGCACCACCACTTTGCGGTAGCGGAACTCGCTGGCGACTTCGACCTGGCACGGAATGCCGGCCAGTTCTTCCAACCAGTAACGCGCCACCATACCGGCGTGGTAGCTGGTGCCGCAGGCGACGATCTGCACATTGCGCACTTTGGCGAACAGTTCGGCGGCTTGCGGGCCGAAAGCGTTCACCAACACCTGGTTCTGGCTCAGGCGACCTTCCAGGGTGCGCTGTACCACGGATGGCTGCTCGTGGATTTCCTTGAGCATGAAGTGGCGGAACTCGCCTTTATCAGCGGCTTCGGCGCCATCGCGGTATTGCACGGCTTCGCGCTCGACGGACTGACCGTTAACGTCCCAGATCTGCACGCTTTCACGGCGGATGTCGGCAATGTCGCCTTCTTCCAGGTACATGAAGCGGTCGGTCACCTGGCGCAGGGCCAGTTGGTCGGAGGCGAGGAAGTTCTCGCCCAGGCCCAGGCCGATCACCAGCGGGCTGCCGCTGCGGGCTGCCACGACGCGGTCAGGCTGGCTGGCGCTGATCACGGCCAAACCGTAGGCACCGTGCAGCTCTTTGACCGTGGCCTTGAGGGCGGTGGTCAGGTCGCTGTGGTCCTTGAGCTTGTGGTTGAGCAGATGGGCGATCACTTCGGTGTCGGTGTCCGAGGTGAACACATAGCCCAGGCCCTTGAGCTGTTCGCGCAGCACTTCGTGGTTTTCAATGATGCCGTTGTGCACCACCGCCAGGTCGCCGGAAAAGTGCGGGTGGGCGTTACGCTCGCACGGGGCGCCGTGAGTAGCCCAACGGGTGTGGGCGATCCCTAAGCGCCCTACCAGCGGCTCACCGGCCAGGGCCTGGTCCAACTCGCTGACCTTGCCCGGGCGGCGCATACGCTCCAGCTTGCCGGCGTTAGTGAAGACGGCCACACCGGCGCTATCATAGCCGCGGTATTCGAGGCGCTTGAGGCCTTCGATCAGGATGGCAGTAACGTTACGTTCGGCGACTGCGCCAACAATTCCACACATGGTGCTTCTCCTAGATGATTGCCGCGCATATCAGCGTAATGCCGCGGGCTTGGATCTGGTCGCGGGCCTCAAGCGGCAGGCGATCATCGGTAATAAGGGTATGGACGCTGCTCCAGGGCAGTTCCAGGTTGGGAATCTTGCGGCCGATCTTGTCGGATTCGACCATCACCACCACTTCACGGGCGACCTCGGCCATCACACGGCTCAAGCCCAGCAGCTCGTTGAAGGTGGTGGTGCCGCGCTGCAGGTCGATGCCATCGGCACCGATGAACAGCTGGTCAAAGTCGTAAGAACGCAGGACCTGCTCGGCGACCTGGCCCTGGAACGAATCCGAATGCGGGTCCCAAGTGCCGCCGGTCATCAACAGCACCGGCTCGTGTTCCAATTCGCTCAAGGCGCGGGCTACGTTCAGGGAGTTGGTCATCACCACCAGGCCCGGTTGATGGCCCAGTTCGGGAATCATCGCGGCGGTAGTGCTACCGCTGTCGATGATGATGCGCGCATGTTCACGCAAACGCTGCACGGCCGCACGGGCGATGGCGCGCTTGTAGGCCGAGATCGGCTGGGCAGCGTCGCCTACAAGCTCTTGGGGCATGGTGATTGCGCCGCCATAGCGACGCAGGAGCAGGCCGTTACTTTCGAGGGCGGCAAGGTCCTTGCGGATGGTCACTTCCGAAGTTTCGAAATGTTTGGCCAATTCGTCCACGCTGACTTCGCCCTGTTCGTTTAGCAAGGTCAGGATGTTGTGGCGTCGTTGGGGGGTGTTTCGTTTCGACATGGCAGTGATAAGTTTCGTTTCGAAAGATAACGAAGGCAATCAAAACCTATTGGCGAAAGATCGTCAAGAGGCGGAAGGCATTTTTGTAGAGCTTTCGGGCATGCCACTAAACAACTGTGGGAGCTGGCTTGCCTGCGATAGCGGCGTGTCAGGCGACATCATGATGAATGTCAGACCGCTATCGCAGGCAAGCCAGCTCCCACAGGAGTGCGCCCCAATCTATCGAATTGTGGATAACTCAGGTCTTCTTGATTTTGACCGGGCGTTTCCAGCCGTCGATGTTGCGTTGGCGAGCGCGGGCAACGGCCAGTTGGGACTTATCCACATCCTGGTTGATGGTTGAGCCCGCGGCGGTGTTGGAACCATCGCCGATAGTCACCGGAGCAACCAGCGAGTTATTGGAGCCGATGAACACGTCTTCACCAATGGTGGTCTGGTACTTGTTGGCACCGTCGTAGTTGCAGGTGATGGTACCGGCACCGATGTTGGTGCGGGCGCCGATGACGGCATCGCCCAGGTAAGTCAGGTGGCCGACTTTGGCGCCTTCGCCGAGCTGAGCGTTCTTCAGTTCGACAAAGTTACCCACATGGGCATTGGCCCCCAGCTCGCTACCCGGACGCAAGCGCGCAAACGGCCCGGCATCGCTGCCCTCGCCCATCACCGCACCGTCGATATGGCTGTTGGCCTTGACCACCACGCCTTTGCGCAAGGTGCTGTCCTTGATCACGCAGTTCGGGCCAATGATTACGCCGTCTTCAATGATCACGCGGCCTTCGAGGATCACGTTGATATCGATCAGGATGTCGCGGCCCACCGTGACTTCGCCACGTACATCGAAACGCGCGGGGTCTCGCAGGGTCACGCCCTGGGCCATCAGGCGCAGGCCTTCGCGCAGTTGATAGTGACGCTCCAGCTCTGCCAGTTGCTTGCGATCGTTGGCGCCCTGCACTTCCATCGGGTGGTGGGGTTGCTCGGTGGCGACCACCAGGCCATCGCTGACGGCCATCTCGATGACGTCGGTGAGGTAGTACTCGCCCTGGGCGTTGTTGTTGGACAGACGGCTCATCCAGTCGGCGAGCTTGTTGGCAGGCACGGCGAGAATGCCGGTGTTGCCTTCAGTAATCGCGCGCTGGGTTTCGCTGGCATCTTTGTGCTCGACGATCGCGGCGACCTTGCCATCGGCGTTGCGCACAATGCGGCCGTAGCCCGTAGGGTCATCCAGCTCAACGGTGAGCAGGCCCATCTGGCCAGGCACCACGTGCTTGAGCAGGCGTTGCAGGGTTTGCACTTCAATCAGCGGGACATCGCCGTAAAGGATCAATACCGTGTCTGCGGTGATGAAAGGCACAGCCTGCGCGGTCGCGTGGCCGGTGCCCAGTTGCTTGTCTTGTAATACGAAATTCAGATCGTCCGCGGCGAGGCGCTCGCGAACCAGGTCTGCACCATGGCCGATCACCACATGAATACGCTGTGGGTCCAACTGCCGGGCGCTGTGGATAACATGGCCCAGCATGGAATTGCCCGCGACCGGGTGCAGTACCTTGGGCAGGGCAGAACGCATGCGAGTGCCCTGGCCTGCGGCGAGAATGACGATTTCAAGAGACATGAATGGCTACCAATCCTGGGCGGTCCGGGTTCAGACCAAAGAAGTGTTTTGCAAAAAAAGAAAAAGGGTAGCCGAGGCTACCCTTTTTAATCAATCACGCATCAAGCAAAACGGCGTGGCCGCTTACTTCTTGCGGATCTGCTGGAGAGTACGCAGCTGGGCTGCGGCCTCGGCCAGACGGACTGCAGCAGCGCTGTAGTCGAAGTCTGCGCCTTTTTCGTTCAGCGCCTTCTCGGCAGCCTTGACGGCTTCCTGAGCGGAGGCTTCATCCAGGTCGCCAGCACGTTGCACGGTGTCGGCAAGTACCTTGACCATGTTCGGCTGAACCTCGAGGAAACCACCGGAGATGTAAAACACCTCACGTTCCCCGCCTTGCTTGGTCAGAGTGATCGGACCTGGCTTCAAGCTTGTGATCAGCGGGGCGTGACCCATGGCGATACCAAGATCACCCAGGTCACCGTGCGCTGTTACAAACTCGACCAGACCGGAGAAAATTTCCCCTTCCGCGCTGACGATATCGCAATGGACTGTCATAGCCATCTGATTGCCTCAACCTGATGAGCGCCCGTTTCCGGGCGCCAGGATTACAGTTTCTTGGCTTTCTCGATCGCTTCTTCGATGCCGCCGACCATGTAGAACGCTTGTTCTGGCAGGTGGTCGTAGTCACCGTTGAGGATGCCTTTGAAGCCAGCAATGGTGTCTTTCAGGGAAACGTATTTACCCGAGGCACCGGTGAAGACTTCAGCCACGAAGAACGGCTGCGACAAGAAACGCTGGATCTTACGAGCACGGTTTACCAACTGCTTGTCGGCTTCCGACAGCTCGTCCATACCCAGGATCGCAATGATGTCCTTCAGTTCTTTGTAACGCTGCAGCACGTACTGAACGCCGCGAGCGGTGTCGTAGTGCTCCTGGCCGATCACGTTCGGGTCCAGCTGGCGCGAAGTCGAGTCCAGTGGATCGACCGCTGGGTAGATACCCAGGGAAGCGATGTCACGGGACAGAACGACGGTAGCGTCCAAGTGGGCGAAGGTGGTAGCTGGCGACGGGTCGGTCAAGTCATCCGCAGGTACGTATACCGCTTGGATCGAGGTGATCGAACCTTCCTTGGTCGAAGTGATACGTTCTTGCAGAACGCCCATCTCTTCAGCCAGGGTCGGCTGGTAACCTACTGCCGAAGGCATACGGCCCAGCAGTGCGGATACTTCAGTACCGGCCAGGGTGTAACGGTAGATGTTGTCGACGAACAACAGAACGTCGTTACCTTCGTCACGGAACTTCTCGGCCATGGTCAGGCCAGTCAGGGCTACGCGCAGACGGTTTCCCGGCGGCTCGTTCATCTGACCGTAAACCAGTGCCACTTTGTCCAGAACGTTGGAGTCCTTCATCTCGTGGTAGAAGTCGTTACCCTCACGAGTACGCTCACCCACACCTGCGAACACGGAATAACCGCTGTGCTCGATGGCGATGTTACGGATCAGTTCCATCATGTTTACGGTCTTGCCTACACCGGCACCACCGAACAGACCGACTTTACCGCCCTTGGCGAACGGGCAAACCAGGTCGATAACCTTGATGCCGGTTTCCAGCAGGTCGTTGCCGCCCGCTTGTTCTGCGAACGAAGGTGCTGCGCGGTGAATGCCCCAGCGCTCTTCGGTGGCAATCGGGCCAGCTTCGTCGATCGGGTTGCCCAGTACGTCCATGATCCGGCCCAGGGTCGCTTTACCGACCGGTACGGAGATGGCAGCGCCAGTGTCGACAACGTCCAGACCGCGCTTCAAGCCTTCGGTGGAACCCATCGCAATGGTACGAACTACGCCGTCGCCCAGCTGCTGCTGGACTTCCAGGGTAGTTTCCGCGCCTTGTACTTTCAGCGCGTTGTAGATGCTCGGTACGCTGTCGCGTGGAAATTCCACGTCGATAACGGCGCCGATGATTTGAACGATACGTCCGCTACTCATAGCTGGATCCTCTGAATATTTGAACCGTTAAACCGCGGCAGCGCCGCCGACGATTTCCGAGATCTCTTGGGTGATCGCAGCCTGACGCGCCTTGTTGTAGATCAGCTGCAAATCGCTGATCAGATCACCGGCGTTATCGGTAGCGTTTTTCATCGCGATCATCCGCGCCGCTTGTTCAGCTGCGTTGTTCTCGACCACCGCCTGGTACACCTGCGACTCCACGTAGCGCACCATCAAGCCGTCAAGCAGCTCTTTGGCGTCTGGTTCGTAGAGGTAGTCCCAGTGGTGCTTGAGTTCCTGATCCGGAGTCGCCACCAGTGGAATCAATTGCTCCACGGTTGGCTGCTGGGTCATGGTGTTGATGAACTTGTTGGATACCACGGACAGGCGGTCAATCCGGCCTTCCAGGTACGCATCCAGCATCACCTTCACACTGCCGATCAAGTCATTGATCGACGGCTCTTCACCCAGGTGGCTGATAGCTGCAACGACGTTACCGCCGAAGTTGCGGAAAAAGGCCGCACCCTTGCTACCAACAACACACAGATCAATCTCGACGCCGTTTTCGCGGTTTACCGCCATGTCCTTGACCAGGGCCTTGAACAGGTTGGTATTCAGACCACCGCACAAACCACGGTCACTGCTCACTACCACATAACCCACACGCTTTACTGCGCGGTCGATCATGAACGGGTGGCGGTATTCCGGGTTGGCGTTGGCCAGATGCCCAATTACCTGGCGGATACGCTCCGCATAAGGACGGCTAGCAGCCATGCGCATTTGTGCCTTGCGCATTTTGCTGACCGCCACTTTTTCCATGGCGCTGGTAATTTTTTGCGTGCTTTTGATGCTCGCAATCTTACTGCGAATCTCTTTTGCGCCTGCCATGTAACACCTATCAGGTTAGCAAGCGGGAGCCTTGCGGCTCCCGCTGCGGCTTACCAGGTTTGGGTGGCCTTGAACTTCTCGATACCGGCTTTCATGCCAGCGTCGATATCGTCATTGAAGTCACCCTTCACGTTGATCTTCGCCATCAATTCGGCGTGATCGCGGTTGAAGTAAGCAATCAGCGCTTGTTCAAAGCTGCCGACCTTGGCGATTTCAACGTCGGTCAGGAACCCACGCTCAGCGGCATACAGCGACAACGCCATGTCAGCGATCGACATCGGGGCGTATTGCTTCTGCTTCATCAGCTCGGTAACGCGCTGACCATGCTCAAGTTGCTTACGGGTCGCTTCGTCCAGGTCAGAAGCGAACTGGGCGAATGCCGCCAGTTCACGGTACTGAGCCAGAGCGGTACGAATACCACCGGAGAGCTTCTTGATGATCTTGGTCTGAGCGGCACCACCCACACGGGATACCGAAACACCGGCGTTCACAGCAGGACGGATCCCGGAGTTGAACATGGCCGATTCCAGGAAGATCTGACCGTCGGTGATGGAAATCACGTTGGTCGGAACGAACGCGGAAACGTCGCCAGCCTGGGTTTCGATGATCGGCAGTGCGGTCAGGGAACCGGTTTTGCCGGTCACTGCGCCGTTGGTGAACTTCTCTACGTACTCTTCCGAAACGCGGGATGCGCGCTCCAGCAGACGGGAGTGGAGATAGAACACGTCGCCTGGGTAAGCTTCACGGCCTGGTGGACGGCGCAGCAGCAGGGAAATCTGGCGGTAAGCCACTGCTTGCTTGGACAGATCGTCATAAACGATCAGCGCGTCTTCACCGCGGTCGCGGAAGAATTCACCCATGGTGCAACCGGAGTACGGTGCCAGGAATTGCAGCGCAGGAGATTCCGAAGCACTGGCAGCCACGATGATCGTGTTGGCCAGGGCGCCGTTTTCTTCCAGCTTGCGAACCACGTTGGCGATGGTCGATTGCTTCTGACCGATGGCGACGTAGACGCAGAAAATGCCGCTGTCTTTCTGGTTGATGATCGCGTCGATCGCCAGAGCGGTCTTACCGATCTGACGGTCACCGATGATCAGCTCACGCTGGCCACGGCCGACTGGGATCATGGCATCGACAGCCTTGTAGCCAGTCTGTACAGGCTGGTCTACCGACTTACGCCAGATCACGCCTGGAGCAACTTTCTCGACCGCGTCGGTCTCGGTGTTGCCCAGTGGACCTTTACCGTCAACAGGGTTACCCAGTGCGTCGACAACGCGACCCAGCAGTTCCTTACCAACCGGAACTTCCAGGATGCGGCCTGTGCACTTGGCGCTCATGCCTTCAGCCAGACTGGTGTACGCGCCCAATACAACGGCACCTACGGAGTCTTGCTCCAGGTTGAGGGCCATACCGTAGACGCCGCCCGGAAACTCGATCATCTCGCCGTACATGACGTCGGCCAGACCGTGAATCCGCACGATGCCGTCAGATACGCTGACGACAGTGCCTTCGTTACGGGCTTGGGAGGTCACATCGAGCTTGTCGATGCGGCCCTTGATAATTTCACTTATTTCGGAAGGATTGAGTTGCTGCATTGCTCTGCTGCCCCTTCAAACTCAAGATTTCAATGCTTCGGCAAGTTTCGCGATTTTGCCGCGAATCGAGCCATCGATAACCAGGTCGCCGGCACGGATAACAACACCACCAATAAGCGATGCGTCCTCCGAAGCTTGCAGGCGCACTTCCCGATTGAGTCGTGCACTGAGAACCTTGGCGAGTTTGTCTTGCTGTTCTTGGTTCAATGCGAAAGCACTGGTCACTTCAACGTCTACCGATTTCTCTGCTTCGGCCTTGTACAGGTCGAACAGAGCGGCGATCTCCGGCAATAGCGGGAGACGGTCGTTTTCGGCAATGACGTGGATGAAGTTCTGCACCTTCACATCAAACTTGTCGCCGCACACTTCAATAAAAGTGGCGGCCTTGTCTGCGCTCGTCAGGCGCGGGGCCTTGAGCACGCGCTGCATGGTGTCGTCTTGCGACACTGCTGCAGCCAGGCCGAGCATGGCTGACCAAGAGGCCAGCTGCTGGTGGGCCTGGGCGTGCTCGAAGGCTGCCTTAGCGTAAGGTCGGGCCAACGTGGTCAGTTCTGCCATGATCGCCCTCGCTTAAATTTCAGCAGCCAGTTTGTTAACCAGCTCCGCGTGCGCGTTTTGATCGATTGTGGCACCGAGGATCTTCTCAGCACCGCCAACGGCCAGAGCACCCAGTTGGGCACGCAGCGCGTCTTTGACACCGTTCAGTTCCTGTTCGATCTCGGCATGAGCCGAAGCCTTCACACGGTCAGCTTCGACGCGGGCTTTTTCAACAGCCTCTTCGACGATCTGGTTACCGCGTTTCTTGGCTTGCTCAATGATCTCGGCTGCCTGTGCTTTAGCTTCGCGCAGTTGCTGACCCACTTTCTCGTGGGCCAACTCCAGGTCGCGAGCTGCACGGCTGGCAGCGTCCAAACCATCCGCGATCTTCTTCTGACGTTCGTGCAAAGCCGCGATGACCGGAGGCCACACGAACTTCATGCAAAACACTACAAAAATGAAGAACGCAACGGATTGGCCAATCAGGGTTGCATTAATGTTCACGCCAACACCTCGCTCATTCGTTGTCCATCACCCCAATCACTCGAAAAGTCGAGTGATTAGCCAGCGAGTTGACCAACGAAGGGGTTCGCGAAGGTGAAGAACAGTGCGATACCAACGCCGATCATGGTCACGGCGTCGAGCAGGCCGGCGACGATGAACATTTTAACTTGCAGCATTGGGACCATTTCTGGCTGACGCGCTGCGCCTTCCAGGAATTTGCCGCCCAGCAGGCCGAAACCAATGGCAGTACCCAGGGCGCCCAGGCCGATCAACAGTGCAACAGCGATAGCGGTTAGACCAACTACAGTTTCCATCTTTCCTCCCGACTTTTACGTCGTATGGTTTAGGTTTTTTAGATTTTAAAGCGGTAAAACAAATCGTTTCATAGCCCTGTTGGGCCACCTTCCCGTTTGACCGGGAAGGACATCAGACTAGTCGAGACTGGTCTTAATGGTTCTCTTCGTGCGCCATCGACAGGTAGACGATGGTCAGCATCATGAAGATGAAGGCCTGCAGGGTAATGATCAGGATGTGGAACACAGCCCACGCCCACTGCAGTACTACGCCCAGGCCGCTAAGCCAGAGCAGTCCGCTGCCGAACATCACAGCGATCAGAATGAACACCAGCTCGCCGGCATACATGTTGCCGAACAGTCGCAGAGCCAGGGAAATCGGCTTGGCGATCAGGGTGACGAATTCCAGCAGGAAGTTCACCGGGATCAGCAGGGCTTGAACGAAGATGTTCTTGCTGCCGAACGGGTGCAGGGTCAGTTCGCCGATGAAGCCGCCGATGCCCTTGACCTTGATGCTGTAGAAAATGATCAGCGCGAATACCGACAGAGCCATGCCCAGTGTGGCGTTCGGGTCAGTGGTGGATACGGCGCGGAATGGAATGTGTGGGTCGCCGGAGATCGCCATGGCCAACTGAGGAATCCAGTCCACCGGAATCAGGTCGACGGCGTTCATCAGGAACACCCACACGAAGATGGTCAGTGCCAGCGGTGCAATCACCGGGCTACGGCCATGGAAGCTGTCTTTCACGCTGCCATCGACGAATTCGACCAATACTTCAACGAAGTTCTGCAAAGCACCTGGCTGACCGGAAGTCGCCTTCTTTGCCGCCATGCGGAAAATCAGGACGAAGATCAGGCCCAATGCGACCGACCAACCCAGAGTATCCAGGTGGAAAGCCCAGAAACCCATTTCTTTGGCTTCTGCTGCGGTGTGGGCAAAGCCCCAGCCGCCATTAGGAAGCTGACCGAAGGTCAGGTTCTGCAAGTGGTGCTGGATATAGCCCGAAGCGGTTGTTTCTGCCATGGTTGCCTCAAACGCCCTAAGGTTTCGAAAGTCTTGTTTTCATTAGCAGGGGAGCGAACCAGCTGACCAGTTGGGTCAACACGAAGACGCCGAATACAGCCAGCGGCGCCAATGGCTTCACACCTGCAAAGGTCAGTGCAAACAGCACTGCCGTCAAAATCAGTTTCCCCGCCTCGCCGGCATAAAAAGACCGGACGATAGCCTGGGCTGCTCGGGCGCCGGAAAACCGAAAGGCCCTGTGAGCAAAATACATATTGGGCAGCAAGGCTATCAGGCCTCCGCAGAGTCCTGAATACCCGGCTACGACTCCATGCCAATACCAAAGCGCCAATGCGGCGATCAGCAAAATGACAAATTGAGCCAGTAGAACCGGAAAAACAGCCAAGCGATGGAACGGCAACGTGTTTGGCGTGCGGGTTTCCATCACTCTTGCTCCTCAATGGTCGGCTGCCGGAAATCAATAACTTGGCATAATTTGTGCCGACAAAATGCGCGCAGAGTATAGGGGCGGTTCAGCCCCTATTCAACTGTCGGGTAGTGATTTCCGATCACGCGCTACATAAGCAAATGTTTCAGCGGATGTGGGCAAGGACGCCTTGAAGCTCGTCAAGGGAGTTATATCCGATAACCAATTGCCCTTTGCCCTTCTTGCCGTGACGAATTTGCACCGCAGACCCCAGGCGCTCGGCCAGGCGCTGCTCGAGGCGCGCGATATCCGGATCAGGTTTGGCGGTTTCAACCGGTGCAGGTTTGCCGCTGAGCCACTGGCGCACCAGCGCTTCGGTCTGACGTACGGTCAGGCCTCGTGCGACAACGTGTCGCGCCCCTTCAACCTGTTGATTTTCGGGCAAACCGAGCAACGCACGTGCATGGCCCATTTCCAGGTCGCCGTGGGACAACATGGTCTTGATCACTTCCGGCAGCGCGATCAAACGCAACAAGTTGGACACGGTGACGCGGGACTTGCCCACCGCCTCGGCCACTTGTTGCTGGGTGAGCTGGAATTCCTGCTGCAAACGCTGCAACGCAATCGCTTCTTCGATCGGGTTGAGGTCTTCACGCTGGATATTCTCGATCAATGCCATGGCGATCGCGGTTTCATCCGGTACATCGCGCACCATGGCCGGGATGGTTTCCTTGCCGGCCTGCTGGCTGGCACGCCAGCGGCGCTCCCCGGCGATGATCTCAAAGCGGCCACCGCCAATGGGGCGCACCACGATGGGCTGCATCACGCCCTGGGCCTTGATCGAGTTGGACAGTTCTTCCAGGGCCTGGGGGTCCATGTCCCGACGTGGCTGGTATTTGCCGCGCTGGATCAGGTCCAGCGGCAAGTGCTGCAGCTCGCGCTCGTCGGCCTGCACCGCTTGTTCTTCAAGCGATGTGACGGTCGGACCACTCAACAGTGCATCCAGTCCACGTCCGAGACCTCGTTTCTTGACGGCCATGGGGGTTCCTTAAGTTGGCTGGGCTGCAGCGGTACGTGAATTGCGGCGTTGACGGCGAACCATCTCGCCGGCCAATGCCAGGTAGGCAATGGCACCACGCGAGGATTTGTCGTACGCCAGCGCGGGCATGCCATAGCTTGGCGCTTCGGCCAGGCGGATGTTGCGTGGAATCACGGTGTCGTATAACTGGTCACCGAAGTGTTCCTTGAGCTGCGCCGACACATCGTTCATCAGGCTCAGGCGCGGGTCGAACATCGTCCGCAACAAGCCTTCGATCTGCAGTTTCGGGTTGAGCAACTCGGCAATGCGCTTGATGTTATCCACAAGGTCGCTCAGGCCTTCCAACGCGTAGTACTCGCACTGCATGGGGATAATCACCCCATCGGCGGCTACCAGGGCGTTAAGCGTGAGCATCGACAGCGACGGTGGGCAGTCGATCAAAATGTAATCGTAGTTGTCGCGAATGGGCGCCAGGGCGCTGCGCAGACGGCTTTCTTTCATCTGCATTTCCAGCAGCACCACTTCCGCCGCGGTCAGATCGCGGTTGGCCGGTAGCAGTTGGTAACCGCCGTGCTCGGAATAGTGCATGGCCTGGGCCAGGTCGCATTCGCCAATCAGCAAATCGTAGACCGAGTTTTCCAGGCCGTGTTTATCCACACCGCTACCCATGGTGGCGTTGCCCTGTGGATCGAGATCGATCAGCAGCACCCGACGCTTGGTCGCGACCAGGGATGCTGCGAGGTTGATACAGGTGGTGGTTTTACCCACACCACCTTTCTGGTTCGCTATCGCGAATACCTTAGCCATTCTTGCTTGTGTTCCCAATCATGCCGTGCGGCGCAGTATCAGCAGATGGCGTTGGCCTTGGCAACCAGGTACGGCCAAGGCGTGTTCGCTATCGAGGTGGAAGTCTGCCGGCAATGCTAACAGCTCGTCGCTTGGATGAACGCCCTTCATTGCCAGCCAGCGTGTGTCACGGTCGCCCAGGTGGCGCGTCCAGTTGCTGAAGTTCTCCATGCTGCTGAATGCCCGGGATACGATCCCGTTGAACGGCAGTTCAGGCGTGAACGCTTCGACACGACTGTGGATAACGTGCAGGTTATCCAGCTTGAGTTCGAGTTTGACCTGGGTCAGGAAGCGGGTTTTCTTGCCGTTGCTATCCAGGCAGGTCACCTGGGCCTCGGGAAACAGGATCGCCAACGGAATGCCAGGCATACCGCCGCCGCTGCCGACGTCGAGCCAACGGCCATTTTCGATAAACGGCATCACGCTGAGGCTGTCGAGCAAATGCCGCGACACCATCTCGTCTGGGTCACGTACTGCGGTCAGGTTGTATGCCTTGTTCCATTTGATCAACAGGGCCAGGTAGCCCAGCAGTAACTCATGCTGGGCTTCGGTCAGGGCCACGCCCAACTGGCGCGCTCCTGTGGATAACTCTTCGGCGTGTTGCGAGGTGACCAACGAACTCAAGCGCTTTGCTCCAACTGACGGCCCGCGCCGCGTTTTTTCAAATGAATCATCAACAGCGAGATGGCTGCTGGGGTGACGCCAGGGATACGTGAAGCCTGGCCGAGGGTTTCCGGCCGAGTTATCCCCAGCTTGCTTTGGATTTCTTTCGACAACCCGGAAATCCCGGTGTAGTCGATATCCACAGGCAGCTTGGTGTCTTCACTGGCGCGCAGCCGGGCGATCTCGTCCTGCTGGCGATCAATGTAGCCTGCGTATTTGGTCTTGATCTCAACCTGTTCGGCAACCTGTGGGTCTTCTGCGCCCTGGCCAGTCACTTCGACCAGACCAGCGTAGTCGATTTCCGGACGGGAAAGCAGGTTGAGCAAGTTGTACTCATGGGTCAACGGCGTGCCGAATTTTTCTGCAATGGCGTCGCCCTGCTCCGTGCCCGGGCGAACCCAGGTGCTTTTCAGACGCTGTTCTTCGAGCGCAATGCTTTCGCGTTTTGTGCAGAAGGCCGCCCAGCGGGCGTCATCGACCAGGCCCAGCTCGCGACCTTTTTCGGTCAAGCGCAGGTCGGCGTTGTCTTCGCGCAGGATCAGACGGTATTCCGCCCGGGAAGTGAACATCCGGTACGGTTCCTGGGTACCCAGGGTAATCAGGTCGTCGACCAATACGCCGATGTAGGCTTCATCGCGACGCGGGCACCAGCTGTCTTTGCCCTGTGCACGCAATGCCGCGTTGGTCCCGGCCAGCAAACCTTGGGCGCCGGCTTCTTCATAACCGGTGGTGCCGTTGATTTGGCCGGCGAAGAACAGGCCGCCAATCACTTTGGTTTCCAGGCTGTATTTCAGGTCGCGCGGGTCGAAGTAGTCGTACTCGATGGCGTAGCCCGGACGCACGATATGCGCGTTTTCCATACCGCGAATCGACTGCACGATCTGGATTTGCACATCGAACGGCAGCGAAGTGGAAATTCCGTTCGGATACAGCTCGTGGGTGGTCAACCCTTCCGGCTCGATAAAGACCTGGTGGCTTTCCTTGTCGGCAAAGCGGTGGATCTTGTCTTCGATCGACGGGCAATAACGCGGGCCAATGCCTTCGATCACCCCGGAATACATCGGCGAACGATCAAGGTTTGCAGCAATAATTTCGTGGGTACGCGCATTGGTGTGGGTTATCCAGCAGCTGACCTGTTTCGGATGCTGTTCCTTGGAGCCCATGAACGACATGACCGGAATCGGCGTATCGCCGGCTTGTTCGGTCATCACCGAAAAATCCACGGAACGCCCGTCAATACGTGGCGGGGTCCCGGTTTTCAGGCGACCGACACGCAGTGGCAATTCCCGCAGGCGTTTTGCCAGAGCAATCGACGGCGGATCGCCAGCGCGACCACCGGAATAATTCTGCATACCGATGTGGATAAGCCCACCCAGGAAGGTGCCGGTAGTCAGCACTACGGATTCTGCGAAGAAACGCAGGCCCATTTGCGTGACAACACCCCGTACCTGGTCCTGTTCGACGATCAGGTCATCGGCGGCCTGCTGAAATATCCACAGGTTCGGCTGGTTTTCCAGGGTTTCACGTACCGCTGCCTTGTACAGGATACGGTCGGCCTGGGCGCGGGTTGCACGCACGGCCGGGCCTTTGCGGCTGTTGAGCACACGAAACTGAATACCACCTTTGTCGGTGGCCATGGCCATCACGCCGCCAAGGGCATCGATTTCCTTGACCAGATGGCTTTTGCCAATCCCGCCAATCGCGGGGTTGCAACTCATGGCACCGAGGGTTTCCACGTTATGCGTCAGCAACAGGGTTTTTACGCCCATGCGTGCTGACGCCAGTGCTGCCTCGGTACCGGCATGACCGCCGCCGATGACGATCACTTCAAAACGGGAAGGGAAATCCACCACGCACCTCGTGCCTGCTTATGTAGGTAATCAGGAATTGTTTGTTGAAAGGGTTTTAGAGCTTTGCGGGCAAGTATAGGGACTTAGCCCTTCCTAAAGAACCCTTTGCACAAAATTTAACCAGCTGTGGATGAATCACAGACAATAGAAATTAAAAGAGAGAAATTTATTAAATCTTTGTTTTTATGTTTATTTATACTGAGCCAGTTTTCTGTGGATAGATCTCTACAGCCCTTTATTTTCAATGTGTACAGCGATTCAAAACACTGTGATCATGTGCCAATGAGGCCCTTGGATAAGTGGTTTAAGCCTGTGGATTAAACGAGTGGTTATCCACAGACAGGTTTTTACTCAGGTTTCAGGCCCTGTTATCAACTGGGCACAGGAGGGGTTATTCACAGGGCTTAATCCACAAAAAAGCCTGAACCTGCGTAAATAGCGTGCACGGCAAAGCCGCCATCGCAGGCAAAGGAAATCAAAAATAGGATCTGGGCGCCCTGAAGCAGGCTGAGCAGACAGGCACCGAAGGCCTGTCTGTGGAGATCGCGGGTTTACTTACCGATACAGAAGCTGGAAAAGATCCTGCCGAGCAAATCATCCGAACTGAAAGCCCCGGTGATTTCACCCAACAGCTGCTGCGCCTGACGCAAATCTTCCGCCAGCAGCTCCCCAGCCCCCGCCAAGGTCAGCTGGGCCCGCCCGTGCTCCAAGGCCGCGCTGGCATGACGCAGCGCTTCCAGGTGCCTGCGGCGCGCACTGAAGCTGCTTTCCGACGTCTGTTCGTAGCCCATGCAGGCTTTAAGGTGCTCGCGCAGCAACTCCAGACCCTCGCCGGCCGATTTCGCGCTCAAGCTGATAGTGACGTGGCCATCTTCACTGGTTTCCAGGGCGATGGCTTCACCCGTAAGGTCGGCCTTGTTACGGATTAAGGTGACTTTGGCCGGGTCTGGCCGTTGTTCAAGGAATTCGGGCCACAAGGCAAAAGGATCCACAGCTTCCGGCGCAGTGGCATCCACCACCAGCAACACACGGTCGGCTTCGCTGATCGCCTTGAGCGCACGTTCCACGCCGATCTTTTCCACCTGGTCGTCGGTATCGCGTAAACCAGCGGTGTCCACCACGTGCAGCGGCATACCGTCGATGTGGATATGTTCACGCAAGATATCCCGGGTAGTGCCGGCGATCTCGGTGACGATGGCCGCTTCGCGCCCTGCCAGGGCATTGAGCAGGCTGGACTTGCCGGCATTGGGCCTGCCGGCAATCACCACCGTCATTCCATCGCGTAGCAAGGCGCCCTGCCCGGCTTCGCGCAGCACTGTGGATAACTCGTCGCGGACTTTATCCAACATCGCCAATACATGGCCGTCCGCCAGGAAGTCGATTTCTTCCTCCGGAAAATCAATCGCGGCTTCGACGTAGATGCGCAGACTGATCAACTGCTCGGTCAAGGTATGCACACGCAGGGAAAAAGCCCCCTGCAATGAACGCAATGCGTTACGTGCAGCCTGTGCGGAACTGGCTTCGATCAAATCGGCGATGGCTTCGGCCTGGGCCAGGTCGAGCTTATCGTTCAAGAATGCGCGTTCGCTGAATTCCCCTGGCCTGGCCAGGCGGCAGCCCAATTGCAAGCAGCGCTGCAGCAGCATATCCAACACCACAGGGCCACCGTGCCCCTGTAATTCAAGGACATCTTCACCGGTGAACGAGTTTGGCCCAGGAAAATAGATGGCCAAACCCTCGTCCAATACGCTTTGGTCGGCATCCAGGAACTGGCCGTAATGGGCGTAACGGGGTTTCAGCTCCCGGCCGCTGATAGCCTTGGCTGCCACGCCCGCCAATGGCCCGGAAATTCGAACGATACCGACGCCGCCTCGACCTTGAGCGGTGGCGACAGCAGCGATGGTTTCACGAGGAGCGCTCATCAGCAGGTTCCAGAACAAAAGTGACGGAAAGCAAAACGCCCCACTAGGGGGCGTCTTGAGTGGTTATCCACAGAGTAAATTACGCCTCGGCTTTTTGGGTAGCCGCTTCGATTTTACGTGTGATGTACCACTGTTGAGAGATCGACAACACGTTGTTGACCACCCAGTACAGTACCAAGCCAGCAGGGAACCACAGGAAGAAGAAGGTGAAGATGATTGGCATCATTTTCATTACCTTGGCCTGCATCGGATCCGGCGGGGTTGGGTTCAGACGCTGCTGGATAAACATGGTCGCGCCCATGATGATCGGCAGGATAAAGAACGGGTCTTTGATCGACAGGTCAGTTATCCACAGCATGAACGGCGCCTGGCGCATTTCCACGCTTTCCAGGAGTACCCAGTACAGCGACAGGAATACCGGCATCTGCACCAGAATCGGCAAGCATCCACCCAGCGGGTTGATCTTCTCTTTCTTGTACAGCTCCATCATGGCCTGCGACATTTTCTGCCGGTCATCACCATGTTGTTCTTTCAACGCGGCCAGTTTCGGGGCCACGGCACGCATACGCGCCATCGACTTGTAGCTGGCTGCCGACAGAGGGAAGAAAAGCCCTTTGATCAGCATGGTCAGGAAGATGATCGACCAGCCCCAGTTACCGACGATGCTGTGGATATGTTGCAACAGCCAGAAGATCGGCTGGGCAATGAACCACAGGAAGCCGTAATCCACAGTCAGTTCCAGACCTGGGGACAACTCTTTCAATACGGCCTGGCTTTTAGGGCCGGCGTACAGGGTAGCGCTGGTTTCAGCCTTGGCACCTGGAGCGACGGTCAACGCCGGGCCAGTGAAGCCAATGATGTAGTTGCCCTGGCTGTCCTTGCGGGTTTGAACCAGGTTCGCGTCACCCTTGTTCGGGATCCAGGCGGTCACGAAATAGTGCTGCAGCCACGCTACCCAGCCACCTTGGACGGTTTCTTTCAGCGTGCCCTTGTCGATATCTTTCATCGACACTTTTTTGTACGGCTCGTTACTTGTCCACAGGGCGGCGCCCAGGTAAGTCGCGGTGCCGGTGGCGGTGCTGGAAGACGGATCGGAGCTGGCATCACGCTTGAGCTGGGCAAACAGGTTGCCGCTCCAGGCTTTGTCGCTGGTGTTGTCGATCAGGTAAGTGACCTTCAGATCATACAAACCGCGGGTAAAGCTGAAACGCTTGATGTAGTTGACGCCGTCGAGGCTGAATTTCAGGTCGACGTTCAACTGGTTCTGGCCGTCTGCCAGTTGATAAGTCTTCTGTTCGGTCGAATAAACCGGACGACCGGTAGCACGTGCATCCGGACCATTGGTGCCGGTCAGGCCGCTTTGCGCCAGATAAGTACGTTCACCGCCGTTATCGAACAGTTGGAACGGCACATCCGGATGGTCTTGGCGACGTGGATAAAGCGGCAGCTTCAGCTGTGCGATATCACCACCCTGTGGGTCGATAGCCAGGTCGAGCACATCCGTTTTCACGTGGATGAGGTCTTTGTTGGTGACCACTGGCGTTTCTAACGGGGCACTTGTCTCGCCATTCGCGCTGGGAACATCGGCACTCGCGGACGCATTGTTACCCAGCGGGGTGTCCGGAATAGCCGGCGCAGCCTGATTGGTAGCAACATTCTGAGTCGGCAGGGCAGCCTGACCGTAGTCCTGGTTCCATTTAAGGACCATGACATAGGACACGATTGCCAGGGCGACGATCAGGATTGTGCGTTTAATATCCATGATTACTCGGCCATCGAAGAAGAACGGGAGGTAGGGATAGGTGGAACCGGGTCATAACCACCGGGATTCCACGGATGACAGCGACCTAAACGACGAAAGGTCAGCCAGCCACCGCGCAGAAGACCATGATTTTCTATGGCCTCTAACGCGTAGCAGGAACAACTGGGGTAGAAACGACAGTGGCTGGCCATCAGAGGACTAATGGCATAGCGATAAAACTGGATCGGAACGATTGCCAGTTTACGCATCAAGGCTGTCTACCCCTACAGTTTCGGTGCTGACTGCTGGTGCTGGCTTGTGGGTACGCGCCAAACGTTTCCAGAGCTTGCCGAAATGCTGAATCAATTCGGGGTTTTCTACATCACCCAAGCCTTTGCGCGCGACGATAACAATATCCCAACCAACCAGAGTGTCCTGGTGGAGGCGAAACGATTCGCGCATCAGACGCTTGAGGCGATTGCGCTCAACGGAGAGCTTTACGCTCTTCTTGCCGATCACCAACCCGAGACGGGGGTGATCAAGATCGTTGTTACGCGCAAGGAGCAGGAGATTTTTCCCCGGAACCTTGCCGGTGGGGGAGTCAAAGACTGCCTTGAAATGCCGGGGGGTTAGCAGACGCTTTTCCCGACTGAAGTCCTGACTCACCACCAGTACCGGATTATCAAACTGCCAGACGCGCACGACCTTTGGCGCGGCGACGCGACAGGACAGCACGGCCGTTCTTGGTAGCCATGCGAGCACGGAAGCCGTGAGTGCGGGCGCGTTTGATGGTGCTTGGTTGGAAAGTACGTTTCATGGCGTTGTTACCTGGTTCGTCCACAACGGGCCGGAATGGCCCCCGTTTTAAGAGACCGGCGATTCTAGAGAAAGCAAGCCTCTAGGTCAATTTCCAACCAGCTTTTCCTTTAATTAGATGTCGACGGGGTCATGACGCCCTTCTCCCGGTTTGGCTTCCATCTGCCATGCCATAGATATAAAAATAAAGAAGGAAATTATTTAAAGCTTTTCTGTAAAGCTTATAAAAGCTAGGGGCGCGATCATCTGTGGATAACTGCCTTTAGCCCTTGTTCTACGTGTTGTACAGAGAATGACAACACAGGGGAGAAGCAGTGCTCTGCCTGTGCTGCGCTGTCGGATAAGCTGTGTGTGGAACAGGTAGTTATCCACAGGCCAGTTACCCACAGACTTTCGACCCCACTTGTACAACGAGCTTAGGTGGGTTTATCCACAGAGCTTATGCACAGACCACTGGTCGCATTTTTAGCGGTTAAGGCATTGATTTTGGGTGGCCTGTGAGCAACCTACATGTGGATAAGTGGACGACTGGCCGCTACAATGGCGGCTGTTTTTGCCTCACCGGCTTTCAACTTAGGGGATATCCGTGTCAGTGGAACTTTGGCAGCAGTGCGTGGAGCTTTTGCGCGATGAGCTGCCTGCCCAGCAATTCAACACCTGGATCCGTCCGCTACAGGTCGAAGCCGAAGGCGACGAGTTGCGTGTCTATGCGCCCAATCGTTTTGTCCTCGACTGGGTCAACGAGAAGTACCTGGGCCGCGTTCTCGAATTGCTCGATGAACATGGCAACGGTCTTGCGCCTGCTCTTTCCTTATTAATAGGCAGCAAACGCAGCTCTGCTCCCCGCGCCGCGCCGAATGCGCCATTGGCCGCCGCCGCGTCGCAAGCCCAGGCCGCAGTAGCGCCTGTCGCCGCGGCACCTGCACCGACAGCCGCGCCGTCCAAACCATCGTCGCGCAAAAATTCGCCAGAGAATGAGGAGCCGTCTCGCGACAGCTTCGACCCGATGGCCGGTGCCAGCTCCCAGCAGGCGCCTGTGCGCGCCGAGCAACGCACTGTGCAGGTAGAAGGCGCGCTCAAGCACACCAGTTACTTGAACCGCACGTTTACCTTCGAAAACTTTGTCGAAGGTAAATCCAACCAGCTGGCCCGAGCGGCCGCCTGGCAGGTCGCCGATAACCCCAAGCATGGTTACAACCCGCTCTTCCTTTATGGCGGCGTGGGCTTGGGTAAGACGCACTTGATGCACGCTGTTGGTAACCACCTATTAAAGAAGAACCCAAATGCCAAGGTGGTTTACCTGCATTCGGAGCGCTTCGTGGCCGACATGGTCAAGGCCTTGCAGCTCAACGCCATCAACGAGTTCAAGCGTTTCTATCGCTCCGTTGATGCGTTGTTGATCGATGACATTCAGTTCTTCGCCCGCAAGGAACGTTCCCAGGAAGAGTTCTTCCACACCTTCAACGCCCTGCTCGAAGGTGGCCAGCAGGTCATCTTGACCAGTGACCGTTACCCCAAGGAAATCGAAGGCCTGGAAGAACGTCTGAAGTCGCGTTTCGGCTGGGGCCTGACCGTTGCAGTCGAGCCACCGGAGCTGGAAACTCGTGTTGCGATCCTGATGAAGAAGGCCGATCAGGCTAAAGTCGATCTGCCGCACGATGCTGCGTTCTTCATCGCCCAACGCATCCGTTCCAACGTGCGTGAACTGGAAGGCGCGCTCAAGCGGGTCATCGCTCACTCGCACTTCATGGGCCGCGATATCACCATCGAGCTGATTCGCGAATCCTTGAAAGACTTGTTGGCCTTGCAGGACAAGCTGGTGAGTGTGGATAACATCCAGCGCACCGTGGCCGAATACTACAAGATCAAGATTTCCGACCTGCTGTCCAAGCGCCGTTCGCGCTCGGTCGCACGTCCACGTCAGGTTGCCATGGCCCTTTCCAAGGAGTTGACCAACCACAGCCTGCCGGAAATCGGTGATGTGTTTGGCGGACGCGACCACACCACGGTCTTGCACGCATGCCGCAAGATCAATGAACTTAAGGAATCCGACGCGGATATTCGCGAGGACTACAAGAACCTGCTGCGTACACTGACTACGTGATGACACCAGCGCAGCTTATTAAGGCAAGGGACTAGACCATGCATTTCACCATTCAACGCGAAGCCCTGTTGAAACCCCTGCAACTGGTCGCAGGCGTCGTCGAGCGCCGACAGACCTTGCCGGTGCTTTCCAACGTATTACTGGTGGTCGAGGGGCAACAGTTGTCCTTGACCGGTACCGACCTGGAAGTCGAACTGGTGGGTCGCGTCCAGCTCGAAGAGCCCGCCGAACCGGGCGAGATCACGGTGCCGGCGCGCAAGCTGATGGATATCTGCAAAAGCCTGCCCAACGATGCGCTGATCGACATCAAGGTGGATGAGCAAAAGCTGGTGGTCAAGGCTGGCCGCAGCCGTTTCACCCTGTCGACCTTGCCGGCCAATGACTTCCCAACCGTGGAAGAAGGCCCTGGCTCGCTGACGTGCAGCCTGGAGCAAAGCAAGCTGCGTCGCCTGATCGAGCGCACCAGCTTCGCCATGGCCCAGCAGGACGTGCGTTACTACCTCAACGGGATGCTGCTGGAAGTCTCGGAAGGCATCATCCGCGCCGTGGCCACCGACGGTCACCGTCTGGCGATGTGCTCGATGCGTGCCGATATCGGTCAGCCGGATCGTCACCAGGTGATCGTTCCACGCAAAGGTATCCTTGAACTGGCGCGCTTGCTCACCGAGCCGGACGGCAATGTCAGCATCGTGTTGGGCCAGCACCACATTCGCGCGACCACCGGCGAGTTCACCTTCACCTCCAAGCTGGTCGACGGCAAGTTCCCGGACTACGAGCGTGTGTTGCCTAAAGGTGGCGACAAGTTGGTGGTCGGTGATCGTCAGGCTCTGCGTGAAGCCTTCAGCCGTACGGCGATTCTGTCCAACGAAAAGTACCGTGGTATTCGCCTGCAGCTGGCCAACGGCCAACTGAAAATCCAGGCCAACAACCCGGAACAGGAAGAGGCGGAAGAAGAAGTGGGTGTCGACTACAACGGCGCTTCGCTGGAAATCGGCTTTAACGTGAGCTACCTGTTGGACGTGCTGGGGGTGATGACCACCGAACAGGTTCGTCTGATCCTGTCGGACTCCAACAGCAGCGCCCTGGTGCAAGAATCCGACAACGACGATTCGGCTTACGTTGTCATGCCGATGCGCCTGTAACCATGCTCAGCAGAAGCTAGATGTCCCTTAGTCGCGTCTCGGTCACCGCGGTGCGCAATCTGCACCCGGTGACCTTCTCCCCTTCCCCCCGCATCAATATCCTCCATGGCGCCAACGGCAGTGGTAAAACCAGCGTGCTGGAAGCCATCCACCTGCTGGGGCTTGCGCGTTCTTTCCGCAGTGCCCGCCTGTTACCCGTTATCCAGTACGAACAATTGGCCTGCACCGTATTTGGCCAAGTGGAACTGGCTGAGGGCGGTCATAGCAGCCTGGGGATATCGCGTGATCGCGGTGGGGAATTCCAGATACGAATCGATGGGCAAAATGCGCGCAGCGCAGCGCAACTGGCAGAGATCCTGCCGTTGCAACTGATCAACCCCGACAGCTTTCGATTGTTGGAAGGTGCCCCGAAAATCCGTCGGCAATTCCTCGACTGGGGTGTGTTCCACGTGGAACCACGCTTCATGGCCACTTGGCAGCGCCTGCAGAAGGCCCTGCGGCAGCGGAACTCATGGCTGCGGCATGGTACACTTGACGCCGCTTCGCAAGCAGCCTGGGACCGTGAACTGTGCCTGGCCAGCGACGAAATAGATGAATACCGTCGCGCCTATATCAAAGCCTTGAAACCAGTCTTTGAGCAGACCTTGAGCGAGTTGTTGGACCTCGAGGGGCTGACGCTGAGTTATTACCGGGGTTGGGACAAAGAACGTGAGCTGAGTGCAGTGCTCGCAACGTCCTTGCAACGGGATCAGCAAATCGGCCACACCCAGGCCGGACCCCAGCGCGCTGATTTGCGCCTTAGATTAGGTGCACACAATGCTGCGGACATCTTGTCCCGCGGCCAGCAGAAGTTGGTGGTCTGTGCGTTGCGTATCGCGCAGGGCCATTTGGTTAGCCAGGCTCGGCGCGGTCAGTGTATTTATTTGGTGGATGACTTGCCGTCGGAGCTCGACGAGCAGCACCGCCGCTCGCTATGCCGCTTGTTGGAAGACTTACGCTGCCAGGTGTTTATCACTTGTGTAGACCACGAATTATTGAGGGAAGGCTGGCAGACGGAAACGCCAGTCGCTTTGTTCCACGTGGAACAAGGCCGTATCACCCAGACCCACGACCATCGGGAGTGAAGGCATGAGCGAAGAAAACACGTACGACTCGACCAGCATTAAAGTGCTGAAAGGTTTGGATGCCGTACGCAAACGTCCCGGTATGTACATTGGCGACACCGATGATGGTAGCGGTCTGCACCACATGGTGTTCGAGGTGGTCGATAACTCCATCGACGAAGCTCTGGCCGGTCACTGCGACGACATCAGCATTATCATCCACCCGGATGAGTCTATTACCGTGCGTGACAACGGTCGTGGCATCCCGGTAGACGTGCACAAAGAAGAAGGCGTTTCGGCGGCAGAGGTCATCATGACCGTGCTCCACGCTGGCGGTAAGTTCGACGACAACTCCTATAAAGTCTCCGGCGGTTTGCACGGTGTAGGTGTGTCGGTAGTGAACGCCCTGTCCGAAGAACTGATCCTCACTGTCCGCCGTAGCGGCAAGATTTGGGAGCAGACCTACGTCCACGGCGTACCACAGGAACCGATGAAAATCGTCGGTGACAGTGAAACCACCGGTACCCAGATCCACTTCAAGCCATCGGAAGAAACCTTCAAGAACATCCACTTCAGCTGGGACATCCTGGCCAAGCGGATTCGCGAACTGTCTTTCCTTAACTCCGGTGTCGGCATCGTCCTCAAGGATGAACGCAGCGGCAAGGAAGAGCTGTTCAAGTACGAAGGTGGCCTGCGTGCGTTCGTTGAATACCTGAACACCAACAAGACTGCGGTCAACCAGGTGTTCCACTTCAACATCCAGCGTGAAGACGGCATCGGCGTGGAAATCGCCCTGCAGTGGAACGACAGCTTCAACGAGAACCTGTTGTGCTTCACCAACAACATTCCACAACGCGATGGCGGTACTCACCTGGTGGGTTTCCGTTCTGCGCTGACGCGTAACCTGAACACCTACATCGAAGCGGAAGGCTTGGCGAAGAAACATAAAGTCGCCACCACCGGTGACGATGCCCGTGAAGGCCTGACGGCGATTATCTCGGTCAAGGTACCGGATCCGAAGTTCAGCTCCCAGACCAAAGACAAGCTGGTGTCTTCCGAAGTGAAGACCGCGGTTGAACAGGAAATGGGTAAGTACTTCTCCGACTTCCTGTTGGAAAACCCGAACGAGGCCAAGCTGGTTGTCGGCAAGATGATCGATGCTGCCCGCGCCCGTGAAGCCGCACGTAAGGCCCGCGAGATGACCCGCCGTAAAGGCGCGCTGGATATCGCCGGCCTGCCAGGCAAGCTGGCCGACTGCCAAGAGAAAGACCCTGCCCTCTCCGAACTGTACCTGGTGGAAGGTGACTCTGCTGGCGGTTCCGCCAAGCAGGGTCGTAACCGTCGCACCCAGGCCATCCTGCCGTTGAAGGGCAAGATCCTCAACGTTGAGAAGGCCCGCTTCGACAAGATGATTTCCTCCCAGGAAGTCGGCACCTTGATCACGGCATTGGGCTGCGGTATTGGCCGTGACGAGTACAACATCGACAAGTTGCGCTACCACAACATCATCATCATGACCGATGCTGACGTCGACGGTTCGCACATCCGTACCCTGCTGCTGACCTTCTTCTTCCGTCAGTTGCCGGAGCTGATCGAGCGTGGCTACATCTACATTGCCCAGCCGCCGTTGTACAAAGTGAAAAAGGGCAAGCAAGAGCAATACATCAAAGACGACGACGCCATGGAAGAGTACATGACGCAGTCGGCCCTGGAAGATGCGAGCCTGCACTTGAATGACGAAGCACCGGGCATCTCGGGTGAGTCGCTGGAGCGCCTGGTCAACGACTTCCGCATGGTTATGAAAACGCTCAAGCGTTTGTCGCGCCTGTACCCTCAGGAGCTGACCGAGCACTTCATCTACCTGCCGGCGGTGAGCCTGGAGCAGTTGGGCGATCACGCCGCCATGCAGGATTGGCTGGCCCAATACGAAGTGCGCCTGCGTACTGTGGAGAAGTCTGGCCTAGTGTACAAAGCCAGCCTGCGTGAAGACCGCGAGCGTAACGTATGGCTGCCAGAGGTCGAACTGATCTCCCATGGCCTGTCGAACTACGTCACCTTCAACCGCGACTTCTTCGGCAGTAACGACTACAAGACCGTTGTCACCCTCGGCGCGCAACTGAGCACCCTGCTGGACGACGGTGCTTACATTCAGCGTGGCGAACGCAAGAAGCAGGTCAAGGAGTTCAAGGAAGCCTTGGACTGGTTGATGGCGGAAAGCACCAAGCGTCATACCATCCAGCGCTATAAAGGTCTGGGCGAGATGAACCCTGATCAGCTGTGGGAAACCACCATGGACCCTGCTCAGCGTCGCATGCTGCGTGTGACCATCGAAGACGCCATTGGCGCAGACCAGATCTTCAACACCCTGATGGGTGATGCGGTCGAGCCTCGTCGTGACTTCATCGAGAGCAATGCCCTGGCAGTTTCTAACCTCGATTTCTAATCAGGCACGTCTGCTAAAAACAAAAGGCCAACGCTTAGCGTTGGCCTTTTTTGTTGGTCCGCAGTCGCGCATTTTTAAATGCTCCACGTGGAACATCGGCATATTTAACTTTCCGCGGCGGGTGTCACACTCTCCAATCGATACCCGTATCCGTAGATCGTCAACAGCTGCCAGCCGCGATCCGCGGTCAGCCCTAGCTTGTTACGCAGGCGGTAGATATGCGTGTCCAACGGCCGCGACGAGACCATTTCTTCGTGGCTCCAGAACCGCTCATACAGGTACTCGCGAGACAATGGCCGGGCCAGGTTGGCAAATAGGCAACTGGCCAGGCGGTATTCCCGCTCTGTCAGGTTGATGGGTTTGCCTGCGCGGGTCACAGTCAGTTCGGCATCGTCGAACGTCAGGTCGTTAAAGCTCTGCACTTCCTGGCTAGCCGACTTCTGCAAACCGTGGCGCCGCAGGACGGCGCTGACTCGAGCTTTGAGTTCGTTGGGCCTAAACGGCTTGCTGACATAATCATCCGCCCCGCTATTCAACGCCGTCACGATGTCGCTCTCGGCATCGCGACTGGTGAGCATGATGACGGCAGGGGGCGATTCCATGTGCTCGCGAGTCCAGCGCAATAACGCTATCCCGGAGATGTCCGGCAGTTGCCAGTCGAGGATCAGCAGGTCAAAGGTTTCCCGACGTAGCTGGCGCAGCAGGTCTTCACCGCGCTCAAAGAAATGCAGGGACCAGGGCTGTTCAGCCGGTCCGGGAATCTGTCGCAGTGTCTGTTCCACCCGTCGCAACTCCGCGGGTTCGTCATCCAGTATTGCGACACGCATAGGCGGGGTCCTTCCTACAAAAATACGAGAGCTTGAATGGGGGGCACATGTTGTACAAATGCCGGCCTCTGAATCTGAATAATTATGGACGGATTCTACAGTGCTTGGATCTCTCGATACGCTGAAAGCGCCGTAAACTCAATTCTCTGTGATCTTCGAAGAAGATATCGGCTCCTGTTGGTCTGGAAAAGGCTCGGCGCCCATCGCCTCGCCCGTGCGTCATGCCTGCTCCAATGTGCGGTATCGTTCATCGTGCGGCCGTGGGAAGTCCTCCAATGAGACCGAAATAAGCTTCACTGGTTTCAGAACACCGCATGCACTTCATCGCAACCCCATGGAGAGGGATCCTGGGCTTATGACACTTTTACTTAATGACCATCAATGCCTTGGCACGCTCGTGGCGGTAGCCCTGTGAACCTATGGCGCAAAGCCGAGAAACGCCAACCTACCCAGGCCCAGCTTTTGTTCCATGGGTTGGTTCGTGAATGGCTGCTGATCGGTCTGGTACTCCTGCCCTTTACCGCCTACTTATCCTTGAGCGCTGGCCTGGCGCTTAACAATCCGCTCTATGACAGCCTGCGCCGCCTCACGCCCTTACCGGTGGACCCACGCATCGTTCTGGTGACCATCGATGCGCCGAGCCTCGAAGCACTTGGGCCGTGGCCTTGGCCACGCAGCGTACATGCCGAGCTGATTGAACGCCTGAACGCCGCCCAGCCGGCGGGTATTTTGTTTGATGTGATCTTCAGTGAGAGCGGCAACAGTCATGACGACCAGCGCCTGGCCGATGCCGTATGCAAAGCCGGCAATGTATTGCTGCCCATCGCCGGGGACAGCAGCGTCAGTCCCAAGGCCCAGGTAACGCCGTTGTCGCCACTGCTTAAGTGCGCCAAGGGCGTCGGGCACATCAACGTCGAAGCGGATAAAGACGGTGTGGTGCGTAGCGTGTATCTACGTGAGGGCCCTGCGGGAAGCACACTCCCTCAGTTGGCGTGGCTGGCATTCGCCATGAGCGAGCATGCCGAGACGATGCCGGGCCTGCCGCAAGAGCCTACTGGAGGGCACTGGCATCAGGAACATGAGATTCGTGTGCCGTTCACTTCGGAACCAGACCATTTTCCCAGTGTGTCCTACGTCAGCGTACTACGCGGCGAGGTACCTCCCGAGTCGCTGCGGGGTCGCCTGGTTCTGATCGGCGCCTCAGCCTATGGCATGGCCGATCGTTTCGTGACGCCGCTCTCTTCCACCGTGGGCACCACTGCGGGGGTTGAGATCCAGGCTGAAGTACTGAATGGTTTATTGCAGGGTCGCAGCATCGTCGATCTGCCCGGCTGGTTGGCGGCGTTGCTGGCAACGTCCCTGGTGGCCCTGCTGTTGGGCCTTCTGCTTGTGCGCCCCCGCTACGCCCTGTGGATGACCTTGGCAGGTATGGGCGCGGCGTTGCTGGGCTCATGGGCCCTATTGCGCCTGGGCCACTGGTGGAGCCCTGCAGCGTGCCTGATCGGTTTGTTGCTGAGTTACCTGATCTGGAATTGGCGACGCCTGAGCGTAATCCTCGCCTACTTTGGCTGGGAACTGGCACGCCTGGATAACGAACCCAAGGTGCTTCCGGAGCGTCGTCGCGCGCCAGCCAGCAAGGGCGATGTGTTGCAAGGGCGGATCTTTGCCCTTGAACAAGCCGTCAGCCGTACCCGCGATACGCGGCGCTTTATGGCGGACGGCTTGGAGTGCCTGCCGGTAGCGACCTTGATCACCGATCCCCAGGGCAGCATCTTGTTGGCCAACCGCGTGGCCCGTGAAGTATTCGGCAATGAACTGGTCGGCGAAAACCTCGTCGAACAGCTCGCCGATCTGGGTTATCCCCCGCTGCATAATGGTGTACGCCCTGCCCTCTCGGCGCTGGAACTGGTCGAGTTTCGCGATATCCACCAACGCAGTTTGCGCATGGAACTGGCTCCTTTGCTGCCTGCCGAAGGTGATTTTGCCCTCGGCTGGTTGTTGAGCCTCACGGACCTGAGCAAGGAGCGTGAGGCCCAGCAGCACCGCGAGACGATGCTGCGTTTCCTTTCCCACGACCTGCGTGCACCGCACTCAGCGATCCTTGCCCTGTTGGACGTGCACAACGGGGAGTCCCCGGTGTTTACCCAGATCGAACAGCAGGTGCGGCGGGCCTTGAGCCTGACCGAATCCTTTGTGCAATTGGCCAAGGCTGAAGCGGACGGTTATCAGTTCCAACCCACCCTGTTCGCCATGCTGGTGATGGACGCCTTTGATCAAGTGGCGGTGATTGCGCAGTTGAAGGGCATCCATTTGGTTCACGACCTGGATGAGGCGGACGAGGCCATGGTCTACGCCGACCAATCGCTGCTCACCCGGGCGTTGTTCAATGTGCTGGAGAACGCGATCAAATACTCCCCATCCGGTACCACCGTCAGGTTGAGGCATGGCAGTGCGCAAGGTTGGTTGGAATGCAGGATAAGCGACCAGGGACCGGGGATTGCGCCTGAGGATCTGCCGGAGTTGTTTAACCAATACCGACGTTTCGATTCGGCTCAAGGCAGTGAGGGGCTTGGACTGGGGCTGACCATGGTTAAAGCAGTGTTGGAGCGGCACGGTGGGCGCATCGTGTGTGAAAGTGAGCTGGGCAAGGGCTCGACGTTTATCCTGCTGCTGCCGTTATTGGAGGACTGAAAAAGCGGCTTTTCTGCTGTGCATAAAAACCGGTCACAAGGACCGGTTTTTTTATGAAGAAAAAACTTATGCACGTTTTTCCGAATTTTATTAGCTTCAGAAATATGTAAGTAAATCAGCTTGTTATGATGCAAAAAAGCCAATTCGCCAACAAAGCGTACACAGGTTATCCACAGATGCTCAAACTACCGGCGTCTCCACCACCACCGGTTCCGGAGGCAGGGAGCCCATGGCCCGTTGCTGCGCCTCATTCCACGCCGCAGCGCGGTCGTTCAGGGCGGCGATGGCACGTGGTCCTTCGCCTTCTGCGTACATCGGTTCGCCGATCACCACAGTGATAGTGCCTGGGCGTTTGGCCCAGCCAGTCTTGGGCCAGAACTTGCCGGCGTTATGCGCAATTGGCAGCACAGGCAGGTTGGCGTTGACCGCCAGGGCGGTACCACCGCGTGAGAACTTGCCCACCGTGCCGTAGGGCACCCGCGTGCCCTCAGGGAAGATCAGCACCCAGACGCCGTCCTTGAGCAACTCATCGCCCTTCTTGGCGACATGCTTGAGCGCAGCCTTGGGGTTGTCACGGTCGATGGCGATCGGACGCAACATGGCCATGGCCCAGCCGAAGAACGGCACATACAGCAACTCGCGCTTGAGCACCTGGCTCAACGGCGAGAAGTACGCCGAGAGGAAGAACGTCTCCCAGGTGCTCTGGTGGTTGGAGAGAATCACGCACGGTTGATCAGGGACGTTTTCAGCGCCTTTGATCTCGAAACGAATATTCAGGAACACCTTGCTCAGCCACAACGCGCAGCGGCACCAGTAGACGTTGATGAAGCGATAGCGCGCCTTGAAGGGCAGGAACGGTGCAATAAAAAAGCTCAGGGTGCACCAGAGAAACGAACTGGTGCCCAGCAGCAGGTAAAAGAAAAAGGTTCTGATGGCCTGCAAGATCGACATGGCGGCATTTACCGTTGCGGGACACGGCCCGCCTGTTAAAAGCGCACTCCCGAACAGTCCTTGGTCAGGAAGTCGAGGGCGGCTAGTTGTTGATAAGTTCTGCGGCAACGGCCGCCAGATCGTCAAAAATCAAGGTGCCTACCGGCAGGTTTTTAGCCTGGGTCTTTTCGCCTTTCCCGGTTTTAACCAAAACTGGCTGAGAGTCGACGGCTTTGGCCGCCTCCAGGTCACCGAGGCTGTCCCCGACGAACCATATCCCAGCCAAGGGCACCTTGTAATGTTCTGCAATAATTTTCAACATGCCAGGCTTGGGCTTGCGGCAATCGCAGCCCTCATCCGGCCCGTGGGGGCAATAAACCACCAGCCCTACCTCACCGTCCTGCTCGGCCACTAATGTGCGTAAACGCGCGTGCATGGCCTCCAGGGTCGCGATGTCGTAGTAACCCCGGGCGATGCCGGACTGGTTGGTGGCGATGGCCACCGTCCAGCCGGCTTTGCTCAACTGCGCGATGGCCTCGATCGAACCGGGCAGTGGGATCCACTCCTCCACCGACTTGATGTAAGCGTCGGAGTCGTAGTTGATCACCCCGTCCCGATCGAGAATCAGCAGTTTCAACATGATCAGCCCAGTACGGAGATGTCGGCGATATTGATGAACAAGCCACGCAGGCGCGCGAGCATGGCGTAGCGGTTTTTGCGCACGCCAGCATCGTCGGCATTGATCATCACCGCTTCGAAGAACGCATCCACCGGCTCACGCAACGACGCCAGGCGCGCCAGCGCTTGCGCGTAGTCACGTTCGGCGATCAGCGGCTTCACGGCGTTCTCGGCCTTGGCAATGGCCGAGTTCAGCGAGAACTCCTTGGCATCGGCGAACAGGCCCGGGTCGACTTCAGCAGTGCCGAGGTTATCGGCCTTGCTCAGCAGGTTCGACACGCGCTTGTTCACGGCGGCCAGGGCATCGGCTTCCGGCAGCTTGCGGAACGCTTGCACGGCTTGTACACGCTGGTCGAAGTCCAACGCCGAGCCCGGTTGCAGCGCACGTACCGACAGGTAGACGGAAACGTCCACGCCTTCGTCTTCGTAACGCGCACGCAGGCGGTCGAACACGAACTCCAGCACTTGCTCGGCCAGGCCGGCTTGCTTGACCTTGGTGCCGAACTGGCCGACGGCGAATACCACGGCCTGGGTCAGGTCGAGGTCCAGCTTTTTGTCGATCAGGATACGCAGCACGCCCAAGGCCGCACGGCGCAGGGCATACGGGTCTTTGCTGCCGGTGGGCAGCATGCCGATACCGAAGATACCCACGAGGGTGTCCAGCTTGTCGGCAATGGCCACGGCTGCACCGGTCAGGGTGCTCGGCAGTTCTGCACCGGCACCGCGAGGCATGTACTGCTCGTTCAGAGCCAGGGCGACATCATCCGGCTCGCCGTCGTTGAGGGCGTAGTAGTAACCGGCCACGCCTTGCATCTCTGGGAACTCGCCGACCATTTCGGTGGCCAGGTCGCACTTGGACAGCAAACCGGCACGGGCGGCCCAGGCTGCGTCGCCGCCAATACGTGGGGCAATGTAGGCCGCCAGCTTGGAAACACGCACGGCTTTGTCGTAGACGCTGCCGAGTTTTTCCTGGAACACCACGTTTTGCAGGCGCAGGTTGAAGTCTTCCAGCTTCTGCTTCTTGTCTTGCTTGAAGAAGAACTCGGCGTCGGTCAGGCGCGGGCGCACGACTTTTTCGTTACCGGCGATGATTTGCTGTGGGTCTTTGCTTTCGATGTTGGCCACGGTGATAAAACGCGGCAACAACTTACCGTCCACGTCCAGCAGGCAGAAGTATTTCTGGTTGTCCTGCATGGTGGTGATCAAGGCTTCTTGCGGCACGTCGAGGAAACGCTCTTCGAACGAGCACACCAGCGGCACCGGCCATTCCACCAGGGCGGTCACTTCGTCCAGCAGGCTTGGCGGCACGATGGCGGTGCCTTCCTGCAGACGGGCCAGCTCTTCGGTGCGCTTGCTGATCAGCTCGCGACGCTCATTGGCGTCGGCCAGCACATAAGCAGCGCGCAGGTCGTTGAGGTAGTTGGCCGGCGAAGTGATGCGCACGCTTTCTGGATGATGGAAGCGGTGACCACGGGAATCACGACCGGCCTTCTGGGCGAGGAGGGTGCAATCGATGACCTGGTCACCGAGCAGCATCACCAGCCATTGGGTCGGGCGCACGAACTCTTCCTTGCGCGCACCCCAGCGCATGCGCTTGGGGATAGGCAGGTCGTTCAGGGAATCTTCAACGATGGTCGGCAACAGGCTGGCGGTCGGCTTGCCGGTGATGACCTGGCTGAAACGCAGTTTCGGGCCGCTCTGGTCGATCTCGCTCAGCTCCACGCCACACTTCTTGGCAAAGCCAAGGGCGGCCTGGGTCGGGTTGCCTTCGGCGTCGAAAGCCGCCTGGCGTGGTGGGCCATCCAGGTTGATGTTGCGATCCGGCTGCTGGGTTTCCAGCGCGGTCAGCAGCACAGCCAGGCGGCGCGGCGCGGCGTAGACTTTTTTGGCTTCAAACTTCAGGCCGGCAGTCTGCAGGCCTTTTTCGATACCGGCCAGGAATGCATCGGCCAGGGTATTGAGGGCCTTGGGTGGCAGCTCTTCGGTGCCCAGTTCAACCAGGAAATCTTGAGCACTCATTGTGCAGCCTCCAGCTTAGCCAACACTTCATCACGCAAATCCGGGGTTGCCATCGGGAAGCCCAGCTTGGCGCGAGCCAGCAGGTAGGCTTGGGCGACGGAACGCGCCAGGGTGCGTACACGCAGGATGTATTGCTGGCGCGCAGTAACCGAAATGGCACGGCGGGCATCCAGCAGGTTGAAGGTATGGGAGGCCTTCAACACCATTTCATAGCTTGGCAACGGCAGCGGCTGGTCGAGTTCGATCAGGCGCTTGGCTTCGCTTTCATAGAAGTCGAACAGTTCGAACAGTTTGTCGACGTTGGCGTGTTCGAAGTTATAGGTGGACTGCTCCACCTCGTTCTGGTGGAACACATCGCCGTAGGTCACCTTGCCGAATGGGCCGTCAGCCCACACCAGGTCGTAGACCGAGTCCACGCCTTGCAGGTACATGGCCAGGCGTTCCAGGCCATAGGTGATCTCGCCGGTGACCGGGTAGCACTCGATGCCGCCGGCTTGCTGGAAGTAAGTGAACTGCGTCACTTCCATGCCATTGAGCCAGACTTCCCAGCCCAGGCCCCAGGCCCCCAGGGTTGGCGATTCCCAGTTGTCTTCGACGAAACGGATGTCGTGCACCAGTGGGTCCAGGCCCACATGTTTCAGCGAGCCCAGGTACAGCTCCTGGAAGTTGTCCGGGTTGGGCTTCAATACCACCTGGAACTGGTAGTAGTGCTGCAGACGGTTCGGGTTTTCGCCGTAGCGGCCGTCAGTCGGGCGGCGACTGGGCTGCACATAAGCGGCGTTCCAGGTTTCCGGGCCGATGGCCCGCAGGAATGTAGCGGTGTGGAAAGTGCCGGCGCCTACTTCCATATCGTAGGGCTGAAGTACCACACAACCTTGCTCGGCCCAGTATTGCTGGAGGGCGAGGATCAAGTCTTGGAAGGTACGCACGGCTGGCGTAGGCTGGCTCACGAAATTCACCTGTTACTTGGGCTGCGATTTAAAGAGCGGGAGTATACCCGATTCGGCCCCGCCACCACTCCCTGGAGCCTTATGCCACGCTGCTTTTGGTGTTCTGAAGATCCGCTGTACATGGCTTATCACGATCAAGAGTGGGGAACGCCGCTGCGCGATGCGCAGGGTTTGTTCGAGTTGCTTTTGCTCGAAGGGTTCCAGGCAGGCCTGTCCTGGATCACCGTTTTACGCAAACGCGAGCATTATCGAAAGGTGTTGTTCGGCTTTGACGCGCAGCGTCTGGCGCAGTTGAGCGATGAAGAAATCGAGGTGCTGATGCAGGACCCGGGCATCGTGCGCAATCGCTTGAAGCTCAATGCCACCCGACGCAACGCTGCGGCCTGGCTGGCGCTGGAAGATCCGGTGGGGTTGCTGTGGTCGTTTGTCGGCGGCAAACCCAAGGTCAATCACTTCAAGGATCGCAGCGACGTCCCGGCGATTACGCCCGAAGCCCAAGCCATGAGCAAAGCCTTGAAAAAGGCCGGCTTCACCTTCGTCGGGCCGACCATCTGCTACGCCTTCATGCAGGCCTCGGGCATGGTCATGGACCACACCCAGGACTGCGACCGTTACGCGGAGTTGGTCAACGCCGGTTAGAATGCCGGCTTTGCGCACCACACACGATCAGGAGTGACCTGTGGAAAAGTTTAAAGGCGCCTTGCTGGTAGGCGCTCTTCGGTTGTTTGCCCTGCTGCCCTGGCGCGCCGTACAAGCCGTCGGCACGGGGATCGGCTGGATCATGTGGAAAACCCCCAACCGTTCCCGCGATACGGTGCGGATCAACCTCTCCAAATGCTTCCCGGACATGGACCCGGCCGAGCGCGAGCGCCTGGTGGGCCGCAGCCTGATGGACATCGGCAAGTCCCTCACCGAAAGCGCCTGCGCGTGGATCTGGCCGGCGCAGCGCTCTATCGACCTGGTCCGCGAAGTCGAAGGCCTGGAAGTGCTGCACGAGGCCCTGGCTTCTGGCAAAGGCGTGGTAGGCATCACCAGCCACCTGGGCAACTGGGAAGTGTTGAACCACTTCTATTGCAGCCAGTGCAAACCGATCATTTTCTATCGCCCGCCCAAGCTCAAGGCCGTGGACGAGTTGCTGCGCAAGCAGCGCGTGCAGTTGGGCAACCGCGTGGCGGCGTCCACCAAGGAAGGCATTCTCAGCGTGATCAAGGAAGTGCGCAAAGGCGGCCAGGTGGGTATTCCTGCCGACCCGGAGCCGGCTGAGTCCGCCGGGATCTTCGTACCGTTTTTTGCCACCCAGGCGCTTACCAGCAAGTTCGTGCCGAACATGCTTGCGGGCCACAAGGCGGTGGGGGTGTTCCTGCATGCCCTGCGCCTGCCGGACGGCTCGGGCTACAAAGTGATTCTGGAGGCGGCGCCGGAGGACATGTACAGCACCGACACCGCGACGTCCTGTGCGGCGATGAGTAAGGTAGTAGAGCGTTATGTCGGCGCTTACCCAAGCCAGTACATGTGGAGCATGAAGCGCTTCAAGAAACGCCCGCCGGGTGAGGCGCGGTGGTACTGACTCACCGCTGATCTTCTAGCCAATGGAGATCAATGTGGGAGCTGGCTTGCCTGCGATGGCATCACCCCGGTGTAACTGATCGACCGAGGTGCTGCCATCGCAGGCAAGCCAGCTCCCACAGGGGTTTGTTTCAAGCCTGGCGATCTAGTTTCTTCAGAAACACAGTCATCTCTTTCTCGGCCTGTTTGTCGCCATGGGCCAACGCCGCTTCTATGCCTTTTTCCCAAGCGTGTCGTGCCCCAGCGTTATCACCCTGCCCCAACTGCGCCTTGCCCAACAACTTCCACGCCGCCGAATACTTCGGGTCGAACTCGACGCATCGCTGCAAATGCTCGGCCGCCTTGGCGTTGTCCTTCAGGTCCAAGTAACCCTTGCCCAGGCCAAAGCGCAGTAATGAATTGTCCACGCCCTTGGCGAGCATTTTTTCCAGGGACTCCAGCATCGGTTCACTCCTTGATCAGAAAAAGCTCAACCCCACGTGGAACAGCTTCTCCACATCGCGGATATGTTTTTTATCCACAAGGAACAGAATCACATGGTCACCGGTGGCGATCACTGTGTCGTCGTGGGCAATGATCACTTCTTCATCGCGAATGATCGCGCCAATGGTGGTGCCCGGCGGCAGGCCGATATCGCGGATGGCCTTGCCGATGACCTTGCTCGACTTCGAATCGCCATGAGCAATCGCCTCGATGGCTTCCGCTGCGCCACGGCGCAACGAGTGCACGCTGACAATGTCGCCACGGCGCACGTGGGCGAGCAAGGTGCCGATGGTCGCCAACTGCGGGCTGATGGCAATGTCGATATCGCCGCCTTGGATCAGGTCCACATAGGCCGGGTTGTTGATGATGGTCATCACCTTCTTCGCCCCCAGCCGCTTGGCCAGCAAGGACGACATGATGTTGGCTTCGTCATCGTTGGTCAGGGCCAGGAAGATGTCGGCGTCGGCGATGTTCTCTTCCATCAGCAGGTCACGGTCCGAGGCGCTGCCTTGAAGTACGACAGTGCTGTCGAGGGTGTCGGACAAATGCCGGCACCGCGTCGGGCTCATCTCGATGATCTTCACCTGGTAGCGGCTTTCGATGGCTTCGGCCAAACGCTCGCCAATCTGCCCACCGCCCGCGATGACGATGCGTTTGTAGCTTTCGTCGAGCCTGCGCATTTCGCTCATGACCGCGCGAATATTCGCCTTGGCGGCGATGAAAAACACTTCGTCGTCAGCCTCGATCACCGTATCGCCCTGGGGCAGGATCGGCCGGTCACGGCGGAAAATCGCGGCGACGCGGGTTTCCACGTTCGGCATGTGTTCACGCAGCTGGCGCAACTGCTGGCCCACCAGCGGCCCGCCGTAATAGGCCTTCACGGCCACCAGTTGCGCTTTGCCTTCGGCGAAGTCGATCACCTGAAGCGCACCTGGAATTTCGATCAGGCGCTTGATGTAGTGGGTCACCACCTGTTCCGGGCTGATCAGTACGTCTACCGGAATGGCGTCGTTGTCGAACAGCCCAGCGCGGGTCAGGTAGGCCGCTTCGCGCACCCGAGCGATCTTGGTCGGGGTGTGGAACAGGGTGTGGGCGACCTGGCAGGCGACCATGTTGGTCTCGTCGCTGTTGGTCACGGCCACCAGCATGTCGGCATCGTCGGCACCGGCCTGGCGCAGCACCGTCGGAAACGACGCGCGGCCTTGCACCGTACGGATGTCCAGGCGGTCGCCCAGGTCGCGCAAACGCTCGGAATCGGTGTCGACCACGGTGATGTCGTTGGCTTCACCGGCCAAATGTTCGGCCAGCGTGCCACCGACCTGCCCTGCTCCAAGGATGATGATTTTCATCCGGTCACTCCCTTAAAACCATTCAGCCGCGTGCGGCGGCGATCTTGATCAGTTTGGCGTAGTAGAAGCCATCGTGCCCGCCTTCTTGCGCAAGCAGTTGGCGACCGTGGGGCTGCTTGATGCCGGCCGTGGTGGCGAGGTCCAGCTCACGCGCGCCGCTGGTGCGTGCGAGGAAGGCTTGGATGACCTCGGTATTTTCGGTGGGCAAGGTGGAGCAGGTGGCGTAAAGCAGGATGCCGCCGACTTCCAGGGTGGGCCACAGCGCGTCGAGCAGTTCGCCTTGCAGCACCGCGAGGGCGGCGATGTCGTCGGGCTGGCGGGTCAGCTTGATGTCCGGATGACGGCGGATCACGCCGGTGGCCGAGCAGGGAGCGTCCAGCAGGATGCGCTGGAAGGGCTTGCCGTCCCACCAGGTGGCGGTGTCGCGGCCATCCGCGGCGATCAGTTCAGCGCTCAAGCCCAGGCGTGCGAGGTTTTCCCGCACGCGCACCAGGCGCTTGGCTTCAAGGTCCACCGCGACGACACCGGCCAGGCCTTTTTCCACTTCAAGGATGTGGCAGGTCTTACCGCCGGGCGCGCAGCAGGCATCGAGGACGCGCTGGCCGGGGGCAAGGTCGAGCAAGTCGGCGGCCAACTGCGCAGCTTCGTCCTGCACACTGATCCAGCCTTCGGCAAAGCCCGGCAGGCTGCGCACATCGGCAGCCGTTTCGAGCACGATGCCGTCCGTGCTGTACACACAGGGCGTGGCGTTGATGCCAGCGTCCGCCAGTAACTGCAAATACGCGTCACGACTGTGGTGGCGACGGTTGACCCGCAGGATCATCGGCGGATGCGCGTTGTTGGCTGCGCAGATGGCTTCCCATTGCTCAGGCCAAAAGGCTTTCAGGGATTTTTGCAGCCAACGCGGGTGGGCGGTGCGCACCACTGGGTCATGTTCCAGCTCGGCGAGCAGGGCTTCGCTTTCGCGTTGGGCGCGGCGCAGCACGGCGTTGAGCAGGGCCTTGGCCCAAGGTTTTTTCAGCTTGTCGGCGCACCCGACGGTTTCACCGATGGCCGCGTGGGCGGGCACGCGGGTGTAGAGCAACTGGTAGAGGCCCACCAGCAACAGCGCCTCGACATCGGCGTCTGCCGCTTTGAACGGTTTTTGCAGCAGCTTGGCGGCCAGCGCAGACAACCGTGGCTGCCAACGGGCGGTGCCAAAGGCCAGGTCCTGGGTAAACCCCCGGTCGCGGTCTTCGACCTTATCCAACTGCGTCGGCAGCGAACTGTTCAGCGAAGCCTTGCCGTTGAGGACGGCGGCAAGAGCCTTGGCGGCGGCCAGACGTGGGTTCATTGAGTGACCACCCCAAGCGTGGTGCCCAGGGCGAATTTCTCACGACGGCTATTGAACAAATCGCTGAAGTTCAGCGCCTTGCCGCCGGGCAATTGCAGACGCGTCAGGCACAGCGCCTGTTCACCGCAAGCCACCAACAGGCCGTCTTTGCTGGCGCCGATGATCTCGCCGGGAGCGCCTGCGCCATCGGCCAGGGTCGCGGCCAACACTTTCAAGGCTTCGCCGTTGAGGGTGCTGTGGCAGATCGGCCATGGGTTGAAGGCACGTACCAGGCGCTCCAGCTCCACGGCCGGGCGGCTCCAGTCAATGCGCGCTTCGTCCTTGTTCAGCTTGTGGGCGTAGGTGGCCAGGCTGTCGTCTTGGATTTCGCCTTGCAGGGTGCCGGCAGCCAGGCCGGCGATGGCCTGGATCACGGCGGGCGGGCCCAGTTCAGCCAGGCGGTCGTGCAGGCTGCCGCCGGTGTCTTGGGCGGTGATCGGCGTGGTGACCTTGAGCAGCATCGGCCCGGTATCCAGGCCGGCTTCCATGCGCATCACGGTCACGCCGCTCTCGCTGTCGCCGGCTTCAACGGCGCGTTGAATCGGCGCCGCACCGCGCCAGCGTGGCAGCAGTGAAGCATGACTGTTGATGCAACCCAGGCGCGGGATATCCAGCACAGCCTGAGGCAGGATCAAACCGTAGGCCACCACCACCAGCAGGTCCGGCTTCAGCGCGGCCAGTTCGGCCTGGGCCTCGGCGTTACGCAGGGTCGGCGGCTGCAACACGGGAATGTTGTGCTCCAGCGCCAACTGCTTGACTGGGCTGGGCATCAGTTTTTGCCCGCGACCGGCCGGGCGATCCGGCTGGGTGTACACCGCGACGATGTCATAAGGGCTGGCAAGCAGCGCCTTGAGGTGTTCGGCGGCAAATTCAGGAGTGCCGGCAAAAACAATGCGCAATGGCTCGGTCATGGGAGTTCTCGGTTAAAAACAGTCACAAAAGAAAAAGGCTTGCCGCAGCAAGCCTTTGGAAGAAGGGCATCAGGCTTGCTGGCGATGCTTTTTTTCCAGCTTCTTCTTGATGCGGTCACGCTTGAGCGTGGACAGGTAATCGACAAACAGCTTGCCGTTGAGGTGGTCGCATTCGTGCTGGATGCACACCGCCAGCAGGCCTTCGGCAATCAGCTCGAAGGGCTTGCCGTCACGGTCCAGCGCCTTGATCTTCACGCGCAGCGGGCGTTCCACATTCTCGTAGAACTCCGGCACCGACAGGCAGCCTTCCTGGTATTCGCCCATCTCTTCAGTCAGCGGTTCGAACTCAGGGTTGATGTACACCCGAGGTTCGCTGCGGTCTTCCGACAGGTCCATGACCACGACGCGCAGATGCACGTTGACCTGGGTCGCGGCGAGGCCGATGCCCGGGGCTTCATACATTGTTTCAAACATGTCATCGACCAACTGACGAACCTTGTCGTCCACTACGGCCACCGGCTTGGCGATCGTGCGCAGGCGCGAGTCGGGAAATTCGAGGATGTTCAAAATAGCCATAAGCGTAATTGCTGCACATGTGAGGAAGAGACAAATCGGCGGTGGGATGGACCCATACGGCCGGTGTGAAACGCTCGGAAGCCGCGAAGGCCATGGCATTTCACGCGAACGCACATAATAAAGGAGATTCACCCCATGAGGAAATCGCTACTCGTCTTGCTGCTGTGGGCTCCGTTCGCCACGGCGTTGATTGCGCAACCCACTGAGCGTCTGGATCAGGCCGCGCAACAGGCCATCCAGCACTTCTTACTGCACAACCGCATTTTTGACTCGCCCCAGGACCTGGACAACGCGCCTTACATTATTGCGGCGCAAGGCGGGCGCGTGCTGGGCGCCAACGACGAGCGCGTGCATGCGCGCGGGCATCTGGACCCGGCCCAGCCCAGCTACGGGATCTTTCGGCGAGGCAAGGCCTACACCGACCCCGATACCCAGGAATTACTCGGCATCAATGCCGACGACATCGGCACTGCGCGCTTTGTGCTTGCCGACAGCCTCGCCACCTTGGCAGTGCAACGGGTGACCCAGGAAATTCGCCCAGGTGACCGTTTGTTGCGCGCCGAGCCTCCCGTTGCTTTGGCCATGCTGGAACCCTGCAAACCTGCACCCTTGATTACAGGGCACATCATCGACATCCCCAAGGGTGTCACGCAGATAGGCGTTCTCGACGCTGTGACCTTGAACAAGGGTCGCCGTGATGGATTAGTGGAAGGCCAACTGCTGACGGTGATCAAGGCTGGCGCCACCGTGCGAGACGCCCTCACCGGTACGCCCACGCCGCTCCCGGACGAGCGAGCGGGCACCCTGCTGGTGTTTCGCACCTACGAAAAGCTCAGCTATGCCCTGGTGCTCAGTGCTTCACGGTCGTTGGCCGTGCAAGACCGTTTCGAGACGGCTGATCAAGCGCAATAAATAGCCTGCTAAATAAGTTACCAACAGAGTTATCCACAGCTTGTTCCGGTCAAGGATGATCATATGAATCCGATAAACAGTAGCGATATTTCCCCGGCAGAGCTGGAAGCCCGGCTACGCTTGCACAGGCTGCCAGAACTGGGCCCCAAGCGTTTTCACGTATTGATCCAAGCCTTTGGTTGCGCTTCCAAGGCCCTGAGTGCTCCCGCCAGCGCCTGGCGTTCCCTCGGTTTGCCCGCCGTCAGTGCCGAGGCTCGACGTAGCCCTAAAGTACGTGACGGTGCCAGCGAGGCGTTGGCCTGGCTGGCGCGTCCGGCCCAGCATTTGCTGATGTGGGACCAACCGGATTACCCGGCGTTGCTTGCGCAGATCGACGATGCGCCGCCGTTGTTATTCGTCGCGGGCGACCCCGGTATTCTGGAAAAACCACAGTTGGCGATGGTCGGAAGCCGGCGTGCCTCGCGCCCGGGCATGGACACGGCAGCGGCCTTTTCCCGCAGCCTGGCGAGCGCCGGTTTTGTCATCACCAGCGGGCTGGCAGTGGGCATTGATGGCGCGGCGCACCAGGCGGCACTGGACGTTGGCGGCCATACTATCGGTGTGCTCGGCACTGGCCTGGAAAATTTTTATCCACAGCGCCATCGCAGGCTCGCCGCCGCGATGATTGCCCAAGGCAGCGCCGTGGTTTCCGAGTTTCCGCTGGATGCCGCGCCCCAGGCCGGTAATTTCCCACGGCGCAACCGCATTATCAGCGGGTTGTCGTTAGGCGTACTGGTGGTGGAGGCCAGTATCGCCAGCGGCTCGCTGATCACCGCACGCCTGGCCGCGGAGCAAGGGCGTGAGGTGTACGCGATTCCGGGTTCCATCCACCACCCCGCCGCCAAAGGCTGTCATCAACTGATCCGTGATGGCGCGGTGCTTGTGGAAACCATCGAGCACATTCTTGAAGGCCTGCGCGGTTGGCAGCGGTTGTCCCATGCTGCGCCGGTGCCCGTGACCCATCCGCTGGTGGCGCTGCTGCACGCGGCACCGCATAGCAGCGAAGCCTTGGCGATTGCCAGCGGTCGGCCGTTGTCCCAAGTACTGGCCACCCTTACGGAGCTGGAGTTGGAGGGCCAGGTGATTTGCGAAAGCGGGCGCTGGCTGGCGCGGTGTCCGCTTTGGTAGTGGCCCGTTTTTGGCGCTAGGTTTTGTAACGAAGATCGGTAAACTGCCCAGAGCTTTAGTCCGGAGAGTAAACAATGGTCAACAGGTGGCGTGTGCTGGAAGCCGCACGGGAAATTCGCGCAGGCGCAGTGATCGCCTATCCGACCGAAGCGGTCTGGGGCCTGGGCTGCGACCCGTGGAACGAAGAAGCAGTGGATCGGCTGTTGGCGATCAAGAACCGCTCGGTCGACAAAGGCCTGATCCTGGTGGCGGACAATATTCGTCAGTTCGACTTTCTGTTTGAGGATTTCCCGGACACGTGGGTCGAGCGTATGGCCAGCACCTGGCCAGGGCCGAATACCTGGCTGGTGCCCCATCAAGACTTGCTGCCCGAATGGGTCACGGGTGTGCATGACACCGTAGCGTTGCGGGTCAGTGATCACCCGTTGGTGAGAGATTTGTGCGCCGAGGTCGGCCCGTTGATTTCCACCTCGGCCAACCCTCAGGGCCGCCCGGCGGCACGGACGCGGATTCGCGTGGAGCAGTATTTTCGCGGGCAAGTGGACTTGGTGTTGGGCGGCGCCCTGGGTGGGCGCAAGAACCCGAGCCTGATTCGGGACCTGGTGACGGGTGATGTGGTGCGCCCGTCCTGACACCGAGGTGCACCCATCGCAGGCAAGCCAGCTCCCACATTGATTAGTGTTCGCCGTCAAATGTGGGAGCTGGCTTGCCTGCGATGAGGCCCTTAAGGCAGCAGAATGGTCGACCCAGTCGTGCGCCGCCCTGACAACTCCGTCTGCGCTTTGGCCGCCTCCGCCAGCGGGTAGCGCTGGTTGATATCAATGCGCACCTTGCCGCTCTTGATCATCGAAAACAGATCGTCCGCCATCGCCTGCAAGTTCGCCGGGTTGTTCGCGTAGGTCGCCAAAGTCGGCCGGGTGACGTACAGCGAACCCTTCGCCGACAGAATCCCCAGGTTCACCCCATCCACCGCCCCCGACGCATTGCCGAAGCTCACCACCAAGCCTCGCGGCGCCACGCTGTCCAGGGAAGTCAGCCAGGTGTCCTTGCCGACGCCGTCGTACACCACCGGGCACTTCTTACCGTCAGTCAATTCCAGTACGCGTTGTGCGACATCTTCCTTGCTGTAGTCGATGGTTTCCCAGGCACCGAGCGATTTGGCCAAAGCGGCTTTTTCCGGGGAGCTGACCGTACCGATCAACTTCACCCCCAGTGCCTTGGCCCATTGGCAGGCCAGGGAACCCACGCCACCGGCAGCGGCGTGGAACAAAATGGTCTCACCGCCTTTGAGTTCATAGGTCTGACGCAGCAGGTACTGCACGGTCAGGCCTTTGAGCATGGCACCGGCGGCCTGTTCAAAGCTGATCTCATCCGGCAGGTGCACCAGGTTGGCGGCTGGCAGTACGTGCAACTCGCTGTAGGCACCCAGCGGGCCGCTGCCGTAGGCCACACGATCGCCGACTTTGAATTGGCTGACTTCACTGCCCACCGCATCGACCACGCCAGCGCCTTCCGCACCCAGGCCCGATGGCAGGGCGGGCGGCGCATAGAGGCCACTGCGGAAATAGGTGTCGATGAAGTTCAGGCCGATAGCTTCGTTGCGCACCCGTACCTGCTGTGGGCCAGGCTCCGCTGGCGTGTAGTCCACATACTCAAGTACTTCGGGGCCGCCATGTGCGCTGAACTGGATACGTTTGGCCATCTGCACTTCTCCTTGGGTTCGAATCTGCGTAGCCCCCTATCGGACTCCTAAGCTTGATCTTCGTCAACTGCCGCGCACCTAAGTGCAGTGGCATCTAAGCGCAGTGGTATCCTGTGCGCCCATTTGCCGCCGACGCCCCATGGGCCTCGCGTAGCTTTGCCCGATTCAAGGTGATGCCATGACTACCCGCACCGAGGCCGTTAAAGCCTACCTGCTTGACCTGCAAGACCGCATTTGCAGCGCCCTGGAAACCTTCGAGACGGACACTCGCTTTATCGAAGACGCCTGGACCCGGCCAGCCGGCGGTGGCGGTCGCACCCGTGTGATGGAAAACGGTTCGGTGATCGAAAAAGGCGGCGTCAACTTTTCCCACGTGTTCGGCAGCGGTTTGCCCCCGTCTGCCAGTGCCCATCGCCCTGAGCTGGCGGGCCGTGGGTTTGAGGCGCTGGGTGTGTCGCTGGTGATCCATCCGCATAACCCGCATGTACCGACTTCCCACGCCAATGTGCGGTTTTTCATCGCCGAAAAAGAAGGCGAAGAACCGGTGTGGTGGTTCGGCGGTGGCTTCGATCTCACCCCGTATTACGGCAATGAAGAAGACTGTATTCACTGGCACCGCGTGGCCGAGCAGGCCTGTGCGCCGTTTGGCCCGGATGTATACGCACGCTACAAGGCTTGGTGTGATACTTACTTCCACATCAAGCATCGCAACGAACCCCGTGGCATCGGCGGGTTGTTCTTCGATGACTTGAACGAGTGGGGCTTTGATACCTGCTTCGCCTTCATCCGCGCCATCGGCGATGCCTACATCGACGCCTACCTGCCGATTGTGCAGTGTCGCAAGGCCATGGCGTACACCGAGCAACAGCGCCAGTTCCAGGAGTTCCGCCGGGGCCGTTACGTTGAGTTCAACCTGGTCTATGACCGTGGCACGCTGTTCGGCCTGCAATCGGGCGGGCGTACAGAGTCGATCCTGATGTCGCTGCCACCCCAGGTACGCTGGAGCTACGACTGGAAGGCCGAAGCTGGCAGCGAAGAGGCGCGCCTCACCGACTACTTCCTGCAAGACCGTGACTGGCTCGGCGTTGCCGCGCCCAAGGCGGCGGTGTGATGGACCGTTATGTCGTGTTCGGCAACCCCATCGGCCACAGCAAATCGCCGCTGATTCACCGTCTGTTCGCCGCCCAGACCGGCGAGCAGCTGGACTACAGCACAATGCTCGCGCCGTTGGAGGACTTCACCGCCTGTGCCCGTGAGTTTTTCCAACAGGGCCGGGGCGCCAACGTGACCGTGCCGTTCAAGGAAGAGGCCTATCGCCTGGCCAATACCCTGACCGAACGGGCCCAGCGCGCCGGCGCCGTGAACACCTTGAGCAAACTGGCTGACGGCACCCTGTTGGGCGACAACACCGACGGCGCGGGCCTGGTGCGCGATTTGACGGTCAATGCCGGGCTGACCCTGCAAGGCAAACGCATTCTGTTATTGGGCGCCGGTGGCGCGGTACGCGGTGCGCTGGAGCCGTTGCTGGCGCAGCAACCTTCGTCGTTGATCATCGCCAACCGCACCGTGGAAAAAGCCGAGTTGCTGGCTGAGCTGTTCGATGACCTGGGCCCGGTATCTGCCAGTGGTTTCGACTGGCTGCGTGAGCCGGTGGACGTGATCATCAATGCCACGTCGGCCAGCCTGTCAGGCGATGTACCGCCGATTGCCGGCAGCCTGATCGAACCGGGCAAGACCTTCTGCTACGACATGATGTACGCCAAGCAACCTACCGCGTTCTGCCGCTGGGCGAGCGAGCAAGGCGCGGCGGTGGCGATGGATGGCCTGGGCATGCTGGTGGAACAAGCGGCAGAAGCCTTTTTGCTGTGGCGCGGTGTGCGTCCGGATTCGGCGCCCGTACTGGCCGAACTGCGCCGTCAATTGGCCTGATCCCACGCGCTGATGTGGGCACCGTTAATGTGGGAGCTGGCTTGCCTGCGATAGCAATAGGTCAGTTACCCATGTGCTGGCTGAACCACCGCTATCGCAGGCAAGCCAGCTTCCACAGTTTTGATCGGGTTCAGTCTTCAAAGTCGATGGGGCAGTTATCGGGCCCCTCCAGCTTCATCAACTCCTCAACCACCTGCGGCCTGGCCCCACGCAACGTCAAGCTACGGCCCAACCCCGCCAACCGCCGCGCCTCCTGGTGCAGCATCTCCACCCCGGAATAGTCGATAAAGTTGATCTGCTGCGCCTCGATCACCACCCGTTCGCCCTGCAAGCGTTGCAAGCGCACTTGCAGGTAATGGCTGGCGCCAAAAAAGATCGAGCCGCCTACCCGCAACACATCCGCCTCACCGTCGCGCCAGTGTTGAACCCGTGGCTGCGAGGTGCGCTTGAGGTAGAAAAACAGCGATGCCAGCACCCCGGCATAGATGGCCGTTTGCAGCTCCAACAACAAGGTGGCGACGCAGGTCAGGCTCATCACCACGAATTCGGCACGACTGACCCGGAACAGCGCGCGAATGCCGCGATGGTCCACCAGCCCCCAGCAAATCAGCAGGATGCTCGCCGCCATGCTCGGGATCGGAATATGCGCGATCAATGCTGCGCCAAATAACGCGAATAACGCCACCCACAGGGCCGAAAACACCCCCGCCAGCGGCGAACAGGCGCCCGCCTCGTAACTGAGGCCCGAGCGGGTGAATGATCCGGCTGACAGGTAGCCGGAAAAAAATCCGCCCACGATGTTGGATAAACCCTGGGCGCGAACTTCCTGGTTGGCGTCGAGCAGTTGTTGCGAGCGGGCCGACAGCGAGCGGGCGATCGACAGGCTGGTCACCAACCCCAGCATCCCCACCGCAACGGCGCTGGGCAGCAGGCGCAACACCAGGTCCAGGTCCATCGGCAGCGGGCTGAACGGCGGCAGTTTGCCAATGAACGAACTGACGCGTGCCACATGCCCGAACATCGCCGGCCACAGCCATGCCACCAGGCTGGCCAACACCAAGGCGATCAACAGCGTCGGCCAGCGTGGCACCAAGTACTTGAGCAGTATGCCTGCCAGCAACGTCCCCAGCCCCAGGGCCAGGGACGCGTGGTCCCACTCGCCACGATGGTCGATCAGCGCCAGCAGGCCGTTGATGGCCGTGGCCTGGCTGGGCAAATCCAACCCGAGCAGGTTGGGCAACTGCCCCAGGGCAATCACCACGGCGGCGCCGAGGGTGAAACCCAGCACCACCGAATGGGAGACAAAGTTCACCAACGCGCCGAAGCGCAGTAAGCCGAGCAACCACTGGAACACCCCGGCGAGGAAGGTCAGCAACAGGATGAGGGTGATGTAGTCCTGTGAGCCTGGCACGGCCAATGGGCTGATGCTGGCGTAAAGCACGATGGAGATGGCGGCCGTGGGCCCGCAGATCAGGTGCCAGGACGAACCCCACAGGCACGCGATCAACACCGGGATGATGGCGGCGTAGAGCCCGTATTCCGGTGGGAGACCGGCGATCAATGCGTAGGCAATCGACTGCGGCAGCGCAAGCACCGCGCCGCTGAGGCCGACGATGGCGTCCCGGCCGACGCTGGCGCGGGTCTGGCGCGGCAGCCAGCGCAGGAAGGGCAAGAGTGTATGGCGGGTGGGCCGGGGCATGAGTCGCTCGAAATACTGTAGGAGCGAGCTTGCTCGCGAAGAGGGGTAACGATAACGCGGGTTGTCTGAAAAAACGCGGCGTTTTCGAGTTCTTCGCTGGCAAGCCAGCTCCTACAAGGAGGATTAGAGTTTGGCTTTTACCGCTGGCAACGCCTCCTGCCCGTCCAGGGTTTTCACGCCCTCCAACCACTGGTCCAGCACCGCCGGGTTGGCCTTGATCCACGCCTTCGCTGCCTGTGCATTGCTGACTTTGTTATTGGCCACGTCAGCCATGATGCTGTTCTCCATGGCCTGGGTAAAACTCAGGTTGGTCAGCAATTTGCCGACATTGGGGCAGGCTTGTGCGTAGCCCTTGCGGGTCAGGGTATACACGCTACCGGTGGCGCCAAAGTACTGCTCGCCGCCCTTGAGGTAGTGCATGTTCAGTTGCACGTTCATCGGGTGCGGGGTCCAGCCGAGGAAGGTGACGAAACGCTGCTTTTTCACGGCTCGCGAAACTTCCGCGAGCATCGCTTGTTCGCTGGACTCGATCAGCTTCCACTGCCCAAGGTCGAAATCATTTTTCTTGATGATCTCCTGCAACGAGATATTGGCTGGCGCGCCGGAGCCGATGCCGTAGATTTTTTTGCCGAACTTGTCGGCAAATTTATTCAGGTCGGCAAAGTCATGCACCCCGGCGTCCCACACATAGTCCGGCACGGCGAGGGTGAATTCGGTGCCCTCCAGGTTCTTCGCCAGCTGCACCACATCGCCGTTGGCCACGAACTTGTCGTAGAAGCCCTGTTGCGCCGGCATCCAGTTACCGAGGAAGACATCCACCTGGCCGTCTTTCAGCCCGCCGAAGGTAATCGGTACCGCCAGGGTGTCGACCTTGGGTTGGTAGCCCATGCCCGTCAGCAGGAAACTGGTGATGGCGTTGGTGGCGGCAATATCGCTCCAGCCTGGATCGGCCATCTTTACCGTTTCGCAGCGAGTGTCTGCGTACACCTGGGCGCTGCTGAGCACCACCAAACTCAGTACCACGGTCAACTTTTGCATGGCCTTCCCTCTGTCTACTTATTGGTTTTGGCAGGGTTGTGGAAAACGTGCCTTGCGCTCCAAGTCATCAAGGTCGATATGGTTGCGCATGTACTGCTGACTGGCGTCTACCAGTGGCTGGTGATCCCAGCTCTTGAGCTTGCCTTGGGTCAGCGCTTCAAACACCAGGCGGCGACGGCGTTGGCTGGCGAGCACCTGTTGATGGATCGCCGGGATGTCCCATTTAGCCCGTGCTTCACGCAAGAACGCCTCGAACAACGGCCGATGTTCAGCAAAATGGCTGAGGTTTTCCTGCTCGCGCGGGTCGTTGTGCACGTCGAACAATAGGCAAGGATCGTCCTCGCTGTAGATGAATTTGAAGGCGCCTCGGCGAATCATCATCAACGGGCTGACGGTGCCTTCGGCCATGTATTCGCCAAACACTTCGTCATGCCCGCCCTGCCCCTGCAAGTGCGGGACCAGTGAGCGGCCGTCCAGCGGCAAGTGCGGGTCCAACGTGCCGCCGGCCAATTCCACCAGGGTCGGCAACAGGTCGGCGGTCGACACGGCCTGGGTGACGCGGCCAGCAGCGAACTGCCCCGGCGCACTGACCAGCAGCGGCACGCGGGCGGCCATTTCAAACCAGTGCATTTTGTACCAGAGGCCGCGCTCGCCAAGCATGTCGCCGTGGTCGCCAGAGAAAATGATCAGGGTGTCGTCGGCCAGGCCGGTGTCTTCCAGGGTCTGCAGCAGCTTGCCGACGTTGCTGTCGATGTAGCTGCAGGCACCGAAGTAGGCGCGGCGGGCGTCGCGGATCTTATCCACCGGCAGCGGTTTGTCCCACAAGTCATAGACCTTGAGCAGCCGCTGGGAATGCGGGTCGAGGTCGGCCTGGGGCGGCGTCGCAGGCATAGGAATCTCGGTGTCGGCGTACAGGTCCCAGAACGGCTTGGGAATGGTGTACGGGTCGTGGGGATGGGTCATCGACACGGTCAGGCAGAACGGCTGGTCGCCCTCCTCGCGGATATGATCGAACAGATATTGCTGGGCCTTGAACACCACCTCTTCGTCGAAATCCAGCTGGTTGGTGCGCACACACGGGCCGGCTTGCAGCACCGAGGACATGTTGTGATACCAGGTAGGGCGTACGTCTGGCTCATCCCAGTTCACCGCCCAGCCGTAGTCGGCGGGGTAGATATCGCTGGTCAGGCGTTCCTCATAACCGTGCAACTGGTCGGGGCCGCAGAAGTGCATCTTGCCCGACAGTGCGGTGCGGTAGCCGAGGCGACGCAGGTAGTGGGCATAGGTCGGTACATCGGCGGGGAAATCGGCAGCGTTGTCGTAGGCGCCGATCTTGCTCGGCAACTTGCCACTCACCAGGGTGAAGCGCGACGGTGCGCACAAGGGGCTGTTGCAATAGGCGGCGTCGAACACCACACCTTGCGCCGCCAGGCGGCTGAGGTTGGGCAGCTTGATCGGGGAAGGCCCGTAGAACGGCAGCATCGGCGCGGCCATCTGATCGGCCATGATGAAAAGAATATTCTTGCGCTTCATGGTTTCTCGGCATTCCATAGGCGGTGTTTATGCCAATGAGCATGCGGTCCATCAATACATGGGTAAAGCCCATGCGCGGCAATGACTAGGATAAGTTGAGCTTATGTATGAAGCGCTGGGTGACCTCTCTCTCGATTTGCTGCGCGCCTTTGAGGCAGCGGCACGCCATCGCAGTTTCACCGCGGCCGCGATGGAACTGGGCACCACCCAACCGGCGGTCAGCCAGCAGATCAAACGTCTTGAAGAGCAACTGGCGATCCGCCTGTTTGACCGCATTTATCGCGGCATCGAACTGACCGACGCCGGCGCCCTGCTGTTCGAGCATGTGCAAGGCGGCCTGCAGAACATCAACCAGGGCCTGGGCGCCATCACTCAACAAAGCCAGCATGAAGTGCTGCAAGTCGCCACCGACTTTGCCTTCGCCGCCTATTGGCTGATGCCGCGCCTGCATCGCTTCCACCAGGCCAACCCGCAGGTGGATGTCAGCCTGGTCACCAGTGAGCGCAACCACGCCACCCTGCGCAGCGATATTGATGTGGCGGTGCTGTTTGGCGATGGCCGTTTCAAGCAGGGCGAAAGCCTGTGGTTGTTCAATGAGGAAGTGTTCCCGGTGTGCAGCCCGCAGTGGCTCAAGGAACAAGCTGCGCCCCTGACGGTGCAGACCTTGCAAGACTGCCCGTTGCTGCACCTGCGCCAGGAAAACAACAGCCAGTGGTTCGACTGGAACGGTGTGTTCCGCGAACTGGGTATCACGGCTGTGCCGACCCCCGGGCAATTGCGCTTCGACAACTACACCTTGCTGATCCAGGCCGCGATTGCCGGCCAGGGCGTCGCCATCGGCTGGCGCCACCTGGTGGATAACCTGCTGGAGCAGAATTGGCTGTGCCGGCCGATCAGCCCCACGGTGACGTCGCGATTTGGCTATTACGTGGTGCAGCCCCAGCGCAAACGCCGTGGGCAGTTGGTGGACCGCTTTGTCGAGTGGCTGGTGGCGGAACAGGCCAGCAGTGCGCAGTCGTTGACCGGGCTGGCCCTGCCGTCGATTGCGGTCTAGGATCGGCGCACAGTGGAACCGGAGTCCGTCATGCAACGTATCAAGGGCTACCACGCCCATATCTACTTCGACGCCAGCACGATCGAGCAGGCGCGCAGGCTCTGTGAAGACGCCGCCAGGCTGTTCCCGTTGCGCATGGGCCGCGTGCATGAGCGGCCCGTAGGCCCGCACCCGGATTGGAGTTGCCAGCTGGCGTTCGAGCCGGAATATATCGGCGTGGTGTTGCCGTGGCTGGCGCTGCACCGCGATGGTCTGGTGGTGTTCCTGCACCCGGAAACCGGTGACGACCTCAAGGACCACACCGATTACGCCATCTGGATGGGCGCGATGCGCGAACTGGACCTGTCGATTTTTTAACCATCCTTACCCGATAAACCCGCGTCTTTCCCTAAGGAAAAACAGGAAGGGTCGTAGGATTTATCTTGTCTTGTCCCGTTATATGGGATTGATATTTATATATTGAGATATTCCGCGACCTAGGTTTATATTCGCCCATCTGCTTTTTTCAGCACCCACTCATTTCAGGTGAAGCGATGCAGGCGCAATTGATCGCGCTCGATTGGGGGACCAGCTCCCTTCGTGCTTACAAACTCGGCCCCGCGGGCGTTGTGCTGGAACAGCGCTCGCAAGCCTGGGGCATCATGCATTTGCCCACAGAGCCCCGGGAAATAGCCGGTGTGCTGTGCACTGACGGCTTTGAACTGGCGTTCGATAGCGCCTGCGGCGATTGGCTCGACGCCCAGCCCGGGCTGCCGGTGATCGCGTGCGGCATGGTCGGCAGCGCACAGGGTTGGAGCGAGGCGGCCTATCGCAGCACGCCCGTGGATGTCGCCAGCCTTGGCCAGGCGTTGCATGGCATACGCAGCCTGCGCGGGGTACAGGTGCACATCGTGCCGGGGGTGATCGAGCAAGTGGGGCTGCCCAATGTGATGCGCGGCGAAGAAACCCAGGTACTCGGCGTACTGCAGGGCCTTGGGCCCCACGTGTTGATCGGCCTGCCCGGCAGCCATTCCAAGTGGGTCGAGGTGGTGGAAGGGCGCATTACCCATTTCGATACGTTCATGACCGGCGAAGTGTTTGCGGTGTTGAGCAAGCACAGCATTCTGGGGCGCACCCAACAGGCCAGCGCGCAGTTCCAGGCCGAGGCGTTTGATCGAGGCGTGCGCGTGGCGCTGTCTGAAGATGGCCAGCGTGGCGTGCTCTCGACCCTGTTCAGTGCCCGTACCCTTGGGCTCACTGCGCAACTGGCGCCCGACCAGCAACCCGACTACCTGTCTGGCCTGCTCATCGGCCATGAACTCGCCGGCCTGCCAGATTCCGCCAAACACCAGCCGATCATCCTGGTCGGCGCCGCTCCACTCTGCGCCCGCTATCAACGCGCCCTCGCCCTTTGCGGCTTTGCCCACGTCAGCCTGGCGCAAGAAGCCACCGAGCGTGGCCTGTGGCAACTGGCGCAAGCCGCCGGGCTTACTCGACCTTTATTGGAGGCCTGACATGCTCAAGCAAGCACTCGCACAAAACGGTTTGATCGCCATCCTGCGCGGCCTACGCCCTGACGAAGCCCAGGCGGTCGGCCAGGTGCTGTACGACGCGGGTTTTCGCGTGATCGAAGTGCCGCTCAACTCGCCAGACCCTTACACCAGCATCCGCACCCTGCGCGACAGCTTGCCCGCCGATTGCCTGATCGGTGCCGGTACGGTGTTGACGCCTGAGCAGGTCGAGCAGGTCAAGGCGGCCGGCGGCCAGGTGATCGTCATGCCCCACAGCGATGCCAAGGTGCTGCGCGCGGCCAAAGCGGCGGGCCTGTATTTGTCGCCTGGGGTGGCCACGCCCACCGAAGCCTTTGCCGCACTGGCCGAAGGCGCCGATGTATTGAAACTGTTCCCGGCCGAGCAAATGGGCCCTTCAGTGATCAAGGCGTGGCTGGCGGTATTGCCGGCGGGTACGTTGCTGCTGCCGGTGGGCGGCATCACCCCGGACAACATGCAGATGTTTACCGACGCCGGCGCCAAGGGCTTCGGACTGGGTTCCGGGCTGTTCAAGCCGGGCATGACAGTGGATCAGGTTGCGAGCCGTGCCCAGGCGTATGTCGCCGCCTGGAAAGCCCTCGGCTGAGAGCACATTCCGCGCCCACAGGCGCTGCATCTATAAGAGAGACAAGAGATGAAAATCACCAAACTGACGACCTTTATCGTTCCGCCGCGCTGGTGCTTCCTCAAGGTCGAAACCGACCAGGGTGTGACCGGCTGGGGTGAGCCTGTGGTCGAGGGCCGCGCTCACACGGTGGCCGCTGCCGTCGAAGAACTGTCCGACTACCTGATCGGCAAAGACCCACGCAACATCGAAGATATCTGGACCGTGCTCTATCGCGGCGGCTTCTACCGAGGCGGTGCGGTGCACATGAGCGCTCTCGCCGGCATCGACCAGGCGTTGTGGGACATCAAGGGCAAGGCCCTCGGTGTGTCGGTCAGCGATCTGCTGGGTGGCCAGGTACGTGACAAGATCCGCGTGTACTCATGGATCGGCGGTGACCGCCCTGCCGACACTGCCCGTGCCGCCAAAGAGGCGGTGGCGCGTGGCTTTACAGCCGTGAAAATGAACGGCACCGAAGAATTGCAGTTCGTCGACAGCTTCGAAAAAGTCGACCTGGCCCTGGCCAATGTCGCTGCTGTGCGCGATGCGGTCGGCCCTAACGTGGGGATCGGCGTCGACTTCCATGGCCGGGTGCACAAGCCGATGGCCAAGGTGCTGATGAAAGAGCTCGACCCGTACAAACTGATGTTCATTGAAGAGCCGGTGCTCAGCGAAAACTACGAAGCGCTGAAAGAACTGGCACCGCTGACCAGTACGCCGATTGCCCTGGGCGAGCGCCTGTTCTCGCGCTGGGATTTCAAGCGCGTACTCAGCGAAGGTTACGTCGACATCATCCAGCCGGATGCCTCCCACGCGGGCGGTATCACCGAAACCCGCAAGATCGCCAACATGGCCGAAGCCTACGACGTGGCCCTGGCCCTGCACTGCCCGCTGGGCCCGATTGCCTTGGCGGCGTGCCTGCAACTGGATGCGGTTTGCTACAACGCGTTTATCCAGGAGCAGAGCCTGGGCATTCACTACAATGAAAGCAACGATTTGCTCGATTACGTGCAAGACCCTGGCGTATTCGACTATGACCAGGGTTTTGTGAAGATCCCCAACGGCCCGGGTTTGGGCATTGAGATCAACGAGGAGTATGTGGTTGAGCGCGCGGCCATCGGCCATCGCTGGCGCAACCCGATCTGGCGCCATGCCGATGGCAGTTTTGCCGAGTGGTGATTTCCACCTGATTGAAACGCGCTAAAAAATGTGGGAGCTGGCTTGCCTGCGATAGCGGTGGGTCAGCCAACACATGGGTAACTGACCTATTGCTATCGCAGGCAAGCCAGCTCCCACATTGAGCGCGTTCCTTCCTCAACAAATATAAAAAGAGGCACCCCCATGCACCCTGAATCCCTCACCGGGCAGGCTTCTTTAGTCACGCCTAGCAGAAAGCGCTTTTTCATCATGGTGCTGCTGTTCATCACCGTGGTCATCAACTACCTCGACCGCAGCAACCTGTCGATTGCTGCGCCGGCGCTGACCAGCGAGCTGGGGATCGACCCGGTGCAAGTCGGGCTGATTTTCTCCGCCTTCGGCTGGACCTACGCCGCCATGCAAATCCCGGGTGGCTGGTTGGTAGACCGGGTGCCACCGCGCATTCTCTACACGGCGGCCCTGCTGCTGTGGTCGATTGCCACCGTGATGCTCGGTTTCGCCGCCAGCTTTATTGCGCTGTTCGTGCTGCGCATGGCGGTGGGCGCGTTGGAGGCACCGGCTTATCCCATCAATAGCCGCGTGGTCACCACCTGGTTTCCCGAGCGCGAGCGCGCCACGGCTATCGGCGTCTACACGTCTGGGCAATTCGTCGGCTTGGCGTTCCTCACCCCGGTACTGGCGTGGCTGCAACATCAGTACGGCTGGCACATGGTGTTTGTGGTAACCGGTGGCGTCGGCATCCTATGGGCCGCGATCTGGTACGCGGTGTACCGCGAGCCCAAAGATTTCAAAGGCGCCAACGAAGCCGAAATCCAACTGATCCGCGACGGTGGCGGGCTGGTGGACATGCAGGCTAAAACCGTCAAGGCACCTTTCAGCTGGACCGATCTAGGCATTGTGCTGAGCAAACGCAAGCTGTGGGGCATCTACCTGGGCCAGTTTTGCCTGAACTCCACGCTGTGGTTCTTCCTGACCTGGTTCCCGACGTACCTGGTGAAATATCGCGGCATGGACTTTATCCAGTCTGGGCTGCTGGCCTCCTTGCCGTTCCTGGCCGCGTTTGTGGGCGTGCTGTGTTCGGGGGTGTTTTCCGATTGGCTGATCCGCCGTGGGGCGTCGGTAGGCTTTGCGCGCAAGTTGCCGATCATCAGCGGGCTGCTGATTTCCACGGCGATCATCGGGGCCAACTATGTGGACTCCACGGGATGGGTCATCGCGTTTCTGGCGGTGGCGTTTTTCGGCAATGGCCTGGCGTCGATCACCTGGTCGTTGGTGTCGACCTTGGCACCTGCCCGTCTGCTGGGGCTGACTGGCGGGGTGTTCAACTTCATTGGCAACCTGGCGGCGATCGCCACGCCTATCGTGATTGGCTTTCTGGCCAGTGGCTCGTCATTTGCGCCGGCCATTACCTACATTGCGGTACTGGCGCTGCTCGGCGCGCTTTCCTACATATTGCTGGTCGGCAAAGTCGAGCGGATCGAGTTGTAAAAAAGGGCGACCTTCGGGTCGCCCTTTTTCGTTCTACGGCACCGACATCTCGTTACGAAATACATTGTGCGGGTCCCAGCGCTGCTTGGTACGCCGCAAGCGGCTTTCAATCATCAGATCGGGAAAGAAGATTTTGTACCACTGGGGGTTTTTACCGTTGGCCGGATTGCCGCCTGCGTAGGTCATGTCGAGGTCGGGATAATTGATGTAGCAGCCTTCGAACGCATCGTTGAGCGGCACGCCTTGAGCATCGGCAAACGCATTGACATAGAGCCCTCGGATCCAGTCGGCATGGGCTTGATCCGCGGCGGCACTGTCGCCGTGCCAGTAACATTGGGGTTGCCACTTGAGGAGGGACGATCGCTGGGCGGCCGACGACTCCTTGCGCACGGGCGCGCTGGCGGCGTTGATCTGGCCGCCGAAGGACTGGATCTGGATCAGGCTTTGTGTCAGGTGGTTGTCAGGGTCTGGCCAGGTCAGGGTAGTCCAGATGGCCTGTAGCACTTGGGGGCTGAACTCCCCTTTCTGGTAGGCCGACTTATAGCGCCCGCGCTGGTTGTCTCCTGAACCATTCAATGTTTGCTGGCACACTAGCCAATCCAGGCGCCGGACTGCCGCCTGGGCGGACGACAGCGAGTCGATAGTGCGCCCGCGAGCTGTGCCAGGCGGCAAATGGACCACGTGAAACGGCACCAGCGACTCGGTGGCAGGCAAGCCGATGGCCGTGAGCATCTTGTCGACAAAATCATCGAAGGGCGCACGGTCGTTCAGCTCACCCTCCTTGTCCACATAATGGATGCCCAGGGTGATATTGCCTGTGTGCTCGTGGCGCATTTCCAGTTTGGTCGCCAGGCCCCAGGTGTCCGGGTTGTTCTGATGGCTGGCAAACCATAGCTGGTAAGCCACCAGCAGATTGTTTAGTGCCTCCTGGGTCAGTACTGACCAGTCCCATTCCATCACCAGCCACAGCACCTCTTTGGGCGCTTGCGGCAGGTCCTTGAAGTAATAGCTGGTGATAATGCCGAATTGACCACCCCCCGCACCGCAGCATGCGGCGAACAGGTCCAATTCGTCCTGTTGGGTGCTGTCCCTGCTGACATGGCGCGGTTCGAGCCCTTTGCCGTGGCTGTCAGGCACCAGCATATCGACCCCGCTGAGCCAGTCACACACCAATCCATACTTGCGCGACAGCAGCCCGTAGCCGCCGCCGCAAATGTGCCCGCCCAATCCGACGGAATAACATGAGCCCGCGGGCAAGGTCTTGTTGGCCTGCTTGTACAACGCGCTATAGCTGTCCCAGATCTGGCTGCCTGCCTCCAGGCGAAAGCGATAGCGAAAGGGCTGCGTCGGGCTCAGCTCTGAGCCGATTTGCCCGCTGGCGTCGTACACCACTCGGTCCAGCGCGCTGATATCCAGGATCGACAGCACCTCATCCGGGCTGTCGGGCATCTTGTTGGCGACAAACCCTTCATAGCAATGACCGCCGCTGCGTACGGTGATGCGTCCATGGGGCAGGGCCAATGCCTGGGCGGCGGCATCCATGATGTCTTGGGGGCTGCGGCACAGGTAAATCAGGTTGGCGCCATTGGGCGAGGACTGACCCTGCAGGTTGCCCAAGGGCCAGCGCAGGTTGAAGCCCTTTTGCAGGCTAGAGTGACGACGGTCTGAAACGGTGATGAGATCAAATGCCATGATGTACTCCTAAGAGCCAAGAATGACTTCTGATGCGGCTAACTTAACGACCGAGGGGCAAGGACTGCGGGGCTTGCGAAGGTGGTTAGACGGCAAAGGGCACGAAGTGCGTTAAATAAGGAGAGACGCGATGCCTAGCCTTGTGTAGGAGCGAGCTTGCTCGCGAAAAACGTCAACGATAACGCGTGTTCGCTGAATGAACGCGGCGCCTGTAAGTTTTTCGCGAGCAAGCTCGCTCCTACACATTAGGCGAGATGCCCGCCTCCTTCTGAAGCCTAGCGTATAAGTCGGTGATATTTGGACAGTCTGATCACCGACCGAACAGGCACTTACTTACGTGCGTTGCGCACACCTTCCGACAGCGCCGCGCACAGGGTCAGCACGCCATCAATGGCTTGCTGGTCGTTCTTGGCCGTGGCGATGTGATCGATCAGCGCCGAACCCACTACCACCCCGTCTGCCAGGCGTGCGATGGCCGCTGCCTGGTCCGGCGTGCGGATACCAAAGCCGATGCTGATCGGCAGGTCGGTATGGCGGCGCAGGCGGGTCACGGCTTCTTCGACGTGTTCCAGGGTGGCGGCGCCGGCACCGGTTACTCCCGCGACCGACACGTAATACACAAACCCGGAGCTGCCATTGAGCACAGTAGGCAGGCGCACGTCATCGGTGGTTGGCGTGGTCAGGCGGATAAAGTCGATGCCTGCAGCCTGGGCCGGGTCGCACAGCTCGCCGTTGTGCTCAGGCGGCATGTCCACCACGATCAGGCCGTCGACACCGGCTGCCTTGGCATCGGCAATGAACTGCGACACGCCATATTTGTGGATCGGGTTGAAATAACCCATCAACACCAGCGGGGTGTCGTTGTTGTCCTGGCGGAACTCGCGAACCATCTGCAGGGTTTTCAACAGGTTCTGCTTGGCGCCCAGGGCGCGGATATTGGCCAGTTGAATGGCCGGGCCGTCGGCCATCGGGTCGGTGAAGGGCATGCCCAGCTCGATCACGTCGGCGCCAGCGGCCGGCAAGCCTTTCAGGATCGCCAGCGAGGTGTCATAGCCAGGGTCGCCAGCGGTGACGAAGGTCACCAGTGCGGCGCGGTTTTGTTCCTTGAGTTGCGCAAAGCGGGTTTGCAGGCGGCTCATCAGTGTTTCTCCTGCTTGGACTGTTCCATATGGTGCATCACGGTCTGCATGTCTTTGTCGCCACGACCCGAGAGGTTGACCACCATCAGGTGATCCTTGGGCAAGTTTGGCGCGCGCTTGAATACTTCAGCCAGGGCGTGGGCGCTTTCCAGGGCAGGAATGATCCCTTCCAGGCGGCAGCATTTGTGGAAGGCTTCCAGGGCTTCGTCGTCCGTCACCGAGGTGTACTGGACGCGGCCGATGTCATGCAACCAGGCGTGTTCCGGGCCGATGCCGGGGTAGTCCAGGCCTGCGGAAATCGAGTGGGCGTCGATGATCTGGCCATCGTCGTCCTGCAGCAGGAAGGTGCGGTTGCCGTGCAGCACGCCGGGTACGCCGCCGTTGAGGCTGGCGGCGTGCTTGCCGGTTTCGATGCCATGGCCCGCGGCTTCAACGCCGATGATGTCGACGCTGGTGTCATCCAGGAACGGGTGGAACAGGCCCATGGCGTTGGAACCGCCGCCGATGCACGCCACCAGGCTGTCTGGCAGGCGGCCTTCCTGGGCTTGCAGTTGGGTACGGGTTTCCTTGCCGATCACGGCCTGGAAATCGCGCACCATCGCCGGGTATGGGTGTGGCCCGGCCACGGTACCGATCAGGTAGAAGGTGCTGTCGACATTGGTTACCCAGTCGCGCAGGGCTTCGTTCATGGCGTCTTTGAGGGTGCCGGTGCCGGCGACCACGGGGATGACCTCGGCGCCCAGCAGCTTCATGCGGAACACGTTGGCCTGCTGGCGCTCGATGTCGGTGGTGCCCATGTAGATCACGCATTGCAGGCCAAAGCGCGCCGCCACGGTTGCGGTGGCCACGCCGTGCATGCCGGCGCCGGTTTCGGCGATGATGCGTTTCTTGCCCATGCGCCGGGCCAGCAGGATCTGGCCGATGCAGTTGTTGATCTTGTGCGCGCCGGTGTGGTTGAGCTCTTCGCGCTTGAGGTAGATCTTGGCGCCGCCGCAGAACTCGGTCAGGCGTTCGGCAAAATACAGCGGGCTTGGGCGCCCGACATAGTCGCGCTGGAAGTAGGCCAATTCTTCATTGAACGCCGGGTCCACCTTCGCCGCTTCGTATTCACGGGCCAGGTCGAGGATCAACGGCATCAGGGTTTCAGCGACGTAGCGGCCGCCGAACGCACCAAACAGGCCGTTGGCGTCAGGGCCGTTGCGTAGATCGGTCTGGGACTGGGTCATGGGACGCTCCAGGAAAGAATGTGTTTAAAGGCAATGACGGTCACTCTACGCGTGACGCCTTGGCCTGAAAACCGATAAGATCGCCGGAACCTGTCAGGAAAACTCACAGATGAGCCGCGACCTCCCTCCCCTCAACGCCCTGCGCGCTTTTGAAGCCACCGCCCGCCTTAACAGCGTCAGCCAGGCAGCAGAGCTATTGCATGTGACGCACGGCGCCGTCAGCCGCCAGTTGAAAGTGCTGGAGGAGCACTTGGGCGTGAGCCTGTTCGTCAAGGATGGGCGCGGCCTTAAACTCACAGATGCCGGCGTCAGGCTACGAGATGCCAGCAGCGAGGCTTTCGAGCGGTTGCGCGACGTGTGCGCCGAACTCACCCAACGCGGCGCTGACGCGCCCTTCGTTCTTGGCTGTTCAGGCAGCTTGCTGGCGCGTTGGTTTATCCCTCGGCTGGGGCGGTTGAATGCCGATTTGCCGGATTTGCGCCTGCACCTGTCGGCGGGCGAAGGCGATCTGGACCCGCGCCGCCCTGGGCTGGATGCCTTGCTGGTGTTCGCTGAGCCGCCGTGGCCAGCGGATATGCAGGTGTATGAGCTGGCCAGTGAGCGTATCGGCCCGGTTATGAGCCCACGCTTCGCCGGTTTTGAGCAATTGCGTCATGCGCCAGCGGCGGCACTGGCCGAACAAGCTTTGCTTCATACCACCTCAAGGCCGCAAGCCTGGCCCAGTTGGGCACGGCAATACGGCATCGAGCCCGGCGCGTTGAAACTCGGCCAGGGGTTTGAGCATTTGTATTATTTGCTGGAAGCGGCGGTTGCCGGGTTGGGGGTGGCGATTGCGCCAGAACCGCTGGTGGCAGAGGACCTGCGAGCGGGTCGCCTGGTGGCGCCGTGGGGGTTCAGTGAAACCCCGGCGCACCTGGCGTTGTGGCTACCCAAGCGCGCCGCAGACGGGCGCGCCGGGCAGTTGGCGCAATGGCTCAAGGCTGAGCTGTTGCGCCAACCGGTGTAACCGGTCAATCAGTCACCGCGCTTGCACAGCAGGTAAGCCGCCAGCAGGCCCAGTGCGCCAACGGCGACGCCAGCGGTCGTCCATGGGTGCTCTTGGGCGTAGTCACGGGTTGCCGCGCTGGTTTCGCGGATTTTGACTTTGCTTTCTTCGTAGGCGTCGCTGATCAGGTGACGAGAGTGCTTGAGGGCGTTCTCGGCATTGCTTTTCAAGGCCTTCAGCGTTTTGCGCGACTCATCGGACGCGTCGTCCTTGAGGCTCTCCAGAGATTTGAGCAGGCTCGAAATCTCGGCTTCCATGCTTTCCAGCGACGCTTTGCGTAAAGAAGTGTTGGCCATGTGGACATCTCCTGAAGTGATTGAGTGGCGTGTGTAGATACCGACTGCGCCGGTTTCAGAAAGTGCAGTAATTCTGAACTTTCGCCTCCCAACGGTCGCCTGAAGCAGTACGCACATTCGCTGCTAGTCTTGATTGACGACCTATAGGAGAAACGCCATGAGTGATCATCACACGTACAAGAAAGTCGAACTGGTAGGCTCTTCCACCACCAGCATCGAAGACGCGATCAACAATGCCCTGGCCGAAGCCAACAAAAGCATCAAGCATCTGGAGTGGTTTGAGGTGACCGAAACCCGTGGTCACATCAAGGATGGCAAGGCTGCGCACTTCCAGGTCACGCTCAAAGTCGGATTCCGCATTGCCAGTAGTTGATCGGCAGAGTTGAACTTTGCCCGCTGGCCGATTGCCATAACCTGCGCTACAAACAACGGGTGCCGACGCGATGAGCGTCGGCACGCTCTTTTTGATCAGCGCAAGGAAAGTAACGGATGAAGACGTTTCTGTTGGCGGTAGGGTTGTTGAGCATTGCGGGTACCGCTATGGCGGCGGGCAAGCCTTGTGAAGAGCTGAAAAGCGAAATTGCCGCGAAAATCGACGCCAAGGGTGCTTCGGGGTATTCGCTGGAAGTGGTGTACAAAGGCGCTGTGCCAAGTGACCACACAGTGGTTGGCACCTGCGAAGGTGGTACCAAGGAAATTGCCTACAAGCGCGGTTAATCGCGTGTTGTGGACATAAAAAACCGACGCAAGTGCGTCGGTTTTTTTCGCCTGGATTTCAGCCCTTCATCACTTGTGCAAGCAGCTCGTAGGAATGAATCCGATCGGCGTGCTCATACAGGTCACTGGTAAAAATCAGCTCATCGGCGCCGGTCTGCTCGATCAACACCTCCAGCTTGCCGCGAATCTTCGCCGGGCTGCCCACCATGGCCAGGCCGAGGAAGCTGCCCACCGCGTCTTTTTCATGGGGCAACCACAGGCCGTCCATGGTTTTGACTGGAGGCCGCTGCACCAGGCTCTGGCCGCGCATCAACGCGAGGATACGCTGGTACACCGAGGTGGCCAGGTAATCGGCCTGCTCATCGGTGTCGGCCGCCACCAGCGGAATGCCGAGCATCACGTAGGGCTTATCCAACACGGCCGAAGGCTTGAAGTGATTGCGATACACGCGAATCGCCTCATGCATCAAGCGCGGTGCGAAATGCGAAGCGAAGGCGTAAGGCAAGCCGCGCTCGCCGGCCAGTTGCGCGCTGAACAGGCTCGAACCCAGCAGCCACACCGGCACATTGGTGCCGGTGCCTGGCACGGCGATAACCCGCTGGTCGGGCGTACGCGGGCCCAGGTAGGCCATCAGCTCGGCCACATCTTCGGGGAAGTCATCGGCACTGCCGGAGCGTTCACGGCGCAGGGCGCGGGCGGTCATCTGGTCGGAACCCGGCGCGCGCCCCAGGCCCAGGTCAATACGGCCAGGGTAAAGGCTTTCCAGGGTGCCGAACTGCTCGGCGATCACCAGTGGCGCGTGGTTTGGCAACATCACCCCGCCGGAACCCACGCGAATGGTCGAGGTGCCGCCCGCCAGGTAACCGAGCAGCACCGAGGTGGCCGAACTGGCGATGCCGTCCATATTGTGGTGCTCAGCTACCCAGAAACGGTGGTAGCCGAACTTCTCCACATGCTGGGCCAGGTCCAGGGAATTGCGCAGCGACTGCGCCGGGCTGCCGTTGGCGCGTACGGGCACCAGGTCGAGGGTCGAAAATTTTACGTCGGACAGCGATTTCATAAGCCTGCTTCTCCAATAGGGCGCACAGGCTTTTGTAAACCAGCCAAAACCTGCCGCTGCATGTGCATGTTCTATGCAATGAGGGCATATACCCGAGATTCAATAGGAGGCTCTGAAATTTCCTACTGGATTGCTAGGTTTTTCCGACAAGATGAACTTTGCCGGGGCGTCTATCCTCAGAACCCTTACCGACGCAAAACCACCGTTCGAGGAGAAAGCTATGAGTATCGTAAAAAAGGCATCCGCGCATTGGGAAGGCGACCTGAAAACTGGCCTGGGCTCCATTTCCACCGAAACCGGCGTGCTGCGCGAAGCGCCCTACGGCTTCAAGGCCCGCTTCGAGGGCGGCAAGGGTACCAACCCTGAAGAGTTGATCGGCGCAGCTCACGCCGGCTGTTTCTCCATGGCGTTTTCCATGATTCTCGGCGACGCCGGGCTCAAGGCTGACAGCATCGACACCCAGGCCGAAGTGACTCTGGACCAGGTCGAGGGCGGCTTTGCGATTACAGCAGTGCATCTGATCCTGAAGGCCAAAATCCCAGGCGCAAGCCAGGCGCAGTTCGATGAACTGAGCAAAAAGGCCAAGGAAGGGTGCCCGGTGTCCAAGGTGCTGAATGCGACCATCACCTTGGATGCCACGCTGGTCAACTGACACGGCAGTCATCTTATGTGGGAGCGGGCTTGCTCGCGAATGCGGTGGATCAGCCGATATCTTCGGTGACTGACACTGCGTATTCGCGGGCAAGCCCGCTCCCACATTTTTAGTTCTGCGTTAAATCAGAACTCGTGTTTGCAAAATGTGGTCGAATAGCCCATGCAGCCTAGGCGCACACTCGTGCGCAGCGCATTCAGGGAGCTCCACACATGAAACGTTTTGCCTTGGCAATCATCTGCGGTGTATTGGCCACTTCGGCCGTGGCCGCGCCAAAAGATTGTGAAGAGCTCAGGAAAGAAATCGAAGTGAAGATCCAGGCCAAGGCGATTCCGTCCTACACCCTGGAAATCATCACCGCCGAAGAAGCCAAGAACCATGACGAAGCCATGATTGTCGGTTCGTGCGAAAACGGCACCAAGCGCATCATCTATCAAAAGAACAACGACTGACTCAGATGCAATTCACGCTGCGCTCTTCGGCCAATAACTGGCGGGCGGAGTCGTACAGCCGGATGTTGGGCGTGAACGCCAGTGAGCGCCCTTCCAGCACATAGCGCTGGCCGGCCTGAAAGTGGTCGTACTGCAGCGTCATGAAGCAGGTGCGATACATCATCTGGCTGAGGCCACCCAGGCCGCCGCCGGCGGGCACTTCAAAGTCAAAGCGCACCATCAGCTCGTGAGGGCCGGGAGGCATTTGAAAAAAGCGCCCGTCGTCGAGGTTTTTCCCGTCCAGGCGCTGAGCCATCACCAACTTGGAGCCCGGCGTCGGAGTGGTGAAATCGACCCAGGCCTGCTGCGGGTCCGCAGGGGGGATGGGGGTAGAGGCGCAAGCGCTGAGGAACACAGCGGCGACGGGAAGCACAAGCTGGCGCATGGCAGGTACTCAACACGAAGAGAGGCTTGAGTATAAACACGCCACGCCGTGGAAAAATCCCCTGCAAGCGCGATAGTCTGGCGAACCCATCATCCAGGAGCAGTCAGTGCATGATCAGGCGTTTTCTTCCAGGGCTGATGGTTGCGCTGCTCAGCGGCTGCTCCAGTGTCAGTTATTACAGCCAGTTGGCGAGCGGCCAGTGGCACCTGTTGCGGGCCCGGGAGCCGGTTGCCGAGGTGATCGCCGACCCTGCTCGCCCGCCAGTGCTGCGCGAGCATCTGGCTCAAGCGCAGAAAGCCCGAACCTTTGCCAGTGAACACCTGCATCTGCCTGATAACCAAAGTTACCGGCTGTATGCCGATATCGGCCGACCCTATGTGGTCTGGAATGTGTTTGCCACGCAGGAATTTTCTCTGTCACCCCAGAACCATTGCTTTCCCATCGCCGGTTGCGTCGCCTATCGCGGCTACTACAACCAAGGTGCGGCGCGGGGCGAAGCGGCACTTTTGCGGCAACAGGGCATGGATGTGTCGATCGGTGGCGTGGAGGCCTATTCCACGCTGGGCTGGTTCAACGACCCGATCATGAGTTCGATGATGAGCTGGGGCGATGAGCGCCTCGCCACGCTGATCTTCCATGAGCTGGCCCACCAGCGCTTCTACGTGAAGGACGACACCGAGTTCAACGAGTCCTATGCCAGTTTTGTCGAGCAGGAAGGCACCCGACAATGGCGTGCGGCGCGGGGCCTGGCGCCTGTCGGCGATGCGGCGTTGAAGCAGCGTGACCAATTTATCCGGCTGATTCTCGATACCCGTAAACGCCTGGAGGCGTTGTACGCGCAGCCGTTGGCCGCGGACGCGATGCGCCGGGCCAAAGCGGCGCAATTTGCGCAGTTGCGCAGCGAATACCGGCACCTGCGCGATAGCCAATGGGAGGGTGACAAGCGTTATGACGCCTGGATCAACCAGCCGATGAACAATGCCCGACTGTTGCCGTTTGGGTTGTATGACCAATGGGTGCCGGCGTTTGCGGCGTTGTTTGCGCAGGAAGGTGGGGATTGGGTGAGGTTTTATGCGGCGGTGGAGCGGTTGGGCGGGTTGCCTGTGGAGCAGCGTAAAGCGGCGTTGAGGCAGTTGGAGAAGGTTGGCCGTTAGGGCCTCATCGCAGGCAAGCCAGCTCCCACAGTGGACCGATTTTCAACGTGAGAATGCGGTCAACTGTGGGAGCTGGCTTGCCTGCGAAAGCGCTCTTAAGACCGCTGCAAAAACGCCTGGTGCATCTGCGCCAACGTCTCGAAATGCCAGGTCGGCGCCTCGGCATTCAGCTCTTCAAAACTCCCAAACCCATACCCCACGGCGGCCGAGTCCAGCCCATTGCTGCGTGCCCCGATCAGGTCATGCTTGCGATCACCGATCATCAAGGTGGTGGCCGGGTCTAGCCGTTCCTCCCGCATCAAATGCGCGATCAACTCGACCTTGTTGGTGCGTGTGCCGTCCAGCTCGCTGCCGTAGATCAGCTTGAAGTGCTTGGCAAAGTCGAAATACCGCGCAATCTCGCGGGCAAATTCCCACGGTTTGGAGGTGGCGACGTACAGCTGGCGCCCTTGGCTGTTCAGCTCTTCCAATAACGGCATGACGCCGTCGAATACGCGGTTTTCATACAGGCCGGTAACCTTGAAGCGCTCACGGTAGAAATTCACCGCCTCCCATGCCTTGGCCTCGTCGAAGGCGTAAAACTGCATGAACGCCTGCAACAAGGGCGGGCCGATGAAGTGTTCGAGCTTGGTCAGGTCGGGCTCATCAATGCCCAGTTTGGCCAGCGCGTACTGGATCGAACGGGTAATGCCCTCGCGTGGGTCGGTGAGGGTGCCGTCCAGGTCGAACAGGACGGTGGGGTGATGCAGGGTCATTGATCGAATCCTTCAGCCAGATGCAGGTCTTTGAGCTTCACGTAGTTCCCGGCGCTGTAGGTGAAAAAGGCGCGTTCTTTGTCAGTCAGTGCCCGAACCTGCTTAACCGGGCTACCCACATACAAAAAACCACTGTCGAGTTTCTTGCCTGGCGGCACCAGGCTGCCGGCGCCGATGATCACGTCGTCTTCGACCACGGCGCCATCCATCACGATACTGCCCATGCCGATCAGGACGCGGTTACCCACGGTGCAGCCATGCAGCATGACCTTATGGGCGATGGTCACATCGTCGCCGATCAGCAACGGGAAACCATCAGGATTGAACGGCCCGGCATGGGTAATGTGCAGCACGCAGCCGTCTTGCACGCTGGTGCGCGCACCGATGCGGATGCGGTGCATGTCGCCGCGAATCACTGTCAGCGGCCAAACCGAGCTGTCAGTGCCGATTTCGACATCGCCGATCACCACCGCCGAAATATCGACAAACGCCCCGGCGCCGAGGGTTGGCGTGTGGTTCTGATAGGTGCGAAGGGTCACGATAGCCTCTCTCTCTTCTGCTGATAGCTGCGGTGGGTGTTGATTGTAATTAAGATGGCCCCATCTTTGTTCTACATGTTTCTTCAGCCAAGGTGCCCACCGTGAGCGCGAACAACCCTCTTTTGCAGTCCTACGACCTGCCGCCGTTCTCGGCGATCCGTGCCGAGCACGTGCAGCCGGCCATCGAACAGACCCTCGCCGACAACCGCGTGGCAATCGCAGAGATCCTGCAAAGCCAGGGTAAAAATCCGACGTGGGCGGGCCTGGTCCTGGCCATGGACGAACTCAATGATCGCCTCGGTGCGGCCTGGAGCCCGGTCAGCCACCTCAATGCCGTGTGCAACAGCGCCGAACTGCGCGAAGCCTACGAGGCGTGCCTGCCGGCATTGAGCGCCTACTCCACCGAAATGGGCCAGAACCGTGAGCTGTTCCAGGCCTTCGAAGCCCTGGCCAACAGCCCGGAAGCCGCCGGTTTCGATGTGGCGCAAAAAACCATTCTGGAACACTCCCTGCGTGACTTCCGTCTGTCGGGCATCGACTTGCCGCCGGAGCAGCAAAAGCGCTACGCCGAGGTGCAGAGCAAGCTGTCTGAGTTGGGCAGCAAGTTCTCCAACCAGTTGCTGGACGCCACCCAGGCCTGGACCAAGCACGTCACTGATGAGGCGACACTTGCCGGCCTGACCGATTCGGCCAAGGCGCAAATGGCTGTCGCCGCCCAGGCCAAGGGCCTTGATGGCTGGCTGATCACGTTGGAATTCCCCAGCTACTATGCCGTCATGACCTACGCCCAGGACCGTGCCCTGCGTGAAGAGGTGTACGCCGCCTACTGCACCCGTGCGTCGGACCAAGGCCCGAATGCCGGTCAGAACGATAACGGCCCGGTGATGGAACAGATCCTCGACCTGCGTCAGGAACTGGCCCAGTTGTTGGGGTATGCGTCGTTCTCCGAGCTGAGCCTGGCCACCAAGATGGCCGAATCCAGCGACCAGGTGCTGAGCTTCCTGCGTGACCTGGCCAAGCGCAGCAAGCCGTTTGCCGCCCAGGACCTGCAACAGCTCAAGGCCTATGCCGCCGAGCAAGGCTGCCCTGATCTGCAAAGCTGGGACAGCGGTTTCTACGGCGAAAAACTGCGAGAGCAGCGTTACAGCGTTTCCCAGGAAGCCTTGCGCGCCTACTTCCCCATCGACAAAGTGCTGGGCGGCCTGTTTGCCATTGTGCAGCGCCTGTACGGCATCGAGATCGCTGAGCTCAAAGGCTTCGACACCTGGCACCCGGATGTTCGTTTGTTCGAAATCAAGGAAAACGGCGAGCACGTCGGGCGTTTCTTCTTCGACCTGTACGCCCGCGCCAACAAGCGTGGCGGTGCCTGGATGGATGGCGCCCGTGACCGCCGCCGTACCGTTGATGGCGTGCTGCAAAGCCCCGTTGCGAACCTGGTGTGCAACTTCACCCCGGCCGACAGCGGCAAGCCTGCCCTGCTGACCCACGATGAAGTCACCACCCTGTTCCACGAATTCGGCCATGGCCTGCATCACCTGCTCACCCGCGTGGAACATGCCGGCGTATCCGGTATCAACGGTGTGGCGTGGGACGCGGTGGAACTGCCGAGCCAATTCATGGAGAACTGGTGCTGGGAGCCTGAAGGCCTGGCGCTGATCTCCGGCCACTACGAAACCGGCGAGCCACTGCCCCAGGACCTGCTGGAGAAAATGCTCGCGGCGAAAAACTTCCAGTCCGGCCTGATGATGGTGCGTCAGCTGGAGTTCTCGCTGTTCGACTTTGAACTGCACGCCACCCATGGCGATGGTCGCAGCGTGGCCCAGGTGCTGGAAGGCGTGCGTAATGAAGTCTCGGTGATGCGCCCACCGGCCTACAACCGCTTCCCCAACAGCTTCGCGCACATCTTCGCCGGCGGTTATGCGGCGGGTTACTACAGCTACAAGTGGGCCGAAGTGCTGTCGGCGGACGCGTTCTCCAAGTTCGAGGAAGACGGCGTGCTCAATGCCCAGACCGGGCGTGCGTTCCGTGAAGCCATCCTGGCGCGTGGCGGTTCCCAGGCGCCGATGGTGCTGTTCGTCGACTTCCGCGGACGCGCGCCGTCGATTGACGCACTCTTGCGCCACAGCGGCCTGAGTGAGGACGCAGCAGCATGAGTGAAGGGCCTGTGATCACCAAAAAGCAATTTATCGCCGGGGCTGTCTGCCCGGCGTGCAGCGAGCCGGACAAGTTGAAGATGTGGACCGAAGACAGCGTGCCGCACCGCGAATGCGTGGCCTGTGGGTATACCGATACGCTGAATGATCAAGGCCTGTCGGTGCCCAAGGAATTGGGCACAAGGGTCAATACCTCCGCGTTGAAAGCGCCGGCGGACCCTAAAGTGCAGGCAGTGCAGTTCTTCCCGAACCCGAAGCTCAAGAAAGTCTAACGCTCGTACGCAGTCTGAAAATGTGGGAGCGGGCTTGCTCGCGAAGGCGGTATGTCAGTTATGGAGGATTGACTGACCCACCGCCTTCGCGAGCGAGCCCGCTCCCACTTTTTTTGACCGCGTTTTGCCTCATATCCCAGCAGAATTGTTTCTGGGAATGATTAGCCTGCTATCATTTGTAACTGCTGATTACCGTTGCGGGCTATCCTTTGCATCGGTTGGATCCAATTCGCTTCCCAAAAAAGACAAGCCACTCTCCAGAAGCGGCTGCCAAACCCGTGACCACATGATGAGGTGTACCTATGTCTGATCAAGATCAAGACAACCCCCGGCGTGACTTTTTACGCAAATCCTTGACCTTGATCCCGGTGGTCACGGTTGCCAGCACCGGCCTTGGCGGTTCGATGCTGATGGCCACGCCGGAACCGGCCCAGGCCGAGCCGGCCAAGCCTGCGGTCAGCGATAAAGCCTACGAGCCAAGCTATTTCACGGCCGAGGAATGGGCGTTTATCAACGCCGCCGTCGAGCGCTTGATTCCCGCTGACGCCCAGGGCCCGGGTGCCTTGGAAGCCGGCGCGCCGGAATACATCGACCGCCAGATGAACACCCCTTACGCCAGTGGCGCCCTGTGGTTCATGCAAGGCCCGTTCAACGCCGATGCGGCGCCGGAGATGGGCTGGCAGAGCAAATTAGTGCCCAAGGAGATCTATCGCCTGGGTATTGCTGCGACGGATGCGTGGTCGAAAGCGTTCAACGGTAAAGCTTTTGCTGCGCAAGACAGCGCTACCCGAGACGATATGCTTAGGCGTCTGGAGGCTGGCGGCAGCGAAGTGGCGGCGCATTTCGATGCCGTGCCGCCCAAGATGTTCTTCAACCTTTTGCTGCAAAACACCAAGGAAGGCTTCTTCTGCGACCCTATCCACGGCGGTAATAAAGGCATGGTCGGCTGGACCATGATCGGCTTTCCCGGCGCCCGCGCCGACTTCATGGATTGGGTGGAACGCAACGAGCAATACCCCTTCCCGGCTGTTTCCATTCGCGGCGAGAGGGCATAAACGTGGCGACCATCATGAAGAAAGTGGATGCAGTGATTGTGGGCTTCGGCTGGACCGGCGCGATCATGGCCAAGGAGCTGACGGAAGCGGGCCTCAACGTGGTAGCGCTGGAGCGCGGCCCGATGCAGGACACTTACCCAGACGGCAACTATCCCCAGGTCATCGACGAATTGACCTACAGCGTGCGTAAGAAGCTGTTCCAGGACATCTCCAAAGAAACGGTGACCATTCGCCACAGCGTAAATGACGTCGCCCTGCCCAATCGTCAGTTGGGCGCATTCCTACCGGGAAATGGCGTTGGTGGTGCGGGGCTGCACTGGTCGGGTGTGCATTTTCGCGTCGACCCGATCGAGCTGCGCATGCGCAGCCATTATGAAGAGCGCTACGGCAAAACCTTCATTCCCAAGGACATGACCATCCAGGACTTCGGCGTCAGCTATGAAGAGCTGGAGCCGTTTTTCGACTATGCAGAAAAAGTCTTTGGCACCTCCGGCCAAGCCTGGACGGTCAAGGGCCAACTGGTTGGCGAAGGCCGTGGCGGCAACCCCTACGCGCCGGATCGTTCCAACCCGTTTCCGCTTGAGGCGCAGAAAAATACCGTCTCCGCCCAGCTGTTTCAGAAAGCGGCGACCGACGTAGGTTACAAACCTTACAACCTGCCGTCGGCCAACACGTCGGGGCCGTACACCAACCCCTACGGTGCGCAGATGGGCCCGTGCAACTTCTGCGGCTTTTGCAGTGGCTACGTGTGCTACATGTACTCCAAGGCCTCGCCGAACGTGAACATCCTGCCGGCCCTGCGCCAGGTGCCGAACTTCGAGCTGCGGCCCAATTCCCACGTGCTTAAGGTCAACCTCGACAGCACCAAGCAGAAAGCCACCGGCGTGACCTACATCGACGCCCAGGGCCGTGAATGCGAACAGCCGGCGGACCTGGTGATTCTTGGCGCCTTCCAGTTCCATAACGTGCGCCTGATGCTGCTGTCCGGCATCGGCAAACCCTACGACCCGATTACCAACGAGGGTGTGGTAGGCAGGAACTTCGCCTACCAGAACATGGGCACCATCAAGGCGTTCTTCGACAAGGACACCCACACCAACAACTTTATCGGCGCGGGCGGCAATGGCGTGGCCATCGACGACTTCAACGCCGACAACTTTGACCACGGCCCTCACGGCTTCGTGGGTGGCTCGCCGATGTGGGTCAACCAGGCCGGCAGCCGGCCGATTGCCGGTACGTCCAACCCACCGGGCACCCCGGCCTGGGGCAGCGCCTGGAAGCGCGCCACCGCCGATTACTACACCCATCAGGTCTCCATGGACTCCCACGGTGCCCATCAGTCCTACCGCAGCAACTACCTGGACCTGGACCCGGTTTACCGCGATGCCTACGGCCTGCCGCTGCTGCGCATGACCTTCGACTGGCAAGAAAACGACATCAAGATGAACCGCTTCATGATGGAAAAAATGGGCAAAGTGGCCCAGGCCATGAACCCCAAGGCCATCGCCGTGCTGGGTAAAAAGGTCGGTGAGCATTTCAATACCGCCTCCTACCAGACCACCCACCTCAACGGTGGCGCGATCATGGGTACCGACCCGAAGACGAGCGCGTTGAACCGTTACTTGCAGAGCTGGGATGTGCACAACGTATTTGTCCCCGGTGCTTCCGCGTTCCCACAAGGTTTGGGCTATAACCCGACCGGCCTGGTGGCAGCGTTGACCTATTGGTCGGCTCGAGCGATTCGCGAGCAGTACCTCAAAAACCCCGGCCCACTGGTTCAGGCATAAGGAGCGATGACCATGAAAGCACTCGTTATCGCCTCTCTGGCGCTGTTCAGCAGTTGCTCGATCAGCGCCGCCGAAACCGACTTGATCAAGCAGGGCGAGTACCTGGCGCGTGCCGGTGACTGTGTCGCCTGCCATACCGCCAAGGGTGGCAAGCCCTTCGCTGGTGGCCTGCCGATGGAAACCCCGATTGGCGTGATCTATTCCACCAACATCACCCCGGACAAGACCGGCCTGGGCGACTACAGCTTCGAGGACTTCGACAAGGCCGTGCGCCATGGCGTCGCCAAGAACGGTAGTACGCTTTACCCGGCGATGCCCTACCCTTCTTACGCGCGCGTCAGCGACAGCGATATGCAAGCGTTGTATGCGTACTTCATGAAGGGGGTCGAACCGGTCGCCCAAGAAAACAAGGACAGCGATATTCCCTGGCCCCTGAGCATGCGTTGGCCGTTGGCGGCCTGGCGCTGGATGTTTGCCCCGGCAGTCGAGGCGCATCAGCCGCAAGCCGCTGCCGACCCGGTGATTGATCGCGGCGCCTACCTGGTGGAGGGTCTCGGACATTGCGGCGCCTGCCATACGCCGCGTGCCCTGACCATGCAGGAAAAAGCCCTGAGTGCCACGGACGGCAGCGCCTTCCTGTCTGGCAGTGCGCCGTTGGAAGGCTGGATTGCCAAAAGCCTGCGCGGCGACCACAAGGATGGCCTCGGCAGCTGGAGCGAAGAGCAGTTGGTGCAGTTCCTCAAGACCGGTCGCAGCGACCGCAGTGCGGTGTTCGGCGGCATGAGTGATGTGGTCGTGCACAGCATGCAGTACATGTCCCAAGAGGACCTGACCGCTATCGCCCATTACCTCAAAAGCCTGCCGGCGGTGGATCCCAAGGACCAGCCGCACCAGTACGACAAGCAGGTAGCGCAAGCGCTGTGGAAGGGCGATGACAGCAAGCCGGGTGCGTCGGTGTATATCGACAACTGCGCGGCCTGCCACCGTACCGACGGCCATGGCTATATGCGGGTATTCCCGGCGCTGGCGGGCAACCCGGTGTTGCAGACGGCAGACGCCACGTCGTTGATCAACATTGTGTTGAACGGCGGCACCTTGCCGGCCACCCATGCGGCGCCGTCCACCTTCACCATGCCAGCGTTCGCCTGGCGTCTGTCGGATCAGGAAGTGGCGGATGTGGTGAGTTTTATCCGTGGCAGCTGGGGCAACCAGGGCGCGCCGGTCAAGGCGAGCGATGTAGCGGATCTGCGCAAAAACGATCTGCACACCACCTCGGGCGATGATTTGGGCCAGGTGACGCAAAAGCACTGATAAGTTCGCTGGCCGCCCAACGGCACTGGTCAGAAACCTCGCGCCTCGATACTGTATATAAAAACAGTATCGAGGCGTTTTCATGTCTACTGCGCTGCCGCCCCGTGGCCGGGGTACGGCCACCAACCTGCATAACCGGTTTGCACCCACCGTCAGCGTGGCCGAGGACGACGGTTGGTATCAGGAAGTGCCGCCGACCCAAGGCACTGAAGTGCGTATCGAAACGGCCAAGACCATCATCACCCGCAACAATTCGCCGGACTTGCCCTTTGATCGGTCAATCAATCCGTATCGCGGTTGTGAACATGGGTGCATCTACTGCTATGCGCGGCCCAGCCATGCCTATTGGGACATGTCGCCCGGGCTGGATTTTGAAACCAAATTAATTGCCAAGAGCAACGCGGCCGATGTGCTGGAACAGCAGCTGTCGAAGCCGGGCTACGTGTGCGCGCCGATCAACCTTGGCTCCAATACCGATCCGTACCAGCCGATCGAGCGTGAATACCGGATCACCCGGCAAACCCTTGAAGTACTGCTGCGCTACCGCCACCCGGTGACCATCATCACCAAGGGCTCGCTGATCCTGCGCGACCTCGACCTGTTGACCGAGTTGGCCCGCCAGCGCCTGGTGGCGGTGATGATCAGCCTCACCAGCCTGGACGATGAGCTCAAGCGCATCCTGGAACCGCGCACGGCAGCGCCCAAGGCGCGGCTGCGGGCGGTTCGGGTGATGCGCGACGCGGGCATTCCGGTGGGCGTGCTGTGCTCGCCGATGATCCCGATGATCAACGACAGTGAACTGGAGAGCCTGCTTACCGAAGCTCACGCGGCCGGCGCACAAAGCGCGGCGTATATGATGCTGCGCCTGCCGTTGGAGGTGGCGCCGTTGTTCGAGGAGTGGCTGGCGGCCCATTACCCGCAGCGTGCAGCCCATGTGATGAGCCTGGTGCGCCAGGTGCGCGGGGGTGAGGTGTATGACAGCCGGTTTGGCGTGCGCATGCGCGGTGAGGGGCCGTTTGCCGATTTGCTGGCGCAGCGTTTCAGCAAGGCTATCAAGCGCCTGGGGCTGAATCGGCGGGAAGGGTTCAACCTCGATTGCACAGCGTTTTGCCCACCGGGCAGGCAGATGGCTTTGTTGTAGACTGATGGGGAGACGTGCACCTTTGCTGTAGGAATAGTCGCGTTTTGACATCACTGAAACCCGCGTTCTAGAGCGGTTCATTCAGTTTGAGTTAAGTTTCGGCGGTTACCTTGTTCAGCGAGTGACTGATGAGTCGGCGGCCTGGCCGGTGTGTGTTTTACAACTATTTCACCGCCATGGCGTCGAACTGACCTGAACCCTCCCCTGCATTGATCAAGAGGATGAATCATGAGTGACAAGGATAAACAGCCGTTGGCTGCGTCGGCTTCAGCCCCTCAGGTGGCGGAATCCGCCGATGCAGCGCTGCAGCATATCGTTGACGGCTTTTTGCATTTCCATCACGACGTCTTCCCCCAGCAGGAAGAACTCTTCAAGAAACTCGCCACTGCCCAGAGCCCACGGGCAATGTTCATCACCTGCGCCGACTCGCGCATCGTGCCCGAGCTGATCACCCAGAGCTCCCCAGGCGACCTGTTCGTGACCCGTAACGTCGGTAACGTGGTGCCGCCCTACGGCCAGATGAACGGCGGTGTTTCCACGGCTATCGAATACGCCGTGCTCGCCCTTGGCGTACAGCACATCATTGTGTGCGGGCATTCGGACTGCGGCGCCATGCGTGCCGTGCTCAACCCCGACAGCCTGGAAAAGATGCCGACGGTCAAAGCCTGGCTGCGTCACGCCGAGGTCGCCAAGACCATGGTCCATGACAACTGTGACTGCGCCAACGAAGGCGAGAGCATGGCGGTGCTGACCGAAGAAAACGTCATCGCCCAACTGCAACACTTGCGCACCCACCCTTCCGTGGCTTCGCGCATGGCCAATGGTCATTTGTTTATCCATGGTTGGATCTACAACATCGAGACCAGCGAAATTCGGGCCTACGATGCGGACAAAGCGGCGTTCCGACCGCTGAACGGCACCGAGCCGATCCCTTCAGCGACGCCTAAAGCGCGCTTCTAAACACTTCCCTGCCGGGTAATGCGGTGGCTGCCATGGATGCAGCCAGGCTTTACCGCGCCCGGCGAATGCCTCGGGAGAGTCATCATGCGTGCTGCTCAATTGAAAGCTGTATTGCCACGGGAGCTGCTCGCCTCGGTGGTTGTTTTTCTGGTCGCCTTGCCACTGTGCATGGGCATTGCAATTGCGTCCGGCATGCCGCCGGCCAAGGGCCTGATCACAGGCATCATCGGCGGCCTGGTGGTGGGCTGGCTGGCCGGCTCGCCGCTGCAGGTCAGCGGCCCGGCGGCGGGTCTGGCGGTGTTGGTGTTCGAGCTGGTGCGCCAGCACGGCATGTTGATGCTGGGGCCGATCCTGTTGCTGGCTGGCTTCCTGCAACTGGTAGCGGGGCGTTTGCGCCTGGGCTGCTGGTTTCGCGTCACCGCGCCGGCGGTGGTCTACGGCATGTTGGCCGGGATTGGCGTGTTGATCGTGTTGTCGCAGATCCATGTGATGCTCGACGGCGCGCCCAAGCCGTCAGGGCTGGATAACCTGGCAGGCTTCCCGGCAGCGCTGGCTGAAGCGATTCCTACCTTCGGCGGCGGGCTCGGTTGGCAGGCTGGCGTACTCGGCTTGTCGACGATGTTGGTGATGTACCTGTGGGACAAATTCCGCCCGCAACCACTACGGTTTGTGCCGGGTGCGTTGCTTGGCGTGGGCCTGGCGACTGTCGCCAGCCTGGTGCTGGCGTTGCAGGTCAAGCGCGTGGAGGTCCCGGAAAACCTTGCGGACGCTATCGACTGGCTGCGCCCCAGCGACCTGCTGAACCTGGCTGATCCACAGTTGCTGATCGCGGCATTCGCCGTGGCGTTTATTGCCAGTGCCGAAACCCTGCTGTCTGCCGCCGCAGTGGACCGCATGCACAGTGGTCAACGTTCCGATTTCGATAAGGAATTGTCGGCCCAGGGGGTGGGTAACATGCTCTGCGGCCTGGTGGGTGCATTGCCAATGACCGGTGTGATCGTGCGCAGTTCGGCTAACGTCCAGGCGGGTGCTACCACGCGTCTGTCGGCGATGTTCCATGGCCTGTGGCTGCTGGGCTTTGTGCTCTTGCTGTCGAGCGTGCTGCAAAGCATTCCGGTCGCGAGCCTGGCGGGGGTGTTGGTGTACACCGGCATCAAGCTGGTGGACGTCAAGGCGTTCAAGGCGCTGGGGCGCTACGGGCGGATGCCGATGTTCACCTACGCGGCCACGGCACTGGCAATCATTTTTACCGACTTGCTGACCGGCGTGCTGGTGGGCTTTGGGCTCACATTGGTGAAGCTGGCGTTCAAGGCATCGCGCCTGAAAGTCAGCCTGATCGACCTGCCTCAGGAAGGAGAGATGGAGCTGCGTTTGACGGGGGCGGCGACCTTTCTGAAGGTGCCAGCGTTGACTCAGGTGTTGTCGGCAGTACCTGCTGGGACCACCTTGCATGTGCCGCTGAGTAACTTGAGTTACATCGACCACTCTTGCCTGGAGTTGCTGGAAGAATGGGGCCGGGCCAATGCGGCCAAGGGCTCGACGTTGGTGATCGAGGCGCGTGGGTTGAAGCGTCGGCTGGAAGGTCGGGTGCGGACGACAGTGGGGATCGGCTCAGCGCCTGCCTGAACAGCACAACACCCGGTTCTTTGTAGGAGCGAGCTTGCTCGCGAAAAACGCTAACGATAACGCGTGCTTGCTGAATAAACGCGGCGTCTGTGAGTTTTTCGCGAGCAAGCTCGCTCCTACAAAAAGCTTGTCCAGCTCCCCTGTTGGAGCTGTGACTTATGCAGGCTGATCCAGCGACAGCTCAACCCCAAGCTGGCGCGACAGGCACGGCCAGCGCTTCCAGGACGCTTCGGTCTGCGGGCTCTTGAGCTGTTCGCGATAGGCCTCGACCGACTCCAGCGCAAAGCTGTCCTCGTTAAGCATCTCATCCACCGCCAGGTGCACAGCCTCATCCAATTGGTTGGCGAAGTCTTCACCGATCAGTCGATGGGCGATCACGTTGGCCACGGTGGTATCCGCTGGGATCAACGGCTGGCCGAAATGCTTGATGTACAGATCGTTCACTTCTTCGACCAGGCGATGCGCCAGGTAGGCCTCATCCAGCAGGCCATCAAGGCCGTCGTGGCCGGCCAGGATCGCGGGCGGTTGCAGGAAGAAATGTTCAGCGATTTTCAGTACAGGCTTGATCTGGCTTTCAATCCCGGCCTCACGGGCCACGTCATTGGCGGCGTCGAGCAAATCAGGAACCAGGTCGATGTAAGCGGTCACAAAACGCGTCATGACGATGTTGCGATCGCCTTCAGCCAGTGAAATCGACGAGTGCAGGTGCGGCAATTGTTGTTCCAGCTGAATGGCAAGCTGGCCGGTGCTGGCTTCGTGTTGATGGGCACGGGAAATCTGCTCGCGCAATGCGGCGGTGTTCATGAGGGCTCCAGTGAAGCAGGCGTAGGAAAAGGGAGAAGATAAGGTAGTTCGTTTATACGAGCGCCTAAGACGCATTTGTCATAATTATTTCATGGTTATAGGCAGGGGTTATATCGAAATGCCATCGTTCGTCGGATAAACGATTCCGCCGCCCATTTTACGGGCTCCGTCTGTCTGTTTCTATTCATTTGCCCCCACACATTGCGGGGTTGCTAGGGCTGTCTATACTCGATTTTGTACGCAATTAGCTGATGACGCCCAACTGCATGGCGCAGGCAAGGCTTGGCGGTTGTAAGCAGTATGGAAGCCGCTCCCTTCGCCGCAGGTGCAAACCGGCGGGATAACAAGAAACATAAAGGGGAACCCGCAATGACGCGACATCCACACGTTTGGATGGGCCTCCTGTTGTGGTCGGTATTCGGCCGGGCGCACGCCGCCTGGACTACGAATATGGCGCCAGGGGCTACTGAAGTCAGCCACGCTGTGTTTGACCTGCACATGACCATTTTCTGGATCTGTGTGGTGATCGGCATCGTCGTGTTTGGCGCGATGTTCTGGTCGATGATCCTGCACCGTCGGTCCACGGGCCAGGTAGCGGCCAAGTTCCACGAAAGCACCACCGTGGAAATCCTCTGGACCGTGGTGCCCTTGCTGATTCTGGTGGCCATGGCCATTCCGGCCACCAAGACCCTGATCAACATCTACGACAGCAGTGAATCGGATATCGATATCCAGGTCACCGGCTATCAGTGGAAGTGGCATTACAAATACCTGGGTCAGGACGTGGAGTTCTTCAGCAACCTGGCCACGCCCGCCGAGCAGATCCATAACCAGGCTACCAAGGGCGAACACTACCTGTTGGAAGTCGACCAGCCGCTGGTATTGCCGGTGGGCGCCAAGGTGCGCTTTCTGGTGACCGCCGCCGATGTGATCCACTCCTGGTGGGTGCCGGCCTTTGCGGTAAAGCGCGACGCTATCCCTGGCTTCGTCAACGAGGCCTGGACTCGCGTCGAGAAGCCCGGCATCTACCGTGGTCAGTGCGCCGAACTGTGTGGCAAGGACCATGGCTTCATGCCCATCGTGGTTGAGGTCAAGTCCAAGGCTGACTACGACACCTGGCTGGGTGAGCGCAAGGAGGAGGCCGCGAAGCTCAAGGAGTTGACCTCCAAGGAGTGGACGCTGGACGAACTGGTGGCCCGAGGTGACAAGGTCTATCACACCACCTGCGTGGCCTGTCACCAGGCCGAGGGCCAAGGCTTGCCGCCGATGTTCCCGGCGCTCAAGGGCTCGAAAATCGCCACGGGGCCGGCCAAAGACCATCTGAGCATTGTGTATCACGGCAAGCCCGGCACCGCGATGGCCGCCTTCGGCAAGCAGCTCTCTGAAGTGGATATCGCCGCCGTGGTGACCTATGAGCGTAACGCCTGGGGCAATAACAAAGGCGACATGGTCACGCCCAAAGACGTGCTGGCTCTGAAACAGGCCCAAAGCAAATGACGACTTTCATTGCCAATGCCCTGAATCGCCCCGCTCACTCGCTTGCAGGAGAACGGCCATGAGCACTGTGATCGACCATGGTCATGCCGACCATGCCCACGGCCCCGCCAAAGGCTTGATGCGCTGGGTGCTGACCACCAACCACAAAGACATCGGCACGATGTACCTGTGGTTTGCCTTCACCATGTTCCTGCTCGGTGGCTCGTTTGCCATGGTGATCCGCGCCGAGCTGTTTCAGCCAGGCCTGCAGATCGTGCAACCGGAGTTCTTCAACCAGATGACCACCATGCACGGCCTGATCATGGTGTTCGGCGCGGTGATGCCGGCGTTCGTCGGCCTGGCCAACTGGATGATCCCGCTGATGATCGGCGCGCCGGACATGGCCCTGCCGCGCATGAACAACTTCAGTTTCTGGCTGCTGCCGGCGGCGTTCCTGCTGCTGGTGTCCACCTTGTTCAGCCCCGGCGGCGGGCCGAATTTCGGCTGGACCTTCTACGCCCCGCTCTCCACCACCTATGCGCCGGAAAGTGTGACGTTCTTTATCTTTGCCATTCACCTGATGGGCATCAGTTCGATCATGGGCGCGATCAACGTGGTCGCCACCATCCTCAACCTGCGCGCGCCGGGCATGACCCTGATGAAAATGCCGCTGTTCGTGTGGACCTGGCTGATCACCGCGTTCCTGCTGATCGCGGTGATGCCGGTGCTGGCGGGCTGCGTGACCATGATGCTGATGGATATCCACTTTGGCACCAGCTTCTTCAGCGCGGCCGGTGGTGGCGATCCAGTGCTGTTCCAGCATGTGTTCTGGTTCTTCGGCCATCCCGAGGTGTACATCATGATCCTGCCGGCCTTTGGCGCCGTCAGCTCGATCATCCCGACCTTCTCGCGCAAGCCGCTGTTCGGTTACACCTCGATGGTCTACGCCACCGCGAGCATCGCGTTCCTGTCGTTCATCGTGTGGGCGCACCACATGTTCGTGGTGGGCATTCCGTTGGTGGGTGAGCTGTTCTTCATGTACGCCACCCTGCTGATCGCCGTGCCCACCGGGGTGAAGGTGTTCAATTGGGTGAGCACCATGTGGCAAGGCTCACTGACGTTCGAGACGCCGATGTTGTTTGCGGTGGCCTTTGTGATCCTGTTCACCATCGGCGGCTTTTCTGGGCTGATGCTGGCAATTGCCCCGGCGGACTTTCAGTACCACGACACCTACTTCGTGGTGGCGCATTTCCATTACGTACTGGTGCCCGGCGCGATCTTCGGGATCTTCGCCTCGGCCTACTACTGGCTGCCGAAATGGACCGGCCACATGTACGACGAAACCCTGGGAAAACTGCATTTCTGGTTGTCTTTCGTGGGCATGAACATGGCGTTCTTCCCCATGCACTTCGTAGGGCTGGCCGGTATGCCGCGGCGGGTACCGGACTACAACCTGCAGTTCGCTGACTTCAACATGGTCTCGTCCATCGGTGCCTTCATGTTCGGCGCCACGCAGATTTTCTTCCTGTTCATTGTCATCAAATGCATCCGTGGCGGCCCGCCTGCGCCGGCCAAGCCGTGGGATGGCGCCGAAGGCCTGGAATGGAGCGTGCCCTCGCCGGCGCCGTATCACACGTTTACAACGCCGCCGGAGGTCAAATGAACAGACTGTTGCGTTGCGAACCGGGTCAGTGTGGGAGCGGGCTCGCTCGCGAAGACGGTGTGTCTGTCAACGTTTTCGTTGGCTATGAAACCGCTTTCGCGAGCAAGCCCGCTCCCACATTGACCGAGTTCGGCTTGGGTGGGCGTCATGGCTGACTCCGTACCGCTCAAGCGCCTGGTCACCCGCCTGCTGATTTTGGTGTTGGCGATGTTCGCCTTCGGCTTTGCCCTGGTGCCGATCTATGACGTGATGTGCAAGGCATTCGGCATCAACGGCAAGACCGCCGGGCAGTACGAAGGTGAGCAAATGGTCGACCCCTCGCGCCAGGTGCGGGTGCAGTTCCTGTCCACCAACGCCATCGACATGGTCTGGGAATTTCATTCCAAGGCCGATGAGATTGTGGTCAACCCCGGTGCGGTCAACGAGATGCTGTTCGTGGCCTACAACCCCACCGATAAGCCGATGACCGCCCAGGCGATACCCAGCATTTCCCCGGCCGAAGCCGCGATGTACTTCCACAAGACCGAATGCTTTTGCTTCACCCAGCAAGTGTTGCAGCCCGGTGAGCGCATTGAGATGCCCGTACGTTTCATCGTCGACCGCGCGATGCCCAAGGATGTGAAGCATTTGACCCTGGCGTACACGCTGTTCGATATCACTGCGCGCCAGCCGCCCGTGGCCGTCAGGACCGGGGGCTAGCTACTGTTTGCCCCCTCAATCAGGAGAGCGAATACATGTCGACTCATGATACGTACTACGTACCAGCGCAAAGCAAATGGCCGATAATTGCCACGATTGGCCTGCTAGTCACCGTGTATGGCCTGGCCGTGTGGTTCAACGACTTGAAGGCCGCGCGCCCCGAATCCCACGGGCCGTGGATCTTTTTTGTGGGCGGTTTGTTACTGGCCTACATGCTGTTTGGCTGGTTTGGCGCGGTGATCAAGGAAAGTCGCGCCGGGCTGTACAGCGCGCAGATGGACCGCTCGTTCCGCTGGGGCATGACGTGGTTCATCTTTTCGGAAGTGATGTTCTTCATCGCCTTTTTTGGTGCGCTGTTCTACGTGCGTGTCTGGGCTGGGCCTTGGTTGGCGGGCGAAGGGCCCAAGGGCATTGCCCATATGCTGTGGCCGAACTTTGAGTTTGCCTGGCCCCTGCTGAACAACCCCGACCCCAAGCTCTACCCAGCGCCCAAAGGCACCATCAGCCCCTGGGGCCTGCCATTGGTCAACACCATCCTGCTGGTGAGTTCCAGCGTGACCATCACCATTGCCCACCATGCCCTGCGCAAAGGCCATCGTGGTGCGCTGAAACTCTGGCTGGCGATCACCGTGCTGCTGGGCCTGGCGTTTCTCGGGTTCCAGGCTGAGGAATACATCCACGCCTATAAAGAGTTGGGCCTCACCCTGGGCTCAGGTGTGTACGGCGCGACGTTCTTTATGCTCACCGGCTTTCACGGCGCCCACGTGACCATTGGCACCATTATTTTGTTTGTGATGCTGATGCGCATCCTGCGCGGGCATTTCAATGCCGAGCACCAGTTCGGTTTCGAGGCGGCCAGTTGGTATTGGCACTTTGTGGACGTGGTGTGGATCGGGCTGTTTTTCTTCGTGTATGTGCTGTGACGCCGCTTACCACGGCGCATGAGAGACCAGTTGGCCGCTGAAAAAGCCCCAGGCGATCAAGCCCACGGTGATCACGGCCAGCGTGACACGTACGGTCAAGGCAGTGACGAGGCGGTTGGAGTTGCCCTCGTCCTTGACCAGGAAGAACAAGCCACTGAACAGGCTCACGACGGTCGCGATCAGCATCAGGGCAATGGCGGCTTTGAGCATGGTCTGGCTCCGGGCTTATTGAAGGAGGGGCGATGAGATCGAGTATAGCCAGTGCCCTGCAACGCTTTCGTCCGGGCATCGCGCCGACGCTGGTGGTGCTGGTGTTGCTGCCATTGATGGTGGGCCTGGGGTTCTGGCAACTGGCCCGTGGGCACGAAAAGCAACTGCTGGTAGACCGTTATGCCGAGCGCCGCGCGGCTGAGCCGGTCAGCAGTGCGCAGCTCAATGACATGGCTGATCCGGCCTTCCGTCGCGTTCATCTTCGCGGGCAACTGGATGGCGAACACAGCGTATTGCTGGATAACCGCATGCGTGACGGCAAGGCCGGCGTCGAGTTGCTGCAACCCTTCCATGACCAGGCCAGCGGCCAGTGGCTGTTGCTCAATCGCGGCTGGCTGCCCTGGCCGGACCGGCGTATCGCGCCCGCCTTTACTACCCCTGAACAGACGCTGAACCTCGACGCCTGGGTGTACGTGGCCCCTGGCGAGACCTTCCAATTGCATGCCGACCCCGCCAGCACGCAGTGGCCGCGCCTGCTGACCGCACTGCACCCCGCCGCGCTGTGGGACGAACTGGGGCGCAGTGGTTTTGCTTATGAGCTGCGTGCCGAAGCGGGCCCCGGTACCTACGAAACCCACTGGCCCATCGTCGCCATGGGCCCGGAAAAACACCTGGCCTACGCCGTGCAATGGTTCGCCATGGCCGTGGCGTTGCTGGCGCTTTACCTCTACCTCGGATGGCATAACAAAAAGGAGAAGCCCCATGGGAGCGGCCATGAATCCACCCAGCACATCTGACACCCCTGATCGGCGCAAGGGTCGCTGGCAGCTGATTTTGATCCTGATGATGGTGATCGGCCCGATGGCGCTGGCCACCTTTATGTACAAATTGCAGTTCTGGGTGCCAGACAGCCGCAGCTACCACGGCGAACTGATCGGCAACGGCCAGACCCGCGCCGACATCGGCGTGCAGGCCGATGAACAGCGCTGGCAACTGCTGGTCACCGCCCCCACCGCCTGCGCTGCCGATTGCCAGCAACTGGTGTACCTGGCGCGCCAGCTGCAGATCAGCCTTGGCCGTGATGCATCCCGTGCCAGCCATGCCCTGGCCGGCGCGCAGCCGTTGAGCCGCGAATACGAGGCCAAGCTCAAGGCTGAATATCCACAGCTGCAGCGCTACCCGCTGGATGTGTCGACCTTTGCCAGGAACGCTGCCGCACCCGGCGATGCGCAACTGTGGATCGTCGACCCTCACGGCAATCTGGTGCTGCGCTACGACGCCAAGGTCAAGGGCAAGGACTTGCTCAACGACCTGCGCCTGCTGTTGAAACTGTCGAACATCGGATAAGGGCACCGTCATGGCCAAGCCTGGATTTCGCCTCGCGCTGTTTGCCACCTTGCTGGCGTTGTTTGTCGTACTGCTCGGCGCCTATACCCGCCTGACCCACGCCGGCCTCGGCTGCCCGGACTGGCCGGGTTGCTATGGCTTTATCAGCGTGCCCCAAAGCGAAGCCCAACTGGCCCATGCCGAGTTGCACTTTCCTGATACGCCGGTGGAGGCCGACAAAGGCTGGGCCGAGATGACCCATCGCTACTTCGCGGGCAGCCTGGGCCTGATGATCGCGCTGCTGGCGGCGCGTTCGTGGCGTCACCGGCGTGATCCGGGCCAGCCAGTGAAGCTGCCGCTGTTCCTGCTGGCGGTGGTATTCGCCCAAGCAGCGTTTGGCATGTGGACCGTGACCTTGAAGCTCTGGCCGCAAGTGGTCACAGGGCATCTGTTGGGCGGCTTTGCGACCTTGAGCCTGCTGTTTCTGCTGACCCTGCGGCTGTCTGGTGTACTGCCGGCGTTGGTCGTGCCCAAGCGCCTGCAATATTGGGCAACGGCGGGCCTGGTGCTGGTGATCGGGCAGATCGCCCTGGGCGGCTGGGTCAGTTCCAACTACGCAGCGGTGGCCTGTGTCGATTTGCCTACCTGCCATGGTCAGTGGTGGCCGACGGCGGACTTTGCCAATGGCTTTCACCTGACCCAGCACATCGGCCCCAATTACCTGGGCGGGCAGCTCGACAGCGAGGCGCGCACTGCTATCCACCTGACGCATCGCATCGGCGCCGTGCTGGTCACGCTGGTGTTGCTCGGCTTGGCCTGGCAACTGCGGGCAGTGGGGATGACGCGCCTGGCCGGCCTGCTGTTGATCGCCCTGGCTGCGCAAATCTGCCTGGGGCTGAGCAATGTGGCGTTCGGCCTGCCGTTGCCGGTGGCAGTCGCGCATAACGCCGGCGGGGCAGCGTTGTTGATGACGCTGGTGCTGGTCAATTACCACGCGCGCACCAGCCTGGTTCGGGTGCGTCACCCGCGTCTGTTCGGCTGGCGTTTTATCCTGCGCAAACAGGGGGCGGGCCTGATGACTCTTAAAGGAGAACTGCCATGGCGACCGTGATCGGCGCACGTCGCGACCGGGCGATCTGGCGTGACTATCTGGAGCTGACCAAGCCCAAAGTGGTGGTGCTGATGCTGATCACCTCGCTGGTGGGCATGTTCCTCGCCACCCGCGCCGGGGTGCCCTGGACCGTACTGGTGTTCGGCAACCTCGGCATCGCCCTGTGTGCCGGCGGCGCGGCGGCGGTGAACCATGTGGTCGATCGACGGATTGATGCCGTGATGGCGCGCACTCACAAGCGGCCCATGGCTGAGGGGCGTGTCTCGCCGATGGCGGCGTTAGCGTTTGCGTTGTTCCTGGCGATTGCGGGACTGGCTCTGCTATTGGCGTTCACCAATCCGCTGGCGGCCTGGCTGACCTTGGCTTCGCTGCTGGGTTATGCGGTGATCTACACCGGCTTTCTCAAGCGAGCCACGCCGCAGAATATCGTCATCGGCGGTCTGGCCGGTGCGGCGCCGCCGCTGCTGGGCTGGGTGGCTGTCACCGGGCATGTGAGTGCCGAACCCTTGCTGCTGGTGCTGATCATCTTCGCCTGGACCCCTCCACACTTCTGGGCCCTGGCTATTCACCGCAAAGAGGAATACGCCAAGGCCGACATCCCGATGCTGCCGGTCACCCATGGCGAGCACTACACCAAGGTGCATATCCTGCTGTACACCTTCGCCCTGCTGGCGGTGAGCCTGATGCCCTACGTTATCCACATGAGCGGGCTGCTCTACCTGGCCTGTGCGCTGGTATTGGGTGCGCGCTTTCTGCAATGGGCCTGGGTGTTGTACCGTGGCAGCCAGCCGCACGCGGCGATCAACACGTTCAAGTACTCTATCTGGTACTTGCTGCTGCTGTTTATCGCCCTGCTCGTAGACCACTACTTATTGTTGAACCTATGACTCGAACTCAAAAAACCGTCTTCATCCTCGTGGCCCTGGTGGCGTTGATCATGGGCCTGACCGTCAACAAAGTGCTCTCGGGCAAAGGCCAGGGCGATCCCACTGCGCTGATCGACGCGGGCATCATTCTGCTGCCACAAAGCCGCCAGTTGCCAACGGTGACCATGACCGACCAGGAAGGCCAGCCGGTGCTGGTCAATGAGTTGAAGGGCAAATGGAGCCTGCTGTTTTTTGGCTACACCTTCTGCCCGGATATCTGCCCGACCACCCTCGCCCAGCTTCGCCAGATCAAGAGCGAACTGCCCAAAGAGGCTGTGGATAAGTTGCAGGTGATCCTGGTCAGCGTCGATCCGCACCGCGATACCCCGGCGCAGCTCAAGCAGTACCTGGGTTACTTCGACCCACAGTTCCAAGGCCTGACGGGCGCGAACGTAGAGGATGTGCAGAAGGTTTCGAATGCGGTGAGCATTCCTTTCATTCCGGCAGATACCAGCAAGCCGAACTACACCGTCGACCACAGCGGTAACCTGGCCCTGATCGGCCCGGACGGTACCCAGCGTGGGTTTATTCGTGCGCCGTTGAACAACCAGAAACTGGTGGCGCAGTTGCCGGGGCTGCTACAGCGCAAATAGCAGCCACATAAAGCCGATTTTGTAGGAGCGAGCTTGCTCGCGAAGAGCTCACAGGCGCCGCGTTTATTCAAGCAGCGCGCGTTATCGTTGACGTTTTTCGCGAGCAAGCTCGCTCCTACAGATCGGGCTGGGTCAGAACGCTGGCTTGATCGCGCCTTTGTACTTCTCTTCGATGAATTTCTTCACTTCAGGCGTGTGCAGGGCTGCAACCAGCTTCTTCACCGCGTCTGCATCTTTGTTGTCTTCGCGGGTTACCAGGATGTTCACGTAAGGCGAGTCGCTGCCTTCGATCACCAAGGCATCCTTGGACGGGTCCAGCTTGGCTTCCAGGGCGTAGTTGGTGTTGATCAGCGCCAGGTCGACCTGGGTCAGCACGCGGGGCAGGGTGGCGGCTTCCAGTTCGCGGAATTTCAGGTTTTTATCGTTGCCGGTGATGTCCTTGATGGTCGACAGGATGTTGGTCGGGTCCTTCAGGGTGATCAGGCCGTTCTTGGCCAGCAGCAGCAAGGCACGGCCGCCGTTGGTGGCGTCGTTCGGGATCACCACATTGGCGCCGTCAGGCAGGTCGGCCAGTTTTTTGTACTTGCTGGAGTAAGCGCCCAGAGGCTCCAGGTGCACAGCGCCGACGCTCACCAGGTGAGTGCCTTTGGCCTTGTTGAATTCATCCAGGTACGGCTGGTGCTGGAAGAAGTTGGCGTCCAGGCGCTTTTCAGCCACCTGTACGTTCGGCTGCACGTAGTCGGTGAAGACTTTGACCTTGAGATCCACGCCTTCTTTGGCCAGGGCAGGCTTCACGAATTCGAGGATTTCGGCGTGAGGCACCGGCGAAGCAGCGACCGTAATGGTCTCGGCGTGGGCGGAAAACGCAGCCACGGCGGCGAAAGCAACCAGTAGTTTTTTCATCCAGCAAGCTCCTTGTTCGGGCATCTGCCGGCTGTGTGCCGGCAATGGCCGTTATTTACGAGAAAAGTGCACCACCAGCCGGTCGCCGACGGTTTGCAGAATTTGCACCAGAATCAACAGCATCACCACCGTGACCACCATCACATCGGTCTGGAAGCGCTGGTAGCCAAAACGGATGGCCAGGTCGCCCAGGCCGCCAGCACCGACCACACCAGCCATCGCGGTGTAGGAAACCAGTGTAATCGCCGTCACCGTAATCGCCGCGAAGATGCCAGGGCGGGCTTCGGGCAACAGCGCATTGGTGATGATCTGGCGGGTGGTAGCGCCCATGGCCTGGGTGGCTTCGATGATGCCACGGTCCACTTCACGCAGAGCGGTTTCCACCAGGCGCGCAAAGAATGGCGTAGCGCCGACGACCAGCGGTGGGATCGCGCCGGCCACGCCCAGCGACGTGCCGGTGATCAGTACCGTGAACGGAATCATCACGATCAGCAGGATGATGAATGGCAGCGAGCGCAGGATGTTTACAATCAGCGACAGCAGCGCGTACAGGCCTTTTTGTTCGAACAGCTGGCGCGGGCTGGTCAGGAACAACAGCACGCCCAGGGGCAGGCCCAGCAGCACGGTGAAGAACAGTGAGCCGAACAGCATGGTCATGGTGTCGCCGGTGGCGAGCCAGATTTCAGACCAGTCGATATTGGCGAAGAAACTCAGGAAAACGTCCATCAGCGCAGGACCTCCATGTGAACGTCGGCGGCGGTGAAGCGTGCAAACGCGGCTTCCATGTCACCGCCGGTGACGGCGAGGGTCAGTTGCCCGTAAGGGATGTCTTTGATGCGGTCGATACGACCGGCAAGGATGCTGTAGTCCACCCCGGTTTCCCGGGCGACGGTACCCAGCAATGGCGCGTAGGTCGCGTCCCCTTGGAACGTCAGGCGTACGATACGGCCTGGCACATGGGCAAAGTCGTCGCGCTGCTCGCCTTCGTCCACCTGTTCGGCTTCTTGTACGAAGCGTTTGGTGGTCGGGTGCTTGGGGTGCAGGAACACGTCGGCCACCGAGCCTTGCTCGACGATCACCCCGGCGTCCATCACCGCGACCTGGTCGCATACGCGGCGGATCACGTCCATTTCATGGGTGATCAACACGATGGTCAGGTTCAGCTCGCGGTTGATCTCGGCCAGCAATTGCAGGACCGACGCCGTGGTTTGCGGGTCGAGGGCGCTGGTGGCTTCGTCGCACAGCAGGATTTTTGGCTTGGTCGCCAGGGCTCGGGCGATGCCGACGCGCTGTTTCTGGCCGCCGGACAACTGCGCCGGGTACTTTTTGGCATGGTCCGACAGGCCGACGCGGGCGAGCAGTTCAGCCACACGTTGGTCGATTTCCTTGCGCGACAGTTCGCCGGCCAGGGTCAGCGGCAGCGCGACGTTGTCGGCGACGGTCTTGGACGCCAGCAAGTTGAAGTGCTGGAAGATCATGCCGACCTGCTGGCGAAAGCGCCGCAGGCCGTTGGCGTCCAGGGCGGTGACTTCTTCGCCATCCACCTTGATCTGGCCGCCACTGGGCTCTTCCAGGCGGTTGATCAGGCGCAGCAGGGTGCTTTTACCGGCACCCGAGTGGCCAATCAGGCCAAACACCTGGCCGTTCTCGACGCGCAGGCTGGTGGGGTGCAGGGCGGGAATATCCTTACCGGCGACGCGGTAGGTTTTGTGGACGTTTTGAAACTCGATCACGTAGCGAACCTTGTGGGGCGCATTGAAAAGGGATCAGCGGTTAGCCGGGCGCGCATTTTAGCCTGTCCGTATAGCGTTTCTTAGCATTTATTTCGTATTCATCCAGTCATTTGGCAATAACGCGATCAAAGGTCATAAAAAAGGAACGGTGCAAAACCGAGTCAGTCACTACTTAAGCAACTCGATTTCCCAGGTGCCGTGCCTGGGGTTTTGCTCAAACGAGCCGGGGACCGCTCTGGCCACTTTGAATAAGGAGTTTTGACTGATGAGTACCAAGAAGCCAGCCACCCCGCCCAAGAGTGAACTTGCGGGTACCGATACCCTGGACCGTGGCAACACCAACGCCAAACTGCAGGCGTTGGAAGAATTCCGTTCCGATGCGACCGGCCAGGCCCTGCGCACTAATCAGGGCGTGAAGATTTCCGATAACCAGAACAGCCTCAAAGTCGGCGCGCGCGGCCCGTCGCTGCTGGAAGACTTCATCATGCGTGAAAAGATCACGCACTTCGACCATGAGCGCATTCCGGAGCGCATCGTGCATGCACGGGGTACGGGCGCCCATGGCTATTTCCAGAGTTACGGCGACCATTCGGCGCTGACCAAGGCAGGTTTCCTGCGCACGGCTGAGCATAAAACCCCAGTATTCGCGCGTTTTTCCACGGTGCAGGGCCCGCGTGGTTCCGGCGACACCGTGCGTGACGTGCGCGGTTTTGCCGTGAAGTTCTTCACCGACGAAGGCAACTTCGACCTGGTGGGCAACAACATGCCGGTGTTTTTCATCCAGGATGCGATCAAATTTCCAGACTTCGTCCACGCGGTGAAACCCGAGCCTCATAACGAGATCCCTACCGGCGGTTCGGCCCACGATACCTTCTGGGACTTTGTCTCGCTGCAACCGGAATCCGCGCACATGGTCATCTGGGCCATGTCCGACCGCGCCATTCCAAAAAGCCTGCGCGCCATGCAGGGCTTTGGGGTGCATACCTTCCGGTTGATCAATACCGAAGGTAAGTCCAGCTTCGTGAAATTCCACTGGCGTCCGAAAGTCGGCACTTGCTCGTTGGTATGGGATGAGGCGCAAAAGCTGGCCGGTAAAGATACTGACTACCACCGTCGTGACCTGTGGGAAGCGATTGAAAGCGGCGATTACCCCGAGTGGGAGTTGGGCGTGCAGATCGTGGCCGAAGAAGACGAGCATAAGTTCGATTTCGACTTGCTCGACCCGACCAAGATCATTCCCGAAGAGCTGGTACCGATCACGCCGCTGGGCAAAATGGTGCTCAACCGTAACCCGGACAACTTTTTCGCTGAAGTCGAGCAGGTTGCGTTCTGCCCGGGTCACATCGTGCCGGGCATCGACTTCACCAACGACCCGTTGCTGCAGGGCCGTCTGTTTTCCTACACCGATACCCAGATCAGCCGACTGGGCGGGCCGAACTTTCATGAGATTCCAATCAACCGGCCTGTCGTGCCGTTCCATAACGGCCAGCGCGACGCTCAGCATCGTACGGTGATCGATAAAGGCCGTGCGTCCTACGAACCAAACTCCATTGATGGTGGCTGGCCGAAGGAAACCCCTGCTGGTCCTACCGATGGTGGCTTTGAGTCCTACTACGAGCGCGTCGATGCCAACAAAGTACGTGAGCGCAGCGAATCCTTCGGTGACCATTTCTCCCAGGCCACGCTGTTCTACAACAGCATGAGCCACCACGAGAAAGAGCACATTATCGCGGCCTACAGCTTTGAGCTGGGTAAGGTGGAGCGCGAGTTCATCCGTGCGCGCCAGGTCAACGAGATCCTGGCCAATATCGACTTGGAGCTGGCCAAGCGCGTTGCGCAGAACCTGGGCTTGCCAGCGCCAACCAAGGGCACGGTGCCTGCCCGTGAAACGTCGTTGAAAGAGTCGCCAGCCTTGAGCCAGGTGAACTTGCTATCGGGCGATATTAAAACGCGCAAAGTGGCGATTCTGGCAGCCAACGGCGTTGATGGTGCGGCCATTGACGCGCTAAAAGCCGCGCTGGAAGCTGAAGGCGCCCATGCCAAGTTGCTGGGGCCTACTTCGGCGCCGGTAACCACCGCGCAAGGCAACACGCTGCCGGTCGACGCCTCGATGGAAGGCATGCCGTCCATTGCCTTCGACGCAGTGTTTATCCCAGGCGGCAAGGAGTCGGTGAAGGCGCTGAGCGGTGATGGTGTGGCGTTGCATTACGTACTGGAAGCCTACAAACACCTGAAGGCGATTGCGGTAGCCAGTGATGTGAAACCCTTGCTGGATCTGCTGAAACTGGAGGCGGATGCAGGGTTGATCGTGGGCGCGGATGCCAAGGCGTTCAAGGCCTTCTTTGCGGCGATTGCCCAGCATCGAGTGTGGGAGCGTGAGCCGAAATCCAAGGCGATTCCGGCTTAACTTATCGGTTGTTTGTTAGGTCTTCATCGCAGGCAAGCCAGCGCTGGCTTGCCTGCGATGCTTTTAGTCCGCCTTGCGCGGAATCAGCACAACCTGCGCCGGAATATGTTTCAGGATTTGCCGGTGAATCTTCAGGTCATACCCCGAATCAATCCGCTTGACCCGCTTGGTCAGTAACGTGGCCAGCCACGGGTAATCCTGGGTACGTGGCACCTGGATGCTGACGTCGCACTGGTAATTCACCACGTCGGTGGCGATCGCGTCCAACTGATGGCGCATATCTTCGACATCCGCCAGGTTCAGCGCCACGGTGGTGCTCGGCGCTGCCGGGTCGATGACCTTGGCGGCGGGCTTGGCTTCAGCGGCTTTCAACGCGGCTTCTGCCTGGTCCAATTCGGCTTTGCGCGCATGGCTGATGGCGCTGTTGACGCCCCCCGTCAGCGCAGGGGCCTTGGGCATCAAGGCGCGGGCACGGCTCAGGGCCGTGGCGGCCGCGTTGACATCGCCCTTTTGCAACACGATCTGGCTGCGCTGCAAGTAGGCTTCGGCCAATTGACGCTGGTAGGCCTCAAGTGCCGGGTCGTTGGGCGATTGGGCCTGCAGTGCGGCCAACTGGTCTTCGGCGGTGGCCAATTCGCTGCTGGCCAGGTTTTGTTCCAGCTGCGCGATGGCCGCAGCCCGCGGATCCGGAGCCTGGGGGGCAGCGGGCGGCGTACTTTGGCAGGCGCCCAGCAGCAGTGAAAATGCGGCAAGGAGCAGATAACGGGAGGTGAACGGCTTCATTCCTGCGACTCTCTATTTGCGCAAAAAGCGAGCAAGTCTACACCCCTCGACGGGGCAGGACAAAACTCAGCAGAAACAGGGCGGCCGCCGTAACCACAATCGACGGCCCGGCCGGTGTGTCCTTGAACCAGGACAGCGCCAGGCCACCACACACTGCAAGCATCCCCAGGAGGCTGGCGCCAATCGCCATCTGCTCCGGAGAGCGAGCGTGGCGCTGGGCGGCGGCGGCTGGAATGATCAGCAGCGACGTGATCAACAATACGCCGACAATCTTCATCGCGACAGCAATCACCACGGCGATGAGCAACATCAGGGCCATACGCAGGCCTGCGACGGGCAAGCCCTCTACCTTGGCCAGTTCTTCATGCACGGTGATCGCCAGCAACGGGCGCCACAGGGTCACCAGCAACACCAGCACGGCAGCGCTGCCGCCGAGGATCCAGGCCAAGTCAGTGGGGCTGATCGCCAGCAGGTCGCCGAACAGGTAGGCCATCAGGTCGATGCGCACTTCATGCATGAAGCTCAGCACCACCAGGCCCAGGGACAAGGTACTGGGCGCGAGGATGCCCAGCAGTGTGTCGGAAGCCAGTGGCTGGCGTTGCTGCAGGGTCACCAGCAGCACCGCCAGCAGCAAGCAGCCGACGGTCACTGCGATGGCCGGGCTTACATCCAGCAGAAAACCCATGGCCACGCCCAGCAAGGCGGCATGGGACAAGGTGTCGCCGAAATAGGCCATGCGCCGCCAGACCACAAACGAGCCCAACGGGCCCGCCACCAGCGCCAAAGCCAAGCCTGCCAGCAGGGCGTAGAGCAGAAAATCAGCCATGCTTGCAGCTATCTCCATGAACGTGGGGGGTATCGACGACGGCGCCATGCAGGTCATGGGCGTGGTCGTGGTGGTGATGATAGATCGCCAGGCTCTGGGCGTTCTTGCCGAACAGCTCCACGAACGCCGGGTCGCCACTGACTTGTTCCGGGTGGCCGGAGCAGCACACATGGCGGTTGAGGCAGACCACTTGGTCGGTGGTGCTCATCACCAGGTGCAAGTCGTGGGAGACCATCAGCACGCCGCAACCATGGCGGTCGCGCAGGCGGGTGATCAGGCTGTACAGCTCGGCCTGGCCGGCGACATCGACGCCTTGCACGGGCTCATCGAGTACCAGCAATTCGGGCTCGCGCAGCAAGGCGCGGGCCAGCAGCACGCGCTGCATTTCGCCGCCGGAGATGCTTTGCACCGGGTTGTCGATGACGTGTTCGGCGCCCACTTCCTTAAGCGCGGCCTGGGCGCGGGCACGGTCTACGCCGGGCACCAGGCGCAGGAAGCGCAATACGGAGAGCGGCAACGTCGGGTCCACATGCAGCTTTTGCGGCATATAGCCCACGCGCAGCTTGGGCTTGCGCCAAACCGTGCCGCTGTGGGGCTTGAGCAGCCCGAGTACGGCGCGCACCAGGGTGGTCTTGCCGGCGCCGTTGGGGCCTATCAGGGTGACGATTTGCCCCGGTTCCACGCTCAGTGCGATGTTTTCCAGCACGTTTTGCCCGGCGAACGTGACCCCGACCTGCTCCAGGCGGATTAACGCATTGCTCATCAAACCCCCTGGCAGCCTGCGCACAGGCCGACCACTTCGACCGTTTGCCCCTCGACCTTGAAGCCGACGTCGGCAGCGCTTTTGACAATGGCGTCGCTGATGCTTTTTTGTTCAAGCTCAATGGCGGCGTGGCACTCGCGGCAGATCAGGAACTGACCTTGGTGCGCGTGCTCCGGGTGGTTGCAACCGACAAAGGCGTTGAGCGAGGCGATACGGTGCACCAGGCCGTTTTCCAGCAGGAAATCCAGCGCACGGTAAACGGTAGGCGGCGCGGCGCGGCGGCCGTCCTGCTCGCTGAGGACACCAAGAATGTCGTACGCACCCAAAGGCTTGTGGCTCTGCCACACCAGCTCCAGCACCCGGCGACGCAAGGCGGTCAGGCGCAAGCCTTTCTTCGCGCACAGGGTGTCGGCCTCTGACAATGCGGTGTGCACGCAGTGAGAGTGGTCGTGGGGACGGCTGGCAAGCGGTGTTTTAGGCATGAGCGGCGACAGATATTTGATAGAGACGTTATTATGTTACCCGTTCCTACGCCATCGAGTGGTCATCGTGTCCCGACTTTTTCCCGTTTTTGTCGTATTTGTCACCAGTTTGTTCGTTGCGAGTGCCGCTCAGGCCGAGGTCAAGGTACTGACGAGCATCAAGCCGTTGCAGCTGATTGCGGCTGCCGTGCAGGACGGCGTGGCTGTTCCAGAGGTATTGCTGCCGCCCGGGGCGTCGCCACATAACTTCGCTTTGCGCCCATCCGACGTACGGCGCGTGCAGTCGGTCGACCTGCTGTACTGGATCGGGCCAGACATGGAAACGTTTTTGCCGCGTGTGCTCAAAGGCCGTACGGCGACAACGGTGGCCGCGCAGGACCTGCCAGGCATGAAACTGCGCATTTTCGGCGCAGATAGCCATTCTCATGCCGATGAAGCCGACGAACATGACCACGATCACCGCCCAGGCAGCGTGGATGCGCACCTGTGGCTGTCGACCGTCAATGCGCGCGTGATCGCCGCACGGATGGCGGCCGACCTCAGCGCCGCCGACCCGGCCAATGCCGAGCGTTATCAGAGCAATGCCAAAGCCTTCGAAGAACGCCTGAACGCGCTGGATGCGCGCCTGAAGCAGCGTTTGGCGGGCGTGGATGGCAAACCTTACTTCGTGTTCCACGAAGCCTTTGATTACTTCGAAGAGGCGTACGGCTTGAAGCATGCGGGCGTGTTCAGCGTAGCCGCCGAAGTACAGCCGGGCGCCCAACACGTAGCGGCGATGCGCGCGCGTTTGCAGGAAGTGGGCAAGACGTGCGTGTTCAGCGAGCCGCCATTGCGACCTCGCTTGGCCGAAACCCTGGTAGCCGGGTTGCCGGTGAAGTTGGCGGAGTTGGATGCGTTGGGTGGCTATACGCCGGCCACCGCGCAGGGTTATGAGCAGGTGCTGGAAAAACTCGGCAATGACCTGGCCGGTTGCCTGGAGTCGCTCTAGCGCCGTACTGCCTCGCTGTAGGAGCGAGCTTGCTCGCGAAGAACGTCAACGGTGACGCGCTCTTGCTGGATAAACGCGTCGCTCTCAGGTTTTTCGCGAGCGAGCTCGCTCCTACAGGGGCGGGTTACAGTGCGAACGGCAGGTGGACCGTGACCTGCTGACGCTGCGCCAAGCGGTGCTCGAACTCAGCCGGGTCATGAATCAACACATCCTGCCCGGCAAATGACTCGGCCGCGATCAGCCGGGACAGCCAGAACCGTACGCACGCCACGCGCAGCATGGTCGGCCATAGCTCGGCCTCCTTCGCGGTAAAGGCCCGTAGCCCCGCGTAGGCGCCCAGCAACGCCCGGGCACGGTGACCGTCAATCACGCCCTCGGCATCCGAGCACCAGTCATTCAAGGCGATGGCCACGTCGTAGAGCATCGGCCCCGAACAGGCGTTGTAGAAGTCGATCAGGCCCGTCAGGTGCGTGCCTTCAAACATCGCGTTATCGCGAAACAGATCGGCGTGCACATTCGCCCGTGGCAGGCCGAGGATATCGGCCTTGTGGGCGTCGATCTCGGCCAGCGCATCACGCAGCAGGCGTTGTTGGGTCTCGTTGAGATGCGAAATAAGCTGCGCGCCCTCGCTGAGCATCCACTCCAGGCCACGGTCGGTCTTGCGTTCAAGTACCTTTTCGCCTTGGGTGGCCAGGTGCAGGTGGCCGAGCAGTTCGCCAACCTGGGCACAATGCTGCGCATTGGCCTCCTTGATGTGCTTGCCCGCCAGACGTGGTTGCAGCAAGGCCGGTTTGCCCTTGAGTTGGCGCAAAGCGATGCCGTCGGTCGTGCGCAGAGCGTACGGCACCGGCAGGTCGGCGTCGTGGAGCACGTCGAGCAGTTCGATGAAGAACGGCATTTCTGCCACCGGGCCACGCTCAACCAGGGTCAGGACGAACTCGCCCTTCTCCAGGCTGATAAAGAAATTGGTGTTTTCGCTGCCGGCGGCAATCCCCTGGAAATCAAGCAGGCGGCCGAGCCCGTAAGGGGCGAGAAAGGTTTCCAGCTCGGGCCGAGCCAGGGGGGTGAACACAGACATGGTTAAAACTGCCGTTACGGGCGCTGCGGTGGGCAGCGCCGGTTAAAATTAAGAAATCATTTCCATTCGAAGATCTTCCATGACGGGATCAGCATATCCGGCTGGTCAGAGCGGATGAAGTTCGCGTCGGTGCCGTCCGCACGTACCAGAAAGTACGGCGGTGCGCCCTTCGGGGTGACCTTGATTGCGTACAGGAAGCCGTTTTGGCGGTATTCCTGGATGGTTTTGTCGCCTTCCGTGCGAATGGTAACTTCCGGGTCTGCCGAAGGGGCATCGTCTGCCGCCATGGCAGCCATCGGAGCGAGTGCAATCAAACCGGTCAACAGCAGGCGATTGAATGTACGCATGATAACCTTGTCCCTTTGTTTTCATTGGTCCGGCTATTCTAGCGCCTGACCCGCCGAAAAGGTTGATCCTGCTCATGAGCCAAGCGCCCCTCGTCCTGGTGGACGGTTCTTCTTATCTGTACCGCGCCTTCCACGCGCTGCCACCGCTGACCACCTCCAAAGGCCTGCCCACCGGTGCGGTCAAGGGCGTGTTGAACATGCTCAAAAGCCTGCGCAAGCAGTACCCGGACAGCCCGTTCGCGGTGGTTTTCGACGCCAAGGGCGGGACGTTTCGCGATGAGATGTACGCCGAATACAAAGCCAACCGCCCGAGCATGCCCGATGACATGCGCCTGCAGATCGAGCCGCTGCATCAAAGCGTGATCGCTCTTGGCTTCCCGTTGCTGTGCGTCGAGGGCGTCGAGGCCGATGACGTGATCGGCACCCTGGCCCGCAGCAGCGCGGCCGCCAGCCGCCCGGTGGTGATCTCCACCGGTGACAAAGACATGGCGCAGTTGGTGGACGGCCACATTACCTTGGTCAACACCATGACCGGTAGCTCCATGGACATCGAGGGCGTTAAGGAGAAATTCGGCGTCGCTCCGGAGCAGATCATCGACTATCTGGCGTTGATGGGGGATTCGTCCGACAACATTCCCGGCGTTCCGGGCATTGGCCCCAAGACCGCCTCCGGCTTGCTGGTGGGGGTCAATGGCGGCCTCAAAGAGCTTTATGAGCAGTTGGATATTGTGCCGACCCTGCCTATCCGTGGGGCCAAGACCCTGCCGGCCAAGCTGGAAGAGCACAAGGAGATGGCATTCCTGTCCTATCAGTTGGCGACGATCAAGATTGATGTGCCGCTGGATATCGGGCTGGATGATTTGCACCTGATCGAACCGGACCGCGAAAAGCTGCTTGAGCTGTACACATTGCTGGAGTTCAAGAGCTGGTACGACGAGATCCAGCGCGACACCAAGCGTGTCGAGCTGAAGGCGGCCAATGAAGTCGCGCCTGTCGCGCAGGTACCCGTGGAGGCGGTGGTATCGGTGCCCGTAGAGACGGTTTACACCACCATCCTCGACCAGGCCACGTTCGATCTGTGGCTGCAGAAGCTCAACGACGCCAAGCTGTTTGCCTTCGATACCGAAACCACCGGGATCGATGCCCAGCAGGCGCAATTGGTCGGGCTTTCGTTCGCCGTGCAGCCCCATGAGGCTGCCTACATTCCGCTGACGCACGCCTACATCGGTGCGCCGGAGCAGTTGGACCGCGACACCGTGCTGCTGGCCCTGAAGCCATTGTTGGAAGACCCGACCAAACTCAAGGTGGGCCAGCACGCCAAGTTCGACATGAACATCCTGGCCAACTGCGCCATTGGCGGCGACCCTGCCCAGGGCATTACCGTGCGCGGCATCGCCTTCGACACCATGCTCGAATCCTATGTGCTCAACTCCACCGCGACGCGGCACGATATGGACAGCCTGGCGAAGAAATACCTGGACCACGACACGGTCAGCTTCCAGGACATCGCCGGCAAAGGCGCCAAGCAACTCACGTTCGACCAGATCGCCCTTGAGCAAGCCGGCCCTTACGCGGCCGAAGATGCCGACGTGACCTTGCGCCTGCATCAGCACTTGTACGCGCAACTGGCAGCGATCCCGAGCCTGGCCAGTGTGCTGACGGACATCGAGATCCCGCTGGTGCCGGTACTGGCACGCATCGAGCGCCAGGGCGCACTGGTGGACAAGGACCTGCTCGGCATTCAGAGCATCGAGCTGGGTAACAAGATGGTCGAACTGGAGCGCCAGGCGTACGAGATCGCCGGTGAAGAATTCAACCTGGGGTCGCCCAAGCAACTCGGGGCGATCCTGTACGAGAAACTCGGCATGCCGGTGTTGAAAAAAACCGGCAAGGGCCAGGCCTCCACGGCTGAAGAAGTGCTGGCCAAACTGGCCGAAGATGATTTCCCGCTGCCCAAGGTACTGATGCAGTACCGCAGCATGAGCAAGCTCAAAAGTACCTATACCGACCGCCTGCCGGAACAGATCAACCCGCGTACCGGGCGTATTCATACGTCCTACCATCAGGCCGTCGCGGCGACCGGGCGCTTGTCCTCCAGCGACCCGAACCTGCAGAACATCCCGGTGCGCACCGCCGAGGGGCGGCGCATTCGCCAGGCATTTGTCGCGCCCAAGGGCTACAAGCTGCTGGCGGCGGACTATTCGCAGATCGAGCTGCGGATCATGGCGCATTTGTCCAAGGACGAAGGGTTGATGAATGCCTTTCGCAATGATCTGGACGTGCACACGGCCACGGCGGCCGAAGTGTTCAAGGTCGAGTTGAACGAGGTCACGTCCAACCAGCGCCGCAGCGCCAAGGCGATCAACTTCGGCCTGATCTACGGCATGGGTGCCCAGAAGCTGGGCAAGGACATCGGTGTCGATACCAAGACCGCCAAGGCTTACATCGATGTGTACTTCGCCCGCTATCCAGGGGTTCGCGAATACATGGAGCGCACCCGCGCCCAGGCGGCGGATCAGGGCTATGTCGAAACCTTCTTCGGGCGACGCCTGTACTTGCCGGATATCAACTCCAACAAGCCCCAGGAGCGCGCGGCGGCCGAGCGCACAGCGATCAACGCGCCGATGCAGGGCACGGCGGCGGACATCATCAAGAAAGCCATGGTGCAGGTGGATAACTGGCTGACCGAGTCGGGCCTGGACGCCAAGGTCATCCTTCAGGTGCACGACGAATTGGTGCTGGAGGTGCGCGAAGACCTGGTCGCGCAGGTCAGCGAGAAGATTCGCGAGCATATGAGCGCGGCGGCACAGTTGGACGTGCCTTTGGTGGTGGACGTAGGCGTAGGCGACAACTGGGACGAGGCGCACTGATTCTGCGGCTTCGCCATCACATTGCGCGGTGGCGAGGCGGTTTAGAGCGCAAACCGCGGTCAGTTATTTCCAATAGTTTTTTGAGCCTGTCGGAACTTAACCTGTGAACTGCCACTCAGAGTTACTGAATGGGTGGTGAAGCCCTTCAATGCTCCTATGTTGTGTTAAGTGTTGGCAGATAATTCCGGACCCCGCCCTAGCGGTCCGGAACTTGAACCCCGAACTTCCCCTCCCCAAAAGAAGTCCGGGGTTTTTTTTGCCCGCAGAAAAGTTATTCGGCGATTTCTGCGCCCTTGTCAGCGAGTTCCATCCAGCCGGCCAGTACGGTGTAAGCCTCTTCCAAACCCATGCGCTTGGGGGCGGAGAACAGCTGAATGGTGATGGTGTCGCCCCAACCCTTACGGATTTCGGACTGCACTTTGAGCAGGGTGTTCTTGGCTGCACCGTAGGTGAGCTTGTCGGCCTTGGTCAGCAAAATGTGCATCGGCATGCCGCTGGCGACCGCCCAATCGAGCATCAGCAAGTCGAAGTCGGTCATTGGATGACGGATATCCATCATCAGAATCAAACCCTTCAAACTCTCGCGACCGCCCAGGTAAGCCTCGAGGTGACGCTGCCAGTGCAGCTTCAGCGGGATAGGTACTTTTGCATAACCGTAGCCCGGCAGGTCGACCAGACGCCGATCATCGTCTAGCTTGAAGAAATTGAGTAGTTGCGTGCGGCCCGGGGTTTTCGAGGTGCGCGCCAGGCTGGCGTGGGTCAGGGTGTTCAGTGCGCTGGATTTACCGGCGTTGGAGCGGCCGGCAAAGGCGACTTCAAAGCCCTCGTCATCGGGGCATTGGTCCACTTTGGCGGCGCTGAGCATGAAGGTGGACTGTTGGCACAGGCCGAGGATGGGGTTCTTGAGTTGCATGAGATTTCCGATGTGGGCGGTGCCGAGAAAGGGTGCGGCAAGCGGTGTCGTTTCCGTTTCAGTAGCGCCAGTATATAATGCCGCAGATTTTGTGTGTGCTTTGTCCCAGCGAAGGATGAAGTTCACGGGAGCGAAAGACCTTTATTGCGCATTAGAACGCAAAACGCTCTCAAACCCTGAAAAGGTCGATGTATGGACCGACGGTTGCTCGCTTCTGCTGCCCTGATTCCGCTTTACGGCGCTCAGGCTACACAGGATCAACCGAGTTTGCATGGTCAGGCTGACGCAGCACGTGACCCAGGGTTTCAAGGCAATGCCGCCGCGTGGTTTGTGCATGGACTGCAGTACTGAGGATTACCAGGCCGTCACTGATGTGATGGTGAGTAAACCCGGTAGATAACTCTTAAACCCTTAGCCGTAGTTGGATTAGCTGATGAACAAACTGATCGTGAGTCTGCTGTTGACCTTGGGCATCACCAGTGTTGCCCATGCTGCAGGCGACGCTACAGCGGGCCAGGCGAAAGCCGCCGTGTGTGGTGCTTGCCACGGACCGGATGGTAACAGCCCGGCGCCGAATTTCCCCAAGCTGGCCGGCCAGGGTGAGCGTTACCTGACCAAGCAGATGCAGGATATCAAGAGCGGCAAGCGCACGGTGCTGGAAATGACCGGCCTGCTGACCAATCTCAGCGATCAGGACCTGGCGGACCTCGCGGCCTATTTTGCCAGCCAGAAGGGCAGTGTGGGAGCTGCCGATCCTAAATTGGTCGCCCGTGGAGAGCAGTTGTTCCGTGGCGGGAACCTGGAAAAAGGCCTGCCTGCCTGCACCGGTTGCCACTCGCCCAATGGCGCAGGCAACGCTGCTGCCAGCTTCCCGCGCCTGAGCGGCCAGCACGCCACCTACATCGCCAAGCAGTTGACCGACTTTCGCAAAGAAGAAGCCGGCCGGGCCAACGATGGCGACGCGATGACCATGCGCACCATCGCTCGCAAGCTGAGCGACGAAGACATCGCAGCCCTCTCCAGTTATATCCAGGGCCTGCACTGACCGGGCTGGGCGTTAACGCTCGATTAATCCCGCGATGCAAGCATAAAAAGGGTGGCTCAGGCCGCCCTTTTTTGTGGCCGCTGCCGTTACACTAACGAACTCATGTCCGCGTAGACCTGTCACAACAAAGGTCGCGTGAGGCGACTTTATTTGTCCAGGAGTAAAGCATGCGTAATCTGATCCTCAGCGCCGCTCTCGTCACTGCCAGCCTCTTCGGCATGACCGCACAAGCTGCCGATGTGCCGCTTGAAGCCGGTAAAACCTATGTTGAGCTGTCTAACCCGGTTCCCGTTGCAGTACCGGGCAAGATCGAAGTGGTGGAGCTGTTCTGGTACGGCTGCCCGCATTGCTATTCTTTCGAGCCGACTATCAACCCATGGGCTGAAAAGCTGCCCAAGGACGTTAACTTCCGTCGCATTCCCGCCATGTTCGGTGGCCCATGGGACGCCCACGGCCAACTGTTCCTGACCCTGGAAGCCATGGGTGTCGAGCACAAGGTCCACAACGCCGTCTTCGAAGCGATCCAGAAACAAGGCAAGCGCCTGACCAAGCCGGACGAAATGGCTGACTTCGTTGCCACTCAGGGTGTCGACAAGGACAAGTTCCTGGCGACCTTCAACTCCTTCGCTATCCAGGGCCAGATCAAACAGGCCAAGGAACTCGCGCAGAAGTACGGCGTGCAAGGCGTTCCAACCCTGATCGTCAACGGCAAATACCGTTTCGACCTGGGCAGCACCGGTGGTCCTGAAGCGACCCTGAACGTTGCTGACCAACTGATTGCCAAAGAACGCGCTGCCAAGTAAGGGGCTCGCCATGCGCCGCTGGGGTACCGAGCGTGTCGTTGGCCTGCATGAGCCGCAGGTCAACGAGCATCACCTGGAGTCCACGGGCCTGCCGGCAGACAGCCGCTTGCGCCTGCTCAGCTTCAACATCCAGGTGGGCAACAGTACCGAGAAGTATCGGCACTACCTCACGCGTGGCTGGCAGCACCTGCTGCCCCACAAGGGGCGTACCGGTAACTTGCAGAAAATCGGCGACCTGCTCAGCGACTTCGACTTGGTCGCCTTGCAGGAAGCCGACGGCGGCAGCCTGCGCTCCGGCTATATCAACCAGGTGGAACACCTGGCTCAGTTGGGTGCTTTTCCGTACTGGTATCAGCAACTCAACCGTAATCTAGGGCGCCTGGCACAGCACAGCAACGGCGTGCTCAGCCGTCTCAAACCCACTGCCATTGAAGATCACCCCTTGCCAGGCCCCAAAGGGCGCGGGGCAATCCTTGTGCGTTTTGGCGAAGGCCCGGAAGCCTTGGTGGTGGTGATGATGCACCTGGCCCTCGGGGGGCGTACGCGCAACCTGCAACTGGCCTACGTGCGTGAATTGATTGGCAACTACAAGCACCAGGTGCTCATGGGTGACATGAACACCCATGCCAACGACCTGCTGCAGAATTCTCCGCTGCGCGACCTGGGGTTACTGGCCCCGCAAGTCGAAGCCACGTTTCCCAGCTGGCGCCCGCAGCGCTGTCTTGACCATATCCTGCTCAGCCCAAGCCTCACACTGGAAAGTGTGCAGGTGCTGGCGCAGCCCATTTCTGATCACCTGCCGGTCGCGGTAGAGATTCGTCTGCCGGGTTCGCTCACGGCTGATGCATTACCCGCGTTGAGCCCAGGCCCTCGCGGACCCCTTGCATGAGCGACGACGCCCAGCGCTGGAAAGAGAAATACCTTCAAAGCATCGAGCAACAAGACAAACTCGAACGCCGCTGGGCTGCCCGCCTCGATTTGCTGCGCCGCGGGCTGGTGCGCAGCACGCTGGCCGCCGAAGGCACCGACCGCGCCGTCGATCAATGCATGAAGGAAATGCGCGATGTCGTGCGCACGGACGACATGGATGCTGCGCTCGCCGCTTTACTGCCGCGCCTGGAAAAGGCCGTGTTGGATTCGGAGCAGCGCCGCGAAACCCGCGTCGACCAGATCAGCACCGCGCTCACCGCATTGGTCACCCAGTTGCAAAAGCTGCCGCTGCCTCGCGAAGTGGCTCGCCCGCTGAAAACCTTCGCCAAGCAGCTCGATGGTCGCGTGGCGCAAGCGCGGGAGATACCGCTGCTGCTCAGTGAGCTGAGCAGCCTGCAGGGGCAGGCGCTGAATAATCTGGAGCCGGATGGCGAAACCACACGCCCAGGGCCGGGCCTGTTGCAACGCCTGTTTGGCAGTAAAGAGGCCGCCAGTGAAGCGCTTCCGGTTGATGCCGAGCTACTGCCAGCAGCGCAATCGGCGCCGCCAAAGCCCGCAGCGCCCAAACCCGCGCCCGAACCGGAAGAATCTGGGCAATCGGAAGAATTGACCCAAGCCTTGCGTGCCTTTGCGCCGTTGCCATCCGCACCCGTGGCCTCGAAGCCTGCGCCTGTTGCAGTCACCGAAGCGCAAGAGGTCGCCAGCGAAACGCCGGTATTCGACGCTCCAGAGCCGCCATCGATTGTGCCTGCGCAATTATCTGAACCCGACGTGCAGGCGTCACCGGTAGCGGAGCCTGCTCACGAGAGCGCACTCGCCGCCTTTATCGAACCGCCGCCGGTTCCAGTGGAAACGCCGGATGAGACCCGCATCGGCAGCCTGTCGCTGCCCCCCGTGCTAGAAAGCCCCGAGCCCGACGAACTGCAACCGGACGGCACCTACGCCCTGCCCGATTCGCCTGAACCGTCCTACAGCTCGGTGGCCAAGCACATTGAAGGCACTTTACTCGGCCTGCTGGAAGATCTTTCCCTGCCCGAACGTCACCAACCCCAGGCCGAGGCAATGCGTGAGCGTCTCGCCCATGGCTTGAACTGGTACGAACTGCTGCCGATCCTGGATGACCTGGCGGTGCTGATGCTGGCGATCACCGACAGTGGCCAGCATGAGTTCGAGGCTTATCTCAAGCAGCTCAACGAACGTCTCGAGGCATTCCAGGGCCATCTGCAGGTCGCCAGCGAGGGCCACGCCGACAGCAGCCTGGCCGCGCGGGAGCTGGACACGCAGATTCGTGAGCAGGTCGACGGCCTGCAAACCAGCGTGCAGGACGCCGCCGACCTGGGCAGCCTCAAGCAGGTGCTCGAAAGCCACCTTGAAGGCTTGCTCGGCACCATGGACGAACACCAGCAACAGCGCGACCTGCGCGAACAGGAAGTGGCCGCACGCCTCAAAGGCCTGGCTGAACGCGTGGCCCATATGGAGCAGGAAGCCCAGGGCTACCGCGAGCACCTGGAGGTGCAGCGCCAGAAGGCCTTGATCGATCCGCTCACCGGCCTGCCCAACCGCGCAGCGTGGAGCGAACGCCTCGATTACGAGGTCAACGCCTGGCATCAGCGGGGTAACAGCCTGTCGCTGGCCATGCTCGACCTGGACCACTTCAAGCGCATCAACGACGGTTACGGTCACCTGGCTGGGGACAAAGTCTTGAAGATCATCGCCAATGTGCTGAGCAAACGCCTGCGGCCGACGGACTTCATCGCGCGTTTTGGGGGTGAGGAGTTTGTACTGCTAATGCCCGACTCGACCTTGGCGGATGCCCTGGCCGTAGGTGAAGTATTGCGTGAGGCTATCGCAGCGTGCCCGTTCCACTTCAAGGGTGAGCGGGTAACGATCACGGTGTCCATGGGCGTGGCGCAGTTTCAGCCTGGCGAGCGCAGTGACCTGGCGCTCAAGCGTGCCGATGAAGCGCTCTACAGGGCAAAGGCCGCGGGACGTAATCAGGTGCAGGCGGCGTAAAAGATGTTCCATTTTGTAATTTGACCGCCTTGCTGTGAGCCTTACGTTACACTGTTGCATTATCGTCTTTCAGTGTACTGCCTCTCGCCATGAAATCCTTGTATATCGCTTTAGCGTTTCTTCTGCTCGCCGGCTGCGCCAGTGGCCCGCGCCTGAACACCAGCCATCCTTCGGTTAACCACGACAACCGCGTGCAGTTCGTCGTGGTGCATTACACCTCGACCAACCTTGAACGTTCCCTGGCGCTGTTGACCCATGGCCAGGTCAGCAGCCATTACCTGATCGGCGACGACGCCTCCGGCACCATCTACAAGCTGGTGGATGAAAGCCAGCGCGCCTGGCACGCGGGGGAAAGCGAGTGGATGGGGCGCACCTGGCTCAATTCCAGTTCCATCGGTATCGAGATCGTGAACCCAGGATTCAGCGATACGCCGACGGGGCGTGTGTGGTACCCCTATTCAGAAGCGCAGGTGCAGTCGCTGATCGTGCTGCTCAAGGACATCAGCAAGCGCAACGGCATCGACCCGAAAAACATCATCGGTCACAGCGACATCGCCCCACTGCGCAAGCTGGACCCAGGCCCGTTGTTCCCTTGGAAGCGTTTAGCGGCAGAAGGTCTGGCCGTGTGGCCGGATGCCCAGGCGGTCGCTCGGTTCCAGGTGCAGTACGCCGCGCAGTTGCCGAGTATTACCTGGTTCCAGGAAGAGCTGGCGCGCCTGGGCTACCAGACGCCGCAGACCGGTGAGCTGGACGTGGCCACGCGGCATGTCATCGCCGCATTCCAGATGCGTTTCCGCCCGTCATTGTTTGACGGCACCCCGGATGCTGAAAGCGCCGCGATCCTGCGGGCCTTGAATCACCGCTGATGATGTAAAAATAATGTAGGAGCGAGCTTGCTCGCGAAGAACGTCAACGATAACGCTGTGCTGAGCCAGCCCGTGTCGTCTATGCGTTTTTCGCGAGCAAGCTCGCTCCTACAGGGGCAACGCCATATAGAACTGCGTGCCCTGCCCCGGCCGTGAGTACACGCCCATGCGGCCGCCGTGCAATTGCACGATCTCCTTGCACAGTGCCAACCCCAGGCCCGCACCGCCTTTCTTGCGGCCCACCTGCACAAAGGGTTCGAAGATTCGCCCTTGCTGGCCGTAGGCGATACCTTCGCCGTTATCCTCGACGCTGATAATCACCCGCTCGCCATGGCGCCGTGCCTGCAGGCGGATCTGCCCACCGTCGGCGGTGTGGCGCAGGGCATTGCCCAGCAGGTTGTCTAGCACCCGCTCCAGTTGCACTTGGTCGGCATATAGCCGTGGCAACTCAGGTTGGGCCTCCACCAGCAATTCAATGTGCTGGGCGTTCGCAGGCTCAGCAAATCGGGCCCGTGCGTGCTCCAGCAAGTCGGTGACATCGCACGTCCCCAGGGTGAGTTTTTGCAGGCCGTTCTGGTAGCGCGAGAAGTTGAGCAGGTCGTTGATCAACTGCATCAGGCGCTGCATTTCTTCATTGACCGTATCCAGCAGGTCCGCCTCGCGGGACTCCGGTGGGAACTTGGCCCGTTCACGGAACAAGCCGAAGGCCATGTGCATGCCGGTAACCGGCGTGCGCAGCTCATGGGAGGCGCGCAACACGAACTCGCTGCGCACCCGCTCGAAGGCGCGCTGTTCAGTCACATCATGCAGCACCATTACGGCCCCGAGAATGTGCCCCTGTGTATGGCTGACCGGGGTCAGGCTGTAGGTCAGCAGGCGCAGCTCCCCTTCGACTTCCACCTCCAGGTCATCCGGGGCCCGCTCCAGGTTGCCGCCGCGTAGCACCAGTTGCAGCTGTTCATCCATTTCCGCGCGACCCATGGCTTCGCCAAGCCCTTGACCCAACCGCTCCTCATCCCAGCCCAATTGACGCTGCGCCACAGGGTTGAGGTGCTCCAGGCAGCCTTGGCGATCAATCATCAACAGGCCGTCATCAATACTGTCGAGCACCGCTTGCAGGCGCTGTTGGCCGGCCAGCAGCTCATCGATGTTAGTGGCCTGATGTTGGCGCAACGCTTCGGCCATGATGCCGAAGCGGCGGGTCAGCAGGTTCATTTCCGCTGCGGAGGAGATCGGCAGCGTGACTTCAAAATCGCCCTGCCCGATCTTGTCGGCGGCCTTGGCCAGCGCCTCGATGGGGCCGCCGAAACGCCGGGCGATGCCATGGGCCGTGACGAAACCGATGATCAGTACCGCGAGCCCTACCAGGCCGAGCAGGCCGGCAATCAACAGTGCTCGTTCGCGGGATTTATGTTCGCTGGTACTGATATTTTCCAGCGCCCGCTTGTGATCGGCGATCAGGCCGTTACGCAATATGTTGAAAGTTTCAGTCAGCTTTTCTTTGCTGCCTGCGGGCGGTGATGCCTGTTGGGATTGGTCAAACGCTTCCAGCAGCTTCTGGTAATCGGAGCGTGCCTGGCTGAAGCCATGGTTTTTGCCGTCTATCTGCTCATGGGCGATGCCTTGGTCCAACAGGTCGAAATAATGTTGCTTGGAGGCTTGCAGGGCGTCCGGGTCGGGACGTTTCTCCAGCATCATGATCAACTGGTCGCCCAGGCTCTGACGCAACTTGAGCCCCAGGTCCAGGGTGATGAAGTTACTGCGGATCAGCGATTCCTGGGTCTTGGCCATTTGCATGACGCTGACCAAGCCCAGGATCAACCCCAGCAAAGCCACGGTGATCAGCGCTGAGATGCTCAGGAATAACCGGGTGCGCAGTTTCATCGCGAGCTTCATAAGGTCCTGTTCAAAGGTTGTACTGCTTGCGTTTGCGGTACAGCGTCGACGCATCGATGCCGAGTGTGCGGGCCGCTTGGTCCAGCGTGTCACTGGTCGCAAGTACGGCGCCGATATGGGCTTTCTCCAGCTCATCCAGGCTCAATGCCGCGCCGATACGCGGTGCATTGTTGGTGGGTTGCTCAGCCATCCCCAGGTGGCTGATCTCCACCTTCTCCTGAGGGCAAATAATGCTGGCGCGTTCCACCACGTTACGCAGTTCGCGGATGTTGCCAGGCCAGCGATAGTTGAGTAGCGCTTCGCGGGCATTATCACTGAAGCCGCGCGCCGGGCGTGCGTATTCCTTGACGAAGCGGGCAAGGAAGCGATCGGCCAGGGTCAGGATGTCTTCACTGCGTTCGCGCAGCGGCGGCAAGTGCAAGGTGATGACATTCAGGCGGTAGAGCAAGTCTTCACGGAAGCGGCCATCGCGCACCATGTCTTCCAGGTTCAGGTTGGTGGCTGCGAGGATGCGCACATCGGCGCGGCGGGTGACCGGGTCGCCCACACGCTCATACTCTTTGTCTTGGATAAACCGCAGCAACTTGGGTTGCAACGTGAGGGGGAAATCGCCGATCTCGTCGAGAAACAGCGTACCGCCGTCCGCCTGGTTCACTCGGCCCAAGGTGCTTTCGCTGGCGCCGGTGAATGCGCCGCGGCTGTGGCCGAACAGTTCGCTTTCCATCAGCTCGGCGGTCAGTGACGGGCAGTTGATGGTCACGCAGGACTTCTTCGAGCGTTTGCTCCAGCCATGAATCGCCCGGGCCAACTCACCTTTACCGGTGCCGGACTCGCCGAGGATCAAGATGTTGGCGTCTGTCCCGGCCACCTGCCGCGCGGTTTCCAACACCACCATCATTGCCGGGCTATGGGAGTCCAGGCCGTCTTTAGGCTGGCGCACTGCGCCTTCCAGCGCTTCCAGCCGCGCCGAGAGCTGACGCACCTCCAGTTGCTTGGCGGTCGCCAGGCGCAGCTGGTCTGGGCTGCAAGGTTTAACCAGGTAGTCGGCGGCGCCGGCCTGGATGGCGTCCACGGCGGTATCCACGGCCGAATGGGCGGTCACAATCACCACGCGCATCCACGGTGCCTGCACGCGCATCTGGGCCAGCACGTCCAGGCCATTGTCCTCGCCCAGGCGCAGGTCGAGGAAGCACAGATCGAACACCTGACGCTGCATCAGGGCATCGGCCTGGGCGGCACTGTTCGCGGTGGCGACGGTATAGCCTTCATCTTCCAGGCAATAGCGGAAGGTGCGCAGGATCGCAGATTCGTCATCCACTAAAAGAATGCGGCCTTGAAGTTCCTTGGCTGATTCCATCTGTCCCGCACTCCTTAACTATAAATGTGATGGTGTTTAGTCCCGGAATAATCGGGCAAGTTGCATGGTCTATTCTGATTCATAAAAGGCTTCTTCGCGCAGCTATCTGCGCGCCTTCCTACAGACGTCGTCTGAGCGCATTTTCCTTTCTGTGCGCCCTTCAATCCTTCGATGTGCGTGCTGGGTGGCTGGTTCCGACCACTGGCCATCGTGCATTTCGCACGGCCTTCAAGAAGGCATCGTGCAGGATGCTAGGCGAGGAATCTATTGAGCAAGTGTAACGACTTGATTTTATTAAGTTTTATTTTGCAATAAAGCTGGCATGCACTCTGCAATATCTCTCCCAAGAGCGTCATGAACGAATAATCAGAATGCGGGAGCAATGCAGTATGACTCGCCAAAGCCTCAGCCAATTGCGTGTATCGCCGCTGCACTTGCAGCAAGGCCTGTTTGCCAGCCTGGCCTTGATGGTCACGTTGATCGCCGGCCAGCAGTTGCAGCATTGGCAAGAGAGCGCGCAGCCAGCCCCGCAATTTGAACGTCCTGTCATGACCCAGACCCATTTTCGTTCCATTGGCAGCGCCAGCGCCGATGTGACTGCCCCGCAATTGAGCCTGGTAGATCAGGGTTCCACCCTCGACGAATTACCGGCCCATGACCGTTGGGTGTTCTAGGCAAAAAACGTCGCTTGTGTTGAGCGGCTGCACGGCATCACCGCTGTTACCCCTATAGAAGCATAAGGAGAATCACCATGTTGAGTTGGGCAATCACATTTCTGATCATCGCCATTGTGGCTGCAGTCCTGGGCTTCGGTGGTATCGCTGGCACCGCCACCGGCATCGCCAAGATCCTGTTTGTGGTCTTCCTGGTGATGTTCATCGCTTCGTTCTTCTTTGGTCGCAAAGGCCGAGGTTGAATATGGCCAACCTGCCTTTTAAAGCCCTTGCTGCCGCCCTGCTGTTGGGCGGTAGCGGCCTGGCCTTGGCCGCCAATGACGGCCAATCCCGGGCTAACGAATTGCTCAGCGCGGATCCGCAGTACCGTGAAACCTGGCAAGACGTGGTGAAGAAAGAAGAGCGCCTGCCCGAGTGGGTGATGAACCTGTCGGGCACGGCCGAGCAAATGAATGCCGTTGAGGAAGATGGCGACAAGTACTTGGTCGGGCCGCTCTGCGAAACCGCAGACACCTGCCTGAACAAGCGCCTGATCGTTGCCTTCAGCCTCGACAAGGAAGATGCCTACGCCATGTTGGTGGAAGTCCCGGCCGGTTTGCCAGCGGACAAGTCCCCGACGCGGCACGCCGATTACCGTTTTCTCGGTAAGCCGGACGAGGGGATGCAAAAGCTGCTGATGGAGCAGCTCAAGAAAGATCCGAATTGGTACTAGGTTCCGTCTGACGGAGCCAGCGTCCATAGAAAGGAGCCCTTGTGCTTCTTTCTGTTTGCATCGCTCCTTGAGCGATGCATGACCAGGGGGCCGGGTTGCTCTGATCGATCAGGATCGGCGTGACCTACGGGTACAGGGAGTACCTGCGCAAGGGCCGGGTCAGGCGAACAGCTGCGGCGCAAGTTCACAAGACCTCAAGCTTGCTGAACTTGCGGCGGGCTTATGACTCTCATGCCCGCACTTCATGCCGCCCATAGCCGCAGTTTTGCTTTTTGCCTTTGGCTAACCATTACCGGGTATGTCGGCGTGACCATCTATCGAGAATTTTTCATCTGCGCTATAGGATCTTTCTGGCGCTAGGTGGTGGATTTCTCAGACATTTCTGCCAATCAATTCAAGTCGTCCAGTATCTCTGCGCGAGCCTGATTTGGCTGCTTGACGGCATATTCACCCGCCTGAATGGCGGATACGAACTGACCGTTTGGACAAATATTTTCAAAAAAAGCCATGCCGATTCGGCATAGGGTAGGCGTTTACGGCATTAGACGTCGCTCCCTTGCATGGGAATAGTTGCGCCTTTTTTCGCCTGCCAGTAAGCCATTTCGGCCACGCTGCGGTGACCTTCCATGGAGGCAGATGCACACACTTTTTCGCTTTCGAGCGTTGCAGCTGGCGCATTTGCCGTAAGTCCACTTGAAGCAAGGGTAATGACATGAAGAAGGCAAAGCTAAGCCTCGCCTGGCAGATCCTCATCGGTTTGGTACTGGGCATTGCAATCGGTGCAGTGCTCAACCATTTCAGTGCTGAAAAGGCCTGGTGGATCAGCAATGTGTTGCAGCCGGCGGGCGATATCTTTATCCGCCTGATCAAGATGATCGTGATCCCGATTGTGATTTCTTCGCTGATCGTCGGTATTGCCGGTGTCGGCGACGCGAAAAAGCTCGGTCGTATCGGCGTCAAAACCATTCTTTACTTCGAAATCGTCACCACCATCGCCATCGTGGTGGGCCTGTTGCTCGCCAACCTGTTCCACCCAGGCGCTGGCATCGACATGAGTACCCTGGGTACCGTCGATATCTCCAAGTACCAGGCGACTGCCGCCGAAGTGCAGCATGAACACGCGTTCATCGAGACCATCCTCAACCTGATCCCCTCGAACATCTTCGCCGCTGTTGCCCGTGGCGAGATGCTGCCGATCATCTTCTTCTCGGTGTTGTTCGGCCTGGGCCTGTCGAGCCTCAAGCCTGAGCTGCGCGAGCCGCTGGTGACCATGTTCCAGGGCGTGTCCGAGAGCATGTTCAAAGTCACCCACATGATCATGAAGTACGCGCCTATCGGTGTATTCGCGCTGATCGCGGTGACGGTCGCCAACTTCGGCTTCGCCTCGCTGCTGCCGCTGGCCAAGCTGGTGATCCTGGTTTACGTCGCGATCCTGTTCTTCGCCTTCGCGGTCCTGGGGTTGATCGCACGCCTGTTCGGCTTCTCGATCCTCAAGCTGATCCGCATCTTCAAGGATGAGTTGGTATTGGCTTACTCCACCGCCAGCTCCGAAACCGTGCTGCCGCGTGTGATCGAAAAGATGGAAGCCTACGGCGCGCCGAAAGCGATCTGCAGCTTCGTGGTGCCGACCGGTTATTCGTTCAACCTCGACGGTTCGACCCTGTACCAGAGCATCGCAGCAATCTTCATTGCCCAGCTGTATGGCATCGACCTGTCGATCGGCCAGCAACTGATGCTGGTACTGACCCTGATGGTGACCTCCAAAGGTATCGCCGGCGTGCCGGGCGTGTCGTTCGTGGTGTTGTTGGCGACGCTGGGCAGCGTGGGCATCCCGTTGGAAGGCTTGGCGTTTATCGCCGGTGTCGACCGTGTGATGGACATGGCGCGTACCGCCCTGAACGTGATCGGCAACGCCTTGGCTGTACTGGTTATCTCCCGTTGGGAAGGCATGTACGACGATGCCAAGGGCGAGCGCTACTGGAATTCCCTGCCGCACTGGCGCAGCAAGGAAGCCCTGCCTACGGCACAAGCCACCCGTAGCTGATTACCAATTGATCGAAAACAAACCCCGGAGAATTCCGGGGTTTGTCGTTTCTGCCAGCCCCGTTATCATTCGCCCCATCTTTCGGGGGACTTATCTGATGCTCAATGGCCTGTGGCTTGGCTTCTTTGTCGTGGCAATGGTGTCAGCACTGGCGCAATGGCTGGTGGGCGGTAACGCGGGGATCTTCGCGGCGATGGTCGAAAGTATTTTCGCCATGGCCAAATTGTCGGTGGAAGTCATGGTGCTGCTGTTCGGTACCCTGACGTTATGGCTGGGTTTTCTGCGGATCGCCGAAAAAGCCGGGATCGTCGATTGGTTGGCCAAGGCCCTCGGCCCGCTGTTTCGCCGCCTGATGCCGGAAGTGCCCGCCGGGCACCCCGCGATCGGTTTGATCACCCTCAACTTTGCCGCCAACGGCCTGGGCCTGGACAACGCCGCCACGCCCATCGGCCTGAAAGCCATGAAGGCGCTGCAAGAGCTCAACCCCATCCCCAATACGGCAACCAACGCTCAGATCCTGTTTCTGGTGCTCAACGCCTCCTCGCTGACGCTGTTGCCGGTGACCATTTTCATGTACCGCGCCCAGCAAGGCGCTGCGGACCCGACGCTGGTGTTCCTGCCGATCCTGCTGGCCACCAGTGCGTCGACGCTGGTGGGCCTGCTGTCGGTGGCCGTCATGCAGCGCCTGCGGCTGTGGGACCCGGTGGTGCTGGCCTACCTGATCCCTGGCGCGCTGGTACTGGGCGGCTTCATGGCGTTGCTGGCGACCCTGTCCGCCACGGCGCTGGCGGGTTTGTCGTCGATCCTGGGCAACCTCACGCTGTTTGGGCTGATCATGCTGTTCCTGGTGATCGGCGCCTTGCGCAAGGTCAAGGTGTACGAGGCCTTTGTCGAAGGCGCCAAGGAAGGCTTCGACGTGGCCAAGAACCTGTTGCCCTATCTGGTGGCGATGCTGTGCGCGGTTGGCGTGTTGCGTGCCTCGGGCGCCTTGGAGTTCGGCCTTGAAGGGATTCGCCATGTGGTGGCCTGGACGGGCCTGGATACGCGCTTTGTCGACGCGCTGCCGACCGCGATGGTCAAGCCGTTCTCCGGCAGCGCGGCGCGGGCGATGCTGATCGAGACCATGCAGACCCAGGGTGTGGACAGCTTCCCGGCGTTGGTGGCGGCGACGATTCAGGGCAGTACGGAAACCACGTTTTATGTGCTGGCCGTGTACTTTGGCTCGGTAGGCATCCAGCGGGCGCGGCACGCGGTGGGGTGTGCGTTGTTCGCGGAGTTTGCTGGTGTGGTCGCGGCTATTTCGGTGTGCTACTGGTTCTTCGGTTAAGCATGAGCCGCACCCCTGTAGGAGCGAGCTTGCTCGCGAAAAACGTTAACGATGACGCGGGGCATCAGATTCCCCGAGGCGGTCTCAGGTTTTTCGCGAGCAAGCTCGCTCCTACAGGGTGGTGGAATCATTTTTTCGGCGCAGTATTACCCTGTTGTACTACCCAATCCACCACCTGCTTATTCAACTGATCCCCGGCCTGGCCAAAAGCAGCCACCACCGCTGGCACCTTGGCGTCACTCACCGGCTGCCTCACTTCAAACCGACGGCTGGCGATGATTCTTTGATCACGCCCACGCACCAATCGCGCGTCGAGGCGAATCACCACCTCCACCGCCTTGCCCCGATACTCGCTCTGAAACGCCTGCAACTGCCCGCCCAGCTCATAGTCGGCTTGCAGGTTGGTCTCGTCAGTGCTCAACAATGTCACGCGCCCGTCGCGCTGGAAGCCATCCAGCAGGCGATTACGCAGCAGCACCGGCGCCGGGTCGCTCCAGCGCGAGTTGGCGTAGTTGCTGATCAGGTTACCGTCAGGCACTACGGCGATGCGTGGGCTGTCGAGAAACTCGCTGGTCTGCGGCTTGGTCACGCGCAGCGACCAACTCAGCGGCGTGCCTTGGCTGGCCGGCTGGGTGGACGCCAGCCGGTACACGTCCGAAGGGTCTGGCTTGGGCAGGATCGAGCACGCGCTGACCAGTGCCAGGGCCATAGGGACGATCATGTGATACGCACGCTTCATGGCGTGAACTCCTTGTTCTTGTCGCTGCCCAGCAGGTAACCGCTGGGGTTGGCTTCCAGACGGCGAGAGATGGCGCGCAGCGAGCCGAGGGTTTCACGCAACTCGCGCACGGCTGGCGCGAGCTCGTTGAGGCCCTGCATGCCGCTGTTCACCGAGTCTTGGTTATTGGTCAGCAAGGCATTGATGGTGGCGGTGCTTTGCTCCAGGGATTTCATCGCCTGCTCGGCGCTGCCGAAGGCTTGCTTGCCTTGCTCGTTGAGCAAGCCATTGGCGCTACGCATCAGCACGGTGGTTTGCTCCAGCGCCGCGCCGGCCTGTTTGCTCACCTGCATCAATTGCTGCATCACCACCTTGATGTCGCCGCGTTGTTCGGCAATGGCGCCGGTGGTTTGTTGCAGGTTGTCCAAGGTGTTGCTCAGGCGTTCGACGTTTTCCCGCGAGAACAGGTGGTTGGCGTTGTGCAGCAGCAGGTTGACGCTGGTCATCAGGTCGTTGCTGTTATTGAGCAGGCGTGCGATAGGCGATGGCGATGCGATGATTTCCGGCAGGTTGCCGTCCTTGCCGTTGAGCTGCGGGCTCTGCGGGGTGCCGCCACTGAGCTGGATGATCGAGGTGCCGGTGATACCGGTCAGGGCCAGTTTGGCCTGGGTGTCTTCCTTGATCGGCGTTTGCCCGGCCAGGCGGATGCGAGCCAGGACGCGGCGCGGGTCTTTGGGGTCCAGGCGCAGGCTGATCACGTCGCCCACCTTGATGCCGCTGTACTGCACCGCACTGCCCTGGGACAGGCCGCTGACCGCCTCGTTGAAGATCACTTCGTAATCCTGGAAGGCGGTATCGACGCTGGACTTGGCCAGCCACAGGCCGAACAGCATCGCGCCGACCACCACAATTACGCTGAACAGTCCGATCATCACATGATGGGCTCGGGTTTCCATGTCATACCTCGTTGAGCGATTGAGCGGCATCCAATGCCGCGCGGCCCCGGGGGCCGTGGAAATATTCGTGAATCCAGGCGTCGTTCGTTTCCGACACGACATCGATGGCGTCGGCCACCAGCACTTTCTTCTGCGCCAGCACCGCCACACGGTCGGTGATGGTGTACAGCGTGTCGAGGTCGTGGGTGACCAGGAACACACTCAAGCCCAACGCATCGCGCAGGGTGAGGATCAGTTGGTCGAATTGCGCCGCGCCAATCGGGTCGAGACCGGCGGTAGGTTCGTCCAGGAACAGGATGTCCGGGTCCAAGGCCAGTGCGCGGGCCAGGGCTGCACGCTTGATCATGCCGCCGGATAACGAGGCCGGGTATTTGTCGGCCGCCGACAGCGGCAACCCCGCCAGGGCCAGCTTCACCGCCGCCAAGTGCTCGGCATCGGCGCGGCTGAGGCCGGCGTGCTCGATCAAGGGCAGGGCCACGTTTTCGGTCACCGTCAGCGAGGAAAACAGCGCGCCCTTCTGGAACAGCACGCCAAAGCGGCGCTCTACCAGTGAGCGTTCATGTTCAGGCAGGCTCGGCAGGTTTTTGCCAAACACCCGTACTTCGCCTTCACTGGGGCGACGCAGGCCAACGATGCTGCGCAACAACACGGATTTACCGCTGCCAGAGCCACCTACCACCGCCAGGATCTCGCCTTTGTACAAATCCAGGTCGAGGTTTTCGTGCACGCTTTGGCTGCCAAAACGGTTGCACAGGCCACGCACTTCAATCACCGCCTCAGTGGGCGCACGGTGTAGACGACTCACCAGCCCATCTCCATGAAAAACATCGCCGCGACCGCATCCAGCACGATCACCACGAAGATCGATTGCACCACGCTCGACGTGGTATGCGCGCCGACCGACTCGGCACTGCCGCTGACTTTAAACCCTTCCAGGCAGCCAATGGCCGCGATCAAAAAGGCAAAGATCGGCGCCTTCACCATGCCCACCAGAAAGTGTTGCACGCCAATGTCCGATTGCAGCAGCGAAAGAAACATCGCCGGTGAAATATCCAGGGCCACCGCACACACCACGCCACCGCCGACGATCCCCGAGAGCATCGCCAGGAAGGTCAGCATCGGCAGCGCCACCAGCAGCGCCAGCACGCGCGGCAATACCAACAGCTCCATGGGGTCCAGGCCCAGGGTGCGGATGGCGTCGATTTCTTCGTTGGCTTTCATGGAGCCGATTTGCGCGGTGAACGCACTGGCGGTACGCCCGGCGATGAGGATTGCGGTAAGCAACACGCCGAATTCACGTAGGAAGGAGAACGCCACCAGGTCCACGGTAAAGATCGTCGCACCGAAGCTCTTGAGCACGGTGGCGCCGAGGAAGGCCACGACGGCGCCCACCAGAAAGGTCAGCAGCGCGACAATAGGCGCCGCATCCAGGCCCGTCTGTTCGATGTGGGCGACCATGGGCGTCAGGCGCCAGCGCTTGGGCCGCCAGATGCCGCGGGCGAAGGTTTCGAGGATCAGGCCGATAAAGCCCAACAGCTTCATTGCGTCTTGCCAGACGGTGTCTACTGCGCGACCGATACGGGCCAGCACTTGAATGCCGGCGGCCTCTTCCGGCTCTTTGATCGGTACGCAAAAGTCATTCAGGGAGCGGTAGACGGTCTTGAGCAGTGCCCGGTCGGCGGCTGCCAGGGTGCAATCGGTCTGTTCGGCAGAGTGCTCGATGCGCGCAGGGCCCAGCAACTCCACCAGCAACGAGGCGCCGGCGGTATCCAGCGCACCGAGGCCGTTGAGGTCAATGCGGGCGCCGGCGTCGTATTGGCCCTCGAGCGTGGCCGACAGCTTCTTCAGGTGGGCGTAGTGGGCCAGCGTCCAGTCGCCGGTAATCCGTAGCGAAGGCGGGGTGCTGGACGTATCAAGATGGGCCGCGCCGGCCGTCGTGCGAGTGGTCATAAGCTCCGAGCTTGTTTGGCTATCCACAATTGCTACGTAATAGCACGATCCGGCTTACTGTGGGTTGTCCGCTTGTGCTGTGTCTATCACCTTGAAGCGCAGAACGCCGATGACCTGGCCGTCTTCGGTGAGTACCTGCACCTGCCAGCGTCCCACGGCGTCACCCGGGAAATTCTGCTTGTGGGTCCAGGCGCGATAGCCCTCCTTGCGCCCACCGTGGATGTCCAAAGCAATGCGGTCGACTTCCTGGCCGTTGAATTTCCATACATGGTAGATGCGCTCATCCAGCCCGCGTGGGGCGTTGATCGCGGTGTAGGCGTACAGCCCACCGCTGCGCAGTTGGGCGGCGGTGACTTGCTTGAGGTCGTCGCCCGGCGTGCGGTCTTGCAGTTGGGTGCTAATGGCGACTTCGGTCATCCACAGGGTGGCGGGCGGTACCCAACTGCGCAGGAACCAGCCGGCGCAGCCGATGGCGGCCGTTACCCCCAGCAGCATCGCCCAGCCCTTGAGGCTGCGCAGCGGCAGGCTGACGGCCAGGCTCGGGATCGACAACACCATGGCTACACCCAACGCCAGTTTGTAGCTCTGGGCGGTGGTCAGGTGCATGATGATCGGCAGCGCGGTCAGCAACGCGGCGAACAGGGTCAGGGTGTGCAGGGCCAGGAACAGCCAGCGTTTGGGCGCCAGCCATTTGTAATACAGCGGGTCGATGATCGACACCAGCGCCGCCGCGCCGAGCAGGCCGGTGAACAGCGATTGGCCGCTGTTCCAGGCGGTGGTGACGAAAAAGAAGGGCAGCACGAAAAACAGACTTTCCTGGTGGATCATCTGGGTGGCATAGCGCAGCAGCGGTTCAGGGATCTCGCGATTGAAGACCTTGGTGAACAATTGCGTAAAGCTGTTTTCCAGCATTAGCCACAACCAGCTCACCAGCATGATCACCGCGATCCAACTGGCCATGCCCTGCTGGCGGTCTACCAGAATGAAGCTGCCCACCCCCGAGATGAAACCGCCGAGTGCAATCACCCCTGGGTAGCGCTTGATCAGTTCTATAACGCGCTGGATAAGGGGCGGCAAGTTCGGCATGGGCGGTTCACTGGTTGTGGGAAAAATCTCAGACAGAATAACGCCTTAGCCCGATATTCTGTGCGTCATTACTCAACAGGTTTGCGATAAAGCCTCAGGCCGATCAAACCGATGATGATCAGGCCCAGCACGCCCGTGCCGATCCAGGTCAAGGCGTCATAACTCAACAGCGGTTTTTCGATGCGCCAGTAGCCCGGCTGCTGGAACGCTTCGCGCATGGCCTGGTTGGTTTGCGCCAGGCTTACAGCCTTGATGCGTTTGACCGGATCGCTGAAACGCCCGTTGCTGTAGTCGCCGGCCGCACTCCAATAATAGTCGGCCAGCGCGCTGTTGCCCTGCACCGCCCAAGCCTGCCGGGCAATGGCGGCTTGCTGCAGGCGTGTGAATACTGTGGGGTCGAGACCATCCTTGAGCAGCTGGGCCTTGAGGTCTTGCAAGACCTGCTCGGCTTCAGGGAGGTTTTCGCGCTCAAGGTCGGCATTCAGGCTGAGGAATCCAACGCCGCCGAGCACTTCGCGTTCTACCCAGGGGCCGTAGGACAAACCGTGCTTGAGGCGCAGCTGCCGGTACAGCGCCCAGTCGAGGTAGTCCTTGAGCAGGTTGTAGGTTTCATCATGCTGGTCGTCCAATACGGGTTCGGGGAACAGCCAGTGCAGCTTGGCGCCATCGCCCACCCAGCCGCGGATCAGGTCGCGGTGGCTGGCGGCGGTGTGCTGGATTTCGGGGAGCGGGCGATGTTCGCTCGGCTCCACGGGGTCGAGTTGCCCATAGGTGCGTTCCAGGTAGGCGGGCAGCAGTTTGTCGAGATCGCCGACGACGATCAGGGTCATGTTGTTCGGCGCGTACCATGCTTTGCGCAGCTTCTCCAACTGATCGCGGGTGAGGTGGCTGACCTCGGCGCGTTCGGCGCACTTGAGGCCCAACTCCACGGCCAATTGGTTGCTGGCGCTGTGACCGAGGTCCTGGCGATCCAGCAGGCGTTGCAAGTGTGAATAATGGCCGCCGTCTTCGCGCTCCACCACTTGCTTGGCGGCATTGATATGGGCCTCGGTCAGTTGCGTGCGCGTGAGGATTGCCAGCAGCAGGTCCAGCACCTTGCGTTGGTTCTGCGCGGGCGCCTCGATCACGAAGGTGGTGTCGGCGTTGCTGGTGTAGGCGTTCCACTCGCCGCCCAGGGCTTGCATGCGGTCTTCGAGGTCGCCTTCGCCGCCGCCGTCGATACCGCTGAACAGCAAGTGCTCGAACAAGTGCGGCAGCTCTTTTTCTTCGCAACCGAAGTCGTCCAGGCCCACCCCAACCACCAGGCGAATAGCCACGTGCCCGCGTTCGGTGCCCGGTTTGAGCAGCAGTTGCAGGCCATTGGGCAAGGTGTAGCCCTCGACTTGCAGGCGGTCAAAGGCAAAGGTGTGGGCCGAGCCCAAGAGCAGGCAGGCGAGTAACAGGCGACGCATAACAAGCTTCCTGGCGAATGAGGTCCATTGTTAACTGACTTCGCTCGCGGGCGTACGTTCAGGGCGAATGGGTAATGTCGGCAATACTTTCAGCGGAGAGCGCGCCGGTATCGGACGTTTCCAACACTACATAAGCACTGCTGCAAAACAACGAGTTCAAGCGTTTCATGTCGGCAATCAGTTCCAGGTGCAGGGAACTGGTTTCCAGGCTCTGCACGATCTTGCGCTGCAAGCGGCTGACATGGGCGTGGGCCAGGCGGCGTTCCTGGGCGCGGAAGCGGCGCTTTTCGCGCAGTAATTGGCGGGCGCTTTCCGGGTCGCCGCTGAGAAACACCGACAGGCCCAGGCGCAGGTTGGCGATCAACTGGCTGTGCAGGCCGCTGAGTTCTTCCAGGCCCACTTCGGAAAATTGCCGGCGCTGCGAGGTCTTCTGTTGCTGGACCTTGCGCAGCATGCGTTCGATCAGGTCGCCCGCCAATTTCAAGTTGATCGACAGCTCGATGATCTCGGCCCAGCGGCGGTTGTCTTGTTCACTCAGGTCTTCCCGAGGCATTTGCGCCAGGTAGAGTTTGATCGCGCTGTTGAGCGCTTCGACGTCATCGCTGAGGCTGCGCATTTGCTGGGTGATTGCGGTTTGGTTGCCGCGCAGCACTTCCTGCATCGAAGTGAGCATATTGTCGATCAAGTCACCCAGGCGCAGGGTTTCGCGGGCGGCGTTCGCCAGGGCCAGGCTTGGGGTATTCAATGAGGCCAGGTCCAGATGGCGTGGCTTGGCCTTGCCATTGGTTTCGGGGCGCTCCGGCAGCAGCCATTCGCACAGGCGTGCCATCGGCCCGATGGTGGGCAACAGGATCAGGCAACGGCTGACGTTGTAGAGCAGGTGGAAGGTGATGACCATGCCCTGAACGCTGTAGTCCAGGCCGTCCATCCAGCCTACGAGCGGGTCAAGCACTGGAATGATCAACAGCAGACCGATCAATTTGTACAACAGGCTGCCCAAGGCCACTTGGCGACCGGCAGTGTTTTGCATGCTGGTGCTGAGAAAGGCCAGCACGCCGCTGCCGATGTTGGCACCGATCACCAGGCCGATGGCCACGTGCAAGCCGATCACGCCGGCACCGGCCAGGGTGGCCGTGAGCAACACCGCAGCGAGGCTGGAGTAGGAAATCATGGCGAACAGCGCGCCGACCAGGGCGTCCAGCAAGATATCGCCGGTCAGCGAAGCGAAGATGACTTTGACGCCCTGGGCATGGGTAATGGGCCCGGCGGCTTCGACGATCAATTGCAGCGCGAGGATGATCAGGCCCAGGCCGATCCCGACCCGGCCCAACTGCCCTGCCCGCGTCTGTTTACGCGACAGGAAGAAAATCACTCCGAGGAAGATCAGCAGCGGCGACAGCCAGGACAAATCGAACGTCAGCACCCGCGCCATCAAGGCCGTACCGACGTCGGCGCCAAGCATGGTGGCCAAGGCCGGCGTGAGGCTCATCAGCCCTTGGCCGACGAACGAAGTCACCAGCATCGCGGTGGCGTTACTGCTTTGCACCATGGCCGTCACCAGGATACCGGCGACAAATGCCAGCCAGCGCTTGGACATGTTCTGCCCGATGACTTGGCGCAAATTGGAACCGTAGACCCGCAGGATGCCGGTTCGAACGATATGCGTGCCCCAGATAAGCAGGGTCACGGCGGAAAGCAGATTGAGCAAGGTCAGCATGCTCGGCCCCCCGTGTGGGTGCGCTCCAAAAGGAGCGAAGGAAAGTTACCGCGTGCCGCTCTACGTCTTGTACCTAAGCTGTAGTTGGCGAATGGGCTCTGCGCCAGCATCGCATAGCTAAACTTGGGATTGAAACAAAACTGTCATGAAATCAATTTTTTGCGGATGAAAAAAAGGGGCTCGAAAGCCCCCTTTTTTTCACAGCGGGTCAAATTTACTGACCCGGAATGTCCTTGCGCAGTTTCACTGGGTCCTGCTGTTTCTTCTTTTTCGCGATGGCGGTACGCATCTTGATGTTCACCGCTTCCACCGCCAGCGAGAACGCCATGGCGAAGTAGACGTAGCCTTTTGGCACGTGCACGTCGAAGGATTCAGCGATCAGCACGGTACCCACGACCAGCAGGAACGACAGCGCCAGCATTTTCAGCGACGGGTGCTTGTCGATGAACTCGCTGATCGTGCCGGCAGCCAGCATCATCACCAATACCGCAACGACAATGGCGGCAACCATCACCGGCACGTGGGAAACCATGCCAACGGCGGTAATCACCGAGTCCAGGGAGAACACGATGTCGATAATGGCGATCTGGATAATGGTGTAGATGAACTTGCCACCGGCGCCTTTGGGCTCATCGTGGGTTTCATCTTCACCTTCCAGCGCGTGGTACATCTCCTGGGAGCTTTTCCACAGCAGGAACAGGCCACCGAAGAACAGGATCAGGTCGCGACCGGAAATGCCCTGGCCAAACACCACGAACAGGTCGGCGGTCAGTTGCATGACCCAGGTGATCGACAGCAGCAACAGGATGCGCGTGACCATGGCCAGGGCCAGGCCGAAGATCCGAGTGCGCGCCTGCATATGCTTGGGCATGCGGCTGACCAGGATCGAAATCATGATGATGTTATCGATGCCCAGGACGATCTCAAGGGCCGTCAGGGTGAAGAAGGCAATCCAGATTTCCGGATTGGTCAGCCATTCCATGTGTATTCCTTTGAGCAAGTGTTAACCGCGCAAGCTGTAGTGCCGCGCGGTGAGTGAGTCGGTACGATTATAGAGTGCTGAACAGCGGGAAAATCCCCATCAGCAATGCGGCGAACATTATGCACAGGCACACCAGTACTGCCCACTTGAGTGTGAAGCGCTGGTGATCGCCGAATTCGATACCCGCCAGAGCAACCAGCAAGTACGTCGAGGGTACCAGCGGGCTCAGCAAATGCACGGGTTGCCCGACGATCGACGCCCGCGCCATTTCCACCGCGGTGATGCCGTAATGGCTGGCAGCTTCGGCCAGTACCGGCAGTACGCCGTAGTAGAACGCATCGTTGGACATGAAGAAGGTGAACGGCATGCTCACCAGCGCGGTGATCACCGCCAGGTAAGGGCCCATGGCTTCGGGGATGACCGCCAACAGGCTCTTGGACATGGCGTCGACCATGCCGGTGCCCGACAGGATGCCCGTGAAGATACCGGCGGCGAAGATCAAGCCCACCACCGCCAATACGCTGCCGGCGTGAGCTGCAACGCGGTCCTTCTGCTGCTGCAGGCACGGGTAGTTGACGATCATGGCGATACTGAACGCCACCATGAACAGCACCGGCAGCGGCAACAGGCCGGCAATCAAGGTGCACATCAACGCCAGGGTCAGGGCGCCGTTGAACCAGATCAATTTCGGACGGCGGGCGTCGGGGAATTGCGACACGCTGATTTCACTGTGGTCGATCTCGTCGCCCTGCAGGTGCAATTCACCCAGGCGTGCACGTTCGCGCTTGCCGTACATGTAGGCAATCACGAGGATCGCCACCACACCGGCGGCCATGGCCGGGATCATTGGTACGAAGATGTCCGACGGGTCTACATGCAGCGCACTGGCGGCGCGCGCTGTCGGGCCGCCCCAGGGGGTCATGTTCATCACGCCACCGGCGAGAATGATCAGGCCGGCCATGATCCGTGGGCTCATGCCGATGCGCTGGTACAGCGGCAGCATGGCCGCGACGCAGATCATGTAGGTGGTGGCACCGTCACCGTCCAGAGATACCACCAGAGCCAGCACGGCGGTGCCGACCGAGACCTTGAGCGGGTCGCCCTTGACCATCTTGAGGATCTTGCGCACGGCCGGGTCGAACAGGCCGGAGTCGATCATCAAGGCAAAATAGAGAATGGCGAACATCAGCATCACGCCAGTCGGCGCAAGCTTGGTGATGCCTTCGAGCATCATCGGGCCGATCTTCGGTGCGAAACCGCCGAACAGCGCGAACAGGATCGGCACGATGATCAAGGCGATCAGCGCGGACAGGCGCTTGGTCATGATCAGGAACATGAACGTGATGACCATGGCAAAGCCAAGGAAAGTCAGCATAGGAATACTCCAGGCGTAGCGCGGCTAGGGAATGGCGGACCGAGTGGCGGTCAGCGCAGAACGAAAGGCACGAGGCGTACGGGTGGAGTTGGAGCGAACAGGCGGGTACGAGCGGACATCGGGAATCACCATTGTTGTTGTTAACAGCCGGTCTGTTGCCGGCAGTGGAGGCGATCCTAGACGGGGAAGCTTTCAGCCAGCTTTCGCTGAGAAAACAGCTGATGAAGGGCAGGCGCCAATCTTCAGGTTCTTGTTCTTGTAGGAGCGAGCTTGCTCGCGAAAAACGTCAACGATAACGCGCGCTTTCTGAATAAACGCGGCGCCTGTGAGTTTTTCGCGAGCAAGCTCGCTCCTACAAGGGCAAGCCAGCTTACACAGTGGTGTTCAGGGCAGTTCGAGGCCGCCGGCGGCTTTATGTAGCGCTCGCAGATGCTCACCCACTTGTTTGAGGTTGGCCTCACAGGCGGCAATCTCGGCGGCCCGAGACGGATCGAGCAGCGCCCTCACTTCCTTATCCAGCTCGCCGGTCAACGACTGCAACTGCTTCTGGCGTTCGGCGCTTTCTGATTCCAGGCGCTTGGCTTCCGAAGGTTGCGGCAGGCCATAACCCCCGCTGTCCAGCAACTCGGCTGGGCGGCTGAGGAAGCCGCTGTTGGCGAGAATTTGCTGCAGCGTGTTGTTGGCTCTCTCCATGCCGCCGTTTTTCAGCTCGCGGGCATTGAGATAGCGTTGTTTGACTTCGTCCTGGGCGAGCATCAATTGCTTGCGATAGCTGGCCTGCTCCAGCAACAACAGTGCGGCGCTGGTACGCAGGTCGGCCTGGCTGAACCATTGGCGACGCGCTTGCGCATCCAGGGACAACCAGTCTTCGACCTGGGTCTGCTTGATCGGCAGTTGCTTGCGCAACACGTCGAACATGGCCTGGTAGCGCTCGCGGAACGAGTCGAAGTGATACCCCAGGCGCAGGGCTTCGCGCTTGTCGTTCAATACGCTGGTATCGGCCAGGCCGCGGGCGCTGAGGACCTCGAGCAAACCGTTGGGGGTGATGTTGTCCAGGCCGGTCAATTGCGGGTTGGCGCTGCCACTGCGCAACAGTTTCAGGCTTTCGACCGCACAGTTGTTGGAGATAAAGAAGTAGTTGCCGTCATAGCTCCAGTGCATTTCAGCGGCATGTTCGACGGTGTCGTTGATTTCCTGGCGGCTGAGCTTCAGCGGCACCGACGCCAAGCCACGCAGTTCGGTCTTGGTGTATTCATCAATGACCTGGGCCAACGGCAGGACGAAGAGCCGCGACGGGTATTTGCCCACCAGGCCATCCCAGCTCGACAGCTGAACGTCACCGACGAAGGCGCGGTAAGACAAGACCAGGTGTCGGTCCAGATCCAGCCGACAATCCGGGCCACGTGGGCGGCCCGGGGCGCAAATCACCAGGCGCAACATGCTATGGCCCCAACGGCTCACCAGGTTCTGGTTGGCTTCGGCCAGCAGGTAGTCGATTTCATACACGCGTTCCGGATCGATCTGGCCCAGGGGCGTCTTTGCGAAATCGTTGCCTGCGTTCAGGAAGGCGTAGGTGCTGGCGCAGGTGTCTTGTTCGGGCGGGGCCCAGCCGAAGTGGTCCTTGTAATAACGGAACAGCGCTGGGCGGCGACAGGCGTAGCTGGGGTCCAGGAGGAAGTACTCCATGTTGACCGCGACGAACTCCAGCGGGCTGGTGGTTTCGTAGATGTCCGGGCTGCGCACCACCTGATGGTTGTGCTGCTCACGCTCGCCGCGCCGACCCACATATTGTGGCCAGCCGGCAAGGTCCAGCAGGCGCGGGTCGTCACTGAGGGTAAAGCGTCGGTCGTTCTGGCCACGGCACTGGTCGGGCAAGCCGATCAAGCCGGTGATGTTGTTCTGACGGCTGCAGCGCTGGATCAGCGTGCGCTCGTCTTTGGGCCACAGGCGCGCACGGTCGTAGATGTGGGTCAGCTCATGCAGCACGGTGGCGAGCATTTCCCGGCGCACAGTACCGTGGGGGCGATTGGTTTTCTGGGTGGCGGCGCTGCCGTCAGTCAGGCTGGCGAGCAGGTTCTGGTTGAGGTCCAGTTCGGACACCAGAGACGCCTGGCCGTAGGCGTTTTCAGGCATCTTGTCGGTCCAGCCGACATCAATACGCCGGTCCAATTGCTCGACAAAGCGCGGCGGCAAGGCGCGCAGCGCTTCATCGAGCAATGCCTGGCTGGCCTGCTGTTCGGCCGGGCTCAAGCCTTCGGTCTTGAGCCGCAGTTGCAGGCCGGCCTGGGCCGTACTTGCGCACAGCAGCACGGCCCCGGCCAGGAGCCAGGTTTTGAGGCGCCTCACAGAGCGAGGATAGCTTCGGCGAGGGTCTGGTCGCTGGCATCACGGGCTTCTGGCACGCGGGTGCGAAGGGTATCGAACGCGGCTTCCAGCTGGGCGCCACGGATCTCGCCATTGGTGGCGACGAAACTGGCGGCGTCATCGTGGGCTTCGCGCACGATCTTGGAGTCGCGGATGGAGGTGGTGGTGTCCGAGGTGAAATCAATGGTGCGTGCCGAAGCCCGCACGACGATGTTGCTGGTGGCCTTCAAGGTTTGCGCCTGGGCGACATCGGCCAAAAACAGCAGGCCGAGGGCGGCGACGATCAGCGGGCTACGCATGGGGTGACTCCAATGACAAAGATAGAAATACAACGATGATTATTGGACGAGAATTGCTTGCGCCAGTTCAAGGTCGCTTGCATGAAGTTTTGGCTGGGTGCGGCGCAGATAGTCCAGCGCGGACTCCAGGCGTGCGCCCCGCCATTGGCCGTCAGTGGCAATGAAAGCGGCAGCATCATCCCGAGCGGCCAGGACCAACTTATTGTCGAACGGCGCAGAGGTCACTTTGCTGGTGGCATACACGCTGACAACAGTGCTCTGGGTGGACACATCCAACGCTGAAGCCATGGGTGACCAGCAGGCGCAAAACAGTACAGGAACAATCAATAAACGGTATGAAAAAGCCATGGGACTCGACAACTGAAAGCGAGCGCCAAGGCTAGCGCAACGGCCGGGCGAGAGCCAGCGTCGAGCCATGCGGGAGCGGCAGGCGCTCCCGTCTGGTTGCCGTGGGTCAGATAGCCAGGATGGCCTGTGCCAGCTGTGCATCGGTTGCGGTATTCAACTGTGGCGCTTGTTGGCGGATCTGGGCCAGGGCGCTTTCCAGTTTCACGCCACGGATGGCGCCTTCGCTGGCGACAAAGCTGGCGGCGTCGTCACGGGCCGCTTTTACAACCTTATTGTCGCGCAGGGATGAGGTGGCATCAGACGTGGCATCGGAGGTTGCCTTCAGAGCGCCGACGATCGAGTCGGTCGTCATGATCAGGCTGCTCGCGTTGGCATTGGCAGCCAGGGTCAGCACAGCGGCAGTGCACAGCAGGCGAAGACGGGACATGGGGTAACTCCTGTAGACGAATAATAAGGTGGCGCGAAACGGCCACAGTGAAACGGACTGGGACTGTCGAGCATCAGACGCACGCTCTACAGGGTTCGCCACGTGGTGAGTGGATATTAGGCGTGTGCCGGGCTATTCGGAAGCCTCTAATTAAACTGTACCTGTCATATTCTACTGATTTCAAACTGTACCTGTTCGCCTGAATTGAACCGATTCAATGCGCGATCGTAGATACAACAAAGCCCGCCTCCGGTTACCCGGGGCGGGCTTTGTTTTGTCAAATCAGGGTGCTGGCAGTGGACCCGTCAGGTCAGGGCCAGCGGGCGCTACTTAGCGCCAGAACGGCTTGCTCAGCTCTTCGTAGCGTTGAGCTTCGCTGATACCGGCGTCAGCCAGCAGACGCGAATCCAGGCGAGCCAACTGGTGGCGGCTGGAGATGCGGCGCTGCCACAACATCAGGTTGGCGAGAACGCGCAGAGGCAGGGAAGCCTGGGTGTTTACAGCTTTTTCTTCGAAGAACAGTTCGGAACTGAGTGTACGTTCCATGATGACATCCTTCCGCTTGTGGCGGGATTAGGTAGTGGTTTAACTGATGCCAATGATCCTCTTCCAAGGCAAGACTCTCTAGATACAGTTCACCTGTATTGTGAGAGGCCAGTTAACTGTTTAACGAGGCTGTACGGTACGAAATTGGGGCAACTGTACCTATGCGCACTTAAAAGGTGCGAAAACGGCATTTTTGAGTTGAGATGTGGGATATTTCGGTAGGAAATGACCAGTACAGCAGTACAGTTTTTTCCATTAATGCGGGAGGGTTCACCGAGCTGATGAAACTGTATTTGCATCAGCCCGGATCTGTATTCATCAAGCCTTGAGCATGTGCCCGGTTTCTTCCAGGTTAATGTGCCAACTCAGTGCTTCGCGCAGAATGTGCGGGGTATGCCCACCGATAGCGCAGGCGGCATCGAAGTAAGTGTTGAGGGCATCGCGGTAGGCTGGGTGCACGCAGTTATCGATGATGACCCGGGCGCGCTCCCGTGGCGCCAGGCCTCGCAGGTCGGCAAGGCCTACTTCGGTGACGAGAATGTCCACGTCATGCTCGGTGTGGTCCACATGGCTGACCATCGGTACCACGCTGGAAATTGCGCCGCCCTTGGCAATCGACTTGGTGACGAAGATCGCCAGGTGCGCATTGCGGGCGAAATCCCCGGAGCCGCCGATGCCGTTCATCATCCGCGTGCCGCAGACGTGGGTGGAGTTGACGTTGCCGTAGATATCGAATTCCAGCGCGGTATTGATACCGATGATGCCCAGGCGGCGTACCACTTCAGGGTGGTTGGAGATTTCCTGAGGGCGCAGCACCAATTTGTCCTTGTAGTGTTCCAGGTTGCCGAACACATCGGCATTACGCCGTTCCGACAAGGTAATCGAACTGCCGGAGGCGAAGCTCAGCTTGCCAGCGTCGATCAGGTCGAAGGTCGAATCCTGCAACACTTCCGAGTACATGGTCAGGTCTTCGAACGGCGACTCGATCAACCCGCACATCACCGCGTTGGCAATATTGCCGATGCCGGCTTGCAGGGGCCCAAGCTTGTTGGTCATGCGCCCCGCATCGACTTCTTGCTTGAGGAAGTTGATCAGGTGGTTGGCGATGCCTTGGGTATCGCTGTCAGGCGGCGTCACCGTGGAGGCGGAGTCCGCCTGGTTGGTGATGACGATGGCGACGATTTTCTCGGGCGGGATCGGAATCGCGGTGCTGCCAATACGGTCGTCGACTTTCACCAGCGGAATCGGCGTGCGCGTCGGCCGGTAGGTCGGGATGTAGATGTCGTGCAACCCCTCCAGGTTCGGGTTGTGCGCCAGGTTGATCTCGACGATCACCTGTTTGGCAAAGATCGCGAAGCTGGCCGAGTTGCCTACGGAGGTAGTGGGCACGATATGGCCCTGCTCAGTGATCGCGACGGCTTCGATCACGGCGATGTCTGGCAATTTGAGCTGATTGTTGCGCAGTTGCTCGACGGTTTCCGACAGGTGCTGGTCGATAAACATTACCTCGCCGGCATTGATCGCCTTGCGCAGGGTGCTGTCGACTTGAAAGGGCATGCGTCGTGACAGTACGCCGGCTTCGGTCAATTGTTTGTCCAGGTCATTGCCCAGACTGGCGCCGGTCATCAGCGTGATCTTGAGGGGCGACGTCTTGGCGCGTTCGGCCAGGGCGTGGGGGACGGCCTTGGCTTCACCGGCACGGGTGAAGCCGCTCATGCCGACGGTCATGCCGTCCTCGATCAGTGCAGCGGCGTCTGCCGCGCTCATGACCTTGTTCAACAACGAAGGCAAGCGGATACGATCACGGTACATGAATTGTTATCTCTGGCTACGGAAAGCAAGGTGGGCAGTGTAGTGATTTCAAAAAGTTTCGGCCCGCTACCATGGTCGAATGCCAGGTCGCGATTTAGAGCCTTTGGTCGGGTTTCATGTGTGTGCAAAGCGGGACGCAGAGCATCCCTGGATGCGTTCCCACGCAGAGCGTGGGAACCATAAAAAAACCCCAGCCTACGGGAGGCCAGGGTTTCGAGTATTGCGCTGGCGCAGTGTTATTCGACGGCCTTGACCATGTCTTCGATGACCTTTTTGGCATCACCGAAGACCATCATGGTCTTGTCCAGGTAGAACAACTCGTTGTCCAGGCCCGCATAGCCGCTGGCCATCGAGCGCTTGTTGACGATGATGGTCTTGGCCTTGAACGCCTCGAGGATCGGCATGCCGGCGATGGGTGAGTTCGGGTCGTTCTTGGCGGCCGGGTTGACCACGTCGTTGGCGCCCAACACCAGCACCACGTCGGCCTGGCCGAACTCGGAGTTGATATCTTCCATCTCGAACACCTGGTCGTAAGGCACTTCGGCCTCGGCCAGCAATACGTTCATGTGCCCCGGCATACGGCCCGCCACCGGGTGGATCGCGTACTTCACGGTGACGCCGTGGTGGGTCAGCTTCTCGGTCAGCTCCTTGAGCGCGTGCTGTGCCCGCGCGACCGCAAGGCCGTAGCCTGGGACGATAATTACGGTGTCGGCGTTGGTCAGCAGGAAGGTGGCGTCATCAGCGGAGCCGGACTTCACCGGGCGTGCTTCTTTGGAGCCCGCCGCAGCGCCAGCGTCCGGCGCATTGCCGAAACCGCCCAACAGCACATTAAAGAAGGAGCGGTTCATGGCCTTGCACATGATGTACGACAGGATCGCGCCGCTGGAGCCCACCAGGGAACCGGCGATGATCAGCATCGAGTTGTTCAGCGAGAAGCCAATGCCCGCCGCTGCCCAGCCGGAATAGCTGTTGAGCATCGACACCACCACGGGCATGTCGGCGCCGCCAATCGGGATGATGATCAGCACACCCAGTACAAAGGCCAAGGCCAGCATCAGTGCGAACGCAGTGAGATTGCCGGTAAACATGAACGCCAGGCCCAGGCCCAGGGTTGCGAGGCCGAGCACCAGGTTCAGTTTGTGTTGCCCGCCGAACTGTACCGGTGCGCCCTGGAACAGGCGGAACTTGTACTTGCCCGACAGCTTGCCGAATGCGATCACCGAGCCGGAGAAGGTGATTGCACCGATGGCGGCACCGAGGAACAGTTCCAGGCGGTTACCGGCCGGGATCGAATCGCCCAACTGCTTGACGATGCCCAGGGACTGCGGTTCGACCACGGCGGCAATGGCGATGAACACCGCTGCCAGGCCGATCATGCTGTGCATGAAGGCGACCAGCTCCGGCATCTTGGTCATTTCGACGCGCTTGGCCATGATCGAGCCGGCGGTGCCGCCGACCAGCAGGCCAACGATGACGTAGCCAATACCGGCAGTCGCCAGCTCAGCCCCCAGCTTATAGATGAGGCCGACGGTAGTGAGTACCGCCAGCGCCATGCCGAGCATGCCGAACAGGTTGCCGCGCCGCGAAGTGGTCGGGTGCGAGAGGCCTTTGAGGGCCTGGATGAAACAGATCGACGCGATCAGGTAGAGCGTCGTCACGAGATTCATGCTCATTACTTGGGCGCCTCTTCTTTTACTTTCGGGGCTTTCTTCTTGAACATCTCAAGCATTCTGCGGGTGACCAGAAAGCCACCGAAGACATTCACCGCCGCCAGGGCCACGGCCAGTGTGCCCATAGTCTTGCCCAACGGGGTGACGGTCAGCGCGGCAGCCAGCATGGCGCCGACGATGACAATCGCGGAAATGGCGTTGGTCACGGCCATCAGCGGCGTGTGCAATGCGGGTGTTACGTTCCAGACCACGTGATAACCGACATAAATCGCCAGCACAAAGATGATCAGGTTGTAGATACCGGGGGAGATAAGCTCTTCCATCGTCTGAATCCCTGCTTAGGCGTTTTTGCGGATGACTTGGCCGTCGCGGCACATCAGGCACGCGGCGACGATGTCGTCTTCGAGGTTGATTTCAAACTGCCCTTCCTTGGTGAAGACCAGCTTCAGGAAGTCCAGCAGGTTGCGCGCATACAAGGCCGAGGCGTCGGCGGCGACAGCGCCCGCCAGGTTGGTCGGGCCGCAGATGATCACACCGTTTTCCACCACGACCTGGTCGGCCACGGTCAACGGGCAGTTGCCACCCTGGGCTGCAGCGAGGTCGATGACCACCGAGCCGGGTTTCATCTGCGCCACGGTATCGGCGCTGAGCAGGGTCGGCGCCTTGCGGCCGGGGATCAGGGCGGTGGTGATGACGATGTCGGCCTGTTTGGCGCGTTCGTGCACGGCCAGGGCCTGGCGTTGCATCCAACTGGTGGGCATCGGGCGCGCGTAGCCCCCGACACCGACGGCGCATTCACGCTCTTCATCGGTTTCGTAGGGGACGTCGACAAACTTGGCGCCCAGGGACTCGATCTGCTCCTTTACCGCCGGGCGTACGTCGGACGCTTCGATCACTGCACCCAGGCGTTTCGCCGTGGCAATGGCTTGCAGGCCTGCCACACCGGCGCCGAGGATCAGCACGCGCGCGGCTTTTACAGTGCCGGCAGCCGTCATCAGCATTGGCATGAAGCGCGGGTAGTGATGAGCGGCCAGCAACACGGCCTTGTAACCGGCGATGTTGGCTTGTGAAGACAGCACGTCAAGGCTTTGGGCCCGTGAAGTACGCGGCGCGGCTTCCAGAGCGAAGGCGGTGATGCCGCGTTCTGCCAGCTTGGCAATGGTTTCGTTGCTGAACGGGTTGAGCATGCCCACCAACACGGTGCCGCTTTTGATCAGCGCCAGTTCGCTGTCGCTGGGGGCAACCACTTTGAGAATCAGCTCGGCGCCAAACGCGTCGTTGGCACTGCCAATGGTGGCGCCTGCCGTTTCATAGGCACTGTCGACGATGCTGGCACTGATGCCTGCGCCGCTTTGTACAGTGACCTTATGGCCCTGGCCGATCAGCTTCTTGATGGTTTCCGGGGTGGCAGCCACCCGCGTTTCACCGGTCTGGGTTTCGAGAGGAACACCAATGTGCACGTCAAATCTCCTGCATGATCTTTTTGCTTTTGATCTTTTTGTAAAAAGGCCAGTGCACCGCGAGTGGCGCAACTGGGGCGGCCGATCAGCACGATCCCGCTGAAATGACAGCGGGGCGCGGCATTTTGCAGGCGAACTTTACGGCCATCAAGGGATTATGACGGGTGACGAAAAATTAACTACAAGTCACCCTGTGACTGATTGTCGCAACAAGCTGAAATAACCTCTTTAAATACAGGTCTTTAAAGGCGTTCAGGTGTTTATAGCGTGTTTTTTCATTGCCGGCGTGAATGATCGCGCATAGACCGTTAAGCGTCGCTACGAGCCATGAGATACATGGCTTTGAGCCTTATTTGTGCCCGACAAGTACAGTCTGCTTAAATGCGACATATACGTATATCTGTAGGATCTTAATTTATCTGACTACAAAGTCAGTAATTGCGTTAAGCCCTTAATTACAAGGGGTGTAGCGTCTGGACTGATCAAGCAACCAGTCCCTGAATGCACGCAGAGAGGCTGATTCGACCTTTTTGTCAGGAATCATCAGGTAATAAGCCTTTTCGCTGGTCAGTGCTTCGGTGCTGGCGATTACCAGTTGTTGCTCCTTCAGCTCCCGCTGTATGAGAAAGGGAGGAATCAGTGCGATGCCCATGTCATGCATGGCCGCTTGGGACAGCATCGAGAATAGCTCGTATCGAGGGCCTGTCATGTCGCGAGGGATGCTCAGTTGTTGGGCGTTGAACCATTGGCGCCAGGCATAGGGGCGTGTGGTCTGCTGCAGCAGGGGCAGCTCGGCGATTTGTTGAGGGGTGAAGTGTGTGCGGTCGCCGAGTAAGCGCGGGCTGCATACCGGTACCGGGTTTTCGCCCATTAACCTGTGGGATTGCGTACCCGACCAATCGGCATCTCCGAAGTAGATCGCCGCATCGAACTCGGTATCGGCGAACAGGAAGGGGCGCGTACGGTTTGTCAGGTTCACCGTGACTTCCGGGTGCTGATGTTGAAAATCCTTCAGGCGTGGGATCAGCCACTGCGTGCCGAAGGTAGGTACCACCGCCAGTTCGATCACATTCGCGCCCTGTTGGCCCATCACCGATAGGGTATCGCGCTCTACGGCGTCCAGCTGCGTTGCAACCCTACGGCTATAAGACAGCCCCGCCTCCGTCAGCTTCACTCCGCGGCGTGAGCGGCGAAACAGCTCGACACTCAAAAAATCCTCCAGGCTGGCGATTTGCCGGCAAATCGCGCCTTGGGTGATGGAGAGCTCCAGTGCTGCCTTGGTAAAGCTCTCGTGCCGTGCTGCTGCTTCAAAGCTGATAAGTGCGGTGGTACTGGGGATTTTTCGACGCATGTACGTTGCCCTCACAGATAAAGCGCATTTCTGGGCTTTTTGAGTGTTACGAAGTGAGAAATTAGCACAAGCCTATGCAAAAACCTCGTTTGCCCTCTGCGCTGACCGCGCCTAGTCTGGATCCACGACTTCTGATTTTTTCCGCGAGGACTTATTCATGGCTGGCAAGGCAAGCTTCAACTGGATCGATCCACTGCTGCTGGATCAACAGCTCACCGAAGAAGAGCGCATGGTGCGTGACAGCGCCGAGCAATTTGCTCAGGACAAGCTGGCTCCCCGCGTGCTCGAAGCCTTCCGTCATGAAAAGACAGACCCCGCTATTTTCCGTGAGATGGGCGAGACCGGTTTGCTGGGGGCGATGATTCCTGAGCAGTACGGTGGCAGTGGTTTGAACTACGTCAGCTACGGTTTGATTGCTCGTGAGGTCGAGCGTGTCGACTCCGGCTATCGCTCGATGATGAGTGTGCAGTCTTCCCTGGTCATGGTGCCGATCAATGAGTTCGGTACCGAGGCGCAAAAACAGAAGTACCTGCCCAAACTGGCCTCTGGCGAATGGATCGGTTGCTTCGGGCTGACCGAGCCCAACCATGGTTCCGACCCGGGTGCGATGATTACCCGTGCACGCAAAGTGGATGGCGGCTACAGCCTGACCGGCGCCAAAATGTGGATCACCAACAGTCCGATTGCGGATGTGTTTGTGGTGTGGGGCAAAGACGATGCAGGTGATATCCGTGGCTTCGTCTTGGAAAAAGGCTGGAAAGGCCTGAGCGCTCCCGCTATCCACGGCAAGGTGGGGTTGCGGGCCTCCATCACCGGTGAAATCGTCATGGATAACGTATTTGTGCCGGAAGAAAATATCTTCCCGGATGTCCGTGGCTTGAAAGGCCCTTTTACTTGCCTTAACTCGGCGCGGTACGGGATCTCCTGGGGGGCGCTGGGGGCTGCTGAGTTCTGCTGGCATACCGCGCGCCAGTACACACTCGATCGCCAGCAATTTGGTCGCCCGTTGGCCGCCACTCAGCTGATCCAGAAGAAGCTGGCCGACATGCAGACCGAGATTACCTTGGCCCTGCAAGGTTGCCTGCGCCTGGGTCGGATGAAAGATGAGGGGACGGCGGCGGTTGAGATCACATCGATCATGAAGCGTAACTCGTGTGGCAAGTCATTGGACATCGCGCGCATGGCCCGGGACATGCTGGGCGGTAACGGCATCTCTGACGAGTTCGGGGTGGCACGCCACCTGGTCAACCTGGAAGTGGTCAACACCTATGAAGGGACCCATGACGTGCATGCCTTGATCCTGGGGCGCGCGCAAACCGGTCTGCAAGCGTTCTATTAATAGGAGCATGGGCATGGGCGCGCTTTCGCATCTGCGAGTGCTGGATTTGTCGCGAGTACTCGCGGGCCCTTGGTCCGGGCAGATTCTTGCAGACCTTGGGGCCGAGGTGATCAAGGTCGAAAGGCCGGGCAGCGGTGATGACACGCGTGCTTGGGGGCCTCCCTTCCTGAAGGATGCGGATGGTGAGAACACCAGTGAGGCGGCGTATTACCTGTCGGCCAACCGTAATAAAGAGTCGGTGACCATCGACTTTACGCGGCCAGAAGGCCAGAAACTGGTGCGCGATCTGGCTGCCAAGTCGGACATCCTGATCGAAAACTTCAAGGTGGGCGGCCTTGCGGCCTATGGGCTGGACTATGAATCCCTCAAAGAGGTCAATCCGGAGCTGATTTACTGTTCCATCACGGGGTTTGGTCAGACGGGCCCCTATGCGATGCGCGCCGGCTACGATTTCATGATCCAGGGTCTGGGTGGGCTCATGAGCCTGACGGGGCGGCCTGAAGGGGATGAAGGTGCCGGGCCGGTAAAGGTTGGCGTAGCCTTGACTGATATCTTGACCGGGCTTTATTCGACCGTGGCGATCCTGGCTGCGTTAGCTCACCGTGATCACGATGGGGGTGGGCAGCATATCGACATGGCGTTGCTCGATGTGCAGGTGGCTTGCCTGGCGAATCAGGCGATGAATTACCTGACAACCGGGGCGCCGCCCAAGCGCCTGGGGAATGCTCACCCCAATATTGTGCCTTATCAGGATTTCCCCACGGCCGATGGAGATTTCATCCTCACCGTAGGCAATGATGGGCAGTTCCGTAAATTCGCTGAAGTCGCTGGGCAGCCACAATGGGCGGATGACGTGCGTTTCGCCACCAATCGCGCGCGGGTGGCTAATCGAGCGGAGCTGATTCCCTTGATTCGCCAGGCGACGGTCTTCAAGACGACCGCTGAATGGGTGTCGCAGTTGGAGCAAGTGGGCGTGCCATGTGGGCCGATTAATGATCTGGCGCAGGTGTTTTCCGATCCTCAGGTCAAGGCGCGTGGTTTGGCGGTCGAGCTGCCTCACGCATTGGCGGGGACGGTGCCGCAGGTTGCGAGCCCGATACGCTTATCCAAGACGCCTGTTGAGTACCGGAGTGCGCCTCCTCTATTGGGGGAGCATACGCTTGAGGTGCTGCAGGGGGTTCTGGGGCTAGGAGCTGCTCATGTGGCCGCATTGAAGGAGGCGGGTGTTATTTGAGCGTTCCCTTCTATATAGAGGCGCAGTGGTGAGCTGGTTGTTTTTTAACCGAAGCTGCCTTATTGATAGGAAAGCAAAATTAAGAGTTGACGGCGAATTATATCTGTCTATAATTCGCCCCACTTCCGGCGCAGTCGAAACAGAAAACTCCTTGGTAAACAATGAGTTACGCGGTTCTCGACAGCAAGCTGCTTCAGTCCATCGAAGCCAAAAGGAAGTTGAAAAAGAGGTGTTGACAGCAGCGTGTAACGCTGTAGAATTCGCCTCCCGCTTACGAGAGATCGCAAGCGCAAGTGGTTGAAGTTGTTGAAGAAATCTTCGAAAACTTCTGAAAATAACCACTTGACAGCAAATGAGGCTGCTGTAGAATGCGCGCCTCGGTTGAGACGAAAGATCTTAACCAACCGCTCTTTAACAACTGAATCAAGCAATTCGTGTGGGTGCTTGTGGAGTCAGACTGATAGTCAACAAGATTATCAGCATCACAAGTTACTCCGCGAGAAATCAAAGATGTAACCAACGATTGCTGAGCCAAGTTTAGGGTTTCTTAAAAACCCAAAGATGTTTGAACTGAAGAGTTTGATCATGGCTCAGATTGAACGCTGGCGGCAGGCCTAACACATGCAAGTCGAGCGGTAGAGAGAAGCTTGCTTCTCTTGAGAGCGGCGGACGGGTGAGTAATGCCTAGGAATCTGCCTGGTAGTGGGGGATAACGTTCGGAAACGGACGCTAATACCGCATACGTCCTACGGGAGAAAGCAGGGGACCTTCGGGCCTTGCGCTATCAGATGAGCCTAGGTCGGATTAGCTAGTTGGTGAGGTAATGGCTCACCAAGGCGACGATCCGTAACTGGTCTGAGAGGATGATCAGTCACACTGGAACTGAGACACGGTCCAGACTCCTACGGGAGGCAGCAGTGGGGAATATTGGACAATGGGCGAAAGCCTGATCCAGCCATGCCGCGTGTGTGAAGAAGGTCTTCGGATTGTAAAGCACTTTAAGTTGGGAGGAAGGGTTGTAGATTAATACTCTGCAATTTTGACGTTACCGACAGAATAAGCACCGGCTAACTCTGTGCCAGCAGCCGCGGTAATACAGAGGGTGCAAGCGTTAATCGGAATTACTGGGCGTAAAGCGCGCGTAGGTGGTTTGTTAAGTTGGATGTGAAATCCCCGGGCTCAACCTGGGAACTGCATTCAAAACTGACTGACTAGAGTATGGTAGAGGGTGGTGGAATTTCCTGTGTAGCGGTGAAATGCGTAGATATAGGAAGGAACACCAGTGGCGAAGGCGACCACCTGGACTAATACTGACACTGAGGTGCGAAAGCGTGGGGAGCAAACAGGATTAGATACCCTGGTAGTCCACGCCGTAAACGATGTCAACTAGCCGTTGGAAGCCTTGAGCTTTTAGTGGCGCAGCTAACGCATTAAGTTGACCGCCTGGGGAGTACGGCCGCAAGGTTAAAACTCAAATGAATTGACGGGGGCCCGCACAAGCGGTGGAGCATGTGGTTTAATTCGAAGCAACGCGAAGAACCTTACCAGGCCTTGACATCCAATGAACTTTCTAGAGATAGATTGGTGCCTTCGGGAACATTGAGACAGGTGCTGCATGGCTGTCGTCAGCTCGTGTCGTGAGATGTTGGGTTAAGTCCCGTAACGAGCGCAACCCTTGTCCTTAGTTACCAGCACGTAATGGTGGGCACTCTAAGGAGACTGCCGGTGACAAACCGGAGGAAGGTGGGGATGACGTCAAGTCATCATGGCCCTTACGGCCTGGGCTACACACGTGCTACAATGGTCGGTACAGAGGGTTGCCAAGCCGCGAGGTGGAGCTAATCCCATAAAACCGATCGTAGTCCGGATCGCAGTCTGCAACTCGACTGCGTGAAGTCGGAATCGCTAGTAATCGCGAATCAGAATGTCGCGGTGAATACGTTCCCGGGCCTTGTACACACCGCCCGTCACACCATGGGAGTGGGTTGCACCAGAAGTAGCTAGTCTAACCTTCGGGAGGACGGTTACCACGGTGTGATTCATGACTGGGGTGAAGTCGTAACAAGGTAGCCGTAGGGGAACCTGCGGCTGGATCACCTCCTTAATCGACGACATCAGCTGCTCCATAAGTTCCCACACGAATTGCTTGATTCATTGAAGAAGACGAAAAGAAGCAGCCCGAAATTGGGTCTGTAGCTCAGTTGGTTAGAGCGCACCCCTGATAAGGGTGAGGTCGGCAGTTCGAATCTGCCCAGACCCACCAATTTTGTGTGGGAAACGCCTGTAGAAATACGGGGCCATAGCTCAGCTGGGAGAGCGCCTGCCTTGCACGCAGGAGGTCAACGGTTCGATCCCGTTTGGCTCCACCACTACTGCTTCTGTTTGTATAAAGCTTAGAAATGAGCATTCCATTGTTGTGATGGTGAATGTTGATTTCTAGTCTTTGACTAGTTCGTTCTTTAAAAATTTGGGTATGTGATAGAAAGATAGACTGAACGTTACTTTCACTGGTAACGGATCAGGCTAAGGTAAAATTTGTGAGTTCTCTTAACTGAGAAATTCGAATTTTCGGCGAATGTCGTCTTCACAGTATAACCAGATTGCTTGGGGTTATATGGTCAAGTGAAGAAGCGCATACGGTGGATGCCTTGGCAGTCAGAGGCGATGAAAGACGTGGTAGCCTGCGAAAAGCTTCGGGGAGTCGGCAAACAGACTTTGATCCGGAGATGTCTGAATGGGGGAACCCAGCCATCATAAGATGGTTATCTTGTACTGAATACATAGGTGCAAGAGGCGAACCAGGGGAACTGAAACATCTAAGTACCCTGAGGAAAAGAAATCAACCGAGATTCCCTTAGTAGTGGCGAGCGAACGGGGACTAGCCCTTAAGTGGCTTTGAGATTAGCGGAACGCTCTGGAAAGTGCGGCCATAGTGGGTGATAGCCCTGTACGCGAAAATCTCTTAGTCATGAAATCGAGTAGGACGGAGCACGAGAAACTTTGTCTGAATATGGGGGGACCATCCTCCAAGGCTAAATACTACTGACTGACCGATAGTGAACTAGTACCGTGAGGGAAAGGCGAAAAGAACCCCGGAGAGGGGAGTGAAATAGATCCTGAAACCGTATGCGTACAAGCAGTGGGAGCCCACTTTGTTGGGTGACTGCGTACCTTTTGTATAATGGGTCAGCGACTTATTTTCAGTGGCGAGCTTAACCGAATAGGGGAGGCGTAGCGAAAGCGAGTCTTAATAGGGCGTCTAGTCGCTGGGAATAGACCCGAAACCGGGCGATCTATCCATGGGCAGGTTGAAGGTTGGGTAACACTAACTGGAGGACCGAACCGACTACCGTTGAAAAGTTAGCGGATGACCTGTGGATCGGAGTGAAAGGCTAATCAAGCTCGGAGATAGCTGGTTCTCCTCGAAAGCTATTTAGGTAGCGCCTCATGTATCACTGTAGGGGGTAGAGCACTGTTTCGGCTAGGGGGTCATCCCGACTTACCAAACCGATGCAAACTCCGAATACCTACAAGTGCCGAGCATGGGAGACACACGGCGGGTGCTAACGTCCGTCGTGAAAAGGGAAACAACCCAGACCGTCAGCTAAGGTCCCAAAGTTATGGTTAAGTGGGAAACGATGTGGGAAGGCTTAGACAGCTAGGAGGTTGGCTTAGAAGCAGCCACCCTTTAAAGAAAGCGTAATAGCTCACTAGTCGAGTCGGCCTGCGCGGAAGATGTAACGGGGCTCAAACCATACACCGAAGCTACGGGTATCACGTAAGTGATGCGGTAGAGGAGCGTTCTGTAAGCCTGTGAAGGTGAGTTGAGAAGCTTGCTGGAGGTATCAGAAGTGCGAATGCTGACATGAGTAACGATAATGGGTGTGAAAAACACCCACGCCGAAAGACCAAGGTTTCCTGCGCAACGTTAATCGACGCAGGGTTAGTCGGTCCCTAAGGCGAGGCTGAAAAGCGTAGTCGATGGAAAACAGGTTAATATTCCTGTACTTCTGGTTATTGCGATGGAGGGACGGAGAAGGCTAGGCCAGCTTGGCGTTGGTTGTCCAAGTTTAAGGTGGTAGGCTGGAATCTTAGGTAAATCCGGGATTCTAAGGCCGAGAGCTGATGACGAGTTACCTTTTAGGTAACGAAGTGGTTGATGCCATGCTTCCAAGAAAAGCTTCTAAGCTTCAGGTAACCAGGAACCGTACCCCAAACCGACACAGGTGGTTGGGTAGAGAATACCAAGGCGCTTGAGAGAACTCGGGTGAAGGAACTAGGCAAAATGGCACCGTAACTTCGGGAGAAGGTGCGCCGGTGAGGGTGAAGGACTTGCTCCGTAAGCTCATGCCGGTCGAAGATACCAGGCCGCTGCGACTGTTTATTAAAAACACAGCACTCTGCAAACACGAAAGTGGACGTATAGGGTGTGACGCCTGCCCGGTGCCGGAAGGTTAATTGATGGGGTTAGCTAACGCGAAGCTCTTGATCGAAGCCCCGGTAAACGGCGGCCGTAACTATAACGGTCCTAAGGTAGCGAAATTCCTTGTCGGGTAAGTTCCGACCTGCACGAATGGCGTAACGATGGCGGCGCTGTCTCCACCCGAGACTCAGTGAAATTGAAATCGCTGTGAAGATGCAGTGTATCCGCGGCTAGACGGAAAGACCCCGTGAACCTTTACTATAGCTTTGCACTGGACTTTGAATTTGCTTGTGTAGGATAGGTGGGAGGCTTTGAAGCGTGGACGCCAGTCTGCGTGGAGCCATCCTTGAAATACCACCCTGGCAACTTTGAGGTTCTAACTCAGGTCCGTTATCCGGATCGAGGACAGTGTATGGTGGGTAGTTTGACTGGGGCGGTCTCCTCCTAAAGAGTAACGGAGGAGTACGAAGGTGCGCTCAGACCGGTCGGAAATCGGTCGTAGAGTATAAAGGCAAAAGCGCGCTTGACTGCGAGACAGACACGTCGAGCAGGTACGAAAGTAGGTCTTAGTGATCCGGTGGTTCTGTATGGAAGGGCCATCGCTCAACGGATAAAAGGTACTCCGGGGATAACAGGCTGATACCGCCCAAGAGTTCATATCGACGGCGGTGTTTGGCACCTCGATGTCGGCTCATCACATCCTGGGGCTGAAGCCGGTCCCAAGGGTATGGCTGTTCGCCATTTAAAGTGGTACGCGAGCTGGGTTTAGAACGTCGTGAGACAGTTCGGTCCCTATCTGCCGTGGACGTTTGAGATTTGAGAGGGGCTGCTCCTAGTACGAGAGGACCGGAGTGGACGAACCTCTGGTGTTCCGGTTGTCACGCCAGTGGCATTGCCGGGTAGCTATGTTCGGAATAGATAACCGCTGAAAGCATCTAAGCGGGAAACTAGCCTCAAGATGAGATCTCACTGGAACCTTGAGTTCCCTGAAGGGCCGTCGAAGACTACGACGTTGATAGGTTGGATGTGTAAGCGCTGTGAGGCGTTGAGCTAACCAATACTAATTGCCCGTGAGGCTTGACCATATAACACCCAAGCAATTTGACTACTCTAACGAGCATCAGATTGCGGTGTGTGAAGACGAAGATAAACCGAAAGTTCGACGCTCACAAAACACCGAGATCTATCACCTACCCAATTTGCTGAAGCGAGGCCAACTGGCCACGACTCAGTACCCGAATTTCTTGACGACCATAGAGCATTGGAACCACCTGATCCCATCCCGAACTCAGCAGTGAAACGATGCATCGCCGATGGTAGTGTGGGGTTTCCCCATGTGAGAGTAGGTCATCGTCAAGATTAAATTCCAAAACCCCTGTCTGCTAACGCAGACAGGGGTTTTGTTTATGTAGAAGCTCATGAATTTCACCGGCACGTTGCCAGAGCGCAACGGTCTGGTACACAGAATTTCTTGACGACCATAGAGCATTGGAACCACCTGATCCCATCCCGAACTCAGCAGTGAAACGATGCATCGCCGATGGTAGTGTGGGGTTTCCCCATGTGAGAGTAGGTCATCGTCAAGATTGAATTCCGAAACCCCTGTCTGCTAACGCAGACAGGGGTTTTGTCGTTTAGGACGGCCCGTCACAGCCTATCTACGCGACACCTACCGCCTGTCGGTTTCCTACGCTAAAAGAAGATGCTTCTCACAAATTCCTAAGATTTGTCGAAGTTTGGCCGAAAGCCTGACGAGCCATGCGTGCACCGAAATAGAGCGACCGCAGAGTCCGCCTATCCCGTACATGGAATGTTCCACTCGGCACGCTCACCCCCCTTTGGCAAAAGAAGTCGATGAAATGAATCTCAAGTTCAGTCATAAAATTCTGTTGGCCGCGTCAGGCGTCGTGGTTTTAGCCTTCGCGTTATTCACGCTCTACAACGACTACCTGCAGCGCAGCACCATCAGGCAAAACCTGACGTCGTCCATCCAGCAATCCGGCGAGCTCACCGCCAGCAGTGTGCAGAACTGGCTCAGTGGTCGCATCCTAGTCCTCGAGAACCTGGCGCAGAACGTTGCCCACCAGGGCAGCGCTGCCGACCTCCCAGGTTTGGTCGATCAACCAGCGTTTACCAGCAACTTCCAGTTCACCTATGTGGGACAAGCCAACGGGGTATTCACCCAGCGCCCTGACGCGAAGATGCCTGACGACTACGACCCTCGTCAGCGCCCTTGGTACAAGCAAGCAGTAGTGGCGGACAAAACCATGCTTACTCCGCCTTATATGGCGGCTGTGGGCGGTCAGATCGTGACAATTGCCATGCCGGTGAAAAAGAACGGCGAGTTGTTGGGTGTTGTCGGTGGTGACCTGAGCCTGCAGACACTGGTGAAGATCATCAACTCGGTAGACTTCGGTGGTATCGGCCATGCGTTCCTGGTCAGCGGTGATGGCCAGGTCATCGTCAGTCCGGACCAGGACCAGGTGATGAAGAACCTCAAGGACATCTACCCTGGCACCAACGTACGCATTGAGAAGCTCAACCAGGACGTCGTACTCAAAGGACAGGATCGCATCCTCTCTTTCACGCCTATCAGCGGCTTGCCTGGCGCTGACTGGTACATTGGCCTGTCGATCGACAAAGAAAAAGCCTACGCCCCGCTGGGCAAATTCCGTACTTCGGCCTTGATTGCAATGTTGATTGCCGTTGTGGCCATTGCGGTGCTCCTGAGCCTGTTGATTCAAGTCCTGTTGCGCCCGCTGACCACCATGGGCGTGGCCATGCAGGATATTGCCCAAGGCGAAGGTGATTTGACCCGACGTCTGGACGTGACCAGCAAGGACGAGTTCGGCGAGGTCGGCAGCGCATTCAACCAGTTCGTCGAGCGAATCCATGCGTCGATTTCCGAAGTGTCTTCGGCAACGCGCCAGGTGCACGATTTGTCCCAGCGTGTGATGGCTTCATCCAATGCGTCGATCATCGGTTCTGACGAACAGAGCGCGCGTACCAACAGCGTGGCCGCAGCCATCAACGAACTGGGTGCTGCCACCCAGGAAATCGCGCGTAACGCCGCGGATGCGTCCCAGCATGCCAGTGGTGCCAGCGAGCAAGCTGATGATGGTCGTAAAGTGGTGGAGCAAACTATCCAGGCGATGTCCGAGTTGTCGCAAAAGATCAGCCTGTCCTGCACTCAGATCGAAACCCTTAATGCCAGTACCGACAACATCGGGCACATCCTAGATGTGATCAAAGGCATTTCCCAACAAACCAACTTGCTCGCCCTCAACGCTGCGATCGAAGCGGCCCGTGCTGGCGAAGCCGGGCGTGGTTTTGCCGTGGTGGCGGATGAAGTGCGTAATTTGGCGCACCGTACCCAGGAGTCGGCAGAAGAAATCCACAAGATGATCACTTCGCTGCAAGTGGGCTCGCGTGAAGCTGTGACCACCATGAACGCCAGCCAGGCTTCCAGCGAAGAAAGTGTTGAAGTCGCCAACCAGGCAGGTGAGCGCCTGGTCAGCGTGACGCAACGTATCGTTGAGATTGATGGCATGAACCAATCCGTTGCGGCCGCCACTGAAGAACAGACCGCAGTGGTTGAAACCCTCAACGTCGATATCAACCAGATCAACCTGCTGAACCAGCAGGGTGTGGCCAACCTCAACGAGACGCTCAAGGACTGCGATGCGCTGTCCCAGCAGGCCAGCCGATTGAAGCAGTTGGTCGATAGCTTCAAAATTTGATTCTGACTGCATCGGAGCGAGGCCTCTCGCTCCGACTGCTTGGCCCTGTCCAGGGTGCTATTCAGAGGAAGCTAATAGCGCTCAGATAGTCGCAGCCCTTGCGCAACAGTGGCTGGTTCTTGGGTGGATAGCACATCCCCATTTTTTCCACGCCCCACCGGGCATTGTCGTAACGGATCATCGACGTATCACCGATGTCTTCGCCCAGCCCGTCCAGATAAAAGCCTAGCACCCCGAACAGGGCATTATCGCGGCTCACTTTGCGCAACGCTCGTTGCCACTCTTCAACGCTTACTCGGTCAAAAACGTGCCCAGCCTCGCTGAAGGCATCCAGGTACTGATCCCAATTCAAGGGCTGCGGATTGTGCAGGTTGAACACGTTTCGCTCGGTGTCAAAATGAGCGCTATGGAAGGCGATGAACCGCGCCAGGAAGTCCACCGGCATCAGATCGAAATTGGCCTCCAGTCGCGGCACCAACCCCAATTGCAGAGACCCCTTTAGCATCAACAGCAAGCGGTTTTTCTGTGGCTGACAAACACCGTTCTGGCTGTTGAAGCTGATATTCCCTGGGCGATGAATATTAACCCAGGCCCCTTGCTCGACTGCTCGTCCTAATAGCCGCTCGGCGACCCACTTGGAGAGGTTGTAGCCGTTTTTCACGTAGAGCGGCAGTGTGCGCTGGGCAGGCGCTTCAAGTACGTAGCCATCGACGTCCACGCTGCTGCAGGCTGACAGCGTCGAGATGAAATTGAGGACCTTCTTGCAGTGGGTCTCGCAAAGACGCAGGCACTCCAGCAGAGGTTCGACGTTGTCCTTGGTGAGTGAGGCGTAATCCATCACATGATTGACCTGCGCGGCGTTATGCACCACCACGCCGTAATGACGGGCGAGGTGCTCGTACACATCGTCCGCCAAGCCCAGGCGGGGTTTACGAATATCAGCGGCGTATACCTGCACTCGGCTCAGGTCCAGATCTTCCAAGCGGTATTCACGCAATGCCTGGGTGAACCTTGCCACCGCCGAATGGCCGGGCAACTCACGCACCAGGCACGCCACGTCCTGTGCTCCGCCAGCCAGCAGTGCCTGGACGATATGCACCCCGACAAAGCTATTCGCCCCGGTGACGATGGCTTTACGCGAATCTCCCGCAAGAGCCTTGGGCAGCGTCTCGACCTCCAGTGCTCGCGTCGCATCTTGCTCCATCTGATTGGACGGTGTATCCGGCAGCGCGCTGCCATCCATGAGTGCGGCCAATGTGCGGATGGTCGGCGTCTCAAAAAAGGGGCTCAGGCAGAAGCTACGGCCAAACTGCTCGCGCAGGCGTAGCAACAGCGTCGACAGCAGGATGGAGTGGCCACCCAGGTTGAAAAAACTGTCATCGATCGAGAGTTGGTCTGCGGGTAGTCCCAGCAGTTCAGCCCAAAGGTCAGCCAGTTGCGCGTGCAAAGGGTCTTGTACGCGGTAGCGACTGACTCCGAGAGAGGCGGGTATCGGCATGGCCAGCAAGGCCTTGCGATCGATCTTGCCGTTATTCGAGCGGGGCATGCATGCCAACTCGCTCCAAGCGCTGGGTTGCATGTATGCGGGCAACCACTGCCGAGCATGTTCCTTCAGGCTTGCCAGCGTTGCGCCAGGCTCTGGCTGGGCGGCAAAACCGATGACTCTGTGTGTCGCATCGATCACCACTGCCACTTGGCGATACAAGCGGCTATCGCGCAAGCATTGCTCAATATCCTGAGGCTGAACTCGAAACCCGCGGATCTTGACTTGCTCATCCCTGCGGCCGCCCAGTTCGATGCCCCCTTGCGTCCATTTCGCCAAGTCGCTGCTGCGATAAGCCTGTAGCACTTGCCCATTGGGCAGCGTCAGCGCCATGAACGGGTTGTCGGCCCCAGACGGTATATTCGAATAACCCAGGCTTACGCCTGGGCCGACAATGTACAAGTCGCCCATTACCTGTTCATCCACGGGCTGCAGGTTCTCGTCGAGAATCAGCACCTGGCTGTTGGCGATGGGGAGGCCGATATTGCGATGGCTGTCGCCCCGTTGGAATACCCGATGGGTCACCAACACAGTGGCCTCGGTCGGCCCATAGAGGTTATGCAGTTGGCATTGATCGGCCAGTTGTTCGATCACGCAGGGCTCGCAGAAATCACCTCCGGTCAGCAGATGAGACATGCCTAACGGCTGATCCAGCGGCAGGATACTGAGCAGCGCCGGTGGTACGAACCCATGCGTGACGCGTTGCTGGCGAATCAGCTCTACCAGTTGTTGAGGGTCGTGACGTTGGCCTGGGCTGGGAACAATCAACTCGGCGCCGACGATCAAGGCCGGGAAAATATCGATCAGTGACGAATCGAAGCCCAGTGGCGAAAACTGCAGCACGCGGCTGTGTTGATCCAACGCCACGCAATCGACGAGCCAGGCTGTGAAATGCGCCAGGTTGTATTGGCTCAGCAGTACCCCTTTAGGCTGGCCCGTCGTACCCGAGGTGAACAGTGCCACGCAGGGCTCGTCGACACCGGGACGATGGCGCATCAGCGGTTGCGTCATGTCGGCGCTGTGCGCGGCCACCTGGCTCACATCAAGTGAAACGAAACGCTCTCGCAGCGGGTGCTGGCCATTCTCCAGCAGTACGCAGGCCTTGAGGCTGGCCAGCATGCAGTGCTGGCGTTGCTCCGGGTGGTCCGGGGCCAGCGGCAAATACACGGCGCCACAACCAAGCACTGCAAGAATGCTGGCGTACAGTTCGGCGGATTTCTCCAGGCATACGCCGACTACTCGGGGTGACTCGACACCCTCCAGCAGGGGAAGCAGGCGCTGTTGGATTGCCATGGCTTGTTGCTGGAGCTGCCGATAAGTCAGCACGTGACCGGCGATGTTCAGCGCGGTTCGATGCGCGAAGGTATGAAGGCTGGCCTGCAGCCGTTCGATCATGGGCGTGCGAGCCGCTTGCAGTAGGGCAGGGTCTGCCGTACGGTTGAACCGATGCATGAAAGCCAAGGCATCCAGCTCTTGCAGGCCCTGTTCAGGCCAGGCGTTAGCAGTGGCCGTTGTGGAGAAATAAGCGGGGTCCCTTGAGAAACCGCAGACCAACAAAGCAGCCCACTCCACCACTGCATTCGTTGCCTGCTGGCGCAACCGCTGCCCATTGCCGCTGGGCTCCTCGGCAACGTCTTGCACAGCCAGCAGGCGCCGCTCACGGTCATAGCAGCGCAACTGCAGTGAGGGCAGCCCGTGTTCGCAGAGCGGGCCGATACCCACGCGCACGCTTAACCAAGGCGCACTGGTGGGCGAGGGCGGCAACGGCTGACTCCCGTCTTCAATCACCAGGTCGACAGACCCCGTTCCTGCCACATGCCCATATTGCTCCAGCTCCTGCTTGAGCGCCTCCAGAGCTTTACTGGTGCCCCGCCACTCGATCTGCAAGCGCCTCATGCCAACCTCCTCGATACGGGCAGGTAGTCGCTTAGGGCTCGTGCCACGCTAGGGGTTTGCAGGACACCGCTGTGGTGCAGAAAGCCCATGATATTGGCCACCAGCGGATGTTGATGGGTGATGGGAAAATCCAGCGCCTGGATTTCATCGCGCAGTGCCCGGCGAGTGTCGGCACTGATAGCCAAGTGTTCGATCAGTTGCAGGTCGAAGTCTTTTTGTAGGTCGTTGGTCAGGTAGCGCGTCAGGAACACGGGCAGGGCTTGGGCAATGTGGTCGCGATCTTGCGGGCTTGCCGACTGCCAGTAGAGGCGCACCAACTGTGTCCAGAACCGCGCATGCCGCCCTTCATCAAACAGATGGTCGGCCATCAGGCCGCGCACAGAGGATTTGACACTGCCGTCTTTGGAGAACGCTGCGACGTCATGGGTGACGGTGTTCTCAGCGATGGCGACGCCGATCAACTCAACCGCATCGTGCAAGTATGTCGGTACCTGCGCCTGGGCTGCCGGCAGCGCGCGGCCCAATTCAATTTGGCCGGGTAGATCAAGCGGTTCAATCCCGGTCATTGCCACGGCTTGCTGCAGAAAATCCAGCGCGACCAGGGCGTGATAATCCTCATCGACAACGACCGTCATCGCGTCGTAACGGCAGGCGAGAGGGAAGGGCAGGGAGAAGCGATTTTTAGCAATGCTGCGCGCGGTTTTGTCGACGATCTCGGTTTCGAAAATCACCACGTCATTGATGAATTTATAGAAGCTTTGCACCAGTACGAAGTCGCGCCATTGTGGGCAGTGCTTGAGAAAGGTTGCACTCAGCACCAGAGGCTGGCGGCACAGGGGGAAGATGAGTTTGTCGTCGTCTTCCAACATCCGCCGGGGGCGTGTGCGGATGGTTGCGCGACGCTCCCAGTCATCGGCAAAGGATTGGTAGTGGGCGGCGTTCACGGACGTACCTCTTGCATCGAGGCCAGCACGTCGTCCCAGAGGGTAATACGACTTTCCACGGCACTGAGTGCGGCGCTATCGGTTTGTCGCTGACGACTGGGGTCGGCGTCGATCAGGTGCGTTAGCAACTGTTGCGCAGCAGGTCCGTGGTCATCGCCGTCCAATTCGATATGGCGGTTGAGGTAGTGACATAACATAGGGGCCTGCCGAGCTATGAAAGCATGGCTATGCAAAAGCCTCTTGAACATCGACGGAATCACACTCTCCCGGCCATGCAGAAACGCCGCCGCCACACAGTGGGTCGGGGCGCTCAAAGCGATTTGCAAGGTGCTGTCGACGAAGCGAGCCACGCCTTGGGGCGCACCGATCATTTGCAACGCTGCGCTTACCTCCACTCCCTGGCTTTGCAGCTCGATAAAGCGGGTGATTGCGACAGTGCTGGCGCCCACTTCCGTCATGGCGTCCAGGTACAGTTCGAAGTGGCTGCAATAGCCCCGTGTCGGGTGCTCGTCCGACTCTTCCGCCAATACGATTTCATTGATCAGGCGGGCAGCGTGCGCGTCAGCGCAGGGGAGCCAGGGCAGTTGCGTGCAGGTCAGGTCCTGTTGCAGGCGTTTGGTCAGGCTCATGAAGTCCCACACAGCAAATACATGGTATTGCATAAAGTGTTGTAACTTGCCAAGGGTGGTTATTTCTGTAAATAACGGGTGGCCGAACAGTTTTTGTTTTTTTTGCTCAAGTAAATAGTGATGCATGGTTGATGCCTATAGTTGTTGCGAGTGCTGTAAAAGCAGTGTTGGAATATTATAGTTGTGGGTGTAAGAGTAACTTGGCCGCGACCACGCGCACGACGCTGCCTTTAAATAGGCGCTCGCAGCGGTTTGGGAAGGCGGAGCTTGCTGGACGAAGATAATAAGCTGATTGAATGTTTGAGCCGGTATACAAATGTATTAAAGGACTTTGCGGATATTTATATGCGTAGTAAGTTGCCCGGCTATAGGTGGGATTTTTCCGTGTGCTAAGTCGGCGTTAATTGTCCTTTAGTTGATTTTTTTGCTATTTCTGACGGAGCAACAATCCTGATAGGGAAGTTGCTCCGTCACATAAGGATTAAAGGCACAAGCGAAAAAACCGACTACACGGCTTTTTTGTCGGCGCTCTCAAGGCCCCTGAGGTAGGTCGCGATCACCTCCATGCCTCGCATCAAGTGGTTACGCAGCGTCAGGATGCTCTCCTCGACCTTCTTCTGCGCCACCAGGCTCAGCAGTTCGCGGTGATCCTCCTGGGACGTTTCGCCCAGCCCCATCGCTTCAAGGTTGAAGCGCAGGAAGCGCTCCTCCTCGTTCAACCCGTGCTCGACCAGAGTGAGTAGCCGCTGGTTGGGCGCCTTGCCGTACAACACCATGTGGAACAGGCGATTGAGCCGACCAATCTCGGTGTAGTCTTTTTCGCTTTCCAGCGCATTGATACAGGCCTCGGCTTGAGCAAGGTCCGCGTCGGTGAGCAACGGAATCGACAGGCGCAGGGCCTCGGACTCCAGCAACATGCGCAAGGCGTAGGTCTCAGCCGAATTGTCCTCGATCAACGGGGCGACGACGGCACCCTTGTGAGTTACCACATGCAGCAAGGATTGCGCCTCCAGCTGGCGCAAGGCTTCGCGCACGGGCATGCGGCTGACGCCGAACAGGCTGGCCAGTTCTTGCTGGCGCATGGCGGTGCCACAGGGCAGTCGCCCATCGAGAATGGCATTACGCAAGGTTTCTTCAATAACGGAGCGCGCAAGATGGGCGGGAATAGGCCCGCTGATTTTGATGCTGCTTAATGGGTTCGGCTTCTGCGTCACGGTTGCGCTATCCTCCCTTTTTGAATAATAGATTGGCTAATTGGATCCAAAGAACACTAAAGATGGGCCAAGCGCTTGTCAAACAGCCAAAGTTTCCGTTTGTAAGAGCTTACACAGCATACTTTGTGTCTCTCACAAGGGGCGGTTATAAAAACGCGGCTCCCGCGAATGATTGCACTGTGCCATTGTTTTTTGCAGGGCCAGGCTTCACCATTCCTTGAAATTCCGTCTCTTTCACGGACTGAACACTTTGGCGGCAAGTTTTATTCCCTATCGACTGCTTTGCTGGCTTTTATCAGCAATTTTACTGGCTGGCCTGATGCTCGGCGGGCTACGTGCTGATTGGGATTTCTCGCAGATCAGCCGCAAGGCCACCGCCGTCTACGGGCCGTTGGGCCAAGGCCAGCAACGTATTGACGCCTGGCAGCGGTTATTGGCGAGCGAAAAACAGGTCAGCGAGCAGGAGCAGCTCAAGGTCGTCAATTTGTTCTTCAACAAGCAAATGACCTACGTGGAAGACATCGATCTCTGGCACGTTGTCGACTATTGGGAGACACCCGTCGAAGCACTCTGGAAAGGCGCCGGTGACTGTGAAGACTACGCCATCGCAAAGTATTTCAGTTTGCGTCATCTGGGGGTGTCCAGCGACAAACTGCGCATTACCTACGTCAAGGCCCTGCGGCAGAATCGAGCGCACATGGTCCTGACCTATTACTCGACCCCCGACGCCGTCCCTCTGGTGCTCGACAGCCTGATGGATGAGATCCTGCCGGCCACCCGTCGCACCGATCTGGTCCCGGTGTACTCATTCAACGCCGAGGGGCTGTACCTGCCCGGTGCCAAGGGCAACAAGAAAGTCGGTGATACCAAACGCCTGTCGCGCTGGCAGGATGTGTTGAGAAAAATGCGTGCGGAAGGCTTTCCAGCCGAGCCTGCCAACTAGGAGTAACTGATCGGATGTCTCTGTTCAAACAGCTATTGATCGCAATCTGTCTGTTCCTGGTGGTCGCCTTCAGCGGCAGCTTCATGGTCAGCCTGGAAAGCTCGCGCACCCAATACGTCAACCAACTGCGCTCCCACGCCCAGGATGCCGCGACGGCGTTGGCGTTGTCGCTGACCCCGAATATCGACGACCCGGCCATGGTGGAGCTGCTGGTCAGCTCGATCTTCGACAGCGGCTACTACGCCAGCATCCGCGTCGTGGACTTGGCCACCGACAAAACCATCGTCGAGCGCAGTGGTATCCCGGACAACAACGGCGTGCCCAACTGGTTCGTCAAGCTGATCGGCCTGGAGCCGGCCGGTGGTGATGCGCTGGTCAGCCGTGGCTGGGAACAGGCCGCACGGGTCGAAGTGGTCAGCCATCCGATGTTCGCCCTGGCCAAGCTCTGGCAAAGCGCCCTGGGTAGCCTGGGCTGGTTGCTGCTGTGCGGTGCGGTCAGCGTGGTGCTCGGTGGGTTGTTGCTGCGCCGGCAATTGAAGCCGTTGGACTATATGGTCAAGCAATCCCACGCCATTGCCCGCCGCGAGTTCCTCAGCCTGCCTGACTTGCCCCGCACGCCAGAACTGCGTCGCGTGGTACAGGCCATGAACCAGATGGTGGAAAAGCTCAAGGCGCTGTTCCAGGAGCAGGCTGAGCGTAGCGAAAAACTGCGCACCGAATCCTACCAGGACAACCTCACCGGCCTCGCCAACCGCCGTTATTTCGAGATGCAGCTCAACGCCCGCGTCAGTAACCCGGAAGAGACCAACTCCGGCTACCTGCTGTTGCTGCGGGTCAAGGACCTGGCCGGCCTCAACCAGCGCCTGGGTGGCCAGCGCACCGACCAGTTGCTGCAAGCGGTTGGCGAACAACTGCTGCGCCAGTGCGCGCCGTACCCGGAAACCCATAACCTGGTCACCCGTATTCGTGGCGGTGAGTTCGCCGTGCTGGCGCCAGGGTTGATGCGTGAAGAAGCGGTGCAACTGGCGCAAAACCTCGAAAGCACCTTGCTCAGCCTGCAAGCGACCGGTGCCAGCGACGTTACGCCGGTCGCCTATATCGGCCTGGCACCGTTCAGCCATGGCGACGCGCCCCAAGCCCTGCTGACCCTGGCCGACCAGGCCCTGGCTCAGGCCCAAGCGCAGGGCGACACCAGTTGGGTGTGCCTGGACCGCAGCGCCGCCGCCAGCGTGGGAGACGATCACCATGCCTGGCATACCTTGTTGGACCAGGCCCTGACCCAGCAGCGCTTCCAGTTGTACTTCCAGCCGGTAGTGGCCAGCCAGGACCCACAGTTGGTCTTGCACTACAAAGTGTTGTCGCGCTTGCAGGACGACGACGGCCACACCATACCCGCCGGGCGCTTCCTGCCCTGGCTTGAGCGCTTCGGTTGGTCAGCCCGCCTGGATCGCCTGATGCTGGAGCAGGTGTTAAAGCAGATGAGCAGCCACACCGAGAACCTGGCGCTGAACCTTTCGGCCGCGACCTTGCAGGACCCCCAGGCCCTGAACCGTATTTATGACCTGCTACGCCAGCACAGCAACCTGGGCCCGCGCCTCACCCTGGAGATCGGTGAAGAGCAACTGCCTGAGCAGCCCGTACTGGAACAGATGACCCAGCGTCTGCGCGAGCTGGGCTTCTCCCTCAGCCTGCAACGTTTCGGTGGGCGCTTCAGCATGATCGGCAACTTGGCGCGCCTGGGCCTGGCGTACCTGAAGATCGACGGCAGCTACATTCGCGCCATCGACCAGGAAAGTGACAAGCGCCTGTTTATCGAGGCCATCCAGCGAGCGGCCCATAGCATTGACCTGCCACTGATTGCCGAGCGTGTAGAGACCGAGGGCGAACTGAAGGTGATTCGGGAGATGGGAATTTTCGGTGTGCAGGGCCAGTTATTTGGCGAACCCGCACCCTGGAAATAATTCATCGGTAGGAGCGGTTGGATCAAATCAATCCTTTCTCGTCATCATCGATCAACTGGCTCAACCCACCCAACGCTTCCCGCGCCTGGTTACGGTCCATCAACTTGGCCTGGGCTGCCGGCGGCAGGTCGGTCACGCTGATCACCCCTTTGCGGGTCAGCACCTGGATCAAGTCATCCAGCACCCGGATCATCTCCAAGTCGCTCTGCTTGAGCTGGGCCAGGCTGGTTTCCACTACTTCGTTGGCGTACCAGGCCTGGATCTCATGGTGATCGGCCGGCAGGGTTTCGGTGGAGTCGGCAAAGGCGATAGCCTCTACGCGAACCAGCGCGCCCTGTGCATCACGTTGCACGTAAAACATAACAACCCCTCGAAAATGCGCCACAGGCGTTCAACAGCATAGGTCAACGCTGCGTGTATGGGCGTGAGTATGCGATGCACCGTCCGCCAGAGCCAGCGGCCCGCAGGCCAAAAAATCGGCCGCCTGGGAGGGCGGCCGATTAATCGTGTCTTAAGTGTGGTCGATCTTGATGGTCGGGTCGGCACCACTGATCAGCGAGTTGATGCTGGTGTGGGACCAATCGTTGCCTTCCAGCTTGATCGTCACATCGGCATTGGCCAGGCCACCGGCGGCGTTGAGCTTGCCTTCACTGCTCACTTGCAGGGTCGACACGCCGTCTACCGTGGTGATCTTGAGGTAGTTGTCGATGGTGCTGTCGGTTTCACCTTTCAACAAATCGCGCAGATCAATGCGGTCGCCTTCCGAGGCCTTGAAGTCCTTGATCACATCGTTGCCGATGTCGCCAGACTTCCACACAAAGGTGTCGGCACCCGAGCCACCGATCAGGATGTCGTTGCCGGTGCCACCCAGCAGGATGTCATTGCCTTTGCCGCCATCGAGCGTGTCGTTGCCGCCCTGGCCGAACAGGATGTCATCGCCAGCACCGCCCAGCAGTGTGTCGCCGGCATCTTTGGCGCCGGAGGCGCCGAAGTCCACATAGTGCTCGGTGACGTATTGGTGAACGTTAGAGGCAGTCACTGCCGAGACAGCCACGCCGGTTTTCTGCGCGACAAAGGCCTGCAGTGCGTTGTAACCCTCGCCATTGATCCCGCTGAAACTCACCAGGTCGCCGAACAGGATGTCGTTGCCGTCGCCACCGCTGACGGTGTCCGCGCCCGGCAACGTCGCCTCGGTGTGGCCGAGGATAGCGTTGGCGAGGTCCTTCGGATCGATGTTGGCCTGTGGCTTGCCATCGCTGTCGTACGGTGCCAACTGATTCAAGCTGACCCCACTATTGAGGCCGATGGCTTCTACGCCACCTGTGGACAGACCTTTAAGCAGTGCGAACGCGCTGTTGGAGTTGAGGGTGGTGGAGTAGTCGGTATCGTATCCGAGGCCGCCTTGCACCGATATTTCATAGGTGCCATCCCCTTGGGCGTGGATGATTCCCTTGTTGTATCCCCAGCCGTAAGACCAGAGGGTCACCTTGCCGGCAGAGTTGATATCAAGGTAGTTATTCGAGTCGATGTTGATCCGGGTGGCGGTACCTATGGTGTAGTTGTTCATGGTGACGACATCATCGAGCCTGACGTTGCCGTACAAGTACGGGTTGGTCTGCTCGGACGCTTGGTAAAACGTCGGCTGACCATCGGTGATGAAGTACGTTGTATTAATAGCGCCAGTGTTGCCAGTCGCCTGGGCACTTTTGAAGAAGTTGGACGCGGCCTTGAACACGTCTTCGTAGTTGGTCCCGCCGGTAGACACCATGGAGTCCAGGACTTTCTGCAGCGAGTCCAATGCACCTGGGTCTTTCAGGTTGACTGTCACCGTGCGATTGACCTGGTCGCTGAAATCCGCCAGGAAGATATTCACAGTGCCGGAGGTGCTGGCGCCGATACTGTTTTTCAGCGAGTTGAACGTGGTAGTCAGCGAGGTTTTTGCCGCTGCTATCGAGTCCGCACCCATACTGCCCGATGTATCGATCATGAACGCGATGTTGTAGTTCTTGCCCTGCACCACGTTCAGGCCGGCGATGTCGGCCACGACGATGTCGTTGCCATCGCTGCCATTGATGGTGTCGCTGCCCGAGGTGCCGGTGACCGAATTGTAGGTCGCCGGATGCACCGTGACGGGCAATTGCGCGGTGGTGGTCGCTGAACCGCCGATGCTCTCGGTGGAAGTCGAGGTGACCGTCAGGTTGAACTGGCCGCTGTAGTAGGTCGGCGGCTTGATGGTCAGGGTGTTCAGGTCCCAGCCGGTGACATTCACTTCGCCCACGGTTTTACCCGCGGTAAAGGTGTGCCCAGACGCGTCGGTCAGTACCGAGCCTGCCGGGATGCCGCTGATCTTCACGCTCAGGGTTTCGGAGCCGTCGGTGTCGGTCAGCGCGGTGGTGACCTTGGACAGTTTAACGGTGCCGTTTTCCTGGCCTTCGTTGAGCTTGTAACCCACGTAGTAACCGTCGCCGTTGCTGCCATGCAGGTCGGACAGGGTTACGCCGGCGTTGGTCAGGTCGGTGAGGCCGGTGTACAGCGGCACGGTGCTGGTGCTCAAGTTCTGCACCGCCCCACCGTTGACCGACAGGTTGACGTCAAAGCTGCCAGGCCCCGCCTGGTTGGCCTGGTAGATCTCAAGGCTGTAGTAACCGGTGGTCGTTGGCGTGAACGTGCCGCTGAACTTGCCGCTGTTGGTACCCCACAAACCGCTGGCGACGTCTTTACCGCCAACGTTGACCACCACGCTGTCATCGGCGATCCCGCTGAAGGTGTAGCTCTTGCCCGCTTCCATGTAGATCAGGCCAGAGATCTTGGAACCAGAGCCGGCGGCGACGTTGTCGACGGACTCGACGTTGGTCACCACAGAGGTGTTGTTGGGTGTGCCCGCGTTGTCGATGGCTTTTTTCAGTACGTCTGGCGCAGCGCCGTTGCCGTTGTTTCCAAGGCCGGCGATGCTGTTCCAGCCCTGTTTGACCAGCCCGGTCGAGGCAACGCTGTTGTCGGCCACGCTGAGGGTCGGTGCGTCGGCCACTGGGGTGATATCCACTTTCACCGTGGCGCTGGTACCCAGGTCCTTGCCATCGGTTGGCTGGAACTTGAACTGCGCGTAATCCGCCTGCTTGTTACCCACGCCAGTGCCGCCATAACCGTCGGCGCCGGACTCGTTGGCATTCGGCGTAAAGCGCAGTTGGCCGCCGTCGATCTGGGCCTTGGTAAAGGTCTGGCCGCTGGTCACGTTGGTCCAGGTGCTGCCGTCCGCCGCCAGGTATTGCAGCTTGCCGGCCACCGGCAGTTCGGTGATTTTCACCCCAAGGCTGGCTTGTGGCGAGTCCACATCGCTCACGCCGAAGTTGGCCCAGGTCAGGGCCAGCGCGGTGTCTTCCGTACCGGTCACGGCACCGCCAGTGGCCACTGGCGCATCGTTGACCGCCACCACGTTGACGGTGGTGGTGGCCACGTTGGAGTAGTTGCCGCCATCGGTCACCGTCACGGTGATGGTGCGCGGCGTGGTGCTTGGGTCGTGGCTGTTGTTGGTGAACGTGATGTTCTGGATACGCTGCATGTAGTCAGCCAGCGTCGCGCTGCCGGACAACGTCAGGGTAATAGTGCCCGTCTGGTTGTTGGTGCTGACGCTGATGCCATTCACGCTATTGCCCAGGTTCAGGGCGTCACCGGCCTGTGCGTTGGTCAGCGTGACCGTCGCGCCCGTCAGCAGTGTGCTGTCTGGGTCCGTGATCTTGATATCCGTGTCGGCGATCGACACGCCCGGCCCGGCGGTACCCTCGGTAAATGTCGTCTTGTAATCGGCACCCGTGGCGCCGCTGGAGTTGTTGGCATCCAGGTCGATCACCGGCGGCGCATCGTTGTCGAGGATGTTGGTGGTGACGGTGCCTTTGTCGATCACCAGGTTCTCGAAGTTGCCTCCGGTGACCTTGTCGATGGTGATAACGATCTGTTCCGTAGGCTCGGTGATCTTGTCGTCGAGCGTGCGGATATCAAACGGCACGCTGCTGGAGCCTGCCGGGATCTTCACGGTGTACACGCCGGTGAAGTCCGAACCGTCAGTGGCGGTGCCGCTGTATTTGAGCGTCACGGTCACGTCGGTTTGCGGCGGGTTGGTCAAGGTCAGGGTGTAGTGGGCGGTGCCACCTTCAGTGACCGAACCGTCGCCCGTGATGCTGATTTTGGTGTCCGTCACTACATCCGTGACCTTGGTGACCGCAGGGTTGCCGTCAACAATCAGATGCTCGTATTTGTCGCCACCGCTGACCACGCCGGTGATCTTGGCGCTGACATCATTGGCGCCGACATAGGCATCGTTCGGTGCGGTAGCCGTCGTGAAGCTGGTGGACTTGCCGCTGCCAATGGTGATGGTCGAGCCGTTATCCAGCCTTACCACCAGGTCGGAGCCCACGTTGTTCACGGCCGCGCCGTTTTTGTCGACCAGGGACGCGGTGTAGACGATCTGCCCGCCTTCGCTGACCGAGCCAGTGGCCTTGAGCACCACGGTCACGTCATCGATGGTGTCGTTGACGGTGGTCGTGGCGCCCGCAGGAGTGATGGTCACACCCTCGAAATTGCCGCCGGTGGTGCCGGTGATCTTGACGGTCTGGGTGCTCTTGTCGATGAACACGTCATCGGTAGGCGCCGGGACGGTCACCGTGCCCACGGTCTCACCTTGCTTGATGGTGATGCTCGAACCGTTGTCGAGCTGGACCAGCATGTCGCTGCCGGCCTTGTTGCTCAAGGTGGCGGTGTAGGTGATCTGCCCGCCTTCGTTGACCGCGGTCGGGGCGGTCAGGGTGAGGGTGGTCAAATCGGTGGTGCCCGGCGTGTCGGTGACAGTGGTGTTCACCGCCGTCGTGCCCGGCACCAGGTTCTCGAAATGCTCGCCGCCGGTCACGCCTTTGATGGCGGTGGTGACGGTTTGGTCGCCTTTGTAGACATCGTTTGGCGCAAGGGTAGTGATGGAGCCACTCGACTGATTCACACCGATGGTGATGGTTTTGCCGTTGTCCAAGGTGACGGTCAGCGGGTTGGTGATGTTAGTCACCGGTGCGCCGTTTTTATCCACAAGGCTGGCGGTGTAAACGATGTTGCCGCCTTCGCCGACGGTGGTGGTGGCGGTCAGGACTACATCGACTTTATCGATGGTGTCGTTGATGGTGGTGGTGGCGCCGTTGCCTGCTACTTCGAGTTTTTCGAAGTTGCCGCCAGTGGTTTCGGTGATCTTGACCGTTTGGGTGCTCTTGTCGATGAACACGTCATCGGTAGGTGCAGGCACGGTTACGGTGCCGACGGTTTCGCCGGCTTTGATGGTGATGCTTGAGCCGTTATCCAGCTTCAAAGTGACGTCGGTGCCAGCCTTGTTGCTCAAAGTCGCGGTGTAAGTGATCTGACCACCTTCATTAACGGCACTTGGTGCAGTCAGCGTGACAGTCGTGGAGTTGTCGGTACCCGGTGTGTCCGTAACGGTGGTGTTCACCGCGGTAGTGCCCGGCACCAGGTTCTCGAAATGCTCGCCGCCGGTTACGCCTTTGATGGCGGTGGTGACAGTTTGGTCGCCTTTGTAGACGTCGTTTGGCGCTACGGTGGTGATGGAACCGCTCGACTGATTCACGCCGATGGTGATGGTTTTGCCGTTGTCCAAGGTCACGGTCAGCGGATTGGTGATGTTGGTCACCGCTGCGCCGTTTTTATCCACAAGGCTGGCGGTGTAAACGATATTGCCGCCTTCGCCAACAGTGGTGGTGGCGGTCAGGACTACATCAACTTTGTCGATGGTGTCGTTGATGGTGGTGGTTGCGCCATTGCCTGCAACTTCGAGTTTTTCGAAGTTGCCGCCGGAAGCGTCGGTGATCTTGACGGTCTGAGTGCTCTTATCGATGAACACGTCATCGGTCGGCGCGGGCACGGTTACGGTGCCAACAGTTTCGCCAGCCTTGATCGTGATCGACGAACCGTTATCCAACTTCAGCGTTACATCAGTGCCAGCTTTGTTGGAGAGCGTGGCGGTGTACGTAATCTGCCCACCTTCGTTAACAGCGTTAGGCGCTGTCAGCGTCACAGTAGTGGTGTTGTCGGTACCTGGTGTGTCCGTGACAGTGGTGTTCACCGCCGTAGTACCCGGCACCAGATTTTCAAAGTGCTCGCCACCGGTCACACCCTTGATAGCGGTGGTGACAGTTTGGTCGCCCTTGTACACGTCATCAGGAGCAAGAACCGAAACGCTACCGCTCGACTGATTTACGCCGATAGTGATGGTCTTGCCGTTGTCCAAGGTAACGGTCAGCGGATTAGTGATGTTAGTCACCGGCGCACCGTTTTTATCCACAAGGCTAGCGGTGTAGACGATGTTGCCGCCTTCGCCAACGGTGTTGGTGGCAGTCAAAACCACATCAACCTTGTCGATGGTGTCGTTGATCGTAGTGGTCGCACCGCTGCCTGCGACTTCCAGTTTTTCGAAGTTGCCGCCGGAAGCGTCGGTGATCTTAACGGTCTGAGTGCTCTTATCGATGAACACGTCATCGGTCGGCGCGGGCACGGTTACGGTGCCAACAGTTTCGCCAGCCTTGATCGTGATCGACGAACCGTTATCCAACTTCAGCGTTACATCAGTGCCAGCTTTGTTGGAGAGCGTGGCGGTGTACGTAATCTGCCCACCTTCGTTAACAGCGTTAGGCGCTGTCAGCGTCACAGTAGTGGTGTTGTCGGTACCTGGTGTGTCCGTGACAGTGGTGTTCACCGCCGTAGTACCCGGCACCAGATTTTCAAAGTGCTCGCCACCGGTCACACCCTTGATAGCGGTGGTGACAGTTTGGTCGCCCTTGTACACGTCATCAGGAGCAAGAACCGAAACGCTACCGCTCGACTGATTCACACCGATGGTGATGGTTTTGCCGTTATCCAAGGTGACGGTCAGCGGGTTGGTGATGTTGGTCACCGGCGCGCCGTTTTTATCCACAAGGCTGGCGGTGTAAACGATATTGCCGCCTTCGCCAACGGTGGTAGTGGCGGTCAGGACGACATCGACTTTGTCGATGGTGTCGTTGATCGTAGTGGTCGCACCGCTGCCTGCGACTTCCAGTTTTTCGAAGTTGCCGCCGGAAGCGTCGGTGATCTTGACGGTCTGAGTGCTCTTGTCGATGAACACGTCATCGGTAGGTGCAGGTACGGTTACGGTGCCGACGGTTTCGCCAGCCTTGATGGTGATGCTTGAGCCGTTGTCGAGTTTCAGCGTGACGTCGGTGCCGGCCTTGTTGCTCAAGGTCGCGGTGTACGTGATCTGGCCGCCTTCGTTAACGGCACTTGGCGCAGTAAGCGTCACGGTAGTGGTGTTATCGGTACCCGGTGTGTCCGTAACGGTGGTATTCACCGCCGTAGTGCCAGGGACCAGGTTTTCGAAATGCTCGCCGCCGGTCACGCCTTTGATGGCGGTGGTGACGGTTTGATCGCCTTTATAGACATCATCCGGAGCAAGAACCGAAACGCTACCGCTCGATTGGTTTACGCCGATGGTGATGGTTTTGCCGTTATCCAAGGTAACGGTCAACGGGTTGGTGATGTTGGTCACCGGTGCGCCGTTTTTATCCACAAGGCTGGCGGTGTAGACGATGTTGCCGCCTTCGCCAACGGTGGTGGTGGCGGTCAGGACGACATCGACTTTGTCGATGGTGTCGTTGATCGTGGTGGTTGCGCCATTGCCTGCAACTTCCAGTTTTTCGAAGTTGCCGCCGGAAGCGTCAGTAATCTTGACGGTCTGGGTGCTCTTATCGATGAACACATCATCAGTAGGCGCAGGGACGGTTACGGTGCCAACCGTGTCGCCAGCCTTGATCGTGATCGAAGAGCCGTTATCCAGCTTCAAGGTGACGTCAGTACCGGCCTTGTTGCTCAAGGTTGCGGTATACGTGATCTGGCCACCTTCGTTAACGGCACTTGGCGCAGTCAGCGTAACGGTGGTGGTGTTATCTGTACCCGGTGTGTCCGTAACGGTGGTGTTCACCGCGGTAGTACCAGGCACCAAGTTCTCGAAATGCTCGCCACCGGTCACACCTTTGATGGCGGTAGTGACAGTTTGATCGCCCTTGTACACATCATCCGGTGCGATGGTGGTGATAGAACCGCTCGACTGATTCACACCGATGGTGATGGTCTTGCCGTTATCGAGGGTAACGGTCAACGGATTGGTGATGTTGGTCACCGGCGCGCCGTTTTTATCCACAAGGCTGGCGGTGTAGACGATGTTGCCGCCTTCGCCAACAGTGGTGGTGGCCGTCAGGACTACATCGACTTTATCAATGGTGTCATTAATCGTAGTGGTCGCGCCGCTGCCTGCGACTTCGAGTTTTTCGAAGTTGCCGCCGGAAGCGTCAGTGATTTTGACGGTCTGGGTGCTCTTATCGATAAACACGTCATCGGTAGGCGCAGGCACGGTTACGGTGCCAACCGTGTCGCCAGCCTTGATGGTGATGCTTGAACCGTTGTCGAGTTTCAGCGTTACGTCAGTGCCCGCTTTGTTGGAGAGCGTGGCGGTGTACGTAATCTGCCCACCTTCGTTAACAGCGTTGGGCGCTGTCAGCGTCACAGTAGTGGTGTTGTCGGTGCCCGGTGTATCCGTAACGGTGGTGTTCACCGCCGTAGTACCAGGCACTAGATTTTCAAAGTGCTCGCCGCCGGTCACACCCTTGATGGCGGTGGTGACGGTCTGGTCGCCTTTGTACACATCATCCGGCGCGATGGTAGTGATGGAGCCGCTCGACTGATTTACACCAATGGTGATGGTCTTGCCGTTGTCCAAGGTGACGGTCAACGGATTGGTGATGTTAGTCACCAGCGCGCCGTTTTTATCCACAAGGCTGGCGGTGTAGACGATATTGCCGCCCTCTCCAACGGTGGTAGTGGCGGTCAGAACCACATCGACTTTGTCGATGGTGTCGTTGATGGTGGTGGTCGCGCCGCTGCCTGCAACTTCCAGTTTTTCGAAGTTGCCGCCAGTGGTTTCGGTGATCTGTACGGTCTGGGTGCTCTTGTCGATGAACACATCATCGGTAGGCGCAGGCACGGTTACGGTGCCGACGGTTTCGCCAGCCTTGATCGTGATCGACGAACCGTTATCCAACTTCAGCGTTACATCAGTGCCAGCTTTGTTGGAAAGCGTGGCGGTGTACGTAATCTGTCCACCCTCGTTTGCTTCGGCCGGAGCCGTCAGCGTTACGGTGGTCGTGTTATCGGTGCCTGGGTTATCGGTAACAGTGGTATTCACTGCCGTAGTGCCAGGGACCAAGTTCTCGAAATGCTCGCCGCCGGTCACGCCTTTGATAGCCGTGGTGACGGTCTGGTCGCCCTTGTACACATCATCCGGCGCTACGGTTGTGATGGAGCCGCTCGACTGATTCACACCGATGGTGATGGTCTTGCCATTGTCCAACGTCACGGTCAGCGGGTTGGTGATGTTGGTCACCGGCGCGCCGTTCTTATCCACAAGGCTGGCGGTGTAGACGATGTTGCCGCCTTCACCAACGGTGGTGGTGGCCGTCAGGACCACATCAACCTTGTCGATGGTGTCGTTGATCGTGGTCGTTGCGCCGTCGCCTGCCACTTCCAGTTTTTCGAAGTTGCCGCCAGCGGTTTCGGTGATCTTGACCGTCTGGCTGCTCTTATCGATGAACACATCATCGGTAGGCGCTGGCACGGTCACGGTGCCAACAGTGTCGCCCGCTTTGATGGTGATCGACGAGCCGTTATCCAGCTTCAAGGTGACGTCAGTACCGGCCTTGTTGCTCAAGGTCGCGGTGTAGGTGATCTGACCACCTTCGTTAACGGCATTTGGCGCAGTCAACGTGACAGTCGTAGTGTTATCGGTACCCGGTGTGTCAGTCACAGTCGTGGTGACTTTATCAGTCCCTGGAACCAGATTTTCAAAGTGCTCGCCACCGGTCACGCCTTGGATGGCGGTAGTGACAGTCTGATCACCTTTGTAGACGTCATCCGGTGCAAGAACCGACACGCTAGCGCTCGATTGGTTTACGCCAATGGTGATGGTTTGGCCGTTATCCAGAGTCACGGTCAGCGGGTTGGTGATGTTGGTCACCGGCGCGCCGTTTTTATCCACAAGGCTGGCGGTGTAGACAATGTTGCCGCCTTCGCCAACGGTGGTGGTGGCCGTCAGGACCACATCTACCTTGTCGATAGTGTCGTTGATGGTGGTGGTCGCGCCGTTGCCTGCTACTTCGAGTTTTTCGAAGTTGCCACCAGTAGTCTCAGTGATCTTGACCGTCTGGGTGCTCTTATCGATGAACACGTCATCGGTAGGCGCAGGCACGGTCACAGTGCCAACAGTGTCGCCGGCCTTGATGGTGATCGACGAGCCGTTATCCAGCTTCAGCGTTACATCCGTGCCCGCTTTATTGGAAAGCGTGGCGGTGTAAGTGATCTGACCACCTTCGTTTGCTTCGGACGGCGCCGTCAGAGTCACGGTGGTGGTGTTGTCGGTACCGGGGGTATCGGTGACAGTGGTGTTCACCGCCGTAGTACCCGGCACCAGGTTTTCAAAGTGGTCACCGCCGGTCACGCCTTTGATAGCGGTGGTAACGGTTTGATCGCCTTTGTACACATCGTCTGGCGCTAGGGTGGTGATAGAGCCGCTCGACTGATTCACACCGATGGTGATGGTCTTGCCGTTATCCAAGGTGACGGTCAACGGGTTGGTGATGTTAGTCACCGGCGCACCGTTTTTACCCACAAGGCTAGCGGTGTAGACGATATTGCCGCCTTCGCCGACGGTGGTGGTGGCCGTCAGGACCACATCAACCCTGTCGATCGTGTCGTTGATCGTGGTCGTTGCGCCGTTGCCCGCAACTTCCAATTTTTCGAAGTTGCCGCCAGTGGTCTCGGTGATCTGGACGGTCTGGGTGCTTTTGTCGATGAACACGTCATCGCTAGGCGCAGGGACAGTCACAGTGCCAACGGTCTCGCCAGCCTTGATCGTGATCGAAGAGCCGTTATCCAGCTTCAAGGTGACGTCAGTACCGGCCTTGTTGCTCAAGGTCGCGGTGTAAGTGATCTGCCCACCTTCGTTCGCCTCGCTCGGCGCTGTCAGCGTAACGGTGGTGGTGTTATCGGTGCTCGGTGTGTCCGTAACGGTGGTGTTCACCGCGGTAGTACCAGGCACCAGGTTCTCGAAATGCTCGCCGCCGGTCACGCCTTTGATGGCGGTGGTGACGGTCTGATCGCCCTTGTAAACGTCATCAGGAGCAAGAACCGAAACGCTACCGCTCGATTGGTTTACGCCGATGGTGATGGTCTGGCCGTTATCCAAAGTCACGGTCAACGGGTTGGTGATGTTAGTCACCGCTGCGCCATTTTTATCCACAAGGCTGGCGGTGTAGACGATATTGCCGCCTTCGCCAACGGTGGTAGTGGCCGTCAGAACTACATCCACCTTGTCGATGGTGTCGTTGATCGTGGTGGTCGCACCGTTGCCCGCAACTTCCAGTTTTTCGAAGTTGCCGCCAGTGGTCTCAGTGATCTGGACGGTCTGGGTGCTTTTGTCGATGAACACGTCATCGGTAGGCGCAGGCACGGTCACAGTGCCAACAGTGTCGCCGGCCTTGATGGTGATCGACGAGCCGTTATCCAGCTTCAAGGTAACGTCAGTACCGGCCTTGTTGCTCAAGGTCGCGGTGTAGGTGATCTGACCACCTTCGCTCGCCTCGGTCGGAGCCGTCAGCGTCACGGTAGTGGTGTTATCGGTGCCCGGTGTATCAGTAACGGTGGTGTTAACCGGGGTAGTACCTGGAACCAGATTTTCGAAATGCTCGCCGCCGGTCACGCCTTTGATAGCGGTGGTGACAGTTTGATCGCCCTTGTACACATCATCCGGCGCGATGGTGGTGATAGAGCCGCTCGACTGATTTACGCCGATAGTGATGGTCTTGCCGTTGTCCAAAGTAACGGTCAGCGGATTAGTGATGTTAGTCACCGGCGCACCGTTTTTATCCACAAGGCTAGCGGTGTAGACGATGTTGCCGCCTTCGCCAACAGTGTTGGTGGCAGTCAAAACCACATCAACCTTGTCGATGGTGTCGTTGATCGTGGTCGTTGCGCCGTTGCCTGCAACTTCCAGTTTTTCGAAGTTGCCACCAGTGGTCTCGGTGATCTTGACAGTCTGGGTGCTCTTATCGATGAACACGTCATCGGTAGGCGCAGGTACAGTCACAGTGCCAACAGTGTCGCCAGCCTTGATCGTGATGCTTGAACCGTTGTCGAGTTTCAGCGTTACGTCAGTGCCCGCTTTGTTGGAAAGCGTGGCGGTGTACGTAATCTGCCCACCTTCGTTCGCCTCGCTCGGCGCTGTCAGCGTAACGGTGGTGGTGTTATCGGTGCCTGGGTTATCGGTGACAGTAGTGTTCACTGCCGTCGTACCAGGGACCAGGTTTTCGAAGTGCTCGCCGCCGGTCACGCCTTTGATGGCGGTGGTAACGGTTTGATCACCTTTGTACACATCATCCGGTGCGATGGTGGTGATAGAGCCGCTCGACTGATTCACACCAATGGTGATGGTTTTGCCGTTATCCAAGGTGACGGTCAACGGGTTGGTGATGTTGGTCACCGGCGCGCCGTTTTTATCCACAAGGCTGGCGGTGTAGACGATATTGCCGCCTTCGCCAACGGTGGTGGTGGCTGTCAGGACAACATCGACTTTGTCGATGGTGTCATTGATCGTAGTGGTCGCGCCGCTGCCTGCGACTTCCAGTTTTTCGAAGTTGCCGCCAGTGGTCTCGGTGATCTGGACGGTCTGGGTGCTCTTATCGATAAACACGTCATCGGTAGGCGCAGGGACGGTCACGGTGCCAACGGTCTCGCCAGCCTTGATTGTGATCGCCGAGCCGTTATCCAGCTTCAAGGTGACGTCAGTACCGGCCTTGTTGCTCAAGGTCGCGGTGTAAGTGATCTGACCACCTTCGCTCGCCTCGGACGGAGCTGTCAGCGTAACGGTGGTGGTGTTGTCGGTACCCGGTGTGTCAGTCACGGTTGTGGTGACGTTATCGGTACCTGGAACCAGATTTTCAAAGTGTTCGCCGCCGGTTACGCCTTTGATGGCGGTGGTGACGGTTTGGTCGCCTTTGTAAACATCATCAGGAGCCAGAACCGAAACGCTACCGCTAGTCTGGTTTACGCCAATGGTGATGGTCTGGCCGTTATCCAAAGTCACGGTCAGCGGGTTGGTGATGTTGGTCACCGGCGCGCCGTTCTTATCCACAAGGCTGGCGGTGTAAACGATGTTGCCGCCTTCGCCAACAGTGTTGGTGGCAGTCAGAACCACATCGACTTTGTCGATGGTGTCGTTGATCGTCGTGGTTGCGCCATTACCTGCAACTTCCAGTTTTTCGAAGTTGCCGCCGGAAGCGTCGGTGATCTTGACGGTCTGAGTGCTCTTATCGATGAACACGTCATCGGTAGGCGCAGGCACGGTCACAGTACCGACGGTGTCGCCAGCCTTGATGGTGATCGAAGAGCCGTTATCCAACTTCAGCGTTACATCAGTACCGGCTTTGTTGCTCAAGGTCGCGGTATAGGTGATCTGGCCACCCTCATTCGCTTCGGTCGGAGCTGTCAGCGTTACGGTAGTGGTGTTATCGGTGCCCGGTGTATCAGTAACGGTGGTGTTAACCGGTGTAGTACCTGGAACCAGATTTTCAAAGTGCTCGCCGCCGGTCACGCCTTTGATAGCCGTGGTGACGGTCTGGTCGCCCTTGTACACATCATCAGGAGCCAGAACCGAAACGCTACTGCTCGATTGGTTTACGCCGATGGTGATGGTCTGGCCGTTATCCAAAGTTACGGTCAACGGGTTGGTGATGTTAGTCACCGGCGCGCCGTTCTTATCCACAAGGCTAGCGGTGTAGACGATGTTGCCGCCTTCGCCAACGGTGGTGGTGGCCGTCAGGACCACATCTACCTTGTCGATAGTGTCGTTGATGGTGGTGGTCGCGCCGCTGCCTGCGACTTCGAGTTTTTCGAAGTTGCCGCCAGTAGTCTCAGTGATCTTGACCGTCTGGGTGCTCTTATCGATAAACACGTCATCGGTAGGCGCAGGCACGGTCACAGTGCCAACGGTGTCGCCAGCCTTGATAGTGATCGAAGAGCCGTTATCCAGCTTCAACGTGACGTCAGTACCGGCCTTGTTGCTCAAGGTCGCGGTGTAAGTGATCTGACCACCTTCGCTCGCCTCGGACGGAGCCGTCAGCGTTACGGTAGTAGTGTTATCGGTACCCGGTGTATCAGTAACGGTGGTGTTAACCGGCGTAGTACCTGGAACCAGATTTTCAAAGTGCTCGCCGCCGGTCACACCCTTGATAGCAGCAGTGACGGTCTGGTCGCCTTTATAAATATCGTCTGGCGCCACGGTAGTAACGGTGCCGCTGGATTGATTAACACCGATAGTAATGGTCTGACCGTTATCCAAAGTGACGGTCAACGGGTTGGTGATGTTAGTCACCGGCGCGCCGTTCTTATCCACAAGGCTGGCGGTGTAGACGATATTGCCGCCTTCACCAACGGTGGTGGTGGCCGTCAGAACCACATCGACTTTGTCGAGGGTGTCGTTGAACGTGGTGGTTGCGCCATTGCCTGCAACTTCCAATTTCTCGAAATTGCCGCCAGAGGTCTCAGTGATCTGGACGGTCTGCGTGCTCTTGTCGATGAATACATCATCGCTAGGCGCAGGGACAGTTACGGTGCCAACGGTCTCGCCAGCCTTGATGGTGATCGAGGAGCCGTTATCCAACTTCAGCGTGACATCAGTGCCCGCTTTATTGGAAAGCGTGGCGGTATACGTCACCTGACCACCTTCGTTCGCCTCGGTTGGGGCTGTCAGCGTCACAGTGGTGGTGTCGATCGAATCGGTAATGGTGGTAACCGCTGGCGTGGTGCTCGGCACCAGGCTCTCGAAATTGCCGCCAGTCGCGCTCGTGATCGTCGTACTGACGGTGCTGCCGTTGACGTAGACGTCATTAGCCGGCGTATCAACGACAACGCTGCCTGTCGACTCACCGGCCTTGATGGTGATCACCGAGCCATTGCTCAAAGTGACGTTCACCGGCGTCTGCGCCGGGTTGGTCAGGGTGGCGGTGTAGGTGATCTGGCCGCCTTCAGTCACGGTCGAACCTGCGGTCAGAGTGACCGTGGTGGTATCGATCGAATCGGTAATGGTGGTGACCGCAGGCGTGGTATTCGGTACCAGATTCTCGAAGTTACCGCCCGTTGCACCGGTGATGGTGGTGCTGACGGTCGAGCCATTGTTGTAGACGTCGTTAGCTGGCGTATCAACGACAACGCTACCCGTCGACTCACCGGCCTTGATGGTGATCACCGAGCCATTGCTCAAGGTGACGTTCACCGGCGTCTGTGCCGGGTTGGTCAGGGTGGCGGTGTAGGTGATCTGGCCGCCTTCGGTCACGGACGAGCCAGCGGTCAGGGTGACCGTGGTGGTGTCGATCGAATCGGTAATGGTGGTGACTGCTGGCGTGGTATTCGGTACTAGGTTCTCGAAGTTACCACCCGTTGCACCGGTGATGGTGGTGCTGACGGTCGAGCCATTGTTGTAGACGTCGTTGGCTGGCGTATCAACGACAACGCTACCCGTCGACTCACCGGCCTTGATGGTGATCACCGAGCCATTGCTCAAAGTGACGTTCACTGGCGTCTGTGCTGGGTTGGTCAGCGTGGCGGTATAGGTGATCTGGCCGCCTTCGGTCACAGTCGAACCAGCGGTCAAAGTAACCGTGGTGGTGTCGATCGAATCGGTAATGGTGGTGACCGCAGGCGTGGTATTCGGTACCAGATTCTCGAAGTTACCGCCCGTTGCACCGGTGATGGTGGTGCTGACGGTAGAGCCATTGTTGTAGACATCGTTAGCCGGGGTATCAACGACAACGCTGCCTGTCGACTCACCGGCCTTGATGGTGATCACCGAGCCATTGCTCAAGGTGACGTTCACCGGGGTCTGCGCCGGGTTGGTCAAGGTGGCGGTGTAGGTGATCTGGCCGCCTTCGGTCACGGTCGAACCAGCCGTTAGAGTGACTGTGGTGGTGTCGATGGTGTCGGTGATCTGCGTTACGGCCGGGTTAGGGTCGATGGTCAATACCAGGTTGCCGCCACCGGTGGTGCCCGTAACGCCCACGCTGATCTGGCTCGGGTCGTTGTAGGGGGTGTCGTTAGGGGCCAGGGGAGCGTTGACCGTACCGGTCAGTTGGCCTGACGGGATGGTAATCACCGCGCCATTGGTCAAGGTGATGGTCAGGTCGCTGGTGGAGGGCCTGGTCACGGTCGCGGTGTAGGTCAGCACACCACCGGCTTCGGTGATGGTGGGGGTTGCGCTCAGGGACAGGGTCGAAGGCTGCAGCACCAGGTTGCCCGCGTCAGCGGAGCCTGGGGCACCGGTCAGCGCGTTGAGAGCCGAAGTGCCCTGGCCAAGCGTGCCGGTGGGGAAGCCGATGGTGGGATCGACGCGGCCGGCGGTCGCATCCAGCACCACGAAGCTATGGCCACCCCCGGCAGCGCCGTTACCGGCAGCGTTTGCGCCGGCGGCGGTGGCTTCCAGCTCGGTGGTCGGGTCGGCGCCAGCGGCGATGGCTTGTTGCAGCTCAGCCACCGAGGGCGCGGCTTGCTCGCTGGCCGCTGCCAGGTCGGCGGTGGAGTCCGGCATATCGGCGCTCCACTGAGTGTCACGGCCCAGGTCCAGGATGCGGCCGTCGGCCAGTTCCAGGCTCACGGCGCCCGACATACCGGTGTCGATCTGGTCGCCCGCGAACAAGCGATCACCTTCAATGAGGACGCGGCGAGCACCTTCCGGAGAAATTACGAAAACTTGACCAACAATGCTTTTGACGGTGGCAACAACACTGCTCATTAAAATTTTCTCCGGCGATCCGTTTCGACAAATCCATTTCGCAGCGCGCTATTAGCGCTGCCAATCTGGGGGGCGTAGTCTATAAATGCATTGACGTCAAATATTTGGCTTGATTTTTTAGCTATCTAGTTTGTGCCAAACTATTGACCTTATGGGCGTCATCCTAAACAATCGCCCTAGTAATGTCACATTGATATTTATGCGGCGAACCGTCCTACATGTGTGAAGCAGTTCCGCTTTTTGAACTTTCCGACGTACGGTCATTACGGTAGCCATTATCCGACGCAGCGGTGCTAATCGCTGTGATTTGAGACAAGAAGTCTTGGGGAAATTTTAAATGCGTCTGCACCTGTTCAAGGCAATACCGTTCGCTCTCGCCGCCAGTTTCGTACAAGCCCAGACACTGCCCCAAGCCATGCAACAGGCATTGGATGTACACCCGGAAATTCAGGCGGGTGTTAACAGCCGCATCGCCGCCGATTACCAATTGCGCGCCGCACAAGGTGGCTACCTGCCGCGTGTCGACCTGAACGCGGGTTACGGCCGCCAAGGAACCGACAACGCCACCACCCGCGCCAACAACCCTGGCGGCAATCACTGGGACACGCTCAACCGCGGCGAATCCAGCCTGCGCCTGCAGCAAATGATTTTTGACGGTTTTGCTACCTCCAGCGAAGTCGGGCGTCAACAAGCCAACGTTAATTCCCGCGCTTACTCCTTGCTGGGGACTTCCGAGCGCACCGCGCTGACCGTTGCCCAGGTTTACCTGGAAGTATTGACCCGCCGTGAGTTCGTGCGCCTGGCCGAAGACAACCTGCGTAACCACGAGCGCATTTACGACCAAATCAAGTTGCGCACCGAGCGCGGCGTCGGCAACGGTGCCGACCAGGACCAGGCCGAAGCGCGCCTGGCCCAGGCCCGCAACAACTTGATCACCGAGCAGACCAACCTGGCCGACGCGCAGGTCAACTACCTCAGCGCCGTCGGCCAGATGCCCGACGAACTCGAACGTCCGGCCCCGTTCATGGCCATGCTGCCAGCCGACCTGAACGAAGCGCGCCGCCAGATGCTCGACAACAGCCCGGTGCTGCGTTCGGCCGAGTCGGATATCTCTGCCGCCGAGAAGCAGTACGACGCTGCCAAATCTACCTTCTACCCACGCTTTGACGCTGAGCTGGGCACCAACGCCGACAACAACGTCTCCGGTGATCCCAACCACAGCAATGGCTGGGAAGCCATGGTGCGCATGCGCTTCAACCTGTTCGCCGGTGGTAGCAACAAGGCCGACCTGCAGTCGAAGTCCTACCAGGCCAACCAGGCGCTGGACATCCGCAACAACGCCTTGCGCCAACTCAATGAAGAGCTAGGCTTGGCTTGGAACGCCCTGAACAACGCCAATGCGCAATTGCCGGTCGCCCAGCAGTACGTGGATCACAGCACCCGCGTACGCACGTCCTACCAGCAACAGTTCAGCCTTGGTCAACGTACTCTGTTGGATTTGCTCGACAGCGAGAATGAATTGTTCACTGCTTCCCGCCGCCTGGAAGAAATCAAGAACATTCAGTTATTTACTCAGTACCGAATCAAGGCGACCATGGGCGAATTGCTCAAGAGCCAGGGAGTGGTTGCACCAATGGCCTCCGTCGTGCAGAACGACGTGAAACCTAAAGTCCAACTGCCTGGGATGAATTGAGCCACCCCAATAGCCCCATCTGTTAGTCGAGAGTGCGCCGCGTGGAACCTGAAGTCAGTCGAGTTCATCTCAGTCATGATCCACGCGCACTGCACGATGACCCGTTACTCGACGGGTTGTTGGCACTCTGCGCCCTGCATCAGAAACCGGCCAGTGCGGCCATGCTCACCACCGGCCTGCCGCTGCCTTCGCAACGGTTGAGTGCCGAGTTGCTGTCGCGTGCCGCTGCGCGGGCCGGGCTGCAAGGCCGCCTGCTGCAACGTAAGCTGGATCAGATCCCGACCATTGCATTGCCGGCGTTGCTGTTGCTCAAGGACGGTCGCAGTACTGTGCTGGTCGGCTGGCAAGGCGAAGATGAAGCGCGGATCCTGCTCAGTGAAAGCGACGGCGGTGAAGTGCTGATCAAGCGCGAAGCATTGGCCGACGACTACATCGGCAAAGTCTTCTTTGCACAGCCGCAACACAAATTCGACGTCAACCACGGCAGCCTGATTCCACGGGCGCGCTCGTGGTTCCGTGACACCCTCATGCGTTCGCGCTGGCTCTACACCGACGCCATCGCCGCCAGCTTCCTGATCAACATCATCGCCATGGCCGCGCCGCTGTTCGTGATGAACGTGTACGACCGCGTTGTGCCGAACCAGGCCACCGCCACGCTGTGGGTGCTGGCCGTGGGCATCTGTGGTGCCTACCTGTTCGACCTGATCCTCAAAAGCCTGCGCAGCCTGTGCCTGGACCTGGCCGGTAAAAAAACCGACCTGATCATCTCGGCCACGTTGTTCGAGCGCATCGTCGGCATGTCCATGAAGTACCGCCCGGCGCGGGTCGGCAGCTTCGCGCAGAACATCCACGAGTTTCAAAGCCTGCGCGACTTCCTCGCGTCGCTGACGCTCACTAGCCTGATCGACCTGCCGTTTACGCTGCTGATTTTCCTGGTCATCGCCATCCTCGGCGGGCACCTGGTGTGGATTCCGGTATTGGCGTTCCCACTGGCCCTGGGCATCGGCTACGCCTTGCAAAAGCCCCTGGTCGCGACCATGGAACGCACCATGGCGCTGGCCGCCGAGCGCCAGTCGAGCCTGATCGAAACCCTCGCCGGGCTCGATGCGGTCAAGGTCAACAACGCCGAGAGCGAGCGTCAGTACGGCTGGGAACAGACCATCGGCACCCTGAGCCGGCTTGAGCTGCGGGTGAAGTTGCTGTCGGGCCTGTCGATGAACATGACCCTGCTGATCCAGCAACTGGCTGGCGTAATCATGATCGTATTCGGCGTGTACCAGATCATCGACGGCAACCTCAGTATGGGCGGCCTGATTGCCTGCTACATGCTCAGTGGCCGCGCCTTGAGCCCGCTGGCCTCGTTGTCGGGCCTGCTCACGCGCTACCAGCAAGCCAAGGTCACCATGACCTCGGTGGACCAGATGATGGAGCTGCCCCAGGAGCGCAACTTCGAAGAGCGCCCCATGAGCCGTCGCACCCTGCAAGGCGCCATCGAGTGCCGGGGCCTGAACTTCACTTACCCGAACCAGCAGAACCCGGCACTGAAAAACATCAACCTGGTGATCAAGCCAGGGGAAAAAATCGGCATCATCGGCCGCAGCGGCTCGGGCAAAAGCTCCCTGGCCAAGCTGATCGTCGGCCTTTACCAACCCGATTCTGGCTCTTTGCTGGTAGACGGCGTGGACGTGCGCCAGATCGACGTGAGCGAGCTGCGCCACAACATCGGCTATGTGGCCCAGGATATTCAATTGCTGGCCGGCACCCTGCGCGACAACCTGGTCAGCGGTGCGCGTTACGTCGAGGATGAAATGGTCCTGCAAGCTGCCGAACTGGCCGGCGTGCACGAATTTGCTCGTCTGCATCCCCAAGGCTACGAACTGCAAGTCGGCGAGCGTGGGCAGAACCTGTCCGGCGGCCAGCGCCAGAACGTCGCCCTGGCCCGTGCGCTGCTGCTCAACCCGCCCATGCTGTTGCTGGACGAACCCACCAGCGCCATGGACAACACCGGTGAAGAACGCTTGAAGCAACGCCTGCAAGCCGTGGTGCAAAACAAGACCGTGGTGCTGGTCACGCACCGAGCCTCGCTGCTTTCCCTGGTCGACCGCCTGCTGGTGGTCGACCGTGGGCAAATTCTCGCGGACGGCCCGAAAGCCGTGGTCATGGAAGCGTTGAAGAAGGGGCAGATCAGTGTTGCTTAACTCCATCAAGAGTGCGGTCGGCCGCTACTTCAAGGGCTCAGATTCGCTGCAGGGCCAGCCGCTGCCCGAGGTCAACAAGGCGCTGATCGAAGATGCCCCGCGGGTGATCCGCCTGACCATCTGGGCGATCATCGCGTTCTTTGTATTCCTGGTGGTGTGGGCCGGTTTCTCCCAGATCGACGAAGTGACCCGTGGCGACGGCAAGGCGATTCCGTCGTCCAAGCTGCAGAAAATCCAGAACCTGGAAGGCGGTATCGTTGCCGAGCTGTACGTCAAGGAAGGCCAGATCGTAGAGGCCGGCGCGCCGTTGATTCGTCTCGACGACACGCGGTTTGTCTCCAACGCCGGGGAAACCGAAGCCCTGCGCCTGGCCATGCAGCTACGCGTCGAGCGTTTGAGCGCGCAGGTGGATGACCGCCCGCTGAACATCCCCGACGACGTGCTCAAGGCCGCGCCGAGCCAGGCCGCCAACGAGCGCTCCCTGTATGAAAGCCGCCGCCAGCAGTTGAAAGACGAAGTCGGCGGCTTGCAGGAGCAACTGGTACAGCGCCAGCAGGAACTGCGCGAGTTCACCTCCAAGCAGGGCCAATACCGCAGCCAGTTGTCGCTGCAACGCCAGGAAATCAACATGTCCGAGCCGCTGGTGGCCCAGGGCGCGGTGTCGCCGGTGGAAGTGCTGCGCCTCAAGCGCGCCGAAATGGAAACCCGTGGGCAGTTGGACGCCACCACCCTGGCAATCCCGCGTGCGGAATCAGCGATCAAGGAAGTGCAACGCAAGATCGATGAAACCCGTGGCAAATTCCGCAGCGAAGCCCTGACCCAACTCAACGAAGCCCGCACTGAGCTGAACAAGGCCGAGTCCACTGGGCGCGCGTTGGAAGACCGAGTCAGCCGCACCCTGGTCACCTCGCCAGTGCGCGGGATCGTCAAGCAATTGCTGGTCAACACCGTTGGCGGTGTGATCCAGCCGGGCAGCGACATGGTCGAAATCGTGCCGCTGGACGACACCCTGCTGGTAGAAGCCAAGATCCGCCCGCAAGACATCGCCTTCCTGCACCCAGGGCAGGAAGCGGTGGTCAAGTTCACCGCCTATGACTACACCGTCTACGGTGGCCTGAAGGCCAAGCTCGAACGCATCGGTGCCGACACCATCACTGATGAAGACAAGAAGACCACCTACTACATGATCACCCTGCGCACTGACCGCAGCCATCTGGGCACCGATGAAAAGCCGCTGCTGATCATCCCCGGTATGGTTGCTTCGGTGGATATCATCACCGGCAAGAAAAGCATCCTCAGCTACCTGCTCAAGCCGATCATCAAGGCGCGGGCAGAGGCGTTGCACGAGCGTTGATCTTTATCGCCGTACTGATGCCTTCGCGAGCAAGCCCGCTCCCACTTTGGAATGCTTTCCAAATGTGGGAGCGGGCTTGCTCGCGAAAGGGCCATCAGCGCCACCGCGTATAAAATGCCTACCTCAAAACGCGATATCCATATGCTCTAACAGTATTTAAAATCCAGTTGTTATACCTATAAATTCACTCCCTTGTCCGCCGGGAATGAATCCAATGTCTGCCACCACCGCCCCCCAAACCTTCGACATCCACCCCTTCCCCGGCAGTGTCGGCGCCGAGATCATCGGCCTCGACTTATCCCGCCCAGTCAACGACCACGACTTCGCCCGCATCCACCGTGCGCACCTGGACCACCACGTCATCGTGTTCCGCGACCAACGCATCACCCCCGAACAACAGATCGCCTTCAGCCGCCGTTTCGGTGTGTTGCAGATCCATGTGCTCAAACAGTTCCTGTTGGCCAACCACCCTGAAATCCTGATCGTCTCCAACATCATCGAGAACGGCCAATCCATCGGCCTGGGGGATGCGGGCAAGTTCTGGCATTCGGACCTGTCATACAAAGAGCTGCCCAGCCTGGGCTCGATGCTGCATGCCCAGGAACTGCCCTCTGAAGGCGGCGACACCCTGTTCGCCGACATGCATAAAGCCTGGGAGCAACTGCCAGGCCACCTGCGCAACGCCGTCAAAGGCCGTAGCGCCGCGCACTCCTACACCGCGCGCTATAGCGAAACCAAATTCGAAGGCAACTGGCGCCCAACCCTCACCCCGGAACAGCTCGCCCAGGTTGCCGAAGTGGTGCACCCCATTGTGCGCACCCACCCGGAAAACGGCCGCAAGGCGCTGTTCGTCAGCGAGGGTTTCACCACCCGTATCGTCGGCCTGCCCGATGACGAAAGCCGTGACCTGCTGGGCCAGCTCTATGCCCACAGCGTGCTGCCGGAAAACATCTACCGCCATCAGTGGCAACCCCACGACCTGGTGTTCTGGGACAACCGCTCGCTGATCCACCTGGCCGCCGGTTGCCCAAGCCACCTGCGGCGCAAATTGTTCCGCACCACCATTCAGGGTGATGCGCCTTTCTAACCCGATAAAGCCTGCTAGGATTGCGCCCAGTTCACTCCCAACGAACCACGAGTGCTTGGCATGCAACTACCGGACATGAACCTGCTGGTCGCCCTCGACGCGTTGCTCGACGAGGGCAGTGTGGTGGGCGCCGCACGGCGGATGAATCTGAGCCCGGCCGCCATGAGCCGCACCCTCACGCGTATTCGCGAAGCGGTCGGTGACCCGATCCTGGTGCGCGCCGGCCGTGGCCTGGTGCCGACGCCCAAGGCGCTGGAGCTGCAAGGCCAGGTGCGCAATGTGGTGGAGCAGGCTGCGTTGTTGTTCCGTTCGGCGGACCAGGTTGATTTGAGCACCTTGCGCCGCCGCTTCAGCGTGCGCGCCAATGACTTTTTCATCGGCGTGTATGGCGGGCGGCTGTTCGACACCATGGAGCGCATGGCGCCGCTGTGCGAGCTGCGCTTCGTGCCCGAAGGCGACACTGACGATGAAGCCCTGCGCGAAGGACGGTTGGACTTGCGGGTGAGCAACACCATGCCTGCCAGCCCGGAAGTGAAGGTGCAGAACCTGTTCTCCACCACCTTTGTCGGGCTGGCACGACAAGACCACCCGCTGTTCGACGAAGAAATCACGGCGGTACGTTTTGCCAGCTACTCCCACATCAGCATCTCCCGGCGCGGCATCGCCCGTGGGCCCATCGACACCGCGTTGAATGCCCAAGGCCTGGAGCGCCGTGTGGCCATGATCGCCCCAGGCTTTCACGGTGCGATGTTCATGCTGCCCGATTCCGACCTGCTGCTGCCGGTACCCAAGGAAGCCCTCCTGAGCGCCAAGCGTCTGAACCTGCCACTGCGCGCGTTCGCCTTGCCGATCTCACTGCCAACCCTGGTCCTGGCGCAATCCTGGCACCCACGCTTCGACAAAGACCCGGCGCACAAATGGCTGCGTGAAACCATGCGCGAAAGCTGTCATGCCACCTGGCTGGAAGCGCAGCCCACCTGAAATCTGTAGGAGCGAGCTTGCTCGCGAAAAACGTCAACGATAACGCGTGCTTCCTGGATAAATGCGGCGCCTATGGGTTTTTCGCGAGCAAGCTCGCTCCTACAAGGGGACAAGCCCTTTCCATAATTTTGAGCCTTGAGCTGTTATGAATTGCGTCTGACGCACTTATAACCTGCCAACAAGTAACTTTTTGTCATGAGAGTGCCTGATTAAACTGCTCGGGTATTTCTCATTCCGAGTTACCTGTTCATGACGTCCCTCGCTGCCCCCGCTATCCAGGCCGCAGCCAAACCTACGGCCCTGAGCCCACCCGTGTTCGGCCCGCGCATTATCATCGGCTTGCTCGGCGTGTTGCTGGCGGTGCTGGTCTCTGGCCTCAACGAGATGGTCACCAAGGTCGCCCTCGCCGATATCCGCGGTGCGCTGTACATCGGCTTTGATGAAGGCACGTGGTTGGTCGCCGCCTACACCGCCACGTCCGTGGCGGCCATGGCCTTCGCGCCGTGGTGTTCGGTGACGTTTTCCCTGCGTCGCTTCACCCTGTGCGCTATCGGCCTGTTCACCGTGCTGGGCATCCTCTGCCCGTTTGCGCCGAACTACGAAAGCCTGTTGCTGCTGCGCACCGTGCAAGGCCTGGCCGGTGGCGCGCTGCCGCCGATGCTGATGACCGTGGCGCTGCGTTTCTTGCCAGCCAACGTCAAGTTGTACGGCTTGGCCGGTTACGCACTCACCGCCACCTTCGGCCCCAGCCTGGGCACGCCGCTGGCGGCGTTGTGGACTGAATACGTCGGCTGGCAGTGGGCGTTCTGGCAGATCGTCGCGCCATGCCTGCTGGCCATGGCGGCCGTGGCCTACGGCTTGCCACAAGACCCGTTGCGCCTGGAGCGCTTCAAGCAGTTCAACTGGCGTGGTTTGCTGTTGGGCTTCCCGGCGTTCTGCATGCTGGTGATCGGCCTGCTGCAAGGCAATCGCCTGGACTGGTTCGAGTCGGGTCTGATTACCTTCCTGCTGAGTGGCGGCACGCTGTTGCTGGTGCTGTTCATGCTCAACGAATGGTCGCAGCCGCTGCCCTTCTTCAATTTGCAGATGCTCGGCCTGCGCAACCTGGCGTTTGCTCTGATCGTGCTGGCCGGCGTGCTGATGGTGCTGACCTCGGTGATCATCATCCCGTCCAGCTTCCTCGCCCAGGTCCAGGGCTACCGGCCGCTGCAGACCGCACCGGTGATGCTGCTGATGGCGTTGCCGCAGTTGATCGCGCTGCCGCTGGTGGCGGCGCTGTGCAACCTGCGCTGGGTCGATTGCCGCTGGGTGCTGGGCATTGGCCTGAGTATGTTGGTGCTGTGCTGCCTCGGCAGTTCACACCTGACCTCGGCGTGGATTCGCGACGACTTTTATGGCTGGTACCTGCTGCAGATTTTCGGCCAGCCGATGGCCGTGTTGCCGCTGCTGATGCTGTCCACCGGCAGTATCCAGCCTATCGAAGGGCCGTTCGCCTCGGCCTGGTTCAACACCGTCAAGGGCCTGGCTGCTGTGATCGCCACTGCGGTGCTGGATACATTGACCACCCAGCGCGGGCATTTCCATTCAACCATGTTGGTGGACCGCCTGGGCAATTCGCCCCTTGCCGACGCTGATGCGCCGGGCCTCGCCCACCGCTTGCACGAGCAGACCGTGGTGCTGACCTCTTCGGATCTTTACGTCGTCATGGCCGGTGTCGCGGTGGCGTTGATCCTGCTGATTTTCTGGATGCCCACGCGGATCTATCCGCCTCGCGCTCCGGCCTGACCACAAGGACTTTCCATGAAACGCAAAGACAAAATTGCCGTCTCCGTTATCGCCGTATTTGCCGTCGGTGTGCTGGTTTACCTGGTTGCGCCGGGCGTACTGGGCAGCAAGCACCAGACCACCAACGACGCCTTCGTCGCGGCGGATTTCACCCTGGTCGCTCCCCGCGTTGCAGGCTTCATCAAGGAGGTGCTGGTAGAAGACAACCAGCGTGTCAAAGCCGGGCAACTGCTGGCGTTGATCGACGACCGCGATTTTCGCGCCGCCGCCCAGGCCGCCGATGCCGACACCCTGGTCGCCCAGGCCGAGCTGAAAAACGCCAGCGCGACCCTGGAGCGCCAAAGCTCGGTGATCGCCCAGGCCCAGGCCACCGTCGCAGCAGATCGCGCCGAAGTGGCGTTTGCCGAACACGAACTGAACCGCTACAACCACCTCGCCGGCGTCGGTGCGGGCACCGTGCAGAACGCCCAGCAAGCCAAGACGCGCATCGACCAGGCCACTGCGCGCCTGGCTAAATCCACCGCCGTGCTGGCCGCCGAACGCAAGCAGGTGGAGATCCTCACCGCCCAGCGTGACGCCGCCGGAGGTGGGCTAAAACGCGCCCAGGCGGCGCTGGAAATGGCCAGTTATCAGCTGTCTTACACGCGCATTGTCGCACCGGTAGATGGCATGGTCGGTGAGCGTGCGGTGCGGGTCGGCGCTTACGTGACACCGGGTAGCAAGATCCTTGCGGTGGTGCCGCTTTCTGAAGCCTATGTGGTGGCCAATTTCCAGGAGACCCAACTGTCGCATATGCACGCGGGGCAAGCGGTGCAAGTCAGCGTCGACAGCCTTGACGGCGAACTGCTCAAAGGCCACCTGGAAAGCCTGGCACCGGCCACTGGTGTGACCTTCGCCTCGGTCAAACCCGACAACGCCACCGGCAACTTCACCAAGGTGGTGCAGCGTATTCCAGTGAAGATCGTGCTTGAGCCGAACCAGCCACTGACCGAGCGCCTGCGCGTGGGCATGTCGGTAGAAGCCAGCGTCGATACCCGCCCCGTCGAGCAGCAGCGTGAGGTGGCCCAGCAATGAGACACCTCGCCTGGCTCACCCTGAGCCTTATCAGCCTGAGCGCCTGCACGGTCGGCCCGGATTTCCAACGGCCCGATGCCTCGCGCGTCGGCCAGTGGAGCGAACCCCAGGGCCGCCAGGCCGCCAGCCATGCCGTCAGCGATCCCTTGCAGGAGCGCTGGTGGGACGTGTTCCACGATGAGCAGCTCTCGGCCCTTACGCGTCGCGCCCTCAGCGATAACCTCGACCTGAAACTGGCCAGCAGCCGCCTGCAACAAAGCCGCGCCATCCGCCAGGTGACCACGGCTGAACGCTACCCCAACGTCGATGCCGGCGGCGCCTACCAGCGCAAGCGCAACAGCGGAAAAGGCTTGAACGACCCCTCCGGCGAGAACGGCCGCTCGGCCTTCAACCAATGGGACATGGGCTTCTCGGCCTCTTGGGAGTTGGACTTCTGGGGCCGGGTCAAGCGCGAGACCGAGGCCGCCGACGCCACGTTGGAAGTTGCCGAAAATGACCGCCGCGCCGTGTTGTTATCGGTGTTGGCCGAGACCGCCCAGGACTACATCCAACTGCGCGGCGTCCAAAACACCCGTGCCGTCACCGAGCAAAACCTCGACGTTGCGCGCCACAGCCTCAAGCTCTCGCAATTGCGGTTGGCCGACGGCGTGGCCACCGACCTGGATGTGGCCGAAGCCGCCGCCCAGGTCGCGGCTATCGAAGCGCGCCTGCCGGATCTACAGCAGCGCCAGGACCAGTTGATCAACGCCCTGAGCCTGCTGATGGGCGAGCCGCCTCAGGCCTTGCACGCGCAGTTGTCCAAAGACGCCCCTGTGCCGCAAACCCAACGCCAGGTCGCGATCGGCCTGCCATCGGAACTCGCCGAGCGCCGCCCCGACATCCGCCAGGCTGAAGCCCGCCTGCACGCCGCCACGGCCAGCATCGGCGTGGCCAAGGGCGACTTTTACCCACGCATCACCCTGTCCGGCAGCCTGGGCTCCCAAGCCATGCAACTCTCGGATTTCGGCTCCTGGGGTTCCCGTGCCTTTGCCTTCGGCCCACAGTTGAGCCTGCCGCTGTTCAACGGCGGACGCCTGCAAGGCATGGTGGATCTACGGGAAGCCCAGCAACAGGAAGCGGCCCTGGCCTACCAGCAAACCGTGCTGCGTGCCTGGCATGAAATCGACGACCAACTGACCCGCTACAACGCCAGCCAACTGCGCCGCGACAGCCTGGCTGAAGCCGTGCGCCAGAATCAAATTGCGCTCACCACCGCCCAACACCAGTACGTCGAAGGCGTGGCGGATTTCGTCAACGTACTCACCGTGCAGAGTGCGTTGTTGGCGACTCAGGAACAGTGGGTGGAGAGCTCCACCGGCGTGTCATTGGCCATGGTCGGGCTGTACAAAGCGCTGGGAGGAGGGTGGGAGTCGGTGTACCCGTTGCAGACCGCTGGGCGCTGAGCGAGAAAGAGTTTTTGTCAGTCGCCAAATAAGATGTAATGATAATTGCTCTCAATAACACTTCTGAGCTTTTCATGGGCATCGCGACTGACGGCCAGCAACAGCTTCACATCCTGTACCGCGACCATCACGGCTGGCTGCAAGGCTGGTTGCGCAAGCGCCTGGGCGACCGCGAACAGGCCGCCGATGTGGCGCAGGACACCTTCCTGCGCCTGCTGGTGGCCGGGCGCTTCCCGGGTGACAAGGAAAGCCGCAGCTACTTGGCGCAGATCGCCCGCAACCTGGTGATCGATCAATGGCGCCGCCTGCGCATCGAGCGTGCGTACCTGGAAAGCATCGCGCACCTGCCCGAGCCCGAGTCGCCGTCCCTGGAAACCCGCGCGCTGATCCTCGAAACCCTGATGCAGATCGACGCCATGCTCGATCGCATGCCCGACAATGTGCGCCGTGCGTTTTTGCTGTCGCAGTTCGAAGGCTTGAGCTATGCGCAAATCGCCGAGCGCCTGGGCGTCACCGTCAGCTCGGTGCAAAAGTACATGACCCGGGCCATCGTCGCCTGCTACCAGGTGGTGTACGAAGAATGAAACACGACGCGCCCATCGCCCCCGCGATTGTCGAGCAAGCCAGCGTGTGGTTGATGCTGCAATGGGGCGGCGAACTCAAGGGCGAGCAGCGCCAGGCGTTTGCCCGCTGGCAGGCCGCTGACCCGGAGCATCGTCGCGCCTGGCAGCGCTTGCAGCAGCTGCAACACACCCTGGGCGGCGTACCTGCCGACAGCGCTCGCGCAGTATTGCGCGACACCCCGGACACCCAGCGCCGTGCCGCGCTCAAACTGCTCGGCCTGTTGTTGGTGGCCGGTGGCAGCGGCTACCTGGTGCAACGCAGCGAACCCTGGCAAGCGGCCTTTGCAGAGCTGCATACCGCCACGGGCGAAATTCGCCATATGACCTTGAGCGACGGCACGCAACTGGACCTCAACAGTGACAGCGCTGTAGACCTGCGTTTCAGCGCTACCGAACGACGTATTCGGCTGATCCGAGGCGAGGTCTTGCTGACCAGCGGCCACGACGCCTCGCGCCCGCTGATCGTCGAAACGCCAGCCGGTGATGTGCAGGCGTTGGGCACGCGCTTTGCGGTGCGTGAACTGCCCGACGGCAGCCGCGTGGATCTGTACGAAGGTCGCCTGCGGGTCACGCCGTTGCAGGGCACGCCGGTGCATATGCAGGCAGGGGACAGCCTGTGGTTCAACGCACGCCAAAGCACCGCGTTGCCAGCGGTGAGTGCCAATGCCAGCAGTTGGACCGAGCACCGTCTGGTTGCCGAGCGCCAGCCGTTGGGTGAGTTCGTGGCGCAGCTGAGTCGCTACCGTCCGGGCCTGTTGCGCTGTGATCAGGCGGTGTCGAACCTGCTGTTGACCGGCGTGTTCCCGCTGAACGACACCGACGCGATCCTGGCCGCCTTGGAGCGTTCATTGCCCGTGCACGTGCAGGCGGTGACCCGTTATTGGGTAACGATCAAGGCGCGGGTCTGAAAATACTTTGTACAGGGCTTGTCGGTTTCTGCGGCCCGTTCGGGATACCTCTTGAAAGCCAATCAAGAAGCGTTCTCACGGGGAGTCCTGCCATGTCGCACCACCCAATCCAACCCTTGGCCCGCGCGCTGCGTCGTGGCCTGTTTGCCGGCCTGCTGGCAACGGCGCCGGTACTGCCGAGCATGGTTCAAGCCGAAGAAAGCACTGAAGCGCTGCGCAGCTATGACATTCCCGCGGGCAGCCTCGACCAGGCGTTGAACCGTTTCGCCAGTGCCTCAGGCATCTTGCTGTCGGTTGACGCTTCGCTCACCGACGGCAAGCGCAGCGCCGGCTTGAAAGGGCGTTACGGCGTAGGTTCGGGGTTGCAGCGCTTGTTGGCGGGCAGCGGTTTGGCGGCGGTGCAATCCCAGGGCGGTTGGTCGTTGCAGGCCCTTTCCGGCGACGCAGCCTTGCAGTTGGGCGCGACCCAGATCAGCGGCCGGCAAGAGCAGGAAAGCGCCTGGGGCCCGGTGGATGGCATTGTCGCCAAGCGCAGCGCCTCGGGCAGCAAGACCGACTCGGCGCTGGTGGAAATCCCCCAGACCATCAACGTGATCACCGCCGCCGAGATCAAGGCACGCGGCGCCCAGAGTGTCACCCAGGCGCTGCTCTATACCCCCGGCATGACGGCCGGCGGCTTCGCCGACCGGGTCAAGTTATTCGACGAGCCGACTTCACGCGGGTTCTCGCCTACGCCGTTGTACCTGGATGGCCTGCACCTGCCTTATGGCGGCGGCAGCACAGGCGGCGCGTTGCAGATCGAACCGTATTCCCTGGAGCGCATCGAAGTGCTCAAGGGCCCGGCGTCCGTGCTTTACGGCCAGAACCAGCCGGGCGGTATCGTCAATATGGTCAGCAAGCGCCCCAGCGAAACGCCGATACACCAAGTGGTGCTGGAAGCCGGCACCTACGAACACAAAAGCGCGGCCATCGACCTGAGCGGCCCGCTGGACGAGGAGGGGCAGTTTCTCTACCGCCTGACCGGCCTGGCAAATGACGCGCAAGACGAAATCAACTACGTCGAAAACAAGCGCCAGTTCATTGCCCCCAGCCTCACCTGGCGCCCCAACGACGACACCAGCCTGACCCTGTTCGCCCAGTACCAGAAAGATAAAGGCGTGCCTGAAGCCCAAGGCCTGCCGGCGTCCGGCACGCTGTGGGACAACCCCAACGGCAAGATCAAGCGCGATGTTTTTATCGGCGAGCCGGGCGTCAACCAGTACAACCGTGAGCAATACGTGCTTGGCTATGAGGTTTCCCATCGCCTCAACGACATCTGGACCCTCAAGCAAAACGCCCGTTACGCCGAGGTCGACGACCGCTACACCGCGCCATTGCACGGCTACCGCTTCGTCGCCAACCCCAACACCGGCGTGCAGGACCAGCGCTACCTGCAACGCTTCGGCGTGGACTGGTCGCAGACCAACAAAGTGTTCGGCGTGGACAGCATCGCCCAGGCCGAATTCGACACGGGCGCACTGTCCCACACCTTCATCGTTGGCCTGGACTACTACCATTCCAACTCGCAGTTCCACGGCCTGTACGACCGCAACCCGCCGATCATCGACCTGTTCAAACCGGTGTACGGCCAGCCCCTGAACTTCGGCCAGCCGTACCGCTGGGACCGCACCATCACCCAGACCGGCCTTTACCTGCAGGACCAGATCAAGCTGGATAAATGGGTGCTGGTACTCGGTGGCCGCTACGACTGGGCGAATGTGGTGAACAAGGAGCCGATACAGGACACCCGCTTTGCCAGCAAAGACCAGGCATTCACCGGCCGTGCGGGCCTGGTGTACCTGTTCGATAACGGCGTGTCGCCCTTCGTCAGCTATTCGGAATCCTTCCTACCGCTGGCCGGCACCGACGCGAACCGAAAACCCTTCGAACCGTCCACCGGCAAACAGTACGAAGTCGGCGTGAAGTTCCAGCCACCGGGCCAGAAGAGCTTCATCCAGGCCTCTGTGTACCAACTGGACCAGGAAAACGTGCTGACCACCAACCCGGTAGACACCACCTTCAGCACCCAAAGCGGCGCCCTGCGCTCGCGAGGTGTTGAACTGGAAGCCAAGGCCGTCTTGAGCGATGCCTGGGACGTGGTCGCCTCGGCTGCGCGCAATGACGTCAAATACACCAAGGACAACGATGGCCGCCAAGGTCGCCACCCGGCCGGCATCTCCCCACTCACCGCCTCGATGTGGGTCAACTACACCGTGCTCGGCGACACGCCCTTGGCAGGGTTGGGCGCGGGCCTGGGCGTGCGTTATGCCCGTCAAAGCCTGGGCGACGACTACGAAGGCGCTTTTAATGTGCCGTCCTACAGCGTCTACGATGCGAGCTTGAGCTACGACCTGGGCGCCTCGCCGCTCAAGCTCAAGGGCGTGAAGCTGGCGATGAACGTGCAGAATCTCAGCAACAAGACCTACGTCTCGCAGTGCACCAGTGATCTGGATTGCTACTACGGGGAAGGACGCACGGTAGTGTCGAGCCTGACGTACGATTGGTAATTAAGTACGTGTTATCTGCTGCGGCGCGCACCCTTCAAGGGTGCGCTCTGTTGCCGCTCTACACGAGGTCCGCTGCAAATCGTGTACACACATTGGAAAGCATGCGCACCTCGGCACCGCTGCAGCCTGCCGCTTCGAAAAAACCGGAGGCTTCTCGCACGACGGCATACATATCCGTGACGATGGACCTTGCTTCATCGACCCCCAACCCAAAGCGTTCAGGCGTACTCAGCAAATTACTGACAGACGATACTCGGCCTTCATTGCCGATGATCAGCGCCTGCAAGCCTAGTTGGGTAGGGTGGGGCAACACGTCAAATACTGGCGCAAGGGAATAGCCCGAGGCGCTGGTCAGCAGCAGCCCGGTTTGTTTCAGGTGGTCGTCGCTATTGCCGATGAGCACATTGAAAGCCATACGCTTGTAAAGCTCACGCATATCCAACGTTGCATCATCGCTGACCTTCTTCAAAACGTCGGCGATTCTGGAATATGAAACGGCACCGTCAGCCGCATCAACCCGCATTCTTGGCTTCTCCGTGCTTACCAAAGAGTTGCAGCTGACATAGTGCTCGCGGCCAGCGCCTTTATGTCGGTCAAAACGCTCGACCATCAACACCGGTTTGCCGGCGACCTCTACCAACTTGTGCCCGGCTGCGGGTAGACCTGCTGCATCCGCCATTTGAAGGCTGGCGAATTCCGCCCGTGGCTGGTCGAACACATCGTCGCTACGGCCGAGTTTAGCAATCCATTCCTTGCCTTCATGGGTCACGGTGACCTTCGGCCTGGCGCCGCCCATGGAACTGCCGAACTCAAATAGCCGTGCGATTTCCGCGGGCAGGTCGACGTCACCCTTCTCGACTCGATCAAGGCCCAGCATGATTTTCTCAAGGTCTTCAAATTGCGGGGGCTGGTGCAGGGTTGGCAGCTGACTTCGTGACGCACTGAACAGCAGGCAACCCACTCCTGCTCCCCGCGAGGCAAGTAGCCATTCAACTTCGTTTTGTGGATGCTGTTTGTGGGTCGCCAGCAGCACACGCCGGCCCCAATTGTCGGGCGTTGCATCGTCGAGCACACCAAACATGCGCGTCGAGGAATACTGGTTAGGGGTCAGTGGCAAACTCAGCGGGTCAATCGCAAATGCGTCGGGCCGCGCGAGCCAACTGTTGGCGTAGCGAAAAACGAATCCATTCCCACGCATGGCCACTTCGCCAACAGGGACCGGGTCACCGACGCAGCGAGCTGAAAAAACAAAGGCATTACCAATCGGCTTCCAGGACATCGGGTTCTCCTTCAGTACGAATTCGCTCAGGCTCACGGGCGAGGCTCATGGTAATCCCAACCTGGTCAAGCTCTGGTGACGCGATGCTCGCCATACCTTCTTCCAGGTCCATCGCGCTCAGCACGTTCATCAGCACGCCGAGGGATACGCCGGCCTCGCCCTTCCTGAGCCGCTGATACGTCTGCCGTGTAATGCCCGCCCGGCTGCATAGGGTGGAGATTTTCAACCGACGACGAATGCGGGCTATTTCGATACCGTTGCCGATACCTCTCATCAGTTCAGCGCTTCTCTCTGAGATGTACCCTTTGTGGGGGTAGGGCTTCGCTGTCTCTTGCATGATATATCACTCGTTAAAGCAGTAAAGGTAACTTATATCATCCAAAACTCTAGAGCTACCTGCAAAAAACCGGCTCGATCCCTAATGGCTTTTTGTAGGAGCGAGCTTGCTCGCGAAAAACTCACAGGCGCCGCGTTCAATCAGGAAACACGCGTTATCGTTGACGTTTTTCGCGAGCAAGCTCGCTCCTACAGGTGTTAGCAAACTTCAAAGATTCTGCAAAAACACCACATACCCCCGAAACCACTCATTGCCCCGCAGATAACCCGGCTCTTGCCACTCTCCGCCCTGAATCAAGCCAATCTTGAACGGTACGCCCAGCCGATTCATCCGCGGCAAATACGCGGCGTAATCGGGGATGCTGTGACGGCCCTGATAGGTCTGCACCACCACCTCATCCACCACGCCCTTGAGCTGGGCGATGGCGGCCGGGTCGGCGTTGCTGCTCCAGTCCATCAGGCCGGTGATGCTCAGGCGCAGGTCGGCGGGCAGGCGTTGGCGCAGGTCGCGCAGGAAGTCGGCGTATTCATGCAGGTATTGGGTGCGGGCGTCGAAGTCGATCTGGATACCGATCACCGGGTTGCCGGCGTCACGCCAGCGTTGCACCTGGCCCAGCACCTGGGTGTAGACCCGTTCCGGCCAGCGCAGGGTGTGGGCGCGGTACACCACCCAGACGTGGCCTTGAGTAATGCGCGGCACGCTCATGCCCTGGGCGATCAGTTGTACGCCGCGCTGGGGCGCGCGGCGGGTGGCGTTGATCTGGCCCTGCAGGATGTACAGGGTTTGAGCCTGCTTGATCACCGGCTGAGGCGTGACGCCGCTCCACAGCCAGAAGGCGTCGTAGTCGCCCGCGTTAACGGCGCCAAAAGCCGGGCTTGCCAGCAACAGCAAGCCTAGCCACAGCGGCTTCACCAGTAGTACTGCAGCGATTTGCCCCACTGGGTATCGGCAAAACCGCTCTTGAGTTGGCGGAACCAGGCTTTGCGCACTGCCGGCGCAACGTCTTCGCCACCGCAGCTGTTGTAGCCGGCCGGCGCGTAGCAGTTGATGGCGCGGAACAGCGCATAAGCCTTGTCGGTTTTCGGCGCCTTGGCGTTGGCGATCACCTGTTTGTAGCCGTCCAGGCGCGAGAAGGTTTCCCCCTTGAAGTCCGAGGCAGTACTGCCCAGGCTGCCGGCGGCGCGGGGTTGTTCCAGGGGCATGCCGTCCAGGCCGTTGCGCAGGATGAACTCACCGAAGCAGTTCAAGGCGTGCGGGTTTTTGGCCTCGTCCTGCAAGGTCGCGGCGGTTTGCGCGATGCTTGGGCAGGCGTAGCCTGATTCGGCCTTGTCGCCGTTCCACTGGAACAGCTTCAAAGTCTGGCCGCTGGTATAGGTGTAGCCCAGGCTGGTGCCGAGTTTGTCGTCAGAGAGCGAGGCCTGCTTGAGGTCATCGGCGAAGGTGGCGTATTGGCCGCGCAGCAGGTCTTTGTAGAGCAGCACAAATTGCGCACTCTGGCGCTCAATCGGGTCGCTGGCGTTGGCGATCTGCTGGCGCAGCAGGTCGGGGCCGGCGACGTTGCGCAGCAGGATGTAGCGCACTTGCTTGGCGCTGATCGGCGAGTCGGCGGCGAACACCTTGGCCAATTGGCCGCTGCGCTCGTAATTCATGGCCAGGGCCAGTTCCAGTTGGTCGCGTTGCAGCGGTTGCTTGGCCAATGGCAGCAGTTGCAGCCACAGGGCTTCGGCGGCCTTCCAGTCTTGCTTGGCTTCCAGGGCCAGGGCGCGCAGGGTCTGTTGGCTGAAGGCGAAGTAATCCAGGCTCGACGGCACATCCGCCGGCAGGTGCTTCAAGGCCGCGTCGGGTTGGTGTTCGACGTACAGGGCGTAGCTGGCTTGCAGGAAGTCAAACAGCGCTGGCTCATTGGCGAAGGTACCCTTTTGCTTATCCAGGTCTTCGCGGCTCAACAGCGGCGGGGTGTGGGCGCGCATCGCCATCAGGTCGCTGACCACTTGCAGCATCGGGCTGTTCGCCGCTTTGTTGCCGACCATCAGCAACTTGAGGTCGGCCTCTTCCACCAGTTCGTCCACGCTCACATTGCGCTGGGCCTCAGTGGCCTCGGTGAACTGCCAAGTGAAGTCTTCGGCAAGCTTGGCGTCGTCGTTCGCCAGCCAGTGCACACGGCGCAACAGGCCACGGGCCGACGCAACGTAATCGCCCTGTGGATAATGTTTCAGGTAACTGAGAAAACCTTCTTCGGCATCGCTCAAGGCCGACTTATCCACATGCTCGCGTTGCGGCATGCCGTATTCGTCGAAGGCTTCGGCCTGGGCCTGATTCAGCGACGTACGCGCAGTCATGTACAGCGCCGTTTCCTTCAGCCATGGCACATCGCTGGTGGAGGCAGCGGCGAACCCGCGCTCGGCGTAATCGAAACGCCCGCTGTAGAAATCGCCGGCGGCCTGCAAATAGGTACGAAACAACTGAGCATTGGCCGACGGGGTCAGCTGCGCGTCCACCACCTGGCGGCTCCAGTCACAGGTGGTCAGCAACTGCAGGCGTGCTTTGACCAACACATCGCGCTCGGCGGGCGGCATCTGGGCGTTGATCACCTGGCTGATAAACGCCGTGGCGCTGTCATCGTCATTGCTGCGGCAACGGCTGCCTTCGCCATTCAGGAAGGCCTGGCCTGCGGTCTTGTACTCCTCGCGCTTGATACCCAGGGGCTGGAGCAAAGTGTCGAGTTCGGCTGTGCGTGAATCGTCAGCCTTGTTATCCGGCTCCTCAGCCGTGGCCGGAACCGGCACCAGGCGATACACCGGAAACGGCACCGGGCCGAAGCCTTGGGCCAAATCGTCTTCGCCCAAGGCATTGGGGGCCAGGGGCGCGGCTTTTTTGTCGGCCAGCAACAGGCGCAGGTTCACCCGGCTGTCGTTGCCAGGGCTGAGAAACGGCTGGTTGCTGCACGGCTCGTAGCTGTCACGCGATACCCGCCAATCGGGGTAGCACGAGTCGTCAGAACTGGCCTGGGCCGGTAGGGAAAAACCGGCCAGCAGTGCCAGGGCCAGAGGTGACAGCAAACCGATACGCATAACGTTTCCTTGATCCTGAGTCCTTGGAGAAGGGGCAATAATAGCCTGATCCGACGCATGCTTCGGTGAAGGCCTACACAAATTGCTGATTTGTCCGATTCCAGCGGCGAGGCCAGGGCTTTTGGCCTAGAGTGGCGGTGTTTGCGCATGCGCAGTATTGTCCTGCAAGAGGGCAGTAGTAGCGGAGTCGATATGCGTCGGTCTGTGGTAGAGCAAAACGGAAAAGTCGAGGCATTGCCCGTCTTCCATCCCTTGAGCTGGGAGGGTGCCGGTTGGCTCAGCCGCCTGTGGTGGGTGCCGATCCTGGCGCTGGCCATGGCCCTGCGGTTTTACCACCTCACCTCGGCGGCGATCTGGGGCGACGAAGGCTCCAGCCTGTTGCTCAGCGAATACGCCCTGGCCGACCTGTGGTTTCACGCGGCCCATGATGTGCACCCGCCGCTGTATTTCTTCCTGCTGCGCGGTTGGATCGAGGTGTTCGGCGACAGCATCGGCTCGATTCGCAGCCTGAGTGCGATCCCCGGCGTGGCCGTCGTGGGCCTGGGCATCTGGCTGACACGGCAACTGTCCACCCGACGCGCGGCCGTGCTGGCGGGGATCCTGTTGGCGCTGCTGCCGACCGCAGTGCGCTACAGCCAGGAAGTGCGCATGTATTCGCTGCTGGGCGTGTGGCTGCTGGGCGCCACGCTGGCGCTGGTGTACTGGGCGAGGCAGCCCGAACGCACGCGCTATGGGGCTGTGTATGTGCTGTTGATGAGCGCCGGGTTCTATACCCACTACTTCACCGCGCTGTGCGTGCTGGTGCATTGGGCGTACCTGGGGTTGCAGGCGCCAGGTCAGCGCTTGATCACGCGACCTGCCTGGTGGGTCGCCAACGTGGCGATAGTGTTGCTGTATCTACCCTGGCTGCCCAACCTGCTGGACCTGGTGCAGCACGTCGAACAGCTCAAAGTCGGCGGCGACATTGGTTGGGAAGAACCGGTCAATCTGCTGTCACTGCCGTCGATGGTCTGGCAGTTCCTGCTGCAGGATGACGGTCTCGGCCTGTGGCCGCCGCTGTTCTGGCTGTTACCCCTGCTGCTGGCCGTGGTGGTTGTATCGACAGCCTGGCGCAATAACGCGGCGCGCCTGCCAGCACTGTTTTGTCTGCTACCGCTGCTGCTGGTCTATGGCGTGTCCTTTATCTCGCCCGTGTTTATCGAGCGCTACCTCACGGTGTATGCGTTAGGCCTGCCGATAGTCCTGGCGCTTGCCATCGACCGTTTGCCGTCCCGTTTGTCCTGGCTGGGCGTGGCGCTGTTCGCGCTGTTTGTGGGCGTAGAACTACTGGGGTTGAAGAACAATTTTGAGGTGGATGAACACGACCAGTTCAACGTGCCGGTGGAGTTCGTCAATCGCAACTACCAGGAAGGCGACCGCATCGTCCTCAGCGACATGATGTGGTACCTCAGCTACGTGTATTACGACCAGACCGCCGCCCAACTGCAGCTCTTCACGCCGCCCAAACCCGACGGCACCGCGACCCGCCCGAATGCTTATGGCTTCGGCACACTGGTGGACCAGGACGGTGGCCGCATCTACCTGGACCGCCTCTCAGCACTGCCAGCTCAAACGCGGCGGGTATGGTTGATCAGCAGCAACGAAGCCCCAGATGAATTCGCGCCACTGCCCAACGGCTGGCGCGAACTCAGTCGCCAGGACGGCGGTGGCGCCAGGGCGCGGTTGTTCGTGCTATGCAACGCACCGGCGCCGCAACCCGATGGCTGCCGCTAGACTCACTTCAACCTACTGATGAGGAGCCTTTTATGGAATCGCCACTGCACAGCTTGCCGGCTTTGTTCAAACAGCTTGGCCTGCCGGACGACCCGGTCAGTATTGAGCAATTTGTCGCCTCTCATTCGCCGCTCAAGCCGGAGTTGAAACTGGCGGAGGCGTTTTTTTGGAGCGACGCCCAGAAGGCATTTTTGCGTGAAGAGATTCTGGAGGATGCGGATTGGGCGGTGGTGGTGGATGAGTTGAATCTGATGTTGCGGGGTGGGCGAGGGGTGTAAAAAACTGAGCAGAAAGGCCAAAACTTGAAAAAAATTGATGAGGCTTGAAAAAATCTAGGCTTTAATCGCGCAAGTGAACTTTTTCTGAGGTTGCGCGATGTCTTTGGTCGGCTATGCCCATCTTCACCAACTCCTCGGGTTGAAAGCCATTGCGCCTGCTCGTTCAGCGATGGTCAAGCCCGTCACTCGCATCTCGTTGATTGGCGATTGCCTTGCTGTTCCCCAAACGGTTGCGCCCGCAGCCGATTCGGTGCTCGACCATATTCTTTTTGCCCTCAAGCACGAAGGCATAAATCTCGCCATTCTCGCTCAGGCACTTGACGCGGTCAGCGCAGATCAATTGCTGCAAGAGCTGGATAAAGCCCCTAACGGCGTATTCATCCGCAAGGCCTGCTATTTATGGGAGGGCCTGACGCTGCAACGGCTCGATTACAGCAAGCCTATCAATAGCCGAGTTTCCCCCCTGTTTGATCCGCAGCGCTACGTAACGGGGCCGTCTACACGCAATTCCCGTTGGCGTATCGACTTCAACGGTTTGGGCTCATTGGCCTATTGCGCGACAGTCGAGCGTACGTCTGAAATTGACGCCTTACTGAGTCTAGACATACTGGGCCGCGCCAAATCCTTCATGGCCACCCTCCCACCCGAAATGATGGACCGCGCCATCCAATGGGCGTACCTGCACGAAACCCGCGATTCATTTGCCATTGAAAAAGAACAACCCAGCGAAGAAAAATCCCGTCGCTTCGTTCAACTTCTGCGCCAGGCTCACGAAGGCCGTTTGCTCACCGAGGACTACTTGGTCGAGCTGCAAAACAGCACGGTCTCCAACCCCTTCGACAAAGCCGTCGCGTTTCGCCACGAACAGAACCATCTGCACAACGGGCTGCGCGGCGCAGCCGGTGTGAGCTACGTACCGCCAGCCCCCGCGCTTTGCCAGGAATTGATGGAAGAGCTGATGGCCTTCGCCAACCAGCCCGTGCGAGACGTCGATCCTTTAGTGGCGGCCGCGGTCACCGCTTTTGGTTTCGTCTTCCTGCACCCGTTCATGGACGGTAATGGGCGCCTGTCTCGCTTCCTGATTCACCAGACGCTCTGCCACTACGGCGCACTGGAAAATGGCTTGCTGCTACCGGTCTCCGTCGCCATGAAGCACGAGGAACAGGCCTATCTGGAGGCACTCAAGACCTTCTCCCAACCGACTCGGGAATTCTGGAACGTCACCTGGCTGGACGCCGACCACATGGCGTTCGACTTCGTCGGCCACCCCTCGATCTATCGCTACTGGGATGCGACCCGCTGCGTCGAATTCACCCTGCAAATGGCCCGCCGCGCACTGGAAGTGGAACTGCGCGAAGAGACCGAATTCCTCGACCGCTACGACCGTGTGATCAAAGCGGTGAACCAACGCTACGACGTGCGCGGCAGCGATCTGTCGAAGCTGGTGATGATGTGCCTGGATAACGGTGGGAAGCTTTCCAAGCATCGGCGTAAGCAGTTTCAGTACAGCGTGGCGGAGGAGGTGTTTGGGTTTATTGAGGACGAGAGCCTGAGGTTGATGGGCGAGTAAGAGGTCATCCAGTCACGCCAGATGAGGCGTATGAAAAAAAGGAGGGTGCAAAATGAGCCGTCGCAGAATTTGGCTGTTTTGGGGAGCGATGGATGCGATTTATCTCATTTGGTATGCGTCCAATAGTTTTTTTAACAATAGAATTCCGTATCTAAGTGATGTGATAAGCGCTTCAAATGTTTTGCGAGCGCACAGTGACGTGCAAATAGTTATGTTTGTGGGTGCGTTGGTTTTACAGGCCTCAATTTTTGCATCCTGCGCCATGTTTTTTCTTCAGAAAAAATCAGTCGTGTGGCTTGTCTTTTTTCAAATCCCCTTACGACTTGTGCTCGTTATCCCCTCCGTTTCGCTCCTGTTGATTGGCGCTCGAGTTTTGCCGCAGTACAACGTGCTGGCAATGGCTGGATTGATCGGTGCGTCGGAGATTTTAAAAGTCTGGAGCGTGTGGCGATGGAGCAAAAAATGCTGACGCTGACCTAATGTGGGAGCGGGCTTGCCCGCGAAGGCGGCGTGTCAGTCACTGAATACTCAACTAAACCACCGCTTTCGCAGGCAAGCCCACATTTTGTTTGTCGTATGGCGAATATCGCGATTTGCTGATGCCCACCCTCAAACCGGCTTTACCCAGCGCGCATCCCACCACTCATCCGCGAAATTGTTTCAAAACTTGACGGCAAACCCTTCCTCCACCATATTGATAGTTAGCAAACTAACTGTATGCGAACTATCCAGTGCCTCAATCCCTTGAACAACTCCAGATGAGCCTCAGCAGCAGCATGGTGGTGGGCGCCCGTAATTGGCGCAAAATCTGCCAGACCACGCTGGTGAGCTATGGCATCTCCGAAGCCTGCGCCGTGCCGTTGTTGATGATCGGTCGCTTGGGCGACGGTGTGCATCAAGTCAAAGTCGCCCAGGCTTCCGGCATGGAGAGCCCGTCACTGGTGCGCCTGCTCGACCGGCTGTGCGGCGATGGCTACGTCTGCCGCACCGAAGACATCCACGACCGCCGCGCCAAGGCCTTGAGCCTCACCGAACGTGGCCGTGAGTTGGTGCAGGCGGTGGAGGCGCAACTGGTGCGTCTGCGCAAGGATGTGTTGGCGGATATCGCTCCCGACGATCTGCAAGCCGCACTGCGCGTACTGCGCGCCTTCGAAGCGGCCGAGGCTGTGTCGTCTTGAACGGATTTTTTACCGGCTTCCCGCCTGCCCGCGACTGGTTCTACGGGGTGCGTACCTTCGCCGCGTCGATGATCGCGCTGTATATCGCCATGCTCATGCAAATGCCGCGTCCGTACTGGGCGATGGCCACGGTGTATATCGTCTCCAGCCCGTTTGTCGGCCCTACCAGTTCCAAAGCCCTGTACCGCGCCATCGGCACCTTGATGGGCGCGGCGGCGGCGGTGCTGTTTGTGCCGATGTTCGTGCAGTCACCCTACATTCTGGTGGTGGTGATTGCGTTGTGGACCGGCACCTTGCTGTTTCTGTCCATGCACCTGCGCACCGCGAATAACTACGCCCTGATGCTGGCCGGCTACACCTTGCCGCTGATTGCCTTGCCGGTGGTGGATAACCCCTTGGCGGTCTGGGATGTGGCGGAGGCGCGTACCGAAGAAATCTTCCTCGGCATTGCGGTCGCGGCGGTGGTGGGCGCGATGTTCTGGCCTCGGCGCCTGATGCCGGTGTTCGATGGCTCGGTGGCCAAGTGGTTCAGCGACGCACAGGTCTACAGCCAGCGCTTTCTCAGCCGCAAGGTCGACCCGGAAGAAGTCAGCAACCTGCGCGGCGGCATGGTCGCCACCTTCAACACCCTTGAGTTGATGATCGGCCAACTGCCCCACGAAGGCGCGCGCCCGCAGACGGTACGCAACACCAAGGAACTGCGCGGGCGCATGATTCACCTGCTGCCGGTGATCGACGCATTGGATGATGCGGTGTACGCCATTGAGCACCGTGCGCCAGAGTTTCTCGATCAGCTCACGCCGCTGTTGGAAGAGGCCAATGCCTGGCTGCAAAACACCACCGAACAGGCACCGCTGGAGCTTTGGCGCGTGCTGCGTGACAAGATAGACGCCGCCCAACCCCAAGGCGAAGCGCTGGATGACCGTCACACCTTGCTGTTCTCCAACGCCCTGTACCGCCTGGGCGAATGGGTCGACCTGTGGCAAGACTGCCGCAGCCTGCAAGCCGCCATCCAATGCGAAAGCCAGGACACCTGGCGCGCCGTCTACCGCCACTGGCGCCTGGGCCGGCTCACGCCGTTCCTCGACCGTGGGCTGATGTTTTACTCGGCTTTTTCCACCGTCACCGCAATCATCGTCGCCTCGGTATTGTGGATTCTGCTGGGCTGGACCGATGGCGGCAGTGCCGTCATCCTCGCCGCCGTGGCGTGCAGCTTTTTCGCCTCGATGGACGACCCCGCACCGCAGATCTATCGGTTCTTTTTCTGGACCGCCATGTCGGTGCTGTTCGCCAGCCTGTATCTGTTTCTGGTGCTGCCCAACCTGCATGACTTCCCCATGCTGGTGCTGGCCTTCGCCGTGCCGTTTATCTGCATCGGCACCCTCACTGTGCAGCCACGCTTCTACCTGGGCATGTTGCTGACGCTGGTCAATACCTCGTCCTTCATCAGCATCCAGGGCGCCTATGACGCGGACTTTCTCAACTTCGCCAACGTCAACCTGGCCGGGCCCGTGGGCCTGCTGTTCGCCTTTGTGTGGACGCTGATCGCCCGACCCTTCGGCGCCGAACTGGCGGCCAAGCGCCTCACCCGTTTCAGCTGGCGCGACATCGTCAGCCTCACCGAGCCCGCCACCCTGGCCGAGCATCGGCACATGGCCGCACAAATGCTCGACCGCCTGATGCAACACCTGCCGCGCCTGGCCCTCACCGGCCAGGACACCGGCATCGCCCTGCGCGACCTGCGCGTGGCGCTGAACCTGCTCGACCTGCTGGCCTACTCGCCACGCATCCTCGGTGTGCCACGGGTGTTGCTCAACCAGGTGGTGGAAGGCGTGGGCGGTTACTTCAAGGCGTGCCTGAAGGCGGGTGAACGCTTGCCCGCGCCCAGCGGTCTGCTGATGACCCTGGACCGCACGCGCCGCGCCCTCAACGGCCAGGGCCTGCAAGACGAAGACGACACGCGCCTGCATCTGCTGCACGCCTTGGCCGGCCTGCGCCTGGCGCTGTTGCCCGGTGTGGAGTTCATTGGCGGTACAGAGATGCAAGCGCCGTTACCTGATGGAGCGCCTTTATGATCGGTGACCTGGATATCAGCGGGGTGTTCCTGCCCACGCTGCTGGTGCTGATGGGCATTACTTATGTGTTGTTTCTGGTGGTGCACGGGTTGTTGACGCGCATGCACTTCTATCGCCTGGTCTGGCACCGGGCATTGTTCAATGTGGGGCTCTACGCGCTGTTGCTGGGCGCGGTGGACTCACTCAGTCGATATCTGATGACATGAAAAAACCTTTTTTGACTATCGGCCGTGTCGTCCTGACGTTGTTGGTCGTGAGTTTCGCGGTCGTCGTTGTGTGGCGCATGGTCATGTACTACATGTTTGCGCCCTGGACCCGTGACGGCCATATCCGTGCCGACATCGTGCAGATCGCTCCGGACGTGTCCGGGCTGATCCAGCGCGTGGACGTGCGCGACAACCAGTTGGTGACCAAGGGCCAGGTGCTCTTCGCCGTTGACCAGGACCGCTTCAAGCTGGCCCTGCGCCAAGCCCAGGCCGCCGTGGCCGACCGCCAGGAAACCCTGGCCCAGGCCCAGCGCGAGTACAAGCGTAACCGTGGCCTGGGCAACCTGGTGCCCAGCGAGCAATTGGAAGAGAGCCAGTCCCGCGTCGCCCGCGCCCAATCGGCCCTGGCCGAAGCGCAAGTGACGGTGGACTCCGCCCAACTCAACCTCGACCGCTCGGTGATCCGCAGCCCCGTGGACGGCTACGTCAACGACCGCGCACCGCGTACCCAGGAATTCGTCACCGCCGGGCGCCCGGTGCTGTCGGTGGTGGACAGCAACTCGTTCCATATCGACGGTTACTTCGAAGAGACCAAACTCGACGGCATCCACGTCGGCATGGGCGTGGACATACGGGTGATCGGCGACAATGCGCGCCTGCATGGCCACGTGCAGAGCATCGTCGCCGGTATCGAAGACCGCGACCGCAGCAGCGGCTCCAACCTGCTGCCCAACGTCAACCCGGCGTTCAGCTGGGTGCGCCTGGCCCAGCGGATCCCGGTGCGTATCGCCTTTGATGACGTGCCGGCGGACTTTCGCATGATCGCCGGGCGCACCGCGACGGTGTCGATTATCGACGACAAGGTTAAAGACGGGGGCAAACCATGAAGCGGCTTCTGGCAACCGCTTCCCTGGGGTTGTTGCTGTCGGCCTGCCAAGTGGTGGGGCCCGATTACAAACTGCCGGAACAGGCCGCCGTCAACCGTGGCGACCTGCAAGGGCCGATCATGGGCGAGGGCAGCAACGTCGTCTCGGCACCGGTGCCGGCCGATTGGTGGAAGCTGTACAAAGACCCGCGCCTGGACGAACTTGTACGTCAGGCCATGGCCTCCAACACCGACCTGCGCGTAGCCGCCGCCAACCTGCAGCGCTCGCGTTACCAGGTGCAGCAGGCTGAATCCGCTGGCGGCTGGAGTGCCGGCGTCAAGGCCGAGGCCCAGCGTTTGCAAGAGTCTGGCGAGGCCTTCCTGCTGCCGGACAAAGTCCCGGTCGGCAATATCGGTAGCGTCGGGATTACCACGTCTTATCAATTCGACCTGTTCGGCACCCTGCAGCGTGGCATCGAAAGCGCCCAGGCCAGCGCCGACGCCACCCAGGCTGCGGCAGATATCGCCCGCATTACGCTGGTGGCCGATGTGGTGCGTTCCTATACCCAGGTGTGCGCGGCCAACGAAGAACTGGCGATTGCCAACGAGTCCCTCGACCTGCAAGCCCAGAGCACCAAACTGACCCAGCGCCTGCGCGATGCCGGGCGTGGCGATGAGACCCAGGTGACTCGCTCGCAAACCCAATACAAATCCCTGCGCGCCGACATACCGCGCTATGAAGCCTCGCGTCAGGCGGCGCTGTTCCGGCTGTCGATGTTGCTGGCCAAACCGGTCGACCAACTGCCCGCCGGCACCGGCACCTGCGCCGAGCTGCCGCATATCGCCCAACTGCTGCCGGTGGGCGACGGCGCCACGCTGCTCAAGCGCCGCCCCGACGTGCGCCAGGCCGAACGCCAACTGGCCGCCGCCACGGCGCGTATCGGCGTAGCGACCGGCGCGTTGTACCCGGATATCAGCGTCGGCGCCACGGTCGGCACCGTCGGCTTGCTGGAAAACCTCGGCACGCCTGCCACCAACCGCTGGGGCTTTGGCCCAATGATCAGCTGGACCGTGCCAACCAACGGCGCCCGCGCCCGCGTGCATGAAGCCGAAGCGGCAACTCAGGGCGCGCTGGCCCACTTCGACGGTGTGGTGCTTAACGCCATCCGCGAAACCCAGACCGGCCTGGCCCAATACACCGCCGTGTTGCAACGCCGCGACGCCCTGGCCGATGCTGAACAGTCAGCCCGAGAAGCGGCAGGCCAGACCCACCGCTTCTTCCAGGCCGGCCGCGAATCCTTCCTGGCCGACCTGCAGGCCACCCGCACCTACACCGATATGCGTGCGCAACTGGCGGCCGCCAACACCCAGGTTGCCATGAGCCAGATCGACCTGTTCCTGGCCCTGGGCGGCGGTTGGGAAAGCGGACGAACGCAAGGGCAAAAACCCGGCAAACCGTGAGGTGATTGCTATGCTTTCTTGGGTGAGGCCCGCTGACGCCTCGCCCGACAAAGCTCGCGTTTGCTCATGGGGATTCCAAGAATGAAAAACCCTTATGCTCCCGCTTTCTGGTGCGTGCTCTTTGCACTGGTGTTGTTATCGGCCGCGTATTTTTATGGCGTCATGCTCGCCCATCAACTCGACAAGGCCATGGTGTTCCTCGACAGTGCCTGCCTGGTGATCGGCACCTTGTCCATCGGCGTGGTGGCCTGGGCGTCGTATCAAAACCAGCGAGTGAAGAAAAAACTCCTCGAACAGGGCAAGACTCGCGTGGCGATCTGGGACACCAAGGTTGCCCTGCGCCGCGTCGAAACCGTATTCGACCGCTATTTCTGGGGCAGTTACTGGCAGCCGGGGCGCACGTTCCAGGAAGTCATGGGCGACCTCACCGGCACGCCGCTGGAAAAAAGCCTCGAAGTCCTGAAAAAACAATGCGTGCTGCTGGATCGGCAGGTTGCCGACGGTAGGCATTGGCTGGATAACGCGCGGGAATTGTCCGACGTGGCCACGCAAATGGCCCGCGAGCGCTACCAGCTGGATTTTTGCGACCCCAAGGCCGACACCCCCGGCAATGCCGTGATACACCGCGAGTTTGAGGTGCTGGTGTACACCTGGACCGCACGCTTGAAGAGTTTTGATCACCAATTGGATGAAGTCGAACAAGAGTACTCCTGAACTCCTGCTGAACTGATCCCTCTGAAAGGCTGGGCCGTTTACGCCCGCCAGTGCTAATCTTCCCCAGCCTTTGGCCTCTCGGGCCACGACTGTAGGAGCGAGCTTGCTCGCGAAAGACGCCAACGATAACGCGTGCATCCTGGATGAACGCGGTGCCCCTGCGTTGTTCGCGAGCAAGCTCGCTCCTACAGGAACCCCTCTAGGGTTCAAGGAAGACAGCCCACTTCTCACAGGATTTGATCAGGTCACTTCATGAATAAGCCAGCCGTTGTTTTCTTGGGTTTTGTTGTCGCCGTCGGCGCCGTCAGTGCGGGCGGTGCCTGGTACACCGGTAAACAACTGGAGCCGGTCCTGCAAACCGCTATCCAGAGCGCCAATAAAGAACTGCAGACCTCCATGGCCGGCGTCGATGGCAGCGTGACCCTGGAGCTGGTGTCCCTGGACCGTGGCGTGTTCAGCAGCACCGCGCACTATCGCCTCAAAGGCCAAGGCAGCGTGTTCGGCGAAGATAACCCGAACCCTGAATTGCTGTTCGTCGACCATATCGAACACGGCCCGCTGCCGTTCTCGCGCCTGGTGACCCTCAAGTGGTTGCCGGTCATGGCCACCAGTCACTACGAACTGGAAAAGAACCCCACCACCGAAAAATGGTTCGCCGCCAGCAAAGACGTGTCGCCGCTCAAAGGCGTGGCGAATATCGGCTATAGCCGTTCGGTCAGCGGCAACATCGAATTGCTGCCCCTGGAATTCAAAGAGGCCACCTCCTCGGTGAGCTTCTCCGGCGCCAACCTCAACTTCGACAGCAGCGCCGAAGGCCAGAAGGTCAAGGCCGAAGGCTTCATGAACAGCCTCAAGGTCGCCGCAGTGGACGCCGAAGGCGCACCGTTCGAAGCGGAACTGGCCGGCTTGACCGTGGCCAGCAACCTGGAAAAAACCACCTTCGGTTTCTACACCGGCCAGAACACCGTGGAGCTGACCGACACCAAGGTCACCTTCGGCCCGCAGAAAGCCGTGCTGACCCTCAAGGGTTTCGAGCAGAAAGACTCCAGCGAGACCAAAGACAACAACCTGGCTGGCCGTGTCGACTACAAGATCGACGAGATCGGTTACCAGGGTAAAGCAGTCGGTTCGGCCGCCATGGCCGTGAGCATGAAGAACGTCGACATTCCGGCGATGCTGGTGCTGACCAAGCTCTACCAGGACAAAATGCAACCGGTGCAAGCCGCCGCCGCTGCCGGCCAGCCGGTGCCGGAGCTGCAAATGACCGAAGCCGAGCAAGCCCTGGCCGAAGCCAACGTCAACCAGGTGTTGGCCGCCAAGCCGCAACTGGCCGTCGAAAACCTCTCGCTCAAAACCACCCGTGGCGAAAGCAAGTTCAACCTGGTGGTGGACCTGACCAAGCCAACGTCCATGGAGCTGCCACCGGTTGAACTGGGCAAGCAAATGGTCTCGCTGCTGGATGCCAACCTCACCCTGTCCAAGCCGATGATCAGTGACGTGGCGGCCCTGCAAGCCCAGGTGGGCGGCGTGACCGACCCGCAAGCCATCGAACAGCAATCGCAGATGGCGGCCGAGATGGTCAGCAGCATGGCGGTTGGCACCCAAATGGCGACCCTGGTGGGCACCGATGTAGTTTCCAAGCTGCACTACGCCAACAACGAAGTGACCTTCAACGGCCAGAAGATGACCGTTGAGCAGTTCCTCAGCTTTGTGATGTCCAAAGCCGGTGCGGTCAGCGGCGCCCAATAAACCTGAAATGCGATAAAAAAATGTGGGAGCTGGCTTGTGTGGGAGCTGGCTTGCCTGCGATAGCATCGCCTCGGTCTGGCTGAATAACCGAGGTGTCTGCATCGCGGGCAAGCCCGGCTCCCACACAAACCCTGCTCCCATATTTGTTTCTGCGCATGGCAAAAAATCGCGTTCGTACAATTCTGAACAATTGTTCGAAATTGTGCTTCCCCCTACTTCCCTAAGAGATAGTTCCTCCAGGAAAGCTAGGTCGGGTCCCGAGACGCCGACACCCTGATGCGTTTCGCTCAGGATCACCTATCGTTAAGGCTTTCCGTGTGTAAGGAAGCTCACGATATGCTGCGAAACCACCCCTACAGTGCCTCCGGCCGGTTGCGTCTGCTTATCGGGGCCGCCCTGTGCAGCCAATTGCTGGTCCCAGGCCTTGCGTTTGCCGACCCAGCCTACGATGCCCTGATCATCCAGGCCCGCAACGGCCACTTCACGCCAGCGCTGACCCAACTGCGCCAACTCTCCGCCGAACGCCAGACCCCAGGCCAGGTCAGCGACCACCTGGTGATCGCCGGCTGGGCCGGGCAAGACGCAGAAGTGCTCAAGGTGTACGAAGCGCAAGGCAAGCATCGCAACCTCACCACCCAGGCACTCGCCACGGTGGCGCGCACTTATCGCAATCAAAAGCAGTGGGCTCAGGCCGAAGCGGTCTATCGCCAGGCGTTGCTGCGTGAACCCAATAACGTCGACCTGCAACTGGGCCAGGCCCTCACCCAGGCCGATGGCGGCAAAGCCAACGAGGCGGTGCAACGCCTGCGCACGCTGGTGGCGGCCCAACCCAATGACCCCAACCGCCGCATGGCCCTGGGGTATGCGCTGACACGCGCCGGTTTGAACTACGACGCACTGTTCGAGTTCGACCAAGCCTTTATCCGTGCGGGCGATAAACCCGAAGTGGCCCGCGAATACATCGTCGCCCTGCAAAAGGCGCGGCTGCCGGAGCCGGCACTGCGCCTCTCAGCCAAGCGCCCGGGGTTGGTGGACGCCGTCACCCAGCGCCGCCTCGAAGGTGACCTTGCCGCCGAGCGTGTGCGCATGGCCGAGTTCGCCACGCGCAGCGAAAAGGAACGCTACGTCATTGCTGACCGTGCTCTGCAGGACTACGACAAACTGATCAGCCGCTGGGCCCCCGACGCCACAGCCAAGGACGATGTCATCCGCTGGCGCATCGACCGCCTGGGCGCGCTCAAGGCGCGAGCACGGCATGCCGAGGTGATCCGCGATTACCAAACCCTCACCAGCGAAGGCGTGCAACTGCCCACCTACGCGTTGCGTTGGGTCGCCGGCTCTTACCTGGAACAGCGCCAGCCGGAAAAAGCCGAGCCGCTGTACCGCCAGGTACTGACCGCCCCAGACACCGACGCCAGCTATCGGGTCGATGACAGCACCGCGCTGTTCTACGCCCTGTTGGAAAGCGACAAGGTCGACGAGGCTCGCCAGGTCGCCAACAACCTGGCCAAGGAGCAAAAACCCCGCGTTGAACTCAAGGGCTTGCCCATTGGCAACCCCAATGACAACTGGATGGACGCCCAACAATTATCCGCCCAGGCCGGTACCTATGGCGGTGACCTGCCTGGCAGCGAAGCCAGCCTGGAAGCGCTGGTGGCCAAGGCCCCCGGCAACGTTGGCCTGCGCCTGGCCCAGGCCGACATGTACCGTGCCCGTGACTGGCCGCGCCGCGCCGAAGGCACGCTCAAGGAAACCGAAACCCAGGCCCCCCGCGACATCGGCCTGGAAGTCTCCCAAGCCTATACCGCCATGGACTTGCAAGAATGGCGGCAGATGGACGCGCTCACCGACGACGTGCTCGCCCGCAACCCCGACAACCGTCAGGTGCAACGCTTGAGCCGCCTGCGCGATGTGCACGACATGGCCGAGCTGCGTGTCGAGGCCTACACCGGCAAAAGCTACGGTGGCGGCAATAACAACGACGCCGGCGCCGTCTCCGGCAGCCGAGACTGGGGCATCGAAAGCGTGATCTACACGCCGCCCATCGACGAAGACTGGCGCCTGTTCGCCGGTGCCGGCTATGCCACCGCCGACTTCGAGGAAGGCACCGGCCAACATCGCTGGCAGCGTGTGGGCGTGGAGCGTCGCACCCGTGACATGACCATCGAAGCCGAAGTGTCCAACCACTCCTATGGCGACGGTTCCAAGCAAGGCGCCAGCGTGTCGATTGCCCGCGACATCAACGACCACTGGCAATACGGCGGCAGCCTCGGCTATTTGCTCAGCACCACGCCGTTGCGGGCCCTGAATGACGGCGTCACAGCCAACGGCGGCAGCGGTTTTATCCGCTGGCGCGCCAACGAAAGCCGCGAGTGGAAGCTGACCCTCAGCCCGTCCCATTTCAGCGATGGCAACGACCGCTTCGAAGCTTTGCTCACCGGTCGCGAAGGCCTCTACAGCTCGCCCCATGTGCAAGTGGACCTGGGCCTGGAAGTGGGCGCCAGCCGCAACAGCAAAGAAGACACCGTGTACTTCAACCCGAAGTCGGACTTCACGGTGTTGCCCATGATCAACGTCAATCACGTGCTCTATCACCGCTACGAAACCCAGTGGAGTCAGCAGTTCCAAATCGGCGCGGGTACCTACAGCCAGCGTGACTATTCCACCGGCGGTATCGGCCTGATTGGCTACGGCCAACGCTATCGCTGGAACGACGTACTGGAAATGGGCGCCAACCTCAGCCTGATCAGCCGACCTTATGACGGTGATCGCGAACGCGATTTGCGCCTGCTCGTCGACCTCACTTACCGTTTCTAAAAGAGCCTGACCATGACCGTCCTCAGCCGTTGCTTGTTGGTCCTTGGTGTAATGCTGGCCGCCGCCTGCGCCCAACAACCTGCGCCCTACACTCCACCCGCCGAACGGCCGATAGCGCCCAACGAAGCGCCGTGGCCGAAGAACCACTTTTTGGGCATTGCCTATCACGACGTGGAAGATCGCGACCCTGATCAAGCCGTGGTGGCGGTGCGCACCGAGCGTTTGATCGAGCAGCTGGCGTGGCTGCGGGAGAATGGCTACCAGGCGGTCAGCGTCGATCAGATTCTGGCGGCCCGGCGGGGCGGCCCGGCATTGCCACCCAAGGCGGTGATGCTCAGCTTCGATGACGGTTATTCCAGCTTCTACACCCGGGTGATGCCGATTCTGCGTGCCTATCACTGGCCGGCTCTGTTGGCTCCGGTGGGCTCCTGGATCGACACGCCGTTGAACCAACCGGTGGATTTTGCCGGTACACCACGACCACGCGGAGAATTCCTGACGTGGCAGCAGATTCGTGAAGTGTCCCAGTCTGGCCTGGTGGAAATCGCCGCCCACACCGATGCCAATCACAAGGGCATCCTGGCCAACCCCCAGGGCAACCTGGAACCGGCCGCCACCACGCGAAGCTTTGACCCCAAGACCAACGGCTACGAAAGCGAAGCGCAGTTCCAGGCGCGTATGCGGGCTGACGTCGCCGCGATTTCGAACAAAATCCGTACCGTCACCGGCAAGGCGCCGCGTGTATGGGTGTGGCCGTACGGGGCAGCCGATGGCACCTCGTTGGCGGTAGTCGGCGAGCACGGCTATGAGATGGCGCTGACCCTGGAGGACGGGCTCGACGACCTCGGCAACCTGATGAACAGCCCACGCTTTCTGGTGGCCTCCGACCCGGACGGCGAGCATTTTGCCAACAGCATGGTGGCTGTGCAGGCCAAGGCGCCGATGCGCGTGCTGCACGTAGACCTGGACAACGTGTACGACCCCGACCCGGCCCAACAGGCGCGCAACCTCGACGTTTTGGTTCAGCGCGTGGTGGACATGGGCGCCGGCACCGTCTTCCTGCAAGCCTTTGCCGACCCCAAGGGCGACGGCCTGGTGCATTCGCTGTACTTCCCCAACCGCCATCTGCCGATGCGTGCCGACCTGTTCAACCGGGTTGCCTGGCAGTTGCACACCCGCGCCCATGCCAGTGTGTACGCCTGGATGCCGGTGCTGAGTTTCGCCCTCGACCCCAATTTGCCGCGTGTCACCCGCTGGGACCCGCAAACCGGCCAGGTCGGCCCCGACCCGGATCAATACAAGCGCCTGTCGCCGTTTGATCCCAAGGTGCGGCAGATCATCGGTGAGATCTACCAAGACCTGGCGCGTGTAGGGCCGATTGACGGCATCCTTTACCACGATGACGCGGTGTTCAACGACTTCGAAGACGCCAGCCCCGCAGCGCTCAAGGCCTACGCCGCCCAAGGCTTGCCGGACAGCATCGCCGCCCTGCGGGCCGACCCTGCCGTGATGCAGCGCTGGACCCGTTTCAAAAGCCGCTACCTGATCGACTTCACCCATGAGCTCACCGCCAAGGTCCGCGCCATCCGTGGCCCGCAGGTGCTGACCGCGCGCAATATTTTCGCCGAGCCCATGCTCAACCCTGGCAGCGAAACCTGGTTCGCGCAGAACCTCGATGACTTCCTCCAGGCCTACGACTGGACCGCGCCGATGGCGATGCCGTTGATGGAAGGCCAGGAAGTGAAGACCTCCAACGCCTGGCTGGAAAAACTCATCGCCACGGTCAAGGCGCGCCCCGGCGCGATGCAAAAAACCATCTTCGAATTGCAAGCCAAAGACTGGCGCACCCCAGCCGCACCGGATATCAGCGCTGAGCAATTGGCAGAGTGGATGGGTGTACTCAAACGCCAGGGCGTCACCAGTTTCGGCTACTACCCGGACAACTTCCTGGAAAACTCCCCGGACTTGAAGACCATTCGTCCGGCCCTCTCCAACCAATGGAACCCTTGATCATGGTTGACAGAATCCTGGCTCTATTCGTGTTGGCACTGGTACTGGGCTTGCCCCTGGGCCTGATCTTCCTGGTGACCGGGCAGTTCCTGATGGACTTCGTGTTCTTCTACCCGTTGTTCATGTCGGCGCTGTGGATCGCCGGTGGCCTTTACTTCTGGCTGCATTGGGAACGCCACTGGCCGTGGAAAGAAGACACGCCGGCGCCGACCCTGGCCGGCGAGCCGCTGATCTCGATCATCATCCCTTGCTACAACGAGGGCGATAACGTCGCCGACACCATTGATGCAGCCCTCGGCCAGGTGTACCCGAACATCGAAGTGATCGCGGTCAACGACGGCTCCAGCGACAACACCGCCGCAGTACTCGATGCCCTGGCGTTGCAACACCCGCGCTTGCGCGTTCTGCACCTGGCGCAGAACCAGGGCAAAGCCGTGGCCCTGCGCATGGGCGCCGTGGCTGCCCGCAGCGAATACCTGGTGTGCATCGACGGCGATGCTTTGCTGGATAAAAACGCGGCGGCCTATATGGTCGCACCGATGCTCGACAACCCACGCCTGGGCGCCGTGACCGGCAACCCGCGCATTCGTACGCGTTCGACCCTGATCGGCCGGGTGCAAGTGGGCGAGTTCTCCTCGATCATCGGTTTGATCAAGCGTACCCAGCGGGTATTCGGTCGGATCTTCACGGTCTCCGGTGTGGTGGTGGCGTTTCGCAAGAAAGCCCTGGACCGCATCGACTACTGGAGCACCGACATGATCACCGAGGACATCGATGTCAGTTGGAAGCTGCAACTCGATCACTGGGCGATCTTCTACGAGCCGCGCGCGCTGTGCTGGATCCTCATGCCCGAAACCGTCGGCGGCCTGTGGAAGCAACGCCTGCGTTGGGCCCAGGGCGGCGCCGAAGTGCTGTTCAAGAACATCCGTGGCATCTGGCAATGGCGCCACCGCTACCTGTGGCCGCTGTTGTTCGAATACTGCCTGTCCACCGGTTGGGCCTTCACCTTCCTGCTGTCGGTGATCTTCTGGGCCGTGGGTAAATTCGTCACGCTGCCGGCGGCGATCACCGTGAGCTCATTGGTGCCGCCCGCGTTCACCGGCCTGGTGCTGGCGATGGTGTGCCTGCTGCAGTTTGCGGTGAGCATCCTGATCGACCGGCGCTACGAAAAAGACCTGTGGAAAACCCTGTTCTGGACCGTTTGGTACCCGATGGTGTTCTGGCTGGTGAGCCTGCTCACCACCCTGGTCAGCTTTCCCAAGGTGTTGTTCAACCAGCATCAGAAACGCGCCCGCTGGGTCAGCCCGGACCGCGGTATCAAACCTGCACAAGAGGAGGCGTGAGCATGAAACTGGTCAGAACTCGCCAAAACACACTGATGTGGATCGTCGATGTGCTGCTGACCCTGCTGGCCTGGGGTGGGTTGGTTTGGCTGCTGGCGCGAGGCATCAGCGCCATGCTTGAAACCCATGGCGGCCCACGCATCGAGGCGCCGATCTTTGCGGCGCTCAACACCCTGCAGGTTTACCTGTGGATCGCGCTGTTCAATGCGGTAATCCTGATCAGCTGGGCGCGCTATCAGCAGCATCGCGGGCGCAAATTCGCCCAGCGCCGCGCCGAGGCCAATGCGCTGAGCGACCAGCACCTGAGTGAAAGTTTCAACTTGGGCGATGGCGACCTCGAACAACTGCGCCGCCCTGGCGTGCTGGTGATCCACAACGATGAAGAGGGCGGCGTCGAAGAAGTGAAATCCCACGTCTCCCGCGACGTCGAACGCCCCGGCTTGACCCTGGTACCCGACAAAGACAAAGGCATCGGCTAAACCTTTGTAGGAGCGAGCTTGCTCGCGAGAAACCCGTAGGCGCCGCGTTTTTTAAGAAGTACGCGTTATCGTTGACGTTTTTCGCGAGCAAGCTCGCTCCTACAGAGGGAAAGGCCATCAGCCCATCGATGGCAGTGGTTCAACACGTTTACTGGAATTCCGATAAATGGGATCCAATTCACAAAACCCCCGCGAACTTTTCCCCCTTCTCCGGTACTAACCTAACTCGACGAACACATGATGGCTAAGTAATGGCAGTCAGAAAGTCATTCGTCGAATCGCCATCAAAACAGTTGCCGCTTGTCGGAATAATCACTGCAAGTGTCCGACTTAAACTCTTTTGATGAAAAATTATTATTAATAATCAACAGGTTAGAAAACTAATCAGTCGAGCGGCCCCACTTCGCCCGTTTCTAGGCGAGCTGGAAGTTCGATGTTAGTTTCGCGGCCCTTGATTTTCGATGGATCGAACATGTCTTCGTTATTGCCATGGACACGGTTATTGCTCTGCACCTTCCTGCTCACTTGCATGGGCCTGAACAGTGCATCCGCCGCCCCCACGCCTGGCGATCAGGACTTGATCCGCGACCGGCAGAACCGCCTGCTTGAAGAGCAACAGCGGCGCCTGCAGGAACTCCAAGACTTGCCCGGCAAAGCGGACAAGCCCCAAGCCCCGGCAGCCCCGGCCGACACCCGTTGCTTCCCGATCAAAACCATCGAACTCAAAGGCGCCGACAGCCTGCCGGCGCCCGACCGCGAGCGCTTGCTCAAGCCCTACATCGGCCAGTGCCTGGGCGTGTCCCAGCTGAACGACCTGCTCAAAACCATCACCGACTACTACCTCGGCAAAGGCCGCGTCACCAGCCGTGCCTACCTGCCGCAGCAAGACCTCTCCACCGGCCATCTGCAAGTGCTGGTGGTGGAAGGCAAGCTCGAAGCCCTGCGCAGCGCCGAAGGCAGCACGGTGACCGACCGCGAACTGGCCATGGCCTTTCCCGGCAAAGTCGGCGAAGCGCTGAACCTGCGTGAAATCGAGCAACTGGTGGACCAGCTCAACCGCCTGCCGTCCAAACAGGCGCAGATGGAACTCACCCCCGGCCAGCAAGTGGGCGGCAGCGACGTGGTGGTCAAGAACACCGCGCAAAAGCCCTGGCGCGCCAGCCTGTCGCGCAACAACGACGGGCAAAAAAGCACTGGCGAACAGCAATGGGGCGCGGGTCTGGAGTGGGACAGCCCACTCGGCCTGGGCGACCAACTGATGCTGCGTGGCGGCCACGACGCCATCAGTGACCACCAGAAAACTTCGAAAAACACCATGCTCTACTACAACCTGCCCTGGGGCTGGTGGAACTTCAGCTACACCTACAGCGAAAGCGACTACCGCACCTACGGCGTCACCGACGGCTTCAAATACAAGCAGGACGGCGACAACCAGAACCACCAACTGCGCGCCGAGCGGGTGATCCACCGCGATGACGTCAGCAAGACCTCGGTCAACGTCGGCCTGGCGCACCTGCGCACCAACAACTACATCCTCGACGTGCGCACCGCGCCCAGCAGCAACCGCCTCAGCGAACTGCAACTGGGCGTCAACCACGGTCGGCGCATCGGCAGCGCCTTCGTCAACCTGGACCTGGGCATGCAAAGCGGCATCGGCCTGCTCGACGCCCAGGCCCAAGACGAGCGTGACCCAGCAGGCCGTCGCCAGCCGAACGCGCGCTACCGCAAATACACCGCCACCGTCAGCTACCTGCAACCCTTCAGCCTGTGGGGTGAGTCGTTCAGCTTCAGCAGTTTGGCCACCGGCCAACGCAGCGAAGACCCGCTGTTTTCGCCGCAGCGCATGAGCCTCGGCGGCTCGGCCTCGGTGCGCGGTTTCAAGGACCAATTGCTCACCGGCGACAGCGGCGGCTACTGGCGCAACGAAGTGCGCTGGGCGCGCCCGGTGACCCTGGACTGGATGCGCCCGGCCTTTGCCGAGTACGGCGCCAGTGTCGGCTACGACCAGGGCGTGATCCGCAACGACCGCTACAACGGCAACGTTCATGGCCGGGTGTCCAGCAACTCCCTGGAGCTGTTCGCCCGTGGCAAACACGTCAGCACCAGCATGACCTTTGCCCATTCGTTAGAAAGACCCGGTGTGGTTACCGAGCGCGAAGCGCCGATCTACTTTCGCATGGATTTCTTCCTGTAATTCAACGCCCCGCTGCATGAGAGCCTGACAATGGATGTTCGCCAATTCGCCTTCCTGGCCCGCCAACCTTCTGCCGCCCTGAAGCGCCGGGACGCGTTCTTCGGCCTGCCCAAGCGCGGGCTGGCGTTGATCCTTGCCAACGCACTGTTCTGGCAGCCGCTGCTGGCCCAGGCCGAGGGCATTGTGGTCAGTGCGCCGGGCACCACCGTGGGCGCGGCGGGCAATGGCGTGCCGGTGGTAAACATCGCTACCCCCAATGGCGCGGGCCTGTCCCATAACCAGTTCAAGGACTACAACGTCGGCCCCAACGGCGTGATTCTCAACAATGGCAACGGCGCCATGGTCAACACCCAACTGGGCGGGATCATTGTCGGCAACCCCAACCTCAAGGGCGGCGCGGCGAACGTCATCCTCAACGAAGTCAACGGCGGCAGCCCCAGCCAGTTGCGTGGCTATACCGAAGTGGCGGGGCAGTCGGCCAAGGTCATCGTGGCCAACCCGTACGGCGTGACGTGCAGCGGTTGCGGCTTTATCAACACCCCCAACGTCACCCTCACCACCGGCAAACCGGTACTCGACGCCAGCGGTCAGTTGCAGCGTTATGAAGTGGATGGCGGCGCCGTGACCATCGACGGCGAAGGCTTGAACGCCAGTAACGTCGAACGTTTCGACATCATCACCCGCTCGGCCAAGATCAACGCACAAATCAACGCCCGCGAACTCAACGTGATCGCCGGGCGCAACGATGTCGACGCACAAAGCCTGAAAACCACCGCCCGCGCCGATGACGGCAGCGCCAAGCCCGAGCTGGCGATCGACTCCTCGGCCCTGGGCGGCATGTATGCCGGCGCAATCAAGCTGGTGGGCACCGAAGCCGGTGTGGGCGTGAAGCTCGACGGCACCCTGGCCGCCAGTGGCGGTGATATTCAGCTCGACGCCAACGGGCGCCTGAGCATGGCGCAGGCGGCGGCCACCGGTAACGTCAAGGTCACCGCGCAAAACGTCGACCTCACCGACAAGGTCTACGCCAACGGCAGCGTGCAGGTCACCAGCGCCCAGGCCCTGGTCAACCGCAAGAGCATTGCCGCTGGCCAGCGCATCGAGATCAATGCGGCCAGCGTGAACAACCCCGGCATCATCGAAGCCGGCGTCGCCGCCGATAACAGCCGCAACACCACGGGCGATCTGGTGGTAAACGCGCAAACCGTCACCACCAACGGTAACCTGTTGGCCAGCCGCGCCCTGGCGATCACTGCCGCACAAGCGCTGACCAACCAGGGCGCGATCATCCAGGCCAAGGCCGTCGAGGTCAGCAGCGCCAAACTCACTAACCAGGGCGCCAGCGCTCGCCTGTTTGGCGAGCAGAGCCTGGCGATCAACTCGCCGGCCATCGTCAACCTCGGCGGCTTGATCCGCTTCGGCGAAGGCCAGGCCGCCACGCTCAACAGCGCCTCCCTGGACAACCGCCAAGGCCGTATCGAAATGGCCGGTGGCAGCCTGGTGCTCACCAGTGCCGACCTGAACAACAGCGGCGGGCAAGTCATCGCCAACGACCTGACCGTCAACGCCGGCAACCTGAACAACCAGAACGGCGTGCTGGTGGCCAAGACCGCGACCGTCACTGCCAGCAACCTTGACAACAGCCTCAAGGGTTTGATCCAGGCTGACGGTGGCGCGCTCAACCTCGCCGTAACCAACACCTTCAATAACAATCAGGGGTTCGCCCAGGCCAGCACCGACCTGAACGTCACTGCCGGCACCCTCAGCAGCAACGCAGGCGGCGTACTGAGCGCCGACACCGGCAAGCTCACCCTCACCGCCGCACAACAGCTCAACAACGCCCAGGGCCGCTTGCAGGCCGGGCAGGGCGATATCGAACTGCACGCCGCCAACCTGGATAACCAGGGCGGCACGATCGTTGGCAAGCAACTGCTGCTCGACGTGGCTGGCGGCGATATCGACAACCGCGCCGGGCGCGTGTTGGGCGACCACCTTGACGTACGCGCCTCGGGCCTCGACAACCGCAACGCCGGCCTGCTGGCCGGTGGCGCCCAGGGCGTAAGCCTACTGCTCAAAGGCCCGGGCCAGTTGCTCAACGCCCAGGGCCGTATCCAGAGCGAGGGCCTGCTGCAATTGCAAGGCGAGCGCTTGGACAACAGCGCTGGCATCCTGCTGGGCCAGACCGTCGACGTCACCGCGCAGACTTTCACCAACAGCAACAAAGGCGCGCTGGTCAGCGATGGCGGCGACGTGGTGCTCAAGGTCAGCGACCTGCTCACCAACGTCGGCGGCCAGATCGACGCAGGCGAACGCAGCGTGCTGGTCAAGCAACTCACCACCCTCAACAACGACGGCGGCACCCTGCGCGGCAAGCGCCTGGACATCGCCGCCCAGCACCTGAACAACGACAACGGCCAACTGCTGGCCGGCGCCGAAGGCCTGAGCTACAGCGGCCAGGATGTGAGCAACCGCAAGGGCCTGATCCTCAGCGGCGGCGCCCTCACCGAACTGAACACCACCCGCCTGGATAACCAGGGCGGCACCGTGCAGGGCGACAGCCTGAGCGTCACCGCCAACAGCGTCGACAACGCCAGCGGCGGCCTGATGGCCAGCCTGGTCGGCAACCTGCAACTCACCGTAGAAGCCCTGGCCAACCGTGGCGGCAAGCTGTTCGGCAAAGAACAAGTGACCGTCAGCGGCGCCAGCCTCGACAACAGCGCGGGCGGCCAGGTCAGCGGCAATCAGATCAACCTGACCTCCCGCGACACCCTCACCAACCAGGGCGGCCTGATCGAAGCCAACCAGGGCCTGACCCTCACCGGCGGCAACCTGGACAACAGCGCCAACGGCCAACTGCGTGCCCTGGGCGGCGCCAGCAGCAAGCTCAACCTCAGCGGCGCGTTGAACAACCAGAACGGCACCCTCGAATTCGGCAGCCAGGCCTTCAGCCTTGACGCCGCCAGCCTCAACAACCAGAACGGCATGCTGCAACACGCCGGCACCGGCCTGTTCCACCTCAACACCGCCAGCCTCGAAGGCAGCCAGGGCAATATCCAGGGCATGGGCAGCGCCGACTGGGCATTCGGCAAGGTCGACGGACTGGGCCGCGTGCAACTTAACGACGTGCTTACCTACAAGAGCGACCAAGGGCTGGCCCTCAAGGCCGGTGACCGCATGGCCAGCGCCAAGGGCTTGACCCTCAACGTGGCCAGCCTGGACAACGGCGGCGAACTGCTCAGCGACGGTGACATCAGCATCACCACCGGCGATATCACCAACAGCGGCCGCGTCTCGGCCCTGCAAACACTCACCGTCGCCGCCAACAACCTTAGCCAGAACGGCGGCCGCCTGGCAGCCACCAATACGCGCCTGACCCTGGGCGGCACCCTGGACAACCTCGGGTTCCTCACCGCCCGCCAGCAACTGGACATCGCCGCCGCACAAATCAACAACCGTGGCACCCTCGGTGCCCAGGGTGCAGTGAACCTCACCGCAGTCAACGGCATCACCAATGCCGCCAACACGCTGCTGTTCAGCGGCGGCGACATGACCTTGCGCAGCAATGGCTTCAGCAACAGCTATGGCGATGTCTACAGCAAAGGCAACCTGAGCTTCGCCGCCCGCGATGGCGGGCGTGCCGTGCTGTTCAGCAACCGCTCCGGCACCGTGGAAAGCGAAGGCTCAATTGGCATCAATGCAGGCTTTATCGAAAACGCCAAAGACGCATTCGAACTCGGGCAAACGCTGACCACCGGCAGCTTGAGTTGGATCTGTGGCCAGCACTGCGGCGAAAGCGACAACTGGGAACGTGGCGAGATCACCATCTACGAGACGTACCTTGAGGCGGCCACCAAGGACTCGGTAGCGGCGCGCCTGGTGGCGGGCAAAAACATGCTGCTGCAAGGCGACACTGTGCAGAACCGCTACAGCCTGATGGCCGCCAATGGCGACCTGAGCATCACTGCCGGTGACCTGCTCAACCAGGGCGCCGCCACGCGCACGGGCCAGCGCAAGCTTGTCATCGGCACGCCAGGTCACGTCTCCGACGATTTGTTTGAACGCATGCAATATGTCGATGTGCCCGCGTTCAATGCGGCCACGGCGGCCGGGAATTTCGACAAGGCGCGCTTCGAAGAACTCAAAAGCCGCTCACCCAATAGCCTGCCGTTCGCCTACGCAAGTGACGTCACCACCTGGACCAACAACAGCGGCCCTGGCTACGACGCCACCCTGCAAGCGGGCGGCACGGTCAACCTCAACGTCGCCCGCACCCTGCAAAACGGCACGCTGCACAACAACACCTTGGCCCAGTTGACCGGCACCCTCGGCGACGACCAGACCGGCATCCCCGTCGGCGGCATCAACATCAACCTGAGCAAACACACCAACGACCCAAGCGCCCAGGTGCCCGGCAGCGTCTTGCCCGTGGTAGGCGTGGCCCCAGGTGGCGGCTTCGTGCCCGTGGACTACACCGGCACCGCCTTCGCCCCGGTCGACCCCACCACTTCGCCCACCTTCCAACTGCCCAAGGGCGAGTACGGCCTGTTCGTCAAAAACGCCGACCCCACCAGCCACTACCTGATCGAGACCAACCCCGAGTTCACCTCGGTGTCGGGCTTCTTCAGCTCCGACTACATGCTCGGCAAACTCGGCTTCACCGCCGACAACGCCTGGCGCCGCCTCGGTGACGGCCAGTACGAAACCCGCCTGATCCGCGACGCCGTCCTCGCGCAAACCGGCCAGCGCTTCCTCGCCGGCGGCCTGTACAGCGACGCCGACCAGTTCCGCTACCTGATGGACAACGGCCTTGCCAGCAAAGACGCCCTGCGCCTGAGCCTGGGCGTGGCCCTCACCGACCAGCAAGTCGGCGCCCTGACCCACGACATCGTGTGGATGGAAAACCGCGTCATCGACGGCCAGACCGTCCTCGTGCCGGTGCTGTACCTGGCCCAGGCCGACTCGCGCAACGTGCGCGGCAACAGCCTCATCCAGGGCCGCGACCTCAACCTGGTCACCGGCGGCGACCTGATCAACGTCGGCACCCTGCGCGCCAGCAACAACCTCTCCGCCATCAGCAGCGGCAGTATCTACACCGGCGGCCTGGTCGAAGCCGGCAACAACCTCAACCTGCTGGCCCAAGACAGCATCCGCAACGCCATGGCCGGCGAAATCCGCGGCAAACAAGTCAGCCTCACGGCGCTCAAAGGCGACATCACCAACGAAACCACCGCCATCCAGGTACGTGACGGCGCCGGCATGCGCACCCTCACCGACACCAGCGCCGGCACCATCGTCGCCCGCGAAAACCTCGCCATCGACGCCGGCCGCGACCTCACCAACCGAGGCGCACTGGCAGCGGGCAACGACGCCAACCTCACCGCCGGCCGCGACCTCAACCTCATCGCCGCCAGCGACACCAGCGTCAAACACGAGACCCGCGACGGCGGCGAGAAATCCAGCATCACCACCGACGTCAAAAACCTCGCCGCCAGCGTCACGGCAGGCGGCAACCTCAACATGCAGGCCGGGCAAGACGTCAACATCATTGGCAGCAATGCCACCGCCGGCAAAGACCTCACCATCGCCGCCGGCCGCGACCTCAACGTCGCGTCGGTCAGCGACATGCACAACGTTGAGGGCAAGGAAAAGGACGGCAAAAAACGCATCAAGACCTCGGACGACCAGACCACTCAAGTGGCGAGCGTACTGACGGCGGGTGGGGATTTTGTCAGCCAGGCTGGGCGTGATACCACGATTGTGGCGAGCAGGATCAGCGCGGGGAATGAGGCTTATCTGTATAGCGGGGATAAGTTGAACCTGCTGGCGGCGCAGAACAGCACTTACAGCCTTTACGACATGAAGGAGAAGGGGGGCTGGGGCGCGAAGAAGACCAAACGTGATGAGGTGACCCACGTCACGAATGTGGGGACTGAGATCAAGACTGGTGGTGATCTTTCGCTGGTCAGTGGCGGTGATCAGTTGTATCAGCGGGCCAAGCTTGAGAGTGGTAAGGGCCTGGCCATCACCAGTGGCGGCGCAGTGACCTTCGAGGCGGTCAAAGACCTGCACCAGGAGAGCCACGAGAAGAGCAAGGGTGACCTGGCTTGGACCAGCGCCAAGGGCAAGGGTAATACCGACGAGACGTTGCGTCAGAGTGAGTTGGTGGCGCAGGGCGAGCTGGCAATCAAGGCCGTGGACGGCTTGAAGATTGATGTAAGGCAGGTTAACCAGAATACGGTAAGCCAGACCATCGACGCGATGGTCCAGGCGGACCCAAGCCTCGCCTGGATCAAGCAAATGGAGCAGCGTGGCGATGTTGACTGGCGCGAGGTCAAAGAGCTGCACGACAGCTTCAAATACAGTAATTCCGGCCTGGGCGCTGGCGCGCAAATTGTCATAGCGATCATTGTTACCTACTTCACGATGGGGGCAGCAAGCGGCGCAATCGCCGCCGCTGGGGCGGGCACGTCGATGGCTGGTGCGACGGCTGCTGCCACTACCGTATCTGCCGCAGGCTGGGCCAATGCTGCGGGCAGCGTTGTGCTTGCCGGTATGGCGAGTAATGGCGCTATCAGCACGATCAATAATCGTGGCAATTTAGGCGCAGTGGTCAAGGACGTAACCTCCAGCGATGCGATGCGGGGCTATGTTGTCTCGGGTGTTACTGCGGGGCTGACCGCAGGGTTCTACGACGACTGGACCAGCACGCAGACAGGCACTACTACTGCGCTGCCTAACTCGGGAGCAGTGACATCCGCGAGCCCATTGAGTACCTGGCAAGGTGTTGGTCAATTTACTGCGAATCAGGTTCTGCAAAACGGCACATCGGCCATCCTGACTAAAGCGCTGGGAGGAGAAGCCAGCCTCGGGGATGCATTGCAAAGCAGCCTTGCCAATGCATTTGCTGCCTATGGCTTCAACATGATTGGTGATGTCTCCAAGAATCGGTTCGCCGACGGCGGTATCACCAAGATTGGGCTGCATGCGTTGATGGGCGGGCTGGCAGCTGAAGCCGCTGGCGGCGATTTCCGTACTGGTGCGTTGGCAGCAGGTGTGAACGAAGCCCTGGTAGACAGCCTCGACAAACAGTACGCCAGCATGCCGGAGGATAAGAGAAAGAGCTTGCTGGTGATGAGCTCGCAGTTGATTGGTGTGCTTGCGGCGTCGGTGGACAGTGATGCTGACGGTGAGAGTTTGCAAACTGGAGCATGGGTGGCGGGCAGTTCGACACAGTACAACTACCTCAACCATGAAGAAAACCAAGAGCGCTGGGCTGCCAAGAAGAAATGCCAGGGAGGAGATAGTGCTGCGTGTGGGCGTGCTGACGCTCTGGATGCTCTAGATAAAAGTCGAGATTTGGCGCTAACCACAGCCTGCAGTGCGAATGGTGCAGGTGCTACCTGTCGTTCTTTACGGCGAGAAGCTTCGGAGGCTGCTCGAAGCCTTGTGGTTGCGAGATTTGGCCCTGAGGCTAAAGAGCAGGCTAAGCAAGTTGAGCAGAATAAAGAGCTTGCGGCGTATTCCATTGAGGCGGAGCTTCGAAGCATTAAGCAAGTAGATAGCCCGATTGCGCTTGCTCAGACAAAGCGCCTGGCTGAGCAGCTCGCTGAATTTGGTTCAGACTTCATTCCGGTTTACGGCGATGCAAAGGGCTTCTATGAGGCTGAGGATCCGTTTGACTATGCCATGGCGAGTATTGGACTCATCCCGGGCGCTGGGGATGCGGCACAAAAAGTTTTAGGTAAGGCTAAAAAGCTGTATTTGGAAGGAAAGGTTGCTGAGTCTGCGGATTTGGTAGAAGAGCTAGCAAAGAGCTTACCTTCAGGAGCAGGTCCTAAAAATCCACTTCTTGGTGATTCGCTACCCCGAAGCGGTGATCGTTTAGTTGTGAATCAAGGGCCCGTACCTACATGTGGTCACAACTCATGTGGCATGGTTTTGGATACCATGGGACATAAAGTAGACATAGGAAATCTGATTGAAAAGCTTCCACCCGGAAAAGACGGGATTTTCCCTCAGGACGTTGCGAATTTGATGAAGTCTGAGGGCGTCAACACGGCAGTTTATGCAAGCCGTAACGTTGCTGATTTGGCAAGATACACAGCAAACGGAACGCCTGTTATTGTCCAAGTGGTGGATAAAGCAGCGGGTACCGGATTTTCCCATTTTGTTGTGGTCGACGGCATTACTACCAGAAATGGCATTTCTGTCGTAGCAATTCGTGATCCTCATGGTAAGCAGTATTTTAGCCCCGCGACTACTTTTGAAAAGAATTTTTCAGGTTATGTTGTTGTTCCAAAGGATGCTCTGAAATGAAATTAAGCATTAAGTTTCCCGAGAATTTGTTAACCCACAGCCTGCTCGAGCAAAGGCTGATTCCTTGCATTTGCAAAATTGCAACGGAGTTTGAAATTGAATTTTTGGACCCTTTGCCAGAAGCTGCAGGAACCGTTCTGGAGTGGGATCGTGCAGAACTTGAAAAAAGAGCGATAGGTGGGGTAGGTGGGCAATACTCTCACTATGCACACGGTCGGGTGACGTTAAAAAAAGTTGATATTGATATCTACCAAATATTGGATCTTGAAATGTTTTATAGGCTTTTTGGATGGTGCAGCATCTTGGAAGATGGCAACTATGCGCCGCCGGGGCAGTTTTGGGATGATGAATAAGTTGAAAAGGAAAGGGGACAGATTTATTTAAATTAAAACTTGAAGGTGCACTAAATATATCGCCCTCCTTTTGTTAATAGATATACTTAATGAGCCAAATATCAGAAATATTTCTGTAAGGGTGGCACGGTGATTACCACATATAAACTCGAATTTCGACATAGGCCTAGTGTTTCAGAGTCTATCGAAGAGAGGCATAAAGATTTTTTGAGAGCTATAGGCGATTTGGGCGTTCCGTGGAATTTGAACGATGCCTTTGAAGTCCCCCCTATTGGAAGCGAGTTGGTGACCTCGGTGTCATTGGATAAGCTACTTCCAGTCGGCGTTAAAGGTCGAATTTCATATGCTCTGCGAGATCAGAAGTATCTCCAGGATGATGCGCAGTTTGATGATGCGCTATTTATTGAATTCACAGCCTCCAAAGTCGACTATTCATATTTGTTGAAGATTGTTTTTCCTGTTTATATAAAGGCGTTTGGCTCCTATCGCTCAGCTTTACATGATTGGAATGTTACGAGGAGCGATTGGCCTTTAGTGTTGGAAGCTTGTGATGCTACAAAAAAAGACGTTAACGGTAGGGATGGCGTTTTCCGTATAAATGCGGCGAATTATTTCGATAAGGAATTGTGTTTTCGCGCCTTCGGAAAAGGGCCGCTTGAACTTGTTGATTTGTTGAATGGTTATGTAGAAGAAGTGTGTGAGTTTGAAGAGGGGGTTTTGATTGTAATTAGTTATACTCCGCTTTCTGTCGACGAACTACTCAGTGCGGGTGAGCGACTAAAGAGCTTAGTGGTTTGATTTTTTTGTCTGGTCAAATTGGTTGATATATTACAGTTTTGATTGGGCTTGGTTGAGTTGGTGTAAAGGTTCTGTTTTGGTGGTTCTTTAACAAAATGGTTTCTTGTAAGTCGGTCGGGCAGTTATGAGTTAACTGCCCAGATTCTGCTTTAGATCTTCGCGTTTAATTTTCGTCCAGTAATATCCAGCAGATCACACCCGTCCCTCAGCGGGATAGCCAAAAATAGCGCAAGAACATGCAACATAATCGCACAATTGCTGATCTTCTCCCTAAATGCCAGTTATTAAATAGAACTGTCCCCTTTTCATTCGCGATGGTGAGAAGGTCGGAATTAAGGTGGTGAACTAATGGCTAGGTTTAGAGAAATTATATATTTGTCTTATTCGCAATTTTGCGTGTTTTTGAGTTCGCTTGATCAGCCGTACAATGATTGGAGTGTTCGTAGTTATGCGCAAGGATTTGCGTGGAGGTTAGGGAGTGTCTCTTTTAGAGCTTTGGTTGACGAAGGGTACCATATAATTAGCCTTTTCATTAACGAACAAGTGCCCGCTATAAGCGCAGACGTGGTTCGGGCCTTTAAAGTTCCCTTCTCGGTAATAGATAGAAATATTGAGGTTGGTAGTATTTCGAGTACGGTTCCTCTAGAACTGCCTGAAGGAGATTATTCTCTTCAGGTCGAATTTATAAGACCCTCCTCAAGTGGAGCGTATGAAATAAATGTCCATTTGAATTTAGGGGGCTGCGATTTTGAGGTGTTGAGAGCAGACGCCGAAATTGACGCGCAAGGTGAGTTTGATATCGGTGCGGTTCCTGCGGGATAAACATTCGGCGAAATGGGGCGGATTTATTTTAATTCAAGATCGCGGTAGAAAGCCTATTAAATAAACAAAATTTGTCCCCTTTATATCGAATAAGGTTATCTGAGGAGAACGAATTAGCATGGTTTCCAATATCGGTGAACTGCAGCAAACAGTGAATTTGATAGGCGATAAGTTGGGAGCGCCTAAGTCTATGCTGTTGGTCAGAGTGAGCTCACCCGAGGATGGAACTCCTCACGTGGAGTTCAAAAGTGGTGGTTTTGAATATGTTTCCTCAGAAAGGAGTTATGAGATTTTCAGAAAATACACGCGTTCGCTGGATGAACTTCTCTTTTGGATAATCAGTCGTGTAGCTTTCAATATGGCGGTAGATTACGAGCTCTCCCATCGTGTTGCCGGAAAAGACTCCAGAAGAATGATTTTTGAAAAGTACCTCTCGGAACTTAGTAGGATTAATAAGGAGTGGGGAAAAAAAGCGTCTGATGAAATCGAGGCTATACTGATCACCGCTCCATTTGTAGATAGTTGAGATCTAAGGGAATGATCAGGAAAGAGAAAAGGGGGTCCAGGGTCGGCTCTCCCCGCATGCCCTCCAAAAAAAGGAGCTGAATAATGCATTCCGTACCCCTAGAGCATGAGAAGCGAAAGTTGATTTTCTACGTGGCTCAAGACTTAGATCAGTCTATTAGATCTAATGTGCAGCAGCTCGTGAATGAGCTCGCTGCGTCAAGAATATGGAGCATTGCCCCGCCAACCTTACTGACGCGATAGACGAAGGGGGCGCGGAAGTGGTGGGTGGAATGTTGGAAATTTATTCAGCACTGCAACCGAATATACTGTCTGTTGATATGGATTCAAAAAATCTAGATGAAGTAGAAGAAATAGTCTGTGCCGTTAAAAAGTTATCGGAAAAGGAAAATATTTCCTTTGAATTTCTGTTGGATACAACTTTTGTCGGCGCCATTGATGATGGTATTGTTGATCGAGTCTTGTTGGAGGGACTGCTCGTGCCGTGGCGAAATCATATAAATGGAAAAAGTTGAGTTGGTGCCAGAGCGGAGAAGAATAAAAAAGTGAGAAAAGGGAAAGGTTTATTTAGAATTAGAGTTGAAAAACATATTAAATAAATCTGTCCCGTTTTTCACATTTTCACGGAGAGAAAACGTGAAAAAAATTAGCGTAATGGTAGTTGTATTTCTGATTGCGGGTTGCGTGCCGTCACGGTCTGCGTGGGTATCCAGTAAAGATGGATGGATAGGTACCACCTTTGAATCTCACGTATACAGCATTTGCTCGCGCACGCCCGATACATGTACTGAGCCATTTTGGTCCCCCGCTAACAAAGAAAAAACGTTCAATAGGGTAGTAAAAGAAAGCAGCGGGACGCGTTACTACATAACCTGGATTAGGAGTTGCCGCTATTCGGTGCTTGTGTCTCCGGAAAGTAGGATAGTTTCATGGGAGTATGAGACTAATAATTTAGAAAGTTGCTATTTATTTTAGGTTGATATATATAAAGAAAAGGGCGAATTTATTTAGGCTGGAGTTGGAATGCGTATTAAATAAATCTGTCCCCTTTTGTTAATCGCCTCTCTTGCTGCCCAAGCCGGGATATACCTCTGTGCCGGTAAGTGGCATTGGGGCAGGTGCAGCATTTAAAACGGATACTGGGCAAATGGGGACGAAGTTAGGTAAACATGTCAAAGACTTCGGAGGGGACCCATCCAGTGCCGCAGATCGTAAATTTGTTACAGATTTGATTAACGATATTGGGAATAACGCCACAAAGGTTATCCCTGGTACCTTCGCGGGACAGGGAGCTAATGGTGCGCTAGGCAATGTCTATTTTAGAATTAAGGGCAATGATGTCGTGGTGACCAAGCCGAATGGTACGTTTGTGACGATTTTGAAAGATGGCGTCAACCAAAATCCATCAGTAAAAAGTGCGCTGGAAGGGAAGGTTAGATGATGAAAGAGTCTTCGTTGAAGGCGTGGTTTATACTTGCCATTGGCAAAAAGCTTTTGTCGGTGGACGCACTGATTCATAAGTTAGGCTCGGTGGCGCATGGTTTTCCGCAAGAGATTAGTTTCCATTTTGAAGGAAGCATTCCTGGTCGTTTATTTTGCGATAGTGATGGGGCTTCGATAGGACTGTCCGTTGAGCCATTAACCGAATGCGATATGCAAGAGTATGGCGCGCAAGTAATTGCGTCGATGTCCGACGATGCATGCTTTAGTAATGTTATAAACAAAACGCTGTCTTCAGCTGTTCTGGTGAAATCCTCAGTGGAGGATAGGGTTGTGGGTGTTGGTTTTTCATTTGATTGTGAAGAGCGTCTTTTTATTTTGAATTTGGGAGATGAGATTTTTGTTTACAGGTCTATCCCCTCGGATGTTGTTGAGAGTGAATTTCTTGTTTTTATAGCCGTGGAGGGGGAGGACTGAAAGGTCTGGCTAATAAATATGAAAAATTTAATAATTTATTATTTTGGTTTGTTTGTGTTAAGTGGCTGTGTAACCAAAGATCTGAGCGTTGAAAACCGCCAGCAAATCAAAACTGTCAGTGTGTTGCTTGCCTCATTCCCGGAGCAGCAGTTCAAGTACACCAGCATGGATCAAGCCTGGGGGGCCGGCTTAGGTGCCGGTGCCGGGGCGGCGGTGGGAATGGCATCGGATTCGTCCAAAGTCGCTACCAGTGCTATGGCTGGCGTGGGTGTGGTAGCGGGCGCGAAAGTGGCTGATGGTGGAGCTTCAAGTCCACGGCAGGCAATTTTGTTGAACTTGCAGCGTAACGAAATAGATCCAGGGCAGTTGTTCAAACAACTGTTGGAGGCACGGATCAGTGCTGAGCATTTATTCAAAGTTGAACCGGAGGGCGGCCGGGCCGATGCGCATATAGAATTCGTCGTGTCCGAATGGGGCTTTGCCTTGAAAAACTACAGTGCACAGCTTTATCCCACAGTGGGCATTGTAGCGACCATGAAGCTCGGCGACGCAGTAGTTTGGAGGAATTTCGAAACTGTAACAGCGTTCAGTGAGGGAAATGTCCAGGCGTATACACCTCAGGAGTACGCAACAAACCCTGAAGCTCTCCGTAGCGCTTTGCAGAATGCTTTCGAGTTAGTGATAGATAAACTAATAGCTGACTTAAACCAATAGGCGTTATAAGGGATAGAGAGAAAATGGCACAGATTTATTTAAATTTTAGCTGGGAAAGTGTATCAGATAAATCTGTCCTGTTTTGTTGTGCTTAATTGCATAGGGCGGGGCGAGTTATGTCGGATAAACAAGTATGTGAGCTGACGATTGATGATCTTGGTAGTTATAGCGCTTGGTTCTTTCCGATGGACGACACCGTGGAGGACGAATTAACTGTGCGCCCCCTCGCCGAACAGGAAACGTGCTCAGACTTTCAGATTATCGTTCGAGCTGATTTTTTTGGTGAAAATGGCTCTGTGTATTGCGGTTATTTGTATTGGGGCTCCAATGTTGCAGTTGAATACTTGAGGCCTGTTGTATTGTCTGGAGCGGGGGAGGCCGTAAATTTTTGGAACGGTATAGTAACTCCCGCGTGGGAAAGTTCGGAGTTCGTCGGTTTGATTAGATCCGAGTTGCCTATTTCTTATACCTCAGAACCGATTTTTGGTCTTCCTTCCATTTGCGGAAAACTGGAGGGACTTTATTATCTTTCTGATGATCAAGTTTGCTGCGTGAAATGACGAAAAGAGTGGACCGGTTTTTTGGTTGGATTGCTCACGCACAAAGCGGGCGACACTAAGGCCGCCCTATTTCCACTCAGGACGGATCGGCATTCAGCCTGCGACTGATGACATCCAGCAAATCACACCCGTCGCGCAGCGGAATGGCCAGCAAGTGGGCGAAGTCTGAAAGCACTACGGCATCGCTGCTGAGTTGTTCGCGGAAGGCCAGGTTTTCCAGCAGTTGGGTGACGGCCCGAATGCGGTGCACGGCGGCGTCGTGGAGGACGTCGAGAGGTGCCTGGGTGTCGATGATCAGGGCTGGGACGGTGCAGTCGTGGCCGGTTAGGGGAATGTATCGATTCATCATTAAGCTCTCTGGATTATTGAGGGCTCGTTCTTCGGGTCGCCAAACCCGGTCACCTTTTGAGCGACGACCGGACTATAAGCGCCTCAGCTAAAACCGCGCAAGGCGTCACACTGATGGCACACATTGCTCATGTCACGCCATCCATTGCCGACACAACGGCGATGACCAGCGCATCAAAAAATGAGATCCCGCCATCATCGGCACTCTCAAACCCGCTCCACCGTTACCCACAAGGAAGAAATACATGATCAAGTTGTTCTGCAAAGCTGCTGTTGTTCTGTCCCTTGCCACGCTGTTTGGCTGTTCCTCTACGCCGTCGGTGGAGAAGATGCAGGCTGACGTGGCGAACTATTCGCTGCCCAAGGCTGCCGTGGCTGATAAAGGCCTGGTGTACGTCGTGCGCCCGAGCAACGTAGGGATGTTGGTTCGGTTCAACGTGTTCCTGGATGACAAGGAAGCCGACTCGGAGATGGGTTACAACCGTGGTAACCAGTACATCTATTTTTTCGTGACGCCGGGCAAACACGTGATCAGCTCCAAGGCTGAAAACTGGGCGGATATGCCGATTGATGTAAAGGCGGGCGAGGTGGTTTACCTCAAGCAGGAGGTCGAAATGGGCTTCGCCGTGGCGCGTAACAGCCTCAAAGCGCTGAGCGAAGTCGAAGGCCGTTATCTGGTCAAGGATGCGTCCTTGGGCACCATTGCCAAAGAAAGCAAATGAGTTGAGCCAGTGTGTCGGCAGGGTCCAGGCCCTGCCGACTTCTCGTATTCACTGCAAACATTAAAGGACTGATGTGAAAAACCTCCTTTTCATTCTCCTCACCACCCTCATCCTCGGCGGCTGCGTCAGCCACCCCCTCACCCCCGAAAACCGTGCGCAGATCAAGACCGTCAAAGTCCTGCCCGTGAAGTGGGAAAAGAACATGGTGTACTTCGGCCGCGAACAGGCCTGGGGCGCCGCCCTGGGTGCCGGGGTTGGTGCGGGTGTTGGCATGGCCAGCGGGGCGTCCAAGCTGGGTACTGCGGCGTTGAGTGGCGCCGGGTTTGCCGGCGGCATGAAGCTTGGGCAGTTGGCCGAGATGCCGACGCCGGTGGCTATTTTGACGGTGATGGAGGCGGAAAAACTCGATGTAGGCGTGTTGCTCAAACAGGGCTTTGTCGATGAGTTGGGTAAGACTTCGACGCTCAAGGTGGTTGGCGATGATGAGCCGGCTGATGCGCAGATTCAGCTGACCGTGTCCGAGTGGGGCTTTCGCCTGACCCAGGGTTTCAGCAGTGTGATTTACCCCACCCTTAACGTGTTAGCGCAGATGGATCGCGGCGATGAGATGATCTGGCGCACCTTTGAAGCGGTCACGCCGTTTAATGGTCAGAATGTCTATGGCTACACGCCGCTCACTTATCGCACCGATCCTGAAGCCTTGCGCCGGGCATTGACCGGGATTACGCAGATTTCTGCGCAGTATCTGGTGAAGGAGCTCAAGTAGGGATGTGCGAAGGCTGGCTGCTGTTGGTGTAATGCCAGTCAGTTAAGGATTTTTTTGTAGGAGCGAGCTTGCTCGCGAAAAACCTACAGGCGCCGCGTTCATTCAGAAAGCACGCGTTATCGTTGACGCTTTTCGCGAGCAAGCTCGCTCCTACAGTAGACGTGTGCTTATGAAGGCCGTGAGCTTGGTGCTGTACTGGCGCTTTCGCAGGCAAGCCAGCTCCCACATTTGAGCTTTGTTGCTTCGAGTATTGCGGTCGGCAGTAGGGTAAGCCTCCCACCTATGGCCGAAACACCTTGAGAACCGCTCTCAACCCCGTAAAATGCCGCAGCCGTTGCATCACCGTCTTTCAGGGAAGAATTCAGGCCAGTGCGTTTTCAGGCTGCCTTTCTCCTTGGAAAACCCAGCAACGCTGATTTCCTCACTCAAGGAGCACCCTGTGAAGACACTGTCCAAAATCCTGCTGTCGGGCCTTACCGCCGCGGCGCTGTTGACCGTGGCCGGTTGTGCCACCGAGAGCAACCGCGCGATGCCGGTGGAGCAAGTCGCCAGCGCCCACGTGGCCTATTCCGGCGTGCGTGTGCCGATTGCCGTGGGTAAGTTCGATAACCGCTCCAGCTACATGCGCGGCATCTTCTCCGATGGCGTTGACCGTCTCGGCGGCCAGGCCAAGACCATCCTCATCACCCACTTGCAGCAGACCAACCGCTTCAGCGTGCTGGACCGTGACAACATGGGCGAAATCTCCCAGGAAGCCAAAATCAAAGGCACCGTGCAGAAGCTCAAGGGCGCTGACTACGTAGTGACTGGCGATGTAACCGAGTTCGGCCGCAAAGAAACCGGCGACCGCCAGTTGTTCGGCATTCTCGGCCGTGGCAAGACCCAAGTGGCCTACGCCAAAGTCGCGTTGAATATCGTCAACATCAACACCTCCGAAGTGGTGTATTCCACCCAGGGTGCCGGTGAGTACGCGCTGTCCAACCGTGAAGTGATCGGCTTCGGCGGCACCGCCAGCTATGACTCCACCCTCAATGGCAAGGTGCTGGACCTGGCCATGCGCGAAGCGATCAACCGCCTGGTCGACGGCATCAACGCCGGCGCCTGGAACCCGCGTAACTGATCAGTCACACCACAAGGAGCAGTACACGGATGAGCAAGGCAGTGAAGTTAGCGCTGACGCTGGCAGCAGTCGCGACGGTAGCCGGGTGCCAGACGGCGCCCCAGCCCCTGTATCAATGGGAGAGCTACCAGCCGCAGGTTTACGAGTACTTCAAGGGCGAGCCCAAGGAAGCGCAGGTGGAAGCACTGGAGCGCGATCTGCAGAAGATCAACGCCAGCGGCCGCAAGGCGCCGCCGGGTTACCACGCGCACCTGGGCATGCTGTACATGAACATGGGCAAGGATGACCAGATGGTGCAGGAGTTTCGCACCGAGAAGGCGCTGTTCCCTGAGTCTGCTGCGTACATGGACTTTCTGTTGAAAAACGCCAAAGCCGGAGTCGCCACTAAATGAGCCTGTTAAAACTCACCGGCGCCTTGCTGGCCCTGGCCTTGCTCGGCGGTTGCGCCGCGCCCAAGACGGTTGACTATTCGGCGTACAAACAGGCGCGGCCCAAGTCGATCCTGGTACTGCCGCCGATCAATGAATCGCCGGAAGTGCAGGCGTCCTACAGCCTGGTGTCGCAAGTCACCTACCCGCTGGCCGAAGCCGGCTACTACGTGTTGCCGATTGCCCTGGTGGACGAAACCTTCCGCCAGAACGGCCTCACCACCGCCAACGATATCCAGGCCGTACAACCGGCCAAGCTGCATGACATCTTTGGTGCGGACGCGGCGCTGTACATCACCATCAGCGAGTACGGTACTCAGTACATGCTGATCTCCAGCGACACCTCGGTGACGGCCTCGGCCAAACTGGTGGACCTGCGCACCGGCACCACCCTGTGGACCGGTTCGGCGCGGGCGTCGAGCGAGGAGGGCAACAACAACGGTGGCGGCCTGGTGGGCATGCTGATCACGGCGGCGGTCAAGCAGGTGATCAACAGCTCTACCGATGCGGCGCACCCGATTGCCGGTATCACCAGCGCGCGGTTGCTGTCGGCAGGGCAACGCACCGGCATCTTGTACGGCCCGCGTAACCCCAAGTACGGCACGGACTGAAAGATCAACTGTAGGAGCGAGCTTGCTCGCGAAAAACGTCAACGATAACGCGTGCTTCCTGAGTGAACGCGGCGTCTGTGAGGTTTTCGCGAGCAAGCTCGCTCCTACAAGGTGAATTTCAAGGGTTTAACCCGAACCCGACCTATGTCGCGTCTGACCTTGTGAACGGCTCATTCATTCACGAGGTTCAGCCCCATGTCCCGCCCTCTGCTTTACCTGCGTCCCGCTGCCCAAGGCTTCACCGTCACCCTGCTGGTAGCGCTGGCCGGGTGTGGGCTGTCTTCCTCGCCCGAGGTGGCCAAACCGGCACCGCCCGTCGCCGAGTTGCACAGCGCGCCGGTTGAGGGCGCGATGGCCAAACGCATGGCCATGCCGGCACCCATGAGGGTGCGGGAAATGGCGAAGATGAATGAGCGCAGCGAACCCCGCGAGCAATACGCCAACCTGCCCGACAACCCCGTGCATCGCGTCGCCGAAACTCCGGTCTCCACCTTCAGCGTGGATGTCGACACGGGCAGCTACGCCAACGTACGGCGCTTCCTCAACCAAGGCCGCCTGCCGCCCGAAGGCGCGGTGCGATTGGAGGAAATGGTCAACTACTTCCCCTACAATTACGCACTGCCCACCGATGGTTCGCCCTTTGGCGTCACCACCGAAGTCGCCACCACGCCGTGGAACCCGCGCACCAAACTGCTGCGCATCGGCATCAAGGCTTCCGATAAAACCGTGGCCGATCTGGCGCCCGCCAACCTGGTGTTCCTGGTGGACGTGTCCGGCTCCATGGACCGCCGCGAAGGTTTGCCGCTGGTCAAAAGCACGCTGAAGTTACTGGTGGATCAACTGCGTGATCAGGACCGCGTGTCACTGGTGGTCTACGCCGGTGAATCCCGCGTGGTGCTCAAGCCCACCTCGGGCAGTGAAAAAGCCAAGATCCGCAACGCCATCGACCAACTCACCGCCGGCGGTTCCACGGCGGGCGCGTCCGGCATCGAACTGGCCTACCAGATGGCCCGCGAAGGCTTTATCGGCAACGGCATCAACCGCATCCTGCTGGCCACCGACGGCGACTTCAACGTGGGCATCCGCGATTTCGACAGCCTCAAGCAAATGGCCGTGGCCCAGCGCAAAAGCGGCGTATCCCTGACCACCCTCGGCTTTGGTGTGGACAACTACAACGAACACCTGATGGAGCAGCTCGCCGACGCGGGCGACGGTAACTACGCCTACATCGACAACCTGCGCGAAGCGCGCAAAGTGCTGGTAGAGCAACTCAGTTCCACCCTGGCCGTGGTGGCGCGGGATGTGAAACTGCAGGTGGAATTCAACCCCGCCCAGGTCAGCGAATACCGCCTGCTGGGCTATGAGAACCGCGCCCTGAAGCGTGAGGATTTCAACAACGACAAGGTCGATGCCGGCGAGATTGGCGCAGGGCACACGGTGACCGCGCTGTATGAAATCGTGCCCAAGGGCGAGAAGGGCTGGTTGGAACCTCTGCGTTACGCTGACGCGCGTGCGACCGAAGGCAAGTCCGATGAGCTGGCGATGCTGCGGGTGCGCTACAAGCCCGCTGCGGGCGGTAACAGCCAGTTGATCGAACGCCCCATCGCCAACCAGGCTGCCCCGGCCAGCGACGACCTGCGCTTCTCGTCTGCCGTCGCCGCCTTCGCCCAACAGCTCAAGGGCGATGGCCGCTACACTGGCAGCATGAGTTTGCAGGACACCGCCAAGCTTGCCCGCTCGGCCCGCGGCGATGACCCCTTCGGGCTGCGCAACGAATTCGTGCAACTGGTGGAGTTGGCCCAAAGCCTCAAACCCTGATCTCGCTCACAACCAAAATCAAATGTGGAAGGTGGCTTGCTGCTAAAGCTTTTTGTAGGAGCGAGCTTGCTCGCGAAAAACTCACAGGCACCGCGTTTATCCAGCAAGCACGCGTTATCGTTGACGTTCTTCGCGAGCAAGCTCGCTCCTACAGTAATCCTGTTTCGGCTGACCAAAAGGAGTTCGCCCACTATATGGCCGTTCCAGATGACTCACCCAGCGACGAATCGCTGCTGGCCCGCTACCGAACCGGTGACGCTGCCGCCTTCGAAGCCTTGTACACGCGCCATCGCCAGGGCCTGTACCGCTTCCTCGTGTCCCTGTGCAACAAAGCCGAACTGGCCGAAGAAATCTACCAGGACACCTGGCTCAGCCTGATCCGCAGCACCACCCAGCCACAAGGCCGGGCGAGTTTTCGCACCTGGTTGTTCCAGATCGCCCGCAACCGCCTGATCGACCACTGGCGCAAGCACGGCATCCACAACCCCTTGCACGACAGCTACGATGAACAGCTGCACGCCCAGCCCGACCACAGCGCCGGCCCCGAGCAACAGCTGAGCCTGAGCCGCGACCAGGCCCGCCTCGACGCCGCCCTGCAAGAGCTGCCCGCAGACCAGCGTGAAGTCTTCCTGCTACGCCTGCACGGCGAACTCGAAGTACCGCAAATCGCCACCCTCACCGGCGCCCCGCTGGAAACCGTAAAAAGCCGCCTGCGTTACGCCCAGCAGAAACTACGCCGCCTGCTGGCCGAGGAGATACTCGCATGAACGACTCCCGACACACCCCTGACGACGAGATGCTCCAGCACTTTCGTCAACACAGTACGGGCGAGCCGCCCGCGTCCCTCGACGCCTTCATTCTCAACGCGGCCCGTCGCGAAGCCCCGCAGCCGCAACCCAGCTTGTGGCAACGCTGGCTGCAAGCCTGCCAACGCCCGCGCTGGCAAATGGCATTTGCCACCGTCACCGGGTTGGCGCTGATGATCGGCGTGGTCATGCGCTCCCCCGTGCCGCAACCCGAAATCTCCACTGCGACATTTTCTGCGCTGCACCACGAAGAAGCCGCCCACCCAGCGCCACAGGCATTTTCCGCACCCGCGCCCATGGCCCGCATGGCCGCAGCGCCCAGGGCTGAAAGCGCGCCGGTTCAAGCCGAAAGCGCAGTGGCAGATCAGCCAGCGGCAAAACTCAGCAAACGGGCGCTGCCTACGTTGGAAGAAGGCCTGCAGGAGATTGTGAACCTGCGTCGAGCGGGGGAAACCAAGGCGGCGGACGAGAAACTGCTGGCGCTGTACCAACGCTTCCCCCAGGAGGACTTGCCGGCACGCTTAGAAGCACTGCAAACGCGTTAAACCTTCCGCCACAAAAAAGCCCCAGGCCTGTCGACCTGGGGCTTTTTATTACAACGCGCCGTAGGCTCGGGACCAGCCCACCGTGTCCGCTAGGGTCTGCTCCAACACGCGAAAACTCAGCCCCAGTTCCTCTTCACTTTTGCGGTGGTCAAAGCGGGTACGGTGCTCCTCGCGTATCAACAGCCGCAACGTCGCCATGCTCAGCAAAATGGGCTTTCCAGTCAGGTACGCGTAGGCCTCTTGCACCGCTGCCAACAGGTACAGCGCGGGCAGCGGCAGTTGGCGCGAGGGCACCTTGACCCCGGCAATACGCCCCAGCACCGGCATCAGCTGGCGCATGGTCAAGTTGCGACCGGCCGCGAGATAACGCTCGCCCCGTCGCCCGCTCTGGGCGGCAGCAATGTGCGCCCAGGCCACATCGCGGGCATCGACCAGAGAAAAGGTGCCAGGAATCAGCCCCGGCAACTTGCCGTTGATCACGTCCCTCACCAACTGCCCCGAAGACGTCGGCCCACGGTCACCCGGCCCCCACATCCAACCGGGCAAGACCATGCAAGCGTGCATCTGCGGATGGCTTTCAAGAAACCTCAACACCTCCCGCTCAGCCAGGATCTTGCTGCGGTAGTAGTCATCCGCATCGGCTTCGGCCCGCAGGCACGTCTCGTCGATCGGTGTACCGGGGGCACCGTCGAGCACGGCAATCGACGAGGTATGCACAAACCGTCGCACACCGGCGTCATACGCCTGTTGCAGCAGGGCTCGCGTACCGACGACATTGATCTTTTCCAGTTCCTCCCAATGGCTACCGCCCTTGTAGTTATCGCGAAAAAACGCCGCGCAGTGAAACACCGTATCGCAGCCTTGCAACGCCGCCGCGAAGGCATCCACATCGGCCATGTCTCCCACCACCTGCTCCACACCCGGCACATCGCCGAACTGCTGCGCGCCCTTGGCCGCCGAACGGACCAGCGCCTTCACCGCATAACCCCGTGCGACCAGCTCCCGTACCAGGTTGTTGCCCAGCAAACCGGTGGCACCGGTCACAAAGGTGCTGTGCAAGCGGTTGGGGATCGTTTTCATACAAGCCATTCCATTTGTTGAGAAGGCCAGTAGATATACCCGCGAGCCCGCGCCGTAAAAACAGCGCCTGCGGCATAATGGCTTTGCACATCTGCACACCAGGGAAGCGCGGAGATATGGCATTGCAGGCAAATTGGGATGATCTTCGACTGCTGCTGGCAGTCTCACGGCGCGGCAGCTTTTTACAGGCCGGCCAGTTACTCGGTATCGCGGCGTCTACCGTCTCCCGCCGCCTCACCCAACTGGAAACCGCCCTGGGCGAGCCACTGGTGGAACGCGGCGTGGAAGGCTGCCGGCTCACCTCCCGAGGCCAAGCCCTGGTAGACGTCGCCCTGGCAGCCGAATCCGGCCTGCGACGCCAGGCGCCCGTCGACGGCACGCCGACAACCCTCAGCGGCACCGTGCTGGTGAGCGCTGGCGAAGGCTTCTCTGCCAGCGTGCTCAAGGCCGCCAGCCGCTTCACAGCACAGCACCCAGGCTGCTCCGTAGAGCTACAGGTCACCACCGACTTTCACAAAATCGTACGAGGCGTAGCCGACATCGCCATACGTACCGCACACCTGGGCGAACCCTCTTTGATCTACCGAGGGCTCGGCAAACTCGCTTACGGCGTGTTCGCCACCGCCGAATACCTGCAACGGTTTCCTGCGCTAACGCCAGCCACTGCCGCCAGTATTGCCTTGCTGCCGCCGCTGGATCTGCTACCGCAAATGCGCGCCGCGAAAGCTGCGGGGCTGGACCATGCGCCGATCAGGGTGAGTTCGTTTGCGGTGCAGCTTGAATCGGTGAGGCGAGGGATGGGGGTGGCGGTGTTGCCGCGTATTTTGGCGACGGGGTTGAGTGAAGTTTTCCAGGAGATAGAACTGCCGGCGATGGAGGTTTATCTGGTGACGCGGCCACAGGCGTTGAAGCAGGGGCATATCCAGGGGTTTTTTGGGGTGTTGGAGGGGGTGTTGCGCGGTGAAATTTCAAGCCTGGAAAAGCAGCATTCCGGGAATTCATCAAGGCCTTCGTAATCCTCAACCCATCGGGATGTAGGCGCTTAGCCACTCGTAGCAACATCGAGTTGCGCGTGCAAGTGGCTCACAAAAAAGCCCCGGGTCTTAAGACCTCGGGTGTTTCATTCATGTCTGGCTCCACACTTCTGCGGCGATGGTGCTGGCGTCCTTTGACATTTCCAACACACCAATGCGTTCTTGCCATTCCTCGAATTTGACAGGTAGAAAGGACGCATTTGTAATGCGCAACGCAGCTTCGGTGATAGACCTCTACGGCATCAGCTGCATCTGCGACAAGCCGTATTCCCCCAACGAATACAGCAACGTCCCATACCCCAGCTGGACGTAGCCGACCCTGTCAGCACCATAATCCCCGCCACCACCTTCCACTTGGACGTTATTTGCCATGGCCTGCACATTCGGTGCGCTGAGGCCCTTTCGCACGGCGTAGTGGTTGTAGAGCAGTTCCCATATCGGACGGGTTTCGCCGCGATGATCGGCCGAGATGACGGTCTGTTTGAAGCTGCTGTTGGGGATGGGGGTAAACGGCACCTCCTGGCCAAGGTTGTACTTGGCCACATACTCGGCGCCCTGCAGCACGCGGTTGTTCTGGTAGCCGAACAGGTCGTTGCCCTGGCTCCAGGCCATTTGGCAGAAACTGCCGAGCAGGGCTATGTCGAGCATGGCGTGTGACTGATCACGTCCGCTTTCCTGGACTTGACCAAGGCCATCGCCGTAGAGCTTCCACACCGCGTGGGCGATGGCGCCGTTACCGGTGCCGTGCTTGAAGTAGTCGACGGCCTCGTTGTAGAGATCGCGGCGGTCGGTCAGTACGCCGATGGCCAGCATCGAGTTCATGTTGGCTAGGTCCCAGCTGGCCCCATGATGATCAGGCCGGGCGCCGTCGTGGTTCACCAGGAAGTCATGATTGATGGGGTAGAACACAGTGAGCATCATGCCTTGAAAACGCTGGAAATCTTCCGCCCGCCACTTTGGGTAGCTGCGCAGCAGTTCGGCCGCGTTGGCCAGTTGGTAGCCATACAAGCCTGCCACCAAAGCTCTTCCGGGCTTGTCTTTGATCGCGGTGAGGGTCAAGGCCCACTGGTTCAAAATACTCACGGCCTTGTCGGCATACGCCGGGTTGTTGGAGATCTGCCAGCGCAGGGCCAGTGCATACGCGGCGGCTGCGTCGTTGAACAGAACACTGTCGTTATTCGGGCCGCCTGAAGTGGGGTACACCACTGGCATCGGGTTGGGCTGCCAGGCTAATGAGGCATGGGGGTTGGCGATCAGTTTCTGCCAGCCGGCCAGCCACGGCTGGTTATAGTTGGCCAGCTTCTCGCGTATCCGCGTGAAGTCCTCCCGGGTCTGGAGCAGGCCAGGATGCACGAACGCTTCGGTATGCAGGGTGGGGGAGGCTTGACTGCCGATACTCATCAATAGCGCATAGAGCAGCACGGCTCTTTTGGACAGGTACTTCAAACGGATCATCGTGTGTACGCCCTGATGGGGAGAACCTTGCGCGGTCTGAAAAGCCATTCGCACAGGACCGGAATCTGCCCCAGGGATAGTCCAGATGAAGCCTGCATACCCGGGGCTTGTTGTCAGAACGTGTAGTTGATTGCAAACAGGCCCAAGCCTGCGGTTTCGCGCCTTACCAGCGGGCTGTCGCTGGCCTGGTCAGCGTATTGAGTCAGCGTCAGGCTGGCCAGCGTTGACCAGTGCGCGTCGAAGGTGTGCTGCCAGTTCAAGGCAGCGGAGTAGGCATAGATCCCGGCGTCGGCGGTGTACTTTCTGTAGATCGAGCGTTGGCTCTGAGCCTGGGTGACGCCGAAGAACGTCTGGTTGTAGCGGCTATCGCCGGCATGGGCGTCGATGGCCAGGCTCAGGGTGTCGTGGCTTGTGTGCAACAGTATGCCTTCCAGGCCAAAGCGGTAACGGTTGCCTCGGTGCTCACCGGCCATGCGCAGTTCGGCTTCGCCGTTGACCGACAGCCAGTCAAGCAGTTGTTGGCTGAGGGTAAAGTCGGCGACGGTTGCGCCGTTGATATCGCCCATACCTCTGAGCTCGTCGCCGCCCGCGCCGGTGGTGCTGTCCTTCTCCTTGCGGCCCATGTCGTAATTGATCGCCGCGCTGGCGCCGAAGCCACTGTCGGATTGAAATTGCAGGCCCACGCCGCGAGTGGTGTCGGCGAACAACGCTCCGTGCTGAATGCTGAGCATCGGCAGTACGAGCGGACGGTAGCGGTCAGCACCCATGTAGCGAGGCGTGACACCCATGCCAAGGCCCAGGGTAACGGTGGTTTCTTCGGCTGTCGGGCTGGCGTCGGTCGCCTGAGCCTGGGGCGCGAGCGCGCAGCACAGCAGCGTGACGGCGCCCAACAGAACGTTGTGGGTAGGGGAGGTGGTGAAGTTCATGGTCAAGCCCTATGTGCAAAAGAAGACAGCAGTGCGCCCGCCGACGCGCGACACAACGCCTCCCTCTGATCGAGCTGTTCAGGCCCGTTGATAGGCTTGGACAGCGATGCAGTGGTCGGCATAGGATCGGCTCGCGAAAGCGGGCGTAGGGCAATACTGGCAGCGCACTTTCAATAAACCGTTCGTAAATTATCAAGGTTTCATCAAGAGGCTTCTTTGTGTCAGGAAAACGTATCCTCATCGTCGAAGACGACGCCGACAGCGCCAACATTCTCGAAGCCTACTTGCTCCGGGATGGCTATGAGGTGGCCCTGGCCGAAGACGGCCAGCGCGGTCTGGACCTGTACAAAAGCTGGCAGCCCGACCTGATCCTGCTCGACGTGATGCTGCCGCGCTTGAGCGGCACCGAGGTGTTATCCGCCGTGCGCCGTAGCAGTGACACGCCGGTCATCATGGTCACGGCCATGGGCGACGAACCGGAAAAGCTCGGAGCCTTGCGTTATGGCGCGGACGACTATGTGGTCAAGCCTTACAGCCCGCGCGAAGTGGTGGCGCGGGTGCACGCGGTGTTGCGGCGCACCACCGGCAACCAACCGGTGGAACACCTGCTGCGCCATGAAAACCTGCGGGTGGATCTTGTTGCGTTTACCGCAGCCATTGAGCAGGGCGAAGCACCACCGCAATGGCTGGACCTGACCCCAACGGAATTCAAGCTGCTGGTGACGTTGCTCAAGACGCCGTCCAAGGCCTTCACCCGTGATGAGTTGCTGGAAATCTGCCTGCCGGAAAGCGAAGCCCTGGCCCGCGTCGTCGACACCCACGTGCACAACCTGCGCCGCAAGCTGGAAAACCACGGCATCACCGGCGTTCTGGTCACGGTGCGCTCCATTGGCTATCGATTCAGGTAACGCACATGCTTGAGCAACCGCGGGTCAACGACAAACCCATGTGGCGCTGGATCGGCCTGCGCATGAGCCTGCTGGCGATCGGCGCGGTGGTGGTGATCTCGGTGTGCATGTGGATCAACGTCACACTGTCGGACTGGTATTTTGTGCAGCATCTGCCGCCGGGGCCGCGTGAGGAGCTGCTGGCGTTGCGCGCCGAGCCAGAGCTCAATGAGGCACGCTTGCGTCAAGTGGTTGCCCAGTACTATCCGCTGGACTATTTCCAGCCGGCTATCGCCAATCGCGACTGGCTGATACTGATCGGCCTGGTGCTGGCCGCGATCCCTATCATCATTGGCTTCGGCCTGTGGTTTTCGCGGCCCTTGTCCAGCCAGTTCTCGGCGATTGCCCAGGGCGCCCGGCGAGTCGCCGGCGGTGATTTCCTGACGCGCCTGCCGGTGCACCGCGACGCGCCCGACGAGCTGCAACGTCTGGTCAGCGACTTCAACAGCATGACCACCCAACTGGAGCGCTATGAGCGCGATGTGCGTGAATCCAGCGCGGTCATTGCCCACGAACTGCGCACACCCTTGAACGCCGCCATGGGGCGCGTGCAGGGTATGCTCGATGAGGTATTCCCCAGCGATGCCATGCAGTTGGGCATGGTCAAGCGTCAGCTCGATCAACTCAGAAAGCTGGTGGATGATTTGCACCTGTTGTCGATGGCTCGTGCTGGCCGGCTGGTGCTGGAGCGCAGCGAGTTTTCTCTGGCAGCTCTGGTGGCGGAGCGGTTGGCGTGGTTCCAGCCGCAGTTGGATGAGGCTTGCGTGCTGACGCAGGTCAGTATTGCTGATGGGCTTCGTATGCACGCCGATCGTGATCGCCTGGGCCAGGTGATCAACATTCTGGTCGATAACTTGCTGCGTTATGCGGCCGGGGGAGGCGAGTTGAATATAACGGCGCGCCGGGTTCACGGTTCGGTGGTGATTGAAGTCGGTGACCGAGGGCCAGGTATCGAAGCCCAGCATGTGGACAGCGTGTTCGACCGCTTCTGGCGTGCAGAGCGCTCCAGGGCACGTTACTCGGGGGGGAGCGGGCTAGGCTTGTCCATCGCCCGTGCGATCTGCCACGCCCATGGCGGTACCATTACTGCCCGCAATCTGGCCGAAGGCGGTACGCTGATCAGGGCGGAGGTTCCTGTGTAGGCGTTTCTTCTTTGCTTGAGACCGGCGCTCAAGGCGGTGAAATCGTAATGATCGTAGAGCTGGAAAACTGCTTGGGAAAAAGGGAGGGGAAAAGGGGATTTATTTTCACCTCTACTATCCCGACGCGACTCAACACTCTCTCACCACCCACCAAACGCACAAAAAAGCCCCAGATCTCCCGACCTGAGGCTTTTTCATTTCATATCTGGTGCCCCGGCGTCGTTTGAACTGGGCCGTAAGATGCCCGTATTTACTGGGTATTTTAGGCCGTGTGTCGGTTAGGCATACACGTGGGCATACATGGCCCTTACTGTTGTCGGTGCTCTTACGCTTTGGAGGGTGGCTTTTTCATCTCGGAAGGACGTCGTTTTAACTCCGTCTCACGGATTACGCGGCCGGTCGTACCGTCAAGCTTGAATAGGGTTCTTCCCACGAGTATGAACGTGCTTTTGCTATCCGCCAAAATCAGATGGCCAACCAAGCGTTCGCCTTTGTCGGTTACCACGACGTCCACCGCTTCAAGTTCTCCAGCAGCTTCCTGCTGCGTATATTTTTCGAAGTCTGCCAGCCCAGTACTCATGCCTTGGCGAACACTCGCGGCAGGAGCGAGGAAGGCCATGAACATGAAGATGCCCATCCATGGCGCAAGGCCACTCACTACGTTCGCTTTAGGTCTCTTCGTAATAGCTATGATGTAGATCGCTGCGATTACCGCAAATGTAATCGGCAACAGAGCGGAGCCGACAATGGGCAATTTTTCCGCTACATCCAATACACCAGAGAAAGAGTTGGTATACCCATGGAGAAGTAGAGCGGGTGTACTCAGGGATAGCTCGTTTGGGTCGATGCCGAACTCCCGGAATCTGCCGACAAGAAGTGAGTAGCCATAGATCACCAGTGCCGCTTGCGATGCTAGCGCTCCAACTGTAATCAGTTTGAAAGCCAGGTCTGTATTGGTTTTGGCTTCCCTGGCAGCTGGGTCATCTAACGTCTCGTGATGTGCAGGGGCTGAGGAAGCAGTGACGTGGATGGGTGTAAGCAGCTCTACCCTCAGCGGTTTGTCTCTGCGCCAGAACATGGTGTTTCCTACTCCAGTGGGTGACCGGAGAAAATACCCCCGAATCTGGTGGGAGGGTAGGTCTGATATGTCGCTGGGGCCTTGGAGCATTCTAACCGCAGGGGGATCGATCTATTTAAGAGCGGGACCGACGTATGGGGGCGAGAACGTATCGACGGACGCATGGAGTGGGTTTATTTACCCTCAGTGTTTCAGGCGCCCGATGCACTGCACCGGGCGCGAATTACTTACTGCGGGTGCGGCCCACCAGGCTGCATGGCGAGGAGCAGGTCATCGACGATTGCTTTACCCATTTCACACAGGTAGTGCGAGGCAAACGCGAACTTCTCCGCCTTGGGATCCATGGCGGCTTCAAGCGAGAGCATTTTTGCGTAGTAGAGAACGTGCGCTGCGTGTTCAAGGGCTTCCAGAATAGGAACCCCGGCGTTGACTCGAAACAATTTCAGATGGCTTTTTTCCTCGCCACAATCTGCGAAGGTCTGAGCGCCAATAGTTTTGGCTTCTGCGGGTGGGGTACTCATTGGTGACCTCCCACGTACATGGGGGCGGTATTGGTACGGACGGCACTACGGTAATCAAGCATGGTGTGAAACCTCTCTGATGACCAACTGAGACGGCCACACATCGTTTCCAGGCGATGGGTGGCAGCCGTGCGCAGGCTGGAAACCGAGACAGAGACTACTCGGCAGACACGAATGTCTCCCGCACACGGCCGCCATGAAGCACAAACGGCAGGCATAAAAAAAGCGCCTGCTGATTGTTTGACGACGCTACGTGCGTCTCGGTGACGGGTTTCCAGGCCCGGTCGCTGATGAGCAGCGACGCGAAGGAGATTAACGCGACCACCTATGTGCTGCAACTCGCAAAGCAGGTAGGATCCTTCTGAATCGCGTGATGGCAAAATAGAATGCCTTCTTCAGTTGGCTCGAAAACAAGGAGCGTTGATGCAGCCCAACCTCAGCTTTACCGATGTGGTACGTGAAATCCTTCGGAAGCATCCAGCCGGGCTCACACCGCAAGAGATCAGGTCGATTGTGAAGGCACAGTACTCGAGCTTTTACGGAACCGCGTCGCATGTACGCAATGTAGAGAGCGGAAATTACAAGGATCTTGACCACGCCTTACTGGCCAGGATTTACATCGCATGCCGCAGTGCGAGCGATATTTTCGCGGATAAGTCGCAGAAACCACATCTAATGTCATTAGAGACCGGTGCGGAACCTCAGGAGCTAAATGAGCCAGACTTTATCGAAGGCGAAGACTTGGAGAAGTTGGCTGAAGACGTCGGTACCTTGTATGTATTAGGAACGAATCTATTTACGTCCGAAGGCGTTGAAATTATCAAAATAGGAATCACCACCGGGCCTGTGGAGAGGCGGATTGCCCAGCTTTACACAACCGGGGTGCCGTTTCGTTTTCGAGTAATCTCACAGTTTGAAACTACAAACTACTCTAAGCTCGAAAAGGCTTTACATTGTTTGTTTGATAAATATCGAATTAACCAGGCGCGGGAGTTTTTTACAGCTCGGTGCTTGGAACACATATCTGAACTGATTGCTGTTCATCAAAAAATTGAACAGGTATAGATGTATTGGCTCGGATTGATAGTTCGTAGAAAAAAGTGACAGGATTTATTTTCGCCCAAGCTGAAATTGCAGAGGTATTGGCGGATGTGACAGAGGCGAAACTTAGCCAGACTGCACCACTACCGCCGATGAGAGGCTACTGGCGCTGCATAAGCGCTAAAAACAACACCCACAAAAAAGCCCCAGATCTCTCAACCTGAGGCTTTTTCATTCCAAATCTGGTGCACCCGGCGGGATTCGAACCCACGACCCCTGCCTTCGGAGGGCAGTACTCTATCCAGCTGAGCTACGGATGCTTGTGCGGGCGACATCATACCCATGTCGACCTGATGCGTCCATTCCGGCATTTGCCCCGCCCCCTGTCGTCCATTTCCGACAAAAAATGGCTAATCGCCACCTTCATTCACAACTCCCCGCGCCGCACGTCCCTTTGTTTGCTTTGCTCTTGTGGCTTTACACCGCTTCCACGCCGCAATTCCTCAGGTGAACGCATGCATTCCAAAGGAACCGTGATGCTCGATCTCCCGCTCAGACAAACCCTGCTGGCTCGCTCCGATTTGTTTCGAGGTATGCCGGAGCACCTCCTTCGCTACGTTGCAACCCATATGGTGGAGCGCACGCTGGATGATCGTGAGCTGTTGTATTTCAAGGATGACACCCTCGAATTCATTGCATTGGTGGTGGAGGGCCGGATTTATTCGGTGGTGCATGGGCCGGATGGGCGCGAGCAGATTATCGGTAGTACTGGGGCTGGGCAGGTGGTGGGGGAGACGGCGTTGATCAAGGATCATGGGCGCGAGTCTTCCACCTTCGCCAGTGGCCCTACGCGCTTGTTGCAGTTGGGTAGCCGGCATTTTGCTGTGTTGTTTGAGGAACCGGTGTTTCTGCGGCGTTTGTTGATGCTGATGATGCTGCGGTTGCTGCACGCCATCGAGTTGTTGGAGTTGGTATGTCTGCATCGGCTGGAGTCGCGGTTGGCGCGGTTTTTGTTGGCGAACCTGGGTGAGATCGACCTGGCGTTGGCTTTGCCCAGTGTGTCGTTGCCCGCAAGCCAGGGGGTGTTGGCGTCGATGCTGAACACCAGCCGGCCCAAGCTGAATGTGCAGCTGCAGGTGTGGCGGCGCAGTGGGGTGATCAGCGGCGATCTGGAGCGCATGGTGATCAATGATGTTGAGCATTTACGGCGCAAGGCTTTTGCGCTGAATTAGTTGTGGCGGTGTTCCCCAGGTAACAGCGTACCCCCGTCGAGCCCTCGCAGACTGGCCCTTCATCAAGGATGCACAGGAGTGCTGGCGATGGGGATGACTGTTCAGTTCAAGGATCAATGGGCCGCCGATGACCGTTTGTTCGAAGCGAGTTGGCGCGCTGTGCACGGCGAGCTAAGGCGCCGGGCGTTGCGGCGGGCCAAGGGCAATCTGGATCAGGGCCAGGAGTGGTTGTCGGCCACGGCGATCAAGGCCCTGTTGTTTTTTCGGCGCTCGCCCGAGCGCATTCGCGACCCTCAGGGTTTTCTGTTTTTAGTGCTCGATCATGTGTTTCTCTACAGCTTGCGGCGCAGCAAGCGCGAGGGGCGGTTGTTCGATGATTCGGTAGACCTTGAACACGATCACCTGGCCGCGCTCGCCGCGCCCTGCGCTTCGGTGCTGGAGCGGGTGGAATGTTATGAACGTCTGGAGCAGTTGGAGGCGCATGTCGCGCGGTTACCGCTGTTGCAGCAGCGTTTGTTCGAGATGCGTTTTGTCGATGACCTGCCTTACCCGCAAATTGCCGCCGAGCTGCACGTGAAGCTGCCGCTGGTGCGCAAGCGTGTGCAACTGCTGCGCGATGCGTTGCGCTGAAGGTGATTCACACATGTTGGCGTGGGGCGTTCTAGTGGTATGAGCGCAGCACGCCGCCGCTATCCACACCCAAACCTGGGTGAATGCCATCAAGGAGAGATGTATGACAGAGGTCAACAGCCAGATCACCGACGCGGTCACTCAAACCAACGTCAAGGTGGTGGCCGAGGCGCCGGCCCAGGCCATCGCGTCGCTGTACCAGGTGGCCAGCAGCGCGGCGGGCCTGTCGTTGCAGAACGCGGTCAACAGCCAGCAGGCGATGAACCAGATTTCCAACGCGGTGATCTCCAAGGCCGTGGCGCTGATCATGCAGATTGGCGAGAAGGGCTGAGCCCTCGGGAGATCGATTATGTCGTGGTTCAGCAAAAAGAAACCCGCCGCCTCTCAAGCAACGCCCGCCGCCGACCCACCGGCGCCGGCGCCCGCTGCACCGGCCTCGCGCTCGATCATGGCGCGCATGAACGAGCACCTGCTCAACCAGGTGAGCGCACCGTCATCCGACAGCACGGCGGCGCTCAATAGCCAGATTGTGCAGGCGGTGCAGTTCACCAATTCGCAGAACTTTGCCTATGCGCCGGCGCAGATCGCGGTGCCGGCCGACATGATGATCAGCCAGGCGGCCGGGCTGGTGGCGCAAGCAGCGGCGGGGTACTTCGACGGGGTCAGCAAGATCGCGTTGGCGGCCCAGGCCGTGCTGCTCCAGCAAATGACCGAGAACATCGTCAAGGATAACCTGCCAGCCGCTGCCGAAGACGCCCTGGGCGCCTTGGCCACCGACCTGCTGGTAGGCGCCGCTGCCGCCGTGGCTGCCGCTGCCGGTGCGATGGAAGCCGAAGCCGCCAGCGTGGCCATCGACAAGATCGACCAGAGCATCGCCAAGTACGCGAGCACCCTGGCCAACCGGGCCGCGCCAGCGGCTTGAACCGAGCACAGCGCTTCGGCGTTCTGCTGGAGCGGTGCAACAGCAACTTGAAAGCAACTTTTCTTGAGTGAGGAGCGACATCATGAAGCTTGGAGATATTGTTTTTTCTGTGGCGCAAGTGGACGACAAATTGTCCACCAGCATTCCTCGCGCATTCATTGTGGCGGGGCAGTGGATCAAAGCGAAAATCTTCGGAACGGGCGATCCGAATGTACCCGTGGTGCATGCGGCTATTGCGATCGACGCCACACATGTTGTGGAGAGTGTAGGGAGTGGCATTCAGGTAACCGACCTGACAACTGAGGCCGTACCTCGTGGAGCCATGGTTTTCTCTTGTGAAAACACAAAGTTGGGGTGGGCGGCTGCGTATGCCGCGGATCAATTTTATGGCGACGTCGCCAGCAAGGATATTACGGGTCGATACAGTAAATGGAATGCGCTGTTGTCGATTCTCAAATCGTCAGGTTACGAGCCCGGTCTCATGCCGCGGATCAACGAATCGGTGTCTATCGGCAATGCCTCGTTTTGTTCGCAGTTCGTCGCAAACGCCTACGAGGTTGGCAACCTTTACATCAGCGGCAGTGAGGTTCCGCCGCCGATCTTCACGACGCGCTCTACGGTGATGACCCCCTGGGAACTGGCCGCGAGTTGCGACAACGCCACAGACTTCCACTTCTCCGGTTTCTGGCAGGACAACGTCGAGGTGCGGCTTTAGCGGCCCTTCAACCGGCAACTTCATGCCCCAGGAGATCCCCATGGCTCCTCCCTCCACACCCTCGGTCCTGTCCACCGATGACCGCCAACGGCTCGAAGCAATGCTGCGCAACCCGCAGATTTTCGCCGGAACGCCCCAGGCCATCGTCGACGAAACCCTCAAGCGCGCCACCCAGGTGCTTGAGCAATCAAAGGCCAACGAACAAGCGCTCAAGACCGCTGCCCAGCAACGTGAAGCGGCGCTACGCCAAATGCTGAACGGCGCGGCCTCGGACCAGGACGCGCAACGCAAGGAAGTGCAGGCACTGATCCAAGGGTTGATCGCCCAGATTGAAGCGGCATTGGATCCGGCGGCGAAACCCTAAACCAGGTTTCACAGCGCCTGTTTCGCAACGTTCATTGATGAACACGGAATGCACCGTGTACTAAATAAGGAAATTGATCATGCCATTAGTCAACGAGCAAATTACCGACGCGGTCACCCAGACCAACGTCAAAGTGGTGGCCGAATCGCCTGCGATGGCGATGAGCACTATCTATCAATCCATGGCGCAGGCCACGGCGATTCTGTTCCAGAACGCGGTGTCGGCCCAGCAGCAGCAAAACACCCTGGCCCAGGCGGCCACCAACCAGGGCGTGATGCAGATCTACAGCGTCGATACCACCGCAGGTGCGGCGGCCACCGAGAAAGTCGCCCAGGGCGGCGTGTCGGATAACCTCACCAGCCTGTTGACCGTGCTCAAGTCGTTCCAGCCTTAAGCACTGAGCAATAACGGATGTTGTTCTTTCTCAACCCAGGAGTTTCAACCATGAGTACAGTCAGCCCGCAAATCACCGATGCCGTCACCCAGACCAACGTCAAGGTGGTTGCCGAATCACCCGCAATGGCCATGAGCACCATCTACCAATCCATGGGCCAGGCCACGGCGATTCTGTTCCAGAACTCGGTCTCGGCCCAACAGCAGCAAAACACCCTGGCCCAGGCGGCCACCAACCAGGGCGTGATGCAGATCTACAGCGTCGACACCACCGCTGGCGCCGCCGCCACCGAAAAAGTCGCCCAGGGCGGCGTGGCCGACAACTTGACCAGCCTGCTGGCCGTGCTCAAGTCGTTCCAACCTTAAGCTGCAAGGTCCCCAACAGCCCCGGCGCCCACAAGGCCCCGGGGCTTTTGCCGTGTATGCGTTTGATCCGAAAGATCAACCAGATGCGCCATAATCGTTCTTTTTTTCGAACAGACTATTGCCCTGCACCCCCATTGATCCTAGGATTCGTTTGAGATTTCAAACGCTCTGTCTCCCGTGCGCTTTTCACCTATCCTGGCGTGCTGGACTGATTTCCCTGACGGCAGCCCAGGCTGATGCCATGTAGGAGCGAGCTTGCTCGCGAAAATCGTTAACGATGACGCCGCGTTTCTGGTTTTTCGCGGCGCCTTTGAATTTTTCGCGGGCAAGCTCGCTCCTACAAAGACATCGCCCACAAGGCGCCTTTCAACAACTCTAATTCGCTCCGCGTGCGCGCGGTGCTGTTAAGGAAAGCCGACATGCAGCTTAAAGACACCCAGTTGTTCCGCCAGCAAGCCTTCATTGATGGCGCTTGGGTCGATGCGGACAATGGTCAAACCATCAAGGTCAACAACCCGGCCACGGGCGAGATTCTCGGCACCGTGCCGAAGATGGGCGCCGCGGAAACCCGCCGCGCCATCGAAGCCGCCGACAAGGCCCTGCCAGCGTGGCGCGCACTCACCGCCAAGGAGCGCGCCAACAAGCTGCGCCGTTGGTATGAGCTGCTGATCGAAAACCAGGACGACCTCGGCCGCCTGATGACCCTCGAACAAGGCAAGCCGCTGGCCGAAGCCAAGGGCGAAATCGTCTACGCCGCGTCCTTCATCGAGTGGTTTGCCGAAGAAGCCAAGCGCATCTATGGCGACGTGATCCCCGGCCACCAGCCCGACAAGCGCCTGATCGTGATCAAGCAGCCCATCGGCGTGACCGCAGCCATCACCCCGTGGAACTTCCCCGCCGCGATGATCACCCGCAAAGCCGGCCCGGCCCTGGCTGCCGGTTGCACCATGGTGATCAAGCCCGCCTCGCAAACCCCGTTCTCGGCCCTGGCCCTGGTTGAGCTGGCGCACCGCGCCGGTATCCCCAAAGGCGTGCTCAGCGTAGTCACCGGCAGCGCTGGCGACATCGGCGGCGAGCTGACCAGCAACCCCATCGTGCGTAAATTGTCCTTCACCGGCTCGACCGAAATTGGTCGCCAGCTGATGGCCGAATGCGCCAAGGACATCAAGAAAGTCTCCCTGGAGCTGGGCGGTAACGCACCGTTCATCGTGTTCGACGACGCCGACCTGGATAAGGCCGTCGAAGGCGCGATCATCTCCAAGTACCGCAACAACGGCCAGACCTGCGTCTGCGCCAACCGCCTGTACATTCAGGATTCGGTATACGACGCCTTCGCTGAAAAGCTCAAGGTGGCGGTGACCAAACTGAAGATCGGTAACGGCCTGGAAGACGGCACCACCACCGGCCCGCTGATCGACGAAAAAGCCGTGGCCAAGGTGCAGGAACATATCGCTGATGCCCTGAGCAAAGGCGCCAAGCTGTTGGCCGGTGGCAAGGTGATGGAAGGCAACTTCTTCGAACCGACCATCCTGGTCGACGTGCCGAAAAACGCCGCCGTCGCCAAGGAAGAAACCTTCGGCCCGCTGGCGCCACTGTTCCGCTTCAAAGACGAAGCCGAAGTGATCGCCATGTCCAACGACACCGAGTTCGGCCTGGCCTCCTACTTCTACGCCCGCGACCTGGGCCGGGTGTTCCGTGTGGCCGAGGCCCTGGAATACGGTATGGTCGGCGTCAACACCGGGTTGATCTCCAACGAAGTGGCGCCGTTCGGCGGCATCAAGGCCTCGGGCCTGGGCCGTGAAGGCTCCAAGTACGGGATCGAGGACTACCTGGAAATCAAATACCTCTGCCTGGGCATCTAAGGCACGGGATTGCAGCAAACGCAGAGGGCACGAGAGCGCTGCCCCTTTGCGTGTTTTACATGGTTATTCGCAGTGGCCGGGAAAGCTGTGGCAGTCGATCATCGCATGCTGCCGTAGTTGCCTCCCCGCCACCTATCCTTGAGCCACGCCGCCCGATGAGCGGCGAATGAGGACTTTATGAGCAAGACCAACGCATCCCTGATGAAACGCCGCGAAGCCGCTGTACCGCGCGGTGTTGGCCAGATTCACCCGATCTTCGCCGACTCCGCGAAGAACGCCACCGTGACCGACGTTGAAGGTCGCGAGTTCATCGACTTCGCCGGTGGTATCGCCGTGCTGAACACCGGCCACGTGCACCCCAAAATCATCGCGGCCGTGACCGAGCAACTCAACAAGCTGACCCACACCTGCTTCCAGGTATTGGCCTACGAGCCCTACGTGGAAGTGTGCGAAAAAGTCGCCGCCAAAGTGCCAGGTGATTTCGCCAAGAAAACCCTGTTGGTCACCACCGGTTCCGAAGCGGTAGAAAACGCCGTGAAAATCGCCCGCGCCGCCACGGGTCGTGCCGGTGTAATCGCCTTCACTGGCGCTTACCACGGCCGCACCATGATGACCCTGGGCCTCACCGGTAAGGTGGTGCCTTACTCGGCCGGCATGGGCCTGATGCCGGGCGGCGTGTTCCGTGCGCTGTACCCCAACGAACTGCACGGTGTGAGCGTCGACGACTCCATCGCCAGCATCGAGCGTATCTTCAAAAACGATGCCGAGCCGCGTGATATCGCCGCCATCATCATCGAGCCGGTGCAGGGCGAAGGCGGTTTCTACGTCGCGCCGAAAGCCTTCATGAAGCGCCTGCGCGAACTGTGCGACAAGCACGGCATCCTGCTGATCGCCGACGAAGTGCAAACCGGTGCCGGCCGTACCGGTACCTTCTTCGCCATGGAACAGATGGGCGTTGCTGCCGACCTGACCACCTTCGCCAAATCCATCGCGGGCGGCTTCCCGCTGGCCGGTGTGTGCGGCAAGGCCGAATACATGGACGCCATCGCCCCAGGCGGCCTGGGCGGCACCTATGCCGGTAGCCCGATCGCCTGCGCCGCGGCCCTGGCGGTGATGGAAGTGTTCGAAGAAGAGCACCTGCTGGACCGCTGCAAGGCCGTGGGCGAGCGCCTGGTGACCGGCCTCAAGGCCATCCAGGCCAAGTACCCGGTAATTGGTGAAGTGCGTGCCCTGGGCGCGATGATCGCGGTCGAGCTGTTCGAAGACGGCGACACCCACAAGCCAAACGCTGCCGCTGTTGCTTCCGTGGTGGCCAAGGCGCGTGACAAGGGCCTGATCCTGCTGTCCTGCGGTACCTACGGCAACGTATTGCGCGTACTGGTGCCGCTGACCTCGCCGGACGAGCTGTTGGACAAGGGCCTGGCGATCATCGAAGAGTGTTTCTCCGAACTCTGACACGCCCCTGTAGGAGCGAGCTTGCTCGCGAGAAAACCCCAGGCACCGCGTTTCAAAGGCTGCCCACGTTTTCGTTGACGACCTTCGCGAGCAAGCTCGCTCCTACAAAAAGACAAAGCAAAAAAACCGCTTCGGCGGTTTTTTTGTGCCTGCTTGATGTACGCACGCAGCTGCATTGTCTAAGGTGCAAGCATTGCCGATGGAGCGTGCTGGATGACTGCTGTTGATTTACCCGCTGTACCCCGAGTGTTAATCGCCGAAGCAGACCCTTGGTCGCGGGACCTGCTCAAGCAAGTGCTGTTGAATGTGCGCTGTGACGCACGGCTGGATGTGTGCGCCGATGGGCAACACGCCGCCACGCTGTTGGGCGAAAAAACCTATGACCTGATCCTCGCAGATTGGGAGCTGCCGGGCGTGGATGGCCTGAGCCTGCTGCGCAGCGTGCGCCAGAAGCGCCGTTCGCTGCCGTTTATCTTGCTGAGCAGTCGCAACGACAGCGCCAGCGTGCGCGAAGCCTTGCCCCTGGCACCCACCGCCTACCTCACCCGCCCACTGAACATGGAAAGCCTGACCCAGCGCTTGCAAGACCTGCTGCTCAACGAAGGCGAAAGCGTGTACTGCGAGATCCCACCGCTGGCGCCGGGCATGACCTTGCCCGCCTTTCTGGAGCGACGCCGCGAGGTCTGCGATGGCGCGCCGCTGCGCGTGGATGTGAAAGCCGCCGTGCAACGCAGCCTGGGGCCCGAAGGCCTGGACCTCAAGCAGTTGGAAGACCAGGTACACAGCGACCCGCAAATCACCGCCGTACTGATCGCCGCCGCCAACAGCGCCGGCTACCACGGCACGCCGGTGCAGACCCTGCCAGAGGCCCTGCATAAGTTGGTGCCCGGCCAGAGCATGAACCTCATCCTCGGCCTAGCGCTCAAGCACAACGTGGTGTTGGGCGACCCTGGGCTGGTGGCCTACGCCGAGCGTCACTGGCAATTGTCCCAAGACAGCGCCGACTACGCCCGGCGCCTGGCGCGCATGCTGGAGCTCGATCACCAGCGCTGCTACAGCGCGTGCATCCTGCACCGCTTGGGCGACCTGGCCTTGTTGCGCTGCCTGGAAGACTGGCGCCAGGGCGGCGGTGCATTGGATGACCAAACCATCGGCGAATCCCTCGACGCCTTTGGCGCCGCCTACGGTTCGGCGTTGCGCACGCGTTGGCGCTTGCCGCTGGAGTTGCGGCAGTTGATCGCGGGGATCTATTCACTTGAAGGCGGGGTGTATTCGCGCGAAGCCCAGGTGGTGAACCTGGCGGTGCAAATGGCGCGGCTGACCGAGCACGAAGGGCTCGAAGAACTGGCCGGCAGCAAGACCGCACGGCTGCTCAAGGTAGGCTTGCCGGAACTCACCCGAGTGCGCAAAGCCTGAAGCACACACCGAACAACTGTAGGAGCGAGCTTGCTCGCGAAAAACGTCAACGATAACGCAGGCTTCCTGAATAAACGCGGCGCCTGTGAGTTTTTCGCGAGCAAGCTCGCTCCTACAAAAGGATGTGTTAACCGGCTATAACGCGGTTCTTGCCCTGGCGCTTAGCCTCGTACATCGCCGCATCCGCTCGCGCAAACAGGCTGTCGAGGGTGGAGTCATCTTCGCGCAGGCCGGCCAGGCCCTGGCTGACGGTCACATTGAATTCATGCCCCTCGTAGCTGAACACCAACGCCTGGATTTCCTTGCCCAACCGCTCGGCCACCTGCAGGGCCATCTCCGGTGGGCAACCCGGCAGCACAGCAGCAAATTCTTCGCCACCAACGCGCCCGAACAGGTCGCCACGGCGTAATACCCCACGACCGCTCTCGGCGATGCGCCGCAGCACCTGATCGCCCTCCAGGTGGCCGTAGGTGTCGTTGATGTCTTTGAAGTCATCGATGTCCAGCAACAGGAACGCCAGCGGCGTGCCCTGCGCGCAGGCATTGTCGAACGCCTGGTTGGCGAGTTCGAAGAAGTGTCGGCGGTTGCTGCTTTGGGTCAGTACGTCGGTGGTGGCGAGGCGATGCAGTTCCAGCTCAAGTTGCTTCTTTTCGGTGATGTCTTCGGCGATGCCCACCACGATCAGCGCTTCACCGGGCACCACCTGCTGGTTGATGTAGCACTTGTCGCTCAACCAGCGGATCTGCCCGTCAGCGGTGATGATGCGGTACTCGCGGTCCTCCACGGCACCTTGTTCCAGCACCCGGGCCAGGCTGTGTTCGGCGTAGTCGAGGTCTTCGGGGTGGACGCTGTTGCGCCATTCTCGGTGGTCGGCCAGCAGCAGGCCGGCGGAGCGGCCAAACAGGCGCTCGTAGGCCGGGCTCACATACAGCACGCGGCGTGTATTCCAATCGATGGCCCAGAGCACGGCGTTCACGCTGACCAGCAGTGAGCTGAGCAGTTGCTCGCGCTCACTCAGCCGCTCGACTTCACCTTGAGCATGCATAAGCGCCAACAGGGTCGCCGCCGCGGCCGGGCGCGGCGGCTCTGCGGTGGGCACATCGGGCAGGCTGGGCTTTTCGTGAACCATCGGTACAACTCTCTCTGGGCGCGCCGCAGGTGCAAAAGCGGTCACAACAAGGGGTCACCATGATGGCGAAGTGTTCTTTGAGAGAGGGGAATTGCGGTGAAGTTCCGTGAACGGCGTGGATTGACGGTGCCCGGAAAATGGCGCCAAAAAGCCAGTGCGTGGGAGGGCGAACCCTCCCACGGCGCCCTTACGCCGCTGTAGGACGCAACGAGTAAGTCTTCAACTGGTGGGCAAAATCGCGCAGGGATTGGATGCCGCTGGCCTCGGCTTCATGCACCCATTCCTTGATCGCGGCCAGCATATCGTGGCCGTTGGAACTGGTCTTGAGCCAGATCTGCTGCAGCGCCAGGCGCTTCTCGTAGATCACGGTCAGGGCATGGCTGTGTTCCAGCATGCTCTGGATGCGCAGGTGGTGGCGGTCTTCCAGCAAGCTGGTTTCCCGCGACAACAGGCGCTTGGCGCGGTGGAACTGGTGGCGCACCGAATGATCGACCTTCTCCAGCTCCTGCTTGACCAGCGGGCCAATCACCAACTTGCGGTATTGGGCCATGATCTGGAAGCGGTTGTTGAGGATCGCCATGGCGGTGTCCATGTCCAGGCTGCCCTTGCCTTCGACGCGGTGGGCGATGGGCGCCACGCGCTGCACCTTGGCCAGGCGCAGGAAGCTGAACACTTTGATCCAGGCCCAACCCAGGTCGAACTCCCACTTCTTCACCGACAGCTTGGCCGAGTTGGGGTAGGTGTGGTGGTTGTTGTGCAGCTCTTCGCCGCCGACGATGATGCCCCACGGCACCAGGTTGGTGGCGGCGTCACGGCATTCGAAGTTGCGATAGCCCACGGCATGCCCCAGGCCATTGATCACGCCGGCGGCCCAGAACGGGATCCACATCATCTGGATCGCCCAGATGGTGATACCGATTGTGCCGAACAGCAGCAGGTCGATCACGCCCATGAGCGCCACGCCCAGCAGCGGGTAGCGCGTGTAGAGATTGCGCTCGATCCAGTCGTCCGGGCAGTTCTTGCCGTAGATACGCAGGGTCTCGGGGTTTTCCGCCTCGGCGCGGTACAGCTCGGCACCTTTGCGCAGCACGGTGGACAAGCCCTTGATCACCGGGCTGTGCGGGTCATCGACGGTTTCGCACTTGGCGTGGTGCTTGCGGTGAATGGCGGTCCATTCGCGGGTGTTCTGCGCCGTGGTCAGCCACAGCCAGAAGCGGAAGAAGTGTTTAAGGCCGGCATTGAGCTCGAGCGAGCGATGGGCCGAATAACGGTGCAGATAGACAGTGACCCCAATAATGGTCACGTGGGTCATCAACAGCGTGACTGCCACCAGTTGCCAGGCGGACAGATCAAGGAAACCGTTGTACCACATAGGCTGTATGGCCCTCAGATAAAGTAAAAAACAGCACCCGCATTATCACTTCCTTTGCAGATAAAACCAGTCACCGTTTCAGATAAGACTTACAAAGTGTTTCCTACTCTATAATCCGGATTCTTTGTAGGGCGATTCTGGTTATTTAGTAAGGATTACTAAGCATATGCTGTTTTCATACCGAGGTGCCCTACGTGCGGGGTTGGTGTACCTGCTGGTTTCCATCCTTTGGCTCCAGCTCAGCCATTACCTATTAATCAACTTTATCGATGAACCTTTGGAGCTGGGGCGCTGGCTGCAGGCGCGCGGTTATGTGTGGGTCAGCCTCAGCGCGTTGCTCATTTACGGGATAGGCCGGCGTTTTGCCCGTGCCCATGCGTTGCAACAACCCCTGAAAGAGAACCGCGAGCGCCTGCGCCAGGCCGCTGCGGTGTTCGATTGCACCCGCGAAGGGGTGCTGGTCACCGATATCCAGGGGCTGATCGTGCACGTCAACCGGGCGTTTATGGAGATCACCGGTTACCAGTGCGAAGACGTCATGGGCCAACGGCCAAGCCTGTTCAAGTCCGGGCGCCACTCGGCGCATTTCTACCAGCAAATGTTCCAGGCCCTGGAAAGCACCGGCGAATGGAGCGGCGAAATCTGGAACCGACGTAAAAGCGGCGAGGTGTACCCTCAGTGGCAAACCATCCGCGTGATTCACGATGACCAGGGCCAGGTCAGCCACTACGTGGCGGTGTTTTCGGACATCAGCGCCATGAAGAACTCTGAGCACGAATTGGCGCACCTGGCCCATCACGACCCGCTCACCGACCTGCCCAACCGCCTGCTGTTTACTGATCGCGCCGAGCAGGCCCTGGCCTCTGCGCAGGTGCATAAGCGTGGCTGCGCCCTGCTGTTGATGGACCTGGACCACTTCAAGATCATCAACGACAGCCTGGGCCATAACGTCGGCGATCAATTACTCAAGCTGGTGGCCGAACGCCTCAGCGGCCTGTTTGGGCCGGGGGTGACCCTGGCGCGCCTGGGGGGCGACGAATTTGCCGTGCTGGCTGAAAGCTGCCCGCAGGTGGTGCAAGCGGCGGCCTTGGCGCAGCGCATGCTCAATGCTATGAAGGATCCGTTCATTTTTGACGGCAACCAGCTGTTTATCAGCGCCAGTATCGGCATCAGCCTGTTCCCCAGTGACGCCCTGAGCGCCGAGCAACTGCTGCGCAACGCCGATTCCGCCTTGTTCAAAGCCAAGAGTGCCGGGCGCGAAGGTTACGCGTTGTATACCGAAGAGCTGACCGCCCATGCCCAACACCGAGTGGAAATCGCCGGCGAGCTGCGTCGCGCCCTCGACCAACATGAACTGCGTGTGTATTACCAGCCGGTGCACGACCTGCACGACAGCCGTTTGGTCGGCGTTGAAGCACTGGTGCGCTGGCAGCACCCGGAACGCGGCCTAGTGCCCCCGGGCGAGTTCATCCCCATCGCCGAGCGCACCGGGCTGATTGCCGACATCGATGCATGGGTGATGGACCAGGCCTGCCGCCAGATGTGCCAGTGGCTGGCCGACGGCGCGCCGCTGAGCTTTATCGCAATCAATGTCTCCAGCCGCCTGTTTGCCCGGCGCGAGCTGTATGAGCAAGTGGCCCAAGTGCTGCACACCACGGGGCTGGATCCGGCCTTCCTGGAGCTGGAAGTCACCGAGAGCGCCGTGATGGACGACCCGGAAGTCGCCCTGGAGCAACTGCACCGCTTGCGCGAACTGGGCCTACGCCTGGCCATCGACGACTTTGGCACCGGTTATTCCTCGTTGCTGCGCCTCAAACGCCTGCCGGTGCAGAAGCTCAAGATCGACCAGGGCTTTGTGGCGGGCTTGCCGTGGGACGAAGACGACGCGGCGATTGTGCGCGTGGTGATCGCCCTGGCCAAAAGCATGGGCATGCAGGTGCACGCCGAAGGCATCGAGCAGGTGGAACAGGCGCGGTTCCTGCTGGATCAGGAATGCGACATGGGCCAGGGGTATTGGTTTGGGCGGCCCATGCCGGCTGATGAAATCGATTGGGCCCGAGCACCTCTGATCCGCCAGGACTGACTCGGTCAATGTGGGAGCCGGGCTTGCCCGCGAAGGCGGTGTGTCAGTCACTGCATCTGTAACTGCACCACCGCTTTCGCAGGCAAGCCAGCTCCCACAGGGGTTCTGCGGCGCCGGTGTGTGAGGGTTTTTTCTGCCGAAACCCTTGCAAGCCCATGCCCTATCAGAAAATTCTTTCTGGTTATATAAACATTCTTAAATAGTATTTTTAAGAATATCCGCGCTTATCTACTATCGCCCTCACGCCGCAAGCAGTGCCGCCACTGCCAGGCACTACTCATTTCAGGAGCGAGACCATGAGCGCATCTCTACGTAGCGTTGACGGCCAGGACGAAGCAGCCATTTTGCGTGAAATCCAGAGCGCCCTGCGCGACCTGCGGTTTGGCGCGGTGGAAATCACCGTGCACAACGCCCAAGTGGTACAGATCGAACGCAAGGAAAAATTCCGTCTGCAGAACCCGGGCAACAAACCCGCCTAAGAACACGTCACCAGTAGGAGCGAGCTTGCTCGCGAAAAACGCCAACGATAACGCAGCGCATCAGGTTTAACGCGGTGCTTCTGGGTTTTTCGCGAGCAAGCTCGCTCCTACAGGGTTGCGCCAACATACAAGAATTTCAGGAGCTTCTATGTCGTCGATTCGCCGTTATGCCTTGGCCGCATTGGCCAGTGCCGTGTTTGCCGGTTCCGCCGTTGCCAAGGACTACGAGTTGCTCAACGTCTCGTACGACCCCACCCGTGAGCTCTACCAGGACTACAACGCTGAGTTCACCAGCTTCTGGAAGCAGTCCCACCCCGGCGACAACGTCAAGATCCAGCAGTCCCACGGTGGCTCGGGCAAGCAAGGCCGGGCGGTGATCGATGGCCTGCGCGCCGACGTCGTCACCCTGGCCCTGGCCGGCGACATCGACGAAATCGCCAAACTGGGCAAGACCCTGCCAGAGAACTGGCAGACCCGCCTGCCGGACGCCAGCACGCCGTACACCTCCACCATTGTGTTCCTGGTGCGCAAGGGCAACCCCAAGGGCATCAAGGACTGGGGCGACCTGATCAAGAAAGACGTGTCGGTGATCACGCCCAACCCGAAAACCTCCGGCGGTGCACGCTGGAACTTCCTCGCCGCCTGGGCCTACGGCCTCAAGGCCGGCGGCAGCGAAGCCAAGGCCCAGGAATACGTCAAAGAGCTGTTCAAGCACGTCCCGATACTGGACACCGGCGCGCGCGGTTCTACCATTACCTTCGTCAACAACGGCCAGGGTGACGTGCTGCTGGCGTGGGAAAACGAGGCGTTCCTGGCCTTGAAAGAAGACGGCGGCGCCGACAAATTCGACATCGTCGTGCCTTCCCTGTCGATCCTGGCAGAACCGCCGGTGGCGGTGGTGGACAAGAACGCCGAGAAAAAGGGCAACACCGAGATCGCCACCGCGTACCTCAACCATCTGTACAGCCCGGCAGGCCAGGAGATTGCGGCGAAGAACTTCTACCGCCCACGGGATGAAAAAGTCGCCGCCAAATACGCCCAGCAGTTTCCGAAACTGGACCTGGTGACTATCGACAAAGACTTCGGCGGCTGGAAAACTGCCCAACCGAAATTCTTTAATGACGGTGGTGTGTTCGACCAGATCTACACGGCGCAATAACTACACCGATCACTGTAGGAGCGAGCTTGCTCGCGAAAAACTTCAAGGCACCGCGTGCAAACAGACTGCCCGCGTTATCGTTGACGATCTTCGCGAGCAAGCTCGCTCCTACAGCGGTCAGGAGAGCCCGCATTCATTTGCGGGTTTTGCATATCCGTTCCGCTAACCAAGGACTCTTATGTCGCGTCGTATCTCCCCCGTCATACCCGGCTTCGGGCTGACGCTGGGCTACACCGTGGTGTACCTCAGCCTGATCGTACTCATCCCCCTGGCGGCGATGTTTGTACACGCCGCTCAACTCACCTGGGATCAGTTCTGGAACATCATTTCCGCGCCTCGCGTATTGGCGGCCTTGAAACTGAGCTTCAGCACTGCGCTGTACGCCGCACTCATCAACGGTGTGATCGGCACGCTGTTGGCCTGGGTGCTGGTGCGCTACACCTTCCCCGGGCGCAAGGTCATCGACGCGATGATCGACCTGCCGTTCGCCTTGCCCACCGCCGTCGCCGGTATCGCGCTCACGGCGTTGTACGCGCCCAACGGCCTGGTTGGCCAGTTTGCCACCGACCTGGGTTTCAAGATCGCCTACACCCCCCTGGGTATCACCCTGGCGCTGACCTTCGTCACGTTGCCCTTCGTGGTGCGCACCGTGCAGCCGGTACTGGCCGATATCCCCCGGGAAATCGAAGAGGCCGCCGCCTGCCTCGGCGCCAAGCCGTTGCAAGTGTTCCGCTACATCCTCGTGCCGGCATTGTTGCCCGCCTGGTTGACCGGCTTCGCCCTGGCGTTTGCCCGAGGCGTGGGTGAGTACGGGTCGGTGATCTTCATCGCCGGCAACATGCCGATGAAAACCGAAATCCTGCCCTTGCTGATCATGGTCAAGCTCGACCAATACGACTACCGCGGCGCCACCTCCATTGGTGTGCTGATGCTGGTGGTGTCCTTTGTCTTGCTGCTGCTGATCAACTTGTTGCAGCGGCGCATCGAACGTCCATAAGGAGGCGCGGAACATGTCCCAATCGTCTATTTCCGCCGCGTCCTCGGCCAACGCCGCCCGCCGTGGCAGCGCGACCTCGCGACGCATCCTGATCGGCCTTGGCTGGCTGGTATTCGTGCTGTTCCTGCTGCTGCCGTTGCTGGTGGTGGTGTCCCAGGGTTTGAAGAACGGCCTCGGCACGTTCTTCACCGCAATCCTTGAACCAGACGCGCTGTCGGCGCTGAAACTCACGGTGATCGCCGTGCTGATTTCGGTGCCGCTCAACCTGGTATTCGGCGTCAGCGCCGCCTGGTGCGTGAGCAAGTACTCGTTCCGTGGCAAGAGCATTTTGGTCACGCTGATCGACCTGCCGTTCTCGGTCTCGCCGGTGATCGCAGGCCTGGTGTACGTGTTGATGTTCGGCGCCCAGGGCTTCTTCGGGCCGTGGTTGCAAGACCATGACATCCAGATCGTGTTCGCCCTGCCGGGCATCGTGCTGGCGACCATCTTCGTCACCGTGCCGTTCGTGGCCCGTGAGCTGATCCCGCTAATGCAGGAGCAGGGCACCCAGGAAGAAGAAGCCGCGCGCCTGCTGGGCGCCAATGGCTGGCAGATGTTCTGGCATGTCACCGTGCCGAACATCAAGTGGGGCCTGATCTACGGCGTGGTGCTGTGTACGGCGCGGGCCATGGGCGAGTTCGGCGCGGTGTCGGTGGTGTCCGGCCACATTCGCGGCGTCACCAACACGCTGCCGCTGCATGTCGAGATTCTCTACAACGAATACAACCACGTTGCCGCATTTGCGGTGGCCAGCCTGTTGCTGATCCTGGCGCTCTTCATCCTGCTGCTCAAGCAGTGGAGCGAGAACCGAATCAACCGCCTGCGCAACAGCGCGGGTGAGGAATAAGTCATGTCGATCGAAGTCCGTAATGTCAGCAAGAACTTCAACGCCTTCAAGGCCCTGGACAGCATCAACCTGGATATCCAGAGTGGCGAGCTGGTGGCGTTGCTGGGCCCGTCCGGCTGTGGCAAGACTACGTTGCTGCGCATCATCGCCGGCCTGGAAACTCCGGATGCGGGCAGCATCGTGTTCCATGGCGAAGACGTCTCCGGCCACGATGTGCGTGATCGTAACGTGGGTTTTGTGTTCCAGCACTACGCGCTGTTTCGCCACATGACCGTGTTCGATAACGTCGCGTTCGGCCTGCGCATGAAGCCGAAAAACCAACGCCCCAGCGAAAGCCAGATCGCGAGCAAGGTTCATGAGCTGCTGAACATGGTGCAGCTGGATTGGTTGTCGGACCGTTACCCGGAACAACTCTCCGGTGGCCAGCGCCAGCGTATCGCCCTGGCCCGCGCCCTGGCGGTGGAGCCCAAGGTGTTGCTGCTCGACGAACCCTTCGGTGCCCTCGATGCCAAGGTGCGTAAAGAACTGCGCCGCTGGCTGGCGCGCCTGCACGAAGATATCAACCTGACCTCGGTCTTCGTGACCCACGACCAGGAAGAGGCCATGGAAGTCGCCGACCGTATTGTGGTGATGAACAAGGGCGTAATCGAGCAGATCGGTTCACCGGGCGACGTCTACGAAAACCCGGCCAGCGACTTTGTTTATCACTTCCTGGGTGACTCCAACCGCCTGCATTTGGGCGAAGACAAGCACCTGCTGTTCCGCCCCCACGAAGTGTCGCTGTCGCGCCATGAACTGGAGGATCACCATGCGGCGCAGGTGCGGGATATTCGGCCGTTGGGCGCGACCACTCGCGTGACCTTGAAGGTTGAAGGCCAGAGTGAATTGATCGAGGCCGAAGTGGTGAAAGACCATGACAGCCTCACCGGCCTGGCGCGGGGCGAGACCCTGTTCTTCAAACCCAAGGTCTGGCAAAAAGCCTGACCCCGTCACCTCCTGTAGGAGCGAGCTTGCTCGCGAGAAACCTGAGAACGCCGCGTTTTAACAGAATAAACGCGTCATCGTTAACGTTTTTCGCGAGCAAGCTCGCTCCTACAGGGGTCAGGCCGCCACGTTTTTCTTGTGGGCGCACACCGGCCCCGAACGCTGTTCAATCTGCCGCTTGAGCTCATGCCGCAACCCCAGCAAAAACGCCAACTCCGCCACCACAAACAACGGCCCCACGATCAGTCCCGACACATCGTCCACAAACGCAGGCTTCCTGCCTTCGTAGTAGTGCCCGACGAACTGAATCACCCAGCCCACCACAAACATGCCCACGCCGCTGCTCAGCCACACCGCCGTGCTTTGCGCCGCCAGCACATGCCCGGCCCACACCGACAAGCCCATCAGCACCGTCATCAACACGCCCAAGGCCAGTTCCAGGCGCAGGTAAAACCACGCCGAAAACAGCGCCAGCAGCACCGCAGGTGATAGCCACAGCCCACCTACCGACCATTCCGGGCGCGACAGCAGCACGGCCACCGCCACCACAATCAGCGGGATACCGATGAAGTGGCTGGCGATGTTGCGTGGGTCGCGGTGGTATGCGGCGTATTGACTGAGGTGGTCGACGAGGCTTTTCATTGTTGTTCCTCCTGTAGGATGTTTGATCATGCCCTGTCAGTCGGTGCCTAACTGTCAACTGGGCGACAATCTTCGGAGTTCGCATGGACACAGGGACATGGCACGCGCAATTGGCTCGCGGTCATTGGTTCAGCCATTTGCCGCCAGACTTGCAGCGTAGCCTGCTGGGGGCGGCGCGGTTGCGTGTGCTGACGGCGGGGCAGTACCTGTTCAAGCGCGGTGACCCGCCGTGCGGCGTGTATGCGGTGCTGGAAGGCACGGTGCGCATCAGTGCGGTCAGTGCTCAGGGCAAGGAAGCGGTGTTGAGCCTGGTGGAAACGCCCTACTGGTTCGGCGAGATCTGCCTGTTCGACAACCTGCCGCGCACCCACGATGCCCTGGCCACGGGCGCATGCAAGTTGTTGCAGGTGCCGCAGTCGGCGATGCTCGGCATTCTCGAACAGCGTCCGCTGTTCTGGCGGGAGATGGCCCTGTTGATGAGCCATAAACTGCGGCTGTCGTTGATCACTATCGAACAGATAAGCCTGATGCCCGCCTCAGAGCGGCTGGCCCATCGGTTGCTGATGATTGCCCAAGGCTACGGCGAAGTGGAACAGGCGCGCCGTGTGCTGCAACTGCCCCAGGAGGATCTGGCGGCGATGCTGGGCCTGTCGCGCCAGACCATCAACAGTCTGCTCAAGGCGCTGGAGCAACAGGGCATTATCGGCTTGAGTTACGGCGCCATCGAGATACGCGACCTCAATGGGCTGCAGCTGGCCGCGGGCCTATGAACCGCGATAGGTGGAGAAACCGTAAGGGCTGAGCAACAGCGGGATGTGGTAGTGCTGGTCGGCCTGCTTGACCTGGAATATCACCGGTACCTCAGGGAAAAACGTCTCGCGGTTAGCCTTCTTGTAGTAATCGCCGGTCTTGAACACCACGCGGTACTCGCCCGGCTGCATGCTGCGGTTGGCCGGGAACAGCTCGGCGATGCGGCCTTGCTGGTTGGTCACACCTTCAGACAGCGACTGCCATTTATCGCCCACGTGCTGTTCCAGGGTGACATTGACCCCGGCGCTTGGCAGGCCGTTTTCCAGGTTGAGTACGTGCACGCTCAGGGGGTTGCCGTCGGCCAGGGCCAGGTTGCAGAGGCCGCTCAGGCTCAGTGCGGCGAGGGTCATGCTCAAGGTTTTCATCGCGAAGTCCTTTTGAGGGAAGTGGAATCAAGGGGTGATTTTCAAGCCCAGTTGCTCGGCGGCCTGTACGGCGCAGGCTTCATCCTGCGCGGCGCCACCGGCACCGGCGATGCCTAGGGCACCGACCAGTTCGGCATCGGCAAACAGCGGCACGCCACCGCCGAGCAACAGCAGCTCGGGCAAGCTGTTGAGGTTGGCGGCTTCGGGGTTATTACGCGCCCGTTCGGCAAACAGCCGGGTCGGGGTTTTTGTCGACAGCGCCGTGTACGCCTTGCGTTGGCTGGCGAGGCTGTTGTGCGGGCCGACACCGTCAGCGCGCAGGCCCAGCAACAGGTTGCCACCGCGGTCGAGTACGGTCAGCGCAGCGGTGCAGTGGGCCAGGCTGGCGTCGGCCAGTTGGCGAGCGGTGTGCAAATCCAGCTCGGCGTGGCGTGGCAATTGTGGCGTCGCCTGGGCGGCGGTGACCACGGCGAGGCTCAGGAACAAAGCAGTGCGGTACATAGTGAGGGCTCCAGAAAGCAGGCCATCACGGTAACCAGCGGACGCGGACAAAAGCCGCACAATTGGATGACAGGTTTGTAATCAAACTCAGGGATTTGTGGTGGTTGTACTGGCCTCATCGCAGGCAAGCCAGCTCCCACAGGAGAATGGGTTCACATCATGTGGGAGCTGGCTTGTCTGCGATGAGGCCCTTGCTACTGCAACCCGTCGCGAAACTGCCCCGGCGTCATCCCTGTCCAGCGCTTGAACGCACGATTGAAACTGCTGGTATCGGCAAACCCCAGCAAATGGCTGATCTCGGCCAATGAGCACTGCGGGTCGCGCAGGTGCAGTAACGCCAGGTTTTGCCGACACTCATTGAGCAGGGCGTCAAACCGACACCCTTCATCGGCCAGATGCCGCTGCAAGCTGCGCAGGCTCAAATGCAGCGCTTGAGCAATGTGTTCGGCGCTTGGCTCGCCGTCTGGCAATTGCGCCTCGATGGCGGCGCGCACCTTGCGTTCCCAGGTCAGCGGTTGCAGTTGGGCGAGGGTGCGTTTGAGCACGGTTTCGTTGTGTTCGGCCAGCTCCGGGTTGGCGTCGTCCAGGTGGCTGTCGAAGTCGCTGGCGGCGAATTCCAGGCGGTCTTCGTCGGCGGCAAACCATACCGGTGCGCGAAATACCGTGTGCCATGGCTTGGGGTCGGCGGGTTCCGGGCGCCGTAGGTACACGGCCAACGGCGCATAGTCGCGACCCAGGCGGTTGCGGCAGGTACGTACGTAAATCGCCGCAAAGGCATCAATCGCTTCCGGTGCGGGCGCAGGGCTGCCTGGGGGTTGGAGCAGGCGAAAACGGTAGACGTCGCCGTGGCGGCTCAGCTCCAGGTCCAGGGCATCACTGACCACCTGGTGATAGCGCACGATGCGCTCGAACACCTCGCGCAAGCTGCCGCTGGCCACCAATGCGTAACCCAGCGCATGAAAGGTGGTGGGGCTGACAAACCTCGACACCCGCAGCCCGATCGCCGGGTCGCCACTGGCCTGTACCGCCAGCGCCCATAGGCGCGTGGTGGCCGACAACCGGTAGCGGGCGTTGGGGTCGTCCATCTGCTGCGGGTCGAGCCCGGCTTCGGCGCACAGCGCGGCGCTGTCGAGGCCCAGGGCGTCGAGCTGCTTGCGCAGGGCACGGGTCCAGCTGGCGAGGGAAGTGGGTTCGGTCATGGCAATTGGCGCTTGGGGTCAACAGATTGGCGTGCGCGGCTAGCGTCCTGCGCTAGGGTTAGGTGCAGGATGCAGGCATCACTTCACAAGAGAATGGAAGCATGGACGGTACTTCTGCAAGCCCCCAGCCGTTGAACGCACAACAGCGTTCGGCGCATATCCGCGAGGTGGTGATGGCCGAGGGCGTGCGCTTGCGCCAGCGGCACCCCTGGTTGTTGCATCAGGACGCCCTGGGCGTCGGCATCCTGGCCTTTGCCCTGCTGGGCATGCTCGGCTCGGCGGCGCTCTACATCAGCGGTCATATGGCTTGGTGGGTGTGTCTGCTGCTCAATGCCTTCTTCGCCTCGCTCACCCACGAGCTGGAACACGACCTGATTCACAGCATGTACTTTCGCAAACAGCGCGTGCCCCACAATTTGATGATGGGCCTGGTGTGGCTGGCGCGCCCGAGCACCATCAACCCGTGGATACGCCGGCATCTGCACCTCAACCATCACAAGGTCTCGGGCACCGAGGCCGACATGGAAGAGCGCGCGATCACCAACGGCGAACCCTGGGGCATCGCGCGGTTGCTGATGGTGGGGGACAACATGATGTCGGCCTTGGTCCGCCTGTTGCGCGCCAAGACCTGGCCGCACAGGGTCAGCATCCTCAAGCGCGTGCTGCTGGTGTACGCACCGCTGGCCTTGCTGCATTGGGGCGCGTGGTACGTCTTCCTGGGCTTTCATGCCGCCAATGGCATTGCCAGTTTGATGGGCGCGCCCATTCAGTGGTCAGCCGGTACCTTGCAGGTGATGCAGGTGATCGATATCGCTGCGGTGGTGATCATCGGCCCGAATGTGTTGCGCACCTTCTGCCTGCACTTTGTCAGCTCCAACATGCACTACTACGGCGATGTGGAGCTGGGCAATGTGATCCAGCAGACCCAAGTGCTGAACCCTTGGTGGCTGTGGCCGTTGCAGGCGTTCTGCTTCAACTTCGGCAGCACCCACGGCATCCATCACTTTGTGGTGAAAGAACCGTTCTACATCCGCCAGATGACCGCCAAGGTGGCGCACAAGGTCATGGCCGAGATGGGGGTGCGCTTCAATGATTTGGGCACGTTTGCGCGAGCCAATCGCCTGGAGCCCCAGGAACACACGCGCACTGAGCTCTCTTTCAGCAAGCAATGAACGCCAATGGCAGGTCGCGGATCTGTTCGCGCACCGGCGGTTGGTAATGGTCGTCGCTGGTTAATTCGTGCAGCAGCTCTTCGCGTAGCTGGTGGAATTCAAAACTGCTGCGCTGGCGCGGATGGGGCAGAGCGATGTCCACCACTTGCTTGATGCGCCCGGGTCGCGGCTCCATCACCACCACGCGATCGGCGAGGAAAATCGCCTCTTCCACATCGTGGGTCACCAGTACCGTGGTGATCCTGGCGCGGGCACGAATCGCCAGCAGTTCGTCCTGCATCTGCTGGCGCGTCAGTGCATCCAGGGCGCCGAAGGGTTCGTCCAGCAACAGGATGCGCGGGCTGGCCACCAGGCCGCGGGCAATCGCCACCCGTTGTGCCATGCCGCCGGAGAGTTGGTGCGGGTAGGCGCGGGTGAAGTCGGTAAGGCCCACCAGCTCGATAAAATCATTGATGCGCCGCGTGCGCTCGGCCTCGCTCAACGGCTCGTTGACCAGGCCCAGGCCGATGTTTTGCGCCACGGTCAGCCATGGGAACAGGCGGTGCTCCTGGAACACAATGCCGCGCTCGCCGCCGATGCCGCTGACGGCGTTGCCGTCCACCCGGATCTCGCCGCGATACTGCGTATCGAGCCCCACCAACAGGCGCAGCAGGGTGGACTTGCCGCAACCGCTGGCGCCGACAATCGCGACGAATTCCCCTTCGGCCACCTCCAGGTTGAATTCGCGGATGGCTTCCAGTTCGAAGCCATCGACGTCGAAGGACTTGCCCACATGGTTGAAGCTGACAATCGGTGCGTTCATGCGTGTCTCCAGCGAGTGGCGCGGGTTTCGAGGCGTTGGCCGAGCAGGTTGAGTGTGGCACCGGTGAGGCCGACCAGCAGCATGCCGCTCATGATCAGGTCCATGCGCAGCAGCTGTTGGGCGCCGATCATCAGGCTGCCGATGCCGCCATTGGAGGGCATGAAATATTCGGCGCCGAGGGTGCCCATCCACGCGTAGATCAGGCTCAGGCGCAGGCCGGCGAAAATCCCCGACGCAGCGCCCGGTAGTACCAGGCGGCGCAGGCGTTGCCAGAGGTTCAGGCGCAGCACCCGCGCGGCTTCGCGCAACTGGGGCGACAAGTTGAGCACGCTGCGCTGGGTGGCGATAAACAACGGGAAGAAAGCGGCGAGGGCGATAAACACCCACTTGGCCAACTCACCCAGGCCGAACCAGGCGGTCAGCAGCGGCACCCAGGCAAAAATCGCAATCTGACGCAGCGCGGACAAGGTTGGGCCGAACAGTCGCTCACTGCGACGCGACAACCCCAGCCACAACCCCAGGGCAAAGCCCAGGCTGCCGCCCAGCAGCAACCCGCCCAGGGCCCGGCCAAGGCTTTTGCCCAGCGCCGTAGTCAGGCTGCCATCCAGCACGCCCGCCACGCTGGTTTGCAGCACCGCCCAGGGGCTGACCAGAATGTTTGGATCGACCCAATCCTGCTGAGTCGCTACTTGCCATAACGCCAATAGCAGCAGCGGCAACAGCCAGGGTTGCAAGCGCTGCCAGCCTTCGTAGCGTGGCCCGCGTCGAATCTGCGCAGTGGCCGGATGGGGCCAGTGCACCCACTTGCGGTCCAGCCAGCCGATGCCGCGGTCCATCACCACACCCAGCATGCCAATGACCACGATGCACACGAAGACGATATCGAGCATGAACAACTGGCGCGCCCACACCATCAGGTAGCCGATGCCTTCGCTGGAGGCCAGCAGCTCCACGGCCAGCAGGGAGGTCCAGCCGGCCCCCAGGGCCAGGCGCACGCCGGCCATGAACGCCGGTAATGCGGCGGGCAGGACCAGGCGGCGGATCAGCAAGTGGCCAGGCAGGCGCAGTACACGGGCGGCTTCGCGCAGGTTGGGTTGGGCGTCGCGCACGCCAACCAGGGTATGCAGGGTCACGGGCACCACGATGGCCTTGACCAGCACCACCAGCTTGAGGGTTTCGCCAATGCCGAAAAACACCATGAACAGCGGGATCCAGGCCAGCGTCGGCACTTGCGCCAGGGCGCTGAAGGTCGGGAATACCAATCGCTCGGCGCGCGCACTGAAACCCAGGAACGCGCCCAGTATCGCGCCGGCACTGATACCGGCCAGCAGGCCCCAGAACAAGCGCTGCAAGCTGATCGCCAGGTGGCTCCATAACTCGCCACCGGCCAACTCCACCGCACTGCTCCAGACCAGGGCGGGGGTGGGCAGAATCTGCTCGCTCATCCAATGATTGCGGCTGGCCAGCCACCATAAGGCAAACAGTGTGAACGGCAGCAGCCATGGCAATAAACCCTGGTCCAGCTGTGGCCAGCGCGGCGCGACGCCTTTGGACGGGGCCGACAGCGGCAGGCTCAGAAGTGAAATCCGGGCCATGGAAGACCTCCGAATGCGTTATGTGATTTCGATCTTAAAAAATCGTGATCAAGATGATTGCGAGATAAGAAAAGTCATTTAAAGCCTCACGCCGCTACGCATCCAATGCATTCGAAGAATATTTTCGATGCTGTTTGTGCATATCCCTCTGGAGCCTGCGTGTTAACTCGCATAGTCCTAAAAGCTATTAAATTGTGAAGTTATAGTATTTAAAGTTTTGTTCAGCCTGTGCCTACTTTTTGCTCCCCAGGCGACCGTCGCCCACCAGGAGCTGCGCTTATGAAACTGCCCTTTAAACGTCTGATCAGCCTGTTCGCCGGCACTGCCCTGGCCGGGTTGGTGCATGCCGCCGACCTCAAGGAAATCCGCATCGCCGTGCCCGACCTCAGTGCCGGCAGCCAGCACAGTGGCGGTGGCATTACCGACGTGTTGCGTGAACAGCAGATCTTCGAAAAAGCCTTTGCCGACCAAGGCATCAAGATCCAGTGGAATTACTTCAAGGGCGCCGGCCCCGTGATCAACGAAGCCTTCGCCAACGGCCAGGTAGACCTGGCCTATCTGGGCGACCTGGCGGCGATCATCGGCCGCTCCAATGGCCTGGATACGCGGCTGCTCAGCGCCTCCGCACGGGGAGTGAAGCATTACCTCGGCGTGGTGCCGGGCTCCGGCATCAAGACCCTGCAAGACCTCAAGGGCAAGCGCGTGGCGGTGTTCCGTGGCACGGCCAGCCAGTTGTCGTTCGACAGCGCATTGGCCAGCCAGGGTTTGAGCGAGAAGGACCTGAAGGTGATCAACCTGGACTTCAATGCGGCCGCTGCCGCCCTGGCCGCCAAGCAGATTGACGCCACCTGGGGCGGTTCCACGCTGACGGCGTTGCAGGCCAAAGGCTTGGCAGAGATACCGCTGACCACCAAGGACCTGGGCGATGCCGGCAGCATCCAGGCCGTGCTGGTGGGCAGCGCCAAATTCGTCGATGAACACCCAGACGCCGTGGCCACGTTGCTCAAGGCCCAGCAGCAAGCGGTGCAGTGGTTGACCGATGACAACAACAAACAGGCGTACATCGCGCTGGTGTCTGGGCTGGCCAGTTACCCGCCGGTGATCCTCACCAATGATTTGAAAGACCAGAAACTCAGCGAAGTTTTCCCCTCCACGCTGGACCCGGTGTTCCTTGGCAAATTGCAGGATGCGGTGGACCTGGCGTCCAGGGAGAAGTTGATTCGCAAGTCGTTTCAGGTGAGTGATTGGGTGGCGCCGGGGTTGGTGGCGGCGGGGCTCTGAGCTTGTCGGTGCCTGGGCTATCGCTATCGCAGGCAAGCCAGCTCCCACACTAGAATGTGTTCGCCGCTCAAATGTGGGAGCTGGCTTGCCTGCGATGAGGCCCGTCAAACCGCCACACTTACCGGCTGACTATCCACCTCCACCAAGGTCTCGATCATCGCCTTCGCCGCCGGCGACAACCGCGACCCGGTGCGGCTGACAATCCCGCAGCGCGCACTCATTGTCTCCATGTGCTGCGGCAAGTTGCGCCAGTGCAGCAGCACCAGCGCCCCCCTGGCAATGTCCTCGGCAAAGGCCTCTTCAGTACCGACACCGATGGCATTGGTTTGCAGCACGATGCTCACCAGTGCCGGGAAGTGCTCGGTCTGGATGCTCGGTGAAAAATCCATACGCCCACTCAGGTTCGCCAACAGTTTGCGAATGCCTTGGGAGATCAGTGGCGCCGCCAGCGGGTAGTCGAACATGTCGTTGGTGGACAGGCTGTCCTTGGCCAGCAAGGGGTGGCCAGGGCGGCAGAAAAACACCCCGCGTTTGGGGGTGAGTGCGCGGGTCTGGAAATTCGGGTCGGCCTCGAACTGGCGGATGTCGGCGATAAAGAATTCGATCTCTTCACGGCTCAGGCGGCGGCTGAGGGTTTCCCAGTTATCCACCTGAAACGTGGTGCGTATTTTCGGGTGCGCGTTGATAAACCGCGCCACGGCATCCGGCACCAGTTTCACGGCGGGCGCCGGGCCGCAGCCGAAACGCAGGTCGCCGGCGTCCAGCTTGGTCATGCGCGTCACTTCACTGCTCAGCAGCGCTGCGCCATGCACCAGGCTCAGGGCGTGCTGCAACACCACCTGGCCTTCCGGCGTGGGGCGCAAGTCCTTGTGGCCACGGTCTACGAGCACGCAACCGAACTCCTGTTCCAGCCCCTGGATGCTGCGGCTGAACGCTGGTTGGGTGATGCCCATCGCGTCCGCGGCACGCACGAAACTGCGGTGTTCGTTGAGGGCGATGAAGTAGCGCAGTTGGCGAAGATCCATATGCTTTCCCGGCATTTTAAAAATAGGTCGAAGGCATTTGCGACCCGGCAAGCTGAGGTTTTAAATGCAAGCTCTTATTCCGTCAACGAAGCATTCATTCATTTGCTAGACCTAAATCGCATATGAATAGAGCGTTGCTGGAAGCGTCCCCCCACCGTTTCGCAGGCACATGAGGGTCATCACAATGAGCAACGCCGCATTAGCCGTTCAACCCATCGCCCACGCACTCGATATTCACCCGGTAGCCGGGCGGATCGGTGCCGAGATCCGTGGCATTAAACTGTCCGGTGAGCTGGATGCCGCCACCGTCGAGGCCATCCAGCAGGCGCTGGTGCAGTACAAGGTGATTTTCTTTCGCGAGCAGGCCCACCTTGATGATCAGAGCCAGGAAGCTTTTGCTCACCTGCTCGGCGAGCCGATTGCCCACCCCACGGTGCCGGTGCGGGACGGCACGCGGTTCCTGATGGAGTTGGATGGCACCCGTGGACAGCGCGCCAACTCCTGGCACACCGACGTGACTTTCGTCGATGCGTACCCAAAGGCCTCGATCCTGCGTTCGGTGCTGGCGCCTGCGTCCGGCGGCGACACCGTATGGGCCAACACCGCCGCTGCCTACAACGACCTCAGCGCGGAGCTGCGCGCACTGGCTGACCACCTCTGGGCGGTGCACAGCAACGAATACGACTATGCCGCCCGCAAGCCGGACGTGGCGGTGGAGAAGCTTGAGGAGTACCGCAAAGTGTTCACCTCCACGGTGTACGAAACCGAACACCCGGTGGTACGTGTGCACCCGGTCAGCGGTGAGAAAACCCTGCTGCTGGGGCACTTCGTCAAACGCCTGAAAGGCTACTCCCAGGCAGAGTCGGCGCAGTTGTTCAACCTGCTGCAAGGCCACGTCACCCGCCTGGAAAACACCGTGCGCTGGCGCTGGAACACCGGTGACGTGGCGATCTGGGATAACCGCGCCACCCAGCATTACGCGGTGGACGACTACGGCACCCAGGAGCGCATCGTGCGGCGGGTTACGCTCAAAGGGGATGTGCCGGTGGGCGTGCAGGGGCAATCAAGCAAAACCACTAAAGGTCTCTAAGCCGGGTGAAGATTAAAAATGTGGGAGCGGGCTTGCTCGCGAATGCAGTGGGTCAGTTGATGAATTCGTCGACTGACACTGCGCATTCGCGAGTAAGCCCGCACACATTTGGTTTGTGGTGTTTACCAGACCCCGATCTTCACCACTTTCTCTGCCTCTGGCTCACCATAACGAAACCACTGCCCACGCAGTTCAACTTCCGTGTGGCTGATGGTGGTACGCCGCTTCAACCCGCGTAGCCAGTCGAACAGATAGCCCAAGTGAGTTTCGCGCACCTCGGCATAGGCCGGATCGCTGCCCAGGTCGTGCAGTTCTTGCGGGTCGTTTTCCAGGTCGAACAGTTGAGGGCGAAAGCTGTCGTACGCCAGATACTTCCAGCGCTCGCTGCGCACCATGGTCATGCGGCAACGGTCGATGGGTTGCTCCAGGCGCTCGCGAGCGGGGGCCTGGAAGGCGTAGTCGTATTCGGCAATGGCATAGCGGCGCCAGGCGGGTTGCGCGCCGTGCAGCAATGGAATCAATGAGCGGCCTTCCAGGCGATGGTCGGCGGCGGGCAAGCCCAAGGCGTCGAGGAAGGTGGGCAAGGCGTCGATGGTTTCCACCAGGCGCTCGTCCACGGTGCCACGGCTGATATCGGCGCTGGCACGCGGGTCGCGCACGATCAACGGAATACCCACCGCAGGCTCCAGCAAGAATTCTTTTTCACCGAGGAAGTGATCGCCGAGAAAGTCGCCATGGTCGCTGGTAAACACGATCAGCGTGTCGTCCCAGCGGTCAGTGCCTTGCAGAAAGTCGAACAGCCGCCCGAGTTGATCATCGATCTGTTTGATCAGCCCCATGTAGGTGGGAATCACCGTGAGGCGCACCTCGTCACGGGAAAAGTTCTGGCTCTCCTGGTGTTGGCGAAATGCCTGGTACACCGGATGGTCGCTGGTGTGTTCCGGTTGAATCGGCGCCTGCACATGCTCGGCGCCGTACAACGCGTGATAAGGCGCCGGCGCGATGTAGGGCCAGTGCGGTTTGATATACGACAGGTGCAGGCACCACGGCTGTTCACCTTGCTCGTCGATAAAGTCGATGGCGCGGTCGGTGGTGTAGACCGTCTCCGAATGCTCTTCGGCCACACGTGCGGGTTTGCCGGCGTTGCGCATGTGCCAGCCGCTGAGCACTTCGCCGTTCTCACCTTCGGCGGCGTTGGCCCATTCATGCCAGGGGTTGCGGCCGCTGTAGCCGTGATCGCGCAAGTACTGGGTGTAGGGCGCGGACTCGCGCTTATCGTCGAACAGCGGGCTGTCGGGGTAGATGCCGTCGTGACGCAGATACGCGTCGAAGCCGACCTCGTTGAGCGGCTCGGCCTGGGCACTGTCGGGGTCGATCTGCAGGCGCTGCAAGGCCTCAAGGTTCGGCGTGGCGTGGGTCTTGCCCACCAGTGCGGTGCGGATACCGTGGGGGCGCAGGTAGTCGCCGATCGTCAGCTCTTCGAGCGGCAGCGGTACCGCGTTCCATGCCACTTGATGGCTGCTGACATAGCGCCCGGTGTAGGCCGACATACGCGATGGGCCGCAAATCGTGCCCTGGGTGTAGGCACGGCTGAAACGCACACCGGCGGCGGCCAGGCGGTCGATATTTGGCGTGTGCAGATGGGCATGGCCGTAGCAGGACAGGTAGTCGCGGCGCAGTTGGTCGCACATGATGTAGAGCACGTTGCGCACGGGTTTTGGTTCAGACATGGGGGTTTACCGGACGGAGGACAGAAGCGTTTTTTCGCCGTTCGCAGGGGGGGCTGGCAAGTGCATTTGAGGTCTGGATTTTATGCAGGGAATGCATGGGTGTGGCTGCTGGCGCTATCGCAGGCAAGCCAGCTCCCACAGGGGATTGCATTTCAAATGGGGAAGCCGGCCCGCCAGCCGACGCCCACCTACCTGACACTCCGCGATCCAACTGTGGGAGCTGGCTTGCCTGCGATGGCGGCCGGCCAGCCGACACTCATCTACCTGACGCCCCACGATCAACCTGTGGGAGCTGGCTTGCCTGCGATGACGGCCAGCCAGCCGACACTCATCTACCTGACACTCCACGATCAAATTGTGGGAGCGGGCTTGCTCGCGAAGGCGGCCTGACAGCTGACCGGGATGTTGGATCAGACCGAGTACATATCCGTTATTTAGGTAACGGCCACTTAGGGTTCCGCCCTGACGGCGGGTCACTTTGGAAAAGAGCCCCAAAGTAACCAAAGGGCTCTTGCCCCACCACTCGGCACCTCGCTTGGGCTCGGTGTGCCCGTAATCCGCCAGTGATTTGGGGGGCCGCCGCCACGCGCCATCCATGGCGCGGGGCGGCTAAACCGGCATCCCTGCCGGTTTACCCCCCCAAATCCCTGTCGAATTCCGGCCAGCGTGGTTTAACGGGGCGCCTGAGATCAAGATCACAAGCAGATCAAGATCAAGAGCGGCTCGCTTCGCATCGTGGTTAGCGTTGGCTTACCCGGCGAATGACCTGATGTGAGCGGCCAGTTCTGCCAGCGCTGTATCGTCTGCCCTGGCAGCGTCATGAGAGGAGACATAACCTTCATAACGCTCAAAATATTTGTCCTGGGTCGAGCTGATTTTTTTGAAGGCGCTATCTTCCCCGGTGCCGTGCATCGGGAATAATTTGGCGTGCAGATGATCGACGCCATAACCCTCCAGAATCATGCCCGTTCTGGCGACACCCTTTAGCGCGTTGTCCAAAAGCGTCGCCGTCTTCTTGGCTGCGATGACTAAGTCGCACAGCACGGTGTCCGGTTCGGCAAACGCATAGCTGCCGTGATGGGTTTTGGGGATAACGACACTGAACCCCCGGGTGTTGGGAAATATGGAGAGAAAGGCCATGTGGGTCTGGTCTTCCCATAGGAGATGGGCGGGAGCAGTACCGCGGGCAATGCTGCAAAAGATACAGTCCATCAAACGCGCTTCCTCGTGCGGGTCAAAAGGTCATAGACCCTCTTGTAGGTGATCTTTGTTATCTAATGATGACTTCACGCAAGTGACGGGCAGCCGCTAGTCAGACCGCAATATTTTCCAACGCATAAGCATCCTCGTCTCTCTCATCTATCTCCTTGATCTGCTCAATCATCGCCTGCGCCAACGGCGACAACCGATACCCCGCGCGGCTGACGATCCCGTAGCGGGTGTAGCGCTCCTCCAGGTTTTCGTCCAATCCCTCAATCTGCAAACACACCAGTTCGCCGCGTGCCATGTGCAGCACGTCGCTGTTGGCGCTGACGATGCCGATGGCGTCCGAGCGCAGTACCACGCCCATGAGGCTGTAACCGTTTTCGCATTCCACATTGGGCTGGTAATCCGGCTGGCCGCTGAGGTCGACGATGACTTTGCGCAGGTTCGGCGGGCGGATGGTTACCGCCAGCGGGTAGCTCATCAGCTCGGCGGCGCTGACGCTGTTACGCGTGGCCAAGGGGTGGCCGGCGCGGCAGCAGAAGTGCCAACGGCGCGGGCGCAGGCGGTGGGTGTGGTAGTCGGGGTTGGCTTCGAAGTGGCGGGTGTCGGCGACGAAGAATTCGAACTCTTCGCTGAGCAGCCGCTTGCCCAGGCTTTGCCAGTCATCCACCTGGAACTGCACGCGGGCCTTGGGGTAGCGCCCGATAAAACTGCCGATGGCACGTGGGACTAACCCAGCTGCCGGCGCCGGGCCGCAACCGAAACGCAGTTCGCCGGCTTCCAGGCCATTGAACTGGCTGATTTCGTTGGCCAGTTGTTGTGCGCCGCTGACCAGGCGGCGTGCATGTTCGAGCAGCACCTGGCCTTGCTTGGTGGGCGCCAGGTCTTTGCGGCCACGGTCCACCAGTTGGCAGCCGGCACTGTGCTCAAGGGCCTGGATGCTGCGGCTGAACGCCGACTGCGACAGGTTCACCGCTGCGGCTGCCGCGACGAAACTGCGCTGTTCGGCGAGGGCGATGAAGTGGCGAAGCTGGCGCAGGTCGATATGCATTTTTCACATCAAAAATATCCGGGAAATGCATTGGCTATGCATTACGTCGACTCCTTATAAAGGCTATCTCTTATGCAGTAAATGTTCGTAAAAACATAAATAAATAACCTTTGGGAATATGAGGCGACGAGTATTCCGGGGTTCTGGAGCCGCTTATGAGTCTGTTCAAGTCCTTGCCCCTGGCTATGTTGGTGGCCGGCGGTACCAGTTGGTCGCCGGCCCAGGCCGCTGAAACATCCGCACCTGCCGGCGAGGGCGAGCGCGCCAGTGGCCAATTGGAAACCGTCACGGTGACCGCCCGGCGGCGGACCGAAAGTGCCCAGGCCGTGCCGACGCCCATGAGCGTGGTCGGCGGCCAGGCCCTGGAAACCCAGCGGGTGTACCGCATCCAGGATTTGCAGCAACTGGTGCCCAGCGTCAACGTCGCCTACATGCATGCGCGCCAGTCCAGCGTGTCGATCCGCGGCCTGGGTAACAACCCGGCCAGCGACGGCCTGGAAGGCAGCGTGGGGCTGTATATCGACAACGTCTACCTGGGGCGCCCGGGCATGGCGGTGTTCGATCTGATGGACATCGAGCAGCTTGAGGTTTTGCGCGGCCCCCAGGGCACGTTGTTCGGCAAGAACACCACCGCTGGCGTGATCAATATCAGCACCCGCGCGCCGAGCTTTACCCCGGAGCGCAGTATCGAAACCTCCCTGGGCGAGGACGGTTATTTCCAGACCAAGGGCACGATTTCCGGCCCCCTGACCGATGACCTCGCGGGGCGTTTCTCGGCCTATCGCACGCGCAGCGACGGCGACATCAAGAATGAACACGACGGCCATGATCTGAACGGCGGCTCACGCCAGGGCTTTCGCGGGCAACTGCTGTACAAGCCCAGCGAGGCCTTCAACCTGCGCTGGATCGGCGACTACAACGAAGAAGACTCCAGCGCCGGCACCCGCGTGCTGTACAGCACCGGGCCGACCATCAATGGCACCAACCTGTATCAATCCCGGGCCAACGCGGCGGGCGCCACCTTGGTGGACGGCACCCATCGCAAGGTCAACCTGGACAACGACCAGCACGTCACGGTGTTCCAGGGCGGTACGTCGCTGGAAGCCAATTGGACGCTGCCCAGCGACTTCACCCTGACCTCGGTGAGTTCCTACCGCTGGTGGAATTTCACCCCGCGCAACGATGACGGCCTCAACGTACCGGCGTCGTATAACGCCGGGGTTTCGGTGGAAGATAAGCAGTGGTCCCAGGAGTTTCGCTTGGCGTCGCCCAGCGGTGGTTTCTTCGATTACGTGCTCGGCGCTTACTACTTCGGCTCCGACCTGGATAACAAATCCTTTGCCTACTATGGGCCCAAGGCTGATATCTGGAACGGCACGCCTGCCGGTGCGTTGAGCAATGTGAGCAGTGTGGGCAACGGGCATATCCGCACCGACAGCTTCGCGCTGTTCGCCCAAGGCACCTGGCACCTGACCGAGCGCCTGGATTTCACCGCCGGTGTGCGCGGCACCTACGAAGAGAAAAGCGCCTGGGTCACGCGCAATGCGCCAGTCGGTGGCGCGGCGGTCAGCGGTGCTGCCGCCACGGCGCGGCGTGGGCGTACCGGGGCCTATGATTCGGGCGACCTTTCGCAATACAGCGCCACGCCGTCGGGGCTGCTCAATCTCAGTTATCACTTCAACGAAAACCTGCTGGGCTACGCGACGCTGTCCCATGGCGAGAAGTCTGGCGGTGTGAACCTGGCGGTGGGGTCTGCGCCAACAGCCGGGGCCGACTCGCTGCTGATCGGCACCGAGCGCGCCAACAACGCCGAGCTGGGCTTCAAGAGCACGTTGTGGGACCGCCGCCTGCAGCTCAATGCCAACCTGTTCTGGACCCAGGTCAACGGCTACCAGACCAACGCCTACGACCAGGACAACCGCGTGCAGTACCTGACCAACGCCGGCTCGGTGCGCTCGCGGGGTGTGGAAGTGGAAAGCACCCTGGTGCCGATCAAGGGCCTGACCCTGAACATCAACGGCTCCTTCAACGACGTGACGTACCTGTCTTACAAGGATGCGCCATGCCCGCCGGAAACCAGCCTGCGTCCCGGTGCGCCGGCGTCCTGCGACTTGAGCGGCCATCAGGTGGTGGGCGCCTCCAAGTGGATCGCCAACGCCAACGGCGAGTACAAGTGGAACCTGGCGAACGGCTTCGAACCTTACGTCACCGCCAGCTACGCGTTCCGTTCCAAGGCGGTGGGCACGGTGGAAGATTCCGACTACGGGCAGATCCCGGCTTATGCGGTGGTCAACCTGTCGACCGGCCTGCGCGGCGACTATGACCAGGGGCAGTGGGATGTGTCGCTGTGGCTGAAAAACGCCTTCGACAAAACCTACTACACCACCCTGTGGACCGGCGGTAACGGCGGTTACGAGGGCCTGCTGGGCACGCCGCGCACCCTAGGCGTGACTGGGCGCTACGATTTCTAGGTCGGTGCGATAGGTGGCCGGGCTGAACACCCGCGTCACCAGCAGCATCGCCACCACCGTCACCGTCAGCACCACCCAGGCACTGACAAAGTGGCCGGTAAGCTCGCGCAGCCAGCCGGTCAGCCATGGCGAAATCGCATTGATCAAAAAGCCCACGCCTTGTACGAACGCCGCCAGTTGCCCGGCTTGGCGAGGGTCGCGATGGTGGTCGAGGGTCAGCAGCAGGCTCAGGGCGAAGCAGGCCCCCAGGCCGAAGCCGCACAAGGCCACCCACAGGTGAGGATATTCCTGTGGCGCGATGATCAGGCCCAGGTAACCGATGGTTTGCGCCAACAGGCTGATGCTGAGCAATGGGCGGCGGTCGATACCGCGTTGCGCCAGCACCGGCATCAGCAGGGCGGCAGTCACCTGAAAAATCGTCATGAACGCCAGCAATGAACCGCTGGGCAGCACGCCCCAGCCCAGTTGCTGATAGTAGGCGGGCAGCCACGCCACCATGCTCATATAGCCGCAATTGACCAGGCCGAAATACAGCGCCAGCAGCCAGGCGCGCCGGTTGCGCAAGCCCTTGAACGCAGGCGCCTGCTGTGGGTTTCGCGCCGCGCCCAGCGGCAGCCAGGCCCACAGCAGCAACGCCCCCAGCGCTGGCAAGAGCCATACACCCAAGCCCGCCTGCCATTGCTCGAAATGCGTGGCCACCACTGGGCTGAGCAGCGCCGCCAGCCCACCGCCGGCCATCAGCGAAGCCGAGTACACCCCCATCGCCACCGGCACGCGGTGATGGAATTCGCGCTTGATCATCGCCGGCACCAACGCCTGGATCAGCGCCACGCCTGCGCCGCCGAGCAGCGCAGTGACCAGCAGCGCCGAAGCCTGGCCCATCAACCAGCGCGCCAGGCACGCCAGCAGAATCATCAACAAGCCCAGGGCGATGCCGCGCCGCTCGCCCAGGCGAGCCTCCACGCGCACGCCCACCAGTGCCACCAACCCCATGCAGATCACCGGCAGGCTGGTGAGCAAGGCACTGCTCTGGAAGCTCAAGCCGGTGGCCTGGCGAATCTCACCGAGCAAGGGGCTGATGGAGCTGAGGATGGGGCGCAGGTTCAGGCCAAGCACCACCAGCAGGCCCCAGCCGGCAAGTCGTCCGGCGAGTGTCGAGTTCAGCGTCATGGCAGGCAGGGTCCGGGTGGGCAAATGAGGGATGAGTATGGCGAGGCGCCAAGGTATGCTGAAATTAAATATAACCATGCCAACCAGTGGCAAACGCAATGGTGATAAGTGTGTTCGATCCTGTGTTGTTGCGCAGCTTTGTCGCCGTGGTGGACTGCGGCAATTTCACCCGCGCCGCCGAGCGCCTGCATTTGACCCAGTCTACCGTCAGCCAGCAGATCCGCCGCCTGGAAGACGCGGTGACGTGCCAGTTGCTCGATCGCGACCAGCGCCGTGTGGTGCCCACCACTGAGGGTGAACGTCTGCTCGCCTATGCGCGGCGCATTCTGGCGCTGCATGAAGAAGCCGCCGATGTGCTGATCAACCAGCAAAGCGACGGCGTGTTGCGCCTCGGCGTGCCGGAGGACTTTGCTGCCGAGCGCCTGATGCCGCTGCTTTCGGCGTTCGTCGTGGCTTATCCACGGGTTCGACTGGAAGTCACCAGCGGGCTGGGCCCTGAATTGCAGCGTCAGTATCGGGGCGGCGAGTTTGACGTGTTGCTGGTCAAGCAGATGGGCGACAGCGACGACTGTGTAGCGTCGTGGCCCGAGCCCTTGTATTGGGTCGACAGCCTCAGCACGCCGGCGCTGGGCCGTGATCCTTTACCGCTGGTGGCTTTCCCGGTAGGCGGCCTGTATCGCAATGACATGCTGCACCATCTTGAGCGTGCCGGCTGGCGTTGGCGCATCGGCTATTCCAGCGCCAGCCTGGCCAGTGTGTGTTCGGCGGTGGCGGCGGGGTTGGGCATCAGTTTATTGCCGGAACGGGTGTTGCAACCGGGCCATCGCATACTCGGCCCGGAGAGTGGCCTGCCGCCGGTACACGGCGTGCGATTAGCCTTGTATGGCCGCAGTGGCCTCGGCGCGGCGGGCCAGACATTGCTGAGCGAATTGCTCGCGTTATGCGCTGGAAACCCGCACTGACCCATACCTTTGCCGAATATTTTGTATGCCTTCAAAGCATCGAAAAATAACGCCTGGGCGCCAGGCCACGGTGGACGTGGGCTAGCGCCGCATGGCCTTCATGGTTATTCAATTTTGATCTATGTATAACTTTAAAGATTACTTTAAGAGATAAGGGTCTGGCCCCGATGATTCAGCCCTAGACGGCCCTGCCTACAGGCCCGTCGGTTTTCAAAGCCGCAGGGAGTGAATCAATGGGCAATGTCCAGACCGCCGCCAGTGCACACGAGGCGCTGTGGCGCCAGGCACCGAGTGGTGAGTTGGTCGACCTTGGCCGGCCGCACCGCGCGCCGTTGGGGCAATTGCGTTTGCAGCAGACCCCGAAGCGTTTCTCCAGCCGCCGTGAAGGCATCCTGCTGGGGCTGCTGGTGTTGGCGTTGCATGGCGCGGTGATCTATTGGGTAAGTCAGAAGCCCACCCCGGTGCTGCCGATTGTGCCGCCGCAAATTCCGCCGATGACCATCGAGTTTTCCCAGCCGGCACCGCCGGTGGTTGAGCCGCCACCGCCAGCACCGCCGCCCGTGCTCGAGCCACCACCGCCGCCGGTGGTGGATGAGTTGGCCGCCAAGCCGGCGCCGCCCAAACCGGCTCCCAAACCCAAGCCCGCGCCTAAACCTGCGCCCAAGCCTGTACCCAAAGCGGTCGAGCCGCCGCCAGTGCCAACACCACCGACGCCAGCTCCAGCCGCTACGCCAGTGCCTGTGGCGCCCGCCCCGGTGACACCCGCGTCGGCCAACGCCGCGTACCTGAAGAACCCGGCGCCGGAGTACCCGTCACTGGCTCAGCGTCGCGGTTGGGAAGGCACGGTGTTGCTGCGGGTGCAGGTGCTGGCCAGCGGTAAACCGGGTGAGATCCAGGTGCAAAAAAGCAGCGGTCGCCAGCAGTTGGATGACGCGGCATTGGCTGCGGTGAAGCGCTGGAGTTTTGTGCCGGCCAAGCAGGGCGATGTGGCCCAGAACGGCTGGGTGAGCGTGCCCATCGATTTCAAGATTCATTAATTATTCAGCGGCGCAGAGGGAAAACATCATGGCATTGGCATCTCCACTTGAATCCATCGAAAGCGCGGTGATCTGGCTGTTGGTGGCCTTTTCGGTCGCTACCTGGGGCCTGGCCTTGCTCAAGGGCGTGCAGTTCGGTCGCCTCAAGGCCCAGGATCGCAAGTTTCACACCCAGTTCTGGGCGGCATCGAGCCTCGATGCCGCCGCAGAACTTGCCGAAACCCAGCCCGGCGCCGCCGCACATGTGGCCCAGGCCGGTTATGCGGCGATCCAGGTGGGTGACGCCAGCCATGCTGCGGATTTGAGCCAGGCAATCAACCATCAAGACCGCCTCGAACGCGCCCTGCGCCAGCAGATCGTGCGTGAGCGTCGCTCTCTGGAAACCGGCCTGGCCGTAGTCGCCAGTATCGGCAGCACCTCGCCGTTTATCGGTCTGTTTGGCACCGTGTGGGGCATCATGGAAGCGCTGAAGGGGATCAGCGCCGCCGGGTCCGCCAGCCTGGAAACGGTGGCGGGGCCCATCGGCGCAGCGTTGGTCGCGACCGGGGTGGGGATCGCCGTCGCGGTGCCGGCGGTGCTGGTCTACAACTACTTCCTGCGTCGCCTGAAGCTGACGGCGGCCGACCTGGATGACTTTGCCCACGACTTCTACAGCCTGGCGCAGAAAAATTCGTTCCGCGTGCTGCTGCATCCTACGTTGGCCAAGGCCAGCGCCGGCAGCCCGCAGAAAGTGAAGGAGGCGTCCTGAATGGCCTTCTCCACGCAAGACAGTGATGAGGTGCTGAGCGAGATCAACGTCACGCCGCTGGTGGACGTGATGCTGGTGTTGCTGGTGGTGTTTATCGTCACCGCGCCGCTGTTGACCAACTCCATCCCGATCAACCTGCCCAAAACCCAGGCCGTGGCGCCGGTTGAGCAGAAAGACCCGCTGGTGGTGAGCATCGACGGCGCTGGCAAGGTGTTTATCAACAAGGACGCCATCGAGCCGGACCTGCTGGAATTCAACCTGCAGGCGGCCAAGGCCAAGGACCCCGAGGTGCGGGTGCAACTGCAGGCTGATGATGGGGTGAATTACGGCGAAGTGGCGCGGGCGATGGCGTCGATCGAGCGCGCGGGTATTACCAAATTGTCGGTGATTACCGCACGTTAGTTTCAAAAAGTCTCGACAGTTTTTGGGCCGCTTTCCTTGGCAGGGTGCGGCCTTTTTTTATTTAAGCATTACGTATTTACAGATGTTGCGTAGGAAAAGAATTTACATGTTTACGAGCGTGCAATTTTCGCTGGCATGCTTATGCTGGTCGGCGCATGGAGTGATTCAATTAATGGAGTAAGTGCATGTCTATACGATTTCCCGTTCAGCTGGTAAATACGCTCGTTAATTCACCAGTCGTCGTTAAAAAGCCAGAAGAACAGCCTCCGGCAGTGGCACCTTCAATATCTCGCCCGTCAGGCATCCAACATCCGTCGGCCTGTAAACTACCAAGCCCGGCTGATTACCAGAGAAAAAATAGCGCATTGCAAAGTGTTAGGGAAAATAGTGTTGCCCGAACGGAGAATAATGGAGGTTCGGTGCTGAAGAAGAACGCCAATTTAGAATCCTACGTCGCTAAGCATTCCGCCGATTTCGTGTCCCCCGAAAAAGAAATTTCAGCTATTTTATCCGCAAAGATCAAACAGCAGTGGGGGGTAGATGTTGATCCTGACAAGACCTATTTGGTGACATTTAAAAATGATAGCGAAGATGAAAATGCGGTGGTGGAAAAGATCACCTTGACGCAAGCCGCTTTGAAAAACCGGCAGGATGTGACGATAGAAGATAATGAAGGCTGGTTTGTAAAAATTGCCAAATACTTTTCACCAGTCGTTTATGTTTACAATAAAATTGACGGTTGGGTGCAGGAAGCAAACAGTCGACAAGGTATTTATCGAGAACCCAGCGCTCCGGGTACTGGGCCTTTCAATGCCGACACCCGTGTGTCCATACCGGTTGATGACTTCAAGGCGTTAGTCTGGGACACCGACCGTACCCAGCTTTACAAGAAAACGCTGGATGGGTTCTGGGACAAGCACACGGACTCCTATGCGGCTTTGAGTAAGATCTCCTTTGTCAAAGCCATCCATCTACAGCGCCTGGAGGGAACCCTGGGTCCTGCGGAGGCGGCACTCGCCCAGCGTGCGTTGGGGCCTGTTGCGCAAAAGGACTGGTCTGAGCTGACGGTGCAGGACTTTAAAGCGTCTGCCACGAAGGACCCGGACCTGGATATCGGCCTGCTGAACATCAATGGGTTTCAGTCGACCGATTTGATGTGCGTGACCGACCGGAAAACCCAGCTGACATTGCTTTACATCCCAGGCAATTCCTCGCCGATACATCGTTTCGATAATCCGCAACAAATGAAAAAGTGGCTGGCCCAGCAAGCCATTGACCCCGTTAAGCGCGAAGCGCTGTTGATGCATTTTTCTCTCAGCGACCAGGCCAAGAGGTCATTTTCGGACGGGGTTCGCCAATCCCTGGAAGGCATGGCAAGTTGGTCCGAAGCCCAGGCGCCCGACAGTTCATTCTTTGACAGAATCAACGATTGGATACCGGATCGCTACATTACGGTCGACCCGGTGAACAGCGATCCTTTCGAAACCGTCAAGGTTCGACAAAAGGCGCGGTCGTATTCTGATGCGCAGAATGCGATCGTCAGTGACAGTGACTACACCAAGAACAAAGTCCTGCAGGGCGTGGAAGAGGCCACAAAGGTTGCCATGTTCATGACACCGCTGGCGTTGGTGATGCCGGAGGTGGCGGTAGCGCTGGATGTGTTCTTCCTGGCTGCCGGGGCCACCCAGACAGGTATCGGCATTGACGATGCCGTCGAAGGTAAGGCGACAGCTTCTGACCGTATCGTTTTTGGGGTATTGAACGCTGTACCGCCGTTAGTCACCCATGCGGGAGCACCGCTTGCGAAGGTGCTGACAGAGCGGATTCCCGGCGGGGCGATGGCCTCGCAGGTTGATGTTGCAGCCCAGGCGCCTACTCAAGTGAATGACCAAGGCCGCCCGTTCTTCAATCCGCCACGACATGTCAACGGGCGTATTGGGTACCCGATGAGTCCCGTTTCGTCTCCGGCGATCCTCGATGAGGTCACGGTTCCTATGGACGGTGTGTATCAATTGCTCTCTGAAGATTACATGGTTCATGTGGGTCGATACGGCACCAAAGTCACGTATGACGTTGAGGCGCGCCTTTGGCGTGGGCTGGGTGAGAATGGCCAAGTCGATGATGTGTTTTATTGGCGTAACGGTGGAGGGCGATGGCAGGCTGGCTCTAAAGCCGAAGCGATTGCAGGGAGCAAAAACGCGCCGGCCTCAATGATCAATAAAACGTTCAAGTTACCGCCGTTGCCTTCGCTGCCGTCCGGTGCGACAGAAGTGCCAAAGGTGATTCACTATTTCTGGGCCGGCAACGAAATGCCGGAACATTTAATTGAAAACATTATTGAGAACTCCAGGAAAAGTCCTGGGTATAAGTCGATTGTTCATGTCGATGCGAATGACGCAAGTGCATTTGATAAAATCAAGTCCGCTCTCGATCACAGAGTGGGTGGGCTTGAAGTGCATGATTTGAAAGAGGATGAGGCCTTTCGAGAATTGAATGCCGGTAAGTACGCTGAAATGTATCAATATTTTCGTTCCGGGCAAGGGCAGAATTTATCGGCCTCATCGGATGTAATGCGCGTAGCGTTGATGAAAAAATACGGTGGTATTTATCTGGATACGGACGATGCGCTGGCGTTTAATGTAGGAGACGTCACGCTCAGTGCTACGCCCAATGATATCTTGATGAACTCGCCTGTGACGTATGAACCAACGGACTTCAAGGGGTTCAACACAAGTAACTTTGCAACTCAGCCTGGCAATCCTCTATTCGATAAGATTTTGGAGGAGTCGTATCAACGGTATAAAAGCAACGAGTCGTGGTTTGGCACTCATCGTCCTTTCCTTAAGGAAACGTCAACCGCCGCAGAACAGCAAGCCTATAAAGAGTATGAAACAAAAATATTTGAAGTCACCGGGCCTAGACTGTTTGGCGACGTATTGGCGCAGGAAAAATACGGGTTCTTTCCGTTTGTTGATGATATAACGGAACTCTTGAATGCACGTCTACTGCTTCCTGAAAACTATGGAAAGAAGTACGTGCAAGTCCGAGATTATTATATGCCGATGAATCATAAGTTTGGGGTCACTATCGGCGCCGAGCACTCTATGCATCATTCGCGTTGAGTCAGCAGAGCGCCAGGCGCCGGTAGTAGTAACTTGCCGATATCCCATTGACTGATCGCGCTCAGCCACAGCCATCGCCCCTTTGCACCTGTGTGTCGTAACCGGGGCGATGGTCGGACCCATTTAAAATGGTAATTCGATATGGTTATTAATAAATTCCTTTTTATTCCTTATTTGATTGTTGGGTGGCCCCTATACTGGTCAGCAACGTTAAACGCTGCAGGAGGGCACACCCATGCACAGCGAGTCGATTCGTTATCTGATCGTGCCGGGCTGGCAAGGATCGCCAGAAGATCATTGGCAAACCCATTGGCAGAACAGCTTGCCCAACAGCGCTCGGGTGGAACAGGCCGATTGGCTGACGCCGCGTCGCGAGGACTGGGTTGCCGCACTGGCCGAGGCCATCGCTGCCGACAGCACGCCGGTCATCCTGATCGCCCATAGCCTGGGTTGCATCACCGTGGCCCACTGGGCGGCCACCGCTCCCGTGCACTTCTTGCGGCAGGTACGCGGTGCGTTGCTGGTGGCACCGGCGGATGTCGAGCGCCCTGCGTGTGCGCCCGCCCTGCGTAACTTCGCACCGATCCCTACCGATTTGTTGCCGTTCCCCAGCCAAGTGGTCAGCTCCGACAACGACAGTGCCGTGAGCGCCCCCAGGGCGTTGGAACTGGCGCGTCAGTGGGGCGCCGAAGCCGGCATCTTATCGGGCGCCGGGCATATCAATGTGAAGTCCGGCCACCGGCGCTGGGAGCAAGGGTTTGCTTACCTCTATCGCCTGCAACATCGCCTCGAGCATCACGCTCGGCGCAGCGCCTAATATTTTTTCAACGCCCCGTCCCTGTGTGGATTGGGGCGGGAGCCTGCCATGAGTCTGCATGAAACCTTCGGCCAGCCGCTGCTGACCTTTCCCGATGCTGAAAAAAGCCCGTTGAGCATCCGCGCCAAGGCGCTGGTGTTTGTCGACCCACGTTCACGCCAACTGCGGGAAGAGTTGGAAAGCCTGGCGCCGCGCGCTTTACCCGTATTGATTCGCGGTGAAACCGGCAGCGGTAAAGAGTTGCTGGCGCGGCACATCCACCGTGGCAGTGACCGTACTGGCCTGTTTGTCTCGGTCAACTGTGGCGCCATCAGCCCCACCTATGCCGATGCCGAGTTGTTCGGTTATGCCGCTGGCAGTCATAGCGGGGCTGCAAGCAGCCGGGCGGGTTGGTTCGGCTCGGCCAATGGCGGCACCTTGTACCTGGATGAAATTGGGGACTTGCCGCTGCCGATCCAGGTGAAATTGCTCGCGGCCCTGGAAAACCACGAAGTCACCCGCGTCGGTGCCCATCAGCCCAGCCCGGTGGATGTGCGCCTGGTGGCCGCCACCAGCATCGACCTGGCCCAGGCGGTGGCCGTGGGCAAGTTTCACGAGCGCCTGTTCCATTATTTGAGCGAGGGTCGGTTGGACCTGCCGGCGCTGCGCGAGCGGGTGGGCGATATTTTGTCCCTGGCCGAATATTTCCTCGGCATCTACAGCCAGCGCCTGGACCTGCCGGTGCCGCTGATCAGCGACGCCGCCCAGCAGGTGCTGGAACAACACACGTGGCCGGGCAATACCCGTGAACTGGAGAACGTCATTCACTTTGCCTTGCTGGTGAGCAGTGGCGATGAAATCTTGCCCGGGCATTTGAACTTGCCGGTGGCGGGTTCGCCGCTGGAGCAAGTGCGACGAATTTTTGCCAGCGCCAGCCCAGCCGAGAAAGAATCAGTGCGTAAATTCCTGTATGAGCAAAATGGAATATCAACGTGAATAAAAGATATTGTTCGGGAATAAAAAATCTAGGTATTGTCCTTCCCACGCCGCGATAGCACTTCGCTGGCACCTCACATAAAAACGGTCGTTAGAAGGACATTGCATGAAAAAGGTTCTGTTGTTTACCGCTCTGGCGGCTGCCCTGACTGCCGGCTTCGCCCAGGCCAACGAGAAACTGGTGGTGGCCGCTACGCCGATCCCGCACGCCGAAATCCTCGAGCTGATCAAGCCGACCCTCGCCAAGGAAGGTGTGGACCTGCAGATCAAAGTCTTTACCGACTACGTACAGCCGAACGTGCAAGTCGCTGAGAAACGCCTGGACGCCAACTACTTCCAGACCCTGCCGTACCTGGAAAACTTCAACAAGGGCAAGGGCACCAACCTGATTACCGTGGTGGGCGTGCACGTTGAACCCTTCGGCGGCTACTCGAAAAAGATCAAGAAAATCGAAGATCTGAAAGACGGCGCCACCGTGGCGATTCCGAACGAAGGCTCCAACAGCGGCCGTGCCCTGTTGCTGCTGCAAAAGGCCGGGGTGATCACCCTGAAAGACCCGACCAACGCCCTGGCCACGCCGAAAGACATTGCCAGCAACCCGAAGAACCTGAAGTTCAAAGAGCTGGAGTCGGCCCTGTTGCCACGGGTGCTGGACCAGGTTGACCTCGACCTGATCAACACCAACTATGCCCTGGAAGCTGGCCTGAACCCGGCCAAGGACGCGTTGATCATCGAAGACGCCAAATCACCTTACGTAAACTTCCTGGTGGCCCGTCCGGACAACAAGGACAGCGATGCTATCCAGAAGCTGGCCAAGGCCCTGACCAGCCCGGAAGTCAAAGCTTTCATCGAGAAGAAGTACAACGGCGCGGTGGTGCCAGCGTTCTGATGTAAGCCAAAACCCTCTTCAAAGTTTCAACGCCGACGGCTTCTCCAGCGTCGGCGTTTTTTTGCTCGTTCCCACGCTCCGCGTGGGAACGTCTCCTGTGACGCTCTGCGTCACGACTTAAGAGCAGACGCAGAGCGTCCTGGGCTGCATTCCCACGCAGAGCGTGGGAACGATCGAAGGCAAGCCAGCTCCCACAGAGGTTAGGTTTTCGAGTGATATCAATATGCTATTTCGGTATTTAAACTTTGGTTTTTATACCTTTAAAGTTCGCGCTAGCTGACGTTATCCACGTCGGCACGGACTGCGCTCGCGGCATTACCCATGCGGCGATATGGACTGCACATGACCTTCGATTTCGCTTTTATCCTCAGCACCCTCCCGGCGTTTCTCAAGGCCGTGGGTGTGACGCTGCAAGTCGGCTTGATCGCTATTGCCACGTCTTTGCTGGTGGCGCTGATCAACGCCGCGCTGCTGGTGTTTCGCACGCCGTACCTGTCGCGCCTGGTGGCGCTGTATGTGGAACTGGCGCGTAATACGCCGCTGTTGATCCAGCTGTTTTTCGTCTACTTCGCGCTGCCGGCCCTGGGGTTCAATATTTCCGGGTTCTGGGCGGCGATTATCACCATGACCTTTCTGGGCGGCGCCTACCTCACCGAAGTGCTGCGCGCCGGTGTGGAAGCGGTGCCGCTGACGCAGATCGAGTCGGGCAAGTCCATTGGCCTGTCCGACTGGCAACTGTTGCGCCATGTGATTCTGCCTCAGGCCGGCATCCTCAGCCTGCCGGCGTTGTTCGCCAACTTCATTTTCCTGCTCAAGGAAACCACCGTGGTGTCGGCGGTGGCGGTGCCGGAGATTCTCTACACCACCAAGAGCTACATCGCCCTTTACTACAAGACCTACGAAATGCTCGCCGTGCTGACGCTGATTTGCGTGCTGTTGTTCCTGCCGTTGTCGCTGTTGCTCAGCCGCCTGGAAAGGAGGCTCCAGCATGGCCAGTTCGGGTCTTGAGTTGCTATGGGTGTCGTTGCCGCAACTGGGCAAGGGCGCTGCGCAAACCCTGTCGATTTCGTTTTTGAGCATCGCCTTCAGTACGGTGGGCGGCGTGCTCTACGGCGTGCTGCGCACCTTGAATAACAAGGCGATCAACGGCGTGCTGCGGGTTTACCTGGAACTGTTCCGTGCCATTCCGGTGCTGGTGTGGTTGTACCTGTTGTTTTTTGGCCTGCCGATCTTCTTCGGCCTGAGTATCCCGAGTTTCTGGTGCGCGGTGCTGGTGCTGTCGTTGTGGGGCGCCAGCGAGGTGGGCGAAGTGGTGCGTGGCGCGCTGCATTCGTTGCCCCGTGGCCAGCGCGAAGCGGGCCTGTCGATTGGCCTGTCCGGCCCACAGTTGTACGGCTATGTACTGCTGCCCCAGGCCCTAAAGCGCATGACGCCGCCGACCATCAACGTCTACACGCGCATCATCAAGACCAGCTCCCTGGCGGTGCTGATCGGTGTGGTGGATGTGATCAAGGTCGGCCAGCAAATCATCGAGCGCACCTACGAGTCGGTATTGATCTATGGCGCGCTGTTCCTGTTTTTCTTCTTTATCTGCTACCCGTTGTCAGCCGCCTCCAAGGTGCTGGAACGGCGCTGGGCCCAAGCATGAGCGCATTGATCGAGTTCCAGGGTTTCAACAAATTCTTCGGCGAGACGCAGGTGCTCAAGGGCATCGACCTGAGCGTGCAACGTGGCGAAGTGGTGGTGATCCTCGGCCCCAGCGGCTGTGGCAAAAGCACCTTGTTGCGCTGCCTCAATGGGTTGGAGGTTGCTCACAGCGGACACTTGCGCTTTGCAGGCATTGAGCTGCTGGATAAAACCACCGACTGGCGCCAGGTACGCCAGGACATCGGCATGGTGTTCCAGAGCTACCACCTGTTCCCGCACATGAGCGTGCTCGACAACATCCTGCTCGGCCCGCTGAAAGTGCAAAAGCGCGACCCCCGCGAGGCCCGTGAGCAGGCGGAAAAACTGCTGGAGCGCGTGGGCCTGGCCGACAAGCGCGACGCCTTCGCGCGCCAGCTTTCCGGCGGCCAGCAACAACGCATCGCCATCGTCCGTTCGTTGTGCATGAACCCCCAGGTCATGCTGTTTGACGAAGTTACCGCCGCCCTCGACCCGGAGATGGTCAAGGAAGTGCTGGAAGTGATCCAGGGCCTGGCCCGCGATGGCATGACCCTGCTGATCGTTACCCACGAAATGGCCTTCGCCCGCGCCGTCGCCGACCGCGTGGTGTTCATGGAGGCCGGTCGCATCCTCGAACACAACACCCCCGAGGCATTCTTTACGAACCCGCAAACCGCACGCGCGCAGCAGTTCCTGGAGAAGTTCTCCTTTGTTTCAACACTGCCCAAAAAGATCAAGGAACTGGAGCTGATATGAAAAAGTTACTGCTGCCACTGTTTGCCGTCGCCTTGCTGGCCGGCTGCGATAAAAAGGCCGAAGAGCCGGTAAAACCTGCGGCTGTGAGCTACATCGACAAAATCAAAGCGCGGGACAAGCTGATTGTCGGCGTGTTTACCGACAAGCCGCCCTTCGGTTTTGTGGACGAAGCTGGTCGTTATGTCGGCTTCGATACCGACATCGGCCGTCAATTCGCCAAGGACCTGTTGGGCGACGAAAACAAGGTGGAATTTGTCGCCGTGGAACCGGCCAGCCGCATTCCCTTCTTGCAAAGCGACAAGGTCGACCTGATCCTCGCCAACATGACCGTGACGCCTGAACGCAAGGAAGCGGTGGACTTCACCAACCCCAACCTGAAAGTCGCAGTGCAGGCCTTGGTGCCGAATGGCAGCGCCGTCAAAAGCCTGGATGACCTGGCAACTCGCACGACCATCGTCACCACCGGCACCACGGCGGATATCTGGCTGACCAAGAACCACCCGGACTGGAAGCTGCTCAAGTTCGAGAAGAACTCCGAGTCGCTGCAGGCATTGTCGGCTGGCCGTGGGGATGCCTATGCGCAAGACAACCTGGTGCTGTTCAGCTGGGCCAAGCAGAACCCTGGCTACCGCGTGCTGGAAGAGAAACTGGGGGATGAAGCGCCGATTGCCCCGGCGGTGAAGAAGGGCAATATCGAGCTGCGTGACTGGGTGAATGCCGAGCTGGCGAAGTTGGGCGAGGAGAAGTTTCTGCTCAAGCTTTATGACCAATATGTGCGTAAAGAACTGAGCGACGACACCAAGCCTGAGAGTGTGATTGTTGAAGGCGGTAAGTGGCAGGGCTGATTGATCAACTTGCCCTTGTAGGAGCGAGCTTGCTCGCGAAGAACGCACAGGCAACGCGGGCTACCAGATAGCGCTGCGTTATCGTTGACGTTTTTCGCGAGCAAGCTCGCTCCTACTCCGGCCAATGCCACGCCGGCGCATCCAAAATGCCCTGCCCCACAATCCGCGTTTCCCCCATCACCTTCTCCAACACAATCGAATTACATCCCTCATCCTGCTGCAACGCCGCAATCAGCCGGCTGGCATGGCTCACCACCCACACCTGGCACTGCTTCGAGGCCTGGATAATCAAGCGCGCCAATGCCGGCAACAAGTCCGGGTGCAGGCTGGTCTCCGGCTCGTTCAGCACCATCATGGTCGGTGGCCGGGGCGTCAGCAGCGCGGCGATCAGCAGCAGGTAGCGCAGGGTGCCGTCCGACAGCTCCGCCGCCGACAATGGGCGCAGCAAGCCTTCCTGATAGAACTCGATGGCAAAGCGTCCGCCCTGCAACGGTTCGATATGCAACCGTGCGCCGGGGAAGGCATCGCTGACCGCGTGCTGCAAGGCCTCGGCATCGCCCACTTCACGAATCGTCTGTAACGCGGCCGCCAAGTCCCGACCGTCGTGATGCAGCACCGGCGTGCGCGTGCCTAATTGCGGTTGGCGTACCGGCGCATCCACATCGCTGCGAAAGTGATCATAAAAGCGCCAGCCACGGATGCTTTCGCGCAGCAGCAGCACTTCCGGCGAACCGCGCAGGCTGCCCACTTGATCGAACAGGCTGTGATAGTTGGGCGTGTGCTGGGCCAGTACGTCCCAGGCGCGGCCATCACGGGCGCGTACCATCGGCCCCGAACGCTGAACCAGCAGGCTGGCTGGGCGGTAGAGGGGGCCGGCCCAGATACATTCTTTTTTAATCTCCGGGTCCAGTTTGAACTCGCTGCCGGGAACCGGAATGGGCATGCCCAGGGAGATGGCGTAGCTGAAGTCCTCCCCGGCAAAACCCAGGCGCAAGCGTTTGACACCCTGGGCGACCACGGCCTCCACCGGTACTTCGCCATTGCGCATGCGCCGGCTGATGTTTTCCGGCCCGGCCCAGAAGGTCGAATCCAGCCCGCCTTCGCGGGCCAGCGCATTGATCACCCCGCCCTGGGCGGTTTCGGCCAGCAGGCGCAGGGCGCGATACAGGTTGGACTTGCCGCTGCCATTGGGCCCGGTCACCAGGTTCAGCCGGTCCAGGGGCACCACCAATTTGTTGATCGAGCGGTAATTGGCCACCGCGAGGGTTTTAAGCATGTGCATTTAGTCAGCATGGGAACCATTGGAGTATGGGATCCTCCATGCAGATAAGGAACCCTGATCTAAGCTCACAGTCGCATACACACTTGCACGTCGGCATCACGCAAAAGGAGCCTGCATGGGCGGTCGCACTTCGACATTTATTTTCAGCCTTGGCCTCCTGGCCCTGCTCAGCGGCTGCGGCCAAGACAAAGCCGAGCCCAAACAGCATTCGCGGGTGTTCGTGCAAACCGTGCAGTCGGCGGATTTTGCCGCGGCGGTGACGCTGACCGGCGATATCCAGGCGAGGGTGCAAACCGATCTGTCCTTTCGCGTGGGCGGCAAGATCATCCAGCGCATGGTCGACGTGGGCGACCGCGTCACGGCCAGGCAAGTCCTGGCCAAGCTCGACCCCAAGGACCTGCAAACCAACGTCGATTCGGCCCAGGCCCAGGTCGTGGCCGAACAGGCGCGCGTCAAGCAGACTGCCGCCGCCTTCGTGCGCCAGGAAAAACTCTTGCCCAAAGGCTATACCAGCCGCAGCGAATATGACGCCGCCCAGGCCGCGCTGCGCAGCAGCCAAAGTGCCCTGGCCGCTGCCCAGGCGCAGTTGGCCAATGCCCGCGAACAATTGGGCTACACCTCGCTGATTGCCGATGCCCCGGGCATCATCACTGCGCGCCAAGCCGAAGTCGGCCAAGTGGTACAGGCCACCGTGCCAATCTTCAGCCTGGCCCGCGATGGCGAGCGTGACGCCGTGTTCAACGTGTATGAGTCCCTGCTGGTGGAGCCGCCGCCCGACGCGCCGATTACGGTGAGCCTGCTGGACAACCCAAGCATCAAGGCCGTGGGCAAAGTGCGCGAAGTCACGCCCGCCGTGGCCGCCAATACCGGCACCGTCCAAGTGAAGATCGCCCTGCAAAGCCTGCCCAAGGGCATGGAGCTGGGGTCGGTGGTCAGCGCCACCGCCAATGGCCCGGCCAAGGCGAGCATCGAGCTGCCTTGGTCGGCGCTGACCAAAGACCTCAACGAGCCGGCCGTGTGGCTGGTGGACGGCGAAGGCAAGGCGCAGTTGCACAAGGTCACCGTGGCGCGCTACCTCACCGGCAAAGTGATCATCGGCGAGGGCCTCAAAGGCGGTGAAAAAGTCGTGATAGCCGGTGGGCAATTGCTGCACCCCGGCATGGTCGTCGAAATCGCCCAACCCGGAGCGCAGCCATGAAGCAACTGACGCTCATTTTCGCCGCCAGCCTGTTGCTGGCGGCCTGCTCCAAGGAAGAGGCGCCGCCCGAACCCATACGGCCCGTGCTGTCCATGGAAGTGAAGGCCGAAGACCAGGAAAACCTCGGTCGTTTCGCCGGCACCATCCAGGCCCGCTATGAAAGCAACCTGGGGTTCCGTGTGCCTGGCCGCATCGCTCGTCGCGCCGTGGATGTCGGCGCCGAAGTGGAGAAGGGCGCTCTGCTCGCCGTGCTTGACCCCACCGACCAGCAGAACCAATTGCGCGCTGCCCAGGGCGACCTGGCGCGCGTACAGGCGCAGTTCATCAACGCCCAGGCCAACGCTCGCCGGCAACAGGAACTGTTCAACCGTGGCGTCGGCGCCCAGGCCCAGCTGGATGTGGCCCAGACCGATCTGAAAACCACCCAGGCGACCCTCGACCAGGCCCGAGCCTCGGTCAACCAGGCCAAAGACCAGCTCAACTACGCCGAACTGCGCACCGACCATGCCGGCATCGTCACCGCCTGGAATGCCGAGGCCGGCCAGGTGGTCAGCGCCGGCCAGCAGGTGGTGACCCTGGCCCGTCCGGACATCAAGGAAGCAGTGATCGACCTGCCCGCCGGCCTGGCTGAACGCTTGCCTGCCGATGTGGTGTTCCTGGTCGCCGGCCAACTGGACCCCAGCGTGCGCACCACCGCCGTGGTGCGTGAGATCGAGCCTCAGGCCCAAAGCGCCACTCGCACCCGCCGCGCACGCCTGAGCCTGGCCGAAACCCCAGCCGCGTTCCGCCTGGGTACGGCCATCAGCGTGACCTTGAGCACTGCCATCGCCCCGCGCATCGAGCTGCCCCTGAGCGCCTTGCAGGAAGTGGACGGCAAGACCCGCATCTGGTTGCTCGACACCCAGAGCCAGACCGTGCAACCGCGTGAAGTCACGGTTATCAGCCGTGATACCCGCAGCGCCTTGCTCAATGGCAGCGTCAAACCTGGCGAGCGCATTGTCACTGCCGGCGTGAACAGCCTGAAACCTGGGCAAAAAGTCAAAATCGACGAGGACAGCCCGCGATGAAAGGGAGCTTCAACTTATCCGACTGGGCCCTCAAGCATCAGTCCTTCGTCTGGTACCTGATGTTCGTCGCGCTGCTGATGGGCGTGTTCTCGTACATGAACCTGGGCCGTGAAGAAGACCCCTCGTTCACCATCAAGACCATGGTGATCCAGACTCGCTGGCCGGGCGCAACCCAGGAAGAAACCCTCAAGCAGGTCACTGACCGCATTGAGAAGAAGCTCGAGGAACTCGACTCCCTCGACTACGTGAAAAGTTACACCCGGCCGGGCGAGTCCACGGTGTTCGTGTTCCTCAAGGACACCACCAGCGCCAAGGCCATCCCGGAGATCTGGTACCAGGTCCGCAAGAAGATCGATGACATTCGCGGCACCTTCCCCCAGGGCTTGCAGGGGCCGTCGTTCAACGATGAATTCGGTGACGTGTTCGGCTCGGTGTACGCCTTTACCGGCGATGGCCTGTCGATGCGCCAGCTGCGTGACTACGTGGAGCAGGTGCGCGCCGAAATCCGCTCGGTGCCGGGGCTGGGCAAGGTCGAGATGATCGGCCAGCAGGACGAAGTGATTTACCTGAATTTCTCCACGCGCAAACTCGCGGCCCTGGGGATTGATCAGCGCCAGGTCGTGCAAAGCCTGCAATCGCAAAACGCCGTGACCCCCGCCGGGGTGATCGAGGCAGGACCCGAACGCATCTCCGTGCGCACCTCCGGGCAGTTCGCCTCGGAGAAAGACCTGGCCAACGTCAACCTGCGCCTCAATGACCGTTTTTACCGGCTGGCGGACATCGCCGACATCAGCCGTGGCTATGTGGACCCGGCGCGGCCGATGTTCCGCTTCAACGGCAAACCGGCGATTGGCTTGGCCATCGCCATGCAGAAGGGCGGCAATATCCAGTCGTTCGGCAAGGCCCTGCACGGGCGCATGGACGAGCTGACCGCCGACCTGCCGGTGGGCGTCGGCGTGCACAAGGTGTCCGACCAGGCCGAAGTGGTGGAGGAGGCGGTTGGCGGCTTCACCAGCGCATTGTTCGAGGCGGTGATCATCGTGCTGGTGGTGAGCTTTATCAGTCTCGGCATGCGCGCCGGGTTGGTGGTGGCGTGCTCGATCCCGTTGGTGCTGGCGCTGGTATTTGTGTTCATGGAATACAGCGGCATCACCATGCAGCGCGTGTCGCTGGGCGCGTTGATCATCGCCCTCGGCCTGCTGGTGGATGACGCGATGATCACGGTGGAGATGATGATCACGCGCCTGGAAAAAGGCGAAACCAAGGAGCAGGCGGCGACTTACGCCTATACCTCCACGGCCTTCCCGATGCTCACCGGCACGCTGGTGACCGTGGCCGGCTTCGTGCCGATTGGCCTCAACGCCAGTTCGGCGGGCGAGTACACCTTTACCCTGTTCGCGGTGATTGCCGTGGCGATGCTGGTGTCATGGGTGGTGGCGGTGCTGTTTGCGCCGGTGATCGGCGTGCATATCCTCAGCGCCAATGTGAAACCGCACAACGCCGAGCCGGGGCGCATTGGCCGTGCCTTCAATGGCGGCATGCTGTGGGCCATGCGCAACCGTTGGTGGGCGATTGGTATCACTGTGGCGCTGTTCGTGGCTTCGGTGTTTTCCATGCAGTTTGTGCAGAACCAGTTCTTCCCGTCGTCGGACCGCCCGGAAATTCTCGTCGACCTGAACCTGCCGCAAAACGCCTCGATCAACGAGACGCGCAAGGCCGTTGACCGCCTCGAGGCGATCATCAAGGACGACCCGGACATCGCCCGTTGGAGTACCTACATCGGCCAGGGCGCGATTCGTTTCTACCTGCCGCTGGACCAGCAGTTGGAAAACCCCTACTACGCGCAGTTGGTGATTGTGAGTAAGGGCCTGGAAGAGCGTGGCGCCCTGATCGCCCGCCTGCAACAGCGTCTGCGCGATGATTTTGTCGGCATAGGCAGCTACGTGCAGCCGCTGGAAATGGGCCCGCCGGTAGGGCGGCCGATCCAGTACCGCGTGTCTGGCAAAGACATCGACCAGGTGCGCAAGCACGCCATCGAACTGGCGACCTTGCTCGACCAGAACACCCACCTGGGCGAGATCATCTACGACTGGAACGAGCCGGGCAAAGTGCTGCGGGTGGACATCGCCCAGGACAAGGCGCGGCAATTGGGGCTGTCGTCGGAAGACGTGGCGCAGTTGATGAACAGCGTGGTCAGCGGCGCTGCGGTGACCCAGGTGCACGACGATATTTACCTGATCAACGTGGTCGGCCGCGCCGAAGATGCCGAGCGGGGCACCCCGGAAACCTTGCAAAACTTGCAGATTGTTACGCCCAACGGCACCTCGATTCCACTGCTGGCGTTCGCCACCGTGCGTTACGAGCTGGAGCAGCCGCTGGTGTGGCGCCGCGACCGCAAGCCGACCATCACTATCAAGGCCGCCGTGCGCGATGAGATGCAGCCGACCGACCTGGTCAAGCAGTTGGCGCCGACCATCGAGAAATTCAGCGAAGGCTTGCCGGTGGGCTACAAAGTCGCCACCGGCGGCACCGTCGAAGAAAGCGGCAAGGCCCAGGGGCCGATCGCCAAGGTGGTGCCGTTGATGCTGTTCCTGATGGCCACGTTCCTGATGATCCAGTTGCACAGCGTGCAGAAGATGTTCCTGGTGGCCAGCGTCGCCCCGCTGGGGCTGATCGGCGTGGTACTGGCGTTGATCCCCACGGGCACGCCCATGGGCTTTGTGGCGATCCTGGGGATCCTGGCGCTGATCGGCATCATCATTCGCAACTCGGTGATTCTGGTCACACAGATCCACGAGTACGAAGAGGCCGGCTACACGCCGTGGGATGCGGTGGTGGAAGCCACCGAGCACCGGCGCCGGCCGATTCTGCTGACGGCCGCCGCTGCGAGCCTGGGCATGATCCCGATTGCGCGGGAAGTGTTCTGGGGGCCGATGGCCTACGCGATGATAGGCGGGATCATCATTGCGACGTTGCTGACGTTGCTGTTTCTGCCGGCGCTGTATGTGGCCTGGTACAAGATCCGCGAGCCGAAACAGGCACATCAGCCACAACAGGATTAATTCTGTAGGAGCGAGCTTGCTCGCGAAAAACGTCAACGATAACGCGTGCTTCCTGAGTAAACGCGGCGCCTGTGAGTTTTTCGCGAGCAAGCTCGCTCCTACAAAAAAGCCTTAACTGACTGAGGCTGTGTGAAGCTTCTGAAAAATCCCAGCGTTGCCCTGGCTGATCCTTGCATGTTGTACCCTCTGGTGCTCATTCCAAACCCAGGTCGATCCTCATGCAGTGCCTGCGTTTCACCCTGCTGTTTTGCGCGTTGCTCCTTGCACCGCCTGCCTTCGCCGCCACCGTACTGGAAAACCCCTTGTGGCGCGTCGAACTCGACCCCGCCACCCTGGCGCTGCGCGTAACACCCGCTGGCCAGGCCTCGGTGCAGGCCTCCAGCGGTGTGGCCGCGCATGCCGTCAGCCACTTGCAGAACACCCCCAACCAAGCCACTTGGCAATGGGACAACGGCGCCTATCGCCTGAGCGCCCGCCTGGAGCAGCGCGACCTGGCCCTGACCATCAACGCCCGCGCGCCCGGTGAGCTGGCCCTGCTGCGCCAGCCCGCCGAGGCCATGGGGCGAGGGTTGATCTGGCCCTTGGCCGAGGGGCATTACGTGCCTGCCGGCAATGCCCTCTGGAAGGCGTTTCTGCTGGAGCGGGGTGAGCTCAATACCACCCAGGACCTGAGCCTGCCGCTGTGGGGCATGGATCACGCTGGCTTCACGTTGAACTGGCTGTTGACCAACCCCTACAACAACCGCCTCCAATGGCAAGCCGACGGCAACGGCCTGGCCCTCTCTGCGTCCCATGAATTCACCTCGCTGGCGCCCGACGCGCCGATGACGCTGCGCCTGTACCTGGGCGATGCCGACCCGTTGGCTGGCGCCAAGCGCTACCGCCAGTGGCTGGTGGAGCAGGGTCGCTATGAGCCATTGGCGGACAAGCTGCGGCAGACGCCCGAGGCTGAAAAGTTACTGGGCGCCAGCCACCTCTACCTGTGGGGCAACAGCCTGCTGGCGCTGGACGATGTGCGTGACTGGTCGAAGTTCATCACGCTGTTGCGCGGTCATGAGCTCAAGGGGCTGATGGACAACGAAACCTTGCAGGTGCTGGGCAAAACCACGGCGTTGAACCGTTATGAGCAGACGCTGCTGTTACGCGGCGTCAATGCGGCCATCAACAACAAGGTGCGCCAGGCTTGGCAAGTGGAGACGCCAGACATGGCCCGGCTCGCCGCGCGCTACGGCGAGTTGCGCAGCGAATTGGCGGTGGACTTTGCCGGGGCGCTTAGCCACCCCCCCGAAACCTGGGGCAACAAAGCCATTGAGTCTCTGCGAGACGCGGGATTACCGCGCCTGTTATTGACCCTGGGCGGCGGCTGGGAAGGCGGCCTGTGGCACCCTGAAGCGATTCGTGCAGGCGTTGACGCCGGTTACTTGATGGCGCCCTACGATTCCTACGAGACTGCCTTGTCAGCCACAGAGAACCCCGACTGGACCACCGCCCATCTGGGCGCCAAGGCCTACCGTGACTGCGCGATTGTGTTGAAAGACGGCAAGCTCAAGACCGGCTTCCAGAAATCTGGTCACTACACCGACCCACGTTGCGTGCGCCCTTTGTTAGAGGCGCGGATCAAGGCAGTGCAAGCCAAGGCCGGGTTCAATGCCTGGTTTCTCGATGCCTATGCCACCAGCATGCTGTTCGACAGCTACCGCGACGGCGCCCCCATGACCCAGGCGCAAAATGCCGAGGGCAATATCGATGCGTCGCGCTGGCTCAATACGGTGCGCAAATTACCCACAGGCTCCGAAGACGGCAACGCCATCACCGCCCAGGGCATCCTGTTCGCCCACGGCATGCAGACCCCGGTGATCGGCTGGGGCGACCCAGAGATGACCCAGGACAAACAGTCGCCGTACTTCGTCGGCAGTTGGTTCCCACCGGAGCAACCCGCGGTGTTCTTCAAGTCAGTGCCGTTGAAAGAGCCGTTTCGCACGGTGTATTTCGAGCCGACGATGCGCCTGCCGTTGTATCAGGCGGTGTTCCACGGCTCGGTGATCACCACCCACCATTGGCTGTTCGACAGCCTCAAGCTGAGCAATGTGCAGGGCGACAACGAGCTGACCCAACTGCTCTACAACGTGCCGCCGCTGTACCACCTCAGTGCGGCGACGCTCAAGGCGCGGCTGCCGATTATTCAGCGTCAGGACCGGTTTTTCCGGCCGTTGCACCAGCGTTTGGCGACCCAGGCGATGACGGATTTTCGCTGGCTGAGCGGCGACAAGCAGGTGCAGCAAACCACCTTTGCTGATGGGACGCGGCTGGTGGCGAATTTTTCGGTGGTGGAGAAAGAGGGGTATGCCGGGCGCAGTGTGACGGTGCTGGTGGAGGGTAAGAAGCCGGTGGTGTATCAGGTGAAATAGCGCTGCCCTTTACGGCGCCATCGCGGGCAAGCCCGGCTCCCACAGTGAAATGCATTCCAAAGGTGGGAGCTGGCTTGCCTGCGATGAGGCCGGAACAGGCGATGCAGCACTAAGCTTTACGCCACACACTCGCCAACCAAGGCTGCTGTTCCCGCGGCAACCCGGCCGGCCGGTAATAATGCTCCAGCTCTTCAAACCCAGCCGCAGTCAGCAAGGCCTGCCACGCCTGCAGGTCGTGATAGGAGCCATACCTTGGCCCATTCCAGCCTTCCTGGTTGTCACCCCGAGGGTTGGAGCTGAACAGCACGCCCCCAGGCTTCAACGTGCCATGCAGTTGCTTGAGCACGCGCGGCAATTCCTGCCTGGGAATATGAAACAGCACCGCATTGGCAAACACCCCGTCAAAGCGCGCAGCGGGCAGGTCCAGCTTGAGAAAGTCCTGCTGCAACACTTCACAGCCGCTGTCTTCGCGGGCCATCTGCGCAAAGCGCTCGGAGCCATCCAGGCCCACGGCGATATGCCCCATGCGCGTAAACGTCTGCAAATCCCGCCCTGGCCCACAGCCGAAATCCAGCACGGTAAACGGCGGCGTGCCCTGGATATGCCGCAGCAGCGCGTCGATGTTCTGGCTCACATCGTGATCGCGGGTGCCTTCACGGAAGTCTTCGGCCACCTTGTTGTAATGGCCCAGGGTGGTGGCGGTGATCTGGTTGAGGTCGTCGGGAGCAAGTTTCATGGCATGGCGCACGGCTGCAGCTGAGGTAGCGGGACTATACCCCGGCCCACTCTTGAGTTGAAAACCGTGTATCCGCTGTAGGGCGCTTCACGGCGTTCGCAGTGCGCGCATCCGACAGACCGCCACGGGAAATTATGGGTAAGATTCGGCCCTCATGTGCAGAGGGATATACATCCATGGAAGAGGAAAAACGTTCACCCGTTGGCAACGACACCGCGCCGAACAAGGTCGACCAATACGCCACGAGATTGAGCAATGGCCTGTTGTGGCTCAATGAGCGTGCCTGGCCGCTGACGGTGGGGATTCTCTCGGTGGCAGGCCTGTACCTGTACCAGTACATCCAGATGGAAAAGGTGCCGCTGAGTATCCTGTCGGCGTCGGCGTTCACCGCATTGCCGGCGATGTTCGCCATGTTGGTATTTGTGATTGGCATGATGGGCGCATCGATCCTGGTGCCCACGTTCATCTTGTTCACGCGCCTGAACGGCACCGGTGTGCGCCTGAGTGATCAACTCAATCTCAGCCCGCAATCGCCGCAGGAGACGGCCCAGCACAGGCGTTTACTGGGGCATTGGGCGGCCAGCCTGTTGGTGATGTTTGTGTTCTGGATGTCCGCCGTGTACCTGTCCGTGAACGCCGAAAGTGGGCTGTTGCTGACGCTCAGTTGGATCGTGGCGATCATGGCGGCGGTAGTCGCTTATGTCGGCATCATTATTCGTGCGCGTCCCGCCGATGTTGCCCTGCGTGATTTGTCCGGCGAGTTCTGGCTGGCCAGTGCTGGCGCCGGGGTGGTTCAAATGGTGGTCATTCTGATGGTGACGGTGCCGGTCTCCCGCGCCTTCAGCGAGTACTCTGACAGCGCCGTGTTCTTTGCGCCGTTCATGGCCGCCGAAATGGCTGTGCTGTTTCTGATCCAGGGGAGCGCCGCCTGCCTGGTGGTGCGCATGCGCGTTCAGAAAAACCCGGTGGCGTTCGCTTCATTGGTGGCCTTTGCCCTCATCGTTTTACTCGGGCTGATCCCGGCGAGCGGGGCCAAGTTGGGCGGCCTGCCGCTGCAAGGCTCCGCCTCGGGAGGGCGCGTTTGTACGTTGATGACCTGGGCGGCAGAGGCCAAGGTCCCCGGCGCACTGGTAGACGCCGACAACCCCAAGCGCAGCGTAAAACTGCGGGTGATGGCCGACTCGGATGGCAGCTATATCGTGCGGCCCTGGCAAGCCAAGGAAAAAACCATCACCTTCGTGCCCCGCGCCAGCGTTGCCCAACTGGATGAGTGCCCGTGACGTCAGCGCTTGTTCAATACCCGCGCCAAGCGGTCCCCGCTCAGCTGGATCAGCGCCACCAGCACCACCAGCAGCACAATCACCGTGAGCATGATCTGCGTATCGAAGCGCTGGTAGCCATAGCGATAGGCAATATCGCCCAGGCCACCGGCACCAATCGCCCCGGCCATGGCCGATGAGTTGATCATGGTCACCAGGGTGATGGTGAAGCCGCCGACGATGCCGGGGAGCGCCTCTGGCAACAGCACATGCCAGATGATGTGCCAGCGGCGGCAACCCATGGCCTGCGCGGCTTCGATCAGGCCATGGTCGACCTCGCGCAGGCTCACTTCGGCGATGCGCGCAAAGAACGGCGTGGCGGCGATGGTCAGCGGTACCACTGCCGCCCAGACGCCATAGGTGGTGCCGACGATCAGGCGCGTGAACGGGATCAGCGCCACCATCAGGATCAGGAACGGAATAGAGCGGAACAGATTCACGAACGCTCCCAGCACGCGGTTAAGGGCCGGTGCCTGGTAGATGCCGCCCTTGTCACTGGTGACCAGGAACACCGCCAGCGGAATGCCCACCAGCAGCGCGATCAGCGACGACACCCCCACCATCAACAAGGTGTCGATGGCACCCTGCACTAAACGATCAAACCACATAGCCCAGCACCTCCACCTGTTGTGCCCAATTGGCCGCGCGTTTGCGCAGTTCTTCGCCGTTGTGCGGCGATGCATTCACTGCCAGCAGCAGTTGCCCCAAGGCATGCCCCTGGATGCGTTCCACGCCGCCTTGCAGCAAGCGCACGCGGCCACCGAGGGCGCTGAACAGCGCCGCGAGGTCTGGCTCCTGGGTGTCGCTGCCGGTGAACTGCAAGCGCAGCACCAGTGCGGCGTCGGCCGAGGCGGGCGAGGGTTGCAGGCGGCTGTGCAACTCTGGCGGCAAGCCGTGTTGCAGCGGTGCGAGGAGGGTCTTGCTGACCTCATGTTGCGGATCGCCAAACACCTGCCACACCGGGCCTTGCTCGACGATACGCCCGTGTTCCAGTACCACCACGCGGTCGCAGATGTCGCGGATCACCGCCATCTCATGGGTGATCAGCACGATGGTCAGGCCCAGGCGCTGGTTGATCTCGCGCAGCAGGCCGAGGATCGACTGGGTGGTTTCCGGGTCGAGGGCCGAGGTGGCTTCGTCGCACAGCAGAATCTCGGGGTCGTGCACCAGCGCGCGGGCGATGCCGACACGCTGTTTCTGCCCGCCGGACAGCTGCGCCGGGTACGCCTTGTGTTTGTCTTGCAGGCCTACCAGCTCCAGCAGTTCATGCACCTTTCGCGCGCGTTGCGCCTGGGGCACACCGGCGACCTTGAGTGGCAACTCGACGTTCTGCCACACGGTCTTGGCCGACATCAGGTTGAAGTGCTGGAAGATCATGCCGATGCGTCGGCGCAGCGCCACCAGGTGGTCTTCATCGAAGCCGCCGATGTCCACCTGGTCGATCAGCACCCGCCCGCTGCTGGGCTGTTCCAGGCGATTGATGGTGCGGATCAGCGACGACTTGCCGGCGCCGCTGCGGCCGATGATGCCGAACACTTCGCCCCGCTGGATCGCCAGGTCAATGCCTTGCAGCGCATGCACCGTGCCGTCATAGGTTTTGCCCAGTTTGATGAACCGCACATGGGCGCGGTTCAAGTCCGGGTGCAGTTCAGTCTGTTCGGCGTGGCTGGGCGCGTGCTCCAGGTCGCGCAAGCGGGCGTTGGCGGCACTCATGGTTGAGCTTCCCAGCCGACCTGGTAGAGCTTGCCGAGGGACTTGTCCAAGGCCGCACGCACCACCGGCGAGTGCTGGTAGATATCGACGAACTTGATCACTCGTGGGTCGGTTTTGCTCTTGGGCTGGATCACGAACTGAATCACGTATTCCGGGTGGTCGAGGCCGTCGAACAACAGCGCCGACTCGGCATCGAAGGTCTTGGACAGGCGGATATACGCCGGGTAGCCCTGCACCAGATCGGCGTCGTCATAGGCGCGCACCAGTTGCACGGCTTCCACTTGCAGGATCTTGATGTTTTTGGGGTTGGCGACGATGTCTTCTTCGGTGGCCTTGTAGCCCACGCCCGGCTTGAGGGTGATCAGCCCGGCCTTGGCCAGCAGTTGCAGGCCGCGACCGCTGTTGATCGGGTCGTTGGCAATCGCCACGCTGGCGCCTGCGGGCAGCTCGTTAACGCTTTTGTATTTTTTCGAATACAACCCGACGTTGTTGATAATGCCCGGCGCGTACGGCACCAGGTCAAACCCGGCGGCTGCCTTGGCGTTTTCCAGGAAGGGGATGTGCTGGAAGTAGTTCACGTCGATATCGCCGGCGGCGAGGCTGACGTTGGGCGCGATCCAGTCGGTGAACTCCACCAGCTCGACCTTCAGGCCTTGCTTGCCGGCTTCTTCTACGGCGGCTTCCAGCGGAATGGCGAAGGCGGCGGTGGTGCCGATTTTCAGCGGGGCGTCGGCGGCAAATACCGCCGAACTGAATAAGCCAAGGGCTAGGGCCAGTGCTTTGACTGGGTGGTTTAAGAATGTCTTTTTCATAGTGGATTCCAATTGTAGGAGCGAGCTTGCTCGCGAAAAACTGGAGGGCGCCTCGGCATACCAGGCGGCCCGCGTTATCGTTGACGGTCTTCGCGAGCAAGCTCGCTCCTACAGGGGGTGGTGGCGGTAGGTAGAGCCGGTGTGTTGGTTGGGTAAGCGGGCCTTGTTTTGGAAGACTTTTTCCCGCAGCGTTCCCGGCGCATATTCCGTCTTGTACGAGCCCCGTCGTTGTAGCTCTGGTATCACCAGCTCAATGAAATCCACATAGCTCTCCGGCGTCACAATGCGCGTCAGGTTGAAACCATCCAGCCCGGTTTCGCTGATCCAGGATTCCAGCTCATCGGCCACCTGTTCAGGCGAGCCCACCAGGGTGATATAGCGCCCGCCCAAGGCGTGCTGGTCGAGCAATTTGCGCCGGGTCCAGTCGTTGTTCTGCAGGTTCTGGGTGGCGGACTGGATCGCGTTGCTCTTGACGTACTGGATGGGTTCGTCCAGCCCGTATTGGGCAAAATCAATCCCGGTCGAGGCCGAGAAATGTGCCACGCCGGCTTCCGCGCTGGCGTAGCTGAGGTACTCGGCGTGCTTGGCCCACGCCAGCTCTTCGGTGGCGCCCACGATCACGTTAAGGCCCATGAACACCTTGATGTCATCCGGGTTGCGCCCAGCCTCCACCGCGCTGGCGCGCACCTTGTCCACCTGGCGCTTGGTCGCGGATTTGTTTTGCCCGCTGATAAACACGCACTCGGCATGCCGCCCGGCGAACAGCAAGCCACGCTCGGAACTACCGGCCTGAAACAGCACCGGCGTGCGCTGCGGCGAAGGCTCGCACAGGTGATAACCCTCCACCTGATAGAACTCGCCGTGGTGCGCAACCTTATGCACCTTGCCCGGTTGCGCATACACCCGCGCTTGGCGATCGTTGCGCACGGCGTCGTCTTCCCAGCTGCCTTCCCAGAGCTTGTACAACACCTGCAGGTATTCATCGGCCTGGTCGTAGCGCCGGTCATGCTCGACCTGTTCGGTGAGGCCCATGGCCTTGGCGGCGCTGTCGAGGTAGCCGGTGACAATGTTCCAGCCCACCCGGCCGCGGCTCAGGTGATCCAGCGTCGACATGCGCCGGGCGAACAGGTACGGCGGCTCGTAGGTGAGGTTGGCGGTAAGGCCGAAGCCCAAGTGCTGGGTGACAGCGGCCATGGCCGACACCAACAGCAGCGGGTCGTTGACCGGCAACTGGATCGACTCCTTGAGCGGCACGTCAATGGTGTCCTGGTACACGTCATACACGCCGACGATATCGGCGATGAACAAACCATCGAACAGCCCGCGCTCCAGGATCTGCGCCAGTTCAGTCCAGTATTCGAGGGTCTTGTACTCGGTCGAGTTGTCTCGTGGATGAGCCCACAAACCGTGGTTGATGTGCCCGATGCAGTTCATGTTGAAGGCATTGAGCAGGATCTTTTTTTTGCTCATCAGATGGTCCCCCGCAGCGGCGGGTTTTCATCGTTGAGGTAGTAGTTGCCGACCGCATGGTATTTCCAGCGGACCGGGTCGTGCAGGGTGTGCACCCGCGCGTTGCGCCAGTGGCGGTCCAGGCCATGCTCGGCCAGGGTCGCCTGGCTGCCGGCCAGTTCGAACAGGGTGCTGCCGGACGCCAGGGAAATCTCTGTGCTCAGGGCGCGCACTTCGGCGACGGCGATGGAGGCAGCGGCGACGGTCTGGGCATTGCTGTCGGCCTGGGCGCGGTCGAGGAATTCACCTGCGCGCTCCAGCAAGGCTTCGGCGGCGTGCAGGCGGCTGCTCAAGTGGCCGAAGCTCTTGAGTGTCAGCGGGTCTTCGGTGGCCTTGTCGTTGCCGGCGTCGATCCAAGGGCGGGTCTTGGTGCGCACAAAATGCAGTGCATCTTCAAAGGCCGCGCGGGCGATGCCGGTGTCGATGGCCGCATGGAGGATCTGCGCCAGCGGGCCGACGGTAGTCGGGCGTTCGAAGGCGCTCTGGAACGGCACCACGTCTTGCGCTGCGACCCACACGTTGTCGAACACCACCGAGCCGCTGCCGGTGGTGCGCTGGCCGAAGCCGCTCCAGTCATCGATCACCGTCAGGCCCGCGCTGTCACGCGGTACGAAGGCCAGTTGCTGCACGCCGTGTGCATCCACTACCGAGGTGGGGATGCGCTGGGCATAGATCGCCCCGGTGGCGTAGAACTTGCGCCCGTTGATGCGAAAACCATCGCCGTCGCGGGTGAGGCTGGTGATGCGGTCGTGGGCGGTCTTGGTGCCCAGTTCCGCCAAGGCGTTGCCAAAGCGTTGGCCGGCCAATACCTCGGTGTACAGGCGTTGCTGCTGTTCGGGGCTGCCGTTCACCCGCAGTACTTCGAGGGCATAGAAATGGTTTTGCGGAATCTGGCCCAACGAGCCATCGGCCTGGGCGATCAGTGCGATGACCTTGGCCAGGGTGACATTGGACACGCTCGCGCCGCCGTAGGCCTTGGGCACGCTGATGCCCCACAGGCCAGAGCGGGAAAACACGTCCAGCTCGGGCAATGGCAGGCGGCGTTCGCGGTCGCGTTGGGCGCTGTCGCGGCGCAGGTCTTCCGCAAGGTCGCTGGCGACGATAAGCGCTTGTTCGTCGCTGGTGATGACCGCGACGGGATGAGAAAGGGTCATGAGTTTCTCCAGAAGCTCGTGGAAAAAGTGTTCTGGTTGGTTAAATCCAGGAATGACGAGCCGGCAAGGTGCCGTTGAGTCGATAGGCGCCGATGGCGTGGTACTTCCAGCGCACCGGGTCGTGCAGGGTGTGCACCCGGGCGTTGCGCCAGTGACGGTCAAGGTTGAATTCGGCCAGGGTGGCGCGGCTGCCCGCCAGTTCGAAGAGCTTCTCGGTGACCTGCAGCGCCACTTCGGTGGTCAGCACCTTGGCCTCGGCCACGGCAATCGAGGCGTAGGCGGCGGACTGCGCGGTAATTGGCGCGGCGCTGACCTGGTCCAGCACCTGGCCCGCCTTGCGCAGCAGGGCTTCGGCGGCGTGCAGTTCGATCTTCAACTTGCCGATATCGGCGATCACATACAGGTCGTCGCTGGCCCGCTCGACCTTGGCGTCGATCCACGGGCGCGAACGTTCCCGCACGAAGGCAATGGCATCGTCGAGGGCGCCCCGGGCGATGCCGGCGTCGATGGCGGCCTGGATCAGTTGCGACACGGCTCCCTGGATATTCGGGCTTTCGCCCAGGCGCCAGTTGTCGATGACCAGGTCCGGGTCTACCGCTACGCGATCAAGCAGCACGGTGCCACTGGCGGTGGTGCGTTGGCCAAAGCCGGACCAGTCATCGACGATGCGCAGCCCTTCGCTGCCGCGACGCACAAAGGCCATGACCTGCTTGCCGTCATCGTTCAAGGCCTTGATTGCCACCCAATGGGCAAACAGGGCACCCGTGGAGTAGAACTTCTGCCCGCTGAGCACGTAACCGTCGCCGTCGGCCGTGAGGCGTGCCTTGAGCTCCAAGGTATTTTTGGTGCCGCGTTCGGGGCCGCCGTTGCCGATGCGCCAGCCGTCGAGCACGCTCTGGAACAGCTGTTTTTTCTGGCGCTCGGTGGCGGTGCCCTGCAACACATGCAGGATGCCGAAATGGTTCTGCGGGATCTGCCCGAGTGCCGGGTCGGCTGCGCTGATGATCGCGAAGACTTCGGCCAGGGTCACAAACGACACCTGGGGCCCGCCGTATTCACGGGGAATGGAAATACTGCCCAAGCCGCTGCGGGTGAACTGTTCGAGCTGCGCCCAGGGCAGTTTGCGTTGCTGGTCGCGCTGGGCGGCCTGCGCGCGCGCAGCCTGGGCCAGTTCGTGGGCGGCGCTCAGCGCCTGGGCGTCGTTGCGCAGCACCGTGGCGGGCACCAGCAGGGGGGCTACGTCCAGATCACTCTGGGGGGATGTTAGAGCCAAGTTAGACATCAGCGCCGCTCCTTGGCTGCACTTAATGCCCTGGCGTTGTACACCGGGGTAATTCTGACCATACCGACCTCGCATTCAATGAAATAAACAGAAAAATCAGGAATGTCCGGTGGTCCGGTGCATATACCCTAAGCGTGTTAATTATTTAAATAAACTAACTTTTAGGAATATGCATAGAAGGGCTGTCACCCCGGTTCACAGGGTGAGCCGAAGCGACGCGGTTGATAGCCCGATGCGGGCGAGGCAGGGCGGGGCGGTGTGCAGGCGGCGATGCGCAGCGTGCGGGCGGGCGCCCAGCGGGAGTTGTTACCCACGCGGTCGAGAATGCAGTAGGTGACCTCCAGCCGGCAGTCGTCGCCGGCTTCGACAATCACCTGGGGCGGCACCCACACCTGCACCGCCAGGCCGACGCTTTTGGCCTGGATGCGGGGCAGGTCCAGGCGTACATCGCCCCAGCGCAAGGTGATGGCATCGCCCGTGCTCATGTTCAGGTAAGGCTCGATGGTCAGCGGAATGCCGCGCCTTACCTGGCTGCTGTTGACGCCGTGGCGGCGGATTGTCTCGGGCAGGTTCACGGGCGCCAGGTTCTGGTTTTCATCGCCGCCTTCAGGGTTCAGGTGCGGCGAAGGCTGCCCGCCGGGGTAGCTGGTCTTGACCCGCACCAGCGTCACCGCCGAGCGCATCGGGCCATGGCCGATCTGCAAGACCTGATAGTGGACGCGTGCCGGGCCGTCCTGCACAAAGCTTTCTGGTACGCACAGGTGGGTGCAGGTGCCGATCTTGCACGCCGTCACCTTGCGCGAGGCGGCAAAGCAGTTGTTCCAGAACAGTTCGATCAGGTCGCCTTCTTCCATGCTCGGGTAGGGCGAAATGTCGACCTGCAAGTGGGCGGAGGCCAGGGCGCTGATGCCGTTTCCAATAGCCTGGGGCAGCTTTGGGGCACGGAGCGTGGCCGGGGTTTGAGTGTGTGTCATAAGTAATCTCCTTGATGCAGCCAGCAGCAATCGTTCCGAAGCCTCGACGCATAGGCGCAGGGGGGTCGAAAGGCACGATTCAGTCAGTAGCCGGGATAGGATCCAATCCTCAAGGCGCTAGATAAGAGGGTTGGCCGGGGAGCGTCAATGGAGGCAAAGGGCTAAACGGTGGGTTTGGAGAGATTCAGAAAGGTCTGACGGGGAGGGGGATTTTAAGGCGCTTGCGACGGGGGCTTTTACACGCTCAACCTGCAACCCGTTGTAGGAGCGAGATTGCTCGCGAAGAACGCCCAGGCAACTCGGTCAATCTGATTCACCGCGTTATCGTTAACGTTCTTCGCGAGCAATCTCGCTCCTACACTGGGAGGCGTCAGTGGGCGAGGAATTTGCTCAGGAACTGCTTGGTGCGTTCTTCCCTGGGGTTGGCAAACAGTGCCTTGGCTTCGCCCTGTTCGACGATCACGCCCTTGTCGAAAAAGATCACGCGGTTGGCCACGTCACGGGCAAAGCTCATCTCGTGGGTGACGATGACCATGGTGCGGTTCTCTTCGGCCAGGCTGCGAATGGTCGCCAATACTTCGCCCACCAGTTCCGGGTCGAGGGCCGAGGTGGGTTCGTCAAACAGGATCACCTCCGGCTCCATGGCCAATGCGCGGGCAATCGCCACACGCTGTTGCTGGCCGCCGGACAGGCGCCGCGGGTACGACGCTTCCTTGCCCGCCAGGCCGACCCTGGCCAACAGCTTGCGCCCCAGTTCGGCCGCCGCTTCCCGTGGCATCTTCTTGACCACAATCGGGCCTTCGATGACGTTTTCCAGCGCGGTGCGGTGGGGGAACAGGTTGAAGTTCTGGAACACAAAGCCCACATGCTGGCGCAGGCGCCGCACCAGGCCCTGTTGCTGGTTGAGCGGCCTGCTGCTGTCGATCTCGATGTCACCTACCTTGATACGGCCGCTGGTGGGTTCTTCGAGGAAGTTCAGGCAGCGCAGGAAGGTGGTCTTGCCCGAACCGCTGGGGCCGATGATGGCGACCACTTCGCCTTCCTGAACCTCCAGGTCGATGCCGTTGAGCACCACCTGACCGTTGAATTGTTTGGTCAGTTTTTCAACCACGATCATGCTTCAAGACTCCAGGTCATGCCGGTTGACCCGGTCTTCCAGACGATTTTGCAGATGCGCCAGGATGCTCGCCAGGATCCAGTAGATCAGGGCCGCGGACAGATACATGGTGAAAATTTCGAAGGTACGTGCCGACACCAGTTGGGCCTGGCGAAACAGCTCGGGCACCTGGATGGTGGCGGCCAGCGCCGTGTCCTTGACCAGCGAAATAAAGCTGTTGCCCAAAGGTGGCAACGCCGTGCGCATCGCCTGGGGCAGGATGGCCCGGCGCAACGTCTGCGCACGGGTCATACCGATACTGGAAGCGGCTTCCCACTGGCCACGCTCGATGGAGGCGATGGCGGCCCGCAGGATTTCACAGGCATAGGCGGCCATGTTCAGCGAAAAGCCGATCATGGCGGCCGGGATCGGGTCCAGCTCGATGCCCACTTGCGGCAAGCCGTAGTAGATCAGGAACAGCTGCACCAGCAACGGCGTGCCGCGAAAAAACGACACGTAGACCCGAGCCGTCCAGCTCAAGAGCTTGAAGCGCGACAGGCGCATCAAGGCCAGGCCGAAGCCTAGCAGCAGGCCGAAAAACATCCCGCCCAGGCTGAGGATTACCGTGTAGTACGCGCCCTTGAGCAGAAAGGGCGCGGAGTCCAGCGCGAGTTGGAAACCTGCTTCCATTATTGCGTGACGTCAGCGTTGAAGTACTTCTCGGACAGCTTTTTCAAGGTGCCGTCGGCGCGCAGTTTGTCCAGAGCCTTGTTCACCGCGTCGAGCAGCTCGGGCTCGCCTTTGCGCAGGGCGATACCGGATTCCTGACGGGAGAAGGCGTTGCCGGCAGCGGCGGTGTCGGGGGCTTTCTTGGCGTATTCCAGGGCGGCCAGACGGTCGATCAGGATGGCGTCGATGCGGCCGATGCGCAGGTCCTGGAACTTGGTTGGGTCGTCGTTGTAGGTTTTGATGATGGCTTTGGGTTGGTTGTCCTTGAGCCATTGTTCGTAGTTGGTGCCCAGGCCTACACCGACTTTCTTGTCGGCCAGGTCGTCGGCTTTACTGATCGAGTCGACGTTCTTCTTCAGCACCAGGGCCTGGATGCCGGACACGGTGTAAGGCTTGGAGAAATCGTACTTTTTCTTGCGCTCTTCGGAGATGGTCACTTGGTTGACCACGGCGTCCAGGCGCTTGGATTCCAGCGCGGCGAGGATGCCGTCCCACGGTGTGGCTTGCAGCTTGACCTTGACGCCCAGCTCCTTGGCCAGTGCCTCGGACAGTTCCACTTCGAAACCGCTGAGCTTGCCGCTCTCATCGACAAAGCTGAACGGCGGGTAGGTGCCTTCCAGGCCGATCTTGATCTCGCCGGCCTTCTTGATGGTGTTCAACTGCTCGCCGGCAACCGCCTGGCCCAGCCAGCCAGCGCCAAGCGCCAGGCCCAAAGTGCCAACCAACAGCGTGCGACGAAATGCAGAAATAGTCATGGAGAGCCCCTGTGTTTTTATGGTGAGCGAAGCAGGTGACGCGGTAGTCGTATCCTGCCCTAAAGTGCGAAGCACGTCTTCGCCTTCGGCGCGATGATAAGGTGGGTTTTTAAGTCTTGAAAATAATAAAAATACAATTTCATATTCTATTTTTGAATATGACCGTATTCAATCAGTTGAATACTGAGTCATAGGCAAACAATGCCGGCGCGCCACCGGTATGCAGGAAAATAATGGGCCCCTCTTCAAACCGCTGGCGCCCGATGCCGTCGAGCAAACCGGCCATGGCCTTGCCGGTATATACCGGGTCCAGCAACAGACCTTCCTGACTGGCCAAAAGTTTGATCGCCGAGAGGGTGCCGGCGTTTGGCTCGCCATAGCGGGGGCCGAAATATTCGTCCCACAGGATCACTTTGAAGGCGTCGGGAATAGCCACACCGAGCAACTGGGCAGTGCGTTCGGCCAGGCCCTGCACTTTGGGCAATTGCGCTTGCTCGGTGCGCGACACCGTGATGCCGATCACCGGCAACTGCGGCAATGCTTCGCTCAAGGCCAGGGCCAGGCCGCTGTGGGTGCCGGCGCTGCCAGAGGCGAGCACCACGGCGGCGAATTCAATGCCGCTGTCTTCAATCTGCGCGGCCAACTCCAGCCCGGCGCGCACGTAACCCAATGCGCCGAGGGCGTTGGAGCCGCCGATAGGCACCAGGTAAGGCTTCTTGCCGTTGCTGCGCAGGCGGTCGGCGAGGGCGTTGAGTTGGTCGTCGACGTTGTCGAGGTTTTCCACCAATTCCACTTTGGCGTCGAACAGCTCCAGCAGCAGGCGATTGCCGTTGCCCAGGTAGTTGGGGTCTTCGGTGCCGGTAGGGTTTTCCAGCAGGGCCACACAGCCCAGGCCGAGTTTGGCGGCCAGCGCGGCGGTCTGGCGAACATGGTTGGACTGGATCGCGCCGGCGGTGACCAAGGTATCGGCGCCCTGGGCGATGGCGTCGGCAGCCAGGTATTCAAGCTTGCGCAGCTTGTTGCCGCCCATGGCCAGCGGCGTGGTGTCATCGCGTTTGACGTAGATGTCCCTGCCCAGCCAGGCCGACAGCCGCTCGAGTTTTTCCAGGGCGGTGGCATTGCCCAGTAGATCCAGGCGGTCAAAACGGTCGAGCTGTTGTTTGATCATGGTTACGCACGGTGGCTGAGTGATGGGGGGACTATAGGCAGGCACTTTTCATCGGGCAACCGTCAATCGCTTATGACGAAAGGTTCTTAGGCTCACACCATTGGTTCTTAAGAGCTGCCTGGGTGCATACCGTAAAGTGAGGGCCATTTCGTCAGGAGTGAATACCGTGAGTGAGCGTTCCAGTCATTGGCAATTGCAGACCATCGTCAGCCAGCTGCGCGGCGCCCGCGACCAGTGGCGAACGCGCAACGGACGCTTGAGTGGCGAGCATGGTGGCCGCGAGTTGCCGTCCCGCGAGGCGGTGGCGCAGATACTTGAGGCGTTGTGCGGTGCACTGTTTCCGATGCGCCTGGGCCCGGCGGACCTGCGCGAAGAAAGCGAAGACTTCTACGTGGGCCATACCCTCGACGTCGCGCTCAACGCCTTGCTCGCCCAGGCGCGCCTGGAGCTGCGCTATGCCGCACGCCAGAGCGGTGAGGATGACAGTGAGGTCAACGCCCGCGCCATTCGCCTGATCCAGGATTTCGCCCTGGCGCTGCCATCTTTGCGCAGCCTGCTGGACACCGACGTACTGGCCGCCTACCACGGCGACCCGGCCGCCCGCAGTGTGGATGAGGTGCTGCTGTGCTACCCGGGCATCCTGGCGGTAATCCACCATCGCCTGGCCCACCACCTGTACCGCGCCGGCCTGCCGCTGCTGGCGCGGATCAGTGCAGAAATCGCCCACTCGGCCACCGGCATTGATATCCACCCCGGCGCGCAGATCGGCCCGAGCTTCTTTATCGACCACGGCACAGGCGTGGTGATTGGCGAGACGGCGATCATCGGCGAGCGCGTGCGCATCTACCAGGCCGTGACACTCGGCGCCAAACGCTTTCCGGCGGATGAAGATGGGCAATTGCAAAAAGGCCACCCGCGTCATCCTATTGTTGAGGATGATGTGGTGATCTACGCCGGGGCGACGATCCTGGGGCGGATCACCATTGGCCAGGGTTCGACCATCGGCGGCAACGTGTGGCTGACCCGCAGCGTGCCGGCCGGGGCGAATATCACCCAGGCGAACTTGCAGCATGATGATGGGGCGCAGAAGTAATACCTGAGCCAAAGGCCGGTCAATGTGGGAGCTGGCTTGCCTGCGATAGCGGTGTATCAGTCAACAGCTGGGTGGCTGACCCAGCGCTATCGCAGGCAAGCCAGCTCCCACATTTCGTATGTATTTCACCGTCGGGTTGCTGAACGATTCGTCTCCTCCACGCGTCATACCAATCCCTGAGCTAGTGTAGGAAACACCTACCACTCAGCCCCGAGATTAGTCCCAGACCGCCTATTCATGTTTAACTTGAACGTTCGTTCAAGTTAAACCGGTGGTTCGCTGCCCGCTCACAACAGGAGGCTTACCTTTGCTGAGTCCGTTTTTTACAGCCATATCCCGCAACCTTGAGGTGCACCGTTCATGAGTGCATCGTCTACCTCATCCAGCGGCCTGGTGCGCATGAATGCGCCCGTTTTCTACTTTGCCGCGACCGTCATCCTGCTGTTTGGCATCACGGTCATCGCTATCCCGCAACAGGCCGGTGCCTGGCTGCTGGCGGCGCAAAACTGGGCGGCCAACACGGTCGGCTGGTACTACATGCTGGCGATGACCCTATATCTGGTCTTCGTGGTGGTCACCGCGCTATCGGGCTACGGCAAGATAAAACTCGGTGCCGACCACGACGAGCCCGAATTCAGTTACCTGTCCTGGGCCGGCATGTTGTTCGCCGCCGGGATCAGCATCACGCTGTTTTTCTTCTGTGTCTCGGAGCCGCTGACGCACTTGGTGCAGCCGCCCCAGGGCGAAGCAATGAACGCCGATGCGGCGCGCCAGGCCATGCAGGTGCTGTTCCTGCATTGGGGCCTGCATGGCTGGGGCGTGTTCGCGTTTGTCGGCATGGCTCTGGCGTATTTCGCCTATCGGCATAACCTGCCGCTGGCGTTGCGCTCGGCGCTGTACCCGCTGATCGGCAAGCGCATCAATGGCCCTATCGGTTACGCCGTGGATGGCTTCGGCATCATTGCCACGGTGTTCGGCCTGGGCGCCGACATGGGCTTTGGCGTGCTGCACCTCAACTCTGGCCTGGACTACCTGTTTGGCATTGCCCATACCCAGTGGATCCAGGTGGGCCTGATCACCCTGATGATGGGCGCGGCGATCATCGTCGCCGTGGCCGGCGTCGACAAGGGCGTGCGGGTGATGTCCGACATCAACATGCTGCTGGCCTGTGCGCTGCTGCTGTTCGTGTTGTTCGCCGGGCCTACCCAGCACCTGCTCAATACTTTGATCCAGAACATCGGTGACTATCTGGGGGCGTTGCCCACCAAGAGTTTTGATGTGTACGCCTACAACAAACCGAGCGACTGGCTGGGTGGTTGGACGGTGTTCTACTGGGCCTGGTGGATCGCATGGTCGCCGTTCGTGGGCCTGTTTATCGCGCGTATTTCCCGTGGCCGCACCATCCGCGAATTCGTGTTTGGCGTGCTGCTGATTCCGCTGGGCTTCACCCTGGCGTGGATGTCGATCTTCGGTAACAGCGCCATTGACCAAGTGCTCAACCATGGTATGGCCGCACTGGGCCAGTCGGCGATCGATGACCCATCGATGAGCCTCTACCTGCTGCTGGAAACCTACCCGTGGAGCAAGACCGTGATCGCGGTCACGGTGTTCATCAGCTTTGTGTTCTTCGTGACCTCGGCGGACTCCGGCACTGTGGTGCTCTCCACCCTCTCGTCCAAAGGCGGCAACGCTGACGAAGACGGGCCGAAGTGGCTGCGTGTGTTCTGGGGCGCGATGACCGCCCTGGTCACCAGTGCCTTGCTGTTCGCCGGCAGTATCGACTCGCTCAAGTCTGCGGTGGTACTGACCTCGCTGCCGTTCTCGCTGATTCTGCTGCTGATGATGTGGGGGCTGCACAAGGCGTTCTACCTGGAGTCGCAAAAGCAGATCGCGCAGTTGCATTCCCTGGCGCCGATCTCCGCTTCGCGCAAAGGCCGAGGCGGCTGGCGCCAGCGCTTGAGCCAGGCGGTGCATTTCCCATCCCGCGATGAGGTGTACCGTTTCCTCGACACCACGGTGCGCCCGGCGATTGAAGAAGTGACCGCAGTGTTTGTCGAGAAGGGCCTTACGGTAGTGAGCCAGCCCGACCCTGCCAACGACAGCGTCAGCCTCGAAATCGGCCATGGCGAAGAACGTCCGTTCATCTACCAGGTGCAGATGCGTGGCTACTTCACGCCGTCGTTTGCTCTGGGCGGCATCGGCAAGAAAGAGATCAACAACCGCCGCTACTATCGGGCCGAAGTGCACTTGAGTGAGGGCAGCCAGGACTATGACCTGGTGGGCTACACCAAAGAGCAGATCATCAATGACATCCTCGACCAGTACGAGCGGCATCTGCAGTTCCTGCACATGGTGCGCTGATAGCGTTCCGCTCAAGTAGGTCTTTGCTGTAAAAGGAAGAGGCAGACTTAAGCGATTCAGCTGCTTAAAAGGCCTGGGAATATGCCTATTCCCGGGCCTTATTTGCCCTAGATCAAGAGAGGATTCGATGACGTACATTGCTGCCGAAAACCGCTATGAATCTATTCCTTATCGCCGCGTAGGCCGCAGTGGATTGGTGCTGCCAGCCCTGTCCCTGGGGTTGTGGCACAACTTTGGCGACAGCACCCCGATCGACACCCAGCGCGCGTTGCTGCGCACGGCGTTCGACCTGGGCATCAACCACTTCGACCTGGCCAACAACTACGGCCCGCCTTACGGCAGCGCCGAGATCAATTTCGGTCGGTTGCTGCGCGAAGACTTCAAGCACTATCGCGACGAACTGATCATCTCCAGCAAAGCCGGTTGGGACATGTGGCCCGGCCCTTACGGCCAGGGTGGCGGTTCGCGTAAATACGTATTGGCGAGCCTGGACCAGAGCCTGCAACGCCTGGGCGTCGACTATGTGGATATCTTCTACTCCCACCGCTTCGACCCCGACACGCCCCTGGAAGAGACCGCCAGCGCCCTCGCCACAGCGGTGCAACAAGGCAAGGCGTTGTACATCGGTATCTCGTCTTACTCCGGAGTCAAAACCCGCGAAATAGCGGCGCTGCTCAAAGAGTGGAAAGTGCCGCTGTTGATCCACCAGCCGGCCTATAACCTGCTCAACCGTTGGGTGGAAAAAGACCTGCTGGAGACCACTGAAGAACTCGGCGCCGGGGTCATTGCTTTTACGCCGTTGGCCCAGGGTTTGTTGACCGATAAATACCTCAACGGCGTACCAGCCGATGCGCGGGTGAACCGTCCGGGGGGTGGCTCGTTGCAAGCCCAGCACCTGTCCGAGGCGAACATCGCCCATGTACGCGGCCTGAATGAAATCGCCAAGCGCCGTGGCCAGAGCCTGGCCCAGTTGGCGCTGGCGTGGACATTGCGTGATCCACGGGTGACCAGTGCGCTGATCGGCGCGAGCCGGCCGGAGCAGATCATCGAGAACGTCGGGGCGTTGAAGAACTTGAGCTTCAGTGCGCAAGAGCTGGCGCAGATTGATCGGTTTGCGCAGGAAGGCGGGATTAACCTGTGGGAAAAACCTTCCACCGCCGAATAACCCGCCGAACTCGGTAAGTGTAGGAGCGAGCTTGCTCGCGAAAAACGTCAACGATAACGCGTGCTTGCTGAATGAACGCGGCGCCTTTGAGTTTTTCGCGAGCAAGCTCGCTCCTACAAAAAAGCCTTAACTGACTGGCATTAGGGTTTGCCCACAGTTGATCTTTGCTGGATTCTAAAACGGCACATCCCCAAGAATCGTCGCCCGGTGCATCACCCGCCGCTGCGGCCGGTAGTCATCCACGGCGTAATGCTGGGTGACGCGGTTATCCCAGAACGCCACGTCGTTTTCCTGCCAGCGCCAGCGAATGGTGAATTCCGGGCGGGTGGCGTGGGCGAACAGCAGCTTGAGAATGGCCTCGCTTTCGCCCGGCTCCAGCTCATTGATTCGTGTGGTGAAGCCGTCGCTGACGAACAGCGATTTACGCCCACTCACCGGATGCGTGCGCACGACTGGGTGCGATAGCGGCGGGTTTTTCTTGCGGGTTGCTTCCCAGCGCGCAAGGTCCTCGGCGGTGTTGCCAAAGCGCTCCAGCGGGAACGACTTGGTAAAGTCATGTGTGGCGGTGAGCCCATCGAGCAAGCCCTTCAACGGCTCGGACAATGCCTCATACGCCGCAATCCCACTGGCCCACAAGGTATCGCCGCCGAAGGCTGGCAGCAGCTTGGCGCTGAGCACCGCGCCTAGGGCAGGCGTGGGCAGGAAGGTCACGTCGGTATGCCAGACCGCGTTATCCCGCACATCGGTGACGGCGGTGTCGAGGATCAGCACTTCAGGCTGTTCCGGCACGTTGGGGTAGATCGGGTGGATGTGCAGGTCGCCAAAGTTTGCCGCGAACCGAGCCTGTTGCTGGGGCGTGATCGGCTGGTCACGGAAGAACAGCACCGAATAGTCGAGCAACGCCTGTTCAATCGCGTTGCGCTGTTCAGGGTTCAGCGGCTGGCTGATATCGACGCCACTGATCTGGGCGCCCAGGGCGGTGCTTAATGGGGTAACGGTCAGGCTGCTCATTGTGGGCTCTTCACTCAGTGTGCCTGGCCATGCCAGGGCACTAATTTACGCTGCAGGGCGCGCAGGCCCATTTCCATGGCGAAGGCGATCAGGGCGATGACCAGGATCCCCAGCACCACCACATCAGTGACCAGAAACTGCGCCGCCGACTGCACCATGAACCCCAGGCCGCTGGTGGCGGCAATCAACTCGGCCGCCACCAGGGTCGACCAGCCCACGCCCAGGCCGATGCGCACACCGGTGAGGATATCGGGCAGGGCGCTGGGCAGGATCACATGGCGAATCAGTTGCGCGCGGGTGGCGCCCAATGACTGCGCCGCGCGCAATTTGGCCGGGTCGACAGTGCGCACCCCAGTGGCGGTGGCGATGGCAATTGGCGCGAAGATCGCCAGGTAGATCAGCAGCACCTTGGACAACTCGCCAATGCCGCACCAGATCACGATCAGCGGCAGGTAGGCCAGGGGTGGAATCGGCCGGTAGAACTCGATCAGCGGATCGAGAATGCCACGGGCGATACGGTTGGCACCGATGGCGATCCCCACCGGCACGGCGGTCAGTACCGCAAAGCCCAGGCCCAGGCCGATGCGGCTGAGGCTCGCGCCCAAGTGCTGCCACAAGGTGGAATCCATATAACCGGTGGTCGCCAACAGCCAGCCTTTTTGCAGCACGGCCGACGGTGGCGGCAGGAACAGGGGCTCGATCAAACCGGTGGCGGTGACGGCCCACCAGAGGGCGAGCAAGGCCACCAGGGTCAGCAGGCTGATCCAGCGCGTGCTCAGGCGCCGGCGCAGCGGGATCACGGCATGTGTCGCAGGCTCGGTGGCCGTGGCGGGAAGTTCGTAGCTGCTCATGCGTACACCTGCCGTTGGGAGAACACTTTGCCCAGCACGTGTTCGCGGGTTTCGATAAAGCGTGGGTCGGATTTGATGGCGCGGGCCGACTCACCGGCGGCATACCGTTGGCCGAAGTCCAGCTGCAACCGCTCAACGATCTGGCCGGGGTTGGGCGCGAGCAAGATCAGGTCGGTGGCTAGAAACACCGCCTCTTCGATGTCGTGGGTAATCAGGAACACCGGCTTGGCCGTGCGCCGCCACACTTGCAGCAGCAACTCCTGCATCTGTTCACGGGTGAACGCGTCCAGGGCGCCGAAGGGTTCGTCCATCAGCAGTACACGCGGGTCGGCCGCCAGCGCACGCGCCAGGCCGACGCGTTGCTTCTGGCCGCCGGAGAGTTGCCAGATGCGGCGGCTGTCGAAACCGGCCAGGTCTACCAGGGCGAGCATTTCACGGGCGCGGGCTTCGCGCTGCGCCTTGGGCACACCGGCCAGTTCCAGGCCGAAAGCCACATTGGCCAACACGTCCTGCCAGGGCAGCAGAGCGTCGTCCTGGAACACCACGCCGCGTTCGGCGCTGGGGCCTTTGACCGGCACGCCATCGAGGGTGATACGCCCGGCAGACGGTTCGACGAAGCCGGCAATCAGGTTCAACAACGACGTCTTGCCACTGCCGGACGGGCCCAGGGCAACCAGCAATTGCTGGGGCCCAAGTTCCAGTGAAATATCGGACAGTACCGGTTCCGGGGCGCCTGGGTACTGTGCGCTGATGCGCTCCAGTTGTAGCAAGGCCATCGCTGTGAACTCCTGGGTCAGTGGGTAATGAACTGGGCGCTGACATAAGGGGCGTAGTCGGGCAGCACGGCATCGACCTTGCCCTGTTCCTTGAGGAACGCAGCGGTGTCGGTGACGGCCTTGGTGGTCGGTGCGCCCAGCAGGGTGACCTGGTCGGCAGCGAGCGGGTAGACGTTGCCTTGCAGCAGCAACGGGATATCGCTGGCCTTGGCGCCGGAGAGTTTCACCAGCTTGTCGACGTTGCCGGAATCGGCGAGCCAGGCTTGTGGGTCTTTGCGGTAGGCGGCGTAGGCATCCAGAGTGACCTTGGCGAAAGCGGTAACGATCTCTGGGTGCTTCTCGGCAAAATCCTTGCGCACGATCCAGGCGTCGAACGTCGGCGCACCGAACTTGGCCAGTTCGCCGGAGGTGATCAGCACCTTGCCGGTTTCCTTGGCCACGCCCAGGGCGGGGTCCCAGACATAGGTGGCGTCGATATCACCGCGCTTCCAGGCGGCGATGATGGCCGGCGGGGCGAGGTTGAGGACGGTGACTTTGGCCGGGTCGATGTTCCAGTGTTTCAGCGCGGCGAGCAGGCTGTAGTGGCCGGTGGAAACAAAGGGCACGGCGATCTTTTTGCCGATCAGGTCCTGAGGGCTGTTGATCCCCGAACCGTTACGCGCCACCAGGGCTTCGGCGCCGCCGATCTGGGTGGCGACGAGGAAGGTTTGCACCGGGACTTTGCGGGTGATTGCGGCGGTCAGCGGGCTGGAACCGAGGTAGCCGATCTGCACGTCGCCGGACGCGATGGCGGCGATGATGTCGGCGCCATTGTCGAATTTGCGCCAGTCGATCTTGGCGTTGGTGGCTTTTTCATAGGCGCCGTCGGCTTGGGCGACTTTGGCCGGGTCCACGGTGGTCTGGTACGCAATGGTCACATCCGCCGCCTGGGCAAACAGGCTGGCACCGGCCAGGGACAATGCGGCCAACAGGCGCAGAGGGGTCAGCAGTTTCAAGGGGAAGCTCCTCAATCAGGCGGCCGAGGGTCGGCGTGAGAGGAGACTAAATGATCTAAGAATTCGAAAATAAATAACTTTTTCGAATTAGCTTAAAACTTGTAGGAGCGAGCTTGCTCGCGAAAAACTCACGGCCCCCGCATTCATCCAGACTGAACGCGTTACCGTTAACGTTTTTCGCGAGCAAGCTCGCTCCTACAGGTTAGTTGCTGATGGCGAGGATGCTTGCCTGGTACGCGCCGACAAACACATCGAAATCGCCCACTTCGTTCTGCTCAAGCTCCGCCTGTTGCGCCAGCGACGCGCGGGCCAGTTCTTCAAAGCGTGCTTGTTCGTCAGCCGCCAGAGGCTCCTTGCGAAAGTATTCGGCATGCACTTCGCTTTGGTGCAGGGAGAACTGCGCAAAGCTTTCCTTGCGCTCGGCCATGGCCGCCAACACCTGGGCCGACGGTGTCAGGGACGGGTCCTGGACCTTGGCCAACTGGGCGTCCAGTGCCTCACTGTGTTCGGTGATGCCGTGGCTCTGATCGAGCAGGGCGGCCAGCGGGGCAATCTTCTCCAGCAACTCGGCGGCCCATTCCTTCATGTCCACCGGCTGGCCGTCACGCTGCAATTGCAGGCCCGGACGGCGGCCTTCCTTGACCACGCTGAGGAAGTTGGAGGTGGCGTTGCCGCACTCGTTGTTGGCGAACAGTGGGCTGTCGTTCAGCGCGCAGTACAGCAGGAATGCGTCGAGGAAACGTGATTCCGGCAGGTCGATACCCATCGGCAGGAACGGGTTGATGTCCAGGCAGCGCACTTCGATGTACTGAATGCCACGGGCCATCAGCGCCTGGATCGGCCGCTCGCCGGTGTAGGTCACGCGCTTGGGGCGGATGTTGGAGTAGTACTCGTTTTCGATCTGCAGGATGTTGGTATTGAGCTGCACCCACTCGCCATCCTTGTGCGTGCCAACTTCAACGTACGGCGCGTAGGGCGTTGCCACCGCTTCGCGCAGGCTGTCGGTGTAGCTGGCCAAATCGTTGTAGCACGGCGTCAGGCCGGCCTGGGCGTTGCTCTGGTAACCCAGGTCGCTCATGCGCAGGCTGGTGGCGTAGGGCAGGTACAGGGTGTCGGCGTCGAGGACTTCAAGCTGGTGCGAGCGCCCGCGCAGGAAGCCGGCGTCCAGGGCGGGCGAGGCACCGAACAGGTACATCAACAGCCAGCTGTAGCGACGGAAATTACGGATCAGCGCGATATAGGCCGTGGACTGATAGTCGCGGTCGGTGCCGACAAATCCTTCTGTTTCCTTGAGCAATGGCCACAACTGTTCCGGCAGGGAAAAGTTGTAGTGGATGCCCGCGATGCACTGCATGGTCTTGCCGTAACGCAGGGCCAGGCCCTTGCGGTACACGTACTTGAGCTGGCCGATATTGGAGGTGCCGTAGTAGGCAATCGGAATATCTTCCTCGGCCGGCAACGGGCACGGCATCGAGGGGCTCCACAGGTATTCGCTGCCCAGCTTGGAGTAGGCAAAGCGATGGATCTTGTCCAGGCTGCTCAGGGTATCGGCCGGGTTCGGCAGGGCTGGGGTGATGAACTCCAGCAGCGATTCCGAGTAGTCGGTGGTGATCTGTTCATTGGTCAGCGCGGCGCCCAGGGCTTCGGGGTGCGGCGTTTGCGCCAGGCGACCTTCGTTGGTGACGCGCAGGCATTCGCGCTCGATGCCGTGCAAGCATTGCTCTAGCAGGGAGAGGTGTTCGCGCTTGCCGAGCAGGGCCAGGCGGCGGTTGAGAAGTTCGCTCAAGTTGGATTCCTTCACGCGTCAGTCGCCCCAATATGGGGGTGGGCAGGACGGTCTACAAGGGTGAAGTTGAAACTGGCGTGATCGCCTGGTTTTGAGTCGATTTGACCCGCTCTGAATCTGCCGACTTCACTCCATGAATTGGGCTACAGCGCAGCGAGAAAATTCCGACGCTGTTATCGCAGCGCCGAAATTAACTCAAATCGGGGGTGGGGAGCTATAGGACAGCGAACGTGCCCTGTGCTTTTGCGACAAGTCTTTCGCCTTGGTACACGTCCGCCTCGACCACCAGGGTGCGGCGACCGGTGTGGATCACTCGGCTGGTGCACAGCACATCACCGTCTTCGACGGCGCGGATATAGTTGATCTTGCATTCGATGGTGGCGCTCTGCTGATCGAAACCGTGGGCGCTGGAACAGGCCAGGCCCATGGTTATATCCACCAGGCTGAAAATCGCCCCGCCATGGAGCTTGCCCGCGCGGTTGCGCAGGTGCGGCTCCAGGGTCAGGGCCACCTCGGCAACGCCCTCTTCCAGGCGTTGCAGGCGGCAGCCGATCAGTTCGCTGAACGCGCTCTGGGTCAAACCGGCCGGAATTTCCATCAGCGCTTCTTCAGCTGTTTGGCGTTGGCAAACAGCGACGCCATGGCGTTGTTGCTCGGCGCGGCAGTCGCGGTTTCCTTGCGTGGCGCGTTGTTCTGCGACTGGCGCGGCGCGGAACCCGGGCGAGCGCCACGGGCACCGTCGATCTTCTCGCCGGGGGTGTCGCTCATGCGCATCGACAGGCCCACGCGTTTGCGCGGGATATCGACTTCCATGACCTTGACCTTGACCACGTCACCGGCTTTCACCGCTTCGCGAGGGTCCTTGATGAACTTCTCCGAAAGCGCGGAGATATGCACCAAACCGTCCTGATGCACGCCGATGTCCACGAATGCGCCGAAGTTGGTCACGTTGGTTACCACGCCTTCGAGGATCATGCCCGGTTGCAGGTCCTTGAGGTCTTCGACGCCGTCCTGGAACTCGGCGGTCTTGAACTCGGGGCGCGGGTCGCGACCTGGTTTCTCCAGTTCTTGCAGGATGTCGGTGATGGTGGGTACACCGAAGGTTTCGTCGGTGTACTTCTTCGGGTCCAGGCGCTTGAGGAACGCGGCATCGCCGATCAACGAACGGATATCGCGGTCGGTCTCGGCGGCAATGCGTTGCACCAACGGGTAGGCTTCCGGGTGAACCGCAGACGCATCCAGCGGGTTGTCGCCGTTCATTACGCGTAGGAAACCGGCAGCCTGTTCAAAGGTTTTTTCACCCAGGCGTGCGACCTTTTTCAGCGCGGCGCGGGTTTTGAACGCGCCGTTTTCGTCGCGATGGCTGACGATGTTCTGCGCCAGTGTGGCGTTGAGGCCGGAGATCCGCGCCAGCAGGGCCACGGACGCGGTATTCACATCCACGCCCACGGCGTTTACGCAATCTTCCACCACCGCATCCAGGCCGCGTGCCAGTTTCAGCTGCGACACGTCGTGCTGGTACTGGCCGACGCCGATGGATTTAGGGTCGATCTTCACCAGTTCGGCGAGCGGATCTTGCAGGCGGCGGGCGATGGACACCGCGCCACGGATCGACACGTCGAGGTCCGGGAATTCCTTGGAGGCCAGCTCCGACGCCGAGTACACCGAAGCGCCCGCTTCGGAGACCATGACCTTGGTCATCTTCATGGCTGGGTATTTTTTGATCAGCTCGGCGGCCAGCTTGTCGGTTTCGCGGCTGGCGGTGCCGTTGCCGATGGCGATCAGGTCCACCGCGTGCTTGGCGCACAGGGCGGCCAGGATCGCCAGGGTCTGGTCCCACTTGTTGTGCGGAACGTGTGGGTACACCGTGGCGTGGTCCAGCAGCTTGCCGGTGGCATCGACCACCGCGACCTTGCAACCGGTGCGCAGGCCCGGGTCGAGGCCCAGGGTGGCACGCGGGCCGGCCGGTGCGGCCAACAGCAGGTCGTGCAGGTTGTGGGCGAACACGTTGATCGCCTCGGTTTCGGCGCCGTCGCGCAGCTCGCCAAGCAGGTCGGTTTCCAGGTGGGTGTAGAGCTTGACCTTCCAGGTCCAGCGCACCACTTCGCCAAGCCATTTGTCTGCCGGGCGGTTCTGGTTCTGGATGCCGAATTGTTGACCGATCATGCCTTCGCACGGGTGCATGGTGCCTGGCAGCTCGTCACCGACTTTCAGCGCGGAACTGAGAATGCCTTCGTTGCGGCCGCGGAAAATCGCCAGGGCGCGGTGGGACGGCATGCTTTTGAGCGGTTCGTCGTGTTCGAAATAGTCGCGGAACTTGGCGCCTTCTTCCTCTTTGCCGGCGATGACGCGGGCGCTGAGGATGGCCTCTTGCTTGAGGTAGGTACGCAGTTTTTCCAGGAGGCTGGCGTTTTCGGCGAAGCGCTCCATCAGGATGTACTTGGCGCCTTCGAGGGCGGCCTTGACGTCGGCGACGCCTTTTTCAGCATCGATAAAGCGCGCGGCTTCGGTTTCTGGCGTCAGCGACGGGTCGTTGAACAGGCCATCGGCCAAATCGCCCAGGCCGGCTTCCAGGGCGATCTGGCCCTTTGTACGACGTTTCTGTTTGTACGGTAGGTAAAGGTCTTCGAGGCGGGTCTTGGTGTCGGCGAGCTTGATGTCGCGTTCCAGTTGCGGGGTCAACTTGCCCTGTTCCTCGATGCTGGCGAGGATGCTGATACGCCGCTCGTCGAGTTCTCGCAGGTAGCGCAGGCGCTCTTCCAGGTGCCGCAGTTGGGTGTCGTCGAGGCTGCCGGTCACTTCTTTTCGGTAACGGGCGATGAAAGGCACCGTGGAGCCTTCATCCAGTAGAGCGACGGCCGCTTCGACCTGTTGTGGGCGTACGCCGAGTTCCTCGGCGATGCGGCTGTTGATGCTGTCCATAAAACCACCTGAAATTCTTAAAATCAGCGCACCGGCCCGTAGAAAAAGGCCGGCGAGGCTGGTTGAGCGGCCCGACTGGCGCCGCTGCCTGGGTCAAGAGGCTGGCTATTGACCCTCGAAATCGAAAAATTCACGACAAGCGGGTAAAAAAAGCCCGGCAGTAAACGGTAACGATCTGACGTTGCCCTGCACGCAGGCGCCGCATTATAACCAGCGTTCCGCCCTTGGGGGCTACTGCGCCGCAGGTTGTAGGGCGCGGGTTCGCTGGCAGTAGATGAAAAATCTGCTAACAATGCACACGGTGCGTATAACGGCAGCTACGCCATAATGCGCGCCGAGATAAGAGGAGCATCCAATGAGCAGCACCGCACAAACTGCTGAAGGCGAAAAAATTCTCATCGTTGATGACGATCCGGGGCTGAGCAGCCTGCTGGAGCGTTTTTTCAACTCCAAGGGCTATCGTGCCCGCGCGGTGCCGAACACCGAGCAGATGGATCGCCTGTTGGGGCGTGAAGTCTTCAACCTGGTCGTACTCGACCTGATGCTGCCCGGCGAAGACGGCCTCACTGCGTGCAAGCGCCTGCGCGGTGCTAACAACCAGATCCCGATCATCATGCTCACCGCCAAGGGCGATGAACTGAGCCGCATCAAGGGCCTGGAGCTGGGCGCTGATGACTACCTGGCCAAACCATTCAACCCCGATGAACTGATGGCGCGGGTCAAGGCCGTGTTGCGTCGCCAGGCACCGGCGGTACCGGGCGCACCGGGCAGCGAAGACGAAAGTGTCACCTTTGGCGACTACGAACTGTCGCTGGCCACCCGTGAGCTCAAGCGCGGTGAAGAAGTGCACATGCTCACCACTGGTGAATTCGCAGTGCTCAAGGCCTTGGTGATGAACGCTCGCCAGCCGCTGACCCGTGACAAGCTGATGAACCTGGCCCGTGGCCGGGAATGGGACGCCCTGGAGCGCTCCATTGACGTACAGATTTCCCGACTGCGCCGGATGATCGAGCCGGACCCGTCCAAGCCGCGGTATATCCAGACGGTATGGGGTGTGGGTTATGTGTTTGTGCCGGATGGCACCGCAACCAAGTGACCGATGATTTGCAGGGGCGGGTATCCTGGCGTTTGACCCCATGAGGGTCGACGGGATGCCCGGCGTCTGCAATTCTGCGAGCACCGCTCGTTCCTGCAAGGTGTGCAGCTTTCATCTATGAAAACCCCGCTGTGGTTCCCGCAAAGTTTCTTCTCCCGCACCCTCTGGCTGGTGCTTATTGTCGTTCTGTTTTCCAAGGCACTCACGCTGGTTTATCTGCTGATGAACGAAGACGTGCTGGTGGATCGGCAGTACAGCCATGGCGTCGCCCTGACGTTGCGTGGTTATTGGGCGGTAGACCCTGAAAACCGCGAAAAAGTAGCCAAGGCATCGACTCTGACTCGGGTTGACGGCGCCGGTGTGCCTGAAGGCGAGCAACATTGGCCCTACAGCGAGATTTACCAGCGCCAGATGCAGGCCGAATTGGGCGCCGACACCGAGGTGCGGCTGCGTATGCATGTTTCGCCTGCGCTGTGGGTGCGCGCGCCCAGCCTGGGGGATGCTTGGATCAAGGTTCCGCTTTATCCGCACCCGCTGCGCGGGCAAAAAATCTGGAACGTGCTGGGTTGGTTCCTGGCTATTGGTTTGCTCTCAACGGCGTCCGCGTGGATTTTTGTCCGTCAGCTCAACCAACCCCTCAAGCGCCTGGTGTTTGCCGCTCGCCAACTGGGCCAGGGGCGCAGTGTGCGCCTGCCGGTCAGCGACACGCCCAGTGAGATGACCGAGGTGTACGGCGCGTTCAACCAGATGGCGGAAGACGTCGAACAGGCCGGACGCGAGCGCGAGTTGATGCTGGCGGGGGTGTCCCATGACTTGCGCACGCCGCTGACGCGATTGCGGTTGTCCCTGGAGCTGATGGGTGACCATACCGACCTCACCGATGACATGGTGCGCGACATCGAGGACATGGACGCCATCCTGGACCAGTTCCTGGCGTTCATCCGTGATGGGCGGGATGAGGTGGTCGAGGAAGTCGACCTCACCGACCTCGTGCGTGAGGTGGTTGCGCCCTATAACCAGAACGGTGAGCAGGTGCGCACGCGCCTGGAGCCGATCCAGCCATTCGCCTTACGCCGGGTGTCGATGAAGCGCCTGCTGAACAACCTGATTGGCAACGCCTTGCACCATGCCGGCTCCGATGTGGAAGTGGCGGCATACGTGTCTGGTGACAGCGCTGCGCCTTATGTGGTGCTGAGCGTGATGGACCGTGGCACAGGCATCGATCCGGCGGAACTGGAAGGTATCTTCAACCCCTTCACCCGTGGCGACCGAGCCCGAGGAGGCAAGGGCACAGGGTTGGGGTTGGCGATTGTGCGGCGGATTGCGTCGATGCATGGCGGCAATGTTGAGTTGCGCAACCGCGAAGGCGGCGGGTTGGAAGCGCGGGTGCGGCTGCCGTTGGGGTTGATGTTGCCTAGGGACGCTGTCTAACAAGCAATCTGAATGCAAATGTGGGAGCTGGCTTGCCGGCGAAGAGGGCGGCACATTCAACATCGTTGTTGACTGAGCTACCGCTATCGCAGCATAGGTATCTACACAATTTTGTACGTTGTAGCAGCCGACGGTAACTACGATGCGAAGCGAGTCGCTCTTGATCTTGATCTGCTTTTGATCTTAGGCGCCCCGTTAAACCACGCTGGCCGGAATTCGACAGGGATTTGGGGGGTAAACCGGCAGGGATGCCGGTTTAGCCGCCCCGCGCCATGGATGGCGCGTGGCGGCGGCCCCCCAAATCACTGGCGGATTACGGGCACACCGAGCCTAAGCGAGGTGCCGAGTGGTGGGGCAAGAGCGTTTTGCTTACTTTTGTCTGGGCCGGCATTCCGGCTTTTCAAAAGTGAGCCGCCGTCAGGGCGGAACCCTAAGTGGCCGTTACCGCAGGAATGGATATACACACAATCCAACTGTGTCGCCTGTCAGGCCGCCTTCGCGAGCAAGCCCGCTCCCACATTGGGACCGAGGGGCGCCAGGTAGATAGCCGCCGGCTGGCAGGCCGCTATCGCAGGCAAGCCAGCTCCCACAGTGGTTTGTGGCGGGTGGTAGATGTGGGTATTCAGCCCTTGCCCTTGGTCCGAGTCATATTCGGTCCGCCATTCTTCTCCAGATGCTGAATGATGATCCCCGCCACATCCTTACCGGTGGTGGTTTCGATCCCTTCCAGGCCTGGCGATGAGTTTACTTCCATCACCAACGGGCCATGGTTGGAACGCAGGATGTCCACGCCCGCCACGCTCAGCCCCATCACCTTGGCCGCCCGTAGCGCGGTCATGCGTTCTTCCGGGGTGATCTTGATCAGGCTGGCGCTGCCGCCACGGTGAAGATTGGAGCGGAACTCTCCGGGCTTGGCCTGGCGCTTCATGGCCGCAATCACCTTGTCGCCCACCACGAAGCAGCGAATGTCCGCGCCGCCCGCTTCCTTGATGTATTCCTGCACCATGATGTTCTGCTTGAGGCCCATGAACGCCTCAATCACCGACTCCGCTGCCGTTGCTGTTTCACACAGCACCACGCCGATGCCCTGGGTGCCTTCGAGCACCTTGATCACCAGCGGTGCGCCGTTGACCATCTCGATCAGGTCGGGAATATCATCCGGGGAGTGGGCAAAACCGGTGACCGGTAGGCCAATACCCCGGCGCGACAGCAGTTGCAGGGAACGCAGCTTGTCCCGCGAGCGCGCAATGGCCACGGATTCATTCAGCGGAAACACGCCCATCATTTCAAACTGGCGCAATACCGCGCAGCCATAGAACGTCACCGAAGCGCCGATACGCGGGATCACCGCATCAAAGCCTTCCAAGGGCTTGCCCCGGTAGTGGATCTGCGGCTTGTGGCTGGCAATGTTCATGTAGGCACGCAACGTGTCGATCACCACCATTTCATGGCCACGTTCAGTGCCGGCCTCGACCAGGCGGCGGGTGGAATACAGACGCGGGTTTCGCGACAGCACAGCGATCTTCATGCAGCACCTGGGGCAGAAATAGTGGAGACCGGGAACACCGGCTTGTCTTGAACGTACTTGAGGCCCGGATTGACCACCAACTGGCCGTCAATCAGCGCCTTGGAGCCCAGCAGCAGGCGGTAACGCATGGCTTTGCGACAGGCGAGGGTGAACTCTACCCGCCATACCCGATCACCCAAGGCCAGGGTGGTGCTGATCACGTAGCGCACCTGTGCATGGCCGTTGGAGCTCTTGATGGTTTTCATCGTCACCAGGGGCGCTTCACAGCGCCGGTGACGCAACTGCACCACGCTGCCCAGGTGCGCGGTAAAACGCACCCACTTTTCACCGCCGCGCTCAAAGGGTTCGATATCGGTAGCGTGCAGGCTTGAGGTGCTGGCGCCGGTGTCGATCTTCGCGCGCAGGCCCGCCACTCCCAAGTCGGGAAGTGCCACCCACTCACGCAGACCTACAACGGTCAAATGGTCAAATGTCTTCAATAGGGTTAACCGGTCAATTTGCCCAGGCTTGAGGAGATACCTCAGCCAACGCTTTGAATGCAGGCTTGGCGAACCAGAAACCCTGCATCAGAAATATTCCGCAGTCGGACAGGAAGTCGCGCTCGCCGGCACTTTCGATGCCCTCGGCGATGACAGTAACCCCCAACTGCTCACAGATTGTGACAATCCCCCGGACGATCACCTGACGGACACGATCCTGGTCGACATCGCGAATCAGCGCCATGTCGAGCTTGATCAAGTCAGGTTGGAAATCGGCCAGCAGGTTCAGCCCCGAATAGCCCGCACCGAAGTCGTCGATGGCGGTCTTGAAGCCGAATTCGCGGTATTCACGCAGAATATTCGTCAAATGGCGATAGTTATCTACGTGCTCGCTTTCCAGGGTCTCGAAAATCAGCCGGTCCAGCGGAAAATTGTGCGCCCGGGCGGCCTCCAGTGTGCTGCGGATACACAGCTCCGGGCGATATACGGCATTGGGCATGAAGTTGATCGAAAGGTGAGTCTGCATGCCCAGGGCAGCGGCACCGGCGATGGCCTTGGTCCGGCAGCGCTGGTCGAAGCGGTAGCGATTGGTTTCGTTGACCTGAGCCAGCACCGACAGCGCGCCCTCTCCCTGGGTACCGCGCACCAAGGCTTCGTGGGCGAATATCGAATGGTCACGCAGGTCTACGATAGGCTGGTAGGCGAACGCAAAATCGAACCCCAGCGGCTCGCTTTGCTGGCAACCTACGCACCGCTGGTTGGGCGAGGTGAGTGAAAGGGGAAAGTCGGTCACAGCGTATCCTCGCGAAAACAGGGTGCTACCTGGCGTATCTTAGGTGAGCCTTGGGGTTTATGCGTCGAAGGGTTTCAACGTTAAGGTTGCGACATTTTTCAGAGCGAGGAATTCAAGTGGCTCAAAAGCAGGAAGAGCAAGAGAAGGTCCGGTTGGACAAGTGGTTATGGGCAGCCCGGTTCTATAAGACCCGCGCCCTGGCCAAGGCCGCTATCGAAAGCGGGAAAGTGCATCATCGCGGCGAGCGCTGCAAGCCGGGCAAAGAGCCACGTATCGGCGACGAGTTTCAGATTCGTACAGGGTTTGATGAAAAAACCATCGTGGTGCAGGCGCTTTCCATCGTACGCCGCGGCGCGCCTGAAGCGCAGGCGCTGTATGTGGAAACCGAAGCCAGCATTGCCAAGCGTGAGAACGCTGCGGCCATGCGCAAGGCGGGCGCTTCAGGCTTGACCACCGATGGCAAGCCGAGCAAGAAGCAGCGCCGCGACCTGTTCAAGTTTCGCGGCAGCGGCAATGACGATTGATTGCGCGAGTCGCCCATGCAAACCCGACAAAATGTGGGAGTTACGCAGTTGTGCGCATGACACTCAACCGCCCAATAACCGGCAACTTGCTCAGTAGCCCGAAAAGCGGCGCCGTCATGCGCAACAAGGCGCCCGACACCTTCGCCGCAAACGGCGTGTAATACCCCCACCCCAACGCCAGCAGCGCCAGCAGTACGCCACCGATGTAATCGTCCTGGCCCCAGTGCGCGCCGGCTACCAGCCGCGGCATCATGAACAGCAACGCCAGGCCCCAGATCACCAGCACCTGGCCGATGCGCCGGGCGAACACGCTCATGAACATCGCCCAAATCAACAGCACCGAAGCATGGTCGCCGGGGAAGCTCTGGCTCGAGCGGTCCTTCAGCTCCCAGGTTTTCTCCAGCCCTGGGAAAAAGTCGCTCATTTGAATCGCGCCGCTGATGACCATCGACGGGCTACTGTGCTGCCAGCCCATGTGCGCCGCGAGCTTGGAGAACAGCATGCGGATAAACAGCAACAGCAGCAGAATGCCGAGAAAGCCAAAAAACGCCTGGCGCACCTGCACGGCCTTGAACACCCAGTCGCCGCGAATCAGCAGCGCCAGCAAAATCACGCCGACCACTGCATCAAACGGCCGCAGGCTGGCCACGGCCCATACCTGCAACCAGGTGGAGTTAGTGGCCAGTGGGCCATTGAGCAGATGAAACAGCCACTCGTCGAAAATTACACAGAGCATCTGGCCCGTGGGCCACAGCCAAAAACACAGCAGCCCGATAGCGAGTAGATTGCAAAGAGCCCATCGCCGGAGGTTCCAGTTGGCTTGGAACAAACCCGGATTGTTCATAAACTGTCCCTCATCGCTCTATTGCGCTCCTTGAATTCAGGAGAGCCCGCACCAAGATGGTGCTAAAGCGTTTAATTTTATAAACCTTGTAATCATTTTGTCATCACTTCAGATACCCAGACCTATGACTGATCTACCGGATACCGACTTCACCCAACGCTTCATCTTCGACGAGAGCGATGCCCGCGGCGAGATGGTTTCGTTGGAGCTCAGCTATGCCGAAGTCCTTGCCAAACACGCCTATCCGGAGCCGGTCGCGCAATTGCTCGGCGAGTTGATGGCCGCCGCGGCGCTGTTGGTGGGCACCATGAAGTTCGACGGTTTGCTGATTCTGCAGGCACGCTCCGAAGGGCCGGTGCCCATGTTGATGATCGAGTGCTCCAGCGAGCGCGAGATCCGTGGCCTGGCTCGTTATGACGCTGAGCAGATTGCTGCAGACGCTACCCTGGCCGACCTGATGCCCAACGGCGTCCTGGCACTGACTGTCGACCCGACCGAAGGCCAGCGCTACCAGGGTATTGTCGACCTCGACGGCGAGACCCTGTCGGAATGCTTCACCAACTACTTCGTCATGTCCCAGCAAGTGGGCACCAAGTTCTGGCTTAACGCCGACGGCAAGCGCGCCCGTGGTTTGCTGGTGCAACAACTGCCGGCCGATCGCATCAAGGATGAGGATGACCGTGCCGAAAGCTGGCGGCATATCATCGCTCTGGCCGACACCTTGAAGGCCGAAGAACTGCTGGGCCTGGACAACGAAACCATCCTGCATCGCCTGTACCACGAAGAGGCCGTGCGCCTGTTTGACGAACAGGGCCTGCGCTTCAATTGCAGTTGCTCGCGCGAGCGTTCCGGCAACGCGCTGGTCAGCCTGGGCCTGGAAGATGCGCAAAACCTGGTGGTGGAACATGGCGGCCATATCGAGATCGACTGCCAGTTCTGCAACCAGCGCTACCTGTTCGATGCGGCTGATGTAGCGCAATTGTTCGCCGGCGCAGGCAGCGACACCCCTTCCGACACCCGCCACTAAAACGTTTAAGCACAGGTAAATCACCTGACAAACGCCGGATTAGAGGTGTTCTGACGGGAGGGCCCTACTCTTTTTGGGCTTTTCTGGCATAATCCGGCCCACTTTTTTCGCGGTAGTAGTGCGCAACTTTCTACTACAAAACGTTTGGAGCACTCGGCCATAGGCCGACGGGGAACCTCATGACGCAAGCCAATAACGCCGTATACACCGATCTGAGTGTTGACGATCTGGTCAAAGAAGCCCTGCAGCGCGGTGAAGGCGTGCTTGCCGATACTGGCGCGCTGGTCGTAGAAACCGGTCACCGCACCGGTCGTTCGCCGGTTGACCGTTTCATCGTTGAAGAGCCGTCCACCCAGGACGCCATTGCCTGGGGCCCGATCAACCGCAAGTTCCCGGCCGACAAGTTCGATGCCCTGTGGGCTCGCGTCGAGGCCTTCAACAACGCGCAAGAGCATTTCGTTTCCCATGTTCACGTAGGGGCTGCAGAAGACCACTACCTGGCCGTGAAAATGACCACCCAGACTGCTTGGCAGAACCTGTTCGGTCGTTGCCTGTTCATCAACCCGGCCCAGTACAACCCGGCCGGTCGTGAAGAGTGGCAAGTGCTCAACGTGGCCAACTTCGAGTGCGTGCCAGAGCGTGACGGCACCAACTCCGACGGTTGCGTGATCCTCAACTTCGCCCAGAAAAAAGTACTGATTGCCGGCATGCGTTACGCCGGTGAAATGAAAAAAGCCATGTTCTCGGTGCAGAACTTCCTGCTGCCGGCTGCCGACGTGCTGCCGATGCACTGCGCCGCCAACATCGGCGAAGCAGGCGACGTGACCCTGTTCTTCGGCCTGTCCGGCACTGGCAAGACCACCCTGTCGGCCGACGAAAGCCGTTACCTGATCGGTGACGACGAGCACGGCTGGGGCGAAGGCGTGGTGTTCAACATCGAGGGCGGTTGCTATGCCAAGTGCATCGACCTGTCCGAGAAGAACGAGCCGGTTATCTGGAAAGCCATCAAGCATGGCGCAGTGCTGGAAAACGTCGTGATCGACGAGGCCAAGCACGCCGACTACGCCGACGTCAGCCTGACCCAGAACAGCCGTGCCGCCTACCCGCTGGAGCACGTTGCCAAGCGTTCCGAGAAGAACCTGGGCGGCGAGCCAAACGCGGTGATCTTCCTGACCTGCGACCTGACCGGCGTACTGCCGCCTGTGTCGATCCTCAGCGAAGAACAAGCGGCCTACCACTTCCTGTCCGGCTACACCGCTTTGGTGGGCTCGACCGAAATGGGTTCGGGCAGCGGCATCAAGTCGACGTTCTCCACCTGCTTCGGCGCGCCGTTCTTCCCACGTCCGGCTGGCGAATACGCAGAGCTTCTGATCAAGCGCATCCGTGGTTTCGGCTCCAAGGTCTACCTGGTCAACACCGGCTGGACCGGCGGCGGCTACGGCGTTGGTAAACGCTTCAACATCCCGACCACTCGCGGCGTGATTGCAGCGATCCAGAGCGGTGCGTTGATCGGTGCGCAAACCGAACACCTGGACACCATCAACCTCGACGTGCCATTGGCCGTACCGGGCGTTGAAACCGGCCTGTTGAACCCACGCAACACCTGGGCTGACAAGGCTGCCTACGACGAAGCCGCGAAAGCGCTGGCTGGCCTGTTCATCGAAAACTTCAAGAAGTTTGAAGTCAGCGATGCGATCAAGGCGGCGGGTCCTAAGTTGTAAGATTCGCCGGTTGTAAAAAAGCCGCCTCTTAAGTAGGCGGCTTTTTTATGGGCGAACGATTAGTCGGCGATGTGCAGTACCACTGCACCGACCAGCACCAGTACAACACCTGCCACCTGCACCGCTGACAATCGCTCCTTGAAAAACACAAACCCCAGGATTGCCGCAATCCCTCCAGAAAGCGTACTGATCACCGTCACCACCGACACCGAGCCGGCCATCGCGCCCCACGAAAATGCCGAGAACCCGCCGAGGTTCATCAAGCTCGCCCCGGTCAACGTCGCGCAGTTTTTCAGTGGCGGGATCTTCAGGCCATCCTTGATCTTCAGCACCATCACCACCAGCACGCACAGGCCCACCAGGTAACCCAGCCACAACATGCTGATCGGCCCCAACGCGGGCAGTGTGTAGCGGCCTTGCAGCCAGAAACTGGTGCCGTACAAGGTTGCGGCGAACATGGCGTAGGCAATCGACAGGCGCGGGTTGTTGTGGGGCGTACCGTTGTCCTTGTGGATGCTGGACAGCACAACGCCGATCACGCACAAAGCGATGCAACCCAGTTGTACCAGGCTGATGTGCTCATCGCTGGCCCAGGAGAGCAGGGTGGTCACCACTCCATACGACGTCACCAGCGGCGCGACGATGGCTGCTTTGCCCAAGGCAAAGGCTTTGGACAGCGCAAGGGCGCCGGACACTGTTAGCAGAGCGGCTGCGATGCCCAGAAGCCAGACGCTGAAAGGCGCATCAAGGGATTTGAAAAGGAAGGCCGGGAAAATGACCAGCAGGAGCGTCATGATCAAAAAGCCGAGGGCTTGGCCGAAATACACCGCGCGTTTAACGCCTACGGCGCGGGCGTTGAGGCCCACCAGAAAGTCCGTGCCGCCCCAGAGCAGGCGGCCAGCAGGCCCATTGTTACGTCCATGAACAGTCCTTGTTGTGTATACGGCTCGCCAGATTAGCGCAGATCCAATGTGGGAGGGGCTTGCCCTAATACTGTAGGAGCGAGCTTGCTCGCGAAAAACGTCAACGATAACGCGTGCTTGCTGAATGAACGTGGCGCCTGTGAGTTTTTCGCGAGCAAGCTCGCTCCTACAAAGAATCCTTCATTGGAATCAGCTCAGATTTTCCAGCGTCTGTGTGTCCCAGCTATGGGTCTTGATCGCCCGGTAGAGCATACCAATGGTCAACGGGATCTTGTCACCACGGCCCTTGGCGCGACGCTTCAGGAACACGTCGAACACCGGCGGCTGGAAGTAACGATAGGCATCGTAGTCACCCAGGTCGACCCCGAAATCCTGTTCCAGCGCCTCCATGAACTGCTTGGCGTCAGCGCCATCGCATCCGAGGTCGAAGTTCAGTGAGGTATGCAGGCCAATGGTCTTGTGTTTTGGCAAGCCGACTTCTTCATGCAGCCATTGCATAAGTTGCTGCATGACAGGGTCTTCGGGGAAGTTGGGAGAAAGGTTCATGGTGGAGGCAATCATCAAAGGGTGAGTGTTTTTTACCCTGCGATAGATATTCGAGGTGCTCAGCAACCCGATGCCTGTCACAAAGGCGACTATCGGCAGACTTTCAAGCTGTGCCCCTATGATCCAGGACGTGGCATACAACAGAAGTGTTGGACCGGTTATCAATAGGCAGAGCCCGAGCCATTTTCTGAGTAGGGGCAACCTTATTGTTCTATCAATGACAGCGGCCAGTATTAAGAAGAGCAGCAAATTGATCCACTGAATGTATTCATTCATAGCACCAGCCACCCTGGCAATCCCGGTTTACCAGTACCAAGGCGAATCACTGCGAAGGTGATGCCATAGTGGCTGATATGTTGAGTCCTTTCGATGGTCACAAAATTATGCCGAGCGCGTTAGGAGAGGGGGCTAGTGTCGTCCAGGCAAAGGGCTTTTCTGTAGAGGGGCGAGACACTGTTTGAGGCAGTTTGGGAAACGGACGACGCGCCGTTTTTTGGTTTCTTACAATGCCTTCCTGCATTTTTGACTGGATGCCGATTCTGCAGGCTGAACCGAGCAAATGTGGAAGCCGGGCAAGCCCTAAGGCTTTTTGTAGGAGCGAGCTTGCTCGCGAAAAACGTCAACGGTAACGCGTGCTTCCTGGATAAACGCGGTGCTTGGTAGTTTTTCGCGAGCAAGCTCGCTCCTACGGGTATTAGGGCTTGCCCGCGATGGCGGTATAGCCTGATACGCAGCGATCGCAGGCAAGCCAGCTCCCACAGGTTTAGCTGTGTAGCGGATTGCTGTGTGGTGGCTGGTCGGTCGCTGGTTGCAGTTGTACGTGTTGAGTAGCTTCCAGCAAATCACAGCCGTACTGAACGAGCAGGTACAGCGCATTGATGATGTGGGATATGTCTTTGAGGTCGGCGTGTTCGAAGGTCAGGCAGGAGAAGGTTTCCAGTAAGTCGCTGGCGGCGCGGATGCGCTGGTGGGCGGCAGATTGGATGTCTTCGGCTTTGGCTTCGGTGTCTATGACAAGAGGGTGGGTGTCGGTGAAGTTAGTGCGTAGAAGGCGATAGCGATTTTCAGACGGATTTATAGCGTTCATTGATTCGATCTCTGTGTAGTTAGAAGACCGCCATCATCGTGACCAAGCGATGGGTGGCGGACTGTGTCCAGGTTGGTCAACCGGCAGGGATCACCCGGCACGCCCGAAGGCGTCCCAAACACAGCCGCCATGAAGCGTGTGGACACGGAAGTGCCTACGACATCTGGAGGTGCGTATGCGATCTCTGTAATCGAGTGACCAAACCCGATCGCTGATTTTGCAGCGAGGGCAGAACTATAGGTGGCGGTAGGGCGAGGGTGCAAGTTCGTATTTGTTTCGTATCAAATTGGTGTCTTCCGATATTTGGCGAGGACAGCCTCTCGGGTATGCAATTCCTTTTCCGCGTCTTCGGGGGATGTATCGAAGCCTGCCAACCGCAAGCTTGCTAGGTAGTTGGAGCGGCGGATTTTCTTGTAATGAGTCTGTTTTTTTTTGAACGTCATCTCTTCCACGGTGCGTTCTTCCAAGTGAATGTCTGATCTGTTGGTACTACCCAATGTTCGATGAAACCACATCGCAAATCGTATAAAAAACCCAAAAAAAACTGAATTCAGCGTATGTTTCACCGCAAAATCTTGTAGGGCGATTCCGCCCACTACTTAAAGGGAGTTAAGCATGGGTTTGCTGCGTGTCGCCTCGGCGATGTCTTTGTGTGCGGTGGCGTTTTCTGTCCAGGCCGAGCAGTTGCCGATTGAGGTGCTGAGCGCGGTGGTCAAGGACCAGAAAATCGCCGATGCCGAAGTTTTGCTGCAACGTAACGGCGCACAGAACGTGGTGGGCCGTACCAACGCGCAAGGCCAGGTCACGCTGACCAGTGAGGCGGCTGACGATGCCAGCAACCTGCTGATCATCAAGAAGCCTGGCTATTCCAACCTAGTGGTGAAGTGCCCGTGCAAAGGCATGACCTATGCCATCAGCCCGGTGATGGAAAACCTCGACGGCCTGCGTGTGGTGTTGACCTGGGGCAAGGCTCCGCGTGACCTCGACTCCCATATGATCTTCCCCGGCAATAACATCTTCTTCAACAATAAAAAGGGCACCGACGCCGAACTGGACGTGGATGACACCGACAGCTATGGCCCGGAAACCATCACCCTGCAGAAAAAGCACTACGGCGAAAGCTACGTCTATGCCGTGCACGACTATTCCAACAGCGGCTCTCCCACCTCCCGCGAGTTGTCCAACAGTGAGGCCAAGGTGTTCGTGTACATGGGGCAATCCCTGGTACGCACCTACTATGTGCCGCAGAACCGCACCGGCAACCTGTGGACCGTGTTCCGCATGACCGGCAGTGGCGACTTCCAGGACATCAACACCTTCACCGGCGTGAGAGTCGGCGCCGAAGATGTGCTCAACGAGGTCAAGCCGTTGCTCGATGACAGCGTGGCCGTCACCGCAGTGACGGTGAGCTCGTCGGTACAGGCCGATGCGAAGAAGCTGAACCTCAAGGGCGAAGCGGCCTACCAGGCCGGTAACCTGGACCAGGCCATCGACTTCTTCCGTCAAGCCATCGAGATGGATAACAGCTTCGGCAAGGCTTACGGCAACTTGGGCCTGGCGTATCAGAAAGCCGGCAATACCGCGGAGTCGATCTGGGCCAACCGCAAGGCTATCGCCCTGGCGACCGGTACCAATGCCGCGACCGTGCGTGCCGGTGCTTACTACAACATTGCACGCATTTACGAAGCGGCCGGCCAGTTCCCGGATGCGTTGCGTCATTACCAGTTGGCCAAAGAGCAAAAGGCCAACCCGGTGTATGACACGGCGATTGAGCGGGTGCAGAACCGCTGATTCAGCTGTAGCTCGGTTGTGAAATGTGGGGGAGGGCTCGCCAGCCCCCACATTTTTAATCTGCTGCTTCCTGTTACGTTCTCAGAAAACTCCCACTTCGGCCCTGGGCCATCCCTCCCCCTGTGTATCATCCTGTCTCTTTTTTCCTTGCGACCTTTCTCGATTCGCCGAACTTACTGGGCTACGTTTTTAAGCCACGTTCAGCGGTCAATGGAGTGACAGCCTTATGCACGACACCCTCCAGCAGGTCTTTGGTTACCCACACTTTCGCTTGGGCCAGGAAGAGACGGTCAGCGCCGTTCTGGCTGGGCGTTCTGCCGCCGCCATTTTCCCTACGGGGTCGGGCAAATCCTTGTGCTACCAGCTGTCGGCCGTGTTGCTGCCGCACCTGACGCTGGTGGTGTCGCCGTTGCTGGCGTTGATGCAGGACCAGTTGGGTTTCCTGCAACGCCATGGCATTTCGGCGGGCAGTATCGATTCGGCCCAGAGCCGTGATGAGGCCAATGATGTCATGGCCCGTGCGCGATCGGGCGAGCTCAAGATCCTGATGATTTCCGTGGAGCGTTTGAAGAACGAGCGTTTCCGTAATTTCCTGAACAGCGTGCAGATCTCGTTGCTGGTGGTGGACGAGGCGCACTGTATTTCCGAGTGGGGCCACAACTTCCGTCCGGATTATTTGAAGCTGCCGGACTACCAGCGCCAGTTCAACATCCCCCAGGCGCTGTTGCTGACGGCCACTGCCACACCCAAGGTGATCGCCGACATGCAGGCCAAGTTCGCCATTGCTGCCGAGGATGTGGTGACCACGGGCTTCTATCGCTCCAACCTCAACCTGCTGGTGGAACCGGTCAGCGGCCACGACAAACGCCGCAGGCTGGTGGAGTGGATGAAAGCGCGGGCCAACCAGCCGAGTATTGTCTACGTCACCTTGCAGAAAACCGCCGAGCAGATTGCCGAGCATCTGAACCGCCACGGTATTCAGGCCGAGGCTTATCACGCGGGGCTGCCCCACGAAAAGCGCGAAGGCATCCAGCAGCGTTTTATGGGTGGGCGCTCCAATTGTATTGTCGCAACCATCGCGTTTGGCATGGGCATCGACAAGAGTGATATCCGCAATGTCGTGCACTTCGACCTGCCCAAGTCCATCGAGAACTACAGCCAGGAGATCGGCCGCGCAGGGCGTGACGGGCAGCCGTCGGATTGCCTGGTGTTGGCCAACCGCGACAGCCTCAATGTGCTGGAAAACTTCGTGTACGGTGACACGCCGGAGCAGGAAGGCATTCGTCGTGTATTGGAGGAGTTGCAGGCGGCGCGCAGCGAAGGGCAGTGGGAGTTCCTGCTCAGGTCGCTGTCGGACCACAGCAATATTCGCGAGCTGCCGCTCAAGACGCTCTTGGTGCAGTTGGAGCTCAAGGGCGTGATCGCGCCGCGCTATGCGTTTTATGCGGAATACCGTTTCAAATACCTGATCGAACCCGAAGCCTTGCTGGCGCGTTTTTCCGGCGAGCGGCAGCAGTTTGTCGCGGCGATCATCCAGGTGTGCAAGCGCGCTAAAACCTGGGCGACGGTCGATTTCGATGCGCTTTATCAACAGCACAATGCCGAGCGTAGCCGGGTGGTGAAGGCACTGGATTATTTTCAGGAGCAGGGCCTGATCGAGCTCGAAAGCAAGCAGATGACTGAGGTCTACAGTTTGCTCGATACCCATTTCGACCCGCACGCGTTAAGCGCCGAGTTATACACAGGCTTCAAGCAGCATGAAATGACGGAGGTCGCGCGGATTCACGCCATGCTCGACCTGTTCGCCACCGACCACTGCCTGGGCCAACGCCTCGCTCGCTACTTTGGTGATGAAAATGCCCCCCAGCGTTGCGGGCATTGTTCGGTATGTCACGGCCAGGTCGCCCATCTGCCGGCGCCGCCGAGCCTGCCGCCGCTTGTGGATAAAAACTTCATGGGGCTGTGCGGTGATTTTATCCACAGGCATCATGAGTACACCGGGGACTTGCCGAATGCGGAGCGTTTGACGCGTTTCCTTGGCGGTATCAGCGTGCCGTTGTTTACCAAGTTGAAGGCGCGAGGCATTCCGGGTTTTGCTGCGCTGGAAGATTACCCCTACGCCGAGGTGCGCGACTGGGCCCATGCTCAATTGGATCAACTTTGACGAGACTTGCCGATGCCTGACTCAACGCCTGTGCGCAACGATTACCGCCACTTCCAACCGATCACCACGCGTTGGCACGACAACGATGCCTACGGCCATGTGAATAACGTCACTTACTACAGCTTCTTCGACACAGCCGTTAATACCTACCTGATCGAACAGGGCGGGCTGGATATTCATGACGGTGAGGTGGTGGGGTTTGTGGTGAGTTCGGCCTGCGATTACTTCGCCTCGATTGCTTTCCCTGAGCGCATTGAAATCGGCCTGCGGGTAGGCAAGCTGGGCAATAGCTCGGTGCAGTATGAACTGGCGGTATTCAAGGCGGGTGAGCAGGAGGCGTGTGCGGCGGGGCGCTTTGTCCATGTGTTTGTGGACCGAGCCTCGAACCAGCCAGTGCCGATTCCGGGAATGTTGCGCGAAGCGATGCAGCGCTTGGTGGTTTGACGCACCTACAAGCAATACAGACCAAATGTGGGAGCCGGGCTTGCCCGCGATGGCGCAGTATCAGGCAGTACATCTAAACCTGATTCACTGCTATCGCGGGCAAGCCCGGCTCCCACATCGGATGTGTTCGTCAGAGCGCGGGTTTATCAGTCGCGATAACGATGCTTGTTCTTGCGATGCCCATAGGCATGGCCGCGGCCTGGGTGGCCATCGCGGTAGTAGCGACGGTCGTCACGGTCGCGATCGCGGTAATGGCGGCTGTCGCGATCACTTTCGTTACCCATGTAGTTGCCCAGCGCGCCACCCGCGCCACCGCCGGCTGCTGAGCCGACCAATGCACCGGTACTGCCGCCGACGCTGCGACCCAAGACGTTGCCGCCAGCTGCGCCCAGTGCGCCACCGATGGCGGCTTCGCCACGGCTACGCTTGTCTGCGCCGACCGCGCTACCGCCAGCGCCGCCTAGGGCCGCGCCGATGGTCGAACCGGTGTTGCCGCCCAGCTGCTGGCCGACAACGGAACCTAGAACCCCACCCAATGCGCCGCCTACACCGGCTTCGGTGGTGCCGCCTGCCATGGCTGCGCCACTGACCAGGCCAAGGGACAACAAGAGAATCGAGGAGAACTTCATTCAGGGAAACCTCAAGGGATGACGGCGCGATCCTGAGGTTGTATCGAGGCGCTGACAATCGAAATCCGACCGGCGGCAGAGGTTGTATACAATTTGCTAAGTTGCTGTTTTTTATGGGGAACTTAAGTCGTTTTTACAGGTCTTTAGCTACTTCGGAAGGGCCGCTTTTATGCAAAAGCGGCCTTTTTTTGTGCCTGCAGAATGTGCGGTGCTTGTGCTGGCCTCTTCGCGGGCAAGCCCGCTCCCACATTAGATCGGTTCACACAGTCTCAATGGTGAACCCATCCCAGTGTGGGAGCGGGCTTGCCCGCGAAAGCGGCAGTTCAAGCAACAGAAATCCCGGATCAGGCCGAGCGCGCCATGATCAACCCACTGTCACTCGCCGCCTCCAAGCGAATCGCAACAAACTTAGACGTCGGCGTATGGCTACCGTCGCCAGTGCTTTCCAATGGCACCAACGGGTTCACTTCCGGGTAGTAAGCCGCCGCCTGCCCCGCCGGAATATCAAATGCCAGCAGCGTAAAGCCCTTCACGCGGCGCTCACGGCCGTCTTCCCACAGCGACACGATGTCTGCCTTCTGCCCCGGCTTGAAGCCCAGGCGGATGATGTCGGCTTCGTTGACGAACAGCACGTCACGCTGGCCTTTGACCCCGCGATAACGGTCGTCCAGGCCGTAGATGGTGGTGTTGTACTGATCATGGGAGCGCATCGACTGCATGATCAGGTCCGGCACCCGGCCCGTGGCGTGGGTGCGCTCGTGGATCAGGTCTTTGGGCAAGATGTTGGGGCGGAAGTTGGCGCGGCCCGACGGTGTGTTCCAGCGGCGTGCGCCGGCGGAGTTGCCCAGGTAAAACCCACCTGGATGTTTGATCTTCTCGTTGAAGTCCTTGAAACCAGGGATGGTGTCGGCGATCAGGTCGCGGATGCGTCCGTAGTCGGCCACCAGCCAGTTCCAATCCACGGGCGTGCTGCCCAAAGTGGCGGCAGCAATGCCTGCCAGGATCGCCGGCTCGGACTTCATCAATTTCGACAGCGGTTGCAGTTGGCCGTTGGAGCCGTGGACCATGCTGAACGAGTCTTCCACCGTCACCGCTTGCGGGCCGTCGGCCTGGATGTCGATGTCGGTGCGGCCCAGGCACGGCAGGATCAACGCATCTTTACCGTGCATCAGGTGGCTGCGGTTGAGCTTGGTGCTGATCTGCACGGTCAGGTCGCAATTGCGCAGCGCTTCAAAGGTGCGCGTGCTGTCTGGCGTGGCTTGGGCAAAGTTGCCGCCCAGGCCGATAAAGACTTTGGAGCGGCCTTCAAGCATGGCGTGAATCGCTTCCACCACGTTGTGGCCGTTGTCTCGTGGTACCTGGAACTGGAAACGACGCTCCAGCGCGTCCAGAAACGCTACCGGCGGGCGTTCGTTGATGCCCATGGTGCGGTCGCCCTGCACGTTACTGTGGCCACGCACTGGGCACAGCCCGGCGCCTGGGCGGCCGATATTGCCGCGCAGTAGCATCAGGTTGGCGATTTCCTGGATGGTCGGCACCGAGTGGCGGTGCTGGGTAATCCCCATTGCCCAGCACATGATCACATTCTTGCCTTTGGCGTACATGCGCGCCGCTTGCTCGATCTCCACCAGGGTCAGGCCGGACTGCTCGACGATTTCCTCCCAGGAGGTGTCGTCGATCTGGCCCAGGTATTCCAGGACGTTGGCAGTGTGCTCATTGAGGAAGTCGTGGTCGAACACTGCTTCCTTGCCTTCGGCCAGGGCTTGGCGTTCCCACAGCAACAGGAATTTGGCCATGCCGCGCAAGATAGCCATGTCGCCACCCAGCGCCGGGCGGAAGTAGGCGGTGTTGGTCGGCTTGTCGCCGTTGGTGAGCATTTCCAGTGGATGTTGCGGGTGCTGGAAGCGCTCCAGGCCACGCTCTTTCAGTGGGTTGATACACACCACCTGCGCGCCGCGCTTCACCGCTTCGCGCAGCGGTTCGAGCATGCGTGGGTGGTTGGTACCGGGGTTCTGGCCCCAGACGAAAATGGCATCGGCATGCTCGAAGTCATCAAAGGTCACGGTACCTTTGCCCACACCGACACTCTGCGCCAGGGCTACGCCACTGGCTTCGTGGCACATGTTCGAGCAGTCCGGGAAGTTGTTGGTGCCAAAGGCGCGTACGAACAACTGGTACAGGTAGGCGGCTTCGTTGCTGGCGCGGCCCGAGGTGTAGAACTCGGCCATGTTCGGGCTGGGCAGCGCGTTGAGGTGCTTGCCGATCAGGTCGAACGCTGCATCCCAACTGATGGGCATGTAGCGATCGGTCTGGGCGTCATAGCGCATCGGCTCGGTCAGGCGGCCCTGGTATTCCAGCCAATAGTCGCTTTGCTCCAGCAACGCCGTGACGCTGTGTTTGGCGAAGAAGGCCGCATCGACGCGGCGCTTGGTGGCTTCCCAGTTGACCGCCTTCGCGCCGTTTTCGCAGAACTTGACCATGCCGCTTTCCGGCGAGTCGCCCCAGGCGCAGCCCGGGCAGTCGAAGCCGCCGTTCTGGTTGGTCTTGAGCATCATGCGCAGGTTTTTCAGGGCGTTGTCGCTGGTCAGCCAGGCTTGCGCCACGCTGATCAGGGCGCCCCAGCCACCGGCTGGGCCTTTGTAGGGCTTGTAGCGTGGGGTTGGGGTCTGGTCGGCTTGGTGGTGAAGGCTCATGGCTGGTGCTCCATCGCAGGGCTATAGACCCGTGGCGCGCTTTTTTGCGGCAGGTGGATGAGGTTTAGGTTGTGCCGGCGCGCCCATTGCAAGGCCAGGCCGGTAGGCGACGACAGGCTGACCAGGGTCTGGATGCCGGCGCGCAAAACTTTCTGAATCAATTCCAGGCTGCAGCGGCTGGTAACAATCGCCAGGCCGCCGTCGGTCGGAATTTTTTGGCGGATTAACGCGCCAATCAATTTATCCAAGGCGTTATGCCGGCCGATGTCTTCGCGACCCATCAGCAATTCGCCCTGGCTGTTCATAAACACTGCCGCATGCACGGCGCCGCTGTGCTGGCCCAGGGGTTGGAATGCGCTGATACGCTGGCGCAGGCCCTCTAGCCATTGTGCGGGCGGCAAGGGCGCGCCGGGCAGTATCTGGAGGTCGGGCAATGCTTGCTCCACCGCTTCCACGCCACACAGGCCGCAGCCGCTGGTACCCGCCAATTGGCGGCGTTGCTGCTTGAGGTTCCAGAACGCACGGCTGGAAACCTGTACCTGAGCATACTGGGCTGCGCCTGAACCGCTGATTTTCAGGTCATAAATGTCGTTAACGTCGGTGATAATCCCGCTGCCGAGGCTGAAACCTACAATAAAGTCTTCCAGGTCCGTAGGCGTCACCAGCATCACCGCCTGGCTGATATCGTTATAGGCAATCGCCAACGCCACTTCTTCGGCCAGCGCAGTGCTGGCCACTTCTGTGTGTTCAAGATTGCAATAGTGATAGCTCTGGCTGGCGACGGGCGCAGTCGTTTCGAGAGCGGGCGCCGTGCAGTGAGGGCGCTTGGCGTTCATGGGGCAGTACCACCGGCGGATTGATCAGTGTTTAGACTAGGCGCGACAAAGGGTCGCGTCTAATCGCCAGTATTGATCTATTGATAGAGGGCGTCGATCAAGGTTCACCGGCGTTTTCGTCGGGCTTATTCCAGGCAGGCGTGATTGAGATACTTTTGAGTCTTTAGCCAGTCTGGAACCCAAGTCGGCAGGACTGGTCTAGTCTTGGGCATCTGGAAATTAAATCCCAAGGAGAGCGCACCATGAGTATTTTTAGCTTTATCAAAGAAGCCGGCGAAAAGATTGTCGACCTGTTGACGCCGGGTAATGCGAACGCCAGTGAGCAGTTGAAGGAGCATGTGAGCAAGGTGGGCCTGGGTAATCCAAACGTGCAAACCACGGTGGATGGCGACAAGGTCACAGTGACCGGTGAAGTGGCCACCCAGGAAGAGAAAGAGAAGATCCTGTTGGCGCTGGGCAACATTGCCGGCGTGGCCAGTGTGGATGACCAGATCACAGTATCCGGTCCAGTGGTTGTGGCTTCGCGCTTTGTTGTAGTGAAAAGCGGCGACACCCTGAGCGCAATCTCTAAAACGGTTTATGGCGACGCGAATAAGTACAACAAGATCTTCGAGGCTAACAAGCCACTGTTGTCGCACCCGGACAAGATCTACCCAGGTCAGACACTGCGCATCCCTGAGTAATACGCAGGATAAAATGAGCAAGCTCGCCCTTTTGTAGGAGCGAGCTTGCTCGCGAAAAACTCACAGGCACCGCGTTTATCCAGGAAGCACGCGTTATCGTTGACGTTTTTCGCGAGCAAGCTCGCTCCTACATAAGCCCGGCGATGAGGTCTCGATAATCCCCGACGGCTGCAAATTCTGCAGTGTCCTTTGGCCCTTTCTTGCTATCAGGCTCTTTCACGGCCAGCAAATGCCCTACTCCGAAATCCCGGGCGCTGCGCAGGATCGGCAAGGTGTCATCTATAAACAGGCTACGGGCCGGGTCAAAGTGGATATCTGCTTGCAAGGCCTCCCAGAATTGCGGATTTTCCTTGGGAAAACCGTAGTCGTGAGAGCTGATCAATCGCTCGAAATACGGCGCCAGTTCAATGCGTTCCAACTTCAATGACAGCGAATCACGATGAGCGTTGGTGATCATGATCACCCGCTTGCCGGCCTGTTTGATCGCCGCCAGGAACGTATCGGCATCCGGGCGCAGGGCGATCAGGTGGGCGGTTTCCAGTTTGAGTTCGCGCACCGGGATCTTGAGTTCGGTGCTCCAGAAATCCAGGCAATACCATTGCAACTGTCCGGCGTTACGCTCAAACAGCGGTTGCAGCTCCATCTCGGCCATGGCCTGGCTCACACCGTGCAGCTCAGCGTAGCGCTGGGGCAGGTGCTCCATCCAGAAGTGGTTGTCGTAATGCAGGTCGAGCAGCGTGCCGTCCATGTCCAGCAGGACGGTGTCGATGGCGTGCCAGGGCAGAGAGGGCATGGTGGGGTCTCATGTAAGTAAAGATATCCGACACAGACAATCGGAAAAGCCACGGTATAGTAACCCGATCACGCCAAGGAGCCGTTTATGCGCCAGAAACCCACTGTCCTCGCCCGCGAAATAGTCGCCAGTAGCCGTTTGTTCCGCGTGGAGGAAGTGCAATTGCGCTTTTCCAATGGCGTTGAGCGCACCTACGAGCGTCTTGTCGGGCGCGGCGCGGGCTATGGAGCAGTGATGATCGTGGCGATGATCGATGAGGATCATGCATTGCTGGTGGAAGAGTACTGCGGCGGCACTGACGAATATGAATTGTCGTTGCCCAAAGGCTTGATCGAGCCCGGCGAAGACGTGCTGGCGGCGGCAGACCGCGAACTCAAGGAAGAGGCCGGTTATGGCGCACGGCAGTTGGAGCACATCACCGAGCTGTCATTGTCGCCTGGTTATATGAGCCAGAAGATCCAGGTGGTGTTGGCTACCGATCTTTATGAGGAGCGCCTTGAAGGTGATGAGCCCGAGCCGATGCGAGTAGACCGGGTCAACCTGCGTGAGTTGTCGGCACTGGCACAAAACGAGCAGTTCAGCGAAGGTCGCGCCCTGGCGGCGCTGTACCTGGTCAGAGACCTGTTGACCCAGCGTGGAGCGTTCACCGCATGAGCGAACTGTTTTTAGGCCACCCGTTTATCGCCCCGGTCATTGAACTGGCGCGCCAGGCCGGTGAAGCCATCCTGCCGTACTGGCGTGCCGACGTAGCTGTGACCTCCAAATCGGATGATTCGCCCGTGACAGCGGCCGACTTGGCTGCCCACCATCTGATTCTCGCAGGCCTGACCGCGCTGGACCCGAGCATTCCAGTGCTGTCTGAAGAGGACGCCGATATCGATCAGAGTGTGCGTGCCGGCTGGCAGCGCTGGTGGTTGGTGGACCCCCTGGATGGCACCAAGGAATTCATTTCTGGTAGTGAAGAATTCACCGTCAATATTGCCTTGATCGAACAGGGCCGCGTGGTGTTCGGCGTGGTATCGATACCGACCACTGGCCGCTGCTACTTCGGCGGCGCGGGCCTGGGGGCTTGGCGTTCGGACGTCAATGCGGCGCCCAAGCAGATTCAAGTGCGCCAGACCAGGGCTGCGGGCGAGGCCTTTACCGTGGTGGCCAGCCGTCGTCATACCAGCCCTGAGCAGGAGCGTCTGTTGGACGGTTTGAGCGAGGGTTTGGGTGAGCTGAAGCTGGCGAATATCGGCAGTTCGTTGAAGTTTTGTTTGCTGGCCGAGGGCAGTGCCGATTGTTATCCGCGCCTGGCGCCGACGTCGCAGTGGGATACTGCAGCGGCCCAGGGTGTATTGGAAGGGGCGGGGGGTGAAGTGCTGGAGTTGAATGGCAAGCCGTTCAGCTATCCGGCGCGGGAGTCGCTGTTAAATCCGTTCTTCTTGGCGTTGCCAGCCAAAGCCGCCTGGCGTGAGCGGCTGCTGACCCTGGCCAGATCATGACCCCTTTGTAGGAGCGAGCTTGCTCGCGAAAAACCTGAGAGCGCTGCGTTATCGTTGGCGTTTTTCGCGAGCAAGCTCGCTCCTACAGTGCGTTGACAGCGGTCGTTAGCGATGTAGCACGTATTGACCGGTAAAGATCACGGCATGCTCTTCGCTGCCTTCATTCACAATCCACGTCTGTAGCGCCAACCGCGCCCGGCCATAGCGCTGATAGGTCGCCACAAAGCGCTTCCACACCTTCTCCTGCGGCGCCGCGCAAATGGCTGTCGCGTCCTGGGTCACCGGCAGCGGGTAGCTGATCTGCCCTTCCTGAATCACGATGTGCCCGTCTTCAATCCCGGCTTCACGCAGCTTCAGGTGCAGCCAACCCCAACCCGCCAGCACCGCGCCGCAGTAGAGGCTGCCGCCGAACATGGTGCTCTTGTGGTTGATATTGGCCTGCAAGGGCAGGTGCAGTTGCAGTTGGTCGTGTTGCCAGTCGAGCACCTTGAGGCCCATTTCCCGGGTGAGTGGGATGTCGTGGTGAAGGATGGATTCCAGGTAACGGCTGTCGCGGCTCATGGCGGCCTCTTCGTAGGTGGACGATATCATTCGTCGTCGGCGCTCTGGCTGGCACTGTCGGCGAAGTTCAGACCGTGTTTGCGCAGTTTGTCGTGCAAGGTTTTGCGCGGCACGCCCAGGGCTTCGGCGAGGCTGCGCACGGAGCTGTGGGGGCGGGTCAGTTCGGCGGCGATCAGGCTTTTTTCGAACTGTTCGACTTGCTCGCTCAGGCCTCCGGGGGTGGAGGTCAGCACGCCGGTGGCGGGATGGTCCTGGCTGCTATCCAATGCCAACTCCAGGCCAAGGGCGAAACGCTCCGCGGCGTTTTGCAGTTCCCGCACATTGCCCGGCCAGCTGTGGCGCAGCAACAGCGCGCGCTGGCCCGGTTGCAGTTCGTGCAAGGGCAGGCCGTGGCGGCTGCTGGCCTCGTCGGCGAAGTGCTGGAACAGCATCAGCGCATCTTCACCCCGTTCTCGTAGCGGGGGGATGCGCAGCGGCGCCACATTGAGGCGGTAATACAAGTCGGCACGGAAGCGGCCCTGGTCGGCGGCCTGGCGCAGGTCTTCCTTGGTGGCGGCGATAATGCGGATATCCAGCGGGATCAGCTGATTGCCACCCAGGCGTTCCACTACGCGCTCCTGTAAAAGGCGCAGCAACTTGACCTGTACATCCAGGCTCATGCTTTCAATTTCATCCAGGAACAGCGTGCCGCCATTGGCAAACTCGAACTTGCCGATGCGACGCTTTTGCGCGCCGGTAAACGCGCCGGGTTCATGGCCGAACAGTTCGCTTTCCACCACCGATTCCGCCAGGGCCCCGGCGTTGATCGCGACAAACGGGCCGCTGCGTCGGCTTGAAAGGTCGTGCAGGGCGCGGGCGACGACCTCTTTGCCCGCCCCGGTTTCGCCGAGGATCAGCACATCGGCCTTGGTCGCGGCCAGCGCACCGATTTGTTCGCGCAGGCGCAACATCTGTGGCGAGTGCCCTACCAGGCGCGTGCTCAGTTGCTGGCGGTCGCTGAGGGCCAGGCGCAGGCTGCGGTTGTCCAGCACCAGCCGGCGCAAGGCCAGGGCACGACGCACGCTGTCGAGCAGCGCGTCACTGGCAAAGGGCTTTTCCAGAAAGTCATAGGCGCCGGCACGCATGGCCTGCACCGCCAGCGGTACGTCGCCGTGGCCGGTGATCAGCAGCACCGGCAGGTCGGCGTCCTGGCCGTGCAATTCAGCCAGCAGTTCCAGGCCGTCCATACCGGGCATGCGGATGTCGCTGACCACCACGCCCGGCCAGTCGCGGGACAGGCGTGCGGTGAGCCCGTTGGCTTCGCCCAGGGGCAGGACTTTCAGGCCGGCCAGGTCCAGGGTCTGGCACAGGGCCTGACGCAGGTGTGGATCGTCGTCGATCAAGACCACCTGAATCGAGTTGTCGATACTCATACACTGCGGTCCTCGGACGGTTGCAGACTGACGCCCGGCGAGCCGGCACGCAATTTCAAGGTTAACAGCGCGCCGCCTTCCTTGTGGTTGGCGAACGACAGTTCGCCGCCAAAGGCGCGCATCAGGGTGTCGCAGATTGCCAGCCCTAGCCCCAGGCCCTGGGTGCGCGTCTTGGTGGTGTAGAACGGCTCGCTGGCGCGGCCCAGGGCTTCCATGCAAAAGCCCGGGCCGTTGTCGCGAATATACAAGTTGACGCCTTGGGGCGTGGTTTCGGCACTCAGCCAGAGTTTACGTGGCGGGCCTTTTTCGGTGAGGGCATCCAGGGCATTGGCCAGCAAGTTACCCAGCACTTGGCGCAGACGGGTTTCACCGGCCTGCACCCACAAGGTCGCCTCGGGCAGGTCGCGGATCAACTCCACCTCCATCGAACGCCGACGCTTGGCCAGCAATGCCAGGGCGTCGTCGAGTGCCGGTTGCAGGGCCACGCTCTCCGGCGCATGCCGGTCACGGCGTGCGAAGGCGCGCAAGTGGGCGATGATCGAGGCCATGCGCCCGGTCAATTCGCTGATCAGCTTGAGGTTGCCACGGGCATCATTGGTGCGCTCATGGTCGAGCAGGATTTCGGCGTTTTCGGCATAGCTGCGAATCGCCGCCAGTGGCTGATTCAATTCATGGCTGATACTCGCCGACATGGTGCCCAGCGCCGAAAGTTTACCGGCCTGGACCAAATCGTCCTGGGCGCGCACCAGTTCTTGCTGGGCATGCTCGCGCTCCAGCACTTCCTGTTTCAGGCGCCGGTTCAGGCCCTCCAGGTCGCTGGTGCGCTCGGCCACGCGCATTTCCAATTCGCGCCGCGCTTTGGCTTCGAAGGCGATGCGTTCCAGGTAGTGCCGGCGGCGCTGCATCAGCAACCCCAGCAACAGCATCAGCACCAACAACGTAGCGCCGCCCACGGCGACGACCGTGCGCACCGGGCGGTTGATCAGCGAGCGCGGCGCGAGGATTTCCACGTTCCAGCCGGTCTCTGCGATGGCCGTGGATTGGCGCAGCCAGGCGCTGCTGCTGAGGCTCAGCGGCTGCGGGTCGCGGGTAGGGTAGGGCTGGATGGCGACGATGGCTTCGCGCTCTTCGGCAGTCAGTGGCCGAGTGGCGCGGAATCGCCATTGCGGGCGCGAAGTGAGGATCACCACGCCGTTATGGTCGGTGACCAGCAGTTGTTCCGGGGTATTGCCCCACAGGCTTTCGGTGTGGTCCAGGTCGACCTTCACCACCAGCACGCCGATGATGGTGTCGCCGTCACGTACCGCTGCAGCGAAGAAGTAGCCGCGCTTGGCCGAGGTGGTGCCCAGGCCGAAGAAGCGCCCCAGGCGCCCGGCCATGGCCTCGCTGAAATACGGACGGAAGGAGAAATTGCGCCCGACAAAGCTGTCTTGTTTGTCCCAGTTGGATGCGGCGAGGGTCTTGCCGGTGGTGTCCATCAAATACATCACCTCTACCCCGGCCTGGGCGGCGACGTCCTTGAGCAACTGGTTGGCATTGACCAGGTGGGTGCTGACGTGGGGCGCGTCCAATGCCGTGCGCAGGGCCGGCAGGTCACCGAGGATCTGCGGCAGTATTTCGTAGCGATGCAGGGTGCCCAACAAGTTGGCGACGTAGAGGTCGAGGGTCTGGCGGTTTTGCCCGGCCAGTTCGCTGCGGTAATAGCGCTCGGCCAAATGCTCCAGCGGCCACAACAGCGGTGCCAGGCATAGAGCCAGCAGGGCTAGGCTGCGCCAGCGGGGTCTTCGCGCAAGGGGTGGGGTCATGGAAGTCGCGCCTGTGGGTACAGGCGCATTATGCCTAGTGCTGCTGTGCAAGACACTCGTGCAATGCGTCTTGCCACTGTGGCTGGCTGACGTGCCATTGCTGTTGCAGGCGCGTGCAGTCCAGGCGCGAGTTCAGCGGGCGCTTGGCGGGGGTCGGGTAGGCGCTGGAAGGGATCGGCTCCAGGTCGGCGCAGGCCTTGCCTTCGGCGCGCAGTTGCTCGCCAATCGCCTCTGCAAAGCCGAACCATGAGGTTTCACCCTGGGCAGTGAGGTGGTAGACGCCCCAATCCCCTGCCTTACCGGCCTGCCACTGTTCGATCAGCATACGGGTGCTGTTGGCGATAGTCCCGGCCCAGGTCGGCGCACCGATCTGGTCGGCCACGATGCGCATCTGCGGTTTTTCCTGCAGCAGGCGCTGCATGGTCAGCAGGAAGTTCTTGCCGTGGCCCGAATAGACCCAGCTGGTACGCAAGATCAGGTACTGGCCACCTACAGCCGCAATCGCCTGCTCGCCCGCCAGCTTGCTCTGGCCGTAGACGCCCAGAGGGTTTGGGGCGTCGTTTTCGGTGTACGGGGCAAGTTTGCTGCCGTCGAACACGTAGTCGGTCGAGTAATGGATCAGCGGGATACCCAGCGCCTTGGCTTCCTCGGCGAGGATGCCGGGGGCGATGGCATTGATGGCAAACGCAGCGTCCGGTTCGCTCTCGGCCAGATCGACGGCGGTGTGGGCCGCCGCGTTGATGATCAGGCCAGGGCGATGGGCGCGCACTTGTTGGCGGATGAGGTCCGCGTCTGCCAGGTCAAGTTGCTTGCTCCCCAGGACGATAAGTTCGCCCAGGCCCTGGAGCCGCTGTTGCAGCTCCTGGGAGACTTGGCCGTGTTGGCCGGTGATGAGGATTTTCAGAGGCGCCATCACAGGAATAGGTCCGCGTCTTTCAGGGTTTTACCGCTCTGGTCCTTGGCGGACAGCGTCGGGGTGCCATTGAGCTGCCAGTCGATGTTGAGATCCGGGTCATCCCAACGGATGCAACGCTCCGCAGACGGCGTGTAGTAATCCGTGGTCTTGTAAAGGAATTCGGCGTAGTCGCTCAGCACGACGAATCCATGGGCAAAGCCTGGTGGAATCCATAACTGGCGGTTATTTTCTGCCGATAGGCGTACGCTGGCCCACTTGCCAAAATGCGGCGAGCTGCGGCGGATATCCACCGCCACGTCCAATACTTCGCCGGCAGTCACACGCACGAGTTTTCCCTGAGCGTGTTCTACCTGGTAGTGAAGACCTCTCAGCACGCCTTTTTGCGAGCGCGAGTGATTATCCTGCACAAACTGCAGTTGTAACCCGCTGGCTTTTTCAAACGCGCGGGCATTGAAGCTCTCATAAAAAAAACCGCGCTCATCGCCAAAAACCTTCGGCTCGATGATCAATACACCGGGCAGCTCAGTGGCAATCACGTTCATTTAGTATTTCCAGCGAGCATATACAGGTACTGACCATAGCCGGTCTTGCCAAAATACTTGGCACGCTCCAGCAGATAATCACGATCGATCCAGCCGTTTTCATAGGCGATTTCTTCCAGGCAGGCCACTTTCAAGCCCTGGCGGTGCTCGATGGTCTGAACGTAAGTCGAGGCTTCCAACAGGCTGTCGTGGGTGCCAGTGTCGAGCCAGGCGAAACCACGGCCGAAGCGTTCAACGTGCAGATCGCCACGCTGCAGGTAGGCATTGTTGACGTCGGTGATCTCCAGCTCGCCGCGTGGCGAAGGCTTGACCGCCTTGGCGATCTTGATCACGTCGTTGTCGTAGAAGTACAGGCCGGTCACCGCGTAGTGGGACTTGGGTTTAGCCGGTTTTTCTTCGATGGACAGGGCGCGGCCTTCGCTATCGAAGTCAATCACACCGAAGCGCTCAGGGTCTTTGACCCAGTAGCCGAACACCGTGGCGCCCGAAGGACGTTCGGCCGCGGTGCGCAGTTGCTCGCCGAAATGCTGGCCGTGGAAGATGTTGTCCCCCAGGATCAAGCACACAGGGTCATCGCCAATGAACTCTTCGCCGATGATAAATGCCTGGGCCAGGCCGTCCGGCGAAGGCTGCTCCGCGTAGGTGAAGCGCACGCCGAACTGGCTGCCATCGCCCAGCAGGTTCTGGTATTGCGGCAAGTCCACTGGCGTGGAGATCACCAGGATGTCCTTGATCCCGGCCAGCATCAGTACCGAGATCGGGTAGTAGATCATCGGCTTGTCATACACCGGCAATAACTGTTTGGACACGCCCAGGGTAATGGGGTGCAAACGCGTGCCGGAACCGCCGGCCAATACAATTCCCTTCATCATGCAATCAAATCCTTCACGTCAGTATTGCCCAGTCGTTCACCTTGATAACTGCCGTCCTGGACCCTGCGGCACCATTCCAGGTTATCGAGGTACCACTGCACGGTTTTGCGCAGGCCGGTCTCGAACGTTTCTTCCGGGGCCCAGCCCAGTTCGCGTTCGATTTTGCTGGCGTCGATGGCGTAGCGTTGGTCGTGGCCTGGGCGATCCTTGACGAAGGTGATCAGGTCGGTGAATTTCTCCACGCCGGCTGGGCGTTGTGGCGCCAGTTCTTCCAGCAGGGCGCAGATGCCACGTACCACGTCGATGTTCTTCTGCTCGTTGTGGCCGCCGATGTTGTAGGTTTCGCCCACAACCCCAGTAGTGACCACTGTGAGCAGCGCACGGGCGTGATCCTCGACAAACAGCCAGTCCCGCACCTGCAGACCATCGCCATACACCGGCAGTGGCTTGCCCGCCAGGGCGTTGAGAATCACCAGCGGGATCAATTTTTCGGGGAAGTGGAACGGCCCGTAGTTGTTCGAGCAGTTGGTCAGCAGCACCGGCAGGCCATAGGTGCGCTGCCAGGCGCGTACCAGGTGGTCAGACGCTGCCTTGCTCGCGGAATAGGGCGAGCTCGGTGCGTAAGGCGTGGTCTCGGTGAAGAGGTCGTCCACGCCGTGCAGGTCGCCATACACCTCGTCAGTGGAGATGTGGTGGAAACGGAACGCGCTTTTTGCCGGCTCTGCCAGCTTCTGCCAATAGGCGCGCGTGGCTTCCAGCAGGCTGTAGGTGCCGACGATGTTGGTCTGGATAAAATCCGACGGACCGTCAATCGAACGGTCCACATGGGACTCGGCCGCCAAATGCATGATCGCATCGGGTTCGAAGCGTGCGAGCACGGCGCTGACGGTGGCCTGGTCGATGATATCGGCCTGGACAAACTCATAGCGGCTGTTGGACGCGATGCTGGCCAGCGACTCGAGGTTGCCGGCGTAAGTCAGCTTGTCCAGGTTGAGCACTTCATGCTCAGTGTGTTGAATCAAGTGCCGGATCAGGGCCGAGCCAATAAATCCGGCACCGCCGGTGATGAGAATACGCATGTCGAGGGCCTTTTCCTTAGACGGACACTGGGCGAAAGTAGCATAGCTTGAGTTGTGAATCGGGCCGGCGCAAGTGCCGTGAGCAGAAGGGGTTGATTAACGCCACAGAACAATGGCGATATAGACGCCTGAAAAAACAAAGGTCGTCACAATGTCGTTAGCCACGTTGACCCACCGTGCCAGCTTGCCTTGCCCACAAGTCACCCCCGAGCAGGCAGCACACCTGCTCGAGCGACACTATGGACTGACGGGCAAATTACACTCGTTGGGCAGTCAACAAGACCTCAACTACAGAATTGACAGCACGCGGGGCCGTTTCGTTCTGAAGATCTGCCGGGGTGACTACGCCGCGGTTGAGCTCCAGGCCCAGCACGCAGCCCTCAACAGCCTGGGCCCCCATGCCGGCGTGCGTGTGCCCAAGGTCATCCAAACCGTTGAGGGCGAGGAGCTGCTGACGGTCAACGTCGACGGCCAAACCCTGCACCTGCGGCTATTGGACTACATCGACGGCCAGCCCCTGACGCATTTGCCCCGCCTGAGCCGCACCGTGATCGAAGGCTTTGGTGAGCTGTGCGGGCAAATGAGCCACGCGCTGGCAGGTTTCGAACACCCTGGCCTGGAGCGCACCCTGCAATGGGACCCGCGCCACGCCCAGGCATTGATCATCCACCTGCTGGCGACCTTGCCCGACCTGCCGCAGCGTGCCGCACTGGAGCAGGTGGCCAGGCAGGTCGAGGCGCATGTGCAGCCGCTGGCGGCACGCCTGCCCTGGCAAGCGGTGCACATGGACATCACCGATGACAACGTAGTGTGGCAGCGTGATGCCCAGCGGCACTGGCGTATACAAGGCGTGATCGATTTCGGCGATCTGGTGCGCACCTGGCGAATTGCCGATCTGTCGGTGACCTGCGCGGCGCTGTTGCATCATGCCGACGGAGATCCGTTTGCCCTCTTGCTAGCGATCCAGGCCTGCCACGCGGTCACGCCGTTACAGCGCGAAGAGCTGGAGGTGTTGTGGCCGTTGATCGTCGCTCGCGCGGCGGTGTTGGTGCTCAGCAGTGAGCAGCAGCAACGCCTGGACCCGGATAACGTTTATCTGAAGAAAAACGCCGAGCACGAGTGGGAAATCTTCTATATCGCCACGTCGGTGTCCTTTGAACTCATGCACGCGGCGATTCTTGGCTGCGTCGGCGAGACACTACCGCCCGTCGCCAACCAAGACTTCGCGCCTTTATTGCCAGGCTTGGTGGGACGTGAGTTTGCGCTGATCGACCTGGGCGTACTCAGCCCGCATTTCGAGGCCGGCAATTGGGAGACTCCCGGCATAGATCGGCGTCTGCTGGATGAGGCTGCGACGGTGCATGGGCTGGCGGCCAGTCGTTACGGGCAATACCGCTTGTCGCGCACCCGCCCCGACAGTGCGCTAGAGCCCGAGACCTTCCCCCTGTATGTCGAACTGCATCTGCCCCACGGCACCGTGCTAGAAGCACCCTTTGCGGGAACCCTGCACGAAGGTACCGACGGCTTGCTGTGTTTGCACGATAGTGGGCTGAGCCTGCGCCTGTGGGGCGTGCGAACATCACTCAAACCCGGTGCAACACTGGTCAAAGGGCAGGTGCTGGGCGAGGTTCATGCGCCGTTGACCGTGCAGTTATGCCGCGCAAACCTTGAACCACCGTTGTTCTGTACACCTTCCCGGGCGTTGGCGTGGCAGGCGTTGTGCCCGTCACCCGCCGTGCTGTTGGGCCTGGCCTGTGATGCGGAGCCGGAACTGGACCCAGAGGCCCTGCTGGCCCGGCGGGATGCCAGCTTTGCGCGCTCCCAGAAGCACTATTACGCCGACCCGCCGCGTATCGAGCGTGGCTGGCGTAACCATCTGATCGATATGCAGGGCCGATCCTACCTCGACATGCTCAATAACGTGGCGGTGCTGGGCCATGGCCACCCGCGCATGGCAGAAGTGGCAGCGCGGCAGTGGTCGTTGCTCAACACCAACTCGCGGTTTCACTATGCGGCAATTGCCGAGTTCTCCGAGCGCTTGCTGGCGTTGGCGCCGGAGGGCATGGATCGGGTGTTCCTAGTCAACAGCGGCACCGAGGCCAATGACCTGGCGATTCGCCTGGCCTGGGCCTACAGCGGCGGGCGCGACATGCTCAGCGTGCTCGAGGCCTATCACGGCTGGTCGGTGGCGGCGGATGCCGTGTCCACGTCGATTGCCGATAACCCCCAGGCCTTGAGCAGCCGCCCGGATTGGGTGCACCCGGTGACCGCGCCCAATACCTACCGTGGTGAGTTCCGTGGGCCGGACAGCGCGCCGGACTATGTACGAAGCGTGGAGCATAACCTGGCGAAAATCGCCGCGAGCCGGCGTCAATTGGCCGGGTTCATCTGTGAGCCGGTGTACGGCAATGCCGGCGGCATCTCCCTGCCAGCGGGTTACCTGCAACAGGTGTATGGCTTGGTCCGTGCCCAGGGTGGCGTGTGCATCGCCGACGAAGTGCAGGTGGGTTACGGCCGCATGGGGCATTTCTTCTGGGGGTTTGAACAGCAGGGTGTGGTGCCCGACATCATCACGATGGCCAAAGGCATGGGCAACGGCCAGCCGTTGGGCGCAGTGATCACCCGCCGAGAGATTGCCGAGGCGCTGGAGGCCGAGGGTTACTTCTTCTCCTCATCAGGAGGCAGCCCGGTCAGTTGCCGGATCGGCATGGCGGTGCTGGATGTGATGGAAGAGGAAAAGCTGTGGGAAAACGCCCAAGTGGTAGGCGGGCATTTCAAGGCACGGCTGGAGGAGTTGATCGACCGCCATCCACTCGTCGGTGCTGTGCACGGTTCGGGATTCTATCTGGGCCTTGAACTGGTGCGTGATCTCCATACCCTGGAACCTGCGACTGCAGAAACCGCCTTGTTGTGTGACCGGCTGCGGGAGCTGGGGATTTTCATGCAGCCTACCGGTGATGACCTGAATATCCTCAAGATCAAGCCGCCGATGGTGACTTCCCGGCGCAGCGTGGATTTCTTCGTGGACATGCTGTCGAAGGTGTTGGATGAGCAACTGTAATTTACCGATTGTTATCGGCTATTTTTTGCGCTGCCTAGTACCTATCATACTTTTAGGCTATTAAAGCCGATTTTTATCCATTATAAAGTTGCCCTTCACCCCATTCGGAGCCCTGATCGCCATGACCACCTTGCACAGCACACCTCGCGCCGATGGCTTTCACATGCCTGCCGAATGGGCGCCCCAAACCCAAACCTGGATGATCTGGCCCGAGCGCCCAGACAACTGGCGCCTGGGCGGTAAACCTGCGCAGGCGGCCCATGTGGCGGTGGCCAAGGCCATCGCACGTTTTGAGCCGGTGACTGTCGCGGTTTCCGCCGGCCAGTATGAAAACGCCCGTGCCCGCCTGGACGTACCTAATATCCGCCTGGTGGAAATGTCCAATGACGACGCCTGGGTTCGCGACACCGGCCCCACTTTCGTGATCAACGGCAGTGGTGAAGTACGGGGTGTGAACTGGGACTTCAACGCCTGGGGTGGTTTTGACGGCGGCCTGTATTCGCCGTGGAGCCGCGATTCCCAGGTGGGAGGCAAGATCCTCGAGATGGAGCGCGCACCGCGTTACCGCACTGAAGGCTTTGTGCTTGAAGGCGGTTCGATTCATGTCGACGGCGAAGGCACCCTGATCACCACCGAAGAGTGCCTGTTGAACCGCAACCGCAACCCGCACCTTGATCGTGCGGCCATTGAGGCGGTGCTCAGCGATAACCTGGCGGTGGATAAGATCATCTGGTTGCCGGATGGCCTGTTCAATGACGAAACCGACGGCCATGTGGATAACTTCTGCTGCTACGTGCGCCCAGGCGAAGTGCTGTTGGCCTGGACCGATGACCCGCAAGACCCGAACTATCCACGTTGCCACGCAGCCTTGGACGTGCTGCAAAGCAGCACCGATGCCCAGGGCCGCTCGTTCATCGTGCATAAAATGCCGATCCCGGGTCCGCTGTATGCCACCGAAGAGGAATGCGCCGGGGTAGACCTGGTTGACGGCAGCCAGGAGCGTAATCCGACCGTGCGGTTGGCCGGTTCCTACGTCAACTTCCTGATCGTCAACGGCGGCATCATCGCGCCGAGTTTCGATGACCCGTTGGACGACCAGGCCAAGCAAATCCTGCAGAATCTGTTCCCACAGCATGAAGTGGTGATGGTGCCGGGTCGCGAACTGTTACTGGGCGGGGGCAATATCCATTGCCTGACCCAACAGCAGCCCGCCCCGCAGCGAAAGTGAGTGCAGTTGTAACAGCACCTTGATGGCGTACGAGCACTGCGCCATTGCAGTGCTCCCCGCAAGCCCGCGACCCAGCCCGGTCGCGGGCTTTTTCATGCCTGAATGCCGATGGACAGGGCGCATTGGCATAGCTCTTGTATCGCTGTGGTTACAGTGGCCCGAGGGGGATGACCGCGCAGTTCTGTCACAAACCTTGAGTAAGTTAGCCGCTCACGCAGCAGGAGAGAGCGCTGAAATGAATGCCGATGTCCACCTGATGAACACGCGTACGTTCCACCCTTTGCGGGTCGACGGTGACGCCATCCATGCGCTGGCGCTTTGGTTGAAGGCAAACGGCTCGCGACAGGTCAGGCAAGCGCCTGACTTGCGCAGCGTGATGAGTGAGCGCTACCCGGCGGGGTTGTTCACGGAGGACGAAGTGCAGGCGTTGTGCGATCTGATGTGTAGTTAAGCCGCCTTTTGTAGGAGCGAGCTTGCTCGCGAAAAACTTTTAGGCGCCGCGTTCATTCAGGAAACACGCGTTATCGTTGACGTTTTTCGCGAGCAAGCTCGCTCCTACACAGTGTGATTTAGAAGCTGTAGGTGCCAGTAACCACCAGACTTCGCGGCTCACCCGGCTGAATCTGCGCCGCACTGGTCGCCGAGGCGTAGTAGTTTTTGTCGGCGATATTGTTCAGTGCTGCCCGCACGTCCCATTCTTTTTGACGGAACCCGGCCAGCGCGTCCCAGCGGCCATAACCCGGCAGCACCACGGTGTTGAGGTTGTCGGCATAACGATCACCCACCAGGGTCAAACCGGTTTCCGCGTACCAGCCCATCTCTGGTTTCCAGGTGATGAACAGGCTGGCATTGCGCTTGGCCACATCGCTGATCCGTTTGCCCTCAAAGCCATTGTTGTCCTTCTCGACCTTGGCGTCCTGCAGGCCCACGCCGCCGCGCACATACCAGTTGTCGACGATCTTGCCGGTGGCGGTCAGCTCCACGCCGCGTGAGCGTTGCTCGCCGGTGAGCAGGGTAATGGTGCGGTCCAGCGGGTCAGTGGTGCGGCGGTTGTAGAGTTCCAGTTCGTACACGGCCAGGGTGGTGCTCAGGCGCTCGTCGAACCAGTCACTCTTCACGCCGATTTCCTTTTGCTTGGTCAGCTCCGGGCTCAGGTCGTTGGCGTTGCCGGTGGCGTTCGGCGTGATGCCGATCAGGCCGCCGCCGGCTGGCGAGAAGGTCTTGCTCCACGAGGCATAGAACGAATGGTGCTCCAGAGGCGTCCACACCAGGCCGACGCGTGGGCTGGTGCTGTGGCTTTTCACGTTCTGTTGGATGTCGAGCAGCTTGTTGGTGGTGTCCACTTCGAAACGGTCGTAGCGCAGCCCGCCCAGCAGTTGCCACTGGTCATTCAGGCGCAGTTGGTCCTGCACGTACAGGGCGCGGCTTTCGACTTCGGTGTGGTTGTTACTCGACAGTCGCATGCTCCCGGTGTGGCTCAGGCGGCGATTGGGCTGGTTGAGGTCCAGGCTCGGCACCGTCCTGCCATCCCGAGCGGAGTACAGCTTCGGATCGCGGCGCTGGCTGCCCAGCTCAATGCCGGTGAGCAAGCGGTGTTCCAGGCCAAAGGTGTCGAAACCGCCTTCCAGCTCCAGGTTGTTGAACACGTTGCGGGTGGTCAGGTCCTGCTGCCAGTGTTGGCGGGTGACGCTGTTGGTTTTCGGGTCATAGCCGGTCTGGTAGGTATTGTCGAAATCACTGTCGAGCTTGAACACGCCGAGGGTGTGGCGCAGTTGCCAGTCGGCGTTGAGCTCGTAGGCGAGTTTGGAACGCAGGGACTGGGACTTATCGTCGATGTAATCGCCGTTATCAAAGTATGTAGTGCCGCGGCTCACATCCGCCGGGCGCCCGTTGACGCCCGGAATGCCACGGTCTGGGGTGCGGTTGTAGCGGCTGTATTCGTATTGCACCAGCCAGTTCAGCTCGGGGGTGAGCTGCCAGCTCATCGACGGCGCGAACAGCTGGCGGTTGCCGCTGACGCCATCGCGAAAGCTGTTGTTGTCCTGGTTGCCCATGTTCAGGCGCAGGCTGATGTTATCGGTGGGGTCGGTACTCAGGTCGGCATACAGGCTGCGCAAATCGTTGCTGCCGCCTTGGGCTTCGATGCTGGACTTTTGCCCTGGGGTGGGCATTTTGCTCACCCGATTGACGATCCCGCCCTGGCCGCCTCGCCCGTAAAGCACGGCGGCCGGCCCTTTGAGCACTTCGATACGTTCGATGTTATGCAGGTCACGCACGTACTGGCTGTCGTCGCGAATACCGTCCAGATAGAAGTCATTGCTGGCGTCGAAACCGCGTATGCGCAGGCTGTCAAAGCGTGTATCCGCGCCGCTGCTGACGTTGGGGATACCGCTCAACGCCTGGCCCAGGTCATTGGTGCCATAGGAGCGCAAGCTTTCGGTTTTGACTGAGTCGATCGCCTGGGGCACGTAGCGAACAGCCGTCGCGGTGCGTGTGGCGGTGCTGGTCTCCTTGACCCGTGGGTCGTCTTCGTCTGCTTCCACACTGATCGAGGTTTCGGGCAAGACCGTGGCCGCACCGGCAAAACCGGCAGACAGCAAAACAGAGAGCCCAAGGGAGAGGGGCGTCAGGCGAGGGGCAGGCATGGGAGTGTATCCAAATGATGTGGCAGGAAAATTGTGCGCGAATGGTAATGCTTTGCATTTGCGCGCGTTATCTATTCCCTAATGCCTACCCTGTTGGATTTGTTACTTAATGTGTTTCGAGGGGGATTCAAGGCGCTTTTCAGGCTTTTATTCCCGCGCTTCACCTAGCCGCTTAGACGAATATCGCCTAAATACAGACGATTCACGAAATTGACACATAGTTCAACGCCCGCATAGGATTGCGCCCAACGCCTGTGGCTAACCACCATGACTAATCCAATAAAAAAGGCCCGCGGCAGTTCAGTCGTCCGCGGGCCTTCTTTTTGCCGGCAAAGTCGACACCAGAAAAAGCAATAGGAGCCTGGTGTCACAGCGCGTACTCAACCCGTAATAAGGAATATAAGAAAATGTTGAAGCAACGGATGAGTCTGATCGCTCTGGGGATTTTGAGCGCATCGACAGCAATGGCAAACGACCAGGAGCAATCCAAGGGTTTCGTTGAAGACAGCCACCTGAACATCGCAGCACGTAACGCCTACATCAGCCGTGACTACAAAAACGGCAAGCAGGACAAAGCTGAATGGGGCCAAGGCTTCATCGGCAAGTTCGAGTCCGGCTTCACCCAAGGCACTGTAGGTGTGGGTGTGGATGTGATTGGCCAATACGCTATCCGCCTGGACGGTGGTAAAGGTCGCGCTGGCGCCGGCGGTATCGACTTCTTCAAGCAGGGCAACGGCACTCTTGATGACAACGGCAAGCCAAACCCAGGCTCGGCACCACACGACCTGGCCAAAGGCGGCGCTGCCGTGAAGTTCCGCGTTTCCAACACTGTACTCAAGTACGGTGATCAGTTCCCGGCTGTGCCTGTGCTGCAGTACGACAACTCCCGCCTGTTGTCGGAAACCTACACCGGTACTTCGATCGTCTCCAAAGAGATCGCCGGTCTGCAACTGGACGCGGGCCATTTCACCAAAGAAGCGCGCAAGAGCATGGAAGGCACCGACAGCGGCCGCCTGAAAAGCATCGACTATATCGGTGGTAGCTACAAATTCACCGAAAGCCTGTCGGCTGCCCTGTACGCCTCCGACATGCAGGACGTGTTGAAGAAGCAATACGTCAACGTCAACTACGTGCTGGCCTTGCCGCAGCAGCAGTCGCTGACATTTGACTTCAATGGCTACAAGACCAAGCTGGATCGCAGCTTCGCCTTGGAAAACCAAAAAGACGCTGACGCGCGCGACAACAAAATCTGGAGCCTGGGCGCCACATGGGCTGTTGGCCCGCACAGCTTCACCATCGCTCACCAGCGAAGCACCGGTGACACTGGCTACCTGTACGGCGGCTACCGCAACGCCGGTGGTATCGGCGACGGCGGCAATACCATCTTGCTGGCCAACTCCTACTGGTCCGACTTCAACGGCAAGGACGAGCGCTCCTGGCAAGCAGGTTACGGCATCGACTTCGCCACCTTCGGCGTACCGGGCCTGACTTACAACATTGCCTACGTGCGCGGTACCAACATCGACGACGGCACCAACCGTGGCGATGGTACCGAGCGTGAAATCTGGAACCAGTTCAAGTACGTGGTACAGAGCGGCCCAGCCAAAGACCTGAGCCTGCGTGCTCGCGCCTCGTGGTTGCGCGTTTCCAACAACGCCAGCGAGTACAACGTAGGCGGTAACGAAATCCGTCTGTTCGCCGACTACCCGATCAATGTTTTCTAATTGATCGAATGTCGTGCCTGATGCCAGGCAATAAAAAACCCCGACTGGTTCGGGGTTTTTTTATGCCTGGAGGCTGCCACCTAGGCCTTGGCTGGCGCGAGCTTCTTGCAGTTTTCCTTGCGTGTCGGGTACTGCTCGCACTTGCGCAACACCGTTTGCACCTGCTGTGCATTCTGCAGTTGCTGGTTGGCCAACAGCTTCTCGGTAATAAACAGTTCCTCCGAGCCCAGGTTGCGTTCCGCCTTGTCAATCATCGCCAACGCCGATTGCCCGTCACCGCGTTTGAGGTGGTAGCTGATCATCAAGTCATACGTGGAAGGCCCGGCCAGGGACCAGTCCTTGATCGCCTGCAACTCTTTCACCGCGTCGCTGTTTTTACCCTGGGCCAGGCGCACGGTATAGGCGGTGCGTCGAATGCTCGGCTGGTCTTTTACCGGCGAGGCCAGGGCCTTGCGGATGAAAGCGTCAGCCTCTGGCACCTTGTTTTTCTCCAGGGCATCAATCGCGAAGTACGCGTCTTTATAGCCCTGCAAAGCCTTCGCCACCTGCGGCGTGCTCTTCATTTTCGACCAGCTTTGCGGGTTGACCCGGGCGCGGCGCTCCTGGCGATACTCGCGTTGCAAGTACTGGCGCAGCTCGGTGTCGCGGTCCATGGCCGACATATGCGAGCGGTTGAAGTATTGGCTGGTCGCGGTGAGGCCGGTGGTCAAGCCATCCTTGACCAGCACGTCCAGTTCCTTGGTGAACTGGTTGAGATTGAACTGCTGCAGCGAATCCTGCATGGCATTCTTGCGTGCGGTGAGGAACCCTGTGAGCAAGGGTTTCTGCTTGCCCTGGAAGTCATTGAGACGCTCCATGCTATGGGTGGCGGCTCGCGGCGCGTAACCGGCGCGGATCATCAAGTCGGTGCCCAGCAAGTCGGCCTGGTCTTCCTGGCTGCGGCCCCAGGCCGTGCTCCATACCTGATCGGAAAAGGTATTGGCCAGGGCGGTGTATAGAACCGTGTTACCGATGGTCTTCTGAGTGCCGGCTGGGTCTTTACTGAACAGTTTCATCGTACCGGAGCTGCGGTCGACGCCCGTATCGGCAGCCATGGTGGCCAAGGCGACCGTGGAGGCGACGGTGGTAAACATGTCTTTCTGCTGCTGGAAAGCGGCCATGCGGTCATGGTGATGCAGCAATACGTGGCTCATTTCATGGCCCAGCATTGCGGCGATTTCATCTTCGCTGGCGACGTTGTCCAGCATGCCCAGCGGCACGAACAGGTTGCCGTAAGGGTCTGCCGACGGCCCGAACCCATAGCTGTCGGTGATCTTCACCTGCAACGGCGGCAACTCCCCCGGCCAGCCCTTGGACAAGCGCGTGACAATGCCCTGCAGGTAGGCTTGCAGCATGGGGATATCCACCAGGTTCTGCTGGCGCGCTTCAGCCGCCGGCACCGCACGCCCGTCGTAGCTCAGGCGCTGTTTGCTCTGGCGCTGGGGGTCGAGCTTGTAATACTGGCGTACGTCGCTGTTATCCACGTAATGGCCCTGAACCCGGGACTGAGTCGAGGGCCCCACCAGGTTCAGGAACGCCTGGTCTGCGCCTTTCAAGGTGGCGCAACCACTGAGCACCGAACTGGCCAACAGGCTGGCTGCTACTAGATATCCCTTCACCGCAACGCTCCTTTTATTGATTGCAGCCGGCACCAAAACCGATGGTGGAGTTGTTGCGGCTGTCCTTGGCCTGGCTTTTGGTCAGGCCCTGGCAGGGCAGGTCCACGACGTTCAGCGGGGGCTCGATGCGCAGGTCCATGGTGTCCAGCCACACCTTCTGGCCTGCCAGTTCTACCTGCACCAGGTCCAGCGCCTGGTTGTACTGCAACACCGGCAGGGGCTGGGTGGGCGCGTCCTTTTTCGCCAGCTCACGTTGTTGCTTGCCCTGTTCGTCCAGCACTGTCACCGGGTCGGCCAGGAACGCCTTGATACTGTGGGTTTCTGCCCAGGCGCCCTGGGTGAAGAGGGCGGCGAGCAAGACGATGAGGCTTCTGTTCATCCTTGGTTTCCTTGAGTCAGATAGCAGAGCGGTGCACTCGGCGATCGCGGTTGAAGAAGGCTTCAATCCGCTCGCTGAAAAGCACCAACGACAGCAACACAATGCCCAGCACGTTGACCGGGGTGATGTCATTGAGGCTCAGCAACACACTGACCCCCGCCAACATCGACATCACCAACAGCCACGACGGGCACGGCGAGGTAAAAAACCAGATTTCCTGGCGCCGCCAACGGCTCCAGGGGCGATGGCCCGCCAGGCGACGCGCGTGCAGCGCCTTGAGCACGGCGATCAACGCCAACAGCCCGAGCTCCAGCAGGTCCAGCCAATTGAACGGCAGGTGGGGGAAATTGGCCGGTTCATGGTCGTAGTCCATGCCTGCATTGATCAGGTTGTCCAGCGCCATGGCGTGCAGGTAAACGCCGGGAAGTTGGCCGTGTACCGGCGACTCCACCAGATCCCCCGTGGACGCGATATTGGCGCCCACCAGCACCAGGCGGTCGCGCAGCAACTCGGCGACCAGTGCCTGGTCGTCGGGGTCGCTGACTTCCAGATCACTGGCCGACAACGTCAGCGTGTACGGGCAACGCGCCTGGGCCGAATCATCGAGCTTCCAGAACACCGCCTGAAAGAACTGCGCCACCCCATCCAGCAAAAAATGCCGTGCCGGCGCGCAGTGGCGGATATCGGCAATACGTGCCTGCTCGGGTGCCAGCTTCAGCCCCCATTGCACCGCGATGGGCTGGCGCTGCGCAGCGGTTTGCGCATCCACCGGCGGCTGCTTGCAGTGCTGCGTGGCACAGAACACCCGGTACATCGACATGGCAGGAGTTTCCATCAACCCTGCCTGTGTCTTCATCGCCAGTGGATACTTGTCATCCACGCCTTCCCACAACACCAAGGCCGGCTGGCTCACCTGCATAAACGGCGCCAGCGTATTCGCCTGGCCCGCCTCTGCGCGCGTCAACCCCGTATTGGCCAGCCACAACGGGATGCCTTGGCGCTGATAACGCTCAAACACATTCGCCAGCAACTGACTGCCCCGCGCAGGGTCGCCCAACGAATGGTCGTGGCTATAAAGCAAATCCACAAACACCGCCTGGGGCTTGTACGCCAGCAAACGCTTGAACAACTTGCTCTGCTCGCCATAAGGCATGGGCCATGAACTGTTATTGCGCATCAGGTAGGCATCATCGATCAACACCACCGCCACCCGCTGCTGCCCAAGGCTCGGGTAGTGACTGGCAAACATACGATTGAGCCACTGCGCCGACGCCTTGTCGCTGGAACTGGCCAGGCCGAAAGGATCAAGAATCGCCAGCAACACGATGATGACCGCCAGCCAATAGCGGCGGTATTTGAACAGCGGGGGTTTGGATGACATCCATGTCTCGATAAAAACGCAAGCAAGGCGGGGTTTTTAACGGAGTGGGGAGGGGGTGTCAATTGGAAAAGTGGCAAAGTGCCATATCGCTATGGGCGCATGGATCGTCGTTCGCAAAAAAGCCCTGGCCTATTCAGGGCAGGGCTTTCCTGTGTGGGAGCTGGGCTAGCCCGCAATGGCGGGCTCAGACTCGCTTTTTCGCCGTGTCGTAAATTTCGCTGTCACGACGAGCTCCGACAGCAATGATCAGAACCTCGATTCTCTTACCATCGACCCGGTAGACGATTCGAGTGTCGCCTGTTCGGATTCTGCGACACCCAGCCAGGCTGCCACTTAAAGGTTTACCGCTTTTGTCAGGCTCGCCGTTTTCAACCCTGTCTTCAATCACATCAAGGATCCGGTTTGCCGCAGCAGAACCAAGTTTATCGAAGTCTTCTTCTGTCTCCGGGTGGTATATGACGCACCAAACCATCGAAAATCCTTAGTCTTTTTTGGCGTACCTGGCTCGCATATCAGCGTGGGAGATAGCGTTTTGTGGGTCGAAATTAGCCAACCGATCACGTGCCGTCGCTTCAATACGAAGGTCTTCAAGCTCATCAAGCATCTCTTGGTAAGCCTGGACATTTACGATGACTGCTGCGGGCTCATTGTCTTTGAATACAACCAGACGATCGGTGGTGCGGCTCGATACCTCTTTGAGCTTCGCACTGAACCCTCGAACCATCGCGGTAACCGATACGGCCTGATCAGCTCGCTCAAGCAACGCTGCCATGACTGTTACTCCATACAAAACAGACATTGAAACACAGGAATGCATACGATAAAGCGCCGAATCCTATGTGTTTAAGTACGCAGAGTATTGCGCAATACATCGCGCCATTCAACCATCAGATGAAGGTATTTATGTGCGAAACGTCGCTGTTTTCCTGTCGCCAAGGTTGCCGACTCGCCGGGCAGCAGTTTCAGCGCGCCTAGCGCCTTGAGGCTCTCATCCCACCAACTGACTCGGTGCTGTGATCGTCCACCTCCATGGTTCTGGTACGCAATATAGGTCGCTCGATACGGATACGTGGTGATAACCAGCTCACGGCAATCGGGCGCTGGAGACGCTTTCCCTGTATTAGGAAACGTTCCAGCATTTGCAGGTTTCTTGATGTGATTAACGGCGAAGGGGCGGAGTTCACCCCCACAGTGACCGGTCATGTCTACGAGGGTTGGGCCGTAGATGTGTCAACGGTCAACCACTTTAGAGTTAGAGTAGGTCCATGGTGGTCATGGAATCAGTCATGCGATACCCCATCGCTTTGTAACCAGCCTGGCGTTTATCCCACATTCTCATCAGTGCGACATTACCCTCGTCAATGAAGTCGATCACTCGCACGTCGGCCTTACCGGCATGTGATCGATGCAACCGCCCCGCATATTGCTGAAGGATTCCCTTCCATGAGATGGGCATTGCCAGCACCAGCGTGTCCAACGGCGGATGATCGAAGCCTTCACCTACTAGTTTTCCTGTTGCCAGCAGCACTCGTGGAGCATTAGGGGGAAGGGACTCAAGCTCATGCATACGGGAAATCCGCTGTTTCTTAGGCACTCGCCCATGAAGCGTGAAAAGGTTATGCACGCGCTGCTTCAATTCTACTTCAAGGGCATCCACATGTTCCGTCCGCTCCGTTAGCACTAGAATTTTTCTACCCTCGTTATACGCCAGCTCAATCTCCGAGACGATTTTGGCTGTCCGCTCAGAGTCGTCGGCTAGACGCCGAAAAACGTTCGTCTACAAAAACGCTATTGTTTTGGGCCCTGGCCCGCTTTTGTAAAGGGAGCGCGATGAGATTTCCAAAGCCGCCTTTGGGCATATAATCCTGGTTTGGAAACAGTCGATCATAGGAGCTCAGCGTCAACTGCCGGGTGCGCTCACAGGCATGACTGATGATTGCAGCACCGAGGCGGCGCGCATCGCAGGCAGGAACATTACGCTCAAAGAAAATCCAGCCATGAGCCCCTTGGCCTGAACGCGATATTTCCAGCGCCACCGGGACGTTCAGTTCATGGCATGACTGCACAAAAGCTTTGGAATCATCACGCCATTCGGCCTCATCGAAGTCGACCGCCAAAAAATAACAAGTGTCATCAGAGAGTAGGGGGTAGATACCAACGACCACTTCGCCCGCCAGATGGCGATAGACCACCTCATCGGTCAGCGGAAGCAGCTGGCGGTTACCGCAGTCGCCACATTTAATTCGGGGTTTCTCACAAACGCCAGGCCTCCATTCGTTTGCGCAAGCGGGTGCGTATCCTGATTTGCCTGCCTTGCTTTCCCAGCGGATGGGATAAACGTCCGTCCGACCACGAAACAAGCTTCGGAATAGGGCAAGCTTTCCATCAGTATCGAGTTGCTGTGATTGTTCTGCTTGGACAAGCGCTGTCTTGATTGGCACAGCAGGTTGGCGCCATTCGATGCCATGAGCATCCAGCAAGGCAACCAATCTTGCATTCTCAGCCCTTAGCTTCGCCACCAGACTTGTATCTTTCACCGCCTACAGCCCCTACTTCTCAGGTGAAGCCTGTAGCCTCAAGCTACAACTCCCAGTCCCATCAATGAAATATAGACCAGGTCGCCTCTCAGAAATGTTGTTTTACCCATGCGGCGCAGACCAGACAAAAAGGCCTGAGCGTAAGTTTTCATTAAGCACATCGGGGTTCAAAAGCTTGTTTGCCATCGACTCAGCTAATTCAGGGCGCTGAGATACGCTGCTAATGCAATTACCCTTTTTATTGCCAGCCCATAATTAGTATAAAGCTCTTCAAGTGGGCCTGTTGCACCGAAATCTGCAGATTCGGTTGCTGAAGGAGGGCGTCATGGTGGCCGCGCGCGGGGAGAATATTAATGTCGCAGAAACAACAAAGCCCCTGCATTTCTGCAGGGGCTTCGTCTTATATGGTGCCGGCACCAGGAGTCGAACCCGGGACCTACTGATTACAAGTCAGTTGCTCTACCAACTGAGCTATACCGGCGTGTTAGGGCGACGATTATAGCGATTGGAAAGGTTCTGTAAACCCCTGAATTCTGACTATTTTTGCAAAGTCGGAGGTTTCTCGCGATTAGGGCGTTTTCCCCCTGTCTTCACAGGTTGAAAAGGACGCGCAAAGTTGGGGCCCAGCTCCACGCAGCAGACGAGACCGACAGGTTCAATCATCCCTTGGACAGACCCCCCTCGTAACCTGATGCCCAACGAGCTTTACCAGCTGCCGAACACGCCAAAACAGCCCGCAAAAGTGCCCGTTATGCGCCTAGCGCCAGATGCTTATGCACAATCAGTTGGTAACCGCTGTCACGAAACAGCCATTTTGTGCAGCAGTTCTCAACACGCTGCAACTGCCTGTTTTGTGTGCACTTTATTTTGTGAACAAAAAATGACCAGGTTGGCTTTTGGCGTGAAGTGCCTATATCTACGGCCTCTTTAAACTATTCATCAACAGAGTTATCCACAGGGCGCTTGTAGGATTTTTTGCCCTTTATTCGCGCTCGGCCAGCACCATCAGGTTGCGCGGGGTCAACGATGGTTCGCAGAAGCTGCCGACCTCGACGTTGTAGCCTTGTTCGACCATGAACAGTGCCCGGTCCAATACCAACCACAGTTCCAATGGGCGTCGAAACAGGCCTCTCACTAGCTCAAGGTTGCGCACTTCGGCCAGGCGCTGCCAGCCGTGGGCTTCCAGGGCCGCCCAATCCTGTTCGCCTGTGGATAAGCCTTTGAGACTTGCCAGTTCCTGGCAATAGTCGGCAAAGGGTTTATCCAGCCAACTGGCGGGCAGGGAGGGTGTTGGCAGGTAGTCGTCGCAGCCACGCAGGTGGCGTTGCAGTTGGTCAAAGCCCAGGCGTCGGGCCATGGAGGTGTCTCGTTGTTGGCGTACGCGGTTGCCGGCGGTGACGGTTTCGCTCAGGGGCAGGCCCAGGTCATCAATCGACAGTTGTAGCAGGGAGGCGCGCCCGGCGGTGGAGAGGGCCTGATAGCTGCCGGCGGTGATGCGGTTGTAGCAGCAGGGCGCCAGGGCCAGTTGTTTGCAGCCGGCGGCGCTGGCCAGTTGCAGCAGGCGCACATGCAGATCGCCGCAGGCATGCAGGGCGACGGGGGTGTGTTCAGGCTGGATCGCGACATCCGCCATCACGTCTTGGAGGTGATGGGTTGCGGGCAGGCTGTGGCGATCACTCAAGGCTTGGCCGGAGGCGATCAGGGTGGGGTCGTATTCCAGGCAGGTCAGCCGTTGGCCGGGTTGCAGCAGGCGACGGCCGAGGTGGCCTTTGCCGGCACACCAGTCCAGCCAGTGGGCAGGCGTTTGGGTAAAGGTCAGCGCGGCGCCGAAGGCTTCGATCTGTTGCCATTTGCGCCCGGGCACGTCGACATTCAGGCGATGGCGAGCGGGCTCAAGGCTGTGCGTGGGCAACTTATCCACAGTACCGAGGCGCAGCGCGCGAGCGGCCAGCTGTGGAAAAGGTGCGGGCGCGGGCAGGTGGTGAGGTTGGTTGTGACTGGCTTCAGCTTCGGCCAGCGAACGCTTGCGCAGCCATTGGGATAACGCAGGATGCTCGGTTTCCCAGGGCAACTGAAAATGGGTAAAGGGCCGTGGTCGCCACAGCCCTTGGTGTTCAGTCAGGAATGCATCCAGCGCCTGGAAGCGTGCCTCAACGTCCTTGGCACGCATCGACGCGCAGCCATTTTTCCAGCAGTTTGAAGCCGCGCACCAGCACGTAGGCCATCAGCAGGTAGAACAGCCCGGCGGCGAAGAAGATCTCGACCGGCAGGTAGGTGCGGGCAATGATGGTCCGCGCCATGCCGGTCAGTTCCAGCAGGGTCACGGTACTGGCCAGGGCGCTGGCCTTGAGCATCAGGATCACTTCGTTGCTGTAGGCCGGGAGGCCGATGCGCGAGGCACGGGGCAGGATGATGTAGAACAGCGTCTTGGGCTTGGACATGCCCAGGGCGCGCGCCGCTTCGATTTCACCCGGTGGGATGGCCTGGATCGCGCCGCGCAGGATCTCGGCAATGTAGGCGGCGGTGTGCAGGGTCATGGTGGCGGTGGCGCACCAGAACGGGTCGCGCAGGTACGGCCACATGAAGCTGTTGCGCACCGCATCGAACTGCGCGAGGCCGTAATACACCAAGAACAACTGCACCAGCAGCGGTGTGCCACGGAAGAAGAAAATGTAGGCATAGGGCAGGGCGCTCACGTACCAGCGGCGCGAAGAGCGGGCGATGCCCAGTGGGATGGCCAGCAGCAGGCCAGCGATCACGGCGATTGCCACCAGCTCCAGGGTCAGGGTTGCGCCCTGGGCCAACTTCGGCAGCCACTTGATGATCACGGCCCAGTTCAGGCCCAGGTCAAAGTGCGATAACCAGCTGTAGTCGCCGCTCATTGGGTGCTCCTTGCAAAGCCGCGGGCGGCGCGTTTTTCCAGGAAGTGCATGCTGGTCATCGCCAGTACGGTCAGGCCCAGGTACATCAATGCCGCGACCATGAAGAAGGTGAAGGGCTGCTTGGTGACGGTCACGCCGATCTGCGCGTGGCGCATGATTTCTTCCAGGCCGATCACCGACACCAGCGCGGTGTCTTTCATCAGGATCATGAACAGGTTGCCCAGGCCCGGCAGGGCGATGCGCCACATCTGCGGCATGATCAACCGGGTGAAAATCCGAAACTTCGACAGCCCCAACGCCACACCGGCTTCGCGGTGGCCCTTGGGAATGGCGAGGATCGCGCCGCGGAATACTTCGGTGGCGTAGGCGCCGAAGCACAGGCCCAGGGCGATGACGCCGGCGGCGAAGGCACTCAGCGACAGGTCGGGGTTGCCGAAGAACTCACCGAGGGCACGCATCAGGTTGACGGTGCCGAAGTAAATCAGCAGCACCCACAGCAGCTCGGGAATACCGCGAACGATGGTCGAATACGCACCGCCCAGCCATTGCAGTGGTTTGTACGGCGAAGTTTTGGCCAAGGCGCCGGCAAGGCCGAGCACCAGCCCCAGGCACAGGGCCGTGAGCGCCAGTTTGACGGTCATCAGCGCGCCGGCGGCAAGGGCCGGGCCGAATCCGTAGAGATCGAAATTCATGGTGTTTTCATATCGCGGCAGGCATTGCTAAAAGCCAGCGCGCTCATCAGGAGCGCGCCGGGCAGGCCGTTCAGATCATTCGATGCTGAACGGGAAGTACTTGTCGTTGATCTTCTTGTAGGTGCCGTCTGCCTTGATCTCTGCCAGGGCTTTGTTCAGGCGCTCGCGCAGTGGGTCGCCTTTGCGTACGGCGATACCGATCTTGTCGCTTTCTACAACAGGCTCACCTTTGAATTCATATTTGGAGCCGGCTTCGCTTTTGAGCCACTCATACTGCACGTACTTATCCGCCAGGATGCCATCGACACGGCCGGAGGTCAGGTCGAGGTAGGCGTTTTCCTGGGTGTCGTACAGGGTGATCTTGACGTTGTAGTCGTCTTCCATATTGCGGTCGTCCAGCCAGGTACCGGCCAGGGTTGCGCGTTGGGCACCGATGGTCTTGCCGCCGAGATAAGCTTTATCGGTCTTGAAGTCGGTGGTCTTGGGCGCAATGAACTGCAGCTTGTTGGAGTAGTACGGGTCGGTGAAGTCCACCGCCTGCTTGCGCTCGTCGGTGATCGACAGCGAAGACACCAGGAAGTCGAATTTCTTGGCGTTCAGGGCCGGGATGATGCCGTCCCAGTCGGACACATACACTTCGCACTTCTCGACTTTCATCTTGGCGCACAGGGCGTCGCCGATGTCTTTGTCGAAGCCGACAACGTTGCCGCTGGCGTCTTTATTGTTGAACGGCGGGTAGGCCGCTTCGATCCCCATCTTCAAGGTTTCTGCCATGGCCGTGGCGCTGAACGCCATCGAGACGGCCGCGGCCAGAAGGAATTTTTTATAGTTCTGCATGCATGTTGCTCCGTTAGCGGTTGCTGGACATGAATTGTTTGCAGCGCGCCGAAAGCGGGTTTTCAAACACCTGCTGTGGCGATCCTTGCTCCTCGACCAGGCCCTGGTGCAAAAACACCACTTCGCTGGACACCTGACGGGCAAAGCCCATTTCGTGGGTGACCAGCAGCATGGTGCGGCCTTCTTCGGCCAGTGCGCGGATCACATTAAGTACTTCCTGGACCATTTCCGGGTCAAGCGCCGAAGTCGGCTCGTCGAACAGAATGACTTTAGGCTGCATCGCCAAGGTACGCGCAATCGCCGCACGTTGTTGTTGGCCGCCAGAGAGCTGGGCAGGGTAGGCGTGGCGCTTGTCGGCGATACCGACCTTGGCCAGCAGGGCCTCAGCCACTTCTATGGCTTCGGCCTTGCTCTGGCCGAGTACGCGCCGAGGGGCCTCGATGATGTTGTCGAGGATGCTCATGTGCGGCCACAGGTTAAAGTTTTGAAACACAAACCCGATTTCGCTGCGCAGGCGGTTGATCTGCTTGCCGTCGGCGGCCATCAGTTCGCCGTTTTTCGCGGCCTTGAGCTTGAGTTCTTCGCCGGCCACCAGGATCTGGCCCTGGTGCGGGTTTTCCAGCAGGTTGATGCAGCGCAGGAAGGTGGACTTGCCGGAACCGGAGGAACCCAGGATCGAGATCACATCGCCGTCGCGAGCGGTCAGCGAGATACCTTTGAGTACCTCAAGCTCACCATAGCGTTTATGCAAGTTGCGGATTTCAAGCGCGGGCGTGGCCTGGGCCATGTGCGGTCCTCATTGTGTTCGTTGCGATCTTCGCTGTTGGGCCGCCTTCCTGGCGAGGCGCCAAGCTAGCATAGCGTTTGGATGACAGCCAACAGCGCTGCGGACGGTTAACCGGTGGTCTGCGGCAGGGTGTCGCATCGGCGCAGCAGTGTGTCGCGCCATCAACAACCTACAGACGTTTGACCCGGAAAGATCCACAGGCTTCGCGTAAAAAAGGGCGCGATGGTGCCAGCTTTGGCCGGGTGTTGGAAGGGTTAACCGGGCAAACGGTCCATATCAGCCCGCTTATGGGGCGTCACGTACTTTTTGTGTGTGTTTTTGGTGCGCTGGTACGCCGTGAATGTGAGTCGCACGGTAACGCTATAGCGGAATGCCATTGTTCTCAATGACTTGCGATAGATGGCGAATTGTCCTACAGCCCCCCGCCCACTGCGCTTTGAAATATTTTGGCGCAAATCTTGCGTAAAAAATAAAGAACGCCCTGTTGGATTCTTTTCACGAGAAAGGCTGCAAGCCGGGCGAACCGTTTTCGCAATTCCTCGCAAAGGTGTGTCAATGAGTAGTACGCAAAGCTCCAATGACCTCGAACAGGGGCTCAAACCGCGTCACGTCACCATGCTGTCGATTGCCGGTGTCATCGGCGCCGGTTTGTTTGTCGGCTCCGGCCATGCGATCGCTGCTGCCGGCCCGGCTGTACTGTTGGCCTATGCGGCCGCCGGTACGCTGGTGGTCTTGGTGATGCGCATGCTGGCCGAGATGGCCGTTGCGTCACCGGATACCGGTTCGTTCTCTACCTATGCCGACCGGGCTATTGGTCACTGGGCCGGGTTCACCATTGGCTGGCTCTACTGGTGGTTCTGGGTGCTGGTGATTCCGCTGGAAGCCAATGCGGCGGCGACCATCCTGCACGCTTGGTTCCCCGACGTGGCCATCTGGGTGTTCACCCTGGTGATTACCTTGTTGCTCACCGCAACCAACCTGTTCAGCGTGAAAAACTACGGTGAATTCGAGTTCTGGTTTGCATTGATCAAGGTCGTGGCCATCGTCGGCTTTGTGATCCTCGGCCTGGCCGCGATCTTCGGCTTTTTGCCCACCAGCCAGGTCAGCGGTGTTTCGCACCTGTTCGATACCCAAGGTTTCATGCCCAACGGCATGGGCGCGGTATTGGCAGCGATCCTGACCACTATGTTCTCGTTCATGGGCACCGAGATTGTCACCATCGCCGCCGCCGAATCGAAGAACCCGGGCCAGCAAATCACCAAGGCCACCAATTCGGTGATCTGGCGGATTGGTTTGTTCTACCTGTTGTCGATCTTCATCGTGGTGTCCCTGGTGCCGTGGAACGATCCGACCCTGGCTGCCGTAGGTTCCTACCAGACCGTGCTGGAGCGCATGGGCATTCCGAACGCCAAGCTGATTGTCGACCTGGTGGTGCTGGTTGCCGTAACCAGCTGCCTCAACTCGGCGCTGTACACCGCGTCGCGCATGCTGTTTTCCCTGGGCCGTCGCGGTGACGCACCGGCCGTGGCCAAGCGTACCAACAAGAGCGGCACGCCTTACTGGGCGGTGTTGCTGTCTACCTGTGCTGCGTTCCTGGCGGTATTCGCCAACTACGTCGCCCCGGCGGCGGTGTTCGAATTCCTGCTGGCCAGCTCTGGCGCCATCGCGTTGCTGGTGTACCTGGTGATTGCCGTGTCGCAACTGCGCATGCGCCAGAAGCGTATGGCGGCGGGCGAGAAGATCGTCTTCAAGATGTGGCTGTTCCCTGGCCTGACGTACGCGGTGATGGTGTTTATCGTCGGTACCTTGACCATCATGCTGTTCCAGGAAGCGCACCGTGTCGAGATCATCGCGACGGGGGTGTTGAGCTTGCTGGTGGTATTGGCGGGGTTGGTGGTGGCGAGCCGTCGCAAAGCCCAAAGAGTCGAGGCTGCGGCGCTTAACTGACTATGTAGGAGCGAGCTTGCTCGCGAAAAACGTCAACGATAACGCGGGCCTTCTGAATGAACACGGCGCCTGTGAGTTTTTCGCGAGCAAGCTCGCTCCTACATTTTTGTTTTGTGTCAGTCCGGGGCGTTGGCCAGCGCCTGGGACGCCGCCACGTAATCGGCCTGGAACTGCGGTGACTCGATCCACGCCAATGCGGCGGCTTCATCATCGCTGTCCGTCGCCCACTGCCGATATTCAATTAGCGCCGCCAGGATAAAGTCGGTCGCTTCCTCTTCGCCTTCCTGCTCCAGTACCAACGCCAGCAACGGGTGCGCCAGGAACACCGCACACAGCGCCTGCTGGCTGATCTCGCCGGCGGTACGCATTTCGACGAACAGTTCAGTCAAATCCACCGACTCAAGGTCGATGCGGCTGTCGTCGCCCGCGAAGGCATCCGGCTTGTGTGCCACGGCGCGCTGGGTACGGTTTTGCTTGGCCTTGGCTTTTGCCCGGTGGGCGCGTTTTTGCTGCTTGTTTGGCGAGGCCATGGGCTCGACGTCCTTGGGGTCTGGGTCTAGAGGGTGTATTGAAGCGCAGGTTGGGTTAAATCCCAAGGGTTTCCGGGGCGGCAGTGATTGCTGTAATGCTCGACCTTATCTGCGCGGGTACTTAGGCTGACAGTCTATTGACCCACCAGAGCTCGCCCATGACCCGTGACACCCTGGAACACCATCAGGTCCCGATCTACTTCGTTGCCGTCTTTGTGGCCGTCACGTTCGGCCTGCTCTGGCCCTTGTTGGCGCATGGCCTCAGCCTTTGGGTGACACCTGCCATCGCCGTGCTGATGTACGCGATGTTTTTGCAAATCCCCTTTCTTGAGCTGCGCCAAGGCGTGGGCAACAAGCGCTTCATGGCGGCCTTGCTGCTGGCCAATTTCATCCTGGTGCCTTTGCTGGTGTGGGGGTTGACCCGTGGCCTGGTGGAGCGCCCGGCGTTACTGGTGGGCGCTCTGCTGGTGTTGCTGACGCCCTGCATCGACTACGTGGTGGTGTTTACCCATATCGGCAAGGGCGATTCGCGGTCGATGCTGGCGGCAACACCGCTGCTGCTGTTGCTGCAACTGCTGTTGTTGCCGGTGTACCTGGGGCTGATGTTGGGCGAGCAATCCTCCGTGGTGGTGGCTGCAGGGCCTTTTGTCGAGGCGTTCGTGGGGTTGATTGTGGTGCCGATGCTTCTGGCGGTTGTGACCAGCGCGCTTGCGCGGCGTTCGAACGCAATTGGACGTTGGAACAGTGCCTGGGCGTGGATGCCGGTGCCGGCGATGGCGTTGGTGTTGTTTGTAGTGCTGGCTTCGCACATCACGGCAGTGGTGCGGGATATCAATTTGTTACTGCCAGTCATTCCGGTCTACGTGGCCTTTGTGTTGCTGGCGCCGTTGATGGGCATTGTGGCTGCGCGGCTGTTCGCACTGCCAGCGTTGACGGCGCGGGCGGTGACGTTCAGTGCGTCGACCCGGAACTCGCTGGTGGTTCTGCCGTTAGCGCTGGCGCTGCCGGAGGATGTGCGCGGCTTGGCCGCAACGGTGGTGATCCTGCAGACCCTGATCGAGTTGGTTGCCCAATTGCTCTACGTTCGCCTGATCCCGGCAGTGGTGTGGCCCAACAGTCGGTAACCGCGTGAATGTTCTGGTCTGTTCAGGCGCCATTCAGGGGCGCGTTCGGCACCATACGCCAGCGCTTCCCACCTGACAGGTCACCCGATGGATCACCGCAACCGTTTTCGCCTGGAGTCACTGGGTATTTTCCTGGTCGCTCTGTTGTTGTTCACAGTAGGCATCTGGGATCAGCAGCCCCAGGGTTTTGACGGCCGTTGGGCGCTGTTCATGCAGGAAATGTATCGCCATGGTGCGAGCCTTTTCCCCACCACCTACAGCCAGCCCTATGCGGATTATCCAGGCACCGCGACCTTCTTCAGTTATCTATTCGCTCGCTTGTTTGATGCGCCGAACCACTTGGCGAATGTGCTTCCCACGGCGCTCGCGTCGGCGGGAGTGGTCGCGCTGATGTACCGCCTGCTGGCTCCCTACAGCCGTGCCTGGTCACTGCTGACGGTGCTGCTCACACTGCTCACCGCCCAGTTACTCGAAAAGTCGCGCTCGGTGTGCCTGGACCAGATGGTCGCGTTGTTATGCGTGGGCAGTTTCTACCTGCTGCACACCGGCGAGCGCCTCGGGTCACGGCTGAGGCAACTGGCGGTGTTCCCGTTGTTCGTCCTTGGGTTTGCGATACGTGGGCCGCTGGGGTTGATTGAGGTCTGCGCGGTGGTGTGTGTGTATTGGGCGCTGGGCAAGCCGGGGGAGCGTGTCCGGCAGGTGCTGATCCACGGCGTTGTCGGCTTGGTGTTGCTCGCCGCGTGCTGGTGGCTACTGATGAAGCTTGCGCGGTTCAGTGGTGGCGATGCCTTTGCCGATGAAGTGTTCAAGATGCAAGTCGGGGGGCGTCTGGATGAGTCGGGTGAGCCGTTTTACTTTTACTTCCAACTGAGCTTGTACCGCTACTTCCCGGTGGTACCGCTGGCGTTTGCGACCCTGTTTGCGTTGCGCCATCGCTGGCCCGAACGCTGGGCCAATGAGCACCTGCAATTGCTGGTGCGCTTTGGGGGCTGCGGCTTGATCATACTGCTGGGCCTGTCGGTCCCGCACTTCAAGCGCGCTTATTACATTTTGCCGATGGTGCCGATGTTCGCGGCGGTCGCTGCCTACGGGCTGCTGCATGCGCAAGGCTGGCTGGTGAGCGTGCGCCGTGGCTATGAATGGCTGGTCGCGGCGCTGCCGGCGTTGTGTGTGGTTGTGGTGTTTGTGTGTCGATATGCCTGGCACAAGCAGGGCCACTGGCCGGAGATTTCCTTGCCGTTGATGATCGGCGCGTTGGTGGTGCTGCAAGTCGCGGCGTTGATGGCCTGGCGGCGAGCATGGCGGTTGGTGTGGCTCAGTCTGATCGCCCTGGCGGCGCAATGGCTGTTGCTGGTAACGGTGATAGAGCCGGTCAAGGACCTGCAATTCGATACTCGGCGGTTTGTCAGCCAGGTGGAGGCGTTGCGTGAGGCGCAGCCGGGCCCTTTGGTGTTTGTCGACCTGGCACGGGATACCTGGGCGGTGCGCTACATGATGAACCTGGACCACGATGAACAGCCGCTGTTTGTCGGGCGTCACGAGCTTGAAAAGCTGGCGGCGCTGCCCCGGCCCTCCTGGGTGATTGTGTCGCGCAAGGAGACTGCGCTGTTGAAGGGCTCGCCGGTGGAGCACTTGGCTCCGAGCTATCAGGGGCGCTTGAATGACAACCCGTTGATGGTGTTTTTGCTCAAGTAAGGAGGCCCTTTAGCGAAGGGCCTGCCGAGCAGATGATTACTTGCAACGGAAGCTTTCAGGCATCGTGACCGTGTAATTGCGCTGCACGCGGTCCTGGAAATTCAGGTTCTGCAAACCCTGCTGTACCAGGAAGGCTTCGACCTTGGCGGCTTGGCAGTCGTCGTTATAGGACGACGCCCGTAGCAGGTAGACCGCACGCCTGCTCACTTCATCACGAGCGGTGACCCGGAAGGTAGTGAGCGTGGTGTAGCCGGTGCGCTCCGAGGTCCCTACCGGGCCGTAGGAGGTGTTTGGGGTGCTGGTGCAGGTCAGTTGGTCGGTCTTTTTCTTGTTCTTCTTGCATTGGGTGGTGGTGCTTTTTGCCACTTGCCCGTATTCGGTAGCGGTGTAGCGATACGTCACCTGCTTGCTGTCGACATCCAGGGTGACGGTCATTTTGATCGGTGCGTGGTTCTTGGGCAGCGTGGTATCGGTAAAGACATTGCGAAAGCCCTGGTCCTGCATGGCGCGGACCATGTCGCGCAAGTAGTAGCGGGCATTGAGCGAGTTTTCATCGCTGCCGCCCGTGGAGGTCACCAGCACGGTTGCCTGGCGGTCAAACTGATAATCGGGATCAGGCGTTGCGTTGATTGCTACGTCCAACTGCGTGGCACACCCACTGAGCAGGGCGGTCAGTATTAATAGGGTGCAAAGCAAGAAGCGGGTCATGAAAAAACCTTACAACTGAGAATTGGGTAAAGGCTGAACGATTGAACCCAGAGAAAAATAACCAGCACGGAGGATAAAAGCCTGATGGCTTTCCTCTGCCAATCGCAGGCACTAAGCCACTAAGGATACAGGGCAGCGGTCGTGGTCGTCATGGCACCCGTGGTTATTCAGCCTTCTGCGGGGCTGGCAACCATCCACCACCGTCTTCGAATTTCTCAATCAGGAAGTCCACAAAGACCCGCAACTTGGGCACGGCAAACTTGCTCGGCAAGAAAATCGCGTGAATGCTGTCGCCGAAAGTGCCCTCTGCAATGTACTTGGGCAAAATCACGCTGAGGCTGCCCTTGCGCAGATCCTCGGCGATGGAGAACGTGGGCAGCAAGCCTATGCCTACACCTTCCATCACGGCCTGCCTCACCGACTCACTGCTGTTGACACAGAAACGCCCTGATACGCGTACTTCGGTCACTTCGCCGTCGCGAATAAAACGCCAGGATGCTTCCCGCGCCAGACCATTGATCAAGCAATTATGTGCGGCCAAATCACCGAGGGTGGCGATGGGGGAGTGGCTGCTTAAATAACCGGGTGTTGCACATAACACGTAGTCGAGTTTGGCTAAGCGTCGCGCTATAAAACTGTCAACGGGCGTACTGGTCAGACGTATCGCAATATCGAACCCCTCTTCGACAATATCCACATAGCGGTCGCTCAAAGAGAGCGTGACGCTGATATCGGGGTAGGCGTTGAGGAATTGCCCAACCAGGTTGCTCAAGTGGAGATTGCCAAAGGCAACCGATGTGGTGACCCGCAAGTGGCCTCGGGGCGCCGATTGCAAGCTTTCGACTGAGTTGAGTAATGCGCCGGTTTCCTCGGTAATCCGAACACCGTGCTGATAGGCAAGTTCTCCCGCTTCTGTGAGTGCCAGGCTTCGCGTGGTGCGGTTTAACAACTTGGCCCCGAGCGTTTCCTCAAGCCTGCGCATTTGTTTGCTGACGGTTGAGGTGGTCGAACCGAAGAAACGGGCCGCTTTGGAGAAACTTTTCAGTTCGACAACTTTAACGAAAACAAAGACATCCGAAATATTATCCGAGAAAGATTCCATTGTTTCTCCAGAGGACACAGGCTTGTTCTTTTTGGCCGTATTGTGCGCAGCGGGTGGGTTAAATACTTTGAATTCTCTAGCGGTTAAACCTTGGAGGATTCATGAAAGCCCTGACCAGAAGTTTCAATATTGCCCTGCCCGCCACTCTACTGCCTTTGCTCTTCATCGTCATGTGGAGTTCCGGTTATGTCGTTGGCAAAGTGGCACTCCCCTTTGTGGGGCCCTACACCCTGATCTTCATTCGCTTTGCCAGTGCTGCGCTGATCCTGCTGGGCGTGGCGCTTGCGACTAAAGCACCGTGGCCGAAAACCCGCGCTCAGTTCGGCCATCTGGTGGTGGTGGGCATCTTGATCCAGGCGCTTCAGTTTGCTGGCCTGTACATGGGGCTGGATCTGGGCGTGTCGGCTGCTGTGGCCGCGCTGATTGTCGGCACGATGCCGGTGTTTACCGCGTTGGGCGCCACCCGGTTTCTTAACGAAAAAGTCAGTCGTGTCGAGTGGCTCGGCTTGGTGGGCGGATTGTTCGGTGTCGCCCTGGTGGTCTATGAACAGCTGGGTGTAAGTGCAACGGCGAGCCTGACAGGTTACTTGTGCGTAGTACTGGCACTGGTTGGCATCACGGCCGGCAGCCTGTATCAGAAGAAATACTGCACCGGCATGGACTTGCGCACGGGCGGTTTTATTCAGTTGGCCACGGCCTCTTTCGTGATGTTCTTTCTCGCCGACCACTTTGAAAACCTCGCGGTTCAGTGGACCCCAACGATGATCTTCGCGTCCGGCTGGTTGTCACTGGTCAACTCCATTGGCGCTATCAGCATCCTCTACATTCTCATGCGCAAAGGCGAGGCGAGCAAAGTAGCAGGGCTGTTCCATCTTATTCCCGCAGTCACAGCCTTAATGGGCTTTGTATTTCTTGGTGAATCGTTCAGTGCAATTAACGCAGTGGGTTTTGCGATTACCGCACTGGCTGTTTATGCGTGCACCCATGTCAAGAAATGAACTCAGCGTTCAACCACCCCTATCTAACGCCTCTTTATCCAGCGAACAAGGAAGTATCATGCATACCGGACAAATCCTTAAAGATGTACTCAACGCAGTACGCAGCAAAGAAGCCTTGCCGTGGGTGCCTTATACCGCCAATGGCCGAACCAAGACCGACATCGTGCATTTGTACCAAGGCCCGGAAGTGGATGGCCCATCAGCGGCCCTGGTACGTTATCAGCCGGGTGCCCGTACCCAGCGCCACCTTCATCCTGGCTACGAACTGATTTTCGTGCTCGATGGCGTGCTGCATAACGATGCCGGTGCACACCCGGCAGGCACGCTTGAAGTCTGCCCGCCTGACAGTGAGCATGCGCTGTGGAGCGATGAAGGCTGCACCTTCCTGGTGGTGTGGGAAAAGCCCGTGCAGACCGTTTCCCTGGCGCAGGCGCAGGCATGATGGGCGCCCTCAATAGCGGCTTCAACGTCCAGGCGGCCCCGGGAGCGGCGCTCGCAGCGGCCTCGTTCGGCAGTGATTACGTAAGGGAGCCAAAGCGCGTCATCACCGCCAGCCAGGCGGCCGCCCTGGTACCCGATAATTGCACGATTACCACTGGGGGGTTTGGCAGTTGCGGGCACCCAGACTTGCTCACCGAAGCGCTGGCGGCGCGCTTTGCCGCTACCGCACAGCCATCAGACCTGACCCTGGTTTTTGCGGCCGGCCAGGGTGACAAGGCCAGCCGTGGGCTTAATCAACTGGCTGTCAAAGGCCTGCTGAAAAAGGTGATCGGAGGCTACTGGGCGCTTGCACCGTCGATAGGCCAGATGGCACTGCGTGGTGAAATCCAAGCGCACAACTGGCCTCAGGGCGTAATAAGCCACCTGTTTCGCTCAATCGCCGGGGGCAAAAGTGGGGTGCTCTCAGGGATCGGTTTGCACACCTTCATCGACCCCAGGCAGGAGGGGGGCAAAGTCGGCCCGGCTACGACTGAAGAGCTGATCTCAGTGGTAAATATCGGGGGCCGTGAAGAGCTTTTCTACCCGGCAATGCCCATCAATGTCGCCTTTCTGCGCGGAAGCCGAGCAGATGTCGACGGCAATATCAGCATGGAGGACGAAGCCACCTTCCAGGACAGCCTCGCCCAGGCGCAGGCCGTTCACAATTGCGGCGGTATCGTCATCGTGCAAGTGATGGAATTGGTCGACCGCAACTCGCTTGATCCTCAGACCATCCGTATTCCGGGGATCTTTGTGGATTATCTGGTTTTATCCACACCAGAAACGCATTGGCAAACCTACGGTGAGGTCAGAAACAACACCTATACCGGGCGTTCACGCTCTGATACCGCCGTCACGCCGTTACCGCTGTGCGCCAAAAAAATCGTCGCGCGCCGAGCCCTGTATGAAATAGCCCGGTACAACGCGCCGATCGTTAACCTGGGTATTGGCACCCCAGAGTTCATTGCAAGGGTGGCGAGCGAGGAGCGCTGCTCCGCCCATGTGCTTACTGTCGAGTCAGGGGTTATCGGCGGGACGCCTGCGCGCGGGTTGTCATTCGGCGCTTCGAGCAACCCTCAAGCGATTCTCGATCAAGCCAGCCAGTTCGACTTCTATGACGGTGGCGGAATCGATCTGGCCTTCCTCGGGTTTGGGCAGGCCGACAGCCGTGGCAACGTCAACATCAGTCGATTCGGCGGGCGGCTCAACGGCGTCGGTGGTTTTATCAACATTTCGCAAAGCGCCAAGCGCGTGGTGTTTTGCGGAACTTTCACGGCCGGTAGTTTGGAACTGGGGTTTGAAGCCGGACAATTAATCATTGAGCGTGAAGGGGATATCACCAAGTTTATTCAAGCCGTTGAGCACATGAGCTTCAATGCCGCCCATGCGCAATCACGCAACTGCCCGATTCTGTTCATCACCGAACGGGCTGTGCTGGTATTGAAAGACGGCCGCTTGATACTCAAGGAAGTTGCGCCGGGTATCGACATCGAGCGCGATATTCTGGCTCGCAGTACGGCCGATATCATTGTGGCTGACCACGTGGAGTTGATGCCCGCGTCGATTTTTCTCCATCAGCCGCTCTCTGTCACGGACAAGTACTGGCGTTCGCGTGACTAACTCATCATTTCATTGATGGCTCTTCATTCTTCGCACTACGCGTTTTGGAAAACACCATGAAAAAAATAACAATTGCCATAGTGGGCGGTGGTTCTGTCGGCGTCGCGTATTTTACGCAACTCATTAATGAAGCTGTTCGTCAGGGACTTAGCCGTCATTTGGATGTGCTGATCTTTGAGTCACAGAAAACGTCTGGGCCCGGTTATGCGTATCAAGCCGACTTCGAGTGCAACTTGCTCAATACGCGAGCCGACGCCATGTCTGCGGTGGCAGGCGACAAGCGGCATTTTATTCGCTGGCTGGAAGAGCATGGCGCAGATCAGGCGGTCGATTTTCCGCAAACCGTCATCGACGATCACGCCTTCCTGCCGCGCAGCCTGTTCGGCAGATACCTGGCGCATCAGTATGAGCAGACGATGGCCTTGGCCCGCGCCCATGGCATTAAAGTCACGGCAGTGACTTCAACGGTCACAGACCTGATATCGCTGTCTGACCAGCGCCCTTGCATTGATACCGAGAGCGGCGTGGCCTACGTGGCGGATCGGGTTGTCCTCAGCATGGGAAACCTGCCATCCACGCGGTTTACTCAGCTCAATGACGTGGCTGGCTTCGTGCGCACCCCATACCCAACCCGGGACATGGTGCGCAACATACCGGCCAACGCGTCGGTGTGTGTGCTAGGCACCGGCCTGTCGGCCATTGACACTGTGCTCTCACTGACGGAAGCCGGGCACCAGGGAAAAATTGTCATGGCATCGCGCACCGGCCGCCTGCCCAGTGTGCGCGGCACCTTTAATCGGCCTCATACACTGACTCATCTGACCCGGGCCCACATCGATAACTTCTGTGATGCAAATGGTGGTCAGCTCAAGCTGCATGACGTCTTTACGATGTTACTGCGTGAGATCGAGGAGGTTACCGGTGACGCCGTGGATTTAAAGCGCATCATGAATTCAGGCGCCGGTGTGTTGGACTACATAACGTCCGAGATCATGCAGGCAGACAATGCCGAGCGCCTGTGGCAGTCGGTCATTTACTCGACCAACTCCATTATCGACTACGTCTGGCACCGTCTGTCCCGCGACGACAAGCAGGTATTCCAGACGACATTCGGCAGTCTCTGGTCGTCTTACCGCGTCTCGGTGCCGGTCAAAAATGCCCATAAGTTGCAGGCGTTGCTCAAGGCTGACCGCATACTGGTGCTCGGCGGCGTCAGGCAAGTCACTTACAACGAGGCTTCAAAGGTCTTTGAGACGCGCATTGACGACCGTCGCAGTGCATTTCGTACCGTCATCGAGAGTGAGTATGTCATCAACGCCACCGGTTACTCCGTTCAGGTGGAACAGTCTGACGTGCCGCTCGTGGTGAATCTGCTCCGTCGCAAGTTGGCCAGGCCCAATGAGTTCGGCGGCTTTGAGTTGGACTTCGAGACCGGAAGGTTGGTGGGTGCAGCCGGTGAGGCCTGGCCGCATGTCTCGGTACTGGGCAGCCTGGCCGCTGGCACGTATTTCTGGACGAATGCGATGGACGTCAACGTCAGGTTGGCGCGGCGTCAGGTTGAAGATGCGCTCAGCGTATTGTCAGGCAGCATCTCTCACGCGGCGTTGCCTTCGGCGCGAGCGCCTCGTCGTCGCTCTGTCACTCGAAGAGGTCGTACGGCTTCTGCTTCGGCGAGCACCCGGCAGAATAGACGCTACGGCCTGAAGGCTGCTCAGGGGAACGCAAGCGTGCTTGGGGTACCCGTGCGAGGGGAACTGGCGTCGCCGACGACTCAGCTGGTCTGAGGGCGCTTTGAGCCTGGCCATTTAAATCAGGCCCGCGCAGATCGTTTCGGCTCCGGGACCTGAAGCCGGTTAAATCGCAGGCAATAAAAAACCCCAAGGAACATTGTTCCTTGGGGTTTTTCGGTATTTTGGTGCCCAGAGACGGAATCGAACCGCCGACACGGGGATTTTCAATCCCCTGCTCTACCGACTGAGCTATCTGGGCAACGGGGCGCATTAAACGGGTTTTTCAGGGGGTCGTCAAGCAAGTTTTCAAAAAATATTTAATTATTACCGTCGCTTACGTGCAGACCCCGGTTTTTGATCAATTATTGAGCAGGTGGGACGTAGCCTTCGGCCTGGGCGTATTCCTCGCCGGAAAAGAACTTGTCCATTTCGCCGGCCAGGTATTTACGGTCTTCGGCATTCATCATGTTCAGGCGCTTTTCGTTGATCAGCAGGGTCTGGTGTTTCAACCAGTCGCCCCAGGCTTTGGCGGAGACGTGGTCGTAGATGTCCTGGCCCTTGGCACCTGGGTACGGAGGGCGTTCCAGGGCTGGCAGTTCTTCTTTGTACTTGCGGCACATAACGGTGCGGGTCATGACGAAACTCCTGCGTTCAATACGTCGGCCGCGCGCTTCAGCAGTTTTTTCACCGGGGCGGCAAGGCCCAGGCGCGGCGGGGTGGCGAGGTTATACCAGAGCCAGTCGGCCTCGGCCACGTGGTGGGCGGTTTCCTCGACCTGGACCAGCCAGGGTTCGATGGCCAGCTGGAAGTGGCTGAAGGTGTGGACCAGCCCTGGCAGTTCCTGATGCTTGCCCAGCGAGAGTGCGTGCTGGTTGGCGAGGTGATCCAGGTCTTGCAGGTCGTCCAGCTCCGGCAAGCTCCACAAGCCGCCCCACAAGCCCGTAGAAGGGCGACGGTAAAGCAGGATCGCGCCTTCGGCGTTCGCCAGCATGGGCATCAGCGTGCGCTTTTGCGGAATGGTCTTGCGCGGCTTGGGGATCGGGTAGCGGGTTTCCAGGCCCAGCATGTGCGCTTCGCAGCCTTTTTCCAGCGGGCACAACAGGCAGCTGGGTTTGCTGCGGGTGCACAGGGTGGCGCCCATGTCCATCATGGCCTGGGTGTAGGCGTTGACGCGATCAAAGGGCGTGAAGCGCTCTGCGGTGGCCCACAGCTGCTTGGCCACCTTGGGCTCGCCCGGGTAGCCCTCTTGGGCGGTAAAGCGCGCCAGCACGCGTTTGACGTTGCCGTCGAGGATCGGTGCGCGCAGGCCCATGCTCAGGCTGGCAATCGCGCCAGCGGTGGACAGGCCGATGCCAGGCAACTCGGTGAGCTTTTCCACGTCGCGGGGGAATTCGCCGCCGTATTCGGCCACCACGATCTTCGCGGTCTTCTGCAGGTTGCGCGCCCGGGTGTAGTAGCCCAGGCCCGTCCACAGGTGCAGCACTTCATCTTCCGGCGCGGCGGCCAGGGCTTCGACCGTCGGCAGGGAGGCCATGAAGCGGTCGAAGTAGTTGAGCACGGTGCTGACCTGGGTCTGTTGCAACATGATCTCCGACACCCACACCCGGTAAGGGGTGATGCCCTGTTGCCAGGGCAGGTCGTGGCGGCCATGGCGGTCGTACCAGTCCAGCACCGCTTGTGAAAACTGCTCGTTTCTCATCGGTTGAACAGGCCTTTCAATGCGTCTTTGAGCTTGGGGTTAACCTTGTCGAGCTTCTCTTCCAGCTTCTCGTTAAGGCGATTGCCGGCCGCCTTGAGGGCGACCTGGCCCAGGCCGTCCTTGTCCAGGCGGCAGGCCTTGGCGCCCAGCTCAAGCGGGCCACGGCAGCGCAGCGGCACCTCAATGCCCTGGAAGTTGGCGCCGACCTGGCAGGCCGGGTCCGGCACGTCGCGCTTGTCGCCTTCGACGATGATGCCCACGCGGTAGTCCATGCCCAGTACGCGCAAATCCACATCACCGTTGCCGTTGAGCGTCAGGCCGGGGATGCGCACTTTCAGGTCGGGGTTGCTGGCCACGCCGTTACGGAACGTGAGGTTGCCGCGCAGTTCCTGGAAGGGCGTGTCCTTGCCGCCTGGGGTGGTGCTCAGGGTCTTGCGGTTGAGCAGGGCGATGCCGGTACACAGTTGCTGCTCGATGTTGGCATTGAGCAACACGCCGTTGTTGATCACGAGGCTGGCGGTACCGTTGAGGCTGTCGATCAGGGCTTTCTGGCTGTTGCCGCGGCCGCTGAGGTTGCTGTCGAGGGTGAGCTGGCCTTTGACCGGCGGGGTTTTCCCTTGGGCCTGCAGGATGCGTTCAACAGGCACCTGCTTGATGTGGCTTTGCAGGGCCAGCACGGGCGTGTCCTGGCGTACGTCGAGTGTGCCGTTGGCCTGGAACGTGCCGTTGTAGAGACCACCGCTGAGAGTGTCGAGCTTGAGTTGCCCGTCGATGCCGGAAGCTTTGAGCACCGCGTTCTGAATGGGCAGTTGGCTCAGGGTCAGCTCGCCAAAGGCCAGGTCTGCATTTACGTCCAGGCTGCGCAGGCGCGTTACCGGCAGCAGTTTATCGTTGCTCCAGGCACCTTTGGTCGGCGCCTCCGGCAATGGCGTGTTGCCGCCTGCCGCCATGGCGCCAGCTTCGCTGCTCTGTACTTCGGCTTGGCGTGCGGCGGTTGCGCCTTTGGCCGCTTCGGATTTGGCCGGCAAGTAGTTGTCGGCATTGAAGGTATCGGCCTTGAGCTGTACCCGCAGTGACTGCTTGGCGAAGTCCTCGACAGCGACACGGCCGCTGAAGGTGCTTGCATCGAGTTTGAGGTTCAGGTTTTCCAGGGCCACACTGGTGGGCGTGCCCTTGAGGCGGCTCACCAGCTCGACCTTGCTCAGGCTGCCCGGGGCCATCGCAGGCAATGGGTGGCCGACGCTCTCCAGAAACTTGGCCAGGTCAAACTGGGCGACCGACAGCGCGCCGCTGATCTGCGGGGTCTTGTCCAGGTCATTGGCCTTCAGTTCGCCCAAGGCGCGCAACTGGTTGGCCGCCAGTTTCAGGTTGGTCCATTCGGCGACGTTGGCCGCCAGGTCCACCAGCAATTGGCCCTGGGTGGAGAAGCTCACCGTCTTGCCTTGCAACGGCTCGCCGGTGGCCTCGCCACTCAAACGCATGTCTTCGAACTGGTAACGCTTGAGCGCGCGCTGGATGCGCAAGTTGCCGTTCAGCTCGGTCTTGACCCGCATCAGCGGCTGGTTGCTGCCCAGGAAGGCCGTGAGTTTCAGCGGGATGCTGGCGCCTTCGTGGATGGCACCGGCACTCAGCTGGATGCTTTCGGCACTCAATTGCTTGCCGGTCTGTTCATCGGTGTATTCGACGCGCGCGTTGTTGATGGTCAGGCTGTCGATGTCCAGGCGGATCGGCTGCGGCGGTTTTTCCGGCTTGGTTTCAGCCACAGGTTCGACAGGGGTGGGGGCGGGGGCACCGGCGGTTTCGTCGGGCAGGTTCTTGCCGATGTCTTCCCAGTTGCCATGGCCCTGCTTGTCGCGGTGCAGGCGCAGGTTCAGGCCCTCGACCCGCACATCGCTCATCTGCACTTCGCGGCGCAGCAGCGGCAGTACGCGTACCGACAGGCCGAGCATCTGCAAGTCGGCAAAGGGTTGAGTCGGTGCGGTCAGGGTCGCGACGCTGGCTTCGTGAAGCTCCAGGCCCAGCCAGGGGAACAGGCTCCAGCCGATATCGCCATTGAGCGTCAGCTCGATGTGGGCCTTGTCGCGGGCTATCTGGCGAATTTCTTCTTTGTAGTCGTTGGGATCGAAAAGGTGGGTCAGGGCAAAGCCGAGCGCCACAATGATCAGCAACAGCCCGAGAAGTACCAGACCCAGGATTTTGCCGAACGCTTTCATGGGCGAGTCCTTGTATGTCGATTTCAAAATTTAGCCGCAGAGTATAACGCCCGACGGCCCGCGTCAGTTCACGGATCGTTACATTGTATCCATGGGCGCTGAAATAGGATTTTGACGTCAAGAAAATACAGATAATCCAAAAAGGTAGTGGCAATCTGATTTTTCTCACATCCACTGGTGCTAATCTCTGCACGTTCGTCCGCCTTCTGCGACTTAAGGTCGCGCCTAAAAGGAAGTTTCACTCAACAAAACGGCCACGCTTTGTGCAAGGCCGAGGGAGAGAGCGCCTGACGGACGCATACCAATAACTGGGGGAAACACCAATGAGCACTAGCACTGTGGCCGGCACTGACGCCGCACAGCCTGCGTTCCTGTCCAAGGAGCGCATCATCGCCAAGCCGGGCTTCAACCGCTGGCTGGTTCCACCGGCCGCCCTGGCCATCCACTTGTGCATCGGCATGGCCTACGGCTTCTCGGTGTTCTGGCTGCCGTTGTCCAAGGCGCTGGGGATCACCGCGCCAGTGGCTTGCGCACCGGACATGGGCTTTATCGCTCAAGTCTTCTCGTCCCAATGCGACTGGCCCATCTCCATGCTGGGCTGGATCTACACCCTGTTCTTCATCTTCCTTGGCTGCTCCGCAGCGATCTGGGGTGGCTGGCTGGAACACGCCGGGCCGCGTAAGGCCGGGGTTGTCTCGGCGCTGTGCTGGTGTGGTGGCCTGCTGATCTCGGCCCTGGGTATCTATACCCACCAGATCTGGCTGATGTGGATCGGCTCCGGGGTCATTGGCGGTATTGGCCTGGGCCTGGGCTATATCTCGCCCGTTTCGACCTTGATCAAGTGGTTCCCGGACAAGCGTGGCATGGCCACCGGCATGGCGATCATGGGCTTTGGCGGCGGCGCGATGGTGGGTGCACCTTTGGCCGCAGCACTCATGGGCCATTTCTCTTCGCCGACCAGCGTCGGTGTATGGCAGAGCTTTGTGGTGATGGCGGCGATTTACTTCGTGTTCATGATCGGTGGCGCACTGCTGTACCGCGTTCCGCCGACCGGCTGGAAGCCTGAGGGCTGGACCGCGCCAGCGAAGAAAGCCAGCAATGCGATGATCACTCACCGCCATGTGCATGTGAATGTTGCGTGGAAAACCCCACAGTTCCGCCTGGTCTGGCTGGTGCTGTGCCTGAACGTGTCGGCCGGTATCGGCATCCTCGGCATGGCTTCGCCACTGCTGCAGGAAGTGTTCGGCGGCAAGTTGCTGGGTGTCGATGTGCCATTTGGTCAATTGGATGCGGGCCAGTTGGCGTCCATTGCGGCCATCGCCGCTGGCTTTACCGGTCTGTTGAGCTTGTTCAACATCGGTGGCCGGTTCTTCTGGGCGTCGTTCTCTGACTACCTGGGGCGTAAAAATACCTACTTCGTGTTCTTCGCCCTGGGCTTTGCCCTGTATGCGCTGATCCCGAACCTGGGGCACCTGGGTAACGTGGCGCTGTTCGTGGCGGCCTTCTGCATCATCCTGTCGATGTACGGCGGTGGTTTTGCCACGGTTCCGGCCTACCTGGCCGACCTGTTCGGTACTCAGATGGTTGGCGCGATCCACGGTCGCCTGTTGACCGCCTGGGCTGCTGCGGGCGTGTTGGGCCCGGTGCTGGTGAACTACCTGCGTGAATACCAGTTGAGCATCGGCGTTGAACGCGCCGCGGCCTACGACATCACCTTGTACATCCTCGCCGGCCTGCTGGTGCTGGGCTTTATCTGCAACCTGCTGGTGCGCCCGGTGGCCGACAAGTACTTCATGACCGATGCCGAACTTGCCGCCGAACAGGCGCTGGGCCATGACAAAGGTGCCGATGCCACCACCGTGCTGGAGTGGAAAGCCTCCGCCGCCAGCAAGCCGCTGGCGATTGCCGCGTGGCTGGTAGTAGGTATTCCGTTGGCGTGGGGTGTGTGGGTGACCCTGCAGAAGACAGCAGTACTGTTCCACTAACACTGCAAACCCTTGTGGGAAGGGGCTTGCCCCAATGCATTACCCTCTGTAGGAGCGAGCTTGCTCGCGAAAAACGTCAACGATAAAGCGCGGTTTCTGAATGAACGCGGCGCCTGTGAGTTTTTCGCGAGCAAGCTCGCTCCTACAGAGTCTTAGCTGACAGGCATTGGGGCAAGCCCCCTCCCATATTGGTTTCCCAGTGTTTTCAGGGGCTGTGCTTCACATGTATGCACATGTCTATCCCCGACGCTCCATCAGTCTTATCCCCTTCGTTGTTTCTGTTTAGCGCCCGCGCCCCTATAATGGCTGCCTTTTTCGCCCAATGATTTTGCGGAGCTGGTGATGGCCGAACGTAAGGCATCTGTCGAGCGCGACACTCTGGAAACCCAGATCAAAGCCTCGATCAACCTGGATGGCACCGGAAAGGCCCGATTCGATATCGGTGTACCTTTTCTTGAGCACATGCTGGACCAGATCGCCCGTCACGGGCTGATCGACCTGGATATCGTCGGCAAGGGCGACCTGCACATCGACGACCACCACATGGTGGAAGACGTGGGCATCACCCTCGGCCAGGCGTTTGCCAAGGCCATCGGCGACAAAAAAGGCATCCGTCGCTACGGCCATGCCTATGTCCCGTTGGATGAAGCGCTGTCCCGTGTGGTTATCGACTTCTCCGGTCGCCCGGGCTTGCAGATGCACGTGCCTTACACCCGCGCGAACGTGGGCCGTGGCTTTGACGTCGACCTGTTCCAGGAATTCTTCCAGGGTTTCGTCAACCACGCACTGGTCAGCCTGCACATCGACAACCTGCGCGGCACCAACACTCACCACCAGATCGAAACCGTGTTCAAGGCTTTTGGCCGCGCACTGCGCATGGCCGTCGAAGTCGATGAGCGCATGGGCGGGCAAATGCCGTCGACCAAGGGCGTCCTGTAATGCAGACGGTCGCGGTTATCGATTACGGCATGGGTAACCTGCACTCGGTGGCCAAGGCCCTTGAGCATGTAGGTGCCGGCAAGGTGCTGATCACCAGCGATGCCAACGTGATTCGCGAAGCCGACCGCGTGGTGTTCCCCGGCGTTGGCGCGATTCGCGATTGCATGGCCGAGATCCGCCGTCTGGGCTTTGACAGCCTGGTGCGCGAAGTCAGCCAGGACCGCCCGTTCCTCGGCATCTGCGTGGGCATGCAAGCCTTGCTCGACAGCAGTGAAGAGAACGGCGGTGTCGACTGCATCGGCCTGTTTCCGGGCCAGGTGAAGTTCTTCGGCAAAGACCTGCATGAGGACGGCGAGCACCTCAAAGTCCCGCACATGGGCTGGAACGAAGTGCGCCGCACCGTCGACCACCCGCTGTGGCATGACATCCCGGACATGGCGCGTTTCTACTTCGTGCACAGCTACTACATCGCCGCCGGTAACCCGCGCCAAGTGGTGGGTGGCGGGCATTACGGCGTCGATTTTGCCGCCGCGCTGGCCGATGGTTCGCGCTTTGCCGTGCAGTTTCACCCGGAGAAGAGCCATACCCATGGCCTGCAGTTGCTGCAGAACTTCGCCGCGTGGGATGGTCGCTGGTAAATGGCCAGGAAACCGAAGCCGCCGATCTTGAACCTCGCGCCCGAGCAGGAGCGTGAGGCTACCGACAAGATCAAGCGTTTCATGGAGGACCGCTTCGAACTCAAGCTGGGCTCGTTCGAGGTCGCCGAAATTCTTGAGCTGTTCACCACCGAAGTGGCGCCGCATTATTACAACAGGGCGATTTTCGACACGCAGACGCTCCTTAAAGAAAGGTTCGAAAGCATCGAAAGCGACTTGTGGTCGCTTGAGAAACCCTGATTTCCCAAGCATTGCTGAATATCGAATAAGGTTTGCCAGATGCTGATTATCCCCGCTATCGATCTCAAGGACGGCGCTTGTGTCCGCCTGCGCCAAGGCCGCATGGAAGACTCCACCGTGTTCTCCGATGACCCGGTGAGCATGGCTGCCAAATGGGTAGAAGGGGGCTGCCGTCGTCTGCATCTGGTGGACTTGAACGGCGCCTTCGAAGGCCAGCCGGTCAATGGCGAGGTGGTCACCGCCATCGCCAAGCGCTACCCGAACCTGCCGATCCAGATCGGCGGCGGTATCCGTTCTCTGGAAACCATCGAGCACTACGTCAAAGCGGGCGTGAGCTACGTGATCATCGGCACCAAGGCCGTGAAAGACCCAGCCTTCGTCGCCGAAGCCTGCCGCGCTTTCCCGGGCAAAGTGATCGTAGGCCTGGATGCCAAAGATGGTTTCGTCGCTACCGACGGCTGGGCTGAAATCAGCACCGTGCAGGTGATCGACCTGGCCAAGCAGTTCGAAGCCGACGGTGTATCCGCCATCGTTTATACCGACATCGCCAAAGACGGCATGATGCAGGGCTGCAACGTACCCTTCACCGCAGCCCTGGCAGCGGCCACGAAGATTCCGGTGATCGCTTCCGGCGGCATTCACAACCTGGGTGACATCAAGTCGCTGCTGGACGCCAAGGCCCCCGGCATCATCGGCGCCATTACCGGCCGCGCGATCTACGAGGGTACTCTGGACGTCGCCGAGGCCCAGGCTTACTGCGATGCCTACAACGGCTGAGGACTGACCATGGCGCTGGCCAAACGCATCATCCCTTGCCTGGACGTCGACAACGGTCGCGTGGTCAAGGGCGTAAAGTTCGAGAACATCCGTGACGCCGGTGACCCGGTGGAAATCGCCCGTCGCTACGATGAGCAAGGTGCCGACGAGATTACCTTTCTCGACATCACCGCCAGCGTCGATGGCCGCGACACCACGCTGCATACCGTCGAGCGCATGGCCAGCCAGGTGTTTATTCCGCTGACCGTGGGCGGTGGCGTGCGCACCGTGCAAGACATCCGCAACCTGCTCAATGCCGGTGCAGACAAGGTCTCGATCAACACCGCCGCCGTGTTCAATCCCGAGTTTGTCGGCGAAGCCGCGCAGCACTTCGGCTCGCAATGCATCGTGGTGGCCATCGACGCCAAGAAGGTGTCTGGCCCGGGCGAAACCCCGCGCTGGGAGATCTTCACCCATGGCGGGCGCAAGCCTACCGGGCTGGACGCGGTGGAGTGGGCGATGAAGATGGAAGGCCTGGGCGCCGGTGAAATCCTGCTGACCAGCATGGACCAGGATGGCATGAAAAACGGCTTCGACCTGGGCGTCACCCGCGCCATCAGCGATGCCCTGGGCATTCCGGTGATCGCATCGGGTGGGGTGGGCAACCTGCAACACTTGGCCGATGGAGTACTGGAAGGCCACGCCAGCGCGGTGCTGGCGGCGAGTATTTTCCACTTTGGCGAATACACCGTGCCCGAGGCCAAGGCCTACATGGCGGCGCGCGGTATCGTCGTGCGCTAAACGCTGCTGGACACCATGGCAGGCTCGCGGCACTCTCTGCGCTTGCCATGGATTCCGGTAGCCTTCATGTTCAAACACCTGCTGCTCGCCCTCGCCAGTTCCTCCATGCTCATGGTGGCTACGGCACACGCCGAACAACCGTCTGACGCCTCTCTGGTGCTGCTGACGGAAAATTTCCCGCCCTACAACATGGCGAAAAACGGCAAGAACTTCGCCAAGGACGAGAACATCGAAGGCATCGCCGTAGACATCATGCGCGAAACCTTCAAGCGCGCCGGCATTTCCTACAACCTGACCCTGCGTTTCCCTTGGGAACGAATCTACAAGCTCGCCCTGGAAAAACCCGGTTACGGCGTGTTTGTGATGGCGCGGTTGCCAAACCGTGAAGCCTTGTTCAAATGGGTCGGCCCCATCGGCCCGGACGATTGGGTGCTATTGGCCAAGGCCGACAGCAAAATCCAGCTGGAAAACCTTGAGCAGGCGGGCCGCTACAAGATCGGCGCCTACAAAGGCGACGCCATTGCCGAAAGCCTGGACAAGCAGGGGCTCAAGCCGATTGTCGCCCTGCGTGACCAGGACAATGCGCAAAAACTCATGGAGGGCCAGATCGACCTGTGGGCCACTGGCGATCCTGCTGGGCGCTACCTGGCGCGGCAGGTGGGGGTGAACGGGCTCAAGACGGTATTGCGCTTCAACAGTGCGCAGCTTTACCTGGCGTTGAACAAGGACGTGCCGGATGAGCTGGTGGCTAAGCTTCAGGCCGCGCTGGACCAGTTGCGTGAAGAAGGCCGTATCGACCAGATCATGGCCAACTACCTGTAGGAGCGAGCTTGCTCGCGAAGGACGTCAACGAGGACGCGGGTATCCAGGGTGCGCGCGGGGGGCTCAAGTTTTTCGCGAGCGAGCTCGCTCCTACAGGGGGGGGCGTCAGCGATAGATGCCGTTCTTGCCATGCCCGGCCATCGCCCGGTTACTGCGCACGCTGATCATCAACTTGATATCGATCCACTCCACGCCCTGTGCCTTGAGCTTGGGCAACTCGCGCTCCAGCACCGCCAGTGTCTGCGGGTAAGGATGCCCGATCACAACTGCCGAACCCTGCTTGTGCGCCAGTTTGATCGCGGTCTGCAATTGCGTGGTAATCGCCGCTTCGGTGCGTTCGTCATCGAGAAATACATCCCGCGACACATGGGCCAAATCGATCTTCTGCGCCTCGGCGGCGGCGACGGTTTGCGCGCTGGTGCGGCTGTCGACGAAGAACTTGTGGCGCCGTTGCAACTCACCCATCAGCCAGGCCATCGCCGCCGGTTGCGCGGTCATGCGGCTGCCCATGTGGTTGTTGATACCTGCTGTGTAGGGCACGGCATCGAACGCGGCGTCCAGGCGCTTGCCCAGTTCTTCGATGGACAGCTCAGGGTGCCAGGCGAAGGGGCCGGTGGCCGGGTCCATGGGCATGTGCAGGATCACGATCTTGCCGGCCTTGTGGGCCTCACGGGCGAATTCGGCGGCGTGGGGCGTGTCCGGCATGATGGCGGCGGTCACCGGGCCGGGTAGCGCGAGCACGCGGCGATCCCGAGGCAGGTTTTGCCCCAGGTCGTCGATGATCAGTGTCAGGTAGGCTTTATGCGGTTCGCTGGCAGGGGCCGCTTGAGCGGCCCCTGCCAGGCTGCACAGTACAGCGATGATCAGGGCAAGGCGCATGATCAACGGCTGCGGGTGATGCTCAAGCCCTTGAGCAGGCTGAGTGCCTGGGCCAGTTGGTAGTCATCGTCCTGCGGCATCGGCTTGGCCTTGGCGCGGCTGCCAGTTGGCTGGTCGGCGCCGCCGTTGCCATTGCCCAGGTGACCTTGCAGGTCGGCTTCTTTGTAGTATTCGCCATCGATTTCGTTGGTGATCTTGGCGCGGCGTACTTCGATGTCCGGCACGATGCCCTGGGCCTGGATCGAGCGGCCGTTGGGCGTGTAATACAGCGCGGTGGTGATCTTCAGCGCACGCTCGTTGTTCAGCGGCAATACGGTCTGCACCGAGCCTTTGCCGAAGCTGGTGGTGCCCATCAGCACGCCGCGCTTGAGGTCTTGCAGGGCGCCGGCGACGATTTCCGAAGCCGAGGCGCTGCCGCCGTTGATCAATACCGCCAGTGGCACGTTCTCGCTGAGGTCGTTGCCGGTGGCCGAGAAGCGCAGCTCGGAGTTGGCGATACGGCCCTTGGTGTAGACGATCAAGCCCTTGGTGACGAAGTGGTCGACCACCTCGACCGCCGACTGCAACACGCCGCCTGGGTTGTTGCGCAGGTCAAGCACGATGCCGTTGAGCTTCTTGCCGTTGTCTTTGCGCAGTTTGGCCAGGGCCTTGGCCACTTCGTCGCCGGTCTTGACCTGGAACTGGGTGATACGGATATAGCCGTAGCCCGACTCCAGTAATTGGCTTTTCACGCTCTTGACCGTGATGGTCGCGCGCGCCAGGGTCACGTCAAACGGGTTACCGCCGTCACGTACCAGGGTCAGGGTGATCTTCTGGCCGAGCTTGCCGCGCATCTTGTCGACGGCTTCGGTCATGGTCTGGCCGCGGGTCGGCTGGCCGTTGATCTTCACGATCAGGTCGCCGGCCTGGATACCGGCCTTGGACGCCGGGGTGTCGTCGATAGGCGAGACCACTTTGATCTGGCCGTCTTCGGAGCCCACTTCGATGCCCAGGCCACCGAACTCACCGCTGGTGCTTTCCTGCAGCTCGGCGAAATCTTCCGGGCCCAGGTAGGCGGAGTGCGGGTCGAGGTTGCTGAGCATGCCCTTGATGGCATTTTCCAGCAGGGCCTTGTCGTCTACGGGTTCGACATACGCTGCCTTGATCCGGTCCATGACCTCGGCGAAGGTGCGCAGCTCGTCCAGCGGCAACGGCGCCTTGGTCGTCGCAGCCGTGGCGGGTGCAGCCGGTGCGGCCTGGTCGGCAAAAGCCAGAGGCGCGCCGATCACCAGGGCGATCGTCAGGGCCAGCGAAGTGAGGCGGGACAAATGCAGCATGTCGAACGAACTCCTAATGTAGATGCGACCCTATCCTTGGGACCGGCACCATTGTGCAGGGTCGCTCGGGCGGCCCTGCTGACGAATAGCGAAGTACAGCGCCGGGGTGTCCTGGCCACCACTGTTACCGACAGTGGAGATGGACTCACCGGCTTTTACAACATCACCTGCCGACTTGAGTAATGTCTGATTGTGGCCGTAAAGGCTCAAATAGCCATTACCGTGGTCAAGAATCACCAGCAAGCCGGCGCCCCGCAACCAATCGGCAAACACTACGCGCCCACCATGCACGGCGTGGACCTGGCTGCCGGCAGAGGCGCTGATCATCACGCCATCCCACTTGGCACGGGTGTCATCGCCACGGGTTTCCCCAAAGCGTGCCAGTAATCGACCATCAACCGGCCATGGAAGTTTGCCGCGCGCTGAAGCAAAAGGGCCGCCGAACGACTCGCCGCTGCTGGAAACCAGCGGGCCAGGGGCTGCACGCGCCGGTTTGCGCGGGGCTGGAGCGTCGGTGGTGGCAGCCAGTTCGGCCTCACGCTGACGCTTTTTTTCGGCTTCCTGCTGGGCGATCAGCGCTTTTTGCCGCGCTTCTTCGGCCTCGCGTGCCTGGCGGGCCAGGGTTTCTTCGATGGTCTTGAGCACTTTGGCCAGGTCGGCCTGGTCTTGCTCGCGGGCCTGCAACTTGGCGTCGCGGGCTTTGACGTCGCTGTTGAGCTTGGCCAGGGCCTGCTGGCGCTCCTTGCGTACTTTATCGAGCTGGTCGCGCTGGGTGTCGAGGGCGGTTTTCTGGTCGAGCAGCTGGGATTGCTGGTCGGCGATTTCCTGTTCGACATTGGCCAATTGGCGCAGGGTTTCGTTAAACCCCTTCAATTGCGCCAGGCGGGCCTGGCTCAGGTAGTCGTAATAGGTGAGGGTACGGGCGAATTTTTCCGGGTTCTGCTGGTTGAGCAGCAGCTTGAGGTACTCCTGGCGGCCGCTCTGGTACGCGGCACGGGCCTGGATCGCGATCAGGCGTTGCTGTTCAACGCGTGCGCTCTGGAGTTTTTTTTTCTCAGCGTCGAGTCGCTCCAGTTCCGACTCGCTCTTCTTTAGTTCTTTTTGCAGCTCCTGGACCTGCTTCTCCAGCTTGCCCATCTCGGTTTCCGTGCCGCGCAGGTCTTTCTGCACCCCGGATTTTTCTTCCTGGAGCTTGCCGAGCAGCTTTTTCAGCTCGGTAATGTCCTGACGCGTAGCGTCCAACTGTTGTTGGGTTTGTGCGCGCTCATCGGCAAACGCCGGTTGGAGCAGGCAGACAAGAGCAAGGGTTATCAAGGCGCGAAGCATAGAGGCGGGCGACACCAGGGGAAAAGGACGGCCTAGTATGCCCGCCAAGCGCTGCAAAAAAAACGCCCAATTGGGGCTGGTGGGCAAGATAGGTGCCGAGTGGCAGGGGTATGTCAAAAAGACATCCCCCAAAACGCCACGAACCCATGTAGGAGCGAGCTTGCTCGCGAAAAACGTCAACGATAACGCGTGTGTCCTGATTAAACGCGGCGCCTGTGGGTTTTTCGCGAGCAAGCTCGCTCCTACGGATCAGACCAGGATCGAGGTCCCGGTCATCTCTTCAGGCTTTTCCAGCCCCATCAGCATCAACATGGTCGGCGCCACATCCGCCAGTACGCCGCCATTACGCACTTTGAAGTCGCGCTTGCCAACGTAGATGAACGGCACCGGCTCGGTGGTGTGGGCGGTGTGCGCCTGGCCGGTGGATTCGTCGGACATCTGCTCGCAGTTGCCGTGGTCGGCGGTGATCAGCGCTTCGCCGCCGACTTTATCCAGCGCGTCGACGATGCTGCCAACGCACAGGTCCAGGCATTCAACCGCCTTGACCGCCGCTTCCAGGTTGCCGCTGTGGCCAACCATGTCGCCGTTGGCGTAGTTGACCACGATTACGTCATAACGCTGGTTTTCAATGGCATCGACGATCTTGTCGGTGACTTCCGGAGCGCTCATTTCCGGCTGCAGGTCGTAGGTCGCGACTTTTGGCGACGGGATCAGAATGCGCTCTTCGCCAGGGAACGGCTCTTCGCGGCCACCGGAGAAGAAGAACGTCACGTGGGCGTATTTCTCGGTCTCGGCGATGCGCAGTTGGGTCTTGCCGTTCTTGGCCAGGTAGTCGCCCAGCACGTTCTCCAGGCTGCCCGGCGCGAACGCCGACGGTGCCGGGATGTTGGCGGCGTATTGGGTGAGCATGACGAACTCGACCTTTGGCTGGCGCGCGCGTTCGAAGTCCTTGAAGCTTTCATCGACAAACACATGGCTCAGTTCACGGGCGCGGTCGGCGCGGAAGTTCATGAACACCACGGCGTCGCCGTCTTCGACCTTCACCGGCTCGCCGATGGTGGTGGCCTTGACGAATTCATCGCTTTCGCCCCGGGCGTAGGCCGCTTCCAGGCCTTCCTGGGCGGTGGCTGCGTTGAATTCGGCCTGGCCGTCTACGATCAGGTTATAGGCCTGGGAGACGCGGTCCCAACGGTTGTCGCGGTCCATGGCGAAGTAACGGCCCACCAGGCTGGCGATGCGGCCCTTGCCGAGAGCGGCGAAGGTGGCGTCCAGCAGTTCGATGGAGGATTGCGCGCTTTTGGGCGGCGTGTCGCGGCCGTCGAGGAAGGCGTGCAGGTAAATTTTGTCAGCGCCGCGCTTGAACGCCAGTTCGGCCATAGCGACCAGGTGATCCTGGTGGCTGTGTACGCCGCCGTCCGACAACAGGCCCATGAAGTGCACGGCCTTGCCGGCGGCAACGGCTTTATCGACCGCCGCGCAGATGGTCGGGTTCTCGAAGAACTCGCCATCGCGGATCGCTTTGGTGACACGGGTGAAGTCCTGGTACACCACTCGTCCGGCGCCGAGGTTCATGTGGCCGACTTCCGAGTTGCCCATCTGGCCGTCCGGCAAGCCCACGTCCATGCCGGAACCTGAGATCAGGCCGTTGGGCACGGTGGCGGTCAGACGGTCCAGTACTGGCTTGTTGGCCGAGTAAACCGCGTTGTCGTGGTGGCTTTCACTGTGTCCGAAGCCATCGAGAATTATCAGGACCAAAGGTTTAGGCGTGGTAGTCATAGATCCTCTCGCGGCGCTAATAAAGGAAGACAATTGAAAAGGGAGTGGCAGTTTAAAGCGAAGTTCCAACCACGTCACCGCTTTACGGGGGTTGGCCCCCCCTGGCGGCTGTGTATACTTACCGCCATTTTAACGCCCTGGAACCTCCTTGATGGTTGATCACCTGATTGCATTTGCCACTGCCCACTACCTGCTTGTGGGCGCCTTCGTCATCCTGCTGGCGCTGCTGATCGCTCATGAACTGAGCCGCGGTGGTCGCAGCCTGAGCACGTCGGAGCTGACCGCGCTGGTCAACAAGGATGAGGCCGTCGTCGTTGATATTCGCCCGGCCAAGGATTATGCCGCTGGCCATATCGTTGGTGCCCTGAACATTCCCCAGGACAAGCTGATGGCGCGCCTGGGCGAACTGGAGAAGCACAAGGCCAAGACCATCATCCTGGTCGATGCCCAGGGCCAGCACTCCGGCACCCACGCCCGTGAGATGCTCAAGTCTGGCTTCACCGCCGCCAAGCTGTCGGGTGGTATCAGCAGCTGGCGTGGCGACAACCTGCCGTTGGTGAAGTGATATGAGCCAGGTTGTCGTCTATTCCAGCGATTGGTGCCCTTACTGCATGCGGGCCAAGGCCTTGCTTGAGAAAAAGGGCGTTGCCTTCGAAGAGATCAAGGTTGATGGCAAGCCCCAGGTGCGCGCCGAAATGGCCCAGAAGGCTGGCCGCACGTCGGTCCCGCAGATCTGGATCGGCACCCGGCACATCGGTGGTTGCGACGACCTGTTTGCCCTGGAGCGCGCCGGTAAACTTGATGCGCTGCTGTCCGTCTGACTCCTAAACCCTTAAGAACCCAAGATAAAGAAGGATCTGCGATGACTGATCAACAGAACACCGAAGCAGCAGAAGCTCAAGGCCCACAGTTCTCGCTGCAGCGGATCTATGTGCGTGACCTGTCGTTCGAAGCGCCAAAAAGCCCGGCCATCTTCCGTCAGGAGTGGACCCCAAGCGTTGCGCTGGACCTGAACACTCGTCAGAAATCCCTGGAAGGTGACTTCCACGAAGTGGTGCTGACCCTGTCGGTCACCGTCAAGAATGGTGAAGAAGTTGCTTTCATCGCTGAAGTGCAACAGGCCGGTATCTTCCTGATCCAGGGCCTGGACGAAGCGTCCATGAGCCACACCCTGGGCGCGTTCTGCCCGAACATCCTGTTCCCGTATGCCCGTGAGACCCTGGACAGCCTGGTCACCCGTGGCTCGTTCCCGGCACTGATGCTGGCGCCGGTGAACTTCGATGCCCTGTACGCCCAAGAGCTGCAGCGCATGCAACAGGAAGGCGCGCCAACCGTTCAGTAAGCCTTCGATGTATAAAAAAGCGCCATCACAGGCGCTTTTTTTATGTACTGCTAACGCCTGTAGGAGCGAGCTTGCTCGCGAAGAACGTCAACGATGACGCAGCGCTATCAGGTAGCCCACATTGCTTGTTGGTTTTTCGCGAGCAAGCTCGCTCCTACAGGGAGAATGGGGGTTACTTGAAGCCCAGTTGGCGCCAGCCTTCATAGACGGCGACGGCCACGGTGTTGGACAGGTTCAGGCTGCGGCAGCCTTCACGCATCGGCAAGCGCAGGCGATGGCCATCGGGCAATGCGTCAAGCACCTCGGCCGGCAGGCCTCGGCTCTCGGGGCCGAACAGGAACGCGTCGCCCTCGGCAAAGCTGGCATCATGAAACGGCCGCGAGCCCTTGGTGGTGAACGCGAACAGCCGTGGGTGGCCCAGGCTCTCCAGGCAACTGGCGAGGTCGGCATGGCGCTTGAGGGTGGCGTACTCGTGGTAGTCCAGCCCGGCCCGGCGCAGGCGCTTGTCGTCCATGTCAAAGCCTAACGGCTCGATCAAATGCAGGTGGCAGCCACTGTTGGCGCACAGCCTGATAACGTTGCCGGTATTCGGCGGAATTTCTGGTTGAAAAAGGATGACGTGAAACATGCACGGCTCCGAAGGCAAAGATGCGCTGCATTCTACCCCCGAAGACGACCCGAGACCGAAGCTATTGCCGAGGGTGTTGGGCTCATTGGCGATTGTCGGCTTGATGGTTGGCTTGATGATCGGCCGCTTGACCACCCCCGAGCCGCTTGAGCTGCAACAGGTAGAGCCTGCGGTAGATGGTTTGGTGGTGTGGTTCAACACCGAACCCAAGCTGCACGGCGAGCATATCGACGGCACCGTGGCGCTGCTGTTTGACGCCCAGGGCAAGGCTGCCAGCGGGCAGCTCAAGGTCAACGGTAAGGACGTGAATTGGCGTATACGCAAGACCGATGCTGGCCTGCTGCTGAACCTGGTAGCGGCTCGGCCGTTGCGTGGGGAGTGGAACGGTGCAGAGGTCGATGGCCGCTGGCGGCTGGAGATCCATCTCCAAGAGCAATAAAAGAGGGAGTTCCCGGCCTGCCTGTACCAGGGCTCCCAAAACGGGGTGAAGCCAAGGGCTTCGGTGTTAAAGAGGGGATTCTCGGCCTGCCTGTACCAAGGTCCCCGAAACTGGGTAGTACTGGGGTTATTGCAGGGGGCGTGCCAAAACTTGCATTCGCCGCTGGAAAAAAATGCCAAAAAGCGCAAAGCCCCGGAATACGGGGCTTTGGTTGTTTCTACGGTTATGAACTTCGCAGCGAAAGCGCTCTGTGAGGTTTCGGGTCTGTGCTCAATGGCGGTTCATCGTGCATTGAAGCGGTGCACAGTCTCAGGCATTGCACAAAACAAATGTGGGAGCTGGCTTGCCTGCGATGGCGGTGTGTCAGCCCTAGATTGGGTGACTGACACACCGCCATCGCGGGCAAGCCCGGCTCCCACATTTAATCTTCAGTGGATCTTAGAGCTGGGGTTCAGGCCTCATCACCCTCATCATCATCCCCACCATCTACCTTCATCCCCAATTCCTTGATCTTGCGCGTCAGGGTATTACGCCCCCAACCCAGCAGCACGGCGGCATCGCGGCGGCGGCCGGCAGTGTGCTTCAACGCAGTCTCGATCATGATCCGTTCGAACGCTGGCACGGCGCTGTCCAGCAGGTTCGACTGGCCGCGTGCCAAGGCCTGGTCGGCCCATTGGCGCAGCGCCTGTTCCCAGTTGGTCACGGGGGCCGAGTCCTGCGGCAGGCTCAGCAGCTCCGGTGGCAGGTCGCTGATGTGCACTTCACGCCCGGAGGCCATCACGGTGATCCAGCGGCAGGTGTTCTCCAGCTGGCGCACATTGCCGGGCCACGGCAGGTTCTTGAGGTATTCCTCGGTCTCGCTTTTGAGCAGCTTGGGCTCCACAGCCAGCTCCAGGGCGGCGCGGCTGAGGAAGTGGCGGGCGAGGGTGGGGATGTCTTCGCGGCGGTCGGACATGCGCGGGATATGGATGCGGATCACGTTGAGGCGGTGGAACAAGTCCTCACGGAATTTACCCGCATGCACCAGGGTTTCCAGGTTCTGGTGGGTGGCCGCGATGATGCGCACATCCACCTTGACCGGTGTATGCCCGCCCACACGGTAGAACTCGCCGTCAGCCAGCACGCGCAGCAAGCGAGTCTGGGTATCGGCCGGCATGTCGCCGATTTCATCGAGGAACAGCGTGCCGCCGTCCGCCTGTTCAAAGCGTCCGCGACGCAGGTTGGCCGCGCCGGTGAATGCGCCTTTTTCATGGCCGAACAGCTCGGACTCCATCAAGTCCTTGGGAATCGCCGCCATGTTCAGCGCGATAAACGGCGAGGCCGCCCGTGGGCTGTGGCGGTGCAGGGCATGGGCCACCAGTTCTTTGCCGGTCCCCGATTCGCCGTTGATCAGCACAGTGATGTTGGAGTGGCTCAAGCGCCCGATGGCGCGAAACACTTCCTGCATCGCCGGCGCTTCGCCGATGATTTCCGGGGTGCGGGTCAGGGTCGGCGGCGCTTCCTGATTCTGTTGCTCCTGGGCGTGCTGGTTGGCGCGCTTGACCAGCGCCACCGCCTCATCCACGTCGAATGGCTTGGGCAGGTATTCAAAGGCGCCGCCCTGATAAGACGCGACAGCGCTGTCCAGGTCCGAGTGGGCGGTCATGATGATCACCGGCAAGCGCGGGTGTTGCTCGCGAATGCGTGCCAGCAAGTCCAGGCCACTGGCCCCAGGCATGCGGATGTCGGAAATGATCACGTCCGGTTGCTGGCGTGCCAGGCGGCTCATCACCCCATCGGCGCTGTCGAAGCTCTGGGTGGTCATGCCTTCTTGTTGCAAGGCTTTTTCGAGGACCCAGCGGATAGAACGGTCGTCGTCGACGATCCAGACAGTTTCACTACGGCTCATGTCGTGGGGGCTCCTTGTTCCAATGGCAGGAAGATCGAGAACGTGGTGTGGCCGGGGTGGCTCTCACATTCGATCAGGCCCTGATGCTGGCTGATGATGTTCTGGGTAATGGCCAGGCCCAGCCCGGTACCGTCCGGGCGGCCGCTGACCATGGGAAAGAAGATGGTTTCCTGCAGCTCCGCAGGAATGCCGGGGCCGTTGTCGATGATCTCGACCTTGGTCACCAGGCGATGGCGCACATGGCCGATGGTGAACTGGCGCAGGGCGCGGGTGCGCAGGCTGATGCGGCCCAGGCGCAGCTCGTTCTGGCTGCTGATGGCCTGCATGGCGTTGCGCACGATGTTGAGTACCGCCTGGATCATCTGCTCGCGGTCGATCAACACGTCGGGAATGCTTGGGTCGTAGTCGCGCACCAAGGTGATGCAGCCCTGGCTTTCGGCCTCGACCAGTTGGCACACGCGCTCCAGCACTTCATGCACGTTGGTCATCGCCAGGGACGGCAGCTTGTTGGAGCCCAGCATGCGGTCCACCAGGTTACGCAGGCGGTCGGCTTCTTCGATGATGACGTTGGTGTAGTCCTTGAGGTGCTCATCCGGTAGCTCACGGGACAACAACTGTGCCGCGCCGCGAATGCCGCCCAACGGGTTCTTGATCTCGTGGGCGAGGCCGCGCACCAGCATCTTGCTGGTTTCCTGCTTGGACAGCTGCGCTTCCTCCTTGGTGATGCGCAGCAGGCGGTCGCGGGGGTGGACTTCGAGCAGCAGCAGGGTCGCGCCATTGCTCAGGATCGGCGTCACGGCGTAATCGACGGTCAGCGTTTGCCCGGTCAGCGCGGTGAGCATCGCTTCGCGCTTGGTGAACGGGTGTGCCTGCTCCACGGCCTGGCGCAAAGAACTCAAGGCTTCGGCGGACTCGGTGAACAATTCGCTGATGAACTGCCCATGGCTGCGCTGGCCGCTGATGGCCAGGAGCATCTCCGCCGCCGGGTTCATGTACTCAAGGCGCAGGTCGGCATTGAGCAGGATGGTCGCGGTGGTCAGGTTGTCGAGTAACAAACGGTGCAGTGCATCGCTGATGGTCATCGGGACCTCTTTTGGAGCAAGGCGCGGGCTTGAGGCACACGCTGATACAAGGAAAATGCAAAAACCAAACCAAGGCTCCGAAAAGAAGCGCTAATGCCCTGAAATAAGGGATTGAGGCGCGAAACTGTGGCGTTCTGCCAGCTTGAACGGGAAGTTTCGAACCAAAATGGGCTGGGCACTTGAGAAGGGTGCAGGCTATCGCACCAATATAGTGCGATTTTGTGAAGGTTGTTCAGCTTGCGACAATGAACGGCGAATCGCGGTCAGTGGGGGAGCTGGCTTGCCTGCTCCCACCTGTTTGATTGGGTTTGCAGTCACTAGCCTTTGTAGATGCACAGCTCGGCTGTGGCGCGGATCATCGCCAGTTGGCGCAGCGGATCATTCAGCGGTTCGTGCACGGCCTCGGCCAGCCATTGCGGGCACTGCGGGTCGGTGCGCTGTGGAGTGAAGTCGGCCAACTGCTGCAACAGCCTTTTTTGCAGTTCGTCCAATCGCGGGCGGATCTGCTGGACCAGGTCCGGGCGCGGGTCGTCGGGGGCTTTGCCCTGGAACTGCCAGTCGGACAGGTGGGTGTATTGCACCAGTTTGTTGGCTTCGATCTGGGCGGCGAAGAACTGCTCGGCAGCGGTCGGGTCCAGCTTGTAGCTTGGCGCCTGGGCAGTGACGCTGGCGATCACCTCTTGTTCGCGCTTCTTGTCCTCCACGGGCTTGTGGCTGTCCCACTTGCTCAGTGCTACCTGGTCGGCAATCTCCAGGCGTTCGGCGATGCTGTTGAGCAAGGGTTCGAGCGTAGGCGGCGCGGCGTTTGCTGTGGCACTGGCCAATAGCAGGGCAAAGACGAGTCGATGTTTCAAGGGCGATCCTCTGTAGGAGCGAGCTTGCTCGCGAAGGTCGCTAACGATAACGCGCCAATGTTGAAAAAAATGCGGTGTCTTGGCGTTTTTCGCGAGCAAGCTCGCTCCTACAGGAAATCTCAGGCAAAAAAAGACCTCCACGAAGGAGGCCTTTTTCATCACGCTACCTTAAGCAGCGCTACCGGATCAGCAGCTGTAGTACAGCTCGTATTCCAGTGGGTGTACGAAGGTGCGTACTTTGATTTCTTCTTCGCTTTTCAGGGCGATGTAAGCGTCGATGAAGTCGTCGCTGAAAACGCCGCCTTTGGTCAGGAACGCACGGCCCTTGTCCAGCTCTTCCAGGGCTTCTTTCAGGCTGCCGCACACTTGTGGGATCTCTTTGGCCTCTTCAGGCGGCAGGTCGTACAAGTTTTTGTCGGCGGCGTCGCCAGGGTGGATCTTGTTCTGGATGCCGTCCAGGCCGGCCATCATCAGGGCGGCGAAGGCCAGGTAAGGGTTGGCAGCCGGGTCTGGGAAACGCGCTTCGATACGACGGCCTTTAGGGCTGTTGACGTAAGGAATACGGATCGAGGCAGAGCGGTTGCGTGCCGAGTAGGCCAGCATCACCGGCGCTTCAAAACCTGGGACCAGACGCTTGTAGGAGTTGGTCGACGGGTTGGTGAAGCCGTTCAGGGCCTTACCGTGCTTGATGATGCCGCCGATGAAGTACAGGGCGGTATCGGACAGGCCGGCATAGCCTTCGCCAGCGAAGGTGTTCTTGCCGTCTTTGGAAATCGATACGTGAACGTGCATGCCCGAGCCGTTATCGCCGTAAAGCGGCTTAGGCATGAAGGTAGCGGTGCGGCCATAGGCATCGGCAACGTTGTGCACGCAGTATTTCAGGGTTTGAACTTCGTCAGCCTTCTTCACCAGCGTGTTGAATTTCACGCCGATTTCGTTCTGGCCGGCAGTCGCCACTTCGTGGTGGTGAACTTCAACGGTCTGGCCCATTTCTTCCAGTGCGTTGCACATGGAGGTACGGATTTCGTGGTCGAAGTCGAACGGTGGTACTGGGAAGTAGCCGCCTTTCACGCCTGGACGGTGGCCTTTGTTGCCGCCTTCCACGTCCTGGTCGGACATCCACGAGCCTTGCTCGGAGAAAATCTTGAACATGGAGCCGGAGATGTCAGATTTGAACTTCACCGAGTCGAAGATGAAGAACTCTGGCTCAGGGCCGAAGAATGCGGTGTCGCCGATACCGGTGGACTTCAGGTATTCCTCGGCACGGTGGGCGATGGCGCGTGGGTCGCGGTCATAGCCTTGCATGGTCGAAGGCTCGATGATGTCGCACACCAGGATCAGGGTTGGCTCTTCGGTGAACGGGTCGAGTACGGCAGTGCTGTCGTCTGGCAGCAGGATCATGTCGGAGGCTTCGATGCCTTTCCAGCCGGCGATGGAGGAACCGTCGAACATCTTGCCGACTTCGAAGAAGTCATCTTCCAGCGCATCGCGAGCCGGCATGGTCACGTGGTGCTGAGTGCCTTTTGTGTCCGTGAAGCGCAGATCAATCCATTTAACGTCATGATCTTTGATGAGTTGAACCGACTTCGACATGGTGTCCTCCGGGTGGCTTCGGGCTTGGGTAGTGGAGTTAGCCCTTAGAATTTGGGTGATGCCGGCGCGGATACTCCGCCAAGGCAACCTGCCTCACAAGAGAGCAAATTGCATGCCAGTGCGCCAACATGGCCGTTTTGCCTCAAAATAGCCCCTATAACGGTGCAATCGGCAAAAACGGCATAAATCGCGCACTGCAATGTAGCGTTTATTTGTGTAAATGACCCGTTTTGGTGCATTGCATGTGCAATGCATATTAACTGGTTAAACCTTGAGCGATTTCCGCTATAATCCGCGCCCCCCTTTTTCAGCAGGCCCGGCGCGCGCTGTTTCCATGAAATTAATCGTTAAAGTCTTCCCCGAGATCACCATCAAGAGCCGACCGGTACGGACGCGTTTCATCCGTCAGTTGGCCAAGAACATCCGTGCCGTGCTCCGTGACCTGGACCCGGCTGTGGTGGTGAACGGCGTGTGGGACAACCTCGAGCTGGAAACCCGCATTACCGACGCCAAAGCCTTGAAGGACATGACCGAGCGCCTGAGCTGCATGCCGGGCATCGCGCATTTCCTGCAGGTGGATGAGTACCCGTTGGGCGACTTCGACGACATCACCGAAAAGTGCAAGCAGCACTACGGCAGTGCGCTTGAAGGCAAGATTTTTTCGGTGCGCTGCAAGCGTGCCGGCAAGCACCCGTTCAGCTCCATGGACGTCGAGAAATACGTCGGCAGCAAGCTGCGTCGCGAGTGCGGTGCCGCTGGAATTTCCTTGAAAGCGCCACAAATTGAAGTGCGCATGGAAATTCGCGACCAACGGTTGTTTGTGATCCACAGCCAGCACAACAGCATCGGCGGCTACCCGCTGGGCGCCCTGGAACAGACCCTGGTATTGATGTCCGGCGGTTTCGATTCCACGGTGGCGGCCTACCAGATCATGCGTCGCGGCCTGATGAGCCACTTCTGCTTCTTCAACCTGGGCGGGCGTGCACATGAATTGGGCGTGATGGAAGTCGCGCACTTTATCTGGAAGAAATACGGCAGCTCCCAACGCGTGCTATTTGTAAGCGTACCGTTCGAGGAAGTGCTGGGCGAAATTCTCGGCAAAGTCGATAACAGTCATATGGGCGTAGTATTGAAGCGTATGATGTTGCGCGCTGCGTCCCGAATCGCCGATCAATTGCAGATCGACGCCCTGGTGACCGGCGAAGCGATTTCCCAGGTTTCCAGCCAGACGCTGCCTAACCTGTCGATCATTGATTGCGTGACCGAGAAGCTGGTGCTGCGCCCGCTGATCGCCAGCCACAAGCAGGACATCATCGACCTGGCAGAGCAAATCGGCACCGCCGACTTTGCCAAGCATATGCCTGAGTACTGCGGGGTCATTTCGGTGAACCCCAAGACCCACGCCAAGCGTCACCGCGTGGAGCATGAAGAAAAAGAATTCGACATGGCGATTCTGGAGCGTGCGCTCGAGAACGCCAAGCTGGTCCCAATCGATCGGGTGATCGACGAGTTGGGCCAGGATGTAAAAATCGAAGAAGTCAGCGAAGCCCTGGCCGGCCAGATCGTCATCGACATCCGTCACCCGGATGCCGCTGAGGATGAGCCGCTGGAAATCGCTGGCATCGACGTGCAAACGCTGCCGTTCTACGCACTGAACGCGCGTTTCAAGGAACTGGATAACAGCCGTCAGTACCTGTTGTATTGCGACAAAGGCGTGATGAGTCGCCTGCATGCCCACCATTTGCTCAGTGAGGGGCATGCCAATGTGCGCGTTTATCGACCGAGCTAAGAGCCCGGGGCTGTTTGCCTGTGGCCTGCGTCACCGGCCCCCCGACTCTGCCGTCAAGCTGTAACGGCAAGGCCTGACTCTACTGTTAATCGCTGCCACGACCTGTCAGCACACCGAATCCTCTGATCGAGATACACAAGTGATCGAAAATCTACGTAACATCGCCATCATTGCTCACGTTGACCATGGTAAAACCACCCTGGTAGACAAACTCCTGCGTCAATCCGGCACCCTGGAGCGCAACGAGCTCAACGACGAGCGCGTGATGGACTCCAACGACCAGGAAAAAGAGCGCGGTATTACCATCCTGGCAAAAAACACCGCTATCAACTGGAACGGCTACCACATCAACATCGTGGATACCCCGGGCCACGCCGACTTCGGCGGCGAAGTAGAACGCGTAATGTCGATGGTTGACTCCGTTCTGCTGCTGGTTGACGCTCAAGACGGCCCTATGCCGCAAACCCGTTTCGTGACCAAGAAGGCTTTCGAAGCCGGCCTGCGTCCGATCGTGTGCATCAACAAGGTTGACCGTCCAGGCGCGCGTCCGGACTGGGTTCTGGACCAGATCTTCGACCTGTTCGACAACCTGGGTGCTACCGAAGAACAGCTGGACTTCCAAGTCATCTACGCCTCGGCCCTGAACGGTATTGCTGGTCTTGACCACACCGACATGGCTGAAGACATGACTCCGCTGTACCAGTCGATCGTCGACAACGTACCAGCACCGAAAGTTGACCGTGAAGGCCCGTTCCAGATGCAAATCTCGGCACTGGACTACAACAGCTTCCTGGGTGTTATCGGCGTTGGCCGTATCGCTCGTGGTAGCGTCAAGCCGAACACCCCGGTTGTCGCTATCGGCGCTGACGGCAAGAAGCGTAACGGTCGTATCCTGAAGCTGATGGGTCACCACGGTCTGCACCGTGTAGACGTTGAAGAAGCTTTCGCTGGCGACATCGTCTGCGTGAGCGGTATGGACTCGCTGTTCATCTCCGACACCCTGTGCCAGCCGGACAACGTCGAGGCGATGAAGCCTCTGACCGTTGACGAGCCAACCGTTTCCATGACCTTCCAGGTAAACGACTCGCCTTTCTGCGGTAAAGAAGGCAAGTTCGTGACCTCCCGTAACATCAAGGAGCGTCTGGACAAAGAGCTGCTGTACAACGTTGCCCTGCGCGTTGAAGAAGGCGACTCGGCTGACAAGTTCAAGGTCTCCGGCCGTGGTGAGCTGCACCTCTCGGTACTGATCGAAACCATGCGTCGCGAAGGCTTCGAAATGGGTGTTGGTCGTCCGGAAGTGATCATCCGTCAGGTTGACGGCGTGAAGCAGGAACCGTTCGAAAACGTCACCATCGACACCCCTGAAGAATCCCAGGGCAAGGTCATGGAAGAGATGGGCCTGCGTAAGGGCGACCTGACCAACATGGTGCCGGATGGCAAAGGCCGTGTGCGTCTGGAATACAACATCCCTGCTCGTGGTCTGATCGGTTTCCGTAACCAGTTCCTGACCCTGACCAACGGTGCTGGCATCCTGACCTCGATCTTCGATCGCTACGACACCATGAAGTCCGGCGACATGTCCGGCCGTCAGAACGGTGTTCTGGTATCGGTAGAAACCGGCAAGGCGCTGACCTACTCCCTGGAAACCCTCCAGGCGCGTGGCAAGCTGTTCGTTGAACACGGTCAAGAGATCTACAACGGTCAGATCGTTGGTCTGAACAGCCGTGACAACGACATGGGCGTCAACCCAACCAAAGGCAAGAAGCTCGACAACATGCGTGCTTCGGGCAAAGACGAAACCATCGCTCTGGTTCCACCTGTTCGCTTCACCCTGGAACAGGCCCTGGAATTCATCCAGGACGACGAGCTGTGCGAAGTCACGCCTAAGTCGATCCGCCTGCGTAAGAAGATCCTGGACGAAGGCGAGCGTACCCGCGCTGCCAAGAAAGCCAAGAACTGAGTTAACTCAGGCTGAATGAAAAACGCCCCCGGTCGAAAGGCCGGGGGCGTTTTTTTATGCCTGCAGGTTTTGTGGTGACTGTGCCGGCCTCATCGCGGGCAAGCCCGGCTCCCACATTTTGGATCTGTGAATACATTCAAATGTGGGAGCTGGCTTGCCTGCGATGAGGCCCTTGAGGGCACTACAAAATCCGGATCAGAACTTGTCGAGGGTCTTGAAGTTGGTCTCGCGCACCACTTCCTTGGGCTTGTACGCGCAGTACCCCGGCCGCGGCCCGATTTTCGGGTGGTTGCGGCAGGTATCCGGGCGCTTGTCATAAATAGTGCAAAAGCGCGTCTTACGATCCAGGTACAGGCAGTCGTTGTTGCTCATGCGCTGCAAAGTAAAAATTTCGGACTTGTTGTTGTACCGCTCGACGATGCCTTCTTTCTGCAAACGCTTGGCGATGTTCTTCGGCGGATCGCCGCGCTCGAACTCATCGACGATGCCAATGCGGATCAGGTCCTTGATCTTCACCTCCACCGGCAGCGTGCAGCAGCTGGACACGCAACCACCGCACATGTGGGCGGAGTATTTCTGCCAGGTCTCTAGACGGTCGAGTTCCGCGGCGGCGATCAGTTGAGGCTTCATCAAGGTTCCAAGGTGGGGCGTTATCCGGGCGCGCGATCATACCGGGATTGGTGGTTTTTTGAACAATATTTTGCAGGTTTCAGCTCAAAGGTTTGGCCGTGGCCTGATCGGGCACGACCCCTGCATCAAATTCAGCCCATGGCGAATGAGTTAAAAAACTGCCGAACCAGCACGTCTACCGTCTGTCAGACCGACTAGGCTCTAGCAACTCCTTCAATCTCGCCCGAGGTCGCACCGATGTCTCAGGAACCGCTTGCACGAGAAGCAGAGGTAGCCGCATTCCGCGATGCTGTCTTGACCAAACTCACCTACGCGGTGGGCAAGGACCCGGATCACGCCTTCGACCATGACTGGTTCGAAGCCATTGCCCTGGCCGCCCGCGACCAGATGGTCGATCACTGGATGGACCACACGCGACGTATTTATCGCAAAGGCCAGAAGCGTGTTTATTACCTGTCCCTGGAATTTCTCATCGGCCGTCTGCTCTACGACAGCCTGAGCAACCTGGGGGTGCTGGAGATCGCTCGCGAAGCGCTGTCGGAGCTGGGCGTGGATCTGGAGCGCATCCGCCTGCTGGAGCCCGACGCGGCGCTCGGCAATGGTGGCCTGGGCCGTCTGGCAGCGTGCTTTATGGAAAGCATGTCGACCCTGGGCATTGCTGGCCACGGGTATGGCATCCGTTATGAACACGGCCTGTTCCGCCAAGCCATTGTCGACGGTTGGCAGCAGGAGCAGACCGAACGCTGGCTGGATTTCGGTAACCCTTGGGAATTCGAACGCGCCGAGGTGATTTACCCGATCGGCTTTGGCGGCAGCGTCGAAACCGTGGCGGACGCCTCCGGCAAGATGATCCAGGTATGGTCGCCCAACGAAACCGTACGCGCCGTGGCCTATGACACGCCGGTCGTCGGTTGGCGCGGCGCCAGCGTCAACACCCTGCGCCTCTGGCGTGCGCGCGCCGTAGAAGACCTGCACCTGGAGCGCTTCAACGCCGGTGACCATTTGGGCGCCGTCGCCGAAGTGGCCCGCGCCGAAAGCATCTCCCGAGTGCTTTACCCGGCCGACAGCACCGAAGCAGGGCAGGAACTGCGCCTGCGCCAGGAATATTTCTTCGTCTCCGCGTCCCTGCAAGATTTGCTGCGCCGCCATAAGAATATGCACGGTTCGGTATTGAGCCTGGGCGAACACGCCGCCATCCAGCTCAACGACACCCACCCGTCCATCGCCGTGGCCGAGTTGATGCGCCAGTTGGTCGACTTGCATGACATTCCCTGGGAAGCCGCGTGGGATGTCACCGTCGAGACCCTTTCGTACACCAACCACACCTTGCTGCCCGAGGCCCTGGAAACCTGGCCTGTCGGTTTGATGGAGCGCATGCTGCCGCGGCACATGCAGATCATCTACCTGATCAACGCCCAGCACATCGACTCGCTGCGTGCCAAAGGCATACACGACTTTGATGTGTTGCGCGCGGTGTCGCTGATCGAAGAAGACAACGGCCGCCGCGTGCGCATGGGCAACCTGGCGTTCCTGGGCTCTCACAGCGTCAATGGCGTGTCCGGTTTGCATACCCAACTGATGCGCAGCACGGTGTTCTCCGAACTGCACAAGCTCTACCCCGAGCGCATCAACAACAAAACCAACGGCATTACCTTCCGTCGCTGGCTGTACCAGGCCAACCCAAAGCTGACCGATATGTTGGTGGAAGCGCTGGGCCCGGACATTCTCGATCAGCCCGAACAGCGCCTGATCGAGTTGGAACCCTTTGCCGAGAAGCCGGCCTTCCGCAAAGCGTTTGCTGAGCAGCGCCTGCACAGCAAGCGCGCACTGGCGCAGATCATCCATGAGCGCCTGGGCATTGCGATCAACCCGGCGGCGATGTTCGACGTGCAGGTCAAGCGTATTCACGAGTACAAGCGCCAATTGCTCAACCTGCTGCACACCGTGGCGCTGTACCAGGCGATCCGTGCCGAGCCGGGCATCGACTGGGTGCCTCGGGTAAAGATCTTTGCCGGCAAGGCGGCAGCCAGCTACCACCAGGCCAAGCTGATCATCAAGCTGACCAACGACATCGCCCGCACGGTCAACAACGACCCGACCGTGCGCGGTTTGCTCAAGGTGGTGTTCCTGCCCAACTACAACGTCAGCCTGGCGGAAAGCATCATTCCGGCAGCGGATTTGTCGGAGCAGATTTCCACCGCCGGCTTTGAAGCGTCGGGTACCAGCAACATGAAGTTCGGCCTCAACGGTGCGCTGACCATCGGCACCATGGACGGCGCCAATGTGGAGATGCACGAGCGGGTCGGCGCCGAGCACATGTTTATCTTCGGTCTCAGTGCCCAGCAGGTGGAAGCTCGCAAGCATGCCGGCGAGTTCAGCGCCGGGCCAGACATTGCCGCGTCTCATCGCTTGAACGACGTGCTGCAAGCCATTCGTGGCGGGGTGTTTTCGCCGGATGATCCGGGGCGCTATGTGGGCCTGATCGATGGGCTGATCGACTACGACCGCTTCCTGGTGTGTGCCGACTTTGACGCCTACTGGGACGCCCAGGCGCGGGTCGAAGCGCATTGGCATGACTCCAAGGCCTGGTGGCGCTCGGCAGTGCTTAATACGGCGCGCATGGGCTGGTTCAGCTCGGACCGGACCATCAGGGAGTACGCCACCGAGATCTGGAAAGCCCTCGACTAACTGATGCCCCTGTAGGAGCGAGCTTGCTCGCGAAGAGCTCCAACGATAACGCGTGCTTGCTGAATGAACGCGGCGCGTGTGAGTTTTTCGCGAGCAAGCTCGCTCCTACAGAGGGCTATTGCGTTGGGTCGTGAACTCTATTGGCGTTAAATCCTCTGATTAGAGGAAATCAGCCCCGACTCGCGCTAAACTGCGCGGGTTTTTAGCCCCCCATTCTCCGGAGCCTTCCATGTCCCGCGTTACCTTGAGTCGCTATTTGATCGAGCAGACCCGCAGCAACAACACGCCTGCCGATCTGCGCTTCCTTATCGAAGTGGTGGCGCGTGCTTGCAAGGAAATCAGCCACGCCGTTTCCAAAGGCGCACTGGGCGGTGTCCTGGGCAGCATGGGCACTGAAAACGTGCAGGGCGAAGTGCAGAAGAAGCTGGACGTGCTGTCCAACGAAATCCTGCTCGAAGCCAACGAATGGGGCGGCCACCTGGCCGGCATGGCGTCCGAAGAAATGGACAATGCCTACCAGATCCCAGGCAAATACCCGAAGGGCGCATACCTCTTGGTATTCGACCCACTGGACGGTTCGTCCAACATCGACATCAACGCACCGGTCGGCACCATCTTCTCGGTACTGCGTTGCCCCAACGAATACCTGAGCCAGAACGAAGCCCTGAACGAAAAGGCCTTCCTGCAGCCAGGCACTGAGCAAGTGGCTGCTGGCTACGCGATCTACGGCCCACAGACCATGCTGGTGCTGACCCTGGGCGATGGCGTCAAAGGCTTCACCCTGGACCGTGAAATGGGCAGCTTCGTACTCACCCACGAAGACATTTCGATTCCTGCTTCTACCCAGGAATTTGCCATCAACATGTCCAACCAGCGTCACTGGGAAGAACCGGTCAAGCGCTACGTCAACGAGCTGATGGAAGGCGAAGAAGGCCCGTTGAAGAAGAACTTCAACATGCGCTGGGTAGCCGCGATGGTTGCCGACGTGCACCGCATCCTGACCCGTGGTGGCCTGTTCATGTACCCGCGCGACAGCCGCGAGCCTTCCAAGCCAGGCAAACTGCGCCTGATGTACGAAGCCAACCCGATGTCGTTCCTGGTTGAGCAGGCAGGCGGTGCGTCTACCGACGGCCACCAGCGCATCCTCGACATCCAGCCAGAAGGCCTGCACCAGCGTGTGGCGGTGTTCCTGGGTTCGAAGGAAGAAGTTGAGCGCGTGACGGCTTATCACAAGAAGTAAGCCGTAACGAGCGGTGAGCCGCTGTATTGTGAGATGGATCACCGTTAAAGAAGCCCCGAAACGTTTCAGCGTTTTCGGGGCTTTTTTGTTTTCGCTCGTCGGGAACCAGACACCCCTTTTCCCTTCTAAGCTTCTGGCAGATACCCCAGCTGCTTTGTCTCTCCAGGAGCTTTTCCATGTCTATACGCCGTCTCGCCCTGCTGGCTTTTTGCGTGCTCTTAGCCGCTTGCAGCAAGGTCACCCAAGAAAACTACCAAAAGCTCTCAGCCGGCATGGCCAAGGCCGAGGTGGAGTCGTTGCTGGGCAAGCCAACCGATTGTTCCGGCGCACTGGGCATGTCCAGCTGCACCTGGGGCGATAAAAACAGCTTTATCAGCGTGCAGTACGCCGGTGACAAAGTTCTGATGTTTTCCGGGCAAGGCCTGAAGTAAACCGGGGCGCGAGCCTGCGGGAGAAGAAGAATGATGCGTTTTGTTTTGTTCCTTTGCGCCAGCCTGTTTTTGGCGGGCTGCGCCAGCCATTCTGGCGATGATCTGCAACCCAAGACGGCCAGCAACGTCAACCTCAAGCGTTACCAGGGCACCTGGTATGAGTTGGCCCGGTTGCCGATGTACTTCCAGCGCCACTGTGCGCAATCCGAAGCCCGCTATACCTTGCTGCCTGATGGTGACATGTCGGTGTTCAACCGCTGCCTGACGCCTGAGTGGAAGTGGCAAGAAGCCAAAGGCACGGCGACGCCTCAGGTGCCAGGCAAGACCGACAAGCTGTGGGTGGAATTCAATAACTGGTTTACGTCACTGTTGCCGGGCGTTGCCAAGGGCGACTACTGGGTGCTGTATGTCAGCGATGACTACAAGACCGCCATCGTCGGCAGCCCGAGCCGGCGCTATATGTGGATCCTGTCGCGCACGCCGACGGTGAGTGCCGATACCCGCGAAGACCTGCTGAGCAGGGCGCGACAGCAAGGGTATGACACCACGCGATTGATCTGGCGTACGTCGGACAAGCAGATGGCAAAGTCCTCTCAGTAATCCTGAGTACCCTCAACCCAATGTGGGAGCTGGCTTGCCTGCGATAGCATCAACCCGGTGTAACTGATGCACCGAGTTGTCTGTATCGCAGGCAAGCCAGCTCCCACAGTTGTTATGGCTTGGCTGTTAGCCCAACAAATCTTTCAAGACCTGGGTGAATGCCCGGCGGCTGTCTTCTTCGCCGGCATGCCGCCCATCTCGCACCACCCACTTGCCATTGACCAGCACATCGCGTACTTGCCGATCGCCACCGGCGAACAGCCAGCGGTTGAGAATTCCATCCTCACTGGCCGTTGCCAGGTACGGGTCGTTACCGTCCAGCACAATCCAGTCCGCACGCTTACCCACTTGCAGTCGACCAACCGGTTGGCCCAGCGCCTGGGCGCCACCGTCCAGCGCAGCATCGAACAGCGTGCGACCCACCATCGGTTGGTCACTGCGATACAACCGATTACGCCGTTGATCGCGCAGGCGCTGGCCGTATTCCAACCAACGCAGTTCTTCTACCACGCTCAATGACACATGGCTGTCGGAACCGATGCCCATGCGCCCACCCTGGGCGAGAAAATCCACCGCCGGGAAAATCCCATCACCCAGGTTGGCTTCCGTGGTCAGGCACAAACCGGCAATTGCTCGGCTGTTGGCCATGCGGGTGACTTCATCGGCATCGGCGTGGGTGGCATGCACCAGGCACCAGCGCTCATCCACCTCGACGTTGTCATACAGCCACTGCAACGGGCGCTTGCCGCTCCAGGACAGGCAGTCGTCGACTTCCTTTTGCTGTTCGGCAATGTGGATATGCACCGGGCAGCTCTTGTCACTGGCGGCCAGCACGGTATGGATTTGTTCGGGAGTGACGGCGCGCAGGGAATGGAAGCACAGGCCCAGTTGCTGTGCCGGTTGTGCCGCCAGAACGGGCTGCAGGCGCGCTTGCAGGTCCAGGTAGTGTTCAGTGCTGTTGATAAACCGTCGCTGGCCTTCATTCGGCGCTTGGCCGCCAAAGCCTGCGTGGGTGTAGAGCACCGGCAGCAAGGTCAGGCCGATGCCGCTGCTGGCCGCAGCCTGGCTGATCTGGCAGGACAGCTCTGTACGGTCGGCATAGGGCTGGCCACTGAGATCGTGATGCACGTAATGAAACTCGGCCACCGAGGTGTAGCCGGCCTTGAGCATTTCGATATACAGCTGACGGGCGATGACCTGTAACTGCTCGGGGTTGATCTTGCCGACCATGCGGTACATCAAATCGCGCCAAGTCCAAAAGCTGTCATTGGGGTTGCCGGCCACTTCGGCCAAGCCTGCCATGGCGCGCTGGAAGGCATGGGAGTGCAGGTTCGGCATGCCCGCCAACACCGGGCCCCTGAGCCGTTCGGCGCCTTCTGCACTGGCATTGGGCTCAACCTTTGTCAGCAGGCCATCGGCGCTGACTTCAAGACGTACATCGTTGGCCCATACATTAGGCAGCAGTGCGCGTTCGGCAAAGAAAGCGGACATGATCAAGGCACCCCGGTCGTGTGTTTATTTGTATATACATATACAGACGTTTGCCTGCTCGGTAAACTCCGGCAATCTATGCATCTTTTTCCCCTGCAAGGATTCCCTGTGCCGACTCCGCCCGCCAACTCATCGCTGGCTGCCCACATGGACGAAAGTCCGGCGCCCTTGTATGCCCGCGTCAAACAGATGATCAGCCAGCAGATCCTCAACGGCAACTGGCCGCCCCATTACCGCGTGCCGTCGGAAAGCGAGTTGGTCAGCCAGTTGGGCTTCAGCCGCATGACCATCAACCGCGCCCTGCGCGAGCTGACCGCCGAAGGTTTGCTGGTGCGCATGCAAGGCGTTGGTACGTTCGTGGCTGAGCCCAAAAGCCAATCGGCCCTGTTTGAAGTGCACAACATCGCCGATGAAATCGCCTCCCGCGGGCATCGGCACACTTGCCAGGTGATCACCCTTGGCGAAGAGGCTGCCGGTTCCGAGCGCGCCGTCGCCTTGGAAATGCGCGAAGGCGGGCGGGTGTTCCACTCGTTGATCGTGCATTACGAGAACGACATTCCCGTGCAAATCGAAGACCGTTTCGTCAACGCCCTGGTCGCGCCGGAATACCTGCAGCAAGACTTCACCCAGCAAACCCCCTACGCCTATTTGAACCAGGTCGCGCCGTTGACTGAGGGTGAGCATGTGGTTGAGGCCATCCTCGCCGATGCCGCCGAGTGCAAGTTGTTGCAGATTGAGCCGAGCGAGCCGTGCCTGTTGATTCGCCGGCGTACCTGGTCGGGTCGCCAGCCGGTGACGGCGGCGCGGTTGATCCACCCCGGTTCCCGTCACAGCCTCGAAGGACGCTTCAGTAAATGAGTGAGATCAACGTCTGGCGCGCCGCCAACTACGTGCGCATGCCGTGGAAGAACGGCGGTGGCAGCACTGAAGAAATCGCCCGTGACGCGGGCACCGGCCTGGACGGTTTTGGCTGGCGTCTGTCGATTGCCGACATCGCCGAGTCGGGTGGCTTTTCCACCTTCGCCGGCTATCAGCGCGTGATCACGGTGATCAAAGGCGCTGGCATGGTGCTGACCGTGGACGGTGAGGAACAACGCGGCTTGTTACCGTTGCAGCCGTTTGCGTTCGAGGGCGAAAGCCAGGTGTCATGCCGTTTGATCACCGGGCCGATTCGAGACTTCAACCTGATCTACTCGCCACAGCGTTACCATGCACGCTTGCAGTGGGTGGATGGCGTGCAGCAGTTTTTCAGCACCGCGCAGACGTTGCTGGTGTTCAGCGTGGCGGATGAAGTGACGGTGCTGGGCGAGAAGCTCGGCCACCATGATTGCCTGCAAGTGGACGGTAACACGGGCCTGCTGGATATCTCTGTCACTGGCCGCTGCTGCATCATCGAACTGACCGCACGCGGTTAAAAACTGTGGGAGCAGGCAAGCCAGCTCCCACAGTTGTTTGTGCGCTGTTCCCAAGGCCGCGCACCAATTTGTTACCGAACGCCCCAGGGTGACGCAAAGTTGCGCTGTTGTGACAAATTCCTTTTGTCGTAAAACACCCCCGTAAGAAATTTCATCAAACCGCCAAGCCTTGATTATCAAGGCGTGCGCGCACCTGCGAAAAAAATCTGCAGGGCTCATTTCAAAAGTTGGCCGCTCGATTGCATATGCTTGTACATACAAGTAAAGATGTGTGCGTAAGACTTCGCACCATCAATGTCCGCGCATCATGCCGAGGAGTCCAGCTGTGACCGATTTTTCGAAAGCAAGGCCTACAAAATACCGTGACGTCGAAATCCGCGCCGCCCGCGGTAACAAGCTCACCGCCAAAAGCTGGCTGACCGAAGCGCCGCTGCGCATGCTGATGAACAACCTCGACCCGCAAGTGGCCGAGAACCCCAAGGAACTGGTGGTGTACGGCGGTATCGGCCGCGCGGCGCGCAACTGGGAGTGCTACGACCAGATCGTCGAGAGCCTCACTCACTTGAACGACGACGAAACCCTGCTGGTGCAATCCGGCAAGCCGGTAGGCGTGTTCAAGACCCACAGCAACGCCCCGCGCGTACTGATCGCCAACTCCAACCTGGTGCCGCACTGGGCTAGCTGGGAGCATTTCAACGAACTGGATGCCAAGGGCCTGGCCATGTACGGCCAGATGACCGCCGGCAGTTGGATCTACATCGGCAGCCAAGGCATCGTTCAAGGCACCTACGAAACCTTCGTCGAAGCCGGCCGCCAGCACTACAACAGCGACCTCACCGGCCGTTGGGTACTCACCGCCGGCCTCGGCGGCATGGGCGGCGCGCAGCCATTGGCCGCTACCCTGGCCGGCGCCTGCTCGCTGAACATCGAGTGCCAGCAAGTCAGCATCGACTTCCGCCTGAACAGCCGTTACGTCGACGAGCAGGCCACCGACCTCGACGACGCCCTGGCGCGCATCGCCAAGTACACCAAGGAAGGCAAGGCCATCTCCATTGCGCTGCTGGGCAACGCCGCAGAGATCCTGCCAGAACTGGTCAAGCGTGGCGTGCGTCCGGACATGGTCACCGACCAGACCAGCGCCCACGACCCACTCAATGGTTACCTGCCGGCCGGCTGGACCTGGGACGAATACCGCGCTCGCGCCAAGACCGAGCCAGCCGCCGTGATCAAGGCTGCCAAGCAGTCGATGGCCGTACACGTCAAAGCCATGCTCGAATTCCAGAAGCAAGGTATCCCGACCTTCGACTACGGCAACAACATCCGCCAGATGGCCCAGGAAGAAGGCGTGGAAAACGCGTTCGACTTCCCAGGTTTCGTACCGGCCTACATCCGCCCGCTGTTCTGCCGTGGCATTGGCCCGTTCCGTTGGGCGGCGCTGTCCGGTGACCCGCAAGACATCTACAAGACCGACGCCAAAGTCAAAGAACTGATCCCGGACGACGCCCACCTGCACAACTGGCTGGACATGGCTCGCGAGCGCATCAGCTTCCAGGGCCTGCCGGCACGTATCTGCTGGGTCGGCCTGGGCCAGCGTGCCAAGTTGGGCCTGGCGTTCAACGAAATGGTGCGCAGCGGCGAGCTGTCCGCGCCGGTCGTGATCGGCCGTGACCACCTGGACTCCGGCTCGGTTGCCAGCCCGAACCGCGAAACCGAAGCCATGCAGGACGGCTCCGATGCTGTGTCCGACTGGCCGCTGCTCAACGCCTTGCTCAACACCGCGAGCGGCGCCACCTGGGTCTCGCTGCACCACGGGGGTGGCGTGGGCATGGGCTTCTCCCAGCACTCGGGGATGGTGATTGTCTGCGACGGTACTGACGAAGCGGCCGAGCGGATTGCCCGCGTGTTGCACAACGACCCGGCCACCGGGGTGATGCGCCATGCCGATGCGGGTTATCAGATTGCTATCGACTGCGCCAAGGAACAGGGCCTGAACCTGCCGATGATCAACGGCTGACGCACCCACTGTAGGAGCGAGCTTGCTCGCGAAGGTATTCCGGGCGCATCGCTGCGTTGAATGTACGTTTTTCGCGAGCAAGCTCGCTCCTACAGAAAAGCATCGAACAATCCACTAGAGGTTGAACAACATGGCTGCAAACGACACCACCCCGTTGATCGAGAAACGTTCGATCGACTACATCCCGGAAGCGGAAAGACATGGTCGTCTATTCAGTCAATTCACCCTGTGGATGGGGGCCAACCTGCAGATCACTGCGATTGTCACCGGGGCGTTGGCCGTGGTGCTGGGTGGTGATGTGTTCTGGTCATTGATCGGCTTGCTCATCGGTCAACTGATCGGCGGTGGCGTCATGGCGCTGCATGCGGCGCAAGGGCCCAAGCTTGGCCTGCCGCAGATGATTTCCAGCCGGGTGCAGTTCGGCGTGTACGGCGCGGCCATTCCGATTGTGCTGGTGTGCTTGATGTACTTGGGCTTCACCGCCACCGGTACTGTGCTGTCGGGCCAGGCGCTGGGCCAGTTGTTCGGGGTCAGCGACAGCGTCGGCATCCTGATTTTCGCCAGTGTCATCGTGCTGGTCACGGTGCTGGGTTACCGGGTGATCCACTTCATCGGCCGTGTCGCGAGCGTCATTGGCGTGATTGCCTTTGTGTACCTGTTCAGCCGCCTGATGAGCCAGACCGACGTTGGCGCGCTCCTACAGATCCGCCACTTCAGCTGGAGCAGTTTCCTGCTGGCCGTGTCGCTTGCGGCCTCTTGGCAGATTGCGTTCGGCCCTTACGTGGCGGATTACTCGCGTTACCTGCCGAGCCACACGTCATCGGTTAAAACCTTTCTCGCTGCTGGCGCAGGTTCGGTCATCGGTGCTCAAGTGGCGATGGTCCTCGGCGTGTTTGCCGCGGCCATGTCCAACGGGCAGTTTGCCGGTCACGAGGTGGCGTACATCGTGGGCTTGAGCGGCACGGGGGCCACCGCTGCGTTGTTGTATTTCAGCATCGCGTTCGGCAAGGTCACCATCTCGACGCTCAATTCCTACGGCAGCTTCATGTGCATCGCCACTATCATCAGCGGCTTTCGTGGGCGTCTGGAGGTCACGCGTCTGCAGCGTCTGGTGTTCGTGTTGATGATCGTCGGCACGGCCACGCTGATCGCGTTGCTCGGCCAGCATTCGTTCCTCGGTGCATTCAAGTCGTTCATCTTGTTCCTGCTGGCGTTCTTTACGCCCTGGAGCGCGATCAACCTGGTGGATTACTACTGCATCACCCGCGAGCGTTACGACGTGCCTGCGCTGGCCGACCCGAACGGTCGCTACGGCCGCTGGAACCTGCTGGGCATCAGCGTCTACGTATTCGGCGTGCTGGTGCAGTTGCCGTTCATCTCCACCAAGTTCTACACCGGTCCCCTGGTGGCCGCGCTGGGTGGTGTGGATATCTCCTGGATCATCGGCCTGGTACTGCCGGCGGCCCTGTATTACGTATGTGCGAAAAAATGGCACGGCACGGTACCCGATCACCTGATCCTGCCAAAAGAGCAGGGCGCTTCACCCATAACAAACGAGCTGGCTGCACAAGCCTGATGGGACGTGGACAGGGCAGGACGCCTACTGACTGCCGTAATCCATTTCATGATTGGGAGCGTCACAACAATGACTATGAATAAGACCTTGCTGGCTACTTTGTTCGCCGCTGGCGTGCTGGCAAGTGCCAGCGCCCAGGCGGCCGGCTGGTGTGAATCCGGCAAGCCGGTGAAATTCGCCGGCCTGAATTGGGAAAGCGGCATGTTGCTCACCGACATCCTGCAAACCGTGCTGGAAAAAGGCTACGACTGTAAAACCGACAGCCTGCCGGGCAACTCCATCACCATGGAAAACGCCCTGGGCAGCAACGACATCCAAGTGTTCGCCGAGGAGTGGGTAGGCCGCAGCGAGGTCTGGAACAAGGCCGAGAAGGCCGGCAAAGTCGTCGGCGTCGGTGCCCCGGTGGTGGGCGCGGTCGAAGGCTGGTACGTGCCGCGCTATGTGATCGAAGGCGACGCCAAGCGCAAGCTCGAACCCAAGGCCCCGGACCTGAAAAGCATCGCCGACCTGGCCAAATACGCCTCGGTGTTCAAGGACCAGGAAGAGCCGTCCAAGGGCCGCTTCTACAACTGCCCGGCCGGCTGGACCTGCGAGCTGGACAACAGCGAAATGCTCAAGAGCTACGGCCTGGAAAGCACCTATACCAACTTCCGCCCGGGCACCGGCCCGGCGCTGGATGCAGCGGTGCTGTCGAGCTACAAGCGCGGCGAGCCGATCCTGTTCTACTACTGGTCGCCGACGCCGCTGATGGGCCAGGTCGACCTGGTCAAGCTGGAAGAAAAGCCCGGCGTGGATAAAACCGTGAGCATCAAGGTCGGCCTGTCCAAGACCTTCCACGAGCAAGCCCCGGAACTGGTGGCCGTGCTGGAAAAGGTCAACCTGCCCATCGACCTGCTGAACCAGAACCTGGGCCGCATGGCCAAGGAGCGGATCGAGTCGCCGAAACTGGCGAAAATATTCCTCAAGGAACATCCTGAAGTCTGGCACGCCTGGGTGAGCGAAGACGCAGCCAAGAAAATCGACGCGGCCTTGTAGGTCAAGTGTGCACGGCTACCCTCAGGGGTGGCCGGGCGGCTGGCCACAACCCACTGGATCGAGAGCACGATATGTTTCCTGAGAGCTTTACCTTTTCCATCGCCGACTGGGTCAACGGTTGGGTGGACGCACTGGTCACCAACTACGGCGATGTGTTCCGCCACATCTCCGATACGCTGCTGTGGGCCATCGTCAACCTGGAAGGCCTGCTGCGCGCAGCGCCCTGGTGGCTGATGCTGGCCATCGTCGGCGGTGTTGCCTGGCACGCCACCCGCAAGGTGGTGACCACGGCGGTGATTGTCGGTCTGCTGTTCCTGGTGGGCGCGGTTGGCCTGTGGGACAAGCTGATGCAAACCCTGGCATTGATGATGGTGGCTACGGTGATCTCGGTGTTGATCGGCATCCCCCTGGGCATCCTGTCGGCGCGCAGTAATCGCCTGCGTTCGGTGCTGATGCCGTTGCTGGACATCATGCAAACCATGCCCAGCTTCGTGTACCTGATCCCGGTGCTGATGCTGTTCGGCCTGGGCAAGGTCCCGGCGATTTTCGCCACGGTGATCTACGCCGCGCCGCCGCTGATCCGCCTCACAGACCTGGGCATTCGCCAGGTCGATGGCGAAGTCATGGAAGCCATCAACGCTTTCGGTGCCAACCGCTGGCAGCAACTGTTCGGCGTGCAATTGCCGCTGGCGTTGCCGAGCATCATGGCCGGGATCAACCAGACCACCATGATGGCGCTGTCGATGGTGGTGATCGCCTCGATGATCGGTGCCCGTGGCTTGGGTGAAGACGTGCTCGTCGGCATCCAGACCCTCAACGTCGGCCGTGGCCTTGAAGCCGGGCTGGCGATCGTGATTCTCGCAGTGGTCATCGACCGCATTACCCAGGCTTATGGCCGCCCACGGCATGAGGCGAGCAAATGACGACTGTCAGCAAAATCGAAGTCAAAAACGTCTTCAAGATTTTCGGCGCGCGCGCCCAGGATGCGCTAGCCATGGTCGGCCAGGGCAAGACCAAGGACCAGGTACTGGCCGAGACCGGTTGCGTGGTCGGTGTGAATGACCTGTCCCTGAGCATCGGCACCGGTGAGATCTTTGTGATCATGGGCTTGTCGGGTTCGGGCAAATCCACCCTGGTGCGCCACTTCAACCGCCTGATCGACCCCACCAGCGGCGCGATCCTCGTGGACGGCGAAGACATCCTGCAACTGGACATGGAAGCCCTGCGCCAATTCCGTCGGCACAAGATCAGCATGGTGTTCCAGAGCTTCGGCCTGCTGCCGCACAAGAGCGTGCTCGACAACGTCGCCTACGGCCTGAAAGTGCGTGGCGAAACCAAGCAGGTCTGCGCCGAACGTGCGTTGCACTGGATCGAAACCGTGGGCCTCAAGGGCTACGAAAACAAATACCCGCACCAGCTGTCCGGCGGCATGCGCCAGCGCGTGGGCCTGGCTCGTGCCTTGGCGGCCGACACCGACATCATCCTGATGGACGAAGCCTTCAGCGCCCTCGACCCGCTGATCCGCGCCGAGATGCAGGACCAATTGCTCGAGCTGCAAAAGACCCTGCACAAGACCATCGTATTCATCACCCACGACCTCGACGAGGCCGTGCGCATCGGTAACCGCATTGCGATCCTCAAGGACGGCAAGCTGATCCAGGTCGGCACCCCGCGAGAGATTCTGCATTCGCCGGCGGATGAGTATGTGGACCGCTTTGTTCAGCGGCGGGCGGCGGTGGTCTGATCCGGGCTGTGTGGTGAATCGGCTGGCTCCATCGCAGGCAAGCCAGCTCCCACACTTGATTGGGTTCACATCGGTCAAATGTGGGAGCCGGGCTTGCCCGCGATGAGGCCGGCAATGCTGTAGAGATTATGAAGAGGTCAACGATGTCCCAGGCAACAACAATCATCATCGCCGACACCCCAATGCGCTGGCAGGACGTCACCGCCGTCGCCCGTCACGGCGCCGTGCTCGAACTCTCCGGCCACGCCTGGGCGCGCATCGACAATGCCCAAGCCATCGTGCAACGCATCGTCACCAGCGGCGAGCGCGCCTATGGCGTCAACACCGGCCTGGGCGCGCTGTGCAACGTCTCGCTCAAAACCGAGCAACTGAGCCAACTGTCGCGCAATACGCTGCTGAGCCACGCCTGTGGCGTCGGCCCGGTGCTCACCGATGAGCAGACCCGCGCGATCATCTGCGCGGCGATCATCAACTACAGCCACGGCAAGTCCGGCCTGCATCCGCAGGTGGTGCACGCACTGCTGGCGCTGCTCAACCACGGCATCACCCCGCAAGTGCCGTCCCAAGGCTCGGTGGGGTATCTGACCCACATGGCCCATATCGGCGTGGCCCTGCTGGGCGTCGGCAATGTGAGCTACCGCGGCCAGGTCGTCACGGCGCAACACGCGTTGCACGCTGAAGGTTTGCAGCCCGTGGTACTCGGCGCCAAGGACGGCCTGTGCCTGGTCAACGGCACGCCGTGCATGACCGGCCTGAGCTGCCTGGCCCTGGCCGATGCGCATCACTTGCTGCAATGGGCCGACGTGATCGGTGCCATGAGTTTCGAAGCCCAGCGCGGCCAGATCGACGCCTTCGACGAAGCCATCATCGCCCTCAAGCCGCACCCGGGCATGCAGCACGTAGGCATCAACCTGCGTGCCCTGCTCGACGGCAGTGAAGTGATTGCCAGCAGCAAAGGTATTCGCACCCAGGACGCCTTGAGCATTCGCTCGATCCCGCAGATTCATGGCGCGGCCCGCGACCAGGTGGAGCACGCCACGCGCCAGATCGAGACCGAACTCAACAGCGCCACCGACAACCCGCTGGTGCTGGGCACGCCGGACAATTACCGCGTGGTGTCCCAGGCCAACCCCCACGGGCAGTCCGTCGCGATGGCGGCCGACATGCTCGCCATCGCCATGGCCGAGATCGGCTCGGTGGCCGAGCGCCGCCTGGACCGCCTGGTCAACCCGCATGTCAGCGGCCTGCCAGCCTTTTTGGTGAGCAACCCGGGCGTCAACTCCGGGATGATGATCGTGCAGTACGTCGCCGCGTCCTTGTGTGGGCAGAACCGCCAGTTGGCGCAACCTGCCGTGCTCGACAACTTCGTCACCTCGGGCCTGCAGGAAGACCACTTGAGCATGGGCACCAACGCCGCGCTCAAGCTGCACCAGGTGCTGGCCAACGTCACCCAGATTCTTGCCATCGAGTACCTGCTGGCGGCCCAGGCTTTCGAGTTTCTCAAGGGCCAGCGCTTCGGCGCCGGTACCGACCGCGCCTGGCGGCTGCTGCGCGAAGTGGTCCCCGCCTATGAACAGGACCGCTGGCTGGCGCCGGATATTGCCGCCGCTGCCCAGCTGCTTATAGACACTGCATTACCGAATTTGCACTGAACACCTAAGAACAATTCACAAGGAGAATGAATGTGACTGCGCTAAACCTGATTCCAGGCCAACTGAGCCTCGCCCAACTGCGTGCCATCTACCAGCAGCCAGTAACCCTCAGCCTGGATGACAGCGCCTCGGCCCAGATCGAAGCCAGCGTTGCCTGCGTGGAGCAGATTCTCGCCGAGAACCGCACCGCCTATGGCATCAACACCGGTTTTGGCTTGTTGGCCTCGACCCGCATCGCCAGCGAAGACCTGGAAAACCTCCAGCGCTCCCTGGTGCTGTCCCATGCTGCCGGCGTCGGTGAGCCGATCAGCGATGCGCTGGTGCGACTGGTCATGGTGCTCAAGGTCAACAGCCTGAGCCGTGGCTTCTCCGGGATTCGTCGCCAGGTGATCGACGCGCTGATCGCATTGATCAACGCCGAGGTGTACCCGCACATTCCACTTAAAGGTTCGGTCGGTGCCTCCGGTGACCTGGCGCCGCTGGCGCACATGTCCCTGGTACTGCTTGGCGAAGGTAAGGCGCGCCACAAGGGCGAATGGTTGGAGGCCACCGAAGCACTGAAAATCGCCGGCCTCACGCCGCTGACCCTGGCCGCCAAAGAAGGCCTGGCCCTGCTCAACGGCACCCAGGTGTCCACGGCCTATGCCCTGCGTGGCCTGTTCGAAGGCGAAGACCTGTTCGCCGGCGCCCTCGCGTGCGGCGGCCTCACTGTGGAAGCGGTACTGGGTTCGCGCTCGCCGTTCGATGCGCGTATTCATGCGGCGCGTGGCCAGCGCGGCCAGATCGACTCGGCAGCGGCCTATCGCGACCTGCTCGATGAAAGCAGCCAGGTGTCCCAATCGCACCAGAACTGCGACAAGGTCCAAGACCCGTATTCCCTGCGTTGCCAGCCACAGGTCATGGGCGCCTGCCTGACCCAATTGCGCCAGGCCGCCGAGGTGCTGGTGGTAGAGGCCAACGCAGTGTCGGATAACCCGCTGGTCTTTGCCGCCGAGGGCGACGTGATCTCTGGCGGTAACTTCCACGCCGAACCGGTGGCCATGGCTGCCGACAACATGGCGCTGGCCATTGCCGAAATCGGCTCCCTGAGCGAGCGCCGGATCTCGTTGATGATGGACAAGCACATGTCGCAACTGCCGCCGTTTCTGGTGGGCAATGGCGGGGTGAACTCTGGCTTCATGATCGCCCAGGTGACCGCTGCCGCGCTCGCCAGCGAGAACAAGGCGCTGGCCCATCCCCATAGCGTCGACAGCTTGCCCACCTCGGCCAACCAGGAAGACCACGTGTCCATGGCCCCGGCTGCGGGCAAGCGTTTGTGGGAAATGGCCGAGAACACCCGGGGCATCCTCGCGGTGGAATGGCTCGCGGCGTGCCAGGGCCTGGACCTGCGCGACGGCCTGAAGACCTCGCCCAAGCTGGAAAAAGCCCGTGGCATTCTGCGTGGCAAAGTGGCGTTCTATGACAAGGACCGTTTCTTCGCCCCGGACATCAACGCCGCCAGCGAACTGCTCGCCAGCCGCTGCCTGAATGAGCTGGTGCCGGCCAAGTTGCTGCCAAGCCTCTAACACGCCGCCGCCCCCACTGTAGGAGCGAGCTTGCTCGCGAAAATCGTCAACGATTACGCGTTAAACCTGACACACATCAGCGCTCTCAGGTTTTTCGCGAGCAAGCTCGCTCCTACAGGTGAGGGCGCGTTTTTCTCGGGATAAGAATAATTAGGGAAGAGAAATGCACCAGCCAGAAAAAGGTTTGAAACGCGGGCTCAACGCCCGACATATTCGCTTCATGGCCCTGGGTTCCGCGATCGGCACCGGGCTGTTCTATGGCTCTGCCTCCGCCATCCAGATGGCCGGCCCCGCCGTGCTGCTGGCCTACCTGATCGGCGGCGCCGCCGTCTTCATGGTGATGCGCGCCCTCGGCGAGATGGCCGTGCACAACCCGGTGTCCGGCTCCTTCGGCCACTACGCCAGCACCTACCTGGGGCCGATGGCCGGGTTTATCCTCGGCTGGACCTACGCCTTTGAAATGATCATCGTCTGCCTGGCCGACGTCACCGCGTTCGGCATCTACATGGGCTTCTGGTTTCCCGAAGTGGCCCGTTGGGTCTGGGTGCTGGGCATCGTGTTTTTGATCGGCGGCCTGAACCTGTGCAACGTCAAAGTCTTTGGCGAGATGGAGTTCTGGCTGTCGCTGCTCAAGGTCGGCGCCATTGTGGCGATGATCCTCGGCGGTTTTGGCATCATGTTGTTCGGCATTCACTCGGCAGGCGAAACCCAGGCCAGCGGCCTGAGCAACCTGTGGGCCCACGGCGGCTTCATGCCTAACGGCATCGGCGGCTTGATTGCTTCGTTTGCGGTGGTGATGTTCGCCTTTGGCGGCATCGAAATCATCGGCATCACCGCCGGTGAAGCCAAGGACCCGCAGCGCGTGATCCCCAAGGCAATCAACGCGGTGCCGCTGCGTATCCTGCTGTTCTACGTGCTGACCCTGTTCGTGCTGATGGCGATCTACCCGTGGCCGCAGATCGGCAGCCAGGGCAGCCCATTCGTGCAGATCTTCAGCAACCTGGGGATTGGCTCGGCGGCGACTATCCTCAATATCGTGGTGATCTCGGCGGCGGTGTCGGCGATCAACAGCGACATCTTTGGCGCCGGCCGCATGATGTACGGCCTGGCTCAACAAGGGCAGGCGCCCAAGGGCTTCGCGCAATTGTCCAAACAGGGCGTACCGTGGATGACCGTAGTGGTCATGGGCGCCGCCTTGCTCGGCGGTGTGGTACTCAACTACTTGATCCCGGAAAACGTGTTCCTGCTGATCGCCTCGATTGCCACCTTCGCCACCGTGTGGGTCTGGCTGATGATCCTGTTTACCCAGGTCGCCATGCGCCGCTCCATGACCAAGGCGCAGGTCGCCGAACTGAAATTCCCGGTGCCGTTCTGGCCCTATGCGCCGGCAGCGGCCATTGTGTTCATGCTGTTTGTGTTTGGTGTACTCGGTTACTTCCCGGACACCCAGGCGGCGTTGATGGTGGGCGCCGTGTGGATCGTGCTGCTGATCATCGCCTACTGGCTGTGGGTCAAGCCTGCCGCCGGGCAAACGGCCAAGGTCGATTACGACCCGGTTTTGTCTCATCGATAACTTAGGGAGGCGTTGATGAAAACGCTTTGGCAACACTGCCACGTCGCAACCATGGCCAACGGCAAATACTCGATCATCGAGGATGCCGCCATGGTGACTGCCGGCTCGCTCATCGAGTGGGTCGGCCCCCGCAGCCAGGCGCCGACGGCAGATTACGCCCAAGTGCATGACCTGCAAGGCGCGTGGGTCACCCCCGGGCTGATCGACTGCCACACCCATGCGGTGTTTGGAGGCAATCGCAGCGGCGAATTCGAGCAGCGCCTCGAAGGCGTCAGCTATGCCGAGATCGCGGCCAAGGGCGGCGGCATTGCCAGCACGGTGCGCGCAACCCGTGCGGCGAGCGAAGATGAGCTGTTCTTGAGTGCCGAAAAGCGCCTGCGCAGTTTGCTGCGTGACGGCGTGACCACGGTGGAGATCAAGTCCGGCTACGGCCTGGACCTGGCCAACGAACGCAAGATGTTGCGCGTGGCCCGGCGCCTGGGTGACGCGCTGCCGGTCAGCGTGCGCGCCACCTGCCTGGCCGCCCACGCGTTGCCGCCGGAGTACAAGGACCGCGCCGACGACTACATCGAGCACATCTGCACCCAAATGCTGCCGGCCCTGGCCGCCGAGGGGTTGGTGGATGCGGTCGATGCGTTCTGTGAATACCTGGCGTTTTCCCCCGAGCAGGTTGAGCGGGTATTCAAGGTCGCCCAGCAACTTGGCTTGCCGGTGAAGCTGCACGCCGAGCAACTCTCGTCGTTGCACGGCTCAAGCCTGGCGGCGCGCTACCAGGCGCTGTCGGCCGACCATTTGGAATTCATGACCGAAGAAGACGCCATCGCCATGGCCGCTGCCGGCACCGTCGCCGTGTTGCTGCCGGGGGCTTTTTACTTCCTGCGTGAAACCCAGCTGCCGCCCATGGACGCCCTGCGCAAACACGGCGTGAAGATCGCCATCGCCAGCGACCTCAACCCCGGCACCTCGCCAGCGCTGTCGGTGCGGCTGATGCTGAACATGGCCTGCACCCTGTTTCGCATGACCCCGGAAGAAGCCCTGGCTGGCGCCACCCAACACGCGGCCACCGCGTTGGGCCTGGGCGATACCCATGGCTCCCTGGAAGTGGGCAAGGTCGCGGATTTTGTCGCCTGGCAGATCGACCGCCCCGCCGACCTGGCCTACTGGCTGGGTGGCGAACTGGATAAACGCGTCGTGCGCCACGGCGTCGACGTCACTGTGTGAGAGGATGCTGTTGTGGATAAGGTTCTGACATTCAAACAAGGCCGCGTGCCGCTGCTGATCAGCATGCCCCACGCCGGCCTGCGCCTCACGCCTGCGGTCCAGGACGGGTTGATCCCCGAGGCGCAAAGCCTGCCGGACACCGACTGGCATATCCCCCTGTTGTATGACTTTGCCGAAGAACTGGGCGCCAGCACCCTGGCTGCGCAGTACTCGCGGTTTGTCATCGACCTCAACCGGCCTTCCGACAACACGCCGCTGTATGCCGGCGCTACCACTGGCCTGTACCCAGAGACGTTGTTCGATGGCGTGCCGTTGTTCCGTGAAGGGCAAACGCCCTCCGACGAAGAGCGGGCCAGCTACCTGCAAAAAATCTGGGGGCCGTACCACCGCCAACTGCAGGAAGAACTGGCGCGCCTCAAAGCCGAGTTCGGTTATGCGTTGCTGTTCGATGCGCACTCGATCCGCTCGGTAATCGCGCACCTGTTCGACGGCAAATTGCCGGACTTCAACCTGGGCACCTTCAACGGCGCTGCATGCGACCCGCAGCTGGCCAGCCAGCTGGAAGCCATCTGCGCCCAGCATCCGCAATACACCCATGTGCTGAACGGGCGCTTCAAGGGCGGCCATATCACCCGGCACTACGGCAATCCGGCGCAGGATATCCACGCCGTGCAGCTGGAGTTGTGCCAGAGCACCTATATGGAGGAGTTCGAGCCGTTCCGATATCGCCCTGATCTGGCCGAGCCGACTCGGGTGGTGTTGAGGCAGTTGCTGGAAGGGGTGTTGGCCTGGGGGCAAAAGCGCTACGGCTGAAATCGCTATCGCAGGCAAGCCAGCTCCCACACTTGAATGGGTTCACAGATCAACATGTGGGAGCTGGCTTGCCTGCGATGACGGCCTGACAGGCGACACAGTTGGACCGTGTACATATCCATTCCTGCGGTAACGGCGACTTAGGGTTCCGCTCTGACAGCGGGTCACTTTTGGAAAAGAGCCCCAAAAGTAACCAAAAGGGCTCTTGCCCCACCACTCGGCACCTCGCCTAGGCTCGGTGTGCCCGTAATCCGCCAGTGATTTGGGGGGCCGCCGCCACGCGCCATCCATGGCGCGGGGCGGCTAAACCGGCATCCCTGCCGGTTTACCCCCCAAATCCCTGGCGAATTCCGGCCAGCGTGGTTTAACGGGGCGCTAAGATCAAAAGCAGATCAAGATCAAGAGCGGCTCGCTTCGCATCGTGGTTACCGTTGAGCTTACAGAGTTATGTAGATACCTATGGCCATCGCAGGCAGCTCCCACACTAATCTCCACCGTGAATAAGGTGTGCACATGTACCCTATTTCTTCGCCGATGCGCGCCTTTGTCGCCAAGACCGTAGCTTTTACCAGCGATGACTCATCGCTGGCTGGCCTGCGCCAAACCTACAACCGCATGTGCCAGGCCTTCACCCCGCCCATCCCCACCGGGCTGCACGTCGCGGATTGTTCTGTAGGAGGCGTCAGCGTGCGCAGCTATCGGCCCGAGGCGCCTGACCCAGCAGAAGGCTGGCCCTGCCTCCTTTATATACACGGTGGCGGCTGGGTCGTTGGCGGGTTGGATTCCCACGATTTCATCTGCCTTGAACTGGTCGCTACCCTGCAAGTGCTGGTGATCGCCATCGACTACCGCTTGGCGCCTGAGCATCCTTACCCCGCGGCCTACAACGATTGCCGTGCGGTATGGCAGGCGATCCAGGCCGGGGAGGGGCCGCATGCCATCAACCTCGAACGGCGGGTGGTGATGGGTGACAGCGCCGGCGGCAACCTGGCGGCGGCGTTGTGCCTGGGGCTGCGCGATGACCGGCAAGCATTGCCCCGCGCCCAGGTACTGGTTTACCCAGGCTTGGGTGGCCCCGCCGACTTGCCCTCGCGGGCTGATTGCTGGGATGCACCGTTGCTCAGCCGTGCCGACACTGAGGACTACTTGGCGTTGTACTTGGGCGACATGCGCATACCCTCGTCCTACGCCCTGCCATTGCTGGCCGAGACGTTCAGCGGACTACCCAAGGCATTGATCGCCGTAGCCCAGTTCGACCCGCTGCGCGATGACGGCCGGTTGTACGCCGAGCGCCTGCAAGCTGCAGGCGTGGAAACCGTGCTGTATCCCGGCAAAGGGCTGGTCCACGGTTGTTTGCGGGCACGCGGCCAGGTGCCGGAGGTGGATCGGCTGTATGACTATCTGCTTGGTTACCTGAGGCGCGAACTGCTGACACAGGTCTAAGTGCGCAAGGACATGCTCATTGCACAATTCGGGTTTATGATGCCAGACGGCAAAATAATAGACGTCCCCCCAGGGATGAACCCGACACCCTACGGAGCACGCAATGCAGACTTGGTACCCGCAGATCAAACCCTACGCCCGGCACGATCTGGCTGTCGATGACACCCACACCCTGTATGTCGATGAAAGTGGCTCCCCCGAAGGCTTGCCTGTCGTGTTCATCCATGGCGGCCCCGGCTCCGGTTGCGATGCCCAGAGCCGCTGCTATTTCGACCCGAACCTCTACCATATCGTCACCTTCGACCAGCGTGGGTGCGGCCGTTCCACGCCCAGGGCCAGCCTTGAAAACAACACGACGTGGGATCTGGTCGCCGACCTTGAACGCATCCGCGAGCACTTGGGCATCGACAAGTGGGTGCTGTTCGGCGGCTCCTGGGGCTCGACCCTGGCCCTGGCCTACGCGCAAACCCATCCCGAGCGTGTGCTCGGCCTGATCGTGCGCGGCATCTTCCTCGCCCGCCCCCAGGATATTCGCTGGTTTTACCAGGAGGGTGCGAGCCGCCTGTTCCCGGATTACTGGCAGGACTACGTGGCCCCGATTCCGGTGGAAGAGCGCCACGACATGATCGCCGCTTATCACAAGCGCCTGACCGGCAATGACCAAATCGCCCAGATGCACGCGGCCAAAGCCTGGTCGGGCTGGGAAGGCCGCATGTTGGGCCTGTGCCCGAGCCCACAGCATGTGGAGCGGTTTTCCGAGCCGCAGCGCGCCTTGTCCATCGCCCGTATCGAATGCCATTACTTCACCAACAACTCCTTCCTGGAACCCAACCAGCTGATTCGCGATATGCACAAGATCGCCCATCTGCCTGGCGTCATCATCCATGGCCGCTACGATATGATCTGCACGCTGGATAACGCCTGGGAGCTGCATCAGGCCTGGCCCAACAGTGAGTTGCAGGTGATCCGCGAGGCCGGGCATGCGGCATCCGAGCCGGGTATCACTGACGCGCTGGTACGCGCGACCGGCGAAATGGCCCGACGCCTGCTCGACCTGCCGCCCGAAGAAGCATGAAAGGCCTGTTGCAGCGGGTGCGTGGCGCCCGGGTCGAGGTCGCGGGTGAGGTGGTAGGCTCGATCGACCAGGGTTTGCTGGTATTGGTCGCCGTCGAGCCTTCAGATACCCCCGAGAGCGCCGACAAACTGTTGCACAAGCTGCTTAACTACCGGGTGTTCAGTGACGAGGAGGGCAAGATGAACCTGTCCCTCAAGGACATCGGCGGCGGTTTGCTGCTGGTGTCGCAGTTCACCCTGGCGGCGGATACCAAAAGCGGGCTGCGGCCCAGCTTCTCCACGGCGGCTCCTCCGGCCCTGGGAGCGGCGCTTTTTGATCACTTGTTGTTACAAGCGCAACAATTGCATGGCAAGGTGGCGTCAGGGCGTTTTGGCGCGGATATGCAGGTGCACTTGGTCAATGATGGCCCTGTGACCTTCCTCTTACAGACATGAATGTATGAAAAACGACGTTAATGCCTAAAAACGCAGGGTTTCGCTACAAATACTTCGCTGCCCCTGATGCGTTGTCTCGCGGGCTACTAGATAATCGCGCGCTACGGGGATCAGCGTTGTTTGGTCCATTTTTGACTTAGGTAGAGCCTTGTCCGACAACCGCATGGGGAATCATTTCGCCCCAGAGGAGTCGGAACATTGCTCGCCAACCTGGCATATAGATAGCTGGCAGTTGGTTTTTTGATCTGTTTTCGGCGAGGGTTGCTCGTGATTGTTAGTCCCTGTAATGCACCAAAATTGTCTGCCAAACGGTTACGAAACGCACTGGTGACGGGCTCTGCCCTGTTTTGCCTGTTCGGCGCGGGTCAACTGTGGGCGTTCAGTCTGGATGATGTGTCGGCCAAGGCAAAAGAGCTGGCTGGGCAGAAATACGAAGCTGCGCGCAGCAATTTGCCGAACGAATTCCGCGAAATGAAATTCGCTGATTACCAGAAAATTCGTTTCCGCAATGAAAAAGCCGAGTGGGCCGATCAGAACACCCCGTTCAAGCTGTCCTTCTATCACCAGGGGATGCATTTCGACACCCCGGTGAAAATCAACGAAGTCACCGCCGACAGCGTGCATGAAATCAAGTACGACCCCACGCGTTTCGATTTCGGCGATGTGAAATTTGATCCTAAAGCCACCGAACAGCTGGGTTACGCCGGTTTCCGTGTGCTTTTCCCGATCAACAAGGCCGACAAGCAAGACGAAATCATGACCATGCTCGGCGCCAGCTATTTCCGCGTCGTGGGCAAAGACCAGGTGTATGGCCTGTCTGCCCGTGGCATGGCGATCGACACCGCGTTGCCGTCTGGCGAAGAATTCCCGCGTTTCACCGAGTTCTGGATCGAGCGTCCAAAGCCGGGTGACAAGCACCTGGTGATCTTTGCGCTGCTGGATTCGCCACGCGCCACTGGCGCCTACCGCCTGATCCTGCGCCCTGGCACCGACACCGTGGTGGACGTCAAATCCCAGATGTTCCTGCGTGACAAGGTCAGCAAGCTGGGCGTTGCGCCGTTGACCTCGATGTTCCTGTTCGGCGCCAACCAGCCGTCCAAGGTCCTCAACTACCGTCGCGAGCTCCACGATTCCAGCGGCCTGTCGATCCACGCTGGCAATGGCGAGTGGATCTGGCGTCCACTGAACAACCCTAAACACCTGTCGGTCAGCAACTTCAGCGTCGAAAACCCGCGTGGGTTCGGCCTGCTGCAACGTGGTCGCAACTTCAGCCACTACGAAGACCTGGACGACAACTACGACAAGCGCCCAAGCGCCTGGATCGAACCTGAAGGCGACTGGGGCAAAGGCTCTGTCGACCTGGTCGAGATCCCGACCGCCGATGAGACCAACGACAACATCGTGGCCTTCTGGAGCCCGGCCGAACTGCCGGAAGTCGGCAAGCCGCTGGACGTAGCCTACCGTCTGCACTGGACATTGGACGACGCAGCTTTCCATTCGCCGGACAGTGCCTGGGTCAAGCAGACCCTGCGCTCCACCGGTGACGTGAAGCAATCGAACCTGATCCGTCAGCCCGACGGCAGCGTGGCCTACCTGGTGGACTTCGAGGGCCCGTCCCTGAAGAAACTGCTGCCGGACGCCCCGGTACGTAGCCAGGTGAGCGTGGGCGATAACGCCGAGCTGGTCGAAAACAGCGTGCGCTACAACGAACACACCAAAGGCTGGCGCCTGACCCTGCGTATGAAGATCAAGGACGCAAGCAAGCCGACCGAAATGCGTGCGGCGCTGGTGCAGGATATCGTGCAGCCTGAGCCTGAGTCGGTTTCCAACCATGTGCTCAAGGCCGACAAAGTCTTGGCCAAGCAGCATGAGAAACAGGCCAAGAAAGACGCCAAGGACAAGGAAGCCAAACAGCCTGAGGCTGCCCCAGCCACACCGGAGCCGATCAAGACCGAGCAAGTCCTGACCGAAACCTGGAGCTATCAGTTGCCTGCCGATGAGTAATTCTCAAGTCAAGCCAGAGACTCTGTCCGAGTACCTGGCGCATCTACCCATGACGGCTGAGCAGCGCGCCGAGCTGGCAGGCTGCACGTCCTTCAGCGAGTTGCACGAACGTCTGTCGTCCAAGACCTTCGACGCACCGACCGACGCTGCCCAAGCGTCGGTTGGCCGCCGCTTGACCCTCAACAGCGCCGAAGAGCTGCAAGACGCCGAGATGCTGGCGCTCGATGCCAGCGGCCGTGTGTGCCTGAAAGCCACGCCGCCGATTCGTCGGACCAAAGTGGTGCCCGAGCCTTGGCGCACCAACATTCTGGTGCGCGGTTGGCGCCGGATGACCGGTCGCACCAACCCGCTCAAGCCACCCAAAGATGAGCGGGTACTGCCGGCTGCGCGCTGGCGTACCGTGGGTTCGATCCGTCGTTACATCCTGTTGGTGCTGATGCTGGGCCAGACCATCGTGGCCGGCTGGTACATGAAAGGCATCATGCCGTACCAGGGCTGGTCGCTGGTCGACTTCGACGAAATTCGCAACCAGACCCTGCTGCAAACCGCCACCCAGGTACTGCCTTACGCCCTGCAAACCAGCATCCTGATCATGTTCGGGATTCTGTTCTGCTGGGTGTCGGCCGGTTTCTGGACCGCGCTCATGGGCTTCCTGGAACTGCTGACCGGGCACGATAAATACCGTATCTCCGGTAAAAGTGCCGGCGACGAGCCGATTCCCAAGGATGCGCGCACCGCCCTGGTGATGCCGATCTGCAACGAAGACGTGCCGCGTGTATTCGCCGGCTTGCGTGCAACGTTCGAATCGGTAGCCGCGACCGGTGACCTGGATCGCTTCGATTTCTTCGTGCTCAGCGACAGTAACGATGCCGACATCTGCATCGCCGAACAGCAAGCCTGGCTCGACGTCTGCCGCGAAGCCGGTGGTTTCGGCAAGATCTTCTATCGCCGTCGTCGCCGCCGCGTTAAGCGCAAGAGCGGCAACCTCGACGACTTCTGCCGTCGTTGGGGCGGTGACTACAAGTACATGGTCGTTCTCGACGCCGACAGCGTGATGAGCGGCGAGTGCCTGACCAGCCTGGTGCGCCTGATGGAAGCCACGCCGGATGCCGGGATTATCCAGACCGCGCCGCGTGCGTCGGGCATGGACACCCTGTATGCGCGCATGCAGCAGTTCGCCACCCGCGTCTACGGCCCGCTGTTTACCGCCGGCCTGCACTTCTGGCAGTTGGGTGAATCCCACTACTGGGGCCACAACGCCATTATCCGTATGAAGCCGTTTATCGAGCACTGCGCCCTGGCGCCGTTGCCAGGTAAGGGCGCGTTTGCCGGTGCGATTCTTTCCCACGACTTCGTTGAAGCGGCGCTGATGCGCCGTGCCGGCTGGGGCGTATGGATTGCCTACGACCTGCCGGGCAGCTACGAAGAACTGCCGCCGAACCTGCTGGATGAACTCAAGCGTGACCGTCGCTGGTGCCACGGTAACCTGATGAACTTCCGCCTGTTCCTGGTCAAAGGCATGCACCCGGTGCACCGTGCGGTGTTCCTCACTGGCGTGATGTCCTACCTGTCGGCGCCGTTGTGGTTCTTCTTTTTGGTGCTGTCCACGGCGTTGCTGGCGGTGAACACGCTGATGGAACCGCAGTACTTCATGGCTCCGCGCCAGTTGTACCCGCTGTGGCCACAATGGCATCCGGACAAGGCCGTGGCGCTGTTCTCCACCACCATCGTGCTGTTGTTCCTGCCTAAACTGCTCAGCATCATCCTGATCTGGGCCAAGGGCGCCAAAGAGTTTGGTGGCAAGTTCAAGGTGACCCTGTCGATGCTGCTGGAGATGTTGTTCTCCATGCTGCTGGCGCCGGTGCGGATGATTTTCCACACCCGTTTCGTGCTCGCTGCGTTCCTCGGCTGGGCCGCTACCTGGAACTCGCCGCAACGTGACGACGACTCCACACCGTGGAGCGAGGCGGTCAAGCGCCACGGTCCGCAAACCGTGCTGGGCTTTTTATGGGCGCTGCTGGTGGTGTGGTTGAACCCAAGCTTCCTGTGGTGGCTGGTGCCGATCGTCGGTTCGCTGATGCTGTCGATCCCGGTGTCGGTGATTTCCAGCCGGGTCAAGCTGGGCCTCAAGTCCCGCGACGAGAGCCTGTTCCTGATCCCTGAGGAATACAATCCGCCGCAAGCCCTGCTGTCGACCGAGCAGTACACCCACGAAAACCGTTGGCATGCCCTCAACGACGGCTTTGTGCGTTCGGTGGTCGACCCGCAGCAGAACGCCCTGGCCTGCGCCTTGGCGACCTCGCGGCACAGGGAGGCCGAGCCCATCGAGTACCTGCGCATGGAGCGTGTTCGCCACGCGTTGAAAGTCGGCCCGGCCGGCCTCAACAACAGCGAACGCCTGGCCTTGCTCAGCGACCCGGTGGCCCTGGCTCGCCTGCATGAGCAGGTGTGGAGCGAAGGTCATGCCGAGTGGCTCGGCGCTTGGCGTGCCTCGATCAAGGCCGATCCGCACGCGCCATTGCTGCCCCTGCAACCACAGTCGCCCCAGGCCCAACCGGCCTGATTCAGGCACCCCCGAAGGCTCACTTCGGGGGTGTTTCAAACGTTGGTCCTACAACGTTTCCCGCCTCTTCCTTTTTATCGCTAACTCCTTGTTATTTCGAAACAAAAGACCTTTGTTCGAAGCGTATTGCCGTGCCTGCGGCTGGGTTAGGATCGCCCCCCACATTGGACTCGCCACGGGGGCATTCATGATCAAAAGGTATTGTTTGGCATTGCTAATGGGCTTTTTCCTGGGCGGACACGCAGGTCTGCTTTACGCGGGCGCGCTGGACAACGCTGTGCGCCGTGGCGTACTTAAAGTCGGCACCACCCCCAATAACGTGCCCTTCGAAATGCTCGATAAGCAGGGGCGCATCGTCGGTTTTGAAATTGATTTGCTCCACGCCATGAGCCGTGCGCTGGGTGTAGAGCTTGAGTTGGTGGCGGTGCCCTACACAGAACTGTTGCCAGGGCTGATGGCGAACACGTTTGATCTGATTGGCAGCGGCATGACGGTCACCCAGGAGCGCAACCTCAAGCTCAACTTCAGTGACTCGTTTATCGTGGTGGGCCAGACGGTGCTGCTGCATCCGCGCCTGGGCGGACAGGTATCCAGTATTGAAGAACTGGACGATGCCAGTTACCGCGTCGTTGCTACCCGAGGTACCACCGGTGAAGCCGCAGCACAGCGCTTTCTCGTATCAGCGCGGCTCGGCAGTGTAGCTAACCCGGAAGAGGGCGTGCGGCAGGTGGTGGAAGGCAAGGCCGATGCCTTTATCCATGATGCGCCCTACAACCTGATCGCGATAAGTCGGCCACAGAACAGTGCATTGTTGGCACTGGAGCAACCCTTCACTTTTGAGCCCTTGGCGTTTGGCTTGAAAAAAGGGGATTACGACAGCCTCAATTGGATCAACCATTTTCTCAACCAGATCGCCCAGGACGGCACCTACGATCGCCTGCATGACAAGTGGTTCAGGGACACCGCCTGGATCGCCGAGATCGACTGATCGTCATAAGTGCTTACACATCAATCCCTGATCGAGGCGTCGCGCTGAGGCGTCTGCGTCTGTGCTTGGCCGGGTCGCTGTCAGTGTTTTGCGACACACACCGATAACATTTACCGGTGAAACCTTTGTGGCGGACAACGAGTGGGTTAGGATCGCTCCCCGAAATGGCGCAGCCCTCTCGTGCGCCCACCTTATAAGAATCGTTCAGGGGTCTTGATGATGAAAAAGTATCTTTCGATGCTGATGCTCGGCGTCACCGCGCTGGTCGCTGCCACCGTGGCACAGGCCGGCGCCATTGATGAGGCGGTCAAGCGCGGCACGTTGAAAGTCGGCATGGACCCCACCTACATGCCGTTCGAAATGACCGACAAACGCGGTGAAATCATCGGTTTTGAGGTCGACATCCTCAAGGCCATGGCCAAGTCCATGGGCGTCAAGCTGGAGCTGGTGTCCACCGGCTACGACGGCATCATCCCGGCCTTCCTGACCGGCAAGTTCGACATGATTGGCAGCGGCATGACCCTGACCCAGGAACGCAACCTGCGCCTGAACTTCAGCGAACCCTTCATCGTGGTCGGCCAGACGCTGCTGATCCGCAAGGAGCTGGAAGGCACCATCAAGTCCTACAAACACCTGAACGACGAGAAATACCGCCTGACCTCCAAGCTCGGCACCACCGGTGAGATGGTTGCCAAGAAGCTGATCTCCAAGGCCAAGTACCACGGTTACGACAACGAGCAGGAAGGCGTGCTCGACGTGGTCAACGGCAAGGCTGACGCCTTTGTCTACGACGCACCGTATAACGTGGTGGCCGAGAAGAAAGTTGGTAACGGCAAGCTGGTGTTCCTGGACGAACCCTTCACCTTTGAACCCCTGGCGTTCGGTTTGAAGAAAGGTGATTACGACAGCATCAACTTCATCAACAACTTCCTGCACCAGATCCGTAACGACGGCACCTACGATCGCATCCATGACAAGTGGTTCAAGAGCTCCGAGTGGCTCAAGGACATGGAATAAAAGCTTGATGGTGTAGGAGCGAGCTTGCTCGCGAAAATCGTCAACGGTAACGCGGCAATCCTGACACCCAGAGGGTTCTCGGGTTTTTCGCGAGCAAGCTCGCTCCTACAAGAGCAATACATTCGGAAAGTGAAATGAAACATAAAAAAGCCCAATGGCCCTGGCACCTGCTCACGGTGGTCGTGCTGGTCGGCCTGGCGGGCGCTTTGTATTACGCCACCTCGTTGATGTCTTACGAATGGCGCTGGAATCGCGTCCCCCAATACTTCGCCTATCAAGCCGAAACCTCCCAGCGCGCCGCGGATATTTCCACCGTGGTCGAGTTGGTGCGCAAAGGCGATACGGCCGAAGTCACCCTGCGCAACGACGCCGGGGTCGAGCAGAAGCTCACGGTTGCCGATAACAGCCTGCAAGTGGCGCGCGGCGACGATGTGGCTGAAGGCGATGTGGTCGGCGTGACCCGGCAATGGGCATTGGGGCCGTTGATGTGGGGCTTGTGGACCACACTGTGGCTGTCGGTGGTGTCTGGCATCCTGGGTTTGGCGATTGGCTTGGCCACCGGCTTGTGCCGGTTGTCGAAAAACCCCACCTTGCGCGACCTGTCGACGATCTACGTCGAGCTGGTGCGGGGTACGCCGCTGCTGGTGCAGATTTTCATTTTCTATTTCTTTATCGGCACGGTGCTCAACCTTTCCCGGGAGTTCGCCGGGATTGCCGCGCTGTCGTTGTTCACAGGCGCCTACGTGGCGGAAATCGTGCGCGCTGGCGTGCAGTCCATCACCCGTGGCCAGGACGAAGCGGCGCGCTCCCTGGGTTTGAGCGCCAGCCAGTCGATGCGCCATGTGGTATTGCCGCAGGCGTTCAAGCGCGTGCTGCCACCCCTGGCCGGGCAATTTATCAGCCTGGTCAAGGACACCTCACTGGTGTCGGTGATCGCGATTACCGAGTTGCTCAAGAGCGGTCGCGAAGTGATCACCACCTCGTTCTCGCCGTTTGAAATCCTGTTCTGTGTGGCGGGCTTGTACCTGCTGATCAACCTGCCGCTGTCGAAGATGGCCAGCCGGCTTGAGCGGAGGCTCGCCCAAAGTGATTGAAGTGCGCGATCTGGTAAAAGTCTTCGATACCCGTGGGCAGGTGGTGCGCGCGGTGGATCATGTCACCACCCAGGTGGCCAAGGGCGAGGTGCTGGTGGTGATCGGCCCTTCGGGCTCTGGCAAGTCCACCTTCCTGCGTTGCCTGAATGGTCTGGAGGCATTCGATTCGGGTTCGGTGAGCATCGACGGCCTGCAACTGGCCGACCCGAAGACCGACGTGAATGCCTACCGCCGTGAAGTCGGCATGGTGTTCCAACACTTCAACCTCTTCCCCCATATGACGGTGCTGGAAAACCTGTGCCTGGCGCAAAAGGTCGTGCGCAAGCGCGGCAAGCCAGAGCGCGAGGCCAAGGCCCTGGCGCTGCTGGAAAAGGTCGGTATCGCGCAGAAGGCCCACGAGTTTCCATCGCGCCTGTCTGGCGGCCAGCAGCAGCGTGTCGCCATTGCCCGGGCCCTGGCGATGGAGCCCAAGGTGATGCTGTTTGACGAGCCCACCTCGGCCCTCGACCCGGAAATGGTCGGTGAAGTGCTGGATGTGATGAAGACCCTGGCCCTGGAAGGCATGACCATGGTGTGCGTCACCCACGAGATGGGCTTTGCCCGGGAAGTGGCGGACCGGGTGTTGTTTTTCGACCACGGCAAACTGCTGGAAGACGCCGCCCCGGCGGAGTTCTTCAATGCACCAAAAGACCCACGCGCCCAAGCCTTCCTGCGCCAAGTGCTATGACTGTAGGAGCGAGCTTGCTCGCGAAAAACGTCAACGAGAACGCCACGCACCCTGAATGAACGCGGCGGCCTTGAGTTTTTCGCGAGCAAGCTCGCGCCTACAGGGGCGGTGTTTCAGAGCTTGAATTTGTCGACCAGCGTCTGCAAGTCCAGGCTCAACCGCGTCAACTGAACACTCGCCGCCGCTGTTTCCTCGCTGGCGGCGGCGGTTTGTTCCGACACGTCCCGCACCTTCAACACACTGCGATTGATCTCCTCGGCCACGGCGCTTTGCTGTTCCGCTGCGGCGGCGATCTGTGGGTTCATTTCCTGGATGACCGACACCGTGCGGGCAATGGCGGTCAGGGCATCACCGGCGTCGCGGGTCAGGGCGACACTGTTGTCGGTCAGGTTGCGGCTGCTGTCCATGATGTCCGCCACCTGCTGGGTGCCGTTATGCAGGCCCAGGATCAGCCCTTCGATCTCCTCGGCCGATTCCTGAGTGCGCTGGGCCAGGCTGCGCACTTCGTCGGCGACCACCGCAAAGCCTTGGCCGGCAGTACCCACACGCGCCGCTTCAATGGCGGCGTTCAGGGCCAGCAGGTTGGTCTGTTGAGAGACGGATTTGATCACGTCCAGCACACTGGCGATCTTCTGACTCTCCTGTTGCAGCGCGAGCATCGCACGGCCCGACAGCGCCATTTCACTGGCCAGGTTGCCAATCTGCTCCACGGCCTGGGTGACCACTTGCTCACCGGCGCCGGCCTGCTGGTCGGCTTCATTGGCTGCCACCGAGGCGCGTTCGGCGTGGCGCGCCACTTCCTGGGCAGTGGCGAGCATTTCATTCATTGCCGTCGCTACCTGGTCGGTTTCGTCTTTTTGTTCATTAAGCCCGCTGCGGGTCTGCTCGGTGACGGTGGATAACTGTGTAGCCGCCCCGGCGATCTGCCGGGCGCTGTCACCAATGCTGCTGATCAGGCTACGCAGGTTGCGGGTCATTTGGCCGATGCTTTGCTGCAATTGGCCGAGCTCGTCGCGACGGTCGACCGCCATGTCGTGGCTGAGGTCGCCCTCGGCAACGCGGTGCGCGGCGCCAAGGATTTCCCGCAGTGGCACCGCGATCTGGCGGGCGATCCACCACGCGGCCAGCGCGCCCAGTGCCAGGGCGGCCACTGTCACGCTGATCAGCAATGTGCGGGTGTGCTCCGCCTCGTCGTTTCGCTTGGCGTTCTGGCTTTGGCTCAACAGGTTAATTTTCTCGCGCAGGTCGTTGAGTTGCTGTTCGAAGCGGTTTTGCACGGTCTCCACGTTGAGCTGGGCTTCCTTGAGCTTGATCAACTGCTCGCGGTAGGTGGCCAGGTCGGTCTTGAGCAATGTTGAATCCACCGGCAGCGCTGTGACGGCCAACTGCGCGATCTCCAGCGCGTCAAGGGCCTTGCCGATGGCCTGTGCATACATTGCCAGCGATTGCGCGGCCCAGGCGGGGCTCTGGGCGCGATCTTCGGCCAGCTCCATGGCCTGGCGCAGTTGCTCGATGGCATCAAGGGCCTTTTCGTCGTTCTGGTCAGGCAGGTCACTGGCAAATTGGGCGAGGGTATCGCTGGCTTGCAGGGCGATTTTTTTCAGCGCCGGGCGGATGCGCTCGCGCTGTTCGATCAAGGGCGGCAGTTGCGCCAGTGCCGACTTGAAGTTGCTTGCAAGGCTCTTGGCTTCTTCAAGTCGCTGCAGGTCAGCCGGGTCTTTCAGGCGGTTTGAAAGGTCGGCCAGGTGCTGGTCGATCCGCTCGATTTTCGCGGCCATTTTGCCCAGGCTATCGCTGTCTGTCAGGGTGCGGTACACGATGCGGTCGGCGCGCATGGCCTCGGCGTCGACGGCCAATTGCCCCAGGGTCGTCAGGCTATCGGATCGGTAAAGCACGGCGTTCAAGGCTTGCCAGCCCGCAGCGGCGATCAGGAAGCTGAGGATCAGCACTTGGCTAAAACCCAGGGCGAGCTTGAGGCGGACGCTGGCATTGACCAGCACGCGGGTCAGCCGAGGAAACATGGTGAACCTCCGAATCAGAGAAAGCGTTTGGCGACACCTGAAACGCTAATTCGATTCGGGCCCGTGGAGGGCTGATAACTGCGTAGGAAATTTCACAAGATGCGGCGGCTTTGGTAAGCCGCCGCGTAGGGTAATTCAGACTCGGAAGCGCCCGACCAGGGTCTGCAGGTAGATCCCCAGGCGCGCCAGTTCGGCACTGGAGGACGCAGTTTCTTCGCTGGCCGACGAAGTTTGCTCGGAGATGTCGCGCACATTCAACACGCTGCGGTTGATCTCTTCAGCCACGGCGCTTTGTTGCTCGGCGGCGGTAGCGATCTGCGAGTTCATCGCCTGGATGGTCGAGACGGTGCGGGTAATATTGCCCAGCGCATGACCGGCCCGGCGCGTCAGCTCAACACTGCTCTCGGTCAGCCCGCGGCTGTTGTCCATGATGGTTGCCACCTGCTGGGTACCACTTTGCAGGCCGACGATCAGCTCTTCGATCTCTTCAGTGGACTTCTGCGTGCGCTGGGCCAGGCTGCGTACCTCGTCGGCCACCACGGCAAAGCCACGCCCGGCCTCACCGGCACGCGCGGCCTCAATGGCGGCGTTCAGGGCCAGCAGGTTGGTTTGCTGGGCCACGGATTTGATCACGTCGAGCACGCTGCCGATCTTGTCGCTTTCGCGCTTGAGCTCACCCATGGCCACTGTGGAATTACCCACTTCGGTGGCCAGGCGCTCGATCTGGGCGATGGCTTGCCCCACCACCTGGTCGCCTTCACGGGCTTGCTGGTCGGCGGCCACGGCGGCTTCCGAGGCCTCTTCGGCGTTGCGCGCCACTTCCTGCACGGTGGCGGCCATCTCGTTCATGGCGGTGGCCACCTGGTCGGTCTCGACCTTCTGGCTGTTGACCCCGGCGCTGGTTTGTTCGGTCACGGCCGACAACTGCTCGGCGGCGCTGGCGATCTGGGTGACACCGTCGCTGATCCCGCCGATCAACTCACGCAGGCCCACGGTCATGCTTTGCATGGCGCGCTGCAGTTGGCCCAGTTCGTCCTGGCGGCCCGATTCCAGGTTGTGGCTCAGGTCGCCGGAGGCCACGCGCTCGGCAACCGTGAGGGTCTGGTTCAGCGGGATGACGATCTGGCGGGTAATGGCCCAGGCCGCGAAGATGCCGACGATCAGCGCCAGCACGGTGGCAAGCAGCAACAGGTATTTGGCTTGCGCGGCATCTGCGTCACGCACGGCGGTCTGGGAGACGGTAAGTTTTTCACTGTGGCCCAGCAGGATGTCGCCTTGGGCGATCATGGTTTTGAGCGCTTCGGCGCTGGCGACCTGGGAATCGCGATACTGGCTGACAGCGGCGCGGTAGGCTTGCAGTGATGCCCCGGCTTCTTGCAGGTTGGCCTGGTATTGCGCAGGCAACTGGCCTTGCAGCTCGGTGATTTTCTTCAGGGCGTTGTCGATGGCATCCAGGGCCGGTTGCTCGGCCTCGACCTTGCCGCTGTAGGTGTAGCCGCGTACCTGGAAGCGCGATTGCTGGATCAGTTTGCTCTGCTCGACCACGCTGTTGAACTGGGCGACGCTGTCACCTTGCAACAGGGCTTTTTCGATTTCGTTGATCCTGGCGACGGCATTGTCGGCAGTGTCGCCGAGTTTGCTGCGGGCGCCCTCACGCTTGAGGCCCGCCTGGACCATGGCGGCGAAGGCCTTTTTGTATTGGTTCAGGGCTTCCTGCTGTTGCTCGACCAGGGCTTTATCGTCAGGTTGCTCGATCAGCTCGGCAGCGGTCTTCAGGCCACTGTCGAGGTGGGCGAGCAGGCCGTCGACCTTGTCCGTGCCTTGCTCGCCACGGCGCATGTCGAAGTCCAGGCGTGCCAGGCGCAGGTCTTTGGTCAGGCCATTGAGGCTGGAAATGAAGCCCAGCTTGTCACCGCGACTGATCACATCCCCCAGGCCGGTCCAGCCGGTAAAGGTGATCAACAGCGTCAGGAGCAACACCAGGCCAAAGCCCACGCTCAGCTTGCGGTTGACGCTTACATTCCCCAGTTTCTCGGCTAACCAACGATACATGCTGCGAACTCCCCTGGAACAAGGCTTGGACTTATTCACAGGCTATCGGCACGGGGGCGGGATACTGTAGCGATGCACATCTAATGTGGGAGCGAGCTTGCTCGCGAAAAACGTCAACGATAACGCGTGCTTTCTGGGTAAACGCGGCGCCTGTGAGGTTTTCGCGAGCAAGCTCGCTCCTACAGAAGGCGAGATGATCGCTTGATCTGCGGGGGGTTAGAACAGGCGGGCGAGCAGGGCCGTTACGGCAGTTTCGACGCGCAGGATGCGTGCACCCAACTGCACTGGCTGCAAACCGGCCTTGGCCAGCAGGTCCACTTCGTAGGGAATCCAGCCGCCTTCCGGGCCGATCGCCAGGGTCACCGGTTCCTCCAGGGCTCGGGGGCAGGCCGGGTAATCGCCCGGATGGCCGATCAGGCCCAGGGTGCCTGCCGTCATGGCCGGCAGCCGATCTTCGACAAACGGCTTGAAGCGTTTCTCGATAATGATCTCGGGCAGTACCGTGTCCCGCGCTTGTTCCAGGCCGAGAATCAGTTGCTCGCGCACCGCTTCAGGCTCCAGGAACGGGGTTTGCCAGAAGCTTTTTTCCACCCGGTAACTGTTGACCAGCACCACCTTGGGCACGCCCATGGCCGCCACCGTTTGCAGCACCCGGCGCAGCATCTTCGGGCGGGGCAGGGCCAGCAGCAGGGTCAGGGGCAGTTTGCTTGGTGGCGGTTGGTCGAAGCTCACTTGCAGTTCGGCTTCGGCGGCTTCCAGGCGCAGCAGTTGGGCATTGCCCATCAGCCCGCCAATGCGGCCCACGCGCAGGGAGTCACCGACGGCGGCGCGGTGAACCTCCTGCATATGCACCAGGCGCCGATCGCGCAGCACTACGCGGTCGGCCGCGATAAAGTCGGCCTCTTCGAGCAGCAGCAGGTTCACGGCTGGGTCGCTGGCGGCTGGTCGTCGTCGACAGGCGCGTCATCCGGGTGTTCGCCACGCTTGCTGATCAAGCCGCTGAACAGGATGCCCACTTCGAACAGCATCCACATCGGCACCGCCAACAAGGTCTGGGAGAAGATGTCCGGCGGTGTGAGGATCATGCCGACCACGAAGCAGCCGATGATCACGTACGGGCGGATCTTCTTCAGGTACTTGACGTCGACCACGCCGATCCACACCAGCAACACCACCGCCACCGGGATTTCGAACGCCACGCCAAAGGCGAAGAACAGCGTCATCACGAAATCGAGGTAGCTGGTGATATCGGTCATCATTTCCACGCCGGCTGGAGTCGCGGCGGCGAAGAACTTGAAGATCAGTGGGAACACCAGGAAGTAGGCGAAGGCCATGCCGGTGTAGAACAGCAGGATGCTCGACACCAGCAACGGTACGGCGATGCGCTTCTCGTGCTTGTACAGGCCCGGCGCGATAAAGCCCCAGATCTGATGCAGGATCACCGGGATCGCCAGGAACAGCGAGACCATCATGGTCAGCTTCAAGGGCGTCAGGAACGGCGACGACACATCGGTGGCAATCATCGTCGCGCCGGCCGGCAGGTACTGGCGCAGCGGCGTCGAGACGAAGGTGTAGATCTGCTGGGTAAAGGCGAACAGCCCGGCAAAGATGATGAAGATCGCCGCCACGCAACGCAGCAGGCGGGTACGCAGCTCGGTGAGGTGCGAGACCAGCGGCATGTGCTGGTCGTTTTCCGGTTTATCAGCGCTCATGGGGCTCGCGGCGGCAATGTAGGGTCATGGGGTGCGGGCGACGCAACGGGCGTCGGCGCGGGCGTCGTTGGGGCGGGCGCTGCAGGAGCCGCGTCGGCCACAGGGGCTGGCGCGATGCTGTGCTCGGCCACCGGCGTTACCGGCTTGGCCGGCTCTTGCACCGGGGAAAGGATCTTGCGGGCTTCCTGCTCCAACGAGAGGATATGTTCGTTGTGCAATTGTCGGCGGATTTCGTCGGCACCGATTTCCCGTTCAACTTCCTGTTTGATCGCGTTGAAACTGCGCTTGAGGCGCCCGATCCACAAGCCGGCGGTGCGAGCGGCACCGGGCAGGCGTTCCGGCCCCAGTACCAGCAAGGCCACCAGGCCGACGAGCAGCAGTTCAGAGAAGCTGATACCAAACATTAGTCAGTGCTCACGAGTCTTTGCGGGTCGGCTCTTGGACCTTTTCAGCCTGAACGTCGAAGGTACGGCGCTTGGTGATCGGCTGGGTGGCCTGCGGGTGAACAGGCTGGGCCGGTGGCACCGGGTTGGCGCTTGGCTCGGCTGGCTTTTCATCGTCGTTCATGGCTTTGCGAAAGCCCTTGATCGACTCGCCCACATCGGTGCCCAGGTTCTTGAGTTTCTTGGTGCCGAACACCAATACCACCACCACCAGAATGACGATCCAGTGTTTCCAGTCAAAAATGCCCATGCTTCAAATCCTCAAGTCTTAGTTATTCAGGCGGACGGGCGCGAAGCCTTCTCGGCGTGCCCGGACAAGCCGAAGCGACGGTCCAGTTCATCCAGCACGGCCTGTGGGTGCTGCCCCAGTTGGGCGAGCATCACCAGGCTATGGAACCACAAGTCTGCGGTCTCATAGATTACATCGCTGTAATCACCGCTGATTTGCGCGTCCTTGGCCGCAATGATGGTCTCGACGGATTCTTCGCCGAGTTTTTCCAGAATCTTGTTCAGACCCTTGTGGTACAGGCTGGCGACGTAGGAGCTGTCGGCGTCCGCGCCTTTGCGGTCTTCCAGCACCTGGGCCACACGGTTCAGGGTATCGCTCATGTTCAGTGTCCTGCTGGGTAGATGGCGTGCGGGTCTTTGAGCACCGGCTCCACAACCTTCCATTCGCCATTCTCGAACACGCGATAGAAGCAACTGTGGCGGCCAGTGTGGCAGGCGATGCCGCCGATCTGTTCGACCTTGAGGATCACCACGTCGGCATCGCAGTCCAGGCGCAGCTCGTGCAGGGTTTGCACGTGCCCGGACTCTTCGCCCTTGCGCCACAGTTTGCCACGCGAACGTGACCAGTAGATGGCGCGCTGCTCGGCGGCGGTGAGGCTCAGGGCCTCGCGGTTCATCCAGGCCATCATCAGCACGCGCCCGGTCTTGTAGTCCTGGGCAATGGCCGGCACCAGGCCGTCACTGTCCCATTTGATCTCATCCAGCCAGTCTTTCATGTTCGGCTCCGGCAATTTGCGACAGTGTATAACCGGATTGGCTATCGACGCACGATCAGATAAACACCCACGGCGACCATGATGCCGGCTGGCCAGTGGCCCAGTTGGTTCAATGGCCCACCGATCGCCAGCATTACCCCACCCACCAGGTGCGCGGCGCCGAGCAGGCGCAGGAACCAATCGTCCTTGCGCTTGCGCCACGGTGGCTCAGGGTCCTTGGCGTGGGGTTGGGACATGCGCTCCAACAGGTCGCGGGTCATGTTGGCCAGGTGCGGCAGCTGTTCGAACTGGCTGTGCAGGTTGCCCAGCATGGTTTTGGGGCTCATGCGCTCGCGCATCCAGCGTTCCAGGAAGGGTTGCGCGGTGTTCCACAAGTCGAGGTCCGGGTACAGCTGGCGGCCCAGGCCTTCGATGTTCAGCAGGGTCTTTTGCAACAGCACCAGTTGCGGCTGCACTTCCATATTGAAGCGCCGCGCGGTCTGGAACAGGCGCATCAGCACCTGGCCGAAGGAAATATCTTTTAACGGTTTTTCAAAGATCGGCTCACACACCGTGCGGATCGCCGCTTCGAATTCATTGAGCTTGGTTTCCGCCGGCACCCAGCCCGAATCAATGTGCAACTGCGCCACGCGACGGTAGTCGCGCTTGAAGAAGGCAAACAGGTTGCGCGCCAGGTAATCCTGGTCTTCGGGGGTGAGGCTGCCGACGATGCCGCAGTCGATGGCGATGTACTGCGGGCTCCACGGGTTGACGGTGCTGACGAAGATGTTGCCCGGGTGCATGTCGGCGTGGAAGAAACTGTCGCGAAACACCTGAGTGAAGAAGATCTCCACGCCGCGCTCGGCCAGCATCTTCATGTCGGTGCGCTGGTCGGCCAGGGTCGCAAGATCGGTGACCTGCACGCCGTAGATGCGCTCCATCACCAGCACTTTTGGCCGGCACCAGTCCCAATACACTTGCGGCACGTACAGCAGTGGCGAACCTTCGAAGTTGCGTCGCAATTGGCTGGCGTTGGCCGCTTCGCGCAGCAGGTCGAGTTCGTCGTAGATGGTTTTTTCGTAGTCGGCGACCACATCCACCGGGTGCAGCAGGCGCGCATCGGCCGAGAAGCGTTCGGCCGCGCGGGCGAGCACAAACAGCCACGCCAGGTCCTGGCCGATGATCGCCTTGAGGCCTGGGCGAATGACCTTCACCACCACTTCTTCGCCGGTCTTGAGCTGTGCGGCGTGCACTTGTGCCACCGACGCCGAGGCCAGGGGCTCGACGTCGAAGCGGCTGAACACCTCGCTGATCTTCTGGCCCAGCTGTTCTTCGATCAGCGCCATCGACTGCTGCGAGTCGAACGGCGGCACGCGGTCTTGCAGCAGCATCAGCTCGTCGGCGATGTCTTCGGGCAACAGGTCGCGGCGGGTGGAGAGGATCTGCCCGAACTTGATGAAGATAGGCCCCAAGTCTTGCAACGCCAGGCGCAGGCTGGCGCCACGGCTCAACGGCGACGGCTTGCGCGGCAACCAGCGCCACGGCAGCACATAACGCACCGCCAGCAAAAACCACGGCAAGGGCAGGGCAAACAGCAGGTCATCGAGACGGTAGCGGATTACGACGCGCTGGATACGAAACAAACGGCGGACGGCGAGCAGCTTCATGCGTTATCGCTTGGATCAAGGGAACGGCTCAAGCGCTCGAAGCGGGCCTCGAGGCGTTCCAGGTCGATTTTGGCCTTGTCGAGCTCGCGAAAGCGCGCTTGCGCTTCCCGTTGCCCGACCAGGGTGCGCGATTCTTCGCTCAGGTATTCGGCAAGGTTCTGGTTGAGGCTGGCGAACCCTTGCTGATACCAGCGCGAGCGGCTGCGCAGGTGCCCGCTGATCAACTGGGTGGCGACGGGGCCGATCCAGCGCGACAGTTCGTACTCCCAGTCCAGCTCCAAGTCTTGCAGCACGGCGGCCAGGTCCATCAGTACCGCGCTGTCGCCTTCCAGCTCTACCTCGGGGCTGTGGAGGATGGCAGTCTTGTTGCGGCTCAGCGCCAGGTGCAACAGGCTGGAGGCCGGCGCACGCAAGGTGCAATCGGCTTCAGCGGCCCATTGGGTGGCGAGCAGCAGGCCTTCATCGCTGGGCAGGATAAACAGCTGCAAGGCGGGGCTGCGGCAATCGACGGCGATGACTTTGCCGGTCAGGTGCGCGAGCCGCGCCAGGGCGGTGCTGTCCAGGCGCAGTACACGGTTGAGGCCGTGCTCGACGCTGGCGAGAAGACCTTGCAGCAGCATCAGGGCTTGATGCCGCGGTGCAGGGCGACGATGCCGGACGTCATGTTGTGGTAGGTCACGCGGTTGAAACCGGCCTCCACCATCATCGACTTCAGGGTTTCCTGGTCCGGGTGCATGCGGATCGACTCGGCCAGGTAGCGGTAGCTCTCGGCATCGTTGGTGATCAACTTGCCCATCAACGGCATGAAGGCGAAGGAGTACGTGTCGTAGACCTTGGACATCAGCGCGTTGGTCGGCTTGGAGAACTCCAGCACCAGCAGGCGGCCACCCGGCTTGAGCACGCGCAGCATCGAGCGGATCGCGTCTTCCTTGTGGGTCACGTTTCGCAGGCCGAAGGCAATGGTCACGCAGTCGAAATGGTTGTCGGGGAACGGCAGCTTTTCAGCGTCGGCCTGGACGAATTCGATATTGCCGGCCACGCCTTTGTCGAGCAGGCGGTCGCGGCCAACCTTGAGCATCGAGCCGTTGATATCGGCCAATACCACCTGGCCGGTGGGGCCAACCAGCTTGGAGAACTTGGCCGCCAGATCGCCCGTGCCACCGGCGATGTCCAGCACCCGGTTGCCGGTGCGTACGCCCGACAACTCGATGGTGAAGCGCTTCCACAGGCGGTGCATGCCGCCGGAGAGCACGTCGTTCATCAGGTCGTACTTGGCTGCCACGGAGTGGAACACCTCAGCGACTTTTTCCGCCTTTTGGCTTTCCGGGACGTTCTTGAAGCCGAAGTGAGTGGTGGGTTCGGCATCGCTGCCTTTGCGCTGATCAGTCATATCGCTGTCACCAAAAGAGAATGCGGGACATGATAATCCCCAAGGCCTGCTTTGTCTTGGCAAGGCTGCAGGTAAGATAGGCACTCATCGAGACCTTTTGCCGCATGGCGGGTGTTCTGAGTCGTTATAAAGAGGAGTCATTGCAATGGCCCGTATTACCGTTGAGCGTGAACATACCCTGGGAAAAGAACAGGCGCGGGCCAAGGCTGAGCAATTGGCGCGCAAACTCGAGGATAAATATGGGGTGGAGTCTTCATGGGCTGGCGACACCCTGAAGCTCAAGCGCTCCGGGGTTAAAGGCACAGTGTTGGTGGCCGATGATTCGCTGCGCATTGATGTGGAACTAGGCCTGTTGATGTCGGCCATGAGTGGCACGATCAAGTCCGAAATCGAAAAAGCCCTGGATAAGGCCCTGGCCTGATACGGCTGTGCTTAGGGTGCCGATTCTAATTTTAAACCCTACTTTGTGCCCAAGCCCTCAACTCTTGCGGGCCGTCCGCCACCCAATTCTGTGTGAGGTGCACCATGGCCAAAGTTATTTTGAAGAAAAAAATCGACGTTCAGACTACCCCTCTGAGTGAGGTTAAAAGCTATGCCCGCAAGATCTGGCTGGCGGGTCTTGGTGCCTACGCCAAGGTCGGCAGCGAGGGCGGCGAGTACTTCAAGGAACTCGTTAGAAGCGGTCAACGTATTGAAAGTAAAGGTAAAAAAGTTGTAGTTGAACAACTTGATGCTGCCAACAGTCAGATTGACCAAGTAAAGAGTAACGTCTCCGGCGTCAAAGGCCTGGTTGAAGTTCAACTGGATAAAGTTGAAAAAGCTTTTGATACTCGTGTCGCCAGTGCCTTGAATCGGATCGGCATTGCGTCTAAACATGACGTGGAGACACTCTCTGCTAAGCTCGAAGAGCTGACGGCATTGCTCGAACGTGTCGCGCGTAAACACTAAGGAGACATCGGGATGGCTGTTAAAAAGACTACTCAGAAAGAAGGCAGCTCGTGGGTCGGGAAAGTTGAAAAATATTCCCGCAAAATCTGGCTCGCTGGTTTAGGCGTGTACTCGAAGATCGACAGTGACGGCAGCAAACTCTTCGAGACCCTGGTTAAAGACGGCGAGAAAGCCGAGGAGTTGACCAAGAGCACGGTTGGTAAAAAAGTCGACGCTGCCAAGGCGAGCGCGGGTTCCGCCAAGTCGAGCAATACCTGGGGCAAGTTGGAAGAGACTTTCGACAAACGCCTCAACAGTGCTATTTCGCGACTGGGCGTACCGAGCAAGGCTGAGTTGAAAGCGCTGCACAGCAAGGTCGATACCCTGACCAAGCAAATCGAAAAACTCACCGGCGCCAAAGCGGCTCCCGCCAAGACCGCCGCAGCCAAGCCTGCAGCAAAACCGGCGGCTAAACCAGCAGCTAAAACCGCCGCCGCAAAACCCGCCGCCAAGCCTCTGGTTAAAGCCGCCGCCAAGCCGGCTGCCAAACCCGCTGCAAAAGCGCCAGCCAAAGCTGCTGCAAAACCTGCGGCCAAGCCAGCGGCTAAAACCGCTGCCGCCAAACCGGCTACCAAGCCTGCCGCTAAGCCAGTGGCCGCTAAAGCCGCCGCCAAACCTGCGGCTAAACCGGCTGCCAAACCTGCGGCTAAAACCGCTGCCGCTAAACCTGCGGCCAAACCTGCCGCGGCCAAAAAGCCTGCGGTAGCGAAAAAACCGGCAGCCGCAAAGCCCGCCGCAACGGCCAAGCCAGCCACGGCGCCAGCACCGGCCGCTTCTACCGCCAATTCGGTGTCCGCACCGACGCATGCGGCTGCTACCCCGACTGCAACGCCGGCCACCCCGACGCCATCCAGTCAGTCCTGATTTCTACGGGACACAAAAAACGCCCGGTCTGCGAAGATCGGGCGTTTTTTATTCAAACCTCAAAACGCCGTATGGCCCATTTTTGTAGGAGCGAGCTTGCTCGCGAAAAACTCAAAGACGCCGCGTTTATTCAGGAAGCCCCCGTTATCGTTGACGTTTTTCGCGAGCTAGCTCGCTCCTACATGTTTAATCCGCGTCATCCAGGTACTTCAAGGCGAACTTCTCGGTCGCCTGCCGCGCCGTCGGCAGCAGATGCGGCGCCACCAGCATCATGATCTGGTACACCACCACCCGTACCTCGCCTTCACGGTCCAGAATCCGCTGGTAATCCAACGAAAACAGCAAGGTCAGGGTGATCTGCTCCACCAGTTGCCCCAACGCCTGGGTATCACTGACCAGTTGCCCTGCCGCCTTCAACCGCGCGAGCAGTGACGCCAAGGTGCGCTTGAGCGCCGTGAGCAGGTGACGGATCCCCTTGGCCAGCTTGGGCAAGCGCCCCGCCAGGTTCGACAAGTCCTGGAACAGGAACCGATAGTGGGCCATGCGCTCGACAATCAGGTGCAAAAACAGCCAGTAGTCCTCAGCTTCCAGTTGCGCATCGGCGGGAGGGTCCAGCAGTGGCGCCAGCTCAGATTGAAAACGCTCGAACAGCCCGAGCACCAAGGGCTCCTTGCCATGGAAGTGGTAGTAGAGGTTACCGGGGCTGATCCCCATTTCATTGGCCACCTCCATGGTCGACACGTTCGGTTCGCCCTTTTGGTTGAACAACTGCAGGGCACATTCAAGGATACGGTCGCGGGTCTTCATCCAGTCTTCTTAAAGTTGATCGCTGAGCTCAGCGCACCCGCACGTAAGTGCCCGGCGCCGCTTCCATCGGTGGGTAATTCTGGTTGCCCAGGGCGGTGAGGGTTTCGCGTTGTACACCGGAGCGTTTTTGCACCCACTCCAGCCACTGCGGCCACCAACTGCCTTCGACGTGCTGGGCGTCGTAATACCAGGCCCGTGGGTCGCTGCTCAGCTTGGGGTTCTCGACGTAGTTGGCCTTGGGGTTGCCCGGTGGGTTGAGGATGCTCTGGATATGCCCGCTGTTGGAGAGCACAAAGCGCCGCTCGCCACCCAGCAGTTGCGTGGAGCGGTACACCGCGTCCCACGGTGTGATGTGATCGTTGATGCCGGCCACGCTGAAGCTGTCCACCGTGACCTTGCGCAAGTCGATGGGCGTGCCGCATACCTCCAGCCCGCCGGGATGGCTCAGGGGGTTGTGCTTGAAGAAGTCCAGCAGGTCGCCGTGCAAGGCCGCGGGCAGGCGCGTGTTGTCGTTGTTCCAGTACAGGATGTCGAACGCCGGCGGTTCCTTGCCCAGCAGGTAGTTGTTGATCCAGTAATTCCAGATCAGGTCGTTGGGGCGCATCCAGGCAAACACCTTGGCCATGTCGCGGCCGTCCAGCACGCCTTGCTGGTAGGAGCGGCGCTTGGCGGCTTCCAGGGTTTGCTCATCGGCGAACAAGGTTGCAGGGCTGTCGATCTGGCTGTCCAGCAGGCTCACCAGGTAACTGGCGCTGGAGATGCGCCGCAACTGGCGCTTGGCTTGCAAGTGGCCTTGCAGCGCGGCGATGGTCAGGCCACCGGCGCAAGCGCCCATCAGGTTGACCTCGCGAGCGCCGGTGATGGCCCGGCAAACGTTGAGCGCTTCTTCCAGCGCCGCCACGTAGGTGGACAGGCCCCATTCGCGATGCCGCACGTCCGGGTTACGCCAGCTGACCATAAAGGTCTGCAGGCCGTTTTTGAGCGCGTATTGCACAAAGCTGTTGGCCGGGCTCAGGTCGAAAATGTAGTACTTGTTGATTTGCGGCGGCACCACCAGCAGTGGCTTGGCGTACTGTTTTTCGCTCATGGGCTTGTACTGGATCAGCTCCAGCAGCTCGTTGCGAAACACCACCGAACCGGGCGTGGTCGCCACGGTCTTGCCCACTTCAAAGGCGTGCTTGCTGACCTGGCGCGGCAAACCGTTGTTGTGCAACAGGTCTTCGAACAGGTTGCTCACGCCGCGCACCACGCTGTTGCCGCCGGAGTTGAGCAGCTCCTTGATCGCCAGCGGGTTGAGCAGGGTGTTGGAAGGGGACACGGCATCGTTGAGCAGGGCGAAGGCGAACTGCGCGCGGGCGCGATCATCGTCACTGAGGGCGCTGTCATCGATCCAGTGGCGCGTCTGCTTTTGCCAGCTCAGATAGGCTTGCAAGCTGCGCCGGTACAGCGGGTTGAGCTTCCAGGTGGGGTCGCTGAAGCGATGGTCCCTGGGGTTGGGTTCGTGCACGGTCTCACCCAGCAGCACGCGGCCCAGCTGGCCGCCCAGCGCCAGGGCGTGGCGGGCGGTGTGCACCGGGTTGCGCAGGCCGTGCGCGGCGACGGTACGCAGGGTCGACAGCAGGTCCCGGCCGCGCAGGCCGGTGATCGCATTTTGTGCGTTGATGAACGTAGCGGGGGTGGGCGCCGGGTTCGTCACGGGTCTTTCTCGCATGAGCCAACACTCCTTCGTCAAGTCATCAAGCAGGCACGCCAATTCAGAACCATAGTCGGTTCCTGGCAAGTTGCGCGGTGGTGTGCTCCTTCACACCGCCGGTCGCGGATGTATCACGGCGCGCAGGCGCTCCTCCTCCAGAAACTTCATGATGATCGGCGCCACGGCTTCGGCCCGGGTGATCAGGAAAAGGTGGCCATCATCGATGATGTGCAACTGTGCATTGGGGATGCGCCAGGCGAGCATGCGCATGTTGACCAGCGGGATCAGCGGGTCATCGTCCCCGGCCAGCACCAGGGTGGGCTGACGGATCTTGTGCAGCCAGTGAATGCTGGTCCAGCCCAACCCGGCAAACAACTGCCAGTAGTAACCCAGCTTGCCGGCCGAGCGCACTTTGCTGGCGTGTTCGGCGGCCAGTTTGGAGTCACGGCGGAACGAGCCGCCATAAATCATCGGTGCAATGCGCACCACGTGGGACGGCTGGATATAACGCCTGGGGCTTGCCATCAGCCACAAGACCTTCGGTTTGCCCGGCACCATGAAGGCCCCGGCCGCCGTGGCCGCCAGGATCAATTTCTTGCAGCGCTCGGGATAGTCATAGGCAAATTGCTGGGCCAGCGCTCCGCCCCAGGACACGCCCACGGCGTTCACTTGGCCGTAGTCCAGGTAGTCGAGCATGCGCGCGGTGAGCTTGGCCAGGCCGGGGAAACGGTAGGGCCGGTTCGGCGTCGAGGAACCGCCCACGCCGGGTACGTCGAAGGCGATCACTTCCAGGTCCGGGTCCAGGGCCTGGACGAACGGAAACACCAGCTCAAGGTTGGCGCCGATGCCGTTGAAGATCAGCAGCGGGGTCAAGTGCGGCTTGCCCGGGCGCACCGCCGTGCGGATGGTCTGGCCATCCAGGTCGATGGTACGGAAGATGAACGGTTGCGGCATGCTCAAGCCCTGTGAAATGGTGCTATTGGACTGTAGGAACTCGTTCAGTGTGGGAGCTGGCTTGCCTGCGATTGCATTCTGTCAGTCAGCGATTAGTTAGCAGGGCCATCGCTATCGCAGGCAAGCCAGCTCCCACATTGATCTCATTTCAATTACAAAAAGTGCCTAGCGTTCATGTACATAGGTACCCGGCGCCGCTTCGGCGGCGGCATAGGTTTTATTGCCTAATATCGTCGGGGCTTTTTTCAGTTTCCCCGCCCGCTCTGCCTGCCACACCTGCCAATGCAGCCACCACGAGTCAGTGTGCTTGGTCGCATTCTCCTGCCACTCCAACGCACTGCCGGCCAGGCCCTCGCTGGTCTGGTAGCGCGCCTTGGGGTTGCCCGGCGGGTTGAGGATGCTCTGGATATGCCCGCTGCTGGACAGCACAAACTCGACCTTGCCGCCGAACAACTGCGCTGACTTGTAGCAGGACTGCCACGGCGTGATGTGGTCGTTGGTGCCGGCCAGGGAATAGATATCGGCGGTGACCTGCTTGAGGTCGATAGGCGTGCCGCACACTTCCAGGGCGTTGGGGCGTATCAGTGGGTTGTTCTTGAACAGTTCGATCAGGTCGCCATGGAACGCCGCCGGCAAGCGGGTGGTGTCGTTGTTCCAGAACAGGATATCGAACACCGGCGGCTCGTTGCCGAGCAGGTAGTTGTTGACCCAATAGTTCCAGATCAGGTCGTTGGGGCGCATCCAGGCAAACACCTTGGCCATGTCGCGGCCTTCCAGCACGCCGGCCTGGTAGGAGTGGCGCTTGGCCGCCTCCAGGGTCTGTTCATCCACAAACAGCGCCACCTGGGTGTCCAGGGTGGTATCCAGCACGCTCACCAGCAGGGTCAGTGCGTTGACCTTTTTCTGCCCCAGCGCCGCGTAGTGGCCCAACAGCGCGGTGCAGGTGATGCCGCCGGAGCAGGCGCCGAGCATATTCACGTCTTTGCTGCCGGTAATCGCCGTGACCACATCGACCGCTTCCTTCAACGCCTCGATATAGGTGGACAGCCCCCATTCGCGCTGGGCCTTGGTGGGGTTGCGCCAACTGACGATAAAGGTCTGCTGGCCATTGCGCAGGCAGAAGCGCGCCAGGCTTTTATCCGGGCACAGGTCGAAGACGTAGAATTTGTTGATCTGCGGCGGCACCACCAGCAGCGGGCGTTCGTGTACCTGCTCGGTGATGGGCTTGTACTGGATCAGTTCCAGTACATCGTTGCGAAACACCACCGCGCCTTCGCTGGTGCCCAGGGTCTTGCCGACTTCAAAGGCGCCCATGTTGACCTGGCTGGGCATGCCGCCGTTATGCACCATGTCCTTGGCCAGGTGGGACAAACCGTCGAGCAGGCTTTTGCCGCCGGTTTCAAAGAAACGTTTGACCGCCGCCGGGTTGGCCGCGCTGTTGGTGGGGGCCATGGCTTCGGTCATCAGGTTGATCACGAAGTGGCCGCGGCTGATGTCTTGTGCCGACAGGTTGCTGTCGTCGATCCAGTCGTGAAGTTCCTTGCGCCACGCCAGGTAAGTCTGCAAATAACGTTTGTAGAGCGGGTTCTGGCTCCAGGCCGGGTCGTTGAAGCGACGGTCGTCGCCCTCGGGCACCAGTGCGGATTTGCCGAACATCACGTTCTTCAATTCAACGCCAAAGTGGGCGACGTGCTTGACGCTGTGCAACGGTTGCTTGATGGCTTGGGTCAGCACCATCTTGGCCGAGGCCAATAAATCCTTTTTGCGTAACGCGATGATCGGGTTCAACCCCAGGGTGTTTTCCGAGGCCTGGCGTTTCAAGTCATCGTTATTCTTGTTACTCATCTACGACGCTCCATTGTCCGAAAGACGAGTACCGGCGATTGCTGCGCACCCAATTTCGATACACGACACCAGCCTGGTACTGCGACTCGGGTGACCGTTGATACCGCATCGTCAAATGCAGGGAACTTGCCAGCTCCATTGGTTACCCGAGTTTATTTTTTTTCGCAAGCGGGCCAATCGTTGGCCACGCGACAGGGCATTCAAGCAGATGAAATTAGAAAATGCGCTCTAAACAGCAAGACCCTTGGGCTAGAGCATCAGCCGCACGACCGACTCACTCGGATCGCGGGTTTTACCAGCGGCTTTGAGCTCGGCCAGGTAGTCGGCCCACAAAGCGTCCTGACGTACGGCCAACTGATAGAGGTAGTCCCAGGTGAACAGTCCGCTGTCATGACCGTCGTCAAAGGTCAATTTCAGTGCGTACTGGCCGGCCGGTTCCAGCTTGATCAACCGGACGTTGAGCTTGCCGAATTGCAGGATGGGTTTGCCGTGGCCCTGGACCTCGGCGGAAGGCGAGTGCACCCGCAGGAATTCGGCGGGCAACTGATAGGTTTCATCCGGCCCGTAGGTCAGGCCGAGGGTGTTGGAGGTTTTGTGCAGGTTTACTGCGGTAGGAAATTTCGACATTGGAGATAACCCTGTAGGAACCGGCTCAAAATGTGAGAGGGACCAATGTGGGAGCCGGGCTTGCCCGCGATGCAGGCACCTCGGTGTTTCAGGAACACTGAGGTGATGCTATCGCAGGCAAGCCAGCTCCCACACAGGCCACTCTCACATTGAGTGAGGCTTACAGGATATAACGAGACAGATCTTCGTTCTGCGCCAATTCACCCAGGTGGCTGTTGACGTAATCAGCATCGATCTTGATCGCTTCGCCATTCTGCGCACCGGCCATGTCGCCGGCGCTGAAGGACACTTCCTCCAGCAGGCGCTCAAGCAAGGTATGCAGGCGACGGGCACCGATGTTCTCGGTCTTCTCGTTGACCTGCCAGGCGATCTCCGCCAGGCGCTTGATGCCGTCTGCCTGGAATTCGATACCCAGCCCTTCGGTTTTCAACAGCTCGCGGTACTGCTCGGTGAGCGAGGCATGCGGCTCGCTGAGGATGCGCTCGAAGTCACCCGGCGTCAGCGCCTTGAGCTCCACCCGGATCGGCAAACGGCCTTGCAGCTCGGGCACCAGATCGCTTGGCTTGCTCAGGTGGAAGGCACCGGAGGCGATAAACAGGATGTGGTCAGTCTTGACCATGCCCAGCTTGGTGTTGACCGTGCAGCCTTCGATCAGCGGCAGCAAATCACGCTGCACGCCTTCGCGGGACACATCCACGCCGCCGGAATTGCCGCGCTTGGCCACCTTGTCGATCTCGTCGATAAACACAATGCCATGTTGCTCGACCGCTTCCAGGGCCTTGGCCTTGAGTTCTTCCTCATTGACCAGGCGCCCGGCTTCTTCGTCGCGCACCAGCTTGAGCGCTTCTTTCACCTTCAGCTTGCGGCTTTTCTTCTTGCCCTTGCCCATGTTGGCGAACAGGTTCTGCAACTGGCTGGTCATTTCTTCCATGCCAGGCGGCGCAGAGATATCCACGCCGGACACTTCGGCCACTTCGATCTCGATTTCCTTGTCATCCAGCTGGCCTTCACGCAGGCGTTTGCGGAACAGCTGGCGGGTGTTGGAGTCGGTAGCAGGTTGGGCGTCTTCGTTGAAACCCATGCGTGCCGGTGGCAACAGGGCGTCGAGGATGCGCTCTTCAGCGGCGTCTTCGGCGCGGTGGCTGACCTTGGTCACTTCCTGTTCGCGCAGCATTTTCAGGGCGGCGTCAGCCAGGTCGCGAATGATCGACTCGACATCGCGGCCCACATAGCCGACTTCGGTGAACTTGGTCGCTTCGACCTTGATGAACGGTGCATTGGCCAGTTTGGCCAGGCGCCGGGCGATCTCGGTTTTACCCACGCCGGTAGGGCCGATCATCAGGATGTTCTTGGGCGTTACTTCAACGCGCAGTTCTTCCGGCAGTTGCATCCGGCGCCAGCGGTTACGCAGCGCAATGGCAACGGCGCGCTTGGCATCGTCCTGGCCGATGATATGGCGGTTGAGTTCATGGACGATTTCGCGGGGAGTCATGGACATAGTGTTTGGCGGCCTCAAGCCTGAATAAGCCCAGGGCTTATTCGGCGAGGTCCTGCTCCTCAATGGTCTGGTTGTGGTTGGTGAACACGCAGATATCGCCAGCGATACCCAGGGCGGTCTCGACGATTTCACGGGCCGACAGGTCGGTTTTCTTCAGCAGCGCGCTGGCCGCGGCCTGGGCGTAGCCGCCGCCGGAACCCATGGCGATCAGGCCATGCTCGGGTTCAACCACGTCGCCGTTGCCGGTGATGATCAGGGAAGCGTCTTTGTTCGCAACCGCGAGCATGGCCTCCAGGCGGCTGAGGGAGCGGTCGGTGCGCCATTCTTTGGCGAGTTCCACAGCGGCGCGCACCAGGTGGCCCTGGTGTTTCTCAAGCTGGCCTTCGAAACGCTCGAACAGGGTAAAGGCGTCGGCGGTAGCGCCTGCGAAGCCGGCAAGCACCTGGCCGTGGTACAGGCGGCGCACTTTCTTGGCGTTGCCTTTCATCACGGTGTTGCCCAGGGAAACCTGGCCGTCGCCGCCCATGACAACTTTGCCGTGGCGACGTACTGAAACGATGGTGGTCAAGGGGAGAGTCTCCACGCAGCGGGGCGAAAATGCCCTGATGGAAACTCATATGGGGGTGGCGAGGGGGATTTCAACTGTAGGAAGGCAGGGCGGACGAGTGGTGTTTATGGCTTCGACACCCACTTGAGCACACTGTAAACCAAAGTGGGAGCTGGCTTGCCTGCGATAGCGGCGTGTCAGTCACTGAATCATTGACTGTTACACCGCTATCGCAGGCAAGCCAGCTCCCACATTAAAACCGTGTTGGCTGCTTAATCAGCGGCTCTGGCGTTGTTGTAACAACAGGTTGCTAAAACCTGCGCCGGCCAATTGCTTTTGCGCCACGGTCAGCTGTTCACGGTTGCTGAACGGCCCCACCAACACGCGATACCAGGTCGCGTCCTTCACCGTGCCAGACTCAACCGATACCGACTGGCCCAACAGAATGATCTGTGCGCGTACACGGTCCGCATCTGCCTGTTTCGGGAACGAGCCCGCTTGCAGGAAGAACTTGGTCACCGGCGCAGCCTTGGTGGCTGCCACTGGCGGTGCTGGCGGCGGCGTGATGCCGGCCAGCGCGGCCTGGGCGCGCGCCGTGTCGATTTTCGCAGCTTCCGCTGGGGTTACCGGCGTGGTCGGCACCTGTGGCGTCGGCAGGGTTTTTTCCGGCACGGCGTCAGGCGGCACGATCACTTCCGATTCCGGCAGCAGCGTGTAGAAGTCGTACTTGGGCTTTACCGGTGCGGTCGGGCTCGGCGCGGTCTTGTTGGCTTCGGCGATTTTCGTGGCTTTTTGCTGCTCCTGTTTGACGCGCTTGACGTCATCGCCCTGGCCGGGCTCCAGCTTCATCAGAAACACAATAAATGCGCCGACCGTAAGGCCGATGGCCATCCACAACCAACCCGGAATCGGTTGCTTCGCCGGGGCCTGGTAGCGGCTCGCGCCGCGCTTGGGTGCAGGTTTTTTCTTGGCGGCCAACTTACATACGCTCCAGAGTTTCCAGGCCCAAGAGTTCCAGGCCTTGCTTGAGGGTGCGTCCAGCCAAGGCGGCAAGGCGCAGGCGACTTTGTTTCTGGGCTTCGTCGTCGGCGGTCAGGATCGGGCAGTTCTCGTAGAAGCTGGAGAACAGGCCGGCCACTTCGTACAAATAGGTGCACAGGATGTGCGGCGTGCCTTTTTCGCCAACGCTGTTGAGCACTTCGCCAAATTGCGCGAGCTTGGCCGCCAGTTCCTGTTCATGGGCGGCGTCCAGCGCGATCTGGCCTTGGACTTCGCTGAAGTCCTTGCCCAGCTTGCGGAATACCCCGGCCACGCGGGTGTAGGCGTACAGCAGGTACGGCGCGGTGTTGCCTTCGAAGTTGAGCATCAGGTCGAAGTTGAAGCTGTAGTCGCTGGTGCGGTGCTTGGACAGGTCGGCGTATTTCACCGCGCCAATACCCACCACGCGGGCGATGTTGCGCAGGTCGGCCTCGGCCAGCTCCGGGTTCTTTTCCTTCACCAGGTTGTAGGCACGTTCCTGGGCTTCGGTCAGCAGGTCGATCAGCTTCACGGTGCCGCCGTCACGGGTCTTGAACGGGCGGCCATCGGCGCCGTTCATGGTGCCAAAGCCCATGTGCTCCATGTGCATCGGGTGGGTGACGAAACCGGCGCGCCGCGCCACTTCGAACACCTGCTGGAAGTGCAGGGCCTGGCGCTGGTCGACGAAGTACAGCGCACGGTCAGCCTTGAGCACGCCACTGCGGTAACGCACGGCGGCCAGGTCGGTGGTGGCGTAGAGGTAGCCGCCATCGGCCTTGACGATGATCACCGGCAGCGGCTCGCCGTCGGCGGTCTTGAATTCTTCGAGGAACACGCACTGGGCGCCGTTGCTCTCGACCAGCAGGCCCTTGGCCTTGAGGTCGTTGACCACGTTGATCAGGTCGTCGTTATAGGCGCTTTCGCCCATCACGTCGGCCATGGTCAGTTTCACGTTGAGCAGCTCGTAGATTTCCTGGCAGTGGGACAGGGAAATCTCACGGAAGCGGTTCCACAGCGCCAGGCACTCTTCGTCACCGGCCTGCAGTTTGACCACCAGGCCACGGGCGCGGTCGGCGAATTCTTCAGACTCGTCAAACCGCTTTTTGGCGGCGCGGTAGAAGTTTTCCAGGTCGGCCAGCTCGTTGCTGGTGATCGGGTTTTCCTGCAGGTAGGCCATCAGCATGCCGAACTGGGTACCCCAGTCGCCCACGTGGTTCTGACGGATCACGGTGTCGCCGAGGAATTCCAGCACCCGTGCCACGCCGTCGCCAATGATGGTGGAGCGCAGGTGGCCCACGTGCATTTCCTTGGCCAGGTTCGGCGCCGACAGGTCAATGACCACGCGCTGGCTGTCGCCGGCCTTGCGTGCACCGATGCGCGCATCGGCCAGGGCGGCATCCAGGCGCGACGCCAGGGCCTGGGTGTTCTGGAAGAAGTTGATAAAACCAGGGCCTGCGATTTCGGCCTTGGTGACACTGGCGTCAGCCGGCAGGGCGGCGATGATTTTTTCGGCCAGGTCGCGTGGTTTCATGCCGGCCGGCTTGGACAGCATCATCGCGATGTTGCTGGCGAAGTCGCCGTGGGTCTTGTCGCGGGTGTTCTCCACCTGGATCGCCGGCGACAGGCCTTCAGGCAACACACCTTCGTTGACGAGTTGGGTGAGGGCTTGTTGGATCAGCTGGCGAATGGTGTCTTTCATGGTGTTCTCTTTCGACCGCAAGCGGCGGCGCGCGATGCGCAGGTGGAAAAACTGGGCATTATCCGTGGCGAGGGCGGGCTTGCCAACCGTTCCGGACCTGTGGAGCATTTTGTAGGAGCGAGCTTGCTCGCGAAAATCGTTAACGATAACGCGGGCTTCCTGATTTAACGCGGTGTTCTTGAGTTTTTCGCGAGCAAGCTCGCTCCTACAGTGGTGGGTGGATCAGTACAAATCTACCGGGTCTACATCCAACGACCATCGCACCTGCCGACCGCTGGGCAGTTGCTCCAGCTCAAGCATCCAGCGACTTAATAGCCGATGCAGCGGCGCGCGGGAGGTTGCCTGCAAGAGTAGCTGAGCGCGATAACGTCCGGCGCGCCGCTCCATGGGCGCTGGCACCGGGCCGAGCAGTTCGATACCACTGAGGGCCAGTTCGCCCAGTAAACGTTCGGCGGCGCTGCAGGCTTCATCAAGAAAGCCTTCGGCCTGCCCGGGCTTGTGGGCTTCGGCACGCAGCAGCGCCAGGTGCGCAAAGGGCGGTAGGCCGGCGGCGCGGCGTTCGCTCAAGGCTTGCTCGGCGAAGGCAAAGTAGCCTTGTTCCGTCAGTTGAATCAGCAGCGGGTGGTCGGCCAGGTGCGTCTGGATAATCACCCGGCCTGGCTCTTCGGCCCGCCCGGCGCGCCCCGCCACCTGCACGATCAGCTGCGCCATGCGTTCGCTGGCGCGAAAATCCCCGGAGAACAGCCCGCCATCGGCATCCAGGATCGACACCAGGGTCACCCGTGGGAAGTGATGCCCTTTGGCAAGCATTTGCGTACCCACCAGGATGCACGGTTGGCCTTTGTGGATGGTGGTGAACAGTTGGTTCATAGCGTCTTTGCGCGACGTGCTGTCGCGGTCGACCCGCAGCACCGGGTAATCCGGGAACAGAATGCCCAGGCGTTCTTCGGCGCGCTCGGTGCCGGCGCCCACCGGGCGCAAGTCCACCTTGCCGCACTGCGGGCAATGGCGCGGTACCCGTTCCACATGGCCGCAGTGATGGCAGCGCAACTCGCCGTGGCGCTGGTGCACGGTCATGCGCGCATCGCAGCGCTCGCACCCGGACATCCAGCCGCAGTCATGGCACAGCAGCGTGGGGGCAAAGCCGCGGCGGTTGAGAAACACCAATACCTGCTGGCCGGCGGCGAGGGTCTGGCCGATAGCCTGTTGCATCGGGCCGGAAATGCCGCTGTCCAGCGGGCGGCTTTTCACGTCCAGGCGCAGGAAGCGCGGTTGTTTGGCGCCACCGGCGCGCTCGTTCAAGCGCAGCAGCCCGTAACGGCCGGTGTAGGCGTTGTGCAGGCTTTCGAGGGAAGGCGTGGCCGAGCCCAGCACAATCGGGATGTCTTCCTGGCGCGCGCGCACCAGCGCCAGGTCGCGGGCGTGGTAGCGCAAACCTTCCTGCTGTTTATAGGAACCGTCATGCTCCTCATCGACGATGATCAGCCCGGGGTTTTTCATCGGTGTGAACAGCGCCGAGCGCGTGCCGATAATGATGTCGGCCTCGCCGTCCCGCGCTGCCAGCCACGACTCCAGGCGTTCACGGTCATTGACCGCCGAGTGCACCAGGGCGATGCGGGCATTGAAGCGTTGCTCGAAACGCGCCACGGTCTGCGGGCCCAGGTTGATCTCCGGGATCAACACCAGTGCCTGCTTACCGGCCTGCAGAGTCTCGCGGATCAACTGCAAATACACTTCGGTCTTGCCGCTGCCAGTGACACCGGCCAGCAGGAACGCGTGGAAACTGTCAAAACCGGCGCGAATCGCCTCATACGCGGCGCGTTGCTCGGCGTTCAGCGGCAACTCCGGTTGGGCCAGCCAGTGTTCGTGGCGCGGGTCCGGGGCGTGCTTGCGGATTTCCACCTGCACCAGGCCCTTGGCCAGCAGCAGGTCGAGGCTGTCTTTGCTCAGCATCAGCTTGCTTAATAGCTGATGGGCTACGCCGTGGGGATGCTGCGCCAAGGTGGCCAGGGCCTCACGCTGGCGTGGGGCGCGGGCGATGCGCGGGTCGTCAAGGCGTGCGCCGGGTACCATCGACCAGAAACGCTCCTGGCGCGCTTCGGCCAGTTCGCCCTGGCGCAGCAGCACAGGCAGCGCCCAGCTCAAGGTATCGCCCAGGCTGTGTTGGTAATATTGCGCCGTCCACAGGCACAGTTTGAACAGCGCGGGCGGCAGCGGCGGTGTGGCGTCGAGCAGTGCAATTGCCGGCTTGAGCTTTTCGGCAGGCACTTCGCTGTGGTCGGTGACTTCCACCAGAATGCCGATCATTTCCCGGCGCCCGAACGGCACGCGCACGCGCATGCCCGGCTGCAACTGTGCACGCGACACGCCGGGCGGGGACCGGTAATCGAACAGGCGGCGCAGGGGCGAGGGCAGGGCTAGGCGCAAAATGGCGTCGGGCACGCGAGGAGTCTCATCTATATAGGCAAGCGGTGGCGCAGGGGCGCGAGCCTAGCAGACCGGGGGTGTCACGTCTCCAGTACTGGAACCGGATCTTGTGGGAGCTGGCTTGCCCCAATCGCCTACCGTAGGAGCGAGCTTGCTCGCGAAAACATCAACGATAACGCGTGCTTCCTGAATCAACGCGGCGCCTGTGAGTTTCTCGCGAGCAAGCTCGCTCCTACAAAAAGCCCTTGACTGACTGGCATTGGGGCAAGCCCGGCTCCCACATTGATGGCGGTGTGTCAGGAATATCTGATGAAAGGGAGTTTTCGGCCAGTACCGCCGCTTGCGCGATTAAAAAGGTCTGGTAGAATCCGCGGCCTAATTACGTGCGGTATTCGACAATAGTGTCGAGTGGCGGCACGCTAGCCTGAGGAAGTGCCATGAAAGCCGATATCCATCCAGCGTACGAAACTATCCAAGTAACCTGCAGCTGCGGCAACAAGTTCGAAACGCGTTCGAACCTGTGCAAGCCACTGGGTACTGACGTATGCAACGAGTGCCACCCGTTCTACACCGGTAAGCAGAAAACTCTGGACACCGGCGGCCGCGTACAGCGCTTCGCAGATCGCTTTGGTGCTTTCGGCAAGAAGCCTGCTGCTACTCCAGCAGAGTAAGGTTCAAGAGCCTTATGGGCTTTTACCCGCTGTTGAAAAAGGCGTCCCTTGTGGGCGCCTTTTTTGTGCCTGGGATTTGGCTGGCGACCGCTCAGGCCGGCGCCTTCTGCCCCGCCCCGGCGGCCATCGCCCGCGTCGAGGTGCAGCGTGTGGTGGATGGCGACACGGTGCGGCTCAAGGATGGCCGCAGCGTACGCATGATCGGCCTCAACGCGCCGGAAACCGGCAAGAAGGGTCGCCCTGACGAGCCATTTGCCGTCGCCGCCCGCCAGCGCCTGCAGGCGTTGGTCAAGGCCAGCGATGGGCGTGTCGGCCTGGTGGCGGGGCGCGAAGGCAAAGACCATTACGGGCGTACCCTGGCTCACCTCTACGGCGCCAATGGCGAGAACCTGGAGGCGCAGCTGCTGGCTGAAGGCCTGGGGTACCAAGTGGGCGTGGCGCCGAATGTGGACCTGGTTGCCTGCCAGCAGGCCGCCGAAAACAGCGCCCGCCAGGCACGGCTCGGCCTGTGGCGCCAATCGCCGGTGCAAAGCGTGGCCAATCTCAAGCGCTCCGGGTTTGCGCTGGTGGCTGGTCGGGTCAGCAAGATCGAGCGCAATCGCGGCGGAATCTGGATTGAACTGCAAGGTTCACTGGTATTACGCATTGCGCCCGAGTTGATCAGCCAATTCGATACGGCCATGCTCAATGGTCTGCCAGGCCGCACCCTGGAGGCGCGTGGCTGGGTGCAGGATCGTTCCCGCCGTGGCGGCCTGAAAAAAGGCCAGGCACGCTGGCTGTTGCCAATAACTGACCCTGGCATGCTGAAATCGACGCTTTGAATAAAAAATTGTAGACATTTTTTATTTCGATTGTGAACAGTTGAGCCCTTGTATCCCGTGGCTCTTGGCCAAAAGTCGTAGCCCAGGGCCCTTGACACCTGTGACTGCCCAGTCTTGTAGGGACTTTACGACACGCGTATCCTCGGCGGTCCGTCGACCAACAGTAAAAGCGGAATGCCGATATGTCTGATTTGAAAACTGCCGCTCTCGAATACCATGCCAATCCTCGTCCAGGAAAGCTGAGTGTAGAGCTCACCAAAGCCACTGCCACTGCCCGCGACCTGTCGCTGGCCTACAGCCCTGGTGTTGCCGAACCCGTACGTGAAATCGCCCGTGACCCAGAGCTGGCGTACAAGTACACCGGCAAAGGCAACCTGGTTGCAGTGATTTCCGATGGCACCGCGATTCTGGGCCTGGGTAACCTCGGCCCATTGGCTTCCAAGCCAGTCATGGAAGGTAAGGGCGTGCTGTTCAAGCGCTTTGCCGGCATCGACGTGTTCGACATCGAAGTCGACTCCGAAAGCCCGCAGGCGTTCATCGACACCGTCAAGCGCATTTCCATCACGTTCGGTGGCATCAACCTGGAAGACATCAAGGCACCTGAGTGCTTCGAGATCGAAAAGGCCCTGATCGAGCAGTGCGACATTCCGGTATTCCACGATGACCAGCACGGCACCGCGATCGTTACCGCAGCCGGCATGATCAACGCCCTGGAAATCGCTGGCAAAACCTTGGGCGAGGCGAAAATCGTCTGCCTGGGCGCCGGTGCCGCGGCCATTTCCTGCATGAAGCTGATCATCAGCATGGGCGCCAAGCTGGAAAACATCTACATGGTCGACAGCAAGGGCGTGATCCAGTCCGAGCGTACCGACCTGAACCAGTACAAGGCGATGTTTGCCCACCCGTCCTCCAAGCGCACCCTGGCTGACGCCCTCGACGGTGCCGACGTGTTCGTTGGCCTGTCCGGCCCGAACCTGCTGAGCGCTGAAGGTCTCAAATCCATGGCGCCGAACCCTATCGTGTTCGCCTGCTCCAACCCGGATCCGGAAATCGCTCCTGAGCTGGCCCACGCCACCCGCAGCGACGTGATCATGGCCACCGGCCGTTCGGACTACCCGAACCAGGTCAACAACGTACTCGGCTTCCCATTCATCTTCCGTGGTGCCCTGGACGTTCGCGCCAAGCGCATCAACGAAGAAATGAAAGTGGCTGCTGCCAACGCCCTGCGTGAACTGGCCAAGCTGCCGGTACCTCAGGACGTGTGCGACGCCTACGGTGGCGCCAAGCTGGAATTCGGCCGTGAGTACATCATTCCCAAACCAATGGACAAGCGCCTGATCACCCTGATCTCCGATGCCGTGGCCAAGGCCGCTATCGAGACCGGTGTGGCCACTCTGCCGTATCCAAAGAACTACCCGCTGCAAAGCGTGGATGATGTGTTCAACGGCTAAGCTGTTGTAGCGCACCCACAAAAAAGCCCCGGCTCGAATGAGTCGGGGCTTTTTTGTGGCTGATCGTTCCCACGCTCTGCGTGGGAATGCCGCCCTGGACGCTCCGCGTCTGCGTTTAAGGTCGTGACGCAGAGCGTCACAAGATGCATTCCCACGCAGAGCGTGGGAACGATCAAACCCGTCAGAACAAATCGATCGGCGCGCCTTCATCCGCCGGCAGCGGGCTACCCGGTACTACACCGTTGCCCAGTTCGTTGACCGACGGCGGCGTGTCTTCGCTCTTGAACAGCTCGAAGTACGCATTCGGTGTGCTCGGCGAAGCCGCACGTCCACTGATCGGGTCGATGCGCAGGCTGAGGATGCCTTCCGGTTCCGGCTGCGTGTGCAGCGGCTTGTCCTTGAGGGCTGCGCCCATGTAGCTCATCCAGATCGGCAGGGCGACAGTGCCACCAAACTCGCGGCGGCCCAGGCTTTCAGGCTGGTCATAGCCGGTCCACACGGTGGTCACGTAGTCGCCGTTGTAACCGGAGAACCAGGCGTCCTTGGATTCGTTGGTAGTACCGGTCTTGCCGGCGATATCTGCACGGCCCAGGGCCAGTGCGCGGCGGCCGGTGCCCTTCTTGATCACGTCTTGCAGGATACTGTTGAGGATATAGGTGGTACGGCCATCCACGATACGCTCGGCAACTGCTGGCGCTTGCGGTTCGGCGGGTGCGCCGGCGTTTGCGGCCGCTGGCGTGCCTGGCGTCGGCTCGATGGTGATACCGCCGTTGGTCGGTGCCGCAAGCCCGTCGGTGGCGGCCACGCCATTGACCACATCGCCGGGTACTCGTGGCGGGTTGGCGGTGAACAGGGTGTCGCCATTGCGGCTTTCGATCTTATCGATCAGGTACGGCGCGATCTTGTAGCCGCCGTTGGCAAAGGTGCTCCAGCCGGTGGCGATTTCCATCGGCGTAAGGGTCGCGGTACCCAGGGCCAGGGACAGGTTCGGCGGCAGGTCCGACTTGGCAAAGCCAAAGCGCGTCATGTAGTCGATGGTCTTGCCTACGCCCATCGCCTGCAGCAGGCGGATCGACACCAGGTTGCGCGACTTGTACAGCGCCTCGCGGATGCGGATCGGGCCAAGGAAAGTGTTGGTGTCGTTCTTCGGGCGCCAGACCTTGTCCAGGTATTCATCGACAAACACGATGGGCGCGTCGTTCACCAGGCTGGCAGCGGTGTAGCCGTTGTCCAGCGCGGCACTGTAGACGAATGGCTTGAAGCTGGAGCCCGGCTGGCGCTTGGCCTGGGTGGCGCGGTTGTAGTTGCTCTGCTCGAAGGCAAAACCGCCAACCAGCGCGCGGATCGCACCGTTCTGCGGGTCCAGGGACACCAGGGCGCCCTGGGCGAGCGGCACCTGGCTGAATTTGAGGCTGTCATCGTTCTGGCGTTGCACGCGGATCAAATCACCCACCTGGGCCACGTCGGAGGGCTGCTTGGGCATCGGGCCCATGCTGTTGGTGTTCAGGAACGGACGCGCCCACTTCATGCTGTCCCAGGCTACATGGGCTTCGCCAGAGCGGGTCAGCACTTGAATGCCGTCTTTCGATACCTGGGTGACGATGGCCGGGTCCAGGCCGCTGATCGACCGCTGTTTGCTCAATTCGGTGGTCCAGGCACTCAGGGTCTTGCCCGGCAGGCGCGACTCGGGGCCGCGGTAGCCGTGACGCTGGTCATAGGTGATCAGGCCTTCATGTACCGAATGGTTGGCGATTTCCTGCAAGTTGCTCGGCACCGTCGTGGTGACGCGGAAACCTTCGGTGTAGGCCTCGCTGCCATAACGACCCACCATCTCGGCGCGGGCCATTTCGGCGATATAGGGTGCATTAACTTCCGGCGTCGGCACGTGATAGCTGGCGTTCAGCGGCTCGGCCACGGCGCTTTCATAAGCGGCCTGGTCGATCTTGCCCAGCTTGTACATACGGCCCAGGATCCAGTCGCGTCGTTCTTTGCTGCGCGCCGGGTTGGCCAGCGGGTTGAAGCGTGACGGCGCCTTGGGCAGGCCGGCAATCATGGCCATCTGCGCCAGGCTGGCGTCACGAATCGACTTGCCGTAGTAGACCTGGGACGCGGCCTCGATGCCGTAGGCGCGGTTGCCCAGGTAGATCTTGTTGACGTACAGCTCGAGGATTTCATCCTTGGTCAGCTGGCGTTCGATCTGCAGCGCCAGCAGGATTTCGGTGGCCTTGCGGGAAAAGCTGCGCTCGCTGGTAAGGAAGAAGTTCTTCGCCACCTGCATGGTGATGGTGCTGCCGCCGGATTGAATGTGTCCGCTTTTTACCAATTGCGTGGCTGCACGCACCAGGCTGCTGGGGTCTACGCCGTAGTGGTTGGCGAAATTATCGTCTTCGGCGGACAGCAATGCACTGATGAAATTGGGTGGAATATCGGCGAAACGGATCGGTGTGCGGCGCATTTCGCCGAACTCCGCGATCAACTTGTCATCGCTGCTGTAGACCCGCAAAGGAATCTGCAACTGGATACTTCTGAGGGCCTCTACGGAGGGCAAACCCGGACTAAGGTAGAGGTAGGCCCCGCTGAATACGAGCAGCAGCCCGCAGACGATGGCGACAATGGAGTACCCGAAAAACTTCAGCAGACGAATCAAGGCTTTTGGATTTCCAGAGAAAAGAAAGAGTTACGCGTCGGGGCATGCATGGCAAACGATGGATCGACCCGGGCAGCAGATAAAAAGCGGGAAAAAACGCTGGGCATTAAAGCATTTTTCGGCTTGGGGCGTCATTCGCGAGCCTTGAACAAGCCGACCGAATGCAAGGTGCCTGGCAGCAATCAGGCGAGATGACAGCCGGTATGACAGGGAAAGTTTTGGGGAGTTTTATGGGAAAGGGATTTTTCAGGCGAAAAGTCGACACGGTGTTGGGGGTCGATATCAATGACAGCGGTATCAAGTTGATCGAACTGGGCCGTTCATCCGACGGTTTCAGCGTCCAGGGCTACGTCACGCAAGTACTGCCGCCCCAGGCGGTGGTCGACGGCACCCTGCTGGACCTTGAGGCTGTGGGCCGGGTTTTACAACAGGCGCTGTCGCGCCTGGGCTCCTCGGCCCGATACGCCGCCGTGGCGGTTGCAGGCCCGTCGGTGATTACCCGGTTGATCGAAATGGACGCGGGTCTGAGCGACGAGGAAATGGCCTGGAAGATCCAGATGGAAGCCGACCAGTTCATCCCTTACCCATTGGATGAAGTGGCCATCGACTTTCAGGTTCAAGGGCCATCGGCTCAAGGCCCGCAGTGGGTAGAAGTGATGCTGGCGGCGTGCCTGCGCGAGCAGGTCGAAGCGCGCGAGGCGGTTTTGGCCCTGGCGGGGCTGGTGCCGCGAGTGGTCGATGTAGAAGGGTTTGCATTGCAGCGCGCTTGCCTTCAGGATTTTGCCAGCTTCACGCCGGGTCATAGAGTCGATGGTGCACAATGGGCCTTGGATGCCCAAGGGATGGGAGTGGCTTGCGGGCTGGCCCTGAGGAGTTTCGCTGGATGACACGAATCAATCTTTTGCCTTGGCGCCAGGCCCTGGCGCAGCGCAGGCGCAAATACCTGTTGGTGCTATTGCTGGCGTTTGCCTGCGTGGCGCTCGCGGCACTGTGGTTGGCTGATCAAGTGATCGACCAGGCGATAGACCGGCAGGTCAGCCGCAACAGCCGCCTGGAAGAGCACATCGCCACCCAGGACTCGCGCATCAAGACCATCGACGATCTGCAGGAGCGAAGCCAGCAACTGGCCGAACGCATGAAGGTGGTTCAGGACCTGCACGATGCCCGCTCTTCCGGGGCCCGATTGTTCGAGCAATTGGCTCGCTCGGTGCCCGAAGGTGTCCATCTGCATGAGGTGGTTGCGAACGGCGACACCATCAGCATCCGCGGCACAGCTGAAAGCAACCAGGATATCGCCCGTTTGATGCAGCAGCTCAAGCCAGCCCAGGGCTCCAGTTCGACCCGTCTGCAGCGCGTGCAGGCCGAAGGTGCGCGCGGTGAAAGTGAATTCCAGCTGATGGTTCGCCAGGGGGAAACCAGCGAGGCGCAACCATGAGCCTGCCCAGGCTCGATTTTTCCACGCTCTCTGACAACGCTGCTAAATGGTCCCTGCCGGGCAAGGTGCTGCTTGGCTGTGCGCTGGCCGGCCTGGTGCTGGCGATAGGCGAGGTTTCGCATGGGGGGCCGCAGCGGGAGCGATTGCACGGGCTTGAGGCGCGGGAGCAGGCGCTGCAACAGCAACTCACAGAAAAGACCGGCTTGGCCGCCAGCCTTGAGCTGCGCAGCCAGCAGGTGCGGAGCATGGAAGAACAGGTGGTCAGCCTTCTCGGGCAATTGCCCGGCGAGTCCGAGGTGCCTGCCGCGCTGGAAGACCTCGCCCGGCTGGCGGCTGCCCATGGGGTGTGGGTCGAAGGCATCAGTGTGCTGGATGAAATGCCTCGCCAGCTTTATATCGAACAACCCATGCAGATAAGCGCCTCCGGGGCTTACCACGACCTGGCGACGTTTGTCAGTGCCTTGGGTGGGTTGCCTCGGGTAGTCACCGTGCAGGACGTTACGCTTGGGCATCAGGGCGCCTTGCTGCGTCTGGACATGCTCGCCAAGACCTATCGCAGCACCCTGCAAAACGGCAAGGCCCGTCAGGTACTCGACCCAGGGCCGTTATTTGTCTACGAGCCCTCGTCCCTGCGCGACCCGTTCAAGCCGCCTGCCTTGCAGGCAGCCCATGTGCCTGGCCGGCCCGCTCTTGCACCGGATTTCACCCGGCCACGGGGGCTGTTGGAGGGTATGCGCCTGGAACAGTTCGAAATGGTCGGCACGCTGTCCAGGGGTATGCAGGCTTTCGCCTTGCTGCGCGCTGGGGCCAAGGTGTATCGACTGGCAGTGGGTGATTACCTGGGGCCGGACCATGGTCAGGTCACGGCCATCCAAGATGCGGCTGTTGAGCTGGTGGAGCTGTTTCCCGATGGACAGGGCGCTTGGTTGCAACGCCCGCGAACCCTTGTGCTGAACGTCAACTCATAACGGAATCAAACAATGAAAAGGACCTTCTCGTCCTTCGGTGTGGCGCTATGGATAGCGTTCACGGCACCGATGGCTGCTGCTGTGCCCAATCGCCTGGACCTGATCCAACTGCCGCCGCCCGACAGGGCCTCACCGGTCAGCTATACGGGCGCCAAACTGACCCTCAACTTCCAAAACATCGACCTGCGCGCGGTATTGCAGCAAATCGCCGATGTCGCTGGGCTCAACCTGGTGACCAGTGATGAGGTGCAGGGCTCGATCACTCTGCGGCTCAAGGATGTGCCCTGGGACCAGGCGCTGGACCTGGTGCTGCAAACCAAGGGCTTGGACAAGCGAGTCAAGGCGGGCGTGCTGCTGGTGGCGCCCGCCGATGAATTGGCCGCTCGCGAGCTGTTGATGCTGGAGTCACGCAAGCAGATGGCTGAGCTCGCGCCCTTGCGTCGGGAGCTGCTGCAGGTCAATTACGCCAAGGCTGCCGACCTGGCCAGGCTGTTTCAGTCGGTGACCGGCTTTGAGGGCGCCACCGATGAGCGCGGTTCGGTGGCGGTGGATGATCGCACCAACAACATCATCGCCTACCAGACTGGCGAGCGGCTCGAAGAGCTGCGGCGCATCGTGGCGCAGCTGGATATCCCGGTACGCCAGGTGATGATCGAGGCGCGGATTGTGGAGGCCAATGTCGACTACGACAAAAGCCTGGGTGTGCGCTGGGGCGGGCGGCTCACCCGTGGCAGCGGCGGCGTTGGCGGTATTGCCAAGCCGCAGGCAGACGGCGCTGAGCCGCCGCAAAACCCGCCCAGTTCACCCTTTGTCGACTTGGGGTCGCTGGCCGGAACCTCGGGCCTGGGGATCGCCTACATCACCGACAACCTGTTGCTGGACCTTGAACTGACCGCCATGGAAAAAACCGGCAACGGTGAAATCGTCTCGCAACCCAAGGTCGTCACCTCCGACAAAGAGACTGCACGCATCCTCAAAGGCACCGAGATTCCTTACCAGGAATCCACCTCCCAGGGCGCCACCTCGGTGTCGTTCAAGGAAGCTTCGCTGTCGCTGGAGGTGACGCCGCAAATCACCCCCGACGACCATGTGATCATGGCGGTCAAGGTCACCAAGGATGAGCCCGACTACCTGAACCGCCTCAATGACGTGCCGCCGATCAAGAAAAACGAGGTCAACGCCAAGGTTCTGGTCAGGGATGGCGAGACCATCGTCATTGGCGGGGTTTTCTCCAACACCCAAAGCAAAGTGGTAGATAAAGTGCCATTTTTGGGCGATGTGCCGTATCTTGGCCGCCTTTTCCGGCGCGATGTGCTGGCGGAGAAAAAATCCGAGCTGCTGGTATTCCTGACTCCGCGTATCATGAATAACCAGGCGATTGCTGTGAGTCGTTGATTCTGTGCGAAATTTGATTCTTGTAGGGCCGATGGGGGCTGGAAAAAGCACCATCGGCCGTTTGCTGGCCAAAGAGCTGCGCCTGCCGTTCAAAGATTCCGACAAGGAAATTGAATTGCGCACGGGTGCCAATATCCCATGGATCTTCGATAAAGAAGGCGAGCTGGGCTTTCGTGACCGCGAGCAGGCGATGATTGCCGAGCTGTGCGGCTGCGATGGCGTGGTATTGGCGACCGGCGGTGGCGCTGTCATGCGCGATGAAAACCGTCGGGCGCTGCATGCCGGTGGTCGGGTGGTGTATTTGCACGCATCGGTCGAACAGCAGGTGGGCCGTACCGCCCGTGATCGCAATCGCCCGTTGCTGCGTACTGCCGACCCGGCCAAAACCCTGCGGGACCTGCTGGCGCTGCGCGACCCGCTGTATCGGGAAATCGCCGATCTGGTGGTAGAAACCGATGAGCGGCCACCTCGGATGGTCGTACTCGACATCCTTGAGCGCCTGCAACGGTTGCCACCCCGTTAAAGCCTGGCCCGAAATGCGCTATTCTCGGCGGCGCGCCATCACCTTGTAAGGTATGGCGTAGAGCCACCAGGCGGTGTCGAGGTATCGACAGTGCCGGTCGTCAATACATCTTCAACGCGGGGACACATGCAGACACTTAAGGTCGATCTAGGCGAGCGCAGCTACCCGATCCACATTGGCGCAGGTCTGTTGGACCAGCCCGAACTGCTTGCGCCGCATATTGCCGGCCGGCAGGTGGCGATCATCTCCAACGAAACGGTCGCGCCGCTGTATCTTGAGCGTTTGAGCCGCAGCCTGGCGGCGTACTCGGTGATCTCTGTGGTGTTGCCTGACGGCGAAGCCCACAAAAACTGGGAAACCCTGCAACTGATCTTTGATGGCCTGCTGACTGCGCGCCATGACCGTCGAACCACCGTGGTCGCCCTGGGCGGCGGTGTGATTGGCGACATGGCCGGTTTTGCTGCGGCCTGCTACCAGCGCGGCGTGGACTTTATCCAGGTGCCGACCACCTTGCTGTCCCAGGTCGACTCGTCGGTGGGCGGCAAGACCGGTATCAACCACCCGCTGGGCAAGAACATGGTCGGCGCGTTCTATCAGCCCCAAGCTGTGCTGATCGACACCGCTACCCTCAACACCCTGCCACCGCGCGAGCTGTCGGCGGGCCTGGCGGAAGTCATCAAGTACGGGCTGATCTGCGATGAGCCGTTCCTGACCTGGCTGGAAGAGCACATGGACGCCTTGCGCGGTCTCGACCAGGTGGCGCTCACCGAAGCGATTTCCCGCTCCTGCGCGGCCAAGGCGCTGGTGGTCAACGCCGACGAGCGTGAGTCCGGCGTGCGGGCCACGTTGAACCTGGGCCACACCTTCGGCCATGCGATCGAAACGCACATGGGCTATGGTGTGTGGTTGCACGGGGAAGCCGTAGCGGCTGGCACCGTGATGGCATTGGACATGTCGCAACGCCTGGGCTGGATCAGTGCCCAGGAGCGTGATCGCGGTATCCGCCTGTTCCAGCGCGCCGGTTTGCCGGTTGTTCCGCCCACGGAGATGACCGAGGCGGATTTCCTTGAACATATGGCGATAGACAAGAAAGTGATCGACGGTCGACTTCGACTGGTACTGCTGCGCCACATCGGCGAAGCCGTGGTGACCGACGATTATCCAAAAGAGATTCTACAGGCCACGCTGGGAGCGGATTACCGCGCCCTGGCCCAGCTCAAAGGTTAATAAGACCCGATGACTAGTTTGCATGCCGACGAGGCGTTCCTCGGCCATTACCACTTGAGCCACGACCCCTTCGCTCCACGGGTGCCGGGTTTCAAATTCTTCCCTGCCCAGCGCAAGCCGGTGCTTGGGCAGTTGCATCACCTCGCGCGCTACAGCCAGTTGCTGCTGGTGGTCACCGGCCCTCTAGGCAGCGGCAAGACCTTGCTGCGCCAGGCGCTGGTGGCCAGTACCAACAAGCAATCGGTGCAGAGCGTGGTGGTATCGGCCCGCGGTGCCGGTGATGCAGCCGGCGTGTTGCGCCAGGTGGCGCAAGCGTTGGACGTCTCCAATGCCGAGCCGAACGCGATTCTCAAGCAAGTGGTGCAGCTGGGCCTGACCGGCCAGGAAGTCTACCTGCTGGTAGACGACGCCGAGCAGCTCGACGAATCCGCCCTCGAAGCGCTGCTGGCGCTGGCGGCGGGCACGCCGGAAGGTCGCCCGCATGTGTTCCTGTTCGGTGAGTCGTCGTTGATCGCCGATCTGGAGCAGATCAGCGGTGAGCAGGAGCTGTTTCACGTCATCGAGTTGCAGCCTTACGAAGAGGAAGAAACCCGCGAATACCTGGCGCAACGCCTTGAGGGCGCCGGGGCGGGTATCGAACTTTTCACCGCTGCGCAGATCTCTGATATTCACGAAAGCTCCGATGGCTGGCCTGGAAACATCAACCAGGTTGCCCGCGATGCCATGATCGAAGCCATGATTGCCAGCCGCTCTGCGGTCAAGCGTCCAAAGATGGGGTTCACTATGCCTAAGAAGCACGTATTGGCTATTTCCGCCGTTGTCGTGGTCGCTGTTGCCGCCGCCTGGTTGATCCCGGGCCGCAACAAAGCACCGACAACCACCGGCGCGCCAACCGAACAGGCGCAGTTGCCACTGGGCAAGCCCACGCCAAACGTCGAATTTGCCAACTCCGGCCAACCGACCAACCTGCCGATGGTCGGCCAACCGGTGATGCGCGGCCCTCTGGCCGAAGAAGCCGGTGGCATTTCCGAAGGCGACGACGGTGTGCCGGTGGAAGGCTCCAGCGCTACGCCGCCGACCGTGACCACCACCGCACCGCCTGCGGGCGTACCGGCTGGTGTGCCAGCGACGCCGGTTGCACCGGTCGCCAAGCCTGCTCCGACGCCGGCGCCGACCGTGGCTACCGCCAAGCCTGCTCCGGTGACCAAGCCTGTTGCACCGGCGCCGGCCGCCAAACCAGCGCCAGCCGCCAAGCCTGCGGAAAAACCAGCCGCCACCGTCGCCAAGGCCGGCGCTGCCGGCAGCAGCTGGTACAGCAGCCAACCTACCGGCAACTTTGTGGTACAGATCCTCGGCACCAGCTCCGAAGCCAACGCCCAGGCGTTCGTCAAAGAGCAGGGCGGCCAGTACCGTTATTTCAAGAAAGTGCTCAACGGCAAGCCTCTCTACGTGATCACCTACGGCAGCTTCCCAAGCCGCGCCGCAGCCGATTCTGCCATCAAAGCCTTGCCAGCGAAGGTTCAGGCTGGTAAACCTTGGCCTCGCACTGTTGCCAGCGTTCAACAAGAACTGGCAGCAACTCGCTGAAGATCCGGCGGCCTTACCCAGGCCGCCCTCCCGGCACCTCAAAAAAATCCGCAAGTGCGTGCAGTCTCCCCAGACCGCGCGCTTTGTGGTGTCTGCGTCACAGTGGCTTTTGAGTCGTAGCGGTCAAAATTAAAAAAGTTTTGACTAGCACAGCATATCGCTTTAAACCTTTCATAAATGCGACATAGATTTGCGACATTTCGTCGCTAAATTTGTGAGCGTCTGTGTCGGTGTGTACAATGACCTCCCTTTTGCCCCCGCTAAGCCGGCGTACGTTCGGCGTGGAAGGTAACCGGTTGAATTGAAAAGAAATTTGCCTCGCTAAAAGAGGCAGCCTGGTGAGAAAGTGTCTATGAAAGCAGGTCTGTACCAACCCGATGAATTCAAGGATAACTGCGGTTTCGGCCTGATAGCCCACATGCAGGGCGAGCCCAGTCATACCCTTTTGCAAACGGCCATCGAGGCCCTGACCTGCATGACCCACCGCGGTGGGATCAACGCCGACGGCAAGACCGGTGACGGCTGTGGCTTGCTGATTCAAAAGCCCGACCAGTTCCTGCGCGCTGTCGCCCAAGAGCAATTTGCGGTCGAACTGCCCAAGCAGTACGCCGTGGGCATGGTGTTTTTCAACCAGGACCCGGTAAAGGCCGAAGCCGCTCGCGAGAACATGAACCGCGAGATCGCCGCCGCCGGCCTGCACATCGTCGGCTGGCGCAAAGTGCCCATCGACACCAGCGTACTCGGCCGCCTGGCCCTGGAGCGCCTGCCGCAGATCGAACAAGTGTTCATCGCAGGCGATGGCCTGAGCGACCAGGACATGGCGATCAAGCTGTTCACGTCCCGTCGTCGTTCGTCGGTGCTCAACGCCGCCGACACCGACCACTACATCTGCAGCTTTTCCCACAAGACCATCATTTATAAAGGCCTGATGATGCCGGCGGACCTCACCGCCTTCTATCCAGACCTGAGCGATGAGCGCCTGCAAACCGCAATCTGCGTGTTCCACCAGCGTTTCTCCACCAACACCCTGCCGAAATGGCCGCTGGCCCAGCCATTCCGCTTCCTCGCCCACAACGGCGAAATCAACACCATCACCGGCAACCGCAACTGGGCCCAGGCCCGTCGCACCAAGTTCGCCAACGATTTGATGGACCTCGAAGAGCTCGGCCCGCTGGTCAACCGCGTGGGTTCCGACTCCTCCAGCATGGACAACATGCTCGAACTGATGGTCACCGGCGGCATCGACCTGTTCCGTGGCGTGCGCATGATCATTCCGCCTGCGTGGCAGAACGTCGAGACCATGGACCCGGACCTGCGTGCGTTCTACGAGTACAACTCGATGCACATGGAACCGTGGGACGGCCCAGCCGGCGTGGTCATGACCGATGGCCGCTACGCGGTGTGCCTGCTCGACCGTAACGGCCTGCGCCCGGCGCGTTGGGTGACCACCACCAACGGTTTCATCACCCTCGCATCGGAAATCGGCGTGTGGGACTACAAGCCAGAAGACGTGATCGCCAAAGGCCGTGTGGGCCCTGGCCAGATCCTGGCCGTGGACACCGAGACCGGGCAGATCCTCGACACCGACGCCATCGACAACCGCTTGAAGTCCCGTCACCCGTACAAGCAATGGCTGCGCAAGAACGCCCTGCGCATCCAGGCGACCATGGAAGACAACGACCACGGTTCGGCTTTCTATGACGTCGACCAGCTCAAGCAATACATGAAGATGTACCAGGTCACGTTCGAAGAGCGCGACCAGGTGCTGCGCCCGCTCGGTGAGCAAGGCTACGAGGCGGTCGGCTCCATGGGCGACGATACGCCAATGGCCGTGCTGTCCCAGCGCGTGCGTACGCCGTACGACTATTTCCGCCAGCAGTTCGCCCAGGTGACCAACCCACCGATCGACCCGCTGCGTGAAGCCATCGTGATGTCCCTGGAAGTGTGCCTCGGTGCCGAGCGCAACATCTTCCAGGAATCGCCTGAGCATGCCTCGCGCGTGATCCTCAGCTCGCCGGTCATTTCCCCGGCCAAGTGGCGCTCGCTGATGACCCTGGAGCGTCCGGGCTTCGACCGCCAGATCATCGACCTGAACTACGACGAGAACCTGGGCCTTGAAGCCGCGGTGCGTAACGTTGCTGACCAGGCTGAAGAGGCCGTGCGTGCCGGTCGGACCCAGATCGTACTGACCGACCGCCACATCGCGCCTGGCAAGTTGCCGATCCACGCATCCCTGGCGACCGGCGCGGTGCACCACCGCCTGACCGAAAAAGGCCTGCGTTGCGACTCCAACATCCTCGTGGAAACCGCCACCGCCCGTGACCCGCATCACTTTGCGGTGCTGATCGGTTTCGGCGCCTCGGCGGTGTACCCGTTCCTCGCGTACGAAGTGCTGGGTGACCTGATCCGTACCGGTGAAGTGCTGGGCGACCTCTACGAGGTGTTCAAGAACTACCGCAAGGGCATCACCAAGGGCCTGCTGAAGATCCTGTCGAAGATGGGCATCTCCACGGTTACCTCGTACCGTGGCGCGCAGTTGTTCGAAGCCATCGGCTTGTCCGAAGAAGTCTGCGAGCTGAGTTTCCGTGGCGTGCCGAGCCGCATCAAGGGTGCGCGTTTCGTCGACATCGAAGCCGAGCAAAAAGCCCTGGCCTTGGAGGCCTGGAGCGCGCGCAAGCCGATCCAGCAGGGTGGCCTGCTCAAGTTCGTGCACGGTGGCGAATACCACGCCTACAACCCGGACGTGGTCAACACCCTGCAAGCCGCCGTGCAGCAGGGCGACTACGCCAAGTTCAAGGAATACACGAGCCTGGTGGATAACCGCCCGGTGTCGATGATCCGCGACCTGTTCAAGGTGAAGACCCTGGACACGCCGATGGACATCGCCGAAGTCGAGCCGCTGGAGTCGATCCTCAAGCGCTTTGACTCCGCCGGTATTTCCCTGGGCGCCTTGTCGCCGGAAGCTCACGAAGCCCTGGCCGAAGCCATGAACCGCCTGGGTGCGCGTTCCAACTCCGGCGAAGGCGGTGAAGACCCGGCGCGCTACGGCACGCTCAAAAGCTCGAAAATCAAGCAGGTGGCCACCGGCCGTTTCGGTGTGACCCCGGAGTACCTGGTGAATGCCGAGGTGCTGCAGATCAAGGTGGCCCAAGGCGCCAAGCCGGGTGAGGGCGGGCAATTGCCAGGCGGCAAGGTCAACGGCCTGATCGCCAAGCTGCGTTACGCCGTACCGGGCGTGACCCTGATTTCGCCACCGCCGCACCACGACATCTACTCGATTGAAGACTTGTCGCAGCTGATCTTCGACCTCAAACAAGTCAACCCGCAGGCCCTGGTCTCGGTGAAACTAGTCGCAGAAGCCGGCGTCGGCACCATTGCCGCCGGTGTGGCCAAGGCCTATGCCGACCTGATCACCATCTCCGGCTACGATGGCGGCACCGGCGCTTCGCCGCTGACCTCGATCAAGTACGCCGGCGCACCCTGGGAGCTCGGCCTGGCCGAAACCCACCAGACCCTGCGCGGCAACGACCTGCGCGGCAAGGTGCGGGTACAGACCGACGGCGGCCTGAAAACCGGCCTCGACGTGATCAAGGCCGCGATCCTCGGCGCCGAAAGCTTCGGCTTCGGTACCGCGCCAATGATCGCCCTGGGCTGCAAATACCTGCGTATCTGCCACCTGAACAACTGCGCCACCGGCGTGGCGACTCAGAACGAAAAACTGCGCAAGGATCACTACATCGGCACCGTCGACATGGTGGTGAACTTCTTCACCTACGTCGCCGAAGAAACCCGTGAGTGGCTGGCCAAGCTGGGCGTACGCTCGCTGGAAGAGCTGATCGGTCGCACCGACCTGCTGGACATCCTCGAAGGCCAGACCGCCAAGCAACAACATTTGGACCTCACGCCGCTGTTGGGTAGCGATCACATCCCGGCAGACAAGCCACAATTCTGCCAAGTGGACCGCAACCCACCGTTCGACAAAGGCCTGCTGGCCGAGAAAATGGTCGAAATGGCCGGCTCCTCGATCAACGACGCCAGCGGTGGCGAATTTGCCTTGGATATCTGCAACTGCGACCGCTCCATCGGCGCACGCATCTCCGGCGAAATCGCGCGCAAGCACGGCAACCAGGGCATGGCGAAAGCGCCGATCACCTTCCGCTTCAAGGGCACTGCGGGCCAGAGCTTCGGCGTGTGGAACGCTGGTGGCCTGCACATGTACCTGGAAGGCGACGCCAACGACTACGTGGGCAAGGGCATGACCGGCGGCAAGCTGGTCATCGTTCCGCCGGCGGGTAGCGTGTACAAGACCCAGGACAGTGCCATCATCGGCAACACCTGCCTGTACGGCGCCACCGGTGGCAAGCTGTTTGCCGCAGGTACCGCCGGTGAGCGTTTCGCCGTGCGTAACTCCGGTGCCCACACCGTGGTGGAAGGCACTGGCGATCACTGCTGCGAGTACATGACCGGAGGCTTTGTCGCAGTACTGGGCAAGACCGGTTACAACTTCGGTTCGGGCATGACCGGCGGTTTCGCCTACGTGCTCGACCAGGACAACACCTTCGTCGACAAGGTCAACCACGAGTTGGTCGAAATCCAGCGCATCAGCGGCGAAGCCATGGAATCCTACCGGAACCACTTGCAGCACGTGCTGGACGAGTACGTCGAGGAAACCGGCAGCGAATGGGGTCGTAACCTCGCTGAAAACCTCGATGATTACCTGCGTCGTTTCTGGCTGGTCAAGCCCAAGGCTGCCAACCTGAAATCGTTGCTTTCCAGCATCCGTGCCAACCCGCAGTGATATGCGCCTGAACAGTTTGATGAGGTTTTAACATGGCTGAACGTCTGAATAACGACTTCCAGTTCATCGATGTCGGGCGCAAAGATCCGAAGAAGAAACTGTTGCGTCAACGCAAGAAAGAGTTCGTGGAAATCTACGAACCCTTCAAACCCCAGCACTCGGCCGACCAGGCCCATCGCTGCCTGGGTTGCGGTAACCCGTATTGCGAATGGAAGTGCCCGGTGCACAACTTCATTCCCAACTGGCTCAAACTGGTGGCCGAGGGCAACATCCTTGCCGCCGCCGAGCTGTCGCACCAGACCAACACCCTGCCGGAAGTCTGCGGCCGCGTGTGCCCGCAAGACCGTTTGTGTGAAGGGGCCTGTACCCTCAACGACGGCTTCGGCGCGGTAACCATCGGTTCGGTGGAGAAGTACATCACCGACACCGCGTTCGCCATGGGCTGGCGCCCGGACATGTCCAAGGTCAAGCCGACCGGCAAGCGCGTCGCGATCATCGGCGCAGGCCCGGCAGGCCTTGGGTGTGCCGACGTGTTGGTGCGTGGCGGCGTGACCCCGGTGGTGTTCGACAAGAACCCGGAAATCGGTGGCTTGCTGACCTTCGGTATTCCTGAGTTCAAGTTGGAAAAAACCGTACTGAGCCACCGTCGTGAAGTGTTCACCGGCATGGGTATCGAGTTCCGCCTCAATACCGAAATCGGCAAAGACATCACCATGGAGCAATTGCTCGCTGAATACGATGCCGTGTTCATGGGCATGGGCACCTACACCTACATGAAGGGCGGCTTTGCCGGTGAGGACTTGCCGGGCGTGTATGACGCGCTCGACTTCCTGATCGCCAACGTCAACCGCAACCTGGGCTTTGAAAAGTCACCGGAAGATTTCGTCGACATGAAGGGCAAGAAGGTCGTGGTACTCGGCGGTGGCGACACCGCGATGGACTGCAACCGTACCTCGATCCGCCAGGGCGCCAAGTCGGTGACCTGTGCTTATCGCCGTGACGAAGCCAACATGCCCGGCTCGCGCAAAGAGGTGAAGAACGCCAAGGAAGAAGGCGTGAAATTCCTCTACAACCGCCAGCCGATCGCCATCGTCGGTGAAGACCGTGTGGAAGGCGTGAAGGTGGTCGAAACCCGTCTTGGCGAACCGGACGCCCGTGGCCGTCGCAGCCCCGAGCCGATCCCGGGTTCCGAAGAGATCATCCCGGCCGACGCCGTGGTCATCGCCTTCGGCTTCCGCCCAAGCCCGGCGCCGTGGTTCGAGCAGTTCGAAATCCAGACCGACAGCCAGGGCCGCGTTGTAGCCCCGGAACAAGGCCAGTACAAGCACCAGACCAGCAACCCGAAAATCTTCGCCGGTGGCGACATGGTGCGCGGGTCTGACCTGGTGGTAACCGCAATCTTCGAAGGCCGTAACGCCGCCGAAGGTATCCTGGACTACCTGCAAGTCTGATTTGAAACAGGGTCAACTGTGGGAGCTGGCTTGCCTGCGATGGCGGCGGTGAATTCACTATTGCTATCGCAGGCAAGCCAGCTCCCACATAAACCTCGTTTCACATTGAGATGTGTAATGCCAGCCGCCGCGACAAATTGACCCGATAGACAAAAGGCACGGTGCATTCCGTGCCTTTTGCGTCGCGCTCTGAGAAAATGCCCGCACTTTTTTTGCGGATGCCGACATGACTGCCCTCAAGAACGACCGTTTCCTTCGTGCCCTGCTCAAGCAACCCGTAGACGTCACCCCGGTGTGGATGATGCGTCAAGCTGGTCGCTACCTGCCGGAATACCGCGCCAGTCGCGCCAACGCCGGCGATTTCATGAGCCTGTGCATGAATCCGGAGTTCGCCTGCGAAGTCACGATGCAGCCGCTGGACCGCTACCCACAACTGGATGCGGCCATCCTCTTCTCCGATATCCTCACCATCCCCGACGCCATGGGCCAAGGCCTGTACTTCGAAACCGGCGAAGGCCCGCGTTTCAAGAAAGTCGTCAGCACCCTGGCCGATATCGAAGCCCTGCCGATCCCCGACCCACACAAAGACCTGGGCTACGTGATGGACGCTGTCAGCACCATCCGCCGCGAGCTCAACGGCCGCGTGCCGCTGATCGGCTTCTCCGGCAGCCCATGGACCCTGGCCACCTACATGGTCGAAGGCGGCTCGTCGAAAGACTTCCGCAAGACCAAAGCCATGCTCTACGACAACCCGCAAGCCATGCACCTGTTGCTGGACAAGCTGGCGCAGTCGGTCACCTCCTACCTCAACGGCCAGATCATGGCGGGCGCCCAAGCGGTACAGATTTTCGACACCTGGGGTGGCAACCTGTCGGCGGCGGCGTACCAGGAGTTCTCCCTGGCCTACATGCGCAAAATCGTCAGCGGCCTGATCCGCGAACACGAAGGCCGCAAGGTGCCGGTGATCATGTTCACCAAGGGCGGCGGCCTGTGGCTGGAAAGCATCGCTGACGCGGGCGCCGATGCACTGGGCCTGGACTGGACCTGCGACCTCGGCGAAGCGCGCCGTCGCGTTGGCAACCAGGTGGCCCTGCAAGGCAACATGGACCCGACCGTGCTGTACGCCAAGCCAGAAGCGATCCGTACCGAAGTCGGGCGCATCCTGGCCAGCTATGGCAAGGGCACCGGCCACGTGTTCAACCTTGGCCACGGCATCACCCCGGAAGTGAACCCGGAGCATGCCGGTGCGTTCCTGCGCGCAGTGCACGAACTGTCGGCGCAATACCACGAATGACGAAAAAGCCCGGTTTGAAGCCGGGCTTTTTCATGGATGAACACAAAACAAATGTGGGAGCGGGCTTGCTCGCGAATGCGCAGTGTCAGTCGACAAATTCGTCACTGGACCACCGCATTCGCGAGCAAGCCCGCTCCCACATAAAGCAAATTGCGTCAGGTCTGCATATTCCCCAGTGGCGGCAACTTCGCCAGCTTCAACGCCACCAGCAACGCGCCAATCAGCAGCGCGACGATAAACCCGCCAATCCCGTTCCACCCGGCAAAGTGCCAGAAAAACCCACCCGCCGTCCCGGCAATGCTCGACCCCACGTAATAGCAAAACAGGTACAGCGACGACGCCTGCCCCTTGGCTTTCACCGCGCGACGGCCGATCCAGCTGCTGGCGACCGAGTGGGCGCCGAAGAACCCGAAGGTGAACACCAGCATGCCCGGTACCACCAGCCACAACGGTGTAAACAGGGTCAGGGCCATACCAGCGAGCATCAGCACGATGGTGCCCCACAGCACACGACGGCGACCGAGGCGGTCGGCCAGGGAGCCGATCTTGGCCGAGCTGTAAATGCCCGAGAGGTACACCACTGACAGCAGGCCGACCACCGCCTGGCTCAGCTCATAAGGGGAGGCCAGCAGGCGATAGCCGATGTAGTTGAACATCGTCACGAAGGCGCCCATCAGCAGGAAGGCTTCGAGAAACAGCCACGGCAGGCCGGCGTCCTTGAAGTGCATGACGAAGCCATCCACCAGGCTGCGCGGCTTGAGGCTGCTGGCGCGGAAGTTGCGCGATTCGGGGAGGATCTTCCAGAACACCGTGGCCGCGATCAACGCCAGGGCGCCGATGATCAGCATTGCAGTATGCCAGCTGACAAAATCGATCAACACGCCGATGATCAGGCGCCCACTCATGCCGCCAATCGCGTTGCCGCCGATGTACAGGCCCATGGCCAGGCCGATGTGCTGCGGGTGGATCTCTTCGCTGAGGTAGGTCATGGCCACGGCGGCCAGGCCGCTCAGGGACAGGCCCACCAGCGCACGCATCAACAGAATGCCTTCCCAGCTCGGCATCAAGCCGCTGGCGATGGTGGCCAGCGCCGCACAGAACAACGCGGCAACCATCACCGGTTTGCGCCCCAGCCTGTCGGAGATCGGCCCGGTGACCAGCAGGCCGCAGGCGAGCATCGCAGTGGCGACGGACAGAATCAGGCTGCTTTGCGCGGCATTGATAGAGAACTCGTGGGACAGCGCCGGCATCATCGGCTGCACGCAATACAACAAGGCAAACGTGGCGAAGCCGCCGGAGAACAGCGCCAGCACTGTGCGCATGAACATCGGCGTGCCTTTTTCGATGTACGCGTCGTTGAGCTGCGCCACCACCTCATCGAGGGCTGGGGGCGGGGTGTGTTGGGCAAGTGGAGCAACAGCAGGATTCACGGGGGACCTCGGGGAGGAAAGTCTGCCAGGACTGACAATGCAAAAAAGAATATAGCTGGCTAATGATTCTTTCCAATATATTGTTCGACCTGTTTGATAGGTTTTACGACCTAATGAGGTGTGCATGGAATTACGTCACCTGCGGTACTTCATCGCCGTCGCTGAAGAACTGCACTTCGGCCGCGCCGCGCAGGTGCTGGGCATCTCGCAGCCACCCCTGAGCCAGCAGATCCAGGCGCTGGAACACGAACTGGGCGCACGCTTGTTCGAGCGTACCAATCGTCGGGTCGAGCTGAGTGAAGCCGGGCGCTTGTTCTTGCAAGAGGCACGGCTGGTGCTGGCCCAGGTCGACAAGGCGGCAGATGTGGCGCGGCGTGCGCAGTTGGGGGAACTAGGTGAATTGAAGATCGGCTTCACCTCGTCTGCGCCGTTCAACGCAAGCATTCCCCGGGCGATCTTTGCCTTCCGCCAGGCATTCCCGGCGGTGCATCTGAACCTGCAAGAAATGAGCAGCACCCAAGTGGCCGAGTCGCTGGTGGATGAGTCAATTCAGGTGGGGCTGATGCGGCCGTTGCCCTTGCCCGACTCACTGAACGTGATCGAGTTGATGCGCGAGCCATTAGTCGCGGTACTGAGCGCCGGCCATCCGTTGACCCAAGGCAGCGAGCGCGGCTTGCATCTGGAGCAATTGGCCGAGGAGCCTTTTGTGTTTTTCCCGCGCAGTTACGGCAGCGGCTTGTATGCGCAACTGCTCAACCTGGCCCGCGACGCCGGGTTCAGCCCGCACTTTGCCCAGGAGGCGGGGGAGGCGATGACCATCATTGGGCTGGTGGCGGCGGGGTTGGGGGTATCGGTGCTGCCGGCGTCTTACCAGCGCATCCGCATCGATGGCGTGGTCTATCGCACCTTGCTCGACCCGCAGGCGGTGACGGCGGTGTGGCTGGTGCAGCGCAAGGGCGCGCAAACGCCAATGGCGAAAGGGTTTGTGGAGTTGTTGACGCGTAGGGCCGCTCAATAACCTGTGGCGAGGGAGCAAGCTCCCTCGCCACAGGGGGTCAGTTTTGGGGTGAAGTATTTGCTTGATTCACGCTGTAAGTACGCAACCCCGCCAAAATATCCCGATCCAGCATGCTCACCCAACGGTTGTAGTTGCGATGGATCTTGCCGTCCTTGTAGCCCAGATCGCGGCTGTCGCGGTAGGTGATGGCGTAGCTGTTGCGGGTGTAGCGGATGTCGATGGCGGCGTAGAACTGGCCGCGCACGGTGATCTCGGCCTGCACCAGTTGCGGGCTCAGGCGTTGTACCGTCCACTCGCGTTTTTGCAGGGCGGCGACGACCACTTGTTTCATCTTTTCTTCGCTGACCTGGCTTGTGGCCGGCAACTCGTGCTGGGTGTTGAGCACGGGTTTGCTGGTGCAGCCAGCCGTGGTCAGCAGGGCCAGGGTGATCAGGGTAGCGCGTAGCAGGGAAGACATTCCGTTTTCTCCAGTCGATTAAAAAGTCAGGCCCAGCGGCGGAAGATCAACGAGGTGTTGACGCCGCCGAAGGCAAAATTGTTATTCATCACGTAGTCGTTGTGCATCTGGCGAAAGCCGCCTTGCAGGTAGTCCAGCTCGCCGCATTGCGGGTCGACCGCGTCCAGGTTGAAGGTGTGCACGTACTGGTCACGGTTCATCATCTCGATGCTGAACCACGACTCCAACGCCCCGCACGCACCCAGGGTGTGCCCCAGGAAACTCTTCTGCGAACTGATCGGCATGCGGCTGCCAAACAGGCTGCTGGTGGCCAGGGTTTCAGCGATGTCGCCCTGATCGGTGGCCGTGCCGTGGCCGTTCACGTAGCCGATGGCGGACGGTTCAAGACCTGCGTCTTCCAGGGCCAGCTCCATGGCGCGGCGCATGGTTTTCTGTTCCGGGCGGGTGGTGTGCTGGCCGTCGGCGTTGCTGCCGAAGCCAACCAGTTCAGCGTGAATATGCGCGCCCCGCGCCAACGCGTGCTCCAGTTCTTCCAGCACCAGCATGCCGCCACCTTCTCCGATCACCAGGCCATCGCGGCCGCTGTCGTAGGGGCGCGGGCTGGTTTGCGGCGCATCGTTCTTCAGGCTGGTGGCGTAGAGCGCATCGAACACCATGGCTTCGGTGGGGCACAGTTCTTCCGCGCCGCCGGCGAGCATCAACGGCAGGCGCCCGAACTTGATTGCCTCATAGGCGTAGCCAATGCCCTGGCTGCCGCTGGTGCAGGCGCTGGAGGTGGGAATCAGCCGGCCCGTGAGGCCAAAGAAGATGCTGATATTCGCCGCCGTGGTGTGGGGCATCATGCGTACATAGGAGTTGGCATTGAGCCCCTCGGCCACCGAGTTGAGCAGCATATTGCCGAACGCCTTGATCTCATCGGTGCTGCCGGTGGACGAGCCACAGGCCACGCCCATGCGCCCGTCCTTGATCGACTCGTCACCGAGCAGGCCGGCGTCCTGCAAGGCCTGCTCCGCCGCCCACACGGCCAGGCGCGAGACGCGGCCCATGCTGCGCAGCTGCTTGCGCGTCCAGTGCGCGGGCACGACGAAATCATCGATAGGGCCGGCCAGGCGCGTGTTCAGTTCGGTGAAACGGTCCCACTCGTCCATGCGCCGGATGCCGCTGCGGTTGGCGCGAAAGTTGGCGGCGATGGTGTCCCAGTCGCTGCCCAGGGAGGTCACGCCGGCCATGCCGGTAACGACAACGCGCTTCATCAGCACAGGCCCCCATTCACGGCCAGCACCTGGCGCGTGATATAGCCGGCTTCGGCGGACATCAGGAAATTCACTGCGCCAGCGACTTCTTCCGGCGTGCCCATGCGTTGGGCCGGGATCATTTTCATCAGTTCTTCTACCGGCACGTTTTCATCCAGCATCGCGGTGTCGATCAGGCCCGGCGCCACGCAGTTGACGGTGATCTTGCGCTTGCCCAATTCGATGGCCAGCGCCTTGGCTGCGCCGATCAAGCCGGCTTTTGAGGCGCTGTAGTTGACCTGGCCGCGGTTGCCGATCAGCCCGGACACCGAGGTGATGCACACGATACGCCCGGCGGCGCGGCGCCGAATCATCGGCATCATCACCGGGTGCAGCACGTTGTAGAAACCATCCAGATTGGTGCGCATCACCACATCCCAATCGTCTTCCGACAGGGCAGGAAAGGCGCCGTCGCGGGTCAGGCCGGCATTGAGCACCACGCCGTAATAGGCGCCATGCTGCTCCACATCGGCCTCAAGGATCGCTTTGCACGCAGCGCGATCCGCCACGTCGAACTGTAGCACCCGTGCCTTGCGCCCCAGGGCTTGGACCTCGAGCTGCACCGCGTCGGCTTCGGCACGGCCGCTGCGGCAATGCAGCACGATGTCATGGCCGGCCTGGGCCAGGCGCAGGGCAATGGCGCGGCCGATGCCACGGCTGGAGCCGGTGACCAGTACGGATTCAGTCATGGCGTTTCGTCCTTCGATTCAGCTAAATAGTTGGCCGCCTGGGGCGGTCGAAATACGTTCAAGCGCGCGCTGGCCTGGATGCCGTCGCCGGTGAGGTGGCATTCGAACACACCCATGCCGTTGTCGTCTTCCAGGGAGCGCAGGCCGTGGATATGCAGCTCGGCGCCGGCCGCAAAGTGCTCCACGTTGCACTCGAACTTGCGCGTGCCCAACAGGAAACCCAGCTCCACGGCCTTGCCTTGCTGGCGCGCATGGCAACCGGCATACGCGGCGACGCTTTGCGCCATCAGCTCGATGCCGACCCAAGCCGGCAGGCTGCCGTCAGCGCGGTTGAACAGGCCGCCGGGCTTGACGGTGACGCGGGTGTGAATCTGCTCTTCATCGAACGACAGCACCTGGTCGATCAGGATCATGTCGCCCGCATGGGGCAGCAGTTCGGCAAGTGGCCAATCGATCATGGGGCCTCTGCGATTATCAGGCTGACATTGTTACCGCCGAAGGCAAACGAGTTGCTCATCAGGCAGGGTTTTTTCAGGGTATCGCCGCTGCGCACCCATTGCAGCGCGGGCAGCGCCGGGTCGGGGTGGCCGTCCCATACGTGAGGTGGCAGCAGGCGATGGGTCAGGCTCAGCCAGCAGAACGCGGCTTCCAGGGCCCCCGCCGCGCCGAGGGTGTGGCCGGTCATGGGCTTGGTCGATGAGCAGGCGACGCCGCCGGGAAACAGGCTGGCGACCGCCAGGCTTTCCATGGCGTCGTTGTGTTGGGTCGCGGTGCCGTGCAGGTTCAGGTAGCCGATCTGCTCGGGCGAAAGTTTCGCGCAGGCTAAGGCCTTGCGCATGGCCAGCAACGCGCCCTTGCCACTGGGTTCGGGCGCGGAGATGTGGTGCGCGTCGCAACTGGCGCCGCTGCCCAGCAAGGCGATGGGCGCCGGCTCGCGGCTCATCAGGAACAGCGCCGCCGCTTCACCGATATTGATGCCGTTGCGGTTCACCGAGAACGGATTGCAGCGCTCGGCAGACACGGCTTCCAGCGCGGTAAACCCGTTCAGCGTCAGCTTGCACAGGCTGTCCACGCCGCCGCAGATCACTGCATCGCACACCCCCAGGTCCAACAGGCGCTGGGCGCTCATCAATGCACGGGCGCTGGAGGTGCAGGCGGTGGAAATCACATAAGCCGGGCCGCTCACCTTCAACCAGTCGGCGAGGAAGTTGGCCGGGGCGCTGAGTTCCTGTTGCTGGTAGTTGTAGTCGGCGGGGAACTGCGTGTTCTGCAGGTAATGGGCAATGCCACGGCTGGCTTCGTCAATGCCCGAGGTGCTGGTGCCGAGCACAACCCCGACCCGGCCAGGGCCGTAGGTCTGGATGGCCTGACGAATCTCATCCTCAATCTGCAGCGCCGCTTCCAGCAGCAACTGGTTATTGCGGCTGCTTTGCTCGGCCAGCTCCGGGGGCAGGCTTGCCAGCTCGCCCTGTACGGCGGCCACCGGCACCACGCGCTCCGGCACCCAGCCGCTTTCGGCGCGCATGCCTGAGCAGTCGCCGGCAAACAGGTTGCGGCTGACTTGCGCCTGGCCACGGCCAAGGGCGCAGATCACGCCTAGGGCATTGAGGTAGGCCGTCATCGGCTCACACCCAGCGGGCTGATGCGATAACTCAATGGCGGGTCGGCCATGTTCACGCGGAACACCTCGGAAGACTGATAAACAATCTGCCAGTGGCCCGGCAGTGTGCGCGTCAGGTCCATCGCCTGGGCAGTCGGATACAACGCCGGTACGTCACCGGGTGCGGTCAGGGCAAACAGCAGCGCGGCAAACAGCGTGCGCGCCTGGGGGTTGGGCGGCAGCAAGCCGTCGGCCTGCCACTGCCCGTCGAGCAGTTTTTGCCGGGCCAGGGGAATGCCCAGCGGGTCCATCATCGACCAGCGAAGCGCTTGGCCTTCGCGCTGGATCACCAGCAGCCAGTCCTGGCTCTGGCCGTCTGCCAGGCGCTGCACATGCAATTGCATCGGCAAGGCCAGGGCCGGCATTTTTTCCGGCAGCGGCGCCTGGCTGGCGCAGGCGCCGAGCAGCAACAGGCAACTTATCAACAGCAGGCGCATCATGGGGCCGCATTCTCCACAGGTTTACGCGCTACGCAGTTGACCAGGGTTTCCTCGCGCTGGCCCACCGGCGGCGCCTTGCGCAGGCCCCAACGTTCCAGCAGGCCGAAGTCGCTGGAACGGCTCCACCACAAGTAGGGGTACGAAACGTTCTGTGCGCCGAACTCAAAGCCCTGCTCGCGCAGCATCTGCAAGTACTCTTCGGCGCTCTTTTGCACATGCATCGGGTGGCGGAACAACCAGCGAATCACCCAGGTGTCGATGTAGGCTTCGGTGGATTCGGCAAACAGCAGATAGCCGCCCGGCTTGAGCACCCGATAGAACTCCGTGAGTGCGCGATGTTGCTCCACCAGATGATGGAAGGTCTGGTGGCAGAACAGGATATCCACACTGGCATCCGGCACGTTGAGGGTCGCGCAGTCGCTGCCGATCAGTTCGACGTCCAGCCCCAGGCGCGCAGCTTCTTCGCGGCTCAGTGCCAGGCTGTGGGGGTCGGCATCCAGGCCGATCAGGCGCGCAGGTGCAAACACCTGATGCAGCAACTGGAAGGATTTGCCCTGGCCGCAACCGGCATCCAACAACACCGGCGCCACCGGCAGCGGCTCGCTGAACAGGCTGCGCAGGTCGTTGATCGCCACGCGCAACACGTGATGCTGCCAGGTGTGGCTGCGCAGGAACCAGAAGCCGAACTTGGTTTCTTCGACGTAGTTTTGACTCAGGTAGTTTTTTTCAACGCCTGGGCTGCTCATACCGGCTCACTCGCACAGATTTCCGACAGCATCCGCAACCGCCGTTTCGGCTCGCTGACAAACGGGTTGCGTTCATCCCACGCGTAACCGGCCAGGATCGAGCTGATCATGCGGCGAATCTCCGGTGAACTGCCAGGATGGAAAATCACGTCCTGGAACGTGCCCGCATACCAGCCTTCGACGTAGCAACGGAAGGTATCGACACCGCGTTTGAGCGGCTCGGCAAATTCGGTTTGCCAGTCCACCGTTTCGCCGCTCAATTGGCGGTGCAGCACCCCTGCTGCCATGCTCGCCGAACGCATGGCAATGGTCACGCCGGAGGAGAACACCGGGTCGAGGAATTCCGCCGCATTGCCCAGCAGCGCAAAGCCTGGGCCGTGCAGGGTTTTGACGTTGGCCGAGTAGCCGCCGATGGTGCGCGCCGGGGTATCCCACACGGCATTTTGCAGCACGCCGGACAGGCTTGGGGTTTGCTCGATAAAGCCGCGCAGGCAGGCGTCGAGGTCGCTGCCCGCGGCCTCGAAATGCTCCTTGGCCGCGACCACGCCCACCGAGCAACGGCCGTTACTGAACGGGATGGTCCAGAACCAGATGTCGCGCTTGGTCGGGTGAGTGGTCACCAGTATTTTGCTGCGGTCAAAGCCTGGGTGTTCGATACGGTCTTCGACGTGAGTGAACACGGCCTGGCGCAGCGGGAAATTCGACGGTGCTTCCAAGTCCAGCAGGCGTGGCAACACGCGGCCATAGCCGCTGGCATCGAGCACGAACCTGGCCTTGAGGTGGTACTCGCTGCCATTCTCGCGGCGCACATGCAGGTACCGGCTCTCGGCAGAAAAATCCACGCCGACGATGGTTTGGCCATAGCGGATTTCCACGCCTTGCAACGCGGCCTGGTCGGCCAGCAACTTGTCGAACTCGCCGCGCTGCACCTGGAAGGTGGTGGGCTTGCCGTTGCTGAAGGTGTCGCTGAAATCAAAAGCACTGTAGCGCTCGCCCCAGGCGAAGGCCGCGCCGGTTTTTACCTGGAAGCCAGCCGCTTGCACCGCGTCGAGCATGCCGGCTTCTTCGATAAAGTCGATGCAGTGCGACAGCAGGCTTTCGCCAATCGAGAAGCGCGGGAAATGCTCGCGCTCGATGATCAATACATCATGCCCTTTGCGCTTTAACAGCGCGGCCGCGATGGCACCGGAAGGCCCGGCACCGATCACCACCACCTGGCGACGTTCCATTTCAACTGTGGGCACGAGGGCTCCTTGCCGCATGGGCGCTAATCACATTCATAAGGCGTGTTTCTGCCGGCCAGCCCAGGGCGCCAGCATAAAGCTGAACGCCAGGCCCAGGCTGACCGACAAGCCGAAATTACTCACGGCCGGTGTACTGGAGACCGCCAGCAGGCCGAACGACAACCAGGTCGTCAGTGCCGCCAGCAGTGTTCCCAACAGGCTGACGGCGGGGCCGCCGATCTGCTCGCGCATCAAAATCGCATAGTCAACGCTGATGGCTGTGACCAGCAATAGGCCAAATAGGCTGAACAGGGTCAGTGGCTGGCCGAGCCAACCGAGGCTGGCCAGGCTGCACAGTGCGGCCAGCAGCGGCAGGGCGACGATACGCACGGCACCGCCAAAGCCGAAGGGCGCAATCAGTAACAGCACGATCAGCACGCACGACAGCAACTTCAATTCGGCAGCGCTGATCTGCGTGTCGGCAAACACCCGGTTCAAGTCACCCAGGCGATCCACCAGTTGCACGCCGGGCAAGTCCAGTGCCTGCACCCGCAGCAACGCCGGGTTGTTCAAGCCTTGCAGGCTGACCATGGCCGCCACGCCGCCGTCCACCGGGCCGAGCCACAGCGTGCGCCAGGGCTCGGCCAGCGGGCCTTGCAGTGCGGCGTCGATGTCTGCGGTAGGCAGCGCCTGCAACTGCGCCACTTCGGTTTGCAGGGCACTGAGGGGCACGCCGAGGTCCAGTAGCGGTTGCCAGTGTGGCGCCAGGTTGTTCAGCGCGTCGCGCAGCTGTTGTTGCTCGTCGGGGAGGTTGACCAGTTGATTGAGCGCCAAATAGCCCTGGAGCTTGTCCATCTGCACCAACTGGTCCAAGCGTTTGCCCAAGGCGGCCTGGCGCTCCAGCAACTGCTGCTGATTGTCCGCTCGCACCAGGAAAAACTGGCTGGTGGGCTGGAACCCGGTGATGCGCGCCACGGCCTGGGCTTCGTGCAGCAACTGCGGTGGCGCACCGATCCATTGGCGGATATCGTTTTTAGTGTTCAGTTGCCACAGGCCCGCCGCGCAGAACAGCAGCACCCACACCAGCAGCACCGAACTGGGCACGCGTTTGAGCAGGGCGGTGCGTAGCTGCCATAAGCTTTGGGCGACACGCAGCGGCCATTGCGCCGGGCGCAGTTCCACGCCCTTGAGCAGCGCGGGCAACAGGCACACGGCACACAAATAGGCACCGACCAAACCAGCAGCCGAGAACACCGCAATCTGGGTCAGCGCCGGGAACGGCGTCCAGGCCAGCGCCAGGTAGCCGATAGCACTGGTGGCCAGGCTCAGGCTCAGCCCTGGCAGGGTCAGGCGCAACGCCGGCCAACTGCGCCACGGCTGCAGGCTCCAGCTTTTGGACAGGTAATGCAGCGGGTAATCCACTGCCACGCCGATCAGGCTGGAACCCAGCACCAGGGTCATCACATGCATATGCCCAAACAGCGCCACACATGCCACCGCGCCAAACAGCATGCCCACCAGTACCGGCACGAATGCCAGCAACACCCGCCAGCGTCGGAACGCCAGCAGCAGTAATAACAGGATGCCCAGGGTGGCGCCGCCGCCGACCCAGGTCATTTCCCGAGTGGCCTGCTGTTGCCCGTTGGCCGCATACAGCAAACCGCTGGCGGCGAGCAGTTGCGCGCCGTGTGCGCTGGCTTGCTCGCGGCTGGCCTTCAGCAAGTCCGCCACTTGCAGCGGCAGCTTCATGTCGAAGGCGTTGCCGGTGGTGCGCGCCCGCAGCAGCACCCAGCTTTTGCCGTCGGCATCGGCGATCAAGGCGCCGCTGCCGATGTCCATTTGCACCGCGCCGTGTTGCGGCTGGCTGTTCTGGATGCGCCCGGTGAGGCCGAGCCAATCGTCCTGGCTGGGCACCAGGCTGAAGCCGGTGAAGGGGTCGAATAGCGATTGCACACGTTGCTGGATGAACGCGTCCGGCTGTTGGATCAGTTGCTCGCGGTCTTTGGCTGAGAGCATCGACAAGCGCCCGCGCAGCAGTTGTTCGCGCAACGCTGGCAAGTCGGCTTGCAGGTTCCACTGCACCTTTTCAAACAGGCCGCTGGCCTGCCAGCGCTCACCCAGTTGCTGCGCCACGGCCACCGCTTGCTGGCGGTCGGCATGCCCCACCAGCACCAGCATTTCGCGGTTGAGCGGCTCTTGCATGCGCTGTTCGGCTCGCAGCTCCAGGGCGTCTGGCGTGCTGCCAGGCACCAGCTCCATCAGGTTGGCCGACAACGGCGCGCCATCACGCCACTGCCAGCCGGCCAGGGCCAGCACGGCCACCAGCAGGGTCAGGAACAGGCGCGGCAGCAGGCGCTCACTGGGCAAAGTCGTGTTGCTCCGCATCGCTCAACGGCTGGTCGGCGGTACTGTCCTGCATGCGCAGCAGCGTGCTGTCGCCTTGGGTTTCCAGCAGTTCAATGCTGTGCACCAGCGCGCCGCCGTCGATAGTGATCTGGGTGAACACTTGCTTGAGCAGCAGCGAACGCGGGGTCAGCGTCAGCTTCCACTGTTGGGCCTCGCCTTGCAGTTGCAGGTCGAAGTCGCGTTGCAGGCCACTGCTGTCGCCCTGCAGTACCGCCAGGAACAAACGATTCTGTTCGGCGCCGGCACTCTTGTTTGGCAGTAATTGCCAGCCATTGGCGTCGCGGCGGGCAATGCCTTGGGCTGTAATGCGGTAGTCCTGTTGCAGCGGGGTTTTCAGCAGCCACAGCAGGCCGTGATCCTTGGCGAGCACGAAGGTGCCTTTGCTCACCAACGGCTGGGGCAGGGCGCGCAGGTGTTTTTCCTGGGTGAAGTGGCCGTGGATCACGGAGGGTTTGGCAAGCTGATCACTCAACTGCTGCAGGTCAAAGGCGTGGGCACTGAAGCTCAACAACAACGCCGCCACTGTAGGAGCGAGCTTGCTCGCGAAAAACCTGAGGGCCCCACGGGGTGTAAGGTGGCCCGCGTTATCGTTGGCGATCTTCGCGAGCAAGCTCGCTCCTACAGGGGGGCTCATTTCAGGGCTCTCTCTACGGCGTCGGTGAAGACTTTGGGCGAGGCCAGTTGCATCTCGCGGCTGGCGATTTGCACCGCCACTTGCACGGTGCTGGCGCGGGTCAAGCGCTCGCCGCTGGCCAGGTCGGTAATCAGGTAGTTCACCTTCAAACGGTTCTCCCATTCCACCAGGCTGGCGCGCACGTTGATCGTCTGGCCGAAGGTCGCGCCGCGCACATAGCGTAGCTGCATGTCGATCACCGGCCACGCGTAGCCGGCTTCGAGCATCGCCGTGTAGTTATGGCCGATCTTGTCCAGTAACGCACAGCGCGCCACCTCCAGGTACTTCACGTAATGCCCGTGCCACACCACGTTCATGGTGTCGATGTCAAAAAACGGCACGAGGATTTCAGTGTCGCTGTGCAACACGCCGGGGCTACGCATGCAGCCTCCAGTGTTGCGCGGCGATGCGTTGCAGGCACAGGCGCAGTTCGCCTTCCAGGGCGCGGTCTTCGATGACCGGCGCAAAGTCCTGGGCCAGCTCCGCGTGCATCGCGGCCAGTGCTGGTGGCAGTGGCCGGGCATCCTCGGCCTGGGCGCGCAGCCACACGCCTTGGTTGGCGGCGAGCAAGGTGGCGGCGGCAACCTGTTCGGTCAGCTCCAGCACGCGGATCGCATCGCGGGCAGCGATGGTGCCCATGCTCACTTTGTCCTGGTTGTGGCACTCGGTGGAGCGCGAGAACACGCTGGCCGGCATGGTGTTCTTCAGTGCTTCGGCGGTCCAGGCGCTGGTGCCGATCTGCACGGCCTTGAAGCCATGGTTGATCATTGCACGGTCAGCCGGGGCGCCCGAGAGGTTGCTCGGCAGGCCATGGTTGTAGCGCACGTCCACCAACAGTGCGAGCTGGCGGTCGAGCAGGTCGGCAACGTTGGCGACCAGGGTCTTGAGGCTGTCCATGGCGAAGGCGATATGCCCGCCGTAGAAGTGCCCACCATGCAGCACACGTTCTTCTTCGGCATCGATGATCGGGTTGTCGTTGGCGCTGTTCAGTTCGATCTCGATGAACGCGCGCAGCCAGTTCAGGCTGTCCGCCAATACGCCGAGCACATGGGGCGCGCAGCGCAGCGAATAACGGTCTTGCAGGCGATGCAGCGGTGCGGTGGGCGCGTCGATGGCCAGGTCCTTGCGCAGCCATGCGGCGACTTGCATCTGCCCAGGGTGCGGCTTGGCGGCGAACAGGCGCTCGTCGAAGTGTTCCGGGTTGCCTTGCAGCGCCACCACATTGAGGGCGGTGATGCGCGTGGCCAGTTGCAACAGGTAGTCGGCGCGGGCAAAGGCCAGGCAGGCCAGGCCAGTCATCACGGCGGTGCCGTTCATCAGTGCCAGGGCTTCCTTGGGCCGCAGTACCAGCGGCTCCCAGCCCAGTTCGCGGTGTACGTCGGCTGCCGGGCGGCGTTCGCCGCGGAACAGCACCTCGCGCTCGCTGGACAAGGTCGCGGCCACATAAGACAGCGGCGTCAGATCACCGCTGGCGCCCACCGAGCCTTCTTCCGGGATCAGTGGCAGCACATCGTTTTCGAGGAAGGCATGCAGGCGCTCCAGCAGCTCCACGCGAACACCCGACACGCCATGGCACAGCGACTGCAAACGCGCTGCCAACACGGCGCGGGTGGCTTGAGCGTCAAGCAATTTGCCCAGGCCGCAACCGTGAAAGGTGTACAGGTGACGCGGCAACGCTTCGACGTGTTCCAGTGGCACCGCCACCACGCAGGAGTCGCCGTAGCCGGTGGTCACGCCGTAGATCACGCCTTCCTTGTCCAGCAGCGAGTCGAGGAACTGCGCGCCCTTGGCGATGCGTTGGCGGTACGCGGCATCGTCCTGCAGGCGAGTGGGCACCTGGCGGTTGGCCAGGGCCAGCACGTCTTCGATGCGCAGGGGGCGTTCACCAAAGGTGATGGGCTCAAGAGGCGTCGTCATCAGTCTTCCAGAAAGGGTAAAAGTTGAACCATTGTTGGGGCGCTTGCAGGCAGAACTGGCCCAGGCGTGCGGCGTATCGGGCGGCCCACACAGCGATGACCTGCTCGCGGGTGCTGCGCTTCCATTCGATCAAATCGGCAAAGGGCTCGATAGTCAGGCGATAGCGACCCTGGTGCTTGAGGCACATCAGCAGATTGACCGGGCATTTGAGCAAGCCTGCCAGCAGCCATGGGCCTTGGGGGAATGCCGCCGTATGGCCGAGGAAGTCCACGCGCACCGTGCGCCCGCCGTGCAGCGGGATGCGGTCGCCGGCAATCGCCAGCCACTCGCCGTCGTCCAGGCGCTGGCTGAGCAGCAGCATGGTGGCCGGGTCCAGTTCACTGACCTGGATCAGGCGTAAATGGGTCGCGCCGGCCTCGCCCAGCAGGCGGTTGAAACGCTCGGCGTGTTTGGTGTGCACCAGTACATTCATGGTGACCTGTTCACCAATCTCCGCCAGGGCGCGGCACACTTCCAGGTTGCCCAGGTGCGCGCCCACCAGCATCTGCCCGCGCTCGCCACGCAGTTGGCTGCGCAACTGCGCCGGGTCGTTGATCTCGATTTGCTCCAGGCGCAGCTTGCCGTTCCACACGTCGAGCTTGTCCAGCAGCGAATCGGCAAAAGCCATGAACTGGGCAAAGACGGTGCGGTGGCTCGGCAGCAGGTCATCGCGCCCGCTCCACTGCGCCAGGCGCTGCTGGTATTGCCAGGCGCTGTGGCGCGCGGTGCGGCCGAACAGGAAGAAGTAAAACACGATGCTGTAGAGCAACGGGCTCAACAGGCGACGGCCGAGGACTTTGACCGCGACCGCAGTGAATTTCATCAGCCAGAAGCTGCCGCGTTCCTCGCGGTCGGCCCAGTGCTTGGTGCTGTCGTTCATGCTTGCCACCGTCGCCACAGGATCATCGGCGCGCGCACCAGCATGCCGAAGAACAACCGCGTGTGCATGGCGCTGATGCGCAGGTTGTCGCGCAACAAGCGAAAGTGCGACAGGCCATCGGCGGGGTAATGCACCTGGGTGGGCAGCCAGCGCATGGGCTGGTTGCGCCAGGCCAGGCGTACCAGGATGTCCGAGTCGAAATCCATGCGCGTGCCGATGTAGGCCGAGTCCATCAGCGCCAGGGTCGGCGCCAGTGGGTACACGCGAAAGCCGCACATCGAGTCGCGAATCTCAAGCGACAGGGTGTTGATCCACACCCACACGTGGGTCAGGTAACGTGCGTAAAGGCGGCCCTTGGGCACGCTGTCGTCGTATTCGGGGTAGCCGCAGATGACGGCGTCGGGATGCTGGCGTGAGGTGTGGATAAAGGTCTCGACTTCGCGCAGGTCGTGCTGGCCGTCGGCGTCCACTTGCAGGGCGTGGGTATAGCCCAGGCGCGCCGCTTCGCGGAAACCGGCCATCACGGCACCGCCCTTGCCCTGGTTGCTGGGCAGGGTCAGCAGGGTGACGTTTTCCAACGTCGCCAGGTGCGCCAACACCGCTGCGCAGGCGGCGCTGCTGCCATCGTCCACCAGCAGGCACGGCAGGCCGCTTTTCAGCACACTGTGGACCACGGCTGGCACGGCGGCTTCGTGGTTGTACACCGGGATTAAAGCGCAGGGGTTATGCATGATGGGGGGCACCTGATACACCGGGCCGCCTGCATCGCAGGCAAGCCAGCTCCCACATTGGACTTGCTGTGCTCATAAGATTGTTGGCCGACACCGAACCAGTGTGGGAGCGGGCTTGCCCGCGATTGAGCACGAAGCGCTCAAATGGCCTATGCATGCGCGGCCTCCAGCACTATCCGGCCACTGGAGCACGCTGCAACTCCATTACGATAGGCAAAGTACAGCTTGCTACGCTCCCGATCGAAGCGCAGGTGCAGTTCGATGTGATCGCCCGGGCGTACCAGTTGCTGGAACTTGAGCACTTCCATGCCGGCGAACCGGGTGGGCAGGTCGAGCAATTGCTGGCCCAGGTTGAACGCCCATTCCACCTGCACCATCCCTGGCAATACCGGGGTGACCGGGAAGTGCCCGCTGAAATAGGCCAGGTCCGGTGGGATGCTCAGTTGCAAGGTCCATTCACCTTCGGTTTCGACTTGCGCCAACACCTCCGGGCTTTTGGGGCGCGGCGCCAGCAACAAAGCTTCGATATCGGCCTGGGGCAGCTTGCCCTGGCTGTTCAGCGGCAATTGGCGCAGCAAACGCCAGCGGCGCGGCAAGGCCAGGGCTTCGCAATGTTGGCTCAAGTGCTGGCGCAGGGTTTGGGTGAGGGTGCGGCGCCCCTGGTTGCGCAGCGCATGCAGCCCCGCGTCGCTGAGCACCACAACGGCGCCCAGGGACGCACGGTTTTCCTGCACCACGCCCAGGCGGGTGTCGGCCACCCATTCATGGGCGATCAGCGCCTGTTCCAGCATCGGCAGGGAGATGCGTTTTTCTTCCAGCTTGACGATACGGTCCAGGCGGCCCAGCAGTTCAAACCGGCCATCGGCATGGATGCGTGCGGCGTCGGCGGTTTGTTCGATATGCCCTGCGGGCAGGTATGGCGAGGCGATGCGCAGTGCTCCTTCAGCATCCTGGCTCAGTTGCACATCGGCAAACGGCTGCCAGGGTTGCGCGCCCTGACGCCAGGCGATACCGCCGGTTTCCGAGCTGCCGAGGATTTCTGTGGGCCATTGCTGCAAGCGGTCGTAGAGGCTGCCGGCCGCGTCAACCGGCAGCGCGCCACCGGAGGAAAACACCCGGGCAACCTGGCTCAGTGCCGGCCAGTCGAGGTTGTCGCCCATGCGCTTGAGCAGCGCAGGGCTGGCCACCCAGGCAAATTGTGGGTGCTCACGGCTGGCGCGCTGCATGTCTTCGGGGAACGCCAGTTGCTTGCGCACAAAGGTGCGGCCGGCGCACAGCGGCCACAACACGCGAAACAGCAAGCCGTAGATGTGCTGGGTGGCGACGCTGCCGATGATGCAGGCGCCTTTGAGGTCTGCGCCCCACAGCGCTTCCAGTGCCTCTACTTCATTGGTCAACTGGCGCAAGGACTTGTCGATGCGCTTGGGCTCGCCGCTGGAGCCGGAGGTGCACAGGCTCAGTTGGCAGCTGTCCAGGTCGAGGGCGGCGGCGCTCAAGGGCGCTTGATACAGCGCGTCCAGGTCGCTGGCGCCCACCAGCCAGGCATCCACGGCAGCGGCCCAGCGTTGGCGCGTCTGGGGTTGCAGGTCGGCGGGCAGCAGCACGCTCGCACCGGCCCGCCAGGCGCCCAGCAGCGCAATCGCCAGCAGCCCGGCGTCTTCCAGGTGCACGGCCAGGCGCCGGATGCCCCGGGCCTGCAAGCCTGCGGCGAGGCTCAAGGAGCGCTCGCACAGTTGCGCGTGATTAATGGCGGGCTCGGTAGTCACCCCACGATCCTGCAGTGGCTCAAGCAGCAAGTGCTCAAGTTTCAACCCTTTCATACGCGGCCTCGAACCCTTTGTCGTACCAGCCATTCCACGGCAAACAACAGGCCCATCAACCCGTAGGCGATCAGGCCGTTGTACAACGTCCACCAACTCAGCGGCGCCCACAAAGTGAGCGCGGCGGCGAGCAGGCCATTACAGAGAAAAAACACACTCCACACCAGGGTGACCTGGCGGGTATACACCACCGCGTGGGGCGGCAGGTGCGGGTCGGTCATGCGCGCCAGGCGCTCGACCATCGGCGGGCCGTATTTCAGGCTCAGGCCGAACAGCGCCAGCATGAACGCGCTGACCAGGCTCGGGTACCAGCGCAGCCACTGCGGGTTATCGAACCAGGCCAGCGCCAGGCAAAACACGATCACCACCACCGCCATCCACCGGCTGCCCGGGCGCTGCGCAGCGGTGAGCGCGCGCAACAGCCACAGGCTGCCCAGCAATAAACCGAACTGCCACGGTGCAAAGTGCTCGGTGCCGTAATACACCGCGAAGGGGTACAGCAGCCCCGCCAATAACAGGCCAAGGCCGATCAGCCGGCTCATGCGGCGGGCTGGACCAGACGGTACACCGCCTCTACCACGTCGTTCACGGTACGTACCGCCTTGAACTCTTCGGCGGCAATTTTCTTGCCGGTCTGGCGCTTGATGTGGTCGATCAAGTCCACGGCGTCGATGCTGTCGATTTCCAGGTCCTGGTACAGGTTGGCGTCCAGGGTGACGCGTTCCGGGGGCAGTTCAAACAGTTCCACCAAGGCGTCGCGCAGGGTGTTGAAGATATCGTCACGAGTTTGCATGGTACGGTCTCAAGCTGCCTGTCGGGCCGTGACGAACGCCGCAAGGCTGGCCACGTTGGTGAAGTGATTGCGGGTGTCCTTGGCGTCGGCATCAATTTTGATGCCGTAGGTTTTCTGGATCGCCAGGCCCAATTCCAGGGCATCGACCGAGTCCAGGCCCAGGCCTTCGCCAAACAGGGTCTGGTCGCTGCCAATATCCTCGGCGCTGATGTCTTCCAGGCCCAGGGCCTCGATAATCAGCGTCTTTATGTCGTGCTCAAGGCGGTGTTGGTCGCTCATCTTCGGCGAGCTCCTTAATGAAATAGTGATGCAGGTGATCGTTGAGCTTGCGTGAAGCCTGGGGCGCGGCGCCGAGCGCGGCGAACGCCTGTGGTTCTATATCGGCGCCCACGCGCAAACTGAAGTGAAATCGACGGTGGGGGATGCGATACCAGGGTTCGGCCTTGGTCAGGGTGGTGGGGCTGACCTTGATCACCACCGGCGTGATGATTGTCGCACCGCGTAGCGCAATGGCCGCACCGCCGCGATGAAAGGCCGGCGCCGCGCCCGGTGTGGTGCGGGTGCCTTCGGGAAAGATGATCAGCGTTTGGCCGGCGCGCAGGGCGTCGGCTGCGGCATCGAGCATGTCGGCGCTGCCGTCGTTGCTGATGTAGCCGGCATCGCGTACCGGGCTGCGCGTGAACGGGTTCTGGAACAGGCTCTGCTTGACCACGCAGTTGGTCTGGCGCATCAGGCCGATCAGGAACACCACGTCGATCAGCGACGGGTGGTTGGCGACGATCATCTGGCCAGGGCGGCCAAGCTTTTCGGCACCCTCGACGCTGTAGGTGAGAATGCCCAGGCCCTTCATCAGGCGAATGAAAAACCAGAACAGGCAACTGATGGTGTGGCGTGCGCGCCGTTGGTGCTGGGTGGCGTCGCCCGGCAGGCAACTGAGCAGCGGAAACACCAGCAAACGCAGGCACAGCCCGCCGATGCCAAACAGGCAAAAGCTGAGGGCCGTGGCGAACAGGCGCCAGTAATAGGCCTGCCGTGGCTTGTGGGTCAGGGCTTGCGTTGCCAGTTCCATACTCGGTTCTTCCAGGCATGTTGGCAGGCGCCCTGATCGGTCAGCAGGGTGCGCAGCAGGTTCAGGGCGTGGGGCCACTGGGTTTGAGTGAGTTGGACAGTGCCGGTGGTGAGTTCCAGTTGCCACTCGTCGCCCGGCGTGAGCAACAGGCCGAGGGCGTAGGGAAAGGGCACATCCGTGATCCAGCTGGCATAGGCTTGGGGCGGTTGTTCTTCGGTGATCACCAGCAACACGGCGGGGGCGCCTTCGTTGAGCAACGCGGCGGCTTCGAGCAGGCCGTGTTCGAGGCCATCGCCGGCGGCGGCGAGGGCGGTCATCTCGCTGGTCTCATTGCGCAGGATCGACCACAGGCCGATCACCGCGTTATGCACCGACAGGCTGAACTGAGTGGGCGACAGCGGCTGCTCGTTGGCCAGGTCGCTGAGGATGTCCAGGGTGCGCGGGGTTTCGCCGTGGCGGGAAATGAACACCAGCGGCAGGTCTTCAAAGCCCTCGGCCAGCGGCCAGCCGACGCTGAACGCCATGCGCGCCAGCCGGCTCAAGCGGCGGCGCTGCATCGCTGGCAAAAATGACACATCGGGGGACGCTTCGCTGACAGGCGGCAACACCGGGTCCCGGCACCAGGCTTGCCAGTCGTCCGCACTCTCAAGGCCAGGAGCCCAGGCGCGCCATTGGGCGATGTTGAAGTTGATCACTGAGAAGTTATCCCGCCCCTGCGGGCTTCCATGTGCGGCCAATGGCCCCGGATTCCGGGACAGGGAGCAATGGCCGAATGGCGCGCATTATCCCGGTGCCGTGGGGTTCTAGCAAATAGTGGTGAAAGTTTGTTCACTATTGATCACAAATTAAGTTGGAAGAACTTACAGATTATCGGCGAGCGAAGGCCGGACTCGATCGTTGCGCTGTTTCCATTCATTTGTGAGCCAGACAGCGCGCAAGGATGAACGAGGTAGCTAACCGGCGCTTTTGCGCTCTACACTCGGGGGATTCATTGATACACGGAGGTTTTTCCATGCGGCGCGTGGTGTTCAATCAAAAAGGCGGCGTGGGCAAGTCCAGCATCGCCTGCAACCTGGCGGCGGTCAGCGCCAGCGAAGGTTATCGAACCCTGTTGGTGGACCTCGATGCACAGGCCAACTCCACTCAGTACCTCACCGGGCTGACGGGTGACGACATCCCCATGGGGATCGCGGATTTTTTCAAGCAAACCCTGTCGACGGGGCCGTTTTCGAAGAAAAACCGGGTAGATATCTACGAAACGCCCTTCGACAACCTGCACGTGATCACCGCCACCCCGGAACTGGCCGACCTGCAGCCCAAGCTTGAGGCCAAGCACAAGATCAACAAGCTGCGAAAGCTGCTGGATGAATTGAGCGAGGATTACGACCGCATCTATCTGGATACGCCTCCAGCACTGAATTTTTATGCGGTTTCGGCGCTTATTGCCGCTGATCGAGTGCTGATCCCCTTCGATTGCGACAGTTTTTCGCGCCAGGCGCTGTATGGCCTGCTGGCTGAGATCGAAGAGTTGAAGGATGACCATAACGAAGGCCTGGAAGTGGAAGGCATTGTGGTCAACCAGTTCCAGGCCCGGGCGAGCCTGCCGCAGCAGATTCTCGATGAGTTGATTGCCGAAGGGCTGCCGGTACTGCCGGTGTACCTGGCCAGCTCGGTGCGTATGCGTGAGTCGCATCAGGAGAGCAAGCCGCTGATTCATTTGGACCCACGGCATAAGCTGACGCAGCAGTTCGTAGACCTGCATAACTTGCTGGAAAACGCCTGACCCAACAGGCAACACCGAACACTGTGGGAGCTGGCTTGCCTGCGATGGCATCACCTCGGTGTACCAGGCAGACCGAGTCGCCTGCATCGCAGGCAAGCCAGCTCCCACAGTTTGGATTGCATTTCGGCAGGTGAGTTGGATTTGTCCCACAGGGTCTGTAGGAAGGGTCTGGCAATTGGGCTTGTGCCTTGTAACCTTGCCTACAGCTACGCCAGAATCCGCCGGCTTGTGCGTCTGGATGGGCGTCTCTAAGGTTTGCCGGTCGCTGAATGTTCAGTGATCGGGTTTAGTAGCCCGACCGACCAAAGCATGTGCAACTGCTCCAAAAGCATGGCGTTTATCGCCTACCTGATGGTGGCTGTGCGCAGGGCACCTTCGGGTGCGCCGGTCTTTGCTTTGTTCCCCGGTCTACTAACCTGCGTACAGCTGCCACCCTTCGTTTAGTAGCGAAACGGTAGTGGCCCTATCAGGGAACAAATGCATGTCTATCCGTCTTTTCAATGTTTCACCCAACCTCCCCACCGAAACCCTCGTGCTCAACAGCTACGAAACCTTCTCCTCGGTGCGCACCTTGCTGCTTAACCTGTCCAACGACCTCACCGGCGAACACCGCGACGTAGCGCTGGCCATCCACCGGTTAAGCGAACTGGGCGTCATGCTGGTCAGCCAGATGATGGACCGCGAAGCCCCGCTGACCTGAAGCTCAAATGCATTCAATGTGAGAACTGGCTCGCCTCTGTAGGAGCGAGCTTGCTCGCGAAAAACGTCAACGATAACGCGTGTTTGCTGAATGAACGCGGCGCCTGTAAGTTTTTCGCGAGCAAGCTCGCTCCTACAGAGGCAAGCCAGCTCCCACATTGACCGAGTTGATGGCGGGGGATGTTTACACCCCCTGGCTACGCAACCAACTCATCAACTGCGGCAACGGGAATGCCCCACTCTGGCGCGCCACTTCGCGGCCGTTCTTGAACAGAATCAAACTGGGAATCGAGCGAATCCCCAGCTGCGCCGACAGTTGCTGGTTAGCTTCACTGTCCAGCTTCGCCAGCCGGCACTTGCCTTCCAACTGCCCGGCGGCCTGTTCGAATACCGGCGCAAACGACTTGCACGGCCCGCACCAGTCGGCCCACACATCGACCAAAAGCGGCAGGTCGCCCTTGATCTGGCTGGCATAGTCACCCTGTTTCAAATCAAAGGGTTTGCTCAGCAACACCGGCTGCTTGCAACGCCCGCACTTGGGCGCGTCACCCAGGCGTTCGCCGGGGATGCGGTTGAGGCCGTTGCAATGTGGGCAGGGGATTACAAGAGGTTCGGACATCGGGGGCTCCTTGGGGGCGGCTATTGGCTTCAATCTGGTGTCGGCAACGCGGTTTATCAACACTCGATAAAAGGACAAAACATGAACGACGCTCTGAAACTGGCCATTGAGCATTGGCCTTACGTTGCAACGCTGCTGCGCAAACCCCAAACCGAAGATGATTATGGCGCCTTGGTCGAGGCGATTGATGAGCTGCTCGATATCACAGGAGAAGATGAAGACCATCCAATGAGTGGGCTACTGGACATCATTTCTGACTGGGTGGAGGCCTATGATCTGGAGCGTCAGCGTATGCCTCAGATCTGATGAGCCTACTCACCGCAGAATAATCCGACCGTCTTTAGGACTTACGACGAACAACTAATCTCCAAATGCTTGCCCCAATCCGGCGGCCGTTGCGCGTACTGCTCCATCCCCGCTTGCTCCTCAAACGGCCGGGTCAGCACGTCATGCAGCCGCCGCACTTCGCTGTAGTCGCCGGATTCGGCGGCGGCGATGGCGTTTTGGGCCAGGTAGTTGCGCAGGATGTAGAGCGGGTTGACCGCGTGCATGCGCTCACGGCGCTGTTCCTGGGGGTAATCCCCGTCCCGCGCAACGCGGGCCTTGTACTGCTCGGCCCAGGTGTCAAAGCCGGCCATGTCGACAAAGTCATCACGCAGTCGCGTCACGGCCAGTGCAGCGGGTTCATCGCCCAGGCGTCGGAAGAACAGTGTGTAGTCCACGCCGCTGTTCTGCATCAGCTTGAGCAAGCGTTCCACCAGCTTCTGGTCGTCGTCTTCGGCGGTGGTCAGGCCCAGGCGGCGGCGCATCAGGTCCAGGTAGTGCGCCTGGTACAGCGGCAGGTACAGGCCCAGGGCTTCCTTCAGCGCGTCAACGCTGATGAACGGCGTGAGCGCCTGGGCCAGCGCGCTGAGGTTCCACTGCCCGATCGGCACCTGGTTGCTGAAGGAGTAGCGGCCTTCATGGTCGGAGTGGTTGCAGATGAAGTGCGCGTCAAAATCATCCAGAAACGCGAAAGGCCCGAAGTCGAAGGTAATGCCCAGGATCGACATGTTGTCGGTGTTCATCACGCCGTGGCAAAAGCCATAGGCCTGCCACTTGGCGATCATTTCGGCATTGCGTTCGACGATTTCGCGGAACATCGCCAGGTAAGGCTCGGGTTGCTCGCGGCACTCGGGGTAGTGCAGGTTCAACACGTGCTCGGCCAGCTCGGCCTGCTGCTCGGGTTTCTTGGTGTAGTAGAAGTATTCGAAGTGCCCGAAGCGGATATGGCTGGGGGCCAGGCGCAAAACCATCGCTCCGCGTTCCTGTTTCTCCCGCCATACCGGCGTGCTGGACCCGATCACGCACAGAGCACGGCTGGTGGGGATGCCCAGCGCATGCAGGGCTTCGGAGGCGAGGAATTCACGAATGGAAGAGCGCAACACCGCCCGCCCGTCGCCCATGCGTGAGTAAGGCGTCATCCCGGCGCCCTTGAGGTGCAAATCCCAATGCTCGCCGGCCTCGTTATAGACCTCGCCCAGCAATAACCCGCGGCCATCGCCCAGTTGCGGGGTATAGCCGCCGAATTGATGCCCGGAATACACCATCGCCCGTGGTTCTGCCTCGGCCCACAGCTTATGGCCGCCGAACAGCTCGGCAAATACCGGCGTTTGGGCCACGGCCGGGTCGAGGTCGAGCAGGGCCATGGCGGCCTTGCTCGCGACGACCAGGCGCGGCTCGTCGAGGGGCTCGGGCAGTACGTGGGTCGAGAATGCGTCGCCCAGGCGTGCGAAGCGGTTGTCGAAGGTCAGTTCGTCGAGGGCTTTCACCGGCCATCTCCAGCAGAATGTCCGAGCATTCTGCTGGGGATAGGGCGTTTAGTCGAGTTTGCTGGGTGGCGGCTCCGGCGCATCCACCACTTTGCCAGCAGGTGGCTCCGGGGCGTCGGGCTTGTCGAGGGGCGTGGCAATGGTCTTGCGCTCGTCTTCGGCCGGCACCAATTTGTATTCCTGGCCGTGAAGGTTCTTCAGGTAGATCTCCATCTGCCGGAACGAGATGTTGATGTGCTGTTTCTTGAACTCACGGTTGATGTAGCGGTTGACCTCGTCCAACACCGGGTTACGGTCGCCCAGGTCGCGAACATGCATGCGCAGTTCGTGGTCCAGGGTGCTTTCGCCGAAATTGAGGAAGTACACGTGGGGTTCCGGCTCTTTGAGTACCCGTGGGTTTTCTCGCGCTGCCTTGAGTAGCAATTCCTTCACCAGGTCCAGGTCGGAGCCGTAGTCCACGCCCAGTTTCAGGGTGACACGGGTGATGGTGTCGGTCAGCGACCAGTTGATCAGTTGCCCGGTGATGAAGGTTTTGTTGGGGACAATGATGTCCTTGTTGTCGAAGTCGGTGATGGTGGTGGCGCGAATGCGGATCTTGCTCACCGTACCCGACAGGTTGCCGATGGTGATGGTGTCGCCAATGCGCACCGGGCGTTCGAACAAAATCATGATGCCAGAGATGAAGTTGGCGAAGATCTCCTGCATGCCGAAACCCAAACCCACCGACAGCGCGGCGACCAGCCATTGCAGTTTGTCCCAGCTCACGCCGAGGGTGGAGAGCGTGGTGACAAAGCCCACGCCAGCAATGATGTAGGACAGCAAGGTGGTGGTGGCGTAGGCGCTGCCTTGGGCCAGGTCGAGCTTGGACAGTACCAGGACTTCCAGCAGGCCGGGCAGGTTGCGCGCCAGGGCGAAGGTGATGCCGATGATGATCGACGCGCCCAGCAGGTCGCCGATGCTGATGGGCACCATGCTGATATTCGTACCCGTACCGCTGGTGTATTCGTACAGGGTGACATTATCCAGGTACGAAAATACCGAGATCAGGTCTGACCATACCCAGTACAGCGCCGCGATAAAGCCGCCGAGCAAGGCCAGGCGGATCAGGCGCATGGACTGTTCGTTGACCTGCTCGATGTCCAGGGTCGGCTCTTCGATCACCGCTTCGCCGTCACCGGCCTCCTTGGCGGCCTGGCGTTTGGCCAGGGCGCGGGCGTAGGCCAGGCGCCGTGCGGCAACACCCAGGCCGCGTACAAAGGTGGCCTCGATCACCAGCCAGAACATCAGCAGGTACAGGGTGTTGATCAGCCGGTCGCTGAGTTTCAGCGCGGTGTAGTAATAGCCAAAGCACACGGCAATAAACAGCGCGATGGGCAGGGCGGTGAACACCACGCCGATCGCTTTGCGAAACAGCGAGGCCTTTTCGTGGGTTGGGCTGTTCAGCAGCAGGCGGCCCAGCAACCAGGCCATCAGCCCGTAGCAGGTCAGTACCACGGCGATACCCAACACGTCGTCAGCCAGCGCCGCCGGTTGGTGTTCGGCAATCGCGACCACGGCCACCAACGCCAGTACCACTAGGCCAAGTTTGCGTATCCAGCCTTGCAGGAATTCGACCTGGGGTCTTTCCCAGCGAAAGTGCAGCTCCGCCACGCCGCCCGGCGCGAGGATGCGGTAGGCGGTGTAGAACACCAGCCAGGCCTGGGCGATCTGCAACAAGGCCGCACCCAGGTTGGCGTTTTGCCCGCGGGCGTCGATCTGCAAGGCATAGCCGCACAGCGCCAGGCCCAGGGCCACGGGCATTGCCAAAAGGATGTTGATCAGGATGGCCTGCGGCGTATGCCACTGGCTGTCGCGCTTGAAGTGGCCGATGTCCTGGTGAACCTTTTTCAGGCGCACATACAGCGCATTGCGTCGCCACAGCAGCGCGCCGATCAGCAACAGCAACGGCAGGAACAGCAGCGGGCGTTGGGTCAGGCCGTCATACAACTCGCTGACGCTGGACGCCCAAGGCAGGGTGGTGACCTGCTTGCTCAGGTGCGCTGGTACGGTTTCCAGCCATTCGGTGTCCAGCGGCTTGTTGCTGGGGATCCAGAACATTTGCTCGTCGAGCGTGGCGCGCAGGGTGCTGGCGGTGCTGAGCAGTTGTTTCTGGTTCAGTTGCAGGGTGATGGATTCGTTGAGCAGTGCGCTCAGTTCGCGGCTCAGGCGTTCCAGCAGGTCGCTGCGGGTGATCGCCACTTCCAGCAGGGTGCGGCGCAGTTGCGGGGTGACTTCATCTGGCGGCTGGTTGGCCAGTAGGTTGTCCACATAGGCGCTGGGAGAGGTGATCAGCTCACGCTGTTGGTTGACCTCGAACTGGTACAGGCGAATGTTGGCGATGTCGTCGGCCAGGTCTTTGTCCACGGTGAGACGCGGCAGGGCCTGCTTTTGTTTATAGAGAATCTTGGACAGCAGCAGGCTGCCCTTGAGCACGTTGATCTGCTCGTCCAGGGCCGAATCGCTTTGGGTCACGGTGTCCAGTTGCTGCTTGGTTTGCAGATTTTTCTGGGTCAGGTCGTTGAGGCGGTCGGTGCTTTTGAGCAGGTAGTCGGACAGCTTCAGGTTGTCTGCGCTTTCCTTGGCCAGGATGCTACTGCCGCCGGCTTTCTGCGCTTCGATGGACTGTTGGGTCACCGTCTGCTGGGACTGGGCCAGGCGTTTCTGGTTGATCAGGGTTTGCAGGTCCTGGATTTCTTGCTCCAGGCGGGCGGTTTTCTCTTGGATCAGGTCGTGCTGGCTGTTGCCCAAATCTTGCAGCTGGCTGTTGCCGGCCAATTCCTGGCGGCGCAGAGGAATCAAGGCATTCAGGGCCGCCAGTTCGGCGTTGAGCTGGTTGCGCTGGTCGCTGCTGAGGGGTTTGCCGTTGTCTTTGCCGAGCTTGAGCGTCGCGTTGATCTGCTGGATGCGCGTCTGGCTGCTGCTGATTTCGGTCTGGGCGCGCTCGGGGCGGGTCTGGGCGGCGATGGTCAGGCTGTTGGCGTCGGCCAGTTCTTTTTGCAGGTCGCCTTGCTGGGTGCTGCGTTGCACCAATAATTGCTCAAGCTGCGGCACCGGCAGGCTGGCGTAGCGTTGGGCCACCGGGATGATTTTGGTGGCCTTGAGGCGCGCCAGCTCACGCTGGTTCTCATTGGTCTGGCGCGGGGCCTCTTCCAGTTGGCGCTTGAGGTCGGCCAGGCGCTGCTCGTAGTCCTGCTGATTGCCCAGGTAGGTCAGGGTCTGTTGCAGGGTCGCCTGCAGCGCCTTCATGTCGGCGTCAGGCAGCTTGCGGTCGGGCAGTTTATCCAGGCTTTGCTGGACGGCTTCGGCGCTGGGCGGGTCGGCGGCGTATACGCTGCCAACACAAAGGGTCAGGCCCAGCAGGGCAGTGGCGAGAAAAGTACGCAGGGTTGGCATAGAGACCGGTCTTGCAGAGTGAAGAATCGGGGCGTCGTTGTCCCGCAGTTTAGAGGAAGAGTCCGGGGCCCGGGCGACTTCCTTCGGGGAATCTGACGCCGACTTTGCCAATCTTGTTCCCGTCCATGACGGCGACGGTCCAGATAGTGTTGTTCCATTCCACCTGGTCGCCGACTACCGGTGCACCGCCAACCTTCTGGGTAATGAAGCGGCTCAATGGCATGTCCGGGTCGATACCCTCAAGCTTGAGCCCGTACAAGGCCGAAACCGCGCCCAGCTGGGCGTCGCCTTCGAGTACGAAGTCACCGAAGAAGCGCAAATCGAGGCCCCGTTGCGGCGCCTGGCTGAACAGTTTGCCCAGGGCCGGCAGGTTGTGTTCGTGGCCGATCACACAGAGCAAATCGCCGACTTCCAGCACTGTACTACCCGACGGATGGAGCAGTTGCTGGCCACGAAACAGCGCCGCGATGCGCGTGCCTTCGGGCATTTTCAGCTCGCGCAGGGCCGCGCCGATGCACCATTTTTCCGCGCCCAGGCGGTAGACGAACAGCTCCCACTCGCTGGTAACGTGCACTTCCAGGGCAGCGCGGGAGATCGGCGCCGGGTCTGGCGGTACGGTGACTTTGAGCAGCTTGGCCACCCACGGCAGGCTGGTGCCCTGCACCAACAGCGAGACCAGCACGATAAAGAATGCCAGGTTGAAGTACAGCTGCGCATGGGGCAGGCCGGCCATCAGCGGGAACACCGCGAGGATGATCGGTACCGCGCCGCGCAGGCCGACCCAGGCGATAAAGGCCTTTTCGCGCCCGTGGAACGCCTTGAATGGCAGCAGGCCAACCATCACCGACAGTGGCCGCGCAAACAGGATCATCCACAGCGCCAGGCCCAGGGCGGGCACGGCAATGGGCAGCAAATCGTGAGGCGTGACCAGCAGGCCCAGCACCAAGAACATCCCTATCTGCGCCAGCCAGGCCATGCCGTCGAGCATATGCAAAATGCCATGGCGGCTGCGCACCGGGCGGTTGCCGATCACCAGCCCGCACAGGTACACGGCGAGGAAACCGCTGCCATGAAGGGCGTTGGTCAGGGCGAATACGAACAGGCCGCCGGCGATCACCAGGATCGGGTACAGGCCGTTGGCCAGGTTGATGCGGTTGACCAGTTGCAGCATCAGCCAGCCGCCGCCCAAGCCTACCAGGCCACCGATGCCGAATTCGCGGATCAGGTGCGTGAGCAGGCTCCAGTGCAGGCCGGTCTGGCCGCTGGCGAGCATGTCGATCAGGGTGACGGTAAGGAACACCGCCATCGGATCGTTACTGCCGGATTCGATTTCCAGGCTGGCGCTGACCCGCTCGTTGAGGCCCTTGCCGCCCAGCAGCGAGAACACCGCCGCGGCGTCCGTGGAGCCGACGATGGCGCCGATCAGCAAGCCTTGAATGATGTTGAGGTTAAACAGCCAGGCCGCGGCCATGCCCGTGAGGCCGGTGGTAATCAACACCCCCACCGTGGCCAGGGACAACGCCGGCCACAGCGCCACGCGGAAACTCGCCACCCGGGTGCGCAAACCGCCGTCGAGCAGGATCACGGCGAGGGCGAGGTTGCCCACCAGGTAGGCGGTGGGGTAGTTATCGAAAATGATGCCACCGCCATCGACCCCGGCGGTCATGCCCACGGCCAGGATAATCACCAGAATGGGGATGCCCAGGCGTGACGAAAGCGAACTCACCAGAATGCTCGCAGTCACCAGCAACGCGCCGATCAAGAACAGGCTGTTGATGGTCGTCGCATTCAAAGGCAGTACTCCAGGGCAGGGGGGGGCAGGACGCAAACTGACCATGCAGTCTGCGTGCCAGGGATTCTAACCTGTTGAATTGCTGCGCTGTCAAAAAGCTTTTTCTGATTCGCGCACAGGCAAATGTGCGAGGGGGCTGCCTCTGTAGGAGTGAGCTTGCTCGCGAAAAACTCCCAGGCGCCACGTTCATTCAGCAAGCGCGCGTTATCGTTGGCGTTTTTCGCGAGCAAGCTCGCTCCTACAAGGGTGGGGCGGGTTTTAGGGTTAGAGGCGGAACCTTCCTACCATCCCATTCAAGTCCACCGCCAAGCGCGACAACTCACCGCTCGCCGCACTGGTCTGGCTGGCGCCCGTGGCCGATTGCACCGACAGGTCACGGATATTCACCAGGTTGCGGTCCACTTCCCGCGCCACCTGGGCCTGTTCTTCCGCCGCGCTGGCGATCACCAGGTTGCGCTCGTTGATCTCCACAATCGCCGTGTTGATGGTGTCCAGCGACAGGCCCGCGCCGCGGGCGATGTTGAGTGTCGATTCGGCGCGCTCGGTGCTGTTGCGCATCGAGTCCACCGCGTGTTCGGTGCCTGTCTGGATGCTGCCGATCATGCGCTCGATTTCGCTGGTGGACTGCTGGGTGCGATGGGCCAGCGCGCGCACTTCATCGGCCACCACGGCGAAACCACGCCCGGCTTCCCCGGCTCGGGCGGCTTCGATCGCCGCGTTCAGGGCCAGCAGGTTGGTCTGGTCGGCCAGGCCACGGATCACGTCCAGCACTTTGCCAATATCCCGCGACTCATTGGCCAGGTCACCAATCAGGGAGGCGGTGGCCTGCACATCGGTACTCATGCGTTCGATGGCGCTGACGGTTTCTTGCACCAGGTCGCGGCCGTCGCCGGCAGAGGTGGTGGCATTGCGCGAGGCTTCGGAGGTGCTCACCGCATTGCGTGCGACTTCTTCCACCGCGCTGGTCATCTCGTTGACGGCAGTGGCGGCCTGTTCGATTTCGTTGTTCTGCTGGGTCAGGCCACGGGCGCTTTCGTCGGTGACCGCATTGAGCTCTTCAGCGGCAGACGCCAGCTGGGTGGCGGAGCCGGCGATACGTTGCAGGGTGTCGCGCAGTTTGTGCTGCATCTTGGCCATGGCCGCGAGCAGGCGCCCGGCTTCGTCGTTGCCGTCCACGGTGATCGGGCGCGTCAGGTTGCCTTCGGCCACTTCTTCGGCGGCTTCGAGCGCCTGGGCGATGGGCAGGGTGATGCTGCGGGTCAGCAACCAGGCGAACAGCAAGGTCAGCGCCGTGGCAACCACCAGCAGGCCTACCACCAGGTCAAAGGCCATGTCGTATTGGTCTTTGGCGCGCTGGTTGGTGGCGTTGGCGTCGTCGTTATTGATATCCAGCAAGCGGGTCAAGACCGCATTGACCTGCTCGGAGTTCTCCAGCAATTCGGTGTTGAGCAGGCTGCGCAGTTCGTTGACCTGATTGGCGCGAGACAGGCTCTTCATGCGCTCTTCAATCTGGCGGTACTGGCCCAGCAGGCGCACGTACTCGTTGTAGGCGTTGCGTTCGTCGGTGCTGGTGATCAGTTTTTCGTAGATGTCCTGGGCCGTACGAATCTGCTGATTGCGCAGTTCAAAGGCTTCGAGGGTCTTTTGCTGTACGTCCGGCTCGCGGTTGGTCAGCAAGCGGTACGACAGCACGCGCAGGCGCAATGTGAGTTGGGTGAATTCATCCAGGGCGCGAATGCTGGGCACGCTGGCCGAGGTGATGTCTTCGGTGGCCGCACGAATTTTGCTCATCTGGTTCAGGGCGAACACACCGAGCAACAACATCAAGGCGCCAATAAACGCGAAGCCGAGGAAGGCCCTCGGGGCGATATTCATATTACGAAGAGACATGCTGGAGTCCTGGGGGAGGCGCTATCCATGCGGCCATGAGACGAGGTGTGCCCGCCTTATCGGCCCTGCGACTAAAGTCTTAAGGGTGCGCGCGCTTTTGTCGCATCGGACCAGGCGTTGGGTGAGTTCAGGAACCAGATCGGGTAAATGCAGTCACTAAGGCTCGAACGTGCGGCCCGGCCTTGCAACATCGGGCTGCGCGGCCAGGGATAACCCTGGCATCCGAGGTGAATTTTCTTTATCGTCACCGCCCTTTTTAAACGCCCGAGAAATCAAAATGTTAGAAGCATCCCTCAGCCAATTGGAACAACTGGTCAGCGACCTCGTACAGCAGAATCAAGAACTGCTGGGCAGCAACGAATCCCTCAAGGCCGAGCTGGCCCGCGCCAAGGACGAAAACGAAAGCCTGCAACTGAACCTGATGGAACAGGAAGAAAAGCACGGCGCCACCGCCGCCCGCATCCAGGCGCTGGTTGAGCGTGTGAGTGCAGGGCCTGTCAGCGCATGAGTGAGGGCATAAAGGTCGTTTCGATTCTCGGAGAGGATTACTCGATCAAGGCACCGGCCGGCGAAGATCAGACCCTGATGCATGCCGTGACCATGCTCAAGGCCTCCCTGGCCGTTACCAAGAAAAAGTACCCGACCCTGATCGGTGACAAGCTATTGGTATTGGCCGCGCTGAACCTGTGCGCCGAGCAGATTGAAATGCAACAGGCGCACCAGCAGGAACTCGACCGTTACCAAGAGCAAGTCAGCGCCACGGTCGATGTGATCTCCAAGGTGATCGGTCAGCCCTGAGGGCTAGAACCACTCGTCTTGCATGCCCAGGCACGTATCGTCGCGTGCCTCCAGAATCGCCAGTTCATGATGGCAGCTCGGTACTTCCCAGGTCAGGAAGTACCGGGCGGCCTGGAGCTTGCCCTTATAAAAGGCCGCATCGGCCGCGTCACCCTTGGCCAGCCCTTCTTCGGCGCGGATCGCCTGTTCCAGCCAGCGCCAGCCAATCACCGTGTGCCCGAACACTTTCAAGTACAGCGCCGAGTTCGCCAGGCTGCTGTTGACCTTGCCTTGGGCGAGATCGGTGAGCAGGCCAATCGTGACGCTTTGCAGCCGGTTTACCAGTTGCTCCAGCGGCTCTCGCAGCGCCGTGAGTGAAGGGTGTTTTTGCGCCCGGGCGCCGGTCTCGGCGATCAGACGAATCAGTTGCTTCAAGCCGGCACCACCGTTCTGCGCCAATTTGCGCCCGAGCAGGTCCAGGGACTGGATGCCGTGGGTGCCTTCATGGATGGGGTTCAGGCGGTTGTCGCGGTAGTACTGCTCCACTGGGTATTCGCGGGTGTAGCCGTGGCCGCCGAGAATCTGGATCGCCAGCTCGTTGGCCTTGAGGCAGAACTCCGACGGCCAGGATTTGACGATCGGCGTGAGCAGATCCAGCAGTTCGTGGGCGTGCTTGCGCTCGGTGTCGGTTGCCAGGGTGGTGGTGTCGTCGAACAGCCGCGCCGCGTACAGGCCGAGGTCAAAGGCGCCTTCCACATAGGCTTTCTGGGTCAGCAGCATGCGCTTGATGTCGGCGTGCTGGATGATCGCCACCGGGGCGGTGCTTGGGTCTTTGCTGTCGGGCAGGCGCCCCTGGGGCCGTTCGCGGGCGTAGTCCAGGGAATAAAGGTAGCCGGCGTAACCGAGCATCACCGCGCCCATGCCCACGCCGATGCGCGCCTCGTTCATCATCTGGAACATGCAGCTCAGGCCCTGGTGCGGTTTGCCCACCAGATAGCCGACGCAGTTGCCGTTATCGCCGAAGTTAAGCGCCGTGGACGTGGTGCCGCGCCAGCCCATCTTGTGGAACAGCCCCGCCAGCAGCACATCGTTGCGAGCGCCCAGGCTGCCGTCATCGTTGACCAGGAACTTGGGCACGATAAACAGCGAAATGCCCTTCACCCCCGCAGGTGCATCCGGCAACTTGGCCAGCACCATGTGCACGATGTTTTCCGACAGCGAATGGTCGCCACCGGAGATAAAGATCTTGTTGCCCTTGAGTCGATAACTGCCGTCAGCCGCTGGTTCTGCACGGGTCCGAATGTCCGACAGGGAAGAACCGGCATGGGGCTCGGTCAGGGCCATGGTGCCGAAGAAGCGCCCGTCGATCATTGGCTGCAGGAAGCGTTGTTTCTGCTCCTCGGTGCCAAAGCTCTCAATGAGGTTGGCGGCGCCCATGGTCAGGAACGGGTAGGACGTCGAGGCGGCGTTAGCCGATTGGAAGTGCGCGAAACAAGCCTGGGACAACAGGGTTGGCAGCTGCATGCCACCTGCTTCAAAGCTGCGTGCCGCGTTGAGGAAACCGGCTTCAAGGAAGGCGTCCACGGCCGGCTTGACCTCCGGAATCAGGATCGCCTGGCCGTTTTCATAGCGGGGCTCGTTTTCGTCGTTCTTGCGGTTGTGAGGGGCGAAGTATTTTTCTGCGATATTGCGCGCCGTGCTGATGGCGGCATCGAAGGTTTCACGGTTGTGCTCGGCAAACCGCTCGCGCTGGGTCAGGCCCTCGGCATCGAGGACTTCATACAGCTCGAAAGCCAGATTGCGGGAACTGAGCAGCGTCTCGGACATGGCGGCGTACCTTGGAAGGAATTGGCCTGAGTCTAAGTGCGCGAATGGAGGGTGGATAGCAAGATTGATTTAAGTGATAGAAGGGCAGAACGCTGGCGCAAGGTGGAGCGCGATCAGTGTGGGAGCTGGCTTGCCTGCGATGAGGCCGTGCCAGTCGACATGTATGTGACTGGCTCACCGCTATCGCAGGCAAGCCAGCTCCCACACTTTTACCGCGTTGTGTCAGCTAGCCGATGGTCATCAGGCTGGCGTTACCACCTGCTGCAGCGGTGTTTACGCTCAGCGCACGCTCGATCACCAAGCGCTCCAGCGCAATCGCCGTTTCGCCTTGCGACATGCCATGCACCCCGACAATCGCCCCACCGCGCTGCGCCACTTGCTGGCACACCGCACGCAGTTGGTCGGAATCACCATGATGCAGCACGGCGTCAAACACCACGTCGTCCTTGGACCAGTCGGCCACGCGCTTGATCTTCGCCTGAATCTCTTTCGGCAGGCGTGGGAACAAGGCCTTGGTCAGCTCGGTTTCCGGCCATACCGCCGAACCACCGACGGCCAATACCGCCGCCAGTTGGGTCAGCAGGTCACCTTCTACCTCGGCCAGGCACAGTACGTGCTCGCGCGGCAGGATGGCGTAGCTGTTGCGCTCGCCGGTCGGGCCGGCCAGTTGACGGGTGATACCGCTTTGCGATTGGGCGGCGAACTGCGTGCACAAGGCGCTCAGTTCACTGAACTTATTGCCGTCGGCCCAGGTTTTCAGGGCGGTCAGCGATAGGCTCATGGCATCACGCAGGCGTACATCCGGCGCGGCCAACTTGTCGCCGCGTACGAAGGATTGCTCGATCGCATCGGTAGGACGAGTCGACAACAAGCGGTACAGGTACAGCGGGCCACCGGCTTTCGGGCCAGTGCCCGACAGGCCTTCGCCGCCGAACGGTTGCACGCCGACCACGGCACCCACAATGTTGCGGTTGACGTATACGTTCCCGGCGTTGACGTTGTCGATCACCTTGGCGATGGTCTCGTCGATGCGGGTATGCACGCCCAGGGTCAGGCCGTAGCCGGAAGCGTTGATCTGGCCGATGAGCTGGTCGATCTCTTTGCGCTTGTAGCGCACCACGTGCAGTACCGGGCCGAAGATCTCGCGTTGCAGTTCGTCGAAGCTTTCCAGCTCGATCAGGGTTGGCATCACGAAGGTGCCGCGCTTGATCTCTTCACCGTCGGCAATCGCCACCTGGTAAACGTTGCGGCCTTTGTCGCGCATGGCCTGGATGTGTTTCTCGATACCCGCCTTGGCTTCGGCATCGATCACCGGCCCGATGTCCACCGACAGGCGTTCCGGGTTACCCAGGCGGCATTCAGCCATGGCGCCCTTGAGCATTTCGACTACACGGTCTGCCGAATCTTCCTGCAGGCACAGTACGCGCAGGGCCGAGCAACGTTGACCGGCGCTGTCGAAGGCCGACGAGACGACGTCGATCACCACTTGTTCGGTGAGCGCCGAGGAGTCGACGATCATCGCGTTCTGGCCACCGGTTTCGGCGATCAGCGGAATCGGGCGACCCTGGGCATCCAGGCGACCGGCGACATTGCGTTGCAGCAGGCGCGCCACTTCGGTGGAACCGGTGAACATCACGCCTTTGACGCGATCATCACCCACCAGGCGGGCACCGACGCTTTCGCCCTGGCCTGGCAGCAGTTGCAGCACGCCTTCCGGAATGCCAGCTTCAAGCAGGATGCGTACGGCTTGGGCAGCCACCAGCGGGGTCTGCTCGGCAGGCTTGGCCAGCACCGGGTTACCGGCAGCCAGTGCAGCAGCTACCTGGCCGCTGAAGATGGCGAGCGGGAAGTTCCACGGGCTGATGCACACCACCGGGCCCAATGGGCGGTGGGCGTCATTGGTAAAGTCGTTGCGCGCCTGCACCGCGTAGTAACGCAGGAAGTCCACGGCTTCACGCACTTCGGCGATGGCGTTGGCGAAGGTCTTGCCTGCTTCGCGGGCCAGCAGGCCCATCAGTGGCTGGATCTCGCCTTCCATCAGGTCGGCGGCGCGTTCCAGGATGGCAGCGCGTTCGGCGGGCGGGGTGGCCTGCCAGATCGGCGCGGCGCTGATGGCGCACTGGATGGCGTTGTCGACGTCTTCGACGGTGGCTTCCTGTACCTGGCCGACCACGTCACGCAGGTCGGACGGGTTCAGCACCGGTTGGGCCGCTTCATTGCTGGCGGCGCAACCGAGCATCGGTGCGGCCTTCCAGTTGTTGTGAGCGGTGGCCAGCAGGGCGCAGGACAACGAGGCCAGGCGATGTTCGTTGGCCAGGTCGATACCGGCCGAGTTGGCGCGGTCGCTGCCGTACAGGTCGCGTGGCAACGGAATGCGCGGGTGCGGCAGGCCGAAACCGCCTTCCTGGGTTGCCATTTGCTCGATGCTGGCCACCGGGTCGGCTACCAATTCCTGGATCGAGATGGACTGGTCAGCGATGCGGTTGACGAACGAGGTGTTGGCGCCGTTTTCCAGCAGGCGACGAACCAGGTAAGCCAACAGTGTTTCGTGGGTACCGACCGGCGCGTACACACGGCACGGACGGTTCAACTTGCCTTCGGAAACCTTGCCTACAACCTGTTCGTACAGCGGTTCACCCATGCCGTGCAGGCACTGGAACTCGTACTGGCCGGGGTAATAGTTTTGACCTGCGATGTGGTAGATAGCCGACAAGGTGTGGGCGTTGTGCGTGGCGAACTGCGGGTAGATGACTTCCGGCACCGACAGCAGTTTGCGTGCGCAGGCAATGTAGGAAACGTCGGTGTACACCTTGCGGGTGTACACCGGGTAGCCTTCCAGGCCTTCGACTTGGGCGCGCTTGATTTCGCTGTCCCAGTACGCGCCTTTTACCAGGCGGATCATCAGGCGATGGCGGCTGCGGCGGGCCAGGTCGATGACGTAGTCGATCACATACGGGCAACGCTTCTGGTAGGCCTGGATCACAAAGCCGATGCCGTTCCAGCCGGTCAATTGCGGCTCGAAGCACAGGCGTTCGAGCAGGTCCAGGGACAGCTCCAGGCGGTCGGCTTCTTCGGCGTCGATGTTCAGGCCGATGTCGTACTGCTTGGCCAGCAAGGTCAGCGACAGCAGGCGCGGGTACAGCTCGTCCATCACACGCTCGTACTGCGCACGGCTGTAGCGCGGGTGCAGGGCGGAGAGCTTGATGGAAATGCCCGGGCCTTCATAGATCCCACGGCCGTGGGAGGCTTTGCCGATGGAGTGAATGGCTTGTTCGTACGAGGCCAGGTACTTCTGGGCGTCGTGTTCGGTGAGTGCGGCTTCACCGAGCATGTCGTAGGAATAACGGAAGCCCTTGGCTTCGAATTTGCTCGCATTGGCCAGGGCTTCGGCGATGGTTTCGCCGGTGACGAACTGCTCGCCCATCAGGCGCATGGCCATGTCGACGCCCTTGCGGATCATCGGCTCGCCGCTCTTGCCAATGATGCGGCTCAGGGATGAGGTCAGGCCTGCTTCGTTGTGGGTCGACACCAGCTTGCCGGTCAGCAGCAGGCCCCAGGTGGCGGCGTTGACGAACAGCGAAGGGCTGTTGCCCAAATGCGGCTGCCAGTTGCCGGTGCTGATCTTGTCGCGGATCAGTGCATCGCGGGTGCCTTTGTCCGGGATGCGCAGCAGCGCTTCGGCCAGGCACATCAGCGCCACGCCTTCCTGGGATGACAGGGAGAATTCTTGCAACAGGCCCTGAACAATACCGGCACGGCCGCCAGCACTCTTCTGATTGCGCAGTTTTTCGGCAATGCTCGCGGCCAGCTTGTTGGTGGCTTCGGCCATCGGGGCTGGCAGGCGCGCCTGTTCGATCAGCATCGGCACCACTTCCGGCTCGGGGCGGCGGTAAGCAGCGGTGATCGCGGCACGCAATACCGATTGCGGCAGGATGCTCTCGGCGAACTCAAGGAAGCACTGGTGGGCGTGGTCGGCCTGGACCTCGCCGGCATCATCGGCCTCCTTGCTGCTCAAGCCATTGAGCTCGGATAGGGTTGCACCACCCTCGAGTTTCTCCAGGTAATTGAAAATCGCCTGCTTGATCAGCCAGTGCGGCGTGCGATCAATGGAGGTCGCGGCGGCCTTCAGGCGTTCGCGGGTCGGGTCGTCGAGTTTGACCCCAAGGGTGGTCGTTGCCATTTTTTTATCCTCATGGGTGCCACTACCGAGTGGCATCTGCTGGCGGCAAGATTAGCTTTGCCCATCTCGAGGTGCAACCGGGTGCAACCCTTTTGTTGGTTAAATGTTCGACGCTTGATCGGAAAAAAATAAACCGACGACGGAATCCGCTCCGCGCTGGTGCATTTGCTTCTGAGATCGGCTGTTCTTGCTCCGAAAAGGAGCAAAAAAAGCGCGTTTGTCCTAAAACATACTTGGGTGCAACTTAAACGGCAGAAACTGGTTGCACCTTATTTGCTTTGTTGAATAGCATTCGCGCACCAAGGTGCAACCAACCCTGTGGGTGGGTTCATCGGCTGGCGGCTTTCCTGGGGAAACGCCAGTCATAAATGCGCGGCATGCAGGTTCGTCTATCCGGTTATCCACGGGTGGCCGTCCCCATGACCGTCGCTACATAAAAACAAAGCCAGGGCGTCACTCCTATGAGCGTTAGTAATCCAACCCTGATCACGTTCGTGATCTACATCGCAGCAATGGTGCTGATCGGCCTGATGGCCTATCGCTCCACCAACAACCTTTCCGATTACATCCTGGGCGGTCGCAGCCTTGGTAGCGTGGTGACAGCTCTGTCCGCCGGTGCTTCCGACATGAGCGGCTGGCTGTTGATGGGCTTGCCGGGCGCGATCTACATGTCCGGTCTGTCGGAAAGCTGGATTGCCATCGGCCTGATCGTCGGTGCTTACCTCAACTGGTTGTTCGTGGCCGGCCGCCTGCGGGTGCAGACCGAACACAACGGCGACGCCCTGACCCTGCCGGATTACTTCTCCAGCCGCTTCGAAGATAAAAGCGGCCTGCTGCGGATCATCTCCGCCGTGGTGATCCTGGTGTTCTTCACCATCTACTGCGCCTCCGGCATCGTCGCCGGCGCCCGCCTGTTCGAAAGCACCTTCGGCATGTCCTACGAGACCGCGCTGTGGGCCGGTGCTGCAGCGACCATTGCCTACACCTTCATCGGTGGTTTCCTGGCAGTCAGCTGGACCGACACCGTACAAGCCACGCTGATGATCTTCGCGCTGATCCTCACGCCGATCATTGTGCTGCTGGCCACCGGCGGCGTAGACACCACCTTCCTGGCCATTGAAGCCAAGGACCCGACCAGCTTCGATATGCTGAAAAACACCACCTTCATCGGCATCATCTCGCTGATGGGCTGGGGCCTGGGCTACTTCGGCCAGCCGCACATCCTCGCGCGTTTCATGGCCGCGGACTCGGTGAAGTCGATCGCCAAGGCGCGTCGTATTTCCATGGCCTGGATGATCCTGTGCCTGGGCGGCACCGTGGCAGTGGGCTTCTTCGGTATCGCTTACTTCTCGGCGCACCCGGAAGTGGCAGGCCCGGTGACTGAAAACCCAGAGCGTGTGTTTATCGAACTGGCCAAGATCCTGTTCAACCCATGGGTTGCCGGTGTATTGCTGTCGGCCATTCTGGCGGCGGTGATGAGCACCCTGAGCTGCCAATTGCTGGTGTGCTCCAGCGCCCTGACCGAAGACTTCTACAAGGCTTTCCTGCGCAAGGGCGCGTCCCAGCGTGAACTGGTATGGGTCGGCCGCCTGATGGTGCTGGTCGTGGCCTTGATCGCCATCGCCATGGCCGCCAACCCGGAAAACCGCGTACTGGGCCTGGTCAGCTACGCCTGGGCCGGTTTCGGCGCTGCATTCGGCCCTGTGGTACTGATCTCGGTGATCTGGAAAAACATGACCCGCAACGGCGCACTGGCTGGCATCCTGGTCGGCGCGATCACCGTGATCGTGTGGAAGCACTTCGAATTGCTGGGCCTGTACGAAATCATCCCAGGCTTCATCTTCGCCAGCCTGGCGATCTACTTCGTGAGCAAGATGGGCGCACCGACGGTGGGTATGGTCGAGCGTTTTGATGCTGCGGAAAAAGATTACAACTTGAACAAGTAATTCGTTGGGCGTTTAACGCCTGTTGAGCGAATAAGAAAGGCCCACGTCCCTAGGACGCTGGGCCTTTTTTGTGGGCTGATTGGCGCAATTGCCGTTGATGCCTGAGGATTCCTGCGTTGCTCACGTAGGACCTTACTGATTTGCCGGCGCATCGCTCGGCCAGGCGAACGGCTGGTGCAGAATCGTCCGCCCACCCCTCGCAGAGAAACACCGGATGTTCGCTCCTGCCAACCAACCTGCATTTACCCTGGCCCTGGATGGGGCGCCCAGTGACTTCAAGGTGTTCGCGTTCAACGGCACCGAGGCCATCAGCCAGCCTTACCGGTTTGAACTTGAGCTGGTCTGCGAGCAGCCGGATATCGACCTGGAGGGCTTGCTGCATCGCCAGGTGTACTTGGGCTTCGATGAGCAGGGGCATGGCGTTCATGGCCTGGTGTATCGGGTTGCCCAGGGCGACTCGGGCCGGCGCCTGACGCGCTACCAACTCAGCCTTGCGCCGCATCTGGCGTACCTGGCGCACAGCAGCCACCAGCGCATTTTCCAGCATAAGACGGTGCCGCAGATTGTTGCCCAGGTGCTGGCCGGGCAGGGGATTCACAGTGACCGTTTCGAGTTCCGGCTGAGCGGTGATTACCCTGAGCGTGAATATTGCGTGCAGTTCGGCGAGAGCGACCTGGCGTTCATCCAGCGCCTGTGTGCCGAGCTGGGGATTCACTATCACTTCCAGCATTCCCCCGAAGGGCACCTGCTGGTGTTTGGCGATGACCAGACGGTGTTTGCCCAGATGGATCAGCCTACGCCTTACCGGCCAGGTTCGGGAATGGTGGCCGAGACCCCCGCGATCAAGCGCTTCACCTTGCAATTGGCGACCCGGACCACGGCGCTGAACCTGCGCGATTACGACTTTCGCAAACCCCATGTCGAGCTGGAAAGTACGGCTGTCGACGCGTCATTGCCCAAGCTTGAAGCGCAGCACTACCCTGGTAATTTTTCCGACCGCACCCATGGCAAATATCTCGCCCAGCGTGGCCTGGAGCGGCACCGCAGCGACTATCGCAGTGCCCATGGTCAGGGCGATGAGCCGGCGTTGGCCAGTGGCCGGTTTTTGCAGTTGCGTGAGCACCCCCGCGAGGACTGGAATGACTTGTGGCTAGTGACGCAGGTGCGCCATGAAGGCAAGCAGCCCCAAGTGCTGGAGGAGGCAGTCACCGAGGAGGACGGTGGGGAGCTGCGCCAGGGGTATCGCAACGCATTTGTGGCCGCGCCATGGGATGCGGTGTTTCGTCCGCCCTTGCCGGAGCAGCCGCGCCCGACGGTGTCGGGGTATCAAAGCGCGGTGGTCACTGGCCCGGTTGACAGTGAGGTTCACTGTGACGAATACGGCCGGGTCAAGGTGCAATTGGCCTGGGATCGCGTTGGTGAGCACAACGACCATTCCAGTTGCTGGTTGCGGGTAGCCAGCGGCTGGGCCCATGACCGTTATGGTGTGGTGCTGATCCCCCGGGTGGGCATGGAAGTGCTGGTGGGGTTCGTCGATGGCGACATGGACCTGCCGCTGGTGGTGGGGTGCCTGCCCAACGCCGCCACGCCTGTGCCCCTCGACCTGCCCGCGGACAAGACTCGCAGTCTCTGGCGTAGCCAGAGCAGCCCGGGCGGTGGCGGCTACAACGAACTGCGTATCGAGGACCGCAAGGGCGCCGAGGAAATCTACCTGCGCGCCCAGCGGGACTGGACCGCGCATGTGCTGCACGACCAGCAGGTACAGGTCGATAACCAGCGTCATGTGCGGGTGGGCGGCGAGTCGCGCCATGAGTTGCAGGGCCAGGAGCAGCGCATCACCCACGGCCACCGTTTGACGCAGCTCAAGCAGGATGACCATCTGGTGGTCGGCGGTTCGCAGCACATGCGGGCCGGGCAGACCATTGCGCTGGGCGCCGGGCAAAGCATCATCATTGATGCGGGTGCCAGTGTGACGATCCAGGCGGGCGGGCAGTCGATCACGTTGTCGGCGGGCGGGATATTCAGCAGCGTGCCGATCCAGCTCGGCAGTGCGCCTGCCCCGACACCGGCGCCGTTGATGCCTGGATTGAACGAGACTTTATTGGCGGTGGTGCCCGCGCCGTTAAGCCGTGCGCAAGTGGTCAGCCTGAAACGCAGCGCGCCGTTTTGCGAAGAATGCGAGCGCTGCAAAAACGGCCAGTGTGACATCGGCGCCCATGTACGGAGTGCGTCCTGATGCCCGCGCCCTTGACGCCCAGTGCCTGGCTGGCGCAATTCCCGTTGCAGCCAGATGAACAGCTGTACGCCGTGCTGGGCAACGCCAGCGACGCTAAGCCGCTCGCCGCCTGGCAAGCCACGGTCGCGGCAAAGATGCCACGACCGATCTGGGCGGGCACGGCCTACGCTGACTGGGATGAGGTCATGCCCTACGTTGGCGTCGTGGAGCCGGGCAGTGCCTTTCTCGATTGGATAGCCACCACCCATGCGACGGATTGGGGCTGGCTGGCGGTCTCATCCAGCCCGCTGGAGGTGGTGATCGCGCATTTGCAGGGCTTGACCCAGGTGTACCTGCCGCAAAGCCAGCCGGTGTTTTTACGTTTCTGGGATGGCGCGCACCTTTTGCCGATGTTGCAGTCATTAGGCGACGAGGCGGCGCGCGTATTGCCGGTGTTCCAGCGCTACTTGGTCAACGGCCAGCCGCTGTCGGTGGCGCCCAAATCCGTCACGGCGGCCCCAACCAGCCCGTGGTGGCGGGTACCGGCATCGTTGCTGACGCACATGGCCCAGCAGTCACCGCAGGTGCTGGTCGACAACCTGCTGCAATGGCTCCAGGAACAGCGCCCTGACCTCTACACTGCGTTTACGCCAACCACCTTGCAGCACAAGGTCGCCTACTTCGCACGCAGGCCGCAAATCAGCCATGGCGCATTGGCTGATTACCTTGCCTCGCAACTCAGTTAAGCCCCTGGTGATAGCGTGACATCCGTGCCGCCTGCCGTGCGGCCCTGCACCTTTGCGCCGGTAGAAGGTAAACTTCGCCCCCTGCGCAGGAGCAACCATGAATTATCGTCACGCCTTTCACGCCGGCAACCATGCCGATGTCTTCAAACACCTGACCTTGACCCGCCTCATCGCCCTGATGTCGCGCAAGGAACAGCCGTTCGCCTACCTCGACACTCACGCAGGCATTGGCTTGTACGACTTGCAGGGCGACCAGGCCAACCGCACCGGTGAGTACCTGGAAGGCATCGCCCGCCTGTGGGGCGCAAGCGACCTGCCGCCGCTCACCGCCGACTACATGCGCGTGCTGCACGATATGAACCCGGATGGCCAGTTGCGCTACTACCCCGGCTCGCCGGAACTGGCGCGCCGCCTCACGCGGCCCCAGGACCGTGTGCTGCTCAACGAGAAGCACCCTGAAGATGGCGTGCTGCTCAAGGACAACATGAAGGGTGATCGCCGCGTCAAAGTGCACTTGGGCGAAGGCTGGCACGTGCCACGGGCCTTGCTGCCAGTGCCGGAAAAGCGCGCGCTGATGCTGATCGACCCGCCGTTTGAAAAGCTCGACGAAATGCAGCGTTGCGCCGCGTCCCTCAAGGAGGCCGTCAGCCGTATGCGCCAGACGGTGGCGGCGATCTGGTACCCGGTGAAAGACCAGCGCATGTTGCGCCGTTTCTACCAGGACCTGGCCGGTACCGGTGCGCCGAAGCTGCTGCGTGTGGAGTTGCTGGTGCATCCGCTGGACACGCCCAATACCCTCACTGGCTCGGGCCTGGCGATTGCCAACCCGCCGTGGGGCTTGGAAGAGGAGCTGCGTGAGTTGCTGCCGTGGTTGTCCAAGCAACTGGGCCAGACCCAGGGTGGCTGGCAGATGGATTGGCTTATCGCCGAATAACCCACTGTAGGAGCGAGCTTGCTCGCGAAAATCGTTAACGATAACGCGGGAAACCTGACGCCCTGCGGCGCTCTCAGGTCTTTCACGAGCAAGCTCGCTCCTACAGAGGTCGGCGTCAGATCGGGCAAGTCACGCCCGTGCCGCCGATCCCGCAGTAACCCTGGGGATTCTTCGCCAGGTACTGCTGGTGATACGCCTCGGCGAAGTACACCGTCGGGGCCTCATCGATTTCCGTGGTGATCTCACCCAGGCCGGCCTTGCTCAGCTCTTGCTGATACGCCTCGGCACTGGCCTTGGCTGCCGCCAGTTGCTCAGGCGTGGTGGCGTAGATCACCGAACGGTACTGGCTGCCGATGTCGTTGCCCTGGCGCATGCCCTGGGTCGGGTTGTGCAATTCCCAGAACATCTTCAACAGGTCTTCGTATTTCACCTTGGCTTGGTCATACACCACCAGCACCACTTCGCTATGGCCAGTGAGGCCCGAGCAGACTTCTTCATACGTCGGGTTGGGCGTAAAGCCGCCAGCGTAGCCGACCACGGTGCTGACCACGCCATCGCGCTGCCAGAACTTGCGTTCTGCGCCCCAGAAACAGCCCAGGCCGAAGATCGCAAAGCCGACGTCATCCAGGAACGGCCCCAGCAGTGGGTTGCCGTTGACGAAGTGCGTTTCGGGCAGCTTCATCGGGGTTTCACGGCCAGGCAGAGCTTGTTCTTGAGTAGGCAGCACGTTTTTATTCACCAGAATTTCCGAGCGCAAGACCATGATCAGTCCTCTCGTCAGGTTGAGTAACAGTAAATTGTCAGACAGCCAGTGTGCCCGAGTGTTACAGCGCTGTCAGGCGATTGGCCCGCGCGGGTAGCGTTTAAGCCTGTGCAGCAGCTCGGCACCCGGGATCGGGCGGTCGAACAGATAGCCCTGGCCCACGTCGCAACGGTGCCGGCGCAGGAACGCCAACTGCTCAGCGGTCTCGATGCCTTCGGCCACCACCTTGAGCTTGAGGTTGTGGGCCATGGCGATCACCGCCGAGGTGATTTCCATGTCGTCCTGGTTGTCCGGGATTTCGTGGATAAAGCTGCGATCAATCTTAATGATGTCGATGGGGAATTTTTTCAAGTAGCTCAACGACGAGTAACCGGTGCCGAAGTCGTCCATCGCCAGGGTCAGGCCAAAGCTCTTGAGCTGGTCCAGTTGCAGGCGCGTATCTTCGGTGGCTTCCAGTAGCAGGCCTTCGGTCAGCTCCAGCTCCAGCAGGTTGGCCGGCAGCTGTTCCTCCTTGAGGATGGTGGCAATCGAGGCCACCAGGTCCGGGTCGGAGAATTGCTTGGGCGACAGGTTGATGGCCACCTGCAAGTTGCCCAGGCCTGCGGCCGTCAATTGCCGGCTCATGCGGCAAGCCTGGCGCGCGATCCATTTGCCGATGGGGATGATCAGCCCGGTCTCTTCAGCCACGCTGATGAACTGGTCGGGGCGGATCATGCCCTTTTCCGGGTGGTTCCAGCGCAACAGCGCTTCCATGCCCAGCAGGCGACCGCTGCGCAGGCACAGCTTGGGCTGGTAGAACACGTCCAGCTCGTTCTGGGTCAGGGCACGGCGCAGGTTGTTTTCCACGAACAGCTTGTAGCTGGCCTCGGCGTTCAGGGCTTCGGTGAACACTTGCACCTGGTGCTTGCCGTTGGCCTTGGCCTTGTGCAGGGCCAGGCCGGCGTTGCGCATCAGGGTCTGTGGGTCACGGCCATGCAACGGCGCGCAGGCCAGGCCCACGGAGCCTGTGACGCTGATCAACTGGTTGTCGACGAACATCGGCTTGTCGAGGGTGGCCAGCAACTGGCTGGCCACCTGCTGGCCGGTCTCCAGGTCGGCATCGTCCAACAGCACCGCGAATTCGTTACTGGCGAAACGCGCCAGGCTGCCGCCGCTGCTCAAGCTGTTGCGCAGGCGGCGCGCGAGGCTGATCAGCAACTTGTCGCCAGTCTGGTGGCCGAGGCTGTCGTTGATGCGCTTGAAGTTGTCGATGTCCACTAACAGCAGGCTGATCGGGCTGTCGCTGTCGCGGGCAAAGCGCTCGTCGAGGTTGCGAATGAACGCCGGGCGATTGCCCAGGTTGGTCAGGTTGTCGGTGTAGGCCAAGCGTTCGATGCGCTGTTGCGCCAGCTTGGTCTGGGTGATGTCTTCGTAGATGCCGATGTAGTGGGTCAACTCGCGGTTGTCGCCATACACCTTGGAAATCGACAGCTGGCCCCAGTAGGGTTCCAGGTTCTTGCGACGGCTCTTGAACTCACCTTGCCAGCTGTTGCTTTTGGCCAGGGCCGAGGGCGCGTCGAACAGCAATTCGCTGAGGTTTTCCAGGGCCGGCAGTTGGGCCAGGCGATGGCCGTGGACTTCTTCGGCGCTGTACTGGGTAATCGCGGTGAAGCTGGGGTTGACGTACTCCACCACACCATCGCAATTGACCAGCAAAAACGCGTTGGCGCTTTGCTCCACGGCGCGCTGGAACAGGTGCAGGGCGCTGGTGGCGGTGCGGCGGTTGTGGTTGTTGATGACTTGGGCGAACTGGTCTGCCAGCTCGCCGGCGAACGCGATCTCATCGGACTGCCAGGCGCGTGGGCTGCCGCCTTGTTCCAGGCACAGCACGCCGACGACCTGGCCGTCGACACGGATGCTGGCGTCGAGCATCGCGTGGACGTCCTTGGCGCGCAGGCTTTCGGCCATTTCCCGGGTACGTGGGTCGCGCAGCGCGTGGGTGGCATCGATGGCGCGGCTCGAATGCAGGGCTTCCAGGTAATCCGGGAAGCCACTGGCGTCGATGGCTTCGGGCAGGTGGTGTTGTTGATCGGCGCGGTGATAGGCCGAGATGGGTACCAGGTGATGGCCTTCGAGGTTCCAGATGCTGGCGCAGTCGATCTGGTAGATGTCACAGGCGCTGCGGGTGATCAATTCAGCCGCTTCTTGCAGGGAGTTGGGCGTGGTGTAGCGTTGGCGCGCCAGCAGCAGGATCAACTCCTGCTGGGCACGTACTCGCTCCAGGTGCTGCAACTGTTCCTGCTGCGCTCGCTGGTTGAGCTCCAGGGCGATTTGCAGGCGGCTGTTCTGGTTTTCCAGGTCGACGGTCGGGGCGGGCGTGCTGGTCTCGCTGAACAGCCCCTCGACCACCATCAGGTAGCCGCGCACCAGGTGGCGGTTGTGTTGTTTGTAGGCTTCGCCCATCTCCAAAACGCTCAACGGGCCGTCAGGGGTGTGCAGGGTGTAGCGCACCAGATAATGGGGGCTGTGGGCCAGTTGTTGCTGGATCGCATCGTGCAACTGGTAGCGCGCCTGGGGTTCCATCAGGCTGGCGTAGGGCGTGCCGATCAAGGCGCAGAGTTCAACCGCTGGCAGGCCGAACTGGCGCTCGCAATTGGGGTCGAGGTAGAGCAGGGCCCAGCTTGCCTCATTAAGCCGCTCGAAACGCAGCATACCGAGGCGCGAAGGCACCGGTAATTGCGTCACTACCTCGGCCGCCATACGGGCGACATCGGGTTGGCTTTTCATGGGGAAGCTCGCTTGGGAAAATGCGCACTGCGCTGGGCTCACGCCCTCTTGACTGTCGACTGCGGCAAGGTTGCATCATGCAGCACGCAGTGACAAGAGAGGATGAAGGCTAAGTGCTATAAGCCTGTTATCGGCCGCATGGGTGATTTCTGTAATTGGGGTGATCGGTGGTTTATGCCTTTCCTCTGTAGGAGCGAGCTTGCTCGCGAAAAACGCCAGGGCACCGCGTTTATCCAGAATACCTGCGTTATCGTTGACGATCTTCGCGAGCAAGCTCGCTCCTACAGAAAACACAGGCAAAAAAAGCCCCGCCAAGTGGCGGGGTTGAGGTACGAGCGTGGCGCTCGGAAATCGGTGCGGCAAGGGCCTTCCCGGTAACAGGAAGGCCCTGCGACTTACAGCAGGATGGTGCGGATGTCGTTCAGCAGCTGGCTCAGGCGCTGGGTAAAGCGCGCAGCCGCGGCGCCGTTGATCACGCGGTGATCGTAGGACAGCGACAGTGGCAGCATCAGCTTGGGTTGGAACGCTTTACCGTCCCACACAGGCTGGATGGTGGCCTTGGACACACCCAGGATCGCCACTTCCGGCGCGTTGACGATTGGCGTGAAGCCAGTGCCGCCAATGTGGCCGAGGCTGGAGATGGTGAAGCAGGCGCCCTGCATGTCGTCTGGGGTGAGCTTCTTGTCGCGGGCCTTGGCAGCCAGTGCGGCCGCTTCGCCAGCCAGTTGCAGCAGGCTCTTCTGGTCGACGTTCTTGATGACCGGTACCAGCAGGCCATCCGGGGTGTCGACCGCAAAGCCGATGTTCACGTACTTCTTGCGAATGATCGCCTTGCCGCTTGGCGCCAGCGAGCTGTTGAAGTCCGGCAGTTCCTTGAGCAGGTGTGCGCAGGCCTTGAGCAGCAGTGGCAGCACGGTCAGCTTCACGCCGGCCTTCTCGGCCACGGCTTTCTGCGCAACGCGGAACGCTTCCAGGTCGGTGATATCGGCCTGGTCGAATTGGGTCACGTGCGGGATGTTCAGCCAGCTGGCGTGCAGGCCTGCCGCGCCGATTTGCATCAGGCGGGTCATCGGCACTTCTTCGACTTCGCCGAAACGGCTGAAATCCACGGTACGGATCGGCGGAATGCCCGAACCACCGGTAGCGCCGCCGGCAGCCGGAGCTTCCTTGGCTTTTTGCATCATGGTTTTGACGTAAACCTGCACGTCTTCCTTCAGCACACGGCCGTGAGGGCCGCTGGCTGCAACAGCGCTCAGCTCGACGCCGAATTCACGGGCCAGCTGACGCACGGCTGGGCCGGCGTGAACCTTGGCACCGCTTGGCGCAGGTGCGGCAGCCGCAGGGGCTGGCGCAGCTTCGGCTTTTGCGGCCGGCGCAGGGGCAGCAGCGGCAGGTGCCGCTTCAGCCTTGGCAGCCGGAGCAGCAGCCGGTGCTGGTGCGGCGGCTGGCGCAGCACCTTGTACTTTGAGCTTGAGGATGAAGTCACCGGTGCCGACTTCGTCTTCCAGCTTCACCGCAATGCTTTCCACCACGCCGGCAGCCGGCGAAGGGATCTCCATGGAGGCCTTGTCGGACTCCAGAGTGATCAGCGACTGGTCGGCTTCGACGGTGTCGCCGACCTTGACCAGCAGCTCGATGATCTTGGCCTTGCCCGACGAGCCGATGTCCGGGACGTGAATGTCCTGGACGGTCGCGGCGGCAGGTGCAGCGGCCGGGGCTGGAGCAGCCTCGGCAGCGGCAGGCTTTTCAGCAGCAGGTGCAGGTGCAGCGGCGGCCGGAGCCGCGGCCGCAGGGGCTGCATCAGCAGCACCTTCGATTTCCAGTTCCAGCAGTTCGTCGCCTTCTTTCAGGCGGTCGCCCAGCTTCACTTTCAGGCTCTTGACCACGCCGGCCTTGGGAGCAGGGATTTCCATGCTCGCCTTGTCCGACTCCAGGGTCAGGATGCTCTGGTCGGCTTCGACGGTGTCGCCGACCTTCACAAACAGCTCGATTACTTCACCTTCACCGCTGCCGATGTCAGGTACGCGAATGAGTTCGCTCACAAAAAATCTCCTCAGCAGTCCAGTGGGTTGCGTTTTTCCGGGTTGATCCCGAACTTGACGATAGCGTCAGCCACCACCTTGGGTTCGATCTCACCACGGTCAGCCAAGGCTTCCAGGGCTGCCAACACCACGAAGTGACGGTCGACTTCGAAGAAGTGACGCAGCTTCTTGCGGCTGTCACTGCGGCCGAAACCATCGGTGCCCAGGACTTTGAATTCCTTGGACGGGACCCACTGGCGAATTTGTTCAGCAAACAGTTTCATGTAGTCGGTAGAGGCGATGACTGGACCTTTACGGCCGGCCAGGCACTCTTCGACGTAGCTCTTGGCTGGCTTCTGGCCAGGGTGCAGGCGGTTGCTGCGCTCCACGGCCAGGCCGTCACGGCGCAGTTCGTTGAAGCTGGTCACGCTCCATACGTCGGCACCGACGTTGAACTCGTCACGCAGGATCTTCGCCGCTTCACGCACTTCACGCAGGATGGTGCCGGAGCCCATCAGCTGTACGTGGTGCGCCGCTTCCTTGGTGTCTTCTTCGAGCAGGTACATGCCCTTGATGATGCCTTCTTCCACACCGGCCGGCATGGCTGGCTGCTGGTAGGACTCGTTCATCACGGTGATGTAGTAGAAAACGTCCTGCTGCTCTTCGGTCATCTTCTTCATGCCGTCCTGGATGATCACCGCCAGCTCATAGCCGTAGGTTGGATCAAAGGTGCGGCAGTTCGGGATGGTGGCAGCCAGGATGTGGCTGTGACCGTCTTCGTGTTGCAGGCCTTCGCCGTTCAGCGTGGTACGGCCGGCGGTACCGCCGATCAGGAAACCACGGGTGCGGCTGTCGCCAGCGGCCCAGGCCAGGTCGCCGATACGCTGGAAGCCGAACATCGAGTAGAAGATGTAGAACGGCAGCATTGGCTGGTTGTGGCTGGAGTACGAAGTACCGGCAGCGATGAAGGAGCTCATGGCGCCCGCTTCGTTGATGCCTTCTTCGAGGATCTGGCCCTTCTTGTCTTCCTTGTAGAACATCACCTGGTCTTTATCGACTGGCTCGTAGAGCTGGCCGACGGAGGAGTAGATGCCCAACTGACGGAACATGCCTTCCATACCGAAGGTACGGGCTTCGTCCGGGATGATCGGGACGATGCGCGGGCCGATGTCCTTGTCCTTGACCAGCTGCGCCAGAATACGCACGAAAGCCATGGTGGTGGAGATTTCACGGTCGCCCGAGCCGTCAAGGATAGCCTTGAGGGTGCTCAGGTCTGGCGTCGGTACGCTGAAGCTGTTGGCACGGCGCTGTGGCACGAAACCGCCCAGTGCAGTGCGGCGCTCGCTCAGGTAGCGGGCTTCGGCGCTGTTTGGCTCTGGCTTGAAGAACGGCAGGTTCTCCAGCTCTTCGTCCTTGACCGGAATGTCGAAGCGGTCGCGGAACAACTTCAGGCTGTCGACATCGACTTTCTTGGTGTTGTGCGCGGTGTTCTTCGCTTCGCCGGCACCGGTGCCATAACCCTTGATGGTCTTGGCCAGGATGACGGTGGGTTGTTCTTTGTGGTTGACCGCTTCGTGGTACGCCGCGTAGACCTTGTACGGGTCGTGGCCGCCACGGTTGAGCTTCCAGATCTCGTCGTCGGAAAGGTCGGCAACCATCGCCTTGAGTTCAGGCGTGTTGAAGAAGTGCTCGCGAACGAACGCGCCGTCTTTGGCTTTGTAGTTCTGGTACTCGCCGTCGATGACTTCGTCCATGCGACGTTGCAGGATACCGTCGACGTCCTTGGCCAGCAGTGGGTCCCAGAAGCGGCCCCAGATGACTTTGGTCACGTTCCACTGAGCACCGCGGAACACGCCTTCGAGTTCCTGGATGATCTTGCCGTTGCCGCGAACCGGGCCGTCGAGGCGCTGCAGGTTGCAGTTGATGACGAAGATCAGGTTGTCGAGCTTCTCGCGGCCGGCCAGAGAGATGGCGCCCAGGGATTCCGGCTCGTCGCACTCGCCGTCGCCCAGGAAACACCAGACTTTCTGCTTGCCTTCGGGGATGAAACCACGGGCTTCCAGATACTTCATGAAGCGTGCCTGGTAGATCGCCTGGATCGGGCCCAGCCCCATGGAAACGGTCGGGAACTGCCAGAAATCAGGCATCAGCCAAGGGTGCGGATAGGACGACAGGCCCTGACCGTCGACTTCCTGGCGGAAGTTGTTCATTTGTTCTTCGCTGATGCGACCTTCCATGAACGCACGGGCGTAGACGCCTGGCGAGGTGTGGCCCTGGAAGTAGATCAGGTCGCCGCCGTGTTCGTCGGTCGGGGCCTGGAAGAAGTAGTTGAAGCCGATGTCATACAGGGTTGCGCTGGAAGCGAAGCTGGAGATGTGACCGCCCAGGTCCGAATCTTTCAAGTTCGTGCGCATTACCATCGCCATGGCGTTCCAACGTACCAGCGAGCGAATGCGGCGTTCCATGAACAGGTCGCCAGGCATGCGTGCTTCGTGGGTAACGGGGATGGTGTTGCGGTATGGCGTAGTGATGGCGTAAGGCAGTTGCGAGCCGCTGCGGGTCGCGAGTTCGCCCATACGGGTCATCAGGTAGTGAGCACGGTCTTCGCCTTCTTTGTCGAGAACCGATTCCAGGGCGTCCAGCCATTCCTGGGTTTCGACGGGATCGAGGTCTTGCATGGCTTGCTCCAGGGCGGAAAGGCTACCAGAATCGGTTGCCTGAAGTTTGCGACTGGCCTTGTGGGCAGACGACATAAATTCTTGGATGGCCGAAGGTTGCTTCGGCGTCCTGTAGTTTTACTACAAATCGTCGGCCATTTCAGCCTTTCGAATGTATATACGAGTAGTAAAACTACACAAGACTGAGCGTATGGCTCGGTCTTGCTGGTGAGCATAATCGTTATTGTTGGTCTATTGCGAACAAGAAAAGGTGAAACTTTGATGTTGCCTGCCAAGATTAATTTAATTTCAGCTATTTCTAACCTTTGTTCGACAGTCCTTCACCGAGCATGGCTCTTGCCTTCACAACTACACGCCATTTACACGCCGATCAAGGATAGACCATGAGCCTTCCAACGCTGGCCGAACTGCCGGCCATTCTGTTGCCTTACGCCAACCGGGCCGAGCAGTCATTTCGTGACGCGGTGGCCGCGCTGGATGACGATCATGGCCTTTCTGCGTGGACGCCGCAACGGTGGGCCGACTTCGCCCGCGTGTGCGCCGCCAGTGATTTCGTCATTGAACAGAGTGTTCGTGACCCTTTGATGTTGCTTGAGCTAGCGGCTTGGGGCGAGCTGGACCGCGGGTTTGCGCCCGGCGAGCTGTGCAGCCAGATTGCCGGTGCCGTGCAACAGGCCGAAACAGAAGACGAGCTGGGCCGTGTGCTGCGCCGCCAGCGCACGCGCCAGCAGGTGCGCATCATCTGGCGCGACCTCACACGCCAGGCCGACCTGGTGCAAACCTGTCGCGACCTGTCCGACATGGCCGACGCCAGCATCGACCAGGCCTATCAATGGCTGTACCAGCGCCACTGCGCCCAGTTCGGCACGCCGACTGGCGCACGCAGCGGCGAGGCGCAGCACATGGTTATCCTTGGCATGGGCAAGCTCGGTGCGGTGGAGCTGAACCTGTCGTCGGATATCGACCTGATCTTTGCCTACCCAGAAGGCGGCGAAACGGTAGGCGTGAAGCGCGCCCTGGATAATCAGGAGTTCTTTATTCGCCTGGGTCAAAAACTGATCAAGGCCCTGGACCCGATGACCGTCGACGGTTTTGTCTTCCGCGTCGACATGCGCCTGCGCCCCTACGGTTCGGCTGGCGCGCTGGTGCTCAGCTTCAACGCGCTGGAGCAGTACTACCAGGACCAGGGCCGGGACTGGGAGCGCTACGCCATGATCAAGGCGCGGGTGGTGGCCGGCGACCAGGTGGCTGGCGCGCAACTGCTCGACATGCTGCGCCCGTTTGTCTATCGCCGTTATCTGGACTTTTCGGCCATCGAAGCGCTGCGCACCATGAAGCAGCTGATCCAGCAGGAAGTACGGCGCAAGGGCATGGCCGACAATATCAAGCTGGGTGCGGGCGGCATTCGTGAGGTGGAATTTATCGCCCAGGCATTCCAACTGATCCATGGTGGCCGTGACCTCAGCCTTCAACAACGCCCCTTATTGAATGTGCTGGGCACGCTGGAGGGCCAGGGATACTTGCCGGCGACTGTGATCAGCGAACTGCGCAGCGGTTACGAGTTCCTGCGCTACACCGAACATGCGATCCAGGCGATTGCCGACCGCCAGACGCAAATGCTGCCGGACAGCCCCGAAGACCAGGCGCGCATTGCCTTTATGCTGGGCTTCAGTGACTGGGCCGCGTTCCACGAGCGCCTGATGTACTGGCGTGGCCGCGTGGACTGGCACTTTCGCCAAGTGATTGCCGACCCAGATGAAGAAGAGGGCGAAGAAAGCGAATTGGTGGTCGGTGGTGAATGGTTGCCGTTGTGGGAGGAATCCCAGGATGACGACGCCGCGTGCCGCCAGCTGAGTGAAGGCGGTTTCACCGATGCGCCCAAGGCCCTCAAGGCCTTGGCCAGCCTGCGCGCCAGCCCGCAGTTGCGCGCCATGCAGCGCCTGGGGCGCGAGCGCCTGGATGCGTTTATCCCGCGCCTGTTGGCCCAGGCCGTTGAACATGCCAACCCGGACCTGGTGCTGGAGCGCGTGTTGCCGCTGGTGGAAGCCGTCGCCCGGCGTTCGGCCTACCTGGTGCTGCTGACCGAGAACCCCGACGCCCTGCGTCGCCTGCTGACCTTGTGCGCGGCCAGCCCGTGGATCGCCGAACAGATCACGCGTTTCCCGCTGTTGCTGGATGAATTGCTCAACGAAGGCCGCTTGTTCAAGCCGCCGCTGGCGCCGGAACTGGCCGCTGAGTTGCGCGAGCGCCTCACGCGTATTCCCGAAGATGACCTTGAGCAACAGATGGAAGCCTTGCGCCATTTCAAACTGGCGCACCGCCTGCGGGTGGCCGCTTCGGAAATCGCCGGCAGCCTGCCGTTGATGAAGGTCAGTGACTACCTCACCTGGCTGGCCGAAGCCATTCTTGAACAAGTGCTGGCCCTGGCCTGGCGCCAGACGGTCGCCCGCCACGGCTCGCCACAGCGACTGGACGGCACCCTGTGCGATCCTGGCTTCATCATTGTCGGTTATGGGAAAGTCGGCGGCATCGAACTGGGGCATGGTTCGGACCTGGACCTGGTGTTTATCCATGACGGTGACCCCCAGGCCGAGACGGACGGTGCCAAGCCGATCGATGGCGCGCAGTTCTTTACGCGCCTGGGCCAGCGCATCATTCACCTGCTGACCACCCAGACCAACTCCGGCCAGCTGTATGAAGTGGACATGCGCCTGCGACCTTCCGGCGCCTCCGGCTTGCTGGTAAGTTCCCTGGGCGCGTTTGACCGCTATCAACAAAATGAAGCCTGGACCTGGGAACATCAGGCCCTGATCCGCGCGCGGGTGCTGGTGGGCAGCCAGGATGTGGGCCAGGCGTTCGAGCAGGTACGGGCTAACGTGTTGGGGCGTGAACGGGACTTGGAGACGCTGCGCCAGGAGGTCAGCGAGATGCGTGCCAAGATGCGTGACAACCTGGGCACCAAGGCCACGACGGCCGGTAGGGGCGCCAATGCCTTCGAGGCCACGGCGCTGTTCGACCTCAAGCAGGACGCCGGAGGTATCGTCGATATTGAATTTATGGTGCAATACGCGGCTTTGGCGTGGTCTGCGCAACATCCATCGTTGCTGCGCTACACCGACAATATCCGCATTTTGGAGGGCTTGGAGCAGGTCGGGCTGATGCCCGCCGCCGATGCCCATTTGCTGCGTGAGGTGTACAAGGCCTACCGCTCCGCCGCGCACCGCCAGGCTTTGCAGAACGAGGCCGGCACGGTCGCCGGGGACCAGTTCGACGACGAGCGGCGACAGGTGATGCGAATCTGGCAAGCGCTGGGCTTGAGCTGAAACACTATTAGGGCGGGGAGGCATAAGCCTCCCCGCATCGTTTGTGGAAACTACATGAATATTCTGATCGTTGGGCCCAGTTGGGTCGGTGACATGGTGATGGCACAGACACTGTTTCAGTGCCTGCGCCTGCGCTATCCAGACTGCCAGATCGACGTGCTCGCCCCTGAGTGGAGCCGGCCGATCCTTGAGCGTATGCCAGAGGTGCGCAAGGCCTTGAGCTTCCCGCTCGGCCACGGCGCCCTGGAGCTGGCGACCCGCCGACGTATCGGCAAATCCATGGCCGGCCAGTACGACCAGGCGATCCTGCTGCCTAACTCGCTGAAGTCGGCGCTGGTGCCGTACTTTGCCGGTATCCCCAAGCGCACCGGCTGGCGCGGCGAGTTTCGCTATGTGCTGCTCAATGACGTACGCACCCTGGATAAAGCCCGCTACCCGTTGATGATCGAACGCTTTATGGCGTTGGCCTACGAGCCAGGTGCTGAACTGCCCAAGCCGTACCCGCGCCCCAGCTTGCAGATCGACCCGGTGACCCGCGACGCGGCGCTGGCCAAGTTCGGCCTGACCCTGGACCGGCCCGTATTGGCCTTGTGCCCTGGCGCCGAGTTTGGCGAGTCCAAGCGCTGGCCGTCGGAGCATTACGCCAAAGTCGCTGAAACCAAGATCCGCGAAGGCTGGCAGGTGTGGTTGTTCGGTTCCAAGAACGATCATTCGGTGGGTGAAGACATCCGCCAGCGCCTGATTCCCGGCCTGCGTGAAGAGGCGGTTAACCTCAGTGGCGACACGTCCCTGGCCGAGGCCATCGACCTGTTGTCGTGCGCCGACTCGGTGGTGTCCAACGACTCCGGCCTGATGCATGTGGCGGCAGCGCTGAACCGTCCGCTGGTGGCCGTGTACGGTTCGACCTCCCCAGGCTTCACTCCGCCGTTGGCCGACAAGGTCGAAGTGGTGCGCCTGGGTCTGGATTGCAGTCCGTGTTTTGACCGCACCTGCCGTTTCGGCCACTACAACTGCCTGCGCCAGTTGCTGCCCCAGCCGGTCACCGATGCCTTGCAGCGTTTGCAGGGCGACGTGGTCGAGGTTCATTGAGTTGCGGGTTCTGGTAATCAAGACCTCATCCCTGGGCGACGTGATCCATGCCTTGCCGGCGCTCACCGACGCGGCGCGGGCGATTCCCGGCATTCGGTTCGACTGGGTGGTAGAAGAAGGCTTTGCCGAAATCCCCACCTGGCACCCGGCGGTCGACAAGGTCATCCCGGTGGCGATTCGCCGCTGGCGCAAGAACCTTTGGCAAACCGTCAAGAGCGGCGAATGGCGGCGCTTCAAGCAGGCGGTGCAGTCGACCAAATATGACCTGGTGATCGACGCCCAGGGCTTGCTCAAAAGCGCCTGGCTGACGCGCTATGTGCGGGCGCCCATCGCCGGATTCGACAAAGATTCTGCGCGTGAACCCCTGGCTGCGCGCTTTTATTCCCGGCGCCTGGCCGTGGCCCGTGGGCAGCATGCGGTGGAGCGCTTGCGCCAGTTGTTCGCCGTGGCGCTGGGCTACGACCTGCCTCAACGCCTGGGCGACTACGGCCTGAGCGTCGAAAAACTGCTCGGCCTGCCGCCGAAAAAACCGTTCGTCTTGCTGCTGCACGGCACCACCTGGGACACCAAGCACTGGCCCGAAGCCTATTGGCGCGAGCTGGCCGAACGCATGGGCCGCCTAGGCGTGGACGTAAAGCTGCCGTGGGGCAACGCCGCCGAAAAGGCGCGGGCCGAACGCCTGGCCCTGGGCCTGCCCAACGCCGAAGTGTTGCCCAAGCTCAACCTGGCGGGCGTGGCCCGCATATTGGCGAGCGCCCGTGCCTGCGTGGCCGTCGACACCGGCCTCGGCCACTTGGCGGCGGCATTGGACGTGCCGACCATTTCCCTGTTCGGCCCCACCAACCCAGGCCTCACCGGCGCCTACGGCAAAGGTCAGATTCACTTGGCCAGCGACTGGCCGTGTGCGCCCTGCCTGCAAAAACAGTGCACTTATCAACCCACTGCCGACGACCTGCGGCGGTTCGACATCGCGCGCGAGTCGCCCCTGTGCTTCACGCGCTTGAACCCTGAGCGTGTCGCAAGCCGGCTGAGCACGATGTTACTGGCCGAGGAGCAGCACTGATGCAACTGGCTTTTGTTCTGTACAAGTACTTCCCTTTCGGTGGCCTGCAACGCGACTTCATGCGCATCGCCCTGGAATGCCAGCAGCGCGGCCACAGCATTCGGGTGTACACCCTGATCTGGGAAGGCGACATCCCGCCAGGCTTTGAGGTGTTGGTGGCGCCGGTCAAGGCCTTGGTCAACCACCGCCGCAACGAAAAGCTCTACGCCTGGATCCAGGCCGACCTGGCCAAGCGCCCGGTGGATCGCGTGGTGGGGTTCAACAAGATGCCGGGGCTGGACCTGTACTTTGCCGCCGACGGTGTGTTCGAGGACAAGGCCCAGACCCTGCGCAACCCGATGTATCGTTGGTTCGGGCGCTACAAGCACTTTGCCGAATACGAGCGCGCCGTGTTCGATAAGAACGCCAAGACGCAGATCATGGTGTTGTCCGAGCATCAGCAGCAGCTGTTCACCCAGTATTACGGCACCCAGGCCGAGCGTTTTCACCTGTTGCCACCGGGTATCGCCCGCGACCGCCGCGCGCCGCCGAACGCCGCCGAGATCCGCGCCGAGTTCCGCGCTGAATTCGGCTTGGCCGAGGATGATCTGCTGTTGGTGCAGATCGGTTCGGGGTTCAAGACCAAGGGCGTCGACCGCAGCCTCAAGGCGCTGGCCGCACTGCCTTCGCGGCTGAAGAAACGTACCCGGCTATTTGTAATCGGCCAGGACGACCCCAAAGTATTCCAATTGCAGAGCGCGGCGCTGGGCCTGGGCGACCAGGTGCAGTTCTTCAAGGGCCGCACTGATATTCCGCGTTTCCTGCTGGGGGCGGACCTGTTGATTCACCCCGCGTACAACGAGGCGGCCGGCATGGTGCTGGTCGAAGCGGTGGTCGCTGGCCTCCCGGTACTGGTGAGCCAGGTGTGCGGCTATGCGTTCTACATCGACAAGGCCCAGAGCGGCCGGGTGTTGGACGAGCCGTTCGAGCAAACCCAGCTCAACCAGTATCTGGTCGATATGCTCGACGACCCACAAGCGCGTGCGACCTGGAGTCGCAATGGTCTGGCCTTCGCTGAGACGGCCGACCTCTTTAGCATGCCGCAGTACGCTGCGGACCTGATTCTGGCGGAGCCAAACCGATGAAGTTGATTCTAGCCGAACCCTTCAAGACCCTCTGGGACGGGCGCGATGCGTTCGCCGAGGTCGAGAAGCTGGAAGGCCAGGTATTCCGCGAGCTGGCCGCTCGCCGTACGTTGCGTACGGTGGTCGAGGGCCAGCCTTATTTTGTGAAGATCCACCGTGGCATTGGCTGGGGCGAAATCCTCAAGAACCTGGTCACCGCCAAATTGCCGGTATTGGGCGCGGGCCAGGAGTGGGTGGCGATCCAGCGCTTACAGGCGCTTGGCGTACCGACCATGACCGCCGTGGCGTTCGGTGAAAAAGGCAGCAACCCGGCCGACCAGCACTCGTTCATCATCACCCAGGAACTGGCCCCCATCATCAGCCTGGAAGACCTGACCCTGGACTGGGTCAAGCAACCGCCCGTGCCGGCCATCAAGCATGCCTTGACCCTTGAGCTGGCGCGTACCGTGGGCGCGATGCACCGCGGCGGCGTCAACCATCGTGATTGCTACCTCTGCCATTTCCTGCTGCACACCGACCGGCCCATCAGCGTCGACAACCTCAAGCTGTCGGTGATTGACCTGCACCGTGCCCAGGTGCGTGCGACGATCCCCGTGCGCTGGCGCAACAAGGACCTGGCCGGCCTGTATTACTCCGCGTTGGAGATCGGCTTGACCCAGCGTGACAAGCTGCGTTTTCTCAAGGCGTACTTCCAGCAGCCGCTGCGCCAGATCCTGTCGGAGCAAACCGCGCTGCTGTCTGCGCTGGAACGCATGGCAGCAAAGCTGTATGCGCGTAAACAACGATACGGGGATGCGATCTGATGGCGGGTTGGAATCTGGAACCTGCCTACGCCGCCCTGGCGGATGACTTTGGAAGCCTGGACGCGGTGTTCGCCCTGCAAGGCGAGCGGCTGACCCGCGACCCGCTGTCAGAAGTGATCAGGGTTGAGCGTGGTGGGGTCAATTATTACGTCAAGCGCTACGTAGGCGCCGGCAAGGGCCTGCGTCGTTACCTGGGCCGGCCACGGGTGAAATCCGAATGGCAGAACCTCAAGCGCTTCGCCAAGTGGGGCATCCCCACTGCCGACGTGGTGGCCTGGGGCCTGGACCGTAAGGGCCTGGCCTATAACCGCGGCGCCATGATCACCCGCGAACTGCCCAAGACCGAAGATCTGTCGGTGCTGGCCGAGCGTCACGATGAGCGCCTCAAGGACCCCCGGTGGGTCGATGGCATCAGCCGCCAGCTCGCCGAATACACGCGCACCATGCACGATCACCGCTTCACCCATAACGACTTGAAGTGGCGCAACCTGCTGGTGGACGACCAACGTACCCTGTACCTGATCGACTGCCCCAACGGTGATTTCTGGCGCGGTTTCTGGCTCAAGTACCGCATCACCAAAGACCTGGCCTGCCTGGACAAAGTCGCCAAGTATCACTTGTCGGCCACCCAGCGCCTGCGCTTCTACCTGCAATATCGCCAGCGCGCGCACCTGACCGCGTCGGACAAACAGCGAATTCGCCATGTGGTGAAGTTTTTCGAGGGGCGCGAATGAGTGACTTCCTGGCGGCCGAAGACCGCGCTCTGCTTGAGCGCAACGGCCTGGCGACCTTCGACGCGCTGTGGGCCAAGCAACTGGATGCGGTGGACGAGCCGAACACCAGCGGCGACGGTTGGAGCAGCGTGTATCGCCTGGAGCTTGAGGGGCAGGGTTACTACCTCAAGCGCCAGAGCAACTACCTGACGCGCACCTTGCACCGCCCGTTTGGCGAGCCGAGTTTTGCCCGCGAGTTTCGCAACATCAGCCTGTATCGAAAGCTCGGCATTCCGGCCCTGCAAGCGGCGTTCTTCGGTGAGCGCAAGGTCAAGGGCGAGCGCCGGGCGATGCTACTCACCCGTGCGCTGGATGGCTGGAATGACCTGGACTCGTTGCTGGAGCAGTGGGCGCAATTGAGCGCAGCCCAGCACAGTGCGATCCTGTTGGCGTGCGGCAAGCTGGCGCGTCATCTGCACAGCGTCGGGCAGGTGCATGGCTGTTTTTACCCCAAGCATATTTTCCTGCAGCCTGCCGGTGAGGGGTATGCCGCACAGTTGATCGACCTGGAGAAAACCCGCCCGCTGTTGTTTGGCTGGCGTGACCGGGTCAAGGACCTGGAACCGCTGCTGCGCCGCGCGCCGCAATGGTCGGATGCGCAGGTGCGCCAACTGCTGACGGCGTACCTTGAGCAGCCCGAGGACAGTGCCTTGGTCGCCACTTGGCACCAACGCCTGACCGCACGCCGCAGCCACAAGGAGAACCGCTGATGCGCTTATCCGAGCTGAAAACGGCTGGGCGTACCCCCAGCCTGCCGCTGACCCTCGACCTGGCGGATGCCGCCGGCCCTGGGCAATTGCAATTGCTGAGCCTGCTGCGGGTATTGCCGGGGCAGCGCTATGTGGGCGCCGCCGTGTGGCGTGGTCGCCCGGTGTTGGCCAAGTTGTTGGTGGGCAACAAGGCAGCGCGGCATTTTCAGCGTGAGCTTACGGGTGTACGCCTGTTGGCTGAGCAAGGCCTGACCACGCCGTTGCTGCTGGCCGATGGTTTGCAGGACGGCGAGGGCGGTTGGCTGCTGTTTGAATTTATCGAGGGAGCTCAAAGCCTGTCCGACGCTTGGCTCGCCGTCGAAAACCTGCCGCCGTTGGCGGACGAACAAACCGCCGTGCTCGCCGAAGCGCTGGGCGCGATTGCCCAGATGCATGCCAAGGGCCTGTGGCAAGAAGACCTGCACCTGGACAACCTGCTGCGCAAAGACGGCAAGCTGTACTTGATCGATGGCGCCGGCATTCGTGTCGAAGAGGCGGGCAAGCCGCTGTCGCGCAATCGCGTGCTGGAGAACCTAGGGGTGTTCTTCGCCCAACTGCCGAAAAACCTTGAGCCGTTTACCGAAGAATTGCTGGTGTATTACCTGCTGGCCAACGGCGAACACGCCTTGCCAATGCAAGCCCTGGAAAAGCAGGTGCGTAAAGTCAGCGCCTGGCGCTTGAGAGACTACCTGGACAAGACCGGCCGCGAATGCACGCTGTTCAGTGTGGTGCGCGGCGCTTTTGGCCTGCGTGCGATCCGCCGCGAAGAAGAAGCCGCCATGGTGCCGGTGCTGGAGCAGGCCGATGCGTTGCTTGACCAGGGCCACCTGTACAAGACCGGTGGCGCGGCGAGCGTGGCCAAGGTCGACGTGGCTGGCCGGCCGCTGGTGATCAAACGCTACAACATCAAGGGCTTTGCCCACTGGCTCAAGCGCTTCTGGCGCCCAAGCCGCGCCTGGCACTCCTGGCGCGAAGGCAACCGCCTGGCCTTCCTGGGTTTTGCCACACCCACGCCGCTGGCGGTGCTGGAGAAACGGTTCCTGTGGTTGCGCAGCCGTGCCTACCTGGTCACCGAATACCTGCCTGGGCCGGACATCATCGAGCGCTTTGCGCCGTATGTTGAAAGCGGCGATGCGCCCGAGAGCGAATTGCAGGCGCTGGACCAGTTGTTCGCCGAGCTGATCCGCGAGCGCATCAGCCATGGGGATTTCAAGGGCCATAACCTGTTCTGGAACGACGGGCGCTGGGCAATGATTGACCTGGATGCCATGTGCCAGCACCGTTCTGTTGCCAGCTTTGCGCCGGCATACGCCAAGGATCGGGCGCGGTTCATGCGCAATTGGCCGCAAGACAGTGCGTTGTATCGGGTGATTGATCAGCGGTTGCCCAAAACCATCGCGGTACAAGCGGACGCCTGAGATCCAAATGTGCGAGGGGCTTGCCTCTATGTAGGAGCGAGCTTGCTCGCGAAAAAACCATAGACGCCGCGTTTATTCAGGATGCACGCGTTATCGTTGACGTTTTTCGCGAGCAAGCTCGCTCCTACATTAGAATTGATATTCAGCCCCAGCGCCTGCATACCACGAGCGCCCCGGCGCGGCTTCGTAATAGCGGCCATTGCCATCCCCCACGATCACCGAACCTACGTACTGACGGTCCAGCAGGTTATCCAGGCGCAAGGTCTGGTGAAAGGCCCAGTGCTCGACCTTCTGCTCAAACCGTGCGCGCCAGTTGAAGACGCTGTAGGCCGGTGCGGCGTGTTGTTGGTTGGTGTCTTCTACGTAGACTTTGCTGCGGTACAGGCCCTCGATGGCGGTGCTGACCCAGTCCCGTGGTTTCCAGTTCAGTTCGGCGAACAGGGTGGTTTGTGGCACGCCGGGGAGGTAGTTGCCTTTGTCGATGGTGTTGGTGCCGCTGGCAAAATCGCTGTCGTAGGTGGCGTGCAGGCGGGTGTAGGCGAGGCTGGTGCTCCAGTGCGCGCTCAGTTGGCTTTCAACACCCAGCTCGAAGCCGCGGCGCAATGTGCGACCGGCATTCTGGTAGCTGGTACGGCCACCGATGGATTGCTGCACCACCAGTTCGTCCTCGGTGGTGATCTGGAAAACGGCGGCGTTGATCCGCGTGTTGTTCAGTTGCGCTTTCACACCCATTTCATATTGCGTACTTTCAGACGGCTTCAAGCCGAAGTTGAAGCCCTCGGTGTTACCCGGTGCATAGGCCAGCTCGGCCTGGGTCGGGGTTTCAAAGCCTTTGCCTGCGCTGACGTAGCCATGCAGGTCGGGGGTGAACGCATACATCACGCTCATCGACGGTGTGTTTTTCTGGTAGGTCTTGTTGCCGCTGGCGTCGCCATTGCTCAGGAACTGATCGTCAACGTCCATCTGCATCGTGCTGTGGCGCACGCCGGCTTGCAGGGTCCAGCGGTCGAGGGCCCAGTTGGCTTGGATATACGGGTCGAGGCTGCGAGCCGTGTCGATTTCGTCGCGGCGTAGTTGGCCTTTCACGCCGAGGGTGTTGCCGCTGTAGTTCTGATAGCCATGGCGGCTGTCTTCGCTTTGGTCGAAATCCAGGCCGGTAATGATCATCAGCTCGCCAGGCGCGCTTTCGATGGGCTGCATCCAGCGCACGCTGCCGCCGTAGAACTTACGGTCAAATTGCACCACGCCACCGCCGCGTTCGTTGGCGGGTGTGCCCTTGGGGATCGACAGGTACTGAATCACACTGCGCCGCCCGGTGTAGGCATTGACCTGCAAGGTGGCGCCACCGAAATACCGCTCGTAATTCATCCCCAATTGCTGATGATCGATACTTTTGCGCGTGTTGTAGTTCAGCGCATTGGCACTTACCGAACGCGGGTCGGCCTTGTACGCCGCCCAGGTCTGCCCCAGTGGATCTTGCGTGCCGTTCTGCTCCAGGCTGCTGTAGATCAAGGCCAGCTTACTGTCGTCATCCGGCTGGAAATTGAGCTTGGCGAAGGTCTGGTCGCGGCGCGCGCTGCTGTGGTCGCGGTAGCCGTTGGTGTCCATGCGCGAGGCGTCGAGCACAAACCCGGCGCCATTTGCCGCACCCTCGGCGCTCAGGTGGTTCTTGTTCAGCCCGTCGCTGCCCACCAGGGTTTCGGCGCCGATGCGCGGCGGGCCTTCGCCGTCGCGGGAGAACATTTGGATAACACCGCCGGCGTTACTGCCATACAGCGTCGCCGCCGGGCCGCGCAGCACTTCGATACGCTCGGCGGTGTCGAGGTTGAAGGTGGCGGCCTGGCCCTGACCATCCGGGGTGCTGGCGGGGATGCCATCGGCGACCAGCTTGATGCCGCGCACACCGAATGCCGAACGGGCGCCGAAGCCGCGGGAGGAAATTTGCAGGTCCTGTGCATAGTTCTGGCGGTTCTGCACCACCATGCCGGGCACGCGGGACAGGGCTTCGGAGGCGTTGATGCCGAGTTGGCCGTCACTGATCTGTTCGCGGCTGATGCCGTCCACGGAGTAGGGCAAATCAAACGTTGGGCTGGCGCTGCGCGAACCGGTGACCACGCTGGGGTCAAGTATCAGTGGCGAGTCCTCGCCTTGCACGGTGCTGCTCAAGGCCAGCAGGCCAGGCAGCAAGAGGGAGAAGCGAGCGTGCGTTTTTTTCATGGGGCAGCCAGAGTCTTGGGCACGCATAGCGAAGGCGCGCAAAAAGTGCGCAAGTTTAAACAGTCAGGTAGGTTTTACCATTTCGGATTTTTCTTACGCAATGTGGCGGTGCCCCTCGGATGAATGAGCCAATCTCTCGGTGCTAGCGTGGCTGACCGTTTGCGAGGCTAGGATATGACACGAAAAATAATGGCTGCGCTGGGTATCAGTGTCGCTGCGCTGTTATTAAGCGGCTGTGGAACTGTTAATAGCGTCCTGCGCAAAGAGGGCGACACGGCGCGTGAGCTCAGGCTCGTAAAAACCTATTGCCAATCCATTCCCCGCGCTTACAGCGGCGTGGCCTTTGATTTCTGCATGCTGCACGCGGCCCCGGACCCCACCGGGTTCCTCATACCCTTCGTGCTCGTAGATATTGCGGTGTCCGCGGTTGCCGATACGGTGGTTTTGCCTTATACGATTTATCGACAAACGGCCGACGGTAATATCAGCATCTATTGGCGTCCAGGCCGGTCATAAGCCTATGGGTATAAAAGCACCTGCCCAGCCCATCGACTGGGCGAAAGGAGTTGTCCGTGAGTCGTGGTTTCAAAATCCTGTTGGTATCAACCTTGTTACTGGCCTCCGGCTGCGGAACGATCAATACCGTCTTTCGTCCGGATGCCGTGGCCAGCCAGAACCTCAAGGAGTCACGCAGCCACTGCGAAAACGTGCCGCGTATCTACAGTGGGGTGATTTACGGCTTTTGTACCCTCAATGGCGAGCCTGCACCGGACAAAAGCCTGAAGGACCAAAGCCTGCTGGATCGCCAAGGCAATGCCTTCCCGATCATCGCGATTGAATTTGTCGCCTCTGGTGTCATGGACACCCTGATGCTGCCTTACACGATCTACCGCCAGAACAAGGACGGCAGCATCGAGATCTTCCGCTAGCCCCTCTCGGCGCTTGCCGCTAACAGCTTCCCTCTGCTTTTAAGCTATAATCCCGCCCTTTAGCTGTTTCCCGCCCCGGCGGGAAGCACACTTTTTTCAGGCGCGATGCGCCTGCATGCAGACTAAAAGAGGCTAGACCCCAGTGGCATTGACGATTCTTGGCCTGTCCGGCGCCCTTAGCCATGATCCTTCCGCAGCCCTGTATATCGATGGCAAGCTGATTGCGGCCGCCGAAGAAGAGCGCTTCGTACGCGACAAACATGCAAAGAACCGCATGCCCTACGAGTCGGCGAAGTTCTGCCTGGAACAGGCCGGCATCAAGCCTTCGGACGTTGATGTGGTGGCGATCCCGTTCGCCCCGATCAGCCTGTTCGGCGAGGCGCGCTGGCACTACGCCAAGCGTTACTGGTACGCCCCGGACCGCGCCCTCGACGCGATCCTGATGGGCAACCGTCGCTACAAGCGCTATCGCAACAAGATCGTCTGGTGCCTGGAGCAACTGGGCTTCGATCCGAAGAAAATCAAGATCGAACCGGTTGAACACCACCTGGCTCACGCCTCCAGTGCCTACCACTGCTCGGGCTTCCAGGAAAAAACCGCGATCCTGGGCATTGACGGCAAGGGCGAGTACGCCACCACCTTCTTTGGCTACGGCGAAAACGGCAAGATCCGCAAGATCAAGGAATTCTACGATCCGGACTCCCTCGGCGGCCTGTACGGTGCAATCACCGAGTTCCTCGGTTTCGAGATGCTCGACGGTGAGTTCAAGGTCATGGGCATGGCGCCGTACGGCGATGCCAGCAAATACGACTTCTCGCGCCTGGCCTCCTTTGAAAACGGCGAGCTGGTGATCAACACCGACTACGCCAACGTCATCGGCCTGCGCCGCTACAAAGAAAAGGGCAAGGGTTTCTACTTCTCGCCAAAACTGATCGAGTGGCTGGGGCCGAAACGTGAAGGCGACATCGCCGACGAGCCTTACATCCACTACGCGGCCAGCATGCAGGCGCTGTTCGAGAAACTGGCCTTGCAGATGATCGACCATTACCTGGGCGACATCCTCAAGGACACCGGCAAGCTGGCCTTCGCCGGCGGCTGTGCGTTGAACGTCAAGCTGAACCAGAAAATCATTGCCCGTGACGACGTCAAAGAACTGTTCGTGCAACCGGCCTCCGGCGATGCCGGTACCGCTGTGGGTGCGGCTGCCTATGTGTCCCACGCCCGTGGCGTACCGGTCGAGAAGATGGAACACGTCTACCTTGGCCCGTCCTACAGCAACGAAGACGTGATTGCCGCCTGCGCCAAGCACGAGAGCAAGCCGAACTGGCGCAAGATCGAGAACATGCCTAAGCGCATTGCCAAGATCATGGTCGACGGCAACCCGGTGGCCTGGTTCCAGGGCCGCATGGAGTTTGGCCCGCGTGCCTTGGGCGGTCGTTCGATCATCGGTTGCCCAAGTGCGACCGGCGTTGCAGATCGCATCAACCACCAGATCAAGTTCCGCGAGCGCTGGAGGCCTTTCTGCCCGTCGATGCTCGACACCGTGGCCCCGCAGATGATCAAGGTCGATCACCCGGCGCCGTTCATGACCTTCACCTTTGAAGTCGCCGAAGAGTGGAAGACCCGCGTACCGGAAGTGGTACACGAAGACGGTACTTCCCGCGCCCAAGTGCTCAAGCGCGAATACAACCCGCGCTACTACGACATGATGAAAGAGCTGGAAGTGCTGACCGGCAACGGCGTGTCCCTGAACACCTCGCTTAACCGTCGTGGCGAAGCGATGATCTGCTCGCCGACCGACGCGCTGAACATGTTCTTCGGTTCGGACCTGCAGTACCTGATCATGGAAGACATCCTCGTGGTCAAGGACGGCGTGGACCCTTATGACGCCGTGGTTTAAATGCTGAACCGCTTCCAGGGCTGGCGTGAACGTGGCTGGGCGCCTGTCGAGGCCGAGGTTTACGCCCAGGCCTGGCAGCGTTACGGCGGCAGCGTGGCGACCCATCCCCAGGTGATCGAGCGGCTGGCCGGCCTGGCGCAGATACCCGTGCGCTACTTGGGCTGGGAGCAAGGTGGTGAACTCAAGGGGGTAATCGCCACGTGGGGTCGCGACCTGGCGCTGTCCAAAGACGTACTCAAGCGCAGCGGCAAGAAAGGCCTGTTTGACCTGGGCAATGCCGAGATCATCCTGCCGATTGCCGCCGATGCGCAGGTGCCGTTGCGGCATCGTGCGCGCTACCTCTCGGCGCTGAACGAGGGGCGCGTGAGCACCCTCAAGCCCCAGGCCGAGCAGTTGGCCATGGCGCGTACTCCTGAAGACCTGTCGAAGAAGTTTCGCTACAACCAGCGGCGTGAACTGCGCCTGTTGGAAGAGGCGGGCGGTGTGGTACGGGCGGTCAGTGAGTTCTCGAGCGTAGAACTGGCGGCGATTTATTGCGACCTGTTCCAGCGCCGTTGGGGCTTCCCGGCGGCGGGCGCGGCGCGCCTGGCCGAGGTGCTGGAGCTGCTCAAGGAATTCCTGTTCGGCTCGGTGCTGTTTCTGAACGACGCGCCGATTGCGGTGCAATTGGTGTATCAGGTGCAGTCCAACGAGTGGTTCAGCGCCGAGTATGTCAACGGCGGCGTAGCCCCTGAAACCCGCGCATTCAGCCCCGGCAGCGTGCTGAGTTTTCTCAATACCCAAAGTGCCTGGGAGCAGGCGCGGGCGGCGAACAAGTCACTGCGCTTTTCCTTCGGGCGTTCCGACCGCGAATACAAGGAGCGCTGGTGCAACCCGGTGCCGGTGTTCAGTGTATGAGCCGTAAACAGCAACTGCTCAAGCGTCATCGGCGTAACAAGCGTATTGCGCTATTGATCGGCGTGCTGGTGCTGGTCGCCACCGGCGTACTGGTGGCCTGGTGGTTGCCGCTGATCCTTGCGGTGCTGCTGTGGGCGGCCCACGAAGCCTGGTTTGCCGATCACCTGTTTTACTCGCCTAAAGACAGCTATGAGTACGCGTTCCCGGCCGGCAGCGAACAGCCGGGCTTGCGCCTGGAGGCGGGCCGACTGCTGCTGGATGCGCCGTTGGCGGCGGATGAAACCCTGATCGTCGGCGTTGAGTTGAACAGTACCTGGCTGGGGCGTTTCTTCGACCCCGCAATAGATCTGTTGGGCCTGGAAACTCCAGACCGGCAAGCCTTCGAACGCGGCGTCGCCGGGCGGCGTTATCTGAACCTGACCGGCGCCGCCGAAGCCTTGGCGGCGGGCAACCTCAACTTGCGCGGGCGTTTTTGCCGGATCAAGGGCCAGCCGACGCTGTGGCGCTTTCGCCAACCGGACTATCGCCAGCAACGTGTGATGGTGATCGCGCCCCATGCCGACGATGCCGAACTGGCTGCGTTCAGCCTTTACAGCCAGGCGGCTGAAAGCTGGATCGTTACGCTGACGGCGGGTGAAATCGAGGCCGAGCATTATCAGCACATGGGCCTGCCCAAGGCTGAAGCTGCACGCCTGAAGGGCCGCTTGCGGGCCTGGGACAGCGTCGCCGTGCCCCGCTGGGCCGGCGTGCCAGAGGCGCAGTGCGTGCAGTTGGGCTACTTCTGCATGCAGTTGCAAGCCATGCAGGCCGCACCGGATCAGCCTCAAGCCTCGCGCGAAGCGGATTTGGCCGATACGCGGCTGTTTCGCCAGTTCAATGGTTTTTCCCTGCCTGGCGATGCTGATGGCGCGCCAACCTGGCATAACCTGATCGCCGACCTGCGGGCGCTGCTGCTCAAGGCACGGCCCCAGGTGATCGTGTTGCCCACGCCGTTGCTGGACCCCCACGCCGACCATATCTGCGCCCATGCGGCAGTGCTGGAAGCCTTGCAAGGCCTGGAGTGGCAGCCCGACACATTGCTCGGCTACGCCAATCACCTGCATGATAACGACCGCTGGCCCATGGGCGATTCCGGCGCTGGCGTGGCGCTGCCGCCACGTTTCGATGGTGCTGTGGAACTGGTGCCGTGCAGTTTCGCCCTCGCCTTGAGCCAGCAGCAGGACAAGGCCATGGCCCTGGGCATGATGCACGACCTGCAGCCGCCAGCGCCGTTCAAGCGTCGAGTGCGTAGGTGGTTGCAGCAACTGCTGGCGGGCCGTAGGCCATCGCCTTACGGCGAGAACGAATTCTTTCGCAAGGCCGTGCGTCGTCACGAGCTGTTGTGGGTCCTGAAGCAGGACTGAGAGCCGATTGAAGGCAGGCCGGTATGCGCCTGTCGCCCTTTTTACCGGGCTGCGTGCCCGTAGCCAGATCGCTGCATGGAGAGTTATGAAGCCTCGTTTCAAGGTTTTGCAGTTACAGCCGGACTACAACGTCAAGACCCATGACTTCGCCGACTTGGGTGAGCAAATCGTCAAATCCCTGCCGGCTGAGCGCTTCGAGGTGACCTCTGGATTTCTCAGCGGGCGCCCGCTGCCCGGCCAGCCCCTGAGCGTGGCCGAGCACTCGCATTATTTCGAGCTGCCGGAGAAGTCCCTCAAGGGCATTCGCTTTGGCGCCATGTGGCAGATCTACAAGTACTGCCGCGAGCAGAAGTTCGACGTGGTCATCTGTAACCGCTTCAAGTCGGTGAACATGATGCTGTCGCTCAACCGCTGGTTGAAGATCCCGCTGTGCATCGGCATCTCCCACGGCTTTGGCGAGTACGCCCGTGGTTACCGTCGGCGTCAGACCCAGCGCTGGGTCAGCCCGGCGTGGCGCTTTGTCGGTGTGTCCGAAGCGGTCAAGGACTACCTGGTAGACCTCAACTGCGGCTTCACCCGTGAGAACACCACCTACGTCACCAACGCGATCGACATTCCCCAGGCAGAGGCTTTGCAGCTGTCCCGCGAGGACGCGCGCAAGGCCCTGGGCCTGCCCATGGACGCACGGATGATCGGCGCCCTTGGGCGCCTGGTGCCGATCAAGGGCCATACCCATCTGCTGCAAGCCTTCGCCACGCTCAAGGACAAATACCCTGAGGCGCAGGTGGGCATCATAGGTTCCGGCCGTGCCGAAGCCGACCTGCACGCAGACATCGAGCGCCTGGGCCTGACCGGCCGTGCACACTTGCTCGGCTTTCGCGAAGACGGCATGAAGTACGTGCGTGGCTTCGATATCTGGACCATGCCGTCGCTGTTTGAAGGCCTGGGCCTGGCCCTGCTGGAAGGCATGAGCGGCCATCTGCCGGTGATCGCCTCCAACGGCCCGGCGATGCTGCCGCTGGTGCAGGGCGCGGGCGGCCTGTCCCACGACCCGGGCAATGTCGAACAACTGGCTGCGGCCCTGGACACTTACCTGGCCTTGAGCGATGAACAATTACGTGCCAAGGGTGAAGAGGTGTTCCGCTATCTGGAGGCCAACCACACCCTCGACGAGTTCAAGCACAAGTACCTGACCCTGATTGAAACCGGTTTGCGTGAAGTAGGTAGAGCATGAATCAGCCACAACCCCTGGTCTCGGTGATCATCGCCTCCTACAACCATGGCCAGTACATCGAACAGAGCATTCTTAGCGTGCTTGGGCAGACCTACCTCAATATCGAGCTGTTGGTGGTCGACGACGGCTCCAAGGATGACAGCGTCGAACGCATCCGGCGTTTGCAGGCCGAGCACGGCTTTGATTTCCAGGTGCAGCAGAACCAAGGGCTCAGCGCCACCTTGAACGGTGCGATTGCTCGCGCCAAGGGCAGCCTGATCGCACCGTTCGGCTCGGATGACATCATGTTGCCGGACCGTCTCGCCACTCAGGTAGCGTATATGGACGGCAAGCCGAAGGTGGGCATGTGTGCCGGCAATATCGAGCTGATCGACGGGGACGGCAACCTGCACCCGGAGAAGAAACAACGTCGCGACGTGCCGTTTCGCCGTCTGGACTTTGACGACCTGTTCCTGGACCGCAAGCCGTTTCCACCGGCGCCGACCATGCTGATTCGTCGCGAAGTGCTGGAGGAGGTCGGTGGTTTCGATCCGCAGATTCCCCTGGAAGACCTGCTGATCCAGCTGAAGATCACTGCGGCGGGTTACACCATCGACGCCCTTGACGTGGTGATGGCCCAGTATCGCCAGCACGCCAGCAACACGTACAAGAACCACCGCTACATGATCCAGAATATCCTCAAGACCTACGCCAAGTTCAGCGAACACCCGGCCTACGACGCGGTTCGCTACAACTTCCTGAACTCGATGTTCCTCAAGACCGCCCACCGCGATCGCCCGTTGGCGCGGGAGATTCTCAAGCAGATCCCGTTGAGGTTCTGGGGGCGCAAGACCTTGCGTGGGCTGGTGCGGTTGTATCTGGCACCACTCAAAAACTGAACCGCCACCGCACCCTGTAGGAGCGAGCTTGCTCGCGAAGAACGTCAACGATAACGCGTGCTTCCTGAATAAACGCGGTGCCGGTGAGTTTTTCGCGAGCAAGCTCGCTCCTACAGAAGGTGTTTACAGGTTTTGGACCTGCTCGCGGATTTTCGCAGTGGCGGCTGGGCTTGCCACCGAGGCGTAGCCCTTGAGCAGTTGTTCGAAGTGCGTTTCGAACAGCCAGTTGCGGTCCTGTGGATAACGCTGCATGTGGCGCAGGTTACGTTGGCGCAGGGCATGACGCAGTGAAGACGGGTAGATGCGCAGGTCAGCCACGTCGATCAGGGCGAATTCACCATCGTCCATCAACAACACGTTACCCAGGTGCAGCGAGCGGAAGTACACGCCGCGCTCGTGCAGTTGCGCCATGAACCGTCCAAAGCGCTCAACCAGTGATTCACGCAGGCTGCTGTCCAGGCTTTGCAACGCTTGGCGTAGCGTCAGGCCGGGCAATGGCGTGTAGCGCACTGCGCTGCTGGCGTCGCCCAGGCGGTAGAGCCCGAGGATGTGCGGCGTAGGAATGCCCAGGGTGCGCAGTTGCTCGCTGTTGCTGGCAAAGCGCTCGGAGTACGGGTTGAAGCTGCCGGAGGTGTACCAGCGGCGTGGGCGGAACAGCTTGAGGAAACTGCCGTCCTCCAGGCGCAGGACTTTGGGCCCCAGGCCATCGGCTTCAATCACATGGGCGTTACTGCACAGCTGTTCAAGCGCGGCGGGCTTGAGATTCTGCACCTTCATGCGCAGCAGGCTGCGATGGCGCTGGGCGAGGCTCAGGCCAGTGATAATTGCCAAGGGAATCCACAGCAGGAACCAGTGCTCCTTAGGGCGCGACAGGATGCCGCCGCCTTCGGTCAGGCCCGCTCCGATGCCGTAGGCCAGCAGTGACGATGCCAGGATGAACAGCGGCTGGGCGCGTTCCTTCAGGCCTTTGTACAGGCCCCATCCGAGCATGAAAATCCACGGGATAAAGCCGATGATACCGACGTAATAAAGTACGCCGAGGGCAAAGCTGTGGGGCTCGCGCAGTTGGTAGTCATTGGCCACCATTAGGTAGAGCTCGGAATCGTAGCTATGCCCGATCCAAGGGTGCTCGGCAATAAGCTGCAATGTCATGGTCCACAGCTGGAAGCGGAACGAGCTGCCGCGTCCAGTGATCATTTCGGGGAAGAACAACAGGAGTCCGGCGGCGCCCAGTACCATGCCGGTGATTAGTAGCGCAGCGCGTCGATTACGGCTGACAAAGCTCATCCAAAGTATGGCCAGCGTCAGCGCCACCAACGGCGTGCGTGAGCCGGTCGCCAGCACCGCAGCGGTCATGATTGCCAGAGCCGGTACGCTGAACCACAGCACGTTCAGACGCTGGGTGGTCATGCAGACGTACAGCCAGTACACGGTGAAAAAACCGAACAGGTGCGAGCTGAGCAGCGGGTTGTCGAGGGCGCCCAGCCCGCCGATCATGCGCATGCCAGGTTGATAGCCCTTGGCGAACGCCACCAGGTTACCCAGGCTCACCACCAGCGCAATTACCGCAGCGCTGAAGAAGATCGGCTTGAACAATTCGTTACGGTAATGCAGCAGCAATCCGCAGCCACCAAACAGCATGAAGGTATTCAACGGCCGCTTGAACAGGTCGGTATCGGAACTGGGCGCGGGGCTCCAGAGCAGGCTGGTCAACGCCCAGGCGGAGAACGCCAGAAACGCGATCGCCAGGGGCTCGCGCAGCAGGTCCTTGAACTCCCGAGGGCGCATGCATAACAGAAACAAGGTCGGTACGCTGAACAGGATGTAGACAATGCGGTGCAGTACATTGCGATTGCCGACAAAGAACAGTGCACTCAGGAGCAGCAACAAGCCAACAGGCAAAATCCATAGGACCAGGAAGTCGAAAACGCGATTTGAGCCATAGGTAAGGCGCTTGGAGTGCATACAGTAAAGCCATTCCAGAAAGAGAAAGCCGACCATCTTAAGCTAGTGGCTAAGTAATGTCGCCGGTAGGATCCAACCGGGCCGCGGCTTACGCCGGGTGCAAGTACAACAGAGAAGCTGTGCTAAAGTCAGCCTCCTTTTTCAAAACGCCGCGTGATATGACCGACTCCAGTCCGAGCGCAAGCCCTTCGAGCTTGAAAATATACTTCCGCCTGCTCAGTTACGTTAAGCCCTATATGGGCTTGTTCGCGTTGAGTATCCTTGGATTTCTGATTTTCGCGTCGACCCAACCGATGCTGGGTTACATCCTCAAGTACTTTGTCGACGGTCTCTCCAATCCGGAAGCCGTGCTGTTCCCGACCGTGCCCTTTTTGCGCGACCTGCAATTGCTGCAGGCGGTGCCGCTGCTGATCATCCTGATCGCGGCCTGGCAGGGCCTGGGTTCGTTTTTGGGCAACTACCTGTTGGCCAAGGTCTCCCTGGGCCTGGTCCACGACTTGCGGGTACAGCTGTTCAACAACCTGCTGACGCTGCCCAACCGCTACTTCGATAACCACAACTCCGGGCATCTGATTTCCCGCATCACCTTCAACGTGACCATGGTCACGGGTGCCGCGACCGATGCCATCAAGGTGGTGATTCGCGAAGGCATGACGGTGATCTTCCTGTTCGCTTCCTTGCTGTACATGAACTGGCGCCTCACGTTGGTGATGATCGCGATCCTGCCGTTGATTGCGGTGATGGTCAGTACCGCCAGCAAGAAATTCCGTAAGCAGAGCAAGAAGATCCAGGTGGCCATGGGCGACGTGACCCACGTGGCCTCGGAGACCATCCAGGGCTACCGCGTGGTGCGCAGTTTCGGCGGCGAAGTCTACGAACAGAAGCGCTTTTTCAAAGCCAGCCAGAGCAACACCAACAAGCAACTGCGCATGACTCGCACCGGGGCGATCTACACCCCGGCGCTGCAATTGGTGATCTACTCCGCCATGGCCGTGCTGATGTTCCTGGTGCTGTACCTGCGTGGCGACGCCTCGGCGGGTGACATGGTGGCCTACATCACCCTGGCGGGCTTGTTGCCCAAGCCGATCCGCCAACTCTCGGAGGTCAGCTCGACCATCCAGAAAGGTGTAGCGGGCGCCGAAAGCATCTTCGAACAGCTGGACGAAGACGTTGAGGTCGACCACGGCACTATTGAACGTGACAAGGTCAGCGGTCGCCTGGAAGTGCGTCACCTGAACTTCACCTACCCTGGCACCGATCGCCATGTGCTCAAGGACATCAGCTTTACCGCCGAGCCTGGGCAGATGATTGCGCTGGTGGGGCGTTCGGGCAGTGGCAAGTCGACCCTGGCGAGCCTGATTCCGCGCTTCTACCACCATGAAAGCGGTGAAATCCTGCTCGATGGCATCGAGATCGAAGACTACAAGCTGCTCAACCTGCGCAAGCACATTGCCCAGGTCACCCAGCATGTGACGCTGTTCAGCGACACCGTGACCAACAACATCGCCTATGGCGACCTGGCCGGTGCGCCTCGTGCCGACGTTGAGGCGGCGGCGGCGGATGCCAATGCCAAGGACTTCATCGATCAGTTGCCCAAGGGCTTTGATACTCAGGTGGGCGAGAACGGTGTGTTGTTGTCCGGCGGCCAGCGTCAGCGCTTGGCGATTGCCCGTGCGTTGCTCAAGAACGCGCCGTTGCTGATCCTCGATGAGGCTACCTCGGCTCTTGATACTGAGTCCGAGCGGCATATCCAGGCGGCACTCGATAAGGTCATGCAAGGCCGCACGACCCTGGTGATTGCGCACCGTTTGTCCACCATCGAGAAGGCTGACTTGATCCTGGTGATGGACGACGGGCGGATTGTCGAGCGCGGTACCCATGGCGAGTTGTTGGCGCAGAACGGTTACTACGCTCGCCTGCATGCCATGGGCCTGGATGCGCCGGTGCAGGCTGATATCACCTGATCCAACCGGCATCACGGTGTAAAGGAAATGTAGGAGCGAGCTCGCTCGCGAAAAACCTCAACGATAAACCGCGCTTCCTGAATAAACACGGCGTCTGTGAGTTTTTCGCGAGCAAGCTCGCTCCTACAGAGAGCAAATCCCCTCCCACATTTGCCCTGCGGTGGTCGCAAGCCATCGCAAACCCTGTGCTAATATCGCGCCCCTGTTCATTTTGTATGTGGGTTGCTCCATGAAGTTGTCCATGCCGCGATTCAATCAAGCCGCTGTCTTGGTGGTCGGCGATGTCATGCTCGACCGTTACTGGCATGGTGGTACCTCACGGATTTCCCCTGAGGCTCCGGTGCCGGTCGTCAAGGTCGAGCAAATCGAAGACCGCCCAGGTGGCGCTGCTAACGTCGCGCTCAATATTGCCGCGCTCGGCGCCCCGGCTTCCCTGGTGGGGGTGACCGGCGACGACGAAGCGGCCGAAAGCCTGGCCAACAGCCTGCAGGGCGCTGGCGTGCGTGCGTTGTTCCAGCGCATTGCCCATCAGCCGACGATCGTCAAGCTGCGGGTCATGAGCCGTCACCAGCAGTTGCTGCGTATCGATTTTGAAGAACCCTTCGCCACCGACGCCCTGGCCCTCGGCGACCAGGTCGACGCGTTGCTCGACGGTATCAAGGTGCTGGTGTTGTCCGACTACGGCAAAGGCGCCTTGCAGAATCACCAGGTGTTGATCCAGGCCGCCAAGGCCCGCAACATCCCGGTGCTGGCCGATCCCAAGGGCAAGGACTTCTCGGTTTACCGAGGCGCCAGCCTGCTCACGCCAAACCTCAGTGAGTTCGAGACCATCGTCGGCGGGTGTGCCGATGAGCACGAGCTGGTGAGCAAGGGCGCAGCATTGATGGCCGATCTCGACCTGGGCGCCTTGCTGGTGACCCGTGGCGAGCACGGCATGACCCTGTTGCGTCCGGGCCACCCGGCCATGCACCTGCCGGCGCGTGCCCGTGAAGTGTTCGACGTCACCGGTGCCGGTGACACCGTGATCTCCACCCTGGCAGCCTCCATTGCCGCCGGTGAAGAACTGCCCCACGCCGTGGCCCTGGCCAACCTGGCGGCGGGCATTGTGGTCGGCAAGCTGGGTACCGCTGCCATCAGCGCTCCTGAGTTGCGCCGCGCCATCCAGCGTTCCGAAGGCTCGGAGCGCGGTGTGCTGGGCCTGGAGCAATTGCTGCTGGCGATTGACGACGCCCGCGCCCACAACGAAAGCATTGTGTTCACCAACGGCTGCTTTGACATCCTGCACGCCGGGCATGTGACGTACCTGGAACAGGCCAGCGCTCAAGGTGACCGCCTGATCGTTGCGGTCAACGATGACGCGTCGGTCAGCCGCTTGAAAGGTCCTGGCCGCCCGATCAACAGTGTTGACCGGCGCATGGCGGTACTCGCAGGTTTGGGCGCGGTGGACTGGGTGATCAGCTTCTCTGAAGGCACCCCGGAAAACCTGCTGGCCCAGGTCAAGCCCGATGTGCTGGTCAAGGGCGGTGACTACAGCGTCGACCAGGTGGTGGGTGCGGACATCGTCAGCGCCTACGGCGGCACGGTCAAAGTGCTGGGGCTGGTTGAAAACAGCTCGACCACCGCGATTGTCGAGAAGATCCGCAACAACGAGTGATACCCCGTGGGGCGAGCCTGCTCGCCCCTAGCTTTTCTTCGGCACGATCTTGCGCAGCATCTGCCGTGCCTTGCCGGTCAAGCGCTTGAGCTTGGAGTCTTTTTCCGGTTCTGCCAGGCCCTGCTGCCTGAGCCAGTCCTTCCAGCGAATGCGCTCATCGCGCACCAGCCAGCCCTCTTGCTGGGCAAAGCTTTCCGCCAGGTACAGGCCGCGCGTGCTGGCCGGGTACAGCTGGTCTTTCTTGACCGTGTACAACTCTGCCAGTGGCTCGCCGTCTTTGAGCGGCATCAAGTACAGGTCCGGGCGCTGACGATCCAGGCGCGCCACCAGTTGGTCACCCTCCAAACGCTCATCCACATGAAACAAACTGAGGGACTTGGCTTCCTTCGGCACTTCCAGGCGCAGGTCATAAATCAATTGCAGCGAGGCGGTCGGCAGGTGCACGTAGGCCCGTGGGCGTTCGATCAGCTGGGTGGTGGCGCAGCGTACCGGGCGCGCGGCGCCTGATAATGGGCTGAGGCGAAACGGCAGGGCCTCGCGGTAATGCAGGGCCGCGGAGTAGGGCGCCGGCAGCCAGGTGTCGTTGAAGCGCCCGCCGAGCCAGCCTTCGGGGGTTTCGAGGAGGCACTCCTCGGCGATTTCCTGGATGGCGGTGTGCAGCGGCAGGTTCAGTTCATGGGCCGGGACGTAGCCGGAGATCAGCTTGAGCACCACGTCGCCACGGTCCTGGCGGCGTTGGCGCACCAGCACCCAGTAGTCCTTGTTTTGCCAGTGCAGGGTCAGGCGTACCGAGACGCCGAGGTTCGCCAGTTCCAGGGCGAAGCGCTCGGCGTCTGGCACCTCGACCGGCTTGCGCCGCTGCAGGGTCTGGGCGAAGTTGAGCGGCATGCCGACGCTCTGGTAGCTCAGGCCTTCGGGGGTGGCTTCGACGTGCAGCGGCAGTGTTTTGAAGTTGCTGGGGTTCTTTCTTATGAGCGTACGCGGCATGTCGGCTCCTTCTTGCGACGGGGTCGGCCGCGTGGGCGGCATCAGAGTTGACGAATGACCCGGGCAGCAGTTGCTACGTTATGGGCCAGGTGCAGCGGATTAATGGTCCCGACAATAGCACTGGCGACGCCCGTTTGCGCGAACAACAAGGTGAAACTGGCCTGAATTGGATCCATTCCAGCTTCCAGGCATACATGGCCGCTGGCCAGGGCCTTTTTCACCAGGATGCCCTTGCCGTGGGCGGCCGCATAGTCGATCACGGCCTTCTCGGCCTGTTCATTGAGGTTGTAGGTGACCATCGCGCAATCGCCCTGTTCCAGTGCTTTCACGCCGCCTTCGACGGTTTTGCCGGAGAAGCCGAAACCACGGATCTTGCCGTCTTTCTTCAACTGCGCCAGGGTCTGGTAAACCTCGCAATCATTGAGGATATGCAAGTCGTTACCATCGGAGTGCACCAGTACCAGGTCGATAAAATCCGTTTCAAGTCGTTTCAGGCTGCGTTCAATCGACATCCGCGTATGGGCCGCGCTGAAATCGTGATGGGACACGCCGTTGGCAAACTCTTCGCCCACCTTGCTGACGATCACCCAGTCCTTGCGCTGATCACGCAGCAGCGGCCCCAGGCGCTCTTCGCTCATGCCATAGGCCGGCGCGGTGTCGATCAGGTTGATGCCCAGCTCGCGGGCCTGGCGCAACAGCATGCGCGCCTCGTCGTCGCCAGGGATCTGAAAGCCGTTGGGGTATTTCACCCCTTGGTCGCGGCCCAACTTGACGGTGCCCAGGCCCAGGGGCGACACCAACAGGCCGGTGCTGCCCAGCGGGCGATGCAGGTCGTGCAGGGTTGGCAGGCTCATGGCAACAGTTGCTCCCAGGCGGGTTGGCCGATTGCCGGTTTTGGCAGCTCGGGCAGAGGGGCGCTGGCGCTTGGGTGGATACCATCGCGCTCCAGGGCGTGGAGTACGCGGTCGGCGAAGTCCGGCGCCAGGGCCAGTTTGGTTGGCCAGCCGACCAGCAGGCGACCGTCTTCGGCAAGAAACGCGTTATCGGGACGGCTCAGCCCCGATTGCAGCGGCTCGGCGCGATCCACCCGCAGAGTGGCCCACTGGGTCTGGCTCATGTCGATCCAGGGCAGCAGTTGCGCCAGCTCTTTCTGCGCGGTGGCGATCTGTTCTTGCGGCGTGCGCGCCACGCCATCAGCCTCGGCGATATCGCCGCCCATGTACCACACCCAGTTGCCATCGGCGGCTGGATGAGTGGTGACGGTGATCCGTGGCTTGGTACCGCCGCCCAGGCAGTGGGCATACAGCGGCTTGAGGCCGGGGCCCTTGGCGATGATCATGTGCAGTGGGCGTTTTTGCATGGCCGGCTGGCTATGGCCCAGGGCCGTGAGCAAGTCCGCCGTGCCGCCGCCAGCGCTCAACACGATGCGCTGGGCGCGGATCTCACGGCCATCGACTTTCAAGCCCACCAGGGTGTCACCGTCCAGCAGCGGTTCGATGTGCACACCTGCGAGCAGACCGTCACCGGCCAACTGCGCCAGGCGGTTGATCAGGCTGGGCACGTCCACCACCAGCTCGGCCAGGCGATAGACCTTGCCTTTGAAGCGAGGGTTCTGCAGCGCCAGGGGCAGTTCGTCGCCCTTGACCTGATCGACGCGGCCACGCACGGCCTTGCTGGCAAAAAAGCTGGTGAGGTTGCCGGCAATCGTGCCGGGCGACCACAAGTAATGCGCCTGGGACAGCACGCGTACGCCGGACAGGTCCAGCTCGCCGTTGCCGGCCAGGGCTTCACGCCAGCGGCGCGGCATGTCGGCAATGGCTTCGGAGGCGCCGGTGAGGGCGCCATGCAGGGCGTATTTCGCTCCGCCGTGAATGATGCCCTGGGACTTCAGGCTTTGCCCGCCGCCCAGGGTGGCGCTTTCCACCAGTACCGTGGAAAACCCCTGGCTGCGCAGGCGCGCATTGAGCCAGAGGCCGGCAACCCCGGCGCCGACAATCAGAACGTCGGTGGAAATAACGGATGGCATCGGCGACCTCAGTGTTCAAGACAAGAGGCGCAGTATACAGGCTGTTGAGTGGCGGTCAGTGCCCGGCGGTTTTCGAGAACAGCTGAATCACCACCACGCCCAGCACAATCAGGCCCATCCCCAGCATCGCCGGCACATCCAGCTTTTGCCCGTAGATGAACAGCGCCGCGATGCTGACCATCACGATGCCCATCCCGGCCCATACCGCGTACGCCACGCCGACCGGCACGGTGCGCACCACCAGGGTCAGCATCCAGAACGCGACGCCGTAACCGACGATCACCAGCAACAACGGAATAGGGGTGCTCCAGCCTTTGATGGCTTTCATGGAAACGGTGGCGATCACTTCCGAGCAGATGGCGATGGCCAAGTAGTAGTAGGCGGCATTCATGGGCAAGTCCTCGGTGTGATTTCAAGAACTGTAGGAGCGAGCTTGCTCGCGAAAAACGTCGACGATAACTCGCGCTTTCTGAATACACGCGACGCCGGTGAGTTTTTCGCGAGCAAGCTCGCTCCTGCAGTGGTCGGCATTCTAGTCGTCTGTCAGATGGGGTAAAGTCATTACCTATCTGGAATAGCGATAGGTTGAGCCATGAGCGTGCAATGGGATCTGGAGCAGATGCGCCTGTTTGTCAGCGTTGCCGAGCAGCGTTCGTTTTCTGCCGTGGCCCGTGGGCAGCGTAAGGCGCAATCGGCGGTCAGTAACGCTGTGGCGCTGTTGGAGGCGGACCTTGGCGTCTTGCTGTTCGAACGTAGCAGCGGTCGCCAGCCACGCCTCACCGAAGCCGGTAGTGTGTTGCTGGAGGAAGCGCGTGAGGTGCTGCGCCAGTGTGAACGCCTCACGGGCCGGGCCTTATCGTTGACCCGCGGCGAGGAAGCCTGCCTGCGCCTGGCCCAGGATGAGGCGATGTTGTTCCAGCCAGTACTCGATAGCCTGGAGGCGCTGGCCGTGCACTACCCGCTGCTGGAGGTGCAGTTGTCCAGCGCGGCCCAGGGCGATGTGGCGCGCAAGCTGGTGGAGCGCAAGGCAGACCTGGGCCTGCTGTTCTATCACGACCAGATTCCCGAAGCCCTGGAGCGCCGGGTGGTGGGCAGTGTGGAAATGGTCACGGTGTGCGGAGTCAATCACCCGTTGGCCAAGGAGCAGTATGTGACGTGCCAGCACCTGGCCCAGTTTCGGCAGTTGCTGATGTCGACCCAGACCAGCGTCTACCCCGGCAGCGAGGCGGCCAGCCCCCTGGTGTGGCGCGCCGACAGCTTCTATGTATTGGCCGAATGGCTGATGAGTGGTCTGGGCTGGGCCTGGCTGCCTCGGCATATCGTGCAATACCCGACCTACCAGCAACAGATGGTCGAATTGGCCAGCGAATGGACCCCGCCTGCCCTGGTGGTGGAACTGGTGTGGCGCCGTGACGAGCACCTGGGGCCCGCCGCGCGCTTTTTGGCCAAACGTTTTGCCGAGTGCTTGCAGGCGATCGACTGAAAAAGCCGATAAACTCCGCCGCCATGAATAGAACTCTCTACAGCTGTCTGTTTTACCTGGCGCTGCCGTTGGTGGCTTTACGCTTGTGGTTGCGTGCGCGCAAAGCGCCGGCCTATGCCAAGCGGGTGGGCGAGCGGTTTTCCTATGGCTTGCCGGTGATGCGGCCCGGCGGGATCTGGGTGCACGCGGTGTCGGTGGGCGAAAGCATTGCCGCCGCCCCGTTGATTCGCGGGTTGATGGCGCGTTATCCACAGTTGCCGATCACCGTCACCTGCATGACGCCCACCGGTTCCGAGCGTATCCAGGCGTTGTTCGCCAACGAACCGCGCATCCAGCATTGCTATTTGCCGTACGACTTGCCCTGCGCCGCCAAGCGTTTTCTCGACCGCGTGCAGCCCACGCTGGCGGTGATCATGGAAACCGAGTTGTGGCCCAACCATATCCATGCCTGCGCCCAGCGCGGTATCCCGGTGGCGCTGGCCAATGCACGGTTGTCGGCGCGCTCGGCCAAGGGGTACGCGCGATTTGCCAAGCTGACGGCGCCGATGCTGGCAGAAATGAGCTTGTTCGCCGTGCAGACCGAGACCGAGGCCGAACGCTTTCGCAGCCTGGGCGCACGCCCTGAAACTGTGGAGGTGACCGGCTCGATCAAGTTCGACCTGAGCATCGACCCCCAGTTGACGGCCCGCGCCGCTGCCCTGCGTGAACAATGGGGCGCCAGTGAGCGCCCGGTCTGGATCGCCGCCAGTACCCACGAAGGTGAAGACGATGTGGTGCTGGCCGCTCATCGCCAGTTGCTGGCGAACTACCCTAACGCCCTGCTGATTCTGGTGCCCCGTCATCAGGAGCGCTTTGGCCCGACGTTTGAGCGCTGCGTGCAGCAAGGCTTTGCCACCGTGCGTCGCTCCAGTGAAGAGCCGGTCACCGGGCAAACCTCGGTGCTGCTTGGCGACACCATGGGCGAGTTGCTGTTTCTCTACGCCCTGGCTGACAGCGCATTCGTCGGCGGCAGCCTGGTGCCGACCGGCGGGCACAACCCGCTGGAACCTGCGGCGTTGGGTAAACCGGTGATCATGGGCCCGCATGTCTTCAACTTCCTCGACATCACCGCGATGATGCGCGACGCCGGGGCGTTGCGCGAGGTGGACGATGCCGATGGGCTGGCCGAGGCGGTGCGACAGTTGTTCGAATTGCCCCAGGACGCACGCAAGATGGCGCAGGCGGGGCTCAAGGTGATGCAGGCCAACCAGGGCGCGTTAAAGCGTTTACTGGATGGCTTGGACAGGCTGATCAAACACTGACAACACCAACCCAATGTGGGAGCTGGCTTGCCTGCGATAGCATCACCTCGGTGTACCAGATATACCGAGGTGTCTGCATCGCAGGCAAGCCAGCTCCCACATGGGTTCGGCGGTGCGCTTAATAGCCGGGGCGGGCCTTGAGCTGTTCGGCAGCGGCTTTGGCCAGGTCCGGCGGCAGGAAGTCTTTGTCCGGGTTGTAGTCGGCCTTGAGGTAGCGCGCCAGATCCTGCAAATCCCCTGGGTTGAGCGTGCCCGCCGCCTGCTTCAAGCGCAGGTTGTCGAGGATGTAGTCGTAGCGGCTGTTGTTGTAGTTGCGCACCGACGCGTACAGCTGGCGCTGTGAATCCAGTACGTCGACGATATTGCGCGTGCCCACCTGATAGCCGATTTCCGTGGCTTCCACCGCGCTCTGGTTGGAGATAATCGACTGGCGGCGCGCCTGCACCTGCTCCACATCAGTATTGACTGCACGGTGCAGGTTGCGGGTGTTTTCCACCACCTGACGGCGCAGGCCTTCGCGCTGTTGCTCGGTCTGGTCGAGGCGCGAATAGGATTCGCGCACTTGCGAGCTGGTAAGGCCGCCGCTGTAGATCGGGATGTTCAAGCGCAGGCCGACGGTGCGTTGCGACACATCGCCGCCGTACGGGATGGGCAACTGATTCGGGTTGCTGAAACCCAGGGCGTCGTTGTCGCCTTTTTCGTATTGCGCAACCGCATCGAGGGTCGGCAAGTGGCCGGCTTTGCGCTGCCGCAGGGTTTCTTCAGCGGCGGTCACCGCGTAATTGCTGGCGAGCAGGTTGAGGTTCTGGCGCCCGGCGGTTTCGACCCAGGCCTTGGCGTCGTTCGGCGCCGGCGGCAGCACCGGCAGCGTGTGGACGATACCCTGGATCGAGTTGTACTGGCGGTTGGTCAGGGTGATCAGCGCTTCGAACGCGTCGTCCACCTGGCGCTGGGCCAGGATGCGGTTGGCCCGGGCGGTGTCGTAGCTGGCCTGGGATTGCAGCACATCGGTCTTGTCCGACAGGCCCACATCGAAGCGTTCGTTGGACTGGTCGAGCTGGCGCTTGAAGGCGTTTTCTTCGGCCTTGGTCGACGCCAGGTTGTCCTGGGCGCGCAGCACGGCGAAGTAGCTTTCGGCACTTTGCAAAATCAGGTTCTGCTCGGAGGCCGACAGTTGCAGCGAGGCCTGCTCGTTGACCGCTTGGGCGGCTTGCAGCTGGAACCAGCGGTCGGCGCGGAACAGTGGCTGGCTCAAAGTGGCGCGCCAGGAGTGGGCGTCACGGTTGGCCGTGGCAGCCGGTTGGTCGATCTGGGTGCGCACGTTGTTGCTGTCGGCGCCGGCTGACAGGTTCGGCAGCAACCCTGCGCGAGCCTGGGGTACCACTTCTTTTTGCGCGCCGTACTGGGCACGGGCGGCGGCCAGGTCGGCGTTGTTGTTCGCCGCTTCCTGATAGACGCTGACCAGGTCGGTGTTGGTGGACAAGGGCGCTTCAGCTGCCCAGACCAGTCCGTTGGTCGCACAAGACACGGCAACAGCCAGTGAGAGTTTGCGCAGCATGAGGCGATCCCTAGTATGAATATTACGATGATAATTCAGCGCCCAAGGCTAAGGCTGGCCATGCCTGGCGTCAAGCCTTGAGGCCGTGCCCGAGTGTAGTGGCCGGACCTTCACACAACAATCCCACGATCACGCCATTCATCACGCTGAATAAACCGCTATTGGCAATTTGCCCATGCCATGGTCTAGACTGGCCGCGTTCTTGTCGGGGTGCCTTGTTGGAAGGCTGAGATCGGTAAATACCGGATCCCGTTGAACCTGATCAGGTTAGCGCCTGCGTAGGGAACAAGATTTCTCGTCACCCGGCGAGTCCTCTTGTGCTTCGTCCGGGATGTTGTTCGACAATCGAACAGCCCTCGTGCGCCAAGCACAGCACTGGTTCCAGTGCGTCCGTCCGTCACAGGTTCGCTCCGACAAAAATCCACCGCCTGGATAAGTTGGAGAGCCTGTGATGAGCACTGAAATAAAAAGTACAAAACTAAAAAATACCGTGCACCTGAGTGAATCGGCCAAGGTCGACTCCGGCTCCGTGCAGCCGTTTACCCGCTCGCAGAAAATCTACGTGCAGGGCTCCCGCCCGGACATTCGTGTGCCGATGCGCGAGATCAGCCTGGACGTAACGCCCACCGACTTCGGCGGTGAAATCAACGCGCCGGTTACCGTGTACGACACCTCAGGCCCCTACACCGACCCGAATGTGATTATCGACGTGCGCAAAGGCCTGGCCGACGTGCGCTCGCCGTGGATCGAAGTACGCGACGACACCGAGCGTCTGCCCGGCCTCACCTCGCACTTCGGCCAGCAACGCTTGAGCGATGCCGAGTTGACCGCCCTGCGTTTTGCCCATGTGAAGAACCCGCGCCGCGCCAAGGCGGGTGCCAACGTTACGCAGATGCATTACGCGCGCAAAGGCATCATCACGGCCGAGATGGAATACGTTGCCATCCGCGAAAACATGAAGCTTGAAGAAGCCCGTGCCAGTGGCCTGCTGGATCAGCAACACGCCGGGCACAGCTTCGGTGCCAGCGTGCCGAAAATCATCACGCCTGAATTCGTGCGTGAAGAAATCGCCCGGGGCCGCGCGATCATCCCGGCCAACATCAACCACACCGAGCTGGAACCGATGATCATCGGCCGTAACTTCCTGGTGAAGATCAACGGCAACATTGGCAACAGCGCCCTAGGTTCGTCCATCGAAGAAGAAGTGGCGAAACTCACCTGGGGCATTCGCTGGGGCTCGGACACGGTGATGGACCTGTCCACCGGCAAACACATCCACGAAACCCGCGAGTGGATTATTCGCAACTCGCCCGTGCCAATCGGTACCGTGCCGATTTATCAGGCTCTGGAAAAAGTCGGTGGCGCAGCCGAAGACCTGACCTGGGAGCTGTTCCGCGACACCTTGATCGAACAGGCCGAGCAGGGCGTCGACTATTTCACCATCCACGCTGGGGTACTGCTGCGTTACGTGCCGCTGACGGCCAAGCGCGTAACCGGCATCGTCTCCCGTGGTGGTTCGATCATGGCCAAGTGGTGTCTGGCGCACCACAAAGAGAACTTCACTTACACGCATTTCGATGAAATCTGCGAAATCATGAAGGCCTACGACGTCAGTTTCTCCCTCGGCGATGGTCTGCGCCCAGGCTCAATCGCCGACGCCAACGACGCCGCGCAATTCGGCGAACTGGAAACCCTGGGCGAACTGACCAAAACTGCCTGGAAGCACGACGTGCAAACCATGATCGAAGGCCCCGGCCATGTGCCGATGCAGCTGATCAAGGAGAACATGGACAAGCAACTGGAATGCTGCGACGAGGCGCCGTTCTACACCCTGGGCCCGCTGACCACCGACATCGCACCGGGCTACGACCACATCACCTCAGGCATTGGTGCGGCGATGATCGGCTGGTTCGGTTGCGCGATGCTCTGCTACGTCACGCCCAAGGAACACCTGGGCCTGCCGAACAAGGATGACGTGAAGACCGGGATCATCACCTACAAGATCGCCGCTCACGCAGCCGACCTCGCCAAAGGCCATCCAGGGGCGCAGATTCGCGATAACGCCTTGAGCAAGGCGCGCTTCGAGTTCCGTTGGGAAGACCAGTTCAACCTTGGCCTGGACCCGGATACCGCGCGGTCATATCACGATGAAACCTTGCCGAAGGATTCGGCCAAGGTCGCGCATTTCTGTTCGATGTGCGGGCCAAAGTTCTGTTCGATGAAAATCACCCAGGAAGTGCGTGAGTACGCGGCCAACCAACGCATTGATGCGGTGGATGTGGATGTTGCCAAGGGCTTGGCCGAGCAGGCTGAGCGGTTCAAGCAGGAAGGTAGCCAGCTCTACAAAAAGGTCTGATCCGGGATCGTCGGCGCCTGTACTGGCCTCTTCGCGAGCAAGCCCGCTCCCACAGTTGGAATGCATTCCAACTGTGGGAGCGGGCTTGCTCGCGAAGGCGATCGTCTAAACAACCACTACCCCTAAGAGATCTCCCCGTTGCGATACCCGGTCGTTAGCGCCGTGCGGGCACCAGCTCAGGCTTGATCACACCGGTGAGGCGCGTATAGGGCAGGGTGATTTCGATCAGCCCCTGTGCGTAAGGGGCGATGGTGCTGACGTTGTACTTGAGCACCACACCGCCGCTGGTCAAGGCCACGTTCGGGGTTTTCTGGAACGGCCAGCTCTTCACGAATTCTGGGTCGCGGTCCATCTTGGTGCTGATCAGCCAACTGTTGTGGGCGACTTTCGCGGTATTCCAGAAGGCCTGCTCCTGGCCGGGCAGCAGCATGTCGGCCAGGGTCAGTTCCTTATGCAGAATCCGTGAATAGTTGATAAACCCACGGCCTGGCTCGCCGTGGGCGACACCGGTGTCCAGGTAGCTGGACACTTCAACGATCACCAGTCCGTCATGCTGGTCACGTACCTTGGCTTGCAAGTACATGCCGTGGCGGTCCGGCGACTCACGCAGGAAGGTGTTCCGGTAGGCGTTCAGGCTCGCCGGTACGCTGGCGCCAGGCGTGGTGCGAGTCATTTGCAGCAGGCGCTGTTCCACCAGGCTGTCCAGTTGTGGCTCGGCGGGGAAATGCACGGTGTCGATGTTCACCAGCGGGCAGGCCGGGCTGTCACAGCCGGGCTTGATCTGCTCCGACTTGTCGGTGGTAACGTCCAGCGGCTTGAGATAGGCGGGTTGGAACAGGCTCTGGCAAGCACCCAGGGTCAAGGCAATACAGGCCACGGAGGCGATTCTTAAAAGCGACATGTGTGTCCTTCGTAAATCGATGGAAAGCGAAAAGAGTAGCGCTTGGACTGCCAACGTGGCCGCCAGTTCGCCACTAAACTGATTGCAGTGAGTTTGACGCTCGCCGCCTCTGCCGGCAACCGGAAAGGGGCTGCATCAACGGGCGTCGGCGCGTTAGGATGGCGGCCATTGCACGAGCTTAACGAGGGACACCATGACGGATATCGCGAAGTCGACGCCGAACAAAATCGAGATTGTTCAGCGTGACAATGCCTATAAAGGCTTCTACAAGCTCGATCGCGTGCAACTGCGCCACGAAAAGTTCGACGGCGGCATGAGCCGGGTGATCAACCGCGAAGTGTTCGTGCGTCACGACGCCGTGTGCGTGCTGCCCTACGACCCGCTGCGCGATGAGGTGGTGCTGATCGAACAGTTCCGCGTCGGCGCCATGGGGCGCGCCGATAACCCATGGCTGGTGGAGATGGTCGCCGGCCTGATTGACAAGGATGAGCAACCCGAGGAGGTTGCACACCGCGAGGCCGAAGAGGAAGCTGGGCTGACGTTCTCCGCGCTGTGGCCGATCACCAAGTATTTCCCGTCGCCGGGCGGCAGTACCGAATTTGTCCACCTGTACCTGGGCCGTTGCGACAGCTCGGGCGCGGGTGGTGTCCATGGATTGGAAGAAGAAGCAGAAGATATCCGCGTCACCCCCTGGGCATTCGAAGATGCCTTGCAGGCGGTGCGCGACGGCAAGATTTCCAACGCAGCCAGCATTATCGCCCTGCAATGGCTTGCGCTTAATCGCGCGGAAGTGAGGGGGTTATGGCAGTAAAGGCACGGGAACGTTATCGAGTAGACCTGATCGGGCTGCAAGCGGCCTGCGAGGCCAACTATGCGCGGCTGATGCGCCTGCTCCCGGACATGCGCCACGCCCCCCAGGCGCGGCGCATTGCTGTCACCCATGGCGACCAGATGCTCGGCGTGCTGACCCTGGAAGTCATTCTCACCTGCCCGTACACCACCACCCTGCGGGTGCGCCAGGAGCACAGCCTGCCGTGGTTGCCGGTGCCGCAACTGGAAGTACAGGTCTACCACGACGCGCGTATGGCCGAAGTGATCAGCGCCGAACATGCGCGACGCTTTCGCAGCATCTATCCTTACCCGAATGTGTTCATGCACCAGCCCGATGAGAAAGCACAGCTCAATGTGTTCCTCGGCGAATGGCTCAGCCACTGCCTGGCCTTGGGTCATGAGTTTGAAGTGGTGCGGTAGATGTGAACTGCGTCTGCTTCCCTGGGTTTCCTCTTTGTGTCCTGCCCCAGCATAATCGCGCCAACTATCCATTCCTGTAGTTGCCAGGGAGAGCGCCTTGCCAAGCGTATCCGCCGTGAATCCTGATGCCGTGTTGCTGGTGCAGTTGTCCGACAGCCATCTGTTTGCCGACGCTGACGCCACATTGTTGGGCATGAACACCCGTGAAAGCCTGCAGCGGGTGGTCGAGCTGGTGCGCGCGCAACAGCCGGCCATCGACCTGATACTGGCGACCGGCGACCTGTCCCAGGACGGCACGCTTGAGTCCTATCAGCAGTTTCGCGATTTGACCGGCTCCCTTGGCGCTCCGGCGCGCTGGATTCCCGGCAACCACGACGAACCGCAGGTCATGGCCCAGGCTGCCATGCACAGTGATTTGCTCGAACCGGTGGTGGATATCGGCAACTGGCGTATCACTTTGCTGGATTCGGCGGTACCCGGGTCGGTGCCGGGCTACTTGCAAGACGAGCAACTGCAAGTGCTGGCGCAGGCCTTGAGCGAAGCGCCGGACCGCCATCACCTGGTGTGTTTCCACCATCATCCGGTGCCCATCGGCTGTGCGTGGATGGAGCCGATCGGCCTGCGCAACCCCGAGGCGCTGTTTGCCGTGCTTGAGCGCTTCCCGCAGACCAAGGCATTGCTGTGGGGGCATGTGCATCAGGAGATCGACAGCGAGCGCGACGGTGTGCGGCTGCTGGCTTCGCCGTCTACCTGTATCCAGTTTGCGCCGGGGAGTGAGGACTTTCAGGTCAGCGAGCAGGCGCCGGGGTATCGCTGGTTGCGTTTGCATGGCGACGGACGGTTGGAGACGGGGGTGGAGCGTTTGGTCGGCTTTGCATTCACCGTCGATTACGGCAGCAACGGCTATTAGGACCTGTTAACACTGATCAAAATGTGGGAGCTGGCTTGCCTGCGATGGCAGCCTGACAGCCGACGCCTATCTACCTGACACCCCGCACTCCAAATGTGGGAGCGGGCTTGCTCGCGAAGGCGGCCTAGCAGTCAACACAGTTGGGTTGTGTACATATCCATTGCTGCGGTAACGGCCACTTAGGGTTCCGCCCTGACGGCGGGTCACTTTTGGAAAAGAGCCCCAAAAGTAACCAAAAGGGCTCTTGCCCCACCACTCGGCACCTCGCTTGGGCTCGGTGTGCCCGTAATCCGCCAGTGATTTGGGGGGCCGCCGCCACGCGCCATCCATGGCGCGGGGCGGCTAAACCGGCATCCCTGCCGGTTTACCCCCCAAATCCCTGTCGAATTCCGGCCAGCGTGGTTTGACGGGGCGCCTAAGATCAAAAGCAGATCAAGATCAAGAGCGACTCGCTTCGCATCGTGGTTACCGGAGGCTGCGGCTAACTGCACAGGCAAGCCAGCTCCCACAGGGGGATTCGGTGCCTGATAGATTGAGGTGCTCACAGCCGGCCTTGATCCCTGTAAACTGCGCCTCTTTGGCCCCAGCACGGAGAGCCCGGCATGTCCGCTTCGATCCTGTATATCCACGGCTTCAACAGTGCGCCGGCTTCCAACAAGGCCAGCCAGTTGACCACTGTGATGGGTGCCCTCGGCCTGTCCGACCAGCTACGTGTACCGGCGCTGCATCACCACCCTCGTCAGGCGATTCTTCAATTGGAGCAAGCGATTGCGCAACTGGGCGGGCCACTGCTGGTCGGCAGCTCACTCGGCGGCTACTATGCAACCCATCTTGCCGAACGCCATGGCCTCAAGGCGCTGTTGGTCAACCCGGCGGTCAGCCCCCATCGGATGTTTGACGGTTACCTGGGCACCCAGAAGAACCTCTACACCGATGAGACCTGGGAATTGACACAGGATCATGTCACGGCGCTGGCCGAGCTGGAAGTACCGGCGCCCCAGGATGCCGCGCGTTATCAGGTGTGGTTGCAGACCGGGGACGAAACCCTGGATTATCGCCTGGCCCAACAGTATTACCGGGCTTGCGCCTTGCGCATCCAGGCCGGTGGCGACCATGGTTACCAGGGGTTCGCCCAGCAATTGCCGGCACTGTTGTGCTTTGCCGGCATTGGCGCAGATCAGTTTCAATCCTTCGATTTTTCGTCACTGTAGAAAATCGCAGGTCACTTTTTTAATCGAACGACTCACGACGAGACCCCATGGCCACTCCCAGCGCTAGCTCTTATAACGCCGACGCCATCGAAGTCCTCTCGGGCCTCGACCCGGTGCGCAAACGCCCCGGCATGTACACCGACACCAGTCGGCCGAACCACCTTGCCCAGGAAGTCATCGACAACAGCGTCGACGAAGCCTTGGCCGGGCACGCCAAGTCGGTGCAAGTCATCCTTCACGCCGACCATTCCCTGGAAGTGTCCGACGATGGTCGTGGCATGCCGGTGGACATTCACCCCGAAGAGGGTGTGCCGGGCGTCGAGCTGATCCTCACCAAGCTGCACGCCGGCGGCAAGTTCTCCAACAAGAACTACCAGTTCTCCGGCGGTTTGCACGGCGTGGGTATTTCCGTGGTCAACGCCCTGTCCACCCTGGTGCGGGTCAAGGTCAAGCGCGATGGCAACGAGTACCAGATGACCTTCGCCGATGGCTACAAAGCCACCGACCTGGAAGTGATCGGCACCGTGGGCAAGCGCAACACCGGCACCAGCGTGTACTTTGCGCCGGACCCCAAGTATTTCGATTCGCCAAAATTCTCCATCAGCCGCCTCAAGCACGTACTCAAGGCCAAGGCTGTGTTGTGCCCGGGGCTGCTGGTCAGCTTTGAAGACAAAGGCACCGGCGAGAAGGTCGAGTGGCACTACGAAGACGGCCTTCGCTCTTACCTGGAAGATTCGGTCAGCGACTTCGAACGCCTGCCCAACGAGCCGTTCTGCGGCAGCCTGTCGGGTAATAAAGAAGCGGTGGACTGGGCGCTGCTGTGGTTGCCCGAAGGTGGCGACAGCGTGCAGGAAAGCTACGTCAACCTGATCCCCACGGCCCAGGGCGGCACCCACGTCAACGGTTTGCGCCAAGGCTTGCTGGATGCCATGCGTGAATTCTGCGAATACCGCAGCCTGTTGCCGCGCGGCGTGAAGCTGGCGCCGGAAGACGTGTGGGAGCGCATCGCGTTCGTGCTGTCGATGAAGATGCAGGAACCGCAATTTTCCGGCCAGACCAAAGAGCGCCTGTCGTCCCGCGAGGCGGCGGCGTTTGTCTCGGGTGTGGTCAAGGACGCGTTCAGCCTGTGGCTCAACGAGCACCCAGAGCTGGGCCTGGCCCTGGCGGAACTGGCGATCAACAACGCCGGCCGTCGCTTGAAGGCCAGCAAGAAGGTCGAGCGCAAGCGCATCACCCAGGGCCCGGCACTGCCGGGCAAACTGGCCGATTGCGCCGGGCAAGACCCGATGCGTTCCGAGCTGTTCCTGGTGGAGGGTGACTCCGCCGGCGGTTCCGCCAAACAAGCGCGGGACAAGGAGTTCCAGGCGATCCTGCCGTTGCGCGGCAAGATCCTCAACACCTGGGAGGTTGATGGCAGCGAAGTGCTCGCCAGCCAGGAAGTGCACAACATCGCCGTGGCTATTGGCGTTGACCCGGGCGCGGCAGACATGAGCCAGTTGCGCTACGGCAAGATCTGCATCCTCGCCGACGCCGACTCCGACGGCCTGCACATTGCTACCTTGCTGTGCGCGTTGTTCGTCCAGCATTTCCGTCCGTTGGTGGATGCCGGTCACGTCTACGTCGCCATGCCGCCGCTGTACCGCATCGACCTGGGCAAGGAAATTTTCTATGCCCTGGACGAAGCCGAGCGCGATGGCATCCTCGACCGCCTGGTGGCCGAGAAGAAACGCGGCAAGCCACAGGTCACGCGATTCAAGGGCCTGGGTGAAATGAACCCGCCGCAACTGCGCGAAACCACCATGGACCCGAATACCCGGCGCCTGGTGCAGTTGACCCTGGAAGACTTCGCCGCCACCTCGGAAATGATGGACATGCTGCTGGCGAAGAAACGCGCTGGCGACCGCAAGACCTGGCTGGAATCCAAAGGCAACCTGGCCGAGGTGCTGGGCTGATGCGCACAGGCTTCGCCCTGGCGATCCTGATATTGAGCGGGCTGGCGGTCACCCAGGTGGCTGCTGCGCCCATGGCAGAGCTCAAGCTGGTCTCGGAACACCCGGTGGACGGCCTGCGCGGCGGTAACCTGTCGGGCCTGGCGTTGTGTGGCAACGAGCTGTGGACGGTTTCGGACCGCGATGATGACCAGATCTACCGCCTGGATACGCGTGCGCCGACCTGGAGCGCGCAGGCGCTGAAGATCGACGTGCCCCCGGTGCCCGAGTCCGGGCTGCCTTGGGGCTTGCGTTCGCGCACCAAGGCCGCTTCGTTCATACGCGGCGGTGACCTGGACTTTGAAGGCATCAGCTGTGATGCCGCAGGCAACCGCTACATTGTCAGCGAAGCCCATGCCGCGGTGTTGCAGGTGCCCGCGACGGGCGCACCCGAGTGGTTGAAAATCGCGCCGGGCATGGTGCGTGAAGCCAGGGCCAGTGGCATGTTGCTGCACTTTAATGCCCTATTCGAAGGCCTGGCGGTAAGCCCTGAAGGCAATCAGATCTGGCTGGCTGCCGAGCGCGAACGTCGTGGCCTGGTGTCGATCAAGCGTGGGCAGAGCGTATGGGATTGTGATGGCCGTTGTGTATTGTTGAGCGAGGCCGGCCAGGAAGTGCAGCCGGCGCAGTTCCCCAACGCCAAGGCCGTGTCCAAGGACTTTGCCGACTTGTCGCTGTTCAACGGCAAGCTGTTTACCCTGGAGCGCAATGCGTTCCAGATCTGCCGACGCGACCCGCTCACGGCCAAGGTTGAGCTGTGCTGGTCGTTTGCCGACGAAACCCTGACGCCGCAGCGACGTTACCCGCAGTCGTATGGCCTGGCTGAAGCCCTGTTGGTGGATGCCGAGGGTGCCTGGGTCGGGATCGACAACAATTTCGGCCCGCGTGCCGATGGTGAAAAGCGTCCGATGGTCTATCGTTTTGCCGCCCCGGACGGCGGCTGGAGTGCCCAGCCATGAATCGAGATTTTTTTGAATTGAATCAGCGCAGCGGCAGTTCCGCTGCGCCTTACCCCATGATGAGGCCCGCATGAGTGACATCCTCGCAGACAGTTTAGATGGCGTAGAACGCCGGTCGCTGGCTGAATTCACCGAAAATGCCTACCTCAACTACTCCATGTACGTGATCATGGACCGTGCCTTGCCGCATATCGGCGACGGCCTGAAGCCCGTGCAACGGCGCATCATCTACGCCATGAGTGAGTTGGGCCTGGACGCCGATTCCAAGCACAAGAAATCGGCGCGTACCGTCGGTGACGTGCTGGGTAAATTCCACCCCCACGGCGATTCGGCGTGCTATGAAGCCATGGTGCTGATGGCCCAGCCGTTCAGCTACCGCTATACCCTGGTGGACGGCCAGGGTAACTGGGGTGCGCCGGATGACCCCAAATCCTTCGCCGCCATGCGTTACACCGAGGCGCGGCTGTCGCGGTATTCCGAAGTGCTGCTCAGCGAGCTGGGCCAGGGCACTGCCGACTGGGGGCCGAACTTTGACGGCACCCTCGACGAACCCCTGGTGTTGCCGGCGCGTTTGCCGAATATCCTGCTCAATGGCACCACCGGTATTGCAGTCGGCATGGCCACCGACGTGCCGCCGCACAACCTGCGCGAAGTCGCCACCGCCTGCGTGCGCTTGCTCGATGAGCCCAAGGCTACGGTCGAGCAGCTCTGCGAGCATATCCAGGGCCCGGATTACCCGACCGAAGCAGAGATCATCACGCCGCGCGCCGACCTGCTGAAGATGTACGAAACCGGCAAGGGCTCGGTGCGTATGCGCGCCGTGTACCACATCGAGGACGGCGACATTATTGTGACCGCGCTGCCGCATCAGGTATCGGGTGCCAAGGTGCTGGAGCAGATCGCCGCGTTGATGCAGGCCAAGCCGTCGAAATTGCCGCAAGTGGCCGACCTGCGTGACGAGTCCGACCACGAGAACCCGTGCCGCATCGTGATCATCCCGACCAACAGCCGGGTGGACCATGAAGTGCTGATGCAGCACTTGTTCGCCAGCACCGACCTGGAGTCCAGCTACCGGGTCAACGTCAACATCATCGGCCTGGACGGCAAGCCGCAGCTCAAGAACCTGCGCAATCTGCTGGTGGAATGGCTGGAATTCCGCGTGCAGACCGTGCGTCGCCGCCTGCAATTTCGCCTCGACAAGGTCGAGCGCCGCTTGCACCTGTTGGACGGCTTGCTGATCGCCTACCTCAACCTGGATGAAGTGATCCATATCATCCGTACCGCCGAGCACCCGAAGGCCGAGCTGATCGCGCGTTTCGAGCTGAGCGAGATCCAGGCGGACTACATCCTCGACACCCGCTTGCGCCAGTTGGCACGCCTGGAAGAAATGAAGCTGCGCGACGAGCAGGATGCGCTGCTCAAGGAACAAGCCAAGCTGCAAGCCCTGCTGGGCAGCGAAGCCAAGCTCAAGAAGCTGGTGCGCAGCGAACTGATCAAAGACGCCGAAACCTATGGCGATGACCGTCGCTCGCCTATTGTCGAGCGCGCTGAAGCCAAGGCTTTGACCGAAACCGAGTTGTTGCCCAACGAGAAAATTACCGTCGTTCTGTCGGAAAAGGGTTGGGTTCGCTCCGCCAAAGGGCATGATATTGACGCCACCGGCCTTTCGTACAAAGCCGGTGATGGCTTCAAGACCGCTGCCCCCGGGCGTTCCAATCAGTTCGCGGTGTTTATCGACTCGACCGGGCGCAGTTATTCGGTGCCGGCCCATACCCTGCCGTCTGCACGGGGGCAGGGCGAGCCGTTGACCGGACGCCTAACGCCGCCACCGGGGGCGAATTTCGAGTGCGTGCTGTTGCCGGATGACGATTCGCTGTATGTCATCGCCTCCGACGCCGGTTACGGCTTCGTGGTCAAGGGCGAAGACCTGCAGGCCAAGAACAAGGCGGGCAAGGCGCTGTTGAGCCTGCCGAACAACGCCAAGGTGATTCTGCCAAGGCCGGTGGAGGATCGTGAGAGCAACTGGCTGGCGTCGGTGACCACCGAAGGGCGCTTGCTGGTGTTCAAGATCAGCGACTTACCGCAGTTGGGCAAGGGCAAAGGCAACAAGATTATCGGGATTCCCGGTGACCGGGTGGCCAGTCGCGAGGAGTACGTGACTGACATCGCCGTGGTCCCGGAAGGCTCTACCCTGGTACTCCAGGCCGGCAAGCGCACGTTGTCATTGCGCCCTGACGACCTTGAACACTACAAGGGTGAGCGTGGCCGGCGGGGTAACAAACTGCCGCGAGGCTTCCAGCGAGTGGATGCCTTGCTGGTCGAAACGCCGGTTTAAGCGGTACTAGAGGCCTCGATCTACGATTTAACGCGTAGATCGATGCTTTCGCGCTGGAGTCATGGCGCATATTCACGGATGATATGGCCTTTCCAGCGCCGGCGTGGCCGAGCGTGTTCAGGTTATTTTTAGTATTACATTGTGGTTCGCCTTGTGGCAGCCACTTGGATGGGATGATGACTGCTCCACGCCTTCCTCTATTTTTGATGCTCGCTGGCCTTTTGGGGTTGGCGGGTTGCAGCACACATCAACCGGTGTCGCTGTACCAGCTGGACAGCGGAAGTCCGGCTCAGCCAGCTCAAACCGCTGGCATGGCAGTATTGCTGGGGCCGGTAGTCGTTGCCGACTACCTGCAACGCGAAACCCTGCTTCAACGTCAGAACGATGGCAGCCTGCAAGGTTCCACAGATGGTCGTTGGGCGGGTAGCCTGTCGTCGGATATCAACCAACTGATGTTGCGTCAGGTCGCCGGCCAACTAGACAGCCAGCGTGTGGTCCTGGCACCGGGGCCTTCCGGGTTTACCCCGGATGTCCAGGTGTTGCTGACCATCACGCGGCTGGACTCCGGTAAATCGCAACCGGCGATCCTGGATGCGCAGTGGCGCCTGATCGACCGTCGCGGGCAAGTGCGGGACAACCGCATTGTGCACCTGCAGGAAGAACATGCCGGCACCACCGCGTCCCAGGTCCAGGCCCAGGGTGTGCTGTTGCAGCACTTGGCTCAGCAGTTGTCGGTGGCGCTCAAGCCCTTGGCCAACCAGCCGCCGATTGCCGAAGCGCAGCCGCGTAAGCAAGCCCCGGCCCAGGCCAAGCCTGCGGCTCCGGAAAAACCGAAGATGCCGATGGCTACGCCGATTCGCACGGACTTGGAAGTGTTCAGGTTCTGATCTGAATAGCGCACAAACAAAAGGCCCGCTGAATAAGCGGGCCTTTTTATTGGGCTGTTCTGTAGGAGCGAGCTTGCTCGCGAAAAGCGTCAACGATAACGCGTGCTTTCTGAATAAACGCGGCGTCTGTGAGTTTTTCGCGAGCAAGCTCGCTCCTACAAAAAGCCTTAGCCTCAGGGCTTGCGGGTCTCATGCATCCGCGCTAACTGGCGCTCCAGCATCGACGGATACGGCTCCATCAACCGCTCCACACAGCTGGCCCCTTCAGGGCTGGCAATCGGGCGGATACGCGCGCGTTGGCGGATCAGTGTGTCTTCGCTGATCTTGCGCTCCACCAGCAACAGGTTACGGCTGTGCTGGGACAAGGCCAGGGCATCCTGGGCGATTTCGGTGAGTAGCAGGTCGATCTGGCTCATGCCAAACAGGTCGTCACCCACGGTTAGGCCCAGCTGCAGTTGCAGGGTAATGCCGCTGTCGGCCACTTCGATCTGCAGGGCGTGGCCCAGGGCGCGCAACAGCTCGCCGCAGCAGATGGCATTGGTCAGGTAGTCTTCGCCGCTGTCTTCGCTGTGGAACAGCATCAGCGTGCTGCCATCGTTCAGGGTATGCAGCTCGCTCTGGTAGAGCGAAGCGGCCTGGTCGAGGCAGTCGCGGTAGCGTTCGAGCAGTTCGGTCAGGCGGGCACGGGGCAGGCGGCGCAGTTGCTCCTGGGCACCCAGTTGCACGGCGAGTACGGCGCTGTGCTGCGGCTCGGCGTTCTTGACCACAACCGGTTTCGGTGCGGCAACCGGTGCTACTGCCGAGGTGTCGCGCAGGTCGGCGAACGGGTCTTCATCGTCCAGCTCGTCTTCCTCGGCCTTGATCACATGGCGCGGTGCAGGCTTGAGGCCGGCCACCGGAGCGCTGTCGTCGAAGCCTGGGTCGCGCAGGTCGCGCACTTCAAACTCCGGCTCGTCGTTGTAGTCCTCGGTGTCGTCGTACTCAGGCTCGGGCTCGACTTCAGGCGCTTTCGGCTCCGGGGCAAAGCTGGCGTGGAGCTGGCGCGCGAGGTCGCCGATTTCGTCCTGGCGATCGGTAGCCGGGGTGTGTTCGTCGATATCCCGCAGCCAGATGCGCAGTTGCATCAACGGCGTGGAGATATGCCGGCCCAGGCGCAGGCTCAAGGCCAGGGCCAAGGCCAGCAGGATCGCGCTCAGGATGCCCATGCTTTGCAGGCTGATGGTCATCGGCTGCTGGAACTGCTGCATGTCGAGGCTGATACGCAGTTGGCCGGCCTTCACGTCCTGGAACGTAATATTGCTCTGGTACAGGCCTTCGGCCTCACCGAGCAGGCCGTTTTTCGGGCGCTGCCCGGCCTCTGCCATGATCCGGTTGTCCACGCTATAGATAGCGGCGTGGGCCACCAGCGGGTTCTTGGTCAGGTTGTTGAGCAGCACGTTGAGGCTGAGGATGTCGTTGGACACCAGCAACTCAGTCGCCGAAGTGGCAGTCTGGGTTGTCAGGCTCGCGCCCAGGGCATCAGCTTGCTCGTGCATGGCCTGCTTGAACTGCAAACCCATCACGCAGGCGTAGATCACCAGGGCCAGAGCGACCAGGATCACGTTATGGCTGGCGATGCGCAATGCAATCGGTACACGGCGATGGCGCAGTGCCCGGAAGATCAGCAGGAAGAAGTTATCGGTTTTTACTGGCGTGGGCCGGTTCACTTGCGCTCGGCTCTTGGTCCGTGAAGTTGACGCGCAGTATAGCGACAGGCCCATGGCCGGCAAAGCGCTGGCTGTGCCCGATGGTCACTGAAAGTGGGTAGAATGCGGTTTTTTTCCAGCCTGGGGGTGCGCTTTGCGCGAAATTGTCCTGATCAACATCACGGGTGAAGACCGACCGGGTCTCACCGCAGCCATTACCGGCGTCCTGGCCCAGGGTGGTGTGAACATTCTCGACATCGGCCAGGCGGTGATCCACGACACCTTGTCGTTCGGCATCCTGGTGGAAATCCCCACCACTGAACAGGCCTCCTCGGTGCTCAAGGACATCCTGTTTACGGCGTATAAGCTCGATCAACAGGTACGTTTCACCCCGGTGTCCGAAGCCGATTACCAACACTGGGTCGAAGGCCAGGGCAAAAAGCGCCACATTGTTACCCTGTTGACCCGCAAGGTAACGGCTGAACAGTTGCAGCGCGTCAGCTCCATTACCGCGCAGTACGGATTGAATATCGACCATATCGACCGTCTGTCGGGTCGCATGCCATTGGACACCCCGGCTGACAAGGGCAAGGGCTGCATCGAGTTCTCTGTGCGTGGCGAGCCGGCTGACGCGCAAGCGCTGCGCGCCGACTTCCTGAGCGTGGCCCAGGAACTGAATGTCGATATCGCCTTCCAGGAGGATTCGCTGTTCCGTCGCAACCGCCGCCTGGCGGTGTTCGACATGGACTCCACCTTGATTGAAGCCGAAGTCATCGACGAGCTGGCCAAGGCAGCCGGTGTAGGCGAGCAAGTCTCGGAGATTACCGAACGGGCGATGGCCGGCGAGCTGGATTTTCGTGCCAGCTTCAAGGAGCGTCTGGCGCTGCTCAAGGGCCTGGACGTGGGCGTGCTGGATTCGATCGGCGCGTCGCTGCGCCTGACCGAAGGCGCCGAAACCCTGTTCGCCGAACTCAAGCGCCTGGGCTACAAGACCGCCATCCTGTCCGGCGGCTTCACTTACTTCGCCAAGCAGTTGCAGGCCAAGCTGGGCATTGACTATGTATTCGCCAACGAGCTGGAAGTGGTAGATGGCAAAGTGACCGGCGTGGCGGTGGAGCCGATTGTCGACGCCCAGCGCAAGGCCGACCTGCTCAAGGAATTGGCGCACAAGGAAGGCTTGCGTCTGGAGCAGACCATTGCGGTCGGCGACGGCGCCAATGACTTGCCGATGCTGGCGATTGCCGGGTTGGGCGTGGCGTTCCGTGCCAAGCCGTTGGTCAAGCAATCGGCCAAGCAGGCGATTTCGACCTTGGGGTTGGATGGGGTGCTGTACCTGCTGGGCTTGCGTGACCGCGACGGTCAGCTCTAGGGCGCTACTCAACCCCCTGTAGGAGCGAGCTTGCTCGCGAAAATCGTCAACGATTACCCGGGCATTCTGGATGCCCGCGGTGCTCTTGAGTGCTTCGCGAGCAAGCTCGCTCCTACAGGGGTTGTGTCGATCAGGCTTTAGGCAAGGCGATACCCTGGCCCATCTGCACCGGCGTACCCGCTGCCAATTCTTCAGCCCACTTCACCTGATCCGGCCCGAACAGCACGATGGCGGTGGAGCCCAGTTTGAAACGACCCAGTTCCGCACCTTTCTCCAGATGAATCGGCGCGCGGGCCGCTTCGTCGTAGCGGAAGGTTTTCAGCTCGCGCTTGGGCGGCGTCACCAAGCCGGCCCACACGGTTTCAATCGACGCAACGATCATCGCACCCACCAACACCACGGCCATCGGGCCGCGTTCGGTGTCGAACAAGCAGACAGCGCGCTCGTTACGGGCGAACAACTCCGGCACGTTTTCGGCGGTGGTCTGGTTGACCGAGAAAATCCGCCCTGGCACATACACCATCTCGCGCAGGGTGCCGGCCAATGGCATGTGCACCCGGTGGTAGTCCTTGGGCGACAGGTAAATAGTCGCGAACTCGCCGCCCATGAACGGCGCAGCCATCGCGGCATCGCCACCGAGCAGTTCCAGCACGCTGAAACTGTGGCCCTTGGCCTGGAAGATACGGCCATGTTCGATCGGGCCCAGCTGGCTGACCGCGCCGTCGGCAGGGCTCAGTACTGCGCCTGGGGTTGGATCCAACGGGCGGGCGCCGTCTTTCAACGCGCGGGTGAAGAAGGCGTTGAAGTGCTCGTAGGCGCTCAGGTCTTCCACCAGGGCCTGGGACATGTCCACCTGGTAGCGCTTGGCGAACCAGGCGGTAAAGGCGTTCTTGAACCAGCGCACGCGGCACTCGGCGATACAGCCGGCCAGACGCGACAGCAAGTGGTGCGGCAGCAAATACTGGCTGAGGATAAACAACTGCTTTTTCATAACTGTCCTTAAACCTTAAATCTCGACGGGGGTGTCGGGGTGGTTGCCCCATTCGCCCCAGGAACCGGCATAACCTTTGACTCGCGGATAACCGAGCGCCTTGGCCACCAGGTAGGTGAAGCCAGAGCGGTGATGAGTCTGGCAGTGGGTGATGATTTCTTTGTCTTTGGTCAGCCCGAGGTCTTCGAGGATCTGCGGCATGTCACGGCGGATACGCAGGTTGCGTGCCTTGTCCATGCCGGCGGTCCATTCGAAGTTCACCGCGCCTGGAATGTGGCCGCCCTTGGCTGCGAGCACTTTCTCGCCGGAATACTCCAGCGGGCCACGGGCGTCCCAGATCCCCAGGTCGGCCGCGCCAAGGCGGCTTTGCAGGTATTCACGGGTGGCGGTAGGGCCGTCGTGCAGCGTGAGGCTGACCGGGCCGCCGGCTACTGGGGGGGCATCGGTGGAAAGCGGGTGCTTTTCCTCCAGCCATGCCAGCAGGCCGCCGTCGAGGTAGTGATATTTCTGGTGGCCGATCACGTCGAGCATCCAGATAAAACGCCCGGCCCAACCACCGCCTTCGTCGTCATAGACCACATAGGTGGCGTCCGGGGTGTGGCCCAGTTCGCCGAACAGTTTTTCCAGGTCGGCCTTGCTCGGCAGCAGGCCGGGTGCGGGCGGCTGGCCCAGTTGGGTGCGCTTGGGGTCAACGAAATGCGCGCCGGGGATATGCCCTTCGGCGTAGCGGGCGACACTGGTGAGGTCCACCAGTATCAAGTGCTTGGAATCGAGGCGACTCAACAGGTCGGCAGATTCGATCACCAGCGGCAAGCCAGAGAAGTCAGGCATGTGAGGTCTCCTGGGCACAAATGTTGGCGATAAAGGCCGGTGATTGTAGCGCAAGCATCAGGCGCTGCGGTTGGTAAAGCTGTGCAGGGCTTTCTCGATGCATTGGGCGGTTTTGCCGAACGCTTGCACGGTGGTTTCCGAGAACGGCCCGCCGCCCTGGTCCGCCACGATCAGCATGACCACCCGGCCGTTGCAGCTCAGTGAGCGCAACAGCAGGTGCTCGCCGACAAACAGGCGACGCAGGATCGGTGGCAGCAAGGCGGAAAACTGCGCATGGTTGTCGGGGTTCAGGCGTACCTGGGCGGACTTTTCCAGCAGGCGTTGCAGCAACGTGCTGTTGACCACATCCAGGCTCAGGTGAGCCGCGTCCTTGGGCAGGCCGTCGGCCTGGTGCACGCGCAAGGTGCTCAAGGCGCGATCGGCCATGAATATCAGTACCCGCTGCATGCCACTGGCCACCAGGGCTTCCTTGGCGCAAGTGGTCAGGTGCATGGCGTTGGCAAAGCGGCTCGGTTCCACCAGCAACTCGGTGCAACGCGTGCGCCACACGGCCAAGGCTTCGGCAGTCGGAGGCGGTGCAGGCAGCAAACCGCGATGGACTTTCTGCACATGCCACGGCCAGATCAGCGACAGCGCGGGGTGCCAGAGGTCGGGCATCAAGGTGGTGCGAGCGCTGGTCACCGCTTGCTGGTGGGCTTGCTGTTGCACATCGCTCAACGGCGTTTGCAGGTACAGCGCCGTCAGGTATTGCCAGCGCTCGGTGTGCGGGCAGGTCCAGGACTCCTGGGCCGACATCGCCAGCCCGTTGGCCAGCAGCACGGTGTTGGCCGGCTGGTTCAGCCAGCGCCGCAGGTTGGGCTCGGCATCGAGCAATTGCTGGTGGCGCAGGGCGTTGTCTTGACGGGCAATGTGCAGCGCCTTGACCAGCAGGCGTTGCTCGGCCAGCAGCAACTTGTAGCCCTGTGAAACCCAGATCGGCAGGTGCCAGGCTTCGGTCAAGCCCAGGCACAGGTCGAGCAAGCGCACGCCGAACAGCTGTTGCTCGACCTGGCGCGCCGATTGGCCTTTATGAATCACCCGCAACTCCCATTCTTCCAGGAGCTTGGGGTAGGCGACGGCCATCGGCCACAGTGGCGACAAAAACAGCAGGCTGCCCCAGTGGATGTCCTGCCACAGTCGCGCCAGGCGACTGCCGAACAAACCGTTGGCTTGCTGGGATGCGTGCTGGCTGATCAGCAACAGCTGACGCAAGGCCACGGGGATTTCCCGGGCGGGTACCGAAGGCAGGCGCGCCAACAACTCCTCGGCACGTTTGAGGCCCAGGCGGTTAAGCGCGACTTCAAGGTTTTCCGCAGGTTCGGCCAGGCTGCCGTGGGCTTGGCTGTTGGCTTCGCGCATCACACTCAACACCAGGGCCGGGCTGTCGTGCATCAGCTCAGCAATATCTCGCAATGAACTGCGGCTATCGCGAATGGCTTTGCACACGCGCTCATGACTGGCCTGGGGCACGGGTAGCAGCACGTCGTCCAGGCACTTGATCCAAGCGGCGAGGGTAGTGGGGCGGTTCGTTGGGACTGTCGTTTCAATTGCCATGATTGGGGCGCGATCATCACTTGCGTTCAACACGCCCGGAACGGGCCGAATTGGCTTTTCGCCTTAACGGGCTATAGTCTGGCGCAGTTTTGCCGATAAGTAGAACAAGAGTTTTGTGCAACACCCCATATGTCCATGAACCCGACGGCGCAAGTACCCCTCTCCTATGGCTAAAATTATCGGCATCATTGTCGTCATCGCAAGTGTGCTCGGAGGGTACGTCCTCTCCCACGGTAAAATCGCCGCACTGATCCAGCCTTTCGAAGTGCTGATTATCGGCGGTGCCGCGTTCGGCGCATTTTTGCAGGCCAACCCAGGCTATATGACCATGCACGTGGTCAAGAAGTCCCTGGGCATGTTCAGCTCGCGCTTCTCCCACACGTTTTATCTGGAAGTGCTGGGGCTGATCTACGAGATCCTCAACAAGAGCCGCCGTGAAGGCATGATGGCGATCGAGGGCGATATCGAAGACGCCGCAGCCAGCCCGATTTTTGCCAAGTACCCGGCAGTGCTCAAAGACGAGCGCATGACCGCGTATATCTGCGATTACCTGCGCATCATGTCCTCCGGCAACATGGCACCCCACGAACTGGAAGGCCTGTTCGACATGGAGTTGTTCAGCCTCAAGGAAGAGCTGGAGCATCCGTCCCACGCCGTGACCGGCATCGCCGACGGCATGCCCGGTTTCGGTATTGTCGCGGCGGTACTGGGTATCGTGGTGACCATGGCGTCCCTGGGCGAGGGCGATCAGGCGGCCATCGGCATGCACGTAGGTGCAGCGCTGGTGGGCACCTTCTTCGGTATTCTTGCCGCTTATGGTTTCTTCGGCCCGCTTGCCACTTCCCTGGCCCATGATGCCAAGGAAGAGATCAACCTCTACGAAGCGATCAAGGCGTGCCTGGTGGCATCGGCGTCGGGCATGCCGCCGTCGCTGGCCGTGGAGTTCGGGCGCAAGGTGCTGTACCCGAAACATCGCCCGAGTTTCTCCGAGCTGGAACAAGCGGTTCGCGGTCGCTAAGCCATGGAAAACAACCAGCCGATCATCATCAAGCGCGTCAAGCGCTTTGCTGCGGGGCACCATGGCGGTGCCTGGAAAATCGCCTTCGCCGACTTTGCCACGGCGATGATGGCGTTCTTCCTGGTGCTGTGGCTGATGTCTACCGCTACGCCAGAACAGAAGATCGCCATCGCCGGCTACTTCAAAGACCCGATTGGCTTTTCGGAAAGCGGCACGCCGTTTGTCATTGACCTGGGCGGCTCGCCGGAACTGGCGCCTGAGCGCACCATCAACCCCGAAGTGCAAACGGAGTCGCCCCAGGAAAAAATCCCGATTGAGCGCGACACCGTCGAGTCCATGGCCGAGCAGGTCGAACAGGAGCGCCTGGAACTGTTGCTGCAGGAATTGCAGAACAAGGTTGAAGAAAACCCACAGTTGCTGAAGTTCAAGGACCAGATTTCCTTCGAGATCACCCCCGAGGGGCTGCGCATCCAGATTACCGATGCGGCCAACCGGCCGATGTTCGACTCTGGCAGTGCGCGCTTGAAGCCGTACTTTGAAGACATCCTGCTGGCCATGGCAGACACCATCAAGGCGGTGCCGAACAAGATCAGCATCAGCGGGCATACCGACGCCAAGCCTTACGCGGGCCAGGGTGATTTCGGCAACTGGGAACTCTCGGCCAACCGCGCCAACGCCGCCCGGCGTGCGCTGGTAGCCGGCAGCTACCCGGACCCGCAAGTGGCGCGCGTGGTGGGCTTTGCCTCCTCGCAGCTGTTTGATTCCAAAGACCCGTTCAACCCGGTCAACCGCCGTATCGACATCGTGGTGCTGACCAAAAAAGCCCAGCGTGCGATTGAAGGCGATCAGCCCCCGCCACCGGCACCGACCCAGGGCGAGGGCGCGCCAGGCGAAGTGCCGGCCGACCCCAACGCGCTACCGCCGGAGCAGGAGCCGCTGCCGGCCCATGAGCTGCGCCAGAAGCTGAACCTGTTTGATGATGGTGGCGTCAAGGACCCTACGGCGCCTGCACCGAAGTCGTAAGCTCCAGATACAACAAGGCCGCGATGATCGCGGCCTTGTTGTATCTGTCACTGTAGGAGCGAGCTTGCTCGCGAAAAACGTCAACGATAACGCGTGTATCAAGGATGCCCGCGTTGCGCTTGAGGCCTTCGCGAGCAAGCTCGCTCCTACAGAGGAGGGGGCAGCTTAGTAGCTGCTCTCGGGCAAGCTCGCAATAATCGACCGATAGCTGTTCATCCGCTGCTGCTGCACGCGCCCATCTTCCAGTGCCTTGAGCAACGCACAACCCGGCTCGCGGTCGTGTTTGCAGTCACGGAAGCGGCAGGTGCCGATCAGGTCGTTGAACTCAATGAAGCCCGCTTCCACATCGCTGCGGCTGACGTGGCCCAAGCCGAATTCACGAATACCCGGTGAGTCGATCAACTCGCCGCCGCCCGGGAAGTGGAACAACCGCGCGGTGGTGGTGGTGTGGGTGCCCTGGCCGGACAGCTCCGACAGCGGGCCCACACGGGTTTCGACTTCCGGCAACAGGCTGTTGACCAGCGACGACTTGCCCACGCCAGACTGGCCGACGAACACGCTGATCCGCCCGTCCAACTGCTGCTGCAGCTGTTCCATGCCGTTGCCGTGGTGAGCCGACACTTCCAGCACCGGGTAGCCCAGGGTGCGGTAGACCGCCAGCAATGCATTGAGCGCCAGGGCGTTCTGCTCGTCGATCAGGTCGAATTTGTTCAGCAGCAGCAACGGGCGGATGCCGGCATGCTCAGCCGCGACCAGGTAGCGGTCGATCAGGTTGGCATGGGGCTCGGGCAGCGGCGCGAACACGATCACGATCATGTCAACGTTGGCCGCCACCGGCTTGAGCTGCCCACGGCTGTCGGGGCGGCGCAGTTCGGTGCTGCGCGGCAACTGGGCGACGATAACGCCGATGCCCTGGTTGCCGGCACGCCACACGACTTTATCGCCGGTGACCAGCGCAGGCAGGTTGGCGCGCAAGTGGCAACGGAACACCTGGCCTGCGAGTTCGCCTTCGAGCGCCTCGACTTCGACCTGCACACCAAAGTGCGCGATCACCAGGCCCGTTTGTTCGGGGCCCAGGTCGCCGCCCTCGAGCGCTTCCACGGCGGAGGATTCACGTTTGGCGGCGCGGGCGGCGCGTTCACCTTGAATCTTTTCGATGCGCCAGTTTTGGCGACGGTTGAGCTGGCGTTTGGCCATTGGTGTTCCGTGTCGATAATGCAAAAGTTGGGTAAAACGGTCGCGAGTCTAGCACGCCCCCGCCTGCTAAACTGCCCGGCTACGCCAAGGTGCCAAGAGAATCAAGCCATGCAAAACCCACAGAACCTGATTTGGATCGATCTGGAAATGACCGGTCTGAACCCCGACACCGATGTCATCATCGAGATGGCGACCATTGTCACCGACAGCAACCTCAACACCTTGGCCGAAGGCCCGGTGATCGCCATCCACCACAGCGACGCCGTGTTGGCCACCATGGACGAGTGGAACACTCGCACCCACGGTAACTCCGGCCTGACCCAGCGCGTGCGCGACAGCCGCATCAGCATGGCCGAAGCCGAAGCCGAAACCATCGCCTTCCTGGAAAAATGGGTGCCCAAGGGCAAGTCGCCGATCTGCGGCAACAGCATCTGCCAGGACCGTCGCTTCCTTTATACGCACATGAAGGGGCTGGAAAGCTACTTCCACTACCGCAACCTCGACGTGTCGACCTTGAAAGAACTGGCTGCGCGCTGGGCGCCGGAGGTCAAAGACAGCTTCCATAAGGGCAGCACCCATTTGGCGCTGGATGATATTCGCGAGTCGATTGCCGAGTTGCAGCATTACCGCAAGCATTTCATCAAGGCTTGATTCTGCGGCGGCATTGGAGGCGCCATCGCAGGCAAGCCAGCTCCCACATTTGACTGCATTCGCAAATCCAAAGTGTGGGAGCTGGCTTGCCTGCGATGCAGGCGACGCGGTTTATCGCCAAACGCCCCCTTTTGGTGCCCTCGGCAAATGATTAGACTGCCGGCCTCTCTGTCAGGATCGCCATCATGTTGCTGATGCTCTACCTTGTCGCCATTACCGCCGAAGCCATGACTGGCGCTCTGTCCGCGGGTCGGCGTGGCATGGACTGGTTTGGCGTGGTGCTGATCGCTTGCGTGACGGCCTTGGGCGGCGGTTCGGTGCGTGATGTGCTGCTCGGCCACTACCCGCTGACCTGGGTCAAGCACCCGGAGTACCTGGTGCTGACCTCTGTTGCGGCGTTGGTGACGATCTTTATCGCGCCCTTGATGCGCCACCTGCGCTCGCTGTTCCTGGCGCTGGATGCGGTGGGGCTGGTGGCCTTCACCCTGATCGGCTGCATGACCGCCCTGGAGATGGGCCATGGCATGTTGGTGGCGTCGGTCAGCGGGGTCATCACCGGGGTATTCGGCGGCATCCTGCGGGATATCTTCTGTAACGACATCCCGCTGATCTTCCGCCGTGAGCTATATGCCAGCGTGTCTTTCCTGGCCGCGTGGTTCTACCTGCTGTGTCTGTACCTGGAGCTGCCCAGCGAGCAAGCGATTCTACTGACGCTGTTCAGTGGCTTCCTGTTGCGCCTGCTAGCGATCCGTTTTCACTGGGAAATGCCCAAGTTCGTCTACAACGACGATGTGCACTAGCGCGCAGCGTGTTGCTCCAGCGCCCACTCCACGTGTTCGCGTACCAACTCCGACGGGTAGTCCCGCCGCGCCTTCAAGGCTTCCAGCACTGGAATGCTGGAGGGCGCATTGCCCAGGCCCACCGCCAGGTTGCGTAACCAGCGCTCATAACCGGCGCGGCGCAGGGGCGAGCCCTCGGTGCTGCTGAGGAATTTATCCTCGTCCCACATAAACAATTCGGCCAGTTCAGCGTTATCCAGATTGTGCCGTGGCTTGAAATCGCTTTCGGCGGTGGGGCGGGCGAAACGATTCCACGGGCAAACGATCTGACAGTCATCGCAGCCAAATACCCGGTTACCAATCAGTGGGCGCAGGTCTTCGGGGATGGCACTCTTGAGTTCGATGGTCAGGTACGAAATGCAGCGTCGCGCGTCCAGCACGTAAGGGCCGACGAAAGCGTTGGTGGGGCAGATGTCCAAGCACGCTGTGCAGCGGCCGCAGTGTTCGGTTGCGTGGGGTGGGTCTACCGGCAACGGTAAATCGACAAACAGCTCGCTCAAGAAGAAATAACTACCAGCCTTGCGGTTGAGCACCAGGGTGTTTTTACCGATCCAGCCCAGGCCCGCTTGTTCGGCGATGGCTTTTTCCAGGACGGGCGCGCTGTCGACAAAAGCGCGAAAGCCAAACGGCCCGATCTGCGCCTGGATACGGTCGGCCAGTTGCTGCACGCGTTTGCGGATCAGCTTGTGGTAATCGCGGCCCAGGGCGTAGCGCGAGATGTAGGCTTTTTCTGGCTGGGCCAGCAAATGCGCCATTTGGGTGTCGCCGGGCAGGTAGTCCATGCGCAGTGACACCACGCGCAAGGTACCGGGCACCAGCTCGTCCGGGTGCGAGCGTTTGCTGCCGTGGGCGCCCATGTATTCCATCTCGCCGTGGTAGCCCGCGTCGAGCCAGCGTTGCAGGTGCTGTTCATGCTCAGCCAGGTCGAGGCCGCTGATGCCCACTTGTTGAAAGCCCAGCTCGCGACCCCAGTCTTTGATCGATTGGGCGAGGGCGGGCAGATCGGAGGTAATAGCAGGCATGAGACACGGGAAACCACAGGTTAGATGCGTATAATTCTGCCAGACATCGGAGCTTGAAGACGCATGCCTCAGACAAAACACCCAATTACCGACGTTCAGCTGTTGTTGCCCGGCCATTTGCCGCAACTGGCTGCGCGTTCCCCGGACGCCCATAAGGGCCAGTTCGGCCACTTGCTGGTCATCGGTGGTGACCGTGGCTTTGGCGGCGCGGCGTTGCTGAGCAGCGAAAGTGCCCTGCGCAGCGGCGCCGGCATGGTCTCGCTGGCGACGCGGCCGGAACATGTGCCGGCTGCTCTGGCTCGGCTGCCGGAGGTCATGGCCGTTGGCGTGAGTTCGGCCAACCAGTTGATGGGCCTGCTGGAAAAAATCTCGGTGATCGTCATTGGCCCAGGCCTGGGCGATGCCGCCTGGGGCAAGAGCCTGTTGTCGGTCGCGGCCAATGCCAGCCAGCCGCAGGTTTGGGATGCCGATGCGCTCAATCAGCTCGCCACCGGCAGCGTCAGCCTTCCGGCCAATAGTGTGATTACCCCGCATCCGGGCGAAGCTGCGCGTTTGTTGGGGCTATCGACAGCCGAGGTTCAGGCAGATCGCCTTAAGGTGGCGCGCGCGTTGAGCCACAAATTCAATGCAGTGGCTATCCTCAAGGGTGCTGGCAGTTTGATTGCCAGCCCGGATGGGCGCGTGTCGCGGTGTGATCAAGGCCACCCGGCGATGGCAACAGCGGGGCTCGGCGATGTGCTGGCCGGCCTGGTCGGCGCACTATTGGCTCAGGGGATGCCCGCGTACGAAGCGAGCTGCCTGGCCGTGTGGTTGCACGCGACCGCCGGAGACCGCCAGGGCAGTTTTGGTCGCGGCTTGGCTGCCAGCGACCTGATCCCCGCCATTCGTCAATTGCTGGAGGAGCAGTCGCCGTGCCTGAAGTAATTCTTTTTTTGGCAGATGAAGAGGCCATGGTCGCGTTGGGTCAGCGTATTTCGCAGGTCACGCAAGGGGCCGGGTTGATCTTTCTCGAGGGCGACCTGGGCGCAGGTAAAACCACCCTGTCCAGGGGAATTATTCGCGGCCTGGGCCATACCGGCGCGGTAAAAAGCCCGACGTTCACGTTGGTCGAGCCCTACGAGATCGGGGATGTGCGCGCCTTCCACTTCGACCTCTATCGCCTGGTCGATCCGGAAGAGCTGGAGTTCATGGGCATCCGTGATTACTTCGACGACGATGCGTTATGTCTGATCGAGTGGCCAAATAAAGGCACAGGCTTTTTGCCAAAGCCGGACCTGACCATTACCATTACGCCGCATGAGCACGGACGTCAGCTGAAGTTGTTGCCCCAGAGCCCACGCGCTGAGTCGTGGTGTGCTGCTCTGGCATTGGAATTCAAATAATTGGTGGGGTTAGGTATGCGCTTTCGCGCGTTGGTTGCTGTCGTGGGGGTGTTGCTTGCGGCAATGACTGTCAATGCTCTGGCTGCTTCACAGGTGAAAAGTGTTCGCCTGTGGCGAGCGCCGGATAACACGCGACTGGTGTTCGACCTGTCTGGCCCGGTCCAGCACAGCGTCTTTACCTTGACGGCGCCTGATCGCCTGGTGATCGACATCAACGGTGCCAGCCTGGCCGCGCCGCTGAAAGTCTCCACCGCCAACACACCCATTACCGCCATGCGCTCGGCCCAACGTACGCCGACCGACCTGCGTGTGGTCATCGACCTGAAAAAGGCCGTGACCCCCAAAAGCTTCTCCCTGGCGCCCAACGCCCAGTACGGCAACCGCCTGGTGGTCGACCTGTTCGACAACCCCGCCGACGCCGCACCGCCGCCTGCGCCAACGCCGAGCGTGGCGACGGTGCCTGCAGTGCCGGTCAACCCTTCGCAACCCCAGGTCAAGCTGCCACCGCCACCGCCTGCACCGGCCGGCAAGCGCGACATCATCGTGGTGATCGACGCCGGCCACGGTGGCGAAGACCCGGGGGCTTCCGGCTCCCGCGGCCAGCATGAGAAAGACGTGGTGCTCGCCATTGCCCGTGAGCTGCAGCGCCAGGTCAACGGCATGAAAGGCTACCGCGCCGAACTGACCCGCACCGGTGACTACTTCATTCCGTTGCGTGGCCGTACCGAAATTGCCCGTAAGAAGGGCGCGGACCTGTTCGTGTCCATTCACGCCGACGCCGCGCCTTCAACCGCTGCGTTTGGCGCCTCGGTATTTGCCCTGTCGGATCGCGGCGCTACCTCCGAGACCGCGCGCTGGCTGGCCGACAGTGAAAACCGTTCCGACTTGATCGGCGGGGCCGGTAACGTGTCCCTTGATGACAAGGACAAGATGCTCGCAGGCGTACTGCTCGACCTGTCGATGACCGCTTCGCTGACCTCCAGCCTCAACGTGGGCCAGAAAGTCCTGAGCAATATCGGCCGTGTGACCTCGCTGCACAAACAGCGCGTGGAACAAGCCGGGTTCATGGTGTTGAAGTCGCCGGATATTCCGTCGATCCTGGTGGAAACCGGGTTTATCTCCAACGCCAACGAAGCGTCGAAACTGGCCAGCGCCAGCCACCAGCAAGCGCTGGCGCGCTCGATCAGCGCCGGTGTGCGCCAGTTCTTCCAGCAGAACCCGCCGCCGGGCACCTATATTGCGTGGCTGCGCGACTCCGGCAAAATCGCCCAGGGCCCGCGTGACCATCGTGTGCAACCCGGTGACACCGTTGCCATGCTGGCCGTGCGTTTCCAGGTCACGCCTGCAGCCTTGCGCAGCGCCAATAACCTGAAGACCGATGAGTTGAAGATCGGCCAGGTGTTGACCATCCCCGGCACTTCGTTGGCGGCGCAGTAATGAGCGAATCCACCTTGAACAGCGGCTCGCGCATTGAATTGCTCAGCCCGCGCCTTGCCAACCAGATCGCTGCGGGTGAGGTGGTTGAGCGCCCGGCGTCGGTGATCAAGGAATTGCTGGAAAACAGCATCGACTCCGGTGCCAAACGCATCGATGTCGATGTGGAGCAGGGCGGCGTCAAGCTGCTGCGGGTACGTGACGATGGCAGCGGTATCTCTTCGGATGACCTGCCCCTGGCCCTGGCCCGTCACGCCACCAGCAAGATCCGCGACCTGGAAGACCTGGAGCGGGTCATGAGCCTGGGCTTTCGCGGTGAGGCCCTGGCCTCCATCAGCTCCGTGGCCCGCCTGACCCTGACCTCCCGCACCCGCAGCGCCGAGCAAGCCTGGCAAGTGGAAACCGAAGGCCGCGACATGGCGCCTCGGGTCCAGCCGGCGGCGCATCCGGTGGGCACCTCGGTGGAAGTGCGCGACCTGTTCTTCAATACCCCGGCGCGGCGCAAGTTCCTCAAGGCCGAAAAAACCGAATTCGATCACCTGCAAGAAGTCATCAAACGCTTGGCGTTGGCGCGTTTCGATGTGGCCTTTCACCTGCGTCACAATGGCAAGACCATCCTCAGCCTGCACGAAGCCAACGACGACGCCGCCCGTGCTCGGCGGGTGGCGGCGGTGTGTGGCAGCGGTTTCCTGGAGCAGGCGCTGCCGATTGAGATCGAGCGCAATGGCTTGAGGCTGTGGGGCTGGGTCGGGTTGCCGACGTTCTCACGCAGCCAGGCCGACTTGCAGTATTTCTTTGTGAACGGCCGTGCGGTACGCGACAAACTGGTGGCCCACGCGGTACGCCAGGCTTATCGCGATGTGCTGTTCAACGGGCGACACCCCACCTTTGTGCTGTTCTTTGAGGTTGACCCTTCGGTGGTCGACGTCAATGTACACCCGACCAAGCACGAAGTGCGCTTCCGTGACGGGCGCATGGTGCATGACTTCCTCTATGGCACGCTGCACCGCGCCTTGGGCGACGTGCGTCCGGATGATCAGTTGTCCGCGCCGATTGTCACGGCGGTGGTGCGGCCGAGCGGTCCGGAAGCCGGCGAGTTCGGCCCCCAGGGTGAGATGAGCCTGGCGGCCAACTTGCTGCAATCGCCACAGGCACAGCCAGCCTATACGGCGCCAAACTCCGGTGCCGGTGCGGGTTATCAGTATCAGTACACGCCGCGCCCGCAATCGACGGTGCCGGTGGCCGAGGCCCAGGCGGCGTACCGTGAGTTTTTTGCGCCGCTGCCGGGTGCCGAGCCGGGCGCTGCTGTGGCGTTGCCCGAAGGCGGTGGTGATATTCCGCCGCTGGGCTATGCCCTGGCGCAGCTCAAAGGCATTTATATCCTCGCCGAAAACGCCCATGGCCTGGTTCTGGTGGACATGCACGCCGCCCATGAGCGGATCATGTACGAGCGCCTGAAGATCGCCATGGCCAGCGAAGGCCTCAGCGGCCAGCCGCTGCTGGTGCCCGAATCCCTGGCGGTGAGCCAGCGTGAAGCCGACTGCGCAGAAGAACATCACAGTGTGTTCCAGAAGCTGGGCTTCGAGTTGCAACGCCTGGGCCCGGAAACCCTGGCGATCCGCCAGATTCCCGCGCTGCTCAAGCAGGCCGAGGCCAACCGCCTGGTGGCCGACGTGCTGGCAGACCTGATGGAGTACGGCACCAGTGATCGTATCCAGGCGCATATCAACGAATTGCTCGGCACCATGGCCTGCCACGGCGCCATCCGCGCCAACCGCCGCCTGGCCCTGCCGGAAATGAACGGCCTGCTGCGCGACATGGAAAACACCGAGCGCAGCGGTCAATGCAACCATGGCCGACCGACCTGGACCCAGATGGGCCTGGACGATCTGGACAAACTGTTCTTGCGCGGCCGCTGATGAGCGCCTTGCCCCCCGCCATCTTCCTGATGGGCCCCACGGCCGCTGGCAAGACCGACCTGGCCATCGAGCTGACCAAGGTGCTGCCTTGCGAGCTGATCAGTGTCGACTCTGCCCTGGTTTACCGGGACATGGATATCGGCACTGCCAAGCCGTCGAAAGCGCTATTGGCCCAATATCCGCACCAGTTGATCGACATCATCGACCCGGCGCAGAGCTATTCGGCGGCGGACTTTCGCACCGACGCCCTGGCGGCCATGGCCGAGATCACCGCACGCGGCAATATCCCGCTGCTGGTGGGCGGCACCATGCTTTATTACAAGGCGCTACAGGAAGGCCTGGCCGATATGCCGCCTGCCGATGCCCAGGTGCGCGCCGAGCTTGAAGAAGAGGCTGCGCGCCTTGGCTGGCAAGCTCTTCACGACCAACTGGCGGCGGTAGACCCGGTGTCTGCGGCACGTATTCACCCCAATGACCCCCAGCGGCTCACCCGCGCTCTGGAAGTCTGGCGCGTCAGTGGCCAGACCATGACTGAACATCGGCTGAAACAAAGTGCGCAAAGTGCTGATGCAGGCGCATCTGGACAGTCACAATTGCCCTATACTGTGGCGAATCTGGCCATCGCTCCGGCAAACCGCCAGGTGTTGCATGAACGAATTGCACAAAGATTCACACTAATGTTGGAACAGGGGTTTGTGGACGAGGTCGTAGCATTGCGTTCAAGAGGCGACCTGCATGCAGGGCTGCCTTCGATACGTGCTGTAGGCTACCGCCAAGTCTGGGATCATCTGGATGGCAAGCTGACGTCAGCCGAAATGCAGGAGCGCGGCATCATTGCCACGCGCCAATTGGCGAAGCGCCAGTTCACCTGGCTGCGCAGCTGGAGCGATTTGCACTGGTTGGACAGCCTGGACAGCGACAATCTGTCACGCGCCTTGAAATACTTGGGAACGGTCTCCATATTGAGCTGAGTCCTTGCAATTGCCGTCTATCCTTGGGGGTGTGACGGCCATAAGCTATCTATTTTCCGATTTTTTATTATTGATCCTTAAAGGAGTGCGGCACATGTCAAAAGGGCATTCGCTACAAGACCCTTACTTGAATACTTTACGTAAAGAGAAAGTTGGGGTTTCCATCTATCTGGTCAACGGTATCAAACTGCAAGGTACGATCGAGTCGTTCGACCAATTCGTTATCCTGCTGAAAAACACCGTCAGCCAGATGGTTTACAAGCACGCTATCTCGACAGTCGTTCCAGTTCGTCCAATCCGTCTGCCTAGCGCAGCAGGTGATGAACAGGGTGACGCTGAGCCAGGTAACGCCTGATAGGAGTCTCCTTTGTTCTTTGAGCGCCACGGTGGTGGTGAGCGAGTAATCCTCGTTCACTTGGATGGACAGGACCCTGAGGCGCGCGAAGATCCGCAGGAGTTTCAGGAGTTGGCAAATTCGGCCGGCGCCGAGACCGTTGCGTTTTTTAACGTACCGCGTCATCGGCCAACCGCCAAATACCTGATTGGCAGCGGCAAGGTCGAGGAACTGCGCGACCTGGTTCATGCCGAAGAAGCCGATCTGGTGATCTTCAATCACACCCTCACGCCCAGTCAGGAACGTAACCTCGAACGTGTTTTCGAGTGTCGCGTGATCGACCGTACCGGTCTGATTCTCGATATTTTCGCCCAACGCGCCCGCACCCATGAAGGCAAGCTCCAGGTTGAACTGGCCCAGCTTGACCACATGAGCACCCGCCTGGTTCGCGGCTGGACTCACCTTGAGCGTCAGGGTGGCGGTATCGGCATGCGTGGCCCGGGTGAAACCCAGTTGGAAACCGACCGGCGTCTGCTGCGGGTTCGCCTGCGCCAGATCAAGGGCCGCCTGGAAAAAGTACGCAGCCAGCGCGAACAGTCGCGACGTGGCCGTTCCCGTGCGGATATCCCGACGGTGTCGTTGGTGGGCTACACCAACGCCGGCAAATCCACGCTGTTCAATAACGTGACTAAATCGGACGTGTACGCGGCCGACCAACTGTTTGCCACCCTCGACCCGACCCTGCGCCGTCTGGACATCGATGACCTGGGGCCGATTGTGCTGGCCGATACCGTGGGTTTCATTCGCCACCTGCCCCACAAGCTGGTCGAGGCATTTCGGTCTACGCTCGAAGAGTCGAGCAATTCCGACCTGCTGTTGCACGTGATCGATGCGGCCGAACCGGATCGCATGTTGCAGATTGAACAGGTGATGGTGGTGCTGGGCGAGATTGGTGCCCAGGACTTGCCGATCCTCGAGGTCTATAACAAACTCGATTTGCTTGAGGGCGTTGAGCCACAGATCCAGCGCGACGAGAACGGCAAGCCCCAGCGGGTCTGGCTGTCGGCGCGAGATGGCAGTGGCTTGGAGCTGCTTGAACAAGCCATTGCCGAATTGCTCGGCAGCGATTTGTTCGTCGGCACCTTGCGCTTGCCGCAACGTTTTGCTCGACTGCGTGCACAGTTTTTCGAGCTGGGCGCGGTACAGAAAGAAGAACACGACGAAGAAGGTGTCAGCTTGCTGGCTGTTCGATTGCCACGCTCGGAACTCAATCGGCTGGTCAGCCGAGAGGGTGTTGTACCGGCAGAGTTCATCGAACAACACACTTTGCAATAAAAGCCTGAGAAAGCGGTTGTGCCGCAGTAGCAGGCATTCTGTAGCATTGGTCGGCGCGCCGTGGGTGCGTCTTTGCTTTATCAGATGGAGAGCGCTATGGCTTGGAATGAGCCGGGTGGCAACTCGAATAATCAGGATCCTTGGGGTGGTAAGCGCCGCAATAATGGCGACCGCAAGGGGCCACCGGATCTCGACGAGGCCTTCCGAAAGCTGCAGGAAAGCCTGAATGGGTTGTTCGGTGGTGGGAAAAAACGTGGTGGTGACGACGGCGGTCGCACAAGCAAGGGCGGTGGCTATGGCCTGCTGGGCCTGGGTCTTGTCGTGCTGGCGGCCGTATGGCTCTACAGCGCCGTGTACGTGGTGGACGAGCAGGAGCAAGCCGTGGTGCTGCGCTTCGGCAAGTACTACGAGACTGTCGGCCCGGGCCTGAATATCTATTTCCCGCCGATCGACAAGAAGTACATGGAGAACGTGACGCGTGAGCGTGCGTACACCAAGCAGGGCCAGATGCTGACCGAAGACGAGAACATCGTCGAAGTGCCGCTGACCGTGCAGTACAAGATCAGCAACCTGCAAGACTTCGTGCTGAACGTTGATCAGCCGGAAATCAGCCTGCAGCACGCAACCGAAAGTGCCCTGCGCCACGTGGTGGGTTCCACCGCCATGGACCAGGTGCTCACCGAAGGTCGTGAGTTGATGGCCAGCGAAATCAAGGAGCGTCTGCAACGCTTCCTCGACACTTACCGCACCGGTATCACCGTTACCCAGGTGAACGTACAGAGCGCAGCGGCACCGCGTGAAGTGCAGGAAGCCTTTGACGACGTGATCCGTGCCCGTGAAGACGAGCAGCGTTCGCGCAACCAGGCTGAAACCTATGCCAACGGCGTTGTGCCGGAAGCCCGTGGTCAGGCCCAGCGCATCCTTGAAGATGCCAACGGTTACCGCGATGAAGTGGTCTCCCGCGCCAAGGGTGAGGCAGATCGTTTCACCAAGCTGGTTGCCGAGTACCGCAAGGCACCTGAAGTGACCCGCGAGCGTCTGTACCTGGACACCATGCAGGAAGTCTTCAGCAACACCAGCAAGGTTCTCGTGACCGGCAGCAAAGGTGGGCAGAACAACCTGCTGTACCTGCCGCTGGACAAGATGATCGAAGGTGGTCGTAGCGGCACTGGCGCACCGTCCACCGGTTCGAATGCCGCTGCCAACGAAGCGAGCGCCCGCGCGGCCGCTGACTTGCTGCAACAGCAAACACGTACCAGGGAGAGCCGTTGATGAGCAATAAATCGCTGACCGCCCTGATTGTGGGCGTCGTCGTGGTCATCGCTGCCTGGAACTGCTTCTACATCGTCGCTCAGACCGAGCGTGCGGTGCTGCTGCAATTCGGTCGCGTGGTCCAGGCAGATGTCCAGCCGGGCCTGCATGTGAAAGTCCCCTACGTCAACCAGGTGCGCAAGTTCGACGCCCGCCTGATGACCCTGGATGCACCGACACAGCGCTTCCTGACCCTGGAAAAGAAAGCCGTGATGGTTGACGCCTACGCCAAGTGGCGCGTCAAGGATGCCGAGCGCTTCTACACTGCGACTTCCGGCCTCAAGCAGATTGCCGACGAGCGTTTGTCCCGTCGTCTGGAATCGGGCCTGCGTGACCAGTTTGGTAAGCGCACCCTGCACGAGGTGGTATCCGGTGAACGTGATGCGCTGATGGCGGACATCACCCGTTCGCTGAACACCATGGCGGAAAAAGAGCTGGGTATTGAAGTGGTCGACGTTCGCGTCAAGGCCATTGACCTGCCCAAGGAAGTGAACCGCAGCGTGTTCGAGCGTATGAGCACCGAGCGTGAGCGTGAAGCGCGTGAGCACCGCGCCAAGGGTAACGAGTTGGCTGAAGGTATCCGTGCCGATGCCGACCGTCAGCGTCGGGTACTGCTGGCAGAAGCCTACCGTGAGTCTGAAGAGGCGCGTGGTGATGGCGATGCTCAAGCCGCGGCGATCTACGCCAAGGCCTACGGCCAGGACCAGGAGTTCTACGCGTTCTACCGTAGCCTGCGCGCCTACCGTGAAAGCTTCGCGAACAAAACCGACGTACTGGTGCTGGACCCAAGCAGCGACTTCTTCCGCTACCTGGAAAAGTCCAAGTAACCAGCCCGTGATTCTGTAGGGCGCACTCCGTCGGGCGGCTAAAATGCCTGGCGGGGTGATCCTTTCAGAAAACGGGTGTATGATGCGGCAGCCGGGAAATTCCCGGCTTTTTTGCGTCTGCATGTTTGATTCGGCAGGCGTGACAGGTTTTTCGAGGAAAGTGCCCGACGAGGCCGTTTGCAGGCCGTTCGTCACGTCGCTCTTGCGCGTGGTTTATGCAAGGGGCGGGTATTTTCTGCTTCACTCAAGGCTCGGCCGAGGGCTGGCCGCCCGGATCAAAGGGGAATGGCGTAATGGCAACGGTAGACCGCTGGCTGCTGCCAGATGGCATCGAAGAAGTACTGCCACCAGAAGCTGCGCGCATTGAAGTAGCGCGTCGCCAGGTGTTGGATCTGTTCCAGAGCTGGGGTTACGAGTTTGTCGTGACTCCCCATATCGAGTACCTGGAATCCCTGCTGACCGGCGCGGGCCAGGACCTGGATCTGCGCACCTTCAAGGTCATCGACCCGCAATCGGGCCGGCAAATGGGGTTCCGTGCCGACATCACGCCGCAAGTGGCACGCATCGATGCGCACACCCTGCGCCGCGAAGGCCCGAGCCGCCTGTGCTACGCCGGCAGCGTACTGCATGCCCAGCCACGTGCGTTGTCGTCTTCCCGTAGCCCGATCCAGTTGGGCGCCGAGTTGTACGGCGATGCCAGCCCGAGCAGCGATGTTGAAGTGATCAGCCTGATGCTGGCCATGCTGCAACTGGCAGATGTGCCGGATGTGCACATGGACCTGGGCCACGTCGGTATCTACCGTGGCCTGGCGCGCGCTGCCGGGTTGTCCGGTGAAGTGGAGCAACAGTTGTTCGATGCGCTGCAGCGCAAGGCGATCGATGAAGTGATCGCCCTCACCGAGGGTGTGCCTGCTGAGCTGGCTGGCATGCTGCGGGCGCTGGTAGACCTGTGCGGCGGCCGTGAAGTGCTGGTGGCTGCGCGTGAGCGCCTGGCCAATGCGCCGGCACCGGTATTGGCGGCACTGGATGACGTGCTGGCGATTGCCGAGCGCTTGTCGGCGCGGTTCCCGGAGCTGCCGCTGTATTTTGATCTGGGTGAATTGCGCGGCTACCACTACCACACCGGTGTAGTGTTCGCGGTGTTCGTCCCGGGTGTTGGCCAGGCCATCGCCCAAGGTGGTCGCTATGACGATATCGGCGCCGACTTCGGTCGTGCGCGTCCGGCCACTGGTTTTTCCACCGATTTGAAAACCCTGGTGACCCTGGGGCGTGCTGAGGTCGAGCTGCCGTCTGGTGGCATCTGGATGCCCGACAGTACGGACGCAGCGCTCTGGCAGCAGGTTTGCCAGTTACGCCGTGAGGGTCAGCGTGTAGTCCAGGCCTTGCCTGGGCAGCCATTGGCCGCCGCCCGTGAAGCGGACTGCGACCGGCAATTGATTCAGCAGAACGGGCTTTGGCAAGTATCGCCACTGGCTTCTTGAGTTTTCCTGCCGGCCATCGCCGGCACCAAGTTTGCGCGAATGAGGACAAGTGTTATGGGTAAGAATGTCGTAGTCCTGGGCACCCAATGGGGTGATGAGGGCAAAGGCAAGATCGTTGATCTGCTGACCGAACATGCTGCCGCCGTAGTGCGCTACCAAGGTGGCCACAACGCTGGCCACACCCTGGTCATCGATGGCGAAAAAACCGTCTTGCACCTGATCCCGTCGGGTGTCCTGCGCGAAGGCGTGCAGTGCCTGATCGGCAACGGCGTGGTGGTTGCACCTGACGCCCTGCTGCGCGAGATCACCAAGCTGGAAGAGAAAGGCGTACCGGTGCGCGAGCGCCTGCGTATCAGCCCGTCCTGCCCGCTGATCCTGTCCTTCCACGTTGCGCTGGACCAGGCCCGTGAAAAGGCGCGTGGCGAGCTGAAGATCGGCACCACCGGTCGCGGCATCGGCCCGGCCTACGAAGACAAGGTTGCACGTCGTGGCCTGCGTGTGGGCGACCTGCTCAACATGCCGCGCTTTGAAGACAAACTGCGTGAACTGGTGGATTACCACAACTTCATGCTGGTCGGTTACTACAAAGAGCCAGCCATCGAGTTTGAAAAGACCCTGGCCGAGTGCAAGGAATACGCTGAGCTGCTCAAGCCGCTGATGCTGGACGTGACGGCCGAGCTGCACGACCTGCGTCGCGCTGGCAAAGACATCATGTTCGAAGGCGCCCAGGGTTCGTTGCTGGACATCGACCACGGTACCTACCCGTACGTGACCAGCTCCAACACCACCGCTGGCGGCGTTGCGACCGGTTCTGGCGTTGGCCCGATGTTCCTGGACTACATCCTGGGTATCACCAAGGCCTACACCACTCGCGTAGGTTCGGGCCCGTTCCCGACTGAGCTGTTCGACGACGTCGGTGCGCACCTGGCCAAGCAAGGCCACGAATTCGGCGCCACCACTGGCCGTGCTCGTCGTTGCGGCTGGTTCGATGCCGTTATCCTGCGTCGCGCTATCGATGTGAACAGCATCTCGGGCATCTGCCTGACCAAGCTGGACGTACTCGACGGCCTGGAAACCATCAACATCTGCACCGGCTACAAAGATGCTGAAGGTAATGACGTTGCCCCAACCGACGCTGACAGCTACGTGGGCCTGCAGCCTGTGTACGAAGAAGTGCCGGGCTGGACTGAATCGACCGTGGGCGCCAAGACCCTGGAAGAGCTGCCAGCCAACGCTCGTGCTTACATCAAGCGCGTTGAAGCGCTGATTGGCGCGCCGATCGACATTATTTCGACGGGCCCGGACCGCAACGAGACCATCGTTCTGCGTCACCCGTTCGCATAATAAGCTGTTGATGTAACAGGCAAAGGGCTCCTTCGGGGGCCCTTTGTCGTTTCTGCCTGGCAAGCGGCACGACCCTTGCTGTGTTTCCCTCTTTCGAGGTGCTATCAAATTAGTGGCACCCGTGGTGGAGGGATTTCCAGTGTCTGCCGTTCTCTCATTGTTACAAAGCCGTCTGTTGCGGCCGGTGTTCGTTACCCTTGGTATCGCTCTTTTGGTGCAAGTGCTGGTGGCCGTCGCGCTGACGCGGAGCACGGTGACCGCGCTGGAAGCCGATTTGGGCAATCGCCTGGGCATTGATAGCCAGAAGTTGTCTGGCGAGCTGGCCCAGGCTGGCAAGGAAGTCACGTCGAGTTTGGACAGCCTGTCTGCCAGCACGCGCCAGCGTCTGACAGCCGGGCTTTCCACGCGCTTGCAGGAAGAGCAAAAGCAATTGCGTGCGACGTTGGAAAAAGACCTGCAGGACTCCGCCAATGACATGGCGCAACTGCTGGCCTCGGTCGCGCCCCGCGCCATGTGGGATAGCGACGTGCCGACCCTTTCGGAGTTTGCCCGCCGGGCCCAGCGCAACCCCAATGTGCTGTTCGTGGTGTACGACGACGCGGCGGGCGAGCACCTGACCCGATACCTGAACCGCGAAAACCCGATCAACCAGGCCCTGCTGGCAAAGGGCGCGGGGGATCGTGCCCTGGACAAGGTGCTAAACGCGGCCAAGACAGACCCGTCCGTGTATTACGTCGAAGCCTCTATCAGCCCCAACGGTGTGGAAATCGGCAAGGTGCGCATGGGCGTGTCGACCGCAACGGTTGAAGCCGACCTGCAAGCCTTGGATAAGCGCTTTGCCGCGCTGATCGCCAGCGGTGATCAACTGGTGGGCGATAGCCTCAAGGGCGCAGCGGCGGACAGTGCCAGCGCCATGGGCGCCCGGCTGCAATCGGCGCAAGCCACTGCCACGCAAATGACGGCCAACACCGCCAGCGCCGTGCAAGACGCGGCGGGCACCCTGCGCTGGCGCATCGGCATGGGCCTGGCGCTGGTGGGGCTTGGCGTATTGCTGCTGATCGCTATCGTGCTGGGCCGGCGCGTGGTCAATCGCCTGAAGCTGCTGATTGCCGCGATGGATGACCTGGCGGCCGGCGAGGGCGACCTCACCAAGCGCGTGCAGATCAACAGCAAGGACGAAATCGGCGACATGGCCTCGGCGGTCAATCGCTTTGTGGATAAGTTGCAGCCTATCGTGCGGGAGGCGGGTGACGTGGCCCAGCGTACCGGCGTGGAAATCGGCGCCATGACGTTGCGCAACGCCGGCGCCGATGCGGCGGCAGGCTTGCAGCGTGATGAAGTGGCCGAGAGTTTGCGCGCCTTGTCGCAAATGGCCGACGAGGCCCAGGCCGAAAGCCACGCCATGCAGGCGGCTTTGCAGCAGGTGGTGGATATTCGCCAGGCCACGGATGAAAACTCACGGACTTCGGCCGAAGTTGGCAGCTTGATCGAGGCATTGGCGGGGCAAGTGCAGGCCGGCTCCCAGGTGATCGAACGGCTCGCGCAGCAAAGCGAACAGATCGAAGTGGTGTTGACCGTGATCCACGGCATCGCCGAGCAAACCAACCTGCTTGCCCTTAACGCGGCCATCGAAGCGGCGCGGGCTGGCGAGACTGGGCGTGGCTTTGCGGTGGTGGCGGACGAAGTGAGGGCGCTGGCCAGCAAGACTCAAAGCTCCACGGGCGATATTCAGGCGCATATCGTCGCCTTGCAGCAGGGCGCGCGTGAGGCGGTGGAAACCATCGGCAAGGCCGGGCGTCAGGCCAATGAGGGCTTGCTGGTGCTGCGCGATAGCGTGCGCTTGCAGCAGACGGTACAGGCTTCGGTGGAGCAGGTGCATGCGGCGATTGGCCTGGCGACGCGCGCGGCCGAGCATCAGGCCCAGGGTGCGCATGCGGTGCGTGGGCGCGTCGAGGTGATCCATGCCCAGGCCGAGCGTGCGGCGCAGGCGGTGGTGGAGACGACGGCCAGTGGCAAGGTGCTGGATGGGTTGGCGGCGCAGTTGAAGGCGAGTTTGGGGCAGTTCAGGGCTTGAGGTTGTCTGGACGGGCCTCATCGCAGGCAAGCCAGCTCCCACAGTTGACCGAGTTCCAACTTTGGAATGCAGTTGAGTGTGGGAGCTGGCTTGCCTGCGAAAGCGGTTTCAGCGACTCAGATACATCCGCGTCGTAAGCAGATACACCGGCAACCCCGACACCAGAATCAACAACGCCGCATACGGCGCCGCCGCCGCAAATTCCACATTCGAGGTATGCGCCCAGACGGCAGTCGCCAAAGTATTCAACCCGGTCGGGCTCAGCAGCAAGGTCGCCGTCAGTTCCTTCATCGCATCCAGGAACACCAGTGCAAACGCAGCGCCCAACGCCGGGAATATGATCGGCAGGGTAATTCTGCAAAATGCGCTGAACGAAGAGGCGCCGAGCGTGCGCGCCGCCTCTTCCAATTGTGGCGCCGCCTTGTTCAGTGCTGTACGAATCGGTGCCTGTGCCAACGGCAAAAACAGCAGCGCATAAGCAATCAGCAACAACGCCGAGGTCTGGTACAGCGCCGGCACGTAATGCAGGGCGAAATACACCAGGGTCAGCGCAATCACCAGGCCGGGCAGGGCATGCAGTAGATACGGCAAGCGTTCGGCCCAGATTGCCAGTTGGCCTTTGTAGCGCACCACCAGCAGCCCAACCGGCACTGCCAGTACCAGGCACAGGGCGGCGCCGCCCAGCGAGAGCGCCAGGGATGACAGCAGTGCCTCACCGATCTCGGCCATCGGAAACGCTGCCGACGAACCGACTGCCAACCAATACCCGAGCATCCCCAGCGGAATGCCGCTGCCAATGATCGCCAGCGCCAGGCAATACACCTGGCCCAATGGTGCCCACTTGCCCAGTCGAACCTGCTCGGCGTGTCGCGCCGCGCCCTGGCCGATGCGCACGTGTCGGCCTTTACCGCGTACGCGCAACTCCAGCCACAGCAGGGTCAGGCACATCACCAGCAGCACTGCCGAGAGCATCGCCGCATTGGCATTGCTGAATTCCAGTTCGAACTGCTGATAGATCGCAGTGGTGAAGGTCTGCAAGCCGATGATCGACAGCGCGCCGAATTCCACCAGCATGTGCAGTGCGATCAATAGTGAGCCGGCCAGCAGCGATGGCCACAGCAGCGGCAGGGTGATGCGAAAGAACACGCCCCAGCGGTTGAGCCCCAGGGTGCGGGCCGATTCTTCCAGGGAAGGGTCAAGGTTGCGCAGTGTGGCCGCCACCGGCAGAAACACCAGCGGGTATTTGGACAGGCTCATCACCAGGATCGCGCCGCCGAGCCCCTCGAACTGGGCACTCAGCGACACCCAGGTAAAACTGCTGACGAACGCCGGCACCGCAAACGGCAGGCACAGGATCACACCCCAGATGCGCCGTCCTGGCAGATTGCTGCGTTCCAGCAGCCACGCCAGGGACAGGCCGATCACGCCGCAGGCCAGAGTCACACCGACCATCAGCGCCAGGGTGTTGCGCAGCAGCCCGAATACATACGGTCGCCACAGTAGATGCACCGCCTCCGTCCAGCCCGCTTGCCAGGCTTTGAGCCCGACATAGGCGAGCGGCAACAGGCTCAGGCCAACCAGCAACAGCACGGGCAGCAGCAGCCAGATCGACGGGCGTTTGCGACGGGGGGTGAACCCTGCGACGGAAAGCGATGGGTTCATCAGTTCAGGCCAACGTCACGTTCCAGTTCCAGGGCTTCTTCGGCGTTACCCAGGTCTGCGGGGGTGACCTTCGGTGGCTGCAGCTCGCTAAACGGCTTGAGGCCACGGTTCGATTCCATGCCCTTGCGCAGCGGGTACTCGGCCGAGGTGTTGGTGATCACGCGCTGGCCTTCTTCGCTGGCCATGAATGCCAGCAATTGCTGAGCTTCTTTGGGATGCTTGCTGGATTTGAGTGCGGCCGCAGAGGACACGGTGATCAGGCCACCGGCATCACCATCGGTGAAGTAATGCAGCTTGGAATCCAGATTGGTTTTTTCCTTTTTCAGGGCAAACCAGTAGTAGTTATTCACCAGCACGGTGGCCACTTCGCCGTTTTCCACGGCCTTGAGGGCGACCATATTGTTGCTGTACACCTTGCCGAAGGCGCGCAGGCCGGTCAGCCACTCTTCGGCGGCTTCGCGACCGTGCAGCTTGATGATCGCCACGGCTTGTTCCTGGAACGCGCCGCTGGTGGGCACGAAACCGACCTTGCCTTGCCACTCGGGGCCGGCGAAATCCAGTACCGACTTGGGCAAGTCTTTTTCGGCAATCAGTTTCGGGTTGAAGGCCACGACGCGGGTACGTGCGGTCACGCCCATCCAGTCGCCGTTTTTGCCCACGTAATCCTTGGGCAGCACATCCAGGGTGCTGGCATCGATTTTTGCCAACAGGCCTTGCTCGCCGAGTTTGTTCAGGGGCGGTGATTCTTCGGTGTAGATGACGTCGGCAGGGGAGCGCTCACCTTCTTCGACGACCTGGCTGGCCAGCTGGTTGCTGCTGCCTTTGCGCACGTTGACGTGGATGCCGGTCTTGGCTTCGAAGGCCTTGGCGAGTTCATCGCCGACTTCTTTGTGTTGGCCGTTGTATAAGGTCAGGGAGACCTTGTCGGCAGAATGGGCGGCGGGCGAGAGCAGGGTCAGGCTGAGTAGGGTGAGGGTCAGGCCGCGCAGAAGGGATGTCTTGAGTCGGTTGTCACGGATCATCATCCGAAGTGTTCCTCGCTTATATGCAACAAATCATTGCAAGGATAAACGATAAATCTTCTCAAGTGCGGATGAGGGGGAAATCACTGGGGAAGTTTTCAAACCCCGGAAACGAAAAAACCCGCTTTCGCGGGTTTGATCTGAATTTGGTGCCCAGGAGAAGACTCGAACTTCCACGACCTTGCGATCACCAGCACCTGAAGCTGGCGTGTCTACCAATTTCACCACCTGGGCATTATCTAACAACGTTGCCGCTGTTGATGGGGCGAACTATACGGCGGGGTTTTTGATCTGTAAACCCCTGATTCGAAAAATATAAATCGATTTTTCTTTAAAAATCAAAGGCCTGAAACGAAAAAACCCGCTTTCGCGGGTTTGATCTGAATTTGGTGCCCAGGAGAAGACTCGAACTTCCACGACCTTGCGATCACCAGCACCTGAAGCTGGCGTGTCTACCAATTTCACCACCTGGGCAGCATCAACAACGTTGCCGTCGTCGATGGCGCGCACTATACGGAGCGATATTTGAGCTGTAAACCCCTGCCATGAAAAAAGCCTGGAAAATTTCGCCAGTGGTCGTGCAAGGTGCGCGCCGGGGGTCGCAAAGGGCTTTTAAACGCTTGTTGATACCTGAAATTTCCCGTTTCAATACGCGTATGCCAAACTAACCCGCATATAGACAAGGTGAAAACTCTCTAATGGCCGATTGGCAGTCCCTCGATCCCGAGGCCGCTCGTGAAGCGGAAAAATATGAAAACCCTATTCCTAGCCGCGAACTGATCCTGGCGCACCTCGCCGATCGTGGTTCGCCTGCTAGCCGCGAGCAGCTGGTTGAAGAATTCGGTCTGACCACCGAAGACCAGCTCGAAGCCCTGCGCCGCCGTCTGCGTGCGATGGAGCGCGACGCTCAACTGATCTACACCCGCCGTGGTACTTACGCGCCGGTCGACAAGCTTGACCTGATCCTGGGTCGCATTGCCGGCCACCGTGATGGCTTCGGCTTCCTGATCCCGGACGACGGCAGCGACGACCTGTTCATGAGCCCGGCGCAAATGCGCCTGGTGTTCGATGGCGACCGTGCCCTGGCGCGGGTTTCGGGCCTGGACCGCCGTGGTCGTCGCGAAGGCGTGATCGTCGAAGTGGTGTCCCGTGCCCACGAGTCCATCGTCGGCCGTTACTTCGAAGAAGGCGGCATCGGCTTCGTTGTGCCGGATAACCCGAAGGTCCAGCAGGAAGTGCTGATCACCCCGGGCCGCAATGGCGCAGCCAAGGTCGGCCAGTTCGTCGAGGTGAAAATCACCCACTGGCCTACTGCGCGCTTCCAGCCCCAGGGCGATATCGTTGAAGTGGTCGGCAACTACATGGCGCCGGGCATGGAAATCGACGTTGCCTTGCGCACCTACGATATTCCTCACGTCTGGCCTGAGGCTGTGCTCAAAGAAGCCGCCAAGCTCAAGCCGGAAGTCGAAGAGAAAGACAAAGAGAAGCGCATCGACCTGCGCCATCTGCCGTTCGTCACCATTGACGGCGAAGATGCCCGCGACTTCGACGATGCGGTCTACTGCGAAGCCAAGCCAGGCAAGCTGCGCCTGTTCTCCGGCGGTTGGAAGTTGTACGTGGCGATTGCCGACGTCTCCAGCTACGTGAAGATCGGTTCGGCCCTGGATAACGAAGCCCAGGTGCGCGGCAACTCCGTGTACTTCCCTGAGCGCGTGATCCCGATGCTGCCTGAGCAGCTGTCCAACGGCCTGTGCTCCCTGAACCCGAAAGTCGACCGTTTGGCCATGGTGTGCGAGATGACCATCTCCAAAACCGGCGAAATGACCGACTACCAGTTCTTTGAGGCGGTGATCCACTCCCAGGCGCGCCTGACCTACAACAAGGTCAGCACCATCCTGGAAACGCCGAAGACCAGCGAAGCCAAGGCCCTGCGTACCGAATACGCTGGCGTGGTACCGCACCTCAAGCAGCTTTACTCGCTGTACAAGGTGTTGCTGGGCGCTCGCCATACCCGTGGCGCGATCGATTTTGAAACCCAGGAAACCCGAATTGTCTTCGGCTCCGAGCGCAAGATTGCGGCGATCACCCCGACCACCCGTAACGACGCGCACAAGCTGATCGAGGAGTGCATGCTGGCGGCCAACGTGGCCACTGCCGAGTTCCTCAAGAAGCACGAGATTCCTGCGTTGTACCGTGTGCACGACGGCCCGCCGCCGGAGCGCCTGGAAAAACTGCGCGCCTTCCTCGGCGAGCTTGGCCTGTCCCTGCACAAAGGCAAGGACGGCCCGACGCCGAAGGATTACCAGGCCCTGCTGGCCAGCATCAAGGACCGTCCGGATTACCACGTGATCCAGACCGTGATGCTGCGCTCGCTGAGCCAGGCGGTGTACAGCGCCGATAACCAGGGCCACTTCGGCCTGAATTACGAGGCGTACACCCACTTCACTTCGCCGATTCGCCGTTACCCGGACTTGCTCACGCACCGGGCGATCCGCAGCGTGATCCATTCCAAGCAGAACACCCCGCACGTCAAGCGCGCCGGTGCCATGACCATTCCGAAAGCACGGATCTATCCGTACGACGAAGCGGCCCTGGAACAGTTGGGCGAGCAGTGCTCCATGAGCGAGCGCCGCGCCGACGAAGCCACCCGCGACGTGGTGAACTGGCTCAAGTGCGAGTTCATGAAGGATCGCGTGGGCGAGACCTTCCCAGGTGTGATCACCGCCGTGACCGGCTTTGGCCTGTTCGTCGAGCTGACCGACATCTACGTCGAGGGCCTGGTGCACGTCACCGCCTTGCCGGGTGACTATTACCACTTCGATCCTGTGCACCACCGCCTGGCGGGCGAGCGCACCGGTCGTAGCTTTCGCCTGGGCGATACCGTTGAAGTGCAGGTCATGCGTGTCGACCTCGACGAGCGCAAGATCGACTTCGGCATGCCTGATAAACCGGCTGAGCCTGCGGGTCGCAAAAAGCGTGGTGAAACCACAGCACCTGCGTCCAAAGGCAAAGCGCCCGCCGCGAAAACCACGGCTGAGCCTGCACCTGCCAAGGCCGGTCGTCGTTCTTCCGCCAAGGACAAGGCCCCTGAAGCCTACCGCCCAAGCGACGCCGCGGCGAAAAACGCCGAGCTGCGCAAGAGCCGCGAGTTGAAGCAGCAGTTGCTCAACGAAGCCAAAAGCGGTGGTAAAGCGGCGTCTGGGGGAAAGTCCCAAGGGGCGGAAAAACCGTCGAGCAAGCCAAGTAAACACCGTAAAGGCCCGCCAAAAGCGGGTTCGGCTCCCGCAAAAAGCGGCGGGTCGCGCAAACCTAAGGCCAAGTCATGAGTCTGGAAAAAATCTACGGCGTACACGCCGTAGAAGCACTGCTGCGTCACCACCCCAAGCGCGTCAAGCAGGTGTGGTTGGCCGAAGGTCGCAGCGAGCCGCGCGTACAGGCGCTGGTCGAGTTGGCCACCCAAAACAAGGTTGCCATCGGCCAGGCCGAGCGTCGTGAAATGGACGTGTGGGTCGAAGGCGTTCACCAAGGCGTGGTGGCTGACGTCAGCCCGAGCCAGGTGTGGGGCGAGGCGATGCTCGACGAGCTGCTCGACCGTACCGAAGGTGCGCCGTTGCTCTTGGTGCTCGACGGCGTGACCGACCCGCACAACCTCGGCGCCTGCCTGCGTTCGGCGGATGCTGCCGGTGCGCTGGCGGTGATCGTGCCCAAGGACAAGTCCGCGACCCTGACGCCGGTGGTGCGTAAGGTCGCCTGCGGTGCGGCGGAAGTGATTCCGCTGGTGGCCGTGACCAACCTGGCGCGTACCCTGGAGAAGCTCCAGCAACGCGGCCTGTGGGTAGTGGGCACGGCGGGGGAGGCTGAGGTCAGCATCTATGACCAGGACCTCACCGGCCCGACCATCCTGATCATGGGCGCCGAAGGCAAAGGCATGCGTCGCCTCACCCGTGAGCATTGCGATTACCTGGTGCACTTGCCGATGGCCGGTAGCGTCAGCAGCCTCAATGTGTCGGTTGCGACGGGTGTTTGCCTGTTTGAAGCCCAGCGTCAGCGTGGTGCGAAAGCCAAGGCCAAGCCCAAGAAGTAATTGCAGTGTGGGGGCTCGCCCCAATCCTAATGTAGGAGCGAGCTTGCTCGCGAAAAACTCACAGGCGCCGCGTTCATTCAGGATGGGCGCGTTATCGTTGACGTTTTTCGCGAGCAAGCTCGCTCCTACATTTTTTGTTTGTGGTGCTTGGGGTTGTTCAAATAATCACCAATTACCTTGCGCCGCTTCTCCCCCTTCTCTACAATTGCGCCCCTTGCCTTCCTGGCAGGCACCAATGTGCCTCCCCTGCGGCAAGATCCATAAGTGTCATTCACTCCTTGTCTGACCGTTTTTGAGCGGCAGGCTACAACCCGTAAGGAGCATTCATGCGTCATTACGAAATCATCTTTTTGGTCCACCCGGATCAAAGCGAGCAAGTCGGCGGCATGGTTGAGCGTTACACCAAGCTGATCGAAGAAGACGGCGGCAAAATCCACCGTCTGGAAGATTGGGGCCGTCGTCAACTGGCCTACGCAATCAACAATGTTCACAAGGCTCACTACGTGATGCTGAACGTTGAGTGCACTGGCAAGGCCCTGGCCGAGCTGGAAGACAACTTCCGCTACAACGATGCAGTGATCCGTAACCTGGTCATCCGTCGCGAAGAAGCCGTTACCGGCCAATCCGAGATGCTCAAGGCTGAAGAAAACCGCAGTGAGCGCCGTGAGCGTCGCGACCGTCCTGAAGAAGGCGCTGATGATAGCGTTGAAGACAGCGACAACAGCGATAACGCTGACGAGTAATCCACGGACCTTATTAAGGAGCCTATCAAATGGCACGTTTCTTCCGTCGTCGTAAATTCTGCCGTTTCACCGCTGAAGACGTGAAAGAGATCGATTACAAAGATCTCAACACTCTGAAAGCCTACGTATCCGAGACCGGCAAAATCGTTCCAAGCCGTATCACCGGTACCAAAGCACGTTATCAGCGTCAGCTGGCCACCGCTATCAAGCGCGCCCGCTTCCTGGCCCTGCTGGCCTACACCGACAGCCACGGCCGCTGAGACCGGGCAGTCGACAAGTAGTAAGGGATTGAATGCATGCGCGCCTTAGCTGAGTTCATCATGCGCGGTCGCGTGCAGGCCACTCTGGTAGTGGCTGGATGTGCGGCATTGCCGTTGCTTTATTGGTTGGGTGCTGCCGCAGGTTGCCTTGTGCTGCTGCGGCGCGGTTTGAAGGACGCCCTTGGCGTTCTTGCCCTGGGTTTGTTGCCGGCCTTGATCTGGTGGCTGCAAATGGGTGATCCACGGGTACTTCTGGTACTGCTGGGGTCATCGAGCCTTGCGTTGGTTTTACGCGCAAGTGAGTCCTGGGTCCGTACGCTGCTGGTCAGCGTGGCATTGGGGTTGGTGTACTCAGTGATGCTTGGCGCGGCTTTCCGCCCGCAAATCGAGGCGCTGGCGCAGGAGATCGTCAAGATCCTGCCGTTGGCCCTCGGGGATCTCTACCAGCAGTTGTCGGTAGATGAGCGAGCGCGGTTTGCGTCACTGATTGCTCCGGTCCTGACCGGCCTGATTGCGGCTTTGTTGCAGGTCGTCAGCGTGCTGAGCCTGATTCTTGGGCGTTATTGGCAGGCGTTGTTGTACAACCCGGGTGGTTTTGGTCGCGAGTTTCGCAGTATCAGAATCCCAGCGGGGCCGGCGATGTTGCTGCTGGCGTGTATGGTTGTCGGGCCGAACTTCGGCCCACAGATGGCCTTGCTGGCGCCGATTTGCAGCGTACCGCTGGTGTTTGCCGGGCTGGCCCTGATTCATGGGCTTGCTGCGCAAAAGCGACTGGCCAGGTTCTGGCTGGTGGGGTTGTACGTCACGCTGGTGCTGTTCATGCAGCTGATCTATCCGTTACTCGTGGTCTTGGCCATTGTTGACAGCCTGATTGATTTTCGCGGTCGTCTGGCGTCGAAAGACGCCGATAACGCGAACGGTGAAGGTTAAAAGTTAGAGGATTTTCACATGCAACTGATCCTTCTGGAAAAAGTCGCCAACCTGGGCAACCTGGGCGACAAAGTGAACGTTAAGGCCGGCTACGGTCGTAACTACCTGCTGCCATACGGCAAAGCCACCGCTGCAACCGCTGCCAACCTGGCTGCGTTTGAAGAGCGTCGTGCTGAGCTGGAAAAAGCCGCAGCAGACAAAAAAGCGTCGGCCGAAACTCGCGCTGCCCAACTGGCTGAGCTGGAAGTGACTATCACTGCCACCGCTGGTGACGAAGGCAAGCTGTTCGGTTCGATCGGCACCCACGACATCGCTGATGCACTGACCGCCTCCGGCGTTGAAGTGCAGAAGAGCGAAGTTCGTCTGCCGAACGGCACCATCCGCAACGTAGGCGAATTCGACGTAGCCGTGCACCTGCACGCCGAAGTTGAAGCCACCGTACGCGTTGTCGTGGTAGCAGCTTAAGTCGCACCTAACTGACTGGCACCTCGCGTGCCAGCCGGTTAACATCGGGCACGATCCTGTTTACAGGTCGTGCCTTTTGTTTTTCTACACACCCCAAATTCCAAGTGGCCATGAACGAAATCTCCGCTCCTGAGCAATACGATCTGCAAACCGCTGCCCTTAAGGTGCCGCCGCATTCCATCGAGGCCGAACAGGCCGTGCTCGGTGGCTTGATGCTGGACAACAACGCCTGGGAACGCGTGCTGGATCAAGTCTCGGACGGTGATTTCTATCGCCATGACCACCGCCTGATCTTCCGCGCCATCGCCAAGCTGGCCGACCAGAACTCGCCGATCGACGTGGTCACCCTGGCCGAGCAGTTGGACAAGGAAGGCCAGACCTCCCAAGTGGGTGGCCTGGGCTACCTCGGTGAGCTGGCAAAAAACACGCCGTCCGTCGCCAACATCAAGGCCTATGCCCAGATCGTCCGCGAGCGCGCCACGTTGCGCCAGTTGATCGGCATCAGCACCGAAATCGCCGACAGCGCCTTCAACCCCGAAGGCCGCACTGCCGCCGAGATCCTTGACGAAGCCGAGCGCCAGATCTTCCAGATCGCCGAGGCCCGCCCGAAAACTGGCGGCCCGGTCAGCGTCAATGACCTGCTGACCAAAGCCATCGACCGCATCGACACCTTGTTCAACACCGATGCCGCGATTACCGGTATTTCCACCGGTTACACCGACCTTGACGAAAAGACCAGCGGCCTGCAGCCGTCCGACTTGATCATCGTCGCCGGCCGTCCGTCCATGGGTAAGACCACCTTCGCGATGAACCTGGTGGAAAACGCCGTGTTGCGCAGCGACAAGGCGGTGCTGGTGTACTCCCTCGAGATGCCAGGCGAATCGCTGATCATGCGTATGCTTTCGTCCCTGGGCCGTATCGACCAGACCAAGGTGCGTTCCGGTCAGTTGGAAGACGACGACTGGCCGCGCCTGACCTCGGCGGTCAACCTGCTCAACGACCGTAAGCTGTTCATCGATGACACCGCGGGTATCAGCCCGTCCGAAATGCGCGCACGTACCCGCCGCCTGGTGCGTGAGCATGGCGACATCGCCCTGATCATGATCGACTACCTGCAGTTGATGCAGATCCCCGGCTCCAGCGGCGACAACCGTACCAACGAGATTTCTGAAATCTCCCGTTCCCTGAAAGCCCTGGCCAAGGAATTCAACTGCCCGGTGGTGGCGTTGTCCCAGCTCAACCGTTCCCTGGAACAACGTCCCAACAAGCGCCCGGTGAACTCCGACTTGCGGGAATCCGGAGCGATCGAGCAGGACGCCGACGTGATCATGTTCGTGTACCGCGACGAGGTGTACCACCCCGAGACGGAACACAAAGGCATTGCCGAAATCATCATCGGCAAGCAGCGGAACGGCCCGATCGGGTTTATCCGGTTGGCGTTCATCGGCAAGTACACGCGTTTCGAAAACCTGGCGCCGGGTAGCTACAACTTCGACGACGACGAGTAGTTTCAAGCACCTGTAAGGGCCTCATCGCAGGCAAGCCAGCTCCCACCTTTGGAATGCATTCCCCTGTGGGAGCTGGCTTGCCTGCGATGAGGCCACCACAATTCCGACTACTGCCGTCGGAATTGGTCAAATTTTGTGCTATATTCCGCGCCCGCGATTTTTCATCTTCACACCGGTCACCGTCATGCAAACAGCCAAGCCGTTATTTGACTATCCCAAGTACTGGGCCGAATGTTTCGGTCCTGCGCCATTCCTGCCGATGAGCAGGGAGGAGATGGATCAGCTTGGCTGGGATTCGTGCGACATCATCATCGTCACCGGTGATGCCTATGTTGACCACCCCTCGTTCGGTATGGCGATCATCGGCCGGCTGCTGGAGTCCCAGGGCTTTCGCGTCGGGATCATCGCGCAACCGAACTGGCAGTCCAAAGACGACTTCATGAAGCTCGGCGAGCCGAACCTGTTCTTCGGCGTCGCGGCCGGCAACATGGACTCGATGATCAACCGCTACACCGCCGACAAGAAAATCCGCTCCGACGACGCCTACACCCCCGGCGGCATGGCCGGCAAACGCCCGGACCGTGCGAGCCTGGTGTACAGCCAGCGTTGCAAGGAAGCCTACAAGAACGTGCCGATCGTACTCGGCGGTATCGAAGCTTCCCTGCGTCGTATTGCTCACTACGACTACTGGCAGGACCGTGTGCGCAACTCGATCCTGATCGACGCCACCGCCGATATCCTGCTGTACGGTAACGCCGAGCGGGCCATCGTCGAGGTTGCCCAGCGCCTGTCGTGGGGCCACAAGATCGAAGACATCACCGATGTGCGCGGTACCGCGTTCATCCGCCGTGATACGCCAGCCGGCTGGTACGAAGTGGACTCCACGCGTATCGACCGTCCGGGCAAGATCGACAAGATCATCAACCCGTACGTCAACACCCAGGACACCCAGGCCTGCGCCATTGAGCAAGAAAAAGGCCCGGTGGATGACCCGGAAGAAGCCAAGGTTGTGCAGATCCTGGCCAGCCCGCGCATGACCCGTGACAAAACCGTGATCCGCCTGCCGTCGGTGGAGAAAGTCCGCGGCGACGCGGTGCTCTATGCCCACGCCAACCGCGTGTTGCACCTGGAAACCAACCCAGGCAACGCCCGCGCCCTGGTGCAGAAGCACGGTGAAGTGGACGTGTGGTTCAACCCGCCGCCCATTCCCATGACTACCGAAGAAATGGACTACGTGTTCGGCATGCCCTACGCCCGCGTACCGCACCCGGCGTATGGCAAGGAGAAGATCCCGGCCTACGACATGATCCGTTTCTCGGTGAACATCATGCGTGGCTGCTTCGGCGGCTGCACCTTCTGCTCGATCACCGAGCACGAAGGCCGCATCATCCAGAACCGTTCCGAAGAGTCGATCATTCGCGAAATCGAAGAGATCCGTGACAAAGTGCCGGGCTTCACCGGCGTGATCTCCGACCTCGGTGGCCCGACCGCCAACATGTACCGCATCGCCTGCAAGAGCCCGGAGATCGAATCCGCGTGCCGCAAGCCATCGTGCGTGTTCCCGGGCATTTGCCCGAACCTGAACACCGACCATTCGTCGTTGATCCAGCTGTACCGCAGCGCCCGTGCGTTGCCGGGTGTGAAGAAGATCCTGATCGCTTCCGGCCTGCGCTACGACCTGGCCGTCGAGTCGCCGGAATACGTCAAAGAGCTGGTCACTCACCACGTCGGTGGCTACCTCAAGATCGCCCCGGAACACACCGAGGAAGGTCCGCTCAACCAGATGATGAAGCCGGGCATTGGCAGCTATGACAAGTTCAAGCGCATGTTCGAGAAGTACACCAAGGAAGCGGGCAAGGAGCAGTACCTGATCCCGTACTTCATCGCCGCCCACCCGGGCACCACCGATGAAGACATGATGAACCTGGCCCTGTGGCTCAAGGGCAATGGCTTTCGCGCCGACCAGGTGCAGGCGTTCTACCCGTCGCCGATGGCCACCGCCACCGCGATGTACCACTCGGGCAAGAACCCGCTGCGCAAGGTCACCTACAAGAGCGACGCGGTGACCATCGTCAAGAGCGAGGAGCAGCGCCGCCTGCACAAGGCGTTCCTGCGTTACCACGACCCGAAGGGCTGGCCGATGCTGCGTGAAGCATTGACCCGCATGGGCCGTGCCGACCTGATCGGGTCGGGCAAGGACCAGTTGATCCCGCTGCACCAGCCGTCCACCGACAGCTACCAAAGTGCCCGGCGCAAGAACTCGACGCCGGCGGGCAGCCATAAGGTCGCTAAGGAAACCACCACCAAGATCCTCACCCAGCACACCGGCCTGCCACCCCGTGGCAGCGACGGCAGCAACCCGTGGGACAAACGCGAGCAAGCCAAGGCTGCGGCCCAGGCGCGCAACAAGCAGGCGGCCAAGGAGCGCAGTGATGCGGCCAAGGGCAAGGGCGGCAAGCCTACGCGCAAGCCGGTTGTGCCGCGTTGATCGACGCCTGAAATGCAAAACGCCAGCCTCGTGCTGGCGTTTTGCTTTCTGGTCGGTGCTGAGTCTGTTTGGTAAGGTGGCGCCCATTAGATTGCTATCGCAGGCAAGCCAGCTCCCACAGGGGAATGCATTTCAAGTGTGGGAGCTGGCTTGCCTGCGATGAGGCTGGTCTGGGCACTCTCAATTTCAAGGAAGAACACTTATGGGCAACCCCTTGCTCAATATCGGCATGGACTCCAACCGCTCCCAATTCATGGCGCGCCAGCGCATTGAAAGCCAGATCAACCTGCCACGGCTGTTCGCCGTCATCGACGCCGACCCCAGCATCGTCGGTGCTGGCGTGGTGTACATCGACGCCGACTTCAACGTAATCACCCTGCGCGAATTCAAGCCCATCTGCAGCATCAAGCCCAAGCGCATCATTTTGCGCGAGGCACAGAAGTACATCTCGCCGGCGCAGTTTGTCGAGCAGGTGAAGACCGACCCCCGTGAAGGGCGCCTCCAGAAGGAGGCTTTTGACATGGGCCTTTCCTGCGGCGCGGCAGTCATTGGCTGGATCGTGGTGTTCAGTGGCAGCGTCGCCGTACCCTTCACCGCCGGTGCCAGTGCTTTTGTGGTGGGTATTGGTGTCACGGCCGCGCTGGCCAGCAGCGCTCAATGCGGGTTTGGCGTGGCCCGTACCTATAACGAGATCCTTGACCCGGAGGCCAACGACCGCATGGATGACGCCCAGTGGTATGGCGCGGTGTCACCGATTCTCGATGCCGCGTCGTTGGTGGGTATCGGAACGGGCGCCTTCACCACATTAAGGCTGCTCAAGGCCAAAAAGGCCGCTGCGTTGGGCAAGAGCTGGTACGAGTTGCTCAAGGGCTTGAATCGCCAGGAGCGCAAGAAATTGACCCAGGAATTGCTCAGCCTCAAAGACCCGAGCCTGACTCCGAAGTTGCTTAAGTTGCAGCAGCGCGCCGGCACGTTGCCCAAGCGCTACAGCTCCACGGAAATCCGTCATGCCACGCTCACCCAGCTCAAGGACGCTTTGGGCGGCATGTTGGGTATTTGGGGCAGCTATCGAACCGGCCACGTCGGCTCGGCGTCGACGCTTGCCATTGGCCTGTATGAGGAACTGACGGAATGAAGGGTTTTCCCGATAGGCGCAGTTTCCTTGCGCGTTATTTTCCGGTGTTCATGGGCACCATCTTCATGGCGATCTTTTCCGGCTCAGTGGCGGTCTCCACGGCGGGCGTAACCTATTTGCGCGGGGTTGAACCGGTGCTCAAGGCCAACTACTCCGGCGCTGCAATCCTGGTGCTGGTGGCGGTGCTGGTGTTTGGCAATGTGATGATTGCACGCGGGTATCCTTGGGCAACCCGGCTGGTGGCGGGCTACCTGGTGTGTTGCCTGCTGTTCGTGTTGCCGATGATTCAATACGGCCTCAACACCCTGGTGTACGGCTCGGCGGTGTTGTTTCCGCTGCTGGGTTTGTTGCTGCTCAACAGCAAGCGCCATCGTGAAATGCGCCAGCGATTACTCGAAATACGTCACCTGCGTCGGGCGGCGATTGCGCAACGCAAGGCCCGTTGATTGGGTAGATTCATTGGCGGTAGGTGGCCTGTTTGTTAGGGTGGCGCCCATCAGATTGCTATCGCAGGCAAGCCAGCACTCACAGGGGAATGCATTTCAAGTGTGGGAGCTGGCTTGCCTGCGATGAGGTCGGTCTGGGCACTTTCAATTTCACGGAAGAACACTTATGGGCAGCTCCTTGTTCAACATCGGCATGGATTCCAACCGCTCTCAATTTATGGCGCGCCAGCGCATCGAGAGCCGGATCAACCTGCCACGGTTGTTTGCGGCCATCGATGCAGACCCCGGCGTTGTCGGTGCAGGAGTTGTGTATATCGATGCCGATTTCAACGTTGTCACTCTGCGCGAATTCAAGCCCATCTGCAGCATCAAGCCAAAGCGTGTCATCCTGCGCGAGGCGCAGAAATACATCGCGCCGACACAATTCGCTGATCACGTAGTAAACAATCCCCGGGAATCCAGGCTGATCGGCGAGGCCGTAAATACCGGAATCTCTTGCCTGGGCGCCGTCATCAGTTGGGCTGCGATTGCCAGCGGCACTATTCTGGTTCCTTTCAGTGCCGGCGCGAGCTCGGTCATTGTGGTGGTGGGGTACGCGGCCGCAGGCGCGAGTTCGCTCCAGTGCTTCAATGGCATTGCCCGAACGACCCTTGAGGTGGCCAAGCCTGAGGTAAACGATTGGCTCGACAGTGAAGGTTGGTACCAGAATGCATCCATTGTGCTGGACGCGGCATCGTTGGCCGGTGTGGGCGCTTCAGCCCTGACGACGGTCAAGCTGGTCAAGGTCGCCAAGGCATCGACGGGCAAAAGCCTGCGGGAAGTGCTACGCGGCTTGAACCGTCAGGAGAGGGCCAAGCTGACCAAGGAACTACTGAGTATCAATGATCCCAGCTTGACCTCGAAGATGCTCAAGCTCAGGCAGGCATCGGGTGAGCTCTCCAAGCGTTTCACCCCGACGCAACTCAAGCAAAGCACCAGTACTCAGATCAAAGATATCCTGGGCGCGACCGTCGGGTTCGCAGGCAGCGCCTACTCTGGGAACGTCAATACCATTGCGATAGGGTTGTACGAGGAAATAAACGAATGAGTGAGTTGATGACGCTGCGCGACTTCTTCAGGCATCACTTTTTGACGTTTCTGGGCGGCGTATTTGCTGCCTACTTTTCACTAGCGCTTGCAGTGGCGCTGGCTTTCGTCACCTATTTTCGTGATGCGCCCCTTGCTCAAGTCGGGCTCAAGATCCTGCTCGCAGGTGCATTGCTTATTGTGTTGACGGTCCATAGCAACTTTATGATCCTGCGGGGCAAACCTTCGTGGGCATGGGTGATGGTCGCCATCTACGCTGCCTGTCTTTTGTTTGTGCTCCCAATGATTCAGTACAACCCACACAGGGTTCTCTATAGCCTGTCGCTGATTTTCCCGCTGTTCGGCCTGCTGGTGCTCAACAGCAGTGGGCAGCGAGAGATGCGGGCAAAACTTGTGCAAATTCGCCAACTGCGTCAAGCCCTGAATACCAGGCGTACTACGCCTTAACTGGGTAGATTCACCACCTGTCCTCAGCCCGGCGCTACAAATGTGTGCAGCGCCTGCACCATAGCCACAACGTTGGCGCCGTTTTGGTGCTGTACTGCACCGGGCCCGACGTTTTAGTGCAATGACTGCTGCTGTGGCATAAGTCTTGCGCGCGTTGTGCTCATGCCCTGGCTCGCAGGAGGCCGCCGTGTCGATTCATGTCGCGTTGCACCACGTTACGCATTACCGCTACGACCGTGCTGTCGAACTCGGCCCGCAGATCGTGCGGCTACGCCCGGCGGCCCATAGCCGTACGCGGATACTGTCCTACGCGCTGAAGGTGCTGCCCGAGCAGCATTTCATCAACTGGCAGCAAGACCCCCAGGGCAATTACCTGGCGCGCCTGGTGTTCCCGGAAAAGACTGACGAGTTGCGCATCGAAGTCGACCTGGTCGCCGAGATGGCGGTGTTCAATCCGTTCGATTTTTTCCTCGAGCCCTACGCCGAAAAAATCCCGTTCATCTACGCCGCCGATGAGCAGCGCGAGCTGGCGCCGTACCTGGAAACCCTGCCGCTGACGCCAAGGTTGGCTGCGTACCTGGCCGGCATCGACCGTACGCCGTTGCCTGCTGTGGATTTTCTCGTGGGCCTCAACCAGCGCCTGGCCGCCGATATCGGTTACCTGATTCGCATGGAACCGGGCGTGCAAACCCCGGAATTCACCCTGGAAAATGCATCCGGCTCCTGCCGCGACTCGGCCTGGTTGCTGGTGCAATTGCTGCGCAACCTCGGGTTGGCGGCGCGATTTGTCTCTGGCTACCTGATTCAGCTCACCGCCGACGTCAAAGCCCTCGACGGCCCGTCCGGTACCGAGGTGGACTTCACCGACCTGCACGCCTGGTGCGAAGTGTATTTGCCCGGCGCTGGCTGGATTGGCCTGGATGCCACGTCCGGGTTGTTTGCCGGTGAAGGGCATATCCCTTTGGCCTGCAGTCCCGATCCATCGTCTGCTGCGCCGATCAGTGGGTTGGTGGAGCCGTGCGAGTGCGAATTCACCCACGAGATGTCGGTGGAGCGCATCTGGGAAGCGCCACGGGTGACCAAACCCTACAGCGAAGAGCAATGGCTGGCGATCCAGGCCCTGGGCCGGCAGATTGATAGCGACCTGCTCAAGGACGACGTACGCCTGACCATGGGCGGCGAGCCCACCTTCGTGTCTATCGACGACCCCGACGGCGCCGAGTGGAACACCGCAGCCCTGGGCCCGGACAAGCGACGCCTGTCGGCCGAGCTGTTCCAGCGCCTGCGCCAGCACTATGCGCCCAAGGGCCTGGTGCATTTCGGCCAAGGCAAGTGGTACCCCGGCGAGCAATTGCCGCGTTGGTCGCTCAACTGCTATTGGCGCCGCGATGGCGTGCCGATCTGGCACAACAGCGCGCTGATCGCCGATGAGCAACAGGACTATGGCGCCGATGGGGTGATGGCCGGGCGTTTCCTGGCCAGCGTCGCCGAGCGCCTCAAACTACCGGCGCGCTTTGTGTTCCCGGCGTTCGAAGACAATTTCTACTACCTGTGGCGCGAAGGGGCGCTGCCCCAGAACGTCACCGCCCAGGACCCGCGCCTGAGCGACGACCTGGAGCGTGAGCGCCTGCGCAAAGTGTTCAGCCAGGGCTTGGATAAAGTCATCGGCCAGGTGCTGCCGCTGGCACGTACTGCGGCCAATGACCGCTGGCAGAGTGGGCGTTGGTACCTGCGCGACAACCATTGCCGGTTGGTGCCGGGGGATTCGCCACTGGGCTATCGCCTGCCTCTCGCTTCGCAGCCGTGGGTGACGGCGGCGCAGTATCCGTTTGTGCACCCGACCGACCCTAACCAGGATCAGCCGGAGCTGCCGACCAGCGCCCAGTTGCAAAACCATGGCGAGCCCGCGCGCAGTGATGAGCGTGTGCCCAAGGTGGACGAGTCCGCCGACTGGTTGACCCGTACCGCGCTGTGTGCCGAAGCACGCGAAGGGCGCCTTTACCTGTTTATGCCGCCGCTGGAGCGCGTCGAGGATTACCTGGAACTGGTGACCGCTATCGAGGCCACCGCCCAAGAGCTGCATTGCCCAGTACTGCTCGAAGGCTACGAGCCGCCAGCGGATACGCGCCTGAGCAATTTCCGGGTCACGCCAGACCCCGGTGTCATCGAGGTCAACGTACAGCCGTCCGCCACTTGGGACGAGTTGGTGGAACGCACCGAATTCCTCTACGAAGAGGCCCGGCAAACCCGCCTGACCACCGAGAAGTTCATGATCGACGGACGCCACACCGGTACCGGTGGCGGTAACCACTTCGTGCTGGGCGGCGCGACGCCCAAGGATTCGCCGTTCCTGCGCCGACCGGACCTGCTGCGCAGCCTGATCAGCTACTGGCATAACCACCCGTCGTTGTCCTATTTGTTCTCCGGCCTGTTTATCGGCCCCACCTCCCAGGCGCCCAGGGTAGATGAGGCGCGCAACGATGCGCTGTATGAACTGGAGATCGCCTTTGCGCAGATGCCGGAGCCGGGCGAGGAGTGCCCGCCGTGGCTGGTGGATCGCCTGTTGCGCAACCTGCTGATCGACGTGACGGGCAATACCCATCGCGCCGAATTCTGTATCGACAAACTCTACTCACCCGACGGCGCCACGGGCCGCCTGGGCCTGCTGGAACTGCGCGCCTTTGAAATGCCGCCCCATGCGCGCATGAGCCTGACCCAGCAGTTGTTGCTGCGGGCGCTGGTCGCGCGGTTCTGGCGCGAGCCCTATGCGCCGCCGAAGCTGGCGCGCTGGGGCACTGAACTGCATGACCGTTTCCTGTTGCCGCACTTTATCGAGCAGGACTTTGCCGACGTGATCGTCGAACTGAACGCGGCCGGCTACCCATTGCGGGCCGAATGGTTCGCGGCGCATCTGGAGTTTCGTTTCCCCAAGGTGGGCGACTACGCCGTCAGCGGTATCGAACTGGAACTGCGCCAGGCCTTGGAGCCTTGGCACGTGCTGGGCGAGGAGGGCGCGGTGGGTGGCACGGTGCGTTATGTGGATTCGTCCCTGGAGCGCCTGCAAGTGAAGTTGAGCGGGTTGCCGCCGCAACGCTACCTGCTGACCTGCAATGGCGTACCGGTGCCGCTGCAACCGACCGGCCGGGTCGGCGAGTTCGTGGCGGGCGTGCGTTACCGCGCCTGGCAACCGGCCAACTGCCTGCAACCGACCATCGCCGTGCATGCGCCGCTGGTATTTGACCTGCTCGACACCTGGATGCAGCGTTCGTTGGGTGGCTGCCAATACCATGTGGCGCACCCGGGCGGGCGCAATTACGACAGCCTGCCGGTGAATGCCAATGAGGCGGAGAGCCGGCGCATGGCGCGGTTTTTCCGCTTGGGGCATAGCCCGGGCAAGCTGCCAGTGCCGACTGTAACGGTAAACGATGAGTTGCCAATGACGCTGGATTTGCGGCGTTTCACAAAAAATAAGGAATGAACATGATCCAAGTGTGGGAGCTGGCTTGCCTGCGATAGCGGTGTTTCAGTCGATAGTTCTGGTGACTGACACACCGCTATCGCAGGCAAGCCAGCTCCCACATTGGATCGTAGTGAATTTGAGTTAACCTGACTTCCCTTGCCTCTGCCGAGCGTTCCATGTCCGACTTGCTCGACCGTTACCCGCTCACCGCGGGCACCTATCACGAACTGCTGGACGCCAGCGGCGCGGTGCGTGCCCATTGGCGGCGCTTGTTCGATCACCTGCAACGCAGCACGCCTGCACAACTGGCCCAGCGCCAGGCGTTGTTGACGCGCCAGATCCAGGAAAACGGCGTGACCTACAACGTCTACGCCGACCCCAAGGGCGCCGACCGCCCCTGGGAGCTGGACCTGTTGCCCCATGTGCTGGCGGCCGAGGAGTGGCAGCAACTGTCGGCCGGCATCGCCCAGCGTGCGCGCCTGCTCAATGCGGTACTGGCCGACCTGTATGGCCCGCAGCGCCTGATCAAGGAAGGCTTGCTGCCGGCCGAACTGGTATTCGGACATAACAATTTTCTGTGGCCGTGCCAGGGTATCCAGCCGCCCGACGGTGCGTTCCTGCATCTGTACGCGGTCGACCTGGCGCGCACCCCGGATGGCCGCTGGTGGGTCACCGCCGACCGCACCCAAGCCCCGTCGGGCGCCGGCTACGCCCTGGAAAACCGTACCATCGTGTCCCGCGCCTTCCCGGACCTGTACCGGGATATGCAAGTGCAGCACCTCACCGGGTTCTTTCGCACGTTGCAGGAAACCCTGGCGCGCCAGGCCCCTGGCGATGACCAGCCGCCACTGATCGTGTTGCTCACGCCGGGGCGTTTCAACGAGAGCTATTTCGAACACCTGTACCTGGCGCGCCAGCTCGGCTACCCCTTGGTCGAGGGCGGCGACCTCACCGTGCGCGACAGCACTGTGTTCCTGAAAACCCTCAGCGGCCTGCGCCGGGTGCACGCGATCATGCGCCGCCTCGACGACGATTTCTGCGATCCACTGGAGCTGCGCACCGACTCGGCGCTGGGCGTGCCGGGCCTGCTCGATGCCGTGCGCCAAGGCAATGTGCTGGTGGCCAATGCCTTGGGCAGCGGTGTGCTGGAGTCGCCGGGGTTGCTGGGCTTTTTGCCCAAGATCAACGAATTTTTATTCGGTGAAGCCTTGATCCTGCCGTCGATTGCCACCTGGTGGTGCGGCGAAGCGCCGGTGCTTGCCGAAGCTTTGGAAAAACTCCCGGAGCTGCTGATCAAGCCGGCATTTCCCTCACAAAGTTTCGCCCCGGTGTTTGGTCGCGACCTTGATGACGAACAGCGCCAGGCCCTGGCCGAACGCATGCGTGCGCGGCCCTATGCCTATGTCGCCCAAGAGCTGGCGCAGTTGTCTCAGGCGCCGGTCTGGCACACCGTGGATGACCATCTGCAACACCGCGCCATCGGCATGCGTGTCTACGCCGTGGCCAGTGATGACGGTTATCGGGTGCTGCCCGGCGGCCTGACCCGCGTGGCGGCCGACGCCGATGCCGAGGTGGTGTCGATGCAGCGCGGTGGGGCGAGCAAGGACACCTGGGTGCTCGGCGAACGCGCGCCGGGTGGCGAGCAGTGGCGCGCCCAACGCACCATTGGCGCCTATGACCTGGTGCGCCGCGATCCCTATCTGCCCTCGCGCGTGGTGGAAAACCTGTTCTGGTTCGGCCGTTACTGCGAGCGCTGCGATGACAGTGCGCGCTGGCTGCGCGTGGTGCTGGCGCGGTATGTCGATGGCGATGATCCGCTGGCGCTGCAGGCCGCCGTCGAACTGGGCGAAAGCCTGCGCCTGTTGCCGGAAGAGGGCGAGCTGCCTGAGCGTCTGCTCGCGGCGTTGCTGGGTGATGACTGGCCTTCAAGCCTGCGCGCCAATTTGCAGCGCTTGCAGTGGGCGGCGTCCCAGGTGCGCGGCAAGTTGTCCCGGGAAAACTGGCAGGCCCTGGTGGAGCTGCAACGTGAAGCCATGGAGCTGGAAAGCGACGCCGCGGACTTTGGCGAGCTGCTCGACTTTCTCAACCGCCTGGTGATGTCCCTGGCGGCGCTGTCCGGGTTTGCCCTGGACGACATGACCCGTGATGAAGGCTGGCGCTTTTTGATGATGGGCCGGCGTATCGAGCGTCTGCAGTTTCTGAGCAGCAGCCTTGCAGCGTTCCTGCGCGGTGTGGCGGTGTTCGATCAGGCCGGGCTGGAATGGTTGCTGGAGCTGGGCAACAGCAGCATCACCTACCGTTCGCGCTACCTGGCGGTGCCGCAGTTGATCCCGGTGCTCGACCTGCTGCTGCTCGACGAGCAGAACCCCCATGCGGTGCTGTTCCAGCTCAAGTTGGTGAGCCGCACCCTGCGCCGTCTCAATGATGATTTTGGCGTGCCCCGTGAAACCGGGCTGGCGCCGTTGGTCGAGCGCCTGGCGCATTTTGACCTGGGTTGCCTAGAGAACGGCCTGTTTGGCGAAACCAGCGTGCGTGCCGCCCTGGACGGCCTGGCCGACTTGCTGCAAGCGGTGGCCGATGAAAGTGGGCAAGTGTCGGATCGCCTGGCGCTGCGCCATTTTGCCCACGTGGATGATGTCAGCCAGCAAACGGTGTCGGTGTAATGAGCGCGCGCTATCAGATTTTCCACGATACCCATTACCACTACGACAGCCCGGTGTCCCTGGCCCAGCAACTGGCGCACCTGTGGCCACGGCCGTGCGCCTGGCAGAAGTGCACCTGGCAGCAGTTGGATATTAGCCCGGAACCCACCTCGCGCCGCGATGAGCTGGACGTGTTCGGCAACCCGATCACCCGCCTGGCGTTCGAACGGCCCCATGATGAATTGCTGGTGAACGCCGGGCTCACCGTGGAAGTGCTGGCGCGGCCTGTTCTGGATTTCCAGCGCTCGCCGCCCTGGGACCACACCCGCGACAGCCTGACTTACAGCAGCCAGGCGTTGAGCGCCGACCTGATCGAAGCCTGCCGCTATCGCTTCGAGTCGCCCTATGTCCATCTGAAGAAAACCTTCGTCGAGTTCTCAGAAAGCTGCTTCCCGCCCGGCGAGCCTTTACTGCTGGGCACGCAGGCATTGATGGAGAAGATCTTCAGCGAATTTACCTTCGATGCCGAAGCCACCCAGGTCGCCACGCCGCTGGTGGAAGTGCTGGAGCGCCGTCGCGGCGTGTGCCAGGACTTCGCTCACCTGATGCTTGCCTGCCTGCGTTCGCGGGGCTTGGCGGCGCGCTATATCAGCGGCTACCTGCTCACCCAGCCACCGCCCGGCCAGCCACGGCTGATTGGCGCGGATGCGTCCCATGCGTGGGTTTCGGTGTTTTGCCCGGTATCAGGCTGGGTGGATTTTGACCCGACCAACAATGTGCAGCCGGCGCTGGAGCACATCACCCTGGCCTGGGGCCGGGACTTTTCCGATGTGTCGCCGTTGCGTGGGGTGATTCTGGGGGGAGGCAGCCACGACCCGGAGGTGCGGGTGACGGTGATGCCGCTGGAATAAAAAACGATGATTCCCACGCTCCGCGTGGGAATGCCTGCTGTGACGCTCTGCGTCACCCTTGCGCCGGCTTCAAGCCTGGTGCGGGACGCGGAGCGTCCGGGGATGCATTCCCACGCGGAGCGTGGGAACGATCATTCTGCGGGGTCTTTCGGGGTTTCGATCTCGTCAGTTGCCGCTTCACCTTCAGCATCCGGGTTCAGTGCGCCGGCTTCTTCGTCTGCAGCGGCTTTCTTGCGTTGCAGCTTTTCCTCTTTCTTCTGTTCCTTGGCCAAGTCTCTCTGACGTTTGGCGAAGGAGTAATTAGGTTTGGCCATGGGCGATCCTCTAGGGTCGAAGGTGAGGGTGGGCGGCGCGCAGCTGCCTTGGGTCGTCATGGTAGCAGCTTCAGGGTGCCCTTTGCTTTCACTTACCGCAGGCGTAGGCAGCCAGAAGGCCGTTGAACAGGTGATTAAGGTGCATGGTATGAACTCCCGTGAGTAATGGGCCGATCATAGGCAGGGTGCGGCAGTTTGGCTGGTTGATTGTGTTGATGAAGCTGATAGCCTAAAGTTGTATACAATCTGTTGATTCAGATCATAAGAACTCAAGCCTGATTGAGGCACCCTTACCGCAATCCGCGTTTTTAAAACCCTGCCTTGGAGATTCACATGTTTGCCAAACTCGTTGCTGTTTCCCTGCTGACTCTGGCGAGCGGCCAGTTGCTTGCTGCAGAGTGCAAGGTCACTGTCGACTCCACTGACCAGATGTCTTTCAACACCAAAGAAATCACCATCGACAAGAGCTGCAAAAAGTTCACCGTTGAGCTGACTCACTCGGGCAGCTTGCCAAAGAACGTGATGGGGCATAACTGGGTGCTGAGCACCAAGGCCGACATGGCCGGCATTGCCACCGACGGCATGGCGGCTGGCATTGACAAGAACTACCTGAAAGAAGGCGACACCCGCGTCATCGCCCACACCAAGATCATTGGCGCTGGTGAGAAAGATTCGGTGACCTTCGACGTGTCCAAGCTGGCAGCGGGTACTGATTACGCGTTCTTCTGCTCGTTCCCTGGCCATAACTCCATGATGAAAGGTGCTGTGGTTCTTAAGTAAGACCGCGTTATCGTTCTTCGCGAGCAAGCCCGCTCCCACACTTGACCGAGTTCCAGCATGAGAATGCGGTCGAATGTGGGAGCGGGCTTGCTCGCGAAGGCGATCTGCAAATCAAAGCAAAACGATCAGGCTCACCTCAAGGCGCAAACGGCATCACCCGCTTGTGCTCAGTCTTGCGATAGGTCTCGCAGATAATCCTGAACGCCTCCTCACGCACCGGCTCACCCTGCAGGAACGCATCGATCTCGGCATAGGTCACGCCATGTGACGCTTCGTCCGGCTTGCCCGGCGACAGGTCTTCCAGGTCGGCGGTCGGCACCTTCTCCACCAGCGATTCCGGCGCGCCAAAGTGGCGGGCAATGGCACGCACCTGATGCTTCACCAGCCCGCTCAACGGCGCCAGGTCGCAGGCCCCGTCACCGAACTTGGTGAAAAAGCCCATCACCGCTTCCGCCGCATGATCAGTGCCGATCACCAGGCCTCCGGCCGCGCCGGCGATGGTGTACTGGGCCACCATGCGCATGCGCGCCTTGGTGTTGCCCAGCACAAAGTCACGGGACGCTGCGGCCTTGCCTTCAAAGGCAGCCACTTCATTGGCCAGGGCTTTTACTGCCGGGCCGATGTTCACGGTGTGGCGTTCGTCCGGCTCGATAAAGTCCACGCAAGCCTGGGCGTCGTGTTCGTCGAACTGGGTTTCGTAGGGCAGGCGCACGGCGATAAAACGATAAGCCTCATCGCCGGTGCTGGCGCGCAGCTCCTGCATCGCACGTTGGGCCAACAGGCCTGCGGTCAGGGAATCGACACCGCCACTGATGCCGAGCACCAGGGTCTTGAGCCCGGAATTGCGCAGGCAGTCTTGGATAAAGGCCACGCGCCGGGCAACCTCGGCTTCCAGTGCAGCCTGGTCTTTGAACGGGGCTTGCACCTTGAGCTGTTGCGCAATCTCACGCTGTACGGCTTGCATGATTCACTCCTTGCTGGATAGGGCAGGTACTTTGAAAACGTGACGCAAATAGGCGACAAAATTCGGATCGGTGCAATGGGTCTTGCCCGCTTCATCGGAGATCTTCGCGACGGGCTGGCCATTGCAGGCGGTCATTTTAAGCACGATGCTCATCGGTTCCACCCCTGGAATATCACAGGTCAGGTTGGTGCCGATGCCAAAGCTCACGTTAATGCGACCACGCAGTGCCCGGAATATCTCCAATGACTTGGGCAAAGTCAGACTGTCGGAGAACACCAGGGTCTTGCTCATCGGTTCGATGCCCAGCTTGTGGTAGTGAGCGATGGCTTTTTCTGCCCACTGGATCGGGTCACCGGAGTCATGGCGCAGGCCGTCGAACAGCTTGGCGAAGTACAAGTCGAAGTCGCCGAGGAACGCGTCGGTGGTGATGCAGTCGGTGAGGGCGATACCCAACAGGCCCCGGTACTCGCGCACCCAGCAATCAAGGGCGGCGATCTGGCTGTCGATCAGGCGTGGGCCGAGTTGCTGGTGGGCCATGATCCATTCATGGGCCATGGTGCCCAGCGGCTTCATATCGAATTCACGGGCCAGGTGCACGTTGCTGGTGCCGACAAAACGGCCAGGGAAATCGTGCTTGAGCACGCTCACCACTTCTTCTTGCACCCGGTAGGAAAAGCGCCGGCGCGTGCCGAAGTCCGCCACTTGCAGCTCCGACAGCTCGTCGCTGCTGGCATTGGCGGTCAACCAGTCGAATTTGCGATACAGCTGTTCGCGGGCCTGCTCGAGGATCACGGTCTGGTAGCGGTAGCGGTTACGCACCTCACTGACGATGGCCAGCATTGGCACTTCAAACAGGATCACATGCAGCCACGGCCCGCGCAGGCGGATAAACAACTCGCCGTTCTCGATGCCGGTTTGCACATACCGCAGGTTGAAGCGAAACAGCCCGAGGAAGCGTAAAAAGTCCGGCTTCATAAAGCTGATGCGTTCCAGGAACCCCAGTTGGTCGGGGCTCAGGCTCAGCTCGGCGAGGCGCTCGATCTGGTAGCGGATCTCCGCCAGGTAAGGGCGCAGGTCTTCACTGTTACGGCAACGAAACTCCCATTCAACTTCCACGTTCGGGTAGTTGTGCAGCACCGCCTGCATCATGGTCAGCTTGTAGAAGTCGGTGTCGAGCAGGTTCTGCACGATGCGATCGGCAAACACACTCTCGCTCATAACGGGAATCTCCAGACGGGTCGGCGATGGAGGCCGGCCTTTACGCACAATTGAGGAAGGGGGTTAGTGGCGCATAGACTTGTGGGGTTTTGCCAGTGATTTTTTCAGTAAGGCCACTGGCGCCATCGCAGGCAAGCCAGCTCCCACATTTGGAGTGCATTCCAAACGGTGGGAGCTGGCTTGCCTGCGATGGCGATTCTCCAGGCGCTAAAGCACCTGCTCCATCATCCACTTCACAAATTCACGCACCTTGGGCACCTCCGCCGAATGCTCAGGATACGCCAGGTAGTAAGCATCCTGGCTCGGCATCCCATGCTGCCAGGGGATCACCAACTTGCCCTCGGCCAATTCCTCCTCCACCAGAAAACGCGGCAACAACGCCACGCCACACCCCACCTGCGCCGCACGGATGCACATATAGAACGTGTCGAACCGCGGCCCATGGTAACTGTGCTCGGTATGAAAGCCTTGGCTGGCGAACCAGTCATGCCAGCCCTGGGGTCGTGAAGCGTTTTGCAGCAGCACCAGGTCGCTCAGTTGCGTGGGGTCGGTGAAGGGCTCGGCGGGGAGGCTGTCGGGCGAACACACCGGTACCAGCTCTTCACTGAACAGTTTCAGGCTCTCGGTACCGGGACGTGCGCCCTGGCCGAAGTAAAACGCCATGTCGGCCTTGCCTTGCAGCAACTCGTCCGGGGCCTGTTCGTTACACAGGTCCAGGTGGATCTGCGGGTGGCGCAAGCGCCAACCCTTGAGGCGCGGCACCAGCCAGCGTGCGCCGAAGGTGTAGGGCGTGGACACACGCAGCACTTCGGTTTCGCCGCCGTAGGAGCGCAGGTAGTGGGTAGACATCTCCACCTGGGTGAGGATCTTGCGCACTTCCACCAGGTACAGGTCGCCCGCCGGGGTCATCTGCAAGCGGCGGCGCACGCGGCGAAACAGCAGGTGTTGCAACAGTTCTTCCAACTGCGCCACCTGTTTGCTCACCGCGCTTTGGGTGAGGTTCAGTTCCTCGGCGGCGCGGGTGAAGCTCAGGTGGCGGGTGGCCGCTTCGAAACACTGCAGGGCGGTGATCGAGGGCAAATGTCTTTTGTTCAGCACGGCATGCCTCTTTTTATTCTTTGCATGAATAAAGGGAATGATATCTCGCCTAATCGTCGTTTGTTGGCAAGTCTTGGGCCAGCTACAAATAGGCTCAGGATCGCCGTGCATGCAGCGGCGCGATTTTTCTACGCAGATTTGAAGGAGTGACCCATGGTTGCCGCATTGCTTGATCGTCTCGGGGTAAACCCGGCGCTGTACCAGGCCGGGAAACAACCCGTGCATTCACCGATTGATGGCAGCCGTATCTGCAGTGTCCATTGGGAAGGGGCCGCCGAGGTGGAGCAGCAGGTCAGTCGCGCCGAGCATGCATTCGAAGCCTGGCGCAAAGTGCCGGCGCCGCGACGTGGCGAGCTGGTGCGCCAGTTCGGCGACGTATTGCGCGAGTACAAGGCCGACCTGGGCGAACTCGTTTCCTGGGAAGCCGGCAAGATCACCCAGGAAGGTTTGGGTGAAGTGCAGGAAATGATCGACATCTGCGACTTCGCCGTCGGCCTGTCGCGCCAGCTGTACGGCTTGACCATCGCCTCCGAGCGCCCCGGCCACCATATGCGTGAAACCTGGCACCCGCTGGGCGTGGTCGGCGTAATCAGCGCCTTCAACTTCCCCGTGGCCGTGTGGGCGTGGAACACTGCGTTGGCCTTGGTGTGCGGCAACGCGGTGATCTGGAAACCGTCGGAAAAGACCCCGCTCACCGCACTGGCCTGCCAGGCCCTGTTCGAGCGCGTGTTGAAAAAATTCGACGGTGCCCCCGAGTACCTCAGCCAAGTGATCATCGGCGGCCGCGACGCCGGCGCTGCGCTGGTGGATGACCCGCGCGTCGCCCTGATCAGCGCCACCGGCAGCACGCGCATGGGCCGCGAAGTGGCGCCCAAAGTCGCCGCGCGTTTTGCCCGCAGCATTCTTGAGCTGGGCGGCAACAACGCGATGATCCTCGGCCCAAGTGCCGACCTGGACATGGCCGTACGCGCCATCCTGTTCAGCGCAGTGGGCACCGCCGGCCAACGTTGCACCACCCTGCGCCGGCTGATCGCCCATGAGTCGGTCAAAGAAGAGATCGTCACCCGCCTCAAGGCCGCCTATTCCAAGGTGCGCATCGGCCACCCGCTGGAAGGCAACCTGATCGGCCCGCTGATCGACAAGCACAGCTTCGACAACATGCAGGACGCCCTTGAGCAAGCCTTGAGCGAAGGCGGCAAGGTGTTCGGCGGCAAGCGCCAACTGCAAGACAAATTCCCCAACGCCTATTACGTATCGCCGGCCATCGTGGAAATGCCCGAGCAAAGCGACGTGGTGTGCAGCGAAACCTTCGCGCCGATTCTTTACGTGGTCGGCTACACCGACTTCGCTGAGGCCCTGCGCCTGAACAACGCCGTGCCGCAAGGCTTGTCGTCCTGCATCTTCACCACCGACGTGCGTGAAGCCGAGCAGTTCATGTCGGCGGTAGGCAGCGACTGTGGCATCGCCAACGTCAACATCGGCCCAAGCGGTGCAGAGATCGGTGGCGCGTTCGGAGGTGAAAAAGAGACCGGCGGCGGGCGTGAATCGGGCTCGGATGCGTGGCGCGGGTATATGCGCCGGCAGACCAATACCGTGAACTACTCGTTGGAACTGCCGCTGGCACAAGGCATCACCTTCGACTAAACCACTGTCGAAACGCGGTTGAAAATGTGGGAGCGGGCTTGCTCGCGAATGCAGTGTGTCAGTCAACAGATTTACAGCTGATCCACCGCATTCGCGAGCAAGCCCGCTCCCACATTTGATTGGATTACCAAGTCGAAACTGAATTGAGTTGTTTGTTAGGTCTCACCGGAGTCTGGCAATGGCACTGCGCGAAACATGTTTATGGGAACACCTCACCCCAGGTCGGCCAGACCGCGCCGCGCTCAAGGGCGCGGTCAAGGTGGATGTGTGCGTGATCGGCGCCGGCATCACCGGTTTGTCGGCGGCCATTCATTTGCTGGAGCAGGGTAAACGCGTTGCCGTGCTGGAGGCCCATCGCACCGGCCACGGCGGTTCCGGGCGCAATGTCGGGCTGGTCAACGCCGGCCTGTGGATTCCACCGGACGAGATCGAGGCCGGTTTCGGCACGGCGGTGGGCAGCCAGCTCAACCGCATGCTGGGCGCGGCGCCGTCCCTGGTGTTCAGCCTGATCGACAAGTACAACATCGACTGCCAATTGCGCCGTGAAGGCACCTTGCACATGGCGCACAACGCCCGGGGCGAGGCGGATTTGCGCAGCCGTGAGCAGCAGTGGAAACGCCGTGGTGCGCCGGTTGAGTTACTCACCGGTCAGGCCTGCGAGCACGCCACCGGTACCCGCAAAATCGCCGCCGCGTTGCTCGATCGGCGCGCCGGCACCTTGAATCCCATGGCCTACACCACGGGGTTGGCGAATGCCGCCGTGGGGCTGGGCGGGCAATTGTTCGATCATTCGCCGGTCACCCAGCTTGAGCGTCAAGGCGCCGATTGGTCGGTGCAGACCGCCGAGGGCGCGGTGCAGGCCGCCCAGGTGGTGATCGCCTCCAATGCCTACACCGAAGGCGAATGGACCGAGCTGCGGCGTAACTTCTTCCCCGGCTATTACTACCAAGTGGCTTCGGCGCCGCTGACCGATGACGCCGCCAAGCAGATCCTTCCCGGCGGCCAGGGCTCCTGGGACACGCGCCAGGTACTGAGCAGTATTCGCCGCGATGCCGATGGGCGCCTGTTACTGGGCAGCCTGGGTAACGGCAACCAGAAACCGGCGTGGTTCCTCAAGGCGTGGGCCGATCGGGTGCAGCAACACTACTTCCCGTACCTCAAACCGGTGCAGTGGGAATACACCTGGACCGGCTGCATCGCGTTCACCCCCGACCACTTGATGCGCCTGTTCGAACCGGCCCCCGGCCTGGTGGCGGTCACCGGTTATAACGGGCGCGGCGTGACCACCGGCAGCGTGGTGGGCAAGGCATTTGCCGACTACCTGTGTCACCAGGACCCCCAAGCCTTGCCGATCCCCTTTGCGCCCATGCAACCCCTGGCCGGGGTGGGCCTGCGCAGTTGCCTGTATGAAGCCGGTTTCTCGCTCTATCACGCGGGGCAATGCCTGAGGATCGTGATCTGATCAGCGAAATACCCCTCAGAAGCCTGCATTTTCTTAGCAGGCTACTCATCTGTATTGGTGCAAGTCGTAGCAATCACGCACTGTAAATGTGCAGTTCCGTTACGCACGTTGTTACAGCTGTAGGAACTGTCGTTTATGCCTGTGGTTGCAGGTGCGACCTGCCAGGGTTGTACTTTTTTGCAGTGTTGGTTGCACCTGTAGACGCTAGACGGTTGCACGTCCTGGCAAAAGGCGTCGAAACGCCTGTAATAACAATGACACCGTGTTTTTTGAAGAATAAAAACGTAATGGCACGCGGCTTGCTCTGAGCTTTCGGTGAAAGGTTTGAATGCAAGTTGTCGTGCCAAAAATCAAAAATATCGGAGCACCACTCATGTCCCAGACGTTTTACAAGAAAGGTTTTCTGGCCCTCGCCGTTGCTGCGGCGCTGGGTGTTTCTACGTTTGTTCAAGCTGATGTGAAAATTGGTGTGGCGGGCCCGATGACGGGTGCCAACGCCGCTTTCGGTGAGCAGTACATGAAGGGTGCCCAGGCGGCAGCCGACGTTATCAACAAGGCCGGCGGCATTAACGGCGAGCAGATCAAGCTGGTGGCCGGCGATGACGCCTGTGAACCCAAGCAGGCCGTGGCCGTGGCCAACCGCCTGGCCGACCAGGACAAAGTGATCGGCGTGGTCGGGCACTTCTGCTCCTCCAACACCATCCCGGCGTCTGAGGTTTACGACGAAGCGGGCATCATCGCCATCACCCCGGGCTCCACCAACCCACAAGTGACCGAACGCGGCCTGGGCGCCATGTTCCGCATGTGCGGGCGTGACGACCAGCAAGGCATCGTCGCCGGCGACTACATCGTCGACGTGCTCAAGGGCAAGAAAGTTGCGGTGATCAACGACAAGGACACCTACGGCAAAGGCTTGGCCGACGCCACCGCAGCTCAACTGACCAAGCGCGGCGTCAAGCCGGTGCTGGAAGAGGGCCTGACCCGTGGCGAGAAAGACTTCAGCGCCCTGGTCACCAAGATCCGCTCCCTGGGCGCTGACGTCGTGTACTTCGGCGGCCTGCATCCGGAAGCCGGCCCCTTGGTGCGCCAGATCCGTGAAGCGGGCTTGAAAGACGTCAAGTTCATGTCCGATGACGGCGTGGTGACCGACGAACTGGTAGCCACCGCTGGCGGCGCGCAGTACGTCGATGGTGTGTACATGACTTTCGGCGCCGACCCGCGCCTGCTGCCAGACAGCAAGACGGTCGTGGAAGAGTTCCGCAAGAACGGCACCGAGCCTGAAGGCTACACCCTGTACGCCTACGCCTCGATCCAGGCCCTGGCCGCCGGCTTCAACGGTGCCAAGTCCAACAAGGGCGAGGATGCTGCCAAGTGGCTCAAGGCCAACCCGGTTAAAACCGTCATGGGCGAAAAAGCCTGGGATTCCAAGGGCGACCTGAAAGTCTCTGACTACGTGGTTTACCAGTGGGACAAAGACGGCAAATACCATCAGTTGGAAAAGCAGAAGTAAACCAACTGTCTGCATGACCTCTCTGTAGGAGCGAGCTTGCTCGCGAAGAACGTTAACGATAACGCGCGCATCCAGGGTGCACGCGTCGCTCTCCAGTTTTTCGCGAGCAAGCTCGCTCCTACAGGTGGAAGTGGAGAGCCTCTGTCTTTTCCTCCAGAAGCGCCGCACACCCACCGGTGTGCAGGTGCTCACCGCGTGAGATTGCGTTATGGATGGTATTTTCCTGCAGCAACTGGTCAACGGCCTGACCCTCGGGTCGGTCTATGGCCTGATCGCCATCGGCTACACAATGGTCTATGGCATCATTGGCATGATCAACTTCGCCCACGGCGAGGTTTATATGATTTCCGCTTACCTCGCGGCGATCAGTCTGGCACTGCTGGCTTACTTCGGCATCGAATCCTTCCCGCTGCTCATTCTCGGTACCTTGATCTTCACCGTGGTCGTCACCGGCGTGTACGGTTGGGTGATTGAGCGTGTCGCCTACAAACCCCTGCGTAACTCCACACGCCTGGCACCGTTGATCAGCGCCATCGGCATCTCGCTGATCCTGCAGAACTACGCGCAGATCGCCCAGGGCGCCAAGCAACAAGGTATTCCCACCCTGCTGGCCGGTGCCTGGCGCGTCGATATCGGCACCGGGTTTGTGCAACTGACCTACACCAAAGTGTTCATCCTGGTCGCCGCTTTTGCCGGCATGGCCTTGCTCACCTACATCATCAAATACACCAAGCTGGGCCGCATGTGCCGCGCTACCCAGCAAGACCGCAAGATGGCCTCGATCCTGGGCATCAACACCGACCGGGTGATCTCCTACGTGTTTGTCATCGGTGCGGCCATGGCTGCGCTGGCCGGCGTGCTCATCACCCTCAATTACGGCACTTTCGACTTCTATGCCGGCTTCATCATCGGCATCAAGGCGTTTACCGCAGCGGTACTCGGCGGCATCGGCTCCCTGCCTGGGGCGATGCTGGGCGGGATCATCCTCGGTATTTCCGAGTCGCTGTTCTCGGGGTTGATCAACTCTGACTACAAAGACGTGTTCAGTTTCTCCCTGCTGGTGGTGATTCTGATTTTCCGTCCCCAGGGCCTGCTTGGTCGCCCACTCGTGGCGAAGGTGTAAACATGTCTGCTGCCAAATCCATTGATATCAAGAAAAGCGTGGTCGATACGGTACTCGCGGGGCTGATTTCGCTGATCGTGTTCGGCCCGATTGTCGGCGTGGTGCTCGACGGCTACAGCTTCAACCTGGAACCTGCGCGGGTTGCCGTGCTGGTCGCGATCGTCATGGCCGGGCGCTTTGCCTTGAGCCTGTTCCTGCAAACCCCCAAGGGCGTGAAGATCCTTCAAGGATTCGAGAGCAGTGGCTCCGGCGTGCACGTGCTGCCACCGGACTACAAGTCGCGGCTGCGCTGGATCATCCCGGCGCTGATCGTGATCGCCATCGTGTTCCCGATCTTTGCCAACAAGTACCTGCTCACCGTGGTGATCCTGGGGCTGATCTACGTGTTGCTCGGCCTGGGCCTGAATATCGTGGTGGGCCTGGCGGGGCTGCTTGACCTGGGCTACGTGGCCTTCTACGCCATCGGTGCCTACGGCCTGGCGCTGGGTTATCAATACCTGGGCCTGGGCTTCTGGACGGTGCTGCCACTGGCGGCCATCGCGGCGGCGCTGGCGGGGTGCATACTCGGCTTCCCGGTGCTGCGAATGCACGGTGACTACCTGGCCATCGTGACCTTGGGCTTTGGTGAAATCATTCGCCTGGTGCTTAACAACTGGCTGTCGTTCACCGGTGGCCCGAACGGTATGCCGGTGCCGTCACCAACCTTCCTGGGCCTGGAGTTTGGCAGGCGTGCAAAAGATGGCGGCGTACCGTTTCACGAGTTTTTCGGCATCGATTACAACCCCAACATCAAGTTCATGTTCATCTACATCGTGCTGTTCTTGGTGGTGCTGGCCGTGCTGTACATCAAGCATCGCCTGACGCGCATGCCGGTCGGTCGCGCCTGGGAAGCGCTGCGCGAAGATGAAATCGCCTGCCGCTCCATGGGCCTGAACCATGTGCTGGTCAAACTCTCAGCCTTCACCATTGGCGCGTCCACCGCCGGTTTGGCCGGGGTGTTCTTTGCCAGCTACCAGGGCTTCGTCAACCCGTCGTCTTTTACGTTTTTTGAGTCGGCGTTGATCCTCGCCATCGTGGTGTTGGGCGGCATGGGCTCGACGGTCGGCGTGGTGATCGCAGCGTTCGTGTTGACCGTGGCGCCGGAACTGCTGCGCAGCTTCTCCGAATACCGCGTGTTGCTGTTTGGCGTGTTGATGGTGGTGATGATGATCTGGCGACCACGCGGTTTGATTCGCATCAGCCGTACCGGCGTGACGCCACGCAAGGGGGTAGCGCCATGAGCAAGGAAGTCGTGCTGTCCGTCGAACACCTGATGATGCACTTCGGGGGCATCAAGGCCCTCAGTGATGTGAGCCTTCAGGTCAAACGCAACTCGATCTTCGCCCTGATCGGCCCCAACGGCGCCGGCAAGACCACCGTGTTCAACTGCCTCACCGGCTTCTACAAAGCCAGCGGCGGCAAGATCGAACTCAACGTGCGGGGCAAGCAAACCAACGTGATCCAACTGCTCGGCGAGCGCTTTGAGGCCACCGACTTCGTGTCGCCCAAAAGCTTCCTCAGCCGTGTGTACTACAAGATGTTCGGCGGCACCCACCTGGTGAATCGCGCGGGCCTTGCGCGCACGTTCCAGAACATTCGCCTGTTCAAGGAAATGTCGGTGCTGGAAAACCTGCTGGTGGCCCAGCACATGTGGGTCAACCGCAACATGCTTGCCGGCATCCTCAACACCAAGGGCTACCGCAAGGCCGAAAGCGATGCGCTGGACTGCGCGTTCTACTGGCTGGAAGTGGTCGACCTGGTGGACTGCGCCAACCGCCTGGCCGGCGAGCTCTCCTACGGCCAGCAGCGCCGCCTGGAGATCGCCCGCGCCATGTGCACGCGGCCGCAGATCATCTGCCTGGATGAACCGGCAGCGGGCCTCAACCCTCAGGAAACCGAAGCCCTCAGCGCGATGATTCGCCTGCTGCGCGACGAACACGACCTTACGGTGGTGCTGATCGAGCACGACATGGGCATGGTGATGAGTATTTCCGACCATATTGTGGTGCTGGACCACGGCAACGTGATCGCCGAAGGCGGCCCGGACGCGATCCGCAACGACCCGAAAGTGATCGCCGCCTACCTGGGCGCGGATGAAGAGGAGCTGGTATGAGTGCACCTATCCTCGAAATGAAGGACCTGGACGTGTTCTACGGCCCGATCCAGGCCCTGAAAAAAGTCTCGCTGCACATCAACGAAGGCGAAACCGTCAGCCTCATCGGCTCCAATGGCGCGGGTAAGTCCACGTTGCTGATGTCGATCTTTGGCCAGCCTCGGGCCGAGTCGGGGCAGATTCTGTACAACGGCGTCGACATTACCCACAAGTCGTCCCACTACATTGCCTCCAACGGCATTGCGCAGTCGCCGGAAGGGCGGCGGGTGTTCCCTGACATGACCGTCGAGGAAAACCTGCTGATGGGCACCATCCCCATTGGCGACAAGTTCGCCAGTGAGGACATGCAGCGCATGTTCGAGCTGTTCCCCAGGCTCAAGGAGCGGCGCAACCAGCGTGCGATGACCATGTCCGGTGGTGAGCAGCAAATGCTCGCCATCGCCCGTGCGCTGATGAGCCGGCCCAAGCTGTTGCTGCTCGATGAGCCAAGCCTGGGGTTGGCGCCGATTGTGGTGAAGCAGATCTTCTCCACCCTGCGCGAGCTGGCGTCCACCGGGATGACCATCTTCCTAGTGGAGCAGAACGCCAACCATGCGCTGCGGCTGTCGGACCGGGCCTATGTGATGGTCAACGGCGAGATTCGCCTGACAGGCACCGGCAAGGAGTTGCTGGTGAACGAGGAAGTGCGCAACGCCTACCTGGGTGGTCACTAGCAATACGCTTAAACCTGTAGGAGCGAGCTTGCTCGCGAAAAACGTCAACGATGACGCGGGCAGTCTGGATGCGCGCGGTGTTCTTGAGTTCTTCGCGAGCAAGCTCGCTCCTACAGTTATTTAAGGTGTCCACAAGGTCAGCGCCAAATTGTGGAAAACAAATCCAGCCCACCTCAAAAGCGCGACATATAGCCGCCGCAAATCCCTGTTTTGTCACAGTTTTGACTTGTCCCCATCCACTGTGGAACCGGCTGTGGGTAACGTGGGAGTAGCTGGCTGAAAGCCTTTAACGACGTGGCTTGCAGCGTGTTGGTTGTTATTTGATCAGCCTGTTTTTCACGAGCGCCCCAGGGGTTTGTCAACCTGTTTAAAGACACAGGTATATGAACGAAATAAGTCCTTCCAGCCTGTGGATAAGTCTGTGACTAAACTCTGGAAAGACGCGTGCAGGGGCCGGAATGACTGGCCTGGAGCCATCGTTGTGTTTTTCTGCATTTGTCAGCGCCTACATAGGCACCTGCCCAGGTCAAGCAAAAAACTTTTTAAAACCGCCTGAAACCCTTGTGCACAGGGGCTTTGAGCCGTTTGCACTTGCCCCCAAAGACTGTGGGCGCAGTTGTGGATAACCTGCGCGCATATGGCTGCAAGCCACGGTTTATAAGGCTTTGCTAGTATTGGTCAAAAAGTGACCAGTCGCGTAGGCATGTGCGTGCATAGCGGTTGCCGCAAGGGCGGCGTACGGGCATTCTGCTGGCTGTTTTTTCCCCGATGCCCGTAAGGAGAACACCATGTCCGACACGCTGTTTATCACTGGCGCCACTTCAGGTTTCGGCGAAGCCTGTGCCCGTCGTTTTGCCGAGGCCGGCTGGAAACTGGTGCTCACCGGTCGTCGTGCCGAGCGCTTGAACGCCTTGGTCGAAGAGCTTTCCAAGCAGACCGAAGTGCATGGCCTGGTGGTGGACGTGCGCGACCGTAAAGGCATGGAGGAGGCCATCGCCAACCTGCCGCCGTCGTTCGCCACGCTGCGCGGCCTGATCAACAACGCAGGTCTCGCCGTGGGCACCGACCCTGCGCCCAAGTGCGACCTCGACGACTGGGAAACCATGGTCGATACCAACATCAAGGGCCTGCTGACCACCACCAACCTGCTGTTGCCGCGCCTGATTGCCCATGGTCGTGGCGCCGGGATCATCAACCTGGGCTCCATCGCCGGTAACTACCCCTACCCGGGCAGCCATGTGTACGGCGGCTCCAAGGCGTTCGTGAAGCAGTTCTCGTTGAACCTGCGCTGCGACTTGCAAGGCACCGGCGTACGGGTGACCAATATCGAGCCGGGCCTGTGTGAGAGTGAGTTCTCGCTGGTGCGGTTTGGCGGTGACCAGGCGCGTTATGACGCCACCTATGCAGGTGCCGAGCCGATCCAGCCGCAGGACATTGCCGATACGATTTTCTGGGTGATGAATACCCCGGCGCACGTGAACATCAACCGCCTGGAGCTGATGCCGGTGAGCCAGACCTGGGCTGGGTTTGCGATTGAGCGTGGGGCCAGGGGCTAAGCACCTGCGCGACACACTGTAGGAGCGAGCTTGCTCGCGAAAAACGTTAACGATGACGCGGGTATCCTGAATGCACGCGGCGCGCTCAGGTTTTTCGCGAGCAAGCTCGCTCCTACAGATGGCGGCAAATCGGCCAAAATGCGGCATAAGGTACACTGCCCGCCTGAAAACCCCACCGCACCCAGCGGTTTAAAGGTTTTGACAGGAGGCAATGTGAGTAACCGAGGTGAGCAGGCACTGCTCAAACAATCGACCATCCTGATGTTCGCAGTCGCGATCGCCGGGATTGTCACGGGTGTGATATCCGGCGCCCAATCCATTCTGTTCGACGGCTTTTTCTCGCTGATCGCCACCGCCATCAAGGTGTTGATGCTGATCACGGCCAAGCTGATCGCCAAGAAAAGCAACGAGCGTTTCCAGTTCGGCTATTGGCACCTGGAGCCGATGGTGCTGCTGATAGAAGGCAGTTTCCTTCTGCTGATTGCCATCTACGCGTTCCTCAATGGCGTGTTCGGCATTATCAATGGCGGGCGCGAAATCGAGTTGGGGCTGGTGATCATTTATGCGGCGGTGTTTACCGTCGTGGAGTTCGCCTACTTCTTCTACGTGCGCTATCGCAATCGCACACTCAAATCGTCATTGATCCAGTTCGACAACATCAGCTGGCTGGTGGACGCGATGCTGTCGGTGGGCTTGCTGATCAGCTTCCTGGCGGCGCTGTTGCTCAAGTCCCAGGGCTATGGCGAGTGGGCGGTCTACGTCGACCCGTTGATCCTGATCCTGCTGGCCCTGAGCATGCTGGCGCCGGCGTTCAAGATCCTGCGCCCGGCGTTGCGCGAAGTATTGGGCATCGCGCCGGATCACTTGGACGACAAGGTCCGCGAAGTGATGGGCGCGGCGCAGGCCAAGCATGGTTTCGACGACTACGTGTCCTATGTGCAGAAGCACGGGCGGGCGCGGTTTATCGAGATTCATGTGGTGCTGCCGGCGGATTACCCAGTGGATAACGTCGCCACCCTCGATGCGCTGCGTGAAGAGATATCCACAGGGCTGGGGGCGGCGGATGCGGCGCGGTGGCTGACGATCAGTTTTACCGGGGATCGCAAGTGGATTGCGTGAGGTCAGTTAGACCGAGGTGACGCTATCGCAGGCAAGCCAGCTCCCACAGTTGATAGTGTTCGCACATTCAAGTGTGGGAGCTGGCTTGCCTGCAAAGAGGCCCTGCAGGTCAGCCCAGATGCTGGACCAAACCCTGATAGCAAGTCGCCAAGTGATAAGGCGTAGTCGAAGGCATATCCCGTCGGCTCACCTTACCCTCGGCATCCAGGCACTCATGCCAACCCTTGGCATGCAAAAAGCGCTGTTGCAGCGCCTGCAACTGACGCTGCAGCACCGCTTCGCTACCTGGCCGCAAGGTCAGTGCCCGCAAGTACTCCGCCTGCGCCCAGATCCGTTGGGTACCGTCGCGCACCGTGCCATCCAGCGCGAGCATGCCGCTGACCGCGCCGCTCAACTTATCCACACCCTTTTGCTCGGCGTAGGCAAATGCCCGTGTCAGCGAGCCATGCAACGCGGTGCCGCGCAGCACAGCTGAAGATTCGAGCAAAAAGAACCATTCGAACTGGTGCCCCGGCTCGAACCAGTTATCCACAGCGCCCAACGGTTTTTCCATCATCACGCCGTGCTCGCGGTCGATGAAGCGTTGCTGCATGGCCGTCGCCAGTGCCAGCAGGGCCGCTTGTACCTGGGCGTCCTCACGCACCGCGAGGGTGGCCAGGAAACCTTCGGCCAGGTGCATCAACGGGTTTTGCAAGGGGCCTGCGTTGAGCGAGGCCCAGTTGCGCTCCAGTACCGCCTCGTACAAGCCGTCGCCGGTGGCAAAGCGTTGGGCGACGACTTCCAGGGCGGCGTTGAGCACCGACTCTACCAACGGCTCATGCACCTTGGCCCAGTAATGGGCACAGGCAAAAATAATGAAGGCGTGGGTGTAGAGGTCTTTGCGCTTGTCCAGCGGTTGGCCGGCGGGGTCGATGCTGTAGAACCAGCCACCGTGTTCGGCATCATGAAAGTGCCGTTGCAGGGAGCGAAACAGCGCCGCCGCACGTTCTTCGGCGAACGCCGCGCCGGGCTCGCCGATCAGGCTGGCGAACAGGTACAACTGCCGGGCGCAGGCCATGGCGCGATAGCGCTGTGGGGGCAGTGGCTGGTGATCGGCATCCAGTGCCTCAAAGGGCAATGCCAGGTCGGCATTCCAGCCCGGGCCTTGCCAGAGGGGCACGATCAGGTCATGGAAGTGCGTTAGCACAGGCGTCAGGGAAGAGGGGGAAGCGATGGGCATTGGCTGGCGTCGTCACGGCAGGGGTGTTTGCCGCGCATGGTAGCAGGCTTGGGATCGGTGGTGTTTGTACTGGAGCTATCGCGGGCAAGCCCGCTCCCACATTTTTGAAGTGTGAACCCTCACACATGTGGGAGCTGGCTTGCCTGCGATGAGGCCCTTACAGGCGCTGATGATCAGCCCGCCAGCAACCAAACCCCAGTCGCCGCCGAAGCCGCCCCGGCCACCCGCACCAGTGGCGCTGCAGCCGCCGGCAAAAAGCGCACCACCGCATAACCCGCGGCGTGCAACGCCGCTGTTGCCCCCACAAACCCAGCCGCATACGCCCAAGGGCTGGTCATATCCGGCAGTTCCAGGCCATGGGCCACGCCGTGAAACAGCGCAAACAAGGCCGTGGCGCCCACGGCCACGAACAGCGGTGGCCGCACCGCCAATGCTACCGCCAGGCCCAGGGCGAGCACGGAAGCAGCAATCCCGCTTTCCAGCGCCGGCAGTTGCAGCCCTTCAAAACCCAGCACGCCGCCGATCAGCATGGTGCCGACAAAAGTGCACGGCAGCGCCCAGCGCGCGGCGCCTTTTTGCTGCGCAGCCCAGAGGCCCACCGCAAGCATGGCCAGCAAGTGATCAAGGCCGCCCAGGGGATGGCTGATACCGGCCACCAGGCCATTGTCGCCGTGGCCCGGATGCGCGAAGGCCAGGGCGGGAGCGAGCAGCAGCGCGGCGGCGGCAAAAAGTCTGTTGAGTCTCATGGACAGGTTCCTTATGGGTTGGTCAGGCGGCGGTCAGCAGGCCCTGGCGTTCGATGAAGGCGACGATGTCATCCAGGCCGACCCCGGTTTTCTGGTTGCTGAACACAAAGGGTTTGCCGTTGCGCATGCGTTGGGTGTCGCTGTTCATCAGTTCCAGCGAGGCGCCGACCAGCGGGGCCAGGTCGATCTTGTTGATCACCAGCAGGTCGGATTTGCAAATACCGGGCCCGCCTTTGCGTGGCAGCTTGTCGCCCGCAGACACATCGATCACATAGATGGTCAGGTCCGACAGTTCCGGGCTGAAGGTGGCCGACAGGTTGTCGCCGCCGGACTCCACCAGAATCAGGTCCAGGCCGGGAAAACGGCGGTTGAGTTGGTCCACGGCCTCCAGGTTGATCGAGGCGTCTTCGCGAATCGCCGTGTGCGGGCAGCCACCGGTTTCCACGCCAATGATGCGCTCCGGCGCCAGGGCCTGGTTGCGCACCAGGAAGTCGGCGTCTTCGCGGGTATAGATATCGTTGGTGACCACCGCCAGGTTGTAGCGATCGCGCAGCGCCAGGCACAGGGCCAGGGTCAGGGCGGTCTTGCCCGAGCCTACCGGGCCGCCGATACCGACGCGCAGGGGTTGTGTGTTCATGTGCTTCTCCACAATCAGGAACGGAACAGGCGGCTGTACTGGCGCTCATGGGCCATGCACGCCAGGGACAGGCCAAAAGCGGCGCTGCCCAAATGGTTAGGGTTAATGCGTTCGGCATCCTGCTGGGCTTGTTGCAGCAGTGGCAGCAGTTCGCTGGTCAACCGCTGGGCCGCTTGCTGGCCCAGTGGCAGGGTTTTCATCAGCACCGCCAGTTGGTTTTCCAGCCAGTTCCATAGCCAGGCAGCAAGGGCATCGCCAGGGCTGATGTGCCAGGCGCGCGCGGCCAAGGCCCAGCCAAGGGCCAGGTGCGGTTCGTCGCGTTGAGCGAGAAAGTCACGGGCGCTGTTGTCCAGTTCCGGCAAGCCGTTGAGCAGTTGTTGCAGTGAGTAGCCCATCTGGCGGCTCTCCTGATACAGCTCGCGGGTCTCGCGGCTGGCGCGGTGCTCGTCGCACCACTGCGCCAGTTGCGCCCAGTCCTGCTCGACGGCTGCGCGGCAGTGGGCGAGCAGCAGTGGGGCTTCGAAACGCGCCAGGTTGAGCAGCAACTGGTCACTGATCCAGCGCCGGGCGCTCGCGGCGTCCTGCACGCGGCCGTTGTCCACCGCCATTTCCAGGCCCTGGGAATAGCTGTAGCCGCCAATCGGCAGTTGCGGGCTGGCCAGGCGTAGCAGCGCCCAGGCTGGGTTCACAGGCGCACGCCGAACTGATGCAGCTTGGGCGCGTAGTTGAAGTCTTCATCGCCATGGCGCGAATGATGATGGCCACCGCCATAGGCGCCGTGCTCGGGCTGAAACGGCGCTTCTATGGTCTGCGCATCGGCACCCAGTTGTTCAAGCATGGCCTTGAGCACGTAGTCATCGAGCAGGCGCAGCCAGCCGTCACCGACTTGCAGGGCCACATGGCGGTTGCCCAGGTGATAGGCGGCGCGGGTCAGCTCAAAGGCGTTGCGGCAGGTGACGTGCAGCAGTTGTTCAGAGCGGGCGCATACCCGTACGACGCGTCCGTCTTCTGCCTGTAGGAATTCGCCATCGTGCAACGGCGGCTGGCCCCGCTCCAAAAACAGGCCGACGTCTTCACCGTCGGCGCTGAAACAGCGCAGGCGGCTTTTGCTGCGCGCTTCGAAATTGAGCAGCAACTCGGCGGCCCAGAGGGCTTGGGGGGCGATTCGGCGGTGTATCACCAGCATCAGAGAGCTTCCAGCTGTGAGCGATGAAAGACCTAGAGCAAGGGGCTTGCCAATCGCCGGATTGAGTAGGAATTCCCTGTAGTTAGGCAAACATGCTGCCCAATAGGGCGTCAGATAATTCTCTGTGTGTACCCATTTGGTGCGTCGTGCGTGTTTATAGCACCGGCGGAGGGCGTTTTGCGTTGATTGCGGCGCTCAGCTTGATGAAATTTCTTTCATCTTTTTCTCTGTAGGCAGTTTTTAGGATTTTTCCTACGAATCATGAGGATTTGGAGTTCATGAGATTACCTGCGGGTTCTTTAGGCTATGCGCCCTGTTTAATGCCACCGCGACGTTCATCATGCTTCGATCAATTTTCTCTATATGCCTTATCAGCCTGACCTTCTTTATTTCATCGGCATCGGCCAATTTTCAGCCCCGTGCCACCTTCGGCTCGTCGCTGCAAGGCATCAAGCCGGCCTCTATCGACGACGTGATCGACCGCGCCCATGAGTTGCTGGGTACGCCCTACAAGTGGGGCGGCACTTCGGCGGAGCAGGGGTTCGATTGCAGTAGCTTTCTGGTGTACCTGTTCAAGACCCAGGCCAATATCCAGATACCGCGCACCACCACGGCCATGCACCGCTCATCGGCGGCGACCATCAAGCGCAATGCGTTGAAGCCTGGGGATGCGGTGTTTTTCAAAGGCAACGGGCGCGGCCAGGTCAGCCATGTCGGGCTTTACATCGGCCAAGGCAAATTTATCCATTCGCCGCGCACCGGTAAAACCATCCGTATCGACTCATTGAGCAATCGCTACTGGAACAAGCACTACACCACCGCCAAACGTTTCCATACGGCGGGTTGATTGCTTTATTCGGTGCTGCCCAGCCCTTGCCAATGCTTGAGGCCGATAAAGATAAAGCGCAGTTGCTGGGTGATTTTCGCCTGCGGTGTGAGGTGGGCCGGCAAGGCGTGGGCCGGTGGGTCGATGATATCGGGCAGGGTGGCGAATACGCTCTTGACGATCAGGTCGGCCATCACATGCAAACCTTCGGCATCCAAGTGCTGGAGTTTGGGCATCAGCGTCAGGTCGGCGGCGAGGTCGCGAGTGATGTCTTCGCGCAGGGCGGCGATGGCTTGGCGCACGGCAAGACAGCCACCGTACTGTTCGCGAGCCAAAAAAAGAAATTGCGAGCGGTTGGCCGAGACCACATCGAGAAAGATGCGCACCGAGGCATCAATGATGCCGCCCATTACGAATTCGTTGTGGCGCACCAGGCGGATCGTGGCGCGGAAGGTCTGGCCGACTTCGCTGACCAGTACCAGCCCAAGTTGATCCATGTCGGCGAAATGGCGGTAGAAACCGGTGGGTACGATACCCGCGGTCTTGGCCACTTCTCGCAAACTCAGGCTGCCAAACCCACGGCCACACTCCATCAGATGGCGGGCTGCGTCCATCAGGGCGAGGCGGGTCTGTTGCTTTTGTTCGGCGCGGGGCAGCATGAGCGGATGAGCTTTGTCGGCAAGTACAGCGACGCACTCTAGCAAAAGCGCTTTGCCGGCGTCGAACTTGGCAGGGGCGAGGCGTGACGCGATCTATATAAAAGCAAAAGCCCGATCGGCAGATCGGGCTTTTTTCTGGGCCACCACAGGCTTAGCTCTGTGCTTGATGCAGTTCTTGCAGACGGTCAGCACCGCCTTCAGCAACGCCTTCGGTGTAGGCGCGTTTGTTGGCTTGTTCAGCGCCGCCTTCGACCAGACCTTTCTCTTGCAGGCGGTTGTAGCCATTTTCAGCCACGGCGCCTTTGGCGTAATCACGGTTTTCGTCTTCTTGCGAGCCGCTGCGAGCCACGGTTTGGCTGGTTTGCACGGCTTGGGCTTTGTTCTGTGGGGTGGCCTGTTCGGCGGCTGGCAGGGCGAAAGCGCTGGAAGCCAGGACAGATAACAGAACGGTAGCGAGTAATTGGCGTTTCATGATGGTTGCTCCTAGGGAGGGCGATAAAGTGGGTACAGGGCTAATGTTACCCTTGATAAGTCGATATAAAAGTTCATAAACACAATGGTAATAATCAACAGAATTGATTGTTCTCGCCAAAGGCTCTAGATCGAGCCTCTCAAGCCCGCGGCTTTGCACCGATGTGGGTATTTTCGACACGAACCTGGGTAACAATGGTGCGTCGTCGATGGGGAAAATTGTCTGGTTGATCAGGAAAATCGCTTTTTTCCGCTAAATCCGCCGTTGCGTTAAACCCCCAGGCACTTTGCCAGTCGTAGTCCTATAAGCTGTTTAAAAGGCTGCTGCCCAGCCAGTCGTATTCAGGAGTCCTGTGCAATGACGCGCACTCGTAAAATCGTCGCTTGGAGCTGCGCCAGCTTCGTTCTGTTAATGGCCATCGTGGTACTGGTGTTGGTGTTCTTCGACTGGAACCGCATCAAGCCGCCCCTCAATGCCAAGGTCTCCGAAGAACTGCATCGTCCGTTCGCCATTAACGGCAACCTCGCGGTGGTGTGGCAGCGTGAGCCCGATGAAGGCGGCTGGCGCGCCTGGGTGCCGTGGCCCCATGTGATTGCCGAAGACCTGACCCTGGGTAACCCCGATTGGTCGAAACAACCGCAGATGGTCACGCTCAAGAAGGTTGAGCTGCGCATATCGCCCCTGGCCTTGCTGGTGCAACGTGTGGTGATCCCGCGTATCGACCTCACCGAACCCAGTGCCCAGTTGCAGCGCCTGGCGGATGGCCGCGCCAACTGGACCTTCAAGTTCGACCCCAAGGACCCCGACGCCGAACCGTCCAACTGGGTGGTGGACATCGGCGCCATCGGCTTCGACAAAGGCCATGTGACCCTTGACGATCAAAGCCTCAAGACCCAGCTGGATGTGATCATCAACCCGCTGGGCAAGCCGATTCCCTTCGGTGAAATCGTCGGCGACGCCGATGCCAAGAAGGCCCTGGAAAAAGGCTCGGCGCCTCAGGACTACGCGTTCGGCCTCAAGGTCAAAGGCCAATACCACGGCCAGAAGCTGGCGGGCACGGGCAAGATCGGTGGCTTGCTGGCCTTGCAGGACGCGGCCAAGCCGTTCCCGCTGCAAGCTCAAGTCAAGATCGCGGACACCAGCGTCGCCCTGGCCGGCACCCTGACCGACCCGCTGAACCTCGGCGCCCTGGACCTGCGCCTGAAACTGTCGGGCAGCAGCCTGGGCAACCTGTACCCGCTGACCGGCGTGACCCTGCCGGACTCGCCGGCCTATTCCACCGACGGCCACCTGATCGCCAAACTGCATGAAGCCAGCGGCGCCTCCTTCCGCTACGAGAACTTCAACGGCAAGATCGGCAACAGCGACATCCATGGCGACCTGGCCTATGTCGCCAGCCGGCCACGGCCCAAGCTCAGCGGCGCGCTGGTGTCCAACCAGTTGCTGATGGATGACCTGGCGCCTTTGATCGGCGCGGACTCCAACGCCAAGCAAAAAGCCCGTGGCGGTGAAAGCAAACAGCCTGCGACCAAAGTGCTGCCGGTTGAAGAGTTCCGCACCGAGCGTTGGCGCGATATGGATGCCGACGTCGAGTTCACTGGCAAACGCATCGTCCACAGTGCCGACTTGCCTTTCACCGACCTCTACACCCACCTGGTGCTCAACGACGGCCAACTGAGCCTCGAACCCCTGCGTTTCGGCGTGGCCGGTGGCAAGCTCGATGCGCAGATTCGCTTGAACGGTCGCATCACGCCGATGGAAGGCCGCGCCAAACTCACGGCGCGTAATTTCAAACTCAAGCAGTTGTTCCCGACCTTCGAACCGATGAAAACCAGCTTTGGTGAACTCAACGGCGACGCCGATATTGCCGGGCGCGGTAATTCCGTGGCGGCACTGTTGGGCTCCTCCAACGGCGACCTGAAGATGCTCATCAACGATGGCGCCATCAGCCGTAGCCTGATGGAAATCGCCGGGCTCAACGTGGGCAACTACGTGGTGGGGCGCCTGTTCGGCGACGAGGAAGTGAAGATCAACTGCGCGGCGGCGGACTTCGGCATCAAGACGGGCCTGGCGACCACTCGGTTGTTTGTGTTCGATACCGAGAACGCGATCATCTACATCGATGGCACCGCGAATATGGCCACTGAGCAGTTGGACCTGACCATCACGCCGGAATCCAAGGGCTTTCGCCTGTTCTCCCTGCGTTCACCGCTGTACGTCAACGGCCCGTTCATCAAGCCCAATGCCGGGGTCAAGGCCATCCCGCTGGCCCTGCGCGGTGCCGGTATGGTGGCCCTGGGTGTGATTGCCGGGCCTGCTGCGGGCTTGCTCGCCTTGGTGGCTCCAAGTGGTGGCGAGCCCAATGAGTGCGCACCGTTGCTGCAACAGATGAAGGAAGGCAAGGCCCCCAAGACTGTTAAGTGAAACCAAAATAGATAGGAGCGAGCTTGCTCGCGAAAAACGTCAACGATAACGCGTGTTTCCTGAGAAAACGCGGCGCCTGTGCGTTCTTCGCGAGCAAGCTCGCTCCTACCGTAGGTGGTTACAGGTCCTGCAGAATATCGGCCATATCGTCGGCGTGTTCTTCTTCCTGGGCCAGGATGTCTTCGAAGATGCGACGCGTGGTCGGGTCTTTATCACCGATGTACTGGATGATCTCGCGGTAGCTGTCTACGGCGATCCGCTCGGCCACCAGGTCTTCGTAGACCATTTCCTTCAAGGTGTTGCCCGCCACGTATTGCGCATGGGAGTTCTTCGACAGCAGGTCGGGGTTGAACTCCGGCTCGCCGCCCAGTTGCACGATGCGTTCGGCCAGTTTGTCGGCGTGTTCGGCTTCCTGGGTGGCATGCTCCAGGAACTCATCGGCAGCCACGCTGGCTTTGAGGCCGTTGGCCATGAAGTAGTGACGCTTGTAGCGCAGCACGCAGACCAGTTCGGTGGCCAGCGACTCGTTGAGCAGGCGGATGATTTCTTCGCGGTCGGCGTCGTAGCCTTCGGTCACGGCGCCGTTTTCGACGTTCTGGCGGGCGCGGCTGCGCAGGGTCGCAACGTCAGTCAATTGTGCTTGAGTCATTTCAATCTCCTGGGGCTAATCCGGTTGTACGCCACGCTCTGCCGGCGAGGTCGTTATCAGGTGTGAGTCCTGAGCGGCGCAAAAAGTTTTATTGGATTTGCCGGCGGGTGTCATCTTCTGGTCGCGGGCGTGGGCTAACCTGACGTTATTCCGTCTGGATCAGGGCCGTTCGACCCATGCCGCAGTCGTTAGCCACACGTTACCCCTTGGTATTGGTGCCCGGCATGCTGGGTTTTGTGCGCCTGGGGTGGTTCCCTTACTGGTACGGCATCGTCCCGGCGCTGCGGGCTGGCGGGGCGCAGGTGTTTGCCGTGCAGGTCGCGCCGCTGGATTCCAGCGAGGTGCGCGGTGAGCAGTTGCTGGTGCAGATCGAGCGGATTCTGCGCGAGACCGGCGCCGACAAGGTCAACCTGATCGGGCATAGCCAGGGCTCGCTCACCGCTCGTTATGCGGCGGCCATGCGCCCGCACTGGGTGGCCTCGGTGACCTCGGTGGCCGGGCCCAATCATGGCTCGGAACTGGCCGATCATATCCACGCCCATTACCCGGTCGACAGCGTCAAAGGCCGGCTGATGAGCGCAGCGTTTCACTTGGCCGCCTGGGTGATGGGCCTGTTGGAAACCGGCTATCGCGGGCCGCGCTTCAAGGCCGATCTGCCGGCCTCGCACCAGTCCCTGACCAGCGCGGGTGTGGCGCTGTTCAATCGCCAATATCCCCAGGGGTTGCCCCAGGAATGGGGTGGGCACGGAGTGGAGGAGGTCAACGGTGTGCGCTATTACTCGTGGTCTGGCACCTTGCAGCCGGGCAAGACCGACCGCGGGCGTAACTTGCTGGATGGGACGAATCGCAGCTGCCGCTGGTTCGCCCGCAGCTTTGTGCGGGAGAAGGGCCAGTGTGACGGCCTGGTCGGGCGTTACAGCTCGCACCTGGGCACGGTGATCGGCGATGACTACGCCCTGGACCACTTCGATATCGTCAACCAATCCCTGGGGCTGGTGGGCAAGGGGGCCGAACCGATCCGTTTGTTTGTCGAGCATGCCCGGCGGCTGAAGGCGGCCGGGGTTTAATTGGGCAACCGCGTTATCGTTCTTCGCAGGCTCAGGCCACGCTGACCCTTCGGCCAACCGGCGTCGTCCAACGCTCCGACAAAATCACCCCACCCAAGGTCAGCAAACCTCCCACCAAGTGATACAGCGCCAACTCTTCCTTGAGCACCAGCGCCGCAATCAGCGCGGTGATCAAGGGCAACAGGTTGAAAAACAGCGTGGTACGGCTTGGTCCCAGGGTCTTGACCGAGTGCATCCACGCCAACGGCGCCAGCATCGACGCCAGCAGGCATGCATACAGCACCAGCGGAATATTCGCCCAACCCAGCCCTGCCTTGGCCGAGAACAGGTACAGCGGAAACAGCACCACCACCGCCACCAGCACCTGCAAATACAGGAGCACCAACGGCGGCAGGCGCAACTGCCATTTTTTCAGCAGGGTGCTGTAGACCGCGTAGGCCAGCGTGGCAATCAGCATCATGCCGTCCCCCAGGTTGACCCCATGTTGCAGCAGCGCGCCCAGGCTGCCGGCCGACACCACCACCACGACACCGGCGAACGACAGCACCGCGCCGGTCAGCGCGCCAAAGGTCAGGCGTTGGCCGAGGCTGATGATCGCGGCGGTCAGCGCCATCAATGGCATCAGCGACAGGATAATGCCCATGTTGGTGGCGCTGGTCAGCGTCGCGGCGTAGTAGGCCAGGCTTTGATACACCGCCATGCCGAGCACGCCGAGGATAAAGATCTTGCCCAGGTTGGGGCGGATCTGGGGCCAGTGGGCGACCACCGGTTTGAGCATGAACGGCGTGAACAGCAACGCTGCGAACAGCCAGCGGTAAAAGCCGATTTCAGCCGGGAAGATCGAGCCCACGGCCAATTTGTTGACCACGGTGTTGCCGGCCCAGATAAAGATAGCCAGCAGCGGATACGCGTATTGCATTGAAAAGAAACCCAGTGTGTTGACGAGGCAGGATTATCCTCTGTCTGGATCGAAGCCTATACTGCGATCCAGACAACCGAACGTTGAATCCAGACAATATGTCCCGACACACCGTACGCCTGCCCGATTTCGCCCGCCTGCCAAGCCCTGTGTACTTTCGGTATTCCGATTTTGCCCCGGACACCGAATGCACCCCGCACCAGCACACCTGGGGCTCGCTGGATTACTCGGCCAGCGGCGTGATGCGCATGGAAGTGGCGGGCAATCGCTTTATGTCGCCACCGCAGTACGCGGTGTGGGTGCCGCCGCATACCGAGCACAGCTCCTACAATGCCGAGGCGATTGTCTACCACTCCGTGGGCCTGGCGCCGCAGCTGTGCGAGCAGTTGCCGCAGCAGCCTTGCACGTTGGCGATCAGCGACATTCTCAAGGCGATCCTCAAGGATTTCGCCCTGCGCGACGTCAATGCGCCGCGCACCGATGCTGATATTCGCCTGGCCCAAGTGCTGGTTGACCAGCTCAAGCTGGCGCCGGTCCACGACTGTTTCCTGCCCTACGCCCGCCACCCTGGATTGCTTGGGGTCTTGGAGGGCATGCAGGCCGAGCCGGGAGACAATCGCCCGCTGGCGCAATGGGCCGAACAGGTGCATGTGAGCGAGCGCACCCTGGCACGCCAGTTTGTGCGCGAGCTGGGCATGAGCTTCGGCGAATGGCGCCAGCGCCTGCGCTACCTGGCGGCCATCGAAGCGCTGGACAGCGACCGCAGCGTGCAACACGTGGCGTTTGATCTGGGCTACAGCAGCGCCTCGGCGTTTATCGCCATGTTCCAGCGCCACGCCGGCTGCACGCCGGAGCAATACCGACGGGCGAATATCCGTGGCCGGTGAAGTTGTAACAGGTTTTGACTACACTGCGCGGTAGGCCGTGCCCGTCGGCGCGGTAACAGGGAGAAAACTCCATGAAGATGCTGCGTATTCCGTTGTTGATGATGGGCCTGCTGATGTGTGCCCAGGGTTTTGCCGCCACTGCCCAGCAGAACAAAATGACCACCTGCAATGCCGAGGCCACCACCAAGACGCTCAAGGGCGATGACCGCAAGGCCTTCATGAAGACCTGCCTGTCGGCACCTGCCGCCAACGACGCCAAGACCCTGACCCCACAGCAGCAGAAGATGAAAGATTGCAATGCGTCGGCGAAAACCCAAGCCTTGGCCGGTGATGCGCGCAAAACCTTCATGAGCACCTGCCTGAAGAAATAATAGCCCCGGGCCATAGAAGGCTGCGACACTCGCACACAGCCCCTTTGTAGGAGCGAGCTTGCTCGCGAAAAACGTGAACGATCACACGGGCGCCCTGACTAAACGAGGCGCCCTTTCGTTTTTCGCGAGCAAGCTCGCTCCTACAACATCCTTCAACGCCGTTTGTTTTGAGGCTGTATGCCAACGTTTTCTCAGCGTCATGTGTTGTTGCTGTCCAGCTACATCATCATTTTCGGCGGGTTGCTGCTGGTACTTCCCCTGAAATTGCTGCCCAGCCTGCTGGCCGGCCTGTTGGTCTATGAGCTGGTCAACATGCTCACCCCTCAACTGCAACGCCTGATCGAAGGCCGGCGCGCACGCTGGCTGGCGGTGGCTTTGCTGGGCACCCTGATTGTCAGCGTGCTGGCCTTGATCTTCGCCGGCGCCATCAGCTTCCTGCTCCACGAAGCGGAAAACCCCGGGGCGTCCCTGGATAAATTCATGGGCGTGGTCGACCGCGCGCGCGGCCAATTACCGCCGTTCATCGACGCTTACCTGCCCGCCAGCGCCGCGGAATTTCGCGTGGCCATTGGCGATTGGCTGAGCAAGCACCTGAGCGAACTGCAATTGGTTGGCAAAGACGCCGCCCACATGTTCGTCACCTTGCTGATCGGCATGGTGCTGGGTGCGATCATCGCCTTGCAGCGCGTGCCCGACCTGACCAAGCGCAAACCCCTGGCCGCCGCCCTGTTCGACCGCTTGCACCTGCTGGTCCAGGCGTTTCGCAATATCGTCTTCGCCCAGATCAAGATCGCCGCGCTCAACACCGCCTTTACCGCAGTGTTCCTGGCGGTGGTGCTGCCGTTGTGTGGCATCCACCTGCCGTTGACCAAGACCCTGATTGTGCTGACCTTCCTGCTTGGCCTGCTGCCGGTGATCGGCAACCTGATCTCCAACACGCTGATCACCATTGTGGCGTTGTCGTTGTCGATCTGGGTGGCGGTGGCGGCGCTGGGGTATTTGATCGTGATCCACAAGGTCGAGTACTTCCTCAACGCGCGTATTGTCGGCGGGCAGATCAGTGCCAAGTCGTGGGAGTTGCTGCTGGCGATGCTGGTGTTTGAGGCGGCGTTCGGCCTGCCGGGGGTGGTGGCGGGGCCGATTTACTATGCCTATCTGAAGAGTGAGCTGAAGCTTGGGGGGATGGTTTAAGCCCTGTGTCGCCTGCGATGACGGCCTCACAGCCGGCCTCTATCTATCTGACGCCCCGCGATCAAACTGTGGGAGCGGGCTTGCTCGCGAAGGCGGCCTGCCAGTCGACACAGTTATACCGGGTACATATCCATTCCTGCGGTAACGGCCACCTAGGGTTCCGCTTTTACAGCGGGTCACTTTTGGAAAAGAGCCCCAAAAGTAACCAAAAGGGCTCTTGCCCCACCACTCGGCACCTCGCTTAGGCTCGGTGTGCCCGAACACAGGCTTGAATCCGTGGGCCGCCGCCACGCGCCATCCATGGCGCGGGGCGGCTAACCCGGCGTCCTGCCGGGTTACCCACGAATTCAAGCCTGCGTTCGGCCAGCGTGGTTTAACGGGGCGCCTGAGATCAAGATCACAAGCAGATCAAGAGCAAGATCAAGAGCGGCTCGCTTCGCATCGTGGTTACCGTCGGAGGGGCGTGCCACGGTTTTAGCTACAACTCAGCAACCGTAACGCTTGCTCGCCTCAATCGCCAAACCACTGCCAATACTGCCGAAGATATTGCCTTCCACATGCCGCGCATTCGGCAGCATCGCCGAGATGCTGTGGCGCAGTGCCGGGATGCCGCTGGAGCCGCCGGTAAAGAACACTGTATCCACCTGCGCTACGCTCACCGAGGCGTCGTTGAACAACTGGGTGACGCTGCCGCGTACACGTTCCAGCAAGCTGTCGATGGACGACTCGAACAGCGCGCGGCTCAGGTCTACGCTCAGGCCCGCTTCGATGCGGTCCAGCGGCACGTGGCGGCTGTCTTCGTGGGTGAGCTGGATCTTGGTCTCTTCCACTTCCATCGCCAGCCAGTGCCCGGCGCGCTGTTCGATCAGTTTGAACAGGCGGTCGATGCCGCCGGTGTCTTCGATGTCGTAGCGCATGCTGCCCAGGGCCAGTTGGGATTTTTGCGAGTACACCGAGTTGATGGTGTGCCAGGTGGCCAGGTTCATGTGGTGGCTGGTGGGCATGTAGGCGCCGCTTTTCATGCGGCTGCCGTAGCCGAACAGCGGCATCATGCCTTGTAGGCTGAGCTGTTTGTCGAAGTCGGTACCGCCGATGTGCACGCCGCCGGTGGCGAGGATGTCGCTCTGGCGGTTGTCGTTGTGACGACGCTCCGGGGACAGGCGCACCAGGGAGAAGTCGGAGGTACCCCCGCCAATGTCGACGATCAGCACCAACTCTTCTTTGGCGATGGTGGACTCGTAGTCGAAGGCCGCGGCAATCGGTTCGTACTGGAAGGAGATGTCCTTGAAGCCGATCTTGCGCGCCACATCCACCAGGGTGTTTTCCGCTTCCTGGTCGGCCATCGGGTCGTCATCGACGAAGAACACCGGGCGGCCCAGCACCACTTCTTCGAACTCGCGGCCGGCGTTGGCTTCGGCGCGGCTCTTGAGTTGGCCGATAAACAGCGCCAGCAGGTCGGTGAAGGGCATGGCAGTGCCGAGCACGCTGGTGTCGTGCTTGATCAGCTTGGAACCCAGCAGGCTCTTGAGCGAGCGCATCAGGCGGCCTTCGTAGTTCTCCAGGTATTCGTGCAGCGCCAGGCGACCGTATACCGGGCGGCGCTCCTCGAAGTTGAAGAACACCACCGACGGCAGGGTGATCTTGTCGTCCTCCAGCGCGATCAGCGTCTCCTCGCCGGGGCGGATCCAGCCGACGGTGGAGTTGGACGTGCCGAAGTCGATGCCGCAGGCACGGGCTGGGGATGCGTTTTTCATGTCTCACAGGTTCCGGGCAAAAAACGGCCGCGCAGTGTATGTCACTGGCGCGCGGATGCGTAGACCGGTGATCCGTAAATCCACCGGCATTCGTGCTACATAGCTACGTCTTGAGGCTGCCGGGGTTTGGCTAGGCTGCGGTTTTACCGCTCACGGATGAACCGCTATGCCTGATGCAACCTTCACCGCCGACCTGCGCGGCGTGCACTACGACTTCCTCAAACAACGCGTGCCGAGCTGGTTCCTGGACGGCACGACCCAGCGCCAGGAAGAGCTGGGCCAGCACGAGATGGACATTCCTTCCTGGTACCTGGCCGCCACTCACCAAGACAAAACCACCCTGGCCGAGCAGCACACACGTTTTCGCGAAACCCTCAATTCAATCGAAGAGCACCTGGGCCAGATCGACGACATCCTGGCGTTCGCCGAGCAGCCGCTCAAGGACGCGATCAAAAAGCAGTTCAACCTGGAGTTGGATGTACGCAATGTGTTCCTCGTGCGCAAATATGCCTACAAAGGTGCTCGCGATGATTTCTACGGGGCCTTCGTTTTTGAACAGCAAAACGACCCCAGCCTGACCTACACCTACCGTGGCACATCCCTGCTGGAAGCGGCCCTGGCCAATTTCGAGGCCGATGAAGAACAGCCATCGTCGTGCAACGATTGCCAACTCATTACCCGCTGGAATCCCGCCAACCCTCATATCATCGCGACATTTGCCGCAGTCAACGCCCACGCGGTGGCGATCAAGCCCCATGAGTTTGCCAAGCTGTGCCGCACCCTGGACCTCGGCGCGCAATACCAGAAGCACATCAAGGCGGTTGTCGAACCCGACGCCGCCCAAGAGCGCGAGGCGCTGGAGCAGTTGCTTGAGGAGCATCAACGCCAGCAACTGGCGCTGAGCATCGAGATTGCCCGGTTGCAGTTAAATGGCGCGTTGAGTGCCGATGCCTACCAGATGCTCAAACAGGTGGTGGCCGGTACCGGCACACCGAAGCTGGCGGGCAAGCCGGTTACCTACGCCGCCCTCAAGGTATTGGACAGCGTGCTGGTAGGGCCGCTGGTGATCGGGCCAGACCGTGAACGTTCGGACCGTACCGAGCCACTGGTGGTGTACATACCCGGCGACCCGCAACAGCCGGTCAAGGAGTACGCCTCCAGTGGCGAGTTCATGGTCGACCTGCGCATGCGCTTGCACAGCGCATCCTACCGACGCTTTTTCAGCCGCTTTGTACCGGTGCGCGAGCAAGGCGGTTTTTTCGCCCGTTTCAGCCGGTTGTACCAGCCAGCCGATAACGGCAACGGTGGGGCCGATTATCCGCTGCGTACCTCGTTGGTGCATTTGCCCATGGACGGCTTCCTGCTCAGTGGTGACCTTTGGCAGCGCAGTCGGCAGGCACATATCCGCAAGATTTTGAGTGATGGCCGGGCCGTGGCCGTACCCACCGAGGACGAGGACCGCAAGGCGCGGCTGGAGCGTCTGGAAAGCTTTTTCGACGCCGCTGTCAGCGTGTTTAACCTGGCGGCCTTCGTGGTGCCAGGGCTGGGGCCGATCATGCTGGCCGTGGGCGCGTCGCAGATGTGCTACGAGGTGTTTGAAGGGATAGAGGCGTATGGGCAAGGCGAGCCACGGCAAATGTGGGCGCATTTTGCGTCGGTGGCGTTGAACGTGGCGTTTATTGCCACCGGCGCCAAGGTGTTGCCAGCCGTCAAATGGCAAAGCGCGGTGGACCCTCTCAAACCTGTGACGATGCCGTCCGGCAAGCAGGTGCTGTGGAACCCTGACCTTGCGCCATACGAATCGCCTGTCAAACCGGCGCCCGAGGCCAAGGCCAACGCGCTGGGCCTGTACGACCACGACGGGCAGCAACTGGTGGCATTCGAGGACGCCCATTATCAGGTCAAGCAAGACCCCCTCACCGGTGATTACCGTATCCAGCACCCGACCCGCGCCGGCGCTTACGCCCCGGAGCTGGAACACAACCACAACGGGGTATGGAGCCATGAGCTGGAAGAGCCGCTGACCTGGGATGAACCGACCTTGCTCAAGCGCCTGGGGCTTGTCGACCAGGCGGACCCGCTGCGCATCAGCGGCGTCGACACCGACGTGTTGCGCCAGGCTGCGGTCCATCACGAGCCGTTGCCGTGGTTACTGGAAGACACGCTCAAACGCTTCGAACTGCACCAGCAGCTCACCACCTTTGCCGAGCGCATCAGAAGCAGCGACCCCTTGGTGTACTCGAAAGCCGAACCCAAGCTGCAATTTGACCTGCTTCAACGCCGTGGCCTGTTGCCCGACGACATGGCGCTCAAGGTTATCGGCCCTCAGGGCGAGGTGCTCTGGGAGACTGCCGATGCACCGGCATCAGTGCGCAAGCGCGTGATGGTGGTGACCGAAAGCGCCATGGCTCGGGGCGGTTTGCTGCGGGAGTTGTTGTACACGTTGCAGGGTGTCGACCCGCTGCTCAAGGAGTTTCCCGGCAGCCCCGAGGAGTCGCTGGAGGTGCGCGCCGGCAAGCTGCGCCACTATCTCGGCGGTGCCGTTGACACGCTCAAGGGGCCGTTGCTGGAACAACGCTACCAAGCGCTGAACACTACGCCCGATGCCGATGTACAACGCCTGCTGGATACCTACCCGGCCTTGCCCACAGCGCTCGCCGAGCGTGTGCTGCAAGGGGCGACGGCGGATCAGTTGCAGGCCTTTCGCAGCACCCGCCGCTTGCCTGAGCCCCTGGCCACGCAAGCCCGATGGTGCGCCCAGGAAACCCGGGTGGCCCGTGCCTACGAAGGGTTGCACCTGGACACCCAGACGCACCTCGACAGCCAGCGCCTGGCCTTGCGCACCCTGGAGACCCTGCCGGGCTGGCATCGGGGTTCGCGCATCGAGCTGCGTCAGTATTCGGCTGAAGGTACGGTGCTGGATGCCATCGGCTCGCCTGACTTCCCGCATAAACGCACGCTGGTATTGCTGGAAAGCGGCGACTTCCAAGCCTCCATGCCCGGCGATTTCTACAGTGCTATCTGGGAACAATTGGCGCTCGATGAACGCCAGCGCCTGGGCCTGAGCAGTGCCGTTGAGCTCAAGCAGGCGATTCAACGCAACCCGTTACCGCGAGAACCGTTGCGCACGGTGTTGGAGGAGAACCCGCTGCGCAAACCTGACTACGACCCGATGGCCAGACTATTGGGCGGCGCCCCAGGGGTTCGTCAGTTGTTAAGGACGGCAGGGAGTGTGCTGCGTTCTCCGGCGCAAAGGGTGCGTCGGTTGTTTCCCACCTTCAGCGACGAGCAGGTCACGGCGTTCATTGAGTCGCTGGGTGAAGACGTGCGGGGCGGGTTGAGCCGCCATGAGTTGGAGTACCGCACCCTGAAAAAAACCTTGAAGGTCTGGGCGCAAGCAAAGGGGCCGCGGGCCTTGGCCCCTTACAGCGAGGAGTGGCGTGTGAGCGAAGAGATCAAACGCTGCTGGCGCCGTGAGACCGGGAGCCAACTGCACATTCGCCTGCCCAGGGACAACCTCTATTGGGTGGATTTGCCCGCCATAAAAGGGGGCTTTGACCATGTCCAGGAGTTGGTGTTGTCGAATGTCAAATGGGGTGGGCATTCCAGTGCGTTGTTCCTCGAAAATTTTACTGAGTTGAACAGCCTGAGCATCACCGGGGCCGAAATGACCGAGCTGCCTGCGGTGATTGGCGACATGAAGCAGCTCACGACGTTGAAGCTGCACGCCAACGGCTTGCAGTTGACCGAACGCAGCGCGGGACTGTTAAGCGATCTCAATGCGCTGCAAGTGCTCGACCTGTCGAGTAACCCACTGGGGGTGACGCCAGACTTCAGTGGCATGCCCCATTTAAGAGAGCTGAATCTGTATTGGACGCGCATCGAGCGATGGCCCTCGGGGTTGAGAGAGCAAGCCGGGCTGGAGCGCCTCGACCTGCGTCAAAACCGTCTGCAACAGGTACCGCGGGACAACCTGGTGCCGCCCGCGGATCAATTGGAAACCGTGGCACGGATCAACAATGTCACCTTGCTCGAGAATAATCGCTTCCCCCCCGATTACTGGAAAACGTTCGATAAGTACTGGCAGGACCTGGCCCAGTCCCGACCCGACCTGTTGCAAGGCGCACTGGAGGGCGCTTTCGACAGTAAAAATCCGCGCCTCGAGAAGGTGCAGTACATGTACCCCAAGTACTCCGTGCAGAAGGCCAGGGCGCTTATCTGGTCCTGGGGTGAAGGGGCCGAGGCGCAGTTGAACCGCCTCTGGCAAGAGCATTCTGTGCTGCTCCGGCAGTTGAACGGGTGGCTGTTCTCAGGCGGCGGTGAGCGCCAGCGCTATGTGCGTGTCGGCGAGCGTGCCAATGACGCAGGCTCTTTACGCGACCGCCACCAGGCCTGGGATCGTATCTTGCGCTGCTGGAGGCAAGAAACACCGCAACAGCTCAGCAATGAGGGCGAACCTTTCGGCCTGGAGTTGAACCTCAGTGACCTGAACCTGCCGAGCCTACCGGACCTGGACGCGGATTTCAGCCATGTGGGTTCGCTCAAACTGAGCAATATGAACCTTCGAACCTCGCCGGAAGGGTTCCTCGCGCGTTTTCGCGGCGTGCGCTGGCTCGACTTGTCGAATAACCAGTTGCGTGAGTTACCGCCGGCGGTCGGGCAGATGCATGGCTTGACCCGTTTGTCCCTGCAAAACAACCGGATCCGCCTGACTGCCGATTCGGCGGCGATGCTCTCGTCACGCACCACACTCAAGGCTTTGGTGCTCAATTCAAACCCTCTGGATAGGGCGCCGGACTTCAGCCAAATGATCAATCTGCACTCGTTGGGCATGGGGGCCACCGGCCTCGATACGTGGCCTACCGGGTTGGGCGAGCTCCCCCTGCTGGACATGGTGTACCTGCGGGGCAACCGTATTTCTACCTTGCCCGATGTGCTGATCGCACCGTCGGACGAGCAACTGGAACAGACACTGCGGGTCACCCGGGTAACCGATCTGGGCCTGAACCCGTTGTCCGCTGATACGCGACAACGCATCAATGCCTACGGCGACCGGCTTACCGCCACAGAGCGAGCAGCCAACCGATTGGTCGCCAGCGTAACGAGTGCGGTCGATGGCCCGGTGGACCCGCAAGGCGCAGACGCTCCGTTGCAGCGCTGGGCTACGGGGTTCTCCACGCAGCAGGTGGCACAGCGCCGGCTCCAGTGGTCCACCCTGCGCGCGTTGCCCGGTTCGGACGGCTTCTTTGAAGTGCTTCGAGACCTGGAAGTAGCGCCTGCTGGCCATGAAGACTTGCAGCGCCGCATCTGGGAGGTGATCGATGGCATTACGCAAAACAGCAATGAGTCCGAGCAGTTGCGCAAGGAGATGTTCGAGTGGGCGGGGCGGGCGGCCTGCTGTGACCGGGCGGCCTTGACCTTCAGCAACCTGGAGATCCTGCTGATGACCCACAACGCCAAGGCGCTTGCTTTGGACTCGACCCAGGGTGCGGCCCTGCTCAAGCTGTCCAAGGGCTTGTTCCGACTCGATGAGCTGGAAAAGATCGCCCTGGAGGATATCGACCAGCGCAGGGCCGCGATCAACGCGCGTGAAGGCTTGACCCCCGCCCAACGAGAGAGCGCCTTGAGGGCCGTGGAAGAGGTGGAGGTGCGCATGGCGTACCGCCATGGCCTCAAGGACCGCCTTGAATTGCCCGGCCAACCGCAGCAGGCCCGGTTTGCCCATTTCGGCAATGTGACTCAGGCGATGCTTGATGCAGCCTACCAACGGGTGCTCAGCCTGGATAACTCCGCCCAGGAGTTGCAAGCCATGCTCGCCAGAGACTTCTGGAAAGACTATGTGGCGAATAAATACCGCGTGCGGTTTGAAGCACAGAACGAGCCTCATCACGAACAAATGGAAGCCTTGCAGCGCGACTTCGAAGCCGGGACGTTGCCCCGAGCAACCTACGACACCAAGGTCAAGGCATTGCAGGCGCAGTTCGAGATCGAAGAAGCGCAATTGATCGAACGCTTGAGCCGCGATGAAGTGGCGCAGGCGCTGGTGCCGACAGCGAGCCTTGAAGTGTTGGTGCAGAGCGACGGCAACGGCTTGCAACTGTCCCAGGCACAAGCCGTCGACTTCAATGGCAAACGCTACTTCGTGGCGAGCATGCCCGATGCGGGCGATGGCGAGCATTACGTGTTATGGGTGCAATCGGCGGATAACCCCTTGCGGTTGACCAGCAGCGCAATCGTCGCCAAGCCTGATCTCAACGGCGTGTGGCGGCGTCGAGGCCTGGCGGGCGGGATGCTGCAGCCGGGGTCTGACGATGAGTTTGTCGACGCTTCGGAATCCATGCCGGTAAAGCCCTATACCACGGCTGAACTCAGTTACATGCGTCGGGAGGTGCACTTCACGGCCAACCCTAACCCGGTCGGCAGTTACCACCGCGCCAACAACGGCAAGTACCCGCTCAGGGATTTCCAGGGCAGGCCAATCCGTATCCGAACCCTGGAGCGGCAAGTGACCATGGATTCCGGCAGGCAATACACCTCCGCGCAGGTCAAACCCTATATCCAGTTCGAAGGGTATGAGCACGTTGGCGCACGCTATGAAGCGCAACTGCAACTGCGCACGTTCACGGCGCAGGATGTGAAAGTGCCAGGCGAAAAGGCGTTGATCGGCCAGTCCATGGTGGTGGCCAACCGGCGTATCGCCAAAGGGGAGATCGTCGGTGTGTACGGCGGCACCGTGCTGCCGTCGGGGATGTTCGGCGAAGGCGGCCAGACCTACACCATGAAGGTGGGCAGCCAGCAGGTTGCCCAGGGCAATAGTCTGGTGGAGGTGCCGATCAATTTGTCGGGGGACAATATTCTGTCGCGGATAAACACCTACTTTGAGTACGACGACAACGGCAAGCCGCTGCGCCAGGCGCCCAGTGGCTATAACGTCGAGACCGTGGGGTTTGATGTCGAGGCCGATATGCTGCTGGGTGTGGGGCCAGGGGCGCAGGTAAAGCGCAAACCCTTCATCCTCAACGCCGTTTTCGCTATTGAGGATATCGCCGCGGGCACCGAACTGCGAATGGACTACCAGTACACCGAGGGGATGATAAAAAACCTGTTCGCTTGATCCTACCCGCATTGGTAACCGGTCTGTCGTCGTAAATAGCGCTATCGCATCTTGAAAGGCCGCGTTTTGCCCCAATCTTGTTGGCATATCCAGGCGGTACACAGCCATTGCATGAATGGTGTGTACCGCCGCTTAACTTATGACGCGCCCTGACATCAATTCCCAGGCTGCCAGCCATGGCGTGCCGTGTGGCGGGCTGCGCGATATCGATAACGGATGGTGATGCCCCCATGGATTTCAAAGACTATTACAAGATTCTCGGTGTCGAGCCGACGGCTGACGACAAGGAGATCAAGTCGGCTTATCGCAAGCTGGCGCGTAAATATCACCCGGACGTCAGCAAGGAAAAGGATGCCGAAGCCAAGTTCAAGGATGCGTCCGAGGCCTACGAAGCGCTGAAAAGCGCCGACAAACGCGCCGAATACGACGAGCTGCGCAAATACGGCCAGCATGGCCAGCCGTTCCAGGGCCCGCCGGGCTGGCAGAGCCGTGGCGGCTTTGGTGGCGGCCAGGACGCGGGCGACTTTTCGGACTTTTTCAGTTCGATCTTCGGCTCGCGTGGCGATGCCTTCGGTGGCGGCCAACGCCGTCCTACCGGGCGCAAGGGCCAGGACGTGGAGATGCACCTCACGGTTTCCCTGGAGGAGACCCTGTCCACCGAGTCCAAGCAGATCAGCTTCCAGGTGCCGCAATACGATGCCTCCGGTCGGCATGTGAGCAACACCACCAAAAGCCTGAACGTGAAGATCCCGGCCGGTGTGGCCGATGGCGAGCGCATTCGCCTCAAGGCCCAGGGTGCGCCGGGCATTGGCGGCGGGGCCAATGGTGATTTGTACCTGATCATCAAGTTTGCGCCGCACCCCAAGTTCGAGGTGGACGGCGAAAACCTGATCATCAACCTGCCGCTGGCACCCTGGGAGTTGGCGCTGGGCACGGAAGTGGCCGTGCCGACCCTCACCGGCAAGATCAACCTCAAGGTGCCTGCCGGCAGCCAGAACGGCCAGCGCATGCGCGCCAAGGGCCACGGCTTGCTGAACAAGGCCGGGCAACGCGGCTACCTGTTCATCCAGCTCAAGGCCGTCATGCCCAAGGCGGCGGATGATGAGGTCAAGGCCTTGTGGGAGGCCCTGGCGCAAAAGGCTGCGTTCAACCCGCGCGAGCAGTTCTGAACGGGTCATTGATTTAGTTAGCGCCAGCGGCAAAAACGGCGTGCCTAGGATGACAACCTCTTCCCAGAAAAGGTTGTCATCCCATGCCGGACTTCCAGGTCACCGACCCCGCCACCCCGCCTCCTGGTGAGCAGGGCCAGCATTACGAACTGATCAAACAGGCGATTCCCACTTGCCAGGTCAACAGTTCGCCCTCCCGTCGCAAGGCCCTCAAAGACACGCCGCCGGCCATTCCCCGCTGGTATGACGCCGCCTCCCAGGCGCGCAAGGATCAGCTCAACGTGCTGCTGGATGCCCGTTGCGATTCGCTCAACGAGCTGGAGAAAACCTTCAGTCACATACGCTCGGAGCAAGCGTTTGCCCAACCCTTGTTGGAAGCCAAGTTAAAGGCTATCGGCCACGAACTGGACGTCAATCAAACCTGGTTGCGCCTGTATGTACCGGCCGAAGACGCCTTTGGCGTAAAGACCGCCGGCTTCAAGGTCAAGACATTCTCCCTGCTCCATGCCGCCCTCGGTAACTTTGAACGACGCGAGACCGCGCAGGGCTATTTCGACAGCGCCTCAGGGTTCATTACTGCGCCGGATATACGCAACCATTTTGAGCGTCATACCACCACACTCAAGATTCATGATTTTACCCAGCTGTGCCGTGACCTGGACTTGGGCAAGCAGTACCAGGCGCATCTGCGGGCGCAGCTAAAGCCAGACGACGCCAAGTCCCAAGCCGAACTGCGCGAGCGTTATACCCGGCACCAGAAAGCCGCCTTCAAGGCGGCGGCGTACCTGGCGTGGCTCAAGGGCGACATTGACGACAGCGACCACGCGCTGCTGATGCGGGTGGCGGCCGGGGAAAAACACATCCTCAGCGATGGCAAGCCGATCGGGTATCGCAGCCTGAGCCTGATGAACCTGCACTTGCACGATTGCCTGGTCATCGACGCTTGCGCCAAGCCTGGCTATACCTGCTGGGTCATCGTCTATATTCCCGACGACCCCGACCATCCCATCAAGCGCTATGAAACCTTCGATGACTTTCGCAATGATCTGACCGATCGCCTGAAGGCGAACATCACCCAGGACGCCGACCGCTCCAAAGGCTGGAGGGCCACGCCGAACCAGCATTTTTTTGCCCGCTTCGTCGCTGATAAAGACCGCGCATATTATTACCAACGGCTGACCGAACTGGTGCTGGACGCACCTCCCCAGCCGTTTGGCGCCCAGGCATTGCGATCGGAATGGGGGCGCTTGCTGACGTCTCCGTCCTTCTCCACGCCTTCAACGCTGGGGGAGCCCCAACCTCGGGTGCGCGTACCTGTCAGGGCCCCTGAATTCAAAGTTCGCGCTCACACCCTCGTTGACCTTTGGCAAGTCCCGGATTTGTGGACCTATCGCCTGGGTAGCCTGCGTGCCCGCCTGTTCGAGAATGCCCGGCATCGTGCGGTGAGCATGGCCGATGTCGATGAGGCCTCGCGTTCACTGCGCGCCGCGCATTACATGAGCATTGGCCTGTTCGGCCTGAACCTGGTGGCCATGGCGGTGCCGCCGCTGGGCGTGGTGATGGCCGTGGCGATGGCGGGGCAAATGCTCTACGAAGTCATCGAAGGTGTTATCGAGCTGAGCGAGGGCGACCGTGAAGCGGGCTGGGCGCACATCACCGATGTGGTGGAGAACCTGGCGACGCTGGCGGTGCAGGCAACCGTGGTGCACTTTACGGTGTCGCCGTTTATCGAGCAGCTCAAGGCCGTCACCCTGCCCAGTGGCAAGACTCGGTTGTGGAAACCCGACTTGTCGGCCTATGAGCACACTGCTTCTCTCCCTTCCGTGGCGGCGGATGAGCAGGGCCTGCACCGGCACAACGGCCAAACCGTGCTGCCGTTGGAGGGCAAGCGCTATGCCGTGCAACAAGACCCGCTGACCGAGCAATACCGCATTCTGCATCCCACACGCGCCGAGGCCTATCAACCGATATTGAAGAGCAACGGCACCGGCCTGTGGAACCATGAAGTGGAGCGGCCGCATACCTGGGAAGGCGCCACGTTGATGCGACGCTTGGGCTCCATGACAGAAGGGTTCAGCGATGCCGAGCTGGAGCAGGTGCGCAGCGTAGCGGATGTGAGTGAGGCGGTGCTGCGCCGCGTGCACGCGGAGGGCGAACCGGTACCGGCGATTTTGCTCGACACCCTGCGCCAGTTCAGGGCATATCGCGATGCGGTGAATGTCGCCGAGGGCATTCGCCAGGGCTCGCTCAGCAGCGCACTGTGCAGCTATGCCGCCTCCCTGGCAGTGGAGTTGCCGGGTTGGCCGGCGAGCAAGGCGATCGAGGCCTTTGCCGGCACCGAGTTGAGCGGGCCGTCGATCAAGTACGGCAATCGTCAGGCAACGGCGGCAGACACCGTGCAAATCCATCGTGGCGAATTGATGGGCGGGCAGTTGCCCCGGCGCATTATCGACGCGTTCAGCGAACCTCAGCGCGACGCGTTGGTGGGCAGTTACACCCCCCGTACATCCGAGGCCCGAACCAAGGCCCTGCAGTTGAAGCTGGAGCAGCGGGCCGTGGACGTGCGCGAACGCTTGATGAAGAGTATTTACGTCGAGCAGCAACCACCGTCCGACACCGCGATCATGCTGATCCAGCGCGACTTCAGCGGTGTGCCGACGATCCTGGCGCGCGAAGTGCTGGCAGACGCAACGCCGACTGAGCGCGACACCCTGAACAGCGCCAAGCGCATCCCGCTGCGCCTGGCTCAGAAGGCACGCCGGGCGCAGCAGCAAATGCGCCTGACGCTCGCGTATGAGGGCTTGTACCTTGATGCGTTGGCCGGTCCGGACACCGAAACCCTGGCCCTCCACACCCTGCCAGCGCTTCCCGGCTGGTCGGACAATCTGCGCCTGGAAGTGCGCGAAGGCCGGTTTGAAGGGCCGCTGCGTGCCAGCTTTGGCCCCCAGGAGGCGAGCAATCGCAAGGTGCTGGCGCGCATGGAGGATGGCCGTTATCAAGCCTTTGATGAGCGCGGTCAGCATCTGCATGGGCTCAATGGTTTCTATGGCGCTTTGCAGCACGCGTTGACCGATGCCCATCGCAACGCGATTGGCCTGCCCCATGTCAGCCAGGGTGAGCAATTGAAGGGGTTGATCAAGCGCCATGCAATAGGCCGAGCACCGTTGCGCAAAGCCTTGGGCATGTCGCCGGAAAAGCTGGCGTTTTTTCGACCGCCAAGCGTGTTGCCGGGCGAGCGTCGCGGCTATCCATTGAGCGGGCGCGGTGGCACCGATTGGGAAAGGATCACGCGCGAGCGGATCCGCAGCCTGTACCCGGAAATCACCCGGGACGAAATGCTCGCCCTGATCAACGAGCGCGGAGCACTGGACCTGAGCTGGCTACGTGCGTTGGAGCAAGAGTACAAAGCCCTGCAATCCACCTTGCATAAATGGCTGAGCACACAACCCCCGGGCATGGAGGCATTCGGTGAACAGCATCGCAAGACGCTGAAAGCCAGGCGCAAAATCTATGCAGCGCTGGATGACGCCTGGCGAAGGATTGGCCCACGGCACTACGACAGAAGTGGGCGCCTCTTGGGGCAGAAAATCGAATGGTTGGAAGAGGACCTGGCGCAGCAGCTACGGACCTTGCCCGCGCTGACCGCTGACTTCGACCATGTCAGTTACCTGGGCATTGTCGGAACCGAAGGCTCGCAGCTGACGGATGCGGACGTACAGCCATTGCTGGCGAACTTTCGCGGGCTGCGTCGATTGGGGATCGAAGCCGCTCAACTGACACGCCTGCCGTCAGCCATTGAACACATGCCACATTTGCAGCGCTTGCATGTGGGCGGCAACGATATTGTCCTGACGCCTGAAGACGTCCTGCGCTTGAAAGATCGGGTGCATCTCAAGGAATTATTCCTAGACATGAACCCACTCGGCTTGCCACCTGATGTCGGTCGCATGCTGCGGTTACAGACCTTGCTGCTCAATGACACAAGCCTGGAGGCGTGGCCCGCCAGTGTGTTTCGCGTGCCCAGGCCGCAAGAGTTCATTCTGGATCTTCGGCAGAACCCCATAGTGCGGATTCCCGAGTTCGCGCCGGGCTCGGATAAGGCACTGATTGTGGCAAAAACCCTGCTTACCCGTGAAGAGTTGACGCCTGAACTGCTGGCTCAGTTCAAGCTTTACATCGAGGCCGCCGGCCGCGATCCGGATCGCCAGCTGCCCAAGAGAGGTGCGCTCGACAGCCAGCAATGGAAAACGGGTTATTCGGCGCAGGAATGGCCCTCCAGGCAATTGTTATGGGACATGCTTGAAGGGGCGTTTGGCTCTGAGGGTTTTTTCAATCTTCTTCGTGCCCTCAGGCGCTCCGGGGATGCGACTGTCCGGGGCGGCGCAGGGTTGCCGGAACTGACCGCCAAGGTCTGGCGCATGCTCGAGGCCATGGGCGAAGACGCCGAGTTGCGCGAGCAGCTGTTCCTGATGGCCCGGGACCCCGCGGCCTGCGTGGACGCCGGCGCCCAGTTGTTCAATGCGATGGGCGTTGCGGTGCTGCATTGGTCGGCCTATTTCAGCGAGGATGTCGACGCCGTGCGCAGGGCCGTGTTTAACCTGGCCAGGGGGAAATGGCGGCTCGATGAACTGGGGCGCATCGCCCATGCGCGGGTCGCCGAGTTGCTGCAGCAGGGCGCCAGATTTCCCGAGTTTGACGCCCAGGGCCTGCACATTGAGCATTACGATGGCGCCGGCAATGTGATCGCTGACATCGACGAAGTCGAAATTTATCTGGCGTATACGGTGCCGCTGGCCACCCGGTTGGACTTGCCTTGGCAATCCAGGAGCATGATGTTCCGCGAGGACTATGTCACGACACCGATGGTGGAGGCGGCATTCCAGCGCGTACAGCTGCAGGATCAGGGCGCGCAGGTGCGTGACAACCTGCTGGAGCAGCCGATGTGGACCGACTTCCTGCAGCGTGCGCATCAGGCTGACTACGCGCCGATTGCCGAAAAATTCGACGCGCTGATCGACTATCAGGCCGCGCAGGCACAATGGGCCGCCGCTGCCAACCTTCCCGAGAGAGCGAGGAAAGCCCTGCGACGAACCATCAGCCAGGCGGCCCAGCGCCTGGGCCGACCGGCTTCGGAAAGTGAGCCGGGGCGGCTGATGCCCCAGCAAGACTATGACGACGCGTTTGGCCGTATCAATGCCGAGCTGATCACCTTGAACCAGACGCTCACCGATCAGGCCATCAGCGACATCGTCAAAACAGGAAGTACCGCTGGGCCATCGGCAACACCTCGGCCGGTTCGCACCACAGCAACTGACCGTCAGCCTTGACCTGATAGGTTTGCGGGTCCACCTCGATGTCCGGCAGGTAGTCGTTGTGGATCAGGTCGGTTTTCTGCACATCGCGGCAGCCTTTGACCACCGCGATTTGCTTCTTCAGGCCCAGGGCCTCGGGCAACCCTGCCGCCTGCGCGGCCTGGCTGATAAAGGTCAGGCTGGTGGCGTGCAGGGAGCTGCCGAAGCTGGCAAACATGGGGCGGTAATGCACCGGTTGTGGCGTCGGGATCGAGGCGTTGGCGTCGCCCATCAGGCTGGAAGCAATGGCGCCACCCTTGAGGATCAGCGTGGGCTTGATGCCGAAAAACGCCGGGCGCCAGAGCACCAGGTCAGCCCATTTGCCGACTTCGATGGAGCCGACGATATGGCTGATGCCGTGGGTAATCGCGGGGTTGATGGTGTACTTGGCGATGTAGCGTTTGGCGCGGAAGTTATCGTTGCCCGCGCCGTCGCCCGGCAGAGGGCCACGTTGTTTTTTCATCTTGTCGGCGGTCTGCCAGGTGCGCGTGATGACTTCGCCGACACGGCCCATGGCCTGGCTGTCGGAGCTGATCATCGAGAACGCGCCGAGGTCGTGCAGGATGTCTTCGGCGGCGATGGTTTCGCGGCGGATGCGGCTTTCGGCGAAGGCCACGTCTTCGGCAATGCTTGGGTCCAGGTGGTGACACACCATCAACATGTCCAGGTGCTCGTCGATGGTGTTGCGCGTGAACGGCCGCGTCGGGTTGGTGGAGCTGGGCAGCACATTGGGGAAACCGCAGGCCTTGATGATATCCGGTGCATGCCCACCACCGGCGCCTTCGGTGTGGTACGTGTGGATGGTGCGGCCCTTGAGCGCGGCGAGGGTGGTTTCGACAAAGCCCGACTCATTGAGGGTGTCGCTGTGGATTGCCACCTGCACGTCGTAGGCATCGGCGACGCTCAGGCAGTTATCGATGCTCGCCGGCGTGGTGCCCCAGTCTTCGTGCAGCTTCAAACCGATAGCGCCGGCCTTGACCTGCTCGATCAGCGGCTCGGGCAAACTGGCGTTGCCCTTGCCGGTAAAGCCAATGTTCATCGGGAACGAATCGCTGGCCTGCAGCATCCGCGCAAGGTGCCACGGGCCGGAGGTGCAGGTGGTGGCGTTGGTGCCGGTAGCCGGCCCGGTGCCGCCGCCGATCATGGTGGTGACGCCGCTGGTGAGGGCCTCTTCGATCTGCTGTGGGCAAATGAAATGCACATGGGAGTCGATGCCGCCGGCGGTGAGGATCATGCCTTCACCGGCAATCACTTCGGTGCTGGCGCCGATGACCATGGTCACGCCGGGCTGGATGTCCGGGTTGCCGGCTTTGCCAATCGCGTGGATGCGGCCATTCTTGAGGCCCACGTCGGCCTTGACGATGCCCCAGTGGTCGATGATCAAGGCGTTGGTGATCAGCGTGTCGACCACTTCATGGGCGAGCAATTGACTCTGGCCCTGGCCGTCGCGGATCACCTTGCCGCCGCCGAATTTGACCTCTTCGCCGTAGACGGTGAAGTCCTGTTCCACTTCGACGAACAACTCGGTGTCGGCCAGGCGCACCTTGTCACCGACGGTGGGGCCGTACATGTCGGCGTAGGCTTGGCGGGTGATTTTCATGTGTGTGCCCTGAAGAATAGGTGTTGAATGTGAAATCGCTATCGCAGGCAAGCCAGCTCCCACAGGGGATTGCATTCCAACTGTGGGAGCTGGCTTGCCTGCGATGAGGCCCTAAAGGTCGCCCATGACCCGCCCTGCAAACCCAAATACCCGCCGCCCACCCGCCAAATCCACCAGTTCCACCTCCCGCCGCTGCCCCGGCTCAAACCGCACCGCCGTGCCCGCCGCAATATTCAGGCGCATGCCACGGCTGGCCGCTCGGTCGAATTCCAGCGCGTCGTTGGTCTCGAAAAAGTGGTAATGCGAACCCACCTGGATCGGCCGGTCGCCGCTGTTGGCCACGCCGAGGGTGAGGGTGCGGCGGCCGACATTCAGTTCGATCTCGCCAGGCTGGATCTGATATTCACCAGGAATCATGCAGGTTGCCCCAGGGTCTTGAAGTAGATGGCGGTCGGGCTGTAGCGCCCGTCCGGGCTTTGGCAATAGTCGGGCAGCTCACCGATCTTGGTGTAGCGCAGCGACTGGTAAAAGGCTTCGGCGCCGGAGCCGGCCTCGGTGTCCAGGTACAGCAGGCCACGCTTGTGCTGGCGCGCGGCGAGTTCCAGGGTATTCATCAATTGCTGGCCGAGGCCATGGCGACGGGCGCTGCTGTGCACCAGCAGCTTTTGCACCTCGGCGCGGTTCAGGCCGTTGGCTTTCTGGCACAACGCCAATTGCACGCTGGCGATCACCTGCTCGTCGCGCACCACCACCCACAGCAGCAGGCTGCTGTCCTCGACGCCGGCTTGCACGCCGGCCAGGTAGTCCCGGGCCTGGGCCTCATCGAAGTCGGCCATGAAGCCCACCGAAGCGCCATGCTGCACCGCGTCCAGCAACAGCTCAATCAAGCCCCGCCGGTAATGAGCAAAACTTTCCGCATTGACTCGACGCAGTTGTGCAACGCTCATCGATGTCACTCCTTGGGCGGTTGTGCGCCCGGGTTCAAGGTCAGTTGCATAAAGGTCAGGTCAAGCCAGCGGCCAAACTTGATACCCACCTGGGGCATTTGCCCGGTGGTGATAAAGCCCAGGCGTTCATGCAGGTGGATCGAGGCCAGGTTGCCGCTTTCGATGGCGGCGACCATCACGTGTTTGCCACCGGTGCGAGCGCGCTCGATCAACGCCGCCATCAGCCGTGGGCCGAGGCCTTTGCCGCGTTGGTCGCTGCGCACATACACCGAGTGCTCGACGCTGTAGCGAAAGCCCTCGAAGGGGCGCCAGTCGCCGAACGAGGCGTAGCCGGTGACTTCGTCGTTTTCCACGGTTACCAGGATCGGATAGCCCTGGGCCTGGCGCGCATTGAACCAGGCCTGGCGGTTGGCCAGGTCCACCGGTTGCTCGTTCCAGATCGCCGTGGTGTTCAACACCGCGTCGTTGTAGATGGCGCGAATCGCCGGCAGGTCGTGTTCGGTTGCATCACGAATCATGGCCGCACCTCACGCAATGGGCTGGTGGACGGTGACCAGCTTGGTGCCGTCGGGGAACGTGGCTTCCACCTGGATATCCGGGATCATTTCCGGGATGCCTTCCATCACTTGTTCGCGGCTGAGCAGGGTGGTGCCGTAGTGCATCAGGTCGGCCACGGTGCGGCCATCGCGGGCGCCTTCCATCAAGGCGGCAGAGATATAGGCGATGGTCTCCGGGTAGTTGAGCTTCACCCCGCGCGCCAGGCGCCGCTCGGCGACCAGGCCTGCGGTGAAGATCAGCAGTTTGTCTTTTTCCCGTGGGGTCAGGTCCATGGTTCAGTCCGTCGTAAGGCAATTAAAAGGGCGAGCACTCACCCCTGTAGGAGCGAGCTTGCTCGCGAAAAAGCTGAGGGCCCCGCGTGCATTCAGGATGCCCGCGTTATCGTTAACGATCTTCGCGAGCAAGCTCGCTCCTACAGAAGGGCGCATGTTCATGTGCTCCAGATTCTGGGTGATACGGCTTCGCGTCCAAGCATGGCGGGGCGCAATAGCCGCCATAAATCAATCAACCAACCCCTCGCCAGCAACGCTTCACTGGCCAAACAACGCGCCACCAGCAAGCCAGGCAGTTGGGTCAGGTCACCGCGCACCGTGTGGGGCAGTGAGCGGCATTGTTCCAGCAATTGCGCATCGACTTCACCGGTCACCAACAACGTGGCAAACACCGGTTGCCCATCCAGCCCGATAGGCGAATCCAGCAACCCATCGGCGCCCACAATGCGCTGGCGCTCGTGCCAGAGCAACTGGCCGTCGCGGCGAATGTCCAGGTGCGATTGAAAGTGGCCCAGGTCGAACCGTTCGCCACTGGCCGGGCGGCCCAGGGCGACCACATCCCAGTAGAACAACCGCGCATCGCCCGACAGCTCGATTCGTGTGGTGAGTTCGGCCTGGGCGGCGCTGAACACGATGGTTTCCTGGGGCAGCCATTCCAGGGTCGCGCCGGCTTCCACGGTCAGTTCCAGTTGTTGAAACGCCGGGCCGCTGGCGCGGTACCACTTGGCGGCGCCGGGGCTGGTCAGTTGTGCCCACGCCCCCGTGCCCACATGGGCGCTGATGTCCAGGCGATCGCCACCGGCAATCCCGCCTGGAGGATGCACGATGATGTGCTGGCACACCTCGGGGCCTTCGGCGTACAGGTGCTTTTGCACCCGCAGCGGGCCAAGGTGGCGGCGCAGCACCGGGCGCGTGGTGTTGTCGACACGCGCGTAGCCGAGTTCCAGCTCGGCGTGCCAGCTGGGGGTGAACAGGGCAGGGGAAACGGGCAGGTTCATGAGCGTGTGCTTATCGTTAGGAGGCTACAGATTAGATGGTTACCAGCCCGCGCACACCGTCGCTTTCCATATTTTCACCACGGCCTTGCTGCACGATTTCGCCACGGGACATCACCAGGTACTGGTCTGCCAGCTCAGCGGCAAAGTCATAGAACTGCTCCACCAACAAAATCGCCATGTCACCGCGCTCCGCGAGCTTCTTGATCACCGCGCCGATTTCCTTGATCACCGACGGCTGGATGCCTTCGGTGGGCTCATCGAGAATCAACAGGCGCGGGCGGCTCGCCAGGGCACGGCCAATCGCCAACTGTTGCTGCTGCCCGCCGGACAAGTCACCGCCGCGCCGATGCTTCATTTGCAGCAGCACCGGGAACAGTTCGTAGATGAAAGTCGGCACCTCTTTGGCTTCGGAGCCGGGGAAGCGCGACAGTCCCATCAGCAGGTTTTCTTCCACCGTGAGCCGCGCGAATATCTCCCGGCCCTGGGGCACGTAGGCGATGCCGGCATGCACACGCTGGTGCGGCTTGAAACCGGTGATGGCCTTGCCTTCCCAGTTCACCGCGCCTTCCTTGGCCGGCAACAGGCCCATCAGGCACTTGAGCAGGGTGGTCTTACCCACGCCGTTACGCCCGAGCAGGCAGGTGACTTCGCCGATTTTCACATCAAAAGACAGCCCACGCAGGATGTGGCTACCGCCGTAGTATTGGTGCAGCTTGTCGACTTGCAGCATTCTCAAAACCTCCTCAAACCCCTGTAGGAGCGAGCTTGCTCGCGAAAAACCTGAGGGCACCGCGTGCATTCAGGATGCCCGCGTTATCGTTGACGATCTTCGCGAGCAAGCTCGCTCCTACAGGAAAACCATCTTAGCGACCGAGGTAGACCTCGATCACCCGCTCGTTTTCCTGCACCTGCTCCAGCGACCCTTCGGCCAGCACGCTGCCCTGGTGCAACACGGTCACATGGTCGGCAATCGAGCCGACAAACCCCATGTCATGTTCCACCACCATCAACGAGTGCTTGCCGGCCAGGCGTTTGAACAGCTCGGCGGTGAACTCGGTCTCGGCGTCGGTCATGCCTGCCACCGGTTCATCCAGTAGCAACAGTTGCGGGTCTTGCATCAGCAGCATGCCGATTTCCAGGAACTGCTTCTGGCCGTGGGACAGCAAACCGGCGGGGCGATGCACCGAGGCGGTGAGGCGGATGGTGTCGAGCACTTCTGCGATGCGGTCATTTTGCTCGCCACTCAGGCGCGCACGCAGGCTGGCCCACACCGACTTGTCAGTCTTCTGCGCCAGCTCCAGGTTTTCGAACACGCTGAGGGCTTCGAACACCGTGGGCTTCTGGAACTTGCGCCCGATGCCGGCCTGGGCGATCTGCACTTCGCTCATGCGGGTCAGGTCCAGGGTTTCGCCAAACCAGGCCTTGCCGTGGCTGGGCCGGGTCTTGCCGGTGATCACGTCCATCAGCGTGGTCTTGCCCGCGCCGTTGGGGCCGATGATGCAGCGCAATTCGCCCACGCCGATGTACAGGTTCAGGTCGTTGAGGGCCTTGAAACCGTCAAAGCTGACGCTGATATCTTCCAGGGTCAGAATGGTGCCGTGACGAGTGTTGAGCCCTTTGCCCGCGACCTGGCCGATGCCAATCGCATCGCGGCCGCTGCCTGCATCGAAAATAGGTTCAAGCATGACGTTCCTCATTTCTTCAGCAGGCCGATAACGCCCTTGGGCAGGTACAGGGTGACGATGATGAACAGCGCCCCCAGGAAGAACAGCCAGTACTCGGGGAAGGCCACGGTGAACCAGCTTTTCATGCCATTGACCACACCGGCGCCGAGCAGCGGCCCGATCAGCGTGCCACGCCCGCCCAGCGCCACCCACACGGCGGCTTCGATGGAGTTGGTCGGTGACATTTCGCTGGGGTTGATGATGCCCACCTGCGGCACATACAGCGCGCCGGCAAGGCCGCACAACACCGCGCTCAACACCCACACGAACAGCTTGAAACCGCGTGGGTCGTAACCGCAGAACATCAGGCGGTTCTCGGCATCGCGCAGGGCGGTGAGCACACGCCCGAACTTGCTCTTCGCCAGGCGCCAGCCAATGTAGAGGCTGGCCACCAGCAACAGCACCGTGGCGATAAACAACACCGCCCGCGTGCCCGGTTCAGTGATGCCAAAACCTAAGATGCTGCGGAAGTTGGTAAAGCCGTTGTTGCCGCCAAACCCGGTCTCGTTGCGAAAGAACAACAGCATCCCCGCGAACGTCAGGGCCTGGGTCATGATCGAGAAATACACGCCCTTGATCCGCGAGCGGAAGGCGAAGAAACCGAACACCAAGGCCAGCAAACCGGGGGCCAGGACCACCAGGCACAACGCCCAGAGGAAGTGGTCGGTGCCGGCCCAGTACCAGGGTAATTCGGTCCAGGACAAGAAGGTCATGAACGCCGGCAACTCATCGCCCGACGCCTGGCGCATCAAGTACATGCCCATGGCGTAGCCGCCCAGTGCGAAGAACAAACCGTGGCCCAGGGATAACATTCCGGCGTAACCCCACACCAGGTCCAGCGCCAGGGCGACGATGGCGTAGCAGAGGATCTTGCCCACCAGGGTCAAGGTGTAGGCCGACACATGCAGCGGGTTGTCGGCAGACAATAGCGAACACAGGGGCAACGCCAGCAGCAGGAGCAGGATGACCGCACCGACTGCAATCGTGACTTTGGGGCCGGCCTTTTGCGTGGCCGTAAGCATCAATGGCTGGTTCATCAGTCGATCACCCGTCCTTTCAGTGCGAAGAGTCCTTGCGGGCGTTTCTGGATAAACAGAATGATCAGCGCGAGGATCAGGATCTTGCCGAGCACGGCGCCGATCTGGGGTTCGAGGATCTTGTTGGCGATCCCTAAGCCAAAGGCGGCCATGACACTACCGGCCAACTGGCCGACACCGCCGAGCACCACCACCAGGAACGAGTCGATGATGTAGCTCTGGCCCAGGTCCGGGCCGACGTTGCCGATCTGGCTCAGCGCCACGCCGCCAAGGCCCGCGATGCCGGAACCGAGGCCGAAGGCGAGCATGTCCACACGCCCTGTGGGCACGCCGCAGCAGGCGGCCATGTTGCGGTTCTGGGTGACGGCGCGCACGTTGAGGCCCAGGCGCGTCTTGTTCAGCAGCAGCCAGGTGAGCACCACCACGAACAGCGCGAAGGCGATGATGACGATGCGGTTGTACGGCAGCACCAGGTTGGGCAGCACCTGGATGCCGCCGGACAGCCAGGCCGGGTTCGACACTTCGACGTTCTGCGCACCGAACACCAGGCGCACCAACTGGATCAGCATCAGGCTGATGCCCCAGGTGGCGAGCAGAGTTTCCAGGGGGCGGCCATACAGGTGACGGATGACTGTGCGTTCCAGCGCCATGCCGATGGCCGCAGTGACAAAGAACGCCACCGGCAACGCGATCAACGGGTAGAACTCGATGGCCTGGGGTACATAGCGCTGCATCATCAACTGCACCACATAGGTGGAGTAAGCGCCGAGCATCAGCATCTCGCCGTGGGCCATATTGATCACGCCGAGCAAGCCGAAGGTGATCGCCAGGCCCAGGGCCGCCAGCAGCAGGATCGAGCCCAGGGACATGCCGCTGAACGCCTGGCCGAGGATCTCACCCATCATCAGTTTGCGTTTGACCTGGGCCAGGCTGGTTTCAGCAGCGGTGTGCACGGCGGCGTCGGCTTCCACGCCTGGCGCCAGCAGCGCTTCAAGGCGCGTGCGCGCGAGCGGGTCGCCCGTGCTGCCGAGCAAGCGCACGGCCGCCAGGCGCACCACCGGGTCAGGGTCGACCAGTTGCAGGTTGGCCAGGGCCAGGCTGAGGGCGCTGTGCACCTGCTCATCCGTCTCGGCGGCGACCTGCTGGTCGAGGAATTTCAGTTGTGCAGGCACCGCGCTTTTTTGCAGGGTGCGCGCTGCCTCCAGGCGCACCTTGGGGTCGGCGGCGAGCAGTTGCTGGCTGGCTTGCACGTTATTGATCAAGCCGCGCAGGCGGTTGTTCAGGCGCACGGTCTTGGTTTCGCCGTTGAGCGTGAGTTGGCCTTGCTCAAGGGCGTCCACCAACTCGATACGTGCAGGGGCGGGGTTGGCGGCCCAGTCCTGCAGGAGTTTGGCTTGCTGCACCGGGTTGGCGGCCAGGAAGTCTTCGGCGTCGCTGGCGTGTGCGCCCAAGGGCAGCAACAGCAGCAGGGCGAGGATGAGGCGGTGGAGGGCAGTGGGCATACAAAAATGTCCTGGTCATGCGGGGACAGTGTGGGAGCAGGCTGTGTGTGGGAGCTGGCTTGCCTGCGATGGCATCGCTGCGGTGTGTCAGGCACACCGAGTTGTTTGCATCGCAGGCAAGCCAGCTCCCACAGTGACCATGTCCCACATTCGAGCTGTGGTGGGCTTTAGTTGCTCTTCACGGCATAGTCCGGCTTTTTGTCATTGCCCGGAATGTAAGGGCTCCACGGCTGTGCACGAATTGGCGCTTGGGTCTGCCACACCACCGAAAACTGCCCGTCGGCCTGGATCTCACCGATCATCACCGGCTTGTGCAGGTGGTGGTTGGTCTTGTCCATGGTCAGGGTGAAGCCCGACGGCGCGGCGAAGGTCTGGCCGCCCAGGGCTTCACGCACTTTGTCGACGTCGGTGGACTTGGCTTTTTCCGCCGCCTGCGCCCACATATGAATGCCCACATAGGTGGCTTCCATCGGGTCGTTGGTCACGGCTTTGTCGGCGCCCGGCAGGTTGTGTTTCTTGGCGTAGGCTTTCCAGTCGGCCACGAACTTCTGGTTTACCGGGTTCTCCACCGACTGGAAGTAGTTCCAGGCCGCGAGGTTGCCCACCAACGGCTTGGTGTCGATGCCACGCAGTTCTTCTTCACCCACCGAGAACGCCACCACCGGTACCTCGGTGGCTTTCAAGCCTTGGTTGGCCAGCTCTTTGTAGAACGGCACGTTGGAGTCGCCATTGACGGTGGAGATCACCGCGGTCTTGCCGCCGGCGGAGAACTTCTTGATGTTGGCGACGATGGTCTGGTAATCGGCGTGGCCGAACGGGGTGTAGACCTCTTCGATGTCTTTATCCGCCACGCCTTTGGAATGCAGGAACGAGCGCAGGATCTTGTTGGTGGTGCGCGGGTACACGTAGTCGGTGCCGAGCAGGAAGAAACGCTTGGCGCTGCCGCCTTCTTCGCTCATCAGGTATTCCACCGCCGGGATTGCCTGCTGGTTCGGCGCCGCACCGGTATAGAACACGTTGGGCGACATCTCTTCGCCTTCGTACTGCACCGGGTAGAACAGCAAGCCGTTGAGTTCTTCAAACACCGGCAACACCGATTTACGCGACACCGAGGTCCAGCAGCCGAACACCACGGCCACCTTGTCCTGGGTCAGCAGTTGCCGGCCTTTCTCGGCGAACAGCGGCCAGTTGGACGCTGGGTCTACCACCACCGGTTCGAGCATCTTGCCGTTCACCCCACCCTTGGCGTTGATCTCGTCGATGGTCATCAGCGCCATGTCTTTGAGCGAGGTTTCGGAGATCGCCATGGTCCCGGACAACGAGTGCAGGATGCCGACCTTGATGGTCTCGGCGGCCTGGACGGTCCAGGTCAAACCCATGGCGGCAATGGATGCCGACAAAGTGAAAGCCTTGATCAAGCTGCGACGCTTCATGGTGCGATCTCCGTGTACCGATAATTGTTGTGGGGCAGATACACAGGGCTTTGCAAGGGCTGTGCCTGCTACGCCAGACACGGGTTTACCGGCGGGTTCAGGAGGTAAAGCCGCTCCGTGGCGCACCAGGTTGGCGCCACGCAGGCCGTTGAGTGCACGGCAGGCTTCAAAAGAGGGCGTTGCGCGACAATGCGTCAGGCGGTTGCGCTAATGCGTGACAGCAGCAACCGATCCAGCGCCCACACCAAGACCAACGAAGCCCCTACCAACGGGAAAATGATCGCAAGCCCAAGCATGATCGCCATCGCGGTTTTCCACTTGGGCAGGTCGTGGCGCAGCGGCGGTACACCCAGCCCACCCTGTGGCCGGCGCTTCCACCAGATCACCACGCCACTGACCGCGCTGAGCAGGATCATCAGGCAGATCACCAGCACGATCAGTTGGTTGACCCAGCCGAACATCTTGCCCTCGTGCAGCATCACGCCGGTCTCGGTGGCGCGTGCGACCAGGTTGTAATGATCCCAACGCACATCGGCCAGGACCTTGCCGGTGTACTGGTCCACGTGCAGGGTGGCGTCGTTGCGCGGGTCGTCGGCGAACACCGCGACGGTGAATACGCCGGTGGCGGTGGTGGGGAAGGTGATGCTGTAGCCGGGTTCGACCTTGCGCGCGTTGGCCAGGTCGACCACCTGTTGCAGGCGTACGGTGGGTGCAGCCGGGCCTGCGTGCATCGCGCCGTGATTCATATGTTCGGCGTGGGCGCCGGACATTGGCATCGGCGTGTTTTCCAGGGCCCAGGGCACGGTTTGCTGGGTGGCGGTGTTGAGCGCACGGGCCTGCTGGTCGGACTGCGGCACGTTGTTCCACATCGCTGCCGGGAAGGTGTTCCACAGGTCGGCGTATTGCTTGCCCCAGAAGCCGGTCCAGGTCATGCCGCTGAGCAGCATCACCAGCAGGAACGCCGCGCCCCAGAACCCGGCGACAGCGTGCAGGTCACGCCAGAACAAGCGGCCACGGCTGCCGAAGCGCGGCCACAACACCCCGGCCGAAGACTTGCCCCGCGGCCACCACAGGTACAGGCCGGACACCACCAGCATCACGCCCCAGCCAGCGGCGAGTTCGATCAGGCGATCACCGACGGTGCCGATCATCAGCTCGCCGTGCAGGGCGCGGACGATGGCTTGCAGGTTGTTGTTTGCGTCTTGCTCGCCGAGGACGGTGCCGCGATACGGGTCGATGAACACCGTCACTTCGTGGGCGTCGTTGCGCATCACAAACTGCGCGCTGCGCGTGGCGTCGGCAGGCGGCAGGTATTTGCTGATCGCGGCGTGGGGGTAGGCGGCCTGGGCGCGCTGCAGTTGCTCGTCGGCGCTCAGCGCGTGTTCGGCGGCGGGCACGGTGAGCAGGTGGCCGTACATCAGCGGGTCGAGTTGGGGTTTGAACAGGTAGATGATACCGGTGAGGGCCAGCAGCACCATGAAGGGGGCGACGAAGAGGCCGGCGTAGAAATGCCAGCGCCAGGCCAGGTTGTAGAAGGAGATTTTTTGTGTGGTCATCAGGGGCTCCGCAAGGCTTGTTATGTGTTGGGTCGTGAGCGCTGAAAACTGTAGGAGCGGGCTTGCCCGCGAAAAACCTGAGCGCGCTGCGTTATCGTTGACGTTTTTCGCGAGCAAGCTCGCTCCTACAGGGCTCTGTTTAGAAGCTCATGTCCACCTTGGTCCAGAGCGTACGCCCCGGTTCCTTGATGGCCTGCGGGTCGTTGGCTGGGTAACCGAAGCCTGCGTTACCGGCCAGGTTCAAGTGCTCGGCATAAGCCTTGCCAAACAAATTGTCGACCCCGGTACTGACCTTGAAGTGCTTGTTGATGCGGTACGCCGCGTTCAGCGAGAACACGCCAAAGCCGCCACTTTTGTCGTAGTCCTTGCCGACCACGTTGCCCTTGTTCGGGTCGATACGGTGTTGCGCCGCAACCACCCTCCACAACGCACCAGCGCTCCAATCGTCTTCGCTGTAGGTCAGGCCCAGGCGCGTGTCCAGCGGTGGTATTTGTGGCAGGGCCTTGCCGTCGCTGCTGTTCTTGCCCCAGGCATAGGCCAGGCTGGCGTCGGCTTTCCAGTGTTGGCTCAGCTTGTACGCCGCGCCCAGTTCGCCGCCCATGATGCGTGCGTCCACATTGCGCGCCTGGGAGGTGGTGCCCATCATGCCGGGCCTGTAGTCGAACAGAATGAAGTCGCGCACCTGGCCGACGTAGGCCGAGGCCCAGGCTTCCAGGTCGGCGCGCTTGTACTGGGCGCCGAAGTCGAGCTGGGTGGTTTTCTCCGGTTTCACGCCGTCGAAGGCATTCACCGAACCGGCCGCGCCGGTGTTGGGGGAAAACAGCTCCCAGTAATCCGGGAAACGTTCCGCGTGGCCCAGGCCGGCATACAGCGTGGTGGGGCTGTTCGCCAGGTCGTGTTCATAGCGCACAAAGCCCGAGGGCAACGTATCGGCGCGGGTGTCGCCGGCAGTCGGGTTCGGGCGCGACATCATTCCCGAGCCGGTGCGTTGACGGAAGTCCTTGGCCGAGGCGCGGTCCAGGCGTGCGCCGGTGATCAGGCGATCGTTGTCGGCGGCGTACCAGGTCAGTTCGCCGAACACACCGTAGTTGTGGAAATTGGCGTCCTTGTTACGCGGCGCATCCTTATAGGTGTCGATGCCCATGCCGCTGCGCGCACGGTGTTCATTGGTCTGTGCATCCAGGCCGCTGATCAATTGCACATCGGCCCAGCGCCAGGTCGCCTTGATACGTGCGCCGAGGGTGCGGCGGTCCACGTTGGACGCCATGGGCCCCGCCATCCTTCCGGTGCCCGAAGGGACGCGCAGGCTGTAGTTGTCCATCACATGGTCGGCGTAGTTGTAATAGACCTGCGCCTCGACCTTATCCAGCACCTCGCCGATATTGGACTTCTCGAAACGCAGCCCCAGGCTTTCGCGCAGGAATTGCGAGCCATCCATGCCGCGCCCGGCGTAGCGCGCCTCGCCGTCGCCACGCCCGGCGGTGAGTTCCAGCAGGGTATCGGCGTCGGGCGTGAAACCCACGGCTACGTCACCGTTCCACTTGTCATAGCGCGAGGCGACGGTGTCGTTGTTGCCGTCCTTGTAATCGTCGGCGTGGGCCTGGTTGCCGATCACCCGCACGTAGCCCAATGGCCCGCCGGCAGCGGCATCGATGACCTTGTCGAAACGCCCGTTGGAGCCGGCCAATACGCTGGCGTTGACCCGCGTGCCCAGCTCGCCGAACTGCTCCGGCTCACGCTCGAACAGGATGGTGCCGGCAGACGCGCCCGGGCCCCAGAGCACGGTTTGCGGGCCTTTGATCACGGTGAGCTTGTCGTAGGTTTCCGGCGAAATATACGAAGTTGGCGCATCCATACGGCCTGGGCAGGCGCCGAGCATCATGCCGCCGTTGGTGAGGATATTCAGGCGCGAGCCGAACATGCCGCGCAGCACCGGGTCGCCATTGGTGCCGCCGTTGCGCACCAGGGCGAAGCCGGGGATGGTCTTGAGGTAGTCGCCGCCATCGCTGGCGGGCACCGGTTGGCGTGGGTCTTTGGGGTTGGTGACCACGGTCAGCGGCGAGCTGGGGGCAATCGCGGTGATGACCGTGGGGCTCAGCTCATGCTCGTCGGCGTGAGCGTGGGCAGCCAATAGTGCGCCGCATAACGCGGTGAGCAGGGCAGTACTTCCCAAACGGGTGTCAGCAGAAAACCTGGACATGACAAATTCCATCAATCAATCGTAAACAACACGGCCAGCAGCCTGCGGCTGTCTGTCTAAAGTCGGCCGGGGTGAAGTAACGCTGTGAAGGGCTTACGAAGCGATGGGCGGCGCACGGCTACGGGCGCCGGGGAAGATGCTCTGCCGGGCATGGCCCAGGCGCGTGGCGGGGGTGAGGGCGTTGGCGGGCGGCGGGGTGCCGAGGGTTACGTAGGAGACGCTGCCGGGCAGGGCCGGGCAGCTGAATAGCAGGTCGCAATAGCCGCACTTGGCCCAGAGTGCGTGGTGTTCGGCGGGGGCTTTGGTGTGATGGGATTCGCCGTGGTCGCTCGGCATCTCCATGGGCATTTCCATGGACATACCGGCGTGATGATCCATCGGCATCGCCTGGGAAATCAGCGGACCGATAAAGATCATCAGCATGGCGAACAGGCTGATCCAACTGCCGCGCTTTACGCGGTAGTGGAAAGACAACCTGGCGCGAGGGGCGCCCATCGAGGTTGGCTTACTGAGCGTGCATATGCTCGTGGCCAGCCATCGGTGGCGCTTTGTGCACCGACACTTGCACCTCGACCTTGCCGGCTTTCTCGAAGGTCAGGGTCAGCGGGAATTGCTTGCCATCGGCCAACAGGCTGCGGTCTTTGAGGCCCAGCAACATCACGTGATAGGCCATCGGTGCGAAGGTCAACTCACCCTTGGCCGGTACGGCGACACTGGGCACTTGTTGCATCTTCATCAAGTCGCCCTGCATTACATGTTCATGCAGCTCGGCTTTTTCGGCGACGCTGGTTTCAACGCTGAGCAGGCGATCCGGGGTAGCCCCGGTGTTATGAATCACAAAATAGGCCGCGACGGTGGGCGCATTCGGCGGCAATTCCTGGGACCAGGGATTGCTGACCTCCAAGTCGCCGGCCTTGTAGTCCTCGGCATTGGCAGCACTGAACACCGGCAGCAGCAACGCAGCCAGAAGCAGGGAAGATTTAAGCATGGCAGTTCTCCAGAACGGTTCTAAACGCAGTTCACTTGCGAAGAAAATCAGACCGTTGGAGAGGCGCGCGGGTTAAGGCTCGGCCATTGCTGGCGCGGGGTGGGATTGCGCAATAAGCGCGGCGGCAGGCTCTGCACCGCCTCGAAGCGCGTCACATACAACTGCGGCACATGCCCCGGCAACGCCACCAAGGGCGCCGAACCCGAGCAACACCAGCAATGCTGCATAGCCGAGTGATCATCCGGCGGCGCCGGGATTTCCAGCTTGCCCAGGGCAATCGCCTTGAGGCTGGCGCCATTGGACGAACAGAACCCGCCCCACATCAGACGCTTGATCGGGTCGTCCGTCTGCTGCATCGCACTGGCCAACGGCATGGCAAACGCATTGAACAGCACTGCAAGGCAGGCGATCCAGGCAATTGCAAAGCGTTGACGGGCCATGGCGGATAATCCGTAGGGTTAAACGATCAGGCGGGTATTTAGCCTGATCGAGGGGGATAAGTAAAAAGGGCGGGTGTGGTTTGGTGTCGCAGTGGTTCAGACGGCCGTGGCGTGGAGCTTGAGGCCCAGAGCCTTCATGACTTTCATGATAGTCGCGAATTCGGGATTGCCCGTGCTGGAGAGGGCTTTGTACAGACTTTCTCGTCCGAGGCCGGCGTCGCGGGCTATTTGGGTCATGCCTTGGGCGCGGGCGATATTGTTGAGCGCTGAGCGAATCAGCAATCCGTCACCGGCGTCCTCCTCGAAAGAGGCTTCGAGATACTCCGCCATGTCCTCTGGGGTCGTCAGATGCTCGGCTATATCGAAATCTTTAAATTGAGTCATGGGTCACTCCTTTTTCTGTTAACGCGTTCAATCGCGGCCCATATCAACCAAAGTGAACGCTAAACCACATACGGTTTTATCGGATAAATATTGCACGGCAATCCTTGCGTTTGAGTGCGTTTCCAAGCTGAGTCGATAGGAATCCCATCCACCTGACGCTCCAATCGGTAACGGTAATTTCACTGGTCCTTTGGACTCGTGTGGCATTCCAAGCGTTTTTCGGATGCTGTCTTGGTTCATTGAGAGGGTGAGGGGTACAGGCAGTTCACCGGAATACTTGGGCTCGCCTTGTGCCAGTGAAATCAGGCAAAAAACGATTCGCTCCAATCTCATGGTTTCGGCCCAAAACCAAAGCTCAACGCCTGGCTCTGGTTTATGAATGAAATGGGAGTTTTGACCGTTTTCAAATAATGGTTTTATTGACCCGGCACGAAGTAAGCCCTCGGCAACAAAATCATCGTAGGTGCGTCCCAAGCGTTTTACCAAGCGATCAATGTTTACTGCTTCCATCCTAGTACCACCCCTGGTTTTCGTTGACCTTATGCATTCGGGTGCGTGCCATCTCGAGATCAGACTCAGCGAAGCCATGATCCAGGAGGTATGGCTTGATAGCATCAAAATTGCTGTCTGCCGCCTGACGAAGATCGTCGGCGTCTAACGTCTGTTTCGCCAACCGTAAGTCTCACTAAACTTCTGATGGATGTAAGACGGCATAACAATGCTGGCAGCATTTTTATTATCCGCACAGGAGGGCTCAAACACAGTCGTGGCACTGGCTTATGCAAAGGGAATGGCGTGCAAATGGCGCAAGAATGATGGTGCTGGCAGGCGCAAAGCCAAACAACTGTCCGTTCGGCTAGGCATTGGGGAAAACAGAAACGCCTTACAAGGCTTTGAGGTTGTCCCTAGGACACTCAATCTCTAGTCTCCGTACACCGCTGCACACGCAGCGGTCGGGCGTCGCGGCCCGGCTTGATCAAGCTCCCCTTGCGTTAAGGAGCTTCACAATGAACAAAAACACCCTCAATACCCCCATCCGGCTATTTACCGTGGCCGATGGAATCAGCACTGAAGATCTGTTGGTCAACCTCAGCGAAACACTCGCCTCGGCCAATGCGCTGAGTTGCGACCTGGCCTTTGATCTGGAAGGCCCTAAACGAGAGGAGTTGCTGGGTGTTGCACAGTTGATCGAGCTGGCGCAGTTGCTGGCTGATCGGGTGCACAGTGGTGTCGGGCTTGGGACCGCCGCAAGCCGCTAGCAACACAGTACAAATGTGGGAGCGGGCTTGCTCCCGATAGCAGTGTGTCAGTTGCTGATTTGCTGGCTGCGCTACTGCAATCGGGAGCGAGCCCCCTCTCCCACATGAGATTGTGGCGTTTAAAGAATTCTGATTGCCTGTAGCACCGCTGACGTTGCTGGGCATTCATGCTGGTTTATATTGCAAATTATGCAGCGGGCACGCCGTGGACCTGCATATCGACACCCAGGGCTTTTCTAATCACGGCAAAAATCGCCGCAAGGTTATCCATGCTGGGGTTGCCGCTGGCCGAAAGCATTCGGTGCAGGCTTTTGCTAGGTTTGGCGGTTTGTTTCGCAAGGCCTTCAAAGCCTACTGTGGCGTTGACTAAATCACGCAGGATCACGCGAGATATTTCCGGCTCGCCATTGAGAAATAGCGTAGCGGCCTCGTCGAGAAGCGCTTGGGCGAATGCAGGGTCTCGCTGGGCACGTTCAGCGATGGTGTGTTTGTAGCTACGGGTAAGCGCCATGCTGGTCACCTCTTTTGTTTCAATTTCTTGTCACGCTGATACTCATTAATCAGCGACTTTACGACCTTGATATCGCGCTTTTGACTGGACTTATCACCACCACCGAACAGGATGATTAATCGATGTCCTTCTCGTATCAAATAGATTCGCAAGCCGGGTCCCCAGTCGATACGGTATTCGCCTAGCCCATCGAACCACTTGATGTTGCTGGTGTTGCCTGTTTCAAGTCGAACTAAAGCGGTTGAAACTCGAGTTGCCGCTGGGACACTCAAGGATGAAAACCACTCATCGAACGGACTGGACTCGTTGTCGCGTTGGTATTCTTCGATCTCAATCATTAGCTGTCCTGAAGGTAACAAATAGGTTACTAATCAAGCAAGCGAGCGATCCTGCATCATCGAGTGAAATTTGCCAACGCGCTGAGTGTTTCTTCAGACGACAGGAATTCCCTGTCTACTTGAGCCAACACCGGCCGCTTCAACACCAACACCGGCACCCCCCGCTCACGCGCCACTTCCAGCTTCGGCTCGGTGGCGGTGCTGCCGCTGTTCTTGCTGATCAGCACATCAATTCGCCGTTCTTGGAATAACGCCCGCTCGTCCTCGATGAGGAACGGCCCGCGTGCGCCGATCACTTCACAGCGCTCATTGCCCGGATACACATCCAGCGCGCGCAAGGTCCAGAACTGCTCGGCGGGGATTTCGTCGAGGTGCTGCAAGGGTTCGCGACCCAAGGTGAACAGCGGGCGCTTGAAGGGTTTGAGCGCTTCGACCAACTCGGCCCAGTCAGCGACCTCGCGCCAATCGTCCCCCGGCTGCGGCTGCCAGGCCGGGCGGCGCAATGCCCAGCAAGGCACATCGCTCAATCGCGCCGCCTGGGCCGCGTTTTGGCTGATCTGCGCTGCATACGGATGGGTGGCATCAAGGATCAGGCTGATACGTTCGTCACGAATAAACTGCGCTAACCCTTCAGCGCCTCCGTAACCCCCGACGCGAACCTGGCAGTTCAGGTCGGTTGGCACACGGCCCACGCCGGCCAGGCTGTAGATATGCTGCGGCCCCAAGGTGCGGGCGATGGCCAGCGCTTCGGTGACGCCGCCCAGTAAAAGAATCCTTTTCATAACGGTTTGATCACTTCCAGCAACGTGATCGGCAACGCCTGGCGCCAGGTATCGAACTCGCCCAAGGGCTGCGCCTGGGCCACATGGATGCGGGTCAGTTCGCCGCCATGTTGGGCGCGCCAGTTCATCAAGGTCATTTCGCTTTGCAGGGTCACGGCATTGGCCACCAACCGCCCGCCGGGGCGCAGCTGTTGCCAGCAGGTGTCGAGCACTCCGTCGCGGGTGACGCCGCCGCCGATAAAGATGGCGTGTGGTGCTTCCAGGCCGAGCAATGCAGCCGGCGCCTTGCCGCGAACCAGTTGCAGGCCGGGCACGCCGAGGGTGTCGCGGTTGTGTTCGATCAGGCCCTGGCGGCCGGTGTCGGCTTCAATCGCCAAGGCGCGACAGCTGGGATGGGTGCGCATCCATTCAATACCGATGGAGCCGCTGCCCGCGCCCACGTCCCACAGCAGTTCGCCCGGCATGGGCGCGAGGCGGGCGAGGGTCATGGCGCGTACATCGCGTTTGGTCAGTTGGCCGTCGTGTTTGAAGGCCGAGTCCGGCAAGCCGGCAAGACGCGACAGGCGCGGTGCGTGGGCATCTGCCAGGCAGTCGATGGCGACCAGGTTCAAATCGGCAACCGCAGCGTGCTCCCAGGCTTGCGCGTGCCCGTCGATACGCCGTTCAGCCGGGCCGCCCAAGTGTTCAAACACACGGATGCGGCTGGGGCCAAAACCGCGCTCGGCCAACAACGCCGCAATCAACGCGGGGCTGTTGCCGTCATTGCTCAACACCAACAAGCGCACGCCACTGGCCAGATGCGCATTAAGTGCCGCCACCGGACGAGCCACCACGGATAACGTCACCACCTCCTGCAACGGCCAGCCCAGGCGCGCCGCCGCCAGGGATACCGACGATGGCGCGGGCAAAATCAACAACTCCTCAGGAGCCACGTGCCGCGCCAGGCTGGCGCCGACGCCATAGAACATCGGGTCGCCACTGGCCAAGACGCACACAGGCTCCCCACGCCGCGACAACACCGGCTCCAGGGAAAACGGGCTCGGCCACACCTGGCGCTCGCCACCCATACACAGCGGCAGCAGGTCCAACTGGCGCTGAGCACCTATAATCCGCGTGGCGCGCAACAGGGCATGCCGGGCATTCCTGCCCAGGCCTTTGAAGCCGTCTTCACCGATGCCTACAACCGTCAGCCAGGGCGACATATCAATTCCTTGAACGACATCCGACGGGCAGGCTTTTCATGCCGCCGGACAAAGCAGGCATAATACCGCGCCTTTACCCGTCAACCGGTAGCCCCGTGAACCCAACGCCCGCTGTGAATACCTTGCGCCCCTCGGCTTGTCCGGGGTTGCTGCGTATTGTCCAGGCATTGGACGGCGGCATTTGCCGGGTGAAATTGGCGGGCGGCACGATCACCGCCGCCCAGGCCCACGCCGTGGCGGACGCGGCCCAGACGTATGCGGGCGGAGTGATCGAGGCGACCAACCGCGCCAACTTGCAGATTCGCGGCATCGGCGCCGAGCAGCAAGCGTTGATCGCCCGGCTGCTGGCGGCGGGCCTGGGCCCCAGCAACGCGGGCGGTGACGACGTGCGCAACCTGATGCTCAGCCCCAGCGCCGGCATTGACCCGCAAATGCTATTCGACACCCGCCCGCTGGCCGCGCAGATCCTCGCCACCCTGGAAAACCATCCGCGTTTCCATGAACTGTCGGCCAAGTTCGCGGTGCAGCTCGATGGCGGCGAAGACCTGGCGATGCTCGAACATCACCACGACCTGTGGTTGTCGGCCTTCGTACGCCATGGCGAAACCCTGCTTGCGTTCGGCCTGGCCGGGTGCCCGGGTCTGGATGCGCCTCTCGCCGCCGTGCCATTGGACCAGGGCCATGGGTTGGTGGTGGCTGTGCTGGAAGCCTTTCTGGACCTCGCCACCCCTGAGCAAACGCGCATGCGCCATTTGCCTGTGGATAACGTGCTGAGCCATTTGCGTGTGCCGCTGCTGCCAGCCGACGGCTTCACACGCCCGCCCAGCGACGCGTCGCTGCAGGTGGGCACTTATCCACAAGTGCAGAAGAATCAGTTCTACGTCGCTGCCCTCGCGCCCTTGGGCCGCCTGGACCCGGCGATGCTCAAGGGCGCCGCACAACTGGCCAGCGACTATGGGGACGGCACCTTGCGCTTCACCCCCTGGCAAGGCGTGCTGGTGCCCAACGTCGAAAAGCCTCACGCCGTGACCGAGCGCCTGGCGCAACTGGGCTTTATCTGCTCCCTCGACCACCCGTTGGCGCGCATGATTGCCTGCACCGGCTCCAGTGGCTGCGCAAAAGGCCTGGCCGACACCAAGGCCGACGCCGTGCAACTGGCTGCTCTGCAACCGGGCGTCGAGGTGCACCTGTCCGGCTGCCCGCGCTCCTGCGCCGCCGCGCACACCGCGCCCGCCACCTTGCTGGCGACGAGCCCCGGCCACTACGACCTCTATTTTCGCGATGCAGCCCAGCCAGGTTTTGGCCGGCTGCACGCGCGCACTCTTTCCATTGAAGCGGCGGGCGCCCTGTTGCGCGCTCGTCCACGGAGCAACACCGATGATTGATTACATCCGCGACGGTCAGGAGATCTATCGCAACTCCTTCGCCATTATTCGCGCGGAAGCCAACCTGGACCGCATCCCGGCTGATCTGGAAAAACTCGCGGTGCGGGTGATTCATGCGTGCGGCATGGTCGAGTCCATCGACGGCTTGCAATTCTCCGAAGGAGCGGGCAAGGCCGGGCGCGACGCGTTGGCCGCTGGCGCGCCGATTCTGTGCGATGCGCGGATGGTCTCCGAAGGCGTGACCCGTGCACGCCTGCCGGCCAATAACCAAGTGATCTGTACTCTGCGTGACGACGGCGTGCCGGAGCTGGCGCGCGAGCTGGGCAACACCCGTTCTGCCGCTGCCCTTGAGCTGTGGCGCCCGCATCTGGAAGGCAGCGTGGTGGTGATCGGCAACGCGCCGACCGCGTTGTTCTACCTGTTGGAAATGCTCGACGCCGGCGCGCCGAAACCGGCGTTGATCCTCGGTTTTCCGGTGGGTTTTGTTGGCGCCGCTGAATCCAAGGCGATGCTCGCCGCTGACAGCCGTGGGGTGCCGTTCGTGATCATGCAAGGTCGCCTGGGTGGCAGTGCCATGGCCGCCGCCGCGGTCAATGCCCTGGCCACGGAGGTCGAATAATGCAGGTGCGCGGACGTTTGATCGGCCTGGGCGTCGGCCCCGGTGACCCGGAACTGATTACCCTCAAAGCCCTGCGCCTGCTGCGTGAATCGCCGGTGGTGGCGTACTTCGTGGCCAAGGGCAAGAAGGGCAACGCCTTCGGCATCATCGAGGACCACCTGGTACCGCAACAGACCCTGATGCCGCTGGTGTACCCGGTGACCACCGAAGTGCTGCCGGCGCCGCTGTCCTACGAGCAGGTGATCAGCGACTTCTACGACAACGCCAGCCTCGATGTGGCCGCGCATTTGGATGCGGGCCGCGATGTGGCGGTGATCTGCGAAGGTGACCCGTTCTTCTACGGCTCCTACATGTACCTGCATGACCGCCTGGCCGAGCGCTACGACGCCGAGGTGATTCCAGGCGTGTGCTCGATGCTCGGGGGCGCCTCGGTACTTGGCGCGCCGTTGGTGTATCGCAACCAGAGCTTGTCGGTGCTCTCGGGCGTATTGCCCCATGAGGACCTCAAGCGCCGCCTGGCGGATGCCGATGCCGCCGTGATCATGAAGCTGGGGCGTAACTTCCCGAAGGTGCGCCAGGTGTTGGAAGAACTGGGCCTGGCCGAGCGGGCGCTGTATGTGGAGCGTGCCACCATGGCCAACCAGAAGATTGTGCCGCTGGATCAGGTGGAGCCGATGTCTTCGCCGTATTTCTCACTGATCATCGTGCCCGGTGAACGGTGGCAAGGTTGATGACTCCGGCGATTGTGATTCTGGGCCAGGGCAGCCTGGCGACTGCGCGCAAGCTCCAGCAGGTTTACCCCGGCGCGTTGATCCACGGCCTGGCCACACGGGTTGAAGGTGCAGACCGCACCTACAGCGAATTCGGCGCGACCTTGCGTCAGCTTTATCAGCAGGGCACGCCCCTGATTGCCCTGTGCGCCGCGGGCATTGTGATCCGCACCCTGGCGCCGTTGCTGCTGGAAAAGGGCGAAGAGCCCGCCGTGCTGGCCGTGGCTGAAGACGGCAGCGCTGTGGTGCCGTTGCTCGGTGGCCTGGGGGGCGTAAACCTCATGGCGCGCGATATTGCGGCAGCGCTCGGCGTGTCCGCCGCCATCACCACCAGCGGCGAGTTGCGTTTTGGCACCTGCCTGCTCAACCCGCCGGCGGGCTATCAACTGGCCGATATCGAGTTGGGCAAACGCTTTGTCTCCGACCTTCTGGCCGGCGAAAGCGTGCGTATCGAAGGCGCGGCGCCATGGCTGGAGGACGCTAGCCTGCCTCAGGATCAACAAGCGCGACTGGCGATTCATGTGGGCAGTGCCGAGCGCACACCGGCAGCCAACGAGTTGCTGATTTACCCGCAGAACGTCTACGTCACCTGCCGGCCGGGTGCGCAGTTGGCCGAGCGTGTGCGCACGGCGTTGCAGGCGGCGGGTGTGGCCGTGCAGTCCCTGGCCTGCCTGCTGGCCAGCGACCTGCAGATGGCTGACGCGTCCTTGCATGAAGCCGCGTCGGCCCTGGGCGTACCGCTGCGTTTTGCCGCTGTGGCGCCGGTGGCGGATATCAGGATTACCGTGGCCGAGCAGCCCTTGGACCTGTCGCAGGTTGGGCGCCCGCGCGGGCGTCTGGCGGTGATCGGCCTGGGCCCCGGCGCCGCTGAACTGATGGTGCCGGCGGTGAAGGCGGAACTGGCGCGTTGCACCGATGTGCTGGGGTATGAAACCTACGTGCGCATGGCCGGGCCGTTCCGGGACGACCAAGTGCAACACTGCACCGACAACCGCGAAGAAATGCAGCGCGCCCGCCATGCTTTCGAGTTGGCTGCGCAAGGGCGTTCGGTGGTGGTGGTGTCCTCTGGTGACCCTGGCGTATTCGCCATGGCTGCGGCAGTGATCGAAGCGCTGCACGAGTCCAGTGAGCCGGCCTGGCATCAGGTCGACCTGGAAATCCTGCCGGGGGTGTCCGCCTCGCTGGCCACCGCCGCCCAGGCGGGCGCGCCGCTGGGGCATGACTTCTGTGTGATGTCGCTGTCGGATAACCTCAAGCCCTGGTCGATCATCGAAAAACGCCTGGACCTGGCTTCCCAGGCCGACCTAGCCTTGGCGTTCTACAACCCGATCTCGCGGGCGCGGCCTTGGCAACTGGGGCGCGCCCTGGAGATCGTCGCGCTGCATCGCACGCCACAGACGCCTGTGGTGCTGGGCCGTGACATCGGCCGCCCAGGCCAGACGCTGCGCGTGACCACCTTGGGGCAACTGACGCCCGAGCAGGTGGACATGCGCACCATGGTGCTGATCGGTTCGTCTACCACCTGTGTGTTCCCTCGCGCCGGTGGGGGCGAGTGGGTGTACACGCCACGTTGGTATGGCGACAAACCCAACTCCTGAAAACAGCCCCGTTGGCTGCCGGAAAGCTCCGAATAACCTAGGGATTGCCCTGGCGTTGGTCGGGGCTTTTTCTTTTTTTTACGATGAAAACCGCACGCCTGCCCGCCGCGCCTTGTCATTGCTGGGCGCTGGTTTTGGGCGGGGCAGGCCGAGGGATGTTTGTCGCATGGAAAGCCCGCCGCTCCCTGGACTAGTGTGGAAGCAAGCCCCATGTGGGGTGCTTGTGGAGAACAGAAAATGGAGCGACGTCACAGAAGGATCAACAGCAAAAAAAGGCGCAAGTTGATCGCCGCCTACAAGTTGCCGGGCGCACCTGCACGGCAGGCCACTGGCGCGCAGGATCGCGAGGATGATTGCAATGCGGCGGTGGTCAACAACGGGGTGATTTCGTTTGCCGAAGGCTTGTCGGCGTTGAACCGCGAATACGTGCGCAAAAGCTATTTGCTGGCCAGCAGTTATGTGAGCGATGTGCTGAACGTCCAGCGTGGTAGCGAGGCGTGGTACGAGGAATTTATCAAGGTCATGGTCGGCCTGGGCTGGCTGCCCCTGCGCAGTCGCTTTGAGCGGGTCTCGCGGGCGGGCAAGGGCCTGACGGTGCAACTGGCAGCGCTGAATATCATCGCCTCGATGCTGACGTCGACGGCGCTGTCCGGGCCGTTGCTCAGCGCATTGCCAAAGCTGGCCGCCGATGCGCTGGACGCATTGAAGCGTCAGCCAGCGTCTTTCGAGCTGTTCAAGCGCAATTGCGCGGTGCGCGAGGGCGGCGATTTCGGCCTGGCCTCCTGCGCTGAAACAGGCGGCGAGTTGATCATGGTGCTGGTGACCTACAGCACCCATGGAGTGGATAAACAGGTGGGCCTGCCGTTCCTGGAGTGGGACAGCTCCTCGTTAGAGGCCTTCAGTGGGCAGACTTGCCTGGTGCTCAATACCTCGATGGTCAACGAGAAAACCATCCAACTGATGCGCGAAAGCGCCGGTGACAAAGTCGAAATGGCTATCGCCAAATACCGGATCTAAGGCACCAGGTAGCCGCGTACCCCGGTAAAAATGATTTGCGCGGCCAGGGCGCAGACGAACAGGCCCATCAAGCGGCTGACAATCTGCAAGCCCTGGTCGCCGAGAATGCGTTCGATACGGTTAGACAGGTACAGCACCACGCCCACCGTCAGGCTGGCCAGGGCAATACTGAGGATGGCGGTGAGTTTGTCGTCCCAGTGCGGTTGGCTGACGCCCATCACCAGCAAGGCGCCGATGGTGCCGGGGCCGACGGTGAGGGGGATGGTCAGCGGCACGATGGTCACGTCCTGCTGTACGTTGTCGGTCTGCACCGCCGACTTGCCCTGGGCCATGCCCAGGGCGGAGATAAACAACACGCTGCCGGCGCCGATACGGAACGCGTCGACGGTAATGCCGAACACGCTGAAAATCACCCGGCCAAACAGGTAGAGCAACACGCTCGATACCAGGGTGGCCAGTGCGACCTTCCACGCCAGGCGCCGACGCTCCTTGCTGGAATAGCCACGGGTCAGGCTGATAAAGCAGGACAGCACAAAGAACGGGCTGTAGAGCACCAGCATCTTCAGGTAAACGCTGAATAACACATGGAGCATGGGGGCGGCTCGCGGGCGGGGGAAGTGGGGAGGAGTCTATCTGACAGAGATCAAATGTGGGAGCTGGCTTGCCTGCGATGGCGGCCTGACAGCCGACGCTGATCTAGCTGATGCGCCGCAGTCCAAATGTGGGAGCTGGCTTGCCTGCGAAGACGGCCTAACAGTCAACACAGTTGGACCGGGTACATATCCGTTATTTAGGTAACGGCCACTTAGGGTTCCGCCCTGACGGCGGCTCACTTTTGAAAAGCGCAAAAGTAAGCAAAACGCTCTTGCCCCACCACTCGGCACCTCGCCTAGGCTCGGTGTGCCCGTAATCCGCCAGTGATTTGGGGGGCCGCCGCCACGCGCCATCCATGGCGCGGGGCGGCTAAACCGGCATCCCTGCCGGTTTACCCCCCAAATCCCTGTCGAATTCCGGCCAGCGTGGTTTAACGGGGCGCTTAAGATCAAGATCAAGATCAAGATCAAGATCAAGATCAAGATCAAGATCAAGAGCAGATCAAGATCAAGAGCGGCTCGCTTCGCATCGTGGTTACCGTTGTTTGCTACAGAGTTACGGAGAGGCTTACGGCCAATCGCAGGCAAGCCAGTTCCCACAGGGGATGGTATTTCAAGTCAGGAAAGGGTGCTGTGCTCAGGGCGTTGTTGGCGCTGCGCCACCCAGTAGTCCACCAGTTCGCGCAGCTGCGACAGCTCCACCGGCTTGGCCATATGCCCGTCCATGCCCGCCTGGCGTGCGCGTTCTTTGTGTTCCGACAGGATATGCGCGGTGAGCGCCACCACCGGCGTGCGCACGCGTTGGTGGCTGACTTCCCACGCCCGCAGTTGCTGCGTGGCAGAGAAACCATCGAGGATCGGCATCTCGCAGTCCATCAATACCAGGTCATAGCGCTGGGCTTTCATCGCCTGCAGCGCTTCTTCGCCGTTGCTGGCGGTGTCCGGGTTGAGGTTGAGCTTGCCGAGCATGCCGCGAATCACTTTGGTGGAGATGCTGTTGTCTTCGGCCACCAGAATGCGGAAATCACTGGGCACGGTGATGGCTACCGGTGCGCTGGGGGCCGGGCGTGCAACGAGGGCGCCTTTGCTGCGCTGGGTCAGTTCATCGGCCAGGGTGGTCTTGAGGGTATAGCCCGCCACCGGTTTGGCGAGGATGCGCTTGATCCCGCAGTTGCGCGCAATGATCTTGCTCGGCGCGTTACTGATGCCGGTGAGCATTATCAGCAGGATGTCGTGGTTCAGGCTCGGGTCTTCCTTGATCTTCGCCGCCAGTTGCATGCCGGTCATACCGGGCATGTTCTGGTCCAGCAGCACCACATCGAAGTAATCACGCAGGTGCGCCTTGGTACGCAGCAGCGCCAGGGCCTCCTTGCCCGAAGGCGCGGCGCTGACGTTCAGGCCCCAGGCCGTGCATTGCTGCACCAGCACTTTGCGGCAGGTGTCGTTGTCGTCCACCACCAGCACGCGGGCGTCCTTGAGCGGGCCGTCGAGGTCGCTGGTCGGGTGCTCCAGGCGTTCCGGGTCCAGGGGCAGGGTCAGCCATAGGGTGCTGCCCTGATGACTGCCGCTCTTGACGCCGAACTCGCCGTTCATCAACAGGATCAACTGGCGGGCGATGACCAGGCCCAGATGGCCGCTCAAGCGCGTCGCCGAGAGGAAGTTTTTGCTGTGCAGTTCGCTGTGCAGCAGAGCGTCGCGTTCGGCCGCTTCCATGGGCACGCCGCTGTCCTGCACGGCAATGCGCAGGCGGGGCTTGGTGCTGCGCTCATCCAGCGCGACAACGATCAGCACTTCGCCTTCATCGGTTTTGTGCAGGGCGTTTTCCAGAAGGCTCAGCAGCGCCTGGCGCAGCCGCGTCGGGTCACCGCTGATCACCCGTGGCACCTGAGGCTGGATAAAGCTGATCAGCTCGACATTCTGTTGCTCGGCCTTGGCGCGGAAGATGCTCAGGCAATCGTCGATCAATGCATTGAGGTCAAACTGCACATCATCGAGTTCGATCTGGCCGGATTCGAGCTTGGAAATGTCGAGAATCTCGTTGATCAGGGTGAGCAACTCGTTACCGGCGCTGTGGATGGTCTGCACATAGTCACGTTGCTTCACCGACAACGGCGTGCCCAGCAATAATTCGGTCATGCCCAGCACACCGTTCATGGGCGTGCGAATTTCGTGGCTGATCTTCGCCAGGAACTCGGCCTTGGCGGCGATTTCGGCGTTGCTGGCCGCCAGGTCGCGGCTCAGGCTGAAGCGGGTTTCGACAATGGCGCGCTGACGCTCGCCGAGGGCCAGGCTCATCAGCAGGCCACTGAGGCAGATAAAGCTCAGCAGGGTGACGATCAGGCCTTGTGGCGCCACCAGGGTGAGGCCGAGCAGGGCGGGCAGGATGATCAGCGTGCCGATGTTGAATACCACCATGGCCGCCACGAACAGGCGCGCCGGGCGATAGCCTTTTTGCCAGTGATAGGCCGAGACAAACAGCATGCTCAGGCCCGCCAGCGCGACCAGGGCATAGGTGATGATGTTCAACGGCAAGGTATTGACGAACAACAGCAACAGGCCGCACAGGATGATCAGCAGGATGTCAGCCATCAACACTTTGTTCAGCGGGTGCGGGCCCAGGGGCATGAAGAAGCGGTAGGCAAACATCAGCCCGCAGGGGGCGGTCAGCAACAGGGCCAGGTAGGCGCCAGGGGTCTGGATCGCGTGCCAGTTCGGCAGCCACGGCCCCACCAGGTTAAGCAATAGCGCCAGGCTGAGCATCAACAGGAACTCGCACGCGGCCAGCCATAGGCTGCTGCGCGAGCGGTGGTAGGCGAAGCGCGTGAGGTTGTGCAGGATCAACATCGCCAGCACGCCAAACAGCAGGCCGTAGATCAGCGTCTGGTTCTGGTTGGCGGCGGCCAGTACCGCAGGTTCCAGGGTGATGTAAGGGCGCAGTTCGTGTTCCGAAACCAGCCGCAGGTACACTTCCAGGGGCCGCGGGCTCTGGGGCATCGGTAACATGAAGTCACTGCTGGGCAACGGACGCTCAGCCTGGGGTTGGCGAGTACCGGTGATTTGTTGCTCCACCAGGGTGTCGCCGTCCAGCACGTACAGGCTCAGGCTGGACAGGTCCGGGGCGAACACCCGCAGCACTTGTTCGTGCTTGCCAGGCTGCAACCTGAAACGCACCCACAACGCACCGTCCGGCTGCGCGGCAGTGATGCGGTCCAGTTCGATGGGGCTGAATTGATTGGTGTAGCGGGCGGAACGGATGTCGCTCAGTTGCAGGTCGGCCTGTTCATCAAGCAATACTGCCCAGCCACTGCCTTGCGCGGCGGCCTGGGCCGGCGGCAAGCAGAGCAGGGTCAGCAGACTGATTGTGAAACCTATGGCGATCCTGAGCCAGCGCACGGCGAAATCCCTTCGGTAGGTGGATGCACGGGTTAACTATGCGCGGGGCGACAGGGTACGGCAAGGGCCAAAGGCCCTTACCTAACCGAACGGATAGCTACTGCAAGTGTAGCTGCTCAGTTGTTCTCACCACGTTCGCGGGCAATGGCACGGTAGCCAATGTCGGTGCGGTAGAAGCAGCCTTTCCAGTCGATTTTCGCCGCCAGTTTGTACGCCTGTTGTTGCGCGGCATCGACACTGGCACCCATCGCGGTGGCGCACAATACGCGGCCACCGGCGGTTACAACTTTGCCGTCCTTGAGCGCGGTGCCCGCATGGAACACCTTGCCTTCCAGCGCAGCCGCCGCGTCGAGGCCTTCGATCACATCGCCCTTGGCGTAGTCGGCAGGGTAGCCACCGGCCGCCAGCACGATGCCGACGCTCGGGCGTGGGTCCCATTGTGCTTCGACCTTGTCCAGGGCCTGGGCGAGGGCGGCTTCCACCAGCAGCACCAGGCTCGATTGCAGGCGCAGCATCACCGGTTGGGTTTCCGGATCGCCGAAGCGGCAGTTGAACTCGATGACTTTCGGGTTACCGGCTTTGTCGATCATCAGGCCGGCGTAGAGGAAACCGGTGTACACGTTGCCTTCATCGGCCATGCCGCGCACGGTTGGCCAGATCACCAGGTCCATGACGCGCTGGTGCACGTCGGCGGTGACCACGGGTGCCGGGGAGTAGGCACCCATGCCGCCGGTGTTCGGGCCGCTGTCGCCGTTGCCGACGCGCTTGTGGTCCTGGCTGGTAGCCATCGGCAATACGTTCTTGCCGTCGACCATCACGATAAAGCTGGCTTCTTCGCCGTCGAGGAACTCCTCGATGACCACACGCGAACCCGCGTCACCAAAGGCATTGCCGGCGAGCATGTCGCGCACGGCGTCTTCGGCTTCCTGCAGGGTCATGGCGACGATCACGCCTTTACCGGCAGCCAGGCCATCGGCCTTGATCACGATCGGTGCGCCTTTTTCACGCAGGTAAGCCAGGGCCGGCTCGATCTCGGTGAAGTTCTGGTAATCGGCCGTCGGGATCTTGTGGCGAGCCAGGAAGTCCTTGGTGAAGGCTTTCGAGCCTTCCAGCTGGGCGGCGCCAGCGGTAGGGCCGAAGCAGTCCAGGCCACGGCTGCGGAACAGATCCACGACGCCAGCCACCAGCGGCACTTCCGGGCCGACGATGGTCAGGGAAACATTCTTCTCGGCAAAATCGGCCAACTGCTCCAGGGCCAGCACGTCGATGGCGACGTTTTCGCACTTGGCTTCGATGGCGGTACCGGCGTTGCCGGGGGCCACGAAGACTTTCTGCACGCGTGGGTCCTGGGCTACTTTCCAGGCCAGGGCGTGTTCACGGCCACCGCTGCCAATGATCAAAACATTCATTTCAAAAACCTCTGAGAAACGCTGTGCTTCTCTGTAGGAGCGAGGGGGACGCCTAGTTCTTGCTCGCGAAGGTCGCCAACGATGACGAGGGTAAATTGACACCCCGTGGCGTTCTTGAGTTTTTCGCGAGCAAGCTCGCTCCTACAGTAGAGAAGGGGTGCTGTTTAGTGGCGGAAGTGGCGCATGCCGGTGAAGACCATCGCAATGCCAGCTTCATCAGCGGCGGCGATGACTTCTGCATCACGCATCGAGCCGCCCGGTTGGATCACGGCGGTCACGCCGGCTTTCGCAGCGTTGTCCAGGCCGTCACGGAACGGGAAGAATGCATCGGAAGCCATCACCGAACCCACCACCTGCAAACCGGCGTGTTCTGCCTTGATCGCGGCGATACGTGCCGAGTTCACACGGCTCATCTGGCCCGCGCCGACACCGATGGTCTGGCGGTTCTTGGCGTAGACGATGGCGTTGGACTTGACGTACTTGGCCACTTTCCAGGCGAAGATCAGGTCATTGATCTCTTGCTCGGTCGGCGCGCGCTTGGTCACGACTTTCAGGTCGTCGCTACCGATCATGCCAATGTCGCGGCTCTGTACCAGCAGGCCGCCATTGACGCGCTTGTAGTCCCAGGCCGCGGCGCGGTCTGCCGACCACTCGCCACAGGCCAGCAGGCGCACGTTGGCTTTGGCGGCGACGATGGCGCGGGCTTCTTCGCTGACGCTTGGGGCGATGATCACTTCGACGAACTGGCGCTCGACGATGGCCTTGGCGGTCTCGGCATCCAGCTCGCGGTTGAAGGCAATGATGCCGCCGAACGCGGATTCGGTGTCGGTGGCGTAGGCCAGTTCGTACGCCTGGCGGATACCGCCTTCAGCGTCCGGGCTGACGGCCACGCCGCACGGGTTGGCGTGCTTGACGATCACGCAGGCCGGCTTGACGAAGCTCTTCACACATTCCAGCGCAGCGTCAGTGTCGGCCACGTTGTTGTAGGAGAGTTCCTTGCCCTGCAGTTGAGTAGCGGTGGCGATGCCCACTTCGGCCGGCTTGGCTTCCACGTAGAACGCCGCGCTCTGGTGCGGGTTCTCGCCGTAGCGCATTTCCTGGGCCTTGATGAACTGGCTGTTGAAGGTGCGCGGGAACTGGCTGCGGCCTTCTGTGCTCAAGGTGTCCGCAGCTTGATTCACGGTGCCCATGTAGTTGGCGATCATGCCGTCGTAGGCGGCGGTGTGTTCGAATGCCTTGAGCATCAGGTCGAAGCGCTGTGCGTAAGTCAGGCCACCGGCCTTGAGGTTTTCCAGGACGCTGGCGTAGTCGCTGGCGTTGACCACGATGGCCACGTCTTTATGGTTCTTGGCCGCCGAACGCACCATGGTCGGGCCGCCGATATCGATGTTTTCGATGGCGGTCGGCAGGTCGCAACCTGGCTTGTTGATGGTGGCTTCGAACGGGTACAGGTTGACGGCCACCAGGTCGATCGGCTTGATGCCGTGCTCGGTCATGATGGCGTCGTCGATGCCGCGACGGCCAAGGATGCCGCCGTGGATTTTCGGGTGCAGGGTCTTGACGCGACCGTCCATCATTTCTGCGAAACCGGTGTAGTCCGCGACTTCTACTGCGGCCACGCCGTTGTCCTGCAGCAGTTTGAAGGTCCCGCCCGTGGAGAGGATTTCCACACCCAGGGCTTCCAGCTCCCGGGCAAATTCGAGGATCCCGGTCTTGTCGGAAACACTGATCAAGGCACGGCGGATCGGCAGGCGGGTGGTCTGGTCGGTCATCTCAATTTCCATCAAAAGCAAAGGAAGTCAGCAAAAAAGGCGACCGGTTTTACGCGGGCGCCTTTCTGGTTTGATTGAATGCTTACAGCAAATCGTACTGCTTGAGCTTTTTGCGCAAGGTGCCACGGTTGAGGCCCAGCAGCTCACTGGCTTTGGTCTGGTTGCCCTTGACGTAGTTCATCACGCTTTCGAGCAAGGGCGCCTCGACTTCGGAGAGCACCAGGTTGTACACATCCGTGACGGAAGCGCCCTCAAGGTGGGCGAAATAATTGTGCAGCGCCTTCTCGACACTCCCGCGAAGGGTCTGGCCTTCTTCGCTCGGCGTGTTGAGGTGCTGTTTCAAATTGACGTTGTCGCTCACGGGTGTTGTTCCACTCACTAAAGTCTCGGTCATCATCGTCATGCGGCCACCCCTTCTCCATCCCCTGTTCCCAGGCTCTTGTCGCGTCCGGCGAAGAACTCACGAACGGTGGCGACCTGTGCCTGCGTTTCATCCAAACGATTGAACTGAGCGCGGAATTCCTTGGCGCCCGGCAAGGTGGCGAGATACCAGCCGACATGCTTGCGAGCAATGCGTACTCCCATCACGTCCCCATAGAAGGCGTGCAGGGCGGCCAGATGCTCTAGCAGAATACGTTCCACCTCGACCAACTCTGGTGCCGGCAAGACTTCACCGGTACGCAGGAAATGCTCGATTTCACGAAAAATCCACGGCCGCCCCTGGGCGGCCCGGCCAATCAACAAGCCATCGGCACCGGTCGCGTGCAGCACGCGCCGGGCTTTCTCGGCACTGTCGATGTCGCCATTGGCAAAGACCGGCATCGACACGGCCTGCTTGATCGCGGCAATGGTGTCGTACTCGGCTTCACCGGTATAAAGGTCGGCGCGGGTGCGGCCATGCACCGCCAGCGCTGTAATACCTGCCTGTTCAGCGATCTTCGCCACCGTCAGGCCATTCTTGTTGTCCCGGTCCCAACCGGTACGAATCTTCAGGGTCACCGGCACATCCACTGCGCCGACAACGGCTTGCAGGATCTCGGCGACCAACTGCTCATCTTTCAACAGTGCGGAACCGGCGGCCTTGTTGCAGACCTTCTTGGCCGGGCAGCCCATGTTGATATCGATGATCTGTGCACCCAGCTCCACATTGGCCCGGGCTGCATCCGCCAGCATCTGCGCATCGCCACCGGCGATCTGCACCGAGCGTGGCTCGGGATCACCTTCGTGGATCATGCGCATCCGCGACTTGCGGGTGTTCCACAAACTCATGTCGCTGGTAACCATTTCAGAGACTACTAGACCCGCGCCCAAACGCTTGCACAGCTGACGAAAGGGCTGGTCGGTGACACCCGCCATCGGGGCGAGGATCAAGCCGTTCTGCAATGTGTATGGGCCGATGCGTACCGCCGACATAGGACTTCCCTGTTGTGGGGCCGGATCATTAGAGTTCGAAAAAGGGTTGGCATGATACCCGCTCTCGATGACTGGTTAAAGGCTGAATTGGATAAAATCTGAACAGTTACTTTTTTATCGCCATCGGTTTGGTCGACGGCGGCCAAGTCAATAATCCGCCGTCAAACCTCGGTGGGCACGCCGTTTCACTCGGGCGAATGGAAGCTCAGGCTGTAATTCACGGCTTTGTTGCCGGGGTCGAGGATGTCCAGGGAGATGTGGATCGGCGTCTGCGAGGGCATTTCGCTCACGCCGGCCAACTCGCCGCTCAGGTATTCGGCGGGCTTGAAGCGACGACTGGCAATCAGGCTGCCGTTCAAATCCGCAAAGCGCAGCTCCAGCAGCGGGAAGGGCTGGGAGAAGGTCGCGCGGTTATAGAGGATGGCATCCACCACCAGCGCCCCGGCGAACTCGGGATGGCTGCGCACCACCAGGTTGCTGCTCTTGATATGGGTAATGTCGACCCGCGATGGCACGGTGCACCCCAGTTTCGGGCACAGCGCCTGGAACCACGGGCGGTAGGCATCCTGGCGGGCCAGGTCGTCGAATTGGTAGGCGATGTACTGGCCGGCCAGGCCGGCTGCGGCGAGCGCCACCAGCACTATCCAGACCAGGCGGCGGCCCCAGCCTGACGGGCGCTTCTGCGCATACAGGTGCAGGGGGTCGTCTTCCAAGTCCTGGAGCAGCTCGTCGTGTACGCCGGCCTCCGCTCGTGCGCGCTTGCGTCGCGGCTGCGCGCGGTCTTCGGGTTCCGGCTCGTCGAGGGTGGGCGTCAGCGGTGGGTCGAGGTCGTCATCCGCGGCGGTGGTGTGCAGCGCCGGTTCGTCATCGAGGCCGTCGGTGTGGACCGACATGGACGGTTCGGTGCGCTGTTTGGACGCAGGCGCCTTGGCCGGCTCGGGCTCTTCTTCAGGTGCCTGGGCGCGCTCTTCGGGTGGCTCACTGAACAGGCTGGCCGCCCATTTTTCTTCCTCGGCCTTGACCGTATCGCGGCTGGCGCTGAAGGACTCTTCCTTTTGCCGACGGTCGGCGCCTGGCTGGCGACGTTCTGCGCCCACGGCCTGAGTGTGCTGGATCTCGCGACGCTCCAGCTTGGCCAGTTCCTTGTCCAGGTTATCCAGGTCCAGCTCTTCAGCCGTCCACTGCTTCTGGCTGATGGCCCGCGGTGGCTCGGGCGGCGTTTCGACAGTCGGTTCGACGGCCGGCTCGTCGGTCGTCGGCGCCTCAGGTTCCGGCGCAGACGCCTGGGCCCGTTGCTCCAGCAACTGACGAGCGGCGTTGAACACTTGCAGGCACGAGCCGCAACGCACCACGCCGCGGGCCACGCTCAATTGAGCGTGGTTGACGCGAAAGCGCGATTGGCAATGTGGGCACTGGGTGACGAAACTGTCGGTCATGCGGCCATCCGATTCAGGCAAGCGCTCATTCTAGCGCCGACGACCGCTGATGCGTACCCAGCCATCACGGTTGGCGATCGGGTCCAGCTCGAAGTCCTTGGCGTAGGCCGCCGCCACGTCTTCACCTTGCTCGGCCAGGATGCCCGACAGCGCCAGGCGCCCGCCCGGCTTGACCAGGCTCGACAGTTGCGGCGCCAGCGACACCAGTGGCCCGGCGAGGATATTGGCCACCAGTACGTCGGCCTGAACCTGGGGCAGGTCTTCGGGCAGGTAGAGTGGGAATTTGCCTTCGGCAATGTTGTTGCGCCCGGCGTTATCGCGGGAGGCCTCCAGGGCCTGCACGTCGATATCGGTGCCCACGGCCTCTTTGGCGCCCAGCAGCAGGGCGGCGATTGCCAAAATCCCCGAGCCGCAGCCGAAGTCCAGGACGTTGCTGTCGGTCAGGTCCTGGCCGTCCAGCCATTCCAGGCACAGCGCGGTGGTAGGGTGGGTGCCGGTGCCAAACGCCAGGCCCGGGTCCAGCAGCAGGTTGACCGCGTTTGGCTCAGGGGCGGCGTGCCAGCTTGGCACGATCCACAGGCGCTGGCCGAAGCGCATGGGCTGGAAGTTATCCATCCAGCTGCGTTCCCAGTCCTGGTCTTCGATGACTTCGCTGTGATGCTCGGGCAGCGGGCCGCCGGTGAGCAGTTCCATATGGGCCAGCACGGCGGCGGCGTCGGTGCCGTCTTCGAACAGGGCCAGCAAGTGGGTATGGGACCACAGCGGCGTGGTATTGAGTTCCGGCTCGAAAATCGGCTGGTCTTCGGCGTCCATGAAGGTTACCGACACGGCGCCCACTTCGAGGAACGCGTCTTCGTAGGTTTCGGCTTGTTCTGGGCTGATGGCGAGACGGACTTGCAGCCAAGGCATGGCGGGCACCTTTGAAAAAAATGAATGTGCGGCGGGCAGGCCGCGAAAGCGCGCAAGTTTACGCGAGCGGAGGGCAGAAGACGACACCACAGCAGGTTTGCACAGCACAAAGTGTGTGCGAGCAAGCCCGCTCCCACAGGTGCACAGTATTCATCCAGTCAGGTCGGTGGCCCACAAACAACAAAACCGCCCGAAGGCGGCTTTGTTGGGTGGAGCACTTACTGGTTGGCCAGCTTGTGTTCCAGGTAGTGAATGTTCACACCACCTTCGCAGAAGCCTTCATCACGAACCAGGTCCCGATGCAGCGGGATGTTGGTCTTGATGCCGTCTACCACGATTTCGTCCAGGGCGTTGCGCATACGGGCCATGGCCTCGTCGCGGGTGGCGCCCCAGGTGATCAGCTTGCCGATCAGCGAGTCGTAGTTGGACGGAACCTTGTAGCCGCTGTACAGGTGCGAATCCACACGTACGCCGTTGCCGCCGGGCGCGTGGAAGTGCTTGACCAGGCCAGGGCTTGGGATAAAGGTTTTCGGGTCTTCGGCGTTGATGCGGCACTCCAGGGAGTGGCCATGCATCTTCACGTCGTCCTGGGTGAAGGACAGCACGTTACCGGCGGCGATGCTCAGCATCTCCTTGACGATGTCGATACCGGTGACCATCTCCGATACCGGGTGCTCTACCTGCACGCGAGTGTTCATCTCGATGAAGTAGAAGCGGCCGTTCTCGTAGAGGAACTCGAAGGTACCGGCGCCCCGGTAGTTGATGTCGATGCACGCCTTGACGCAACGCGCCAGCACTTCCTGGCGGGCTTTCTCGTCCAGGCCCGGTGCCGGGGCTTCTTCCAGTACCTTCTGGTGACGACGTTGCAGCGAGCAATCGCGGTCGCCCAGGTGGATGGCGTGGCCCTGGCCGTCGGACAGTACCTGGACTTCCACGTGACGTGGGTTGGTCAGGTACTTCTCCAGGTAGACCATCGGGTTGCCGAACCAGGCGCCCGCTTCGGAGCGGGTCTGCTTGGCGGCTTCGATCAGGTCTTCTTCCTTGTGCACCACGCGCATGCCGCGACCACCACCGCCACCGGCGGCCTTGATGATCACCGGGTAGCCGACTTCGCGACCAATGCGCAGAGCGGTTTCTTCGTCTTCAGGCAGTGGGCCGTCGGAGCCTGGAACGGTTGGCACGCCGGCCGCGATCATGGCGTCCTTGGCCGAGACCTTGTCGCCCATCAGGCGAATGGTTTCGGCTTTGGGGCCGATGAAGGCAAACCCGGATTTTTCCACTTGTTCGGCAAAATCGGCGTTTTCCGCGAGGAAGCCGTAGCCTGGGTGGATGCCATCAGCGCCGGTCACTTCTGCCGCGGCAATGATGTTCGAGACTTTCAGGTACGAGTTCGTGGCCAGTGGCGGGCCGATGCAGATGCTTTCGTCCGCCAGTTTCACGTGCATCAATTCGGTATCGGCCGTCGAGTAAACAGCGACGGTCTTGATGCCCTCTTCCTTACAGGCGCGCAGGATACGCAGCGCGATCTCGCCGCGGTTGGCGATCAGGACTTTTTGCAGTTTCTTCGCAGGTTTCAACATCGAAGGCGCTCCGCGGTTCAAACGATGGTGAACAGCGGCTGGTCGTACTCAACCGGCTGACCGTTTTCTACCAGGATGGATTCGATGACGCCGGCTTTTTCGGCCGTGATGTGGTTCATCATTTTCATCGCTTCAACGATGCAGATGGTGTCGCCCACTTTCACGGTCTTGCCCACTTCAACAAAGGCTGGCGAGGTCGGTGCCGGGGTGCGGTAGAACGTACCGACCATTGGCGACTTGACCACGAAACCATTCAGCGCAGGCGCGGCTGGGGCGGCAGGTGCAGCGGCGGCAGCAGGTGCGGCAGCCGGTGCAGCAGCGGCTGGAGCCGGCGCTTGCATCTGTGGCGCGTAGAACTGTTGGGCCGGGGTCTTGCTGTGACGGCTGATCCGTACGGACTCTTCGCCTTCCTTGATTTCCAGCTCGTCGATACCGGATTCTTCCAGCAGTTCGATCAGTTTCTTAACTTTACGGATATCCATGAATCATCAACTCCCAAGGGTCGGTCAGGGGCGTTTAGCCTGTTCTTCAATGTGTTCCAGGGCGGCCTCCAGGGCCAGTCGGTAACCGCTGGCGCCAAGGCCGCAGATCACTCCTACCGCTACGTCGGAGAAGTAAGAGTGATGGCGGAAAGCTTCGCGTTTATGCACGTTCGATAAATGCACTTCGATGAATGGGATGCTCACCGCCAGCAACGCGTCACGTAATGCAACGCTTGTGTGCGTAAAAGCGGCGGGATTGATCAGAATAAAGTCCACGCCTTCGCCACGCGCGGCATGGATGCGATCAATCAATTCATACTCGGCATTGCTTTGCAGGTAGAGCAAATGGTGGCCGGCTTCACGGGCCCGTCGTTCCAGGTCGAGGTTGATCTGGTCCAGGGTCACTGCCCCGTAGACGCCCGGTTCGCGGGTGCCAAGCAGGTTCAGGTTGGGTCCGTGAAGAACCAGTAAGGTCGCCATTGGCTGTTCCTTGTTATTGGTGTGGGTGCGTCAGAACCCGGCGACTATGCCGCAAAGCCTTTGTGACTGTCCAGTTCTATGCAGTAGCCGGCACGATTAGCGAGGATTGCGCAAAATTTGTGACTGAGAGACTCAATGCAGTCAATGTAGGAGCGAGCTTGCTCGCGAAAAACGTTAACGATGACACGGGTCGTCTGGTTAAACGCGGTGTCTGCGCGTTCTTCGCGAGCAAGCTCGCTCCTACAGGGCGGGCATTAGACGCGGAAGGCTTGTACGGCGGTAGTAAGCTGCGCGCCCAGCACCAGCAGGTGTTCGCCTTGGCTGCGGCCCTGGCCAATACGCAGCAAATTATCCTCACCCAATTGATGAATCCGCTCACTGTTGTCGCGTATCTCGCTCACGGCTCCACTTTGTTGCGCGGTCACATCGGCAATACGTACGGCAGTGTCGGAGATGGTCTGGATCGCGCCGACGATTTCATCCAGTGCACCATCCGCCGCCTGGGCTTGCTGGGCGGTGGCTTCGGCGTGTTCGACCTGGGCGCGCATACCTTCTACCGACTGGTGTGCGGCGGTTTGCAGGCCGGCGATCAGGCCCTGGATTTCGGCGGTGGCACCGGCAGTACGCTGGGCCAGGGAGCGCACTTCGTCGGCCACCACGGCGAAACCACGCCCGGCCTCACCGGCGCGGGCGGCTTCGATGGCGGCGTTGAGGGCCAGCAGGTTGGTCTGGTCGGCAATCGAGCGAATCACCGTGAGCACGCCGCCGATGGTGGCGGACTCTTCGGCAAGTTTCTCGATCATCTGCGCGTTTTGCTGCACTTCGCCCACCAGCGCATGCAGCCCGGTGAGGCTCAGGCCGATCACGCGCTGGCCTTGCTCCACGGCCTGGCCCGCACTGCGGCTGGCGCCGGCGGCCTGGCTGGCATCGCCTGCGACTTGCTGGATGGTGGCCTCCAGTTCGCCCAGGGAATCACGAATTTGCGCCGTGTCGCCGGCCTGGCGTTCGGCACCGTCGTGCAGGCCACTGCTCAGTTCGGCCAGGGCGCGGCTGCTGCCCGCCACTTCTTCGGCATTGCCGCGGATGGTGCTTACCAAATCCACCAGATAGGCGCGCAGGCGGTTGAGGGAGGCCTCGATATCGTGCAGTTCACGGTTGGTCTTGCCCAGGGCAATCGGTTGGCTGAAGTCGCCTTCGGCCCAGGTCGACAAGGCGGGTGCCAGGTTGGTCAGCACGCGCGCCAGGCGCCGTTGCAGGGTGTCGATCAGCAATGCGATCAGCAGGATCAGGCCAATCATCACGCCTTGTATCACACGCACTTCGCCCTGAATCTTCGCGTGTTGCGCGCGCACCACGGGTTCGAGGCCGGCGATGGCGTGTTGCACGTTGGCGATTTTCAAGTGGGTGCTGGCGGCGAGGTCGGCGCGTTGCTGGATCTGCTCGCGGGTGCGCTGCAACTCGGCGGGGTAGCGGGTCAACAGGCTGTTGAGTTCGCGCTTGAGGTCGACGCCAATGTCCTGGGCTTCGGTTTTTTCGGTGTTTTCCAGGCCCATCAGCGCGGAAAAATCGTCGGTGTTGGATTCTGCGCTGGCCTTTATTCCCAATAAGGGCAGTTGCCCGAGCAGGTCGGCCTGGGTTCTCAGGTTGGTCACTTCGCGCTCGACATCCGCAGCCAACTCGGCGCGCCCGCTGCTCACCAGCTTGTCGCGGGCCAGGGACAGTTTGCCCAGGTGCTGCGAGGCGGCGAGCAATGGCGGCATATAGCGCGCAGCCTCCACGGAATTGACGCCGCTGGCGTACTGGCTCAGTTGTTCCAGGTTCGCGCCCAATTCACGTTCGGCTTGCAGCAGCAGGGCTTGTGGGTCGCCAGCCAATTTACCCGCGGCCAACAGGTCGGTTTTGCTGAAGGTCTCCAGCTCCATGAGGCTGGGGCGCAGGCTTTGCGCCAACTCGGGCGGCAGCTCCGCTAGCTGCAGTTGCAGGCCTTCCAGGCTCTGGGTGGCACTGCTCAGGCGCAGGGCATCGCCGCTGGCCAAGTAGTCGTCGATGTTACGGGCAGCCTGGTTTTGAAAGACCTGGGACAACCCCAGGTAGCGTTCCATCAACAAGTACGGGCGCTCCAGCGCCCGTTGCGACCACCACAGCGTGGCCCCGAGGGCCAGGCACACGGCCACCAGCAGAAGGGTATTGAGATTGGTCAGCAGCTTCAGGCGCATGCGGGGTTTCAACCGACGGCAAGAGATAAGCGCCTGAATTTATTGCGTTTGTATTACAGCGTTATGACCGAATCGGTGGATTCTGGTGAAAAGATGGCACTTTGCTTTGATGTGCGAGCGGCTTGCACGCGGTTGCGTCCGGCGTCCTTGGCGCGGTACAGCGCTTCGTCAGCCTGGGCGGCCATCATCAGGCTGTCGGAATCGTCGCACAGCTCCACCAGGCCGGCGCTGAAGGTGCACCACAAATCCTGCGGTTGGGCGGGGTAGTGGATTTCTGCAAAGCGCCGACGAATGTCGTCCAGCACCTTGCAGGCCGATTCCAGGTCGGTGTCGGGCATCACGATGGCGAACTCTTCACCGCCGTAGCGGCCGATGTAATCGGTTTTGCGCAAACGCTGCTTGAGAAACAGTGCCAGGCTCTTGATCACCCGGTCGCCCATGGGGTGGCCGTGGCTGTCATTGACGCGCTTGAAGTGGTCGATATCGAGCATGGCAAAGCTAAGAGGCTTGTTCTCGCGGCGGGCGCGGAAGCTGCAATCTTCGAGCAGTTGCAGGATATGCGTGTGGTTGTACAGCCCGGTGAGGCTGTCGCGCACCATCCGTGCCTTCAAGTTGCGCGCACGCGAGGCACGGTTGCGCACGGTAGTGATCAGGTGACGCGGCTTGATCGGTTTGGTGAGGAAATCGTCGCCGCCCTCGCTCATCGCATCCAGCTGTTTATCCAGGTCGTCTTCAGCCGACAGGTAGATGATCGGCACGCTGACGTAGCGGTCGTTGTGGCGAATCACCTTGGCCAGTTCGGTGCCGGTACAGGCAGGCATGTACATGTCGAGGATGATCAGGTCGGGCTGGAAATCCGCCAGCTCGGCCATGGCCTGGATCGGTTCGATCAAGGTGCGGGTGATAATCCCGGCACTGTTGAGCAGGCGTTCGGTGTGCAGCGCCTGGGCCCGCGAGTCGTCGATGATCAGCACTTTATACGGTTCGTACTGGGCCGCGCAGGTCAGCACTTCGATCTTTTCCAGCAGGCTTGAAGCTTCCAGGGTGCCGGTCAGGAACTCTTCGCCACCGGCGCGCACGGCGGCCAGGCGGGTCGGGGTGTCGGTTTCGTGCAGGCTGAAAAACAACAGCGGCAGCTTGTGCTCAAGGCCCTCTTGGGCTTCTGCGGCGAGCTTCAGGCCCAGCCCTGTGCCGCAGAAGTCCACGTCCATCACGATCGCCGACGGCAAACGCTCGGCCATGGCCGCGCGAAAGGCGGCGACGCTGTCCAGGGCGTGGGCGCTCATGCCAAAGAATTCGAGCTGCTTGGCCAGGCGCTCGGCGCGGTCATGGTCGGCCAGCATCACATAGATCGGTTTGCGCATCGGCGGCAGGAAGGTTTGCTCAAGCTGGTCGCCCTGGCGCAGGCCGGTGCGGGACAGGCGTTGCATTAAGCGGTTGAGCTCAGTGATCAGTTGGCTGCTCAGGCGGCCACGGTTCTCGTCCACGGCTTGCAGGGATTCACTGATATGCCGTGCCAGTTGCGTGTGTTCGGGCTGTTCGAAGCGTTCGGCGAAGCGTTGCAGGCGCAGGTTGGCTTCGCTGAGTTCGGAAAAGTCGGCGTTCGACCACTCGCTGCGCTGCAGGCGCTGCCAGATCTCAAGAATTTGACGTGCCTGATGAATTACCCGCTGGGCAAAGTGCTGCTTGAGACGCTCGCGGCTGGGGTCTTCTGACTCGGTCATATCCTGACTACTGTGAGGGTGCATGCTGAGGTCGACTGATGGCGCTATGCTAGCACCTCTTTTCTGATAGATGAGTGTCATACGTCAATTAAGTCTGCATGCCAGAGATTCAGTTATTGACCGGCTGGTCGCCCAGCGTAAAAGGTGTGCATCCTTTATAGTCCAAGCGGCCCGGTGCGCCACTTTCGCGTAAAAGCCCCGCACCGATGGGCACGATGGGGTAGGGTTGTGGTCGGAATGTCTGAACGCACCCGGACAATTGACGTGCATGAACTCAAGTGATTGAAAGGATATCGCCATGCTGGACTGGAAAAACCGCGAAGGCAGTGCCAAAGGCCCCGCCCCTGAGCCCAAGTCGGCCAACCGCAGCTATTTTCGCAACCTGCTGATGAGCCGGGCTTTGCTCAGCATCATCGGCTTGTACCTGCTGGTCACCGGTGGCCTGGGTTGGTACTGGAGCCAGGAGCCGGCGCTGTTTCCGGTCCAGCAAACCGCCCAGCTTGCCGCCGAAAAGGAAGGCAAGCAGATAGTGGTGGGCTACACCACCGTCGAGACCCTCAAGACCGTGGTCGGCACCTTGCTGAACAAACCCGGCGGTTATATCTCCAACGACCGTTTCCCGCCGGGCTTGTGGATGGACAACATGCCGAGCTGGGAATACGGCGTGCTGGTGCAGGTGCGTGACCTCACTCGTGCCCTGCGTAAAGACTTTGCCCGCTCCCAGTCGCAGTCGGCTGAAGACGCGGACCTGGCCAAGGCCGAGCCGCGCTTCAACTTCGATAACAAGAGCTGGGTGCTGCCGTCCAGTGAGTCGGAATACCAGGAAGGCATCAACTCCCTGAGCCGCTACGAAGCGCGCCTGTCTGACCCGAACCAGCGCGGCGCGCTGTTTTATGCGCGTGCCGACAACCTCAACAACTGGCTGGGCGATGTGGCCACCCGTTTGGGCTCGCTGTCCCAGCGCCTGTCGGCCAGTGTGGGCCGGGTCAAGTTGAACACGGCGCTTAAAACCGAGGCGCTGGCGCCGGGTGAAGTGCCGCAGGTGGATGAAGAAGTGGTGGAAACCCCATGGATGCAGATCGACAACGTGTTCTACGAAGCACGCGGCCAGGCGTGGGCCCTGTCCCATCTGTTGCGTGCCATCGAAGTCGACTTTGCCGACGTACTGGCCAAGAAAAACGCCACCGTCAGCGTGCGCCAGATCATTCGTGAGCTGGAGGCCTCGCAGGAACCGGTATGGAGTCCTATGATTCTTAACGGCAGTGGCTTCGGTGTACTGGCGAACCATTCGCTGGTGATGGCCAACTACATTTCCCGGGCAAACGCTGCAGTGATCGACTTGCGTCAGCTCCTCAACCAGGGTTGATGATGGACGCTATTCAAAAGGAGGCCGCACACCGAGCGGCTTCCGACGCTGAACTGATCTGCTGGGTCGACGAGCAGGACCACCTGCTCGGCCACCTGGTCAGGTCTGACCTGCGCCAGCGCGGCTTGATTGGCCGTTGTACCTTTATCTTCCTGTTCAATTCCAAAGGCGAGCTGTGTGTGCATCGGCGCACGCTGAGCAAAGCCCTGTACCCGGGGTTCTGGGATACGGCGGCGGGCGGGATGGTGGCGGCGGGAGAAAGCTATGCCCTGTCGGCACAGCGGGAATTGGCCGAAGAGCTGGGCGTGAGTGGCGTGGAGTTGGTTGAGCACGATCATTTTTACTTTGAAGATGGCGACAGCCGCCTGTGGTGTACGTCCTACTCTGCTGTCTGGGACGGCCCGCTGTGTTTGCAGCCTGAAGAGGTCATGGAAGCGCGTTTTCTAACCATCGAAGCGGTGCTTGCAGAGGCCGAGCAAAAGCCTTATTGCCCGGACGCCCAAGAGGGCTTGCGGCGCTATCTCGCCTCACGTCGCTAAAGTTGCATAAATTGGCGCCATTTGGCTCTTAGCAACTTGGCTTTTTGCCGTTACACTGCGCGCCTTTTCACCCGAACCGCTATTGTTTCACCCTGTAGGAGCGAGCTTGCTCGCGAAAAACGCCAAGACACCGCGTGCTGCCTGAATGGCCGCGTTATCGTTGACGATTTTCGCGAGCAAGCTCGCTCCTACAGTGGATGTTACTTTGACGGTTCGGTAGCGCTGCCCCTGCCTGAGTGGGGCTTCGCGGTCGGTCACCGCCTTGTGCGGCGCCGATCAGTCTTCATCCTCCCAAGAGGATTGCCGGTGGCCAAAAAAGCCGCATCCTTCGCCGCCCTTGGTGGCCTGGTATTTTCCACCGACGCAGGTCGACACTGCCCGGACTGTCGTCAGCCCGTGGATTCGTGCACCTGCAAACAGACCCTGATCCCCGAAGGCGACGGTATTGCCCGCGTGCGTCGCGAGAGCAAAGGCCGTGGCGGCAAGACGGTGACCACCATCACTGGCGTGCCCCTGGCTGAAGAGGCCCTGAAGGAATTGGCCACCTCGCTGAAAAAGCGTTGTGGCACCGGTGGCGCGTTGAAAGACGGGGTCATCGAGATCCAGGGCGATCACGTCGAGTTGCTGTTGGCCGAGCTGATCAAGCTCGGGTACAAGGCCAAGAAGTCCGGCGGCTGAAAGCCTCTTCCCAACCTGTGGCTAAACTCTGTCCTGCGAGTGGGGTCTACCTTCCCAGCAGGCAAATCGTCATTTTCATTCTTTAGACTGCGCCAGCCTCGAACGAGAGGTGGCGCCTTCGCCTTCATTTATAGGGGACTTCGATGTCCGTACGACGCACACGCAAAGACGATGGCAGCCAATGGACAGTTGCGGACAGCCGCAGTGTTTACGGGATTCGCCATTGGGGGGCCGGGTATTTCGCGATCAATGAAGCCGGTCGCGTAGAAGTCCGTCCGAACGGCCCGAACAGCACGCCCGTCGACCTCTACGAGCAAGTCGATGAGCTGCGCAAAAGCGGCCTGTCGTTGCCGCTGCTGGTGCGCTTCCCCGATATCCTGCAAGACCGCGTGCGCCAATTGACCGGTGCCTTCGATGCCAACATCGAGCGCCTGGAATACCAGAGCAAGTACACCGCGCTGTACCCGATCAAGGTGAACCAGCAGGAAGCAGTGATCGAGAACATCATTGCTACCCAGAACGTCTCCATCGGCCTGGAAGCCGGCTCCAAGCCTGAGCTGCTGGCCGTGCTGGCCCTGGCGCCGAAGGGCGGCACCATCGTCTGCAACGGTTATAAAGACCGTGAGTTCATCCGCCTGGCGCTGATGGGCCAGAAGCTCGGCCACAACGTGTTCATCGTGATCGAGAAAGAGTCCGAGGTGGGGCTGGTGATCGAAGAGGCGGCGAGCCTGAAGGTCAAGCCGCAGGTGGGCCTGCGTGTGCGCCTGTCGTCTCTGGCCTCGAGCAAGTGGGCCGACACCGGTGGCGAGAAATCCAAATTCGGTCTGTCGGCGGCGCAGCTGCTGTCGGTGGTCGAGCGCTTCCGCGCGGCCGGCCTGGACCAGGGCATTCGCCTGCTGCACTTCCATATGGGCTCGCAGATCGCCAACCTGGCCGACTACCAGCACGGGTTCAAGGAAGCCATTCGTTACTACGGCGAACTGCGCAACCTCGGCCTGCCGGTGGACCACATCGACGTCGGCGGTGGCCTGGGCGTGGACTACGACGGAACCCACTCGCGCAACGCCAGTTCGATCAACTACGACATGGACGACTACGCCGGCGTGGTCGTGGGCATGCTCAAGGAATTCTGCGACGCGCAGAGCCTGCCGCACCCGAACATCTTCTCCGAAAGCGGCCGCTCCCTGACCGCTCACCACGCCATGCTGGTGGTGCAGGTGACGGACGTCGAGAAGCACAACGACGAAATCCCGACCATCGAAAACAAGGAAAGCCTGCCCGAAACCGTGCAATGGCTGGTGGACCTGCTGGGCCCGACCGACATCGAGATGGTCACCGAAACCTACTGGCGCGCCACCCACTACATGAGCGACGTGGCGGCCCAGTACGCCGACGGCAAGCTGACCCTGGCGGAAAAAGCCCTGGCCGAACAGTGCTACTTCGCGGTGTGCCGTCGCCTGCACAACTCGTTGAAAGCCCGCCAGCGCTCGCACCGTCAGGTGCTGGACGAACTCAACGACAAGCTGGCCGACAAGTACATCTGTAACTTCTCGGTATTCCAGAGCCTGCCGGACACCTGGGCTATCGGCCAGGTCCTGCCGATCCTGCCGCTGCACCGCCTCGACGAAGAGCCGCTGCGCCGCGCCGTGCTGCAAGACCTGACCTGCGACTCCGACGGCAAGATCAAGCAGTACGTCGACGAGCAGAGCATCGAGACCAGCCTGCCGGTTCACGGCTTGAACGAAGGCGAAGACTACCTGCTGGGTATCTTCCTGGTCGGCGCGTACCAGGAAATCCTGGGCGACATGCACAACCTGTTCGGCGACACCGACTCGGTGAACATCTACCAGCGTGAAGACGGTTCGGTGTACAGCGCCGGGATCGAGACCCACGACACCATCGAAGACATGCTGCGCTACGTGCACTTGTCGCCGGAGGAGTTGATGACTCATTACCGTGACAAGTGTGCCAGTGCGAAGATCTCGGCCTCGGAGCGCACCCAGTTCCTGGATGCGTTGCGTCTGGGCCTGACGCGTTCTTCGTACCTGTCCTCGTAAACCCTTCACCTCTTGTAGGCACGAGATTGCTTGCGAAGAGCATTGACGATGATGCGGTCTTCCTGAATACACGCGTCGCTTTAAGGTTTTTCGTGAGCAAGCTTGAAGATACCGTCTGCGGCGGATTGATTCCCCGGAGATTCTCGTTTTTAGGGTTTCTCGGTACCTTGGACAATTAAGCAATACTGGGTTTCGCATTTGGGATTGTTGCCTACCAGCGAGGCGAACTTAAACGCGTCAGCGGGTGATACAGGGGAGATTGTTACCGGGTAGCGATTGTCCAGGCGCATGCGGCCCTTGGGCTCGACAATGGTTTTCTTGCCTTGTTGTACCGCGTACACCTTGAAGTCGCTGTTATTCCAGACCTCTATCATCTCGGCCAACGCTCGGTTTGGAGTAACGGTGGGCGCTTGGGCGGGAGGGGTGGCGACGTGTCCATCCGGCTGAGTGGTTGCGTCGGCACTGGCCGGTGGGATGAAGGCGTTGACCATCAAGAAAGTGACGAAGAGATGGTTTTGAATGCTCATGTTTGTTCGTCCCTGAGTTCAAAGAAGGTGACGGCACTGAGTCTCACACTCTTCAGCGCCGGCCTTTATTCAACTGCAACACAAGGAACTTGTAACCTGTGAAATCTAACAGGTCGGATAACTGAGCCATTGATCTTTTTTATTCAGGCGCCAGGCTATCGCCCACAGCGTCAGGCTGCGCACCGCCATGAACAGCAGGAAGGTGATCCACAACCCGTGGTTACCCAAACCCTGCAACGCCCAGGCAATCGGCAGCACCAGCAGCACCGTCAGCAACATCCCATCGCGCATTTCCCGCGCCCGCGTTGCACCGATAAACAGCCCATCGAGCAAATAACTCCACACCGCAATCAACGGCAATACCGCGAGGTAGGGCAGGTAGATGTCGGCGGTTTCGCGCACGCTGGGGATATCGGTTTGCATGGCGATAAATAGATGGCCGCCGAAGGTGAACAGCAGGGCGAAGCCGACGCTGGCGATCAGCGACCAACCGCAGGCCACCACCAATGAGCGACGCAACGCCTGCCGGTCACGGGCGCCGATGGCGTGGCCGCAGAGGGCTTCGACCGCATGGGCCAAGCCATCCAGTGCATGAGCCGTCAGTAACAGGCCGTTAAGCAGCAGCGCATTGGCGGCCACCGTGGCATCGCCCAACCGTGCGCCTTGTACCGTGATCATGAAAAACACCGACTGCAGCGCCAGGCTGCGGATGAAGATGTCGCGGTTGACCGCCAGCAACGGGCGCCAGCTTTGCCACAGTTTCAAGGCGGCCCACGCGATATGCCCAGGATAGGCACGCAGGGCTTTTTGCGTGAGCGCCAAGCCGAGCAGGGCGCCGGTCCACTCGGCGATCACCGAGGCGCGGGCGGAGCCGACCACGCCCCAGTCCAGGCCGAGGACGAACCATAGGTTGAGCGCGATGTTGACCAGGTTGGTGGTCAGCAAAATCGCCAACGGCGCCCGCGCGTTCTGGGTGCCGAGGAACCAGCCGACCAGTGCATAACTGGCCAGGGCCGCGGGCAGGCCGAACAGGCGGGTGTGGAAAAATTCGAGGGTCAGTTGGTTCAGTTCGGGCGAGGGCTGCATCCATTCCAGGGCCAGATGGCTCAGGGGAATGCCCACGGTACCCAGTAACATCGCCAGGCCCAGCGCCAGCAACAAGCCTTGCAACAGGATCTGCCGTAACGCCGCCCCATCGTTGCGCCCGGCGGCTTGGGCGGCGAACCCGGTGGAGCCCATGCGCAGGAAGCCCATGGCCCAGGCCAGGAAGGTATACAGGCTGGCGCCGACAGCCACGGCGCCCAGTTGGTGGGCGTGGGGCAGGTGGCCGATGACCATGCTGTCTACCAGGGCGACCAAGGGCACGGAGATATTCGACAGGATCATCGGCGCGGCCAGGGCCCAGACGCGGCGATGGGTGGGGCGGTGGCGCCAGTCGGTCAATAAGGTGGACATGCAGTCTCCTTCGGGGGAGCGGCATTGTACCCGGCCAATGTGGGAGCTGGCTTGCCTGCGATGGCGGCCTCCCAGCCGGCGCCTATCTACCTGACCCCCCGTGATCCAACTGTGGGAGCGGGCTTGCTCGCGAAGGCGGCCTGGCAGTCAACACAGTTGGATTGTGTACATATCCATTGCTGCGGTACCGGCCACTTAGGGTTCCGCCCTGACGGCGGCTCACTTTTGAAAAGCGCAAAAGTAAGCAAAACGCTCTTGCCCCACCACTCGGCACCTCGCCTAGGCTCGGTGTGCCCGTAATCCGCCAGTGATTTGGGGGGCCGCCGCCACGCGCCATCCATGGCGCGGGGCGGCTAAACCGGCATCCCTGCCGGTTTACCCCCCAAATCCCTGTCGAATTCCGGCCAGCGTGGTTTAACGGGGCGCTTAAGATCAAGATCAAAAGCAGATCAAGAGCAGATCAAGAGCAGATCAAGAGCTGCTCGCTTCGCATCGTGGTTACCGTCGGCTGCTACAGGCTACAAAGTTGTGTAGATAGGCAAGCCACACATGTTGATCTTGATCGCCAATGGTTGTGGGATTTGGCTCGGCTTCATGCCCACCAAGAACCAACCGCCCCTCCGTCGGTCAATGTGACCAGCGCCACAGCGGCTTGGTCGGCGCTGATATATAGTTCACCCCTCGGTTCCCTCTGACTATGAGTGCCCCATGCTTAACAAAGGACTGTTCCTGGCCTGCGCGCTGGCCCTGCTGAGCGCTTGCGATTCTTCCGACAAACCCGCTGCGCCGCCTGCGCCCACCGTGGCGGCAGCGCCGAAGCCGGTGAAAGCCGCAGTAGATGTGGCAGCGCTCAAGCAGCGTTATGCCGGGCGTGAGCTGAGCGTGGTGGACGTGTCCGAGGTGCAGTTGGACGGGGCCAGCACCTTGTCGGTGAGCTTTTCCATCCCCTTGGACCCCGATCAGAAATTCGCCGACAAGCTGCACCTGGTAGACAGCAAGTCCGGCAAGGTCGATGGCGCCTGGGAACTGTCCGATAACCTGATGGAAGTGCGCCTGCGCCACCTTGAGCCGCAGCGCAAGCTGGTGCTGACCGTGGACGCCGGGGTGAAGGCGGTCAACGACAACACCCTCGCCGCCGAATACAGCGCCCGCCTGGAAACCCGCGACCTGCAAGCCACCGTCGGCTTCGCCAGCCGTGGCACTTTGTTGCCGACGCGCCTGGCCGAGGGCCTGCCGGTGATCGCGTTGAATGTCGACAAGATCGACGTGGAATTCTTCCGGATCAAACCCGAATCCCTGCCATCGTTCCTGGCGCAGTGGGGGCGCAATACCAGCCTGCAAAGCTATGAGTCCCGCGAACTGCTGCCGATGGCCGAGCTGGTCTACGGCGGGCGTTTCGACCTGAACCCGGCGCGCAATACCCGCGAAACCCTGCTGCTGCCGATTGCCGGCCTCAAACAACTGCAGCAACCCGGCGTGTACCTGGCGGTGATGCGCGCTTCAGGCACCTACAACTATTCGCAACCGGCCACCCTGTTCACCTTGAGTGATATCGGCCTGTCGGTGCACCGCTATGCCAATCGCCTGGATGTGTTTACCCAGGCACTGGAAGGCGGCAAGGCGCTCAACGGCGTCGAACTGGAAATCCTCGATGCCGAAGGCCGCGTGCTCGGCCAGGGCAAGACCGAAGACGGTGGCCACGCCGAGTTGCCGCTGCCGAAAAAGGCCCAGGTGTTACTGGCCAAGCAGGGCGAGCAAACCAGCCTGCTGCGCCTGGACAGCGCCGCGCTGGATTTGGCCGAGTTCGATATCGGCGGGCAACCGTCCCACCCGTTGCAGTTCTTCGTATTCGGCCCGCGTGACCTGTATCGCCCCGGCGAAACCGTGCTGCTCAACGCGCTGTTGCGTGACAAGGATGGCAAGGCGGTCAAGCCTCAGCCAGTGAGTGTCGAAGTGCGGCGCCCGGATGAACAGGTGAGCCGCAAGTTCGTGTGGGAGGCTGATGCTTCAGGCCTGTATCAATACCCGTTGCAACTGGCTGGCGAAGCGCCGACCGGGCGCTGGCAGTTGGTGTTCGACCTCGGCGACGGCAAGCCGCAACTCTATGAATTTCTTGTCGAAGACTTCCTGCCCGAACGCCTGGCGCTGGAACTCAAGGGCAGTGACACGGCGCTGAGCCCGGCGGATAACCCGGTCATCCAGGTCAACGGTCGTTACCTCTACGGCGCGCCCGCATCCGGTAACCGCGTCAGTGGCCAAGTGTATGTGCGCCCGCTCCGTGAGGCGGTCAAATCTCTGCCGGGCTATCAGTTCGGTTCCGTCACCGAAGAAGAGTTGAGCCAGGATTTCGAACTGGACGAAAGCGTCCTCGACGCCAATGGCGAGCAAGCGCTGACCCTGGAAAGCAAGTGGGCCGAGGCCAAATCCCCGCTGCAACTGATCGTGCAAGCCAGCCTGCAAGAGTCCGGCGGGCGGCCGATCACCCGGCGCCTGGTGCAGCCGATCTGGCCGGCCGAGCAACTGCCGGGCCTGCGTGGCCTGTTTGACGGCAAGGAAACCAACGGCGATGGCCCGGTGGAGTTCGAAGTGCTGGTGGCCAACCAGGAGGGTCAGAAGCTGGCCGCCCAAGACCTCAAGGTGCGCCTGGTGCGCGAGCGTCGCGACTACTACTGGAACTACTCGGAGAATGACGGCTGGAGCTACCACTTCAACGAGAAATTTCTCAACCTCGATGAGCAGAGCCTGAACATCAAGGCGGGCGACACCGCCAAGGTCAGCTTCCAGGTGGAATGGGGCCCTTACCGTGTGGAGGTTGAAGACCCGCAGACCGGGCTGGTCAGCAGCCTGCGCTTCTGGGCCGGCTACCAGGCCCAGGACAACACCGAAGGCGGCGCCGTGCGCCCCGACCAAGTCAAGCTGGCGTTGGACAAACCCGCCTATGGCGATGGCGACACCGCCAACGTCACCGTCACGCCACCGGCGGCCGGTAAAGGCTACCTGTTGGTGGAGTCCGCCGAAGGGCCGCTGTGGTGGCAGGAAATCGACGTGCCGGCCGAAGGCAAAAGCTTTGCGGTGAAACTCGACCCGAAATGGTCGCGCCACGATCTGTATGTGAGCGCCCTGGTCATTCGCCCCGGCGAGCGCAAAGCCAATATCACGCCTAAACGCGCCGTGGGCCTGCTGCACCTGCCGCTGGATCGCACCCAGCGCAAACTCGGCCTGACCCTCACCGCGCCAGAAAAAATGCGCCCCAAACAACCGCTGACGGTGAAGATCGCCGCCAAGAACGCCGATGGCAGCGTGCCTCAACAGGTGCACGTACTGCTGGCGGCGGTGGACGTGGGCATCCTCAATATCACTGAATACCCAACGCCCGATCCGTACGCCAGCCTGTTTGGCCGCAAAGCCTATGGGGTCGACCAGTTCGACATCTATGGGCAACTGATCGAAGCCGGCCAGGGCCGTTTGGCCAGCCTGGCATTTGGTGGCGACGCGGCGTTGGCCAAAGGCGGCAAGCGCCCGGACACCAGCGTAACCATCGTCGCCCTGCAAAGCGCGCCGGTGACCTTGAACGAGAAAGGCGAGGGCGAAGTCAGCGTCAATATCCCCGACTTCAACGGCGAACTGCGCCTGATGGCCCAAGCCTGGAGCGATGACCGCTATGGCATGGCCGAAGGCAAGACCGTAATCGCCGCCCCGCTGATTGCCGAATTGTCGGCACCGCGCTTCCTGGCAGGAGGCGATCAGACCACCTTGGCCCTGGACCTCTCCAACCTGTCGGGCAAGGCCCAGAAGCTTGATGTGCAGTTGACCGCGCAAGGTCAGTTGCAGTTGGTCAACAGCGGCGCGCAGTCGGTTGAGCTCAAGCAAGGCCAGCGCACCACGTTGCGTATTCCGGTACAAGCCTGGGGCGGTCTCGGCCAGGGCAAGGTCACGGTCACCGTCAACGGCCTGGACCTGCCGGGTGAAAACCTGCCGCCGTTCAGCCGCGAATGGACCTTGGGCGTACGCCCGGCGTACCCGGCCTTGCTCAGGCATTATCGCGCCGTGCTCAAGGACCAGCCGTGGAGCTTGCCGTCGGGCGCACTGGACCAATTCGATGCGTCGGGGCGCGAGGCGTTGTTGAGCCTGTCGAGCCGGCCACCGTTGAACCTTGGCGCGCAGATCAGTGCACTCAAGGCTTACCCCTACGGTTGCCTGGAGCAAACCGCCAGTGGCTTGTACCCCTCGCTGTACGCCGACGACGCGCTGCTCAAGCGCCTGAGCATCAAGGGCGAGCCGGATGCCGAGCGCAAGCGCAAGATCGAGCTGGGCATCGAGCGCCTGCTGGGCATGCAGCGCTATAACGGCAGCTTCGGTCTGTGGGGCGCCGATGGCGAGGAAGAATATTGGCTGACTGCCTATGTCACCGACTTCCTGCTGCGCGCCCGCGACCAGGGCTTTGCCGTACCGCCTGAAGCCTTGAAGAAGGCCAGCGAGCGCCTGTTGCGGTATGTGCAGGAACGTAACCTGATCGAGGTGGAGTACAGCGAAAACGCCGAACACACCCGGTTTGCCGTGCAGGCCTATGCCGGCATGGTGTTGGCGCGCAGTCAGCAGGCGCCGTTGGGCGCGTTGCGCAGCCTGTTCGAGCGGCGCAGCGACGCACGCTCCGGCTTACCGCTGGTGCAGTTGGCCATTGCCCTGCAGAAAATGGGTGACCAGCCGCGTGCGGATCAGGCGCTGTTTGCCGGGTTGGCGGCGCAGCGCAATGCCAATGAGTGGCTGGCCGACTACGGCAGCCCGCTGCGCGACCAGGCGATGATCCTGGCGTTGCTGGAGGAGAACGACTTGGCCAAGGGCCAGCGCGAGGAGCGTTTGTTCACCCTGTCGGACCAATTGGCGGCCAGCCCGTACCTGTCGACTCAGGAGCGTAATTCCCTGTTCCTGGCCGGGCGCCTCGGGTTCGCCAAGCCGGAAACGAACTGGCAAGTGTCGCTCACCGGCAGCGGCGGTGTGCGTGAGTTGAACAACCAGCAATCGACGTTGGAGTTGGACGGCAAGTTGTTGTCCAGCGACCTGGCCTTGAGCAATCAGGGTGAAGCGCCGGTGTACCAGCAATTGACGGTTTCGGGTTACCCACAAGTGCCGCCAGCGGCCGGTGGCAACAACCTGAGTATCCGCCGCGAATACCTGGGCATGAACGGCCAGCCGTTGAACCTGCGTAACCTCAATAGCGGTGATCTGGTGCTGGTGCACTTGGCGGTCAGCGCCAAGCAACGCGTACCGGATGCTCTGGTGGTCGACCTGTTGCCTGCCGGCCTGGAACTGGAAAACCAGAACCTGGCCCAAAGCGCGGCGAGCCTGGAGAACGCCAGCAGCCAGGTGAAGGAGTGGCGTGAGTCGATGCAGAATGCCTCGCTCAAGCATCAGGAGTTCAGGGACGATCGCTATGTGGCAGCGATGAATCTGGATGGCTATGGCACCACGCACTTGCTGTACCTGGCGCGTGCGGTGACCCCGGGAACTTACCGCGTGCCGCCGCCGCAGGTGGAGTCGATGTATCGGCCGAACTGGCAGGCGGTGGGTGAAACGCCGGTGGATATGGTGATCAAAGGCCGCTGAAAGCCACTGTAGGAGCGAGCTTGCTCGCGAAAAACGTCAACGATAACGCGGGTTTCCTGAATTAACGCGGCGCCGGTGAGTTTTTCGCGAGCAAGCTCGCTCCTACAGGAGGGGGTCGAGTGGTTGTAATGTCAGTGTACGACCCAACTCAGCAACCAAAGGCCCAGCATCAGCCAGATGATCCCGACGATAATCGAGGCCCGCATAAAGGCGCGTACCGCTGAGTAAAGGAACAACAGGCCAACGATCAGAGTGATGATGCTGATGATCGAGGTGTCCATGCCCAAGGTGCGTGACAGGCCATCGATAAAATTGCCGCCAGCGTGGGTCAGGGCCCCGAACAAACCGCTGAGCCCGTCGACGATAAAGCGGATGACGGAGCCGAGCGCCTGGCCCAACCATTCGAAAAAGCTTTCTACCTGCATGTGCGTGTCCTGATGAGAAGGTGGGCGTAACTGTGCCTTTGGTTGTCGATAACGCAGGCGAGTTCCCTGCAAGCATAGAGGTTTGCCCGTTTGAGTTTTAGTTTAATCACCTGCCGATGTACTCAGTTCAATGTGGGAGCGGGCTTGCTCGCGAAGGCGGCGTGCCTGTGACATCTCTGCCAACTGACCCACCGCGTTCGCGAGCAAGCCCGCTCCCACAGGTATTGCGCTGGGCTTTGGGTTCTGTGGCATTAGTAATAGCGCTGCTGTGGGGCGCTGATCGGATCTGGCCCTTACCCCTGCCCCAGGACGATCTGGCCCGAGTGGTGCTAGCCGAAGATGGCACCCCCCTGTGGCGATTTGCCGATGCCAATGGCGTATGGCGCTACCCGGTACACACCCGCGAAGTCTCGCCTTATTACCTTGACGCGCTGCTCACCTATGAAGACCGTTGGTTCTACCAGCACCCCGGCGTAAACCCGTTGGCGCTGGTGCGGGCGACCTGGCAAAACCTGAGCGGCGCGCGAGTGGTCTCCGGCGGCAGCACCTTGTCGATGCAAGTGGCGCGCCTGCTCGACCCGCACTCGCGCACCCTGCACGGCAAGTTACGCCAGCTGTGGCGTACCGCGCAGCTGGAGTGGCACCTGTCCAAGGACGAAATCCTCAACCTGTACCTGAACCGCGCGCCTTTCGGCGGCACGCTGCAGGGCGTGGCGGCGGCGAGTTGGGCCTACCTGGGCAAGTCACCGTCACAACTGACCCACGCCGAAGCCGCGTTGCTCGCGGTGTTGCCCCAGGCGCCGAGCCGTTTGCGCCCGGACCGTCATCCGCAGCGCGCCCAAGAGGCCCGCGACAAAGTGCTGCGCCGCCTGGCCGAGTTTAAGGTGTGGCCGCAATCAGCGGTTGATGAAGCCCTGGAAGAACCCCTGTTGCTCGCCCCACGCCTGGAACCGAGCCTGGCGCCCTTGCTGGCGCGCCGCCTGAACCGCCCCGACAGCCCGCCGCTGATCCGCACCACTCTTGATGCCACTCTGCAACGCCGTCTCGAAGACCTGCTGTTGGGCTGGCGCGCACGCCTGCCGGAACACACCTCGGCGGCCATTCTGGTGGTGGAAGAAGAAAGCATGGCGGTACGCGCCTACCTGGGGTCGGTGGATATCAACGACACCAAGCGCTTTGGCCATGTGGACATGATCAGCGCGCTGCGTTCGCCCGGTTCCACCTTGAAACCTTTTCTCTACGGCATGGCGTTGGATGACGGCCTGATTCACTCCGAATCGCTGTTGCAGGACGTGCCTCGACGCTATGGCGATTACCGGCCAGGCAACTTTTCCATGGGCTTTACCGGGGCGGTGCCGGCGAGCACGGCGTTGTCCAGCTCGTTGAACCTGCCGGCGGTGCAGTTGCTGGAAGCCTACGGGCCCAAGCGCTTTGCCGCACAGATGCGCATCGGTGGCATGCCGTTGGCATTGCCGGCATTGGCCGAGCCGAACCTGGCGCTGATTCTCGGCGGTGCAGGCAGCCGTTTGGAAGACCTGGTAAGTGGCTACAGCGCCCTGGCCCGCGATGGCAAAAGTGCCAGCCTGCGCTTACAGCCGGACGATACGCTCAGGGAGCGGCCGTTGCTGTCGCCCGGCGCCGCATGGATTGTGCGGCGCATCCTCAGCGGCCAGGCGCGGCCCGACCGCGACCCGCGCGCCGAGCTGGTCCAACGCCCGGTGCTGGCGTGGAAAACCGGTACCAGTTATGGCTTTCGCGATGCGTGGGCGATTGGCGTGGGCCCGCGTTATTTGATCGGCGTCTGGATCGGCCGGCCCGATGGCACGCCGGTACCGGGGCAGTTCGGCCTGGCGTCGGCAGCGCCGTTGATGTTGCAGGTGCATGACGTGCTGACCAACCGCGACAGCCAGCGCGGCATCAGTGCGCCGGTCAAACCGGTGCCTGCCAATATCGGCGTGGCGGCGATCTGTTGGCCGCTGGGCCAGCCCATGAGCCGCAGCGACCCCAATTGCCGCCGCCAGCGTTTTGCCTGGACCCTGGACAACACCACGCCGCCGACCTTGCAGGCACTGGGTCAACCGTTGAGCGTGGGCTTGATGGAAAGCATCTGGGTTAACCCCAAAGGCTTGCGGGTCGACGCCCGTTGCCCTGGCGCAACCCCGCAAAACATTGCCCTGTGGCCGGCGCCGCTGGAGCCCTGGTTGCCAAGGATTGAACGCCGTGAAGCGCGCATCCCGGCGGCTGACCCGGATTGCCCGCCACCGGCGCTGGCTGCGGCGTCGCCATTGTCCATTGTGGGCGTGCGCGAAGGCGACCAACTGCGTCTGCCCGCTGCCAGCCAACAAGCCTTGCGCCTTAAAATCTCGGCCTTGGGCGGCAGTGGCCGGCGTTGGTGGTTTCTCAACGGTGCGCCGTTGGGCAACAGCGCGAACCAGAACAGCATCAATGCCAGTTTTGAACGGCTGGGCCGCTATCAGCTCAGCGTATTGGATGAAGCCGGTCAAACCGCCAGGCTCGAGTTCAGCGTTATCGACTAGCCGCCACTTTAGGTGTAGGAGCGAGCTTGCTCGCGAAAAACGTCAACGATGACCCGTGCAGCCAGAAAGCCCGCGGTGTCTTGGGGTTCTTCGCGAGCAAGCTCGCTCCTACAGAGGCTTGCGTTCATCCCCCATCCCCCTGAAGCTATACCCATTCAGGAGCCCCCGCATGAACCTCGAACACCTCACCGAACGCCTGCACCGCATCCGCGATACCAACGACTGGAAGCAGTTCCACAGCCCGAAAAACCTGGCCATGGCCGCCAGCGTGGAAATGGCCGAGCTGGTGGAAATCTTCCAATGGCTCACCGAAGACCAGTCGCGCCAACTGCCCGCCGATAAACTTGCCCATGCGGGCCAGGAGGTCGGCGATATCGTCTTGTACCTGCTGTTGCTGTGCAGTGAACTGGGCCTGGATATGAACGAAGTGGTGCGCGCCAAGCTGGCTGACAGCGAACGGCGGTTTGCCCATGAGTGATCGTCATTTCGACCAGTTGGCCACGCGCTTTGCCGAAAAGATCTACGGCGGCGCCAAGGGCGCGATTCGCCTGGCGGTGCTCCAGGCTGACCTGGTGCAAGCCCTGCCTCAGCGGCCGTTGCGCGTGCTGGATATCGGCGCAGGCCTGGGGCATATGTCGCTGTGGCTGGCCGAGCAGGGCCACGAGGTAACCTTGGCCGAACCCGCCGCACCGATGCTTGAAGGTGCGCGCCAGCGCTTCGCTGACGCGGGCCAAAGCGCGACCTTTATTCATGCACCGTGGCAGGACTTGCTCGGCCAGCTCACCGAGCCTTACGATCTGGTGCTGTGCCACGCCGTGCTGGAGTGGTTGGCCGAGCCCCACGCCATCCTGCCGGTGCTGCACCAACTGACGCTGCCGGGTGGCTGGTTGTCCCTGGCGTTCTACAACCGTGATGCGTTGATCTACCGCAACCTGCTCAAAGGCCACTTTCGCAAAATGCGCAAGAACGACATGGCCGGCGAAAAGCAGAGCCTGACGCCGCAACAACCCCTGGACCCCCGGGAGTTGGCAGCGCAACTCGAAGGGTTGTGGCAGGTCGAAAGCCAAAGTGGCGTGCGGGTGTTCCACGACTATATGCCGGTGGAATTCCAGGCGCGCGCCAACCTGCAGGACTTGTTGGAGATGGAGCTCGCTCACCGTCGTCACCCAAGCTTTGCCGGGCTTGGGCGATATTTGCACTGGATCTGCCGCCCGGTTTAAGCGGCCCAGCGTGGGAGGTCGACATGCGTCGTCTCGGTTTAATCCTGTTGTCCCTAGGCCTTGGCGCTTGCTCGAGCCCCAACCCTTACGTGGCCAGTTCGGCACCGATGCCGCCGGCGCCCGCCCAGGCGGCCACTACCTTTGATGCCAGCGCCTACCCTGCGCCGGTGCGCGACTATGGCGCCTATCGCAGCTGGGGTTGGCTCAACGGTCAGTTGCCGGCGGGCACGGCCTGGGCCGATTCGGCGCAGATTGCCGAGGCGGTCAGCGGCGCTCTCGACCAGCGTGGCTTGCGCCCCTTGCATGACAAGCGTGCGCCCGACCTGCTGGTGAGCGCCGATGTACGCCTGGAAAAACGCCTGCGCCAGGTCCAGGACGATTATGGTTACGGTTACGGCGGCTATAACCGCTATGGCAACGGTTACGGCATGTACAACAGCGTGCCGGTGGTGCGCACCTATGAAGTGACCGTGGCCGTGGCGCGTATCAGCCTGTTCGATGCGCGCACCCGCCAGCCGGTGTGGAGCACCAGCGCCGAAACCACCAGCCAGGGCAGCCTGAGCGAACGCGCCGATAGCTTGCGCAAAGCGATGCAGAAGGCAATGGCTGCCTATCCACCCAGTTAGCAGCTATTCTCATTACAGGCCCACGTTGTTTTTGGAGAACACCATGCTTCGTCGCATCGCTGCACTTGCTGTTGTCATGTTGCTGGGCGGTTGCCAGAGCAACCAGGTCAACCACGATTTCGACGCCAGCCGAGACTTCGGCGCCTACCACAATTGGGCCTGGAAAGACCCGGCGTTGCAGTACCGCCCCGATGACCCGCGTATCAAGAGCGACCTCACCGAGCAACGCATCCGCCAGGCCGTGGGCGAACAGCTGGACCAGCGCGGTTTGCGTCCTGCGGCGGCGGGCACCAAGGCTGACCTGAATGTGCAGGCCTACCTGATCGTCGAAGACCGCCAGCAACAAGTCACTACCAACTACGGCGGTGCCTGGGGCGGCCCGTGGAATGGTTACTGGGGCGCGCCGATGTACAACGAAACGCGCAACATCACCTACAAAGTGGCGACCCTCCAGATCGACCTGCTCGACGGCAAGGACGGCAAGCTGGTGTGGCGCGGCAGCGACGAACAAATGATGGCCAGCACGCCAAACCCCGAGGATCGCAACAAGGCTATCCGCAGCACCGTGACCAAGATCCTCTCCAACTACCCGCCGCGCTGATCGCTCACTGTAGGAGCGAGCTTGCTCGCGAAAAACGTCAACGATAACGCGTGCTTCCTGAGTAAACGCGGCGCCTGTGAGTTTTTCGCGAGCAAGCTCGCTCCTACAGTATCAGGGCGTATCAGGGCATCTCCGTCAGTCGCCAATGTGGCGAGTTGCCAGCAACCTGCCGAAGCCTTGTCTACACTCCAGTGCAACGGAGAGTTAGCGCAGGAGTGCTTCGATGTCTCCCCGATTCGGCTCCAGGCAGCGTGGTGCAATTGGCTTGATGGCGGCAGGCACCTTGGCCTTGGCCTTGGTGTTTACGTTGCTGGCGGTCGACAGCGGGCGCTTGTATCTGGAAAAGCGCAAGTTGCAGTCCGTGGCCGATACTTCGGCGCTGGAAGCGGCCGGGCTCGGTGGCCAATGCGGCACCAACACCACGGCTAACGCCTATGCCACGCAAAATGCCGCGCGCAACGGTTTTGTGGTCGGTAATGGCAGCACCCTGGCGGTGACGTGCGGCACCCTGGCGACCAATGCCCTCAACACCCGCGTATTTAGCGCCGATGCCACCAAGAGCGACGCGATCCGCGTGGTGGCCTCGCGCACCGTCCTGACCAGCATTGCCAATGGCCTGTGGAACCTGTTCAGCGGTGCGCCGATTACTCCGCAAATCAACTTGAGCGCCACCGCCGTCGCCGCGACACCACCGCCCGTGGCGCAGCTGTCGATCCGCAGCAGCCTGGCCAGCGTTGATTCAGGCAAGTCCCCGCTGCTCAACCTGGTGATCGGCAACCTGCTCGGCGGCAACCTGTCGCTCACGGCGGCGGGTTGGAACGGCTTGCTGCAGACCAACGTCAACCTGCTCAGTTACCTGGACCAACTGGCGATCAACCTGAACGTGAAGGCCGGTGACTACGATGCCCTGCTCAGTACCGCCGTCTCGGCGACTCAACTGATCGACGCTGCGGTGAAGGTCTTGCAGAAAAACGGTGCGGCGGCCACGGCGGTGATCAATGATGTGATTTCGATTCAAGCGATTGCGCCGAACAGCAAGCTGTTGACCGTGGGCGACCTGGTCGACATCGCCACCGGCACGCCGACGGCGGCGCTCAACAGCAACGTGCAGTTGTTTCAACTGTTGGAAGCGGTGGCGCAGTTGTCCAGTAGCAAGAATGCGGTGAGTGCGGCGGCCCAGGTCGCGATTCCGTTGGTGGGCAATGTGTCGATACAGACCAAGGTCATCGAACCGCCGCAGCTGTCGGCGATTGGCAATCCTGTATTGGCCAAGAAGGGCTTGCAGAATACCCCGCCAACCGATCAGATTTTTGTACGCACCGCGCAAGTGCGCACGTTGGTGACCGTGCAGGCGCCGATCATCAACGCCGTTTCTGGAGTTGCCTCAATATTGACGGGCCTGGGTACGCCGGTGTCCCAGGTGGTCAAGGGTTTGTTGAACCTCAACCTACCGGCGGTGGTTGGCGGTGTGCTGTGCCTGGTGGCCTGTAATGTGGCAGACGTCGATGTCACCACGTCGTTGGCTATATACATTGAAGCCGGCAGCGCGCAGAGCCATGTCACGGATTTCAATTGCGACTCGCCGGCCTCCAAGTCCTTGACCGTGCAGACCACCACTTCCCTCGCGACCCTGGCGGTGGGTACGGTCGATCCGGTTGCCGCTTTTTCTTCCTCCGCAGCGGTCAATGTCCAACCGGTGAGGTTGATTGATTTTGGCCAGCGCTACTGTGTCGTTCTGACGCTGCTGTGCAGTCCTAACCGTACGCCTAATGTGGGGGGCGGTTTGCTGTTGAAAGCCAATTCCACCATTGCCGCGCAAACCAGCACGATGGTGTTTGCGCCGGTGGCCGAGATGAATGCGCCGCCCACCTACAAGTTTGCTCCGGGTACCGCCAATATCGTCGGCAGCCTGGTGTCGACGCTTAATGGGTTGCAGGTGACTTACGCACCGCCCAGCGGCAGTGTCTCCAATGGCGCGCTGGCTGGGGTCGCCGGGCTGTTGGCGACGATCACTACGGCGGTGGTGGGGCTGATCCAGAATGTGCTGTCGCCGATTCTCGACCCCATCGTTAATACTTTGCTGAGTGCCTTGGGTATCAACCTGGGCAATGCCGAAGTCGGTGCCAACCTTACTTGCCATATGGGTCGGGCTTATCTGGTGATTTAGCTGACCCCCCGAGTTCCAAATGTGGGCGCTGGCTTGCCTGCGATGGCTGCCTGTCAGCCGACACTTCTCTAGCTGACACCCTACGATCCAACTGTGGGAGCGGGCTTGCTCGCGAAGGCGGCCTAACAGTCAACACAGTTGGACCGGGTACATATCCATTATTTAGGTAACGGCCACTTAGGGTTCCGCCCTGACGGCGGCTCACTTTTGAAAAGCGCAAAAGTAAGCAAAACGCTCTTGCCCCACCACTCGGCACCTCGCTTAGGCTCGGTGTGCCCGTAATCCGCCAGTGATTTGGGGGGCCGCCGCCACGCGCCATCCATGGCGCGGGGCGGCTAAACCGGCATCCCTGCCGGTTTACCCCCCAAATCCCTGTCGAATTCCGGCCAGCGTGGTTTGACGGGGCGCTTAAGATCAAGATCAAAAGCAGATCAAAAGCAGATCAAGAGCAAGAGCGGCTCGCTTCGCATCGTGGTTAGCGTTGAATTAGTTCTGCGCGATGGGGAGTTCGATGCAGAATTTCGCGCCGGCCTCGCCGTTGGTAACGCTCAGGCGTCCGCCCATGTTTTCCACAATCCCATAGCTCACCGAGAGCCCCAGTCCGGTACCTACGCCTATTGGTTTGGTGGTAAAGAACGGTTCGAAAATCCGCTCCAACAGGCGCGGGTCTATCCCGCCGGCGTTGTCTTCGACCCAGATGCGTACATGGCGGCTGTCGTGCTCGCTGTGCAGGGCAATCCAGGGGCGCAGGGCAGGGTCTTTTTCTCGCTGGCTGAGCAGGGCGTCGCGGGCGTTGACCATCAGGTTGATCAGTACTTGTTCCAGTTGGTCGACATAGCCTTTGACCTGTACCGAGAAGTCGGTAGGGCTGATGCGCACGTCTACACCTTTGCCGCGCAGGCCTTCGCTGAGCAGGGAGAGGGTGCCCTCCAGTGCCTGCGCCGGGTCGAAGGGTTGCTGCTCGATTTCCGAGCGGCGGCCGAAGACGCGCATGTGGTCGACCACTCGTGCGGCGCGTTGTACCTGGGCGTCGATGCGTTGCAGTTTTTCGGTGAGGTAGTCGATCTGCGCGTCGCCATTGCCCAGGCGCTTGAGCACATTGGCGATGGCCATGCGCATCACGTTCAGCGGTTGGTTGATCTCATGGGCCAGGCCGGTGGCCATTTCGCCGAGGGTGGCCATTTTTGCGCTTTGGGTCAGTTGTTGCTGGGAGCGGCGCACTTCGGTGTTGTCGCGGCCCACGGCTTGCACTTCGATCAGGGCGCCTTGTTCATCGAAGACGCCGCGGTCCGACCACACCCACCAGGCATGTTCGCGCCCCGGCAGTTGCAGGCTGATTTCCGCGGTGCTCACCGGGAATTCCGGGGTCAGTTGCTGGATGCGCTGCACAAAGGCGGCGCGTTGTTCATCCGACAGCCACTGGCCCAGGTCGATGCCTGGCAGGTGCTCGGGCCGGCATTCCAGATAATTGGCCAGCGGCGTGTTGCCGAAGGTGAGGATCAGGTCGGGGCGGTAGCGGCAGATCATCGCGGGCGAGTCTTCCACCAGGATGCGGTAGCGTTCTTCGCTCTGGCGCACCTGCTCGGCGGCCAGGGTCGCTTCGGTGACGTCCAGCCACAGGCCTACGGCTTCCACCGGCAGGCCGAGGTCGTCGCGCAACAGCTTGGCTTCGTCGAGCAGCCAATGGTAGTTGCCTTGTTTGTCGCGCAGGCGGTAGCGGCTGCGCACGTTGCCTTCGCGCAGCAGTTGGCGGGTGCGTTCGAAGTAGTGTTCACGGTCGTCGGGGTGGATCAGCGCTGCCAGGGTGTCGTGGTTGCAATCGGCCAAGGTCCAGCCCAGCAACGGCAACAGGCTGGCGCTGAAGAACGCCGGGTGCAGCGCGCCGTTGACGTAGCGCTGCACATAGATAACGGCCGGTGAGCTGGCGATCAGGTTGTCCAGGCGCGCATGGGCGGCAGCGGCTTGCAGTTGCTGGTTCTGGATGTCGCTGATGTCGAGCATGAAGCCGATCCAGCGCCGTTCATTGCCGGCGCCCAGTACTTGGCCTTGTATGCGGTACCACAGGGGCGACTGCTCGGACTCGGTGCGTTGCAGGCGCACGCTGGTCAGCAGTGGCTTGCCCAGGGCTTGCAGGTCTTGCAGGCGGCTGTTGAGGGCCTGGCGGTCGGCGGGGTGGATGAGTTCGAGCCAGGTGCCGAGGGGTTGGCGGGTGGGGCCTTCGTCCAGGCTCAGGTTGCGCAGCAGTTGTGGCGCCAGTTGGATCTCCTGGGTGGCGGGCAACAGTTCCCACCAGCCCGTGCCGAGCAGGCCTTGCAGGGCTTCCACGCGTTCCAGTTGCTGGTGGTGACGCTGTTCGCGCAGGCGGCCCAGCAGCGGCGCGGCGAGTGCTGCGCACAGGTTCAGCCAGTCACGCTCGCCGGTGTGGTGTGCCTGGCCGTTATAGAAACCACACAGCAGCCACGCGGCGGCGCCATGGCTGTCGCGGTACGGCACCAGGAAGCCGTCGGCATTGCCAAACACGCTGTGCAGGCGCGGGTTGTCGCTGCGGCCCTGGGCAATGTCCAGGCTCAGTGGCGTGTTGCCGTTGATGCTGTCCAGGCTGGTGCCCAGGTGCTGCCCGGTTTGCCACAAGGCCGGGGCGTCGTGGGCGGCGTATTGGCTGTAGATGCGCCAGCCCTGGTCATCTTCGTCGAGCAGTGCCATGGCGACGCAGGGGATGTGCCAGCGCTGGGCCACGCTGCGCAGGTGTTCGCTGAACACCTCGTGCAATCGGCTGGGGCTGCATACGCGTAGCTGTTCGCTCATCAGGCAGGCGAGCTGATGGTTCTGTTCGCGCTGCTGCACCCGCGCTCGGTCGGCCAGCAGGTCAGTGATATCCAAAAGGTGCAGGGCCCAGCCATCGCCCTCTGGCTCGATCCAGCCACGGGTATGCAGGACCTGGCCAGCGGCGCCCTGGAAGTCGAGGTCCAGGCCGTGTCGTTGCCACTGCGCGGGCGCGCCTTCGACACTCAACGCGCTGTCGGCGCACAGCAAGGCCTGCAACGGTGGGGCCGGCATGTTGGCAAGATGCTGGGCAAGCAAAGGCCTCAAGGTGCCTGTGATGTTCAGCACCCGGCCCAGGTTGTCCAGTTGCACTTGCAGGCCCGGCGCGGGCGTCGTTGGTGCGTCCAGGGCCAGGGTGCTGGTAAGCCCGCGCAGGCGTGCGAACAATTTATCCCCTGTCGTCAAAACTGAAGGCTCGAGGTAGCAGTGAGGTTGGTGGGCAGGTTCGGTACGGTACCCACCCCAGGCAACACCAGGGCCGGCAAGACCGCTTTGATATTGGCCGAGGGGTAGGTGATCTTCACCGTCAGCAAATTATTGGTGTAGGTAGCGGTGATATAGCCGGGCAAGAACTTCAAGGAGCCGGGGATCCAGTTCAACTGGGCCTGGGCTGCATCTTTGGCGCGTTGCACGACCAGGGCCGAATAGCCTGCGGTGCTGGGGTCCAGGGACACACTGCGACGCACGCCTTCGGCCGCTGCCTGGTGAAATGACTGCATCAACAGCAATGGCAAGCTGTAGCTGAGCATGCCGTAGAACACCGCAAAGAAAATCACGAAGACCAAGGCAAACTCGATCGCCGCAGCGCCTTTTTGCTTTCTCGGGAGGCTCGATTTCATGACTGCGTCTACCCTGAGGCGAGTACTTGATATCAGCATAGAATCATTCAGCCAAAAGGGATGTTTTTTACGTGATCCAGACGCTAGTGGTTGTGCTGTGGTTGAGCGTGTGTGCCGTGCAGGATATTCGCCAGCGCCAGATTGCCAATACGCTGACCCTGGGCGTCGGGGGGCTGGCGTTGATTTACCTGCTGTGGGCGGGGTCGACGTGGTTGGGCGCGCCTCGCAGCGAGGGTGGCCTGGCCTTGGCCTTGGCGCTGGTGCTGACCGTGCCGGGCTATGCACTGGGCCGCTTTGGCGCGGGGGATGTGAAGTTGCTCGCCGCCCTGGGGCTGGCCTCCAATATCGAGTACTTGCTGGGGTCGCTGATCGGTGCGGGCATCGCCATGGTGGCCTGGACACTTATGCATCAAGGGGTTAGCTCGAACCGCGTTGAGCGGGCAGGGCCAGCGTCAACAAAACAGCCCTTTGCGCCCTTCGTTTTGACAGGTTTTGCCGGCAGCTGGTTTTGGATCCATCAGTCGCACGAGTTGATTAATGCTATGTACATAGTCGGAAAGTACGTCTACGTTTAAGGAGTAGTTGTGTAGGACTTTTCGTCAGAAAGGATAGGTCAACATTTGGCTTGCCAGGCATGGAGTAGCGCGTGAACAAGCTTACGTCTGCAGTAAAAGTGCTCGTTGTCGACGATCAACCCTTAATCGTGGAGGAGCTCTGTGAATTCCTTGAAAGCAGCGGGTACCGTTGTGTCCCGTGCGAGTCCAGCCAGCAAGCTGTCCAGCGTTTTGGCGAAGACCTTCAGATTGGTTTAGTGCTGTGTGACCTGCATATGCCGGACATGGACGGCATCGAACTGGTGCAGGCGCTGCAACGCATCGCCGGCAAACATCGCGCGTTCGAAGCGATCATGCTCACCGGGCGCGCCGACAAGCAGGATGTGATCAAGGCCCTGCGTGCGGGCATTGCCGATTACTACCAGAAGCCGATCAACCTCGATGAATTGCTCGAAGGCCTCAAGCGCCAGGAAGCGGCCTTGGAGGAACGGCAAAAAGACCTGCAACTGGGCACGCTCAACCAGAAATTGCAGTACCTGTCCGAATCGATCAACGACTTGTATATGGACCTGGACAAGGTGCGCCGCAACCCGACGCCCCAGGACCATGACGGGGACTCATCGGCCGATGACGCCGGGCCGGTGGAGATGCCGGCGATCTTCAATCAACTGTCACCGCGCCAGTTGGACGTGGCACGCCTGGTGGGCAAGGGCCAGACCAACTATCAGATTGCCTGTGAGCTGGGGATTACCGAGAACACGGTCAAGCTGTACGTGTCCCAAGTGCTGCGCTTGACCCATATGCACAACCGCACGCAGTTGGCGCTGGCGTTGTCACCGAACAACTCGGCGATGCGCCAGCGGGTAACGGCGCACTAGCACCGCCCTACTGTAGGAGCGAGCTTGCTCGCGAAGAACGTCAACGATAACGCGTTCATCCTGGGTAACCGCGTTGTCTTGGCGTTTTTCGCGAGCAAGCTCGCTCCTGCAGGGAGGGGTTATTTGCTGCCCTGCGCAGTGCCGCCGACTTTCTGATCAAAAAACTCCGGGATCGGGTGCTTGTTGCTGTCCAGCCAGCGCTTGAGCGCCTGCTCGCGTTCTGCCGGCGTGGTTTTTTGCGGGTTGGCCGAGGCGGCGCGCCCGCTCAGTTGCAGCGCCATCCAGTTTTCCGTTTCTGCCTGCCGGGGTGAAGACGGCCCCGCTTCGATGGCCGAAGCAAGGAGGGGCAGGGCCAGGCAGGTAAGGCCGGCGAGGTAATGGAATTTCATCATCGACTCCCTATTTCACAGAGGCTGGCAGCGGCTCGATGACCGCCGCTACCTGATCTTTGACTGGACGCTGCGGTGCCGTGCCAGCCTCCTTGAGGTGTTGCGCCCGCGCCTGGGCTCGGGTCACTTGCTCGGGGCTCAAGCCGAGTTGGCTGACCACTTTCGCGGCTTGCTCCCAGTTGTCCTGGTAGATCAGCAACGTCACCAGGTTGACCGCCGCCAGTTGATCGCTCTGCTTGAGCTCAATAGCGGTCATGAATTCAAAGCGTGCGTCTTCCAGGCGCCGTTGGTCGAGGTAGACCACGCCCAGGTCATTGCGGATTTTTTCGTCGGTGGGCGCCAGCCGTGCCGCACGTTGCAGATGAGCCATGGCCTGGCCGTTGTCGCCCTTGGCCGACGCCAGTTGCCCCAGGCCGTGCTCACCGTCGGCGGCCAGGCAGGTGCCCAGCAGGCTGCGGTACAACGGCTCGGCGTCAGGGCGGCCCAGCAAGCGATAGGCGCGGGCCTGGCGTTGACGAACCTGGGGCAGGGTGCTGGGCAGGTTTTGCAGGTTGGCGAGGCTGGCGTGCAGCTTGCCTTCGTTAGCCATGTCATCGGCCAGGTTCAGCGCCAGCTCCTGATCGGCGCTGGGCTTGGGGCAACTGCCCGGCGCCAGCAACCCGGCCCACGGAACCTGGCCATTGCTGGCACAGCCGCCCAGCATCAACAGGCTCAAGGTGACGATCAGTGGTTTCATGGCAGGCTCCTCAAAAGTTATTCAAGGCTCGGGAGATGGCGATCATCGCCGGCCCCCCGAGCACGATCAGCAAGGCGGGAAACAGGAACACCATCATCACCACGGACATCTTCGCGGACATCTTCGAGATGTATTCCTGCAGGCGGGTCAGGCGGCGGTCGTCGAGCAACTGCTTGAGGGCCAGCAAGGATTTCATCGCGCCGCCGCCTTGGTGGATCAGCTGCTGAAGAATGATGCAGGTGTCGGTGAACTCATCCACGGCCAGCAGGCGTGCGGTCTTGCCCAACTCTTCGGACAGTTCCAGGCCCGAGTCGACCCGCGCCAGGATCAGGCGCAGTTCATGAGTCAGGTCCGGCAGCAAGCGCTGGGCTTCGGTGCTTAACACCCGCAGCGATTGCTCAACCGCCATGCCGGATTCGAACAGGATGCGCAGCAACGGAATGAAGGTGGAAATTTCCCGCGCGATACGCTCCTGGCGGTATTTCGCACTGAGGGCCAGGATGCGTTTGGGCAGCAAGTAACCGATGCCCAGGGCAATTGCCGGGGCAATCCAGGGCGAGCCGGCATGAGGAAACAGCAGCTGCTGGCCGAGCAGGGTCAAGCCCAACAGCACGACGGGCACGCCGATCTGGCAGGCGGCGAACATGGAGCGCTGGTTGGCTTTGCGCCAGCCGACGCGGTTGAGCAGGGTCTGGGTTTCGTTGTCCAGGCTGACCGAGCGCTGGGCCACGGCACTGGCGCCCAACTGGCGCATCAAGCTGCCGAGTTTGTCCTCGCGGGTCAGTTGGCCTTGCAGGCGTTGGCTGACCAGGCGTTGACGGCGCCTCTGCGCCAGCAGGTTGCCGACGATCAAGGCGACGGCGGCGAGCGACAACAGGATGCAGATCAGGATGGCCATCTCAAATACTCCGCAACATGCGCCACATGACGAAGGTGCCCGTGATGTCGAGCGCCGCCGCGGCCAGCAGCAGGTAGCGCCCGGTACCGTCGTTCCACATGCTCATCAGGTAGCCCGGGTTGACCATCAAAAAGTAGCCGACCATGGCGATGGGCAAGCCTGCCAACACGTAGGCGGTCATGCGCGTTTCGCCGGTCATGGCCTTGAGTTGGCGCGCACCCTGTTCGCGCTCGCGGATCATCTTGATCAGGTTTTCCAGCAGCTCGCTGGCGTTGCCGCCGTAGCGGTGGTTGACCTTCAGGCCCAGGGCAAACAGGCGGAACTCATCGCGTTCGTAAAACTCGGCAAAGTCGCTGACCGACTCCGGCAGGCTCACGCCCATTTGCACGTTGCGCTGGATGCGGCTCATGGCCTGTTTGAGCGGCGCTTCGGTGCTGTCGATCGCGCCCAGCACGGCGTCCGCCAGGGTGCGCCCGGACTTGAGGCTGCGTACGCTGTGGTCCAGCAGTTGCGGCAATTGTTCGATCATGCGCTGCACTCGCCGTTGGTAGCGCCAGGCGATATACACCCGCAGCAGCAGCAGCGGCATGATCAGCATCACCAACAGGCCCAGCCCGCCGGCCAGCAGGTAGCCCAGCAACATGCCCACCGCCCAGCCACTCAACCACAACCCCAGGCGGTCGGTGGGCTTGCCCAGGCCGGCGCGCTGGAACATGCGCTCCAGCGCGATCCAGCTGCCGTTCGGCTCCTGGGCTACTGGCTGGCCATCGGAGAGCCGCTCCAGCACCCGGTCGGTGCCGGCCTGGCGCAGCCCGCGCTGGAACAGCCAGACAGACAGGCTGATCAGCAGGACGCAAATGAGCAGCAAGACAAGTCCGGTCATGAGCCCTCTCTACAACGGCAATGCCGATTCACGCCGCAGCTTGTCGCCGGCCGGGTTGAGCGCTTCGCGCAGGAAGCCAAAACCGGTACGACGGTCGAGGCGGAACAGGGTGTTGGTGACATACACGTCGTCGCGCACGCCCACCACTTCCACCACCTCGCTGACGCAACGGCGCCCGTCGGGCAGGCGCGTCAGTTGAACCACCACATCCAGTGCGGCGCAGATCATCTGCCGCAGGGTTTTCTCCGCCACCACCCGGCCGGTCAGGCCCACCAGGGTTTCCAGGCGCAACAGCGCATCCTGGGCATTGTTGGCGTGCACGGTGCTCATGGAACCGTCATGGCCGGTGTTCATGGCCGTCATCACGTCGAGCACTTCGACGCCACGGATCTCGCCAAGGATGATGCGGTCCGGGCGCATCCGCAGGGCGTTGCGGATCAGGTCGCTGGCCTTGACCTCGCCATGCCCCTCGGCATTGGGCGGGCGGGTTTCCAGGCGCACCACATGGGGGTGGCCCAGTTGCAGCTCGGCCACGTCTTCGATGGTGACCAGGCGTTCGTGGGGGTTGATCAATTGGCTGAGGATATTGAGCAACGTGGTCTTGCCGGTGCCGGTGCCGCCACTGATGAGGATATTGCAGCGTTTGCCCACCGCTTCTTGGAAGAACTCGAAGATGTTGTGGTCGATGGTTTGCATCGCCACCAGGTCGCTGCTCTTGAGCATGTCCTTGCGAAATTTACGGATCGACAAGCACGGGCCGTCCAGGGCAATCGGCGGGATGATCGCATTGACCCGGCTGCCATCGGGCAAGCGCGCATCGACCATCGGCGACGACTCATCCAGGCGCCTTCCGAGGGGCGCGAGAATGCGCTGCATCACGCGTTCTACATGGTGCGCATCGATAAAACGCAGGTCGCTCTGGTGGAGCACCCCGTCACGCTCGATAAACACCCGGTGCGGGCCGTTGACCAGAATCTCGGTGATCGACACATCGCGCAGCAGCACTTCCAGCGGGCCGAAGCCGGTCAGCTCATCGACGATTTCCTCGGCCAGGCGCTCCATCTCATAGCGCGAGATCGCCAGGTGCATGCGCGTGATGTACTCGGCCACTTTGTCGATGACAAATTGCGCCAGGGATTGGCGCGAGCCTTCCAGCAGGTTCTGGCCCGACTCTTCGATGGCATCGATGATGTAGCGATGCAGCACCAGTTTCAGGCCATCGTGATCATTGTGCGCGGCAGCCCCACGGGCCGGGGCGCCGAAGAGTTTTTCGCTGTTCATCGACTCGTCCCCAGCAGGCGTTCGAACCAGCGTGTCGAAGGTTTATCCAAGCCTTCGGTGCGTTTGGCCAGGCGCTCGCCCAGGTGGCGCAGGGCTTGGGTCAAGGCTTCGCGTGGGGCCAGGGTGAACAGGCTTTGCCCCTGGTTCTTGGCGTTCAGGCGTACTTCCGGGCTCAGGGGCAGTACAGCGATGCACTCCAGCCCAAAGCTTTTTTCCAGCGTTTCGGTGTCGGGGGCGCAGCCTTTGATGTAGCGATCGACGAGCAGCTTGGCATGGTCGAGCTTCATGCCTTTTTCGCGCCACAGGTTCAGCATCGCCAGGTTACGCCGACAGTCGAGTACGCACTGGTCGGTGCACCACAACAGCTTGTCGCAGTGGCTGACAAAGGTGCGCAGGGCTTCGCTGTCGGCTTGCCCGGTGAGGTTGACCACGATGTGCTGGAAGTGCTGGCGCAAGGCGCTGAGCAACATGTACAGCTCGGCGGCGCTGGTCATTTCCAGGGGTTCATCGCTGGCGGCGTAGGCGAGGATGCGCAGGCCATCGTCGGTGCTGGTGAACGCGCTGTTGATCAGGGTGGCGTCCAGGCGGCGCAGGTGGCGCAAGGCGTCGCCGAAATTGAAGGTGCTGTCCAGGCCCAGCAGCGCCAGGCTGTCGCCCCTGGGCAGGCCGAGGTCGAGCATCAGCGTCTGTTGGCCACTCTTTTGCACCACCATCGCCAGGTGGCTCGCCAGCAGGGCGCCATCGGTATTGCCCTGGGCACCGTAGAGCACGGTGAGGCCGCCGAGATGGGCGTTTGGCGCCGTGGGCGGCAAGCGCTTGCTCAAGCGCCGCACCAGCCCGGCCACTTCGCTGGAGCGTGAACCATAGGCGACAAAATCCCGCGCGCCGGCACGCATGGCGTTGAGTACCAACTGGTTGTCCATGCCGTCGCCCAAGGCCACCACCGCCAGCATCGGCTTGGCTTCCAGGGCGCCTTCGATCAAGGCGCTCTGGGCCACCAGGTGTTCACGGTCCAGGCCCACGAAAACCAGATTGGCGAAGGTCACGTCCACCAGCGCCAGCAATTCATCCAGGCTGCCGCCGCCCACGCTGATCACTTGGCCAAGGGGCGCCAGAGCACCCTGGAGCCATTCCAGGTCGGTGCTGTTGCGGGTGATTGCCAGGTAGGTCTGGCTCAGGCTATCGCTCATTGGGAAAGTCCACTGCGACGGTCGAAGTTGCCGTTTTCCAGGAAGAACAGCCGGAACCAATTCGGGTCGTAGGTGCGCAGTTTCTCGCCGGGCAGCGACGGCAACTGCGCATTGGCGGCCAATGGCTGCACCAGATGCGGCGTGACAATCATCAACAGCTCTTTCTCCTCGCTGTTGATATTGGAGTCGCGGAAGAACGCGCCCAGGATCGGGATGTCGCCCAAGCCTGGCAGCTTGGCGATGGTAGAGCGGTTGGTGCTGCTGATCAGGCCGCTGATCACGAAGCTTTCACCGTCTGCCAGTGACACACTGGTGTCGGTGCGCCGGACGGTCAGGGCAGGCACCTGAATGCCCTCAATCCGGATCGCGTTGTTGTAGTCCAGCTCGCTGACTTCCGGGGCGACCTTCAAGGCGATGCGGTTGTGGTCGATGACCGTGGGCGTGAGGGTCAGGCGAATGCCGAACTCCTTGTACTCGATGGTGATGGTATCGCTGCCGGCACTGGGCACCGGAATCGGCACTTCGCCGCCGGCCAGGAAGGTCGCGCTCTGGCCGCTCATGGCCACCAGGCTCGGGCGTGCGAGGGTGTAGGCAAAGCCACTGCTTTCCAGGGCGTTGATCAGCGCCTTGACCCGGCCACCGCCAAAACCGATGTTGAAGCTGTCAGCGCTCACCGGCAATTTGAAGATGCCCTCTGAAGGGGACAGCAAGCTTGGGCTGCCGAGGAAGAAGTTGTTGCCCATGCCCAGGATCTTGGTGCTGGCCTCCTTGAGCTTGGTGCGGCTGACTTCGACGAAGCGGATATCGGTCTGCACCTGGCTGGGCAGCGTCGGGTCTTCGGAGGGCGACAGCGATTGGCTGGTCAGCGCCGAGGTGGCCTTGCCCTTGACGAACACCATGCTCTGGCGCGGCGTGGTCGAGCAGCCGGTCCACACCATCAGGCTGGTGGCCCCGCTGCCGACGCCGGTGAGCAGGAAGTGGCGGTCGCCGTTGACCCGCACGTCGGCGATTTTCGGGTCGCCGATGGCCAGGCGCGTAATCGCTACCGGCGATTGCAGCTCGGTCTGCAAGCCTTCGCCCACCTCGATCACAGCGGGCAATTGGCCCAAGGCGTTGCAGTTGCCCGATGCGCCCACCGCCATGCCCAGGGGCAGGCACGGCAGCATCAAGGCCAAGGCCAATTGAGCGTAGCGTTGGCTCATTCAAGGCATCCTTGTTCAATCAGGGGGTAGGTTGTGCCGCCGCTGCGCCGCGAATCACTTCAACGCCCCGACGTTGGCCGGTGTCGGCCACCGCGGGGGTGATTTTTTTCGGCGGGCCGCTGAGGGCCAATTGGGTGAACTGGTAGAGATCGCGGTTGGCGCTTTGCACCTTGTCTGGCGTGTCGCTTTCGCCGGCCCAGTAGCGGCTGAGCAACTGTTCGTCGGCACTGCGCACGGCCAGGCGCAGCGTGCCGGCTTGGGAGGCGAGCATCAGCCGGCTCAGCAAGGGTTCGGGCACCGCCAGTACCACACTGCGCGCGGCGGTGCGGCGTTGCGCCGCCTGGGCGCGCTCTTCAGCGTTGGCGGGTGGCGGCACGGCCGGGGTGCCGTCGTTGGCCAAGCCCAGTTGGTCGCCGACGCTGAGCAGGCGAATCGCTGGGATGACCACCTGCGCCGATTGCTCGGCATTGGCATTGTCCTGGCGCAAGAACAGCAAGACATCCACGTAATCGCCGGGGCTCAACTGGCCACCGGCACCGATGACCTCATCGACGGCGACGGCCAGCGCCCGTTCGTTTGTACGAATCATGCGGGCCAGGGGGCCGCCGGCGGTGAAGCTCTCATCATTGAGCCAGGTGCCGGCACCCAGGGCCCGCAAGGGCGTGCGGCCGATGGCCTGGTCGACGCTGGTCAAGCTGCCGGCGGGCACGGTGCGCAGTTTTTCCACGGCGACATCGGCAGCGGTGAGGGGCACAAAAGGCGCAACCGCGTGCACCAGCACCACGACCGGCTGGCGGGTCTGGTCTTCCACGACTGCAACGGTTTTTTCAACGGAAATGACAGGTGCTGGCGAGGGCGCTACGACGGGTGCCGGCGGACGGCTCAACACCAGGCCCCAATACCCTGCAACCAGTGCTCCGATAAGCAGCAAGCCAGCCAGGACCATGCTGATACGACTGTTCATGACGGCGCTCCCTATCCTGTTGCACTGCTTTTATTCCCGTTTATCCAAACGAGTTAAATTCGCAACTGGGCTGTGATGAACAACTAACGATTTGGCTATTTGAAGGTAGCCCAGCTAGGACAAATTGCCATTACTGAATGAAAAATTTATCTGCGCGGTTGAAGCGGGGGCTGTAAATAACGGATTTGTGGGGCTGGCGGGGTGACTAATACTTTGTGATTAATTCGTTCTTACAGTTGTGAGTGTTAAATTTGTTGACAATGCTCTAGTGGCACACGGCAATCATTGTGCGGGCCAGTTGTATCGGCGCTTTGTGGCGCATGAAGGAGACCTCAATATGATCCTTGACCTGTTCTTGAAATTTTACATTCACGCTCAGTTATTCCTGCGCCGTAGAGACGGGGCGTCGGCCATTGAATATGTGATTATTGTGGCGATAGTTGCGTTGGTTATCATTGGATTCGGCACAGGGCTTGGCGATAAAATCGAGGGTGTGCTCCAGAAAGTGTCCGACGCGTTACCGGCGGCGACTTAACATGCAGCGCTGTCTGTAGTTGTTTTGGCGATTCTCTCTATCAGGTACCGCCCATGACCTACCCTTCGTCATCCCGCCAACAAATCCTATTGGTGGATGACGAGGAGGATGCGCTGATCGAGTTGGCCGAATCCCTCGAAAACGAGGGATTCGTCTGTTTCACCGCGAACTCCGTCACCTTCGCCCTGCAAGAATTGACACTTCACCCTGATATCGCCCTGGTCATCACCGATCTGCGCATGCCCGAGGAAAGCGGTATCTCCTTGATCAGGCGTCTGCGCGAACACACCTCACGCCAGCACCTGCCGGTGATCGTGATGTCGGGCCATGCAGAAATGGATGATGTCAGCGATATGCTGCGCTTGCAGGTGCTGGATCTGTTTCGCAAGCCTATCTACCTGGTGCGCTTGCTCGATACCCTCAATAGCCTGTTTCCCCTCTCTACACCTGGTCGGTAACGGACCTGCACCGCTCAAATGTGGGGCACCAGGCGCTTTGTCGTCGACTGTCCGGCCGTCATTGCAGGCAAGCCAGCTCCCACAGTTTGATCGCGGGGGCTCAGGTAGAAAGGTTTCGGCTGTCAGGCCGCAGGGATCTAATGCCAGGCACTGATTCTGTGAGCAACACAGACCCGTGTGGGAGCTGGCTTGCCTGCGATAGCGGTGGTTCAGTTAAAGACTCATTGACTGAAACACCGCCTTCGCGAGCAAGCCACACACACATTGATTACAGGTGCCCTCGTCACAGCTGATAACTGAAACTCAGCGTATACCGCGGCCTGCGGTTGAAGCTGTCCAGGGCGATATCCGACATTGGCTTGGCCGCCTCCAGCGCGATGTTGTAGTACTTCTTGTCGCCAAAGCGCAGACCCACCGCCGCCGAGGACAGGTCGTTGGCCTTGACCGGTAGGTCGTTGAACCAGGATTTGGCGCGGTCGACCACTACGTAGGGTTGCAGGATCTTCACCCAGTTGCCGGTGCGGTTGAAGCTGTAGTTGACCTCGTACGCCACCCCCCAGCCTTTGTCGCCCGAGCCTTGGTCGTCCGGGTAGCCACGGCCGAAATTCTGCCCGCCGAAGGTCACGCGTTCGCTGTCGGGCAGGGTGTTGTCGCTCCAGTACAGCGCACCGGACAGTACGCCTTGCCAGTTGTCGAAGAACTTGTCGCTTTGCACGCCGGAGAGGCGCAGGCGGAAGAAGTCGAGGTCGGGCTTGGCCACGTCCAGGTCACTGCGGGCCTTGGCGCCCAGACCATCGATGCCCTGGTACAGGCCACCGCTGATGATGCGCAGGCGTTGCGCGTCGGCCTTGCGCCAATCGCCTTCGAAAGCCAGGGCACGCAGGTTGGATTCGATGTCGAAACTCAGCGGGAACCCCACCAGTTTGTAGCGCGTGGTCTGGTCGACCACATACAGGCGCGTGCCCAGGGTGAGTGACTCGGTGGGGGAGGCAATGAACGGGTGGCTCAGGCCAATGGAGTAGCGGTCGATGGACTGGTGCGGCTTGAGTTCGAAACCGCCGTCCAGTTGCACGCTGCTGTTGGGGTCGGCGCGATAGCGTTCGGCGGCGAGCGCCAGTTGGGTGCCCTCGGCGTTGATGAACTGGTTGTAGTCCACGCGGTAGTAATGTTCTTTGTCCTCTCCGGGTGGGAACAGGCCGCTGACGCTGAGCTGCTCGCCCAGAAATGTCTGGGAATTGCTGGTGGCGGTGAACAGGGCCTGCGTGCCGCCTCGGCTTTTCTGCACCAAGCTCATGCTGGTGGTGAAGGGTTTGCGGCTGGCCTGGATCTGCATGCGCGTGGCGCCATCGGTGGTGCCCGGTGGCGGCACTTGCGCCTGGACGCTGAGGCCGGGGATGCGGCTCATCAGCGTGGTGTAGCGCTCGAAGGTCTTGCGGGTCAGTGGGCGCTCAGCCAGGAGCTTCTGCGCGAGCTTATCGACGTAGGCCGACACCGAGCCGATGTCGCCGGTTTGTTGATAGTCCTTGATGTAGCCCTCCACCAGTACCACGCGGACCAGGCCGTTTTCGAAGTTCTGTTGCGGCAGGAATGCGTAGGACAGCAAGTAACCATCTTCCTGATAACGGCGGGTGATGCCACGGGTCGCTTCAATCAGCTGCGCAAGGTTGGTTTCACGTCCAATCAACGGTGCATACACCTGTGCCGTCTCGGCGAGCGGGTAGACCGTTCCGCCTTCGATCTGCAACTTGCGAATGGTGACCTTGGTGTCCATCAACAGCGGTTGGCCGGCAGTCGGCGGCGCCTCGGGTACCTGGGTTTTCGACGTGGGCGGTCGATAGGCGTCGGCGGGCAGGTTGGGCACCGGTAGGGTGCGGACTGTGTCGTTGCTGTTAAGAAAGTTGGGAAGGGTCTCGGCCTGGGCGTAAGCACTGAGGGTGAGCAATAACAACGGCGTCAACACGCGCATAGGACACTCCATGGTCAACTGCAGCAGCGCTTCGGGCCCGCCGGGTTCTGGGACTCGGTTCGGGAGGGCGGCGACTGATCACGCTTGTCGTCGCCCATAAAAAAGACGAGAGACTTATTAAAGGTCTCTCGTCTCAACCAAGCGTAGGCGCTGTAGGGGAGGCCGTCTAATCGGCCAGGTGCATTTCTATTGTCCGGTCAGGCCGTTCAACAAACCGCCCAGACCTCCCGTTGCTGTGGTGCCACCCGTGGTTGTGGCAGTGCCTGTGGTGGTAGTGGTGGCGCCGATGTTCAGGCCGCCGAGCAGGCCACCGCTGGTGCCAGTGGTGCCGCCGGTTACCAGGCCTCCCACCGAGGCGACGGTGCCGCCGACCGCTGTGACGGTGGTGCCTACCGCGTTGGTGATCGGGCTGGCATTGGCTGCCGTCAGGTTGGTACCCAAGCTGCTGACTGCGCCGCCGACTTGAGTCACCAACCCATCGACCGGTGTACCGATACCGGTGGTGGTGCCCACGTTTTGCGTCAGCGTGGTGACGCCGGTGGTCACAGGGTTCAAGGCTGCGCCGACAGCGGTGGATACAGTGGCGAGCGGTGCGGTGGCGCCAGTGTTGGCGACACCCGTGCCGCCGAGTACGGTACCCACCGAGGCAATGGTGCCACCCAATGCGCCGCCGGTTACACCCGCTGCACTGACCGTGCCGTTGGTGCTGCCGGCATTCAGGCCGGTGCCTACGTTGGCTACTACGCCGCCGATCAGTTCGGGTAGGCCGGCAGCTGCGGTGCCGCCGGTTGGCGCGACATACCCGCCGGATGTATCGAGTGCACCACCGACGCCAGTCAGCACGCCGCCGACCACATTCGTGACAGGGTTGCTTGCACCACCCGCGGTAGTGACTTGAGTGCCTAGGCTTGCGACGGTGGTGCCAACTTTATCCAGCACACCACTGACTGGCGTGCCCAGGCCGGTTGCCGTGCCGAGGTTGCCGGTGGTGTTTTCCACCAACGACACTACTGGCACCAATACTTGGCCGCCCAGGGTGTTGGTCAACGAACCCAGCGGGCCGGTGGTGCTGGCAGTGCTGAGGGTGTCGCCGAGCATGGTCACCGTGGTGCCGACTTTATCCACTACGCCGCCTACCGCAGTGCCTACACTGCCTGTCAGGCCTCCCACGACAGGGACACCGCCGAGGGTGGTCGACAGCGATTGGCCGGTAGTCGACAGGCCGTCGCCCAAGTCAGCGACGCCGCCGCCGACACTTGCAACCGTAATGCCCAGCGAGTTGGTATTGGTCCCCAGGGTACCCAGACCTGTTGTAACTCCGGTACCGATGGTGGTGACCGCAGTGCCGACCGAGGTGACCAGGCCGCCTGCTGTAGTGCCGACGATTGGAACAGGGGTCAAGGCGCCTCCGAGATCACCCACTGCTGCGCCTACATTGCCTACGGTGGTGCCGAGGGTGCCGACGATCTGGCCGGTGATCAGTGGGGTGGTTGTCGAACCTGTTCCGCCGCCAGTGCCGCCGGTGCCGCCACCAGTCCCGCCGGTGCCACCACCAGTCCCGCCGGTACCGCCGCCAGTCCCGCCGGTGCCACCACCCGTGCCGCCAGTGCTTCCACCAGTCCCACCGGTACCGCCGTCAGTGCCGCCAGTGCCACCGCCAGTCCCACCGGTACCGCCGTCAGTGCCGCCGGTGCCACCGCCAGTCCCACCCGTGCCGCCGTCAGTGCCACCGGTACCGCCGCCAGTCCCACCCGTGCCGCCGTCAGTGCCACCGGTGCCGCCACCAGTCCCGCCGTCAGTACCGCCAGTGCCACCGCCAGTGCCACCCGTGCCGCCGCCCGTACCGCCATCACCGCTCCCGGCACCTGCGCCGGCATCCGGCGAGGACGCCGCCACGCTGGATTTATGCCCGCCACCGCCGCTGCTGCAGCCGCCCAAGCTCATTGCCAGAACGAGGGCTAGCGCGGTACTTGCTTTCCAAAACACTACTTGAGTTTTCATGATTGAGTTCCTTGCACCTGGTACAACCTTGGTTGTTTCAAACCCTCATTATTTCTTTGGATAACGATAGGTTTGTCCGTGTGGCTATCTCAGGCCAGGGCACTCTTTCACGCAATGCTCAACTTGGTATTAACGATTTATATACACCCGGCCTTAGTCGGCTTAGTGACTAATACCAAAGGTGTAATGGAGGGATGTTTCAGGATGTTTATATAAGCAAAATCAAAGCGTTATAAATAAAGGCGGACCTCGAAAGGTCCGCTATAACTTAGGGTGTATATATACAATTAATCAGGGCTTTTCAGGCAATCGGCTGCCACTTCCCAAGCATATGTTGAATATCCCCAGCGCCTTTGAGTTCCAACGCTCCGCTGGAACCGGCTGCGCTGCTCATCAATATCACTTCGCTGGGCAGGCGCACCGGCTTCATGAACTCGACGTCGATTTCAATATTGGCGGCCGGCAGGTGTTCTGCCAGCGCCGCGAGGGTGCGGGCCTTGTTCCACAACCCGTGGGCGATGGCCTGGGGAAAACCGAACAGCTTGGCGGTAGGCGCACTGAGGTGAATGGGGTTGTAGTCGCCGGATACGCGGGCGTAGCGTCGGCCTATGTCAGTGGGCGCTTTCCAGCGCGTCAGTTCGGTGAGCGTGCCCTGAGTCTGCAATCCGCTGTCCGCAGCTTCGCCTTCAAGCTTCACGCCCCGACATAACATCTGGCTTTCGGCTTCCCACAGGAGCCCAAGGGCATCCTCTACAACCGTTACGATGTCAAAGGTGGCCCCCTTGGGATGGGGGCTGAGATTGCGTGCGTAAACGCCGACACTCACGTCACCCACTGCGCCCAACGGCCGATGAATACGGATGCGATTGCGCAGGTGGATCAACCCCAGCAGCGGAAACGGAAACGTCTTGTCCGTCAGCAATTGCAGTTGCAGGCCGAACGCGAGGATATGCGGATAAGTCGCCGGCAGCATCGGGCTATCAGCAAAGCCACACACCTTGCGGTACGCCGCTACGGCGCCGGGATTGATACTCATCCGGCAGCGCAACCCACGTTCGGGCAATGTGCTGCCGGTGATCTTGCGCTTGAGCGCCGCACGCCAATACAGCGGCAGTAGAGACGGGGTGCTGTCCAACGTTTGCCATTGCATGCTCAAGCTCCCAGCAGGCTTTGCCCACACACCCGCAGCGCTTGGCCGCTGACCGCACCGGAACCCGGCTGGCTTAGCCAGGCGACGGCTTCGGCCACATCCTGAGGCAAGCCACCTTGGCCCAGGGAGCTCATGCGGCGCCCGGCCTCGCGCAGGGCGAAGGGAATATGCGCGGTCATCTGGGTTTCGATAAACCCTGGCGCGACGGCGTTGATGCTGATCCCACGCTCCTTCAACAGCGGCGCCCAGGCTTGAGCCAGGCCGATCAATCCGGCCTTGCTCGCGGCATAGTTGGTTTGCCCACGGTTGCCGGCGATGCCACTGATGGAGGCCAGCAATACCACCCGTGCATTGTCTTGCAGAGTGCCGCTGTCGAGCAGGGCCTTGGTCAGCACTTGCGGAGCCCTGAGGTTGACCGCCAGCACTGCGTCCCAGTATTCCGGGGTCATGTTGGCCAGGGTTTTATCGCGGGTGATACCGGCGTTGTGCACCAGGATGTCGAGCCCGTCTGGCAGGTGCTCGGCCAGTTGGCGGGCGGCATCTTCGGCGCAGATATCCAGCACCACTGTGCGCGCATTCAGGCGCGCGGCCAGGGCTTCGAGGTCGGCCTTGGCCTGGGGCACATCGAGCACAATGACGTCGGCGCCGTCGCGGGCCAGGGTTTCGGCGATAGAGGCACCGATGCCTCGAGCGGCGCCGGTCACCAACGCCTTGCGCCCGGCCAATGGGCGCGTCCAGTCTTGCACCGGGGTATCGCAGGCCGTCAGGCGAATCACCTGGCCGGAGATGTACGCGCTTTTGGGCGAGAGGAAAAACCGTAGCGCGCCTTCCAACTGGTCTTCGGCACCGTCGCCCACGTACAGCAACTGCAGCACGCCACCGCTGCGCAATTCCTTGGCCAGGGAGCGGCTGAAGCCTTCCAGGGCGCGCTGGGCGCTGGCGGCGAAGGGGTCGCTGAGGCTTTCCGGCCCACGGCCAAGGATCACCAGGTGGGCACTGTGGTCGAGGTTTTTCAGCAGCGGTTGGAAGAATTCACGCAATTGTTTGAGCTGGTCGGTGTGCTGCAAACCGCTGGCGTCAAACACCACCGCCTTGAGCTTGGGGCCGTGGCCGGGAATCCATGCGGGCGCTGTCGAGGCCTCGGCGCCGTAGCGGTAGACGGCGTCGGTGAGTCGGTTGGCAAACGCCAGCACCTGGGTTGCCAATGCGCCACCGCCCAGCAGCAGTGCGCCTTCGACCGGGCGCAGGCGTCCGGCTTGCCAGCGTTCCAGGCGTACCGGTGACGGCAGGCCAATGGCGGCGACCAGGCGATGGCCGAGGCTTGAGTTGGCGAAGTCGATATAACGGTCAGACATGGAACGCTCTCCGAAGGCTGGGGTTCAAAGGTTGACCACCCTGGGGTGGCAGTCGTTCGATTGAGCCTAGGCTAGGCTTGATGATTCCACCCACCACCACAAGGGAGCTTTCCATGACTCAATTGCGCCGTGTAGCGATCATTGGCGGTAACCGCATTCCTTTCGCCCGTTCCAATGGCCCTTACGCCACGGCGAGTAACCAGGCGATGCTGACCGCCGCGCTGGAGGGCCTGATCGAGCGCTACAACCTGCACGGCCTGCGCATGGGCGAGGTGGCCGCCGGTGCGGTACTCAAACATTCCCGTGATTTCAACCTGACGCGTGAATGCGTGCTCGGCTCGCGCCTGTCACCGCAAACCCCTGCGTACGACATCCAGCAAGCCTGTGGCACGGGGCTGGAGGCGGCGCTGCTGGTGGCCAATAAAATTGCCCTGGGCCAGATCGAGTGCGGTATTGCCGGCGGGGTGGATACCACCTCGGATGCACCGATTGGCGTGAATGAAGGGCTACGCAAGATCCTGCTGCAAGCCAACCGCAGCAAATCCCTGGGAGATAAATTAAAACTCCTGTTACAACTTCGTCCCCAGCACCTCAAGCCGGAGCTGCCGCGCAACGGCGAACCGCGCACCGGTTTGTCCATGGGCCAGCACTGCGAGCTGATGGCCCAGACCTGGCAGATCCCCCGCGCCGAGCAGGACCAGCTGGCGCTGGAGAGCCATCAGAAGATGGCGGCGGCCTACGCCGAAGGCTGGCACAACGATTTGCTTACGCCCTTTCTCGGCCTCACCCGCGACAACAACCTGCGCCCCGACCTGACCCTGGAAAAACTCGCCAGCCTCAAGCCGGCCTTCGAGCGCAGCGAAAAGGGCACGCTCACCGCCGGCAACTCGACACCGCTGACCGATGGTGCCTCCCTGGTGCTGCTGGGCAGCGAGGCGTGGGCCAAGGAGCGCGGCCTGCCGATCCTGGCTTACTTGCGCGATGGCGAAGCAGCGGCGGTGGATTTCGTCCACGGCGCCGAGGGCCTGTTGATGGCGCCGGTGTATGCAGTACCGCGCTTGCTGGCGCGCAATGGCCTGACCTTGCAGGACTTTGATTATTACGAGATCCACGAAGCCTTCGCCGCCCAAGTGCTGTGCACGCTTAAGGCCTGGGAAGACGCCGACTATTGCAAGACCCGCCTGGGCCTGGACGCGCCGTTGGGGTCTATCGACCGCAGCCGGCTGAACGTCAAGGGCAGTTCCCTGGCGGCGGGCCATCCGTTTGCCGCCACCGGTGGGCGGATCGTCGCCAACTTGGCTAAATTATTGGATGCGGCGGGCAAGGGCCGTGGGCTGATTTCCATCTGTGCCGCCGGTGGCCAAGGCGTGACGGCGATAATCGAACGCTGATTGCCGACAAAATTGGCCCATTGAATGCATTCTGAAGGGGTCAGAGGTCAGTAGCCTCTCCCCCCGGCGAGCCGATTGCCGTATAACGAGTGCCACACGCGTGTTTGGTAATACAGGACCCACAATAAAAGCTGATGAAGACTCCTAAACGCATTGAACCCCTGATCGAAGACGGTCTGGTCGACGAAGTGCTGCGCCCTCTGATGAGTGGTAAAGAAGCAGCTGTTTATGTGGTGCGCTGCGGCAATGAATTGCGTTGCGCCAAGGTTTACAAGGAGGCGAATAAACGAAGTTTTCGTCAAGCGTCCGAATACCAGGAAGGCCGTAAGGTCCGTAACAGCCGCCAGGCGCGAGCCATGGCCAAAGGCTCCAAGTTCGGTAAGAAAGAAACCGAAGATGCCTGGCAGAACGCTGAAGTGGCGGCGCTGTTCCGCCTGGCCGGTGCGGGCGTTCGCGTGCCCCAGCCGTTCGACTTCCTTGAAGGCGTGCTGTTGATGGAACTGGTGGCCGACGAGTACGGCGATGCGGCGCCGCGTCTGAATGACGTAGTGCTGGAGCCGGACCAAGCGCGTGAATACCACGCCTTCCTGATCTCCCAGATCGTGCTGATGCTGTGCACCGGCCTGGTGCACGGTGACCTGTCCGAGTTCAACGTACTGCTTACGCCTACGGGCCCGGTGATCATCGACCTGCCCCAGGCGGTGGATGCAGCGGGCAACAACCATGCCTTCAGCATGCTGGAGCGCGACGTCGGCAACATGGCTTCCTACTTCGGGCGTTTTGCCCCGGAGTTGAAGAAGACCAAGTACGCCAAGGAAATGTGGGCGCTGTATGAAGCCGGCACCTTGCACCCGGCCAGTGTGTTGACCGGTGAGTTCGACGAGCCGGAAGAACTGGCGGATGTGGGCGGTGTGATCCGCGAAATCGAAGCGGCGCGGCTGGATGAAGAGCGTCGCCAGGCGATTCGCGCAGCGGATGATGCGCCACCGAGCAAAGTACCGGACGAGCCACCGCCGCCGCCTTGGATGCAGTGATCTTCGGGTACATGAAGATCAAAATGTGGGAGGGGGCTTGCCCTAATGCCCTGTAGGAGCGAGCTTGCTCGCGAAAAGCGTCAACGATAACGCGTGCTTCCTGAGTGGACGCGGCGTCTTTGAGTTTTTCGCGAGCAAGCTCGCTCCTACAAAAATTAGGGCTTGCCCCGATGGCGGTGGTTCAGTCACTTCCTCCCACATTTGGATTGCGTGTATCAAGCCAGAGCATCAGGCGCAGCAGTTGCCTGCCGCCAACTCCTTGAGTATCGGGCAATCGGGCCGATGATCTCCCTGGCAGTGCTCCATCAGGTCCTGCAAGGTATCGCGCAGTTGCCCCAGCTCGCGAATCTTGTGGTTCAACTCGTCGATGTGCTGGCGCGCCAGGGCTTTTACATCGGCGCTGGCCCGCTGGCGGTCCTCCCACAGGGTCAGCAACTTGCCGACTTCTTCCAGTGAAAACCCCAGGTCCCGCGAGCGCTTGATGAACGTCAGGGTGTGCAGGTCATCGTGGCCGTACACGCGGTAGCCGCTGTCGGTGCGGTGGGCGGTTTTCAGCAGGCCAATGGATTCGTAGTAGCGAATCATCTTCGCGCTTAGCCCGCTGGTGCGGGCGGCTTGGCCGATGTTCATGGGCGTTGATCCTCCAAGTCCTTGGGTTTCCAGGTTTTCAACAACAGCGCATTACTCACCACGCTGACGCTGGACAAGGCCATGGCGGCGCCAGCCAGTACCGGGTTGAGCAGGCCGAAGGCGGCCAGGGGAATGCCGATCAAGTTATACACAAAGGCCCAGAACAGATTCTGTCGAATTTTCGCGTAGGTCTTGCGGCTGATCTCCAGGGCGGCCGGCACCAGGCGCGGGTCGCCACGCATCAAGGTGATACCGGCGGCGTGCATGGCCACGTCGGTGCCGCCGCCCATGGCGATGCCGATATCGGCAGCGGCCAGGGCCGGCGCATCGTTGATACCGTCGCCCACCATGGCCACCACGCCGGTTTTTTTCAGCTCGGCCACGGCAGCGGCTTTGTAGGCGGGCAGTACCTCGGCATGCACATCGTCGATGCCCAATGCCTCGGCCACCACCCGCGCACTGCCGTGGTTGTCGCCAGTGATCAGGTGGCTGCTGATGTGCTGCGCCTTGAGTTGTTGCACGGCCTGCAACGCGCCGGGCTTGAGCGTGTCGCCAAAGGCAAACAGCCCCAGCACGCGGGGCTGCGCGCCTTGCTCGATCAGCCAGGACAAGGTGCGGCCTTCGGCCTCCCATTCCTTGGCACGCGGGCCTAAATCGCCTGCGTCCAGGCCGGTTTCTTCCAGCAAGCGACGATTGCCCAGTGCCAGCGGCCGACCGTCGAGCGTACCGGCAATGCCGCGTCCGGTCAGGGATTGGCTGGCGCTCACATCGGCCACGTCCAAGCCTTTTTCGCGGCAAGCATCCAGCACAGCCTTGGCCAGTGGGTGTTCACTGCCGCGCTGCAAGGCGCCGGCCTGTTGCAACAGCAGGGCTTCGTTGCCATCCACGGCCGCCAAATGCGCAATGTTGGGCGCGCCGGAGGTGAGGGTGCCGGTCTTGTCGAACACCACGGCGCTCACGGCATGGGCGCGCTCCAGGGCTTCGGCGTCCTTGATCAGAATGCCGTGGCGTGCGGCGACGCCGGTGCCGGCCATGATCGCGGTCGGCGTGGCCAGGCCCAAGGCACAAGGACAGGCGATCACCAGCACGGCCACCGCATTGATGATGGCAGTTTCCAGGGAGGCGCCGTACAGCCACCAGCCCACTACGGTAATCAGCGCCAATACCAGCACGGCCGGCACGAACACCTGGCTGACTTTATCCACCAGTTTCTGAATCGGCGCCTTGGCGGCCTGGGCGTCTTCGACCAGGCGGATGATGCGCGCCAGCACGCTTTCCGCGCCCAGGGCCAGGGTGCGCACCAGCAAACGGCCTTCACCGTTGATCGCGCCACCGGTGACCGCGTCGCCGGGTTGTTTGGGCACCGGCAGGCTTTCGCCGCTGATCAGCGCTTCATCGGCATGGCTCTGGCCTTCCACCACCTCACCGTCCACCGGGAAGCGTTCGCCGGGTTTGACCAGCACCAGGTCACCGTGCTTCAACGCGCTGATGGCGACGTCTTCTTCACGGCCGTCCTGCACGCGAATCGCCCGTTCCGGCCGCAAGGCTTCAAGGGCGCGAATGGCACTGGCGGTCTGGCGCTTGGCGCGGCTTTCCAGGTATTTGCCCAGCAGCACCAGGGCGATCACCACCGCCGAGGCTTCGAAGTACAGGTGCGGCGTCACGCCTGGGGCGGCGGTGAGCCATTCATAGATACTCAGGCCGTAGCCGGCACTGGTGCCGATCGCCACCAGCAGGTCCATATTGCCAGCGCCGGCACGCACGGCTTTCCACGCGGCGACGTAAAAGCGCGCACCCAGGATGAATTGCACGGGGGTGGCCAGGGCAAACTGTATCCAGGCGGGGAGCATCCAGTGCAGGCCGAAGGGTTCTACCAGCATTGGCAGCACCAAAGGCAACGCCAGCAGAATGCCCGCCACCAGCGACCAGCGCTCGCGGCGCAGGCGTCGGGCTTGATCGGCGTCGGTGGCGGTTTCGCTTTGGGGCAGGGTGGCGGTGTAGCCGGCCTTGTCGACGGCGGCGATCAGCACGCTGGGGTCCATCTGGCCCTGTACTTCGATGTGCGCGCGTTCATTGGCCAGGTTGACGCTGACACGTTGCACGCCCGGCACCTTGCCCAGCGCGCGTTCGACCCGCCCGGCACAGCTGGCACAGGTCATGCCGCCGATGGGCAGGTCAAAGGTGGTGGATCCATTCATTGGGGCAGTCCTCCAAGAGAAGTTGCCACTAGGATCAACCTTAACCTGTGGGGAAGGTCAAGCCCCTTCAGTATTCCAATGCCGCAGCTTTGAGGTACATGCCGTCCGGGCCCAGGGCAATGCGCAATTTGCGTACATCACCGGCTTTCAACGTGATGTTCTGCGCGGCAGGTGCGAGCATGCCCGGCTGACAGCCTGGCGCTTGGCCCGGCAACAGTTTCAGGCGCAGCGACGTATCGCCGGGGGGAAGATTGAATGAAGTGGCCTGTTCCTGGAACAGACGCCCGGCGAGTTGGTCCTGGATATACAGGCCGATCTCGCAGTAGGTCGGCACTTCCAGGCGTTCGCGGGAAATAATCAGCACCGCATAATCTTCAGCTGCCAGAGCCTGGGGCGCAGCGGCAGGAACGCTTATCAGGCCGGCAAGGGTAAAAAACAACCAGCGCATGGCGAATGCTCCGTGGTTCACAGCTAGGAAGGTTGAAGCTTGGCCGACGTCGCCGCCGAATACCAGCCCGGCAGAAATACTGAGAACTTGACCTTGCCATCATGGCAAGCTCGACACTGGGCTCAACCTCATCAAAGGAGTCATGTCATGCAAATATTCAGCGTTGAAGGAATGACCTGCGGCCATTGCGTTAAAGCGGTGACCCAGGCGGTACAGAGCCAGGATCCGGCGGCGAGTGTGGAAGTCGATTTGAAGGCCAAAGAAGTGCGGGTGGCAAGCGGTCTGTCCTCGGACCAAGTGATCGGTCTGATCACCGAGGAAGGCTACAGCGCCAAGCTGGCGTGATTTTTCTGATCGTTAGCCACCTAACGTAATGTTCATGGCACCCAAGCGCGGCTAGACTGTTGAGCTGCCGACTCACTTGGGTGTCTGATGAACCTTCGCATAATCCTGATTCTGGGCGCCTTGAGCGCCTTCGCGCCGTTGGCGATCGATTTTTACCTGCCCGGCTTTCCGGCAATGGCTACAGCTTTTGCCACTGACGAAAAACATATCCAGCTGACCCTGGCCGTTTATTTCGCGGGCCTGGCCATTGGTCAATTGATCTATGGGCCGCTGGCCGACCGTTTTGGCCGGCGTGTGCCGCTGCTCAGCGGCGTCACCCTGTTTACCCTCGCGTCTTTTGCCTGTGCGTATGCGCCTTCCCTGGAATGGCTGATTGGTGCGCGCTTCGTGCAGGCCCTTGGCGGGTGTGCGGGTATGGTGATTTCCCGGGCGGTGGTCAGCGACAAATGCGATGCCGTGGGCTCGGCCAAGGTGTATTCGCAACTGATGCTGGTGACCGGCCTGGCCCCGATCCTGGCGCCGTTGGCCGGTGGCCTGATGGTCGGCGTGTGGGGCTGGCAGTCGATTTTCCTGGCGTTGTCGTTGTTCAGCGTGATGGCGGCCATCGCCGTGGCGGTCGGGTTGCCGGAAACCTTCCCGGCCGATCAGCCGCGCCAGCCGTTGTCGGGCTCGTTGCGCCGCTACGGCTCGCTACTGTCAGACCGGGTGTACCTGGGCTATGCCTTGACCGGCGGTATCTCGATTGCCGGGATGTTTGCCTACATCGCCGGTTCCCCCTTCGTGTTTATCAAGCTCTACGGCGTGCCTGCCGAGCATTACGGCTGGTTGTTCGGCTCCAACGCCGCGGGCTTTATCCTGGTGGCGCAACTGAACGCAAGATTGCTCGCCAAGCGCGGCCCGGCGTTTTTGCTGTCGCGCACCGTGTGGGTGTACGTGGTGGCGGCGTTGACGCTGTTGGCAATTGCCGCGTTGCGTACCGAGGCGTTATGGCCGTTGCTGGTGCCGCTGTTTATCTGTATCGCCAGCCTGGGCTGCATTTTGCCGAACACTTCGGCCTGTGCCATGAGCGGGCAGGGCGCTCGGGCCGGCAGCGCGTCGGCGTTGCTTGGTTGCATTCAGTTCGGTGTGGCGGCAGGCGCGGCGTCGTTGGTCGGCGTGTTGCACGACGGCACGGCGATGCCGATGGCCATGGTCATCAGCCTCTGCGGTGTGCTGGCGGTGACCATTGCCATGGCGACCCAGCGCCTGCAGCGGGCAAGGGCCGTACAGGCGCCGATCTGAAGTTCGGGTCAGCCAGCGGAACGTTGCTGGTTGGGGAAACGATGGGGTGCCTGGATCCGGGCTTGCAGCGTGGCGGCGAAGGCGCGGGCCTCGGCCTCACTGCGGAAGGTGATGGCCTCGCCGTCGAGACGAACTTGCCATTGGCTGCCGGGGGATTTTGCTAACGCTTTTATCAGGATTTTCATTGCTGACTTCCTCACGTAAAAGAATCGTGGCAAAGGCGGCCAATATAAACCTGAACGGGCGCATAGATATGACAAGGATCAACTCTCGGACTAATGGTGTCGTCCATTACCTACGTGAGTAACGGACGACACTGACAGCCGTTTTTTCAGAACCCTTCCAGCACGATCTTGCCCTTGGCCTTGCCGCTTTCCAGCAGGGCGTGGGCGCGGCGCAGGTTCGCCGCATTGATCACACCGAAGTGCTCGCCTACCGTTGTTTTCAGGGTGCCGGTGTCGATCAGCTCGGCCACGCGGTTGAGCAGGTTGTGCTGCTCGATCATGTCTGGCGTCTCGAACATCGAACGGGTGTACATGAACTCCCAGTGCAGCGACAGGCTCTTGCGCTTGAGCTTGCTCACATCCAGGGCCTTGGGATCGTCGATCAACGCCAGCTTGCCTTGGGGTTGCAGCGCTTCGACCAGTTGGTCCAGGTGATGCTCGGTCTGGGTCAGGCTGGCAACGTGGGTGACTTGCTCGTGACCGGCCTGCTTTAACGCTTCGCTCAGTGGCTGGCTATGGTCGATCACCACGTGTGCACCCAGGGCCTTGGCCCATGCCTGGGTCTCGGGGCGCGAGGCGGTGCCGATGACCTTCAGCGCGGTGAGCTGGTTGGCCAGTTGAGTCAGGATCGACCCCACGCCACCGGCAGCGCCGACGATCAGCAGGCTCTGGCCTTGATCGTCTTTGCCTTGCGCCACCTGCAAACGTTCGAACAACAGCTCCCACGCGGTGATGGCGGTCAGCGGCAGTGCGGCTGCTTCGGCAAACCCCAGGCTCTTGGGCATATGGCCGACGATACGTTCATCCACGGTGTGCAGTTCGCTGTTGCCGCCTGGGCGTACCAGGGAACCGGCGTAGTAGACCTTGTCGCCGGCCTTGAACAACGTCACCTCACTGCCGACCGCCTTGACCACCCCGGCCACGTCCCAGCCCAGCACTTTGGCGGCGCCATTTTCCGGGGCGACGTTCTGGCGCACTTTGGTGTCCACCGGGTTGACCGAGATGGCTTTGACTTCCACCAACAGGTCACGGGGGCCGGCCACGGGGGCGGGCAGTTCGATGTCTTGCAGGGATTCTGGATCGTTGATCGGCAGTGAGGTGTAGTAGGCGATGGCTTTCATGATGACTCCAAGTGAATACGGTCAAGGTAGGAGCGAGCTTGCTCGCGAAAAGCGTTAACGATGACGTGGTGTTTCTGTTTTAACGCGTCGTCCTTGGGTTTTCGCGAGCAAGCCCGCTCCTACAAAAAAGGCGGGATCAGGCGAGAAATTTCAGGCGCTTGAGTTCGAAGTGCTCAATCACATCGGCGGCCTGGGCGCGAAAGCTCTGGATATGCGCGCTCTGGTCGTGGTCGGCCAGCGCCGCGTCATCGCTCCAGCGCTCAAGCATGTAGAAGGTCTCGGGGTGTTGCAGGTCCTGGTGCAGGTCGTACTGCTCGCAACCGGCTTCCAGGCGGGTCGGTTCCAGCAGGCCGCGCAGCAGGGTTTCCAGGGTGGCGTGCTGGCCGGGTTTGGCGATCAGCGTGGCGATGACATTAAAAGCGGTGGACATAGTCGACTCCTGGCACGGGCTAACGGGATGGGCTGATGATTGGCTATTTCCCACGCCGGTAAAAGCGGCTAAAACAGCAGGCTGTTTCAACCAAATATTGATAATGGGCGGGAATGCATGCTGCGTTTTGATGATTTGCAGTTGTTTGTGCGGGCCGCAGATTTGGGCAGTCTGTCAGCTGCGGCGCGGGTCATGGACTTGTCGCCGGCGGTGGCCAGCGCCGCGCTCAAGCGTATCGAACAGCAACTGGGCACGCGCTTGCTGGCACGTTCCACCCGCAGCCTGCGCCTGACGGCCGAAGGCGAGGGCTTTCTGGAGTACGCGCGCGCGTCGCTGAGCGCGCTGGATGAAGGACGGCGCTTATTGGCCAGTAGCCAGGATCACGTCAGTGGTGTGTTGCAATTGTCCGCACCTTCGGATTTCGGCCGCAACCAGCTGCTGCCGTGGCTGGACGCCTTCCAGCAGGAGCATCCGCAACTGAACGTGCGCCTGTTGCTCGGTGATCGCATCGCCGACCTGTTCCGCCAGCCCGTGGACATTGCCCTGCGCTACGGCGAACCCGAAGACTCCAGCCTGATTGCGCTGCCCATCGCCCCGGACAATATTCGCGTACTCTGCGCCGCGCCCAGTTACCTCGCCCGGCATGGCGAGCCGCGCCATCTGGAACAACTGGCCCAGCACAATTGCCTGCTGTACATGCTTGGCAGCCGCGTGCACGACCATTGGGGTTTTTACGATGGCAAGCGTCATGTGAGCCTGACGGTCAGCGGCGATCGCTTCAGCGACGATGCCGATGTGGTGCGCCGCTGGGCGGTGGCGGGCATGGGCATTGCCTACAAGTCGTGGCTGGATGTGAGCACCGATGTGCTGGCCGGGCGCTTGCGTTTGATCCTGCCGGAACTGCAAGGCGAGCGCACACCGCTCAACTTGCTGTGCGCCCACCGTGCGCAATTGAGTAAACCCATCAATCTGCTGCGGGACATGCTCGTGTCCCGTTGTGCGACATTGACCGCGCAGCGACCGGGGTGAATGGGTTCTCGGCAATAGCCTGCGCCACGCTCGGAAGTTTCACTCATATCCTGTCCTGATCTGCACTGTCAGACGCCGCGGAACCTATTGCCTGCGCACCTATACTTGGGCGTCAACCGCAGCAGAAAAAATGGTTTAACAGGGAGTGAATACATGGGAGCAGCACCTTGCATCAGTCAGATCGCTAGCTTGCTCGCCGAGCCTAAACGCACGGCCATGCTCTGGGCCTTGATGGACGGTTCGGCGAAGTCTTCAGAAGAACTGGCGGCTCTGGCCGAGTTGTCGCCGGCGTCAGCCAATGCGCATTTGGCGCGGCTGACCGGCAGCGGCCTGCTGCGGATCGAGGCGCGACGGGGCCAGCGTCTGTTTCGTGTCGCGGCCGCCGATGTCAGCGCCGCCATCGATGCGCTGGCCAGCACCACCATGGCCAGCGCGGCCCGCAGCACTCCGGATGTGTTGCCGCCGGCGCTGCGGGCACCACCGTTGCTGCGCCGTGCCCGCTGGTGCCACGGCCACCTCGGCGGCGAGCTGGCGGCGCAGCTTTATCAACGGATGCTTGAGGCCGGATGGATCGAACGCCATGAGCCGCGTACCGAGGTGACGCCCAAGGGCGTGCAGGCGTTGGCGGAACTGGGCATTTTTACCCAGGCACTGGCAACGCCGCTGGCCTGCGACTGTTTCGACTGGAGCCAGCAGCAACCCCACCTGGGCGGTGCGTTGGGGGCGGGCTTGATGCAGCTGTTTCTGCAGGCGAACTGGATCAGCGTGATCAACGAATCTCGGGCTTTGTCTGTCACTGATGTGGGGCTTGAGCACATAGCCCGCATCGCCAAATTGTAGGCGCGAGCTTGCTCGCGAAAAACGTGAGTGCGCCGCGTTTTATCCAGAAGCCCCCGCGTTAACGTTGACGATCTTCGCGAGCGAGCTCGCTCCTACAGGCGTTGGCGTCGTTCTCAGGTGTTGTCAGGTCGCATCCAGCAATAGCCGGCATAAATGATGCCGCACACTCGCCAAGGGGATTTTTCATTCGAGGGGTGCGGCATGGGTAGGCAGGGTTATAGCGCGGCGGAACGCCTGGAACGGTTGCCCATCAGCGGTTACCACCGAGTCATTTTCATCATCATCGCCCTGGCGTTTTTCTTCGACTCCATGGACCTGGCGATGATGACCTTCCTGTTGGGCTCGATCAAAACCGAGTTTGGCCTGAGTACGGCCCAGGCCGGGTTGCTGGCCAGCTCGAGTTTTTTCGGCATGGTGGTGGGCGCTTCGCTGTCCGGGATGCTTGCTGATCGCTTCGGGCGCAAACCGGTGTTCCAGTGGAGCATCGTACTTTGGGGCCTGGCGAGCTACTTGTGTTCCACGGCGCAGACGGTGGAGACGCTGACGTTGTTTCGGATCTTGCTGGGCATTGGCATGGGCATGGAATTTCCTATTGCCCAGTCGATGCTGTCGGAGCTGATCCCCGCCAAGCGGCGTGGGCGTTACATCGCCTTGATGGATGGTTTCTGGCCATTGGGTTTTGTGGCGGCGGGGGTGTTGTCTTACTTCTTATTGCCGGTGATTGGTTGGCGCGACATCTTCCTGGTGTTGGCGATACCGGCGGTGTTTGTGTTGGCTATCCGTTTCTTTATCCCAGAGTCACCGCGTTGGCTGGAACAGGCGGGGCGCCATGAGGCGGCGGACAAGGTCTTGCTGGGCATCGAGCAGAAAGTGCGCGATTCCCTGGGCCGCGCCGACTTGCCGGAGCCGATTGCCCTGCCACGGATCGAGAGTGCACCGGGGACGTTTTTCTCCGCGTTCCAGCAGTTGTGGTCGGCGCAGTACCGCCAGCGCACGATGATGATCTGGAGTGTGTGGTTCTTCGCCCTGCTTGGGTTCTACGGGCTGACATCGTGGTTGAGTGCGTTGTTGCAGCAATCGGGTTTTGCCGTGACCCAGTCGGTGTATTACACGGTGATCATTTCCCTGGGCGGGATCCCAGGCTTTTTGATGGCCGCGTGGTTGGTCGAGCGCTGGGGGCGCAAGCCCGTGTGTGTGGTGACCTTATTGGGCGGCGGGGTGATGGCGTTTCTGTATGGGCAGAGCGCAGTGTTTGGCGGCAACGTGGGCTTGCTGATCACCTCGGGGTTGTTGATGCAGTTCTTCCTGTTTGGCATGTGGGCGGTGCTGTACACCTACACGCCGGAGTTGTATCCCACCTCTGCACGTGCGACCGGCTCGGGGTTTGCATCGGCGATTGGGCGGGTTGGCTCGTTGCTGGGGCCGTTGGTGACCGGGCTGGTGTTCCCGATAACCGGGCAGGGCGGGGTATTTGCCTTGGGCGCCTTGTGCTTTGCGGTGGCGGCGCTGGTGGTGTGGGTGTTTGGGATGGAGACCAAGGGCAAGACCCTGGAAGAACTCACCCAGGCTTGAAGCTGATGGGGTCATGTGGGAGCCGGGCTTGCCCGCGATAGCGGTAGGTCAGGCAGTAAGAGGCTGGCTGATGCACCGCTATCGCAGGCAAGCCAGCTCCCACAGCTTGAGTCCAGGTCTATTCAGTTATGGCTTCACGAGCCGCGCATCCAGGCTGTTCTGCGCCAGGCGTTTGGCCTGGTCCTGGGTCATGCCCAGGCTGGTGTACAGCGCATGGAAGTTTTCGGTGACATAGCCGCCGAAGTACGCCGGGTCATCCGAGTTGACGGTGACCTTCACGCCACGCTCGAGCATGTCGAGGATGTTGTGCTGGGCCATGTCGTCGAACACGCAGAGCTTGGTGTTGGACAGCGGGCATACCGTCAGCGGGATCTGTTCGTCGATGATGCGCTGCATCAGGCGTTCATCTTCAATGGCTCGCACGCCGTGGTCGATGCGCTGGATTTTCAGCAGGTCGATGGCTTCCCAGATGTACTCGGGCGGGCCTTCTTCACCGGCGTGGGCCACGGTCAGGAAGCCTTCGTGACGGGCACGGTCGAACACGCGCTGGAACTTGCTCGGTGGGTGGCCCATTTCCGAGCTGTCCAGGCCCACGGCCACGAACGCGTCACGGAACGGCAGCGCCTGGTCGAGGGTTTTCTGCGCTTCGTCTTCGCTCAGGTGGCGCAGGAAGCTGAGGATCAAACCGCTGGTGATGCCCAGTTGCTGCTCGCCGTCTTTAAGCGCAGCGGCGATGCCGTTGAGCACCACTTCGAACGGCACGCCACGGTCGGTGTGGGTTTGCGGGTCGAAGAAGGGTTCGGTGTGGATCACGTTCTGGGCTTTGCAGCGCAGCAGGTAGGCCCAGGTCAGGTCGTAGAAGTCCTGGGACGTGCGCAGCACATCGGCGCCCTTGTAATACAGGTCGAGAAACTCTTGCAGGTTGTTGAAGGCGTAGGCCTTGCGCAGGGTTTCGACGTCGTTCCACGGCAGCGCAATCTTGTTGCGCTCGGCCAGGGCGAACAGCAGCTCAGGCTCCAGCGAGCCTTCCAGGTGCAGGTGCAATTCAGCCTTGGGCAGGGCGTTGAGCCAATCGTACATTTTTAAAATCTCATCAGGTGCAATGGCGGCATTCTACAGGCCATGACTGAAATAATCGGCAAAACCTGACCAGCAGGAGAGTATTTCTGTGCCTCACGCAAGGGCGGCCTGAACTAAGGTGTAACGAAACGTTAGCGGCTCGGCGCAGTCTGTACCCCATCAATGACTGATTCGCTGCACGAAAAGGCCCGGAATGCTCACATCCCTCAAGCAAGAAAAATTCATGCTGCTGGCGCTGATTGCCGCCATCGCGGCCTACCCGCTGGAACACTGGATGCTCCACAGCGGCCAACTGGTTGCGCTGCTGGCCGGCTTTGCGCTGATCGCGTTTATCGTGATGGCGTCGATGCGCGTGGCCCATCACGCCGAGCAGTTGGCGGAAAAGGTCGGCGACCCCTACGGCACCATGATCCTGACCCTCGCCGCTGTATTGGTGGAAGTGGTGATTCTGGCGATCATGATGAGCAACGAGCCATCGCCCACCCTGGTACGCGACACCATTTACTCGGCGGTGATGCTGGATATCAACGGCATCCTCGGCTTGGCCGCGCTGATGGGCGGCATCAAGCATGGCGAACAGTCCTACAACGATGACTCGGCGCGCACCTACAGCGTGATGATTCTTACCGCCATGGGTGTGTCGATGGTGGTGCCGGAATTTATCCCCGAAGCCGACTGGAAAATTTACTCGGCCTTCACCATTGGCGCGATGGTGGTGCTTTACACCTTGTTTTTGCGCATGCAGGTGGGGCCGCATAGTTATTTCTTCAGCTACAGCTACCCGGAAAAACGCCGCAAGAAACAGCCCGAAGACGAGCACGCGCCGTCTGTCAGCCTGACGTTTTCCATTGCGACCCTGGTGTTTGGGGTGATCGTGATTGGCGCGCTGGCCGAGGTGATGTCCAAGACCCTCGACCTGGGCCTGGAAGGCACAGGCGCACCGCCGGTGATTACCGCGATTGTGGTGGCGGCTATCTCGGCCGCGCCGGAAATCCTCACGGCACTGCGCGCCGCGTTGGCCAACCGCATGCAGTCGGTGGTCAACATTGCGCTGGGGGCTTCGTTGTCCACGGTGATTCTGACGGTGCCGGTGATGGAAGCCATGGCGCTCTATACCGGGCAGCCGTTCCAGATGGCGATGACGCCGGTGCAAACGGTGATCGTGTTTATCACGCTGATCGTCAGCGCGATCAACCTCAACGATGGTGAAACCAATGCGATTGAAGGGATGACGCATTTTGTGTTGTTTGCGACTTTTATCATGTTGTCGCTGTTGGGGTTGTAACCGATTTGAAGGTGCCGCAGACCCAATGTGGGAGCGGGCTTGCTCCCACATTTTGATTGGCGCCTGGCTTAGGTGCCCGCGATCAACTGGCGCGCTGCCTGGCTGTGATCGGCGATCAAGCCCTTGAGGTCCAGGCCTTCGACTTGGCCGTCGATCACCCGCCACTTGCCGCCAATCATCACTCGGTCTGCCCGGTCCGCGCCGCACAGCAGCAGTGCGGAAATGGGGTCATGGCTGCCGGAGAAGCGCAGTTCATCGAGCTTGAACAGTGCCAGGTCGGCCTGCTTGCCGACGGCCAACTCGCCAATATCCGTACGCCCCAGCAACTGCGCCGAACCCTTGGTGGCCCAGCCCAATACGCCTTCGGGGGTGATCTTTTCCGCGCCATAACGCAGGCGCTGGATGTACAGGGCCTGGCGCGCTTCAAGGATCATGTTCGAGGCATCGTTGGATGCCGAGCCGTCCACGCCCAAGCCGATGGGCGCGCCGGCGGCAAGCAGGTCCAGGGTAGGGCAGATGCCGGAGGCCAGGCGCATATTCGAGCTTGGGCAATGGCAGATGCCGGTGCCGGCGGCGCCCAGGCGCTCGATTTCGTCCGGGTTGAAGTGAATGCCGTGAGCCAGCCAGGTGCGCGGGCCAAGCCAGCCGACGCTGTCGAGATAATCCACGGTACGCAGCCCGAAGCGTTGCAGGCAGAAATCTTCCTCATCGAGGGTTTCCGCCAAGTGGGTGTGCAGGCGCACGTCCAACTGGTTGGCCAGTTCGGCGCTGGCTTGCATGATTTCGGGGGTGACCGAAAACGGCGAGCACGGTGCCAGGGCGATCTGGATCTGCGCGCCGTCACCGCGCTGGTGATATTCGCGGATCAGGCGCTGGCTGTCCTCGAGGATCACCTGGCCTTGCTGCACGGTTTGCTGCGGCGGCAGGCCGCCATCGGCTTCGCCCAGGCTCATGGAACCGCGGGTGAGCATGGCGCGCATCCCCAGTTCGCGCACGCTTTCGACCTGCACATCAATGGCGTTTTCCAAGCCATCGGGGAACAGGTAATGGTGATCGGCCGCCGTGGTGCAGCCCGAGAGCAGCAGTTCAGCCAAGGCGACTTTGCTGGCCAGGGCGAGTTTTTCCGGAGTGAGCCGCGCCCATACCGGGTACAGGGTTTTCAGCCAGGGAAACAGCGGCTGGTTGACCACCGGGCCCCAGGCGCGGGTGAGGGTTTGATAGAAGTGGTGGTGGGTATTGATCAGCCCAGGCAGCACCACATGCTCGCGGGCATCGAACACCTGCGCGCAGGGTTGTGCAGGCGCTTGCCCTTGGGCCAGCACTTCGGTGATGACACCGTCTTGCAGCACCAGCCCGCCACGGGCATCGAGGCCATTGGCAGTGAAAATCGCGAGGGGGTTTTTTAACCAGATACGGGTCGCAGGCATTGGCCGGCTCCTCTGAATGATGGGTTCAGGTTTGCCAGCTCAGTGTTGCCCTGTCTGCTGATCCAGGGTCGCCGGGGAGGGCGAGGTGGGCAGTCTAACGCTGTAGGAGCGAGCTTGCTCGCGAAAATCGTCAATGATGACGCGGGCAGTCTGGTTTAACGCGGTGCCTGGGCGTTTTTCGCGAGCAAGCTCGCTCCTACAGTTTGGGGGTTACCAGGCGATGGTGTCGCCTTTGTAGTCGATGAAGTGATGGCCGCCTTTGCCGGTGTAGGCATTTACCTGGTCCACCAGGCCGCGCACGCTGGTCTCGACATCGATGTGCGCATTTTCACCGCCCATATCGGTCTTCACCCAACCTGGATGCAGCGACAGCACCGTGGGTTTGGGCTCGCCCAGTTGCGTGATAAAGCTGTTGGTCATCGAGTTGAGAGCGGCCTTGCTGGCCTTGTACAGCGCCAGGTCCGAGCCGTCGGGAATGCTCACGCTGCCCAGTACCGAACTCATGAAGGCCAGCACGCCGGTGTCTTTGCGGATCTGCCCGACAAAACGCTGGGCCAGGTTGATCGGCGCCACGGCGTTGGTGAAGAACAACTGGCCGACCTCCGCCAGGGTTGCGTGGCCGGGCTCCTGGTTGGCTGGGCCCTTGACGCCGGCGTTGATGAACAGCAGGTCGAAGGTGCGGTCTTTCAGGCGTTGGGCCAGGGCGATCACGGCTTGCTGATCGTCCATATCCAACTTCTCGATCTGCACCGGCCCCACGGCTTTCAGGGCATCGGCCTTGTTCGGATCGCGCACGGTGGCGGTCACGTCCCAGCCGTCCTGGAGCAGTTGCTTGACCAGGCCAAGGCCCAGCCCGCGCGAGGCGCCGATGATCAGTGCGGTTTTTGGCGTAGACATGAAAGGCTTCCTTTGAAATCGCGGTTCAGGGAGTTCAGCGCATAACAGTAGCAGTTTCAGCGTTCGAGCAGGATGCGCCCACGGCTCAGGTCGGCGAGCTGGGTTTGCAGGGTATCGATGTGCGCCTCACCCAGTGCGAGCTGCAGCTCCACGCCGTTGGCGGTGAAGGTTTCCTCCACCACAAGCCCGCCGAGTTCAGCGACACGCAGCTTCACCAGGTTCAGTTCGGAGAACCCACAGGCGCAACGCAGGGGGACGCGGCTGATCAGCTCGATGCGCTCGGCATTCTGCAGGCATTTATTGGCCCCACCGCCATAGGCGCGGGCCAAGCCACCCGTGCCCAGTTGGATGCCGCCGTACCAGCGGATCACCAAGACGGCCACCTGATCAAAGCCCTGGGCCTCGATGGCCGCAAGAATCGGGCGCCCCGCGGTACCACCGGGTTCGCCGTCATCGCTGCTGCGGTATTGATCGCCCAGCTTCCAGGCCCAGCAGTTGTGCGTGGCGTTGAGGTCGCTGTGCTGCTCGAAAAACGCCTGGGCGTCCTGCGGGCTGGTAATCGGCGCCGCCAAGGTGATAAAGCGGCTCTTGCGTATTTCTTCACGAAACTCGCAAAAGCCGGTGAGCGTAAAAGACATAAATCGCTTCGTTTATAGGGCTGGCTTGATGCCGCAGCCTTTGAGAATGATATGGATCAGGTTGGTGCCGGCATCTTCCATGTCCTGTTTGGTCAGCTTGGTGCGACCGGTGACGCGGCAGATCTGGGTGGCGAAGTCGGCGTAGTGCTGAGTGCTGCCCCACAGCAGGAATATCAAGTGCACGGGGTCGACGGGGTCCATTTTGCCTGCGTCGATCCACGCCTGGAACACCGCGGCACGGCCACTGAACCAGGCCCGATAGTCCTGGCCGAAATATTCAGTGAGGCACTCGCCACCGCTGATGATCTCCATGGCGAAGATCCGCGAGGCTTGGGGCTGGCGGCGCGAGAACTCCATCTTGGTGCGGATGTAACGAGCGAGCGCCACGGCCGGGTCATCTTCGGCAGTCAGGGCGTTGAAGGTGCTGTCCCACAGTTCGAGGATATTGCTCAGCACTGCGACATACAGGCCCAGCTTGTTGGTGAAATAGTAGTGCAAGTTGGCTTTGGGCAGCCCGGCACTGGCAGCGATGGTGTTCATGCTGGTGCCTTTGTAGCCATGACGCGCGAATTCATCTTCAGCAGCCTGGAGAATCGCTTGTTCGTTCTTTTGCCGAATGCGGCTGGCGGGTTTACCGGCGTGGTTGCTGTGGGCAGGAACTTCGAGGCTCATGGAGGTTTCCGTGCTGATCGATAGAGACGACGTGTGCACAGATAACCCACCCTCAAGCCTCAGACAAGTCCTGATGCAATAAAACCGTCAAAGCGGTTCCAGGCTGTCGCGTTCCGGGCTGCGGTTTGCGGCGGCGGTACTTGCCTTGGCCTCCGGCAGTAACAGGCACAACACAATGGCGGTGATGCCGCCGCTGGTGATGGCAGAATCGAACAGGTTCTGCACCAGAGTCGGCATCAGGTGCAGCAGGTTGGGTTGCGCGGCGATACCCAGGCCAACGCCGAACGAGGTGGCGATGATCAGCATGCTGCGTCGGTCCAGCGGTGCCTGGGCAAGGATGCGCACGCCGGCCGCAGCCACGCTGCCGAACATCACCAGGGTGGCGCCGCCCAGCACCGGCTTGGGGATTTGCTGCAGCACAGCGCCAATCAGCGGAAACAGGCCCAGACAGAACAGCAACACACCGATGTATAAACCGACATAACGGCTGGCCACGCCGGTGAGTTGGATCACGCCATTGTTCTGGGCAAACGTGGTGTTGGGGAAGGCGCTGAAGGTGGCGGCGATCATGCAACTTACCCCATCGCCGAGCACGCCGCCCTTGAGCCGGCTTATATAAGAAGGGCCGCTGATGGGCTGGCGGGCAATCATGCAATTGGCGGTGAGGTCGCCGACAGTTTCGATGCTGCTGATCAGATAAATCAGCGCAATCGGCAGGAAGGCGCTCCAGTCGAAGGTGAAACCAAAGCGGAATGGCGTAGGCAGGCTGACCAATGGCAGGTCAGGCAAGGCTTGGGGAACAAGTTTGCCACTGAACCACGCCGCGAGGCTGCCCAGGGCCAGGCCGATGATGATGGCCGACAAACGTACCCAGGGCGTGTTGGAGCGGTTGAGCAGGATGATCGTCAAAACCACGAACAGGCCTAGCGCCAGGTTGGCGGGGGCGCCGAAGTCTGGTGCGTTGAAACCGCCGCCAAGGTCGGTGATGCCCACTTTGATCAGGCTGATGCCGATCAGCGTAATCACAATGCCGGTTACCAGCGGTGTGATCACGCGGCGCAGCTGGCCGATGAAGCGGCTCAATACAATCTGCACCGCCGCGCCGAAGAAGCACACGCCGAAAATCATCGCCAGAATGTCTTCCGGGCTGCCACCGCGTTGTTTCACCAGAAAGCCTGCCGACAACACTGCGCCAAGAAACGCAAAGCTGGTGCCTTGCAGGCAGATCATGCCGGCACCGATACCAAACGGCCTGCGTGCCTGGATGAAGGTACCTACGCCGGAAACCATCAACGCCATGCTGATCAGGTAGGGCAGGTGAGCGGTGAGGCCGAGGGTGGAGCCAATGATCAGCGGCGGCGTGATGATGCCGACGAACGCCGCCAGTACATGTTGCAAGGCCGCGAGTAGAGCGGGCAGTGGTTTCGGGCGATCATTGAGGCCGTAGATCAGGTCGCTGGGGCTGGAGGATTCTGGAGGCATGGCGGGTTAACTCAAGGCGGACGGTTCAAGGTCCTTGAGCCCTTGCAAAAAGCTGTCCATGTGCTCAGCTTTTTGTGTAGCGCCCGATTTAGCGGGTGGCGGCCAAGCTTTCGAGGAAACTTTCCAGCACCAAATGAGGGCGACGGCCCTTGCGCGTGACCGATGCCAGGCTCAAATCGTAAAAACGTGTAGCCGGTTTCAGCGCACGCAGTCGGCCTTGTTGTACCCACAGGCTGGCGTAATGATCGGGCAAGTAGCCGATATAACGCCCGGTGAGAATCAGGAACGCCATGCCTTCACGGTCTGAGGCGCTGGCGGTGCAGTTGAGCGCCTGGTAATGGGCCTGGATCTCCGCGGGCAAGCGGAAGGTGGGGGCGATGGCGTCCTGGCTGTCGATGCGTTCGTCGCCCAGTTGCTTGTTGTCGGCGTAAAACAGCGGGTGGCCGACCGCGCAATAGAGCAAGGAGCGTTCGCTGTACAACGGCTGGTATTCCAGGCCCGACAATGCGCTGGCCTGGGGCACCACACCGACGTGCAGGCGACCGTCGAGTACACCTTGCTCCACTTCATTGGGGGCGATCATGCGGATCTGGATCTGCACATCCGGGCCGCGTTCCTTCAACTGCGCCAATGCGTGGGTGATGCGCATATGGGGCAGAGTGACAAGGTTATCGGTGAGGCCAATGATCAATTCGCCGCGCAAATGTTGGTGCAGGCCGTTGACCTCGGTGCGAAAACTTTCCAGGGCACTCAGCAGTTGCAGGGCAGACTGATAGACCTCGCGGCCTTCTTCTGTCAGGGAAAACCCGGCGCGGCCGCGTTGGCAGAGCCTCAGCCCGAGCCGTTGCTCAAGGTCGCTCATCTGCTGGCTGATGGCCGAGCGCCCGATGCCAAGGACGGTTTCCGCTGCCGAGAAGCCGCCGCACTCCACCACGCTGCGAAAGATGCGCAGCAGGCGAATATCGAAGTCACTGACTTGCGCCAAAGGGTCGGGACGACGGCTGCTCATAGTTTAGTGAAGTCCTGACTGAAGGTTAGAAGAGTTGGATTTCACCGACTTTATCCCCGTGGCAATTTAGCTGCAACAACGCTTTTTCAATCCCGACGCTGCCTTTTGCCCTGCGAGGTTTTGCTGATGAACATGCCCGAAAACGCCCCATCGTCCCTGGCCAGCCAATTGAAGCTGGATGCGCACTGGATGCCTTACACCGCCAACCGTAACTTCCAGCGGGATCCACGCCTGATCGTGGCCGCTGAAGGTAGCTGGTTGACCGATGACAAGGGGCGCAAGGTCTATGATTCGTTGTCGGGCCTATGGACCTGTGGCGCCGGGCATACGCGCAAGGAAATCCAGGAAGCGGTCGCCAAGCAATTGGGCACCTTGGACTACTCTCCAGGCTTTCAGTACGGTCATCCATTGTCCTTCCAGTTGGCGGAAAAGATCACCGACCTGACCCCAGGCAACCTCAATCATGTGTTCTTTACCGACTCGGGCTCTGAATGCGCCGATACAGCGGTGAAAATGGTGCGGGCCTACTGGCGCCTAAAAGGCCAGGCCACCAAGACCAAGATGATTGGTCGCGCCCGGGGTTACCACGGCGTGAACATCGCCGGTACCAGCCTGGGCGGTGTGAACGGTAACCGTAAGCTGTTTGGCCAGGCGATGATGGATGTTGACCATCTGCCTCACACCTTGCTGGCCAGCAATGCCTTCTCCCGGGGCATGCCGGAGCAGGGCGGGATTGCCTTGGCCGATGAGTTGCTCAAGCTGATCGAGCTGCATGACGCGTCGAATATTGCCGCCGTGTTTGTCGAGCCGATGGCCGGTTCCGCTGGCGTATTGGTGCCACCGCAGGGTTATCTCAAGCGTCTGCGCGAAATTTGCGACCAGCACAATATCCTGTTGGTGTTCGACGAAGTGATCACAGGCTTTGGCCGCACCGGCTCGATGTTCGGTGCCGACAGTTTCGGCGTGACGCCGGACCTGATGTGCATCGCCAAGCAAGTCACCAACGGTGCGATCCCGATGGGCGCGGTGATTGCCAGCAGCGAGATCTACCAGACCTTCATGAACCAGGCGACGCCGGAATACGCCGTGGAATTCCCCCACGGTTACACCTACTCGGCACACCCGGTGGCTTGCGCGGCGGGCTTGGCGGCATTGGACCTGTTGCAGAAAGAAAACCTGGTGCAGAGCGTAGCCGAAGTCGCACCGCACTTTGAGACTGCGCTGCACGGTTTGAAGGGCAGCAAGAATGTGATCGACATTCGCAACTACGGCCTGGCCGGTGCTATCCAGATTGCCCCACGTGATGGGGATGCCATCGTGCGTCCATTCGAGGCCGGCATGGCGTTGTGGAAAGCCGGTTTCTATGTGCGTTTTGGCGGCGATACCCTGCAGTTCGGGCCAACCTTCAACAGCAAGCCGCAGGACCTGGACCGTCTGTTTGACGCGGTCGGCGAAGTGCTGAACAAGATCGACTGATTTCTCCTTCTATATAGAACAATTTTTCAGGAGCCCTGCATGAGCCTTATCCAGCATTTGATCAACGGTGAACTAGTCAACGACAGCGGTCGTAGTGCCGACGTCTATAACCCGTCTACCGGCCAGGTGATTCACCAGGTGCCGTTGGCCAGCCGTGAAACCATTCAACAGGCGATTGATTCGGCCAAGGCGGCGTTTCCGGCCTGGCGCAATACGCCGCCGGCCAAGCGTGCCCAGGTGATGTTCCGTTTCAAACAATTGCTGGAGCAGAACGAAGCACGGATCTCGCAGTTGATCAGCGAAGAACATGGCAAGACCCTGGAAGACGCAGCGGGTGAACTCAAGCGTGGGATCGAGAACGTGGAGTACGCGTGCTCGGCGCCGGAGATTCTCAAGGGTGAATACAGCCGCAACGTAGGGCCGAACATTGATGCGTGGTCGGACTTCCAGCCGTTGGGCGTGGTGGCGGGTATCACCCCGTTCAACTTCCCGGCGATGGTGCCGTTGTGGATGTACCCGCTGGCGATTGTCTGCGGTAACTGTTTCATCCTTAAACCGTCAGAGCGCGACCCGAGTTCGACGCTGTTGATCGCGCAGCTGTTGCAGGAAGCCGGGCTGCCCAAAGGCGTGCTCAGCGTGGTGCATGGCGACAAGGGCGCGGTGGATGCACTGATCGAAGCGCCGGAAGTCAAAGCCTTGAGCTTTGTAGGCTCGACGCCGATTGCCGAGTACATCTACTCCGAAGCGACCAAACGCGGCAAGCGCGTGCAAGCGCTGGGCGGGGCGAAGAACCACGCGGTGTTGATGCCGGATGCCGATCTGGATAACGCGGTGAGTGCCCTGATGGGGGCGGCGTATGGTTCCTGCGGTGAGCGTTGCATGGCGATCTCGGTGGCTGTGTGCGTGGGCGATCAGGTGGCGGATGCGTTGATCGCCAAGCTGGTGCCGCAGGTCAAGGCGTTGAAGATTGGTGCGGGCACGTCTTGCGGCCTGGATATGGGCCCGTTGGTGACGGGGCAGGCGCGGGATAAGGTCAGTGGCTATATAGAAGACGGTGTGTCGGCGGGTGCCGAGTTGGTCGTTGATGGTCGTGGCTTGAGTGTTGCCGGGCATGAGCAGGGATTCTTCCTCGGCGGTAGCCTTTTTGACCGTGTGACCCCTGAGATGCGTATTTATAAAGAAGAGATCTTTGGGCCAGTGCTGTGCGTGGTGCGGGTTGATAGCCTGGAAGCGGCGATGCAGCTGATCAACGATCATGAATACGGCAACGGTACGTGCATCTTCACCCGTGACGGTGAAGCGGCGCGTCTGTTCTGTGATGAGATTGAAGTCGGCATGGTGGGGGTTAACGTGCCGCTGCCAGTGCCGGTTGCGTATCACAGCTTTGGTGGCTGGAAGCGTTCGCTGTTTGGCGATTTGCATGCCTATGGGCCGGACGGGGTGCGTTTCTATACCCGTCGCAAGGCGATCACCCAGCGTTGGCCGCAACGGGCCAGCCATGAAGCCTCGCAATTTGCCTTCCCTAGCCTGTAAGGCTTGGTAAGTAGAAGGCCGGCCCCTTGGGGCCGGCCCTTGCGTTATTGGGGGTTTTTGACTTATATGACAGAAATGTGAAAAAGAAGGTTGACGGCAGATTCTGGAAGCCTATAATTCGCCCCACTTCCGGCGCAGTCGAAACGGAAAACTCCTTGGTAAACAATGAGTTACGCGGTTCTCGACAGCAAGCTGCTTCAGTCCATCGAAGCCAAAAGGAAGTTGAAAAAGAGGTGTTGACAGCAGCGTGTAACGCTGTAGAATTCGCCTCCCGCTTACGAGAGATCGCAAGCGCAAGTGGTTGAAGTTGTTGAAGAAATCTTCGAAAACTTCTGAAAATAACCACTTGACAGCAAATGAGGCTGCTGTAGAATGCGCGCCTCGGTTGAGACGAAAGATCTTAACCAACCGCTCTTTAACAACTGAATCAAGCAATTCGTGTGGGTGCTTGTGGAGTCAGACTGATAGTCAACAAGATTATCAGCATCACAAGTTACTCCGCGAGAAATCAAAGATGTAACCAACGATTGCTGAGCCAAGTTTAGGGTTTCTTAAAAACCCAAAGATGTTTGAACTGAAGAGTTTGATCATGGCTCAGATTGAACGCTGGCGGCAGGCCTAACACATGCAAGTCGAGCGGTAGAGAGAAGCTTGCTTCTCTTGAGAGCGGCGGACGGGTGAGTAATGCCTAGGAATCTGCCTGGTAGTGGGGGATAACGTTCGGAAACGGACGCTAATACCGCATACGTCCTACGGGAGAAAGCAGGGGACCTTCGGGCCTTGCGCTATCAGATGAGCCTAGGTCGGATTAGCTAGTTGGTGAGGTAATGGCTCACCAAGGCGACGATCCGTAACTGGTCTGAGAGGATGATCAGTCACACTGGAACTGAGACACGGTCCAGACTCCTACGGGAGGCAGCAGTGGGGAATATTGGACAATGGGCGAAAGCCTGATCCAGCCATGCCGCGTGTGTGAAGAAGGTCTTCGGATTGTAAAGCACTTTAAGTTGGGAGGAAGGGTTGTAGATTAATACTCTGCAATTTTGACGTTACCGACAGAATAAGCACCGGCTAACTCTGTGCCAGCAGCCGCGGTAATACAGAGGGTGCAAGCGTTAATCGGAATTACTGGGCGTAAAGCGCGCGTAGGTGGTTTGTTAAGTTGGATGTGAAATCCCCGGGCTCAACCTGGGAACTGCATTCAAAACTGACTGACTAGAGTATGGTAGAGGGTGGTGGAATTTCCTGTGTAGCGGTGAAATGCGTAGATATAGGAAGGAACACCAGTGGCGAAGGCGACCACCTGGACTAATACTGACACTGAGGTGCGAAAGCGTGGGGAGCAAACAGGATTAGATACCCTGGTAGTCCACGCCGTAAACGATGTCAACTAGCCGTTGGAAGCCTTGAGCTTTTAGTGGCGCAGCTAACGCATTAAGTTGACCGCCTGGGGAGTACGGCCGCAAGGTTAAAACTCAAATGAATTGACGGGGGCCCGCACAAGCGGTGGAGCATGTGGTTTAATTCGAAGCAACGCGAAGAACCTTACCAGGCCTTGACATCCAATGAACTTTCTAGAGATAGATTGGTGCCTTCGGGAACATTGAGACAGGTGCTGCATGGCTGTCGTCAGCTCGTGTCGTGAGATGTTGGGTTAAGTCCCGTAACGAGCGCAACCCTTGTCCTTAGTTACCAGCACGTAATGGTGGGCACTCTAAGGAGACTGCCGGTGACAAACCGGAGGAAGGTGGGGATGACGTCAAGTCATCATGGCCCTTACGGCCTGGGCTACACACGTGCTACAATGGTCGGTACAGAGGGTTGCCAAGCCGCGAGGTGGAGCTAATCCCATAAAACCGATCGTAGTCCGGATCGCAGTCTGCAACTCGACTGCGTGAAGTCGGAATCGCTAGTAATCGCGAATCAGAATGTCGCGGTGAATACGTTCCCGGGCCTTGTACACACCGCCCGTCACACCATGGGAGTGGGTTGCACCAGAAGTAGCTAGTCTAACCTTCGGGAGGACGGTTACCACGGTGTGATTCATGACTGGGGTGAAGTCGTAACAAGGTAGCCGTAGGGGAACCTGCGGCTGGATCACCTCCTTAATCGACGACATCAGCTGCTCCATAAGTTCCCACACGAATTGCTTGATTCATTGAAGAAGACGAAAAGAAGCAGCCCGAAATTGGGTCTGTAGCTCAGTTGGTTAGAGCGCACCCCTGATAAGGGTGAGGTCGGCAGTTCGAATCTGCCCAGACCCACCAATTTTGTGTGGGAAACGCCTGTAGAAATACGGGGCCATAGCTCAGCTGGGAGAGCGCCTGCCTTGCACGCAGGAGGTCAACGGTTCGATCCCGTTTGGCTCCACCACTACTGCTTCTGTTTGTATAAAGCTTAGAAATGAGCATTCCATTGTTGTGATGGTGAATGTTGATTTCTAGTCTTTGACTAGTTCGTTCTTTAAAAATTTGGGTATGTGATAGAAAGATAGACTGAACGTTACTTTCACTGGTAACGGATCAGGCTAAGGTAAAATTTGTGAGTTCTCTTAACTGAGAAATTCGAATTTTCGGCGAATGTCGTCTTCACAGTATAACCAGATTGCTTGGGGTTATATGGTCAAGTGAAGAAGCGCATACGGTGGATGCCTTGGCAGTCAGAGGCGATGAAAGACGTGGTAGCCTGCGAAAAGCTTCGGGGAGTCGGCAAACAGACTTTGATCCGGAGATGTCTGAATGGGGGAACCCAGCCATCATAAGATGGTTATCTTGTACTGAATACATAGGTGCAAGAGGCGAACCAGGGGAACTGAAACATCTAAGTACCCTGAGGAAAAGAAATCAACCGAGATTCCCTTAGTAGTGGCGAGCGAACGGGGACTAGCCCTTAAGTGGCTTTGAGATTAGCGGAACGCTCTGGAAAGTGCGGCCATAGTGGGTGATAGCCCTGTACGCGAAAATCTCTTAGTCATGAAATCGAGTAGGACGGAGCACGAGAAACTTTGTCTGAATATGGGGGGACCATCCTCCAAGGCTAAATACTACTGACTGACCGATAGTGAACTAGTACCGTGAGGGAAAGGCGAAAAGAACCCCGGAGAGGGGAGTGAAATAGATCCTGAAACCGTATGCGTACAAGCAGTGGGAGCCCACTTTGTTGGGTGACTGCGTACCTTTTGTATAATGGGTCAGCGACTTATTTTCAGTGGCGAGCTTAACCGAATAGGGGAGGCGTAGCGAAAGCGAGTCTTAATAGGGCGTCTAGTCGCTGGGAATAGACCCGAAACCGGGCGATCTATCCATGGGCAGGTTGAAGGTTGGGTAACACTAACTGGAGGACCGAACCGACTACCGTTGAAAAGTTAGCGGATGACCTGTGGATCGGAGTGAAAGGCTAATCAAGCTCGGAGATAGCTGGTTCTCCTCGAAAGCTATTTAGGTAGCGCCTCATGTATCACTGTAGGGGGTAGAGCACTGTTTCGGCTAGGGGGTCATCCCGACTTACCAAACCGATGCAAACTCCGAATACCTACAAGTGCCGAGCATGGGAGACACACGGCGGGTGCTAACGTCCGTCGTGAAAAGGGAAACAACCCAGACCGTCAGCTAAGGTCCCAAAGTTATGGTTAAGTGGGAAACGATGTGGGAAGGCTTAGACAGCTAGGAGGTTGGCTTAGAAGCAGCCACCCTTTAAAGAAAGCGTAATAGCTCACTAGTCGAGTCGGCCTGCGCGGAAGATGTAACGGGGCTCAAACCATACACCGAAGCTACGGGTATCACGTAAGTGATGCGGTAGAGGAGCGTTCTGTAAGCCTGTGAAGGTGAGTTGAGAAGCTTGCTGGAGGTATCAGAAGTGCGAATGCTGACATGAGTAACGATAATGGGTGTGAAAAACACCCACGCCGAAAGACCAAGGTTTCCTGCGCAACGTTAATCGACGCAGGGTTAGTCGGTCCCTAAGGCGAGGCTGAAAAGCGTAGTCGATGGAAAACAGGTTAATATTCCTGTACTTCTGGTTATTGCGATGGAGGGACGGAGAAGGCTAGGCCAGCTTGGCGTTGGTTGTCCAAGTTTAAGGTGGTAGGCTGGAATCTTAGGTAAATCCGGGATTCTAAGGCCGAGAGCTGATGACGAGTTACCTTTTAGGTAACGAAGTGGTTGATGCCATGCTTCCAAGAAAAGCTTCTAAGCTTCAGGTAACCAGGAACCGTACCCCAAACCGACACAGGTGGTTGGGTAGAGAATACCAAGGCGCTTGAGAGAACTCGGGTGAAGGAACTAGGCAAAATGGCACCGTAACTTCGGGAGAAGGTGCGCCGGTGAGGGTGAAGGACTTGCTCCGTAAGCTCATGCCGGTCGAAGATACCAGGCCGCTGCGACTGTTTATTAAAAACACAGCACTCTGCAAACACGAAAGTGGACGTATAGGGTGTGACGCCTGCCCGGTGCCGGAAGGTTAATTGATGGGGTTAGCTAACGCGAAGCTCTTGATCGAAGCCCCGGTAAACGGCGGCCGTAACTATAACGGTCCTAAGGTAGCGAAATTCCTTGTCGGGTAAGTTCCGACCTGCACGAATGGCGTAACGATGGCGGCGCTGTCTCCACCCGAGACTCAGTGAAATTGAAATCGCTGTGAAGATGCAGTGTATCCGCGGCTAGACGGAAAGACCCCGTGAACCTTTACTATAGCTTTGCACTGGACTTTGAATTTGCTTGTGTAGGATAGGTGGGAGGCTTTGAAGCGTGGACGCCAGTCTGCGTGGAGCCATCCTTGAAATACCACCCTGGCAACTTTGAGGTTCTAACTCAGGTCCGTTATCCGGATCGAGGACAGTGTATGGTGGGTAGTTTGACTGGGGCGGTCTCCTCCTAAAGAGTAACGGAGGAGTACGAAGGTGCGCTCAGACCGGTCGGAAATCGGTCGTAGAGTATAAAGGCAAAAGCGCGCTTGACTGCGAGACAGACACGTCGAGCAGGTACGAAAGTAGGTCTTAGTGATCCGGTGGTTCTGTATGGAAGGGCCATCGCTCAACGGATAAAAGGTACTCCGGGGATAACAGGCTGATACCGCCCAAGAGTTCATATCGACGGCGGTGTTTGGCACCTCGATGTCGGCTCATCACATCCTGGGGCTGAAGCCGGTCCCAAGGGTATGGCTGTTCGCCATTTAAAGTGGTACGCGAGCTGGGTTTAGAACGTCGTGAGACAGTTCGGTCCCTATCTGCCGTGGACGTTTGAGATTTGAGAGGGGCTGCTCCTAGTACGAGAGGACCGGAGTGGACGAACCTCTGGTGTTCCGGTTGTCACGCCAGTGGCATTGCCGGGTAGCTATGTTCGGAATAGATAACCGCTGAAAGCATCTAAGCGGGAAACTAGCCTCAAGATGAGATCTCACTGGAACCTTGAGTTCCCTGAAGGGCCGTCGAAGACTACGACGTTGATAGGTTGGGTGTGTAAGCGCTGTGAGGCGTTGAGCTAACCAATACTAATTGCCCGTGAGGCTTGACCATATAACACCCAAGCAATTTGCATGCTCTGAGCTGAAAAGCGAAAGAGACCAGATTGCGGTGTGTGAAGACGAAAATGAACCGAAAGTTCGACGCTCACAAAACACCGAGATCTATCACTTACCCAATTTGCTGAAGCGAGGCCAACTGGCCGCGACTCAGTACCCGAATTTCTTGACGACCATAGAGCATTGGAACCACCTGATCCCATCCCGAACTCAGCAGTGAAACGATGCATCGCCGATGGTAGTGTGGGGTTTCCCCATGTGAGAGTAGGTCATCGTCAAGATTAAATTCCGAAACCCCAATTGCGAAAGCAGTTGGGGTTTTGTTTTGGGTGCTCGAAAAGTGTCCGCCTTGTCCCCGTACACTTATTCCCGCCAACCCCGACCTGACTACCCCGACAAATTTGCACAGTTATTTCTGAGCGACACCACTAGAATAGCCACCTAACCATTTTTAGAGTCAGAGCCCTATCTATGCCCGATCCGGTTGATGCCCTTGAGGTGTCGGATTTACCGCTGGACGACTTGGTGGCATGCCATGAGTGCGACTTGCTGATGCGCAAACCAACGCTCGCCCTCGGCGAAAAAGCCCAATGCCCGCGTTGTGGCTACGAGCTATACGCTCACCGGCACAATGTGGTCGAGCGCAGCCTCGCCTTGGTACTGGCAGCCCTGCTGCTGTACATCCCCGCGAACTTTTTGCCCATCATGCAGCTCAATCTACTCGGGCAGTCTTCAGAGGACACCGTGTGGAGTGGCGTTGTTGGCCTGTTTGATACGGGTATGCAAGGCGTCGCCGCCGTGGTGTTCCTGTGCAGCATGGGCATCCCCTTGCTCAAGCTGCTCTGCCAACTGGCAGTGCTGCTCAGCATTCGCTGGAACATAGGGCGCAATTACGGGCTGCTGCTATACCGCATCTACCACCACATGAAGGACTGGGGGATGTTGGAGGTCTACTTGATGGGGGTGCTGGTGGCGATCGTAAAGCTCGCCGACATGGCCTCCATCACCCTTGGTCTGGGTCTGGTTTGCTTCGTCAGTTTATTAATGGTCCAAGTTCTGCTTGAGGTGGTGATGTCGCCCCATCAGATCTGGCAAGCGCTGTCAGGAGAGGATGACCATGCGGGCGATTGATGCAGGTATTCTGGTTTGTACCGAATGCCATGAGTTGAACAGGCAGGACGCGGATACCGATGAGCAGCTCTGCACCCGTTGCGGCGCGTTGATCCATGCCCGTCGCCCCAATAGCCTCATACGCACCTGGGCGCTGTTGATCACTGCGGCGATCCTGTACATCCCCGCTAACCTGTTGCCCATCATGACGGTCAACTCCCTCGGCCAAGGCGACCCCAGCACTATCATGTCGGGTGTCATCCAGCTGGTGCAGCACGGGATGTTCCCGATCGCCGCCGTGGTGTTCATCGCCAGTATCCTGGTACCGACCTTCAAGTTGGTCGGCATTGGCCTACTGCTGTTCTCGGTGCAGCGTCACCAACCGCTGTCCGCGCAACAACGCATTGTGATGTATCGCTTTATCGAGTTCATTGGGCGTTGGTCCATGCTGGATATCTTCGTGATCGCCATCCTGGTGGCGGTCGTTAACTTTGGGCGACTCGCCAGCGTCGAGGCCAACCTCGGTGCTGCAGCGTTCGCCAGTGTGGTGATCTTGACGATGCTTGCCGCAGTAACTTTCGATCCCCGACTGATTTGGGATAACACGGAGTCGGACGACGACCATGAGTGATTTGCCTAAAGCTAAAACCCGCCCAGCTTCTAACTGGTCGGCCATTTGGGTGTTACCCCTGATTGCCCTGATCATCGGTGGCTGGCTGGGGTGGCGTGCCTATTCCCAGCAAGGTATCGAGATTCAAGTTCGCTTTGAGAGCGGCGAAGGCATTCAGGTCAACAAGACCGAGGTGGTCTACAAAGGCATGACCGTGGGCAAGGTCAAAACCCTGGCCCTGGATGACGAGGGCAGCAATCGCGGGGTGATCGCCACCATCGAGATGAACAAGGACGTGGAGCAGTACCTCAAGACCAACACCCGCTTCTGGTTGGTCAAGCCCAGCGTCAGCCTTGCTGGCATCACCGGCCTGGAAACCCTGGTCTCGGGTAACTATATCGCCGCCAGCCCCGGTGATGGCGAGCCCACGCGCAAGTTCAAGGCGCTCTCCGAAGAGCCGCCGTTATCCGACGCCAAGCCCGGCTTGCACCTGACCCTCAAGGCCGATCGCCTGGGCTCGCTGGACCGTGGCAGCCCGGTGTTCTACAAGCAGATTCAGGTTGGCCAGGTTAAAAGCTACCTGCTGTCTGAAGACCAGAGCACCGTCGAGATCAAGGTCTATATCGAACCGACCTACGCCAACCTGGTGCGCAAACACACGCGTTTCTGGAACGCCAGCGGCATCAGTATCGACGCCAACCTTTCCGGTTTGAAAGTGCGCAGCGAATCCCTCTCCAGCATTGTCGCCGGGGGTATCGCCTTCGCCACGCCGGAAAACCGTAAAGACAGCCCGCCCACCGACCCGAGCCTGCCTTTCCGTCTATACGAAGATTTTGACGCAGCCGCAGCGGGCATCAAGGTCAAGGTCAAACTCACCGACTTTGAAGGCCTGCAGGCCGGGCGTACGCCGGTCATGTACAAAGGCATCCAGGTCGGCAGCCTGAAAACCCTGAAGATCGACCCGGACCTGTCCAGCGCCAGCGCCGAGCTGACCCTCGACCCATTGGCTGAAGACTACCTGGTCGAAGACACGCAATTCTGGGTGGTCAAACCGTCCATCTCCCTGGCCGGCATCACCGGCCTGGAGGCCTTGGTCAAGGGCAACTACATCGCGATTCGCCCAGGCGACAAAGGCACCCCGCCACAACGCGAATACGTAGCCCGCGCCAAGGCCCCGCCTTTGGACCTGCGTTCCCCGGGGCTGCACATGGTGCTGCTCACCGACAGCCTGGGCTCGTTGGATGTCGGCAGCCCGATCCTGTACAAGCAGGTCAAAGTCGGTTCGGTGCAGAGCTACCAGTTTTCGCGCAAGAAAAAACAACTGGTGATCGGCGTTCATATCGAGAAGGAATACGAAAGCCTGGTCAACGGCTCGACGCGCTTCTGGAATGCCAGCGGCGTCACCCTCACGGGCGGGCTCACCGGCGGTATCCAGGTCAAAAGCGAATCCCTGGCCAGCCTGATGGCCGGTGGTATCGCCTTCGAAACGCCGGAGCCGAACGTGCCATTGAAACATCGCATCCCGCGCTTCCGCCTGTATGCCGACCGTGATGCCGCCAACCAGCACGGCACTCTGGTGACCATCAAAGTCGAGCGCGCCGACGGCCTGAGCGCCGGCACACCGGTGCGCTTCAAGGGGCTGGATGTGGGCAAGATCGAGAGTGTCGACCTCAGTTCTGACATGCAGTCGGTGCTGCTCAAGGCGCGTATCACCCAGGTCGCGGACCGCATCGCGCGTACGGGCAGTCAGTTCTGGGTGGTCAAGCCGGAACTGGGGCTGATGAAGACGGCTAACCTGGAAACCCTGGTCACCGGCCAATACATCGAAGTGCAACCGGCCGCGAAAAACGCCGGCCCGCAGAAGAGCTTTGTCGCCCTGGCCCAGCCGCCCGAAGCGGTGCATCAGGAAGCTGGCCTGAGCCTCACACTCAGCGCCGCCCGCCGTGGTTCGTTGAAGGAAGGGGTACCGGTCACCTACCGTGAAGTGACGGTCGGCAAAGTCATCGGCTATGAGCTCGGCCAGACCGCTGACCGTGTGCTGGTGCACATCCTGATCGAGCCCAAGTACGCGCCGCTGGTACGCAGTGGCAGCCGTTTCTGGAACACCAGCGGCTTTGGCCTCGACTTCGGCTTGTTCAAGGGTGCGACCGTGCGGACCGAGTCCCTGGAGACATTGGTGGCCGGCGGGATCGCCTTTGCCACGCCGGATGGCGAGCGCATGGGTAACCCGGCGCGACCGCAGCAGACGTTCCCGTTGTTCGACAAGTTTGAGGATGAATGGCTGATCTGGGCGCCCAAGATTCCACTCGGTAAATAAACCGAGGCGCGGCCTTCGCGAGCAAGCCCGCTCCCACATTCGATCGCATCCCTACAGGGAAACTCGGTCTACTGTGGGAGCGGGCTTGCCCGCGAAGAGGCCCGCCAAAACACCACAAAAACCAAACCGAAAAAAAGGCCGCGATCCAAAAGATCGCGGCCTTTTTGCCTTTTAGCGCAACAGGTCAGACCTCATCCAGCTCCGGCTCGTCCGCCTTCACATTCATCGTCGCTTTCACCACATCATGGCGACGGATGTACTTCCAGTCCGCCTCATCAATGTAGATCCCGTTCGGCCCGCTGCCGCCTTCCAGGTCGATCGCCACCTGGGCGGACACCTGCGGCTTCACACTCGCCAGGATCGGCACAAAGCCCAATTGCAGGCTGGTTTCCAACAGCGCTGCCTGGTTCTTCTCATCGATGTCTGCCGCTTCATCCAGGTAGTACGGCAAGCGCACGCGACCGGCCTGGTCGCGGTCCATCAGGTGCAGCAACAGGTACATGTTGGTCAGCGCCTTGATGGTCATGGTGGTGCCGTTGGACGCAGCGCCGTCGATGTCGGTATGGATCACCGGCTGGCCGTGAACCTTAGTGATTTCGAACGCCAACTCGAACAAGTCCTTGAGGCCCAACTGGTTATGGTTGGCGGCTACCAGGCGAGCCAGGTATTCCTTGGCTTCTTCGTTCTTGTTGTCTTGTTCGGCGCTCTGGCTGAGGTCGAACACCGACAGGGTCTCGCCTTCTTCATACTGACCGGCACTGTGGATGATCTGGTCGATATGCTTGAGCGCTTCCTTGTTCGGCGCCAGCACGATGCGAAAGCTTTGCAGGTTGGAGACCTGGCGCTTGTTGATCTCGCGGTTGAACAGCGCCAACTGGTGTTCCAGGCTGTCGTAGTCGCTGCGGATGTTGCGCAGGGTACGGGCGATATCGGTGACCGCTGCACGGCGCGCCTTGCCGAGGGTCAGCGCCTCGTCGGTACGGTGCGCGTAGGCGTTGATCAGCAGTTGCAGGCGACGCTCGACATCATCCTCACTGTCGAACTTGGCCACACCCTTGAGGCGCACCTGGGCGTACAGCGCTTCGATCTGGCCATCGGCGCGCAGCAAGCCCTGCCAGCTGTCCTGATAGTCATTGAGCAGCGGCAACAGGTTGTCCATGGAGTCGTCGACCGGGTCCATGAACGGCGTGCCGAACGGCAGGTCCGCCGGCAACAGCTGACGACGGCGCAACGCGTCATCCAGCGTGCGCTGCTTGGCTTCCATGTCGCCGATCTGGCGACCGACCAATTGCAGCTTGGCCGACAGTTGCTGGACGCGTTCGGTAAAGGCATCGCTGGAACGCTTCAACTCGTCCTGGGCGGCTTCCATCTGCGCCAGGTTTTCCAGTTTCTCGCCTTCTTCGGCGCTCAGGGTCTGGGTGCGGCGGAAGTCTTCCAGGGCCTTCTGGGCATCCAGTACCTGCTGGTACAGCGCTTCGGTCTGGGTCTTGCTTGCGGCGCGGTCGGACGCCACGGCCTGCTGGGTTTTCAGTTGCTTGAGTTCTTTTTCCAGGCGCTCTTTCTGGTCACGCAACGCGACACGGTCTGCCAGGGCCTGCAAGGCCGGCGGCTCGATGTGCGAGATGTCGATGGACAGCCCCGGCACTTCAAAGCGCTCGCCCTTGAAGCCATCGAGGATCTGCTCCAGGGATTTGACCCACTGGCCGCCTTCGTCCAGCGTGATGCCATGTTCGCCCAGTGGCAGGCTGAACAACGAGCTATTGAACAGGCGCATCAGGCGCTCGACATCCTGCTGCGAGAACTCTTCGCGCAGCTTGGCGTAGCTGTTGTTGTCCGCGTGATCGAGCTGCTGCTTGACCGACTTCAAGCGCTTTTCCAGGTCGCGCAGACGCTCTTCCAAGTCTTCGGCGCTGAACTGTCGCGACTGCGCCAAGGCGCCCGCCAGTTCATCGTGAGCGTCCTTGGCGGCGAGCAGTTGCTGCTCCAGCATCTTGACGTCATCCACCAGGGCAAAGCGGTGCTTGAGCACCGACAACTCGCCCAACCAACGCTGGATGCCGCTGATTTCCCGCTCCAGGCGCATCAGCTCCTGGGTGCCGCCGCGCTGGTCGTTCTGCAGCGCGTCCTGCTCGTTGCGGTAGTGTTCGGCCTGGATGGTCAGCTCTTCCTTGCGCGCACTGGCGTAGTCCGACCAGGTGCCCAGCAACGAGTCAAGCAGCGGCGACAGGCGATGCAGTTTGCCGCGCAGGGCGTCGCGCTGTTTCACGCCATTGGCCAAGGCTTCAACCAAGGGGCCGGCTGCCACCAGCGAGTTGTAGTCCTGCTCCATGCGTCGCACATCGCGGAAGGCTTCTTCACAGGCCGCGATGTAGTCGACACTGCCCGAACGCAGGCTGTGTTCGAAGGCATCGAGGAACAGCTGCTTGAGCTTGGCCGCGGTGATTTCGCGCATGTGCAGCAGGTTGATAAACAGCGCGCGGAACGTCTTCAGGCTCTGCTCGCTGGTGGAACGCAGCGGAATCAGGGTCAGGTCCAGGGGGATCGACGTATGCCCGCCCACCAGCAAGCGCCGCAGTTCATCGGGCTTGAGTTCGTAGGCTTTCAGGCCCTCGCGCTCAAGGTTGGTGAACAGCTCTTTCTGGCGCAGGCAGGTGTCGTTTTTCTGGTAGTGGGCCAGGTCCAGCTTGCCGGCGTAGGCAAAGAACTGGTGACCAAAGCCACCGCCCGGGCCGCGACCGACCACGCCGATGACGTGCGGGCCGTGGGGCAGGGAGACTTCTACCAGGATGTAGCTGGTGTCGGTGGCGAAGTAGAAGCGCCGCGATTGTTCCAGGGTGTACTTGCCGAAGCTCATGTCCGACATGCGTGCCAGGATCGGGAACTGCAAGGCGTTGATCGAGGCGGATTTACCCAGGTTGTTGGCGCCGTACACCGACAGCGGTTCTTCCAGCGGGAACAAGCCCAGGCTGTAACCGGCGGTGTTCAATAGGGCGAAGCGGCGGATGCCGTAGCGTTCCTTACTCATGCGTCGGTCTCCTGTTCTTCGGCAATGGCACGGGCCAGGGCATCTTCTTCGCTTTCTTCGGTGAAGGCGCTCAGATCCAGCGGGTCGTCGGTCTTCAGCAGTTTTTCATCGCTGTCTTCGTCGATGATCACCGGGGCCGGCAGCGGCAATACGCTGTGTACGCTGGCGGCAAGGTCGCGGTCTTGCTGCACCGACAGGCACACATCCAGGAAGCGGTGCATCGGCGGCAGGAAGCGGTAGATACCGTTGTCTTCGCTGGCAAAACCCAGTTGGGTCATGCGGCGCATGATTTTTTCTTCGAGCTCTTCCTGGGTTTGCACCTCGGCCTGGATAAACAGGTCGCGGTATTTCTCCAGCAACGAAGGCAACTCATCGCGGCCCAGGCTGCCGCCGTCGAGCACGGCAATCGGGTCACGGCCCTGGTCGGCCAGGTGTTCGACGATGATGAAGGTAAACAGGGCCAGGCGCTGGGCGGTCTTGTTCACCTGCGCGGCAGCCACGGCAGTGTCCGGCACGAAGTAATAGAAACCGCGGGTATCGCACACCAGCTCAAAGCCCAGGGCCTTGAACAGCGTGCGGTACTGGTCCTGGAAGTTCGACAATTGCGCGTACAGCTCCGGGTCGCGGCGGCTGACGTGGTAGCCCTTGAACAGCTCGCGAAAGATCGGCGCCAGTTGGGACAGTTCGGATAGATCAAGATGCATAAGGCGTGCTCGCAGAATTCTCGGTGGCATCAGCGCCGGCCGGGAGCAGGGCGAAGGAGCGCAGGCTGACCTGGTGCTCGTGTGTGTGGTAATCGCGACGTTCCAGGCGCTCGCGCTTGAAGCGTTTTTCCCGGGACAGGCGCGAGAACCAGTACAGCAATTCATCGGTGGCGCCGTCCGGCTCCTGCTCCAGCAGCCAGGTCATCAGGTCGGGCATCGGCAGCGCGTCTTCGCAGCGTTCGAGCATTTCCTTGACCGTACGCGGTGCGCGCTGGGCTTCGCCTTTGTGCGACTTGTGCGCCTTGGGGAAACGCGCAGGTTTGGGTTCGAAATTGGCCAGGGCATACACATAGGCCTCGACCTGACTGGCACTGCCCAGGAAGGTGCTTTGCGGCCGGGTGAACATCGGCATCGCCGCTTGCGGCACCGCGTCCAGGCCTTTGCGGCGAATCGCCGACAGGGCCAGCGCCGCGCCACGAGTCACGGCGTTATGCCGGCGTGCTTCTTCACGCAGCGGCAGCAGCAACTCCCGCGCATGGCGCAAGGTCAGCTGGGCGCTGGTTTGCATCTCGAGGATGCGCGCATGGGTGCGCAGCAGCATGTCGTCATCCACCAGGTGGCCAAGACGCTGTTGCTCGGTGAGCATGCGCAGCAGCACGTTTTCCACCTTGCGCACACCTTGCTCGAAGGCGCCGTCGGCGTTCACCAGCTGGATCATCGGCTCGACGTATTCGTCCCAGGTCGCCAATACTTCGGCGTAACGCTGGCGCAACGGGATCTGCCGGTCGCTGGTCTTGGCGCGGTCGGCCACGGCGGCGAGGGCTTGTTCATCGTTGGCGAGCTTTTTGAGCACATCGCGCACGCGCATATCCAACAGGCGCAGTTGCCGGGCCAGGTCGTGGCCGTCGCGGATGTCGAAGGCGTCCTGGATGTAACCGGCCAGGCGCTCCAGGTGGCGCAGGTAGGCTTCGATTTCCAGGCACAGGCCAAGCCGGTGCTCCTTGCGAAGATAGGCGAGGAAGTCGTGGATCTGCGCGTTGAGCTCGAAACGGTTCGGGCTCTTGGCGACAGGCACCAGGATATCCAGGCGAATCCACACGTCCAGCAGGCTGGTGATGTCCTGGGGCGTGCTGTCCAGTTGTTGGGCGGCCAACTGCGCGCGCAGCTCGGCCAGGCTCAGGGTGCCTTGGTCGAAGTGTTCGCACAGAGGCTCAAGTAAGGCCCAGTGTTCGGCGAGGGCGCGCAGGACGCGCTTGGGTTCGATCATGGGAATGGCCGGCTGGTTGGCGATTAAAAGTCGCGATTGTACTGCATCACGCGCGGGATTTATCCACAGCCGGTCAGTGCGCAGTGGGCGATTGTGGCTGAACAGCGGTAGAATCCCCGCTCTTTACTTATCCACAAGTGGCCGAGCTGTGCTTATCGAGTCCCGACGTCGCGCTTACTTGACCGCCATGCAGGTGGTCAACTGGCTGCCCCGCACCGAACTGCCGTTTGCCGCGCCGTCGCGGCCCGAGTTGTTGCAGGCGCTTGAGCCCTATGAGGCGTTCGAGTCGTCGGGAGAAGAGGCGGCCGCGCCCGTGGCGGTGGTCAAACCCACCCCTGAGACGCGCCCGGCGGTCGAGCGGGCCAAGATCGAAGTGCCGCGCCCAGCGCCGGTGACCAAGGCTGCCAAGGTGGCTGAAGAGGCTGTGCCGGTGGCGAAGGCACCGGTGGTGCCGCCGCCACGCTTTGCCCTGCAATTGCTGCGGGCCGGGCGTTGCCTGTTGCTGGTGGAACTGCCGACCGGCGAACGTTTCCAGTCCCGTGACCCGGCCTACCTGTTGCTCAAGGACATGCTGCGCGCCGCCGGCCTGCCCGACAGCCCGCAAATCGTCGGTGAGCCGGTGCGCTGGCCGCTGCTGGTGCGCGGCACCATGGACCAGGGCCCCGAGGCTGCGCGAGATTTCGTCCAGGGGTTTGTCTCGGCGCGCCTGGAAGACGAGCCCTGCGTGTGCCTGTGGCTGATCGGCCTGCCCGCCGTGCGCTTTGCCGGTGAAGCCAACGCCGAGGCCTGGTACCGCGAGCTGCAGGTTGAAGGCCTGGGTTCGGTGTGGGCCCTGCCGGGCCTGGAATTATTAATGGAAGAGCCACAGCGTAAGGCTGATGTCTGGCAAGCCATGCGCCGGCTGATGGCGCGCTGGAAAACAACTGATGAGTGAGGCTTTATCCTTTCGCCCGATGACCGAGGCCGACCTCGACGCCGTGCTGAAAATCGAATACGCGGCGTTCAGCCACCCCTGGACCCGCGGGATTTTCCTCGACGGGCTGGGCAAGTACCAGATCTGGCTGATGTTCGAAGGCGAGCAGCAAGTGGGGCATGGGGTGGTGCAGATCATCCTCGATGAAGCGCACTTGCTGAACATTACCGTGAAACCGGAAAACCAGGGCCGTGGCCTGGGCCTGGCGCTGCTGGAGCACTTGATGTCCCGTGCCTATGCGGCCAATGCCCGGGAATGCTTCCTGGAGGTGCGTGACAGCAATACCGGCGCGTTTCGCTTGTATGAGCGTTATGGCTTCAACGAAATTGGCCGTCGCCGGGATTACTACCCGGCAGTCGGTGGCCGCGAAGACGCGGTTGTGATGGCCTGCACCCTCGTCGACTGAACAACCGTGAGCTGTAGGAGCGAGCTTGCTCGCGAAAAACGTCAACGATAACGCGTGCTTCCTGGATGAGCGCGGCACCTGTGGGCTTTTCGCGAGCAAGCTCGCTCCTACACCTACATAGAGTGATGATCGATCAGCGCTTGCGGTTCAGCGGGTCCAGATCCGCCAGTTCCGCCTCATCCAACCCATTCCCGCCACCAATGTCATTTTCTTCCACGACGCTCAAGTCATAGTCGGCGGCATTGTCTTCGCCTTCCTCCTGCGCATCCCGTGCGCCATCCTCACGGATCAGCGTTTCCGGGCTCATATCGTCATCGGTAGCTTCATGATCATCCGTCGAAGCCCCGGTCAGCCCGGCTTCGCGCACCCGTTCGTCGGGCATTAGATGCTCGCGCTCGCCACGCGGGATTTCATCGCCGATTTCCGCAGTCTGGTCTTGCTCGTCAAAATCCAGCTCGCGCATTGAACCCATGCGGTCTTCGTTGTCATCGATCGGTTCCGGCTGGGTTGCGCCGTAGGGACGTCGTGATTCAGTCATGGCCAATCCTCATACTGTGGGGCTTATAGTGTGTGGACAGGCACGGCAGCCAAAAAATTCAAGCTAATTAGCGCTTGGCGTGACCCGGACGAAGGCTTGTCAGTCACAAAACTGCGCATCATTCCTGAGGCTTTCCCTGATGAACGAACTACAAGACCTGCTTGATAACAACGAACGCTGGGCAGACGCGATCAAACAGGAAGATCCCGAATTCTTCGCCAAGCTCGCCCGCCAGCAAACCCCGGAATACCTGTGGATCGGCTGTTCCGATGCGCGTGTACCGGCCAACGAGATCGTCGGCATGTTGCCCGGTGATCTGTTCGTGCATCGCAACGTAGCCAACGTGGTGCTGCACACCGACCTTAACTGCCTGTCGGTGATCCAGTACGCGGTGGATGTGCTCAAGGTCAAACACATCCTCGTCACCGGCCACTACGGCTGTGGCGGCGTGCGTGCGTCGATGCAGGACCGCCAGTTCGGCCTGATCGACGGCTGGCTGCGCACCATTCGCGACCTTTACTACGAAAATCGCGATGTGCTGGCCCAGTTGCCGACTGAAGAAGAGCGCGTAGACCGCATGTGCGAGCTCAACGTGATCCAGCAGGTGGCCAACGTCGGCCACACCAGCATTGTGCAAAACGCCTGGCACCGTGGGCAGAGCCTGTCGATCCATGGCTGCATCTATGGCATCAAGGACGGCCGCTGGAAGAGTTTGAACACCACCATCAGTGGCTTCGAGCAACTGCCGCCGCAATACCGCCTGCGCCCGTTGGGCGAAGCCTAAGGTCGCTTGTGCTCGCGCCACCAGGCCATAAAGGCCTGGCCTTCGGCGTTCAGCGGCTCCTTGCTGCCGGTGATCCAGCCCCGGCAGTTCAGCTCGCCGCAATGGCAAGCGAACTGCCGGGTCAGTGTGTCTTCGGTGGTGGCGTAATCCAGGGTCAGCAGGCTGCCGGCGCCAATGGGTTGCACCGTCCATAGCTCCAGGTACGTGGTGTCCAGAAACACGTTCGGGTTGCAGGAGTGCTGTAACAGGCCGCAGAACCAGCAATCGTACAAGTGGATGCGGGGTGACAGTTGCAGCGTGTGCGGGCGACGTTCGCTCACGGCATATCCGGAAACCTGGGCAATGCGCATGCGACTCTCAAAGGCCACGCGCGCCGTGACCCTGGCCGAGATTCCCTCAGCATCCTGCTTGACCTCAAAGTGCTCGGTCGAGGGGTAACCCTGTTCCACGAGCAGCGTCTTGAAGGGATAGAGGCAGTCATTCACAGCCGTTTTAGCCTTATCCATGGCTCGAGTTTTCATCACTCTCCTGAGCGGGGCTGCATGGACCTGCGGGTGTGACGGCCAGTCTTGCAGCAAATGGGCGCGGCCCCAGATTCGCCGAAGTGGGATCCGATTTCTACTGTCAAAGTTGACAGTAGAAACGGTTTATTCGTCTTAAAGCGCAGGGGCTGTGACGGTGGGCGCGGGGGCGGCATTTCTCAGCTGTTTCAACTGTGCCTTGATGGGCGCAGTGGCGCACTTGGCGTTGGCCTGCTCGGGCGTCAGGTGGCGCACGGAGGTGTAGAACAGCTCACACGTCTGTTCCTTGCGCGTGACCTGCCAAGTATTCAAGCAGGCCTTGAGTAACACATTCGCATCGCTGGCCGGTTTTTGGCCCATGCCGGCTTGCCAGCAGGCGGCGCTCAAGTCCTGGCCCATCACTTTCAAACCGGCGTCATCGGCCTTTTGTTCGTCACCGTCATAGCTGTCGGGGCTGGCCGCATACCAGATGTAGCTTGGGTGGTTGGCGCCCAATACCGAGACGGTTTTGCCGGGCTCCGGGCTGATCTGTGCCAGGCTCAGCACTCCCACGGTTTGCCCGTACAGTTGCTTGATCCAACTGCGCACCGGCGCGCCGAAGGCCACCATCGGCAATGCGCCGCCAGGGCGCAGGCTCAGTTCCTTGACCATGCGGGTCTGGTAGTCGGTGAAATACCCATAAACGGTTTCCAGGTCTTTGCCGGCATTGGAGGGCGCAGCGATGGGGGCGATATCGATGATGGTCTGGTACGCCGGCGTTTCCGTGGCCGGTACGCCATTTTCGCTTAGCAAGGTGGCCCAGCGGTCGGTGGTGGCCGATTCCAGGTAATCCTGGGCCTGGGTCAGCGAGTAATCTGGAGGGAAGTGCAACAGCTCGATGCTTTTGCGGTTTTCCAGGGCCATGCCCAACGGCAGGAACAGGTACCAGTTGTAGGCCCATTTGCCATCGCTGTTGAGCCGGCTGGCGCCTCGGTATGCCAGGTCGGCGGTATTGAGCAGCGTGGTCAGTGGCTGGCCGTAACCGTCTGGCACGCCGCTGAAGGTCGCCGTGACCTGGCCGTCGTGGGTTTTCACACTGACCTTGGCCCGGCTGTAACCGTCACGTTGCAGGCTCTGGTTCAAATAGTGTTCGGCGGTCTGCTCCAGTGACCATGGCCGAAAGCAGATCACATTGCAGTTATTGGGGTACGCGAACAACTGGGTGACGCGCTGCGTGCTGCCCAGTGGCACCTCGATGTCGGCCTGTACGACCGCACTCGCCAGCAGTGCGGCAAGGGTGAAGGACAGCCTGGTCGGTTTAAACATAGTCAATTCCTTGTCAGCGAAACCCGTCTGCGCGGGATGGAAGCCCACCTGCACACAGTAGCGGCTGACCAGGGAAATCGCGTGTTAAATCGCCCGGCATGTCGTTATTGGATAAGCCCCTACAGGCTGAACTGCAGGGCATTGCTCAGATCGCCCATGGGCTTCTGGCCGCGCGCGATCATCGCGTCATCGCGTTGCTTGAGGCCGTCCAGGGTCTCCAACTGGAACACCCGGGTGATCAACCGCAGGATCGATGCCGTGTCGTACACCGTATGGTCCACCGTGCCTTTGCGGGCAAACGGCGACACCACCAGCGCCGGCACCCGCGAGCCTGGGCCCCAGCGGTCGCCCTGAGGCGGCGCCACGTGGTCCCACCAGCCGCCGTTTTCATCCACGGTCACCACCACCACCATGTTTTTCCACTGCGGGCTCTCTTGCAGCACCTTCAAGGCGCGGGCGATATGGCGGTCGCCCGAGGCCACATCAGCATAGCCGGCGTGCATGTTCAGGTTGCCCTGGGGTTTGTAGAAACTCACGGCAGGCAGCTTGCCAGCCTGGGCGTCGGCGAAGAACCGGTTGGTGCTCGACTCATCGCCCAAGCCACCGTCGCGCAGGCGCTTGGCACGTTCTGCGGGGTTTTGCGGCCCTTGCTGCTTGAAGTAATTGAACGGCTGGTGGTGGTACTGGAAATTCGGAATCTTGGGGATGCCGCCGGAGTCCTTGAACTGCTCCAGGGTGGCTTGCCACGCACCGGCGTACCAGGCCCAGTCGATGTTCTTTTTCGACAGCTTGTCGCCAATATGCTCGTGGGTTTGCGGCACCAGCACATTGGGCAGGTCGGGCTTGGAATAATCCGGGTTTTGCGGGTCGCGGATCCAGGTGGGCCAGTAGGGTGGGGCCAGGGTGTTTACGCCGTAACCATCGGGAGTCAGCGCGCTGGGGCCAAATTGTGGCGGGCCGGTCATGGCGCTGGCCGGGGACGTGTCCAGGGGCTTGAGGCGCGTGTCGCTGGGGTCATCGCTTTGCAGCGTGGCGATCTGCGCCTTGGCCACCGACTGCGCGGCATTGGGATAAAACGGCGCGGTGGCGCTGATCAGGTACTGGTGGTTGAGAAACGAGCCGCCAAACGCGCCCTGGAAGAAGTTATCGCACAGCACGAACTCCTTGGCCACGTCCCACAGGCGCAGGGCATAACGGCTCTGGGCGTAATGGGCCATCACCAGCCCACCGGAATCGCCCCAGGCGACAAAACCATCATTCTTGCCGCCGTTGATCTGCATCTGGTTCTGGTAGAACACGTGCCACAGGTCGCGAGTCACCAGGCTCAATGGCAGGTCTTCGCCCTGCGGGCCTTTGAGGGCGAACGGTGCGTTGGGCAGGTTTTCCTGGAATTGCACTTCGCTTGGGTAGGTCACCCCGTCCACCGTTTGCGGGCCGACCTGCAGCACACCGCCCCAGCTCGGTGGCAGGGCAGGCAATACGCTGCCATCGCGGTCGCGCTGCTGGAAGTCCTTGGCGGTTAACGCCGACAGCGGTTTTTCCACTCCGGGGAAATCTGCGAACAGGTTGTTGAAGCTGCGGTTCTCGGCGTAAATCACCACCACGGTCTTCACCTGCTCGCGCAATGCCCTATCCAACTCCTGAGGCGTGAGCGGCCGGGTCACGGGTGGGCTCGGTGCTTCGCTGGTATTGCCGCAGGCACTCAAAGTCGCACCCACCCCCAACACCGCCGCACCGCCGAGGAAGCGCCGACGGCTGGTGTCTACCGTCGGTTGGATGGCGGAATCGGAGGAGGGAAGGTCTTCGTGCTCATCACTCATTGCGGGAGAGTCCTTGGCGAGATGTTGCAAGATATTTCGCAGGACGGTAGCAACGGAATGTGACGGAACAAAGACAGTCTTGATAGCGCTACAGAACAAACTGTGGGAGCGGGCTTGCTCGCGAATGCGATGGATCAGTTAATGAATCCGCTGACTGACACTCCGGATTCGCGAGCAAGCCCGCTCCCACACCGACCGCTGTTAGGGCATCACAGGCGGTAAATACTTCAACGTCGCCCCCAACGCCCACAGCAAAAACAACACCAGCGGTGTATGCACCAGCAGTTGCACAAACGAAAACCCGATCAAATCCCGCGCCTTCAGCCCCAGCACACCCAGCAACGGCAACATATAAAACGGGTTGATCAAGTTCGGCAGCGCCTCGGCGGCGTTGTAGATCTGCACCGCCCAGCCCAGGTGGTATTGCAGGTCATTGGCCACTTGCATCACATACGGGGCTTCGATGATCCACTTGCCGCCACCCGAGGGGATGAAGAAACCCAGCACCGCCGAGTACACGCCCATCAGCAGGGCGTAGGTGTCGTGGGAGGCGATGGAGGTGAAGAACGTCGAGATATGGTGCGCCAGGGTCTGGCCGTCGCCGCCCTTGACCACGGTCATCAGCGCGGCAATCGAGCCGTACAGCGGAAACTGGATCAGCACGCCGGTGGTGGTCGGCACCGCACGGGCCACGGCATCGAGGAAGCTGCGCGGGCGCCAGTGCAGCAGCGCGCCAACCATGATGAACAGGAAGTTATAGGTGTTGAGCCCCGAGATGGCGCTGATCGCCGGCTTCGTCGAGAACTCATGGAACAGCCAGCCGGCCGCCAGCAACGCCAGCAGAATGGTCAGCAATGGGCTGTGTTCCAGCCATTCACCGGGGCGCGTTGGCGCTTGCGGCTTGGGCAGGTTGAAGGCCGGGTCAATGCCGCAGGCCTTGGCATCCCGGGCGCTGTTGGGGCCCGGCGCGGTGGCGTAGGCGATGATCAGCGACACCACGATCAGCGCCAGCAACAGCACGCCGGATTGCCACAGGAAAATGGTCTCGGTAAACGGGATCATCCCGGTGATCGACAGGATCGACGGCGGCAAGCTGGCAGGGTTGGCCTGCAACTGCGCGGCCGACGACGACAGCCCCAGCGCCCATACGGCCCCCAGGCCCAGGTACGCCGCAGCGCCAGCGGCGCGGTAGTCCATGCGCAAATCCGTGCGCCGGGCCAATGCCCTTACCAGCAAACCGCCGAACACCAGGGACAGGCCCCAGTTAAGCAACGACGCCACCATGGAGATCAACGCCACCCAGGCCACGGCCGAACGGCCATTCTTGGGAATGCGCGCCAGGCGGTCGATCAACTTCACCGCAGGCGGTGAGCTGGCGACCACGTAACCGCCGATCACCACAAAGGCCATCTGCATGGTGAACGGGATCAGGCTCCAGAACCCATCGCCAAATGCCTTGGCCGCTTCGGCCGGTGCGGCGCCCATGCCCAGAGTCGCCACGGCGACGATGATCACGGCGAGGGCGGCAAACACCCAGGAGTCAGGAAACCAGCGCTCGGCGAAGTTGGAGCAACGCAGGGCAAATCGGGCATAGCGGCTGTCTTCGATAGCATCGGCCACGAGTCTTTCCTCTTGTAGTTATTATGGGGTTTGGCAGTTTTACGGCATGTTCCTCTACGGCCATTGATTTGGGAATGTAGTTATCTTCAATGATCAATGAGTAAAACAAATATATCCGTCGCGATTGCCATCGATGGGCTCAGCTCATAACCTGCACGCCATTTTGTTTGTCTGCCGAGCCTGCACATGACTGCCACCTTTTCCCCACGGGCGCAGCGTTTTTCCCGCTCCGACTACAAAACCCTGGGCCTGGCCGCCCTCGGCGGCGCCCTGGAAATCTACGACTTCATTATCTTCGTGTTCTTTGCGCTGACCCTCAGCCAACTGTTCTTCCCCCCAGAAATGCCCGAGTGGCTGCGCCTGCTGCAAAGCTTTGGCATCTTCGTCACCGGCTACCTCGCCCGCCCACTGGGCGGCATCCTGATGGCGCACTTCGCCGACCACCTGGGGCGCAAGCGCGTGTTCAGCCTGAGCATCCTGATGATGGCCTTGCCCTGCCTGCTGATCGGCATCATGCCGACCTACGCGCAAATCGGCTATTTCGCCCCGCTGATCCTGCTGGCGCTGCGCGTGCTGCAAGGCGCAGCGGTGGGCGGCGAAGTGCCCAGCGCCTGGACCTTCGTCGCCGAGCACGCACCGCGTCACCACCGTGGCTACGCCTTGGGTTTTTTGCAGGCCGGCCTGACCTTCGGTTACCTGCTTGGGGCGCTGACCGCCACCTTGCTGGCGCAAGTCTTCACCCCCGCCGAAATCCTCGACTACGCCTGGCGCTTCCCCTTCCTGCTTGGCGGCGTATTCGGTGTGATCGGCGTATGGCTGCGCCGCTGGCTCAGTGAAACCCCGGTGTTCCTGGAAATGCAGGCGCGCCGCCAGGCCGCCGCCGAAATGCCCTTGCGCACCGTGCTGCGCGACCATCGCGCCGTGCTGCTGCCGGCGATGATCCTCACCTGCGTGCTGACGTCTGCCGTGGTGGTGCTGGTGGTCATCACCCCGACCATGATGCAGAAAACCTTCGGCATGAGCCCCAGCCATACCTTCGCCCTGAGTGCCCTGGGCATCGTCTTCCTGAATATCGGCTGCGTGCTCGCCGGCCTGCTGGTGGACCGCATCGGCGCATGGGGCGCGGTATTGGTCTACAGCCTGTTGCTGCCGGTGGGCATTGCGCTGCTGTACGCCAGCCTGATCGCCGGTGGTGTGTGGCTCGGTGCGGCGTATGCCGTGGCGGGCCTGAGTTGCGGCGTGGTGGGCGCGGTGCCGTCGGTGATGGTCGGGCTGTTTCCGGCGCAGGTGCGGGTGTCGGGCATTTCCTTCACCTACAACATTGCCTATGCACTCTGGGCAAGTACTACACCGTTGTTATTGATCGCGCTGATGCCGACCAGCCCGTGGATCTGCGTGGGGTATTGCGTGGTGATGGGGGCGGTGGGGGTGGCAAGTGTGGCGCTGTTTGGCAAGCGCCACACCTTGGCCGCCTGAGGGTCAGGTCAGGAAGTGCCAGAGCAACAAGGTCCCCACCAACCCGACCACCGAAACAATCGTCTGCAACACCGACCACACCCAGATCGTCTGTTTCAACTGCAAGCCAAAGTACTCACGCACCATCCAGAACCCGGCGTCGTTGACGTGGCAGAAGAACACCGAGCCGGCGCCGATGGCCAGGGCGACCAATGAGCTTTGCGTCGCCGCCAACCCGGCCATCATCGGCGCGAGGATCCCGGCGGTCGTGGTGGTGGCGACGGTGGCCGAGCCGGTGGCTTGGCGCAGGGCCACAGCGATCAGCCAGGCCAGCAGCAGGTAGGGCATGTGTGCGCCTTCGGCGACCTTGCTGATGGTCTGGCTGACGCCGGCGTCCAGCAGGGTTTGCTTGAGGCCGCCGCCGGCGCCGATTGTCAGCAGCAGTACGGCGATGGGCGCCAGGGCTTTGCGCAGGGTGGTGCCGACGTCGGCGCGTGGCATGCCCGCCGCCCACCCCAGGCAAACCACCGCAGCGATTACCGCCAGGCCGAGGGCGACCAGCGGTTCACCGAGGAATTTCAAGCTCAGGGCGAGGGTGCTTTCCGGCGCCAACGCGACTTTGGCCAAGGTGCTGCCGAGCATCAGGATTACCGGCAACAGAATGATCAGCAATGACACACCGAAGCTCGGTTGGCGCGGGGCCTTGGGCGGTGCGCTGAACAAGGCGCCGATATCGGCCGGTTCATCCACGTGCAGGCGCTTGGACAGCCAGTTGCCATACAGCGGCCCGGCCAGGATCACGGCCGGTACCGCCAGGCAAAAACCCAGCAACATGGTCAGGCCCAGGTCGGCGTGCAATGCGCCTACGGCAATCAGCGGCCCCGGATGCGGCGGCATCAAGGCATGCAAGGTGGTCATGCCCGCCAGTGCCGGGATGGCGATTTTCAGCAACGGCTGGTTCGAACGCTTGGCCATCACAAAGATGATCGGCACCATCATCACCAGGCCCACTTCGAAGAACAGCGGCAGGCCGATGACCATGGCGACCAGCGCCATCACCCAGGGCAATGACTTGCCTTTGCCCAGCCCGAGCAACGTGGTGGCAATACGGTCGGCCGCGCCGGATTCGGCCATCAGCGCGCCGAGCATCGCACCCAGGGCAATGATGATCCCGGCTTCCCCCAGAATCGCCCCGGCACCTTTGCTGAACGCCTTGGCCACTTCTTCCGGCGGCAGGCCGGCGCCGACCCCGGCGATAAAAGTGCCGATCAGAATCGACAGAAAGGGCGGCAGTTTGGTCGCGCTGATCAGCACAATGATGCTGGCGATGGCCAACAATACGCAGAGCATGAGGCGGGTGTCGTGAACCATCCACGCGGCAGTCGATAACTCCAAGACGGGACTCCTTATCGAGCAGGTTGGCTAATATGTTTCTTTTTGTTTCAGCCTGAAAAGCATACCTGATACAACGCCCCCAACGCGTGCATGGGCGATTTTGGTGCGCTTGAAGGTAACGACGCTCTGGCGCGCAGATGACAATTTTGCAAACCATGCCCGTGGATCTGGCCTATAGCTCTATGATCCGCCCCATCCCAACCCACGAGGACATTCCATGAGCGCAGGACACAGCCACGCCCAAGTACGCGCCGGCCACGAACGCAAGTTATGGATCGCCCTGGGGCTCACCGGCAGCTTCATGCTGGCCGAAGTCATCGGTGCCTTTGTCACCGGCAGCCTGGCACTGTTGTCCGATGCGGCGCACATGATGACCGACGCCCTGGCCCTGGCGATTTCCCTGGTGGCGATCCAGGTCGCCAAGCGCCCGACGGATCGCAAGCGCACCTTCGGTTATGCGCGCTTCGAGATCCTGGCGGCCGCCTTCAATGCATTGCTGCTGTTCGCCGTGGCGTTCTACATCTTGTACGAGGCTTACCAACGGCTGCAGGCGCCCGCCGAAATCCAGTCCACCGGCATGCTGGTGATTGCGCTGCTGGGGCTGGTGGTCAACCTGATCTCCATGCGCCTGCTCAGCGCCGCCAGCGGCGAGAGCCTCAACGTCAAGGGCGCCTACCTGGAAGTCTGGAGCGACATGCTGGGCTCCGTCGGCGTGATCATTGCCGCGCTGGTGATCATGTTCACTGGCTGGGGTTGGGTCGATTCCGTGGTCGCGGCCGCCATTGGTTTTTGGGTGTTACCGCGCACTTGGACGTTGCTCAAGGCGAGCATGAACATCCTGCTGCAAGGTGTGCCGGAGGGTGTGGATATCGAGCAGGTGGAGCAGGGCATTCGCAGCGTGCCTGGGGTCAAGGACGTGCACGACCTGCATATCTGGGCCCTCACCAGTGGCAAGAACGTGTTGAGTACGCACCTGGTCGCGGATGCGTCCCAAGGCAGCGAGCAGCAGATCCTCAGCCGAGTGACGGAATTACTGCACGAACAATTCGATATTTCCCACGCCACGATCCAGGTCGAGGGCGAAGGTTTTCAACATGACGATCACGACGAAGTGCATGCCTGAGCCTGGCTAACGGATTTGTAATCTTTCGCCCACGGCCCTGATAAGTACCGAAAGCTACATTGCCCCCGCTGGGAAACCTCAGCGACTTCATGGGCGTGGAACTCTCGTTATGGCAATTTTTGTTAGAACACTGTTGGGGGCGGCGGCATTGGCATTGTGGATATCCGCAAACGTCGCCCAGGCACAACCCCTCACCCTCGATGCAGCCTTGCAAACCGCCTTCGCCAACAACCCGGACCTGGCGGCCGCACAATGGGAAATCGACATCGCCCAGGGCGGCCGCCAACAGGCCGGCTTGATCCCCAACCCGGTGGCCTCCTGGGACGCCGAAGACACCCGCCGCAACAGCCGCACCACCAGCATCAAACTCAGCCAGACCCTGGAACTGGGCGGCAAGCGCGGTGCACGCATCGAAGTGGCCAGCCGTGCCCAGGATGCCGCCGCGCTGACCCTGGAGCAGCGTCGCAACCAGTTGCGCGCCGAGGTCATCGACAGCTACTACGGCGCCCTGCGTGCCCAGGAACGCCTCGATCTGGCGCAACGTTCCATGACGCTTGCCGAACGCGGCCTGGTGGTCGCCAATGGGCGCGTCACCGCTGGCAAATCGTCGCCAGTGGAAGCCACCCGCGCCCAGGTGCAGGTGTCGGAAATCCGCCTGGAATTGAACCGCGCCCAGATCGGCCTCACTGACGCCTACCGTCGCCTCGCCACCAGCACCGGCAGCGCCGCCACCGACTTCCAGGCCGTCGCAGTGCCAAGCACCTCCGTACCGGCGTTACCCGCCGCCGCGCCATTGCTGGCACGCCTTGAGCAAACCGCCGAATTGCGCCTGGCCGAACTCAATATTGTGCAGAACGAAGCCAGCGTGGGCCTGGAAAAAGCCCAGCGCATTCCAGACCTGGATGTGTCCATAGGCAGCCAATACGACGCCAGCGTGCGCGAACGGGTAAACCTGGTGGGCGTGTCGATGCCGATCCCGCTGTTCAACCGCAACCAGGGCAACATCCTCGCGGCCACTCGACGCGCCGACCAGGCCCGCGACCTGCGCAACGCCGCCGAACTGCGCCTGCGCACCGAAACCCGCCAGGCCCTGGACCTGTGGCAAACGGCGAATACCGAAGTGCGTGCGTTCAACCAGCAGATCCTGCCCGCCGCACAAAGTGCGGTAGACAGCGCCACCCGTGGCTTCGAGATGGGCAAGTTCAACTTTCTCGACGTGCTCGACGCCCAGCGCACCTTGATCGCGGCTCGCACCCAATACCTCGCGGCGACCGCCCAGGCCACCGAGGCCTGGGTACGCATCGAACGCATTTACGGCGACCTCGCCCGCTTTTGATTTTTCCTGGAGTCTCCTGATGAACAAAAAACATGGCATGGCGCTCGCCGTCGCCCTGGGCCTGATGCTATCGGGCCTCGCCCACGCCGAGGAAGAAGAAGGCAAGCTCGAACTCACCGAGCAGCAGATTCAAGCCGCCGGCATCCAGTTGGCCCAGGCGCAACCGCGCGCCATCAGCACCGTGCTGACGCTGCCGGGCGAGGTGCGTTTTGATGAAGACCGTACCTCTCACATCGTGCCTCGTGCGGCGGGCGTGGTGGAGGCGGTGAAGGTCAACCTGGGCCAGTCGGTGAAGAAGGGCGAACTGTTGGCGGTGATCGCCAGCCAGCAGATTTCCGACCAGCGCAGCGAATTGGCGGCCAGCGAACGCCGGGTCGAACTGGCGCGCACCACCTTCCAGCGCGAGCGTCAGTTGTGGCAGGACAAAATCTCTGCCGAACAGGATTACCTGCTGGCGCGGCAAACCCTGCAAGAAGCCGAAATCGCCCTGAACAATGCGCGGCAAAAGATGACCGCCCTCAGCGGCAGCGCGGTATTGGCCGGCGGCAATCGTTATGAACTGCGTGCGCCCTTCGCCGGTGTGGTGGTGGAAAAACACCTGGGGGTGGGCGAGGTGGTCAGTGAAACCAGTAATGCGTTCACCCTCTCGGACCTGTCCCTGGTGTGGGTCACCTTCGGCGTATTTCCCAAGGACTTGAACAAGGTTCGCGTGGGCAAACCGGTGAAAGTCAGCTCGACGGAAATGGGCACCGAAGTGCTGGGCACCGTGGCCTATGTGGGCAACTTGCTCGGTGAGCAGACGCGTACCGCCACCGTGCGCGTGACGGTGCCCAACCCCGACGACGCCTGGCGCCCGGGCTTGTTCGTGGCCGTGCAAGTGGCCACCGATACCTACCAGGCCAAGGTCACCGTGCCGCAAACCGCGATCCAGACCGTCGAGGACAAACCCTCGGTATTTGTGCGCACCGCGGACGGCTTTATCACCCGCGATCTGGAACTGGGCGTCAGTGAAAACGGCTACGTCGAAGTGCGCAAAGGCCTGGAGGCCGGCGCGCAGGTGGCGACGGCTGGCAGCTTCATCCTCAAGTCCGAACTGGGCAAAGGCTCGGCCGAACACGCCCATTGACCCTGCGAGTGATTCCCCATGTTTGAGCGCCTTATCCAATTCGCCATCGAACAGCGCATTGTCGTGTTGCTGGCGGTGCTGTTGATGGCCGGTGTCGGCATCGCCAGCTATCAGAAACTGCCCATCGACGCGGTGCCTGACATCACCAACGTGCAGGTGCAGATCAACTCGGCGGCGGCCGGTTTTTCGCCGCTGGAGACCGAGCAACGCATCACCTTTCCCATCGAGACGGCCATGGCCGGCCTGCCGGGCCTGCAGCAGACGCGTTCGTTGTCGCGTTCCGGTTTGTCTCAGGTCACGGTGATTTTCAAGGACGGCACCGACCTGTTCTTTGCCCGCCAACTGGTCAACGAACGCCTGCAAGTGGCCCGTGAGCAATTGCCCGATGGCATCGAAACCGCGATGGGGCCGATTTCCACCGGCCTTGGGGAAATTTTCCTGTGGACCGTCGAAGCCGAGGACGGTGTGCGCAAAGAGGACGGCACTCCGTACACCCCCACCGACCTGCGGGTGATCCAGGACTGGATCATCAAACCGCAGCTGCGCAACGTGCCGGGCGTGGCCGAGATCAATACCATCGGCGGCTTCGCCAAGGAATACCAGATTGCGCCAGACCCCAAGCGCCTGGCCGCTTACAACCTGACCCTCAACGATCTGGTCACCGCGCTGGAGCGTAACAACGCCAACATCGGCGCCGGCTATATCGAGCGCAGCGGCGAACAGTTGTTGATCCGCGCGCCGGGCCAGGTGGCGTCTATCGACGACATCGCCAACATTGTCATCACCACCTCGGACGGCACGCCGATCCGCGTGCGCAATGTGGCCCAGGTCGACATTGGCCGCGAGCTGCGCACTGGCGCGGCCACCGAAAATGGCCGTGAAGTGGTGCTGGGCACGGTGTTCATGTTGATCGGCGAGAACAGCCGCAGCGTGTCCCAGGCGGTGGCGAAAAAGCTTGAGGAGATCAACCGCTCGCTGCCCGAAGGCGTGGTGGCGGTCACTGTTTACGACCGCACCAACCTGGTGGAAAAAGCCATCGCCACGGTGAAGAAAAACCTCTTCGAAGGTGCGCTGCTGGTGGTGGCGGTGTTGTTCCTGTTTTTGGGCAACATCCGTGCGGCGCTGATCACGGCGATGGTGATCCCGCTGGCGATGCTGTTCACCTTCACCGGCATGTTCACCAACAAAGTCAGCGCCAACCTGATGAGCCTCGGCGCGCTGGACTTCGGCATCATCGTTGATGGCGCGGTGGTGATCGTCGAGAACGCCATCCGCCGCCTCGCCCATGCGCAACAGCGTCATGGCCGGTTGCTGACCCGCAGTGAGCGCCTGCACGAAGTGTTTGCCGCGGCCAAAGAGGCGCGACGCGCGTTGATCTTCGGGCAGTTGATCATCATGGTGGTGTACCTGCCGATCTTCGCCCTCACGGGTGTGGCCGGGAAGATGTTCCACCCCATGGCATTCACGGTGGTGATTGCCTTGCTCGGCGCGATGATTCTGTCGGTGACCTTCGTACCGGCGGCGATTGCGTTGTTCGTCACCGGCAAGGTCAAGGAAGAAGAAAACTTCGTCATGCGCAGTGCGCGCCGGGTGTATGACCCGGTGCTCAACTGGGTGATGGTACGTCGGCCCCTGGTGTTCGGCCTGGCCGCTTTGACCATCGTCGTCTCGGGCCTGGTTGCCAGCCGCATGGGCAGTGAATTTATCCCCAGCCTCAGCGAAGGCGACTTTGCCCAACAGGCGCTGCGTGTGCCCGGTACCAGCCTGACCCAATCGGTGCAGATGCAGCAGCAACTGGAAAAAACCTTGCTGGCCCAAGTGCCGGAAATCGAGCGCGTTTTTGCGCGCACCGGTACGGCGGAAATCGCCTCCGACCCGATGCCGCCGAATATTTCCGACAGCTACGTGATGCTCAAACCCAAGGACCAATGGCCAGACCCGAAGAAGTCCCGCGAGGCAATCATCGCCGATATCCAACGGGCCAGCGCGATTGTGCCGGGCAGCGTGTATGAGCTGTCGCAGCCAATCCAGTTGCGCTTCAATGAACTGATTTCCGGGGTGCGCAGCGACGTGGCAGTGAAGGTGTTTGGCGATGACATGGCGGTGCTCAACACCACCGCCGGGGAAATCGCCGAGACCTTGCAGAAGCTCAGCGGCGCCTCGGAAGTGAAGGTGGAACAGACCTCCGGCCTGCCGGTGCTGACCATCAATATCGACCGCGACAAGGCCGCTCGCTTTGGCCTGAATGTGGGCGATGTGCAGGACACCATCGCCGTCGCTGTCGGTGGGCGCCAGGCCGGTACGTTGTACGAGGGCGATCGGCGTTTTGACATGGTGGTGCGCTTGTCCGACACGTTGCGCACCGATATCGACGGCTTGTCACGCCTGTTGATTCCGGTGCCGGCGCTGGCGAGTAGTACCTCGGGGCAGTTGGGCTTTATCGCCTTGTCCCAGGTTGCCAGCCTCGACCTGGTGCTGGGCCCCAACCAGATCAGCCGCGAGAACGGCAAACGCCTGGTGATCGTCAGCGCCAACGTGCGTGGGCGCGATATCGGCTCGTTTGTCGAGGAGGCCGAAGCCGCCATCGCCACCCAGGTGAAAGTCCCGGCCGGTTACTGGACCACCTGGGGCGGCCAGTTCGAACAGTTGAAAGAGGCTTCTGAGCGCTTGCGTATCGTAGTGCCGGTGGCGTTGCTGCTGGTGTTCGGCTTGCTGTTCATGATGTTCAACAACCTTAAGGACGGCCTGCTGGTGTTTACCGGCATCCCCTTCGCGCTGACTGGCGGGATCATGGCCTTGTGGCTGCGCGATATTCCGCTGTCGATTTCGGCGGGGGTGGGCTTTATCGCCTTGTCAGGTGTGGCGGTGCTCAACGGCCTGGTGATGATTGCCTTCATTCGAAACCTGCGCGAGGAAGGCCGCTCGTTATCGGTGGCGATCCACGAAGGCGCGTTGACCCGCCTGCGCCCGGTGCTGATGACCGCGCTGGTGGCGTCCCTGGGCTTTATCCCCATGGCACTCGCCACCGGCACCGGCGCTGAAGTACAACGCCCGTTGGCGACGGTGGTGATTGGCGGGATTATTTCCTCGACCTTGCTGACATTGCTGGTGCTGCCGGCGTTGTACCAATGGGCCCATCGCCGCGATGAAGAGACCACCTGAATACGTTGAGAATGCCGCAAAATAAAGGCTTGCCCTAATATCTGTAGGAGCGAGCTCGCTCGCGAAAAACTCATAGGCACCGCGTTTATTCAGGACACACGCGTTATCGTTGACGTTTTTCGCGAGCAAGCTCGCTCCTACAAAGCGCAAGCCCCTTGGGGAAACACCAGGCTGAACCGCGTAAAACGCCCAGGCTGGCTGGTGACATGAGCATGCCCCTGATGCAAATGCATGATCGACTTCACAATGGCCAAGCCCAACCCGGTGCCGCCCTCGGCGCGGGTACGGCTGCTGTCGGCGCGGTAGAAGCGTTCGAACAGGTGCGGCAGGTGGTGGGCTTCAATGCCACGCCCTGGGTTGCCCACCGACAGCGATACGCTCTGCTCGTAGGTCTCCACCAACAGCAACACGGTGGACGCCTCGGGTGTGTGGCGAATGGCATTGGAGAGCAAATTGGAAATCGCTCGCTGGATCATCAGCCGGTCACCGGTCACCCAGGCGTCGCCGCGCAGGCTCAGGGTGACGTGTTTGTCTTCGGCACTCAGGGCAAACAACTCCATCACGCGCTGGGCTTCCTGCGCCAGGGACACCTCGGTGAATGAGGCCCGCGCCGCCGGGTGGCTGACCTGCGCCAGAAACAGCATATCGCTGACAATCCGCGCCAGGCGTTCGAGCTCTTCGGTGTTGGATTCCAGCACCGCCTTGTATTCCTGCGGCGGGCGCTGGCGCGACAGGGTCAACTGGGCCTTGCCCATCAGGTTGGTCAGGGGCGCACGCAGTTCGTGGGCCAGGTCATCGGAGAACTGCGAGAGTTGTTGCACCCCGGCATCCAGGCGGTCGAGCATCACGTTGATGCCGTGGGCGAGTTCACCGAGCTCGTGGGGCAGGTTGTCCACGGACAAGCGATGGGTGAGGTCTTGGGTGGTGACTTTCGCCGCCACCTGGCTGAACTGCTTCAACGGTGCCAGGCCCCTTTGCACCAGCCACCAGGCGCCCATGCCAATCAGTATCAACAGCAGCGGCAGCGCAATCAGCGTGGCGCGCAGGTAGGCACTGAGCAGCGCCTGGTCGTCCATCCGGTCCAGGGACAGCAGCACCCGCACACGCTCACCGCTGGCCAGGCGCATCAGGCTGGAGGCACTGAGTATCTGGTTGCCGTAGCTGTCGACCCAATTGAGGTAGCCCAGGGTTTCCCGTGGCTTGAAGTCGGTGAGCAGTGGTTCCTGGGGCTTGCTGCCGACGTTGAGCAGCACGCTGTTATCGGGCGCGGTACCGACGATGGTCAGGTGGAAATTGTCGTGGCCCATCACCAGGTCCATCAGCGAGTGCGGGCGGGCGCGAATACCATGGGCGTCCAGGCCCAGGGCCAGGCTGTGCTGGATCTGCTCCATCTTGCTTTCCAGGTTCTTGCGCGCGAGCTTTTCCAGCTCATGGGTGAGGGCCAGGTAGGCCAGGGTCGCCAGCAGCAGCACCAGGCCTGCGCCCATCAGGCTGACCGTCAGGCCCAGGCGCATCGACAGGCTGCCGGTCTTCATGGGCGCGCCTCAAGCACATAGCCCACGCCGCGAATGGTGTGGATCAGCTTGACCTCGCTCTGGTCATCCACCTTGGCGCGCAGGCGGCTGATGGAGACTTCCACCACATTGGTGTCGCAGTCGAAATTCATGTCCCACACCAGGGAAATAATCTGCGTGCGGGTCAGCACTTCGCCGGCCTGGCGCATCAGTACTTGCAACAGCGCGAACTCCTTGGTGGTCAGGTCGATGCGCCGGGCGCCGCGATAAGCGCGGTGGCGGCGCGGGTCCAGTTCCAGGTCCGAGACGCGGAACACTTCCGGCTGTGGAATGTGCTCGCTGCGGCGCATCAGGGTGCGTACCCGTGCCAGCAGTTCGGGAAACTCGAACGGCTTGACCAGGTAATCGTCGGCGCCCATGTCCAGGCCCTTGATCTTGTCAGCCAGCCGGCCACGGGCGGTCAGCATCATCACGCGCTGGGTGCCGTTGCGGCGCAATTCTTCCAGTACTTGCCAGCCATCCTTGCCCGGCAGATTGACGTCCAGAATCACCAGTTCATAGGCGTGTTGCCCGGCCAGGTGCAGGCCGTCGATGCCATTGGCGGCGCAGTCGACCACGTAGCCACTTTCGTTCAGGCCCTGTTGCAGGTAGTCGGCGGTTTTCTGCTCGTCTTCAACCACAAGAATACGCATGGGGGGTTACCTCTTGAATTAGGGGAGAGAAGGCGCCCATTTCCCTATGGTGGCGGTTTCGGAAGTGGGAAAAGTCTGAAGGCTGAAGTAACTCTAGGGTCAACTGCGACCGTCGGTCGCACCGCGCCGCAGGCAAAAAAAACGCCCCAGCGGGGCGTTAAAAATTCATCTCTTTCCAAAGGAGCTACACAAAAGCTTCAGAGATGAATGTGCTCGGGTGAATAAGTTGAAGCGAGTATACAAAGCTCAACTTAACGGGAAGCTGAGGCCAATATTACAATTTTGATAACCGGCTATTTGTGAACAGATGTTAGTTAATCGCGAGCGAATGTAAGGGCTACAGCACGGCCAATGGGTATTCGGCAATAAAACGAACTTCTTCCAGGTCTGACTCGAACGCACTGGAGCGCACCGTGGCTTGGCGCAAGCGCAAGGACAAGTCCTTCAAACGCCCACTTTGCACCACGTACTTGGCCTCGATATCCCGTTCCCAGCGGCGTTGATCGGTCAAGGGGTTGCCCGCTGCATCGCGGCGCATATACACGGCATTGGCGTTGCTGTAGTCGGCGCCGGTGCCTTTGCCGTAGCGGGTCATGAACGACAGGCCGGGAATGCCGAACGCCTGCATGTCCAGGTCGTAGCGCACCATCCATGAACGCTCCTTTGGCGCGTTGAAGTCGCTGTACTGGATCGAGTTATTGAGGAAGATCGAGTCTGATTGGCGCAGGTAGTCGAAATCATCGTCGCCGTTGTTACGCTGGTGCGATACGGCCACGCTGTGGGCACCGACCTTGACCCCGAGCCTGGCGCTCCAGATGTTGTTGTCGAACTCACCGAGCCGTTTCTGACCTTCGTCCACGGCCTTGTAATAGTTGAAGTCGCCGAACAGCGACACGTCGTCGGTCAACGCGTAATTGGCATTGCTGCCCAAGTAGTACTGGTCCCAGGCGTCCTTCAAACGGCTGCTGTAAAGGCTGAAACCCAGGTGGCTGTTGAGTTGGTAGTCACCGCCGAAGTAGGCGATCCAAGGCGAGTCGACCTTGCCGGCATAGAAGGTGGCAAAGCCTTTGTTCATGCCGCTTTCACTGGGCTGGCTCATGCCGCTCAGGCGTCCGCCTTGCAGGCTCAAGCCTTCCAGGCTGGTGTTTTGCAGGGTGACGCCGCGAAAGCTCTCGGGCAACAAACGAGAGTCGCCGTAGGCCACCACGGGGGTGAGTGGGAACACGTCGCCGGCCTTGATCACCGTGTCCAGCACGCGCAGTTTTGCCGCGCCGCCGACTTTGCTGTAGCTATTTTCCGGCTGGTTGTCGCTGTTCACCGGCAGCACGCCGAACGAGCCTTTGCCACCGCTGCGGCCGCTGCCCGAGTCAAGCGTCAGGCCGTACATGGCGAACGCGTCCAGGCCAAAACCCACGGTACCCTGGGTAAAACCGGATTCGAATTTACCGATAAAGCCCTGGGCCCAGGCTTCGGAATAACCATTGCCGGTGGGGCTGGACTGGCCTTTGCGGTCATCGCGGTTGAAGTAGAAATTGCGTGCCAGCACGTTGATGCGGCTGCCCTCGATAAAACCCTCGGGCTTGTCCTCCGCCGCCACTGCGGCCAGGGGCAATGCGGCCATCAGTGAAAAGGGAAGGGTGTAATGACGAATGCTCATGATGCGCTCCTCGGTGATGGCAGTTATCGGCTTCTTATAGAGGCGGGCGTTTTTATTGATCTGGCCCTGGTTGATAGTTGCAAACGGCGGATAACAACTGCATGGCGCGAAGATTACAATTCTGGAAACTAACGGCCATCTAACAAATAAGTAATGTTCTGGTGAACCTGGCGTCAGGGTTCACTGGTTACTCTCGACACTGAACTTTCCAGTCGAGGAACCTGTGATGAACTTTTATAAATTAGGCTTGGGTGTGTTAACCGCAGTCTTGTCATTTAGCGCGCTGGCCGAAGGCGGCGGGGATCGCACCTTTGCCCTGATGATGGAGCGCAATGAGAAAGCCATGGCCGCCTACGCCATCAAAAAAGGCAAGCCGGTGCCCGAGGTCCAGGCCTACCGCTATGGCATGGACCTGGACATTGCCAAGGTCGTCAACGTGACGCCGCCGATCCGTTCGTGCAACGCCGTGCCGTCGCGCATGACCTACGAAGACTCCAGCGGCAAGCTCAATACCCTGGAATATCAGGTCATGGGCGTATGCCGTAACAATGGCGGTTGAAAATATAGTTGGGCCCAGGGCTCAAGCGCTCTTCAGAAAACCCCGGCAGCGCCGATGCAGGTTAGAACACCCACCTCACTTGCCTAACGGTGCCCCATGTTCAACACCCGCCTGAAGCAAGAGCTGACCGCTCTGCGCGAAGAATTGTCGAGCTTGCTCCAGGTGAAAGAGAGCCTGGAAAGCGAAATGCTCTGCCTGACCCTGGACCCTGCAGGCCGCGTGGAGTGGGCCAATGCCAACTTCCTGCAGGAACTGGCTTATTCACTCGGCGAGATTGTCGGGCGCGCAATCGAAGACCTGGTGCCGGCCCATGTGCGCCAAGACGCGTTCCAGCTGCGCTTCAAGCACGCGCTGGCTCGCGGCGAACACTTTGCCGGCGCCGTGCGCCTGATGCGCGGCAATGGCAAGGAAGCCTGGTTGCGCTCAATCGTGCAGCCGGTGCGCAGTTCGGACGGGCGCATCAAGCAGTTTTCGATGTTCTCCAGCGACCTTACCCGCACCATCGAGAGCTCGCGTGAACATGAAAACCTCATCACTGCGTTGATGCGTTCTACCGCGTTGATCGAGTTCGACCTGGAAGGGCATGTGCTCACCGCCAATGACCGCTTCCTCGGCGCCATGGGTTACAGCCTGGCGCAGATCGAAGGCAAGCATCACCGTATGTTCTGTGAACCGCAGGAATACAATAGTGCCGAATACCAGCAGTTCTGGAAGCGCCTGAACGCCGGTGAGTTCGTCGCGGCGCGCTTCAAACGAGTGGACAGCCACGGCCGCCTGGTGTGGTTGGAAGCCACCTACAACCCGGTGGTGGATGCCAATGAGCGGCTGTACAAAGTGGTCAAGTTTGCCACGGTCATTACCGACCAGGTCAACCGCGAGCAGGCGGTGGCCGAGGCCGCCAATATCGCCTACAGCACCTCTTTGCAAACCGACGACAGCGCCCAGCGCGGCACCACCGTGGTCACCCAGGCCGTGGACGTGATGCGCGACCTGGCCCAGCACATGCAACAGGCCGGTGAAGGCATCGAGGCGTTGAATGCCCAGTCCCAAGTGATCGGCAGTATCGTCAAGACCATCAGCGGCATTGCCGAGCAAACCAACCTGCTGGCGCTCAACGCCGCCATCGAAGCGGCGCGTGCCGGTGAGCAGGGGCGTGGCTTTGCGGTGGTGGCCGATGAGGTGCGGCAATTGGCGTCACGCACCAGCAAAGCCACCGAGGAAATTGTCGGTGTGGTGCGCCAGAACCAGGACATGGCCCGCGACGCGGTGGCCTTGATGGCCGACGGTCGTGCCCAAGCCGAGCAGGGCCTTGCCCTGGCGGCCGAGGCGGGTACCGTGATCGTCGAGATTCAGGACGGTGCGCAGAAGGTGGTGAGTGCGGTCGGGCAGTTTGCCAATCAGCTGTCGAGCTGACCTGTCGGGCTTGTGCTTGAGGTATCGTAGGTCTTTTCTCGCTTGCAGAGCTGATCGACCATGAGCCCTACGTTCCGTCGCCCCGTCCCACTGTCCAAGGCTTACCGTTTGCTCAACCACGGGCCGACCGTGTTGGTGAGCGCAGCCCACAACGGCCAGCGCAATATCATGGCCGCTGCCTGGGCCATGCCGCTGGATTTCGAACCACCGAAAGTCGCGGTGGTGCTCGACAAGGCCACCTGGACTCGCCAGCTACTGGAAGGCGCCGGCACCTTTGTGTTGCAGGTGCCTTGTGTTGCACAGGCTGATCTGGTGCAGACGGTGGGCAATACACGCGGCGTTGAAGCCGATAAATTCGCGGCCTACGGCCTGCACAGTTTCAGCGGTGAGCACACCGAGGCGCCGATGCTGGAAGGCTGCGTGGCTTGGCTCGAGTGCCGCCTGCTGCCCGAGCCGCATAATCAGCAGGCCTATGACCTGTTCCTGGGCGAAGTGGTCGCGGCCTATGCTGATGAGCGGGTATTCAGTGAGGGCCACTGGCATTTTGAAGGGCATGATGAACTGCGCACGTTGCACCATGTGGCGGGTGGGAATTTTCTGGCCATTGGCGAACCGGTTGTCGGGCGTCAGCTCTGACAGAGGCGCAAAGCCACGAAGATCCAATGTGGGAGCTGGCTCGCCTGCGATGGCGGCCTGCCAGCCGACGCCCATCTACCTGACACCCCAACGATCCTACTGTGGGAGCGGGCTTGCTCGCGAAGGCGGCCTGGCAGTCAACACAGTTGGATTGTGTACATATCCATTCCTGCGGTAACGGCCCCTTAGGGTTCCGCCCCAACGGCGGCTCACTTTTGAAAAGCGCAAAAGTAAGCAAAACGCTCTTGCCCCACCGCTCGGCACCTCGCTTGGGCTCGGTGTGCCCGTAATCCGCCAGTGATTTGGGGGGCCGCCGCCACGCGCCATCCATGGCGCGGGGCGGCTAAACCGGCATCCCTGCCGGTTTACCCCCCAAATCCCTGTCGAATTCCGGCCAGCGTGGTTTAACGGGGCGCCTAAGATCAAGATCACAAGCAGATCAAGATCAAGAGCGGCTCGCTTCGCATCGTGGTTACAGGCGAGCCAGCTCCCACATGGGGTTTGTGGTGTTTTCAGGTGCGTGGCATGCACTCGATGGTGCGGTTTACCACGGTTTTGGCCATCTCCAGCAAGTGCCATGCGGCGTGGATTCGGGCGCGGTCGTGGGGTTGCAGGTGATCGCAACAGTCCCACACCGTGGCCGATGCGCTGTTGATCAGATGGGAAATGTAGAGTTGAGCGTCTTCGAAGCTGAGCTCTTCATTGACGACGAGGCAATCCATGAGTGGATCGGGAAGTGCTTTGGTCATGGTGTAACTCCTATTGAGCAAGGGAGCGACCACTCACGCTGCTAAACGTAAGGTGGCAGCTGTACGCGGGTTAGCAGACCGGTCAATAGGAAAACCGGCGCACCCGAAAGTGCCCCGCGCACAGCCACCATAAACGTATAGGTGAACCTGTGCCTATTGAGTTCGGGCTGCTAAACCCGATCACTGAAATTCAGTGACGGGCCGAAGACTAGCCATCGATTCCAACAGGCACAAGGCGGCGGGGATTGTCTCGGAAACGTCCTGCAATTTAAAGGGACGCGGCTTGCTGGCCTTTTACAAACCATGACCAAATGCCAGCAGCTGGGCAGCTTTTGTAGGAGCGAGCTTGCTCGCGAAAAACTCACCGGCGCCGCGTTCATTCAGAAAACCCGCGTTATCGTTGACGCATTTCGCGAGCAAGCTCGCTCCTACAGTCCCCACGCATTTCAGCGTCCGAGCATCTTCACCCAACGCGACGGCGGCATGCCGTAGGTGCTGCGAAATTGGCGGGTCATGTGGCTTTGGTCGGTGAAGCCTGCGGTCATCGCGGCATCCACCAACGATTGGCCTTGGGCCAATAAATGGCGCACCAGGTCCAGCCGGCGCATGGTCAGGTAGCGGTAGGGGCTGGTGCCGAACAACAGGCGAAAATCCCGCGATAACGCCCAGCGGTCGCGGCCGGCGTGGTCGGCTATTTCATCCAGGGTGATGCTGCGGCCCAGGGCGCTGTGGATGAATTCACGGGCGCGTTCGGCCGCGATGTAGTCGAAGGATTTACGGTGGATGATGGCCCCGGACGCAGCGCTCAGCGCCTGGGCCAGGTCGAACAGGGCGTCTTGCTCCTGCATCGGGTCTATCGGGCAATCCAGGCTTTGCAGCAACACTTCGCTGGCGCGGTGCAGCCGTGGGTCGGTGGACAAGCCGCCGGGGATAAATGGCAATGGCTGGCCACCGAGGATCTGCTGGATCAGCGCCGGCTCCACATAAATCATCCGGTACTTGAAACCTTCGTCGCTGCCGGCGCGGCCGTCATGGGTTTCATCTGGGTGGATCACCATGGTGGTGCCGGGCAGGCTGTGGGTCGTGCCGCCGCGATAATGAAAGCTCTGCACGCCGAACAACGTGCGCCCGATGGCGTAGGTGTCATGGCGATGAGGGTCGAAGGCAAAGCCGGCAAAGTACGCCTCGATACGGTCCAGGCCGCTGGCGTGGGGCGCGCGGTGCAGCCAGTCGAGGGAGTGGGTGGGGTTGCCCATGGTGACTTGTCACAAAAGGAGGTGAAAACACGTTAACTGAGTCTGCACCGGTTGTCTGCCGGGGTCTTGTACGATTGTGCAGGTGTTGGGCGAGGCCTATGATCCCTGTTCGTATACTGCGCTGGTGGTGCTCCTCATGGATGTTTTCAACCCTGCCTATGTGGCGCCGCTGGTCTCGCTCGCGCTGCTGTGGACGGTCGCCGTGGTGACCCCCGGTCCCAACTTCTTCAATACGGCGCAGTTGGCCGCCAGCTGTTCGCGGCGTCACGGTGTGGTGGCGTCGGCGGGCGTGGCGACCGGCACGATTATCTGGGGGTTGGCTGGTGGCTTGGGCATCAAGTCGCTGTTTACCGCCGCGCCCATGTTGTACCTGGCGTTCAAGATCATCGGCGGCTGCTACCTGATCTATCTTGGGCTGAAGCTGTTCAAACGCTCGGCGCCGAGCACGGGGCAGACGGTGTTGCCCGATGAGCCGCGACGGTCACTATTTTCCGCATGGCGTTTCGGTTTACTGGGCAACTTGTCCAACCCCAAGGCAGCTCTGTTCGTCGCCACGGCCTTTGCCTCGACGATGCCACCGTCACCCTCGCCGGCGCTGTTGACGCTGGCGGTCATCACCATGGCTACCTTGTCGTTCAGTTGGTATTGCAGCGTCGCCCTGGTGTTTTCCAGCGAGCACATGGCCAACCTCTACAGCCGTTCGCGCAAGTGGCTCGACCGCTTTGCTGGCAGTTGCTACCTGTTGTTCGGTGCACATCTGGTAGCGAATCGCTGACCGCCCGTGGTAAGAAGCCTTACTTTCAATAGTGAGGTCGGGTCATGAGCAAGGTGCGGGTAGGGATTATTTTTGGGGGCCGTTCGGCTGAGCATGAAGTCTCGCTGCAATCGGCGCGCAACATCGTCGACGCCCTCGACCGCTCGCGCTTTGAGCCCGTGCTGATCGGTATCGACAAGGCCGGTCACTGGCACCTCAATGACACCTCGAACTTCCTCATCAACCAGGAAAACCCGGCGCTGATCGCCCTCAACCAATCCAACCGTGAATTGGCGGTGGTGCCCGGCAAGGCCAGCCAGCAAGTGGTGGAAACCTCCGGCCAGGGCTTGCTGGAACACATCGATGTGATCTTCCCGATTGTCCACGGCACCCTCGGCGAAGACGGCTGCCTGCAAGGCTTGCTGCGTATGGCCGACTTGCCCTTCGTCGGCTCCGACGTGCTCGGCTCGGCCGTGTGCATGGACAAAGACATCAGCAAGCGCCTGCTGCGTGATGCGGGTATTGCGGTCACGCCGTTCATCACCCTCACGCGAAGTAATGCGGCGCGCACCTCGTTCGAAACGGCCGCTGGCAAGCTCGGTGTGCCGATGTTCGTCAAGCCCGCCAATCAGGGTTCGTCGGTGGGCGTGAGCAAAGTCAGTGACGAAACCGAATACCGCGCAGCGGTTGAACTGGCGTTGGGGTTTGATGAAAAGGTGCTGGTGGAGTCCGCCGTCCAGGGCCGCGAAATCGAATGCGCCGTGCTGGGTAATGCCCAGCCCATCGCCAGCGGTTGTGGCGAGATCGTGGTGAGCAGTGGTTTCTATTCCTACGACAGCAAATACATCGACGGCCAGGCCGCCCAAGTGGTGGTGCCGGCGGCGATCAGTCATGAAGCCAGCGAGCGGATTCGCAGCCTGGCCATTGAGGCGTTTGAAGTGCTGGGCTGCGCCGGGTTGGCGCGGGTGGATGTGTTCCTGACGCAGGACGGCGAAGTGCTGATCAACGAGATCAACTCACTGCCCGGTTTCACCCGCATCAGCATGTACCCCAAGCTGTGGCAGGCGGCGGGCATGAGCTACAGCGAGCTGGTCAGCCGGTTGATCGAGCTGGCGCTGGAGCGGCATGCGGGGCGCAAGGGGTTGAAGATCAGCCGCTGATTTTTGCGGGTACTCGGCTCAAAGGCTGGTTACCCACTGTGGCGAGGGAGCTTGCTCCCGTTGGGGCGCGAAGCGCCCCTAGCCACAACCACTTCAGTCACCCAACGCCTCACCTTCACGCCGAGGATCAGCACCGCCACTGAGCGCCACCTTGCCCTGGGCATCCCGTGTGCGCACGATGGCTTGCACGCCGCTGGTCATCTCGATCTCGCTCAGGGCGTGGCCCTTGTCCTTGAGCGTCTGTTTCAGCGCCGGGCTGAACAGCCCTGCTTCCAACTCGGTAGCACCATTACGACTGCCAAAGTTGGGCAGGCTGATGGCTGCCTGCGGGTCGAGCTTCCAGTCGAGCATAGCGACCAGGGATTTACTCACGTATTCGATGATTTGCGAGCCGCCGGGGGAGCCGACGGTAGCCAGCAGTTCGCCCGTATTGCGGTCGAACACCAAGGTCGGCGCCATGGCCGAACGTGGGCGTTTGCCCGGTTGTACGCGGTTGGCCACGGGCTGGCCGTTTTCTTCGGGAATGAACGAAAAGTCGGTCATCTGGTTGTTGAGCAAAAAGCCCTGGACCATCACATGGGAGCCGAATGCCGCTTCCACCGTGGTGGTCATCGACACGGCGCCGCCCTGGTCGTCCACCGCCACCAGCTGGGAGGTAGAGATGCGCAGCGGCGAGCGGTCTGGTGCGTACGCCACCTGAATACCGGCGGGTTGGCCGGGCTTGGCGACGCCCATGCTGCGCTCGCCGATCAGCGTGGCGCGTTGTGCCAGGTAACCTGGTGCGACAAGACCAGCAACCGGGACGGGGGTGAAGTCTGCATCGGCCACGTACAGCGCTCGGTCGGCAAAGGCCAGGCGCCCGGCTTCGGCGAGCAGGTGCACGGCCTCGGGTGTCGGTTCAAACCCGGCCGGCGAAGCGCTCTTGACCGGTGTCATCGGTGCGATGGCCAGCCGCGGGTCGCGGGTTTCCAGGGCTTGCAGTGTCCCGAGGATCTGCGCCACGGCTATCCCGCCCGAGGACGGCGGTGGCATGCCGCAGACCTTCCATTGTTTGTAGTCGGTGCACAGCGGTGCGCGTTGTTTGGCGGCGTAGCCCTTGAGGTCGGCCTGGGACAGGCTGCCGGCATTGCGATGGCCCTGTACCTTGCGTGCGATCTCATCGGCAATCGGGCCTTGGTATAGCGCATCCGGCCCTTCCTTGGCGATGCGCTTGAACACCGCGGCCAGTGCCGGGTTTTTCAATAATGTACCGGTGGCTTTTGGCGAGCCATCGGCATTCAGGAAGTACGCCGCCATGTCGGGTGATTGCGCGATAAAGCGGTCAGCGGCGATCAAGCTGTGCAAGCGTGGGGAAATGGCAAAGCCTTGCTCCGACAGGCGAATCGCCGGTTCAAACAGCTTGGCCCACGGCAAGTGGCCGCTCTTTTTGTGCGCCATCTCCAGGGCGCGCAATACCCCTGGCGTGCCCACCGAGCGCCCGCCAATCTGCGCATCCGTGAACGCCATCGGCGTACCGTCGGCCTTCAGGAACAGACTCTCCGTCGCCCCGGCCGGCGCAGTTTCGCGGCCGTCGTAAGCCTGCACGTTGTGCCCATCCCACAGCATGATGAATGCACCGCCGCCGATGCCGGAAGACTGTGGTTCCACCAGGGTCAATACCGCTTGCATGGCAATCGCCGCATCAATGGCCGAACCACCTTGGCGCAACATTTCACGGCCGGCTTCAGCGGCCAGAGGGTTGGCGGCGGCGGCCATATGGCGCTCGGCGTGGCGGGTGCTCAGGTCGGTGCGATAGCCCGAGCCCAGCTCCGGGGCCGGTGGCTGTTCATTGACGGGCGTGTGGCAGGCGGCGAGGGCCAGGGTTGCGGCGATGACTGTCAGGCTGCGGCGGGAAATCAAAAACACGCGCTGAACTCCGTTCATGGTGAGAAGGGGCTGTTGTCCTTGGGGTACTGTGTTTTACAGGTAAATCGTGCCTTGCATGTACAGCACGGCCTTGCCGGAAATAATCACCCGGTCACCCTGGAGCTCACAGCGCAACTGGCCCTTACGCTGGCCGCCTTGCTCGGCGCTCAGTTGCGATTTGCCCAGGCGCTCGGCCCAGAACGGTGCCAGCGAGGTGTGCGCCGAGCCGGTAACCGGGTCTTCATCGACGCCCACATTCGGGCCGAACCAGCGCGAGACAAAATCAAACCGCGTACTTTTGGCGGTTACCGCAATCCCGCGTTTAGGCAGGCCCTTGAGCCGTGCGAAATCCGGTGTGAGGGCCGCCACCTGCGCTTCATCCTCCACCAGCACGATGTAGTCGTCGGTGCCAAACACCTCGGCGGTTTCAAGCCCCAGGGCGCTCAACATGCCGTGGGGCGGCTCGCAGCGTTCGGGGTTTTTGGCCGGAAAATCCATCGCCAGCTCATCGCCATTGCGCGTTACCCGCAACTCGCCGCTACGGGTGGCAAAGCGCAACACCTGCGGGGCGTCCGCCAACTTGTGGATCAATACCCACGCGGCGGCCAACGTAGCATGCCCGCACAGGTCCACCTCCACTTGCGGGGTGAGCCAGCGCAACTCATAGAAGTCGCCACGGGGTACAAAGAACGCGGTTTCCGAAAGATTGTTCTCGGCCGCAATCTGCTGCAGTTGCTCGTCGGGCAGCCACTCGGTGAGCGGGCACACGGCTGCCGGGTTGCCGCCGAAGGCATGGTGGCTGAAAGCGTCGACTTGGTAGATGTCCAGTTGCATCGTGGCACTCCGTGTTTAGGGGAGGCTGGACACTAACAGTGGGGGTGGGGGGCGTCAAAATACAGTTGGGGCGTTTTTTTGCGCGCATAAAAAAACGGCCTACCTTTCGGTAAGCCGTTTTTAGTACTTGGTGGCTACACAGGGACTTGAACCCCGGACCCCAGCATTATGAATGCTATGCTCTAACCAACTGAGCTATGTAGCCAAGTGGCGCGCATTATTCGCTTGGAACGGCAATGCGTCAAGCGTTTTTGTTGAAATTTTTTCTACGCTTTCAACTGTTTAAGCCAAAGCGCTGGTTTTGGCGACGGGCGGTGGCGAATGCACCGCGGATGAGGGGAGCACAAGCGCTTGGCGTCTTAGAAGGTTTACTTGCGGGCCAAGTCCGACAGTGTTGGGCAGATATCCCTGTCGCCCAACGCTTGACTGGCTAACTCAACTTACGGGTGCAGTGGGGTGTGGGTGACGCGCTTGAGCTGTTCGCGTGCCCGTGACAGGCGCGAGCGCACGGTGCCGATAGGAATGTCCAGTACGTCGGCGGTGTCCTGGTAGCTGCCGTCGGTTTCCAACGAGGCATACAACGTCCTGCGCATTTCTGTGGGCAAGTGGTCGATGGCGCTCAGGGTATTTTCCAGTCTCCGGTTGACCTCGAATTCCCAGTCCAGGCTGTGGCTTTCTTCCTGTCCGTGCCACAGCGACTCATCGAATTCGCAATGCGCGGGTTTGGCATACAGGCGCCGAAAGTGATTGCGGATCAGGTTTTGCGCGATACCGCACATCCAGGTACTCAGCGTCGCGGTACCACTGAAACGCTCGCGATTGCGCCAGGCTTCCAAGTATGTCAGTTGCAAAAGATCATCCGCGTCTTCCGGGTTGAGTACCCGTTTGTGAATGAAACGTCGGAGTTTTTTCTGTTGGTCGTCTGTCAGATGGAGCATGAATTGAGGCGAACTGCCACCAAGGTGAACTAAGGCTTCAATAGGGATATTCATGATTTTTCCTTAAGGTAGACGCAGTCGAAATAGTTTCGGCGGTTACCTCTTTTGCACTGCCTGTGCCAAAGGAGAATCTGCACATAACCCAATGATTTATATGTATAAATACTTTAGTTTCGTGGCGCTTTTGTGCAGTAATTTGCAAAAGGCACCAGGGGCTTGTGCGGGTTTTTTCACCTTGTTGGAAGAGCGAGTTTCAATGGAACCATCTGGACGGGCCTAACCACACATTGGCACTCTCTTCCTGTACTGGCCTGCCCATGAAAGTCGAATCTACCCCCGAAGTGCCAATGACCCCGCGTGTGGAACTCCCCACCGTTAGCCCGGCCGCCAAGCCTGAGCCAGGCCAAGGTATCGATGATCTTTTCCTGCACTTCAGTCAGGAGGTTGAATCCAGCAGCCGTACGTTGGACAAACGCAAAATTGGCGTACGTGTGCCTCCTGTCCAGGCGCTCGCGCAGCTCTATGAGCAGTTGGGGCATCCGGCCCAGGAAAGCTTTGCCGCGGTAGCGCGTCGAATCAGGCTGCAATTGCTGATGCAACCCAGCATCGATAAGTTGCTGGAGGCCACTGGCGGTGATCCGGCGCGCACCTTCGTGGTACTCAAGGCGGTGTGCGAGCAGGCCGAGGCTGACGTGCGCAGCTCCGAAGCCGACCTGGCGCGGGATGCTATTGCCAAGCTGGAGGTCCGTTTCAAAGGGCAGATCCAGGCGGGCCTGAATATCGCCATGGCCTTGCAGACGGCGGGTGGCGATCCACAAGAGCGCCAGGCGCTGCGCGCGCTGTACTACGCCAGTGTGGTGACACGGCAATCCCTGGCCTCCATGATGCAGGCGCTGCTGGGCGTCTACGGTGACGATCGTTTTGCACATGGCTTGAATGTGATGTCCAGCGCCCTGACGGCCGACATCGCCGCCCATGTGTCCTCCGTGCCTACGGCAATGTTGCGCACCTTGCTGGTAGGGCTGCGCAGCTGCGGTGCATTGAGCGGGGTGTTGTGCAACTGTCGTGAGCTGGTCCAGAACCTTGCAACCGAACTGCATGCGGTAAGCCTGCTGCAACGCCTGCTGGGTTATACAAGTACCGGCATCGTGACAAATGAAGTCATGCGCCTGGCCGAAGATATGAGGGCCGGCACGTCAACACTCGTGGCGCTCAATGCGCTTTATCCGCTGTTTCTGAAATTGCCCCTGGCTTTGTGGCCGGATAGCCAGTCACGCCAAGAGGCGCTGCACAACTTTCTACTGGTGATGGACGAGCTTGCCCGCCTCGAAGGCATAAGCCCTGGCTTTCCTAATTCGAGTATCCTGGCGTGAACGTGCTGTCCACCATCAACGGCATACTGCTCAAGGTAGCGCAGCGCGCCGAGGTCTTGGGCGCCGTGGTGATCATGGCCATTGTGTTCATCTTCATCGTGCCGCTGCCTACCTGGCTGGTGGACATTCTGATTGCGCTGAATATCTGTATTTCCTGCCTGTTGATCATGCTGGCGCTGTACTTGCCCGGGCCTTTGGCGTTCTCTTCCTTCCCGTCGATTTTGTTGCTGACCACCATGTTTCGCCTGGCATTGTCGATCGCTACGACGCGCTTGATTCTGCTCGAACAGGACGCCGGCGATATCGTTGAGGCCTTCGGCAACTTCGTAGTGGGCGGCAACCTGGCCGTCGGGATGGTGATCTTTCTGATCCTGACCCTGGTCAACTTTCTGGTGATCACCAAGGGCTCTGAGCGGGTTGCCGAAGTGGCGGCGCGCTTCAGCCTGGACGCAATGCCGGGCAAGCAGATGTCCATCGACAGTGACTTGCGTGCCGGTTTGATTGACGGTGTGCAAGCGCGCGACAAGCGTGAACAGTTGTCCCGCGAGAGCCAGCTGTTCGGCGCCATGGATGGCGCGATGAAGTTCGTTAAAGGCGATGCCATCGCTGGCTTGATCATTGTGGTGGTCAACCTGCTGGGTGGGTTTTCAACGGGGATGTTCCAGCACGGTTTGAGCGCTGCCGATTCGATGGCGCTGTATTCTGTGCTGACCATCGGTGATGGCCTGATTGCGCAAATTCCCGCGCTGCTGATCTCTCTGACCGCCGGTATGATCATTACCCGCGTGGCACCGGAAGGGCGCAAGGGCATCACGAACATGGGCGCCGAGATCGCACGCCAGATGACCAGTGAGCCCAAGAGCTGGATGATCGCCTCGGTGGCCATGCTTGTGTTTGCGATCGTGCCTGGCATGCCGACCCTGGTGTTTATCCTGCTGGCGATGATGACCGGTGCCTTGGGTTATTACCTCGACCGGCGGCGCCGACGTGAAGCGCAGCCAGAAGCCGAAGCCGTCGAAGCCATGCGGCCTGAAGAAAATGGCAAAGAGGACCTGCGCGGGTTTGATCCGTCCCGGCCTTATCTGTTGCAGTTTCCCTCGGCCCTGCGCGGCACGCCTGAGGTGACCGATCTTATTCACGGCATCCGACAGGTTCGAAATTCCCTGGTTGCCAATATCGGCCTGACATTGCCGCCGTTTGAGGTCGAGATCGATGACTCGCTGGCCGATGATGAAATGCGCTTCTGCGTTCATGAAGTGCCAATGGTCAAGGCGTCGGTGGTCCAGCGCGTTGCCGTAGAGCGCAGCGCCCTGACGGTTGAGCCTGAGCATGGCATACCGGGATTGGCCGAGCGTAACGAGCAGGATTGGCTCTGGCTGCCACCTGACGACCCACTGCTCAATGACGCGCAGTTGGAGCGCTTCAATGCGACGAGCCTGATCGTCGAGCGCATGAAGAAGGCGATGATGCTCAGCGGGCCGCAGTTCCTGGGGATTCAGGAGAGCAAGGCGATCCTCAGTTGGCTGGAGAACAATCAACCCGACCTGGTGCAGGAGCTGCAGCGCATCATGCCGATCTCGCGCTTTTCGGCGGTGCTGCAACGCCTGGCCAGCGAAGGGGTTCCGCTGCGCGCCGTGAGGTTGATTGTCGAATCGCTGATCGAATACGGCCAGCACGAACGTGAGCCCGAAGCACTGGCTGACTATGCGCGCATTGCCCTCAAGTCGCAGATCTACCACCAGTACAGCGAGGCCGATGGGCTGCATGCCTGGCTGTTGTCACCGCAGACCGAAAACGTGTTGCGCGAGGCACTGCGCCAGACCCAGACCGGGGTGTTCTTTGCACTCGACGGCGACAATAGCGCTGCGCTGATCAACCTGCTCAACCAGGCCTTCAGTGCACGCGCAAAAATTAAAAGCGTGTTGTTGGTGGCGCAGGATTTGCGCAGCCCCTTGCGAACCTTGTTGCTTGAGGAGTTCAACCATGTACCGGTGTTGTCTTTCGCCGAGCTGGGGAGCAATTCCAAGGTCAAGGTGCTGGGGCGTTTTGACCTTGGCCAGGATGAGTTGATGCACGGGACATTGGCATGAACACATCGCTACTTGCAGAGTACGGGGGGGCGTACTGATGTTCGAACTCCGAGTGTTGGATGGTTCGCATCAAGGGGCCGCGCTGCCTCTGTTTGGCGAGCAATGGAGCCTTGGCGCCAACGCGGGCGCCGACCTCTTGCTGGATGACCCTGGTGTCGCCGAGCACCACGCACGCCTGTTATTGCTCGAAGGGCGCTGGTCAGTGCAGGCTGAAGCGGGGTTGCTGAAAAACAGCGATGGGCAAATGTTGGCGCAGATCGGCGATCTGGCACTCAACACGCCGTTTGTGATCGGCTCTGTCAGCTTGTGTGTCAGCCCTGCCGATCATCCTTGGCGCCAGGCATCGGTGCTCAAGCCGCCTCAGCCGGCAACGGAACCTTTGCCCTCGGCGCCATTGCCGCTGACGCTGTCTTCCATTTCCGCGTTGCAGCAAAAACGCCTGGTCAGCCTGGTGCTGCTATGCGCCGTGATCATCGCTGCGGTTGGCATTATCTTCACCGGTGAGCGCGAAGCCCAGGCATCGCTGATGCCGGCGGTCATTCAGAAACCTGGGTTGGACTCACCCGTTGAGGTGCGCCAGCAACTCATGAGGATGCTCAACGAACGCGAATTGCTCCAGCGTGTCAGCTTGCAGATCGTCAATGGTCAGATTGCCCTCAATGGTGTTGTTTCCCAGGATGAAGTGGAACTGATTGCGCGCATGCTCGACCGTTTTGCCGAGCAATTCGACACGGTGGTGCCGGTGATCAGTCGCGTACGGGTACGCGATGGCAGGTTACCGTTCAAGATCTTGCAGATAGTGGGCGGTCCGAATGGTCACGTGGTGCTGGACGAAGGAACCCGCTTATTCGTGGGTGATGAAGTGGATGGTCTGCGCCTGGTTTTGATCGATAACAGCAAAGTGGTTTTCGACGGCGAGCAACGTTATGAGGTGGGCTGGTGAAGGGTTCGCTGCAGGAGCGTCTGGAGGCCTGGCAACTGAACCAGTCACAGGCGTTGAGCAGCTTCGCACCGGTGACGATGCTCGGTCGTATTCAGCGCGTGAACGGCATGCTGTTGCAATGCCGATTGCCGCAGGCCCGTATTGGCGACCTATGCCAAGTCGAAAAAGCACCGGGCGACTACATGCTCGCCGAGATCATCGGGTTCGATCAGCGCGATGCGGTGCTCAGTGCCCTGGGCAATCTGGAAGGTGTGCGTGTAGGGGCGAGCGTTGCGCGGTTGGGGGTTCCGCATCAGGTTCGGGTCGGTGATGAGCTGTTGGGACAGGTGCTGGATGGTTTTGGTCGTCCGATTGCGGGCGATGGTGTGGGCGCGTTCGTGGAAGCGGACACACCTGGGGCGACCACCGTGTTATGTGAGGCGCCTCTTCCTACCGAACGGCCGCGGATCAACCGTGCACTGGCCACGGGTGTGCGCTCGATTGATGGCCTGATGACCCTGGGGGAGGGGCAGCGTGTAGGGCTGTTTGCCGGTGCCGGTTGTGGCAAGACCACCTTGTTGGCCGAGATCGCCCGTAACGTGGAGTGCGATGTGATCGTATTCGGTCTCATCGGGGAGCGGGGCCGGGAGTTGCGCGAGTTTCTTGATCACGAACTGGACGAGCAGTTGCGTGCCAAGGCCGTGTTGGTGTGCGCAACCTCCGACCGCTCAAGCATGGAGCGCGCGCGTGCCGCGTTCACGGCAACCGCGCTGGCCGAAGGTTTCCGGCGTAAGGGCCAGCGGGTGCTGTTGCTGATCGACTCTCTGACCCGTTTTGCCAGGGCCCAGCGTGAAATCGGCCTGGCTGCCGGTGAACCCTTGGGGCGCGGTGGTCTGCCGCCGTCGGTCTACAGTTTGCTGCCACGCTTGGTGGAGCGTGCCGGCTTGACCCGTGAAGGCGTGATCACGGCCATCTATACAGTGCTGATCGAACAGGACTCCATGAACGATCCGGTGGCGGATGAGGTGCGCTCTCTGCTCGACGGTCATATCGTCCTGTCGCGCAAGCTGGCCGAGCGCGGCCACTACCCGGCGGTCGATGTACTGGCCAGCCTTTCGCGGATTCTGAGCAATGTCGCCGAGCCCGTGCATATCCGTGCCGGTACGGCGTTACGACGCTTGCTGTCGGCTTACCAGCAGATCGAGCTGATGCTCAAGCTAGGGGAATATCAGCCCGGCAACGATGCGCTCACCGACCTGGCAGTTGACAGTCGGCAGGCGGTGGATGGCTTTCTGCGCCAGGACTTGCGCGAACCTTCGCCGCTTGCCGCCACCATGGATCAATTGGCTGAGCTGACCGCCCATGTCCCATTCTGAAGTGTTACCGGGTGAAATCGACACTCTGCGACGTTTGCGTCGACACCGTGCTGACCGCGCCGAGCGTGCGCTGCGTGAGGCAAAACGGGCGCAGCAAGCGCTGGTCGCGCACATCCGGGAGGCGCAAGAAGTCCTCGAACAAACCCGCCTGGAAGAGGCCCGGCAATGCGCCGAGCTGTTGAGTCTGCACCAGGGGCAGGTGGTGACGTTCAAGGCGCTGAAAAACTGGAATGCCAAGGAGCGGCAATTATCGGCGGGTACCCGGCGTGAAGAAGGCCAGTTGTTGCAACTCAAACAGCGGCAGCAAGAGCAGGCTGCACAGGTCGGCCACGCGCAGAAACACGTCACCTTGTGCTTGCGCCAGGTGGAAAAAATCCAAGAGCTATCTAAGTTACTGACGCAGGAGCCGATATGAAACAGGTTTCAGTTAGTCCGCCTGAACGTCCGCGTCCGCGTCCGCGTGAGTCTCGCGATGACCGTGCGCCTGAATTCGGCGCCCTGGTGCCTTGGGAGCAAGGACGATTGTTCGCCCGGTTGTTTAACGATGGGGGCCAGGACGGCGGGGGATATGGAGCGTCTCTGAACGCAATCAAAACCTCGGGCGATGTCGCCATGATCGAGGCGTTGACCGAGCAGTTGGCGCCGCGAATGCTCGTCGGTTCGCAATGGCCGATGATGGCGGTTTTTCACCTGGGCCGCCTGGGACGGATCAACGCCAGTATCCGCCGGGAGCAGGGGAGCTGGAATGTCGAGTTGGACGCGGAGCAAGACAACACGGCGCGCTGGCTCAGTGGCGTACGCCAACAATGTGAGCAACGGTTGGCGGCGAGCCTGCGCCAGCCCGTCAATGTGTATCTGGCAAAATCGGCGCAGGCATGATGCTGCCACCTCTGATATTTCCCACATTCAAAGCCGATATTGCGGTTGCCCGGCAGCGGTTGGGGCAAGGGTTGTGTATGCCGTTCGAGGTCGCCGGGTCGAGAGGCGAGTTGAGAATGGAGCCTGGTACTGCTCCGGTGGGTATCCAGCCGCTTTGCTTCGAAACCGCCTGTGGAGTATTGGCCTTCAGCGAGCCAGGACCGCAGTTAAGCCTGATGGGTGAATGCCCGGTGACGTTCGCACAGGCCGGCAACGATCCCGACGCCTGGTTCTGGGAGTTGTTTCAGCATCATCTGAGCCCTCAGGTGCAAGCGCTGTTTGGTTACCTGCGTTTGCTGCCCGGCACCCGCCCCTTGAACTTTGGTTGTCGACTCTGCGTGACGCTCGGCGCCTCTCGCGTCACGGGCTATCTGTGGCTGTCTGTCGAGAGCTTTCTGGCGCTATGCAAGGCGGGGCCGTGGCGGCTCAAGGCGGAGCCAATGCCGGCGCAGTTTCAGCTGGCGGTGGACGTAACGCTCGGGCGCCTGCGGTTATCCATGCACCAACTGCGCAGCTTGCGTGCCGGTGACGTGCTGGTGCTTGAACGAGCCTTTTTCAGTGCGTCGGGAACCGGCCATGTGCAGGTTGGCAAACAGCGTCTGGTGGGCTGGATCGACGCTGGATCCGGGCCGACGCGTCTTACCCTTACTTCTATCGAGGATATGTTTGTGGACGAGGATTTTGCAACACAGCCTTACTCAGGGCATGAGGATGAAACAGCGGTGATGGATGTGTTCGGGCATGAACCCTTCGACGAGCTGAGCATGGCGCTCAACGTACGGTGCGGTACGCTGAACCTGACCCTCGGCGAACTGCGCAACCTCGCGCCCGGCGCGGTGCTGGGAGTCGCCGGCTATGCCCCTGGCACTGCGGGGCTCTACTACGGCGACCGCCCCCTCGGCCAGGGCCAGTTGGTTGAAGTGGACGGGCGGCTGGGGCTGCAGATGACTCGCGTGATCTTTTCTCGATGAGTAGTTTCCAGGGAATAGATCCGGTCGTCCTGGCAATATTTCTGGGGGCATTGTCGTTGATGCCCATGCTGTTGGTCGTCTGCACGGCGTTCCTGAAGATCGTGATTGTGCTGATGATCACCCGCAATGCCATCGGTGTGCAGCAGGTGCCTCCGGGCATGGCCATCAATGGTATTGCCCTGGCGGCCACCCTGTTCATCATGGCGCCTGTAGGCTATGAGATGGCCGAGATCGTCAAGGTGTCGCCCCTGGACCTGACCAGCGTGGGCGCACTTCAGCAGACGGGAATGGAGGCGATCAAACCATTGCGCACCTTCATGCTGCGCAACAGTGACCCGGATATCCTTACCCACCTGTTGGAAAATGCCATGCGCATGTGGCCGGCACAGATGGCGCAGGAGGTCCAACGTGAGGACCTGATCCTGCTGGCGCCGGCCTTTGTGCTGTCACAGTTGCAGGCGGGGTTCGAAATCGGCTTCCTGATCTATATCCCTTTCATCGTGATTGACCTGATTGTCTCCAATCTATTGTTGGCGCTGGGGATGCAAATGGTCTCGCCCATGACCATTTCCCTGCCGCTCAAATTGCTCTTGTTCGTGATGGTCTCCGGGTGGTCGCGGTTGCTCGACAGCCTGTTCCTTTCCTATCTCTGAGTGACCTATGGAACCCATCGTATTATTCAAGCAGGGCATGTTGCTGGTAGTGATGCTGACGGCGCCGCCGCTGATTGTGGCGGTGGTGGTGGGGGTCATGACCTCCCTGGTGCAGGCGCTGATGCAGGTACAGGACCAGACGTTACCCTTTGGTATCAAGCTGGTGGCAGTGGGGATCACCCTGATCATGACCGGCCGCTGGATCGGTGTGGAGTTGATCCAGTTGATGAACGTGACCTTTGACATGATCGGTCGCTCGGCCCTGCACTGAGGTCTTGCCTGTGCTGCTATATCTTGAGTATTTGCCCAGCCTGCTGGTCGCCATGGCGCGTATCTACCCCTGTGCCTTCCTCGTGGCGGCATTCTGTTTTCAACATATACGCGGCATGCTGCGGCACACCATTGTGATGGTCATGGCACTGCTGCCTGCACCTGCCATTCACGTCATGCTGGCGGGCCAGGAATACTCGGCGTTGATGCTCGGTGGGCTGGTCTTCAAAGAGTTGGCCCTGGGATTATTGCTGGGCGTGTTGCTGTCCATGCCGTTCTGGCTGTTCGAGTCGGTTGGGGCGTTGCTGGACAACCAGCGTGGCGCCTTGGCCGGTGGTCAGCTCAACCCATCGCTTGGGCCAGACGCGACGCCAGCCGGGCACTTGTTCAAGCAATTGGCGATTTTTTTGCTGATGGCCAGCATGGGCCTTGGGGCGTTGACGCAGGTTATTTGGGACAGCTATCTGCTCTGGCCACCGACGGTGTGGTTCCCACTGCCCGCTGCCGATGGCTTCGATGTATTTGTCGGCCTGCTGGGCGATACCTTCACGCACATGATGCTCTACGCCGCGCCCTTTATTGCAGTGCTGCTGTTGCTGGAGTTCGGCATTGCCCTGCTGGGGGTCTACAGTCAGCAATTGCAAGTGAGTACGTTGGCGCCGCCCCTCAAGAGCCTGGCGGGTATCGGAGTGCTGTTGTTGTATTTTGCGTTGCTGCAGGACCTGATCGTCGGACGCATGGGCTTGCTTAAAGACCTCAAGCACTCCCTGGGCGTGCTTTTCGAGGTCTCGCTGTCATGAGTGATTCGGGGGAAAAGAAGCACCCCGCGTCAGCCAAGAAGCTGCGCGATCAGCGTAAGAAAGGCCAAGTCGCCCAAAGCCAGGATGTGGGTAAGCTACTGGTGCTGACAGCCATCAGCGAAATCGCCTTGTTCACCGCCGAGAGCAGCTTGCAACGTTTCCAGCAGTTGATGCTGCTGCCGATCTCGCGCCTGTCCTTGCCTTTCCCGCAGGCGCTGGAAGAAGTGATGGTCGAAGGCTTGATGTTGTTTTTCTCCTTCGCCCTGCTGATGGCCGCGGTGGCGATTATCACGAAGCTGGTCAGCAGCTGGATGCAGTTCGGGATTCTGTTCGCACCGGACTCCTTGAAGCTCGACTTCAATCGTCTGAACCCGCTCAGCCAACTCAAGCAAATGTTCTCTGTCCAGTCGGTAATGAACCTGTTGATGAGCATCGTCAAGGCAACACTGCTGGGCCTGATCCTGTACGTGGTGATCTGGCCTTCCCTGGGGGTGTTGATCAATATGGCCAGCAGCGATCTGCAAAGCTACATCCTGGGACTGATCGCCCTGTTCCGCTATCTGCTGCATGCCTGTCTTGGGTTATTGCTGGTGCTGGCGCTTATCGACCTGGCGATGCAGAAGTACTTCTTTGCCAAGCGCATGCGCATGACCCAGGTCGAGGTCGTGAAAGAGTACAAGGACATGGAGGGCGATCCTCACGTGAAGGGGCAGCGCCGCGCCCTGGCGCAGCAATTGGCCCAGGAGGAGCCGAAGGTCAAGCTGCCCAAGCTGGAGGAGTCCGATATGCTGGTGGTCAACCCGACGCACTTTGCCGTGGCCTTGTATTACCGCCCCGGTGAAACGCCGCTGCCCCTGCTGGTGAGCAAAGGGACTGATGATGACGCCCGTGCGTTGATCGCTCGCGCCAAAGCGGCCGATGTACCGGTGATCCAGTGCGTGTGGTTGGCCCGTACGCTGTATACGAACAAGCTGGGGGCGACCATTCCTCGTGAAACCCTGCAGGCCGTGGCATTGATCTACCGCACCCTGCGCGAGCTTGATGATGAGGCCAAGCGTGAAACCCTGGAATTGCCGGAGCTTGATCTGCGTTGATCAGCGCCGGGTACGCGCATCCAGGGTTTCAAGGTTGGCCAACGACAACATTCGGCTGAGGAGCCTGTTGAGCAGGTTGCGCTGTGGAGGCAGTGCATGCCAGATCACCAGGGCGTCCTGTGCGTCAATGTAGATAAAGCAGCCATCGAATGCCACGGCTTGCTCGAAACGCCGCTCCAGCACGTTCTGCAATTGTGAAGCTTGCAGTGCCTCGCGAGCCACGTGCAGGGCCAGGCCCTGACGGGTTCCGGCTTGCAGGCTGCTGGCCGTTACCCCCGGGCCAAGTGTCAGGTGAGCGGCAGAGCCGCCCACCAGGCTGTCGAGGAATACCTGGCGTTCATCGGCCGGGGTTCCTTGGGCGCTCATCGTTCCAGCGACACTGTCTGATAGTCCGCACGCTCTCCGGCAGGGCCGGGTTCGACGCGCATTTGTGGAGGCCACCAGATCACCAGCTTGTCCTGGGTCGATTGCGGACGTGAGCAGGAGTCGCCCTTGCAGGTGGGCGTACAGCCGGCGACAAGCAGCGCCGCGCCGATCAGAGTGACGTACAGCAAGCGATGTTTCATGGCTTGGCCTTTTGGGTTGGAGTGATCAGGGAGGGACGGGGCACGCTGACGTGTTCATCCTTGACCACCGGACGCATGGCGATAAACACTTCTGCTTCCTCGCCCGGCTTGAGCCAAGCGCGCGGCCAGACACTCACGGCCAGGGTTTGCGACGTACTGCATTCCTTTTCGTCGATACGCACATTGCGGTTGAACTGATTGCGCAGCACCACCACGGCTACGTTGTACTGCGGGCCGGCGTACCATTGGCTGCGCTCGGTGTTCAGCGCCAGCAAGTTGCGGGTGCTGCACAAGGTGTTCAACCCCAGGGGCATCGGCGCTACCTTGAAAGCTTTGGGCACTTGCCCTGTGACCAGATGCGCCAGGGTACTGATAATGTCACTGCGCTTGATCTCCGGTTGGTGAGGGTCATAGCGCCTGACCAGGGGTGTGAGAGCGGCCTGCAATTGGGCCTGGTCTGCCTGGGGCAGGTAACGTGACGGGTCGGCCTGGTCGCCGATGACGCGTGGCGTGAGGATAAACAGACGTTCGCGCCGATTGTTCTGTCGTTCAGTCGAGGAAAACAACGCCTTGCCCAATAGAGGAATATCACCCAGCAGGGGCACCTTGCTGTGCTTGTCGATGCTTTCGGTGACGTGGAAACCGCCGATCACGAGCGAGCGTTTTTCGGCCATGATGGCTTGGGTGCTGACTTTGCCTCGGCGTACATCGAAGCTGCCGGGAGTAGGGTTGGCATCTTCGAAGTTACCGTCCTCGATATCTACCAACAACTGGATCTGATGACCGCCACGGCTCGTGATGACGCGCGGCACAACCTGGAAGCCGGTGCCCACGGTGATCGGCAGAATCGTAGCGTTCTGCCGACCGCTGGTCAGGTATTGGGTTCGGTTGAAATCAATCACCGCCGGCTGGTTTTCCAGTGTCAGCACTGACGGATTGGACACCATGGTTGCCAGGCCCTTGGCTTCCAGCGCGCGTATCTCCGCGTCGAAACGACCACGGTTTTCAATTGTCAGTTGAGCGTTGCCGGAAATCAGGTTGGATGCGCCACTGAAGCGACTGCTCTGAAAGCCCCATCTCACCCCGAATTCGCGCAGTTGCGTGCGCTCGATGTCGAGGATGATTGCATCAATTTCCACCAGTTTGCGCGCCACGTCGAGTTGAGTGATCAGTTCGCGATACATCGCCTGCCGTTCCGGCACGTCATAAATCAGGATGGCGTTATTGCGCAAGTCGGCTTCGACGCGGATACGGGCTGGGCTGACGGGGGCACGCGGGGTGATTGACATGCCTATATCGTTAGAGCCGTTCAGCCCGGTTGTCGCGGTGGAGCCGAGCATTTGCCCCAGTAACGGGTTGCTCAAGCGTGGAACCACGGGCGTAATGAACGCGGGCTGGGTGATGGAGCGTTGAGCCTGTGCCGAAGACGTCGAGGTTGAGCGCGGTTCCAGAAGCCCTCGTAGCATGGTGGCTACACCGGGGATGGTGATTTTTTCGTTGCGGTATTCCATTTGGCGGTCCGCCGCGCTGGCGAATTTCAGTGGGTAGCTCAACACGCTCTGTTTTTCATCCGCGGAACGGCGCTGGCTGCTGAAACGCTTGATTTGTTCGATATAAACTTTCGGGCCGGAGACCAGCACAACACCGTCTTCTGGCAACTCGCCCCAGCCGAAACGACTGTCGAGCAAGCCTATATCGGTCAGCGCTTGCTTGAGGTCCGCGATGGTCTCGGAAGAGACTTCCAGGCGTGCCGATTCTTGCTGGTCCAGGGTGCTGATATAAAGGGTGTTGTTGTACATGTACCATTGGAAACGGTGTTCGACCCCCAGCCGGTCGAGCAATGACTGTGGCGTATTAGCGCGTATCTTGCCGTTGACGTTACCTTCGAGCAGGCCCTCGACCTGGAGCTGAGTACCAAATGTCTGGGCAAAATCTTCCAGTACTTCACGCACCGGTTTGTGCTGGGCTTCATAAGCGTAGGCCGTGTTTTTCCATTCGGGAGGGATTGCGGCCAGCGCGCTATCCAGTGGCAGCAGCCACCCAGGCAGCATGATGAGCCAACACCAGGCGGCGCGGTGGGTCGAAGCAGGTACGTGAGGGCGCAAGCGTTTGTGCTTGTCGTTTTTGTCAGGCATGGGAAAGTCTCTGATTAGTGCGATATCGAGCGCAGCGACGTGGGTATGAATGTGCGTACAGGCCGCGCCTGGCGCGCGACAATGGCGCGCCAGGTGTCGCGTTGGTTGAGAAGGGATTCGAGACACTTCGCCAGCTGCTCGCCGTGCCCCATCTCCACACATTGAATAAGCCAAAGCGCACCGGTGGTCGGCGCCAATGCCACTGCGCCCTGAAAATAGCTGAGGCTGGGGCCTCCCAGACGCATCCAGGTGCGCAGCTGGGCTTTGTCTTCGTCTGCTTTGGTCAACTGGACCTTTACCAGCAGTCTGTTCGAAACGCGTTGAAAGATGATTTCGTCGTCGTTCTCAAACAAAGTCAGCTGCCCTTCGTGGCCATTCAGCCAACCGGCAAGGAGTGCTTGCAACTTATTGCACGCCGTCCAGCGCTGTTTTGAGCAGCGTATGCCTGGAGCGCGTGTGTTCGTTGAACGCGATAAGAGAGAGCTTCTGTTGTTTTACGAGGTCGCTGAAATATTCGATATCTGCATCGAGCGCAACCGGATCTTTATAGGCTGTATTCACTCGCTTGATATCAGCCTGAACTTGCTTCAATAGATGGTTTTTCAGGTTTCCGTGAAAGTCCATGATTTTTACTCCAGATGTGTCTGAACTGTGTGGCGGGTTGTTTGCCACCAGTTCCATCGGCAGACATTTTTTTAAAGATATCGCCTGCCTCTACCGCTCTGTCCTACTCGCCTGTAAACAATATTTCTCGCATCGAGGCCCAGTCGATACGAAAATCGCCTTCATCTGTTTCCAGTAGCAGTGATTGAGGTTTGATCTGGTCATCGGGGCGAAGCTTCCAGGGGGTAGAGCCCAACCGGGCCAAGGCTTGGGCTATCTGCTCATGCTCGTGCGGGTGGCAAACCAAGGTTGCCTTGATAGGTGGAATTTGCGTCGCTACCAACTGTTTGACCAATGCCGAAAGACGCTTTGGGGGAGGCACTTCTTCCAACAGGCAGTGGAAGGCTCGGTTGGCAATGGATGTTGCGTAGTGTTCGAGGCTGTCACACATCGACTGGCGTTGACGCTCCCACGCGCTGAGTTGCGCGTGGGCACGTGACCAGAAGTCGAGGCGGGCCTGCTCGAGCATTTCTTCGCGATGCTCAGCCGCCTGGCGCAGCAACTCTTCAGCTTGGGTCTGTGCGCTACCTAGCAACTGCGCGGACTGGACGCAATCGGCGAGCATCTCCCGGGTAATCAATACTTTTGGCTGCCCGCAAGCGCCGTTGTGCAATTCGATTTTGCGTAGGGTCAACATAAACAATGCTCTGGCTTGTTGCAGTTAACGACGATTTGTTTCGCTGCCCGTTGCTTCGATACGCCAGACAATCGCCTGCCACAGCGTATTGAGCCGGCCATGCGCGTCGTCGAGTGGCAGGTGAGTGGTTTCAAGCGCCTGCACCCGGTCTGGGGGCAAGCGCAGCCGAAGACGTTGCCAGACAGCAGGCTCAACCCACGCCCTCAGCAATTGCAGTGGATCATTCTCCGGTTGCAACAGGGCGTCAGGGTGCAGGGCCTTGGCAAGGCGCTCACACCACTTGCGGTGTTCATCGTACAAGGGGCTGTCGACGTTGGGATGGCACGTAAGCTCCAGTAGCGCTATCGCCAGATCGAACTGCTCTCGTGAAGCCAGGGCCAAACCAAGCACCGTTGCACGGGGAGGGGGAGGTAGGCACGGCTCGATGCCCAACGCTGCACACGCCAGTGCGGGTTGGCTGCGACACAGGGCGGGTAATGCGTGGTAGGCCTGGGCGCTGGTCGCATCCGGGTGCGAAAACCGCCACGGACTGGCCCACCATTGGGCCCAGGCCAGATGATCACTCATTCGGTAGATGCGCTGGGACTGACAGGATCCTGCCTTGATCGTCGGCCTCGTATGCGCCAGAACAGCGCAGCGACGAGCGTCAGTATCGCGCCGATAACCAACAAGCTGACAGTGGTACGCCAAAAACCGATGTCTTCCTCGGGGACCAGGAACGGACCGAAATAGCTCAGGCGTTGTTGCTCTTGGTAAGCCGCTGCCGGCACAAAAACCACCGTGAGCTTCTGCGCGTTATCCAATGCAGTGGTCATGCCGGGAATACTACTGGATACCATCCTGCGTACGCGCGCCCGGATGCTGTCGGGCTCCAGTCGCGGGTCATGCTTGATGAACACCGAGGCGGAGGCGGGTTGGACGGGCTCACCGGGAGCCACGCGTTCGGGCAATACCACGTGCACGCGAGCGACGATGACGCCATCGATGTTTGACAGTGTCGCCTCCAACTCCTGGGACAGTGCATAGATATACCGGGCACGCTCTTCCAGTGGGGTAGAGATGACGCCCTCCTTGCGGAAGGTGTCGCCCAGTGTGGCACGGGCGACCTTCGGCAATCCGACCGCTTCGAGTGTGCGAACGGCGCGGCTGATATCGGCTGCATTGACACGCACCACGACGCCGTCCTTGGCAGGCACTTTTTGTGCGCGTATGTGTTTGTCAGCCAGTTCCGCGATGACCTCATTGGCATCCTGCTCGGAGAGTTGGCGATGCAATTCGACACTTTCGCCGCAGCCGCCCAGTATCAGCGTCAGCGAGAAAACTAATCCGATGGATAGAAAACGAATCATTTTTTCCTACTGCAGGTTGCTGACTTTTTCTAGGCATTGCGCGCCCTTGCCGACGCACTTCACCAGGGTTTGGGTCAGCAGTAAGGAGTCTGAAAGATGGGAGGCATAATTAAGCCGATTTTTCTCTTTGAACTCATTGTTGAAGTCTTTCAGGCCTCGACTCATGCCACTTCTCGCCTTGTCCAAATGCTGCAAAGCGTCGGTCAGGGCATTCGATGATGACGTGGCGGTAGCCCGTTGCATCGACGGTTCCAATAACGAGCTGAAAAAGCTCACGTCTTCGCCGTGGTGTGTAGGTTGGGTAGGGGGCCTGCGAGCTGTGAGGCCGTTTTGATATTCGCGTAATACATCGACTTCTTTTATCTGCATATAGACCTCTTGGGGAAACCGCCCTTTGGTGACAAAGGGCGGTAATGCTATTTAGCGCATCGCGTCGATGTTCTTTTTCTTCTCAGAAATCTTGAAGGATTCAATACTTTCCTTCAGGGATTCGCGAACCGCTGCTTTCCTTTCTGCTTTAAGGTCTTCGTTTTCGCCGCCGCCGGAGCTTTGGACAGGGACTTGATAGGTTTGCGGGTTAATGCCAGAAACACTCATAGTGATACTCCAATATCTAAGAAATGATGTTTGAGTCTTGATATGTAGTTGCAATATTGTTGCTTCAATAGGCACTAAATATATCAGGCTCATCCTTGTGTGGTTCCGGGGCGAATATGGTTCCAGTTTTTACTTGAAGGGTGTATCTGGAGATTTCTTCGGTGCCTGTGGCCTGCGCAGTGGGCTACTGTATGTCTAGTTGTTTCATGCGATAGTAAAGCGTTCTCTTCGCCATCCCCAACTCTACAGCCACCTCGTCCACACAGTAGGTATGACGACGCAACGACTCTTCAATCAGAGCTTTCTCGATTTGTTGCAGGCGTTCTTTCAGGTTGATTGGCTCGTTTGTAACGTTCGAGGGGGAGCTTGATAACGGCGCCAGACCCAGCACGAAACGTTTGGCAGTGGAGCGCAGCTCACGCACATTCCCCAGCCATGGGTGGCACAGCAACTGTTGCACCAACTCGCTGCACAGGTTTGGGGCGAGACACTTATAGTGCTCGGCTTCCTCTTGAATCATATTCAGGAACAACGGGACGATTCGGTCACGGCGATTGCGCAGCGGAGGCAGATTGATATTTACGACGTTAAGGCGGAAATACAGGTCGCGCCTGAACCTTCCCTGATCGACCATCTCATGCAGGGATTGCTGCGCAGAGGCGATGACTCGCATATCTACCGGGATAAACCGGGTTGAGCCCAGCCGTTCCACACCCCTTGATTCCAGTACCCGTAGCAGTTTGGCTTGCATGGAGAGCGGCATACTGTCGATTTCATCCAGATACAAGGTACCCAGGTGAGCGGCTTCGATAAAACCCGCACGTGATTGCACTGCTCCGGTATAGGCGCCGCTGTTGACGCCGAACAGTTGGCTCTCTGCGAGGCTTTCCGGGATGGCGGCGCAGTTCACGGCGACAAAATGACCTCGTCGCCCTGACAAACGATGGATCCGTTGGGCCAAGGTATCCTTGCCCGTCCCCGTCTCTCCTAATAATAGAATGTCGATATCGAGCGCCGCAGTACTCTTGAGCGTACGCTCGATGTCCAAGGCTTCAACAGAGGGGAGGTATGTCTCATTTGTTATTTTGTAAGAGGCTGACATAGTCCGGGTACTCCACTATCGCTATCACTTCACTGTTGATAGAACGCTGTTGGCGTACGGCCAGTAGAACGCAAATAATCAAAAATGTCATCGTGGCTGTGAGTATGAAAATGCTGCAGGAGAATGTGTGAAATATTAACTATGTCAGCACGCTGTATTATTCAAGTGCTTTAGTGTTGGTTATTGAGTGTTTGGTGTAGGAGAAGACTTAAGAGTTGAAGGATTCATCGTTCAAATGCATCGCCGCATCTGGATGATTAAGGTTTCTATGTAAAGGGTCTTTAGTTGCGTGGTAGATAGAAATAGGAGGCAACAAAAAACCGACGCAATGCGTCGGTTTCTTGTATAGGGCAGGGTGTTCAGCTAACGCTTATACGTTAAAGCGGAAGTGCATCACATCGCCGTCTTTAACAATGTAGTCCTTGCCTTCCAGGCGCCATTTACCGGCTTCCTTGGCACCGGCTTCGCCCTTGAACTGGATGAAGTCGTTGTAGGCGATCACTTCGGCGCGGATGAAGCCTTTTTCGAAGTCGGTGTGAATCACGCCGGCGGCCTGTGGCGCAGTGGCACCAACCTTGACGGTCCAGGCGCGGACTTCTTCGACACCGGCGGTGAAGTAGGTCTGCAGGTTGAGCATTTCGTAGCCGGCGCGGATCACGCGGTTCAGGCCAGGCTCTTCCAGGCCCAGGGCCTCGAGGAACATGTCCTTTTCTTCGCCGTCATCGAGCTCGGCGATTTCCGCTTCGATCTTGTTGCACACCGGAACAACGATGGCGCCTTCTTCGTCGGCAATAGCCTTGACCACGTCGAGCAGTGGGTTGTTCTCGAAGCCGTCTTCGGCAACGTTGGCGATGTACATCACAGGCTTGGTGGTCAGCAGGTGGAAGCCCTTGATCACGGCCTTCTCGTCTGCGCCCATGTTCTTCATCAGGCTACGCGCTGGCTTGCCTTCGGTGAAGTGCGCGATCAGTTGCTCCAGCAGGCCCTTCTGGACCACTGCATCCTTGTCGCCGCCCTTGGCGTTACGCGCGACTTTCTGCAGTTGCTTTTCGCAGCTATCGAGGTCGGCGAAGATCAGTTCCAGGTCGATGATCTCGATGTCGCGCTTGGGGTCGACGCTGTTGGAGACGTGAATCACGTTCTCGTCTTCAAAGCAGCGGACCACGTGGGCGATGGCATCGGTTTCGCGGATGTTGGCCAGGAACTTGTTGCCCAGGCCTTCACCTTTCGAGGCGCCGGCGACGAGGCCCGCGATGTCGACGAACTCCATGGTGGTCGGCAGGATGCGCTTGGGATTGACGATGGCCGACAGTGCGTCAAGACGCGGGTCCGGCATCGGCACAATGCCGCTGTTGGGTTCGATGGTGCAGAAGGGGAAGTTCTCCGCCGCAATACCGGACTTGGTCAGGGCGTTGAACAGGGTGGATTTGCCGACGTTGGGCAGGCCGACGATGCCGCAATTGAATCCCATGGTGTTTCCCCTCGGTAAGAGTCAGGCCTTCTGGCTGTGCAGGTTTTTCATCGCACGGTTCCATTCACCGGCGAAGATATCCGGCAGCACGCCGAGGGCAAAATCGATGCTGGCATCGAGTTTTTCCTGTTCGGCGCGTGGCGCACGACCCAGGACGAAATTTGAAACCATACTGGCAACGCCTGGGTGGCCAATGCCGAGCCGCAGGCGGTAAAAATTATTCTGATTGCCCAGCTGCGCGATGATGTCGCGCAGGCCATTGTGCCCACCATGCCCGCCGCCGAGCTTGAGCTTGGCTACGCCGGGTGGCAGGTCCAGTTCGTCATGGGCCACCAGGATTTCTTCGGGTTTGATCCGGAAGAAGCCCGCAAGCGCCGCGACAGCCTGGCCGCTGCGGTTCATGTAGGTGGTGGGAATCAGTAGACGAACATCCTGACCCTGGTGCGAGAAGCGCCCGGTCAGGCCAAAATATTTGCGATCGGCCACCAGATTGATGCCTTGGGCGTGGGCGATACGCTCAACAAAAAGGGCCCCCGCGTTATGCCGGGTCTGTTCGTATTCGGCGCCTGGATTTCCCAGGCCAACGATCAGTTTAATGGCAGTCACGACAGGGGCCCTTCCTTTGGAGTTGTGGATAACATCGCCGTACCCGTGTGCGGCGAAAGTGGACGACACTACATCATTTACTCAAGAGTAAACGCCGCGTTATCGCCCGCTTTCTCGCTACGTTTCGGTCCGCGATGTTTCCTCAAGCTCCGGCAATACAGAGTGAATTACTCTGCAGCGCCTTCTTCAGCTTCTGGAGCAACGCGTGGAGCGTGAACGTTGGCAACAGCTTTGTCATCACCGTGAGCCAGTGCAACAAACTCAACGCCTTTAGGGGCCTTGAGGTCGGACAGGTGAACGATGGTGCCGATTTCCAGAGCCGACAGGTCGACTTCGATGAACTCAGGCAGGTCTTTCGGCAGGCAGGTCACTTCGATTTCGTTCAGGACGTGAGAGATCTCGCCGCCTTTCTTGACCGGAGCTTCTTCACCCACAAAGTGCACAGGCACGATGGCGGTCAGTTTCTGGCCAGCTACAACGCGAACGAAGTCAGCGTGCATGATGAACTGCTTGGAAGGGTGACGCTGCATCGCTTTAACGATGACGTTCTGCTTGGCGCCGTCGACGTTCAGCTCGATAACGTGGCTGTAGGCAGCTTCGTTTTCGAACAGCTTGGCGATTTCCTTGGCCAGGATGGTCACGGATTCAGCAGGCTTGTTACCACCGTAGACAACGGCTGGGATGTTGGCGGCGTGACGCAGGCGGCGGCTCGCACCTTTCCCCAGGTCAGTACGCGCTTGGGCGTTCAGAGTAAATTCGTTCATGTTGTATCTCCAAAATAGCCATCATCGAGGGGCGTTTGCGACCAGCGCCGAACTCGATATGGGCAAAAAAGCCCCGCCCCAGCGGAATGCTGGGGCGGGGCGCTTTTCGTCAGTGAGGTGATCCGTTGGTTTGACCCTTAACGGAACATCGCGCTGATCGATTCTTCATTGCTGATGCGGCGAACCGCTTCGGCAACGACCGGTGCAATATCCAGTTGACGGATACGTGCACAGGCTTGAGCTGCGGCGGACAACGGGATGGTGTTGGTCACCACCAGTTCGTCCAGCACGGAGTTCTCGATGTTCTCGATCGCTCGGCCCGACAGCACAGGGTGTGTGCAGTAGGCGAAGACTTTTGCTGCACCGTGCTCTTTCAAGGCTTTCGCCGCGTGGCACAGAGTGCCGGCGGTGTCGACCATGTCATCAACCAGAATACAGGTACGCCCTTCGACATCACCGATGATATGCATCACTTCAGAGTGATTGGCTTTCTCACGGCGTTTGTCGATGATCCCGAGGTCCACGCCCAGGGATTTGGCAACAGCCCGTGCACGCACGACGCCACCAATGTCCGGGGACACGATCATCAGGTTTTCAAAGCGCTGGTCTTCGATGTCATCCACCAGAACGGGGGAGCCGTAGATGTTATCTACCGGAATATCGAAGAACCCCTGGATTTGGTCAGCGTGCAGGTCAACCGTGAGCACACGGTCGATACCTACCACGGTCAGCATGTCAGCAACGACTTTCGCGCTGATAGCCACACGTGCGGAACGCGGACGGCGATCCTGACGGGCATAACCAAAGTAAGGGATTACAGCTGTGATTCGAGTCGCTGAGGAGCGGCGGAAGGCATCAGCCATCACGACGAGTTCCATCAGGTTATCGTTGGTCGGAGCGCAGGTCGGCTGAATAATGAAGACGTCTTTACCGCGGACATTTTCATTGATCTCGGCTGTAATTTCGCCGTCGGAGAATTTACCGACAGAGATGTCACCGAGAGGGATATGCAGCTGACGTACGACACGCCGAGCCAGATCGGGGTTGGCATTCCCCGTAAAGACCATCATCTTGGACACGCGCAGTACCTAGAGGCTGAGGGTAACCTGGATGAGTATTAGAAAATGGCAGGGGCGGCTGGATTCGAACCAACGCATGGCAGGATCAAAACCTGCTGCCTTACCGCTTGGCGACGCCCCTGTATCTGTTGCAACGAGTGCCTAACACTCGGTTCCTTTTAGAGCAGACTTTGCAGCTTGCGATGCAACATCGAAACGTTGCTTCCCTTTGCTACAAACCCTGTAAGGGTCTCTGTAAGAAGGGCCGAGACTTTATCAGCTTCAGCTTTGCTTGGGAAGCCCCCAAACACACAACTTCCAGTTCCGGTTAATTTTGCTTCGGTAAATTTACCTAACAAATTCAAAGCGTTACGTACCTCTGGATAACGCCTTGCTACAACCGGTAAGCAGTCATTTCGACTGTTTTCCTTGGGAACGGGGCGCACTTTAATGGGAGAAGAGTTACGTGTCAACAACGGATCTGAAAAAATTTCTGCTGTACTTACAGATACTTGCGGCACCAGCACGACATACCAAGGTTCTTCGGGCTCTACAGGGGTGAGTTTCTCGCCGACGCCTTCAGCAAATGCGGCGTGCCCACGCACGAAAACCGGGACGTCGGCGCCCAGCGTAAGGCCCAGCGCAGCAAGGCGGTCATGGTCCCAGCCCAGTTGCCATAAGTGATTGAGGCCTAACAAGGTGGTGGCGGCATTTGAGCTGCCACCACCGATACCACCGCCCATGGGCAGGATTTTGTCGATCCAGATATCGATGCCGAGTGTGCAGCCAGAGTGTTCCTGAAGTTTTTTTGCCGCCCGCACAATCAGATTGCTGTCGTGGGGCACACCGTCGAATTCGGTGTGCAGCTGGATCACGCCATCGTCACGCACCGCAAAGGTCAGCTCATCGCCGTAGTCGAGAAATTGAAACAGCGTCTGCAACTCGTGGTAGCCATCTTCACGGCGACCGAGGATGTGTAGCATCAGGTTGAGCTTGGCGGGGGAGGGCAGGGTCAATTTTTGTGCTGACACGTTATTGCCCCAGCTTGCGCGGTTGCCAGTCCTTGATCACCAGCGTGACATCAAGGTCGGTGCCATGCAGCTTGATACGTTCTGGGAGCCAGTAGCCGCGTTGTTCCACATAGCTCAAATATTCGACCTGCCAGCCATCCTGCTCCAGGGTGGCGAGCCGGCTGTCGCCATTGAGGCTCAGACGGCTCTTGCTGTCCGGCGCCGGCAAGCCGCGCACCCACCAGACCAGATGCGAGACGGGCAACTTCCAGCCAATCTGCTGCTCCAGCAGTTCTTCCGGGGAGGTCGCCTCGTAGCGGCCCTGGTTGGCCACTTCCAGGCTGACTTGCCCTGGCCGGCCAGTCAGGCGGGCTGCGCCACGACCCAGGGGGCCCGAGAGGCGAATGTCGTAGTAGTCCTGGCGTTGCAGCCAGAAGAGGGTGCCGCTGCCGGAGTCTTTCGGCGCACGCACCCCGACCTTGCCCTCGATCTGCCAGCCATCGATGCTGCTGAGCTGGTCCTTGTGTTGTTTCCATTGGGCCGGGTTGCCCTGGCCTTCAACGGATTCACGGCTGCCGATGCCCGCGCAACCGGCGAGCAGGGCGATGAAACTGAAAACAATAACGTGGCGCAAGAACATAAATTTAAAGGGTCTCGGATCCGGTCAGGCGCTTGATGGTGCTGCGCAGGATGGGGCTGTCGGGTTGTTCCTTGAGGAATTTTTCCCAGATTTGTCGGGCTTCGCGTTGCTTGCCATTGGCCCAGAGCACTTCGCCCAGGTGCGCGGCGACTTCCTGGTCCGGGAAACGCTCCAGTGCCTGGCGCAGCAAGCGTTCGGCCTCGTCGAGGTTGCCCAGGCGGTAATTTACCCAGCCCAGGCTGTCGAGCACGGCCGGGTCTTCCGGGTTGAGCGCATGAGCCTGTTCGATCAGCACCTTGGCTTCGGCGTAGCGCGTGGTGCGGTCGGACAAGGTGTAGCCCAGGGCGTTAAGGGCCATAGCGTTGTCCGGGTCACGCTTGATGATCAGGCGCAGGTCTTTTTCCAGCTGCGCCAGGTCATTGCGTTTTTCTGCCTGCATGGCGCGGGTGTACAGCAGGTTCAAATCGTCGGGGTATTGCAGCAACGCCTGTTGCAGCAGTTTCCACGCGCGTTCGCCCTGTTTGTTGGCCGATAAGGTCTCGGCCTGGATCAGGTACAGCTGGATGGCGTAGTCCGGCTCGGCATCGCGGGCCGCGGCCAGGCGTTTTTCCGCTTCGTCGGTGCGGCCATTGCTCATCAGAATATCGGCCTGGCGCAACTGCGCGGGCAGGTAGTCATTGCCGGGCCCGACCTGGGCATATTCAAGCAGGGCCGCCTGCGGGTCGTTGCGCTCTTCAGCGATGCGGCCCAGGTTCAGGTGTGCCGAGTCCACGTGGCTGTCACGTTCGATCAGCTCTTGCAGGTAGCCCTTGGCCTCGTCCCAGGCTTTGGCTTCCAGGCACACCAATGCCAGGGAATAACGCAGTTCGTCGTCGTCCGGGTATTGTTGGACCAGGTTGGCGAACTGCACTTTGGCGTCTTCCATCCGGTCCTGCTCCACCAGCATGCGCGCATAGGTCAGGAGCAGGCGCTTGTCGCCGGGGTATTTCTTGATGCTTTTTTCCAGCAGCGGAATCGCTTCCTTGCCGCGGTTAAGGCTTTGCAGCAGGCGTGCACGCAACAGGATCGGCGCGATTTCGCCTTCTTCCGGCGGGTTCTGTTCCAGCAGCTTGAGCGCGGCGTCGGCTTCATCGTCCTGTTGCAGCAGCAGGGCCTTGCCGAAAATCAACTGACTGTTCTTCGGGTGCTTTTGCAGCAGCCGATCAAAACTCTTCATCAGCCCGTTGCGCGTGTCCTGGTCGGTGTCTGCGGCCGACAGCGCAAGAAAGTCAAAATGCGTGTCGCCCTTGCCCTGCAGAACCTTCTCCATATAGACCATGGAGTCGTCATAGCGCCCGGCACGTGCCAGTTGCACGGCTGCGGCGCGCTGGGCTTCCAGGTCATCCGGGGCGTTTTTGGCCCAGATCAGCGAGGTGTCCAGCGCTGCCTGGTCGGCGCCCAGGTATTCGGCGATGCGAAACGCTCGCTCGGAAATTCCCGGGTCCTGGGTGTTGATGGCCTGGGTCACGTAATTATCCAGCGCAATATCGAAGCGATTGCGCTGGCCGGCCAGTTCAGCGGTCAGCAGGCTGTAGATCGTTTCTTCACTGAACGAGGAATAAACCTTGGGCTTTTCAGGGGCGGGAGTGCTGTCTTCCACCGGCGACGTAGCGTCCGGCGATACGGGTGCCATGGCCTGGCAGCCGCTGAGGAAGACAAAAGCGAGGAGCAACGCGGAAGATCTATTCATATAGGAAGAGGACGACTAACCTGCGGTCGGATCATCATGACACAAGCCTTCGGCCAAACATAACCGGGGCACTCGGAATACGACTATTGCTGCCTTTTGCCTTTCCTTTGTAGGAGCGAGCTTGCTCGCGAAAAACCTGAGAGCGTCGCTGAGCGCCAGGCTTGCCGCGTTATCGTTGACGATTTTCGCGAGCAAGCTCGCTCCTACAAAAGCGCATTGATAGGCACAAGGTATAGGGACAATAGACGACGGTGGTTGTTCTGGATCTTTCGAAGTAGGACAATTGTCGGCTTCCCGACATCATCAGCGATATTGAATGGCCTTCCTCGCACTCGGTATTAACCACAAGACTGCCTCCGTAGACGTGCGCGAGCGCGTGGCGTTTACGCCAGAGCAGTTGGTTGAGGCCCTGCAGCAGCTCTGCCGGCTCACCGACAGCCGCGAAGCTGCGATCCTTTCGACCTGCAATCGCAGCGAGCTCTATATAGAGCAGGAACATCTTTCAGCCGATGTCGTGCTGCGCTGGCTGGCCGATTATCACCATTTGAGCCTCGATGACCTGCGCGCCAGCGCTTATGTGCATGAAGAGGATGCGGCAGTTCGTCACATGATGCGCGTGGCGGCCGGTCTCGACTCGCTGGTATTGGGCGAACCGCAGATCCTCGGCCAGATGAAGTCCGCCTACGCCGTAGCGCGCGAGGCCGGCACCGTCGGCCCGTTGCTGGGCCGCCTGTTCCAGGCCACCTTCAATTCCGCCAAGCAAGTGCGTACCGACACGGCCATCGGCGAAAACCCGGTGTCCGTGGCCTTTGCCGCCGTAAGCCTGGCCAAGCAGATTTTCAGCGACTTGCAGCGCAGCCAGGCCCTGCTGATCGGCGCCGGGGAAACCATCACCCTGGTGGCCCGTCACCTGCACGACCTTGGCGTGAAGCGTATCGTGGTCGCCAACCGCACCCTGGAGCGCGCCAGCATTCTGGCCGAGCAGTTCGGTGCCCATGCGGTGCTGCTGTCGGACATTCCCGCTGAGCTGGTACGCAGTGATATCGTCATCAGTTCCACTGCCAGCCAATTGCCGATTCTGGGCAAGGGTGCGGTCGAGAGTGCGTTGAAGCTGCGCAAGCACAAGCCGATCTTTATGGTGGATATCGCCGTTCCTCGGGATATCGAGCCTGAAGTCGGCGAGTTGGACGACGTTTACCTCTATAGCGTCGATGATCTGCACGAAGTCGTCGCCGAAAACCTCAAGAGCCGTCAGGGCGCCGCCCAGGCCGCCGAGGAAATGGTCAGCACGGGCGCTGAAGATTTCATGGTGCGCCTGCGTGAACTGGCGGCAGTGGATGTGCTCAAGGCGTATCGTCAGCAGGGCGAACGCCTGCGTGATGAAGAGTTGCTCAAGGCCCAGCGCATGCTGGCCAACGGCAGCGGCGCCGAAGAGGTGCTGATGCAATTGGCCCGTGGCCTGACCAACAAACTGCTTCACGCCCCTAGCGTCCAGTTGAAAAAGCTTACCGCCGAAGGCCGCCTCGATGCGCTGGCCATGGCCCAGGAACTCTTTGCCCTCGGTGAGGGCGCGTCAGACAGCTCTTCGGATAAAAAACCGCAATGAAAGCGTCACTGCTCAATAAACTGGACGTGCTCCAGGACCGTTTCGAAGAACTGACCGCCTTGCTCGGCGATGGCGAGGTCATTTCCGATCAGACCAAATTCCGCGCCTATTCCAAGGAATACGCCGAAGTTGAGCCCATTGTGGCCACTTATAAAAACCTGCTGAAAGTTCAGGCCGACCTTGAAGGCGCCCAGGCCCTGCTCAAGGACAACGACCCGGACATGCGCGAAATGGCCGTGGAAGAAGTCCGCGAAGCCAAGGAAAAACTCGCCGAGCTTGAGGGTGATTTGCAACGCATGTTGCTGCCCAAGGACCCTAACGACGGGCGCAACGTGTTCCTCGAAATCCGCGCCGGTACCGGTGGCGACGAGGCGGCGATTTTTTCCGGCGACCTGTTCCGCATGTATTCGCGTTATGCCGAGCGTCGTGGCTGGCGCGTGGAGATCCTCTCCGAGAACGAGGGCGAGCACGGCGGCTATAAAGAAGTCATCGCCCGGGTTGAGGGCGACAACGTCTACGGCAAGCTGAAGTTCGAATCCGGTGCGCACCGCGTGCAGCGAGTGCCGGCCACCGAGTCCCAAGGCCGTATCCACACCTCGGCGTGCACCGTCGCCGTGTTGCCTGAGCCGGACGAACAGGAAGCCATCGAGATCAACCCGGCGGACTTGCGCGTCGACACCTACCGCTCATCCGGTGCGGGTGGCCAGCACGTTAACAAGACCGACTCGGCTATCCGTATCACTCACCTGCCGTCGGGCATTGTGGTGGAGTGCCAGGAAGAACGTTCCCAGCACAAGAACCGTGCGCGGGCCATGTCCTGGTTGTCGGCCAAGTTGAACGACCAGCAGACCAGCGCTGCGGCCAACGCGATTGCCAGCGAACGCAAGCTGCTGGTGGGCTCCGGCGACCGCTCCGAGCGTATCCGCACCTACAATTTTGCCCAGGGCCGGGTTACCGACCATCGGGTCAACCTCACCCTGTACTCCCTCGACGAAATCCTCGCCGGTGGCGTGGATGCGGTGATCGAGCCGTTGCTCGCCGAATACCAGGCCGACCAACTGGCGGCGATAGGTGACTAAATGACCATCATCGCCAGCCTGCTGCGCGCCGCTGACCTGCCCGACTCGCCGACAGCGCGCCTGGACGTGGAGTTGCTGCTGGCCGCTGCCCTGGGCAAATCGCGCAGCTACCTGCATACCTGGCCGGAAAAAATCGTCAGCAGCGAAGACGCCCTGACCTTTGCCAGCTACCTGCAGCGCCGCCGCAGCGGCGAGCCGGTGGCCTATATTCTCGGCCAGCAAGGCTTCTGGAAACTCGACCTGGAAGTGGCTCCGCACACGCTGATCCCGCGCCCAGAAACCGAGCTGCTGGTGGAGGCTGCCCTGGAATTGCTGCCCGCCACGCCCGCCCAGGTCCTGGACCTGGGCACCGGCAGCGGCGCCATCGCCCTGGCCTTGGCCAGCGAACGCCCGGCCTGGCAGGTCACGGCGGTCGACCGCGTGCTGGAGGCCGTGGCCCTGGCCGAGCGCAATCGCCAACGCCTGCACCTTCATAACGCCACGGTGCTGAGCAGCCATTGGTTCAGCGCCCTGCAAGGCCATCGCTTCGACCTGATTATCAGCAACCCGCCCTACATTGCCGACAATGACCCGCACCTGGTGGCCGGTGATGTGCGCTTCGAGCCGGCCAGTGCGCTGGTGGCGGGGCACGATGGCCTGGACGATTTGCGCCTGATCATTGCAGAGTCGCCTGCTCACCTGAACGACGGCGGCTGGCTGTTGCTCGAACACGGTTACGACCAGGCGCTGGCCGTGCGCGACTTGTTGCTGAACCAGGGCTTTGAAGGCGTACACAGCCGCATCGACCTCGGCGGTCACGAACGCATCACCTTGGGGCGCCGCTCGTGCTGACCGATCAGGAGCTGTTGCGCTATAGCCGGCAGATTCTGTTGCAGCATGTGGACATCGACGGCCAATTGAGCCTGAAGCAGAGTCGCGCGTTGATCGTCGGCCTGGGTGGCCTGGGCGCTCCAGTGGCGCTTTACCTGGCCGCTGCTGGGGTGGGCGAGTTGCACTTGGCGGATTTCGATACGGTCGATTTGACCAACCTGCAACGCCAGATCATCCATGACACTAACAGCGTGGGGCAGACCAAGGTCGAGTCGGCCATGGGGCGCCTGAAGGCGATCAACCCTGAAGTCACCCTGGTCGCCCATCGTGCTGCGCTGGATGCCGACTCGCTGGCCGCTGCGGTCAACGCAGTGGACCTGGTGCTCGATTGCAGCGACAACTTCTCTACCCGCGAGGCGGTCAACGCGGCCTGCGTAACCGCTGGCAAACCGTTGATCAGTGGCGCGGCCATTCGCCTTGAGGGGCAATTGTCGGTATTCGACCCCCGTCGCGCCGACAGCCCCTGTTACCACTGTTTGTATGGGCACGGCAGCGACACGGAACTGACCTGCAGCGAAGCCGGCGTCGTCGGGCCGTTGGTGGGGGTGGTTGGCAGCCTGCAAGCGCTGGAAGCCTTGAAGCTGCTGGCCGGTTTTGGTGAGCCGTTGGTGGGGCGCTTGTTGTTGATCGATGCGCTGACCACGCGTTTTCGTGAGTTGCGCGTCAAGCGCGACCCAGGCTGCAGTGTCTGCGGGACTCATCGTGGATAAAGGCGCGCCTATTGGTGTGTTCGATTCCGGCATTGGCGGCTTGACGGTGCTGGAAGAAATCCAGCACTTATTGCCCCACGAATCATTGCTGTACGTGGCGGACTGCGGGCATATCCCCTATGGCGAGAAAACCCCCGCGTTCATTCTTGAGCGTTCTCGCTCTGTCGCTGAGTTTTTCCGCGAGCGGGGCGCCAAGGCGTTCGTGATTGCCTGTAACACGGCAACCGTCGCCGCCGTCGCCGATTTGCGCCAGGACTACCCCGACTGGCCGTTGGTCGGCATGGAGCCTGCGGTCAAGCCTGCTGCTGCTGCCACGCGCAGCGGTGTGGTGGGTGTGCTTGCCACCACCGGCACCCTGCAAAGCGCCAAGTTCGCCGCCTTGCTCGATCGCTTCGCCACCGATGTGCGCGTGATTACCCAGCCGTGCCCAGGCCTGGTGGAGTTGATTGAAGCCGGCGACCTCAACAACCCGGCCTTGCGCGCCCTGCTGCAAGGCTATATCGAGCCGCTGCTCAGCGCCGGTTGCGACACCATCATCCTGGGTTGCACCCATTATCCCTTCCTCAAGCCACTCCTGGCGCAGATGCTGCCCCCCAGCATCATCCTCATTGATACCGGCGCCGCCGTGGCGCGCCAGCTCAAGCGCTTGCTGGGTGAGCGCGACCTGCTGGCCGCTGGCGAACCTGAACCCGCACAGTTCTGGACTAGCGGCGATCTGTCCCACCTCAGAAATATCCTACCGGCACTTTGGAAACATCCTGGAGTTGTGCGAAGCTTTGGCTCGTGAAAATTTCGTGAAATAACACTGAAAAAAGCTGAACTTCCGGCTATGCGTCGGCTTCTATAGCCCGTTAGCCTATTCACGACCCTATAACTCCGTTTGCAAAGGATGTTTCACATGAAGCGCTTGTTCTGTTTGGCTGCGATTGCGGCCGCTATGTTGGGACACTCTGTTTCAGCCCAGGCCGCTGGCCTGGAGTTCGGCTTGGGGAGCACCAGCGATTCGACGCTGACCTACCGCCTGGGCCTGACCTCCGATTGGGACAAAAGCTGGATGCAGAGCAATGTCGGCCGACTGACCGGCTACTGGAGCGGCGCCTATACCTATTGGGAAGGCGATGACCGCGCAGGCGCCAGCAGCCTGTCGTTCTCGCCGGTATTTGTGTATGAGTTTGCCGGCGAGTCGGTCAAGCCCTACATCGAAGCCGGTATCGGCGTGGCGTTGTTCTCCCGCACTCGGCTGGAAGACAACAACATTGGCCAGTCCTTCCAGTTCGAAGACCGCCTGGGTTTCGGCCTGCGGTTCAACGGCGGGCATGAAGTGGGCATTCGTGCCACCCACTATTCCAACGCCGGCATCAGCAGCAATAACGATGGGGTAGAGAGCTACTCGCTGCACTACACCATGCCGTTGTAATGCACTGTAGGAGCGAGCTTGCTCGCGAAGAACCTCAACGATAACGCAGCGAATCGGGTTTAACGCGGCGCTCTCAGGTTTTTCGCGAGCAAGCTCGCTCCTACAACATCAGCGGTAGGCCGTGGTAATCCCTTCGCGCTCTTCAAGGCATTCCGGTGCCCCCATCTCGAACTCCCGGCAAATCAGCGGCCGCAGCTCATAAATCGTGCACATCATCGTGTCGCGGTCCAACGCTGCGCACCAGCCGTCGTCCAGGCGCAGCATTACCTCACCTCCCCAATCGTCGGTATCGATAAAACGTTGCGGCACGCCAGTGTCGGTGATCAGCATGACTTCCAGCTGGCAGCAACAGGCCGCGCACGTCGAGCAGGTGACGGGTTCGGTGATTTGAATGTGAGGGATGTTGGTCATAGGCGCGCAGTGTAAGGCAAGTGCGCTAGATGCGTATAAATGCTCGGACGGGCGTCAATGCTCCAGCCTCTGAGCAATCCTGTGCAACAGCGGAAAGAGCATGGCCCATAACAGCGCCAGGCCGATCAGCGTCGTTGCCGTGCCGTAGGTAAAACTCACGCCTGCCAATTGACTGCCGGCGTAATAAGACAACGGCCCGCCCACTGCGCCCAGCAGGCTAGCCAGCCACCCGGGCTGTGCGCTCCAGGCCAGGCAATGCCGCAAGGTGGTGGCCAGCAAGGCCCATAACAATATCAGCCACAGCGGAATCAGTGGCCCCGGCGTATTGAACTCAAACACGCCAAGCCCACGCAATGCCGTATCGACCAGTGTACCCAGCACCGTCACGGCCAGAATCACTTGCCCATCCCTGGCCCAGGAACTTATCCACAGCAGGTGCGCGCCCAGCGCCGCGATGCCGATCAGCAGCCAGCGGCTGTCGCCGCCGAGCACGCAGGCAAACCAGCCGCACTGAAACAGCACGGCGTTGGCCAGGGATTTAAGCACTGAAACGCCCGAGCAGCGGTGGATTGATCGCCGCCGGTTTGGCCAGCAGCAACTGTGCGGTGCCGATGGTGCGCTCCATAAAGCCGCCTTCGCAGTAGCACAGGTAAAACTCCCACAGGCGCAGGAAGTATTCGTCATAACCCAGCTCCGCAAGACGGCCATGGGCGCGGCGAAAGTTTTCATGCCACAGGCGCAGGGTGCGGGCGTAGTGCAGGCCGAAGTCTTCCATGTGCAGCAGGTTCATGTCGGTGTCGCGGCTGACGATCTGCAGCATGTTTTGTACACAGGGCAGCGCGCCGCCGGGGAAGATGTAGCGCTGGATAAAGTCGACGCTACGCTTGGCCTGTTCAAAGCGCTGTTCACGAATGGTGATGGCTTGCAGCAGCATCAAGCCGTCGGGCTTGAGCAACTGTGCGCACTGTTTGAAATAGGTGGGCAGGAAACGATGGCCCACCGCTTCAATCATTTCGATCGACACCAGTTTGTCGTACTCACCGGTGAGGTCGCGATAATCGCTCAGCAGCACCGTCACTTGGTCTTGCAGGCCCAGCGCCTCAATACGCTGCGCGGTGTAGGCGAACTGTTCCTTGGACAAGGTCGTGGTGGTGACCCGGCAACCGTAGTGCTGCGCGGCATACAACGCCATGCTGCCCCAGCCGGTGCCGATTTCCAGCAGATGGTCGCTGGGCTTGAGCGCCAGTTTCTGGCAGATGCGCGCCAACTTGTTCAGTTGTGCCTGTTCCAAGGTGTCGTCCGGCGTGAGGAACTGCGCCGCCGAGTACATCATGGTGGGGTCGAGAAATTCTTCGAACAGGTCGTTGCCCAGGTCGTAATGGGCGGCGATGTTTTTTTGCGAGCCTTTGCGCGTGTTGCGGTTGAGCCAGTGCAGGCCCTGGGTGAACGGCCGGGCCAGGCGAGCGAGGCCGCCTTCCATGGCGTCGAGCACCTCCAGGTTGCTGACCATCACCCGCACCACGGCGGTGAGGTCGGGGCTGGTCCAATAACCATGGATAAACGCTTCGCCAGCGCCGATCGAGCCATTGGCGGCCACCAGGCCCCAAACCGCCGCATCGAGAATCTGGATCTCGCCCAGCAGGTGCGCTTCCCGTGCGCCGAAGACTTGCCGCTCGCCATCCTCGATGATCACCAGTTGGCCATGGCGCAATTGGCTGAGCTGGCGCAACACGCCTTTGCGCAACAGCGCAGCGGTCATGCCGTTGACGTTCAGGCGGTTAGCCTTGACCGATAAGCTAGGGGATTTCATGGTGGCGATCCTTGGTATACCCGTCTGCGGTGCGAGAGGCGCCATCGGCGCCCTGGTGGGAAAAAATCGGTGTGCGTTTGAGCAGCAGGCGCAAGGCTTGCCAGTAGATCGCAAGGCCGGTCTTGGCGGTCATCCAGGGAAAGCGCCACAAATAGCGATGCAGGCTGGCGCGGCTCAGTGCCTGTTTTTCCAGGCTCAAGGTGGCGTCGAAGACTTTTTGCGTGCCCTGCCAATCGGCCATATGCACGCCGAGCCGGGCGGCGGGCGGGCTGAAACTCATGCGGTATTCCAGGTCGCGAGGCAAAAACGGCGACACATGGAAGGCCTTGGCCACGGCGAAATGCTGGTGCTCGTCGGCGCCCAGTGCCTGGGCGGGCAGCACGTAGTGATAGCGCTCGCGCCATGGGGTGTTGGTCACTTCACACAGGATCGCGGCCAGTTGCCCGTCAGCCTCGAAGCAGTAGAAGAAACTCACCGGGTTAAAAGCCAGGCCCCAACTGCGGGCCTGGGTCAGCAGGCAGATAGCGCCCTGGGGTGTTTGCCCCAGAGCCTTGCCGACTGCGTGGCGCACGGCATCGCTTAAGCTCATGCCGTGGCGCGTGAATTCACGCAGGTAATCCTGCTGGCGGAAACCGAAAGGCGCCAGGCGCCCCGTGCCGGCCAGCGGCGAGAGCCCCAGTACTTCATCCTCTTCGCTGAGGTCCAGGTACAGCAGGCCGATGCGGTAGCGAAAGGCGTGGGCCTTGGGCGTAAACCGCCGATGGGCGATCCAGCCGCTGTAAAGGGCGCTGTTCACAGGGTTTCCCCAAAAGCCTTGGCCACACGCAGGGCGCTGACCACGCCGTCTTCGTGAAAGCCGTTGGCCCAGTAGGCCCCGCAGTAAAAGGTATTGCGCACGCCGTGCAATTCTTCCCAGCGTGCCTGCGCCGCCACTGCGGCCAGGCTGTATTGCGGATGGGCGTAGGTGTAGCGCGCCAGGATCTTCAGTGGGTTGATCATCGGCGTCTGGTTGAGGCTGACGCAAAAGGTGGTGGCGCTGTCGATGCCTTGCAGGATGTTCATGTCATAGGTGACGGCGGCCTGTTGTTGCGCGCTGCCCGTCAGCCGGTAGTTCCAGCTGGCCCAGGCCAGTTTGCGGTCGGGCAGCAGGCGGGTGTCGGTGTGCAGCACCACGTCGTTGTCGGCGTAGGGCAGGGCACCGAGGATCTGTTGTTCGGCCTGGCTGGGGTCATCGAGCAAGGCCAGGGCCTGATCGCTGTGGCAGGCGAATACCACGCGGTCAAAGGTTTCGCTGCCGGCCGGGCTGTGGATAACTACACCTTCGTCGCTGCGTTGCACCTTATGCACAGGGCAGTTGAGCCGTATCTGTTCGCGAAAGCTGCGGGTCAGCGGCTCGATATAACGGCTGGAACCGCCTTCGATCACGCACCATTGCGGGCGGTTGCTCACCGAGAGCAAGCCGTGGTTCTTGAAGAAGCGCACAAAAAACTGCAGCGGAAACTTGAGCATATCGGCCAGGGACATCGACCAGATGGCAGCGCCCATCGGCACGATGTAATGCCGGATAAACCTGGGGCCATAGCCGCCAGCGGTGAGGTAATCGCCCAGGGTCATGTCGGCGCTGATGCGCTGCTCTTGCAAGTCCAGGGGCGCCTGGCGATTGAAGCGCAGGATATCGCGCAACATGCCCCAGAATCCCGGCGACAGAATATTGCGGCGCTGGGCAAACAGGCTGTTGAGGTTGTTGCCGTTGTACTCAAAGCCTGTGCTTTGGTCGCACACCGAAAAACTCATCTCGGTGGGTTTGAACCTGACCCCGATCTGCTCCAGCAGACGGATGAAGTTCGGGTAGGTCCAGTCGTTGAACACAATGAAGCCCGTGTCCACCGCATAGCTTTTGCCGTCGACCGTCACGTTGGCCGTATGGGTATGCCCGCCAATGCAGTCACTGGCTTCAAACAGCGTAATGTCGTGGCGACGGCTGAGCAGGTAGGCGCTGGTCAGCCCGGCGATGCCGCTGCCGATAATGGCGATCTTCACAGGTCGTCCTTCTTCGGTGGCGGGCTGCGCAGCATGCGTTTGCCGATGATCAATTGCGCGCGGTTGGGCAGCTTCGACAGCGGCCACAAGGTGGCAATGAACATGGCCGGAAAGGCGATTTCCAGCGGGCGTTTTTCCAGCTTGGCGAAGATGTGTTTCGCCGCTTTGTCGGCCGGCCAGCTCAAGGGCATGGGGAAATCATTACGTTCGGTCAGCGGCGTGTCGACAAAGCCCGGGCTGATCACGGTGACGTCGATGTTTTCCGGCGACAGGCCGATACGCAGGGATTCGAACAAGTAACGCAGGCCGGCCTTGGACGCGCCGTAGGCTTCGGCGCGGGGCATGGGCAGGTAGGTCACGGCGCTGGCCACGCCCACCAGGTGCGGGGTACGCCCGGCGCGCAACAGCGGCAGCGCGGCCTCGATGCAATAACTGCTGGCCAGCAGGTTGGTGCGCACCACGTGCTCGATGATCGAGGCGTCAAATTGCCGGGCGTCGACGTATTCACAAGTGCCGGCGTTGAGGATCACCGTGTCCAGCGAACCCCAGTCCTGCTTGATACGCTCGCCGATCTCGCGCACGGTCTGGCTGTTGGTCAGGTCGCCGGCCACCACCAGCACCTGGCCTGGATAACGAAGGGCGAGAGCTTCCAGCGGGCCTTGGGTGCGGGAACTGAGGGCCACGTGGGCGCCGCTGTCGAGCAACTCCACGGCCAGCGCCGCACCGATACCACTGCTGGCGCCGGTCAGCCAATAACGACGGGGCGGTGTAAGGCTCATCCCATTCTCCTTTTCAGCCAACGAATAACGCGACCCAGTAGGGGGACATGTTCATAGAGCAGGGCGCCGGCATCGAAATAGTCGCGATGGCGGTAAACCGTGTCGTGCCACATCAAATGGGAACAGCCTGGCACCTCGATCACCTGGCCGCCGGACAGGCGTGGGTGACTAAAACGCATAGTCCAGCGCAGGTAGCCCTCGCCTTCGGCCACGGTATCGAAGCCGTGGAAGTCAAAGTGCAGCGCGCTGACGTTGCTGTACAAGTCGGCAAAGTAACGCCGCAATGCGGGCAGGCCCTGGACTTGATGCAGGGGATCGGCAAAGGCGATGTCCTCGCTGTACAGGCTGCCGAGCAGGTGCAGGTTATGCTTGTCCAGCGTGGCGAAGGTGTTGGCGAACTGGCGCAGGAAGTCACTCATGTTCGGCCATCTCCTGGCGCGACGGCAGCCGGCGAAAGGCAGCCAAGGCGCGCTCGCGGGACTGTTTCAAATCGACAATGGCACGCGGGTAATCCGCCACGCCGAACAGGCCACCTGCCGCTTCGGGGTTGTGCACTTGTTTTTTATTCAGCGCGGCCAGCTCCGGGAGCCAGCGTTTGATGAACACGCCGTCGCCGTCGAATTTTTCCGATTGGCTCAGCGGGCTGAATATCCGGAAATACGGCGCCGAGTCGGTGCCGGTGGACGAACTCCACTGCCAGCCGCCGTTGTTGGCTGCCAGGTCGCCATCGATGAGGTGGCGCATAAAGAAGCGCTCACCTTCGCGCCAGTCGATCAGCAGGTTTTTGGTCAGGAACATCGCCACCACCATGCGCAGGCGGTTGTGCATCCAGCCGGTTTCCAGCAGTTGGCGCATGGCCGCGTCGATGATCGGCAAGCCGGTGCGCGCCTGTTGCCAGGCGGCCAGGTCTTCGGGCGCCTTGCGCCAGGCCAGCGCTTCGGTTTCGGGGCGAAACGCGCGGTGGCGGGAAACCCGAGGGTAGCCCACCAGAATGTGTTTGTAGAACTCGCGCCACAGCAGCTCGTTGATCCAGGTGATGGCGCCGATGTCGCCGCTTTCGAACTCGCCCTGGTTGGTTTGCAGCGCGGCGTGCAAGCACTGGCGCGGCGAAACCACACCGGCGGCCAGGTAGGCAGAAAGCTGACTGGTGCCGGGCTTGGCCGGAAAGTCGCGTTCGTCCTTGTAATAGCTGATCTGCTGATCGGCGAAGGCATCGAGGCGACGGCGCGCTTCGTCTTCGCCTGCGGGCCAGAGCGCACGCAAGGTTTCGCTGGGTGTAGGGAACCCTTCGACTGTCGTCGGCACAGGGTCGCTCTTCACGCCAAGTTCGGCCTGGGCCTTTGGCGTCGGCACCAGGCGGGGAAGGGCGCTGTGCAGGCGGCTGTAGCAGACCTTGCGGAACTGGCTGAACACCTGGAAGTAGGTGCCAGTCTTGGTCAGCACGCTGCCCGGCTGGAAAAACAGTTGGTCCAGGTAGCTGTGGAAGGTCACGCCGTCCACTTCCAAGGCCTGGGCCACGGCGCTGTCGCGGCGGCTCTCGTGAATGCCGTATTCCTCGTTGACGTGTACCGACTCCACCGACAGCTCGCGGCACAGTTGGCTCAGCACCGTCGGCGCCTGGTCCCAGGTCGCGGCGTGGCGGATTAACAGCGGAATGTTGAGGTCGCCCAGTGCCTGGCTCAGGTGCTGCAGGTTGCGCAGCCAGAAATCGACTTTGCACGGTGCGTCATCGTGGGCCAGCCATTGCTCGGGGGTGATCAGGTAAACAGCCGCGACGGGGCCGCGCTGGCTCGCGGCAGCCAGGGCAGTGTTGTCGTGCAGGCGCAAGTCGGTGCGCAGCCAGATCAGATGCATTTAGACAATTCCACGCTGGATCAATAATTGATGGGCCGACAACAGGTCCTCGGCCACGGACAACTCCGGGATGTCCTGGGTTAATACGCCCAACTCGGCGTGGTGGATGCACACCGTTGGTCCGGCAATCACGGTTGGGCAGCTAATGCCGCCCAGCAGTTTGCTGAGTGCCGGCACCTGCAGGGCCTTGCTCGAATACAGCAGCACCGCACGCGGTTGCAGGTGTTCCACCGCCAGGGCGAGTTCGCCGACCGGCAGCGGCCAATCGAACACTTCCACCGGGCAATCGGCACTGCTGGCCAGCCAGGCGCTGAGCCACAGGTGCGGTTCCAGGGGCAGGTCGGAATGATTGACCAGCAACAGCGGCGCGCCGTGGAGTTGACGATTGTTGTGATAGATCCGTGCGCCGAACTTGCTGCGCAACCAGGACAGGAAAAACACCCGCTCCATCTGCGCGCCGAACTGGCCCTGCCAGCGCTGTTCCAGCTCGTTGAGCAGCGGCAGCATCAGTTGCTCGCACAAGGTGCGCGGCGGGTACAGCGCCATGGCCTGGTTGAACGCGTCATCGACCCGGCGCTCGGCCAGTTCACTGATGGCACTCACCAAATGCTGGCGCAGACTCTGCCACTCGTTTTCCATCGGCTCCGGGCTGCCTTGGGCGGAGTCGATCAGCCCCTTGACCTGGCTGACCGGCACGCCGCGATTGAGCCAGGTGAGGATGGCCTGGATGCGTTGCACGTGTTCGGCGCTGAACAACCGATGCCCCTTGGGTGTGCGCTGGGGCACGATGAGGCCATAGCGGCGCTCCCATGCACGCAGCGTCACCGCGTTCACGCCGGTCTGGCGCGCCACTTCGCGGATCGGCAGCCAGCCGTTTTCCAGGGCGTGGGCGAGGTCTTCGCCGGGTTCGTCGAGCAGGGCAGGTTTCATGGGTTAGATCGCATTACGCAGGCTGAGGTTTTCCGGGTGCGGTTGCAGGTAGGCCTGCTGCGCGATGTAGCGGTCCGGGTGTTGGCGAAAGTGGTGCTTGAGCAGGGTCAGCGGCACCACCAGCGGCACGATGCCGTGGCGGTATTGGCCGATGACGGTCTGCATTTCCTGTTTGTCATCGGCACTGATGGCCTGCTTGAGGTAGCCGCTGATGTGTTGCAGCACATTGGTATGGGTGCCGCGCGTCGCACATTTTTTCAGGCCCGCCATCAGTTCGCTGAAATAGCCGTCGGCCAACGCGTGCAGGTCAATGCCCTTGCCCATGCTGCCGAGCAAGTGGCCCAGGCTTTTGTAATGCGCAGGGCTGTGGGCCATCAGCAGGTACTTGTAGCGCGCGTGAAACGTCAGCAAGCGGTGACGGGTAAGCCCGTCGGCCAGCAGTTGCTGCCAACTGGCGTACACAAATACCCGGGTGAGGAAGTTTTCCCGCAGCACTGGGTCGTTGAGGCGACCGTCTTCTTCCGCCGGCAGGTTGGGGTGGCGGGCACAAAACGCTTGGGCGTAAATGCCACGCCCGCCACCGTCAACAGGCGTGCCGTTGTCGCGGTACACCTTGACGCGCTCCAGGCCGCAGGACGGTGACTTTTGCATGAAGATGTAGCCGCACAGGTCGGTGTGTTCCCGGGCCATTTGCTGGCCGTAAGCATCCAGTGGCTGCGTGACATTGAGCGCAGGGTTTACGCTGCCCACGGCCTGCGGATGGTCGGGGTCACCGACCAGGCGGATTGCTTGGCGAGGAATGCCCAGGCCGATGGCAACTTCAGGGCACAGTGGGACAAAATCGAAATAGTCACTGAGGGTCTGGCTGCACAGCAGGGACTGTTTATGCCCGCCGTTGAAGCGCACGTTCTCACCCAGAAGGCAGGCGCTGATGGCGATCTTCGGTTTCGCGTGGCTGGACATAAGCAAACCTCTGCAAGAATCCTGTACAAGCCACAAAGCTTGTACAACTAAATCTCATCATAGGCTCGATGTTGTACAAGTCAAATAATTTGTACAGGTTTGTGCGGGTGCGTTATTTCCAGCCGATTTTCCAGTCTTCAGCGTTTTTCAACGTCTCCCAGGGCAGGCGTTCGGCGCGCCGGGTGAGGATGGCTTGCAGTTCGATGTCCAGCACTGTGCCCTCGTCGTCACGGAACAACTCGGTGACCAGAAAGTGTTTTTCCTTGTGGCGAGGATGGGCTGCCGTCCATTTTGACAGCAGCAGTTTGGCGGGGTTGATGCGGTTCATTGCAGGTGCTCGATCAAGCGTCGCGCCGCTTCCTGGCCACTGAGCCAGGCACCTTCCACCCGACCGGAGAGGCACCAGTCGCCGCAGACGAACAAGCCCAGGTCGGCGTCGGCTAGCACACCGAACTCATGGCTGCTGGAGGGGCGTGCGTAGAGCCAGCGATGCGCCAGGCTGAATGACGGCGCGGGCATGGCGCTGTGCAGCAATTCGGCAAAGGCGCCGTGCAGGTGTTCGATCACCGCTTCCTTGGGCAGGTCCAGGTGGGCCTTGCTCCAGGCGCTGGTGGCGTGCAGCACCCAAGTGTCGAGGGTGGTGTCGCGCCCGGGTTTACTGCGGTTGCGCGCCAGCCAGTCGAGGGGGCTGTCTTGCACGAAGCAGCCTTCCATCGGCGTATCCAGAGGCTTGTCGAACGCCAGGGCGATGGCCCAGGTCGGGTCCATTTTCACCCCGGCGGCGGCGCTCGCCAGCTTGGGCGCAGCGGCCAGCAGGGCGGTGGCTTGGGGCGCTGGCGTGGCGATGATCACATGGCTGAAAGGGCCGTGATTGCCGCCGTCCGCGTCGAGCAGGTTCCAGTGCTGCGTGCCCTGGAAGACTTCGGTGATGCGGCAACCGAACTCCACCGGCAAGTCGTCGAGCAGGGCGCGGGTGATGGCGCTCATGCGCGGCGTACCCACCCAGCGGATTTGCTCGTCGGGGGAGGGCGTCAGTTGGCCGGACTTGAAGTTATACAACTGCGGCTTCCATTGCTCGGCCCAGCCGTTGCTCTGCCAGCGCTGCACTTCGTTGACGAAGCGCCGGTCGCGGGCGGTGAAGTATTGCGCACCCATGTCCAGCGCACCGGCGTCGCTGCGCTTGCTGGACATGCGGCCACCGCTGCCGCGGCTTTTATCGAAAAGTTGTACTGCGTGCCCGGCGTCTTGTAACGCTCGGGCGGCGGAGAGACCGGCGATGCCGGTACCAATGATCGCGATGGGGACAGTCATGGGAGGCCTCGTTTTACCGTTGGGTACAGACTACGCCGACACCAATAGCTGTACAATATTGTTTTTTGGTATAAGTTTTGGCGTGCCTGATTGTGTGGCGTGACCTATGGTTAAGCTAAGGCTTAAACCCCCGTCACGCTCAATTATCAAATTGATCCCTGCTTATAAAATAGACCAGTGAGCGGCGGCGAACGTTACATGAGGAGAGTCCCATGCATATTTTGCTGACCGGCGGTACCGGCTTGATCGGTCGCCAACTCTGCAAGCACTGGCTCGCACAAGGGCATCGCCTGACCGTATGGAGCCGGCAACCGGAAACGGTCGCCCAGCTGTGCGGCGAGCAGGTGCTCGGGGTGGCGCGTTTGCAAGAGGTGATTGGCGCGGTGGACGCGGTAGTCAACCTGGCAGGCGCGCCTATCGCCGACCGGCCTTGGACCCACAAGCGCAAGGCATTGCTGTGGAACAGTCGCATTCACCTCACCGAAACCTTGCTGGCCTGGATGGAAAGCCTGGAGCAGAAACCGGCGGTGCTGATCTCCGGTTCTGCGGTGGGTTGGTACGGCGATGGCGGCGAGCGCGAACTGACCGAAGCCAGCGGCCCGGTGCTGGATGATTTCCCCAGCCAGTTGTGTATCGCCTGGGAGGAAACCGCCCAGCGTGCCGAAGCCTTTGGCATTCGTGTGGTGCTGGTGCGTACGGGGTTGGTGCTGTCTGCCGAGGGCGGCTTTTTGTCGCGCCTGCTGCTGCCATTCAAACTGGCGCTGGGCGGGCCGATTGGCAACGGGCGGCAGTGGATGCCATGGGTGCATATCAAGGATCAAATCGCCCTGATTGATTTTCTTCTGCACAAGCAAGAGGCCAACGGTCCTTATAATGCCTGCGCGCCACACCCGGTGCGCAACCGCGAATTTGCCAAGACCTTGGGCCAGGTGCTGCACCGCCCGGCGTTCATGCCGATGCCGGCATTTGCGTTGAAGGTTGGCCTGGGTGAGTTGTCCGGCTTGTTGCTGGGCGGGCAAAAGGCCTTGCCTGAACGGTTGCAGGCCGCAGGTTTCACTTTCCAGTTCACTGAGTTGCGTGCGGCTCTGGACGACTTGTCCAGCCGCCTCTAAAGATAGGATGTTGCATGACCGATCACGCGTTGTTACTGGTCAACCTGGGTTCGCCAAAGTCCACCTCCGTGGCCGATGTGCGCAGCTACCTCAATCAGTTCCTGATGGACCCTTATGTGATCGACCTGCCGTGGCCGGTGCGGCGCCTGCTGGTGTCGCTGATCCTGATCAAGCGCCCCGAGCAATCGGCCCATGCCTATGCATCGATCTGGTGGGACGAGGGTTCGCCGCTGGTGGTGCTGAGCCGCCGCCTGCAACAGCAGATGACCGCGCAGTGGACCCAGGGCCCGGTGGAATTGGCGATGCGTTATGGCGAGCCGTCCCTGGAAACGGTCCTGACACGCTTGGCTGCCCAGGGTATTCAAAAAATCACATTGGCGCCGTTGTACCCGCAGTTTGCCGACAGCACCGTGACCACGGTGATAGAGGAAGCCAAGCGAGTGGTGCGCGACAAACGACTGAGTGTGCAGTTTTCGATCCTGCAACCGTTCTACGATCAGCCTGAGTACCTGGATGCGCTGGCGGCGAGTGTGCGCGCTTATGTGGAGCAGGATTACGATCACTTGCTGCTCAGCTTCCATGGTTTGCCTGAGCGTCACCTGACCAAGCTCGACCCCACGGGCCAGCACTGCTTCAAAGACGCCGATTGCTGCAAGAATGCATCCCCCGAGGTGCTTGCCACTTGTTATCGCGCGCAGTGTTTCAGCGTGGCGCGGGACGTGGCCGCGCGGTTGGGTTTGCCGGAGGGTAAGTGGTCGGTGGCGTTCCAGTCCCGCCTGGGGCGGGCCAAGTGGATCGAACCCTACACCGAGGCGCGCCTTGAGGCATTGGCCCAGCAAGGCGTGAAGAAGCTGTTGGTGATGTGCCCGGCGTTTGTCGCCGATTGCATTGAGACGCTGGAGGAAATTGGTGATCGCGGTCGCGAGCAATTTCGTGAAGCGGGGGGCGAGGAGTTGGTGTTGGTGCCTTGCCTGAATGATGAGCCGCAGTGGGCGGCGGCGCTTAATACCCTGTGCGAACGGGCGCCGGTTGCCTTGTAAACGGGGCCTGGGGTGACCCAATTGTGGGAGCTGGCTTGCCTGCGATGGCGGCCTGCCAACCGGCGGCTATCTACCTGACGCCCCAACGATCCTAGTGTGGGAGCTGGCTTGCCTGCGATTGCGGCCTGCCAGCCGACGCCCAGCTACCTGACACCCCAACGATCCTAGTGTGGGAGCGGGCTTGCTCGCGAAGGCGGCCTGGCAGGCGACACTGTTATCCGTGTACATATCCATTCCTGCGGTAACGGCCACTTAGGGTTCCGCTCTGACAGCGGGTCACTTTTGGAAGGACCCAAAAGTAACCAAAAGGTCCTCGCCCCACCACTCGGCACCTCGCTTAGGCTCGGTGTGCCCGTAATCCGCCAGTGATTTGGGGGGCCGCCGCCACGCGCCATCCATGGCGCGGGGCGGCTAAACCGGCATCCCTGCCGGTTTACCCCCCAAATCCCTGTCGAATTCCGGCCAGCGTGGTTTAACGGGGCGCCTAAGATCAAAAGCAGATCAAGATCAAGAGCGGCTCGCTTCGCATCGTGGTTACCTATGGCCATCGCAGGCAAGCCACCTTCCACAATTTGACTGTATTTACAGATTAAGGGTCAGGCTAACCGTGAAGTTGCGCGGCTCGCCGGGGTTGACCCAATAGTTGCTATAAGACCGCTCATAATACTTTTCATTGAACAGGTTGTTGAGGTTCAGCCCCACCGTCACGTTCTGCGTAGCCTTGTAATGGGCCAGCAAATCCACGGTGTGGTAGGCAGGCAGTTCGAAGCCTGTGCCGGCTTCGCCCGAGCGGTCACCTACATAGGTGAACGCTGCGCCCAGGTCTGAGCCACGTAACGCGCCGTCCTGGAATTCATACACGCCCAACACACTGCCGCTGCGCTTGGCCACGCCGAGAATGCGGCTGCCCGTAGGAATGGTTTTGTCGCCCTTGGTCACTTCGGCGTCGATGTAGGCCAAGGCGCCGATCACGCGTACGGCGTCGGTCACTTGCCCGGTTACTTGCAGGTCGAACCCCTGGCTGCGGGCCTTGCCCATGGCGCGGTTGAGGTTGGTCGCCGGGTCCAGGGTCAGCACGTTTTCCTTTTCGATATGAAAGGCCGCCAGGGTAGCGCTGAGGCGGTCGTCAAACAGTTCGCTTTTGATTCCCACCTCGTAACCCACGCCTTCTTCGGGCTTGAAGGACTTGCCGCCAGCATCCAGGCCGCTATTGGGCTTGAACGAGGTGGAGGCGTTGGCAAATACGCCGACTTCAGGCGTGAGCTGGTAGAGCAGGCCGGCGCGTTGTGTGAAGGCATCGTGGGTTTGGCGGCTCTTGGCGTGATTGCGGGTGAAGTCGTCGGTGCTTTGTTCGAAGTGTTCGAAGCGGGCACCGATCATGCCGCGCAGGCGGTCGGTGAAGATGATCTGGTCTTGCAGGTTCAGAGCGTGGCTTTTGGTCTGTTCGAAGAAGTCGGTGCCGGAGCGTGTGCCGTTGGGTTTTGGCTGGCCGTACACCGGCTTGTAGATGTCGATGGGATAGTCGCCAGCGATCGCCGTCACGCGCTCTTTCTTGCGGTAATCCTCGTATTCGGTACCGATCAACAGTTCATGTTGCCAACTGCCAATATCGAACACCCCGCGCAGTTCCAGCTGGGTGATGCTGTCGTGCCAACCCGTGGAGCGTTCACGGTAGCGGCGGTTGACGCTGTGGCCGTCTGGGTTCAGCGCACGGCTTTCCGAAGCATCGCCCCACAGGCTGCCTTGCTTGTAATGGCTGGCCAGGCGCAGTTTCCAGGCGTCGTTGAGGTGGTGTTCCAATGCCGCCTGGATGCGGTTGTTGTGGTTGCGGATATTGCCGTCGTTGGGCTCGCCGAGGAAGGTGGAATGGGACATGCCGGTATTGGCGACGATGCCCCGGTCGAAGGTGGAACTGTGGCGCACGAACTCGCTTTCCACCAGCAGGGTGGTGTCCGGGTCCAGTTGCCAACTGAAGGAGGGCGCGACGAACACGCGCTTGGCGTCGACGTGATCGCGAAAGCTGTGGTTGTCTTCAACGGCCAGGTTCACGCGCGTCAGCACACGCCCCTCGCTGTCCAGCGGCGTATTCACATCCAGCGCGGTGCGGTAGCGGTCCCAACTGCCGGCGCTGGTCTGCAGCGTGGTGAAGGCCTCGGGCTGGGGTTTCTTGGTGACGATATTCACCGTGCCGCCGGGATCGCCACGCCCATACAGGCTGGCGGCGGGGCCCTTGAGCACTTCGATGCGCTCGATATTCGCTGCGTCCGGGGTGCTGGGGTAACCACGGTTGGCGCTGAAACCATCCTGGTAGAACTCGGACGTGGTGAAGCCGCGCACGCTGTATTCGTAGAGGGTCAGGCCGCCGAAGTTGTTTTGCTTGGACACACCGCCGGCGAATTCCAGGGCGCGCTCCACGCTGGTACTGCCCAGGTCCTTGAGCACCGTGGCCGGAATCACGCTGATGGACTGTGGGATGTCGCGCAAGGCCGTGTCAGTCTTGGTCGCGCTCGCAGAGCGGGTGGCACGGTAGCCATCGACTGGGCCGGTGGCGGATTCATAGGCGTCGGAGGTGACGCTGATGGTGTCCAGTTCCAGGGTGTTTTCTTCGGCGTAGGCAGGGTCGAGCAGCAAACCCAGGGCCAGGCCGGCCAGGGGCACAAACTTTCGAGACGACATGATAGAGCGTTCCAATAGCGATATTGAAACAATATAACATGCCTAATGAGAATGAATCGCTAAGAAATATGGCCTTACAAGCGCCCGCGAACGGGCGCTTGGGTCGCGACGGTTATTGCTCTTCTTTCAGTGGCGCGGTGGCCGGTGGTGGGCGCAGGCCGATTTCTGCCGACAGTTTGATCTCCTTGCCGTTGCGCATCACCAGGATCGCCACCTTGTCGGTCGGCTTGATCCGCGCCACCTGGTTCATCGACTTGCGGCCATCACCCGCCGGCGCGCCGTCGATGCTGAGGATCACATCGCCCAGCTGCAGGCCGGCTTTCTGCGCCGGGCCGTCGCGGAAGATCCCCGCCACTACGATACCTGGACGCCCGGTCAGGCCGAACGACTCGGCCAGTTCCTTGGTCAAGGGCTGTACTTCAATACCCAGCCAGCCACGAATCACCTGGCCGTGTTCGATGATCGACTTCATCACTTCCATCGCCAGCTTCACCGGGATGGCAAAACCAATGCCCTGTGAACCGCCGGACTTGGAAAAAATCGCGGTGTTGATGCCGGTCAGGTTGCCATTGGCGTCCACCAGCGCACCGCCGGAGTTGCCGGGGTTGATCGCCGCGTCGGTCTGGATGAAATCTTCGTAGCTGTTAAGGCCCAGCTGGTTACGCCCGGTGGCGCTGATGATGCCCATGGTCACCGTTTGCCCCACCCCGAACGGGTTGCCGATGGCCAGCGCTACATCGCCCACGCGCAAACCGTCGGAGCGGCCGAGGGTGATGGCCGGCAGGTTCTTCAGATCAATCTTGAGTACCGCCAGATCCGTTTCCGGGTCGCTGCCCACCACGCGGGCCAGGGTTTCGCGGCCGTCACGCAGGGCTACCACGATCTGGTCGGCGCCGGTGGTCACATGGTTATTGGTGAGGATGTAGCCTTCAGGGCTCATGATCACGCCGGAGCCGAGGCTGGATTCCATGCGGCGCTGCTTGGGGCCGTTGTCACCGAAATAGCGGCGAAATTGCGGGTCTTCAAACAACGGATGCGCGGGCTTGTTGATGACTTTGGTGGTGTACAGGTTGACCACCGCCGGCGCGGCAATGACCACGGCGTCGGCATAGGTCACCGGACCCTGCACCACCGTGTTGGTCTGCGGCGCCTGTTGCAGGTTCACATCCAGTGTGGGCAGGCCCACCCACTGGGGATAACGCTGGATAATCAGCATCGCGATCAGCACGCCAGCCAACAATGGCCATCCAAAAAAACGCAGTGCCTTGAGCATCAAGTAAGTCCTGACAGGTTGCAGGGGGCGGGAGAGCGCCCATAATGTCGCGCATTATACGAGGCTGTGACGCCTGCGAACGGGATATTTAGGAGTCTTTTATGGCCGTGCCCCTTACTACCCTCGTCGAGGAAGCCGACCGCTACCTCGGCAGCGCCAAAATTGCCGATTACTGCCCCAATGGCCTGCAGGTCGAAGGCCGGCCCCAAGTGATGCGCATCGTCAGTGGCGTGACCGCCAGCCAAGCCCTGCTGGACGCCGCCGTCGAAGCCAAGGCCGACCTGGTGTTGGTGCACCACGGTTACTTCTGGAAGGGCGAAAACCCCTGCATTACCGGCATGAAGCAGCGCCGCCTCAAAACCCTGCTCAAGCATGACATCAGCCTGCTGGCCTACCACTTGCCCCTGGACCTGCACGCCGATGTCGGCAACAACGTGCAACTGGCTCGCCACCTGGACATCACCGTCGAAGGCCCGCTGGACCCGGGCAACCCAAAAATCGTCGGGCTGGTCGGCTCCCTTGCCGAGCCCTTGTCACCTCGTGACTTCGCCCGTCGCGTGCAGGACGTGATGGGCCGCGAACCGCTGCTGATCGAAGGCAGCGAGATGATTCGCCGCGTCGGCTGGTGTACCGGTGGCGGCCAGGGCTACATCGACCAGGCGATTGCCGCGGGTGTCGATTTGTACCTGAGCGGTGAAGCGTCCGAACAGACCTTCCACAGCGCCCGGGAAAACAACATCAGCTTCATCGCCGCCGGCCATCACGCCACCGAACGCTATGGCGTGCAGGCGCTAGGCGACTACCTGGCGCGGCGCTTTGCCCTGGAGCACCTGTTCATCGACTGCCCCAATCCGATCTAAAGCACAGCGCTGAACACGGTGGGAGCTGGCTTGCCTGCGATTGGCCTTAGGCCTCTCCACAGCTCTGTAGTGAACAACGGTAATCACGATGCGAAGCGAGCCGCTCTTGATCTTGATCTGCTTGTGATCTTGATCTCAGGCGCCCCGTTAAACCACGCTGGCCGGAATTCGACAGGGATTTGGGGGGTAAACCGGCAGGGATGCCGGTTTAGCCGCCCCGCGCCATGGATGGCGCGTGGCGGCGGCCCCCCAAATCACTGGCGGATTACGGGCACACCGAGCCCAAGCGAGGTGCCGAGTGGTGGGGCAAGAGCGTTTTGCTTACTTTTGCGCTTTTCAAAAGTGAGCCGCCGTCAGGGCGGAACCCTAGGTGGCCGTTACCTGAATAACGGATATGTACCCGGTCCAACTGTGTTGACTGTTAGGCCGTCTTCGCAGGCAAGCCAGCTCCCACACTGCCCAGATTAAAGCCCAAACCGGGCGGCATATTCATATATCGTTTCGGTCTAGCTGGCGCCCTAAATAGAAGAAGTTGCTGTGCTAGCATGCCTCGCTCGAACACGGCCCGCTGGCCGTCCATAAGATCGTTTTTCCGTGAGTAACCATGGTCGACAAACTGACGCATCTGAAACAGCTGGAGGCGGAAAGCATCCACATCATCCGCGAGGTCGCCGCCGAGTTCGATAACCCGGTGATGCTCTACTCGATCGGTAAAGACTCCGCCGTGATGCTGCACCTGGCACGCAAGGCCTTCTTCCCAGGCAAGCTGCCGTTCCCGGTGATGCACGTCGACACTCGCTGGAAATTCCAGGAGATGTACAAGTTCCGCGACAAGATGGTCGAGGAGCTGGGCCTGGACCTCATCACCCACATCAACCCCGATGGCGTGGCGCAGAACATCAACCCGTTCACCCACGGCAGCGCCAAGCACACCGATATCATGAAGACCGAGGGCCTCAAGCAGGCGCTGGACAAGCATGGTTTCGACGCCGCATTCGGCGGTGCCCGTCGCGATGAAGAGAAATCCCGTGCCAAAGAGCGCGTGTACTCGTTCCGCGACAGCAAACACCGCTGGGACCCGAAGAACCAGCGCCCTGAGCTGTGGAACGTCTACAACGGCAACGTCAACAAGGGCGAGTCGATCCGTGTGTTCCCGCTGTCCAACTGGACCGAGTTGGACATCTGGCAGTACATCTACCTGGAAGGCATCCCGATCGTGCCGCTGTATTTCGCCGCCGAGCGCGACGTGATCGAGAAGAACGGCACGTTGATCATGATCGACGACGACCGCATCCTCGAGCACCTGTCCGACGAAGACAAAGCCCGTATCGTCAAAAAGAAAGTACGTTTCCGCACCCTTGGCTGCTACCCGTTGACGGGCGCGGTGGAGTCCGAAGCCGAGACGCTGACGGACATCATTCAGGAAATGCTCCTGACGCGAACTTCCGAGCGCCAGGGCCGTGTCATCGACCACGATGGTGCCGGCTCGATGGAAGATAAAAAACGTCAAGGCTATTTCTAAGGGGCTGTCATGTCGCATCAATCTGATTTGATCAGCGAGGACATCCTCGCCTACCTGGGCCAGCACGAGCGCAAAGAAATGTTGCGCTTCCTGACCTGCGGCAACGTCGACGACGGCAAGAGCACCCTGATCGGGCGCCTGCTGCACGACTCCAAGATGATCTACGAGGATCACCTTGAAGCCATTACCCGCGACTCGAAAAAGTCCGGCACCACCGGTGACGATATCGACCTGGCGTTGCTGGTCGATGGCCTGCAGGCCGAGCGTGAGCAGGGCATCACTATTGATGTTGCCTATCGCTATTTCTCCACCGCCAAGCGCAAATTCATCATCGCCGACACCCCCGGCCATGAGCAGTACACCCGCAACATGGCCACTGGTGCGTCCACCTGTGACCTGGCGATCATCCTGATCGACGCCCGCTACGGCGTGCAGACCCAGACCCGTCGCCACAGCTATATCGCCTCGTTGCTGGGTATCAAACACATCGTTGTGGCCATCAACAAGATGGACATCAACGGCTTTGACCAAAGCGTATTCGAGTCGATCAAAGCCGATTACCTGAAGTTCGCCGAAGGTATCGCATTCAAGCCAAGCACCCTGGCCTTCGTGCCGATGTCGGCGCTCAAGGGCGACAACGTGGTGAACAAGAGCGAGCGTTCGCCCTGGTACACCGGGCAGTCGCTGATGGAGATCTTGGAGACTGTCGAGATCGCCAATGATCGGAACTACACCGACCTGCGTTTCCCGGTGCAGTACGTCAATCGCCCGAACCTGAACTTCCGTGGGTTTGCCGGCACCCTGGCGAGCGGTATCGTGCACAAGGGTGATGAAGTGGTGGTGTTGCCGTCGGGCAAGAGCAGCCGCGTCAAATCCATCGTCACCTTTGAAGGTGAGCTGGAACACGCAGGCCCGGGCCAGGCCGTGACCTTGACCATGGAAGACGAGATCGACATCTCCCGTGGCGACCTGTTGGTGCATGCCGACAACGTGCCGCAAGTGACCGATGCCTTCGACGCCATGCTGGTGTGGATGGCCGAAGAACCGATGCTGCCGGGCAAGAAATACGACATCAAGCGCGCCACCAGCTACGTGCCGGGTTCCATCACCAGCATCGTGCACCGCGTGGACGTAAACACCCTGGCCGAAGGCCCGGCGAGTTCGCTGCAGCTCAACGAGATTGGCCGGGTCAAGGTCAGCCTGGACGCCGCCATCGCCCTGGACGGTTACGACAGCAACCGCACCACTGGCGCGTTCATCGTGATCGACCGCTTGACCAACGGCACGGTGGCCGCGGGCATGATCATCGCGCCACCGGTGGGTCATGGCGGCGCTGCGCAGCACGGCAGCCTGGCGCATGTGGCCACCGAAGAGCGCGCCCTGCGTTTCGGCCAGCAGCCGGCCACGGTGTTGTTCAGCGGCTTGTCGGGCGCTGGCAAGAGCACTCTGGCCTATGCGGTCGAGCGCAAGCTGTTCGACATGGGCCGGGCGGTGTTCGTGCTGGATGGCCAGAACCTGCGTCACGACCTGAACAAAGGGTTGCCGCAGGACCGTGCCGGGCGTACCGAGAACTGGCGTCGTGCGGCTCATGTGGCGCGTCAGTTCAACGAAGCCGGCCTGCTGACCCTGGCGGCCTTCGTTGCGCCGGATGCCGAAGGCCGTGAGCAGGCCAAGGCGCTGATTGGTGCCGACCGCTTGCTGACCGTCTACGTACAGGCATCGCCGTTGGTGTGCGCCGAGCGTGACCCGCAAGGGTTGTACGCGGCTGGTGGGGATAACATCCCTGGCGAATCCTTCCCGTATGACGTGCCGTTGAATGCCGACCTGGTGATCGACACCCAGGCGTTGTCGCTGGAAGACAGCGTCAAGCAAGTGCTGGAGCTGTTGCGTCAGCGCGGCGCGATCTAAACCTCGCGGCCATTAAAAAGCCCGCCATCGATCACTCGGTGGCGGGCTTTTACATGCTTGAGGCCTGGCTATTGCCTTCTGTAGGAGCGAGCTTGCTCGCGAAAAACGTCAACGATTACGTGTGCTTCCTGGATAAACGCGGCGCCTATGAGTTTTTCGCGAGCAAGCTCGCTCCTACAGAGTGATATTAAGGCAAGCCTGCTCCCCCATTTTGATCAGCGGCTGGCCGGAAAGTCTTTGTGAAGCTGCTCCAGCAACGCATCCTTGTCTTGCCACAACCGGTTGATCCAGCCTTGGAACGCCAACCGATAGTCCCCATCCTGCTCATAATTCTTGCCGATGAACTCAGCCGGGATCTGTACTTCTTCAAAGTGCACCACCACGTCCTTCACATTGCCGCACAGCAGATCCCAATAACCTGGGCGCCCGCCGGGGTAGTGGATGGTCACATTCACCAGTGATTTGAGCTGCTCACCCATGGCATCCAGCACAAACGCAATACCGCCCGCCTTGGGTTTAAGCAGGTAGCGAAACGGTGACTGCTGCTGCGCATGCTTGCCCGGCGTAAAGCGCGTGCCTTCGGCAAAGTTGAAAATCCCCACGGGGTTGTCGCGAAACTTCGCACAGGTCTTGCGCGTGGTTTCCAGGTCTTTGCCTTTCTTCTCCGGGTGCTTCTCCAAATAAGCCTTGCTGTAGCGCTTCATGAAGGGAAAGCCCAGCGCCCACCACGCCAGGCCAATCACGGGTACCCAGATCAATTCTTGCTTGAGGAAAAACTTCAGGGGGCGAATGCGCCGATTGAGCACGTACTGCAACACCATGATGTCGACCCAGCTCTGATGGTTGCTGGTCACCAGGTACGAGTGCTGGTAGTCCAGGCCCTCAAGGCCAGTCAGGTGCCAGCGTGTGCGCCGCACCAGGTTCATCCAGCCCTTGTTATTGGTGACCCAGGCTTCGTGGGTGTGGTTCATCAGCCATTCGCTCAGGCGCTTGGCAAACGGCAGCGCCTTGAACAGCGCGACGATAAACAGGAACGAACACAGCAGGATCGTGTTCAGCGCCAGCAACAGCGAAGCGATCACCCCGCGCAAGGCGGCAGGTAGAAAATCCAGCATTTAGATATCCATGGGGCGGTTGGCGGCTTGGATCGCCGTCAGGGCGATGGTGTACACGATGTCGTCCACCTGGGCGCCACGTGGCAGGTCATTGACCGGTTTGCGCAGGCCCTGGAGCATCGGCCCCAGGCTCACGCAATCGGCGCTGCGTTGTACGGCTTTGTGAGTGGTGTTGCCGGTGTTCAGGTCTGGGAACACAAAGACAGTGGCCTTGCCCGCCACCTGGCTGTTGGGCGCCAGTTGCCGGGCGACGTTTTCGTTGGCGGCGGCGTCGTACTGCAACGGGCCGTCGATCAGCAGCGAGCTTTGTTGCTCGTGGGCGAGCAGGGTGGCTTCGCGGACTTTTTCCACTTCCTCGCCGCTGGCCGAGTCACCGCTGGAATAGCTGATCATCGCCACCCGTGGCGTGATGCCGAACGCGGCTGCCGAGTCGGCGCTTTGCAGGGCAATTTCCGCCAGTTCCGCAGCGCTTGGGTGCGGGTTCATCACGCAGTCCCCGTACACCAGCACCTGCTCGGGGAACAGCATGAAGAACACCGACGACACCAGGGTGCAGCCTGGTGCGGTTTTAATCAGCTGCAGCGCCGGGCGAATGGTATTGGCGGTGGAGTGAATAACGCCGGAGACCAGGCCATCCACTTCGTCGAGGGCGAGCATCATGGTGGCGATCACCACGGTGTCTTCCAGTTGTTGCTCGGCCATGGGCGCGTTGAGGCTTTTGCTCTTGCGCAAGGCGACCATCGGCTCCACGTAGCGTTGGCGAATCAGATCGGGGTCGAGAATCTCCAGGCCTTCGGGCAGGTCGATGCCCTGGGCACGGGCAACGGCTTCCACATCCTCAGGCTTGGCCAGCAGCACGCAACGGGCAATGCCACGGGCCTGGCAGATCGCGGCGGCCTGTACGGTCAGCGGCTCGCTGCCTTCGGGCAACACGATGCGTTTGTTGGCGGCCTGGGCGCGTTGGATCAGTTGGTAGCGGAACACCGCCGGCGACAGGCGCATCTCCCGTGGCGTGCCACACCGCTGGTGCAGCCAGCGTGCATCGAGGTGGCTGGCGACGAAGTCGGTGATGATTTCCGCGCGCTCGCGGTCATCGATGGGGATTTCCTTGTTGAGGCTATTGAGCTGGTTGGCGGTGTCATAGGAGCCGGTGCTCACCGACAACACTGGCAACCCGGCCTGGAAGGCGCCTCGGCACAGATCCATGATGCGCGGGTCGGGCAGGGTGTCGCTGGTCAGCAGCAGCCCGGCCAGCGGCACGCCATTGATGGCGGCCAGGCTGACGGCGAGGATGATGTCGTCGCGATCGCCCGGGGTCACCACCAACACACCGGGCTTGAGCAGCTCGACGGTGTTACGCATGGTGCGCGCGCAAATGATGATCTTGGTCATGCGCCGGCTTTCGTAGTCGCCGGCGTTGAGGATCTGCGCGCCCATCAAGTCCGCCACATCGCGGGTGCGTGGGGCGTTGAGCTCGGGTTGGTAGGGGATGCAGCCGAGCAGGCGGAAATCACCGCTGCGCAACAGCGGCGAATGCTCTTTGAGGCGCGCCGAGAAGGCTTCCATGCTTTCGTCGGTGCGTACCTTATTGAGGATTACGCCCAGCACTTTCGGGTCTTTGGGACCGCCAAACAGTTGGGCCTGCAATTCCACACGGCCAGACAGCTCGGTGAGCACTTCGTTTTCCGGAGCCGAGACCAGGATCACTTCCGCGTCCAGGCTCTTGGCCAGGTGCAGGTTGACCCGTGCCGCGTAGCTGGCGCTGCGGGTGGGCACCATGCCTTCGACGATCAGCACGTCTTTGCCTACGGCCGCCTGCTGGTACAGGGTGATGATTTCTTCGAGCAGCTCATCGAGCTGGCCGTCGCCGAGCATGCGCTCTACGTGAGCCAGGCCAAGCGGCTGCGGCGGTTTCAGGCCGTGGGTGCGCGCCACCAGCTCGGTGGAGCGTTCCGGCCCGGTGTCGCCAGGGTGTGGTTGGGCAATGGGTTTGAAAAAGCCGACTTTCAGGCCGGCCCGTTCCAGGGTACGCACCAGCCCAAGGCTGATGGAGGTCAGACCCACACCAAAATCGGTGGGCGCGATAAAAAAAGTCTGCATGCGAATTCTCTGGAGGTGCATGGCTTGGGTGGCGCTCTATGGGTGAGTGCCTACCGCGAATCAGGCGCCAAGGTTATCGTTATTCGTGCCCTTGCGCACACCAGCCGCACGCAAAGGCCTGGCCTATTTTTTCAAGGCGTTGCGCGGGGTCGAGCACCCAGGCGCGTGACTGCCAGGGCGGCTGGTGGCGCAGGTGCTGGGTGTGGCCGCAAGACAGCTCGGCCACCCAGTGCCCCTCGTCGTCCTGATGAAAACCTGTGATCGTGACCGTTGATCGGCCCCGTCCGTCCGGGTTCCGTTCGCTTTCGGGCAAATCCTTGTTTAGACTTGTCCGTTCTTCATTCTTTTGCAAAAGGTCTCGCCCCATGACGATCGCCGCTAACAAGGCTGTCTCCATCGACTATACCCTGACCAACGACGCTGGTGAGGTCATCGACAGCTCCGCCGGCGGCGCGCCGCTGGTTTACCTGCAAGGCGCAGGCAACATCATCCCGGGCCTGGAAAAGGCTCTGGAAGGCAAGAACGTCGGTGACGAACTGACCGTCGCCGTAGAACCTGAAGATGCCTACGGCGAATACTCTGCCGAACTGGTCAGCACCCTGAGCCGCAGCATGTTCGAAGGTGTCGATGAGCTGGAAGTGGGCATGCAGTTCCACGCTTCCGCGCCGGACGGCCAAATGCAGATCGTCACCATCCGCGACCTGGACGGCGACGACGTCACCGTTGACGGCAACCACCCTCTGGCTGGCCAGCGCCTGAACTTCCAAGTGAAGATCGTGGCCATCCGCGACGCTTCCCAGGAAGAAGTGGCTCACGGCCACGTCCACGGTGAAGGCGGTCATCACCATTGATTGATGTTTTGATCAAGTGGTAGCAAAAACGCCCCGACTGGTTCGGGGCGTTTTTTTTGCCCTGAGCTCACTGTAGGAGCGAGCTTGCTCGCGAAAAACCTGAGCACCCCGCTGGGCGCCAGGCTTCCCGCGTCATCGTTAACGATTTTCGCGAGCAAGCTCGCTCCTACAGTTGTTGGGCGTGTTTCCGGCACAAACAAAAATGCCCCGAACCTTTCGGTACGGGGCATTTCTTAACTGTTACGCAACCTGAGCTGCGTTGCAGTTGTTACCACTTAGGCTGCAGCAGGAACGCTCAGAGCCTTGATGTGGCCATTCAGGCGGCTCTTATGGCGAGCGGCCTTGTTCTTATGGATGATGCCTTTATCGGCCATACGGTCGATAACAGGCACAGCCAGAACGTAAGCTGCTTGAGCTTTTTCAGCGTCTTTGGTGTCGATGGCTTTGACTACATTCTTGATGTAGGTGCGAACCATGGAACGCAGGCTGGCGTTGTGGCTGCGACGCTTCTCAGCCTGTTTTGCACGTTTTTTGGCGGAAGGTGTGTTGGCCACCGTCGAGCTCCTCGAAAGACTTTTTAGGAAATAGCAAACAAAATAGGCCGCGAATCATGCCGATGACTTGACGGGTTGTCAAGGGCGGCTGATGCGAACTGCTGAGTGGTCGATCTGAAGAGGCGGGTGATTTATTTCCGGCGCTTGACCTGTAAACTCGCGAGCTTTGGCTCTGTGCTGTTGCAGGCGCGCAGTATCGCATAAGTGGGCGCGTAGTTCGCCTGCTCTTTATCTATAGGCGCAAACTCTTTCAATGAATCTGCTCAAATCGTTGGCTGCCGTCAGCTCTATCACGATGATTTCCCGGGTATTGGGGTTTGTGCGTGACACCCTGCTGGCACGCATCTTTGGCGCCAGCATGGCCACGGATGCGTTCTTTATTGCCTTTAAACTGCCCAACCTGTTGCGGCGGATCTTCGCCGAAGGCGCTTTTTCCCAGGCGTTCGTGCCGATCCTGGCCGAATACAAGACCCAGCATGGCGAGGAGGCGACTCGTACGTTCATCGCCTACGTCTCGGGCCTGCTGACGCTGGTGCTGATGCTGGTAACCATCGTCGGCATGCTCGCCGCGCCCTGGGTGATCTGGGCCACGGCGCCTGGTTTTGCCAATACGCCGGAAAAGTTCGCGCTCACCACTGATCTGCTGCGCGTGACCTTTCCTTATATATTGCTGATTTCCCTGTCTTCGCTCGCTGGGGCGATCCTCAATACCTGGAACCGTTTCTCGGTGCCGGCCTTCGTGCCGACCTTGCTGAACGTCAGCATGATTATTTTTGCGCTGTTCCTCACACCGTACTTCGACCCGCCCGTCATGGCGCTGGGCTGGGCGGTGCTGGCCGGTGGCCTGGCGCAGTTGTTGTACCAACTGCCCCACCTGAAAAAAATCGGCATGCTCGTACTGCCGCGCCTGAACCTCAAGGACACCGGCGTGTGGCGCGTCATGCGCAACATGCTGCCGGCGATCCTCGGGGTGTCGGTCAGTCAGATCTCTCTGATCATCAACACCGCGTTCGCCTCGTTGCTGGTGTCCGGCTCGGTGTCGTGGATGTACTACGCCGACCGCCTGATGGAATTGCCATCCGGTGTGCTGGGCGTGGCGTTGGGCACGATCTTGCTGCCGACCCTGGCGCGTACCTATGCCAGCAAGGATCGCCAGGAATATTCGCGCATCCTCGATTGGGGCCTGCGCCTGTGCTTTTTGCTGGTGCTGCCGTGCGCCCTGGCCCTGGGCATCCTCGCCGAACCGTTGACGGTCTCGCTGTTTCAGTACGGGCAGTTCGACGCCCATGACGCGTTGATGACCCAGCATGCGCTGGTCGCCTACTCCGTCGGCCTGCTCGGCATTATTGTGATCAAGGTGCTGGCGCCGGGCTTCTACGCCCAGCAAAACATCCGCACCCCGGTGAAAATCGCGATTTTCACCCTGGTCGTGACGCAATTGCTCAACCTGGTGTTTATCGGCCCGCTGGCCCACGCCGGCCTGGCCTTGGCGATCAGCGCAGGTGCATGCATAAACGCAGGCCTGCTGTTTTACCAATTGCGTAAACAACAGATGTACCAGCCGCAGCCAGGCTGGGGCATATTTGCGCTCAAGCTGCTGGTGGCGGTCGCCGCGATGTCGGTTGTGCTGTTTGGCCTGATGCACATCATGCCGGCCTGGGGCCAAGGCAATATGCTGGAGCGCTTCATGCGCCTGGGTGTATTGGTCGTGGCGGGCGTGGTGGTGTACTTCGGGATGTTGCTGTTGCAGGGTTTTCGCCTGCGCGATTTCAATCGCAAGTCGCTGGGATAGCGAGTTTGCCGCGATAAAACGATTGTTTTATCGATTCGACCCATTTGGCCTGCGCTGTTGCCTGTCGTCCGGGGCTGGGTGTGGTTATAATCGACCACTTTATGAGCAAGAAGCGCGTTATGCAGCTGGTTCGAGGTCTCCACAACCTGCGCCCCGAGCATCGGGGCTGCGTCGCCACTATTGGCAACTTTGACGGTGTTCACCGTGGCCACCAGGCTATCCTGGCTCGGCTGCGCGAGCGTGCGGTCGAGTTGGGCGTGCCCAGCTGCGTGGTGATTTTTGAGCCGCAACCGCGGGAGTTCTTTACCCCGCAAACCGCGCCGGCCCGCTTGGCGCGTTTGCGGGACAAGCTGCAGCTGTTGGCGGAAGAGGGCGTGGACCGCGTCCTCTGCCTGGCTTTCAACCAGCGTTTGCGCAGCCTCAGCGCCGCCGAGTTCGTCGACCGCATCCTGGTGGATGGCCTGGGCGTGCAGCACCTGGAGGTCGGCGACGACTTCCATTTCGGTTGTGACCGGGTTGGGGATTTCGATTTCCTGCAGCATGCCGGCGTCAATCAGGGTTTCACTGTCGAAGCCGCGCAAACCGTCGAACTGGACGGCCTGCGCGTGAGCAGCACCCAGGTGCGTAACGCCCTGGCCGCCGCTGACTTCGACCTGGCCGAGCGTTTGCTCGGTCGCCCGTTCCGCATTGCCGGGCGGGTACTGCACGGCCAGAAGCTGGCGCGCCAACTGGGCACGCCAACCGCCAACGTGCAACTCAAGCGCCGCCGTGTGCCGCTGACCGGGGTTTACCTGGTGAGCGTCAACATCGACGGCCAATCGTGGCCAGGAGTCGCCAATATAGGCGTCAGGCCCACGGTTGCAGGTGATGGCAAGGCCCACCTGGAAGTTCACCTTTTGGATTTTGCCGGTGATTTATACGACCGGCGTTTGACGGTGGTTTTCCACCAGAAGCTGCGTGAAGAGCAGCGTTTCGCCTCCCTGGAGGCGTTGAAAACGGCGATCAATGCGGATGTCGCCGCCGCCCGTGCACTAGCCGCACCTAGCGCCCATCGCTAACCGAAGAGCCTTAAATGACCGACTATAAAGCCACGCTAAACCTTCCGGACACCGCCTTCCCAATGAAGGCCGGCCTGCCACAGCGCGAACCGCAGATCCTGCAGCGCTGGGACAGTATTGGCCTGTACGGAAAGTTGCGCGAAATTGGCAAGGATCGTCCGAAATTCGTCCTGCACGACGGCCCTCCTTATGCCAACGGCACGATTCACATCGGTCATGCGCTGAACAAGATTCTCAAGGACATGATCCTGCGCTCCAAGACCCTGTCGGGCTTCGACGCGCCGTATGTCCCAGGTTGGGACTGCCATGGCCTGCCGATCGAGCACAAAGTCGAAGTGACTTACGGCAAGAACCTGGGCGCGGATAAAACCCGCGAACTGTGCCGTGCCTACGCCGCCGAGCAGATCGAAGGGCAGAAGTCCGAATTCATCCGCCTGGGTGTGCTGGGCGAGTGGGACAACCCCTACAAAACCATGAATTTCAAGAACGAGGCCGGTGAAATCCGTGCCTTGGCCGAAATCGTCAAAGGCGGTTTCGTGTTCAAGGGCCTCAAGCCCGTGAACTGGTGCTTTGACTGCGGTTCGGCCCTGGCCGAAGCGGAAGTGGAGTACGAAGACAAGAAGTCCTCGACCATCGACGTGGCCTTCCCGATCGCCGACGACGCCAAGCTGGCCGAGGCGTTCGGCCTGGCAAGCCTGGCCAAGCCAGCCGCCATCGTGATCTGGACCACCACCCCCTGGACCATCCCGGCCAACCAGGCGCTGAACGTGCACCCGGAATTCACCTACGCCCTGGTGGACGTCGGTGATCGCCTGCTGGTGCTGGCCGAAGAAATGGTCGAGTCGTGCCTGGCGCGTTACGAGCTGCAAGGTTCGGTCATCGCCACCACCACCGGTTCTGCGCTGGAGCTGATCAACTTCCGTCACCCGTTCTATGACCGTCTGTCGCCGGTGTACCTGGCTGACTACGTCGAGCTGGGTTCGGGTACTGGTATTGTTCACTGCTCGCCTGCCTATGGTGTGGACGACTTCGTGATCTGCAAGAAGTACGGCATGGTCAACGATGACATCATCAACCCGGTGCAGAGCAACGGCGTATACGTGCCTTCGCTCGAGTTCTTCGGTGGCCAGTTCATCTTCAAGGCCGATCAACCGATCATCGAAAAGCTGCGTGAAGTTGGTGCGTTGATGCAAACCGCCGCCATCCAGCACAGCTACATGCATTGCTGGCGTCATAAGACCCCGCTGATCTACCGCGCTACGGCGCAGTGGTTTATCGGCATGGACAAAGAGCCGACCAGCGGCGACACCCTGCGTGTACGTTCGCTCAAAGCCATCGAAGACACCACGTTCGTCCCGGCCTGGGGCCAGGCGCGCCTGCACTCGATGATCGCCAACCGTCCGGACTGGTGCATCTCCCGCCAACGTAACTGGGGCGTGCCGATCCCGTTCTTCCTGAACAAGGAAAGCGGTGAACTGCACCCGCGCACCGTCGAGTTGATGGAAGTCGTGGCCCAGCGCGTTGAGCAAGAAGGCATCGAAGCCTGGTTTAAGCTGGACGCCGCCGAGCTGCTGGGCGACGAAGCGCCGCTGTACGACAAGATCAGCGACACCCTCGATGTGTGGTTCGATTCGGGCACCACTCACTGGCACGTGCTGCGTGGCTCGCACCCGATGGGTCACGAGACCGGCCCGCGCGCCGACCTGTACCTGGAAGGTTCTGACCAACACCGTGGCTGGTTCCACTCGTCATTGCTGACCGGTTGCGCCATCGACAACCACGCGCCGTACCGCGAGCTGCTGACCCACGGCTTCACCGTCGATGAGACGGGCCGCAAGATGTCCAAATCGCTGAAGAACGTGATCGAACCGAAAAAGATCAACGAAACCTTGGGCGCCGACATCATGCGTCTGTGGGTGGCTTCCACCGATTACTCGGGTGAAATCGCCGTGTCGGACCAGATCCTGGCCCGCAGCGCCGACGCCTACCGTCGTATCCGCAATACCGCGCGCTTCATGTTGTCGAACCTGACCGGTTTCAACCCGGCCACCGACCTGCTGCCGGCCGAAGACATGCTCGCCCTGGACCGTTGGGCCGTGGACCGTACTCTGTTGCTGCAGCGCGAGTTGCAAGAGCACTACGGCGAATACCGCTTCTGGAACGTCTACTCCAAGATCCACAACTTCTGCGTGCACGAGCTGGGCGGTTTCTACCTCGACATCATCAAGGACCGCCAGTACACCACCGCCGCCAACAGCAAGGCGCGCCGTTCGGCGCAGACCGCGCTGTACCACATCAGCGAAGCGCTGGTGCGCTGGATCGCACCGATCCTGGCGTTCACCGCCGACGAGCTGTGGGAATACCTGCCGGGCGAGCGTAATGAGTCCGTGATGCTCAACACCTGGTACGAAGGCCTGACCGAACTGCCGGCCGACTTCGAACTGGGCCGCGAGTACTGGGCAGGCGTCATGGCCGTCAAGGTTGCAGTGAACAAGGAACTGGAAGTCCAACGTGCGGCCAAGGCCGTGGGTGGCAACCTGCAAGCCGAAGTCACCCTGTTTGCCGAGGATGGCCTGACCGCCGACCTGGCCAAGCTGAGCAACGAACTGCGCTTCGTACTGATCACCTCCACCGCGAGCCTGGCACCTTTCGCCCAGGCCCCGGCAGATGCCGTGGTCACCGAGGTGCCGGGCCTGAAGCTCAAAGTGGTGAAGTCGGCCTTCCCTAAGTGCGCCCGTTGCTGGCACTGCCGTGAAGATGTCGGTGTGAACCCTGAGCACCCGGAAATCTGCGGTCGTTGTGTCGATAACATCAGCGGTGAAGGCGAGGTTCGCCACTATGCCTAATGCTGCCAGTCGTTTCGGACGTCTGGGCTGGCTCGTACTGAGCCTGCTGGTGCTGGTCATTGACCAGGTCAGCAAGGCTCACTTCGAAGGCTCCCTGGAAATGTTCCAGCAAATCGTGGTGATCCCGGATTACTTCAGCTGGACCCTGGCCTACAACACTGGCGCCGCCTTCAGCTTTCTGGCTGACGGCGGTGGCTGGCAGCGCTGGCTGTTCGCGGTGATCGCCGTGGTGGTGAGTGCCGTGCTGGTGGTGTGGCTAAAGCGCCTGGGCCGCGACGACACCTGGCTGGCCATCGCGCTGGCGCTGGTGTTGGGCGGCGCGCTGGGTAACCTGTATGACCGCATCGCCCTGGGCCATGTGATCGACTTCATCCTGGTGCATTGGCAGAACCGCTACTACTTCCCGGCGTTCAACTTTGCCGACAGCGCCATCACCGTTGGTGCAATCATGCTGGCGCTGGATATGTTCAAGAGCAAGAAAACCGGAGAAACCGTCAATGACTGATCAGGTATTGGCTGAGCAACGCATCGGCCAGAACACGGAAGTCACTTTGCATTTCGCATTGCGCCTGGAGAATGGCGACACGGTAGACAGCACCTTCGACAAAGCCCCGGCGACCTTCAAGGTTGGCGACGGTAACCTGCTGCCCGGTTTTGAAGCGGCGTTGTTCGGGTTCAAGGCGGGCGACAAGCGCAATCTGCAGATCCTGCCGGAAAACGCCTTCGGCCAACCCAACCCGCAAAACGTGCAGATCATCCCGCGTTCGCAGTTCGAAGGCATGGACCTGTCGGAAGGTTTGCTGGTGATCTTCAATGATGCGGCCAATACCGAATTGCCCGGAGTGGTTAAAGCCTTCGATGATGCGCAAGTGACCATCGACTTCAACCATCCGTTGGCCGGTAAAACCTTGACGTTTGATGTTGAAATCATCGACGTTAAAGCGCTCTAACTGACGAAACCGGTTCCTGTGGGGCTGGCTTGTGTGGGAGCTGGCTTGCCTGCGATAGCATCACCTCGGTGTACCTGATACATCGAGTCGTTTGCATCGCGGGCAAGCCCGCTCCCACAGACGCTTATTCTATAGAGCTGAGTTGATCCAATTTCTTGGCCTGCAAGGCACGAGGCACAGCATGCAAATCAAACTCGCCAACCCCCGTGGCTTCTGCGCTGGCGTGGACCGGGCGATCGAAATCGTCAACCGCGCCCTGGAAGTCTTCGGGCCGCCGATTTATGTGCGCCACGAAGTCGTCCATAACAAATTCGTGGTCGAAGACCTGCGCGCACGCGGTGCGATCTTTGTCGAAGAACTCGACCAGGTGCCCGATGACGTTATCGTCATCTTCAGTGCCCATGGTGTGTCCCAGGCTGTGCGTACCGAAGCGGCCGGCCGTGGCCTAAAAGTATTCGATGCCACTTGCCCGCTGGTGACCAAGGTGCACATCGAGGTAGCGCGTTATAGCCGCGACGGCCGCGAATGCATCCTGATCGGCCATGCCGGTCACCCGGAAGTCGAAGGCACCATGGGCCAGTACGACGCCAGCAACGGCGGCGCCATCTACCTGGTGGAAGACGAAAAAGACGTTGCCAACTTGCAGGTGCACAATCCCGACCGCCTGGCTTTTGTCACCCAGACTACCTTGTCCATGGACGATACCAGCCGCGTGATCGACGCCCTGCGCACGCGATTCCCGGCCATTGGCGGCCCCCGCAAGGATGACATCTGCTACGCCACGCAAAACCGCCAGGATGCGGTCAAGCAGCTGGCGAATGAATGCGATGTGGTACTGGTAGTCGGCAGCCCTAACAGTTCCAACTCCAACCGCTTGCGCGAACTGGCCGAACGCATGGCCACACCGGCATACCTGATCGACGGTGCCGAAGACATGCAGCGCAGCTGGTTCGACGGTGTCGAGCGTATCGGCATCACGGCGGGTGCCTCCGCTCCGGAAGTGCTGGTGCGCGGCGTGATCCAACAGTTGCAGGCCTGGGGTGCCACCGGCGCCGATGAGCTGGCGGGTCGTGAAGAGAACATCACGTTCTCGATGCCCAAGGAACTGCGGGTCCGCTCGCTGCTCTGACGGCCAGGGTGCTGGAATAGCCTCGGCATAATGCCTGTTCGGTCTTATCACTGCGCAGGCTGATGCGCCCGCTGGGGGCCAGCACGATCTGATACTGGCTCTGTGCATGGGCCTTGTCACACACGTGCACGGTGCCGGCACGAAATCCCCCGCCGGCGAACACCGGTTCCCCCAGGCCGCTGAAGCGCACCTGGCTCGTCACCGGGCCATTACCGGCGACCGGCACGCGCCCACTGCCCTCACGCTCCAGCAATACTGGATTGTCGTCATCCAGGTGGCCGCGCCCACTCACATCCAGTATCACGCGCCATCCCAGGCTCCAGTCCTCACTCTTTGCATGAATGACCACCGCCCGATTGCGCGCGATGGCCTCGGTGCGTGCGTAGCGCAGCCCGGAGGCAAGTGATTGGGCAACGTTTTGTCGTTGCTGTGATTCAAGTAAACCCTTGAAACCAGGTACGGCCAGTTGTGCGAGAAAACTGGTGACGATCAGCCCCAGCAGCATTTCAATCAGGGTGAATCCTCGTTGTTTCATGTGCGTTCCCTCCTTGGGCACGAGTGGGTTTTCTAGGTATAGCGCTTGGTCCTTGGCCCTGGATGATGGCCTTTATGTCCAAAGTATTTCCCTTTGTTCCGGGAGCAGCGCCGCTCGAAAACCGACGCTAGTCTTGGGTCGCACAGCAGGCTTTGCCTGCTTTTTCCACCGGCCTTCGACATGGATGACGACGCAAATGCCAGCCTGCCCGAACCGATTTTTCCTGCGCGTTGCGCACTCGCGCCAGTCCGGCACGACGTTGGTCGAAGTGCTGGTAGCGCTGTTGATTTTGGCGATCGGCCTGATGGGCGCTGCGGTGCTGCAACTCAACGCGCTCAAGTACACCAACAGCGCCAGGATGACCAGCCAGGCCAGTTTTATTGCCTACGACATGCTCGACCGTATTCGCACCAATGCTGGCGCTGATTACACATGGGGCAGGGCGGAGCTGGCGCCACCCAACACTGCCACCGCCAGTGTGCGTGACCTGGACCTGCACGATTTCGAGGCCAATATCATGGGTTTTGCCGGCGAGGATGCCAAAGGTTCAGTGGTGGTGAACGGGCACGAGGTCACCATCAGCATCAGTTGGGCGGATGCCCGGGCAGCAAACCGTCCAGGGGCGCGGGAAACCTTCACCCTGACCAGTCGCATCAGCAATGAACAAGGAGTGTCGCAATGAAGCGTCTTGCGCGAGGTTTCAGCCTGGTGGAAGTGCTACTGGCGCTCGCCCTCGGGTTGGTTTTGATACTTGGGGCGAGCCAGATACTGATCAGTGCGCGGTTGACCCACGCCAGCCAGCAGGCCGCCATGCTGCTGCAGGATGATGCGCGGTTTGTGCTGAGCAAGATCACCCAGGATATTCGCCAGGCAGGCATGCTGGGGTGTTTGGCCTTGGCCGCTATCGATAATGCTCCGGCTGCCTTTGATCGGCCGATAAGCTGGGAAGCGGCGGGGAGTGCGAAGTCACTGACGCTGGTGACCGCGAATGTCGGCGATAGCGTCGGTAAGCCCGACTGGACGGTGCTCTCCGACTGCAAGGAGACGGCCCGGGCTTATGCCGGCACACCGCCCGTTATCGAACCCGGCCAACTTCGCTTTGGCATACGCCAACTTACCTACACCTACGAATCGGGCCAGTTGAAGATCAGTACTCCGGCAGCACCCGCCAGGGCGGTATTGATGGATAACGTGCGGGCATTCGACGTCAGCTTCGGCATGGCGGCCACCTCGGCATCAACGGTTGTGACGCGCTATGACAGCCATCCGGCCGATGAGTCGCTGATACGTAGCGTGCGCATCTTCATGACCCTTCAAGACCCCGCCGGCCGGGTGAAGGACCAGACCTACAGCGTCGTGGCGGCACTGCGGAACCGACTGGGGTAGGGGCGATGACTATGCAGGGTGGCATTCGTGTACGGCAGACCGGGATGGTACTGCTGATCAGTCTGGTGTTTCTGTTGGTGCTGTCGCAGGTGGGGCTGTCTTCGATACAGGCTGCGGTCTCCCAGCAAAAAGTCGCGAGCAGCCTGTGGCATCGCAATCAATCGTTTCAAGCTGCCGAAAGCGGTCTGAGGTTGGGGGAATCGGCCGTGCAAAAGGTTGGCCAGGCGATGCCTGTCTGCCACTCGATCACCCGCTGTGCGCCGCCTGCTGAGGCTTTTTCCTTGACGGCGGCCGGGACGAACCCTGCCTCGGCAGTCACCTGGCTTGCCTTGAAGGATGGTTTTTATGGCATTCAATCCCTCGGGGAGGGTGAAGGGCTGGCTCATTTGCCGCCCCGTTCCCCGGCCTCACTTTTTCGTGTCACCTCGGTCGGGCTCGCGGGGCAATCGCGCACGGTGCTGGAGACGGTCTATGCACGGGTAGAGGAGGGCGGCCGCGTCAGGTTTCGACGGGTCTTATGGCGGCAACTTCAATAAGGAGCAATCGGATGGGCAAGGAGAGCCAGGGTTTTACCCTGATGGAGTTACTGATCGTCGTGGCGATCATCGCGTTGCTGGCCGGGATTGCGTATCCCGGGTACCTCGGGCAGGTAAAAAAGGTGTACCGGGCGCAGATCGTCGCGTTGTTGAGCGAACAAGCCCAGCATCTGGAGCGTTCTTACACGAGAAATGGCACTTTTATTGATGCGGGCGACGTCAGCGCGGGCAATGATCACTATAGAATCAGTGTCGTCCTGAACCCCCAGGATTTTGACCTGCTCGCCACACCTGCTACGGACTCGGTCATGGCGAATGACGCGTGCGCAGCCTTCAGCTTGACCAGCACCGGTATGCGCAGCAACCCGGGAGCGGGGCCTGAAATGTCGCCCAAGGTCTGCTGGGGGCAAGGATGAGCGTACTTGAAACGTGGGCGCCGGGTGTGCCTTTCCCTGTTTATCGGCTGGATCAAATGATGGCTAAGCAACAGCAAGTGGTGATTGTCGGCGGCGGAGTAATCGGGCTGTTGACGGCGTACAACCTCGCCAGTGAGGGCCAGGCGGTCACGCTGCTGGAGCGCGGTGGGCTTGGGCAGGAGTCTTCCTGGGCGGGCGGTGGGATTGTCTCGCCGTTATATCCGTGGCGCTATAGCCAGGCGGTCACGGCCTTGGCCCATTGGTCCCAGGATTTTTACCCGCAACTGGCGCAACGGTTGTTTGCTGCCACCGGTGTCGATCCAGAGGTGCATACCACGGGTTTGTATTGGCTCGACCTGGATGACGAAGCGGATGCACTGGCCTGGGCTGCCCGTGAAGGGCGGCCATTGAGCAAAGTGGACGTATCGGCGGCCCATGACGCGGTGCCGGTGCTGGGGGGCGGCTACGCCCAGGCAATCTACATGGCCGACGTGGCCAATGTTCGCAACCCGCGCCTGGTCAAATCACTGAAGGCGGCGCTGCTGGCGTTGCCGAACGTGACGATTCACGAGCAATGCGATGTGTTGGGCTTTGTGCTCGGCGACGGCAGGGTAGTGGGTGTGAATACCGCTACGGGCCAGGTTTTGGGAGATCAGGTGGTGCTTGCGGCCGGGGCCTGGAGCGGGCAGTTGCTGGGTACGCTGGGCTTGGGGCTGCCCGTGGAGCCGGTCAAAGGCCAAATGATCCTGTACAAATGCGCGTCCGACTTTTTATCCAGCATGGTCCTGGCCAAGGGGCGCTATGCGATCCCGCGGCGGGATGGGCACATCCTGATCGGCAGCACGTTGGAGCATGAAGGATTCGACAAGACGCCAACCGACATCGCGCTGGAAAGCCTCAAGGCGTCTGCGGTGGAACTGATTCCCGCCTTGGCGGACGCCGAGGTGGTCGGGCATTGGGCCGGTTTGCGGCCTGGCTCACCCGAAGGTATACCGTTTATCGGTGAGGTCCCTGGCTTCAAGGGGTTGTGGCTCAATTGCGGGCATTACCGCAATGGCCTGGTACTCGCACCAGCCTCTTGCCAGTTGTTCACCGACTTGCTGCTGGCGCGGGCTCCGATCATCGATCCAGCGCCTTACGCCCCCGCAGGTCGCCTCAAGGCTGGATAGACTTTGGCCCTTGTTCCAGGTGCGCCTGGGTGCAGTACCATTGCTGGCGTGAACTCAGTGCGCGGTCTTGCGGCAGGTGCACGCCACAGTGGGCGCAACGCACCATCAGGGCCGCATCCGGCTCGGCAGGCCGTTGCTGACGGGCGGCAGGGTTTTTGAATTTGCGCCAGAACCATACCGCGGCGGCAATGACGGCAATCCAGAACAGTAGACGAAGCATGATGGGCATTTCTCGACAAGGAATGCGCCAGTTTAGCCAAGGTGATCACGGGCGCACAGGGCAATAAATACTCGCTCATAAAAAAGGGAGCTCCTTGAGAGCTCCCTTTTTGCGTTGCGTCGAACAATCAGTCGAACACACCGAAGGTCATGTAGCTGAACCACGAGCGGTCCTGGTTATCGCCCAGGGCTTGTGGCTCTTCTTCTTCGAGCACATCGCCGTTCTCGTCGTGTGGCTTGAGCTCCGAAGGAATGGCGTCCTTGGCGTCCTGGTACATCTTGATCACGTCCTGGTTGGCGCGGGTTTCACCCGGCGGCAGCGGTGGACGGGACTCGATCAGGCCCAGGGTGTACTTGCTCAGCCACGAACGGTTGTCCGCTTCGGCAACCTGAGGCACGAACTGGCCGTCTTTCAGGCTCGGGTGGTCAGGGTAGTTGAGCTTCAGGGTTTCCAGGCTGGTGGTCGCCAGGGTGTCCAGGTGCAGGCGCTGGTAAGCCTCGGTCATCACGGCCAGGCCGTCGCCCACGGATGGGGTTTCCTGGAAGTTTTCCACCACGTAGCGGCCACGGTTGGCGGCGGCCACATAAGCCTGACGGGTCAGGTAGTAGTGGGCCACGTGGATCTCGTACGAAGCCAGCAGGTTGCGCAGGTAGATCATGCGCTGCTTGGCGTCCGGCGCGTAGCGGCTGTTGGGGTAGCGGCTGGTCAGCTGGGCGAACTCGTTATAGGAGTCGCGGGCAGCACCCGGGTCACGCTTGGTCATGTCCAGCGGCAGGAAGCGCGCCAGCAGGCCAACATCCTGGTCGAACGAGGTCAGGCCCTTCATGTAGTAGGCGTAGTCCACGTTCGGATGCTGCGGGTGCAGGCGGATGAAACGCTCGGCAGCGGACTTGGCAGCTTCCGGCTCGGCGTTCTTGTAGTTGGCGTAGATCAGCTCAAGCTGGGCCTGGTCGGCATAGCGGCCGAACGGGTAACGCGACTCCAATGCCTTCAGCTTCGCTGTGGCGCTGGTGAAGCTATTATTGTCCAAGTCTGTCTGAGCTTGCTGGTACAGCTCGACTTCGCTCAGGTTTTCGTCGACGACGTCCTTTGTTGACGAGCAAGCAGCAGTCATGGCGAGGATGGCGATCAGCAGCAGGTGTTTCACTTGCATGGCGGCTTGCGTCCCTATGACGGCCGCTGTCTTGGGCGGGGCCGTCCTGTTATGATGAGCGCCCCGTTGAAAGCCTCGGGGCAAAAGACGCCGTATTTAACCACAAGCGCGCAGCCGAAACCAAAGGCTACGCCACGCCTAGTCTGAGCATGTCCGATAAAATTGAACTTCGCGCAGAGGTGCCGTCCGAATTGGGCGGCCAACGCCTCGATCAAGTCGCCGCACAATTATTCGCTGAGCACTCGCGCTCGCGCCTTTCCGCCTGGATCAAAGACGGCCGCCTGACTGTGGATGGAGCGGTTATCCGCCCGCGAGACATAGTCCATGGCGGTGCGATTCTTGAGCTGACTGCCGAGCAGGAAGCCCAGGGAGAATGGGTCGCCCAGGACATCGAGCTGGATATCGTCTATGAAGACGACGACATCCTGGTCATCAACAAACCCGCGGGCCTGGTGGTTCACCCGGCCGCTGGGCACGCTGATGGCACCTTGCTCAATGCCCTGTTGCACCACGTGCCGGACATCATCAATGTGCCGCGTTGCGGCATCGTGCACCGTCTGGACAAGGACACCACCGGCCTTATGGTGGTGGCCAAGACCATTCAGGCGCAGACGCAACTGGTTACGCAATTGCAGAGCCGTAGCGTCAGCCGCATCTATGAGTGCATTGTGATCGGCGTCGTTGTGGCCGGTGGCAAAATCAACGCGCCCATTGGTCGTCACGGCCAGCAGCGCCAGCGTATGGCGGTGATGGAGGGCGGCAAGCAGGCCGTCAGCCACTACCGTGTGCTGGAGCGTTTCCGCTCCCACACCCATGTGCGGGTCAAGCTGGAAACCGGGCGTACCCACCAGATTCGCGTGCACATGGCGCACATCAACTTTCCGTTGGTCGGCGACCCAGCCTACGGTGGCCGCTTCCGTATTCCGCCGGCGGCCAGCCAGACCATGGTTGAGTCGCTCAAGACGTTCCCGCGCCAGGCACTGCATGCACGCTTCCTGGAACTGGATCATCCGACGAGCGGTAAGCGCATGAGCTGGGAATCGCCACTGCCAGACGATCTGGTCTGGCTGCTTTCGCTGCTCAAGCAGGATCGCGAGGCGTTTGTCGGATGAATGACTGGCTGATACCTGACTGGCCCGCGCCGGCTCGGGTAAAAGCCTGCGTCACCACCCGTGCGGGCGGCGTCAGTCTGGCGCCGTTCGACAGCCTCAACCTGGGCGATCATGTCGAGGATAGCCTTGAGGCCGTCCTTGAAAATCGCCGTCGCCTGAGTGACGCCTTCGATATCCAGCCTGCCTGGCTGCGCCAAGTCCACGGCACGCGCGTGGTTGAGGCCGATCCGGGCCGTACTGTCGAGGCCGATGGCAGTTGGACCAGCACTCCTGGCATCGCCTGTACATCCATGACCGCCGATTGCTTGCCGGCGCTGTTCTGTAATCGAGCGGGCACCCGAGTTGCCGCAGCCCATGCAGGCTGGCGTGGCTTGGCGGCTGGGGTGCTGGAGGCCGCGTTCGAACGCCTGGATACCGCCCCTGAAGAGGTTCTGGTCTGGCTCGGCCCTGCCATTGGCCCACAAGCCTTTGAGGTCGGCCCGGAGGTGCGTGAAGTGTTCATGCAGCAACTGCCGGCCACCGCCCAAGCCTTTGTTCCCAGCCACAACCCTGGCAAGTTCATGGCCGACATCTACCAGCTGGCGCGCCTGCGCCTGGCAGCGCGTGGTGTCACCGCTGTGTATGGTGGCGGTTTGTGCACTGTGACCGACCCGCGTTTCTTTTCTTATCGCCGCAGCCCGCGCACGGGCCGATTCGCCTCCCTTATCTGGCTTGAACGCTAGACTGTCCTGACCTGTATCAACCGTCCGCCGCTTGAAACGCCCAGAATCCACCCCATCTATAAGGGTATCTGGCAGGTTTCTTCATTCAGGATGTGTTTGTTCATAGCTCCGGCCTGCTCAAAAGGAAGGTGACTAATGCGTATTGATCGTTTAACCAGCAAATTGCAGTTGGCCTTGTCTGACTCTCAATCCTTGGCGGTGGGCCTCGACCACCCGGCCATCGAACCTGCGCACTTGATGCAGGCGCTCCTGGAACAGCAAGGTGGTTCTATCAAACCCTTGCTGATGCAGGTGGGCTTTGACGTCAACAGCCTGCGCAAGGAGTTGAGCAAAGAGCTCGACCAACTGCCGAAAATCCAGAACCCCACCGGGGACGTGAATATGTCCCAGGATCTGGCGCGCCTGCTCAACCAGGCCGACCGCCTGGCCCAGCAGAAAGGTGACCAGTTCATCTCCAGCGAACTGGTGCTGCTCGCCGCCATGGACGACAACAGCAAACTCGGCAAATTGTTGCTGGGCCAGGGCGTAAGCAAGAAAGCCCTGGAAAACGCCATCAACAACCTGCGTGGCGGCGAGGCGGTGAACGACCCTAACCATGAGGAGTCGCGCCAGGCCCTGGACAAATACACCGTCGACCTGACCAAGCGTGCCGAAGAAGGCAAGCTCGACCCGGTGATCGGCCGTGACGACGAAATTCGTCGCACCATCCAGGTGTTGCAACGTCGCACCAAGAACAACCCGGTGCTGATCGGTGAACCTGGCGTGGGTAAAACCGCGATTGCCGAAGGCCTGGCCCAGCGCATCATTAATGGCGAGGTGCCGGATGGCCTCAAAGGCAAGCGCCTGCTGTCTCTGGACATGGGCTCGCTGATTGCCGGTGCCAAGTTCCGGGGTGAGTTCGAAGAACGCCTCAAATCCTTGCTTAACGAATTGTCGAAGCAGGAAGGGCAGATCATTCTGTTTATCGACGAATTGCACACCATGGTCGGCGCCGGTAAGGGCGAAGGTTCCATGGACGCCGGCAATATGCTCAAGCCCGCCTTGGCGCGGGGTGAGTTGCACTGCGTCGGTGCGACCACGCTCAACGAATACCGTCAGTACATCGAAAAGGACGCGGCCCTTGAGCGTCGCTTCCAGAAAGTACTGGTGGAAGAACCGAGCGAAGAAGACACCATCGCGATCCTGCGTGGCCTGAAAGAGCGCTATGAGGTTCACCATAAGGTGGCGATCACCGACGGTGCGATCATTGCGGCGGCCAAGTTGAGCCACCGCTATATCACTGATCGTCAGTTGCCGGACAAGGCTATCGACCTGATCGACGAAGCGGCCAGCCGCATCCGCATGGAGATCGACTCCAAGCCGGAAGTGCTGGATCGTTTGGATCGACGCCTGATTCAACTGAAAGTCGAATCCCAGGCGCTGAAGAAAGAAGAAGACGAAGCGGCCAAGAAACGCCTGGAAAAACTCCAGGAAGAAATCGTCCGCCTGGAACGTGAGTATTCGGACCTCGAAGAAATCTGGACCTCGGAAAAAGCCGAAGTACAGGGCTCGGCGCAGATCCAGCAAAAAATCGAGCAGTCCCGCCAGGAACTGGAAGCCGCGCGCCGTAAAGGCGACCTGAACCGCATGGCCGAGTTGCAGTACGGGGTGATCCCGGACCTGGAGCGCAGCCTGCAGATGGTCGACCAGCACGGCAAGCCTGAAAACCAGTTGCTGCGTAGCAAGGTGACCGAGGAGGAAATTGCCGAAGTGGTCTCCAAGTGGACCGGTATTCCGGTGTCGAAGATGCTCGAAGGCGAGCGCGACAAGTTGCTGAAGATGGAAAGCCTGTTGCATCAGCGCGTCATCGGCCAGGAAGAGGCAGTGGTGGCGGTGTCCAACGCGGTACGGCGTTCCCGGGCAGGCTTGTCCGACCCTAACCGTCCAAGCGGCTCGTTCATGTTCCTGGGCCCGACCGGTGTGGGTAAGACCGAGTTGTGCAAGGCGTTGGCCGAGTTCCTCTTTGATACGGAAGAGGCCATGGTGCGGATCGATATGTCTGAATTCATGGAGAAACACTCGGTGGCTCGCCTGATCGGTGCTCCACCAGGCTATGTGGGCTATGAAGAGGGCGGTTATCTGACCGAAGCCGTGCGGCGCAAGCCTTACTCGGTGATCCTGCTGGATGAGGTCGAGAAGGCGCACCCGGATGTGTTCAACATCTTGCTGCAGGTGCTGGAGGATGGTCGCTTGACGGACAGCCACGGGCGTACGGTGGACTTTCGCAATACGGTGATCGTGATGACTTCCAACCTGGGCTCGGCACAGATCCAGGAATTGGTGGGTGATCGTGAAGCCCAGCGTGCGGCGGTGATGGACGCGTTGACCACGCACTTCCGTCCGGAATTCATCAACCGGGTCGATGAAGTGGTGATCTTCGAGCCTCTGGCGCGGGATCAGATCGCGGGCATCACCGAGATCCAGTTGGGCCGCCTGCGTAGCCGCCTGGCTGAGCGCGAGCTGGACCTTGAGCTGAGCGGCGAAGCGTTGGACAAGCTGATCGCGGTCGGTTACGACCCGGTGTATGGCGCACGGCCGCTTAAACGTGCGATCCAGCGCTGGATCGAGAACCCGCTGGCGCAGTTGATCCTGTCGGGCAGCTTTATGCCTGGTACTCGCGTCACGGCGACGGTGAAAGACGACGAAATCGTCTTCCATTAAGCCCAGCGCTTGGCGTAAACAAAGAAGGCCCCGCATCGCGGGGCCTTTTTTTTCGATAGGGCGTTGAACTGTAAGGCAAAGGCTTGTAAAGTGCGCCCCGCAGCAACGTCAGCCCACGGGTTTCTTCTCCCCAAGAAGAAATCAGAAAGAAGCGCAAATCATTGTCTTAAAAGCAATTTAAAGGGTTGACAGGGGTTTTTAAGATTGTAGAATAGCGCGCCTCAGAGACGCTAACGTAGCGATACGGACAGGGTCGAAGAGGAAGCAACGCAGCAGTAACTTTGAAATATGTAGTTCCGTGATAGCTCAGTCGGTAGAGCAAATGACTGTTAATCATTGGGTCCCAGGTTCGAGTCCTGGTCACGGAGCCAATTTCAAACCGGGGTATAGCGCAGTCCGGTAGCGCGCCTGCTTTGGGAGCAGGATGTCGGGAGTTCGAATCCCCCTACCCCGACCATATTTGGGTCGTTAGCTCAGTTGGTAGAGCAGTTGGCTTTTAACCAATTGGTCGTAGGTTCGAATCCCACACGACCCACCATTTTTGAGACCAGTTCAGGCTGGAATCGAATCTTAAGATCAGAGGCCAAAAGCGCTGATCGAAGAAGGCGACTGAAAGGTCGCCTTTTTATTACCGGGGTATAGCGCAGTCCGGTAGCGCGCCTGCTTTGGGAGCAGGATGTCGGGAGTTCGAATCCCCCTACCCCGACCATATTAAAAATCCTCGTATCGAAAGATACGGGGATTTTTTTTGCCTGTTGTAGGAGCGAGCTTGCTCGCGAAAGACGTCAACGATAACGCGGGCTTTCTAAGTGAACGCGTCGCCTGTGAGTTTTTCGCGAGCAAGCTCGCTCCTACAAGGGGCAAGATTCGCTTAACTTGCCCCCCCCACAGGTGTTATGCGTTGTTAATGCAATTTAAGGCGTGGCTCGGTGCCGCGGCCGATCTTGCTGCCCAGCATCAGCATCGCTGTGCGGAAGAACCCATACAGCGCCATCTGGTGCATGCGGTACAGCGACACGTAGAACATCCGCGCCAGCCAGCCTTCCAGCATCACACTGCCCGTCAAATTGCCCATCAGGTTACCCACCGCGGAAAAGCGCGACAGCGAGATCAGCGAGCCGTAGTCGGTGTACTTGTAGGTCGGCAGCTCCTTGCCTTCAATCCGCAGCTTCAGCGATTTGGCCAGCAATGACGCCTGTTGGTGAGCCGCTTGGGCCCGTGGCGGTACATTGCGGTCGGTGCCCGGCTGCGGGCAGGCGGCGCAATCACCAAAGGCGAAGATGTTTTCGTCGCGGGTGGTTTGCAGGGTTTGCAGGACTTGCAACTGGTTGATGCGGTTGGTTTCCAGGCCGTCGATGTCCTTGAGGAAGCCAGGTGCGCGAATACCGGCCGCCCAGACCTTGAGGCTAGCCGGGATCACCTGGCCGCTGCTGGTGATCAGGGCGTCGGCGGTTACTTCACTGACCGCCGAGTTGGTCAGTACTGTCACCCCTAGTTTCTCCAGGGTCTTATGCACTGGCCCACCGATCCGCTCCGGCAGGGCAGGCAGTACACGCGGGCCGGCTTCGATCAGGGTGATGTGCATGTTTTCTGGCTTGATACGGTCCAGGCCATAAGCCGCCAGTTCATGGGCGGCGTTATGCAGCTCGGCGGCCAGCTCGACACCGGTGGCACCGGCGCCGACGATGGCGACGCTGATCTGTTCAACGGCGTCGGTTTGGCCTGCATGGGCGCGCAGGTAGTGGTTGAGCAGTTGCTGGTGGAAGCGCTCGGCCTGCTTGCGGGTGTCGAGGAACAGGCAATGTTGCGCCGCGCCCTCGGTGCCGAAGTCGTTGGTGGTGCTGCCTACCGCAATCACCAGGCTGTCATAGCCCAGCACGCGGGCGGGTACCAGTTCGCGGCCTTCTTCGTCGAGGGTGGCGGCCAGCTGGATCTTCTTCTGTTCACGGTCAAGCCCGCTCATACGGCCCAGCTGGAACTCGAAGTGGTTCCATTTGGCTTGGGCGACGTAGTTGAGTTCGTCTTCCGAGGAATTCAGCGAGCCGGCAGCCACTTCGTGCAGCAACGGCTTCCAGATGTGGGTCAGGTTGGTGTCGACCAGCGTGATGCTGGCCTTGCCGCGCTTGCCCAGGGTCTTACCCAGGCGGGTAGCCAACTCCAGGCCGCCGGCACCGCCGCCGACGATAATAATACGATGGGTCATGGGGATATCTCGCAAGGCTAAAAGAAATCGGAGCAGTTACCCTCGCGAGCGCCAGGCGGCTCATAGCGTCAGGTAACTCAATAGGCGGCTCAGCGCACCGAGCCCGATCACCACTACCAGCACCACGCAGAGGAGCAGCCACGGCCGGAAAGGCTTGCGCTCGACTCTGTGCTGGGAGAGTTGCAGGTACTCTTCGACACGCTCTTGGTCATCGGGTTTCAGGCGGCTGGTCATAAAGGCCTCGTCAGGTAGACGTTGCAAAGGGGCGCCACGTTACAGCCAGGGGCATCACAGGCTGATGCCGACATCAAACACTATGCTGCGGCCCAGGTTGTTGCGCAAGAAGTCCGGCGCGTCGGGATGTGCGAACAGGACCCGCGCGAATGTCGGCCCCACCAGCGATAGCGAGCGCCAGCCCTGGCGCAGGTATTCGGTCGGCGGCGGAAAATGGCTGTTGAGGTCCAGCACTTCGCGCTTGAGGCTGGTAAACGCGATAAGGTCCAACTCCCCCAGGTCCATGCCGCGTTCTTTGTAGTTGTGAGCTTTTTTACGCAGTGTGGGGGCCAGGCGCAGCAGAAACTCATGGGCGGGGATACGCCGTGGCTTGGCTTCGCGCCGTACCAGTTGGCTCAAGGAGAAAGCACTGCGCCTGCGCAGCAACTCATCGCGCCATTCGTCGTTCAGGCGGCGGCCCTCGTCCAGCACAAAAAAGACCTCGAAGCTGGCGTCGCGAAACAGCACGTCGGGCGGCTCCTGGCCTGCTGCGTGGAATTCTTCGACACGGTAGGGCACGTTCAAGCCTTGCAGCAGGCGCTGGCAGACCCAACGCTCACGCTCCCACTTGCGGGCATTGGACAGGAATGCGTTGGCTTGTTCGGCTGCTACGGTGAGCAGGCGCAAATAATCTGAGTCATCCATAGTCGCAGCTTAGCGTTCAAATGATGACCACAGGAAGTCTTGCCTTAAAACGCGGGTGTAGAATGCTCACGTGAAACAGGCCCAGGGACGAGGTATGTGATGAGTTTTTTGGTAAAGGCAGAGCGTCCGTGATCAGTGCAGCGGTTTTGGCACCCCAGACCCTCGGTATCGGCTGGCTGGTGTATGCGCCCGTGGTGATATGGGCGATCCTGCGCTCGCCCTGGGTGGAGCTGTTTGCCGACCGGCGGCGCCAGCATTTGCTCTTCGGCACGGTGTTCGCACTGTTCATGCTGTGGCTGGTGCGGCGGGATTTCGATACCGGCGTGTCCTATCACTTCATCGGCATGACCGCCGTGACCTTGCTGCTCGATTGGCCGCTGGCTATCGTCGGTGGTTTTGCCGCCCAGCTTGGCTTGATGCTGTTGGGGCGCCAGGACCTGGCCGCGCTTGGCGTCAATGGCCTGCTCCTGATCGTGCTGCCGGTGCTGGTCACCGAAGGGTGCGCGCTGTTGGTAGAGCGGGCGCAGCCGCGAAACCCCTTTGTGTATATCTTCTGTTCGGGCTTTTTTGCTGCCGCACTGTCGGCATTGCTGTGCCTGTTGGCCGGCCTGGGCCTGCTGTGGTTCGACGGCCTTTTTGCAATGCCGCAATGGCTGGAGGACTTTGTCGGTTACCTGTGGCTGATCATCTTTCCCGAAGCCTTTATCAACGGCATGGTCATCAGCGCGCTGGTGGTGTTTTGCCCGGAATGGCTGGAGACCTTCAACCGCACCCGCTACCTCTCGGCGCCCTGGAAGGACGACGATTCGCGGCGTTGATCCAGGTCAAATGCCAGGCAGCGGCGCAGGTCCATGCTCTGCAAAATTTTCAGGAGCACGAATCATGAGTGTGTATGAATGGGCACGGCAGGAGTTGCGCAGAAGCCAGGATGCAGCGCAGGAAATCGGGTTTGACCCCGGCTTGACCTTGCGCGCCATGCTCAGCGCAGTGGTGCAGCAAAGCAAGGGTGTACGCAGCTTTGAAGACCTGGCCGACGAGTTGCAATACCTTGCAGAAAACCTCGACGACCAGCAGGAATATGCCTTTATGCGGCCTTAGTGGCGCGGCGACAGGTCTTCGGAAAACAGTTCGTCTTCGGCGTCAGGGGCGACGGGAATCTTGTGTTCTTCAGCGGCCCAGGCACCCAGGTCGATGAGTTTGCAACGGTCCGAGCAGAACGGCCGGTTGAGGTTGGTCGCTTTCCATTCCACGGGGGCGCCGCAGGTTGGGCAGTCGACGGTCAAGGGTTGGCTCATGATCGGCCTCCACGCAAAGTAAGGTAAAAGTGGTGCAGTCGCTCGACCTCGCCGTGCAGCCAGGCCAGGTCCTTATCGTTGACCAGCACGTCATCGGCATGGTTCAGGCGGTCTTCGCGGCTGGACTGGGCCTTGAGAATTGCCTGCACCTGTTGTTCGCTGATGCCGTCGCGCTGCAGGGTACGCTGAATCTGCAGCGATTGCGGCACGTCGATCACCAGGATGCGCTGGGTCATGCTGTACTGCCCGGACTCGATCAGTAGCGGTGACACCAGGATCGCGTAGGGCGACTGTGCGCGTGCCAGGTGGCTGCGAATTTCCTCGGCGATCAGCGGGTGCAGCAAGGCTTCCAGCCACAGGCGCTCTTGTGGGACCTCAAAAATCAGTTTGCGCAGCGCGGCACGGTCCAGTTGGCCGTCGGCTTGCAGCACGCTGGCGCCGAAATGTTCGGCAATGCGCGCCAGCGCCGGGCGGCCAGGCTCGACCACCCAGCGCGCGGCGTGATCGGCGTCCACCAGGTCGATGCCCAGCTTGATAAAGTGCTCGGCCGCAGCGCTTTTGCCGCTGCCAATGCCGCCCGTGAGCCCAAGAATCCAGGGTGTTGCAACAGAAGTGGTCATCTGAAACCGACAGACTGCAAATAGAAGTCGGTTATTTGACCACCCCAGAGCAATGCAATCCAGCCGGCAATTGCCAGGCAGGGGCCAAATGGCATTGGCGCTGACGCCTGGGCCTTGCGAAAACGCAGCAGGATCAGCCCAACAAACACGCCCAGCAGCGAGGCCATCAGCAGGGTCATCGGCAGAATCTGCCAGCCGCCCCAGGCTCCCAGCAAGGCCAGTAACTTGAAGTCGCCATGGCCCATGCCGTCTTTGCCGGTGGCCAGCTTGAACAGCCAGAACAGGCTCCACAAGCTCATGTAGCCGATGACCGTGCCCCACACCGCATCGGGCAGTGGCGTCAGCAGGTCAGCGCTGTTGAGGACCAGGCCCAGCCATAGCAGCGGCAGCACCAGCACATCCGGCAGCAGTTGGTGGTCCAGATCAATCAGGCTCATGCCCAGCAAGCCACAACTCAGCAGCATCACCGCGCCGGCTTGCCAGCTAAAGCCGAAGTGCCAGGCGACTGCGGCGCAGATCAGCGCGCACGCCAGTTCGGTGAGGGGATAGCGCAGGCTGATGGGCTCGCGGCAGTGGGCACAACGCCCCCGGAGCAGCAGGTAGCTGAGCACCGGGATATTTTCCCAAGGCCGAATCGGTTGATTGCAGTGCGGGCAGCATGAGTTGGGGCGCATCAGGTTATAGGCCGGCCCACCGGGCTCGGCTGGCAAGTCGAGAATCTCATGGGCCTGGGCACGCCACTCCCGCTCGAGCATTTTGGGCAGGCGCCACACCAGCACATTGAGGAAGCTGCCGACGATCAGGCCCAACACCAGCGCCATGCCAACAAATGCCCAGGGATGCTCGCTCAGCAGCAGGCTCAAAACGCCGTCCCCAATTGAAATACCGGCAAGTACATGGCGACTACCAGCGCGCCGACAATCCCCCCCAATACGACCATAATCAGCGGCTCCATCAGGCTGGTGAGGTTGTCGACCAAGGTATCCACGTCTGACTCGTAGTGGTTCGCGACTTTTTCCAGCATGCGGTCCAGGGTGCCGGACTCCTCCCCGATTGCGGTCATCTGGATTGCCATGCCTGGGAACAGGCCGCTGTTATGCATTGATTGATTCAACTGCATGCCTGTGGATACATCGTGGCGCATACGTTCGATTGCCTGTTTGAAGGGGCCATGACCGACGGCGCCAGCCACCGAACCCAATGCCTGTACCAGAGGAACGCCCGCCGCAAAGGTGGTGGAAAGCGTGCGGGCGTAGCGAGCAACGGCAGATTTGTGCAGCAGTTTGCCTGCCACGGGCACTTTCAACAAACCTGCTGCCCACCAATGGCGAAACCCCGGGTAATTACGGTAGGCGTGGCGCCCCGCAACCAGCGCCGCGCCCACACCCAGCCCCAGCATCCACCACGCCTGTTGCAGCAGTTCCGACAGCGCGATGACCCCCAGGGTAAACCCCGGCAATTGGCCGTTGACCCCGGCGAACAAGTTCTGGAATTGCGGCACCACATGGATCAACAGCACTGTGCTCACCCCTGTGGCAATTACCAGTACCGCGATAGGGTAGGTCATGGCTTTCTTGATCCTGGTTTTGAGCCGTTGGCTTTTTTCCAGATGAATCGCCACGCGCTCCAGCAGGGTTTCCAGGGCACCGGCCATTTCGCCAGCCGCCACCAGATTGCAGTACAGCTCATCGAAGTAGCGGGGATATTGACGCAGGGCAGCAACCAACGGGTGGCCGCTGGCAATGTGCTGTTTCAACGCCTTCACCAGTTCGCGCAGTTGTGGGTTTTCGACGCCTTCACTGATGATGTCGAAGGCTTGCAGCAGCGGGATGCCGGCCTTGAGCAAAGTGGCCAACTGGCGAGTGAACAGGGCGATATCTGCAGGCGTTATTCGCGTCTTGAAGGTCGGCAGTGCACAAGATTTTTTGCGCACACGCTCGGGGCAGATCCCTTTCTGGCGCAGTTGTACCTTGATCAGCGCAAGGTTATGGCCGGCGATTTGCCCGGAGACCCGGCGCCCTTTGCGGTTGATGCCCTCCCAGGCATAGATTGTTGGAGTGTCGTTCATGTGAGGTTGGCGCACCCAGGTCGTGAAGAATTTATAGCTTAGTCAGGTTGCGGAGTCGGGCAGGCTGGCGCTGGGCGATAAAATGTCAGATTGTGCGTCTTGCAGGCGATGGACTGCGTGGGGATGAGTACACTGGCGCCGTTGCACACTACGGGGCGCAGGACGCGCCTTGTCATGGTTCTATTCTGGAGAGTGAAAGAGATGCGTCAAAAAGGTTTTACCTTGATCGAGTTGTTGATCGTCGTGGCAATCATCGGCATTTTGGCCACCATCGGCCTGCCTATGTACACCAAGCACCAGGCCAAGGCCAAGTTCACCGCGGGGTTGGCTGAAATCAGCGCGTTAAAGGCCGGCTACGAGGACGCTATCAATCAGGGCGAAGTGCCGAAGCTGCCGCTGATCGGTGGAACCAGCCCTACCGCCAACTGCACTATCGAAGTGACAGGCGATGTAGCCTCGGGCGCAGGTACTATCCGTTGTGAAATCCTCGATGCGCCCGCGCCCGTGCTCGGCAAGACCATCACCCTGACCCGCAGCGCCACCAGCGGCTGGAGCTGTGCCACCACGGTAGAGCCTCAGTATGCTGCCAAGGGTTGCGGCGCCAACGGCGCGTGACAGTCGCCGGGCGGTGAGCGAGCAAGTTGCTGCATGCCCAATGCAGTGCTAGCTTTAGCCCACCGCCCGTGTAGCTCAGCCGGTAGAGCAGCGCACTCGTAACGCGAAGGTCGCAGGTTCGATTCCTGTCTCGGGCACCACAGGCACCACTGTTTCAACGGCAATGTTTTCAGATGATCCCAGAATGGTTCTGAAGGCCAGGTGAGCCGGGCATTTGCGCCCGCTCTTTTGTATCTGCGCAACCTTGAAGACCCAGATGCATTCCCATTCCTCGATCTAAGAGAACGACATGACCACGACTGAAATGACCCAGGACGCTCGGCACGAACAAGCGCTCAAGCACTACCTTGAGGACACGCCGCAGCTAAAAGAAGAGATCAAGGACCTGAGTGCCGATGATCAGCGCGACCAGATTCAGTGGGCATTCGAGGACGAGGCCGAGAGCCAGAACCTCCAGCCTTGGGAGCTGACCCTCAAGTACACCACGACCCCTGAAGAGTTCGAAGCTGCACGGTTGGCCTTGCACAAAGAGGCGGCCGAGGTGCTGGGTGTCGAATGGGACGAGTACTGCGAGATGAATAACCTTGTAGTTTAAAAGCAGCCTGTAGGAGCGAGCTTGCTCGCGAAAAACTCAAGGCCACCGCGTGCCCCCAGAGGTACGCGTTATCGTTAGGGTTTTTCGCGAGCAAGCTCGCTCCTACAGTTACGGCATCTTCAGATACTGAGGCGCATCGACAGGTCCACCGCCTTCACATCCTTGGTCATCGCCCCGATGGAAATGTAGTCCACGCCGGTTTCAGCGATAGGCAGCAAGGTGGTTTCATTGATCCCGCCGCTGGCTTCCAGCTTGGCCTTGCCGGCGTTCAGGCGCACGGCTTCGCGCATGTCGTCCAGGCTCAGTTCATCCAGCATGATGATGTCGGCACCCGCCGCCAGGGCTTCGCGCAATTCCTCCAGGCTTTCCACTTCGATTTCCACCGGCTTGCCCGGGGCGATCTTGTGGGCGGCCGTAATCGCTTGAGCGATACCACCGCAGGCGGCGATGTGGTTTTCCTTGATCAGGAACGCGTCATACAGCCCGATGCGGTGGTTGTGGCAACCGCCGCAGGTTACCGCGTACTTCTGCGCCAAACGCAGACCTGGGAGTGTCTTGCGGGTGTCCAGCAGTTTGACCTGGGTGCTCGCGACAAAGTCCGCCAGGAACTGCGCTCGGGTGGCTACACCTGACAGCATCTGCAAAAAATTCAGCGCACTGCGTTCACCCGTGAGCAGCGAGCGTGCCGGGCCTTCAAGGTGGAACAGCGCCTGATTGGGGCTGACGCGTTCACCGTCAGCTACCTGCCAATGCACGGCGACCCGTGGGTCCAGTTGGCGAAATACCGCATCCACCCAGGCCGTACCGGCAATCACGGCCGCTTCACGGGTAATGATCGTGGCCTTGGCCAGCCGTTCGGCCGGGATCAACTGCGCGGTGATGTCACCACTGCCGATGTCTTCCAGCAGTGCGCGGCGCACGTTGGCTTCGATTTCGGCGGTGAGGTCGGCAAGACGGAGGTTCGGCATAACAGGCTCCACAAACAAAGTGCCTCGATTATAGGGCCAGCGTGCGTTCTAACCCAGGCTCGCCACTCATTTACCGCACAAAGTCAGAGTGTGCTGGCGCAACTGCCCTCGTTTGCAAGATAATCTCGCGCCTTGCAATTGGCGTCATAGCTTTGACGTCTTGGTGGTAACCGGGATATTTGCAGGGCCTGCCGGGCCTGCTCCGGTCTTTCCACCTCTCAAAACCGCCGTTTCAGGAGGCCAGGATGCACAATGACGGGAAGGTGGTGCCTATCAACAGGGCACAGGCCACGCCATCGCCGCTCGCGCGCCTGCCGGTGGTGTTGCTGCAGGTGCGTGACAAGGCTGCGCAACAGCTGCAGCAGGGTTTGCAGGAACTGTTCGATAACGCCGACGACACCCTGTTTGAAATGGCCGAAAAGGCCCGTAGCACCGTCGACCATCATATTTTTTTCGAGGCCATGCGCGACCTGCGCCTCAAGCGCAAGAACTTCGAACGCGTGTTCATGGAGCAGCTGTTCGTGGCGTTCGCCAACCTGGGGCAGGCTCGGTGCAGCGGGGCACACCTGGTGCCGCTGGTGTCTTATGAGGCGCTACCCGGCACCAGCGCCGATGACGTGGAAAAAGCCGTGGCCCTGGAGGCGATGCTCGGTCGGGTGCGCCACCGTGATGGCTTGGCGCTGGGGCAATTGAACGCGCGCTTGAGTGAACTGCTTGGCAGGCGCCTGGATGATCCTGAAAACCCCTTGGGCCCGGCGCGGCTGTGCGAGTTTTTCCTGCAAGCAGGGCGCAGCCTCGGGGTGGAGATCCGCGTCAAGCTGGTCATGCTCAAGCTGTTTGAGAAGTACGTGCTCAGTGACGCCGACCTGTTGTATGGCGAGGCCAACCAATTGCTGATCGCCACTGGCGTATTGCCGGAACTCAAAGCGGTCCCATCCCGTCGAGCCGGCGGGCGTGCGGCCCGGGAGCACCAGGACTGTACCGGCCAAGCGGTGGCCGACCCGCCGCTGGATAAAAGCGGCCAGCAAGCGTTCAGCGCCTTGCAGACGTTGCTGGTAGCGGTGCGTGGCAGCGTGGCCCCGACCCTTGAAGCCAGCGCGGAGCCGCAACCCATTGCCACTCGCGATCTGCTGCGGCTGCTGTCGCATTTGCAGCAATATGTACCAGAGCCGGAGAACGAGGACGATTTTGACCTGCGCAGCCAGCTGGAGCAGTTGCTCACTCGGGTCAGCGTCAAGAGTGGCAAGTCGCGAGTTTTAGAAGAAGCAGACGAGGATGTGATCAATCTGGTGGCCATGCTGTTCGAGTTCATGCACGATGACAGCAGTGTGCCGGACGCTTTCAAGGCGCTGATCGCTCGCTTGCAGATCCCGCTGCTGAAAGTGGCGGTGCTGGACAAGAGCCTGTTCAGTTGCGCGCAGCATCCGGCGCGGCGCTTGCTCAATGACATCGCGAGCGCCGTCATCGGCTGGAGCCCGCCCCATGAACCCCCACGGGACAACCTCTATCTGTGTATCGAGCAACTCGTGCAGCGTTTGCTGAATGAGTTCGTCGAAGACCCGACGATTTTCTCCCAACTGCTCACCACCTTCAGCGCATTTACAGCCCAAGAGCGCACGCGCAGTGAACGCCTTGAGCGACATACCCGTGACGCCGAGCAAGAGCGCCTGCATACCCAGGTGGCGCGCGTGCTCAATCGGCGGCTCGTGGGCAAAACCTTGCCGGCATCGGTGCTGCAATTTGTGCAGCAAGCCTGGAGCCAGGTGCTGTTAGTGGCCGTTCTCAAGCACGGCGAACAATCGCTGCAATGGCAGACGGCGCTGCGTACCCTGGATGAATTGCTCTGGAGCGTGGGCCTGCGTGAAGACACCGAAGCCGGCCGGCGTTTGCTGGAGCAATTACCCGGGCTGCTCAAAGCATTGCGTGACGGGTTGGCCGGTGCGGCGTTTGATCCTTTCAGTACCCGCGAGTTTTTCCTGCGGTTGCAGGCTCTGCATGTTCAGCCGCTCGACGGCGAGGTGCTGGTCGAAGTCCGCGAGCCTTTTACCCTGGACGCTGGCCCGCCGGCCGCCGACGAATCAATGCCCCCTGACGACCCCGACCGGCTCAAGGTCCAGCAGTTGCGAGTCGGTGTCTGGGTAGCGTTGCAGCAACATGAAGCCGGTACCCTGCGCTGCAAGTTGACCGCAATCATGCCGCCCGCCGATACCTATATTTTTGTCAGCCGAGGGGGCCTCAAGGTGCTGGAGAAAAACGCGTGCCAGTTAGCCCTGGCGTTCAAGCAGGGCGTCCTGCACGCCTTGGACGATGGCCCGCTGTTCGAACGTGCGCTGGCCGCCGTGGTGGGCGACCTGCGGCAACTCAATCGCGGCAAGTGATCGCAACCGCAGGGTGGAACGCGGCATACTGGTCACACCTCGTCTCACTCAAGGAGCCTGTATGCAGTTGGACCCCGCCAGCGGTTGGTGCCAGGGCATTCGTCATTGCCCTTCGCCCAACTTCAACGAGCGCCCTGAAGGCGAAATCTCGCTGTTGGTGGTGCATAACATCAGTTTGCCTCCGGCGCAGTTCAAGACCGGCAAGGTGCAGGAGTTTTTCCAGAACCGCCTGGATATTTCAGAGCATCCCTACTTTGAAGGGATAGCCAGCCTACGGGTGTCTGCGCATTTTCTGATTGAGCGTGACGGCACTGTGACGCAATTTGTTTCGTGCCGCGACCGGGCCTGGCATGCCGGTGTTTCCGTTTTTGACGGGCGCGAGGTGTGCAACGATTTTTCCCTGGGAGTCGAGCTGGAAGGTACGGACGACCTGCCGTTCACCGATGCCCAGTATGCGGCGCTGATCGACCTGACCCGCCAGTTGCTCAAGGCTTACCCGAAGATCACCCACCAACGTATTTGTGGTCACAGCGACATCGCACCGGGGCGCAAGACCGACCCGGGCCCCGCTTTTGATTGGACGCGCTTTCGCAGCGCCCTGCAGGATGGAGGACACGAACGATGAGTTTCCTGGTGTTGGTGCTGGCGGTATGGATCGAGAAGTTCTCAGCCTTGCGCCTGCGGTTGCAGCGTGACGGCGGATGGCTGCGTGAGCTGGCCAAGCTGGAATCGAGCCCGCGCATGGGCAAGCGGCCCTGGCTGATCCTGCTGGTATTGGTGCTGCTGCCGGTGGCATTGCTGGCGTTGCTGTTGCTGGTGCTGGAACCAGTGGCCTATGGCCTGTTGGCATTGCCGGTGCATTTGCTGGTGGTGATCTATAGCCTGGGCCGTGGCGACCTATTGGCAGGGTTGGGGCCGTTTCGCGATGCCTGGCGGCGCGGTGACCTGCAAGCGGCCGAGCATGTGGCCGAGCGCGACCTGAATATTGGCGCTGACAGTGGCGAGCAACTGCTGGAGCGTGTCCAGGGCTACCTGCTGTGGCAGGCATATCAAAGTTTTTTTGCGGTGATTTTCTGGTATTTCCTGCTGGGCCCGGTGGCCGCCCTGGCCTACCGCCTGTTGGCACTGGCCAGCGAAAACAGCCAGAACCCCTTGGTGGTCGAGCGCGCCACGCAACTGCGCCACGCGTTTGACTGGTTGCCGGTACGCCTGCTGGCGGCCAGCTTTGCCCTGGTGGGCAATTTCGTCGGGGTCAGCCGGGTGATGCTCCACGAACTGCTGAGCTGGGACATCAGCGCGGCACAGTTGGTGGAAAAAGTCGGCCTGGCCGCTGCGGAAATCCCGCCGCCAGTGGTGGGGGCCGATGGCATTAACAGCCTGGATCGCCTGTGGGAACTGCTGCTGCGCGCGGCGGTGCTGTGGTATGCCGGGTTTGCCATCTGGACGGTACTCCCCTGATGCCAATTTGTAGGAGCGAGCTTGCTCGCGAAAAACGTCAACGATAACGCGTGCTTCCTGAATAAACGCGGCGTCGTTAAGTTTTTCGCGAGCAAGCTCGCTCCTACATGGCGTTAGGGCCTCCAGACACGCCGTTAACCTTACGTTACAAAACTCCCTTTCGAATTGAGCTATACAGATAGAGCGCCAAATAGTGGCTATCTGCCGCCGCCCTGCGCCTCAATAAAAATAAAAGAAGGGGAGGTCACCTGTGAAGAGCTTGCTCTATCCCGCCGTCGCGCTGATGAACCGCCTGAGCTTCGGCATGAAGTTCAGCCTGATCAGCGTGCTGTTCCTGCTGCCGATGCTGGCGACCAACTATTACCTGGTGCGCGATTCGTGGCGTGAATACCAGGGCACCCGCGTCGAACTGCAAAGCCTTGACCTGCTTGGCAGCAGCCTGGCGTTGCGTCGCGAGTTGGAAACCCTCAACAACCAGGTACAGATCAACGCGACCCTCGGCCAGTCTGGCAAAGCGGCAGACCTGGAGACCAAGATCAGTGCCTTGGAAGCCAGTGTAGTGGAGCGCTTGCAGAGCTTGCGCGCCATCGCGACCCAGCCCGAGCACGTTGCCGTCTTCGACAGTAAGCGCGACGAACTGATCGCCGCGTTCAAGGCCCAGCAGCAGGAAACCTCGTTGCTCAACAAAGCGGCTTTGATCAGCAAGTTACTCAACCAGGCCCAGATGTTCAGCCAGATCATCGCCAGCCAAGCCGGCTTGAGCCGTGATCCGCAAAGTGATCTGCGCCAGCTCAGCGACCTGGTCACCACCGTCACCCCTCAAGTCACCCAAGCCTTGGGCGAAGGCCGGGCGATGGGCGCCTACTCCCTGGGGCAGGGCTTTATCAATTCGTCCTCCAGCACCCGTTTTGACGAACTGCTGCAGCAGCTGGAAAAACTCCACGGTGAATACGGCCTGAAGCTGCAGGACGCGTTGGGCGCCAGCCAGGCCGCGCACGCCGCCCTCGACGTCTCGGCGCAAGCCAGCCAGGCGAGCCTCAAGCAAGGCAGTGAGTTTTTCGAAGAGCAGGTGGTGATGGCCGAGACTCTCGATGCGCCTTGGCAGGGCTTTTATGACGGCGTCAGCCAACTGATGGCCAAGACCTATCAATTGGATGACGCCACCCTGGCGTTCCTCGGGCAGCAGTTGCAGCAGCGCCTGGCGCAGAACCGTTTGCATATGGTGTTGCTGGTCACTGCCCTGGCGGCGGTGTTTGCGCTGATTTTCTATCTCTATGCCGGTTTCTTTGTCTCCACCCGCACCACCTTGCGTCGCCTGGGGGCGATGATGGACAAAGTGGCGGCGGGCGACATGACGGTCACCTTCGTTGCCCAGAGCCGTGACGAACTGGGCGACCTGGGCCAGGTGTTCAATGGCACCGTGGCCAAGATTCATGACCTGATCGAGCGCGTTGGGCATACGGTCAGCCAGGTCGAGTTGCAGGCCGGCCAGGTGCAGGCGGTGTCGGCACAGAGTAACCAGGCGGTGTCCGGCCAGCGCAGCCAGATCGAGCAAGTGGCGACGGCGATGAACCAAATGTCCGCCACCGCCCAGGAGGTGGCGCGCAGCGCGGCGGCGGCGGTCAGCAGTGCCCAGAGCGTCAACGATGAAACCGTCAGCGGGCGTGCGCTGGTGCAATCCCAGCAAAGCGGCATCGCACGCCTGGCGGCGGAGATCGACGAATCGGTGCGGGTGATCAACCAGCTGGCTACCGACAGCCAGTCCATCAGTAGCGTTCTGGAAGTGATCAAGAGCATCGCCGAGCAGACCAACCTGCTGGCGCTCAACGCGGCCATCGAAGCGGCGCGCGCCGGTGACCAAGGGCGCGGGTTTGCGGTGGTGGCCGACGAGGTGCGCACCCTGGCTCGGCGCACCCAGCACTCTACCGAGGAAATCGAGCAGATGATCATCCGCTTGCACAGCGGCGTGGGTGCGGCGGTGAAGGCCATGGGTAGCAGCCATGAAATGGCGAATGGCACGGTAGGGCAGTCGGAAAAAGTCCAGCAAGCCCTGGAAAATATCCTGGGGGCGGTTGGGATGATCGTCGATCAGAACCAGCAGATCGCCGCCGCCGTGGAGCAGCAAACGGCGGTCGCCCACGACATCGACCAGAACATTGTCGAAATCAACCGCGCCGGCGAGCATGCAGCGCAAGGCGCGCAGCACACGGAAGCGGCCAGTCGGCAACTGGCAACCCAGGTGGTTGAGTTGAAGCAATTGATTGGCGCGTTTCGGGTGTAGGGCGGTTCTGAAGGACAGAGCGGCGGGCCATGTGGCTTATGTCCTGATTTACCAATGCGTGTTTTATCGGGGCGTGAATAGGTGAAAATTTATTTCATCCGTCACGGTCACGAGGGGACAAAACGATGGCCGCCGCAATCGGTATCAAAGGGCATTGCGCCCAATGCAACATGACGTTTGAGCTCAAGCCCTGGCAACTGAACGCCATTGCCATTGAGGTGCCGTTTGACTGTACGTATTGCCACTGCGGTTTGCAGTTGGAGTGCGTCAAGCAGTTGCGCCAGTTCAAGGCCCTGGACCACTGGGCGCTGGTACGCCCGAGCATGATCATGCTGACGTGCGCGACCTTGCTGGTGGCCTTGGTCGCTGAATGGTTGGGGCTGCTCAGTGTGATCGGGCAGTTGAACATTTCGCTGGTCGCCGTGCTGATCCATTTGCTGGTGGTGCGCTATGCCCGACATCGACAGACAATGACCTTGAAGTTGCAGGTCATCAGCCCGCTACCAGTTGAACAGCTCGCACGCATTGCGTGTGCTCGCCTCAGCCAGCAATAAAGGGCTGATACCCATGCGCTCGGCCAGGGCCGTGCAGATCTGCGGCAGGTGCTGTGGGCTATTGCGCTGGTTGGGGTACATGGCCGGGGCCATATCCGGCGAGTCGGTTTCCAGCACCACGGCATCAAGTGGTAACTGCGCCAGTACCCTGTGCATGCGCAGCGCCTGGGGCCAGGTGGCAGCGCCGCCCAGGCCCAGTTTGAACCCGAGCTTGATGTACTCGCGTGCCTCTTCAACGCTGCCGGCGAACGCATGGATGATGCCGCCTCTGGGCACGCGGATGCGCTTGAGGGTGGCAATCACGGCGGCGTGGCTGCGGCGAACGTGGAGCAAGGCCGGCAGTTGGAAATCCACCGCGAGTTTCAGTTGGGCTTCAAACAGCGGTTGCTGGCGCTGGTGGTCCAACTGTTCCAGAAAGTAATCCAGGCCAATTTCGCCCACGGCGCACAGTTGCCGGTGGCCGTGCAGGCGCGTCAACCAGTCGCCCAGTTCCAGCAGGTCGGCAGGGCGATGCTCATCGAGATACACCGGGTGCAAGCCGAAGGCGGCGAACAAGCCTTCGTCCTGCTGCACCAAGTCCCACAGCCGCTGCCAATTCCTCTGGTACACCCCCAGCACCACCAGGCGCCGCACGCCGAGTTCACGGCTGTGGGCGAGGACGTGCGAGCGATCCTGGTCGAAGTCCTCGAAGTCCAGGTGCGTGTGGGTGTCGATCAGCTCCACGCTCAGGCCCCGTGAATACGCTGCTTGAAGGTCCGGCCAATCGCATGCACCCCGGGTTGGTACTGTTCTTCTTCAATGGCAGCCAGGGCCAGGCGCAGGGCGGTCTCGGCAATCAACTGATGTTGCTGGGCCATGGCGTTGACCGGCAGCGGCAGGAAATCCAGCAACTGGGTATCGCCGAAGGTGCCCAGGCGTAGGGGGCGCGACTTGAGGGGGAAGTCATGCAGCGCGTCGAACACGCCTTGCAGCAGTACGTAGGAGGTGGTCACCAGCGCGTCCGGCAGATGCCCCAGGCGTTGCAGCAGTTGCTCCATCAGCTCTCTGCCGCAGTCACGACTGAAGGCTTCGCCCTGTTCGATGATCACGTCGCCCGTAAAGCCTTGCAGCGCATCACGGAAACCGGCGGTACGTGCCTGGCTGATGCTCAGCTCGGGCCGCGCGCCAATCAGTGCAATCTGTTTGGGCAGCGGTTGCAGCAAGCTGCTGGTGAGTTGCTGGCAGGCCTGGTGGTCGTCGCTGACCACGGAACAGAACTGGTTCGGCTCCATCTCTCGGTCGATGGCAATCACCGGCAGCCCCTTGGCCTGCAACTCGCGATAGCTGTCATCGCTGGCCGGCAGGCAACTGGCGACGAACAACGCATCGCAACGCCTGGCACGGAACAGTTGCAGCAGTTGGCGTTCGCTGTCCGCTTCGTCATCGGAGCTGGCAATCAACAGCTGATAGCCCCGCGCCCGTGCACCTTGTTCCAGCAGTTTGGCGATGCGTGCGTAGCTGGGGTTTTCCAGGTCTGGCAGGATAAACCCCAAGGTGCGTGTATGCCGGCTGCGCAGCCCGGCGGCTTGAGGGTTGGGGGTAAAACCATGGGCCTGGACCACGGCACGCACACGCTCAACGGTTGCGTTGCTGATGCGCTGCTGTTCGGCCTTGCCATTGATGACATAGCTGGCGGTGGTAACGGACACACCGGCCAGACGTGCGATATCACTGAGTTTCAAACCGGGATTTCCTTGTTTTTTGGCGCTCGCCCCGACATTTTGTCCAATCGTAACCGATTCCAGCATTCGACCCATGTCCCACAGCAAGCGCCGAGTGGCCCTTCAAGCTTGCGCAATTAACGCGTAAGCTGCCATAAATTCTAGATTAAACGTTTCAGCAGGCGTATTTTTACGATGTTCGCCGCTGAGTGACCACTGCCAATTGACCGCTCAGTCAGTTAATTTCGAACATATTTACCTACAACAATACCTAGTGCGCTTGTCGCACTAACTAGGAGAACGGCATGCTTGAGCTCACTGTAGAGCAGATATCCATGGGCCAGGTGGCTGTGGATAAATCTGCTGCCTTGCACCTGCTCGCTGACAAATTAGTGGCCGATGGCCTGGTTGCCGAAGGTTATCTCAGTGGCTTGCAAGCCCGTGAAGCCCAAGGTTCGACCTTTCTCGGCCAAGGCATTGCCATTCCTCATGGCACGCCAGAAACCCGCGACCAGGTATTTTCCACCGGTGTGCGCCTGCTGCAGTTCCCCGAAGGGGTGGACTGGGGCGATGGCCAAATCGTTTACCTGGCGATTGGCATCGCGGCTAAATCCGATGAACACCTGCGCCTGTTGCAACTGCTCACCCGTGCCCTGGGTGAAACCGACCTGGGCCAGGCCTTGCGCCGTGCCGGCAGTGCCGAAGCCCTGTTGAAACTGTTGCAAGGCGCGCCCCAGGAACTGGCGCTGGATGCACAGATGATCAGCCTGGGCGTGTCGGCCGATGATTTTGAAGAGCTGGTATGGCGTGGTGCACGCCTGCTGCGCCAGGCCGACTGCGTGAGCAATGGCTTTGCCGCCGTGTTGCAGCAAGTCGACGCGCTGCCCCTGGGCGATGGCCTGTGGTGGCTGCACAGCGAGCAGACGGTCAAGCGTCCAGGCCTGGCCTTTGTGACGCCGGACAAACCCATGCGTTACCTCGGCCAGCCCTTGCACGGCCTGTTTTGCCTGGCGAGCCTCGGTGAAGCGCACCAGACCCTGCTTGAACGCCTGTGTGCCTTGCTGATTGAAGGGCGCGGCCAGGAGTTGGGGCGCGCCACCAGCAGCCGCGCGGTGCTGGAAGTGCTGGGCGGTGAACTGCCGCCGGACTGGCCCAGCGCCCGCATTACCCTGGCCAACGCCCACGGGTTGCATGCACGCCCGGCCAAGATCCTGGCGCAATTGGCGAAAAGTTTTGACGGCGATATCCGCGTGCGCATCGTCGATGGCGCGGTGGGCGCCGTGTCGGTCAAAAGCCTGAGCAAGTTGCTCAGCCTCGGCGCGCGTCGTGGCCAGGTGCTGGAGTTTGTGGCCGAGCCGACGGTGGCCGGCGATGCACTGCCCGCGCTCTTGGCCGCCGTGCAAGAGGGCCTTGGCGAAGAGGTCGAGCCTTTGCCCACCGTGAGCGCACAGCCAGCGCAGGTCGACATCGAACCCGTACTCAGCGCGCCACTGAGCGGTAGCCAACTCCAGGCCATTGCCGCCGCACCGGGTATTGCCATCGGCCCGGCCCATATCCAGGTGCCGCAGGTGTTCGATTACCCGCTGCGCGGTGAGTCTGCCGCCGCCGAACGCCAGCGCCTGCACACGGCCTTGAGCGAAGTGCGTACGGATATCCAAGGCCTGATCGAACGCAGCCAGGCCAAGGCCATCCGCGAGATTTTCATCACCCACCAGGAAATGCTCGACGACCCGGAACTGACCGACGAAGTCGACACCCGCCTCAAGCAAGGCGAAAGCGCCGAAGCCGCCTGGATGAGCGTGATCGAAGCCGCCGCCAAGCAACAGGAAGCCTTGCAGGATGCCCTGCTGGCCGAGCGTGCTGCCGACTTGCGTGACATCGGCCGCCGTGTGCTGGCGCAGTTGTGTGGCGTCGAGAGCGTCCAGGAACCGAGCGAACCCTACATCCTGGTGATGGAAGAAGTCGGCCCTTCGGATGTAGCACGCCTGGACCCGGCCCGCGTTGCCGGCATTCTCACCGCCCGAGGTGGCGCCACCGCTCACAGCGCTATCGTCGCCCGCGCCCTGGGCATTCCGGCCTTGGTCGGTGCTGGCGCTGCGGTGTTACTGCTCAACGCCGGCACGCCACTGTTGCTCGATGGCCAGCGCGGTCGCCTGCATGTGGACCCCGACGCCGCCACCCTGCAACGGGCCACCGTGGAGCGCGACAGCCGCGAACAGCGCTTGCAAGCCGCCTCGGCCCAGCGCCATGAAGCGGCGCTGACTCGGGACGGTCACGCCGTGGAAGTGTTCGCCAACATTGGCGAAAGCGCCGGGGTGGCCAGCGCAGTGGAGCAGGGCGCCGAAGGTATTGGCCTGCTGCGCACCGAACTGATTTTCATGGCCCACCCCCAGGCGCCGGACGAGGCCACTCAGGAGGCCGAATACCGTCGCGTACTCGACGGCCTCAACGGTCGCCCGTTGGTGGTGCGCACCCTGGATGTGGGCGGCGATAAACCTTTGCCCTATTGGCCGATCGCCGAAGAGGAAAACCCCTTTCTGGGTGTGCGCGGCATTCGCCTGACGTTGCAACGCCCGCAGATCATGGAAGCGCAACTGCGCGCATTGCTGCGTGCAGCAGACAACCGCCCGCTGCGCATCATGTTCCCCATGGTCGGCAGCGTGGATGAGTGGCGCGCCGCCCGGGACATGACCGAGCGCCTGCGCCTGGAGATCCCGGTGGCGGACCTGCAACTGGGGATCATGATCGAAGTGCCTTCAGCCGCCTTGCTGGCGCCGGTGCTCGCCAAGGAAGTCGACTTCTTCAGCGTCGGCACCAACGACCTGACCCAGTACACCCTGGCCATCGACCGCGGCCACCCGACCCTGTCGGCCCAGGCCGATGGCTTGCACCCGGCAGTTTTGCAACTGATCGACATCACCGTGCGCGCCGCCCATGCCCATGGCAAATGGGTGGGTGTGTGCGGCGAGTTGGCGGCGGACCCGCTGGCGGTACCGGTGCTGGTCGGCCTGGGTGTGGATGAGTTGAGCGTGTCGGCCCGCAGCATTCCCGAGGTGAAGGCGCGAGTGCGTGAATTCAGTCTGAGCGAGGCCCAGGGCCTGGCGCAACAAGCACTGGCGGTGGGTTCGCCCGCGCAAGTGCGTGCCCTAGTGGAGGCCGTGTAGATGGCGAATATTCTGACCCTGACGCTGAACCCGGCGTTGGACCTCACGGTACGCCTGGCGCACCTGCAACCCGGTGAGGTCAATCGCAGTGAAGCGATGCTCACCCACGCGGCGGGCAAGGGCGTGAATGTGGCGCAAGTGCTGGCGGACCTGGGCCATTACGTCAGCGTGGGCGGGTTCCTCGGCAGTGCCAACCCCCAGGCTTTCAATGCGCTGATCAAGCGCCGTGGGTTTGGCGATGCCTTCATCCGGGTTCCCGGCGAAACCCGTAGCAACATCAAGATTGCCGAACAGGATGGGCGGGTCACCGACATCAATGCACCGGGGCCGCTGGTGACTGAAGAGGCGCTAAAAGCCCTGCTCAAGATGGTCGCGATCATTGGCCCGGAGTTCGATGCGGTGGTGGTGGCCGGTAGCCTGCCGCGCGGCGTCAGCCCGCAGTGGTTTAAAGGTCTGCTGGAGGCGTTGAAGGACCTCGGGTTGAAAGTCGCCCTGGACACCAGCGGCGAAGCGCTGCGCCTGGGGCTGGAGGTTGGGCCGTGGCTGGTCAAACCCAATACCGAAGAGCTGGCCGAGGCCTTGGGTAACGCCACCGATGCCATCAGCCGCCTGCATCAGCAAGGCGTCGAGCATGTGGTGGTGTCCGACGGGGCCGCAGGCGTGACCTGGTACCGCCCAGGTGCGGCGCTGCACGCCACGCCGCCCAAAGTGGCAGTGGCCAGTACCGTGGGCGCCGGCGACTCGCTGCTGGCCGGGATGCTCCACGGTTTGCTCAGTGGCGACACGCCGGAGCACACCCTGCGCCGGGCCACGGCGATTGCCGCGATGGCAGTGACACAGATCGGTTTTGGCATCAGCGATGACGCGCAGTTGGCGCGTCTCGAAAGCGGCGTCGATGTGCGCACGCTGACAGAACAATAAGAGGGTTTGTGATGAAGTTAGCCATTGTTACCGCCTGCCCGAACGGCATGGTCACCAGTGTGCTGTGCGCCCGCTTGCTGGACGCCGCCGCCCAGCGCATGGGCTTGCACACCAGTGTTGAAGTCGTCGATGTGCAGCGCCCGGAGCGCCAGTTGTCCCAGGCGACGATTGATGATGCCGAGTGGGTGCTGCTGGTCAGCAGTACCCCGGTAGATATGCAGCGGTTTGTCGGCAAGCGTGTGTTCCAGAGCACGCCCGCCCAGGCGTTGGCGGATGTCGAAGGCGTGTTGCGCCGTGGGGCTGAAGAGGCCCAGGTGTATGTCGCCAACGCCGCCCCGGTGGCGGCCAAGGCTGCGCCGCGTATCGTCGCGATTACCGCGTGCCCCACCGGTGTGGCCCACACGTTCATGGCCGCCGAAGCCTTGCAGCAGACGGCCCTGCGCCTGGGTTATGACTTGCAGGTCGAGACCCAAGGTTCGGTGGGCGCACGCACGCCGTTGAGCCCCCAGGCGATTGCCGAGGCCGATGTGGTATTGCTCGCGGCCGATATCGAAGTGGCCACCGAGCGTTTCGCCGGCAAGAAGATTTACCGCTGTGGCACCGGCATTGCCCTCAAGCAATCCGAAGCCATCCTCAACAAGGCCCTCGCCGAAGGCGCAGTGGAAAGCGCGGCCAGCGGTGCAGCGGCCAAGGCCGAGAAAACCGGGATCTACAAACACCTGCTCACCGGCGTGTCGTACATGCTGCCGATGGTGGTGGCGGGGGGCTTGCTGATCGCCTTGTCGTTTGTGTTCGGCATCCATGCTTTCGAGCAGCCCGGCACCTTGGCGGCGGCGCTCAAATCCGTGGGTGACCAGGCGTTCCTGTTGATGGTGCCGCTGCTGGCGGGCTACATCGCCTACTCGATTGCCGACCGTCCCGGCCTTGCGCCCGGCATGATTGGCGGGCTGCTGGCGGGGACGCTGGGGGCTGGGTTTATTGGCGGCATCCTCGCCGGTTTCGTCGCCGGGTATTGCGTCAAGCTGATCAGCCGCGCGGTGCAACTGCCCCAGAGCCTGGAAGCGCTCAAGCCGATCCTGATCATCCCGTTATTGGCGAGCCTGTTTACCGGTTTGGTGATGATCTACCTAGTGGGGCCACCGGTCGCCCGCTTGCTCACGGGCCTGACGGACTTCCTCAGCACCATGGGCACCACCAACGCGGTGCTGTTGGGCATTTTGCTCGGCGGCATGATGTGCGTGGACTTGGGCGGGCCGATCAACAAGGCGGCCTATGCGTTCTCGGTCGGCCTGCTGGCCGCCTCGAGCGGCGCGCCGATGGCCGCGACCATGGCCGCCGGCATGGTGCCGCCGATTGGCATGGGCATCGCTACGTTACTGGCCCGACGCAAGTTCGCCCAGACCGAACGCGAAGCCGGCAAGGCGGCGATGATCCTGGGGCTGTGCTTTATCTCCGAAGGCGCGATTCCTTTCGCCGCCAAAGACCCGCTGCGCGTCATTCCCGCCAGCATCGCCGGCGGCGCGTTGACCGGTGCGCTGTCGATGTACTTTGGCTGCAAACTCGCCGCGCCCCATGGCGGCTTGTTTGTGCTGGTGATTCCGAATGCGATGAACCATGCGTTGTTGTACTTGTTGGCGATTGTGGCGGGCAGTGTGTTGACCGGGCTGGTGTATGCCCTGCTCAAGCGGCCGGAAGCGGCCGAGCTGGCCGTTACTGCCTGACCAATACCCTGTAGGAGCGAGCTTGCTCGCGAAGAACTAAAAGGCGCCGCGCTCATTCAGCAAGCCCGCGTGATCGTTGACGTTTTTCGCGAGCAAGCTCGCTCCTAGCGTTGGATCCTGTCATCTGCGCTTCATCCCATCATGCTTTAGTGGCCCTTTTGATACTCAAGAGGGCACCTGCATGAGCCACTTCGATCTGGGCCGCCGCCGTGTGATGCAAGCCGTGGGCGCCGGCCTTTTGCTGCCGGGCCTGGCGCCGGCGGTGATCGCTTCGGTGAAGGACCGACCGCAACTCACTGACGGCGTGCAGTCGGGCGACCTGCAGGGCGACCGCGCCATGATCTGGAGCCGCAGCGACCGCCCGGCGAAGATGGTGGTGGAGTGGGATACCCGCAGTGTGTTCAGCAACCCGCGCCGTTTCGTCTCGCCCCTGGCTGACAGCCGCACCGACTTTACCGCCCGTGTCGAACTCACCGGGCTGCCGGTCGACCAGGCGATTTTCTACCGCGTGCATTTCGAAGACGCCCAGAGCGGCATTGCCAGTGAACCCTGGTTCGGCCACTTGCGTAGCGTGCCGCAACAGCGTCGTGACATCCGTTTTGTGTGGAGCGGCGACACCGTCGGCCAAGGCTTCGGCATCAACCCGGACATCGGTGGCATGCGCATCTATGAAGCCATGCGCCTGCGGCTGCCGGACTTTTTTATCCACAGCGGCGACACCATCTATGCCGACGGCCCAGTCCCCGCGCAGATCACCACCGAAGGCGGGCGCATCTGGCGCAACATCACCACCGAAGCCAAGAGCAAAGTCGCGGAAACCCTCGATGAATATCGCGGCAATTACCGCTACAACCTGCTGGATGAAAACGTGCGCCGCTTCAATGCCGAGGTGCCGCAGATCTGGCAGTGGGACGATCACGAGGTGATCAACAACTGGTCATCGAGCAAGCAGTTGGATGAGCGTTACCAGACCCGCGACATCAACACTCTGGTGGGCCGTGCCCGCCAGGCCTGGCTGGAATATTCACCCATGCGCCGACAGAGCGCCGACGGTGGCGGGCGCATTTATCGCAAGCTCAGTTATGGGCCGCTGCTGGATGTGTTTGTGTTGGATATGCGCAGCTATCGCGGGCCGAATGACGACAACCTGGGCGCTGAAAAACCCTTCCTCGGTCGTGAACAGTTGGACTGGCTCAAGCGCGGGCTCAAGGCGTCGCAAGCGCAGTGGAAGGTGGTCGCCGCCGACATGCCCATCGGCCTGGGCGTACCCGACGGTGAAGTCAGCCCCGGTGTGGCGCGCTGGGAAGCGATCGCCAACGGCGACCCTGGCCCGGCGCAAGGGCGTGAGCTGGAGATCGCCGAACTGCTGGGGTTCCTGCATGAGCACAAGGTGCGCAACCACGTGTGGCTGACGGCCGATGTGCATTACTGCGCGGCGCATCATTACCACCCTGACCGCGCGGCGTTCCAGGATTTCGAGCCGTTCTGGGAGTTTGTGGCAGGGCCGTTGAATGCCGGAAGCTTCGGGCCCAACCCACTGGATAAAACCTTCGGCCCGCACGTGGTGTTCCAGAAGGCGCCACCAGCGCAAAACACCTCGCCGTTTGCGGGTTTCCAGTTTTTTGGTGAGGTGCAGATTGATGGGCAGACGGCGGAGTTGACGGTGATGCTGCGCGATCTCGATGGCGTCTCGGTGTTTGAGCAAAAGCTGCAACCCATCTGATTGGAATGCAATCAAAACTGTAGGAGCGAGCTTGCTCGCGAAAAACTCATAGACGCCGCGTTATTCAGGAAGCCCGCGTTATCGTTGACGTTCTTCGCGAGCAAGCTCGCTCCTACAGAGGGCAGGCATTAGCGGGGTCAGTAGACATCCCGACGATAGCGGCCCTGTTCGATCAGGCGCTCCAGCGCCTCATTGCCCAGGATGTCTGCCAGTGCCTGATCCACGCCCGTCGCCATCCCTTGCAAGCTGCCACATACATAAATCGCCGCGCCATCCGCCAGCCATTTACGCAGCACATCCGCTGATTCGCGCAAACGGTCCTGTACGTAGATTTTCTCCTCCTGGTCCCGGGAAAACGCCAGGTCCAGCAGGGCCAAATCTCCATTGGCGAGCCAGCCTTGCAGTTCGTTCTGGCACAGGTAGTCGTGGGCGATATTGCGCTCGCCAAACAGCAGCCAGTTGCGCTGCTGGCCGTCGGCAATGCGTGCTTTGAGCAAGCTGCGCAGGCCCGCCAGGCCGGTGCCGTTGCCCAGCAGAATCAGCGGCACGGGCGCGTCGGGCAAATGGAAGCCGCTGTTGCGCCGCAAGCGCAGGCTGATGGCCGAGCCGAGGGCGGCGTGTTCGGTCAGCCAGCCGGAGCCAAGCCCCAGGCTGCCGTCGGGGTGGCGTTCCTGGCGCACGATCAGCTCCAGCACACCGTCGCTGGCAATCGAGGCGATGGAGTATTCGCGCATGCCCAGCGGTACCAGCGCGTCCACCAGTGCCTGGGCGTGCAGGCCGACCAGGTGCGTGCGGTTGTCCGGCAGTTGGCGCGTGGCCAGGGCCTGGTCGAGGGTGTGGGCGACGCCGTCGATCACCACGCCGTCGCTGCCGACCAAGCCCAGGCCGGCCAGGAAGTGTTCGATGGCCCAGGGGCAATTACGCGGCAGGACTTCCACCAGGTCGCCAGCCAGCCAGCTATGCGCAGACGTGGACGTCAGGCCCAGCAGGTAGACGGGCGAGCCGACACTGTTGGGGTTGAGCAGGGTGCGTTGGCTCAGGGTCCAGTTTTCGTAATGAGCCGTCGGCCAGGCCGCTGTCGGTGCGTGCCCGGTGAGCTGGCCCAGTTGCTGTTGCCAGGTCTGCAACGCCAGGGTGTCGCCACTGTCGACTTCAACCGGAGCAAACAGCGGGGTGCCGCCCTGGTTGGTCAGCCAGAAATGCAGGCGCCGGGCAAAGCCGCAAAAATGCTCGTACTGCCGGTCGCCCAGGGCCAGCACCGAGTAGTTCAAGCCTTTGAGGGGCAGCGCCTGGCCGAGCACGCTGCGCTCGAAACCACGGGCGCTGTCGGGGGCTTCACCGTCGCCGAAGGTACTGACCACAAACAGCGCGTTTTGCGATTGGCTGAGGTCGTCAGGGCTGACACTGCCCAGGGGCTGCACCTTCACCGCCAGGCCCGCAGCCTGTAATTGCCCGGCCGTTTGCCAGGCCAGTTGTTCGGCAAAGCCGCTCTGGCTGGCGAAGCCGATCAGCCAGGCCGGCGCATCGCTGTGGTTACCTGTCAGACCTTTGCGGGCATCGCGGACCTGGCGCTTTTTACGGCGTCGGTCCAGGTACAGCAGCCAGCCCGTGATGAAAAACAGCGGCATAAGCAGTGAACTGACGGTGAGGACAATCCGCCCGACCAGGCCGAAATAGCTGCCGGTGTGCAGCGCATACACACTGGTCAGCAACTGCGCCTTGAGGCTTTTACTGGCGTAGCGCTCGTGGGATTTGACCTCGCCGGTGGCCGGGTCCAGGTTGATCTGGTTCAGCGCGCGGTCATGGGGCGATGAGTTGAGCAGGTAATACACAGTGGCCGGTTGCCCGGCCACCGGCGGCATCCGAATGTTGTAGGCGCTCAAGTCGGGGCCGGCGTTGCTGTAGATGCTGCTCCAGATCGCGTCGTAGTTGGCCACCGGAGCCGGGCCAGCGGGGGCTGGGCCGCGCTTGCGCATGCGCTCGTTCTGCGGCGCGTCGGACAGCAGTTTGGTCACGCCACGGTTGTACCAGTCGTAGGACCAATACAGCCCGGTCAGTGCCGCCAACAGATAAAACAGCAGGCACCAGGTGCCGAATACCGAGTGCAGGTCCCAATTGAAGCTGCGGCCCTTTTTGCGCCAGTCCAGGGTCAGCCAGACGCGCCAGCTTTTCACCTGGCGCGGCCAGCGCAGGTACAGGCCGGAGAGGCAGAAGAACAACAGGATCAGGGTGCAGGCGCCGGTGATATTGCGCCCGGTGTCACCGATGGCGAGGAAACGGTGCAGTTGCAGGATAAAGCCGAACAGGTCCTGGCCGACCGCGTCGCCCATGTAGTCGCCGGTGTACGGGTCAAAGTAGCGCATCTGGCCACGGCGCTCGCCCGGTGGCGGGGTGAAGGACACGCGGCCGGCGTTGCCGCTGTCGCTTTCTACCCACAGCATGGCCACGGTCTTGCCTTCGGCCGCTTCCAACTTGCGTACCAACTCGGCGGGCGGCAGTACACCGGCTTCGCGTTTCTGCACGCTCAACACGGTGGGGTTGAGCGCCCGCAGGATCTCGTCCTGAAACGAGTACGTGGCCCCGGTGACCCCCATCAAGGCCAGCACCAGCCCGGCCGTGATGCCGAAGAACCAATGCAACTGGAACAGGGTTTTCTTCAACACGTCGGAGCGCCTCGCTTAGCTGGATATCTGATCACGGCGCGCATTATGCCGTGAGTTGCCTGGGAACACGCAAAAGCCCCACGCATCCGATGTGTGGGGCTTCTGGCTGGAACTTTACCGCTTTTAGAAGTGGAAGCTGGTGGTCAATAACGCCGTACGACCGGCCGCCTGGTTGGCGAAGTGCGTGGAGAAAGCCTTGTCGTAGTAGGTCTTGTCAGTCAGGTTCTGCACGTTCAATTGCAGGTCGACGTTCTTGGTCAGCTTGTAGCTGGCCATGGCGTCGTAGCGGGTGTAGGAGGGTACATACACCGTGTTGCCGACGTCGCCGTAAACCTGATCGACATAGAAGGCGCCGCCGCCGATGGTCAGCTTGGGCGTCACGTCGTAGGTGGTCCACAGGCTGAACGAGTTCTTCGGCGTGTTGGGCATTTGGTTGCCCTTGCTGGAGCCGGAACTCACGACACCGTTACGCCCGTTGAGGCCGGATTTAACCAGTTCGCTGTCCAGATAGCTGTAGCCCGCAAACACCTGCCATTGTTCGGTAATTTTGCCGCTGGCGGACAACTCGATGCCATCGACCTGAGATTCACCGGCGTTCTGGTAGGTGAGTGCATCCACCAGGATGCGGGTGTTTTTCTTCTCGGTGCGGAAGATAGCTGCGGTCAGGGACAGGCGGTCGTGGAACAGGTCCCACTTGGTGCCCAGTTCGTAGTTGACGGTTTCTTCTGGCTGCAAGTCGCTGGTGGCGGCACCGGCAGACAGTGGGTTGCCGTCGGAACCTTCGCCTATCAGGCCACCGGCTGGCGTGGCCGATGTTGCGTACGAGGCGTAGATGCTGCCGTTCTCCACCGGCTTCCAGACCAGGCCGGCCTGCCAGTTGAAGAACTGGCTATCGTCCTTGATCTTGGTGCGTCCGGCGACGGCGTTGGTGTTGGCTTCGGTGTCAAAGGTGTCGTAACGCAAGCCTACGTTCAGCAGCCATTTCGGATCGAGCTCGATGGTATCGAACACGTACGCGGCGCGGCTGGTGGCCTTGGTGTTGGTGCCGTTGTAGTTGCGGGTGATGCTGCCGTTCCAGGCATCGTCGGGGTTTGGGTTGCTCAGTGAGGTGCACTGGCCGCCCAGGCTGCCCTTGGCGGTGGTGCACACCGGGTTCGCATTAGGGCTGACGGTGTAGCCACTGACACGGGTTTCTTCACCAGTAAATTCCAGGCCAGTGGAGTAAGTGTGCTTGAAGCCCAGGGCCTGGAAGCTGCCAAACAGGTCAGTCTGGTTGGTGGTTGTGGTCGTGGTGGAGACACGGCTGTTGGCGCGGCGCCAGACGGTGCCATAGCGGTTGACGTTGAACTTGCTGTCATCCGGCTGAGTGAGCACATAGTCCTGGCCGGTGCTGCCGTGGCGCAGGGTGTTTTTCAGCGTCATGTTGTCGTTCAGGTCGTGCTCGATGGAGAACGTGCTGATGTCCGCGCGGGTCTTGCGGAAGTCACGGCTTTTCAAACCGTAGAAGTTGTTGCTGTCGCCGCCGTCGTTGGGTTTGTCATGCACGTGGGCCGTGGCGGTTGCTGAGCCATAGCCATACGGAATCCCCGAATCCGGCAGGTCATCACTTTCCATATGGTAATAACTGAGGTTGACGCGGGTCGGCGTGCCCAGGCCAAACGTCAGCGACGGTGCCACGCCCCAACGGTCGTAGTTCACCGCATCGCGGCCAGCCACGTTTTGTTCATGGCTCATCAGGTTCAGGCGGAATGCCGCGCTGTCGTCGAGGAACTGGCGGTTCACGTCGAGCACGTAGCGGCGGGTCTGGTCGGAGCCGTAGGTAAAGCCGCCGTTGGTGAAGTCCCGCGCTTGTGGGGTCTTGCTCACCAGGTTGAGGCTGCCACCGGCCGAACCACGGCCGCCGAACGAGGAGTTGGGGCCTTTGCTGACTTCGATGGACTCGATGTCGAAGATCTCGCGGCTCTGACCGCCGGTATCGCGTACGCCATCGAGGTAGGTGTCGCCCTGAGCGTCAAAACCACGGATGAACGGACGGTCGCCCTGAGGGTTGCCACCTTCACCGGCACCGAAGGTGATACCCGGTACGGTGCGCAAGGCATCCTGCAACGAGGTGGCGGCGGTGTCCTTGAGTACTTGTTGCGGCACCACGGTGACCGAACGTGGCGTGTCCACCAGCGGTGCGGTGTACTTCTGCGACGAGGCTTTTTCGACCTGGTAGGAGGTGTTGTCCTGCTCTTGCCCTGTGATGTTGGTGGCGCCGAGGGAGATAGGGTTGCGCTCGCCTTTTGGCTCGGTATTTTCAGCCGCCTGCGCCAGGTGGGCGGCGGAGCCGGCGCTCAGAGCTACGCCGATGGCCGAAGCCAGCATGCGTGGTGAACTGACCGGTATTTTTAGAATAGTGCGCGACATGACGTGTCCCTTCCCCAAGGATGTGAGGCCGCGGAATATAGGGCCAACAAGACTTTGTATCAATTGCGAGATATTGCTATTCGCATCAAATTTACATTCTTTACACTTTTTTGTTACGGAATTTGCCTTCTCGTTCGTCCCCGTGTTTTACAGGGCGGATAAGAATCAATACCATTGACGCCTCTCTGATCGCAGGTATTGCCCCATGTTGCTGCACATTCCCGGCCTGTTCTCTCGCGAGGAGGTGCTGCGCATTCGCCAGGCCCTAGAAGAGACCGAATGGGCTGACGGCAAAATCACCGCCGGGCACCAGTCGGCCAAGGCCAAGCACAACCTGCAATTACCCGAAGGCCACCCCCTGGCCAAGGAAATCGGCGCGGCGATGCTGGAACGGTTGTGGAGCACCCCGCTGTTCATGTCGGCCGCGCTGCCGCATAAAGTCTTCCCGCCATTGCTCAACTGCTACACCGCTGGCGGCAGTTTCGACTTTCATATCGACAACGCGGTGCGCCAACCCAAAGGCAGCCATGAGCGCGTGCGCACCGACCTTTCGTCCACGCTGTTCTTCAGCGACCCCGACGACTACGACGGTGGGGAACTGGAGATCCAGGACACATTCGGCGTACAGCGAGTCAAGCTTCCTGCCGGCGACATGGTGCTGTACCCCGGCTCCAGCCTGCACAAGGTCAACGCGGTGACCCGTGGCGCGCGCTATGCCTCGTTCTTCTGGACCCAAAGCCTGGTGCGCGAAGACAGCCAGCGCACCTTGCTGTTCGAGATGGACGGCGCCATTCAGCAACTGACCCGCGACGTCCCCGACCACCCCGCGTTGATCCAACTCACCGGCACCTACCACAACCTGTTGCGCCGCTGGGTCGAGGTCTGAGCATGGGCTTTTTATTGCGCCGCGAAGAAGTGCTCAATGTCGAGCAATTACAAAGCATGCTCGATGATTCCCCGGTGCGCGCCGCCCAGGCCATCCTGATCGCAGCCAAGGCAGGTGTGGTCGATGCCCAGGCCCTGCTCGGGCAAATATTGCTGGAAGGGCGCGGCATTGCGCGCGATGAAGCCTTGGCGCTGCGCTGGTTCCAGATTGCCGCGCAGGGCGGGCACCTGATGGCGCGCAATATGACCGGGCGCTGCCTGGAGCATGGTTGGGGCTGTGCCGTCGATGAAGCAGCAGCCGCGCAGGAATATCGCCGGGCGGCACACGCCGGGCTGGATTGGGCGCAGTACAACTACGCCAATCTGCTGGCGACCGGTCGTGGCGTTGTAGAAGACCAGGCGCAAGCACTGGCGCTGTATCGCCAGGCCGCCGAGCAGGGCCACGCCAAGTCCATGAACCTGCTCGGGCGTTACCTGGAAGACGGGCAGCATTGCCCCAAGGATCTTGAGGCGGCTGTCGAGTGGTATCGCCGTTCAGCCGAGGCAGGGGATTTTCGCGGGCAGTTCAGCCATGCGGCAGTGCTGGCCGACAGCGGCCAGGTCGATGCGGCACTGGAGTGGTTGCACAAGGCGCTGGAAGGCGGGAATCTCAAATTCCTGCGAACGGCGCACAAGGCCCTGGCGCTGGCGGACGATCCGCGAATTCGCGCCATGGCCGAGGCCTACCGACAACGAGCCGCGACCTGATCGTTCCCACGCAGAGCGTGGGAACGAGCGGGGGAGGGGTTAAACGTAGAACGACTTCAACGGCGGGAACCCATTGAACTCAACGGCGCTGTAGCTGGTGGTGTAGGCACCGGTCGACAACCAGTACAGACGATCACCAATGGCCAGGTTCAATGGCAGGCCGTACTTGTAGTTTTCGTACATGATATCGGCGCTGTCGCAGGTCGGGCCGGCGATGACCACTTCTTCCATCTCGCCTTTCTTCTCGGTCCAGATCGGGAACTTGATGGCTTCGTCCATGGTTTCGATCAGGCCGGAGAACTTGCCCACATCCGTGTACACCCAACGCTCGACGGCGGTACGGGACTTGCGCGCCACCAGTACCACTTCGCTGACCAGGATGCCGGCGTTGGCGATCAGCGAACGGCCAGGTTCCAGGATGATTTCCGGCAGGTCGTCACCGAAGTCTTCCTTGAGGAAGCGGATGATTTCTTCGGCGTAGGTTTCCAGGCTGTTGGTGCGGGTGATGTAGTTGGCCGGGAAGCCACCGCCCATGTTGATCAGCTTCAGGTGAATGCCGTCTTCTTCTTTCAGGCGTTCGAAGATCACCTTGACCTTGGCTATGGCCGCGTCCCACACGCTGATGTCGCGCTGTTGCGAGCCGACATGGAACGAGATGCCGTACGGCACCAGGCCCAGGTCGCGAGCAAGGATCAGCAGGTCCATGGCCATGTCGGTCTGGCAGCCGAATTTGCGCGACAACGGCCAGTCAGCGGTGGTCGAGCCTTCGGTGAGGATACGCACATACACTTTCGAACCCGGCGCGGCCTTGGCGATGTTACGCAGGTCGGCTTCGGAGTCGGTGGAGAACAGGCGCACGCCCTTCTCATAGAAGTAGCGGATGTCCTTGGATTTCTTGATGGTGTTGCCGTAGCTGATACGGTCGGCGCTGACGCCGCGGTCCATGACCTTGTCCAGCTCGTAGATCGAAGCGATGTCGAAGCTCGAGCCTTTGTCTTTCAACAGGTCGATGATCTCGACGGCCGGGTTGGCCTTGACGGCGTAATACACCTTGGCGAATTCGAAACCGGCGCGCAGGTCATCGTAGGCCTGGCTGATCATCGCGGTGTCGATCACCACGAACGGGGTTTCTTGCTTGTCGGCGAACGCCTTCATTTTGTCAAAAGTGGCGCGCGCGAAATAATCTTCGACGTTGATCGACATGCTGGGAACTCCTAAGGGCAAACTGAAATTAGCAATGGGTGCAAATGAACGTCCTCCGTATCCCCACTTTGGTTCGCCTACTTCCCAAGGCATGTCGCCGAAAGCAAAAAGGCCACGGGGTAAGCTGCCCTTGGCCTTGCTGTCTCGTCGTCAGTACTTGAGCCGGATGGATCGTTTCCAGCATGGACGTTCGGCGCGAACTTTAGGGCTTGGCGGGCGTGGGATCAACTAAAAATGTCGCGTTTTTGCACGCGTTCGTCGCGCGGCCGCGTGCAGCTACTTATGTAACCGACCGGTGTGACGGATTGATGTTCCCCGGATGGGGCTAATCAGATGGATTTGCGGTGTATTCATCGCAGGCAAGCCAGCTCCCACAGGGGAATGCATTCCAACATAAGAATGCAGTTCAAATGTGGGAGCTGGCTTGTCGGGTCGCCGCATCGCTGCGATAGCGATCTATCAAGCCAAAGCAGTTTCGGCAGGCGAGACAATACTGGTCTTGCCCCCACGGGACTTACCGGAACTCAGGTACTCGGCAATCGACTCCTGGGTCACTTCCCCAAGGAACACCCGCTCCGCATCCATCACCGGCAACCACGAGCGGTTGAACTCGTACATGCGCGACAGCAGGATGCGCAAATGCTCGTCATACGCCGCCGTGGCGTTGAACTCGCGCAGGTACTGGCCGCAGGTGCCGGCCTGGCGGTGCAGGTCGCGGCGGCGAACATAGCCCAGCGCTTTGTTTTCGGCGCAGGTGACCACCACGTAGCGGCGGTCATGCTCGTCCATCAACTCCAGGGCATCGGCCACCGGGGTTTCCGGGCTCACCGACGGGGCGTTGTCCGCCGCGTCTTCGGCTTTGACCAGCAGCAGGCGCTTGAGGGTGCTGTCCTGGCCAACGAAGTTGCTGACGAACTCGTCGGCCGGGTGCGCCAGCAGCGTGTCCGGGTGGTCGATCTGCAGCAGTTTGCCGGCGCGGAAGATGGCGATCTTGTCGCCCAGCTTGATGGCTTCGTCGATGTCGTGGCTGACCATGATCACGGTCTTGTTCAGCGCGCGCTGCATCTCGAAGAACTCGTTCTGGATCATCTCGCGGTTGATCGGGTCGACCGCGCCGAACGGCTCGTCCATCAGCAGCAACGGTGCGTCGGCCGCCAGGGCGCGGATCACGCCGATGCGCTGTTGCTGCCCGCCCGACAATTCACGCGGGTAGCGATGCAGGTACTGCTTGGGCTCCAGCTTGATCATGCTCATCAACTCGCGGGCGCGGTCGTGGCATTTCTGTTTGTCCCAGCCGAGCAGCTTGGGCACCACCACGATGTTCTCTTCGATGGTCATGTTGGGGAACAGGCCGATCTGCTGGATCACGTAGCCGATGTTGCGGCGCAGGGTCACCTCGTCGAGGTCGGTGGTGTCTTCGCCGTTGATCAAGATCTTGCCCGAGGTGGGCTTGATCAGGCGGTTGATCATTTTCAGCGTGGTGCTCTTGCCGCAGCCCGAGGGCCCCAGGAATACGCAAATCTCGCCTTCATTGACGGTCAGGCTCACATCGTTGACGGCGGTGACGGTCTTGCCGTTGCTTTGAAAAGTCTTGGACAGGTTTTGAAGTTCGATCATTTGAGCAATCCTTTTGGAGTCAGCGAGCGTTGCAGCCATTGCAGAAGCAGGTCGGCGAAGATGGCCAAGAGACTGACCAGCACGGCGCCGACGATCAGCATCGACATGTCACTGCGGCTGATAGAGGCCAGAATCAGTACACCCAGGCCACCGGCGCCGATGGTGGCGGCGATGGTCATCACACCGATGTTCATCACCACGGCGGTGCGCACGCCAGCGAGAATCACCGGCACCGCAATCGGCAGTTCGACCATGCGCAGGCGCTGGCCGAAGGTCATGCCGATGCCGCGTGCGGCTTCGCGAATGCCTGGCTCTACACCGGTCAGCGCGAGGTAGGTGTTACGCATGATCGGCAGCAGGGAGTAGAGGAACACGGCGGTGATCGCCGGCATCGGCCCCAGGCCCTGGCCAAACTTAGAGTAGAACGGCAGCAGCAGGCCGAACAGCGCAATGGAGGGCACCGTCAGCAGTACTGTGGCACTGGCTTGCAGGGGACCGGCCAGGGTCGGAAAACGCGTCATCAGAATGCCCAGGGGCACGCCGATAAAAATCGCGAGGATCACGGCGATGCCGACCAGCGTGATGTGCTGCCAGGTCAAGTGCAGGACTTGGGCCCAATCAAGATGGGAAAAGGCGTTCAAAAATTCCATGTCTTCTCCTTTTTAGTTGATTGGATGTTGGCGCAGGAAATCGGCGGCAACGGCGGACGGGCTTTCATGGTTGACGTCGACCCGCGCATTGAGCTGGCGCATGGTTTCGTCGTCGAACAGATTGGCCAAAGGCTTGAGCTCGGCAGCCAGTTGCGGATGCTTGTCGAGGTATTCCTGGCGGATCACCGGGGCTGCGGTGTAGTCGGGGAAGTAGTGCTTGTCGTCTTCCAGCAGCTTCAACTTGAACGCGTTAAGGCGACCGTCAGTGGTGTAGACCAAACCGGCAAACACCTGGCCGTTACGCAGCGCGGTGTAGACCAGGCCGGCGTCCATCTGCCGGGTGTTCTTGCGTGTCAGGTTCATGTCGTACAGCTTGACCATGCCGGCCAGGCCATCGGAGCGGTTGGCGAACTCGGTGTCCAGGGCGACCAGGCGATGCTCTTTGGTCTCCTGGGCCATGGCTTTGTTGAGGTCGCTGATGCTGTTGATCTCGGGATGTTCCTGCGCGACTTTCTCCGGCAGTGCCAGGGCGTAGGTGTTGCTGAAGCGCGACGGCGACAGCCAGACCAGGCCTTTTTTCCCATCGAGTTCTTTGACCCGAGCGTAGGACTGTTCGCTGTCGAGTTTCTCGTCGATATGGTTGTAGGCCACCAGGGACACGCCGGTGTATTCCCAGATCAGGTCCAGTTGCCCGCTTTCCTGGGCACTGCGCGCCAGGTTGCTGCCCAGGCCGCCGGTCACGCGGGCGTCGTAGCCCTTGGTGCGCAGGTACTGGGAGGTGATTTCGGCGAGCAGGGTCTGCTCGGTGAACACCCGGGCGCCGATGCGGATCACGGGTTTTTCGGCGGCTTGTGCAATACCTGCAAGCAGCAGGACGCAGCCTAATATCAAGCTCAGTTTTTTCATGTGAATTCCTTTACCGGGCCTTAAGACGGGCGCAACCCGCGTTCCAGCCAGAGGCGGCTGGCCATGGTCACCAGGCCATCAAGCAGCAATGCCAGCAGTGCGGTACACGCGGCGCCGAGCAACAGTTGCGGCTGGTTGTTCAGGGCGATGCCGGGGAAGATCAGGCTGCCCAGGCTGTTGGCCCCAATCAGGAAGGCCAGCGGTGCGGTACCGACGTTGATCGCCAGGGCCACGCGCACACCGCCGATGATGATCGGCACGGCGTTGGGCAATTCCACGCGAAACAGCACCTGACGTGGCGTCATGCCGATGCCGGTGGCGGCTTCTTTCAGGGAACCCTGAACGTTTTTCAGGCCTTCGTAGGTGTTGCGCACGATGGGCAGGAGCGAGGCGAGGAACAGCGCGAAGATGGCCGGGCCGCTGCCGATACCAAGGACGCCGAGGGCGATGGCCAGTACGGCCAGGGGAGGGACGGTGTTGCCGATGTTGAAGATCTGCATGAAACGTTCTGCGCGCCCGACCATATTGGGTCGGCTGAGCAGGATACCGGCGGGGATGCCCACAATCAGGGCTGCCAGCATGGAGACTAGGACGAGAATCAGGTGAGCTTGCAGGTAAAACAACAAATCGTCGCGGTACAGTTCGATCGTGTTGATGCCGATCCAGTGGACCAGCAGGGCCAGGAGAGCGACGACAACCACTGCTCCTATCAGCCCTTTGCCATAGCGAATAGCCACAGGCGGACTCCTTTTTTTCTTCTGTCGGCGAACACATTTCCGAGCGGCAGGGCCATGACTGGCTGCCTTGGAATGGGTTCGCGAAAAGCAACTCGCCGATACTGGCAATGCAGTATGCGATCGAGCCATGAGCGCAGCCTCGTCAGGCTAACTTGCTGATTTTTCAGCCCCTGTTCCGAGTGCGATAGCAGGGGAGTGGACGTCTCTACCTTTTAAAAGGTTCCACACTTGGGAGCATTTAGCCACCCCCAATGGGCTCAACGGTGGTCCGTAACCTTGCGTTTGCGCTATACTCGCCGCCCTTTTTTGACTCACCTGCCAGGCGATTTCCCATGACCCACCAGGCCGCCGAAGTCGCGAAACGCCGCACTTTCGCCATTATTTCCCACCCCGATGCCGGTAAGACCACCATCACCGAAAAGCTGTTGCTGATGGGCAAGGCGATCGCGGTGGCCGGCACGGTGAAATCGCGCAAATCCGACCGCCATGCCACCTCCGACTGGATGGAAATGGAAAAACAACGGGGTATTTCCATTACCACGTCGGTCATGCAGTTCCCGTATCGCGAGCACATGATCAACCTGCTCGACACCCCCGGGCACGAAGACTTCTCCGAAGATACCTACCGCACCCTCACCGCGGTGGACTCGGCGCTGATGGTCCTCGACGGCGGTAAAGGCGTCGAGCCACGCACCATCGCGCTGATGGACGTGTGCCGTCTGCGTGACACGCCGATTGTCAGCTTCATCAACAAACTCGACCGCGACATCCGCGACCCCATCGAGCTGCTGGATGAAATCGAAGCCGTGCTGAAGATCAAGGCCGCGCCGATCACCTGGCCGATTGGTTGCTATCGCGACTTCAAGGGCGTGTACCACCTGGCCGACGACTACATCATTGTCTACACCGCCGGCCACGGTCATGAACGCACCGAAACCAAGATCATCGAGAAGCTCGACTCCGGCGAAGCCCGCGCCCACCTGGGTGACGAGTACGACCGTTTCGTCGACCAGTTGGAGCTGGTGCAGGGCGCCTGCCATGAGTTCAACCAGCAGGAGTTCCTCGACGGCCAACTGACGCCAGTGTTCTTCGGTACCGCGCTGGGCAACTTCGGTGTCGACCACGTGCTCGACGCCGTTGTGGACTGGGCGCCAAAACCCCTGGCCCGCGTCGCCAACGAGCGCACCGTGGAACCGGTCGAAGAGAAATTCACCGGCTTTGTGTTCAAGATCCAGGCGAACATGGACCCCAAACACCGCGACCGTATCGCCTTTATGCGCATCTGCTCCGGCAAATACGAAAAAGGCATGAAGATGCGCCACGTGCGCACCGGCAAGGACGTACGCATCGGCGACGCCCTGACGTTCTTCTCCTCCGAGCGTGAACAGCTCGAAGAAGCCTACGCCGGCGACATCATCGGTTTGCACAACCACGGCACCATCCAGATCGGCGACACCTTCACCGAAGGCGAAGCCCTGGGCTTTACCGGTATTCCGCACTTCGCCCCGGAACTGTTCCGCCGCGTGCGCCTGCGTGACCCGCTCAAGTCCAAGCAACTGCGCCAAGGCTTGCAGCAATTGGCCGAAGAGGGCGCCACCCAGGTGTTCTTCCCCGAGCGCAGCAACGACATCATCCTCGGCGCCGTGGGTGTGCTGCAGTTCGATGTGGTCGCCAGCCGCTTGAAAGAGGAATACAAGGTGGAGTGCTCTTACGAGCCGATCACCGTGTATTCGGCGCGCTGGATTGATTGCAGCGATAAGAAGAAGTTGGAAGAGTTCTCCAACAAGGCCGTGGAAAACCTGGCAATCGACGGCGGTGGTCACCTGACCTACCTGGCGCCGACGCGGGTGAACCTGGCGTTGATGGAAGAGCGTTGGCCGGATGTGAAATTCCGTGCGACCCGCGAACACCATTAAGGTTTGAGCGGTTAAGAGAAGGGCGAAGCTGTGATGGCTTCGCCCTTTTTTGTGGGCGCAACGCTGGTCCATTGTGAGAACTGGCTTGCCTGCGATGGCGGCGATACCTTAAGCCTTATTGGCATAAACCCGAGAATGAAACTAGCTTCCTTCATAGCGCCGGTCGAACGTTGGCGCACGTGTTTCATTGACTGGACGGAAATCGACCATGACTATCTTTCAACGTTGGGTGCTGTTGCTAAAAGTGTTTGTGATGTTGTCGCTGGGGGCGTCATCTGCGTGGCCAAGAGCGAGGCAGAGCCTGGTGATGAATACCATGGCGGTTCCAAGGATGATGATGACCAGCAAGCGTCGCCGGACGACGATGACAGCCCTGAAGGTGAAAACGATACCTGAGTCGAGTTAAAAAGCCCCTCCTTCCAAGCTGATGCACAATCAATCTGGAGGGAGAGGCTTTGTAGCTGAGAATGGAGGGCTGCAATAAGCGCAGAATATCAAACCGTCGATATTTTATTGACGTCTGATTATACAGTGTTCAAGTGTGTATTTAATACCCGGTTTCCTTCCCCACGTCAGGTTCGACTGGGTCAGCCGATATCTTTAAAGTAATCGTGGCTAGTGATGTGTCCTATAGAAAGTCCTTGTGCTGGCGTATAATCTTTACTTTGAATAGTAGAGAGTCCTACTCCCTTATCACCCAAGCTCACAGTACGATCATCCCCTGTTTTTGTGCTGGTAGTGTAAACCGTGTTGCGCATCGTCACATAGCCCGCTGAGTCGTTTTTTATTTTTTCGAGCAAACTGTTTATCTGAGTTGGCGTCAAATTCAGCGTCTTCTCCAGACCAACCCCCCAGCGAGCCAAACACGTTTCCGCATAGTGCCGAACGAGTTGTCCTGGTTCAGGATACAGTTTGGATCCCTTTTTTCCGTCGGCTGCGGCATTACCGACTAGAGTGGCGTGCCGACCGGACAGTGGGTAAATGTGAACTTTAGTGCCGCTGAAAAAAACTGGAATAACACAGTCAAAGCCGAATGATCGTTCATCGCGTGCAAAAAAACCCACATATTCTTTTACGTTACTTCCAAGTTTGACTTTGTTGTCTTGAAAATTTAAGGCTCCTGGGACTGGGTCGACCGCGAATATGTTGACGGGCACCCCAGAAAGTTCACTATCATTTAGCATGGCGTTCGCCAACATATGGCAGCTAACCCCTCCGCGGCTCCAACCAACTAAATTGACCTGGGTTGGAATAATGCCGTCGGAACGAAAGGTTTTTATGATCTGTTCTTGCAGTTGCTGCGGCGTAACCTGACGTGTGCCATATTCATATTTGCGCCAAAACCAGCAACCTGTTGTATTAACGTCTGCGATGGGGATGCCAGCATTTTCCAGTTGTTTATAGTTTTCCGCGGTTAATTTTTCTCGCTGCCAAGTAAACTTGCCTTTCATCATATTAATAGCATGGGTGACGTTTTCCTCCCAGCCGGACCCAAATAGCATTCCCCTCGTTTGATAATAGCCGCCAGGCTTTGTGAACATTTCGTCGGCTTGTAAGTTGCCACTGCCAGGTCCGTCCATGATGATCCAAGTGGCAAATTCATTATTTTGGCTTCGGGTGTTTTGAGCCAATGTGGAAATCAGTTCACCATTCCAGTAGTTATTATTGCTGTCATCAAATTGGTTGGAGCTGGTGCCGCAAAAATACACAGTAAAGGTGGTCATGTGTTTCACCGTTAATGATGGATTTGAGTATTTATTAAATCCCAAATTCTGCATTCAGACTACTGTGAAAACTAACAGGTGTTTATGGCTTTTTTGAATATGGAACTGATTTTTTATGTCGTTATTCATTCCGCTGTATCGATAGGGGCGCTGTAAAACAACGTGCTTTCTAAGGGGCTTACGTTCTTGTGTGGGGTAATGTTTATTTATCGGCATCGGCCGTTTTTCTTCGGTATCTAAAATTACCTGTTAGATTTGACAGTAGACGCGGGGTGCAGTGGGGGCTATAACTCTGAATATGCGGGCTTCGTACAGCCGTCAGGTTATGAGACTAACTAACTTGCTTGTGAGGTTGAGATGAGTGCTGGAGAAGAAACCATCATATTTACAGTCGAGGAAGTGACGAACCTGAAGTCATATGTGTCAATGGCTCAAGCCCTTCCAACCGAAAACGATATTATTGAGGATCGCTACAATACAAAAAAGCTCAATGAAAATGGGCTTAGCGCTTCTGATATAGGCGAGCTATTTAGCATCGTTCGAAATAATGCGGGCGGTTGGCCGTCAATTCAAATAGACCTAATCGTATTGATGGACAAGCTATTAAAATTTGCGGAAGTATTTAAGTCAAGTGGCCTGGCTACGATCAAAATCCTGGAATCGATTCCAGGATATAAAGAGTTTAATGCGCAAGTTTCTGGGTTGACGCAGGAACAGATAAACAGTCTTCCATTGAACTCAATGAGGGAGGGGTATGATCCAGACTTAAATAAAGTTGAGGATATCTATAATGATTTAGCTGCTGATGTAAAAAAACATCGAGATGAAATTGTAGGGATAGAGGAGCGAGTCTCTCGGTATAAACGTGAGTTGAGTGATGAGGTACTGGTCGCTGTAACAGCCAAGCTGAATCTAGTCGGTAGCGATCTGCTTGATAGAGAGATTGCGGAGCTTAATAAAGAAATTGAAAAAGAAAACCTTGAGGTCGCCAAGAATCAGAAGATCTTAAAAGAGATGCAAAGTATGAGTGTTTGGCCGGAGTTTACAGAGATTTATATTGTAAGGCCGCTTGCGAGTTCGTCAATAAAAAAGCGAGATGAATTACTGGTCGAGGTGGGCAGGCGAAATGAAATAAGAACGATTTTAGAAAGAATAAAAGTTTTGTTAAAGGGGATGGAGAAGATTATTGCTGCTGCGCTCGATGCAGTGAGAAAGATAGAGAGTATCTGGATCTTGACGTTAGATTTTGCTAAGTCTTCCGTGTTAAAAATAACTAATGCCACAAAGATGACAAAAATAAATTCATTAGTGGGTATGCAAAAGGGCGCGCTTAATGATTGGCAGGTCGTCCAAGATTACATGCAGTCCCTAAAGAGTGCGTTTGAGAGCTGATTTTATTGAGTGTTGTTAACGTGATACATTATGGAGAATATGATGGCTAATACGACGGTTGCATCAATTCCAGTGGTGACGAAGAACGATGTTGAAAGCATTCGGCGTTACGTTACGAAGGGCAAGTCTCTGCCGACAGATATCGATAGCATAACTGGTTTGTTAAAAGTGTCCACAACAAATATTCCAGGTCTTGAGCCAAGCGATATTAAGGTGTTGTATACGGATATTAGTACAAGTGCCTATGCTTGGAGTGGCGTTGAAGTGTCTATGAAAAAAGTGGCTGCTGCGTTATCTACTTTTGCAGAGGATATAAAGCTTTATGGAGACGAGCTGGTGGGCACGATTGTCGCCATGCCCGGATATATTGACTTTATGGGGAAGGTAGCTGATATCAGTGATGAGGACATCAGCGCCCTTCCACCTGTATATATGACTAATGGTGACGGGGAGAGGGTCTCCAGTATCCATGATTATCTGGAGTATTTGAAAGTTTCAATTGAAGATAAGCGATTAAATACCCAGGGTGTTATTGATATCATTGCGACGTTCAGAAATGGGCTGGAAGAGATAATGCCCAATGTGGGTGCGGTTCTTAAATTAGCATCCAAAGATGAGTTGAACGTTGAAATCACAGCATTGCAAGCGAAAATCGATGATGTAGAATTGAAAATTGATAAGAAAAAAGCAGAGTATGGTTGGGGAGGGGTATGGGACTATATAACTTTGTTGAGTTTTCCTGCAATTATCGGGTATCAGGTTCAGAAAAGAAAGGACCAAGAGGCCGCACTGGAGCCGTTACGAAAAAATAAGAAGGAACTTGTCAGCCAAATGGAAGCTAGGAACGCGTTAATCGCGACGCTTCACTCCGTGTCCACTGAGCTAAACACGCTCTTTGATTATGTGTTAAGCGCACAAAATACGGTATCGCAGCTTGAAAGTATCTGGCGCGGATTGCTTGAGTATATCGAGTCCTCTAAGCAGAGTATTAGTACAGTCAGTCAGTATACGGTGTTGCGCACCTTTGTCATAAAAATGCGATCCATTATTAAAACTTGGGAAAATATTAAAATAAATGCAAGTGTGCTGGTTGTGGCGTTGAGTTGAAATCAATTGATATTTACACTATAGGAGGCTAGAGCCATGAGCATAGATGAACTGCAGGTACTCGATCTGGATGTTGTGAGAAAGGCTCGGGTTATCATTCGCAATGAATCACTTATCAATTCCAGTAATGTTTCATACGAGTCCCTCCGGCAGGAGTTGAAACAGCTTAATACATCAATTGATGACGTTGATGTGGTTGTCAACAACGCCTTGGCTACCGTCCCGGTCTTATTGGATGTCGACGAATTGCGGGAGTACGTCAATGGATTGGAGGACATGGGGGCAGATCCGGATCGCCAGCCAGCACGGGATAGCTACTTAAAAGAAATAGGTAAGCTGCTTGATTATTTTTCGGTCAGATTCACTGAAGTTCGTAAAGGCGTAAATGCGGCAATTTTTGTCGCCGAAACGGCTGTCATTAGTGGCAACGATTATATGTTGAGCGCTTTGCAGTCGGAACGTGAAATGCTATTGAATCAAGTCTCACCTGAGGAGAAGCCTTTAATTAGAATGAAGGAGCAGATGGCCGTTATCGACCAAGCTATCAAAGTATATACGGATAACTCAGAGTTGGATAAGGCTCTTGGTCTGGTAGATAAAGTGACCAGCGTGCTTGATAAGGCTGAGGTGCCCGGTGGTATGAAGGCTGCAGCAATAAAGGCAGGTGCTGAAACCGCTAAACTGGTTTTAAAGACTCTTGATGAGGCAATAAAGTTTGAGCACTTGATTAAAGCGCGGACGTCGCTTCAGGAAAGCATTGATCGAAGAACAAAGCGAATGACAAGTCTCGAGCAGCAGCTTGATGATAATCAAAAAAGATCTCAGCAGTTCATTGATTCGCAAAATATTGTGGAACCGCGGAGGGCTTATGTATATCAAGTTAAGAAAGTTGCGGGCGCATTTTCGACTTTTTATAGTGCGATTTTTTTGAAGCCTGAAGATGTGCAAGGTACTGCGAAACTATTGTTGGCTAATGCTGATAGTTTAAAAAAATATTGTCAGGATCTTCAGCCCTATTGGCTTCGTGACGTGTAAAGTGATCAGGCTTGTTGAGAAGTAACGCAGTCGTCATTGGTTGCGTTGATTGGTCGGGCTACACAATTTAAAATTTATTATTTCTGTATGGATACAGTGTAAAGGCACTGATAAAAATCCCCCTCAACAGACTGATGCGCAATCTGGTGAGGGGGAAGGTGCAACTCGATATTGCGTTGTTGTTGTTGTTGTTGTTGTTGTTGCTCGTTATCGCTGCTGACTTCTGGCAGTCCGGGACGACTGTCTCGCCCTATAAGGCTCAAGCCACAACCTGCTCCGCGTAGTGGCAAGCCCCCTGACGGTTATCTAAAGCGCGCAACTGTGGCTCCTCAATTCCGCGTCGCGCCGTGGCATACGGACAGCGCTTGTGGAACGCGCAGCCAGGTGGCGGGTTCAGTGGGTTGGGCAGTTCGCCGACGATCTTGATCTTCGGCTTGCTCGGGACCGGGTGAATGGTCGAGGTGGCCGACAGCAGCGCCTGGATGTAAGGGTGCAAAGGACTTGCGTAGATGTATTCCTTAGGCCCACCTCAGACGGGCGGCCGAGGGTTGCACCACCGCTAGGTTGTGGGAGATGAACATGGTGTTGAACTCCTGCTGCAAATACATGAACAGGTTGAGCACCTGCGCCTGGATCGACATGTCCAGCGCCGAGGTCGGTTGATCGGCCACCAGCGCTTTGGGTTGCAGCATCATCGCGGGGCTTCACTGATATCCCGCACTTCGCCCCGGAACTGTTCCGCCGCGTGCGCCTGCTTGACCCGCTCAAGTCCAAGCAACTGCGCCAAGGCTTGCAGCAATTGGCCGAAGAGGGCGCCACCCAGGTGTTCTTCCCCGAGCGCAGCAACGACATCATCCTCGGTGCCGTGGGTGTGCTGCAGTTCGACGTGGTCGCCAGCCGCTTGAAAGAGGAATACAAAGTGGAGTGCTCTTACGAGCCGATCACCGTGTATTCGGCGCGCTGGATTGATTGCAGCGATAAGAAGAAGTTGGAAGAGTTCTCCAACAAAGCCGTGGAAAACCTGGCGATCGACGGCGGTGGGCATTTGACCTACCTGGCGCCGACCCGGGTGAACCTGGCGCTGATGGAAGAGCGTTGGCCGGATGTGAAGTTCCGTGCGACCCGCGAACACCATTAAGGTTTGAGCGGTTAAGAGAAGGGCGAAGCTGTGATGGCTTCGCCCTTTTTATTTAATCAGCGGGCTAGTGGCTGAGTTGCAGATTATCAAGGGGGCCAAAATTTTTACGCCCGAACTTCCCGTCCCTGTGCCTCCTCAGTAGTTAATCGATTCACTGTCAGAAATGACAGTAGTGGTGCTTCGTCACTCACGCTATAAGTCAGTGTAGGAAGCCTACGGTGCTTGGCGTGATACGAAGAGGATACAAACATGATCAAACAAGTGAAGGCAAATATAGAAGGTGTGTTAACTGCCTGTGTTGATGGGGGAGAGGTCTTTACCGCTGTCAGTCACTCGTTTTCTTATGATGTGAAAAATTTTACGGTGTCGGGTTATTTTGAAGATGGTCGAAATATTTATTTTTCTTTTGATAAAAATATTGAGCCTGGTACTTATAAGTTTGATGAGGAAAGTAAAATTTCAGCCTGGTATAACGCTGGCCCTGGCTATTCGTGGGTAGCGCTACGAGACGGAATCGGAGAGGTAGTGATTAAAAAGATTTCGGTGCATGAGAATGCATGCGTGGAGTTTACGTTCAAGTTCAAGGCGAAGCAGTTTGAGGGGGACGATTCTACAATACTTACACTCGAGGGGGCGGTAGCGTTGAAAGCCGTTACTGCGCTTGCTACGACCGGGGAAGTTAATGTGCGCATTAAAGATGGCCCCAGTTTCAGTGCGGATAAGCTGTATTTCCTGCCAGAGGGAAGTGGCTGTTACGTAGGGGGGAGTAGCAGCGAACACGCTGGGCTTGGCGTGTTTGTATATTTTGACTTTCTTGATATCGAAGAGCGTAGTTACGAAATATCAGAAAAGGATAAAGTGTATGCTTGGTATAACCCTAGTGAGGCACACAGTAGTTGGTTGGCGACGGAAGGGGCAGTGGACGTAAAGTCATTTTCGCTAACCGGGGGGGCTTTTATAAAGTTCGAATACCGGTTCACGGCTGTGGACAGGATAGGGACAGGGGAGGTCGATATCTCGGGAACGGCTGAACTCAGCGGTTTTTCCCGTGCGGCTGATCGATAGATTTTTCTGCGTGTTGAATAGCGCCTGGCAACTGATAGGTGTTTGTCTGCTGCTAAGAGAGGACGTTGAAAGCGTTATCCAACAGGCCCGCAGAAAAACTCGCATCGCTCCCGCTCATTTTGATCTCATCAAGGCTGTGGATTGGCGGTAAACCGGCATCGCGACTAGCTTAAACGCTGGTGGCAGTTAATGACTGCCGTGCGGGGCCCATTTACTGACTGGACGGAATCGACCATGAGTATTGTTCAACGCGTCGTGCTGTTGATGAAGGTGCTGGTGTTGTTGTCGTTGGGGATGTCGACGGCCTGGGCACATAACCCGGTGCATGGCTCAGCCAGGGTGACGAGTAGCCAGAGCTCGGACTTGCAGTTGGCCAAGTCCGAAGCGGAACCCGGCGATAAAGGCCAAGGTGGCGCTGAGGGGGATGATGACTCGACCACCGAAGAGCCCGACAGCGACGACGCAGATGAAGGCGATAGCCAGACGTAGACTCGCCAAGGGAAAGCGTTTCAAACTATCAATGCCTTGGATGGGACCTCCAAGGCATTTTTATTGGCCGCCCCTTTTCCTCAGAACGATGTGGTCACCGACGCGAAGTAAGCCCGCCCCGGCTCATTGTAGGTCTGCGCCCCCGCATCCTCGGCGTTGCCTTTGCGCGACAGGCGCTTGTCCAGCAGGTTATTGATGCCCACCCGTACGCTCAGGTTTTTATTGAATTCGTAGCCGCTGCTCAGGCCCATCAGCCCGTACGGGTCGACGTCCTGCTGGGCGCTGCGCTCGTAACTGCTGGCGCTGCGTGAGTTGAGCGTCGGCGCCTCCTGCTTGCCGTAATAGGTGCCGCTGACCTGGAAGGACAGCTTGTCCGTGGCTTGCCAATCCAGCGTGGTGTTGACGGTGTACTTGGGGATGATGCTCAAGGGCTCGCCGGTGTCCTTGTCCTTGGAGTCGATCATGTAGGTCAGGTTGGTGTTCAAGTCCAAGTCATCGCGCAGGCTGATGAACAGGTTGCCTTCAACGCCCTGAACCAAGGCTGGGCCGCTGTTTTCCCACTCCAGAACACGTCGGCCGTTGCCCAGGCGGAAGGCCGCCTCGTTACTGGCGTTGATCTTGTTCTTGTAGTCATTACGGAAGTACGTCGCACTGGTGCGCCAGGTGCCCTTGTCCAAGGCCAGGCCGATTTCCTTGTTGACGCTGATTTCCGGCTTCAGGTCGCGGTTGCCCACCAGGTAGCAACCGCCCATGTTGGCTTCGCTGGCGTTGCAGCCATTGCCGCGGCTGTAGAGCAAATAGTTCGGGTTGGACTGGTACAGGTTGGGGGTTTTGTAGGCGCGGGCAATGCCGCCCTTGATGCTCAGTTCATCGGTCAATTGGTGCGAAGCGTTGAAGCTGGGGCTCCAGTTACCGCCGAACTCTTCATGATCGTCGTAGCGCAGGCCAGGGGTGATGACGGTCTTGCTGCCCAGCTCGATGTTGTCCTCGGCAAACAAGGCGTAGCTCGAGGCGGTGGTCTTGGTGCTGTTGCGGCTCACGCCCGGGATGGCGGGGACGCCGCCGGTGCCTGGGTCATAGCTTTGCGGGCGCAACGAGCCAGGGTCGTTCATCGACTCGTAGAGGTATTCGCTGCCCAGGGTCAGCACCTGTTCGGCACCTAGGCTCAGGGGCAGGTTGACCTCGGCGGTGGCCCGGGTATTGCGCAGGCGCGACTCGAAACGGCCTGCACTGGCGGAGGGCGCGCCCTCGCCGGATCCGGCCAGGCCTTCGTTGAGGCGTTCGTTGCGGGTCAGGTCGTGGGTCAACGAGGCCAGGGTCGAACCCCAGTCAAATTCGCCGCGGTGCGTGGCTGAAAAGCTGCTGCGTTGAATCACACTGGTTTCCTTGCCCACCAGGCTTTCCACGAACGCGCCACCGCCGTTGAGCATGGTATCGCCGGCGAAAATATTGCCCTGGCGGCTGTAGCTGGCTTCCAGGTCGAGGGTTTGCTCGGGGGTGAATTGCCAGCTCAGCAAGCCATTCACGTCTTTGTTGCGCACGCCTTCGCGGCCAGCTACCAGCGAGTCTGGGGTCGCTTGGGCTGCGCGGTTGATGTCGGCGTCATCGGCGTCGGTCTTGTTCAGGCCGCCATAGACGCGGAACGCCAGGGTGTCGGTCAGCGGGCCGCTGAGGTTGAAGTTGGTACGCTTGCTCGCGCCTTCGGCATCGTTTTCGGGGAAGGCGGTGTAGGCGGTCAGCGAGCCGTGCAGTTGGTCGGTGGGGCGTTTGGTGATGATGTTGATCACCCCGCCCATGGCACCGGAGCCATAACGGGCGGCGGCCGGGCCGCGCAGGATTTCAATGCGTTCGACTTCTTCTGCCGGTACCCAGTTGGTTTCGCCACGGGTATCACGGTCACCACTCCAGCCATAACGCACAGCGTTGCGCGAGGTCGACGGTTTGCCATCGATCAGGATCAGGGTGTTTTCCGGGCCCATGCCGCGCAGGTCGATCTGGCGGTTATTACCACGACTGCCGCTGGAACTGTTGCCGGTCAGGTTCACACCCGGCTCGCGGCGGATGATCTCCGACAGGTCGTTAGTGGGCGGGCGTTTCTTGATGTCTTCGGCGGTGATGATCGACACGCCGGGCGCTTGCTTGAGTTCTTCGGCGGCGGTGCCCAGTACCCGCGTTTCGCCCAGTACCAGGGCTTGTGGCGTGCCATCCACAGGCAGGTCTGTCGCTTGGATCGGCACTTTGTCGCGCTCTTTTTCCACACTTTGCGCCAGCAGCGCGGGGGACGAAAGGGTAGCGATAAACGCCAGCGAGAGATGGCTGAGCCTGAATTGAGACGACATGTCCACAAAGTCCTTTAGGAGGGGCGATTGAACGAGAGGCGTCTGAATTTTTTCGTGCATCCAGCGCTCTCCGTGCGCCGTAATGGTATTGATTCTCAAACAGAAGTAAATTGCATTTACAATCTATACACTTTTCAAAACGGTCTGGCTCAATGTTTTCAGGGCTTTTGGCATGGGTTCAAACGGTATGTTTTCTGTTACAACCGCGCAAAAAAAAGCCCCTCCGGCCAGACTGATGCGCAATCTGGCGGGAAGGGCGATGGAACTCATTGAAACCGCAGCCTCTGTAGGAGCGAGCTTGCTCGCGAAGAACCCATGGACACCGCGTTAAACCAGATCACCGCGTTATCGTTGACGTTTTTCGCGAGCAAGCTCGCTCCTACAGGGGCAGGTTGGGTTGCTTCAGGCCACGAATTGCTCCGCGTAATGGCAAGCCACCTGCCGGTTATCCAAAGGACGCAACAGCGGCTCCTCACTGCTGCAACGCGCCGTCGCATATGGGCAGCGCTTGTGGAACGCGCAGCCAGGCGGCGGGTTCAGCGGGTTGGGCAGTTCGCCGACGATCTTGATCTTCGGCTTGCTCGGGTCCGGGTGAATGGTCGGGGTGGCCGACAGCAGCGCCTGGGTGTACGGGTGCAGCGGACGGGCGTAGATGTCTTCCTTGGGGCCCACTTCAACCGGGCGGCCGAGGTACATCACCATCACATCGTCAGCCACGTGTTGCACCACCGCCAGGTTGTGGGAGATGAACACGTAGGCGGTGTTGAATTCCTGCTGCAAATCCATGAACAGATTAAGCACCTGGGCCTGGATCGACACGTCCAGCGCCGAGGTCGGTTCATCCGCCACCAGCACTTTGGGTTGCAGCATCATGGCGCGGGCCAACGCGATGCGCTGGCGCTGGCCGCCGGAGAACATGTGCGGGTAACGCTGATAATGCTCAGGGCGCAGGCCCACTTGCTTCATCATCGCCTGCACTTTCTCGCGGCGCTCAGCGGCCGACAGGTTGGTGTTGATCAGCAACGGCTCGGCCAGTTGATCGCCGACTTTCTGGCGTGGGTTCAACGAGGCATAGGGGCTCTGGAACACCATCTGCACGTCTTTGCGCAATTGCTTGCGCTGGGCCTTGTCGGCGCCGGCCACTTCTTGCCCGGCGATTTTCAACGAGCCCGACGAGGGCTCTTCAATCAGCGTCAGGGCGCGGGCCAGGGTGGACTTGCCACAGCCCGACTCGCCTACCACGGCGAGGGTTTTGCCGGCTTCCAGCTCAAAAGACACACCATTAAGGGCACGCACGGTGGCGTGCCCTTTGAACAGGCCACGGGACACTTCGTAGTGACGGGTGAGGTCGCGGGCGGTAAGTACGACGGCCATTACGCCACCTCCTGGTTCAGCGGGTAGAAGCAGCGGGCAAGGCTGTTGCTTTTCGGATCAAGGCCCGGGCGCTGGGCGCGGCAGGAGTCCTGCACGTACGGGCAGCGCGGCGACAGCAGGCAGCCCTGTGGGCGGTCATAGCGACCCGGCACGATGCCCGGCAGGGTGGCCAGGCGCGTAGCACCCAGGCTGTGCTCGGGAATCGCCTTGAGCAGCGCTTCGCTGTACGGGTGCGCCGGAATGTCGAACAACTGCGGCACCTGGCCGACTTCCACGGCTTGGCCGGCGTACATCACGCACACGCGCTGGGCGGTTTCAGCCACGACCGCGAGGTCGTGGGTGATCAGCACCAGGCCCATGTTCTGCTCTTTTTGCAGGGCCAGCAGCAGTTCCATGATCTGCGCCTGGATGGTCACGTCCAACGCAGTGGTCGGTTCATCGGCGATCAGCAGTTTGGGCTCGCCGGCAATTGCCATGGCGATGGCCACGCGCTGGCTCATACCACCGGACAGTTGGTGCGGGTAGGCGTCCATACGGCTGGCGGCGCCCGGGATTTCAACCTTTTCCAACAGTTCGATGGCGCGCTTGCGCGCTTGTTTGCCGGACATTTTCAAATGCAGGCGCAGCACTTCTTCAATCTGGAAACCCACTGTGTAGCTTGGGTTCAGCGCGGTCATCGGGTCCTGGAACACCATCGCCAGGTCTTTGCCGACGATCTGGCGGCGCTGGCGGTTGCTCAACTTGAGCATGTCCTTGCCGTCGAAGCTCAGGGCATCGGCTGTGACGATGCCGGGATGCTCAATCAGGCCCATCAGCGCCATCATGGTCACGGATTTACCCGAACCCGACTCGCCAACGATCGCCAGTACTTCGCCTTTGTCGACGGACAGGTCGAGGCCATCGACCACCGGCACGGCGGTCTTGTCGCCGAAGCGCACGTTGAGATTCTTGATTTCTAACAGTGACATGGGAATCTCCTCAGGCGGCATTCTTGAGTTTCGGGTCCAGCGCGTCGCGCAGGCCGTCACCCATCAAGTTGATTGCCAGCACGCTGAGCAAAATGGTCAAGCCAGGCAGGCTCACCACCCACCAGGCGCGTTCGATGTAGTCACGGGCCGAAGCCAGCATGGTGCCCCACTCAGGGGTTGGCGGTTGTACGCCAAGGCCAAGGAAGCCCAGGGCCGCGGCATCGAGAATCGCCGAGGAAAAGCTCAAGGTCGCCTGTACGATCAGCGGCGCCATGCAGTTAGGCAGTACGGTGATGAACATCAGGCGTGGCAGGCCGGCGCCGGCGAGGCGGGCGGCAGTCACGTAGTCGCGGTTCAGTTCGCCCATCACGGCGGCGCGGGTCAGGCGCACATAGGACGGCAACGACACGATGGCGATGGCGATCACGGTGTTGATCAGGCCAGGGCCGAGGATGGCGACAATCGCCACAGCCAGCAGCAGCGACGGCAGGGCCAGCATGATGTCCATCAGGCGCATGATGGTGGGGCCCAGCAAGCGCGGGAAGAACCCGGCGAACAGGCCCAGCAGGATGCCCGGGATCAGCGACATCACCACCGACGACAAGCCAATCAGCAACGACAGGCGCGAACCCTGGATCAGGCGCGAGAGCAAGTCACGGCCCAGTTCGTCGGTGCCCAGCAGAAATTGCATTTGCCCGCCCTCCAACCACGCCGGTGGTGTGAGCAGGAAGTCACGGTATTGCTCGCTGGGGTTATGCGGGGCAACCCACGGGGCGAAGATCGCGCAGAACACGATCAGCAACATGAACAGCAGGCCGGCGACCGCGCCTTTGTTCTTGGAGAAGGCTTGCCAGAATTCTTTGTACGGGGACGGGTACAGCAGGCTCTGATCGACTGCTGACACTTGATTAGGTGTGGTCATGGTCATGATCTCAGCGCTGGTGACGGATGCGTGGGTTGGCGAAGCCGTAGAGGATATCCACCACGAAGTTCACCAGGATCACCAGGCAGGCGATCAACAGAATGCCGTTTTGCACCACCGGGTAGTCCCGCGCGCCAATGGCTTCGATCAGCCATTTGCCGATGCCGGGCCACGAGAAGATGGTTTCGGTCAGTACCGCACCGGCCAGCAGCGTGCCGACTTGCAGGCCGACCACGGTGAGCACCGGGATCAGTGCGTTGCGCAGGCCGTGCACGAACACCACGCGAGCCGGCGACAGCCCCTTGGCCTTGGCGGTACGGATGTAGTCCTCACGCAGCACTTCGAGCATCGACGAACGGGTCATGCGCGCGATCACTGCCAGCGGGATGGTGCCGAGCACGATGGCCGGCAGGATCAAGTGATGCAACGCATCCCAGAACGCGTCCGGCTCGTCGGCCAGCAAGGTGTCGATCAGCATGAAGCCGGTGCGCGGCTCGATGTCGTAGAGCAGGTCGATACGCCCGGAAACCGGGGTCCAGCCCAGGCTCACCGAGAAGAACATGATCAGGATCAGGCCCCACCAGAAGATCGGCATCGAATACCCCGCCAGGGAGATGCCCATCACCCCATGGTCGAACAGGGATCCTCGCTTGAGTGCCGCGATCACCCCGGCCAACAGGCCCAGGATACCGGCGAACAACAGCGCGGCCATGGACAGTTCCAGGGTCGCGGGGAAGAGGGCGGTGAACTCGGTCCACACGCTGGTGCGCGTGCGCAGCGATTCGCCAAGGTCGCCCTGAGCGAGCTTGCCGACATAGTCCAGGTATTGCGCATACAGAGGCTTGTTAAGGCCAAGGCGCTCCATTGCCTGTGCGTGCATTTCGGGGTCAACCCGTCGCTCGCCCATCATGACTTCTACGGGGTCGCCTGGAATCATGCGAATCAACGCAAAGGTCAGCAACGTGATGCCGAAGAACGTGGGGATCAATAACCCCAGTCGGCGGGCAATAAAACTAAACATCTTGGTGTGTACCTCAATCAGCCGGTTAGGCAGGTCCGGCACCGTCAGTGTCGACGGTGCCGAGCGTTTTTCTTATTTACTTCACCTGGGTGGTGGCGAAGTTATTGGTGGTCAGAGGGCTTTGGGTATAACCCTCGACGTTCTTGCGCATGGCGGTAAACATTTTCGGGTAGGCCATGGGAATCCACGGTTGGTCCTTCTCGAATACGGCCAAAGCTTGTTCATAGAGTGCGGCGCGTTCGGCGGGTTCAGCGTCGGCGCGGGCCTTGTCGATCAAGTCCTGAAACTCTTTGTTACACCAGCGTGCGTAGTTTTCGCCGTTTTTCGCTGCATCGCAACTCAGGTTTGGGGTGAGGAAGTTGTCCGGGTCGCCGTTATCTCCGGCCCAGCCGGCAGAAACCATGTCGTGCTCGCCGGCTTTGGCGCGCTTGAGCATTTCGCCCCATTCCATGACTTTGATATTGACCTTCAGGCCGATCTGGGCCAGATCCGCCTGCATGCGCTGGGCGCCGAGCATCGGGTTAGGGTTGGTCGGGCCGCCGCCGTTGCGGGTGAACAGGGTGAACTCGGTGCCTTCCGGTACGCCGGCTTCCTTGAGCAGAGCGCGGGCTTTGTACAGGTCGCGAACAGGGTTTTTCAGCTTGTCACTGAAGCCCAGCAGGGTCGGCGGGTACGGGCCGGTGGCATCGACGGCGTTGCCTTTGCCGTACAGCGATTCGTTGTAGCCCTTTTTATCGAAGGCAATATTGATCGCGTGACGTACCCGCGCATCGCTCATGTACTTGTGGGTGGTGTTCATGGCGGTGTAGCTGGTGGTCATCGCTGCCAGTTCCGCCACTTTCAGGTTGGGATCAGCCTTGGCGCTGGGTACATCATCGGGCTTGGGATACAGCGCGATCTGGCATTCGTTGGCCTTGAGCTTTTGCAGGCGCACATTGCTGTCGGTGGTGATTGCCAGAATCAGCGGATCGGCCGGCGGCTTTCCACGGAAGTACTCCGGGTTGGCCTTGAAGCGCACTTGGGCGTCTTTGGCGTAGCGGTTGAAGATGAACGGCCCGGTGCCGATCGGCTTGGCGTTCAGGTCATCGGTCTTGCCGGACTTTAGCAATTGGTCGGCATATTCGGCGGAGTGAATCGAGGAAAACGCCATGGCCAGGTCGGCCAGGAAGGGGGCTTCAGGACGGGTCAGGGTAAACACGACGGTGTGGTCGTCGGTCTTCTCTACGCTCTTGAGCAGTTCTTTAAAGCCCATGCTTTCGAAATACGGGTAACCCACAGCGGACTTGTTATGCCAAGGATGATTCGGGTCCAGCTGGCGCTGGAAGCTCCAAAGCACATCATCGGCGTTCAGGTTGCGCGTGGGTTTGAAATAGTCGGTGGTGTGGAACTTGATGTCGTCACGCAGGTGGAACGTATAGGTCAGGCCATCGGCGCTGATTTGCGGCAAGTCTTTGGCCAGGGCAGGCACCACTTCTGTGGTGCCGGGCTTGAAGTCCACCAGGCGGTTGAACATGGTTTCAGCGGCGGCGTCAGCGGTTACGGCGGTGGTGTACAGGACCGGGTCGAAACCTTCCGGGCTGGCTTCGGTGCAGACCACCAGCGGTTTGGCCGAAACGCCGATCGCCACGCTCAACAGCGCAGCGGCCATGGCGGCTTGGAGTGGGAGCATTTTCATTCAGAGCCCTCTGCAATCGATGGAGCCAGAAAAGCGTAGGCGGCGGGCTCGTCCTGAGCTCGCCGCCTGCCTGGCACTAATTAAAGGATGTTGAACGGGATGGTGGTAACCAGACGGAACTCTTTGATGCTGCCGTCGGACTGGAACTCGCTGCCACGGTGCTCAACATAGGTTGCGCGCACGGTGGTGGCTTTGAGTGGGCCGCTCTGCAGCGCGTAAGAGGCGCCTACACCGTATTCCTGGTGCTTCTCGCCGTCCTGGGACTGGATGCCGTCATAGGCAAACTTGGCCCGGCCATTGTTGCCGGTGTAGTGGGTACCGTCGATGCCCCAGCCGCGTGCCGAGTAGGCGTTGAACTTAAGGCCAGGTACGCCGTATTCAGCCATGTTGATGGCATAGGCGATCTGGAAGGATTTCTCGTTCGGGCCGTTGAAGTCAGACGTCAGGGAGTTGGCCAGGTAGATGCCGTTGGTTTCGTGCAGGTAGTCGAAGTACTCGTTACCGTTCACTTGTTGGTAGCCGAAGGTCAGGCTGTGTGCCTGGTGAGTCAGGCCCAGGGAGAGGGAGAAGGTATCGTTGTCGATTTCCCCCATCTCTTTTTTGCCTTCATCGACAGTCTTGTAGTAGTTGAAACCGGTGGTCAGGCCCAACTGCTGCGCGTCGCCCAGCTCGTGGGTGGCGCCGAAGTAGTACTGGTTCCAGAAGTCCTTCACGTTGGCGGCGAAGAAGCTGGTCTTCAGGCTTTTCAGCGGCTGGTAGTTCACACCCAGGGTCGACACTTTGTCGGTTTCTGCGCCGTTGCCGTATTCGCTGCGGAATTTCGACAGGCTCTGCTCGCTACGTGGCGAAACGCGGTCGAACACGCCACCCTGGAACGACAGGTTGCTGAACTCTTCGCTGTTGAAGCTCACACCCTGGAAGCTGGAAGGCAGGGCACGGTTGCCGATGGTGTCGACGATGCCGCTGCTGAAGTTCTGGCGACCGGCGGTCAGTGTGGTGTTGGACACACGGAATTGCACGTTGGCCAGGCCCAGTTTGCTCCACTGGTCGACGGCGTCACCGTTGGAGTCGGCCAGGGTACGGTTGGAGCCGCCTTTGATATCACGCTTGCTGCGGTCCAGTACCAGGGCGTTGTACACCGCCACTTCAGTCTTGACCCCAACGGTGCCCTGGGTGAAACCCGAGCTGGCGTTGAGGATGGTGCCTTGCACCCAGTTGGTACGGTTGCGATCGGTCAGGGTCTGGCCGTGCTTCTGGTACGAGAAGGTGCCCCCACGGTATTTGCTTTCATGGGAGTACCAGTTGCGCGTGGTGCCGCCCAGGCTGAAATCTTCGATAAAGCCTTTGGCCTCGCTTTGGGCGCTGGTGCCGGCCAGGGTGGTAGGAACGAAGTCCTGGCTTTGCGTTTCAGCGTAGGCGGTGGCCGTGATGCTGCTGATGGCCAAGGCCAGAAGCGCTTTGCTGCTCAGTTTCATGGGTGAAGCTCCTTTGGTTCTCTTTTTTAATGCCGGTCTTTTTGGGTGATCCGGCTATTGGGTGTGGAACTCGTTCAAGCTGTTGCAAACGTTTGGCGTAGGAAATTTCCCAACAAAAGCCTGCACGTTTGCCGGGGAGCCGATTTCGCTCCCCGCCATCCGGTTTTTTTCTTATGGGGTGATGCTGACGCCCGAGAACACGTTGCGGCCGAAGGGGCTTACCTTGAAGCCTTCGACTTTGGCGCTTAACGGCTGGTTGACCGTCGAGTGGGCGATGGGCGTGATCGGCACCTGCTGCTTGAGCAGTTGCTGCGCCTGTTTGTACAGAACAGTCCTTTGTTCGCGGTCGGTCACGACCTTGGCTTGCTTGATCAGCTTGTCGTACGCCGGGTCGCACCACATGGAGTAGTTGTTCCCGCCGATGGCGTCGCAGCTGTAGAGGGTGCCGAGCCAGTTGTCCGGGTCACCATTGTCGCCGGTCCAGCCGATCAGGCTGACATCGTGCTCACCGTTCTTGGTGCGCTTGATGTACTCGCCCCATTCATAGCTGACGATCTTGACCTTGAGGCCGATCTTGGCCCAGTCGTTCTGCAGCATCTCGGCCATCAGCTTGGCGTTGGGGTTGTACGGGCGTTGTACCGGCATGGCCCACAGGGTGATCTCGGTGCCTTCCTTGACGCCGGCAGCCTTGAGCAACTCCTTGGCTTTTTCCGGGTTGTAGGCGGCGTCCTTGATGCTGTCGTCGTAGGACCACTGCGTCGGCGGCATGGCGTTGACCGCCAGTTGCCCGGCGCCCTGGTACACGGCGTTGAGGATGCTCTGCTTGTTCACCGCCATGTCCAGCGCCTGGCGTACTTCAAGCTGATCGAATGGCTTGTGGCGTACGTTGTAGGAGATATAGCCGAGGTTGAAGCCCGGCTTGGTCAGCAGTTGCAGGTTCGGGTCGGCCTTGAGGGCTTCGACATCGGCGGGGCGTGGATGCAGGGTCACCTGGCATTCGCCGGCCTTGAGTTTTTGCACGCGCACCGAGGCGTCGGTGTTGATGGCGAAGATCAACTGGTCCAGCTTGACGCGGCTCGGGTCCCAGTACTGTTTGTTGCCCACGTAGCGGATCTGCGAATCTTTCTGGTAACGCTGGAACACGAACGGGCCAGTGCCGATCGGCTTCTGGTTGATGTCGCTGGGCCGGCCTTGCTTGAGCAACTGCTCGGCGTATTCGTCCGAAAGGATCGCGGCAAAGCTCATGGCGATGTTCTGCACGAACGCGGCGTCGACCGTGTTCAGGGTCATTACCACGGTGTAGGGGCCGGTTTTCTCGACCTTGGCGATGTTCTTGTTCAGGCTCATCCCGTTGAAGTAAGGAAACTCAGTGGGGTAGGCCTTGCGGAACGGATGCTCGGGGTCAAGCATGCGGTTGAAGGTGAACAGCACATCGTCGGCGTTGAAGTCGCGCGTCGGCTTGAATTCCTTGTTGCTGTGGAATTTCACCCCTTCACGCAGGTGGAAGGTGTAGGTCAGGCCATCTGGGGAGATATCCCACTTGGTTGCCAGCCCAGGGACGACGTCGGTGGCGCCTTTTTCGAATTCCACCAAACGGTTATACAAAGGCTCCGCCGCATCGTTGTCGGTGGCGGTGGTGTATTGCGCGGTGTCAAACCCTGCCGGGCTACCTTCGGAGCAGAACACCAGGCTCTTTTTTTCGGCGGCTTGGCCCATCGTGGCCACGGCCAGCAGGCTGGTGGCAAACAGAGCGGATACAACGGTTGTATGGCGCATGACGTTCCCGGTCCTTGTTTGTAGTTATCAACAGCGAGCCTTGCTTCTGGCATGCAGCCAGGCAGACAGCACTGATCCCACACACAGCAAGTGCCCTTCCCAGAGTGATGCCTCTGCTGTCCTACGACCTTATGGGGCGTTGACCTTGCAGTAAATGCGTCAATTCTGACTGACCTTGTAGGCAACGGAGGCACGGGTCGCAGTTCATTGCTGTAAGACGGCAACGCTTGCAAACGTAGTCTGTTTCCTAAGGTCCAGGCGGATGGAATAACGGCGACGTTATGAAACGTCGCCGTTATTGATCCTTACTTGCCGCTGACGCTAACGCCGTAGAAGGAATTCAAGCCAAACGGGCTGATCTTGAAGTCCTGCACGGTATTACGCATGGGTTGATACACCGTCGAGTGCGCGATAGGTGTCATCGGGACTGCATCTTTGAGGATATGTTGCGCCTGCTTATACAGCTCGGTGCGTTTGGCGACATCCGATGTGGCCTTGGCTTCTTTCACGATGCCGTCGAATTTCTTGTCGCACCACTTGGAGAAGTTGTTGCCCGACAGCGAGTCGCAGCCGAACAGCACGTTCAGCCAGTTGTCCGGGTCACCATTGTCGCCGCTCCAGCCAATGATCATGGCCTGGTTCTCGCCGCCCTTGGAGCGCTTGATGTACTCGCCCCACTCGTAGCTGACGATGTTGACCTTCAGGCCGATCTGTTTCCAGTCGTTCTGCAGCATCTCGGCCATCAACTTGGCGTTGGGGTTGTAAGGACGTTGAACCGGCATGGCCCACAGGGTGATCTCGGTGCCTTCCTTGACGCCAGCGGCCTTGAGCAGTTCCTTGGCCTTGGCAGGATCGTACTTGGCATCCTTGATGGTGGTGTCATAAGACCACTGGGTCGGCGGCATGGCGTTGACTGCCAGCTGGCCGGCACCCTGGTACACAGAGTCGATGATCTGCTGCTTGTTCACCGAGATGTCCAAGGCTTCACGTACGCGCAGGTCGGCCAGCGGGTTCGCGGCGGTCTGGCCCTTGAGTACTGGCATGACGTTGTAGGCGATGTAGCCCAGGTTGAAACCGGCCTGGTGCGGCAATTTCAGGTCCTTGTCCTCACCCAGCGCCTTGAGGTCGGCCGGACGCGGGAACAGGGTGATCTGGCATTCGTTTTTCTTGAGCTTCTGGATACGCACCGACGGGTCAGTGGTGATAGCGAAGATCAGGTTATCGATCTTCACGTCTTCAGGTTTCCAGTAGTCCTTGTTGCCGGTGTAGCGAATGTTCGAGTCTTTCTGGTAGCTCTTGAACACGAACGGGCCAGTGCCGACCGGCTTCTGGTTGATGTCGGCAGGCTTGCCTTCCTTCAACAGCTGCGCAGCATATTCGGCGGACTGGATCGAGGCGAAGCTCATGGCCAGGTTCTGGATGAACGCGGCGTCCACGGTGCCAAGGGTGAACTTGACGGTGTGGTCATCGATTTTCTCGATGTTCTTGATGTTGGTGTCCATCCCCATGTCCGTGAAGTACGGGAACTCGGTGGGGTAGGCCTTACGGAACGGATCGTCTTTATTGATCATCCGGTTGAAGGTGAACAGTACGTCGTCAGCCGAGAATTCACGAGTAGGCTTGAAGTACGGGGTGGTATGGAACTTGACGCCTTCGCGAAGGTGGAAGGTATACGTCAGGCCATCCGGAGACACGTCCCAGCTGGTGGCCAGGCCAGGAACCACGGCGGTGCCGCCACGTTCGAACTGGCTCAGGCGGTTGAACATGGTTTCGGCCGAGGCATCGAAGTCTGTTCCGGTGGTGTACTGGCCTGGATCAAAACCGGCCGGGCTCCCTTCGGAGCAGAACACCAGGTTAGTTGCCGCAAGGGCTACGGGGGCTGCGGCCATAAGGCCAGCGCTCACTAATAACGGAAGGACTGCGTGTTTAAGCATGTTGGCCTCATGATTTGTTGTCATTTTTGGTGGTGAGGGCGACCTCGTGAGTCGGCCTGCGGATACTTATGCAGGCGCCATACCCAATGCAAGATGCAGAGCGGTTGCAAAGGGAAAACTGTGGTACGAACGTACAGGAATGTCGCAATTATGAAAGTTTCGACACAAAAGTGCTTATTTGGAGGGTTTTTTCGGTGCAAATGGCGCACCAAAAAAGCCCAGCCGAGGCGTCTAGCGCACTCGGTTGGGGCGCGGCTGTTACTTATCTAGACCCACACCGTAGAACGGCGTTAGCCCAAACGGGCTGATCTTGAAGTCCTGCACTTGCTCGCGCATAGGCTGGAAAACCGTCGAGTTCGCAATAGGCGTTATAGGTATTTGTTCCTTAAGGATTTTCTGTGCCTGTTGATACCACTTGATGCGCTGCTCGCGGTCACTGCTGACCTTGGCCTGCTGCACCAGCTTGTCATAGGCCGGGTTACACCATTTGGCGTAGTTGCTGCCCTTGACCGCGGCACAACTGTAGAGCACGCCCAGCCAGTTATCGGGGTCACCGTTGTCGCCGGTCCAGCCATAAATCATTGCATCGTGCTCGCCATTTTTGGCGCGCTTGATGTATTCGCCCCACTCATAGCTGACGATGTTGGCCTTGATGCCGACCTTGGCCCAATCCTGTTGAATCATTTGTGCAGACATCCGCGCATTCGGGTTCGAGGCGCGTTGTACGGTCATGGCCCACAGGTTGATGGTGGTACCTGGTGCAACCCCTGCTTCTTTTAGTAGCAACCGTGCCTTGGTCGGGTCGTAAGGGGCGTCCTGGATTTTGGGGTCATAAGACCACTGCGCGGGAGGCAGTGCGTTCTGCGCCAATTGCCCGGCGCCCTGGTACACGGCCTTGATGATCGCGGGCTTGTCGATGGCCATGTCCAGGGCCTGGCGCACCTTGAGTTGATCCAGCGGCGGGTGAGTCACGTTATAGGCCAAAAAGCCCAGGTTGAAGCCTGCTTGTTGCAACACGCGCAGGTTGGGGTCTTGTTTCATGATCTCGATATCGGCGGGGCGCGGGTAACCGCTGACCTGGCATTCGCCCGCCTTGAGTTTCTGCAGGCGCGCGGCAGCATCGGGAGTGATGGCGAACACCAGGTTGTCGAGCTTCACATCCTCGGGTTTCCAATACTGCTTATTGGCCACATAACGGATCTGCGAGTCTTTCTGGTAGCGCTTGAACACAAACGGCCCGGTACCGACCGGTTGCTGGTTGATCTGCTCGGCCTTGCCTTCTTTTAACAGTTGGGCGGCGTATTCGGCCGATTGCACCGAGGCGAAACTCATGGCCAGGTTTTGCACGAACGAAGCATCGACCGTGTTCAGGTTGAACCGCACGCTGTGCTCGTCGAGCTTTTCGACGCTCTTGATCGTGGTGTTCAAGCCCATGTCAGTGAAGTAGGGCGACTCGGAGGGGTAGGCCTTGCGAAACGGGCTCTGGGCATCGAGCAGGCGATTGAAGGTGAACAGCACATCATCGGCGTTGAAGTCGCGCGTTGGGGTGAAAAAGTCGGTGGTGTGGAACTTGACGCCTTCGCGCAGATGGAAGGTGTACGTCAGGCCGTCCTTCGAAACATCCCAGCTCGTCGCCAGACCAGGCTCGACCTCGGTGCCGCCGCGCTTGAACTGGGTCAGGCGGTTGAACACGGTTTCGGCGGAGGCATCGAAGTCGGTGCCACTGGTGTATTGGCTGGGGTCGAAGCCGGCGGGGCTGGCCTCGGAGCAGTAGACCAGGGTCGTGGCGGCCTGGGCCATTGGCATCAAAGCCAGGAGACCGGTGGCGAGAAGGAGCTGTTTGAAGGCGATTCTGTCCATGGAGTCCCTTGAGGTGGCGGGCAAAAAACTGTCTGTACGAAAACGGAGGTAACTGAGGTTACCTCCGTTGAGGATTGCCAGATAGCCGTTGATGCTCGCTTAAGCAGCAAGCGTATTTTTTTCAGGGAGTGGCGCAACCATAAGGCTTGCTCGGGCAGGAGCCGATTGGTCGATCTTGAATGGCTCACTTACATCGTTGGTTGCGAGGATTTTGAAGCGCTTGGTCAGTGTCACCTCGATACCGGGAACCGGGTCGATACCCCGCTCTATATCCTGTATATGACCAATGCCAATGGCGTTGACCTCGGTCACCTCGCTCGTCGGGTCATAGATGATGGTATAAGAGGGAATGTCTACTTTTAGTCTGAAACCTTCTTTCAGTTCCGTGTCCTCAAGTGACATAAAACCCGCCGAAACTTCGGCCATCGCCCCCTGGTGAGCGACCTCGGAAATACGCGCCCTGAGATCGGGGTTGGGGATCAGCGTTTCGAACTGTGTGATTCTTGCCCTGCGTATATCCTCAGTAGAGGCCCCGCCTTGATTCAATTCCACGGTGTGCGGTGCACCGCCTGTTTTTACCTCCACACGGTATGTACTGCGATTGACGTCTTTGACGAATTGGTCTGAATATTGACTTGTGCCGTAATCTGCCGGGCCTGCTTTTTCTGTTTCGCCAACAGCGAAGTCATTGTCGGGAACTTCCCAGGAGACCTCCAACTTTGTCTGGTCGATACCGTTGCTATTAACGTTTCGAGTGGAAAAATCGAAGTTCTGGCGCCCGCTATTTTTCAACAGCTCATCGAATCGTTCTGCCCCGGCTAATTTCTCGCCTTCGAGACCAACGAAGTTGTCCGAAATTTTAGGCGAGATTTTTACTTCTGGATCCTTGGGGGGCGAAACCGTGCGTTGCCACGGCCACTTCACCCCACCGTCGCCCGGTGCACGGGCCCACTCTCCATCACGCCCGGGTGTAATGACCATCAGCCCCGCGCCGTTATCGGGGTTGATGACTCTGGCAAATGCATCGCCGGTGCGGTAACGCCCCGATATCTCAAATACCTTGCTCGCCCCCGTCTCATCGGTAAGGCGCACGAATTGGCGCAGTGCTCCCTGGTTGTCCGTTATGCGATAGACACCCAGTGCGTCGCGGGGCGCGTTCTTTATCAGCTGTTCACCCTCCGGGACGGCATATTGCGCCATTGGAATGAGTGAACGGGATCTGGGGAGTGGGGCGTTAATAGGGTCAATCACCACGGGGGTGCCTGTGGACGGCCCAGGTTGCGGTTCGCGAGCATTTAGCTCGGGGAGAGTCTGCGGCTTAAGGCGCGGCAGTTGTTTTTCGGCGGGCAGTGCAAAAGGGTCTTCCGGCACAGCACTGGCACCGTAGGAAAACAGTGTATTGAGTAAGCCATCGAACGCTTTGGTGGCGCCCTCATCACGTTCTGTCACGGTGTCGCCAGACGTGGTTTTTTCTGCCCCTAGCGCCACCTCGGCCAACCCGGCAACCACCGCTGCGGCGGCGACGGGCGCGGCGATGGGGGCGAGTTTGGCCAACAAGCCGGCGGCGACGGTGACGTCGTTCAGCCAGGTATCGCGAATCACCTCGCTGTTGGACTTGATGACCACATCGGCGTCACTGTTCATCCGCTCTTTGGCGGCCGTTGCCAATGTGGAAAAAACGTCGTCTTTAATGGCAGCGTGGCTGCGGTCAATCGCTGACCCCTTCAACTCACCACTGGCCATTTTCGCCAAGAGGGTGTCCAGGCCATCCTTCTTTTCGCCCACATGGGTAAACCACAGAATGGGCATCAGTACTTTTGCCGCGCGCTCACCAAAGCTCTTGGTCTGGTCCTGGCGATAGATCATCGGGAAGTGAGCTGCCAGCGCTTCGCGTTTTGCAGGGTCCTTGGCTTGCTCGACCAGCCACTGGTCCAGCTTCTCAACAGAATCAAAGCGCACAAATGCCGGCTCGGCGCCTGGGATATACAGCACTTGCCGGCCACCGTCGCCTTCGCTGAAGCGCACGATATCGCTGGACGTAACCCCGTGTAGGCTCAGGGCGTTCGCTCGAAGATTGCCGCTCGTCGGCGCCTTGGCCTTGAGTTGTTCCAATGCCAGGGGCGTATTTTCATCGAGCGCCACGTTGGACACGGCCCCCATCACCAAGCGGTAGTCGTCACGGGTGAGCTGGTGCTCGGGCGCTTGCAAGGAACGTTCAAGCGCGGACCTGCCCTCGGTGCTTTTCAACTGCTTACGGGCCTGGAAGATGAATTCACCTTTTATCGCCGTCTCGTACTCGTCGTTATGCGTGTTCCAGAAGTGGTCGATCTTCTGGGTCATTTGGGTCTGAAAGTCGGTCTTCCAGCTCTCGTGCATCACTTGGGATGGCTTGAGGGCGATTTGATTGTGTTTACCGTAGCCGCCTTTGTCGCTTTGCCCGGCAGGCTGGGTATACAACCCCGCTTCCAGGTCCAGGTTGCCGGGCACCCAGTCGTGCTCGGAGAAGTTTTTCAGCAGGGCGTCGGGCAAGCGCAGCGAAGACCAGGGCTCCTGGAAGGTGTGTTCCCAGCTGGTCGCGGTGTCCGCGCTTTCGCCGCCTTTGAAGCGGTTCAAGTACACGGTGTCGGAGTCGATAGGTTTGCCGGTGAGTGTGAGCAACAGGCCATCCGCCCACTTCTTGGCTTCTGCTCGTGTATTGGGCAGGTTGTTGGCGACGTCAACTGCCAGGCGCTTGTAAGCCAACGCCTGCGGTGCGCTGCTGTAGTAGTTGGCGGCGTTGTGTTTTTGCACTTGCAGCGCCAGTGCCGAACGGCTGCCGGCAGGGCGCAGGGGGTCATTGGCGGCGATAGGGTCGAAGGTTTCCTTATGTTCCAAGTGCCTTATTTGTGCGCGAGCCTGGGACAATGTTTTCGGCAGGGGAACGCCTTCAAAGTTGGCCACCACCTTTGCGCTGACCTGCATGGCGTCGTTACCCAGCCTCACGCGCAACTCTCCGTTATTGCCTGGGGCGATGACTTTGGCTGCGGCCAGCAACGGCCCTGAAATCTGCCCCCAGCCTGATGTATCCGACAGATGAAAGGTTTTCTTTTTGCCACTGACCTCAAAGGACAAGGTCCCTGTAGACGGGTTGATTGAAAGCAAGGTGTCCGGGGTGACGTGTTGTTCGCGCAGCCAGCCCTGTACAACGTTGTTTTCCACAAGCGTGCGATACAGCCCAAGCCATTGGCCCAGAGTGCTTTGGGGCGGCACGGTTATAAGCCCGGCATTGCCGTGCAGCACCTTGCGTTGTACGGCCTCGAGGTAGGCCTTGAGCAGTGCGGTTTCGTCGGGGTGGATGGTCTCTGCCGTGGGCGGGGACGAAGCTGGTATCGCCTGAGCTTGAGTGTTTGATGTGGGATTGACGATCACGGGTGGCAGCGATAACGAGGGTGTTGGATTGAGTGATAGGGACATAAATTCGGCTCTCATTGTATGAATAAATGCCAGCACAGCCCTCCCTGGTAGCTATGGCAGTAATGAGTCGTGAAAGCCGGGCACTTGATTCCTACTCGATGTGCTGCGGTATATGACGGCGCGCGAGCGCGCAAAAAAAAGGCGCAACTGCGAGGGGCTGCGCCTTTGTTCTGTCTAAAAAAGTTACTGTAAAACTTCAATCACGCCGTCGGCACTCATCGTGACCTGGCTGGTGCCGGCTTCCACTTCAGGCGTCGGCGCTGAATCGGCCATGGCGGCTTTCATCATCATGCCGCCATTGCGGGCGTAGGGCATCGGGTAGCCATTGGTGTTGAAGTTCAGGTTGACGATCTTGTAGCCCTTGCCGCCGAGTGCATCGGTAGCCAGTTGCGCGCGTGCCTTGAACGCGGCCACCGCGTCTTTGAGCAGCGCATCTTCGCTGGCCTTGCGGGTGGCGTCGGCGATGGCGAAGTCCATGCTGTCCATCTTCAAGGTGTTCAACAACTCGCCGGTGAGTTTGGACAGCGCCGGGAAGTCCGCGCTTTCCAGGCGCAGCTCGGCGCGTTCACGCCAGCCGGTGATCTTCTGGTTCTTGCTGTCGTAGATCGGGTAGCTGTTGCGGCTGCCCTGGCGCAAGGTCACGCCTTTGACCTCGCGGGCCTGGCCCAGGGCCTGGTTCAGGGTGGTGGTGATTTCGGCGGCGAGCTTGGCCGGGTCGGCGTTTTGCGATTCGGTGTAAAGGGTGACGATCATCTTGTCGCGGGCCACTTCCTGGCTGGCTTCGGCGCGCAGGGAGATCTGGTTGTAATGCAATGCATCGGCGGCCATGGCCGGCAAGCTGGCCAGGGCGCTGGCGCTGAGGGTAATGATGGCTGCACTGCGAATGAAACGAGACATGGAAGCTCCTTGAGATAGTCGTGCTCGGTATGACTGTAGACGCTGGCACTGGGTTCTTCGGGTTTACACATTACCTACAAGTTATGCGGGCGCCGACGAACGGTCATTTGCCCAGCCTGCGTCAAAGAGCCACACACGCCGTGCCAGCAGGCCTGCTTCGTTTATACTCGTGCCGATCCGCCTGCAGCGCTCACCGGGAGAGCTCATGCTCGCCGCCGTAAAACTGACTTCCGCCACCCGCCAGAACCTTTGGCGCCTGACGTTCATTCGCACCCTGGTATTGGCCGCACAGGCCGGTTCCGTCGGGCTTGCCTATTGGTTCGACCTGTTGCCGCTGCCCTGGCTGCAATTGGCCGTGACCCTCGGTTTTTCCACCGTATTGTGTGTGTTCACCGCCATTCGATTGCGTACCACTTGGCCTGTGACCGAGCTGGAGTACGCCCTGCAACTGGCCTGTGACCTGTTTATCCACAGCGTGTTGCTGTACTTCTCCGGCGGTTCTACCAACCCCTTCGTCTCGTATTACCTGGTGCCCCTGACCATCGCCGCCGTCACCCTGCCGTGGCGCTATTCGGTGGTGCTGTCGGGCATTGCACTGACGCTGTACACCTTGCTGTTGGCGCAGTTCTACCCCTTGCAGACATTCCCCATCGCCCGGGAAAACCTGCAGATTTATGGGATGTGGTTGAGCTTCGCCCTGTCGGCGGCAGTTATTACCTTCTTCGCCGCGCGCATGGCCGAAGAACTGCGCCGCCAGGAAGAATTGCGCGCCATTCGCCGGGAAGAGGGCCTGCGTGACCAGCAGTTGCTGGCCGTTGCCACCCAGGCAGCCGGCGCCGCCCATGAGTTGGGCACGCCGCTGGCGACCATGAGCGTGCTGCTCAAGGAAATGACCCAGGACCACCATGACCCGGCCTTGCAGGATGACTTGAGCGTACTGCAGGAGCAGGTCAAACAGTGCAAGCTGACGCTGCAGCAACTGGTGCGCGCCGCCGAAGCCAATCGCCGTCTGGCGGTCGAAATGCAGGACGTCACCCAGTGGCTCGATGAGGCGCTCAACCGTTGGCACCTGATGCGTCCCGAAGCCAGTTACCGTTTCAACCTGCTGGGCCAAGGCAACGTACCGCGCATGGCGCCACCGCCAGACCTGACCCAGGCGCTGCTCAACTTGCTGAACAATGCCGCCGATGCCTGCCCTGAAGGCCTCGGGGTGCAGTTGGACTGGGACGCGGAAAACGTCACCATCAGCATTCGTGACCACGGCGCGGGCGTGCCGTTGGCCATTGCCGAGCAGATCGGCAAACCCTTCTTTACCACCAAGGGCAAAGGCTTCGGCCTGGGCCTGTTTTTGAGCAAGGCCAGCGTGACCCGCGCGGGCGGCTCAGTGAAGCTCTATAGTCATGAGGAAGGTGGCACGCTCACCGAGCTGCGCCTGCCCCGTGTCGCACGAGGAGATATCGATGAGTGACGAGATCCAAGTCGAAGGCGAAGAACTGCCGCACCTGTTGCTGGTAGATGACGACGCGACCTTTACCCGCGTGATGGCACGCGCCATGAGCCGGCGCGGTTTTCGCGTCAGCACCGCAGGTTCTGCCGAAGAGGGCCTGACCATCGCCCAGGCCGACCTGCCGGACTACGCCGCCCTGGACCTGAAAATGGACGGCGACTCGGGCCTGGTGCTGCTGCCCAAGCTGCTGGAACTCGACCCGGAAATGCGCGTGGTGATCCTCACCGGTTACTCCAGCATCGCCACCGCCGTCGAGGCGATCAAGCGCGGCGCCTGCAATTACCTGTGCAAGCCGGCAGACGCCGACGACGTGCTCGCCGCCTTGCTGTCCGAGCATGCCGACCTCGACACCCTGGTGCCGGAAAACCCGATGTCGGTAGACCGCCTGCAGTGGGAACACATCCAGCGTGTGTTGACCGAACACGAAGGCAATATCTCTGCCACCGCCCGCGCCCTGGGCATGCACCGCCGCACCTTGCAACGCAAGTTGCAGAAGCGCCCGGTACGACGCTGAACGGCAACTGAACAACCCGCTTCAGGCTGCACGGACGCACGAACCGATCACCTATGATCGGTTCAAACGCCTGTCATTCTTTTCCTACCGAGCCTGAACGATGAATCAGAACGCTGAATACCGCGCGGTCAACGACGCGGTGCGTGGGCAATTCTTCCGCCGAACCTGGGCGATGGTCACACCTTATTGGCGCAGTGAAGAGAAGGGCAGGGCCTGGCTGTTGCTGGCCGCAGTGATTGGCCTGTCGCTGTTCAGCGTGGCGATCTCCGTGTGGATCAACCACTGGTACAAGGACTTCTACAACGCCCTGGAGAAGAAAGACACCGCAGCCTTCTGGCAACTGATCGGCTATTTCGGCGGGATCGCGGCGGTGGCGATACTCGGTGCGGTGTACCGCCTTTACCTGACCCAGATGCTGACGATCCGCTGGCGTGCCTGGCTCACCGAAAAACACTTCAGCCGTTGGCTGGCCCACAAGAATTACTACCAGCTGGAGCAGGGCGGCTACACCGATAACCCGGACCAGCGGATTTCCGAAGACCTCAACAACTTCACCTCCGGTACTTTAAGCCTGGGGCTCGGCTTGCTGCGCAACGTGGTCAGCCTGGTGTCATTCTCGATCATCCTGTGGGGCGTCTCGGGCAGCATCGAAGTGTTCGGCATCATCATCCCCGGCTACATGTTCTGGTGTGCGTTGCTCTATGCCGCCGTGGGCAGTTGGCTGACGCACCTGATCGGCCGGCGCTTGATTGGCCTGAGCAACCAGCAACAACGCTTTGAGGCGGACCTGCGTTTTTCCATGGTGCGGGTGCGTGAGAATGCCGAAAGTATCGCCCTGTACAACGGCGAGCCGAATGAAAGGCAGCGCCTGAGCACGCGCTTCGGCAAAGTCTGGCAGAACTTCTGGGACATCATGAAGGTGTCCAAGCGCCTGACCTTTTTCACCGCTGGTTACAGCCAGATCGCGATCATCTTCCCGTTTATCGTCGCCGCGCCGCGCTACTTCACCGGCAAGATCGAGCTGGGCGAGCTGATGCAAATCAACTCGGCGTTCGGCAATGTGCAAGAGAACTTCAGCTGGTTTATCAACGCCTATTCGGAGCTGGCGACCTGGCGCGCCACCAGCGACCGTCTGCTGAGTTTCCAGCAAGCCATGAGCGACAACGAGCAACGCACGCCGGCGATCGACGTGCGCCCTGAAGGCGAGCGCCTGGTGATCCAAGACCTGGGCATGGACCTGGCCGATGGCCGCCATTTGCTCACCGACGCCGACATGACCGTGGAGCCTGGCCAGCGCGTCATGCTCAGCGGGCGTTCCGGCAGCGGCAAGAGCACCTTGTTGAGGGCGATGGGGCATCTGTGGCCCGCCGGGCATGGCAGCATTCGGCTGCCGGCGACGCGCTACCTGTTCCTGCCGCAAAAGCCTTACTTGCCGATTGGTACGCTCAAGGCCGTGTTGAGTTATCCACAGGACGACAGCGTCTATGCGCCAGAACGTTATGCACAGGTGCTGGAAACCTGTCGCCTGCCCCATCTGGTCAGCCGTTTGGATGAAGCCAACCACTGGCAACGCATGCTCTCGCCCGGCGAGCAACAGCGCCTGGCCTTTGCCCGTGCGTTGTTGTTTGCACCGCGATGGCTGTACATGGATGAGGCGACCTCGGCGATGGATGAAGAAGACGAGGCAACCTTGTACCAGGCGTTGATCGATGAGTTGCCGGGATTGAGCATCGTCAGCGTCGGCCACCGCAGCAGCCTCAAGCGTTTCCATGGGCGGCATGTGCGCATCGACGGTGGGCGGTTGCAGGAGCAAAAACTCACTTGAGTGCCTGCTCGCTCAATGTGGGAGCCGGGCTTGCCCGCGATGGCGGAGTGTCTGAGGCAGGTGTGTCAACGGGCACACCGCTATCGCAGGCAAGCCAGCTCCCACAGGGGACGGTGTTGTCTGGTGGTTCAGGCACCCAATAAAAAGCCCGGCTGATCATCGATCAGCCGGGCTTTTTTATTGCTTGAAGATGACTTACTTCTTCAAGCCGTAATGCTCATCCAACATGCCTGGGGCGTTCGGCGTTTTTGGCGCGTAGTCCCGTGGTGGCTCCTGGTTTTCCCGAGGCGGGGTCAGGCGTTCCCGTGGGGGTTGCGGTGCATCGGAATGCAGCGCGGCCAGCAGGCGCTGGCGGGTAATGTCGTCGAGGGCCAGGCGGTTAGCGCCATCGGCGAGGTGATCCTGTACTTCCTGGTAGCTCTGGGTGAGCTTCTTGACCAGGGTCGCGGTGCTGTTGAAGTGGGTAACAACCTCGTTCTGATAACTGTCAAAACGTTCCTGAATGTCATCCAGCTGACGCTGCGTGCGGTTAGGCGCGGCATTCGGCAGCAGGCGGGCAACCAGGAAACCAATGGCGACACCGGCAACCAGGGCAAGAGTCGGCAACAACCAAACTAAGAGCGAGTGTTCCACGAGTCCTTCCTCTATAAACGGCTTTGCTTTACGTTAACGGCTCAAACCTGCGCTGTATACCGCGATTAAGCTCGCAATGATGCCATGCACAGACTTTTAGCTAGACGAGTCGACCCCTTGAGAGGTCACGGAGTTCATCCTTGCTCATGCGTGAAACCCCCGTTTTGATCGATGGCCCGGTGGGCCAATTGGAAGCCTTGTACCTGGATCACCCCGAACCACGTGGCCTGGCGCTGGTTTGCCACCCTAACCCGGTGCAGGGTGGGACCATGCTCAATAAAGTCGTATCGACCTTGCAACGCACCGCCCGCGACGCGGGTTTGATTACTTTGCGTTTCAATTACCGGGGCGTCGGTGCCAGTGCCGGTACTCACGATATGGCCGCCGGTGAAGTCGACGATGCTGAAGCGGCCGCCACCTGGTTGCGGGAAAAGCACCCGGACCTGCCGATCACCTTGCTGGGTTTTTCCTTCGGCGGTTACGTGGCTGCCAGTCTCGGCGGGCGTTTGGAAGCCAAGGGCGAGAAGCTCGCGCACTTGTTCATGGTGGCTGCGGCGGTGATGCGCCTGGGCGAGTCGGACGTGCTGCCCCAAGGCTGCCCGTTGACCCTGATCCAACCGGAAAGCGACGAAGTGGTCGACCCGCAAGTGGTCTACGCCTGGTCCGCCGCTCTGAAACGCCCCCATGAGTTGCTGAAAGTGGCAGAATGCGGACACTTTTTTCACGGCAAGCTGACCGATCTCAAGGATCTGGTGCTGCCACGCCTTTCGAATTGATGACAAGCGATCACCCATGACGACCCGTACCCGTATCCTCACCGGCATCACCACCACCGGCACGCCGCACCTGGGCAACTACGCCGGTGCGATTCGCCCGGCGATCCTCGCCAGCGAAGACGCGAATGCCGACTCCTTCTACTTCCTGGCCGACTACCACGCCCTGATCAAATGCGATGACCCGCAGCGCATCCAGCGCTCGCGTATGGAAATCGCCGCGACCTGGCTGGCCGGTGGCCTGGATGTGAACCGGGTGACGTTCTACCGCCAGTCGGACATCCCGGAAATCCCCGAGCTGACCTGGCTGCTCACCTGCGTTGCCGCCAAGGGCCTGCTCAACCGCGCCCATGCCTACAAGGCCTCGGTGGACAAGAACGTCGAAAACGGTGAAGACCCGGATGCGGGCATCAGCATGGGCCTGTACAGCTACCCGGTGCTGATGGCGGCGGACATCCTGATGTTCAATGCGCACAAGGTGCCGGTGGGCCGCGACCAGATCCAGCACGTGGAAATGGCTCGCGACATCGGCCAGCGTTTCAACCACCTGTTCGGCAACGGTAAAGAATTCTTCACCATGCCCGAGGCACTGATCGAAGAAAGCGTGGCCACCTTGCCGGGCCTGGATGGCCGCAAGATGTCCAAGAGCTACGACAACACCATCCCGTTGTTCACCAGCGCCAAGGACATGAAGGATGCGATCTCGCGGATCGTCACCGACTCCCGCGCCCCTGGCGAAGCCAAGGACCCGGACAATTCGCACCTGTTCACCCTGTACCAGGCGTTCGCGACCAAGGCCCAGGAAGCCGAATTCCGTGGCCAGTTGTTAGAAGGCCTGGGCTGGGGCGAGGCGAAGAACCGTCTGTTCCAACTGCTCGACGGCCAGCTCGGCGAAGCGCGCGAGCGTTACCACCAACTGATGTCGCGCCCATCGGACATGGAAGACCTGCTGCAGGTCGGCGCCAAGAAGGCCCGCGCTGTGGCGGCACCGTTCCTGGCCGAGTTGCGTGAGGCGGTGGGCCTGCGTTCGTTCGTCAACCAGGCGGCGGCGCCGGTCACCACCAAGAAAAAAGCGGCAAAGGCTGCGCGGTTTGTGAGCTTCCGCGAGGCTGACGGCAGCTTCCGCTTCCGCCTGCTGGCCGCTGATGGTGAGCAACTGCTGCTGTCGCGCAACTTTGCCGATGGCAAAGCGGCCGGCGCGGTGACCAAGCAACTGCAAAGTGGTGATGCGTTGGACGTACGCGTCGAGGCTTTGAGCTTCAGCGTATGGCTGGACGGCGCCGCAGTCGCTGACAGCGCCGAGTACGCCGACCAAGCTTCGCGTGACGCGGCCATCGAAGCCTTGCGCGCTGCGTTAGCCCCAATTGAGGATTAACCCGACCAAGGGTTGATTGCCATTATCCAGGGCCGTCGTTACAGTGTCGGCCCGTTTTTGTTGCCTTGCTAACGAAATTATGACGCCCCTAGAACGATATCAAGCTGATCTGAAACGCCCCGAGTTCTTCCACGACGCGGCCCAGGAAAACGCCGTGCGTCATTTGCAGCGCCTGTACGAGGACCTCGTGGCCGCGTCGCAAAGCAAGCCAGGGATGTTCAGCAAGCTGTTTGGCAAGAAAGACCACACGCCGGTCAAGGGCCTGTATTTCTGGGGCGGCGTGGGCCGGGGCAAGACTTACCTGGTAGACACCTTCTTTGAAGCGCTGCCGTTCAAGGAAAAGGTACGTACGCACTTCCACCGCTTCATGAAGCGCGTGCATGAAGAGATGAAGACCCTGCCGGGCGAGAAAAACCCGCTGACCATCATTGCCAAGCGTTTCTCCCAAGAGGCCCGGGTGATCTGCTTCGATGAATTCTTCGTTTCCGACATCACCGACGCCATGATCCTCGGCACGCTGATGGAAGAGCTGTTCAAGAACGGTGTGACCCTGGTGGCCACGTCGAACATCGTGCCCGATGGCCTGTACAAGGATGGCCTGCAACGTGCGCGCTTCCTGCCGGCCATTGCGCTGATCAAGCAGAACACCGATATCGTCAACGTCGACAGCGGCGTCGACTACCGCTTGCGTCACCTGGAGCAAGCCGAGCTGTTCCACTTCCCGCTCAACGAAGCCGCACACGAAAGCCTGAAGAAAAGCTTCCGTGCGCTGACACCGGAATGCACCCAGGCGGTGGAAAACGACAAGCTGATGATCGAGAACCGCGAGATCATCGCGCTGCGCACCTGCGATGACGTGGCCTGGTTCGATTTCCGCCAGCTGTGCGATGGGCCGCGTAGCCAGAACGATTACATCGAGCTGGGCAAGATCTTCCACGCCGTGATCTTGAGTGGTGTGGAGCAGATGGGCGTGACCACCGACGATATCGCGCGACGGTTTATCAATATGGTCGATGAGTTCTACGACCGTAACGTCAAGCTGATCATCTCGGCAGAAGTCGAACTCAAGGACCTCTATACCGGCGGCCGCTTGAACTTCGAATTCCAGCGCACCCTGAGCCGCCTTCTGGAAATGCAGTCCCACGAGTTCTTGTCGCGCGGGCACAAGCCTTAATCAATCTCCAGCCCAATGGAGATCCAATGTGGGAGCCGGGCTTGCCCGCGATGGCGGTGTATCAGTCAACTATAGGCTGGCTGATACACCGCCATCGCGGGCAAGCCCGGCTCCCACAATGGTTTGTGTTGGCCTGAGGTCAGGCGGCTTGCTGGAATTGCTGCCTGTACTGGTTGGGCGACAACTCCGTGTGCTGCCTGAACAACCGCGCAAAGAAACTCGCATCGTCGTAGCCCACCTCATAACTGATGGTCTTGATGCTCTTGCGGCTGCCCGAGAGCAGGCCTTTGGCGGTCTCGATACGCAGGCGTTGCAGGTAATGCAGCGGCTTGTCACCGGTCGCGGTCTGGAAGCGGCGCATGAAGTTGCGGATGCTCATGCCGTGTTCGCGGGCGACGTCTTCAAAGCGGAACTTGTCGGCAAAGTGCTCTTCAAGCCAATGCTGGATTTGCAGGATGATCACGTCCTGATGCAGCTTCTGCCCGCCAAACCCGATACGCCCCGGTGAATAGTTGCGCTGCACCTCATAGAGAATGTCGCGGGCCACGGCCTGGGCGATGTTGGCGCCGCAGAAGCGTTCGATCAGGTAGATATAAAGGTCGCAGGCCGAGGTGGTGCCGCCGGCGCAGTACAGGTTGTCGGCGTCTGTGAGGTGCTTGTCCTGATTGAGCTGCACCTTGGGGAAGCGCTCGCTGAAGGCATTGAAGAAGCGCCAGTAGGTGGTCGCCTCCTTGCCATCGAGCAGCCCGGCTTCGGCCAGCCAGAACACCCCGGTGGCCTCGCCGCAGAGTACGGCGCCGCGGGCGTGTTGTTCGCGCAGCCACGGCAGCACTTGCGGGTAGCGGGTACACAGGGCATCGAAATCGTCCCAGAAGGCCGGCAGCACAATGATGTCGGCGTCTTCAAGGCCGCCGTCCACCGGCATGATCACATCGCTGAAGCTGCGCACGGACTGGCCGTCGGGGCTGACCAGGCGCGTTTCGAACCCTGGCGTCAGGCCCAGGCCTTGCTGTTTGCCATGGCGCAGGCTGGCGAGATGGAAGAAATCCTTGGCTTGCATGAGGGTGGAAGCGAATACCCGATCAATGGCCAAAATGCTGACGCGCCGCAACGGCGTGGAGATTTGGTTAGACATAATTTCATTTATTCTTATAGGGGAAAGTGGTCACCAGACGGCTGGATCGTCTTATTTTTTGTCGCATGTGTCCAGTGTCCCGTGACGCCTTCGGGGCATAGGCTCTGTGGTCTCGTCCTTGTCCGACAATCCACCCAGGTGACCCATGATCCCCAGAACCTTGTTCAGCTCGGAGCACGAACTCTTCCGTGAGAGCGTGCGCACCTTCCTCGAAAAGCACGCCGTGCCCTTCCATGGGCAATGGGAAAAGCAGGGCTATATCGACCGTAACCTGTGGAACCAGGCGGGGGAGGCGGGCATGTTGTGTTCCCACCTGCCAGAGGAATATGGCGGGCTGGGCGCGGATTTTCTCTACAGCGCGGTGGTGATCGAAGAAGTCAGCCGCCTGGGTTTGACCGGCATCGGCTTTTCCCTGCACTCGGATATCGTCGCGCCTTACATCCTGCATTACGGCAGTGAAGCACTGAAGCACAAGTACCTGCCCAAGTTGATCTCCGGAGAGATGGTCACGGCCATTGCCATGACCGAGCCGGGCGCTGGTTCCGACCTGCAGGGCGTCAAGACCACAGCGGTTTTGGAGGGTGATGAGTACGTGATCAACGGCTCCAAGACCTTTATCACCAACGGCTACCTGGCCGATCTGGTGATTGTCGTCGCCAAGACCGACCCCAAGGCTGGCGCCAAGGGCACCAGTCTGTTCCTGGTGGAAGCCGACACGCCGGGCTTCGACAAGGGCAAGCGCCTGGAGAAAGTCGGCATGAAGGCGCAGGACACCTCGGAGCTGTTCTTCCAGGATGTGCGCGTGCCCAAGGAAAATCTGCTGGGCCAGGCGGGCATGGGCTTTGCCTACCTGATGCAGGAACTGCCACAAGAACGCCTGACCGTGGCGATTGGCGCGCTGTCTTCAGCCGAAGCGGCGTTGCGATGGACCCTCGAGTACACGCGAGAGCGCAAGGCGTTCGGCAAGGCGATTGCCGATTTCCAGAACACCCGGTTCAAGCTGGCGGAGATGGCTACCGAGATTCAGATTGGCCGTGTGTTTGTCGACCAGTGCATGGCTTTGCACCTGGAAGGCAAGCTGGACGTGCCTACCGCAGCGATGGCCAAGTACTGGGCCACAGACCTGCAATGCAAGGTGCTCGATGAGTGCGTGCAGTTGCATGGCGGCTACGGCTTCATGTGGGAATACCCGATTGCCCGGGCCTGGGCGGATGCGCGGGTGCAGCGCATTTATGCGGGAACCAATGAGATCATGAAGGAGATCATTGCGCGGGCGCTTTGATGTTTTGGTGTGCTTGATGGCCTCATCGCAGGCAAGCCAGCTCCCACATTTGAATGTATTTACAAATCAAAGTGTGGGAGCTGGCTTGCCTGCGATAGCGGTCTAGGGATCAATCAAGGTGCCGGATTCGGATGATCCTTCTGAATCGCCTCAATCCCTTCCAACACCTCTTTGGACAATTTCAGATCGGCACTGGCGATGTTGCTGTCCAGTTGTTCCAGTGAAGTGGCCCCAATAATATTGCTGGTCACAAACGGCTGCTGCGTCACAAACGCCAGCGCCATCTGCGCCGGGTCCAGGCCATGTTCCCGCGCAAGAGCCACATACCGGCTGCAAGCCGCTTCCGACTGCGGGTTGAAGTAACGGCTGAAGCGGCTGTATTCAGTCAGGCGCGCCTTGGCCGGGCGAGCGCCATTTTCGTACTTGCCACTGAGCATGCCGAACGCCAGGGGCGAATAGGCCAACAAGCCGCACTGTTCACGAATGGCAACCTCCGCCAGGCCCACTTCAAAGCTGCGGTTGAGCAGGTTGTAGGGGTTCTGGATCGACACTGCACGCGGCCAGCCGCGGGCTTCGGCCAGGGCCAGGAACTTCATGGTGCCCCACGGCGTTTCGTTGGACAGGCCAATGTGGCGGATCTTGCCGGCCTTCACCTGTTCATCCAGGGCTTCGAGCGTTTCCTCCAGTGGGGTGAGGTCGTCTTCGTCCTTGTGCTTGTAGCTCAACTGGCCGAAGAAGTTGGTGCTGCGCTCCGGCCAATGCAGTTGGTAGAGGTCGATCCAGTCGGTCTGCAGGCGCTGGAGGCTGGCGTCGAGGGCTGCGCCGATGTGCTTGCGGTTGTGGCGCAGGTGGCCATCACGGATGTAGTCGATGGTGTTGCCGGGGCCGGCGATCTTGCTGGCAAGCACCCAGTCGGCGCGGTCGCCACGGCTTTTGAAGTAGTTGCCGATGTAGCGTTCGGTGGTGGCGTAGGTGTCGGCCTTGGGCGGCACCGGGTACATTTCTGCGGTGTCGAGGAAGTTGATCCCTGCGGCCTTGGCCCGTTCGATCTGCGCGAAGGCCTCTGCCTCGCTGTTCTGCTCGCCCCAGGTCATGGTGCCCAACGCGATCGCGCTGACATTCAGATCGGTGCGGCCCAGCTGTCGGTAATCCATCGGGTACTCCTTCGGGGAAAACAATCATAAAAGCAGGTTGAATTTTTTTTCGCAATCTGCATAATTGCCCACCTCTTTCTGCAGTGGAAGTGATGCGCCGCCTGCCGAAGAATCTTGCCGTTGAACGGACGCGCCGACCCGAGCCCCCGATAGCGTCTGTATCCGGCTGCCTTTGACCTTGTCAAAGTACGCACTATTCAGTAAGATCCGCCGTCTAAATTTACAGGCGGCCCCTGAGGCTATTAAAGAATGACAACTTTTACTGCAAAACCGGAAACAGTTCAGCGCGACTGGTTTGTCGTCGACGCCGCTGGTCAGACCCTGGGTCGTCTGGCCACTGAAGTCGCCAGCCGTCTGCGTGGCAAGCACAAGCCTGAATACACCCCGCACGTTGATACCGGCGACTACATCGTCATCATCAACGCTGAGCAGGTTCGTGTAACCGGCAACAAAGCAAGCGACAAAATGTACTACCGTCACTCCGGTTTCCCAGGCGGTATCAAGTCTTCCAACTTCGAAGGCCTGATTGCCAAGAAGCCTGAAGCCCCGATCGAAATCGCGGTCAAAGGCATGCTGCCTAAGGGCCCACTGGGTCGCGATATGTTTCGCAAGCTGAAAGTCTATGCGGGCGCTGTACACCCTCATGCTGCTCAGCAGCCCCAAGAACTGAAGTTTTAACGGAATAGTTCATTATGTCGGCGACTCAAAATTACGGCACTGGCCGTCGCAAAACCGCAACCGCACGCGTTTTCCTGCGTCCGGGCACTGGTAACATCTCGATCAACAACCGCTCCCTGGACAACTTCTTCGGTCGCGAAACTGCCCGCATGGTAGTTCGTCAGCCGCTGGAATTGACCGAGACCGTTGAAAAGTTCGACATCTACGTCACCGTTATCGGTGGCGGTGTAAGTGGTCAAGCTGGCGCAATCCGCCACGGTATCACTCGCGCTCTGATGCAGTACGACGAAACCCTGCGTGGCGCTCTGCGCAAAGCTGGCTTCGTGACTCGCGATGCTCGTGAAGTTGAACGTAAGAAAGTCGGTCTGCGTAAAGCGCGTAAGCGTCCGCAGTACTCGAAGCGTTAATTCGCTTTACGTTCCACAAAAACGCCCAGCCTCCTCACGGAGCTGGGCGTTTTTTATTGCCTGTGATTTATGCACATTTTTCGCCGTGACAACTTGCCACATCCGTAGACCCCCTATACTACAAGGCCTGGAGGCGGAGCCCCGGGCAATTCCCTTGTCATACGTGGGGCTTTTCATTACCATCCGTCAAAATTTTTATAAGTAAAGATTCAACACTTAGTAGACGCCTGATTTAACAGGCCAAAAAGCTGATGGGAGAGGACTGAATGAGCAATGACGGCGTGAATGCAGGCCGGCGTCGCTTCTTGGTAGCAGCCACATCCGTGGTGGGTGCTGCAGGAGCGGTGGGGGCTGCGGTCCCGTTCGTGGGGTCATGGTTTCCCAGTGCCAAGGCGAAAGCCGCAGGTGCACCGGTGAAGGTGAATGTCAGCAAGATCGAGCCAGGCCAGCAGATGATTGCTGAATGGCGCGGCCAGCCGGTTTTCATTGTTCGTCGTACCGAGGAAATCCTGGGGAATCTGAAGAAGATCGAAGGCCAGTTATCTGACCCGACATCCGAAAAGTCCGACCAGCCCGCCTACGCCAAAAACGAAGCGCGTTCGATCAAACCAGAGATTCTGCTGCTGGTTGGTCTGTGTACCCACCTGGGTTGCTCACCTACCTTCCGCCCGGAAGTGGCGCCTGTCGACTTGGGCAAAGACTGGGTTGGCGGTTATTTCTGCCCGTGCCACGGTTCCCACTATGACCTCGCTGGCCGCGTCTACAAGTCCCAGCCCGCGCCCCTGAACCTGCCGGTTCCTCCTCACAATTACGAATCTGACGACATCATTGTCATTGGCCTCGACAAGGAGAACGCGTGATGAGCAAGTTCATGGATTGGGTGGATGCGCGCTTCCCCGCCACTAAAATGTGGGAAGACCATCTCAGCAAATATTACGCGCCGAAAAACTTCAACTTCTTCTACTTCTTCGGCTCCCTGGCCCTGTTGGTGCTGGTCAACCAGATCGTCACCGGGGTGTGGTTGACGATGAGCTACACGCCGTCGGCGGAAGAGGCCTTTGCCTCTGTCGAATACATCATGCGTGACGTCGAGTACGGCTCGATCCTGCGCCTGCTGCACTCCACCGGCGCGTCGGCGTTCTTTATCGTCGTCTACCTGCACATGTTCCGCGGCCTGCTCTACGGCTCGTACCAGAAGCCTCGTGAGCTGGTGTGGGTCTTCGGCATGTTGATCTACCTGGCGCTGATGGCCGAAGCCTTCATGGGCTACCTGCTGCCTTGGGGCCAGATGTCGTACTGGGGCGCCCAGGTGATCATCTCGCTGTTCGGCGCAATCCCGGTGATCGGCAACGACCTGACCCAGTGGATTCGTGGTGACTACCTGATCTCCGGCATCACTCTGAACCGCTTCTTCGCCTTGCACGTGGTGGCCTTGCCGATCGTGATCCTGGGCCTGGTGGTACTGCACATCCTGGCGCTGCACGAAGTGGGTTCCAACAACCCGGATGGCGTGGACATCAAGAAGCACAAGGACGAGAACGGCATCCCGCTGGATGGCATTCCGTTCCACCCGTACTACACCGTGAAAGACATTGTCGGCGTAGTGGTGTTCCTGTTTGTGTTCTGCTCGATCGTGTTCTTTTTCCCGGAGATGGGTGGTTATTTCCTGGAGAAGCCTAACTTCGAACAAGCTAACGCCTTCAAGACACCTGAGCACATTGCCCCGGTCTGGTACTTCACGCCGTTCTACGCGATCTTGCGCGCAATCCCCGACAAACTCATGGGCGTGATCGCCATGGGCGCGGCCATCGCGGTGCTGTTCGTGCTGCCGTGGCTCGACCGCAGCCCGGTCAAGTCGATGCGCTACAAAGGCTGGCTGAGCAAGATCTGGCTGTGGGTGTTCTGCATTTCGTTCGTGATCCTGGGTGTGTTGGGCGTATTGGCGCCTACCCCTGAGCGGACGTTGCTGTCGCAGGTCTGCACCTTCCTGTACTTCGCCTACTTTATTCTGATGCCGTTCTATACCCGGCTCGAGAAGACCAAACCGGTTCCGGAAAGGGTGACTGGCTGATGAAAAAATTACTCGTTGCATTCGTGCTTGCGGCGCTGCCGCTACTGTCCTTCGCTGCCGAGCATGGCACGGAGTTGGAAAAAGTCGATATCGATGTGTCTGACAAAGCCGCCATGCAGGATGGGCTGCGTACATTCACCAACTACTGCATGGGGTGCCACAGCGCCAAGTTCCAACGCTACGAGCGCGTTGCCGATGACCTGGGCATTCCCCATGAAGTGATGCTCAGCCACGCGGTGTTCACGGGCGCCAAGATCGGCGACCACATGAACATCGGCATGCAACCGGCCGACGCCAAAACCTGGTTTGGCGCTGCACCGCCCGACCTGACCCTGGTGGCTCGTGTACGCGGTACCGACTGGCTCTACGGTTACCTCAAATCCTTCTACGAAGACCCTGCGCGCCCCTATGGCGTGAACAACAAAGTCTTCCCGAACGTCGGCATGCCGAACGTTCTGGTCGGCCTGCAGGGGCGCCAGGTGGTAGGATGCAAGCAGGTTCAGGTCGTTGAAGACGGCAAGAAGCAATATGATCCGCTGACCGGCACGCCGCTGACTCATGAAGCGTGCGATCAACTGACCATCGTGCCCAAGACCGGTACGCTGAACGAAGAGCAGTTCGACGAGAAGGTCAAGAACCTGGTGACCTTCCTGGCCTACTCGGCCAACCCGGTCAAACTGCAGCATCAGCGCATCGGTACCTACGTCTTGCTGTACCTGGCTTTCTTCTTCGTATTCGCTTATTTGCTCAAGCGTGAATACTGGAAGGATGTGCATTGATCCAACCGTAAGCAATTGCTGTTAATCTTGCGCGCCCAGCGGCATCTCTGAACACGTAGCGCCGGTTTGAACCGGTCGTTACAGGGATGCTTTCTGGGCGCGCTCGTTTTTGAGCTTTCGATAATTTCAACAAGCGAGGAGGACCGCCATGGGCGTGACCAACCGGTTGGCCTGTTACTCCGACCCCGCCGACCACTATTCCCACCGAGTACGCATCGTGCTCGCAGAGAAGGGTGTCAGCGCCGAGATCATCAGTGTGGAGGCGGGCCGTCAGCCGCCGAAGCTGATCGAAGTGAACCCTTACGGCAGCTTGCCCACCCTGGTCGACCGTGACCTGGCGTTGTGGGAGTCGACCGTGGTGATGGAATACCTGGATGAGCGTTACCCTCATCCGCCTTTGCTGCCGGTGTACCCGGTGGCGCGTGCCAACAGCCGCCTGCTGATCCATCGGATCCAGCGTGACTGGTGCGGGTTGGTGGATGTGATCCTGGATTCGCGTTCCAAAGAAGCCGCTCGTGTACAGGCGCGCAAGGAATTGCGCGAGAGCCTGACCGGCGTTTCGCCGTTGTTCGCCGATAAACCTTTTTTCCTCAGTGAGGAACAAAGCTTGGTGGATTGCTGCCTATTACCCATACTCTGGCGCTTGCCGATTCTGGGCATTGAACTGCCACGGCCGGCCAAGCCGTTGCTTGATTACATGGAGCGCCAGTTTGCGCGTGAGGCTTTCCAGGCAAGTCTGTCTGGCGCCGAACGCGATATGCGCTAAGGCTTAAGGAGCCGTTGATGAACTCCAGTCGACCTTACCTGGTCCGCGCGCTCTATGAGTGGATTGTGGACAACGATTGCACCCCGCACATGCTGGTCAATTCCGAATTTCCTGCGGTTCAGGTACCCCAGGGTTTTGCCAGTGACGGGCAAATTGTGCTGAACGTATCGCCCAGTGCCGTGCGCCACCTGCACATGGACAACGAAGCGGTGAGCTTCGAAGGGCGTTTCGGCGGTGTGCCCCATACGCTGTTTGTGCCCATCGGTGCCATTCTCGGGATCTACGCCCGGGAAAATGGCCAGGGCATGGTGTTCGATCTGGAGTCGCCTTTAGAGGATGACGAAACGATCGAAGGCGAAGACGGTGATGATGTACCGCCACCGGATGCCGAGCCGCCGCGCCCTAGCGGTCGGCCAAGCTTGAAAGTGGTGAAGTAAGCGGATTTCGCTTACAGACCCATCTAGAAAATGCCTCGACAGCTGTCGGGGCATTTTTTTTGCGTGAAGGATATGGATGAAAGTCGTGCCAGAACGGTGATCGTACAACCACCATGGGCTATGATGCGGTCTTTAGTTCGTCGAGAAAGATGGTTCATCATGGAAAACGCCAGCGCCGCCCCACGTCTTCCCCGCAAGCGCCGCAGCCTTGCCCAGGAATTGGTCACGGTGTTGTCCGAGCAGATCCGCGATGGCCAGCTCAAACGCGGCGACAAGTTGCCCACCGAGTCGGCGATCATGGACGCCCATGGCGTCAGCCGTACGGTGGTGCGTGAAGCCATCTCGCGGTTGCAGGCGGCAGGGCAGGTGGAGACTCGTCACGGCATCGGCACCTTCGTGCTGGACACGCCAAGCCCCAGCGGTTTTCGTATAGACCCGGCCACCGTGGTGACCTTGCGTGATGTGCTGGCGATTCTGGAGCTGCGTATCAGCCTGGAAGTGGAGTCTGCGGGCCTTGCGGCCTTGCGTCGCAGCGATGAGCAGTTGGCGGCCATGCGTGCGGCCCTCGATGCCTTGAATGAAAGTGCGGCCCACGCTGGCGATGCGGTGGCGTCGGATTTTGCCTTTCATCTGGAAATTGCCCTGTCTACCGGTAACCGCTACTTCACCGACATCATGACCCACCTGGGCACCAGCATCATTCCGCGTACTCGCCTGAATTCGGCCCGTTTGGCCCATGATGATCAACAGCATTACATGAGCCGCTTGAGCCGCGAACACGAAGAGATCTATGAGGCGATTGCCCGCCAGGATTCGGATGCGGCACGTGCGGCCATGCGCCTGCATTTGACCAACAGCCGTGAGCGGCTGCGCCATGCTCATGAAGAGGCAGAGGCGCAGCGCGGCTGAGGTTTGCCCAATGTGGGGGCTGGCTTGCCTGCGATGGCGGCCCGCCAGCCGACACTTCTCTAGCTGACACCCTGCGATCCAACTGTGGAAGCGGGCTTGCTCGCGAAGGCGGCCGGGCAGGCGACACAGTTGGATTGTGTACATATCCATTGCTGCGGTAACGGCCACTTAGGGTTCCGCCCTGACGGCGGCTCACTTTTGAAAAGCGCAAAAGTAAGCAAAACGCTCTTGCCCCACCACTCGGCACCTCGCTTAGGCTCGGTGTGCCCGAACGCAGGCTTGAATCCGTGGGCCGCCGCCACGCGCCATCCATGGCGCGGGGCGGCTAACCCGGCGTCCTGCCGGGTTACCCACGAATTCAAGCCTGCGTTCGGCCAGCGTGGTTTAACGGGGCGCCTAAGATCAAGATCAAAAGCAGATCAAGATCAAGAGCGGCTCGCTTCGTATCGTGGAGTGTGTGGCCCGGCGCGGTCACTGTGGGAGCTGGCTTGCCTGCGAAGGTATCGACTCGGTGTGCCTGAATCACCGAGTTGACTGGATCGCAGACAAGCCAGCCCCCACAGTTGATCTCCATTATCTGGAGTACCGCGTCTATTTAGCTGGCGGGTTGATTAGGCTTGTAGTCCTTAAGCAGCAAGTACGTGCTCCACCCCCACCAATCATTGGTCCAGTGCTTGTCGTTCAAATCGTTGACGTCCTTGCGCCGCAGTACCTTGTCCCCCTCCATCTTGAACAGCGGCGAGAAGTTATTTGCCGGGTTTTGCGCGGCGTTCAGGTCGGGCACATACAGCGGTGCCTTGAACTCAGCCGGGGAGGGCGCGATGCCGCTGATGAAGGTGTCGAAGATTTCATCTGCCGAGGCCTGTACGGCCCGTTTGACCTGCACGCGATTGTCGGCGTCGATGCTGTCGAAGTAGCGCTTGTCGCCGTAGGCATGCCACTGAGCGCCCATGGCATTGCGCACCTTCAGCCCGAACTTGCTGTCTTCATCGTGCATGAAGCGGCTGATCAGCGAGCCGAGTTCTCCTGGCGTCACCACTGCCGCCAGTTGTTTGCGCGGTACCCGCAGGTGGCCGGCGGAAAACAGGTCGGTCAAAAAGTGATCGGCAAAGCTGTTCATGGCGTAGGCCAATTCCAGGGCCTGGTCGGTGCCGGTCTGATGGGCCACCACGGCCTGTTGCAGCGCCGCCGTGTGGCCGGCCAAGTAGGCCGACAAGGCCCACTCACCGAAGTGGTCGGCGTTGTCCGCTGCCAGTTTCAGGTAGCGGCCCAGCGGCACGAGGGCCGAAACAGCGCTGCCGCCGCCGGTGATGCGGTTCCACTCCTCGGACAACGTATCACCCAGGGCGTCGTAGGCTTCGTGCGGCTGTTTGCCGTCCTTGATCGCCTGGTTGACGGCGTTGATCTCCTTTTGCATCACCGCCAGGATCTTCTGCGCTTCTTCCCGTGAAGCGGGCAGCACGGCCAGGGAGTTGAAGGCCGCGGTGAAGCGTTGCACGCGCTCGGCCGGGGAGTTGCCATCGCTGATCGGTTGGCCGGGGATGCCATAGAAGTCGCCGCCCAGGGCGATCACTTGGCCGTAGGTCAGTGCGAGCCCGTTGGGCAGGTGCAGTTCGACTTGGCGCGCAGGGATAGCCGGGGCGTCCTTGCTGAAGCGAAGCAGGGTGTCATCGCCGATGGCGGTGTGTTCACCGCCTTCGAAGCGCAGGGTAGGCGGTGTTTTTTCGGGTGCTGCGAGTTCAAGACCTGACATGTTAGCTCCTTGCTATGTCGTAGGAATCTTCCGTGATAACTGTATATACATACAGTTATCTGAATCATAGGTGAGAAATTTCCTACGTCAAGAGCCGCGTCTTAAGCCTTCGCAGGATGACGCCGGATGAATTGCAGTTGACGAATTTATTTATAGTTGTACGATGACGTACGACATCACCAAAACCAACAACAACCTTTCGTAAGAAAGTCTTCGCCCAGGGTGTTCGAATAATGAATCCACAAGAACTGAAGTCCATCCTCTCCCACGGTCTGCTGTCCTTCCCGGTGACCGATTTCAACGCCCAGGGTGATTTTCACCAGGCGGGTTACATCAAGCGCCTGGAATGGCTGGCCCCTTATGGCGCCAGCGCCTTGTTCGCCGCGGGCGGCACGGGTGAGTTTTTCTCCCTGGCGGCCAGCGAATATTCCCAGGTGGTGAAAACCGCCGTGGATACCTGTGCGTCCAGCGTGCCGATCCTGGCCGGTGTAGGCGGTGCCACCCGCCAGGCCATCGAGTACGCTCAAGAGGCCGAACGCCTCGGCGCCAAAGGGTTGTTGCTGCTGCCGCACTACCTCACCGAAGCCAGCCAGGACGGGGTTGCCGCCCACGTTGAGGCCGTGTGCAAGTCAGTCAAGATCGGCGTGGTGGTGTACAACCGCAATGTCTGCCGCCTGACCGCACCGCTGCTGGAGCAACTGGCCGAGCGCTGCCCGAACCTGATCGGCTACAAGGATGGCCTGGGCGATATCGAGTTGATGGTGTCGATCCGCCGTCGCCTGGGCGACCGTTTCAGCTACCTGGGTGGCTTGCCGACCGCAGAGGTTTACGCCGCAGCCTACAAGGCCCTTGGCGTGCCGGTGTACTCCTCGGCGGTGTTCAACTTCATTCCCAAGACCGCGATGGATTTCTACCACGCCATTGCCCGCGAAGATCACGCCACCGTTGGCAAGATCATCGACGACTTCTTCCTGCCGTACCTGGATATCCGTAACCGCAAGGCTGGTTACGCGGTGAGCATCGTCAAGGCCGGTGCGAAAATCGTCGGTTATGACGCAGGCCCCGTGCGTACGCCACTGACCGATCTGCTGCCGGAAGAGTACGAAGCCCTTGCTGCGCTGATCGACAAGCAAGGCGCGCAATAAATTATCCACAAGGCCGCTGAGCAATCAGCGGCCTTTTGCGTCAGGAGAAGATTCGTGTCCCAAGCAAAGCGTTTTGAGAACTACATCAATGGCGAATGGGTAACCGGCGCCGACTACTGCACCAACATCAACCCGTCGGATGTGTCCGACGCCATTGGCGAATATGCCAAAGCCGACGTGGCCCAAGTCAACGCGGCCATTGACGCCGCCCGCGCCGCGTTCCCGGCGTGGTCCACCTCCGGTATCCAGGCGCGTCACGATGCGCTGGATAAAGTCGGCAGCGAGATTCTCGCCCGTCGTGAAGAACTCGGCACCTTGCTGGCCCGCGAAGAGGGCAAGACCCTGCCCGAAGCCATTGGCGAGGTGACCCGCGCCGGCAATATTTTCAAATTCTTCGCCGGTGAATGCTTGCGCCTGTCGGGGGACTACGTGCCCTCGGTGCGTCCGGGCGTCAACGTTGAAGTGACCCGCGAAGCCCTCGGTGTGGTGGGCCTGATCACCCCGTGGAACTTCCCGATTGCCATCCCCGCGTGGAAAATCGCCCCGGCCCTGGCCTATGGCAACTGCGTGGTGATCAAGCCTGCCGAACTGGTGCCGGGCTGTGCCTGGGCCTTGGCGGAGATCATCTCCCGCGCCGGCTTCCCCGCCGGTGTGTTCAACCTGGTGATGGGCAGTGGCCGTGTGGTCGGCGACGTGCTGGTCAACAGCCCGAAAGTCGATGGCATCAGTTTTACTGGGTCTGTGGGCGTTGGGCGTCAGATCGCCGTCAGCTGTGTCTCGCGCCAGGCCAAGGTGCAGTTGGAAATGGGCGGCAAGAACCCGCAGATCATTCTCGACGATGCCGACCTCAAGCAGGCTGTCGAGCTGTCGGTTCAGAGTGCGTTTTACTCCACGGGCCAGCGTTGCACCGCCTCGAGCCGCCTGATTGTTACTGCCGGGATTCACGACCAGTTTGTCGCGGCGATGGCCGAGCGCATGAAGTCGATCAAGGTCGGCCACGCGTTGAATAGCGGCACCGACATTGGCCCGGTGGTGTCCCAGGCCCAATTGGATCAGGACCTTAAATACATCGACATCGGCCAGAGCGAAGGTGCCCGGCTGGTGAGCGGCGGCGGCCTGGTCACCTGCGACACCGAAGGCTATTACCTGGCGCCCACACTGTTTGCCGACAGTGAAGCGGCGATGCGCATCAGCCGTGAAGAGATCTTCGGCCCGGTGGCCAACGTGGTGCGCGTGGCGGACTACGAGGCGGCGCTGGCCATGGCCAACGACACCGAGTTCGGCTTGTCGGCGGGCATCGCCACCACCTCGCTCAAACATGCCAACCACTTCAAGCGCCACTCCCAGGCCGGAATGGTGATGGTCAACCTGCCGACGGCGGGGGTGGACTACCACGTTCCATTTGGTGGCCGTAAGGGTTCATCCTACGGTTCGCGTGAGCAGGGTCGCTATGCGCAAGAGTTCTACACCGTGGTGAAAACCAGCTACATCGGTTCGTAACACGCAGCACCCTCCCTGTAGGAGCGAGCTTGCTCGCGAAAAACTCAAATTCACCGCGTGCATCCTGAATGCCCGCGTAATCGTTGAAGTCTTTCGCGAGCAAGCTCGCTCCTACAGGGGGGGCACAACCAGGCAATACAAAATCATTACCCGCAAAAAAAATAATTAGTGGGAGTACTTCTACATGCAAGCGACCAAGCCGACCCATGTCCGCTATTTGATCCTGCTCATGCTGTTCCTGGTGACCACGATCAACTACGCCGACCGGGCCACCATCGCTATCGCCGGCTCCAGCCTGCAAAAAGACCTCGGCATCGACGCGGTCACCCTCGGTTATATCTTCTCTGCATTCGGTTGGGCCTACGTGGCCGGGCAAATTCCCGGTGGCTGGCTGCTCGATCGTTTCGGCTCGAAAAAAGTCTATGCCTTGAGCATCTTCACCTGGTCGCTGTTCACCGTGCTGCAAGGCTATGTCGGTGAGTTTGGCGTCTCCACTGCAGTAGTCGCGCTGTTTATGCTGCGCTTCATGGTGGGCTTGGCCGAGGCGCCGTCGTTTCCGGGAAATGCCCGTATTGTTGCGGCGTGGTTTCCTACGGCTGAACGCGGCACTGCGTCGGCCATCTTCAACTCGGCCCAGTACTTCGCCACGGTGTTGTTCGCGCCGTTGATGGGCTGGATCGTCTATCGCTTTGGCTGGCAGCACGTGTTTATAGTAATGGGCGTGATCGGCATTGTTTTCTCGCTGATCTGGCTGAAAGTTATCCACAGCCCGCGCCAGCATCCGTTGATCAATGAGGCTGAGTTCAATCACATTGCCGCCAATGGCGCGATGGTCGATATGGATCAGGACAAGGGCAAGGGTAAGAAAACCGACGGGCCGAAGTGGGATTACATCCGTCAACTCCTGACCAACCGCATGATGCTCGGCGTCTACCTGGGCCAGTACTGCATCAATGGCATCACCTACTTCTTCCTGACCTGGTTTCCGGTGTACCTGGTGCAGGAGCGTGGCATGACCATCCTCAAGGCTGGTTTCATTGCTTCGTTACCGGCGATCTGCGGCTTTATCGGCGGGGTGCTGGGCGGGGTGATTTCCGACTACCTGCTGCGCAAAGGCCACTCGCTGACCTTCGCGCGCAAGGCGCCGATCATCGGTGGCCTGCTGATTTCCAGCAGCATCGTGGCGTGCAATTACGTAGACATCGAATGGATGGTGGTGGGCTTCATGGCCTTGGCCTTCTTCGGCAAAGGCGTTGGCGCACTGGGTTGGGCGGTGGTGTCTGACACCTCGCCGAAACAAATCGCCGGGCTCAGTGGCGGCTTGTTCAACACCTTCGGTAACCTGGCCTCGATCACCACGCCGATTGTGATTGGCTACATCATCAGCACCACCGGCTCGTTCAAATGGGCGCTGGTGTTCGTCGGCGCCAACGCGCTGGTGGCGGTGTTCAGTTACCTGGTGATTGTCGGTCCGATCAAGCGCGTGGTGCTCAAGGAGCCGCCTACCCAGGGCCCTGAGTTGACCAACCTTTCTCAAGCGCATTCCTGAGGTTCGTGTGATGCAGTTGATTGAACATGCCGACTCGCCGCGCTCGATCCGTTTGCACGAGCGCGACAATGTGGTGATCGTGGTGAACGATCAAGGGGTACCCGCCGGTACCGAGTTTCCCGACGGCCTGGTCACCGTGGATTTCATCCCGCAGAGCCACAAGGTCACCCTGGAAGACATCCCCGAGGGCGGCCAGATTATTCGCTACGGCCAGACCATCGGTTATGCCCTGGCGCCGATTCCGCGCGGCAGTTGGGTGCAGGAGGACCAGTTGCGCATGCCCACCGCACCGCCGCTGGACAGCTTGCCGCTGTCCACCGAGGTGCCTGAAACCCAGGCACCCCTGGAGGGGTTTACCTTCGAGGGCTATCGCAATGCGGACGGCACCGTGGGCACGCGCAATATTCTCGGCATTACCACCACCGTGCAATGCGTTACCGGCGTGCTGGACCATGCGGTCAAGCGCATCAAGGACGAGTTGCTGCCTCAATACCCGCATGTCGATGATGTGGTGGCGCTGACCCACAGCTACGGCTGCGGTGTGGCAATTACGGCGACGGATGCCTACATCCCCATCCGCACCGTGCGCAACCTGGCGCGTAACCCCAACCTGGGCGGCGAAGCCTTGGTGATCAGCCTGGGCTGCGAAAAGCTCCAGGCCGGCCAGGTGATGCACGACAACGACAGCTCCGTGGACCTGAGCGAGCCTTGGCTGTATCGCCTGCAGGACTCCAGCCACGGCTTTACCGAAATGATCGAACAGATCATGGCCCTGGCCGAGGTGCGCTTGAAGAAACTCGACCAGCGCCGCCGCGAAACCGTGCCGGCCTCCGAGCTGATCCTGGGCATGCAGTGCGGCGGCAGCGATGCGTTTTCCGGCATCACCGCCAACCCGGCGCTGGGCTATGCCTCGGATCTGTTACTGCGCGCCGGCGCGACGGTGATGTTTTCCGAAGTGACTGAAGTGCGTGATGCGATTTACCTGCTGACCTCACGCGCGCAGAACGAGGACGTCGCCCGCGAGCTGGTCAGGGAGATGGACTGGTACGACCGTTACCTGGCCAAGGGGGAAGCAGACCGTAGCGCCAATACCACGCCGGGTAACAAGAAGGGCGGGCTGTCGAACATTGTCGAAAAATCCTTGGGCTCCATCGTCAAATCCGGCAGCAGTGCGATCAATGGCGTACTTGGCCCTGGCGAGCGCTTCAAGGAAAAGGGCCTGATCTTCTGCGCCACACCGGCCAGTGATTTTGTCTGCGGCACCTTGCAACTGGCGGCGGGGATGAACCTGCACGTGTTTACCACCGGGCGCGGCACGCCTTACGGGCTGGCGATGGCGCCGGTGGTGAAGGTTTCGACCCGCACCGAGCTGGCCCAGCGTTGGCCGGACCTGATCGATATCGACGCCGGGCGCATTGCCACGGGGCGCGCGAGTATCGAGGAGCTGGGCTGGGAGCTGTTCCACTTCTATCTGGATGTGGCCAGCGGCAAGAAGCAGACCTGGGCGGAGCGGCACAAGCTGCATAACGACATCACGCTGTTCAACCCGGCGCCCATTACCTGAGACCCGGCGCTAACCCTGTAGGAGCGAGCTTGCTCGCGAAAAACGCCAACGATAACGCGTGTTAACTGAATGAACGCGGCGCCTGGGAGTTTCTCGCGAGCAAGCTCGCTCCTACATTTGAAGTGCGTTGCCCACACGAACCCGCTCGTACTGGCTTATCATTAGCCAACTAACGACGCCCACCAAGGTTCTCCCCGGCATGCTGGCAATCTTCCTCACCACCCTCACGATCACCGCGCCGGTGTTTGCCATGCTGTTCCTGGGCGTGTTCTTAAAGCGCATCAACTGGATCAATGACAACTTTATCCACACCGCATCGTCCCTGGTGTTCAACGTGGCCATGCCGGCGCTGCTGTTCCTGGGCATTTTGCATGCCGACCTGCACTCGGCGCTCAAGCCGGGGCTGCTGATCTATTTTTGCGTTGCCACCCTGGTGAGCTTTGCCATGGCCTGGGGCTGGGCGATCTTTCGTTGCAAACGCGAAGACCGAGGCATCTACGCCCAGGGCGCGTTTCGTGGCAACAACGGGGTCATCGGCCTGGCGCTGGCAGCCAGTATGTACGGCGACTACGGCATCTCCCTGGGCGCGATCCTCGCCGCGCTGGTGATCCTCTTTTACAACACGCTGTCGACCATTGTGCTGGCGGTGTATAGCCCGGTGATCAAGTCCGACCCGTGGAGTATCTTCAAAAGCGTAATGGCCAACCCGCTGATTATCAGCGTGATCGTCGCCACGCCGTTCGCGTACTTCCAGATCGGCGTGCCCGGTTGGCTCGAGAAATCCTTGCAGTATCTGTCTGATACCACGCTGCCGTTGGCATTGATTTGCATCGGCGGCACCTTGTCCATGGCCGCGCTGCGCAAGAGCGGCAACATGGCCTTGAGCGCGAGCCTGATGAAGATGATCTGGCTGCCGGTGATCGCCACCCTGGGCGCGTGGTTGCTGGGGTTCCGAGGGCCGGAGCTGGGGATTCTGTTCCTGTATTTCGGTGCGCCGACTGCGGCCGCGAGCTTTGTGATGGCTCGGGCGGCGGAAGGGAATCATGAGTTGGCGGCGGCGATTATCGTAATCACCACGCTGATGGCGGCGGTGACCACGAATATCGGGATTTTTGTGTTGCAGGCGGGTGGCTGGATCTGAAATAGGTGGGGCAGCTTGAGGCCGCATCGCAGGCAAGCCAGCTCCCACATGTGGAAGTGTGAATACCTTCAAGTGTGGGAGCTGGCTTGCCTGCGATAGCTACAGGGCAGTCACTGCTGATCGGCCTGATACGCCTCAATCACTTCCTGCGCCGCCCGAAACGCATCAATCGCCGCCGGCACCCCGGCATACACGGCGCAATGCAGCAGCGCTTCGCGAATCTCCTCGACCGTACAGCCATTATTCAGCGCACCGCGCACATGGCCCTTGAGTTCCTGCGGGCACTTGAGAGCGGTGAGGGCGGCGAGGGTGATCAGGCTGCGGGTCTTGAGTGGCAAACCTTCGCGGTTCCAGACGCTGCCCCATGCGTGCTCATTGACGAAGTCCTGCAGCGGCTGGGTGAACGCTGTGGCATTACCCAGGGCGCGGTCGACGAACGCATCGCCCATGACCTGGCGACGCACTTCAACCCCGGGCTTTTTCTGATCGGTCATTGCGATTCCCTCTTGTGTTGGCGGTGCCAGGCGCGCAGTGAGGTGAACAACAGCAGAGCGCCTAACGCCGGCAGGACGTAATACAGCATCAATTGTTCAAGCTTGTTGGCCAGCGGCATGCCAGTGGTGAAGGCCATGACATGCAGTCCGTAGGCCAGGTACAGCCCCAGCAACACCAGCCCTTCGATGCGCGTTACCCGGTAGCCGGTATAAAACACCGGCAGGCACAGGATGATGGCGCCGAGCATCACCGGTAAATCGAAGTCCAGGGCGTTGGGCGAGACCGACAGCGGCGTCGGCGCCACCAGTGCGGTAAAGCCCAGCACTCCGAGCAGGTTGAACAGGTTGCTGCCGATCACGTTGCCCACGGCGATCTCCCGTTCGCCACGCAACGCGGCGATCAGCGACGTGGCAAGGCACGGCAGCGAGGTGCCGACGCCGATCAACGTGAGGCCGATGACGCGCTCCGACAATCCGAGATCGCCCGCTACATCCACCGCTGCGCCGAGCAACAAATGCCCGGCCAGCACCAGCACCAGCAAGCCGCCGAGCATCAGCAGCACACTGCTCAGCCATGGCGCTTTGGCAACGGTGTCGAGGGTGCGCGGGCGGCGGGAGTGGCGTGTCTGGTAATGCAATACGCCCAGGTAGGCCACCAGTGCCACCAGCAGCACGGCGCCATCGAAGGGCGTCAGCATTTCATTAGCTGCGAGGATAAACACCAGCAGGCCGGCGACGATCATCACCGGGATATCCACGCGCACCAGCTGCCGCGAGACCCGCAGCGGAATGATCAGTGCGGACAAGCCCAGGGTCACGAGAATATTGAAGATGCTGCTGCCGATGACGCTGCCTACGGCAATGTCCGTGTTGCCGGCCAGCGTGGCCTGCAGGCTGACGGTCATCTGTGGCGCACTGCTGCCGAAGGCGACGATGCTCAAGCCGATGATCAGTGGCCGCACCTTGAGGCTCGCCGCCAGGCGCACCGCAGCGCGTACCAGGATTTCAGCGCCGATGATCAGCAAGATCAGGCCGCCCACCAGTTCGAGCAGGCTCCAGGGCGAGAGGGCGTTTAATCCGAAAATGCTCAAGGCTGCCTCGGTCAGTTGTTTAGGGCTTGCACGCGAACCCGTGCGGTACCGCTGCGCAGCATGCGCAGTTGCTCGGCAGCCTTGCGTGAAAGGTCGATCAGGCGGCCACGGGTATGCGGGCCGCGATCATTGATACGCACCACGACAGACCGATTGTTGTCGAGGTTGGTCACCTTGACCTGGGTGCCGAAGGGCAGGCGCCGATGGGCGGCGGTCAAGGCGTTCTGGTTGAAAGGTTCACCGCTGGCGGTTTTCTTGCCATGGTGCTTGGCGCCGTAATAGGAGGCAGTGCCGGTTTCGTCGTAGCCGTTGGGGTCGATGAGGCCGCTGGCGCAACCGGCCAGCAGGGAGGACAGGGCCAGGAGGCCGAGTAGACGCTTCATTGTCAGGAAGTCCCAGATGTAAATGTGGGAGCTGGCTTGCCTGCGATAGCATCGGCTCGGTGTAACTGAAACACCGAGGTGCCTGAATCGCAGGCAAGCCAGCTCCCACAAAAGGTCGGGGTGTAGGTGAAACTCCACTCCAACCATTTCACCGCAATCAGCCTTCGAGCTTGCTTTTGAGCAGTTCGTTCACCTGTTGCGGGTTGGCTTTGCCCTTGGAGGCTTTCATCGCCTGGCCGACAAAGAAGCCGAACATCTTGCCGCGCTTGGCTTCGTCTGCCGCACGGTATTGCTCGACCTGCTCGGCATTGGCCGCGAGCATTTCATCGAGTACGGCCGAGATGGCGCCGCTGTCGGTGACTTGCTTGAGGCCACGCTTTTCGATGATCTCGTCGGCATTGCCTTCACCAGCTGCCATCGCTTCGAACACGGTCTTGGCGATTTTGCCGGAGATGGTGTTGTCCTTGATGCGCAGCAGCATGCCACCCAGTTGCTCGGCGGTGACCGGTGCTTCGTCGATCTCCAGGCCCTGTTTGTTCAACAGGCTGCCCAGCTCGACCATTACCCAGTTAGCCGCCAGCTTGGCGTCGCCGGCAATGCTCACGACCTTCTCGAAGTAGTTGGCTTGCTCACGGCTGGAGGCCAGAACGCTGGCATCGTAGACGGAAAGGCCGAACTGCTCCTGGAAGCGCTCGCGTTTTTGCTGCGGCAGTTCGGGCAGGGTGGCGCGGATGTCATTGAGGAACGAATCCTCCAGCACCACCGGCAACAGGTCCGGGTCGGGGAAGTAACGGTAGTCGTTGGCTTCCTCTTTGCTGCGCATGGCGCGGGTTTCGTCTTTGTTCGGGTCGTACAGGCGCGTTTGCTGGATCACCTTGCCGCCGTCTTCGATCAGCTCTATCTGGCGACGCACTTCGCTGTTGATCGCCTTCTCGATGAAGCGGAACGAGTTGACGTTCTTGATCTCGCAGCGGGTGCCGAACTCGACCTGGCCCTTGGGGCGGATCGACACGTTGCAGTCGCAACGCAGCGAGCCTTCGGCCATGTTGCCGTCGCAGATGCCCAGGTAGCGCACCAGCGCGTGGATGGTCTTGACGTAGGCCACGGCCTCCTTGGCGCTGCGCATGTCCGGCTCGGACACGATCTCCAGCAGCGGCGTGCCGGCACGGTTCAGGTCGATGCCGGTGGCACCCGGGAATTCTTCGTGCAGGCTTTTGCCGGCGTCTTCTTCCAGGTGCGCACGGGTGACGCCGACGCGCTTGATGGTGCCGTCTTCCAGGGGAATGTCCAGGTGGCCCTTGCCGACAATCGGCAGTTCCATCTGGCTGATCTGGTAGCCCTTGGGCAGGTCCGGGTAGAAGTAGTTCTTGCGCGCAAACACGTTGTGCTGGCCGATCTCGGCGTCAATCGCCAGGCCGAACATCACTGCCATGCGCACCGCTTCCTGGTTCAGCACCGGCAGCACGCCGGGCATGCCCAGGTCTACCAGGCTGGCCTGGGTATTGGGCTCGGAGCCGAACGTGGTGGCGCTACCGGAGAAAATCTTCGATTGGGTGGCGAGCTGGGTATGAATCTCCAGCCCGATCACAACTTCCCATTGCATAGTGTTCTCCTCAGAAGCCGGTAGGGGTGCGGGTGTGCCAGTCGGTGTTCAACTGGTACTGGTGCGCCACATTGAGCAGGCGGCCTTCCTGGAAATACGGGGCGAGCAATTGCACGCCCACCGGCAGGCCATCAAGGAAACCTGCGGGCATGGACAAGCCCGGCAAGCCCGCGAGGTTGGCGGTGATGGTGTAGAGGTCTTCCAGGTACTCGGCGATCGGGTCGCCGGTCTTGGCGCCGATCTTCCACGCCAGGTTCGGCGCGGTCGGGCCGAGGATCACATCGACTTCTTCAAAGGCGGCCATGAAGTCGTTCTTGATCAGGCGACGGATTTTTTGCGCCTTGAGGTAGTACGCGTCGTAGTAGCCGGCCGACAGGGCGTAGGCCCCGACCATGATCCGGCGCTGCACTTCACTGCCGAAGCCTTCGCCACGGGAGCGCTTGTACAGGTCGGTGAGGTCTTTCGGGTTCTCGCAGCGATAGCCGAAGCGCACGCCGTCGAAACGCGACAGGTTGGAAGACGCCTCTGCTGGCGCGATCACGTAGTAGGCGGGAATCGCGTGCTGGTTGTTCGGCAGGCTGATTTGCTTGATCACGGCGCCAAGCTTTTCCAGCTCTGTGATGCTGTTTTGTACCAAATCGGCGATACGCGGGTCGAGGCCGGCGCTGAAGTATTCCTTCGGCACGCCGATGCGCAGGCCCTTGATCGAGGTGTTCAGGCTGGCGCTGTAGTCCGGCACTGGCTCGTCGATGCTGGTGGAGTCCTGTTTATCAAAGCCTGCCATGCCTTGTAACAATATTGCGCAGTCTTCAGCCGTGCGTGCCAGAGGGCCGCCCTGATCCAGGCTCGACGCATAGGCAATCATGCCCCAGCGCGACACGCGACCGTAGGTCGGCTTCAGGCCGGTGAGGTTGGTGAAGGCGGCTGGCTGGCGGATCGAACCGCCGGTGTCGGTGGCGGTAGCGGCGGGCAGGAAGCGCGCGGCCACGGCCGCAGCCGAACCACCGGAGGAACCACCCGGTACGTGTTCCAGGTTCCACGGGTTTTTCACCGCGCCGTAATAGCTCGACTCGTTGGCCGAACCCATGGCGAATTCGTCCATGTTGGTCTTGCCCAAGGTCACGGCCCCGGCAGCGGCCAGCTTGGCGACCACAGTGGCGTCGTAGGGCGCCTTGAAGTTGTCGAGCATCTTCGAGCCGCAGCTGGTGCGAATGCCCTGGGTGCAGAACAGGTCCTTGTGGGCGATCGGTGCGCCAAGCAGCGCGCCGTTCTCACCGTTGGCGCGACGGGCGTCGGCGGCCTTGGCCTGGCTCAGGGCCAGCTCTTCGGTGAGGCTGATGAAGCTGTTGACCTTGGGATCGAGCGCGGCAATACGCGCAAGCAAAGCCTGGGTCAGCTCTTCGGAAGAAAACGATTTGTCGGCGAGACCGCGGGCGATCTCGGCCAGAGTCATGTGATGCATGAAAGGCTCTTTCCCTTTAGTCGATGACTTTCGGAACCAGGTACAGGCCGTTTTCGACCGCTGGCGCGATGGACTGGTAGGCCTCGCGATTATTGCGTTCGGTCACGACGTCTGCGCGCAGGCGCTGGCTGGCTTCCAGTGGGTGAGCCAGGGGCTCGATGCCGTCGGTATTCACGGCCTGCATTTGGTCGACCAGCCCGAGAATGCTGTTCAGGGCTGCGGTGGTCTGTGGAAGATCGGCATCATTAAGGCCAAGCGAGGCCAAATGTGCGATTTTTTCCACGTCGGAGCGTTCAAGCGCCATGGGATTCTCCAGTGGAAAACAGAACGGAGGGCGTCCGTGTGTTAGATTGTCGGAACACTACCGCATTTCTACGGTCATAAGGCCGCGATTGTGGGGGTTGGTGCACAGAAAGTCGGCCAATTTAGCACATTGGCGCCTTGCCCAAAATCCCTGTCGTTGTTAGAGTTTGCCGCACTTTTTTACCCACGCGTTGCCTAGGGTCCTTTCCCCATGTTCAAGAAACTGCGTGGCATGTTTTCCAGCGATCTCTCCATTGACCTGGGCACTGCCAACACCCTTATTTACGTGCGCGAGCGCGGTATCGTTCTGAATGAGCCATCGGTTGTGGCCATTCGGACCCATGGTAATCAGAAAAGTGTCGTTGCCGTTGGCACCGAGGCCAAGCGCATGCTCGGCCGTACACCAGGCAATATTGCTGCCATTCGTCCGATGAAGGATGGCGTGATCGCCGATTTCAGCGTCTGCGAAAAGATGCTGCAGTACTTCATCAACAAAGTTCACGAAAACAGTTTCCTGCAGCCCAGCCCTCGCGTGCTGATCTGCGTTCCGTGCAAGTCCACCCAGGTTGAGCGTCGCGCCATCCGTGAATCGGCCCTTGGCGCCGGTGCCCGTGAAGTCTTCCTGATCGAAGAGCCGATGGCCGCTGCGATCGGTGCCGGCCTGCCGGTTGAAGAAGCACGCGGTTCGATGGTGGTGGATATCGGTGGTGGTACGACCGAAATCGCCCTGATTTCCCTGAACGGTGTGGTGTATGCCGAATCCGTACGCGTGGGCGGCGACCGTTTCGACGAAGCGATCATCACGTATGTGCGTCGTAACTACGGCAGCCTGATCGGCGAATCCACCGCCGAGCGCATCAAGCAGGAAATCGGCACCGCTTACCCAGGCGGCGAAGTGCGCGAAGTCGATGTGCGCGGTCGCAACCTGGCCGAAGGCGTTCCACGTGCCTTCACCCTGAACTCCAATGAAGTGCTGGAGGCTCTGCAAGAGTCTCTGGCCACCATCGTTCAGGCCGTGAAAAGTGCACTGGAGCAATCGCCGCCGGAGCTGGCTTCCGATATCGCCGAGCGTGGCCTGGTACTGACCGGTGGTGGCGCCTTGCTGCGCGACCTCGACAAGTTGCTGGCCCAGGAAACCGGCCTGCCGGTGATCGTCGCCGAAGACCCGCTGACCTGTGTTGCCCGTGGCGGTGGTCGTGCGCTGGAAATGATGGATAAACACACCATGGACCTGCTCTCCAGCGAATAAGATTGCCTGGATGGTTCATGCTTCGTCGGCAGGCAGCACTTTGCAGTGCTGCCTGTTGGCGTTTATCTTCTTCAATCTGCATCCAGGCCGGTTTGATGCCGTATGAATAAAGAGAACATTTGCCTGGGAGGAGCGGCTTATTAAACCGCTTTTCGCCAAAGGCCCCTCATTGGGTGTGCGCTTATTGGTGCTGACCGTGCTTTCGGTCGCGCTGATGGTGGTCGATGCCCGCTTTGCACTGCTCAAGCCGGTGCGTAGCCAGATGTCGCTGGTGTTGATGCAGACCTACTGGATCACCGACCTGCCGCAACGTCTCTTCCAGGGCGTGTCCAGCCAATTTGGCAGCCGCACCGAACTGGTCGCCGAGAACGAAAAACTCAAGACTGAAAACCTGCTGTTGCAGGGGCGCATGCAAAAGCTGGCGGCCCTCACCGAGCAGAACGTTCGGCTGCGCGAGTTGCTCAATTCTTCCGCACTGGTCAACGAAAAGGTCGAAGTGGCCGAGCTGATCGGCATGGACCCCAACCCCTTTACCCATCGCATCATCATCAACAAGGGTGAGCGCGACGGTGTGGTGCTTGGCCAGCCAGTGCTCGACGCCCGTGGCCTGATGGGCCAGGTGGTGGAGTTGATGCCCTACACCTCGCGGGTGCTGTTGCTGACGGACACGACCCACAGCATTCCGGTACAGGTCAACCGTAACGGCCTGCGCGCAATCGCCAGCGGCACCGGTAACCCGGAACGCCTGGAGCTGCGCCATGTGGCCGACACTGCGGACATCAAGGAAGGCGACCTGTTGGTCAGTTCTGGCCTGGGCCAGCGCTTCCCGGCGGGTTATCCGGTGGCGACGGTCAAGGAAGTGATCCACGATTCCGGCCAGCCGTTCGCTATCGTTCGGGCGGTACCGACTGCCGCGCTGAACCGCAGCCGTTACCTGCTGTTGGTGTTCAGCGACAACCGTACCCCGGAAGAGCGCGCCAACGACGCCGCCCAGGCCCAGGAAGCGGAAGACCAGCAGAATGGCACCGCGCCCATCGTGCCGGCCACGGTGCCAAAACCGGCTTTTGTTGGTCCGCCTGCACCCGCGGCGACACCTGCACCAGCACCGGTGGCAACGCCCGCTCAACCGGCAGCGCACAACGCGCGCCCGGCTAAGCCGGCTGTAGCCAAACCCCCGGCCACTGCGCCGAGCACCGCTCCGACCACCACACGGCAGAGGGAGCAATAATGGCCGGTACTCATTCACGCAATGGCTGGATCGTCTGGCTGACCTTCGCTATCGGCTTGCTGCTCAGCGTTTCGCCGCTGCCGCAGTTCATGGAAATCCTGCGCCCGCTCTGGCTGGCCTTGTTGCTGGCGTTCTGGTCATTGAACCTGCCGCACAAGGTGGGCATGGTCACAGCGATGTGCCTGGGGTTGGCCGAAGATGTGCTGTATGGCACCTTGCTGGGCCAGAACGCGTTGATCCTGACCCTGATTACTTTCCTGGTGCTGTCGCTGCAGCAGCGCTTGCGCATGTTCCCGATGTGGCAGCAGTGTTTGGTGATCCTGGTGATCTTCGGCCTGGCGCAGTTGGTGCAACTGTGGCTCAGCGCGTTGACTGGCAACCGCCAGCCGACCCTGGCGCTGGTCTTGCCGGCGCTGGTCAGCGCCTTGTTGTGGCCCTGGATCAGTTTTGGTCTGCGTGGGCTGCGTCGCCGCTATAAAATCAATTGAATGGATTGCGAGGCTCTGCCTGGTTATCGAACCTCACAGGGAGAGGCTGCAATGAATTCGCTTTATCTGGCCTCGGGCTCCCCGCGGCGACGTGAACTGCTGGCCCAGATCGGTGTGCCCTTCACCCTGGTCAGCGCCGCTATTGATGAAACGCCTCTTAACAACGAACCTGCCGTTGCCTATGTCGAGCGCCTTGCGCGAGGCAAGGCGACGGCGGGTTTTGTTGCGCTTGGCCACACCTCGGGCACCTGCGTACTAGGGGCCGACACGGCGGTGATCGTGGATGGGCGGATCCTCGGCAAACCGGTTGATCAGGCCGATGCGCTGGCCATGCTGATGGCCCTTTCCGGCCGTGAGCATGAAGTGCTTACCGCCATTGCCCTGACCGACGGCCAGCAATGTGAAACCCGATGTGTCAGCAGCCGTGTACGTTTCCGCGAGGTTTCTGTGCAGGAGGCTACCACCTACTGGCACAGTGGCGAACCGCAGGACAAGGCTGGCGGCTATGCTATCCAAGGGCTGGGTTCGGTATTTGTGGCCGGGCTTAATGGCAGTTATTCCGCCGTGGTGGGCCTGCCAGTCTGCGAAACCGCGCAACTGCTCGCCCAATTCGGCATACCCTGTTGGCAAAACCTTACCGTGTGCTGAACGCCGTATTCCAGCGCCAAGCCTTAAGCGACCGGTCACTATTGTGAAAACGCCTGAACGAGACCCAGCCATGAGTGAAGAGATTCTGATCAATATCACGCCGATGGAATCGCGCGTGGCGGTGGTAGAGAACGGTGTTCTGCAAGAAGTGCATGTCGAGCGCACCCAAAAACGCGGGATCGTCGGCAATATCTACAAAGGCAAAGTGGTGCGCGTATTGCCGGGCATGCAGGCGGCCTTCGTCGACATCGGCCTGGACCGTGCAGCGTTTATCCATGCCTCGGAAATTTCCCTGCGCGAAGGCCCTGCGGTGGAAAGCATCAGCGCTCTGGTGCACGAGGGCCAGAGCCTGGTGGTGCAAGTCACCAAGGATCCTATCGGTTCCAAGGGCGCCCGCTTGACCACCCAGCTGTCGATTCCCTCGCGCTACCTGGTGTACATGCCGCGAACTGCCCATGTGGGCATTTCCCTGAAGATCGAAGATGAAGCCGAGCGCGAGCGCCTGAAGAAGGTGGTCAGCGACTGCGTCGCCGCCGAGGGCATCAAGGAAGCGGGCGGGTTTATCCTGCGCACCGCCGCAGAGGGCGCTGGCGCGGATGAAATTCTCATGGATATTCGCTACCTGCGGCGCCTGTGGGACCAGATCGACGCGCAGATCAAGACCATCGGCGCGCCCAGCGTCATTTATGAAGACCTTGGCCTGGCGTTGCGCACGCTGCGCGATCTGGTCAGCCCGAAGATCGAGAAAATTCGCATCGACTCGCGGGAAACCTTCCAACGCACCACGCAATTTGTCGCCGAGTTGATGCCAGAAATCGCTGATCGCCTGGAACACTACCCCGGCGAGCGGCCGATCTTCGACCTGTATGGCGTCGAAGACGAAATCCAGAAAGCCCTGGAGCGCAAGGTGCCACTCAAGTCCGGCGGCTACCTGGTGGTAGACCCGGCAGAAGCGATGACCACCATCGACGTCAACACCGGTGCATTCGTGGGCCATCGCAACCTTGAAGAGACCATCTTCAAGACCAATCTCGAAGCGGCCACGGCTATCGCCCGTCAACTGCGCCTGCGCAACCTGGGCGGCATCATCATCATTGACTTCATCGACATGGAAGATGAAGAGCACCAGCGCCAGGTGCTGCGCACGCTTGAGAAGCAACTGGAACGCGATCACGCCAAGACCAACATCATCGGCATCACCGAGCTGGGCCTGGTGCAGATGACCCGCAAGCGCACGCGCGAAAGCCTTGAACAGGTACTGTGCGAACCGTGCAGCAGCTGCCAGGGCCGCGGCAAATTGAAGACCCCGGAAACGGTTTGCTACGAGATTTTCCGCGAGATTTTGCGCGAGGCGCGCGCCTACCAGGCCGAAGGTTATAGAGTACTTGCCAATCAGAAGGTGGTGGATCGCCTGCTGGACGAAGAGTCCGGTAACGTCGCCGAACTGGAAAGTTTTATCGGTCGCACCATTCGCTTCCAGGTCGAAACCATGTATTCCCAGGAACAATACGACGTGGTGTTGCTCTGATCCCCAACTGTGCACTTTCTTCGAGACCGGCAGACCTTTATCTGCCGTCCGCTAACTGTTTTTTGAGGGTCGCCTGACATGGAGCGTCTGATACGCTTTTTTGCCGCTTTGACCCGTTGGGGCCTGGGCCTGTGCGCGTTGTTGCTGGTATTGGCGGCGGTGTACGTGAGCCTGGGGCGCGAACTCACCCCGCTGGTGGCCGAATACCGCGCCGAAGTCGAAGCCAAGGCCCAGGCTGCGCTGGAGACGCCGCTGCATATCGGTAGTCTTGAGGGACGCTGGAGCGGGTTTGCCCCGGTATTGCTGGCCCACGACGTCATGGTCGGCGAGGGCAGCAGTGCCGTGCGCCTGGACCAGGTGGAAGTGGTGCCCGATATGTGGGCCAGCCTGTTGGCCCGCGAAGTGCGCATCGCTCACCTGCAAGTCAGTGGCCTGCAACTGAGCGTCAAGGAAGACCAGGAAGGCCGCTGGACCCTGCAAGGCTTGCCAGTGCAGGACGACCAGCCGTTGGACCCGCAACAACTGCTGACGCGCATGCAAATGGTCAAGCGCGTGTCGGTGCTGGACAGCCAGGTGACCCTGCAACCCTTCGACCAGGCGCCGGTGACCGTGACCTATGTGGGCCTGAGCCTGCATACCGGCATGAGCCAGCAGCGTCTGGACGCTCGCCTGACATTGCCCGATGGCCAACCGTTGGCGGTCAGCCTGCGTAGCCGCATTCGCGCCAGCCAGTGGCAAGACGCTGAGGTCGATGCCTACCTGAGCCTGCCGCAAAGCGACTGGGCCAAGTGGATTCCCGCCAGGCTGACCCAGCAATGGAAGCTGACGCAATTGAAGGCCGGCGGCGAGTTTTGGCTCAGTTGGGCCAAAGGTACGGTGCAAAGCGCGGCGGTACGCCTCAATTCGCCCCAAGTGAAGGGCAGTTACGCCGACCGTAAGCCGGTGCACCTTGAAAACCTGGCCCTGACCGCCTACCTGCAGCGCAGTGACACTGGCCTCAAGGTGCTGTTTGATTCCCTGGCGATGAACATTGGCGAAACCCGCTGGGAATCGCGCCTGCAATTGCAGCAGAGCCTGGCCACCGACAAGGAACAGGAAGTGTGGAAGTTGCAGGCCGACCGTCTCGACCTCACTCCCATCACACCGCTGCTCAACGCCTTGGCGCCGCTGCCGGACGGTTTCGCCAAGGCCGTCGAACACCTCAAAGCCACTGGCCTGTTACGCAATGTGCTGGTGGACTTTCGGCCGCAAGACACCACCGACCGCAAGCTCAGTTTTGCCGCCAACCTGGAGCGTGTCGGCTTCGATGCCTACTTTGGCGCGCCGGCCGCACGCAATGTGTCCGGCAGCATCAGTGGCGACCTGGGCCAGGGCGAATTGCGCATGGACAGCAAGGACTTTTCCTTGCATCTGTATCCGATCTTCGCCAAGCCGTGGCAGTACATCCAGGCCAATGCGCGCCTGACCTGGAAGCTGGACAAGCAAGGTTTCACCCTGATCGCCCCGTATATCAAGGTACTGGGCGAGGAGGGCAAGGTGGCGGCGGATTTCCTGATTCGCCTGCATTTCGACCACAGCCAGGAAGACTACATGGACCTGCGGGTCGGTATGGTCGATGGTGATGGGCGTTTTACCCCCAAGTATCTACCGGCGGTGTTGAGCCCGGCGCTGGATGAATGGCTGCGCACGGCGATCCTCAAGGGCGCGGTGGACGAAGGCTTCTTCCAGTACCAGGGATCGCTCAGCCACAACGCGCTGCCGGCGTCGCGCAATATCAGCCTGTTCTTCAAGGTGCATGATGCCGAACTGGCCTTCCAGCCGGGCTGGCCTCATGTGAACAAGGTCAATGGTGAAGTGTTCGTCGAGGAAAGCGGCGTACGCATCCTGGCGAGCAAGGGCCAGTTGCTCGACACCCAGGTCAAGGATGTCTACGTCAATATTCCCCACGCGCCAGCGGGCGGCGACAGCCATCTGCTGCTCACGGGCGGGTTCTCGGGCGGTTTGGGCGACGGCCTGAAGATCCTTCAAGAAGCGCCGATCGGCACGGCGTCCACGTTCGCTGGCTGGAAAGGCGAGGGCGGCCTGCAAGGTAGCCTGGATTTGGACATTCCACTGGTCAAGGGCGCTGAGCCCAAGATCGTGGTGGACTTCAAGACCGACAAGGCGCGCCTGCAATTGGCGGAGCCGCCTTTGGAACTGACCCAGCTCAAGGGTGATTTTCGCTTCGACAGCGCCAAGGGCCTGAGCGGGCAGAAGATCTCGGCCCAGGCGTTCGACCGTCCCATCACGGCGCAGATCTTTGCCGAAGGCAAGCCGGGCAATATCAGCACGCGGGTGACCGCCAATGGCCAGGTCACCGTCAAGCGCCTCACGGACTGGTTGAAAGTCAGCCAGCCGTTGCCGGTCTCCGGCGATATTCCGTACCAATTGCAAGTAATCCTCGACGGCGCAGACAGCCAGTTGATGGTCAATTCCAACCTCAAGGGTGTCGCGGTGGACCTGCCGGCGCCGTTTGGCATGCCGGCCAGCCAGGGCCGTGACAGCACCTTTCGCATGACTTTGCAGGGTGCTGAGCGCCGTTATTGGTTTGATTACGGCGAGTTGGCGAATTTCACTTTTGCCGCGCCGCCGAACAACTTCAATGATGGCCGCGGCGAACTGTTCCTTGGCGATGGTGATGCGGTGCTGCCCGGTGCCAAGGGCCTGCGCATTCGTGGCGTGCTGTCGGAGCTGGATATCGACCCCTGGAAGAAACTCGTGGATCGCTACACGGGAAATGATCCCGGTGGCAATGCCAAGCAACTGCTCAGTGGCGCTGATTTCAAAGTAGGCAAACTGACCGGGTTTGGTACCCAGTTTGACCAGGTCAGCTTGCAGCTTGATCGCAAGGCGGCAGCCTGGGGCCTGCAACTCGATAGCCAGCAAGCCAAGGGCGCGGTGAACCTGCCGGACGCCAAAGGCGCGCCGATTGCGGTCAACCTCAAGTATGTGAAATTGCCTGCGCCAGACCCAACTGCACAGGCGGACGAAAACGCGCCGGACCCGCTGGCCGATATCGACCCAAAAAGCATTCCGGCGCTGGATATTGCCGTCGACCAATTGTTCCAGGGTTCGGACCTGATCGGGGCCTGGTCGCTGAGGATCCGCCCGACCGCCAAGGGCCTGGCCTTCAATAACCTCGACCTTGGCCTCAAGGGCATGCTGCTCAAGGGCGCCGGGGGGTGGGAAGGTGCGCCAGGCGCCAGCAGCAGTTGGTACAAAGGCCGCCTCGATGGCCGCAACATTGCCGACGTGCTCAAGGGTTGGGGGTTTGCGCCTACGGTCACCAGTGAAGACTTTCATCTGGACGTGGATGGCCGCTGGCCGGGTTCGCCGGCCTGGGTGGGGCCTAAGCGGTTTTCCGGCAGCCTGGATGCCGCGTTCCGTAAAGGTCAGTTCGTCGAGGTGGAGGGCGGGGCCCAGGCATTGCGCGTGTTTGGCCTGCTTAACTTCAACTCCATTGGCCGGCGTTTGCGTTTGGACTTTTCCGACTTGTTCGGCAAGGGCTTGAGCTACGACCGGGTCAAAGGCTTGTTGGCCGCCAGTAATGGCGTGTTCGTGACCCGCGAGCCCATCACCATGACCGGGCCTTCCACCAATCTTGAGCTTAACGGCACCCTGGATCTGGTTGCCGATCGCGTCGACGCCAAGTTGCTGGTCACGTTGCCTGTAACCAACAACCTGCCGATTGCAGCGCTGATTGTCGGCGCGCCGGCCATTGGTGGTGCGCTGTTTTTGATAGACAAGCTGATCGGTGACCGGGTTTCGCGCTTTGCCAGTGTGCAATACAAGGTGCAGGGCCCTTGGAAGGATCCGAAAATCACCTTCGACAAGCCATTTGAAAAGCCAAACTGAGAGCCTGTGGAGTAGCATGGCCCCATGCTTTGTATGGAGTGTCGGCCCATGTCCTTTGCGGTAATTCAAATGGTCAGCCAGAGTGACGTGCTGGCCAACCTCGCCCAGGCGCGTCGCCTGCTGGAACAGGCGGCGGCCGGTGGCGCGAAACTCGCGGTGCTGCCAGAAAATTTTGCCGCCATGGGGCGCCGTGACGTGGCCGACATTGGCCGCGCCGAGGCGTTGGGCCAAGGGCCTGTGCTGCCCTGGTTGAAACAGGCCGCCCGCGACCTCACCTTATGGATAGTGGCCGGCACATTGCCGTTGCCGCCCAAGGACCAACCCCACGCCAAGCCCAATGCTTGCTCGCTGCTGATCAACGATCAGGGTGAAATCGTCGCTCGCTACGACAAACTCCATCTGTTTGATGTGGACGTAGCGGATGCTCGCGGTCGTTATCGCGAATCTGACGACTATGCTTTCGGTAACCAGGTGGTAGTGGCGGATACGCCCGTGGGCCGTGTGGGGTTGACGGTGTGTTACGACCTGCGTTTCCCCGAGCTGTACAGCGAGTTGCGCGCGGCGGGGGCTGAACTGATTACCGCGCCCTCGGCCTTCACGGCGGTGACCGGGGCTGCGCACTGGGATGTGCTGATTCGTGCGCGAGCCATCGAAACCCAGTGCTACCTGCTGGCGGCCGCCCAGGGTGGTGTGCATCCAGGCCCTCGGGAAACCTTTGGCCACGCAGCGATTGTCGACCCTTGGGGGCGGGTGCTGGCGCAACAGGATCAAGGCGAAGCGGTGTTACTGGCCGAACGCGATAGCAGTGAACAGGCGTCGATACGGGCGCGCATGCCGGTGACCAATCACCGGCGCTTTTTCTCGCAGGGCGCGCAGCGGCCTGCTTCAGAACGATGAATTTAAGGCCAAACCTATGAGCGAGTTGTTGTCCTCAGTCAGTGATCACCTTCTGGCAGCCGGTGGCGTGACCATCGAAAGCCTGCAAACCGTGCTGGGCGATCTGGCCGGGCCGGGTATCGATGCGGCTGACCTGTATTTCCAGGGGCAGATTTCCGAGTCCTGGGCGCTGGAAGATGGGATCGTCAAGGAAGGCAGTTTCAACCTTGACCAAGGCGTAGGCGTTCGCGCCCAATCGGGCGAGAAAACCGGCTTTGCCTACAGCAATGCGATCACCTTGGAGGCCCTGGGCCTGGCGGCGCGTGCGGCCCGTTCGATTTCCCGTGCCGGCCAAAATGGCACGGTGCAGGCGTTCAGTACCCAGGACGTGGCCCAGTTGTATGCGCCGGATAACCCCTTGGAAGTGATCAGCCGTGCGGAAAAGGTCGAGCTGCTCAAGCGTATCGACGCAGCTACCCGCGCCCTGGACCCGCGTATCCAGCAAGTGACCGTGAGCATGGCCGGCGTGTGGGAGCGCATCCTCGTGGCGTCCACCGACGGTGGGCTGGCGGCGGATGTGCGGCCGCTGGTGCGTTTCAATGTGAGCGTGATCGTCGAACAGAACGGGCGCCGCGAGCGCGGTGGCCATGGCGGCGGCGGGCGCACCGACTACCGTTATTTCCTCGCTGACGACCGTGCCATGGGCTATGCCCGTGAGGCGCTTCGCCAGGCATTGGTCAACCTGGAAGCGATTCCGGCACCGGCCGGCACCTTGCCGGTGGTGCTGGGCTCGGGTTGGTCTGGGGTGTTGCTCCACGAAGCCGTGGGCCATGGCCTGGAAGGCGATTTCAATCGCAAGGGCAGTTCTGCCTACAGCGGGCGCATGGGCGAAATGGTTGCGTCCAAGCTGTGCACCATTGTCGATGACGGCACCCTGGCCGGCCGCCGTGGTTCGCTGAGTGTCGATGACGAAGGGACGCCGACCGAATGCACCACCCTGATCGAGAACGGCGTGCTCAAGGGCTACATGCAAGACAAGCTCAACGCCCGCCTGATGGGCGTGGCGCGCACCGGTAATGGTCGTCGCGAGTCTTACGCGCACCTGCCGATGCCACGCATGACCAACACCTACATGCTCGGTGGCCAAAGCGATCCGGCAGAAATCATTGCCTCGGTAAAACGCGGTATCTACTGCGCCAACCTCGGTGGCGGCCAGGTGGATATCACCAGCGGCAAGTTCGTGTTCTCCACCAGCGAGGCGTACCTGATCGAAGACGGCAAGATTACCGCGCCGGTCAAAGGGGCGACGTTGATTGGTAACGGGCCGGAAGCCATGAGCAAGGTGTCGATGGTCGGTAACGACCTGTCGCTGGACAGCGGCGTGGGTACGTGCGGCAAGGATGGGCAGTCGGTGCCGGTAGGTGTCGGCCAGCCAACCTTGAAAATTGATGCGATCACCGTGGGTGGTACGGGATCGTAGGAACCGGAGCTTCGGGTGGCGAAGACCGCCACCCGGGGAAGAGGATCAGCGCAGGCCGCGTTGAGTCTCGTCCAGCTCACGGATGTACTTGAAGATTTTACGGCTGGTGGCCGGCGCCTTGTTATGCGCCAGCTCGTGCTGGGCCTGACGGATCAGGGAGCGCAATTGCTGGCGGTCCGCGTCCGGGTAGTCCAGTACGAATTTCTCCAGCACCGCGTCATCGCCCGAGATCAGGCGGTCACGCCAACGTTCCAGGTTGTGGAAGCGTTCGTTGTACTGGCGAGTGGAGGCATCGGTTTGATCGAGCAAAGTAAGAATGGCGTCAATGTCTTGGTCGCGCATCAGTTTGCCGATAAACGAGATATGCCGTTTACGCGCGATATTCGCGGTGTGCTTGGGCGCATCGGCCAGGGCCCGACGCATTTCGTCGGTCAGTGGCAGTTTGGCAACCAAATCCTTTTTGAGCGTTGTAAGGCGCTCGCCAAGGTCAACCAGAGCATGCAGCTCACGTTTGACCTGGGTTTTGCTTTTCTCCCCATCGAGGGAGTCGTCGTAAGAATCAACCATGGTGGCAGTCCGCAAAGAAACGCCGCCATGATAACCAGTCGGGGGCCGCTTGTCCGGCCCGGTCGCTCGATGGCCTTAACCGAAAGCAGAATTTGAGTGGAGAGAACCATGAGTGCAGCCCAAAGCGTCGGTCCACAAGCGTTACCGGCACTGCAGGAACAAGTCGAGCAGATCCTTGCCGAAGCCAAGCGCCAGGGGGCCAGCGCCTGTGAAGTGGCGGTGTCGCTGGAACAAGGGTTGTCGACTTCGGTGCGCCAGCGGGAAGTGGAAACGGTTGAATTCAATCGTGACCAAGGGTTTGGCATTACCTTGTATGCCGGCCAGCGCAAAGGCTCGGCCAGCACTTCCGCCAGTGGCCCTGAGGCGATTCGCGAGACCGTCGCCGCGGCACTGGCGATTGCCAAGCACACCTCCGAGGATGAAAGCTCGGGCCTGGCCGACAAGGCACTGATGGCCAAGGATGTGCAGGATTTCGACCTGTTCCATGCCTGGGACATCACCCCTGAGCAAGCCATCGAACTGGCGCTGACCTGCGAAGCGGCAGCCTTCGATGCCGATACCCGCATCAAGAATGCGGACGGCACCACCTTGAGCACCCATCAGGGCTGCCGCGTCTACGGCAACAGCCATGGCTTTATCGGTGGTTATGCCTCCACGCGTCACAGCCTCAGTTGCGTGATGATTGCCGAAGCCAACGGGCAGATGCAGCGTGATTACTGGTACGACGTAAACCGCCAAGGCGAGTTACTGGCAGACCCTGCAAGCATTGGCCTGCGTGCAGCGCAACGGGCTGCGAGCCGCCTGGGCGCGCGCCCGGTGCCGACCTGCGAAGTGCCTGTGCTGTTTTCCGCTGAGCTGGCCGGTGGTTTGTTCGGTAGCTTCCTGGGCGCGATTTCCGGTGGCAACCTGTATCGCAAATCTTCGTTCCTGGAAGGCGCCATCGGCCAGAAGCTGTTCCCCGAGTGGCTGACCATCGACGAGCGCCCGCATCTGATGCGCGCGATGGGCAGTTCGTCGTTCGACGGCGATGGCCTGGCCACCTATGCCAAGCCGTTTGTCGAAAAGGGTGAGCTGGTGTCCTATGTGCTGGGCACTTATGCCGGTCGCAAGCTGGGCCTGCCAAGCACCGCCAACGCGGGCGGCGTGCATAACCTGTTCGTGACCCATGGCGATGAAGACCAGGCCGCGTTGTTGCAACGTATGGGGCGCGGGCTGCTGGTGACTGAATTGATGGGCCATGGCCTGAACATGGTTACTGGTGACTACTCGCGTGGTGCGGCGGGTTTCTGGGTGGAGAACGGCGAGATTCAGTTCGCCGTCCAGGAAGTGACCATCGCCGGCAATATGCGCGATATGTTCAAGCAAATCGTTGCCGTGGGTAACGACCTGGAACTGCGCAGCAATATCCGCACAGGTTCGGTGCTGATCGAACGCATGACAGTCGCTGGCAGCTAATCCTTCCAGCACGTCCCGAAAGGCGCGCCATCGCAAGATGGCGCGCCTTTTTTATTGCAGCTCTTTTCGCAGGATCAACGGGTCACTCTTGTTTTGATTCTCAATATCATTTAATAATAAATATCATTACCGAATGAGTGTGGCTCATGAGTTCTGTCCTGCATGAGGATCCCTATCTGGAAAGCTGGCGTTGGATGAGCCGCCAGATTCGCTGTGGCCTGGATCCCAATGAACCCCGCCTGATCGAGCATTACCTCAACGAAGGTCGGTACCTGGCGTGTTGCACCGCAACCCATCCGTGGACGATCGCTGAAACCTCATTTCGCTTGTTGATCGACACTGCCAGCGATATCGCCTTGCCCTGGCATTGGCGCTCCCTGTGCCTGGACCAGGCCTGGCGGCCGCTGCGCGACCTGGAAAAACTCTCCCACTGTGCCTGCCGCCTCAAGCGCTGGCAGACCTTTGCCTGGCAATTGGCGAGCTGCGAATTACTGCCTTCGATTTCCGTTTCTGACTTGGTGCAAGGATCTAATGATGAGTAACACCCGTATCGAACGCGACAGCATGGGCGAACTGCAGGTCCCTGCCGAAGCCTTGTACGGTGCGCAAACCCAGCGTGCCGTGAATAATTTTCCGATCAGTCATCAACCCATGCCGGCGCAATTCATCCGCGCCCTGATCCTGGCCAAGACAGCCGCGGCCAAGGTCAATGTCGACCTCAAGCAAATCAGCGAAGGGCAGGGCAAGGCCATTGTCGATGCCGCCCAAGGCTTGTTGGAAGGCGACTACATGCAGCACTTCCCGGTGGATATCTTCCAGACCGGCTCCGGCACCAGCTCCAACATGAACGCCAACGAAGTGATCGCGACCCTTGCCAGCCGTTTGCTCGGCGAGACGGTCAACCCCAATGACCACGTCAATTGTGGCCAGAGCAGCAACGACATCATCCCCACCACCATCCACGTCAGTGCCGCGTTGGTGCTGCATGAGCAAACACTGCCGGCCCTGTTGCATCTGGTGCAGGTCATCGAGCAAAAAGCCGAGGCGGTTCATCCGTTCATCAAGACCGGCCGTACGCATTTGATGGATGCCATGCCGGTGCGCATGAGCCAGGTGCTCAACGGCTGGGCGCAGCAGCTCAAGGCCAATATCGGCCACTTGCAGGACCTGCTGCCGGCGCTGCAAGCACTGGCCCAGGGCGGCACGGCGGTCGGTACCGGGATCAACGCGCACCCCGAGTTTGCCGGGCGTTTCAGCCAGCAACTGAGCCTGTTGACCGGCGTGAAGTTCACCCCCGGCAAGAACCTGTTTGCGCTGATTGGCTCCCAGGACACCGCCGTTGCAGTCTCTGGCCAGTTGAAAGCCACGGCGGTGTCACTGATGAAGATCGCCAATGACCTGCGCTGGATGAACTCCGGCCCATTGGCCGGCCTCGGTGAAATCGAACTGGAGGCGCTGCAGCCGGGCTCGTCGATCATGCCGGGCAAGGTCAACCCGGTCATCCCTGAAGCGACCGCCATGGTGGCCGCCCAGGTCATCGGCAATGACACAGTGATCACCGTGGCCGGCCAATCGGGCAACTTCGAGCTGAATGTGATGTTGCCGATCATTGCCCAGAACCTGCTCAGCAGCCTGGAGTTGCTGGCCAACTCCAGCCGATTGCTGGCGGACAAGGCCATTGCCAGCTTCAAGGTCAACGAACCCAAGCTCAAGGAAGCGCTGTCGCGCAATCCGATCCTGGTCACCGCACTTAACCCGATCATCGGCTACCAGAAAGCCGCTGAAATCGCCAAGAAGGCGTATCAGCAAGGCCGCCCGGTGATCGATGTCGCCCTCGAACACACGGACCTGCCTCGCAGCCAACTGGAAGTCCTGCTGGACCCGGAAAAGCTCACCGCCGGCGGCGTGTAATCAACGACCCTGCTTTGGAGGCTCACCATGGAGCACTGGAAACGCACGATCGAACGGGCCAATCGCTGCTTTATGGCGGGTGAGCTGGTTGACGCTCGCGAGGCCTATCTGCAAGCCCTGGCCCTGGCCCAAGTGTTGTTCGAACGCTGGGCGGATGCCGACGAAGCAGTGGCGGCTTGCGTCATTTCCCATCACAACCTGGCAGATCTGCACTTGCGTCTGAACCAGCCTGAGGAAAGTGCCGAATACCTCTGCGCTATTCATCAGCGCCTTTTGCAGACCATGCAGGACCCGCGCCTGAGCCCGTCATTGCGCGAGGCCGCGCTGCGCCAGAGCAGCAAGACCTACGTCGAGCTGCTGAATTTCATCAGCGATCACGGCGAATACCCACGCACTCATCGGCTGCTGGGCAATGCTGCGACGCCAACGTCCACGTCCCACTATGGAGCACATTGATATGACCTATACCTTGCCGGCCTTGCCTTACGCCTACGACGCCCTAGAGCCGCATATCGACGCGCAAACCATGGAAATTCACTACACCAAACACCATCAGACCTACATCAATAACCTCAATGCCGCGGTCGAGGGCACTGAGTTCGCTGGCTGGCCGGTGGAGAAGCTGGTGTCCAGCGTCCAAACATTGCCGGAGAAATTACGCGCTGCCGTGGTCAACCAAGGAGGCGGGCATGCAAACCACTCGTTGTTCTGGGCGGTCATGTCACCGACAGGGGGTGGCAAACCCGAGGGCGCGCTGGGCAAGGCCATCGACGAACAACTTGGCGGCTTCGACAGCTTCAAGGAAGCGTTTACCAAGGCGGCGTTGACGCGTTTCGGCAGTGGCTGGGCCTGGCTGAGCGTTACGCCACAGAAAACGCTGGTGGTGGAAAGCAGCGGCAACCAGGACAGCCCGCTGATGAGCGGCAATACACCGGTCCTGGGCCTGGACGTCTGGGAGCACGCTTACTACCTGCAATATCAAAACCGACGACCGGAGTACATCAATGCCTTCTATAGCGTCATCAACTGGCCGGAGGTTGCCGCGCGCTATCAGGCCGCTTTGGCCTGACATTCACTCCATAACAAGATCTAAGGCCGACTATGGGCACTCAAACACTGGCGATCGGTAGCGTACGAATGTTTCGTTATGCGTTTGGCACGCTGCTGCTATTGGCAGGTACTGCGTTATTGGTGGCCCATGGGCTGGCCTGGCTGAACCTGGAACCGCGCATCCTGCGTGCTTTGCAGGGCGGGGCGATCTGCGCGCTCGGCACCGCGCTGGGGGCGGTGCCGGTGTTGGTGATTCGGCGCATGCCGATGGCGCTGAGCGATACCCTGCTGGGCTTTGGGGCCGGTGTGATGCTGGCGGCGACCGCGTTTTCCCTGGTCGTGCCGGGTATCGCGGCTGCTGAAAGCCTGGGGCTGTCACCCTGGGGCGCCGGTGGGCTGATCAGCTTCGGCATCATGCTCGGCGCATTCGTCCTGTACCTTGTGGACCGCAAGGTCTCCGGCGCCAGCCCGGAACTGCTGGTGGGTACACCGGATAAACCGGTTATCCCGCCGCGTATCTGGTTATTCGTGTTTGCCATCATTGCGCACAACATTCCGGAAGGCATGGCTGTAGGTGTGTCTGCAGGCGGAGGCATGGCGGATGCCGACAGCCTTGCCATGGGCATTGCCTTGCAGGATGTCCCCGAAGGGCTGGTGATTGCGTTGGTATTGGTGGGAGCGGGAATGTCGCGGGTCAAGGCCTTCCTGATTGGCGCTGCCTCAGGCTTGGTTGAACCGGTATTCGCGGTGCTCTGCGCATGGCTGGTGAGCCTTGCCGAAGTGTTGTTGCCGTTGGGTCTAGCGCTGGCCGCCGGGGCAATGTTGCTGGTGGTGACTCACGAAGTCATCCCCGAGTCGCGCCGCAATGGTCATGAAAAGCTCGCCAGCCTCGGGCTGTGCCTCGGGTTTTGCTTGATGATGGTGATGGATACGGCGTTGGGCTGAGGATGGCTTTATCTATGTAGGAGCGAGCTTGCTCGCGAAAAACCTGAGAGCACTGCGTTAAACCAGGATGCCCGCGTTATCGTTGACGTTTTTCGCGAGCAAGCTCGCTCCTACAGTAGGGGTTATTCGCCTTCGTCGAAGTAGTTGTTGATCAACTCGACCAGTGCGGCCATTGCTTCGTCTTCTTGCTCGCCTTCGGTGCTCAGGTGGATCTTGGTGCCTTTGCCGGCCGCCAACATCATCATCGCCATGATGCTTTTGCCATCGACCATGCTTTGCGGCGTGCGCCCAGCACGGATCTGGCAGGGGAACCGCCCGGCCACTCCAACGAATTTAGCCGACGCCCGGGCGTGCAGGCCCAGCTTGTTGATGATTTCAATTTCCAGAGCAGGCATCGCGCAGGTGTTCCTTTCAGCTAAGGTCGCGGTGGCGAACCTGGACGTTCTTGAGGGTTTGTTGCAGCACCTGGCCCAGCCGTTCAGTCAAATAGACCGAGCGGTGGTGGCCGCCGGTGCAGCCAATGGCAATGGTGACATAGGCCCGATTGCTGGCGGCAAAGCGCGGCAACCATTTGAGCAGGTAGCTGGAGATGTCCTGGAACATCTCTTCTACGTCTGGTTGCGCGGCCAGGTAGTCGACCACAGGCTGGTCCAACCCCGACTGATCGCGCAGTTCCGGCTTCCAGTAAGGGTTGGGCAGGCAGCGCACATCGAACACCAGGTCGGCGTCTACCGGCATGCCGCGCTTGAAGCCAAAAGACTCGACCAAAAACGCCGTCCCCGGCTCAGGCTGGTTCAGCAGGCGCAGCTTGATCGCATCGCGCAACTGATAAAGGTTCAGGTTGGTGGTGTTGATCTTCAGGTCGGCCAGGTCAATGATCGGCCCGAGCAGTTTGGTCTCATCCTCGATGGCTTCGGCCAGAGAGCGGTTGGCACTGCTGAGGGGGTGACGTCGACGAGTTTCGGAGAACCGCTTGAGCAGGGTTTCTTCGTCGGCATCCAGGTACAGCACGTCGCAATGAATGTGCTTGGCACGCACTTCTTCCAACAGTTCCGGGAACCGCGAGAGGTGGCTGGGCAGGTTGCGGGCGTCAATCGAGACCGCAACCAGGGGCTGCGCCAATTCGGTATGGATCAATGCACGTTCCGCCAGCTCTGGCAGCAGGCCGGCCGGCAGGTTATCGATGCAATAGAAGCCGTTGTCCTCAAGCACATTGAGGGCGGTGCTCTTACCCGAGCCGGAGCGACCGCTGACGATGATCAAACGCATGATTACTGCCCGTTTTGTTCATCCAGGACAACTTGGTACAACGCTTCATTGCTGGAGGCGCTGCGCAGTTTGTCGCGTACATCCTTGCGGTCAAGCATGCTGGCGATCTGCCGGAGCAGTTCCAGGTGCGCATCGGTGGCCGCTTCCGGGACCAGCAGAACGAACAGCAGGTCAACCGGGGCACCGTCGATGGCGTCGAAATCAATCGGAGCGTCCAGGTGCATCAGCGCGCTCACAGGTGTCTCGCAACCTTTGAGGCGGCAGTGGGGAATAGCGATGCCGTTACCAAAACCGGTTGAGCCGAGTTTTTCACGGGCAATCAGAGCCTCGAAGACATCTTGCATCTCTAGATCCGGCACTTCGCGTGCGATCAGGTTGGCAATTTGTTCGAGGGCTTTTTTCTTGCTGCCGCCCGGCACGTTCACGAGTGAACGGCCGGGGGTCAGGATGGTTTCAAGTCGGATCATGGGGGGAGAGTTAACGACCTGTACCTTGCATCAGGTGCAGATTCTTTTCCTTATGCTTTATGAGTTGGCGGTCGAGCTTGTCGTAGAGCGAGTCGATTGCCGCGTACATGTCTTCATGTTCCGCATTGGCGACGAGCTTGGCATTCGGTACGTGCAGGGTGGCCTCGATTTTCTGCTTGAGCTTATCGACCTCCATGATGACCTGCACGTTGGTGATCTTGTCAAAATGCCCCGCAAGCTTGTTCAGTTTGCTCTCGGTGTACTCACGCAGGGGCTTGGTGACTTCCAGCTGGTGTCCACTGATGTTGACTTGCATACAGCTTCTCCTTCGTTGCCAGTGCATAAAGCGGTGGGCAGGAATACCCACCACTGGAACGCTGTGGCCCGCCCGTCACATCAACCGCTTACGCTCGCTGGAAGGCGCGATCCCAAGGGACTCGCGGTACTTGGCGACGGTTCGACGGGCGACCTGAATGCCTTGTGCCTCCAGTAAACCAGCGATCTTGCTGTCACTCAACGGCTTTTTCTGATTTTCCGCGGCAACCAGTTTTTTGATGATCGCGCGGATCGCCGTGGACGAGCATTCGCCGCCTTCGGAGGTGCTGACGTGGCTGGAGAAAAAGTATTTCAGCTCATAAATACCCCGTGGGGTATGCATGAATTTCTGCGTGGTGACCCGGGAAATCGTCGATTCGTGCATACCGACGGCTTCGGCGATGTCGTGCAGCACCAGAGGCTTCATGGCCTCGTCGCCGTATTCCAGGAAACCGCGCTGGTGCTCGACGATCTGGGTCGCGACTTTCATCAGGGTTTCGTTGCGGCTTTGCAGGCTCTTGATGAACCACCGCGCCTCCTGCAACTGGTTGCGCATGAAGGTGTTGTCGGCGCTGGTGTCAGCGCGGCGCACAAAGCCTGCATATTGCGGGTTGACCCGCAGGCGCGGTACCGACTCCTGGTTCAGCTCCACCAGCCAGCGTTCGTTGTCCTTGCGCACGATGACGTCGGGCACCACATATTCGGCTTCGCTGGATTCGATTTGCGAACCTGGGCGGGGGTTGAGGCTTTGCACCAGCTCGATGACCTGGCGCAAGTCATCTTCCTTGAGCTTCATGCGGCGCATCAGTTGGCTGTAGTCGCGACTGCCCAACAGGTCGATGTAATCACTGACCAGGCGTTGCGCTTCGGTGAGCCATGGCGTCTTGGCCGGCAGTTGGCGCAGTTGCAGCAACAGGCACTCGCTGAGGGTGCGTGCACCGATGCCGGCGGGTTCGAATTGCTGGATGCGGTGCAGGACGGCTTCGATTTCGTCCAGTTCGATGTCCAGTTCCGGGTCGAAGGCCTCGAGGATCTCGTCGAGGGTTTCGTCCAGGTAGCCCTGGTTATTGATGCAATCGATCAGGGTGACCGCGATCAGGCGATCGGTATCGGACATCGGCGCCAGGTTCAGTTGCCACAACAAGTGGCTCTGCAGGCTCTCGCCCACCGACGTACGGGTGGTGAAGTCCCACTCGTCATCATCGTTGCTTGGCAGGCTGCTGGCACTGGTCTGGTAGACGTCTTCCCACGCGGTGTCCACGGGAAGCTCGTTGGGAATGCGTTCGTTCCAGTCGCCTTCCTCCAGGTTATCCACCGTCGGGGCGGTTTCCTGATAGGAGGGTTCCTGCACGTCGGGATTGGGTTTTTGCTCGATGTTGTCGGCCAGCGGATCTGCATTGTCGAAGTCGTCGCCTTCTTCCTGGCGTTCGAGCATCGGATTGGACTCCAGGGCCTCCTGGATTTCCTGTTGCAGGTCCAGGGTCGACAATTGGAGCAGGCGGATGGCCTGTTGCAGCTGCGGTGTCATCGTCAGCTGCTGGCCCATTCTCAGGACTAGCGATGGTTTCATGGCAGGGGCTTAACACCTTATTCGCCGGCGCAATGCGCCATCCACGACAGGGCGCGTGAGCGCCAAACATAAGCAAATTATATGCCTGATCTCGGGGCCTTTGCCTAGAGCGCGGTAACAATAAAAAAACCGAGGTTTCTATTGACTCCCGCGCGCTCCAGGGAAAAGCGCGATACCCCTGTGTTTACAGGCGGAACTCGTGACCCAGGTACACTTCCTTCACCAGCTCGTTAGCCAGGATAGTCTCGGCATCGCCTTCGGCAATCAGCTGGCCATCGTTGACGATATAAGCGGTTTCGCAGATATCGAGGGTCTCGCGAACGTTGTGGTCCGTGATCAGCACCCCAATGCCTTTGGCCTTGAGGTGATGGATGATCTGCTTGATGTCGCCTACCGAAATCGGGTCGACACCGGCGAACGGTTCATCCAGCAGGATGAATTTCGGCGCGGTCGCCAGGGCGCGGGCGATTTCCACGCGACGACGTTCACCACCGGACAAGCTCATGCCGAGGTTGTCGCGAATGTGGTTGATGTGGAATTCCTGCAGCAGGCTTTCCAGCTCCTGGCGGCGGCCGTCGCGATCGAGTTCCTTGCGGGTCTCGAGGATCGCCATGATGTTGTCAGCTACCGACAGTTTGCGGAAGATCGACGCCTCCTGGGGGAGATAGCCGATACCTGCCCGTGCACGACCGTGCATGGGTTGGTGGCTGACGTCCAGGTCGTCGATCAGTACGCGACCCTGGTCTGCCTGGACCAGCCCGACGATCATATAGAAGCAGGTGGTTTTGCCGGCACCGTTAGGGCCGAGCAGGCCGACGATCTGGCCGCTCTCGATCGACAGGCTGACGTCGCGTACCACCTGGCGGCTTTTATAGGCCTTGGCCAGATGCTGGGCTTTCAGGGTTGCCATTACTCGGCCTTCTTCTTCGGCTGGATAACCATGTCGATGCGCGGGCGCGGTGCAGTGACCTTGGAGCCGTTGGCGCGACCGGCGTTGGCGATCTGCTTGACGGTGTCATAGGTGATCTTTTCACCTTCGGTCGAGTTGCCGTCGGGGCTCAGTACCTTGGCCTGGTCGATCAGTACGATACGATTCTGCTGGGCGTGATACTGGATGGTCTTGCCGTAACCCTTCATCGGGCCGGTGTCGGTGGCGGACTGCTTCTGCTCGAAATAAGCCAGGTTGCCCACCGACGTCACTACGTCAATGTCGCCTGCGGGGGTACGCGTCAGGGTCACCGTGTTGCCGGTGATCTTCATCGAGCCCTGGGTGATGATTACGCCACCGGTGTAGGTAGCAACACCTTTCTTGTCATCGAGCTGTGCATCGTCAGCCGAAATATGGATCGGTTGCTGGCTATCGTTCGGCAGAGCCCAGGCGCTCACGCTTCCCAGTGCTGCGCCCAGACCGAGCAAAATAGGGAGGGTTTTAACGAGCCTCATACTGTCCTCTTACGTTCGATAGCAGGTGTATCCTGCTTTCTTTCAAATACGCTTTCATTCCCTTGCCAGTCGATACACCGCCAGCGCCGTCGATTCTAACGTCTTGCTCGGTCTGCGCATATTGCTTCTGTGGGAATACGGTCATACGACTGCTGGTAATGATGGTGTCGCGGTTCTGCGCGTCTGTACGTGCGACGCGCACCGAGTCGATCAGTTCAACTTCGGTGCCGTCCGGGTTCACCTCGCCACGCTTGCTGGTGACGTGCCAGGGAAATTCGGTGCCGCGATACAGGTTCAGGTCCGGATTGGTCAGCAGGCTGACTTCGGAAGCCTTCAAGTGCTCGACCTTGTCCGATGTCATCTCATACTGCACCTTGCCGTCGGGCAGGTACTGAATGCTGTAGGCATTGGTGGCGTAATAGTCGATAAGGCCTTCGTCAACCTGCGCAACAGGCTTGTCGAGAAAGCGCTCCGGGCTGATATTCCAGTAGCCCACCGCCAGTAACAGCGCGGCGATGACCCCGAATAACAGGAAGTTGCGAATCTTTTTGCTCAGCATATAACGCTCTATAGGTAGGCGGCGTGGGCCGCTTCAAGACTGCCCTGGGCACGCAGGATCAACTCGCAGAACTCGCGGGCGGCACCTTCGCCGCCACGGGCGGTGGTGATGCCATGGGCGTGTTCGCGCACAAACGCCGCGGCATTCGCGACGGCCATGCCCAGGCCTACCCGGCGAATCACCGGCAGGTCTGGCAGGTCGTCGCCCAGATAGGCGACTTGTTCATAGCTTAGGTTGAGTTGGCCAAGAAGCTCGTCCAGCACCACCAGTTTATCCTCGCGGCCCTGATACAGGTGAGGAATACCGAGGTTTTGTGCGCGGCGTTCCACAACCGGTGTTTTTCGACCGCTGATAATTGCGGTTTGCACGCCCGCTGCCATCAGCATCTTGATGCCTTGGCCGTCGAGGGTGTTGAAGGTCTTGAATTCGCTGCCGTCTTCGAGGAAGTACAGGCGGCCATCGGTCAGCACGCCGTCGACGTCGAAAATCGCCAGTTTGATGTTTTTACCGCGTTGCATCAGGTCGCTGGTCATTTACATCACTCCTGCGCGCAGCAAGTCGCCAAGGTTAAGGGCGCCGATCGGCCGGTCATCGTCGTCGACCACGATAAGAGCACCTATGCGGTGATCTTCCATGATTTTCAACGCTTCAGCCGCGAGCATTTCGGCGCGGGCAGTCTTGCCGTGAGGGGTCATCACAGCGTCGATGGTCGCGGTATGGATATCAATGGTGCGGTCCAGGGTGCGACGCAGGTCGCCGTCTGTGAATATCCCGGCCAGCCGGCCGTCGGTCTCGACGATGGCGGTCATGCCCAAGCCCTTGCGGGTCATTTCCATCAGCGCATCCCGAAGCAGGGTGCCGCGTGGAACGCTCGGCAGTTCGGCGCCGCGATGCATGACATTTTCCACTTTAAGCAGCAGGCGACGGCCCAGCGCACCACCTGGATGGGAAAATGCGAAGTCTTCAGCGGTAAACCCGCGAGCCTCAAGCAGTGCCACTGCCAGTGCATCGCCCATCACCAGCGCGGCGGTGGTGGAGGAGGTGGGTGCCAGGTTCAGCGGGCAGGCCTCGTGGGCCACATGCACGTTCAGGTTGACGTCGGCGGCCTTGGCCAGCGTTGACTCAGGGTTGCCTGTGAGGCTGATCATCTGGATGCCCAGGCGCTTGATCAGCGGCAACAGGGTCACGATTTCGTTGGTGGTGCCGGAGTTGGACAGCGCCAGAATCACGTCATCCTTGGTGATCATCCCCATGTCGCCGTGGCTGGCTTCGGCCGGGTGCACGAAAAACGCGGTGGTCCCGGTGCTCGCCAAGGTCGCGGCGATCTTGTTGCCAATGTGCCCGGACTTGCCCATGCCGACCACCACAACGCGGCCCTTGCTGGCCAGAATCATCTCGCAGGCGCGCACGAAATCCGCGTCGATATGCGCCAGCAAGCCTTCTACGGCTTCAAGCTCAAGGCGTATGGTGCGTTGTGCGGATTGAATAAGGTCGCTGGATTGGCTCATGTCTGAAATCGTATAGCCTGACGAAAAGTCGGCGATTATAGCGGTAATGATCAATTCCCTCACACAAGTTCGTCAGGCTTTGTGCGCCGGATAACTGAAAACCACCCTCGGCAACATAGCGAGCAACGTTTTTTCCCTGTCTCAAATCTGAACCAGCGCTGTTCCGGCCTTGGGCGCTCTGTACCAGCAGTGATATAGTTCGCCGCCAGTTCGGTCCGCCCAACCCATGTGCTCAACTATTGCGCATCTGTTGAAAACCAAAGTCGCACACATGGTGTCTGAGTGAAAGGCTGCATCCCAAGGAGATTAGATGAGTGCCGATAACGCCTACGCGGTCGAGCTGAAGGGCCTTACCTTCAAGCGCGGTACGCGCAGCATCTTCAATAACGTCGATATTCGCATTCCTCGCGGCAAGGTCACGGGCATCATGGGGCCTTCCGGTTGCGGCAAGACCACCCTGTTGCGCCTGATGGGCATGCAATTGCGCCCCAGTGCCGGGGAAGTGTGGGTCAACGGCCAGAACCTGCCGACGCTGTCGCGCAGCGATCTGTTCGATGCGCGCAAGCATATGGGGGTGCTGTTCCAGAGCGGCGCGCTGTTCACCGACCTCGATGTGTTCGAGAACGTAGCCTTCCCGCTGCGGGTGCACACCCAGCTGTCCGATGAAATGATTCGTGACATCGTGTTGCTGAAACTGCAGGCCGTGGGCCTTCGCGGCGCCATCGACCTGATGCCAGACGAGTTGTCCGGCGGCATGAAGCGCCGTGTTGCCCTGGCGCGGGCCATTGCCCTCGACCCACAGATCCTCATGTACGACGAGCCATTCGTGGGTCAGGACCCGATCGCCATGGGCGTGTTGGTGCGCCTGATCCGCCTGCTCAACGATGCACTCGGGATCACCAGTATCGTGGTGTCCCACGACCTGGCCGAAACCGCGAGCATTGCCGACTACCTCTATGTAGTGGGTGATGGTCAGGTGCTGGGGCAGGGTACGCCTGAAGAATTGATGAACGCCGATAACCCGCGCATTCGCCAATTCATGACCGGCAACCCCGATGGCCCGGTGCCTTTTCACTTTCCGGCAGCGGACTACCGCTCAGATCTTCTGGGGAAGCGCTGATGCGCAAGACATCTCTTATCGAGAAGGTTCGCCTTTTCGGTCGCTCGGGCATCGACATCGTCGAAGTGCTGGGGCGTTCGACCATTTTCCTGTTCCACGCCTTGCTGGGGCGCGGCGGCATCGGCGGCGGCTTTGGCCTGCTGGTCAAGCAGCTGCACTCGGTGGGGGTGATGTCCCTGGTGATCATCGTGGTCTCCGGCGTGTTCATCGGCATGGTGCTGGCGCTGCAGGGTTTCAATATCCTGTCCAGCTACGGCTCGGAGCAGGCGGTAGGGCAGATGGTGGCCCTGACCCTGTTGCGTGAGCTAGGCCCGGTGGTCACCGCCTTGTTGTTCGCGGGGCGTGCGGGTTCGGCGCTGACCGCTGAAATCGGCAATATGAAGTCCACCGAGCAGCTGTCCAGCCTGGAAATGATCGGCGTGGACCCGCTCAAGTACATTGTTGCCCCGCGCCTGTGGGCCGGCTTCATTTCCCTGCCATTGCTGGCGATGATCTTCAGCGTGGTGGGTATCTGGGGCGGTTCGTGGGTGGCGGTTGACTGGCTGGGGGTCTACGACGGCTCCTACTGGGCCAACATGCAAAACAGCGTGACCTTCACCGGTGACGTGCTCAACGGCATTATAAAGAGCATCGTCTTTGCCTTTGTGGTGACCTGGATTGCCGTATTCCAAGGCTATGACTGTGAGCCCACTTCAGAGGGGATCAGCCGTGCCACTACCAAGACCGTTGTGTACGCCTCGCTGGCGGTACTGGGCCTTGACTTTATTTTGACCGCCTTGATGTTTGGAGATTTCTGATGCAAAACCGCACTGTGGAAATCGGTGTCGGCCTTTTCTTGCTGGCTGGCATCCTGGCTTTACTGTTGTTGGCCCTGCGAGTCAGCGGCCTTTCGGCCAGCCCTACCGCCGATACCTATAAACTTTACGCGTACTTCGACAATATCGCCGGTTTGACGGTCAGATCCAAAGTGACCATGGCCGGTGTCACCATCGGCAAGGTCACGGCAATCGATCTGGACCGCGACAGCTTTACCGGTCGGGTGACGATGCAACTGGACAAGAAGGTAGATAATCTGCCGACTGACTCCACAGCATCTATCCTCACTGCGGGGTTGCTGGGCGAGAAGTACATCGGTGTCAGCGTGGGCGGGGAAACAGCCCTGCTCAAGGATGGTTCGACCATCCACGACACACAGTCGTCGCTGGTGCTTGAAGACCTGATCGGAAAATTTTTGCTCAATACGGTCAATAAAGACGCCAAATGAGGAATCTGTTCATGATCTCTACCTTGCGACGTGGCCTGCTGGTACTGCTTGCAGCATTGCCGATGATGGCTAACGCGGCAGGTTCTGCCCACGATTTGGTGCAGGACACCACCAGCAGAATGCTGGCTGACCTCAAGGCTAACAAAGAACAGTACAAGCAAGACCCTTCCCAGTTCTACAAGGCGCTTGACGCCATCGTTGGCCCTGTGGTCGATGCTGAAGGTATTTCCAAAAGCATCATGACGGTCAAGTATTCGCGCAAGGCTACGCCTGCGCAGATGCAGACGTTCCAGGAGAACTTCAAGAAGGGCCTGTTCCAGTTCTACGGTAACGCCCTGCTGGAGTACAACAACCAGGGCATTATCGTTGACCCGGCCAAGGACGAGTCGGGCGACCGTGCCGAAGTCGGGATGAAAGTCTCCGGCAGCAATGGCGCCGTGTACCCAGTGTCCTACACCCTGACGAAGATCAACGGCGAGTGGAAACTGCGCAACGTGATCATCAACGGTATCAACATCGGCAAGCTGTTCCGTGACCAGTTCGCTGACGCGATGCAGCGCAATGGCAACGACCTGGACAAGACCATCAATGGTTGGGCCGGTGAAGTGGCCAAGGCCAAGGAAGAAACCGACAAAGCTGCCGGGAAGCCTGCGCAATGACCGAGTCGGCTGTTCGTATCGGCGATGCCGGCGAGCTGTTCCTCAGCGGCGTGCTGGATTACCGCACCGGGCCTGACCTGCGCAAGCAGGGCCAGGCGCTGATCAAGGCCAGCAAGGCGCCAGAGCTGGTGCTTGATTGTTCGGCAGTGACCAAGTCCAGCAGTGTCGGCCTGTCGTTGTTGCTGTGCTTCATGCGTGATGCCGAAGCGGCAAAAAAGCCGGTCAGCATCCGTGCGCTGCCGGAAGACATGCGCGAAATTGCCGAAGTTTCCGGTTTGACCGAGCTGCTGGCGCATCCTTAATACACATTATTAGAAAAGCCCCCCGTCAGAGTCCTGCTATGCGGGGTTCGCAGGCGCGGGGCTTTTTTGTATGATGTGCGACCCGTGCGCACTGGGCGCCGATAGAGGTTGAGCATGCAGGCCCTAGAAGTTAAGAGCTTCCTTGAAGGAAAGCTGCCGGAAACGACTGTAGAAGTTGAAGGCGAAGGCTGCAATTTCCAGCTGAACGTGATTAGCGATGAACTGGCGGCATTGAGCCCGGTCAAGCGTCAGCAGCAGATCTATGCCCATTTGAACCCATGGATCACCGATGGCAGCATCCATGCGGTCACTATGAAATTTTTCAGCCGCGCGGCCTGGGCCGAGCGCACCTGAGCCCCCAAGGCGTCGAGATTCTTATGGATAAATTGATTATTACCGGCGGTGCCCGCCTTGATGGCGAGATCCGCATTTCCGGTGCGAAAAACTCCGCCTTGCCGATCCTGGCAGCGACCCTGCTGTGCGATGGCCCAGTGACTGTGGCCAACCTGCCGCACTTGCACGACATCACCACCATGATCGAGCTGTTTGGTCGCATGGGCATTGAGCCGGTGATCGACGAGAAACTGGCCGTCGAAATCGACCCGCGCACCATCAAGACCCTGATCGCACCGTACGAACTGGTGAAAACCATGCGTGCGTCGATCCTGGTGCTGGGCCCGATGGTTGCCCGTTTCGGCGAAGCCGAAGTGGCCCTGCCTGGCGGTTGCGCCATTGGTTCGCGCCCGGTCGACCTGCACATCCGTGGCCTTGAGGCCATGGGCGCAGTCATCGACGTCGAAGGCGGCTACATCAAGGCCAAGGCACCAGAAGGCGGCCTGCGTGGCGCGAACTTCTTCTTTGATACCGTCAGTGTGACCGGTACCGAGAACATCATGATGGCTGCAGCCCTGGCCAACGGTCGCAGCGTGCTGCAGAACGCCGCGCGCGAGCCGGAAGTGGTCGACCTGGCCAACTTCCTCAACGCCATGGGCGCGAAGGTTTCCGGCGCTGGCACCGACACCATCACGATTGATGGCGTAGAGCGTCTGCACACCGCCACCTACAAAGTCATGCCTGACCGCATCGAGACCGGCACCTACCTGGTTGCCGCTGCCGTGACCGGTGGCCGTGTGAAGGTCAAGGACACCGATCCGACCATCCTTGAAGCCGTCCTGGAAAAACTCAAGGAAGCCGGCGCAGAGATCACCACCGGCGAAGACTGGATCGAGCTGAACATGCACGGCAAGCGGCCAAAAGCTGTCAACGTGCGTACCGCTCCGTACCCGGCGTTCCCGACCGACATGCAAGCGCAGTTCATCTCCTTGAACGCCATTGCCGAAGGCACCGGTGCCGTGATCGAGACCATCTTCGAAAACCGCTTCATGCACGTGTATGAACTGCACCGCATGGGCGCCAAGATCCAGGTCGAAGGCAACACCGCCATCGTCACCGGCATCGACAAGCTCAAGGGCGCGCCAGTCATGGCCACCGACCTGCGTGCTTCCGCCAGCCTGGTAATCTCGGCACTGTGCGCCGAAGGCGACACCCTGATCGACCGCATCTACCACATAGACCGTGGTTACGAGTGCATCGAAGAGAAACTGCAGATGCTCGGCGCAAAAATCCGCCGCGTACCGGGCTAACCCCCGCTGCCCTGTAGGAGCGAGCTTGCTCGCGAAGGCCTCATGTGCACCGCGTTTACTCTGAATAAACGCGTTATCGTTGACGTTCTTCGCGAGCAAGCTCGCTCCTACAAACACCGGTTTGTTTCAAGTCGAGGCTGTCATGGCCTCGATCTGTGTCTGGCGCCGTTTGCGACCGGACAGCAATAGCCTGATGAAGGACTGACATTTCCCATGTTGACCATCGCACTGTCCAAGGGCCGCATCCTTGACGACACGTTGCCGCTTCTGGCTGAAGCGGGCATCGTGCCGACCGAGAATCCGGACAAGAGCCGCAAGCTGATCATCCCCACGACCCAGGACGACGTGCGCCTGCTGATCGTGCGGGCTACCGACGTGCCGACCTACGTTGAACATGGCGCCGCCGACCTGGGGGTTGCCGGCAAGGACGTGCTGATGGAATACGGCGGCCAGGGCCTGTACGAGCCCCTGGACCTGCGCATCGCCCTGTGCAAGCTGATGACCGCCGGCCGTGTCGGTGATGTCGAGCCCAAGGGCCGCCTGCGGGTCGCCACCAAGTTCGTCAACGTCGCCAAGCGCTACTACGCCGAACAAGGCCGTCAGGTCGATATCATCAAGCTCTACGGCTCCATGGAGCTGGCGCCACTGATTGGCCTGGCCGACAAGATCATCGACGTGGTCGACACCGGCAACACCCTGCGTGCCAACGGTCTGGAACCCCAGGATTTCATCGCTGACATCAGCTCCCGCCTGATCGTCAACAAAGCATCGATGAAGATGCAGCACGCCCGTATCCAGGCGTTGATCGACACCCTGCGCAAGGCAGTGGAGTCGCGACACCGCGGTTGACTCACCCGCGTAGCTGAAAAGCTGCGCCCGTCTATCCGCCTCATAGCCAGAATTCTCAGGTGCCCAAGCGGAAACGACTGCTAGTTTAGGGCGCCTGAGTTTTTGCCAATTCTATTGAGGCCCTCGCTATGACCACGTCCACCGCAATTGCCCGACTCAACGCTGCCGACCCGGATTTCGCCCATCATCTGGATCATCTGCTGAGCTGGGAAAGCGTGTCCGACGACTCGGTCAACCAGCGAGTGCTCGACATCATCAAGGCCGTGCGCGAGCGCGGTGATGCGGCGCTGGTGGACTTTACCCGCCAGTTCGACGGGCTGGACGTGCAGTCCATGGCCGATCTGATCCTGCCGCGTGAACGCCTGGAGCTGGCGCTGACGCGCATCACCGCGCCACAGCGTGAAGCCCTGGAAGTGGCTGCGGCGCGGGTACGCAGCTATCACGAAAAGCAGAAGCAGGACTCCTGGAGCTACACCGAGGCCGACGGCACGGTGCTGGGCCAGAAGGTCACGCCACTGGACCGCGCCGGTCTGTACGTGCCGGGCGGTAAGGCGTCGTATCCATCCTCGGTGTTGATGAATGCGATCCCGGCCAAAGTCGCAGGTGTGACCGAAGTGGTCATGGTGGTGCCGACCCCGCGAGGCGAAATCAACGAGCTGGTGCTGGCTGCCGCCTGCATCGCCGGTGTGGACCGTGTGTTCACCATCGGTGGCGCCCAGGCTGTCGCAGCGCTGGCTTATGGCACCGAAAGCGTGCCGAAGGTCGACAAGGTGGTTGGCCCCGGCAATATCTACGTGGCGACGGCCAAGCGCCATGTGTTTGGCCAGGTCGGTATCGACATGATCGCCGGCCCCTCGGAAATTCTCGTGGTGTGCGACGGCCAGACCGACCCGGACTGGATCGCCATGGACCTGTTCTCCCAGGCGGAGCACGATGAAGACGCCCAGGCGATCCTGGTCAGCCCCGATGCCGAGTTCCTCGACAAGGTCGCCGCCAGCATCAATAAACTGCTGCCGACCATGGAGCGTGCCGAGATCATCGAAAAATCGATCAACGGCCGTGGTGCGTTGATTCTGGTGCGTGACATGGAGCAGGCCATCGAAGTGGCCAACCGCATCGCACCGGAGCACCTGGAACTGTCCGTAGCGGACCCACAGGCCTGGTTGCCATCGATCCGTCACGCTGGGGCGATCTTCATGGGCCGCCACACCAGCGAAGCCCTGGGCGACTACTGCGCCGGCCCCAACCACGTGTTGCCAACCTCCGGCACTGCGCGTTTCTCGTCGCCGCTGGGGGTGTACGACTTCCAGAAGCGCTCGTCGATTATCTTCTGCTCGCCACAAGGCGCTTCCGAGCTGGGCAAGACCGCCTCGGTGCTGGCCCGTGGTGAATCCCTCAGCGCTCACGCCCGTAGCGCTGAATACCGCATCGTCAAGGGAGAGTAAGGCATGAGCAAATTCTGGAGCCCTTTCGTCAAGGACCTGGTGCCCTACGTACCCGGTGAGCAACCGAAGCTGACCAAGTTGGTCAAGCTCAACACCAACGAAAACCCCTACGGCCCATCGCCCAAGGCGCTGGCGGCAATGCAGGCCGAGTTGAACGACAACTTGCGCCTGTACCCAGACCCCAACAGCGACCTGCTCAAGCAGGCCGTGGCCAGGTATTACGGGATCGACGCCGGCAAGGTGTTCCTCGGCAACGGTTCCGATGAAGTCCTGGCGCACATCTTCCATGGCCTGTTCCAGCACGATCTGCCGCTGCTGTTCCCGGACATCAGCTACAGCTTCTACCCGGTGTACTGCGGCCTGTATGGCATCACGTTCGACGCGGTGCCATTGGACGAGCAGTTCCAGATTCGCGCCGCTGACTACGCCAGGCCCAACGGCGGAATCATCTTCCCCAACCCTAACGCGCCCACCGGCTGCGTACTGGCGCTGGACGCGGTGGAGCAGATCCTCAAGGCCAGCCCGGATTCGGTGGTGGTGGTCGATGAAGCCTATATCGACTTCGGCGGCGAAACCGCCATCAGCCTGGTCGACCGTTACCCGAACCTGCTGGTAACCCAGACCCTGTCCAAATCGCGCTCACTGGCCGGTTTGCGTGTGGGCCTGGCCGTGGGCCACCCAGACCTGATCGAGGCGCTGGAGCGGGTCAAGAACAGCTTCAACTCCTACCCGTTGGATCGGTTGGCGGTTGTTGGCGCGGCGGCCGCGTTTGACGACCGTGAATACTTCGAGAAGACCACTCAGTGGGTGATCGACAGCCGCAACCAGGTCGTCGCGCAATTGCAAGGCAAGGGGTTTGAGGTGTTGCCGTCGGCGGCGAACTTCATCTTCGCGCGTCACCCGCAGCATGACGCTGCAGGGCTGGCCGCCAAGTTGCGTGAGCAAGGGGTGATTGTGCGGCACTTCAAGCAGGAGCGGATTGCCCAGTTCCTGCGGATCAGCATCGGGACGCCGGAGCAGAACCAGGCGCTGATCGACGGGCTCGGCGAGCTCTAATTTTTACAGGCTGTAAGGGCCTCATCGCGGGCAAGCCCGGCTCCCACAGGATGCTGCATTTCCCTGTGGGAGCCGGGCTTGCCCGCGATGAGGCCATCAGCTACACCAGAAAACTTAGATCAGCGGCTCATCATCCGGCTTCTTGTTCTTCCAGCCATCATTGCCCGGCAGCAGCAAGTTCAAACCAATCGCCACCACCGCACACAGGGCAATGCCCTTGAGGCCGAAATCATCCGGGCCGGTGCCGGTACCCACCAGCACACCGCCAATCCCGAACACCAACGTAACCGACACAATCACCAGATTGCGCGCCTCACCCAGGTCGATCTTGTGGCGAATCAGCGTGTTCATCCCCACCGCGGCAATCGAGCCGAACAGCAGGCATAGAATCCCGCCCATCACCGGTACCGGGATGCTCTGCAGCAGTGCGCCGAACTTGCCGATGAACGCCAGGCTGATAGCAAACACTGCCGCCCAGGTCATGATCTTCGGGTTGTAGTTCTTGGTCAGCATCACGGCGCCGGTCACCTCGGCGTAGGTGGTGTTCGGCGGTCCGCCAAACATGCCGGCAGCCGTGGTGGCAATACCGTCACCCAGCAGCGTGCGATGCAGGCCAGGCTTTTTCAGGTAATCGCGGCCGGTCACGCTGCCTACCGCAATCACGCCACCGATATGCTCGATCGCCGGGGCCAGGGCCACCGGGACGATAAACAGGATCGCCTGCCAGTTGAACTCCGGCGCGGTGAAGTGGGGCAGGGCGAACCACGGTGCGGCGGCGATTTTCGCCGTGTCGACCACACCAAAGTAGAACGACATGGCAAAGCCCACCAGCACACCGGAAATGATCGGCACCAGGCGGAAAATGCCCTTGCCGAACACGGCCACGATCAAGGTGGTGAGCAGCGCTGGCATCGAGATCAGCATCGCGGTCTGGTAATGGATCAACTCGGCACCGTCGCCGGACTTGCCCATGGCCATATTGGCGGCAATCGGCGCCATGGCCAGGCCGATCGAGATGATCACCGGGCCGATCACCACGGGCGGCAGCAGCCGGTCGATAAAACCGGTGCCCTTGACCTTCACGGCCAGGCCCAGGAACGTATAGACGAAACCCGCCGCCATCACCCCGCCCATGGTCGCCGCCAGGCCGAACTGGCCCTTGGCGAGAATGATCGGGGTGATGAACGCGAAGCTCGATGCCAGAAATACCGGCACCTGCCGCCCTGTCACCACCTGGAACAGCAACGTGCCCAGGCCTGCGGTGAACAGCGCGACGTTTGGATCAAGACCTGTGATCAGCGGCATCAACACCAACGCGCCAAATGCTACAAAGAGCATTTGTGCGCCAGACAGGATCTGGCGCCAAAGCGGGTCGTTGAATTCATCCTGCATGCTCACGCGTCCTTCTGCTTGGTGCCGAAGATCTTGTCACCGGCATCGCCAAGGCCCGGGATGATGTAGCCGTGTTCGTTCAGGCGCTCATCGATGGACGCGGTGTAGATCTGCACGTCCGGGTGGGCCTTCTCGACGGCGGCGATGCCTTCGGGCGCAGCCACCAGCACCATGGCGCGGATGTCCCGGCAACCGGCTTTTTTCAGCAGGTCGATGGTGGCGACCATGGAGCTGCCGGTGGCGAGCATCGGGTCGATGATCATGGCCAGGCGTTCGTTGATTTCCGGGACGAGTTTTTCCAGGTAGGTGTGGGCCTGCAGCGTTTCTTCATTGCGGGCCACGCCCACGGCGCTGACCTTGGCGCCCGGAATCAGGCTGAGTACACCTTCAAGCATGCCGATACCGGCGCGCAGGATCGGTACCACGGTAATTTTCTTACCGGCGATTTTCTCCACCTGTACGGGACCGGCCCAACCGGGGATCTCGTAGGTTTCCAGGGGCAAATCCTTGGTGGCTTCGTAAGTGAGCAGCGCTCCCACTTCCTGAGCAAGCTCACGGAAGTTCTTCGTGCTAATGTCGGCACGGCGCATAAGGCCGAGTTTGTGTCGGATCAGCGGGTGGCGGATCTCGCGAGTGGGCATAGGAAAGGCTCCGGCGGCGGGCAAAAAAACCGGCCTAGATTAATCTATCCGAGGGTGTTGTCCTATAGACATCAAGTACGTTAGTCCATAAAGGCTTGATTGGAGCGCACGAGAAGCGTACCTTCGCCCGCTTTTCTTGCCACAGCACCCCCTTGGAGAGCGCCATGTCTGCTGATCTCGAGCATATCCGTCAAATCATGCACGAGGCTGACTGCCTGTACACCGAAGCGCAAGTCGAAGCAGCGATCGCCAAGGTTGGCGCGCACATCACCCGCGAAATGGCCGACACCAACCCGGTGGTTTTCTGCGTGATGAACGGTGGCCTGATCTTCGCTGGCAAATTGCTGACTCACCTGCAGTTCCCGTTGGAAGCCTCTTACCTGCACGCCACCCGCTATCGCAATGAAACCAGCGGCGGCGACTTGTTCTGGAAGGCCAAGCCGGAAGTGTCGTTCATTGACCGCGATGTGCTGATCATCGATGACATCCTCGATGAAGGTCACACCTTGGGTGCGATCATCGACTTCTGCAAACATGCCGGCGCACGCAAAGTGCACACCGCCGTGCTGATCGACAAAGACCACGACCGTAAGGCGCGCCCAGAGCTCAAAGCCGATTTTGTCGGGTTGCCGTGCGTTGACCGTTATATCTTCGGGTATGGCATGGACTACAAGGGCTACTGGCGTAACGCTAATGGCATCTACGCCGTTAAAGGAATGTAATCGATGGCCCGCTTTCTTGATCAGACGCTGTTTGCCGAGTTGGCCGAGAAAGCGGCCGCCAATCCCCGTGGTCGTCAGAACGTTAACTTCCATGAGATGCAAGAGCCTTGTCATCGCATGGCGGTTGGTTTGCAGCCCAGCACCTATGTGCAGCCTCACCGCCACCTGAGCGCCGATAAAGCTGAGACCTTGCTGGTGCTCAAAGGGCGCCTGGGTATCCTGATTTTCAGCGAGACAGGTGAGGTGTTGAGCACGCGTGTATTGGAAGCCGGCGGGGAATGCCAGGGCGTCGACCTGTCGCCCGGCGTGTTCCATGGCCTGGTGGTGCTTGAACCGGACAGCATCATGTTTGAGTGCAAGGCTGGCCCTTACCGCGCTGTCGGTGAAGGTGAGCTGGCCGACTGGGCGCCCCGCGAAGGCGAAGAAGGGATGGCGGAGTATCACCGCTGGATGCTGGCCCAGTTCGACTAAAATCCAAATGTGCCCGTCTGTAGGAGCGAGCTTGCTCGCGAAAAACGTCAACGCTAACGCGTGCTTTCTGAATAAACGCGGCGCTTTTGAGTTTTTCGCGAGCAAGCTCGCTCCTACCGGTATTAGGGCAAGCCCCCTCCCACATCCGGCGTCGCGCAGGTAGACTTCAAGTCCCGTGTAAATGTCTGCAGGCTGGAGTCGGTAATGCGTAAAGATAAGAAACAGGTGATTGGCGACGAAATCGGTGACGACCAGATCAAGTTGTTCCTGGACTTCGAGCCGGTTGATGCGACGTCGCCGTCCCTGCACAAACTGATCAAGGCTTACCGTGGCCTGCGTATCGACGACTTCGAGCGGTTCCTGGGCTTTTTCAAAGCAGCAGGCCTGGACCTGGACGGCCAGGACGAGCATGGCCAGACCTTCGTTGACCTGATCAAAGACCAGCGTAACGCCGCTGAGTACATCGAGCTGATCGACAACGCCCGCGGCTGATTATCAAAGCCACAAAAAAACGCCCCGGCCTCATGAGAGACCGGGGCGTTTTGCTTTTAACGGTAGGAGCGAGCTTGCTCGCGAAGAGCCCGAGAGCGCTGCGTTAATCCACTTGCGCTGCGTTATCGTTGACGTTTTTCGCGAGCGAGCTGGCTCCTACAGGGTCCACCAGCTCAAGGCTGATGTTGTTCTGCGTGTTGATCTTGCGATACAGCTCGGCGTCCGTCTCCAGCACTTTCTCGCGTGCCGGGAAGATCTCGTGCAGCTTGGTAGCCCATTCACCGGCAGCTTTCTCCGGGAAGCAACGCTCGATCAGCTCGAGCATGATCGAGACGGTCACCGAGGCGCCTGGGGAGGCACCTAACAGCGCCGCAAGCGAACCGTCCTTGGCTGCGACCAACTCGGTGCCGAATTGCAGCACGCCGCCTTTTTTTGGGTCTTTCTTGATGATCTGCACGCGCTGGCCGGCCACTTCCAGGCGCCAGTCTTCGGCTTTCGCCTCGGGGTAGAAGCGGCGCAGGGATTCCAGGCGCTGTTCCATGGACTGGCGCACTTCGCTGACCAGGTACTTGGTCAGGTCCATGTTGTCGCGGGCCACGGCCAGCATCGGGCCGATGTTACCGGCGCGAATCGACATCGGCAGGTCAAGGAACGAGCCGTGCTTGAGGAACTTGGTGGTGAAGCCGGCGTATGGCCCGAACAGCAGGGATTTCTTGCCATCCACCACGCGGGTGTCCAGGTGCGGCACGGACATCGGTGGCGAGCCCACGGCTGCCTGGCTGTAGACCTTGGCCTGGTGCTGCTTGACCACTTCCGGGTTGTCGCAACGCAGCCACTGGCCGCTCACCGGGAAGCCGCCGAAGCCTTTGCTTTCTTCGATGCCCGAGGCCTGCAGCAGCGGCAGCGCCGCACCGCCAGCGCCTAGGAACACAAACTTGGCATCCACGTCGCGGCTGTTGCCGCTGTTGACGTCCTTGATGCTCACGGTCCAGCCCGCGCCGTTGCGCTTGAGGCCAGTCACGCGCTTGCAGTACTTGACCTGGGCGTCCGGCGAACTGGTCAGGTGGCTGAGCAGTTGATTGGTCAGGGCGCCAAAGTTGACGTCGGTGCCGTTCATTACGCGGGTGGCGGCGATTTTTTCGTCGAGCGGGCGGCCGGGCATCATCAGCGGCATCCACTCGGCCATTTCACTGCGGTCTTCGGTGTAGTGCATGTCCGAAAACGCGTGGTGCTGGCTGAGGGTTTCAAAGCGCTTCTTGAGGAAAGACACGCCTTTGTCGCCCTGCACGAAGCTCAGGTGCGGCACCGGGCTGATGAACGACTTGGACGAGCCAAAGGTGCCCTTCTTGGTCAGGTAAGCCCAGAACTGCTTCGACACCTCGAACTGGGTGTTGATGTGCACGGCTTTCTTGATGTCGATGGAACCATCGGCGGCCTGCGGCGTGTAGTTCAGCTCACACAGCCCCGCGTGGCCGGTACCGGCGTTGTTCCACGGGTTGGAACTCTCCGCGGCACCCGAATCCATCAGCTCAACGACTTCCAGCGTGAGGCCGGGGTCGAGCTCTTTGAGCAGTACGGCCAGGGTGGCACTCATGATGCCGGCCCCTACCAGTACTACGTCGACTGCTTCGTTATGCGCCATTTAACGCGTCTCCAAAATCTGCAGCACCAAATTGTCGGCATGGCTGCCAGGAGTGACGGGGCGGTTCACGTGTTGCCCCAGGTTACCCATGGCCAGGATCGCCATGTCCGATTCGCAATTCTTTGCAACTTCAGCACACGCTTCCTGCCGGGCTAATCTGCCTATGAACGCATTCATGGGCGCCTGTGGCAATTCGACTTATGGTCAAAGCGTGCGATTCGTGCAACCAATCCGTAGCGGACAGGCTCAAGCTCCGGTTTTTGAGGCGTGCTCGGTCCTGTGTAATTGGGCTGTTCCAGACGCTGATGGTGCTTGTACAAACGCCAAACTATTCATTTGCTCGCCACACTCTTGTGAAGTTGTGAAAACCCGTTTTTTCACGCTCTTTTGAAGACGTGAACCTCAAAAAAGGGCTGCCCCAGCCTGGCACCTGGCCCGCAAACCTCTGCCGACACGCGGCAAAACGGGCAAACAACTCAAGTGGCCGAGCGCAATGGCAGCTCTGGCAGATTCGATAAAAGACGGGGTGGTTTGCAAAGGAAACAGCAAGCACGCCAGCTTCACTCGATCTGTGTGGGCGGCTCTCTGTGGGCGATTTTGGGGGCTAATGCCTGGGCATTAACGATGCTGCGAGGCCCGATCAGGAGACGTCCTTATAATCGGGGGGAGATTGTAGCGAAGAACGCCAGGGAAATGGGCGTGTTTTATGACTTTTATTAGGGCGCCGGTCAGGAGGCCAACGCTTGCCGGTGCCGTGGGCGAAAAACCTGTGGGCTGACCCGGGCGCTGGCCGGCAGTGGGCGGTGCATCCAGCCCAGGTGAGTCTCGGTCACTTCCACCCAGCCTTCACCGACGGGCGGCAGGCTGCATTGCTTGAAGGCCTGGCAATGGCCGTGGGCATCGAGCAGGGCGAAGTGGCGATGACGGGCGTGTGACATGAACAGGGTCTTGAGAAGGCGCATGGCTGTGTACCTGGTGTGTTACATGCTTGAAGGTTGCCAGTGTGGCATGACACTGGGGTGACGAATTTATGCGAATTTGTAATTTGCACAGGGGCTTCAGCCGCCGTTCAGGATCGCTGGTGAGTGGCGCGCGTGCACCGTTATACTGGCGACCTGTCTGCACCTAGTCCTGGAGAAATGCGATGTTGCAACGCCTGTTGTTCGGTTTGATCACTGTGACCAGTTTGACCCTTGTCGGCTGCGCCAACAGCCCGCAACAACTCAGCCCGCAACCTAAAGTCACTGCGCCGTTGGCTGCGGTAGGCCATGGCCAGCCGGTGTCGGTACGCGTGGTCGACGGTCGTCCGTCGCCAACCCTGGGCTCGCGTGGCGGCCTGTACCCTGAGACCGCACTGATTTCGGTGACCGGCCAGGATGTGCTGCCCAAGTTGCAGGCCCAGGCTGAAGCCGCCGTGCGCTTGTTGGGCTTTACGCCGACCAACTCGCCAGGCGTGCCGCAACTGACCGTGACCCTGGCCGAGCTGAAATACCAGTCGCCCAAAGACGGCTTGTACGTGACCGAGGCTTCCATCGGCGCCACTTTCAAGTCTGACGTCAGCGCCGGTACCCGCCGCTACAGCGGCCGCTACGCTGCCTCGCTCAACCAGCGTTTCGGCATGTCGCCCAACCAGGAAACCAACACCAAGCTGGTCAGCGACGTGCTCAGCGATGCCTTGACCCGCCTGTTCAAGGACCCAAGCATCGGTCAACTGCTCAGCGCGCAATAAGCCGCACACAAAAAAACCGGGCTCATCACTGAGCCCGGTTTTTTTGTGCCTGTAGTTTGGTCATGCGGCCGTATCGACATAAAAGTCCAGCATGCTCACGCCGGTGAGCAGATCCAGCTCCGGCAGATCGGCATGCTGGTGGCCGCCGAGGGCGCAATACACCAGCCAGTGGCGGTCCTGGACGTTGAACGCGAGGCTGCCGATCAGCGCCTCCTGTTCCTCGCTCTGGGCGATCAGGTACAGCCGATCCTGGTTTTGCGCATGCAACATGACAAGCTCCAAAAGCGTCGAAGGGCAACAGAGTGGCTTGTTAAGGTGACGTTCAGGTGACGGCGTAAATTACTGGATACATTAGCCGTCCATGGGGTAGGAGCATTAAAGGCGCAGGAGGCGACGATCGTTCAGGTGTGTATCTGGACTGATACCCGAATACTGATTCACCGAGGTTTGCGATGGCGCTGCCCGCACTGCTCATTAATATTGTTGCCCTGTTGGTTGCCTGCTCGGGTGCCTGGGTGCTGTTCATCACCCGCCTGCATGCCCAGCGTGCGATGGCCGACCTGGCCCTGCGCAGCGAAGAGCGCGCTATCGACCAGCCGATGCTGTTTCTGGATACGCGCACCGAGCGGGCGCATCGCCTGGCGTACCGCGTCGGGTTCGCCTGCCTTGGCCTGGCCCTGGCCATCTCCTGGCTCAGCACCCACCTCTAATGCCACTGCAAAACCCAATGTGGGAGCGGACTTGCCCTAATGCCAGTCAGTTAAGCGTCATCGCCTTGTGTAGGAGCGAGCTTGCTCGCGAAAAACGTTAACGATAACGCGTGCTTGTTGAATGAACGCGGCGCCTTTGAGTTTTTCGCGAGCAAGCTCGCTCCTACAAAAAAGCCTTAACTGACTGGCATTAGGGCTTGCCCGCTCCCACACAAGCCCGGTCGCGTAGTTTGACTGGGTGTTTACAGAGGTATCCCAGCCTTGACTCGGTATTGGTTGCGTACCGGCGTCGCATACTGCACCACCAGGTAAGGCCGGTGCTCCGCCGGGCACTCGTTCAAGCGCCGCTCCCATTCCGCCTTGGCCTTGGCCAGCTCATCGGCCGGGAACACGTCCGCGACCTTGGGCACCTGCAATTGCGGGTCGGCATCACTCCACTGCGCATACGCCAGGTAGTGCACCGGGAATAAACGATAGCCGCCCAGGATCTGCCGGTCCATTTCCGCGGCCAGCAGCTTGGTGTCTTCAAAGCGCTCGGTGATCGGCGGCGCAAAGTTCACGTGCACCCGGCCTTTGTAGCCGGTAATGCCCAGAGCAATGCTCACATCATCCTCACCCGGTGCCTTGGTGTAGGTCCCAGTGGTGGCGCGGATATACAGCTCGCGGGCCTTGGCGGCATCGCAAGGGTCGTATTCGTAGCTGATGGACACCGGCGTGAGGTTCAACGACTGGATGACCTCGGCAAACGGCTCGTCCTTGCGGCTGACGTGGAACATCTTGAGGATCGCCGATTCGGTCCGGTCATCGCCATCCTTGGCCCGGCCTTCAGCCTGGGCGATCCAGATCGACTGGCAGTCGTTGCGGATCGAATGGTTGATGTAGGCCGACAGCAGGTTATAAGCCGCCATCTTCTCCTTTCGCCCGGTGATCGAACGGTGCACGATGAAGCTCTTGTTCAGGCGCATCAGGTCGCTGACAAACGGCTTTTGCAGCAGGTTGTCGCCGATGGCGATGCGCGGCGTCGGCAGGCCGGCGTGGTACACGGCGTAGTTGACGAAGGCCGGGTCCATCACGATGTCGCGGTGGTTGGCCAGGAACAGGTAGGCGGTGCCGGATTTCAGTTGCTCGACGCCGGTATAGGTCACGCCGTCGGTCGCCCGGTCAATGGTGTGGTCGACGTAGTACTCGACCTTGTCCTGCAGCGTGGCCACGGTGGTGACGCCGGCGAACTCGCGGCGCAGTTTGCGCGCGATCATCGGCTTGAGCAGCCAGCCCAGGGCGCCGGCAAAGCGCGGGAAGCGGAAGTGGGTCAGGATGTCCAGAAAGGCCTTGTCACTGAACAGACGCGCCAGCACTGCCGGGACTTCGCTGTCGTTGTAAGGTCGGATGGTATCGAATTCGCCCATCATGCTCTCTTGTTAGAAACGGCTAGGGTAAGTAAAGGAAATAGCAGGGGCGGCGTGAGTAAACTGGCTCTGCCGGAAATAGCCCTGTAAATAGACCGGCGATTATACGCACAAGTCACCTTGGAGACTGCGATGCTGGAAACTGCGATGTACGATTGTCCTTATTGTGGCGAAGCGGTCGAGACAACGGTGGATTTGTCTGGCGGGGACCAGATCTATATAGAAGACTGCCAAGTGTGTTGCCGGCCGATCACGTTCGACCTGCAAGTTCATGGTGAAGAGTGGATGCTTGAAACCCGCAGCGAAAATCAATAACAGGTACGCCCATGCAGCGAATCTACGAACCGGAAAACCTCATGGAGGGCGAGTTGCTGCAGCAGATGCTTGCCAGTGAAGGCATCGAGGCGCATCTGGTGGGGCGCCACCTGCTCGGCGGCACGGGCGAGTTGCCGATATTCGGCTTGCTGGGGCTGGAGGTCGACAACGACCAGGCCGCCTGCGCCCGCGAGCTGATTACCGCCTATATCGGCGCGCAACCGTTGCCCGGCGACGAACCCGACAGCTTCCCCGACGTATTGGTCTGTTAGGCTGTCGGTCGGTTTACCCCAAGAGTCGTGTTGCCCCATGTGTGGACGTTATGCCCTGTTTCGCTGGAACCCTGCCTTTGCTGCCTTGCCGGGCTTCCCCGCCGACCAGCAGGCCCAGTGGAATATCTCTCCCAATGATTCGGTGCTCATCCAGCGCCTGAGCGAAGGCCAGCTCACCCTGGCGCGTGCCCGCTGGGGCCTTACGCCGCCCTGGCTCACCGACCTGTCGCGCACCCCGGCCCACGCCCGCGCCGAAACCCTGGCCGAACAACCGATGTTCCGAGAAGCCTTCCGCCAGCGCCGATGCCTGCTGCCCGCCAATGGCTTTTATGAATGGCGCGGCACTCAACGTAAGCGCCCGTACTGGCTCACACCGGGGGAGGGTTCCACGTTGTTCTTTGCCGCGGTGTGGGAAGCGTATCCGGTGCAGGAGCAGGTGTGGCTGAGCACGGCGGTGGTTACCCAAGCGGCGCAGAGTCAGCGCCGGCCATTGATTCTGGACGCGGCAGGGCAGGCCGCCTGGCTCGACCCCGAGACACCGCTGCCTGTGTTGCAGGGCCTGTTGGCGGCTGAGCCTGCCGTGTTGCGCGAGCGGGTGCTGGCCAATATGGTCAACGATCCGAAGCTCAACGGGCCGGAGTGCCTGACCCCTGCGTGAGCTTTGTTCAGTCGTTCCACGTTCGGATGTATCTGAAATTCAGCGGTTAAACGTCTGGTGTATCTGGCGCAGATACAAATGACCGCCTACGATACGCGCCATGTTTTCAGGGAGCGTGTTCATGAAGAAGTCATTGGTGGTAAGCGGTTTGGTTGCAGCGATGCTGCTGGCGGGTTGTCAGTCGGTCAATACCACCAGCGGCGGCGCCGTTGGGGTAGAGCGCAAGCAGTACATGTTCAGCATGCTGTCGAGCCAGGAAGTCGACCAGATGTATGCCCAGTCTTATCAGCAGACCCTGGGTGAAGCCAGCAGCAAAGGAGTGCTGGACAAGACCAGCGCCAACGCCAAGCGTGTGCAGGCCATTGCCAAGCGCCTGATCGCCCAGGCTCCGAACTTCCGCGCGGATGCCGCCCAGTGGAACTGGGACGTAAACCTGATCAAAAGCGATGAGATGAACGCCAACTGCGGGCCTGGCGGCAAGATCCTGGTGTACAGCGGCTTGATCGACAACCTCAAGCTCACCGATGACGAACTGGCTGCGGTCATGGGCCATGAAATCGCCCACGCCTTGCGTGAACACGGCCGCGAAGCTATGTCCAAGGCCTACGGTATCCAGATGGCCAAGCAGGGCGCCGGGGCGATATTCGGTCTCGGCCAGGACAGCCTGGCACTGGCCGATACCGTGGCCAACTACGGCATGACCTTGCCCAACAGCCGCAGCAATGAAAACGAAGCCGACCTGATCGGCCTGGAACTGGCCGCCCGCGCTGGCTACAACCCCAACGCGGCCATCACGTTGTGGAACAAGATGGCCAAGGCTTCGGAAGGCGCACCGCCGGAGTTCATGAGCACGCACCCGGCTTCCGACAGCCGCATCGCGTCGTTGCAGGCGGCGATTCCGAAGGTAATGCCGCTGTACCAGCAGGCCAAAAAATCCTGATCCTGTAGGAGCGAGCTTGCTCGCGAAAAACTCACCGGCGCCGCGTTTATTCAGGCAGCACGCGTTATCGTTGACGTTTTTCGCGAGCAAGCTCGCTCCTACAGGCGGTGTTCGGCTTAGATCCAGCCGCTGCTTTGCATGGCCTTGTACACCGCAATAATCGCCAGCACGAAGAACGCCGTAGCCGCCAAGCGACGAATCAAGGTCAGCGGCAGTTTCTCCGCGGCAAAATTCCCCGCCAGCACCACCGGTACGTTGGCAATCAACATGCCCAGGGTGGTACCGATAATCACCAGCCACAGTTCCGGGTATTGCGCCGCCAGCATCACCGTGGCGATCTGGGTCTTGTCGCCGATTTCGGCGAGGAAGAACGCAATCAAGGTGGTCAGGAAGGGCCCGAACTTACGGGTAGTACTGGCTTCGTCATCATCGAGCTTGTCTGGCACCAGGGTCCACAGCGCCGTGGCGCAGAAGCTTGCGGCGAGGATCCAGTGCAGCACCGCATCCGAGAAGAAACTCCCGAACCAGGCGCCCACGGCACCGGCCGCCGCATGGTTGGCCAGAGTCGCGGCGACAATGCCGGCGATGATCGGCCAGGGCTTGCGAAAGCGGGCGGCAAGGATGAGTGCGAGCAGTTGCGTCTTGTCGCCGATTTCGGCCAAGGCAACGATTGCGGTAGGAACGAGTAGTGAATCCAGCATCAGGTAGTTTCCAGGGGCGGGTCGACACGGCTATGACACGTACAGCCTTCCCGCCCCGGGTAAGGTGTGCGTGTCATAGGTCTTGTCAAACCCCGGTCCGTCTGTGCGGACTCCTGGGTCGCATACGCCATGGTCTGCTGACCAAGTATGTTGACGTATGCCGGACGAGCATGGCGCTCGTGGGAGACTACTCCCCTAGGACGCTGCGGATTCTGCCTAGGCAAAACCCATTCGGCAAGCGTTCTTTTTCAAACGCCCATCAGGGGCGCTTGGCACGGTAGATGCGAAAACCATTGCCTTCGGCCTTGATTGCGCAGATGCCCAAATGCTCTTCGATCAGTGGCTGGTACTTCAGGAAGCTATTGGCAACCAGGCGAAGTTCGCCACCTTTTGCCAGGTGTTTCGCCGCTTTTCGCAGCAGGTTCTCTGTAGCGAAATAATCGGTGTGCACACCGACGTGAAACGGCGGGTTGCTCAAAATCGCGTTCAAACCCATGGGCGCCGCGTCGATACCGTCACCGGTCAACACCTCGGCTTCCAGGCCGTTCGCTGCCAGCGTCAGGCGACTGCTGGCGGCGGCGAAGGCATCCACATCCAGCATCGTCACCGTGTTATGCGGGTAGCGGCGTTTGACCGCAGCCCCCAATACGCCGGCGCCGCAACCGAAGTCGAGCAGGTTGCCGCTGGGCAGTTTGTCCAAGTGCTCCAGCAACAACTCGGTGCCGCGGTCCAGGCGGCCATGGCTGAACACACCTGGCAAGCTCACCACTTTCAGCGGGCCTTCGGCCAGCGGTACGTCGAAAACTTGCGCCAGGCTCTCAAGCGCCACGGCTTGCGGTGCGTTGGCGACGGTGACCTGCCACAACTGGCAATGCCGTGCGCTATCGAGCTTGCGCGGTTTGCCGAACGGAACCATTTGCTTGGCGGCGCTTTCGATACCGCCCTTTTTCTCGCCCACCAGAAACAGCTCGGCGCCCGGCAGGCGCGCGGCCACGGCGTTGAGCAGGTAGTCGGTGAGGTCTTTGGACTTGGGCAGGAAAATCACCGCCGCATCAAAGGCGCGCTCGGGGACATTCACGCCAAACTGGCTGCGTTCGGCGAAGCGCGCATCGAGCGCCGCCTGGTCACCGGCATGCCAGCACCAGCCGTGGGCATTGGGCAGGCGCCCAAGCAAATCGTCGGCAGGCAAACCTACGAGCAGCAGGTTGCCTTGAAAAAGTTCGGCCTGGCGAAGCAGTACTTCACTGCGCGGATCCATGGTCTGCTCCTTGAAAAGGGGCGCAGTTTATCAACTGACGACGCGCAGCGGGGCGCCGCTGAAAAAGCCCTGGGCGTTTTCCGTGAGTTGGCCGACGATGCGCTGGCGTGCTTCGCGACTGCCCCAGGCGTTGTGGGGGGTGACGATCAAGCGTGGAATGTCTCCAGCCAGCAGCGGGTTGCCATTGACTGGCGGCTCGACACTCAGCACGTCAGTCGCCGCGCCGCCAAGGTGACCACTGCGCAGCGCGTCGGCCAGGGCCTGTTCATTGATCAAACCACCGCGCGCAGTGTTGACGATAAACGCGCCGGGTTTGAGCAACGCCAGTTCACGAGCGCCGATAAAGTCGCGGGTGTGCTCGTTGAGTGGGCAATGCAGGGTCAGCGCATCGACCTGGGTCAGCAATTGGTCCAGCGGCACACGGTCGGCGCGGGCAGGGCGCCCAGGGATCGCGCCGAGCACCACGCGCATGCCGAACGCTTCGGCCAGGCGCGCCACGGCACTGCCCAGTTCACCGTGGCCGAGCAGGCCGAGGGTTTTGCCTTCCAGTTCGACGATGGGATGGTCCAGCAGGCAAAACTGTTTGGCCTGCTGCCATTTGCCCGCGGTTACATCCTGTTGGTAGTCCTTCAAGCGCGTGGCGAGGTTGAGCAACAGCATGATCGTGTGCTGGGCCACCGACGGCGTGCCATAGCCCTGGCAATTGCTCACGGTAATACCCTGGGCACGGGCAGCTTCAAGGTCGATATTGTTGGTGCCGGTGGCCGATACCAGGATCAGCTTGAGCTCCGGGCAGGCGGCCAGGGTTTGGGCCGTAAGCGGAATTTTATTGCTGATGGCGACGTGGGCGCCCTGCAAGCGCTCCAGCACATTTTCTGGCGTGGTCTGTTCAAACAACTGCAACTGGCTGAAGCAGTCATGCAAACCGCTGAGGTCGAGGTCACCCAGGTCCAGGGAAGGGTGGTCGAGGAAGACGGCGCGGCGATTGTTCATTCTCAACTGTACCTTTTGCGAGGAGGTTCGAAGGCGTAATCTGCCGAGCCTATCAGATGAAATAATCAGTTACTTAATGGAGTGAGCATGTACGTCGCCGAGTTTTTGACCGTAGCCTTGATTCACTTGTTGGCGGTGGCCAGCCCCGGCCCGGATTTTGCCGTGGTGGTGCGTGAGAGTGTGACCCATGGCCGCCGCGCCGGCACATGGACGGCACTGGGCGTCGGTTCGGCGATTTTCCTGCATGTGGGGTACTCGTTGCTGGGTATCGGCTTGATCGTGTCCCAGTCCATTGTGCTGTTCAATGCGTTGAAATGGGCGGCAGCGGCATACCTTTTGTACATCGGCTTCAAGGCCCTGCGTGCCCAGCCGGCCAAGCCTGCGGCCGAGGGCGAGTTGCACCGTGAAGCGGGTGAGCGCACCCCGCGTGGCGCGTTTACTGCGGGCTTTGTGACCAATGGCTTGAACCCCAAGGCCACGCTGTTTTTCCTGTCGTTGTTTACCGTGGTGATCAACCCGCACACGCCGCTGGCGGTGCAGGCCGGTTATGGGGTGTACCTGGCGATGGCGACGGCGTTGTGGTTTTGCCTGGTGGCCATGCTGTTCAGCCAGCAACGCGTTCGGGCCGGGTTTGCAAAGATGGGGCATTGGTTTGATCGGACCATGGGCGCGGTGTTGATTGCCATTGGGGTGAAGTTGGCCTTTACCAGCATGAAATAAGCGCGTTCACTCAAGCGGGCAGGGACAAAATGTGGGCTTGCCTGCGATGTCGGCCTGACAGCCGACACCTACCTACCTGACGCCCCACGATCCAACTGTGGGAGCGGGCTTGCTCGCGAAGGCGGCCTGATAATCAACACAGTTGGACTGTGTACATATCCATTCCCACGGTAACGGCCACTTAGGGTTCCGCCCCAACGGCGGGTCACTTTGGAAAAGCCCCAAAGTAACCAAAGGGCTCTTGCCCCACCACTCGGCACCTCGCTTGGGCTCGGTGTGCCCGAAATCCGCCAGTGATTTGGGGGGCCGCCGCCACGCGCCATCCATGGCGCGGGGCGGCTAAACCGGCATCCCTGCCGGTTTACCCCCCAAATCCCTGTCGAATTCCGGCCAGCGTGGTTTGACGGGGCGCTTGAGATCAAGATCAAAAGCAGATCAAAAGCAGAGCAAGAGCTACTCGCTTCGCATCGTGGTTACCGTCGATCGCTGGAGCGCAATGACGTCCGGATAATGGCGCAACGCTAGCATTTGCTGGCCCCTGCAAATCATTCCTTTGGCTGATTTGGCTGAAACATAAGCGCTCTACAGTGCAGGTCTTCAAGCCAAGACCGTGCAGTCATTAAAGGGATTCTTATGTTGCAGACCCGTGTTATCCCGCCCGCCGAAGGTGCGTACCAGTATCCGCTGTTGATCAAGCGCCTGTTGATGTCCGGGACTCGCTACGAGAAGACCCGGGAAATTATCTACCGCGACAAGCTGCGCTACAGCTACCCCACGCTGATCGAGCGCGTCGCGCGCCTGGCCAATGTGCTGACCGAAGCCGGGGTCAAGGCCGGTGACACGGTGGCGGTGATGGACTGGGACAGCCACCGTTACCTGGAGTGCATGTTCGCCATCCCGATGATTGGCGCGGTGATTCACACCATTAACGTGCGGCTGTCGCCGGAACAGATTCTGTACACCATGAACCACGCCGAAGACCGCTTTGTGCTGGTCAACAGTGAGTTCGTGGGGCTCTACCAGGCGATTGCCGGGCAGCTCACTACTGTCGACAAGACCTTGTTGATTACCGATGGTGACACCCACACCGCCGAGCTACCCAATCTTGTCGGTGAGTACGAAACCCTCCTGGCCGCCGCCAGCCCCAGCTATGACTTCGAGGATTTTGACGAAAACTCGGTCGCCACCACCTTCTACACCACCGGCACCACCGGCAACCCCAAGGGTGTGTACTTCACCCACCGGCAACTGGTGCTGCACACCATTGGCGTGGCGACCATCATGGGCAGCGTCGACAGCGTGCGGCTGCTGGGCACCAACGACGTGTACATGCCGATCACGCCGATGTTCCACGTACACGCCTGGGGCTTGCCGTATGTGGCGACCATGCTCGGGCTCAAGCAGGTGTACCCCGGCCGCTACGACCCGGAATACCTGGTGGAGCTGTGGCGCAAGGAGAAGGTGACGTTCTCCCACTGTGTGCCGACCATCCTGCAAATGGTGCTTAACGCCAAGGCTGCGCAGAACGTGGATTTCGGCGGTTGGAAAATCGTCATCGGCGGCAGCGCCCTCAACCGCTCGCTGTACGAAGCCGCCAAAGCCCGGGGCATTCAACTGACCGCCGCGTATGGCATGTCCGAGACCGGGCCGCTGGTGTCTTGCGCTCACCTCAATGATGAGCTGATGGCTGGCAGCGAAGATGAGCGCACCACCTACCGCATCAAGGCCGGTGTGCCGGGGCCGTTGGTTGAGGCGGCAATCATGGACACAGACGGTCATTTCCTGCCCGCCGATGGCGAAACCCAGGGCGAACTGGTGCTGCGCGCGCCGTGGCTCACCGAGGGTTACTACAAAGAGCCGCAAAAGGGCGCCGAACTCTGGGCCGGTGGCTGGTTGCACACCGGTGATGTGGCCACGCTGGATGCCTTCGGCGTGATTGATATCCGCGACCGCATCAAGGATGTGATCAAGACCGGCGGCGAATGGATCTCTTCCCTGGCTCTGGAAGACCTGGTCAGCCGTCATCCGGCGGTACGGGAAGTGGCGGTGGTGGGCATTGCCGATCCGCAATGGGGCGAGCGTCCCTTCGCGTTGTTGGTGGTGCGTGAAGGGCATGTGATCGATGCGCGGGAGCTCAAGGAGCACCTCAAGCCTTTTGTCGAGCTGGGGCATTTGAGCAAGTGGGCGATCCCGAGCCAGATCGCCGTTGTTACTGAAATTCCCAAGACCAGTGTCGGCAAGCTCGACAAGAAACGTATCCGTGTCGACATCATCGAGTGGCAGGCCAACAACAGCACGTTCCTGTCCACGCTCTAAACCCTCTCGCCGCGCCCGTTCGGGCGCGGCAATGCTCTATATCAAGCCTTTACTTGTGATTTGCCGAATTTCAGCCATCCTTCCCGCGTCGACCTTCGTCGGCGTGGCGAAAGGGTCGTGGCAGACAGGTTGGTGATGCAAATCACACTTTAGAGGGATCAAGCACTACCCCCCTCTGGCTATAGTCCCTTTCAGAGTTTTTCGCGGATGTTGCGCTTCGAGCCATGGAGGCTCGGTGGCGATGCGGCATTGGAATCGTTGTATCCCGGCCGTTACATCTGAAGAAAGGGCTCACTGCCATAACAATAAAATATGCACATGGAGTAGCGTCGATGACCTCAGTAAACCAGTTCTGGCGCCGGGCAAGACTGCCCTTGGCCGTCAGCCTCGCTTCTACGCTCGCCGGGCCGGCATTCGGCGTCAGTTTCAACATTGGTGAAATCGAAGGGAGCTTTGACTCGTCGCTTTCCGTGGGGGCGAGCTGGTCCACAGCCAAACCCAATCGTGACCTGATCGGTGCCAACAACGGCGGCACGGGCCTGTCCCAGACCTCCGATGACGGCCACCTGAACTTCAAGCGCGGCGAGACGTTCTCGAAGATCTTCAAGGGCATCCACGACCTGGAACTGAAGTACGGCGACACCGGTGTGTTTGTGCGGGGCAAGTACTGGTACGACTTCGAACTCAAGGACGAAAGCCGTCCGTTCAAGGACATCAGCGACAACAACCGCAAGGAAGGCGCCAAGTCTTCGGGCGGGCAGATTCTCGACGCCTTCGTCTACCACAACTACTCGATTGCCGATGCGCCGGGTTCCGTGCGTTTTGGTAAGCAGGTGGTGAGCTGGGGCGAAAGTACCTTCATCGGTGGCGGCATCAACTCCATCAACCCGATCGACGTGTCGGCGTTTCGTCGTCCGGGGGCCGAGATCAAGGAAGGCTTGATCCCGGTGAACATGTTCTACGTGTCCCAGTCGCTCACCGACAACCTGTCGGCCGAGGCGTTTTACCAGCTGGAATGGGACCAGACCGTGACCGATAACTGCGGCACGTTCTTCTCGCAGCCGGACGTGATCTCCGATGGTTGCAGCAATAACCTGCGCGTACTGAACAAGCGTTCCACCATTCCTGCTGCCGCCCTGCCGACCCTGGGTGCCTTGGGTGTGGACGTCAACAGCGAAGGTGTTCTCGTGCGCCGTGGGCCGGACCGTGACGCACGCGACAGCGGCCAGTTCGGCGTGGCCATGCGCTACAACTTCGAACCGCTGGATACGGAGTTCGGCGCCTACTTCATGAACTACCACAGCCGTGCGCCGATCTTCAGTGCGCAGGGCGCGCCATCGGCGGCCTACACGCGTCCGCTGGGGCCACTGGGAGCCTTGCGGCCGTTGATCGTGGCGGGCAGCTCGAATTACTTCGTCGAGTACCCGGAAGATATCCGCCTCTACGGCCTGAGCTTCTCCACCACCTTGCCTACCGGCACCGCCTGGAGCGGTGAGTTGAGCTACCGTCCGAATGCGCCGGTGCAGTTGAGCACCACTGACATTCTGTTCGCCGGTGTCACGCCGATCCCGGGCTTTGGCAATGCGTCCGTGCTCAAGGGCTCGCCGGGCCAGGACCTGCACGGCTACAACCGCAAGGAAGTCACCCAGTTCCAGACCACTTTCACGCACTTCTTCGACCAGGTCATGGGCGCCAGCCGCCTCACCACCGTCGGTGAAATCGGCGTGACCCACGTGGGTGGCCTGGAAAGCAAATCCCAGGCTCGTTACGGCCGCGACCCGGTGTTCGGCCCAGGCACGCTGCCAGGTGGGTTCTGCAACGCCCTCAACAACTCCACCGCCAACGGCGCCGGCTTGCCCAACGCTGCCGGCCTGAACACCAACTGCAATAACGACGGCTACACCACCGCAACATCCTGGGGCTACCGCGCCCGTGCCATCTGGGAATACCCGGACGTGTTCGCTGGCGTGAACCTCAAGCCCAACGTGGCCTGGTCCCATGACGTCAAAGGTTACTCGCCAGGCCCTGGCGGCAACTTTGAAGAAGGTCGCAAGGCGGTCAGCCTGGGCCTGGACGCCGAATACCAGAACACCTACACCGCGAGCCTGGCGTACACCAACTTCTTTGGTGGCAAGTTCAGCACCGTGGATGACCGCGACTTTGTCGCCTTGAGCTTCGGCGCCAACTTCTAAGCACACTCTTTTCAAGTGGCATGTATTCAGGAAGACCAGAGCATGAAAATAACAAAAAGTCTGTTGCACGTGGGTGTGCTTGGGCTGTCGATCCTGGCGAGTAACGTCATGGCGGCAGTCTCGGCAGATGAAGCCGCCAAGCTCGGCACCACCCTGACCCCGATGGGCGCCGAGATGGCCGGTAACGCGGCCGGCACCATTCCAAAATGGTCGCCATTACCCACCAATGCCGGCGCCGTGGATGCCAAGGGGTTCCTGGCCAACCCGTACGCCAGTGAGCAACCGCAGTTCACCATCACCGCGCAAAACGTCGAGCAGTACAAAGACAAGCTGGCCCCCGGGCAATACGCGATGTTCAAGCGTTACCCGGACAGCTTCAAGATGCCGGTGTACCCGACCCATCGCGGCGCTACCGTGCCGGCTGAGGTGTTTGCCTCGATCAAGAAAAACGCCACCACCACCAACCTGGTGTCCGGTGGCAACGGCCTGGAAAACTTCGAAACCGCCGTCCCGTTCCCGATTCCCAAGAGCGGCGTTGAAGTGATCTGGAACCACATCACCCGTTATCGCGGCGGCAGCGTCACCCGCCTGGTCACCCAGGCCACCCCGCAAACCAACGGTTCCTACAGCCTGGTGTATTTCCGCGACCAGTTCGTGTTCCGCGACAAGATGAAGGACTTCGATCCGAAAAACCCAGGCAACGTGCTGTTCTACTTCAAGCAGCAAGTGACTGCGCCAGCGCGCCTGGCCGGTGGTGTACTGCTGGTGCACGAAACCCTGGACCAGGTCAAAGAGCCGCGTTCGGCCTGGGTCTACAACGCCGGGCAGCGCCGCGTGCGTCGGGCGCCGCAAGTGTCCTATGACGGCCCGGGTACTGCCGCCGATGGCCTGCGCACCTCCGACAACCTCGACATGTACAACGGTGCGCCAGACCGCTACGACTGGAAGCTGGAAGGCAAGAAAGAAATCTACATCGCCTCCAACAGCTACAAGGTCGACGATCCCAAGCTCAAGTACGCCGACATCATCAAGGCTGGCCACATCAACCAGGACCTGGCTCGCTACGAGCTGCGCCGGGTCTGGCATGTGGTCGCCACCTTGAAGGAAGGCCAGCGCCACATCTACGCCAAGCGTGACTTCTACATCGACGAAGACACTTGGCAAGCCGCGGTGATCGACCACTACGACGGTCGTGGCCAACTGTGGCGTGTCGCCGAAGCCCATGCCGAGAACTACTACGACAAGCAAGTGCCGTGGTACGCCCTGGAAACCCTCTACGACCTGCAGTCCGGCCGTTACCTGGCACTGGGCATGAAGAACGAAGAGAAGCAGGCCTATGACTTTGGCTTCACCGCCAGCACCAGCGACTTCACCCCAGCGGCCCTGCGCCAGGACGGTGTTCGCTAACCTCTGCTAATGATCACCAGTAGGAGCGAGCTTGCTCGCGAAGGCCGCCAACGATAACGCGCCCATCCTGGATGGGCGCATTTTTTTTGAGTGCTTCGCGAGCAAGCTCGCTCCTACTTCTTTCCAGGAGTCTGGAAGAGATATTTCTTGTCGCAGTTCTTTTTCAGCCATTTGTTGCAAAGGTCTACAATCGCGCCGCTTTTACCGCTAGTCTGCGGACATCTGCAATGCCGACAACAGCCTTCTACAAGAGCCCGGCGATGACTGATCTGTCCCGAACCCATGGGCCTGCCAGTGTGGTGATGCCGACCCTGGAAGGCCGTTTCTACAGGCCCCCGCTGCCTGACGGCTACGTGCTGCGCCCGCGCCTGTGCGAACGGCTGAATGCGGGCCTTGAGGGGCGACTGTTGCTGGTCAGCGCGCCCGCAGGGTTTGGCAAGAGTTCGTTGGCGGTGGAGTTCTGCCAGGGCTTGCCGGCCCAGTGGCAAAGCCTGTGGTTGGGCCTGAGCCCACGGGACAGCGACCCCGGCCGTTTCCTGGAGCGGCTGCTCGACGGCTTGCAACAGTATTTCCCGCAACTCGGCGCCCAATCCATGGGCTTGCTGAAAATGCGCCAGCGTCACCAACCCTTTGCCTTTGAAGAATGGCTCGATGGCCTGCTCGACGAGTTGGCCGTGCACCTGTCTGCGCGCTCGCCGTTATTGCTGGTGCTGGATGACTATCACCTGGCCCAGGGCCCGGTGCTGGATCGCTGCCTGCAATTTTTCCTCAATCATTTGCCCTATGGCCTGGTGGTGCTGGTCACCAGTCGGCAGCGCCCGGACTGGCACCTGGCACGCCTGCGCCTGTCGCGGCACCTGCTGGAGTTGCATGAGCAAGACCTGCGCTTGACCCACGACGAGGCCTTGGCGGTGCTGGATGGGCACAGCAATGCGTTGCGCGGTGAGGCGTTGGAAAACCTGATCCGCCGTAGCGAGGGCTGGGTCGCCGGCTTGCGCTTCTGGCTGTTGGCGGCCTCCGAAGCCGGCAGTGAGGGTGCCTTGCCCCAAAGCCTGCACGGTGGCGAAGGGCTGATTCGCGATTACCTGCTCGAAGAGGTCATCGACTGCCTTCCCGCAGAAGTGCAAGCGTTCCTGTACGACACCGCACCGCAGGAGCGCTTTTGCAGCGAGCTATGCGACGCCGTCCGCGAGGCCCATGACAGCGCAGAAATCCTGCGCTATTTGCAGGCTCATCAAGTGTTCCTGGTGCCGTTGGATGAGCAAGGGCACTGGTACCGCTATCACCATTTGTTCTCCGACCTGCTGCGCACTCGCCGCGAGAAAAGCGCCACCTTGCCGCCGGCCAGCTTGCACTTGCGCGCTTGTCGCTGGTTTAACGCCCAGGGCTTGATCGACGAGGCGGTGGAGCAGGCGCTGCGGGCCGGGCACCTGAATGTGGCGGCGAACCTGGTGCAGAACCTGTCCGAAGAGCAACTGCTGGCAGAGCAGAACATCGGCATGCTGCTGCGCTGGAAGATGGACCTGCCCGACAGCCTGCTGATCAGCACGCCGCGTTTGATCGTGCTGTACAGCTGGGCGCTGGGGCTCGCATGCCAACTGGATGCGGCGCAGGAACTGTCCAGTTACCTTAGCCGCTTCCTGCCGGCGCCATCGGCCACCGCGCAAAAATCCATGCTCGCTCAGTGGTTGGCGTTGAGCGGGATCATTGCCCGTGGGCGCGGAGACCGTGAGCTGACCCAGCGCTATTGCCAAGAGGCGTTGGAAAGCCTGCCGCAAAAACGTTACGGCCAGCGCCTGGTATGCCTCTCGACCCTGTCCAACCTGGCAATCGCCGATGCCGACCTGTGGCGCGCCCGTGGCCTGAACCGCGAATCTCTGGAACTGGCGCAGCGCGTCGGTAACCCCTTGTTTGAAGCCTTGGCCCATTACGACCGGGCCCGGGTGTTGCAGTCGCGGGGTGAGATCCTGCGGTCTTTGGATGAAGTTCGCCAAGGCCTGGAGCGCCTGCATGGGCTGGCCCCCCAGCGCCTGTATGCCGTGCGCGCACGGTTGTCGCTGTACGAAGGTTACCTGCTGTTGGTGCGTTACCAGCCCGAAGCCGGCCTTGCGCGTTTGCGCGCCGGCCTGGCCGAGGCTCGCGCCTGCCGCGATATCAGTGTGCTGATCGGGCACTGTGTCATCGCCAGCTTCGAAGGGCGGCGCGGGGAGTTTGCCAATGCCTTTGCCGAACTGGCCGAGGCCGAGCGCTTGATGCACATCTGGGATGTACCGCCGATCTATTACCTGGCGATGATCACCCTGATCAAATGCGAGCTGTGGCTGGCCCAAGGACGCACTGACCTGGCCGACGCCTGGCTGGCCCGCCTGGGGCAGACCTACAACGGCGAGCACGCCGCGGCCGCCCCCGAGTTTCACCCGCACCTGCCGCAACATATCGAGCTGCAACAAGCCGCGCTCGATGCCACTCGCCATCAACCCGACAGCGCGCTGCAACGCCTGGAAGCGTTGGCCCAACAGGCCCATGACAGTGGGCGCCAGATGATTGCCCTGATGGCGCTGGTCCAGCAGGTGCAGTTGCTTCTGGAGCATGGCCAGGAAGCCAAGGCCAGGCCGATATTGGCCCGTGCCCTGCAAGCCGGCTCGGGCGGCGCGTTGCAGCCGTTTCAACGCTTGTTGGAGGGTTACCCGCAGTGGATGCGCGAGCAGTTGGGCAAAGACTCCCATGGGCTGCTCAACCAGAGCTTGCTGGCGTTGCTGCCCCAAGCCAGCGCAGTGGAAGCCTCACCTCAACAGGAAACCCTCAGCACCCGAGAGTTGGCGGTGCTGCAGCTGATTGCCCAAGGCTGTTCAAACCAGGAAATCAGCAACCAGCTGTTCATCTCCCTGCACACGGTGAAGACCCACGCCAGCCATATCAACAGCAAGCTCGGCGTGGAGCGTCGTACCCAGGCAGTCGCGCGGGCCAAGGCCATGGGCTTGCTGGCCTGAGCCCAGGGTTTATGGCGTGGCCGGGCAGCCTTTGAGTGAGGTGTCGACGGTCTGATTGATCAGCGCCGCGAAACGCTTGAGGTTGTTCTGATGCGCCACCACCAACTCGTCGATGCTCGGCCCGGCGGGTGATTGCAAGGTGGTGCGGCAGGTCAACGCTGGGCGGTCGCCATTGACTTGCCTCAGGCGCCAGCGCACATCGAGCAGCGCGTACTGCCCGGGTACCGAGTCAAAACGCTGCACGTCTACGCGCAAAGCCACGGCTTGCCGGGCATTGCTGTTGGCCAATTGATCCACCAACGCGCTCCTCAGCTCATCGGCGAGGGTGGCGGCCCACCACTGGGTTTCAAGAATCGCCAGGCCGCTGTCGCCCTGGCGAATCACTATTTGCGCACGGTCGACCTGAGGCGGCACGCTGATGCTCTCAATGCGTACACCACCGGCCTCTGCTCGCGTACTCGGGCTCAAGTGCGCCGGGGTCAGGGTGTGAAAGGCGATGGGTTCACTGCGACAGGCACCGAGCAGCAGCAGGGCGCTCAGCAACGTGATCTTCAACGGCAATGTCATGGCGGCTCCAATGGTCATTTGCGGGGTGGCCCTTGCAGGTCCGTCGGTGCGGCGTTATCGGGGCGGCCGCGAATCAGCGACTCCGGATGCCGGCCCAGGTAATCCGAAAGCTCGCGCAGGGAGCGCGACATGCGCCCCAACTCGTCGAGGGTCTGGGTCAGTTGTTCACGCTGCGGCGAGTCTTCGGCCAGGGTTGAACTGGCCGATTGCAGGGTCTTGCTCACGTCGGCCAAGGTCGTCTGCACACCCGGCAGCGTCTTGGCGTTGAATTGCGCCAGGCCCTTGCGCAGTTCGACCAGGCTGGCGTCGAGGTTGCCGGCAATGCGCTCGACAGGCAGTTGGCTGATCTTGTTGACGATGCCTTCGAACTTCTCTTGCAGTTGTTCCAGGTTGCCCGGGATCGTGGGGATGCCCACCGGGCGCTGGTTCGGGTCGAACGCGACTTTCTCGGCCTTGGGGTAGAAGTCCAGGGCGATGTACAGCTGGCCGGTCAGCAAGTTGCCGCTGCGGGCCTGGGCGCGCAGGCCGTTTTCGATGAAGGTGCCGATCAGGCGTACGCCGGCTGCCTCATCGTCAGGGTTATTGTTCATGGCCTTGAGTAGCTTGGTGTGGGCCTCGCCTAGCAGTTGCGGGTAGATCACGATGCCGACATTGACCGGGAAGGTGCGCTTTTTCGCATCGAAATCCAGGTTGATCGATACAACCCTGCCGAACTCCACGCCAAGGAACTCCACCGGTGCGTCGACTTTCAGCCCGCGCAGGGCCTGATCGAAGCGCAGGACCATGTATTGCCCCCGGCCATTGGGTGGGGCGAGGGCGCTTTGCTGGTCTTCGAACAACTCAAAGCTGCGACTTTCTTCAGCCGGTTTGTCATTGGGGTTGTAGGGCGGCGCCTGGAAGGCGATCCCGCCCATCAACATGGACGACAAGGATTCGGTTTTCAGCGCGAAGCCATTGGCGCCAACGCTCAAGTCGACGCCGCTGGCGTTCCAGAACCGCGTGTTTTCAGTGATGTACACGTCATTGGGCGCATGCACGAAGATTTCGACATTCACGCCCTTGCCCTCGTTGTCCAGCTCATAGGCCACCACCTGGCCTACCGGGATCTTGCGGTAATAGACCGGGGAGCCGATGTCCAGGGAGCCCAGGGCCTGGGTGTGCAGCGTGAAGCGCTTGCCCGGCTCGCCGTAAGTGATGGGCGGTGGGTTTTCCAAGCCGGTGAAGTGTTTGGCGCGGGTCTCGGACTGGCCGATGTCGGCGCCGATGTAGTCGCCGGACAATAACGTGTCGATGCCCGACACGCCGCCCGCGCCAATGCGCGGGCGCACCACCCAGAATTTCGAGTCTTCGCGGGTGAAGCTTTCGGCCTGTTTGACCAGCTCGACGGTGGCGTTGACGCTTTTCTGGTCATCGCTCAGGGCCACGGCGGTTACCTGGCCGATCACCACGTTGCGGTATTTGACCTCGGTTTTGTTGGCAACCAGCCCGCTGCCGGTCTTGAAGTTGAGGACGATGGTCGGGCCTTGTTGCATGACGCTGTGAATCACCAGCGAGATCCCCACCAGCACGGCGACAATCGGCACGATCCAGACCAGCGAGACACTGAAGCGACGTGTCTTGATCACAGGTTGCCCCGCAGGGGTATCAGCCTTGGATGAGCTCATCCGAGGTCTCCTCGTTATGTGGATTTTCCCAGATTAGCCGGGGATCAAAACTCATGGCCGCGAGCATCGTAAAGACCACCACCAAGCCAAAAAACAGAATGCCCAGGCGCGGTTCTATCGTGCCCAGGGCTTGAAACTTCACCAGCGCGGCCACCAGGGCGACCACGATGACGTCGAGCATCGACCAATAGCCGATCAGTTCGATAAACCTAAACAGCTTTGAGCGTTCCTTGCGCGCCCATTGGCTATTGCGCTGCACGGTGACCAGCAGCAGCCCCAGCGACAAGAACTTGATGCCCGGCACGGCGATGCTGGCGATGAAAATGATCAGCGCAATGTCCCAGGCGCCATGCTGCCAGAACTCCAGCACGCCACTCATGATAGTGCTGTCTGCGCCCGAGCCGAGCATGGTGGTGTTCATCACCGGCAGTAAGTTGGCCGGGACATAAAAGGCGAGGGCGGTGAGCATGTAGGCCCAGGTTCGGGTCAGGGACTGCACCTTGCGCCGATGCAGCGCGGCGCCACAGCGCTCGCACTCGGTGGGTTCAAGGCGCATGTCGCAGGGCTGGCCGCAGGTGTGGCACAGGCACAGGTTCAGCTCGCGGGCGGTAGGCGGTGAGTTCATAGGGTATCCCACAGGTCGCGCACATCGCGCCCGGCAATGCGGATCAGCAACAGGCTCAGGGCGGCCAAGGCGAACAGGCCGGTGCCAGGAATAACGTCCAGCATGCCGGCCAGCTTGAACACCGCAACCATCGCGCCCAGCAGGCACACCTCCAGCATGCTCCACGGCCGGAGGGCTTCGAGCCAGCGCATGCACAGCTTGAACGCCGGCGAGCGCCTGCCGGCCAAGGCGAAACTCAGCACCCAGATCAGCAACAGCAGTTGAAACACCGGCGCGATAATGATGGAAATCGCCGCCACCAGTGCAATGAACGTGATCGGCCCCAGGCTCAGCGCAACCACCGAGTCCCAGAGGGTCGCGCTGTTTTTCAAGCCTTGCAGGCTGATGCTCATCACCGGGTAAAAGTTGGCAAAGGTCCACAGCACTGCGGCAGTCACCGTCAGGGCCAGACGTTGCTGCACCGACAGGCCGTTGTAGCGCTGCAGCACGCCCGAGCAACGTACGCACAGGGCTTTTTGATGTTTGGCGAGCGTGACTTTCTCGTACACGCAGTCGCAGTGTTCGCAGATGATCTGTTGATTCGCCATGGGTGTTGCTCCAAATGCGACTGACTGCAGCGGGGGATTTCAATGGCGCTTGTGTAGCTTAGCAGCGGATAGGCCGCGCAATCGACTCCTTCCAGAGCAGGGGCTCGCTACACCATACTGCACTTGGAACGCGCCAGAGAGCTTGCAGGACACCCATGACTATTGAAAAACAACCGTTGATTCGCGAAACCTTCCCCGTTGGGCCGTTGCAGTGCAACTGCACCATTATTGGCGACCCGATCACTAAAAAAGCCATCGTAGTCGACCCCGGCGGCAATCACGAGTTGATCCTGGCGCGCCTTGACGCACTGGGCCTGAAGGTGGTGAGCATTATCCACACCCATGCTCACCTCGATCATTTCCTGGCCTCCGGGCAATTGAAAGAAAAGACTGGCGCCACGCTGCACCTGCACAAAGAGGATCAATTTCTATGGGACAACCTGGAAATGCAATGCCAGATGTTTCGCGTGCCCTACGTCCCGGTGCCGTCTCCGGATCGCTGGCTGGAGCATGACGAGGAACTCGCCTGCGGCTGCGGCGTAGCCTTGCATACTCCTGGGCATACACCGGGCTCGATGAGTTTCTGGTTTGCCGACGCCAAGCTGTTGATCGCCGGCGATACCTTGTTTCGTCGTGGGGTAGGGCGTACGGATTTATGGGGCGGCGACCAGGCGACGATCGTGCGATCGATCAAGCAGCGTTTGTATACGCTGGATGAAGGCGCGACGGTGGTCACTGGGCATGGGCCGGATACGTTGCTGGGCGATGAGATGCGGGAGAATCCTTTCGTGCGTGCGTGATGGGTTGTCGGCTCTGATACAAGCCGGTACAGACACACAGACACAGGCCCGAGCCAAAGACAGCTATGCTTTACACACCCCTTCACGGAATTTTTGCCGTTTGTCGCGTTCCAAACTCGGCACAGGTCCATTGCCAATGTCCTCTGCATCACAGAATGCAAAAGTAGGAGCTTCCTTCATGTTCACTCCGCGTCGTCTGCTTGTTGTCGCTACCGCCGTAGCCCTGTTGTCTGGCTGCGCCTCACCTAACCCTTATGACGGCAGCCAGGGACAGGCCAGCAATGGTTCCGAAAGCGGCATGAGCAAAACCGCCAAGTACGGCGGCCTCGGTGCGCTGGCTGGCGCATTGGCCGGTGCGGCCATCAACCATGACAACCGTGGCAAGGGCGCGCTGATTGGCGCAGTCGTTGCGGGTGCCGGTGCTGCAGGTTATGGCTACTACGCCGACCAGCAAGAGAAAAAATTGCGCGAAAGCATGGCCAATACCGGGGTTGAGGTGCAGCGCCAGGGTGACCAGATCAAGCTGATCATGCCGGGTAACATTACCTTCGCCACCAACTCGGACGCGATCTCCAGCAGCTTCTACCAGCCGCTGAACAACCTGGCCAACTCCCTCAAGCAGTTCAACCAGAACACCATCCAGATCGTTGGCTACACCGACAGCACCGGTAGCCGCCAACTGAACATGGACCTGTCCCAGCGCCGTGCGCAGAGCGTGGCCAACTACCTGACCTCCCAAGGCGTCAACGGTGCCAACCTGAGCGCACGCGGTGCCGGCCCGGATAACCCGATTGCCAGCAACGGCGATGTGAACGGCCGCGCCCAGAACCGTCGTGTCGAAGTCAACCTCGGCCCGATCCCTGGCCAGCAATACGGCCAGCCTGGCCAGCAGCAGGCGCCACAGCAGAACAACCAGTTCCAGGGCAACCCGTACCAGCAATACCAGTAAACCCTGGGCACTAAAAAGGGCGCCGTGCAGTCAATGCACGGCGCCCTTTTTTGTGGCCTCGATCTACATCAGTCGATGTATTCGAACACCTTCACAATCTTCTGTACGCCCGACACGCCCTGCACCAAATTGGCTGCACGGGTGGCTTCGGCCTGGGTCAGCAGGCCCATCATGTAGACGATGCCGTTATCGGTGACGATCTTGATCCGCGAACCTGGCACAGCACTGTCGGTCAGCATCTGAGCCTTGATCTTGGTGGTCAGCAGGGCATCGTTGCTGATGGCCAGCAGGGTGATCGGGTCCATGACCTGCAGTTCGTTGTGGACCTTCTTGACGCGTTGCACGCCAGCGGCGGCTTGCTCGGCCTGGGCCTTGAGATCGGCGCGGGGCGTTTGGCCTGCCAGCAGGACCACACCGTTGAAGCTGGTCACCACGATGCGCGAGGCACCGTTGCCCAAGTCGGTAGCGGCCTTGGCGACGTTGACCTTGACCTTGGTTTCGATCAGCGAATCATCAATGGTGCTGCCGAAGGTGCGCGTGCCCCGGTCGTCCTGGATAGGGGTGTCCCGTGTAGCGGTGATAGCCGAGCTGCAGCCGCTGATGGCGACGCACAGCGTGATGGCCAAAAGACTGAGGCGATTAACGGTCATTCTTCACTCCCGAACAGTTGGCTGTCGATCAGATCGCACAGGCAGTGGATCGCCAGCAGATGAACTTCTTGGATACGTGCAGTGACATTGGCCGGGACGCGAATCTCCACGTCCTCTGGCAGCAGCAGCGACGCCATGCCGCCGCCGTCGCGACCGGTCAAGGCTACGACAATCATTTCGCGATCATGTGCGGCCTGGATCGCTTGAATAATATTGGCCGAATTGCCGCTGGTGGAAATCGCCAGCAACACATCGCCGGGTTGGCCGAGGGCGCGGATCTGCTTGGAGAAGATTTCGTTGTAGCTGTAGTCGTTGGCAATCGAGGTGATCGTCGACGAGTCGGTGGTCAAGGCAATGGCCGGCAGGCTCGGGCGCTCACGTTCGAAGCGGTTGAGCAGCTCGGAGGAAAAATGCTGGGCATCGCCAGCCGAACCGCCATTGCCGCACGAAAGCATTTTGCCTTCGTTGAGCAAGGCATTGACCATCACCTGGCTGGCTTGCTCGATGTGCGGTGCAAGTACGTCCATCGCCTGTTGCTTGGTGTCGATGCTGGCCTGGAAAAGCTGGCGAATTCGGGATTGCATGTCCATCTGTGTGACCTTAAGTAGCGCGGCTGTTTGGCACAGGTAATGTGCAGCCCGCAAAGCAAAGAGCAAAAGTGAGTGGTGAAGGTGCCCGGCGAATCAGCTGTCGAAGGCATTTTGGAGCCAGGTCAGATCAGCTGTGCCTGACGGGGTGCTTTCCATGGCAACCACATCGAAACGGCAGGGGCAGTCAGCCCAGCGATGCTCTTTTTGCAGAAAAAACTGCGCAGCGAGTATCAGCTTTTGACGCTTGCGCCCGTCGATACTGGCGAGCGCGCCACCCCATTGTGCGTGTTTTCTGTAGCGGACTTCGACGAATACTACTGTATCGCCGTCAAGCATGACCAGATCAAGCTCGCCGCGTTTACATAACCAGTTCTGCGCCAGAAGGCGCAGACCCTGTTGTTTCAAGTAGTTGAGAGCATGCAGTTCGGCATCCTTGCCGCTTTGTGCACTGGACCGCTCGGGCATCAGCGAGGGGTATCGGGCAGGCGCTGAATGTCGCCGCCGACGAACTTGGCCCACGGCATCTGGCGATCGACGCGCTGGTTGGCGCTGATGCCCAGGTTGCCCGAGAGGCCGTCGACACGAGTGTCCGGCAGTGCCTTGAGCTGGCCCAGGCGTGGCGCCAGGCGGTAGGCATCCACGCCCATCGCGTACAGACGGCCCAGGCTGCCATTGGCTTGCGGCCATTGCGCGGCGACCTGGTTACGCAGTGGGTCGGTGGTGTTAAGCAGCCAAGGGGTTTCGCAGAACATCACGTTGGTCATGTCCAGGTACTGGTTGCGGTCACCACTGGCACTGAACACGTGAGAGGTCGCGTACACCGGCACATCGCCAGCGTATTGGAAGTTCAGGGTCGGCTTGATCTGCTGGGCCAGTTGCGGCGTGACAGCCAGGAAGATGAACTCAATGTCCTGGCGACGCGAAGGCTGGGCGGCAACGTCGGTGCCGACTGTGCTTTGCAGGCTCTTGGCGCGGCCTTCGCTCTTGCGCAGTTGGAACAGATCGGCGATCTGCTGGGCCAGGGCCACGGGCTGATCGACATACTCTACGCCCATGACAGTGCCGCCATTGGCTTCCCAATCCTGGCGGAACGCCTTGTACACGCGCTCACCCCATTCGCCACGGGGCACCATGGCGGCGGCGCGGTGCAGGCCGTCGGCACGGGCACGGCGCGACACTTCGCGGGCTTCGTCTTCAGCGGCCAGGCCGAACTGGAACAACTGCGCCGGGCCTTGATCGGTCTCGCTGTAGTTCAGGGCCAGGGTGGTGATCGGCAATTGCGGGCGTGCGCTGAGTTGCTTGACCAGCGGTTTTTCCAGCGGGCCGACCACCAGTTGCACGCCGGCGGCCTGGGCCTTGGCGTAGAAGTCGTCGAGGGAGGTCAGGCGCGAGCTGTCATAGAACTCGATGACCGGTGGCTTCTGCCCGGCTTGTTCCGCCTGGTAGTGAGCCGCCATGAAGCCTTCGCGCAGCGCTTTGCCCACAGCGGCCAGCGGGCCTTCCTGCGGTAGCAGCAGGGCGATCTTGTTCAGGGGCTGGCTGGCCAGTTCCTTGAGTTTGGTCAGCGGCGCTGGCAGTTGCACCGCCGCCGGGTGGCCCGGGTTCTGTGCGCGCCAGGTGTCGATGGCGGCTTGTTGTTGCTCCAGCGTACCGGCGCCCTTGACCGCCTGGGCCAGGGTGATCCAGCCATCGAGTGTCGGGTTGCCGGTGGCTTGCAGCTGTTCGGCTGGCAGCGCGGCAATCAATACCCAAATGGCTTCGTGGTTGCTGCTGGCAGCCTCACCCGTCAGCAGCGGCGCCATGGCCACGCGCTCGCGAGCGGCGGCGAGGGTCTGGCCGTCGGCTTCATAGGCGCGCGCATGTACGGTACCGGTGCGGATCTGCTGGTCGGTCGGCAGTTCCTTCAGGCTTTGCAGGCTGGGGTGGTTCAGCGCTGCCAGGGCCGCCTTGGGCTGGTTGCGGCCCATTGCCAGTTCTGCGGCCAGGGTGCTGGCAAATACTTGCGCGGCTGGCTTCAAGGCATCCAGGGGCACTTGCGCAAGGATCTGCGAGGAGCGGCCGGGATTGTTCTGCTGGTAGGCCAGGTCTGCCGCGCTCAGGCGCAGCAACGCGGCTTTTTCTGGCGTCTTGGCGTTCGTCGCCTGTTCGAGCAGTTGCTCGATACTGGCATCGGGCGTGCGTGGCAGTTCGCCAAGACTGGAGGAGGGCGAACTGGCGCAAGCAGCCAGCAAGGCAGCGAGGCAGAGGGCGGAGAGCAGCCGCAGGCAAGCGATCATGTAAGTGTTCCTGATACCGATCAAATTAGCGTGGAAGTGTACCCAAGCACTGGCCCAGGCGCGATGTTCATGGCGTTAAACCGTGGATTTAGGTCGTGCAAATGTTGCTAATAGCTGACGGTGGCTGAAACGGCATCGGCCGTGATGGCATATTTTCAAGGCGTCTACGCGCTACAATGTGGCTTTTGCCAACCATCGAGGTGTGCGCTTTGACTGCTCCAGGTCCTTTGAATTCCACTGCTGGCTCGCTTTTTGTGGTGGCGACGCCCATTGGCAACCTGGACGACATCAGTGCCCGGGCGCTGAAAGTGTTGCGCGAGGTGAAATTGATCGCGGCAGAAGACACGCGGCACTCCCAGCGGTTGATGCAGCATTTTGGTATCAGCACGCCATTAGCGGCCTGCCACGAACACAACGAACGTGAAGAGGGTAGCCGCTTTATCACGCGTCTTTTGGCCGGTGATGACGTCGCACTGATTTCCGACGCGGGCACGCCGCTGATTTCTGATCCGGGTTACCACCTGGTCCGCCAGGCGCGGGCCGCTGGTATCAATGTAGTGCCTGTTCCAGGAGCCTGCGCGCTGATTGCTGCATTATCGGCCGCCGGGTTGCCCTCGGACCGCTTTATCTTCGAAGGCTTCCTGCCCGCCAAGGCTGTAGGGCGTCGGGCGCGCCTGCAGGCACTTAAAGAAGAGCCGCGCACCTTGATCTTCTATGAGGCCCCACATCGCATCCTTGAATGCTTGCAGGACATGGAGCTGGTATTTGGCGGCGAGCGCCTGGCCTTGCTGGCCCGGGAGTTGACCAAGACCTTCGAAACCCTCAAGGGGTTGCCGTTGGAGGCGCTGCGAGCGTTTGTCGAGGGCGACAGCAATCAACAGCGCGGCGAATGCGTGGTGCTGGTAGCCGGCTGGACCGCGCCGGAGAATGAGGACGCAGTGGGCAGCGAGGCCATGCGCGTCCTCGATTTGTTGCTCAAGGAAATGCCGCTCAAGCGCGCCGCCGCCCTGGCTGCCGAAATTACCGGGGTGCGCAAGAATGTGTTGTATCAGGTCGCGCTCGATAAACAGAAGGCCGAATAGTTCCAGGGCCAAAACTGTATTTCGTCTGAACGTGATGGCAATGCTGCACTTTTAATACTTGTCCTCAAGCCGCCGTGCCGTTAACCTTCGCGGCGGAGAGTCGATTGGACAGTCGCTGCCCTCTATGAAAATTAGGGGGGGGAGGAAAGTCCGGGCTCCATAGGGCGAAGTGCCAGGTAATGCCTGGGAGGCGTGAGCCTACGGAAAGTGCCACAGAAAATAACCGCCTAAGCACTTCGGTGCCGGTAAGGGTGAAAAGGTGCGGTAAGAGCGCACCGCACGACTGGCAACAGTTCGTGGCTAGGTAAACCCCACTTGGAGCAAGACCAAATAGGGTCCCAAGGCGTGGCCCGCGCTGGGACCGGGTAGGTTGCTAAAGATGTCCAGTGATGGCCATCGTAGACGAATGACTGTTCAAGACAGAACCCGGCTTACAGATCGACTCTCCACCTTTTTTCCTTGCGTTCGAATCTCGTGCGCAAACCCGGTAGTAACGCAAGAATCCCTCCCTGCCAAATCATTGGCAGATGCATCTTCGTAATACCAAAAAAATCTTACTCTTAATAAATTACTTTAACTTTGCGCCCTAGCTCTTTGAGCTATTTGCTGTTGTTGAGTCAAAAACATCGCAAAACTCTCGTTTCTCCTCCCTTTACCTTCCTAAATCTCCGTTCTGTAAGGCTTTTCCTTGTATACGCGCCTTGACGGTGTGGTGGGCGCATTCCTATAGTGTGCGCAAGTGGCGGAAAGTGGCACAAAGTGGGTTTTTTGAACGTAAAACGCTAAAATTTGGAGAAACGCATCTGTGTTTCGCGGAGCTAACGCTATCAGTCTCGATGCAAAAGGCCGTCTCGCCATGCCGAGCCGGTATCGTGACGAGCTCATTTCGCGAAGTTCAGGGCAGTTAATCATCACGATTGACGCCGTTGACCCTTGTTTGTGTGTTTACCCCCTCGACGAGTGGGAGTTGATTGAAACCAAGTTGCGCGCGCTGCCTTCATTGCGTGAAGAAAACCGCCGCCTTCAGCGTTTGCTGATCGGTAATGCCGTCGACCTTGAACTCGATGGCAGCGGTCGTTTCCTGGTGCCTCCGCGGCTGCGCGAGTACGCCAAGCTGGACAAGCGCGCAATGCTGGTAGGCCAACTGAACAAGTTCCAATTGTGGGACGAAGATGCCTGGGATGCTGTGTCTGCAGCGGACCTGGCTGCTATTCAACAACCGGGCGCCATGCCTGATGAACTGCGTGATTTGATCCTGTGACTATTGATAGCGGCTTTAACCACATCACCGTACTGCTTGACGAAGCCGTTGAGGCTCTCGCCGTACGTGCCGATGGCTGCTATGTCGATGGCACATTCGGCAGGGGCGGGCATAGCCGGTTGATACTCAGCCAGCTCGGGTCCGACGGCAAACTCCTCGGGTTCGACAAAGACCCTCAAGCGATTGCCACCGGGCAAGCGCTAGCGGCCGAAGACGGCCGCTTTGTCGTTGTGCAGCGCAGCTTTGCCGAGCTGGGTGCCGAAGTTGCCGAACGCGGCATGGCGGGCAAGGTGGCCGGGGTTCTGCTCGACCTGGGCGTGTCTTCGCCGCAGCTCGATGACCCGGAGCGCGGCTTCAGCTTCATGAACGACGGCCCCCTCGACATGCGCATGGACCCTACCCGTGGGGTCAGTGCGGCACAGTTCATCGCCACCGCGCCGGTAGAAGAAATCGCCCGTGTGTTCAAAGAGTACGGTGAGGAGCGCTTCGCCGGTCGCATGGCGCGTGCCGTGGTTGAGCGCCGCGAAATCCAGCCGTTCGAACGCACCGCAGACCTGGCCGAAGTGCTGAAGGTCGCCAACCCGGCCTGGGAAAAGGGCAAGAACCCGGCGACCCGTGCGTTCCAGGGCCTGCGCATTCACGTCAACAACGAATTGGGCGATCTGGAAGCCGGCCTCGAAGCCGCTCTGGATGCTTTGGAAGTGGGCGGTCGCCTGGTGGTGATCAGCTTCCACTCCCTGGAAGACCGCATCGTCAAACTGTTCATGCGTCGTCTGGTCAAGGGCGAATCCGACAACCTGCCGCGTAACCTGCCGGTGCGTTTCGAAGCCTTTGTGCCGAAAATCAAAATCCATGGCAAAGCGCAGTTCGCTTCCGAAGCCGAACTCAAGGCCAACCCACGTTCCCGTAGCGCCGTCATGCGTGTTGCGGAGAAGTTGCGGTGAGCAAGCTTTTCGCCAAACCCCTCCCGGGCGGCAGCTTCTTTATGTTGCTGCTGTTTGTCGGCGTGCTGGTGTCCGCGATTGCGGTGTCCTACAGCGCCCACTGGAACCGTCAGTTGCTCAATACCCTGTACGGGGAATTGAGCGTGCGTGACAAAGCCCAGGCAGAGTGGGGCCGATTGATCCTTGAGCAAAGCACCTGGACGGCCCACAGCCGAATCGAAGTGCTGGCTACCGAACAGTTGAAGATGCACATCCCTGGCGCGGCTGAAGTTCGCATGGTGGCGCCATGATGAAACTCGAAGGGGCACTCTACCCATGGCGCTTCCGCCTGATGCTCGGCTTGCTGGCATTGATGGTGGGCGCGATTGTCTGGCGTATCTTCGACCTGCAGGTCGTCGACCGTGACTTCCTGATCGGCCAGGGTGACGCCCGCAGCCTGCGGCATATTCCAATTCCTGCACACCGCGGCCTGATCACCGACCGTAACGGCGAGCCCCTGGCCGTCAGTACCCCCGTGACCACCCTGTGGGCCAACGCCAAGGAACTGCAAGTTGCCAAGGACAAGTGGCCTGAGCTGGCCGCTGCCCTGGGGCAAGACCGCAAGGCCCTGACCGAGCGCCTGGAAGCCCAGGCCAATAAAGAGTTCATCTATCTGGTGCGCGGGCTTACCCCTGAGCAAGGCCAGCAAGTGCTCGATCTCAAAATCCCCGGTGTCTATGGCATCGAGGAATTTCGGCGTTTCTACCCGGCCGGTGAAACCACCGCGCACATGGTGGGTTTCACCGACATCGATGACCACGGCCGCGAAGGGGTCGAACTGGCCTATGACGAATGGCTGGCTGGGGTTCCGGGCAAACGCCAGGTCATCAAGGATCGGCGCGGCAGGCTGATCAAGGACGTCCAAGTCACCAAGAACGCCAAGGCTGGCAAGCCCTTGGCGTTGTCGATTGACCTGCGCCTGCAATACCTGGCCAACCGCGAGCTGCGTAACGCGATCATCGAGAACGGCGCCAAAGCCGGCAGCCTGGTGATCATGGACGTGAAGACCGGCGAGATCCTCGCCATGGTCAACCAGCCCACCTACAACCCGAACAACCGTCGCAACCTGCAGCCGGCGATGATGCGCAACCGCGCGATGATCGACGTGTTCGAGCCTGGTTCGACCATGAAAGCCATCTCCATGAGTGCTGCCCTGGAAACCGGCCGCTGGAAACCCAGCGACAAGGTCGAGGTTTACCCAGGCACCTTGCAGTTGGGCAAGTACACCATTCGCGACGTGTCCCGCAGCGAAGGCCCGGTGCTGGACCTGACCGGTATCCTGATCAACTCCAGTAACGTCGGCATGAGCAAGGTCGCCTTCGATATCGGCGGCGAAACCATCTATCACCTGGCGCAAAAGATCGGCCTGGGGCAACCCACCGGCCTCGATTTCCCAGGCGAGCGAGTCGGTAACCTGCCGAACTACCGCGAGTGGAGAAAAGCCGAGACCGCCACGCTGTCCTACGGCTATGGCCTGTCGGTGACCGCCATCCAGTTGGCCCACGCTTTCTCGGTATTGGCCAATAACGGGCGCATGGTTCCACTGAGCCTGATCCATGTCGACGAAGCGCCCAAAGCCACCCAAGTGATCCCGGAAAACGTCGCCAAGACCATCCAGGGCATGCTGCAACAAGTGATCGAAGCACCGCGTGGCGTATTCCGCGCCCAGGTGCCGGCGTACCACGTGGCAGGCAAGTCCGGTACGGCGCGTAAGACCTCGGTGGGCACCAAGGGCTATGCCGAAAACTCCTACCGTTCGCTGTTCGCCGGCTTCGGCCCGATGAGCGACCCGCGCTACGCCATCGTCGTGGTCATCGACGAGCCTAGTAAAGCCGGCTACTTCGGTGGCCTGGTTTCGGCGCCGGTGTTCAGCAAAGTGATGTCCGGCACCCTGCGCTTGATGAACATCACGCCGGACAATCTGCCGCCGACTCAACAAGCCAACGCCGGCCCACCGGCCGCCGCTGTCAAAGCCAATGGAGGGCGCGGCTGATGTCTCTTAGCCTGAACAAGATTTTTGCCCATGCCGGCCACGATCTGCTGATTCGTGAGCTGACCCTGGACAGCCGTAATGTGCGCGCCGGTGACCTGTTCCTGGCGGTGCCTGGCGGCAAGCTCGATGGCCGTGCGCATATCGCCGATGCCCTGCAACGCGGTGCGGCTGCGGTCGCCTATGAAGTGGAAGGCGCCACCGTGCTGCCGATCACCGATGTGCCGTTGATTCCGGTCAAGGGCCTGGCTGCGCAGCTTTCTGACATCGCCGGGCGTTTCTACGGTGACCCGAGCCGCCAACTCAACCTGGTGGGCGTGACGGGCACCAACGGCAAGACCAGCGTGACCCAATTGGTCGCCCAGGCGTTGGACCTGCTGGGTCAGCACTGTGGCATCGTCGGCACCCTGGGCACCGGTTTCTATGGCGCGCTGCAAAGCGGCCTGCACACCACGCCGAACCCGATTGCCGTGCAAGCGACCCTGGCCGACCTGAAAAAGGCCGGCGCCAAGGCGGTTGCCATGGAAGTGTCTTCCCATGGCCTGGACCAAGGGCGTGTCACTGCCCTGGCCTTTGACGTGGCAGTGATGACCAACCTGTCCCGCGATCACCTGGACTACCACGGCACCATGGAGGCGTACGCCGCCGCCAAGGCCAAGCTGTTTGCCTGGAATGACCTGAAGTGCCGGGTGGTCAACCTCGACGACGCCTTCGGCCGCCAACTGGCGGAGCAAGACAGCGACGCGCGCCTGATCAGCTATAGCCTGCAAGATGCCAGCGCCTACCTGTATTGCCGCGAAGCCCAATTCAATGACGAAGGCGTGCGCGCCACGTTGGTGACGCCGCAGGGCGAGCACCACCTGCGCAGCACCTTGCTGGGGCGGTTCAACCTGAGCAACGTGCTCGCCGCTATCGGCGCACTGCTGGGCCTGGACTACGCCCTGGATGAAATTCTGCGCGTACTGCCAAAGCTGGAAGGCCCGGCCGGTCGCATGCAGCGCCTGGGTGGCGGCACGCAACCGTTGGTGGTGGTCGATTACGCCCACACCCCGGATGCCCTGGAGAAAGTCCTCGAAGCCCTGCGCCCACATGCCAAGGGCAAACTGCTGTGCCTGTTCGGGTGTGGCGGTGATCGCGATCGCGGCAAGCGCCCATTGATGGCCGAGATTGTCGAGCGCTTGGCCGATGGCGTACTCGTCACCGACGACAACCCGCGCAGCGAAGACCCGAGCCAGATTTTCGATGACATCCGTGTCGGCTTCAAAGACGCCGCCAAGGTCACCTTCGTCGCGGGCCGTGGCGCTGCCATCGCGCAGTTGATCGCCAGTGCCGGCGCGGACGACGTAGTGGTGCTCGCGGGCAAAGGCCACGAGGACTATCAGGAAATCAACGGTGAGCGCCATGCCTTCTCCGATCTGGTCGAGGCGGATCACGCCTTGACCGCCTGGGAGGTCGCCCATGCTTAAAGCGATGACGTTCAGCGAACTGGCCCAGGCCCTGTCGGCCCGTGTGCTGTCGAGCGACTGCACATTCAACGGCGTGAGTATCGACAGCCGTAACATCCAGCCGGGGCAGCTGTTTGTCGCCCTGGCCGGCCCGCGTTTCGATGGCCACGACTACCTCAACGACGTTGCCGCCAAAGGCGCTGTCGGTGCCTTGGTACAACGTGAAGTGGCCGATTCTGCCTTGCCGCAATTGCTGGTAGCCGACACCCGCCTGGCCCTGGGCCAACTGGGTGCGCTTAACCGTGCCGCTTTTGATAAGCCGGTGGCGGCCATTACCGGTTCCAGCGGCAAGACCACGGTCAAGGAACTGCTTGCCGGCATCTTGCGTACGCGCGGGCCGGTACTCGCGACCCGTGGCAACCTGAACAATGATTTCGGCGCACCGCTGACCCTGCTCGAACTGGCCCCGGAACACACGGCGGCAGTGATCGAACTGGGCGCTTCGCGCATCGGCGAAATCGCCTACACCGTGGCGCTGACCCAGCCTCACGTGGCGATCATCAACAACGCCGGTACCGCCCATGTCGGTGAGTTCGGTGGCCCGGAAAAAATCGTCGAAGCCAAGGGCGAAATCCTTGAGGGCCTCGACGCCTCGGGCACTGCGGTACTGAACCTGGATGACAAGGCCTTCGAGATCTGGCGTGTACGCGCCGCCGGTCGCAAGGTTCTGACGTTTGCAGTGCTGAATGCCGCAGCCGATTTCCACGCCTCCAACATCAATGTCGATGCCCGTGGCTGCCCGTCCTTCACCTTGCACACCCCGCAAGGTGATGAGCACGTGCAGTTGAACCTGCTGGGCAACCACAACGTCGCCAACGCCTTGGCCGCCGCCGCTGCCGCTCATGCCCTGGGTGTGTCGCTGTTCGGTATTGCCACCGGCCTGGGCGCGGTGCAGCCGGTCAAGGGCCGCACCGTGGCGCAACTGGCTGGCAACGGCATGCGTGTGATTGATGACACTTACAACGCCAACCCGTCCTCCATCAACGCCGCTGTGGACCTGCTCAAAGGCTTTGATGGGCGCAAGGTCCTGGTGCTGGGCGATATCGGCGAATTGGGCGATTGGGCTGAACAAGGCCACCGTGAAGTCGGCGCCTATGCCGCCGGCAAAGTGGACGCGCTCTACGCCGTTGGCACGAACATGGCCCATGCGGTCAACGCTTTCGGCCCTGGCGCGCGGCATTTCGCCAGCCAGGCCGAGCTGATCCAGGCGTTGACGGCGGCTGAACATGACAAACACACAACCATTTTGATCAAGGGATCGCGCAGCGCGGTGATGGAAAACGTCGTCGCAGCCTTGTGTGGCTCAAGTACGGAGAAACATTAATGCTGCTGCTGCTGGCTGAGTATCTGCAACAGTTCCACAAAGGCTTCGCGGTCTTCCAGTACCTGACCCTGCGCGGGATCCTGGGTGTGCTGACCGCGCTGTCTTTGTCGCTGTTTTTAGGGCCGTGGATGATCCGCACCCTGCAGAACCTGCAAATTGGTCAATCGGTTCGTAACGACGGCCCGCAGTCGCACTTGTCCAAGTCCGGCACGCCCACCATGGGCGGCGCGCTGATCCTGTCATCCATTGGCGTCAGCACCTTGCTCTGGGCCGATCTGCACAACCGCTACGTGTGGGTGGTGTTGCTGGTGACCCTGCTGTTCGGCGCCATCGGCTGGGTGGATGACTACCGCAAAGTGATCGAGAAAAACTCCAAGGGGCTGCCAAGCCGCTGGAAGTATTTCTGGCAGTCGGTGTTCGGCCTGGCCGCCGCGATCTTCCTGTACACCACCGCGCCAAGTGCCGTGGAAACCACCTTGATCATCCCGATGCTCAAGGACGTGAGCATCCCGCTGGGTGTCGGATTTGTGGTGCTGACCTACTTCGTGATCGTCGGCTCCAGCAACGCGGTGAACCTGACCGACGGCCTCGACGGCCTGGCGATCATGCCGACGGTGATGGTGGGCGGCGCGCTCGGCATCTTCTGCTACCTGTCGGGTAACGTGAAATTCGCTGAATACCTGCTGATTCCGTATGTACCGGGCGCCGGCGAGCTGATCGTGTTCTGCGGCGCGCTGATCGGTGCCGGCCTGGGGTTCCTGTGGTTCAACACCTACCCGGCACAAGTCTTCATGGGCGACGTCGGCGCACTGGCGCTGGGCGCGGCCTTGGGCACCATCGCGGTGATCGTTCGCCAGGAAATCGTGCTGTTCATCATGGGCGGCGTGTTCGTGATGGAAACCCTGTCGGTGGTCATCCAGGTGGCGTCCTTCAAGTTGACCGGGCGCCGCGTGTTCCGCATGGCGCCGATTCACCACCATTTTGAACTCAAGGGCTGGCCCGAGCCACGCGTGATTGTCCGCTTCTGGATCATCACCGTGATTCTGGTACTGGTCGGCCTTGCCACCCTGAAACTGAGGTAGAAACGAGTGTCCCTGATCGCTTCAGACCACTTCCGCATCGTTGTCGGCCTCGGCAAGAGCGGCATGTCCCTGGTTCGCTTCCTGGCGAACCGGGGCACGTCGTTTGCCGTGGCCGATACGCGGGAAAATCCACCGGAGCTGGTCACGCTGCGCCGTGACTACCCGCACGTGGAAGTGCGTTGTGGCGAGCTGGATGTCGAGTTTCTGTGCCGTGCCGATGAGCTCTACGTGAGCCCGGGCCTGGCCCTGGCGACACCGGCCCTGCAAGCGGCGGCGGCCCGTGGCGTGAAGCTGTCTGGCGATATCGACCTGTTCGCACGTAACGCCAAGGCGCCGATCGTGGCCATCAGCGGTTCCAACGCCAAAAGCACCGTCACCACCCTGGTCGGCGAGATGGCAGCGGCGGCGGGCAAGCGTGTGGCCGTCGGCGGCAATCTTGGCGTGCCGGCCCTGGACCTGCTCAGCGACGACGTCGAGTTGTACGTGATGGAATTGTCGAGCTTCCAGCTGGAAACCACCCACGACCTGGGCGCTGAAGTGGCGACGGTATTGAACGTCAGCGAAGACCATATGGACCGCTACAGCGGCCTGCCGGCTTATCACCTGGCCAAGCACCGGATCTTCCGTGGCGCCAGGCAATTTGTCGTCAACCGCCAGGATGCCCTGAGCCGTCCGCTGATGGGCGAGGGCATGCCCTGCTGGACCTTCGGCCTGGGCAAACCGGACTTCAAAGGCTTCGGCATTCGTGAAGAGAGCGGCGAGAAGTACCTGGCGTTCGAATTCCAGAACCTGATGCCGGTACGCGAACTGAAAATCCGTGGCGCACACAACCAGTCCAATGCCCTGGCGGCCTTGGCGCTCGGTCATGCGGTTGGCCTGCCATTTGACGCTATGCTCGCCAGCCTGCGCACCTTTGCCGGGCTTGAGCATCGCTGCCAGTGGGTGCGCGACCTCAATGGCGTCAGCTATTACAACGACTCCAAAGCCACCAACGTCGGTGCGGCCCTGGCGGCCATCGAAGGCCTGGGTGCCGATATCGACGGCAAGCTGGTGCTGATCGCCGGTGGCGATGGCAAGGGCGCCGACTTCAAGGACCTCAAAGCGCCAGTAGCCGCCCATTGCCGCGCCGTGGTGCTGATGGGCCGCGATTCGGACCTGATCGCCGCCGCCCTCGGTGACGCTGTACCGCAAGTACGCGCAGCTTCCCTGGACGATGCGATTGCCCAGTGCAAAGCCCTGGCCCAGCCCGGCGATGCAGTGTTGCTGTCGCCCGCGTGCGCCAGCTTCGACATGTTCAAGAACTATGAAGAGCGCGGCCACCTGTTCGCCCGCGCCGTGGAGGCTTTGGCATGAGCCTCAACCTGAGAAACATCATCAAGCCATACCCGTCGCCGATCATTACCGGGCGCGGCATTGACCTTGATTTCCCTATGCTCGCCGGTTGCCTGGCGCTGCTCGGCCTGGGGCTGGTGATGATCACTTCGGCGTCCTCCGAAGTGGCTGCCGTGCAGTCGGGCAACACGCTGTACATGATGATCCGCCACCTGGTGTACCTGGTGATCGGTCTGGGCGCCTGCATCGTCACCATGATGATCCCGATTGCTACCTGGCAGCGTTTGGGTTGGCTGATGCTGATCGGTGCGTTCGGCTTGCTGGTCATGGTGATCGTGCCGGGCATTGGCCGCGAGGTGAACGGTTCGATGCGCTGGATCGGTTTCGGCGCGTTCAACGTGCAGCCTTCGGAAATCGCCAAAGTGTTCGTGGTGATCTACCTTGCCGGTTATCTGGTGCGCCGTCAGAAAGAAGTACGCGAAAGCTGGATGGGCTTCTTCAAGCCGTTCATCGTGCTGCTGCCCATGGCTGGCCTGTTGCTGATGGAGCCCGACTTCGGGGCCACGGTGGTAATGATGGGCGCCGCCGCCGCGATGCTGTTCCTGGGGGGGGTGGGGCTGTTCCGCTTCACCTTGATGGTGGTGCTGGCCGTCGCGGCCGTGACCATCCTGGTGCAGGCGCAACCCTACCGGATGGCGCGTTTGATCACCTTTACCGACCCCTGGTCCGACCAGTTCGGCTCCGGCTACCAGTTGACCCAGGCGCTGATTGCCTTCGGTCGCGGCGAGTGGCTGGGCGTGGGCCTGGGCAACAGTGTGCAGAAGCAGTTCTACCTGCCGGAAGCCCACACCGACTTCGTGTTCTCGGTATTGGCCGAGGAGTTGGGTGTGGTGGGTTCGCTGTGCACCGTTGCACTGTTTGTATTCGTCTGCGTGCGCGCCATGTACATCGGCTTGTGGGCCGAGAAGGCCAAGCAGTACTTCGCTGCCTACGTGGCTTATGGGTTGGCCTTCTTGTGGATCGGCCAGTTCCTGATCAACATCGGCGTGAACGTCGGCCTGCTGCCGACCAAGGGCCTGACCTTGCCGTTCCTCAGTTACGGCGGCAGTTCGTTGGTGATTTGCTGCGCCTGTCTTGGCTTGTTGCTGCGTATCGAGTGGGAGAGCCGTACCCACCTGGGCAGCGAAGAGATGGAGTTCAGCGAGAGCGACTTCGCCGAGGAGCCGACCCATGGGCGCTAACGTGCTGATCATGGCAGGCGGCACCGGGGGCCATGTGTTCCCGGCCCTGGCCTGCGCCCGTGAATTCCAGAACCGTGGCTACACCGTGCACTGGCTGGGTACGCCCCGTGGCATCGAAAACGAATTGGTGCCCAATGCCGGCTTGCCGCTGCATTTGATCAACGTCACCGGTTTGCGCGGCAAGAGCAAGTTGTCATTGCTCAAGGCGCCGTTTGTGTTGCTCAAGGCGGTTATGCAGGCGCGCAAGATCATTCGCGAGCTCAAGCCGGTGTGCGTGCTCGGCTTTGGCGGTTATGTGACCGGCCCTGGTGGCGTTGCGGCGAAACTCGCGGGCGTGCCGGTGATCGTTCACGAACAGAACGCCGTCGCTGGTACCGCCAACCGCCTGCTGGTGCCGTTGGCCGCGCGGGTGTGTGAAGCCTTCCCGCAAACCTTCGCCGCCTCCGACAAGCTTCGCACCACCGGCAACCCGGTGCGTACCGAACTGTTCATGGCCATTGCGCGTGACGCGCTGGCGGGGCGCAAGGCTCACCTGCTGATCCTGGGGGGAAGCCTGGGCGCCGAGCCACTGAATAAATTGCTGCCTGAAGCCGTTGCGCAACTTCCTGAGGATGTGCGCCCGGAGATCTTCCACCAGGCTGGCAAGAACCACGATGAAGTCACCGCCGCGCGTTATCGCGAGGCCGGTGTAGAGGCCAATGTACAGCCCTTCATCAAAGACATGGCCCAAGCCTATGGCTGGGCCGACCTGGTGGTCTGCCGCGCTGGTGCGCTGACCGTCAGTGAACTGGCGGCCGCCGGTCTGCCGTCCTTGCTGGTGCCTTTGCCCCACGCTATCGACGATCACCAGACCCGCAACGCCGAATATTTGGCCGGGGAGGGCGCTGCCTTCCTGCTGCCGCAAAGAACGACTGGCGCCGCCGATTTGGCCGCACGCCTGACCGAGGTTTTGATGCAACCGGAACGACTCAACAGTATGGCGAGCACCGCAAGCCGCCTGGCCAAACCTGACGCAACCCGCACCGTGGTCGATATCTGCCTGGAGGTGGCCCATGGTTGAGAATCAGAAAGCCATGCCGCAACCCGAGATGCGCCGCATCCGTCGTATTCACTTCGTCGGTATCGGTGGCGTGGGCATGTGCGGGATTGCCGAAGTGTTGCTGAACCTGGGCTACCAGGTGTCCGGCTCGGACTTGAAAGAGTCGCCGGTCACCGAGCGCCTGAAGTCCTTCGGCGCACAGATCTTTATCGGCCACCGTGCCGAGAACGCCGCCGAAGCCGACGTGCTGGTGGTGTCCAGCGCCGTGAACACCTCCAATCCGGAAGTGGCCACCGCCCTTGAGCGCCGTATCCCTGTGGTGCCGCGTGCCGAGATGCTTGCCGAGCTGATGCGCTATCGCCACGGCATCGCCGTCGCCGGTACCCATGGCAAGACCACCACCACCAGCCTGATCGCCTCGGTGTTCGCTGCCGGTGGCCTGGACCCGACCTTCGTCATCGGTGGCCGCCTGAATGCAGCTGGCACCAATGCCCAGCTCGGCACCAGCCGCTACCTGATCGCCGAAGCCGATGAAAGTGACGCGAGCTTCCTGCACCTGCAACCGCTGGTCGCCGTCGTCACCAACATCGACGAAGACCACATGGCGACCTACGACGGCGACTTCAACAAGTTGAAGAAAACCTTCGTCGACTTCCTGCACAACCTGCCGTTCTACGGGTTGGCGGTGGTGTGCCTGGACGACCCGGTGGTGCGTGAAATCCTGCCTCAGGTCAAGCGCCCGACCGTGACCTACGGCTTCAGCGAAGACGCCGACGTGCGCGCAATCAATGTGCGCCAGGAAGGCATGCAAACCTTCTTCACCGTGCTGCGCCCTGACCGCGAGCCGCTGGACGTGTCGGTGAACATGCCGGGCAACCACAACGTGCTGAACTCTTTGGCGACCATCTGCATTGCCACCGATGAAGGCGTCAGCGATGAAGCCATCGTCGAGGGCCTGTCGCGCTTTGCCGGTGTGGGCCGTCGCTTCCAGGTCTACGGCCAACTGCCGGTTGAAGGCGGTGACGTGATGCTGGTGGACGACTACGGTCACCACCCGACCGAAGTCGCGGCCGTGATCAAGGCCGTGCGCGGTGGCTGGCCGGAGCGCCGGCTGGTGATGGTGTACCAGCCGCACCGCTACAGCCGCACCCGCGACCTGTACGACGATTTCGTCAATGTACTGGCCGATGCCAACGTGCTGCTGCTGATGGAAGTCTACCCGGCTGGTGAAGAACCGATCCCGGGCGCTGACAGCCGCAAGCTGTGCAACAGCATCCGCCAGCGTGGCCAGTTGGACCCGATCTACATCGAGCGTGGCGTGGACCTGGCGCCAATCGTCAAGCCGCTGCTACGTGCCGGCGACATCCTGCTGTGCCAGGGCGCCGGTGATATCGGCGGCCTCGCGCCCAAGTTGCTGGCGAGCCCGCTGTTTGCAGCTGCCGCCAAGGGGAAGTCGAAATGACCACTGACTACGGCTCCCTGTTTTCCACCCTTGCGCCTGCCGACTTCGGCCGCGTGGCCGTGCTGTTCGGCGGCAAGAGCGCCGAGCGCGAAGTGTCGCTCAAGTCCGGCAATGCGGTGCTTGAAGCGCTGCAAAGTGCTGGCGTGAACGCCTTCGGTATTGATGTGGGCGATGACTTCCTTGCCCGCCTGCAGGCCGAAAAGATCGACCGCGCCTTTCTCATTCTTCACGGCCGTGGCGGTGAAGACGGCAGCATGCAGGGCCTGCTCGAATGCGCCGGCATCCCTTACACCGGCAGCGGCATCCTCGCCTCGGCTCTGGCGATGGACAAATTGCGCACCAAGCAGGTGTGGCACAGCCTGGGCATTCCGACCCCGCGTCACGCCGTATTGTGCAGCGAAGACGATTGTATTTCTGCGGCCAAGGAACTGGGCCTGCCTTTGATCGTCAAACCAGCCCATGAAGGCTCCAGTATCGGCATGGCCAAAGTGAACTCGGCCGCCGAATTGATCGACGCATGGAAAGCGGCAAGTACCTACGATTCGCAAGTGTTGGTGGAACAGTGGATTTCCGGTCCCGAGTACACCATCGCCACCCTGCGTGGCCAGGTATTGCCGCCCATCGCTTTGGGCACGCCCCACACCTTTTATGACTACGACGCCAAGTACCTGGCTTCCGATACTCAGTACCGGATCCCATGCGGCCTCGAAGCAACCAAGGAACAAGAATTGATGGACCTCACGGCGAAAGCCTGTGAGGCGCTGGGTATCGCCGGTTGGGCGCGGGCAGACGTGATGCAGGATGACCAAGGGAATTTCTGGTTCCTTGAAGTCAACACCGCACCGGGCATGACCGACCACAGCCTGGTTCCCATGGCAGCCCGTGCCGCCGGTCTGGATTTCCAGCAGTTAGTGCTGGCGATCCTGGCCGACAGCATTGAGCCAAGAGGCTAAACACATGAACGGCGCATCGCTTCGTCATCAGCCCCCACAAGCACCGAGCCGCAAGCCGGTGCCACGGGGTGCAAGCCGAATGGTGGCTAAAGAGCCGATGTCTTCGCGCCTGCCGAAAGCCAACTTTGGTTTTATCAAGGCGCTGTTCTGGCCGGTGCTGCTGGTGGTGTTGGGCTTTGGTACGTACGAAGGCGCGCAGCGCCTGTTGCCGTATGCCGACCGGCCGATCACCAAGATCAGCGTGCAGGGCGACTTGAGCTACATCAGCCAGCAAGCGGTACAGCAGCGCATCGGCCCATACCTGGCGGCGAGCTTCTTTACCATCGACCTGGCGGGCATGCGCTCGGAGCTCGAACAGATGCCGTGGATCGCCCACGCCGAAGTTCGCCGCGTATGGCCGGACCAGGTGACGATCCGCCTGGAAGAACAACTGCCCGTGGCCCGTTGGGGCGATGAAGCGCTGTTGAACAACCAGGGCCAGGCGTTCACCCCGCGTGAGCTGGCCAACTATGAACACCTGCCGCAGCTGTTCGGGCCGCAGCGGGCGCAGCAGCAAGTGATGCAGCAGTACCAGGCCTTGAGCCAGATGCTGCGGCCACTGGGCTTCTCCATTGCACGCTTGGAATTGCGTGAGCGGGGCAGCTGGTTTTTGACGACCGGGGCAGGCAGTTCCGGCCCGGGCATCGAGTTGTTGCTGGGACGCGACCGCTTGGTGGAAAAGATGCGCCGCTTTATTGCCATCTATGAAAAAACCTTGAAAGAACAGATTACGAACATTGCGAGCGTCGACCTGCGTTACGCCAACGGCCTGGCCGTCGGCTGGCGTACACCGGCTGCGCCCACGGCAGCACAACCCGCTGTCGCGAAGAATTAAGAAGAGGCAGGACCCATGGCAAACGTGCAAAGCGGCAAAATGATCGTCGGTCTCGATATCGGCACCTCCAAGGTGGTGGCGCTGGTGGGCGAGGTCGGGGAAGACGGCGCGATCGAAATCGTCGGTATTGGCACGCATCCGTCCCGGGGCCTGAAGAAGGGCGTGGTGGTGAACATCGAGTCCACCGTGCAATCGATCCAGCGCGCTATCGAAGAAGCGCAGTTGATGGCCGGTTGCCGGATTCACTCGGCGTTCGTCGGCGTGGCCGGCAACCACATCCGCAGCCTGAACTCCCACGGCATCGTGGCGATCCGCGACCGCGAAGTCAGCTCGGCCGACCTTGAGCGCGTCCTCGACGCTGCCCAGGCCGTGGCGATCCCGGCGGACCAGCGCGTGCTGCACACCCTGCCGCAGGACTACGTGATCGACAACCAGGAAGGCGTGCGCGAGCCCCTGGGCATGTCGGGCGTGCGTCTGGAAGCCAAGGTCCACGTGGTGACCTGCGCCGTCAACGCCGCACAGAACATTGAAAAATGCGTGCGTCGCTGCGGCCTGGAAATCGACGACATCATTCTCGAGCAGTTGGCCTCGGCCTACTCGGTACTCACCGACGACGAAAAAGAGCTGGGCGTGTGCCTGGTGGACATCGGCGGCGGCACCACCGACATCGCGATCTTCACCGAGGGTGCGATCCGTCACACCGCGGTGATCCCGATTGCCGGCGACCAGGTCACCAACGACATCGCCATGGCGCTGCGCACACCGACCCAGTACGCCGAAGAAATCAAGATCCGCTACGCCTGCGCCCTGGCCAAGCTGGCCGGTGCCGGCGAGACCATCAAGGTGCCAAGCGTGGGTGATCGTCCACCCCGCGAGCTGTCGCGCCAGGCCCTGGCCGAAGTGGTCGAGCCACGCTACGACGAGCTGTTCACCCTGATCCAGGCTGAACTGCGCCGCAGCGGCTACGAAGATTTGATCCCGGCCGGCATCGTGCTGACCGGTGGCACCTCGAAGATGGAAGGCGCGGTCGAGTTGGCCGAAGAGATCTTCCACATGCCGGTGCGCCTGGGCGTGCCCCATGGCGTGAAGGGCCTGGGCGACGTGGTGCGCAACCCGATTTATTCCACCGGTGTGGGCTTGCTGTTGTACGGGCTGCAAAAGCAGACCGACGGCATTTCCCTGTCGGGCCCGAGCATCCGTGACAGCTACCGCAGCGATGACGAAGCCAAAGCGCCGTTGTTCGAGCGGCTGCAGGCTTGGGTAAAAGGCAATTTCTAAAGATTTACCGCGACACCGCAACACCCGCAACAAGCAGTAGGCGAAAAAACTAGAGAAAATGAAAGGAGAGGGAACATGTTCGAACTCGTAGACAATATCCCCGCTAGCCCGGTTATCAAAGTAATCGGTGTCGGCGGTGGCGGCGGCAACGCTGTCAACCACATGGTCAAGAGCAACATTGAAGGCGTTGAGTTCATCTGCGCCAACACTGATGCCCAGGCGCTCAAAAGCATCGGCGCACGGACCATCCTGCAATTGGGCACCGCGGTGACCAAAGGCCTCGGCGCTGGTGCCAATCCGGAAGTCGGCCGTCAAGCCGCCCTGGAAGACCGCGAGCGTATTGCCGAAGTGCTGCAAGGCACCAACATGGTGTTCATCACCACCGGCATGGGCGGCGGTACCGGTACCGGTGCAGCGCCGATCATTGCCGAAGTGGCCAAGGAAATGGGGATTCTGACCGTTGCTGTCGTGACGCGTCCGTTCCCGTTCGAAGGCCGCAAGCGCATGCAGATCGCCGACGAAGGTATCCGTCTGCTGTCTGAAAGCGTCGACTCGTTGATCACCATCCCCAACGAGAAGCTGCTGACCATCCTGGGCAAGGATGCCAGCCTGCTGTCCGCCTTCGCCAAGGCTGACGATGTACTGGCCGGTGCCGTTCGCGGTATCTCCGACATCATCAAGCGCCCAGGCATGATCAACGTCGACTTTGCCGACGTACGTACGGTCATGAGCGAAATGGGCATGGCGATGATGGGCACTGGCTGCGCCAGCGGTCCGAACCGTGCACGCGAAGCCACCGAAGCGGCTATCCGCAACCCGTTGCTCGAAGACGTGAACCTGCAAGGTGCACGCGGCATCCTGGTGAACATCACCGCCGGTCCCGACCTGTCTTTGGGTGAGTACTCCGACGTGGGTAGCATCATCGAAGCCTTCGCTTCCGAGCACGCCATGGTCAAAGTCGGTACCGTTATCGACCCGGACATGCGTGATGAACTGCATGTAACCGTGGTTGCTACCGGCCTGGGTGCCAAAATCGAGAAGCCTGTGAAGGTCATCGACAACACCCTGCACACCAGCCAGGCCAGCCAGGCAGCTGCCGCTCCAGCCCCTGCTCGCCAGGAACTGCCGTCGGTGAACTACCGTGACCTGGACCGTCCGACCGTGATGCGCAACCAGGCTCAGGCCGGTGCTGCGGCGTCCCGTAGCCCGAATCCGCAAGATGACCTGGACTACCTGGACATCCCGGCATTCCTGCGTCGTCAGGCCGATTAATGGAATGTATCAGGGCTATGAAGGTGATTGGTGTTCAGCAAAGGTCTGGTCTGCTATTATCGCCAGCCTTTGTTGATACCAGTTCGCAATTTGCGCTGAAGCGGTCCAAGCCATGATTAAACAACGCACCCTGAAGAATATTATTCGTGCCACAGGTGTAGGTCTGCACTCCGGGGAGAAGGTATACCTGACCCTCAAGCCTGCACCTGTCGACACCGGCATCGTGTTTGTGCGTGCCGACCTGGACCCTGTGGTGCAGATTCCTGCTCGCGCGGAAAACGTTGGCGAAACCACTATGTCGACCACATTGGTCAACGGTGACGTCAAAGTGGACACGGTGGAGCACTTGCTCTCGGCCATGGCTGGCCTGGGCATCGATAACGCCTACGTCGAGCTCTCCGCGTCCGAAGTCCCGATCATGGATGGCAGCGCTGGCCCCTTCGTATTCTTGATTCAATCTGCCGGCCTGGAAGAACAGGACGCAGCCAAGAAGTTCATTCGCATTCTGCGGGAAGTGACAGTAGAAGACGGCGACAAGCGCGCCACCTTCGTCCCGTTCGAAGGCTTTAAAGTGAGCTTTGAGATCGATTTCGATCACCCGGTATTCCGTGACCGCACCCAAAGTGCAAGCGTGGATTTTTCCAGCACTTCGTTCGTAAAAGAAGTCAGCCGCGCCCGTACCTTTGGTTTCATGAGTGACATCGAGTACCTGCGCAAGCACAACCTCGCACTCGGCGGCAGCGTGGAAAACGCCATCGTGGTCGACGCGGATGGTGTACTGAACGAAGACGGCCTTCGCTATGAAGACGAATTCGTGAAGCACAAGATCCTCGATGCAATCGGTGACCTCTACCTGCTGGGCAATAGCCTGATAGGCGAGTTCAAAGGCTTCAAGTCGGGCCACGCCCTTAACAACCAGCTGCTGCGCAAGTTGATTGAGCAGACAGACGCTTGGGAAGTCGTGACCTTCGAAGATGCCAGCACCGCACCGATCTCTTACATGCGTCCCGTTGCGGCGGTGTAAGTAACAACTCTCTTTCTTTAGTTTTGAAAGGCTGCCTTCGGGTGGCCTTTTTTTATGCCCGACACTTTCCTACTGTAGGAGCGAGCTTGCTCGCGAAAAAATCGAGCGCGCCGCGTGCATTCAGGATGCCCGCGTCATCGTTAACGTTTTTCGCGAGCAAGCTCGCTCCTACCTGTATTCAGAACACGTTGATCGGGTAGTCCACGATCACGCGGTACTCATCCACATCGCGGTCCACCGCCGAGTAGCCATTGCTGCCGCGGTTGGTCGCCCATTGCAGGCGCACGGCCAAGTCCTTGGCCTTGCCGCCCTGCACCACATATTTCACGTCGATATCCCGCTCCCAATGCTTGGCATCCTTGCCATCGGCGCTGTACCAGTTGCTGTAGCCGCGGCTGTTGGGGTCGACCTTGGTCAGGTCGGTCTTGCCGCTGATGTAGGACACGGCGGACGTCAAGCCGGGCACGCCGAGGCCGGCGAAGTCGTAGGCGTACTTGAGCTTCCAGGAGCGCTCGTTGGGCCCGTTGAAATCCGAGTACTGCTGGGAGTTGTCCAGGTACACGCTGTCGCCCTGGGTGATGTAGTCGAACGGCGTGTTGCCATTGACCCGCTGATACGTCGCCGTGACGCTGTGGTTGCCCACGCCCACGGTGAAATGCAGGCTGTAGGTGTTGTTGTCGATATCCCCCAGCAGCGATTGGCCGGTGTCCTGGGTATGGTAGTAGTGCAGGCCGGGAGTCAGGCTGACCAGGTCGTTCAGGGCGTAGGTGTATTCCAGGTCGTAGTAATACTGGTGCCAGACGTCCTTGAGTTCGGAGGCGTACAGGTTGCTGGTCAGCCCCTCAATCGCGCTGAACGACACGCCGGCCCAGTCCAGGTGCTGGCTGTCGCTGTTGGCGGGCAGCGTGCCGTAGCTGGTGCCGATGCGCCGGTGGCCGCTCTGGTTGTAGAGCTTGGTGAAACTGGCCCGGCCACCTTCGAACATCCAGCCGTCGAAGCTGTGGTTGGTCAGGCTCACGCCACGGAAAGTCTGCGGCAACATTCGCGTCATGCCGCCGGCGATCACCGGGTTGTTGAGGAACAGGTCACCGGCCTTCAGTTCGGTGTCGAAGGCGCGCAGCTTCAAGGTGCCGCCGGCCGTCGAGAACGACCCCGGCGCTTTGCCGTTGCCGCTGCCATACGGAAGGATGCTGGAGCCATCCGTACCGCCACCGCCGTCGAGCTTGAGGCCGAGCATGGCATTGACGTCCAGGCCGAAGCCGACAGTGCCCTGGGTGTAGCCGGATTCGAAGGTGCCGATAAAACCCTGGCCCCATTCCTTGCTGTCATCGGTATGAATATCGCGCCGGTCGCGGTTCATGTAGTAGTTGCGGGTGTTGATCGTGAGGTGGGAGCCTTCGACGAAACCGTCGTTGGGGGGAGTGTCTGCCGCGTGGGCCAGCGGGGCGATCGTTGCTGCAATCGCGAGGAATAACGGGGTGAACGTCAGCGAGTTCTTCACCGGTAAAGCTCCTTTGGTCAATCCATAACGGCCAGTGTCGTGAGGGTGTGCCCGGCCTTTTTTTACGGCAAAAAAAAGCCGCTGAAAGTCAGCGGCTTTAAGACAGATTCCCAGTGTAGAGCCCTGGAAAAAAGTCGAGGGAAATTCGGGTAAGCGGGTCAGCTGTCTTTGCCACCGCGCTCATCGGTGCGTCAAAGTAACGCAGGCGAGCGCTGCGATACAGAGTGTAACAAGATAATAACTATTGCCCAAACCGCAACAGTGTGGGAGCTGGCTTGCCTGCGATGCAGACACCTCGGTATGTCAGGCGCACCGAGGTGATGCTATCGCAGGCAAGCCAGCTCCCACATTTTTGAACGAGTTGTTCAGACCGGCAGGGTGATACCAAACGTATTGCCACCGCCCTCACTGCGCACAAACACATCCCCCCCATGCATCAACGCAATCGCCTTGACGATGGCCAGCCCCAGCCCGTGATTGGCCCCGCTGTTGCTGCGCGAGGCATCCACGCGGTAGAAGCGTTCGAACAGGCGTGGCAAGTGTTCGCTGGCAATGGCCTCGCCGGGGTTGGTCACGCCGATCGTCACCTGGTGTGCCTGCACTTCAATGCGCACGTCGATGACTTGCCCCGGCGCGGTGTGTTGCACGGCATTGCTCAGCAGGTTGATCAGTGCGCGACGCAGGTGGGCCTTTTCGATCTGTACCACGGCATCGCCGTGCACGCGCACTTCGACCTGGGCGTCTTCGAGGATGAAGTCCAGGTAGTCGAGGGTGGTGGCCACTTCATCGGCCAGGGCGCTTTCGATCAGTTTGGTGGCCTTGCTGCCTTGGTCGGCGCTGGCGAGGAACAGCATGTCATTGATGATCGAGCGCAGCCGTTCCAGTTCTTCCAGGTTCGATTGCAGCACCTCGAAATATTGCTCTGCCGACCGACCGCGAGTGAGCGCCACCTGGGTCTGGCCGATCAGGTTGGTGAGCGGCGAACGCAGTTCATGGGCGACGTCGGCGTTGAACGACTCCAGGCGCGAATACGCCAGTTCGACCCGGTCGAGGGTGGCGTTGAACGAATTGACGAATTGGCTCAGCTCCGGCGGCAAGGGGGACAATTGCAGGCGCCCGGAGAGTTTCGGCGGCGCAAGCTTTTGCGCCTCATCCGAGAGTTTGCCCAGGGGCTTGAGGCCGATACGGGCGACCCAGAACCCCAACAGTGCCGCCAGTATTACACCCACCAGCGCCAGGCTGACCAATGCCACCAGCAAGTGATGCTGGGTGGCGCGGAAGTTCTCCGTGTCGATGGCAATCATGAAGCGCAGCGCCGGGCGCTGGTCCTTGGCGGCAAACTGGCTGACCAGCACCTTGAAGGGATAGTCGTGACCGGGCAGGCGCAGGTCGCGCTTACCCGTGGCGCCCTCGGCAAAGGCGCGAACTTGTGCGTCCGGCTCACCGTATTCGTAGCTCGGGTCGCTGCTGACCACCCAGAAACGGATGCGCTTGTCTTCTTCGCCCAACAGCTTGAGCTTGGACCTGATCTTGGCCCAATGCTCCGGCGTGCCGAAGCGATTGATCGACGACTCCAGCACGCTGTAGCGCGCATCCAACTCGGCCCCAGGTAACAACCCCAGGCCACGGTCGACCTGCTGGTACAGCGCGCCGCCGATCAACAGGAAGATCAGCAGCGCCACCAGGGTGAACATGCCGCTCAGGCGCAGGGCGATGGAGTTAGCGACCACTGTGGTTTTCCTGCATGCGGTTCTCCAGCACATAACCCATGCCGCGAATGGTGTGCAGCAGCTTGTGTTCGAACGGCCCATCGAGCTTGGCGCGCAGGCGCTTGATCGCCACTTCCACCACGTTGGCATCGCTGTCGAAATTGATGTCCCAGACCATCTCGGCAATCGCGGTCTTGGACAGGATCTCACCCTGGCGCCGCGCCAATACGCTGAGCAGCGAGAACTCCTTGGCGGTCAGGTCCAGGCGCAGGCCGTTGCGGCTGGCCTTGCGGCTGATCAGGTCGATCCACAGGTCGGCGACGGTGACCTGCACCGGTTCATGGCCGCCGCTGCGACGGGTCAGGGCTTGCAGGCGCGCCACCAGTTCCAGGAACGAAAACGGCTTGCCCAGATAGTCATCGGCGCCTTCGCGCAGGCCACGAATGCGGTCTTCCACGCGCTCACGCGCGGTGAGCATGATCACCGGCGTCTGCTTGCGGGCGCGTAAGGCACGCAACACACCGAAGCCATCCAGGCCGGGCAGCATCACGTCGAGCACGATCACCGCGTAATCGTTCTCCAGCGCCAAGTGCAGGCCCTCAATGCCTTCTCGGGCCACATCGACGGTGTAGCCTTGCTCTGTCAGGCCGCGGTGCAGGTAGTCTGCGGTTTTTTCTTCATCTTCAATAATCAGGACGCGCATGACCGCCTCAGTGTGTGGTCGCCAGCGCCAGCGCTGGTTTGGGCCTGTGGAAAAAACGTTCAAGGTACAAGTATATGACCGGCGTGGTGAACAGCGTCAGCGCCTGGCTCACCAGCAAGCCACCGACCACCGCGATGCCCAGCGGCTGGCGCAGTTCCGCCCCAGGGCCTGCGCCGAGCATCAACGGCACGGCGCCGAGCAACGCGGCAAGGGTGGTCATGATGATCGGCCGGAACCGCGTGACGCAGGCTTCATAGATCGCATCCTCCGGCGGCAACCCCCGCACACGTTGGGCCTCCAGGGCGAAGTCGATCATCAAGATACCGTTTTTCTTCACGATGCCGATCAGCAGCACCAGGCCGATCAAGGCCATGATCGAAAAGTCCTGGCCCAGCAGCCACAGCATGATCAGCGCACCGAGGCCCGCCGAGGGCAGGGTGGAAATGATCGTCAACGGGTGCACAAAGCTCTCATACAGCACGCCCAGGATAATGTAGACCGCCACCAGCGCCGCGAGGATCAGCCAGGGCTGGCTGGCCAAGGAACTCTGGAACGCCTGGGCCGCGCCCTGGAAGTTGCCGATGATCGTGCTCGGCATACCAATTTCGTTCTTGGCCTGGTCGAGCATAATCACCGCATCGCCCAGGGCCACGCCGGGCGCCAGGTTGAACGACAGGTTGGCAGCAGGGAACATGCCGTCATGGCTGATGGACAACGGCCCGACCGTGGGCGGGTCGACCCTGGCCAGTGCCGACAGCGGCACCATTTCGTTGGTCAGTGGCGAGCGCAGGTAAAAATAGTCGAGGCTTTCGGCCTTGCCGCGCTGTTGGCTGTCCAGTTCGAGTATCACTTGGTACTGGTTGATCTCGGTCTGGAACTCGTTGATCTGGCGCTGGCCGAAGGCGTCGTACAGCGCCTGGTCGACATCGGTGGCGGTCAGCCCGAAGCGGGCGGCGGCCTGGCGGTCGATGCTGATGTGAGTGATGCTGCCGCCCAGTTGCAGGTCGTTGGACAGGTCGCGAAACGCCGGGTTGGCGCGCAGTTTTTCGGTGAGGCGCTGGGTCCAGGTGTTCAGCGTCGGGCCGTCGTTGCTCTTGAGCACATATTGGTATTGGGCGCGGCTGGGGCCGGAGCTCAGGTTGATGTCCTGGCCGGCGCGCAGGTACAGCACGATGCCCGGCACCTTCGCCAGTTGTGGGCGGATGCGGTCGATGAACTGGCTGGCGGACACATCGCGCTCACTGCGGTCTTTCAAGGCGATCCAGAAGCGGCCATTGGCGATGGTCTGGTTGCTGCCGGTGACGCCGACCGAATGAGAAAACGCCTGCACCGCCGGGTCGGCCTTGACGATCTCGGCCAGGGCCTTGTGCTTGGCGACCATGTCCTTGTACGACACATCGGCCGCCGCTTCGCTGGTGCCGAGCACGAAACCGGTGTCTTGCACCGGGAAGAACCCCTTGGGGATGAACACATAGCCGACCACCGCCAGCGCCAGGGTTACCACGAAGATCGCGGCCATGCTGCGTTGGTGCGCCAGGGCACGGCGTAGGTTGCGCGCATAGCCGGCCAGCAGGCGTTCGCTGAAACTGGGCTTGGCGTGGGCACGGTGGGTAGGGGCACGCATGAACAAGGCGGCCAGCGTCGGTGCCAATGTCAGTGACACCACCACTGAAATCAGAATGGTCGCGGTGGCCGTCAATGCAAATTCCTTGAACAACCGCCCGACCACGCCGCCCATGAACAGCAGCGGAATAAACGCTGCCACCAGCGAGAAGCTGATGGACACCACGGTAAAGCCAATTTCGCCGGAGCCCTTGATCGCTGCTTCGCGCTTGCCCAGGCCAGCCTCCAAGTGCCGATGGATGTTCTCCACCACCACAATCGCATCGTCCACCACAAAGCCCACGGCGATCACGATGGCCACCAGGGTCAGGTTGTTCAGGCTGAACCCCATCACATACATCAGGGCGAAACTGGCCACCAGCGAGACACCCAGCACCGCAGACACAATCAGCGTCGCCGACAGTTGGCGCAGGAACAACGCCATCACCGCCACCACCAGCAGGATGGCGATCAGCAGGGTCATTTCCACTTCATGCAGTGAAGCGCGGATGGTCTTGGTGCGGTCGGTCAACACGCTGACCTGCACCGAGGCCGGCAACATGCCTTGCAGGCGCGGCAGCTCGGCCTGGATGCGGTCCACGGTGTCGACGATGTTGGCGCCGGGCTGGCGCGAAATCACCAGGTTCACCCCGGGGGTATCGCCGGACCAGGCTTGCACGTAGGCGTTTTCCGAACCGTTGATGACGTTGGCGATATCGCGCAGTTGAACCGGCGCACCGTCCTTGTAGGAAACGATCAGTTGGCCGTATTCCTCCGGGTGAAACAGCTGATCGTTGGTCGACAGGGTGGACACGCTGTTCTCGCCATAGATCGCGCCTTTGGCCAGGTTGAGGCTCGACTGCTGGATGGCCAGGCGTATATCGGCGAGGGTCAGGCCGATGGCCGCGAGCTTGTCAGGGGACGCCTGCACGCGAATCGCCGGGCGTTGCTGGCCGGTGATGTTGATCTGGCCGACGCCGTCGATCTGGCTGATCTGGCGCGCCAGCAGGGTTTCCACGTAGTCGCTCAGCTCGGTGCTGGGCATGCTGCTGGAACTGACGCTGAGGATCAGCACCGGGCTGTCTGCCGGGTTGACCTTCCTCCAGGTGGGCAAGCTCGGCATGTCGCTGGGCAACTTCCCGGACGCGGTGTTGATCGCGGCCTGGACTTCCTGGGCGGCGGTATCGATGCTTTTTTCCAGGGTGAACTGCAGGGTCAAGAGGCTGGAGCCCAAGGCGCTGCTGGAGGTCATCTGGGTCATGCCGGGGATGGCACTGAACTGCACCTCCAGAGGCGTGGCCACCGAGGAGGCCATGGTGTCCGGGCTGGCGCCAGGCAGTTGCGCGGTAACCTGGATGGTCGGGAATTCCGCTTCCGGCAGTGGCGCGACGGCCAGGTTCGGGAAGGCAATTATCCCCAGGAGTACCAGAGCGAAGGTCAGCAGCAGGGTGGCGACCGGGTGATCAACGCACCAGGCCGAGGGCGACCGGCTGACGCTCATGGTTGCACCTGGGCGTTGGCGGTGTGTATCACTTGCGGCGGTTCCTTGAGCACCTCCACCTGCGCACCGGCCTTGAGCCGCGATTGCCCATCGCTGACCAGCACATCGCCTGCCTGCACGCCTTTGATGATGTTGATAGCGCTGTTCTGGTAGGCGACCTGCACCGGCACCACCTCGACTTTGTCAGCGCTTACGCGGTACACGAAATGTGAGTCCAGGCCGCGCTGCACCACGGTCGGCGGTACCACCAGGGCGTTCTTGTCGAGGGCCGTCTGGATCTTGAGGGTCACCAGTTGCCCGGGCCATAGCTTATGCGTTGGGTTGCTGAACTCGGCCTTGGCCCGCAGGGTGCCGGTGGTGGAGCTGATCTGGTTGTCGATCAGGCTCAAGTGGCCTTCGCCGAGCAGGTCGCCGGTCTGGCCGTCGGTGTCGGCGCCCAGGTACGCATCGACGGTGGCCCGGGTGGGGGCGGCGATCAGGCCTTGCAAGGTTGGCAGCATTTGCTGAGGCAGGGAGAACTCAACGGCAATCGGGTCGAGCTGGGTGACGGTAAACAGCCCCTGGGTGTCGCTCATGCGCAGAAAATTGCCTTCGTCCACATTGCGGATGCCCACGCGGCCGCTGACCGGGGAGCGGATCTGGGTATAGGAAAGTTGTACTTGAGCCGCATCAATGGCCGCCTGATTGCCCTGCACCGTGGCCTTGAGCTGGTTGACCAGTGCCTGTTGCTGGTCATAGGTCTGTTTGGACACGCCGTCGTCGATGCTCAGCGCCTTGTAGCGTTTGAGATTGACCAATGCCACTTGCAACTGCGCCTGGCTTTCACCCAATTGCGCCCTGGCCTGGTCGAGGCTGGCGCGGATCGAGCGGTCGTCGATGGTGGCCAGCAAGTCGCCGGCCTTCACCGATTGGCCTTCCTTGACCAACAGCTGAGTGAGGATGCCGTCGATCTGCGGGCGAATCACCACGCTGTGCAACGACAACACCGAGCCGATGCCGCTGACAAACCGAGGCACATCCTGTTGCGTCACGCTCACCACCCGCACCGGAATAGCGGTAGGCGCTGCCAGGCGGGCTTTGGCTGGCCGGGTTAACGCCCAGGCTGCAACGGCCAATATCAGGAGAGCACCCAGCATCAGGGCCACGTTTCGTTTGATCTGCATAGGAGGACGCCGGCGCAAACTGCAAGTTGGAGTTCGGAACGTCCTTTATAGCGCTGTTCCGCCGTCAGCACGGTGACGGCAAACTGACAGCCGTGACAGTTAGGCCATGTGAGCTTGTCGCTTGAAGTTACTGCTGGCAGCTCAGGCCCCGTATACTCGCGCTTTTACACCTATTAGCTGTGCCGGAGCCCTTATGACTTCCCCAACCCAACCCGCTGTCGACGCGGCCGACCTCGTCGATCCGGCCACCGCCGACGGCGTTGAAAAAGCCGAGATCCCGGCGTTCAAGTTCCCTTTCAAACCGGGTGAGCTGACCGGCGCCAAGCATGCCAGCCAACCCTGGTACAAAGGCGGCGCCAAGAACGGCCATACCAAGACGCCAGGCATGGCGCCTCCGGGCACTCGCCGCTCCATGGGTAAACGCTAAGGTTAAAGCGTTGCGTGCGTTATAGGCAGTTGCCTACATCGCCCGTGGACATTTCTGCTTGTAGGTCCGCGACCGATTCTTGAAAGCTTGCACAGCGTTTGCTTCGTCCCGATGACGCTCATCGGGGCGTGGTGAGTCAGCTTTCCGGAAAAGGACATTCCCGTGGCCCTGATACATCTCTGTGCGGTGCTTGCCTTCTTGCTCTCGTCGACTGCCGTCGCCGCCGACGTGCAACCGCGGCGTGAAATCCGTTTCGCCGTTGCGGCGCATTTCCCGCCCTTTCAAAGCCGCAATGCCCAAGGGCAGTTGGTGGGGTTGAATATCGAACTGGGCAATGCCCTGTGCGAGCAACTCAACGTGCGCTGTACTTGGGTTGACCAAATCGTCATGGAAAACTTTCCGGCCCTCGAGGCCAGGCAGTTCGACGCGATCATGGGCATGGCGACCACCTGCCGTCGGCGGCAACGGGTGAGCTTCACCGATGACCTTTACCCGATCACTACCCGGCTGGTGGCGCGTAAAACCTCGGGCCTGCGCCCTGATCGGCGCTTGCTCAAGGGCAAGCGGGTTGGTGTGCTGGTGCGCAGTAATCGTGAAGCCTTTGCGCTGTCGCAGTGGGCGCCAGCGGGTGTGATCATCAGGAGTTTCTGGCTCAACGACCAACTGGTGCAGAGCCTGGTTTCGGGCGATATCGATGCGACCCTGCAAGGCGCGGTGGAGATCCGTGAAGCTCTGCTAGACACGGCCGACGGCCTGGACTTCGATTTCATGGGGCCGCCTGTGTCGTCGGGCCTGCTGGGTAATAGCGTGGCGATTGCGGTGCGAAAAACCGATACCGCGTTGCGTAATGAGCTTAATCATGCGCTTGAGCAGCTGATGCACAATGGCGAATACCAGCGCATTCTCCAGCCCTATCGCCTCGATGTATTGCCGCCCCATTCATGATCGCGGATGTGTGAGTGCCGCTCTGCACCCGTGAGGCGCCTATCTACCTGACCCCCCGTGATCCAACTGTGGGGGCTGGCTTGCCTGCGATAGCGGCCTGACAGACTGCGACTATCTACCTGACACCCCAACGATCCTACTGTGGGAGCGGGCTTGCTCGCGAAGGCGGCCTGGCAGGCAACACAGTTGGATTGTGTACATATCCATTGCTGCGGTAACGGCCACTTAGGGTTCCGCTTTTACAGCGGGTCACTTTTGGAAAAGAGCCCCAAAAGTAACCAAAAGGGCTCTTGCCCCACCACTCGGCACCTCGCTTGGGCTCGGTGTGCCCGTAATCCGCCAGTGATTTGGGGGGCCGCCGCCACGCGCCATCCATGGCGCGGGGCGGCTAAACCGGCATCCCTGCCGGTTTACCCCCCAAATCACTGTCGAATTCCGGCCAGCGTGGTTTGACGGGGCGCCTGAGATCAAAAGCAGATCAAGGGCGGCTCGCTTCGCATCGTGGTTAGCGTTGGTTGCTGCGAACTACAGTTGTGTCGTTATCTATGCCGCTCTCAACGAGATAAACGCGTAATTGGCCGGCACTTCGGTGGCAATTTGTGCCCCGGCATCCAGCACCTGTTCGGCGATGTCCATCCCGGACACATGAAACACCCATTCTTTGGCCACCGCCGGCTGTTCAATCGCCAGTTCAATCGCCTGGGCAAACGCCTGCATGTCCGGCAAGTACGCGGTAAACCCGTCGCCCTTGAGGGCGGTCGTGCGGATGCCGAGCAATGCGCATACCGCTTCTTTGGTCTGCACATCATCACGGTCGGCCTGGCGTGAACGGCGAATCAGTTCGGCCAGTTGCGCGTCCATCAACTCGCCACCGACGATCAGCGCAGGGCCTTGCTCCCAGGATTCCGGCGGGCAGTCTTTGGCGCTCGGGTTCAGTGGGATATGCGGGTTGATCTCCATCGGGTAGATGCGGCACACCAGCGGGCGCCGTTCGTAGATGCGGCAGCGGTTGTCTTCGTCAAGATTCCGGCAGCGTCCGGCGTTGTAGGCGGCAAAGGTGATTGCCACAAACGCCTCGGTAGTGCCGCTGGGCACGACCACCGAGCGGCGCTCGGCGTGTTCTCGTTGTTGCAGGGGCAGGCCCAGGCCGTTGCCAAGAAAGCCCTCCACCAGAACGATGACGTTGCCGCCGTCCGCCGCCCAGCTGCGGGCTTCTTCGAGGGTCAGGGGCACGTGATGGTCACTGCAGCATTTGCCGCAACCGACGCAGGAAAAGTGTGTGTTCATGGCGGATCTGTCACCAGGCAAGGTCAGAGGGAACGCTTGAGAGGTGACGGGTTTTTGCCTCTATCTACCGCTCAGGGGCTCTCGAAGCAAGTTATGCGCCAGTGAGGGTCAGCCCTTGGAGACGATGTCGCGCAGCACAAACCCCATGCCCGCACTTTCATACAGGTGCCGGGCGCGCAGGTTGCTCTCCAGCACCTTGAGGTCCACATAGGGTTCGCCGCGCTGCTTGAACACCTGGAAGCTGTGCAGCAGCAAGGCGCGGCCCAGCCCTTGGCCTTGGGCACAGGGGTGTACGGCCAGGTTCTTGATAAAGGCGCTGGTCCAGCATTGCGCCACGCCGAGAATACCGTCGCGGTTACTGGCCACCAGGCACAGCGTCGGGTCGTACTCGGCATCGGTGACGAACTGCCGGCGCCACTCATCCAGGTGGCCGACACGGCCGCCGCCCTGGTCCTGGGTCATGCGCAGCACGGCATGGATCGCCGGGGCCAGTTCATCGCGATAATGATCCAGCCGGGTATCCGCTGGCCACTGCGGGGCGGGCAGGCTCCCGGTGAGGTCGCGACGCAGCAGCTGGTAATACTCGGCCAAGGCTTACAGGCCCTTTTGCGCCACGGTTTGCGCGGCGATGACCAGGCATTTGGTCAATTCGGGGGATGAGAATTTGGTGAGTACCGAGTCGGCACCGGCCAGGCGTGCTTTTTCGCTGTTCATCGCGCTGTCCAGGGAGGTGTGCAACAGCACGTAGAGGTCTTTGAAATCCGGGGTTTCGCGCAGGGTGCGGGTGAGGGCGTAGCCGTCCATTTCAGACATCTCGATGTCCGACACCACCACGTTGATCTGTTCAACCGTGCCTTGCAGCTCCAGCAACACGTCGATGGCTTCCTTGGCGCTGCGGGCGGTGTGGCAGGTCAGGCCGAGGTTGCGCAGGGTGTGTACCGATTGCTGCAAAGCCACCTGGCTGTCGTCCACCACCAGGATGCGGGCGTTGCCCAGCACTTCGGCTTCTTCCATGGTCAGGTCGGTCGGCGCCGCTTCAACCGGTGCCGGGGCGATGCCATGGATGACTTTCTCGATATCCAGCACCTGCACCAGGCCACCTTCCACCTGGGTAACCCCGGTGATAAACGCCCGGTTGCCGCCGGAGCCGTAGGGCGGCGGGCGGATATCGGTGGTCAGGCAATGCACGATCTTGCTCACCGCCTGCACATGCAGGCCCTGCTTGGAACGGCTGACATCGGTGACGATCAGGCAGCCGCCGTCCGGGTCTTGCAAGGGCATTTCACCCAGGGCGCGGCTCAAGTCGATCACCGACAGTGAAGCCCCGCGCAAGGTGGCGATGCCTTTGACGTGCGGGTGTGACTCCGGCAGCTTGGTCAGCGGCGGGCAGGGGATGATCTCGCTGACTTTCAACAGGTTGATGGCCATCAGCTTGCCGCTGCGCAAGGTAAAGAGCAGAAGCGAGAGTGAGTCTGCGCGGGCTTTGGTGGTGGACATAAAAACCTTCTGTGGATCAGGGATGACGATCTGTACACCGTTATCGGCCCTGGCCCCGAAAACTGTAGGAGCGAGCTTGCTGGCGAAGAACTTGAAAGCGCCGCGTTAAAACAGATTTTCGGCGTTATCGTTGACGTTTTTCGCGAGCAAGCTCGCTCCTACAGTGGGACGGGGTATCAGCCCTTCCAGACCTGTGGGTTCACCAGGTCTTGCGGGCGCTGGCCCAGCAGGGCGCTGCGCAGGTTGTCCAACGCGCGATTGGCCATGGCTTCACGGGTTTCATCGGTGGCTGAACCGATATGCGGCAGGGTCACGGCATTGCTCAGTTGGAACAGCGGCGATTCAGCCAACGGTTCCTTTTCATACACGTCCAGCCCGGCACCACGAATGCGTTGGGTTTGCAGGGCTTCGACCAGCGCCGGCTCATCCACCACTGGCCCACGGGAGATATTGATCAGGATCGCGCTGGGCTTCATCAACGCCAGCTCCCGGGTGCTGATCAGGTGACGGGTCTTGTCGCTCAACGGTACCACCAGGCAGACGAAATCCGCCTCGGCCAGCAGCTGATCCAGGCTGCGAAACTGCGCGCCCAGTTCTTGCTCCAGCGCGGTCTTGCGGCTGTTGCCGCTGTAAAGGATCGGCATATTGAAGCCCAGGCGCCCACGCCGGGCCACGGCTGCGCCGATATTGCCCATGCCGACAATGCCCAGGGTCTTGCCGTGCACATCGCAACCAAACAGCGGCGCGCCCACGCTGGCTTTCCATTGGCCGGCCTTGGTCCAGGCGTCCAATTCGGCCACGCGGCGTGCGCTGCTCATCAGCAACGCAAAGGCCAGGTCGGCAGTGCTTTCGGTGAGCACATCGGGGGTGTTGGTGAGCATGATCCCGCGCTCGTTGAAGTACGGCACGTCGTAGTTGTCGTAGCCCACCGATACGCTGGACACCACCTCCAGCTTGCTCGCGCTTTCCAGTTGCTCGCGGCCCAGCTTGCGGCCCACGCCGATCAAACCGTGGACATGGGGCAGGGCTTCGTTGAACTGTGCGTTGATGTCACCCAGCTTAGGGTTAGGCGCAATCACCTCGAAATCCTGTTGCAGGCGTTCGATCATCGGTGGGGTGATACGGCTGAAGGCCAGGACAGTCTTTTTCATGGCAGGCGGGCTCATCGACTACGGAAGAATGCTGAGCACGCTAACATTTATCCCCTCAGCACAAAACCTGTAGGAGCGAGCTTGCTCGCGAAAAACGTCAACGATAACGCGTTGATCCAGATTGAATGCGTTGCCCTCAGGTTTTTCGCGAGCAAGCTCGCTCCTACAGGGGTTGTTAGGTCGCCATCCGCACGCCACCCACAGCACCGCTCAACTCATACGCCACCAACTCCGCCTGGTGCGCCGCCAGAATCTCCGGCAACGAACCGCGCAGGTATTCCACCCAGGTCTTGATCTTTGCATCCAGGTATTGGCGCGAGGGGTAGATGGCGTACAGGTTCAGCTCCTGGGAGCGATAGGTGGGCATCACCCGTACCAGCGTGCCGTTGCGCAGCCCTTCGATGGCGGCGTACACCGGCAGCAGGCCGACGCCCATGCCGCTGGTGATCGCGGTTTTCATCGCGTCGGCCGAATTCACCAGGAACGGTGAGCTATTGATCGCCACGCTTTCCTGGCCCTCAGGGCCGTTGAAGGTCCATTTGTCCAGCTGGACCACCGGGCTGACCAGGCGCAGGCACGCGTGGTTGAGCAAGTCCTGGGGGCGTTGCGCGCAGCCCTTGGCCTTGACGTAGTCCGGCGAGGCGCAGGCGATGCTGTAGGTGATGCCCAGGCGCTGGGACACGAAACCTGAGTCTGGCAGTTCGCTGGCCAGCACGATGGACACGTCGTAGCCCTCGTCGAGCAGGTCGGGCACGCGGTTGGCCAGGGTCAGGTCGAAGGTCACGTCGGGGTGGGTGCGGCGGTAGCGGGCAATCGCGTCAATGACGAAATGCTGGCCGATGCCGGTCATGGTGTGCACTTTCAACTGCCCGGCGGGCCGCGCGTGGGCGTCGCTGGCTTCGGCCTCGGCTTCCTCGACATAGGCGAGGATCTGCTCGCAGCGCAGCAAGTAGCGTTTGCCGGCTTCGGTCAACGCGATGCGCCGGGTGGTGCGGTTGAGCAAGCGGGTTTGCAGGTGGGCCTCAAGGTTGGAGACCGCGCGCGAGACGTTGGCCGTGGTGGTGTCCAGTTGCACGGCGGCGGCGGTGAAGCTGCCGGCCTCGGCCACACAACTGAAGGCGCGCATGTTTTGCAAAGTGTCCATGGAGTGTTCTCAAGGGAGATAGCAAATTGTGACAGAAAGTTACGCTTTGAGTGATCCCTACCAACGGATTATCGCCTGAACGGTAACAAAGATTCACAGGAATGCCAGCTTATCGTCCTCCCTGCCGCCGCCTAGAATTGCGCCACCTCTTGCGCAACACCCTCTCAGGAATTCGCTTGCCGTGCCGCGTCGCATCAGCAGAGAGCTGAAGACTCTCAGTGTTTGGGCTTTAACGTCAGTCATCAGCGGTTGCATCGGAACCGGAGGAATCGCCCCCCAAGGCCAGGCGATCAACGCCAATACCCTGGCCACCGACGCCGCGATCCAGAGCGCCGCCCGCGACGCCCACTGGCCCACCGCCCAATGGTGGCAGGCCTACGGCGACCCGCAGCTCAACCGTTGGGTCGAACTCGCCACCCGCAACAGCCCCAGCCTGGCCGTGGCCGCCGCCCGCGTGCGCCAAGCCCGGGCGCTGGCCGGGGTGGCCGAGTCGGCCGAGTCGCTGCAGATCAACAGCGACACCACCCTCAAGCGCCACAACTGGCCCAAGGATCAGTTCTACGGCCCCGGCGAATTAAGCGGTGCCACCACCTGGGACAATAATTCGTCCCTGGGCCTGAGCTACGCCCTGGACCTGTGGGGCCGGGAAAGCAACAGCACCGAACGCGCCGTCGACCTGGCACACATGAGCGCCGCCGAAGCGCGCCTGGCCCAGCTCGAACTGCAAAACAATGTGGTGCGCGCTTACATTCAGCTGTCGTTGCACTACGCCAACCGCGACATCGCGGCCGCCACCCTGGCCCAGCAACAGCAGATACTGGACCTGGCCAACAAACGCCTGAGCGCCGGGATCGGCACTCACTTTGACGTCAGCCAGGCCGAAACCCCGCTGCCGGAAACCCATCGCCAACTGGATGCCCTGGACGAGGAAATCGCCCTGAGCCGTAACCAACTGGCGGCGTTGGCCGGCAAAGGGCCGGGGGAGGGCGCGCAATTGCAACGCCCGACCCTGGCCCTCGCCGCGCCCTTGAAACTGCCCTCCAGCCTGCCCGCGCAGTTGCTTGGCCAACGCCCGGACGTGGTCGCCAGCCGCTGGCAGGTAGCAGCCCAGGCACGGGGCATTGATGTGGTTCACGCAGGCTTCTACCCCAACGTCGACCTGGTCGGCAGCCTCGGCTACATGGCCACCGGCGGCGGCATGCTGGAATTCCTCGCCGGCAAGAAATTCAACTACAACGTCGGCCCGGCGATCACCTTGCCGATCTTCGACGGCGGCCGTCTACGTGCGCAATTGGGCGAAGCCAGTGCCGGTTACGACATCGCGGTGGCCCAGTACAACCAGACCCTGGTCAATGCGCTCAAGGGCATCAGCGACCAGTTGATCCGCCGTGAGTCCATGGACAAGCAATCGGCCTTCGCCGCGCAGTCGGTGGCCTCGGCGCAGAAAACCTACGACATCGCCATGATCGCCTATCAGCGTGGCCTCACGGACTATCTCAACGTGCTCAACGCCCAAACCTTGTTGTTTCGCCAGCAGCAAATCGAACAACAGGTGCAGGCGGCGCGCCTGAGTGCCCATGCCGAACTGGTGACCGCCCTGGGCGGCGGCCTTGGTGCCGGCGACGATGTGCCCACGGCTGCCAAGACACGCCCAAGCAAGACCCCGGCGGCGCTCGCCGTGTTTGATCACTGAGTAGGATTCGATGACTCCCTTGCCTGCACCGCTGCGCTGGCTGCATTCCCTTGAGTGGCGCCGTGGTTTCTTCGACTGGGCACGCAGCGATGGCGTGACCTGGGTGTATATCTTCAAAGTGCTGGTCGCTGCGTTCCTGACGCTGTGGCTGGCCATGCGTCTGGAACTGCCGCAACCGCGCACGGCGATGATCACCGTATTTATCGTGATGCAGCCCCAGAGCGGCCAGGTGTTCGCCAAGAGTTTTTATCGCTTCCTCGGGACCTTGGCGGGCTCGGCGGTGATGGTGCTGTTGATCGCCCTGTTTGCGCAGAACACCGAACTGTTCCTCGGTGCGCTGGCGATCTGGGTCGGCATTTGTACCGCCGGTGCCACGCGCAACCGCAACTTTCGCGCCTATGGGTTCGTGCTCGCCGGCTACACCGCGGCGATGGTCGGCCTGCCGGCCCTGGCACACCCGGACGGCGCTTTCATGGCGGCGGTGTGGCGGGTGCTGGAAATTTCCCTGGGGATACTGTGCTCGACACTGGTCAGCGCCGCCATCCTGCCGCAGACCTCCAGCGCCGCCATGCGCAACGCGCTGTACCAGCGCTTTGGTGTGTTCGCCTTGTTCGTGACCGACGGCCTGCGCGGGCGCAGCCAGCGCGAAGGGTTCGAGGCCAGCAACGTGCGCTTTATTGCCGAAGCCGTGGGCCTGGAAGGCTTGCGCAGCGTCACCGTGTTCGAAGACCCGCACATGCGTCGGCGCAACGGGCGGCTCAGTCGCCTCAACAGCGAATTCATGAGCATCACCACACGCTTCAACGCCTTGCACCAATTGCTGGAACGCTTGCGCGCCGACGAGGCCGACCATGTGGTGGCAGCGATCAAACCCGGCCTGCAAGACCTGGCCGAAGTGCTCGACAGCTTCTCTGGCCGCGCCCTCACCAGCCCCGATGCCGCGCGCCTGGTCAACCAGCTGAGTGCCTACAAGGACGGCCTGCCCGCCAAGGTGCGCAGCCTGCGGGCGAGCTTCCAGGAAGACAACCCGACGGACGCCGAACAGTTGGATTTCCACACCGCCTACGAGCTGCTGTACCGCTTCGTCGACGACCTGCACAACTACGCGCAAACCCACGCGTCCCTGGCCGAGCATCGCCATGCGCGGGAGGATTGGCACGAAGCCTACACGCCAAAGACCAACTGGTTGGCCTGTGCCGCGGCCGGTGTGCGCGCCTCGTTTATCCTGGTTGTGCTGGGCAGTTACTGGGTGGCCACGGCCTGGCCCAGCGGCGCCACCATGACCTTGATCGCGGCGGCCACGGTGGGCCTGTCTGCCGCCACGCCCAACCCCAAGCGCATGGCGTTCCAGATGGCCTGCGGCACCTTGATCGGCGCCTTGGTCGGCTTTGTCGAAATGTTCTTCGTGTTCCCCTGGATCGACGGTTTCCCGCTGCTGTGCGTGATGCTCGCACCGGTGATCATCTTCGGGGCCTTTCTGTCTTCACGCCCCCGATACGCCGGTGTGGGCGTGGGCCTGCTGATCTTCTTCAGCACCGGTTCGGTGCCGGATAACCTCACGGTCTACAACCCTTACATCTTTATCAACGACTACATTGCCATGGTCATCGGCATGCTGGTGTGCGCGGCGGCAGGGGCGATTATTCTGCCGCCCAACAGCCGCTGGTTGTGGCGCCGTATGGAGCAAGACCTGCGTGAGCAAGTGGTGTATGCCATCAGCGGCAAGCTCAAGGGCCTGGCGTCGAGCTTTGAAAGCCGCACCCGCGACCTGCTGCACCAGGCTTACGGCCTTGCGGTTGGCCAGCCGCAGGTGCAGCGCGATCTGCTGCGCTGGATGTTCGTGGTGCTGGAGGTCGGCCACGCGATCATCGAGTTGCGCAAAGAGCAGGCGATTTTGCCGGTGCACCCGGCGTATGCCGAGTCCCAGCCGTGGCGCCAGGCGATCCGTGTGATGGGGCGCTCGTTGGTGCGGCTGTTCCTGCAACCCAGCGCCAGCAACCTGGAGCGCGGGTTGATTGCCGTCGACCATGCGATCAGCCGCGTACAGGCCACCGACGAACCCTTCGCCCCGCACTTCGACACCTCGGCCCTGCGCCGGGTGAAGAGCTACCTGCACTTTATTCGCACCTCGTTGCTCGACCCGCAATCGCCTTTAGCCGCCCTCAAAGGAGCCCCGAATGCCGCGTGAAATTGCATTCCACGGCATCTATATGCCGACCATGACCCTGATGTTCCTGATCGCAGCGGGGCTGGCCTGGGCGGTTGACCGCTTCCTGGCCGGGTTCGACCTGTATCGGTTTTTCTGGCACCCGGCGCTGCTGCGCCTGAGCCTGTTCGCTTGCCTGTTCGGCGCCCTGGCGCTGAGCGTCTACCGTTGAGAATGCCCCGATGAAAAAGTTTTTCAGCCTGCTCGCCACCTTGCTGGTTCTGGCCTTGGCGATCTGGATTGGCCGCACGTTGTGGGTGCACTACATGCAAACGCCGTGGACCCGCGATGGCCGGGTGCGCGCCGACATTATCAATGTGGCGGCTGACGTCACCGGCGAAGTGGTGGACGTGCCGGTACGTGATAACCAGTTGGTGAAAAAAGGCGACCTGCTGATGCAGATCGACCCCGAGCACTACCGCATTGCCGTCAAGCAAGCGCAATCGCTGGTGGCTTCACGCAAGGCCACCTGGGAAATGCGCAAGGTCAACGCCCACCGCCGCGCCGACCTGGACGCCCTGGTGATCTCCAAGGAAAACCGCGACGACGCCAGCAACATTGCCGACTCGGCCCTGGCCGATTATCAGCACGCCCTGGCGCAACTGGAGGCCGCCGAACTCAACTTGAAACGCACGCGAGTGCTGGCGGCGGTGGACGGTTATGTCACCAACCTCAATGTGCATCGCGGCGACTATGCGCGCATCGGCGAAGCCAAAATGGCGGTGGTGGATATGAATTCGTTCTGGGTCTATGGCTTCTTCGAAGAAACCAAACTGCCCCATGTGAAGGTGGGTGACACAGCCGATATGCAATTGATGAGCGGCGAGACCTTGAAGGGCCATGTGGAAAGCATCTCGCGCGGTATCTACGACCGTGATAACCCCGAGAGCCGTGAGCTGATCGCCGATGTGAACCCGACTTTCAACTGGGTTCGGTTGGCCCAGCGTGTGCCGGTGCGGATTCATATTGATGAAGTGCCGGAAGGCGTGTTGTTGGCGGCAGGCATTACCTGCACCGTCATCGTGAACCCAACACAAAACTAAAATGCCAGTCAGTTAAGGCTTTTGTAGGAGCGAGCTTGCTCGCGAAAAACTCATAGGCGCCGCGTTCATTCAGGAAGCACGCGTTATCGTTGAGGTTTTTCGCGAGCAAGCTCGCTCCTACAGAGCGCGATGTAAGCCCCTCACACCTTTAGACCCGCTTTAAGCTTTGATAAAGGTCTCGTGCAAGTGCCGCCAAAGCAGCGCGCCACTGGCCTGTTTCTCGAACACCACCGTGGCGCGGCGGTCGGTCTGGGTGCCACTGTCGTCAATCTGATGCTCGCGATACGTCACCGTAGCGCCGCGTGCATGGCGGTCGATGCCGGTCATTTCACTCAAGGTGATTTTCAACCCCGGACGCATCCCACCCAGGCGCGTAAACAACGCATTGACCCCGGCCCTGTTGACCCGCGTTCCGGTGGCCGGCGCGATCATGCTGAACTCGGGTGAGAAGCGCGCGAGCAAACTCTCCAACGTCCCGGGAGGCGCAACCCCGGCAAACCATTGTTCGATCTCGACGTGGGTCTGGATCACTTCTTCAAAAAAATCGCTGTAGTCAATCATGCTTGGGCTCGCTGCAAGGGTGAAGCAGCGCGCGTACTCTGGAAGCATCCAGGCGCAACACTGCGAAAAGCGGCAACAGGGTCAGAGCTGCCGCCATCGTGAAGGTTATGGCGAAGGAATCCAAGGCTGACAGGATTGCACTGAGCACGGCGGCGCCGACGCAGAAGCTTACTTGACGGTTCATGTTCCACAACGCACTGGCGTGGCCCATGCGCTCGGCGGCAATATCCAGAAAGGCCAGGGTTTGCGCGGTGCTGCTGCACAGGCTGCCGCCCAGGCCCATCAACACGTAGGCCGCAATAATCAGCGCGGGCTCGTTGAGCAACAGGATCCCCGCGCATTGCAGCGCCATGCCCGCCAGTAGCAAGGGTTTGGGGCCGCAGCGGTTGAAGAGTTTCTTGCTCAGGTAGATTGCCACTGCCGAGGCCAGCGCCCAGGGCAGCATCAGCGCGCCGGTTTGGGTGGCGTCATAGCCCAGGCTGCGCACATAAAGGATGGCGATCAGGCTGGTGCCGATAAACACGCCGGGTATGCACAGGTAGACCAGCATCGCCACGCGCAGCATCGGACTGGCAACCTGTTTGAAAATACTGCTCAGGTCCAGAGGCGGGCGAATGCGGGTGGGCGCGTCGGGTTTTATCCACAGCAAGGCCAGCAGCAGGGTGATCAGGGCCAGGGGCAGGTTGGCGTAGAAAATCCAGCGCCAGGACACACTGTCGACGATCACCCCACCCAACGTTGGCGACAGCGCTGGCACCAGCAACGCCACCGACATTACCCGTGCCGTCAGCTGGCTGCGCTCGGCGGCGGGAAAGTGCCGGTACGCCATGGCTTGCCCCACGGGAATCAGCAAGCCGCCGCCGAGCCCTTGCACCGCGCGCCAGCCTATCAACGCCTCGATGGAACCGGCCTGGCCCACCATCACCGAGGCGCCGGCGAACAGCAGCAGGCTGGTGGCGATCAGCGTGCGTTCGCCCATGATCGCCGCCAGCCAGACACTCAGGGGAATGATCAGGGTCAGCCCGAGCATGTAGGCGTTGCTGATCCACGCCAGTTGCGTGACCGAGGCGTGCAGCTCGCGGGCAATGTCCGGGTAGGCGACGGTGGCGACAAACATGTTCACCAGGTCCAGGGCAAAACCCAATAAAAAGATCCAGGCGACTTTCGAGCGGTAGGTCATGAACGTGTTCCTGCGAGTGAAGCCGGCAGGGTAGGCGGCACGCAGGGTTTGGGATACGTCGGTTTGCCTGCTAGTTTGTCAAAAATATTTTGACAAAGGAGGGCGTCCACCATGGTCAGCCTGGACCGTTTTGACACCTTCAAGGCCGTGGTCGAGTCCGGCTCGCTCACCGCCGCCGCGGATCTGCTCGGCCAGACCCGCGCCGTGGTCAGCTTCAACCTCAAGCGCCTGGAAGCGGAACTCGGCGTCACCCTGCTCACGCGCAACACCCGCCATCTGGCACTCACCGATGCCGGCGAACGCTTTTACCTGCGCTGCACGCGCATGCTTGAAGAGGCGCGCCTGGCGGTAGAAGAAGCCCGCAGTGAACATGCCCAACTCAAGGGCACCCTGCGCATCACCACCACTGTCGAATATGCCCTGGCCGTGGTCGCCCCGGCGGTAGAAGCGTTTCGCCGTTTGCACCCGGACCTGAACATCCACTTATCCACATCCTCCACCCACGCGGATCTGATCTCCGAGCGTTTTGACGTGGCGATACGGCTGGGGCGCTTGCTGGACTCCAATCATCGGGCGGTGCAGTTATCGACGTTCGAGGTGTTTGCCGTTGCGGCGCCGCAGTTTGCCGGGTTGCAGACCCTGGATGAGTTGGAACAGGTGCCCAGGCTGGGCCATGGCCGCTTAAGCGAATTGAGCGTGACCGACCCGGCGGGTCTCGACCACACTTATCGAGCCGGCCCGTCAGCCTTGGTGGCCGACAGCGCGGCGGTCCTGCAGGCGTTTGCCGTGCGGGGCCATGGTGTGACGGTTTTGCCGCAGTGGCTGGTGCAGGAGGATCTGGAGGCAGGACGCTTGGTGCGCGTGCTGGCGGACCATCGCTTTGCCCCGCAAGGGGTCTACGCGATGTATCCGGACACGCGGCATCTACCGCTGAAGGTGCGGGCGTTTATTGATTTCATGAAGCCTTAGAGCGTACCGCCCAAGCCAAAACGCTTCCTCAACACCTTCTCCAACAACCCCTTGGGCAACAGCGCCGCCATCCACGGCAACGCCCGGCTGCCGTTGCCCGAGCGCAGCAGGCGCGGTGGTTGTCCTTGCTGCACCGCCTTGAGCACGTCTGCGGCAAATTCACTGGCTGGAGTGGGTTTGTCCTGGGACGCCTGGCTGCGTGCACGAATGCCCTCGCGCAATGGCCACCATGGCGACTGTTCGTGGATCAGCAGTTCGGCCTGGGCGCCGGCGTTCTTTGCAAAGCTGGTATTGATCGCACCCGGCTGGACTTCCATCACGCGCACGCCAAACGGTGCCAGCTCCATGCGCAGGGCGTCGCTCAAGGCATGCACAGCGGCTTTGGACGCGCAGTAGGCACCGGCGAACGGCGTCACCAACACCCCGGAAACGCTGCCGATATTCACCACCAGGCCCTTACTGCGACGCAGGGCGGGGAACAGCGCCTGGGTTACGCCGACGATGGAAAATACATTGGTCTCGAATTGGCGCTGCATCGCCTCGGTGCCGCCGTCGAGCAATGGGCCCATGGCGCCGTAGCCAGCGTTGTTGATCAGTACATCCAGCTCGCTCCATTGCTCCGACAAGCGTTGCAGGGCAGCGCTGTCGTTGACGTCCAGTTGTAGGGCATTAAAGCCTGCGGCAGTAAGCGCGGCGACGTCATCGGGTTTGCGGGCGCTGGCCCATACCTCGAAGCCCGCGGCTTTGAATGCATCGGCGAGGGCGCGGCCGATGCCGCTGGAGCAACCGGTGATCAGTACATTGGGCATGGGTCCATCCTTTGTCAGTCCGAGAAACTGCCTTGCAGGTGCTCGGCACGAAATTCCAGGGTTTGTGGGCGATAACCAGGGCGCAGCGGCGGGGTGGGCAGGCAGTCATCCCAGGTGGCACCTGCCTGCAACTCGCCGGGGCCACGATAGCGCGGGGCGGCGTAGACATTGTCAGCCAGGTTGACCGTATCGCCCGGTGCATAGGCAGCGACGCGCCAGCGCAGTTCGGTGAGCGGTACGTCGTTGCCGTTGTTGAGGGTCAGCTTGAGCGGTCGGTCGGCGGGGCAGTCTTGCGGGGCGTAGGTGATGCGCAGCTCAAGGCGCGCCAGTTGCGACGCTTCGCGGTTGTCCAGCCATACCACCCACACTGCGACAAACCCCAGGCCGACGGCAGCGGCCAACGATACCGGCAGCGCCTTGGCCGGGTAGCGCAGCAGCAGGACCAGCCAGGTGATGATCAGGAGAACGCCGAAGAACATGGAGACCACCTCGAATAGGGAACCAGCATCCTAACTTAAGCGTAGGTGGGATTGGTTATCTTGAGCATTGTGCTGGCCGGGCGGACGCCATCGCAGGCAAGCCAGCTCCCACAGGTTGAATGTATTCCAGGGATGAACCCGGTCAACTGTGGGAGCTGGCTTGCCTGCGATGAGGCCTGTACAGGCACCACAAATCCCAAATAAAAAGCCCCCACCCAACCCACTGCGGATAGGGGACGCAATGGGCTGGGCGAGGGCTTCTTGTACGACTGTTTTACTGCGCGATAGTTTTCACCGATACGCCACGTTCAACCGGTGTCGAGCGCCCGTAGATATCTTCGAAACGCTCGATATCGTCCTCGCCCAGGTAGCTGCCCGATTGCACTTCGATGATCTCCAGCGGGATCTTGCCCGGGTTGCGCAGGCGGTGCACCGAGGCGATCGGGATGTAGGTGGACTGGTTTTCGCAGAGCAGGAACACGTTCTCGTCACAGGTGACTTCGGCGGTGCCGCTGACCACGATCCAGTGTTCGGCGCGGTGGTGGTGCATCTGCAGCGACAGGCACGCGCCCGGCTTGACCGAGATGTGCTTGACCTGGAAACGCCCGCCCATGTCCACCGAGTCGTAGGACCCCCACGGGCGATAGACTTCGCAGTGGTTCTGGGTTTCGCTGCGGCCTTGCTCGTTGAGGGTGTTGACCATCTGCTTGACGCCCTGGACCTTGTCCTTGTGGGCAATCATCATCGCGTCCTTGGTTTCCACCACCACGATGTTATCCAGGCCGATCACCGACACCAGTTTGCCGTTGCCATGCACCATGCAGTTGCGGCTGTCCTGGATCACCACGTCGCCTTTGCTCACGTTGCCGTTGGCGTCTTTATCGTTGACCGCCCACAGCGAGGCCCAGCAACCTACGTCGCTCCAACCAGCCGCCAATGGCACCACGCAGGCGCGTTGGGTTTTTTCCATCACGGCGTAGTCGATGGAATTGTCCGGGCAGCAGGCGAAGGTGGCGTCGTCGAAGGTCACGGTGTCGGCGGTCTGCTCGCTGCGTTCCAGGGTCAGCACGCAGGTGTCGTAGATGTCCGGATCATGCTTTTTCAGCTCTTCGAGGAAGCGGCTGGCACGGAACAGGAACATGCCGCTGTTCCAGAAGTAGCCGCCGCTTTTGACGAACTCGACCGCACGTTTTTCATCGGGTTTTTCCACGAACTGCTGCACGCGGCTCACGCCTTCAGGCAGCAGCGAGTCGTTGGTGGACTTGATGTAGCCGTAGCCGGTTTCCGGGCGGGTGGCCGGCACGCCAAACAACACCATCTCGCCACGCTCGGCGGCCACGGTGGCCAGGGCCAGTGCGCGTTGCAGGGCTTTCTGGTCGTCGATCACGTGGTCGGCGGGCAGCACCAGCATCAAGTCGTCACGGCCTTCGTTGACCAGCATCATCGCGGTCAGGGCCACGGCCGGCGCAGTGTTGCGGCCAAAGGGTTCCATCAGGATGCGCTGGCAGTCGAGCTTACGCGCGCTCAGTTGCTCGTTGACGATGAAGCGGTGGTCTTTGTTGCAGACCACGATGGGGGCGTCCATGCCTTCGAACACCAGGCGCTCCAGGGTTTGCTGGAACAAGGTGTGCTCGCCGGTCAGGGCCAGGAACTGCTTGGGGAACTGTTTGCGGGAAAGCGGCCAAAGACGTGAGCCGCTACCACCGGAAAGGATTACTGGGATCATGGGTGTGTCTCCTTGAATCGATATGGGTCAGAGCTACGAAGGTTTGTCGTTTCACTCTTGTTTTTGTCTCGGTCCGAACTGACAGCCCTGCCTCCTGTAGGAGCGAGCTTGCTCGCGAAGCACTTCCAGGCAACGCGTTCATCCAGAATGCCCGCGTCATCGTTGGCGATTTTCGCGAGCAAGCTCGCTCCTACAGTGGGGGGCGTTCAGTCCGGGAAATCGTTAGCGGGTCGACACTGGGCGTTTCACCCACACTGGCGACAGGCTTGAACCTGAGCCGGTGACATACAGCACCGCCGCTTCACCGCGTTCCAACGCAACCGGCTTCACATCGCCGACTTTCTTGTCACCGTCATACAACGCCAGGCTCACTTTCACCGGGTTGATCTCACGCTCGCCACGGCCCTTGGCGGCCACCGACTTGACCACATCGGTCTTGCCGTCGGCGGTTTTCAGGGTCAGGGCCTTGTCGCTGAGGTTCTGCACGCGCACCAGGGATTTCTGCTTGTTCTTGAACGGTGGCTCTTCGATCAACTGCGGCTGGCCGCTGCCGCTGTTGACCAGGGTGTAGTAGTGGTCGGCGGCCAGCTTGACCGGCAGGGTCTGGCTGCCGACCTTGGCGCTGTAGTCACCGCCGGGCATGAAGCTGAAGTCGCTGCTGGCCAGTGGCGCAACGTCGCTGAGGTTGGTGCTGCCAACGGTGGCGCTGACTTCCTGGTTGCTGGCGTTGTAGATACGCACGAAGCTGGAGCCTTTTGGCGCGGTCGGGCCGTACAGGGCGGCGTCACCGGCCGCGAAGGCCGACAGGGATACGACGCTCAGGCCCGCAGCGATTGCCAGGGTTTTAGCGAGACGACGAGGAGTAGTAGTGAAAGTCATTGTGAGTTACCTCTCTTTCAGTTTTGCGCCCGGTCGGGCGTCTCGGATTTAGGTGTGTTGATTGCCATGTTCTGTTGGCGCGAACCGGCTTGTTTAAGTTGCGCAACCCAGGCCGGGTCGGCATCACCGATTTCGTTGTTGATAGGCAGATAACGTTCAGGAAACTCCCAGATCAGCACCTGCGGCGGGCTGTTCTTGAAGTCGTCACTTTTGAGGTAGCTGAGCATCGGCAGGATCGGGCCGTGGCCGTCTTCGGCATAGCTGACCACGTCGCTGTGCAAGGCTTGCTTGAGCGCACCGACGAAGTTCCAGTTGGGGTTGGCGCTGTAGCTGGTGCCCACCAGTGCCACCGGGGTTTCGCTGTCGCTGAACAGCGCGTCATCACCTTTCTCTTCGGCCAGGTGGGTGACGCGTTTTTCCAGCGGCTCTTTAGGTGGCATCAGGTTTTCGAACAGCGGGTCCAGGGGCAGGAACAAACGCAAGTCGCCTTTATGCGGCTCGGTTTTTTCGGCCTCGGTGACAAAGCGCTGCGGCTCGCCGCTCAGTGGGGTCTTGTCGGCAATCGCCTTGGCCAATTGCTTGGCGGCGACTTCGGCACCGTCTGGGGTCCAGTGGGTGTCGGTGCGCAGGAACACTTGCTTGCCGGCGAGCTTGGCCTGTTGCAGCGGGCCGAGCAGATCTGGCGCTGGAATGTTGTCCGCTGCCACTCGGGCATGGAAGTCCTGGTACAGGTTGGCGTGCACGCTGGCCGGTTTCACTTCACCCAGATGCTCTGGATACAGGCGCACCTTGGCCGGCACGATGGCCATCACCAGTTGGATACCCTGGGCCTTGAGCTTTTGGCGTACGCCTTCGACCAGCGCGTAATTGCCTTGCAGGTTCTGGTCTTCGTTGACGGCGGGGTTGAATTCCTCGTCGCTGTACAACCAGTGATCACGGCCCAGCACCACGCCAGGGCGGCCTTCATTGAACAGCTTGTAGTCCAGCGCCGCCCACAGGTTGGTGCCCAGGCGCTTGATCGGGAACTCGTCGTCGTAGTGAGTCTCGACGGCTTTGGTCCAGCGACCGTTAAGCACGGTGGCATCGGCATTGGTGCTGAAGCCAAAGAAGCTGCGCAGCGACCAGGCGCCGAGTGCCAGCAACAGCACCATGAACAGGCTTATATAGAGGACGCGTAATGAACGGGTCATGGTCGGCTCCCTCAGAATTGGAAGTAAAGGAACGGCGAGAAACTCTGCGCCGATAGTTTGAGAATCGACGCCACGAACAGCAGCAGTACCGCGCCGCGCATGGCGTAGCGTGGCCAGTCAGCGGTCCAGTAGGCCGGTTGCACGGCAGCGTCACGGCCCACGCTGAAACCAGGCTCGTGGATGCTGCCAGGGTTGTCGCCGGGTACGGCCTTGATCAGGCTCGGGTCGGCGGGCTTGGTCTTGTCGGCAGGGCGGTTGGTGTAGAAGTCGCGCAGGCCGAAGAACGCCAGCGTTGCATAGGCCACCACCAGGGTTGCCACTTGCAGGCCGGTAAGGTTGGCGCGGTTGAGTTCCGACAATGACCATTCGCCAAAGCTGAACATCGCACCGTACATACGCCCGGCAACGTGCAGGTTTTCGGCGCGGAAGATCACCCAGCCCATCACCACCAGCAGGAAGGTGAAGGCCCAGCGCAACACATTGAAGCTGCGCGGCGCGGTGTTCAGGCCGATGGCTTTTTCAATCGCCAGCCACATGCCGTGCCAGGCGCCCCACACGATGTAGGTGATGTTCGCGCCGTGCCACAGGCCACCGAGCAGCATGGTCAGGAACAGGTTGCGGTAGGTGGTCAGCGTGCCTTTGCGGTTGCCGCCCAGGGTGATGTACAGGTAGTCACGCAGCCAGGTGGACAGGCTGATGTGCCAGCGCCGCCAGAACTCGGTGATCGACTGGCTGATGTAGGGCTGCTTGAAGTTTTCCATGAAGCGGAAACCCATCATCAAGCCCAAGCCAATGGCCATGTCGCTGTAACCGGAGAAGTCGAAGTACAGTTGCGCGGTGTAGGCCAGCGCGCCGAGCCAGGCATCCCCCGTGGTGGGGTTTTGCAGGGCGAAGCAATGGTCGGCCACCACCGCGAGGGTGTCGGCAATAAAGACCTTCTTGATAAAGCCCTGCATGAACCGCGTGCAGCCCTCGGAGAATTTATCCAGGGTATGGGTGCGGTTGTTGAACTGGTCGGCCAGGTCGCGAAAGCGCAGCACGGGACCGGCGATCAGGTGCGGGAAGATCGCCACGAACGCCGCAAAGTCGATGAGGTTGCGGGTCGCCGGGGTGTCGCCACGGTACACGTCGATGATGTAGCTGATGGACTCGAAGATGTAGAACGAGATCCCGATCGGCAACAGCACGTGGGTGAGGATGAACGGCTCCAGGCCGGCCGACTTCATCATTACGTTGATGCTGTCGACACCGAAGTTGGCGTACTTGAAGTAGCCGAGGATGCACAGGTCGACCGCCACGCCGAGCAATAGCCAGCGCTGCGCCGGTTTGGTGCGAACGCCCGCGGCACCGACCTTGAGGCCGATCCAGTAGTTCCACAGCGTGACGGCCGCGAACAGCGCCAGGAAGTCCACTCGCCACCAGGCGTAGAACACGTAGCTGGCAATCAGCAGCAGCAGATTGCGATAGCGTTGCCCGCTCAAATAGTACAAGCCGAGGAAGATCGGCAAGAACAGAAACAGGAACACATTGGACGAGAAAACCATCCCGATCTCTCCATGTTTAACCAACAGTCAAGGGCCAGAGCCCCCCCAAACCCCCCCACGATTTCGGGGGAGGCTGTATTGCATTCACACGCGACCCCTGTAGGAGCGAGCTTGCTCGCGAAGGTCGTTAACGATGACGCTGGGCACCTGAAAAATCTCGGTGCCTGTGGGTTCTTCGCGAGCAAGCTCGCTCCTACAGTTCAGGTGGTGTTTTGTCAGGAGCCTTTGTTGCCTTTTTCATGCGCCGGGTCGTAGACCTTGGTCAGGTCACCCCCCAGGCGGAAGGTCTTGAACGGTTGCATGCCATGCTTGCGTTCGATCACTTCCGGGGCGCAGGTGTAGAGGGTGCAGAAGGGCTCAAGCCAGGCAAATTTCATGTCTTCCTTGAGGTCCTTCATGTCCTGCTCTTTGCCGTTCTTCTGTTCGAAGATGTCCGGGTCTTTCACCCCGGCCAGCACCTTGTCACCCAGGCGCTTGAGCGCGCTGTTGTTTTCCTGGCGCAGGTCCACGCCGTTGACCAGGGCAAAACTGGCGATCATCGACAGCGGCGGCAGCGCGTAGTTGTGGTACGACAAGGCGCGTTGTTGACGCTTCAATTCGTTCGGCAGGAAGCCCTGGTCATCGACCTGGTTCACGCCGACCTTGTATTCCTTCACCGCCCAATCAAACAGGTCGCGGCGGTTGGTAGCGATGGACGTTGCCATCACCGACCAGGCGGCCCAGTAGGAGTGGTTGTTGGTTTTTTCAAGGGGCAGGTTGTCCCAGTCGCTCACCACCTGGTCGGCCAGCTTGTTGAACCAGGCTTCGATCTGCTGGGCTTCCTGCGGGTGCTTGGCCAGTGGCTGCGACTCGGAGAACTTCAGGCGCACATAGGCCGACGCCATGCTGCCCAACGCCCATTTACGCATCGACTTGCCGGTGTGGTTGAAGTCCTTGGACATCAACGCATCGGCCTTGGCCCACGACACCAGCCAGTTGAGCGTGCATTCAAGCTGCTGCGGGCGACCGTCACGCATGAACTGCATCACGCGCTTGCTGGTGTCTTTTTCCAGCTTGGTGATATCGGCGGTGCTGTCGCGAAAGGCTTTTTCCGACTGCACGTTCAGGGTCGAACGGGCCTTGTCGGAGCCTTCGTATTTGCTGCGAAACTGCAACGGCCCGGTGTAGGGCGTTGGCATGCTGTCGCAATCATTCTTGAAGTCGCCGGTCTTGAACGCTTCGATCGGTGCGAAGTAACCCTGGGGCGGACGCAGCGGCGCGGCGGCGTTGGCTGCCCCGGCGAAGATCGCCAGGCCCAGCAACGATGGAATCCATAACTTCTGCATAAGTAACCTCATTGCCCCGTTGACGCGGTCTGTTGACCACCGGCGGGGAATACGTTGCGTGTGCAAATTTTCGCTTCAACCTTCTGCGCTGCAGCGCCCGCTTCGGGGCCCTGCACTTCCACGGCCAGCAAGTTCTGCGAGGCCCAGTCTTCATCGGTGCGCAGTTCAAAGGCGAAACGCCCGTCTGTATCGGATGTTTCGGGTTTCTCGATCTTGATGTCCTCGTGGCGCCCGTTCATATACCAGAGGGTGGCTTGCAAGGTTTTCACCGACGGATCGGCGAAGCGGATATCAACTTGGTGGTTGGCGTTGCGCAGGTCTTTGTTGGCGCTGTTGACCATCAGTTCGTTTTTGCCGGGTTTGAGCGTGGTGCTGGCCGACATCTGCGCGGTCTTGCCTTCGCAGCCGTTGTCCAGCAGCGCCATCATCTGGCGGTAGATGGTTTCCTGGTCGAGGCGGTACAGCGGCGAGAATTCCCAGATCAGGATCTTCGGCGGGCTCTTCTGGAATTCATCGCTGCCCAGGTACTGCAGCATCGAACCTTCCAGGCCACCGCCGGGGAAGGCGACGTTGAGGATGTCGGCGCCGATTTCTTCTTCCAGGAAGCCGGCGAAGTTGTAGTTTTTGCCACTGTGGCTGGTGCCCACCAGGGTGATCTGCGGGTTGCCCGAATCGCCGAACAGGTCGCCGTCACCGGCTTCGCCCTTGGGCTCGGTGGTGAACTGGTCCATGTACTGGATCGCGTAGCTGGTGCCACACAGTTGCCCGGCCATGTTGTGCAGGGTGCCGGTCTTGCCCATGCGGCCCGAGCGTTTGGTCTCGAATTCACGCTTGGGAATCTCAGCGTATTCGGGCATTTGCTTGACCTTGGCCGCGACAATTTTTGCGGTGCGCTGGGCGCCGTATGGGGTCCAGTGCTGGTCGCCACGGAAGTAGAAGTCGTGGGCTGGCAATTCATCCGGCAGTTGCTCGTTGGTCAGCGGCGACAGGTCTGGCACCACGTAGCCCATCTTGGCGAAGCGGCCGAGCATGCTCTTGTAGTTGCCCAAGGCCTTGTCGAAATCGAACGAGGCTTTCTCCGCGGGGTTGAGCTTGTTGCGGTTCACCAGGCCACGGGTTGGCTGGTAGACCACCACCAGTTCCACGCCCTTGCTCTTGAACGCATCGTGCAACTGCTGCATGCGCTTGTAGCCGGCCGGGGTGGTGTCGAACTCGGTGCGCAGGTCTTCCTGGGTACGGAACAGCCAGTCGCCCTGGGCTTGAACCAGGGTGGTGAAGTTCTGCTGGTAGCGCGTGGTGTAGTTCTTCGCGTCATGGGCGGCCGGGCACAGGCTGCAGCACGGCTCGGCGGTGAAAGTCGGGGCTTTCACTTCATCGGCGCGTACGCCCTGGCTGGCCGCCAGCAGGCCGAGGGTCAGACCCGAAAGGCTCAGCAGTTTGATCATGTGTGGGTGCATAAGGGTCATCCTCAGTCCTGCATTTCGGTCTGGCGTTCGACGGGGTCGATCAGCACGGCTTTCTGCTGGCGTACCAGCAGGTCGAGAATTTCTTCCTGGCGGTCACCCAGGATGCCGGAGAAGCTGATGCCGCTGGATTTGGTCGGCGCCAGCATCGACACGCGATACAGCTCGATACTCAACGGCGAGTCGATGGACAGCGGCCCGCTGCCGTTACCCGCCAGTTCACCGCCGACCACGATCAGCGACACCTTGGCGTCGAACGGGTCGAGGGCGATGTCGCGGTCGGTGTCGGTCAAGTCCTTGATGTGGCCGTACACGCCGGTCAATCCGTTGGCCATCGAGGTGTTTTCGTAGAGCTTGATGTTCACGCTGTTACGCACGCGGATCCCGTGGCGACGGTTGCTGATCACCTTGTTGCCCCACAGCAGGTTGTCACCGCTCTCATAGAGGGTGATGCCGTCGGTGTGGTTGCGGTAGATCTCGTTGTCGGCGATCAGGTTGTTGACGCTGTTACGGTCGATCACCAGGCCCGACAGCTTGTTGTCATAGCTGCGGTTGTTGAAGATGAAGCTGTCGTTCACTTCCCGGGAAATGATGATGCCGTGCTTCTTCTTGGTGCCGTAGACGGTGTTGTCCGCGATGATCAGGCCGTGGGAACGGTCATGGGGGTCAATGCCGTAGACGATGTTGTCTTTGTAGGTATTGCCCTTGATCACAAAGCCTGTGGTCTCGTAGCAGTAGAAGCCGTACCACATGTCCGAGAACTCGGAGTCGATGATCCAGCCGGTCGGCTCGGAACGCTTGAGCACCTTGGCCATGTTCGGCGTGTATTGGGAAATACTCACCCCGTACGACTTACTGTTGGCGTAGCCGAAGCTGGCCATTTTGGTTTTGGAGATATAGGTCTCGGTGCCGCCCCAGGCCAGCAGGAACGGGCGGAACTCCTTGGCCGACTTGAACAGCGCCGGGCCGTTGGCTTTTTCATCCCAGCCGGTGACCTTGGTATCGCGCACGAACAGCTGGCCGTCGTTGATCAAAAACGAACCGGCTTGCTGGGACAGGCGCAGTTCCTGGGTATTCTTGTCGATATCGAGGATGCCCTTACGGCCCACTACGATCGGCAATTTGGCCAGGAACACCCCCGGCGACGTTTCGCTGAAGTACTGCTTGGGCACCTTGCCCAGCAGGTCCTTGAGGTTCATGTAGCCGTCGTCGACGAAGATCGCCTGGGGAATGCCGTGCTGGCGCACCACCCATTCGGCCATCTTGTTATCGCCGCCGATAAAGTCCTTGAGCGCGTCTTCCTGCATCATGCGGCGGATGCTGATTTTGCCGGCCTTGGTCTTGACGATTTTCTTTTCCATCGCCTGCGCGGTGTAGCCCGACAGATCGGGCAGCGCCGGCTTGGCCATTTCCAGCGGCGCGGTGGGCGGGCTGGAAATGGTGTAGGTCTTGGCCTGTTGCAGTTCCTTGGCGATGGTCGGCGCCTTGGCCGCCGTATCGGCGAACGCTGTGGCGCTGGCCATCAGCATTGCCGCGACGAGTAGGCTTTGAGCATTCATGGCGCAGGCTCCCATCAGAATTTCCAGACCACGTCGACGAACGCGCGGTGCATGTAGGAGTCGACCTGGCTGCCATAGGCATCGCCGGGCTTGAACACGCCGGCACGCAAACGCACCAGGGCTGAAGGCTCGTCGATCGACTGGCTCAGCGCCGCAGGCAGCAAGCCTTTCTTGAAGTACTTGGTGACCACCAGGTCCATCTCTTGGCCGAGGTCTTTCTTGCCGTCTTCAAGGGGCAGGGAGGTGCTGGAGAGAATTGCACCGGTGACGTCATCGGTGTTGTTCTGCACCGCGTCGATACCGTTGCTGCCCACCGGTTTGTTGCCGTCCACGCGCCAGAACTTGTGGTACACCAGGCTGGCGTCATAGTCCTCGCGCAGCTGCCAGGAGCCGAACAGGCTCATGGACTGCATGTTGTTCATCTCGCCGCGAAAGGCTTCACCGAAGCGATGCACGCGGGACTGGGTACCGGTCCAGTTCGAACGGTTGCTTTGCAGGCCGTTCTGCTCGTACTCGGCACTGGCGCGCGAATAGGCCGCGCCGACTTGCCACTGCGGGTCCAGGCGCAGGCGCACGCCGATGTCGGTGGCCCAGCCGCTCAGGTCATCGCTGCGCTTGGCGCTGGTGGGGCGCGTGCCGTCGGCGTTCAAGGCGTTGACCTTGTCGCGGTCGCCGCGCATGCCGGTGATGCTCGCCCAGTAGTTGACGGTGTTGGTGTTGCGCCAGTTATAGGCGTCGCTGTTGGCTTCGATGCCCAGCCAGGTCAGGTCGCCGTTTTCGCGCTTGTCCAACGGGTCGCTGGCCACACCCGGCTCGGCGTAGTCGAGCTTGCCGTCGTCATGGGTGTGGTGGCCGCGTACGCCGATCCACTGGCCCGGCGTCCACTGGTAGGCGGCGTCGGCGTAGAAGTGCTGGCGGTCTTTGTCGACCGGCGACAGTTCCTTGAGGTCGGTGCGGTATTCGCTGAAGCGTTCGGCGGCGCCGACATTGGCCTTGAGCAGGGTGGTGTCAAAGGTCCAGTTCAGTGCTTCGATGTTGGTGTCGCGCCATTGGCCGTCGTCGTTGCGCAGGCGCTGGCGGCCGAACTTGAGGATCTCGCCGGGGTAGGGCGTGAAGCCGCTGTAGCCGACCCAGAACTCACGCAGGGCCAGGTAGTTTTTCTTGGCCTTGCGGTCGTCGTTGCTCGACTGCTGCTCGGTGGTGTCATCGGTCGACTGTTGCAGGGTGTCGGTCTCGATGATGTCGCTGGACACCACTGCCTGGCCCATGGCGTAGGCGCTCCACGCGCCGCTTTCGCCGTAGATCCAGGGGCGCAGGTCGAGGCCGATGCCGTTGACGTCGCCGCCTTTCTGGGTGCCGAGGTCGCGGTCATCTTCAGACTGCGCGGTGGCTTTGACTTCCAGGCCGAAGTTCTTGGCTTCGGTGAGCGCGGCCAGGGTCGGGCACGACCACAGCAGGGCGAAGGTCAGGCCGATGCCGGCCTTCACGAATGGGTTGAGCTTCATAGGGATTCCTCGCCGTCTTCTTCTTGCAGGGCGTGCAGTTGCAGCGTGCTTTGGGCCAGGGTGCCGCGGGCGGCCAGCTCCTGTTGCACCAGGCGTTGGCCTTCGGCGCGTTGCGCAGGGGTCAGCGGCGCTTCGAGCTGGGTGGCCAGGTCATTGGCTTCTGGCGTGGCCTGGGCCTTGGCCAACTGGCTGAAGACATAGGCGTTCAATGGGTCGGGCTTGGTGCCCTTGCCTTGGGAAAACAGTTGGGCAATGGCGAAGTCGGCGCTGTTCTGGCCGTTGCGCGCGGCGGTCAGCAGGTGGTCCAGGGCTTTTTGCGGGTAAACCTTGCCCAGGTAGCCACGGCGGTAGATCTGGCCGAGGTAGTAATCGGCGGCCACTTCACGGCCCACGGCTTTCTCGAAATGCGCCTCGGCGGCCTTGGCATCGGCGGGCACCCACTTGCCTTCGTAGTAGAGCTTGCCCAGCAACAATTCGGCGCGTGGCTGGTCGGCGGCGCGGCCGTTGTCGAGGTACTTCATCATCTGCTCGACGTCGCCCAGTTCGGGGAAGTCGTAGAGCAGTTGCGCCAGGCTGACCCAGGACGCCGGGTAGCCGGGGGCGATTTTTTCCAGCAACGCCTGGGCGGTTTTCTCGTCCGGGGTGCCGAGAGTGGCATCGCCGAGTACGCGGGCGACGCTGTCGACGCGCTGGGCGGTAACGGTGCCACGGCTTACGCCTGCTTCCATCTGCTTGAGCAGTTCGGCCTGTTGTTCCGGCTGCTGTTTTTTCTGATAGACCGTGGCCAGTTCGACGTAGCAGATATCGGTGGTGTTCAGCGCGGCTTTGCAGATGCGCTCCACGTCATCCAGATGCTGGTCGTAGGTACCCTGGGTGCGATACAGCAGCACCTGGGCCAGGCCGGCTTCCGGGTAACCCGCCGCCTGCCATTGGCTGATCTGTTGTTGGGCATTCACGTTGGGGAAACTGTGCGGGTATTGCAGGTACAGCATCGCCAGCGGGATCAAGGTATTACCTTCGCCATTGGCAAAGGCTTTTTTCAGCAGGCTTTCGGCTTCATGGTGCTCGGCCTCGGTAGCGCCGGGCTTGGCCACCAGCAGACGGCCAAGGCGCGCCTGGGCGCGGGGCGATATGTCTGCCGCCGCACGGTAAGTGGCTTCGGCCTGCTTGATTTGCGCCGGGTCGCGGGTGCCGACCTGGATATCGGCCAGGCCCACCTGGGCCTCGCTGTAGCCCAGTTCTGCCAGTTGCTGGTAATTCTGCTGGGCGGTGACGGTGTCGCCGCGTTTCAGCGCCTCATTGGCCAGGCGTTGGTCGGGCAGGCCGGCGCAACCGGCCAGGCTCACGGCCAGTGCCAGCGCGCAGTACGCAGAGGCCAAGTGAAATCTGCTCTGGGTGGGAGCTGGCTTGCCTGCGATGGCATCGCTGCGGTGCAACTGATGCACCGAGTCGCCTGCATCGCGGGCAAGCCCGGCTCCCACATGGGGCAACGGTGTATTTGGAAGAGTCACAGGCATGTCCTCGCTTACAGACCGTGAGCCATGGCTTTGTCGATCAGCCAGTTCAGCGATGGGCCACGGTCGCTGGTGACTTCCACCGGGCGGCCGGCGTAGGTGCTGTCCAGCGGTGCATCAGGCTTGATCTGCACGCGGATGTCAGAAGACAAGTCGGCGCTGTTCAGGCTGGTGCTGCTGACGATGGTGCCGGTGCGCACTTGTTCTTCGTCGGCGACCTGGAAGTTCACCTGCGTACCTGGGCGCACATCACCGAACTGGCGATAGCTGAAGCGCGCTTCCACATTGGCCTCGCTGCCGCGTGGTACCAGTTGGAAGATCACATCACCCTTGCTGGCGTACTGGCCGTCGGCGACCAGTTGCTGGGCCACCACGCAATCGCAAGGCGAGGTGAGGGTGCCGGTCATTTGCTTGCCGAACAGTTCCTCGACCTTGGCCGGTTGCAACTGGTCTTCGTCCAAGTGGCCCTTGAGCACATCGAGCATGCTGGTGCTGAAGGTCGCCAGTGGCGCGCCTTTGGCCGCTACCGAATCACCTTTGAGCAGGCTTTGCACGGTGCCGTCACGGGGCATGGTCACGTTCATGCCCGGTACGCTGACAAGGCCGGCCTGGGCGTGGCTGACGAAGTACATGCCGTAGAGCGACTTGACCACAAAACCGAAGGCCGCCAGGCCCACCAAAAAGATCGCCAGGCTGAAGGTCACGGCGCGCAGGCGACCGAACGCGGTCATGCCGCTGCCGCCGTCCTTGACCTTGCGTGCCTTGGTGAAGTTGTCGCGTTGCAGGGTCGCGAGCACGTCGCCCATGGTCACGATGTCGCCGGACAGGTGCGAGGTGATCAGGTGGCGCAGGGTGGAAATATCCTGGGCATCGAGGTTCTGGAACTGGCAACCGGTGCGGCCGGTCTGGCGGTCGTAGGAGCGAATCTGCAGCTCCACATCCATGGCCAGGCCGAGGTTATCGATCACGAACTGCAGGCGGCCTTTGTGCACTTGGCCGATGGTGAGCGGCTGGGTGGCGGTGAAGGCCAGGCCGCCGGCGGACAGGTCGATAACCTTCGCCTCAGTCGGCGTGCGGTCGCTGTTGAAGAAGCGCAGCTTGGCCGGGATTTTCACCCGGGCGTGTTGGCGCTGGGCTTCGGATTCGTGGACAACGTTGGCGTTTACTTGGCTATTCATCGGGTGTAATTCCTAGGTTAATTCAGGCTTGGCAGGGTCAGACCATCATCAGCAACACGGCAACGAAGATGCTGCCGGCGGAGAAGGTCATGGTCCGAGACGACCAGGTGTTGAACCAACGTTGAAAGCTGGCCAAATCGCGGGTCAGTTTGGTGTCCTGGCGGGTCCAGGACTGTTGATCAAGGCGGAAGAACACGTAGATCTTCACCAGCGCGCCCATGATCTGGTTGTAATAGAGAATCAGCGGGTAGGCCGGGCCGATCTTGTGGCCGGAGCACGACAACAGCAGGGTGAGAATCAGGCGGGTGATGCCGATCCACAGCAGGTAGGCGAGGATGAACGCGCCGCCGTACTTGAAGGTGGCGATCATGGCCACGGTCAGGCCGAGCAGGGAGGTCCACATCGACACGCGCTGGTCGAACAACACCACGCTGGTGAACAGGCCGAGGCGACGCATGCCCAGGCCGAGCGCGCGGGAGTTCTGGCGCAGGTTGTTGCCGTACCAGCGGAACATCAGCTTGCGGCTGGCCTTGATGAAGCTCTTTTCCGGCGGGTGTTCCACGGTGTTGATCGCGGCATCCGGCACGTAGAAGGTGTCGTAGCCCAAGCGCATCAGGCTGAACCAGCTGGACTTGTCATCCCCGGTGAGGAACTTGAACCGGCCCAGGCGCCAGTGTTGCAGCGAGTCGCTTTCCACGTCGGCGATAAAGCCCGGGTCGGTGACAACGCTGGCACGGAACACCGACATGCGCCCGGTCATGGTCAGTACGCGCTTGGACAGGGCCATGGAGCACATATTGATGTGGCGTTGGGCGAAGCGCAGTTTGTGCCATTCGCTCATGATGTAGCCGCCGCGCACTTCGCAGAATTCGTTGGTGGTCAGGCCACCGACATTGCCGAACAGCTGGAACCACGGCACGGTCTTGCGCACCACGCCTTCGGCCAGCACGGTGTCGCCATCGATCACGGCGACCACGGCGCGGTCGTCGGGCAAGTGGCGGGAGATGGCGCGGAAACCAAACGCCAGGCCGTCACGCTTGCCGGTACCGGCGATGCGCACGAAGTCGAGCTTGACGTGAGCCGGCGGGTTGAGTTTTTCCCAGAGGCTTTTGACCAGCAGCTCATCGGACATTTCTACCAGCGAGCACACCACGGTGGTGGGGAAGCCACAGTCGATGGCTTCACGAATCACCGAGCTGTAGACCTGGGCGGTGGTCAGCGCGTCGATACGGAAACTGGTGACCATCAGGAACACATGGGACGGGTCGGCGGCTTTGCCCAGCTTGCGCACTTTGCGGCGCAGGTGCGGGTACACCACGTACAGGAACAGCATGCCGCGAAAGAAATGCGTCGCGCCCATCGAGTAGCGCCAGATACCCACGGCACCAATCAGGAAAATAAAATTCTTCGATTGCGAATCGAAGGTGCTCGCCGGCAACAGCAGGGCGAGACCCATCAGCAGGCTGAGAAAGAACAGCCAGCCGGCCGATTGCAGAAATACATGTTTTAACTTGGACATAAGCGTCATCCGCAAGGTGAGGAGGCTTCAGGCTGCAAGCGCTGGGGATAAAGCCACTTGCAGCCTGAAACTTGCCGTTGCTGTTACCAGCAAATACCTTCGGTACGGCCGCTCACGCTGGTGGCCTTGGACATGAAGCCCACCAGGTCGACCACTTGTTTGCCTTCCGGAGCGTTATGCGCCAGGGCACGGAACTTCTCGTCACGGTTACCGAGGATGATCACGTCGGAGTTGTTGATCACATCATCGAAATCCGAGTTGAGCAGGGACGACACGTGCGGGATCTTGCCCTCGATGTAGTCCTTGTTCGCGCCGTGTACACGGGCGTACTCGACGTTGCTGTCGTAGATGCTCAGGTCGTAGCCCTTGCCGATCAGCATTTCTGCCAGCTCTACCAACGGGCTTTCGCGCAGGTCGTCGGTGCCGGCCTTGAAGCTCAGGCCCAGCAGCGCAACTTTGCGTTTGTCGTGGCTGGAGACGATGTCGAAGGCGTTCTGTACCTGGGACTCGTTGCTGCGCATCAGCGAGTTGAGCAGCGGTGCTTCCACGTCCAGGGAGCCGGCGCGGTAGGTGAGGGCGCGCACGTCTTTTGGCAGGCACGAGCCACCGAAGGCGAAGCCTGGGCGCATGTAGTACTGGGACAGGTTGAGGGTCTTATCCTGGCAGACCACTTCCATCACTTCGCGACCGTCGACGCCGACAGCCTTGGCGATGTTGCCGATCTCGTTGGCGAAGGTGACTTTGGTGGCGTGCCACACGTTGCAGGTGTACTTGATCATTTCGGCGACGGCGATGTCCTTGCGGATGATCGGCGCATCGAGTTCTTCGTACAGCGACTGCAGGACATCGCCGGAGGCGGTGTCGAACTCACCGATGACGGTCATCGGCGGCAGGTCGTAGTCGGCGATGGCGGTGGATTCACGCAGGAACTCCGGGTTGACCGCAACGCCGAAATCAACGCCGGCTTTCTTGCCGGAGCAGTCTTCGAGGATCGGGATCACCACGTTGGCCACGGTGCCTGGCAGTACGGTGCTGCGCACCACGATGGTGTGGCGAGTGGTCTTGTCACGCAGTACAAAACCGATTTCGCGGCATACCGACTCGATGTAGTTCAGTTCCAGGTCGCCGTTTTTCTTGCTCGGCGTACCCACGCAGATCATCGACAGGTCGGTGTCGCGGATGGCGTCGGCGAAGTTGGTGGTACCGCGCAGTCGACCGGTTGCGATGCCTTGGCTCAACAGTTCGCCCAGACCTGGTTCAACGATGGGGGATTTACCCGCATTGATCAGGTCGATCTTTTCCTTGGAGATGTCTACGCCGACCACTTCATGGCCACGGGCAGACAGGCAACCGGCACACACGGCGCCAACGTAACCCAAACCAAATATGCTGATGCGCATCGCAATTACCTCTATGTTTAAATCATGCCATTAGATGGCCGGAGTTCATGTTTGCAAGCGTCACTGATGCCGCGAAAGTTAGGCGAATAGACGCCGACTTACCGCGTGCAGGCATGTTAAATAGCGAGTGACTAACTATTGCACTCAAGTTGTGCGCAACGTGGCCTTGTTATTGGGGCTTGCCCTGAAATGCAGCCGGTCTTCCGTGGCGGAAGGGGCCGGCGCCAGTGCCGCAGGGCTTTGATACAGGCAAGAAGCCTTTTGATATCAATGCCTTGGGTGTTAACACTGGCTCATTTAGGTCAGCGCTGCCTTGGCCTTTAGGGGGTTGGCAATGAGTCCTTATCGCCGCCCTCAACTCAATCAGTTGATGATATGACCCTCGAGCCAAAGTGCTATATGACAACTTGGCTACTTCCATTGGTCGGTATGTAAGTCATCTCTTACGTAAACAGAGAATTTCGTTACCGGTGGTATGAGCGGTGCTTCAGGACGAAGTTCCGGGCCGCTCATCCCCTTTCCGGAAATTTTTTGAAATATTAGAAAAGATGGCACTAGTACTATATTGATAGCACTTGCTATTTAGGCCAGTAGTTATGGGGAGTTGGTGCGAGAGGATAGTTTTGTGCCACTACCGTTAAAAAAAAGTGGTGCCACTACGAAAAAAACCGACGAGTGTCGAGTGAAGAAATTGTTAGGGATGTGTCGTAATATTTTTTGGCGCCAAATAAATGACGATCCCAGGGCTGAAATGCAGACAAAAATGTGGGAGCTGGCTTGCCTGCGATAGCGGTGTATCAGCAACATGTGAGTCGGCTGACCCACCGCTATCGCAGGCAAGCCAGCTCCCACAGTTGATGTTGGTGGCTGTACAGGCCTTATTCCGGTGCGTGATCGCGCAAAAACACCAGGTTGTCTGGCTTGGACTGCTCCGCATTGAAGCGGTAACCCTGCACATCGAACTGCTTGAGCTGTGCCGGGTCGTTGATGCGTTCTTCAATCACAAACCGGCTCATCATGCCTCGGGCTTTTTTCGCGTAGAAGCTGATGATCTTGTACTGACCGTTCTTCAGGTCCTTGAACTCAGTATTGATGATCCGCGCCTTCAAGGCCGTGCGCTTGACCGCCGAAAAATACTCATTGGACGCCAGGTTGAGCAGCACATCGTCGCCTTGCTCGGCCAGTGCCTCATTCAACCACTCGCTGATGCGCGTACCCCAGAAAGCATAGAGGTCCTTGCCACGGGCATTGGCCAGTTTGGTGCCCATCTCCAGGCGGTACGGCATCATCAAATCCAACGGGCGCAGCAAGCCGTAGAGCCCCGAGAGCATGCGCAGGTGGTCCTGGGCGTAGCTGAAATCGGCCTCGCTGAACGTCTCGGCATTCAGGCCGGTATACACATCGCCCTTGAACGCCAGCAGCGCCTGCTTGGCGTTGGCCGGAGTGAAGGCCGGCGTCCAGCTGCCGAAGCGCGCGGCGTTGAGGCCACCGATCTTGTCGGAGACGTGCATCAACTCACTGATTTGCGCCGGGCTCAGTTCGCGCAGTTGCTCGAGCAGTTCCTGGGAGTGGTCCAGGTACTGCGGCTGGGTGAAGCGCGCAGTGACCGGCTTGGACTCGAAGTCGAGGGTTTTGGCGGGGGAAATCACCATCAGCATGAAGTTGGCTCCTGGAATCGTGGCGTGTAGCGTGGGCGCGATTCTAGGGGGTTGGGCGTTTTGACTCCACCTATGATGGTGATAGGCACATGTTGGCGCTGATACGACAATTGGACGAGTGCTCTGGAAAACGGCTAGAGGCTGAGGATCCGCTCCAGAGACGCCAATACTTGCTGGGTGATGGTGTTCAAGCGAATCGAGTAGACCGTGTAGGCGACCGTCAGTACTACGGCAGCCATGGCCCACGGCGTCCACAATGGCCAGGCGCGTTTGATCCGGTAGTTGCGCGGCGCGACGTTGGTCAGCGGGTCGGTCAGGCGCTTGGGTGTTTCGCCGCGAAGAGGGCGCAGCAGACCGTGCAACTGGTCGATGATTTTGTGTATTTCGTCATCGCCCTTGCTATGAGCGCCGTATTTGCCTTTGAGGCCGGAGATCAGGCATTGGTACATGAACTCCAGCACATGCTGGTACTTGGCGGCTTCGGGAATCATGTTGTTCATGATGGTGAAGAATTTTTCGCCGCCTTGGGTCTCGCTGTGGAATTGGCTGAGCAATGAGCGGGCGCTCCAGGTAGAGAGCCTGCCCCAGGTGGTGCGCATGACCACTTCGTCCACCAACAGGCACAGGCTGTAGGAGTAGGCCTTGAGCATGCTGGCGTCGTAGTCGAGCTGGCGGACTTCTTCCATGATCGCGATGATCTGGTTGCTGACGCTTTGGTACAGCGCCGGTACGTCATCGTGGTGGTCCAGACGGCGCAGGCGGATGACCAGGCCGATCAGCGGCGTGGCGGCGTCGCACAGCGGGTTCCAGGCCACGCCGCGTATATCGTATTCAGGGTCTGCTAGCAGTATGGGCGGCTTCGGCTTGGCTTGCTCCACGCTGAGGGCGGCCTCTTCGTTACTGGCGTCCTGTGGCAAGTAGTTGAAGAGCTGATTGTTATGTCCTGTTGTAGGCATGTTTTTGCTGGGTGTGGGCTCACTCATTTTTTTCTCCAGTCGTGCACAACTGCTCCAAATCCGGCAATGATTCACTGAGGTCGACGCCGACCCCGTTGCCGATGCTCAGGCCTTGCCAGTGAAGGCGACAGAGCCTGTATTAGCTGAAGCCAGAAGGGGTTGATTACAGTTTGAATTTACCGTCAGGGGCTTGGCTGAAAAGGTCACCAAGCATCTGCCTGCTAGCGTTCAACTGTTGTTGCTCCGCTGCTGATATACGGCGATAAAGCGGTGAAGGCGGGTGCTTCGGCGAGTCGCTGGGAAGGTCAAAACGGCGCATCCATTGGTTGCTGGTGCGCTCGTTGAGGCGCACTTCACCGGCAATCGAGCCGTAGTGCAGCGAGCCAATATTGCTGACTCGCAAGGGTTTGAGCACTTCATTGACCATCACATACAGCTCGGGGCGAGGGTCGATATCCGCTTTGCCCAAGGCAGGCCAGTCTCCAGCACGAAAAATGGTGCCCCATTCGTAAGGCAAAATGCCTATACGTATGTCGTTGAGTTGTTCGAGCAAATCCTCGGTTGTCCCTAATTTGCTTACCCAATGGTGGGCAAGGTAGGTATACCAGTTGAGGTTGCTGTAGCCGGTGCGCCATTTCTTATTGCCGCTGGGAATGCACAGGTCTGCACCTCGGTACTCTTGTACCAGTTCATATTCAACATGCTGATAATTTTCCCATTCATAACTGTGTTGAATACCTAATCCTGCGGCCCCGTGCAATGGGCGTAAAATGTTGCACATTTTGAATGTCAGTTCTTCAAAATTCTTTTTACCTGAACCTTTGAGTTCTTCAATAGGAAGGTACAGTCTTACGGTTGTTATTGAGCTATGCACTTTTTCGTACCATCCGGCAGGCGAGTACGCGTCAAACATGTAGGTGCCAACGTTTTGAAAGCTTTTGTTAGAGGACCACATAAGTGCAGCTGACTCTGCAAAGCCATCCGATTGTATATATGAAATACAGTCCTGCATGGTTTGAGGGGTGAAATTTTGCTCAATCATATTTTCGCCTCCTGTGTAGCCCCATACCAACTTTTCACCAAAGTGCTTACAGAAGAGTTCAAAGGCTTCAGCAATATGCTTTCTGCGAACGGGGAGGTAAGCATCTATCAGGTAAAAAGTCGCTACCAGCCCCACTTGCAGAACTGGCTGCTCTTCATCTGTTTCATCGACAATGGTGAAGTCCCAGCGATGGGCATCGAAGTCTTTGAAAAACTGATCTTCATTCATGGTTTGCCTCCGGTATATCTTCCAAAAAAATACATAGTTTTGGAGGTGGGCATTAAATTTATAGGCGTGGTTAGTTGTCTATGTGGACGAACTCGTCCCAGCGAACCCCATCAAAACGCAGTAATTTTTCAGATGAAAGTGCCCACATGACACCGTCTTTTGATTCGATGGAGCTGACCTCTTTAGCGGTAATGTCGACCTTTTTGATTGTATTGTCGATGACTTTGTAAATGCCGTTATTGGCTCCGATGTAGATATTGTTTTGGAATTCAGTTGCTGAATAAAAGTCAGCATCTATTTTCTTTCGGGCGAGCACTTTAAAACCCAATCGTGCGCTCCCATTGATTATTGTCCCCTGTGAACCAACGATCCAGACAATTCCAGAGGATGAAATATATATACAATGAAGGTCAGCGGCTGTGAGGCGAGGTAATTTGTGCCATTGAACCCCATCGTGATTTGCAAGAAAGCCATCAGTTCCGACAACGTAGATATCGCCCGTTGAACCGTCTATATCAAACAAGTCAAGGGTTTCGTCTATGGAAAGCTTTACGCTCTCCATAAAGCTCATGTCAGTGTTTGCTATGATTAACTTATTTTTTTTAAGTATGCCATCATCAAAATGCTCCCAGGTGGACTCGTTTCTTCTATAAATCTGTCCTCTGTGGCCGCAGCTATACAACTGACCATCTATATGCTTTATCTTGTTGACGTATCCATACATTTTACTGGATGGATCGAGGCCAGCATCTTGTATCTTCTCAACGCTAATTGCATCTCTGCTAAAGCACTCAACGTAGCCTTCTTCGCTGAGTGCGTAGATTTTACGTGTTGCTCCTGAGGTTGGCGGAGGGAAGCAGGTTGAGACCACATGTAAGTCTGGCAGGTCATGATAGAACCACTTGTCCTTATTTTTGTCTTGGTAGAAAAAAAGTCGAGAATAAGGTTCGTCAAAAGTGCGGTCTGTGAATGAGCATGACATGTAGTACATGTCCCTGTTGATTGCTGATCCAGTATTCATAATCAGCGAAATGGATTGTTTTGAGGGCATTTTTCAACTTCCTTTAGAAATCACCAGCGCCGAATGTGCCAAGGGATCCTGGTGGGGTAGATCTTATAAGTTTTCCTGATTTATCAGCCCTGACTCTAAATTGTGAAGGTAAACCTTTGGTTTCATGGTATGTACGTAATTGAGCGGCCAACACGCCAGAGTTGCATCCGGTGACGCGTGCCGTTGCAAGTGCACCCATTATTTCAAGTTTTAGCAGGGTAGTGGTTCCGGGTGGGGTCTCAGATAATCCAAGTGCTGTTTCAAGAGGGTCATAAAACTTGTGTATTTTTCCATGTTGGTCCGTAAGTCCTTTTCCTCTTACACAGATCACTAATCCCTCTGACTCGGAAAGACCTCCAGGGATTTGTTTTCTGTTGGGCCCTTGGCGTGGACCTTGTCTGAACGCACGATCTGGTACGACATGGTGGCCTGTCAAACCTTGTGCTTTGCATGTGTCTGGTTTGTAAGGGCGCAATAAACACTTTTCATTACCTAAAAATTTTCCGCCATTTTTTCCTTTAGGCAAAGCCGGATCTACTGCCTTTGTTTCAACGGCACGTGCAGCTCTTTCGGATACCTCCCTGCCACCCTGAACTCCGGCTTTGTTGATGCCTTTTCCAATCAGTACACCGCCTTTTAGTGCATCGCCTGCAAAGGGAATCGCGGCAACTGCTGAGAGGCTAGCATTCACCGCATCGCCTTCAGCAGCATGGATGCCATGCGTTGATCAAGTCTGGGATTGCACCCAGTCCAGGTACGAAGCCTAGGACATCTAGGCCGCCGTGAACCCACGGGCTTGCACTAGTCCACCACCCTTTTTCTGCCTCTGTTTGCGTTTCTATGATTGGGTTTGCCTGCGAAGCCGAAACTGCCGCAGGCACCGTTTCACCCACCACCCGCCCGATGGTATTGCCACTCTTGAACGAACTGAACGGCGGCATCGTCGCCAATTCGGCGCGCAAGTAGCGTTTGCGCATTTCCTCGTATTCATACTCCTGCATTTCCCGGCTTTCGTGCAGTTCATTACCTTGTGCATCCCGCCCAAACAGGTCGACTTGCACGCCGCCGTTCTCGCCGAGCTGTAGCATCATTTCGTCCGGGCCGGCGATGCTGTCGGCAGGACGTCGGACGGGTACACTGACCGTATGCACCCGCACCGGTGCCAGGTTGATTGGTTCGGCCATGCGCTAAGCCCCATTCATCCAGAACTTGTCGTCATGGCGCACCACCAACTTGCCTTCGGCGCGTACGCTGCTGCTCTTCTCCAACGGGTAGCATTTGCCGCCGACTGTGTTGCTCTTGATACCTTTGGCGGCGCCAGCTCCATCCCCCTTGGTGGTCGGTACCAGGCTCTTGTCGAACACCACCACTGGCCTGCCGTTGGCACGTACCGATTTGGCCACGCCGGTAGCGGTTTTCAGCTCGGCAGTGACCGGGTAAGGCACCGGCGGGATGGCACTGCCCATCGGGGTCTTGCACACGTCGGGGACGATGCTGACCACCTTCCATTTGCCTTGTTTGCGAGCGATGACGTTATCGGCCATGTCAGAGCGCCTCCTTTGCTGCGCGTTTGATCAGCGGTGCATTCGGATCCGTCTCGAAGCGCGCTTCCAATACGCGAATGCCCAAGTGATTGGGCAGGCTGATGCGGTGGGTCAGCGCCAAGGTCATGGCTTCGGTGTCGATGCGCAGGGTGTCGGTGAGCATGGGCAATGGCAGCATGGCGCCGTTGTGCAGGCGCATTAGGACAAACGGGCGATGGCCGGGCAGTTCGACGCACAATGTGCCGTCGGGCGTAAGGCCTGGGGCGGTCAGGTTGAACAGTTCAAGACGAAACGCGGGCGGCGGAAATTCGATCTGTTGATCAACCGGCGCACCGTTCCAGTAGGCAAAGTCGAAATCCCGTGGCAAGCCCGGCCAGCGTTCCCGCTGCCAGACCTCGTCATAGCTCCCGGCCAAGGGCAGGCGAGGCGCCCAGGCACGCCCAACCACGCCGAATCCAGCCGGGTGGTTTTTGTAGCTGGCCGCGAGCTGCGCCATGCCACGGGCGTCCGGTTCATCCTCGGGGTGTTTGACCCGATCCAGACGCCACACCGGTTTGTCGATGGGCTCGATCTGTGGCGCGGGCAGTTCGCGCAGCGGCTTGTCCAGTTGATAGCCAAGGTCTTCTTGACGCTTGTCGATCCAGCCGCAGCCCAGTGGGTTGCTGTAGCAAACTTCGTTGAGCAGATAGGGCGGGGTGTTTTCATCAATCGCGTGCTCGGGATTAGGCACTACGCTGCTGCCACCGAAGGCATATTCCCAGCGCAGCGGAACACACGTTGCGGGCTGAGGTTCGGACAATTGCCAGCCGCCGAACAAGCTGTGACGGAATTGGCGAGGGCCGGTGAATTTGAGTTGCTTGTCCAGCAAGTAATGGCGCCTCGGCGCATCGGCCCGACGCTTAAAAGCTTCTTGCCGGGCGGCTTGCCATTCCATTAGCTGGTACTCGGTCAGGCGTTCGCCGGGACTCAGCGGCGTCGGCAGGGGCACCTCGATGTTGGGCGGTGGCGCCAGCGGCGCACTGATGCGCAGCCCGGCGGTCCACTGCGTTGCTGGTTGGCCTTGTGGCGCATGAGCATGGCCCGCAACGATCACATCACAGCGTGGTTTGAATGGCGCCAGGTCGCTTTCCTCGCAGACGCTGCTTGCTCCTTCCTCGCCGTAGTAGCGATCAGCGGTGCATAGGGCCAACGGATCCTCATCCAGTATCTCGGCCCGAAACTGCCCCGGTTGCTCGTCAATGGGTAACAACCGATAGCCCACCTTCAAAACCAGCACCGGGTACTCTTGGTCGTCCATGCCCAGGGCACTGAAACACAGCGCATCAAAAGGCGTCAGATTGCGAAATCCCATGACGCCTCCTAGTTGATATCCACGTCTTGGCCGTTGATCTGCACCGCGCCGCTGGCGCTGAAATCGAAGGTGCGGCCATTGATCAGTACGGTGCCGTCGGACTTCATCACCAAGGTGGATTTGCCCACCGTGACCTTGAATTCATCCCCGGCGTCGATGGTGAATTTCTTGCCCACCGCCACCGATTTGTGGATGCCGACCTGCTCGCTTTGGCTCAGGCCCACGGTGGTGTTCATGGCCGCGCCAACGCTGGTTTGGTAGGCCGCGCCAATGGTCAGCGCCTTGGCCAAACCGATGGTTTCGGCTTTGGCCAGCTTGATGGTCTCTGCCTTGTTGCCACCGATGGTTACGCTGCGGTTGGCACCGATGCTGATGGTTTCGTTCTGGCCAACGTCCTCGGTGCGGTGGTCGCCGATGGAGATGGTTTCGTTGTGCTCGACTCGCTCCTTGCGGTTATTGCCGACGAAGACGCCGTTGTTGTTTTTGATGTGGACGTTCTTGTCCTTTTCGGCATGGATAAACACTTCCTGATGCCCGAGTTCATCCTCAAAACGCAGCTCATTGAAGCCTTCGCCTTTATGAGTTCGGCTTTTGATGGTCATCCGTGTCTTGTGCTTGGGCAGCTCATACGGTGGCAGGTTGGTTTGCCGGTATGCCCGACCGATAGCGATAGGCTGATCGGCATCGCCATCAAGGTAGCCGATGATCAGTTCCTGACCCACACGTGGGATGGCCATGGCGCCCCAAAGCTCTCCCGCCCAGCCTTGAGCCACACGAATCCAGCATGAGCTGTGATCGTTGTTTTTGTCAGCGCGATCCCACGGAAACTGCACTTTCACCCGGCCCCATTCATCGCAGTAGATCTCTTCCCCTGGCGGCCCAACCACCGTGGCGATCTGCGGGCCGTCGATGCAGGGTTTGGCACGCAGCGGCGCCTTCCAATCCGAGGTCCAGCGGATGGCGCTGGCAGTCATTTCATATGAGGTGCCGTGGTCGCTGCCGAACGCCTCTTCCTCCAAGCTGGTGTGCTGTTTGCCTTCGTGGGTGATGGCGGTGGTGCGCCAACGGTCGTTGAAGTCTTCGCGGGGATGCTCATTGAGGTCGAACGCCAGCCCCGGTTGCAGGCGAGCGTCGTCACCGGCCAGGTGCGCCAGTTTGGCGTCATTGCGCAGGGCGGTGAGCCGAGTCTTGGTGAAGGGTTTGCCGGCGATGTCGCGTTTGTAGCGGCCGGGGTAGTCGTAGCGTTCGTAGTCCTTGTGCTGGTTTTTCAGGTCCTGGTCGCCGGTGGCGGTGTGCTGTTGGTCGTAGCGCGGGTGGGTGAAGGTGTAGTCGCGTTGTACCTGGCGGGCGGTACGTACTTGTTCGGTGTAGTGAAAACGGGTCAAGGCCGGTTCCGTGGCATCGCCGCCGGCCATGGGTTGGTAGATCACGGGGCAATGTTTGTGCGTGCCGATGGTGCCCAGGCTGCCGACGCGGTCGGTGAGGACGAGGGTGTGGCCGTCGTCGCGGTGTTCGAAGGTGTAGAGCAGGCCTTCTTCGGCGGCGAGGCGGGCGATGAAATCGAGGTCGGTTTCGCCGGCCTGTACGCAGTATTCGCGGCGCTGATGATCGAAGCAGATTTCGCGGCGGATGTCGGTTAGCCGATGCTCGGCAAGCACGTTGGTGATGATGTCGGGCACGGTCTGGCCCTGGAAGATGCGCCAGTTGGAACGCAGGTCGAAACGCGCCAGGGTCGGTTCGATGACGGCGGTGTAGCGGGTGCGATGGAAGCCGGTGTCTCCCTGGGTGAACAGGCTGACCAGGCCGTGTACGTAGCGCACCGGCATTTCGCCGCGCCAGATCGTGAACAGCCCTGCCAGGTCGAGCACGTTATTGAAGTCGATGGCGGCGTTGTGGCTGGCCAGTTCCAAATGCAGTTTGAACGGCTGGGACAGGCCTTCTTCAAGCGTGAAGGACACCACATCGAAGGCATCGCCTTTCAAGGGCTCGAACGTGAATCGCAGGTCGCTTTGGCGGGGCATGGAGCTTCCTTTTTTCCTGTTGCCCCGCCAATTGCAATTGCCGTCAGCCGGGACACGATGGGGAACATGCTGCTCGCAGAGCCGCAGGTAGGGGCCGATCTTAGGAAGCCGTAAGCGAGCCCTTCAATAGGGTGGAGGGAATCAAGAGGTCTCTTACTTATTGGAGGGGCAATAGCTGTAGGACTTATCCGTCATGGCCAGCCAGAGGCCCGTCGAACCTGGCCAATGCCATCTGGGCGGACGTGATCAGCTATAGTGGCCGACGACTCTGCAGAGGGAGACCCCGCGTGCGATTAGCGCTTTTATTGTCCGCTTGCCTGCTGTGCCTGAATGCCCAGGCCGCGCCGGTGGATGTCGCCAGCCTGGACCGTGGTACCTGGCCGGAAAAACTCGTCAGCCCGGCGCTGTTCGATGTGGCTTCGCGTGCGGAGATTCTGATGTTCGCCCACGGCCTGCTCGCCAGCGAAGCCCTGGACGACGCCGCGCTCAAGCAGCGCTTGGGGTTGAAGATCATCAACCTGGCTGCCATCGACGACCTGCGTCGCCAGCTCTGGCAACGGCTGTTGGAGAACTACACATTCGCCCAGCAGAGCTGCGAAGAAGATGCTTCGTTCTGCTACCTGGTGGAAAACATGGACGACCTGCGTGAGCAGGCCGGCAAGTTCGAGGTCGGTGACAACTCTTTCTATATAGGCTGGGCCGCCCCCAGCCGGCACTTCCACGCACGCTATCTGGACGAGTTGTTGCGCAAGGCCGCGCTGTTTCCGCAGATCAGCAGTGAAGTGGCGCGCTTTGGCGATCATGAGCGCAACGGTGATGAACTCAATGACCGGATGTTTTTGCTGACCTTCGACGGTGGCCCTGCAGCTGTCAGCGGCAATACCGACTGGCTCACCGATTACCTGCGTAAGCAAAAGATGAACGCCACGTTCTTTGTCCTTGGCAGCAGCTTGCAAACCCGCGTGGAGCGCAGTTCCGCCGCCGATGTGCAGGCGCTGTACCAAGGGCAGTGTGTGGGTCTGCAGGGCTGGCAGTACCGCTCCCACAGCCATTGGGTCGACTGGCAAAGCTCCATCACCCGCAGTGCCGGGCTGGTACAGAACCTGATGCCGGAAAATTATGTGCCCTTGTTCCGCCCACCGTATGGGCAACGCCGCGCAGACAGCCAGGGCTTCTTCCAGCAACAGGGCCTGCAAGTGGCGTTATGGGACATCGATTCCCAGGACGAGCCGGGCAAGCTCAAGGCCGATGAGTCGGCGCAACGGGTGCTGACGTTGATGCTGCTGTGGCGCAAAGGCGTGATCGTGTTTCACGACACTCAGGACAAGGCGCGGATGGCATTGCCGATGGTGTTGCAGGCGACGGCGCAGAGTGGCTTGGGTTGGCAGGAGTGTCGCGAGGCATTTCGATGAAGTGCCAGAATTTGCTGGGGATGGGGTGTTTTCGGGGCGATTTGCTGCGACATTTCGATGCAGGCGGACTTCCGACTTTAACGGGGTACATGGCACTCGGCTAGTGCTATTCGTCATCCTGAAAAATAAACTTCAAAAAAGCGTCAAAGTGCTTTTTCCTGTCATGGGTTTTGCGGTATTACGAAGTCAGATCGCCGAAACCTGCAGCACAGGTGGCGTCTTCCAAGACTCCTCCTGTGGGCACTGCACTTGACCTTACTCAAGGTGCAATCGGTGGTCGAATCGAGGCGCAGCACCGCCCAGGTATTGCGTCGAATGGCTCCCACAAAGGTGACCGAGTATGGATGATCATGGACGTAACCCTTCTTCCGACCAGCCAATCCTTTATGTGCTTGATACCAACGTATTGATCCACGATCCAAACGCACTGCTGAACTTCGAAGAACACCACGTCGCCATCCCGATGATCGTGCTTGAGGAGCTCGACAAACTCAAAAGCGGCCACCACAGCGTTGCCGCCGAATGCCGCCAGGCCATCCGCCTGATCGACAAGACCCTGGGTGAAGCCTCGCCCGAGGACGTTGAAGTTGGCGTACCGATCCAGCGTGGCAAGGGCGGGCCCAAGGGCTTGCTGTCGATTCTGATGAGCAAGCGCAGCGAGCCCAACAGCCTGCTGCCGGAAAACCTGAACGACAACAAAATCATCAACCAATTGATCGACCTGCACGCCCGCGACAAGGACCTGCGCGTGGTGCTGGTGACCAAAGACATCAATATGCGCCTCAAGGCACGAGCGTGTGGGATCGCTGCCGAGGACTACAGCACCGACCAACTGGTCGACGACGTGTCGATGCTCTCGCGTGGTTATCACATGATGACCGGCTCGTTCTGGGACCGTGTGAGCAAAGTCGAAACCCGTCAGGACCACGGCCGTACCTGGCACCAGGTACAGCTGATCGACAACCTGCCGGCCGTGCATATCAATGAGTTCATTGTCGATGAACAGGGCTTTGTGGGCTGGATCAAAGAGATCCAGGTCGACAAGCTGCTGATCCTCGACCTGCATCAGGAGCCCCTGTTGCACCAGGAAGCCTGGGGCCTGAAACCGCGTGATATCTACCAGAGCCTGGCGCTCTACGCGCTGCTCGACCCGGACATCCACCTGGTCAACCTGACCGGCGCCGCAGGCTCGGGCAAAACCATCCTGGCCCTGGCCGCCGCCATCGAACAGACCATGGTCACCAAACGCTATCGCCGCATCATCGCCACCCGCAGCGTGCAGGGCCTGGACCAGGAAATCGGCTTTCTGCCCGGTACCGAGGCGGAAAAAATGGAGCCGTGGCTGGGAGCGATTACCGACAACCTCGAAGCCTTGCACATGGATGACGAAAACACCCATGGCAGCGTCGACTACATCCTCAGCAAAGTGCCGTTGCAGTTCAAATCCCTCAACTACATCCGAGGTCGCAGCTTCCAGCAAAGCCTGATTCTGATCGATGAATGCCAGAACCTTACGCCGCACCAGATGAAAACCATCATCACCCGTGCCGGCGCCGGTTCCAAAGTGGTGTGCCTGGGCAACCTGGCGCAGATCGACACCCCTTACCTGTCCGCGACCAGCTCCGGGCTGACTTACCTGACGGAACGCTTCAAAGACTTCCCGAACGGCGTGCACATTGCGCTGCAAGGGGTACCGCGTTCGATTCTGGCTGAATACGCCGAGTCTCATCTGTAACTGCATTGAACCTGCTACGAAAAACCCCGGATTTTTCACGAAGTCCGGGGTTTTTGTTCTGTGCGACATTTGCCTGCGTTAACGCGTCCTGGGTGTCAGCACCTGGCACCGCCTGGACACTTCGCGGCGGGCGGCCGCCAATCAATCGGACCACGCTAAGGCCGACTACAACGCACGCACCGACCAGGTGTTTGCCGAGATCGGTTACACCCAGTGGACCGTGCTGGAACCCTTCGCCAACCTCTTATCCAACCGCGGTAACAACAACGGCATTAATGCCGGGTTTACTTTCCGGTTCTAACCTTGAATGTAGGAGCGAGCAAGCTCGCTCCTACAGGATGGGATAAACAGCCCTGCGCAAATTTTGACCCACAGGTTTACAATCGCTGCTCCTGATCAGGAGTATCCCTGTGCTGACTCATCTCGATTCCCAAGGTCGCGCCCATATGGTCGACGTCACCGACAAAGCCGTGACGTTCCGTGAGGCGGTGGCCGAAGCGCGGGTGCGCATGTTGCCCGACACCCTGCAAATGATTGTCGACGGCGCCCACCCCAAGGGCGACGTGTTTGCCGTGGCCCGCATTGCCGGGATCCAGGCAGCGAAAAAAACCAGTGACTTGATCCCCCTGTGCCACCCGTTGATGCTCACCGGCGTCAAGGTGGAACTGCGTGCCGACGGCACGGACGCTGTGCATATCCTTGCGCGCTGCAAGCTTTCCGGCCAGACCGGCGTTGAGATGGAAGCCCTGACCGCCGCCAGCGTCGCAGCACTGACGATCTACGACATGTGCAAGGCGGTGGACCGTGGCATGACCATTGAGAGTATTCGCCTGCTGGAAAAGCTTGGCGGCAAGAGCGGGCATTTCAAGGCGGATGAACAATGAGTATCAACGTACTGTTTTTTGCGCGCTACGCCGAAGCGGTGGGCTTGGATTCGTTGGAGATGGAAGGTGAGTTTGCCAGCGTTGATGCCGTACGCCTCGCGCTGGCTGCTGACCCGGAATTCGCCGTACTCAACGAAGCGAGCCTGATGTGTGCGCGCAACGAGGAGCTGTGCAGCCTCGACCAACCGGTGCAAGCCGGTGATGAGGTCGCCTTCTTCCCACCTGTGACCGGAGGCTGAGCATGGCCATTCGTGTGCAGGTCGAAGCCTTTGATCCCGGTGCCGAAGTCAACGCCATGCACGCGGCCAACGTGGGCGTGGGCGCGGTGGTGAGCTTTGTCGGCTATGTGCGCGACTTCAATGACGGGCGCGACGTGTCGGGGATGTTCCTGGAACACTACCCCGGCATGACCGAAAAGGCCCTGGGCAAGATCGCCGTGGAAGCCGAACAGCGCTGGCCGTTGCTCAAGCTGGAAGTGCTGCATCGTGTTGGCGCGCTGGAACCCGGTGAGCCGATTGTGTTCGTCGGCGCGGCCAGTGCGCACCGGCAGGCAGCGTTTGATGCCTGTGCGTTTGTGATGGATTACTTGAAGACGCGGGCGCCGTTTTGGAAGAAGGAAAACACCCCGGAGGGGCCGCGGTGGGTGGAAGGGCGTGATAGTGATCATGCGGCGGCTGATCGCTGGAAGCCCTGAGCAGATGCCAGTGCCGGCTTTCAATAGTTTGTCTTTGATCCATTGTTTTTTGACTGGGTATTGTTAGGTTTATTCGGAATTAATATATAAGACTGTCAGATCTGACAGTTGTTGCTGGCTACCGTTATAGGCTTTGATGGTGTTAGGGCACCAATGTGGTTTTCACGTGAGATAAATTCGCTGAGACATTGGCCACATCACCAACAAGCAATAGCGGAAGGTAGGGTATGGTCGCGCACGAGCATGCAAGCAGATTGTTGAGTTTCAATATCAGGCGCCCAAATAGAACGAATAGGGCCAATGGCTTGTATGCCAATGGTAATCATCAATGTGAAGTTATCATTGATATTGTCAAGCAGCTCCGCGCCGCAGATGGTACGTGGGTCGTTGCCCTCTTGACTGATGAAGAGCGTAGCAGTGTGGCCGTCGTTGAATGGTCTGAGCAGCATAATGAAAAACTTCCGCGCGGGTGGAGTTGTGATACGCAGAAAAATCGATATGACATTGGGCTCTGGGCGAAAGAGTCGGTCAATGAAAATTCAAAAAATACCGTAACTGAATTCGCTAGCCACCCACAGGCCGAGTCTGTAGTCCGTTATTTGCGTTGTGATTTAGATGTCGCGGTGGGGCCGGTGCGCTTTATGGCGCGGATAGTTATTGATGGGAAAATTTATACAACGCATTTTTCCCAAGGCGCAGCGGCCTTTGAGTCATCGGTTACCCTCGTGCCTGAGCAACCGTTTTATTTGGATGTTCGAGATCTTGAAGTCTATGAAGATAATGGCGCGTATTTCGCTTCTAGTTCGAATGCGGTAGTGATGGCTGCGGTCTACTATTGGCAACCTCCAGCAGGGGTGTTTTTTGTAGAAAATAGAGGTATTGCGGAACCGATTAATTTACCGGGTGATGGAGCTGCTTTCGACTCTTCATTGTCGCGAACGGTAGAGGGTTGGATTGGGTTGTCTTATAAAGCAGGAACGCTTACCAATAAAAATGAAATTGGACAAACGCTGGAGATAGGAGAACTCCATCAGGGTTTGGGTGTGCCTGATGAACATGCGCTTGTAAGGTTTAATGAGCGACCTACCATCATGCGTGCGATCAAAGTTATTAGTAATCTATTTGTTTTTCCTGAACATTATGAGCGTAGGCCTTGGCGGCTGCTGGATAACTTTGGAACAGAGCATACGTTTACGTTAGAGGGTGACACTCAAGGCAATCTCTACTTGCGGAACGCATCAGAAGTTGGGTCGTATTATTTGGAGCATTTCGAGATTATGCTTCCCAATGGTCAGGCGTTGACCGACGCTCTTTATTCCAATGGCCGTCATCAGTGCCAGGTGGAAGTGGAGGTCATCATGATGCAGCGTCGCCCTGATGGCAGTACGGTGCAAGCTAAATTGACGGATGCACAGCGCAACAGCCTGACGTTAACACGCTTTTCACTGAATAATAACGAGCCGCTTCCTAACGGTTGGAGCTGCGATAAAGAAAAAAATATCTACGACCTTGGTTTGAGGAACTTGGGAGCTGAAACTGGTGTAGGCCAGGGTCAAAATGTCGAACGTGAAACGGCAAATTCAAAACGACAAAACGCCATAGGCTCGCCAAAGGAGGTGGTCAATCGATACCTGCGGGTTGATGCAGGAACCCGTCATGAAAGGGTCCGCTTCATGGCTGTTATTGATGTGGATGGGGTTCGGTATACGACTAACTATAGCCATGATGATATTAGCTTTATTTCCTATGTGACGATCGGCTTCGTTCCTCCGTATAGGTTGTGGGTAAGCGATCTCATACAATACGATGATCAGAGTGCATATGATGATTTTTTTTGCGATATTGACGTTTATTATTGGACTCCAAGGTCGGGGGAGCGGTTTCTCGTTAATCGAGGTCTTGATTCGCCATTGTTTCTCCCTTTAGAAGGACGTAGTGCGACCTCGTCATACTGTTTGGCAGTTGGCCCTATTCGTACTTATAAGGGTGGAATTGTGTATGGTAAGGATGTTGCTAATCCCAAGGTGTTGGTGTCAGATATATCTAAAAGCCATCCTTTGGGAGGACACGGGGTTGTTAGGTTTAATGAGCGATCTACCATTATGCGTGCGGTAAGGTATCGTGAAAATCAAGATTGGGGCGTGCAATTAGATCATCAAAGCAGATGGCGCTTGTGGGATAATTATGGATGTGAGCAGGTTTATATTATTGTAGGGTCTGATGTTGGGAATCTGCTTGGATTAAAGGATGGTTGAGTCATTCGGGGCGGTCTTCGATACGTAATGATATTGGTCGGCGAGTGGTGGTTGATATGGATGTCTATTCCCAAGCTTTCAATTTTAGTGCTTATTTAAGTGGTGCGGTCGACACGCGTACGGGGCACTACAGCGTTCGCATTAACCTGATCACGCTATATCCGGTGGGCCCGCAGGCAGTAAGTCGTGATATCGGATTGTCGTTCTCCATGCTCAATACCGCGTCAAGCGTGTACGGTACAGGATGGCGGATAAGTAATACTGAGTTCGACAGTACACGCTTGCGACTAACGCTGCTTACCGGGGAGCAGTTCAAAACCCAAAGCCTGCCCGCTGTTGGCGGCACGTTAATTATTAAGGATAACAAGCTCAAAAACCTGGTGGTTCGGCGGCCTGATACGAGTACGCTGCATGTGATTTACAAAGACGGCACTGTTGAGGTGTTGCAGCGTACCAGCAGTTCCATGCCTTATCGAATCGTGGCGATTGAGTTTGAGAACGGCGAGCGCATGAAGTGGGAGTATACGCTGGGCGGATCGCTCGAGCGGGTTCTGGGGCACAATCAGGAAGTGTTGTTGCAGCTGTCCTATTCCAGCGGGCGCCTGGCAGCGGTTGACTCACGGGTAGACGGCGGTCGATATGCACGTACTCGTTTCACGTATACCAGTGATAAGTTGACCGCTATCACGGCCCCTTATGATCGGGATGAGCCGTTTCAGAGTGCGGGGTTCGTTTTTGGCTATACGCCCGCGTTTCGCAATGGATTGATTGGCATCAACCGTGTGAAGTCGCCGATGGGAGGCGAGGAGATAATCAGGTACGTCGAGAACGGTCATCAGTATGGCAATGGTCAATATATTCCACGGGTTTACAGTTGGGTTCAGACACCCGCGAGCAGTCAGTTGCCCATTACCCGAACTTACACCTACAGCACGGGCAGTAATTTTACGGGTTACCCCTATTCTGGCGGCTTTCGTGAAGGCGAGGACAACCTGTACGTGATTGGTGGGGACTATAACTATTGGGTTGAAGAGAGATATATCGACCCGCAAGACAGTACCGTACTGAGCAGTACCCGCAGCACGTTCAACAAATTCCACCTGCTGATTGAAGAACAAACCTTGCGTGAAGGCGCACAAGCCACCACGACCATTGCTTACAACACCGCCTCAGGTCTCTTTCCGGCGCAGCCCGCCAATCTCCAACTGCCCAGGCTTATCACCACTCGTTATGAGTTAGTGGCTGGCGGTACGACGAGAGAAGTGCAGGTTGCGATCGAAACCGATGAATACGGCAACGAGTTGAGTCGCACCGAGGCTTCCGGCGTTCGCACCGAGTTCAGCTATTACCCGATCAATGGTGAAAGCGGAAAATGTCCAGCCGACCCTCATGGGCTTTTTCAGCGTTACTTAAAGCAAGAGCGCTTGATCCCCGTAGCAGGCAACCCCACAGACCGCCTTACCGAGTACACCCACACTCGAATACCTGCGACAGGCAGCAGTTACTGTGTTCTTCTGGCGAGCTCTCAGGACGCCAGGGTCAGTCAGCAGCAAAGCTATTACGATGCCCCCTTGGAACTGCTTGGGCGATTGAAAAGCAGCACTTCTGCCATCGACGGACAATCGTTAGTCAGCCATTTCAGTTACACCATGAGCGGCGATACGCTCAGTGAAACTCATCGGCTGTTGGGCCGTGAAGGCCACTGGCTGGAATCGGTACGCACGCTCTCTCTGGTCAACCGGCGCCTGATGTCGATGAGCCGCGACGGGGAGGCAACGCTGGTCATGACGTATGATGTTGCGGGGCGTTTGACGGCGGAAACGGCTTCGCCAGGTAAACCGCAGGAAGCTGGGCGTCATTTTTTCTATCACTATGCAACGCCCACGAAACGCGCCCATTTGGTGACTACGGATGCGCAAGGCCGCAGCACCGTCACTTACTACGATGGGATGGGACGGCAGGTTGCACAAGCGTTGCTGCTGGAGGGCGGAACAAACGAACAGCCCCTCGGCACCTGGCGTTATGACGCGCTTGGGCAGACGGTGGAAAAGACGCGTATTGATTATCTGCCGGATGGCGAGCGCGTCTTGACCACGCGCTACGCCTATAACCCTTGGGGTAACGCCAGTCGTGTGACACGCGTCGATGGCAGCGTGACGATCGATGACTATGACCCACGGCTGCATGTGCGTGTAACTGGAGTCGAGGGCGGCGAGCGTCTGGAAACTCATCTGAATGCTCATCATCAGCCGTTCCAGGTGAACCGGGTGGACGCCCTCGGGCAGCTCACTGAGGTGGAGTCGCGAACCTATGACGGCCTTGGGCGTTGCCTGTCACGTCTGGACGTGGATAAGCATCGCACCGATTACTCTTATGACCTGTTCGACCGCGTGGTGACGACCGTCCAAACGCCATCGGATGGCAGCCCATCGCGGCAGCGCACCGTGGCCTACGCGCCAGGCAGCAGTGAGCCGCACACAAGTTCAATCAGCATGGATGGCAGGCTGGTGGGATCGCGCACCTACGACAGCCTGGGCCGATTGACAGCGCAGTCCAGGGGGACGGCGCCCGCCACGACCTGGGATTATGAGACCGGTTGGACTGAACCTGTGGCCGTGGTGTCCGGAGCCGGGAAGCGCCAGCAATGGGCTTATGACAAGGAGTTGGGCGTGCTGAGCACGGTCAAGATGGCGGGGCATCCGGACAGGCTGTACCGGCATGACCCGGTCAGTGCTCAACCCACCTATTCAGAAAATGGCGCGCTCAAACATGAGTTATTCCACGATGTGAACGGTTACCCGGAAAAAGAAGTGCAAACGGTGCTCGGCATGCCATTGACCGCCCACTATGGCCACTCACTGGGCGGGCGCCTGCTGCACCACACGTCCCCTGAGGGGCTGCGCAGCGACTTTGAATATGACGCCAACGGCAGGTTCCGCAAGATGGTGGCCGGGGAGGTGGCGGTTGAACAGCACTATGATCGGTTTGCGCGGCCTGAGGTGCTGACCACCCGCTATGCCAGTACCGAGGTGGTCACCCGCGTTGGCTATGACGCCCTGGGGCGCGAGGCTGAGCGGCGCTTTGAGCAAAACGGTGCGCTGCTGCAAGTGATGAGCAGCACTTATCATCCCAATAGCTTGCTGGCCAGTCGTTTTGTGCGTGATGCAGCCGCGCAGTTGGTGATTGGCGAGACGTTCACCTATGACGCCTTCTTGCGACTGACCACTTATCGTTGCGAGGGGCGTGAGTACCCCCAGGATTCCCTGGGACGAAACATCGCAGGGCAACAATTCAGTTTCGACAGCCTGGATAACATCACCCGCGTCGTGACGTCTTTCGCTGACGGTACGCAGGACATCAGTGAACGGTTTTTCACCGATGCCGACCCTACCCGCCTGACCCGTGTAACCCACTCCAACCCGGCGCAGGATGATGCCTTGGCCTATGATGCGGCGGGTAATTTGACCGGTGGGCCGGCAGGGCGAATCTACACCTACAATGGCTTTGACCAGTTGACCCACGTGCAGGAGGGCTCGCTGCAGTGCAGCTACCAGTACGATGCTCAATCTCGCCAAGTCGTGGCGGCTCGGGGTAACGAAACACCGGTGGTCATGGCCTACGCGGGGGATCGCCTGGATACGTTGGTGGAGGGCAGCAGGGCACTGCGTTACTTCAATGCAGCTGGCCACGTGCAGGCGCGCACTGGCGGGGTAGAGGGGCCACAACTGCATCTGAATGACGGGGCGGGCAGCGTGCGCGGCGTCGTGGCGCCGGGGCAGGCTATGGTACAACGCCATTACGCTCCGTATGGCGAGGGCAATGTGGTTGCGCGGGACGGTAATGTGCGCTCGATGGCGGATCTGCAATTGCCGGCATTTACTGGCGAGCGTCTGGATGCAGCGGTCGGTCTGTACCATTTTAAGTTCCGTACATACGAGCCGTGCCTGAAGGTGTTTCTTTCGGCTGATCCCCTGGCGCCGTTTGATGAGGGTGGGATCAACAGCTACGCCTACTGTGCCGGTAATCCGAGCAATCTCATCGACCCTAGCGGGCTGTTGCCGAAGTGGTTGGCATGGGTGCTCACCGGCGTTGCCCTGGCCTTATCGGTGGTGGCGTTCAAGGTTGCGGTGGTCGGGTTCGCGGCGGCGCTCGCTAAAGGGGCGGTGAAGGCGGCAAATATTTTTGGCGTCATCGCTACGGGCTCAAGCTCTGTAAGCGGTGTATTGGGAGTCACAGGACTAAGTGTCGAAGCGGTCGATAAGCAGATGGGCTGGGACCGTTCGCAGCACATCAAGAATCTGGGGTGGGCGTCTTTCGCATTTTCCACCGTTGGCGTGGCTGCCAGTGTCAGCCTTTCTGCCACGTTGGGAATCAACGCCTTTAGAAGCGCAGCGCTCAAGGCGTCTGAAAAAACCACCGGGTTCTTATCAAGTCCTCTTGGCAGCGGGCTCGTTGCGGCAGGCAAGAACGCGACAGGGCTGTCTTACTCGCTCGCCGTCCCAGCCAAGATAACCACTGCCAGTCAAGTATTCGGCGGTGCCCGCTCGGTGCTCAGATGGACCAACTTCAGCCGTGGCCTGGATGCCCGACTCAAAAGCGCACAAGCGCAGCCAGTGGCCGATGACGAGCAGCCACAGTCGCAGCAGCAACCACAGCCGCAACCCATGAGTCTGGGACTGGTGGACATGTCAGGGAGTAGTTTTCAGTTCTACGGGGAGTTTCGACGGGAGGTAACGCGTATTCGTCAGTCTGTTCTGAGTGACCTGGATCGCGATGACTGATCGACAATATTGGCCGAGGCCGTAAACATGCCAGTCAGGTTCGCTGACTGGCATTGACTCGCGCTTAAGGTCGCTTGCGTTCCACGGCCCGCAACAAATGCGTCGGCGGCGTCTCACAGCTGATCTTGCGCCCCAGCAACGCCTCGATGGACGGCAACTGGTACGAGTCATCTTCGCCTGCAAAGCTGATCGACACGCCCGCCGCACCCGCACGCCCGGTACGGCCGATGCGGTGCACGTAGTCGTCCGGCACTTCCGGCAGGGTGAAGTTGATCACGTGGCTGATGCCGTCGATGTGAATACCACGACCGGCCACGTCGGTGGCTACCAGCACGCGGATCTTGCCTTCACGAAAGCCCTCCAGGGTCTTGATGCGCTTGTGTTGCGGCACATCGCCCGACAGTTGCGCGGCATTGACGCCGTCGCGCACCAGGCGCTCTTCGATGCGGCGCACTTCGTCCTTGCGGTTGGCGAACACCATCACGCGTTCCCAGCCGTTGTCGTTGACCAGGTTGTAGAGCAGTTTGTACTTGTCGGCACCGGCGACGGCGTAGATATGCTGCTCGACGTTTTCGCTGGCGACGTTGAGTGCTTCGATCTCGACGATGGACGGGTCAGTGGTCCACTGCTTGGCGAGGTTCATCACGTCTTCGGTGAAGGTCGCGGAGAACAGCAGGGTCTGACGCTCGGTTTTCGGCGGGGTCTGGCGAATGATCTGGCGTACTTGTGGGATAAAGCCCATGTCGAGCATGCGGTCGGCTTCGTCCAGCACCATCACTTCGACCATGTCCAGGTGCACATCGCCGCGCTGGTTGAAGTCGAGCAGGCGGCCCGGGGTGGCGACGAGGATGTCGCAGTGACGGGCTTCAAGGTGCTTGAGCTGTTTGTCGAAGTCCATGCCGCCCACGAACGTCATGACGTTGAGGCCGGTGTACTTGGTCAGGTCGGCGGCGTCCTTGGCGATCTGCACCACCAGCTCACGGGTCGGGGCGATGATCAGCGCACGCGGTTCACCCATGTAGCGTTCTTTGGGCGGCGGCGTTTGCAGCAGTTGGGTGATGATCGAGATCAGGAACGCGGCGGTCTTGCCGGTACCGGTCTGGGCGCGGCCGATGGCGTCTTTGCCCGCGAGGGTGAAGCCCAGCACTTGCGCCTGGATCGGCGTGCAGTATGGGAAACCCAGGTCCTGGATGGCGTGCATCAGTTCCGGGGCCAGTTTGAAATCGTGGAAGCGGGTCTTGCCTTCCTGGGGTTCGACGACGAAGTCTTCGAGTTTCCAGGGTGTCACGGGCGGCTTGGGCGCACGTTCGCGACGGGGCTTGGCCACCGGCGCCGGGGCAGGCTCGGCAGGCTTTACCTGTTCAGGCGGCGTCACCGTGGTTGTGTTCGGTGAGGCGGCGGGCGCGTTCCGGCCGGGCTGTTGACCGTCATTGCGGTTGCCGGGCTTGGGGGCAGGTGCACTGGGAACAGGCGTGAGCGGCTCAGCCTCGCTTTTGCCGAACATCTTCTTGAGTGCTTTGAGCACGGTCATCTCATTAATTGATTAAGGAATGTACGCCGGCCAGTGTAATGCAAGAATCGGGCGCGGCGTAGTGCGTCTGTCATACGGCTACATAAACACGGGTTCAGCGCAGGCGTTCAGTCAGCCAGGTGCCGATATCGTGTATCTCTTGGGGTAACACTTCGTGGCCCATTGGGTATTCCTGCCATGTCACGGTGACACCACGGCTCTTCAGATGCTCGTAGGCGCTGCGGCCCATGGCGCTCTGCACCACTTCGTCGTGCTGGCCGTGCAGGCACAGCGTGGGGATGCGTTGCTGGCTGGCGGATAATTGCAGGTCATTGTCGAAGGTGGGTGCATAGGTGGAGAGGGCGATCACGCCGCCCAAGGGCCCCTCCCATTTCTTGAACGCGGTGTGGAAAACCACCGCGCCGCCTTGAGAAAAACCGGCGAGAAAAATCCGCGAAGTGTCTATTCCGGTTCTCTGTTGCGCCTCGATCAGGTCTGTGACCATTTTGGCCGACGCTTGCAGCTCTTCATGACTGATCGAACGGGCCGGGCTCATGGCCTTGATGTCGTACCAGCTTGGCATCTCGTAACCGCCGTTAATCGTCACCGGACGGGTGGGCGCTTGCGGCAAAACAAAGCGGGTGCTCAGCAAGGTTTCCTGCAGGGCTTCAGCCACCGGCAGAAAGTCATAGCGATCGGCGCCCAGGCCATGCAGCCAGATAACGCAGGCGTCTGCGGGCTTGGCAGGCTGAAGAATCAAGGGTTCGGTCATGTTTGCTCCATAGATGTGCGGGCGCTCCGATTAGGTGCGTCGGAACGGTGCGCGACAGGTTGATCTGTTAAGAGAATGTCGCAAGGTTGAATCTTTTGCCATTGAACCGCAGTTGCAGCCACTCGGCCAAGACTCTGGTACGCGCCTTGCTATGTGTATCTCGATGTCAGAACTCTCCTAGGACGGTAACACTATCAGTGACTGCCGCTCGTAGGAAAGCAACTGGAATTACCGCAAAAACCTCATGCTGCTTGGCCCCAAAAAAAACCAACACGGGTCGATATCGCCTCATAAGGGTGCGCTGAGGTTGGAGCTCCGACACAACAAGAGCAATTGGAGGTTTGTAATGAAGGTATTGAAATCCACCCTGGCCATCGTCACTGCGGCGGCTGTACTGGGTGTCAGTGGTTTTGCCCAGGCGGGCGCCACCCTGGACGCCGTGCAGAAGAAAGGCTTTGTGCAGTGCGGTGTGAGTGACGGCCTGCCGGGTTTCTCGGTGCCGGATGCCAGCGGCAAGATCCTCGGGATCGACGCTGACTATTGCCGAGCTGTGGCGGCTGCCGTGTTTGGCGATGCCACCAAGGTCAAGTTCAGCCAGTTGAACGCCAAGGAGCGTTTCACCGCGCTTCAATCAGGCGAAGTCGACATCCTGTCGCGCAACACCACCATGACCAGCTCGCGCGATGCGGGCATGGGCCTGAAATTCCCGGGCTTCATTACCTACTATGACGGCATCGGCTTTCTGGTGAACAACAAGCTGGGCGTCAAGAGCGCCAAGGAACTGGACGGTGCAACCATCTGCATCCAGGCCGGTACCACCACCGAGCTGAACGTTTCCGACTACTTCCGCGCCAACAACCTCAAATACACCCCGATCACCTTCGACACCTCCGATGAAAGCGCCAAGTCGCTGGAATCCGGGCGTTGCGACGTGCTGACCTCCGACAAATCCCAGCTGTTCGCCCAGCGCAGCAAGCTGGCCTCGCCGAAAGACTACGTGGTGCTGCCGGAAACCATTTCCAAGGAGCCACTGGGCCCGGTCGTGCGTAATGGCGACGACGAGTGGCTGGCCATCGTGCGCTGGGTGGGCTACGCCATGCTCAACGCGGAAGAGGCCGGTGTGACCTCCAAAAACGTCGAAGCTGAAGCCAAGGCCACCAAGAACCCGGACGTTGCGCGTCTGCTCGGTGCCGACGGCGAATACGGCAAAGACCTGAAAGTGAAGAAGGACTGGGTGGTTCAGATCGTCAAGCAAGTGGGTAACTACGGCGAGATGTTCGAGCGCAACCTGGGCAAGAGCACGCCGCTGGAAATCGACCGTGGCCTGAACGCCCTGTGGAACAACGGCGGCATTCAATACGCACCCCCTGTGCGCTGATCGCTGATGGTTCTGTCACCCGGTAGGCCAACTGCCGGGTGATGTTCTGTTCCATTATTTTCGGGGCACTTCATGCAAAATCAAATCGGCGCACCCAAGCAGAAGCTCAGCTTCAGCGACCCCAAAGTGCGTGCGTGGCTGTTCCAGATCATCACGATCGTGGCGGTGGTCTCGCTGGGCTGGTACCTGTTCCATAACACCCAGACCAACCTGCAACACCGGGGCATCACCTCGGGTTTCGACTTTCTTGAGCGCAGTGCCGGCTTCGGCATCGCGCAGCACTTGATCGACTACACCGAATCGGACAGCTATGCCCGGGTGTTTGTCATCGGCCTGCTCAACACTTTGCTGGTGACCGTCATCGGTGTGGTGCTGGCAACCCTGCTCGGCTTCATCATCGGCGTGGCGCGCTTGTCGCCCAACTGGATGATCAACAAGCTGGCGACGGTGTACGTGGAGGTATTTCGCAACATTCCGCCGCTGCTGCAAATCCTGTTCTGGTACTTCGCGGTGTTCCTGACCATGCCAGGGCCGCGCAACAGCCATAACTTCGGTGACACCTTCTTTGTCAGCAGCCGTGGCCTGAACATGCCGGCAGCGCTGGCGTCCGATGGGTTCTGGCCGTTTGTCGCCAGCCTGGCGGTCGCCATCGTTGCCATCGTGCTGATGACCCGCTGGGCCAACAAGCGCTTTGAGGCGACGGGGATTCCTTTCCATAAATTCTGGGCGGGCCTGGCGCTGCTGGTGGTGATCCCGACGCTGTGCGTGTTGATCTTCGGCACGCCGCTGCATTGGGAAATGCCCAAGCTTGCTGGCTTCAACTTCGTCGGCGGCTGGGTGCTCATCCCGGAACTGCTGGCGTTGACCTTGGCGCTGACGGTGTACACGGCAGCGTTTATTGCCGAGATCGTGCGCTCGGGCATCAAGTCCGTCAGCCATGGCCAGACCGAAGCGGCACGCTCACTGGGCCTGCGCCCGGGGCCGACGCTGCGCAAGGTCATCATCCCGCAAGCGTTGCGCGTGATCATTCCGCCGCTGACCAGCCAATACCTGAACCTGGCGAAAAACTCATCGTTGGCCGCCGGTATCGGCTATCCGGAAATGGTTTCGCTGTTTGCCGGCACGGTGCTCAACCAGACCGGCCAGGCCATTGAAGTCATTGCCATCACCATGAGCGTGTACCTGGCGATCAGCATCAGCATTTCCCTGCTGATGAACTGGTACAACAAGCGCATTGCGCTGATCGAGCGGTGAGGACACCCCCATGACTACGCATACGTTCAAACCTGACATGCCACCGCCGAGCAAAGTCTTCGGGCCGGTGGCCTGGATGCGCGCCAACTTGTTCTCGAGCTGGCTCAATACGCTGCTGACCTTGCTGGCGATCTACCTGGTGTACCTGGTGGTGCCGCCGATCCTGCACTGGGCCATCCTCGATGCCAACTGGGTGGGCACCACCCGCGCCGACTGCACTAAGGAGGGCGCCTGCTGGGTGTTTATCCAACAACGCTTCGGGCAGTTCATGTATGGCTATTACCCCGTCGACCTGCGCTGGCGCGTGGACATGACGGTATGGCTGGCCATCGTCGGCGTAGCGCCGTTGTTTATCTCGCGTTTCCCACGCAAGGCAATCTACGGCCTGGGCTTTCTGGTGCTGTACCCGATCATCGCCTACTGCTTGCTGCACGGCGGCGTGTTCGGCCTGAGCAATGTGGCGACCAGCCAATGGGGCGGCCTGATGCTGACCCTGGTGATCGCCACTGTCGGCATCGCTGGCGCCTTGCCGCTGGGCATTGTGCTGGCGCTGGGACGGCGTTCGAACATGCCGGCCATTCGGGTGGTCTGCGTGACCTTCATCGAGTTCTGGCGCGGCGTGCCGTTGATCACCGTGCTGTTCATGTCGTCGGTGATGCTGCCGCTGTTCCTGCCCGAGGGCATGAACTTCGACAAGCTGCTGCGGGCGCTGATCGGTGTGATCCTGTTCCAGTCGGCCTATGTGGCCGAAGTGGTGCGCGGTGGTCTGCAGGCGATTCCCAAGGGGCAATACGAAGCTGCTGCGGCGATGGGCCTGGGCTACTGGCGCAGCATGGGCCTGGTGATCTTGCCGCAGGCCTTGAAGATGGTGATCCCTGGGATCGTCAACACCTTCATTGCGCTGTTCAAGGACACCAGCCTTGTGATCATCATCGGCCTGTTCGACCTGCTCAACAGCGTCAAGCAAGCCGCCGCCGACCCCAAATGGCTGGGCATGGCCACTGAAGGCTACGTGTTCGCCGCCCTGGTGTTCTGGATTTTCTGTTTTGGTATGTCGCGCTATTCCATGCATCTGGAACGCAAGCTCGACACTGGCCACAAGCGTTAGGAGTTTTTTGATGAGCGAAGCAATCAAACAGCCTGTGAGCCCTGAAGGCATTATCCAGATGCAGGGCGTCAACAAGTGGTACGGCCAGTTTCACGTGTTGAAAGACATCAACCTCAACGTCAAGCAGGGCGAGCGTATCGTGCTGTGCGGCCCGTCGGGTTCGGGCAAGTCCACCACCATCCGCTGCCTCAACCGCCTGGAAGAGCACCAGCAAGGCCGCATTGTGGTCGATGGCGTGGAACTGACCAACGACCTCAAGCAGATCGAAGCGATCCGCCGTGAAGTCGGCATGGTGTTCCAGCACTTCAACCTGTTCCCGCATTTGACCATTTTGCAAAACTGTACGCTGGCGCCGATGTGGGTGCGCAAGATGCCCAAGCGCAAGGCCGAGGAAATCGCCATGCATTATCTGGAGCGCGTGCGCATTCCGGAGCAGGCGCACAAGTTTCCAGGTCAGCTTTCAGGTGGCCAGCAACAGCGCGTGGCGATCGCTCGCGCGCTGTGCATGAAGCCAAAAATCATGCTGTTCGATGAGCCGACGTCGGCGCTGGACCCGGAAATGGTGAAAGAGGTACTGGACACCATGATCGGCCTGGCCGAAGACGGCATGACCATGTTGTGCGTGACCCACGAAATGGGCTTTGCCCGCACCGTGGCCAACCGCGTGATCTTCATGGACAAGGGCGAGATCGTCGAGCAGGCGGCGCCGAATGACTTCTTTGATAACCCGCAGAATGAGCGGACCCGGTTGTTCTTGAGCCAGATACTGCATTGATGGAAGGTTAAAAAAACAAACCCGGCCTGGTGCCGGGTTTGTTTTTTGCCCTCAGTCAGGGCGTTGTCACGATCTCGTGTTCTTTGTGGGTTGTATGCGTGGTGTTACGCATATCTGCACCCTCACTCAAGGTTTTTGCATCAACGAGCAGATGCGGATGGCGATCAAGCAGGCGCATAAGCACGACGAGGGATTTTGGCGCCAGCAGCTCACCGCGTTCGTAACGTGAAAGTGCGTTATGTCCGCCGCCGGACAACAGTTGCACAGTGTCCTTTTGGGAAAGATGCAATTTGCGACGAATGCGCTTTATCTCGTTACCGATCATTCGTCTGAAGCTGTAGACCATCTCATCACAGTGATCTGAATAGCGGTCCGCGTCTTCAGGGTCAAAGATCACCTCACCACAGCTTTGGCACTCCCAGCCTGAAAGGTTGTCGATTCGGCGGTGCAATCCTTTGACTTCCGATGTTTCACTGCGACCCGAAAAATGCCGCATTCCGTCATGCTGGCCGCAGCTGAAGCACTGTTCTGTTTTCATAGGTTACTCTCCTTGAAGGAGATCACCGGCGGTTTACCGTCCGTGCGGTACGTCACCTTAGATGTAGATCTCCAGGCCATGTGAGTGAATGTGATAAACGTCTTGCCAGACGCGGTGGTCGCCATAACTTGTCATGGATTTAAACAGCATCTTGACCGTTAGCTTGTAAACAACCTCCTGCATTTGCGTGATGCTTAGATCGAGCTTTTCCCCGCAGTTGCGTGCTGTTTTGGTAAAAGCTTGCTTTCCAAGCCGCCTGACATCCGCCTTGATCAGGGCCAAATCGTAATGAGGTGTGTACTTTTCCATAAGACACCCGAGTCCAATAATTACCCTCTGAGGGTAATTTTACCAATCGAAAATACTGCTCCTTTTCCTGCCTAAGAACCCTAGTGCGTTGCCTTTGTAGGCAACTCCGAATAGCCTGTAGGAAAATTCATCCTATGATTGGACGAAAGCGCAAATCCCATGACAGACATCGCCCCTCTGATCAAACGTTCTCTGGTCGACCAGGCCCTGGAGCAACTGCGCCTGCGCATCTCCCAGGGCGTGTGGGCCATCGGCGAGCGCCTGCCCACCGAGCCCGAGTTGTCCGCCGAGCTGGGTATCAGCCGTAACACCGTGCGTGAAGCCATGCGGGTATTGGCCTTTTCCGGCTTGATCGACATTCGCCAGGGCGATGGCAGTTACCTGCGCTCAATGACCGACCCGCTGGGCACGATGCGGGCGCTGTCTCATTGCACGCTGGAGCAGGCGCAGGAGACGCGCCAGATTCTGGAAGTGGAGGCCATCGGCCTGGCGGCATTGCGTCGTACCGAAGCGGACCTTACGGCACTGCGCAAGGCGCTCGCTCTCAGCGCCGAGCGCTATCACGGTGACCTGGAGGCCTATATCTGCGCCGATCTTGTATTCCACCAGCACTTGGTAGACGCGGCGCACAACCCGGCCTTGAGCGAGCTGTACCACTACTTCTCGGCCATTGTCGGCGCGCAACTGCGCCAGACCCTGAACCGCTCACCGCGACGCCAGGCGGTGTTCGACCTGCATGGAGCGCTGCTCGATGCGGTGGAACAACAAGACCCGGACCGCGCCAAATCTCTCTGCCGGCAGTTGATCAATGAACCCTGAAGCCCCACGCAAGACCGAACTCGAAGAACTGCTGATCGACGCCGAAGCCGACGACGACAGCGTGCAGCAGGCGCCGCCGAGCGTGGTTCGGCCATGGCTGCTGTTGCTGGGCCTGGTGTTGGTGGCTTTGAACCTTCGCCCGGCCTTGTCGAGCCTGTCGCCGTTACTGGCAGAGGTTTCGAGCAGTTTGGGCTTGTCCGCCGCCCAGGCCGGTTTGCTGACCACCTTGCCGGTGCTGTGCCTGGGCCTGTTTGCACCCACCGCGCCGATGCTGGCACGACGTTTCGGCGCTGAGCGCGTGGTGCTCGGTATTCTGCTGACCCTGGCCGCCGGGATCATCCTGCGCAGTTCGTTCGGTGAGGTGGGGCTGTTCCTCGGTAGCCTGGTTGCAGGGGCGAGCATTGGCATCATCGGCGTGTTGCTGCCGGGTATCGTCAAGCGCGATTTTGCCAGGCAAGCCGGCGCCATGACCGGTGTCTACACCATGGCGTTGTGCTTGGGCGCCGCCATGGCGGCCGGTGCCTCGGTGCCACTGAGCCACGCCTTTGGCGACAGTTGGAAAATCGGCCTGGGCTTCTGGATCCTGCCGGCCCTGGTGGCGGCCCTGGTCTGGCTGCCGCAGGTTGGGCACAGGCACGGTGCCCACCGTGTGGCCTATCGCGTGAAGGGTTTATTGCGCGATCCGCTGGCCTGGCAGGTCACCCTGTACATGGGCCTGCAATCGTCCCTGGCCTACATCGTGTTCGGCTGGTTGCCATCGATCCTGATCGGCCGTGGCCTGAGCGCGACCGAAGCCGGTTTGGCGTTGTCGGGCTCGATCATCGTGCAACTGCTCAGCTCTCTGGCCGCGCCGTGGCTGGCAACGCGCGGCAAGGACCAGCGCCTGGCGATTGTGGTGGTGATGCTGCTGACCCTCGGCGGGCTGTTCGGTTGCCTGTATGCACCGCTGGAAGGCCTGTGGGGCTGGGCGATTTTGCTCGGCCTGGGGCAGGGCGGCACCTTCAGCCTGGCGCTGACCTTGATCGTGTTGCGCTCGCGCGATTCCCATGTGGCCGCCAACCTGTCGAGCATGGCCCAGGGCATCGGGTACACCCTGGCGTCGATGGGCCCGTTCGCGGTCGGCCTGGTGCATGACTGGACCGGCGGCTGGACCGCCATTGGCTGGATCTTCGCGGTGATCGGCCTGGGTGCCATCGTTGCCGGCCTGGGCGCCGGGCGTGCGCGCTATGTGCAGGTCACCAGCGAGAAAGTCTAGAGATACACCACTTCCAACGTGGCCGAGCCATCGAGCGGGGTTTCCACGCTCAGGTCCAGATTCTGGCGGGCATTGATCACGGTTTGTACCGTGACATTGCCCCCCAGGGTACCGATGGCCGTGGGCCCACTGACGCTGCCCTCCACGTCGGTAAAGCCCAGGTAGCTTCGCGAGCCAATATCGATGGGGTTGAGATTGGAAGTGCGCCACGCCAGGCCACCGGTGGTGGACTCGGTGCCATAGACCTGCGCGGTGTTGCTGGCCTGGGTTTGGCGTGGGTCGAAGGTCATGGAGTAAACCCCCAGGCGGTTGCCGCTGGTATCGAACCCCAGCCCGTAGTAAATCTCGCTGTTGACCATGGCCGAACCGTCACGGTTGTCGCGCATGCGAAGGGCGTAGCGGACGGGGCCATTGCAGGCGATGCCGACATGCAGCGTCTTCAAGGGCAGGCGCGTGGCGGTCTCCAGGTTAAGGTCTTGTTGGGCAATCTTGCCGTAGTCGATCAGGCCACCGCTGGAAAGCTGCGGCATGCAGGCGGCGGGAACGATCAGGCCGTGGACGCTCAGGTCTACCGTCGAGGCGGCCAGCACCGAGGGCGCGCAGGCCAGCGACAACAGGCTGGAAAGGATGCGGGTTTTCATGGGAGGGACTCCTTACAGGGGCTCAGGGGTAGACGATTTCGAGCGTGCCGGAACCGTTGATGTGCACCACGTCACGCAAGTCCAAGGTTTGCATCGGCGCCAGGTAAGTCTTGATGCGCATCGTGCCGGTCAGGGTCTGCAGGGCGACCGGCCCGGTGGTGACGCCGGTTTTGTCGGTAAAGCCCATGATGCTGTTGGCAGCCATGGGGATTTGCCGCGCGGTGGAACTGCTCCACGCCACGCCATTGCTGGTGGAGTCGGTGCGGTACAAGCTCGGGAAGGCATCGGCGCTGAATTCCGCCGGGTCGATGGTCAGGTAGAAACGCCCGATCTTGTTGCGGCTGGCATCCAGGTCCAGCCCATAGGCCGTTTCATCGGTGCCGCCCGTGGCAGAACCGTCGCGGTTATCCTTCATGCGCAGGGCGAAGCGGATGGGCGCGTCGCAGGTCACGCTCAGGCGCACGGTGCGGGTGGGCAGCGGTGTTTCAGTGCTGGCGTTGAGGTCTTTGGCGTACAGGGTGCCGTAGTCCACCACGCCTTGGTCGGACAAGCTCGGCAGGCAGGCGATAGGCGCGAAGTGCGCGCGCAGTGTCAGTTCCCGGTAGCGCCCATGGCGCGCGCCATACAACATGCCGGCGACTTCCCAGGTGGTCGCATCGCGTACTCGGGTGGCGGCAGGGTCGGCCCAGGCGCGCAGGGTCAATTGCAGCGCCAGGGTTTTTCCGCTGAGCACCACGCCCCGTTCCACCGGTGCAATGCCGTGGTCGGGTCGCCATTGCATGACGCTGCCGGTGGCTACGGGCGCCTGCCCCACGGCGGGCAGCACACCCAGCTCCACCGCGCGGCCGTCGAGCAGGGCATTACCGACTTCAATGGCGTAGCTGCCGTGCTCGGTAAACTGCCAACGCTGTGGGTTGGCAGCTTGCGCCCGGTAGAACAGGCTGAGGTCTTCGGCCTGGGGGCAACTGACGGTCACACTCAGTCGACGCTCGCCGAGCAGGCGTTGTGGTGCGCTGTCGTTCTGGGCCAGGCGGCTCATCAGGCCCAAATCCAGCAAGGGTTCACTGACGTTCAGTTGGCATTCTTCAAAAGCCTGGGCTGTGCCGGCGACGCCGACCAACAGCCCCAGGCACAGTTGACGCAAACAGCTTGCAAGGGACATGGCGGGAATCCTCAAGGTGCGTGACAGCGTGCGGGGGCGGTTTCGAAGTACACCGAGGGGTCGGCTTTTTCCGGCAGCGAATAACGCAATTGGCAACGACTGCCCTGGGGCGTAGTTATCCACAGCGTCGATTGGCCCAGCACATTGGGTAGAAACACCTGGCTGCCTTCCTGCACCAGGGTGATGAACTCGCCGTCGGCACTGCTGACCGAGGCGCCCGCTGGCAGCGGTGCGCCCTGGTCGTTGCTGACGGTGAGCAGCAGGCGGCGGGTCAGGCCGACACCGAACTCGACGCGGTCCACGGCGCCACGGCCGGCCGAAATCATGGCCAGGCCATTGTTGATATCGGCATTGCGCGGCAATGAACGCGTTTGCACTTCCACCGGGCTGCGCCCGTAGGCGGCGACCTGCGGCACCACTGCCTGGCCTTGCCAGTCGGTCCACGCCGGGCCGCTGGGGGTGCTGAGCTTGATGCCGCTCATGTCGCCGACCGACACCAGCGCGAAGGTGTCGCGCACCGGGTAGGGGGAAAAGGTCACGCCGTCGCCATGCAGCACCACACCGCCGCGCGCACCGCCTTGATAGCTGGAACGCTCGGCGTCGGAGCGGCTGTAGCTGACATCCAGCTGGCTGTAGAGTGGCAGCGCGGAGATGCCCAGGGTGGTTTCCACTTGATGGTCGCTGCTGTCGTGTTCGGCGCTGACGCGGTAGCTGAGTTGGTCGTCGATCTGTTCGGTGAGGCCCAGGCCGGTGCGGTTTTCGCCGCCGGAATTGCGCACCCAGCTGCGCAGCCGGCGACTCTCGCCCAGCGGTACGCTGATATTCAGGTACACCGCGTTGTCCTGCTGCTGGCGGCCGCCCATTTGCCACTCGGCACTGGCCGACAACGACACCGCACCGATGCTGGTGCCCCAGGAGGCCAGCGCCCGGCTGCTGCTGTCGCCGGCAAAATTGGCCGAGCGCGAAACCCCGGCGCTGAACGCACCCAGACGTGGATGGGACCAGCCCAGGTTGAGGCTTTGCTGGTCGCGGTAGCGCGAATCCCGGTTGTCGTCGTCGCGCGCGTAAGTGCTTTCTTCAAGTTCGCGATAGCCGATGCTGCGCCAGGAATTGGCGGCGCTGATCGACCACTGCTCACCCAGGCGCTGGGACCACGACAGATCGGTCTGCACGCCGGAAACTTTTTCTTGCGCCTGGCTGTTGGACACTTGCGTGGACAGTTGGATCTGGCTGTCCAGCCACGGCAACCAGCCCAGGCTGGCGCCCACCGAACGGTATTCACTGGCCGCCAGCACGCCCGTGCCGAGGGTCAATTGCGGGTGCAGGGCGCCGGTCCAGCCGCCACTGACTACCCACGGATCCTCGCCTTTGGCATCGCCCACATTACGCACTCGGCCCGCTGCCACGGAGTAACCCGGGGCTGGCAACCCGAGCCCGAGCATGGCCGCTGGCACGGTGAAGCGTCGTTCACCGCCGACGCTCTCCTTGACCGTGACTTCAACGTCCGAGCGCGTGTTCAAGCGACGCACATCGGTGAGGGTAAAGGGCCCGGCGGGCACCACGGTGGAATGAATCAGCGCGCCGTTCTGGCGAACCTCTACCTGGGCCGGGCTGTTGGCGATGCCCTGGATCAGTGCGCCCTGGCCCTGTTCTTGAAGGGCGTGCTCGGTGAGCACTTGCACGCCGGTAATCTGCGCGCCGGACAGCACCGGGTTGTACAGGTTGATTTGCCCGGCTTGCAGCACCGCCTGGTGGCTGGCGAAGGTGCGTTGGGCATACGCTTCCAAATGGGTACTGCGTGACAGGCCATCCTGCCAGGTCTGCACCTGGCGGCTGCGCACGATCCAGTCGCCGGCATTGAACCCCACCTCGGTATTGGCCGAGCCAAAGCGGCTGGCGTCATCGCCGAAGCGGTTGTAGAAGCCGCTGAGGTCGTAGTTGAGCAGCCCGGCAAACCCGCCGGTCTGGTAGCCGGAGATGTCCTGCTGCACGGGGCGCAGGGCGTCGGTGGGCACCACCAGCGACACCGTCAGTGTCGCCGGGTCTGGTTCCACCAGGGTTTGCGGGTACTGTGCGAGGAAATCCTGGCAGCCCGTCGTGTCATTGGGCGGCAGCAGATTGGCGGCGTCCAGCAAGGCGCGGTCGAAGCACAGATTGCCCTGCTGATCGAAGTTCACCGCCAACCGACCACGGCGCTGACCGTTGACGCGCAGGTTGACGGTGTGTTGCCCGGCCGCGTAACGCGGTGCGGCCAGCAACAGGCTGGCCAGCTGTGGGTCGATACCACGTTGTTGCAAGGTCTGGGCATCGAAGCCGGACGGGCTGGAATCTTCGGCGCACACCTGGGTTGGTATGAGCGCACACAGCAGCAACACCAGCGCCAGCGCAGGGCTGGCAGAGGGAGCGGGCACGGCTTCGCCGTCACGGTAACTCAATACTGTTTTCACGCAAGGTACTCGAGTAGTGAACGCACAGGCCTTGTGGGCCAGGCGTTCTGGTGACGATCAATAAGCCGTCACTTCGTTACTCAGGCGGCGCAGGGGCCTACGCCGCCTGGGGTGTTCTGTCAGAAGCTGATCGGTGCGTCGTAAGCCTTGACCGCAAACCCGTACACCGTGGCCGGCTGCAGCCTGACCGTCTTGGCCTGGCTGCTGCTGGCCGGCACGCTCAAGGCTTCGCCGGGCAGCACATAGGTGCGCGGTAACAACGCCTTGCCGTCACCGGGCAGCAGTTGCAGCTCCTGCGCCAGGCGCACCACGTACGGCGTGTCGTTACGCACCTGCAACTGGCCTTCGCGCAGTGTCCAGGTCAGGTCGGTCCAGGGCGTGCGGTTGGGCGCCAGGCCCTTGGGGTGCACGATCACCGGCAGGTTCTGGCGCACGGTCACGCCTACACGGGCATGCCCGGCGGCGGTGGCGGCGCGGCCCTGGGGCATGCCTTCGAACACTGCGCGTTTAAGCCGCTGGGTCAGTAACGGTTGCTGGTTTTGCAGAATGAAACGCACCAGCTGGGATTTGGACGCTTCCACCCGTGACAGCGGCGGTGTCACCACCAGCAGCGGCTCGGTGTCTTCAGGAATGTCCTGCAAGGTCACATGCAACAGGGCGAGTTGGCTGTCGGTGTTGGTCACCGACACGGACGCTTCGCCTTCGGCCTCGTGCACGATCACCACGGAGGTGTCCGGGACCATGCCATCGGCTTTCGCCTGATCGCCGAGTATCAGGAGCAAGGCAATCAGGCCGACAGCGGTGTTTGAGAATGTCGTCGTCATGACGGGTTTCCATTAGCCAAAAAAGGGGGCGGTCAGAGGTAACGCAGGTCCAGGACGATGGCGCCGTCGAGCGGGACTTCCTGGTCCAGGGTCAGGTACTGGGAAAAGTTGATGGCGGTGCTCACTTGAACCTGGACGGTCAGTTGGCCGATGAAGTCCGGTTGGCGGTCCCCGACTGGTGCAAAGGCCATGTAGGTGCTGGGGTAGGCATTGGGCTCCTGTGACCAGGTTTCACCGTTGTCGCTGGAAGCCATCACCTGCATGGGCTGCGCATCGCCCACCGCGTTGCGATAGGCCAGCGCCACAGAACCCAGGCGCTCTTCGGGGGCGTGGACATTCCTGCCCAGCCCGTAGAAAAAATCGGGGGCCGAGGAAGAGTCGGCGCGATTATCCAGGCCCACCAACGCAAACAGCATGGGCCTGGCGCACTGCACACGCAGGTCGAGTGTCTGGGTCGGCAGCACAGTGAACTCATCGGCATTGAGGCTGTGGGAAGGGATCTTGCCGTGATCGACGGTGCCATCATTGGTCAGCTCGATATGGCAGGCGTCCGGGGTTACCCGGCCGGTGACCGTGAGGTCGACGGCTGACGCCCCGTGGGCATCGGTCATCACGGCCAGGCCAAGCACGATGGCCAGGTTTCGCCCCCATGCCATCAACCTGGGCAACGCCAGACGCTGCCCATGCCTGCCAGTACTCAACGGATGGGCGGCCATGGGTCAGAGGTACTTCACTTCAAGGGTGGCGGAGCCGTCGATGGTGACTTCGTTGCTCAGGTCCAGGCCATCGGCGCGGTTGATGATGGTGAGCACTTCCAGATCGACGCTCAAATCCTTGATCGGCAGCGGCTGGGTGTCGTCATCCATCGAAGCTGCCGCCATGTACATGCTCGGCTCCCAGAATTTCTCGGGGTACCAGGAGTTGCCCTGGTCCATCGATGCAATGGGTTGCACCTCGACGCCGCCGTCGGCCAATGCTTTGCGCCAGGTGAGGGAAAAGTGGCCGAGTTTCTGGGTCTCGTTAATGAAGCCCAGGCCGAAGTCGCTCGAAGGGCCTGAGCCTGCGCGGTTATCGATGGGGTGCAGGGCGAATTGGATCGGCGCATCACAGTTAACGGTCAGCGACAGGGTATGTATGCCGATTGCCGTGCCATAGGTGGGGTTCAGGTCCTTGGCGGAGACCTTGCCATGGTCGATCACGCCACCACCGGACAGGCTCGGTGTGCAGGCGCTGGGCACGATCAGGCCTTTGACGGTCAGGTCCACGCTGGAGGCGGCGAAGGTGGTGGCCGAGTGGAGCAGCAGTGCGCTGGCGGCCAGGGTGGTCAATCGGGTTTTCATCGGGAGGCTCCTTAGAGGTAATTGACTTGCACAGTGGCGTGGCCGTCGATGGGCACTTCGTCGGTCAGCGTCAGGTTGCTGGCGGGGGCGATGTGGGTGATCAAGCGTATTTCTGCGTCCAGTTCCTGGATCGCAATCGGCGCCAGGCCGTCGCTGTCGGCGACGGCCGTCAACAAGGTGTGGCTGAGCATCACCGAGGGGATCCAGGTCACGCCGCCATCCCGGGAGGTGATGGTGCGTACCGGGACGCCATCGGCCACTGGGCTATACAGGCCAAGCCCGGCATCGCCGACTTTTTCATCGCTGGGCGTCATGCCCAGGCCGTGCCAGCTGAAGTGGCTGGCGGCAGTGCCCGCACGGTTGTCGATGGTGTTCAGGGTAAAAATGGTCGGCCCTTCGCAACGCACACTCAGCAGCATGGTTTCCCTGGGCAGGTCGGTGTAGGTGTCGGTATTGAGGTCTTTGACCGACACCTTGCCGAAGTCGACGGTGCCGCCGCCGGAGACCACGGGCGCGCAGGCGCTGGGCGTGATGACCCCTTTGACCGTCAGGTCCTGGCTACTGGCAGCCCATGCCGGGCCGGCGCCGATCAGCAACAATGTCGCGGTGAGGGTAGTGAGGGGGCTAACCATGGGTCACGTCCTGTGGGTGGGTTGGCGGTTACAGGTATTTCACTTCAAGGGTGGCGGAGCCGTTGATCGGCACCTCTGTGCTCAGGTCCATGCCGGCTGTTGGGGCGATGAGGGTTTGCACCATCAAGTCGGCCGTCACCTGCTGGACCGGGGAGGGTGCCCAACTGCCGGAGGAACGATCGCCAAACGAGGCGTGGTAGGTAATGGGCCAGATGTCGCCCGGGAAGGTTTCCCGCCAGGTGAGGCCGTTATCAGACGACTCGATCAAGGCGATTGCCGTGCCGTCAGCCACCGGATTGCCGAGCATCAAGCTGTACCCGCCCAGCTTTTTGCCACTGACCAGGCCCAGGCCATAGAAATTCATTGGATCATGGGCGTCACCCTTGTTGTCTGTGCCCTTGAGGGCCAGCAGGGTGGGCGCATCGCAACTGATCGCCAACTGCAGGGTGTGATTGCCCAGCAATGTCCAGTTGTTCGGCTCCAAATCTTTGGCTGCGACTTTGCCGTGGTCGACGAGGCCACCACTGGAAAGGCTGGGGGCACAGGCGCTGGGCGTGATCAGGCCCTTGACGGTCAGGTCTACGCTGCTGGCGGCGAACACGGCGTTGGACAGGGCGAGCAGCAGGGCACCGCCCAGCAGGGGCATGCAGGTTTTCATGTGGGAGGCGTCCATTTACAGGTACTTGACTTCAAAGGTCGCGGAACCATCAATTGCCACTTCGTCGGTCAATGTCAGGCCTTTTGCCGGGGCAATCGCTGTGTAGAGCGTGACGTCCATGATCGCGTCCTTTATCGGGTGCGGCGCCCAACCGCTGTCACCACGACTACCCAGTGCCACCAACTCGTTGGGCGCGATGCCGTCGTCAGGCAGCAGCGTTACCCAGCGCCCATCCGCGTTGTACATGGCCAGCAGCGTGGAGGGGGTTTCGGCGACGGGGTTGCTGAAGCCCAACTGATACATGCCCAGCTTCTGGTTTTCGTTGATCATGCCCAGGCCAAAGGAGGCGCTATACATGGCCGAGCCGGCACGATTGTCGATGGGTTGAATGGCGAACAGTGTCGCGGCGTCGCAGTTGACGCTCAGTTGCACGGTCTTGCGCTCGAGATAGGTGCTTTTGTCGGGGTCCAGGTCTTTTGCCGCGATTTTCCCAAAGTCGACATCACCCGGAAGGCTCGGTGTACAAGCACTGGGCGTGATCAACCCTTTGACGGTCAGGTCGACGCTGCTGGCGGCGAACACTGAAGATGACAGGGCGAGCAGCAGGGCACCGCTCAACAGGGATACAGGGGTCTTCATTTCCAATTGTTCCATTGCAGTCTGGCAGATAGAGACGCGTACAGGTCAGCGCTCGGCCCTGCGTGGGCGAGTGGTTGGCTTGGCGGCGTGCTCAATTTTTTTGCGTTGCCGAGAAGTGGCAAGCCGTCCCTCTTTTGGGGTGGACACAATTTAGCGAGGGGGCTGTGAGGGGGAAATACAACTAATACGACATTGGCGGGTTGTGGTGTAAGCGCAGGGCGGGACGGTAGATTTTTGCGGCGTTTTTCGTAGTTGTTGTATCGGCGTAAAGCCATTCAAAAGGTTATAGGTTGAAGGTCGATAACAATCAAAAGGGTGTGCCTGGCAGTGCTGTATCAGTGCCCCCGGATGGCTGCCGAACTAATAACCACAACGAGGTACTGATGGGTTCGCCAGGAGGTTCAACCGCAGGAGCGAGCCGGACAGTCAAACCGCCTTTTTCTCCCCCGCCTCATTGGCAGTACTTGAATGTTCTGGTCGTGGAGGATCATTCAGCCTATCGCCTGTTGCTGGGTTGGCTGCTGCAAAAACTGGGGCTCGGTCACGCGTTGGTCACCGATGGCTTCATGGGGTTGGACGCCTTTACCAGCCGGCCCTTCGACCTGGTGATCAGTGATTGCCGGATGCCCTTCATGGACGGTTACAGCATGACTCGCGCGATTCGCCAGCATGAGCGTGAGCAGGGATTGAAGCGCGTGCCCATCATTGCCTTGACCGCCAACCTGCAAAACGACAGCCCCCAGCGTTGCCGCAAAGCCGGCATGGATGCCTGGCTGCTCAAACCCCTGACCCTTGAACAACTGCACGCCGTGCTGGTGCGCTGGTTGCCGGGCGGCGAGGGCCGTTATGTCGAGCCATACGCTGCGGCGGCGGGGGCGAGTTGGCCCACCCGTGCCACGCTTGTGACCACGTTTGGCAGCGACATGGTCGTCGACCAGTTGCTGGAAACCCTGTTGATGGAGGCCTGGGAAGACCAGCGGGTGTTGCGTCATGCCCGTGTGACGTTGAACGCGCCATTGACCGCCGAGCGTCTGCATCGGCTGGTGGGCAGCCTGGTATTTCTGGGCGGCACGGGGTTGGAATCCAGTGCCGTGAGCTTGATCGAGCAGGTTCAGGCCGAGGGTGTCGCTACGCACAAGGCGCAACTGGAAGTCTTTGAAGCACGGCTGTGCGCTTATCTGGAGTATCTGTCTGAGTTGTGAAGAATGCTGTCGCAGAGCGTTTTACCTGGTTGTTGGTCTAAGTTTGGCTGTAGGTATTTTCCTATTGTGTTGTAGTCCAAAAATCAGCCACTACTGAACATTGGGTTCGGCCGCAAGCGCCTCTTTGTTAGCAGTTGTTGATGATCGCAGGCAGAGGTATTTTGCGCGGATTCAAGTTGCCATCATTCGTGGGTGCCTATGCTTCGAGTAATTATTGCTGACGATCACCCTATTGTCCGGGTCGGGCAAAAAGTCGTGATCGAGGCGAATGGCAAGTGCAAAGTGGTCGGTGAAGCCGACGGTCCCGATCAGTTACTCGGCGTGCTCGGTAGCACGCCGTGCGACGTACTGGTTACGGATTTCGCCATGCCAGGCGGCCAGCAGGCCGATGGCTACTGCTTGTTGGGCCTGTTGCAGCGCCAGTATCCGCAGTTGCCGGTGATACTGGTCACCATGTTCGCCAACGTCGCCACCTTACGCGCAGCCTTTGCCCACGGTGCCAGGGCAGTGGTCGCCAAGAGTGCTTCGGCCAAGGAGTTGCCCCTGGCGATCAAGGCGGTACAGGCCGGGCAGACCTTCGCCAGTGAGTGCCTGCGGGTGCAACTAATAGAGGCCGGCACGGGTGATCAGTCCCAGGAGCCGCAGTTGTCCGGCAAGGAGCGCGAAGTGGTGCGCATGCTGGCCAGCGGCATGACCGTCAGCCAGATTGCCGCCCAGGTCAACCGCAGCATCTCTACCATCAGCAAGCAGAAAAGCACGGCGATGCAGCGCTTGAGTATTTCCACCGACGTTGACTTGTTCGCCTACGCCCGCAGTACTGGGATAGCGCCGTAGCGCGGTTATTTGCGTGGCGAATGACAGTAGCCATGACGGCTTGGGCGGCTTATCGTGCGCCTACTCTTTTGACGCCCGCGGAGCCTGCCCATGAGTGATGCCCATAACGCCCTGATCAGCCAATTCTATAGCGCCTTCCAGCGCCTGGATGCCGAGGCCATGGTCGCCTGCTACAGCGATGACGTGGTGTTCAGCGACCCGGCCTTTGGCGAACTGCGAGGCCGTGACGCAGGGGATATGTGGCGCATGCTCACCACCCGGGCCAAGGATTTTTCGTTGACCTTCGACCAGGTGCGCAGCGACGAGCGCACCGGCAGTGCACATTGGGTGGCCACCTACCTGTTCAGCGCAACCGGCAATACGGTGGTCAACGATATCCAGGCGCGCTTTGTATTGCGCGACGGCAAGATCTGCGAGCACCACGACCACTTCGACCTGTGGCGCTGGTCGCGCCAGGCGTTGGGCACCAAGGGCCTGCTGTTGGGCTGGACGCCGCTGGTACGCAACGCCGTGCGCGCCCAGGCGAACAAAGGCTTGAAGGCATTCCAGGCCAGTCGTTGATAAACTGCGCGCCCCTTTGCCTTGCCGAATCCATCCGTGAGTACGCCTGAACCCAAGCCTTGGTATGTCTACCTGGTGCGCGCCGCCAATGGCGCGCTGTATTGCGGCATCAGCAACGACCCGGTGCGCCGGTTTGCCTCGCACCAAAGCGGCAAGGGCGCGCGTTTTTTTCTGTCCAGCCCCGCAGTGGCGCTGGTGTACACCGAGCAATGTGCGAGCAAGGGTGAGGCGCTGCGCCAGGAGCGCCTGATCAAGAAACTGAAGAAGAGTGCCAAGGAATGCCTGGCCGCAAATGGCTCATCACTCTGACTGATAGGTTCCCATCACGCAGCCAGGACCGTTTGCGCGGTAATCTGCTCGCTCACTCGCCAAGCGGAACCCCGTATGTCTGAGCTTATCCTGCACCATTACCCGACCTCACCCTTTGCGGAAAAAGCGCGGCTGTTGCTGGGCTTCAAAGGCCTGTCCTGGCAATCGGTGAACATTTCGCCGGTGATGCCCAAGCCCGACCTGACGGCCTTGACCGGCGGCTACCGCAAAACTCCGGTGCTGCAGGTGGGAGCGGATATCTATTGCGACACCGCCCTGATCGCTCGCCGCCTGGAGCAGGAAAAATCCTCGCCGGCCCTGTTTCCGCTGGGCCAGGAAATGATCACCCAGACCTTCGCCACCTGGGCCGACAGCGTGGTGTTCGCCCATGCCGTCAGCCTGGTGTTCCAACCCGAGTCGGTGGCGGTGCGCTTTGGCAAGTTGCCGCCGGAGGCGATCAAAGCCTTCATTGCTGACCGCGCCGCGCTGTTCAGTGGCGGCACGGCGAGCAAGCTCCCGGCTGAACTGGCCAAGCATCAATGGCCGGCGATCATGGCGCGGTTGGAGCAACAGTTGCAGCGAGAGTCTGGCGACTTCCTGTTCGGCGCGCCGTCGATTGCCGACTTTGCCCTGGCCCACTCGCTGTGGTTCCTCAAGGCTACGCCGGTCACTGCGCCTTTGGTGGATGCTTACCCCGCCGTGCTGGCCTGGCTGGGACGCGTGCTGGGCTTTGGTCATGGCACCGCCAGCCAGATGACCGCGGAGCAGGCTTTGGATATCGCCCGCAATGCTACGCCGGCACCTTTGCCGGATGAGGTGTTCGAGGACTTGAACGGCTTTAAGGCGGGGCAGCAGGTGACCATCGCGGCTATCGACTATGGTGTTGATCCGGTGGCCGGCGAGTTGCTGTTTGCCGGGCGTGAAGAGCTGATCCTGCGTCGCACGGATGAGCGTGGTGGTACGGTGCATGTGCATTTCCCGCGCTGGGGGTTTCGTATCCAGGGCATCGCTGCCTGAAGGGTGAACGAATCACCCCTGTAGGCACTCCGTGGCCAGTGTGGGAGCTGGCTTGCCTGCGATGGCGGCCTGACAGTCGACACCTATCTACCTGATACCCCACGATCCAACTGTGGGAGCGGGCTTGCTCGCGAAGGCGGCCTGGGAGTCAACACAGCTGGATTGTGTACATATCCATTGCTGCGGTAACGGCCACTTAGGGTTCCGCCCTGACGGCGGGTCACTTTGGAAAAGAGCCCCAAAGTAACCAAAGGGCTCTTGCCCCACCACTCGGCACCTCGCTTAGGCTCGGTGTGCCCGTAATCCGCCAGTGATTTGGGGGGCCGCCGCCACGCGCCATCCATGGCGCGGGGCGGCTAAACCGGCATCCCTGCCGGTTTACCCCCCAAATCCCTGTCGAATTCCGGCCAGCGTGGTTTAACGGGGCGCCTAAGATCAAGATCAAGAGCGGCTCGCTTCGCATCGTGGTTACCGTCTGCTGCTGTAGCCCAGAAAGTTGTGTAGACACCTATGCTGCGATAGCGGTGGCACCCAGACGCAGTAAATAAAAAATAATTGCCAGCAGAGGTGAGGTAAATCGCTGGCCCATCCGTGTAGTGCATGAAACTGCGATCAATTCGCATTAACAGCGTTTTCTACACGGGTGCTCACAGCATGAAATCGACGGCGGGCGGTTGGGTCAAACAGTGGCTGGGAGCCTCGGTATTCACGGTGTCTGGGTTGGCCTTATTGCCCCTGGCCATGGCGCAGGCGCAAGAGCAGCACAGCGCCCAGTTCAATTTTGCCCTGGCGGCCAAGCCGTTGCCCCAGGCGTTGAGCGATTTCAGCCGGGTTACCGGGCTCAGTGTGATCTACACCGATGAAGCGCCCTACGGCATCAACGCCCCGGCGGTCAGCGGGCAGATGAGCGCGACCCAGGCCCTGCAACGTTTGCTGGGCCGTTCCGGCTTCACCTTCCGCCAGATCGACGCCCGTACCCTGGCGCTGGAGCCCGTGCCCACCGATGGCGCGGTCAACCTCGGTGCCACCACCATCAGCGGCCTCGACCAGACCCCAGCCAGCACCAGCTACCAGCCACCGCCCACCAGTTCGGTGATGCGCTCCCGTGGCCTGCTGCTGGAAACCCCGCAAACCGTGAACGTGGTGCCCGCTCAAGTACTGCGCGATCAACAGCCGCGTAACCTGGATGACGCCCTGGGTAATATCAGCGGTATCACCCAGTCCAACACCCTCGGCAGCACCCAGGACGCGGTGATGCTGCGTGGCTTTGGCGATAACCGTAATGGCTCGATCATGAAGGACGGCATGCCGGTGGTGCAGGGCCGTGCATTGAACGCCACTGCTGATCGCGTCGAAGTGCTCAAGGGGCCATCATCGTTGCTGTATGGCATCCAGGACCCGGGTGGCGTGGTCAATATCGTCAGCAAAAAGCCTGAGCTGGTGCAGTCCACCGCGCTGACCGCGCGCGGTTCAACCTTCGGCAGCGGCAAGAACGGCAGCGGCGGTAACCTCGACACCACCGGCCCCATCGGTGACAGCGGCCTGGCCTATCGCCTGATCGTGGATCATGAAGACGAAGACTACTGGCGCAACTACGGTACCCACCGCGAGACACTGGTGGCGCCGTCCCTGGCCTGGTACGGCGATACCACCCAGGTGGTTGTCGCCTATGAACACCGCGAGTTTCTCTCGCCCTTTGACCGTGGCACCGCCATCGACCCCAAGACCCGCCACCCGTTGAACATCCCCGCGACCCGCCGCCTGGATGAGCCGTTCAACAATATGCAAGGGCGCTCCGACCTGTATCGCCTGACCGTCGACCACGACCTGAACGACGACTGGAAAGCCCACTTCGGCTACAGCTGGAACCGCGAAACCTACGACGCCAGCCAGGTGCGCGTGGTCAAGGTCAACCCCAACGGCACCTTGACCCGCAGCATGGACGGCACCCAGGGCGCGCTGACCACCGACCGTTTCGCAACCGCAAGCCTGGAAGGCAAAGTCGCGGTGGCCGGTATGCAACACGACCTGGTATTCGGCCTGGACGACGAGTACCGCAAGATCTACCGTGCCGACTTGATCCGCCAGGCACCACGCGGTGTCTTCAATTACAACGATCCGGTGTACGGCAACGAAGTGGCGGGCTCCAACGTCAGCGCGCCGGACAGTAACCAGACGGACCTGCTGCGCAGCGACTCGCTGTTCTTCCAGGACGCGATTCATCTCAACGACCAGTGGATTCTGATCGGTGGGGCGCGCTATCAAATGTACGATCAATACGCCGGCAAAGGCGTACCGTTCACCGCCAACACCGATGGCAACGGCCAGAAATGGGTACCACGGGCCGGGCTGGTGTATCGCTATACCGATGAACTGTCGTTCTACGGCAGCTACACCGAGTCGTTCAAACCCAACTCCACCATCGCGCCACTGGCCAACAAAACCGTGCTGGATGGCAGCCTCGACCCTGAAGAATCCAAGGCCTGGGAGCTGGGCACCAAGTTCGACCTGCCTGGGCGCATCACCGCCAGCGCAGCGTTGTTCACGATCGATAAGCGCAACGTGTTGGTGCAGGTGGGCGAGGGCCTGACCTCGGTCTACAGCGTGGCGGGCAAGGTGCGTTCCCGTGGCCTGGAGCTGGATGCCAGCGGCCAGTTGACCGACAAGTGGAGCCTGATCGGCAGCTATGCCTACACCGATGCCGAGGTCACCGACGACCCGACGCTCAAAGGCAACCGCCTGCAGAATGTGGCGAAAAACACCGGTTCGCTGTCGGCGGTGTATGACTTCGGCACTATCCTGGGCGGCGATCAACTGCGGGTCGGCGCCGGTGCGCGCTATGTGGGCGAGCGCGCTGGGGATGCGGCCAACAGTTTTGAGCTGCCGAGCTATACCGTGGCGGATGTATTTGCCAGCTACGACACCCAGCTCGACGGGCAGAAGGTCAAGTTCCAGCTCAACGTGAAGAACCTGTTCGACCGCACCTATTACACCTCATCGGTGAACACGCAGTTCGTGTCTATTGGCGATGCGCGGCAGGTGTCGGTCTCAAGCACGTTGACCTTCTGATTCCGGGTTGCTGGCATTCTTCTGTGGGAGCTTGCTTGCCTGCGATGGCCATAGGGATCTAACAACTCTGAAGCTATCGACGGTAACCACGATGCGAAGCGAGTCGCTCTTGATCTTGATCTGCTTTTGATCTCAGGCGCCCCGTTAAACCACGCTGGCCGGAATTCGACAGGGATTTGGGGGGTAAACCGGCAGGGATGCCGGTTTAGCCGCCCCGCGCCATGGATGGCGCGTGGCGGCGGCCCCCTAAATCACTGGCGAATTACGGGCACACCGAGCCTAAGCGAGGTGCCGAGTGGTGGGGCAAGAGCCCTTTGGTTACTTTGGGGCTCTTTTCCAAAGTGACCCGCTGTCAGAGCGGAACCCTAGGTGGCCGTTACCGCAGCAATGGATATGTACACAATCCAACTGTGTTGACTGCCAGGCCGCCTTCGCGAGCAAGCCCGCTCCCACATTGGGACCGAGCGGCGTCAGGTAGATAGCCGTCTGCTGGCAGGCGCCATCGCAGGCAAGCCAGCTCCCACAGGAAAGCGGATAGCATTCAGTGCCCTCGCCACATTGATAGCGAGCTGTTAGCGTTGCCGCCATTGCAGGCTTATGGAAAACGCTACTGATGCACTTTGGAAAATGGTTCCACACCAGCACCCTGCTGGTCGGCTTGAGTTTTTTACTGGGCGGCTGCGCCAGCGTCTCCCAGAACTCCACTCCGGCAACCCTGGATAAGCTGTTGAGTGACCCGGCGCTGCAAGGCGCCACCGTCTCGCTGATGGTGCGTGACGCCAGCACGGGCACCACGCTGTATCAGCACAACCCACGCACTCGGCTGGTGCCCGCGTCCAACCTCAAGCTGTTGACCACGGCGGCGGCCATGGATGTGTTGGGGCCGCACTACCGCTTCGCCACCCAACTGCTGAGCAATGGCATGCGCCAGGGCGACCGGCTGACGGGCAACCTGTACCTGCGTGGCCTGGGCGACCCGAGCATTCAGTTTGCTGACTACCAGGCGCTGGCCGCGCAATTGGCCAGCCAGGGCGTGCGCCAGGTGCAGGGTGACCTGGTGTTCGACGACACCTGGTTCGATGCCGAGCGCTTGGGCGTGGACTGGTCCCATGATGATGAAACCACCTACTACGGCGCGCAGATTTCGGCGCTCACCGTGGCACCCAATACGGATTTTGACGCCGGCAGCGTGCTGGTCACCGCCAAGGCGCCGTTGCGCGTCGGCTCGCCGGTCGGCGTGGAGATCTACCCGCCCACCGATTACCTGCAACTGAATAACCGCGCCGTCAGCGGGCCGGGCAACAGCTATGGGATCAACCGTCGCCATGGCACCAACCTGCTGCAGCTCAGCGGCGCGATGGCGCCGGGCCGGCAGAGCCAGCAATTGGTCAGCGTGTGGGAACCGACGCAACTGGTGGCCAACCTGTTTGAGCAAGCCTTGGCGCAACAGGGCATCAAGGTGTTGGGGCGTCGGGTGATGGGCGGGGCGAGTCCCGCTGGGGTGACGGTGCTGGCCGAGCACCAATCGGCGCCGTTGCAGGAGCTGATCGTGCCGCTGCTAAAGCTCTCGAACAACGCCATGTCCGAAGCCTTGCTCAAGGCCATGGGCCGTCAGACGGCCAACAGCGGCACGGCATCAGCAGGCGCTGTGGCGGTGGCTGGGTTCCTCAAGCGCCAGGGATTGGACACCAGCGCTGTGAGCCAAGTGGACGGCTCCGGTCTGTCGCGGCGTAACCTGGTGTCGTCGCAAACCCTCACCGACCTGCTGCTGGCGGCCAGCAAACAGCCGTGGTTCGAGGCCTGGTACAACGCGCTGCCGGTTGCCGGCAATGCCGACCGCATGACCGGCGGCAGCCTGGGTTACCGCCTGCGCGGCACGGCTGCGGAAAATAACCTGCATGCCAAGACCGGCTCCATGGCCGGCGTGTCGTCATTGAGCGGTTACCTCACCGATGCTCACGGGCGCAAGCTGGTGTTCGCGATGCTGACCAACAACTACGTGGTCGCCGGCGCCCAGGTAAAAGCCGTGGAAAACCGCGTCGCCGTGGCCCTGTCCCGCAGCGAAGACTGATTCAGGGCTGATAGCCCATGCGCCAACTCACGGCCCGGGTCGCCGCCAGCAAGCGCTGCGCCGCCGGGCCATCTTCATCGGCGTGGAACAGTGAGGTGGGGCCGACCACGGTCATCACCGCTGCGACTTGCCCGACCGCATTGAACACCGGCGCTGATAATGCATCCACGCCAGGCATCAACAGCCCATGCACAAAGTGCAGGCCGCGGCTGCGGATTTGCTCGCACACGCTGGCATACGCCTGATCGTCCGCCAAGGTGTGGGCGGTGCCGGCTTGAACCTCGCGCTCACGCAGCTCCACGGTTTCCCGCGACGGCAGGTACGCGCTGAATACCAGCCCGGTGGACGAGCTGAGCAGTGGTAGTACCGAGCCTAACTGCGTCACCACGGTGACGGCACGCACCGCCGGCTCGATGTGCACCACCGTCGCGCCCTGGTTGCCCCATACCGCCAGAAAGCAGGTTTCATTCAATTCATCGCGCAGCTCGGCCAGGGGCAGGGCGCCGACCTTCAACACATCCAGGCTGCCCAGCGCCGCCAACCCTACACGCAACGCTTCGCGGCCCAGGCCGTAATGGTTGGTGGCGCTGTTCTGTTCGGCAAAACCCGAAGCGATCAGGGCCTGCAAATAGCGGTGGACCTTGCTCGCCGGCATCTGCACATGTTCGGCCAGGCGTGACAACGAGGTGGCCGGCGACAGTTCGGCCAGGGCCTTGAGGATATCGGTGCCGACTTCCGCCGAGCGGACTTTCTGTTTACCGGTGTCGCGGGGCTTTTCCATGGAAGGGCGAGAATCCGAGAGATGAATGGGCGTCTTTATAGCTTGACGGTCGAGAGTGATCAAATTACGTTATGCGTAACTGGATTACGATAAATACAACTGACCCTCAGAGGACGATCCATGAACCTCGAATACCTGTCGGGTTTCGGCAATGAATTCGCCAGCGAAGCCTTGCCCGGCGCGCTGCCGGTCGGCCAGAACTCGCCGCAAAAAGCCCCGTACGGGCTCTACACCGAGCTGTTTTCCGGCACCGCCTTCACCATGGCCCGCAGCGAAGCCCGTCGCACCTGGCTGTACCGCATCCAGCCGTCGGCCAACCACCCGGCATTCGCCAAGCTTGCGCGGCAATTGGCCGGTGGCCCGTTGGGCGCAGTGACGCCGAACCGCTTGCGTTGGAACCCGCTGGATATCCCGAGTGAGCCGACGGACTTTATCGACGGCCTGGTGGGCATGGTTGCCAATGCGGGGGCGGAAAAACCTTCGGGCATCAGCATCTATAACTACCGCGCCAACCGCTCCATGGAGCGCGTGTTCTTCAATGCCGACGGCGAGCTGCTGATCGTCCCCGAGCAGGGCCGCCTGCGCATCGCCACCGAGTTGGGTGTGCTGGACGTCGAGCCGCTGGAAATCGTGGTGCTGCCCCGTGGTCTCAAGTTCCGTGTCGAACTGCTGGACGCGCAAGCACGCGGTTACGTCGCTGAAAACCATGGCGCCCCGCTGCGCCTGCCCGACCTGGGCCCTATCGGCAGCAACGGCCTGGCCAACCCGCGCGACTTTCTTACGCCGGTTGCCCACTACGAAGACCTCAAGCAACCGACCACGCTGGTACAGAAATTCCTCGGTGAACTGTGGGGCTGCGAGCTGGACCACTCACCGCTCAACGTGGTCGCCTGGCACGGCAATAACGTGCCGTACAAATATGACCTACGCCGTTTCAACACCATCGGCACCGTGAGTTTCGATCACCCGGACCCGTCGATCTTCACGGTATTGACCTCGCCTACCAGCGTGCACGGCCTGGCCAACCTCGACTTCGTGATTTTCCCGCCACGCTGGATGGTGGCCGAGAACACCTTCCGTCCGCCTTGGTTTCACCGCAACCTGATGAACGAATACATGGGCCTGATCCAGGGCGCCTACGACGCCAAGGCCGAAGGCTTCCTGCCGGGCGGCGCATCGCTGCACAGTTGCATGAGCGCCCACGGCCCGGATGGCGAGACCTGCACCAAGGCCATCAACGCCGACCTGGCGCCGCACAAGATCGATAACACCATGGCGTTCATGTTCGAGACCAGCCAGGTGCTGCGCCCGACCCAGTTCGCCCTGGAATGCCCGCAACTGCAACCTGCTTATGACGCGTGCTGGGCTGCGCTGCCTGCCACCTTCAACCCGAACCGGAGATAACCCATGACTCAACCAACGCAGACCCGCAGCTGGGTATCCTCGGCCAATGGTCACGCGGATTTCCCCCTGCAGAACTTGCCCCTGGGCGTGTTCAGTATCAACGGCTCGGCACCGCGCAGTGGCGTGGCGATTGGCGATGCGATTCTCGACCTGCATGCCGCGCTGGACGAATTTGACGGCGAAGCCCGGCGCGCTGTCGAAGCCACGGCGGGGGGGCAACTGAACGCCTTTTTCGAACTCGGTCGCGGCCCTCGCGTTGCCCTGCGCGAGCGCCTGTTGGAACTGCTGGCCGAAGGCAGCAAGCTGCAAACCCGCGAGGCGCACGTGCTGCACCGTGCGGCCGATTGCCAGATGCACTTGCCGGCCAAGATCAATGATTACACCGACTTCTACGTCGGCATCGAGCATGCGCAAAACGTCGGCAAATTGTTCCGCCCCGATAACCCGCTGCTGCCGAACTACAAGTACGTGCCCATTGGTTACCACGGCCGTGCCTCGACCATTCGCCCCTCGGGTACCGAGGTGCGACGCCCTAAAGGCCAGACCCTGCCGGCCGGCCAGACCGAGCCGACCTTTGGGCCATGCGCACGCCTGGACTATGAGTTGGAACTGGGCATCTGGATCGGCCAGGGCAATGCCATGGGCGATGCGATTGCCATTGGCGATGCCGCCGAGCATATCGCCGGTTTCTGCCTGCTCAACGACTGGTCGGCGCGGGACATCCAGGCTTGGGAATACCAGCCGCTGGGGCCGTTCTTGTCGAAAAGCTTTATCACCAGCATCTCGCCGTGGGTGGTGACTGCCGAAGCCCTGGAACCTTTCCGCAAGGCCCAGCCGCCGCGCCCCGAGGGTGATCCGCAACCGCTGCCTTACCTGCTGGACAAGCGCGATCAGAACGCGGGCGCCTTTGATATCGAACTGGAAGTGCTGCTCACCACGGCCTCGATGCGTGAGCAAAACCTGCCCGCCCATCGCCTGACCTTGAGCAACACCGAACATATGTACTGGACCGTGGCGCAAATGGTGGCGCACCACAGCGTCAACGGCTGCCAGTTGCAGGCCGGTGACCTGTTTGGCTCGGGCACCTTGTCTGGCCCGCAGCCGGGGCAGTTCGGCAGCCTGCTGGAGATTACCGAAGGTGGTAAAAAACCGATTGAATTGGCTTGCGGCGAGGTGCGTAAATTCCTCGAGGATGGCGACGAAATCATCCTGCGTGCCCGTTGCAGCCGCGAGGGCTTTGCCTCCATCGGCTTCGGCGAATGCCGCGGTACTGTGGTCGCGGCGCGCTGAGAGGACAGGGCCATGGAACTCTATACCTACTACCGCTCTACTGCGTCGTATCGAGTACGTATTGCCCTGGCCCTCAAAGGCCTGGATTTCACTGCGCTGCCGGTCAACCTGCTGGTGCCGACAGGTGGCGCCAACCGCCAGCCTGAATACCTGGCGATCAACCCCCAAGGGCGCGTACCGGCGTTGCGTACCGATGAAGGGGCGTTGTTGATCCAGTCACAGGCGATCATCGAGTACCTGGAAGAGCGTTATCCACAGGCGCCGCTGCTCTCCAAGGATTTGGTCGCCAGGGCTCACGAGCGGGCGGTGGCATCGATCATCGCCTGTGATATCCACCCGTTGCATAACTCCAGCACCCAGAACTTGCTGCGCAAGTGGGGGCACGACGAGGCGCAATTGCTGGAATGGATCGGGCATTGGATCAGCCAGGGCCTGGGCGCGGTGGAGCAGTTGATTGGCGACACCGGGTTTTGCTTTGGCGAACAACCGGGCCTGGCCGATGCGTTTCTGATCCCGCAGTTGTACGCGGCCGAGCGGTTCAAGGTGCCCTTGGCGGGATACCCACGCATCGGGCGGGTGGCAGCGTGGGCGGCCCAACATCCGGCCTTCATGCAGGCACACCCCGCCAATCAACCTGACACCCCCTAGGCCCCTGTGGGAGGGGGAAAAGCCCCAATGCCGTTCAGTTAAGCGAACGCAATGTTCACAGCCATGAAGATCAAATGTGGGAGCTGGCTTGCCTGCGAAAGCGTTGGTGCAGTGGCAGATGCGGTGACTGACACACCGCCTTCGCGGGCAAGCCCGCTCCCACAGGGGGTTCGCGCTTAACTGACTGGCATTAAGGTAAGCCCCCTCCCACATTTGATCGCGCCAACCTAATAAAAAATAAAGGTACCTTGCGATGCACAATCAGATTGCCAGCTTTCGCGCGGCACTCGACGCCCGTCCGGTGTCGCGCTACCAATGGTTGATTCTCCTGCTGCTGGCACTGCTACTGGTCACCGATGGCTATGACGCCCAGGTGCTGGGCTATGTAGTGCCGGCGCTGGCCCAGGATTGGGGCCTGGAAAAATCCGCGTTCGGGCCTGTGTTCAGCGCAAACCTGCTGGGCCTCACCCTCGGCTCGCTGTTGGTGACGCCGCTGGCGGATCGGTTTGGTGTGCGACGCATTCTGCTGGCGTGCGTGCTGATCTACGCCAGCCTCACGGTATTGATGGTGTTCGCCAATTCCCTGACCACGCTGATGGCGGCGCGGTTTATCTGCGGGATCGGCATGGGCGGTGCGATGCCCAGTGCCATGGCGTTGATGTCGGAGTATTCGCCACCGCGCCTGCGCACCTTGATGGTGACGCTGGCCGCCTGTGGCTTTTCGTTCGGCGGCGCGGCGGGTGGCTTTGTGGCGGCCGGGTTTATCGACAGTTTTGGCTGGCAGGCGGTGTTCCTGGCGGGCGGTGTGACGCCGTTGCTGTTGTTCCCGTTTCTGGTATGGCTGTTGCCCGAATCCCTGCCGCGGTTGCTGCGCGATGCGCCGCCGTACCTGCGTCTGCGCAAGGTCACGGCGCGGATGCTGCCCGACTGGCAGCCACCGTCCGCCAGCGAAGCCGAGAACCGCCAGGAGCAGGGCAGCAAGCTGACCGTGGTGGAGCTGTTTCGCAACGGCTACGCGCGCCCGACGCTGCTGATCTGGGCGACTTTTTTTGTCAGCCTGATCCTGCTGTATTTCATGATCAGCTGGTTGCCGTCGCTATTGCTCGAAAGCGGCCTGGCGTTGAACGAAGCCAACCTGGTCACCTCCATGTTCCTGTTCGCCGGCACCTTGGGCGCCATTCTCATGGCCTGGTTTGCCGACCGCTTGAAGAGCAAAGTGCGGTTGCTGTCCGGCGTGCTGGCGGCGGCAGCGCTGTGCACCATCCTGCTGGGCTTGAACCACGACAACCCACGCTACCTGGTGGCCTGTGTGTTCGCTGCCGGGTTCTGCATCATCGGCGGGCAACTGACCCTCAATGCCTTTGCGAGCAACTTCTACCCGGCGCACGTGCGCGCCACCGGCACGGGCTGGGCGTTGGGTGTGGGGCGATTCGGGTCGATTCTGGGGCCGCTGTTTGGCAGCCTGTTGCTGGCGATGCATATCCCGGTCGAGCAGATTTTCTTCTTCTGCGCGATTCCGGCGGTGATTGCGGCGCTGTTGATTATTCAAGTGCGGGCGCCGGGAGCTAACGCGCTGCACAGCGACGTTCTCAAACCCTCACTGTAGGAGCGAGCTTGCTCGCGAAGCACGTCAACGATAACGCGGGCATCCTGGTTTAACGCGGTGTCCTTGCGTTCTTCGCGAGCAAGCTCGCTCCTACAGTTGGCGTTGAGTCAGTGCACCACTGAGTTGGGCGGCAGGTGCCCCAGCCGCTCGGTCAGGCGCAGGCGTTGGATCGGGTCATCGCTGAGCATCAACGCGTGCTCCAGATCAAAGCGTTCGGCGCTCGGGCAGTCCAGGCGTTGATACAGGCTGGCACGCGCCAGGTAGTCGGAGGCGCTGGCGTTGCCCAGTTCCAGTACGCGCTCGGCGTCCACCAGGGCGGCCAACGGTTCGTCGTTGGCAAGGTAGAGTTGGCGCAGGTTGCGCGACAGCCGTTGCAGGATCGCCCGTGGCTCGGCGGTCAGCAGGTGGTCGGCCTGCAATTTCAGCTTCTCCCCGTATTGGCGCGCCAGCAACTCGCGACAGTCATTAGGGTACAGGCGCCGGCCGCCGCAAGGGTCCAGCAGGTGATCGGCACCCGGCACCCGCAGCAGGAAGTGCCCGGGGAAGTTCACGCCGACCATGGGGATATCCAGGCGCCGCGCCATCTCCAGTGCGATCAGGCCCATGGCCAAGGGTTGCCCGCGTTTGCGTTGCAGCACCTTGTCCAACAGCGCGGCGGCGGGGCGCAATGGCGTATGGTCATCCTGGGCAAACCCAAGGTCATTCAGGCGTCGCAGCAGCGGCTGGCCGAGTTCATCCGCCGGTAGCAGGGGCATGCCCAGGCTGACCTGTTGTTGCAGCGCGCCAAGGTCGTGCAGGATCAGCGCCGGCTGCACGCTGGCGTCATGCTCGGCAGCAATCCACAACGCGGCTTCAAACAGTGCGGGGGGTGAACGGTCCAGGCAGGCGAAAAAAGCTGTGCGGGGGTTCATCGAGTTCTCCGGCGTATGCCCCCGTTTTAGCCTTGCTGAGAATTTTCGTCCAGCATCTTGAGAGATATCCGACGCGCTTATGTCGTAGATCCCACGAAAACGCGCGGCTTATTCCAGCGCAATCCAGCAGTTTTCTGCCGCAAGCCTATACTTGGCCCACTACCAGAAGTGATTCGGGAGCTCATTGATGTTTGCGCTCATGCACAGCACCCGCCTTGAATCGCTGCACCTGAGCGTTGATCCGGTGACCGGCTTGAAGGCGATCATCGCCATCCACAACAGTCGCCTGGGCCCAGCGTTGGGTGGCTGTCGTTACCTGGCCTACCCTAATGATGAAACCGCCGTGGCCGATGCTGCGCGCCTGGCGCAAGGCATGAGCTACAAAGCCGCACTGGCCGGGCTGCCGGTGGGCGGTGGCACGGCGGTGATCATCCGCCCCGTGCACGTGGAAAGCCGTGCGGCGCTGTTCGAGGCGTTTGGCCGTTGTGTGGAAAAACTCGACGGCCGCTTCATCACCTCGATCGACAGCGGCACCTCGGTCGCCGACATGGACTGCATCGCCCAGAACACCCGCTTTGTCACCAGCACCACCGCCGCCGGCGACCCCGCGCCCCATGCTGCCATGGGAGTGTTCGCCGGTATCCGCACCACCGCCATGGCGCGCCTGGGCAGCGACAACCTTGAGGGCCTGCGCGTCGCGGTACAGGGCCTGGGCAATGTCGGTTATGCCCTGGCCGAGCAACTGCATGCCGCCGGTGCCGAGCTGCTGGTCAGCGACATCGACCACGGCAAGGTGCAACTGGCCATGGAGCAGCTGGGCGCCCACCCGATTGCCAACGACGCCTTGCTCAGCACCCCGTGCGACATTCTTGCGCCCTGCGGCGTCGGCGCCGTGTTCAACCGTAACAGCGTCGGTCAGCTACGTTGCGCCGCCGTGGCGGGTTCGGCCAGCGCGCAACTGACCAACCTGGACATCGCCGACCAATTGGAAGGCCGCGGCATCCTCTACGCACCGGACTATGTGATCAACTCTGGCGGGCTGATCTACGTCGCCCTCAAACACGCCGGCACCGACCTGCCCGGCATCACCGCGCATCTGTCGAATATCGGCAGCCGCTTGACCGAAATCTTCGCCCACGCCCAAGCCGAAAAACGCTCGCCCGCACGGGTGGCCGATGAGCTGGCCGAACGCCTGCTGTACAAATAGGCCAGGCATTAAAAAGGCCCTGAATCCATGATTCAGGGCCTGTTCAATTCGGGCTTTACTCCGCCGCCGGGTTCAGCAACTCGGACAACGCGTCCGGTTGGCTCTTGAACGCCTTGGCAAACACATCGCGGTTCTTCGCCATGTAGATCCCGGCTTCTTCCACCTGCTGCTCGCTCAACGACGGCACGGCTTTTTGCAACACCTCTGCCAGCAACTCAGCGAGTTCAAGCATCTTGTCATGACGGTCAGCTTCGGCTTTATCCATGAACAAACGCTCCAGATCTCGGCTGCTGCGGTATACCACTTCGACGGCCATTCACCACCTCACATGCCTTCACGATAGTTGTCTTTTGCGACTACTGTATTTATATACAGCGAAAAGGATAAGCCAAACGTCGGGGTTTGGGTAGTAGGTTTTTAATGTAGTTGGGAAATAGGGGGCTGAACCGGAAATTTCGCACGGCACGCTGAGGTCGATGGTTCCCACGCTCGATCGTTCCCACGCGGAGCGTGGGAATGCATCCCGTGACGCTCCGCGTCACCCACGAGCAGGTCGGGGGGTAATTTAAGTGCCTCGTGTCACACGGCCACCATCTTATGCTCCAGCCCTGGCCTTTTTTCTGCATGCAGAACAACCGTCACGTCCACCCCGCATTATCCGGTCGAGCCGACCTAAGGAAGCATCATCGTGAAAATCAATTGGGCCGAAAGGCTGCGTCAGCAAGTACATGGGCTGGCCGAGTCGCTGGGTAATCTGTTTGTCGAGTCGTTCCATTACCTGGCGCTGTTCGCCATTGGTGCGGTGACCGCCTGGGCGGCGGTGATGGAATTCCTGGGGATGCTGGAGAACGGGCACATCAAGATCGATGACATCTTGCTGCTGTTCATCTACCTGGAATTGGGTGCGATGGTCGGGATTTACTTCAAGACCAACCACATGCCCGTACGCTTTTTGATCTACGTGGCGATCACCGCGCTCACGCGTTTGCTGATCTCCAACGTGTCCCATCACAACCCGCCAGACCTGGGCATCATCTACCTGTGCGGCGGCATTTTGCTGTTGGCGTTTGCGATCCTGGTGGTGCGCTACGCCTCGTCGGCCTTCCCTTCGGTGAAGGTCGAAAGCCCGCGTCGCAAGGGCGAGGCGAGCCTGGAGACCGAGAAGGGCGAGCTTTAAAGCCCGACGCTGAAGGGCAGGGTACGGGCGGGCGGTCGCTGCAGGAGTTTGTGGCTGTCGCCGTCCGTCATCAGTTCCAGGATTTGCACGGCGCTGTGGCCCTGTTCGATGGCAATGCCGAACTGGATGCTTTGCACCAGGCGCTTGAGGCGTTGCGGGTCGTTGCGTTGTTCGGCGCTGATCATGCGCTTGGCCACTACACCGGTCTCGTTCGAGAGGGTGAGCATGATGCTGCCGTCCAGCCGTTGGATACTCAGGTTGACGCGGTATTGGGGGCTGAACGTGTCGGTGATGATCTGAAAAGGATTGTCCATGGTGCGTTACCGCCTGATAAGAACATGCAGTCATTGACGGCCGGTGTCGGGATTAGTTCGCATTGCCTGACCACCGGCCAAATTCCGTTTTCCTCAAAAGCTCTACAGCAAAGGCCGTGCCGTACAGCGATTTACCCGGCACAGAAATCCAAATGTGGGAGCGGGCTTGCTCGCGAAGGCGGTGTATCAGCCAACAAATACTTGGCTGAAGTACTGCATTCGCGAGCAAGCCCGCTCCCACATTATTTTGGGCTGTTTTTGAGATCAGTGAGCTAATTCAGGGCATCACGGAAAAAACGATCGCAGACAGCGCAATCAGCCCGATGACCACTACAAATACATTCGACACCTGGCCTGAATACTGGCGCAAAGATTGCACTCGGCGGATCGCGTACATCGGCATCAGGAACAGCAGGCACGCGATGATCGGCCCGCCCATGGTTTCGATCATGCCCAGGATGCTCGGATTGAAGGTGGCCACGGCCCAGCAGGTCAGCACCATGAACAACGCGGTGCAGCGTTCCAGCCATTTCGCCGACATCGAGCGATTGCGTCCACGCAGGGATTTGACGATCAAACCTTGGAAGCCTTCGCTGGCGCCGATGTAGTGGCCCAGGAAGGATTTGGTGATCGCCACCAGCGCGATCAACGGCGCGGCGTAGGCAATCACCGGCGTCTGGAAGTGGTTGGCCAGGTACGACAGGATCGAGATGTTCTGCGCCTTGGCCGCGGCCAGGTCAGCCGGTGACAGCGCCAGCACGCAGCTGAAGCAGAAGAACATCACGGTCAGCACCATCATGCCGTGGGCGGTGGCCAGGATGCCGCTGCTTTTGCGCTCGGCCTGGGCGCCGTAGACGCGCTTTTGGTCCACGGCAAAGGCGGAGATGATCGGCGAATGGTTGAACGAGAACACCATTACCGGGATCGCCAGCCATAACGTCTTGAAGAACAGCGGCAGCGGCATGCCCTCGCTGGCCGAAGCGAAGAACGCGCCGTTCCAGTTGGGGATCAGGCTGAATGCAAGCAGCAGCAAGGCGGCAACGAACGGGTACACCAGCACGCTCATGGCCTTGACGATCACGCCCTGGCCACACCGCACGATGGCCATCAGGCCAAGGATCAGCACCAGCGACAGAATCGCACGGGGCGGCGGCGCCATGTGCAATTGGTGCTCCATGAAACTGCCCAGGGTGTTGGTCAGCGCCACGCTGTACACCAGCAGGATCGGGAAGATCGCAAAGAAGTACAGCAGGGTGATCAACTTGCCCGCGCCGACACCGAAATGTTCCTCGACCACTTCGGTGATGTCGCCGGATTTGCCCGACAGCACAAAGCGCGTCAGCCCACGGTGGGCGAAGAAGGTCATCGGGAAGGCCAGCAGTGCCAGCACGATCAGCGGCCAGAAACCGCCGACGCCGGCATTGATCGGCAGGAACAGGGTGCCCGCGCCGATGGCGGTGCCATAGAGGCCGAGCATCCAGGTGGTGTCGTGTTTGGTCCAGCCGGTGGTTACTGTGTTTTCTCTGACATCGGGATTTTCGGCAGCAGGTGTACGTACATCAGTCATCGGTATTGCCTCGTTATTATTTTTGCGCGGGCTCACGTTGGGGCGGGTAGCAGTGCTCCGATCAGCACTCCACCCAGCTGACCGCCAGGCCGCCCCGTGAAGTTTCTTTGTATTTGTCATGCATATCGGCGCCGGTATCGCGCATGGTGCGGATCACCCGGTCGAGGGAAATGAAGTGCTTGCCGTCGCCGCGCAGGGCCATCTGCGTGGCGTTGATCGCCTTGACCGCCGCAATGGCATTGCGCTCGATGCACGGCACCTGCACCAGGCCGCCGACCGGGTCGCAGGTCAGGCCGAGGTTGTGTTCCAGGCCAATTTCGGCGGCGTTTTCCAGTTGTTCCGGGGTGGCGCCGAGGATATCGGCCAGGCCGGCAGCGGCCATGGCGCAGGCCGAGCCCACTTCGCCCTGGCAGCCGACTTCGGCGCCGGAGATGGAGGCGTTTTTCTTGCAGAGGATGCCGACGGCGGCGGCGGCGAGGAAGAAATTGACCACGTCGTCGTCAGACGCGTCGGCGTTGAACTTCATGTAGTAGTGCAGCACGGCGGGAATGATCCCGGCCGCGCCATTGGTCGGCGCGGTGACCATGCGCCCACCGGCGGCGTTTTCTTCGTTGACGGCGAGGGCGAACAGGTTGACCCATTCCATCGCCGACAAGGTCGAGGTGATCACGTTGGGCTTGCCGATTTCCAGCAGGCTGCGGTGCAATTTCGCGGCGCGACGCGGCACATCCAGGCCACCTGGCAGGATGCCTTCATCGCGCAGGCCCTGTTCCACGCATTCGCGCATCACCGACCAGATATGCAGCAGGCCGCTGCGGATCTCTTCATCGCTGCGCCACGCCCGTTCATTGGCCATCATCAGCTCGGATACCCGCAGGCCGTGCTTGTTGCACAAGGCCAGCAGTTCTACGGCGCTGGAAAAATCATAGGGCAATTGCACATCGCTGGACGGCGCAACGCCCGATGCGGCTTCGGCGGCTTCGATGATGAAACCACCGCCCACCGAATAATAGGTTTGTTCGCTCAGCAGGCCGCTGTCGCCATAGGCATGCAGGGACATGGCATTGGGGTGGTAGGGCAGGCTTTCGTCCAGCAGCAACAGGTCGGTGTGCCAGTTGAAGGCAATTTCCTGTTGGCCGGCCAGCAACAGCCGACCGGACTCGCGCAATTGCTGGATACGCCCGTTGATCGAGGTGGGGTCGACGCGGTCTGGCCATTCGCCCATCAAGCCCATGACACAGGCCCGGTCGGTGGCATGGCCGACACCGGTAGCTGACAGCGAGCCATACAGGCGCACTTCGACGCGACGGGTTTGACTGAGCACATGCTGGTCGGTCAGGGCTTGGGCGAACGTCGCGGCAGCGCGCATCGGGCCGACGGTGTGGGAGCTGGAAGGGCCGATACCCACCTTGAATAGATCGAAAACACTGATAGCCATGCTAAAGCCTTACAAGCAATGGAGTAGAAATCGCTGCCATGTTTTGTAGAGCAGGCGGAATTGGCGCGATACTGAGCCTCTGGCTCGGCACTGACCAACGAATTATCCTAAGACACCCTTTAGCAGGACTAAACGCTATGACTCGCCCCCTCCACGGCCAGACCTATGTCTGGTTGCATGTGTTTTCCTGCGCCGCACGGCATCTGTCGTTCACCCGCTGCGCCGAAGAACTGCACATCACGCCCGGAGCGGTGAGCCAGCAAATTCGCCAGTTGGAGGAGCGCCTGGGCTTTCGGCTGTTTCATCGGCGCGCGCGGGGGGTGGAACTCAGCGCCGAGGGGCAGCGCCTGGCGGCCGTGGTGGGGGAGGCTTACGGCAGCATTGATGCCGAATTGCAGCGCCTGGACGCCGGGATGATCAGCGGCACCTTGCGCCTGCGTTCGATCCCCTCGTTTCTGGGCAAGTGGCTGACCCCGCGTCTGCCGCGTTTTCAGCAGCGTTTTCCGGACATTCAACTGCGCATGGTCGCCGAAGACAGCAGCATCGCCCTGCATGAAGGCGACTTCGACCTGGCCATCGACCTCAACGACGGCAGCTACCCGGGGTTGTTATCCACCGCCCTGTTGGATGAACAGATATTCCCGGTGTGCGCCCCCAGCCTGCTGCGTGGCCGCCCGCCCTTGCATGGCCCGGCGGACCTGGCGCATTTCCCGCTGCTGCACGACATCACGGCCTGGCGTGGGAGTTATGAATATGCCGAGTGGGAGTTTTACCTCAATGCCATCGGCTATCACGGTGCTGACGTACGGCGCGGGCACACCTTCAACCGTAACCACCTGACCATCGAAGCCGCCATCGCCGGCATGGGCGTAGCGATTGCGCGGCGCACCTTGCTGAACGATGAACTGGAGCGCGGCACCTTGATCGTGCCGTTCGGCCTGGCGGTGCCCAACCATAAACGCTACGTGCTGCTGTATGCGCCGGGGGCGTTGAACCATCCGGGCGTGCGTGCGGTGCATGATTGGCTGGTGGAGGAAGCGGGGACTTTTCGCGGATTGCACCCGTTGGGAGAGGGGCAATTGTGAGTTTCACAGAGGGTAAGAAGATGTAACTAACTCCCCACCCTAACAGCGTTTTTGCTCGTCGTCAGGGTTAATTTGTAATGTAGGATTTATCTTTGCAAAGGACTTGAATTGTTTCAGCAGGTGCTCAATTGTGTAATCAAGAGGTCATGGTTTCACCACCCCGGTGTTGCAGTTTGTGACCTCTGGCGAGCTAGCTGAAATAAGGGAAGAACTATGCAAATCCAAGTCAATAGCGATAACCATATTGAAAGCAGCATCCGACTGGAGGAGTGGGTACGTACTACCATTGAGAGCACGCTCGAACGCTACGAAGAAGACCTGACCCGTGTAGAGGTCTACCTGCGGGACGAGAACGGCGACAAGCCCGGCCCCCACGATTTGAGTTGCCGTCTGGAAGCACGGCCAAAGGGCCATCAACCAGTTTCCGTGTGCCATAAAGCCGATACGCTTGAACAGGCGATCGATGGCGCCGCAGTCAAGCTCGACCACGCACTGGAACATCTGTTTGGCAAACTGCAAGGCAAGCCGCGCGCTGCCGGTAAAAACCAGCCAATCAACAAAGTGAACGAAGACGCGTTGGAAGAGGAATTCCTGGAAAACGAGAACGCTGCCATTAACGGCTGATTTTTTTCCATTCCCCACTGAAAACGGGCCTGCATTTGCAGGCCCGTTTTTCGTTCAGCGCTCGCGCCGGAAGAAATACCGGCTCAACAGCGCCAGCCCGCTAGCGCCCAAGCCCGCAAACAGCATCGCCCAGCCGGCGCCGCTGCGCAGTGCTGTTTGCGCATCCTGAACGGTCAGCCCCGGTGCATTCAATTTGCCGGCGGCAATATGCTGACTGAGGCTTGCCCATTCCAGCGCCGTGCTGGCAGGTAGCACATTGGCCAGGTTGTGGCTGATCCCCAACAACAGCACCAGGCCCATCAGCGCGATATTGAGCGCCAGGGTGATCAGCCGTGCGCTGAAGTCGATGCCCGAGGCCATGCCGGCGCGGTCAGGCGAGACGGCGCCAGTGGTGGTATTGGTGGTGGGGGAGTTCGTCAGCCCCAGTCCTATGCCTGCGATCACGCAACTGAGCAGCACCAGCGCGATGCTTGGTTGTTCGGCAACATTGACGATGGCCATTGCCACGAATCCCGCGCCCATCGTGCCCAGACCCAGGGGAATGATGCCTTCGGCGCCAAAGCGCAGGGCCAGGCGTTCGGCCAGCGGCGGCACCAGCAAAGTGGGCAAGGTGTATGCGAGCAAGGCGGCGCCGGTGGTCAGCGTGTCGTAACCCAGGCCCGCCTGGAAATACAACGGCAGATAGATCATGAACGGCCAGAAGCTGAAGTTCATGCCGATCGAGCCCATCAACGCGCCGTTGAAACGTTGGATGCGCAACACCGAGAAGTCGAACATCGGGTGGGCACTGCGCCGCTCAATCCAGATAAACAGCAGCAGCCCAAAGACCGACAGGCCGGCCCAGCCGAGCATCGCCGGGGCGCCAAAGCCGATTTCGCTGCCCTGGGTGATGAAATAAACCAGCGCAAACACTGTGAGTGTCATGGTCAGCATGCCGGCGATGTCGAGGCGATGGCTGGCCGGGTCGCGGGATTCCTGCACGCTGACGTGCAACAACGCCAAGGTGAACAGGGTCAGCGGTACGTGCACCAGGAACACCCAGCGCCAGTCCGCCACGGCCAGGATCAAGGCCCCCACCATCGGCCCGAAACCCAGGCCCACGCCAGCGATCACGCCCCATATCGCAAAGGCCCGCGCACGCGCCGCCGGTTCGCGGAACTGATGGGACAAGATGGCGAACTGGCAAATCATCATCGCCCCGGCGCCAATGCCCTGGACGAAACGCGCCGCGATCAATGTCGGCGCATCGTTGGCCAAGCCACAGGCCAGTGAGGCCAAGGCGAACAGCCACAGGCACAGCACCAGCACACGCCGACGACCAAAGCGATCCGCCAAGGTGCCCGCCGCCATCAGCACGCTGGTACAGGCCAGGGTGTAGGCATTCATGATCCATTGGGCGTCTTGAAAGCCGGTGCCCAGTTCCTGTTCCAGCGTAGGCAGGATCACCGGCACGCTGGAGATTTCCAGGCCGAACATCAGGGCCACCAGGCAGACGGCGGTGAGGGCCAGGCCGTTCCTGGCGGTACGCGGGGGAATGAGGGCCGAGAGTGCGGCGGCGCGGGGCATACGACATTCCTTTCGAGAGCGGGAGGGGCTATTCTCTCGGGAATAAGGTTCTTTATTGGCGACAACTTTTCCACTGATAAGGGAACAAAGGGCGACAATTAAGCATGGCTACCCCACGTTTTGATGGCGTCGAACTCTTTCTGCAGATTGTCGAAAGCGGCAATCTCACCGAAGCCGCCGAACGCCTGAACCTCACGCGCTCGGCGGTGGGCAAGGGCCTGGCGCGGCTGGAAGCGCGCTTGGGCACTTGCCTGTTACAGCGCTCCACTCGGCGCCAGCGGTTGACCGAGGACGGGCAGGCGTACTACGAGCATTGCTTGCGTGCCTTGGCGGAGCTGGAGGCGGCCGAGTCCGTGCTGGAAAGCGGCCGTCAGCAACCCCGCGGGCGTTTGCGAGTGAGCGTACCCCTGGCGTTTGGTCATCACTATGCCGCGCCGGCATTGTGGGCCCTGATGGACAGCTATCCGGAACTGGAAATCGACCTTTGTTTTTCCGACCGCATGATCGACCTGGTGCAGGAAGGCTTCGATATCGCTGTGCGCATCGGCCCGTTGCCCGACACCGACCGCCTGAGTGCGCGGCGCCTGGGGCAGCAGGTCATGGGGCTGGCGGCGTCACCGGTGTATTTGCAGCGCAAGGGCGCCATTGAAAGTATCGAAGACCTGGCCGTTCATCGTGGCATTGCTTACCGCAGCAACACCACGCAGCGTTCGCGCCTGGCTTCGCCCTTGATCGTGGACGACCTCCAGGCCGTGGCCGATGCCGCCATCGCGGGCGTGGGCCTGGCCTGGTTGCCGAGTTGGTTGATTGCCCACTATGCGCTGCGCGGGCAGTTGCAGGCCGTGCTGCCCAGCTACCGTGAGCAACCTGCGCCGATCCATGTGATCTGGCCGACGGCTGCGCATATGCCGGCCAAGACGCGGTGTGCCATTGACGCGTTGGTGGCCGCTACCCCCAGTTGCCTGGCGGGCAGTTAGATCCTGAACACACTGAAAACCATCTGTAGGAGCGAGCTTGCTCGCGAAAAACGTCAACGATAACGCGTGCTTGCTGTATGAACGCGGCGCCTGTGAGTTTTTCGCGAGCAAGCTCGCTCCTACAAAATGCGGTCAGAACGCGATAGAGGTTTGCACATACACCGTGCGCGGCTCACCCACGTACTTGCCCTTGTTGTTGTCGTCAAACGAGCGGGTGTAGTACTGCTTGTTGAAGATGTTTTTCACCCCCACCGCCACATTCAAATCCGACAACTGCGGGCCGAAGTCATAGGCTGCGCGGCTGCTGAACAGCATGTAGCCGGGGATGCGTCCATTGGCACCGTCGGCGCTTTCAGCCTGGGTGTTAGCGTTGTCGGCGAACTGGCTGCTCTGGTAGCTGCTGTCCACATTCAGCTTCCATGGGCCTTCGGTGTAACCCACGCCGAGCGTGCCTTTGTGCTTGGAGGAGAAGGGCACGCGGTTGCCTTTGTTCGGGCCGTCTTCGCGGATGGTTGCGTCCACATAGGCGTAGGTGGCGTACACATCAAACCCAGCCAGCGCCGGGCTCAAGCCGTCGAGGGCGTAGTTGATGCTCGACTCGATGCCTTGGTGGCGCGTTTCACCCCGGGCAATCACGGTGTCGTTGGTCTGGTTGCTGTCGTACTGGTTGTCGAAGTTGATCAGGAACGCACCGATTTCCGCGCGCAGGTTGCCGTTGTCATAGCGCGTGCCGAGTTCCCAGGTGCGGGCTTTTTCCGGTTTCACTTCGCCGCTGTTCACGCGGTTGGGCATCTGGCTGTATTGCACGCTGCCGAACGAGCCTTCGGTGTTGGCGTACAGGTTCCAGTCGTCGGTGAGGTGGTAGAGCACGTTCAGCGCGGGCAGCGCGGTGTTGTAGTCACCTTTGTATTTGACGTTGCTCAGGTTGTTGGTTTGCTGGGACTCGATCATCTCGTAGCGAATGCCTGGGGTGATGGTCCACTTGCCGATGTCGATGCGGTCGTCGATGAAGAACGCATTGGCTTCGGTGCCGCCCCGCGTGTCGCGGTCGTTGCGGCTGTTGGTGGTGGGGATCTGCTGGTTGGCGGCAATCGGCGTGCGGTAGCGCAGCTCATGGCCGGCTTCATTGATGTAGCGGTAGCCCACGCCGACTTCATGGCTGGTAGGGCCTAGGTCAAAGCCTTGGGCGAAGCGGGTTTCCAGGCCGCGTACCCAATATTCCCGTGGCGACAGTGACAGGAAACTGCCCTGGTCCAGGTAACCGCTGCGCAGGGTCTTGGTGAAGAAACTGTTGACCGTGAATTCGCGGCGGTCCTGCTCGTAGCGATAGCCGACGTTGAACATCGTACGGCGGCCCCAGAACTTGTCGTAAGGGCGAGTGGACTGGTACGGATCGGCTTTGTAGTCCTTGACGTTCAAACCGCCCGGCATGTCTGCCTGGCCTTCGTAGTACTGCGCCATGGCGTTGAAGCTGTTGGCGTCGTCCAGCTGGTATTTGCCCTTGAGGATCAGGTCGTCGATGCGCGTGTTGCTGTTTTCGCGCCAGTCGCCGCCGCGGGTGCCGGAGTACAGCAGCGCGCCACCCAAACCATTGTCGGCGGTGCCGCCGGCCAGCAGGTTGCCGGTGGTCTTGAAACCGTCGTGGCTGGAGGAAGGGCTGGTCTCGGTCTGCACGCCGCCCTTGACCGTCGGCGCATCCGGGATGGCCCGGGTGACGAAGTTGACGATGCCACCCACGTTTTGCGGGCCATAGCGCACCGCACCGCCGCCGCGCACCACATCCACTGCGTCCATGTTGCCCATGCTGATCGGCGCAAAGGACAGTTGTGGCTGGCCGTAAGGCGCGAAGGGCACCGGGATGCCATCCATCAGCACGGTGGAGCGCGACGCCAGGCGTGGGTTGAGCCCGCGAATACCGAAGTTCAGCGCCATGTCGTGGCTACCGGTGCCGTTGTTGTCCGGGGCGTTGACGCCGGGGATGCGGTTGAGCACATCGCGGGCCTGGGTGGCGCCCTGGCGTTCGAATTCTTCGCGGCGGATCACATCACGGGCGCCGGGGTGCTCGAACACGTTGGTTTGCGCCGCATCACCGAGCCAGTCGCCGACCACGTTGGAGGTCTGCAGCTCCAGGGTCGCAGGGGCGCCCGCCGGTTGCAGGCTGTAGGCGTTATCACCCTCGGCGCGGGCTTGCAGGCCGGTGCCTTCCAGCAGTTTTTGCAAGCCCTCGGCTGCGCTGTAATTGCCAGAAAGCCCTGGGCTTTGCATACCGGCCGTCACTGCTGAACCGAAGGACACCAGCACGCCGGCTTCACGCCCGAATTGATTCAGGGCCGCTTCCAGGGTGGTCGGCGCGATGTGGTACGCCTTGGCGTCGGCCGCCATCACCGCCGGCAGTGCGGTCAGGCTGAGGCTGGCGCCGAGTAGGAGTTGGCGCAGGGTACGGGCGAGAAGGGTCGGTTGCTGGGGCATGAAGGGCGGTCCTGAGAAGGAAGGATCAAGGGTGCTTTCCTTCTCTGTCACGCCAGGTGCGGAAAACGGCTCACATTTAAAAAATACTCACTGTAGGAGCGAGCTTGCTCGCGAAAATCGTCAACGATAACGCCGGTTGCCTGGTTTAACGCGGTGTGCTGGCGTTTTTCGCGAGCAAGCTCGCTCCTACAAAAAGCGCTATGCGTCAGGCACGTGCCTGCACGGTCACCCAATAACGCGTAAAGCGCCGCACTTTCACCGGCAGGCTGATCTCCAGCAGGTCGAGGATGCGTTCGCTGTCATCCAGCGGGTAGCTGCCGGACAGCAGCAGGTTGGCCACTTGCGGGTCGCAATGGAGCTGGCCGCGACGATAGCGCCCCAGTTCACCCAAGAAGTCTTCCAGGCGCATATGTGCCGCCACCAGCATGCCGTCGGCCCAGGCGCCGCTGTTGGCGTCGGTGGGGCGCGGGGTGTCCCAGCCTTTGCGGGTAAAATTGACTTGGTGCGCGGCGTCGACGCTCAGCGCCAAGCCGTTGTAGCGGTTGGGCATCACCTCGACCTGGCCGGCCAGCACCGCCAGTTGGGTGTGGTCGTTGAACTGGCGCACATTCATGCGCGCCGCCTGGCTGCTGAGCAGGCCCTGGCCGGTCAGCACGTGCAACGGCGCCTGGCCTGCACGGGCGGTGAGCAGGATTTCACCTTCAAGCAGGCGCACCAGGCGCTGCTGGCCATCGTAATGCACATCCACCGCGCTGCCGGTGTTGAGCTGCAACTGGCTGCCGTCGGCCAATTGCACCGTGCGGCGCTGGCCCACCGGGCTGCGATAGTCAGCCGTGAGCGGCGGCAGGATATGTTGCTGGCGCAGGCTCCAGGCGGCGGCCGAACCGGCACCCAGAATCAACAGCAATTTAAGCGCCTGACGCCGGCTGCTGGAGGTGGGCGCGTTCAACGCCGCATGGGCCAGGGGCGAGGGCACGCCGCGCAGGCGTTGGTTGACGCGCTGGATCTGCTCCCACGCGCGTTGGTGTTCGCTGTGGGCATTCAACCATTGCTGCCAGGCCGCCTGCTGGCGTGGGTTGAGCGCGCCTTGCTGCATTTCCAGCAACCAGTGCACGGCTTGTTCGGCGACTTGGCTGGAGACGTTCATAGGGCGAAGTAGCAGCGCATGGCCGCTTTGGTCAGGTGGCGTTTGACGGTGGCGATGGAGATGCCCAGTTGCGCGCCGATTTGCGCGTAGGTCAGGCCATCGAGTTGGGCCAGCAGGAAGGCGCGTTTGACCTGCTTGGGCAAGCCGTCGAGCAGTTGGTCCAGTTCGAGCAGGGTTTGCAGGATGATTGCGCGGTCTTCTTCCGACGGCGCCACGTGTTCGGGCATCTGCGCCAAGGCCTCGAGGTAGGCGCGTTCCAGGTCCTGGCGACGGTAGAAGTTGAACAGTACGCGCTTGGCCACGGTGGTGAGGAAGGCGCGCGGCTCGATCAGCGTTGGCGCTTCCCTGGCACTGAGCACGCGGATAAAGGTGTCCTGCGCCAGGTCGGCCGCGTTGTCCGGGCAGCCGAGCTTGCGTCGCAACCAGCCGGTGAGCCAGTGGTGATGGTCGTTGTACAACACTTCGACGGGATTGGACGGCTGCAACGCGATCACTCCGCAAGCATTCGATATGCTTTAGAGAACAAGAATTGTTCGCATTGTAGGGCCCGTGACCAGGTTCGGCAATCGGCCAAGGCAGGTGATTCATCCGTTCTCTTTTGCTTATGAGAATATTTATCATTAATATTGCGCGCTGATGAACCAGGCGCCTGCCGCATGAAAAGTAAAACCTCATTGCCCGCTTCCTACCGCCTCGCTGTCACCTCGCGCGTGCTGGCGGCGGTGATTGGCGGTTACCTGATGGCCTCCCTGGCCGCCATCTGCCTGGCGCTCTGGCTGCCCACTAGCCGTGCCGATGCGGTGGTCACCGGCATGATGAGTTCCTTTGTGTTCTACCTGCTGGCGGTGCTCTGGTGTTTTGCCTGCCGCACGGCATGGCGCGCCTGGGCAGGGGTGATGGTGCCGAGTGCGCTGTTTGCCACCCTGGCCGGCATTGGTTTCTGGATGGCTCGCACATGAAAGAGGGCTTTCGCCAGGCCATGGCCTGGCTGCACACATGGGCGGGCTTGATTTTCGGTTGGCTGCTGTTCGCGATTTTCCTGACCGGCACCCTGGCCTATTTCAAAGATGAAATAACCCACTGGATGCAGCCCGAAGTGCAGGCCCATCCCCTGGACGATGGGCGCAGCCTCGCCGTGGCGCAAAATTACCTGCAACAGCAGGCGCCCACCGCCGCGCGCTGGTTCATTACTTTGCCAACCCGCCGCGACCCCGGCCTATCGGTGATGTGGCAAGACAAGCTCGAGCCCGGCAAGCGCGGCACCTTCATCCAGAAAGTCCTCGACCCCGTCACCGGCCAACCGGTGCAGGCGCGCGAAAGCAAGGGCGGCGAGTTCTTCTATCGTTTCCACTTCCAGCTGCAAATGCCTTACCCCTGGGGCCGCTGGCTGTCGACCATCGCCGCGATGGTGATGTTCGTCGCGCTGATCACCGGCATCATTACCCACAAGAAAATCTTCAAGGACTTCTTCACCTTCCGCCCCCGCAAAGGCCAGCGCTCCTGGCTGGACGGGCACAACGCGGTGGGTGTGCTGGTATTGCCGTTTCACCTGATGATCACCTACAGCAGCCTGGTGATTTTCATGAGCATGGTCATGCCTGCGCCCATCGTGGCGTCCTATGGCGACGACAGCCGGGCGTTCTTCAGCGAGTTGTTCCCCGCTACCGACAATCCGCCAGCCCTCGGCCAGCCGGGCAAACTGCTGCCGTTGATGCCGATGTACCAGCAGGCGCGGGAACAGTGGGCGGGCGGGCATGTGGGGCGTCTGGCGGTCAACAACCCCGCCGATACCAACGCCTCGGTCAACGTGTCACGCGCTGGCTCCGACAGCGTGGTGCATGCCTCCGGCAGTACGCTGTCGTTTAACGGCACCACCGGCGAGCTGTTGCGAGGCAGTGCCGAGCCGTCTTTGGCGACGGCCATCGGTGGCAGTTTCTACGGTTTGCACATGGGCCATTTCGCCGGCCCGGTGCTGCGCTGGCTGTACTTTATCTGCGGCCTGGCGGGCACGGCGATGATCGGCACGGGCTTGGTGATCTGGCTGGGCAAGCGCCAGCTCAAGCACGCCAAGGCCTCGGTCATGCCCTTTGAACTGCGCCTGGTGGAGGTGTTGAATATCGCCAGCATGTCCGGATTGATGATCGCCATTGCGGCGTTTTTCTGGGCCAACCGCCTGTTGCCGGTGAGCTTCGCCGCGCGCTCCGACTGGGAAGTGCAGGCGTTCTTTATCGCCTGGGGCCTGAGCCTGTTGCACGCCTTGCTGCGGCGCGGTCGCCAGGGTTGGGTTGAGCAACTGAGCTTCGGCGCGCTGTTGTTTGCCGCCATTCCACTGCTTAACGCCATCACCACCTCGCAGCACTTGGGCGTCTCCGTGCCAAGCGGCGACTGGGCCATGGCCGGCTTCGACCTCACCTGCCTGGCCAGCGGCATGTTCCTGGCCTGGGCGGCGTGGAAGATGCACCACCGCACCGCGCCACAACCCAAGGCTGAACGTGCCCGCGGGTTGACACTCAAGCAGCAGGCCCACTGATGCTCCTCGCGCTATTGATGTGCTACGCCGGGTTTACCGCGCTGTGTTTGTCCACCGACCGTCACCACGGCGAATTGCTGCACAGCAAACCCACACCCACGCGGCGCCTGGGGCTGCGGGTGGGCGGCTGGTTGCTGTTGGCCGTGTCGATCTGGCCGGCGGTGCTGGGCGCCGGTTGGAGCCAGGGCCTGGTGGAGTGGTGCGCGGTGTTGATGCTCAGCGCCTTGCTGCTGGTGTTGCTGCTGCCGTATCGGCCAAAGCTGGCCTTGATCCTGGCGGGCCTCGGCCTGTTGGCCAGCCCTGTTGCGGCGTTCGCCCTATCTTGAGCCGGCCATGATCAGGATCAACCCACCGCCCAATCCCCAGGATAATCCGCACGCGGAGGCGGCCGGTGGGCGCGCGCATTTTTTGCAGGTGTTTTTGTCCCAGCGCTCGCAAATGGAGGCGTTGGTCAGCCGTCGCGTCGGGTGCCGCGCCACGGCAGCCGACCTCGTGCAGGATTTGTTCCTGCGCTTCTGGCGTCGCCCGCTGGTGCAGGTCGAAGAGCTGAGCACCTACCTGCTGCGCTGCGCTGGCAACATCGCCATCGACCACCTGCGCAGCGAAGGCGCACGGGCGCGCAGCAGCGAAGGCTGGTTGCCCGAACAGTCAGACAATCAAGGCTGCGAACCCCAGGCGGCGCTGGAGGCGGGCAATGATCTGCGCCATGTGGAAGCTGCCTTGCGCAGCTTGCCCGAGCGTACCCGCCAGATTTTCCTGCTTAACCGCATCCACGGCCGCAAGTACGCCGAAATCGCCAAGGCCATGGGCCTGTCCCAAAGCGCCGTGGAAAAACATATGATGCGCGCCCTCGAAGCCTGCAAGGCCAGCCTTCGCGAACCCTCGCCGCCACGCACGCCAGGGAAAGCCCCGTGAACGTCACGCCCACGCCCGCCCAGGAACAGGCCGCGCTCGATTGGCTGTGCCTGCTGCATGACCAGCCCAGCAGCGGCGACCAGGCCACGTTCAGCCGCTGGTTACGCGCAGATCCCGCACACGTCGAGGCCTACTCCCAAGCCCAGGTGCTCTGGGAGTTGAGCGAAGTGCCAGCGCGCCAACTAGCCGATGAGGACGCGCTCGCCTTGCAGGGCTACCTCAATACGATCAACGCCTCCAAACGCTCCCGGGTAGCGCGTTGGTCTGGTGCCTTGGCCGTCGCTGCCTGCCTGCTGCTGATGGTGTCGATGGGCGCCGGTTGGCAGCCGTCACGCTGGGTCGATGAGTGGGGCGCCGATTATGTGACGGCGCCGGGGCAGGTGAAGACCTTCACCCTGGCCGATCAATCCAAGGTCACCCTCGACGCCGACAGCGCCATCGCCGTGGATTTCAGCCAGGGCGAACGGCACATCCAACTGCGCCGTGGTGCAGGATTTTTCAGCGTGACCCACACCGGCGACCCCTTCGTGGTGGAGGCGAGCGGCGGTGAAACTCGGGTACTGGGAACGCAGTTTGAAGTGCGCCTGCAACCTGACGGCGCCGAGGTCACTGTGCTGTCCGGCCGTGTCGGCGTGACGCCCTCAAAACAGGGCCAGCAACAGGTGCTGACCGCTGGCCAGCAAGTGGCCTACGCCCATGGCATTGGCGCTCCCTTGCATGGCGTCGACAGCGCCTCACGCCTGGCCTGGCGCGAGGGTTGGCTGAACTACTACAAGGCCCCCCTGGCCGAGGTGGTCGAGGACCTGAGGCGTTATTACCCCGGCCGCATTCTTTTGCTGAACGAGGACATGGCCGCCAAACGCGTCAGCGGTAGCTTTCCGAGCCAGGACCCAGTCGCGGTCCTGAACGCCTTACAAGCGGTGCTGGATTTTGAACAGCACACCTTGTTGGGTCGCGTGATTGTGCTGCGCTAGGCCCGCAGCGCTTCATCGAACCTTCATCGCAATCACCAAAACCTGTCACCAAACGGTTACACGTGCCGTGGATCATCCCTGGTTCCTGAACAAGTGGTCAGGAAGCTCGCATCTGCCCCATACAACACAACAATGTCAGTAAGGGATCTACACGTGAACGACAACACTCTTTATGCCCTGCTTCTGGCATCGGGCCTGGGCGGCTTTGCGCCGCTGGTTTTGGCCGATGAAGCCCAGGATGTCGGCTCGGTGAACATCGCCGGCAAGCAAACCCTTGGCAGCGGCCACATGATTCTCGAAGAAAGCGCCAAGGCGCGCTCGACGGTGACCAAGCAAGCCATGGACGAAATGTCGGCCACCGCCAACGCCATCGACAAGCTCAAGTACACGCCGGGCATCAACGTTTCCAGCGATGACGCCAGCGGCACCAGTGGCACCAGCTTCACCATGCGCGGCATGAGTTCCGACCAGGTCGGTGTCTCGGTGGACGGCGTGCCGATCAACGACTCGGGCAACTACAGTGTGTACTCCAACCAGTTGGGCGACCCTGAAAACCTGGCTGAAGTGTTCGCCACCCAGGGTTCCTCCGAGGCCGACGGCCCGCACATCGGCTCCAGCGGCGGCAACATCGGCATGATCACCATTCGCCCGACCAAGGACGCCGGGGTGTTCGCCAAACAGATCGTGGGTGCCAACGCCCTGCGCAAGACCTTCGTGCGAGCGAACACCGGTGATCTGGGTGGCCTGAAAACCTGGGTATCGGCGTCGCACCTGGAAGGTGACAAGTGGCGTGGCAAGGGCACTCTGCGCAGCGACAAAATCGAGTGGAGCAGCCTGTTTGAAGGGGATAACGGCAACTCCACGCTGGCTACGATCAAGTACAACAAGCAGGAAAACTACAACTACAACAGCCTGAGCAAAGCGCAGTTCGACACCGAAGGGCGGCGCAAGGATTACGCGCAAAGCCCGGTGTATAAGGCCGGTTTGCTATCGGCGTCCTACAAGCTCAACCGTAACCCGTTCGAAAGCGTCAACGCCACGCTGACCCAGCGCTGGCAACTGCAGGACAACTTGTCACTGACGCTCACGCCGTATTACTACTGGGCCAACGGTGGCAGCTTCAGCGGCCAGACCGCCTCCAACCTGGGACCAAAGTCCGACAAGGCCGGCAATTACGACCTGAGTAACCTGCAATCGGCCAACTATTACCGCCCTTCGTGGACCGAAACCTGGCGCCCCGGCTTCACGGCGAAAATGAAATGGGACATCAACGAAGAACACAGCCTGGACTATGGCTACTGGTACGAACGCGCACGCCAACGTCAGACCCAGCCCTTTATCGGCATTAACAACGAGGGCGCACCCGATGATGTGTGGGGCGACTACAACAGCGGTGGCCAGGTGGTCGACAAAAACGGCGCTACGGTCCAGGGCCGTCATTACTACACCGTCACTCCGGCCCAGAAACTCTGGGTACAGGACAACTGGCAAGCCACACCGGACCTGAGTTTTGTTGGCGGCGTGGCCTACCAATATGTCGAGCGTGACGGCAACAACCTCGGCAGCCTGTACGACACGCCGGAAAAACGTAACACCCGTTACCACCAGTTCCTGCCCAACTTCAGCGCCAAGTACCAGGTCGATGAAAGCAACCAGGCGTTCTACAACGTCACCCGCAATATGCGCACGCCGCCCAACTACGTGCTGTACAACAAGGGCGACTCCGTGAGCCTCAAGTCCGAGCTGAGCTGGAACCAGGAGCTGGGCTGGCGCTACACCGCAGACGATATGGCGCTGAGCGCGACCCTGTTCTACATCAGCTTCAAGGATCGTCAGGTCTCGACCACCGACGCCAGCGGCGACTACATGGTGCTCAACGTCGGTACTGTCGATAACAAAGGCCTGGAGTTGGAATGGAGCGGCCTGTTGCCGCACAACTTCAACTACTACGCGTCCTATACCTACACCCAGTCCGAGCAGAAGGACGACTTGGTCAGCAAGAACGTGCTGTTGCCCACTTCAGGCAAGCAATTGGCCAACGTGCCGGAAAACATGTTCAACCTGGTGTTCGGGTATGACGATTCGCGGTTCTACGGCAACATTGCAGGCAAGTATGTCGGCAGCTTCTACGGCGATTTGACCAACAAGGAGAAGATCGAAGGCCGCACGGTGTTCGACCTGAACGCGGGTATTTATTTGCCGGTGGATAAGAAGGTCATCAAGTCGGCCGCGCTGCGGTTTTCGATGCTCAACGTGTTCGACAAGGAGTACTTGAGCTCGGCGCGTACCGTGGCGTTCAACTCGGCCCCGGTGAACGGGTTGGGGGCGAGCACGGCGTATTACAACGTGGGTGAAGAGCGTACGGCGATGGTGTCGCTGGAGGCCAGCTTCTAAGCCCATCCCAAAGCCCAATGTGCAGAGCTGACGTGTTTGGGAGTTGGCTTGCCTGCAATAGCCATAGGCATCTACACAATTTTGTAGGTTGCAGCAGCCAACGGTAACCACGATGCGAAGCGAGTCGCTCTTGATCTGCTTTTGATCTTAGGCGCCCCGTTAAACCACGCTGGCCGGAATTCGACAGGGATTTGGGGGGTAAACCGGCAGGGATGCCGGTTTAGCCGCCCCGCGCCATGGATGGCGCGTGGCGGCGGCCCCCCAAATCACTGGCGGATTACGGGCACACCGAGCCTGGGCGAGGTGCCGAGTGGTGGGGCAAGAGCCCTTTTGGTTACTTTTGGGGCTCTTTTCCAAAAGTGACCCGCTGTCAGAGCGGAACCCTAAGTGGCCGTTACCGCAGCAATGGATATGTACGCAATCCAACTGTGTTGACTGTCAGGCCGCCTTCGCGAGCAAGCCCGCTCCCACATTTGGATCGCGTTGTGTCATTTAGAGAGTCGCTGGCAGTCAGGTCGCCACGGGAGCAAGCTCCCTCGCCACAGGTTCGGCGCAATACTCGAAGTTGTGTAGATACCTATGCTGCGATAGCGGTGTGTCAGTCACAGGTATTGAACCTGTTACACCGCCATCGCAGGCAAGCCAGCTTCCACATTTGATTGTGTGTTACTTCAATGCAGCCATGATCGCTTCAGGGTTGTAGTCGCGAATCAAGGTGCCGTTTACATCCACAAACGGAATCCCACCACCGCCCAGCGCCTCATACGCCTTGCGCGCCTGGGCATCCTTCTCGATATCGACGGCCTGGTACGGGATACCCTTCTGGTCCAGAAAGCGCCGGATCTGCTTGCAGTACCCACACCACTCGGTGGCATAGAGCACCACCCGCGCAGAGGCGCGCACCTGCTCCGGTGCCACCTGGGACGGGTTGAACAGCCGCTCCACCTTGCCCCAGTTCTGGATCGCAACCACCACCAGCAACACCAGCAGGACTTTCTTTAATACCCCGCCCAGCATCAGTTACGGCGCTTGAGCTGGTCGGTCAGTTGGGTCGGCAGGCCCTTGATGATCAAGGTGCCGGCGGCTTCGTCGTACTCGATCTTGTCGCCCAACAAGTGCGCTTCAAAGCTGATGGACAAACCCTCGGCACGCCCGGTGAAGCGGCGGAACTGGTTGAGGGTGCGTTTGTCGGCCGGAATTTCCGGCGACAGGCCGTAATCCTTGTTACGGATGTGGTCGTAGAAGGCTTTTGGCCGATCTTCATCGATCAACCCGGAGAGCTCTTCCAGGCCCATCGGTTCGCCGAGCTTGGCCTGGCTGCTGGCGTAGTCCACCAGGGTCTTGGTTTTCTCGCGGGCGGACTCGTCGGGCAGGTCTTCGCTTTCGACGAAGTCACTGAACGCCTTGAGCAGGGTGCGGGTTTCGCCCGGGCCGTCGACGCCTTCCTGGCAGCCGATAAAGTCGCGGAAGTACTCCGAGACCTTCTTGCCGTTCTTGCCCTTGATAAAGGAGATGTATTGTTTGGACTGCTTGTTGTTCTGCCACTCGGAGACGTTGATACGCGCCGCCAGGTGCAACTGGCCCAGGTCCAGGTGGCGCGAGGGCGTCACGTCCAGCTCATCGGTCACCGCCACGCCTTCGCTGTGGTGCAGCAGGGCGATGGCCAGGTAGTCGGTCATGCCTTGCTGGTAGTGGGCAAACAGCACATGGCCGCCGGTGGAGAGGTTGGATTCCTCCATCAGCTTTTGCAGGTGCTCAACCGCCGTGCGGCTGAAGCTGGTGAAGTCCTGGCCTCCGTCAAAGTATTCCTTCAACCAGCCGCTGAACGGGTGCGCGCCGGACTCGGCATGGAAGAAACCCCAGGCCTTGCCTTGTTTGGCGTTGTAGCTCTCGTTGAGGTCGGCAAGCATGTTCTCGATGGCGGCGGACTCGGCCAGTTCCGTGTCGCGGGCGTGAAGAACTGCGGGTGTGCCGTCGGGTTTTTTGTCGATCAGGTGGACGATGCAATGACGGATCGGCATAGGCTTCTCGGCTGGTTGAAGGGGGAGCGGTTGGCCTCCCCGAAAAGTCGCCCAGTGTACCGCACCCATTGGTCAAGACGTGCCCCGAACGGCATTTTGCACGCCCTCCGACTGGCCATATGCCTTTTTTTCACGGTTTAGAGCGATAAAGCTGACCAAATGGGTATGTTGAGGCGGATATTTCCCCGTCTCTGTGCTAGTTTTGCCCCGTCTTACGCCAAGTCTCGGCGTTAAGCGTGCATTCAGCATTTGTCAGGTCGAACCAATCCCCGTTTCAAGCATCTATAACCCCGATCTCCGTGGTTATGGCCGGGGATGCCAGGCCATGACGGTCGGGCTCGACGGCTGACACTGCACTCTGCAATCCATATGAATTTGATAGGGAAGGAACACCACAATGGCTATTACTAAAGACCAACTGATCGCTGACCTGGCTGAAGCAGTAGACGCACCGAAAACTACCGTGCGTGCTCTGCTGGACCAACTGAGCCAAGTTGTTGCTGATCAGCTGGAAAATGGCGGCGAAATCACTCTGCCAGGCGTTGGCAAACTGAAAGTGACCGAGCGTCCTGCCCGTACTGGCCGTAACCCTTCGACTGGCGCTGCCATCGAAATCGCTGCCAAGAAAGTTATCAAGCTGGTTGTGGCTAAAGGCCTGACCGACGCTGTTAACAAGTAAGACGCAGCAAAAAAACCGTGCTTCGGAGTGATCCGGGCACGGTTTTTTATTGCCTGCGATTTTTAACTGTAGGAGCGAGCTCGCTCGCGAAAAACGTTAACGATAACGCGCCCGTCCCGGTTGAACGCGGCGCCTTGGCGCTTTTCGCGAGCAAGCTCGCTCCTACAGGTTGGCGTCAGCGTACCCAGCGTTCGCGCCAGATCTGCTGCTCGTTCTTGGTCTGGAACGTCCAGGCCACAAAGCGGCTCTGCTTCTGCCCCTGGGACATCTCCACCACCTGGCTTTCCAGCACGCCGGCTTTTTTAAGCGCCGTTTCGATCGCCGGCAAGTTGGAGGCTTTGGACACCAGGGTGCTGAACCACAGCACTTTATGCGCAAAGTGCGCGCTTTCGGCGATCAACTGCGTCACAAACCGCGCCTCGCCGCCCTCACACCACAGTTCGGCCGATTGACCACCGAAGTTGAGCACCGGCAATTTGCGTTTCGGGTCGGCCTTGCCCAGGGCGCGCCATTTGCGCTCGCTGCCTTTGGTGGCTTCGTCCATGGACGCATGGAAGGGCGGGTTGCACATTGTAAGGTCAAAGCGCTCACTCGGCTCCAGCAGGCCCAACAGGATCTGTTTGGGGTTAGGTTGCTGGCGCAGTTGGATGACCTTGCTCAGGTCGTTGGATTGCACGATGGCCTTGGCAGCGGACACGGCGATCGGGTCGACCTCCGAGCCGAGGAAGTTCCAGCGGTACTCCATATAGCCAATCAGCGGATACACGCAGTTGGCGCCCATGCCGATGTCCAGCACCTTGACGATCGAGCCCCGCGGGATCTTGCCGTCGTTGACGCTGGCCAGCAGGTCGGCGAGGAAATGCACGTAGTCAGCACGCCCCGGCACCGGCGGGCACAGGTAATCGGCCGGGATATCCCAATGCTGGATGCCATAGAAGGATTTGAGCAACGCCCGGTTGAACACCCGCACCGCATCCGGGCTGGCGAAGTCGATGCTCTCTTTGCCGTAGGGATTGATGATCACGAATTTGGCCAGTTCAGGCGTGGTCTTGATCAGCGCCGGGAAGTCGTAACGGCCCGTGTGGCGGTTGCGCGGGTGCAGGGTGGCCTCTTTGCGCGGCGCGACGGGTTTGGCCGTGGCGGCGGTTTTAGGCTTCTTGCGCGGTGGTTTGGGCGTAGTGGGGGCGGTCATGATGATTCTGGTGTTGGCTCAATGTGGTGGGCATTGTCACACATTCCCGAGGACAACTCGGTCAAATGTGGGAGCTGGCTTGCCTGCGATGCAGGCGACTGGGTGTATCAGGCAGATCGAGGTGATGCTATCGCCGGCAAGCCAGCTCCCACAGGGATAGGGTTCAGAGTCGGAAATGGTGTCGTTTTGCTGGACAAAAAAAAGAGACCCGAAGGTCTCTTTTTTCACACGGCGCAAGCCTTACAGGCTGGAAATCCGCGCATGTTGCTCCGCCAGTTTGCCCAAGGCCTGTTCAGCCTCGGCCAACTTGACGCGTTCTTTCTCGATCACTTCAGCCGGCGCCTTGTCGACGAACGCCGCGTTGGACAGCTTGCCGCCCACTCGTTGCACTTCGCCTTGCAGGCGCGCGATTTCCTTGTCGAGACGAGCCAGTTCCGCACCCTTGTCGATCAGGCCGGCCATTGGCACCAGCACTTCCATGTCGCCCACCAGCGCAGTGGCGGACAGCGGTGCTTCGGCACCGGCGGCCAATACGGTGATCGACTCCAGCTTGGCCAGCTTCTTGAGCAGCGCATCGTTCTCGCTGAGGCGACGCTGATCTTCGGCACTGGCGTTCTTGACGAACACGGCCAACGGCTTGCCCGGCCCGATGTTCATCTCGGCGCGGATGTTGCGCGTGCCGAGCATCAGGGTCTTGAGCCATTCGATATCGCTTTCGGCGGCCTCGTCGATGCGCGCTTCGTTGGCCACCGGCCAAGGTTGCAGCATGATGGTCTTGCCTTCGATACCGGCCAGCGGCGCCAGGCGCTGCCAGATTTCTTCGGTGATGAACGGCATGAACGGGTGCGCCAGGCGCAACGCCACTTCCAGCACGCGCACCAGGGTACGACGGGTGCCGCGCTGGCGCTCGACCGGCGCGTTTTCGTCCCACAGTACCGGCTTGGACAGTTCCAGGTACCAGTCGCAATACTGGTTCCAGATGAACTCGTACAGGGCCTGGGCGGCCAGGTCGAAACGGAACTGGTCGAGCTGGCGGGTCACTTCGGCTTCGGTGCGCTGCAACTGCGAGATGATCCAGCGATCCGCCAGGCTCAGCTCATAGGCTTCGCCGTTCTGGCCGCAGTCTTCGCCTTTGTCCAGCACGTAGCGCGCCGCGTTCCAGATCTTGTTGCAGAAGTTGCGATAGCCTTCGACGCGGCCCATGTCGAACTTGATGTCGCGACCGGTGGACGCCAGCGAGCAGAAGGTGAAGCGCAGGGCGTCGGTGCCGTAGCTGGCGATGCCGTCGGCGAACTCGTCGCGGGTCTGCTTCTCGATCTTTTTCGCCAGTTTCGGCTGCATCAGGCCCGAGGTGCGTTTCTGCACCAGGGTTTCCAGGTCGATGCCGTCGATGATGTCCAGCGGGTCCAGGACGTTGCCCTTGGACTTGGACATCTTCTGGCCCTGGCCGTCGCGTACCAGGCCGTGTACGTACACGGTCTTGAACGGTACCTGCGGGGTGCCGTCTTCGTTCTTCACCAAGTGCATGGTGAGCATGATCATCCGGGCAACCCAGAAGAAAATGATGTCGAAGCCGGTGACCAGCACGTCGGTGGAGTGGAATTTCTTCAGGAACTCGGTCTGCTGCGGCCAGCCCAGGGTCGAGAAGGTCCACAGGCCCGAACTGAACCAGGTGTCCAGTACGTCGTTGTCCTGTTGCAGCGCGATGTCCGCGCCGAGGTTGTGCTTGGCGCGCACTTCGGCTTCGTCGCGGCCTACATAGACCTTGCCCGATTCGTCGTACCAGGCCGGAATACGGTGGCCCCACCACAGCTGACGGCTGATGCACCAGTCCTGGATGTCGCGCATCCACGAGAAGTACATGTTTTCGTACTGTTTAGGCACGAACTGGATGCGGCCATCTTCGACGGCGGCAATCGCAGGCTCGGCCAGCGGCTTGGTGGACACGTACCACTGGTCGGTCAGCCACGGCTCGATCACGGTGCCGGAGCGGTCGCCCTTGGGCACTTTCAGGCCATGGTCGTCAACGCTGACCAGCAAGCCGGCGGCGTCGAAGGCCGCTACGATCTGCTTGCGCGCTTCAAAACGGTCGAGGCCTGCGTATTCAGCCGGGATCTTGCCGTCGATGCTGTCGTTGAGCGAGCCGTCCAGGTTGAACACCTGGCAGGCCGGCAGTACGGCGGCATTTTTGTCGAAGATGTTCAGCAGCGGCAGGTTGTGGCGCTTGCCGACTTCATAGTCGTTGAAATCGTGGGCCGGGGTGATCTTCACGCAGCCGGTGCCAAATTCAGGGTCGCAATAGTCGTCCGCGATGATCGGGATGCGGCGGCCAACCAACGGCAGTTCGACGAACTTGCCGATCAGCGCCTGGTAGCGTTCATCGTTCGGGTTAACGGCGACGGCGGCATCGCCGAGCATGGTTTCCGGACGGGTGGTGGCGACGATCAGGTAATCGTTGCCTTCAGCGGTCTTGGCGCCGTCGGCCAGCGGGTACTTGAGGTTCCACAGGAAGCCTTTCTCGTCGTGGTTTTCCACTTCGAGGTCGGAAATTGCCGTGTGCAACTTGGTGTCCCAGTTGACCAGGCGCTTGCCGCGGTAGATCAGGCCGTCTTCGTGCAGGCGCACGAAGGCTTCTTTTACGGCTTCGGACAGGCCGTCGTCCATGGTGAAGCGCTCGCGGCTCCAGTCTACGGACGAACCCAGGCGACGGATCTGACGGCTGATATTGCCGCCGGACTGGTCCTTCCATTCCCAGACTTTCTCCAGGAATTTCTCGCGACCCAGGTCGTGACGGTTCTGGCCGGTGGCTTCCAGTTGGCGTTCCACCAGCATCTGGGTGGCGATACCGGCGTGGTCGGTGCCCGGTTGCCACAGGGTGTCGCGACCCTGCATGCGGCGGAAGCGGATCAACGCATCCATGATCGCATTGTTGAAGCCATGGCCCATGTGCAGGCTGCCAGTGACGTTCGGTGGCGGAATCATGATGGTGTACGAGTCGCCCGCACCTTGTGGGGCGAAATAGTTCTCGGACTCCCAGGTGTTGTACCAGGAAGTTTCGATAGCGTGGGGCTGGTAGGTCTTATCCATGCGCGGCGGGACCCTAGTTGGCATTTATTCAGGAAAGCCGGCAAGTATAACGGGGGATAGGGGCGAGGGGTAGGAGCGAGCTTGCTCGCGAAGAACGAGAGGGCACTGCGTTTACTCAGGATGCCCGCGTTATCGTTGAGGATTTTCGCGAGCAAGCTCGCTCCTACAGAAAGGCTAGTTCTGGTATTGGCTGAGCAACCGCTCCATCCGCGCATCCATCCGACGCTTGATCTCAGCCTCGATATGCGGCGCAAAGTCATCGATCACATCCTGCATGATCAATTGCGCGGCGGCGCGCAGTTCGTTGTCCAGGTGCAGCAGCAGCGCGTCGGGCGCTTTTTCAGCGGCGGGAGCGGGTTCTGCAACCACAGGTTCCGGGGCGGCAGGCTTGCCGCCGACCATGTCGAACAACAGCGGAATCTGTACCTCGCCCTCGACCGTGTCGGTCAGCAGCGGCGGTTGCAGGTTGTCATCACCCAGCAACTGACGGATCGACTCCAGGTCATCCAGCAGGTGGTCGTCTTTTTTCAGCGGGTTGGGAGTGTCCATCATGTACTCAAAGTCGTTGTAGCCGGTGATCTTGCAGAGGATAGCCCTGTTCACGGTAGAAACGGAAACTCTCCCGCGCAGCCTGACGAATAGCCGGGTCTTCCACCACCACTTCCGCCACACGGGCGAACGCTTTGGCAAAGGCCGGTACTTTCAGGTCGAGGTTGACCAGCAAGTCATGGTGATCGCCGCAATTATCCCCCAAGCCCAGCACCACCAGGCTTTCGGGTTCGGATTCGGCGGGGCCGTGGGGCACGAAGCTTTCGCCCTTGAAGCGCCACAGGCGGGCATCGAGTTCGTCACGTTGGGCGGCATCGCTGCAGTGCAGGTAGATGCGATGGCCCATGCGCCAGGCTTTTTCGGTGAGTTTGCAGGCAAAGTCCAGGCGGGCGAGGGGATCGGCGCTGGGCAATATATAGAAGTCGACTTGGGGCATTGGAAATCCTGGGGGGGCGCCAGTCCTGTAGGAGCGAGCTTGCTCGCGAAAAACCAGAGGACACCGCGTTCATCCAGGATGTACGCGTTGTCAAAGGCGATCTTCGCGAGCAAGCTCGCTCCTACAGAAGGGCCGGGGCCGCTTAAGCTTTGGCGCGATCCAGCAGGTATTGGGTCAGCAGGGGTACCGGACGGCCAGTGGCGCCCTTGTCCTTGCCGCCGCTGGTCCAGGCCGTGCCGGCGATGTCCAGGTGAGCCCAGTTGAAGTTCTTGGCAAAGCGCGACAGGAAGCAGGCCGCGGTGATGGTGCCGGCTTTCGGGCCACCGATGTTGGCGATGTCGGCAAACGGGCTGTCGAGCTGTTCCTGGTACTCATCGAACAGCGGCAGTTGCCAGGCGCGGTCGTCGGCAGCCTTGCCAGCGCTGAGCAGTTGCTCGATCAGTTCGTCGTTGTTGCCCAGCAGGCCCGAGGTGTGGGACCCCAGGGCCACGATGCAGGCACCGGTCAGGGTCGCGATGTCGATCACAGCCTGGGGCTTGAAGCGTTCGGCGTAGGTCAGGGCGTCGCACAGCACCAGACGGCCTTCGGCGTCGGTGTTGAGGATCTCGACGGTCTGGCCGCTCATGGTGGTGACGATATCGCCCGGGCGCGCAGCACCGCCGCTCGGCATATTCTCGGCACAGGCCAGGATGCACACCAGGTTGATCGGCAGCTTGAGCTCAAGCACCGCACGCAAGGTACCGAACACGCTGGCGGCGCCGCCCATGTCGTACTTCATTTCGTCCATGCCGGCGCCCGGCTTGAGGCTGATGCCGCCGGTGTCGAAAGTGATGCCTTTACCCACCAGGGCGTAAGGCTTCTCGGACTTCTTGCCGCCGTTGTATTGCATCACGATCAGGCGAGGCGGCTGGTCGCTGCCCTGGCCCACGGCATAGAACGAGCCCATGCCCAGGTCCTTGATCTTCTTCTCGTCCAGCACTTCAACCTTCAAGCCCTTGAACTCTTTGCCCAATGCCTTGGCCTGTTCGCCCAGGAATGTCGGGTGGCAGATGTTCGGCGGCAGGTTGCCCAGGTCGCGAGTGAACGACATGCCGTTGGCGATGGCCTGGGCGTGGGTGACGGCGCGTTGGACTTCAGCCTGGGCGGCCTTGATGGTCAGCAGGGTGATTTTCTTCAGGGCGCGGGGTTCGGCTTTCTGGCTCTTGAACTGGTCGAAAATATAGCCGCCGTCTACCAGCGACTCGGCCAGCAGGCGGGTCTTGCCGTAGCTGTCGCGGCCCTTGACCACGATTTCATCGAGTGCCAGTACCGCATCGCTGCCGCCCAGGCCCTTGAGGGTGGTGAGGATGCCGCTGACGATCTTGCGAAACGGACGGTCGCCCAGTTCGGCGTCCTTGCCCACGCCCACCAGCAAAACGCGCTCGGCTTTAAGGTTGGGCAGGCTCTGCAGCAGCAGGCTCTGGCCGACTTTGCCGGCCAGGTCGCCGCGCTTGAGCACGGCGCTGATAGCGCCGCCGCTCAGTTCATCCAGTTGCTTGGCGGCGACGCCGAGTGTGCGGCCTTCGCCGACAGCGACCACGAGGGTGGCGGTTTTCAACGTTTCGGGGCTAACGCTTTTTACAACCAATTCCATTTTCGGGTCCCTTATCAAGGTCTGTGAGCCGGGAGCTTGTACTCCGGCTTTAAAGCTCGGCAGCGTTGTAAACCGCCAGCGACAAAGGCCGCAGTTTGAACCGCGCCAGCGGAGCCTGACAACCCTTGGCGCACGCTTTGTGCGTGCGCATGAGTAAGCTCCGTGACAGGCGCGGTCAATCACAGGATAATGCGCCATCTTTTTAGCCGGCCCGTGGTAAACGGGTCGACTCGGTATGCTTGCTTGTTTGGCCGCCTTAGCCTGACAACCCTGGAGTGTCTGGTTTGATTGTCTTCCGTTATCTGTCCCGCGAAGTCCTGTTGACCCTGAGTGCCGTGAGTGCGGTGTTGCTGGTCATCATCATGAGTGGTCGTTTCGTCAAGTTCCTGGCCCAAGCCGCCGCTGGCGCCCTGGATCCGGGCTCACTGTTCCTGATCATGGGCTACCGGATGCCCGGCATGCTCCAGTTGATCCTGCCGCTGGGCCTGTTTCTCGGCATATTGCTGGCCTATGGCCGGCTGTACCTGGAAAGCGAGATGACCGTGCTGTCGGCCACCGGCATGAGCCAGCAGCGCCTGCTGGCCATGACCATGGTGCCTGCCGCCGGTGTCGCCCTGGTGGTGGCCTGGTTGAGCATGAGCCTGGCGCCCCAGGGGGCCATGCAATTCCAGTTGCTGCTGAACAAGCAGGATGCGATGACGGAGTTCGACACCCTCGAGCCCGGTCGCTTCCAGGCGCTCAGCGACGGTTCACGGGTGACCTACACCGAAACCATGACCGACGACCGCTCCAACCTGGGCGGTGTGTTCATTTCCCAGAAGAACCTCGGCCAAAACCAGAAAGACCGTGGCATTACCATCCTGGTGGCCGACAGCGGGCGCCAGGAAATCCGTCCCGATGGCAACCGCTACCTGATCCTGGAAAACGGCTACCGCTACGACGGCAGCCCCGGCCTGGCGGATTATCGGGCGATCAAGTACGACACCTATGGCGTCATGCTGCCCAAGGCCGAGATCAGTGACGAGGTCACCGACCGCGACGCACTGCCTACCTCATCGCTGTTCGGCAGCCCGGAATTGCGCTCCATCGCCGAGTTGCAATGGCGCCTGTCCCTGCCGCTGCTGGTGTTTATCGTGACTCTGATGGCCGTGCCGCTTTCGCGCGTCAACCCGCGCCAGGGGCGTTTCCTCAAGTTGCTGCCGGCGATCCTGCTGTACATGGCCTACCTGACCATCCTGATTTCTGCCCGTGGTTCCCTGGAGAAGGGCAAGCTGCCGCCGGCCCTGGGCCTGTGGTGGGTACACGGGGTTTTCCTGATGATCGGCCTGGGGCTGCTCTACTGGGAACCTATCCGTTTGAAAATGAAGAGCCGTCGTGGCCTGAAGGAGTTGGCTCGTGGCTAAGCTTGATCGCTACATCGGCATTAGCGTACTGATCGCCATCCTGGCGGTACTGGGCATCATCCTCGGCTTGGCCTTGTTGTTCGCCTTCATTGATGAAGTGGGCAACGTCACCGACACCTACACGGTCACGGACGTGCTGAGCTACGTGGCACTGACCGCGCCGCGTCGTCTTTACGACATGATGCCCATGGCCGCGCTGATCGGCTGCCTGATCGGCCTGGGCACCCTGGCCAGCAACAGCGAGCTGACCATCATGCGCGCCGCCGGGGTGTCCATCGGCCGTATCGTCTGGGCGGTCATGAAACCGATGCTGCTGCTGATGGCGTGCAGCGTGCTGATCGGTGAATACGTTGCGCCACCGGCCGAAGCCACCGCCCAGGCCAACCGCGCCCTGGCCCAGGGTTCGGGCGATGCGCAAAGTGCCAAGCACGGCCTGTGGCACCGCCAGGGTGACGAGTTTATCCACATCAACGCCGTGCAACCGGGTGGCCTGTTGATCGGGGTGACCCGCTACACCTTCGACAAAGAGCGGCACATGCTGTCGTCCAGCTTCGCCAAGCGCGCGCAGTACAGTGGCGAGCAATGGGAACTGAGCGACGTCACCACCACGCACTTTCGTAACGTGGGCCAGGGCACCCAGTCCAGCACCGAAGTGGTGAATGTGCCGACCGAACAGTGGGATATCGCCCTCAAGCCGGAATTGCTCAACACCGTGGTGATGGTGCCGGAAGCCCTGCCGATCTCCGGGTTGTGGAGCTATATCCATTACCTGAAGGAGCAGGGTTTGAACAATGGCCGTTACTGGCTGGCGTTCTGGGTGAAAGTCTTGCAACCAGTGGTTACCGCCGCCTTGGTGTTGATGGCGATCTCCTTCATTTTCGGGCCATTGCGTTCCGTGACCCTGGGCCAGCGGGTATTTACCGGTGTGCTGGTGGGCTTCACCTTCCGCATCGCCCAGGACTTGCTCGGGCCGTCGAGCCTGGTATTCGGGTTCTCGCCGCTGTTTGCGGTGCTGGTGCCCACGGCCATTTGCGCCGTGGCCGGGTTCTGGCTGCTGCGCCGGGCCGGTTGAAGCCGCCCGCATAATGCCCCTCCCTGTAGGAGCGAGCTTGCTCGCGAAAATCTACGAAACGCCGCGTTTATCCAGGATAGGCGCGTTATCGTTGGCGATTTTCGCGAGCAAGCTCGCTCCTACAGTAATAAGCCCCGTGGAAACGGGGCTTTTTTGTATTGGTCAGCAAAGATGACGTCTGGCCTGAGCATCAGGTACAATTCCCGGCTATTTTTCAGCGGGCAATCTGCCTGCAGCCTTTTTGAGTGTTGATCCGTGAGTGATTTGAGTCATATCCGCAATTTCTCCATCATCGCCCACATTGACCATGGCAAGTCGACGCTGGCCGATCGATTTATCCAGATGTGCGGTGGCCTTGCCGAGCGTGAAATGGAAGCCCAGGTACTGGATTCCATGGACCTCGAACGCGAGCGCGGGATCACCATCAAGGCCCACAGCGTTACTCTGTATTACACCGCCAAAGACGGTATCAAGTACCAGCTGAACTTCATTGACACCCCGGGCCACGTTGACTTCACCTACGAAGTCAGCCGTTCGCTGGCAGCCTGCGAAGGCGCGTTGCTGGTAGTGGACGCAGGCCAGGGCGTTGAAGCCCAGTCCGTGGCCAACTGCTACACCGCCATCGAGCAAGGCCTGGAAGTGATGCCGGTGCTGAACAAAATCGACTTGCCACAAGCCGATCCGGACCGGGTGAAGGAAGAAATCGAAAAAATCATCGGTATTGACGCCACCGACGCCGTCGAGTGCAGCGCCAAGACCGGCCTGGGCGTCGACGAAGTGCTCGAGCGCCTGGTCAAGACCATTCCGGCCCCCACCGGCAACATCGAAGATCCGCTGCAAGCGTTGATCATCGACTCCTGGTTCGACAACTACCTGGGCGTTGTCTCCCTGGTACGTGTGCGCCATGGCCGGGTGAAGAAGGGCGACAAGATTTTGGTCAAGTCCACCGGCAAGATCCACCTGGTGGACAGCGTCGGTGTATTCAACCCGAAACACACCGCCACCGTTGACCTGAAAGCCGGTGAAGTAGGCTTCATCATCGCCGGTATCAAGGACATCCATGGTGCGCCGGTCGGTGACACCCTGACCTTGAGCTCCACCCCTGACGTCGATGTGCTGCCGGGTTTCAAGCGCATCCAGCCTCAGGTCTATGCCGGTCTGTTCCCGGTGAGCTCCGATGACTTCGAAGATTTCCGCGAAGCCCTGCAAAAACTGACCCTCAACGACTCGTCGTTGCAGTACACCCCGGAAAGCTCCGACGCCCTGGGCTTCGGCTTCCGCTGCGGGTTCCTGGGCATGCTGCACATGGAAATCATCCAGGAGCGCCTTGAGCGCGAATACGACCTGGACCTGATCACCACTGCACCGACCGTTATTTTTGAGCTGGCGCTGAAAACCGGTGAAACGATTTACGTCGACAACCCGTCCAAGCTCCCAGACCTGTCTTCCATTGAAGACATGCGCGAGCCCATCGTGCGCGCCAATATCCTTGTGCCGCAGGAACACCTGGGCAACGTGATTACCTTGTGTATCGAAAAGCGTGGCGTACAGCACGACATGCTGTTCCTCGGTACCCAGGTGCAAGTGACCTACGATTTGCCGATGAACGAAGTGGTCCTGGACTTCTTCGACCGTCTCAAGTCCACCAGTCGCGGCTATGCTTCGCTGGACTACCATTTCGATCGTTACCAATCGGCTAATCTGGTGAAACTGGATGTGCTGATCAACGGCGACAAGGTAGATGCCTTGGCACTGATCGTGCACAAGGACAACGCGCACTACAAAGGTCGCCAACTGACCGAGAAGATGAAGGAACTGATTCCGCGCCAGATGTTCGACGTCGCGATCCAGGCCGCCATTGGCGGGCAGATCATTGCGCGGACTTCCGTCAAGGCTCTCAGAAAGAACGTACTGGCCAAATGCTACGGCGGTGACGTAAGCCGTAAGCGCAAGCTGCTTGAGAAGCAAAAGGCCGGTAAAAAACGCATGAAGCAAGTAGGCAACGTGGAAATTCCACAAGAAGCCTTCCTTGCGGTGCTCAGGTTGGATAGTTAGGTCCTATGTCACTAAATTTCCCGCTGTTGCTGGTCATTGCCGTTGCCGTCTGTGGTCTCCTGGCGTTGCTCGATCTGGTGTTCTTCGCCCCGCGTCGTCGGGCGGCCATCGCTTCCTATCAGGGCAGCGTCAGCCAGCCCGATGCGGTGGTGGTCGAGAAGCTGAACAAAGAGCCCTTGCTGGTTGAGTACGGCAAGTCGTTCTTTCCGGTGTTGTTCATCGTGCTGGTACTGCGCTCGTTTCTGGTAGAGCCGTTCCAGATCCCTTCGGGGTCGATGAAACCGACCCTGGACGTGGGTGACTTCATCCTGGTGAACAAGTTTTCCTACGGCATTCGCCTGCCGGTGATCGACAAGAAAGTCATCCCCGTGGGTGACCCGCAGCGCGGCGATGTGATGGTGTTCCGCTACCCAAGCGACCCGAACGTCAACTACATCAAGCGTGTGGTCGGCCTGCCGGGCGACGTGGTGCGCTACACCAGCGACAAGCGCCTGTTGATCAACGGTGAGTCGGTGGCCGAGAAACTGTTGGGCGCCGAGCCGAATACCTTGGGCAGCGCCGAGCTGTACCAGGAAAAACTCGGCGCGGTGGAGCACCAGATCCGCAAGGAAATGAGCCGCTACCGTGCGATGCCGGATGGCCAGTGGAAAGTGCCTGCCGGGCACTACTTCATGATGGGCGACAACCGCGACAACTCCAACGACAGCCGCTATTGGGATGACCCCAACATTCCCAAAGACCTGCTGGGCATGGTGCCCGACGAGAACATTGTCGGCAAAGCCTTCGCGGTCTGGATGAGTTGGCCGGAACCCAAGCTCAGCCACCTGCCGAACTTCTCGCGGGTCGGGCTGATCAAGTAATACAAGCGGCGCTGTGAACACAGCGCCGAATGCTTTTCTGGGGCTTGGACATTTTCCGATGCCCGGTACCCATCAGGATTTGAATTTGAACACTGCGTCAATCGTCGATGGCCGCCGGTGCCATCAACTAGATATGGATAAACCGTGACCGTTTCTCTAAGTCGTCTCGAGCGCCAGCTCGGCTACACCTTCAAGGACCAGGAATTGATGGTCCTTGCCCTCACACACCGCAGCTTTGCAGGGCGCAATAACGAGCGCCTGGAATTTCTCGGTGACGCTATCCTCAATTTCGCCGCCGGCGAGGCGCTGTTCGAGCGTTTCCCCCAAGCGCGAGAAGGCCAGCTTTCGCGCCTGCGCGCACGCCTTGTAAAAGGCGAGACCCTGGCCGTGCTGGCCCGAGGCTTCGGCCTGGGCGAGTACCTGCGGCTGGGTTCCGGCGAGTTGAAAAGCGGCGGTTTCCGTCGCGAGTCAATCCTGGCTGATGCCCTGGAAGCCTTGATCGGTGCGATCTACCTCGATGCAGGCATGGAGACGGCCAAGGAGCGCGTTGTCGCCTGGCTGGCCTCGGAAATCGAAAGCCTGACGCTGGTAGATACCAACAAGGATCCCAAGACCCGCCTGCAAGAATACCTGCAGTCGCGCGGTTGCGAACTGCCACGCTACGAAGTGGTGGATATCCAGGGAGAGCCCCATTGCCGGGTGTTCTTCGTGGAATGTGAAATCACCTTATTGAACGAAAAAAGCCGAGGTCAGGGTGTGAGCCGTCGTATTGCCGAACAGGTAGCGGCCGCTGCAGCACTGATTGCCCTGGGCGTGGAGAATGGCCATGACTGATTCAACCGCAACACGCTGTGGCTATGTTGCCATCGTCGGCCGCCCGAACGTGGGCAAGTCCACGCTGCTCAACCACATCCTCGGCCAGAAGCTCGCGATCACCTCGCGCAAGCCCCAGACCACCCGCCACAACATGCTGGGCATCAAGACCGAAGGCAACGTGCAAGCGGTGTATGTCGATACCCCTGGCATGCACAAAGGCGGCGAGAAAGCCCTGAACCGCTACATGAACAAGACCGCCTCGGCGGCGTTGAAAGACGTCGACGTGGTGATCTTCGTGGTCGACCGCACCAAGTGGACCGACGAAGACCAGATGGTCCTCGAGCGTGTGCAGTACGTGACCGGCCCGTTGATCGTCGCGCTGAACAAGACCGACCGTATCGAAGACAAAGCCGAGCTGATGCCGCACCTGAGCTGGCTGCAGGAACAACTGCCGAACGCCCAGATCATCCCGATCTCGGCCCAGCACGGCCATAACCTGGAAGCCCTGGAGCGCGTGATTGCCGAGCACCTGCCGGAGAACGAGCACTTCTTCCCGGAAGACCAGATCACCGACCGCAGCAGCCGCTTCCTTGCCGCCGAGCTGGTGCGTGAGAAAATCATGCGCCAGATGGGCGCCGAGCTGCCGTACCAGATCACCGTCGAAATCGAAGAGTTCAAGCAGCAAGGCAAGACCTTGCATATCCATGCGCTGATCCTCGTTGAACGTGACGGCCAGAAGAAAATCATCATTGGCGACAAGGGCGAGCGCATCAAGCGCATCGGCACCGAAGCGCGCAAGGACATGGAGCTGCTGTTCGACTCCAAGATCATGCTCAACCTGTGGGTGAAGGTGAAGGGTGGCTGGTCCGATGATGAGCGTGCGCTGCGCTCCCTGGGCTACGGCGACCTCTAAGCTGCGGCGCGCCCACTGTAGGAGCGAGCTTGCTCGCGAAAAACGTCAACGATGATGTGTTTATTCTGAGTAAACGCGTTGTCCTCAAGTTCTTCGCGAGCAAGCTCGCTCCTACAGTGATTATCATCGCTTTGAAGACGGTGTTCCCTTAGCGAGCCTGCCATGTCCCAATCCCCACCCCCCAGCCAACTCGCCTACGTCCTGCACAGCCGCGCCTACCGCGAAACCAGCGCGCTGGTGGACTTCCTCACGCCCCAAGGCCGCCTGCGCGCCGTCTTGCGCAGCGCGCGCGGTAAGGCTGGCACCTTGGCGCGGCCGTTCGTGGCGCTGGACGTGGAGTTTCGCGGCAAGGGCGAGCTGAAGAACGTCGGCCGCCTGGAAAGCGTCGGCACCTCGGCCTGGCTGAATGGCGATGCGCTGTTCAGCGGCCTTTACCTCAATGAACTGCTGATCCGCCTGTTGCCCGCCGAAGACCCGCACCCGGCAGTCTTCGATCACTACGCTGCCACTTTGCTTGCCCTCGCTGAAGGCCGTCCGTTGGAACCGTTGCTGCGCGCTTTCGAATGGCGTTTGCTCGACGACCTTGGCTACGGCTTCGAACTGGCCAACGACTTGCACGGCGAGCCCATCGCCGCCGATGGCATGTATCGCCTGCAAGTCGATGCGGGGCTTGAGCGTGTGTACCTGCTGCAGCCCGGCCTGTTCCAGGGCACCGAGCTGCTGGCCATGAGTGAAGCCGACTGGCACGCTCCCGGCGCGCTGTCCGCGGCCAAGCGCTTGATGCGCCAGGCCCTGGCCGTGCATCTGGGCGGGCGGCCGCTGGTCAGTCGCGAGTTGTTTCGAAAGCCCTGACATCCCCGTGTATGCTGTGCACCGATTCTTTCCCTTTTCAGGAGCGCTTCCGTGACCACCAGCAATCGCATTCTTCTTGGCGTCAACATCGACCACGTCGCCACCCTGCGCCAGGCCCGGGGCACCCGTTACCCCGACCCGGTCAAGGCCGCGCTGGACGCCGAAGAAGCGGGCGCCGACGGCATCACCGTGCACCTGCGCGAAGACCGCCGCCACATCCAGGAGCGTGACGTGCTGTTGCTCAAGGACGTGCTGCAAACCCGCATGAACTTCGAAATGGGCGTCACTGAAGAAATGATGGCGTTCGCCGAGCGCATCCGCCCGGCGCATATCTGCCTGGTACCGGAAACCCGCCAGGAACTGACCACCGAAGGCGGCCTCGACGTCGCCGGCCAGGAAGCGCGGATCAAGGCGGCGGTGGAACGCCTGTCGCGGATCGGCAGTGAAGTCTCGCTGTTTATCGACGCCGACGAACGCCAGATCGAAGCCTCCCGCCGTGTCGGCGCCCCGGCCATCGAACTGCACACTGGCCGTTATGCCGATGCGACCACGCCGACCGAAGTGGCCGATGAGTTGCAACGCATCCTCGACGGCGTGAACTGCGGGCTCAACGAAGGCTTGATCGTCAACGCCGGCCATGGCCTGCACTATCACAACGTCGAAGCCGTAGCCGCAATCAAAGGTATCAACGAGCTGAACATCGGCCATGCGCTGGTCGCGCACGCGCTGTTCGTCGGTTTCAAAGGTGCTGTGGCCGAGATGAAAGCCCTGATTTTGGCTGCTGCCAAGGCCTGATCGCACATTAACCTGTAGGAGCGAGCTTGCTCGCGAAGGTCGTTAACGATGACGCGGGGAGTCTGGCTCCCCGCGCTGTTCTCAGGTCTTTCGCGAGCAAGCTCGCTCCTACAGGTTGTTTGAGCCATGTTTCATCTGTGCGGCAATGCGAACCCTTACTGTTTAGGCCCCGCAGGTGTATCGTATCTGCCCTTTGCAGGCCCTTGGCCTGCGGCAGATACGCGAGGTTGTTGTGTCCCGATCCTTTTCCCGTCGACAAATCCTGGGTGGTCTTGCTGGCCTGGCCGTAGTAGGCGTCGGTGCCGGCGGTGGCTACCGCTACTGGCTGGGGAAAGTCGCTGAGTCCGAGGCCGGGCACGATTACGAGCTGATCGCCGCGCCCCTGGACGTAGAGTTGGTGCCGGGGCACAAGACCCAGGCCTGGGCGTTCGGCCCATCGGCGCCGGGCACCGAGTTGCGGGTGCGCCAAGGCGAATGGCTGCGGGTGCGCTTTATCAACCATCTGCCGGTCGCCACCACCATCCACTGGCACGGCATCCGCCTGCCGCTGGAAATGGACGGCGTGCCCTACGTCTCGCAATTGCCGGTGCTGCCTGGCGAATACTTCGACTACAAATTCCGCGTGCCCGATGCCGGCAGTTACTGGTACCACCCCCATGTCAGCAGCAGTGAAGAACTCGGCCGTGGCCTGGTCGGCCCGTTGATCGTGGAAGAGCGCGAACCCACCGGTTTCCAGTACGAACGCACCTTGAGCCTGAAGAACTGGCACATCGACGAACAGGGCGAGTTTGTCGAATTCAGCATCCCCCGTGAAGCCGCGCGTGGCGGCACGGCCGGGCGCCTCTCGACTATCAACGGCGTGCCCCAGGCGGTCATCGAGCTGCCTGCCGGGCAAATCACCCGCGTGCGCCTGCTCAACCTCGACAACACCCTGACCTATCGCCTCAATATTCCCGGCGTCGAAGCGCAGATCTACGCCCTGGACGGCAACCCCATCGAGCCGCGCCCGCTGGGCAAGGAATATTGGTTGGGCCCGGGCATGCGCATTTGCCTGGCGATCAAGGCACCGCCGGCGGGCGAAGAACTGTCGCTGCGCAACGGTCCGGTGCGCCTTGGCACCTTCCGCTCGGTCGCCAATACCGACGCGCCTACCGCCTGGCCACCGGCATTGCCGGCCAACCCCGTCGCCGAGCCAGACCTGGCCAATGCCGAGAAACTCAACTTCAATTTCGAGTGGGTCGGCTCGGTGTCGGTCAATGTCGAGAACGGCAAGCCGCCGAGCCTGTGGCAGATCAACGGCCAGGCCTGGGACATCACCGACAAGACCTGCGCCGACCGCCCGATTGCCAAGCTGGAAAAGGGCAAAAGCTATATTTTCGAATTGAAGAACATGACCCAGTACCAGCACCCGATCCACCTGCACGGCATGAGCTTCAAGGTGCTCGCATCCAACCGCCACAAGGTGATCCCGTATTTCACCGACACCTACCTGCTGGGCAAGAACGAACGCGCCCGTGTGGCCTTGGTGGCGGATAACCCTGGGGTGTGGATGTTCCATTGCCATGTGATCGACCACATGGAAACCGGCCTGATGGCCGCCATCGAGGTGGCGTGATGCGCCAGATTCGCCCCGCCGCGATTATCGACCGCAGCCGCGACCAGGACTTTATGCGCGAAGCCCTGGCGCTCGCCGCCCAAGGCGCCGCATTGGGCGAGGTGCCGGTGGGCGCCGTGCTGGTGCAGGACGGTGAAATCATCGGCCGCGGCTTCAACTGCCCCATCAGCGGCAACGACCCCAGCGCCCATGCCGAAATGGTCGCGATCCGCGCCGCTGCGCAAGCGATCAGCAACTATCGGCTGGTGGGCAGCACGCTGTACGTGACGCTGGAACCGTGCAGCATGTGTGCGGGGCTGATCGTGCATTCACGGGTGGCGCGGGTAGTGTATGGCGCCCTGGAACCCAAGGCCGGGATTGTGCAGAGCCAGGGGCAGTTTTTCACCCAGGGTTTTCTTAACCATCGGGTGTTGTTTGAAGGTGGGGTGTTGGCCGAGGAGTGTGGGGCTGTCCTCAGCGAGTTCTTCAAAGCCCGCCGAGCCAAGCCTCCACTCTGAAGAACACTGAAGTATCAATGTGGGAGCTGGCTTGCCTGCGATAGCTATCTGTCAGTCAGCCCAATATTGACTGACCCACCGCTATCGCAGGCAAGCCAGCTCCCACAGTTGATCTCCATTTTTTCAGGAAAAGGGTGGTGTCATTTGCGCGCGATGATCACCGCCCGCATCGGCGCCGGCAGCCCTTCAATGGTCTTGCTGTGATCTTCAGGATCCAGGAAGTCGCTCAGAGACTGATATTTCATCCACTGCGTCCCACGCTGTTCCTCAACCGTGGTCACGCTCACATCCACACAACGCACATCACTGAAACCGGCGCGGCGCAGCCATAGCATCAACGCCGGCACCGACGGCAGGAACCACACGTTGCGCATCTGGGCGTAACGGTCTTCCGGCACCAGCACTTGCTGCTGATCGCCTTCCACTACCAGTGTTTCCAACACCAACTCGCCGCCCTTGACCAAGGTGTCCTTCAACGCCAGCAAATGCTCGATGGGCGAGCGGCGGTGATAGAACACGCCCATGGAAAACACCGTGTCAAAGCCTTCCAGGTTCGCCGGCAAGTCTTCGAACGGGAACGGCAGGTGCCAGGCCTTGGGCTCGGACAGGTAACGCTGCACCGCCTGGAACTGGCAGAAGAACAGCCAGTTGGGGTCTACGCCAATCACGCTGTCGGCCCCGGCGCCGAGCATGCGCCACATGTAGTAGCCGTTGCCGCAGCCCACATCGAGGATGCGCTTGCCTTTGAGGTTTAGGTGCGGCGCGACCCGCGACCACTTCCAGTCCGAACGCCACTCGGTGTCCACATGCACGCCGAACAGATGGAACGGGCCTTTGCGCCAGGGGCTCAGGCCCATCAAGGCGGTGTGCATTTGCTCACGGGTGGCGGCGTCGCAATCAGTGTCCAGCACCAGGCCGTTCAACAGGTCGACTTCACTGGGCTGGATCTTCGGCAGTGCATCCAAGGCGCTCTGCCAGCGCTCCAGGTCGCCATGACCCTTTTCCATCTTGCTATCGAGCTGCGCTTGCAGGCCCTGGGCCCAGACGGCCAGGGGGGTGCCGACCAAGTGGCGGGCGAGGGGGGACAAATCAATCATGGCAAGGCAATCAACGAGGCAAAGTTAAGACACTGGAACCACGGCACGACTTTCGAGAACCCGGCCGCCAGCAGGCGTTCGCGGTGTTCTTCGAGGCTGTCGGGCTTCATGACGTTTTCGATGGCGCTGCGCTTCTGGGCGATTTCCAGTTCGCTGTAGCCGTTGGCGCGCTTGAAGGCGATATGCAGGTCGGTCAGCAGTGCGTGTTCTTCAACATCGTTAAAGCGCAGCTTTTCCGAGAGGATCAACGCCCCGCCCGGCAGCAGCGCCTGGCGAATGCGCCCCAGCAACGCCAGGCGCTCCTGGGGGGCGATAAATTGCAGGGTGAAGTTCAGCGCCACCACCGAGGCGGGCTTGAATGGCAGGGCGAGGATATCGCCCTCGATCACCTCCACGGGCAGCAACTCCTGAAACATCGAGTCCTGGCCATTGAGGTATTCGCGGCAGCGCTCGACCATCGCAGCCGAGTTATCCACAGCGATCACGCGGCAACCCTCGGTGCGTACATGGCGACGCAGGGCTTGGGTCACGGCGCCCAGGGACGAGCCCAAGTCATACAGCACGCTGTGGGGCTGGGCAAATTGCGCGGCCAGCACGCCGAGGTTTTCGACGATTGTGGGGTAACCCGGCACCGAGCGCTTGATCATGTCCGGGAACACCCGCACCACATCCTCGTTAAAGGCGAAGTCCGGCACCTGGGACAGGGGCTGGGCGAATAGGCGATCGGGTTCTTTGCTCACGGCTGTTCCGGCGACGATGGGGGAAAGGCCGGCATTTTAGCCAAGTTGGTCCTCGGATGCGCGGGTTGTCTGATGGAAAGCCGAGGCGGTGATGCCCCACTGCCCGAGCCAGTACGTGGCGATCAGTAAATACGGCGCCGCCTCGAACGCCAGCACAAACCGGTTGATGCCGATCAGCGTGTCGGAAACCACAAACGACACCGCACCCGCCGCCGCCAGCCACGCCGAACGTTTGGGCACCTCGCTGCCCAGTCGCGCCAACGCCCGCCAGAGCATGGCGCTGATCACCAGCGCGTAAACCACTACAGGTATCAGCAATTCACCGAGGCCGTGGGAGATCAGGATGCTCAGCAAGATTGCGCCAACGCCGAGGGCCAGCACCAGCGGCAGCAGCGCCAAGCGCCGACAGTCACTGAAATAGGCTTTGAGATAGGCCAGATGCGCGAACAGAAACGCGCCCAGGCCAAAGATAAACAGGTCGCCTGGCCAGGCGAGCAACACGTCGCCCACCAGGGAAAAAATCAACCCCAGGCTGATCCAGCGTCGATACTCGGTGGGCGGCGCGTCATGCAGCCAACCCAGCAGCGCCAGCACCGGCAGTGGCTTGACCAGCAGGCACAGCAGCGTTGCATGGGTCGCCAGGCCGTAGACAAAGGTGCCGGCGCCCATCAAGGCAAGGATCAGCCAGGGCATATCAGTTCACCGTAATGGCGCAGTCAAAGGTTTCGACAGGTTCAGCCTCTGGCTCCCAGGGTTGCTGGGATGTCAGGCGCAAACGCCCTTGCCCGTGGGCAAACGCCTGGAAGCGCCAGGTGGACTGGCCGCCACCGCCGATCACGCCGGATTCAGTGCTGCTGTAGACCTCGGGGCTCAAGGCGCGCAACACGCCGCCGGCGGAGTCCTGGATGGCCCAGCGGTAACCGGTGGTGGGGTTGCTGGGCAGGGTGAGGATCAGGTTTTGCCCGTTTTTAAGCTGGAGCGGGCAGGCGCTCTGGTTGTCCACGCTGACGTTTTGCTTGGGGGCACTGGCGCATCCGGCCAGCAGGGCAAGGCTCAAGGGGAGAAACAGGCGGGCAGCGGTCATGAAGGCTCCGTTAATACACGACGAAGGGGGAGCATAACCGAAGATGAGACAAGGTGTTACAAGAGGGCGTGCGGTGTGGCGGCTGGCGCCATCGCGGGCAAGCCCGCTCCCACATTTGATCGCGTTGTGATAAACAACACCGATCCCTGTGGGAGCCGGGCTTGCCCGCGATAGGGCCCGTACAGGCACTAGAGCTGTATCAGAAGAGCACCTTCGCCACATCCGCAAACCGCTTGGCAAAGTGCACCGTCCGCCCTTCCTTCAAATACTCCGGCAAGGCCCCAAAGCTCCCACGGTTGGGGCTCTGCCAGAGCAGTTATCATTTATCGCGCAGAGAATTCGAATTTGCCTGTTGCCTGCAACTTGTTCAGCGCCCCCAGCACCACGTCAAAGGAGAGGGTGTAATCACCACTTTTATTCGTGATGATTTCGTAGGTGCCTTCAGTGATTTCTGCTGAGAAAACGGGGAGGGGGGAAAGCTCTGCGTAATTTAAACGGCTCAAGCCATTGTTTTCAGGAAACGAATACTTTCCCGGCGGGGTTTGACTATTGATCACCACATGGAAGGAGCTGTATTTGGGGGCGTCTGGCGAGCCGTACTCTTGAAGAGCGCTAAGTTGAACGGTGTGCGCGTGGTATGCCATCGACGCGTTGGCGACTTTCATCTGCACATTACCGACCGTGGCTGTGAAGTTACCGATTACAACCTGATCGACACGTGAACTGTTAGTCATCATTTTCCCCTTTTGCCGGACAGTGATCTTTCAGACCTTGTCCAGTATTGGGAAATGTCGGGTATTAACAACTGTTAGAGTTAACAGTCGTTAATACTCGATTTTCATTAGTGCCAGCTTATTTAGAAGGTTTTATTTAGGGAAAGATCAGAACAACACCTTCGCCACATCCGCAAACCGCTTGGCAAAGTGCACCGTCATGCCTTCTTTCAGATAATCCGGCAATTCCTCAAAGCTGCCACGGTTGGGCTCCGGCAGGATCAACTCGTGAATCTTCTGGCGCCGCGCTGCAATCACCTTCTCGCGCACCCCGCCAATCGGCAGTACATGCCCGGTCAAGGTCAGCTCGCCGGTCATCGCCACGCCTTTTTTCGGCGGTTGGTTGCGGGCCAGGGACAGCAACGCACTGGCCATGGTCACGCCGGCACTCGGGCCGTCTTTGGGCGTGGCGCCTTCCGGTACGTGCAAGTGTACGAACGCTTCGTCGAAGAACTTCGCATCGCCGCCAAACGACTTCAGGTTGGAACTGATGTAGCTGTAGGCGATTTCGGCGGACTCTTTCATTACTTCACCCAACTGCCCGGTGAGCTTGAAGCCGCGGTTGAGCGTGTGGATGCGCGTCGCTTCAATCGGCAAGGTGGCGCCGCCCATGCTGGTCCAGGCCAGGCCGGTAATCACGCCGGTGCCGGACAGCACTTGTTCATTACGGAACACGGGCATGCCCAGGGAGCTTTCCAGGTCTTTGTTGCCGATCTTGATCACCGAGTCCGGCTCATCCAGCAGCTTGACCACCGCCTTGCGCACCAGCTTGCCCAGTTGCTTCTCCAACTGACGCACGCCGGCCTCTCGCGCATAACCGTCGATCAAGGCGCGCAAGGCGCCGTCGCTGATGGTCAGGCTGTTTTTGGCCACGCCGGCTTTTTCCAACTGCTTGGGCCACAGGTGGCGCTTGGCGATGGCGACTTTTTCTTCGGTGATATAGCCCGACAGGCGAATCACTTCCATGCGGTCCAGCAACGGGCCCGGGATCGAGTCCAGGGTGTTGGCGGTGCACACGAACAGCACTTTGGACAGGTCCAGGCGCAGGTCCAGGTAATGGTCGAGGAATTCGACGTTCTGCTCCGGGTCCAGGGTTTCCAGCAGCGCCGACGCCGGGTCGCCCTGGAAGCTCTGGCCCATCTTGTCGATCTCGTCGAGCATGATCACCGGGTTCATCACTTCCACGTCTTTCAGCGCCTGCACCAGCTTGCCGGGCAGGGCGCCGATGTAGGTGCGGCGGTGGCCCTTGATCTCGGCCTCGTCGCGCATGCCGCCGACACTGAAGCGATAGAACGGCCGCCCCAGGGATTCGGCGATGGACTTGCCCACACTGGTCTTGCCCACACCCGGCGGGCCTACCAGCAATACGATGGAACCGGCGACTTCGCCTTTGTAGGCGCCCACGGCGAGGAATTCGAGGATGCGGCTCTTGATGTCATCCAGGCCCGCATGGTGCTTGTCCAGCACCTTGCGCGCGTGCTTGAGGTCGAGTTTGTCTGCGCCATACACGCCCCACGGCACCGAGGTGGCCCAGTCCAGGTAGTTGCGCGTGACGGCGTACTCCGGCGAACCGGTTTCCAGGATCGACAGTTTGTTCAGTTCTTCATCAATGCGTTTTTTCGCCTGGGCCGGCAGCACCTTGCCTTGCAGGCGCTGTTCGAACTGTTCGACGTCGGCGCTGCGGTCGTCCTTGGTCAGGCCCAGCTCCTGCTGGATGACCTTGAGTTGTTCCTTGAGGAAGAACTCACGCTGGTGCTCGCCGATCTTGCGGTTTACCTCGGCGGAGAGTTCTTTTTGCAGTCGCGCCACTTCCACCTCTTTGCGCAGCATCGGCAGCACTTTTTCCATGCGCTTGAGCATGGGCACGCAGTCCAGCACTTCCTGCAGCTCATTACCGGTCGCCGAGGTGAGGGCGGCGGCGAAGTCGGTGAGCGGCGACGGGTCGTTGGGGCTGAAGCGGTTGAGGTAGTTCTTCAACTCTTCGCTGTACAGCGGGTTGAGGGGCAGCAGTTCCTTGATCGCATTGATCAGCGCCATGCCGTAGGCCTTGACCTCATCGGTCGGCTCGCTGGGCTGGTGCGGGTATTCGACCTCCACCAGGTACGGTGGGCGGTGGTGCTTGAGCCAGGTCTTGATGCGCACGCGGGTCAGGCCCTGGGCCACGAACTGCAGCTTGCCGTTCTCACGGCTGGCGTGGTGCACCTTCACCAGGGTGCCGTACAGCGGCAGGGCGGAGGTGTCGAAGTGCCGTGGGTCTTCGGGCGGCGTGTCCATGAAAAACAGCGCAAGGGAATGGTGGTCGGATTTGCTCACCAACTCCAGGGTTTCGGCCCAGGGCTCTTCATTGACGATCACCGGCAACACTTGGGCCGGGAAAAACGGCCGATTGTGAATCGGGATGATGTAGACCTTGTCTGGCAGGTTTTGCCCAGGCAGGGCCAGGCCAGTATTGGACGAGGGGGTTTCAGCGTTTTCGGGGTCAGCGTAATCGTTGAGGTCGTAATCTGGAAATTCTTGCTGGTCGCTCATGGGGCACCTGCATCAGTAAGTATGCAGGTTAGATGGGGCGGGGTTGCGGTGGTTTCAATGGGGCGGCGTCGTTAGCAACAATTTGCATGAAATAACGGGAGGGTTGCGGTCAACGTACTTTACCCCTCCGCTTTTCGAACTGATCGTCAATAATGTGACGGCTAGACCCAGCTTTTATTGGGTTTACTTATCCCCAGTCCCAGCTAACCTGCTTTAATAAAATTCCTCATAAAAAAGGATATTTTTTTGACGCCGGTTAGCAGTCGGCAGGGACGCGTATGACACCAGGAAAGCACGGCACAGAGCGACGAGCACGGCCCGAGGGCGCGGCCATGCACTGGCGCCATACGTTTCAGACCCGTATTGCCGGGGTGTTGGCGCTGTTGTTGCTGGTGGTCGTGGCCGCCACCTATTTTGCCGTCAAGGCCGCCACCACTCGCGCGGTGGAGAACCAGGCCGACGTGCAACTGAACACGGGGCGGCAGGTGTTCGAGCGCCTGCTGGACCTGCGCGGGCGGCGCTTGCAGTACGGGTTGGACTGGCTCACCGCCGATGGGCCGTTCAAGCAGGCGGTGGCCGGTGGCCGCACGGTGCCGATCCTGGAGGCCCTGGGCACCCATGGCACTGGGCTCAGTTCCAGCGAAGTGGTGGTGCTGGGCCTGGATGACAAAGTCATGGTCAGTACCCTGCTGGTGCAGACGCGCGGCCAGTTGTTCCCCTATGCCGATGCCTTGCGCAAGGCGCGGCGCAGCGGCCAGCAAATGCTGATCGTCGCCATGGCCGGGCGCCCCTATCTGCTGGTGCAAAAGGATGTGCTCGGGCCTGTGCCCATCGCCCGCGTGGTCATGGGTTTCCCCATGGACACGCAATTTGCCCACGAGCTACGTTCCATGAGCAACCTGGAGGTGTCGTTCCTCAGCGTGCAGGACGGCCATCTGGGGCAACTGTTCACCACCCACCCAGGCAATTGGCGCCCGAGCATCATCAGCCTCTTGCATGGCACGCAGGTCGATCCTGAGGCGAAGATCCAGCTGTTCCATGGTCAGCGTGTGCTCAGCCAGGTATTGCCCTTGGCCAACAGCGGCGAAGGCGATGAAGTGCGCGTGTTGCTGCAAAGCCCGCTGGACCATGCGCTGGAGTCCTTCGCGCCGCTGGACCGGCAGTTCATGGGGATTGCCCTGGCGGTGCTGCTGGTGTCCCTGGCGGTGGCGTTATTCCTGGCGCGGCGTGTGTCACGCCCGCTCAATGCGCTGGTGCAAGCCGCTGAACGGATCGGGGCCGGTGACTACCGCACCCCGGTGCGGGTGCGTAGCCACGACGAGTTCGGCCTGCTGGCGCGTGCGTTCAATGCCATGCAAAGCGGCATTGCCCTGCGTGAGCGGCAACTGGCCCACAATGCCTTGCATGACCCGCTCACCGGCCTGCCCAACCGCGCCCTGGCCATGGAGCGCCTGGGCAGTGCGATCAGCGCGAGGCGGCCGGTGGTATTGCTGTACGTAGGCATTGAAAACTACCGGGTCATCAACGAAGGGTTTGGCCCCGAAGGTGTCGAGCACATGTTGTGCGAGGCCAGCCGCTGCTTGTCCAGCAGCCTGTTGGCCAGCGACACCGCGGCACGCATCGCCGGCAGTGAGTTTCTGTTGTTGCTGGAAAACACCGAGATCGACTGCGCCGTGGCCCGCGCCGATCAATTGCATGGCGCGCTGACCGAGCCCCTGCGCATCGGCAATGACGAAGTGCATCATGAGGTGAGCATTGGCATTGCCGCCTACCCTGCTGATGGGCAACTGGTGGAGGAGTTGATCAACCGCGCAGCCATCGCCCGGCATGACGCGGCCAACCTGCCGGGACATTTGCAGATCTACCAACCGGACCGCGATCTCGCCCACCAACGCCAGATCACCCTGATTCGCGACCTGCGCCGCGCGGTGATCGAAGGCGAGTTGTTCCTGTGCTACCAGCCCAAGCTCGACCTTCAACACGGGCACGTGAGCCAGGCCGAAGCCTTGCTGCGCTGGCAACACCCGACGCTGGGGCAAGTGTCCCCCTGTGAGTTCATCCCCCTGGCCGAACGCACCGGCAGCATGGGCGCGCTGACGCTGTGGGTGATCGAGGAAGCCATCCGCCAGATTGCCGAATGGGCGCAGCGTGGCCTGGTGATCCAGCTGTCGGTGAATATCTCGGTGAACGACTTGGCGGATGACGACTTGGCCATTCGCGTTACCGCGCTATTGGCCCAATACCACGTGGGCGCCGAGCATTTGATTTTTGAAATCACCGAGAGCGCCATCATGCACAACCCGCAGCAGGCCCTCAGCGTGCTGGAGCAGCTGCGCAACTGCGGGATCAGCCTGTCGGTGGATGACTTCGGCACCGGTTATTCCTCCCTCGCACAGTTGCAGCGCCTGCCGGTGCAAGAGCTGAAGATCGACCAGTCCTTTGTGCGCAACCTCGACAGCACCAGCGGCGACGGCGTGATCGTGCGTTCCACCATCGAGATGAGCCATAGCCTGGGACTCAAGGTGGTGGCCGAGGGCGTGGAGTTCGAACACAGCCTCACCCTGCTCAAACGCTGGAACTGCGACACGGCCCAGGGCTACCTGATCAGCCGCCCGCTCAATGCCATGGCGTTCGAGCGGTGGATGCGGCGTGAACGGGTGCCTACTTAGACAGTTAACTGTGGCGAGGGAGGTGTTTCAGCGACCAGGGTTTGCAATCGCGCCCACAACCGTTCGACATGCTGGCGTTCGGTGCCCAGTGCACCGATAGACACCCGCACCATCCAGCGCTCATCGAGGATCGCGGGGGTGACGTAGGCATCGCCTGACTGGTTGAGTTTTTCTGCCCAGGCTCGGGTGTGAGTATCCAGCGCCTGGCCTTCCAACCCCGGCGGTTCATGGCGAATGCACAGGGTTTGCAAGGCGGGCGTGGCCACCAGTGCCCAGTGCTCAGTGGCGTCGATCTGCTCTGCCAGCCAGCGCGCATTGGCCAGGTCTCGCCGCAGCCGCGCTTGCAGGCCGCTGACGCCTTGCTCGCGTATCAAAAACCACAACTTCAAGGCACGAAAGCGGCTGCCCAGGGAGATCCGCCAGTCACGGTAGTTTCGCACTTGGCCGTCTGCGCTGGACTGCAGGTAGCTCGGGTTGGTGGTCATGATCCGAATCAAATGCTCGGGGTCGCGCACGAAGTACACCGAGCAATCGAAGGCCGCGCCCAGCCATTTGTGCGGGTTGAGCACCAGCGAGTCCGCCTTTTCGATGCCATGCCACAGGGCCCGGCATTCCGGCAGGATCATTGCCGCGCCAGCCATGGCCGAGTCCACGTGCAGCCACAGGCCGTGGCGTTGGGTGAGGTCGCCAATCGCGTCCAGAGGGTCGATCGCCATGGCGGCCGTGGTGCCGGTGGTGGCAATCACCACGCAGGGCGTGTTGCCGGCGGCCAGGTCCTGTTCGATGGCGTGCGCCAGTGCCTGGGGCGACATTGCATTGTGTGCGTCGGTAGCGATGGTGCGGATATGGTTCTGGCCGAACCCGGCCAGGATCGCCGCCTTGTTGACCGAACTGTGGGCGTGGGCTGAGGTGTAGACGATCAGGGGCGCGCCGTTGTTTTGCAGGCCGTTGTGCATCAGCGCGTAATCGGAGCTGCGTTCCCGGGCGCTGATAAGCGCCACCAGCGTGGAGGTGGACGCCGAGTCCTGGATCACACCGCTCCATGTGCTGCCCAGGCCGAGCATGTCGCGCAGCCAGTCGGTGGTGACTTCCTCGATTTCGGTGAGCGCCGGGCTGGATTGCCAAGACAACCCAATCACACCCAGGCCGGTGCTCAGGCAATCGCCCAGCACTGAGGACAGTTCCACATTGGAAGGGAAGAACCCGAAGAAACTGGGATGCTGCCAATGCAGCAAGCCGGGCATGATCAGTTTTTCGACGTCGCCCATGATCTGTTCGAAAGGTTCGGCGGTTTCAGGCGGGCTGGCCGGCAGCGCGGCTTTGATCTCGCCAGGTTGGGTGGTGGGCTGCACGCCGCGTTGTTCGATGTTTTGTCGGTAGTCTGCAATCAGGTCGATCATGGCATAGCCATGTTGGCGGAATTCTTCGGGGGTCATAGATAAACGTCCATGTGTACGAGCAATAAAAGTATTAGCACCAGAAGTAAAACGGCTCACCGGGGGTATAACCGATAAACGACTGCATGCTGACGCGTTTTCCCGAGTCGAACCCGCAGATGGCGTGGGGGCGGCGGGTATTGATGAGCACCAGTTCGTTCTGGCGTGGGCGGATGCGCAGCGGTTTTTGTAAACACTGTTCGGGCAGTTGGGCACCCTCGAAGCGCTGGACCTGGTCATAGGTGAAGGCTTGGGTATCCCAGATGATCAACTCGCCTCCCGAAGGCGGCGTTTGAAGATAGATATTGGCACTGAATTGATGCTGCAACTCCGCGATTGAGCGAGGCAGGCAATCCACATGGGGCACCGTTTCCGAGAGGTGCGCCGTCTCCGGGAACATGACGCGGATGATCCCGCAAAACATCGGTTGGCCCTGGAACGCAGCGGCTGCTGCACCTTGCGGCCAGAGCGCCTGGAACTGTTCCATCAGCTGTTGAATGGGCGGCTTTTGCGGCGCACAGAGGCTGTTGATAAGGCCGCGCATACGGGCCGCGTCTGCATAGTATTTCTCTTGGGCATCACTGCCGGCGGCTTTGCCGTACGTGGAATTGAACGGGGTGCCCCAGCGATGCACACCATAAAAGTGCTGAACCACGCGCCCCTCTTCGTAGGTTTCATGGCCGTAGTGTTCCAGGGTGGCGGTGTCGTCGATGGCCTGAATCAACCGTGCGCTGGTGTTCGCGTTGGCAAATTCAGGTACCCGAATGGCGAGCACTTCGCCACTGATGAGTTTTTTCAAACTGGCAGTAGTGAGGTGTTCAAGTTCCAGGATTTTTGTGGGGGTGGAAAGAATCGGTTTTGTAGCGACATGGTCCGTCATGCAGTGAAGCTCCCTTTAAAGTGTTATCCGTACGCCTTTTTGTATTACGCAGGGCGTGCGCACTAAATTAGTTTTAAAGGGCTGAGGGGAAACCGCCGGGGCATTTTTGGCAGGCAAAAAAAAGCGGCTGCCCATCCGGGCAGCCGCCTTTGTTTTACCGCCAGTGCTACTTAATCCGGCAGTTTGAACGCCATTACATAATCACCCTGCTTGGTGCCCAGGGAACCGTGACCGCCCGCCATGACCAGCACGTATTGCTTGCCGTCCTTGCCGGTGTAGGTCATCGGGGTGGTTTGCGCGCCTGCAGGCAGGCGGCCTTCCCACAGTTGCTTACCGTTTTTCACGTCATAGGCACGCAGGTACTGGTCCAGGGTGCCGCTGAGGAAGGCAACGCCACCGGCGGTGGTGAACGTACCGCCCAGGCTAGGCACGCCCATGGTCAGCGGGATTGGAACCGGCGAGCTGTCACGCACGGTGCCGTTCTTGTGCATCCAGATGGTCTGGTGGTTGGTCAGGTCGACCGCCGCCACGTAGCCCCAGGCCGGTGCCTGGCATGGCAGGCCCATCGGCGACAGCAGCGCTTCAAGGATCACACCGTACGGCGCGCCTTTGTTCGGCTGCACGCCTTCGGTTTCGCTGACGCGTGGGCCTTGCTTGGCGATGTCGGCAGCCGGGATCAGCTTGGATTTGAACGCCATGTAGCTTGGGTTCACGAAGGCGATCTGGCGCACTGGGTCAACCGAGATGCCGCCCCAGTCGAACACGCCGAAGTTGCCTGGGTACACGATCGAACCTTGCAGGGACGGCGGCGTGAACGGGCCGTCGTAGCGCATGGATTTGAAGTCGATCCGGCACAGCATCTGGTCGAACGGTGTCACGCCCCACATGTCGCGTTCTTTCAACGGCGGCGGCATGAAGTTCAGGTCGGACTTGGGTTGGGTAGGGGAGGTGCGGTCGCCCGCGACTGCGCCCTGTGGCACCGGGATTTCATTGACCGGCACCACTGGCTGGCCAGTGGCGCGGTCGAGCACGTAGATGCTGCCTTGCTTGGTCGACGCCATCACGGCCTGCTTCACGCCCGCAGCGGTCTTGATGTCGATCAGCGAAGGCTGGCCGCCCACGTCCATGTCCCACAGGTCATGGTGGGTGAACTGGAAGGTCCACTTCACGTGGCCGGTGTCGATGTCCAGAGCGGTCAGGCCAGCGGCGTATTTCTCGGAATCATCGGTACGGTCGCCGCCGTACTGGTCGGGCATCTGGTTGCCCATCGGCAGGTAGAGCATGCCGAGTTTTTCATCCACGGCGAACATGGACCACATGTTCGGCGAGTTGCGGGTGTAGGTCTTGCCCTCGGCCAACGGGGTGGTGTCGTCCGGGTTGCCGCTGTCCCAGTTCCACACCAGCTTGCCGGTGTGCACGTCGAACGCGCGGATCACGCCGCTTGGCTCATCGATGGAAACGTTGTCGGTCACGTGACCGCCGATCACGACCAGGTTCTTGGTCACGGCCGGTGGCGAGGTGGAGTAGTAACCGCCTGGGGCGAAGCTGCCGATGTTGGCCCGCAGGTCGACCTGGCCTTTGTCACCGAAGTCTTCGCACATCTTGCCGGTGTCGGCGTTCAGGGCGATCAGACGGGTGTCGGCGGTCGGCACGAAGATGCGTTTCGGGCAGGCATTCGGTGCGGCGGCCGGGCTGGCGCTGCCAGTCGGGCTTTGCTCGGAAGCGTAGGCGGCGTCATCGTGGTACGACACGCCACGGCAGGTCATGTGCGCCCAACCCTTGAAGCTTTCAGCACCCTGGGTGGTGATCTTCGGGTCGAAACGCCAGATTTCCTTGCCGGTGTCCGGGTCCAGGGCAATCACTTGGCTGTGCGGTGTGCACACGTAGAGCATGCCGTTGACTTTCAGCGGGGTGTTTTCCGCGGTGGTTTCACCGGGGTCGCCTGGGCCAGGGATGTCGCCAGTGCGATAGGTCCACGCCGGCACCAGCTTGTGGGCGTTTTCCGGGGTGATCTGTGCCAGTGGCGAGTAACGGTCACCGAAGGCCGAACGGCCATAGGAATTCCAGTCGCCATCGGCTTGAGTCGGCGCAGCACTGGCCATGCCCGGTACCGCATCGCGGTCCAGTTGGCCGGTCTTGACCATTTCACCTGGGTTGGTGAATTGGCTGGCCAGGGCGGTAGCGCCCGCCAGCACCACGGCCACGCTCAGGGCGCCAGTGCCCAGCGGTGCGGCTTGGCCACGCAGCAACGGACGGCGAAACCACGGCAGCAGCATGACGATGCCCAAGGCGAACAACAGGGCCAGGCGCGGCACCAACTGCCACCAGTCCAGGCCGACTTCCCACAGTGCCCACACGGTGCTGGCGAACAACACCAGGGCGTACAAGCCCAGCGCAGCGCGGCGCGTGGCCAGCAGCAACACGCCGGTCAGGGTGATGCCGATACCGGCGAGCAGGTAGTACAGCGACCCGCCGAGCATGCTCAGCTTGACGCCGCCAGCCAGCAAGGCCAGCCCCATGATCAGCAGCAAGACGCCTAGCAGCCTGGGCAACAGGCGGCTTGGGCTTGAAGCACCATCAGTGCTCATAGTGTGTTTCTCCGTGACGTTGGAATAATTATGTAACCCCGTGCTTCACTGTAGATGACGATTCAGCACGGGCTTGGTTCATCGTTATTTTCGGGTTTTCTGTGGATAACCGGGTTATCCACAGGCGGGCAACAACTTCCCCGGCGCAGGTCGGTTTAAGACAGCGCTGTCTTTGCGTGCAGGGAAATTCGGCAAATGGGATCGACCCGGAGGTGAAGCGTTTCAGATTGTTGCGAAGGATAATGCGGCGGGGCGTTTTGAGAAAGGGTGAATCGCAAGATGCATCATTTCAGTTTTGGTAACAGTGACAGATAGTCGCTGCAAAAATAGGGGTTGGGCACGCCCCCCTGTAGGAGCGAGCTTGCTCGCGAAAAACACCCAGGCGCCGCGTTTATCCAGGAAGTACGCGTTATCGTTGACGTTTTTCGCGAGCAAGCTCGCTCCTACAGGGGGTTGAGGTGACGGTTAGAAGGTAGTGCGAACGCCGAACTGCACACTGCGCCCCGGTGCCGGTGCGATGTCGCGCAGGATCGAGCTGGCATAGCGCACGGTCTGGTTGGTCAGGTTTTCACCGTTGACGAAGGCCAGCCACTGGCTGCCGCCTACATTGAAGCGATACCCCGCGCTGGCGCCAAGGGTGGTGTAGCCGTCGGTGCCGCTTTCGTTATCTGGCACACGGCCTTGGCCAGCGGCATGTTCCACGTCGATACGCGCCTGCCAGCGGTCCAGTTCCCACAGCAGGCCGCTGCTCATGCGCAGGGGCGCAATGCGTGGCAAGGCTTCGCCGGTGTCCAGGTTGGTGGCGCGGGTGTAATCGCCCGACAGTTCCAGTGCAAACTTGCCGTAGGCGCCTTCGCCGAGCTTCCAGTGATCCTGGGCTTCGAAGCCAGCGAAACGTGCGCGCACGCCAGAATATCCGTACTCGGGAATACCTCCCGCGTCCTCTTCGCCTTCATCGTTCAAGGTGCGACCCGTGCCCAACAAACCGATGTAATTGGAGAAGCGGCTGTAGAACACGCCAAAGCTGCCCTTGTGGGTGCCGTTGTCAAAGCGCAGGGCCAGGTCGCTGGACACGGCCTTTTCCTTCTTCAGGTTGGCATCGCCCAACTCGTAGGTACCGGTGGCGACGTGGGCGCCGTTGGCGTACAGCTCGTAGAAGGTCGGCGCACGTTCGGTGTAGCCCAGGGTGGCGGCCAGGGACCAGATCGGCGTGAGGGTGTACACCGCGCCCGATGAGAGGCTGCCGGCGGTGAAATTACTGCTCTTGTCGGCATTGGCAAAACGCTCGTTGCCTTTGGCGTTCGGGTCGACGCTGGTGTGTTCCAGGCGTGCGCCGAGGCTGAGTTTGAGGCGCTCGGTGGCTTGCATTTCTTCGAGAATAAACAGCGCGCCGGCGTTGGTGTCGCTCTGTGGCACGAAGGCTTCTTCGCCCATTGCCGAGAACTCGTTGCGCGTCACTTGGGCCCCGACCACCCCATCGAACGGGCCAATCGGCTGGTGACGAGCTTCCACCCGCGCTTCATAGCCTTTGTTCTTGAAGGTGGTGCCGGTTTCGCCGCCTTCGATTTCGCGGTGCTCGTAGTCGGTGTAACCGGCGTCGAGTTTCACCGAGGTAAACGGCCCTTGCAGGTTGCGGATCTCGGACGCAAAGGCGTAGTGGTCCTGTTTCATGCGGATGCGTACATCCTGCTCGGCGGGCGAGCCGTAGTTACTGTCGTAATTGCTATAGGACAGCCCGGCATAACCATCGTCCCAGGTGTAGGAACCGCCCACCGCACCGCCGTCCTGGCGCCCATTGCTGTTGCCCAGGCGCCCGTTTTTGCCGGGGCCGTTCTCGCTCTGCGGCGCATGCCGGCTGCGCGCATAGCCTGGAATTTTCAGGTCGTTGAACTCGCGAGCATTGGCGTCCAGGTGCAAGGCGAAGGTGCCGTTGCCGGCTTCCAGCTTGCCTGCGCTGCTACGGGTGGTGTCGGCGCCGCCGTAGCGCAACTCGCCCGCACCGTGGATGCCTTCAATGGCTTCGGTGGGGATGCGGTTGTCGAAGGTATTGACCACCCCACCGATGGCACTGCCGCCGTACAGCAGGGCGGCCGGGCCCCGTACGATTTCAATGCGGTCAACGTTGATCGGGTCCAGCGGCACCGCGTGGTCGTAGGACAGCGACGAGGCATCCAGCGCCCCCACGCCGTTGCGCAGGATGCGAATGCGGTCGCCATCCTGGCCACGAATGATCGGGCGGCTGGCCCCCGGGCCAAAGTACGAAGACGACACGCCCGGCTGCTTGTTCAGGGTTTCACCGAGGCTGCCTTTTTGTTGCAGGGTCAGGTCATCGCCTTCCAGCACGGTGGTGGGTGAAGCCAGCTGTTCGCTGCCCAGCGGGTTGCCGGTGACCACTTGGGGTGGCAGTTCCAGGGCATGGGCCTGGGAGCCGATCAACAGGGCGGCGGCGAGGGGCGACAAACGCCAGAGAGAAGGCAGCGACATCGGATATTCCTAGGCAAAATGACAGATAATTTAAGTTACAATATAACATCTCTTTTTTTTGAAAAAGGGGAACTTTTCTTCACGGGCTATATTCAATGCGATGCTTCCACCTGCACGCCTCGTCGGCTAAGGTGCGCGGCTGTGTTTCCTCTTTTTGCAAAAGGCCCGGCATGACCGCGACAAGCAACGACCCGCTCCACGGTGTGACCCTGCAACACGTGCTCACCACCCTGGTGGAACATTACGAGTGGAGCGGCTTGGCCGAGCGCATTGATATCCGCTGCTTCAAGAGCGACCCGAGTATCAAATCGAGTCTGACCTTCTTGCGCAAAACCCCCTGGGCGCGGGAAAAAGTCGAAGGTTTGTACGTCAAGCTGATGCGTACCAAGCGCCCCCTGGATTGAAAGCATGAAGCGCTTTGTCGCGGCGGCAGCCTTGGCCGGTTGGGTGGGGTTGGCGATCCAGCAATACCTGATTCTCTATTCACGCTGGGCCAGCGGCGCGAGCTTGTTGGGCGGCTTGATCAGTTTCTTCAGCTTCTTCACCGTGCTGACCAATACCCTGGTGGTCGTGGTGCTCAGCTACGCGCTGGTCAAGCGCGACTCAGCCGCCAAGCGGTTTTTCCTCGCGCCCCGTATCAGTAGCGCGATAGCGGCGAGCATCGTGGTGGTGAGCCTGGCCTACAACCTGCTGCTGCGGCATTTGTGGAGCCCGCAAGGCTTTCAATTTATCGCCGATGAGTTGCTGCACGACGTCATGCCGTTGCTGTTTGTGGTGTATTGGTGGCGGTGTGTGCCCAAGGGCAGCTTGCGGCTCAAGCACATTGCCGGCTGGGTGATTTACCCATTGGTGTACTTCGGTTATGTGCTGCTGCGGGGGCATATGCTCGGGCAGTATCAATACCCGTTCATGGATGTGGACAGTCTTGGTTATCCACAGGTGTTCGTGAATGCCGCAGGGATTTTGGCAGGGTTTATCGTCATCGCGCTGGTTATCATTGGCCTGGACAAGCGCCTCAAATCCCCCTCGATTTAAAGTGGTCACCCTGTGGGAGCTGGCTTGCCTGCGATAGCATCACCTCGGTGTAACTGATACACCGAGGTGCCTGTATCGCAGGCAAGCCAGCTCCCACCTTATTTATTCTTCGTCGCTGCCCTCTGCACGCCAGTAACCCACGGCCTTGAGGTACTCCTCATTGACCTTGTGCGTGTCCAGCAGCACCCGCCGTATCTGGCGCGACAGCTTGGTTTCGGTGGCGACGAAGCTGTACAGCGTACCGCTGGGCAGTGTCAGGTTGCGTACCACATCGAGCAGGTCGTCCTGGCCGCGCAGCACCCAGATCACTTCCACGTCGGCTGCGCTGCTGAGCACCTGTTGCTCCGCCGCATCGGCGATTTCAATCACCGCCAGCACCTTGCGCCCCGCGGGCAGCTCTTCCAGGCGCCGAGCGATGGCCGGGATCGCCGTCTCATCGCCAATCAGCAGGTAGCTGTCAAAGATATCCGGCACGATCATCGAGCCACGTGGCCCACCGATATACAGGTGTTGGCCGACCTGAACCTGCTCGGCCCAGGTGGAGGCAGGGCCATCGCCGTGCAGCACAAAGTCGATGTCCAACTCGCCAATGCTCAGGTCGTAACGCCGTGGCGTGTAATCGCGCATCGCCGGTTGCGGGCCGTCGCCCTTGATGTTGAAGGTCGGGCTTTCCAGCGCTGCTTGCTCTTGGGCGTTCTGCGGGAACAACAGCTTGATGTGGTCGTCGCTGCCCAGGCTGATAA